>CAWCOC010000001.1:0-931528 GCA_963797035.1 Terriglobia bacterium
TTACACACCTGCTCTGCTCGCGACTGTCGAGCAATATTGAGCAAAACCCCCGAAGATTTTTCTCGTTGCGCCAATTTCGCGGCAAATGTCTGCGGTACCGCCGCAGAAAATCGTGCTGACCAACATTGGCGCGGTGACTATCGGGTGCGTCTCCGATCTGCCTTTGTCGCCGGGCGGCGCGGCGCCTTACCGAAATGTCGACGTCCAGCGCGGTCAGCTTCCGAATCGTTGACCGCCATCACTGGACCTCCGTTTGACCGATTCCTGATTCGCTCTGAAGACAGTTTGAACTCCAGGTCCACCGGAACAAACTGGCCAAGGATTTCTCCGATTCAATTGTGCGTCACACCTTCTCCAACGAATAAACGAATAAGGGAGCAGCCCTGCACAACTACAAACGTGCAGTTCGACTTCTAAGGGAGAATGGGCTTCGGACACTTGCATTGAAGAGTTTAAGGAGCCTGAGCCGGCGTTGGCGTGTGAAGATAGCCAATGGCTGTCAAGAACCGGTCCGCTTGGAGCAATGTTTGCCGGTACCATTTTCCTTCGGCCCGATTCGGATTGAAGAATCCGTGTGTAGCGCCTTCGTAGCCGACCAAT
This sequence comes from Terriglobia bacterium, assembly GCA_963797035.1. Lineage (GTDB taxonomy): Bacteria > Acidobacteriota > Terriglobia > Terriglobales > Acidobacteriaceae > JAIQGF01. The sequence continues at coordinate 601 of CAWCOC010000001.1, forward strand.
GCACACTGGTTCCCGAGATTCTTCGATTCCCTGCAAAAACGCTCTACATCGGAGTAAGGCACCATGATGTCCGACTTGCCATGAAGGATGAGCGTTGGCGGCAGCCCGGCATGCAAATGGTGGACTGGGGATGCCTCTTCATTTCGACCGCCGAACCGATCTGCGAATCCGTGGAGCGCCCGTGTGGTATCGACCACCGGATTGAAGAGCAGAAGCGCATCAGGTTTGGAACTGACCGTTTTATCTTCTCGAGGTTCATCGAATGGTTCTATGACCGCCGTACATAAAGCGATGTGCCCGCCAGAAGAGCCACCAGCCGCAGCAATCCTGTGCGGATCGATTCCTAATTCTGCAGCATGCGCTCGTACCCAGCGAACTGCTGACTTTGCATCGGCAATGGCCTCAAACGGGCTCGTGCCTTGTCGGCTAAAAATACGGTAATCAGCGAGCACGGCCACCATGCCTCGGCCTGCAAAATATCTGGCTTGCGATACGAACTGCGTCACCGATCCCGTCGTCCAGCCCCCGCCGAAGAAAAATATGATGGCCGGAGTTTTGGCGTGGGAACTGGCCCCGCGCGCCTGAAACACATAGAGCCGTAGTTCATCGTTCTCAACCGTCTTATAGACATACGAAGCGGTATCCGGAATCGCGATCGCCTGGGATGCAGTCGAGGCGGCTTGCGCACCTGCCGACGCGGCGAGCCCGATTGTGATTATTACTACCCACCAGCGTGCCTGGGGCGAATTCAAAAGTGTTCCTTTTCCATGGATTTGGACCGGAGTATAGAGGGCATCTCGGCGCTCAAAACATCCTCGGCCTACAACATCTGTTTAAACCTAGGGCATTGTGCCCTATCGGTGATGACTCGAAAGGTGCCGCATGATATTTGCAGGCGCTCGATTCTCGCGCAGTTCGCGAACCATAAATTTCATGTACGGATCAATATGACGAAAGAAATTCTTGTACCCCTGGCACAGATAGTTCAGGCCGGGCTCCCCATCCTCAGTGCGCATGAACCGGTGCTTGGGACATTCTCCGTTGCACGCGAATCGGACATCGCACTCTCGACAGGCGCGGGGGAGAGTATCGCGCTTAGCGGCGCCGAAGCGGCGCTGTTGGGGTAAAGCGGTCAGTTCTTGAAGGGGCACGTCCATGATGTTCCCAAGTTTGTTATCGGAGTAGACGAAGTGGTCGCACGAGTAGAGATCGCCCGAATGCTCCAGTGCCATGGCAGAGCCGCAGGTTTCCCTGAACACGCAGAGACTCGCTCCCATGCCGTACCACATTTCCAGCGCCACTTCGAAGATTTGTATGTAGCGGCGTCCGACATCGCGGCGCACCCATTCATCGAAGATCGCGCACAAGAATCTGCCGAACGCCAGGGGCTCGACGGACCACGGCGTCACGGCGGCCTCGCCTTCGAAGGTTGGCTCAACCAACTGAAGCCCGTCGTGCCGCGCGCTGACAGCTCGGCGTTCCACTACAGGTATGAACTGCATGTAAGGGCTGTCGATTTGCTTGAGGAAGCGGTAAACAGCGAGGGGTTGGTAGGCGTTGACGCGATTGACCACCGTGAGGGTGTTGAAGCGAACACGATGATCCTTCAGCACCTGAAGTCCGCGCATCACCCTGTCAAAGGTGGGTTGCCCTCCTTTGTCTACACGGAAACGGTCGTGAAATTTTCGCGGGCCGTCTATCGAAAGGCCGACCAGGAAGTCGTTTTCAGCCAGAAACTCCGCCCAAGCATCGTCAAGCAGGACGCCGTTGGTCTGGAATGCGTTCTCAATTTGTCGGCCGTTCGCATATTTCTTCTGGAACCTTACTACATCGCGAAAGAACTCCACGCCGAGCAGCGTCGGCTCGCCACCTTGCCAGGCGAACTGAACCGATGGGGTCGGTTGAGAAGAGATGTATTGGCGGATGTAGCTCTCCAGCACCGCATGCGACATCTTCCAACTGGTAGTGCCGGGGTACAGTTTTTCTTTCTCGAGGTAGAAACAGTAGGCGCAATCCAGGTTACAGAGTGGGCCCGTTGGTTTGGCCATGATGTGAAACGGGGACGACATGGGGCTCAATTCTACCTCTGATTGCGCGGAGCTCGAGAGGGTTCGCCCTTGACAGGGCCGCGCGCTGTGTTCATAATCGCCAGCCGAAATGAAACGATTCATACTACGCCGCGAACCGGGCATTCGCAAGGAGGTCGATTCGATGCTCGCTGCTCACGCCACTCGCAAGAACAACAAGAAAAATGGGCGTTGGGGCGCTGTGGCTTGTGCCGCGCTGGCGCTTGCCTGTGCCAGTGCCAGCGCCCAGAATGCCGCGTCCGATTCTCAGTACTTCAAGGGCTGGATCGACCGCGATGCCCGCAAATCCATTCCGGCGTGGCCGGAGGCCGTGCGCGCCTCGAAAGGCGCGCCCAACGTCATCCTCATCCTGGTGGATGACGTCGGTTTCAGCACGACCTCGACCTTCGGCGGGCCGGTTAACACGCCGAATTTTGACAAACTGGCCTCGAGCGGTCTGCGCTACAACGCTTTTCACGTAAATGCGATTTGCGCTCCCAGCCGCGCCGCTCTCCTCTCCGGCCGCAACAACCATGAGATAGGTTTCGGCACGATCGGCGAGCATGCCCAGGGTTATCCCGGCTACAACTCGCTGTGGCCAAAGAGCTCTGCCTCGATTGCGAAGGTCCTACAGGAGAACGGGTACAATACGGCCGCGTGGGGAAAGTGGCACCAAACCCCGGTTTGGGAGATCAATGACGGCGGACCGTTCGACCGATGGCCGACCGGCGAAGGCTTTGACTATTTCTATGGATTCCTCGCTGCCTTCGACAGCCAGTACACGCCACGGCTCTACCGCGATACGACACCGGTAGAACCGCCGGCAACCGCAGCCGAAGGATACAGCCTCACGACTGACCTGGCGAACGATGCCATTCGATGGATCCATCGTCACAACGCCGCCGCACCCGATAAGCCTTACTTCATCTACTTCGCTCCCGGCGCCACGCACACGCCGCACCACGTGCCGAAAGAGTGGATCGCAAAGTACAAAGGGAAATTCGATCAAGGCTGGGACAAGTTGCGGGACGAGAATTTCACGCGCGAAAAAAAACTTGGCGTCATTCCCGCGAACGCCAAGGACACACACCGTCCCGAGGGACTGCCTGCCTGGGATTCATTGCCCGCGGAGGAGCAAAAGCTTCTGGCCCGCCAAGCTGAGGTCTATGCCGGGTTCACCGAACAGGTGGATTACGAGATTGGCCGCTTGCTGCAGTCGATGGTTGACGAAGGCGAGGCGGACAACACGCTGGTCATCGAGATCTTTGGAGACAATGGCGCTTGCGGCGAGGATGGAATCACCGGTTACGATGCCCACCAAATGAACGGGAAATTGGAATCCATTACCGACCGTCTGCGGATCGAGGATGAACTGGGCAGTGAAACCTATATGAACTCGTATGCCGCGGCTTGGGCGTGGGCTTTCAGCGCGCCGTTTCCCGGAACCAAAGCTGACGCATCGCACCTGGGCGGGACCCGCGATCCGATGGTGATTTCCTGGCCTGGTCGCATCAAGGACAAAGGCGGATTGCGAACGCAGTTCGGTCACTTGAACGATATCGCGCCTACGATTTATGAAGCCGCCGGGATCAGCCCACCGGCTGTCATCGACGGCGTAACGCAAACTCCTCTTGAGGGCGTCAGCCTGCTCTACACCTTGGATAACGCAAACGCGCCCAGCCGCCATCACGTCCAGTACTTTGAAACCAACGGCAACCTTGCCATTTACAAGGATGGGTGGTGGGCCGGCAAACTGCTGCGCTCTTCCTGGTACCGCATCGGTGATCCGGGTTACGAACGTGACAAGTTGCTCGACGGAAACACTCATCCGTGGGAGCTCTACAACCTTAACGAGGATTACAGCCAGTCGACAGACTTGGCTGCGAAACACCCGGAAAAGCTTCGAGAGATGCAGGCCCTCTGGGATGAGGAGGCGCGACGCAATCAGGTTTATCCGCTGTTGCCGTTGCGGCAACTCATCAGCCGTCCAGAGGACAAACGCCGGACGTTCGTTTTCCGAAGTGGAGTAGATCGGCTCTCGGACACCATGAATGTGCGCACCGGCGCGGGTCTTGGTTACACAATCACCGCGGAAATCGACAACACTGCGGGCGTGGGGAATGGAGTGCTTCTTGCGCAGGGCGGCGAATACGGCGGATTCTCGCTGTACGTGCGCGACGGCAGAGTGCATTTCGAGATCAACTCGTTCGCTCACTTGTCAGGCGAAATGATCTCGACCAAGCCCTTACCGGCTGGGCATTCCAAGATCGTGGTCGAGGTGACTCCACTGCCTCCTGCAGCGGGAAAGGGAACGAAGGGTAGGGAAGCAGGGGCAGAGCCGTTTCCCGCGAGTGGAACGCTGACCGTCAACGGTGAACGCGCGGCGGCGACCAATTTCAGTAACGTCCCAGCCAGCGGGGGTTACTGGTCACCTGCGGAAACACTGGATGTGGGCAAGGACCTGGGCTCCGCGGTCAGTAAGAACTATCGAGTGCCGTTCCGGTTCAATGGGAGCATTGAGTCGGTGACTATACAGTTGAAAGGGAATACCGGGGACAATCGTGCACGGAATGACGGGCACTCGTAGACATGTAGATTGATCGTAGGCGAGGGTTGAAAGAGCGGGCAGGGCCTCGAAGTACATTCGATACAGCGACACCCGCTCTTCCGCTTTCTTCATGACACCGCTGGCTTTCGCCGGCTCCCTCGCGGCTTTCGGGTTTTAAATCCATGCTGCGCGTGATCGCGTCTCTTCGCCCGGTTGCAAGTACTGGCTTGCGGCCCCCGGACCCACGAGAGACATAATTAAACCTTGACAGCAGCAGGATGCGCATATACAATCTCGCCGATTTTTGAAATGAAACGATTCATTTGAATCGTTTCACTTCACTGAAAGCAGTTCGCCGCCGTGGCCCAGCAGCTGCCATGCCTTAGAAATGCGCAGGCCGGCGGCAAATCGCTACTGTCTGCCGTTGGAGGATCCAAGATGAACCGCTGCCCACTGTGCCCAACCTCCGCCCTTCGCGCTCTCGGTCTCATGCTGGTGTTGATCCTGTTGTCCTGCCCACTGCTCTTCGGTCAGGCGACCACCGGTTCCATCTACGGCACCGTGGCCGATCCCGGTGGGGCGGTGATTACCGGCGCGACCGTGACGGTGAAAAACGTTCACACCGGAGAAACCAAGACCGCCGTCACCAAGGAGAGCGGCGACTACACTTTTGTCTTCCTGGTGCCGGGTGAGTATGAGGTCTCCGCCGACATGGCCGGATTCAGATTGCAGCGCCAGACTGCCGTGCGTCTCGACGCCAATCAGAACGTGCACGTTAATTTCTCGCTCCAGGTGGGTTCAACGGAGCAAAGCATCACGGTGCAGGCGGGAACCACGCTGGTAGATACCCGCGAATCGCAGGTAGGAACCACCGTCGAGCAGATGCGTATCCAGGATCTGCCGCTCAATGGACGCAACGCGTACGACCTGCTGCAGACCGTGCCCGGCGTTACCAACTACGCATCCGACATACAGACCGGGTCGCGCCAAGGCACGCAATTCAACGTGAACGGCGTGCCGAACTTCAATTCCGCTTATTATCTTGACGGCGCCTACGACACAAACCTGTGGCGCATGGGCGGCAACCTGATGCCCAGCCCCGACTCCCTCCAGGAATTCCGCGTCCTTACCAGTAATTTCGATGCGGAATTCGGTCGCTCCGCCGGCGGTGTGGTCAACGCCATCACCCGTTCGGGCACCAACACCTATCACGGCTTGGTCTACGACTATTTGCGCAACGATATCCTGAATGCTAAAAACTACTTCATCAACGAAGTCACGCCTCTGAAGCAGAACCAGTTCGGAAGTACCTTCGGCGGCCCGCTGGTTCGCGACAAAGCCTTCTTCTTCGTTTCCTATGAAGGCCTGCGGGTGCGCACGCCGGCGGTGATCTCTTCCAGCAGCATCGTGACGCCCACTCCCGCGGAGGCGCGCGGCGACTTCTCCGCGCTGCCGAAGAGCATGTGGCCGAAGATGTCCAACGGCGCTTTCTACAGCTGCAACGGCGTGCAGGGCGTCATCTGCCCCTCCTTGCTCGACCCCGTAGCACAGAACGCGCTCGCTTTCGTCCCCTTGGCTGACCCCGCCACCGGCCACCCGGCCGAGCAGTCCAGCGGCGCCAATACGGATGCCAATCAAGGCGTGGCCAAGGTCGACTGGCAGGCCACCGCCGGTCACAGGCTCTCCGGAACCTTCTTCATGTCGCGTGGCAGTTCCAACAATCCTGTAGCCACGCAGAACGGCATCGGCAACCAGATTCTCAGCTATTCCGGCATGCAGCAGTATGAAGGCCAGTACAACGCTGTGCTCAACGATACCTGGGCGATCTCGCCGACTAAGGTTAACAACCTGCGCCTGTTCTACAGCGTAAGCCACTTCATTCTCTCCAACATCTACGGCAGCAACGCTCACCAACTTGTCGATCTCGGCAGCCTGGCGCCTCCCGCCGGCGATTACGCCCCGCAGCCGCTGTTTAACATCATTGGTTACTGGTCGATGGGAACCAACAACGCAGGGCCCAACGACTTACCGTCGTCTTCGCTCGGCATCTCCGAGACCTACAGCACGACTTGGAACAAGCACGACATCAAGATGGGCGGCTCGTGGGTGTACAACCACTTCCGCAGCCGGGGCGGCGGGGGAGAGGCTGGGAAGTTTACCTTCAACGGCAGCATCACTGGCAATGCGCTGGCGGATTTCCTCCTGGGCCGGGCCAACACCTTCCAGCAGGCCAACGGCGTGGATTTCCGCGTGGAGCAGCACGATCCCTCGCTGTTCATCGCGGACAACTGGCGCGCGACGCGCCGCTTGACGCTCAATCTCGGCCTCCGCTGGGAACGTTTTCCAAACTATACGGGCCAGAATGATACGGGCACCTTTATCCCCTACCTGCAGTCGGAACGATTCCCGACGGCGCCGTTGGGCCTGGTGTTTGCCGGAGACCATGGCATCCCCGACGGCATCATCAAGACCCCCTGGAACACGTTCGCTCCCCGGTTCGGCTTTGCCTACGACCTGTTCGGAAACGGCAAGACCTCCATCCGCGGTGGTTACGGCGTGTACTATTCCCAGGTCAGCCAGGTCCAGGAATCCAACAATCTGGTCCAGCAGCCATTTCTCCTGTCTATCACCATCAACAAGACACCCAGCCTGGTCAACCCCTACGCGCCCAAGACTAGCCCTTTCCCCTACAATCCCGATCCCACCTCCGCCGTCTTCACATCGGGCGCCACCATCTTCGGCTTGGAGCCGGGTGCCGATGATGTCCCCTCGGTACAGCAGTTCTCCCTCGGTGTGCAGCAGCAACTCGCAGCCGACTGGGGTCTCGAAGTTTCCTACGTCGGAGGCCTGGGCCGGCATTTTCCGATCAACATCGATGCCAACAGTCCCATCTATGTTCCGGGAGGCTTGACTACGACCGCCGGCCTCAACGCGCGCCGGCCTTACGAGCCCACGCCAAACACCTATACCTTCGGCCAAATCACCCAGACTGCGTTGCGCTCGAATTTTTCCTACCATGCCTTGCAGACCAAGTTGACGCACAACTTCACCCGCAACTTCGCCGTTCAAGCGAGCTACGTGTGGTCGAAAGCAATCGGGCTCGGACCCGTGGTTAACGCGTATGACATCCAGAGCAGCCGAGGCCTCTCCGATAACGATATCCGCCACAACCTTGTCGTGTCGTACATGTATGCGCTGCCCCGAGTCGATAGGCTAGGCGCCTTGGGCCGGGGGATACTGAGCGGCTGGCAGATTAACGGGATCACCAGCATTCATTCCGGCAGTCCCTTCAACGTGACCTCCGGCAAGGACACGAATCTGGATGGCGTAAATAACAATCGTCCCGACACGATCGCCTCACCGACAATTAACGACGGTAGCCGCGTTGAGCGCATCGCACAGTATTTCAATACCGCTGCCTTTGCTCAGCTTCCTGCCAACACCCCCTATGGCAACACTCACTTCAATTCGTTGATCGGTCCCGGTTACGTGAACACCGATCTGTCGATCTTCAAGACGTTCACGCTACCCTTCCGCGAAGCAGCACTGCAATTCCGTGCCGAAGCGTTCAACCTGCTTAACAATGTGAACCTTCAGAACCCGAACAGCGTCTTGACCAGCCCGCAGTTCGGCCGGATTACCGCTGCCGGTTCACCACGGATTGTTCAATTCGCGTTGCGGCTGTCGTTCTAGGAGTAACGGGAGAGACGAGACCATGCGCTGCACCTCGACTGTGGCGGCAATACTCGGAGTATCGCTGCTGATGATCGCGGCGCCGTTACGTGCCCAGGACTTGAGAGTGCACGTGGACGGTTCACTGATCGAGGGACCGTCGAAGCCGTCCGAATTTCCGCAGTGGATTCGAGACATGAAGCTTTGGCGGCACGAGCAGCGCATGCGTATCGGCTATGACGGAGCGGAATACGAACGCCCCGAGTTGCGGTGGACGCAGAGTGCCTTCATGCAGCCGCAAATGATGGTAGAGGACCGTTACTTCTACGATCCGGTGGCGGCCAAGTATGCGGTGGACCGCTACCTGGACGACCTGCAACAACGGTACGGCGGCATCGATGCGGTGCTCGTCTGGCCAACTTATCCGAACCTAGGAATCGACAGCCGCAATCAGTTCGATATGTTTCACGACCTGCCCGGTGGGGACGCCGGCATTCGCCAGATGATTGCGGATTTTCACCGGCGGAAAGTGCGGGTTCTGTTTCCTGTGATGTTGTGGGACCAGGGGACACGCGACGTCGGGAAGCCGGCAGCCGAGGTGTTGGCGGAGCAATTGGCGGCGGTGGGCGCCGACGGCGTGAACGGAGACACCATGATCGCGGTACCGCGGTCGTTTCGCACCGCCTCCGACCGCACTGGGCATCCACTGGCATTCGAGCCAGAGCACCTCACACAGGACGAGGCGCTGGCCTACAACAATATGAGTTGGGCGCAGGCAGTGCCGGCACGGCCGTCGCCGCGCCCCGGGCCAGCGCGCTGGTACACCGGTGTCGCGGGTGTCGAGTACGTGGACAAGCACAAGTGGCTCGAGCCGCGACACATGGTCAACATCTCCGATCGCTGGGAGCGCGACAAGAACCATGACCTGCAATACGCGTTCTTCAACGGCGTCGGGATGGAGACATGGGAGAACATCTGGGGTATCTGGAACGGGCTGACGCCACGCGACGCGGAGACCGTGCGGCGCATCGCCAAGATCGAACGGCGGTTCGCGGCGGAACTGGTCAGCCCCGAGTGGGAGCCGCATACCCCCATGCTTCAGTTCCAGGTTTATGCGAGTAAATGGCCGGGGAAGGGGCGCACTCTGTGGACCATCATCAACCGCAACGAATATGACGTCTCTGGCGAGCAGATCGCACTTCCAGCCGCACCGGGTATACGGTACTTCGATATTTGGCACGGCACCGAATTGAAACCTCGGCCCAGAGGCGACACGGTTGTCCTGAGCTTCGAAGTCGAGGGACAAGGCTTCGGCGCGCTTCTCGCCACCAGCGCTCCCGATCCTGACCTAAACCGCTTCCTGGCGAAAATGAAGAGTCTTAACTCCGCGCGTCTCGACAGGTTTTCCGATGCTTTCCAGGTTCTGCGGCAGACCATCACTCCGATTCCCCTGACGCGTCCGGCAACTGACGTTCCCGCCGGAATGGTGAAGGTCCCCAGCGCCGAATTCGACTTCATCGTTCATGGAGTGGAAATCGAGGGCGGCAACCTTCCGGGAGTGGATTTTCAATATCCCTGGGAGAATGTTCCTCGACGCTATCACCACCACAGGATCAATGTGTCGGCATTCTTCATCGACAAGTTCCCGGTCACGAATGCCGAATTCAAGAAATACCTCGATGCTACTGGTTATCACCCCGCGGACGATCACAATTTTTTGAAGGATTGGAAGAACGGAAACTACCCCGCCGGGTGGGACAACCGGCCCGTGACCTGGGTGTCGCTCGAAGATGCGCGAGCGTATGCCGCGTGGGCCGGCAAGCGTCTCCCGCACGAATGGGAATGGCAGTTGGCGGCGCAGGGAACGGATGGCAGGAATTATCCATGGGGCAACCGGTGGGACCCAGTGATGGCGCCTGAGGTCGACCACTCGCGAGACGCGAGTGCACCTGCCGAGGTGGGCGCGCATTCTCGGGGGGCCAGTCCGTATGGCGTGGAAGACCTGGTGGGCAACGTATGGCAGTGGACTGACGAGTACGCCGATGAACACACTCGCGCAGCTGTGCTGCGCGGCGGCAGTTACTACCAGCCGGCAGGTTCGGTCTGGTATTTCCCGCAGGCATATGAACTGCACGAACATGGGAAGTACTTATTGATGGCCCCCGGTCGGGACCGTGCCGCGACTATCGGATTCCGTTGCGTGCGAGATGCGGGATCGCTTGAGGGCGAGCGTTAATGCGCTTACTGGTTTGTTTATCCACTTCGCCGCGCCGCCCGGGCCGAGCCCTTCGAGTTGCTGGCGGGCGGAGCGGTAGAAGCTCGAACCCGAAGTTCGGCGGACAGAACCACCTGACGGGGTTCGGTGACCTTTTTGCGCGTTTGTCGCACGACAATCTCGGCCGCTTTCTCGCCAATTCTGTAAGCGAACTGGTCCACCGTGGTCAGGGCCGGAACCGTGATGTCGCCCTCGTCGAGATTGTCGTAGCCAACCACGGAAACGTCCTCGGGACAGTGCAGGTTGGCTTCGCGAATGGCAGCCAGCACGCCGAATGCGATCAAGTCGTTGGCCGCGAAGATCGCGGTCGGGCGGGGAACGGTGCGCAAAAGGACTGCCGCCTTCATGTGTCCTGCAGCCGTGTTGAATTCCGATTCCTGCACGTAATACGGGAGCACCGGCAGGCGCGCCGAACGCATCGCGCGACGGTACCCTTCAAGGCGCTGCTGCGCACTGGTTGCCGTCAGCGGTCCGGTAATCGTCGCTATGCGCTGGTGGCCCAGGTTGATCAGATGTTGGGTTGCCACGAAAGCTCCCTTCTCGTGCGCGCTGGTGACAGATTCACCGCCCCATTTCGCGGGAATACGATCCACGTACACCACCTTGGATCCCGCTCTCAAATAGGCGTTCGTTTCCGCCACCCCCTGGCTGAGGTCCGCCGGAACGACGATCAGTCCAGAAGGCCGGTAGGTCTGCATTTCGTGGATGTACGTCGCCTCTTTTCCGGGGTCGTTATCGGAGTTGCACAAGACCAGCCGGTAGCCATGCCGGAACGCCACGTCTTCGGCGCCCCGCACGGCGCCGGGGAAAAAGGGATTTGTGATGTCGGGGACAATCATCACAATCATGTTGGTCTTGTACTTGCGAAGGGCGCGGCCGAGCATCGAGGGCTGATAGCCCAGCTTTTCGATCGCCTTGACCACGCGGGTGCGTGCCGGCTCACGCACGCTCGCGACGCCATTGAGCACGTTGGAAACGGTACCGATCGAAACTCCGGCAGCTTTGGCAATTTCCTTGATCGTGGCCATAGGGATCCCTTGCCCGGCGTCGATAAGTCTCAGGCGCCCACCTGAGCATGAGATGAAACGATTCATCATTATATTCCGAGATCGAAAGAGACAAGTATGTATTTGCCGCAAGGCTACGAAATAGCACTGCTGTTCATGGTCGCCAGCATGTTTTGCTGGGGATCGTGGGCCAACACCATGAAGATGTGCCCCTCGTACCGGTTTCAGCTCTTTTACTGGGACTACCTGATCGGTCTTCTGGTGGGCGTCTTCATCTGGGGATTGACGCTGGGCTCGAGCGGCGGTAGCGGCGCCGGTTTCCTGACCGATATCGCCGGCGCTCCGCGATATTCAATCCTGATGGCGATACTGGGCGGGGCGGTGTTCAACGTCGCAAACCTGCTTCTGGTGGCGGCCATTGCCGTTGCCGGGCTCGCGGTAGCATTTCCGGTCGGGATTGGAGTCGCGCTGGTCGTCGGTGCACTGGGCAGTTACATCGTGTCTCCCAAAGGAAATCCGTGGCTTCTGTTCGGCGGGATCGCACTGGTGATCGTCGCGATTATCTGTGATTCTCTCGCCTATCGCGCGCGCGAAGGGGCCCGCCAGGGCAGCAACGTGCGGGGGATCGCCATAAGCCTGATTTCAGGTCTACTGATGGGAAGCTTTTACCCCATGGTGAGCGCAGGTATGAAAGTGCCCGGCGCACCTGGTCCCTACGCCACTACCTTCTTTTTCGTAATCGGCACGATCCTATGCGCGATTCCTGTGAATTCACTTTTCATGCTGAAACCCATCGATGGTGGCACCCCCGTGAAATTCTCCGGATACACGGCTGCTCTCAGCCGCTGGCACATTGCGGGAATCCTGGGGGGAATCGTTTGGGTCAGCGGGACGACCCTGAATTTCGTTGCCTCGCGCGTGAATTTCGTCGGTCCCGCGGTCTCCTACTCGATCGGCCAGGGCGCGACGATGGTCTCTGCATTCTGGGGCGTGTTCGTTTGGCGCGAATTCGCCTCGCCGACCACTCGGGTTCGCAACCTTCTCACAGCCATGTTTGTGTGTTTCATCGCGGGACTCGCGGCGATCGCGGTAGCTCCCCTGTTCCAAAGGTGATCCAAGGACTCTTCCATGAAACCCATTGTCGTCGTTGGCAGCATCAACATGGATCTTGTAGCGCACGTCGAAAGGTTTCCGCGCGAAGGGGAGACCCTTACTGGCACCGACTTCCAGCTATATTCGGGCGGAAAAGGCGCAAATCAGGCCGTCGCCGTGGCCCGGCTTGGACATCCCTGTATCTTACTGGGCGCGGTGGGCCAAGACGTGTTCGGAGAAAAGCTGCTCAGCACGTTGTCGGGATACGGTGTCGATACCCGCAATGTTGCTGTCGTTCCCGGACCCAGCGGGACAGCCAGCATTCTCGTCAACGCCGCGGGCGAAAACTCAATCGTGGTGATTCCGGGCGCAAACGCCCATGTCAAACCCGCATACCTCGAACAACATCTCGACTTGATCCGCAACGCGGGAATGGTCCTGCTGCAACTGGAAATACCCCTCGAAACTGTCGAATGGCTCGTCAGCTTCTGCGCCAGCAGCGGAATCCGGGTGATGCTGGATCCGGCGCCCGCCGTTTCGTTGCCGCCTCCGGTTATCGCCAAGCTCGAGTGGTTCACACCCAACCAAACGGAGGCCGAATTCTACTCCGGGAACGGGCATGACATTGAAGGCAGCCTAGCAATTCTGTTCAAGGCCGGGATCGGTAACATCGTCTTGAAACGTGGCTCGGAAGGCGCGGTAATTGCGTCGCGAACTGGCGACCGGAGCAGTGCTCCGGCATTCGCAGTAACAACGGTGGATACAACTGCTGCCGGTGATGCCTTCAATGGCGCCTTTGCGGTTGCCCTATTGCGTGGGCTTCCATTGTCCGACTGTGGTCGTTTCGCATGTGCCGCGGCAGCGTTATCCGTGACGCGAGCCGGAGCACAGTCCTCGCTTGCCTCCAACGATGAGGTGTTTGCGTTCCTGGGAAGATAGTTTGTGATAAATGTCGTACAAGTTAACCACTTCCGGGGCGCGCGGAGTTCTGAGAAGGGTGGCGATAACATCGATCGCAACTGTCTTACCCTTAGTGGTCGGGCGGTGTGTGGAATTGGCAGATAGCGAGCTTGGATAAAACACAATCTTTCACCTGATATTTCCCAAACTTGGCGACTGGCCTTTTGATCTTCTCTGACAACCATAATCGGTGCCGGTGATCGCTACATGTGTGCCAATTGGGGGGGCCGCTCAGTCATCGCCGACCGTGTTCACGCAAAATGAAGATGATCCTGTAACTTACGCTGTGTCCAATGACCCGAATAGTTCAACTCCCACCGCCTCCAACATTCTTCCCGCTTGATTCCCAATTTGGTGCTTGCCGTCGGGTTACTCTAAAAGGAGTATTCACTTCCCCTACCGCACCTCCTCTGGCGCGCTGTTGTGCCGCCGAGACCTGAGTGACTTTCTCAGTCGCAGCGCTCGCCAGCGGGCGTTTATATCGAATAGTGCGTTTAAACGCATCCAAATGCGTCATGCGAAAAGGGAACCTAAAGGCTGCTAACTCGGGTACAGCACGTTTTCAGCTGCGCGGACGGCTGTAGCTACTGGAAGCCGTTCTGTACCCATGTCGGACCATAAACAGCAGCGGGCGCGCTCGGTCCTAATTCATTCAAGAACGGCTTGCGATCGTACCCACCGTCATCCCTCGCCCTGTCACGCGAACGCCCATCTTGTAAGCAATATTGCGTTGCAATCGAATCGCAGAAGACAGCGCCAGAATGTCGGTTGCACGAGTAATTGCTACATAGAACAGCCGTCGCTGCTCCTGCAAGGTCACCAATATGGCAGCCTGGGGCAGGTCGGTATCAATGAAGGGAAGCAGACCCTCCAGGCAGCCCGCGATGATTACAGCCTTGCTGGTTAGCCCTTTCCATTTGTGCAAGCTCATCACCCGTACAAAGTCACCTTCAGTGGGCATCTCTGGCTGTGTCGCCGCCGTGCGCAGGCTCTCAAGCAACGTGCGCCCACCAGCGTCCGCATTTGCCAGCAGCGCGGTTTCGCGTATCGCTTCGAAGCCCTCCTGCTCTGGGAATAGATAACCAATCAACGCCATCCCTGTGAGCGGTAGGAGGGCGTCCAATTCCTGCCGTAATTCAGTGAAGCGCGCCACCAGCCCAGCAGTGCCATCAATCATGACTGTTCCGGCGAGGGCATCCCAGGGTGATACTCCGTTCGCTTCACAGTACGCACGCAGGCGCCCGTACTCGCCCTTTCGCCAGCTGGGGCTGCCTAGGCCGAGCCAGTAGCGAAGCGAAACACTGTCCTCCGGATTGACGAGCAGTTGCAGCAAGGTGAATGCGCGTTGCGCGCCGTCAGACTCCAACATTTCTTCATGGTAAAAACTATGTGTGGGTACACCACCCAATCAACGCCATCCCTGTGAGCGCTGCACCAGCGCGTCGCGGATCGCATACCCGATCAGTCTGCGCGGCGTGAGAATCAGCACTGGGGAGCCTTATGGCCCGTCGCCAGCTGCTTGGTGAGCCTATGAAGATTCCAGGCCGCTCTGGAGGTCAGGCGTCGTACCACGTGATGCTGCTGAAACTGGCCTAATCGAAGCAATCGCTACGCAATTGTTCGTTTCGGATCGAGCTACGCCTCCCTGCACCATTCGCGCAAAACTTTGACGTTAGCCGCTTCCGAAGTTCTACACGCGTTTGGCCTGGTGATGGGACCGCGTCAATTCCGACGATCACCGTTCTCGCCGACATGAGTGCTGTTGCTCCGGGCAACCCTCAAGCAAGGCGTGTACTCACAATCGAGTTGTGGACCCACACGCTGGGGTTGGGGAAAAAATTCACGAGGAGAATTGAAAATGATGAGGCGTGTCTCCCGTTTCGTGAATGTACCGATTGTTCTGGTCCTTGCGATGGTCGCACTGGTTCCCGGGCTGTGTGGATCTCAAAAATCGGGGGCAATGACCACGCAGGCGCTGATGAGCAGGCTGCAATGGCGTTCGGTTGGCCCATACATCGGGGGGCGTGTCGTCACCGTGACCGGGGTCCCGGGAAATCCCAATTTGTTTTATGCCGGAGCGGTCGGCGGCGGGGTCTGGAAGAGCACGGATGAAGGTGTCGAGTGGAAAAACATCACTGACGGGAAGCTGCCGGGGCCGAGTTCCAGCATCGGCGCGGTAGCGGTGGCGCCGTCGGATCCCAACACTATTTATGTCGGCACCGGCGAAGCCGATATTCGCAGCGATGTGATCCCCGGCGACGGTATTTTCAAGTCGCAGGATGCCGGCAAGAGTTGGCAGTATGCCGGGTTGCGCGATACGCACTCCACCAGCGCGATTGTGGTCGATCCCAAGAATCCGAACGTTGTCTACGCTGCCTCGATGGGGCACGTGTTCAAGGCCGATCCCGATCGCGGCGTCTTCAAGTCCACCGACGGCGGCAAATCGTGGAATAAGACCCTGTTTGTAGACGACAACACCGGCGCGATCTGCCTGGTCATGGATCCGAATCATGCGAATGTGTTGTACGCCGCCATGTGGCAAGCACAGCGAATGCCCTGGGGGCTGATCAGCGGAGGCCCGGGCAGCGGCATCTACAAGAGCACTGACGGGGGCGCGCACTGGAGCAATCTCTCGCATAATCAAGGTTTGCCGCAGATGGTGCTGGGGCGGGTTGGCTTGGCGGTGGCGCCCAGCAACTCGAATATCGTGTACGCCATTATTCAGGCGAAGGAAGGCGGCGTCTTCCGCTCCGACGATGCCGGCGCGACATGGAAGCGCGTGAACGACGAAATGAAACTGCGGCAGCGCGCCTTCTATTACATGACGATTTACGTGGACCCCAAGAATCCCGACATGGTTTATGCGCCGGAGGTGGATGCGCTTTGGGTTTCGCGTGACGGCGGAAAGACGTTCACGAAACTTCGTACGCCCCACGGCGACAATCACGTGGTGTGGATTAACTCTGACGATCCGAAGATTCTGCTGGAAGGCAATGACGGCGGGGCGACCGTCTCAACCGACGGCGGCAATACCTGGAGCACCGAGCACAACCAACCGACGGGCCAGTTCTACCACGTCAATCTTGACGATCAGTTTCCCTATCACATCTACGGCGCGCAGCAGGACGAAGGTTCCTTTGAGGGGCCCAGCGCTCACAGTGGCGGCCTGATTCCCTTATCGGCGTGGCACAGCGTCGCCTATGGCGAAAGCACCTATTCGGTGCCGCAGCCGGGCAGTCCCAACATTACTTATGGAAGCGGCTACTACAGCATCTTCGTGAGATATGACCGGAATACCCATCAGTATGAGAGCGTGAGCCCATGGCCCCATTATCAGGAGGGCGCGTCGGCAGGGGAGCTGAAGTACCGGTTTGGCTGGACCCATCCGATTCTGTTTTCGCCCGCCAATCCGAAGGAACTGCTTACTGCCGCGCAGTATGTGTTCAAGAGCGACGATTACGGCGCAACCTGGGACCGAATCTCCCCTGATCTCACGCGCAATCAGCCGAACACGGAATTGCCGAGTGGCGGCCCGGTTGATCTGGACCAGTCTGGAGCGGAAATCTATCCCCTGATATCCGCGCTCGCGGTCTCGCCTCTCGACGGCAAACTGATGTGGGCGGGCTCGGATGATGGCCTCGCTCACGTTACAACCGACGGCGGCAAGAATTGGCAAACCGTAACCCCGCCGGGGTTGCCGGAATCCTGGATCAGCTGCATTGAACCTTCTCACTCCGACAAACAAACCGCCTATCTCACCGCCCGGCGCTATATGTGGGACGATTTCCGCCCCTACGTGTTTCGCACAACGGACCTGGGGCAGCATTGGACAGCCATCACCACCGGCCTGCCCGATGACGAATTTGTGTTCGATCTGCGGCAGGATCCCCAAGATCGCGCATTGCTGTTTCTCGGCACTCGCAGCACGGTCTATTTCAGCCTGGATGGCGGTACGCGCTGGCAGCCGCTTACTCTCAATCTTCCAGTCGCGCAGGTGCGCGACCTCGCCATCAACCCCCGCCAAGGTCAAATCGTAGCGGCCACTCACGGGCGCGCATTTTGGGTGCTCGACAATCTCGCATTCCTCGAGCAATTGTCCAAGAATCCCCCGACCGATGCTAACGCCGCATTTCTGTTTGCTCCCCAGCAGGCATGGTTGACGCATGATTACGGCGCCTTCAGCCCCGAACGGCGGCGTCCGCCCGATGCCGGAGACAACCTGCCTTTTGGCGCGACCGTCTTCTTCCACATTCCGGAAAATTACGATGGCAAGACTCCGGCAACCCTGCACTTCGCCGACTCTCAAGGCAAGGTGATTCGCTCACTGACTCTGCACCTCGCAACCGAAAAAGAGAAAAAGCAAAAAGAGAAGGAGGAGGGCAGAGAACAAGCGAGCGCGGCGCAGAGCAGCAAGCACCAGGAAAATCCGGCCGCCGAGGTGGACCACAGTGGCGAACCCTCGGACCAGCAGATTCGCGAAAAGGAGGCAAAGCTGACGGCCATCGAGCCTGGCATGAACCGTCTGCAATGGGATTTGCGCTACCCCTACGCGACCGAAGTGACCGGTTACCACGCACCCATCGCGGCCGGCGGCCTGGAAGACTCGGTAGAAGGTCCAGTTGTCGTTCCTGGTAAGTATTCCGTTGTGTTGGATTACGGCGGGCAGAAAACACAGCAGAGCTTTGCGGTTGCTCTTGATCCGAGACTCCACGCCACGCAGCAGGACCTGGAGGCCCGCTTGAGTTTAGATCTGCAGATCCACGCTGATCTTGACAGTTTGGACAAAGCGATCAACAACGCGCTGTCCGCGCGCGACAACTTGCAAAAGGCCATTGCCGGGCACAACGTGTCCGGCGAGCAGGCCGCCAGTATCGTCGCCGCTCTCAATCGCGACATCGACAGCATGGCACAGATGGCGATGAAAGCGAGCGAAGGCAGCCTGCTCCATGAGACCAAACTGCGCGATCACCTCGCCTACCTGGCGGCTGACATTGACCTGGCTTATGGTCGGCCCACTGCCTCTCAGCAAGCCGTCTTCCAGCAACTCGATCAGGAGGCCAAGAAAGGCGAGCAGAAGCTCGCGGCCGACACGGCTGAAGCCATGCAATCGCTAAACCGAAAATAAAGCGGATTACTTCCGGGTTGCCGACAGTTCGGGAGTTGGGCCTACCGTGGTTTGCTTTTCAGCGGCTTGCCAACCGCGACTAGGAAGATGGCACTCTTGTCTTCTGCATGCGGCGAAAAGAAGTTAATCACATCATCGTCGAAGAAGGTCAGCCCGGTCGCACCCAGGTGCTGGGCGTACGCAGCCAGGTAGATCTTGCCGCCGATCGCGCCCGCCTCCAGCTGGACGGCCCGGTAGCCGCGATTACCGTATCGCTCCAGAATGCGTTTTAAATCGGCGAGAAAGAAGATGTCCACGCAGGCGTCCGCCGGCAGCTCCTGCTGCAGGCCAAGATGATGGGCCTCGGCGCGGAATTCCCCCTCCCGCAAAAGCACCAGAGCGTTCTGCTTGCGCTCGAAGAAGTAAGCGCCCGGCTTGAGCCCCTGCACTGAATGCACGATCATGTAAAGATCGTTGAGCTGCGAGCCGGCCGGCTGAAGGAAGTCAGCCGGAAGGCCTCGCGTGGCGCAGTCGACAATGGTGGAGAGTTGTGCCAGCGTAATGGATGCCGTCTGATCGAACGCTCGAGTTGAGCCGCGGCGCAGGATCACCTGCTCGATGGTGTCCTTCGGTTGTTCTTCTTCCCGCAGGCGCGAGAGGCGAACTGCATCGCCCGCCGGAGCGGAAGATGGAACGACCGGCGCTTTGCCCCGCCACTGAGCTACTTCCTCCGTGGACTCAAGCGAAGACGCGTCGTGCATCTCAAGCATGGCGGGATATTCGACCTCGCGCTGCGCAAGCGGGATCGTCTCCAGGCGGAGTGCCGGAGGCTCTCTCGGCGCCGGCAGCGAACTCTCCGATGTGCGCCCGATCGGTACCAGGCACAAGGACACTTCACGCCGGGTATCAAGATCGAGCAGGCGGTTTACCTCGGCGTCCAGGAAGCTGAGCACGATCTCTGCGGGCAGCCCCGAAGCCGCAGCCACGGCCAGCATGTTTGCCAGCAGGGTGCCGTTGTCCCATCCGAAATGGCGATAGGTGCGCGCTTGGTATTTCCAGGCGTTCCGCCAGTAGGTCCCGGTACAGATGATCGTTGCGGGCGCGTGAGCCAGCGCGGGTTCCATCGCCGTCGCCTGGGCCAGGGTTCCGCGAAAATCGCCTGCTCGCAGAAGTTGTACGGATACTCCCGCCGGATTGAAGTGATACACGCCGGCATCCAGGCCGGGGAGATCGCACGTCACCAAGTACAGTTCGATCTCGTAGAGAGCTCCGGTGCAAGCTGCGGCGCGAAAATAGATTTCTCCACCTGGATATTCACGCTGTTTGGTAATCCCTGCCGAGAAATAGAGGAGGCGCGCCAGATCCTGTACGCCAGGAACCGAATCAGCCCGCGACGAAGGCACGGGTCCAGAGATTGCTGAGAGCGCGGCCACCCCTGTTTGCGGCACCTCCCGCGGCAGCGCAAGAGGATCTATCTTTGGATAGATTTTGAAAGGCAATGGCCGATTCGCCCAGTCCAGGAAGTGAGGATGGTTACGAATACTCCAGGAGGAGTGCTTCGTGCCATCGTGGTACTTCCAAGCTGCCTGGATTTCACGGTTGTTCATCAGCTGCTACGCTAGACTAGCACCTTCATCAAAACCGGGCGCGACACATCGAGCGCATGGTCATTCTGGACATAAAGCGCCAGAATTGGGCTTTTTTCCGCGCCTGAACTTACCAACCTGCGCGCTGCTCGTCTAGAATCTCACCTGCCGAATTTATGTCCGATTTAGGTGGGTGTACAGTCGCAAGTTTTCATTCTCCGCGTTTGCGAGGCGCCATGTTGCGTCGCATATTTGCGTTCGTCACCTTGTTGGCGATGGCCGTGGAAGGCGCCGGCCAAGACCGGTCTTATGGCCGCTCCATGGTCATCACCGACAGCGGCATCGTTGCCACCAGCCAGTATTTTGCTTCCCAAGCCGGCGCCCAGATTCTTGCCCGCGGCGGCTCGGCGATCGATGCCGCAATAGCCGCCAATGCGGTGCTCGGCGTCACCGAACCTATGATGAACGGCTTGGGCGGCGACCTGTTTCTGATTTACCGGGACGCCAAGGCGGGCAAACTTTACGGCCTGAATTCCAGCGGCTGGGCGCCACGCGGCCTCTCCATCGAATATCTCAAACGGCGCGGCATGGTCGCGATGCCCGAGCATGGCATCGACAGCGTGACCGTGCCGGGTATGGTCGAGGGGTGGAGCGAGGCCCACAAGCGCTTCGGACGCCTGCCGTGGAAGGACTTGTTCGGACCCGCGATTTACTATGCCGAGCATGGCTTTCCGGTCGCAGAGTTGGTGCATGGTTATTGGAAGCGCGGCGCGCCGGCGTTCCAGAACGACGAAGCCCGCCGCGTCTTCCTGCCCGGCGGCAAAGTGCCTGCAGTCGGCCAGATGTTCTCGAATCCCGACTTGGCCCGGGCGCTGCGCCTGATTGCCGAGCAAGGAGCGAAAGCTTTCTATCGCGGCCCCATCGCACAGTCGATCCTGAAGACCTCCGCCGACGCGGGCGGCACCATGCGGCCCGACGACCTTGAGCAGTTTGCCGCGGAATGGGTGGACCCCGTTTCCATCGACTACCGCGGCTGGAAGATTTATGAGTTGCCGCCCAATGGCCAAGGCATGGCCGCGCTGGAAATGCTGAGGATCCTGTCAAACTTTCAGCCTGATCGGGGCGGCCCCGAGGGCGCCATCGAGCTGCACAAGAAAATCGAGGCCATGAAGCTCGCCTATGCGGACCTTTATCGCTACAACGCCGACCCTCGCTTCGCCAAGGTGCCGGTTCGGGGGCTGATCTCGGAGGCCTACGGCGCCGAACGAGCCAAGCTGATTAATCCCGAGAAGGCCAATTGCGATGTCGCCGCCGGCAAACCGCCGTCCAGCGACACCACCTACCTCTCGGTTGTGGACCGGGAAGGCAACATCGTCAGTTTGATCCAGAGCAACTACGATTATTTCGGCTCCGGCATCGCCGTAGATGGCATGGGCTTCTTCCTGCAGGATCGCGGCGCACTGTTCAAGCTAGATCCCCAGCACCCGGACGCCCTCGCTCCCCGCAAGCGCCCCTTCCACACCATCATTCCTGCCTTCATGGAGCGCGGCGAGATCCACATCGGCTTCGGTATCATGGGCGGCGCCAACCAGCCGGTGGCGCACGCGCAGTTTGTTTCCGACGTCGTGGATTACGGCATGAACATCCAGGAAGCGCTCTCAGCGCCGCGCTTCACCGTGCATGGCAGCCGGGTCGACTGCGACGTGCCGATCGAGTCGCGGGTGAAGCCCGAGGTGTTGCAGCAGCTTCGGCAAAAGGGCCACAACCTTACCGTACGCGGCGACTACTCCTCGGCGATGGGCCGCGGCCAGGCCGTGCTCTACAACAGCAAGACTGGGATCAAGAGCGGGGCGTCCGATCCTCGTGCCGACGGCAACGCCGAGCCCGAGCCCTTGCCCAGATGATAGGGCGCGGTCTTGACACCTGTTCGATACGCCCCGCCGCCGGCAACGTTATCGTCTGCTGTTCACGACCGGATTCGCGACGTCCTCATCGATGAGCGATGTGTGGCCGGCGAGTTCCGGTTAAGTCAAATCCAAAGCGATTTTCTTGGCGGCGGCGTCCAGGCTGGCGATGCGGAAGCTGCGCACTTGGCCGGCGGCAGGAGCGTCCGTTGTTGCCGGCGCGCTGCCGGAAAGCGAAGTCCCTTTCCATCGAGCATTCAGCATCGAGGTCAGCGAGCTTAGGTCCGGCTTGGCGTTGTCCTTCTCCGCTTCGTTGTTTTCGAGATTGCTCGTTTTCGGCGCGTTGGGGATGCGGCAGGCGGCGAGGATGCCTTCACCGAGTTCGACGCTGGCGTCGCGGCCGGAGATCTCAATGATGCGGCCGGTGACCAGGTCGCCAGGCTTGTGCTCGGCGAGATATTCGTCAAGGCCGGTGGGCACCAGTTGTTTCATGCCGAGCGAGATGCGGCGTTTGTCGCGGTCGAATTCCAGCACCTGGGCGCGTACCGTCTGACCGACGCGGAGCACGTCCTGAGGATGGTTCAAGCGCTTTTCGGCGATGATGTTGCCGACGTGGACCATGCCCTCGACGCCTTCGATGAGCTGAACGAAGGCGCCGAAGCTGGTGAGGCTGGTGACCGGGCCTTCGATGACGGAGCCGACGGGAAAATCCCGCGCCGCCTGTGCCCAGGGATCGCCCAGGGCCTGCTTGAGGCCGAGGGAGATGCGCCGGTCGGCGGGGTTGATGCCGAGGATGACGGCCTCGACGGTGTCGCCCTGCTTGACCACGTCGCTGGCCTTCTTGATGCGCTTGGCCCACGACATTTCGGAAATATGAATGAGACCTTCGACGCCGGGTTCCAGTTCGACGAAGGCGCCGAAG
The DNA here is from genome assembly GCA_963797035.1 of Terriglobia bacterium. Lineage (GTDB taxonomy): Bacteria > Acidobacteriota > Terriglobia > Terriglobales > Acidobacteriaceae > JAIQGF01. The sequence goes on from CAWCOC010000001.1 coordinate 23,737, forward strand.
TCGACGATGCGAGTGACGGTGCCGCGCACGCGCTCGTTGACCTTGTATTTTTCGGCCGCCGAGTCCCAGGGATGGGGCTGAAGCTGCTTGAGGCCCAGGGAAATGCGGCGCTTGCCGGGATCGATTTTAAGGACGCGGGCTTCCACCTGCTGGCCGACGGAGAGAATGTCGGCAGGCTTGTTGACGCGGCTCCAAGCGAGGTCGCCGACGTGCAACAGGGCGTCGACGCCACCGATGTCGATGAAGGCGCCGTAGTCGGTGATGCTGCGCACCGTGCCGGAGACGACGTCACCTTCCTTGAGCTCGGAGTAACGGCGCTGGTTGGAGGCGCGGACTTCTTCTTCGAGGACGGCGCGGCGATCGACGACCACGTCTTCGTCGGTGACATCGAGCTTGGTGATGCGGCAGCGAATCTCCTGGCCGACCAGCTTTTCCAGCTCGGCGGCATCGCGGGTGCCGCTGCGGGAGGCGGGCATGAAGGCGCGCACCCCGACATCGACGGTGACTCCGCCCTTGATGAGGGCGGTGACTGTGCCCATGATGGGCGCCTGCTCGGCAAACGCCTGCTGCAGCGAAGACCAGTCGGTAGGGCGCTCCACGCGCGAGCGGGAAAGCCGGTAATAGCCCTCGGGATCACGTCCGGTGACGGAGACCGGAAGCTTATCGCCGGGCTTGACGGTTTCGGCGGCATCGTTGAAGGCGGCGAGCGGAAGAACGCCTTCGGTCTTGTACCCGATGTCGAGCAGCACCGAGTCGGCGGTGACGGCAATGACGGTACCCTCGAGCTGCTTGCGGCCCTCGGCGGGCTTGGCCGCGTGGGCCTGCTCAAACTGCGAGAGGAGATCGGAAAAGGATTCAGGCTCGGACATTAGACAATACGATAACAGTTTTAGTTTCAAGTTTCAGTTTGGAGTGTCGGTTTCGAGAAATATGGCAGTCGCGGGCGAGGGCGCTCGCGCCACACGGATCTTGGGAGATTCGAAGGCAGCCCCGGCGGGGGCGCCGGGGCCTACCAAAAACGTTATTTGGTCGTGGGCGGACCGGAGTTTGTGGCGTTGGGCTCCTCACGGGCGCCGAGGCCGATGAGCATAGACGTGTCCTTGGGGTAAACGACGTCGCGTCCGCGGGCCAGGAAATGGGAGTAGACGGACATGGAGGCGCCGTAGATGCCCATGCCGGCCCCCAGCACGCGTGAGTGCGCCAGGGTGCCGACGATCATGCCCACCGCCCTAAATCCAGAAGCGCCGCTGGCGGCAGAACCGCCGGCGTCGCCAGCATTGCCACGCGAGAGGTCGCGATCGCTATCGGGTGCGGTAGAGGCGACCGCCAGGGCGAGGGCGATGCCGGTATTGAGGTAGCGCGCCTTGGGTGTGGTGACCTGGGCGCCGCCCTCGGAGTCGAGGGCAAGATGTTCTCCGTGACCAACGGCGACGCCTTCCAGGCTTGCCTGGACCTGCTGCGCGATTCCGCTGGGCGGCACCAGTTGGTGAAAGACGATGCGCAACTGACCATTGCGACCCAGGCGGCGGGCGCGTCGGACTTGCAGCACAGCGCCCTCCAACCGGCTTCCCTGAGGAATGTAGAGGCGGTGATCGACGAGCAGGGGCTGGGTGATGATGGCCTCCACGGGGTCGCTTCGCTTCGACGTGGCCGAACTGAGGGGAGTGACGAGCACGGCGTGGACGACGCTGCCGGCGGGCGGAGGAGCGCCGACAGTGACCAGAGACCGAGGGTTCACGGGAACGCTGCCGAAATTGAGCGGGCGTCGAAGGTCGGCATTGAATGCGGTGCCCGCATCAAGGTACTGCGGACGATAGGGAAGCTCGGACATGGCCAGGCGCTCGATGCGGCGGGCCTTGCCGGGCTGGTGTAACTGCCGGCTGGCAGTGTCCCACTCCTGCTTAATCTGGCGGCGAGCCTGGTCAATTTCCTTGGCCGCGAAGTTTTTCTCCTTGCCAAAGCCTTTCGGTTTGGCGGCAGGAACGAACTCCAGAACGCCGCGCGACGCGCCGGAGACCGAGGTCTCCAGCGAAATTTCCCGGCCATTCGCGAGGCGCAGGGCATGAAATTCAAGGTGCGCGCGCCGGTAGGGAGAGAGGTTGGCGTTCGTGGCGTTCAGCACGCGGGCCTTCGTGGACACCGGGTCGATGGCGGAGATGCTGCCGAGGACTTCCGTGCCCGCCGGGACGACCATGCGATCGAAGGCGAAGACCGGTTCCAAGAGCTTGCCATGGACGGCGTCGCCGACGTGGCCAATGCGGACATCCTTGTCGAGGGCGACCTTCAGCGGAGTTCCAGCCGGAACGGAGAGCGGAACGACTACCGGAGGAGGCGGCTGAGGGGACTCGGGACTAACGGGAGCAGGCTTGGTGGTACGCGGAACGAGGACCTGTGCCGAACCGCCCAACGAAAACAAGACCACGGCAACGACAGTACAGAGGGGCGTTTTCACACTGACTCCTTGATTGTGGTTGGCACGCCCCCGCGTGGGACAAGTGTACACGGTTTGAAACGAGAAAGTTTCAGTTTCGGGTTCGTAGTCGCGGGCGGGGGCGCCCGCGCCACATCAATCTTCGCAGCTTCGAAGGCAGCCCCGGCGACGGCGCCGGGGCCTACCCATGACAAATGAAAACACTCCAGTTCTGGGCTGGGAATGCACACGCGGGGTCGCGTGTGCCACATTGGTCAGCTCAGTTCCTCGAGGAGTTGGGCGGCGAGGCGCTGCTGGTGGGCGGGGTCGAGCTTGCGTCGGTTGGAAGTGAGGTAGAAGACGTCGACCGCCATGTGGCCCTGAGTGTCGATGAGGGCGACTTCGATGTTGCACTTTTCGTCGGCGAGCAGGGAGCTGATGTCGTAGAGCAGGCCGGGGCGGTCCTGGGCGATGAGTTCCAGGACGGTGCTGTGAGAAGAGCACTGGCCGTCGAAATCGGCGCGGGGCTTGATTTTTATGGCGGGCGCGGCGGGACGCTCGCCGCGCAGGCGGTTGTAGACGAGCTTGTCGAGATTGGCTTCACCGGAGAGGACATCCTCGAGGTTGCGCTTGAAGCGTTCGCGCTCGGGCGGGTTCATGACGAGCGTGCCGAAGCGGTCCGAGAAGTGAAAGGTATCGAGCACGATGCCGGAGGCGTGGCCGAAGGCGTCGGCCTTGACGATGCTCATGCCCCAGGCAAACAGGAAGCCGGCGATGGTGGCGAACAGGCCGGGGCGGTCGCAGGTGATGACGGTGAGTTCGAAGAGATCGCGATTGAGATTGAGCGAGAGCTGGATGGGACCGTTGCCAAGCTGCGAGGCCAGCTGAAAGTGGAACGCGGCTTTCTCGGCGTAGGTGCGCAGGTAGCGCTGCGGCAGGCCGCTGAGGAATTCCCGGATTTCGTGGGCGCGGTCGGGGAAGGTGGAGATGACGCGGGCGACATCGGCTTCATCGCCGTGCACCTGCTCCTGGTCGACGCTGCGGTTGAGGTGGCGAACGGCGGCGATGTAGAGCTGCCACAACATCTCGGCCTTCCAGGGGGTGAGCGCCGAGGGATTGACCGACTTGATGTCGGACCAGGTGAGCAGGCAGAGCATGCGCAAGCGCTCGGGCGTGCCGATTTTGTCGGCGAGGCTGCGGATGGTTTCCGAGTCGAAGATGTCGCGGCGGAGCGCAGCCGACATCTCAAGATGATTGGCGATGAGGAAGAGCACGGTGTCGCGCTCGTGCGGGTTCAATCCGAGGCGGGTGAGAACGCCTTCCGCGATGCCGGCGCTGGCCTGCACGTGCGCGTCGCCGGATGCGCCCTTGCCGAGATCGTGGAGCAGGACGGCTAGGTAGAGCAGGTCGGCTTCGTTGACCTCGTCCAGCATTTCAGCGAAGCGGGGCTCGCGATCGTCGCTGGAGGCGAGGTGGTGCAGGTTCTCGATGGCGAGGAAGGTGTGCTCGTCGACGGTGTAGCGATGGTAGAAATCGCGCAAGACCAGCGAATCGACCAGCTTGAATTCGGGCAGGAGGCAGGTGAGCAGGCCGAGGGAGTGCATGGCGCGCAACGCCTGCGCGGCATGCGGCGAGAGAAAGATTTCTCGCAGGTGCGCCCAGAGGGCAGGGCCGCGGGGCAGGCGGTCGACCAGGGCGGGCACGGCTTGCTCGGTGCGGCGCTCGGTGTCGGCGCTGAGACGCAGGCCATGGCGGGCGAGGAAGGCGAAGAGGCGGAGCACCAGGTCAGGATCGGCGACGGCACTGGCTTGCTGCAGAAAGATTCGGCCGCCGACCACCGAGAAATCCTGGTTGGAGACGCGCGAGCGCCATTGCTGAAAGTTTCGGAACAGCGAAGAGCGCGCGGGGGGAATATCTTCCAGCACCTGAATCATGAAGCGATGAACGGCGCGGGCGTGCTGAAAATAGCTGCGCATCCAGGAGGCGGGATCGGCGGCGGCGCGGGTGGAGGAGCCGATGCCGCGTTCAGCAGCCAACTCCTGCGCGTCCCAGGTGAGCTTGTTGTCGTCGCGCGTGCTGCGGTAATGCAGAAAGCAGCGCACGGCGTAGAGGAAGTCGCAGGCGGCGGAAAACTGGGTACGGAAGGCGGATGGAACCAGCGAGGCGCGATCGGGCCAGGCGCGCTGCTTGTCGAGCGCGGCGAGGAGCGCCAGCCAGGCGGCGGTGTGCTGATCGCGCAACCCGCCGGGACACTCCTTCACGTTGGGCTCGAGATGAAAAATGGTGTCGCCGTATCGGCCGAGACGGTCGCGGGCGAGCTTGGCCACGCCCTGCACCAGCGGCTGCCACTCGCGGCGCACCAGGCGGGGCAGAAGGTCGTCGTGGAGTTGGCGGAAGAGGGCAGCATCGCCGGCCAGAAAGCGGGAGTCGAGCAGGGAGAGCGCGCCTTCGATGTTGCCGGCGTCGAGGCGATCGCACTCGGCAAGCGCGCGCGTGGCCGGGCTGACGCGCAGGCCGGCATCCCACAATTCGCGGCAGAGGGCGCCGATCCTGTGCTTGACCGCGGCGTCAGGCGGTTGCGCGCAGAGAAAAAGAAGATCGATGTCGGAGTGGGGGAATAGCTCGCCGCGCCCGAAACCTCCGATGGCGGCGAGGCAGAAGCGGGGAGAATCGTCGCCAAACGCGCTGCGCCAGAGACCGACGACCATGTTGGCGACCAGCTCAGCGCGCTCGCGGACGGCGGAACGGCCGTCGCCGGTGAGTTCGAAGGCACGCGCGATGCGGGCGCACTCGCCGGCGTAGAACTTAACGAGAGCGCCGGATTGGGCCGCGGTGGACATGCGTGACCTCGTAAGCGGGAGCGGTCATAAGGCGGCCACGCCCCGTTCTTCGTTGCGAATGCGAATAGCTTCGTCGATACGGGAGAGAAAGATCTTGCCGTCGCCGATTTTTCCGGTGCGGGCGGCGTTGAGAATCGCCTGCACGGCCTGGTCGACGAGGTCGTCGTTGAGGACGATTTCCAGTTTGAGTTTGGGGAGCAGGTCGACGGTGTATTCACGGCCGCGATAGAACTCGGTGTGGCCCTTCTGGCGGCCGTGGCCGCGGGCTTCGAGGACGGTCATGCCGTCCACGCCGATTTCCAGCAGCGCGTCCTTGACCTGGTCGAGGCGGGCAGGCTGAATGATGGCTTCAAGTTTTGTCATAGCAAGTTGTCGGTTCTCGGTTCTCGGTTTACGGTTTTCAGTTTACGGATCGATTTGAGGATTGCTTGTTCTCCCGTTGGGGTCGTCCCTACGCGACTCGTGAGCAAAATCGCAACTTACCCAGGGCTGACGCCCTGGGCTACCAGCGTGCGCCCCTGCGGGGCTAAACCGATCGATCGGTCTGTCAGTCTTTCGGTCTGTCAGTCTTTCGGATCAGTCCTCGGTCTGTCGGCCGAGCCTTGCTACTGCCCTTCGGGGTTGAGATGAAAACCGTGAACCGATAACCGATAACCGAAAACGAAAAAACCAAAAAACGAAAACGAAAAACCAAAGACAAAAGACCGCAAACCGAAAACCGATACCGAAAACCGAAAACCGAAAACTGATTACGGCGCACTCGCCTCCCAGTAATAGCCTTCTTCGCCGTGCTGGGTGAGATCGAGGCCCTGCGTTTCGTCCTCCGGGGAGACGCGCAGTCCGATGGCCAGGTCGACAACCTTCAAGATTGCCAGCGTGCCGACGACGGCGATCGTCCAGGCGATCGCGACGCCCACCAACTGATTGCCCACCTGGCGCCAGTTGCCGTCCAGCAATCCAACCGCGGCGGGGTTTCCCTGGGCGTCGTGGAAGAGCGGATTGACCAGGCGAGTGGCAAAGATCCCGGTGAGAATGGCGCCGATGGTTCCGCCGGCGCCGTGGACCCCGAAGGCATCGAGGGAATCGTCGTAACCGAAGATGGTTTTGACCTTGGCCACCATGGTGTAGCAGACCACGCCCGCGATGAGGCCGATCACCAGCGCGGACATGGGAGATACAAAGCCGGCGGCAGGGGTGATGGCGACTAGTCCGGCGACCGCGCCGGAAATGGCGCCGAGCGCGCTCGGCTTGCCGTTGCGAATCCATTCGGCGGCGCCCCATCCGAGGGCGGCGGTGGCGGCGGCAAAATGGGTCGCGACAAAGGCGCTGGTGGCAAGACTGCCGGAGCTGAGCGCGCTGCCGGCGTTGAATCCGAACCATCCCACCCAGAGCAGGCAGGCGCCGATGAAGCTGAGGACGACACTGTGCGGCGGCATCAACTCGCGCGGATAGCCGAGCCGCCGGCCGAGATAAGCGGCGCAGACCAGCGCGGAGACGCCGGAGGTAATGTGAACCACGGTGCCGCCGGCGAAATCGAGGGTGGGGAAGCGGCCACCGAGGGCGGCGTTGAGCAGGCCTCCCTTGCCCCACACCATGTGCGCCATCGGCGAGTACACCAGCAGCGACCACAGCACCATGAACAGGGCCATGGCGCTGAACTTCATGCGCTCGGCAAAGGCGCCGGTGATGAGCGCGGGAGTAATGATGGCGAACATGAGCTGATAAATCATGAAGGTCTGCTGCGGGATGGTGGCGGCGTAATCGGCGTCAGGCTGAGCGCCGACGCCGTGCAGAAAAGCGTGGCTGACATTGCCGATGAACGAGTTGCCGGGCGCAAACGCAAGGCTGTAGCCGATGATGGCCCAAAGCACGGTGATGATGGCCATCATGGCGAAGCTCTGCATCATGGTGCCGAGGACATTTTTCTTGCGCACCAGGCCGCCGTAGAACAAGGCCAGGCCGGGGCCGGTCATCATGAGGACGAGAGCGGCGCACATCAGCATCCAGGCATTGTCGGCGGAGCCTTTGGCTTCGGCGACCTGCTGCTCGAGTTTGGCGATGCGATCGGCGGAGACATCGGCAGCGGCAAAAACCGCCGAGGTGCGGGCAGCGAACAGCGATGGGGTCAGCGCGTAGCCCGAGGCCGAGCCGAGCAGGCAAAGAGTCAGGACTGCCTTGGTGCATGCACGTCGCATCGCAAACCACTCCTCGATCAATGCGGCCCCGCCGGAGGGCAGAGGCGTCAAGATGAAGGCAAGCTGTAAATTGGGACCGGGCGAAAATGGTCCCAAGGTGGAGCGTAGCGCGGGCCGAGGCAGTGGGTCGAATTGATAAATTCGATGGAGAAGATAAACCGTTCTTATGAGCAAGAACCATCTCAGTTCGCTGGTTTTCAGCCGCAGTTAGCGGCGGAGAATCGGAATTGAAATGATGGCAAGTGGAAATTTCGATGGCGAACTAGGGTAGGATGACGGCAAACGATGCGGGCGCGGGGACGCCCGTTGGGGTTTCACATGGCCACACAGATCAGCAGCCCGGGGCTGCCGGAGAAAATTCTGCAGCCGGTTGCAACGACGGCGACGATGCCCAGGCTGGATTCCGTGGACCTGCTGCGCGGCGGCATCATGGTGGTAATGGCGCTGGACCACACCCGCGACTTCCTGACCCACCTGCGATTTCCTCCGGAAAGGATGGCGCAGACCTGGCCGGCACTGTTCTTCATGCGTTGGATCACGCATTTCTGCGCGCCGCTGTTTTTCTTCCTTGCCGGGACGGCGGCCTTCCTGGCGATGCGCCGCGGCCGCACGCCGCAGCAGCTCTCGCGCTTCTTGTGGACGCGAGGACTGTGGTTGGTATTCCTGGAATTGACGATCCAGTCCTATATCTGGGCGTTTGATCTGCGCTTCCACTGGGGCGGAGTGATCTCGGCGCTGGGGCTGTGCATGATTCTGCTGGCGGCGCTGGTGCGGTTGCCGGTGCAGTGGGTGGGCGCATTCGGAGTGGCGATGATCGCCGGGCACAACTTGCTGGATGGGATCAAGCCGCAGCAGTTGGGCTCGATGGGCTGGCTGTGGACCATCCTGCACTCGCCGGGGATCCTGTTCTGGATCGTACCCAAGCAAGTGCCGTTCTTCGTGGCGTACGTGCTGATCCCGTGGGTAGGAGTGATGGCGGCGGGCTACGCGCTGGGCGCGATCCTGACGAGGCCGCCGGAGCAGCGACGCAGGCTGCTGGCGACGATCGGAGCAGCGTCGGTGCTGCTGTTCTGCCTGCTGCGGGCGACAAACGTATACGGCAATCCGCACAGATTGTTAATGGACCGCACGGCCGGTGATTTTCGCGTGCAGCCCACCGCCGCGATGACCGTGGTGTCGTTCTTGAACACGGAGAAGTACCCGCCTTCGCTGCAATTTTTGCTGATGACGCTGGGCCCGGGGCTGCTGGCGCTGGCCTTGTTCGACCGCTACAACGATCGTCTGATGAGCAGCGTGGTGAGGCCGCTGGTGGTGTTTGGCCGGGTGCCGTTGTTCTTCTACATGGTCCACATCCTGGTGGTTCACCTGGGCGCGGTGGGGATTGCGCTGCTGTTCCATCAGCCGGCGAAGTGGCTGCTGCACGGCGCCATCTTCCTGAACCCAATTCCGAATGGATATGGACACAACCTGCCGTTCATCTACCTGGCGTGGGTGACGGTCTGCATCGCGTTGTATTTCCCGTGCCGGTGGTTCGCGAACGTGAAGCGGCAGCGCCGAGATGTGTGGTGGCTGAGCTATTTGTGAGGAAGAGTCGGCCACGATAGTGGTTTGTCCAGAGGCAGTGAGAGTAGTACTGTACGGCGCACAGTTCATCGGGCCTGAGACTGGATAGGGAGAGGACCATGTTGCTCAAGACCAGCAGCCGCGTTTATGGCGGCGCTATGATCCTGGATTGCAACGGCAGGATCGTGTTTGGAGAAGAGACCGCACTGCTGCGCCAGCAGGTGCTGGACCTGCTGGGGGAATCGCCCAACGTGGTATTGAACCTGTCGAATGTCACGTTTATTGACAGCTCGGGAGTGGGGGAGTTGATTCGGCTGCTGACGAGCGCGGCGCGGGAGCAGAAGACGATTGTGCTGGCGGGCCTGACCGGGCGGGTGCGCGACGTGCTGCAGATTACCAAGCTGGCGACGGTATTCGCCACCTACCCAACGGCGGCGGAAGCGGCGCAGGCGTTGAGCGGGGGAGAAAGCAGCGATTAGCGATTAGCTATCAGCTCTCAGCTGTCAGCTGTCAGCTTCTAACTTCTAACCACTGACCACTGCCCACTGCCCCCTGACTCCTGGCTCCTGACTCCTGACTCCCGCTTTCTTTCACCAGGTTTTCTTGATGCGAGCATCGAAGCCGAAGCCGCCGTTTTGATCGCGGGTACCGCTGAGGGATAAGCGCGGCGATACCTTGTATTGCAGTTCGATGATCTGGTTCTGGGTCGAGGTGACATCGGTGGAGAAGGTGACGAAGATATTGCCGGTGACGCGCTGCTGAATGGTGATGCGCGCACCAGGGTTCTGCTGGTTGCTGCCCTGCAGAACCGGGTCGACGGACAGTTGGGAGATGCCGGCAATTTTGGAAACGCGGCTGGTGACTTGGCTGCTCACCTGGGATGCAATCAGTGATTCCGCTCCGGCGGCGCCGGGAGCGGTCGGATTGGCTGCCTGCGCCTCGGTGGTCTTGCCAAAGGCGAGCAGGTTGATGATGTCGGAGGGCGGGAGCGAGGGGTCGGAGGTGTAGCTGGTCTGGAGGTGGTCCACCGGCCCGCGGAACATCATGTGAATGTTGTACTGCTGGATCGTGGTGTTGACGCGCACGTTCAGCACCGGTTTGGTTTCGTAGGGGTCCACGAAGTCAATGAAGCCGCCCTGCAGAAGGTAACGATTCCCCTGGAAGATCAGGTCGCCGCCGTTGAGATTGATGCGGCCGAGCAGCACCGGCTGGTCGGCAGTGCCCTGCACCCGCAAATTCGCCGCCGCCTGCAAGCTGAGCTGGCGGCTGACCAGGTTGACGCCGCTGGTGGACTGCACGCTGACGTTGAGCCGCAGATTGTCGGTGAAACTCTGCGACGGAGGCGGGGTGGTAGAGCCGCCGAAGCTGCCCATCAGGTTGGTCAGGTCGAAATCGGGTGTGAAGGATAAATCGGTGAGGTGGACCTGGCCATTAAGCTGCGCTTTCTGGGGCGTGCCGGCCAGTTGAAGCTTGAGGTTGAAGGCCTCGCGCACACCTTCGGGATAGAGCATGCGCACATGCCGGCCGTTGATCGCCATGTCAAATTGCAAGGCAGGACGGTAGATGACGCCGCCAGTGGCGGTGACGGTCCCGCCGCCCACCGAAGCCTGGAACTGGTTGATGTCGAGCCGGTCGCGGGTAAGGGTGAAGGTGCCATTGCCGTTTTGCATGCCGAGCGGCGCGGCGGCGGTGGCAAAGGCGGCATTGACGATCTTGACCTGGCCCTCGACGTTAGGGTTCGCGCGCTGGCCGAAGGAGTTGATATCGAACTGCACCTGGCCGGAGCTGGTGATATCGGGGCTGAAGAGCTGGGCAATCTTCAGGTCGACGTTGCCGACCAGCAACAACGACATGGGACGGGCGCGGTCCAGAACCGGGACCGATCCCTGGAGCTGAAGATTGGTGTCGGTGCCGCTGATGGTGGCGCGCTGCAGGTTCAGCACCCCATTGGTGTAGTCGAGGTGAATGGGTCCGGCGGCGCCGATCTGCACCGTGTTTTTGTAGTTCACGCGCAGAGTGGGAATGACGGCGTGGGCGTCGATGAGCGCCTTGTTCTTGAGCGGGCCGCGCAAGGTCGCGTGCAGTTCGGTCTGGCCGCTGATGTTGCCGGCCTGGGTGGGCGCGTACATGGCGACCAGCGGCGCCAGCGGAATGGGCTGCGTGTCGATGGTGGCATTGGCGAAGTACTGGCCGGTGAGCTGCACGGTGGCGCGCCCGCGCAGGGAAGTGTTGATGGCTTGCGAATCGAGCGCGAGGTTGGCGACGTGGTTTGCTACATTGGCCTGCAACGTGAGCGCGTTGATGACCTGGTTGGCGACCTTGAGCTGAGGGGCGCTGACCGAGGCGGTGAACTCAGGGTTATCGAAGGAGCCGCGGCCCTCGGCGTTGATGTTGAGAGTTCCCGCCACCTGAACGCTGTGCGCTTTCACCGCCGCCAGCTCGCCGATGCGAATGCCGGTGGCCCGCAGATTTCCCGAGTAGGTCTGCTGGCTGGGGTTAACCATGAAGTCGGCGCGGGCATTACCGGCGGCGGGCAGTTGCGTCGTCATCGTGCCGTTGACCGCGGTGCCATCGGCGCGGAAGGCAAGCGTGGCCGCCTGCACCGGCTGGCCCGCGATGTTGGCCTGCGTCAGCTTGATAGTGCCCTGTCCGGCAGGGCTGAGCTCGGTGCCGCGCAGGTTGACATCGATGGCCAGGGTCCCGCTGACCGGCACTTGCACGCCGGCCGCCTTGGCCAGCGCGGCGAGGCTGAGCCGGGATCCGGTGGCGCTGATCTGCAACGGCGCGGTGCTGACGAAGGATCCGTTATGCAGTGGCGCCTGCAGCGCGAAGGAGAGTTGTCCTCCGTTGGCCATGGCGAGGCGGCCCTGATTCAGGCTGACACTCGAAGGACTGTAATTCACGCGCGTCTGCAAAGACGGAAAAACTACGCCATGGAGCTGCAAATTGGAGGCGGACAATTGTCCGGCCAGCAAAACTCCGCCGCGCGCCTGCCGCAGGGTGCCGTCGAAAGAAGCCGTCCCGGCGACGCCCATATTTTGCAGCGAGGCCGCGGTTGCCGGAGGCAGCAGAGCTTCCAGTTCGTGCAGGTTGGCGGAATGAAAGTGGAGTTGCAAGGCGGAGCCCTTGCCGAAGGCGCCATTCACTTTGACCTGCGTCTGGGGAGTGCGGATGTAGCTGTTGGGCGCGACCGTGATCTGATTGGTTTTTCCGTTGTACTGAAGCTGGATGTGTCCCCGTACGGGTACCGGCTTCTGGGGAGCGGTTGGGGCAACGGCGGAAACGGGTTGCGTAGCCGGCTTGTTGGGAACCGGCGGCGGGCGCTGCGCGCGGGGCGTTGCCGTCCCCTGACCGGCGACTCCCCCGCTCACGTCGGCGACAACGTTAGCCTGCACGTTGCTCGGTGAACCCGTCCAGTTCGCTCCCATCTTTACGTTCGCGGTGCCGCTGAGGGAGTAATTCGAGAGCGCGGCGGACTGGGTCTTGGAGCGCAATTGGGCGAGCGATGCGCCGTGCAGTACCAGGTCGAGGGAGCCCTTCTGCACTCCGGAAATATCCGCGACCCTGGCGGTACCGGTGACCGTGCCGCCCAGCACCTGGCCGCTGGTGATGGTCGCGAGAAAATTGCCGTCGGCCAACTGATAGCGCGCCGCGAGATCGCGGATGTCGCCGGTGAAGCTGGAGGTGCTGACGCGCAGGACAGGACTGCTAAGGGTGCCCTGCGTGGAGAGGACGGCCAGCATGGGCCGGTCGGGCTGGCTGACGTAGTGCAAAGAGCCGTCGATGCGAATCACGCCGGCGGGCAGGCTGGAATTGTGCAGGATGCGGCGGAATTCGTTGCTATCGAGCAAAGCCTGGTAGTTGGCAGTGAGGTCGGGGTGGGCGTAACCGGCGAGGGTGGCGGTGAGGTCGATTTGCGACGGACCGCTGGTGAGCTTGGCGCGATCGAGAACGAATTTTTCCGGCGTGGCGGTGAAAGTGGCTTGCAGGTCGTGCGGCACGGGAGCGTAGGCGCCATAGCGCAGGTGGCCGTCGCTGTAGCCGAGCTGGCCGGTGTACTCGCGCTGCGCCGGATGAAATGCGGAGCGCAGGGTGAGATCGTGGAGATCGGCCTCCAGCACGCTCTTGCGGTTGTTGTAATAGACCTCGCCGCGGGTCAACTGGGCATGGCGGACGCCGAGGTCGAAGACGTTGGTCTGGCTCTGACCGGAGCCGGTGCTGGTTTGCGGCAAATTGTCGGTGCCGTGGGCGTCGACGAAAACCCGGACTACAGGGTGGTCGACCTGGATGTCCTTCAGATACCAGGTGCGGCCCAGCAGGGAAGTGATCTGCACGCTGGCAAGGATGTGGTCCACCTGCAGCAAGGGTGGAGTGGGATACGGGTTGGCGCCGTCAATCACGACGTTGTACATGTCCAGAGCCGGGCTGATGCCGGAGAAGGAGAGCCGGAAGTCGCGCGCGTGAACCCGAGAGCCGAGTGAGGCCGAGACCCTCTGCTCCACCTTGCCGAGAACGTACTGGCGGCCGGCGTTGGTGTGCAGCAGCAGATAAATGCCGGCGATTACGATCAGCACCAGGAGCGCGAGGACTCCAAAGACCCATCCCAGGACTCGCAACCAGGTTCGGCGATGCGGCCTGGGCGGTTCGTCGTGGCGGGGAAAGTCGGGCGGATATTGAGGCGCGGCGCTCAAAAGGCTTGTCCTAAGGTGACGAAGATCTGAGTGGATTTGATTCCCGGCTGGGCATTGAGGTTGTGGCCAATATCGATGCGGATGGGCCCGACCGGAGTGGAATAGCGGAAGCCGCCGCCGATGGAATTGGTGTACTGCGCGCCGAAGTCGTGAAAGCCAACACTGCGAAACACGTTGCCGCCGTCATAAAAGGCGGCAAAGCCGAGATTTTTGTGCACCAGCGGGAGATCGATCGGGATAGGAATACGGAATTCGGAGTTGACGATGAACAACTGCTTGCCGCCGACAGGCACGGTGATCAGGGCGCAGCTGGACGGGTCGGCGGGATTGCCGCAGGCGGGAATGTTGCGCTGCGGTCCGGCGCCGTTAAGGGGGAAGCCGCGCAGGGTGCTGCCGCCGCCGGAGAAAAACAATTCGCTGAGCGGGACCGAGCTGTTGCCGAAGGAGCGCTGCAGCCCGAGCCGAACACTGTTGGCCCAGATGATGTTGGCGGGAATCTTTTTGTAGTAGGCGGTTTGGGCGAGGATGCGGCCGAACTGGAAGTTGGAGAGCGCGGCGGGATTGAAGTCAAGTTCGAAGCTCTGGTAAATGCCCTTGTGCGCGTCAAGCACGCTGTCGCGCGTGTCGCGGGTGTAGGTAGTGGAGAAGGTGGAGAGGCGAACGTGGCGGTTCGACGCCGGCACCAGTTCCGGGATCAGCAATCGAGTGAGCCCGGTCTCGCTGAAGTTGTAGCGGAAAAACCAGTTCTTGGTCTTCTTCTTATCGAGGGGGCGGTGGAACTGGAGCCCCAATTGGCCCAGGCGCGAAGTGAAGATGGGGTTCTGCGAGTTGTGCTCGCCGGAAATGGAAACGTCGGCCGCCCAACTAGTCCAGCGGAATGAAGGGTCGGTGAAGATAATGGAGCCGCGCTGGTCGAGGCGCGCGCCCAGGCCGGTGAAGGTAAGGGATTCGGCCTTGCCGCGAAGGTTGTTGCGGGTGTACTCGATGGTGCCGCGCGGCCCCCAGAAGGTCGCCTGGCTGGTCTTAAAGTTCGAGGGGAGGCCGACCGGAGGCAGGCCGGGCACGGCGACGGTGCCGCTGGGCACGCTGCCGCCGCGGTTGATGACCTCAAATCCGAAGCCGTAGGTGAGCACGTTGCGCTTGGCCTCGTGCACTTTCACCAGCACGTCCTCCTGGTGTTGCGTGGTGATCTGGCGGCGCGGATCCACCGCCGCCCAGTCGAAGATTCCGGGTTCGTAAAGTTCGGTTTCCGAGACCATCATTTCATTGGCGGTGAGGGGCTTCCCCGGAGTGATGGAGGCGATGTCGCGATTGATGAGGCGCTGCTGCGTGTCTTCGCGGCCGAGAGTGACGACGGTGGCCGTGTGCACCTGCGGGCCTTCCTCGATCTGGTAGACCACGTCCAGACGGTGCGGCTGATGAGGCACCTGGCGCGCGACCTCGTGAAAGCTGGCGTTCAGGTATCCGTTACGCAGGTAGTTGGCCATGATCTCGTTGCGATCTTCGTCCGCCAACTTCTGGGAGTAAGCATGGCCGGGTTGCAGCTTCAGGCCGTGCGGAGCGAACTTGGATTGCGGCAGCGTGTGCGCCCCCTCGATGCGCAAGGCCTGCACCACGTCCTGCGGGCCTTCATTGACCCGGAAGGTGACCACGATGTTGCCACCGCGGTTGCTGACCTGCGGCGTGATGCTGACGGTGCTGAATCCTTCGGCTTTGTAAACATCGGTCAGGTTCTTGACGCTCTCGCGCACCAGCTTTTCGCTGTAGTTGCCGTGCCCAAGGAAGTGCGCCTTCTCGACCTTGAGGTGCGGCTTGAGCTTGTCGCCGCTGAGATGCTGGTTGCCGGCGATATCGACCTCCGCCACCTTGTGCCGGGGTCCCTTGGTGATCTGGTAGAGAATGGATTCGCCGTTGGGTTGCTGCTGGGTGCCGGCGGTGACCGAAGCGTTGAAATAGCCCTTGTTCTGGAAATAGGAAATCAGGTTGCGGCGGCCTTCCTGGATCAGCTCCGGATCGACGCCGACCTGCTGGTAGACCGGCAAAAGGCGTTTACGGGTCCAAGGCCAGAGGTGCGCACCCTCAACCTTTACTTTAATGATCGGGCCGGGGTTGACGCGGAAGCTGATGTCGGCGCGGTTGGTGCTTGGATTGTAATTGGCGCCGGTGAGCTGCACCTTGGCGGCCAGGTGGCCGTCTCCCATCAGCGAGCCTGCGAGGTAGCGGGTTGCCTTCTGCAGGGTCTTGGCCTTGTAAGTCTTGCCCGGCCGGATGGCGGCGCCATGAAGACGAGCCCAGAAGGAATGGGCCACATCCTGCAGGTGCTCGCTTTCCTGCGGCGTCGTGCCCTCGACGTGAACCTCGCCAAACTTGGCGCGTCGGCCAAGGTCCACGCGGTAAACGACGTTGACGATGCCGTGCTGCCGGTCGGTGTGGAGCGCAGGATGGACCTCGGCCAGGAAATATCCGCTGCGGCGGAAGAACTTCTGCAGGTCGTCGGCGCCGTTTTGCACGTCCACCGGAGTGTAAGCGCCGCGCGGCGGATAGTTGGTGACTTGCAGCAGGCGGGAGTAAGAAAAATGATCGGCGCCGGGGAAGTCGTAAATCCCGAAATAAATGGCGGGCTGAAGGATCATGAGCACGCGAACGCCATTGGCATCCGGGCGGACCTCCAGGGTGACATCCTGAAAGCGCCCAGTCTTCTTTAATGCGGCGATGCTGGCGTCGACTTTTTCCTGCGAAAACGGTTCCCCGTCACGTTGCTGGAGCAGCGGCTTGAGCTTGGAGGTATCGAGGTCAGGCTGGCCGGCAAGCTCGACCGTGGTGACACGCTGACCCTCATAGGAGGGCAACACCTGCTTGGTTTGCGGCGCGGTCTTGGGCGGCGGGGGTGCCTCGGTGGGAGTGGGCTTGTTCTGGTACTCAGGCGGCTTGACGGTCTGAACGTTTTGACCGGCGGAGAACGCGACCGCAATCAGCACCACGGCGCTGACTCGGCGGCACGCCGGAAGAGAAGGGCGTGAGAAATCGTGCAAGGCGGTCGTACCTCGATCACGCGCGGCCCTAGGCTTCAGCCCAGGCGGTGTTCCACCTGTGTGAGATGCCGCCGAGGGGAGCGCGTTGTCTTGCTGGATCGAGCGCACAATTTGACGCAAGGATGTTAGGCTGTGCCGCATGGCAAACGCAAGGATGTTAGGCTGTGCGGCATGGGAAAGATGAGAGTCACAGTCTACGAAAAACCGACCTGAAGCACCTGCCGCGAGGTCAGGAGGATCCTGACCGCGAAGGGGGTGGAATTCGAGGCGGTGGATTACAGCAAGCAGCCGCTGACGGCCGAGGCCCTGAAGAAGTTGCTGCGCAGCGCGGGGCTGAAGCCGATGGACGCCATCCGGACCAGGGAAGCGAACTACAAGAAGCTGGTGGAGGGAAAAAATCTGGCGGACGAGGAGCTGATCGCGCTGATGGTGAAGCATCCGGAGCTGATTCAGCGGCCGCTGGTGGTCCGCGGCAAGGAGGCGGTGCTGGCGCGGCCGGTGGAGCGTTTGCGGGAGCTGGGCATCTAGCTACCGGCGGCGCTTGACTTCGTTTGCGGTAGCCATTAGAAGCGAGACATGCCAGGCCAGCTTAACGGAAGGGTCGCGGTGATCACCGGCGCGTCGATGGGAATTGGCGAGGCGCTGGCCAAGCTGTTTGTCGAGGAAGGCGCCGTGGTGGTGCTTACCTCGCGCGACCAGGCGCGGGTGGAGGCGGCGCGGGCGCGCATCGGCCATCCGGAAAGGACGCTGGCCCTCACCTGCGATGTGCGCAACCGTGAAGAGATCGACCGCGTGCTGTCGCTGACGCTGCACAACTTCAACCGGGTGGACATCTGGGTCAACAACGCCGGCCACGGGTTGGCCGATTCGGTGGAAATGATGGACCGTGACACGTACCGCAAGATGTTCGACACCAACTTGTTCGGCACGATTGACGGCATGCAGGCGGCGATCCCGGCGATGAAGCGCCAGGGCAGCGGCACCATCATTAATATTTCCAGCGTCGCCGGGCATGTGCCGTTGCCGTTTTCCGGGGCGTACTCCGCCACCAAGTTCGCCATGAACGCCATCGGCAAGGCGGCGCGGGTGGAGCTGCGGGGAACGGGAGTGCACGTGCTGACGGTTTGCCCGGGCTACATCGCCACCAACTTCGGCAAGAACAAGATTCCCGGTCACGATCCGCAGCGGTTGAATTCCGCCGAGCAGATCGGCGCCAGCGCCGACCTGGTGGCCCGCGATATCCTCAACGGATACTTGAAGGGTAAGCGCGAAGTCTTTACGCCCTGGTACTACTGGTGGGTCGCAAAGCTGTACCAGCTGGTGCCCGGGGTGGTGGAAGCAGGGATGGCCCGGAGACTGAAGAAGAAGCAGAACTGATTACCACAGAGACACCACAGAGGATTTATTCCTTCTTCTTCTCTGTGACTCTGTGTTTGTCGGTTACTTAATCGACTATGAATCCGGCATCACGTCCAGCATGCCTTGCATCTCGGAGGCGGCGTGCTGGTTGCCGGAGCGGCGCGCCGCGGCAATTCCGCTCTCGAACATCTTCCGCGCTTCCTCGACCCGGCCGGAGTCCATCAGCGTCTGCCCGGCCATCTGGTAGGCGGGCACGTAGTCCGGGTTGTGCTCCAGGATGGTGTGGTACTCGGCGAGCGCGCCCGCGATGTCGCCTGCTTTGGCAAACTCCATGGCAAGGCCGTAGCGCGCAAAGGCATCGGCAGGATTGGCGGCGAGAACTTCTTTCAATGCGGCAATGCGGTCCATAGAAACAGTGGCTAGTGGTCAGTGTAGCAAGTTTCAGTTTCAAGTTTCAGTTTCAAGACGGCAGTTTTTCAGTCGGCGGTTCGAAACTGAAACTCGAAACTGAAACTTCCGTTACAATGCCGCTCCATGGCCTGTCCGTACTTCCTGCCGCAGAAGCGAATTGAAAATTCTCCGTGGCCGCATCCGGCACGATTGCCGCTGGGAGATGGCTGGAGCGGGCAGTGTACGGCGCCGGGGCATGAGGGAGCGCAACCCAGCGACGAGGAACTGCGTGACGGCTGCAACCTGGGATACGCGCGGCGGTGTCCGCGGCTGCCACATGAGCGGTCGTGGGATGCGGTGCGGTTTGCGCTGGCGCGGGACCGCGACGACAAGCTAAGCGTGCAGTTTGTCTGCGAGATCGGGCATGCGCCGGGGGCACACGGCATCCTGGAGTTCGATGCGGCCGCGGGTAGGTGGTCGGCGGCCCACGCCGACATGCGGATCCAAAAAATGGCGGAGTGCTTCCTGGAATCTTATTTGAGGCTTCACGGGCCGGAGACCCGTGCCGCACGTGCGGAGACTGTTCGACACACGCGGAAAGGGCGGACTGATTGGCGGAGAAGCTGGAGCCGCGGCCGGTGCGCGAATCGCAATCGGAGATGACGGAAATCGTGCTGCCCAACGACGCCAATCCGCTGGGCTCGTTGCTGGGCGGACGTCTGATGCACTGGATTGATCTGGCCGGCGCCATGGCGGCGCACCGCCACGCCCGTGCTTACGTTGTCACCGCCTCGATGGACCACGTGGACTTCGTCACCCCGGTGCGCGTCGGCGATCTGGTGATATTCAAGTCTTCCGTGAATCGCGCATTTAACACCTCCATGGAAGTCGGCGTGAAGGTGCTGGTGGAAAACTACATCAAGGACACGCATCGCCAGGTCGCTTCCGCGCTCCTCACCTTTGTCGCCGTCGACCGCGAGGGCCACCGCCTGCCCGTTCCGCCAGTTATTCCCGAGACTGACGAAGAGAAGCGCCGCTACGAAGAGGCTGGGCGGCGGCGGGAATTGCGGGCGAAGATGAAGAAGGAGTCAGGAGTCAGTAGTCAGTAGTCAGCTGTCAGTTACCAGTTGTCCGATCGGCGATTCTGACTTCTAACCCGCACCCCCGACTCCCGACCCCCACTCCTGAGTAGGGATTCCGCAGTCGCGGGCGAGGGCGCCCGCGCCACCTTAATCTTCGCAGGTTCAAAGGCAGCCCCGGCGAGGGCGCCGGGGCCTACCAATGAGAGTTCAGTTTTCGAAAAACCTGGATTCCTCGCTGCGCTCGGAAATGACAGGTGGCTGCGCTGGTGTAGATCGAGCGTCACACTCCTCACCTGACTCCCGACTCCTTCCTGACTCCTTCCCGACTTCTGACTTCTGACCTAACTCCTGACTCCTCCCCTCTTGTGACCGTCGTCACAGCGAAATCCTGTAGCGGTTGCGACACTAGCTCCACGGGACCGTGGGGACCCGTTCCCTACTCCCGTGGAGTCACCGCAGCTATGGACAGCGCGCTCTTTATTCACCGCCTGCACTTCGCCTTTACCGTCACCTATCACTACCTGTTTCCGCAATTGACCATGGGACTGGCGCCGCTGATCGTGGCGCTGAAGTCGCTGGCATTGTGGAAGAAGGATGAGCGCTACAACCGCGCGGCGCGCTTCTGGGCGAAGATTTTCGGGATTAACTTCGTCCTCGGCGTGGTGACCGGCATTCCCATGGAATTTCAGTTCGGCACCAACTGGTCGCACTTCTCGCAGTGGGCTGGCGGGGTGATCGGGCAGACGCTGGCCATGGAGGGCGTATTCGCCTTCTTCCTGGAATCCACCTTCCTGGGCCTGTTCCTGTACGGCGAGAAGAGATTGAGCCCGAAGCTGCACTGGTTCAGCGCCTTCATGGTGTTTGTGGGATCGTGGCTGTCGGGCTACTTCATTGTTGCCACTGACGCCTGGATGCAGCACCCGACCGGCTACGTGCGCATGGCCGACGGCAGCGTTCAACTGCAGAGTTTCTGGGGGCTGGTGCTGAATCCGTGGGCGGGCTGGCAATACGCGCACAACATGAGCGGCGCCGCGATCACCGGCTCGTTCGTGATGGCGGCGGTGGGCGCGTTTTACCTGCTCAGCGGCAAACATAAAGAGCAGGCGCGGATCTATATCCGTACCGGCGTGATTGCCGGGTTCATTTTCACCGTTCTCCAGATTGTCCCCACGGGTGACGCCCAGGGGCGAATGCTGGCCAAGCATCAGCCCGCGACCATGGCGGGAATGGAAGCGCTGTGGACCACACAGTCGGGCGCGCCGATGGTCTTGATGGGGCAGCCCAATGTCGAGCAGAAGAAAATCGACAATCCTCTGGCCGTCAACCGGGTGCTCAGCCTGCTGGTTTACGGCACCACTGCCGGAACGGTAAAAGGCCTGGACGCCTTTCCGCAAGACCAGTGGCCCACCAACATCGAACTGCTCTACTACAGCTATCACGTGATGGCCGGCCTGGGGACCATCTTCATCGCCATCATGCTTCTATCGGGCGTGCTGCTGTGGCGCAAGAAGCTGTTCGACGCGCGCTGGGCGCTATGGATCCTGATGCTCAGCTTCCCGTTTCCCTACATCGCCAACACCGCGGGTTGGATCACGGCGGAGGTGGGGCGCCAACCCTGGCTGGTGTACGGCCTGCTGCGCACCGCGGACGGATACTCCAAGATGGTGTCGGCGGGGAACGGAATGTTCACTCTGCTCGGCTTCATGGGGATGTACACCGTGCTCTCGTTCCTGTTCCTCTTCCTCATCTATCGCGAGATCGATGGCGGGCCGGAGGTTGATACCGCAAGCGTCAAGCCGCCCGTGAACAAGCCTGAACTGGTGGAGGTGGGATGATGGAAACGCTCTGGTTTGTGATTGTCGCGCTCATGCTCGCGGCCTACGTCGTGCTGGATGGATTTGACATCGGCGCGGGCGCGATCCACCTGATTGCCGGGCGCACCGACGAGGAGCGGCGCACCATCCTGCGCGCCATCGGGCCGGTATGGGACGGGAACGAAGTATGGCTGCTGGCCGCCGGCGGCACGCTGTACTTCGCGTTTCCGCTGCTCTACGCCTCCAGCTTCAGTGGGTTCTACCTGCCGCTGATGATGGTGCTGTGGCTGCTGATGCTGCGGGCGATCGGGATCGAATTTCGCACCCACCTGGAAAGCCGGGTGTGGCATGGGTTCTTCGACGCGATCTTTTCCGTGTCCAGCATCCTGCTGGCGATTTTCTTCGGCGCGGCGCTGGGCAACGTGGTGCGCGGGGTGCCGTTGAACGCCGAGGGCTACTTCTTCGAGGCGCTGTGGACGAACTGGCGCATTGGGCCGCAACCCGGAATCCTGGATTGGTTCACGGTGATGGCGGGAGTGATGGCGCTGGCCACGCTGACCATGCATGGCGCGCTCTACATCGCGCACAAAACCTATGGCGCGATCAATGAACGGGCGCGGAAGATCGCGCTGGTTACCTGGCCCGTGGTGCTGGCGCTCACGTTTATCAGCCTGATGCTGACCATGCGCGTGCACCTCGACGTGGTGGACAACTACAAGCGCTGGCCGGTCGGGCTGGCAATCCCGGTCGTCGTATTCGCCAGCCTGGCGGGCGTGCTTTACTTCGCAAGCAAGTACCGGGAGAAAGCGGCGTTCCTGTGTTCCTCCATTTACATTGCGGGGATGCTGGGCGGCGCCGCGTTTGGCATCTATCCCGACGTGCTGCCGGCCGCGATGAACGAGCCGAACAGCCTGACCATCTACAACACCGCCACGGGGCATCATGGGCTCACGGTGGGGCTGGTATGGTGGTCGATCGGCATGGTGATCGCGATCGGTTACTTCACGTTCATCTACCGGATGTTCAAGGGCAAAGTGGTGCTGGAGGCGGGAGAAGGACACTGAGAAAGCGACGATACAGCTCGCGAGTAATGGGATTACAGGTCTTCAGGTTTGAGGCCAGTGTGCTTTGCGATGCCAGCACGTAATGCGAGAGCCTGGGCAGCAACTACGGCCGCTTGTTCGGATTCTCCGTAGCACATTACGCCGGGCATATTGGTAACTTCGGCAATCCATCGGCCGTCATCTTCGCGTTCTGTTTCAATCTTCAGTTCCACGCCCACTCCTACTCGATGTTAGACGTATGTTGCTCGCGGGTTAACGAGCCACCGACATTTCGGCAACTACGCCATTCTTCGATGTGCACCATCGTATAATCAAAGATTACTCCATAGCCGAGGTTCTCTCTTGAGCCACATGCACGCACAGCAACAGCCGATGGGGCCGCAGCCGCTGCCCGGAGTGGACGCAGTCGTCGCCGTAGGATCGGGCAAGGGCGGAGTGGGAAAGACCACGCTGGCGGTGAACCTGGCGCTGGCACTCTCCAAGCTCGGGCACAAGGTCGGCTTGCTCGACGCCGACGTGTACGGTCCCAACGTCCCGTTGATGCTGGGCTCCAGCTCCACGCCGCGCATCGTTGGCGATAACCGCATCGAACCGCTGGAGCGCTACGGGGTGAAAGTGATCTCGGTGGGGTTCCTGAATCCCGGGGACAAGCCGCTGATCTGGCGCGGGCCCATGCTGCACCAGATGATCCGCGAATTCGTGCAGCGCGTGGAGTGGGGCAAGCTCGATTACCTGGTGGCCGACCTGCCGCCGGGTACCGGCGACGTGGCCATCTCTCTGATCCAGACGGTGCCGGTGACCGGGTCGATCGTGGTGTCGACGCCCTCGGATGTGTCGCTGCAGGACGCCCGCAAGGCGATCGAGATGTTTCGCCAGGTGAAGGTGGACATTGTCGGGCTGGTGGAGAACATGAGTTACTTCATGTGCCCGCATTGCCACAAGGAGATCGATATTTTCTCCAAGGGCGGCGGGGCGCGCACGGCTGAGCAATTCGGACTGGCCTTCCTGGGGCAGATTGAAATCGATCCCGACATCCGCAAGGGCGGGGACAGCGGACATCCGGTGGCGCTGGAAGGCCCCGACTCGCCGCACGCGAGGTCGATCTACGCGTTTACCCAGCGGGTGAAGGAGCGGGTGCAGGAAATCCGCGCTGCCAGTCCCGCCGACGTGATTCAGATCATGTAGGTAGTTTCAGTATCGAGTTCAGGTTATATAAAAAACGAAACTGAAATCGAAGCTGGTTTAGCACTCCCGGCCTGTGACTGCCAACCTTGACTTCCCACCCCTCTGTTCCTACAATCAGAGAAGATGAGTCGAATCCTAAGCTTTTGCATCTAAAGGTACTTAGGTCGAGCACCAAGACGAACTGATGCCTCCTGGCGGACAAATCGGCACACGCGAACACGAGATCCTGACGGCGATCGTGGAAAACTACATCCAGACGGGTGAGCCGATCGGCTCACGCACGCTGGCGCGGATCAATCGCGAGGGACTCAGTCCGGCAACCATCCGCAATGTGATGTCGGACCTGTCGGAGGCAGGTTTCCTGGAGCAGCCGCATACCTCCGCGGGGCGGATTCCGACGGCCGACGCCTATCGCTACTACGTGGACCAGATCAGCGGCCAGGCAGAGCTTTCGCCCGAGGACAAAGGCGTGATCGAGACCACGTTGCAGGGGTCGAGCGATGTGCAGGAGTTCATGGAGCGGACCTCGCATGTGCTGTCGCTGATCTCGCACGGCGTGGGGGTCGCCATGTCGAGCGGCGGGCCGAAGAACGCACTCGACCATATTTACTTCTCACGTCTGGGCGACCGGAAAATCCTCGCCGTGGTGGTGATGAAGTCGGGCGTGGTGCGCGACCGCGTGCTGCGCATGGGCGCGGACCTGCCGCAGGCGGACCTGGAGATCGCGGCCTGCTACATCAATGAAAATTTTCGGGGCTGGACGCTGACGACGATCCAGGCTGAGCTGGAGCAACGCATCCAGCGCGAACGCAGCGAATACGACCGGCTGATGAAGTCGCTGGAGCAACTCTACCTGCAAGGCGCGCTGGGAACCGAGGAGACCGCGCCGGGCATCTATCTAGAGGGCGCGTCTAACCTGGTGGCGAACGAGGAAGACAAGCAGCGGCTGCGGCAGCTTCTGCAAACGCTGGAAGAAAAGCAGCGGGTGGTGCAGTTGCTGAATGCCTACCTGGACGCCAAGCAGGAAGCGGTGCGGGTGGTGATCGGGCTGGAGGAAGCGGCGCCGTACCTGCGGAATTTTGTGCTCATCGGGGCGCCGGCGCGCGTCGGCGGGGAAGTGATGGGCTCGCTGGCGGTGATCGGGCCGACCAGAATCGATTACCAGCACACGATCACGGCGGTGTCGTACATCGCGCGGCTGTTCGACAAGATTTTGAACGAAACGGATTAGGGACTATGGCACCGAGAAACGGCAAAGCCGACGGCGATCCCCAGGCACTCGACCTGGAACACGAGCTGCCGCCGGCGGAGGAAAACGAATCTCCCGCGGCGGGGGCCGCGCTGGCGGAAGAGCTGGGGCGGCTGCGCCAGGAGCGCGACGCGCAGCTGGACCGGCTGGCGCGTCTGCAGGCGGAGTTCGACAATTTCCGCAAGCGCAACGCGCGCGAGCAGCAGGAATTCCGCGATTACGCGCTGGCGGAGGCGATCAAGACGCTGCTGCCGGTAGTGGACAGCTTCGACCGGGCGCTGCAGAGCCCGGCGCGCGACAGTGACGAGTTTCACGCCGGGATTGAGCTGATCAACCGGCAATTTCACGATGCGCTGGCCAAGCTCGGAGTGGAGCCGATCGAGGCGCGCGGCGAGCCCTTCGATCCCAACCTGCACCAGGCGGTGCAGATGGTGGAAACCGAGGAGGCCGAAGATCACCACGTGCTCGATGAACTGCAGCGCGGCTACAAGTTGAAGAACCGGCTGCTGCGTCCCGCCATGGTGCGCGTGGCCACCAATCCCAGAAAATAGCAGAAGGTTTTTTGTAGTTTCAGTCTCGGCGAAATCCGGCGACGCTGAATCGGCAACGGAAGTCAGAACTCATAGTGGCCAACAACGGTAAACGCGACTACTACGAAGTCCTGGGCGTAACCCGGACGGCGAGCGAGCAGGAGGTGAAGAGCGCCTACCGCAAACTCGCGCTGCAGTATCACCCGGACCGCAATCCTAATAATCCTGACGCCGAGGAGCGCTTCAAGGAGTGCACCGAGGCCTACACGGTGCTCGCCGACACCGATAAGCGCGCCAACTACGACCGCTTCGGTCATGCCGGCGTGAGCGGCATGGGCGCGGGTGGGTTCGACCCGACCATCTTCCAGGACTTCGGCGATCTGGGCGACATCCTGGGCAGCATTTTCGGGATGGGCGACATCTTCGGCGGCATGGGCGGCGGCCGGCGTCGTACCTGGGCACAGCGCGGCGGCGACATGCGTCACGACCTGACGCTGGAGTTCGAAGAGGCGGTCTTCGGCACCGAAAAGAAAGTCCAGATCCGGCGGCACGAATCTTGCGAAGCGTGCAGCGGTTCGGGGATCACGCCCGGTCATGAGCCGGCCACCTGCCGCACCTGCGCCGGGCGGGGACAGGTCCGCTACCAACAAGGGTTCTTCAGCATTGCGCGCACCTGCAGCACCTGCCAAGGGCGGGGAACGGTGATCACGAACCCGTGCAAGGTGTGCCGCGGCGAAGGCCGGCAGGTGGGCGAGCGCAGCATCGATGTGAAAGTTCCGGCCGGGGTGGAAGACGGCACCCGCATCCGCTACTCGTCGCAGGGAGAAGCGGGAGTGCACGGCGGGCCGGCGGGCGATCTCTATATTGTGCTGCACGTCAAAGAGCACGCCATGTTCGAACGCGAGGGACGCGACCTGCATTGCGCCGTGCCGGTTTCCTTCGCGCAGGCGGCGCTGGGCGCCGAGTTGAGCATCCCGACGCTGGAAGGCCCGGAGAAGCTGAGAATTCCGGAGGGCACGCAGAGCGGCACGGTGTTCAAGCTGCGCAACCGCGGCGTGCCGGTGCTGAACGGGCGCGGCAAAGGCGACCTGTACGTGGAAGTGAAGGTGCACACGCCAGCGAGACTCAGCAGGCGACAGCGCGAGCTGCTGGAAGAGTTTGGAGTGACCGACGGGGTGGAGAACAAGCCGGAGCGCAACACCATCCTGAGCAAGGTCAAGGACATCTTTGGATAAGTTCGCGCGCTATTACGGCTGGTTCCTGGTGGTGGCGACGGCGCTGCCGGCAGCGGTCAGACTGGCGCAGCCGGAAAAGTTCGCGCAGCTGACCAGCGAACGAATTTCCGAGCCGAGGATGCGCGCGCGGCACCGCATGTGGGGCTGGATCTCGCTGGCGGGATCGTTCATCCTGCTTCCCGCTTATTTTTTCTATTCGCGCCAACGCTGGATGATCGTCGCATTTTTCGTTGGCATCCTGACCGGTATCGAGATGATCGGCAACGCCAACGCGCCGGAAGCGCCGAGCCTGGCTCGCCAGAACCGATTTTTCGGCGTGGCCTACGCGTTGGCCGCCGCCGCTTCCTGGTTTTTCCTGATCCACAAATGAGCCGGCGCCGCTGGATTGCCGACCGGGTCTCCGGCGAGCGCGCCTGGCTGCTGGACGGCAACGCTGAGCACCTGGCGCGCACGCTCCGCGTCCGCGTGGGCCAGGAGTTTGAAGTCTCCACCGGAGAGGCGGTGCGCCTGGGCCGCGTCGTGCGGGTAGCCGACGACCGGGTGGAGTTCGAGTTGGGCGAAGTGCTGCCGCAGGTGGAAGCGGGGCGCCTGGTGTTGTTGCTGGCGATCTTCAAGTTCGATCGCATGGAGTGGGCCATCGAGAAGGCGACCGAACTCGGGGTTGCCGCCATCCTGCCGGTGATCGCGCGAAGGACCGAGCCGCACCTGGCCTCGGCGGCGGCGAAGCGGGTGGAACGCTGGCGGCGCATCGCGCATGAGGCATCACAACAATCGCGCCGGGTGCTGCCGCCGGAGATTGCCGCGCCGCAGAAGCTGCAGTCGGCACTGGGGGTCGAAGGCGATCTGCGGGTTGTGCTTGCCGAGACCGAACGCAACATAATGCTGAAGCAAGTGCTCGCTCAGAACGCATCGACCATCGACCGTCGGCCGCCGACTCTTTGTGTTGCCATCGGACCCGAAGGCGGCTGGACAGAAGCAGAACTCGCGGCGTTCACCGCGGCCGGGTGGATCTCGGCCTCGCTGGGCAGCAACATCTTGCGGGCGGAAACCGCGGCGATTGCGGCGCTGGCGATTGCTTTTTCAGCAATTAGCCATTAGCGATTAGCAATTCCAACTTAGCGATGAAGCGAAGAATTGTTAGCTAATTGTCATAAGGCGCCAGGCTCAAGGCGTGTAGGGCAATTTCCGAGTTGCTGAGCTTCCTTGGCTCCCACATAATGGCCGGCTCCCCCCAAAACCGGCCATGAGCGACTTCGTTCCCAATCCACGACAGAAGCAGGCCATCGAGCACGTCAGTGGGCCGATGGTGGTGATTGCCGGCGCGGGCACCGGAAAAACCAGGGTGTTGGTCGAGCGCGTGGCGCGCCTGGTGTCGACCGGGGCTGCCCGCCCGGAAGAGATCCTGGCGGTCACTTACACGGACAAAGCGGCCAACGAGCTGCGGGAGAAACTTGCGGCGCGCATCGGCGAGGGCCTGAACGCGTGCACGTTTCATGCCTTGTGCAACGGCATCCTGCAGCGCGCGGGGCAGGGCTTTTGCCTGCTGGAAGAGAAGGACCTGTGGATCCTGTTGCGGCGGCGGATCGAGGAACTCGGGCTCAAGTACTACATCAAGGCGGCCAAGCCGGAGCAGTTCCTGGACGCGCTGCTGGATTTCTTCAGCCGCTGCCAGGACGAACTGGTGGACGCGGCGCGCTTCCGCCAGTACGTGGAAGAGCTGCGCTGCGGCAAGCACGAGCCGTTGCGGGTGACAAAGTCGAAAAAGTGCGCCGTCATCACTCCCGCCGAGCATCTGGAGCGCTGCCAGGAGATTGCGCGCGTCTTTGCGCAGGTGGAAACCATGATGCGCGAAGGCAATCTCGGAACCTTTGGCGACATGATCACGCGGGCGGTCGGGTTGCTGCACGACGATGCCGCGGTGCTGCAGCGCGAACAGCAACGCGCGCGCTTCCTGCTGATCGACGAGTTCCAGGACGCCAACGTGGCGCAGATCGAAGTAGCTCGACTGCTGGCGGGCGAGGAACGCAACGTGTTCGCAGTGGGCGATCCCGACCAGGCGATCTTCCGTTTCCGCGGCGCCTCCAGCGCCGCCTTCGAGGAGTTCCTGCGGCGCTTTCCGGGAACGAAGGCGGTGGCGCTGGAGGAGAACCAGCGCTCGACCTCGAAGATTCTCACCTGCGCTTACACCGTCATTGACGCTAACCCGGCGGTGAATTGCCGGCTGCCCGACGGAAGCGAGTACCGCCGGCGCGCGCTGCAATCGGCGCGCGAGCAGAGGGCGGCAGCCGAGGGCAAGCCGATCGTGCCGCAAAAGGTGGAGATTGTCCTGCACGGCGGGAAGGAGGAGGAAGCTTCCGATATCGCCGGCGAGGTGGAGCGGCTGCGCGCTACGGGCGAAGGCGACAGCATCGCGATCATTTACCGCTCGCACTCCCATGGCGAGGAGATAGCAATGACGCTGGCGGAGCACGGCATATCGTTCGTGGTGAAAGGGCTGGACGTGCTGGAGACCGCGGTGATTCGCGACCTGCTCGCCTGCCTGAAGGCGGTGGCCTCGCTGTCGAATTCAGAAGCGCTGTTCCGCGTCGCGGCCCTGCCCGTGTTCGGCGTGGAAGGTGACGCCATGCGGGGCGCGCTGGCCGCCGCGTCGCGCGAAGCTTCCTTCGCCACGCTGTTGAAGGCGGTTTCGGGCGGCAGCGGTGTGATGACGGCGGTGGAGAAGGCGCGGAGCTACGGCGCGTCGGTGAACTGGAATGCGGCGCAGGTGTGCGCCTACGTGACCCGAGCTTTCGGCTTCTCCGAATCAGACGAGCCAGTACGGATCCTGCGAGGGTTCGTGGAGAGGTGGCAAAGCAAGCCGATCACGGAAAGCGGAACGCTGGAGGAATTTATCTCTTACATGGAGCTGTTCCGCCAAGCCCATGGCGTACTCGAGCTTCCCGTCACGGCGCCGCAGGGCGCGGTACAGCTGATGACCGTGCACGCGGCCAAAGGACTGGAATTCGATACCGTGTTCGTCCTCCGCGCCCATTCCAGTTCGTTTCCGGCTAATTATCACGAAGCGATGTTCGAGTTTCCGCAGGCGCTGCGCGAGATGCCGCTCTCCGGCGACAGCAAGCAGATCCACGGTGAAGAGGAGCGGCGCCTGTTCTACGTGGCGCTGACCAGGGCGCGCGATTCGCTGCGGGTCTATGCCCGTCCGAAGAAGGGGCAGGACACGCCGGCGGGCCCGCTGCGGGACCTGATGCGCGGCACGGCGGCCAAGGAGTGCTGGCGGCAACGCTCGGCACGCCGATTTACGGCGACCATTGCGGCAGCGGCAGCGCCGGCGACAGGCGTTAGCAACTGGCTGCTGATGCCGCCGCGCCCGGGGATGGCGCAGCGCAGCTTGAGCGCAACGTCCATCGACGCCTACGATACCTGCCCGCTGAAGTACAAGCTGATGCAGGACTGGCACATTCCCGGGCCAGCCTCCGCCGCCATGCTGAACGGCAAGATCATGCACGACATGCTAGCCGACATCCACCAGGGGATTATGGCGGGGCGGCCGCGCAGCGAAGGCGAGGTGCTGCAGCGGTTCCGGGAGGCAATCGCCGCCGCGGCCTTCGATGACGACTACCAGCGCCGGCTGCTGGAGCAGCAAGGGGCGCGCCAGCTCAGCGTGTACCTGGGTTCCCTCAACCAGGGGCCGCTGCCGCCGGTGCTGCAGGCGGAAAAAAAGTTCGAGATGAAAGTGGAGGGCGTGCTGGTGCGCGGGCGCATGGACCGAGTGGACCGACTGGACCCGGAGCGCGTGCGCGTGATCGACTTCAAAACCGGGGCGGCGTTCGACCAAAAGAAGGCGGACCAGAGCCTGCAGCTTTCCATCTATGCCATGGCGGCGCGCGAGACCCTGCAGGCCGAACCCGCCGAGCTGGTGATCCATAACCTGGACGACAATTCGCCGGTGTGCACGACGCGGGATGCGGCGGCGCTGATCGAAACGCGCGCCAAGATCGCTACCGTAGCTGAGGGGATTGCCGCGCAGCAATTTGAGGCGAAACCCGGCTTCCACTGCGGCTATTGCGAGTTTCGCAGTCTTTGCCCGGCAACCGAGCAGAAGCTGTACACGATTGCGAAGACGCTGGCAGTTAGCAATTAGCGATTGGCGATTAGCGAATGAGCAGCCAATGATGGATAGAGTGGATGGGGGATCGCCGGAAAAACTTAGGGGACGCTGCTCGCGTCCCCTTTGCTTGCAACTTGAAGCTGCTGAAGGTTAGTGCTTCTTGGTTTTCTTTGCAGCCTTCTTGCCACCCTTTTTCGTTGCCATGGTTCTATTCTCCCTTCCATTGTTCATGGTTCGCAACAATGCTCCGTTGCTAATTGCTTGAATGTATAGAGTCATTCAAAATCGAAGTCAAGCAAAAAATCCACGGAACCAGAATCACACACGCGCGCGCGGAGAAAAAATTGGCGCACTCGGGAAAAAAATCTCGCGACCACTCACTTCAGTAACCGGAAGGCGAGGCCGATGACGGAATCCTGGAAGGCGTGGCCGATCATTCCGGGGCGCAGACTCCTGCGCCAGGCGGCGAGCATGCCGAACATGACACCGTAGACGGCGATGAGGACGATGCGCCGTCCTCCCTGGTAGGCGTGCGCGAGGCCGAACACCACCGCCTGCAGCAGGATTGCCGCGGCGGTGCTGCGGGTGGCAGCGCGGAATTGCTGCTGCAGATATCCGCGGAACATGAACTCCTCGCAGAAGCCAGCGGTAACACTGAGCGCTACCCAGAGCCCAAGTTCCAGGCCGCTCCTGGGCAGCAGCACGCCGAGTTGTTTCCTGGCTTCCTGCATCTGCGAGGCCGAGGCCAGCCCAAGGGCGAAGGACACCCCCGCCAGGACCAGTTGGGCAACGATCCAGTAACCGAAGGCGATGCCAACATCCAGCAGCAGATCCTGCGGAGAGTTCCATCGGCCGCCGACGATCTGCTTCAGGGTCACCTTCTTCTTGTGCGCGCCCCACAGGATGTATCCGACCAGCAGGTACTCCCACGCCAGGGTGACCAGGTAGACGTGGATGCGACCGTGGCGCTCGATCATCTGCCCCTGAGTGCGCGCCGCCAGGGCGGCGAACAGCAAAACCACCGTGAGGAACAGCACCGTGTGCCAAACGGGAGCGACCGGCGCCGGCGCAGCAGGAGCGGATGGGGAGGCGGGAGCAGTTTCCGGCGCGACAGGCGGGTTGGTGGACAATCGATCCTCCGGAATTGCAGCGGAGCGGTTCCGCGGCATCTTATAATGAGGGGTTGAAATTCACATAGGAGCACTCATATGCCTAGCGCAGACGATGTCGTGATCATCGCCGGAGTTCGCACCCCGGTCGGCAAGTTCCAGGGCTCGCTCTCTGAGATAACGGCCCCCAAGCTGGGCGCGCTGGTGGTACGCGAAGCGGTGAAGCGCGCCGGCATCGATCCCGGGGTGGTGAACGAATGCATCATGGGCAACGTGGTCTCCGCGGGGCTGGGACAGAACCCAGCGCGCCAGGCGGCCATCTATGGCGGCCTGCCGCCCTCGGTGGGCGCGATGACGATCAACAAGGTTTGCGGGTCGGGGCTGAAGTCGGTGGCGCTGGCGGCGCAGGCCATCCAGACCGGCAACAGCGAGGTGGTGGTGGCCGGCGGCATGGAATCGATGACCAACGCGCCCTACCTGCTGCCGAATGCGCGCAAGGGCTTCCGGCTGGGCAATGTGACCATGCTGGATTCCATGATCAATGACGGCTTGTGGGACGTCTACAACGACTACCACATGGGCAACACGGGCGAGAACGTGGCGGAGAAATATCACATTACCCGCGAGGAGCAGGACGAGTTCGCGGCCAACTCGCATCGCAAGGCGATGTCGGCGATCAAGGAGTGCCGCTTCAAGGCGCAGATCGTGCCGGTGGAGGTGCCCGGCAAGAAGAAGGGCGAGACGGTGCTGTTCGAGAAGGACGAAGGCCCCCGCGAGGATACTTCGGCCGAAGCGCTGCGGGCGCTGAAGCCGGCCTTCAAGAAGGACGGCACGGTGACCGCCGGCAATGCGCCGAGCGTGAACGACGGCGCGGCGGCCATGGTGGTGACCAGCGCAAGGACGGCGGAGAAGCTGGGGGCCAAGCCGATGGCGCGCATCGTGGCGCAGGCGACCAGCGGAGTCGATCCCAAGTGGGTGATGATGGCGCCGGTGGACGCGGTTCGCCAGCTCTGGAAGAAGACCGGCTGGGACAAAGACGAAGTCGATCTCTACGAGATCAACGAAGCGTTCTCGGTGGCGGCGATCGCGGTGACCCGCGAGCTCGGCCTGAACCTGGACAAGGTGAACGTGAACGGCGGCGCGGTGGCGCTGGGGCATCCGATTGGGGCAACCGGCGCGCGCATCCTGGTGACCCTGCTGTACGAGATGATTCGCCGCGACGTGAAGAAGGGAATCGCAGCGCTCTGCCTGGGCGGAGGGAACGCGGTGGGGCTGGCCATCGAGCGTTAAGACGAAATCGGCCACTGATCAACACGGAGGGATACGACATTCAGATCGGTGCAATGAAAATCTGTGTGCGTTTCTGTGCCGAACCTGTGGCTGATTTTTGCTTACTGCAGTTTCGCGTATTCCGCCCGCACCTGCTCGATCAGCGGCACGCCGGGATCGGCATCCTTCCACAGGGCGAGCACGTCCTGGTACGCACTTCGCGCCTTGTCTTTGTCGCCCATCGCAGCGTACGCCCTCGCCAGGCCGACCTGCGCCAGCACGTTGTCGGACGAAGCCGGCATGGCCATACGAACGGCAATAATGCTTTGAAACTGCTGTGCCGCTTCGTTGGGCTGTCCCGCTATAAGGTAAGCGCGGCCGCGCGTGTAAGTTGCACCCGACGTGAAGAAGCTCGGGCGATACATCGTTGCCGGACGCAGCAGTTCAATTGCCTTGGCCGCGTCTCCGTGGTTCAGCGCGATGGTCGCGTTCACCCAAGGGGCATAGAAGGCTTGCACCCACTGGTCGTTGGGCCGCTGTCTGGTCAGTTCGGAGATCAGCGCCTGCGCACGCTTCTCTTCGCCCGCCGCGGCAAGACCTACAGCAGCTTCTTCCTTCACTCCTGTACCCGGAAACACTGCAAGTGCCGCAGCTTCGCTTTCGTGGGCATCGGTTTTCAATCCAAATTCCGCTTGCCGTCGTCCCGAAATGGCCAGGTATGTCGCCCCCTGCTCCTTCAGGTTTGCGCGGGACGCGATATCGGCGGCTTGCCTGGCCAACTCGCGAGAGCGCCGAGCTTGCCCGTGTTGCATCGCCACTCCCGCGCCGTGGCCGAAGGTCAGGTTCGCATCCTCCACCGGGTTCTTGCGGGCCAATTGCTCCTCGCGCTGCTGCATCGCCGAATCGCCTTGCGCGAGTGCGATGTCAGAGAGTTGCGCGTGAACCCCGTAGTCGCCCAAGTTGCGCTGCAGCGCCGTATTCAATACTGCTTTAGCTTCTTCGGCGCGGCCCAGCCCCTGATAAGGCGCGCGCGCGCCGAATAGCCGTAAGTAATTGTCGGGATCGATCTCGATATGCCGCCCTGGAATACTGCAGCGACTTTCTCAAACTCCCCAAGCTCGCCATATTCCACGCCGAGATTGGTACGCGGAATAGCATCCCGCGGATACGTCTGCGCGTAGAGTTCATAGGCTGGCGATGCCTTTTTCTTTCGCCGCTATCGGTGTAGTAATGGGATTCAATATACAGGCGCTCGCGCTCGCTCGCACGGTTACGCAGTTCGAAGGCTTTGTTTGCGGTATAGGTTCGACTTTTCTCTGCTCGCCCAGATTGTTGTACACCGTTGCCAGCCGCGCATAGCGCGAGCGCGAAGTTCGGATCTAACTCGACCGCGCGCTGGTAGAAGCGGAATGGACGCCATGTCATTGCCCTTGGGCCCGTGCTGCTCTTCGCCCAGCGTGTAGGCCTTCAGCGCCTCCAGCGAGGACGTGGTGGCTTCCTCCAGTGGCTTGTCGAATTTCTGGATGGAGGCCAGTGACTCGCCCAGTTTGCCGCGCAAGGAGGACAACGCCTTGCCCAGCGCATCCAGCACTGCATCCTTATTCGCCGCCTGTTGCTGCACTTCGGCCAGGGTATCGCCGGTGGCGCATTCACTGCCGACAGCGTGACCAGGTACTGGCTGCCGATGGCGGCGATCGAACCGCTCAGCAGTGCCTTGATGCCGTTGCGCTGGCAGATTTCGCGGCCCATTTCGTTGGTGACGCGCTCTTCCGGCGCGCGTCCCATGAGCTTCAGCGTCTGCCGCACTTTCTGATCGGGAATGACGTTCAGAAACGGCGACTGCTCCAAGATCCACCGCCAGTGCTTTTCGCAGCGTGCCGTCGAACATCACGTCGCCAGTGGTGTTGACGAAGTCGGCGACCAGGATGGAGTCTTTCTCCGTAATGGCGTGGCTACGGCGCGAGTAGGCAAGATACTCGACAACCGCGGCGGTCATTACCACGACAGCGATGGCGATATAGAGTTTCGTGTTGCGCCGCGCGGCCACGGCGGCAACTCCGCTCGCGCTCGCCGCGGCCGCCAGTGCCGATCCTGACGAAGCCGCCATGGCCGGCTGCGATCCCGAGCTTGCGGCCGCCGCCGGCGCCACCCCCGGAGCTGCTGGCGACTGCAATCGCAGTGCCGCCGGAGCTTGGCGCCGTGGCGCCGACTCAGGCCGCATCGCCGCCGGTCGATCGGCGCGGCCGCCGCCAGCCGGGGCGCGGTCGGGGTCTTGCCCGAATCAATCTCGCGCTTCAGGCGCTTGAGATCGGCGCGGATGTTGGAAGCGCTCTGGTAACGCAGCTCCGGATCTTTTTCCAGGGCGGTGTTGACGATGCGTTCCAGGTCGGGTGGCAGGTCGGGGTTGAGACGAACGGGCGCCACCGGGGCGCGGTTGAGAATGGCGTCGAAGATCACCGCAGAGGTGTTGCCGGGGAACGGCTGGCGCCCGGTTGCCATCTCGTAGAGCACAGTGCCGAAGGAGAACAAGTCGGTGCGGGCATCCAGTTCTTCGCCGCGCGCCTGCTCCGGTGACATATAGGCTACCGTGCCCACGGTGCTGCCCGGACTGGTCAGGTGCGCCTGGTCGGAGGTGACCTCGGTGGGCCGGGACACCTGTTGACCCAGCTCAGAAGCGGGGTTGGCCACCTTGGCCAGGCCGAAGTCGAGCACCTTGGCTTGCTTGCGCTTGGTCACGAACAGGTTGGCAGGCTTGATGTCGCGGTGGATGATGCCGACGGTGTGGGCGGCGTCGAGCGCGTCGGCGATCTGGATTGCCAGCTCCAGTGCCAAGTCGATCGGAAGCGCGTGGCCCTCGATGCGGTGCTTCAGGGTCGCGCCCTCGAGTAGCTCCATCACCAGGAAGTGCTTGCCCTGGTGCTCGTCGATGTCGTGGATGGTGCAGATGTTCGGGTGATTGAGGGCGGAGGTGGCGCGGGCTTCGCGCTGAAAACGCTCCAGCGCCTGCGCATCTTTCTCCATCTCTTCCGGCAGAAATTTCAGCGCCACTTTGCGTCCCAGGCGAAGGTCCTCTGCCTCGTAGACCACGCCCATGCCGCCGCCACCCAGCTTCTGCAGCACGCGGTAATGCGAAACGGTTTGCCCGATCATTGCCCGCCTCTCGATCGACACTCGTCCTTGCGAAACTGAAAGTAAAACTGTCCTGCGTGCACCAGAAATGAGCCGGCAGCGCGCCCCATCGCGTTGCTGCGGGATGTTAGGTGGAAGCCGGCCGGGAAGTCAACCCGGCGCGGTTAGCGACCGGCGTGGTTGGCCGCGGCCAGCGGCGCGGAGGCGGGAGTGGCGCTGGCGAGCGTGGGAAGGATGACAGTGAACACCGAGCCGCCGCCGGGCGCGGCTTGGGCCATAATCTGGCCGTCGTATTTTTTCAGGATTGCCAGGGCGACGCTGAGCCCGAGGCCGGTGCCGCGGCCGGGGCGCTTGGTGGTGTAGAAGGGGTCGAAGATTTTCGGCAGCGCCTCGCTGCTGATTCCGGGACCATCGTCCTGGAAGCTGACCCAGACGCGGTCGCCCTTTTTGCCCATGCGGACGCGCAAGGTGCCGCGCGGCCGTATTTCGCGGATCGCCTGCTCGGCATTGATGATCAGGTTGAGGAAGACCTGCATGATCTGGTGGGGATCGCCCACCATGTCGGGCAAGCCGGAATCGCCGATGAAATCCACAGTAATGTTGTTGATACGGAGGGAATGCTCGTGCAGTTGCAGCGAGCGCTGCACCATGTCGTTGAGGTTCAGAGGGGCCTTGCCGGGCGCGGGCGGGCGGGCGAAGAAGAGCAGGTTCTGCACCACCTCGGCGGCGCGCCTGGCCTGCTGCTTCAACAGTTCGAACTTGCGGCTGACGGCCTGGTCGGGGGTCGAGGCTTCCAGCAACTCGATGGCGCCGAGAATAGCGGTAAGCGGGTTGTTGAGCTCATGCGCGAAGCCATCGATCATCTGTCCCATGGCGGCGAGGCGCTCGGTCTGGATCAATTGCTGCTCCAGCTGCTTCAGCGAGGTGACATCGCGCACCGAGGCCACCACCCCGGTCAGCCTGCCCTGGGCGTCATAGAGCGGGCTGGCGGTAGCGAGCAGGGTGCGCCAGGTGCCGTCGCGATGCTGCGCGCTGTATTCGGCGGTACGAAAGATTTCCTTGCCGGTGATGAGCTCGTGAAACAGCGATTGCAGTTCCAGGGCCGCCGCCGGGGCCTGCCCGCCGATCATGCTGCGCCGGATGAACATCTCGGGTTCGTAGCCCAGAATTTCGCGCACCCGCGGGCTGACAAACGTGTAGCGCCCTTCGCGATCCAGCGCCAGGATCAAGTCCGGGAAGCTCTCTACCAGGCGGCGTCCGAACTCCTCCTGTTGTTGCAGGCGGTCCTCGACCTGCCGGCGCTCGGTGATATCGAAGAGAGCGCCTTGCAGGCGCAGCAGGCTGCCGTGGTCATCAAAAATGGCGCGCGCTGTGTCGAGACAGATGACGCACCGGCCGTCCTTGCCCTTGAGGCGCACTTCCTGAGAGCGGATGGCAGCGCTCTGTTGCAGTTGTCGTACCTGGTCGCGGCGGGCGGCGGGGTCGGCGAACAGCTGGGACTGCTCGATCTGCAGCAGCTCTTGCTTGCTCTCGTAGCCCAGCATGCGCACCAGGGCCATGTTGCAGTCCAGCAGGTGGCCGTCAGGCGTGGTGAAGTAGACGCCTTCCTGCAGGGTCTCAAACAGCTCCGTGAAGCGCGTCTCGCGTTCGCGTTCGGCGGTGATGTCCTTGGCCAGGACCGCGATTCCGACGACTTCGCCGGCGGCCAGGATGGGATGGAGCATAGTATCGAAGTAGTGCGTCGCCTCCTGGTGCTTGAAGCGGACGCGCAGCACGCCGGACCACTGCTGCTGCTGCAGGAAGCGCGCCATGGGTAGCTCCGCCTGCTCGCGCCCCGGTTCAGCCAGGAACTCCTCCAGGTTGTGGCCGGCGACTTGCTCAAAAGACTTGCCGAGCAGAACGGTGAAGGCGCGGTTGGTGGTGCGGATGGTCCCCTGTAACGACAACCCGATCACCACCTCGTCCATGCTGTCGATGAGTTCGCGGTAGTTGCGTTGCGAGTTGCTGACCGCCTCCAGCAGCTTGTTGAGCTGTTGCTCGCTGGGCGGAGTCTTCTCACGCTCCCGCATGCCTCGAACTACACCCTGGAGTTCGCCGATTTCCTTGCGTTTGACCGCGACATACAAGGCGAAGAGCAGCGCCAGCACCACCGTGCCGACGGGGATGGCTTCCAGATGGTGGGGAATGTTGGCCAGGCTTTGCCAGGAAATGGCCCCGACGCCCAGGGCCATGGCGGTGAGGAAAACCAGCGCCGCTCGCCACAGGCGGCCCTCTTCCTGTTCAAGACGACGAAGCCTCTCCGCCTGGTCCTTCATCGAGTCTTGCCGGCTGTCTGCCATGCTGTTGGGTGTGCCGCAACGGCCATCGTATGGCCCTCAATTGCCGCTCGCAATAGGGGAAACCCTTATGTGTACCTCCAAAGGTGCTATGCAAAGCTGCGAGTTCCATTTTGGGCTTTGTATTCCTGTCCTGGGCGCGTTCCGGGGCGGGAAGTCACCGCTTTTTGTGCGGGTTCTTGTTATACTCCGGCGTTGATTTTGCAGGACTTCTGCGTTTTTGTTCGCCGAATAAATGCTTTACAAGACCCTCAGTGCGGCGGTTTACGGCATCGATGCCAGCATTATTGAGGTGGAAGTTGACGTTTCCGGGATCCGGAAGAATGAAGACCACTTCACCACGGTGGGGCTGCCGGATGCCGCCGTTCGCGAGAGCCGGGAGCGCATTCGCTCCGCCCTGCGCAACTGCGGATACGACATTCCGCCCACCGACATCACCGTCAACCTGGCGCCCGCCGATATAAAGAAGGAGGGGTCGGGCTACGACCTGCCGATGGCGCTGGGAATCGTGGGCGCCTATGGGGGGCTCTCGCAGAAGGAAGTGCCGGACTATCTGTTTGTGGGGGAACTGTCGCTGGACGGCGGGGTGCGGGGGATTCGCGGAGCGCTGCCCATCGCCGTGGCCGCCCGCAGCGGCAAAATCCCCAACCTGATCGTTCCCGTCATCAACGCCCGGGAGGCCGCCGTGGTCAGCGGGGTGAATGTGTATCCGGTCACCTCGCTGGTGCAAGTGGTGCATATGTTGAACGGCGGCAATGGCGTCGCGCCCATCAAGGTGGACGCCGACGCGCTGCTGAGCGAAGCCCAGCAGTTCACCGTGGACTTCAAGGACGTACGCGGGCAGCACACCGCCAAGCGCGCTCTTGAGGTGGCCTGCGCGGGTGGACATAACATCCTGATGATCGGGCCGCCGGGCTCGGGCAAGACCATGCTGGCCAAGCGCATGCCCACCATCCTGCCGCCGCTGACCTTCGAGGAAGCGCTCGAGACCACCAAAATCCACAGCGTGGCGGGGGTGCTGGACCCGGGCGCCGGCCTGGTGGGCACGCGCCCCTTCCGCGCCCCGCACCACACCATCTCCGACGCCGGGCTGATCGGCGGCGGCGTGATTCCCCGCCCGGGGGAGGTGTCGCTGGCGCACCACGGGGTGCTGTTTCTGGACGAGCTGCCGGAATTTCCGCGGAACGTACTCGAGGTGATGCGCCAGCCGCTGGAAGACGGCACGGTGTGCATCGCGCGGGCCTCCATGTCGCTGACCTTCCCGGCGCGCTTCATGCTGGCCGCCGCCATGAACCCATGCCCGTGCGGATACTTCAATGACCGCAGCCGAGAATGCCACTGCACGCAGCCGATGATGCAGCGCTACGTGGCCAAGATCAGCGGGCCCCTGCTGGACCGCATCGATATCCACATTGACGTGCCGGCGGTGAACTACAAGGAGCTGCGCGGCGGCTCCAGTCCGGAAACCTCCGCCCACATCCGGGAGCGGGTGGTGCGCGCGCGCGAGGTGCAGCTGCGGCGTTTTGCCAACCTGCGGCCGCGCATCTTCTGCAACGCGCAAATGCAGACCGGCCAGATCCGTACTCACTGCGAGCTCTCCCCCGAATGCGAGCGCCTGCTGGAGCGAGCCATCAATCAGCAGGGACTCAGCGCCCGCGCCCACGATCGCATTCTGAAGGTGGCGCGCACCATCGCCGACCTGGAAGGCGTTGAGCCGCTCGATTCCAAGCACATCGCCGAGGCCATCCAGTACCGGACACTCGACCGAAACTATTGGGCCTGAACCTGCCGGGAGGCTGCACCAGTCCCGCGTCTAAGACTGGGGACCGAGCCCGAAGGGCGCTTTTGCGGCATAATGGTCTAGCGTCACACGGCCCTGAGACCTGCGTCACAGCCCGGCGTGCGCAGGGGCAGGTAGGCTATCCGAGTAGCCGATCAAGCAAACGGCAGGAGGCAGCACACTATGAAGACCGTTTTTGTCGTTGGCGCCGGACCGGCGGGCATGTTTGCCGCGCAAAAGATCGCCCTCGCCGGGCACCAGGTGGTCATTTTTAATCGCGATATCAAGCATGGCGGCCTGGCCGAGTACGGAATTTACCTGGTGAAGGACAAGATGAAGAGCGGGCTGCGCAAGCAGTTCGCCAAGGTGCTGTCGCTGCCCAACGTCCACTACTTCGGCCACGTTCCGGTCGGAACCAAGCAGGCGATCACGGTGGACGACCTGCGCGCGTTCCATCCCGACGCCATCGTTTTCTCCGCCGGCGCCCAGGGCACCAAGAAGCTCGGCCTGCCGGGCGAAGACGCCAAGGGTGTGTACGCAGCCAAAGATTTCGTTTATTTCTTTAACTCGCTGCCCCCCTTCGCCACCCGCGATTTCTCCACCGGCAAGAAGGTCGCCATCGTCGGTATGGGCAACGTCATGGTCGACATCGCCCGCTGGGTGCTGCTCGACAACCCGAATCGCGTCACCGAAGAGCTCACCATCGTCGCCCGCCGCGGTCCCTTCGAGGCCAAGTTCGACGAAAAGGAAATCAAGTACGTCGAAGCCAACCTCGATCGTGAAGAGCTGAAGAAGGAACTGGCTCGCGTGGCCGACAAGGTCGGCGCCGTCGGACAGGACATCACCAAGGCCGACGAAATTTTCTCCGTACTCAAGAAGGCCGACCCGCAGACCAAGCCGGTGATGAAGTTCCGTTTCCTCTGCTCGCCGAAAGAAATCGTCAAGGGTCCCGACGGCCGCATCTGCAAGCTCATCGTTACCGAAAACAACCTGGTGAAAAAGGGCGAGGGCACGGCGGCGAAAGCGACCGACCAGACCACCGAACTCGATATTGACACCATGATCTTCGCTATCGGCGACGTGCACGATCCCGACCTGGGACTGCCGATGGGTCCCGAGGGTTTCAGTACCAAGCCGGTCGAGGGCGACGAGCGCACTTTGTATCAGGTCGCTGATCCTCAAACCGGCGCCGAGATGGAAGGCCACTTCGTGGTCGGCTGGGCGCGCCGCGCCAGCGATGGGCTGGTCGGAATCGCGCGTCACGACGCCGAAGTCGGCGCCACCCATGTGCTGCATTACCTGCAAGGCAAGTCCGAGAAGGGCACCGCACAGGTGGAGGAAATCGAGAACAAACTGCGGCAGCGCGGTGTGCAGGTGGTGAACAAGAGCGAGCTGGCGCTGCTGGGCAAGGCGGAGGAGAAAGAAGCGCAGGCGCGCAACCTCACCTACTTCAAGTACTCCGACGATACCAGCATGCTGCGGGCGATCACGCGGGAAAAGAACTCGACGAACACGCCGGCGATGGCCAGCGCGGGCGACTGATTTCGCAGTTGCTGCTTTCTGAAGGGCACGGTGGACGCCGTGCCCTTTTGTTGTCCCGAAAAACCTATCCGACGCGCGAATAATTATTCATATCGTTCCACGACATTGCCCGATTCGGAACCGCGCTACCCCGCGTTGTGATGCGCCTCACTTCCTCCTATGCGCTCCTGGCTAAGACTAGAGAGTGGCACGGGAGGAAGAGATGAAACGGGTGGTGATTCTGGGCGCAGCCGGCCGTGACTTTCACGATTTCAACACGCTGTTCCGCAACAATCCCGAGTACCAGGTGGTGGCCTTTACCGCCACGCAGATACCCGACATCGCCGGACGCCGTTACCCGGCGGAACTGGCCGGTCCGCTCTATCCCGACGGCATTCCGATCGTGGAAGAGCGGGAGCTGGAATCGCTGGTGGCGGACCGGGCGATCGATATCGCCGTCTTCTCTTATAGCGACATTGCGCACGCCAACCTGATGCACCTGGCATCGCGGGTGCTGACCGCCGGCGCCGACTTCTGGCTTCCCGGGGGCCGCCACACCGAGCTGAAGGCGAATGTGCCGGTCATCTCCATCTGCGCGGTGAGGACCGGGTGCGGCAAGAGCCCGGTGGCGCGGAGGGTGCTGGCGGAAT
Source organism: Terriglobia bacterium (assembly GCA_963797035.1). Taxonomy (GTDB): domain Bacteria; phylum Acidobacteriota; class Terriglobia; order Terriglobales; family Acidobacteriaceae; genus JAIQGF01. Next base: position 66,278 of record CAWCOC010000001.1, read on the forward strand.
TGCGCCTCCTGGGCTGGAATCCCGTGGTGGTGCGCCATCCCATGCCGTACGGAGACCTGGCCCGGCAGGCGGTGCAGCGCTTCGCCACCCTCGACGACCTGCAGCGCCACGATTGCACCATCGAAGAATGCGAGGAGTACGAGCCGCACCTGGTGAACGGCACGGTGGTCTATGCCGGCGTGGATTACGAAGCCATCCTACGTCGCGCCGAGAAGGAAGCCGACCTGGTGCTCTGGGACGGCGGCAATAACGACACACCCTTCTTCCACTCCGACCTGGAAATCGTGGTGGCGGATCCGCATCGCGCCGGCCACGAGCTGAGTTATTTCCCGGGCGAGGTGAACCTGCGTCGCGCCCAGGTGGTGATCATCAACAAGGTGAACACGGCGACGGCGCCGGCGGTGGAAACGGTCCGGCGGAACATCAGCCTGGCCAATCCCAACGCCACGGTCGTCGAGGCGGCGTGCCGCGTGACCGTGGACGACCCGGAAGCGATCAAAAACAAGTACGTGCTCGTGGTGGAGGACGGTCCCACGGTGACGCACGGCGAGATGCCGTATGGCGCCGGGGTGGTGGCCTCCGGCCAGTACTGGGCGGCGCAGAGGGTCGACCCGCGGCCGCACGCGGTCGGATCGATCCGCCAGACCTTCGAAAAATACCAGCACCTGCACGACCTGCTGCCGGCGATGGGCTACAGCGAGACGCAGCGAAAGGAACTGGAGGAAACCATCAACCGTACGCCCTGCGACGTGGTGGTGCTGGCGACGCCGGTGGACCTGCGGCGCATTCTGCACTTGAACAAGCCGTGTGTGCGCGTGCGATACGAGGTGGAAGAGTTGACCAAGCCGAACCTGGCGGACTTGCTCTCCGACTTTACCGGCCAGCACCGGGTGAAGGACGAAATGGCTATGGCGCATTAGGGGCAAGGCACAAGGCACAAGGCACAGGCAATAAAACACGTCAGCAGGAGGCGATCATGGACTGCAAAACTGATTTCCTGTCCATCCGCGATTTTTCGCCATTCCGAATTTGCGAATTGCTCGATCTGGCGGCCGACATCAAGGCCAATCCGAAAATCTACGCCGGGTCGCTGCCGGGCAAGGCGCTGGCCATGATCTTCGAGAAGCCTTCGCTGAGGACGCGGGTAACGTTCGACGTCGGCATCCATCAGCTCGGCGGGTTCTCGGTGTATCTTTCGCCGGCGGAAATCAACCTGGGCAAACGCGAGTCGATCTACGACGTCGCCAGGAACCTGGAGCGCATGGTGCAGGCGATCATGATCCGCACCTTCGCGCACGAAATCGTGGAGCAGATGGCCGAGCACGCCGGAGTGCCGGTGATCAACGGGCTGACCGACTTCAGCCATCCTTGCCAGGCGCTGGCCGATTACCTCACGATCCGTGAAATCAAGGGCCGCATTGCCGGCCTGAAGATCGCGTTTCTGGGCGACGGCAACAACGTGGCGCATTCCCTGATGTTCGCCGGGGCGCAACTGGGAGCGCGCGTCTGGATTGCCACTCCGGCCGGCTACGAGCCCAATGGCGAGGCGGAGAAATGGGCGCGCGAGCGCGGCGCGCAGACGGGCGCCACCATCACGCTGACCAACGATCCTGCCGAAGCTGCCTTCGATGCCGACGTTATCTACACCGACGTGTGGGCGAGCATGGGCCAGGAAGCTGAGGCGGAGGCGCGCGAGCGTGTGTTTCGGCCCTTCCAGGTGAACTCCGAGTTATTCGCCAACGCCCGGCGCGACGCCACCTTCCTGCACTGCCTGCCGGCGCATCGCGGCCACGAAGTGACCGACGCGGTGATCGACTCTCCGAATTCCGCCGTCTTCCAGCAGGCGGAAAATCGGCTGCACGTGCAGAAGGCGATCCTGGTGCAGGTGATGAAGGGGGAGGTGGGGGTGAGGCCGCGGGTGGTGGAGCGGGAAGAAGTGCACGTTTGAAGGTGAGGAGTCAGGAGTCAGTAGTCAGGAGTCAGCGACCAGGAGGGGGAGTGGAAAGGACGATGAGAGGACATCGAGATTTGATTGCATGGCGAAAGGCAATGCAGTTGGTCACTGACATTTACCGAATCACCCCTGCATTCCCGAAGGAGGAAACCTACGGTTTGACGGCTCAGATTCGTCGTGCGGCGATTTCAGTTCCCAGCAATTTCGCGGAAGGCCACGGCCGCTCGTCGCGAAAGGAGTTTCACCAGTTCATCGCTCAGGCCCGCGGGTCAATAGTCGAAGTCGAAACCCAAATAGAAATCGCCCTGAACCTTGGCTACCTGGGCAAGGAGACGGCTGCAGACATTCTTAAGCAGGCGGGTGAAGTCGGTCGATTAATTAATGGTTTGAAGGTCTGGGCGGAATCAGGTGTTACCCGCTGACTCCTGACTCCCGACGCCTGACTACTCTTGTGGAGAGGAACCAATGCCAACCCTAGAACTCACGCGCTCGCAAGAATTGATGGAGATGGAAGAACGCTACGGCGCCCACAACTACCATCCCCTCGATGTCGTCATCCACCGCGCCGAAGGCGTTTGGGTTTATGACGTGGAAGGTCGCCGGTACCTGGATTGCCTGGCGTCCTATTCAGCGGTGAACCAGGGGCACTGCCATCCGCGCATCCTGCAGACGCTGATCGAGCAAGCCGGCCAAGTGACGCTGACCTCGCGCGCCTTCCGCAACGATCAGCTGCCGTTGCTGCTGCGGGAGCTGCACGAGCTTACCGGCTACGACATGGCGCTGCCCATGAACACCGGTGCGGAGGCGGTGGAGACCGCGATCAAGGCGGCACGCAAATGGGGCACGACGGTGAAGGGAATTCCCGACGGCAAGGCCGAAATTATCGTCTGCGCCAACAATTTCCACGGCCGCACCACCACCATCGTGAGCTTTTCCACCGAGGAGCAGTACCGCCGTGGATTCGGGCCGTTCACGCCCGGGTTCAAGACCATCCCATTCGGCGACGCCTTCGCCCTGCAGGCCGCCATCACGCACCGCACCTGCGCCTTCCTGGTGGAACCCATCCAGGGCGAAGCCGGCATCCTGATTCCGCCGGAAGGATTTCTGCACGAGGCGGCGCGCCTCTGCCAGCTCAACCACGTTCTGCTGATGTGCGACGAGATCCAGTCCGGACTGGGCCGCACCGGCAAGCTGTTTGCCTGCATGTATGAGGGCGTCACGCCCGATGTGCTGGTCATCGGCAAGGCGCTGGCCGGCGGTTTCTACCCGGTTTCCGCGGTGCTGGCCTCGCGCGAGGTATTGGGAGTGTTCCAGCCTGGGGACCACGGCTCGACCTTCGGTGGAAATCCGCTGGCCTGCGCCGTCGCCATGACGGCGCTGCGCGTGCTGGCCGAAGAAAACATGGTGAGGAACTCCGCCGAACTGGGCGCCTACTTCCTGGCCTTGCTGAAGACGCTGCGCAGCTCCGCCATCCGGGAGGTCCGCGGCCGCGGCCTGTGGATCGGGATCGAGTTGACCGGCCCGGCGCGTCCCTACTGCGAGGCCTTGAAGGAGCAGGGAATCCTGTGCAAGGAGACGCACGAGAGGGTGATACGGCTGGCGCCGCCGCTGGTGATCACGCGCGATGAAATTGACTGGGCGTTCGGTCGGATCAGGAAAGTGCTGGAGGAGCAGTAGCTCGGAGCTGGCAGCTCGAAGGTTGCGAAATACTAAGGGCCGCAGGCGCATGCATGGGCAGCCGTTGGCGGCTGCCGCTACGTGATGATGCTTTGTCCCTGCAGGCCCGGCAGATACCGACTGCGGCCGGTGAGCAGTAACTTCCTGCATCCCTGCAAATATTTGATTGCCTCCCGGGTCACCGCCAGCTACTCTGTCTCATCCAATTGGCAGGGCGGGGCCCCTCGAAATGTCAGCAACTTTGGAGGCCTGTGTGGCATCTAAGCTTCTGACGGGTGATCCGCACCGTTTTCCACATCCAAAAATTTTGCAAGGATGGCGGTTGTACCGGAACTCATAGTTGCGCCGCGGGTCTTAAGACACAGGAGATATCCGAATGGTCCGTTCTGATCTGGTATTCGAAGCTTTACACACTCTGCGCAACCGGTATATGCTGTGCCAGCTTGCCTCCAAGGCCACCCGCAGATTTCACCGGCCCAATACCCGCATCCAGGAAACCATGAACGAGGTATTGAACCGCATCGGGGTTGCCGACCGGGAGCAAGTGCTGGCGGAACCGGAAAAGGTTGCAGAGGCGCAGCGTCGGGCTGCATAATAGAGCTTCCCAAGCGCGCGCCTCTCCTGGAGCAGCGCGCGGCACATCTTCTGACCCCCCTTGAAAATCTCTCCGTAGGTGAACATGACCATCGCAGAACTAAAAGAAAAAAACATTACCGAGTTGACCCGCATTGCGCGGACGCTCGATCTGCCCGGGGCCAGCGGCCTCCGCAAGCAGGACCTCATCTTCAAGATCCTGCAGGCGCAGAGCGAAAAAGAAGGGCACATCTTCGCGGAGGGTGTGCTGGAAATCCTGCCTGACGGCTACGGCTTCCTGCGCTCGCCGGACTACAACTACCTGCCCGGCCCGGACGACATTTACGTTTCGCCTTCCCAGATCCGCAAGTTCGACCTCAAGACCGGCGACACCATTTCCGGCCAGGTGCGGCCTCCGCACGAGGGAGAAAAATACTTCGCGCTGGTGAAGATCGAGGCGGTCAACTTCGAATCGCCCGAGGAAGCGCGCAACAAGATCCTGTTCGACAACCTGACGCCGCTGTATCCGCAGGAGCGTTTGAAGCTGGAGACGGTCAAGGAGAACGTCTCGGCCCGGGTGATGGACCTGCTGACGCCGTTGGGCAAGGGGCAGCGCGGGCTGATCGTTTCTCCGCCGCGCACCGGCAAGACCATGCTGCTGCAGAATGTGGCCAACAGCATTACCACCAACCATCCGGAGGTGGTGCTGATCGTCCTGCTGATCGACGAGCGCCCGGAAGAAGTGACCGATATGCAACGGTCGGTGAAGGGCGAAGTGATCAGCTCGACCTTCGATGAGCCCGCCGCGCGCCACGTCCAGGTGGCGGAGATGGTGATCGAGAAGGCCAAGCGCCTGGTGGAGCACAAGCGCGACGTGGTGATCCTGCTGGATTCCATTACCCGCCTGGCGCGGGCCTACAACACGATTGTTCCGCCCTCGGGCAAAGTGCTCTCCGGCGGCGTGGACTCCAACGCCTTGCAGCGCCCCAAGCGGTTTTTCGGCGCGGCGCGCAACATCGAGGAAGGCGGATCGCTGACCATCATCGCGACCGCGCTGGTGGATACCGGTTCTCGCATGGACGACGTGATCTTTGAAGAGTTCAAAGGCACCGGCAACTGCGAAATCATTCTTGACCGCAAGCTGGTGGATAAGCGCGTGTTCCCGGCCATCGACATTCAGCGCTCGGGCACGCGCAAGGAAGAGCTGCTCATTCCCAAGGAAGACCTGGCGCGCATCTGGGTGCTGCGCAAGGTGCTGAACCCGTTGTCGCCGGTGGAAGCGATGGAACTGCTGATCGACAAGCTGAGCAAGACGCAAAATAACGGCATGTTCCTGTCGAATATGAGCTCGTTGTAAGTCAGCTCTCAGCTTTCAGCAAAAAAGGACAGGTGCGTTCGCCCGAGCGCGCTCCGACCAGGAAGCATTCGCTTCCGGGCAGATTTCCGTTCCCGAACCTGTGCCCGTTCTGACCCAGCTTAGTAACCCAACAGGTTCTTTCCATGGACTTTGCCTTATTTCCGCGCTAAGTTTGGCGCAGGAAACTATTTTTTTCTAAGAAGGCTGCACCATGACCACCGGCGTAGAGCGCCGCAGGGCACAGCGGTATACCGTCATCCTGCCCTTGCGTATGCCCAATGGGGGCACAGGAAAAGTGTTTGGGATCACCCGGGACGTCAGTTCCGGCGGCTTGTTTTTTTATACCGAAATGGAGAAATGGAAGGCGGGTAGCCCGATCGAATTCGTCTTTCAGTTTCCGCCGGAGGTGGTGGGAAAGTCGGACGTGACGGTATGTCGCGGCACCGTGGTCCGCACCGAGACGGCGGAAAGCGTGCGCGGGATGGCGGTGCGCATCGACCGAATTTCATTCGTCAATTCGGCATAAGCGAGGTGTTCGCGGCGAGCTTCTAGGGTACTAGCCCGATAGTAATTTGTGGTCCTGGTTACGTAAGGTCACACTAGTACCTTAATTCCGGCAGAGAGGCATCATGCAGCAGGTGACGAACCCCACGGAGCCCAACACGCGGGTCACCGTCTTGACCAGGTCGCTGGTCCATCGCAGGCCCGAACATCAAGCGGAAAACGGCGCGGCACGACGTACGGCGGCGGCCGATTCCGAGGTAGCCGCGAACTTCGAGCTGGTTTCGAAATTCCTGCTCGCCACCACCGGCGCCAGCGGCGTGGCCATTGCCATTCTCGACGAGACCGGACTGCACTGCCGTGCCAGCGCCGGGGAAGCGCCCCAACCCGGCACCGCCATCCGGCTGGAGAACACCATCTCCGGGCAATGCATCCGCAGCGGAGCGTCGTTTCACTGCGACGACACGCTGACCAAGTGTCCGAATGCGCTGCCGGCGCGATCGATTTTGCTGTTACCGATCGTGTGGGGCCGCAACACGCGCGGGCTGGTGGCGCTGTTTTCGCGCCAGCCGCATGCCTTCGGGGACGTAAGCTCGGCGATTGCGCGTTCGGCGGCGACACTAGTGGCGATCGCGTTGCATGCCAGTTCGCCGCAGCTGGATTGCCCGATCGACGGCCAGGTGTTGGAAGCCGATGTCGTGGAGCCGGTGGAAAGGCCGGCCTTGCCGGCGCCGGCCCGGGTTCCTGCATCCGCTCTGGCGGAACCGGTTGCAGCCTCATCTGCAACTTCCAGCAGGAAGAAGGAAGACGACACGGTGCTCACGCCTGAGCAGGGACGGCTGCGTCCCAGCAAAGTGCAGTACGGGCTGCCGTGCGCGAATTGCGGCGCGTATTATCCGGCCACCGAGGAACGCTGCCCGGTGTGCCGAGCCGGAAAGTAGGAACCGCACAGAAAGACGCATAGAATCCCGCGGCATCGCATGTCCACTGCCATCGCGGTTCCAAAGCAACTCGCAAAAAACCGGGCCCTGTCTGTTCCTGCCGCCCCGCGCATCCGGCGGGTGCTCGTCCTGTTCCTGGGATGGCGCATTGTTCTCCTGCTTGCATTCATGGCGGCAGCCTATTTCTTCTCCGTGCAGGCGGAGTGGATGGCGAATTCCGGCGACCAACCCCTGTGGCAGCGCGCGGTATGCAATTGGGATGGCGGCCACTACTTTCGGCTTGCGGCCCACGGTTACCGCGCCACCGAGCCCGACGGGTTTCGCTTCTTCGCCTTGTTCCCGATGTTGCCGGCCGCTCTGCACTGGCTGCGCTTTGGCCTGGTCACCGGCGGGATGCTGCTGAACGCGGTCGCGGCGGGCGTGGCCACCGTAGTTCTCTATTTGCTGGCCATCGATTACTGCCAGGATGCCAGGAAGGCAGAGCGAGCGGTCCTGCTCTTCCTGCTGTTCCCGTCCTCGTATTTCCTGGCGGCGTACTATACCGAAGCGCTTTTCTGCGCGCTGGGCTTTACGGCGATGTGGCTGGCACGGCGGCGGCAGTGGCTCGCGGCCAATGTCCTGCTGGGCTTGATGACCGCCACGCGGCCTACGGCGTTCTGCTTCGCGCTGGCGGTGTTTGCCGAGTACCTGAGCTGGAAGCGATTTTCCTGGCGTGCCATCGACCGACGCATCCTGACTTTCGCGCTGGCGCCGGTGGGGTTGACTGCGCAGATGGCGTACCTGTACTTTCGCTGGGGCGACGCCCTTCTGTTCGTTCACGCGCAGTTACTGTTCCCGCGCATTCATTTCAGCTTCAACCTGATGCGACCGCTCTGGAAGATGGCAACCGACGCGGCGATCGACGGACAGTATGGTCTGTGGGTAGAAGCGATCTACTCGTGGACCGCGCTGGCATGCACCCTGGCGGCACTGATCGTGCTGGTCCACGCGGCGCGGCGATTGCCCTTTAGCTACACGGTGCTGGTGGCGGCCAACCTGCTTCTGGTACTTTCCATGGGTACGCTGGAGTCCGCCAATCGCTACGTATTGCCGCTGTTTCCGCTGTACCTGGTACTGGCGTCGGAATTGTCCACGGCGCGCTTTCGCGCCTGGATTGCCGCCTCGACCGCCTTGATGACATTCCTTCTGTTTGCCTTCTCGATGAACAAGGTGTTCACCGGTTGAGACGCGCGTCTCCGTCTGTCGGGTCGGCGAAGTTTGCGCCGGTCGGCAGATTTCTCAATCTTGCCTTCCAGTGTTACCTTTTAGCTGCCAATCGATGGGGTGAGAACAGAATGAAGGTCGAGATCGTTCATTGCCCGACTTGAGAGAACAACAAGGCCAAGGTCACGAGTCTCGTGACCCTCATCCAGCAGCGCCTCGGGATTGACGCCGTACTGGTACCGGGCAAGACGGGCGAGTTCAAAGTCATCGCCGAGGGCGAGCAAATTGCCGAACGGGGCGGGAACTGGATCTCGCGGAAGTTCGGCGCCGGGTATCCCGACCTGGAACGCGTGGTCGAGCAACTCAAGCAGCGCCGGGCAAGTTCCGCGCGGCCATAGCCAGAGTTCGTCCCTTCATCCGACGCCAATCCCATGAATGGCGGCGATTTCGTAGTGCAGCGCCTTGGGGTCGTAGCGGGAGAGATATTGGCGGCGCTGCTCGGGAACGACGGCGGTCTCGTAGTCAGAGCCGGCGACGGCGCGGATATCGTCGAGGGAATCGAACAGCAGGATGGTAATGAATTCCACTTCCGCGGCGGCCGCGCGGCGCAACAGGTAGCTGCCGCGATAGCCCTTCACCTTGCTGATGCCCGGCAGCAGTTCGGGCTTGAGCATGGCCTCGTAAGCATCGGCGTTCTCGGGCTTGGTGTAACCGCGCCAGACTCGAGCGATCATGGGAGTTCCCCCGCAACGATTGTAGGGTTTGGAAGGAAAGGCAGACAAGGGACGGAGCGAGTCCGCGGGTCTTGCCGTTGTCCCGGCGATGGTGGCAGAAAAAGAAATGCCCCGGCAGTTTCGCCGGGGCAGACCGAGTGCAGAGAGGACTGCGCTATTGCTTGGGTGCGTTGGCAGCCACCTTGGATTTGTCGTCGGTGACCAGGCGGGTCACGTACGGGAAAACGGGCGTAACTTCAAACGGCATTTTCTCGCGGGGCGAGATGAGCGGGACGCGGTTGCCCTTGGTCATCTCGATCTTGTCGGACCAGGGGTCGAGGTGGATGCGGGCGCCCAGCGGCAGGGCGGCGATCTGGTCGACGGCGCGCTGCTGCAGTTTGGGAGCGCCGTTCATCAATTCGCGCATGCGCAGGCCGCCGTTGCTGGCCATGCTGTTGCCGAAATGAGCGTGCAGCAGGTTGGGCAGATCCTTCTCGCGAGTCTGCAGGGCCTGCAGGAACAGTCCAGCGCTGCCCAGCTTGTCCTTGTAGGGTGAGTTCTGCAGGAAGGCGATGGCCTTGGCATCGGCCTCGGACTCGGCCGTTTCGTCGCGGTTCATGCGAAGGCGACGGAACGCCTGCTCGTCAGGGAAGATCATTTTGTCGGCGAAGGCGTACTGGCTGTCGAAATTGTCTCCGCCGAGGGTGAGGTGGGCCAGTTCGTGGGCGATGACGGCGGCCAAGGTGGCTTCATCGGGCAGCACGTCAATCAGGCCACGGCTGAGCACGATGGTGTGGCCGACAGTGAAGGACTCCAGCGGCGCGGTGAGCAGCACGCGGGCATGCACTTCCGGCTGCATGTTGAGATTGTTGGTGATTTCCAGGTTATTGATGACGGTGTCCAGGACCTTGTCGACTTCACCGGCGGGCGCCAGCAGGCCGGCGACTTCCAGCCGATCGAGAACGTTGCTCTCCGCCATGCGGTTCCAGGCGCGCTGCGCCTGCACCGGCGAGGCGTCCTGCGCCGCTTCGCTCTGGTCCTGCACCTTGGGCGAATCTACGGTGATGGCGGAAAACTCGTCGTGATGACCGATGTGCGCCTGGTCATAACCCCAGATGCGGGTCTGCGACTTGAAGCGCACGCTGCTGAACAGATGGTTGGGCACGGCGGCTTCTTCGCTATAGACGTAAGCCGGGAGCCATACGCCGGCGCGCATGTTCAGGCGCCAGGTATCGAAGTGCAGATAGCTGCCGAAGTGAGGCGCGGGCGCATAGGTGCCGTTGAAGCGGATAATGTTGAAATCCTGGTCCTCTACCCAGACGCGGCCGAGGAAGCGTCCATTGCCGGCGCTCTTCTTGGGCGAAACGTCCAGCACCAGGCAGCGCACGTCGCCCAGGAACTCGCGGCGGACAAACTTGAAGTCGTAGTGGGCGCGGTCGAAGCTGGTGTCGTCCATTACCATCATCTGCATGAATCCGAGCGGCAGATAGTGGAGCGAATAGAAGGACGTGAGCTTGTCGGCCATGGCGCGCATGAAGCCCGGCTTCTTCATGAAGGAGCGGCTGCGGCGCGCGCCACCACTCATGTCCATGCGGCCCAGGAAATAGGTGTCCTTGTCGGGAACGACGCCGAGCTCGGGATCGGGACGCATGTTCTGGATGTAGGTTTCGACCACCGGCGAGTACTTGCGCAATTCCTGCAGGTTGGCTTTCTCGCGCTCAGTGACGCGGTCGACGATTTGATCGAAGGACGACTGCGAGGCCGTGTCGGCGGCCGGCGCCAGGGCCGACTTGGACTCATCGCTGGCGGCCAGCAGGGGCAAGCTGAGGCACAGGACCAGAACTGGGAACATTAACTTGGCAATCCGCATTGGGCTCCTCCCCGGCTTCCGTCGCGTGGGGATGCGCGGAAGGTGTCGGGTTCAATCTTTATCACGCCATCTGAAACACAATGTGCAACGTCGCGGTAGAGTCCACAGGGGTTCCGCCGCGGGTTGCGGGCTTATACCGAATTCGTTCGGCGGCGCGGACCGCGGACTCGTCCAGCCCGTGGCCCAAACCGCGAAGCACACGCACAACTTGCAGCTTGCCGGAGGCGCTGAACACCACCTCCAGCAGAACTTCTCCTTCCACGCCGGCGGCGCGAGCGTCGGCGGTATAGCCCGGCCTGGGCTTGGAAAGAATCTGGACCGGCAAGGTGTCGCCCTTGGGCGCTTCTTCGTGTTTGACCACCTGCTTGACGGGTTCACTGTCGACGAAGCCGGCCTGCTTCACGGTGCCGCCACGGTGTCCGCCGCCGCCGGTCCCGGTGGCGACGCCATTGCCGAAGCCGGCGCTGGTCACGATGGCGCGGGCGCCCCGGCTGCCGCCGGTGCCGTTGCCATAGCCGGAGCCCTGCGGCAGATCAAACGAACCGAGCGCCGCGATATTCACCCGTCCGCTGGTGTTATTGCCGGCGGGAACGCCGTTAGGATCACCAAAGCCTCCGGTCTGGACCTTGCGGGCATCGAGAACGGCGGTCGGAGTGGCCGAGCTGCCGGTGGAAAAATTGGCGGACTTGACCTGCTGCGAAGGCCGGGGCGAAGGATGCTCCGTGGCAAGGGCGGGAAACACGGGCGCGGGTTTCACGGCCTGCGGCTTTACGTCCGGAAGCTCAGGCTTGCGGAGTGGAGCCTGAAGTTTGGGCGGCTCAAGCTTGGCAACTTCACTCTTGGGAAGCGGCTGGAATTTCGGCCGGAGCGCAGCCTGAAGCTTCGGCGGAATTCGCTGCGGGGTGTGATTCACCGGCACCGGCGGCGCGAGAGAAATGTACACGTATTGATGCTTGTGAACGATGGCAGAAGGGTTCAAAAGCCCGAGGCTCAACAAGAGAGCGACACCCGCCGCCTGGACCACGAAGCTGGCGGTGAATGCCTTGCCGCGCTTGGGTCCCGACGGCAGACCGGCGAACATGGAGACGATGTTCGGGTTCTGACTGCTCATGGTTGTTGAATATGGCGGCTTTTGGTTTTGGGGGAGTAGCTGCCACCTATGCAACGGCACAATATCAACAGCGTCGCAGGCCCACAATGGCCGCCGGCGACACGAAAGTGAGTGTCCTTATTAACCGGAAGTGGATAGGCCCGTCAAGATTGTTCACTGTTCAGTTACGAGCGGGAGATTCTCCGGGCCCACGCGAGAAGGCGATTTCAGCAGGAAAGACGCGGCTGATGTTGACTGACTAATACAGTAACTGCGGAGGTTCCACCACCCAGCAAGGGCGCGTTGGAACCTGCCGGACTGAGCCCGCGGACTAGGAGACCGGTATTACCCATCTTGGCTACTCCGCCGCCGGTGCCGGGAAACTCCGCGCGTGCAAACTGCTCTAGGAAGTCCGCGATTGCAGGGGCGCGGTGAACATTTCCAGGGTGATGGCGGGCGAGAGCAGCTTGACGCGAGCGAACACCTGGTTGCGGTCGGCTTCGGATTTGGCGGCGGCATAGCGGCGCCGCAGAGCAGCGATCTTGTCTTTGCGGGTGCGGCGGCGGCGAATCTCAGGGCGACGACTGGGAGCAGACACAAAACCTCCGGCATCAACGAGAATTGTCTTGGTGCAGTAGCTATACACGGATAAGCGCTTCGAACGCAAGCGGTCCTGGGTTCAGGAGATCCGGCGAGGAAAAAGATTCATCAGCACAGCGTGGTACTGTTCCATGACGGCGTCATCCATGGCGGCTGAAAGCTTGGGGTCGGCCTCGTGGTCAGTCTGTCGCAGCAGGCGAGCGCCGGTGTCGCGCAGGGCCTGGAGATACTCATCCAGGGCAGCGCGGTCAACGCTGGAGGCGCCCGCTGTCGAGCCTTCCGGAGTTGCCGCACCGCGGACAGGAACCCGCTGCCTGCCGCGACTGCTTTCGGTTGGCATAGAAACCCGTTACATCCACAGTAGCGGATTGGCGTGAAATGGTTGTTACAGCTGAAAAAAAATGTCGCATCTTGGCGCTCATTCCCCCAACACCTTGATGAGCACGCGCTTGGAGCGCTGCCCGTCGAATTCGGCGTAGAAGACGCGCTGCCAGGTGCCCAGGTCAAGCCGTCCCGCGGTGATGGGGAGAATCACCTGGTGGTGAACCAGGATGGCCTTGAGGTGGGAGTCGCCATTGTCTTCGCCGGTCTGGTGGTGGCGATAGTCCTGGCGAAAGGGGGCAAGCGACTCCAGCCACTGGTCGATATCGTGGATAAGGCCGGTCTCGTTGTCGTTGACGTACACCCCGGCGGTGATGTGCATGGCGGAGACCAGGACGAGGCCTTCCTGGATCCCGCTTTTCTTGACCGCGGCTTCAACCTGCGGCGTGATGTGGACGTATTCGCGGTGCTTCTTGGTGTTGAAGGTCAGGTACTCGGTATGGGCTTTCATGATTAGAGAATACAAAAGCATTGAGGATTGTCGATTGCCGATTGGACGATTGGACGATGTGACGATGTGGAGAAACTTCAGCGCAGGGATTGCTCGACTTCGTCCATCCAATCGGGACGCTTGAGGACTTCGCGGGGCTTGGGACCGTCGGCGGCGCCGACGATGCCATCGCGCTCCATCAGGTCAATGAGGTGGGCGGCGCGGCCATAGCCGACGCGGAGTCGGCGCTGCAGCAGGGAAGTGCTGGCCTTGCCAAACTCCAGCACCAGTCGCACCGCGTCTTCGAACAACTCGTCGTGCGCGTCGTCGCCCCCTTCCGATCCCGCTCCGCCCTCGGCCTTGCCGTTTTCTTCCTTCGGCGCTTCGAGGAATTTTTCCTGGTACTGGGCCAGCGCCTGCGACTTCCAGAACTCGACGGCGGCGGCGATTTCTTTTTCCGTGACCAAGGGCGCGTGCAGGCGGTTCACGCGCGCCGAACCGGAGGGAAGATACAGCATGTCGCCGCGTCCGAGCAGGGCTTCGGCGCCGTTGGCGTCGAGGATGGTGCGCGAATCGACCTTGGTGGCGACGCGGAATGAGATGCGGGCCGGGAAATTGGCTTTGATCAGCCCGGTGATGACGTCGACCGACGGACGCTGCGTCGCCAGCACCAGGTGGATGCCGACGGCGCGCGCCATCTGCGCCAGGCGGGTGACGGATTCCTCGACATTCTTGCCGTCCAGCATCATCAGGTCGGCGAGTTCGTCGATGATGATGATGATGTAAGGGATGGGGCCTTCACGTTCTTCGTCGCCGAACAGGCTGGGGGTATCGCTCTCGAAGAGTCGGTTGAACTGGTCGATGTTGCGCACGCCTTTTTCGGCGAGCAGCTTGAGGCGGCGCTCCATCTCGCGCACGGCATTGCGCAGCGCGTTGGCGGCCAGCTTGGGCTCGGTGATGATGGGGGTATAGAGGTGCGGCACGCCTTCGTAGACGCCGAGTTCCAGCCGCTTGGGGTCCACCAGGATGAGACGGACCTGCTCGGGCGTCGCCTTGTAGAGCATGGACATGATCATGGCGTTGATCGCCACGCTCTTTCCGGAACCGGTGGAGCCGGCGATGAGCAGGTGCGGCATGGTGGCCAGGTCGGCGACCACGATGCGGCCATTGATGTCCTTGCCGAGCGAAAGCGTCAGCTTGGACTTGTTGCCGAGGAACTCCTGCGACTCGACGCACTCCCGCAGCCAGATGGTCTCGCGCTCGCGGTTGGGGACTTGAATGCCGACGGTGGACTTGCCTGGCATGCGCTCGATAAGGATGCTCTCGGCGCGCAAGGCGAGGCAGAGGTCGTCACACAGGCTGGTAATGCGGCTGTACTTGATGCCCGCCTCCGGCTTGAGCTCGAAGGTGGTGACCACGGGCCCGGGATTGATCTGGGTGACCGAGCCGTGCACTTCGAACTCGGCGCATTTCTGGGTGAGCACGGTGGCCAGGGTCTTGAGTTCGTCTTCGTTAATCGCCGTCTGCTCGTCGGGACGATGCAGCAGCGCGCTGGAGGGGAGCTTGAAGCCGCCGGCAATTTTCGGCAGCGTGGTCTTTGCCTTGGAATTGCCGTCGGCGCGCTCGGTGACTTCGGGAACGACGTCGTTGTCCTCGGGCAAAAAGGTGACCGGTGGCGCCTCGCGATCGAAGGCGGCAGGACTCGATTCGTCGGGTGGAGCAGCCTCGGATTGCAACTCTCGTTCGATGCCGGTCCTCACCGGCTCGGCGGTGGCGCGCCTGGCCTGGACCATTTGGGTCTCGACCATCGGCTTCTGCTGCTGTGCGCGCCGCTTCTCCAGCAGCTTTTGAGACCGGGCCTTAGCGCGCCTGGCACGCCAGTCCTGGAAGCGATCGCGCAGGGCAAAGGCGAAGGCAAAGCGGGTCTCCAGCCACAGGCGAAGTGCTCCGAAGGAGAACGCGGTAGAGAGATAGAGAGCCACGGCAATGGCACTGGCGCAAACCAGGTAGGCGCCGATCAGGTTAAAGAAATGGATGAGGACATCGGCGGCGATGCGTCCCAGCAGGCCTTCCATGGGAATGGCGTGCAGCCAGCGCCAGTGCCAGGGAAGCAGTCCGAGAAAGGCGGAGGTAAAGACGAGCAGCGAGACGGCGCCGACGAGCCGCGCAATCGGCGACTCGATCTTTCGCGAACGAAACCAGCGAATGCCGAGCAGGCACAGAAATACCGGAACCAGGAAAGCGGCGATGCCGGCAAACTGGAGCTGAAGGTCGCTGCCGTAGGCGCCCACGATGCCGATCCAGTTGCGCGACGGTCGCGAAGCCAGCGGGGAGGCGGCGGTGTTGAACGACGGGTCCAGCGGAGAATAGGAGGCAATCGCGAGGAAAAGGAGGAGCGCGGAGACGAGCAGAAGAAAGCCGACCAGCTCGTTGAGCCGGCGATTGTTCGTCGGAGTAAAGGCCCGAGAGAAAAAAATCATTGAGGCTTATCGCGAGATGCGACAGCCAGAGCAGAGGAATTATGGCAGAAAAAAGGCCATTTCGGGGATGAATTTTGAAGCGGTTACCGCCGGAGTATCGAAAGCCTTTAGAGCGAGCTGCTAGGAGGAGAATGCGGCCAGCGCTTCGGTAACCGAGTCGTAAGTCGGAACAATGGCGTTGGTCTGCGTCAGCTTGAGAACGTTGATGGCGCCGCCGGTACCGGCCAGGCGCAACTGCCCGCCTGCATTCTTGAGCCGGGTGGAAGACATGACCAGGGTGCCGACGCCGGTGCTGTCCATGTAGTTCACGTTGGTGAGGTCAAAGATGATGTTGGTCTGCCCGGTGAGGAGCAGTTCTTCGATCGTCGACTCGATCTGCTCGCAATCAGGTCCCATGGTGATCCGACCGGACATCTCCAATACCACGATTCCACCCGCCAGCGTCCTTTTCTGGATATTGAGCATGAGCGGCTCCCCTAGCGAACCCATTGTGCCCCAACTTGGGTCCACCGGGGCTAGCGGCGAGGTGAGTATCTAGGTGCGCGTCACGCGCCGGCTTTCAAGATCCAGGCGAATACGACCAGCCCGAAGAGGATGCGGTAGATGGCGAAGGGAACAAAACCACGCTGGCGCACCCATCGCATGAACCATGCCACGACGACATAAGCGACGACGAAGGAAACCACGAAGCCGATCAGAAGGACGAGCCACTCCTCGACGTTGCGCGGGGCAATGCCAATCTCACCGCCGGCGCCGGGCTTGTGACGCAGCGATTTCAGCAGGTCGTAACCGGTGGCGGCCATCATGGTGGGAATGGAAACCAGGAAGGAGAATTCCAGCGCGGCGGGGCGGGACATGCCGGCGACTTGTCCGGCGGCAATGGTGGACATGGAGCGCGAGGTGCCGGGAAAGACCGCCGACAGGACCTGGCAAGCGCCAATCCAGATGGATTGCGGCAAGCTCATCTGGTAAACGCTTTCGGTCCGATATCCAGCGGCGGCGGCGCCGAGGGAGTGCGCACCGCGCGAATTTGCGGCCGCCAGGCGAGGCGCGCCGAAGATGGCGTCCACGATCCACATGACGATGCCGCCGACGATGAGCGACGTGGCCATGACGTAGAGGCTCTCGAGGTTCTTCCCGATCACCTTGGTGAGCAGATAGGCGGGCGCGGCGGTGACCACGAAGGCCACGCCGGTCAGGGTGAGGGGGTGGTTCCAGAGGTTGTGGCGGCCCTCCGGACCCTGCGGGAAGGTCTTAAAGAATTCCGTGAGACGGGCGCGAAAGTAGATAGGCAGGCAAAGAATTGCGCCGAGCTGAATGACGATGGCGTACATCTTCCAGTAGCCGCTGGCGAGGTCAAGGCCCATGGCGCGCTCCGCGATGCGCAGGTGCGCGGTGGAGCTTACCGGAAGAAACTCGGTCAGACCTTCGACAATTCCGAGCAGGACAGACAGCAGGTAGTGGTTCAACCCATTCTCCGGCAGGTTCAGTTTCCGTTTCGACTCTTGCTGTCAGCTTTCAGCCATCAGCGGTCAGCAAAATTCGTTTTGGCCGAGAGCTGAGCGCTGACAGCTGATCGCTCAGTCCACCGCATTTCCGTAGGTGGGAATTCCCTGTTCCAATTTATACAACAGAGTTTGGGCGCGGTCGGCCCAGTCGCTCTGTGGAAAATTGCTGATGATTCGCTGGGCGAGGGCGGTAGCCTTCGCCTTGGCGTCGCCAACGCGGTTGGCCTTGCCTTCGCTCTTGTAGAACTCAACCAGAACGGAGTGGCGATAGGCGGCGTTGAACAGGGCTTCCGCAACCACCGGCGACTGCGGATGGTCGGCGGCATACTTCTCGTAAATCTCGGCTTCCTTCTCGGGACACTTGGATTCGCCCTGCCAGTCGCCGCAGAGTTTGTTGTCGAGCATGTGGTAGGCGGCCAGGTCGGCCCACTTGGTGTGGGGAAATTTCTTGATCACCTGCTTCATGAGTTCTTCGTCGATGCCGTAGAGGCGATTGCGGGGATCGCCGCGGCCGGAGGGACGGCCGAAGACGTCGATGCGATCAAGCTGCCAGCGAATGTCGGCGGCGCGGTACAGGGCCTCGCCGGCAATGGGCGATTGCGGGAAATATTCGGCGGCGCGGTAATAGAGGCGGAGCGCGTCTTTGTCGGCGCCCTTGCGTCCGCCGCGGCGACTGGCTTCCTGCTCGCTGGCGACCGCTTCGCCAAACAGCACCTTGTCGCCGTTGGGAGTGGAAGCGCGCACCACGCCTTTATCCAGGATCCAGCCGCTCACGTCGCGGCCTTCGCTGTTCTCGGTGGGCTCGGCCAGAGTGGCAAGGACATGCAGCCAGTCGCGGGATTTCTCGATGACGGCGACTTCACGGCCGCGGTCGATGGTGGCGATCCTGGCCGAACCGGCGTCGGGCGAAAGGTAAATCTGCGCCGCCCGCACCATGACTCCGCGTTCGGGAACGGCGTGCGCCAGCGGCGCCAACAGCAGGGTTGCGGCCAGAAAATGATGGCGGAAATACATGATCGGTGAATCTCCTGCGGGATCGCTTGATTCTAGCAGCAGAGCAGCGCGGCGAGTGTCTTGGACTTGCCTCAGGCGGATGGCGCGGAGAGAACACGGGCGAGCAGGGCGGGATCGATGTTGCCGCCGCTGATGACGGCGACGGACTTGGTTGCCGCCGGGAGCTGGCCGGCGCACGAAAGGAATGCCGCAACCGTCACCGCGCCGCTGGGTTCGACGACCAGCTTGGCGTCGAGCGCGAGGGTGCGCACGGCGTCCAGGATTTGCGCCTCGGTGACGGTGACAATGTCGTCCACGTGACGGCGGATGTGCTGGAAGTTGATTTCGCCGATGGATTGGGTGCGGAGCCCGTCGGCCAGTGTGCGCGAAGTCTGGTCGGCGGAAAATTCGACGATCTGTCCCGAGCGGAAGCTGGCCTGCGCGTCGGAGGCGAACTCGGGTTCGACGCCGATGACCTTGGCGCGTGAGCCGCTGAGCTTGAGGGCCGTGGCGACGCCGCTGATCAGCCCGCCGCCGCCGACAGGCACCAGGACAGTTCCAGCGTCGGGCAGGTCAGCGAAGATTTCCAGTCCGGTGGTGCCGGCGCCGGCGATGATTTTTTCGTCGTTGTAGGGCGGGATGATGACGTAACCGTGCTGGGCGGCGAGCTCCTCGGCCCTGGCCTTGCGCTCCGAGCTTGCCGGACCGACGAAGGCGACCTCCGCGCCGAGCGCCCGCGTGCTGTCAACTTTGATCTGCGGAGCGTTGCCGGGCATGACGATCACTGCCTTCACGCCAAGGGCGCGGGCGGCGTAGGCGACACCTTGCGCGTGGTTGCCACTGGAGTAGCTGATGACGCCGCGCTTGCGTTCATCGTCAGCGAGCGACGCAATCTTGTTGTAAGCGCCGCGCAGCTTGAACGAGCCAATGGGTTGAAAGCTCTCCGGCTTGAGGTAGAGTTCGCGGCCGGGTTGCTGGCGCGGGAACGGGATCAACGTCGTGCGACGGGCGATGCCGCGGAGACGAGAAGCGGCAAGAGTGATGTCCGCAAGCGAGACCATGGAAGCGCCGATTATATTCTCGGCGGCGAACATCGCAGAACTGAGGCGAAAGCCGCGAAACGATTTGCCGAGCCATTGACAACCAACTCCTGCCGAAGCTAATCTAACTCTAGCGAAGAAAAGGCGAATACTCCGCTTCCGGATCTCTCCATGAATTCACTTCCACTGCTCGAAGAATGCGAGCCCGCCTCGTCGTTGGTCGGCATCGCGCGCCTGGCGGCCGAGGGCGAGTCCATCTCGCAAGGACACGAAGTGGAGTTTTTCACGCTGGCGTCGCGGTCGCTGCTGAACCGCTGCACCGCCCCGCGCATGCCGTTCACCTGGACCATCAATCCCTATCGCGGGTGCGAGTTTGCCTGCAAGTATTGTTACGCCCGCTACACGCACGAGTTCATGGAAATGCGCGACGGGGTGGATTTCGAGCGCAAAATCTACGTCAAGCAACAGGCAGCGGAGTTGTTGCGGCGCGATCTGCGCAAGGTAAAACCAGGAGAAGAGATCGCCCTCGGCACGGCGACCGATCCCTACCAGCCGGCGGAGCGCAGGTTTGGAGTAACTCGCTCGGTGTTGGAAGTGTTCGCCGAGCAGCGCGGACTCGACATCGGTATCGTGACCAAGTCGGACCTGGTGGTGCGCGACGCGGAACTGCTGCGCGAGGTGGCGCGGCGCAACCAGTTGTTCGTCAACCTGACGATCACGACACTGGACGCAAACCTGGCGCGAATCCTGGAGCCGAGGGCGCCCCGTCCCGACCTGCGGCTGAAAGCGATGCAAAAGCTGAACCAGGCGGGCGTGCCGGCGGGCGTGATCTGCGCGCCGGTGATTCCGGGGATCACGGATTCGGCGCGCGACCTGGACGCGCTCGTAAAGGCGACGAAGGAAGCGGGCGGCCGATACATCTTCGCCAACGCGCTGTTTCTGAAGCCGTGCTCGGCGGCGATTTTCCTGCCCTGGCTGGAAAAGGAATTTCCGCACCTGGTTCGGAATTATCGCCAGCGGTACGGCGAGCGCGCCTACCTGGGGCCGGCGTATCGCAAGAGAATTTCGCAACTGATGGCGAGCTTGCGGCAGAAGCATGGCATTGGCACACGCTCGGACCGCGAACGGCTGGTGCGCGAAGAGCAATCGGCCGGTAAGTGTGGAGCCCCAGCAGCGAAGTCAACAGCAAGCCGCCACCCAGAATTCCCGGAATTGCCGCTCTTGGAACAGCAACTGAAATTGTTCTAACGGTCCCCCCGTCCTGGCGCGCAGGCGCCCCTGTAATCCTTTTCGGCTACGGCGCTCCCCGTTTCACACACAGCCAAGACATCCGTTGATCCTGGGGCGGCTGGTCAATTGTGATCTCGATCACATCGAAGTAAAAAATCGTCGACGAAAACCCTGAGTTCATGGCCTTTCGGCCTCTGGCCGATAAATTCGCACTGATGCATTCTGCATGGCGTGCTCCAGGCAGAAGCATGGGCTGATGGAGCGGGCAAAATATTCTTCAAGGTTGAATGTTTTACCAGCAGCCCGGGAAATGGACCCGTTCACGCCCTGATTTTTTCGAGATCGCCGGAATGGAATGCGAACTGCAGATCAACGGTCATCGCCAAGTACGGCATTTCGCCGTCGCGCTGCGATCAGCCATGCAGGGCAGCGGCAAAAATAAAGCAAGGGGCGCCGCACGCATAGGGTTGCGGATCGAGTCCTGCCGCTCGGTCACGCAGGGTGAGGAACATTTCGCGGGCCCGAAAAGGTGGTCGATGGAGTTTCTTGGAAAGACAGGCAGGAATCACGCATTCATTCTCACGTTCCTTTTGGTCCTGACTCTCTGTTGCCTGCTGGGTTGCGGTTTGAACCCGCAGAGCAAATTCGCCGGGCTTCCCGCCGATACCAGTTCAACCTCGGCAGCGAGCACTCCTCCCCCGGCGGCTGGTAACCCCGGGGTAGCGCACTCGGTACAGCTAAGCTGGGCGCCGAGCAACTCGACTCACGTTCTCGGCTACTCGGTTTACCGTAGAGCTAAGGCGGACAAGCAGTACGTCAGGCTCAGCCCCGCACTGCTGGCGAATCCGGACTATCTGGACACCAGCGTGCAAGCAGGACAGACGTACTACTACGTCGTCACTGCCTCGACCGCCATGGCGGAGAGTGCCAGCTCGTTGGAAGTTGTGGCGGTGATTCCGGCTTCCTAAACTGAGGGCAGGTTCACGGTCCCGGAGGCAGAGCGCCGAAGGGTTCGGGCGCCGGCAGGATAAGGCTGGAACGGCGGAGATCGTGTTTCTGCCGGAAGTGGGTCATAGCACGGCGTCCCCAGGTGCGCACGAAGTAGTAGTTGAGCGTCGCACCAATGGCGGAGCTGAAGACCGGGATGAGCCGTCCCGCCCAGCGCTCGACCACATCCCCGCCAGCCTGCACCGCGATGCGCTGAATGACGCGTGGCACGAAGCGATTCACCACTTCCTTTTCCAATAATTCCCGGCTGATATCCACGCCGGCGGCGCTGGCAGCGGCCACCCATAAATCCGCCACCTCCGAATCGGTGGCAAACTGAAATCCGTAAATCAAGCTGAGCTTCTGGATGGTGCGAATGGTGATCCCGGCCAGGATGCTGAGGTCGGGAACGATGGTGAGGATGCCGCCGAGGCCGAAGCCGGCGCCCTCGACGGCCGCGACTTTCATACTGGAGCGCACCACATCCACCGCCACCAGATCGAGCTGTTCCTCGGGGACGGAGAAGACTCCGTCAAAGGTGCTGATCGGCAGGCCGTAAGCGGTGCGGAGCTGGAACAAAAAATTCTGCGGATCCACCTTCACGGTTTCGTACGCCTGAGTAAAACCGCGGCGCAGCCCATCTTCGACGCGCAGGCGGAGCCAGGATTTATTCTCCTCGGACATGAAGTTAAAGCATACACGTGAGAGTGGGAATCATGGTGCGAGGCAGCTACGCCGCCTGCCATGGGAAACGCTCCAGTGAGGGCCACACCTCCTGAACTTTCCTGGTTGACGGATTATCGTGTACCTTGACAAGCTCGATTTCAGGAAACGCATCACGTCCGACGTCGTCGCGCATAAACAACACATTAAAGCCAAGGCGGTTGGCGCCAATCAGGCGGTAGCCTTTGCGGGAGGAGAGACCTGCCATGGCTTTGAGGGATACGCCTCGAAAGTACTGTTCAGGCAATGGTTTGTTCCAGGAAGAATCAAAGTTTTCACAGTAGGGAACGGTCAGCGACAGATCCGCCGGGATGCTGTTGTTCGTCTCGAACACACAAACGCGGGGCTGGATCACATCGATCGCATTCCAGATCCAGTAATCGATGCCGTCCAGGTCCAAGGACAACAGGTCAACCTCGCCGGTGAAGTGATTACTGGCAAGAAGCTCGTTCACGTTCTTTGTCGTTATCCATGCGTGATGGAAAGAGGGAGGACACAAGTGAGTATCCTTATGGCTGGCAAAAAACTTCTTGCCTGCTTCCACTAGTGCCGGGTCGCCATCGAACAATAACCCATCGAATTGGTGGTTGATAATCAGATTCGTGGCCATGCATTCCTGTCCATTGCCGGCCGACATCTCCACCACACGTTTCGATTCAAATCCGATTGCAGCGAAAATGTAGAGCAGCAAACCGTCCTCCTCATATTGGGAGTAGGCGCGAAAACCGAAATCGCCCAAATTCTTGGCGTAATTTGACGGATCGTCCAGGAACTGTCTCCTGAGCGTGGCCAGCAGTTGCTTTTGAATTTGCTGGTGGGTGGAAGCAAAGTGCGCTTCTATTGTCGACAGACGTGCATCCAGGCTCGGGCCGACCACCAGGTACTTCAACGCCTTTCGAACATTCTTCCTGGCGAACTGCAGCATGTTGGGGTTCCTCCGAAATTTGTTGAACTGTGATGCTGATTAATGTCAGATGATTCTCTAATTCTGCAAAATGGCTATATGCCAGCCTTGCTAAAGCTGTGCCCTCCATCAAGGTACGTGCTAGCATCTGAGGCTCATACATGCCTGCTGGAAAACTCCATATCGTGCCGTTGGGCGGACTCGGCGAGTTCGGGATGAACTGCATGGCCGTGCGCTGGGGTGACGACATCATCGTCATCGACGCCGGACTGATGTTTCCCGAGTCGGAGTTGCTCGGGGTCGACATCGTGGTTCCCGACATCGCCTACCTGATCGAGAACCGCAAGCACGTGCGCGCCATCGTGCTGACCCACGGGCACGAGGACCACATCGGCGCGCTGCCCTGGATCCTGTCGGAGCTGAACGTGCCGGTGTACGGCACCGAGTTCACCCTGGCCTACGTCGAGGACAAGCTCGACGAGCACGAACTGCTGGACAACGCCACCCTGATCGAGATTCGTCCGGGCGAGATGGTGACCATCGGTCCGTTCAAGATCAAGCCGATCCACGTGACACACTCGCTGGTGGACTGCGTGTCGCTGGCCATCCACACCCCGCTGGGGGTGATCATCCATACCGGCGACTTCAAAGTTGACCCCACGCCCAGCGATAACAAGCTCTTCGACCTGCACACCTTCGCGGAGTACGGCAAGGAAGGCGTGCTGGCGCTGTTCCAGGATTCGACCAATGTCGAACGGACTGGATACACGCCCAGCGAGCGGGCGGTGGGGCGGAAGTTCGATGAGATGTTCGCGCGCACCCAGCGGCGGCTGTTCATTTCCTGTTTTTCGTCGTCCATCCACCGCATCAAGCTGGCGATCGACATGGCGTACCAGCACCGGCGCAAGGTGGCCCTGGTGGGGCGCAGCATGAACGACTCCACTGAGATCGCGCAGGAGCTGGGCTACATCGAGGTGCCGGACGGGCTGCTGATTCATCCGGGGGAGATCAAGAATTTTCCTCCCGAGCGGGTCTTGGTGCTGATCAGCGGGACGCAGGGCGAGCCCATGTCGGGGTTGTCACGCGCCGCGGTGGACAATCACAAGCACGCCAAGATCGAACCCGGGGACACAGTCGTGCTCTCCTCGCGCATCATCCCGGGAAACGAAAAGGCGATCTACCGGATGATCGACCACCTGTACCGGCGTGGCGCCAACGTGATCTACGAAGACGGTTCGTATCCGCCGGTCCACGTCAGCGGGCATGCCAGCCAGGAGGAATTGAAGCTGCTGATCAACCTGGTGAAGCCGCGATATTTCATTCCCATCCATGGCGAGTACCGGCAATTGCGGCGGCACGCGGACCTGGCGGGCAGCATGATGGGAGCGGTCGGTTCGGTGATGATGATCGAGAGCGGCGACGTGCTGGAGTTCGACGAGCTGGGCGCCCGCAAGATGGGACGCGTGGCGGTGGGGCGCGTCTGCATCGATTCCGGATCGCGCGGCGACGTGGTGGAAGACCTCATCATCAAGGACCGGCGGCATCTCAGCGAGGACGGCATTGTGCTGCCGATCATCGCCATTAACAAGCTGACCGGGCAGATCGAATCGTTGCCGGAGATCGTGATGCGCGGGTTCGCTGGGGCGGGCGCCGAAAACGGCCTGATGACCGAGGCGCGGCAGATCATCATGGACACCCTGGAGCACTCCACCGAAGAAGAAAAACGCGACTGGGGCGTGATCAAGGAAAAGATACGTCAGGACCTGAAACGCTTCATCGTGAAGAACACGGCGCGCCGGCCGCTGATCATGCCGGTGATCCTGGAAATTTGACGCGCTTAGCTTCTCGGCCTGGAGTCCTGCCCTGGTTTCTGGGGGAACTTTGGTGTCGGGAGAGGTTACCGGAAATCGGTTGACACCCCGCGATGAGCAAGCTACTGTACGGTCGAGAGAGTTCACTTTGAACGGCAAGATCTCAATCCGGCCCGCTCATCCGACGCAAGCGCCGGGAATCCGCACAACAGCGCACACAACAACAGCCGGCACAGGAGCGAGCTGCGGATGAGCTAGTTCAAACAGAACCAGGATTTGAAAGCCACCATCCGCCAGCCGCGGTGGTGGCTTTTGTGTTTTGCACGACGGCTTAGAAAAAGGGGACGGCGATGAGCTTGCTACTGATGAAATTCGGAGGGACCTCGGTAGGGTCGGCGGAGCGCATTCGGCAATCGGCGGAGATTGTGCGTCAGGCGCGCCGCGAGCATTCCGTCGTGGTGGTGGTTTCGGCGCTCAGCGGGGTCACCGACCAGATTATCGAAGCGATGAACGCAGCCTGCGCCGGGGAAGGCAAGGCGTTGGAAGACCGGCTCGCGACGCTCGAACAGCGCCATCGCGAGGTGATCGAGGCGCTGTTGGCCGCCGAGAAGCGCCAGGCCGTCACGGCTTGCGTCGGCGAGGCGCTGCGCGAGTTGCGCGATGTCTGCGGCGCGTTGCTGATGCTGCGCGCGGCAACGCCGCAGGTGCTCGACGTGGTGCTGGCGATCGGCGAACGTATGTCGGCCCCGATCTTTGCCGCCCAGCTGTGCGAACTCAACGTGGATGCCCGACCGTTTGATTCGCTCCAGTTCCTGATTACCAACGACAATTTTGGGGACGCCAGCCCCGACACGGAGGCCACTACGCAACGCAGCCGCGAATTCCTGCTGCCGGCGGTGAGCGCGGGCGCGGTTCCGGTCGTGACCGGCTATCGCGGGGGGACCATGGCCGGGCAACCGACGACCCTGGGCCGTGGAGGCTCGGATTATTCGGCCACCATCCTGGGCGCGGCGCTGAGCTGCGACGAGATCTGGATCTGGACCGACGTGGACGGCGTGATGAGCGCCGACCCGCGCATCTGCCCCGCGGCGACCATCCTGCCGGAGATCACCTTCGCCGAAGCGATCGAAATGTCGTATTACGGCGCCAAGGTGATCCATCGCAAGGCGGTCCGTCCGGCGTTCGAGAGCGGGATTCCGGTGCTGATCAAAAACTCGTTTTCGCCGGAGGTCGAAGGCACGCGCATCGCCGCCAAGGCGCAGCGCAACGGGCACGTGGTGAAGGCGGTGACCTGCGTTTGCCCGGCGGCGTTGATCACCTTGAACATGCCCAACGGTGGCCACTTCGAGGACCTGTTCGGGCGGCTGTTCCTGGGGCTGGGACATGAGCGCATCGACGTGTTGTTCTCCACCCAGTCGTCGTCGGAAAATGCCATCGGTCTGGTGTTTCGCGAGGCGGACCTGGAACGCGCCTTGACTGTGACCGAGCGGGTGTTCCGTACCGAGCTCAAGCACAGCATGATGCCGCCGATCGCGGTGCAGCGCGAAATCGCAGTGGTGGCAGTATTGGGGGAGACGATGAAGGGCAAATGCGGCGTGCTGGCGCGCCTGTTTTCCGCCGTGGCGCGCTGTAACGTCAGCGTGATCGCGGTGGCCCAGGGCGCCAGCGAGCTGAACATCTGCTTCGCCGTTCCGGCGGCTTCCGCGCCGGTGGTGATCAGCGCCGTACACGATGAATTCCTGGGCGCCGCCGTGGCGGGGTTTTATGCCCAGCAGTCCGGAGATGACGATGAACCGATCCATGCCAGCCGCTGCTGTTAAGGGAAGCGCGGAAGCGCAACTGCAGTGTTGCGGCTGCCAAACCATGCAGACCGAGATGCAGCCGGACTTTCGCTGCCGCCAGTGTGGCGAGCTGCTGGAGGTGGTATATCCGCGCTGGGACGGGTCCCAGTCATGGAACCAGGTCAAGACGAAGTGGCGCGAAAGAAAAATGTCCGCGTCGGCTGCCGACGCAAGCGGCGTATGGCGCTTCAGGGAGATGCTGCCGATTGTTGAAGTGATGGATGAAGTGGTCACGCTGGCGGAGGGAAACACGCCGTTGTACTCCATGCCGCAGACGGCGCGGCGGCTGGGAATGCGTGCGCTCCTGGCGAAGCACCAGGGCATGAACCCGACGGGCTCGTTCAAGGATACCGGCATGACGGCGGCGGTGTCGGTTGCCAAAGCGGCCGGCTACCGTTGGGTGGCATGCGCCTCAACCGGGAACACCTCGGCTTCGATGGCGGCGTACGCAGCGCGCGCGGGGATGCGGGCACTGGTGCTGGTCCCGGAGGGAAATATTGCCTGGGGGAAGTTGTCGCAGGCGCTGGAGTACGGCGCGGTCACGCTGCAGGTGCGCAGCGACTTCGACGACTGCCTGCGGATCGCCACCGAACTGGTGCGCCGGATGCCGATCTGTATGCTGAACTCGGTGAATCCCTACCGCATTGAAGGCCAGAAGACCACGGCCATCGAAATCATGGAGCAGCTGGATTGGAACCCGCCGGCGCACATCATCGTGCCCGGCGGCAACCTCGGGAACAGCTCTGCATTGGGCAAAGGGCTGCTCGAGATGCATCGGCTGGGGCTGATCGCGAGGTTGCCGAAGTTGTCGATCATCCAAGCGGAGGGAGCGAACCCGCTGTACACGGCGCTGCACGAGAGCGGCGGCCGCATGCTCACGCCGGTGAAGGCGGAGACGATGGCGACAGCGATCAAAATCGGCAACCCCGCGTCGTGGCGAAAGGCGGTCAAGGTGCTGCAGGCGACCGGCGGAACCTGCGAGCAGGTAAGTGAAGAGGAAATTGCGCTCGCCAAGGCGGAGATCGGGTCCGAGGGCTTGGGCTGCGAGCCGGCATCGGCGGTCACCTTGGCAGGATTGAGAAACCTGCTGCGCAGCGCGTTCGTCGGGGCGGAAGAAACCGTAGTGCTGGTGCTCACCGGGCACGTGCTCAAGGACCCCGATTACAGCATGAAATTCCACGCCGGCCAGCTGTTCGAGCGCCCCAAACTGGCGGCTGAACTGGACTGTCGGCGGCGTCCTCCTATCCAAGTTGAAGCCGACGTGGAAAAGGTGATCGCTCTGCTGGAGCGTTTCCAGGGGGAGGCATGAAGGAGGCCGGGCACAAAAGGGATGGGTTGCGCGGAATCGAGTTGAAGTTGCCGGCAAGCTCCGCGAACCTGGGCCCAGCTTTCGACTCGGCGGCCATCGCCGTCGATCTCTACTTGCACGTGCGGGCCGAGCCTGCCGCCTCATTTTCGGTGAAGGCGAGCGGGCGCGACGCCGAGGTGTGCGGCAAGCTGGAGCACAACTTGATCCTGGACTCGTATCGCGAAGCGCTGAAGCGCGCCGGCGCACAGAGCGTGCCGCTGGCGCTCAAGGTGAGGAATGAGATCCCGGTGGGCAAGGGCTGCGGATCGTCGGCAGCGGCGCGGCTGGCGGGTGTGGCGCTGGCGGTGCATTTCGCCGGCTTGGATTGGACCGACGAGCAAATCCTGGATGAAGCAGTCCGCCAGGAGGGCCATGCGGACAACGTGGCGGCGTGCTGGCTGGGCGGCTTCGTGATCGTACAGTCGAACCGGAACGAGTACGGAAAACGCGCGCAGGCCAGCCGCATCGAGGTAGCGCGAGAGCGTCCGTTGCTGCTGGTGCTGGCGGGCAACGGGCTGGCAACGGGAAAATCTCGTGCGCTGGTGCCGACGCTCTACGGAAGAGAAGTGGTGGTTGCCAACCTGCAAAGCGCCATGGCGCTGGTTGCGGCCTATACGCTCGGTCGCGACGACCTGTTCAGCACGGCGCAGCACGACGCGCTGCACCAGCCGTATCGGGCCAAGGCCTGTCCACTGCTCCCCTGCCTGCAACCGCTGGCCGGGAAGGCGGGAATTCTGGCGGTGACGCTAAGCGGCGCCGGCAGCTCAGTGCTGGTCACGCTGCGGCACGACGCGTCACAGAGCGAGGTCTGCGCCGCGGTATCTGAGCGTCTGCGCGCCATGGGTCTGGAGGGCGAGTTGGTTTTTACCAGGATGGCGTCGGAGGGCACACGCCGGACGGAGCTGCCGCTGCGGGCGATGGCCGGGGAGGAAGCGTGAAGGTAGTCAGGGTAGGAATCGTCGGATTCGGCACCGTCGGGCAGGCGACGGCGCAACTGCTGACCACCAACGCCGACGCGATCGCTGAGCGCAGTGGAGTGCGGCTGGTGGTGTCGGCGGTGTGCCGGAGAACCGAAATCCCTGCGACCTCAATTCCAGCGGGCGCGCGCGCCTGCACTGAGTGGGCCGACGTGGTGACCGCGCCGGACGTGGACGTAGTGGTGGAAACCATCGGAGGCGATGGCACCGCCCGCGAAGTAGTAAGGCGTGCGCTGCAAGCCGGCAAGCCGGTAGTCACCGCCAACAAGACCCTCATCGCCAAGTACGGCGACGAGATCCTGGCCTTGGCTTGCGCACGGCGGCTCACGGTGGGAATCGAGGCAACGACCGCGGGCGGAATTCCCATTGTGCGCACGCTTCGCCGGTCAGCCACCAGCGATCAGGTTTTGAAGATCTACGGCGTACTCAATGGGACTGTGAATTACATCCTGAGCCGCATGGAGAGCGAAGGATTGGAGTTCCAGGACGCGCTGAGGGCGGCGCAACAGGCCGGTTACGCCGAGGCCGACCCGGCGTTGGACATCGACGGCATCGATGCCCGCGACAAGCTGTGCATCCTGGCCAGGATGGCCTTCAACCTGCGCCTGTATCCGGCGGACATTCCGGTGACGGGCGTGCGGCAGATCAAGCAAGTGGATTTGCAATACGCGCGGCGCCTGGGCGGGCGCATCCGGCTGGTGGGAGCGGCGGAACGACAGGACGACGGGATCGCGGTCACGGTGCGGCCCTGGCTGGTGCCGCAAAATTCCATGCTCGGCAAGGTGGAAGGCGTGTTCAACGCCATCTTCGTGGAAGGCGAGTGCAGCGGGACACAGATGTTCTATGGCCGCGGCGCAGGCGGTCCGGCCACCAGCACCGCGGTGGTCGCGGACCTGATCGGAATTGCGCAAGCACTGGTGACCAAGGCCCCTGCGTCGTCGCCCATCCCCGGGTTCGGGCCCATTTCCTCGCTTCCGCTCACCACGCGCGGCGCTTCCTGCGAGTGGTATCTCCGGCTGACGGTGCACGACCAGCCCGGCATCATCGCGCGCGTCGCGTCCGTGCTCGACGAGTTGGAAATCAACATCGATTCGGTGCTGCAGGAGCCGCACATGCCCAAAGAGCGGCTCTCGTTTGTGATCACGGTGGAGACGGTCTCGGAAGGCACCATCCGCAAAGCGGTCGAACGCATCGACCAGTTCGATTTCATGACCGAACCGGTTTTGCTGGTGCGCGTGTTCGCCGGCTAAGTCCCTGGAACTGGTTTCAGAAATGGTTTTGTGAAAGGGCACGGCTTCAGCCGTGCCGCAAGGGCTGCAAAAACATTGGGCTTTAGCCTCTGAGGGCAGGCACTCGAAGCGCCCGCGCCATTTTTGAAACCACTTCGAGTGATTACTTGGCTGTGGCCTCAGCCGGCTTCTCGAACAGCTTGGCGTCCACCACGGGATTGAGCTGGTAGGTTTGAATTTGTTCGCTGGCGCTGGGCCGCCCATTCTCGGTAATGGTTCGCTGGTAAGGAACCGTGAGGCCGTCGACCGGACGCCAGTCCGAATAGGTGATGACACGGTGCACCGGCCCACGCTGCCCGACATCCTCGTAGGACACCTGCAACAGACGCGCGCTTTGCGGATCGAGCGCCCACTGGACCGAGATGCCGTTGCCGGAAATGTGAACCACCTGCGCCTCGGTGTCGCCGACCTTTTCGGTCCCTCCGAGAGAGAACACATAAGCAGGATCGGCAACATGCTGCGCAATCGCCATCCAATCGCGCTTCAGCAGGTTCATGCGGTCCTGCTTCATCGACGC
Organism: Terriglobia bacterium; assembly: GCA_963797035.1. GTDB lineage: Bacteria > Acidobacteriota > Terriglobia > Terriglobales > Acidobacteriaceae > JAIQGF01. The sequence goes on from CAWCOC010000001.1 coordinate 97,216, forward strand.
CGGCATTTCGTGCGTGCCGCCTCCGGGCATGCTCATGAAGGCCGATGAGGGCGACACCACGATCAGCATTTCGCCAGGAAGCTGCGCGGCGGTGACCGCGGCGCGCAGCCGGTCGGGAAACTGGATGGTCAGGTCGTTGTCGAAGGTGATGGAACCCTGCGGCGTGTTCTGTGTGCTGACCAGCTTCTGGTGGAGAGCCTTGACGCTCGCAAGCTTGGCGGCGCCGCCGATGGAATTGACGAACTTCTCCACCAACGCTCGCGCCTTGGGGTCCGATTGCGTCGGCTGCGCTGAGCCGGCGGCAGCACCCGGCGACGGAATAGAAATGTCGAGCGTAGTTACGGGCCCCAGCGTGGAAAGCGGCTTGCCGAACGCCGCCTGGGTTCCGACCACCAGCACAGCGAACTGCCGCGGATGAACGTATTCGTGGGCGACGCGGTTGGCCTCCTGGGGAGTGGACTTCTCGATGCCCGCGCGGTAGCGCTCCAGGAAATCGGCAGGGTAGCCGTAAAACTCGTACAGCATGCGCTCGCCCAGCACCTTGTCCTTGGAATCGAAGTTGAAGATGAAGCGGTTGAGAATCGAGTCCTTCGCTTCGCGCACTTCTTCGGAAGTAATCGGCTTGGAGGCCAGCAAGTTACTCAACTCGCTATCGAGCGCCTGGATGGCGTCCACCGTGGAGGGACTCTTGGTACCCATCGCGATGCGAAAAATACCAGGATGATCGAACGATGCGCCGATGCCGCCGCCGACCGAATAGGCCAGGCCCTTTTCCGTGCGGATGGTCTTGAACAGTCGCGAGGCAAAGCCGCCTCCGAGGACATCGTTCATCACGTTGACCGAGAAATAATCCGGGTTGTTGCGCTGGATGCCGAGCGTGATCATGCGGATTTCACTCTGCGTCACGTCCGACTTCTCGATGAAGTACAGCCCCGGCTTGGGATCGTGAAAATCAATCTTGGGCTTGGGCGGGACGGGCGCCTGGGGCCAGGATTCGAAAGCCTGGCGCAGGCGCTGCTCCATGGCGGCAGGATCGAAATCGCCGTAAACGCCGAGGATGATGTTGTTGGGATGGACAAAAGTTTCGTGCCACTTCACCAGGTCGTCGCGGGTGATGGCGGCGACGGTGGAATACTCGGGGATGCGCGCGTAAGGATTGTCGCGGCCATAGGCCAGGCGGACCGCTTCGCGCCCGGCGATTTCGCCGATGTCGTCATTGCGGCGCGCGATGTCGGTGTTCATCTGCGTCTTGGCCAGTTCGAGCTTGTCCTCGCGGAAGGCGGGCTCGCGTAATACTTCGAGAAAAACCGGAAAAACTTCGTCCAGCTTGTCCTTCAGGCAGTTGAAGCTGATGGTGGTGGAGTCGGCGCCGCTGCCGGTTTCAACCTTGGCGGCGCGAGCTTCCAGGAAATCGTCCAGTTGATCGCCGGTGCGTTTGGTGGTGCCGCCGGTGCGCCAGACGGCGCCGTAGGCGTCCACCATGCCGACCTTGTTCGCCGGCTCTTGGATGGAGCCGCCGCGGATGCGCATCATGCCGCCCACGATGGGAAGCTCGTGATCTTCCTGCAGGAAGATGACCATGCCATTGGCGAGCTGAATGCGCTTCGGCTCTTGCGGGTGAAAAGCGGCCAGCGGCGGGATGGGAATCTGCTTCCAGGCGGCGGCCGGACCGCCGGTGCCGGGTTGGGCTTTCTTCGCGCCGGTGGGAGGATGGGTGGGCCGCTGCGCTGGGTTCTGCGCTTGCGTAATTGGGCCAGTTGCAATCAGCACGCCGAGTATTGCTACCAGACGCAAGCGCGCGAAGCGCCCGTTTAGCGCTACCAGACGACAGCGCGCGAAGCGCGCGTAAGAATGTGTAGCCCCCGGCGTAAGCCGGGGGTTGGCGTCGCAATCGTTTCGAGCCCGCTTCAGCGGGCGAAAGAACTTGGAGCTACTCGCTCCATTCCACGAGCCCCACGTTGCGGCGATCCTGCGGAGGAAGCGTCCGATCATTGTTTCTCCTCCGGCTTCTGCGCTGGAGTGGCGCCGGCCATCTTCGTGCTCTCGATGATTCCTACGGTGCGGTTCGTCGGCACAAACGTTTTGGCAGCCACGCGGCGGATGTCGGCCTTGGTCACCTTGTCGTAGCGGTCGAGTTGGCGAAACAGTTCGCGCCAGTCGCCGAAGCGCGCCTGGAAGGTCGCAAGCTGCGCCGCCAGTCCGGCATTGTTGCCTAAACCGCGGATCAGGTCGGCCTTGGCGCGCGTCTTGAACATGGCGAGCTCTTCGTCGGTGACGTCGGAGGTCTTCAACCGCTCGATTTCGGCGCGAATGGCATCGCGCACTTCGTCGTTGGTATGGCCGGGCGTGGGCACGGCATAAAACGCGAACAGGTGCGGATATTTGCTCCCCGGCCAGCCGCTGAAGCCGGCGGACTCGGCGGCAATCTTCTTGTCGCGCACCAGCGAGCGATAGAGGCGCGAGGTGCGGCCATTGGACATGATGTCGGAGATGGCGTCGTAAACCGCATCGTCCGGATCGCGGTAATCCGGACGATGGTAGCCCTCGATGTAGAGCGGCTGCGCGGTCTCGGTGAGAACGACGCGGCGCTCGGATTGCTGCTGCGGTTCCCGGGTGGGATCTTCCACCGGCGCCGGCGCCTTGGGCAGTCGCCCGAAATACTTTTCCATGATCGGCAGGGCCTGCGCGGCTTTGAAATCTCCAACCGCGGCCACCACCATGTTGGCCGGAACGTAGTAGGTGTGGAAGAAATGCTCGGCATCGGTGGCCGAGAAGCGCCGCAGGTCGGAGGCCCAGCCGATGGTCGGGCGATGGTAGGGGTGCGCCATGAAGGCGGAGGCGATGAATTGTTCGATCAATCGGCCGATCGGGTTGCTCTCCGTGCTCATGCGCCGCTCTTCAAAAACGACGTCGCGCTCCTTGTAGAACTCGCGCATGATGGGCTCGATAAAACGCTCCGACTCCAGGTAGGCCCACAGCTGCAGCCGGTTGGAAGGAAAGGAATAGAAGTAAATGGTCTGATCGTCGCTGGTCTGGGCGTTCATGCCGACGCCGCCGTTTTCCTCGATGATCTGCGGATAGGCGTTGCGCACCACGTACTTTTCCGCTTGCTTGGTGGCGTCCTGCCAAACTTTTTCAAGTTCCGCGACCTTTTTGTCGTCGCGGCCGACGCGTCTCTCCGCTTCGTGAATGTAGGCCCCATAGGCCTGCTCGACCTTCTGCAGCGCGATTTTTTCCGCCGGCCAGTTGGTGGTCCCGATCGTCCGCGTGCCCTTGAAGGCCATGTGCTCGAACATGTGCGCCAGCCCGGTTTCGTCCTTCGGGTCCTGCACCGAACCGGCATCCACGAAGGTGTAGCCGGAAAAGACCGGGGCCTCGGGGCGCTCCATCACCAGCATGGTGAGGCCGTTGGGCAGCTTGCGCACGGTGATGCGCTTCTCGAACGAAGCAATGTCCTGGCCCAGCAGTGGAAGGGAAATAACCACTATCAGGAAGGCGAGCAGAGAGGAGAACAGCCTTCGCATGAAACCTCCGCAAGAGATCCCAAGAACGTTACGCTGGCGCGGAAATCGGTGTCAAACCGGTGTGCGTCCCATTACACGTGTCATCGTGAGCGAAGCGCTCTCATCACGTGTCATCCTGAGCGAAGCGAAGGATCTATGAATTCCTCGCCAGCAAGCAAAAGCACCACTACTGAATGCCCTTAGCCAGGAACAGCGTGGAAAAGATTCTTTGTGCCAGATACCCAGCGTGTGCACCATCCGGTGTGATGATCGGAGGCCGCAGCGCGATCATCGCCGACTTCGGTGGCCAACCCTTTCGCCCGGTTTTGGCGAAGGGTGGGAAAGGCAGGGCACGTCTGCGTCATTGATCGTGCACCGCACTATCTCCCGTTCTTCATCGATCCGTCGTACCAACGGTCCAGCACCCCCTTCATCTCTTTCAGCGCGGCCGCGTCGTTGTACACCATGTGGCCGCCCTTGAACGTCACAAAAGCCAGATTCTTCCGGTAGTCGGCATTCAGGTGCAGGTGGCGGAACGTGTAATCGCTGGCGTAGAACGGTGTCGCGATGTCGTACATGCCTTCCATCACCAGCACCTTGAGATATTTGTTCTTCGCCATTGCCGCCTGCAGGCTGGTTAGCGTTTGCGGATACCCAGCCATGGCTCCACCCCAATCCCAGGCGCGGTTGATTTTCTCAAAGCTCCAGATCACGTACGGCAGTTCCGATTTGTATCCCAGCTCGGTTTGCGCATAGTCATTCATGGCGGCATTGAAGGCCGGGAACATTGCCGCCATCGCCGGATCGAAGAAAGGCTCGTTCGCATTGCTTTGCGGCATCGGCGCGGCAAAGCGGCCATCCACGCGGCCCACGACTAGCTTTTGTTCCTTCAGCAGGTTATTCATGAAAACCGTGGGCTCGATCCGCAAATCGTGTTCGTCAATCAACTCCGCTTTCAGACCTGTGTAAGCGGCAAGCTGGCCGATGATCTGCTTGCGCTTCGCCGGATCGAGCGTGCTGCCGAGCGCCAGCGCCTGCGCGTAATCGCTGGCGCACCACTGTTCCACCTGCTTGATCGTCTCATCGAGATTGCTCGTCAGATCCGGCGCCAGCTTCTGGTGATACGCCGCAATCATGGTGTAGGTCGGAATTATCAACTGGTGCGGCAGGTCGTTCATGTTGCTCGCCATCAGCGTTTGGAAATCCAGTCCGACCGAGAGCAGCGCCACCCCGGTGACGGGAATGTAATTGTCGATCAGGTGGTTCGCCAGCTCCGCCGCCCGCGTCGTGCCATAGCTTTCGCCGAACAGAAATAGAGGCGAGCGCCAGCGCTGGTATTTCGTCAGGTACAGCCGGATAAAGCGGTAGAACGCGTCGGCGTCGCCGGCCACGTTGTAGAACTTCTTCGTTAAATCCGGGCGGACCCGGCTGTATCCGGTCCCGGGTGCGTCAATGAACACCAAGTCACTGCGGTCCAGGATGGTCTGTGGGTTCTCGACGGTTTCATAAGGGGGAGGCGGAACCGCCCCATCGCTCTCCAGCTTGATCTTCTTCGGACCCAGCGCCCCGAGGTGCAACCAGGCCGTCGCCGTTCCTGGACCACCGTTAAATACAAACGTCAGCGGCCGTGCCTGCGCCTCCTGCCCGTCGACGACATACGCAATAAAGAACACTGCCGCCTCAGCTTGCCCATTCTCCGCCTTGATCACCAGCCGCCCCGCCGTTGCGGTGTACCTCAGGACCCTGCCGGCTACCGTTAACTGATGATGGCTGACCGCCGGTGCACCTTCCCTCAGGCTTTCCGCTTCCTGCGCGGTGGACGCCGGACTTTGAACCGGCACGGAAGCAGATGGCGGCGCCGCCGGCGTTGCTTGCAGCGCAGCGGCCCCGCTTGCTGCGATGAATAGGAGCGAGAACACAAGTGTGCGCATCGATATGATCGCCGTAAGCCCTCTCATGAATTTCAAATGAGGCGGCTATTCTACTCGCTCGCGACAAGCGCGGGTGCCCCAGCCTTGTGTATCGGATGTTTTGGAGTTTCATGACCCATAACAACTGTGGGCGCCCCACCCGTAGCCTGCTCTGAGCGAAGTCGAAGGGCGGTTTTCGTAGGGTGGGCAAGCCGCGGGTGGCCCACATTTGCCCGGGTTTGGCAAATGTGGGGCTTTTCCGGTAGTGGGCTAATTCCGTGTTGATGGATTTGAAGCCTCATGCCGCCAGCGACGAAGGGTTTTCAGTCCGAACGCTATCCACAGGATCAACAGTACCGTCCAGAAGCCGGTGCTTAGAATCGAGTTGGTAGCCCGGCCACCGATCACGCCCAGAGCACAGACTATGGCAAGCAGCAACCAACCCACAAATGCCGCGATGCGTTTCACTGACCACTCCCCTGAAACACGATTCTCGTCCGATTTGGAATCGCTACCGTTATGGGGTGCTGTGTTTCGCAGCGTAGACGACCATCGACTGCGCACCGCTTTACCTCTGGCTCGATTGTCTCTATATCAAAAACTCCGTTGCTCAAGGCGAATATTGGTATCTGACTGTCGCAGCTTGGTTCGTCGCATCGCAGCCATGTGGAGAAAATACGACGGGCGTAATTGGGGAACTTTGGCAGTGCATTGTCGGGCATGCCTGGCGGCAGGAAATCTGTACTGCTACATACTGACAGATGATTGCATGCAGTACATAGAACAGGCAGTTGCCAACCGACCTGAACTTTCAACCCATGATGTCGAACTGCTAGCTGAGGGATGGGGGGCTGCGAGCGCCAAGGCATCTTGCAATTTGGGCATAGAAATAGGCCCCGATAAATCAGTGTCATCGGCTTCCTCGATGAACATTGCGCTGGATTCTATGCCGCTTGAATCAGTTCGGCAATCGTCCAAATGTGGTCCGTCAACCCAGTCTGCATCGCCGGGTGCCCCACCCCTTTTATCGCATGAACTACTCGCATGTGGGTGCCCCACCCTTCGCGATGTTCGAAGGGTGGGAAAGAATATCGCTGACTGATTGGGCGTCTTGCCTCCCTGCATCGGTCGGGGAGTCTGAACAACGAATCATGGTCGGATCTGCGGTGACCGGATAGATGGTTGGTGGAACCAGTTTCCACCGCAGGATTCTTTAGCAGCGAGCCTTGGTATCGATGAGCGAAAAAGCAAAAGCAACAGCAAAAGCAAAAACCTTCCATGAAAGGAAAACCAAAACCTTTCACCGCACACGTGTCTCTTGACAACGCCGACACGGTTATAGAGGGTGGCCCACATTTGCCCGGCTTTGGCAAATGTGGGGTTGTTCCTGGCGCCGATCTGCAATCAGGCCTCAGCCGTGCCGAACGCGCCCCCCTTCCTCTTATACTCAGCGCGACCGAGCGAAGGCGAAGGAACCAGATACATCAGGCTCGCCTATTCCGATAACCTTCTTCCGATTTGAAACCGCCGTCAAAATTTTTCTGCCCAAATCAGAGACAATCCCCTTGACACGCGCTACCCTCGATCTGCGCGTAAGGGTGCGCACGTTATTTGTGTCTCTACAGGTATGATTGAATAACTAGTAAACACAATGCCATCTCCAGCTGCCCATGGAAGTTGTCTTCGCAGTAAATGGGACGAGCTCCCGGTAACCCGGGATTCTCGCCGGGTTACCCGGACGAATGTTGTTGATCCCGTGTTCGGGGAGGGGGAGGGGGTCTGCGACACACCTGGCGTGCGGTTAATATCACTTGAGTAATAAGGAGGAGAAGCCCCGCTAGACCTCGAGTACTCGATAGACGCGCGGCGGATCCTGCTTCTGCAGCAGTCCCAGCGCGACGTTGTAAACCGGGACGCCGCCCACCGTCTTGCCTTCGTAGGCGCCGTGGTGGGCGTGGCCGTGGACCACCAGGTCGGCGCCGTGGCGGTCTACGACCTCCGCCATGCGCGAGGTGCCGAGATAAGGATAAATTTCGGGCGCTTCGCCGACGACGGTGGCAGCAACCGGCGAGTAGTGCATGATGACGACTCGCTTTTCGGTGCGCAGCTGAGACAAGGCCCGCTCCAGCTTCAGGCTCTCGTCGATCGCCGCCTGGACGATGGCCTTGACTTCGCGCTCTCCGAAGGCGGTGAGCGCGCCGCGGCCGAAGCCGCCAATAAAGCCCTTGGTCCCGGCGAAGCCGACTCCGTCGCGCTCATAGCCGGTGCCATCAAGAATTTTGATGCCTTCGCCGGCCATCATCTTCATCAGCTCCTGTTCCTGGCCGCTTTCGTAGTCGTGGTTGCCGAGCACGGCGATAATGGGAAGGCGAAGGCGCACCAGCAGGTTGACCAGCGGCTCCATTTCGTTCGTCTTGCCGTAGTTGGTGAGGTCACCGGCGACAATAAGGACGTCCGCTTCATCGCGCACGCGTTCAATCTGCGGGCGAAGTTTCTCCCACACCGGAGCATTGAAGTGAAGATCCGCGGTGGCAGCGACTCTCATCTTGGTTACGCCGCCGGCTTCAGCTTGGGCCTGCGCTGCGCCCGATACTGGTCCAGCACGTTTTCCATACCCCACTCGTTGACGTCGATGGCGAACATCATGGGATCGATCAGGCTGCCGCGGAAGGGCGCGTTGGTGTCGGGATGGTCCAGAGAATGGCGCAAGCGGCCCAGCAGATCGTCCCAAACAGAGCGCGGCACATACTCGCCGCGGGCAGGATAAGCATAGTGATAAAAGATGACGGCCCAGAGCAGCATTTCCCAGTGCTCGCCGACCAGCTGAAGCAGGCGCTGCCAATCGAGGCCGCCCCGGGCGGAAAAGATGACGTGGGCGATGTCGGCGCCGTCGAAGCGTTCGCGGCGGGTGACGAAAAGCTTGGAAGCGATCAGCTCCTCGCGGGCCAGGACCTTGACCAGCAGGCCGAAAAAATCGGAGGTTATGCCGCGGTCGATCCAGGATTGGTCGACCATAATCACGGCATTGCTCATGCCGGTGATCAGGTCAACGTAGAATTCGCCGCGATGTGCCTTGGCAAGCCACACCGAGTCGGGAATTTCGGTTTCGAAGCCTTCCTCCTGCAGCGAGCGCAGGGCATCAGAGACGTGCTCGGCGGGCAAAAACAGGTCGAGATCCTTGGTGTCGCGACTGATGCCGGTATGCAATTGCAACGCGGCCGCGCCGGAGACCACGAACGGGACCTGGGTGTCGATCAGATGCTGCAGGACGGCGCGAAACAGCTTGACCTGCTCGGGCGCAAACTTGGGCGGCGCCGAGGAACTGACGGGCAACGCTTTTTGGTCGGCGCCTGGCACAGAGCATTGGATGGCACCGGCAGGATGCAAGTTGTGGCAGGGTACTGAAAAACCAGGGGCCTGGCGGGCGGCAAACGGAGAATTTGCGGCGGAGTTTCAATCCCAGCGCATCCAAAATGATTGGATATGGCCAAGGAATCGATGGTCGAGATCGAGGGGCGGGAGCTGAAGCTGACGAACCTGGACAAGGTCCTCTATCCGGGCGTGGGCTTCACCAAGGGCCAGTTGATTGACTATTACGCGCGCATTGCGCCCTACCTGTTGCCTCACTTGCGCGACCGTCCCTTGACGATGAAGCGCTACCCGGAAGGCGTGGGCGGATTTTTCTTCTATGAGAAGAACTGTCCCAAGCACCGCCCGGAGTGGGTGCAGACCGCCAAAATCTGGAGCGGCGGCAACAACCGCTGGATGTACTACTGCATGGTGCAGGACCTGGCGACCCTGGTGTGGGCCGCCAACCTGGCAGACATCGAATTGCATACCTCGCTGAGCCTGGGGAAGAAGATCGAGCAGCCGACCATGCTGGTGTTTGACCTGGATCCGGGCCCACCGGCGAACATCGTGCAGTGCTGTCAGGTGGGACTCTGGGTGCGCGATATCTTCGCCACTCTGGGAATGGAAAGTTTTCCGAAGACTTCCGGGTCGAAGGGACTACAGATTTACGTCCCGCTGAATACCGCGGTGACGTACGACGACACCAAGCCTTTCGCCCATGAACTGGCGCGAGCGCTGGAGCGTGCGTATCCCGATCAGATCGTGTCAGACATGAAGAAGACGCTGCGGGTGGGCAAGGTGTTCGTGGACTGGAGCCAGAACGACCAGTACAAGACGACGGTGTGCGCGTACTCTCTGCGCGCGAAAGACCGGCCCACGGTGTCGATGCCGGTGACCTGGGACGAGGTAGAGCGCTGCCGGAAGAAAGAAGACGCGGCGTTGCTGGTGTTCGAAGCCCAGCAGGCGATCGAACGCGCCGGACAAAAGGGCGACCTGTTCGAGCCGGTGCTGAAGCTGAAACAGAAGCTGCCGCCGCTGGAATCGCTGCAGCAGTTATTCACCTCCGGGAAAACGACGGCGGCGAAACGCCCCAAGGCACGGACCGCGGTTGCCAAGGCGAAGCCGGCACGGGCGCGATTGCGGCGCAGCGGATAACCTCGGTTCCGGGCGGTTGAACGCCGGCAGAGCTGTGATGCAAGTCACAGGCAGCCGTTAATCCCTCCTGTATCCTTCTCCACTATCGTGGTATAAACCCAGGGCCAAATTTTGACGTCCAGGAGGTCCTTATTGTGAGACGCACCTTCGTATGCCTTTTTGCGCTCCTACTCGCTTTTGCGTGCCTGGCTGCCCAGGCGCAAACCATCACGGTCGGGTTCACCGTTTCGAAGACGGGAAAACTCAATGTCGATTCGCTGGAGCAGTACAACGGGTTTGAACTTTGGAAGGACCAAGTCAACGCTGCCGGCGGCATCAAGGCCGGCGGGAAGAGCTACCAGATCAAATTCGCCAGCTACGACGACGAATCGAACTCCAAGCGCGTACAGCAGTTGTATTCGCGATTGATTCTGGAGGACAAGGCGGATTTCCTGTTCAGCCCGTACTCGTCGCCGCTGACGACGACCGCGTCCATTGTTTCGGAGCAATACGGAAAGGTGATGCTGACGACGGGGGCCGCCGACGAGAAGACCTACCGCCAAGGCAACAAGTACCTTTTCCAGATGTTCGCGCCGGCTACACAGTACCTGGAGACGGCGATCGATCTGCTGAAGTCGAAGGATCCGAAGGCCACCATTGCTTTTGTCTACGAAGACGCGGCCTTCTCGGTAGCGGTAGCCAATCCGGCGAAAGAGTATGCGCAGAAGCAGGGATACAAGGTCGCGTTCAGCGAAGCGTATGCTCCGGGGACGACGGATTTCAGCGCCATCTTGGACAAGGTGACCGCGTCAGGGGCCAATGTCCTGTTGGGTGGCGGACACTACGCGGATGGCTCGACGCTCGCGAGGCAACTGTTTTCCCGCAAGGCAAAAATGAACATGGTGACTATCCTGGTGGCGCCCGACAGTCCGAAGTGGTCGGAATTGGGCGATGCGGCGGTTGGGGTCAGCGTGCCCTCGCAATGGGAGCCGACGTTATCGGTAAAGCCGCAGTTCGGACCGACCGTGGCGCAATTCAACAAGGACTACACCGCGAAGTATGGTGAGCCCAGCTATGAATCGGCGGGCGGTTACGCGGCCGGCCTGGTTCTGCAGCACGCCATCGAGCAGGCGGGGAGCACGGATTCGGCCAAGGTAGCCGGCGTTCTGAACTCGTTGGATGCCACCACCTTCTACGGACGGACCAAGTTCTCCACCGACCCCAAGGAGCATGGTCTGCAACTCGGCCACACCATGGTCATTGCCCAATGGCAGAAGAAGAAGGGGAAACTGTCGAAGGAAGTGGTCTGGCCGGTGGCCAACAAGAGCGCGAACGTGGTCTACCCGATTCACTAAACCAACCGGCCAGCGGCAAACGGCGGCGCAACGAGCCTCCTGCTGCTGGCCAATTTCTGCATACGAGGTTGATGAATGGGCGGCATTCTGGCGTCGATGGTTGATGGCGTGCTGGTAGGCGCGGTGTATGGATTGGCGGCCATGGGACTGAGCCTGATCTGGGGGGTCATGGACGTGATCAATCTGACGCACGGCTCCATGATTGCCCTGGGCATGTTTGCCATGTATATGTTGTTCGCGGCGATCACGATCAATGCCTACTTGCTGCTGTTGCCGGTCATCGCCGGCGGTCTGATTCTGGGCGTGATCGTGTACTTCGGGGCGGTGCACTGGGTGGTGGGGCGGCCGGCTCTGATGAGCCTGTTGGCTACCTTCTCGGTGAACATGGTGGTGATCGGGGTCGGGACCATCATCTGGAGCACGAGCCCGTACAACGTGAACTTCAGCATGACGGGGATCACCGCGGGCCGTTACACATTTACCGGGAACCATATAGCGGCCGCGTCGTCGGCGGTGGTGGTGGCGTTGGCACTGCAATTGTTCCTGTTTCACACCCGTGCCGGGAAAGCGATCCGCGCGGTTTCCCAGAACCGCGATGCCTCCGAATTGATGGGCATCTCCTCCACCGCCGTGCTGGCCACCGCATTCGGCATTGGGATTGCGCTGGCGGCCGTTTCGGGGGCGCTGATCTCCACCATGTTTCCATTCACCATTCTTTCCGGCGGAGTTTACGAGCTGAAGAGCTTCGTGGTGACGGTGCTGGCCGGACTGGGCAAGCCCTTCGGCGCGTTGGTGGCCGGCGTGCTGCTGGGGTTGCTGGAAGGAGTGGTGACGCCCTTCATCGCGGTGAGCTGGGTGCCGCTGATCGAGTTCGGTCTGTTCGTCGTGGTGCTGATCTTTTTCCCGCGCGGGATTTTTGCGAGGGCAAGCTCGTGATCATCGTCCGTCGGCCGGTATTTTGGTTGATCCTGATAACCGCGGCGTTGTTCATCGCCATTCCGGCGCGAACGAATAACGTTTCCCTGCGCGAAGACCTGCTGCTGGTGGCTGTCGCCATCATCCTGGCCAGCAACCTCAACCTGATGATCGGCTACACCGGGTACGTTAACTTCGGCAACATCGTATTTTATGGGCTGGGCGGATATGTCGGGATGTACCTGGCGACGGCGAGGGGCTGGAACGTAATCGCGGCGGCGTTGGTGGCGGGCGTGGTAGTGATGATCTTGGCCCTGCTGTTTGGGCTGGCGATTTTGCGATTGCGGGGGGCATATTTTGCGCTGGCCACGATCGGTATTCTGCAGGCGGTGCAGTCGTTCGTATCCAACTTCAACCCCTGGGGCCGCTCCACCGGGATGTATGTTTCCTTCGAATCTTACGCGCCGTTCGGCGGCGCCATGCACGCGCTCTGGATTACGTATTACCTGATCGTCGGAGTGATGGCGTTGTCGTTGATTCTGAGCCTGGGGATCAAGGTATCGAAGTTCGGACTGGGGCTGTTTGCCATCCGCGAAGACGAGGATGCGGCGGTGGTGTTGGGTGTCAACACCACGGTATACAAAGCCATCATTTACAGCCTATCGGCTTTTCTGCCGGCGGTGGCCGGGGCGCTGATGTTCTTCAAGAACGGGATGATCGATCCCGAGATTGCGTTTGAGTTGATCGCCTCCATCGAAGGCATTGTGATGATGATGCTGGGCGGCCAGGGGACGGTGGTAGGGGCGGCGCTGGGAGCGGCGCTCTACGAGCAGATGAGGTCCTCGCTTTTGACCTCGCCGCGGCTGTCCAACTTCCACCTGGTGATCGCCGGCGCGCTGCTGCTGCTGGTCATCTTGTTTGCTCCCGGGGGGCTGATCGGGTGGGTTTACCGGCTAGTGCCGCGAGCGCGGAAGGTGATCGAATGAGTGTCCTGCTGGAAGGACGCAACGTGAGCAAACGCTTCGGCGGATTGCTGGCGGTCTCCGACGTCAGCTTCACGCTGAACGAGGGCGAGATTCTCGGGCCTGATCGGGCCGAACGGGGCGGGGAAGACGACGCTGTTTAACGTTATTAATGGAGTCTACAAGGCGGACGGCGGGACGTTCGTTTTTGCCGGACAGGACATCACCAGCTGGCCGCCTAATAAACTGGTGCACGCGGGCCTGGCGCGCACGTTTCAGGTTGTAAAACCGTTGAACGAGATGACCGTGCTGGAGAACGCGATCGTCGGGGCCTGCTTTGGACATGAATACCTCGGGTTGCATGCCGCCGCGGGGGTGGCGCTGGAGGTGCTGGAACAGGTCCATATGGCCGATCGCGCTCCCATGCTCGCCAAGCACCTGACGATCGCGGGCAAGAAACGATTGGAAGTGGCGCGCGCCCTGGCGGCCAAACCCAAGCTGTTGCTGCTGGACGAGGTGCTGGCGGGACTGAATCCCACGGAAGTGGCGAAGATGCTGGATTTGATCCGCGCCATTCGCGACCGCGGAGTTTCCATCATCATGATCGAACACTTGATGCATGCGGTGATGAACGTGTCGGACCGGGTGATGGTGCTGAACTTCGGGCTGAAGATCGCCGAGGGGAAGCCGGAAGAAGTGGTGCGCGATCCGGCGGTGGTGGAAGCCTACCTGGGAAGCGCCGATATCGCCGATAAACTGCGGGAGGGGCAATGACGGAAATTGCCCTCGAAATCGAGAACCTGGAATCCGGATACGGCGAGGTGCAAGTGCTGTGGGGGGTTTCGCTCAAAGTGCGCACAGGCCAGTTGACAACCATTCTGGGCGCCAACGGAGCGGGGAAGTCGACCACGCTGCGCACCATCATGGCCTGGATGAAGCCGTGGAAGGGACGGGTGATGCTGGACGGCCATGACGTGACGCGGCTCTCGATGCATTCCAAGGCGCAGCGCGGGCTGGTGCTGGTGCCGGAGGGCCGCCAATTGTTCGGCGACATGACGGTGCAGGAAAACCTGCAGATGGGCGCGTATCCCCCGCGCGCCAGGAAGAAAGTCGCCAGCAATCTGGAGCGCGTCTTTACGTTGTTTCCGCGGCTCAAGGAACGGAATAGCCAGCTTGCCGGGACGCTGTCCGGCGGCGAACAGCAGATGCTGGCGGTGGGGCGCGGACTGATGCAGGAGCCGACGGTGCTGATGATCGACGAGCTGTCGCTGGGGCTTTCGCCGTTGCTGGCGCAGCAACTGTTTCTTACGCTCAAGAAGTTGAAGCAGGAAGGCATCACCATCGTGCTGGTGGAGCAGAACGTACACCTGGCGCTGGCGCTGGCGGATTATGCCTACGTGATGGCGGAAGGCAGAGTGCGGCTGGAAGGGCTGGCGCAGGAAGTAGCCAACAACGACGAGGTGAGGACGGCCTACCTGGGGTTGTAGTGGCCGTCGTGGCTCCAGCGAGAAAATTAAAAGTAACAACCGATCGCGGGTGCGAATCCGTTGTTACGTGTTCTACGCAGGCACATCCGGATGGGCGTACGCGGCCTGGAAGCCGACGTTTTATCCCGCCAAGCTTCCCCAGAAAGACTTCCTGAAATACTACGCGACGCAACTGAACGCGGTGGAGGTGAACTACACCTTCCGCCGCATGATCAACGAAAAAACCATTGCCGCCTGGCTGGCGCAGACGCCGGAGAGCTTCCGCATCGCGCTCAAAGCCCACCAGGCGATCACCCATTTCAAGAGGCTGAAGAACGCGGAAGAGCCGCTGCGGAGATTCGTCGATTCCATCCAGCCGCTGGCGCAGGCGGGGCGGCTGGGCCCGGTGCTGTTCCAGTTGCCGCCGAATTTGAAGGCAGACCTGGGCGCGCTAAATTGCTTTCTTGAACTGCTGCCGCGGAAGCTACGCGCGGCCTTTGAGTTTCGCCACGCTTCGTGGTTCAACGAGGAGCTGTACGCCATCCTGAGGCAGCACAACGTGGCGATGTGCGTCGCGGAAAACGACGAGCTGCAAACGCCCGATGTGCCGACGGCGGACTTTGCATACTTCAGGCTGCGGCGCTCGCAGTATTCGGAAGACGACCGGCGCCGGATTGCAGACAACATGCGCCGGCGGCTGCGGGAGACGGGCGAGATTTACTCATTTTTCAAGCACGAAGAGCAGCCGGAAGGCCCGCTTTACGCGCGCGAGCTGCTGCAGTCGGTGAGCGGAAATACCAACGCCTATGCACCATAGTTCCGCCCACTTGACTTACAACGGGCGTCACGTCATCTTCAATCTGGCCGCGCAGCAAGTCGACCGACTGGAGACAGGTCCGGCATCACGTGGAGGGGCTGGCAGGCAGTGACCCCCATCCTGCTGATGGAAGATGGTGGTATGCGTTACTCCGACGTGCTTGATGGTTTCGATGCCTGGGTGCAGCTCGGGGACCGCGGCTGGACTACCGACGGCAGCAACTGGGGGCAGCGAGCCCTGGAATCGTTCTATGAGAAGATGCGGGAAAAATATCCCAACTCGATCGCGGTGCGCGCCGCTTGGCCCGGCTTCCACAATCGCAAGGCTTCCTGGAGAGTAAATCGTTACATGTACCCGCGCTGCGGCAAGACTCTTGAAGAATTGCTGCTGGCGTTCCGATGCTACTATACCAACTCCGATCCGCTGCCGTTTCTCCTCATCATCACCTGGAACGACTACGAGGAGGGCACCGCCATCGAACGGGGCGTGAACAACTGCTGCGATTCAGGGACGTCGCGGGCCAACGGTTCGGCTGGATCCAATTCGAAATAGCCGAGGTTGAAAGATGCGAGTACTGGTGACGGGAGGCGCCGGGTATATCGGCAGCCACGCCGCGCGGGCCTTGGCGCGCCGCGGGCACGACGTCGCGATCTACGACAATCTGTCCACCGGCCATCGCGAATTGGCTAAGGGCTTCGAGTTGATGGAAGGAAACGTGGGCGATGCCCCCAGACTGGCGGGCGCGCTGCGTGGCGTGGATGCGGTTATGCATTTCGCGGCGCTCTCGCTGGTAGGCGAGTCGATGGAAAATCCACGAAAGTATTTTGAGAACAATGTCCGCGATGGCCTGGTACTGCTCAACACCTGCCTGGAAGTCGGGGTCCGACGGTTTATTTTTTCCTCCACTGCGGCAGTATACGGAAACCCGCGCGACTCGCCGATCGTGGAAGACGCTCCCAAGGCGCCGGTGAATCCTTACGGCATGTCGAAGCTCGCCTTTGAATATGCTCTGCAGTCCTACGATCCCGCCTACGGGCTGCGATTCATGAGCCTGCGGTACTTCAACGCCGCTGGGTGCCACGACAGCGGCGAAATCGGCGAGATGCACAGCCCGGAGACGCACTTGATACCGGCGGCGCTGCAATCGGCGGCCGGCGCGCGCGCCGAGTTGCAGATATTTGGCGACGACTATGACACCCCCGACGGCACCTGCATCCGCGACTACATCCACGTCGAAGACCTTGCCGAAGCGCACGTGCTTTCCCTGGAATACCTGGCCGGCGGCGGCGCCTCTGGAATCCTGAACCTGGGCACCGGGACAGGGCACACCGTGAAGGAAGTCGTGGCCACCATCGAGAGCGTGATCGGGCGTGAGTTAAAAAAGCGCGTTGTAGGCCGCAGGCCGGGCGATCCACCGGTGCTGCTGGCGGACCCATCGCGCGCCCAAAATCTGCTGCATTGGAAAGCTGCGCGGTCGCTCGAGAACATGGTCTCCAGCGCCTGGAAGTTCATGCAGCTTCGCGGGCAGCGCGCGCAGGCGGTCCGCGAGCATTAAGACCCGAGTCCGGGAAGACTTCGACGGGTCAGCTTTTCCGCGCGCTGAACAGGGCAGAATCGCATTCCGTGATCTTAGCCGCCTCCTCCCCAGAACGCCTGCGACTTCCGACCCTCGAGCAGGGGCAACAGCGAGAAAGGAGAGCTTCACATTGTTCATGGCTGGCCACAGACTCCGGATGGATTACCGGAAGTTAATCTGCTTTGAACCTTAACGCCAGTGGGAAATTGTCTTTGCCGCAGAACTAGCGAGCGCGACGGCCCGGCGCCGCGACAAGGAATCATTCGAGAGGTTGCTGTAGTACCAGGTGTGTGTCGCGTTCTCCGGATGTCAGTGGAACCCGGCTTGGTAATCACGGCGCGCAGGGTAATCGGACATAATCGCGAAGTGGGAATGTCCGGCGCCAACGACGAAGTGCTCGCGGGTTTTGTTGACTACCTGAAAGTGGAAAGAGGGCTGGCGCCGCTCTCGGTCGAGGCCTACAGCCGCGACTTGACGCAGTTCGCCAGATATCTGCAACAACAGAAACCGGTACGGGGTTTGCCGCGGGCGCGGCGAGCCGACGTGCGCAGCTTCCTGGAGCATATGTTTTCGCACCAGGCTGACGGGCGTTCGGTGGCGCGAAGACTCTCCGCACTGCGGCAGTTTTACAGATACCTGCTGTTGGACCGGGCAATCGAGCAGGACCCGACGTTGAACATCGACACCCCACGGCAATGGAAGGTGCTGCCCAAGTCGCTGTCGCCGAGCGAAACGGAAGCTATGATGAAAGCGCGCGCGCCGCGCATGGAAGACCCATGGCACATCGCGCTGGCGGCACGGGACCGCGCCATGCTGGAGGTGCTGTACGGCGGAGCGCTGCGGGTGAGCGAAGTGCTGGGAATCACGCTCAACGACCTGAAGATCGAGCAAGGATACGTGCTGGTTCGCGGCAAGGGAGACAAGGAGCGGATCGTGCCGCTGGGACGCGCCGCGGTGGAGGCTTTGCAATCGTATCTTGCAGGGCCGCGAACGGTGCTGGCCGGAACGCGTAATTCGGCGCTGGTGTTTATGGCGCGTGGGGCGCGCCGATTGACCCGGCAGCGAGTGTGGCAGATGGTACGGGCGGCGTCGCAGGCGGCGGAGCGCGCCGCCTCCCCACACATGCTGCGGCACAGTTGCGCCACCCACATGGTGGAGAACGGCGCCGATTTGCGCACGGTGCAGACCATCCTCGGTCATGCCGATATTTCAACCACCCAGGTGTACACGCACGTGGCGATGGACCGACTGAAGATGGTGTTCCTTAAACATCATCCTCGGGCGAAGAAAAGAACCGCGAGCTAGGGAAGCGGGACTGGAGTGCATCCGCAGCCTATTCAGCCAGCGGGACAGGAGGGCGTTTGTGGCTGTTTTCGCGACGCGGTACTCACCTTAGTAATCATGCGCCTGGAAAGTTCTCAGACATAATCAATGAGTGAAAGCTACGCGCGCCCAACCAGCGCGTGCGTGGTGTTTTGTCGAATCCAGCGCGAAGCGCCAGGGGCTTACCAGTGGGCAAGCAAAGCGGAAACATTGGATGCGCCGCGAAAACCCCAGTCGAGAAGGGAATTGAGAATTTTCTGCGCAGCTTGCGCGAGCGCAATGCTTCGCGGCATACCATCCACGGCTACACGCATGACCTGCGCGAATTCGCAAAGTACGTCGGTGGAGAGCGGTGGGAGCAAATCGATCACCTGCGCGTGCGCGGGTTTCTGTCGCACCTCTACGAACAAGGGCTCAGCAAAACCTCGGTGGCGCGGGCGCTGGCGGCGGTGCGGTCGCTCTATCGCTGGCTGGCGAGGGAAGGGATGGTGGAGCAGAACCCGGCAGCCCTGGTGGCGACGCCACGGCTGCCCAAGAAGCTGCCCCGCGTGCCCACGATCGAGGAAATCAACAGCGTGCTCGACGCCGGCATTCCGGAGAGCGCGACGTTTCCGGAGCGCGATCGAGTGATCCTGGAATTGCTCTACGGCTGCGGCCTGCGCAACTCAGAGTTGGTGGGAATCAACCTGGCGGACATTCACTGGTCGAACGCGGCCATCCTGGTGCGCGGCAAAGGCAGCAAGCAAAGAATTGTGCCCTTCGGTGAATCGGCGAGCGCAGCACTGGCGGGGTACCTGCCGAAGCGCGAGCAGGAGCTGAAGGCGCGAAAGAAATCCTCGCCCGCACTGCTGGTGAACCACCGCGGCGGACGTCTGACGACGCGAAGCGTGGGTCGCATAGTGAAGAGCGTCGCAACCGCGGGTGGTCTGCCGCCGGACGTGCACCCGCATACGCTGCGGCACGCCTTCGGCACGCACATGCTGGAGGAAGGCGCAGACTTGCGGGCGATCCAGGAGATGCTGGGGCACGAGCGCCTGGCGACGACGCAGCGCTACACGCAACTGTCGATCGGGCACGTGATCCAGGTCTACGACGCGACCCACCCCAGGGCGAAATAGGTCTGAAACGAAGGCTGAGCGGAGGAACAGGCGTATGGCTTCCATGACCGGAGTGACCGCAGCGGCGGAAAACCAGCTGAAGATATTTCGCGGCAAGATGACGCTGGGACGCCTCGGAGCCGTCAACCGCGAACTTTGGCTGTTGCTGGGAATGTTTGCCATTGCCCTGCTGCTGAACTCTCTGGTGGCGGAGCGTCGCATGCTGCTCAGCTTCTATGTGCTGCCCACCATCTGCTCAGCCTACTTTTACGGGCGGCGGCACGCCGTGATGACGGCGTTTGCCAGCGTGTTCCTGATCCTGGTGCTGGCTTATTTCAATCCTGTCATCCTGGGCAGGAATTTCGATTTCATCGCCGAGGAACCATGGTTCGACTTCATGGTGTGGGGTGGAACGCTGGTGGTGATTGCCTACCTGATGGGCACGCTGTACGAAAACAAGGAAGCCCATTTGCGCGAGCTGCGGCAGAGTTATGAAGGAATTTTGATGATGCTGCAGCACATCGCGTCGGACAACAAGTACAGCCAGAACCACCCGTACCGGGTGTCGCTGACCGCCAGCAAGATTGCCGAGCAGATGGAATTGGGATCGCAGCGCGTGGAAGACGTGAGGGCGGCGGCGCTGCTGCACGAGATCGACAAGGCTGGGATCACCAACGAAATGCTCTACCAGGCAGCCAACATGTCGGTGAAAGAGCTGCACGAAATGCAGGCGAGCCTGGAAGAGGGCAAGGAACTGCCGCGTCCGCAAGGGGGCGCGCTTCGCCGCATTATTCCGACGCTGCTGGCGCACCACGTGCTCCTGGAGAAAGCCAAAACGTCGCAGAAGATCCCGAATGCACCGCTGGAGGCGCGCATCCTGATGGTGGCCGATGCTTACGACTCGCTGACCAGCGCCCGGGAGTCGCGCATTTCGCCCTCCGAAGCCATGGAACGAATCTCGCAGCGGGCGGGCATCGAATACGATGCCGAGGTGGTCGACGCCATGGTGAGAGTGTTCCGCAAGCGCGGCATGGACGCCGGTGAACTGGCGAAGTCGGCACGTTGATGTGAGATCTGTTGTTCGAGCAGAAATGTGACGCGGTGCTCGCTCATGCCGGGCGTCGCAAACGTTTTCCAATCAGCGCCAGCAGGAAGAGGCCGGACCCAAAAAGAACCATGCTGCTGGGTTCGCCCACTGCCGGCCCGGTGACGGGCAGGTTCGACGGATGGACCGACAACATTTCGGTCGTGGCCCCTCCATTACTGACGATCGTCGTGTCACCAAAGGCTGTAATTACGCCTTCTCCAAAGCCGGTGATACCGGAATCTGAGCCGTTGCAGAGGGGCATCCAGGAAAAAGTGATGGTGCCGTTGGCGTCGAGCGTCACGGATTGCAGGGTGCAAGCGAGCGCCGACGAAAACGAGTTGAAGCTGAAAAACGTACCGCTGGTGGTGATGAAATCGGCTGCCGTGACCGTGAAACTAAATGAGCCGACGACAGGAAAATTCGTCGCGCTATAGGTGTAGCTAACATTGTCGGCGGCGGCAACCTGGGCAAAAATCGCCGAAAACAGCAACAGGCACGCCAGGCGGCACCACACATTCCGACCAGCCGAGAAGTGTTTCATGGTTACTCTCAATGCTTCAGATGCCGGCCACCATCAGCAAGGCTGGCTGGACGAGCGGGCAAGTGTGGGACAGAAGTGGCAGCCAGATCGATTACCGGAACAGACCTCAGGAACACCCCACAAGCTAACGAAGCCGACAACTGCTTCGAAAGTTCTACCGAGCAGATGCTACTGCCGCTTGGTTTGTCGAGTCAACCTGAAGTGGGTTGAGCGCCCGGCGCTTTCCGCAGGCGAAGCCACATGGTAACCACGCGCGACTTCAACTCCTCGGTGAGGTATTCGTAGGTTCGCTCGGGATTGTCGACCTCTCGCGGCGGATGGATCGGATCGCCAAACGCGACGTGCAGGCGCGCGAATTTCTGAAATCCCTTGCCGCGCGGCCAGGCGTCGAAAAATCCCTCCATGGCGACCGGATAGATGGGGACCTTCAAGTGGGTCGCCAGAATGGCCGCGCCTTTCTTGAATACCTTGGGCGCGCCATCGATGCTGCGCTCGCCTTCGGGATAGAGGATGAGGACCTTGCCGTGACGCAGTCCGTAGGCGCCGGCGCGCATGGCGGGAACGAGATTGGCGTCGGGATCGACGGGGATGAGCTTCAGCGATCGGGCCAGCACGCGCAGGATGCCGTTGCCGAAGATTTCGCTGGTGCCGACATAGAACGCATCGCGCAGTGTCGCATAAGGAAGCACGCCCACCAGCACCGGCGGATCCAGGAAGCTCTGGTGATTGGGCGAGATGATGAACGGCCCGTGCTTGGGCAATTTTTCCAGGCCGGTGACGGTCAGTCCAAAACGATCGCGCACGAAGAGTTGAAAGATCCTCCCGAAGACAAACCAGAAGCGTTCCGCGAACGGATTGCGGCGGGCCACGGCGAGCACGTCGGGATCGGTGGGATCGGTATTGAGAATGGAGTCCCAGGCGGCGCGCTGCTGAACGCGCCCGCTTTGGCCAACGCTCTGGCGCACCACGTCCACCAGTTCGCGGACCGTGTACACCTCGGAAACCACCGTGTCGGGAACGCTGGCGCCAAGTTCGCGCTCCAGCGCGACCAGCAACTCGACGCGCTCCATGGAGTCGAGGCCGAGGTCCAGTTCCAGGCTGTCGCGAGGATGGACCGGGCGCCCGGTGGTCTCCGCGGCGCGCTTCACGACCTCGATGGCGCGGGCGACATCGGGCTGGGAAAGCCACTGCCGGTCGTCGTCGGTAAGTGGGCGCGCCAGGTCCTCGCCCTTGCTCGAGCGGGTGGATTGTCCTTCCGTGACGCGCCGCTCGACTTCAAAGCGCTTGATCTTGCGCGTGGTGGTGCGCGGCAGATCTTCCTGCCAGATGTCGAACCCGAGAATGCGTTTAGTGCTCGGCAATTGGGTGGAAAGGTTCTCGATATCGAAGCGAATTACCTCGCGCGTGTTCACGATTTTGCGCTCGCGAAGCACTTCGAAATCGGGAACGACCACGGCATGCAGACGCTCGGCCATCGGTTCTCCCGGCCGGCCCTGCAGCCCGAGAACACAGATTTCCTTGATGAAAGGACTCTTGAGGTAGTGGCCTTCAATTTCGTCGGGATAGATGTTCTTGCCGTTGCTGAGGACGATGATGTCCTTCTCGCGTCCGGTGATGAAGACGTTGCCACGAGCATCGAGATAGCCGAGGTCGCCGGTGTGCAGCCAGCCATCGCGAATGACGGCGGCGGTGGCGTCAGGGCGGGCGTAATAGCCCTTCATAACCAGCGGGCCGCGCAGCAGGATCTCGCCGATGGCAGGGCCGACGCCGTCCTGCGGAGGCTTGGCATCGCGCAGCTTCAGTTCCATGCCATGCAGAGGCTTGCCCACCGAGCCGATGGCGTTGTCGTCGGGCGGAGTTGCGATGACGCCGCCGGTGGTTTCCGTCAGCCCGTAGCCTTGAAGGAGTTCGAAGCCCATGGAGTGAAAGTCGCGCGCGATGGAGGGATCGAGCTTGGAACCGCCTGAGATGAGGTAACGCATCTTCGGTCCGAGAGTGGCGTGCACCGGCCGGAACAGCAGCTTGCCGAGGTTCAGTCCGAAGCCGCGAGCGACGCGCGAGGCTTGCAGCATCCAGCGGAAGGCGCTTTCCGCCAGGCGGCCGCGCGCGCCGGCTTGTTTTTGAATCCGTTCATGAATCAGATAGAAAAACTGCGGCACGCAGCAGAACAGGGTGATATCGCGCTCGCGAAGTGCGCGCAGCAACTCGGTGGTATTGAGCGACTCCAGGAAAACGATGCGGGCGCCACCGGCAAGCGGCAGCAGCAGGTTGGCCATTTGCGCCAAGGCGTGAAACAAGGGCAGCACACCGAGAATGGCGTCGCGCGGGGTGATGTCAATCAGGCGGAAAACGCTCTCGGTCTCGGCCTGGAAATTGTCGTGCGTGAGCATGACGCCCTTGGGGTCGCTGGTGGTGCCGGAGGTGTACAGAATGGCGGCGGTGTCGTCGCCGGCAGCATTGACCGGAGTGAATCCATTGCTGCCGCCCTTTGCGATCTCGTCAAAATTGGGCCCGGGCAGCGAGGAATCGGCTTCCTCCAACAACAGCAAGCGAATGGGGCTGTCGGCTACGGCGCGCTGAGCGATGGGCAGGTGCTTGGCGTCGACAAAAAGAAGGGAAGCGCCGCTGGCCTGGAGCAGCTTGGCAACCTGCTCGCTATTGAAGGCAGTGTCCAGCGGAACGGCGACCATACCGGCGGCCACGGCGCCGAGATAACCGGCGATCCAGCGCGGGCCGTTGGCCGCCAGGATGGCGCAACGCGAGCCGCGTTCCAGTCCGCTGCCGCTCAGCCAGAAACCGAGCGCCTCGGACTCCGTGCGCAACTGAGAGTAGGTGAGTTGCTCGATGGTGCCGCTATGACGCTGGATCTCGACGGCGACGCAATCGGGCCAGCGTTCCACCGACTGAAGAAACCGGTTGTAGAAATTTGCCATGGTCAGACGGTTGAGTTCTTAGAAAATCTCGTCGCGAGAGCACCTGGTTACCCAGGTCCAGCAGTGTCGCGCCCGCAAGACTCCGGCGTGATGAGCAGCAACTGGAGCTTTGTCGGGCGGCATTTTACACCAAGGCCGCCGGGCGCAGGCGAATTCATGGTGAGCAAGCACGGCCCGTGGTCTGCGCATCGAACGCCGTGGGAGGTTGAGAAATGCAGACTGCACATGAGTTTTTTGTCCACGAGTTGAAAGACATGCTGGATGCCGAACACCAGTTGGTGGAAGCCCTGGGGAAGCAAGCCGAGGAATCGGGCCGGCCGGAGCTGAAGAAAGCCTTCGCAGCGCACCGCGCGCAAACCCAAAAGCAGGTACAGCGCCTGGAGCAGGTATTCGAGAGCATTAACGAGGAGCCGGAAGAAGAGGAGTGCGCCGGCATACGCGGCCTGATCGAGGAACACGAGAAGTTCAAGGAGGAAGACCCGTCCGAAGACCTACTGGACATCTTCAACGTCGGCGCGGCGACCAAGGTGGAGCGCTACGAGGTCAGCTCCTACGAGTCGCTCATCCGGCTGGCACGTGAGATGGGGCACCGCAAGGCTGTGCAGTTGCTGAATCAGAATCTGAAGGAGGAACAGCAGACACTCAGGAAAATGGACGGGTTCGGGAAAAAGCTGAAGCCGGCCAACCTGGGCATGGGTGAAGAAGAGGAATCAGAAGGGAAACGGCGCGGCCGCTCGCGGCGCGCTGCCTAGGAACTGGGAACGGCCGTAGCTACCGGCCGTTCATACCAGAATCACCGATGTCGTTGATGGAACTTGCGGCTAGCCCTTCAATTCTCCTAACGCCTTCCGCGCGTCATCGGCCTGGGAAAACTTGGGATCGAGTTGCAGCGACTTCTGCAAGTGTTCCTTGGCCTGCGCGCGCTGGTTCTGCTTCAGGTACGCAAGACCCAGGTGATATTGGTAGGTGGCGTTGTCGGGAGATTTCTTGGTTGCGTCCTGGAGGAGATCGATCGCTAATCCATAGGCGCCTTTTTGGAAGTAGGCCCAACCGAGGGTATCGGCTGAATTGGGAGAATCCTGCATGCCACGACGGGCGACCTGCGCCAAGGAAAGGGCGACATCGGTATTGCCGCCGTGGACGAGCATGGAATAGGCAAGGTTGTTAGCCGCGATTGGAAAATCGGGCGAAACGTCGAGCGCCTTTTGATACAGCTGTTGGGCCTTCTGCCAGTTGTTGTTCATGTCTTCGAGCGTTCCCAGCAGAATATAGGGCCGGACGTCCTTCGGATTTCGCTGAATCCAACTGTTGTAGGTTTCAATCGCCTTCTGCGACGAGCCGCTGGCATTTTGGACCTGGGCCAGGAGGGCGAAGGCCATGGCGTTGTTCTTGTCCAGGTCGAGCGCCTTCTGCAGGTGCTGCTCGGCCTTGGCGAAATCGTGATTCTGGGCTTCCAGCCTGCCCAGCATGGCGTAGAAGGCGCCGGTGTTGGGAGACTTTGCGATCTGGGCATTCAGGCGTTCCGCCAGCTTGGCAGCCGGTTGCTTCTGCATGATGCCGCTGGCGATCAAGGCCTGCATGGCTTCGGCGGAACTCGGGTCCCGGGCCAGCGCCTGCTCCAGTGCCTGGTCGGCCTCCTTCAAGCGGTGTTGCGAGAGGTTGAACTCGCCGAAACGAAGGTAGACCATCGCATTGTTCGGCGCGATCTGGATGGCGTGCTTGAAATCGGCTTCGGCACGAGCTACATCCTTGCGGCTGGTTTCCGCCATGGCGCGCATCAAGTATCCCTGCGGCGATGCGGGTTGGGCCTTGAGCACGGCCTCAGCGCTGCTGCTCAGGGTGTCCCAATCTCCCTTTTGCAAGGCAATCGAACCCAGCGCAGCCTGGGCTTCGCTGAAATCGGGGCGCAGGCGAACCGCTTCGCGCAATTCGGTTTCCCGGCGGGTGGTATC
The DNA here is from genome assembly GCA_963797035.1 of Terriglobia bacterium. Lineage (GTDB taxonomy): Bacteria > Acidobacteriota > Terriglobia > Terriglobales > Acidobacteriaceae > JAIQGF01. Next base: position 123,138 of record CAWCOC010000001.1, read on the forward strand.
GCCGGTAAGGTCGGCGGCTAAGGCCAGAAAATAATGGGCAGCGGCGTTGTCCGGCTCACTCTTGACCGCGGTATTAAGGGCCTGCATGGCATCGGACCCTTTTTTCTGGACGATGAGAATGCGACCTCTGGCGATCAGCCCTTCGACATCCTTGGGATTGCTCTTCAATATCTCGTCGGTCAGCCGGCTGGCTTCGTCGATGCGGTTCTTCTGCAACAGGAGCGAGACGTAGATCTTCTTCAAGACGAGATCGTTCTGGTGCTCCTGCACCAGCGAGCCATACTCGGCGAGCGCTTTGTCGGTGTCGCCGGTGGACAGATAAAAATCGGCGAGCAAGCGATAGCCATCAGGATTGTTGGGCATGGCCTTTTTGGCATCGGCCAGCACCTGTTCGGCACGGTCCTTCTTCTGCTGCAGCAGGTAGAAGCGCGCCAACGCAATGCGAGGTTGCGGCGAGGCGGGGTCAGACTGCACGGCCTGGTTCAGACTCTGCTCGGCTTCGGCCCAACGCTTTTGCGAAACGTAGAAAGAAGCAAGACTGAGGAGCCCGTTTTGCGACTTGGGGTCGAGTTCAACTCCCTTCTTGTAGGCAGCCTCGGCTTCGGAATACTGCTTCGCATTTTGCAGGAACAAGCCCAGGTTGGTGTGGAACTGCGCGTTTTTCGGGTTCAACTCCACCGCCTTGCGCAGTTCCTGGATGGCCGCATCCATGTGTCCTGCCGCGGCTTTGGCGTTTGCCAGCAGCGCATGCGCGTCCGCATTGCCGGGCTGTTTGGCGAGCACGATCTGGGCCCGCTTTTCCGCCTCGTCCACTTTTCTGCCGGCCAGCAAAAGATTACCGAGATCGATCTGTGCCTTGGCGTTGTCCGGCTGCAAATCAACGGTGCGCAACAGTTCGCTATAGGCGGAACTGAAGGTGCCCATCTTGATGTAAGTTTGCGCCAGCTGATAGTGGGCGTCCGCAAAGGCGGGGTCCACCTGGATGGCGTTAGCAAACTCAATCGACGCTTCCCGGTATTTCGCCTTCTCGAAGTAGCGCTTGCCGCTGTCGAGGTACTTCTGTTTGCGAACATTGGGATCGCGAGAGCACGATAGCGACAAAGCGATGACGGCCAGGAGTAGGCTTATAGTGAACCGTTTCATTGCGTTTCTCATTTCCCGACTTGAGTCAGCAGCATTAGCAGCGAGCGCCGAGACACCGACTGAGGATAATTTCCGAATAAATTCGAATTTAAACTCATGTTGACCATTTCAGCAAGTTACGAGTTTACTTCCGTCCACGCAGCCGACAGGTTCGGAGGGGGGCGGCAATCAATTTTGGCACAGCTTGGGAGGCGAATTAGAGCAAAGAAATCGAGCTGCCCGCGTGGGCAGCTCGGAGTGTGAAAGTGGATTGAGAATTGTGTGGTTTACGTCCGGCGTCGGAACCAACCTATGGCGCCCAGGCCGGTGCCAAGCATCAATAAGCTGGCTGGCTCAGGAACCGAAGGCGGAGGAGGCGGTGTTCCCGGCGTCATTGCCCCGGAGACTGCCCACTTGTTGGCTTGATTGCTGTCGCAGGTGCCGGCGACGGTGCAACCGTTCGCCATCAAGTCTAATGGACTGGCGATGGAGCCGGTGAAAGTGCCGTTAAAAGTAAAAACCAAGCTGCTGTTGGCCCCAATTGTGGCGGCGTAGGCAGAATTACCCTGGTCACTGGCGCACAGCCATCCGTTAATGCTGTTCGGATTGTCGCAAGTGCCGCCCCCGTTGTTGGGAACCTTGTCGTTGTCGGCAAAATTCCAATTAGCAGGTAGCGAGACGAACGAGCCACCCGTAATGGAGCCGGGGTTGAAGGTTTGTAGAACCCAGTCATTGATGGTGGCGTCGGAACTGGTAGTGTTCGTGAACGTCAATACCAAAGTGAAGTTGCTGCCGTTGGTGGTGAGGTTTGCATCGGCAGTGAGCCCGGTGGCCAGGTTCATGGTATCGGCGTGCGCCGCCGCCCCTAAGACGAGCGTCAGCACCGCCAAATAGATGAGCTTCTTCATGTTTTCACCTACTTCTGGCGTTACTTCAATGCCATATGGCGCAAGGGGCCTGCCACAAGCCTGTGGTCGGGAGTAACGTTGGTAACCGGCTGCAATTACTGGGTATACGTCACATTTCACAAGGGTTGAGGATTTGTAAACGAGCAGCCGGATCTCCGCTGACGTCGTTCCCGTTCCGGAGCAGGGAAAGATATGCAGTACTTTGCGGCTCCGGTCCAAGGGCTTTCCTCGCGCAAAGCACGCTGGCTGAGTGACTTACCACCTTGGTGGTGGATGGAAACCGAGCATCAATAAGGCGAGCAGTGGACGGAGCGAATCTTCTTTTTTCTCCTAAGTCGGAGCCGGGGCAAGAGCACAAAAGACTCTCTCGACAGGTAGGTAGCTGGAGGGCAAAAAGGGAAAAATTCTAGGCGAGACGAGGGAAAACATTTTCCACTACACGTATCAGGATGATATTAAAGCTCCGCGAAAGTGAGACGCACCTTATTGGTCAACAAGGTAGAGGCGTCTTTACCAATTTTTCCCCAGCCATACCGCAAGCCGAGTTCGATAAAAAGGGAAATAATTTTCCCTTTCAGCCGAGACTGAGATTAACCCTGCCGGTTATAGAGCGATGCGCGATGGTCGGCAACCTACTGATAATAGTGGTAGTTACATGATATTTGCGGGACAGCGGGCAGGTGCTCTGTCTGGCTGCTTAGTTGCACAGCATGAGCGCTGGGTTATTCCTCCATTCTTGGGGTTTTGTGTCTGCCTACCTGGGGGCTGCGCATGCAAAACGCTTTATCCGACATACGATCCGCAGGCAATACGGGCAAGCGGCGACCTATCGATTACGTGCCATCGGTGAGCCCGGCCATGCTTGCGATTGAGCAGGCGATTGCAAATGTGGCGTCGAGCCAGGTACCGGTATTGATCGTGGGTGAGCGAGGCACGGGCAAGCGCACATTTGCTTATCGGGTCCATGAATTATCGCGGCGCAAGCAGGAAGGCTTTGATGAGCTCGTCTGCCAAACCTTGGATGCCAAGCTGGTACCGGAGCTCCTCAGCGGAGGCAATGGAAAAGGAACGCCAAATGGGACCTTGCTGCTGATCGAGATGGCCGATTTGCCGCCGGCGTGCCAGTCGGCGTTATTGGGCCTGCTGCTGCAACACGAGCTCTCGGGTGGACCTGGCGCCCGGCTGGTGGGCACGACGAATCGCAACCTGGAGCAGGAAATTCGGGGCGGGCGTTTCCGGGAGGATTTGTACTATCGAATTGCGGGCATTTGCCTGCGCGTCCCGCCGCTGCGGCACCGCCGCGAAGACATTCCAGTACTAACCGACTTTTTTCTGCGCAAGTATTCCGCACTCTTCGGGCGACCCGAACCCACCTTGGGCAACAGCACGCGACGTTTCCTGGCGGAGTATTCCTGGCCGGGCAATGTTGCCGAACTGGAGGCGTCGATCAAGACGATTGCGGCGATCGGCGATGAGCGGATTGCCATGACGGCGCTGCGCTCCAGCTTGATGAACGGGAGCGGGAACCAGTTTGAAGAAGGTACGTCGCTCAAAGAGGCGGCGAAAGCTGCTTCGCGCCAGGCGGAACGCGAGCTGATTTTGAAGGTGCTGTCGCGCACCCGTTGGAACCGGAAGCGGGCAGCGGAGGAAATGAGAATCAGTTACAAGGCCCTGTTGTACAAGCTGAAACAGATCGGCGTGGAAGACTACAGCAATTCATTACCGCAGGGAGAAGACCTATGACGAAACGAATGATAATGGTGATCCTGGCGGCGCTGTTGGTGCTGGCTCAAGCGACGGTGTTTGCCGCCCAGAACGACAAGAAGGACTCGAAGAAGAAGGATGCGAAGAACGCTCAGGCGGCGATGCCGCAGAAAGCGTCGCCGATGGACCCGGCGAATCCCGGATACATCATCGGGCCGGAAGATGTGTTGAAGATCGACGTGTGGAAAGAGCCGGAAATGTCGGGGACCGTTCCGGTCCGGCCGGACGGCAAGATATCGATGGCCTTGTTGGGCGATGTGCAGGCGGCGGCCCTGACTCCAACCCAGCTTACGACGCAACTGACAGACTTGCTGAAGAAGTACCTGGAAGATCCGCGGGTCACGGTGACGGTGGCGGCGGTGAACAGCCGTCGAGTTTTTATCCTGGGGCAGGTAGGGCGCCCCGGGGCTTATCCCTTGCTGCCAGAAATGACGGTGCTGCAGGCGCTTTCGACGGCTGGTGGCCTGGGGACCTACGCGGCGGCTGACAAGATTTACGTGCTGCGGAATGAAAGTGGCAAGCAGGTAAAGCTCGCGTTTCAGTACAAACAGGTCATCAAGGGAAACAAACCCGAGCAGAACATAGTGTTGCAGGCCGGGGACACGATTGTTGTCCCATAGGAGTTATCTCGTGAACAGGCACTTTAATATCTCAACAGTGATCGCCGGCATGACGTTGTCGGCTGCGATGTGCGTGGCGCAGCAGACGCAGGCGCCTCCGGCAGCGCCTGCGGCAACGACTTCGGGAGCACCGACTTCGGAGGCGCCGAAGGCTGATTCACAGCCGCAAGCGACCCAGCCCTACGGGCCGCTCTACACCACGCCGGGAGCGACAGCGGAAACCAAACCAACGACGGTTGCGGATGAGCGGCCTTTGTCGGGCATTCTCGGACTAACTCTCGGATCGGGAACGCAGAATATGCTCACCACCAGCTTCCATTTCGGCCAGTTGTTCGATTCCAATCCCGGAATCTTCGGGACGACATCGTCGGGCTACACTGGGGAAAGTTCGCTGGGGGGCAATCTCACGCTGCATCGCGCTGCCCGGAACCGCTCGCTCGACGTGGCGTACAACGGTGGCGCGCTGCTGTACGACGACAACTCCGCGCACACCACCTTCCACAACCTGAACCTTGCGCAGGTGTTCAATACGGGACGATGGACGCTGACGCTGAGCGACTCCCTCAACTATTCGCCGCAGGGACAATTCGGAGCGGGCCTGGGATTGAATAACTTCGGTTCCGGTTCTGTGGGACTGGGAAGCACAAATTTCTCGCTGACACCCAACCAGAGCATCTACACGCCCTTGTCGCGCCAGTTGTCGAACACCATGGGAGGTCAAATTCAATATGGATTGAGCCCGCGGAGTTCGTGGACGGTGGGCCTGACCTATGGGGGTCTGTACTATCCCGACCAAGACTTCGGAAACAACCACCAGTTCAACGTGCGCAGTGGCTATAACCGCAACTGGACTGCCAAAGATTCGGTCGGCGTCTTCTACGAGTACGGCGCTTATCGAGGCGGAAGTACCAGCGGGTTCGGCAGCAACGTGGATACACACTCCTTCCAGTTGACCTACGGGCGCCGCGTCACCGGCCGTCTGGGTTGGTCGGTATCAGGTGGACCGCAAATCTCGACCATCGCGTCCTCCAGCGATAAGAGAGTTGGGTGGACGGCATCGAGCGGGTTGCAATACCAACGGGCAAGGACTGGCCTGAGCGGGTCCTATGATCATCGCGTATCGAACTCGCTGATCGGCGGCAGCACGGAGGACTCGTTGCAGTTGGGGGTCAACCGTTCGCTGACGCAGCGCTGGACGGCCAGCGCGAACGGAGGAGTAGCCCGTAACGCGCAACTGGTGGGTTCGACCGAATTCAAGTCCGGTTTTGTCGGACTGCAGGCACAACGCTCGGTCGGTCAGCGAACCAGCATTTATTTCAGTTACGCATTTCAGCGGCAGATCTCCAGCGGCAGTTGCAGCGCGGGATTCCTTTGTACTGGGCTGTCCAGGCAGATTTTTGGTTTTGGCTTCAGCTGGGCTCCCCGCGCTTGGCTGTTGCGTTAAACGCAAGGAACCGAGGCAAGAATGCTGGGTCATCGAGAACAAAGCATCGACGAATACATATCGATTCTTCGGCGGCGGAAGTGGTGGATCATCATTCCCGCGCTGGTGGTTCCCATCCTGGCGGTGGGTGTCTCCCTGAAACTGTCCAATCGCTTCGTGTCGAAGACGGTGGTGCTGGTGGAACATCAGAAGGTGCCGGATTTTTACGTCACGCCGGTGGTCACCGATGCGATCAACGCCCGGCTGGCGACGATGCAGGAGCAAATTCTGAGCCGGACTCGGCTGCAGCCGATCATCGAAAGGTTCGGTCTGTATCGAGAGGACGGCAATGAATCGATGGAACAGAAAGTCGAGCGCATGCGAAAAGCGGTGGCGGTGCAGCCGGTGCGACCGGATTTCGGAGGCGGTGGTCTGAACGGATTCTCCATCAGCTTCACCGCTGAAAGCGCCCGGCTGGCGCAGCAGGTGTGCGCTGAAATCACCTCGATGTTCATGGAGGAGAACCTGAAGTCTCGCCAGCAGAGCGCGCAGGGCACGACCGACTTCCTCAAGACGCAGCTCGACGATGCCAAGCGCAACTTGAACGAACAAGACCGGCAGCTGGCCGCCTTCAAGCAGAAATACGTTGGGCAACTCCCGGGCCAGGAACAGGCGAACTTCAACATTCTGCAGAGCCTGAGTTCGCAACTGGAGGCGACAACGCAGGCGCTGACCCGGCTGCAGCAGGACAAGACGTACATGGAAGCGATGTTGAACCAGCAGGTACAGGCGTGGCAGGCGCTGCAAGCGGCGCGAACGGACCGAAGCGGCGCGCAGATGACACCGGACACGCTGGAGCAGCAACTCGCTGCGAGTCAGGCCCAGTTGCTTGCACTGCAACAGAAGTACACCGACACGCATCCGGACGTGGTCAAGGCCAAGAGAGATGTCGAAAATTTGCGGAAGCGACTGGACGCCGCGGTAGCTGCGGAAGCCAAGGCCGCCGAAGGCAAACCGAAAGCGGCGCCGAAATCGCAAGCCGTTTACGAGCCTGCCGCCATTCAGCAACTGCGCCGCCAGTTGCGAGAAATGGATCTGACGATCCAGGAAAAGCAAAGGAAACAGGCGGAACTTCAGCCGCAGATCAGGGCCTACGAGTCGAAAATTCAGCTTAGCCCGGTCGTAGAAGAGAAATCCAAACAGCTGACCCGCGATTATCAGACGGCGCTGGACTTTTACAACCAGCTTCTGGCCAAGAGGAACCAGTCCGAGATGGCCACGGACCTGGAACGCCGGCAGCAAGGCGAACAGTTCCGCGTGTTGGACCCTCCGAATCTTCCGGAGAAGCCGGCGTTTCCTAATCGGCCCTTGTTTGCGGCGGGCGGATTCGGCGGCGGACTCGCCCTGGGCTTTGCCCTCGCCCTGTTGCTCGAGTTCAGCGATAAGTCGATCCGGACGGAGAAGGATGTGCAGCTGTATCTCGAATTACCGACCTTGATGCTGATGCCATCGGTGGATGTGGACGAAAGCCAGCGCAGGAAAGAATGGAAGCGCGGGAAGAAACCAGATCGCGCGCGCCAAACGGTGGGAGCGTAGCCACATGTACAAACAATTTTTTGGTCTGCGGGCAAGCCCGTTCAGCGTGAATCCTGATCCCCGTTTTCTGTACCTGACGCCGGCGGCGCGGGAGGCGCTGGCCTGCCTCAGCTTCGGGATTCAAACCCGCAAAGGGTTCATTCTGCTTACCGGCGAAGTAGGCACCGGCAAAACCACGTTGCTCAACAAGCTGCTGGAGTGGCTGCGGACGCAACGCGTCTCCACCGCGTTCATCTTCAATCCCAGCTTGAACGTGCGGGAGTTTTTCGAATTCATGCTGGCCGATTTCGGCATCGACGGCGGCGCCGGGGACAAGGGCCAAATGCTCATGCGGCTGAACCATTGGTTGCTGGAGCGCTATCGCATGGGTGAAACGGCCGCTTTGATCGTCGACGAAGCGCAGAATTTGTCGACCGAAATGCTGGAAGAAATTCGGCTGCTGACCAACCTGGAGACATCCACCGAGAAGCTGCTGCAGATCGTGCTTTCCGGACAGCCGGAGCTGGAACAGAAGCTGCGCCAGCCGCAACTGCGGCAGATCCGGCAAAGAATCACCTTGCGCTGCCGGACGCACCCGCTGACGGCAACCGATACCAAGTCATACATCGCGCAGCGGCTGCGGCTGGCGGGGGCCAACGGAGAGCCAATTTTCTCTCCGGAAGCGGTGGACGCAATCTTCAAGTACGCCCAGGGAATCCCGCGCGTTACCAACCTGCTGTGCGAACACGCCTTGATTAATGCCTTCGTCGATCAAAAGCGGCCGGTGACGGTGGACCTGGTGGATGAGATTGCGCGCGAATTCGAACTGGAGGAAGTGGCGCAGACCGCGGTGGTCAGCAGCCGGCCCGGTGGCGAAAATATCACCATGCTGGAAGCGGTGAAGATGTTCGCTGCCAGCCGCAAGGCAGTGCGTCCGGTCCATGGAAGCGACGTACAGGGCGAAAAGAAACAATCATGAGCAGGATTCACGAAGCACTCAGGAAAGCGGAAGAGGAAAAGCTGGCGGAGGCGGCGGCAGCCTCGCCAGTGGAGTCGCCTTTTGCGCCCTCGATCCACGACCCCAGCCCGTTTGATGAGCCTGCCATCGTCCATGAACCTGCCATGCGGCATGAGCCTACGGTTGTCCATGAACCTGCCGTGCTGGATGACCCTGCCCTATTCCATGAGCCAGTTCCATTCCACGCGCAGGGTCTGCCGGAAATCGTTACGCCGGCGGCCCCAGTGGTTCTGCCGAGCCCCATCAAGCGGGCCGACCCCAATGTGCCCTTAAGCTGGGAATTGATTGCCAGTCGTTGTCCGCAACCCACCTGGAAGCCGACCAAGGGCATGCTGTTTCTGAGCGGCAACACTCATGACCAGGTGGGCACGGAAGAATTCCGCACCTTGCGCTCCCGGCTGTATCACATCCGCGAGAAGCGTCCCTTGAAAACTATTTTGGTGGGGAGTGCGTTGCCGGCAGAGGGAAAGAGTTTCGTATCGGCGAACCTGGCGCAAACCCTGGCCCGACAGCACGGCCGCCGAGTGGTGCTGCTGGATTGCGATCTCCGCCGCTCACGGCTGCATGAATCCTTCGGGACGACCTCTGCGCCCGGAGTATCGGACTACCTGCGCGGGGAAGTGGATGAGTTTTCGATCCTGCAGCGCGGTCCGATGGAAAACCTGGCCTTCATTCCGGGCGGGAAACCGATTTCGAATCCGGCGGAGTTGATCGGCAACGGCAGGCTGGAATTGCTGCTGAAGCGACTGGCGGCGGCCTTTGAGTGGATCGTAATCGACTCACCGCCGGCTGTCCCGGTTTCCGATGCCGGTCTCATCGGGCGATATTGCGATGGCATCCTGCTGGTGGTGATGGCGGCCAAGACACCGTGGGACTTGGCGCAGCGCGCACGCCAGGAATTCCGCAATATGCCGGTGCTCGGAGTGGTGTTGAACCGTGTGGACGCCGGATCGACCTACGTTTCGTATTACTACGGCGCCTATGGCAAACCCGGCGAGAAACAGGTCGAAGCCTAGGCGAAGCACGGCGCGCCTTTGATGTTGGGAATTGGGGTTCATTGTTACGTTTGTAACGTTGCTGGGGTCGGGGGCCGATGCAAGAATTGGCTCGAAATCACAGCAATCAAAGTGTGAAAAGGGGCCGAGGTACGAACGGCCAGCAGCCTTGGATTCCAGGGTGTCACAGGGGCATGTGACTCAGAGGGCGAAGCTATGTATGGGCTAATGCAAACCAGCGTGACTTCGGCGGTGCAAGCGCTCGGCTGCGCCCAATGGTATGCCGTCATGACCCGCCCGCGTCACGAGAAAAAGGTGGCCAAGGAGTTGGAGCAGAACTCGGTCGTGTCGTATCTGCCGCTCGCGACCGAACTGCGGCGATGGAGCGATCGTCAAAAAAAGGTCGAATTGCCATTGTTTCCCGGATACATCTTCGTGCGATTGGTGCCGACCGCGCAAAACAAGGTTTCGGTTCTGCGGCTCGGCGGAGTGTTGCATTTCGTCGGCGCATCCGGACACGGAGCTCCGATTCTACGATTCCGAGATCGAACCATTCGCACAATCCTCTCCCACAATGTACCCGTGACGCCCACTGGTTTTCTGCGTGTCGGGCAACGTGTCCGCATCCGCGGCGGCGCCCTGGATGGCGTCGAGGGCGTTCTCTCTGAATGTGGTCGGCGGCTTGGTGGTTTCGATCGATGCCATTCAACGCTCCCTCGCGGTCACGCTCGAGGGCATCACGGTCGAGCCTCTTTAGACTGGAAGCCAGGCCAGGCGCCAGATGCAGGCTACGACCGGCATACCACTAAAGTTGAACCTGGCGTCGGACGCGGGATATGACAACCGTTAGAAGCGTTGATGTCAGTGTGAAGTTACTCTCCCCGGAGTTGCAATGATTTGCACTTATCCACGGAACCGGACGTGGATAACTGCAAGGCTGGCGCGGCGGTTTCCTTCAGCACAAAGAATGTAAAGCAGTTAGAAGGAATCGACGTTTTGGAGCCAGCGCCGCCGATGACCATCCACTGGCACGGGAATTGCTCTATGGCAGGGTGAGCATAGTTTCTGAAGTGGGTGCCAGCGACTTCCGCAAGGTTGGGACAAGCTGCAAAGAGGGGAAATGAGTGCACACCTGCAAGTCGACTTTCAAATCCCGGAAGTGACCGGTGCGGGATCTCGGGGCAAGTCGGTCGGCGAGAAGCCGACCTCGGTCCGGAAGTCTAGAAAGAGCAGTTTCGTCAGCATGCTAGCGCAATCGGCGGAAGAGCGCGCGGTGGTCGATCAAGATTTGTTTTTGCACATGCTTTCGGTTGAGCGGAAGAGATCCGAGCGTTCGGGTGATCCGTTCATGCTGGTGCTGCTGACCAGCGGCGAGCATCTGCGGAGCCAGGACGCTAAAGTGTCTGCCATCCAGCGCGGTGTCTTTTCCGCGGTTCGCGACACTGACGTGGTCGGGTGGTACGACCAGGGAACGTCGCTGGGCATCATCTTTACCGAGATTGCTGACGCCAGCCAGGAAGCGGCCGTTGCCGTGCTGAGGCGCATGGCCAAGGCGATTGCTAAGACGGTTGCACCCGAGGTAGCCGCTACCTTGGAAGCGAGCTGCCACATGATTCGAGGCGGTGCCGACGGCGGCGAAAAGTTCGAGACGCTTACGATTCACCCGGAACTACTCCAGGAGCCGAGCGACGGCCAGGAGAACAAGCGGAAGTCACTGCGCCGCGAACATGCTCCCTCTTCCCCGGAGCCATGCGCATCTTCAGCCGATTAAGCGCAATGCCGTATCGACGGCTAATCCAAGACGTCCGTGGTCGTGTTTCGCGGCTCCCCACGGGGAATTGTTGATCTCATCTTCACCTCAATTCAACAGCCCAATCATTAAGAAGCGCTGGCGTTGGACTTTCCAACGGCCACCGCGGACTTAGCATCGTGCGGGTGAGCACAAGCGGGGTTACACACCGTCTATGCAAGACCAGTCGAATCCATCCACCGAGAGAGATCGCATCGTGAAAATGAGGCGGACCGGAAACCGGGTGCGCACGATCACGGATTCGAACCAGTCGTTGGAAGCGATCGAGCGCAGAGTTCTGGACGAAGACTCGTTCCAGACGATGATTGCTTTTGAACGAAAGCGAAGCGAGCGGTCGCGCAAGCCGTGGTTATTGATCCTGGTCGAAGCCGGTGAGGGACTGCCGGCGGGCAAGCAAGAAAAATTGCTGGCAAGAATCGTAGCGGCCCTGTGCTCGCTGACCCGGGAAACCGACGTGACAGGCTGGTACGAGGCCAACGCGGTTGTGGGCGTGGTGTTTACCGATATCGGGAGCGACGAAGAGAACTCCGTGGTTCCCACCATCCTGGCGAGAGTGACGGATGCATTGCATGCCAACCTGACGCTGGAGCAGTTCAGCCAGATCAGCATTTCCATGCACGCCTATCCGGAGACCTGGGAGCACGAGCTGGCGCGGCGTCCCAGCAATCCGAAGCTGTATCCGGACCTTTCCTCGCGCGAGGAATCGAGGAAGCTGGAAATCGCGATCAAGCGGGTCATGGACGTGGTTGGCAGCGTGATTGCGTTGGTGCTGTTTGCGCCCTTGTTTATCACCATCGCGATCGCCATCAAGCTCACCTCCAAGGGTCCCGTCTTCTTTCGGCAGCAACGAATCGGGCAGCACGGCAAACCTTTCGTCTTCGTAAAGTTCAGATCGATGTACGTCAACAATGACACCGCGGTGCATCAACAGTGGTTCCGCAATTTTTACTCGGGCAAGGCCAAGCGTCATCCGACCGGGGATGACAACGGGAACGGCAGTTACAAGCTGCCCAACGATCCCCGCATCACCCGCGTCGGGAGGTGGCTACGCAGGACCAGTCTGGATGAATTACCGCAGTTCATGAATGTGTTGAAGGGAGAAATGTCCCTCGTCGGACCCCGCCCGCCAATTCCTTACGAAGTGGATGCATACGAGGCATGGCACCGGGGCCGTATTCTGCAAGCGAAGCCAGGCATCACCGGGCTATGGCAGGTGAGCGGGCGCAGCCGGGTCAGCTTTGACGAGATGGTGCGGCTGGACCTGCGTTATGCCCGTTCCTGGTCGATCTGGCTCGACATCAAGATCCTCCTCCAAACGCCACGCGCTGTGCTGTTCGGCGAGGGCGCTTACTGACGTTGTATCGAACGCCTGAAACAAATCATGGCCTGACCTGCACCCTGGGTGCACTGAAATGCGGATTTGAGAGGCGGAGGAGGAGACATGCCGTCGACAAAGAGCGTCATGATTGAACGTGGCGTGGAAGAAGCTACGGTGAAGGAAGAGGTAGTGAAGCAGGAAAAAGCCGCGATCGACACCAGGAGAGCGGAGCGTGTTGCCGTGCCGGTGCGCAGCGAGGGTGCGTATCGCGGTAAGACGGTTTGGATCGATATCGATAATTCCCCGCACGTTCCGTTCTTCCTGCCGATCATCGAAGAGCTGGAAAAGCATGGCATCGAACTGGTGTTGACGGCACGGGACATGTACCAGGTTTGCGAGTTGCTGGCGTACTTTCACCTGCCTTGCAAGGTCATTGGCACGCACTCCGGCAAGAACAAGTTTCTCAAAGTGGCCGTCAATTGCCTTCGCGCCGCCCAACTGTGTCCGACGGCGTTGAGCACGCGTCCCGACCTGGCGTTGTCGCACGGGTCCAGGGCGCAGGTGCTTGTTTCCAAGCTGCTGGGGATCCCCAGCGTCGTCATGCATGACTACGAGCACAGCACCAAGACAGGGTTTATCGAGTCGGATTGGATCCTGATGCCGGACGTCATACCGAATGGGGCCATGAGCAGGCACGCCGACCGAGTGCAGAAGTATCCCGGTCTGAAGGAGGATGTTTATCTTCCCCGCTTCCAGCCCGATCCTTCCATTCTCAATGCGCTCGGATACATGCCCAACGAATTGCTGGTGACGCTGCGACCCCCGGCGACGGAAGCGCACTATCACAACCCGGAAAGCGAAGTGCTGTTTGCCGAAACAGTCCGATTCCTGGTGGAGAAGCCGGGAGTGCGAGTGGTTGTACTGCCCCGAAATGGACGGCAGAACGGCCAAATCCGCGCCGAGTACCCGGAACTGATCAAGGCGCGCCGCATGATCATTCCGAACGGTCCGGTGAACGGCCTGAACCTCATCTGGTTCTCGGACCTGGTGATCAGCGGCGGCGGAACCATGAACCGCGAAGCGGCAGCCCTGGGCGTGCCGGTGTATAGCATTTTCCGGGGCAAGCTGGGAGCCGTGGACAAGTACCTGGCGGAGCAGGGCAGACTCACGCTGGTGGAAAGCATCGACGACATTCGAAGCAAGATCGCGTTAAGGCACTGGAACCGGCCCCCACATCCGGGGAGTCATGGCCAGGCGGCCCTGCAGAGCATCGTGCACGCCATCCTGGGGATTCTGGGAACTTGCTCGGCACGAAACAACCATTAGGGAGTTGGATCGCAGTTGCTCAAAATTTGCGAACCAGAAAACGAAAGTATGTCAATCGCGTTGTGCGCAGACCCCTCCACTGTGTTCATTCCGACGGCTCGACGGACGGAGTATCGAATCGATCCCCTCAGCGATCCGCGCTGGGCCCGTTTTGTGGAGAAGCATCCGCGCGCCTCGATGTTCCATTCGGTAGCGTGGTTGAGCGCTCTGGAGCAGACCTATGAGTACCGCGTGGTCGCGTATACGACTTCCCATCCCGGAGAAGAGCTGCAAGATGGCATCGTATTCTGCCTGATCAACAGCTGGTTGACCGGGCGCCGGTTGGTGTCGCTGCCTTTTTCCGATCATTGTGAGCCACTCGTCGATCGCCAGGAAAGTCTGGACCTGCTGGTTGCGGCGGCGCAAAACGACGCTTCGAACCAGCGCTGGCGCTACATCGAACTGCGGCCCTTGACTCCGATTCAGGTCGCGACCTCGGTATTCACCACGACGGTGAACTACAGTTTCCATACGCTCGACCTTCGGCCGGAACTCGAGCAGATTTTCAGACATCTTCACAAAGACTCAATCCAGCGAAAGATCCGTCGAGCGGAACGCGAACAACTGCAATACGACGAAGGTAGATCGGACCGCCACCTGGGGGCGTTCTACCGCCTCTTCGTCATGACGAGGCGCCGCCACGGACTGCCGGCACAGCCGCTAAAGTGGTTCGAGAACCTGGTGAACAACTTCGGCGATGCGCTCAAGATCCGGATCGCCCTCAAAGATGGTCGAGCGGTAGCGGCGATAGTGACCATTCGCTTCAAGGACACCCTGGTTTACAAGTACGGCTGCTCGGACACGCGCTACAACCATCTCGGCGGCATGCCCATGCTGTTCTGGACTTCGATCCGGGAAGCCAAGGCGGCGGCATTGAAGATCTTTGATTTCGGCCGCACCGACGCGGGGCAAGCCGGACTGATTCGATTCAAGAACAAGTGGGGCGCGTCCGAGTCCGTGCTGACCTATACGCGATTGTCGATTGCAGGCCGAGCGACCCACGCGTTTGACTTGCCGGGGTCGCAGTGGAAGCACAAAGTTTCAAAACGTCTCCTTACCCACGTGCCGGGGAGCCTGTTATCGGCTGTCGGCCGGGTCCTCTATAAGCACATCGGTTGAGCCCTCATTCGACTTCGTTGCAAGAACAACTCCAGGAGCCGGTTGCATGAAGAACGGGACCATGTCTCAGGCAGTTCGCGTTGATGCCAATTCCACCGTGCGTCATCTGGTGGAACTCGCGGTGCGGGGACTGCCGCCGATGTTCGATCCACAGCGCCAGATGTTCTGCTACACGCTGAAAAAAACTCCCAGCGGGCTCGTGCAGGAGGGGATTTCGCCCCGGTACACGGCCATCACGCTCATGGGGCTGCACCGGCTGGAACGGGCTGGGACAGCCTCGCCCATCGCGCTGCAGCCGGTGCTGCAAGCGCTGATGGGGAATACCGATTGGGTGGACAACATCGGGGACCTCGGCCTGCTGCTCTGGGCGTGCGCGTTAGTCGCTCCGCAACGACTGGAGGAACTGGAGCGCCGGTTCGAGATTGGCGCGGCCTTGTCGCGCTACGCCGATGCCAAAGAGAGCCGGACGATGGAGATGGCGTGGTTTCTCGCGGGGCTATGCCACTGGGGGCTCGCGCTTCCGGAGATGCGAAGCAAACTGCGCGACCAAGCTTACGAGACGTTTACCCGCCTGGCACGCAACCAGGGGAAGCGCGTGTTTGCCCACTTGGCGACCAGCAAGAGCATCAAGGGAATGTTCCGGGGCAAGATCGGCAGCTTCGCCGACCAGGTTTACCCCATCTACGCCATGAGCAAGTTCTTTGAAGCGTACGGAGAGCCCGAGGCGCTGCAACGTGCATTGGATTGCGGACATGCGATTTGCGAGGCGCAGGGACCGCTGGGGCAATGGTGGTGGCACTATGAATTCGAGACGGGAGGAGTTTTTGAAGGGTACCCGGTTTTCTCGGTCCACCAGCACGGGATGGCGCCCATGACGCTGTTGGCGCTGAGCGAAGCCAGCCAGGTGGACTTCAGCCTTTGGATTCAGAAGGGACTGCAGTGGATCCATGGCCGCAACGAGCTTTCCTTCGACATGGAAGATGCTTCCGCCAGCGTAATCTGGCGTTGCATTCAGCCGCCCACGTTAACCCGGTACTCTGATGCGCTGTTACGCCGGTCAGGAAACGGCCGGGTGCAACGCGGGCCGGATGATTTGCAAGTGCTGTTCGAATGCCGGCCGTATGAGCTGGGGTGGCTGCTCTACGCGTATGCCGGTTCCACGGGATGACTTCCACACCGATACCTACTTGCGGGCAAACGCCAAGCGAACAAAACTGAATTTGACAACCGGCCACAAACAGGACGGTTGAAGCAACAAATAATCTCACCTGACGAGAAGGGGTTGCTGACATGAAAACGCACCTGATTACGGGCGGGGCCGGCTTCATCGGTTCTCACTTGGCCGAGTTACTTCTGGAGCAGGGAGAGAACGTGCGGGTCATCGACAATCTCTCCACCGGCCGGTTCTCCAACATTGCGCACCTGGAAAGCAAGCCCGGTTTTCAGTGCATTATCGACGACGTGCGCAATGAAAAGATGATGGAGGAAATGATCCGCGACGCGGACTTCGTCTATCACCTGGCGGCCAGCGTGGGCGTGCGCCTGATCATTGAACGACCGACGGAAACCTTGGTCAACAACATCGTCGGCACCGAAATTGTTCTGCGGAACACCTGCCGCTATCGCAAGCCGGTGCTGATCGCGTCGACGTCGGAGGTTTACGGCAAGAGCCCGAAATCGGTGTTCAGTGAAGACGACGATTCCATCATGGGCCCAACCTGCAAGTCGCGGTGGGGTTACGCGTGCTCCAAGGCAATCGACGAGTTCCTTGCGCTCGCCTACTATGCCGAAAAGCATCTACCGGCGGTGATCGTCAGGCTGTTCAACACCGTGGGACCGCGGCAAACCGGGCAATACGGCATGGTGATTCCCAATTTTGTTCGCCAGGCTTTGCTGCAGGAGCCGGTCACTATCTACGGCGACGGTACACAGTCGCGTTGCTTCGGCCACGTCGGCGACATCGTGCCCATGCTGGCGCAGCTGGTGCAGTACCCTGGCGCGCGGGGCAAAGTCTTCAATCTGGGTTCGCAGGAAGAAGTCACGATTAACGAGCTTGCGCGACGCGTGATTGCCAAGACGGGTTCCTCTTCCACCATTCGCTACATTTCCTACGAGCAGGCTTATCCGGAGGGCTTCGAGGACATGGAGCACCGCGTGCCGGATGTTTCCCGTATCCAGCAGGCGCTTGGGTTCAAGCTGAAGCATAACTTGGACCGCATCCTGGAGGACGTCATCGCGGACATGCAGGAAAGGCTGCACCTGAAGGCTGCCAGCGCTGTCTAAGCCTCAACCTCCTTATTCTGGAACGAAGGGCAAAGATGAACACGGTTCCCAAAGTTTCGATCGTTATCCTGAACTACAACAAGAAAGACATCCTCAGGCAGACGATCGAGAGCGCGTTAACTGTCGACTGGCCGAATTCTGAAACCATCGTCGTGGATAACGCCTCGACCGATGGATCCGCGGACATGGTCGAAGCCGAATTCGGTTCGGCAGTGCAGTTGATCCGGCGGCAGGTCAATTGCCCGACGGCGGGCCGCAACCAGGGCTTCTGGGCGGCGACAGGGAAGTACATTCTTTCCCTGGATAACGACATCCTGCTGCCCGACAAGAGCGTGGTTCGCGCGGCTGTTGCGGTATTTCAGCAATTTCCCGATGCGGCCGCACTGGCATTCAAGGTTGGCACCGTCGAGAACCCGGAAGAACCTCTGCCGGAGCACTGGTGGCACCCGGTGCCGGTCGACAAGGGAAAGGACCTTTACTTCTACACCGACTATTTCAGTGAAGGCGCGGTGTTTTTCTCCGCCGAGGCGCTGCGGATGACCGGTGGCTATGACGAGGATTTCTTCCAATATTACGAGAGCGTGGACCTGATGCTGCGCATGATTGCGGCGAATTACACGCTGGTGTTTTGCCCCACGCTGTTCTGTGCAGAGACCCAAGTCCGCGGTTTCTTTGGGGGTCGGCGCACGCGGCTGAATTACCTGACGCTGCGCAACAAGCTCTGGACGGTCTGGAAGCACTACCCTCTCGGGCGAGGGATCCTGTTTGCGCTGCCGAGAATCGCGGCTGCGGCGGTCCGTTCGATCGGCGGCCGGTGGCCCGACTTTTTCCTGAAAGCCGTCAAGGATGGTATTTTTGCGCCCGCCTCGATTAGGAAGCTGCGCCGCCCGCTCCCGCAGGAGGTCTGGACACGCATCCAAGAAATTCGGAGGGGAAAACTCCTGACGGTGCAATTGGATTCGGCAAAGGACCACCGAGAGGCCGCCATTCCCACGCAGAAGGCCCCAGAGAGCGTGGTTGGTTGATGGCGGGAGAGCTATTGATCCTGAGTTCACTTTTGCGGTCTTCAAAAGCCAGCCGGCATTGAGGTAGGGCGTTCGTGTCACCTGAGAATCTTAGGTATGGAGGCGGAGTCGCCGGGACTGTTCTCAATCCCGCGGTTGCCATCGTCCTGCTTATCGCAGGCTTGCTGATCCTCTTCCTGCCCCAGCGAAAGGCCGTCATACCCTTTCTCTTTACCGCAATTGTTGTTCCCGGAGACCAGATCGTCGTCGTGGCGGGCCTGCATTTCCCGGTGCTCAGAGTCCTGCTTCTTTTTGGATTGGTCCGTCTCCTGATGATCAAGGGACGGGGACAGATGGACCTGCTGAGCGGCGGGATCAACAAGATTGATAAAGCGGTGTTCGGGCTTGCGCTCACCACCGCGGTATGCGGGGTTCTCCTGTTCCGCAACTTTGGTGCGGTAGTTTTCCAATTAGGAGAGCTTTACACGGCCTTCTGCACCTATTTTCTTTTGCGCTGCCTGGTACGCGACCGGGAGGACGTGTACAGGACCATTCGAGTGTTCGCCTGGATCGCCATATTCCTGGGCGTTATCATGACGATCGAGCGAGTCACCGGGACGAACCCCTACGGAAAGCTTGGTGGAGCAAGGGCATTTTTCTACGATTCCCTCATGGAACGGGATGGCAAGATTCGCGCCACCGGTTCATTCGGTGGTCCGATTACGGCCGGGACCTTCGGTGCGGTGCTGGTGCCCTTGTTTGTCGGGCTGTGGCTGGTAGACAAAAAGCAACGCAGCACTGCGGTCCTGGGCATGGTTGGCGCGACGGTGATGACCGTGGCGTGCAACTCCAGTACCCCGCTGGGGGGGTACATAGCCGGCATTTTGGGACTCTGCCTTTGGCCGTTTCGCGGCCTGATGCGCCTCATCCGGTGGGGCATCGTGGTCACCCTCGTCTCGCTTCACATGGTGATGAAAGCCCCGGTATGGCAGCTCATTGCCCGCATCGACCTCACCGGCGGAAATTCGGGGGATCACCGATACCAACTGATCAACCAGTCCATCATCCACTTTTGGGAGTGGTGGCTCATCGGAACTAGAAATAGCGGAGCCTGGGGCTGGGACATGTGGGATTTATGCGACCAGTACGTCGTGGCCGCGGTGAATTCCGGGCTGCTGGGAGTGATCCTGTTCATTGCGATCATAGTCTATGGATTCAAGTACCTGGGCAAGGCCAGGAACGCAACCACCGACAAGAAGCAGGCACTTTTCTTCTGGGCAATGAGCTCAGCCCTGTTTGCCCACGTTATTTCTTTCCTCGGAATCGGGTACTGGGACCAGACGATCGTTGCGTGGTACGCGCTGCTGGTCATGATCTCGGCCGTGGCTGTGCCACGGAAGGTGGCGGTTGCGGCGCCCAAGTGGGAAGATCTGGAGCCGGCAACCGAAGCCGCAGGCTTTGTTCCCGGTGAGCAATTGGCCTCGCGGCGGTTTTAAGTTTCCCCCTGGTTTTTTATTTCTCCTCCCCCTTTGCAAGTTCAAGAGGCTGATACCGTGAAACTGTCCATCGTCATCATCTGCTGGAACGATTTGAAGGTCATCAAGGATTGCCTGCGCTCGATTTTTGAATGCACTCACTCCATTGACTTCGAGGTCATCGTTTCGGACAACGGATCGACCGACGGCTCCATTGAATTCATTCGCGCAGAGTTTCCCAACGTCAAGATCATTGAGAACCGCGCCAACCTCGGATTTGCCAAGGGGAACAACGTCGGCATCCGTGCCAGCCAGGGCGAATATGTCTTGATCCTGAATCCCGATACCATCATCCACGAAGGCGCCCTCGACAAATGGATCGAGTTCGCGGAAAAGCATCCGGAAGCCGGCGCGTTCGGTTGCCGGGTGCTGAACCGGGACGGCTCGTTTCAGCGCTGTGCCCGGCCTTTTCCGACGGCCCGCGGCGAGCTTATCGCCGCTCTCTACCTTCGTCCGCTGGCGTACGTATCGGATTTCTTTGCCTCGGACCTCTACGTTGGCTGGGAGGGGGAGACGGAGAGAAAAGTCGACTGGCAGTCCGGGTGCTGCGTGATGTTTCGGGGCGCGCTGTTGAAACAACTGGGTGCATTCGACGAGCAGTTCTTTTATCACTACGAAGAGATCGATCTCTGCCGCCGCGTGTGGAACGCCGGCTATCCGATCCTGTACACGCCGGAGGCTTCCATCACCCATCTTGGGGGCCAATCGGTGGGCCGGTTCCCGATTCGCTTTGAGCTCGAGAGGTGCCGCAACCGCTACCGTTATTTTTATAAGTACTTCGGAGACCGGGGAGTACGGAAGTGCCGGCGGGCGTCGCTGCTCTGGATCCGGATGCGGCAACTGGGATACGGCTTGAAGCGGCTGGTGGCGAGCAACGCCGCGCTCGATGGCCGGCTGGCGATGTACCGCGCCAGCTTTGCCTGGAACAAGCAGATTGACCCGGTGCGGTTTGTCCAGGCCGGCGACGAGCCTCCGGTGAGCAAAGAACTGGTGCCCAGCGCCTGAACTTTTACGACCGTGAATGCGGTCAGGATGCGGCTTCGGCCGCAATCATTGAAATGGAGAAGTAATCAACATGACTACCTCTTTGGTAACCGGCGGAGCCGGATTCATGGGCTCCCACGTCGCTGAAAATCTTCTGAAGCTTGGTCATCGCGTCATCGTGCTGGATGACCTGAGCGGCGGCTTTCGCGACAACGTTCCTGACGGCACGAAGTTCGTGGAAGGATCGATTCAGGACCAGGCGCTGATCGACCGCATGTTCGCCCAGTATTCGTTCGACTACGTCTACCACCTGGCCGCCTACGCCGCCGAGGGCCTGAGCCACTTCATCAAGCGCTTTAACTACAACAACAACCTGATCGGATCAGTGAACCTGATCAATGCCTCGATCAATCATGGAGTGAAGTGCTTTGTGTTCACCTCCTCTATCGCGGTGTACGGAGCGGGGCAGTCGCCGATGAATGAAGCCATGATCCCGGTTCCGGAAGATTCCTACGGGATCGCCAAGCTGGCGGTCGAGCAGGAGCTCCGCGTGACCCACGAGATGTTTGGGCTGGACTACGTCATTTTCCGCCCGCACAACGTGTATGGCGAACGCCAGAACATCGGCGACCGCTATCGCAACGTAGTGGGCATCTTCATGAACCAGATCCTCAAGCATGAGCCGATGACGATCTTCGGCGACGGCACGCAGCAGCGCGCCTTCACTCACATCGACGATGTGGCGCCGATCATTGCGGAATGTGTCGACTATCCCACCGCGCGCAACCAGGTGTTCAACGTCGGGGCCGACATTCCGTACACGGTCAACAAATTGGCCGAGGTGGTGGCCGAGGCGATGGGCGCCGACTGCAAGGTCAGGCACCTGGATCCGCGCAATGAGGTCAAGATCGCGTTCTCCGACCACTCCAAGGCCCAGTCGGTGTTCGGAAAACGCAACAAGGTGTCGCTCGAGGAAGGAATCCGCAGCATGGCGGAGTGGGTGAAGGCCCACGGATCGCGCGCCAGCAGCATTTTTGAGGATATCGAGGTGGCGAAGAACATGCCCGCCTCCTGGGCCGAAGTGATGCGGACCGCCGCCGCGCAGCGCTAGCTGAGCCGACGACTCGGTCACAGCGCCATTAGGTTATAGGGTATTTACCTCATCGCTCTTCGGGGACAGGGCCCGGAAACTGGCCGGAAGTACAGTTGTGCGAGACGGCCAGTTTCACTACTGTCTAATCATCCATCGTTGCGGAGGTTCTCTTGGAACGTCGCTTTTATCTGTGTGTGGCTCTCGTTGCGCTGATCATCGGCATTCTGACAATACCGGCGGTTGCACAGTCCCGGACCTTCTATATCGACTACGTCAGCGGGTCGAATTCCAATAGCGGAACTAGCTCCAGCCCGTGGAAGACGCACCCGTACATGCAGACCAGTGCGGCCTGCACCGGTTTCGGGTCGGGCACCGGCTTACTCGCACGTCTCCGGCGACCGGTTCATTTTTAAGGGTGGGGCCACCTGGCCTGCGGCGTGTTTCAGCATGAACATCAAGGCCGGCGGCGCAGACAATAGCCACCGCGATTATTATGGAGTTGAGGCTGGTTTCGGAGCTGGTAGGCCGATCTTCGACCTGCAAAACCAGGTTGCGCTCGGCTCGTTCCCGCATAGCTTCGTCCAGTTTTCCGCCAATAACATCGACTTCGACAACATCGAGATGAAGCGCCAGCAGTTTGGCACGTCAGTAGGATCAGGATGCGACCAAGCCTCCATCAAGGGCGACGGCTTCAGTAATATCAGCGTGCGCAACTTGCTGATTCACGGCTGGATGATGCCGGCCCTTACCTCGGGATCAATCTCGCATGAGACGGCAAGCATTTGCGGACCGGGCGTTACCGTGGATGCCGTGGAAATGTACGACTCCGACGCCACCACCATCCCGTTCGGTTCCTGCTATCGCAACATTGGGGAGGTCAAGAACAGCAAATGTCACGACGTGGCGCAGGGAGTCGTGGGCCACGGCCCGATTCACGATTCGCAGTTCTATAACATTGATGGCGTCTCGGTGCAGAACCTGGTGGGCGTGGCCTCATGGCACAGCAACATCATCGAAGCGACTTATATTGCCGAGGCGCCGATCTACAACAACCTGATCCACGACACCAATGCCGGTGTGACGATTTTCGAGTGCGCTCGCGCCGACATCTTCAACAACGTGATGTGGAACAACGCGAATTCCCACATCAAATTGGAAAGCAACCCCAACGACGCCTTCTGCGGATCCGATCAAACTGCCACGGCCAACGTTTACAACAATACGCTGGTATCGAATGGCAACTTCTGCGTGGACGTGATCGCACGCTCCGGGGGGTCTGTTGGAACCCTGAATCTGAGAAACAACCACTGCATTACCAACACGACGGCGTTCTGTTACAACGGTGGAGGGTGTGGCGCAGTCGGGACGGTCAACGCATCGAACAACACCACGCAAACGCCATCTCAGGCCGCTGCGCAGGGCTACACAGCTTCGAACAACTATCAGCCGGCCAGCAGCGCCGCAGCGACCGTCAACGTGGGTATGAATCTTTCAAATCTCTGTTCCGCCGCTATGAACATGCTGTGCAGCGATGTCTTACAGGCTCCACGTGGAACCACTTGGGATATCGGAGCCTACAAGTTCGGCGCGGTATCATCGTCGAAGCCTACGCCGCCTAGCAATCTGACGGTCAGCGTAAATTAGTCCCTACTCACAGCACGTGGCCCGCCCCTGAGATCCGGCGACGGGCTACGGTTCCGATTCCTGCTTCCGCAATCACGCAACAGCAAAACCTGTTGAGCCTTCTGCCCGTGTTCAAAGAGCAGTTCTCACGAAAAGCACGGTGGTTGAAGGGGGCGGGGAGCCGCCTTTACCGTGTTCTGCGCAATGAAGGACTGTCTGCGGCTGTTCTAAAGACCGTCGAACGGATCCACAACAAGAAACAAGTCGACGATTTTGATCGCAAGTACAGCGTCGAAACTGCCGGTGAAGTCAGCCTTTTCCAGTTGGACATTGCGAGCCCTAATGAATCGGTGGGCATACGTTATCAGGCGTCTCAGGTTGAGGTGTGCGAGGAGTTGTTCCGGTCGCTACCCATTAACCCTACCGAGTTTACTTTCGTTGATCTTGGTGCTGGCAGGGGCTGAGTCTTGATGATTGCTTCGCGGCTCTTCTTTAAACGGATTATCGGGGTTGAGTTTGCGAGGGAACTCGTGGCAATCGCGTGTCGCAATTTGGAGCAGTTCGGTTGCAAAGCCGAAATCGTACACACGGATGCCGCCGATTATGAATTTCCTGCCGAAAACCTGGTTGTGTACCTATACAACCCGTTCGGACCTGAAGTGCTCCGGCCGGTTCTCAGTCGTCTGCAAAAGATCAGCACGAACCACGAAATTTACCTGCTCTATGTGAACCCGAGGAATAGGGAGTGCGTTGAGGAATTCGCCCCGGAAATAGCGACCAGATCAGGGGCCAAGGTCTACCGTTTTGAAAGGCGAGGCAACAATGCCCAGCGCAATAGGGACGAGCAGACTGTCTAGGCCGAAGACGGACGAGTCAGGACCCGGCACAGGAACGACGGTCCGCCTCATCCAAACGCTCGAAGGAGTAGAGGCGCTCCGCGCCACCTGGACTGCTTTCTTGGGTCATCGCGATGCCGACATCGACGTTTATCAGACGATTCTTCGCCGCAGGCCCGTACCCACAGCGCCGCACATCGTTCTGATCGAGAGAGGCGGTCGGCCGGACGCCATCCTGGTGGGAGAGGCGAGCACCACGAGAATTGCGGAGCGGATCGCATATTTGACTTTTCCCGTGACGCGCGTTCGGGCATCGAACTTTGTTTATGGTGCTTTTCTGGGGAACCAATCAGGAAAACAGCAGGTTGATCATCAGCGAACTTGAGCGATCATTACGACACGGAGACGCCGACCTCGCCATTCTCAATTACGTGCGGGAAGACACGCCCTTGTATCAAGTTGCGTCCCGTCTGCCCTCCGCCATGATGCGCGACCACTTTCCGACTGCCCAGGCGCATTCCCTGATGGTGCTTCCGGACCGTCCCGAGGACATCTACGCCAGGCTCTCGAGCGAGCATCGTTGGAAGCTGCGCAGAGATGCGAAGCGCTTGCGCGCGGCATTTCCAGAGCTCCGTGTGGATCGATTCGTAGGCCTGGACCGCCTGCAGCAGATGACAGCGGACACCGAGCGTGTTGCAGCCACGACCTATCAGCGCGGCTTGGGGGTAGGCTTCTCGGACACGGAAATCATACGGGAGTTGTTGGGGCTGGAAGCGACGAAGGGATGGCTTCGCGGATACATCCTTTATCTGGGGGAGCAGCCCTGCGCATTCTGGATCGGCCGTGTCTACAATGGAGTATTTTAGCGAATACCTTGGTCATGACCCAGCATATGCCAAAAATTCACCCGGAACATACCTTTTGGCTCATGCCATGGAAGAACTCTGCCGTGAAGGTGTAAAGGCCATCGACTTCAGCATTGGTGGCAGCCTTTACAAGCAGCGTTTTGGCAATCAGCAATGGAATGAGAGTACGTTGTACCTGTATGCGCCGAGGTGGAGGGGATTCAGAGTAAAGGCGCTCCGTACCGCAGCGGTCCTAATTAACTCCACCGCCAAGAAGCTGCTGGAGAAAACGAACCTGGAAGGTCGCGTCAAAAAACTGTGGCGAAAACGTGTCACTCAGGAGCATACGCACACAGAAGCGAATTAACTCCCGTATCTAGTCCGGCCAATCGAACCAACACCAGTATGAAATCCCTGTCGCGACTCTTCGTCTTCTGCTATCGAGCGTGGTTCCGCGTGCGCTGCAAGGCGTTCTCCTTGCTGATTTCAGGGGCATTCGCTCACTTCGGCAAGCACTCGGTCCTGATGAATCCACTGCGGCTGGTGGGCGAGGAGCGGATTTCGGTCGGTGATCGCGTGTTCGTCGGGGAAGGTTCCTGGCTGCAGATGCTCCTCGACGGAGATAACAAATCGGTTGCGGTCTCCATCGGGTCGGGAACCAGCATTGCCGGGGGATGCGTTCTCTCGGCGGTGCGCAGCGTGCGTCTGGAAGAGAATGTCTTGCTCGCCGAACGTTTATATTTCGGATCACATTCACAGAACATGCCAACCGATGGCCCGATAATGCATCAGGGACTGGACAAGTCGAGCCGTATTGATTCGCCGGGTGCGTGGCGGGACAGAACGTCGTCGTCTGTCCGGGCGTCACGATCGGGCAAAATTCGGTGGTAGGCGCCAACTCGGTAGTCGTGCAAGACATTCCGGATTTCTCAGCGGCCGTCGGCGCACCTGCGCGAGTGGTGAAGACGATTAAGAATTCCCTCAGCGAAGTTGCGATGCAGGGTAACTAATTTTCACATGCAGACTGAACCATTAGTCAGCGCGATCATTCCAACTTTCAACCGGGCGGGTGTGGTCACCGAAGCGGTGGACAGTGTTCTGCGGCAGACCTATCCAAACATCGAAGTCATTGTGGTGGATGATGGGTCCACCGATCAGACGCAGACCACTCTTGCGCAGTATGGCCACAAGATCAGGGTATTGCGTCAGAGCAATGCAGGGCCGGCGGCGGCGCGCAATCTCGGCATAAGGTCAGCCCACGGAAAGTTCATTGCGTTCCTAGATTCCGACGACATCTGGTTGCCGGCCAAGTTGCAGCGACAGGTCTTGCTCCTGCAAAAGGCAGGCAGCGGAGTGCCATGCTGTCTATGCAATATCCTGATGCAGTGGAACAAAGGGCATTCCTCGTGCATCGTTTGACATTGCCTGCCTTACACCAGCCTGCGAAGAGGGTGTCTGGACGAACCCCGACGAGGTCCTGGCGGACCGGTTTCTCCTGTTTAATCAGGGGATCATGATACGGCGCGAGGTGATCGAGAATATCGGCGGATTTGACGAGCGCCTGCGCCTCCTCGAGGACTATGAGTTTGCGTTGCGTCTTTCGCTGCAGGGGCCGTGGGCCTTCATTCGTGAGCCCTTGGTTGTTTGGCATGAAACCATGGTTAGCCTTTACCACGACGCCCGTAGCGAGGAAATAGCTGCGAAAGAGGTCCAGGTTCTCGAGGAGTACCTCGCACAAACCGAAGGCGCGCGCCGCCATCGCAGCGCCCGAAGTCACGCCCTCGCAGCCCTGAAACGAACTCGTCGCCACCTCTGGGCCAGCAAGATGAAGATCTCTTATTCTGGGCTCCGCTCGGCTCTGGCTGAGGCGGTGCTGGAATTCGAAAAATATCGAAGTGCCGCCTTTCGAAGGTCACCGTGGTTTCCGAAAATGAGAGCTGTGGCTATCGAGTTCTGGAGTCGTGAGATACTTCAGCCAACTGCTCCCTTGCCGCAGGTGCAACCGCTGGATTCCCAACGGCTATAACTCGACGAATCAGATCCTGGTATTAGGAATGCAAAACGCTAAACCGATGAGGGTATCGGCTGTCATTCCCGCTTTCAATCGCCGCAACTACCTGCCGCGAGCGATTGAGAGCGTGCTGACGCAAACCGTGCCGGTGGACGAAGTCCTAGTCGTCGATGATGGGTCGACGGATGGTTCAGCGGAGTTTATCGAGTCGAAAATACGGAAGCCGGGTTCGCGTGGTGCGGCAGCCGAATACCGGGGTGGCGTGCGTGCGGCATCGCGGCGTGCAGTAGGCACGCGGCGAGTGGGTCGCGTTCCTCGACAGCGATGATGAGTGGTGTCCCGAGCGCCACGGTGAATTGCTGAGAGCGGCTGAGCGTGTGCCGGCGGACGTTGCCTGGATTTTCGGCACCTTGCAAATTGTGACCGATGCTGGAGAGGGAAACACGCTATTCGAGGAACATGGGTTAACGGTAACCGAGTCTCCGCAAATATTCGCGGATTCGTTCGCGATCCAGTATCCGTACCAGTTCCCGATGTTGCAAGCCAGCTTCATTCGCCGGACTGCGTTGCTGGAGCTGAACTGCTTCAGTGAAGGACTGCGCAGCGACGACGACTTTCTCGCCGCATTTCAAGTTGCGTGTCGATACAAATTCGCCGCGGTTCCGGCGATAGTAGGGGAATACTTTCGAACTTCAGATTTGGCGGCGAGCTCAGTGGTAATGAATGGAAATTTTGGCGCGGATTATCACCGGGCAAGAATGCTGGCATTCGCCCAAGTCGTCGAGACCGGCCGATGCCAGCCATGGAACAGCCGGTATGCCTCGCATGTGCGTGGCTATTGCCAGGTGTTGGCGCGCCAAGGAAAAGACGTGAGAAAACTGATTTGGCAGCAGTTTCGTTACGGCGGCGTTTCGCTCAAGGGTATTGTTTTCTTGTGCACGGCAATGCTGGCCTGCAAGCGTTGCGGATCTGGGATAGAGTTGCTGCTTTCAAAAGACACCATTTGCGTGTAGCGGGAAGCCGCGCCCGCAAAAGAGAACGGTCTTCAAGCCTACCTCCGCTCCGCTTCTAAAAAGTCTAACTAGGCACACGCTAGTCCGTTGCAGGTTCTTTTACTAGAGCATGTTTCATAAACAGTGCCTCAGCGTGATCCACAAGCACGCGAGGTAGAAGAAGGCGTCGATAGGTGGAGAGCAGATGCTCATGACGAACCAGCAGACGGCGGAATTGACCAAGCCATGCGTTGGTTCGCTCGACAATCCAGCGGCGGATGTAACGCCGCAGCTTGCGCCCATCTTCGTAGCGCCGTTCCTTGTTGTTCTTCCGGTAGGGCGCGATCAGTTCGATGCCTCGCTTGTGCAATCGCTCGCGCAAAGGGTCGGAATCGTAGCCGCGGTCGGCAATTACACGCTCGGGCTTTTGCCGCGGCCGGCCTTTCGGGCGCGGAACGCGGACTTCGTCGAGCGTGGCTTCCGCAAGCTTAACTTCTGCCGGAGAGGCACTTTCCAGCCGAACTCCCAGCGGAAGACCTTGACCGTCGACCAGTACCATCCACTTCGTGCCCTTGCCCCGCTTGGTTTTACCGACGGCAGCGCCCCTTTTTTCGCCGGGGCGAAGCTGCCATCCAAGAAGGTCTCGTCCCACTTGAGCAAACCTTCCTCATCCAGCGCCCCGAGCAATGCTCGCCACGCATCCAGCCAGACGCCTTCCTCTTCCCACTGCGTTGCAACCGCCGCCAGCAGGTCGAAGGTGACGGGAACTCGTCCGGCAGAAAATCGCCACGCCGCCCCGGTCTGCAGAATCCACAGGATGCCTTCGAAACACGCCTCGGTTCGGTGCCCACGGTCGGCCTCGGTTGTCCCGCCGACGCCGCGGCTCAGGAAGCAACGGCCCAATCAGTTCCCACTGCTCGTCCGTCAACAGCTTCTGCCGCTTGCTTCATGACAGAAGCTCAACAGCCCAACCGCTTCACACGTAAGTAGCTGTCGTGAGGCCGAACCTATTTATGAAACACGCTCTAGGAGAACTCCGAAGAACGGAACGCAACCCGATTGCCAGTTGCGATGATGAGATTTGACACATATGCCTACTCCGCAAACGCGAAACTATGCCGGAACAAGCGTTACAGCCGTCTTATGCACTTATAACCGGTGCAAGACGTTAGCAACCGCTTTGGAGAGCATCGCAGCATCGCAGTTCCCGCCTTCTGTCAACTGGGAAGTGCTGGTCGTCGATAATAATTCCACCGACGGGACGCCAGAAGTCGTACAGAGCTTCTCCCGGCGACATCCGGAAAGATTCCGCTATCTTTTCGAAGAGAAAGCGGGCAAGTCATTTGCCCTGAACTCTGGAATTGAGCACGCTCGGGGTGAAGTGCTTGCTTTCGTGGATGATGACGTAACAGTGGAGCCGACTTGGCTGCACAGCCTCACGGAATCGCTGCATGATGGCGAATGGTGCGGTGCGGGAGGACGAATTCTCCCACCGAGGAAGTTTGCACCACCTTCCTGGTTCTCGCTGGCTGAGCTTGGTGGGATACTGTGCGCTCATTTTGACCTGGGTGATGAACCATGCGAGTTACGCCAAGCTCCATATGGAACCAACATGGCATTCCGGAGGCGGATGTTCGAAAAATACGGTGGTTTTCGCACTGATTTAGGTCCGCGGCCTGGTTGTCAGATACGCAATGAGGACACCGAATTCGGGAACCGACTAATTACGGCCGGTGAGCGCTTACGATACGAGCCTTCAGCTATCGTTTATCATCTCGTAGGAGGAGAACGGCTGAGCAGAGGGTATTTTTTGTCCTGGTGGTTCGACTATGGGCGGGCCAGAGTGCGGGAGCAAGAGAAGCGCCCCGACCCTTGGGGAATAAATCGCGGCTACTTCAGTATAGCGAAATCTGCAGGCCTGCTGATACCGATGGAGACGTTACAGTGGATTGTCAGTTTGAATCAAAAGAAGAGATTTCTGCACAAGTGCGAGCTGTGGCATATGGCGGGGCGGGTAGCAGAAACTTATCGGTCACTGGTTGATGACAAGAGGAACAGGGCGGAAGTAACCGTGCACTCGAAGTCGGAAAACGAAGTCGGTGCGGAAACCTCAAAGCGGGCCTAATGGCCAGCGCCAGGCCTAGATGAATCCAAGGTTTGTTGCGGACTTATCAAGTGTGAGATCCAAACACATGAATGTCGAAAAACAGCCATTTTCTTAATTTAGTTAGCACGCCCATTGTACAACGGGGCTCCGTTTATTGGAGAATGCGTCGAGAGCGTCTTCAGCACAGACGTACTCCAACTCAAGCCTACGCGATCGTAAATAATTCCAATACTGACCATACGCTCGCGATTGCACAAAAGTACGCAGCCAACGATTCGCGCATACGAGTCCTCGACGATGACAGTTCCTCCCGATGACTCCAGAAAACCACAATCACGCTCTCCGGCAGATTTCTCCTGCAAGCAAATATTCTGTCAATTTTTCTCTCGGCGACGATTCTGATTCTACCGAGTGCCTGGGACAAATGTAATACAATCGCGGAAGCGCACCCCTCTGTGGGTATCGTTACCGCATACTCACTACGAGAGCGGACAGGTATGTTTTCTGCGCCTCCCTTACACGCGTTGCATCGGTAACAGGGCGCAACTGTTTTGTAGGCAATTCCTCAGCAAGAAGAACCAAACATCGTCAGAGGCTTTATGTATGTTGCGCGAGCTCGCTTCTTTTCCAAGCGAACCTCGTGGACACCGCGATCCATTTCGATGAGTTAGATTGCATGCGGACGCAAGCACGTGTGGGCATCACCAAGAGACGTGAATGGTTTCGCTCACCAGGTGCTCACGGCAAACAGACTGGCTCGGCCGAATTCGGATTCCACCTTTTCTGAGCGGATGAACACATTCGTTGCAGGGCTCTCGACAAGTCGTAATGCATGGGGAACACTTTCTCTCGCGGAAAGAATTTCATTTTGCGCGGGAGCGACTGCTCCGCAAGTATTACAATTCTTGACAAGTGCAATTAGTGGAGACAAGACGAGCAGTTTTGGAACTTTCCCAAACGCAGCTCGAACGAGATTGGCGGCGGGCTCAGCAAGGCAGGCTAACGAAAGAGATGCAAGAAACTGGTGAATGTCGTTCTAAATCCGAAGCTGACCATAAAGAAGCATCTGCTTCGTAGCAACAACACGTTGATCGCACATCGATCACAAGCGATGATCCTGACAATCACCGATCTCACCGCCTCAACCGGAGAGTGAGACCGAAAATACATGAGGCGCATCAAATGGATGAGGATTGGTAGCGACGTTGATAGGTGATCATACAAGGAGCACGTAGAAGCTATGAATGTTAAATCCTGAGAGGAATCGCAGAACGTTTCCAATATTTCAGCAAGCAGGAAGCAGCGACGAATACTGTTTGTTACACGGTGTTTCGAAAATCGGAGCCGCTAAAAGATACTTACTGCAATTGATAGAACGACTGTGTGGCCCGAGGTCCACGTGACCGTGATTTGTTTCATCGAGAACTCCTTCTCTGCGCGTCTGAAACCGGAACTGGCGGATTACGTAGATATTACGGTTGCTGAAAAGCCGACAAAGTGGGGTGGATTGCGCTATTGGCGAAGAGTCGGCCCGATGTCGTAGTTTTCAACGGTGGCTCCCTATGGATTTTTCCTTGCGATGCGCCAATTGCGGCAAGATGTCGGGGGCATCGCGGTCCGTGTTTGTTGCCCACCTTCCGCCGCCGGCAAACGGTAAGAGAAGACATTGGCTGACCGGAATCAAGCTGACCGCGCCTTTGTGAACGCGACAATTTGTGAGCGACGAAATCCGCAACTATGTTATCAATGATTTCCGGTTTCCGCCTAAGAGGGTCAGGACGGTTCTTAACGGGGTTTCATTGCCGGACTTCGGGTCCACTGTGGTCGTCCAACCGAACTAAAAGGGCAGGCTGCCATTAGCGAAGAGGAATTTCTAATCGTCTGCACCGCCAGGTTTACCGATCAAAAAGGTATCGACATTCTCCTCAAAGCCATGGCGCAGGTACTATCGAGAGGAGTGCAGTGCAAGTGCATTATCGTGGGTGAGGGACCAGAGCGCCAAGAATTAGAAAATTCGATGCAGTCTTCAGTCCTTGGCGAGCATGTCTTTCTCGAGGCCTTTCGCACGATGTAAGACCGTACTTGCGCCGCCGCCGACGCATTTGTGCTGACTTCGGTCAGAGAAGGTCTGCCGCTTTCCCTTCTTGAGGCGATGGCTTGTGGCTTGGCGTGCGTCGTAACCCGAGTGGGGGCAAACGCCGAAGTAATTGATACTAACGTGGACGGTTTGCTGGTGAACGCCGGATCTCCCAGCGAGGTGGCGGACGCGATCGTCTATCTTGTCCGTAATCCCCAGCAGCGTGCGGCCATGGGCAGGAACGCACGAGCGCGGGTCGAAACAGCGTTTGACCTAGAAAGAAGATGGCTGAGGTTCGAGGCATTATCCTCGGCCCATCCGCCAGCCCGGTTCGAGCGACGCATGAGTTGCAACTGAGAAGCGTTGAATGACACCCATCACAAGACTGCGCTCGCTCTGGATTCGTTTTTGGCTCCTTTTTCTTGGACGGCGGTATATCGGGCGGATGGCTACCCGTTTGGCGTGTCTTGCTGCACCGCCATTCGCGATTCGCCATTACGCCGGCAGGCGCCCGTTCATAGCACCTTCCGCTACCATTCACCATGACAATCTGAGCCTTGGCACTGGCGTGTACGTTGACGATCGCGTGCTCATCCTTCGCGGTGACCCCGAAGGTGGTCCGGTACGTTTGGCCGACAAGGTAGCCATCCTACGCGAGTGCATTATCCAGACTGGGTCCCGAGGTAATGTCACGATCGATGAAGGTACATGGATCCAGGCGCGCTGCCATCTCGTGGCCTATCTCAATGAAATCCGTATAGGCAAAGGTGTACAGATAGCACCCGGTTGTGCGTTTTTCTCTTATGATCATGGTGTCGAGCCAGGATTGCTCATTTCCGAGCAGCCGATCACGAGCAAGGGCCCGATTATTATCGACGACGACGCGTGGCTCGGTTATGGCGCCGTCGTGCTGTCGGGAGTACGCATCGGCAAAGGCGCCGTAATCGGCGCAAACGCTGTGGTGACGCGCAGCGTTCCGGACGGCGCCATCGCGGTCGGCAATCCAGCCCGCATACTCAGGAACCGCGCTGAGTTGAAGGTTGCGCAATCGTGAATAGCTCTGCCGCCAGACTTCGGTATCTAAAATTCACAGCTGGAACGAGACATTTGTCTGAACACATGGAGTGCCTCTAAATGGAAGTCCAGGAACAAACCATCAAGCCGACCGCGCGCCTCACCCAGTTGCACGGCCTCGCCAATGCAGCGGAACCGAAGCTCCCCGTTACCGTGATTGAGGCTGCAGAGGGATTTGCTTCCCTTCAACTCCATGACCTCTGGAAGTTTCGCGAATTGGTGTACTTCCTGATCTGGCGCGATATTAAGGTGCGGTACAAGCAAACCGCCCTGGGCGTGACGTGGGCAGTGCTTCAGCCGCTGCTTACCATGATCGTCTTCAGCGTGTTTTTTGGACGTCTGGCCAAGGTACCTTCCGATGGCATTCCATATCCGCTGTTCGCGTATCCGCCTTGGTGCCCTGAACGTTTTTGCTTATGGGCTTCGATGGCGTCCAACAGTCTAGTGGACAGCTCGAACTTAATCCGTAAGGTCTACTTTCCGCGGTTGGCAATTCCTGTCGCGACCGTGTTGTCGGGCATCGTCGATTTTTCGATAGCGTTTCTGATGCTATTGGGAATGATGCTCTATTACGGTCATGTTCCGACAGTTAACGTGCTATGGCTTCCTGCATTATTGCTGCTGGCCCTGACCACCTCGTTAGGCATCTCCCTGTGGCTTTCGACGTTGAACGTGCAGTACCGTGACGTACGCTATGCAATTCCATTCATTGCCCAAATATGGATGTACGCCACACCCATTGCATATCCCAGCAGCCTGCTGCCGGAGCCATGGCGAGCCGTCTATGCCCTGAACCCGATGGTTGGAGTAATAGAAGGTTTTCGCTGGGCCCTCCTGGGAGCCAATACTCGGCCCGGTCCCATGCTCGCAGTTTCATGTGTTGCGTCTCTGCTCATTCTTGTCAGTGGCGCTTTCTATTTCCGCCGGATGGAACAAACGTTCGCGGACGTCATTTAAGGAGGGCCGATGAGTTCAACTGCCATTCGACTCAGCAACATCAGCAAACAGTATCGGTTGGGTACTTCGCAGGCCCGCTACAAGACGCTCCGAGATTCGCTTTCCCAGGCAGCGAGCGCGCCCTACCGTGCGGTCAAGAGGATGCTGAACAAGCAATCCAGGGTACAGAACGGGGACGAGCTTCTTTGGGCGCTTAAAGATGTGAGTTGTGAAATCAAAGCCGGCGAGGTAGTCGGCATCATCGGTCGCAACGGGGCGGGGAAGAGCACTCTGTTAAAGGTGTTGGCTCGAATCACGTCGCCTACGCGCGGGTCGGCGGAGATCCACGGGCGCATTGGTTCTTTACTCGAAGTGGGCACCGGCTTTCACAACGAGCTGACGGGCCGTGAAAATACGTTTCTCAGCGGCGCGATTCTGGGCATGCCGAAGTCTGAGATCTTGCGAAAGTTCGACGAGATCGTTGCTTTTGCCGAGCTCGAAAAGTTCATCGATACGCCGGTCAAGCACTACTCCAGCGGCATGTACATGCGGCTCGGGTTCGCGGTGGCGGCACACCTGGAGCCCGAGATTCTCCTGGTCGATGAAGTCTTGGCGGTTGGCGATTCCACGTTTCAGAAAAAATGCATGAACAAGATGCAATCGGTGGGACAGGAGGGCCGGACGGTTCTGTTCGTGTCCCATCACATGTCCGCGATCACGCGGCTGTGTAAGCGGGGCATTCTGTTGCAAGACGGCCACATTGTGGAGGACGGCCCAGCGGACCAGGTCGCTGCCGCTTACCTGAACCTGGGGCTTGAAACCAGCGCTGCACGCGAATGGCTCGATCCCGCCAAGGCGCCTTGCGGGGATACCGTGCGGCTCCGTGCGGTTCGCATTCGCGACGAGTCTGGCGAGATTACCGCCACCCTCGATATTCGACGCCCGATTGCCATCGAAATGGAATATGACGTACTGCGCGATGGGCGCGCGCTGTTGCCGCATTGTGTTGTTCTCAATGGCGAAGGGCAAACGCTGTTCCAAATCAACGATCTCGATCCCGATTGGCGACTCCAGCCGCGACTCGCCGGCAGGTACATAACACGGGCCTGGATCCCGGGTAATCTATTGGCTGAAGGGACGCATATCGTATCCGCATATATCTGCCTCCTAGATCCGTACAACCACCAGTGCCACGAAAAAGAGGCGGTCAGTTTCCAAGTTGTCGATACCACGGAAGGCGACTCGGCGCGCGGAGACTGGCAAGGTGGAATGTTGGGGTTGGTGCGACCGGCGATGAAGTGGACCACAACCTACATGATGCCGAATGGTGGAAGACCAGCACCGCCGCCAAAACGCGGAATTCAGGTATCACTGGCTACAGAGCCGACCGTCGCTACTGCCCCGGTACCGCCTTCAGTGATGCGCGTTCTATCTGAATGATGCCCTGCAGAACAGACGAACTCCCAACTAAATTGGCATGCCTGACTCGTCACAAGAAAGAAGTGTGAAGTTTTTTTCTCCTCCACGTGTAATCTGCTTCACCTCTAACGGACGTTTCGAGACTGGTTACCTTCGAAATCTTGTTGAATCTGCCATAACCCGGCTAAGCTCTGCGTCGGAACGCTGATGCATTCCCAGATATTACGCGCCAGATCGACCGGTCGAGTGTAAGTCGTTGATTCGACACCCCGAGAGAGCCGAATAACCGGCGGTCGAACGCGCTGCGGTAGTGGCAACCTAAGTGCAACTCTTTTGCTTTGTGAACCAAACAATCAACATGCTCACCGACAATAGCCAAGTATCCGATGTCAACCATGCGTCCCGCTATGTTGCCCGCCTGAATGAGCTCCTCGCTGCGGTTGACTACGATTCCATCGGCCGGGTAGCGGATGCGCTGCGCGGGGCCCGCGCTGACGGCTGCCGCGTCTTTCTGGCCGGCAATGGCGGGAGTGCCGCGACGGCGGCGCACTGGTGCAACGATCTCGGCAAGGCCACCAAGCGTGCGGGCTGCGGAGCAATGATGCCGATGTGCCTCAGCGACAACATCTCCTGGCTGACGGCCCTGGCGAATGATGAGGGCTACGAGCGCGTGTTTTCGGGGCAGCTCGAGAACTTCGCCCATGCTAACGACGTGCTGGTGGCGATCTCGGCAAGCGGCAATTCGCCCAATTTGGTGCGCGCGGTTGAGAAGGCGAAACAAATGGGGGTCCGCACCATCGGCTTTCTCGGATTCGATGGCGGCATCCTGAAATCGATGGTCGATGAATGTGTGTGGGTGAGGACGGAAAAAGGCGCGTACGAACTGGTGGAGGATGCACACATGGTCATCTGCCACATTCTGACAACCTGCCTTTGCGCCGACCGGCCCCAAGTCCATAGCGCCATGGTCGGAAACGAATGAGCATTGCCCGGGATCGCAAGAGGCCGACACAGGCGGTGATACTGGCCGGCGGGCGCGGCACCCGGCTGCAGCCGATCACGCTCGAGCGCCCCAAGCCCATGGTGGAAGTTTGCGGCCGGCCTTTCATGGAATACCTGGTGGAGCAACTGCACGATCAGGGCTTCGAGCGGATCCTCATGCTGCTTGGCTATTTGCCGGAAGTGATTCAAGACCACTTCCGCGATGGCAGCGATTGGGGCTTAAAGATCGAGTATGCCGTGACGGGGGCAGACACCTTGACGTCGCGACGCGTGGAACTGGCCAAGGACCGGATCGAGGATTGTTTTCTGTTGATGTATTGCGACAATTATTGGCCGATGCGGATTGACAGAATGTGGGAGCTCTTCCTGGCCCACGATGTGCCCGCGATGGTCACCGTGTACAGCAACAAGGACAATTACACCGGCAACAGCCTGAAAGTCGGCCGGGACGGATATGTCGAAGTCTACGACCGCACGCGCAAGGGCCCGGGGCTGGCGGGAGTCGAGATCGGCTACTCCATTCTGACGCGCGAAACTCTTGAGTTGCTGCCCAAGGAAGAAGCGTTGCTGGAAGAGGCGATCTATCCACCGCTCATCCGTGAACACAAGCTTTTGGCGTACGTAACCGATCATCGGTACTACAGCGTGGGAGGGCTGCAGCGGCTGCCCACCACGGAAAAATTTTTCGCGCAGGGCCCGACCGTGATCCTGGATCGCGACGGGGTGCTGAACCGAAAGCCGCCGCGTGCACAGTATGTCAAGACGTGGAGTGAGTTCGAATGGCTCCCGGGCGCCAAGCAAGCGCTGCGATCGCTTCATGAAAAGGGTTATCGGGTGGTCGTCGTGTCGAACCAGGCGGGCATCAACCGCGGTTTCATGACCGCTGCAGACCTGGCGGTGCTCCATCAGGCCATGCAGCACGATGTGGCGGCGGCGGGCGGAAACATTGCCGCGATTTATCACTGTCCTCACGATTGGAATGAAGGCTGTGAATGCCGGAAGCCGTCCCCGGGCATGCTGTTTCAAGCCCAGCGCGATTTCGATCTCAATCTTCGGCGCACGCCGTTCATCGGTGACGACGAAAGAGACGGCATGGCAGCCGAAGCGGCCGGTTGCCCGTTCCTGCGGGTGGGCGAGGGGCGGTCTTTGCTGGACTGCGTGCAGCAGTTGATTGCCAAAGATTCTGCAGTAGAAGCAAGCTACGAACAGAGGAGAGCGGAATGTCGAAGCGCGTACTCGTAACTGGACACAACGGCTACATCGGCTCGGTCATGGTCCCCGTACTGCGGGCGGCCGGCCACCAAGTTTTCGGATATGACACCGGCTATTTTCGCACCTGCAAGCTGGTTCCGGTGGCGTCCGAGGTACCGACCATCGACAAGGACCTGCGTGATATCCACGCCGATGACCTGAAGGGCTTCGACGCGGTGATTCACCTGGCGGCGCTCAGCAACGATCCCATCGGCAATCTTCGTGCGTGCTGGACCGAGGAGATTAACCACCAATCGTCCGTGAAGCTGGCGCAACTGGCGAAACAGGCGGGGGTGGGACGCTTTCTGTTTTCCTCGTCCTGCATCATGTACGGCATGTCGAGCGCCGAGGTCGTGAACGAGGACTCGCCGCTGGCGCCGCAGACCGAGTACGCGCGGTCGAAAGTGAAAAGCGAAAACGAGATCAGAGCTCTGGCGGGCAACGGTTTTTCTCCGGTCTTCCTGCGCAACGGCACCATTTACGGCCTCTCACCCCACATGCGGTTCGACACCGTGTTCAACGACCTGATGGGATCGGCGGTGACAACCGGCAAAGTGGTGGTGTTTAGCGACGGCAAGCCGTGGCGGCCCGTGGTCCACGTGCAAGACGTGGCGCGCGCATTCCTGACGGTGCTGGAGGCCCCCGCCGACGTGGTCCACAACCAGGCATTCAATGTTGGGTGCAACGAATTGAATTACCGTATTATTCAGCTGGCGGAAGCGGCAACCCGCACGGTTCCGGGATGCGAACTGAAGGTAATGGCGAACTCGGGTGCGGATCAGCGCACCTACAAGGCTGATTTCAGCAAGTTCAAGCGTAGCTTCCCGAACTTCCAGTGGCTGTGGACCCCAGACAAGGGTGCCACCGAACTCTACACCGCATTCCGTTCCGTGAACCTGACGCATGAGATGTTCACCGACAAACGCTTCACCCGCTTGAAGTGGCTGAATTATCTCCTGGAGACGGGACAACTGGACGAGTCGCTGCGGTGGACGGAACGCCGCGACAGGCACCCTGCGGCGGAGATGGCGGTGGCAAAGTGAGCACGCCGGTCTTTCAGACGTCGCACACGCCGGGAATCGTGATGAGCCGCACACCCCTCCGTGTGAGCTTTGCCGGCGGAGGTACCGACTTGGCCAGTTTCTATGAACGCGAATATGGAGCGGTGCTGAGCACGGCGATCGACAAGTACATCTACGTCACGGTCAAAAAGCATGGCCCAATCTTCAATGAGAAGATCCGTCTCAATTACTCGAAGAGCGAGGCGGTAACCCGCATCGACGAAGTCGAGAACAACATTGCCCGGGAATGTTTGCACTTGCTGGAAGTCGAGCCGCCCATCTATATCAGCACGGTCGGCGACTTGCCGGCCTCCACGGGATTAGGCGGATCCAGCAGTTTCACCGTAGGACTCTTGAACGCGCTGCACGCCTTTCGCGGCGAAAGAGTATCGGCGGGGCAGCTGGCCGAAGAGGCCTGCCACATCGAGATTGACGTGCTCAAGGAGCCCATCGGCAAGCAGGACCAGTATGCGGCGGCGTTTGGGGGGCTGAACTTTCTCCGCTTTAATCCCGGCGGCGGGGTGACGGTGGAACCGGCCAGAGTCAAGAACGGAACTCTGCGGGAGCTGTTTGCCAATGTCATGCTGTTCTGGACCGGCCACCAGCGGGATACCAACAAAGTGTTGTGCGAGCAGAAGGCCAACACGGCGTCAAAGATCCGGGAATTGCAGCACATGCGCGAACATGCGCAGGCCTTGCATGCGCTGACCTGCAATGGCCACTTCGAAGTGCAGGCATTTGGCGGCGTGCTGCACGAAACCTGGCAGCTCAAGCGCGGACTGGCGCACACCATCAGTAATAACAGCATTGATCTGTGGTACGAGCAGGCGATGAAAGCGGGCGCAATCGGGGGAAAGATTTGCGGAGCTGGGGGCGGCGGATTCCTGTTGCTGATCGTGACCCCAGAAAAACAGCCGCTGGTGGCGCAGGCTTTGAACACGTTGACCGAAGTGCCGGTCCGATACGAAGCTCACGGCAGCCAGGTCATGATGCCCTTCTTTGATTAGTTCCAGGATTTCTGCGGGAAGCGGTCGCTGAGTGCACCGCAATAGCGTAGCCATGATTTTTACTGAAACCCGGCTCCAAGGTACATTCGAAATCGATCTCGAGAAGGCTTCCGACGAACGCGGTTTTTTCGCTCGGACGTGGTGCGCGCGTGAATTCCAGGATCATGGCCTTCCATCCAGTTTTGTGCAAG
Source organism: Terriglobia bacterium (assembly GCA_963797035.1). Classification (GTDB taxonomy): domain Bacteria; phylum Acidobacteriota; class Terriglobia; order Terriglobales; family Acidobacteriaceae; genus JAIQGF01. Next base: position 163,506 of record CAWCOC010000001.1, read on the forward strand.
CCAACCTGTCGTCCAACCGGAAGCGGGGCACCTTGCGAGGCATGCACTTTCAGGCTGCGCCGCACGAGGAAGCTAAGCTGATGCGCTGCACCCGGGGCGCAGTCTATTGCGTGGTCTTGGACTTGCGTCCATGCTTGCCGACGCACCTGCAATGGCTGTCGTTCGAGCTGTCGCAGGACAACTACAAGTCCTTGTTCGTGGGCAAAGGAATGGCGGTCGGCTTCATTACCCTGCAGGACCAGACCGAGGTCTTGTACCAGATGTCCGAGTACTTCGTGCCGAAAGCTGGACGCGGTTACCGCTACAACGATCCTGCCTTCGCCATACATTGGCCGGTACCCGCGGAAGTGGTCTCTGACAAAGACCGGAGCTGGCCGGATTACATTCCTGAACACGGCAGCGTGTTGCTTTCCGGAGAACGAAGGAGATAAACCGAACATGGCTGAAATTGCGGCTTTGGCAGTGAGCAGCGCAGAGTCCCCTGGTGCAGCGTCGAGCAACGCGCGTTGCCGCTTTTGCGAAGCGCCACTCACGCGTACCTTTGTGAACCTGGGCATGTCTCCGCTGGCGAATCACTACCTTCGAGCGGAAGAACTGAATGAGATGGAAGCGTTTTTTCCCCTGCACGTATACCTGTGTGAGCACTGCTACCTGGTGCAGTTGCAGGAGTACGAAGCGCCCGACCGGATCTTTTCCGACTACGCCTACTTCTCGTCTTTTTCGCAGAGCTGGCTGGAGCACGGGCGTGCCCTGGCGCAAGACATGGTGGCGCGCCTGGCCCTTGGTCCGCAGCACGAAGTCACCGAGATCGCGAGCAACGATGGCTATCTGCTGCAGTATTTCAAGGAGAACGGCGTCAAGGTGATGGGCATCGAACCCGCCGCCAACATTGCCCTGGTGGCGCAGCAAAAGGGCATTCCGACAATTCCGAAGTTCTTCGGCGTGCAGACTGCCAAGGAAGTGGTGGCAGCGGGACACCGGCCCGATTTGCTGATTGCCATTAACGTGATGCCTCACGTTCCCAACCTGAACGACTTCGTGCAAGGCTTGAAGGTGCTGCTCAAGCCGGGCGGCGTGCTGTGCACACAATTCCAGTACTTCGTGCCCTTTGTTCTCAACCATGAGTGGGATACGATTTACCACGAGCATTTCTCGTATCTCTCATTCATCACCATTGAGAAGGTCCTGAAGCACCATGGGTTGGTGCCGTTCGACGTGCAGGAGTTGCCGCAATATCACGGTGGCTCCATCCGCATTCTCTCGCGTCACCTCGAGGACGCGAGCAGGCCTGTCTCGCAAAACGTGGACGCGCTTCGCGCTCGAGAAGAGAAGCTGGGCGTGGACAGCTTGGCCTTCTACCAGCAGTTCCATGAAAAGGTTGATGACACCAAGCGCGACCTGCTGGAGTTCCTCATCGGCTTGAAGAGGCAGGGCAAGCAAATTGTCGGATACGGGGCACCGGCTAAGGGCAACACGCTGCTCAACTACTGCGGCATCGGCACCGACTTTTTGGATTACACGGTGGACTTGAACCCCGCGAAACAGGGGCGCTATCTGCCGGGAACGCACATCCCGATCTACGCACCCGACAAGCTGAAAGAAACGAGACCAGATTATGTGCTGATCCTGCCCTGGAATCTGAAGGACGAGATCGTATCGCAAACCAGGTACATCCGCGACTGGGGAGGGAAGCACGTGATTCCGATCCCTACCGTCAAGGTGCTCGATTGACGGTTGCCAGATTTCGCGAAGGCTCATGACACCAGAAACTACAGCTGTCGCCGAGATCGCGTCGGAACGACGCGTCGCCGCTGAGGCCTATCAGCTCATTACCGAGCTGTATCCTATCTGCCGTAGCATTACCGGCGAAGGCAATCGGAGAACGTTGCGCCGGCTGCAGGAAGTCGTCCCGCTCAAGATCCGAGAAGTCCCCACCGGCACCGAAGTTTTCGATTGGACCATCCCGAAAGAATGGAATATTCGCGACGCCTACATCAAGAACCGGCACGGGGACCGGATCGTGGATTTTCAGCGCTGCAACCTCCACGTCGTCAGCTACAGCGTGCCGGTCAAGGCACGAATCAACATGGAGGAGCTCAGAGAGCACCTGATTACGGAGCCGAAGTACCCGGAATGGGTACCGTACCGGACGACGTATTACAAAGAGACTTGGGGGTTTTGTCTCGCACACTCGCAGCTGGAGCAAATGACGGATGCCGAGTACGAGGTCTGCATCGATTCCTCGCTGGAGGAAGGCAGTCTCTCCTATGGGGAGCTGCTGCTGCCGGGCGAATCAGAAGATGAAGTGCTGTTTACCTGCCACATCTGCCACCCCTCGATCTGCAACGACAATCTCTCTGGAATCTCGGTGGCGGCGCTGCTGGCCCGCGAGCTGCAAAGCCGTCGCAATCGCTATTCATACCGATTTCTGTTCGTGCCCGGCAGCATCGGGTCAATCGCCTGGCTGGCGCTGAATGAATCCGGCACGCACCGCATCAAGTACGGGCTAGTTCTCTCGAATCTCGGCGACGCCGGAAAGTTCGTCTACAAGCGGAGCAGGCGTGGGAATGCAAACATTGATCGCATCGTCGCCAACACCTTGCGTCACGCTGGCGTGGACCACGAACTGATCGATTTTTCGCCTTACGGGTACGACGAACGCCAGTACTGCTCGCCGGGGTTCAATCTGCCGGTCGGCAGGTTCAGCCGAACTCCTCACGGCTGTTATCCCGAGTACCACACTTCCGCCGATGACCTGAACCTGGTTAAACCGGAAAGCCTCGGCGATTCCTACTCCAGGCTTCTGCAGGTTGTGGAAGGGATCGAGAGCGATCGCACCTATTTAAATCTCAAGCCCAAGTGCGAACCGCGCCTCGGCAAACGGAATTTGTACAGCACGATTGGCGGGTTGCGGGAGGTACCAGACTTCCAGATGGCGCTGCTGTGGATCCTGAATCTGTCGGATGGAGAGCACAGCTTGCTGGACGTCTCAGAACGGTCAAAACTGCCGCTGGCAACGCTTCTGACGGCTGCGAAAGCGCTGTGCGAGACCGATCTGCTCAAAGAGGTAAGGTCGCCCGGAAATGGGTAGCACTGGCAGAGGTGTCTCTCTTTGTCTCAGCAACCGTGGTGAACAGAGCTCTGCTAACACAGACGGAGCAAGGTTTTACGACCGTCAGCAAAGCTGCGACCGGCCCGTTCTGGCGCTGGGTGCAGTGCAGGAACCCGTCGCTTCGACGGGAATTTCTCTTGAGAGCTAATCATGAAACTGCAAACTCCGAAGTATGTGTACATGAACGGCGGACTGCGTCCGTGGGACTCGGCGACCCTGCATGTGGGTTGCGAAGCCGCCACCAGAGGTCTCAACGTTTTCGAGGGCATTAAGGGCTATCGCCAGCCGGACGGATCGCTCGCGGTGGTGTTGCTTCGCCAGCACTATAACCGTTTGAGGAGATCCGCCCGCTTGCTGCACCTTCCCTTCGACTGGTCGTACGAAACATACCGAGACGCGATCTCCAGCTTGAGCACTGCCCTACTTGAGCCTGGCAAGGAGATGTGGCTCCGCACGACGCTCTTCGCCATCGAGGGGCACTGGGGCGAGAACACGGTCGCCGACATGGTTGTAACCGGCTATCAGACCACCCCGGAGGAGCCGGAAGCGATTTCCTTGGGTGTCAGCACCTGGCGTCGTGCTCCGGACGTATCGCTGCCGGCCCGCATCAAGACCGGCACGAACTACCAGGTCGCTCGCATGGCGAGGATTGAGGGACGAGTGCAGGGCTGCGAGGATATGATCCTGTTGAACGAAAAGGGGCGGGTCGCGGAATCCACTGGGTCATGCGTGCTCATGGTGAGAGATGGTACGGTCTTCACGCCGCCTGCGAGCGAGGGAGCGCTGGAGAGCATCACCCTGAGTGCAATCCAGGCGCTTGCGGAAACGCTTGGTATTCCTTTCGTTCGTCGCCCTATTGACAGGACGGAACTGCTGATTGCCGACGAACTTGCGCTGTGCGGAACGCTGGCGGAAATGGTCCGGGTGAAAGCCATCGCGAACATGCCTCTTCCCGTGGCCACACCCCTGATTGATGCTTTGCGCAAGCGCTACTTCGAGGCGGTCAGAGGTATCAAGCCGCACCCTGCGGTGGAGCTGACGACGGTGGTCCATGCGGCCGAGACTTTGAGCCGGAGCACAGCTTTCTGACAACCGCGGGCTGGTCAGGCTGCAGAGTATGATGCAGGAACAAATGAGCCAGCGAGGATCGTCGGAAGTGGTCGGGCTGGTGCCGGCAGCGGGGAAAGGCACTCGTATTGCACCGCTGCCTTGCAGCAAGGAACTGTATCCGATCGGGTTTCGGCGTGACGGTAGGACGGGGGAAGTTCGCCCCAAAGTCGCCAGCCATCATTTGTTCGAGAAGTTTCGCCGAGCCAGCGTAAGCCGCGCGATTGTGATGTTGCGCGAAGGCAAGTGGGATATTCCAGGATATTACGGCGATGGTGCGATAGTCGGAGTCGACCTCGCGTACATGGTGGTCAGCAACTCGATTGGCCCGCCTGATACGCTGGATCGGGCTTTTCCTTTTGTTGCTGACGCCTCCATCGCATTCGGATTTCCCGATATTCTGTTCGGACCTGACGATGTCTTTGAGCACCTGCTGCATGATCTCGCTAACAGCCAGTCGGATCTGGTGGTCGGGTTGTATCCGGCCATCGAAAACCGCCCGATGGACGTGATCCAGACCGCGCCAGACGGACGGGTCACCTCGATGATCCTGAAGGATTCCTCACGCAGCATGCCGTATACCTGGGCGTGCGCGGTGTGGACCCCGGCGTTTACAAAATTCATGCACAGCTTTGTGGCAAGGGAACGCGCGCGCGTCGATTCCCTGCGCACCACTTATCTCGACATCGACGCGCAGGGTGATCTCCCGGTCGGTGCGGTGATCAAGGCAGCGGTGGAAAATGGGATGCGCGTCAGCGGACACGCGTTCCCGCAGGACACGTACCTTGACGTTGGAACGCCGGAAAACCTGATCATTGCTATACGAAACGGAGTTGCAGGGGGATAGGGGATATGCACGTAACGGCCGGGCAAGCGGTAAAGTTCGAAGAGCCGCTAACAAGAACCAATCGTGAAGTTCCTCACACACCTGTCGACCTCGGCGACAACCTGGTGCTGCGTTTTGCCGGTCGCGATGACGTTGAGGCTCTGGTGGAGTTCAACACCGCCACCTTTGACGAACGTGTGACGCAGTGGACGCGTGACCTTGCATCCGGCGGACATCCGACCGTGAAGCCGGAGGACTTTACGATCGTTGAAGACACTCGTCGCAAGGCAATCGTCTCCTCCATGTGCCTCATTTCGCAGACCTGGGCGTACCGGCAGATTCCCTTTGGCGTCGCTCGCTTCGAGGTGGTGGCCACCGACCCGAATTACCGGCGGCGGGGACTTATTCGACGGCAGTTCGAGATTGCGCATGCGGTGAGCGCCGCCAAGGGGCAGTTGTTGCAAGTGATTACCGGCGTTGATTGGTTCTACCGGCAATTTGGCTACGAAATGGGACCCAGGCTGTGGGGAAGCCGGTGCATCGAATTAGCCGACTTGAACAATCTTATCGCCACCTCAGACCAGCAGGTTCGTCTGAGGCCAGCGCAAGCGGATGACCATGCCTTCATTCGTGCGACATATCAGCACGCGATGCGAGACCAGCTGTTGGCGGCCGTGCGGTCGCCGCAGGAGTGGGAATACGAGTTCAGCGGACGAGCACGTGGCAACACGCGACGCCGGGAGTGGATGATGATCGAAAGCACCGACGGCGAGCCGTTAGGATACGTGCAGTATCTTCCTTGCCTGGCGTCTCCGAGCTGGCCAATCTTTCGCGTCTACCAGATTGAGCTCAAGTCGGGCGTCAGTTACCTGAATGTCGCATCCAGTGTACTGCGCGGCGTCTGGTCGAGAGCGCAGGAGATGTTTGCCAACGGAGAGCTGCCTTGCACAGAACTCCGCGGGCTGGAGCTGACACTGGAGCGGGACCATCCGTTCTTCAAGGTAGTGCCACCTAGTGTCGCGCGAGATATCAGGCCTAGCCCGTGGTATATCCGTATTGCGGACATGGCCGCATTCCTCCGCACGATCCGGCCTGCGCTCGAACAGCAACTGGTCGGCACCCCCGCGGACACTTACACAGGCGAGTTGCGATTGAACTTTTTCCGGAGCGGCTTGTTCTTGAAGTTGGAACGCGGGCGGATCGTTACCATCGAGAACTGGAAGCCAGGAGAAATCACCGACGGCAACGCGCGGCTTCCAGAGGCCGCGTTCCTGCAGATCGTGTGCGGATGGAAACGGTTCCATCAGTTGGCTGATAACTTCGCCGAATGCTGGTCGACGCACGAAGCCTCAGTGCTCCTGGACTGCCTTTTTCCGTCTTTTGATGGCAAGGTTTGGGTGCTCGCCTGAAGGATCGAGTGACGGAAGGTGGCGTACATGCCTAAAACAGCGGTTCTTCAGTGCCGCCGTGCAGCGATTTTCTGCCAATTTGGGGGACGAGTCGAAACCCTTAGGAACTCTGATTCTCCAGATGTTGCAGCTCTTTGCACATTAACTGCAGACCAGGTCAGCGCCGCCTGCTGTGGAAGCTCGTAACATATTGAGCACACGCCGGTTATGTGCGAGCAAGGTACTCAGCCCTTTGGTACTCGCGTTGCGATAGTCTAAACCGTTGGGCTATTGGGATGTGGGTTCTTTAGGGTGACCCGGGCAATGGAGAGGCGGGTTACCTGCAGCCGAAACCGGCTTACTTGCAATGTTAATTCAGAAAATCAGTGATTTACGGATGAGTGCATTGTGGATTGCGGCGCTTGTGTTTTCCGCTGTTTGTACCGCGGCCGCAGCAGATGCAAGTCTTGTCTTAAATCTGCCGTTCAGCGAGAGTTCGGGCACTACATCGGCGGATCAGTCGGGGAACCACAACAATGCCGCCTTGGCCAATGGCGCGGTGTTCGCTACCGGCCATACCGGTAATGGGGTGCAGTTTGCACAGTCGTCGAACCCGGTCGATGTGGTGACCGTGCCCGCCTCTGCAAGTCTGAACAGCATTACCCGCGGTGTCACCATCGGTGCGTGGGTCTACCGCACCGGCCAAGGCGCCAATTGGGTCGAACGCGTTGGTTACCCGGCAGATCGGGACCGGGGCCACAGAGCCCTATGTTCTGGCGTACACCAATGGACGGAGGCATGCACTTCCTGGTGAACACGCAGGGGCTGGGCTACTCCCAAGAGGGTACGATACCGTCGGCTCCGCTGAACGAATGGCACCACTGGGTGGGAACCTACGATGGCAGCCAGGTAAAGTTCTACAAGGATGGGGTGCTGCAGTGGACCGTCAATCACTCCGGCGGCGATCTGGCTGTGGAACTGAACAATCCGCTGGCAATCGGCGGCGGCTTCAACACTGCGACAGGTAGCGTGGATGAGCCGTTCGTCGGCAAGGTCGACGACCTTCAAATGTTCAACCGGGCGCTCAGCGCCAGCGAAGTGCAAGACCTGTACAACGGATTTTTGCCGACGCCGGAACGGCACGGCGCCTTCAATTCCGCAGGGGCTGGGAGCGACCGCGGTATCGTCCTCCACGATCAGCCTCAGCTGGAATGCCTCGACCGACAATGTGGGAGTGGCCGGCTACCGTGTTTATCGTGGCGGAACTGCCGTCGGCACCACGACGGCGACGTCTTACAACGACAATGGTCTGACGGCCACGACGTCGTATTCGTACACGGTGACGGCCTACGATGCCGCCAACAACGAATCCAACCAGTCGGCCCCTGCCTCTGCCACCACTTTGTCATCTCCGCCGCCACCACCGGTAGGAGAAGTGCTGTCTCTCGCACTGGATGAAACCACTGGCACGGTGGCGTCGGATTCCTCCGGCAACAATAACAATGCCACGCTGGCAAACGGCGCTGTGTTCGCTGCCGGCCATACCGGTAACGGGGTGCTGTTTTCACAATCCTCGAATCCGGGAGATGTTGTCACCGTCCCTGCCTCGCCCAGCCTGAACAGCATCACCCGGGACATTACAGTTGCGGTTTGGGTGTACCGCACGGGCAATGGCGCCACTAGCGCGGGTTGGAACGCCGTGGTCACCCGCCAGATCGGCTCGGGAGATACGCAACCGTTCGCCTTGACGTACAACACCGGTGCGACCAGCACAAGCGGCATGCATTTCCTCGTGAACACGCAGGGGCTGGGTTATTCGCAAGAAGGTGCGGCGCCATCGGTCCCGTTGAACGAGTGGCACCAGTGGGTGGGAACCTACGACGGCAGCCAAGTGAAGCTCTACAAGGATGGACTGCTGGTGTGGAGCGTCAATCACGCCGGCGGCAATCTGGCAGCGGAGCTGAACAACCCGCTGTCGATCGCTGGCTGCTTTGATACGAAGGCTTCGCCCGATCTGCCATTCGTTGGCAAGGTCGACGATGTTCAGTTGTTTAATCGCGCCCTCACCGCCGCCGAAGTTCAGGGCTTGTACACTGGATTCTTACCTCCACCGGACACCACTGCTCCTTCGATTCCGCAGGGGCTGGCAGCGACGGCAGCATCTGCCTCCACCATCAACCTAAGCTGGAATTCCTCCACCGACAATGTTGCGGTGGCGGGTTATCGCATTTACCGTGGCGGAACGGCGGTCGGCACTACCACAGCGACGTCGTACAACGACACCGGACTGACCGCCAACACGTCCTACACCTACACCGTGACCGCCTACGACGACTCCAACAATGAGTCCAACCAGTCGTCTCCGGCCTCTGCCACTACGTTCGCCCCGCAGCCGCCGCCGCCTGGACAAGTGCTGTCTTTGGCCTTCGATGAAACCAGCGGCACGGTGGCGTCGGATTCTTCCGGCAACAACAACAACGCCACGCTTTCTAACGGTGCTGTATTCGCTTCCGGCCACGTAGGCAATGCGGTGCAGCTTGCGCAAGTGGCAAACCCAGTGGATGTGGTCACGGTCCCCAGCTCTTCCAGCTTGAACAGCATCACCCGCGACCTCACAGTCGCTGTCTGGGTGTACCGCACCGGCGACGGCCCAGGGTTTGGGGATGCCCTGATCAGCCGGCAGATCGGGACTGGGGCTGCGGAGCCGTATATTCTCGCGTACCTGCCCGGTGGTTCGGGCATGCACTTCCTGGTGAACACGCAAGGGCTGGGTTATTCGCAAGAGGGTACCGCTCCGTTTGTCCCGTTGAACGAGTGGCACCACTGGGTAGGGACTTACGATGGTGCCCAGGTGAAGTTCTATAAGGATGGGGTGCTGCAGTGGAGCGTCAATCACGCCGGCGGCAACCTGGCAGTGGAGCTAAATAACCCGCTAGCTATAGGCGGCGGCTTCAACACGGGGACCGGCGCAGTGAACGAGCCCTTTGTCGGTAAAATGGACGATGTCCAATTGTACAACCGGGCGCTCAGCGCCACGGAAGTGCAAACCCTATATAGCGGAGTGGCTCCTCCACCGGATACCAGCGCGCCATCCATCCCGCAGGGGCTTGGCGCGACCGCCATCTCCTCCACCCAGATCAATTTGGCTTGGAACTCCTCCACCGATAACGTCGGAGTAGCCGGATATCGCATCTACCGGGGCGGAACTGCGATTGGAACCACGACCTCGACGACCTATAGCGACACCGGTTTGACCGCCAGCACATCGTACACATATACGGTGACGGCCTATGACGCTGCCAACAACGAATCCAACCAGTCTGCTCCGGCCTCCGCGACCACCTCAGCGCCTCCTCCTCCACCGTCTTCAGATGACATCATCCATTTCTCGTTAGACGAGAATACTGGGACAACGGCAGTCGACCAATCAGGCAACGGCAACCACGGGACGCTGACCAATGGCGCCAGCTGGACTACTGGCATCACCGGCAGTGGCGTTGCTTTCGGTGGCGCAAACGACTATGTCCGCGTCCCCAGTTCCGCCAGCATCAACACCGCAACCACGGGAATCACGGTCGCCGCCTGGGTTTACCGCACCGCTAATCAGAGCAATTGGGCTACGGTGGCCACGCGTCAGACCGGTACGACAGCGCAGGAACACTTCTTCCTCGGCTTCGACAATGCCGGCAACTATCGCTGGTTTGTCAGTACGACCGCCGGTTATTCGAGCACCAGCCTGGGCGGTCCGGCCCCGTTACAACAGTGGATCCATGTAGTTGGCACCTACGATGGCACGACAGTCAGGTTCTATGTCAATGGCGTGGAGAACTTCTCCACTCCCAGGACAGGCACCATCGTCACCGACACCACGCCCGTGATACTTGGGGGCAGCTTCAATGACGCGACAACGACTGTTGGCGAGCCTTTTGCCGGCCGGATTGACGAGTTCCACCTTTACAACCGGGCGCTCAGCGCCGCCGAAGTGCAGAGCTTGTATAGCGGATCGTTGCCGCCACCGGACAACTCCGCGCCATCCATTCCGCAAGGGCTGACAGCGACACCAATCTCCGCGACGCAGATCAATCTGGCCTGGATCGCCTCGACGGACAACGTTGCCGTAACCGGCTATCGTGTTTATCGCGGGGGCAGCGCGGTCGGTACCACGACCGGTACGTCCTATAGCGACACTGGCCTGACCGCCAACACGCCTTACACTTATACGGTCACCGCCTATGACGCGGGCAACAATGAATCCGCGCAATCTGCTCAGGCTTCCGCCACCACACTGGCTGCTCAGTCGCCGCCGCCCACCGCCGGCCAAGTCTTGTACCTGCCTCTGAATCAAAGTGCCGGAACGATTGCAGTGGATGTGTCCGCCGGTGCTAATGCCGGAACGCTGCTTGGCAGCACGGCATGGACCAGCGGCAAGAACGCTGGCGGCGTGCAATTCGATGGCTTCACCGGCCGAATCAGCGTGCCAAGCTCCAGTTCGATCAACGCAATCTCCTCCGGTATCACCGTAGCAGCATGGGTCTATCGCAATGTAGACGACCCTGGAACTGCGACCGTCATTACCCGCCAGAAGGGAACGACACCCCAGGAGTACTTCTATCTTGGGTTTATCAATGGTGGTTACAGGTGGTTTGTAAACACCTTGCAGTCCGGATATTCGAACACGGGTTTGGGTGGAGCTGCACCCGTTGGCCAGTGGGTTCACATGGCCGGCACATATGACGGCAGCAGCGTAAAGCTTTATGTCAATGGGGTCCTACAATTCTCCACGCCGCTGACCGGGCTGCTGGCGAGTGACACCACCCCCATCCTGATTGGGGCCAGCTATAACGGAGCTTCCCAGACTGCGCCCGCGGAACTGCTCAACGGCAAAGTGGATGACGTGCAGGTCTTCGATCATGCCCTCACCGCGAGTGAGATCGTCTCCATGTTCCAGCAAACCGCCCCGAGCGGTCCTCCGCCGTCGGTCTCGATTACCAGCCCAACCTCGGGAAGCGTGGCAGGCACCATCACCTTGGCCGCTACCGCAACCGATGACACCGGCATCGCGGGTGTACAGTTCGCCATTGATGGGGTAACGATCGGTCCAGAACAGCCGAACACGCCCTTCCAGTTGCAGGTCAATACCGCCTGGTACGCGAACGGGAATCATACGTTGACGGCGATCGCTCGCGACAGCTCGGGGAATACGACTGTGTCCGCGCCGGTGGTCCTGACGTTCAGCAACGCCACGCCGAAGCCGTTGGGGAAGATTATGCCGCTGGGCGACTCTCTGACTGCCGGTTTTGTCGCCACCAACGACCCGCAGACGTACATCGGTGGATACCGAAAGTATCTCTGGGAGAAGTTGCTGGCCAATGCGATTGGTTCCATGAACTTTGTGGGAACGCAAGTTTCCGGAGTGGCCAGCATGGACCGGGACCACGAAGGACATGGCGGCTATCGATGCTCTGATTTAACCCCCGGTATGGCCGCTTGGCTGACTGGACAGCAGCCGGATAAGATCCTCTTGATGTGCGGGATCAATGACCTCAACCTGGGAGCTACGCCTTCGGCTGCCTTGAACAATTTGGCCGCCCTGCTTGACGAAATCTACAGGGTCTCCCCCTCTGCCCGTGTTCTGGTGTCGAGCATAACCCCTTTAAGAACAACAAACAGTTTTCCGAACATCACGTCCCAAATGATCCAGCAGTACAACGCTGGTATTCCGAATTTGGTGAGCACTCGTGCCGGTCAGGGTAAGAACATATCGTTCGTCGATATGTACAGTCTGGCAGGGTTAGATACGACCGCAAACTCCGCCGACTACTCGCCAGATGGCTTGCACGTGAATCTGACTGGATATAGCAAGTTGGCGAATGTCTGGTTTACCGCGCTGACGCAGTAAAGGGACTGCGTCACTCGATTAATGGCTTGGAGGGTATCGTCCGAGTTTCTCCCCTGCATATCCCCACGTTATCAGCCACGCGATTCCACCATACTAACAAACTATGGCAAAATCAAAACACGTCCTCCACGTAGTCGGCGCACGGCCGAACTTCATGAAGGTCGCGCCGGTTTATGCGGCGCTGGCCAATACGAGCGGCATCCGCCAGACCGTCCTGCATACCGGGCAACACTACGATTTCAACATGTCGGAGGTGTTCTTTCAGCAGTTGCGGATGCCGGCCCCCGATATCAATCTGCAGGTGGGCTCTTCCAGCCACGCGCAGCAAACAGCTGAAATCATCAGCCGGTTCGAACCGGCGGTGCTCGAGTGCAAACCCGATCTGGTCACCGTCTATGGAGACGTGAATTCCACCGTCGCCGCGGCCCTGGTGTGTTCCAAGCTGCGGATTCCAGTCGCGCATGTGGAAGCAGGATTGCGATCGTTTGACCGCACCATGCCGGAGGAAATCAATCGGCTTTTGACGGACCAGATGTCAGACCTGCTCTTTACTCCGTCGGTAGATGGGAATCTCAACCTGCAGCGCGAGGGAATCTCGCCGGAGAAAATACGCCTGGTCGGCAACGTCATGATCGACACCCTGGTGCGCATGTTGCCGGAGGCGAAGGGTTGCGTTCCGGCGGACCTGCCGGCGCGCTTTGCCCTTCTGACTCTTCACCGGCCTTCCAACGTGGATGATATCGACTGGCTGAAACAGATGTTGCGTACACTGTCGGATATCGGTAGCGCTCTTCCCATCATCTTCCCGGTGCATCCGCGGACCCGGCAGAAGTTGGCGCAGGCCGGGCTCAATGGGAACCTCACGGGTGTGCGACTGCTGGATCCGATGCCTTACCTTGATTTTGTGGGACTGCAAACCAAGGCAACCGTAGTTATCACCGACTCGGGTGGCATTCAGGAGGAGACGACGTTCCTGGGTACGCCATGCTTGACCGTTCGCGAGAATACGGAGCGACCGATCACGATTGAATACGGCACCAACACCCTGATTGGGCGCAGCACCGAGCGGCTGAAGCAGGAATTGACGCGAATCATTTCCGGCCAGCGGCGGCCCGCTAAGATACCGCCATTGTGGGATGGACATGCGGCGGAACGGATTGCCGCCGTTATCGGGCAGGTCTGCTGAAGCGAGGTTAGCGGATGGACGCGAAGGAGACCGACGCGTGACTGAGTTCCTTTTCATCGCCTCTGATTACAAGCCGGCGACGGGAGGAATCGCTGCGTTTATCGATAATCTCGCCCGGGGCCTTCTATGCCAAGGCGCAAAAGTAAGGTTGCTTGGAGTGGTGAAGCCCGAGGAGAGAGAGAAACGGGCTTTCCTGGAGAACTACGAGGACTGGGTTGTTCCATTCCCAAGCGCCCGCGATGAGAGACCCGAGAACTGGGTGACCAGCAAACTGGTAAGCGCATTGGAGCTTTTGCAATGTTGGAATCCGCGGGCATGGCGTTGGGTGCAAAACCTGTCATGTTTCAGCGCTTCCGCAAAGGCGATGACTCACCTGGAAGAGATTATCAAGGCGCAAAAGCCTTGGACGGTTGTCTTTGGGCACCTCGACGCGGATTTGTACCGGGCGGGCGTGCTCTTGCAGGACCAGCATGTACCGTACGGAATCCTCGCCCACGATTGGGAAATCTACCGGCGCACCGACTCACTCAACGTTTTTACCCGTCGGCGAACCATGCTGAAAGGGGCGAGTTGGATTGTCGCAAACTCGCTGCATACGAAATCTTTGTTGCAGATGTGGGGAATCGACGAGCAAAAGATCATCATAGTTCACCCGCCGTTGTCAGACGAAGAACTACGGAGATCGAAGGAGCCGCGGACAGCTGCCGATGAGGGTATCCTGCGCCTGGTGACGGTCTGCAGATTAGTGCCGGTGAAGGGAATCGATACGGTACTGCGCGCGCTGAGGATCCTTGCTGATCGAGGTATACCTTGCCGGCACATCATTATTGGCGATGGTCCGGAACGCGACAACCTTCGCCAGCTTGTCGCCGACCTCAAACTGCATGAGCACGTCGCGTTGATGGGATACGTGTCCGAGGAAGAGAAATGGGCTGCGTTTCGCTCGGCCGATTTGTACGTTATGACTCCCCGTTTGCGACATCCTGTGGACCAGCATGAAGGTTTCGGGATGGCATACATCGAGGCGGCAGCCTTTGGACTCGCGTCAGTGGCCACCAGCGTCGGGGGCATACCCGAGGCGGTCCTCAACGGAGAAACTGGCATCCTTATTGATCCTGACTCCCCGGACAAGTTAGCCGAGGCACTGATATGGTTACGGGCCAACCCTGAAGCCAGGAGGCGAATGGGAATGGCTGCGATGAGACGCGCGCAAACGGAGTTTTCGCCGTCGAGGACGGCCGCTCATTTCCAGGACGAGGTTCGCAAGAGAATTTCACCACGGACGCCGGCGGACATGGAAATGATGTATTGCACAACCGCCACGAAGTAGTCGGTAAGAACACCAACCATTGGGAGAGACTGTGAATCCAGTGCCAAACCAGGTCCAGTCGGAACAACTTCCTGCCGCGCTTCGGGCTCCGCAAAGCGAATGGTGGAGGACAGCGGCGTCCCTGGCCGGGCTGTGCGTCGTGGCGGCTCTGTTTCATAGCACGCTCGCCACTTGGATCCACTTCGCCCGGACCTATGACCATTATTCCCACCTGGTTCTCATCCCGCTGATTTCTGCTTATGTCATCTACCTCGAGCGGAAAGAGATCTTTCGCGAGGTGAAGACCGATCTTGTTCCTGCGGCCATGACGGCATGCGCAGGACTGGTTCCCATCGTGATAGCGCACCTGTACCGCCAGTCGCTGAATGAAAACGACTGGCTGATGTTCCAGATGTTGGGACTTGTCATTCTCGTGCTAGCCCTGTTTGTCGGGCTATGGGGACGACATTCCGCGCGGGCTGCGCGTTTTTCTCTGGCATTCCTCCTACTCAGTGTGCCTTTGCCGTATTGGTTTCTTGATCGGTTTATTGAAACCCTGCGCTCGGGTTCTGCCGAATTGACCCACTTAATGTTCCGCCTCACGGGCGTTCCCGTCCTGCGCGAGGGATATGTATTCATCTTGCCCCATCGCAGCATTGCCGTGGCGAAGGAATGCAGCGGAATCCGTTCAGGCATGGCCATGCTGGTTTTGGTCATCCTGTGCGGGCATCTATTCTTGCGCTCTCCTGCCAGGCGTGTGATCCTGTTCGCTGTTACCCTGCCGCTGCTGATCTTCAAGAACGCTCTGCGCATCGTGGTCCTCACTCTGCTGGCTGAATACGTTGATCCGAGCTTCCTGACCGGCCATCTACACCGGGACGGCGGCGTAGTCTTTTTTGCGACCACGTTCGCGATCGTTGCAATCATCTTGCACTTTCTGCGGAGGTCGGAAAAGGTCCTGGACGCAAAGCTGGGATCCGCTGCAGCGGCAGCGTCGCAAGGCGATTGATCTTCCGGAGTTTGGCGGTTAGCTTCTAACCGGCGGGACGGCAGTTTTCGACAAAACTAGGGTAGGAGCCAGCGGGCGCCGGATCTCACTCTCCGGCGCCCGCGATGTTTAGCGCAGAATAAAGACTGGCGGTTAACAGGCTTTCGCGAAACGGGCCGCTTCTCCTCGATAAGGGGTCGCCGTAGTCCCCGATCTGCGGCCTCATGCTAGCATCCTGCACCGGCGGGCAGGCAAGCTTCCGGAGTCCATGAGCACACGAAGGCGTCTGGCGAAGTGTTTTGCAAAGCGGGGACTTCTCGGCACGCTAGCATTGGCGCTGCTGGCAGGCATGCTGCTCACGGGACTGTGGCCGTTCAACTTCTTTGCCTCTAACCACGTTACCTGGGACCGGCATGGGCGCGGATTGCGATTTGAGCCCTACGCAATCGCGTACAGCGCTGCTGAAGTGCGATTATGGCCGCAAGGCGAGGATTCAGGCCCTGCATCCGCCACGGTGGAGCTAAAGTTCCGACCGGCGGCCAAACGGACGCGGCATTACAGCGTCATAGCGGCCATTGGGGAATACACCGCGGAGCCTGCCCTGGCGGTTGTTCAGTCGGGAACTGACCTTGGCGTGTATGTGGCATGCCGCGATTGCTCCCAGGGCCTGCAGAGGATGTGGGTCGACGATCTGTTGAGCAGGCCAGTCGACCACCTGGTGACTGTGAGCCTGGGGAAAAGCGGCACCGACATTTTTGTGGACGGCATTCCGGCCTTGCATCGACCGCCCGCAAATATGGTTCATGACCGCAGGCAAGGCCCGATCGTGCTGGGTAACTCACCGGATGGAAGCTTTCCCTGGGCGGGTGAGGTGTTCGGCGTCGCCGTTTACTCGCGCGAGTTGTCGGCTTCGGAGCGGATAGTGCATGCCCGCATGTGGACGTCGGGCGAGCCGCAGCGGATTGCACAAACTCCTGGTCTGACTGCCTTCATGATCTTCGAACAGAGTAGGGAAGGAAATATCTTTCAGGACAGTTCAGGTTCCCAGACGGCCATCCTGGCCCCCCGAAGATTCCGACCGGTTCGACGTATGCTTCTGAGGCGATACTCCCTCCAGGCACTCGACTGGCCGGACATCATTGTCAACGTCGTCGGTTTTGTTCCGTTTGCCATGGTGCTGTTCGCGTACCTGCATGCATGGGCCGCGACGCGGAGTCACGCCGCCATCGTGACTTGTCTTGTGGGCATCAGCGCGAGCCTTGTCATAGAAGTCCTGCAGATCTACCTGCCGTCGCGCGATCCCTCTTTGCTTGATGTAGCGGCGAACTCGCTCGGTACCTGTGTGGGGGTTGCATGTTCCTACGCATTGGTTCGTTTTTCGGCTGCCGGCTTGGCTGTACACCGGCAATAAATGCCGGACGGCTGCAATTTCTAAACATCGAAAACATCCAATGGTTCCGCAATGCGAACGAGTGTTGGGGAAGCTATTTGTGCGACACGCTCACGCAGGCTCTGCGCATCTCTGCGAAGGCTCCTTGAGATGTGCGTCAATGCCAAGGTTTTCACTTGAGATCGCTTGCACAATTCAATCGTCGGGACAATGCCGGCGTGCCCTCCCGGCAGCTCTTCAAATCTATATGTGTCGTGGATCAGGAGATCGGCGCCGCAGTACATCTGCTCGGCGGCAGCGCTGGGAACACCATCGCCGCTGTAGCAGATGTGTTTATCTCCAGACTTCACGGAAACGGCGAGATTGGGAACAGAATGGCTGGTCGGAGCGAACCTAAGCGTCAATTCATTGACGGATACAGTCTTCTCTGGCGTTGCACCAACAAATTCGAGACGAAAGGGAAGCTGGTTCGACATGCCCGCGTAACCCGCCTCCATCAGATTGCGGGTCATTCTTTCAACTTCCGATGCGCAAATGATCTTCAGCGGTTTGCTGCGGCCATCCTCCCACATGCGAGCAAAGATTGCCGGGATGCCAAAATAGTGGTCGGCATGATGGTGCGAAATGAAAATCGCATCAATGAAATCAGGGGAGAAATTCTGCCTCCATAGCTGCGGAGGTATCGAGTACCCGCAATCCAGGAGCAGTTTGGTTGTAGAACACACCAAGTGAGAGTTTGTTGAGCGATCCTCATCAAAAGCTTCGCCAACACCGAGGCTCAAAACGTGCATGCGTTTTTCCCAAACCACCACCGGCAGAGGAGTTCCCTCATTGTGCAGCCTCCAGCATTGCTGCCCACCCGCCGCGCACGGGCGAGGTGTTGATATAAGCACGAATCTGCCGCAAGCATTCTGTCTGGCTGACGGATGTGTCCGTGGACAGGCCCAGATGAGAGTACGGATAATGTTTTACTAGCTTTCTCACACGATCCTGCGTGAGATCTGTCGCTGGGTGATTATCGCGACGGTTCCGGTACCTCTCCACCGCCAGCTCGACGGGTACAACGCATTCTACAATGAACAATGCCGCCCCTGCCTGGCTGCAAATGTGCTCCAACTGCAAACGCGGCCTTGTCCGGCTGTAGGTTGCGACAAGAATTACATCGTTGCCCGCAGCCAGCAAAAGTTCCGCACAAAGGTGCATCGCGCGATACGCGACCTCCCGGTCCTCCAAGCTCTGCGATGAATCCGGCAACACGCGCACGCGTACCTCGTCCAAGTCCAGCCACTGCAAGCCCAATTCCTGTGAGAGAGCCTGCGCTAGCGTTGATTTCCCGGCGGCTGGTGGTCCGACTATAGCGACCACACGCCGTTGTTCCCGTGAATTACGCGGTTTCATGCTTGATATTTACCATAACTGTCGAGTTGCTGTTATGCGGTGACGTCTGAACGAAAAAGATTCCGCCTCAATCGTAGCCTTGTTGCGGCGGCGACTGAGGCGGAAGACCCGTGAACAACTCTGTTGATCTGCTGTTACGGCGTTGGAATGGCGGCGGTGACCGGTGCCGAATAGTCGCTTTCCATGCCGCTGCCGTCCACCACGGTGACCATGTACGAGTACGTCTGTCCCGATTGAATGGTGGAATCCACATAACTCGCGCTCGGAGCCAAGGCACTGTTGATTCGCGTGTACGATCCACCCGCACTCGCTCGATAGATGTTGTAACCACTCAACGTTGATGTGCTGCTCTGCCAGCTCAGCGTTACGGAGTGCTGAGCTGGAGCGGTTCCGGTGGCGCTGAGCATTACCGTTGCCGGCGAATTGGTCGCGTTGCTCACAAACGACACGCTGCCCGTCGCTGTGCCGCTGAGCACCGGCGAATACAGCAGAGCGACCGACTTGCTGGAGCCTGCCGGCACCGAGAACGGGAATGCAACCGAGCTCAGACTGAACCCGGATCCGCTGAAGCTGGCGGATGAAACCGTGACCGCCGTGTTTCCCGTATTGCTAAGGGTCATGTTCGCTTGGCCTATCAGTCCCAGCAAAACGGAGCCGAAGGAAACGGAAGTAGGCGAGGCCGACAACAACAGGGTCGTAGGCGCGCTTACGGTCACGTTCGCCAGCGCACTGGACCTGGGATCGGCCACGCTGGTTGCTATGACGGTGGCGCTTCCCGCGGTGGCGGGCGCGGTGTAGAGACCCGTGCTTGATACCGTTCCGCTGCCGCTGGCCAGCGACCAGGTGACGGCGGTGTTGGCGCTTCCGCTGACGCTAGCGCTGAACTGCTGCGTGCCGCCGGTCGTAAGCGAGGCGTTGTTGGGATTGAGGTTGACGCTTACCGAAGCAACATTCACCGCGGCGCTGGCTGACTTGGTCGAGTCCGCCATGCTGGTGGCTTTCACGGTGCAGCTGCCGCCGTTCATCGGCGCGGTGAACATGCCGCTCGAGGAAATCGTGCCGCCGGTTGCCGACCAGGTGACGGCGGTGTTGCTGGTTCCGGTCACCGTGGCCGCAAATTGCTGCGTGCCGCCGGCCATCATCGCCATCGACGTAGGAGTAATCGAGATGGTGGTAGCCGGAGGCGGTGCCGGCGCTGCCGAGAGGATGAGGTTGCAAACCTGCAAGGGGCCGCTGCTGCCGGGGTCCTGGTAGGTGGTCCAGTAATTCAAGGCCGAACTCTGGCTTCGAAACGCGTAATCAGTCGCCAGCGCCTGCTGCGTGCCCCCCGGCGCGGTGACGTAGACGCTGTAGGTGTGTGCCGGAACATTCACCACCATGACAAAGTGGTAGGTGGAGTTGGCGCTGTAGGCCTGGTTGTAGTCGGCCGAATAGAAGCTGCCGTTTCGGACATCGAGGGTGCCCGACGAGTTGAAGCGAACGATCGTCGCCAGGTCGTTGTAGCCGGCGGGAACGTTCTGCGAGAAGGCGAAATTGGCGTCGGTGGCATTAGCCGAAGGCGTGACATCGAAGGTGGCGGTGAAGCTGCCGGTCTGGCTGATGCCGAGCGGATTGGCGGCCCAACTGGAGGTTCCCAGGGTGCAGCCGGCAACGGCAGTGACGGTGACGGTGGCCGAGGCCGACTTCGTGGGATCGGCCGCGCTGGTTGCCCGCACGGTGTAAGTTCCGGCGGAGGCGGGCGCGGTGTAGAAGCCGCTGGAGGAAATCGATCCGCCACTGGCTGACCAGTTGACGGCGGTGTTGCTGGAACCGGTAACGCTGGCGGCGAACTGCGCCGTGCCGTTGACATTGATCGTCTTGCTGGCCGGAGTGACGCTGACGCTCACGGGCGCAGCGATGGTCACGGTGGCAATCGCCACCTTACTGGGATCGGCCACGCTGGTGGCCATGACGGTGGCGCTTCCCGCGGTGGCGGGCGCGGTGTAAAGGCCGGTGCTCGATACTGTTCCGCTGCCGCTGGCCAGAGACCAGGTTACGGCCGTGTTGGCGGTTCCGCTGGCGGCGGCGCTGAACTGCTGCGTGCCGCCGGCGGCCACGACTGCGTTGATCGGGTTGATGTTGACGCTTACCGAAGCAACATTCACCGCGGCGCTGGCTGACTTGGTTGAGTCCGCCATGCTGGTGGCTTTCACGGTGTAGCTGCCGCCGTTCATGGGCGCGGTGAACATGCCGTTCGAGGAGATCGATCCGCCGGTGGCCGACCAGGTGACGGCGGTGTTGCTGGTTCCGGTCACCGTGGCCGCAAATTGCTGCGTGCCGCCGGCCATCAGTGACATCGACGTAGGAGTAATCGAGATGGTGGTAGCCGGAGGCGGGACCGGCGTTGCCGAGAGGATGAGGTTGCAAACCTGCAAGGGGCCGCTGCTGCCGGGGTCCTGGTAGGTGGTCCAGTAATTCAAGGCCGAACTCTGGCTTCGAAACGCGTAATCAGTCGCCAGCGCCTGCTGCGTGCCCCCCGGCGCGGTGACGTAGACGCTGTAGGTGTGTGCCGGAACATTCACCACCATGACAAAGTGGTAGGTGGAGTTGGCGCTGTAGGCCTGGTTGTAGTCGGCCGAATAGAAGCTGCCGTTTCGGACATCGAGGGTGCCCGACGAGTTGAAGCGAACGATCGTCGCCAGGTCGTTGTAGCCGGCGGGAACGTTCTGCGAGAAGGCGAAATTGGCGTCGGTGGCATTAGCCGAAGGCGTGACATCGAAGGTGGCGGTGAAGCTGCCGGTCTGGCTGATGCCGAGCGGATTGGCGGCCCAACTGGAGGTTCCCAGGGTGCAACCGGCAACGGCAGTGACGGTGACGGTGGCCGAGGCCGACTTCGTGGGATCGGCCGCGCTGGTTGCCCGCACGGTGTAAGTTCCGGCCGAGGCGGGCGCGGTGTAGAAGCCGCTGGAGGAAATCGATCCGCCACTGGCTGACCAGTTGACGGCGGTGTTGCTGGAACCGGTAACGCTGGCGGCGAACTGCGCCGTGCCGTTGACATTGATCGTCTTGCTGGCCGGAGTGACGCTGACGCTTACGGCCGGAGCAGCGATGGTCACAGTGGCAATCGCCAGTTTGCTGGGATCGGCCACGCTGGTGGCCATGACGGTGGCGCTTCCCGCGGTGGCGGGCGCGGTGTAGAGACCGGCGTTGGATACCGTCCCGTTGCCGCTGGCCAGCGACCAGGTAACGGCTGTATTGGCGGTTCCGGAGGCGGCGGCGTTGAACTGCTGCGTGCCGCCGGCGGCCACGACCGCGTTGATGGGGCTAATGCTGACGCTCACCGGGGTGACGCTGACCGTGGCGGTGGCTGACTTGGTCGAATCCGCCACGCTGGTGGCCTTCACGGTGTAGCTGCCGCCGTTCATCGGCGCGGTGAACATGCCGGTGGAGGAGATCGATCCGCCGGTGGCCGACCAGGTGACGGCGGTGTTGGTGGTTCCCGTAACCGTAGCCATAAACTGCTGCGTGCTGCCGGCCAACAACGATGCCGAGAGCGGCGCTACCGAGACGGTGGTCACCGCGACCGGGGTCGTGCCAAGGCCGAAATTGCAAACCTGAACAGAGTTGGCGCTGTCCGGGTCCTGGTACGCCGTCCAGTAGTTCAGGGCGTTTTGCGCCCGGCGAAATGCGTAGTTGCTCGCCAGTGTCTTTTGGGTTCCGTCCGGCAGAGTTATGAAGACGCTATAAGTGCGGGCCGGCACATTCAAGGTCACCACAAAGTGATAGGTGGATTTGGCGCTGTAGGGTTGGCCGTAATCCGCCGCATACCAAACGCCGCTTCGGACATCGATGAAGCCCCACGGATTGAAACGCACGATGGCCGCCAGGTCGCTGTAGCCGGCTGGCACGCCCTGCGAAAAAGCGATGCTCGTGTCGATCGGATTGCCCATGGGCGTGGCGTCAAAGCTGGCGGTGAACGTGCCGGTCTCGCTGATGCCGAGTGGATTGGCAATCCAATTCATGCTGCCCAGGTTGCAGCCACCGACGGTGACCGGGTTCAATTGCGATGCGTCGGACGCGACAATGGATAAACTGACCGCATTCGAAACAGCGCCGCTCTTGGAATCCCAAAATGCAACTTGTGCCGTTCCCGCACTCGCCACATAAGCACCCGGAACCACCGCCTGTGCCTGCGAACCGCTGAGCAGAGTGGTGGCCAATTTAACGCCGTTCCAGGTGATCGTATCCGAACCGTTGAAATTAGAGCCTACGACGCTAAGAGTGAAATTTCCGGAACCGGCGAAAACGGCTGTCGGGGAAATGGCCTGAACGCTAGGAATGACTGCCAATGCACTTGTTGCCGAGAATAAGACTGCAAGCGCGAGAAGTTGGGGGAAACAGCGAGCCCGCATGTATTGCATCTCCTTCCGGGTGCCATGTTGCAAGGGTAGGAGATAGGCCCTACTGAAACTACTGGACGGGATGTCCGAAAAGGGGCAGTGATGGAGCGCCTGTACCGCACCTGTACGAACGTGCAGGTCGCCAGGCCGCTCGGAATGCGGGTTTTGAGCAATCTGGAATTGCTCGTCGCGATGTTTTGCGCTACTCTCTAGCCACTGACGCAATGGCTATCTCGGCGGCTTCAACCCGGAAGACCTCGGTCTGCCTGCTGGCAAGCCATCCTTTGGTGCTGGCCGAATTTCAAAGATTACTCAGCAGCATGCCGCTCCGCGTCCAGTCCAAGCGGGTGGAATCCCAGATTTCTGAGGACGATTCGATCCCTTCAGCCGGCGTGTACGTGGTCGATGTCGAAGGCAACTTACGGGTGACCGAAGGCCTGGTCGGCAAGGTAATGGAGCAGTATCCGAACGCGCGTTTGCTTCTGGTGGGCGGCGATTTCAGCGAAGAGGTCGCGTTTCCGCTGCTTCGACTCGGGGTGAAGGGTCTGCTGCAACATTCCCAGTTGGCGGACCAGCTGCCGCGTGCCTTGCAGTCGATTGCCTCCGGCGGATACTGGGTTCCGCGCACCTTGTTGTCCAAGTTTGTCGACTCCGTGCTGGCCAAAACGTCGCACACTTCGAACATGTCCTCGCGGGCGCGACTCAGCCGCCGGGAAAAGGAAGTCGTGCACGGATTGCTGGATAACCTGTCCAACAAGGAAATCGGAAATGCACTCAATATTTCCGAGCGCACGGTGAAGTTTCATGTCTCCAACCTGCTTCAGAAGTTCGGGGTCCGCCGGCGGGCCGACCTCATCGTTTTGGCCTACCAGGAACAATCCCGCAACTCCGCTTTCGTAGGTATCGCCGGCCCTGAAAGCGGCAGGCGATTGCAGTAATCTTGCTTCTTCCTAAGTGGTTCCCCTGGTGTACGTCTAAGGCATTCACACCAGGCCGTTTGATTAGGGCCGTGGGCCTGCACCTGCGGCTTTTTCCCCTTTAAACGTAACGATTACCCCCGGTGAGTTTTCCACTGCTGCCGCAGTGCTTTTAGAATCAAAGCGGTAAAGTGGAAATAATCTTGCATGTAGCAGGGGCGCGAAGCTCTAACAACCCTGGCAGTAAGCATGGAGGAAGCGTTTGAAACGTACTCTGCAGTGTGTTGTTTTCGATATCGAGCTTCGGGCCCCGGCTCACCAATGCGGCCCGGATTGTCCCTGCTGGAATTCGCCGGAACTTGAGTACAGCCCACTGCCTGCGGAAAATCCGCAGCCGTCACTGGTGCTGCTCGCCCGCCGCTCCAGCGCTTAGCACCCAAACGCGACTTTCTAACATGCTCTGAATTGATGAGTTCATACTGTTTTCTTGGTTCGTGGTGTACTTTTTTGTCTTACCGTTGGCTCGAACTGTTTGTTCAAAGATGGTTGTTGCGCAGTGATGGTCGCGTCCCAATCCGGAATTGCTGTCTGACTGGAGCTTGAGCTACCCACGCCCCCTTATAGCGCAGGTTCAGAGGTTGTTATAAGATGCGCAAGTGCAATGCGCCCTGAACTTGCGCGTTTTGCGAGGAGGCACCGTGGGCCGTGATCGCAGTTTGTCTCGACTCCCGTGCCGTCCTGGTTTTTCCTTATCTGTCGTCATCTTCTTGGGGATGGTGATGACCGGGGTCGCGTTGGCGCAGGAGACTCCCAAGAAGCCCTCTCCTCCGGTGATGACCTCGCCCGCGGTTCACAACGCTTCCGCCCCTTCAGCGTCTCCCAAAGGAACGAAGCATCATTGGGCTGAACTGAAGTGGAAGGCCAGCCCGGGCAAGGGGATCGAGGGCTACAACGTGTATCGGGCCGATGTCGGATCCGCTGCCAAGGATAGCGGCTCCGCTGCCAAGTATGAGCTGATCACTGCTCATCCGGTGAAGGGAACAGAGTACCGGGATGGGCACGTCGAAGCCGGCAAGACTTACCTTTACGCCGTCACCGCCGTGCAGAAGATGGGTAAACGCGTCGTCGAAAGCGACCGCACTCCCCCGATCACGGCGCGGATCCCCAATCCGAAGTAAATCTTCGGGCCCTGCCGGCAAGCAGCTCACGGAACACTGTCTCCACGTGGTCAAAGCCGCTATAATCTTCCTCATCCTGCTGATGAAAGAGCCGATGCGAAAACCGAGTTGTTCCGTGCGCGGCTGGACCTACATCGATGGATAAGCCCATTCTGGTGACCGGCGGCGCCGGTTTCATCGGCTCCAACTTCGTCCTGCATTGGGTCTCGCGCGAGTCGGTCCCAGTAGTGAATCTCGACCTGCTGACTTATGCCGGCAATCTTCAGAGTCTGGATTCTCTGCGACAGAGCCCGGCGTACACATTTGTGCGCGGCGACATCGCAGATTGCGCCTTGGTCAGCGACTTGTTTCGCCGGTACCAGCCACGGGCCCTCGTGCACTTTGCCGCCGAATCCCACGTCGATCGATCTATCCACCATCCTGAGGACTTCATTCGCACCAATATGCTGGGGACGTTTCAACTGCTGCATGCCGCGCGGGAATACTGGCAAAAGCTGCCGGCGCCTGAACAGGGTCAATTCCGCTTTCTTCACGTCTCTACCGACGAGGTCTACGGATCGCTGGGACCGCAGGAGCCGGCGTTCTCGGAGTCAACGGCCTACGCTCCCAACAGTCCTTACGCGGCGTCGAAGGCGGGATCGGACCATATGGTCCGTGCCTATCACCATACGTATGGGCTGCCGACTCTGATCACGAACTGTTCCAACAACTACGGCCCGCGGCAATTCCCGGAGAAGCTGATTCCCCTGACCATCATCAACGCACTGCAGGGAAAACCACTGCCTGTTTACGGTGACGGGCTCAACATTCGCGATTGGCTGTACGTGGAGGACCATTGCGAGGCCATTCGGACCGTGCTGGCACATGGACGCCCGGGTGAGACCTACAATATCGGCGGGCGTAGCGAAAAAACGAACCTGGAAATCGTGAACACTATCTGCGCTGTTTTGGCGGAACAATGTCCCGGCCGCGATTACCGGTCGTTGATTAGCTTTGTGGCCGACCGGCCGGGTCATGATCGTCGCTATGCCATTGACTGCACAAAAATGGAGGCCGAACTCGGCTGGCGGGCCCGCGAGAGTTTCCAGACCGGTATTCGCAAAACGGTGCGCTGGTTCCTGGAAAATATGGATTGGGTTTCCAGTGTCACCTCGGGCGCTTACCAGCAGTGGATCGAGGTCAACTATGCCGCGCGCGGGTAAGGAATGAGGAAGGGAATCATTCTGGCGGGCGGCTCGGGAACGCGGCTCTACCCGGCTACCCACGCCGTCTCCAAGCAACTGCTCCCCATCTACGACAAGCCCATGATTTATTACCCGCTCAGCACTCTCATGCTGGCCGGCATTCGCTCCATCCTGATTATCTCAACGCCTCGCGATACCCCGTGTTTCGAGGAGTTGCTGGGCGACGGCTCGCAATGGGGCTTGAGCTTCGAATACGCGGTGCAGCCCGCTCCCGAAGGGCTGGCGCAGGCGTTTATCATCGGCAGGGAATTCGTCCGGGGCAGCGACGCGGCCCTGGTCCTGGGCGACAATGTCTTCTACGGCAACGAACTTTTGAACCTGCTGCAGAAGGCGAATTGTAAAACTAAAGGCGCAACCATATTCGCGTATGCTGTGGCCGACCCGGAGCGCTATGGCGTGGTGGAGTTTGATTCCGATGGCCGCGTCGTCAGCCTTGAGGAAAAGCCGCAACAACCGAAGTCGCGCTATGCCGTCACCGGCCTCTACTTTTATGACTCGCAAGTGGCGGACATGGCGGCGACCTTGAAGCCATCGGCGCGCGGCGAACTTGAGATTACCGACCTGAATCGTTGCTACCTGACGCAAGGACAACTGCAAGTCGAACTGATGGGACGCGGATTTGCCTGGCTCGACACCGGAACCCACGAGTCGCTGCTGGATGCTTCACAATTCATCGAAACCGTGGAAAAGCGGCAAGGACTCAAGGTGGCATGTCCGGAAGAAATTGCCTTTCGCTTTGGTTACATTGACGGCGATCAGATGCATAAGCTTGCCCGCGGTATGAAGAACCAGTACGGCCGCTATCTGGTGCAGGTGGTTGAGGAGAACGTTTTCTAGCTTCTTTGAGGCCAGCCGGAAGTCCCGCATGCAACCATGATCCGAAAGCTTGAGACCAACATACCCGGCGTGATCGTCCTCGAGCCGCAGGTCTTTCGCGACGACCGGGGATTCTTCCTCGAGACCTATCATCAGGCACAATTCGCCGAACTCGGCATTTCCGATCGCTTTGTTCAGGATAATCACTCTTGCTCGCGGCGCGGTACGTTGCGTGGCTTGCATTTTCAATTGCAGCGTCCGCAGGCCAAACTGTGCCGTGTCATTCGTGGCGAAGTGCGCGATGTGGCAATGGACATCCGCCGCGGCTCGCCTACGTTTGGAAAATGGACCAGCACGATTTTGTCGGCGGAAAACATGCGCCAGATCTATGTCCCGCGCGGGTTTGCGCATGGCTTCGTCGTGCTTTCCGACGCTGCCGACTTCCTTTATAAGTGCAGCGATTTTTATGATCCGGCCAGCGAGCAGGGCGTGCACTGGTCCGATCCGCAGCTCGCAATCGATTGGGGAATCACAGATCCAATCGTTTCCGAGAAGGACGGCCGCTACCCTCGCCTGGAGCAGATGTCTCCCGCCTCGCTGCCGGTGTACGAGCCATGACGCCGACCATCCTGATTACCGGCCGCGATGGCCAGCTCGGGTTCGAGTTGCGGCGCACGCTCGCTCCCCTGGCCCGCGTGGTCGCCGTGGACATCGACAACGTCGATTTCTCCGACCTGGACGCCGTCCGGCGGCTGGTAGTCGACAGCTCCGCCGACGTCATCGTCAATGCAGCCGCTTATACCGCCGTGGACCGCGCGGAAACCGAACGTGACCTCGCGCATAGGATCAACGGCGATATCCCGGGCGTCCTGGCCGCGGAGCTCAAGAAGCAGGGCGGCAGGCTGATGGTTCATTACTCCACCGATTACGTGTTCAGCGGGACTGCCACCAGGCCTTATACCGAAGACGAAACTCCGCAGCCGGTGAATGCATACGGTGAGAGCAAGCTCTCCGGCGAATTCGCCGTGCGGCAGGCCGGCATTCCGAACGTGACCTTTCGCACCGAGTGGCTTTACGCCACCCGAGGCAAGAATTTCCTGCTGACCATCCTGCGACTGGCGAGTGAAGGCAAGCCGCTGCGGATCATCGCCGACCAGGTCGGAGCGCCTACCTGGGCGCGCATGCTTGGCGGAAGGCAGCGCGCAAGTGATCGCTCGCTTCCTGACTGCCTCCGCCGAACAGGCCAACACATGGTCCGGCATCTATCACCAGACCGCGGGTGGGCAGACCACATGGCATGGCTTCACGGAGGCGATCCTGACCGAATCCATCCAGTGCCTGCAGCGCCTGAAACAACCCTCGGATTGGTGCGAGGCGGCGTTGCGATCGCTCACGCCGATTCCTGGCTCGGAATATCCGCTGCCGGCACGCCGCCCTGGTTTTTCCTTGCTTTCGAACGATAAGATAGCTCGCGTATTCGGCGTCCGTCTTCCCGATTGGCGCGACCAACTCCGCATGGCGTTGGAGGCATTTGATTTTCACCGCGTGAGCGCGCCGCAATAGCTGAATTGGAACTGAGATAACCGTTCATGGAGACCGCCATCACCAAGAGCCCTGCTGCCGTGCGAATGCAGTTTCCTTTTCTCGACCTGAAGGCGCAGTTTGCCACCATTCGCGACGAGGTGATGACAGCCGTCAACCGCGTGATCGAGTCGCAGCAGTTCATCATGGGCCCGGAAGTCAGCGCGCTGGAAGAGGAAATCAAGGCGCAAGTCGGCTGCCAACATGTATTCGGTTGCGCGTCGGGCTCCGACGCGCTGCTGCTGGCGCTGATGGCCTTGGACATCGGGCCTGGCGATGAGGTCATTACCGTTCCTTTTACGTTTGTTGCCACCGCCGGCTGCGTCGCCCGCCTACATGCCCGGCCGGTATTCGTGGACATCGACCCCGAGACCTTCAACTTGGAGCCGTCAAGATTAGAAGCCGCGATCACGGCGCGCACCAAGGCCATCATCCCGGTCCACTTGTTCGGATTGCCTGCCGATCTCGATCCAATTCTGGCGATCGCCACGCGGCACGGGATTCCGGTGATCGAAGACGCTGCCCAGGCAATTGGGGCCAAATACAAGGGCAGGCTGGCCGGGAGCTTGGGAACGTTCGGCTGCTACAGCTTTTTCCCATCGAAAAATCTGGGTGGCGCCGGCGACGGCGGCCTGGTGACTACCAATGATCCGGCGCTGGCGGCGAAACTCAAACTGTTGCGCGAGCATGGCAGCCGCAGCAAGTACGACTATGAAATCCTGGGCATTAACAGCCGTCTTGATGCGCTACAAGCGGCGATTCTTCGAGTAAAGCTTAAACATTTGGACCGATGGACCGCTGCCCGGCAGCGCAATGCTGTTCGCTATCGCCAGCTCATCGAGGAGTGCGGTTTATCCAAGCACCTGCGGCTTCAGGCGCGCCCCGCGTATGCCACCCATATCTATCACCAGTTCACCATCCGGGTCCGCCGGCGCGACCAGCTCAAGGCGCACCTGGCCCAGCAGGGAATTCCGAGCGAGATTTACTACCCGCATCCGCTCCATCTGCAGCCGGCGTTTGCCAATCTCGGTTACCGACCCGGAGATATGCCCGAGTCGGAAGCCGCGTCGCGCGAAGTCTTGTCTTTGCCGATTTATCCGGAGCTGACCGACGAGCAGCTTCAAATGGTGGTCCATGCGATTGCCGGATTCGACCCAAGCGCCAACGATTGAGCACCTCTGCCCGACCAGCCCACCACACATTACGGCGGTAACCCTCCCGAACCATACAGTTGACTAGGTTGTAAGCCGGGCCGCGATATACTTTGATTTCACTCCAGGGAGGCAAACTTGAGGGTTTCTATCTTCGGGTGTGGTTATGTGGGGCTGGTTACGGGCGCGTGTTTGGCGGAAATCGGCCACGATGTGCTTTGTTCCGACAACGATGTTGCCAAAGTCCAGACCCTGAAGTCCGGCAAACTGCCGATCTACGAACCCGGCCTGGATAGCGTGGTGGAAGCCAATGTGGCCGCCGGCCGCCTGCATTTCTCCTCCGACCTGGAAGAAGCCGCGAATTCGGGCGATGTGCTCTTCGTGTGCGTGGGGACGCCGCCGCTGCCCAATGGCGAAGCGGACTTGAGCGCCGTCGATAACGTTGCGCGCCTGATCGCGAAAGTGGCCCGCACCCCCAAGCTGGTGGTGGAAAAGAGTACCGTCCCGGTTCAGACCGGCCAGCAGGTAAAGCGCGCCCTCGCCGTTTACGGGCGTCAGCACGAAAAAATGTTCCGCGTGGCTTCCAACCCCGAGTTCCTGCGCGAGGGAACGGCGGTCACCGACTTTCTGCACCCCGATCGCATCGTGGTTGGCGTGGACGACCACGAGTCGGAACAGATGATGCGCGAGATGTACCGGCCCATCGTGGAGCGAAACTTTCATTGCCGGGCGCACAACAACAATTGCGGTGCGAGGCCGGAGCCTCGCTTCCTGGTGACCACTATCAACAGCGCCGAACTCATCAAGCACGCCTCCAATTCATTCCTCGCGCTGAAGATCTCCTACGCCAACCTGATTGCCGATATCTGCGAGCAAATGGGCGCCGATATCACCCAGGTTAGCGAAGCCATGGGAATGGATCCGCGCATCGGGCGTGCGTTTCTGAACGCCGGCCTTGGCTTTGGCGGCTTTTGCCTCCCCAAGGACGTGCAGGCGTTCATCCATTTGGGCGAGACCGCGGGCGTGGACATGGCGATGTTGCGCAGCGCGGAGGAAATCAACAAGAGCCGAGTGGTCAAGTACGTGAACCGGCTGCGCAAGCTTCTCTGGGTCCTCAAGGGCAAGCACGTGGGCATTCTCGGCCTGGCATTCAAGCCTTTTACCGACGATATCCGGTTTGCGCCCGCCATCGACTTGATCAAGGCGCTGGAGGCCGAAGGCGCGCGGCTGAAGGCTTACGATCCGGAAGCGATGGAGCGCGCGGCAAGCGTGCTGCCGGGAGTGGAATTGTGCCGCACCGCCGAGCAGGTCGCCGAGGACGTTGATGCCCTGGTCGTGGCTACCGAGTGGCCGGAATTCAAGAAACTCGACTGGCAGAACTTGCTCGAGCGCATGAGCCGGCCCCTGGTGCTGGATTGCCGTAACCTGCTCGACTCCGACATGATGACCTCCCTGGGCTACGAGTACTACTGCGTCGGGCGGCCTGAACCTCATCCCGAAGCGCTGACCCCCGTGGCGGAGGCTGCATTCCGGAAGTAGGACTCGCTTCCATTGGCGTAGTGAGCATCTAAGTTCCTGCTGGATGTTCAGGCAGGCTCGATGCCCAGATCTCACAGCCCCATTCCGGTCCTTGCGGTTGCGTGCCTTGCCGTCTTGCTGGCGGTGGGCGCACGTGCTCAAGCCGGAGCTCCAAACACCGCACATCTTGATGGCACCGTGATGGACTCCTCGGGGGCTGCGATTGGAGGAGCGAACGTGGTTGTCTCTGCGCCCGGATGCCGCGCAGCCACCGTTTCCGACTCCGGCGGCCACTTCAGCCTTTCAGCTGTCCCCTGCACGCAGGCCCTCCTGACGGTGGAAGCGGCCGGGTTTGCCGCACATCGGCAGCCCTGGAGCGCGGCAACGCCAGCTCCGCTGTCGATTGTGCTCGGCCTCGCACCGGTGACGCAGGAAGTCAGTGTGACCGCAACTCGCACGCAACTCCCCATCAGCGAGACGGCGGCCGACGTCAAGGTTTTCAACCACGCCGAGCTGGCCACCCAGGGCGGCTTCACGTTGGACGACGTACTGCGCCAGGTGCCGGGATTTACATTGTTTCGCCGCTCCGGTAGCCTGACCGCCAATCCCACCTCCCAGGGGGTTTCGCTGCGCGGGCTGGGAGCCAGCGGGGCGAGCCGCTCGCTCGTTCTGTACGATGGCGTCCCCCTCAATGATCCCTTCGGCGGATGGGTCTATTGGAGCCGAGTTCCAGGTATCTCGATTTCGACGCTGGAAATCCTGCAGGGCGGGGCCTCCGACCTGTACGGAAGTGACGCGCTGAGCGGGGTCATCAATATCTCGACGCGTCCGCCTACCGAAGACGTGATTGCGGTGGACGCCTACGCCGGTTCGCTCACCACCGCGGAGGGATCGCTGTTCGCGGCGCAGCAATTGGGTCAATGGGCTGCTGCGCTGACGGCCGACAGTTTCCACAGCGACGGATACCTCCTGGTACGCGATCAGGACCGCGGCTCGGTGGACACGCCGGCCGGCACGCAACATCGCACCGGCAGTATCACCCTGGATAGGCGATTCTCGGGCTCGAATCGTGGGTTCATCAAGGGATCGCTCTTCGAGGAGGCACGCAATAACGGCACGCAGTTGCAAGTGAACTCAACGCACCTGGGCGCTATGACAGTCGGCGGCGACCTTGATTCCTCGTTGGCCGGAAGCTTCACGACGCGCCTCTATTTCAATTCCCAGCGCTATCTCCAGACGTTTTCGTCCATCACCGCAGACCGCAATTCCGAATCGCTGGTCCGCAGCCAGACCGTGCCGGCCGAGCGGCTTGGATTTTCAGAATATTGGACCCGTCCCGTGCATCGCGCCATGACGCTCGTCGCCGGCGTCGAAGTGGAGGATACGCGCGGTCACAGCAATGAGCTGGCTTTCACCGGCGGCAATGCGACCACTCGCGGCGACAGCGGCGGACGCCAGACCACCGTCGGCGCCTTCGGGGAAGACCTCATCCGCATCGGTTCACATTGGCTGATCACGGCCGGATTTCGCGTCGACCGCTGGTCGAATCACGACGCCTTTCAGAACACGTTTCCATTGCGACAAGGCGCTCCCACTCTGGTTGGCTTGCCGAGCCGCACCCAGACGGCTTTCAGTCCTCGGTTTTCCGTCCATCGTCAGTTGAACCGGAACTTGTCGCTGGCCGCTTCCGCCTACCGCTCTTTTCGAGCGCCAACGCTGAATGAGCTGTACCGGTCGTTTCGGCTTGGAAACGTCAACACGCTCGCCAATGCCAATCTCACTGCCGAACGTATGA
This sequence comes from Terriglobia bacterium, assembly GCA_963797035.1. Classification (GTDB taxonomy): domain Bacteria; phylum Acidobacteriota; class Terriglobia; order Terriglobales; family Acidobacteriaceae; genus JAIQGF01. The sequence goes on from CAWCOC010000001.1 coordinate 196,688, forward strand.
CGGGCGGCGAGGCAAGCGCAATGGCCAACGCAGCCAACAATCGACTGGTTCTGCGAGGGACGTTCTTCTGGGCGGAGGTGAACAACCCGGTTGCCAACGTCACCCTCAGCGTGACGCCGCAATTGATTATCCGCCAGCGGCAAAACCTGGGATTGACCCGGTCGCGCGGTGTCGAGGCCTCAGCCGAGTTCCAGGCTTCCAGTCATTGGAAATTCACCGCCGCCTATCAGTTTGTGAACGCCAGGGTTGTAGATTTTCCGGCCGATCCCACGCTGCAGGGGCTCGCAATTCCGCAGGTTCCCCATCATCAGTTTTCTTCTGAGGTGCGCTACGACAACCCGAAGTCGTGGACTTTCGTCGTGCAGCCAAGGTTTGTTGGCACGCAGTATGATGACGACCGCAACCAGTTGCCTCTCGGGTCGTTTTTCACGGTGGATGGATTTGTGTCGCGGCGCATTAACCGCTTTGTCGAAGTTTATGTCGCTGCTGAAAACCTGTTCGACCAACGCTATACCGTGGGCAGAACACCCAACATCGTTTTAGGTCCGCCGTTGCTGGCCCGTGGCGGCATTCGCCTGCAATTTCCCACCCGGTAAACCAAGCCGCCAACGCCGAATCGCCGCGAGAAGTGCTATCGTGTGCCAGGAGTCGAGAAGGCCGCTCTGCCGGCACCCGCCGACGGGGCCGCTTTGCGCCGGCTGAATTGAACCATGGAACCGTCCGCAAAATCTGTTCTACCGGGAACTCCGGCGCAGATGAACGGCCCGCGTACCAGCCTCTCGGTGTGTGTCCCCGTTTTTGACGAGCAATACCTGGTCGAGACCAGCCTGCGGCGGCTGGCGGTGCTGGCCGAATCGCCTCTCCTGAGCCGGGTTCAGGTCATCGTGGTCGATGACTGCTCCGCTGACGAAACGCCGCAGGTCCTTGAGCGCTTTAGCCGGGACCTTCCGGCGGATCCGACCGGAAAGCTCGATTGGCGTTTCTATCGTCACCAGCGTAACCAGGGCAAAGGCGCCGCCCTGCGCACCGCCATCGAACACGCCGAATGCGAACTCATGGTGGTGCATGACGCCGACCTGGAATACCATCCGCGCGACCTGCTCCAGATGTTGCCGTTATTCCTGCAGGAGAACGCGGACGCCGTCTTCGGCTCGCGTTTCATGGCCGGCGGTTTCAAGCGCGCCTTGTTTTTCAAGCACTCCATTGGCAATCATCTGCTGACGTTTCTGTGTGATCTCGCCAGCGATCTCAACCTCACCGATATGGAAACCTGCTACAAAATGGTGCGGACCGATTTGCTGAAGACCATTCCCCTGGTGAGCCGCGACTTCCGCATCGAACCCGAACTGACCATCAAGCTGGCAAAACGCGGTGCGCAGATTTTTGAGGTCCCCATCAGCTACTCCGGCCGCACCTACCAGGAAGGGAAGAAGATCGGCTGGAAAGACGGCTTCCGGGCGCTGGCCGCGATTGTGCGCTTCCGGGTTTCCGATCTCATCTGCAAGCCCGACGAATACGGGAGCGAGGTATCCGTGCGCCTTGGCCGCGCGCCCCAATACACGCGCTGGCTGGCCGACCTGATGCGGCCGCATCTCGGTTCCAGCGTCTTGGAAATCGGCGCGGGCAGCGGAAGTCTGCTCCTCCACCTGATTCCGCGCACGCGCTACTGGGCCTGTGACGCAAACCCGTTGTTTGTCCGCGAACTGCGGAAGCTGACCGCCACCCGGCCGTATCTCGGCGCCTCCTTTGTCGATCCCGCGGATCCAAATTCGCTGCCGGCCGAGCAGAAGTTCGACACCATCATCTGCCAAAATGTCCTGGAGCACGTGGAAGACGATGTCGCGGTGCTCCGCGGTCTTGCCGGCGTCGTCGGCGAAGACGGCAGGATCGTTGTCCTGGCGCCGAACTCGCCGTCATTGTTTGGCTCCATCGACCGCAGTCTCGGACATCGCCGCCGTTACACGCGCGAGCGTCTGCGCCGGCTGGCCGAGCAGGCCGGTCTGCAATGCGTATCCATCACACCCTACAACCGGGCGTGCAGCTTGCCATGGTGGATCTCCGGACGCATCTTGCGGCGACGGCATTTCAGCCTTTTGCAGGTGAAATGGGTGAACTGGATGACTCCGATCCTGCGCAAGGTGGATCCTTATCTGCCTTTGCCGCCACTATCGCTGATTGCGGTCATGGAAAAACGGCGCTCCAGTAGCGTGGACGCGAATACCACCGCCTCACCAGACCAGCTGGCGGCTCCGCTGGCACGGGGCTAAGCTGGTTCAGCACATTTTCACGACCGAGGCATTGTTGCACTCTGGCGAGCGACGACGCAATCAAGCGCGACAAGCTCTGATTGCGGTGTTCATCGCGCTGTTAGCGGCCGTCGCCGTGCTGCCCATCTGGGCAGTCAAGTTCCCGCCGCTGCTCGATTACCCCAATCATCTTGCCAGCAGCTATGTGCTTGCCCATTTACACGATTCGCTGCCGTTCCATTCCTGGTATGCGGCCAAGTGGGGGCCCTATCCCTACGTGGCGATGGACGTCATTCTGCGCGCGCTCCAGCTTGTTTTGCCAGTTGAATTGGCCGGCCGGGTTTATCTCACGCTTGCGGCGTTAGCGTTGCCGGCGGCTCTGTGGTTCTTTGTGCGCCAAGCTAATCCCGGACAGGATGCGCTCGCCTTGTGGGCGCTGGTGGGGACGCACAACATTTTCTTTCTGCTCGGATACCTGAATTTCTACGTCGGCTTGGGATTTTGTTTCCTGGCACTGGGGTTGTGGGCGAAGTGGAATGCGCGGCCGTCTCGCCTGTCGTGGCTGCTCGCGATGCTGGCGGTCACCGCGACCTATTTTTCGCATTTGTTTGCTTATGGGATCCTCGGCATCGCCGTGACCGCCTACTTGCTGTTTGCGCGACGCCCGCTCCGCTCATTTCTCCTGACCTGGGCCATGTTCGTGCCTGGCGCGTGCTGCTATCTGTTCTCCGCCAGGGTCATGGAAAAGCAAAATGCCGGCGCGGTGTTCCTGGATTTGTCCGACAAGATCGCCAACATGCGCGACATCGTGCACGGATATTCCACCTCGCTGGATGTCGTGACGCTGGTTTGCTTGGGTGTTTACTTCCTGTGCGCGTGGTACCGAAATAGCGAGTTCCGCTGGAATTGGCGATGGATTGGCGTGGGAGCAGTCCTGTTGGCCGCCTATTTCGCCATGCCGTGGGCTTACGGCGACGGCTCCGACCTCGATTTGCGATTTCTTCCCGTGGTTTTCGGAGTGACGCTTGCTTTTGCCCGCGTCGGCCGGCGGGCATGGTGGCTGGCGCCGTTGGTTCTCGTGCTGTTTTTTGCGCGGGTAGCGAACGTCACCTACAACTACCGGAGCATGCAGCCGGAATTGAAAGGCCTGGCAGGCTCATTCGAGCGCACTTTCCCAAATGCGCGCGTGCTCCCCATTATCCAGGCCGATGAAGACAGCGACCCGCTGTACCACGCCTTCGCGCACTTCTGGGCCTATGGCGTCATCCGCCGGCACTGGTTTTCGCCGTACCTGTTCGAACTGCCCGGCCTGAATCCTCTGAAAATCACTCAGCAGTCCTACACGTTGGATGGTTTCTGGGACTTGAATTACCCGGAGACACCTGACTGGAAGGCGATCCAGGACGACTACGACTACGTTTGGAGCTACAACGCGCCGCAGTTCGATGCGGGTCTGCTGCGGATTGGCACCTTGGCCTATTCCGATGGAAAGCTTCGGCTGTACCGCCTCAAATCGGCTCCATAGCCCGGGTTACGGTGGCAGGACGATGCGGTGGGCTTCAAGTGATTACTATCGTACCTTGCCCGCGAATGGAATTTATCGGCTAGAATTTACAAAGTCTACAAACTTCCACCTGAGGATATATGAGCGTCGGCGTAGCCACAGTACGAACACCCAACACTTTTCTGTCCGGAATTGAAGCCCGCAGCGCCCGTATCGGCGTGATTGGCCTTGGTTATGTCGGCCTGCCCCTGGTCCTGCTCTTCTCCGGCGAGAAGTTCGCCGTCACCGGGTTCGATGTTGACCAGCGGAAGGTCGAGACGCTGACCACCGGCGGGTCGTACATCGTGCGCATCGAGCCGGCCCACGTGCAGGCGGCACGCGAACGGGGATTCACGCCGACCTCTGAGTTTTCCCGCATTGCCGACATGGACGCAGTCATCATCTGCGTGCCGACGCCGCTGGACGAGTTCCGCCAGCCTGACATGAGCTACATCGTCAAGACCGCGGAATCCATCGCGCCCCATCTGCACGCCGGTCAGCTCATCATCCTGGAGAGCACCACCTATCCCGGCACCACCGAAGAGGTGCTGGTCCCGATTCTTGAGAAGGGAAACAAGCACGGTCTGAAAGCAGCACGCAACGCGCAGCCGGCTGACAATGTCTTCTATGTCGCCTTTTCGCCCGAGCGCGAAGACCCCGGACGGACCGACATCGAGCGGCATGACATTCCCAAGGTGGTCGGCGGACTGGACGCAACTGGAGGCGAGCTGGCGGCTGCGGTTTACGGCACCATCTTCCGCCGCACCATCCGTGTTTCCACGCCTGCCGTGGCGGAGATGACCAAGCTGCTGGAGAACATCTATCGCTGCGTCAACATCGCCATGGTCAACGAGCTCAAGCTGCTCTGCTTGCGCATGGGCGTCGACATCTGGGAGGTCATCGAAGCCGCCAAAACCAAGCCTTTCGGGTTCCAAGCTTTTTATCCCGGCCCGGGTCTTGGCGGCCACTGCATTCCTGTCGACCCCTACTATCTCTCGTGGAAAGCCAAGGAGTTCGATTTCCAGACCCGTTTTATCGAATTGGCCGGCGATATCAACACCGCCATGCCCTACCACGTGGTAGCCTCCGTCTCCGCCGCGTTGAATCGCCACAAGAAAGCGCTGAATGGCGCCAAGGTCCTGGTTTTAGGCGTGGCTTACAAGAAGGACGTTGACGACATGCGCGAATCTCCGTCGCTGGCCATCATCGAGCTCTTGCAGCAGGAAGGCGCGGTGGTGTCGTACAACGATCCCTATGTTCCCTTCGTCGGGAAACTGCGCAAGTACGATTTGCAGATGAAGTGCGCGCCGCTGGACAACCTCGGGCAGTACGATTGCGTGCTCATCGTGACCGACCATTCCGATTATGATTACGCCCGCATCGTGCGCGAGGCGAAGCTGGTCGTCGACAGCCGCAACGCCACGCACGGCATCAAGGCCTCCAACGTCGTGCGCTGCTGATCCGGCGGCCGCTAGGCGCTGACTCCAGCCACCCGGCCCCGGAAGTAATCCAGTGTCCGGTCCAGTCCTTCCTGCAGCGAGACCTTTGGCTCCCATTGCAACAGGCGCTTGGCCTTGCTGATGTCGGGCTGTCGTTGCTTGGGATCATCTTGCGGCAGCGGCTCGAAAACGATGGGCACATCCGACTTGGTCAGCGACTTGATCCGCTGGGCAAACTCCAGAATCGTGATCTCGTTGGGATTGCCGATATTCACCGGAAAATGTTCGTCCGCCTGGCTCAGCCGGTAGATGCCCTCGATCAAATCTGATACGTAGCAGAAGCTGCGCGTCTGCGAGCCGTCTCCATACACCGTGATCGGTTTGCCGGTGAGCGCCTGGTAGAGAAAGTTAGGCAGAGCGCGGCCGTCGTTCAGCCGCATCCGCGGACCGTAGGTGTTGAAGATGCGCACGATGTGAGTGTCCACGCCGCGGGTGCGATTAAAAGCCATGGTGAGCGCTTCCGAGAAGCGTTTGGCCTCGTCATAAACGCTGCGCGGACCGACCGGGTTCACGCGTCCCCAGTAGGTTTCCGGCTGCGGACTCACTTCCGGGTCGCCGTAACACTCCGACGTCGATGCCATCAGGAACTTGCACTTCTTCTGCTCCGCCAGTTGCAGCGCATTGTAAGTGCCGAAGGACCCGACCTGCAGCGTCTCGATGGGAAGCCGGTGGTAATCCGGGGGACTGGCGGGAGAAGCGAAATGCAACACGTAATCCAGGCTGCCGTTGTAGGTGAGTTCTCGACTGACGTCCGCGCGTACGAACTCAAATCGCGGATTGCCGGCCAGGTGGTGAACGTTGGCCTCCGACCCGGTGGACTCATTGTCGACACAGACTACATCCCAATCCTTGGCCAACAGGTAATCGCACAGGTGTGAACCCAGAAATCCTGCTCCTCCCGTTACCAGCGCGCGCATCCAGCCGTCTCCTTGGTTGCAGAAACAATCAGGAGTGTACCGTTCGCGGGTGGAGTTCGCAAAGCGCCGGCATCACCCTACCGTGGCGTTCATGGTTCCCATGCAATTTGACTCGCGATTGCACCGCGGCGTACTGCTTCCAGCAACACCCGGGACCGTCGCCGGATGCTACAATCTGTAGTTTGCGAATTCCTTCAGGAATCCAATCTGGGTTGTTAGAGGAACGCGTGCGGGTCAACGATCGGGTGCATAGCGCGGAGAATTGCAACTCGGCTGACGGATCAAGTTCTCCATCTCCACCTGCCACGAGGACCGCGAAAAAGGTTTGGATCGATATCGACAATTCCCCGCACGTTCCGTTTTTCCTGCCCATCATCGAAGAGTTACGAAAACGGAAGATCGAGCTCATCTTGACAGCTCGGAACATGTACCAGGTCTGCGAGTTGCTCGATTACTTTCAGCTGCCTTGCAGGGTGGTGGGCGGGCATTACGGAAAAAACAAGCTGCTGAAGGTCCTCAGTAACTGTGTCCGTGCCGTCGAACTGTTGCCGGCTGCGGCCAGCCAACGCCCGGATCTCGCCGTCTCCCATGGCTCACGAGCGCAGATCCTGGTCTGCAAGCCCTTGGGCATACCCACCCTCGCGATCTGCGATTATGAGCACTCCACCAGGACCGGCTTCATCCATCCGGATTGGGTCCTGATCCCCGACGTGATCCCGAATACGGCCATGGGCGACCGTCCCGACCGGGTGTTGACCTACCCGGGTATCAAAGAGGATGTGTACATCCCACATTTTCGTCCCGACCCGGCCATTCTCGACCAGCTGAAATTGTCTGGCAACGATTTGATTGTGACGATACGGCCGCCGGCCACGGAAGCGCACTATCACAACCCGGAAAGCGAGGTCTTGTTCGCGGAGTCGGTCCGGCTCATCGTCGAGAAGCCGGGCGCGCACATGGTGGTCCTGCCGCGCAACGACAGGCAGAATCAGCAGCTCCGCACCCAGTATTCAAGTCTGCTCGCCTCTCGCCGGATGACCATTCCCGATGGCCCGGTAAACGGATTGAACTTGATTTGGTTCTCCGACCTGGTGATCAGCGGCGGAGGCACCATGAACCGGGAAGCCGCGGCGCTTGGTGTTCCGGTGTACAGCATCTTTCGCGGAAAAATCGGCGCCGTCGACCGATACCTGTCGCAGCAAGGCCGTCTTATGCTCTTGGAGACCACGCAAGACGTCCGGACCAGGATTGCTTTAACGCATTGGAACCGCCCGCAGCAGCCGCGTCCTCACAGCGAGGACGTCCTGAACAGCGTTGTCCATTCTGTGATTGGCATCCTTGAAGGCCGGCCGCAATCGCCGCCACGGTTCGCTACGCCGCAATCGCGCTAGGCGCGACGCTTACCAGGGAAGGTGCGGCACTATCTTCTCAATCTCTGCTTTCAATATCTCGGCCAGGACCTCAACAAAGGGATCGTTGAGCGAACCGCGAGGGTAGTGGGGCAATTTCACCACGTGAACTCCCTGTCGCGCGATTTGTCCCCAGCGAAAATCATATTCGGCGAAGCCGCTGTAGTTTCCCTTTGTGGTGAACAGAGTGATCTTGCCGTCGTAGGGAAGCGGTCGGTAAGCGGCCTGGGCGCGGCGGTTTACCGCCCGGATTTTCAAATGTTGATAGGTGACTCCATCTCCGTGGTTCAGCTTGTCCAGCATGGTCGAGCACAACATGTTCCAGCTGACCTTCGAGCGGCGCAATTCCACCTTGGACTTCTCGAAGAAGAAGCCGAACCCTCCGCGCGACAAGCTCAACAGCAGGTTCTTCAGGTGGAAATACACGTTCTGCGCCCGGTGAACCATCGTAAAGGCGCTCTCCGGGAGACCGTCCACGTTATAGGTTTCGATCATCGCCAACAACGCCACCGATTCTCCCGCCCGCCTGAGCTGCTGCGCGATTTCCAACGCAATCGTGCCACCAAGGCAGTAGCCGCCGATGAAATACGGCCCTTTCGGCTGCAGTACCTTAATTTCCTTCAGGTAATGTGCCGCCATGTCTTCGATCCTGGTCTCGATCCTCTCGCGGCCATCCAGTCCTCGCGACTGCAGGCCGTAGACCGGCTGGTTGCTTCCCAGGTTGCGTGCCAGGCTCTTGTACAGCAGCACATTGCCTTCCGCGCCGTGCACCAGAAAAATCGGAGGCCGGTCTCCCCGCGTCTGAATTGGAACCAGCGATTTCCAACTGTTGTTCCATGACCTCTGTTGCATAACAACGGCTAGTTGTCGGATGGTAGGGGCCTGGAACAGGATGGCGAGCGGCAGCTTCACCCCGATCTGCCGTTCCATTTGCGCGAACATCTGCGCGGCCAACAGGGAATGTCCTCCGAGATCGAAAAAATTGTCATTGGCGCCGATGGATTGCCGGCGGAGCGCCCGTTTCCAAATCTCCGCCAGTTGCAGCTCCTCGTCTCCTTCAGGTTCCACAAAGGGCGCCGCCGTTTCCGACGTGATGCTTTCCGGAATGGGAAATCTCTTGCGGTCAAGCTTGCCATTCGGGGTGAGCGGAAAAGCGTCCATTTCGACGAAGCAATTGGGAATCATGTACTCCGGCAGTTTCTTTCGCAAAAACTGTCCCAGTTCACCCGGATTCAATTTCCCGCCGGCCGCCAGAAGGTAATAGGCTGCAAGGCATTTGTCGCCATGCTGGTCCTCCTGGGTCATGACCACCGCGTCCCTGACCGCTTCATGCTGGGACAGGATTTTCTCGATTTCGCCCAACTCGATCCTGTATCCCCGTACCTTGACCTGATGATCCAGTCGCCCCAGCAGCTCAACCCGCCCGTCCGGGCGAAGCCGGGCCAGGTCTCCCGTCCGATAGATGCGGCTTCCGGAATTGAGCGCAGGGCTTTCAATAAACCGCTCCGCGGTCAGGTCGGGCCGGTTTCGGTATCCGCGAGCAACGCCGTCCCCGGCAATCAGCAACTCGCCGACGACCCCAAGCGGCGCCGGTTCCAGCTGCTTGTCGACGACATAAAACTGCGTATTGGCGATGGGCCGGCCGATCAGGACTGGCTCCGGTCCCGGTTCCACCTTGTCCACCGACGACCAGATGGTGGTCTCGGTCGGTCCGTACATGTTCCAGAGCTCAGCGCCTCGCTGCAGCATGCGGTTGGCGAGCTCGCGTGGCAAGGGTTCGCCTCCGCACAGCATCTTCAGCGACGGTGTCTCGACCCATCCGGCTTCCAGCATCAGCTTCCACGTCGCCGGGGTCGCCTGCATGACGGTCGCGCCGCTGCTGGCGATCCGTTCCAAAAGCGCTGAACCGTCAACCACTTCATTCTTGCCGGCCACCACCAGTCTGCCTCGCGAAATCAGGGGAAGAAAAATCTCCAGCCCGGCAATATCGAACGAAATCGTCGTCACCGCGACCAGCACATCGCCTTCGTCGAATCCCGGCTTCTCCTGCATCGACAGCAGCAGGTTCACCACCGACCGATGCTCGATCATTACCCCCTTCGGCTTTCCCGTAGAACCAGAGGTGTAGATGGTGTAAGCCAGGTTCGAAGGCGACAAAACAAGTTCGGGATTGTCGCTCGCAGACTGTTCGATCGCCTCCCAATCGTCATCGAGACAAATGGTCTTCAACTCGGGTCGCGCCAGATCTTTCAGAAGGCAAGTTTCGGTGATCAGAAGCGTGATCCCGGCGTCCTCCATCATCCAGGCCAGGCGTTCCGCGGGAAATGATGGATCCATGGGGACGTACGCCGCCCCGGCCTTCAGAATGCCGAGCAGCCCCACCACCAGGTCAAGGGACCGGTCCAGGCAAATGCCCACACAATTCCCCGGTTTCACTCCTGACCTGCGCAGGAAATCGGCCAGCCGGTTGGCCCTCGCATTCAGCTCGCTATAAGTCAGCGACTGCTCGCCGCACTCAACCGCGATGCGATTCGGCGCACGTTTCGCCGCCGTCTCGAACAAGTTGTGGATGCACTGGTCCTCGGGGTAAGGGCGGGATGTGTCATTCCATGCACTGAGAACCTGGTACTTCTCCAAGTCGGACAGCATGGGAAGCTTGGCGATCGTCTGCCGCGGGTTGCTGACTACGCTCTGCAACAACCGTGCATAGGAGGACGACAGTCTCTCTACCGTTTCGCCGCGGAACAGGTCGGTGCAGTATTCGAAACGCGCCCGGTACCCTCCCGGTTCTTCGTAGAGGTGCAAGCCGAGATCGAACTGAGCGCTCTTGGTATCGAAATGAAAGTTGCTGACTTCAAGCTCGCCGATGGTTGGCGTACTCATGGATAACACTTGCAACATGACCTGGAAAACAGGATTCCGGCCGGGGTTTCGTTCGATCTTCAGGTGTTTGATTAATTCTTCAAACGGAAGCTCGGCGTTGGAGAAGGCATTCAGGGCCGTGCTCCGGCTTCGTTGCAGCATTTCCACGAAGTCGGGATTGCCGGAAAGATCGCAGCGCAACGCCACCATGTTCAGGCAACTTCCGATCAGTGAGGCAGCACCCGGACCCCGCAGCGCCACCGGAGTGCCGATCACAATTTCCTCCGCGCCGGTGTACCGGTGGAGCAATACCTGGAACGCCGCCAGCAGGGTCATGAACAGGGTGCATCCTTCCAGCGCGCCCAGCGAGCTCAAGTCGCGGACCAAGGTCTGCGGAAGTTTCAGAAACGCATTCGATCCACGGAAGGACTGAGTGAGCGGCCGGGGAAAGTCAGCGGGCAACTCCAGCAGCGGAAGCTCGCCTCCTAGTTGCTTCCGCCAGAATCTGAGTTGGTCGCCGTAGGCGCCGTCCTCGACGGTTTCCCGTCTCCACTGTGCAAAGTCGGGATACTGCAAGGGCGGATCGGGCAGATGAGGCTTTCGGCCGGTAACGAACGCGCGATAGAAAACATTCACCTCATCCAGGATCAGCCCAATGGACAATCCATCCGCCACGATATGGTGAATGTTGATGAGCAGAACATGTTCCGCTTCACCTACTTTGAACAAGGAAACCCGGACCAAGGGAAGACGGCCCAGGTCATGGGATTTGAGTGCTTCCTCCGAGGCCAACGACTGTAGCGTGGATTCTGCCGTCTCCGGATCGAGTTCGGTGAAGTGCATCCGAATCCTGCACGCGGGGTGGATGCACTGCACCGGCTCCCCATTCTGAACGCTGAACGTGGTCCTCAGGATCTCGTGCCGGCGAATGACTTCATTGAAGCTGTCTTCCAGCGCCGTCGCGTCTAGATGCCCACAAAGACGATAGCCGACCGGAACGTTATACGCTGGATTTCCCGGCATGATCCGGTCCAGGACCCACATCTGCAGTTGGACGAACGAAAGCGGCGCGAATTCCTGGTGGGGCCGCTTCGGGATGACATGCTGCGCCGTCTCCGCTGTTGTTTTCTTCTCTGCCGCCCCCAGGCGCTGCTGCAGTAAGGCGCGCTTTTCCGGGGAAAGACGTGAAGACACTTCATCGCTTTTAGATAATGGGTTGATGAGGCGCTCCCAGGCAATATCGCTAATAGTGCGCCGCTCGGGGGGAAGGGGCACGGTCTTGTATTGTCCTAGGACATCCTGAATCTGGCTTGCAGATGTGTCAATCAACCGCAGACCACGAAAGTAATGTTACGACAGCACGCCGGTAACAGCTCGGTAACCTGCAATATTTTTCACCTGTAACCGATGGGCCTAGGCCTGTCCCAGAATAGGAAGGCTGGTGAATGGGTAGAGAGAAACTGCCACTTAGAGCGGGTCTTGGGCAATTCGGCCGCGAGCCTGTTCGTCGGTGAGGCCTTCAATTTCTTCCAGGATCCGGTTTTGGATCAGTGCGGCCTGTTGAGCGACGGTGGGCGACTCGAAGAAGTCCCTGAGGTTGAAAGCGATCTGGTACAACGAGCGAATCCTGGAGACCAGTTGCATGGCCAGAAGGGAGTGTCCGCCAAGGTCGGCGAAGTTGTCGTGAATGCCAATTTGTTCCGAGCCGAAGACGCTGCTCCACATCTCGAGGAGCGCCGCTTCCACGGTGTTGGTCGGCGGGTCGCTTCCAGTCAACTGCGTGCCGAAATGGCGGACGACCTTGGCTGCGTTCGCCACCTTGATTTGTTGCTGAAGGTCCTCTGGACTGACGATCACTTGCGCAAGATTCGAGTTCAGTATCCTCTCGAATGCCTCCAGCCCATCTTTGGTCGAGATCGAATTCGCCTTAGCATCATGGTGCCAGTTCTCGACGCCTTGCAAGGTCTCCAACTCGGCCAACATTCCAACCTCTTTCCAGCCCGACCAGTTAATGCTGACGGTATGACACCGTCCTTTCGCATTGGCAAAGTACGCGAACCCATCCAGGAACGAGTTGGCCGCGGTGTAATCCGACAGCGCGTATGGCGCGAGGACCGAGCTGATGGATGAGAACAAAACCATGAAATCCAGCTCGACATTTTTCAGAAGTTCAAACAGGATCATCGCGCCGTACACTTTGGGAGCCAAGACTGCTTCGGCACTCTCTCTGGTCTTGGGTTGCATCATTTCCGCACGGACAATGCCTGCTGCGTGAATCACGCCATGGATAGTCCCGTGCTTTGTCAAAATGTCAGCGACCGCCGCTTGCATTTGTCCCCGGTCGGAGACGTCCGCCGAGATGACGTCGACCTCCGCGCCCGCTGATTCAATCTCCAAGAGGACGGCAAGCGTTTTACGCACCGTCGCTGGTGTATTCGCCGCTGTCAGCTGGTGCTTCCAGCGAGACTTCTCCGGGAACGGAGACCTCTTCATCAGAACCAGGTGAGGGCGGCATGTGCGCGCAAGATACTCGGCGAGGGCAAGGCCGAGGCCCCCGGTACCGCCCGTGATCAGATACACTCCGCCTGGCCTTAGGCGCCTGATGGTCGGAGCCTCGCTTGGCGGTGACGACGCGACTGGCTGCTTCAGCTTGATCGACTGGAATTGACGTTCCCAGCGGTACCGCCCTCGATAGGCTATGACGTGGCCTTCGTGCTCTGTCGTGAATTCGGAAACAATTCTGACGAGCCATTCCTCCGGAAGGTTGTCAATCGATTGGTCGTCAAAAAGATCGATGTTGAAGCATTCGATGTTGGGATATTCCTTTGCCATCACGCCGCCGGGCCCGAGCGCGGTGGCCATCGCAGGCGCGATCGCTTCTTCACCGGTTACCGAATGCAAGCGGTTGGAAATAAGCCCGATCTTGATTGGAATCAAAAGCTGCAGATCGCCGACCGCTTGTGCGATGTGGAAAAGGCTGTAGAAACCGAAATTCTGGTTCGCTCGACACAAGTCCGTGCTGCCTGCTTCCTGTCCCCTGACTACGCTTCCTAAATGAACGATGTGCAGCACGCTATCCGACGGCAGTTCCAACTCGCGGAATAGTTGACGGTAATCTTCAATGCCGGCGGGATTGATCTCGAACGAGCCGTCGTCGTGGCGAAAAAATCTCTTGCCAAAGCGCACCAAGCTTGTCGCCGCGCCGCGCGCCTGGAGTATGGATTGGATGCCTCTACCGCCGCCATACTGATCGGCAAAAATCAGCCAGAACGCCGCCTGCTGCGGCCCAGCAGCGCCATCGCTCGGGAATGGCATCCGCTTCCAGGTGGGCGCATAAAACCAATCGTCCAGGTTGGTCGCTGTAGAACTTATCTCTTTCTCTTGCGTGGTGCTAGCAGTGCCCGCGGCGTTCTCAATCCAGTGGGTCTGTTTTTCGAAGGGATACGTCGGCAGCGATACCCTGCGTCGCCTCTCATCCGGATGCATGCCCTCCCAGCGAATCTCAACTCCCGAGATCCAGAGCTTGCCGACGTTCTGCAGCAAGAACTCGCTGTCAGGCTGGTTTTCGTAGTGATGGCGGATGGAAGAAACCGTCACTGGGTCTGCGGCTTTTTGCCGGTCGGGATGCTGCATGGCCAGCACGCCTAGCGTACGCCCCGGCCCAATCTCCAGCACGATCGGATTCTCCAGTTTCCATAGCTCCTGCAGGGCATCGCTGAACCTGGAAGTGTGATCGCTGTGCCGCGCCCAATACGAAGGGCTGGTTGCATCGCGCTGCGTAATCCATCTGCCGGTAACGTTTGAGGTATATGGAATTGCAGGCGCGTTCAGCCGGATCTTTTTTACTTCCTCTTCATATTGGCCGACGATCGGGCTGAGCATCTTCGAGTGGAAGGCATGTGCATTCTGAACGCGTCGGGAGATGATCTGCTTCTCGTTCAGCAGCCGCTCAAAATCAGCCACAGCAGCGGCCGGTCCCGCAACCACGCACAGTGCCGGACCATTGATCAAGGAAATGGACAGCTCTCCGGTCAGCAGCGGAGCCAATTCCTTCTCTGGAAGCGTAACCGCAAGCATGGCGCCCTGGGGCAGATCGTTCACCAGCCTGGCTCGCGTGGCGATCAGCCTGAGAGCATCCTCCAGCGAAAGCACTCCCGCCAGGCAAGCGGCCACGTACTCTCCCATGCTGTGGCCGATCATGGCGGCCGGCTTGATCCCCAGCGATTGCCATAGTCGAGCCATGGCGTACTCGATGGTGAACAACGCCGGCTGGGCAAAAAGCGTCTTGTTCAGTTCTGTAGCGTGGCGGTCTTCCGCCGCATCTGCGCCTCGCCCCAGCATCTTTTTCAGATCGATGCCCTTGCTCTTGCCCGGGCTCTTCCATGGCTGCCCATCGGGATAAATCAACTTCCGAATATCGGCGCCAAGGTGCGGAAGCAGAATTCCCGCGCAGCGATCTACCTCTTGTCGGAATACGTCCCAACTTTCGTAGAGATCGTGGCCCATGCCGACGTAGTGATCTCCGATTCCGGGAAACAGGAAGACGACCGGCCGCCCGGCAGATTCCGCCACCACGCCGGTAAGGACACGGTTTTTCCCGGCCAATGCGGCGATGGCATCCTCACGGCTCCCGCAGACCAGGCTGCGCCGGTGCGGAAATTCCCGGCGCCCCACGCGCAAAGTGTGGGCCACGTCCTTCATGTTGACCGCATCATTGCGCTCCAGGAATTCGCGCAGCCGGTGAGTAACACGGTCGAGCGCCGCCGATGTCTTCGCTGACAGGATCAGAAGCTCAGAAGATGCGACCTGGGGCCGCCGTTGCACCTCGGGAGCTTCCTCGAACACCACGTGTGCGTTCGTTCCTCCCATGCCTGTCGACATGACGCCCGCTCTTCTCGGTCCGTCGCCGGCCCACTTCCGCGTCTCGGTGTTGACGTAAAACGGAGTGCTCTTGAAATCGATTTCGGGATTGGCCTCGGTGAAGTGCAGGCTGGGCGGCAGAGTGCGATGCTTCAGCGCCAGGATGGTCTTGATCATCCCAGCGACGGCCGCCGCGGCGTCGAGATGCCCCACGTTGGTTTTTACCGAACCGATGGCGCAATAACCGGAGCGCTGCGTGAAGGTGCGGAAAGCCTTGGTCAACGCCCTGATCTCCACCGGATCGCCCACCGGCGTTCCCGAACCGTGGGCCTCGACGTAACCGATGCTCTCTGCTTCGACGCCGGCGTTGGCCAGTGCCTCGATGACAACATCGGCCTGGCCGTTGACGCTGGGCGTGGTGTAGCCGGCCTTCTCCGATCCGTCATTGTTCACGGCCGAACCCTTGATCACGGCGTGGATGTTGTCGCCGTCCGCCAGCGCGTCCGCCAGGCGCTTCAGCACCAGGACGCCGCCGCCGCTGCCAAACACGGTTCCATTCGCTTGCGCGTCAAAGGCCCGTACATGCCCGTCCGGCGAGACCACTCCTCCGCCATCGCAGAAGTAGCCCGCGCGGTGCGGGGCCCGCACCGAAATCGCACCCGCCAGCGCCATGTCCGACTCTCCATTCAGAAGACTCTGGCGAGCCAGATGGACCGCAACCATAGACGTCGAGCAGGCGGTCTGAATGGTGACGCTGGGTCCCTTCAAGTTGAGCTTGTAGGAGATTCGGGTGCTGAGAAAGTCCTTATCCGCGCCGATCAGGGTGGGAATGTACTCCTCGGCAAACCGGCTGCTCAGCCCGCAGTTCATGAAATACGTATTGAGCGCGGTTCCGGTGAACACGCCAATGCGCCCGGGGTAGCGATTCGGGTCGTATCCCGCGTCTTCGATCGCCTCCTGCGCCAGTTCCAGGAGAATGCGGTGCTGTGGGTCCAGGGTCCTGGCTTCCGCCGGCACGAAGCCAAAAAAGTCGGCGTCAAACTGGCCAGGTTCTTCCAGGACGGGCGCCGCCTTCACGTAATTCCGGTTGCTCAGGAACGCCGCCGGTACGCCCGATCGCAGCAATTCTTCGTCGGAAAAATGCGCAATCGATTCCACGCCCTCGACCAGGTTGCGCCAAAACTCGTCCAGGTTGCGCGCGCCAGGGAAGCGTCCGGCCATGCCGACAATTGCGATGTCGAGTTCGTCATTCATCTCGCGAGAAGGCTGGTCGTCTTGCATGATGGCTCAGGGAACGGCGGGTGCCACTCTACGGCTTTACTTGGAGAACGGGCTCTGGCAAGGCCTTGCGATCGGCTTTCCCGTTCGGCGTCAACGGCATTTTATCGAGGATTTCAAAGTGGTTGGGAACTGAGTAGTCGGGGAGGTGCTTCTTCAGATACTGCTTCAGTCCCTCAATCTCCACCTTCGTTCGGCAGACCAGGTAAGCGATGATCAGGATCACGTTTTCCGAATACTTCCGGACCACGCAAACGCAATCGGCAACGCCAGGAAATTCCCGGACCGTGTTCTCGATCTCGCCCAACTCGATGCGCAAGCCCCGGATCTTGACCTGGTGGTCCTCTCGTCCCAGGTACTCGATGTTGCCGTCAGGCAGCCAGCGGGCAATGTCGCCGGTGCGATAGATTCTTTCACCCGGCGCTAGCCGGATTCTCGACAAACTTCTCTGCGGTCAGCGCCGGGTTATTCAGGTAGCCTCGCGCCAGTCCGACTCCGGCAATGCATAACTCGCCGGTTTCGCCAATTGCGACCTGCCGGCCGTCTCGCATCACGTAGAGCCTGGTGTTATGGATCGGCTTGCCGATCGGAATCACTTCAAAGTCATTGTGCAGCGGGCAATCGTAGTAGCTGACGTCGACCGTCGCCTCCGTGGGGCCGTACAGGTTCGTCAACCGCGCCCCAATCTTGCTCCCAAGGATGTTGTTGAACTTCTTCACGTGGCTGGGCGTCAGGGCTTCGCCGCTCACGAACACGCGACGAACCGACGCCAGCCCTTGCAGCACCCGATCGTCTTTTCCATCCAGGTATTCGAGGAAAACGTTCAGCATCGACGGCACGAAGTGCAGCACGGTGACGCCGTGCTTCCGGATGGTTTCAACAATGGCCAGCGGCATCCGTTCGCCGCCCGGCATCAAGAAACAGAGTTTTGCTCCCTGCAGCGCCCACCAGAATAGCTCCCACACGGAAACATCGAAGTAGAAGGGCGTCTTTTGCAGAATGACATCGTCTCTACCGATCGGATAAGCATGTTGCATCCAGTGCAGACGATTCACCACCGAGCGATGCTCGATCATCACTCCTTTAGGTTTGCCGGTCGAGCCCGAGGTATAGATCACGTAAGCCAGGTCTCGCGCGGTATTGATGAGGTTCAGATTTTCCTCCGGCCCGCGATAAGTTGCCAGGATCGTCAAGGTCGATAGTCAATCCCGAAAAGGCCGTCCGGCCGGCTGTTTTGGCGTGCACCAGCAGCACCTTGACGCCCGCGTCGCTCAGCAGGTAGTCGAGGCGGGCGGCCGGGTTGTCCGGCGATAACGGCAGGTAGGCGGCGCCTGCCTTGAGAATTCCCAGGATGCCAATCATCATGGCGAACGATCGCTCCACCATCAGGCCGACAATCTGTCCTGGGCCGACGCCGGCGGCCCTCAACCGGTGTGCAAGTTGATTGGCCTTCCTGTTCAGCTCCCCATAGGTCAGCGAAGGCACGCCGAAGAGCTTGTCGTGCTCGCAGACGACGGCGGTCGCCGAAGCGCATTCGGCAAACTTCGTCTCCATCAACTCCTGCAACGTCACTTGATCAGGGAAAGGCGCGTCGGTGCGGTTGAATTCAGCGATCTTCTCGAGATCTGCTTTGCTGGCTGCGGGTGCGGCGGAAGATTCCATATCAGAACGTGCGGTTCACCGCGGCGACCGGCGAGCCTGCTGCACAAAGATTCCTCCCAGAAGGTGCTCGTGGATCTGCGTGGTGCCTTCAATGATCTCCATGATCTTGGCGTCCCGGTAGAAACGCGAAACCGGCGATGATTCGTGGCATCCGGCGGCCCCGCGAACCTGCACCGCATCCGAAGCCGCTCTGACCGCAGCCCGAGAAGTGAAGTACTTGGCCATCACCGCCTTCTCAAACGCTTCCGGGAGCGCTTCATCGGCTGACCGGCAGGCGTTATGGCAGAGGAAACCGCCGGCTTCCAGGTCGGTACCCATGGCGGCGATCAGCGACCGGATCATTCCGATATCGCCCAATGGATGTTTGCCGATTTGCCGCGTGCGCGCCCACTCCACGCTTTCTTCAAAGCATCCCCGCAGCAGGCCCAAAGCGTTGCACGCCGTGCTGATTCTCCCGTAGTGCAGGCCCACGGGCGCGAGGTGCGAGAGCGCAAAACCCGGCTTGCCCACGACGTTGGCTGCGGGAATCTCGACCTTGTTGAACACCAGCTTTCCCAGGCCGGCGGCGCGGAAGCCCATCAGGTCACGAATTGGTTCGATCTCAAGTCCGGGGCTTTCCCGTGGCACCAGGCATGCCAGGGGGCGGTCTCCCAGTTTTCCGAATACCAGGAAGACCGACGCGATCTGCGCGCACGTGATCCATTTCTTGGCGCCGTTCAGCACTAGGGAATCACCGGTCGACGGGGTGAATTCGCTGGCCACGGAGTGGATGTCGCTGCCGGCCCCAGGTTCGGTCAAGGCAAAGGCGCCGATGATCTCGCCCTTGGCCAGGCGAGGGATCCATGTCTGGATCTGCTGCTGCGTGCCCCACTTCAACAGCGTCCGGGAAACCATTGTCTGCACGGTCAGCACCCCGGTCAGCGACGAGGACCCTCGTCCCAGCGCTTCATTCAGCAACCCAAAGGTGACCGTGTCCCAGCCCTGCCCTCCGTGCTGGGGCGGAAGACTGCAGCCCAGGTAACCCGATTTCGCCAGCATCGAGAGTATGGACTGGGGAAGCTTCTGCTCGCGGTCCCACGCCTCGGCACACGGCTCGACCTTCTCGTGCACGAAAGCTTTGAAGTCTGCGTACCTGGCTTTTTGCTCTTCGGTTAGCAAAGATTGCATCGCACCACTTGCCTGCAGAGCACACTGTATCACTGCGAATTAGAACGTCGAATCAAGAATGCCCGCTGCGAATTGAGAGTAACAGGAATCCGCTGCTATGGCCTCACATTGACGCTGCGGCCTGGCCCTTTTTTCTCATCACGAATGCCGTGGTGGCGTTCACCGATTTGAAGTTCTCGATTTCCAGGTCATCCATCCCCAATTCAATCGCGAACGTCTTTTCCAGGAAGGTCATCAACTGGACCGCAAACAACGAATTCACGATGCCTGATTCAAACAGATTATCGTCGTGGTCCAGATTTGGAATATTGATCGAGCTCAGCAGGAAATTCGCCACCGTTTCCCGGATGTTGTTTTCGTCGACCGCATGCGTGGGGCTGTTCAAGAAGTTTTCTCCCGAAAAGAACGACGTGGGATGACCTGAAAGGAAAGCTTGAAGTTTCGGTCCATCACCGGATGGAATAATTATAAAAGCCCTTTCCGGTTTTGCGCCCTAAATGGCCGGCGTGAACCAACTTTCTAAGCAGCGGACAACATCGGTACTTTGGGTCCTTGTAGCTCTCGTAAAGCACGTCCAGCGAGCGCATCACCGTATCCAATCCAATCAAATCCGCCGTCTCCAGCGGCCCCATCTTGTGCCCGAAGCACTTCTTGAAAATCAGGTCGATCTTCTCCGCCGTGGACACATTGTCCTGCAACACGAAGGCGGCCTCGTTCATGAATAAATGCGAGATCCGGTTCGACACAAACCCGGGCAGGTCCTCGACGATAATCGCTTCCTTGTTCAGTTGCGACAGCAATTGCAGCAGCTTGCTGATGGCCGTCTCTGAGGTGTGGAATCCGCGAATCACCTCCACCGCCGGCATCAAGTGGACCGGGTTCATGAAATGGACCCCAACCACGTTGGCTGGACGCCCGGACGCTCCGCCGATCTGCGTGATCGAAATGCACGATGTATTGGCGCCGAAGCAGACCTCCGGCGGCGCCAGCTTGCCCAGCTTTTCGTACAGCGGTTTCTTGATCCCCCAATCCTCGGTTACGTTTTCAATAATGAAATCGCAGGCGGCCAGCTTCTCCATGTCGGTGGTCAGGCTCATCCGCTGTAATGCTTCATCCCGCGTGGTCTTGGGCAGCGTCTTCGAGAGCAGGGGAGCGAACCGGACATTGTTCAACACCTCCGCTTGCGCGCGCTCCAGGATGTCTTGTGTAAGGTCGACGACCACCGCCGGTATCCCGTGCAGCACCAGGTCGGTGACCACGCCCACGCCGATATTTCCCGCGCCTAGAACGCCTACCGTTCCCAATTCATCAGCTCCTTGTGCGCCTCATGGCCCTGGATCGTCTTTGCTGTCCGCGCAATGTTGCCCCTGATGCGCCCGGATCGCTGGAAGGACCACCATCGGTCGCATTCAGCCTGGCAACGAGCAGACTGATCGTCGGAGATTCGAACAGGCTGACGATAGACAGGTTTTGCTTCAGCTCCTTGCGGATCATGGCGATCACCTGCACTGCCTTCAACGAGGTCCCGCCCGCTTCAAAGAAATTGACGTTCAGCCCAATGTCCGCCCGGCCCAGCACCCTTCGCCAGATATTCAGGACCGCGGCCTCCGTCTTTCCGGACGGCTCTGCTTCCACCACGGCGTCAAGATCGTGCATCCGGAGTCGCGCCTCGCCGATCGCCTTGGAGACCCGGCTCATGTCATACAGTTCTTCTCCGATGCGTTGCAATTGCTCCGACCGCACACGTGATGCCAGATCCGCTTGTCCTTCGCGGCTTCTCGACACCAGGCTCTTCCTGCACTTGTTCGGATTGCTGGTCGGGATTGTATTGCAGCCTCGCCAGGTAGTCCGCGGGCAAAAGCCAGGACTCACCGCTTCGATACTGGTCGCCAACGCTGCGGACGAACTCCCGAGCCGGCAAATTTCTGTCTGTCGGCACGCACCGCAGTTCCACCCACTTCTTTCCCGCATTCCAGGCTCGCTGGCCGACGCTCGCCAGGACCGTGTGTTCCACTCCCCGGCCCAGTACCCGGCAGCTGAGCAGAAACGTGTCGAGCTTGAACCGGTCGGCTTCGCTCTCGTACAAAACCACGCCGACAAGTCCATAGTCCCCGAACCGATCCGTTACCCGCACCGTCAGGCATCCGGCGTTTTCCCGCCTCAAGAAGTCTCGAATTTCATTCTCCGAGCGCCGGATCGTGGTCAAGTTGAATTGATTGGTCCGAAAAGTCAGTTGCGAAATTCGGCTGAGTCTGGTCCTCGGTGGCGTCGCCAATTTCGACGCGAACCTGCAGACCGGCGATGAAGTCGGTCAGGGTAGGGGATTGTTCGCGAAACCGCTCCCTGCGCG
The DNA here is from genome assembly GCA_963797035.1 of Terriglobia bacterium. Lineage (GTDB taxonomy): Bacteria > Acidobacteriota > Terriglobia > Terriglobales > Acidobacteriaceae > JAIQGF01. Next base: position 218,481 of record CAWCOC010000001.1, read on the forward strand.
CGTTGTCCTGGTACATCTTGGCGCGGCTTCGGTCCTCTTCCGTAGCGCCCAAGTGATCGAAAGCCCAGATATGGTCGAGAAACGCGGCACACGAAGTCGGGTCTTGCGGCAAACGCAGGCTCAGCACGCCGGGGCAGTTGATTTCCACCTCCGCGCATTCCACCGGGTTGTCATCGACGAAGATAAAACTGTCCAACCCAAGATTCAGCTCTTTCGCCAGTGACTTGATATTCTCCGACTTGCTGCCCCAGTTGATCCGCCAGCCTGCCAGGTGCTCGCGTTTCAGCAGCATGTCGGACCGCTGATCGAACACTTCCAGCACATCCTTCTCGCTGTTCTTGCTGCACAGGCACAACAGCATGCCGGCATTCATCTGCTCGACCATGAACTGCTGCAGCACGCGGTGAGGCTCTGTGACCGCTACTCCCGCGACACCGTCTTCGCCGCAAACGCCCTTCCACAGTGTGTTATCGCAGTCCAGCACGATTACCTTGAACGGCTTTCGTTTCAGGTTAAAGACGTTTCGAAACAACGCCGTGCCAATGGCGGCAAAGCACTCCGCCGTGTAAGGAATGTCGCCCAACTGATGGCCATGAACGTCGTAATACTCGGCAACCGGATAGCGGCGCAGCAAGGCTTCCGACCCGATTGCTGAAACTCCCGTTACCGCGCCCGTCCGGGAGAGCAACTCGCGTTCTGCGTCCGCGACCGCAGCTTTCAACTCCGCATTGGCTTCCGCGGCCGGACTTGCTGGGCACATGCACAGGACAAGTGGCGATTTCGTCTGGGCGGTGAATGACTGCAGCGCAGCGCAGAACTCGCCAATGTTTTGTTCCAGGCTGTCGAATGCGCCCGGAGCACTCGCGGCTTGGAGGGGTTCCCGCGCATCGACCTTGCCGGCGCGGGTCGCGAACAAGTTGAACAGCCCGGAATGCTCGAGCAGTTTTTCCTGTTCGACCGCGCATTGGAAACCTTTGCCAATCAGCAGATCGTTGATCCCGCGTACGACTTCGCCGCTGTTGTCGTGGATCTCAATGACAACTTGGCCGATCTTCGCCCAGTCGCTGTCGGCGATCCCGCGAATGATCCCCAGCTCGCTTTTTTCCGCATCGATCTTGAGCAGGTCGATCCTGTCGATCTGGTTTTCGCGAATGATGTCTGAAACCGTAGTCAGGCGGCACTCGTAGCTTTTGCAGCGCAGTCGGTCGGTGGTGAGTTCATTGACGTAATCCTGCAGCGATTCGCCTTCCACCGAGTGCGCGTTGAGCATGTTGCGGACCACCGCCTGGATGGCTTCGCGGTCCTCGGCTTCGTTGGGGAAAAAACTGGAGAACACCGAAGAATTTTCGTAAAAGGCGAAGGTGGCCGTGCCCTGCTTGTCCGAGACGCCGAAGTTGAAAGCCTGCGCGCTCGAGCCGTAGGCTTCGCAGTTCGCTTTCAGAAGGTCATACGCTACTGGCGCGGGCTCGAACGAGTAAATCCTCGGCCGCTTGCACTGGCTCATGACGAACAGCGAGAACAGGCCGATATTGGCCCCGATGTCGACCACCGTGGCGCCGTCCCGCAATCGGATCCCGTGCTTCAAGTAGCACTGGTCGGCGAAAATTTCCTTATACAGGTAGCTGGTTTCGTACTCGTTCAGGTGAACGATCTCCAGCCCATTGGGCAGCGTGCATCTTTTTCGCGCACCGAAGCACTGCTCCACCCTCTTCCGGTCGAGCTCCAGCGCGCCATCTCGTTTGCCGGCGGCCCACTTCTCCAGTTGCAGCAGAATAAGGTTGATTCCATCCTTGTTCTTGCGAAGCGCGCTTTCTGCCTGCAGCAACTGCTGGAAAACCTGGTCGTAAGGAGCAAACTCGAGGCTCGCCTCGACGCCAAAGTGCGCCGCCCAGTACCGCAGGGAATCTTCGAGCGGATCGGCGGTGAAGTTGGAAGCCACGACAAACTTGAGCGCCGGCTTTGCCTCGGCAGCTTCCGCCTGCTGCAAAAGGGCGAACGAGACTCCAGCGAGTTCCATGTACGGCTTGCCCGCCGGTCCGAACGCCCGAACGTTGCCCACAACTCCCTTGCCGTCGTCTTCGCTCTCCGACAGCCGCGAAGCATGGCACCACACCGCATCGGGAATATTCAGGTCCGCGATCGCGATGCGATCAATCGACCGCAGGATGAACGTCCTCCCATCCGACATCATGAACGGCGCCAGCAGTTGCGTCATCGCGTCCAGCAGCGTGGGGTGCAGGTTGTGCGATTCGGCTTCCGCCTGTTGCCAGCGGAGTTCGCCCAGGCATTGGTCTCCGGCCCGCCAAATCGAGAAGACGCAGCGAAACCGGGGTCCGTACTGGTTGCCGTTCTCGCGAAGTTGCTGGTAGAAACGCTCGGCGCCAATGACCTCCTCTGCCTGCACCTGGAAATTCTTGATGGAGAATGTCTTGTCCCCTTCTTGAGGCGCGGCCGCGCCGCCGTCGATCTCCAGCCTGGCAGCGTACTGCTGATCCCCGGCAGGTCCTTTCGTCCCTGCAGCTTCGTAGAACGTGTACTCGGCGGTGTCGGCGCCGCGCTTCCGGACCTCCACCCTGATAATTGTGTCTTCCTTCGAGAGAATGACTGGGCTGTGGAAGGTTACGTCGCGGATCACACCCGGCACGCAATGCGCAATCTCCAGGTGGACCGAGAGCGCCATTTCGACGTAGAAAGATCCCGGCAGCACTACCATGTCCTGGAAGGCGTGATCGGCCAGGAACGGCAGGGAAGCGAGGCTGATCCTGAACTCCGCGCAGGCTGCCAGCGACGGGTCCGGCGCGATATTGAGCACATGCTTCATGGCCGATTGGACTTCAACAAGCGGCTGGGTTCCCAATGAAAATACCTGATTTCAGTGGGGCCGTCATCGACCACCAGGCTAGCCAAAAAGTTGGGGGCCGGTGTGAATCCGATGATTCGCCAATTCCGATCTAGCTCGCTTTCATCGTTGAGCTTGTGAAACCGATAGGAGTCTTCCCCCTCCAGGCTTACCTCGATCTCTGCCGGTGATACGGATAACCCTCTGCCGATGGCCTTCAGATAAGCTTCCTTGATGGTCCAGAGCCGGTACGACACTTCCATTCGGCGCGGCGGCGCCAGCCGGGACAGCCAGCTTTTCTCGTGATCGCTCGAATACAGCGCCACCATGCGCTCCCAATCCTCCCGGGGCGCCATTTCTTCCACGTCAACTCCGATCAATCTGTCCCTCGCAAACGCGTACAAGCCCATGTCGCTCGGAGTGAGAGACGCTGAACTGCAGGTTAGCGCCACCGTCGGAACCGGCCAGGTACGGCTTTCCGGATTGAGCGAATTGCAGTTTGATGTGTTTCGTCTCCTCATTCAAGTACCCGGCTATCAGACTTGTCAATGACCCATCGGACACCGTCTGCCGGTTTCGCAACTGTTCTGTCTTGTAATGGCTGATCCGGCTCTTCTGCGCTTCGCTGAGGATCGCGTAGCATTTTTCGGTTACGTCTGCCGGCTGATCGAGGCGGGACCACCAGACGTGAATCTCGTGGTTGATTCGCTCGAAAATGTCTGGATTCATTCGTTTCGCCGACAAATCGACCAGAGCTGGGGATGAACGAGTATAGCCTTGTCTGAGGTGTCGACAATAGTGAGGAACCGGGCCGATGAAATAGCTTCATTGCGTACCCGGCTGCGAATATGACAATGTCCGCGTCGATGTCTGAGGGCAATCTTCGAACAGTCTCGTCCGGTTCATCCCCGGCCCAGCTCTAGCAGGTCGCAAATCCCTTCCAAGGGAACGGCGACCCATGAGGGGCGATTATTCAGCTCGTAGCGAAGCTCGTAGATCGCTTTGTCCAGCATGTACGCATCAAGAAGGGCCTCAATTTCGCCTGTTGTTCCGGGAATATAAGCAGCAGCTCCAGAAGTAGACAAATAGCTCTTCAGGAAAGCGACAGATATCCATTGATACCAATAGCGCGCCCACAGACCCAGAGACTGAGATTCTTCACTACCAGATGTTGGCGTCAGCAACGGCGCATACGCAGCGTAGTGAAAAGACCGCAGCATGCCGGCCACGTCCTGCAAGGGCGATCGTTTAGCCCGCCGCTCGCTGAGTGTGCGGGCGGGTTCTCCTTCAAAATCTATGATCATAAAGTCGTCGCCAGTAAATAAGACTTGCCCCAAGTGATAGTCGCCATGGATCCGACTGCGCATGCCGGAAAGTCTGAGTTCCGGAATAGAGCGAAAGTAGCCCTTGACCCGATCTTCAGAATTCAGGACAAGCTGAGCAGAACCGTGAATCCGGGCAGGCACAGTGTGCAGTTTGTGCCGGAACAGATCGAACGTACTCGACAACAGTGCGAGAGCAGAATCACAGAGCTTCTCCTGGTCCGACAAGCTGAAAGGTGCGGGAGAAAAATCAGGATCGTCAGAGACGGAGTTCAAAGCCAGGTGCAACTCAGCCGTTCTCTGCGCCAACAATCTTGCCGAGTCCACGTAACCGCCGATATGCTCTCGCGCCTGACCTGAGAACTCGCCTTCGGTTAGAGACAGTGTGGTGCCAACGGGGAGCTCAGGTGCATCTCCAGCCTGGCGCGCTCGTTCGTAGTATTCACCAATTGCATCCAAGGTATACCGCCAAGCGTCTCCGCGGTTTTGGACGAAAGCCTGTAAGATCCCGAGAGTGTGGGCGCGATCATCTTGATCAAGGTATTCCAGGTATCCGGCGATGGCGGGAGCATTTGCAAAGGAGACCCGTTCCGTCAGGAAACGTCCAATCTCGAGATCCGGGTTGATTCCTTCTTCCAAGCGCCGGAACAACTTCAACACCAGCTTTTTGCCGTATACGATCGAACTGTTACTCTGTTCCGCTTTCATCACCGACGGTTGCAACTTCTGCTGCGGGGGCTGCCAAAGAGAAAACAACGCTCCGGTGGGGGCGGCCCGAACCGTTCCCCGCGAGCTCGTGAAAGATCTCCCATTTGCGATTGCCTCCAACAGAAAAATCAGGAATGAATCGTCGGAAAGGGCATCCTGTAACACGACCGGATCCGGTTTGCCTTCGATAGGCACGGTCAAGCGAGGTGTTTCTGGTTGACTGGGGGCGTCATTGACCTGAATCAGAGGCACGCTGTAAGTCTCGCTCGGGCCAGTGGAGTACTCGACGCGGACAAGAACGAGAAGAGCGCTGGAGGTGTCGAAGTCGAGCGGAACGATGTCCTGAATCGTCACCATGCGAATCTGCCTTGCCTTGCCACCGAACCAGCGCCGGCGAACAAGGAAGTCCGCCGTGGGTTGTGGGAGTCCTTCGCTCAGACGAAGCAGAAACTCAGGTTTTATGGGCAACTCTAAACCTCCCAACTCCTTGGATTGATTGTAAGGCTCATCGCACATCCGTTTCTGGCATCACAGCGCCGAGAGTTCGTCCTCTTTTACGTCTTTTCGCGGCTCTTCCGGAAACCTCCTTTCCAAGACCCGGCGGGCTAGGTCCCGGCCTCCATCACGGAGCCGAACACGATGGCAAATGCCACTAGGATGGTGGGTTGAGCGATGCCGATTTCCTCGCACGCACACTCGGGGGTCTCGGGCCCGCAGCAGATCCGTTGCCGCAACAATTGCTTGCAAAGCAACGCCCTTACCGGCAGTTCCACTGAGCCGGGTGCTGATGCAGTGCAGGGTTCGTAGGGACTGCAGGCTTGCGGTTCCTCGCGCGTCACTGATGGATGCTGCCTTCACCAGATCGGATGTTCCGTCTCTTGAGCCTGTATCGGCATTCAAGATGGCAGTCCGCTCGCGAGGGAAATACTTGAGAAGCCCAGCGCGAATCACTTGCGCCGTGTGCCCCACAGTCTTGGCATGGTTGCGGGTGGGCACTCCCACCAGAATGTCCACTTCGCCAACGCTGATCAATTGGCGGAGAAGATCGTCGGACAGAATGCTTTTCTCTGCCAAGCCGGTTCTCCTCCGGTAAATTCGATCGCCCGGCAAACATCAGGTTATCGACTCCGCCCGTACTCAAAGCCGGCGCAGGCGGAACCAAAAAAACTGATATGGGCCGAGGGTCAACAGGTACGGGAGCTCGCCGACGCGCGGAAACAGGTTTTTGCCGAACATTTCGACCAAGATGCTGCCCCTGTAGCGGGCCAAATCCAATTCCACCGCCTGTGCAGAATTGGACAGATTGTTGACTACGAGCACCGTCTCCCGGCCAAATTGCCTCATATAGGCCAGTACGCGATGGTTGTTGGGATACAGGAACTCGATCGTTCCGCGTCCAAAAACTGGAGTGGAGTTGCGCACTTTAATGATGCTCCGCATCCATGAGAGCAAGGAATGCTGGGAACGTTTTTGCGACTCGACATTGACGGCCTGATATCCATAGATCGGGTTGAGCACGATCGTGGAATACAAAGTCTCCGGATCCGCAGCTGAAAAGCCTGCGTTCCAGCCGCCGTTCCATTGCATCGGCGTGCGTACGCCATTACGGTCGCCAAGACGGACGTTGTCGCCCATGCCGATCTCGTCCCCGTAATAAATGATGGGCGTGCCTGGAAGAGACATCAGCAAGCCATTCATCAGTTCGATTTTGCGGCGATCATTATCCAGCAAGGGAGCAAGGCGGCGGCGGATGCCAACGTTGAGACGCATCGAACGATCACGCGCATACTCGTCATACATGTAGTCGCGCTCCATGTCGGTGACCATCTCCAGGGTCAATTCGTCATGATTGCGCAAGAACAAGCACCACTGGCAAACATCCGGGATAAACGGCGTCTGTTGCAGAATTTCGGTAATGGGCTTACGGTCCTCGAGTTTCAACGCCATGAACATTCGAGGCATCAGCGGAAAATGAAACGCCATATGAAACTCGTCGCCGTTGCCAAAGTAAGGCCCGAGGTCGGCGGGCCACTGATTGGCTTCCGCGAGCAACATCCTGCCGGGGTAATCCCGGTCGAGCTTGGCCCGCAATTCCTTAATGACTTGATGAGTTTCGGGCAAGTTCTCACAGGACGTACCTTCCCGCTCCACGAGATAGGGCACCGCATCCAGGCGGAAGCCGTCCGCGCCCATGTCCAGCCAGAACTTCATCACGTTCCAGACTTCTTCGCGGACGGCGAGATTGTCGAAGTTTAGGTCCGGCTGGTGACTGAAGAAGCGATGCCAATAGTAAGACTTGGAAACCGGGTCCCACGCCCAGTTCGAAAGTTCGGTATCCACAAAGATGATGCGGACACCCACATAATGCACATCTGTGTCGCTCCAGACGTACCAGTCACGGCGGGGGTTATCCACGGAGTTGCGCGATTCTTGGAACCACGGGTGCTGGTCGGAAGTATGGTTCAGCACCATCTCGATAATGACGCGGATGCCGCGCTGGTGCGCTCCGTCCAGGAACGTCTTGAAATCGTCCAGGCTGCCATAGTCCGGGTGAACGGAGTAGTAATCGGAAATATCGTAGCCGTCATCGCGCAGGGGCGATGGGAAAAAAGGCATCAGCCACAGGGCATTGACGCCCAACTGATGGAGGTAATCCAATTTCTGCGCGAGGCCGGCAAAGTCGCCAATCCCGTCCCCATTGCTGTCGTGGAAGGCGCGAACATGCACCTGATAAATAACCGCATCTTTGTACCACTGGGCATCGGTTGCCGTTGGCACAGTGATATTTCCTTCCTCCAGTACGGACGCTCAAGCGCCGTCAAAGGAAATAATCAAAATCACGCTCCGTCCTCACCCGCCGGCGGACACCAAAAATGTGCGCCGGAATACTCTGAGGATCTAATTGCACGTAGTTATGCGGGCCCTGCCACAGATACCTGGCTTCGCTGAGGAGATCATGCATCTGATAAGGTTGCGAAGGATCGAGTCCGAGCGCATCCAGCGCCAAGTCCAACCAGCCTGACTGGGTGTGGTAGGGGTCCAGATTCACGACCACCACGATCACGTTGGAGAAATCTCGGCTGCTCTTGCTGTATGCGATCAGTTGATCGTTGTCGGTGCTGTGGAAGCGCAGGGTCCAGTCCGACTGAAGTGCGATATTTTCCTTGCGAATCGCGTTGACGCGCGCAATCAGGTCCTTCAGGCTCTGGCTGTCTTCGGTATTCCAATGCCGAAACTGGTATTTCTCCGAGTCCAAATACTCTTCACTACCCGGCTTCAACGCACGGTTTTCGCATAGCTCAAAGGCGGGACCGTAGATTCCGTAGCTGGCGCCCAGCGTAGCCGCCAATAACAGCCGGATCATGAAGGCGGGGCGTCCTCCGAACTGCAGGAACTCAGTCAGAATGTCAGGGGTGTTAGGCCACAGGTTCGGCCTGAAATATTCCCGCACCGCGGTCTGCGTGAGTTCGGCGAAATACTCCGTCAATTCGTGTTTCGTATTCCGCCAGGCGAAGTAAGTGTAGGACTGCGTGAACCCCAGCTTCGCCAGACGATACATCACTTTGGGCCGAGTGAAGGCCTCGGCAAGAAACAAGACGTCCGGATGCTGGCTTTTGATATCGTTGATGAGCCAGTCCCAGAACTCGTACGGCTTAGTGTGCGGGTTGTCGACACGGAAAATGCGAATCCCTTGCTCAATCCAGTAAAGGACAATCCTTTTCAATTCATCAAACAACTCATCAGCGTGATCGGTTTCAAACTCGAGCGGGAAAATGTCCTGATACTTCTTGGGCGGGTTCTCCGCATATTGCACGCTTCCGTCAGGCCGCACGCGAAACCATTCCTTGTGTTCTTTCGCGTAAGGGTGGTCCGGCGTGCATTGGAACGCCAAATCCAGCGCCATCTCGAGGCCAAGTTTTCCAGCTTTGGAGCGCAGACTCTTGAAGTCGGCGAGCGAGCCAAGCTGGGGATGAATCGCGTCGTGGCCGCCTTCGTGAGATCCAATCGCCCAGGGGCTGCCGGGGTCGTTTTTACCGCATTTTTCAGAGTTGTTCTTGCCTTTGCGGTTGGTCACGCCAATCGGATGAATCGGCGGAAAGTACAGAACGTCGAATCCCATTTCCGCGATGTACGGGAGTTTCTTCTCACAATCGCGAAATGTCCCATGATGGCCAGCCTCGGGGGCGCAGGAACGCGGGAACATCTCATACCACGTGCTGAACCGCGCTTTTTCCCGGTCAACGACCACCGGTAATTCCCTCCGGTAAATGGTGGCCCTGCGCCGGTCGGCATGGCGCTGCATCAGTTCAACCAGGCTCGGCTCTTCCGCAGCATCCACCGCCAGCAAAGGATTTTTCTCGCGAAGTGTCTTGATCTCGACTGCACATTCTGACAATCGTTTTCCGTCGGATCCTGAGGCGCGTTCGGCGGTCTCTGTAATCAGGTTGATTCCGACCAAGATATCGAGGGTAATATCCTGGCCGGCATCGAGCTTCTTGCGTATGTCGCGGTTCCAGGAGGCGAACCTGTCGGGCCATGCCGCAACGGTGTAGAGATAGCGCCCTTGCTCGGCGACCGTAAATCCGGCCATCCAGCGGTCATTGGCCACGGGCTTCATCCTGGTTTCTTGCCACTGGTTTTGCGATGGTGAGCGGTACTGAAGAAGTGCAAAGAGAACGTCATGACCGTCGGCATGGATGTCAGCGGTGACGTCCACCCGTTCACCGACGACGCGCTTGATCGGAAAGCGGCCGCAGTCGATCTCGGGACGCACATTCTCGATGACAACGCGCGTGAGTCGAGGCGGTGTGCGAATCCCTTTTGCTTTGCTCGCCATGAGTCGTCAACACCTCCAGTTTGCAGATTCAGTGAGCACGCCGCGGCTCAAATACGACGATCGACAGCGGCGGCAGGGTAAGGTTCAACGAGTAAGGGTGTCCGTGGTAAGAAACAGGAGAGGCGGTTACTCCTCCCAGATTACCTTGCCCGCTTCCTCCATAGAGCGGAGCGTCGCTATTTAACACTTCGGCCCAGGGCCCCCCTTGCGGAACGCCGACGCGGTAGTTGTATCGCGGCACGGGCGTGAAGTTACAGATGAACGCCAACCGGTCCCTGGTCGAGTCCTTACCAAATCGCAGGAAGCTGATCACGCTCAGGTCCTTGTCATTGCAATCAATCCAACGAAACCCCTCCGCCGAGAAATCGAGTTCGTAGAGCGCTGGTTCGCCCCGATAGAAGGTATTGAGGTCCCGCACCCATCGCTGCAGCCCTTCGTGATTCTTGTACTGCAGCAGATGCCAGTCGAGACTGGCGTCATGGTTCCACTCAGCCCATTGGCCGAATTCGTCTCCCATGAAAAGCATTTTCTTGCCGGGATGGCCAAACATGTAGCCGTACAGGAGCCGAAGGCTGGCAAACTTCTGCCACTCGTCGCCCGCCATCTTGCCGATCATGGAGCCTTTCCCGTGTACGACTTCATCATGAGAAAAGGGCAATACGAAGTTCTCGTGAAAGGCGTAGATCAGGCTGAACGTGAGACGGTTCTGGTGAAAGCAGCGGTGGACGGGATCAAGTGACATGTATTCGAGCATATCGTGCATCCATCCCATGCTCCACTTCATGCCAAATCCAAGCCCCCCGAGATATAGGGGGCGCGACACCATTGGCCAGGCTGTGGATTCTTCGGCGATCGTCATGGTGTCGGGATGTTCACGATAAACAGTCTCATTAAAGCGGCGCAGGAACTCAATCGCCTCCAGATTTTCGTGCCCACCGAACTGGTTTGGGACCCACTCTCCCGCAGACCGGCCGTAGTCCAGATAGAGCATCGAGGCGACGGCATCCACGCGTAGTCCATCTATGTGGTATTGCTCCAACCAGAAGAGAGCATTGCTCAACAGGAAGCTCTGCACTTCCTTTCGCCCGTAGTTGAATACCAGAGTGTCCCAGTGGGGATGCGTGCCTTGCCGGCGATCCGCATGCTCATATAAATGGGTGCCATCGAAATAGCCGAGTCCGTGGACATCGTGAGGGAAGTGCGCCGGAACCCAGTCGAGAATGACTCCGATGCCGTGCTGGTGGAGAATGTCGATCAGATACATCAGGTCCTGGGGTGTACCGAAGCGGCTGGTCGGTGCGAAATAGCCAATGGTCTGGTATCCCCATGATCCGTCAAACGGATGTTCGGCGAGCGGCAGGAACTCCACGTGGGTGAAGCCCATGTGGGTGCAATACTCCGCTAGCTGGTGCGCGGCCTCGCGATAAGTGAGCCAGCGATTATTTTCGGCGCGCCGCCAGGAGCCCAGGTGAACTTCATAGATTGAAAGCGGAGAGTTGAGGTCGTTGGGCTGGGATCGAGATGCCATCCATTGCGCGTCGCCCCATTCATAACCGGAGAGATCCCAAACCTTGGAGGCAGTTTGCGGCCTGAGTTCCGATGCGAAGGCGTACGGGTCAGCTTTGTCGGCGCTATAACCGTTATGCCTGGAGACAACATGATACTTGTATAGGGCACCGGCAGCGACGTTGGGGACGAACGCTTTCCAGATGCCGCTGCTTGAAGCCGGGCTCATGGGACAGGCATCGGGATCCCACTGATTGAAATCTCCGATTATGGAAACCCGTTGCGCCTCCGGCGCCCACACCGCAAACGATGTACCCGACATGCCATCCTCAACTGCCAAGTGCGCACCGAGCTTTTCGTAGCCCCGGTAGTGTGTACCCTCACCGAGAAGATGGAGGTCAAAGTCGGTCAGCAGAGACTGCTTCACGTGCCCTCCTTGCAGTTCGGTTTCATGCATGCAACGGGTTGGCCTGCAAGGACCACCAGTCGGATCGCACGAGTCAGCGTCGAAGAAACCTGAAGCTGTGGCTTCGGCCAGAATGCCCGGGCTGACGGATCACCACAGGACCTGAAACCGCATTCGTCCATTGGCGGTTGCCTCACGAATGCCACAATGGAAATTCCCAAGACTTCGAGTTGCCGGCAGAACGCTGAAACACCTGCCGGTTCCCGCTTGCAACGGGACCTCCTTCGAAGGAGGCTATTGGCCAGCGTCAGCTAGAGTTGTCGCTGACAGATCGAAAGGGTCTCGTTTCCCGCCAGTCCGCACTCAGAAAATCCACGGATTCCCGTGGGTGGGCAGGCAAAGACCCGATAAAAGTAGAATAATTGTTGACGCGTATTTTTTGCAAAAATCGGATGCAAACTGGAAAACGACAGATATCGGGCGTGGGCCTAGTTACCGGTCCGCAGGATTTCGATGGCGTGCTTCAGCGATTCGCGAGCGTCGCAATTTCCCCCAGCCCGAGCAGTCTCTCGTTTGCCGTGACTAAGGTCAGATCGAGAACCTGAGCGGTTGCGGCGAGGAATCGGTCGGCAGGATCGGCGCGAGACAGCAGCAAAGCTTGGGCAGCCACAGGTGTAGATGGGCGCGAGGAGGTAAGCCGATCACTGTTAGGCGCCGGAGGCCGTCGCGCCATCTTCGGGCGTGTCGTCCAGTTTTGTCTGAAGCGGAACCGCTCGCAGCCAACTCGCCCATATCGGCCGTTATGCGCGGCTCGGTAGATAACGAATCTTTCCTGTAGTGCTCTAAATCTAACCCGAAGGACGCGTTTACCCCGATGGAGGGCCCTATTCTCACCCACGCGACCACCGCCCGCCCGGCTTTCGACATTTCCCTGCGCCGTTACGAAGATTTGCTTCGCGCAACCACCGCCATCGCCGGATATCGCGATATCCAGACATTCCGCGAGCGCTTCGCCCACGAACTGCAGGGGTTAATCCCGTTCGAGTACGTTCTGGTTAATATTGTCGATCCCGAAACTAAGGCCGTGCAGTGGCGCATGTTCCATGCGCCCGGGAAAAACGAAGAAATCTACGTACCGATGTTCAGGCCCGACCAGACCCCGACGGCATGGGTGTATGACCACCAACGGCCGGTAATCATTCAGGATTGGGAGCGCGAAGCGCGCTACCCGGAGTTACGCGAGTACCTCAGCGGGTACAACATTCGTTCGTCCTGCGTCCTGCCTCTCACTACCGTGCACCGGCGTATCGGCGTCCTTGCTTTGGGAGCGTCGTACCCAGGCGCGTACTCCGAGGAGCACGTCGAGTTTCTTGCCATGGTGGCGAACCATCTGGCTCTCGCCATCGACAATACGCTGAACCTCGAGGCGTCACGCGGAGCGCAAGCCGAACTGGGGCATAAGAACGAGCAGCTCGAGCTCATGCTGGAATTGACCAACCGCGTTGTCTCCAATCTCGAGTTGCGCGATCTGCTCCGGGAAGTTTCTGCGACTTTGCGGCGGGTCATGAAATGCGACGCCACGGGAGTAGCGCTGCCGGAGGGGGACCACTTCCGCGTTTACGCGCTGGATTTTCCCGACAGCAAGGGATTCCTGACCGAGGAGGCCGTGATTCCAATGGACTCCCCCATCGGCGTCGCATTCCGTTCGGGCAGAGAGGAACTCAGGAGCGCGTCTCAGATTCAGGAACATTGTCCCGAAGCATGCTCGGCGTCGGCCAGCGGCGAAGGCCTGAAATCGGGTTGCTTCTTGCCGCTGATCAGCAAAGACCGTGTGCTGGGAGTGCTGGCCCTGTCGCGCTTTGCAGAGATCCCATTTGCTTCCGGCGAGATCGATTTTCTGATCAAGATTGCGCGCCAGGTTGCCATCGCCATCGAAAATGCGCTGGCCTACAGGGAGATCGCGGAACTGAAGGAAAAACTGGCACAGGAAAAGCTATATCTCGAAGACGAAATTCGCGGCGACATGGACTATGAAGGCATCGTCGGCCAGAGTTCCGCGCTGCGTAACGTGCTGCAGATGGTGGAAACCGTGGCCGGAAGCGATTCCACCGTGCTGCTGCTGGGTGAGACCGGGACCGGCAAAGAGTTGATCGCCCGCGCCATCCACGAGCGTAGCCGCCGCAAGGACCGCACGTTCGTGAAGCTGAATTGCGCTGCGATACCGACCGGACTGCTGGAAAGCGAACTCTTCGGGCACGAACGAGGCGCATTCACCGGCGCCATCACTCAGAAGGTCGGGCGGCTCGAGCTGGCCGACCGCGGCACGCTGTTCCTTGACGAGGTGGGGGACATCCCGCCGGAGATTCAGCCCAAGCTTTTGCGGGCATTGCAGGAAAGGGAGTTCGAACGCCTTGGCAGCAACCACACCAAGCAGGTGGATGTTCGGCTGATCGCCGCCACCAATCGTGATCTCGAAAAGATGGTCGAAGAGCGGCAGTTCCGCAACGACCTTTATTACCGCCTGAATGTCTTTCCCATTCGCATTCCGCCTTTGCGCGAGCGCCCGGAAGACATTCCGCTGCTGGTCCACTACTTCGCCCAGAAGTATGCGCGCAGGATGGAAAAGCAGATCGATAGCATTCCCTCGGCGGCCATGGCGAGGCTCGCCCCGTGGCATTGGCCGGGAAACATCCGCGAGTTGGAGAACTTTGTGGAACGAGCCGTGATCCTGACGCGTGGCAGCTCGCTGCAATTTCCGCTGGAAGAGTTAAGGAACGGCAGCTCCCATTCGCAAGTCGTCTCGAACGGCGGCTCGGGGGAGCGCGACGAAATCGTCCGCATCCTCCGCGAAGTGAACGGGCAAGTAGGCGGGCCGGATGGCGCCGCCGCACGCCTCGGACTCAAGCGCACGACTCTCATTTCCCGCATGAAAAAGCTCGGCATCAGCGTTTCGTCTCGACAGGTGTCGTAGTCTTCGACACCTGTCGACGAAAATCTCCGACACTCCGCCACTCCCGCGACTCAATCGTTCCTTCGTATCTGCCGCAATCCACACAAACTTCTCATTTCCCGGCGAGACTTGGCGCGTCCGGCACGCTCCGTGCTCCAGCAACGGCGAGCACGACATGCTGAAGATCACGGCTGTTGACGACGATCACCGAAGAACGCTGGTGCTGGAGGGTCAGTTGATCGACCCCTGGCTTGGCGAACTTGAGCGCAGTTGGTTTGAGACGCGGATGTCGATCGGCTCGGATCGAATCGTCGTCGATTTGAAAGATGTAACTGCCATCAGCGAGCGTGGAGAAAACATTCTTTACGACATGATGACAAACGGAGCGACGTTCAACTGCTGTCGCGGCGTCCTCACCAGGCACGTAGTACAGCAGCTGAAACAACGAATCAAGGCCGGGAGCAGAAATCCATGACTTTAGAGCCGAGCGAAATGACGGTTCCTTGCTCCTCCCACGCGAAGGCAAGCGATTTTTGCGCAATCTTCGAGAGTGACATGAATACCTTTTACTCCCTGGCGCTTGTCTTGACCAGGAACCACAACACTGCCGAGCAATGCTTTCTGGCCGCGTTCCACGAATGCGTGGACGTGTCGGTGGTGTCTTCCGGCCGGGAGCGCTCGTGGAGCAGGCGAGCCATCGTGAAACAGGCGATCCGTCTTGTGAGACCGAGGGTCGACGATTCCGACGACGCAATCGACGCCCCAGTCCTCGGAACAGAGCAAGTCCCAAGGCTTCTTGAGCCAGTTGCGTCCCTTTGACCGCTTTGTGTTCGCGATGACGGTGCTCGAGCGGTACACCTTGCAGGAATCTGCAGCGCTGCTGCACTGCGCGCCGAGTGACGTGGAAAAAGCACGCACGAGCGTCCTGGGCCTCTTAGCCGGTACCGACTCGCCGCGGCATGCAATCGCGGGCGCCGCCAGGATGGGGTTTCCCGTGGCCATCAACGCCGAAGCAGGCGCTTAGTCCGCCAATCAGACGAGAGGAACCAATGGCAAGGCGAATGATTTTGATGTTGACCATTGTGGTTGTTGCGGTTGCGAGCCTGGGTTTCGCCAAGTATCGCCAGATCGAGACCGCGACCAAACAGTTCGCCGGCTTTCAGCCGCCCCCGATTGCGGTGACCACGATTGCCGCCCGGCAGGAGCAGTGGCCGGCGACTTTCAGCGCGATCGGTTCGGTCGTGGCGGTGCAGGGTGTCACGGTAAGCGCCGACCTTCCCGGCATTGTCGCCCGTATTGCCTTCGAATCCGGGCAATCGGTCCACCAAGGCGATGTGCTTGTGGAACTCGACACCAAGCAGGAAAAAGCCCAACTAGCGGCCGCCGAGGCTGAGCGCGACCTGGCGCAGGTGAACTTCAATCGCCTGCACGGCCTGGTGCAGGACGGCGTTGTGACGCAGGCGGAATTCGACAAAGCCAAAGCGGACCAGCGCGCTACGGAAGCCAAGGTGAAGGAGATACGCGCCACTATCGACCGCAAGACCATTCGCGCACCATTTTCGGGAACGCTCGGTATTCGTCAGGTAAATCTGGGTCAGTACCTGTCGGCCGGAAGTCCGGTGGCCCCTCTGCAGGCGTTGCGGCCTATCTACGTCAACTTCGGTGTGCCGCAGGAATTCGCACGGCAGGCACACGTTGGATCAAAAGTTCTCGTCCGCGCCGATGATTTGCCCAACACGCAGTTCAAAGGGCGGGTGACAGCCATCGATTCGCTCCTCGACGAGAAGACGCGCAACGTGCAGGTGCAGGCCACGATTGCCAATCGCGCTGCCAAGCTGCACCCCGGCATGTTCGTGAAAGTCGGACTCGCCACCGGAGCGGCGCGTCCTGTGCTGTCGCTGCCTGCCTCCGCAATCAGCTATGCGCCTTACGGCGACTCTGTCTTCGTGGTGGCGGAGATGAAGGATGCAAAAGGGCATTCCTATCGGGGGGTCCGGCAGCAGTTCGTGAAAGTCAATGGCACCCGCGGAGACCAAGTCGCTGTCGTCGACGGATTAAAGAACGGCGATGAGGTGGTCAGTTCCGGCACCTTCAAGCTTCGCAACGGCGCCGCAGTTCAGGTCAACAACCAGGTGCAGCCGGAAAACAGCTCCGCGCCCAAGCCGGAAGACAACTGAGGAAGGGCCATGAAATTCACCGATATCTTCGTCAAGCGGCCCGTTCTGTCGGTCGTGGTGAGCCTGGTGATCCTGATTGCCGGGTTGCAGTCGATCCGCTCGCTGAGCGTGCGCCAGTATCCTCGCAGCGACATCGCGGTAATTACAGTCACGACGGTCTACACCGGGGCCAACGCCGATCTGGTGCGCGGCTTCATCACCACCCCGCTGGAGCGCGTCGTCGCCAGTGCCGACGGCATCGACTACATGGAGTCGTCGAGCGCTCAGGGCCTCAGCACCATTACCGTCCACCTGAAGCTGAACTATGACACCAACGGCGCGCTCACGCAGATCCAGGCCAAGGTGGCGCAGGTACGCAATGATCTGCCGCCTGAGGCCGAAGAGCCGGTCATCGAACTGGAGAATGCGGACCAGCAATTTGCGGCGATGTACCTCGGCTTCTCTTCCAAGAATCTCAACCAGGACCAGATTACCGATTACTTGACGCGCGTCGTGCAGCCGAAGTTGAGCGCCGTGAATGGTGTGCAGCGCGCCGAGATTCTCGGCGATCGCACCTTTGCCATGCGGATCTGGCTCAAGGCCGACAAAATGGCCGCCCTCGGCATCTCGCCTTCGATGGTGCAGGACGCGCTTGCGAAGAACAACTATCTCTCCGCCGTTGGCCGCACCAAGGGTTCCATGGTTTCGGTGAACCTGGTCGCCAATACCGACCTGCGCACTCCCGAAGAGTTCCGGCAAATGGTGGTCAAGCAGGACAAGGGGACCGTGGTGCGCCTCGGAGAGATTGCCGACGTCGCGCTCGGCGCCGAAAACTACGAGTCCGATGTCCGCTTCAACGGTGAGCAGGCGACCTTCATGGGCATCTGGGTCCTGCCGACCGCCAACTCGCTGGAAGTGGTCAAGAACGTGCGCGCCGCCCTGCCCGCGGTGCAGTCGCAACTCCCGGCGGGCATGAAGTTGGGAGTGCCGTACGACTCCACGGAGTACATCCAGGACGCGATCAACGAGGTGCTGCACACCTTAGCGGAAACGCTGATCATCGTGATCGTCGTCATCTTCCTGTTCCTCGGGTCGTTTCGATCGGTGCTGATCCCGATCGTGGCCATCCCAATCTCGCTCGTGGGAGCCGTCTTCCTCATGCTGGTCGCCGGCTTCACGCTCAACCTGTTAACCCTGCTGGCGATCGTGCTGTCGGTCGGCTTGGTGGTCGACGACGCCATCGTGATGGTCGAGAACGTCGAGCGCCACATTCACCTTGGAAAGTCGCCGCAGAGGGCTGCCATCGACGCCGCGCGGGAACTGGTGGGACCGGTGATTTCGATCACCATTACCCTGGCCGCGGTGTACACCCCGGTCGGCATCCAGGGCGGCCTCACCGGCGCGCTGTTCCGCGAGTTCGCGTTTACGCTGGCCGGAGCCGTGATCGTTTCCGGTATTGTGGCTTTGACCTTGTCGCCGATGATGGGCTCCCAGCTGCTGCGCGCGGGCGATACGGAACGGGGCTTTGCGGGATGGGTCAACCGTCGCTTTGAACGGGTACGCTCGGCCTACACGCGTCTGGTCGCAGGGACGCTTCAATACCGTCCTGTCGTCCTGACGTTGTGGGCCATCGTGACCGTGCTTGCGGTCCCTTTCTACCTGTTTTCCATGAAGGAACTCGCTCCCGCCGAAGATCAGGGCGTGATTTTCGGCATCGTGCAGGCGTCTCCGAACTCGACGCTTGACCAGACCAAGCTTTTCACCCAGCAGGTATACGACGTCTATCACGCCATGCCGCAGACCAAGAGCATATTCCAGATCACCAACGCCACCGGCGGCTTCGGCGGCATGGTCACCAAGCCTTGGAGCGAACGCAAAAAGACCACCCAGCAGTTGCTCGTCGAATCCAGCGGGCCATTGTCCAAGATCGCGGGCATTCGCGTGATTCCTAAGACTCCTCCTCCGCTGCCGGGTGGCGGAGACTTCCCAGTCGACTTCGTCATTGCCTCCGCCGCCGAGCCGAGGGAACTCACGCAGTTTGCGGACCAGTTGGTGAAAAAAGCGTACGCCAGCGGGCTCTTCATCTACGCCGACAGCGACGTGAAGTTTGATCAGCCGCAGGCAGAGGTTGTTTTTGACCGGGACAAGGTGCGGGCCCAGGGCGTCGATCTCAGCCAGGCCGGTCGCGATCTCTCTGCCCTGCTCGGCGGAAATTACGTCAATCGCTTCAGCATCCAGGGACGAAGCTACAAAGTGATTCCACAGGTCAAGCGCGTCGAGCGCCTGACGCCTGACCAGCTCCAGTCCATCTATGTGACGGGATCGGGAGGCAAGCTGGTGCCGCTATCAACCTTTGCCAGTCTGAAGACGACGGCCGAGCCGCGCGAGCTTAAGAAATTTCAGCAGCTCAATGCGGTCCGCATTCAGGGCGTAATCCCGCCGAACGTCTCTCTGGATCAAGCGTTGCATTTCCTCGAGATCGAAGCGCACAAGAACATGCCGCAAGGGTTCACTCTCGACTACGCCGGTGAATCGCGCCAGTTGCGTACCGAGGGCAGCAAGTTCCTGGGCACGTTTCTGCTGTCGGGAATCCTGATTTACCTCGTGCTGGCGGCGCAGTTCGAAAGCTTCCGCGATCCCCTCATTATTCTTGCGGGATCGGTTCCGCTGGCAATCTCCGGTGCGTTGCTGTTCTCGTTTCTGGGCTTCACGACGCTCAACATTTACAGCCAGGTGGGGCTGATCACGCTGGTCGGCCTGGTGTCGAAGAACGCGATCCTGATCGTGGAGTTCGCGAACCATCTCCAGGAAACCGGCAAAAACAAAGTTGCGGCCGTCGTCGAGGCAGCCGGGACGCGGCTCCGCCCGATCCTGATGACAACGGCTGCAACCGTGGTCGGGCATTTCCCGCTCATCCTCGCAACCGGTCCGGGCGCCGGTGCGCGCAACAGCATCGGCATCATGCTCGTAAGCGGAATGGTCATCGGCTCGGCCTTCACCCTCTTCGTCGTGCCCTCGATTTACGTCTTGCTGGCCCGCACGCATAGGGCGGAAAGGCCGTTGGAAGAGCAGCCGTCGGACCGCGACGAGCGTTTCCCTCTGCAGCCGGTGCCAATGTACCAGGCCGCGGGACGCGAGGTGCAGCCATGAAGAGCCGCTTGTTAATCCTCATTGCCGCAGCTAGCTTGCTGGCGGGCTGTGCGGTCGGCCCGAATTACCGCCGTCCTGAGGTCGCGCCGCCCGCCGTTTTTCGCGGCGCAGAGGCTACCACCGATCCGGCCTCCCTCGCTGATGCCAAGTGGTTCCAGGTCTTCAAGGACGAACAACTTCAAGGCCTGATCCACACCGCCCTGGAACGCAATTACGATGTGCGCGAAGCCGCAGCTCGGGTCGAAGCGGCGCGCGCGGTGCTTGGCATCACCCGGGCGGACCAGTATCCGACCATCGCCGCTTCCGCCAGCTCTACTACAGAGCGCATCTCCCGCGGCGGCTCGTTTCCCCTGCCGGTGGGGGTAAAGCAGGAACGGACGTTCGGTACCGTTGCCGGCAACCTTCTCTCGTACGAAGTGGACGCATGGGGACGATTGCGCCGCGCCACCGAAGCGGCGCGTTCCGATCTGCTGGCCACCGAGGAAAACCGCAAGGTCGTGGCCATGACGCTCGTCAGCGACCTCAGTACCGCCTACTTCAACCTTCTCGAGTTGGATCAGGAAATGGCAATCGCGAAGCGAACCCTGGCGACGCGTGAGGATTCGCTGCGCCTGATTCGGACGCGGCATGACCGGGGACTGGCCAACTTGCTCGATGTGCGTCAGGCTGAACAACTGGTGCAAACGGCGTCGGAAGCAATTCCCGGAATCGAAGAACGAATTGCACAATCGGAAAATCTGATCAGCTTCCTGACCGGTTCCAATCCTGCCGCCGTCAGGCGTCAACGCTCCCTGGTCGAGCAGGAAATGCCGCCCGCGGTGCCGCCGGGATTGCCGTCCTCGTTGCTGGACCGCCGCCCCGACATCCGTCTGGCGGAGCAAACCCTGGTCGCAGCCAACGCCAGGATCGGCGTGGCGCGGGCCGCGTATTTCCCGGCAATCAGCCTCACCGGTTTGTTCGGCTTTCAGAGCAACCAGCTCTCTAGCCTTTTTACCGGGGCTACAAAGACCTGGCAGTTCGTGCCCCAGTTAGCGCAACCGGTTTTCACCGGCGGCCGGTTGAAATCCAACGTGCGACTGGCCGAGGCGAACAAGCAGCTCGCCCTGGTGCAGTACGAGAAGTCAATTCAGGCGGCTTTCCGCGAAGTCGCCGATTCCTTGGTTGCGTATCAAAAAGTACGGGAGGTCCGCACAAAGCAGGAGACGCTGGTTGCGATTCTGCAAGACCGTTCGCAACTCTCTTACAAGCGATATCGCGGCGGGGTCGACACGCTGTTGAACGCACTCGACGCGGACCGTGACCTATTCGACGCCGAGCTGCTGCTTGCCCAAGAGCGGCGCGACGAACTGGTCAGCATCGTCAACCTGTACCGCGCGCTGGGCGGTGGTTGGCAGCAGTAGCCCGGCGGGAGGAGTTTTTATGATAAGGAGTGACTGGCAGAACTGGAAATCGAGGTCGTCCGGCAGGCAATCAAGCGAGGTCATAGGGTTACTGCTTTCGTGCGCTCGCCCGACCAATTGGCGCGCTTTTCCGATGAGATCAAAATCGAGCCGACGACTGGTTCCTTGACGCCGCTGCCTTTATTTTCCGTCGAAAACGGAGAAGGAATTGCTGGCTTGTCGTTAACGGGCAGCCGCTTGCGTAGCCGCACGCCTGGCGTACTTCCCGCTGATCCCATTCCAGCGGATGCTGAGCAGTTCGCCGAACATCTTGACCCCATCGGCGAGGGGATTGATCTTTGAGTCCCCGGCGTGCGCCCATTCCACCGCGACCTCAGCCACCGACAGCCCATACATTTTCGCCAGGAACAGCAACTCGGGGTCAAAACCCCAGCGATCGATTTTCTGGGCGGAAAAGATCAGGCGGGCCGCATTGCGTGTCAGCGCCTTGAACCCGCATTGCGTGTCGCGGTATGGCAGCCCGAGAATGGCCCGCAGCAGAAGGTTGTAGAGCCGGCCAAACAGTTGACGCACCCTGGATTGCCGCTGGGTCTGCGTTGCGGAGTCGAGCCAGCGCGAGCCGATGGCGAAATCGGCCCCGCCATTGATCGCCGCCAGCAGCTTGGGCGCTTCCGAGATCGGCGACGAGAGGTCCGCGTCGCTGAACAGCACCACGTCGCCGTGCGCGTTCAGCACTCCATTGCGCACGCTGTATCCCTTGCCGTGATTGCCGGGATTCTGAACCAGCCGCACCATGGGATTGCGCCGCATGTATTCGCGCACGATCTCGGCGGTGCCGTCGGTGGATCCGTCGTCCACCACGATGATCTCCGCTTGCCAGCGCTGCTGCGACACGTAGCTCAGCACCGTATCGAGGGTCGGCGCCAGTCGCTTGCTCTCGTTAAAGGCAGGGAAGATCAAGCTGTAGCTTGCCATGGGAATACACCCTATTTTACCTCGGCTTCACCCCGTCCTGCCGAAGAGGGTTGATCACTTTGGTTATGTCCAATCGTAAGAACTCCTCGGGAAGGTCTGATTAAGTGTGCGTTTTGAAGGGGGCGGCCTTCAGGCCGTCCGTGAGTTTTGCCAAAATAATCCTGGCTTTAGCCGCTGCGGGAAAGCAGCGTACTTGATCAGAGTTTCCCCAGTTAATCGCGGGCGCGAGCCGGTTTGATTCCAGCCACGCCGAGTCCTCTCGCTGGATGGGGTTAAGTAGCCGCGAATCCTAGTCAAGATCCCCCGTTTTTGTGTTATACATTCCAGTGATCCTGAAGGAGTTGTTTGCAAACTCTTCCCGCCGATGATCCTGAAGGTCTTGTTTTCTGAGAAAGAGTTTTTCCCGGGATTCGGAAACTCTTGCCACCGTGCGGGGTTCCAGTCCAAAGCTGGCAACAAAATGGGCTGATCCCCGATTGGAGTAGCGTCACTTTCCCGTTAACATTGGCATTCTTTTTCGTTCGGCGTGCGACGGAGAGCCTCGCCTTTTGATATCGTATTCAGCACCGCCGGAGTACCTGACCGTCGGGCTTGCGCTCTGGATCGTTTACTATCAAGAACTTTGGTTTGTAAGTAGTTGAATTGATTTGGCTGATGTCACATTTTGCCCTGTAAGTGACGGGGCGAAGCTGTGTACGCTTCCGGGTATTTTGGGATGGAAACATTGCTTGTGCCCGCGGTGGATGGCGGGGCCTCGACAGGCGTCGAAACGCCAACCGCAAATTGGTACGCACTCTATACCCGCTCGCGTCACGAAAAGCAGGTCGCCGCGCAATTGGAGCTGCGTCGTTTCGAAGTGTTTCTTCCGCTCTATTCCAGCCTTCGCCGCTGGAAGGACCGCCGCGTTGAACTTCAGCTTCCCTTGTTTCCCGGCTATCTTTTTGTGCACATTCCCCTGCAGCATCGTATCCAGGTATTGAACGTGCCCGGCGCGGTGCGTTTTGTCGCTTTCAACGGCAAGCCCGCGGCGGTCGCCGAAAACGACCTGCTCAGCGTGCGCAGCGCGCTCACCGAAGGTCTTCGCCTGCAACCCCATCCCTACCTGACGATTGGCCGTCGCGTTCGCCTGCGCAGCGGACCGCTGGCAGGTAAGGAAGGTATCCTGGTGCGCCGGAAAGACCGTTTTCGCCTGGTGCTTTCCATCGACATCATCATGCGTTCCGTGGCCGTCGAGGTCGATGCCACCGATGTGGAACCCGTAGCCTGATTCCTTGTTTGCCGACAGGCCCCATCCCGCTATCGCGTCTTGGGCCTGTCAGGTAGTCGATCGATTCTGTTGAGAGGTAGCATGCGTCCCCTTCTCCCCCGACTTGCTGTAACACTATTCGCCATTTCTTTTGCATTCATCTCCGCCCCGGGTTCTGCGCAGATTAACCAGCGAACCTCGCACACCTCGCTCCTCGACCAGGTTGCCAACGAAGAAGTTTCTCTTTCCCCCGAAAAGATCCTCGAAATCTTTAAGGCCGAAACCGGGTTGTTGCTGAATTTCAAGAAGACCCTGGTACGCAAGGCGTACGAACAAGGCAAGTACCTGGATCCCCAGGATCTGACCGATGATGCGGTCTTCAACCTGGTCCGCGCCGATGCCAAGATCCGCGTGCTCGCCACCCAGGAGATCGAAGACCGCGGATACATTCGCGCTTTGCCCACCACCGAGGAGCTGGAGCGTGCCCGAATTCAGAAGATCGAGGGCGCTCCCCCGATCTCCGCCAAGGACGCCAAGAGCCAGGAGCAGGTTTTCTGGGCTACCCATGAGGTCGCTCCGCCCGAGAAGCGTCGGCAGACTCCCGCGAACTCCTCGGAGCAACCGCAAAGCCCGCCGCAGGCCCAGCCCACTCCGGCGGCACCCCAGCCTAACTTCGATCCTCGGCGTCAGCTCCAGCAGGCCGACTTTGACCGCACCGAAATGCTGGGTGCTCCCGATACCAGCCAACTGGCACGCATCCGTCCTGACCAACTGGGCTCGGTTCTGGGTGAGGAAAGCCTGATTTCTGCGTCGGAACGTTCTCAGATCGGCAGCGATAACCCGTTTGCCGTGGGTGGGCTTTCTCCCTTCGCCGCCCAAAACTACTCAGCCCTGGCTCAACCCGGACTTACATCCGGATCCACCAGCGACCCCTTCGCCAGTTCAACTTACTACCCACGTCCGCAGCCGCGCCCGCGCCCCGTCACTACCCGCGTTGAGCCCCCCGCGCTCCGCCACCGCCCCAATCCGTACGCCGACGTCCCGTCCCTCTACGATCTGTATTCACAAGTCTCCAGGCGTGCGCCGGTGCTGCGGCGCTTTGGCGCCGATATTTTTGCCAACGGCACCAGTAATTTCGACGAACTGCCCATCGACCTGCCGGCCGGCCCAGAGTATGTCCTTGGTCCCGGCGACAGCCTGAACATCAATATCTGGGGAGGCATCTCGCAGCGGCTGCGCCGCGTCGTGGATCGCGAAGGCCGCATCGCTCTGCCCGAAGTCGGCGCTCTTATGGTTGCCGGCCGCAGCCTCGGCGACGTGCAGCGCGATGTGCAGAGCGCCCTGCGGCGCCAGTTGCGCGATGTGGAGGCGGATGTCTCGCTTGCCCGCCTGCGCACCGTGCGCGTGTACGTCGTGGGCGATGTCGCCAATCCCGGCCCTTACGACATCAGCGCCTTGTCCACGCCTCTCAATGCGCTGCTGACGGCCGGCGGTCCCACCTCCCGCGGTTCCTTCCGCACCGTGCAGCATATCCGCGGCAAACAGTTGGTGCAGCAGGTTGACCTCTACGACCTCATCCTCCGCGGCGTCCGTTCCGACATTCAGCCCATGCAGGCCGGCGACACCATCCTGGTTCCGCCCATGGGACCGCAGGTGGTGGTGGAGGGCATGGTTCGCCGTCCCGCCATCTACGAGCTCACCGGACCCTCCAATCTTGCCGATGTTCTGGAACTGGCCGGCGGCGTTCTCACCTCCGGCACCCTTCGCCACATTGACGTCGAGCGCGTGCAAGCGCATCAAGGCGTCACCATGGTGAGCCTCGACCTGCCCGAGACCAACGACCGCGAGGCGGTGCTAAAGTCGATGACCGACTTTAAGGTCCAGGACGGCGACAAGATCCGCATCTCGCCCATTCTTCCGTACAGCAAGCAGACGGTTTTTCTCGACGGCCACGTCTTCCATCCCGGCAAGTATCCTTACCGCGACGGCATGAAGGTCACCGACCTGATCGGCTCCTATGCCGACCTGTTGCCGGAGCCGGCCAAGACCCATGCGGAAATCATCCGCCTTGAGCCGCCCGACTTTAAGCCGGAAGTCCTCGCCTTCAATCTCGGGGATGCCCTCGCCGGCAAGGGTGAGGTTCCGGTCCTGAAACCGCTGGATACGGTTCGCGTCTTTGGCCGTTACGACTTCGAAGACGCCCCGGAGGTGATTGTCAGCGGCGCCGTGCGTTATCCCGGCGACATGCTCACCAACGGCCAGACGCGGCTGCGCGACGCCGTCTATCTTGCCGGCGGTGTTACCCCTGACGCCAGCTTGACCGACGCCCAGATCTATCGCCGCGAACCCAATGGCGGCATGACCGTCCTCAGCGTCGATCTCGGCAAGGCCCTGGCTGGTGAATTGAGCAACAATGTCATGCTCAAGTCCCGCGACCGCCTCATCATTCATCGCAATTTGACCAAGAGCGATCCCTCGACCGTGACCATCGCGGGAGAGGTGGAGCGCCCGGGCAAATATCTCCTGGCGGATAACATGACGGCCAGCGATTTGGTGAAAGTCGCCGGGGGATTCAATCGCGGCGCCTACACCCAATCGGCCGATCTTGCCCGCTACGTCGTGCAGAACGGCAACAAGGTCCTGGGCTCGCATGAGAACATCGCCATCGGCAAGGCCGTGGCCGGCGACGCCGATGCCGATGCTCGCCTGGTGGACGGCGACGTGCTCTCCGTTCGCCAGATTTCGGGATGGTCGAACATCAGCGCTGCGGTCACGGTCAGCGGCGAGGTCGTGCATCCCTCCACCTACGGCATCCGCGATGGCGAGCGCCTCAGCTCCGTCTTGCGGCGGGCCGGTGGATTCCGTCCCGGCGCCTACGTCTTCGGCGCCGTCCTCGAGCGCGTGCAGGTGCGCGAATTTGCCGAGAAGAACCGCCAGGACCTGATTCGCCGCATCGAGGGCGGCGAAAACTTCAAGTTCAAGGCCGAGGAAGCGGGCCTGGTCGGGGCTGCCCTGCAACAACAGCAGCAGGTCCTGACCGCGCTGAAGAACCAGACTCCCAGCGGCCGGCTGGTCATCCACATCTCCAACGACATCAACCACTGGGCCAACACCAACGACGACGTTGAACTCCGCGCCGGCGACACCATCCTGATTCCCAAGCGCCCGACCTTCGTGATGGTCACGGGCCAGGTCTACAACGGCTCCGCCCTCAGCTTCTCGCCCGGCAAATCCACCAACTGGTACTTGGCGCAAGCCGGCGGTCCCACCAACCTCGCCGACAAGAGCAACATCTTCGTGATCCGTGCGGACGGTTCGGTCATTGGACGCGGCAACAGCGGCAGCGGCCTCTGGCGCGGCAGCGTGATGAGCGCCAAACTGCAGCCGGGCGACACGGTTGTGGTTCCGGAAAAGTTCATCGGCAACAGCGCCTGGAAGAACTTGTTGAGTGTCGCCCAGTTTGCCTCTTCGGTCGCCATCACTGCCCACATCGCAGGGGTCTTCTAGGATGATGAAGGCCATTTGTTCCTGTGGTGCCACCCTGGCGCTCGCTCTTGCTCTCCTCTCGGCGGGCCAGGCGCGCGCGCAGGCTATCGACGACGACACCCAGCCCCCGCGCTGCACCGACTTGTCGGGCAAGGTTCCGTTGCCGTGCCCGTCGCAGGTTCAGCAGGACACCATCGTCGTCGACTCTGAGGATGGGCCGGCAGCGTCCTCGGCGAAGAATGGTGCCGCCGTTTCCGGCCGAGACCGCCAGCCTACGGCCACGCAGAAGCCCGCCGGCATGGCTTCTGATGTCAGAAACACGCCGGCTGAGGAACCGACGCACGCCGCGGCGATGCGCCCGGTCGTGGTAGTGCAGCCGCCCTCGGCCCCTCCCGATCCTCGCGCCGCGATTGGGCTCTATCCCAGAACGCCCGCCGAGCCCGAGCCGGTGCTTGAAGGTTCTCCGGTCGCGTCGTCGCCTGGACACTTCTCCCGCTCGCCCGAACTATCGCTGCCCCGCAATCTCGTCCAGGATCAGAAGGACATCTGGACTAGCCCTCTGCGACTGCGTCTCAATGACGTTCAGTGGCTGGCGCCGCTGCTCGCGGTGGGGACCGTCGCCACCCTCAGCGATACCGACATTCAGCGCCATCTGCCCACCAGCCCCACCCTGATCACGCGCAGCAAGAGTTACTCCAATTATGGCTTGGCAGCGTTCGGTGGCGTTAGCGGCGCCGCCTGGCTTCTCGGTGTTGCCTCGCACAACGATCACATGCGCGAAACCGGCTTGCTCAGCGGCGAGGCAGCCTTAAACGGCCTCGCGCTGACCTATGCAATCAAGAGCGTCGTGCAGCGCGATCGGCCTTACCAGGGCAACGGCCATGGCGACTTCTTTTCCACGGGCGATTCGTTCCCGTCCTTCCATGCCGTCGGCGCCTGGTCGATGGCGACGGTGATCGCGCACGAATATCCCGGCCCGCTCACCGCGCTGTTTGCCTACGGCGGCGCGGCCGCCGTGAGCGCCTTGCGCGTCACCGGCCGCCAGCACTTCACCTCGGATGTTTTAGTTGGAAGTGCGCTCGGCTATTTCGTCGGCCGTCACGTCTACAACGCCCACCACGACCGCGACGACCTTTCCCGCTACGGCACCTTTGAGCGCTCGCCCTCGGCCGACCGTCCGCGCTCCCCGGAAAACATGGGTTCCGCGTTCGTGCCGCTCGATAGCTGGGTGTATGGCGCCTTCGACCGCCTGGCCGCGCTCGGGTACGTCCGCACCGCGTTTGCCGGCCTGCGGCCGTGGACGAGGCTGGAGTGCGTACGCCTGTTGGATGAGGCTGAGCCTTCGATCCAGGCTTCCACCGAGGAACACGACGGAGCGCTTCGCCTCTATGACAGCCTGCGCGCCGAGTTTGCCTTCGACGCCGAGAACGTCTCCGGCGGACGCAATGTCAGCGCTGAGCTGGAGTCGCTCTACACTCGCTTCAGCGGCATCTCCGGCCCGCCGCTCACCGATAGCTACCACTTCGGTCAAACCATCATCAACGACTACGGCCGGCCTTATCAGCGCGGCTTCAACATGGTTTCCGGCGCTTCCGCCCGCGCCGAGGCCGGTCCGCTCGCGTTTTACGTCCGTGGCGAATACGAGCATGCCCCCTCGGCGGCTGCCTATCCCCTCAGCGTGCGCACCGCTATCGCCGCCGTGGACAGCAATCCGCTGGCCCCGGCAACGCCGATCGCCGAGCACAACGATTTTCGCCTGCTGGAGGCCTACGTCGGTCTGAACATCAAGAACAATCAATTCACATTTGGAAGACAAAACCTGTGGTGGGGTCCGGGACAGGGCGGCGCGCTCATGTTTTCCGACAACGCGGAGCCCTTCTACATGCTGCGTTGGAGTCGTGTGAGCCCGTCCCCGTTACCGTCGTTCCTGCACTACCTCGGCCCCATGCGCACCGACTTCTTCATTGGCAAGCTGGAAGGCCACTTTTATCCCTCAGGTCCTTTCATCAGCGGGCAGAAGATCAGCTTCAAGCCCACCGAAAACCTCGAGCTCGGATTTTCCAAGATGACGGTCTTCGCCGGCGGTGGTGCTCCGCTCACCTGGCATAATTTCTCCCGCGCGACGTTCAATCTTGGTAGTCCGGCTAATGGAAGCGATCCCAACGCTCCCGGGATCGATGCCGGCGATCGCCGCGCCGGTTTTGATTTCAAGTACCGGATTCCCGGCCTCAGGAACTGGCTGACCATTTACAGCGACTCGCTGGTGGACGACGATCCTTCGCCTCTGGCCGCGCCTCGCCGCGCTGCCATCAATCCCGGCATTTACCTTTCGCATTTTCCTGGTATTCCGAAGCTCGATTTTCGCGCCGAAGCGGTCAACACCGATCCGCCTTCCGGCCGCAGCGTCAACGGTCAATTTATCTACTGGAATGTCGTTTACCACGACTCCCACACCAACGGCGGCAACATCCTGGGCAGCTGGATCGGCAGGGAAGGAAAGGGCTACCAGGCTTCCAGTACTTACTGGTTCTCGGCGCAAGACACCTTGCAGCTCGGATACCGCAACGCCCATGTATCCCAGGATTTCGTCCCCGGCGGAGGCGTTTATAACGATGTTTCCGCGCGCGCGAATTGGCGGCTGCGTCCCGACGTTTCCGTCGCCGGCCTGCTCCAGTTGGAGCGCTGGTCTTTTCCCCTCTTGGCGGCAGGCACGCAGTCCAATGCAACGGTTTCCGTTGAGTTCAAGTATCATCCGCACTGGCGACTCGAACACAAGTAAATGCGGGTTGCCTCCTGTGCGGAATGGACCACATCGCGCGCTTCGGGAGCGTTTGCAGAGTAGAATTCAACAAGTGGTCTTCCGCGGTCTTGGCTCCATGTTGGATTACAAAAGAGTCCCTATCATCGCCGGCTTTCAATTCGTTGATCGCCCCGCTTGGAAAGGGCGTAATTTTACCGTCGCCTGGTTGCGAGCGATG
This sequence comes from Terriglobia bacterium, assembly GCA_963797035.1. Classification (GTDB taxonomy): domain Bacteria; phylum Acidobacteriota; class Terriglobia; order Terriglobales; family Acidobacteriaceae; genus JAIQGF01. The sequence continues at coordinate 248,440 of CAWCOC010000001.1, forward strand.
CTTGTAACAGGAGCAGTAGGTGGATAGCTCACGTCTCGGGACCCGCGGCACGCTAAGCCCCGAAACCAAGATCGACGATCTGGAACCCGTTGGTCTGCCTGCCGAACATCAGGCGCTGCGCCGGAGCGTTGCTCTCCTGTGGACGCACCGTCCGTTTCTGTTGCGCGCCACCCTGGCTGGCATCGTGATCTCCATCCTGGTGGCGCTGTTGTTGCCGGTCCATTACAGGTCGACCGTACGCCTGATGCCGCCAGACAACGAGTCCGGCGGCAAGCTCGGCATGCTTATGTCGCTGGCGGCCGCAAGCAGTGGCGGCGGCGCGGCAGGGAGCGGCATGGGCGGCATGGCGGCGGATCTGCTCGGAACCAAGACCGGCGGTGACGTGCTGATGGAAATGTTGCGCAGCCGCAGCCTGCAGGATCGCTTGATTACGACTTTCGATTTGCGGAGAGTTTATCGCGACCGGCTGATGGAAGATGCGCGCCGCGATCTTACGAAACGCACCGAAATCGTCCAACAGAAAAAGAGCGGCGTAATTGTCGTCACGGTCGAGGACCACGACAAGTATCGCGCTATGCGCCTGGCGGGCGCCTATGTGGACGAACTGAATCGTTCTGTCGTCGATCTGAACACTTCCGCTGCGCACCGGGAGCGCGTCTTCCTGGAGAACCGTCTCAAGGAGATCAAGCAGGACCTCGACGACGCGGTCAAGAAATTGAGCCAGTTTGCCAGCAAGAACACCACCATCGATCCCCAGTCACAGGGCAAGGCGATGGTTGATGCTGCTGCCCGGTTGCAGGGCGAACTGATCGCCGCCGAATCGGAGCTCAAGGGGCTGGAGCAAATCTACACCCCGCAGAACGTGCGTGTGCGCAGCGTGCAGGCGCGGATTGGCGAGCTCAAGCGCCAGCTCTCGGACTTGGGCGGAGGTACGGATGGCAACGCTGGCCAGAGCAGAAGCGGTTACCCATCGATCCGCCAGCTTCCTCTGTTGGGCGCTACCTATGCCGATTACTACCGCCGCGTCAAGATACAGGAAGCGGTCTTCGAGACGCTAACCAAGCAGTACGAACTCGCCAAGGTCGAGGAGGCCAAGGAACTGCCAAGCATCCGCATGATGGATCCCGCTGACCTGCCGGAGCGAAAGTCTTGGCCGCCGCGAGTTCTTCTGATTCTGCTCGGCACGTTAACTTTTCTGATTGCCGGCAGTGCCTGGGTGATTGCTTTCGACCGTTGGCAGCGGCTTGACCCACACGACTCCCGCAAGCAAATGGTAGCCGACGCGATGGCCGGCCTTGGTGTCGCTCGGCGGGATCTGGCTGAAGATCGGGTTCGCTTGAAGCTCCGCGCGAGTCGTATCCGCCGACATCCAAAACAGCCGCCAGCAAATGGGTCGGAGAACAGCGGCCATTCTTAACCGACGACCATAGAGCCTCCAAATGATGAGAAGGCTTTGCTCAATAAATGAAAATTAAACATGATGCGCACGGAAGGAAAATGATTCCGTGAGCGATAGGCCAATTACTCCGAATTCATTGTTGCTGCCCGCTCAGGCACAGGCCGCGGAAGAAGCGTTCCCTAGCTCTCTTCTGACGCCCGCGCGACTACGTATTTGGGGAAAACGGTCTGTGCTGTCGTTGTTGGATCAGGGTTTGACGGCCGGAAGCGGATTTTTGCTCAATGTGTTGTTGGCCCGCTGGCTATCCCGGGAAGCCTACGGTACGTTTACGGTCTCTTTTGCGGCGTTTCTTCTCTTGTCCGGGTTTCACAATGTGTTTTTTGTTGAGCCGATGACCGTGATAGGCCCCTCTAGTTATCCCGGGCGTTTGACAGAATACTTCGGTGAGCAACTAAGGACTCACATTCTGTTGCTTGGGACTTTGTGCGGGCTCGGGCTGCTGGCGGGCGGCTTGCTTGCAATTGTGACTTCCGGGGGCCCCCTAAGTGCGGTTATCATGGCTGCCGCGTCGACGATTCCCCTTCTGCTGACGTTTTGGCTGGCACGAAGGATGTGTTATGTGGTCCAGGATCCGGCCCTGGCGGCGCAGGCGAGCGCTCTCTATTTTGTCTTGCTGTTCGCGGGGGCATTCGGGTTGCGGAAGCTCAGCTTTCTCAACCCCGCCACGGCGTTTTTGTTGATGGCGTGCTTCGGCGGTTTTGCGTCCTGTTTGATTTTGTGGCGCCTGCGAGTACCGCTCCAGTTCTGTACCGGGTGGAAGTCTCCCTCGCTTCGCCAGGTTCTCAAGGAGAACTGGACCTATGGCCGATGGCTCATTTTGACGACAGCTTTGTCCTGGATATCGTTGCAGGCACAGACTTTCTTGGCGGCCGCCTTTCTAGGCCTGGCTTCCGCCGGAGCCTTGCGGGCTATGCAGCTTCCTTCGCTCGCGATGACGCAAGTCACTGGAGCAGCGTCGCTGCTTCTCCTGCCCAGTATGTCGCAGGAACTCTGCCGCGGAAATGTGAATCGACTGCGCCAAAAAGCAATCCTTGCCACCGTCTTCATTACCGCTTTGGGATTTCTCTTTGTCACGGGTCTTTTCCTCTTCGCCAATCCGTTGGAGCGAATCCTATTCAGAGAAAAATACTCAACATCGGCATGGTTGATCCCTGTCCTCGGAATCGTGCCGGTATTCATGGGATTCTCTTCCAGCCTGTCGCTGGCGTTGCGCGCCTTGGGCAAGTCTCAGTTCGAACTGTTTGCCTATTTCTTTTCCGCTATTGCTGCTCTCGTTTCTGCGTACGTTCTCATGCCGAAATGGGGCTTGGCGGGCGCGGCCGCGAGCATTGTTGGCAGTGCCGGGGTGCTCACAATTTCCGTTCTAGTCTGCTTTTGGAAATGGGGAAATAGCCGAGATTATCAGTATGGAAACTCAGAATGAATGAGAGTTTGGCAAACAGCAATGCAAATTCGACAGTCCATTCAGCGGCGGCCTATCCGCAATCCACGCGTATGACGGTTGACCGCGATCGCGAGCTAACCGTATCAACCCCGGCGTCTGAGACAACCCGTGCGTACTTGGAACTTCCCGGCGAACAACAACCGTTGTTGTCGTTTCGCTTCGTGCGTCCCTGGTTCGGCACCCTGCCAGTTCTGGACTTGGGCTGCGCGAAAGGGACGTACCTGCGACAGCTTCCTCCGGGCTCCCTCGGTTTGGACGTGTCCAGACCCAATCTCGAGCACTGCCGGCTCCTGGGAATGTCCGTGATGGCATCGGATTTGAATCGTGAGCTCCCGATTCCTTCGGGGAGTTTCTCGTCTATCCTTTGTTCCCACGTGCTCGAACACGTGGATGCTCCCATTAACCTGCTACGGGAGTGCAATCGAATTCTTAGGCCGGAAGGCACTCTTGTCCTGGGCTTGCCCATTGAATGGAGTCTGGTGAATTGGCTGCGGGGTCACGAGTACTTCCATCATCACCCGGGACATCTCTATAGTTTCAGCCTGCAGAATATTGACGTTCTTCTGAGAAAAACAGGCATTGAGGTTATCCAGTTCTATTTTGAGCCAAGGATATTACGATTTCAGCCCTGGCTTTCGCTGATGCAGTGTCTTCCCAGCCGGGCTATGTACGGATTGGCTCTGGCTTACTGGGTGATCGCCCGCAAGCGGCCGAACTAAACTCAGGGAATAGCCTTGAACAGGGCCTTAGGGACATCTCCGTCTGGTCGTGGCGACCGCATCGCCGGAGTCGTGTCTGGCCTGGAAGCGGTGAACGCTGGCCTTGCCATCGGCATTGTCTCTCTGTTCCTTGCCGGCCTGCGAGTCGCTAGCTCGCTGGACACGTGGGTGGTCCTGCTGCTTGCGGGCAAGCCGCTGGTGGACTTGTTCTGGAGAACTAGCTTTTTCCAGATCGGCAATCAGGAAGTCAATGTTCAATCGTTGGTTGGCGTCCTGGTTCTCATGCTAACCGCGGCTGCGTTCTGGAAGATCGGACGCCGCTGCATCATGTCCGGACTTGTCGCTGCGTTCTTGTCGGTAGCCGCGTTCTCTGCCGTCATCAGCCCTGATCCCGGCCAGGCGCTCAACGAACTTGTCCGCCTTTTTGCTGGCGTCGCGTTCTTTGTTGTTGCCGGCCTTGTGATCGCCGACGAATCCCGCTTCGAACGATTTACTGGCTGGTTCTTGGCGGCGGTTTCCGTACCGGTCATCCTTTCCTTTTTTCAGGTTGCCGGCTTGCTTCCATTCGAGTATTGGGATTGGATTGACGGCGAGGAACATGGACGAGCCACCGGAACGTACCCGCACCCGCTGGGATTGATTTACTTCCTGATGTACGCCATCCCGTTGGCTCTTTATCTACGCAACCGCTATCCCCATCTGCCCCGTGTACGCTGGCTGTCGACGCTATTCGTGATTCTGTCCTTGATTGCGGTGGTGCTGACCACGGACCGCACCGCGTACGTCGTGTTCCTGCTCCAGTTTGGTTTGTGGTTTGCCATGTCGCATCGGCTCAAGCGGAGCCACTGGATTGCTGCCCTGGCGCTACTTGCCATGATGGTGATTGCCGCGTCTTCTTGGCTTGTGGACTTGTTTTCAGCTCGCAATATTGGTGAGTGGGGCCCCGACTTCTTGCGCGGCCGTGGCCTGCAGTGGATCGTGTTTGCCTCGTCCTATGTCGAAGGCGGTCCTGTTCGATGGTTGATCGGCAAAGGTGCTTCGGTCGCGACGGGTATCGTTCCTGGCATCGGCGTCTGGTCGAGTGATGAACCCCACAACGACTACGTGCGCCTCCTGCATGCTTACGGCATTATCGGCTTGTTGCTGTACCTCATGATCTTGGTCCGTATTGCCCGGTTGGCCCTGATCCTGCGTCGCAACGGGTCTGAATTCCAACGGAATCTTGGCGCCGTCGTCTTGGTTGTCATTCCTTCTATTCTGCTTTTTAGCATGACAACCGAGCCCATGCGTTATCCCACGAGCACGTGGTACTTGTTTGCTCTCGCTTCAGTCGTGCAAGTGCATGTCCGCCGCATGCAGGGGGCGGGTTGATGTCATCGGTTGCTAAACGGCCGGGGCCGGCCCTCTCACCTTCCACTGGCGCCGCGCTTAAGGTGCTGCTCTGCCACAATCAATACCGGCAGCGCACGGGGGAGGACATTGCCTTTGAACTCGCGCATTCTTTGTTGCGCGCCGCCGGTTACGACGTCGCGCTGTTCACGCGCAGCAGTCAGGAAACCGACCGTTACACTTTCGTCGAAAAGCTCGCCTTCCCGCCAAACGTAATCTATTCCTTCGCTCGCCGTCGGGAACTGGCAGAGGTGCTGCGCCGCGAGCGCCCCAATGTCGCCGTTGTCCAAAACGTCTTCCCGCTGCTTTCGCCATCCATCTATTACTCGTTTGCCGAGGCAGGCGTCCCCGTGGTTCAGTTCATCTTCAATTACCGCCTTCTCTGCTCGAATGGCCAGCTGTTCACCGGCGGGCGCATTTGCGAGCGCTGCGTCGGCGGCAACCATCTCCACGGGGCCATTCGCCGCTGTTACCGCGACAGTTACGTATTCAGTGCGCTCTACGCCGCCGCTCTCGCGCTGCACCGCTCACGCCAGACCTGGAGCAAGTGCATCCGCCTGTTCGTTGTCCCCGACGCGTTTCTCGGCAGAAAATTGGTCCAAGGCGGGCTGCCTGCTGACCGGATTCGCACGGTACCCAATCCGTTTCAAGTCGACGACTACCAGCCGCGCTACGAACGCGGCGACTATGCGCTCTATGTTGGCCGATTGATTCGCGCTAAAGGCGTGTTCACGCTGCTTGACGCCGCCATGCGCTCTGCTGCCCCCCGCGTCATCATCGTTGGTGATGGGGAAGAGGCGGACGCTGTCCGTCGCCATCCGGCGGTTGCCGGTGGGCGGGTGGAATTCGTCGGGCCGGCATATGGCGATCGCTTCCGCGACCTGCTGGGCAATTGCGGATGCCTCGTCGTTCCTTCCGAGTGGTACGACAACTTGCCAATGATCTTGTGTCAGGCCTTCGCCACCGGCAAGCCCGTAGTCGCTTCACGGATCAACGGCATTCCGGAATACCTTGAGGACGGCAAGAATGGACTGCTGTTCACGCCGGGTGACGCCGGCGCGCTGGCCGCCTGCATTGGCCGGCTCTTTTCCGATGACGCGCTCCACGCATCCCTCGCCCGCGCCGCGCGTCGAACCGCCGAGGAACGATTCTCTCCCGCGGCCTGGCTCAAATCGATCCACTCAATTTTCGCCGAAGCTAGCCATACTGTGCCGTAAGAAAGGATTCATGGTGAATTTCGAAGAATCATTCGCCGGCAAACGCGTGCTGATTACCGGCGGCGTCGGGTTCATCGGCAGCAATCTTGCTCACCGACTGCACACGCTTGGCGCGCAGATTGTCATCGTCGATTCGCTTATCCCGCAGTACGGCGGGAATCTTCACAACCTTGTCGGGCTCGATGGCAGGGTCAAGATCAATATCTCCGACATTCGCGACCGGCACGGCATCGAGTACCTCGTCCAGGGCCATGACTTTATCTTCAATCTCGCCGGCCAAGTCAGTCACCTCGACAGCGTAGAAGACCCAGTCACCGATCTGGAAATCAATACTCGGGCCCAGGTGACGCTGCTCGAGGCCTGCCGCCGCCACAGTCCCGAAGTTAAAATTGTCTTCGCCTCGACCCGCCAGATCTACGGCCGGCCGGAATACCTTCCGGTAGACGAAAAGCACCCCGTTGCACCGGTCGATCCGAATGGCATCAATAAAATGGCCGGAGAATACTATCATTTGTTGTATTCGCGGATTTATGGCCTCAAGGCATGCAGTCTCCGTCTGACGAACTGCTATGGTCCCCGCATGCGGGTTGTCGACGCCCGCCAAACCTTCATCGGTTGGTGGTTTCGCCAGCTCATCGAAGGTCAAGAAATCTGTGTTTTTGGGGATGGCGAGCAACTGCGCGATCTTAACTACATTGACGATGTCGTCGATGCTTTTTTGCTTGCCGCCGCATCGCCGGTGTCGCACGGCGAGGTTTACAATCTCGGCGCCGATCCTATTTCTCTTAAATGTTTGGCTACTCTGATGGTGGAACTCAACGGCAGCGGCAGCTTTCGCCTGGTGCCATTTCCCCCCGAGAGGAAGGCAATTGATATTGGCAATTTTCGCGCCGACTACCGCAAGATCAGTACCCGGCTGGGGTGGAAGCCTCAAGTCCCCTTGCGCGAAGGGCTGCTACACACCCTTCAGTTCTTCCGCTCTCATTCGGAGCACTACTGGTGAGCAACCCCGCCGAGTTCATCCCAGTCGCGAAACCGCTGGCCCAATATTGCGCCTGCCAGCAGGAAATCGATGTCGCCATTCATCGCGTGCTGGACAGCGGCTGGTACGTTCTGGGACGCGAAGTGGAAGCTTTTGAGAAAGAGTTTGCCCAGTATATCGGTGTATCCCATGCGATCGGCGTCGCTTCGGGAACCGACGCTGTTCTCCTGGCTTTGCGAGCCTGCAACATTGGGCCTGGAGACGAGGTCATCACCACTCCCCATACCGCCGTAGCCACGGTCGCTGCCATCGAGTTGGCCGGCGCGACTCCGGTGCTCGCCGATACCCAACCCGGGAGCTTCCTGCTCGACCCAGCCTGTGTCACGAAGCGCATTTCGGCGCGTACCAAGGCCATCATTCCCGTTCACCTGTTTGGCCATCCCGCCGATCTTTTCCCCATGCTCAAGCTGGCTGCCAGCCATGGTCTTCGCATCATTGAGGATTGTGCCCAGGCGCACGGCGCCATTTATCATGGCAAGCGAGTCGGCGCCTGGGGTGACATTGGATGTTTCAGCTTTTATCCGACCAAAAACCTGGGCGCGATCGGCGACGGCGGCGCCGTGGTCACCAACGATGCACGGCTCGCGGCGCGCCTCGCCAGCCTGCGCCAGTATGGCTGGAGAGAACGTTACGTCAGCGACACCGCGGGTTACAACAGTCGGCTCGACGAGCTTCAGGCTGCTATTCTCCGCGTTAAACTGCGTCACCTCGACGACGACAATTGCCGTCGGGTTTCTATTGCGGATCGTTATTCGGCTGGTCTGTCTCGCACCATCAGCACCCCCGTAAGGTCGGCCGCATGCAGTTCCGTCTTCCATCTTTACGTGATCACTTGCCCGGAACGCGACCGCCTTCAACACGAATTGCGTGCGCAGGGAATTGGTACCGCGATCCATTATCCGGTTCCCGTGCACCTGCAGCCCGCATACCGGGGACGCCTCGGCGACAGCGGCTCCTTCCCCGTCGCCGAAGATGCCGCCGTTAGTATTCTTTCCTTGCCCATCTATCCTGAGCTCACGGTGGAGCAATGCGATCGCGTCATTTCCGCGGTTGAGAAGTTTGCCCATGCATCCACAGCCCACGTCTGATTCGAGCAATACCTTCGAGGACCTCTGGCGCACGCGCCTTCAGGACCCCTCTTCGCAGACTTATGCCAAGGGAAACAACTTACGTGTCGATGCCGCCGCCCGCGTATTGTCCGGCGGCAAGAACCTGCTCGATGTAGGTTGCGGCGCCGGTGTGCTGGGGGTTGCGGTCCGCGGCCGGTTTGAACGGGTCCATGGCGTGGATATCGCCGAATCCGCGGTGGCCGCTGCTGCCCGCCAGGGCGTGCTCGCCCGTTGCGTCGACCTCAGCCGCAATCCCTTACCCTTCCCCTCCGGTTCCTTCGATGCCGTCGCCCTTCTCGCGGTGCTTCCTTATGTCCTTGATCCACGCGAGCTCGTGCGCGAGTGTTATCGCGTGTTGGGCCCGGGAGGTCAGGTGGTGGTCAGCGCCGCCAACATGCGCAGTCTCGGCAAATTGGTCCGCTTATTCCTGCGGGGACGGTTTCCAATTACTTCAAAGTTGTCCTCCTCGTTCTGCGACGGCGGCGCGATGCACTATTTCTGCTCGGCTGATCTGGCTGCACTTCTCAGGGAAGTCGGATTCCAGAACATTTCTCGAGCCGGCATCTTCTGCCGGCCGAGACTTGTGGAGCATGTTCCCGACTGGCTTCCTGTCCTGGGGCATCTCAAAGCTGAATTTTTTGCCGGCGAGTCTTTCCTCGTTGCCAGAAAACCAGGCTTGGCCGTGCGAAGCGATGCCTGACGTCCCAGCTACGGCCCCGACGATCGCTTTTGTGACCAATATCTGCCCTCATTACCGAGTGAGGACATTCGAAATCCTCGCTTCGCACTTTTCCACGGTGTACTATTTTTTTTCCGCTGGCGAGGAATGGTATTGGCAGCAGCAGCACGGCGTTCGCTCCGGCAACTTCCGATTCCACTATTTGCCGGCCTTCAGGCTTGGCCGCACTCGAGTCCCGCTTGGTCTTATTGGCAAGCTCTGCCGCGAACGATGTGATGTCTTCATTAAATGCATCAATGGCCGTTTCGCCTTGCCTGTCACGTACCTCATCGCTCGTCTTCGCCGCAAGCCGTTTGTTCTCTGGACCGGCATCTGGATGCGCCTTCAGACTACTTTCCATCGCTTGGCTTTTCCACTCACCCGCTACATCTACCGGCACGCCGATGCTGTGGTTGTTTACGGTGATCACGTCAAGCGTTTCTTGATTTCCGAAGGGGTTCCCGCCGAACGCATCTTCGTTGCCCACCATGCGGTCGACAATGACCACTACGCCCGCACCGTTTCCCCAGAAGAATTGTTGCGGCTCCGGGAGGAGCTCCGCATTCCCGCCGGCAGTCGCGTTCTGCTCTACCTCGGCCGCCTGGAGGAGAACAAGGGGGTGGAATACCTGTTGCATGCCCTCGCTCACGTTAGCTCCCCGGACGCCGTGCTGGTCATCGCCGGTGAGGGCTCGGCCAAACCGGCTCTCGAAATGCTCGCTTCCACCCTTGGAGTTGCAGACCGAGTTCGCTTTTGTTGCTATGTTCCTCCGGAGCAGACTTCCGCCTTCTACGCACTGTCGTATGCCATCGTCGTTCCTTCCGTCACTACCCCGACCTCGAAGGAGACCTGGGGTTTGGTGATCAACGAAGCCATGAACCAAGGTGTTCCAGTGATTGCCAGCGACGCGGTGGGTGCAGCCGCCGGTGGATTGGTGCGCGACGGCGCTAACGGCTGCATCGTTCCCGAGCGCGATCCGCAAGCCCTGCAGGTCGCCATCGAATTCTTGTTGCGGTCGCCCGAGCTTCGTGATCGCATGTCACGCCAGGCCCGTGCTGACATTGCCGTCTGGGACAATGAGCGCATGGTCCGGGGCTTCCGCGACGCAGTCGCTTTCGTGCTCGATCGCTCTGCGCCGGCCTCGCGCAGGTAAGTCGAAGCGTGAATATCCATAACATCTACCGGCCTTTTCTGAAGTATTTCCGGGCCCGACGGCTGCGGACTTTTCGTCAGCTCTTTCCCGAGGAGTGCTGCAAGGCCGTGATCGATCTCGGTGGTGGTGAGATGATCTGGGACTTGCTGGGTTACGCTGCCGATGTAACCATCGTGAATTGGGACCCCCGAACCACCGCCGGCCGTTACCGCTTGCTGATTGCCGATGCGCTGGGCACCGGGCTGCCCGACAGAATCCTTTGACGTTGCATTCTCCAACTCGCTGATCGAGCATTTGAAAACCGAAGCCAGCCAGGAGCGCCTCGCGTCGGAGATGATGCGGCTTTCGAACCAGGTCTATTGCCAAACCCCGAGCCGCTGGTTTCCCGTCGAACCTCATTACCTCGGCTTGTTCCTGCATTGGATTCCCGCTCACCACCGGCCCTATTGGATGTATCGCTATTTCACCGTATGGGGTTGGGTCACGAGGCCGACGCGATCCCAGGTCGAGGCTCAAAAAGAAGAAGTGAGGTTGCTCGGCAAACGCGATCTGGCGCGCCTGTTTCCCGGTTGTGAGATCATGACGGAACGGTTTCTTGGTCTGCCCAAGAGTTACGTGGCCATCCGCCGCTGTAGGTGATCAGCTCGCGTTCGGTCAACCGGATGGAGCTGGTTGGGCCCCGGTTGCTGTGTCACCGCTGAGTACCTGTCACTCGCAAACGAAATAATCTATGTCTACCCCTTTTTTCGTGCTCGGTGTACGAATCGACCCAGTCCAGATTCCCGGAGTGATTGAACAGATCCGCAGCTGGGTTCTGGCTTGGCGCGCAGGGCGCGACCGCACGTGCCGCTACATTAACGTCACCAATGTCCAAAGCGTCACCGAACCACGGCGCGACGCCAGTTTTCAAGCCGTACTCGACAATGCCGCTCTGTGCGTACCCGACGGTATGCCCCTGATATGGCTCGGGCGCCTGCGCGGCTACCGTCTCCCACGTCGCGTCTACGGCCCCGATTTGATGATGGAATTCTGCGAGGATCCCCAGACCCGGGACTGTACTCACTTCTTCTTTGGTGGCGCTGCCGGTGTGGCCGAGAAACTGGCTGGTCTTCTTTCCGCTCGTTTTCCTGGTCTTCGCGTTGTTGGGACCTATGCTCCACCGTTTCGTGCTCTGACGTCGCAAGAAGATGACGAGTGCATTGCCGCCATAAACCGTGCTGCTCCCGACATTCTTTGGGTCTGTCTCGGGTGTCCCAAGCAGGAGCGCTGGATGTACGAACACCGTGAGCGTCTGGCGGTGCCGGTCGTCCTCGGTGTAGGCCAGGCGTTCGACATTCATGCCGGGAACTTGCGCCAGGCACCTTCCTGGATGCGCGAAAATGGCCTGGAGTGGCTCTTCCGCTGCTGGACTGAGCCGCGCCGGTTGTGGCGTCGTTACCTGGTCAGCAACACTCAATTCCTGTTCTACCTTGCCCTCGAAGCCCTCAAACTGAAAACTTTTCCCATACCGCCGGTGGTGCGATCCACGGATTCCCGCATTTAGAGCCAAGTATGTTGATCAGCGACAGCTACCGCCAACACATCGAGAAGCAGAAGGGCGCAACCGACCGTTACTTTGCCGCCAAACGCCGCAACCCGGTTACGCCACTTGAATTCTATGTCCGCAACTGGCGCATTTTGGAGGCGACCCGCCGCTTGTTGAAAGCCTCCAGTGGTCGCGTCAACCACTCCAGCCGAGTGCTGTTCCTGTGCGCTGCCGATGCCTTTGAAGCGTCAGCGCTCTGTGATATGGGATTTTCCGACGTCACCATCTCCGACATTTCCGCCGTGGCCCTAGCGGCCGCCACGGAAAGAGATCCACGCCTCAAGAACATTGTTTTGGACGTCGAGAATATCGATTTCCCCGACGGTTTCTTCGACCTGGTTGTCGTGGAAGACGGACTGCATCATCTGCGCAACCCGGTCCGCGGTTTTACCGAGATGCTGCGCGTCTCCAAGATTGCGACCTTGTTTCTCGAGCCCCATCTTTCCCTGGTCGGTTCTGTTTTGGGTACGCAATGGGAATTGGACGACGGCGCACTTAACTACGTTTTTCGCTGGAATCGCAGGCTCGTGCAGGATGTCGCCTCCAGCTTCCTGGTGTCTCCTTCCTTCCGCAACCTGAGTTTTTCTTTCTGGCACCACAACCGCACCTACGAACGTATTGGCAACAAGCTTGGCATGACGAGCGAGTCAGGATGCAAGCTGATAGCGACCATTAAGTTTGTAATGGACCTCTTGATGGCGCGCTGGGGGAACTCGTTTTGCGGCCTGATTTTGCGGCACGAATGACCCATTGATTCCTGTGCGATCCGCTACGATATAATCTCCCCAAATTGATTCTCAAGGAAATCTCCTCTCATATGCGTGCCCTTATTACCGGTATCACGGGCCAGGACGGCTCGTATCTGGCGGAATTGCTGCTGGAGAAGGGGTATGAAGTCTACGGCATCATTCGTCGTTCCAGCAGCTTCAATACCGGTCGCATTGACCATCTCTATCAGGACATTCACGAGCCCAATGGTCGCCTACGCCTTCTTTACGGTGACCTCGGCGACGGCAGCGCTCTCAACAAGATCATCCGCACTGTCGCTCCTGATGAGATCTACAACCTTGGCGCGCAGAGCCACGTGCGCACGAGCTTCGACATCCCTGAGTACACCTCTGAAATCGGAGGCGTGGGGACCCTGCGGATCCTGGAAGCAATTCGCGACTCCGGTCTATCCCCCCGCTTTTATCAGGCGAGTTCCAGCGAGTTATACGGCAGCACCCCGCAGGTGCCGCAGAACGAATCCACGCCCTTCCATCCTCGTAGTCCCTACGCCATCGCCAAATTGTTCGCCTATTGGGCAACGGTGAATTATCGCGAAAGCTACGGCTTATTCGCCTGCAACGGCATCCTCTTCAATCACGAATCGCCGCGGCGTGGTGAGACATTCGTCTCGCGCAAAATCACGCTGGCGGTCGCGCGCATCAAGCATGGCCTGCAGAAAAAGCTCTATCTCGGTAACCTCGACGCCCGCCGCGACTGGGGATATGCCAAAGAATATGTCGAAGCAATGTGGCTCATCCTCCAGCAGGACAAGCCCGACGATTACGTTATTGCCACCGGGGAAACTCACTCCGTCCGCGACTTCCTCGACGAGGCCTTTTCGTACGTCGGCTTGGACTGGCATGAATTTGTCGACATTGATCCGCGCTATTTCCGCCCTGCGGAGGTCGATATTCTTCAGGGCGACGCCGGCAAGGCCCGCAAACAGCTCGGTTGGGACCCCAAAGTGCGCTTTCGCGAGTTAGTGCGCCTGATGGTGGATGCCGACCTGGACCTGGTAAAGCGTACGATCAACCCGCGTACTCTTTCGGCGGCCAAAGTTTGATGTCCGCGTCCCACGAATTTTGGAGCAAACCGCGCGTCTGCGTTACCGGTGGTGCTGGATTCCTCGGTTCCTTCCTCGCCACAAAGCTGCGCCAGCGAGGCTGTCGTGAAATCTTGGTCCCCCGCTCACGGGATTTCGACTTGCGTGATGCGCAAGCTGTTGACCGCCTCTACGAGGTCTTCAAGCCCGACATCGTCATTCACCTTGCCGCCGTGGTGGGCGGGATCGGCGCCAACCGTGCCAATCCCGGACGGTTTTTTTACGACAATCTGATGATGGGCACCCAATTGATTCATCAGGCCATGGAGCGCCGCCTCCAGAAATTCATTTGCCTGGGTACGATCTGCGCCTATCCAAAATTCACTCCGCTACCCTTCGCGGAAAGGAATCTCTGGAACGGTTACCCCGAGGAGACCAACGCTGCCTACGGGATCGCCAAGAAGGCGCTGCTGGTGCAGGCACAGGCATATCGCCAGCAGTATGGCTTCAATACCATCTATTTGATGCCCGTAAACCTGTACGGTCCCGGGGACAATTTCGATCCTGAAAGCTCGCACGTCATTCCCGCGATCATCAAGAAATGCGTGGACTCGATCCTGGCCGGTGAGCGCAGAATCGTCCTCTGGGGAACTGGTTCACCGACGCGCGAGTTTCTCCACGCCGACGATTGTGCCGAGGGCATTCTCCTGGCTTCCGAAAGCTACAACAAGCCCGAGCCCGTCAACCTCGGAAGCGGACGCGAGATCAGCATTCGTGACCTAGCCGAATTGATTGCGAAGCTCACCGGCTTTCAAGGCGAGATGGTATGGGATGCGAGCTATCCGGACGGGCAGCCGCGGCGCTGCCTCGATATCACTCGCGCCCAGGCGGAGTTCGGTTTCCGTGCCGCCATCACTTTGGAGAAAGGCATCCGCCAAACAATCGATTGGTATGTGCAGCAACGCAAGACAGGTGCTGCCGTCGAGCTCGGTTCAGGAACGTGATCGCCGACTCCTGTGAACTGATACAAGGCGACGGAAACGTACTCTGAATGGGCGTCGAAATCGACACTGTAACCCTCGACCTAAGTACGCTTTTAGTGACGCCTAGGAACCCGCCGATTTAGGGTTTCCAAGCGTTCCTAGATAAGAAAGGAACCATTTTAGGAAGGAGCCGGCCTAGGATTCTGAAAAAATCTCTTGCAGACTTCCTCATGCCAGTTCCGCGTCATCTAAATCGTCACCTTTTTGTCCCGCGGAATTGGGACATCATTTTAGTTCCGGCATTGTTGCAGGTGAGGTTTCCGGCGTGTTCGCAGCGGCCGCAGTGTTCTATTTGGTGACGCCGCAATAATGTTTCCGGCGCCATGAGTCGCTGATGTAAACTGCCTTTCCTGTCATGTAACAGAGTTGAAGACGCCCAAGAATGTCGTAGTTGCAGCACCTTGCATTCATTCGGCCGACAAATTTTTCGGGCCGCCTACGGGAGTACATGAATAATGGCTAGTTCCATTACTGATGTAGACGCTGCGAACGTCATCAACGTCGCGCTTCCTCGCGCTTTTGACCTGTACCATGTCTCCAATTCCTCGGATCTCTCCGCAAGATTTGAGAAGTTTCTTACCTTACTTGAACGTATCGCTGATTTCATAACTGTCGCTGTCGTGGTGCAGTTGACCTACTACCTGGGCATGGACCTGCCCAGGGCCGCGGCGCACAAGGTGATTCCCGGCACCCTCGCCTGTTCCTTGCTGTTTGTGCTCATGCTTGATCGTGAGGGTGCGTACCATCGCGGCAACTCCCTCTTGCGCGTCAAGGAAACCGAGCGCGTGTTGCGCGTGTCCGCCCAGATGTTCGCGGTTTTGTTGCTCTCGACGTTTGTTGCCGGGATTGCATTTCCGGGCTGGCGTTTGTTGCTGGCCATGTTCCTGGTTCCTGCCGCTTTGATACTACAGAAGCAGATTTGCTATGTCGCCGTTCGTGCTCTTCATGCCAAGGGTCACGGCGTTAGGAAAGTGGTGATTTATGGCGCCGGTTACACTGGGCGAAGGGTCTTTTCTGCCCTCGCACGTTCGCCAAAGCTCGGTTTGCATCCGGTTGCCATCGTCGACGACGAGGCGGCTGCCGTGGGCGCAAGGGTATTCGAACTCGCTTACCGGCGCGAGCGCTCCGTCCCTATCAAATCCGGCCCCATTACCAAGGAACTGCTCCAGGAAAGCCGGGCGAACCTGGTGGTGATTGCCATTCCCTCCCTAGGTCGCGAGAAATTTGTCGATATTCTCAATACGACCGCGGCCGCCGGCGCCAGTCTTGCTTTCGTCCCCAACCACTACGTACCCTTTGATCTTTGGGTCGAGCACGCCGACATCGATGGCCTTCTCTTGGCTTCCTTCCGCAGTCCCACGCAGCGCAATCTGTACACCGCCTGCAAACGCTTGGCCGATGTCGTTCTTGGCCTCGCGCTGATGGCGTTGCTCGCGCCAGTTGCTGCTGTCATCGCCGCGCTGGTGAAATCGGACTCTCACGGGCCGGTCCTCTTCATCCAGAAGCGTATCGGCAGGCATGGCATTCCCTTCAACATTTACAAGTTCCGGACGATGTACACCGATACCCCGCCGTACAATTACTCACCGCTTGCCTCCGAGGACCCACGCATCACCAGGGTCGGGCGCTTCCTCCGTCGCACCAGCCTCGACGAGATTCCGCAGGTCATCAATGTGCTCCTTGGCAACATGTCGCTGGTGGGGCCGCGTCCGGAAATGCCATTCATCGTTGATTCCTACACGCCGCGGCATCGTCTTCGTCTGCAGGTGAAGCCCGGGATCACGGGTCTGTGGCAGCTAAGTGCAGACCGCGACCTGCTAATCCATGAAAACATCGAGTACGACCTCTACTACATCAGGAACCGGAGTTTCTTCATGGATGTCGCCATCCTGCTTCATACCGCTTTCTTTTTTATGCGCGGTATTTGAGTTCTAGACTGCCGCTTGGCGGATGTACATTCAGTTGAACTTGCTTCCGCGTTGAGTCTCAAACGCCGAGCCGAAACCCTGTTTCTCCTCCGCCATCCTGACGATCTCACGTCCGATCATTAAGGACGCGGTCGCCGCCGGTGAGGGCACGTTGAGCACGTGGACGGCGCGCTCGCTGATCGCGAAGCGGAAGTCGTCCACCATCTTGCCGTTGCGGTCCACGGCCTGGGCGCGCACGCCCGCGCCTCCCGCCGCCAGGTCGTCGGATTGCAACTCCGGCACCAGCCGCTGCAGCGCCTTCACAAATGCGGGTTTGTGGAAGGAGCGGTAGTATTCGCCGGCGCCCACCTTCCAGAAGCGGCGCGCCATGCGCCAGAAGCCGCCAAATGACATCGCCTGGCCGAGTTCGCCCAGGCTGACATCCGTCTTGCGATAGCCTTCGCGGCGCAACGCCAGCACAGCGTTCGGCCCGGCCTCGATGCCGCCATCCACGCGCCGCGTGAAGTGCACGCCGAGGAACGGCAGGTCGGGATCGGGCACGGGATAGATGAGGCCGCGCACCAGGCTTCGCCGGGCGGCTGCGATCTCGTAGTACTCGCCGCGGAAGGGAATGATCCGAACGTCGGTCTCCGCGCCTGCCATGCGGCTGATGCGGTCGCTGTATAATCCCGCGCAGTTCACCAGCAATCCCGCACGATAATCCCCGCGCGTCGTCTGCACCACAACCTCTCCGCTGCCGCGCACGATTCCCACCACTTCCGTTCCCGTCGATACGGTTCCATTCGCCGCCGCGACAATCTCCGCATACTTGCGGGTGACAGCGGCGTAGTCCGTAATCCCGGTGGTGGGAACGTGCAGGGCGCGGATTCCGGCCGCGTGCGGCTCCAACTCGCGCAGGCGCTCCGGGCCGATTGTCGTCAGGCCGGCGACGCCGTTGGCGGTGCCGCGGCGCAGCAACTCCTGCAGGCCGGCCAGTTCGCGCTCCTGGGTGGCGACCACGACCTTGCCGCAGACCTCGTGCGCGATGCCATGCTCGCGGCAGAAGGCGACCATGGCCGCGGCGCCGGCAACGCACAGCGAGGCCTTCAGCGAGCCGGGACGGTAGTAAAGCCCGGAATGGATGACTCCGCTGTTGTGGCCGCTCTGGTGCGCGGCCAGGGCAGCTTCCTTTTCCAGGACCGCGAGGCGCGCGGCGGGGAAGCGGCGGGTGACTTCCATGGCGGTAGCCAGACCGACGATTCCACCGCCGATGATGATGAGGTCGAACTTGTTCTCGGCCATTGTGTTTATAAGGCGGTAACCCTGATGAGAAGAAGATAAACCTTAGGGTGTTCCGGACCCCTCCCCCCACCCTCATAATAGAATCAGTAACTTACGCCCGGGATCACGGGGCCTGTCTCACCGTGGCGGCCCGGCCAAAACTGGGAGCCGCGGCGAATTCCGGCCCCGAATTTTCGCAGTTCTTGACGCGCTCGATGACATCGACGGCCTGATTTCGGTGCCCAGGCGGCAGTCGATGACGGCGGCAGGGCAGTCAAAGGCAGAAAGCCCCGGCGCTCAATGACCCAAGGCTAGAGCCTGAGGCGCCAGGGACCGTCGTCAATGATGAGAACCGCGGGGTTTCCAGGGCACGATGCGCGGAGAAAGTATAGCCGGATTTCCGATTAACGTCAGTTTTAGGACGCGGAAGAAACTTTCCGGGCTTGCGGCGATTTTTCTCGGCAGGACTGCTATGGTTTGAACCCGTACCGCAAGTGGTGGATAATGCGCCGAGAAAGGCGCGTGCTTCTTGGTGTCGCGCCAGAGGCATGAACAATCGGACGTGAGTCATGAATCAGGCAGCCTCGTCGAAGCCTGCCAAAGCCTCGCTGGAGGCTTTGATCGAAGACTATGACCTTGGAGTTGAATCATTCCACCCTGGTGGACCAGGCCTGACGCTGGAGCTTGCTGAGCGCTGCCATGTGCACAAGGGCAGCAATGTGATGGACGTCGCCTCGGGAGCAGGGGCGACAGCTTGCCTCATTGCGAAACAATTTCACTGTTCCGTCATCGGAATCGATTCATCGGAGCGCATGCTGGAACGCGCCCGCAAAAAGGCCTCTGAATGCGGCCTGGCCATCGAATTTCGGCTGGGCGATGCCCATGCGTTGCCTGCCGATGACGGGAGCTTCGACGCGGTAATTTGCGAATGCACGATGTGCGCGCTCGACAAACAGAGGGCTTTGAAGGAGATGTACCGCGTGTTGAAGCCGGGAGGTTACGCGGGAATCCACGATCTTTGCTGGAAGGAAAATGCTTCCGCGGGCTTAAAAGCAGCGCTTGTCGAACTGGAGAATGAGCGCCCCGAAACGCTGGCCGGCTGGAAGCAGTGTTTTGAACAGGCGGGCTTTCGCGACGTGGTCGCCGATGACCGATCCGCCCTGCTTCTGCCGAGTCTGGAACAAGTCGGCAGTCAAGTAGGCCTGCTACAGCGCCTGAAATTATCCTGGGCAGTGGTCCGCCGGTGGGGCGTTGGAGGATTGCTGCGAGTGCGGCGTTCCTTGAGGATCTGTCGCAGCCCATTCCTCGGCTATGGGATCATCGTCGGGAGCAAGTAGCGACGCACACCCTGCCTGCTGGTGTTCGCGGTGACTGCCGCGCCCACCAATCGCTTAGGGGGAGTCAGGTTAGCTCGCGGTTCGGTTAGGCACCGGGAAAGAAGTCCGAAGACGCCATCAAACGCAAGCGGTCGCGCTGTGGAGCGCGGCCGCTTTTTGCTACCCTAAGATTGGCTGGCCGGACGTAACCGGGGCTGTTTCATCGCCCTAGAGCGTACGGGATTGCCAGTACTCGCGGAAGTGGCGGACCTGCTTGCCATAGAAATCGGCGAACAGCATGCCGGCCAGTTCCTTGTCCTCGCCGGTGGAGCGCTCCTGGTAGGTGCATCTCCATTCGGCGGCGAGCAGGTAGCCGCATTGAATGACGCTGCCGACGGTAAAATGGATGTCGGTTTGCCGGCCCGTGGCGGCCGCCCAGTAATCGTGAATCGCTTCTCTTCCGACAATCGCTGGGGTGAAGGGGCTCTGCTTGTACTGGGCGTCGCGGGTGAAGAGACCGGCGGCCAGCTCGGAGTCCTGGGTTTCCCAGGCCTTCTTGTAAGTGGAGAGAAAGTGTTGGACGTCCTTCGCGGTCAGGGACTGTGAAGTTGGGGCGCGTTTGGCTGCAACATGGTTCACGGGCGCCTCCTCAGCTGCCTATTATGTGCGAGACATGGTAGCACCGTTCGCGGGCGGAGGGCGGAAGGCTACAGGCCGAGAAGAACGAGTCTTTTCAGATCTTTTCCGCTAAGAGGGAATTCCGTAGCGCTTCCAGAGGCGGAACCAGGGATTGGCGGCGAGCATTTCGTCATGCTGGCGGTTTGCGACTTCGCGGTTGGGCGGGCCCAGCGGCCGGGTGTCGCGCAGCTCGAAGACGCGCTCCAGCCACTCGACATCGCTGATGATCTTCTCGATATCCATGCCGTCTCGTTCTTGGATGCGGTGGGCGCCGGATTAGCAATCCGCTAAATTCCGGGCAGCCGTTTCGAAGTTTCCTCGCAGCCAAGTTTACACTGAGTGGTCACCGAATGCAGTTGGCGAACCGGGTGGACGCAAAAGGATTAAGGTGCATGGGATGGCAACTTCCAAGATGTTGCAGGAGATCGCGCAGCAACCGGAGGCGCTGGAGCGGACGCTGAACTCGGAGCTGGCGTCGGCGGAGAAGCTGCGGCGGCATTTTGCCGAACGCCGGCCGCGGCTGATCGTGCTGGTGGCGCGCGGCACCTCGGACAACGCCGCGCAATTCGGGCGCTACCTGCTGGAGATCACCACCGGGATTCCGGTCTCGCTGGCGGCGCCCTCGGTGTACACGCTATACCAGACCTCGATCGATCTGCGAGACGCGCTGCTGGTGGCGATTTCGCAGTCGGGAGAGTCCACGGACATCAACCTGGTGGTGGAGCGGGCGACGGCGCAGGGCGCATTCACCGTCGGGATTACCAACGAAGCCGCCAGCACGCTGGCGCGCCTGGTGAATCACGTATTGCTGGTGTGTGCCGGGAAAGAAGAGAGCGTCGCGGCCACCAAGACCTACACCGGCCAGCTGCTGATGCTCTACCTGCTGGCGTATTCGCTGGGCGGAAGCATCGCGGTCGACGACCTGCGCCGTCTGCCCCGCCATGCCGCGGCGGCGTTGCAACTGCATCCGGAGATCGCAACCCTTGCCGAACGCTATCGCTTCATGGAGCACGCGGTGGTGGTGGCGCGCGGGCTGAACTATGCCAACGCCTTCGAGTTTGCGCTCAAGTTGATGGAGACCTGCTACGTGGTGGCGGAGCGTTTTTCCTCGGCGGATTTTCTCCACGGACCCATCGCCATGCTGGAAGCGTCGTTCCCGGTGTTCATGCTGGCGCCCCCCGGCGTCACCTGGAACGGGCTGGCGGAACTGGTTCCTCGGTTGCAGGAGATCAAGGCGGAAACCCTGATCGTCACCGACCTGAGCAATCGCGCCGCGGTGGAGAAAGTTGCCTCCGGCCGGCTGACCCACTCGCTGTGCATTCCGGCCGACTTGGCATCCAGCAGCGGACCGGCGGACCTGTTTACCGCGATTCCCTACATCATTCCGGCGCAATTACTGGCGGCGTGCCTGGCCGAGGTGAAAGGGCTGGATCCTGACGCGCCGCGCGCGCTCCACAAAATTACGCGCACGCTCTAGCGTGCGGGCGGCCAGCGGGCAACGGCAACCACGCTTGATAACCGGCGTGGGTCCTATTTCGTCTCCGAGGACAAATAGATGACCGGCAGGCTCGACTGCCGCATCAGCGCGTTGAGCGCCGGGACATCCGCGTTCAGGATCTGCGACCACTTCGCCAGCGATGCATCGAGCTGCTGCTTGAGTCCGTCGAAGACGGCTTGGGACTGCACGGTGGGCGGGCCGTCGGCGCTCTCCACCGTCTGCTGCAGCAGCAGGAGCTTGTTATTGACGCGGATAGGATAGTTCAGAGGATCTTCGCTGGCCTTGGATTTGGTCTGCGCAATTTCTTCTTCCACCGGTGTGACCTTTTTCTCCAGTGCGGCGGCGGCGGCAAGAACTTTCTTGGCGCGAGCGTCGTTTTCGTAGCGATCTTTCAATTCCGATAGTTGCGTCTGCAGATCGCGCATGTGGTTGACGGCTTCATTGGCCTGGCTGATGGAGCGCGCAATGTCGCTTGCCAGTTCAAACTGCTTCGCGAGATCGGCCGGCGTGGCCTTGACGCGCGGATCGGGCTTCACTTCGAAGGCAACGGGGTATTGCTTGCCGGCGACGGTGAGCCGCGCGGTATAGGCCCCCGGAAGGGCAAGAGGTCCGCGCGGACGTCCGCCCCACTGCGACAGGCCCGGCACGTTGGCAGGCGCTTCATAGCGCAGGTCCCAGGTGAAGCGATTCATGCCCGCCTTGATGGGCAGCTTGGGAGACGCCGGCGTCATAAACTCCTCAAATTCGCTTTCCACTTCGGCGGCGTGCTTTTTCTTTTTTTCCTCCTGGCTGGAGTACTTGCGCACCAGCTTGCCTTGCCCGTCGAGGACCTCCAGCGTGACTTCGCCCTGCGGCGCGGTCTTCAGGAAATAGTCGAAGACGACCGGGGAGGGCGGATTGTGGCCAACCGGCGCCTGCGATGGGATCTGAAAGCCGCGGCCGCGCTGGCGAAAGGCCGCCGCCGGCTTATAGAAATGGACTTCCGCGGCAGCGGCCGGCGCCAACTCGCGCAGCGGCGAAAGGTCGTCGAGGCTCCAGAAGGCGCGGCCATGGGTGGCGATGACCAGGTCGTTATTCTTGACCACCAGGTCGTGAACCGGCACGTTGGGCAAGTTGAGCTTCAGCGGCTGCCAGCGAGCTCCATCGTCCCACGATATAAATACGCCGCTCTCGGTCCCGGCGTACAGCATGCTCTTGTTCACCGGGTCCTGGCGGACGGCGTGGACAAACGAGCCCACGGGAATGCCGCCGACAATCTTCGTCCAGGTCTTGCCGAAGTCGTGGGTGGCGAAGATGTAGGGCGCGAGGTCGTCGAGGCGGTGGCGGTCGATGGCGACGTAGGCGGTGGCGGCGTTGCTGGGCGAAGGATCGATCAGGCTGACCGTGCCCCACTCCGGCATCTCTTTCGGCGTGACGTTCTGCCAGTGGGCGCCGTCATCGCGAGTGACGTGGACCAGGCCGTCGTCACTGCCGGCCCAGATGAGTCCCTTCTGCGCCGGCGATTCGGCGACGGCGAAGATGGTGTCGTAATACTCGATGCTGGTGTTGTCCTTGGTGATGGGACCGCCGGAGGGGCCTTGCTTGGTTTTATCGTTGCGCGTCAGGTCAGGGCTGATGGCGGTCCAGCTGTGGCCCATGTTGGTGGAGCGGAACAGCACGTTGGCGCCGTGGTAGAGCACGTTGGGATCGTGCGGCGAAAGCGCGATCGGCGCGGTCCACTGGAAGCGGTACTTCAACTGCTTCGCGCCCCAGCCCATGGGATTGTCGGGCCAGGGATTCACGTCCTGCAATTCGCCAGTGGCCTTGTTGTAGCGCGTGATCAGGCCGTCGTAGGAGCCGGCAAAGACGATGTTGGGATCGGGCAGGTAGGGGACGACGAAGCCGGCCTCGCCGCCGCCGACGGAGTACCAGTCCTCGCGATCTATCGTGCCACGATCTGTCGAGCTGGCGATGGCGACGGTGGAGTTGTCCTGCTGCGCGCCGTAAACGTAGTAGCGAAAACGATTGTCGGTGGCGATGTGGTAGAACTGCGCGGTCGGCTGGTTGTTGAGCGTGCTCCAGGTCTTGCCGCTGTCGGTGGTGATGGTGGCGCCGCCGTCGTTGCCTTCGATCATGCGCTGGGGGTTCTCGGGATCGATCCACAGGCCGTGCGTGTCGCCGTGGGGCGCGCGCACCTGCTTCCAGGTCTTGCCCGCGTCGTGGGAGCGGAACATGCCGACGTTGAGCATGTAGACGGTGTCGGCATCCTTGGGGTCGGCGAAGATGTGGCCGTAGTACCAGGAGCGCTGGGTGAAGCGCGCATCGCCCGAGACCTTGGTCCAATTCTCGCCGCCGTTGTCGGAGCGATAAATGCCGCCTTGCTCGGCCTCGATGATGGCGTAAATGCGATCGGAGTTCGCGCCCGAAACGGCAACCCCGATGCGCCCCAACACCCCCTTGGGCAGCCCGTTTCCGGTGAGCTGGTTCCAGGTGGCGCCGCCGTCGCTCGACCGATACAGCCCGCTGCCCGGCCCGCCGCTCACCAATTCCCACGGCGAGCGGTGCGCCTCGTAGAGCGCGGCGAAGATCACGTTGGGATTGTTGGGATCGAACGAGAGATCAATGGCGCCGGTCTTGTCGTCCTTATAGAGGACCTTCTGCCAGGTGGCGCCGCCATCGGTGGTGCGGAAGACGCCGCGCTCGGCGTTGGGGCCGAAGGCATGCCCGAGAGCAGCGACGAAAACCGTGTTCGCATTGTGCGGATCGACGAAGATGCGGCCGATCTGGCGCGTGTCCTCCAGGCCGACGTGCTGCCAGGTGCGTCCGCCATCGAGCGATTTCCAGACGCCGTTGCCGTACGTGATGTCGCCGCGAATGCAGGCTTCGCCGGTGCCGACATAGACCACGCTGGGATTGGAGGGCGCGACCGCGATGGCGCCCACCGACCAGAAAGGATACTTGTCCGACATCGGTTGCCAGCTCGCGCCGCCGTCGGTGGTCTTCCACACACCGCCGGCGACCGCCCCGAAATAATAGGTGTTGGCCTGGCCGGGTACGCCGGTCACGGCCAGCACGCGCCCACCGCGGTAGGGGCCGATGAGCCGCCACTTCATGCCGTCGTAGAGCGTCTCGCCGTACTGCGTCTGCGAGGCTGCGGGCGCGGCAGCGGGTTCGGATTTTTTCTGGCGTTGAGCGAAAACGGGGGTGACGGCGATTGCGAGCAAGAAGGCGATGAAGGTCTTCAAGAGTCTCTCCTGGCGAAAGCAGCGCAGCTCGGGAAAAAGAACCGGGGATTATAGCAGCGGGGATGTGGTGAAGAGTTCTTTCGCCCGCTGAAACGGGCTGGCATCGTTTTGTGCTAGACCCCCGGCTTGCGCCGGGGGCTACGCCCTTTTCGCTCGCTGCGCGAGCTTGCATTCTTCGGGAAAAGACCCACATTTGCCACAGTAAGGAAAAGGCGCATATTTTGCCGAAGGAAGGAAACAGACCCACCAAAGGTAGGCAAATGTCGGGGCACCTGCTTGCCGACGCGGGCGGGGGCGGCTGCACTACATCAGTCGGCGGCGGCGGCGCCGAAATAGGCAGGATAGCGGCGCGGCCATTTTTTCTTTTCGCGATAGGAGCGCGTCAGCTCCATGTAGATGCCAAGATCGCGATCGAGATCGGATTGCGTGCCGTCGAAATAGAAATTGCGAATCGGAATCCCGCCGTAATCCTTGCTCAGCTTGGGATAGATGGCCTCGCTCACGATGCCGTTCATGCAGGTGAACGGACTGATATCGATAATGCCGTCGGCGCCGTGCTTGGCCAGATAAGCGGCCTTGCCGACGCTCAAAACCATTTCCCCCATGACGCCGGAAACGGGCAGATAGGGCTCGGCAAGACGCAGCACCTCCTCGATGGGCGGCTCCTCGTAACCGAGGGCGTCAGCGTGGAAGGGCGCGGCGAGGGCGTGCTCGTCAGCGAGTTGAATGTGATCGCGCAGCAGGGTCTTGCCCATCTCCAGCGACCAGGCACGCCCGCACAACTTCAGGTGGCGCGCCTGCTCGGAGTTGGTGTAGGCGATCCACTCCATGATGTCGCTGAGCCAGGCTTCGGCGCCGTAGCCCTCCAGCTTGCGGACCAGGTCGTCGTTGCTGAAGTTATTGAGCCGGCAGAAAATTTCGCCGACCACTCCGATCAGCGGCAAGTCGCGATCGTAGCGGGCGGGAACGCGGCGGAAGCGCTCGCGCGCGCCTTCCATGGCGCCGGCAATCTGCTTGAGCTGGCACTTGGTGTCGGCACAACTGTTCTCGATGGTGACGCAGAGATCGCGGAGAGACTCGTCGAAGGCGCGGTCGGCGTCGCCGGCATTGATCTCGTAAGGCCGTGTCTTGAGCAGCGCCTTGCGCAGCAGGTCGGCGGTCACCAGCGCGCGCCACGAAGTGCGCAGGAAGGGGCCGGAGACGTCGCCGAGGTCGGCATAACCATTCTTGCTGTGCGGCGAGAAGACCTGCACGTCGGGATAACCGGCCTCGTCCAGAAGATTGCGCAGGAAAGGCGCGTACTGCCCGAAGCGGCAGGGACCGTCGGCGGTGGCCATGAAAAACACCGTCTGCCGCGGATCAAACCCGGGCTGCTCGATGATGCGCAGGAAGTCGCCCACGGTAACCTTCGCCGGGTAACACTCGTCGCCGGCGGTGTACTTGGCGCCGAGCTCGCGGGTGCGGTCGTTGGAGGGCGGCGTGGGCGCGGCGTCAATGCCGAGCCAGCGAAACACGCTGGCGAAGGCCTCCACGCTGCCCTGCGCCATGGCGGGAATGTAGATCTTCTTCCCCAGCAGCGGATGACCAGCGCTGATCTTGCGGGTTACGTGGTGGTGTCTGCGCATCGCAGGAATCCCTTGCTGTCGAGATAGGCTTCGCAACGCGTGATGAAGCCGGCGTCGTTGGCGTGACCGTCAAACTGGAGCACCAGGCCCGGTTTCCCGGCGGCGTGGTTCATGAACGACTTGATGTAGGAGTCGGGTCCGCACTTGAAATTCGAAATGTAAACCACGTGCAGGTTGCGGGCGCGACGGGTGACGCGCGCCGCGGCCAGGATCCGGCGCCCCGAATTCCAGTACATGTTGGGGTTCACGTCGGTGATGTCCTCCTGCTCCAGCGGGAGGAAATCCATGGGAATCACGTTGGCGCCATACTGCACGCGCAACTTGCGCGGGATGTCGCAATTGATGCTGCGGTCGTAAAGGTTGTAGGAGCGCCCCACCAGCACCAGCGCGGGCTCGCCCGTGCGCTCCACCGCGTTGAGCGCGCGCGCGCCTGCCTCCAGCAACTGGTCGGTGAAGGCGCCCTGGGCGGCGTAGGCGGCGGTGACAGCGCGATCGCTCATGCGGCGCGAAATGTTGAGGGTCTTGGCGAACTCCGCCAGTTCCTTTTCCACGTGCTTGCGCCCGTAGCGGAAGTTGACGGTGGGCACCAGGAATTTGCCGCGCGCGGCTTCCATCTGCGGAATGGCGCGGACCACGAAGGGCAGCGTCTGGTTCCAGGGGCAGAGGTGCGATTCATGCGTCGGCTGCTCGGAATATTCGTTGAGCACGTTGGGCAGCAGGACGAAATCGACTTCGCTTTCCAGCAGCTTCTGCACGTGTCCGTGCGCCACCTTCACCGGGAAGCAAGGCTGCGCGATGGCCAACTCGTCGCCGGTGGTGGCGATCACCGGGTCGGTGCGCGGCGAGACCACCACGTCAAAGCCGAGCTCCTGCATGTAGGCGCACCAGAAGGGAAACTTGTCGTAGAAAAACATGGTGCGCGGCACGCCGACCTTCTTGCGATTGCCGGCGGGCGGCTTGAGCACCTGCTCCAGGACCTGGTCGCGGAATTCGACCAGGTCGTCGATCACCGGCTTGCGATCGGTGCGGGCGCGCTTGCGGAATTTGTCGGAGCACTTGTCGCCCCAGTAGGTGCGCTGGCCCTCGATGTTGAATTCCTTGATGTCGCAGAAATTGGAGCAGGCCTTGCACACGAACTCGCGCGTCTTGTAGTCGACCCGGTCGAGGTGATAGCCGCGGAATTTGCTGGCCGGGCGTCCGCGCTGCTGCATGACCTCCTGCGCGATCAGGGCCATGCCGATGGCGCCGATCACGCCATTGTGCGGCGGCACGATGATGCGCTTGCCGAGAATCTGTGAGAACGCGGCAGCGACGGCGTCGTTGTAGGCGGTGCCGCCCTGGAAGAAAATGACGTCGCCGATCTTGCGGCCGCGGACTACGCGGTTCAGGTAATTCAGGGCGACCGAGTACGCCAGCCCCGCCGCCAGATCGCCCACTTCGGCGCCCTTCAGCAGCAGGCTGGTGACATCGCGCTCCATGAAGACGGTGCAGCGCTCGCCCAGCCGCGCCGGATTCGTGGAGGCGAGCGCCAGCTGCGCAAACTCGCCCTTGATGGAGATGCCGAGCTTTTCTGCCTGCTCCTCCAGGAACGATCCGGTGCCGGCGGCGCAAGCTTCATTCATCGTGAAATCCACCACCACGCCGTCGTCAATACGGATGAACTTGGAATCCTGGCCGCCGATTTCGAAGATGGTGTCCACCCGCTCCATCGCCAGCCGATTGGAAACGTGCATGGCGCCGGTTTTGTGGGCGGTGATTTCGTCGTTGACGGTGTCGGCGCCGACCAGTTCGCCGATCAGCTCGCGTCCGGAGCCGGTAGTGCCGACGCCGAGAATGTTGAGGCGCTCGCCGAGCACCTGCTCGATTTCCGCCAGTCCCTTATCGACCACCTCGATGGGACGGCCCTGGGTGCGCAGGTAGATTTCATGCAGCAGGTTGCCGTGCGTGTCGATGGCGACCAGGTTGGTGCTGACCGAGCCGATGTCGATGCCGAGATACGCGTCAATGGTGCCTTCGGCGGGGAGCGCCACGTCGGCCACGCGGTCGCGCAGCAGCAGCACGTTCTCCATGGACAGCGCGTCGGAGCAGGCGAAGGTTTGCTTGCCGGCGTGCTGCCGTAGCTGGTGTATACGCTTGAAGGAGCGCTTGCGGGTCTCGCCGCTTTCGAAGATGGCGGCGCCCAGCGCGCCCAGCCAGCAGTAGTGCTCGGGCACGAAGAAGTCGCCGTCGGAGAGCTGGAAGGCGTCGCGCAGGGCGTTGCGCACGCCCTGGTTCATGGCCACGCCGCCGACAAAGGCGACCGGCGGCAACACCTGCTTGCCCTTCACGATGGCGGACTTGAAGTTGCGGGCCACGGCGTCGCACAGGCCGCGCAGGATCTGGTCGGTGGTGTAGCCCTTCTGCTGGGCATGGATCATGTCGCTCTTCGCAAAGACCGAGCAACGCCCGGCGATGCGCGCCGCGCAACTGGCGCCGCACGCGGCCGGGCCGACTTCCTCGACCGTATAAAGAAGACGCGAGGCCTGCTGGTCAATGAACGATCCGGTGCCGGCGGCGCAATCGCCGCTCGACTGGTAATCCACGATGCCGAGGTACTTGGATTGCGCGCTGGGCTCCAGGCGGATGTACTTCGAGGTCTCACCGCCCATTTCGAAGACAGTACGCACATCGGGGTAGAACTCGCGGACGCCCTTGGCGACCGCGCGGAACTCATTTTCGAAATAGATGCCGAGCACCTTGGCGATCAACTCGCTGCCCGAGCCGGTGACCCGGATGCCTTCCACGTTTTCTTCCGGCACGTGCTCGTAGAATTCCTTGAGCAGGTCGAAGGTGGACTGCATCGGGGTGCCCTGGATGCGGCGGTAGCGCGAGAGCGCGAGCGGGCGCCCGGCGAAGGCGGTGGCGGCAGGGAACTCGGCGCGGAAAAAGCCGTCGGGGTTCCTGGTGGTCAGCCGCTCCAGCAGCTCGAAGTCCGCCGGAGCGCCGATGGCGGCCAGCTTGAGGCTGACGGCGCCGATGTCCAATCCGATGTTGATGCCCATGCAGAACAATGAGTTAACCGTGACATGTCTCTGCGGTCTGTGACCGTGCTCACCTGCCGGTGTGAGGCGATGTCACAGCGGGTGCAAAAAGCGGGATTGAACCGGAACCAGCTACCAGCGAACGGAAAGCTGGCGGGGCGAACGGAAACGGGAGGAACGGCGAAAAAATTCATTTTCACCACGGAGACACCGAGGCACGGAGGAAAAAACAAGGTCAATCTCTCCGTGGCTCCGT
Source organism: Terriglobia bacterium (assembly GCA_963797035.1). GTDB lineage: Bacteria > Acidobacteriota > Terriglobia > Terriglobales > Acidobacteriaceae > JAIQGF01. The sequence goes on from CAWCOC010000001.1 coordinate 277,933, forward strand.
GTCTCGGTGGTGGACCGCGCAGTTCGACAGCGCAGAAACTATTTCTTGCCGGCTGTGGTGTCGGCTTCCGCTGCGTCCTCGGGGACTGCCTTTTCCGGCCGGAGCAGCGGGAAGAGGATGACGTCCCGGATGGAGCGCGAGTCGGTCAATAGCATCGTAAGGCGATCGATTCCCAGGCCATAACCCGCCGTCGGAGGCATGCCGTAGGACAAGGCGCGGACGTAGTCGTGATCGACCTCCGCCATGGCTTCCTGGTCGCCGGCGGCGCGGGCGCGGACCTGGTCCTGGAAGCGGCGCAACTGTTCCTCGGGATCGTTGAGCTCGCTGAAGGCGTTGCCGACTTCCAAGCCCGCCGATGAACACCTCGAAGCGCTCCACCCAGCCGGGCTCGTCGCGCTTGTCTTTCGAGAGCGGCGAAACCGATTTCGGGAAGTCATAGATCATGGTTGGCTGGAAAAGCTTCTTTTCCGCGATCGCCTCGAAGAGCGCGACGGTGACCTTGCCGAGATCAGCGGGGTCAAACTCGACGCGGTCGATCTCCTCGCGGCCGACGCCATCCAATCGCGCTGGTTCGCCGATCACCTGGCCGCGGACGGAGTTCAGCCGGTTGACCGCGGCTTCCAATTTTGCCGCGTCGGAGAAATCGGCCACCTGGGGCGCGGGCGCGGCGGTCTCGGGCCAGTACTTGATGACCGCCTCGCGCATGGAGAGGCGCTGCCACGCCGTCCAATCGAGCTCGCGGTCGTTCCACATGTTGGTGGTGGCGCCGTTGACCTCGCGGGCGAGAAAGGGCAGCAGCTCCTCGGTCAGGTCCATCAGGTCGCGATAGTCGCTGTAGGCCTGGTAGAACTCGAGCATGGTGAACTCGGGATTGTGCTGGGTGGAGATGCCCTCGTTGCGGAAGTTGCGATTGATCTCGTAAACGCGCTCCAGGCCACCGACGATCAGTCGCTTGAGGTAGAGCTCGGGCGCGATCCGCAAGTAAAGATCGATGTCGAGCGTGTTGTGGTGCGTGGTGAAGGGGCGGGCCACGGCGCCGCCGGCGATGGGATGCATCATCGGGGTCTCGACTTCGATGTAGCCGCGCGCGTCGAAAAACCGCCGCAGCGCCTGCACCACCTTGCTGCGCTTGACGAACACCTCGCGGACCTCGGGATTCATCACCAGGTCGACATAACGCTGGCGATAGCGGGTCTCGATGTCGGTGAGCCCGTGCCATTTTTCCGGCAGCGGGAGCAGGTCCTTGGCGAGGAAGGTGAGTTCCCCGACGTGGACGCTGAGCTCGCGAGTCTTCGTACGGAACAGGAAACCCCGGACCCCGATGTGGTCGCCGATGTCGAGCAGCTTGAACAATGCCCAGCCTTTGTCGCCGACATCGTCTTTTCGTATATAGATCTGGAGCCGCTGCCCAGCCTGCTGCAGGTGAGCGAAGGCCGCCTTGCCCATCAGCCGGATGCCCATCAGGCGGCCGGCAATCAGCACTTCGATCCTGTTGCTCTCCAGTTCCTCGGCGGTCTTGCCCGAATTTTCCGAGATGATCCGGGGGATGGCGTGGGTGGCGGCGAACTGGTGCGGATACGCCGCCTGGCCCAGGGCTTCAAGCTGGGCCAGTTTGTCGCGGCGGAGCTGGTAGATCTTGTCGTCGAGTGCCAAGGCGGTTCAACCCTTTGCGCGGAAATCAAAGATTATAAAGGATGGGCGAATGAATTCGCGTGGGCGAAGCAAAACCCAGGTCCCTGGCTGCGCTCGGGATGACCAGCGGGAACGGTGGGCGCGACGATGGTTGCTGAGCAGCAGCGAAGGGTGAACATCGCCGGTGTTCATCGCTCACAAATCGTTGTGACCGGCCCGCGGTCGGCTTGTGCGACGGCGCAAGCGGCTGTAGTATGTTGTGTTTTCCAGAATCATAATCCAGGGTTGGTTCCGACACTCATGCCGCAAAACTACGTCCCCATCTTCCTGTTTGTCGCACTGGTTGCGATTGCGATTCCGGCGACCCTGATGGTCGCCAAACTGGTCCGGCCCAATAACCCGCAGAAGACCAAGCTGATGCCGTACGAGTGCGGCATCGACCCGGTGGATAATGCGCGCGGGCGCTACACGGTGCGCTTTTACATTGTCGCCATCCTGTTCGTGGTCTTCGACGTGGAGACCATTTTCCTGTTTCCCTGGGCGGTGCAATACCGGGCGCTGGGCCTGTTCGGGCTGGTGGAGATGCTGGTGTTCCTGGCCATCCTGATCGTGGGGTACGTGTGGATCTGGAAGAAAGGCGCGCTGGAGTGGGTCTAGGGGCCGCCGCTTCTTCCAGGTGAACCCCATGGAGAGTGACGAAGCGGGCGCGGGGAAATGCTCGCGCGGGTCCGGTTCCAGCCTGAAAGTGATATTGGTCACAATTTGATGTGATCGGTGCACGTTGCAGGGCAGCGGGGAGACTGTTAAAAGTAATTCTTCCAGCGAATTGCAAGCGCACCGGTTGAGGACGAGCAGGGAAATTCATGGCCGACGAGACAACTCCCAAAGACCAGCCCAAGCCGCCGGAGACCAAGCCGGCGGCGGAAAAGCCAGCGCCCCCGGCAGCGGCCGCCAAGCCGCCCGCTGCCCCGGCGCCGCCCAAGCCGGCGGGACCGACGCCGCAGCCCTGGCAATCGGAGATGGTGGACAAGTTCAAGGCGCGCTTCGGCTCCGGCGTGCGCGAGGCCAGCACCTACGTGGGCCAGAGCTACATGGTGGTAGAGGCCTCGGTGGTTTACCAGGTTCTGCAGCTCCTGCGTGACGACGAGGGCTTCGACTACTGCGTCGACATCACCGCCGTCCACTACCCCAAGCGCGAGGAGCAGTTCGATATCGTCTGGATCCTGTATTCCTTCCCGCGCAACCAGCGCATCCGGGTGAAGACGCTGCTCAAGGACGGCGAGGCGGCGCCCAGCGTCACCGCCATCTGGTCGACCTCGAACTGGCTGGAGAGGGAAGTGTTCGACATGTTCGGCATTCAGTTCGAAGGACACCCCGACCTGCGGCGCATCCTGCTGCCCGATGGCTGGAAGGGCTACCCGCTGCGCAAGGAGTACGGCATCCTGCAGCAGGACACGGAATGGGTGAAGATCAACGTGGGCATTGAGAGCGGCCAATGACGGATTCGACCAAATCAGGTTTTTACGAGGACGTCGGCGCCAAGGACCAGACCTTCCTCGACGCCAACGAGCTGGTGCTCAACATGGGCCCGCAGCATCCCTCAACCCACGGCGTGCTGAGGGTGATCCTGAAGCTGGATGGCGAGAAGGTGCTGGGCACGGAATGCGTGATCGGCTACCTGCATCGCGGGGTGGAGAAGATCGCCGAGAACCGCACCTACGCGATGTTCAACCCCTACGTCGACCGCATGGATTATGTGGCGGCGGTGTCCAACGGGCTGGGCTACTGCCTGGCGGTGGAAAAGCTGCTGAACGTGGAAGCGCCGCCGCGGGCCGCCTACATCCGCGTGATCCTGGCGGAATTGAACCGTATGGCCAGCCACCAGCTCTGGCTGGGCACGCACGCGCTCGACATCGGCGCCATGACCCCGCTGTTCTATACCTTCCGCGACCGGGAAGAGATTCTGAAGATTTTCGAGAAGTATTGCGGCGCGCGCCTCACGACGCACGCGTTCCGCATCGGCGGCACGGCCTACGAGACCTACGAAGGCTTCGAGCAGGAGGTCAACAACTTCGTCAAGTTCGTCACTCCGAAGATCGACGAATACGAAGAGCTGCTGACCACCAACCGCATCTGGGTGGAGCGCACCCGGGGCGTGGGAATTCTGAGCGGCAAGGACTGCATCGACTTCGGCGTCACCGGTCCGGTACTGCGCGCCGCCGGCGTGAAGTGGGACTTGCGCAAGGCGCAGCCCTATTCTCTGTACGAGAAATTCGATTTCGAAATTCCCACCGGGGAAAACGGCGACACCTACGACCGGTACCTGGTGCGCATCGCCGAGTTGCGGCAATCGCTGCGCATCATCGACCAGGCGGTGAACTCGATTCCCGAGGGGCCGATCATGGCCAAGGTGCCGAAGGTGATGAAGCCGCCGGTGGGAGAGGTTTATGTCTCGATCGAGGCGCCCAAGGGCGAGCTCGGGTACTTCATCGTGAGCGACGGTTCGACGCAGCCCTACCGCCTGCGCGTGCGTCCGCCCTCGTTCGTCAACCTGCAGGCGCTGGACAAGATGGTGCGCGGCTCGCTGGTGGCCGACGTGGTCGCGGTGATTGGTACCTTGGACATCGTCTTGGGCGAGGTGGACCGCTGATGCTGGAATACGTCACCTCTTATCTCAGCAGCACCGTCACGCCCGGCCAGGCAGGCAACTGGGTGTGGGCGCTGATTTATATCGCCATCATTTTCGCGGGCGTCTCCGGCATCGTCATCGTGATGAACTGGGGCGAACGCAAGGCGCTGGCGCACATGCAAGTGCGCCTGGGCCCGATGCGCGTGGGCCCGCACGGCCTGCTGCAGCCGATCGCCGACGCCATCAAGCTGCTCACCAAGGAAGACATCATGCCCAGCGAGGCCGACAAGCCTATCTTCTGGATGGCGCCGGTCTGGGTGGTGATGATCGCCTTCAGCGTGTTCATCGTGGTGCCGTTCGGCCCGACGCACGCCGTCACCGACATGAACATCGGCATCCTGTTCATGCTCGGCGTTTCCTCGCTGGGCGTGCTCGGCGTGGTGATGGCGGGATGGGCGTCGAACTCGCACTTCCCGCTGATGGGCGCGCTACGCTCCAGCGCCCAGATGGTGAGCTATGAAATCGCCATGGGGCTGGCGGTGGTCTCGGCGGTGGTGATGACCAGCTTCACCGGCACCGGTCCGTACGGTATCGGCGGCGGCACTGCCAGCGGCACGCTGAGCATGATCGGAATCGTGCAGGCCCAGCAGGCACAGCACGTGTGGTTCCTGTTCAAGTTTTTTCCCGTCGGGCTGGTGGCGTTCTTCATCTTCGCCGTGGCCATGGTGGCGGAGACCAATCGCGCCCCCTTCGACCTGCCGGAAGCGGAGTCGGAACTGGTGGCCGGTTTCCACACCGAGTACAGCGGCTTGCGCTGGTCTTTGTTCATGCTCGGCGAATACGCCGCCATGGTGGCCGTGAGCTCGATTGCGATCACGCTCTGGCTGGGCGGCTGGATGCGACCTTTCCCCAGCGTGCACGGCCCGGCGATCAACATCCCGTTTTTCTGGGAGCATCCCGAACTTGGCGCGGTAGATTTCGTGTCCTACCTGGCGCCGGCGATGGTGATGTTCATCCTCGCCTTCTTCGCTTTCTTCAACGCGTACCGCATGCCCAAGCACCCGCTGTTGAAAATCCAGACCCTGGGCCTGTACGCCTTCGGCCTGGTGCTTGGGGGTGTGGGGCTGGTGTTGCTGGCGCCGCCGGTGCGCGACCGCATCCAGGACATCTTCTGGTTCGTGTTCAAGATTGCCTGCTTCATGTACCTGTACATCTGGTACCGCGCCACTTGGCCGCGCTACCGCTTCGACCAGCTGATGAAGGTTGGCTGGAAAGTTCTTTTGCCGCTTGGACTTGGGGTCCTGCTGCTGACCGGAATGATCGGCCTGGGCCCGGAGATTTTCGGGTGGCTGAAAGGGGTGGTGTAGTGAGCATCGCTCCGCTGCTGAATAAAGTCTTCATGGTGGATTTGATCAAGGGCCTGAAGGTCACGTTCAAATACCAGAACCCGAAAGAGGTTTGCACGGAGCAGTATCCGCTGGAGCGCCCGGCGATCGCCGAGCGCTATCGCGGGCTGCCGCGGCTGAACGTGAACCCCGATACCGGCGAGACGCTGTGCATCGCGTGCAACCTGTGCGCCACCGCTTGCCCCGAGCACCTGATCGTGGTGCAGAGCGAGCGTAATCCGGTGACCAAGCGCAAGGAGATGACCAGCTTCACCTACGACGTGAGCCGCTGCATGTTTTGCGGGCTGTGCGTCGAGTCCTGTTCCACCGATTGCCTGGAGCTGAGCCAGGACTACGAAATGGCGACCTACAGCCGCAACGGCCTGGTGTTGGATCGCGCGCGGCTGGAGAGCGGCCCGGAACCCACGGTGTACACGCGATGACGCCCGTAGCCCCAACTTTCTTCTTTTACCTGCTGGCGACGCTGGCGGTGGTGAGCGCCATCCTGGTGATCACCCGCAAGAACCCGGTGCACTCGGCGATCTCGCTGATCTTCACCCTGCTCTCGCTCGCCGGGTTGTACCTGATGCTCTATGCGCCGTTTGTCGCCGGCGTGCAGATCATTCTCTATGCCGGCGGCATCATGGTGCTGTTCCTGTTCGTCATCATGCTGGTGAACATCGAGCGGGCGCAGAAGGAAGAGCAGTTTAACCACCAGTGGCACGTGGGTCTGCTGGCCAGCCTGGTGCTCGGCATTATGTTCGTGTACGTGTTCAAGCGCGGCAGCTCGATTTTTCCGGTGAACCCGGTGAGCCTGCCGGAGCCGCAGAACGTACAGCAGGTTTCGATGGCGCTGTTCCGAACTTACCTGCTGCCGTTTGAAGTCGCGTCGCTGCTGCTGCTGGTGGCGATCGTGGGCGCGGTGGTGATGGCGAAGAAACGAATCTGAGTCGACGGTCGACGGCTGACAGTCAACGGCAGCCGGAGCGACCAGGACAAAATTTGGCGTCGACCGTCGACGGATGAGAAATACATGGCACCTATTGGCACATTGCATTACCTGGTAGTCGCGGCGGCGCTGTTCGTCATCGGCACCATCGGCGTGGTGACGCGGCGCAACGTGGTCATCATCCTGATGTCGATCGAGCTGATCCTGAACGCGGTGAACCTGAACCTGGTGGCGTTCTCGCGCCTGTGGAACCTGAACGGCCAGATCTTCTCGATTTTCGTGATTACCGACGCCGCCGCCGAGGCCGCCGTCGGGCTGGGCATTCTGATCGCCTTCTTCCGCAACAAGGAAACGGTCAACGTGGACGAAGTGGACTTGCTGAAGTGGTAGCTGAGAGCTGACGGCTGATAGCTGAGAGCTAATAAAAATGTTCTTTCTCGAGCACATCTGGGTGATTCCGCTGCTGCCGATCTTCAGCGCGGCGGTGATGTTCTTCTTCGGCCGCAAGCTGGACAAGAAAGCGGTGAACGCGTTCTGTGTCGGCACGGTGGTGATCGCCTTTGCCTGGTCGTGCCTGGCGGTGTGGCAGTACACGCAGACCTGGCAGCCGGCGCACGACAACGGTCCCTACCAGACCATCCTCTATACCTGGCTCGGCACCGGCGACGCACAGCACGGCATCACGCTGACGGGCGCGCACGGACCGTTTCAGTTCAATGCCGACGCCGGCTTCCTGCTCGACCCGCTGTCGAGCATCTGGCTTCTGTTTGTCACCGGCATCGGCATGCTGATCCATATTTATTCGATCGGCTACATGGCCCACGAGGGCGGCTACTACCGCTTCTTCGGTTACCTGAACCTGTTCATGTTCTCCATGCTCACGCTGGTCCTGGGAAACAACTACACCATGATGTTTGTCGGGTGGGAGGGCGTGGGCCTGTGTTCCTACCTGCTGATCGGCTTCTACTTCAAGAAGCATTCCGCCTCCACCGCCGCCAACAAGGCATTCATCGTCAACCGCATTGGTGACGCCGGGTTCCTGATGGGCATGATGACCATCGCCTGGTATTTCGGCTCGGTGCGCTTTACCGACATCACGCATGCCTTGAACACCGGCCACTTCGCGGTGGGCGATCCGATGATCACCTTCGCGACGCTAATGCTGTTCATCGGCGCCTGCGGCAAGAGCGCGCAGCTGCCGCTGTATGTCTGGCTGCCGGATGCCATGGAAGGCCCCACGCCGGTTTCAGCGCTCATCCACGCGGCCACCATGGTGACCGCCGGCGTCTACATGGTGGCGCGCTCCAATGCGCTGTTCGTATTGGCCCCCAAGAGCCTGTGGGTGGTGGCCATCATCGGCGCCATGACCGCCATCTTCGCGGCCTCGATTGCGCTGGTGCAGAACGACATCAAGCGCGTGCTCGCCTACTCCACCGTGTCGCAGCTGGGCTACATGTTCCTGGCCATGGGCGTGGGAGCGTTTGCCGCCGGCGTGTTCCACGTGTTCACGCATGCCTTCTTCAAGGGGCTGCTGTTTCTCTGCTCCGGCTCAGTGATCCATGCCATGAGCGGCGAGCAGGACATGCGCTACATGGGGGGACTGGCCAAACGCATTCCCATCACCTTCTGGACCATGTTCATCGCCACTATGGCGATTGCCGGCATTCCGCCGCTGGCAGGATTTTTCTCGAAAGACGAAATCCTGTGGCAGGCCTACTCGTCGCATAATGGGCAGTTCAAGGTACTGTGGGCGCTCGGGTTTGTCGCCGCGCTGATGACCGCCTTCTACATGTTCCGGCTGATGTACCTGACCTTCTGGAGCCCCAGCCGCCTCAGCCACGAGGCCGACCACCACGTACATGAGTCGCCCCGGAGCATGACCGTGCCGCTCATCCTGCTGGCGATCGGTTCCATCGGCGCCGGCTGGCTGGGAGTCCCCGCGGCGCTGGGCGGGAGCAATCGCTTCGAACGCTTCCTGGAGCCGGTGTTCGCCAACGAAGCGGTCACGGCCGCTGCCGGACACGAGCTTCCGGCCGTGAGCGAGCACGCGGAGCAGGCCGCGGCCGCCAAGGCGGAGACCGCCACCACCATGCCCAAACCGGAGGGCAAGCACGAGCACACCGAGGCCATCGAGTACATCCTGATGGGCCTGTCGGTAGCGCTGGGCTTCAGCGGGTGGTTCATCGCGAAGTACTTCTATAAGAAGTGCGAGAAAGGGTATTGCGAGCCGATCGACGCTGCATCTCCTGCGGTGTACCAGTTGCTGCTCAACAAATGGTACGTGGATGAAGCCTACGACTACGCCTTCACCGGGCGGCGCCCGCTGGGGCCCGTACGCCTGGGAGTGATGGGCATGGGCGAGGCGGCGTGGAAGTTCGACGCCAACGTGATCGACGGCGGCGTGAACGGCGCCGGCTGGATGACGCGCGCCATCGGCACGCTTTCCAACTGGTGGGACAAGTGGATTATCGATGGCGTGCTGGTCAATGGGCCGGCGATTGTCGCGCGGCTCATTTCGTACCCGGTGCGGCTGGTGCAATGGGGCCTGGTGCAGTGGTACGCGCTGGTCATGGTCGCCGGTGTGGCCGGGTTTGTGATCTATTACGTCGCCCGTTAGGTGTGGCACGGGTCTTCGACCCGTGCTGCCGGGTCAGAGACCCGGCCCACACACAGCACGACTGGTGCTGAAAGCTGATAGCTGAGAGCTGAGAAAAAATGTTTAACAACCACATTCTCTCCATCATTCTGTTCACGCCGCTGGTAGGCGCCTTCATTCTCCTGTTCATGCCGAAGGAGAACAAGAATGCCATTCGCTGGGTGGCGAATATTTTCGCGCTCCTCGGGCTGGCGGTCTCCATTCCGCTGGTCCCGATGTTCTGGGCGGTGAAAGACCAAGCGGGATTCAAGTTCATCGAAGGTGCGGCCAACAACTGGATTCCCTCGATCGGCGCCGGCTATTACCTGGGCATTGACGGCATCAGCTTCCTGCTGATCCTCCTGACCACGTTGCTGGGATGGATCTCGATCCTCTCCTCGTGGAATGCCATCCAGGACCGCGTGAAGGAATACTACATCTGGTTCCTGCTGCTGCAGACGGGCATGCTGGGCGTCTTCATGGCGCTGGACATGTTCCTCTTCTTCGTCTTCTGGGAAGCGATGCTGGTGCCGATGTACCTGCTGATCGGGATTTGGGGCGGGCCGCGCAAGCTCTACGCCGCCATCAAATTCTTTCTTTACACCCTGGTCGGCTCGCTGCTCATGCTGCTGGGCATCCTGTTCATCTACTTCCACCACCACGGCCTTACCGGAATCTACACTTTCAGCATTCCTGAACTCTACCGGACGGCGCCACTGATCACGGGCACGGCAGCCATGCTGCTGTTCTTCGCCTTCTTCATCGGCTTTGCCATCAAGGTGCCGATGTTCCCCTTCCACACCTGGCTTCCCGACGCGCACGTGGAAGCACCCACCGCAGGCTCAGTGATCCTGGCCGGCGTCCTGCTGAAGATGGGAACCTACGGCTTCATCCGCTTCTCGCTGCCGTTCTTTCCCGGCGTTGCCATGCACCCCAAAGTCCGCAGCCTGGTGATCGGGCTATCGATCGTGGGCATCATCTACGGCGCATTGGTGTCGCTGATGCAGAAAGACATGAAGAAGCTGGTGGCGTACAGCTCGGTCAGCCACCTCGGCTTCTGCACGCTGGGAATTTTTGTCGCCAACCAGGCCGGCATCGCCGGGTCGGTGATCCAGCAGATCAACCACGGCATCTCCACCGGCGCGCTGTTCTTGATCGTCGGCATCCTCTATGAGCGGCGCCACACCCGCGAAATCTCCGAGTACGGCGGCATCTCCAACGTGATGCCGGTGTACGCCACCATCACCATGATCATGTTCCTGTCCTCGATGGGCCTGCCGCTGCTCAACGGCTTCATCGGCGAGTTCACCATCCTGCAGGGGACGTTCGTAGAGAACAAGGTGTGGGCGGCGTGGGCGGTGCCGGGCGTGGTCCTGGCGGCCGCGTACCTGCTCTGGCTCTACCAGCGCGTCTACTTCGGTCCGGTGACCAACCCGAAAAACGAGAAGCTGCAGGACCTGACGCCGCGCGAAATCCTGACCTTCGCGCCGCTGGTGGCCGCCGCGCTGTTCATCGGGCTGTATCCCAAGCCGATGTTCCAGATCCTGCAAAAGCCGGTGGAGCAACTGGTGCAGACCGTTCGGCCGACGGGAACGCAGAATGTGAAGTCAACGAGCCCGGCTGTCCTCCCAAGCGAGACGAAATCTTCGATGTCCGTCATCCCGAGCGGAGCGACGCAGCCCAGCGCGCGTAGCGCGCAGAAGAATGTAGCCCCGGGCGTAAGCCCGGGGTCAGCGTCAAAACAAACAGTGAGCCCGCTTCAGCGGGCGAAAGAACCGGCGCCCGCCGCTGTCGTTGTGGCGAGCAGGAACTAGGGAAACGAACGTGAGCTCATTTTTTACCGGCACCGATTACGCGCTGTCGCTGCCCATGATTCTGCTCTCGCTGTTCGGCCTCGGCGTGCTGATGATCGATCTGATGCTGCCGGCGGAGTGGAAGCGCTGGAACGCGATCACCGCGCTGATCGGGATCTTTTTCTCCACCGCGGCGGTGCTGCGCATTCACCTCGGTCACTTCGCCGACGGACGTCCACTGGTCGGCAGCTTTGCCTACCTGTCGAACCAGGCGGGGCAGATCGTCGGCTCGGTGCTGATGGACGGCTTCGCCATCTATTTCTTCTATCTCTTTCTGGCGGGCGCCGCGCTCACCATTCTGATTTCCGTGCGTTACCTGGAGATCGAGCACGAACACCACGGCGAGTTCTACGCCCTGATCCTGTTCTCCGTGGTCGGCATGATGTGCATGGCCAGCGGCTACGACGTCGTGCTGCTGTTCATCGGCCTGGAACTGATGGCCATTTCCACCTACGTCCTGGTCGGGTTCCTGCGCCGCGACCAGCGATCCAATGAGGCGGCGTTGAAGTACCTGCTGCTGGGCGCCTTTTCCAGCGGCATCTTCGCCTATGGTCTTTCGCTGTTGTATGGACTGGCCGGCAGCACCAACCTGCAGGTGATCGGGCAGGCGCTGCAACGAAACTACAACCTGAATCCCAGGGACCCGATCGCTATCGTGGCGCTGATCACGGTCGCTACCGGGCTGCTGTTCAAAATCGCTGCCGTGCCCTTCCATCAATGGGCGCCGGACGCGTACGAAGGCGCGCCCACCTGCGTTACCGGCTACATGTCGGTGGCGGTGAAGGCGGCGGCCTGGGCGATGCTGCTGCGTATCTTCCTCTGGGGACTCTACGCGCTGCGCCCCATCTACGTCCCGCTGCTGGTGTTCGTCGCCATCGCCACCATGACCGGCGGAAATTTCGCCGCTCTCACCCAGACCAATCTCAAGCGCCTGCTCGCCTACAGCTCCATTTCGCACGTCGGCTACATGCTGCTGGGACTGATTGCCAGCGACAACATCGTTAACAAGACCGGTATCCAGGGAATCCTCGTCTACCTGCTGGTGTACACCTTCATGAACCTGGGCGCGTTCGCGGTGATCACCTCGCTGCGGCGGCGGGCCATCATCGGCGACGAAATTGACGATATCGCCGGCCTCTATTCCAAGGCGCCCACCGAAGCCGTGCTCATGCTGCTGTTCCTGCTGTCGCTGGCCGGAATTCCGCCGCTGGCGGGCTTCTACGGCAAGTACTTCATCTTCCTCAGCCTCATCCAGACGCAGCACTACGGCCTGGCCATCTTTGCGGTGCTCTATGCCGTGCTCGGGCTGTACTACTACATGCGCATCGCCAATGCCATGTTCATGCGCCCGGCCACCGATGCGGAGCCGGTGGTGGTCAGCCCCGGCATGCGGGTGGCGCTGCTGGTAACCGCTGTTGGCACCGTCGGCATCGGGATTTTCCCGGAGATTTTCATTCGCGCGGCCGGCTGGTCGCTCGGCATCCAGCAGACGGGAACATCGCTGCTCGGCCTATTAAAGTGATCGGGTAATTGCGGAATCGGGTAATCGGGTAAAGTAAGAGACCCTGCAGTTTCGGGGTCTCTACGTATTTGGAACGAAATCAGCGGCTATGCCGACCGAAAACCGAGAACCGACAACCAATAACGGAGCGGGCAAGAAGAGCTTCCTGGTCACCGCCGCCCGCTACAGCCAGCTTGCCTTCGTGCTGCCGGCGTGCACCGTGGCGGGATGGCTGATCGGAGTGTTGCTCGATCGCTGGCTGCACAAGGATTGGATTTACCTCGCCGGACTGATCGCCGGCATCATTGCCGGATTTATCGAGCTGGTGCGCACGGTCACTTCTTCGGAATCGAAGACGTGAAATGACAAACACAGAGGCACAGAGGCGCAGAGATTCTGCGTACAACCATTCTGAGGTCCTCTGTGACTCTGTGCCTCTGAGTTGAGGTTTCTTTGCCGTCCACTGCCACATCCACCGTTGCGCGCTACGCCGCGGCGCTGCGCCAGGAAATCTGCGCGCGCAACCTGGCATTCGCGAAAAAGCATAAGCTGGCGCATTGCCTCAGCTATGGCGAGGCGCCGGTGGTCTGCTACGAGCCCGACGCAAGCGCGCACGGCAATTTCCTTCCTGCAACCTATCGCGCCATCCTCGACAACCCGCAGTGGGCGCGCCGTTTGAGAAAGGTCCACACCAGCGCCCGCACCGCGTTGCCGCGCAACGACCGCGGTTTCTGGGGCGAACTCGATTCCTGCAACAGCTCTGACGCGCTGCTGATGAGCGTGTTCTGCACTCCGGGCGTGTTCTGCGACGGGCGGCTGTGCTCGCTGCTGGGAGTGGAGAGCGGCGCGGCGCCGGAGTTCGGATTCAAGGCCCGCGTCCCGCTGCTCAGCGGCAAGTTTGATCGCACCGAGGTGGACATGCGATTGGGCCCGCTGCTGGTGGAGGCGAAGCTGACCGAATCCGATTTCCAGACGCGGGAGAAAGCGATTGTCGAGAGCTACCGCGATTTTGCCGGGGTCTTTGACCGCAAAGCCCTGCCAAAAACAAAGGACCGGTATTTGTGTTACCAGTTGATCCGCAACGTGCTGGCGGCTCAGGCCAACGATCGCGCCTTTTGCGTGCTGTGCGACGCCCGGCGTCCTGACCTGGTGCAGGCGTGGTATGAGGTGCTGCGCGCGGTTAAGCCGGTGGACCTTCGTTTGCGATGCAAGGTGCTGACCTGGCAGGAACTGGCGGCGGCGCTGCCGCGGCGCTTGCAGCAATTTCTCGCGGAGAAGTATGGAATCGGAGGAGATTTGTAATTTGTAATTGGTAATTTGCAATCTGGGCGGAAGCTGTTGGAACGAACTCAAACGTTTGGTAGCAGAACGTTTGTCAGCAAATTACAAATTACAAATTACCAATTACAAATTGCCTGACTCTCTACAACCCGTCGTCGCGCAACCCGATCCGGCGGCCGAGAAGTTCTATTCCGGCGCACTGGACCGCATTCGCCGCTTCATGGCCGCCGTCGGCGTGGTCGCCACCGTCGTGGTCGCGATCGCCTTCGGATGGAAGGTCGGCATCGGGCTGGCGCTGGGCTGCGCCATTGCCTGGGTGAATTTTTACTGGCTCAAGCAGGCGGTCAGCGCCTTGGCCGACCGCGTTACCAGCAGCGGACGCACTCAGTCGGCGAGCGGCGTGGTGGCGCGTTTCCTGCTGCGCTACGCTTTAATCGCGCTCGCCGCGTATGGTATATTCACTGTTTCCAGGGACAGTCTTTACGGTCTTCTGGGCGGCCTGTTTCTGACCGTGGCGGCGATCCTCTGCGAAGCGGTGTACGAGGTCGTGGTCGCGTTGCGGAGAGGGATTTAGGCTGGTTTCGCCTAACTACTAACTACTAACTACTGCTTTCATGCCTGAACAACTTGCATTTACCGCGCTGCTGAACCGCCTGTTTGCCGGGCCGGTGGATGCGCTGCTGCGCGCGCTGCACATTCAGCCGGAGTTTCCCAAGGCGCCGATTTCCAATGCCGTAGCCATGGAAGTCCTGGTCGTGGGCTTTCTCATCCTGGTGTTCCTGCTGCTGCGGGCGCGACTGTCGGTGGACAATCCCGGCGGCATCCAGCACATCTTTGAAGGCGTACACGGCTTCATCTCGCAGCAGAGCCAGGAGGTCATCGGCCACCACAGCGAGGGCTTTACCCCGTTCCTGGTTGCGCTCGGCCTGTTCATCCTGATTTGCAATCTGATCGGCCTGATTCCCGGCTTCGAATCTCCGACCGGGGCAAGCCCGACCGTGCCTTTGGGCTGCGCCGTGGCTGCGTTTCTCTACTATCACGCGCAAGGCATCCGCAAGCACGGCCCCAGCTACATCAAGCAGTTTCTCGGCCCCATGTGGTGGCTGGCCATCATCATGCTGCCGATTGAGATCATCAGTCACCTGGCGCGCGTGCTTTCGCTCACCGTCCGCCTGTTCGCCAACATGTTTGCCGGCGACATGGTGACCTTGGTCTTCTTCTCCCTGGTGCCCATCGGCGTGCCCGTCATTTTCATGGGCCTGCACATCGGGGTTTCGTTCCTGCAGGCTTACATCTTCGTTCTGCTGGAAACGGTGTATCTGGCCGGAGCGGTGGCGGCGGAACACTGACTTTTAGTCGCGAGTTGCGGGTTTCGAGTTCCGCGTCCGCTTTTACTCGGAACTCGCAACCGGCAACTCGAAACTTGCTGCCAGCGTGAGGGCCTCTGCACGGGATGAGGTCAACCACCTCCTGGCGGCCACTGATAAGGAGAAACACGACATGCGTAAGACGATGAGCTTCGTATTCCTGATGCTGGCGATCATGTGCTTCGCCATGCCGGTGCTGGCGCAAGGAGCCGGCGCCACTACGGGCACCAACTGGGTGGCCATTACCTCCGGCTTCGCCATGGCGATCGCGTCCGCGGTCTGCGGACTCGGCCAGGCGAAGGCGACCGCCGCCTCCGCCGAGGCGCTGGCCCGCAACCCCGCCGCGCGCCCCGGCATTCAGCTCGCGCTGATCCTGGGCCTGGCGCTGATCGAATCGCTGGCGTTGTATACGCTGGTGATCATCTTTGCCAAGGTGAAATAGTGTGCCGCGGGCGCCCTCGCCCGCGAACCAAGGCATCGAAGTTGTAGGCCGGTCACCACGACCGGCCTTTTTCATTTTCGGCTCGCCCTTTGAGCATTGGCCGGTGAACGATTAGCATTCCCAAGCGGCGTCATTCCGAGCGCAGCGAGGAATCTGCTGTAATCGTCAGCAGTGCTGTGGGTCTTCACAACAGATCCCTCGCTGCGCGCGGGATGACACATCGTTCTAACCGTCGTTCTGCTCGCTATGTCTGCCGTCCTCCAATACGACCACGTCACCAAGCGCTACGGCGGCGTGCTGCGGCCCTCGGTGGTCGCGCTCGATGATTTTTCGCTCGACATTCACCAGGGCGAAATTTTCGGTTTTCTCGGACCGAACGGCGCCGGCAAGACGACCGCGATTCACCTCGCCATCGGGTTCATGCGCGCGACCCGCGGTTCCGGCGTCATGCTGGACCATCCCTTTGGACACGCGCCGACGCGGCGGCGCGTCGGATTCCTGGCGGAAAACGTGGCGCTCTATCATCGCCCCGCCAGCAGGTTGCTGCGCTTCTATGGCGCGCTGAACGGGCTGCGTGAGCCCCGCCTGGCGCGCGCCGTACGCGACATGCTGGATACCCTGGAGCTGAATGACGTCGCCGACCGCAACGTGGGAAAGTTTTCGCGCGGCATGCTGCAACGCGTCGGCCTGGCGCAGGCGCTGGTCAACGATCCGGAATTGCTCATCCTCGACGAGCCCACCTCGGCGCTGGACCCGCTCGGCCGGCTGGCGGTGCGGCAGTTGCTGCTGCGCGCGCGGGCGGCCGGCAAGACCATTTTTCTCAGCTCGCACCTGCTCTCGGAGATCGAGCTGGTCTGCGACCGCGTCGGCATCCTGCATCGCGGGCGGCTGGCGCGCATGGGCCGCACCAGCGATTTGCTGGAATCGAGCGAGCAGCTCGAACTGGTGGCGCGCGGCGTGCCCGCAACCACGTTCGCGACCGGAGCGAGCTTGGAGGACGGCCTGGTGCGCTTCACGGTGGCGCGTTCGGCGCAGCGCGAGGCCATCGAGCGGGTGTGGGCACTCGGCGGAGAGATTGTGCGCGTTAACCCAGTGAAGCGGAGTCTGGAAGACATCTTCGTGGAACTCACGAAAAAGGAAAACCACAGAGACACAGAGGCACAGAGCCGTACTAGAGAAAACTAAAACCTCTGTGTCTCTGTGCCTCTGTGTTTATCAGGCGAGTGAAATGTGACCCCAATCCTTCTGATCGCCGCCAATTTTGTCCGCGAAAATCGCTGGCCGCTGATCACGCTGCTGGTGTACGTGCTTTTCTTCGGCGGCGCGGTCGTTTTCGTGGGTGGCTCCAACCTGGAGGACGCCGTCTTCTTCCTGCGCTCGGTGGGAATTTACGGCGTGGCGTTTACCGCCCTGATGGCGGCTTCGGGCATCAACAACGAGCGGCGCACGCGGCGCTTGCTGGCCGTTTTGTCGAAGGGCATCGAGCGCGGACAATACTTGAGCGGGCTGCTGCTGGGCGCGATGCTGGACGCCGCCATCTACTGCCTTGCCGTCGGCGCGGTGGGAACCTTGGCGCTGGCGCGTTACGGACGGTCGTCCGGGACGCTGTGGGAGCTGGTGGGCGTGCTGATCGCGTCATTCCTGCTGGTGGGAGCGGCGGCGCTGTTCTACTCGACCTTCCTTCATCCGCTGATGGCCACCGCCGCCGCGGCTCTCACCTTGGGCGCGATGGCGGTGGGAGGTCGGGTTCTTGGCGCCCCTTGGACTAACATCTTGCCCGGCTACGCGCTGGCGGATGCCATGGTCAGCTTTACTCTGCATGGCTGGCAAGCGCCTTGGGCGGCAGCGGCATGGGCGGTGGTCGAGGCGGTTGGGTTCGGAGTGCTGGCGACGTTGGTGTTCTCGCGCCGGGATATTGCCGTGGCGGTTGAATAGAAAAAAGCGTAGGGCCGGCCGCCCTCGGCTGCCCAAATTACAGCTATTTCACCAAGTCCTTGGCTCCCTGCAGCGCATAATTCAGCACCCGACCGGGCAGCACGCCGAGGTAAATCGTCACGAGAACGGCGGCGGTAAGTGACACGGCGAGCGCGGCCGGCATCCGCACCATGGGTGCGTCGTCCTTCGGTTCGCGCATGTACATCACGACAATCACGCGCAGGTAGTAATAGGCGGCGATGGCGCTGTTGATGACGCCGATGATCGTCAAGCCGACCAGGTCGGATTTCAACGCCGCGCTGAAGACATAGAATTTTGCGAAGAAACCGCCGGTGATCGGTATCCCGATCAGCGACAGCATGAACACCGTGAGCACGGCCGCCAGGCCGGGCGCGCGCCGGCCCAGACCGGCATAGTCGTCAAGATTCACGTAGCGCTCGTTCAGGCCGGCGAAGTGCGCGATCACGATGAATGCGCCGGCGTTCATGACCGCATACGACGCGGCGTAGAAGATCGCCGCCGAGATGCCGATGTCCTTGGCGGCGGCGAAGGCCACCAGCAGGTATCCGGCGTGGGCGATGGAGGAGTAAGCGAGCATGCGCTTGATGTTGGTTTGCACCAGCGCCCCGATGTTGCCCAGCGTCATGGAGAGCGCCGCTGAGCACCACACGATCCAGAACCATCCCGGCGCGGCGGCAGCAAACAAGATGCGTAACAGCACGGCGAAGGCCGCGGCTTTCGGCGCCGTGGACATGAGCGCGACCACCGGCGCGGGCGCGCCTTCGTAGACATCGGGCGTCCAGACGTGGAAGGGCGCCGACGCCACCTTGAATCCCAGGCCGACGAACATCAGCGCCACGCCGGCATAGGCGAGCGTCGAGGTCCCGGAGCGCAATGATGCGGCAATGGGATAAATGCTGGTCGAGCCCGTCGCGCCGAACATGAGCGCCACGCCGTAGAGGAAAAATGCGGTCGCAAACGAGCCGAGCAGGAAATATTTCAGCGAGGCTTCGGCGCTGCCGGCGGAGCGGCGCCGGAAGCCGGCAAGAATGTAAGTGGAGATGGAGGAAATCTCCAGCGCGATGAAGATCAGCACCAGCTCGACCGCCGACGACATCAGCATCATGCCGACGGCGCCCAGCAGGATGAGCCCGTAGTATTCGCCCAGGCGAATGTGCTGCACCGCCAGGTACTCAAACGACGCGAGAATGACGGTCGCGGCGACAAATCCGACGATCAGGTGGAAGAAGATGCTGAAGCTGTCCACCTGCACCATGCCGAACCACGCCTGGCCCTGGTAGCCGCTCTGGTAGAGCGTGGCGGCCATGGCGAGAAGCGTCCCGATCAGCGCCAGCATGCCCAGCCGCTTGCGATCGTCGTGCTCGGGAAGGAGCGGCTCGATCAGCATCACCGCCATGCCGAAGACGGTGAGCACGATTTCGGGCAGAATGCGGATGTAGTCGGTGGCGTTCATCGTCCCACCACCTGGCTGGTGAACTGCGCCGCAGTCGAGAGGACCTGGCGGACGGCCGGATCGACGGCATTGATCCAGAGTAGCGGCGCCACGCCCATCACCAGCGCGGCCACGGCCAACGGCCACAGCGCCAGTCGCTCGCGCACCGTAAGATCAGGCAGCTTGAGATTGACGTCGTGGGTCACCTTGCCAAAGAAGACGCGCTGGTACATCCAAAGCATGTAGCACGCGCTCCAGATCACGCCGGTGGCGGCGAGAATTCCCCAGAGCGGGTGCGCCAGGAACGCGCCGCTCAGCACCAGGAACTCGCCGATGAATCCGTTGAGCAACGGCAGCCCGATCGAGGCTAGCGTGATGATCAGGAAAAATGTGGCGTACACCGGCATGGGCGTCGCCAGTCCGCCAAATTCGCTGATCTCGTAAGTGTGACGGCGCTCATGCAAAATTCCGGCCAGCATGAACAGCGCGCCGGTGGAGACGCCGTGGGCCAGCATGACGAACACCGCCCCCACCTGTCCCGCCTGGGTGAAGCTGAAAATTCCGAGCACCACGAACCCGAGATGGCTGACCGAGGAATAGGCCACCATCTTTTTCAAGTTTGGCTGCACCATCGCGACCAGCGCGCCGTAGATGATTCCGATGATGGCCAGCGCCACAATCCAGGGAGCGTTATGCCGCGCTTCCTCGGGGAACAGGCCGACGTTGAAGCGCAGCAGGCCATAGGTGCCCATCTTCAGC
The DNA here is from genome assembly GCA_963797035.1 of Terriglobia bacterium. Classification (GTDB taxonomy): domain Bacteria; phylum Acidobacteriota; class Terriglobia; order Terriglobales; family Acidobacteriaceae; genus JAIQGF01. Next base: position 297,754 of record CAWCOC010000001.1, read on the forward strand.
AGCACGCCGGCCAGCAACACGGAGCCTGCGGTGGGCGCTTCCACGTGGGCGTCCGGCAGCCAGGTGTGCAGCGGGAACAGCGGCACCTTCACGGCGAACGCGACGAAGAAACCGAGGAACAGCCAGCGGGCGGCGCCGGCGGCTTCGGTGGCCTGCGCCCCGCGCAGCCATTGCTGGACGTCGGCAAATTGGAACGATCCCACGTGCGCGTAGAGCCACAGGATGGCCGCCAGCATGAACACCGAGGCCACCATGGTGTACAGGAAAAATTTCACCGCGGCATAGACGCGGCGTTCGTGGCCGTAAACGCCGATCAGCAGCGCCATCGGAATCAGGCTGGCTTCCCAGAAGAAATAAAAGAGAAACAGGTCGAGCGAAACAAACACGCCGATCAGCGAGGTCTCCAGCACCAGCATGAGAATGAAGAATTCCTTCACCCGGTCGTGCACCGACTTCCACGAGATCAGCACGCACAGCGGCGTCAGGAACGTGGTCAGCAGCACCAGCCACATGGAAATGCCGTCCACCGCGAGGTGGTAGTGAATGTTGGGGGTGGAAATCCACTGCACGTTCTGCTCGAATTGGAAGCCGGCTCGATGGCGCGCAAAATACACCGGGAGATGGAGCGAGAGGACAAACGTGAGCAGGGTCACGACCAGCGAAAAGTAGCGGATATCGCGATGGCGGCGCGGGAACAGCACCAGCAGCAGCGCCCCGGCCAGCGGGACGAAGGTGACGATCGTCAGGATGTTCTTGTCCAGGACGTTCATTTCACACCCAGCCAGACCATGTAGGCGACGACGGCAGCGCCGCCCAGCGCCACCCAACCGGCATATGAGCGAATGTTGCCCGACTGCATGCGGCGCAAGCCATTGGAGAGGTCGCGCGCCGCCTCAGCCGTTTCGTTGATGGTGCCGTCGATGGCGCCGGCATCGATGGCCCGCCACAGGACCTCGCGCGAGCCCGCGATAATCGGCTTCACGAAGAGCCAGGCATAAATCTCGTCGACGTAATACTTGTGCTCGAGCGCGTCATAGACGCCCGCGAAACGTTGCCGCAGCTTCTCCGGCAGGTCGCGCCGCTTGGAGTACATCAGCCAGGCAAGCCCGATGCCGAGCAGCGCCGCGCCGGTAGCGGTCAAGGTAAGCGCGATCTCGGAAGGCGCATGTCCCTCGCCGGGGCTGGTTGCCGCGGCTTCCAGCGCGGTCGCATGTTCTTCGAAGACCGGAGCGAGGAAATGCTCAAAGTGGTTGCTGCCGCCGAGCACCTGCGGCCATCCGATCCAGCCGCCGGCAAAGGAAAGCACCGCCAGGACGATGAGCGGGATCAGCATCACCGGAGGGCTCTCGTGGATGCGCTTCGATTCCGCGTGGTGCTCCTGCCCCTTGCGTTCGGGATGGTGTTCCGGCACAGGCTGGCCGCGATAGTCGCCGAGGAACGTCAGGAACCACAAGCGAAACATGTAAAACGCGGTCAGGAACGCGGTGAAGACGCCCACGGCCCAGTATCCCCACGATCCATAGGGGCTCGTCCAGGAGCGGTAGAGGATCTCATCTTTGGAGAAAAAGCCGGCCAGCGGAAAGATGCCGGCGATGGCCAGGGTCGCCACCGTCATCGTCAGGAATGTTCCCGGAATCTCGCGCAGCAAGCCGCCCATCTTTCGCATGTCCTGCTCGCCGCCGAGGGCGTGGATCACCGAGCCCGCCGCGAGGAACAGCAGCGCCTTGAAAAATGCGTGCGTCATCAGGTGGAACATGCCCGCGGAGTAGGCCGCGACCCCGCAAGCCATCACCATGTAGCCAAGCTGCGAGATGGTGGAGTAAGCGAGCACGCGCTTGATGTCGTGCTGCACGCAGCCGATGGTGGCGGCAAACAGCGCGGTGGCGCAGCCGATGATCGCAACCGCCGTCAGCGCGATGGGCGCGCGGTCGAAAATGACGTGCGAGCGCGCGATCATGTAAACCCCGGCGGTGACCATGGTGGCGGCATGGATGAGCGCGGAGACCGGCGTGGGGCCCTCCATCGCGTCCGGCAGCCATACGTAAAGCGGCAGCTGCGCGCTCTTGCCGCAGGCGCCGACCAGCAGCAGCAGGCCGATGGTGGTCAGCAGGCCGGCGGTAGCTTCCTGCGGAAGTCCGGAAACTTTTGCAAAAATGCCGGTGAAATCGAGCGTACCGAAATTCTTAATCAGCAGGAACAGCGCGATCAGGAAACCGAAATCCCCAATGCGGTTGACGATGAACGCTTTCTTGCCGGCGGCGGCGGCGGAATCGCGCAGGAAGAAAAAGCCGATCAGCAGGTACGACGCCAGGCCCACGCCTTCCCAGCCAACAAACATCAGCAGGTAACTGTGCGCCAGCACCAGCGTGAGCATGAAAAACATGAACAGGTTCATGTACGCGAAGAAGCGGTAGTAGCCGCCCTCGTGCGCCATGTAGCCGACCGAGTACACGTGGATGATGAAGCCCACGCCGGTGACGATCAGGATCATCAGCAGCGAGAGCTGGTCGAGGTAGAGGCCGTAGTTCACCGTGAAGCTGCCGGCGCGAAGCCATCCGCCGTAATTCTCAATATGCGGAATGGCGCCGGGCGCAAGCTGTGCTAATTGCCATCCCACTTTCCAGGCCCACAGCATGGCCGCGCCGGGGAAGGCGAGTCCGACCGCTGTGACCACGGCCTTGGGAAAGCGCCGCCCGAACAGGCCGTTGATGGCGGCGCCGGCCAGCGGAAGCAGCGGGATGAGCCAGAGATTCATATTTAGTAGTCGGTAGTCAGTAGTCAGGAGTCAGCAATCCAGCCTTCAGCCGACGGGCTGAACCGCTGATTCCTGACTCCCGACTCCTGACTCCTTTACAGCTTCAACAAATTCACACGGTCCACATTCAGCGTTTCGCGCGTGCGGAAGACAGCAATGATGATCGCCAGTCCGACTGCGGCCTCCGCGGCGGCGACCACCATGACAAAAAACACGAATACCTGCCCGCTGAGCCGGTGCCAGTGCGCGGCGAAGGCAACGAAGGCCAGGTTCACGCCGTTCAGCATCAGCTCGATGCACATGAAGATGGTGATGATGTTGCGTTTGATCAGAAACCCGGCGACGCCGCAGGCGAACAGCACTGCGCTGAGCACCAGGTAATAAGCCAGCGGAACCATCAGTGCTCCCTCCTGGCTACCGGCGTCCCCGGCGAGCCCGTTTTTGGCTTGCTAGGGTGGGCGAGCACCACCGCGCCCATGATGGCGATCAAAATGAGCACCGAGGTGACTTCAAAGGGCAGCAGGAAGTCGTGGAAGAGCAGGCGCCCGATCTCCGGCGGAGTTCCGGGCAGCGCTCCCGCCGCAACCGTGCCCGATGCGGGGTTCTGCCGGATGAGCACCCAGGCCACCAGCCCCATCAGCACCAGCAACGCGGGGATCCCGAAGATGAGCGCAATGCGGCTTCCGGGGCTGCGTTCTTCCTCGCCGGCATTGAGCAGCATGATGGTGAAGACGAACAGCACCATGATGGCGCCGGCGTAAATGATCACCTGGATTACGGCCACAAACTCCGCGCCCAGCAGCATGAACTCCACCGCCAGCGATCCCATCACCACGATCAGCGACAGCGCGCTGTTAATGGGGTGGCGCTGCGCCAGCAGGTTGATGGCCCCCGCCACGCAGATGGCGCCGAAGAACGCGAACAGTGCGAGATGAAGCATAGTACCGAGTACCTAGTACCGAGTACCGAGCGAGTTGCCAGTTTCGATTTGCGAGTTGCGAGTCATAAACTTCAGTTCAAGAGCGCAACGCCACCACCAGGCTGGTGATGAGCAGGTTCGCGACCGCCAGCGGCAACAGGAATTTCCAGCTGAAGCCCATCAACTGGTCATAACGGAAGCGCGGCAGCGTGCCGCGCACCCAAATGTAAAGGAACAGGAAGAAGACCACACGCAAAAAAAACCAGAACACCGGCAGCAGCGCCTGCAGCACCGGCGGGCCGAATACCGGGCCACTCCATCCCCCGAGAAAGAGCACGCTGGCCAGGCAGGCCACGGTCACCATGTTGGCGTATTCCGCCATGAAAAACATCGCGAACTTCATCGAGCTGTATTCCGTGTGATAGCCGGCCACCAGTTCGGTCTCGGCTTCCGGCAGGTCGAAGGGCACGCGGTTGGTTTCGGCAAACGCCGCACACAGGTAGATGAAGAAGGCCACAATCTGCCCGCCGCCGAAGATATTCCAATGCCAAAATCCGCCGAGCTGGTGCTCCACGATGCCGCGCAGGCTGAACGTGCCCGACAAGATCAGCACCCCGATCAGCGACAGCCCAAGCGCGACCTCGTAGCTCACCATCTGCGCGCTGGCGCGCAGCGAGCCCAGCAGGGAATACTTGCTGTTGGACGACCATCCCGCCAGCGCGATCCCGTACACCCCCATCGAGGTGATGCCGAGGATAATGAGCAGCGCGACATTGACGTCAGTGATCTGCAGCGGAATGTGCGCGCCGTGGATCGTGATCCATCCTCCGATCGGAATCACCGCGATCGAGGTCAGCGCCAGGGTCAGCGACAGGACCGGCGCCAGCAGGTACAACGGCCTGTTGACATAGGGGGGTACGAGGTCTTCCTTAAAGATAAACTTTAAGCCATCGGCAAGCGGCTGCAGCAGTCCGAAGGGGCCCACGCGCGAGGGTCCCCAGCGGTTCTGGATGTGCCCCACCACCTTGCGTTCCAGCCAGACGGTGTACGCCACCAGGGTGAGCAGCACCCCGATCGCGATCGCCACCTTGATGAGGGAGACGAGGAGAAACGTTCCGAAGCTGAGAGTGCCACCTTGCACAGTTTTGTTGGCCTTTTACTCTGCTGCCTGAAGCCTGCAGCCTGGAGCCCGAAGCCTGTTTAGACCGCAATTTCTTTATCCGCCGGCTCCTTGCGCTCGTTCTCGATCACCGAATTCAACGCATTCGAGTAGCGCCCCAGCGTGCCGGAGGTGAACAACGTGTCCTCGGAGGGCACGATCAGCTCGGGATGGCTGGGCAGGTTGCTCGCGGACGGGAGGTGCGTGTGCTCGTCGTTCCCCGCCACCAGGTTCAAGCGCGAGACGTCGTATCCCGGCACCAGGCGCTGAATTTCATCGAGCATGGCCAGCGGATCAAATGGACTCAGCTTTGGCTCGAGGTTGTGACGCTCCAGCCACACCGCGTGCCGGTCGGCTTCGCCGGATTGCGCGCCGCGCGATTGTCCCATGTCGGCGCGTAGCGGGCGGCCGAACGGCACCAGCCGCCGGATGTCGTAGCCCATCTTGCTTGCGATGCGCACGATAATTTCGAAATCCGCCTTTGCGCCCTCCACCTCGCCCGCTTTGCGCACCATCTGCAGGTCGCCGCAAGTATTGGTGAATGTCCCCGACTTTTCGTAAGCACAGGCCGCGGGGAGGACCACGTCGGCGGGAATCGCGGTTTCGGTCAGGAACATGTCCTCGACCACCACGAACGGCTTCGACAGGACGAAAGCGTCGATGCCGTAGCGCTCAATCGGATTGGAGCCGACAATGTAGAGCCCCTTGATGCGCCCATCGTTTGCGCCGGCGAACATCTCGCGCAGATTGAGGCCGGGCTGCGTGGGCGCCTCGGCATGCCATTCTTCCTTCGCACTCCCGACCGGCACGTAACCGGGCAACAGGTCGGGATACAGGCCCATGTCGGCCGCGCCGCGCGAGTTGGCATAATCGCCCAAAGCGATGAACTTCGCTTGCGGCAGCGCGCGCGCCAGCTCCGCGATGCCGTCGGCGCGCAACTCGGACCCGAAGGCCACCACCACTTGCGCCTCGCCGCGAAGCTTGTCGCGCAGGTCACGCAAGGTGTCCGCCGAGGTTTCGCCGGCCGCTAGGCCTGCGGGCGCGGCATCGTTGCCGGCCAGGAAGTGCACAAACGCGGTTTCGCCGTTGTCTTCGGAGATTTGCGCGAACACCGCGGCCTGGCGGCGCAGCTTGATGGCCGTGGAATTCACCACGTACAGGCGCGCGCGATGCAGGCGAACGTTATTGCGAATCTGCCAGGCCAGCAGCGGGTGCTGGTCGGTGGGATTGTTGCCGATCAGCAGGATGGCGGGCGCGAAGAACACGTCCCGCATGCTGGCGGTGCGGTCGGTTCCGCCGAGCGCGCTCACCAGACCCGGGTAATCCGCGGTGCGGTGGTGGTCAATATTGTTGGTGCCGAGCACCGTGCGCGCGAATTTTTGCAGCAGGTAATTCTCTTCGTTGGTCGTGCGATTCGATCCGATCACGCCGAACGCTTGCCCGCCATGCTCGTCCTTGATCTGCTTAAACCGCTCGCCGATCAGGTCAAAGGCCTCTTCCCATGTTGCCGGCTGGAGCTTGCCTTCGCGCCGGATCATGGGCTGCTTCAGGCGGCGCGGGTCGCCGGCAAAATCGAAGGCGTAACGCCCCTTGATGCACAGAAAATCGCCGTTGATGCCGCTCTTGTCGCGGTTGTCGCCGCGCACGATCTCCAGTCCGGTGTCGGCGCGCCGCACTCCGAGCGTGGTTTTGCAACCATCGGCGCAGTGAGTGCAGGGCGTGCCCACGTGATGCATCTCCCACGGCCGCGTCTTGTAGCGGTATGCGCCGCTGGTCAGCGCCCCGACCGGGCAAATGTCAATGCACATGCCGCATTCTTCGCACCACAGGTAATCTTGCTTGTTGGGCGCGATCACCTGCGCCGAGCCGCGGTTCTGGACCCCCAGCGCCCACACGTCCATGGCTTCGCCGCAGACACGCACGCAGCGATAGCACATGATGCAGCGCGGCCGGTCGAAATACACCACCGGCGACCACTGCTGTTCGTCGCGATGGTTCTTGATGTCGATCAGCTTCGATTCCGCCGCCCCGTAGGTAAACGTCATGTCCTGCAGTTCGCATTCGCCGCCCGCGTCGCACACCGGGCAATCCAGCGGATGGTTGCCGAGCAGCAGCTCCAGCATCGACTTGCGCGCCTGGCGCACTTCGTCGCTCTCGCTGGTCACCGTCATGCCTTCGCTGATCACGGTGGTGCACGCCGTCTGCAGTTTCGGCATCTTCTCGATGCGCACCAGGCACATGCGGCAGGCGCCCTGCAGCGACAACCCCGGGTAATAACAGAACGACGGGATCTCAATGCCGGCCGACTTGCACGCCTCAATCAGCAGCGTCCCCGCCGGGGCCGTGATCTTCTTGCCGTCCACGGTGATGTTTATATCTGCCATGATTTGTAATTGGTAATTTGCAATTTGTAATTTTAAAGGGCCAGCTCAAAGATCGCCGGCAAGCGGCCGTTAAATTACAAATTACCAATTACAAATTACAAATTCTTCACGCCAGCACCGGCAACCGCTCCACTGTACTCTTCTCGTACGGACACGGTCTTCCTTCCAGGTGTGCTTCAAATTCTTCCCGATACTTCTTAACGATCGAAATAATCGGCATCGCCGCCGCGTCTCCCAGCGGGCAGAACGTGCGGCCGAGCATGTTTTCCGCCAGGTATTGAATGTTATCGATGTCCTTCTTCACCCCGCCGCCGGCGTGGAAACGGTTCAGCGTCTTCTTCAGCCAGTCGGTGCCTTCGCGGCAAGGGATGCACCAGCCGCAGCTCTCGTGCTGGTAGAACATCATGATCCGCTGCGCGTACTTCACCATGCAGGTGTGGTCGTCGAGCACCACCACGCCGCCGGATCCGAGGAACGTTCCGGCTTTCATGCAGGAATCGAAGTCCATGGCGATGTCGCACTCTTCTGCTTTCAGCACCGGCACCGACGATCCCCCGGGCGTCACCGCCTTCAGCTTGCGGCCCTTCCATATGCCGCCGCCAACCTCGTTAATCATCTTCAGCAGGTTATAGCCGAGCGGCAGCTCGTAGACCCCAGGTTTGTTCACATGCCCGCTCAGGCAGAACAGCCGCGTGCCGCCATTCTTGGGCGTGCCCAGCTCGGCGAACTTCTGACCGCCTCCGAGAATGACGTGCGGCACGCTGGCCAGGGTCTCGACATTATTAATGATCGTCGGACCGCCCCACAGGCCCACCACCGCGGGAAATGGCGGGCGGATGCGCGGCACGCCGCGCTTGCCTTCCAGCGATTCCATCAGCGCCGATTCTTCGCCCACCTCGTAGGCGCCCGCGCCGGTGTGCCAGTACACGTCGAAATCGGTGCCGCTGCCGAAAATGTCCTTGCCCAGGAAACCGCGAGCGTAAGCGTCGGCAATCGCCTTGCGCATGATGTCGACCAGGTACCGGTATTCGCCGCGAATATAGATGTACCCGACCTTGGCCCGAATCGAGAGACCGGCAATCACCACGCCCTCGATCACCGCATGCGGATCGTGCTCCAGGATCAGCCGGTCTTTGCAGGTGCCGGGCTCGCTTTCGTCTCCATTGCAGAGCACGTACTTGGGCTTGGGCGAATCCTTGGGAACAAAGGACCACTTCATCCCGGTGGGAAATCCGGCGCCGCCGCGTCCGCGCAGGTTGGAGGCCTTGACTTCATTGACGATCCCCTCCGCTCCCAGCGCCAGCGCCTTCTGCACGGCCTTGTAACCATCGAGCGCGAGATAGCGATCGAGATCGGCGGCACCTTGCCCAAAGCGCTTGCTCACGACCTTCACTTCATCGGGATGGGAAACCAGGTCAGCCATTTTAAGAATTTGAAAATTTGAAATTTGAAAATTTGAAATTTGCTAGTGCGAGCGCGAAGTGCGCTGAGCGGCCGTGAAGATGGCAGTCAGTTCGCGCGCTTCTTGTAACAGCTCCTTGAGTTTGTTTTCCGCTACGATGCCGGTCTCGATTAACAATTCCAACCAGAACACAGTTTCGTCGGCTTCCTCCAGCACAATGCCTATCTTCGAAATGAAATCGGCCTTGGAACGGGCCCGGCACACGGCCCGGTAGTTCGCTCCCACCGACATGCCGCAGCGCAATAATTGTGTTCCAATAATTTGCGCATCACGAGTCTCTGGTAAAGACCGAAATAGCCGAACGATTCGCACGGCCAGGGCTTTTGTCCTTTGCCGCAACTGCTCGGTGGTTTCGTTCATGTGCACCGGTCAAATTTCAAATTTTCAAATCTCCAATTTCAAATTCTGTTCCCATCAGCTCGATTTTCTGTACGACTCTAGAACTTCGTCCACGCGCTCCACTGTCAATTTCTCGTGAAACTCGTAGTTCACCTGCATCGCCGGCGCCCACGAGCATGCCCCGATGCACTCCACTTCTTCAAAGGAAAACATGCCGTCGGCGGTCGTGCCCTTGTGCCCGATACCGAGGCGCTGCTTGAGGTGGGCGCTGATCTCGTCCGCCCCGCGCAGCATGCAGCAGATATTGCGGCATACCTGCAGGTTGTACTTGCCGCGCGGCTTGGTGATCAGCATCGAGTAATAGCTGATCACGTTGCGCACTTCGAGCTCGCTCAGGTTCACCTTCTGCGCCACGTAGGCAATCGCCTCCTCTGACAGGTAACCCACCTCGTCCTGCGTGTACAGCAGCATGGGCACGAGGAAGGAGCGCTGGGTCGGATAGTCCTTCATCTTCTCGGTGAAGAACTGGTCGAGTTGTTCACTGACGACCATTGTTAATTCCGACTGCGGAACTGCGGAACTGCCGAAGTGCCGAATTACTTCGAACCACAAGCAGTGTTGTAGGAAGCCGTAAAAATCGCACTTAGTTCGTGAGCTTCTTGCAAGACTGCGGCAAGCTATTTTTCAGGCACAAGACCTGCCTCGATCAACAGCTCGAGCCAGAGGACGGTTTCGTCCGCTTCCTCGCTGACCACTCCAATTTTTGCGACAAACTCTTGCTTTGAGCGGGCGCGGCAAGCTGCCCGATAGTTTGCCGCCACCGACGTCGCAGACCATAACACCTGCTTGCCGATAATCCATCCTTCAGGCTTATTCGGGAGCGCCTGAACGATCTTGATGACCGACACGGCAAAGCTCTTCGTCCGCGCTTTCAATGCTCCGGATTGACTATCGTGGTCCTGCATTCAATTCCGCAGTTCGGCACTTCGGCAGTTCGGCAACGTCGTTGCCTTCAATTCCGCAGTTCGGCACTTCGGCAGTTCGGCAGTTCTCACCGGTCCACATCCCCCAGCACGATATCAATGCTTCCGATGGCCGCGACCACGTCGGCGATCAGCCCGCCCTCGCACATCTTCGGCAGCGTCTGCAGATTGGCGAATGAGGGCGCGCGCACGTGCACGCGATAGGGCTTGGCCGTCCCGTCGCTGACCATGTAGAACCCCAGTTCGCCGCGCGGCGATTCCGTCGCCACGTACACCTCGCCCGCCGGGACCGTGAAGCCTTCGGTGACGATCTTGAAGTGATAGATGAGCGCTTCCATCTGGGTCTTCATCTTCTCGCGGTCCGGCAACACCACCTTGGGAGCATCCGCCTTAATCGGTCCCTCCGGCACGCCGGCCAGGCACTGCTGGATGATGCCGGTCGATTCCCGCATCTCCTCCACCCGGCAGATGTAGCGTGCGAACACGTCGCCCTCGGTGGACACCGGGACCTTGAACTGGAATTTCTCATAGCCGGAGTAGGGCGCATCGCGGCGCAGGTCGATATCGACGCCGCTGGCGCGCGCGGTGGCGCCGCTGGCCCCGAGGGCAATCGCGTCTTCGGCGGTCATGTGTCCGATGCCTTTCGTGCGGCCCACCCAGATGGGATTTCCGGTTAGCAGGTCTTCGTATTCGTCCACCTTGGAAGGGAAGCGGTCGGCGAACTGCTTCACCCGCTGAAAGAATCCGATCGGCGGCTCCATGCTCAGACCGCCCACGCGGAAATAGGAGTCGAACATGCGCTGCCCGGCCAAAGCCTCGAACAGCCGCAGGATGTCCTCGCGTTCGCGGAAGCAGTACAGCATCATCGACAGCGCGCCGATGTCCATGGCATGCGTGCCCAGCCAAACCAGGTGCGAGTTCAGGCGGGTCAGCTCGTTCATCAGCACTCGCATCCACTGCGCCCGCGGCGGCGCCTCAATGCCCAGCAGCTTTTCCGCCGCCAGCACAAAGCCCAGCTCGTTGCTGAACGGCGCCAGGTAGTCCATGCGGTCGGCCAGCGGCACGCACTGCTGGTAGAACTTTGCCTCGTAGGTTTTCTCGATGCCGGTGTGCAGGTAGCCGATGTCGGGCATCATGCGGACCACGTTTTCGCCGTCGATTTCCAGCACCAGGCGCAGCACGCCGTGGGTGGACGGGTGCTGCGGGCCCATGTTGAGGATCATGGTCCGGTCGGCGGTTTCCTCCAGCGACGCGATGTGGGGAAGGTGGCCCATCAGCGGTAGCCCTCGACGGGATAATCCTTGCGCAGCGGGTGGCCTTCCCAGTTTTCCGGCATCATGATGCGCCGCAGGTAGGGATGACCCTCGAAGCGAATTCCGAACAGGTCGAACACCTCGCGCTCGAAATAATTGGCTGAGGTCCACACCGGCGTGATCGATTCCACCGACGGATCTTCTCCGCCCAACCGCACCTTGAGCCGCACCCGCCGCTTGGTCGGAATTGAAAACAGGTGATACACCACTTCGAATCGTGGCTCGGAAGGAAACCAGTCGACGCAGGTCACGTCCGCCAAGAAATTGAACCGCAGCTCGGGGTCATCGCGCAGGATGGCGCAGGCTTCGCGCAGGGCGTCGCGCCGCACGTAGACGCTGAGCTCGTCGCGGTCGAACTTGGCGCCCTCGATCGCAGCGGAACGCCACCCCAGCAGCCGCGCCAGTGCAGGACGGTCTTTCAGTTGCTCCACGTCGGTAATGGCGGGCGCCAGCGGCATCAAGACCTGCTTCCCTCGACGGGCACGGACAACGCCGGCGTCTCCGCCGCCTCGGGCATCGCCGTCGCGGTGCTCAGAACGCTGCTGCGCGGCGTGCCCGACCAGTCCAGCACGCCCTTGTTCCACACGTAAAACAGGCCGACCAGCACGATCGCGATGTACACCAGCATCTCCCAGAAGCCGAACATCTTCAGCTCGCGCAGCAGCACCGCCCAGGGATACAGAAATACCGCTTCCACGTCGAACAGGATGAACAGCATGGCCACCAGGTAGAATTTCACCGAGAAGCGTTCGCGCGCGTCGCCCACCGGCGCCATGCCGCATTCATAGGGCGACATCTTGGCGCGGTTGTAGCGATGCTTGCCGAGGAAGGCGGACATGACCACCATGCCGCACGCCAGTATCAAGGCTGCTCCCAGCTGCATCAGCAACGGCAAGTAGCGGGCAAAGTAGTTGTCCGGCATAAGCGAGCAATATATAATCCGCGCCCAAGCACTGGGCAAATAAGCGACTATAGTTTTTGGTGCGCAACAGTGTCAAGCGCGTGGGGAGCCGGTCTGCAGCCCTCGCGGGCAGCAGAATTGCAGGCTTTCATCGCCGCCGCAGGGCCGGACATCAGCGGCGCTTCAGCCTCAGAAATTTCCCCGGGTGGGTTCGTGATCTTCGGCTTCAATACCGACGTCAAGTTCGAGAACATCGTCTACCACGTGCAGAGCGAAGCCCGAGTGCACGAACTCCGGCTGGAAACCCAGGTATTCCTCAGGGGCCGCTGCATCGGCAAGCACGCCACCTCCTACGCCGAACAGGTCCAGGATTCCGGCTTCTCCGAAGAGCGCTTGCACGAAATGCTGAAGGAGCAGCATAAGCGGCTGGTGGCCGTGGTGCGCGAGGGCAGGATCGAAGCCGAATTCGGGGAACGCCCGGAGCCCGAGGTGGCGGAAGAGCTCGGGCCTGAACCGGTGGCGCTGGCGCACCTGGATGACACCGCCGAGGCCGACAGCGGCGCGCTGCCGGAGCCTGTCGCGCTGGAAACCTTTGTCGTGGAACCTGAGCCGGAGCCGGCGTTCCTGGTTTCTGAACCGCCCATGATCGAACCCGAGCAAGCCCTGCAGCCGGCGGTTGTCGCTTCGGCGCCGCCCCTCATCGATCCGGAGCCGGTAACCGAGCCGGTGTTCGTCGAGTCCGCGCCGCCCGCCATCGAACCCGAGCAAGCACTGGATCCGACCTATGTCCTGCCCGAGCGGCCCCCAGTCCAACCAGGACCGGGGCTGGATCCGAAATTGATCGAATCCGCGATGGCGGCGATGGATCCGGAACCAGAACCCGAGTTCGAGCCGCCACCGGAGGTTTCCGCACCCGCGATTGCCCGCAAGCCGCTGGACCTGGGATTGAGCTTGGCTCCCGCCGGCAACGTGATTGGCAAGGGTTTGGAACTGCAGTGCCTGGAACCGGCGGCTTCCGCCGATGGCAGCCGGATCATTGTCGGCGTGCAGGTGAACGACGAAAACGGCCCTGCCGTAGGCGCGCAGATTGCCTGCCGTGTCACCTCGGGAAACTCCGCTGCCACCTATGTCTACGCCACCAGCAGCGCCGAAGGGGTTGCCGACGTAAATCTCGCGCTGCAAGGCCTGGATCTCACCGCCACCGCATTGCTAATCCAAGCCAGCCATCGCGGCAAATCCGCTAGCCGCAAGTACAAGCTGCAATCCTCAGCTCAGGTGTAAGGTTGGCCGCCGGCGGAACATTTATTATCTGACGGTCTGCAAACACCCCAGCGCCCCGCTGCAATCTAACTAGTCAGCACGAGTGATTCCTGAACCGTGGAGGTGCAACTTTGCTTTGGACTATCTTTGTGATCCTGCTGATTGCTTGGCTACTCGGCTTGGTCGGCGTGTATCAGATTGGCAGCCTGGTGTGGCTGCTGTTTGTGGCTGCGATCATCGCCCTGATCGTCCAGCTCGTCACCGGACGCAGGACCGTCGTCTGACAACACCCAGGCACATTAACCGGTCTGTCGGTCTGGTCAGGTTCGTTCCTGGCCGGCCGATAGACCGGACTAAAACATCTTCCTTGCCAAACTGCTCGTCTTTTCCTGCGGCCAAGCGTTTTTCACCTTAGAGGGCCACGCCAAGTTGCGCCGCAGCCGGTAGCTGCATCGTACTTACAGCACTCAACGACGCAAGCCCCCGGAGCCCCTGGTGGATTGGGATACCGCGATCGCTCTCTCTTACGCCGCCGAACAACTGTTCATTGCCGCCCAGGCACTGACCAGCGACTTGGTGTCAACCGATCAGGGCCTCAGCGTTGCCGACGCACGCCTTACCGCCCTGCTGCAGAACGCGGAATTCTTGCCGGCCCAGATCGGCCAGCGAGTGCGCAGGCTCCACGATTCCTATCTGCGCCGGCGCGCCGCCGCGCACCAAAACGATTCCATTGCCCGGTCCCTGGCGCGCGACACCATGTCGGCGCTGGCCGAGATTCGCGACGTCCTCTCAGGCATGGAAAAAAGCCGCGCCATCGCCTGAGCCATGGGCGCATGCCCCTCTCTCTTTTGTTACACTATGTTGCCGGTGGCATGTCGTTTCGTCGGTTGTAGCTGACAACTGACAACCGACAACTGTGTTCTTGAGCGGGGTTGGTATATCGGTCGTGCCCAGGTTGAGCCGCTTTGCGGGCGTCGGAGCCCGCAGGCGAAATCCCGACCCGAAGGGGAGGGACTCTAGCAGTACAAAATTGAGCGGGGTTGGTATATCGGTCGTGCCCAGGCTTCCCAAGCCTGTGAAACGGGTTCAACTCCCGTACCCCGCTCCAACTATCAATCAACGGTCAGAAATCCGGGGTTCCTTCTGGCGAACAGACCAGCCACGGATTTTCACCAGTTCCGTCAGGTTGCGATCGGAACTGGGGCGGAGAGCACTTTCGCGCGCTCCCCGCGCGACAGGTTCATCACTACGGCTGATCCTATTTCTCAATCGGTCCGACGGGAAGTACGGTTTTGCCGTACGAATCGTTGATCACGATCGCCGCCATCAGATACCACGCCGTGCAGGCGCAGAAGATTCCTTCCCAGCCGGCGATGTGGGTGATGAGCTTGCTGCCCGTTCCGACCGCCACATCCAGCAGCCCGAACAGGATCAGCAAGGTAGTGAAAACCCACACCAGCGCCTTGGTGTGCTTGAACGTCCCGATCCACATGATGAAGGTGAAGACGGTCCAGGCGATCAGCGTGACCAGCAACCATCCCTTGGATGCTTCCGGGCTGATCCACTTGTTCATTTCCATCAGCACCATGCTGGCCAGCGCGATCCAGAAGGCGCCGTAGGAGCCGAAGGCGGTCATGCCGAAGGTGTTGCCGGTTTGAAATTCCAGGAATCCGGCCACCAACTGCGCTAATCCTCCGTAAAACAGCCCCAGCGGCAATGCCGCCCCGATGTCGATCATTCCGGCATTGTGAACATTGAGCACAAACGTAGTGAGCGCAAAGCCCCCCAGGCCGAGCGGTCCCGGGTTGGCCAGTTTTGGCGGGGTCATGTAAATCTGCTCCCGTTCCGGCATATTGCATCTCCTCCACCGCCGCGGCAGAGCACGGCAGGTGCGCCGATTCTCTGTGAAGGCTTTCACGATATCTGTGAAACCCTTCACAATTCGCGGAGGAATTTCGCAATCTCATCGGTACACGATATATCTGGTTTTGTGAGACGTCTCACGGAATGAGGGGCGGACCTGGCATAGCCTCCACGCTGGAGGCTGTCTTGAGAGATGACACCCAAGAGCCGATCTTTAGCGCCAAAGGCTGGGCCGCAATTGCCGTGATGGGCTGCCTGTGCGCCGCAATCCTGTTTTCCATGGACCCCGAGTGGGTCGCCTGGGCCGCCCCGCTGGCCTTTGGCGGCGCCCTCTATGCCCCAGGGCCGGCGCCGGCTTCGGTTCAACTCTGGTCGCCAAGCGACGTCTTGCCCGTGGCCTGCCTGTTCAGTGTCGGCAGCCTGTTGGCGCTGGTGCTGCTGGCCGAAACACCACGTTTCAGCTGGTTGCGCCGGCTGAAGCAGCGCTTCCACCGAGGCGGGATCGTCCCGTTGCAGAGCCATGGCCGACCCAAGTCTGCGTCCTCTCATTGAAGTTGGCGACGAGCTAGTGTTAGCATCCCGCATCGCGCTGCGCATCGCGTGCGGAGAGGACACCGTGTGGCCAAACTCGGCACGGGCCCCGGATTTGTTCCAAGGCGTCTCCCCGGCAGAGGCTCGCAAGATCGCCCTTCTTTGCGCCGAGAAGTGGTTCTTGCGCGGCGCCGTCATCTTTGCCGAAGGCGATCCCAGCGAGAGTCTTTACGTGCTCAACCGCGGCCTGATCAAGCTGATTTGCCTCTCCGACAAAGGGCGCGAAACCATTGTCCACCTCCTCAAGCCGGACGATTTGTTTGGCGAACTCCTGCTCTCGGAAGAAACTCGGCAATTGACCGCCATGGTCATTGAGGACGCTCTGGTTACCATCCTGTCGCGCGACGCGTTCCTGAAAATCCTGACCGAAGTGCCTGCCGTGACGCTGAATTTTGTGCAGCTGCTTTCCAAGCGCCTGGCGAACGTGGAGCGCGGCCTCGCCGAATTCAGCCACACCTGGTCCTACCATCGCCTCGCCAAGGTGCTGCTGCGGTTGGGCGAGCAGTACGGACGCGAGGTCGCCAACGGCACCCTGCTGAACGTGCGCCTGACGCACGAAGACCTGGCCAACCTGATCGGCACGAGTCGGGAAACGGTGACTACCCAGCTCAACCGGTTCGCGCGCCTCGGGCTGTTGCGGCGCCAAGCCCGCCGGCTGATTGTGAACCAGGCCGGCCTGCTCGCCTTCGTTCAGTCGGAAGAGGCGCGGCTCAAGAATCTCGCTTTCGCCGCCGCCGGCCCTCGCTGAGGCGCTCCATCCTGATTCTTTCGCTAATCTGCCGGTTCACCGTCTCCGTCGCGCGCGCATCCAATGGATACTGTCCATCAGCCGCGGGTGGAGCAGAAGGGAGCGATCATGCTCGAGCGGAAATTGACCTTAGCCGAGATCATGCTTATCGCCGGAACCCGGGTTGCCCTCGGCGTCGGGATCGGCCTCTTGCTTTCCACGCGCTTGAACAACGACCAGCGCAAGGCTGCCGGAGTGGCCCTCGCGCTGTTCGGAGGGTTGACCACGATTCCACTGGCCCTGGGGATCGCTCGCGGACGCGAAGGCGGCGCTGGAATGCGTTCCGCCGCGTAGCCCCGTCGGCTCACCACCTCAGAAGGTGTATCCCTCAGAAGGCACGGGACATCCCGCGCTTTTTTCTATCTTAAGCGACTCAACTTTTGCAGAATCGGCTTGACAGGAAGACGCCAAACATGTACTTAGTTGAACGTTCAATCAAATGAACGTAGGAAGCTCAGCTCGCGAGCAGCTCCAAGTCCCTCCGCCCTCCTCGACTCGAGAGCGGCTGCTCATGGCTGCCATGGAGCTATTCACCACCCAAGGCTACGAGTCCACCTCGGTAGCCGAAATCCTGAAGCGTGCCGCCGTCAACAGCGGCAGCCTGTACTACTTCTTCGACAACAAGCACGAGCTGCTGGTCGAGGGCCTGGAATTCTTCAAGTCCATGCTCTACCCGATTGTCATGCAGCCGGCGTTCACGCGCGAACCGGATCCCGTCGAACGTATCTTTGCCGTGCTCGAAGACTATCGCCGACGCATGCTGATCACCGATCTTGACTATGAGTGCCCGGTGGGGAAGCTGGCGCTGGAGGTGGCCCGCCATAGCCCTGAGGCGCGAGCGAAAATCGCGGAGAACTTTGCCGCCTGGCGAGACCACATCCGCGATTGTCTTGACCAGGCCGCCGATCGCCTGCCGCCAAGCGTGGACCGCAACGGCCTGGCCACATTCGTTCTGACCACCATGGAGGGCGCCGTGATGCAAGCGCGGACCCATCGCAATATATCGTTCTACGATGCTTCGATTTCGAATTTACGGGCTTATTTCGGGTATCTCCTGTCAGCGGGCCTCGGCACCTAGCACCACGCCATTTTCGACCAACAGAGAAGGAGAAATGTCATGTCTATGCAGCACGTCAATTGGATCGCGGTATTCGCCGCCGCGCTATCGGCCTTCCTGCTTGGAGGCTTGTGGTACTCGCAAGCCATGTTCGGTCGGGCTTGGATGACGGCCAACCACTTCAGCGACGAAGACTTGCGCAAAGGCGGCATGGCAAGGATCTTTGCCCTCGCCTTTGTCCTCTCGCTGGTGATGTCGGCTAATCTCGCCATGTTTCTCGCGCAACCCACTACCACCGCCTCTTGGGGCGCGACCGCCGGATTTCTCGCTGGATTCGGCTGGGTGGCGCTCGGGGTCGCCATCATCGCCCTGTTCGAGCGCAGGTCGTGGAAGTACGTCGTCATCAACGGTGGATACATGACGGTGGCGTTCGTGCTGATGGGGCTCATTCTCGGCGCCTGGCGGTAACAGCCGCATCTAGCACCCCAAGATACTGAGGAGCTTCCATGAAACGTAAAGTGCTCGCGGTCATCGTCGTCGTGCTGGCGCAGGCCTGCGCCGCCGCCGAAATCGCCGACTCCGCCGCCAACGGATTCACCTACAAGCTGACCCTCACCCTTCAAGCCCCGCCCGAATCGGTGTACCAAAGGCTGCTCTCGATCGCCAATTGGTGGAGTTCCCGCCACACCTTTTCCGGCGACGCCCACAATCTCTCCATCGACCCCAAGCCCATGGGCTGCTGGTGCGAGCGGCTGCCCAACCGCGGCGGCGTGCGTCACATGCAGGTAGTAAACGTCATGCCGGGCAAGTTGCTGGTCATGACCGGCGGCCTGGGCCCGCTGCAATCCATGGCCGCCACCGGCGCCATGACGTTTGTTTTCACGCCGGCGAATGGCGGCACCAAGTTGGACATCACCTATAGCGTCACCGGTTATTTGCCGGCCGGAGTGAATACCTTGTCTGCGCCCGTGGACAACGTTCTCACCGAGCAATTCACGCGCTTCAAGAACTACGTGGACACGGGCCATCCGGCAGCCAAAAAGGCTCACTAGTGCGAGGGTGCCCCGGTCTAGCCAGGGTTTGGCTAGGCCGGGGTAGTTCGCGACGTAGCTTTGAGGATGATATGAAACACAAAATCGGACTGTTGTGTTTGATGGCGATCACGCTCTGCGCTTTCGCCCAGGAGCAGAAGATCGCCGAGCAGCCCAAGCTCGACGTCTCCAAAATGCACGACGCGCTGCCGGACAAGGACTACACCGCCAGGACCAGGGACACCTCGTTCGTGGCGCCCAGCGGGGAGCGCGTGCAGCGGCTGGAAATCGTCATTCCTAATGTCACTTCGAAGCAGGTCTGGCAGGCGGTGAGCACCTCCGAGGGCTTGCGCAGCTTCGTCGCTCCGGTCACCGAAGTGGAGATGAAGAGCGGCGGCCATTACTACACCAACTACAACCCGGCCGCCAGGATCGGCGATCCTGGAACCATCTACAACACCGTTCTGGCCTACGTGCCGCTGGAGATGGTGGCCATCCACGTGAAGCTGGGAAAGCAGATCTTTCCCGCCTCCGTGGCCGACGCCGATCAGCTGTCGGCCATCATGCAGATCCGCGACCTTGGCAATGGCAGCGTTCGCGTTTCCGAGATCATGACCGGATGGCAGAGCGGCGCGGACTGGGACCAGGTGTACAAGTTCTTCCAGACCGGCAACGCTTACGTGCTGGGCCAACTCTATAAGCGCTTTGCCGTCGGTCCCAGGCAGTGGACGGCGAAGTAATTTATACTGGCAGCTATGGCCGTGTTCCGAGACATCGCGGCGATCGCCAAGGGCATGAGCGTCACCCTGCGCGAGCTGTTCCAGCCCACCATCGTGGAGAACTATCCCGACGGGCCCGGTCCGCTGCGCGGCGCCCAATTCCAGGAGCGCTATCGCGGCGTCCACGTCTTGCAGCGCGACGAGAACGGCCTGGAAAAATGTGTCGCCTGCTTTCTGTGCGCCGCCGCCTGCCCGTCGAATTGCATTTACATCGAGGCCGCCGAGAACACCGCCGAACACCGCGTCAGCGGCGCCGAGCGCTACGCCCGCGTCTACAACATCGATTACAACCGCTGCATTTTTTGCGGATACTGCGTGGAGGCCTGTCCCACCGACGCCATCACCCACGGGCACGGCTTCGAAATTGCCACCTTCAATGCCAGCAACCTGGTGTATCGCAAGGAGCAGATGCTGGCGCCCATGCCGGCCCACCTCGGGGCCAACGCGGTCTTCAACCGTGCCGAGGTGGAGAAAAACCCAGAGCTGAAAAATTTGCGCAGCGACGAAGTGCCCAAGGGCGTGTAGGTTCAGGTTCGAAGCGGCCCAGCCCGGCGGCAGCCGGGCTTTTGTTTAGTACACTGGAATTGCGCGAATATGTCTGAATTTCTCAAAACCGTGGGCGAGCGCGTGGTCATTTATGACGGCGCCATGGGTACGTCCATCCAGGCGCGGAATCCCTCGGTCGACGACTACTGGGGCAAGGAAGGCTGCAACGAGCTGCTGGTGCTGAGCCGCCCGGACATCATCCGCGACATCCATGCCGGATATTTTCACGCAGGCTGCGACGTGGTGGAGACCGACACCTTCGGCGCCACCCGCATCGTGCTCGGCGAATACCAACTGGAGAACAAAGTCGCGGAGATCAACCGCGCCGCGGCCCGGCTGGCGCGCGAGGTGGCGGCGCGATTTTTCCAACGGCCGCAAGCGCTACGTCGCGGGCTCGATTGGCCCCACCACCAAGCTGCCTTCGCTCGGCCATATATCGTATGACGATATGACGGCGGTGTTCCTGGAGCAGGTGCTGGCGCTGATCGAAGGCGGCGTGGACATCCTGCTGGTCGAGACCTGCCAGGACCTGCTGCAAGCCAAGGCCGCGCTGGCGGCGGTGTTCGACGGCATGAAGCAGGCAGGCAAGCGCCTGCCGGTGCAGGTGCAGGTCACGCTGGAGGCCACCGGCACCATGTTGCTGGGAACCGAAATCGGCGCGGCGCTCACCTCGCTGGAGCCCTTCGACGTCGATGCCATCGGACTGAACTGCGCCACCGGTCCGAAAGAGATGAACGACGCCGTGCGCTATCTCGGCATCAACTCGCCCAAGGAAATCTCCGTGCTGCCCAACGCCGGGCTGCCGCAAAACGTGGGTGGCCACGCGGTCTACGCCCTCAAGCCGGAAGAACTGGCCGAGTATCACAAGCTGTTCATCACCGAGTACGGGGTCAGGATCGTCGGCGGCTGTTGCGGAACCACCAGGGACCACATCCAGAAGGTGGTCGAAGTCTGCGCCAACCTGGAACCGGCCAAGCGCGAAGTCAAGCCGACAGCGGCGGCCGCCAGCGCCTACTCCATGGTTCCGCTCGACCTCGAGCCCAAGCCGCTGATCGTGGCCGAAGAGATGAATGCCACCACGCGCGTGGCGGCCTTCCGCAACCTGCTGCAGCAGGGCAAGTACGACGACATCCTGGCGGTGGCCAAAAAGCTGGCCGCCGAAGGCTCGCACATGCTCGACCTGTGCTGCGCCATCGTCGGCGAAGACGAGAAGAAGTACATCAGCAGCGTGCTGGAAAAGGTAGCCACCCGCGTGCCCGCGCCCATCCTGGTCGATTCCACCGAAGCCGACGTGGTGGAGGAGGCGCTGAAGCGCATTCCGGGCAAGGCGATCATCAACTCCATTAACCTGGAGGACGGCGAGAAGCGCACCTCAAAAGTGCTCCCCATGGCCAAGCGTTACGGCGCGGCGGTCATCGCGCTGACCATCGATGAAGACGGCATGGCGCTCACCGCCGACAAGAAAGTCGCCATCGCCAAGCGCATTTTCCAGTTGGCGACCGAGAACTACGGCATCCGCCCGGCCGACATTATCTTCGACGCGCTCACCCTGCCCATCTCCACCGGCCAGGAGGAATACCGCTCGGCCGGCATGGAAACGCTGAACGCGGTCAAGCGCATCAAGCAGGAGCTGCCCGAGGTGAAGACCATCCTCGGCGTCAGCAACATCTCCTTCGGCCTCGCCACCTATCCGCGGCGCGTGTTGAACTCGGTGTTCATGCACGAGGCGGTGAACTACGGCCTCGACATGGCGATCGTGAACTACTCGAAAATTTATCCGCTCTACAAGATTCCCGAAGCCGAAGTGGAGATGGCGCGCAAGCTGATTTATCAGGACCGCTCGCAGGGTGATCCGCTGCAGGCCTACATGGCGTTCTTCGCCGGGCGTGAGAAGACGGTGGAGGAAGTGGTCCACGTCGAATCGCTGTCGGTGGAAGACAAGCTGAAGTACTGCATCGTGCACGGCGAGAAGTCGATCGGCGAGGGAGAGAACAAGCAGTCGCTGGAGCAGGTGCTGGAGGACGCGCTCCAGTCTTACTCGCCGCTGGATCTGATCAACAACGTGCTGCTCGATGGCATGAAGACCGTAGGCGAGCTGTTCGGCGCGCGCAAGATGCAGTTGCCCTCGGTACTCGATTCGGCCTCGGTCATGAAGGCCGCCGTCGCCTATCTCGAGCCCAGGATGGAAAAGGTCGCCGGGCGCGAGAAGGGCATCATGGTGCTTGCCACGGTGAAGGGCGACGTGCACGACATCGGCAAGAACCTGGTGGACATCATCCTCAGCAACAACGGCTACAAGGTGGTGAACCTGGGCATCAAGCAGCCGGCAGACACCATCATCAAGGCGGCGCAGGAGCACGGCGCCGACGCCATCGGGCTGAGCGGCCTGCTGGTCAAGTCCACCCTCGAAATGAAGTACGTCATCCAGGATTTGCAACAGCAGGGGCTCAAGTTCCCGGTGGTCTGCGGCGGGGCCGCGCTCACCCGCAAGTACGTCGAGGACGATTTGCGGCGGGAGTACAAGGAAGCCGTGTTTTACGCCGGCGATGCCTTCGACGGCCTGCACGTTATGGACGACCTGACGCAGTCGGATGAGAAGCGCGAGGCGCTCCTCGCCGAAGGCCGCGTCGCCCGGGAATATGCCAAGGCGGCGGTGGCCACGGCGCAAGCTGAGGTTTCCACCGAGCGCAGTACGGCCGTCAGCCCGGCGCCCAACATTCCGCACCCGCCATTCTGGGGCGCGAGGGTCAAGAAGGATTTCGACTTGCGCGAGGTGTTTCAGTACATCAACGAAACCGCGTTGTTCAAGAACCAGTGGCAGTTAAAGACCGCTTCGCAGGAAGATTATTTGCGCGTCGTCGAGGAGAAGTACCGGCCGATCTTGAATGGCCTCGAAGAAGAGATCATCCGCGAGGGCTGGTTCGAGCCGCAAAGTCGTGTGGGGATACTGGCCCTGCCAGAGCGAAGGCAACATGATCGTAGATCAGGTCTACGGGCTCCGGCTTCAGGCCAACGGACTCCACGACCGGAGCGACACAGCCGACGAACTCGTCCGCTTCACCTTCCCGCGCCAGAAGGAAGGCCGTCGTCTCTGCATCTCGGATTTCTTTGCCGCCAAATCCAGCGGGCAGATGGACGTGATCGGCCTCTCGCTGGTCACCATCGGGCATCGGGCGAGCGAGTTGACCCAGAAGTTGTTCCACGGCGGCGAGTACACGCGCTATCTCTACCTGCACGGGATCAGCGTCGAGACCGCCGAGGCGCTGGCCGAGCTGCAGCACCGCATCATGCGCCAGGAGCTGGGCATCTCTGGCGAGGACGCGCCGCGCATCAGCGACCTTTTCCACCAGAAATATCGCGGCTCGCGCTACTCCTTCGGCTACCCGGCCTGCCCGCACATGGAGGATCAAACCAAGCTGTTCCAGCTCCTTCATCCCGAAGAGACCATCGGGGTGAAGCTGACCACCGGGTTCATGCTCGATCCGGAGCAATCCACCTCGGCGATCGTGGTGCACCATCCGGCAGCGAAGTATTTTGTGGCCTAAACAACAGCGGTAAAACGCGCGTGGTGGAGCTGCACTCCCGTTCTTTGGCTAATTGCTAATCGCTAATTGCTAATTGCTGAACTCTGCTGCTATGCTGCCGCCGCTTATTCAGGAGGCAATATGACAAAACCGGTCAGGGTAGCAGTGTGCGTTTTGGGGCTGATTGCGTTGCTGACCGCCAGCGTGGCGTTGGCGCAGGCGCCGCCGATGCCGAAAGCCGGTCCGGAACAGCAGCGCTTGCACTATTTCGTGGGGCAATGGAAGAGCGAGGGCGAGATGAAAGCCAGCCCCTTCGGCCCGGGCGGCAAATTCACCAGTACCGACGATTCCCACATGCTTGGCGATTTCTGGGTCGTCACCCATTCCAAGGGCACAGGCCCCATGGGGCCGGCCGACGAACTCGCCACCATGGGCTACGATCCGAAGCAGAAGGCTTACGTCTACAGCGAGTTCAACAGCCTCGGCATGCACGACACCGCCACCGGCCACGTCTCGGGGAAGACCTGGACCTGGACCAATGAAGAGGACATGGGAGGAAAGAAAGTCAAAGGCAAGTTCACCATCACCGAAGTCTCTCCGACCTCCTACAGCTTCAAGTTCGATACCTCCCAGGACAACGGTGCAACCTGGTCCAATGTCATGGAAGGGAAGTCGACCAAGGTGAAGTAAGTCGACCAAGGTGAAGCACAAGGTAGAGTAAGTCGACCAAGGTGAAGTCTTAGTAGGCCGGTGTGGCACACGCGAATGTGGCACACGCGCCCTCGCGTGTGCTTCGATCTACCCCGCAAAATCTGAGGGAAGTAACTCTTGGGAGGCCCTGGCGCGCGCGACTTGAAAGCTACGTGGTAGTCCCCGGCGCCCAAGAGAAATAAAAAAACAAGTAAATCGTGGTAGGCCCCGGCGCCCTCGCCGGGGCCACACTGCCTGTGCACGAAATTTCCGCCGCGGCAGCCGCCCCCGGCTGCCGCAACAAAAATTCGGACCCCGTGGCACACGCGCCCTCGCGTGTGCTTCGCTCCGCAAAAATCTCAGAATCCGCGAGGCTACGAAACTTTCAGAGAAATGGGTTCTCCACGCGCAGCTCCTCAAAGCGGTGTCCGTGTTGCAGGTCCTCGCTGTAGAGGATCTTGCATTCTCCCTCCGTCGCCGCAGCCACAATCAAAGAGTCGTACCAGGGCAGCCGATATCGGTCCGCCAAGCGCAGCGCTTCTCCGTAGAGAGCTGGGGAAGACTGGATCGCCATCAGGGGTCGAAACACGGTCGCCAGGTATTGTTCGGCTTCCGCGATCAGCATTGGCTGGACAAAGCGGCGCAGTGCCACGTTGAAAAATTCCTGCGCTACCTGGTAACTCACCATCCCCTTGCCGGTGGCGACTGCTTGCTGAATCAATCGAACGGCGCGACGCGCTTTCGCTGGCGCGGTGCGGTCGAAGGATCGAAGTGGAATTTGCCGCTCGAGGCGCCAGCCGGAATGGTGCGCCGCCGGGACCGTTGTCCCCTATAGCGACAAGGGCGCGCAAGTGGACCTGGTGAGCACCTCCATCTCGACCTTCGAACCGCCGAGCGGCGACAACTGCGTCAGCTTCAGCGGCAATGGTCGCTTGAACAACCAGGCGGGCCACATCTTTACCGTCAAGGCCTGCGATAACGGCAACAACGGCCACAGGGACACCTTCAGCATCAGCATCGACGCGAACTACACCGCATTGGGCACGCTGAACAACGGCAACATCAACATTCACGAAAAATAAGCGTCTTCCCATCCTCCTGAAGTAGTTGGCCGGTGCGCGAGCATCGGCCTTTTTTTGCCTGCGAACTTTGCTGGCGAGCGTGTTTCTCAAGAACTGGGGCGGCACGCGTTCCAACTAAGGAATGGGAACCAAATATCGAACGTCGGTCACATTGCCGCCGGAGACGCCGGGGAGTAGAATCCGGGCGCTACAAAAGCAGGGTCCGGGCTGCATGCTTCGTGCTCCGTGCCGCGATGCCTGCTGCATCAAGACCAGCGCACCCAGGAATTTCATCCGCCCAGGGCAAGATCAGGGCTAAGCTCGGTGGCATGAATCCTTTGGCAACGGGCAGCATCAAAACTTGAGTATCATTCACTCAAGGGAGTCATATGGCTAACGAAACGCGCAACTTAGAGCGCCACGAAGCTCCCAGCGAAGTGGTGTCCGGCAACAATACCAATCTGCCGGTGCTGCCGGTCCGGGACACGGTGCTGTTTCCGCACGCGGTCCTGCCCTTGACGGTAGGCCGTGAAAGTTCCGTACAACTAATCAATTCCCTGGGCGAAGACAAGACCATTATCGTGGTCGCGCAGCGCGAGGCCCGGGTGGATTCGCCGCAGCCCGTCGATCTGTACGCCATCGGCACTTTGGCGGTGGTGCACAAGGTCGTCAAGATGCCCAACCAGAGCCTCTTTGTTTTTGCCGAGGGTCTGGACCGTGTGCATCTGAAGGAATACACGCAACTGGCGCCGTTCATGCGCGCTTCGGTGGAGACCATCCCGGAGATCGCGGCCAAGACGGGCTCGGAATTGGAAGCGTTGCAGCGCAACGTGCTGACGCTGTTCCAGCAGATCGTCGCCGGCTCGCCGACGCTCTCCGACGAACTGTCCACCGTCGCCATGAACATCGAGGAGCCCGGGCGCCTGGTTGATTTCATCGCCAGCTCTCTGCCCACGCTCTCCACGCGCGACAAGCAGGACATCCTGGAGACCGCCGACGTGCGCTCGCGGTTGGACAAGATCAACCAGCACCTGGCTAAGGAATTGGAGGTCATGCAGCTGCGCAACAAGATCCAGAGCGAAGTGCAGGACCGCGTGCAGCAGACGCAGCGCGAGTTCTACCTGCGCGAGCAGATGAAGGCCATTCAGAAGGAGCTGGGCGAGAGCGACGAAACCACGCGCGACACCGAAGATCTGAAGCAGAAGATCGAGCAGGCCGGCATGCCCGACGAAGTCAAAAAGGAAGCCTTGAAGGAACTCGGCCGGCTCTCCCGCATGTCGCCCATGGCCGCCGATTACGGCGTCACTCGCAACTATATCGAGTGGCTGGCGGTCCTGCCCTGGAGCAAGTCTTCCGGCGGCGAAGTGGATATCATCAAGGCCAAGGAAATCCTCGACACCGATCACTACGACCTGCAGAAGGTCAAGGACCGCATCCTGGATTACCTCTCCGTGCGCCGGCTGAAGCCGAGCATGAAGGGTCCCATCCTGTGCTTTGTTGGCCCTCCGGGCGTGGGCAAGACCTCGCTCGGCAAGTCGATCGCGCGCTCGCTGGGACGCAAGTTCGTGCGCCTGTCGCTCGGCGGCGTGCACGACGAGGCGGAAATCCGCGGCCACCGGCGTACCTATATCGGCGCGCTGCCCGGACAGATCATCCAGGGAATTCGCCGCGCCGAGACCAACGATCCGGTCTTTATGCTGGACGAGGTCGACAAGCTGGGTCGCGATTTCCGCGGCGATCCGGCATCGGCGCTGCTGGAGACGCTCGACCCCGAGCAGAACAACACCTTCCGCGATAATTACCTGGACGTGCCCTTCGACTTGTCGAAGGTGCTGTTCATCACCACCGCCAACCAGCTCGACCCGGTCCCCGATCCCTTGCGCGACCGCATGGAGATCATCGAACTCCAGGGTTACACCGAGGACGAGAAGGTCCACATCGCGGTGCGCTACCTGATCAAGCGGCAGACGGAGGAGAACGGCATCGCGCCGGAGCAGATCGAGTTTCCGGAAGAGTCCATCCGGCACATCATCCGGCACTACACGCGCGAGGCCGGCGTGCGCAACCTGGAACGGAACATCGGGACCATCTGCCGCAAGAAGGCGCGCCGCATCGCCGAAGGCAAGCACGACAAGCTGGTGGTAACGCCTCAGGTGGTGCGCGAGTTCCTGGGCGGAGAAAAGATCCGCTCGGAAGGGGAAATCGCCGAGCGCACCAAGCGTCCCGGCGTGGCGGTGGGACTGGCCTGGACCCCGACCGGCGGCGACATCCTGTTCGTCGAAGCCAACAAGATGAAAGGCAAAGCCGGCTTCACCATGACCGGACAACTCGGCCAGGTGATGCAGGAGTCCATGCAGGCGGCGCTGACCTGGGTGCGCTCCAATGCCGGCAACCTGGGCATCAGCGAAGACTGGTTCAAGGACCACGACATCCACATTCACGTCCCCGCCGGCGCCATCCCCAAAGATGGACCCTCGGCGGGCGTGACCATGGCCACCGCCCTGGTCTCGCTGCTCACCGACCGCCCGGTCCGGCCGCTGACCGCCATGACCGGCGAGATCACCCTCAGCGGGAACGTGCTGCCCATCGGCGGCATCAAGGAGAAATTCCTCGCCGCCAAGCGCGCCGGGGTGCAGACCGTGATCATTCCGGCCGACAACAAGACCAACGTCGAGGAAGACTTGACGCCGGAGCAGTTGCAGAACGTGGATGTCCGCTACGTCAGCACCATTGACGACGTCCTGGAAGTCGCTCTTCCCACCTCCAAGGCGGAGGAGAAACAGGACGCGCAGAAGCGCGATGAGGTGCTGAGCAGCGCGGGCGTGCCCGTCACGGCGGCGTAATCAATTCGTTCTGGGAAGGGCATGGCTTCCGCCGTGCCAACCAGCCCGAGAAAAACCAGGGCCGCGTCGATAGACGCGGCCCTTTTTCTGCTTGCGCCAAGGGGTAGCGTTCAACGGCAGAATTGCTGTAAGTCGAGGGGCGGCGGGCTTGGGATGCGATCAAACTCGCCGTTCCATCCCGTACAGCCGTGGGCGATCACGGTGCGCGCAGTTTCTCTCGCGCGGCGACGGGCCTCCGCCTTGGCCTCATCCACGCGCGTTTTGCCCAAATCAGTTTCCAGCGATTGCAGGTCGGGGTACTGTGCGTGGGCTGTGTCCCCGGCCATCAAGAGCCAGATGTAAGCTTCGAACTTGTCCCGCTTGATCGGCCCCGGCGCCTTGAGCAGCAACAGGCCGAGTTCGTACTGCGCTTGGGGAAGGCCCTGCCGCGACGCTTTCTGAAACAACTCTGCCGCCTGCGCGTAGTCGTTCTTGTCCAGCCTGATCACGCCCAGCAGTTGTTGCGCGAACGGATTGTCAGCGTCCGCGGCTTTCTGAAGCCAACCGATGGCGTCGTTCACGCCGAGCGAAGGAATCGTTCCCAGGTAGATGACGCGGCCTAGCAGCCATTCCGCCAGCGGATCGCCTTGTTGCGCGGCCTTCTTGTACCAATCTGCCGCCTTCCTCGGCTCGCTGGCAACGCTGTAGCCGGTCTCGTAAATATATCCCAGCGCAAGTTCCGCGGGAACATACCCCAAATCCGCCGAGCGGCGGAAGAATTCAACCGTGTCCCGATCGTTGCGATTGATGGCGCTGCCGCGAATCCCATTCATACCCTGCTCGTACAGGCTCGCCGCGTCCCTGCCATTCGTCGTACTTTGCGAAGCAGCTGGTGCCAATCCGAGTAGCGTAAAGAAAAACACGCAAGCAGCAAGGCGCATAAACATGAGCTGCTTTTCCCTCTCTCCAATTGCAATAAGAGCGCCCCCATCCTATCTCATCGCGGAAGTCGGAAATGCGGGCCGCTCCTCAGGCCTACGAGGTGTCGTTCCTTTTTTTGCAAACGGGGTCGAAGTTGATGGCGAGTCGCGCAGTTGGTTCAACGAAGAGCACAGAAGGTGTCTGTCGGTCGATTGAACGCGCATGTCCAAACGACCGACAGACTCAGGTCAGCCGATCTTTACCGCGAAGTGGGCGGCTTCTCCGACATCGGCTTCGAAGTGGGCGGCTTCTCTGACATCGGCTGTTCCGACGATTTTTCCGTCTTGCCCGCCGAACTGCAGGTCTCCGAAATGTGCTTCAAGCCGGAGACTTCAATTTGCGGGTTCGCGCCCGCCCCTGACGAGGCGCTGGCCGCGCTCGACTCAGCTTTCGTGCCCTTAATCTGCACTTCATGACCCACGTGCGCGCTGAGCTTCGAGGTGTCGCCCGCCAGTTGATAGGTGGTGCCGGACTTGTCGGTCAGTGTGTAACCGCCGGTGTCCGACTTGCTCAGGCAGCCCCGGACCGTGGTCTTGCTGCCGGAACTGCTGCTTTGGCTGCTTTGGCCGTAGCCCTGTTGCGCCAGAGCCCAGGCAGAGCAGAGCAGCAGCACCAGAGTTGCGAGTACAGTTTTTTTCATCATGGTTGATCCCTTCTGTTGGCTTTTTTCTTCAGACGAAGCGGACGAAACCAAACTCGTGTCGCGGCGAACTCGATCTCCCAATCCTCCCAATCCTTGTCATGCTGCCGGCTTCTGCCGTTCCACTTTGCCGGGCCGGGCTACGCGGTCGAAGTTGACGGCCAGTTGACGCAACTCCTCGGCCACGTCGGCGCTTGCCATGGGTTGGCCATGGCCCGGCGCGACGGTCACCGGCCTTAACTCCGCCAATTTCTCCACCGACTTCTTGGCTTCATCCCAATCGCTGGTGTAGTACGCCGGTGGCCCGTGCAACTCAGGGCGCTGCGTTGCGACGGCAATCGCCGATTCCACTTTGGTCGTGGTGAAGGCGTCGCCCACGATCAGTGTCCGATCGATTTCACGGTATAAGGAAATGTGCCCTTCGGTATGGCCCGGCGTGGGAACGATCCTCCAGCCGGGCAGATCGGGCAGCGTGTCCTCCAGCGGCAGCGGGCGCACCCGGTTCCCCAGGTTGATGGGATCGCGCGGGTACAGCGGCGAGAGCAGGGCCATCATCCCCCCGCCCACCGTGGGGTCGGGCGCCGGGTACCGCTTCTGGCCGGTCAGGTACGGCATTTCCAACGGATGCGCGAAGACCGGCACGTCCCAGTGTTCAGTAAGTTCCTGCAATCCTCCGACGTGATCGAAGTGGCCGTGCGTCTGGACAATCGACCGCGGTCGCCGTGAACCGAAATGTTCTTCCGCCCATGCCAGAATGCGGCCGCCCGAGAAGGGAAGCCCGGCGTCGACCAGCGTCCAGGAGCCGTCGTCGTGCGCAATGGCGAACACGTTCACCAGCAGAATGCGCAGCCCGATCACTCCCTCCGCCACGTGATCGAGCGAAACTACCTCGGAATCGCGGATTGGGATCTTGTCCACCTTGCCCTCCTGGTTCCTCGTTAGGATGCCCGCCGGGGGTAACAGGTGGGCGGAGCCGCCGCCTGCGTGCTGGTGCTTGCGACAAGTGCCGCTTGCCAGGGCCCCCGGAAGTACTACACACCGAGCAACGGTGATCGCCCTCAACCAGCGACCC
This sequence comes from Terriglobia bacterium, assembly GCA_963797035.1. Lineage (GTDB taxonomy): Bacteria > Acidobacteriota > Terriglobia > Terriglobales > Acidobacteriaceae > JAIQGF01. Next base: position 328,673 of record CAWCOC010000001.1, read on the forward strand.
GGCTCGGACTTTGTACTCTGCCGGTATTCAGGAACCAACCTTAATCGCACTCTCTCTGTGCTAACTTTGCGCTGATGCCAACCGTGCAGGGTGAAACCAGTGCTTCGGCAGAACGCACCACCGACCACGCCGTGAAGGCGCCGACGGCCGGCGGGCGTGTCTCGCTGGCCTGCGAACTGGCGCTGGCGGCCCTGGTGGCGTGGCGCGCCGTGGGAGCAGCCCTGGCCATGCGCACCCACGCGCTGTTGCCCTTCCAGTTCGACTACACCGAAGGCAACGTGCTGGCCACGCTGGTGCGCATCGCTCATGGCCTGACGCCTTATCCCAACCCGCGCGCCTTTCCTAATGCCATCGATCCCTACGGCCCCGTCGGATATTACCTGCTCGCCGTACCGATCAAGCTGTTCGGGGTTTCGCTGCTGGCTCCGCGGCTGCTGGTAATTGCCTCCGTTGCTGCCATCTGCGTGCTGATTGCGCTCATCATCGCCCGAACAACGCGCTCTCTGGCCGCTGCCGCGATCTTCGGCGCTGCCTACGCTACGCTCCCGCTGGTGCAAGGCCTGGGCGCGGTGCTGCGCGTGGATTTGGTCGGATTGGCGCTGAGCGCGGCCGGCTTGTACGTCTTCACTCGGGCGTTCCCGGCGAACGAAGATCCCAGCCCAATCGACAATCGACAATCGACAATCGGAAATGGGTCTGTTTTTCTCGCGGCCGCCTTGTTGGTTGCGGCCGGGTTCTGCAAGCACAGCCTGCTGGCCGCGCCGGCGGCTTGCGCTCTTTACCTGGTGGCGCAACGCCGCTGGCGCCAGGCCGCAAACTTTGCCGGCTTCGGGGCCGGCCTCGCTGTTGCCGCCTTTGGCGTCGCGGAATGGCTGACCCACGGTTTCTTCGCCGAGCATCTGTTCCTGACCCATCCCGACCCTTTCGGCTGGAACGGTTACGCGCTGCGGATCACGCGGCTGGCGATCGGCGCCGCCCCGCTGCTCGCCCTGGCCGCGGTGCGCATTACTTGGGAAGTGCGCCGCAAGCGGCTCTCGGTCCCCAGTTGGTGGTTCCTGCTGGCCACCCTGACGGCCATCACCGCCGGCAAACAGGGCTCCGGCTGGAACCATTTTCTGGAGTGGGCGGCGGCGCTCTGCCTGTGTGCCGGACTCGGATGGGATGTGGTCAGGCGTTCGCGCCCGGCCGCCGTTTTGTTCGTTGCGTGGCTGGCGGCGATGTTGATTTGGCCGGCCCAGTCCATGTTCGATTGGTCCAACGGCCTGCAGCAGTGCCCCCAGGCTTACGCCTACATTCGCGCCCACGCCGGCGACCGCATCCTGTCCGAAAACGAGAGTGCCCTGCTGCTGGGCGGCAAGACCGTTTGGGTGCTCGATCCCTTCGTGTACAGCCAGATTGTGATGCACGGCACCTGGCCGGATGAGGTGATCGAGCCGCGCCTGCGCTCCGGCTGGTTCCAGATGGTGGTGACGCGCCGCGATTACGCCCAATCCCCAGGCGCGCTGCAACACGGCGTGGAGCGCTTTTCCGCCGGCATGGTTCAGGCCATGAAGGCGAATTATCACGTCACCCACACCTTCCAGTGCGCCGACGCCAACGTCGTCTTGGAGCCCCTTCCTTTACAATCGAACCAGGCCGCTGGCCTCACCTCTGACCGCTAACCACTGGCCACTGTTCTTATGCGCGTTCGCGTCCTGTTTTTCGGGATCTTGAAAGACATTGCCGGCAAGGCCGGCGAAGAGGTGTCGCTGCCGGACGGCGCCACCGTGCGCGACCTGCTCTCGCACTACGCCCGCGACGCCCGCTTCAAGGCCATGCTGAGCTCGATCGCGGTTTCCTTGAACCAGGAATATGCTCAGCCGGCGGCTGGTCTGCGCGAGCAGGACGAGGTTGGCCTGCTGCCGCCGGTCAGCGGCGGCGCGGAAAACCCGCAACCGGCCACCCAATCACGGGTTCAACTGACCAGGGAGCGCATTGATACCGGCGCGCTCGCCGATCGCATGAAGCGCCCGGAAGATGGCGCGGTCGTCGTGTTTGAAGGCATCGTGCGCAACCACAGCCGCGGGCGCCGCACCCTGTATCTCGACTACGAGGCCTACGAACCCATGGCGCACAAGCAGCTCGAGGAACAGGCGGCGCAGGCGATGGCGAAGTTCAAAGTGCGCGAAGTCGCCATCGTGCACCGCCTGGGAAGGCTGCGGATCGGAGAGACGAGCGTGGCCATCGTGGTCAGCTCGGCGCATCGCGCGGCCGCCTTCGACGCTTGTCGCTGGACGATTGATACTTTGAAGAAGACGGTGCCCATCTGGAAAAAGGAATACTTCGAAGACGGAGCGGTCTGGGCCGATGGCGAGCCGTTCCCGCCCGAAATCGCCGGCCCGCAGGTGACCGGGTGATCGAAGGACAGAAATTTCTCGCCATTCTTGTTTTGTTGTTGCTCGCGCTGGCGGCGCTGGCACAGTCGCCCGCCGCTGCGCAGAACGACTCGCAAACTCCGGAGATCAGCGTTGACGTCAAGCTGGTCAACGTCTTCGCCACCGTCACCGACGCCCACGGCGCTCCTGCCCGTACCCTGACCCGGGACAACTTCGCCCTGTTCGAAGACGATGTGCCGCAGAAAATCGCGGTGTTCGGCCGCGAATCGCAACTGCCGCTCTCCATCGTCATGGCCATCGACGCCAGCCTGAGCACCAAGAAAGACCTGCGCCTGGAGCTGGTGTCGGCGCGTAAGTTCGCGCACGAGATCATGCGCCCGCAGGATTCCCTCGCGCTCTACCAGTTCAGCGAGGTGGTGGAGGAGCTGGTGCCGTTCACCTCCGACCTGAAGCGCATCGACGCCGCCATTGAGCGCGTGCACGTGCGTTCCGCCACCGCCATGTACGACGCTGTCTATCTCGGCGCCGAAGCCCTCTACAAGCGCCAGGGGCGCAAGGTGATGGTCATCATCACCGACGGCGGCGACACCATGAGCGCCACCTCTTACCAGGAGGCGCTGCGGGCCGCGCAGCAATCGGAAGCCATCGTGTATTCGGTCATCGTGGTGCCCATCGAAGCCAGCGCCGGACGTGACCTGGGCGGCGAACACGCCCTCATCCAGCTCTCCCACGACACCGGCGGCAAGTATTTCTACGCCGACACCCTGCCGCGCCTGGAGCAGGCCTTCCAGCAGATCAGCGACGAACTGCGCGCCCAGTACCTGCTGGCGTACTATCCGGTGCGCCGTGTCGCCGAGAGCGACTTCCGCAAGATCCGAATCGAGCTGAAGGGCCCCGCCACCGAAGGCCTCAAAGCCCGTTACCGCAGCGGATACTTCACTTCCAAATTTAAGTAGTCGACCGTCGACCGTCAGCCGTCGACCGATTTCCCCGTAGTCGACCGTCGACCGTCAGCCTTCGACCGATTTCCCCGTGTACAATGTCGCCATGGCATTTCGCATTCCTGGCATTTCCAATCCGTTGAAAAAGGCCAAGACGCCTCCGCCGGAGGACACCTTCGAAGAGGCCGCGTACCTGAAAGCGCTCGGTGAAAAACAAAAACCGGTGCAGGTGAAATTAATGGATGGTGAAGTGGTGCGTGGCTGGATCGAGTATTACGACCGGAGCATGATCCGGCTCACCCGCGAGGGCGCGCCCAACCTGTTCATCTTCAAGCACGAGATTATGTACATCGCCGAAGACGGCGGCCCGCAGAAACGCGTCAAGGTGGCCGAAGGGCGATAAGCGATGCGAGTGCGAACCCTATAGTGCCATCGGCCAACGACCATCGACCGCTTGAATTCCTCCGACCAATTCGTTCCCGCCATCAGCGAGATCGCGCGCGAGGCCGGCGCCTTGCTGATGATGCACTTCCGCCGCCGCATCGGCTTCGAGTACAAGGGAGATGTGGACCTGGTCACCGAAGCGGACCGCAGCGCCGAGGCGCTGATCACCGAACGCATTCGCGCCCGCTGGCCGCGCCATGACCTGATCGGCGAAGAGGGCGCGCGCGTCGAAACCGGCAGCGACTACCGCTGGTACATCGATCCACTCGACGGCACCACCAACTTTGCTCACGGCTATCCGGTGTTCTCCGTTTCCATCGCCCTGGAGCACCAGGGCAAGCGCGTCGCCGGCGTCGTCTACGATCCCACCCGCGACGAGCTGTTCGCCGCCGAGAAGGGAAGCGGCGCCTGGCTGAACCAGCGCCGTATTCAGGTCTCCAAGGTCAACAACTTGGGGGAAAGCCTGAACGCCACAGGTTTTCCCAGCCACAAGCGCCACAAGAACCCCAACATCCACTTCTATCATCAGATCACGCTGCGCACCCACGGCGTGCGGCGCGCCGGCTCGGCGGCGCTCGATCTGGCCTCGGTCGCCAGCGGAAGGCTCGAGGCCTTCTGGGAGTTCAACCTCAACCCGTGGGACACGGCGGCGGGCGCGCTGCTGGTGGAGGAAGCCGGCGGCACGATTACCGACATGACCGGCGGAGCGTGGAATCTCAACGGCCGCGAAACTCTGGCCAGCAACGGCCTGGTGCACGCCGATTTTGTTCGCCTGATGGAAGACATTCTCGCCGGCCGCGGCCTGGAGCCGCTGCCCACTCCTGCCGAGTACGCTGCCGCCCGCAAGCAGGTGTGACTCACGCTGACTCCTGATTCCTGTATTCCTCTCCATGGAAACCGTGCATCGCGACGCAGAGCAGGTTTAGGCCGCGACCTCCTTCCCGCCCGCTTCATCTAATAAGTGGAGTGAGTTATGAAGCGTGTAATCAGCGTTATTGCTTTTCTCGCATTGCTTTCACTTTCCGCACTGGCGGATACCCCGGCCAGCGTGAGCAATTGGAACGTATTGGGCCTGATGCGCAATGCGCAGTACGTCTACGTGACCAGTTATGACGGGCCGCAGTTCTCTATGAATCCGTTACCGGAGGACCGCGCCGCGATTGCGGCGGTGCAGAGCGCCATCGCAGACCAAGGCTACACGGTGGTGTATCGCCCCAGCGAGGCCGACATGATTCTGGCCGTGCAGGCGCGCCCTTCGTCGGATTTGCTGGCGGTTTACCAGGGCGGGCGAAACCGCGGGCACAGTTATCTGTGGCGGGCGGAAGCCAAAAACGGACTTTTGGGCTCGAACCCGCCGCTGGTGCAGCAATTGGAGCGGGACATGGAGCGCGCCGGCAAGAGCTAAGCTCCAGCTCAACCAATCGACCCAGTGAAGGAGAGCACCCACTTAGGCAGCGTCATCCCGAGCGCAGCGAGGGATCTGTTGTAAACACCGGCAGGGCTGGTGGCGACTACATCAGATTCCTCGCTGCGCTCGGAATCACACTTTTGGGGGGCCACGCGCCAATCTACTCGGCGCTGGGGAGCCGACACGGTTATCTGATCAGCCGTCCGAGGGCAGCCGAGGGCGGCTGCCCCTGCGCACCCTTCGCCAAACCCGGGCGAAAAAGGGTGGCCACCCGCCACTTAACCGCTCACCGCGCCACCCCTCCCGCATCGTAAAATAGAGGCGAGGGTGGCCACGTGATCAAGTCACTGCTGGATCGCAAAATCGAAAAGCGTCCGCCGAGGTGCGGTTCCAGGGGCGCATTCTGTTTCTTACCGAAGATCCCGAGCTGATTCGCAAGCAGCTTGCCGGATGGGACCTGCCCTGGGACACGGCGCACCCGAAAAAAAACCCCAAGCTGCGCGACGACATCTCCACCGACGAAATCACCCCCGCCCACATCTGCTTCTTCTTCGACGAGACCCTCGGCGAATTCCCCTACACCGGCCTCAAGTGCGGCCCCGGCGGAACCAGTGGAGCCGGGCAATCCAATGACACTCCGATCAAGCGGGGCGACGTCAAGCAAGGCGGTTTTGTTGCCGCCGTCAGCGGCAAGCGGCGCGGCAAGGGCTCCAGCCGCGAGCAGTCGCCCTACGCCGAGCGCTCCGCCGGCATTCAACTCGTCATCGCGGAAAACATCGAGCGCATTTACAAGCAGAATTGCCAGAACCTGGGCGTGCTGACTTCGATCGATTTCTCGCTCATTGATTGCATCCGCCGCGGCGAGGAGATTCCGCTCACGGTCTTCACCCAGGGCGAGGACGAGATCACCCGCCAGGTCATCGAGTACGGCGGCCTGTTCCCGTTCAACGTCGCGCGCATGCAGGGCAAGGTTTCCGTTCCGCCGATCACCACCGGGCCGCGGGCGATGACGGTGGCGGAGAAGATTTTTGCGTCGCATATGAGGCAGCCGACGGTCGACGGTCGACAGTCGACCGAACAACAATCGCCGTCGGCCGCAGACCGTAGACCGTCAGCTGTTCAGCCCGGCGATACCGGTTTCACCAAAGTCGATTTGCGCTTCTCGCACGAGTACGTCACGCCCATGGCCGCCATCTTTTACGAGCACTTCGTCGGCAAGGGCGTGCCAGTGAACGATCGCGACAGCATCAAGTTTTTCCGCGACCACCTCACGTTCCTCGACGAGGTCATGTCGGAGGAGAAGCGCAAGATGGGCTTGCTCGACCTGGCGACGCAGCTCAAGTTCAAGCAGCAGGATTTCGCGCGCGACCAGGGCATCCAACTGCATGGCGAGCTCAAGGACCGCAAGGGCAGCGAGGGCATCTGCCACTCCGTGATGCTGGAAACCTACGCTCTGCCGGGACAGGTGAACGTCGGATCGGACTCGCACACGCCGCACGTCGGCGCCATGGGCTGCATCGCCTTCGGCATCGGCACCACCGACGTCTTCAATTCCTGGATCACCCGCGACGTGCGCGTGAAGGTGCCGGAGTCGGTGAAGGTCACCATCCGCGGACGACGCAAGCCGAATGTCACGGCGAAAGATTTCATCCTTGCGGTTCTCGCCATGGACTACGTGCGCAGCGGGAAGGCGCTGGCCAAGGTGATCGAATATGGCGGCGAGGCGGTGGAGGAGTTGAGCGTCGATGAGCGCGCCACGCTCACCAACATGGCGGCTGAGATTGGCGGCTTCACCGGCATCGTCGCGCCCGACCAAAAAGTGGTGGACTTCCTGGTGGAGCGGCGCGGCCTGGATCGCGTGGAGGCGCAGGAGCTGATCGCGGGTTTGCAGAGCGATCCTGATGCCCAGTACGCCCACGTCATCGAGATGAAGGCCGATGAGATTTATCCCATGGTCGCCACCCCCGGCGATCCCGGGAACGGCAAGTTCGTCCGCGACCTGAATACGCCCGTGCCCATCGAGATCGCCTACGGCGGCACCTGTACCGCCGGCAAAAACGAAGACATGGACATGTATGCGCGCGTGCTCGCCGCCGCCCTGAAGCAGGGCCGGCGAGTGGCCGACTCGGTGAAGTTCTACATCCAGTTCGGCTCGCAGGAGACGCGCGACTACTGCGTCCGCCAGGGATACATCAATGTGTTCCAGCAGGCGGGCGCGATTGTGATTGAGCCCAGCTGCGGTGCTTGCATCAATGCCGGGCCGGGCGTTTCCACCCGTCCCGACCAGGTGGTGATCAGCGCGCAGAACCGCAACTTCCCGGGGCGCAGCGGCCCCGGTCAGATGTACCTGGCCAGCCCGCTGACGGTCGCCGCCAGCGCGGTGGCCGGGTATATCAAGGAATTTGAGCCGGCGGCCGAACGCGAGCCGGTGACGGCATGAAGGGACTTTGCTAAAATCTCTCGTTTCGATATAGATTCATAGAAAGACCCAGGACCAGGGAGAGGAAGAAATGGCATACGTAATTGCGGAACCCTGCATTGGCACGAAAGATACGGCCTGTGTCGATGCCTGTCCGGTGGATTGCATTCACCCTAAGAAGGACGAACCAGCGCACGGCAGCGAAGAGATGCTCTACATCGACCCCGTCGAATGCATAGATTGCGGAGCCTGCGTGCCGGTGTGTCCGGTGTCGGCGATCTTCGCGCTCGACGACCTGCCGGACAAGTGGAAGGCATTTGCCGAGCGCAACGCGGCCTACTACGGCCGCACCCCGGCGTAGAAGAAGATTGGTCAGTTCACGGCGGCGCGCACCTCACGACGAGGGCGCGCCGTGTTGTTTTCCGGCGGCTGGTTTATTTCGTGGCTTGGCTGGCAGGCAGGGTCCGCCTCGTTTAGAATCGAAGTTTGCCCCAGGCCTGACAGCGCCCTCGTAGGCAGCCGCAACCGTATGCCGCTCAAGGATTCCGAGGCGGTGGTGCTGCGCAGCTATCCGCTGCGCGAGGCCGATTTGCTGGTCACGTTTTTCACCCGGGCGGAAGGGAAGTTGCGCGGGGTGGCGCGCGCGGCGAAGAAGTCAAAGCGGCGGTTCGGCGGGGCGCTGGAGCCGCTGACCCTGGTGAAGCTGTACTACGAAGACCGCGAGCGGCAGGAGCTGGCACGCATTGATTCCTGCGAGATCCTGGAGTCGCCGCTGACCAGCGCGGTGGACTATCCGCGGGCCGTGGCGCTGGGACATATCGCGGAGTTGCTGGATGAGTTGCTTCCGGACCGCGAGGCCAACGACGCGATTTTCCGCCTCACGGTGGCGGTGCTGCGGTCGCTGCGGGCGGGCGCCGTCTGGATGCCGCTGACTTATTTTGAGGTCTGGCTGACGCGGCTGGCCGGGTTTCTGCCGGAGTTCGGCGAGTGCGTGGTTTGCGGCGCGCAATTGAATGGAAGCCGGGCGTATTTTCATGCGCTGGTCGACGGCCTGATGTGCCAGGACGACAAGCGCCTGGCATCGAGTGAGATGAGCCCGGAATCGCGGGCGCTGGCGGCGGAGATGTTTCGCTCGCCGGTGGACGCGATGGCGCAGCAAAGCTGGCCGAAATCGAAGGGAGCGGATCTGCGCAAGTTCGTGATCCAGATCCTGGAGCGGCATTTGGAGAAGAAGCTGGTTACGGCGGGAATGCTGGAAAAGTTGCAGTAGCTCTTAGCCATTAGCTCTTAGCTCTTAGCCTGTAGCTGGCGTGGTCAGGCTAAGAGCCAAGAGCTAAGAGCTAAATGCCATCCAAAACCAACGCGCCCACATTCCAGGAATTGATCCTGAGATTGTCGAACTTTTTTGCCGACTACGGGTGCGTGCTGCAGCAACCGCACGACCTGGAAGTCGGCGCCGGCACCATGGCGCCGGAGACGTTTCTGCGCGTTCTGGGGCCGCAGCCTTACCGCGTGGCGTACGTGCAGCCGTCGCGCCGTCCGGCTGACGGGCGTTACGGTGAGAATCCGAATCGCCTCTATAAACACACGCAGTTGCAGGTGATTCTTAAACCTCCGCCTGAAGATGTGCAGGAGCTCTACCTGCGCTCGCTGGAGACCATCGGGATTGACCTGCGCCAGCACGACATCAAGTTTGAAGAGGACAATTGGGAGTCGCCGACGCTGGGCGCCTGGGGCATCGGATGGCAGGTGATGCTCGACGGGCTGGAGATCACGCAGTTCACTTACTTCCAGCAGTGCGGCGGAGTTGACCTGGACCCGATCTCGGCGGAGCTGACTTACGGGCTGGAGCGGATTGCGGCGTTCCTGCAGGATGTGGACTCGATTTACGAGATCGTCTGGGCGCGCGATCCGCAGACCGGCAGGGAAGTGACCTATGGCGACGTGCGCCTGGCCGACGAGCTGCAGTATTCGGTGTACAACTTCGAGATGGCGGACGTGGACCGCGCGTGGAAGCACCTGGAGCTCTACGAAAAAGAATGCAAGGATTTGCTGGCAGAGTTTGCCAAGTTCATCCCGGAGGAAGCGGGCAAGAAAGAGCGCTCGGTGGAGGGGGAGTTCCCGGCCCAACTGTGCGACCAGATCCGGCGCTTCCCGCTGCTTCCGGCCTACGATTTGTGCCTGAAGTGCTCGCACCTGTTCAACACCCTGGACGCGCGGGGAGCGATCTCGGTGACGGAGCGAGTTGGGGTGATCGCGCGAATTCGGCAACTGGCGGTCGGGGTAGCGAATGCGTGGGTGGAACAACAGGTCGTCGGTCGTCGGTCGTCGGCCGTTGGCCAGGAACAACCGGCGGCGGCAAAAGAAGCAATTAGCGATTAGCAAGCGGCGCGAAGTTGGGTTGAAGATGGGAAATGCATAGATCCTTCCGCTTGGCTGCGCTCAGCATCCGGATGACAGGGGTTGGAAGTTGGGGTTGAGGACGGCGAGCGTTATCGGTGCTGGTGAGTTGGATTACGAGGCGGTGTGATGCGGGTCACGCGGGGTGTGTCAGGGGAGATGTGAGAATAAGCGGTTTGCATAATGGCTGATTTCCTGCTTGAGATCGGACTGGAAGAGGTCCCGGCGCGCATGATCGACGGCGCCGAGGCCGAGCTGCGTAAGCGGGTCGCGGAGTTGTTGCAGCGCGAATCGCTTCTTTCCAGCGACATTCGATCAGGAGTCACGAGTAACAACCCCGGCCCAGCCAAACCCGGGCTAGACGGGGGCACCCACGGTTCCATGGTGGAGGCGTATTCCACGCCGCGACGGCTGGCGGTGCTGGCGCGCGGGATCGCCGAGAAGCAGGCGGACGCGGAAGAGCAAGTCGTGGGGCCGTCGGTGAAGGTGGCGTACAAGGACGGACAGCCCACCCCGGCGGCGCAGGCGTTTGCGCGCAAGGTCAATCTGGATCCGGCGGAGTTGAAAACCGTGAGCACGCCCAAGGGCGAGTACCTGGCCGCCACGGTGACGCGCAAGGGACGCAGGGCGCAGGAGATTTTGGCCGAGGCCCTGCCCAAGGAGATCAACGCGCTCTACTGGGCGAAGAACATGTACTGGCGCGCGGGAAAGCCGGAGCGCTTTGTGCGCCCGGTGCGCTGGATGGTGTCGCTGCTGGGAAATGAAGTTGTGCCGGTGGAGTATGCGGGAGTAGTAGCAGGGAGGACTTCGAGAGGACATCGCCTGCTGGGAGTCAGGAGTCAGGAGTCAGCGGTCAGCAGAGATGGGTTGACGGCCGAGGTAGTGGTCAACGAACCTAGCTCCTATGTGCAGGTGTTGAACAAAGCATACGTCGTAGCGCCCCGGGAAGAACGGGTGAAGCGAATCCGCGCGGCTCTCGACGCCGCCTGCCGGACTGTTGCCGGGGCGCGCTGGCGCGAAGACCAAGAGCTGCTGGACACGGTGGTCAACCTCACAGAATTTCCCTCCGTCATCCTGGGAAGTTTCGAGCGCGAGTTTCTGTCGCTGCCGGAAGAGGTGCTGGTCACGGTGATGCGTGATCATCAGAAATATTTCGCGGTGGAGGATGCAAGCGGCAAGCTGGCGCCGCATTTTCTGGCGGTGCTGAATACCGACGGCGATCCGAGCGGAATGATCCGGCACGGGCACGAGCGCGTGCTGAGGGCGCGCTTCCGCGACGCGCGTTTTTTCTGGGACACTGACCAGAAGCATCCCCTGCGCGAACGGGTGGAGTGGCTGAAGAACGTTACCTTCCAGAAGGACCTCGGCAGCTACTACGACAAGACGCTGCGGGTGCAGAAGCTGGTCAGCCAGATCGCCTCCATCCTGAAAGATGCGGGCGTGGAGTTTCGGCCCGGGATTGCTTTCAAGGCCGCATTGCTCGCTAAGACCGATCTGACGACCGAACTGGTGAAAGAGTTCACCGAACTGCAGGGAATTGTCGGCGGGCTCTATGCCAGGGTTCAGCACCTCGAGGTCCCGGCCGAGGCGCAGAACGCCATCGCTACCGCCATCTACGATCACTACAAGCCGGAGTCGATGGAAGCGGCGGCGCCGCGCACGCTGGAGGGCGCGGTGCTGTCCATCGCCGACAAAGCCGATTCGATTGCCGGAATGTTCGCGCTCGGGTTGGTGCCCAGCGGATCGAAAGACCCGTTTGCGCTGCGCCGGCAGGCGAACGGGATCATCAAGACGGTGGCGGAACACAAGCTGCCACTGGACCTGCAGATGCTGTTCCGAGACGCGCTGGCGGGCTACGCGGGTTCGGCGGCGGAGAGGAAATTCCAGTCCTCGGTGCAGTCGGGAGAAGGGCGGGCGCACCTGCTGGCCACCATCACCGGCTTTTACCGCGAACGCGTGGAGTTCTACCTGCGCGAGGCGCTGGGGTTTGAATACGACGTGGTCAGGGCGGTGCTGGCCGCCGGTTACGACGACGTGATGGACGTGGTGGCGCGGGCCCGGGCCGTGACCAAGGTGCGGACCTCGCCCGATTTCGAGCCGATTGCGGCCGCCTTCAAGCGGATCAAGAACATCCTCTGTCAGGCGGAAGAGAAGAAGGCGCGGGTCGGAGAGCAGGTTGAGGCCGGCGCCGAAGATGCGGAGCGCGCGCTGGATGCCAAGCGCCGCGAGGTCGCGCCCCGCGTGCAGAGTTTGGTGCAGAAAGGGAACTACGAGGGTGCGCTGGGCGAGATCGCGTCGCTGCGCGGGGTGGTGGACACCTTCTTCGACAAAGTGATGGTGATGGCGGAAGATGAAAAGGTGCGCGCCAACCGGCTGGCGCTGCTGCAATCGTTGCTGAAGGAGTTTTCGACGATCGCGGATTTTTCGGAGATCGTGACGGAGAAGAAGTAGTCGAGCTGAAATGCCTTGTGGCAGTTCGAGCACTGCGGACGGTGCAGGGGTCCTTCGACTCGGTCCGGCGTGCCGGACCTCGCTCAGGATGACAGGGTTTAGGTTTTCGCTCAGGATGAGAGCGGGTTGGAAGCTGATAGTAAAGCGAGGAAATGCATAGATCCTTCGTTTCGCTCAGGATGGCAACGTTTAAGCGTTGACAGTGGTTAATGGCGGACAGCGGTTAAGGGCAGAGAGATTTTCGGAATTTGTAATTCATACGACTTCATAGAAATAGAAAAGGACAAACCATGAGCACCCCTACGATGGACGTTGAGACTGAAAAAATCGCGACTACTCCGAAGCAAGGCACCCAGTACGTGTACTTCTTCGGCGAAGGCAAGGCGGACGGCAACGGCAAGATGAAAGATGTGCTCGGCGGCAAGGGCGCAGGCCTGGCCGAGATGACCAATGCCGGTCTCCCGGTACCGCCGGGATTCACGATACAGACCGAGGCGTGCCGCGAATACATGCGCGGGCAGGTCTCGCCGGAGATGGACCGGCAGACGAACGAGTCGCTGGCTCGGCTGGAAAAGATCCAGGGACAGAAACTGGGGGCGGGCGAGAACCCGCTGCTGGTGAGCGTGCGCTCGGGCGCAAAGTTCTCCATGCCCGGCATGATGGACACCATCCTCAACCTCGGGCTGAACGACAAGAGTGTGGAGGCGCTGGCCAAGCGCAGCAACAATCCGCGTTTCGCCTACGACAGCTATCGCCGGCTGATCCAGATGTTCGGCAACGTGGTGCTGGAAGTGCCCAAGGCCGACTTTGATGACGTGTTCGAGAGCATCAAGAAGAAGAAAAAAGCCAAGCTCGACACCGAGTTGGACGCGGCGGCGCTGAAGGAAGTGATCGCCGAGTACAAGAAGGTGGTGAAGAAGCACACCAAGAAGGATTTCCCGCAGGAACCGAAGGAGCAGCTGGTGATGGCGCGCGACGCCGTGTTCCGCTCCTGGATGAACCAGCGCGCCAAGACCTACCGCCGGATTAACAACATCGACGACAACCTGGGCACCGCGGTCAACGTGCAGGCGATGGTGTTCGGCAACCTGGGCGAGACCAGCGGCACCGGCGTGGGCTTTACCCGCAACCCGGCGACCGGGGACAAGGAGTTTTACGGCGAGTTCCTGATGAACGCGCAGGGCGAAGACGTGGTCTCCGGCGTACGTACCCCGGTGCACATCAGCGAGCTGAACAAGATCATGCCCAAGGTGTACGACCAGCTGCGCGACATCACTACGCGGCTGGAGACCCACTACAAGGACATGCAGGACTTCGAATTCACCATCCAGGACGGCAAGCTCTACATGCTGCAGACGCGCAACGGCAAGCGCACCGGGCGCGCGGCGGTGCGCATGGGGATCCAGATGGTGAACGAAGGGCTGATCACCAAGGAAGAGGCGTTCATGCGCGTGGAGCCGAACCAGCTGTACGATTTCCTGGTTCCGCGGCTCGACGAGAAGGGCGTGAAGGTGGAAGTGCTGGCCACGGGCCTGCCGGCATCGCCGGGCGCGGCCGTGGGTCAGATCGTGTTTACCGCCGATGAAGCGGTGGTGAAGGCGGGCACCGGCAAGAAGAAGAACCCGGTGATCCTGGTGCGCGGCGAGACCACGCCGGAAGACATTCACGGCATGGAAGTGGCCTCGGGCATTCTGACCTCGCGCGGCGGCATGACCAGCCATGCGGCGGTGGTGACGCGCGGCATGGGCAAGTGCGGCATTGTGGGAGCGGGTGAGATTGGGGTGAACGAACACCACAAGGAAATGACGGTCAAGGGCCAGGTGTTCCACGAAGGCGACTGGATTTCGCTGGACGGCACCACCGGGCGCGTCATCAAGGGCCGGCTGAACACGGTTCCGGCCTCGGTGGACGATCCGGAACTGCAGACCCTGCTGAGCTGGAGCGAGCCCTACCGCAAGCTGGGGGTTCGCGCCAACGCAGACATTCCGCGCGACGCCATCCAGGCGCGTGCCTTCGGAGCGGAAGGAATCGGACTGTGCCGCACCGAGCACATGTTCTTTGCCGAAGACCGCATTCCGCACATGCGCGCCATGATTCTCGCCACCAACGAGAAGGACCGGCGCGCCCCGCTGAAGAAGCTGCTGCCCATGCAGCGCGCCGACTTCGCCGGGCTGTTCCGCGCCATGGAGGGGCTGCCGGTCACCATCCGGCTGCTGGATCCGCCGCTGCACGAGTTCCTGCCGAAGCGCGAGGAATTGATGGTGGAGGTCGCGGTGCTGGAAGCCACCAAGCCGAAATCTCCTAAGCTGAAAGAGCTGCGCAAGGTGCTGGCGCGCGTGGAAGAGCTGCATGAGTTCAATCCCATGCTGGGCTTCCGTGGCTGCCGCTTGGGCATTGCTCTGCCGGAGGTCACCGAGATGCAGGCGCGCGCCATCCTGGAGGCGGCGGTGCAGGTGGAGAAGGAAGGGGTCAAGACGCACGCCGAAATCATGATCCCGCTCACCAGCACGGTGAAGGAGATGGAGAACCAGGCGGCCATCTGCCGTCGCGTGGCCGAGGAAGTGTTCGCGGAAAAAGAACACCACGTGCACTACCTGGTGGGCACCATGATCGAGCTGCCGCGGGCGTGCGTGGTGGCGGACAAGATCGCGCAGGAGGCCGAATTCTTCAGCTTCGGCACCAACGATCTGACGCAGACCACGTACGGCTTCTCGCGCGACGACATCAACAAGTTCCTGCCCCAGTACGTGGCCGAAGGAATCCTGAAGCAGGATCCCTTCCAGGTCATCGATCGCGAGGGCGTGGGCGACTTGGTGAAAATGGGCATCGAGCGCGGGCGCAAGACGCGGCCCAAGCTCGAGGTCGGAATTTGCGGCGAGCACGGCGGCGAGCCGGCCTCGGTGGAGTTCTGCTACCAGGTCGGCATGGACTACGTTTCGTGCTCTCCTTACCGCGTGCTCACGGCACGACTGGCGGCGGCACAGGCCGCGGCCGGGGAAAAGCTGGGAGCGGAGGCGGGTCGAACGAAGTAGCTTGCAGTTGACTAAAGCCCGGCGCGCGCGCCGGGCTTTTTTCATTGGAGGAGCTTTTTCCGGAATGGGAGTGATATGTCGCGACGCGAGGTTCAGGGTGCGAATTCTGATATAGGATTCAAGGATAGCGTGCGGAGGGATGAATGAAGGTAAAGGTCGCGCTGTGGATTGCGGCAATTTTATTGCTTGCGCCTGTCGTGTCGGCGCAGATGATGCAAAAGGATTTTCTGCTGCTCGATAACGGAGACAAGATCCTGGTGAAGTTTCCGCCGGGTTCGAAGGGATATATCCAGGTGAAGAGCCTGAATGCGAGGTCGCGCGTCGACGTGGAGAACGCCGCCAAGCGCGGCTTCGATACGTTCCTGGTCACCAACAAGGAGGGCTGGAAGACCTATCCCGGCAAGGTGGACGGCGCCAACATCGCGATCACGCTGCGCGAAGTCCAGGGCAACAAGAAAGACCAGGCCACTGCCGAGCTGCCCTACGATTCCGACGTGGTGGTGCGCATCGTGAACAGCGCGCCGCCACGCATCGCCGGCGGAGACAACAAGAAGCGCGGGACGCGCTGCCCGGTGGATGGAGTGCTGCTGGATTGGAAATAGCTCTGTGAGGATGAGCGTACGACGCGCGGTTCACTGTGTTTTTTGCAGCCTCGCCACCAGCTTCTGCGCCAGGTTCTCTTCCGATTCAGACCACAACACGCGGCCGGAGATGCCGGTGTTTTTTTCCACCGCGTTGGTGAAGTTGATCAGCTTCTGAACGTTGGCGCGGACGCGCGGTTCCGAAGTTTCGGTGAGGTCGACGTTCTCGAAGAGAAACGGCGTGTCGAGTCCGAAATCGACTTGGACGTGGCCGCTCTCCTGGTAGGTCCCTTCCTCAAATTCCAGGCCATGGGCGATGAACTTCACCTGGCGCGGCGCCACGACCCACTCCTCGTCGCCCTCCTCTTCCGGCACCCAGAGGTCCCAGTACGCTTCCAGCAGGTAGGCGTGGTCGGCGTGGAGCAAGTCGGCGGCGATAGCGATGGCCTGCTCGGGATCGACCCCGGGACGAAAGCGGCGCTCCAGGACGGTGGGCTCGCTCCACGAGACCGGATGCACCGCAACCGCCGTGATTCCCGGACGGGTGGCGGAAAACATGAATTGCCGCACCACCGAGAGCAGCCGGAGCATCATGTCGGATTCGTCGAAGTGCGGGAACCAGACGCTGAGATAAAGTGGATCGGCCATGCTGCCCATTTTAGATGGCGATGGCGGCGGCGAGGATGAGTGATTTCTGAATTTCGTGATGTGAAATTTCCTGGGTGGACGATGGCGCATTGTGCCGCGCACACAATCCCGGCGCCATCCGGGGAAAGGAATTTTGACAGTGGAAGAAAGCGGCTGCTACGATGAAGTGTTTGGCTGGAATTTCCCGCCTCGCCAGCGTCCCCGTCGTCTAGCCCGGCCTAGGACATCGCCCTTTCACGGCGGTAACGCGGGTTCGAATCCCGCCGGGGACGCCACTTTCCAGCGATCTACTCATTTTGACCACGATGAGACCACGATGGCGCGGACCACTTTTAAATGGAGGTTTCATGCAATTACTCGACATGAACGATCCGAAACCGGCACCGAACAAACGCTACGCGGTAATTGCTGCCTCCGTACGCCGCCTCGGGGCACATGTTCGGGACGACGATTACGAGACCATAGACGCTTGGACGGACGCTGTTCTCGAACGCCGCGCGGCGGAATGGCGGGACATGAACGCCTCTGCTTTTGACCGTGAGTTCTTGAACGCGTGCGGCGTCAGGCTCTTGGACCAAACTGGGGGTTGCCGACTTCTGGAAAATCTCAGTAACCAGCACCCGCGGAGCGGGCTTTGACGGCGCCCGTGGCCGGCGGAAGGGCCGAACGGGAATTGCCTAAGAGTTGTGCTTCCAACGGAATCCCTCGCTGGCCAACTTGCCACGTTTCAACGGAGACGCGGCCTCCACGAACCGCCTCGAATATGCTCTTTTGAGCAGATGATTCTCTCGATGTGCCGCACTTAACCTCGACAAAGACGACGCGGTCAACGCGACGGTTGATTGTCAGGCCATCGAACACCACGTAGTCGATAGGGTTCATCAACGCTCGCACGTCTCTCGGGTCGTGGTCGAATCTCTGAAAGAACGGGGCAAGGCGCTCGAACAGATGGCCGAGAAGGGTTGAGCGTGACCGTTGGATCGCTTGTTCTTTCGCATCCTTGAGCAGCGCCTTTACCGTCTTGTCGTCCTTAATCATGCCCTTGGCCATCTCACGCGCTGTCCGTTCCAGGTTTCGTTCGCGGTCCGTGACTTCCCGCTCGCGCTGCTGTAGCCCGCCCTCGCGAACATCTAACTCGCCCTGCCATCCCTCAAGCTTCATATCGCTTCGAGTCCGCTTGTTCCTGTTGTCGCTGGAGCCGGCGCAGCCAATCGGACGGCGGCTCTTGGCCGAAGGAGATCGCCGCTTCAGATAGTCTGAATAAGTCGCCGCAGCGCGGACAACGGCCCCACAAATGGCGAGCTGCTTTGAAAAATCGCGTCAGGTCTGCCAATAGCCCACTGTCACCCATCGAGTTCGCTCCAATACAGGACTGTCCACGAAGTAGAAACGCCTAGCTATTCGAGTGTGGTTTTCACGGCCTCGTAAGCCTTATCTAGGTTTGCCTGATTCGGACAGAGGCCGTGCGCGTCCAGATAGCTGGCGATCGCTTCGGCATTCTTGGCGGTCGGATGAAATTCAGGATGTCGGCCGTACCATTTCTGCACCTGAGCTTGGGCGTATCGTTCTGTCTCGCTATCGGACACCTGATCGCAGTTTTCGGATGGTGCGGGACCGGCTACTGGCGCGAGTGCCTCGACGGCTCTTAGATAATACGTTTGGTGCATCGGCTTTCCTGAACGGTTTTCACGGAACAGAATCTCAAAGTTTCCATTCGTGGTGCGGTAAGCCGGATACTCGTGGGGCTCCAGAAACGCGCAATGGTTGGTTCTCACTACGAAGACGCCTTGGGGTACGCAACTTGCCGTGTAGACCTTACTTTCGTCTCCTGTAATCACGAGCCGAAGCGTGGTTCGGTGGCCGGGGGCCGACTGAGATGATTGACAGTTGACCTGCCCGTCATAGGCAGTGTTGCAGTTTGTACTCACGCTGTTGGAGCCCATTAAGTCATTCCAGAGGACAGCACTCTGACGCGCAACTGGTACTTGGGTAGTTCCGCGGCATATTTCGTCGCGTGCTTGTCTTAGCGAATGCGCTGACCGAAAGCAGGAGTAGCGGAGCGCGCCCTTTGTCGGCATCGTCACGAAAGCAATGCTAACCCGCATTGAAGCCAGAGCAAACATACCGAGAATAGGGAGCACCTCCCTAGTTACCAGTGAACATGTTGACGCGGCGCATGTAGGGGCCGCATAAGTTGTGTCGTAATGGCGCTGCTTGCTCTTGTTCTAAAGGGTCTCGATTATCTCCTCGCACTGGTGGGGTTGAGCAGAACGAGGAAGCAGGAGGAGCCCGCGGTCAGCGTGCGCGCCTACTGGAAGATCGTGCCGCCGTCGGGGGTGTACGCCCTCACGCTCGAAATCCGAACCGACGTTCCGGTCACAGATTTCGTCGCGAATTACAGCATGAACTCCACTCTTGCTTACGGAAAGCCCCTCACTACCCTTGTCCGCGCCGTGCTTTACCCCGGCGATCCAGTTCTTGAGACGGTAGACACCTTCAACTCTGAAACCCACCTCGGCTCGGATCCGCCGATCGTCCAACTCCCAGCGGTCCGCCAGGAACGCGGCCCCTGTCCACTCGGTCGGCGGGAGAACCCGAATCGACGCGGCAGAGCGGGTGACATCCACCACCAAACGGGCGACCTCCTCCCAAGTCACGTAGGCACTGGCCAGGTTGTATACGTGGCCACCCTTGAGGTCCGCCCGCAGGAGCAGGTCAACGGCCTGAACAAAATCTTCGAGGGCGAGAAAGCTCCCTCCACAATCGGCAGGGATGACGAGGGCCTCGCCCGCCGCCGCAGCCTTGAGCATCTCCCGAAGGTGCCGGCCGCCGATCTCGGACCCGAACGCCCACCAAAACCGAAGAACGGCCGCGGGCGGACCTCCGCTTGCGGCGCCGAACAGCGTCAACTTCTCCGCGAACTCCTTGGCCAGGGCATATGCCGGTTTACGCGCCGCGAGCACTAGAAGAGGGTGGTCTTCGTCAACTGGGCGGCGTATCGGCTTTCCATACACGGCGGCCGTGCTCGTGTAGAGCAGGCGCCCGACCCTCTCATGCCGTGCTGCTTCCTGCAGGCAGACGTGGCCGCGGAGATCGTGCTCCAGCAGATACGCGGGATCATCGGAGAACGACCACGCAAGGTGCACAATTGCGTCTGTGCCCCGGCACGCTTCCGCGACAGTTGCCGGCTCCTCCACCGAACCGCGAACGACCCGCAGTCGGGGATGGGGCACAAGCGCTCCCACCTCCCGATCCAAGACAACCACCTCGTGGCCCCTCAGAAGGAGCGCCGGAACCAGGTCCCGCCCGATGCCCCCATTCCCACCCGTAATCAGGATACGCATGCTTCCTCCTGCCAATGCCCCCGCTGCCCCGCGCAGTCTCTCATCCGGCCCGATGGGTTGCAGCTAACGGTTTCTTCGAAAGGGGTAAAAGTTCCAACGCCCTCAAGACCTGCGGAAGGCTTCGGCGCGCACTCGCGAGCCCTCTTCCTGCCCAAATTCGCGAGCGAAGACCATCTAAATCGGGTTCTGCAACTCGGATTGGCGCATTTCTCGATCATGGAATCCCACGAGAAAACTTGGACACCGCGAGCGTCGCAGTTCGGCGATAACCGCTGTATTCTGACCGTCCCCCGTTTAGCTGGCGACCTTCTGAAGGTTTCTTGCCGAAGTTTCAGCCGAGGGGGGATGCCCACATACTCGAGCCACAATATGGGACAGGTCCCGTTTAATGAGCACATCAGACGCGCCAGCCGACTGAAAGCGTTCGGCATCACATTCCCGAATAATCGGCTCCAGTACAAAGGACCTGCAATGTGGGACCTGCCGGCCAAACTCTCGAAGAATTCTCTCCGCATCCAGTTCCGGAGGGTGATCTCCAACCAACAGGAAGTCGAATCCGTCGCCCATAAAGAGACGAACGGCTTCCTCGGCACTCCATGTGGTGTTCGTTTCGCAACCCATGTCCTCCAGAAGACGTTCAAGGTCGATGAGCAGGCTTTCGTCGACGTCTAGGATGAGAACTTTTTTACGCCGCTTGTTCATGATCGCCTCCTCTAGTCCGAACGCGCGAGGTTATGGGCGAGTTGGTTAAGTAGGTTGAGAGTCCGACGAAGCTTCGCAAAAGACGCTCACGGGAGAGCGGGGCGCAACTCTATGATTTCGATCACACCAACAATTCCTGCGCTTGAGCCAATCTACCCTTCTACGCTGCACCAGTTCATCGGTCTGCCCAATACTGGACACAATTGGCGGAAAATCTGAGTTACAACAGCCATTCCCGCCGTTCGGCCTGTAGATGTTGCGCCTCCCCTGCATTCGTTCGCATTTTGGCTGAAGTCTGTCTTGAGCCCGAGGGTGTCCGAAGGCCGGTGCGCGGCCGCTTGCTGCTGCTTGATCGAGCACCGGCCGACGGATTCCGCGACCGATTGGAAGCTCGATTAGCCTGGCATGTGTGAGGCGTCGGTTGCTTACTTGCCATATTCTTCTCGCTTGGCGCGCCGGCGAACTGATTCTCCGTTCAGCCAGCACGCCTGTTTGGACTTTGAATCTGCCGGCTACTGGGAAGCGCGCTGAAGTGCTCGCCTTCTACGGGCCTCACGGCCCGTTCCCGCTCCTTCTCGGCAGAGTTGCGGATGGCCAATTCGGCCCAGATGGAATCGAGTAACTCGATCTGCTTCTTCTGCTGGCGGTGATCCAGCGCCCAGAGCACGGCTTCCAGCCCGCCAAGAGCGATGATGATGACAACTGCTTCGAGCATAAGTGTCGCCGTCGGTGCGGCAGCGCGCCGCTGTGCGGTACCTATTCCGCACGCCAGAGCGGCTTGCCCTGGACATCACGAACGGCAAAACGCGTGCCGCCGCGGTTGAGTTCGCGTGCGATTAATGCTTCCTCTCGGCCAACGGACAGCTTTTGTCCCACGACTTCGATCCGGTCGCCACGATTGAAGATCGCGCGGTGAGCGCGTAAGAACTTCGCATCCCCGGCATGTACGTACACCGTGCCGCGTTCAGTCTTGAGCACCAGGTGGAGTCCGTTCTCGGTGCCGCTCCACGGACACGGAAATTCTTGCACTACCTCAACGACCCCGGGAACCCTTGTCTCGGCGGCTACGTCGTATGGAAGCCACGCCGCGGGGCTACGCAGCTCCGGGTAGGTGCGGAACATCGCGATCAACATTCCGATCGCCAGAATGCAGACCAACAAGACAAGGAACATGCCACATTCTTTTAGGGGGTTACTCGATTGTCCTGGCGGGGGTTTCCACATACGTTCTCCTCAGCTCCGTACCGTAAGTACGGGGCAGGTTGCCTGGCAAATCACCTGGTGCGCTACCGTCCAGGGAAAATGGGTGACTGCGGCGAGGGCATGAGTCGAATGGACCCCGATAACGATTAGGTCTGCCGCGAATTCAGTGGCTGTCGCGAGGATAGCCTCCGTTTTCGTGCCGAGCCGACTGATGACCTCGGGCGGTGTCGGCAGTTCGAGGTCTTCCGGGATCAAGGCCTGCAGTCGCTCTCTGTCCTGCACCAGGGCGGCATCGACGTCGACGAGCGGGCCTCGCTCTGTGAAAGTGCAGACGTGCAGCAGTCGCAGACCAGCGCCGTACTTTTGCGCTATCGATAATGCATACTGCAACGTGCTCGCTGATCCATTTGCAAACTCGGTCGCGAATAAGATGTGGCCGAACTTGTAAGCCGGCGCGACCGGGGGTACCCTCGGGCCCACAATCATCACAGCGCACGGCACGCGACGCGAGACTTCCTCGGCTACGGATCCGAGGAGCAGCTTCTTAATTCCTCCACGACCGCTGGTTCCAATCACCACCAGGTCCACATGGCGCCGTCGGACCGTGTTTTCTACCACGCCACACAGATCGCCGGTCTCGAGCAAGTCGCAATGGTCAACGCGCGCGAACGCGCCGGAGTTCTCCAAGTTCCGCATATGCTTTTCGGCTTCATGGCGATTGAAATCGATAAGACGTGGCGCAGAGTCTGACACGGTCTCAATTGTTGACGGGGACTGCGATGGTAATACGTGAAGAATCAAGACGTGTGACCGATAAGTTGCGGCAATGCCCAACAAGTGTGTCAGGGCCCGGTCCGAGCACGGCGAAAAATTGGTGGGGAAAAGCACACGCTCGAAACGAACCGGGGTAATGGCGTGGTCCGTCATTGGAGTAGTGAGCATGCATCACCTCCTCGCCGCGAAATCCAGAGTGCAACGAGAGGTCATTGATTGCGCCGAACAGAAGGGGGCGGCGGTGTTGTTACAACGCAGAGTGCGGCGGACAACGGTGCCCGCAATCACAAGGCACCCCCTCGCCGACTAGAAATGCGGCTATTAATACCCTACTACCATGCAAAGGAAAAATCAGTGATGCAAGGCACTGTGAGTTCCAGAATGGGATGACGGTTGTGCAACCGCGATTACGGTTGGCGCTTGTTGGCATTTCCGAATTTGACGGCGATCACATCCGCGGCGGCAGAGCAGGGTAAGGTGTCGGGTACAAATCAGGCTCCGTGCCGCGCTTTGACAAGGTCTGACATCGTGTCGCTTGCCACCGAGCGCCGCCGGAGCCTGCTTTTTTCTGTCCCAGTCTGCGAGCGAGTCGAGCAACTCAGAAAAGCGCAACGATTATCAAAGCGAGGATAATCAGAAGCGCGATCCTTCCAACGAGCAATAACATCAGGTATTCGACGTCTTTTCCAGGCGACGCGTTCGGCGCCAGCACGATTCACCTCCTCTGGCGAAGGCCGCAGTCCTCGGTTGCCAATGTCCTTTGCTAATACCTGCCATTCTGTTCAAAGCAGGGCCTACCATCGTGGCCACCTGCCTGGTGGTTCCTGATCTCTCGCGCGATTCGGACGTAGGTTTCCTGCAACTCCTTTCTGCGCCATTCCGGCAAGCTCAAGTCTTCGAGCGCGGTGACCACGTCGTCAAACTCGGCTTCGAGGTGTTCCAATTCCGCGCAAAGCATCGCAACCTCCTACTCCGCGCAGCGGCTTACGCCGCGCACCTGGCGATGAGTTCCTTCTTACTCAAACCGAGGATTCCATGCTTTTGACCGACCTTCTTGAAGGCGGCAATGGCGGAATCCAGGTGATATTTTTCGTGAGCGGCCGACATTTGTGTGCGAATGCGTGCCTGGCCCTTGGGGACAACGGGGAAGAAAAAGCCGACCGCGTACACGCCTTCCGCGAACAGGTCGCGAGCGAAATCCTGCGCCAGCTTGGCGTCGTACAGCATGACCGGGATAATCGGACTCTCGCCTTCCTTAATGTCGAAGCCCGCCTCCTTCAGCAATCCGCGCCAATAGCTGGCATTCCATTCCAGCTTGTCGCGGCGTTCAGTGGTGGCGGTGATCAGGTCCATGACCTTGAGAGCGCCCGCCACGATCACCGGGGCCACAGCGTTGGAGAAAAGATACGGACGCGCCCGTTGACGGCACATCTCGACCAACTCGCGACGCCCACTGACGCAGCCGCCGGAAGCGCCACCCAGAGCTTTACCGAGCGTGGTGGTGATGACATCAATCTTGCCGAGTACGCCGCAGTGTTCGTGCGTTCCACGGCCAGTCCGCCCGATGAACCCGGTGGCGTGCGAGTCATCGAGGAACACCATGGCGTTGTACTGTTCGGCGAGCTCGACGATGTGGTCGAGCTTGGCCAAATCCCCGTCCATCGAGAACACGCCGTCGGTGAGGACCATGCGATAACGTTTGTCCTGGTGCTCTTGCAGCTTTTGTTCCAGATGGTCCATATCAGAATGCTTGAAGGTGTCCTGCATGGCCTTGCACAGGCGCATGCCGTCAATCATGGAAGCGTGCACCAGGCGGTCGGCAATCAGCACGTCCTGTTCATTGAGGCACGCCTCGAAAAAGCCGGCATTCGCGTCCATGCAGGAGGGGAACAGGAGGGTATCTTCGGTTCCGAGAAAGGCGGTCAGGCGGCTTTCCAGCTCGCGATGAATGTCTTGCGTGCCGCAGATGAAGCGGACGGATGACATGCCGTAGCCGCGGCTGTCTAAGCCGGCGTGCGCGGCTGCGATCACCTCGGGATGGCAGGAAAGGCCAAGGTAGTTGTTGGCGCAGACGTTGATACATTTCTTCACGCGAGCGCCAAACGGGAATTCCACCTCGATTTCCGAGGATTGTGGAGAATGGATGTATCGCTCTTCTTTGAACAGGCCGGCGGCCTTAATTGCCTCGAGGTCGGCCAGATAAGAGCTGCGGACCGCATCAGAAAAGGCCATCGTTGCCCTCCTGGATGAAATCGCGGAGCCGGAGGCCCAGCGTTGATGCCCGGCACTCACGCCACCGGGACTTGCTGAAAACGCCGCACCAGCGCCACGATGTTCTGCACTGTGTCGAACGCCTGGGGTGTGGCGTCGGTATCAGGAATCTTGATCGCGTACTTTCTTTCCAAAAAACGCTTCAGAGAAACCATGGAGAAGGAATCGACAATGCCGCCTGAGATCAACAGCGTGGTTTCGGTGATTTCCCGGTCGTCCTCTTCTTCCAGGTATTCTTTGATTACGTAGTTGAGGACCACTTTCGTGAGCTCGTCCATCGCCTGCGCTCCGTTGTCCTTTGTTTTACTCGTTCATCACGGTTGAAAGATCACCGACAGGTTCGTGGAACTCCTTGCAGCGCAAAATCCGGCGCACGATCTTGCCACTGCGGGTCTTGGGCAAGGATTCCACGAACTCGATTTCCTGTGGCATCGCCAGCGGGGACAGCCGCTTGCGAATATGGTTCATGATTTCCAGTTCCAGGTCAGGCGAAGGCTCGTAGCCGCGCTTCAGCGTGACGTATGCCTTCACTACCTCCATGTTCACCGGATCGGGTTTGGCGACCGCCGCCGATTCGTGCACCGCGGGATGCTCCAGCAGGGCCGACTCGATTTCGAAGGGGCCGACCAGGTGGCCGCCGGTGTTAATGACGTCATCGTCGCGCCCCATGAACCAAAAGTAGCCGTCCGCGTCCAGCGAAGCGCGGTCGCCGCAGACATACCAGCCGTTCTTGAATTTCGACTGGAAGCCCGCTTCATTCCGCCAGTAACCGCGGAACTGCGACGGCCACCCAGGGCGCAGCGCAATCAGCCCGCCAACCCCCGGCCGATTCACTGGCTCGTAAGTCTTCGCGTTCAGCACAGTCGCGGTGATGCCCGGAAACGGCTTGCCCATCGAACCGGGCTTGACCGGCATGCCGGGAAAGTTGGTGATGACGATGCAGCCGGTTTCCGTCTGCCAGAAGGTGTCGTGGAACGGTTTGCCAAGGATTTCTTCCGACCAGATTACCGCCTCGGCGTTGAGCGGCTCGCCGACGCTCGCCAGATAACGGAGGCTCGACAAATCATACTTGCGCGGAAGTTCGTTGCCCTCTTTCATCAGAAGGCGGATGGCCGTGGGAGCGGAATACCAGACAGTCACGCGTTGCTTTTGGATGAGCTCGTACCAGCGCTGGGCATTGAACCCGGAATCGAGCACCACCTGCGTGACGCCGTTGGACCATGGTCCGACAATGCCGTAGGAAGTGCCTGTCACCCAGCCGGGGTCGGCATTGCACCAGTACACGTCCTCCGGCCGGAGGTCCAGCACCCATTTCGCAGTGAGATACTGTGACACGATCGAGTAATGGACGAGCTGCGCGCCCTTGGGCTGGCCGGTGGTGCCGGAAGTGTAATGGAGAACCGAAGGTGACTCGGCGGTGGTCGGATAAAGGGGAAATGTTTCGAGCCGCCGCGCCTGTTCCATGTTGAAACCGATTTCACGCGCTTGCAGTGCTGAGTCTCCGGCGTCGACGATGACAATGTGGCGCAGCTCCGGCAGCTCATGGCGAATCTTGCGCACCTTGTGAAGGTGTTTTTTCTGAATGATGATCGCGGACGTCTTCGCATCCGCCAGGCGCACAAACAGCGACTCTTCGCCGAATGCAGAGAATAGGGGCTGAGCTACCGCTCCTGTCTTCAGGATCCCAAGAAAGCCGATGTACAGCTCGGGAACGCGGTCGAGGAAAAGGCACACGCGCTCGCCGGCGTCGATGCCAAGATCCACCAGGAAGGCAGCGATGGAATTTGAGAGGACGCGCAAGTCATCGAAGGTGAAGCGCTTCTCGTTGCCCAGGTAGTCTTCCCAGCAGAGGGCAAGTTTGTGTGCCAATCCCAGGCGGCAGATGCGATCAGTGCACATCCAGCCGATGTTGAGCGGCTCACCCGGCCGATACCCCAGCTCGTATTCGGCAACCGACCAATCGAGCCCAGAAACGAGTTCCTCGTATGAAGGAGGGTCGGTCATGAGGGCCTCGCTTGTCGGCGCCGATCTTTGCTCACGATTCCAAGATGACCATGGCGCCGGTTTGCTGTTTGCTCGAAGCGATCGAGACGGTGATGTGCTTCACTCCGATGTGCTCGGATTCCGATTTCACTCGGTCGTAGAGCACGACTGTGCATTTGCCGTTGGAGTCGAGTTCGATTTCAACCTCTCGCATAACGCTCAAGTCGCCGACACTGATTCCCAGAGCCTTCAATGCGGCCTCTTTCGCTGCGAAGCAGGCGGCGTAGCAGAGTGCGGGCTTTCTGTTCCGGCCGCATCGACTAATCTCCCGGCTGGTAAAAATTCCGTCGCCCAGCTGCCAGTCGCCTCGCGCGAGTTCTTGCTCAACCCCACGGTTGGCAATCAGATCGATTCCCATGCCAAGGATCATGATGCATACCGCTACGCCGGCCCAAAGTTCCCAGCCTGCTTTCAATCTTGTACCTTGACAGGTCCACACAAGCTAGATTTTTTGGCGGAACGGCTACCCTGTCGTTCCCGAAATAGGCTGATGAAGCACGGTTCCGTCCCGCAGCACGGGAGTCCTTACGGTCCATCGGTTTCGTCGCAGCATCCTCTGCCGCTTCAATAAAGCCGGAAGTTGACTTCGACGTTAATGTGAACGGCGACAGGAACGCCGTCCTTGCGAGCCGGTTCAAATTTCCACAGGCGAATGGCCTCAACTGCCTTTTCATCCAGACCCATGCCGAGCGTCCTGTGAACGCGAATGTTGTGCGTGCGGCCGTCGGGCCCGACGATCAGCCACAGAACTACGGTGCCCTGGTACTTGGTTTTCCTAGCCTCTTCTGAGAACTCGGGATCCGGTGTGTAGATGGCACGCGGCGCCGAAACTCCTCCTCCGACCTTATACACGCCACCGCCCATACCGCCGCCCCAGCCTGGTCCAACCCCTGGTCCCCGCCCGGAACCAACCCCTCCGCCGCTTCCGCTACCAATCCCACCGCCCGATCCCGTTCCGCTCGATGGTGGTCCCAACACCGCTGAGAGCGGGTCGCCAAGCGGCCCTGCCTGCTGTGCCAACTGAAGTTCGGGTGGAACTACAACCGTCGGCTCCGCCGTCAATTTCGGGTTTTCATTGCGGATAACGACCATCGGCGGCGCGAATTGCTCACGCGAGAATTTCGGCAGGACGCCTTTGCTCGCGGCCAGCTTGTCACGGTCGTCTCCGCCTCCACCGCCGCCCGCTCTCGTCGCCGCCGGCGGGAGCACATAAGGACTGAGGTCCGAATCCGTGACAAGCGCGATGACTTGCTGCTTGATTTGCCGGCGGTGCTGCACGATGTAAGTTCCCGAAGTCAACAGCAGGATGATCGCCAGTGTATGAACGAGAAATGACAGCACGAAAGTTGAAGGGCGAATCGCGTAAAACCCATAACCCTCACCGAAGAGGGCGGGCATAACCAACCGCTCTTCGGCGGAACTCGCCCCGGGCGGTCCCGAGGTTGCCGGCGCAACTAAGTCGAGCGTTTGCATAGCTCGCTTCAGCCACCTTCATTCTGTCCGCATCAGGCAGTACTCCCCAACCTTCTCTTCAGTTTCACTGCCGTTGTTGGCGCGATAAAGTTCCACGTTGGCGCAGTCGTATAGGCCGTGATTCTTGGGCAGGCGGACCATCGAATAGATTCCGGCCGGGAGCTTCGTGCAGTTATGTATGCCTTCGTTACATTGCAGCTCCAAATGTTTTGTGCCCTCTTCCGCCGCGAGGATTACGACTCCCGTGGACGTCGTAGCGCTGGACTTCACGCTGATTCGCGATTTCTCCTGGCCGAAAGCGACAAGAGTCGCAATCGTCAGGCAACAAATGGTTGCTGCGTATTTCATGGCCCACCTCCGCAGGCACGCCGCGACATCCTGCCCGAGGCGATCAGAACCGATGTTCTGCACGATCGCCCTTGAACGCGAGACGGTTCAGTACTAGTTCGCCTTTAGAGTTTTGTCTGAAGCCGATCTCGGTCTGTTTAATGGGCCTGGCTACCGACATCAGCGAACACTTCACCCGTGCCTCTGCCGGATGTCTTGCATTCATCTGGTGAAAGAGCATCACGTGCTCTGTACCGTCCATGCGGTGCCGAACCTCATAGTTGCCGGCGGGAAGTAGCACGTCCCCAACCCAGGCAGCCTGGGACAACGCAATCTGCCGCCGGTCGGCAACTCCGTATTTGTTGCTTGCAGCGAGCAGGATTCCGGTTAAGACAAGGACGGCCAAGACTACAAGAGCGACGAGCAGCAGCTTTTTTTGCACGGCGCGCCTCTGACGTTCGGAAGGCCAAGGCGCTGGATCTGAGGGCTGAGGCGATCCGTTGATCTGCCGGCTCGAGTCGAGCGCCTCTGCCTCTGTTTCAATCATGGCGCAACCTGACTCCGGCGAGCGAGGAGGCGACAAATATGTCGTTTCTTCTGTCCCGTAACGGAACGAACGGCTGGAGAGTGATCGACGTCTGCTTAGGGAACGCGCCGGGAATCAGCGTTATGCTGGTCGTGGCCCGATGTGGAGCGACGGTGTGCGGTCAAGACGGCTCAGCATGGAAGGGTCCTTGTGGCTTGGTAGCGTCGCATCGCTTTTTCTAGCGGCGGCTTTGTTGCGGCCTCTGGCCTTGGTATTTGCGCTGATCTGGATCGTGCTTACTTCCGCTGTATTTCTACAAGGCATGGCGCAAACTGGCGAGCGATCCGAATCGCCGCCAATATGCCGTCTGGGTCTTGGTCGAAACTAGACCATCGCGTCGATCCGGGGGGCATCTCATGGCAACTGACTATGCTCAGCTCACCAACCAATTGCTTCGCTTCTATGATTTCGCCAATAAGATCGTGCTCTTCGTCGGGGCGGGCGGGAAGCAACTGCTCAACCCGTCCGCAGGCACAAAGAGGCTGATTGCTATTGATCAGGATGTGGAGGCCCTAAGCAGTCTGGCGGCCAACATTGCTGCAAACGGCATGCAGCAGTCCGTCGAGGTTGTTGGCAGCAAGTTCGAGGAGGTCACATGTTCAGGAGATGTGGTCTACTTCGAATTTTGTTTCCACGAGATGTCCGACCCCGAGAAGGCGCTGACCCATGCCAAAAACCTGGCGCCCGACATCGTGGTGTTCGATCATTCGCCCGGGTCGGAATGGATTTTCTATGGCGCGGAAGAGGACAAAGTGCTCGTCAGCGCCGAAGTCATGGAGCGATTCGGCTTGCGGCGCCGACAGAGATATCGCACTGAACAGCGGTTTGAGACCTACGCGGAACTTTCAGCCAAGGTGAGAGGGCAAGGATCGATGGCAATGCAGCGGATAGAACGCTATGCAGATGCTACGAACATCATCATCCCTATGGACTACGAGCTCAACCTGTTGTAGCGGAGGCATGTGTCGCGATGCCACGATGTTTCCGGCACTCTCTTGATGTGTCCGGCGGATTGGCGGACACCTCGCAGTCAGAAGCTGACCTGTGTGCATAACCGATAACGGAGCAACTCCCATCTGATCTCACATGCAGACGTGATCGCTGCCGCTGTCAACAAGCCGAATCACATCCACAGTAGTGGTAGCGATCGAGTCGATACTGCGCCTTCTGGTTCAATCCTCGGTCACGGGAGGTCATATGGCTGCTCCAATTCGGTCCGGCCGGTCGGGGAGGAGTCCGACCTCCATTTCGGATGCGATTTATCCAAGATCGGGCCACGCGCTTGAGGTGTAATGTATGCAGAGAGCACGGGACCCTCATGTCTAAAGTCGATACAACAAGAGGCGTAATCGGAATTCTTACAGGCGGCGGCGACGTGCCCGGTTTGAACCCGGCGATCCGCGCGGTCACAATCAGGGCTTTGCGGGAGGGCTACCAGGTGATCGGCCTGCGGCGTGGATGGGCGGGCCTGATCGACATCGTCCGCGAAAAGGCTTACGACAATAGCAACAACTTCCAGACCCTCTCCGAAGAGCTCGTCAATCGAGCAGGCCGGACCGGGGGGACCTTCCTGCATACTTCGCGTACGAATCCGCGTCAGGTGACGAAGTCCCATATTCCCGCTCACTTGCGGGACACATACCAAGCCGAGAAAAACGACTTGACGCCGGAAGTGCTCAAGAATCTTGACTGGCTCGGGATCGACTACTTGATCCCGATCGGCGGCGACGACACCCTGAGTTATGGGGTGCGCCTCCACCAAGAAGGCGTGAAGGTGGTAGCGATTCCCAAGACCATGGATAACGACGTTCCGGGGACCGATTACTGCATCGGATTTAGCACTTGTGTGACTCGCACGATTCAGATGATCAACAGCCTGCGGACTTCCGCCGGTTCGCATGAACGCTTTTTGGTGGTCGAGGTCTTCGGCCGCTATGCCGGCTTCACGGCGATGCTGCCGACCATGGCGGGGGCAGCGAACCGGTGCGTCATCCCGGAGCATAAGTTCGATATCGAGCGGTTGACGGAATTGCTGGTGGCCGACCGCCGCAAGAACCCAAGCCGGTATTCCGTTCTACTGTTGTCCGAAGGAGCGATGTTCGAGGGCGGGGAAATGATCTTCGAGAAGGAGACGACCGACGCCTTCGGACATAAGAAACTGGGCGGAATCGGTGATCTGGTCTCGGAGAAGCTGCAGGAGTTGTCACCGAAATACAACCACGGCACCCTGGTACACGTGATCAACCAAAAGCTGGGCTATTTGGTACGCGGTGGCGATCCCGATGCAATCGACTCGATTGTCCCCATGGCCTATGGCAATCTTGCCCTGAACCTAATTCTGAACAAAATTCACGGCAGGCTGGTGGTGCTCAAAAACGGCCGATACGACAACATGCCGATCGATGCTGTGATCGCCTCGAAAAAGGTCGTGAATGTGAAAGAACACTACAACACCGAACGACTGCGGCCGCATTACAAGAGCTTCGAGATGAAGCCCCTCCTCATCATGACAAGTGACCTTTCTTAGTGGTATCTGTCCGAGTCGGAACCGTTGCTGCCGCACAGACTCGGTGCGCCGTTGAGATTCCTGCCAGGTTGATAAAGACGGAAAGGCGGTGCGAAACGACGTCGAAGGCGCGAGTTATCTGGCGAATACTCCGGCAAGTCTCTCCATGATCTCTGTTTCCTTTTCCGCAACCAATTCACGCTCGATTTCCGCAAGGCAAAGTGCACAACATCGTGATGACGCAGCCTGCTCGGGACAACCTCTTCGCTGAATCGTAAGCCAAAGGCGGTGCAACACATCAATCTCCTTGGGCGTCAGGTGCTACAGTCGCCGGCTGAAGGCTTCATGCGCACGCAAGGCGCGCAACAAGACCAGGATGGTGGGGCTCCGACGGGTAGCTGGAGCGAGTGCTTGGCGATGCGCGAAGGGATTCTGCGAATCAACGCGGAACACAGTCCAGGTGGTCCGGCCCGTTTTGAAACCCTTACTGCCCGCCGCGTGATCATCGTCACCATGCGCTTACGCATTCCGGCGATAGCCTTGATTCGTGAGTCTTGGTACCAAAACTACTGCGCTGTTCGCAGCCATGGTGCTGGCGGCGCTCGCCGGCGGCGGATTCCTGCTAGTCCACTTCCAGGAAAAATCGTTGAAGCAAGCCATCTTCGACGGCCTCAATGGGGACGCAACAATTGCGGCGCGAGGAATTTCGTCATTTGTCGAAGAAGCGATTAGGGAATCCAGTTTCATTGCCACGACGCTTCCGAGAGACGCCTTGGCCAACGGCCGGGCGGATGCGGTCGAATTCCACCTGAAACAGATGCTGGAAGTGTTTCCTAGATTCCAGAATGGAATCACAGTTCTGGATCGCGAAGGGAAACTGGTGCTGGACTATCCTTCCCATCCGCGACTCCGCGGACAATCATTCGCCTCCCGGGAGTACTTCCAATGCACAGTGCAGGAACGACGGGGCTGTGTCAGCAAGCCGTTTAAGTCGGTGCGCACGGGTCTGCCGGTGCTTACGTTCACCGCGCCCATACAGGACGCGAACGGCCAGATCGTCGGGGTGTTGGCCAGTTCGGTGAACCTGCTTTCCCAGGAGGCGCTCGGCGGGTATCGCCACCAGAAATTCGGGGCGACAGGTTATTTGTACGTATTTGACCGGTCACGCCTACTGGTGGTGCATCCGGAAGATGAGCGGGTGATGACTTACGTGGAAGCGGGCCGCAATCGGGTTCTGGAGGCTGCGACCCGCGGTTTCGAGGGAGCGGGGGAAACGGTGAACTCTCAGGGCGTCCCCATGCTCCTCGCGGTGCGCCAGATTCCCCATACCGATTGGATTGTAGGGGTCCAGGTACCGCAGAAGGAAGCCTACGCGCCGGTGCGCAGGGCGCGTGTTCTTGTGCTGTACATTTCTCTGATCGCGATCCTGATGGCCATCGCTCTGGCGGCCGTAGCCATCTGCAAGATTACACGGCCGCTGCAGCAGTTGGAAAACGTTGCCTCTCAAATCGGAATGGAACTGGAACAACCAGAGGCGGCCGAGGCGTTGCAGCCGGCCGATTCCGCCCTGGATAGCCTGAGAAACATTCGTTCCCACGATGAAATTGGACGGCTGGCATCGTCGTTCTTGCGGCTCGGGACAAAGCTTCACCTGGCGATCCACTCCTTGCAGTGCTCGGCGGAAGACTGGCACCGCACGTTTAATTCCATCAATGACGCAGTGGTCACCCTCGATCTGGACAGCCGAATCCAGCGCATGAATCAGATCGCCGAAGAATGGTTCCGGTGCTCGAGTGCGCAGGTGCACGGACAGTTCGCGTACTACGTGATGTTTGGCACGGCGCGTCCCCCGGAGTGGCCGGAGATGGCGCCGCTCAAACCGCACCAGCGAATTCGATGGTCGCAACGACTGGAGAAGCCTCGGGGCATTTTTGAATTCGCGCTGTCTCCGGTCAGCAGTTTCGGTCAAACAACCGGTGCGGTCCTGGTCATCAGCGATGTGACCCAGAGGGTCGAATCCGAGGAATACATTCGGGAAATTGCCAAGGCATTCCATATTGCCGAGCGCACCCTCAACATCCTTGTCAAGGGTTTCACCGAAGAGAGCCCGTTGCAGGTCGCCAGCATCATTCACGAAGAGACCGGCGTAGGGGCCGTGGCCATCACGGACACGGAAAAGGTTCTGGCTTTTGTCGGCGCCGGCTCGGACCACCACGTACCCGGCAGCGCGATCGCGTCCGCGGTGACGCGGCGCGCGATCCGGGAGAAGCAGGTGATTTTTGTTGACGGCATCCACGAATATTACAAATGTCCGCGGCTGGCCTCGTGTTCCCTGGGCTCGGTTTTAGCGGTTCCGCTGGAAGTCGACCACGATATTGTGGGAACCATTGAGCTCTATGAGCCGAGGAACAAGTCCTTTCTGAACATTAACAAGAGCTTGGGCGAGGGGATCACGCGGCTGTTATCGAATCAACTGCTGGGCGCCCGTTACCAGCAACAGAAAACACTGCTGATGAAGTCGGAGTTGCAGCTTATCCACGCGCAAATCAATCCGCATTTTCTCTTCAATGCGCTGAACACGATTGTGGCGATCCTTCGGACAGACGGCGCCCGGGCCCGCGAACTATTGAGCGACGTCTCGGATTTTGTGCGCAAGAACCTGAAGCGGACTGGCGACTTAACCACCCTGGAAGAGGAACTCGATCATGCCAATGCCTACCTGCAAATCGAAAAGGCGCGTTTTGGCGACCGGTTCCGGGTGGAGACCGATATTGATCCCGCGCTTCTCCACACCAGGATTCCGACATTCACGTTGCAGCCGCTGCTCGAAAATGCCATCAAGCACGGGATTTCGCGCATGTCGTCCGGCGGCCTGATCCGAATCCATGCCTACCATGACAATGGCGTTGCCGTGGTTAACATCGAGGACAATGCCGGCGCGTTTCACGAGAAGAAACCACCGGAGAACGGCCTGGGACTGAAGATCGTGGATACGCGACTTCGCAACCTGCTGGG
This sequence comes from Terriglobia bacterium, assembly GCA_963797035.1. Classification (GTDB taxonomy): domain Bacteria; phylum Acidobacteriota; class Terriglobia; order Terriglobales; family Acidobacteriaceae; genus JAIQGF01. The sequence goes on from CAWCOC010000001.1 coordinate 363,616, forward strand.
CGCCGATTCCGCCACCGTGGTCTCCTGTGTTCCGGACAAGATGACCCGAATCAGCATCCGCATGCCTGGGAGGAAGGCCACCGATGATACGCGCACTGATCGTGGATGACGAAAGTTTTGCGTGCGATGAACTGGAGGCCCTGCTGCTTGAGACCGGCAAGTTTGTCGTCCTCAGCAAGTGTGCCAACGTACTCGATGCGCTGCGTGAAATCCGCAAGGCATTGCCGCAAGTCCTGTTCCTGGATATCCAAATGAACCCGGTCAGCGGATTTGAACTGCTGAGCATGATCGATCCGGAAGTCATGCCTCGCGTGGTTTTCGTGACCGCCTACGACGAATACGCGGTCCAGGCGTTTGAGAAGGATGCTCTTGACTATCTGGTGAAGCCGGTGCGCAAGGAGCGCCTGGCCAAAACGATAAGAAAACTGCAGGAGACCCTTGGGAACGGAAGCCGCCCGGTTTATCCAACGCCTAATATCCAGAACATCCCGTGCGTTTTGATCGACCGCATTAAATTGATCCCGCCCGCGGAGGTGGAGTACGTCCATTCCGATATTGCCGGAGTCCATGTGGTATGTCCGAAGGGAGAGTTTTTTACCGAGCTCACCCTCAAGGTGCTGGAGGACAAAACTGACCTCTTCCGCTGTCACAAACAGTTTCTGGTAAACCTCAAGGGAATTGATGAGATTGCGATCCACGATAATCACGCCGAGGTGAAGATGAAGACCGGCTGCGCCGTGCCGGTAGGCCGGAAATTTCTCTACGCTCTCAAAGAGAGACTTGGGATCTGACCCCGTCCTTGTAGCATAGTCCCTCCTTTTCCATACGTTCAGTTCCTGAAACATACCACTTACAAAGTTGGGGCTGTCGTTTGCTCGGTGGGATGTTGCAACCCCACTGCGGTCATGGTGAACTCCGCTCATGTGAGTGTAGGGACAGCACCGGTCGCTGTCGATCTCGGAGGTTCCGAATGTCTTTTTTGCCAAGAACACGAGAACCGCCACTCCAGGTCCCAGAGGTCAATCCCGGCATTGCTACCGGGGCAAAGGACCAGAGCACGGAAATGCCTAGGCCGCGGTGTAGGGGGTGCGAGAGGAACTGTTTGATCTCTCCTTTCGACGACTTTTTGGGATACGGCATTCATTGCATGTCCAAGCCTGAGGATGTCTGGGCCCGAGCAGCGGCAGTTCATTTTGGGAGAGCGCAATCAAGGACTGCTTAATGACACGCAGAGTTCCGCTGCAAACGGGGATTTTCAGAGCGCTGGCCGGCGGCGAAGAGTGGCGCTCCGTGTAGCTCCGGCCGGCGCCCAGAGAGAGTGGCTCAGGTATGGAGAGCAGCAATACAAACAAAGAGCTCGTACAGATTCAGTGCGCAGCAGCCGAGATGCTGGCTCTGGATGAAGCCACGGCAAATTGGGCGGCTAAGTTCGGGCGTGGACCGGGCCTTGAGCCGAAAATTCTGGCTTTTGTGTGCAACTGGTGCACTTACACAGGAGCTGATTTGGCGGGCACCAGCCGTATGAAAATGGCGCCCAACGTGCGAGTTCTCCGGCTGCCATGCAGCAGTCGTGTGAGCCCGCTGTTTATCATCAAGGCGCTCGAACGGGGCGCCGATGGAATCATTGTGAGCGGCTGCCACCCTGGGGATTGCCACTACAGTACGGGCAACTACTATGCCCGCCGGCGCCTGGCGATTCTGCACGATCTTCTTGATTTCATGGGCGTGGACACCGATCGAGTGACGTTCTCCTGGGTGTCCGCCTCGGAAGGCGGAAAGTGGCAGCAACTGGTGAACGAAACCAGCGCGCGTATCCGAAAACTGGGTCCGTTCCACAGAGGGCGACAACATGAGTTGGGTGGAACCTTGCCATGAGAGAGCTGCGTGAGCTTGCGGCGAAACTTCTCCTCGACGGATCTGTCAAGGTGGTCATTGGCTACGAAGAAGGCCCGCGCGGAGTGCGGCCCATCTTTGTCACCGACCCGGCACAGGCGGAGAAACTCATTTTCGATACTCGTTGCGTTCACAACCTTGCCGCCTATCTCAATCCGCGGCGCCAGCATGTAGCCAACCTCGGCAAGCCGGCGGCCGTGGTGGTGAAGGGTTGCGACGCACGTGCGGTGGCCGGTCTGATTCGCGAGTGCCAGATCAAGCGCGAAGAGGTCGTCGTCGTTGCGGTTCGATGCGGAGGGGTGGTTCGCGACCCTGCCCAGACTCCCGAATTGACCCTCGACACGGTCTCCGATCGTTGTTCCGGTTGCGAAGTCCGCGAGCCCAAACTGTTCGATTATCTGCTCGGAACATTACCGCCGCCTCCGCCCCAAAGCACCCGCATGCAGGAAAAGCTGGAAGAGCTTGCGCGCATGACGACCGCCCAGCGTTGGGAATTCTGGAGCGAGCATCTGGCGCGTTGCACACGTTGCTATGCCTGCCGGCAAGTATGCCCGCTGTGCTTCTGCGTGCAGTGCATGGCGGACAAGAGCCGGCCGCAATGGATCGAGCCTTCGCCCACACTACCGGCCAATCGCGCCTGGCAGTTGATGCGCGCCCTGCATCAGGCCGGCCGTTGTGCGGGCTGCCTGGAATGTGAGCGCGCCTGCCCTGCAAATATTCCCCTGGGGCTTCTGGCAAAGTCTGTCGCCCAGGCAGTGGAGCGGCGCTTTGATTACAAGACCTGCGACGATCCGACGGTACCGGCGCCGATGGGAGTTTTCTCCACCAGCGATGAACAGGAGTTCATACAATGATGCGCAAGGTTATCTCCCAGTCGGGTTTGGCGGCGCTGGTGACAACCCTCGTGGACTCAAAGGTCCGAGTGATTGCACCGGTTCGTGCCAAGGATAACCCTGAGCGGACCGATTACATGCCCATTCAGCATCTTGAGGATGCCGTATTCAACGGGCACCTGCCGCGGCGTTCGCTCAAGGAGTTCTTCTTTCCCGCCTCGGAGGTGCTCCTGTCTTATCGGCAGCATAAAGATGATTTGGATTTAGAAGAGTTCCGCACGGCATTTCGGGCGCAGGTCATTCTGGGGGCGCGGCCATGTGATGCCGCCGGCATCGATATCCTCGACCGGGTAATGGGTTGGGATTATCGCGATGAGCTGTGGTTTGGCCGACGCGAGGCAACCACCATTGTGAGTCTCGCTTGCCCGGGAATCGATGATTCTTGTTTTTGCACCGCGGTGGGTCTCGGACCGGATTCCACCAGGGGCTCCGATGTGCTGCTGGTTCCTTTTGACGGCAAATACCTCGCGGAAGCAGCCACTCCTAAGGGCGAGGCCCTGATGACTCAAGAGCCGCTCAAGTCAGTTCCAGGCGCCACCGGCGAGGAGAATGCGGAAGTGCTTTGCGGAACAGCGCGGAAAACGGTGGCGAAAAACCTTCCCGCGGTCCCTTCTTTCTTGCCCGAATGGCTGGCCGCGAATTTCGACCACGACCTTTGGAAGTCCCTGGCGCTTCGTTGCCACGGCTGTGGCATGTGCGCCTCCGTGTGCCCCACTTGCCACTGTTTCGACATTGTGGACGAGCATGAGCACTACGACCAAGGTGTACGCCGGCGTAACTGGGACTCCTGCCAGGCGGGGAAATTTACGCTGCAGGCCTCGAACTACAATCCCCGCAAAACGCAAATGGAACGCTTTCGTCAGCGGGTGATGCACAAGTTCTCAATCTATCCGCGGCGTTTTGGCGCTCTCTTGTGCACCGGCTGCGGCCGCTGCGCCCGAGGGTGCCCGGCCGGCATGAACCTTCCGGAAATTTTGGGCCAGCTCATTGACCATGCGGCGGGCGAGGCCCAGGGGAAGAGTCAATGAACCTCTATATGCCGCACCTGATGCGCATTGAGGAAGTCACGGACGAGACTCCCGACATTCGCACCTACAAATTGAAATTCAAGGACTCCAAGGTGGCGGATGAGTTTCACTTTGAGGCCGGCCAGTTTGGCGAATACTCAGTCTTTGGCGAGGGAGAGAGTACCTTCTGCATCGCCTCGCCGCCCACCCGCAGCGGCTACATCGAATGCAGCGTTAAGGCTGTCGGAAAGGTCACCCAGGCTCTGCGGCGGCTCGGCGCCGGCAGCACCTTGGGGTTCCGCGGCCCGTACGGGAACTCCTTTCCCCTCGAGACGATGAAGGGGCGCTCGCTGGTGTTTATTGCCGGCGGGATCGGGCTCGCGCCGGTGCGCAGCCTGATCTGGAACGTCCTCGATCGGCGCGACCAGTTTAAGGAATTGACGATCGTTTACGGCGCGCGCACAGTTGCCGACCTTGTCTACAAGCGCGAGCTCGCCGAGTGGTCACAACGCAGCGACATAAGGCTTTGGCAAGCCGTTGATCCGGGTGGGCAGACGCCGGACTGGAAGGGCGAGGTTGCACTTGTCCCCGTGCTGCTGGAGAAAGCGGCGCCTTCGGGGGCGGATGCCTTTGCGGTGGTTTGCGGTCCACCGATCATGATCAAGTTCACCCTCCCGGTACTCACCAAGCTCGGCTTTCCGGACAATCACATCTACACAACGCTGGAGAACCGCATGAAATGCGGCATCGGCAAGTGCGGACGCTGCAACGTCGGGCCGGTCTATGTCTGCAAAGACGGGCCGGTGTTCACGCTTGACCAGATCAGGAGCTTACCTCTGGATTTCTGAGGAACAGGTGCCAGGAAAGCGGACACGCAAGCCTACGAGTTGGCGGTGGAAGAAAGGAGATGGCCCATGAGTTCCGAGTCGCGGATCGGAGTCTACATCTGCCATCCTGCCGACAGCGCTCCAGATGCTCTCGATCTTCAGGCCGTCGCGGAATATGCAAAGTACTTGCCCGGCGTGATCAGGTCACAGGTCAGGCTAATCTCCCGCCGCCCGAATCCGGAGGCGCTCGCCGAAGAGATCCGCCAAGGCGGTTTCACTGCCGTGGTGCTGGCCGGATACTCACCCGGTTATTACAAGGCCGCGTTCGCACGGGCGCTCTCCATGTCCGGCGGCAACGCAGAGCGGGTCCGGTTGGCCTCATTTCGAGAACATGGGGCCGGCGCGGCCAGTTCGCTCGACCGTGCCAAGGCGGTGCTGGCCTGTGCTGTGTACGGCGTGCCCTTTGCCATGGCGGCGGAACCGCAGAGCGTATCGGTTCACCCCGACACCCTAGTGATCGGCGGTGGGATAGCCGGCATCCAGGCTGCCTTGGAGATTGCCGATGCCGGTTACAAAGTTCACCTCGTCGAGCGCACGGCCACCATCGGCGGCCACATGGCAATGTTCGATAAAACTTTCCCCACGCTCGACTGCGCCGCCTGCATTCTTACGCCGAAGATGGTGGTCGCCGGCAAGCACCCGAATATCAATCTCCTGGTGTTTTCCGAGGTCAAGGAAGTTTCCGGCCGCGCAGGCGCATACAAGGTAAAGGTGTTGCAGCATGCCACGCGGGTGGATGCGGAGGCTTGCGCCGCGTGCGGCGACTGCGCGCAGTTCTGTCCCGTGTCGGCGGCGAGCGAGTTCGACGTCGGCATCGCGACTCGCAAGGCGATTTATCTCGCGTTTCCGCAAGCCGTGCCCAATGCCTACGTGATCGATCCGCTTTCCTGCCTGTGGGTCCAGAGCGGAGGCAAGAAGTGCGGCGCATGCGTCAAGAAGTGCAGCAAGGGAGCGGTGCACCTGGATGCCAAGGACGAAGTCATCGAGTTGACGGTGGGCAACATCATCGTGGCCACCGGTTACGACGTGCTCGATGCCCGGCGCATCGAGCGCTACGGGTATGGGACTTTGCCCAACGTACTGACCGCCCTCGAATTTGAGCGCCTGAGCAACGCTTCCGGGCCGACGGGCGGCAAGATCGTCCTGAAAACGAAAAAACAAAACAAGAAAACCAAGGCCGACGAGTGGGTGTTCGATCCCGAGGGGCCGAAACCGAAGGCCGTCGCCATCATCCACTGCGTGGGCTCCCGCGATCACAATTTCAACCCTTATTGCTCGCGCGTCTGCTGCATGTACTCGCTGAAATTCGCTCACCTGGTGCGGGAAAAGCTGCCCGACGCGAAATGCTACGAGTATTACATCGACATGCGCGCCTTCGGGAAAATGTACGAAGAATTCTTCGAACGGATCAAAGAAGAAGGCGTTGCCATCGTGCGCGGCCGGTCGGCCAAGGTCGTTGAGCGCGACCGCCAGATGGTGATCCAGGGCGAGGACATCGTGGCCCAACGACTGGTGGAGCAGCCCGTCGATATGGTGCTGCTCGCGGTAGGCATGGTCCCCCCGGAGGGCTCAGACAAGCTGGCGACAACGCTGGGGCTTGACCGCGGAAGCGACGGCTGGTTCACCGAACTGAACTACAACACCGAGCCCAACATGACCGAAAGGGGCGGTATTTTCGTGGCCGGGGTATGCCAGGGACCGAAGGACATTCCAGACACGGTGGCCCAGGCGTCGGCCGCCGCCGCCGAGGTGCTGCGCGCCGTCGTCGGCGGCAAGGGCCAGGGGAGCCGCGCCGATCTTACCCTGGCGAATATCGAAAGCAAGGCGCGAGCCTTCGCGGAGCTCTGATCGGAGGGAGCACAATATGGCAGCTCGCGTGAATCCGAGGCTGCTGGACGACCTGGAACGCTATGGCGCCCAGGATGTGGCCAAGTGCTATCACTGCGGCAATTGCACCGCCAGTTGCCCGCTCTCGAAAGGTCCCTTCCTGTTCCCGCGGCGGAGCATGCGCTACCTGCAAATGGGACTCAAGCATCACCTCCGCTCCTCGCTGGAGCCTTGGCTCTGTTACTACTGCGGCGAGTGCTCAGACCAATGCCCACGCGAGGCCGACCCCGGCGAAACGATGATGAGCATGAGGCGCTGGCTCACTTCACAGTATGACTTCACCGGCATTTCCAGACTGTTTTATCGTTCCTGGAAAGCCGAACTCGCGGCCGTCTTGATCCTGGCGCTGCTCACGGGCGCGGGCTTTCTCGCCTACGGATTTCATTTCGGCGGAGGAAGTCTGTCCATCTATGACGGGCCGCGGGCGTTCCTGCCGGCAGGCTCGGTACACATTTTCGACTGGAGCATGGCCATCGTTCTTTCCCTTCTGCTGGCCATCAATTGTGTTCGTATGTGGTATTTCAGCATGGGCGACGAACGCAGCCCGGGGATGTCTGCGTGGAGCTATGTGCGCCTTCTGCCGCTCCTGGTCGTGCACTTTTTAACCCAAAAGCGTTACCGTGAGTGCGACGACAAGCGGCCTTGGCTGCTCCACCTGGTTCTGGTGCTCAGCTATTTGACCATGCTGGTGCTGATCATGTTCTTCCTGCGCGCCATGCAAGATGGGCCGCAGGTGCGCTGGCAGGTGCACGGGTTCGGATATGCCGCTTCCGCCGGCCTGCTTTTCACGGTGGTCTGGGCCATCCGGGGACGTTTCCGGAAGAACTTGCCGTCCCGCCGGCACTCGCACGAGTCCGATTGGATCTTTCTCGGCTTGCTCCTTTTCGTATCGGTTACGGGCATCCTTCAGCACGTGCTGCACCGCGCCGGGCTGCCCGCGGCGGCCAATATCTCTTATGTAGTGCACCTGATGGGCGTGGTGCCGATGCTGACGCTCGAGGTGCCTTTCAGCAAGTGGGCCCACCTCGCCTACCGCCCGCTTGCGATTTACTTTGCCGGCTTGCAGCAGGAGGCTTACGCGGCGAAAGCGGCGCCCGTGCAGGCGGCGGATGGGCAACTGTTGGCATAAAACCCGGAGGCGAATATGCCCGGAGAACGGATCGGCGTTTACATCTGCAATTGCGGCACCAACATCGCCAAGATAGTAGATGTGGATGCGGTGGCGGAGGCAGCCAGGCAGATTCCTGGTGTCGCCAGCGCCCGGTCTTACAAGTACATGTGCTCCAATCCCGGCCAGGAGATGATTGCCCAGGATGTGCGTGATTTTTCCCTCACCCGGGTGGTGATATCGGCCTGCAGCCCGCGCATGCACGAGGGTACCTTCCGCAAGGCGCTGGATCGGGCGGGCATCAATCCGTACCTGCTGGAGATCGCCAATATTCGTGAACAGTGCAGTTGGATCCACGACGATATGGCTGCCGCCACGGAGAAAGCAAAAGACCTCACCCGCGGCGCCATTCAACGGGTGAAATATCATGATTCGCTGGAGAGCCGTTCCGTGCCGATGATTGCCGCCACGCTGGTGATCGGCGGCGGCATCGCGGGCCTCACCGCCGCGCTCGAGCTGGCCGACGCCGGACAACAGGTCTACCTGGTGGAACGCAGCCGCGAACTCGGCGGCAATCTCGCGCGCATTGATCTGACCGCTCCTTACCTGGATTCCGCCCACGATCTGCTGGCAGAACGGATCCTGCGGGTCGGCCACAATCCGCGAATCCGCGTCCTGCTCGAAAGCGAGCTCTCCGAGCTGAAAGGCTACATCGGAAATTTCCGCCCCAAGATCAAGACCGGCAGCGGCGATGTCATCGAAATCGAGGTGGGCTCGGTGGTGGTCTCCACCGGGTACCAGGAATTTGACGCGGCCCGCATTCGCGATTACGGCTACGGCCGGCTGCCCGACGTCATCACCTCGTTCGAGTTGGAATTCATGCTTCGTCGTGGACGCATTGAGACGCTGGCCGGCAAATGCCCGCGGTACGTTTCTATTGTCCATTGCGTGGGAAGCCGCAGCTCGCAGTTCCATCCCTACTGCTCGCGCGTCTGTTGTATGGCTGCGCTGAAGTATGCCCACCAGATCAAGTCGGCGATACCGGAAGCCTACGTCACCGATCTCTACATCGACATGCTGGCCTTCGGCAAAGGCTGTGAGGACTTTTATCGGAAGAGCGCCGAAGCCAAAACCATATTCTTGATGTACCCCAAGAACCAAGTGCCGTCGATCCGCTTAGCCGGCCCAGGAGACGATTGCGGCATGCTGATCCGAGCCAAGGAAGTCCTCTCCGGCGAGGAGGTGGAAGTTCCCGCTGACCTGGTGGTTCTGATGGTTGGCATGGAGCCGCGCGAGGATGCGGGGAAAATCGCACGCCTGGTCAACATCAGCCGCGACAAGGATGGCTGGTTCACCGAGAGCCACCCCAAGCTGGACCCGGTCGCGACCACCACCGACGGCGTCTTTATCGCCGGCGCCTGCCAAGCGCCCAAGGACATACCCGATACGGTCGCGCAAGCGCGCGCTGCCGCAGCACGCATCCTGGCCAGGATTGCGCAGGGAAAAATCGCCGTTGACGCCATGTACTCCGAAGTGGACGAGCAATTGTGTTCAGGCTGCCGCACCTGTGGAGGAGTCTGTCCCTACGGCGCCATCGAGTACGACGAAAAGAGTGGCCATAGCCGCGTCATCAGTGCGGTTTGCAAGGGGTGCGGATGCTGCGTCGCCGCCTGCCCGGCGGGAGCCATCAGGGCGCGCCATTGCACCGACGAACAGATCTACGCTCAGCTGGAAGCCGTGCTTTGAGCTATACCACGGCGTGCCTTCCGGCCATACGCCGCCTCGCAGTTATCCTCGGCCGTAAGTGGTTTCAACGGCACCCCATGGGGACGCTAGCTGCGCCCCCATTTTTTGTGCCAATACAAAGAATCGACCGTGCTCGTTAAAGTCGCAGCCGGCCTACGAGCGCAGTGGGCTCCTCCATCAGCCTGTTCGGATCGACGGCGGATACCGCCTGTTCAGACCGGCCTTTCGGTAGATGCCATCAAATGCACGATCATGCTTGCGCACACGTACGCGACCTGTTGGCGACAAAGCTGGAACAAGTCCGGGCAAAGGGTCACCGCCGTCCTGGCAGCCTTACGCTGCTGTAATCCGCTACTCCCATTTCTGGCCGCAGCGGGCTCGGCAGCGGGATCGAGCATCTTTCTCGCGATCCGCCCGTATCTGCTGGTCCTTTCAGTCCTCCTGCTCATTCTTGGGTTTTACCAGCGCTGGCGCGCGAAGAAGTGCCAATGCAGGCCAAGCGTCGTCCACGCTGTGCTGTTATGGGTATCAGCGGTCAACGGGTTTTTGTCGTTTGGGAACAGGTGCTCCAAACCGATCTGAGCGCGCCTTCAACTGCCACTATGAACCGCGTGCCCGAAAATGGTGGTCGTCTGCCGGTAGGGGACTCGGAACTCGAGCGTTGTCGTAAACTCCGGCGCCGTGTTGGACTGGTGCGGCCCGATGAGAACCGTTTGCTTCAGAGTCGTATGGTCGGTAGCTTTATACGCGACTTGGCCGCCAAAGCTCGGGACGCTGTTGGGGTCGGCTAGGTGAAAATAACATTGATCACGAATGCCGTTCCGTTCAGCTTCCTGGGCGAGGCGAGCCAGGCGGGAAACCAAAGGCAACCTTCAGCCGCACCCTTCAGCGAAGGACGACGAGCTGCGGTGTAGGCGCGACGAGCGCCTTCGGCCGCTCGGTATGCGAGACATTCATGATCCGCCACAGGCCGATCCCCCACCAGGCCAGAGCTGCCACTTCCAGGAATCCGGTGAAGCCGACCAGCGGATAACAGACCGCCGGGAAAAAGTCAGTCCCGATCTGTAGCAGCACGCGTCCGGAGTTGCCGATCGTAATCAGTATGAACGGCCCCCAGAGGCTGGAGAGTTTGCCGGAATCAACTCCCGCAAGGATCGGCACGACCCTCGCCGCCACGCCCATGATCATCATGCTGATGAAGCCGACGGTGAAAGCATGCCGGTGCGCGCCCATATACGCGTGCGCGAAGCCTTGGTGCGTGAGGATGCCGTACACGAGGAAGAATGGCATCATGGCGTTGGCGATAATCAGCCAAACATACGCGGCGCGAATGAACTTGAAGGTCCGGTCCGGTTGGGTGGGCTTGCTGAATACGCCGAGCTGAATGGCCAGCAGGAATGCCCAGACCGGCATGATCAAGTACGCAAGCTCAAGGCCAATCCCCCAGGCCAGGTTTCCGGTCGTGAGCACGGCGACGTAGCTGATGACGTTCAGCACTAAGGCACCGTTCATCAGCGCGAAGATGAGTGACTGGCGGTCCTTGGAGGGGCGTTTGAGTCCGTAAACCAAGGGGACAAACCGCTGGCTGACACCCGCGATGATGAGCGCCGTAAATCCCAGGAGCTGGACATCGCGGAGTGGACCGTCAATCAGTGCAATGCGGCGTATGAGTTGCTCCTGACCGGCTGCGGTCGCTTTGGCGAAAAAGAAAACGTCGCTCAGAATTGCTTGTACGAAAAACCACAAGAACGAAGCCGCCAGGAACTTCTCGTACGGATTAGGCGGACCCACCGACTGAACCGCGGTTTTGTACAGCACGGTAAGAAACAGCACGATCGAAAACAGCTCCACGCCGGAGGAGAGGAAGCCCAGTGCGAGACCTGGGACGGTTCGAATCAGCAACTCAGCTGACATTCTCGCGACGATACCGGCCAGCATCAGGTAAAACGACGCGTTCGCCAAGTCCGGACGCCAGAGGGTGGTGTTCTTGAAGCGGGGGAAACTCTGGTAGGCGAATCCCATCACGAACAGCCCGACCCAGCCGAAGATCATGGCGTGGGCGTGCGCGTGGATCGACTGCACGAGATGCAACTGGAGGAAGCTCTTGCCGAGGGCGATCTGCGCCAGATTCACAGCGCCCCAGAGCGCACCAACGCTCAGCACGATCGCGGTGCCTGCCTTGAAGAACCGGCGATAGATGAAGTCCTGCAGCGTTTCCTTGTAAATGAGTGGCTGCTGCGGCCGCCGCGCCTCTTCATTCAATTCATCGAGCAGCGCCTGGAGGTCCACCTGATGAACGGAAGCAAAGAAGGAAAGCTGCTCAGTTGGTCCATGCGTACCGCCGCATCCATGCAGGCCGTGCTTGTCAAAGATGGCACGTGCACCGGGAACGGCTTCGACGGTTTCCGCCACGCTGGAGCTTTCGCTAATGATCATGTGGTCCTCCACTTGGATTGAGCGTAAGTTTCCCGGTCTCCGGCGGGTATGACTTCGGTCACAGTGGGCGAGAAAAATGGAAACTGTGACAAAGGTCATATGTGCGGGACCGAGCAGGTGGTGGAATCAGGCAGCGGGGTCGAATATGCAAAGTGCGCTGAAAGTGGATTTTAATGAGAGGCCGTATATCGCGATTTGGGAGACGACTCAGGCGTGCGACTTGGCTTGCGTTCACTGTCGCGCTTGCGCACAGCCCGCCCGAAATCCATACGAGCTCTCAACTGCGGAGGCGAAGGAGCTGATCGACCAGATCGCCGAGATGCAAGTGCCGGTATTCGTGTTAACTGGAGGCGACCCGCTCAAGCGGCCCGACATCTTCGATTTGGTCGAGTATGGCCGAGATCGCGGCGTCCATACGTCAATGACACCGAGCGCCACGCCGCTGCTGACCCGCGAAGCCATTGTCATGCTGAAGGAGCGTGGGTTGGCACGTCTGGCAGTTAGCCTTGACGGCTCAAGCGCCACGATCCACGACGCGTTTCGCCGCGTTCCCGGCTCCTACGACTGCACGCTGAAAGCGATCCGCTGGGCGCGCGAGTTGGCATTGCCCGTGCAGATCAACACCACGATCACGCGCCGCAATCTTGACGATCTCGATTCCATGATCAATCTCCTGGAGAGGTTGGACATTGTGTTGTGGAGCGTCTTCTTTCTTGTGCCCACGGGTCGCGGGCAGAGCGCCGACTTGATCTCGGCAGAAGACTTTGAGAGGGTCTTTGAAAACCTGTACAGGGCCTCACGGCGGGTGAGGTTCGATATCAAAACCACCGAAGCACAGCATTACCGCCGTTTTCTGCTGCAGAGAAGGGCGGAAGAGAGGAGAAGTGGAGCGGTCGGCACAAGCGTGCCTGCCGCCCAGGCATTCCCGGCTGCATTAGGTGGCGGTATTGCGCGCGCGCCGCGCGGGTTGAATGACGGTAAGGGCTTCATGTTCATCTCGCATACCGGTGAAGTATTCCCGAGCGGCTTTTTGCCCGTGAGTGCTGGAAACATACGCCGCGAGCGTCTCGCCGACCTGTACCGCAATTCACCTCTGTTCCGCACACTGCGCGATACGTCGCAACTTCAAGGGAAATGCGGCGCTTGCGAATTCAAGAAAATCTGCGGCGGTTCACGAGCCCGTGCATATGCGCTGACCGGCGATTTCACGGCTGAAGAACCTGGTTGCATTTATCAGCCTCGGCAGGAGGAAATTCAAGACTCGCCGGCAGGCAGAGTCGCTGCAGCCCGTACAGCCCTGACGACGTTCGCCTGAAGGCGTGACAAAAGTCACAGCGCGATCTCGAAATGTGTTGTTCCTTGTCCCGCACACCCTGCGGGGCGTGGAACATGGAGCTACCGCCAGTATTCTTCGGCATCGAGTGCCGCCGTTGCTCGGTGCGCGTCCCGCTAGTCGAAGTCATGTGCGGTCCCTCGGTTTACCAGTGGGTCATCCCGCGGATACCACCATTCATTGTCCGGTGTCCCGCTTGCGCGAGCCAGGAAAACTACAAGTTTCGACACATCGTTGTCTTTGAGATGGACGCGACTCCACCGGAGTTTGAAACGCATCCGTCTTTCCGGCAGGTTTGAGGGAAGTTGTCGGCTGGTTGTGACAAAAGTCATAGGCGCGGAACCGAACGAGCGTTAGAACACTTGTCCATCGCAAGGTGGACAATGCTCTCGACCACGTCTGAGTACGCGCTTCGTGCATTGACCGTACTGGCGGCCCTGCCACAGGGCGCCTCGATGCTGGGCAGGGACCTGGCCCGGCATACCGGTATCCCCGGACGCTATCTGGCCAAAGTCTTAACCACACTTCATAACGCAGGCATCGTCGGTACTGCGCGCGGCAGCAACGGCGGGTATTGGCTGTCACGCTCAGCCGAATCCATTCACATGCAGGAAGTGATCGCGCTGTTCGACTGCACTGCGCTGCGGAGAAGTTGTCTGTTGTGGCCAGGCAGGACGTGCTCAGAGGAAAGCCGCTGTTCTGCGCACACGTCCTGGAAAACGGTCCGGGATGCGTACCTTCGGTTCCTCGAGAACGTGACGGTCGCCGATATTTCTGCACGGCCTCACGGAACCACCGGGCCGGTGAATGTGCTGGGAGGCTTACAGGCATGAAAAATCTTAACCGGCGGCTTCTTCAGTGCGTGTGCGGCATTGCTATCGCATGTTTGCCGATGGTTGCGCAGCAGCAGCCGGCCGATTACTTCCGTCAGAACTGCGCGAGCTGTCACACGATCGGTGGCGGCCGTCTCACAGGCCCTGATCTGAAGGATGTTGAGCAGCGCAAGGACCGGGGGTGGCTGACGCAATGGCTGCAAAACCCAAGAGCGCTACTCGATGCCGGTGACCCTTACGCGCAGAAGCTATTGACGGAGTCGCGCGGCGTTGTCATGCCGGCAGTTGGCGGCATGAACCCGGCGGTCGCGAACGCGCTGCTCGATCTGATCGAGGCGGAATCGAAGCTGCCAAAGTCGCACTTTGCAGGAACACAGATCAGTGACCGTCCGTTTACGCCACAGGACGTGGCGGTCGGACGAAAAATCTTTTCTGGAACACGGCGTCTCGGCAGCGGCGGGCCTGCCTGCATCTCCTGCCACACGATGCGGGATCTTGGGGGATTGAGCGGCGGGCGACTCGGCCCCGATCTCACGCTGGTTTACGAGCGCCTCCAGGGACGCAAGGGTCTGAGCGCCTGGCTGATGAACCCGGCAAGCCCCACCATGGCCCCGGTGTTCCGCAACACGCAAATTCAGTCGGAAGAGATCCTGCCGTTGGTCGCATATTTCGAGGATTCGGCGAAACGCGGCGGGCAGGACGACTCCAGCGCGCTGTTGAACTTCTTCCTGATCTCCGCCGGAGTGATGGTGGTCGGATTGGTTTCCTTGGACGCGATCTGGAAAAAGCGCATTCACGGCGTGCGCAAACAGCTGGTGCAACGGCGCACCCGAGGGGGCGAGGACGAATAAATGAAAACGCGCGACGCGATCTCCTGGATCAAAGATGAAATTGACCCAAAGCTGCGCGGCTGGGAGGAGTTCTATCGCAACCGCTGGCAGTACGACAAAGTCGTGCGCTCAACGCACGGCGTGAACTGCACCGGCGGCTGCACATGGCAGATCCACGTGAAGGATGGCATCGTCACCTGGGAGATGCAGGGGCTGGACTACCCGATGCTGGAGAACGGGCTGCCACCGTACGAACCTCGCGGCTGCCAACGTGGGATTTCATATTCCTGGTACCTGTACAGCCCATTACGAGTGAAGTATCCGTATGTGCGCGGGGCGCTGGTCGACCTCTGGACCGAAGCGCGGGCTCAACATGACGACCCGGTGGAGGCATGGCGTTCCTTGGTCGAGGACCCGGCGAAGCGCCAGCGCTGGCAGCGGGCGCGAGGCAAGGGCGGCTTCCGGCGGGCCGATTGGAACACCATGCTGGAACTGATCTCCGCGGCTTCCATTCACACCATCAAGAAGCATGGGCCGGACCGCATCGCGGGTTTCTCGCCGATTCCGGCGATGTCGATGATCAGCTATGCCTCGGGTGCACGGCTGCTGCAGTTAATGGGCGGGATCTCGCTCTCCTTCTACGACTGGTATTGCGATCTCCCGTCAGCTTCGCCGGAGACCTGGGGAGAGCAGACGGACGTTCAGGAATCCGCTGACTGGTACAACGCCAAGCTGCTGGCCGTGATGGGCTCCAACCTGAACATGACGCGGACGCCTGACTGTCACTTCGCCGCCGAGGCGCGTCACAACGGCTCCAAGATGTGGGTGTTCTCACCTGACTTCGCGCAAGTCTCCAAGTATGCGGACGAGTGGGTGCAGATCAACGCCGGACAGGACGGCGCCTGGTGGATGGCGGTCAACCACGTCCTGCTGAAAGAATTCCATCACGAAAAGCAGGTACCGTACTTCCTGGATTATGCGAAGAAGTACACCGATGGGCCCTACCTGGTTGAACTGACGAAGTGCGAAGACGGATTTGAGGCCGGGCAACTGCTGCGGGCCAATCGGCTGAAGGGATATGAAAACGTCGAGAACGGTGAATGGAAGTTCTTGATGTGGGACAGCGCGGATGCGCGTCCGAAGATGCCGATGGGTAGCGCCGGCTTCCGATGGGGCAAGGAGAAGGGCAAGTGGAACCTGCTGTTGAAGGATGGAGTTGATGGCACGGCGATCAATCCGACGCTGAGCTTTTTCGGCGATATAAGCGCGCCCGTCCGGTTTCATGACTTCGCCGACGGCCGCGTTTCGCTGCGCCACGTTCCGGTGCGACAAGTCGTGACTGCTTCCGGCGAAACCGTTTCGGTGACCACGGTTTATGACCTGCTCATGGCGCAATATGGGGTTTCGCGCGGGCTCGCGGGCGATTATCCGGCGAGCTACGACGATGAGAAGCAACCATACACTCCGGCATGGGCGGAAAAGTACACGGGCTTGAGCCGCAAGGTTCTCCTGCGTTTTGCACGCGAGTGGGGTTCGACAGCCGAGCGCACGAACGGGCGCTGCACGGTCATCATCGGCGCCGGAATCAACCACTGGTATCACGCAAACCTCATGTACCGCGCGGCGATTCACGCCCTGATGTTTGGTGGATGCATTGGCGTGAACGGCGGAGGATTGGCCCACTACGTTGGCCAGGAAAAACTTGCGCCGGGCGAATCGTGGGCGGCGATTGCCTTCGCGCGCGACTGGATGCCGGCGGTGCGGCTGCAGAATGCCCCGAGCTGGCACTACGTACACACCGACCAGTGGCGGTATGAGCGAGAGTTCACGGGGTATCACACCGTCCCGGAAGCGAACGGCAATGGATCATTGGCCCATGGTCACACCATGGACATGCAGGTCCGGGCGGTGCGCTCCGGGTGGCTTCCGTTCTATCCGCAGTTCAACCACAACCCGCTGAAGGTTGTGAAAGACGCCGAAGCGTCCGGCGCCAAGTCCGATGCCGACGTCGTCGATTACGCCGTCCGGCAACTGAAGGAACGCAAGCTGCGGTTCTCCGTGGAGGATCCCGACGCTCAGGAAAACTGGCCGCGGGTGTGGTTCATCTGGCGTGGCAATGCGCTCATGGCCAGTGCGAAAGGACACGAATACTTCCTCAAGCACTATCTCGGCACGCACACCAACACCATCATGCCGGACGACATCGCCGAGGGTTCCGCGCGCGAGGTTGAGTGGCACAAGCAGGCGCCGCAGGGAAAGATGGACCTGGTGGTGGATCTGAATTTCCGCATGGATACGTCGGCGTTGTACTCCGACATCGTCCTTCCGGCGGCGACTTGGTACGAGAAGGCGGACCTCAATTCCACCGACATGCACAGCTTCATTCATCCGCTGTCGCAGGCGGTGCCGCCTTCGTGGGAATCGAAGAGCGACTGGCAAATCTTTCGCTCGATCGCACAGAAGTTCTCGGAATTAGCAGCCAAGCATTTTCCCGAGCCGGTGAAGGACCTGGTGGCCTCGGCACTGGCGCACGATTCGGCGGCAGAGATCGCGCAGCCCTCGATCCAGGACTGGACCAAAGGTGAATGCGAAGCAGTGCCCGGCAAAACCATGCCGGCGCTGAAGGTAGTCACGCGCGATTACAAGAACCTCTACAACCAGTTTTGCTCGTTCGGTCCGCTTGTTGCCGCGAACGGCTTGAGCGCCCACGGGACGCATTACGAATGCGCTGATGAGTACGAAGCAGCAGTCCAGACGCTACCGACATTCGCATGGAACGGAAAGAACTACCCATCGCTGCGCGAAGACGAGAACGCCTGCAACCTCATCCTGCGTTTCGCCACCGTCACCAATGGCGAGCTGGCGTATCGCTCTTACAAAGAACTTGAGGAAAAGGCGGGCGTACCGCTGGCTCACCTGGCGGAGAAGAACCGGGGTGTGCGTCTCAGCTATAAGGACCTGCAGGCGCATCCGCACCGGCTGCTGAACTCGCCGATGTGGTCGGGACTGACGGAAAACGGCCGCGCCTACTCGCCCTTCACCTACAACGTCGAGGCGAACGTGCCTTGGCGGACCCTAACGGGGCGGCAGCACTTCTATCTTGACCACCCGCTTTACCTGCAGTTCGGCGAACACCTGCCGACCTACAAACCGAAACCACTTCCAGTGCAGTATGCGGATTTGAAGTTCAGCAAAGAAGTCGGCCCGACCAAGATGCTGAACTATCTGACCCCGCACGGGAAGTGGCACATCCACTCGACCTATGGCGACAACCAGCGCATGACGACCCTGTCACGAGGGGTCGAGCCGTTCTGGATGAACGACAAAGATGCCGCCGACATCGGCATTGAGGACAACGACTGGGTCGAGGTCCACAACGACAACGGCGTCGTGGTCACGCGTGCGGCCGTCAGTGCGCGTATACCGAAGGGGATCTGCATTCAGTATCACTCACCCGAACGCACTTATTCGGTACCGACGTCACCCCTGCGCGGACATCGCCGCGCGGGCGGGCACAACTCGCTTACCCGGACTCGCCTGAAGCCGAATCTCATGGCGGGCGGCTATGGCCAATTCACGTTCCACTTCAACTATTGGGGTCCCACCGGTTGCAACCGCGATACGCATGTGCTGGTGCGGAAGCTGCCTGAACTCAAGTGGTAAGCGGATCACGTTCTAAGGACTAATGCGATGAATGTTCGCTCTCAGATCTCGATGGTTTTCCACCTCGACAAGTGCATCGGCTGTCACACGTGCTCGATCGCTTGCAAGAACATATGGACGGACCGCAAGGGAACCGAGTACATGTGGTGGAACAACGTAGAAACGAAGCCGGGCACGGGATATCCGACACGCTGGGAAGACCAGGAAAGTTATCGCGGCGGTTGGGAGAAGGCGAACGGCAGCCTGCGGCTGAAATCAAGTCCTGACAAGTCGAAGGCCCTGTTCAATATCTTCCACAATCCCAGCCAGCCGACCATGGACGACTACTACGAGCCATGGACCTACGACTACCAGAATCTGTTCAATGCTCCCGAAGGCGCCGATCAGCCGACGGCGCGGCCGATCTCGATGGTCACGGGGGAGTACATCAACGTCGAGGCGGGACCGAATTGGGATGATGACCTCGGCGGCTCTCCGGTTTATGCGCAGAACGATCCCAACCTGACCGCCCTCACCGAAGAGCAGAAGCAGCAGTTGTTCGCGACCGAGCGCCTGGTGTTCTTTTACTTTCCGCGGATCTGCAACCACTGTCTGAATCCATCTTGCGTGGCGGCCTGCCCGTCCGGCGCGCTGCACAAGCGTGGTGAAGATGGAATCGTGCTGATCGATCAGAAACGTTGTCGCGGCTGGCGTGCCTGCGTGGCCGCTTGTCCTTACAAGAAGACCTTCTACAACTGGTCTACCGGCAAGAGTGAGAAGTGCATCCTCTGCTTCCCGCGCCTGGAGACTGGGCAGGCGCCGGCGTGTTTCCATTCATGCGTCGGCCGCATTCGCTACCTCGGCGTGCTCCTCTACGACGCCTCGCGGATCGAGGAGGTAGCGAACCTTCCCGATGACCAGCTCATCGAGGGCCAGCGCTCTCTGATTCTCAACCCATGGGACCCGGAGGTGATTGCCGCCGCTGAGGCCAACGGAATCCACCCATCGGTCATTGAGTCGGCACAAAAATCGCCCATCTTCCGCTTTGTGAAAGAGTGGAAGCTCGCGCTGCCGCCGCACCTGGAATATCGCACATTGCCAATGCTGTTCTACGTGCCCCCGATGTCGCCGGTCATGTCCAGCAAGACCGGCGATGTGATCGATCACAACTCAGATGACCTCTTCCATGACATCGAGTCATCCCGTGTGCCGGTGGCATACCTGGCCAAGCTGCTGGGAGCAGGACAGGAGAGCAAGGTGCGGTATGCGCTTCGCAAACAGAAGGCGGTGCGCTGGTATCGGCGCGCCGTGACCGTCGGCGACGTAACCATGGAAGTGGCGCAGCGGATGCTTGCCGAGGCGGATTGCAGCGTCGAGGAAGCGGAGGCGATTTACCGGCTCACCTCCCTGTGCACCTTCGAAGACCGCTTCGTGATTCCGCCCATGCACCGCGAGGAAGCACTGGAGATGATGGAAGACCCAATGGAGCACAAGGCCAGTGCGGGATTCGGATTTGTCTCCGGTCCGCAGCGAGGAATGTGATGCCGGCTGACGTCTACAACCTGATTGCGGAATGGCTCTCCTATCCGACGGAGGAACGTGCCGGTTGCGGCGTCGCTTCTTCCGACCTTCAAGGTTCGGCTGCTGTCGAACAGCTGGCCTTATTCACCGAGCAGACTCGAAACCTGAACCTGCACGAACGCCAGGAACTCTTTATCCAGACGTTCGATCTGAATCCCGTCTGTTCACTCGAGATGGGGTGGCACTTGTTCGGCGAAAACTACGACCGAGGACTGCTCCTGGTGAAGATACGTGAGCAGATGCGGAGGCACGGATTGCCGGAGACGACCGAGTTACCTGATCACCTCACCAATGGAATTCGGCTGTTAGGCGTCATGGAACGACATTCGGCCAGCTACTTCGCCGAAGCCATCGTGCAACCAGCGCTTGAAAAGATGCTGACGGCCATCTGCGAAAAGCAGAACCCATACGAGCACGTGCTGGAAGCGGCCCGACTGGTCATACGAAATGACTTTCCTGACCTCCCGTCGCAATACGCAGTACCCGCGGGGACGCCCGAATTGAGGGTCCTGGCGTGATGAGGCTGAGATGAATCCAAGCATTTTTAACCTTCTCTTGTTTGCCGTCTTGCCTTACGCGGCGCTGATGATCTTTTTCGTCGGGACGATCATGCGATATCGCAAGGCGCCATTCAGCTATTCCAGTCTCTCCTCGCAGTTCTTGGAAAACGAGCGCCATTTCTGGGGAGTGGTGGCATTTCACTATGGGATCATCATGGTGCTCTTGGGGCACCTCGTAGGCCTGCTCATACCCCGCTCCGTGCTCGTTTGGAACTCTGTTCCTCTTCGGCTTTACATCCTTGAAATCTCAGGCTTGGCATTCGCGTTGATGACCCTGGTTGGCCTGCTGGGAACCATGGAACGCCGCGTCCATTTTTCGCGGACGCGCCGCGTGACCAGCTTTGCCGACTGGCTCATCGAATTGTTGCTCGTTGTCCAGGTCATCGCGGGAATCTATATCGCACTTTTTCGGCCATGGGGAAGCTCCTGGTATGCCGCCTCGGCCGCGCCCTATCTCCGCTCGGTGTTCCGCTTTAGCCCTGACATTGCCTACCTGACCACCCTGCCTTGGCCGATCAAATTACACATGACCAATGGCTGGCTCATCGTGCTGCTGTTCCCGTTCACTCGGTTGGTCCACATGCTGGTTGCGCCATTGCCCTATCTGTGGCGCAAGCCGGAGGTGGTGCGCTGGTACGGGATCCGCAAACTGCCCACGGCACTGGCCCGCCAGGCGGCGAGATTACGAGGGTAGCCGATGTCCTGGTTCCAAAAACATCGCGCCAGTTGCCCGCTTGCCCACCTGGCTGGCAGTCCGGCGATTACCATCGTGCTGATTGTGTGCGTTGCCTTCGGGTTGCTGGCGCTGGCGCCCAATATCGCGTCGCTCCATCTGCCGGGAAACCAGATTGGCTACGAGCCGACTCAGCCCATAGCTTTTTCACACCGGCTGCACGCGGGAGAGCTGCAAGTCGCGTGCGTGTACTGCCACTCCGGGGCGGAGCGCAGCCGGCACGCCGGAATCCCCGCCGCCAACGTGTGTATGAATTGTCATCGCTTCGTCAGCGCAACCATGGGTGCGGTCCGCGCCGAAGACGAGCAGGCGAAAAGGGGAAAGCGCGCGCCGCGTCTGATCGTGTCCCCCGAAATCCAGAAGCTGTACGCCGCTGTCGGATTTGTTCCTTCCGCACCATCGCTTGCGGTCAATCAGAAACCAGCCGGAACGCAAAGCGCCATCGCTACTGACCGCAGCCCGGCCGTTCCCATTGCCTGGATCAAGGTCGACAACCTGCCCGACTTCGCCTATTTCGATCACCGCCCACACGTGAATGCCGGGGTCAGGTGCCAGATCTGTCATGGTCCGGTGGAAACGATGGAGCGTGTCCGCCAGGTGCAGGACCTGAGCATGGGTTGGTGCGTGAATTGTCATCGTGGAGTCGATCGTGCCGGAATCGACGGGAAAGGCAACTTCACCAGCCTGCCGGCGCCTGCTGCCGCCGGGCCGAAACCTGTGACCCATCGTGTGTATGCGTCGACCGATTGCCAGACGTGCCATTACTGAGCGAGGAGACCGTGTCCGAGGCGAAGAACAAATATTGGAAGAGCCTGCAGGAGAGGGACGGTGCTCCGGACTTTCTGCGGGCGGCCGAAGATGAGTTCGAAAGTGAGCTGCCGGTTCCAGCGGTGCAGACCACCCGGCGCGGGGTCGCCGAACTGATCACGCGTATTCTTCCCGCAGCGGACCCGACCGCCAGTGAATCGCAGCCTTCTGCCAGTCGCCCACAACCAGCCAGCAATTCTCCATCGTCGTACGCTTCTCGTCGCGATTTCTTGAAGGCCGCTGGTTTTACCTTTGCGGTTGCCACCGCGACCGGTTGCAGCCGCGCGCCGTTGCAGAAGGCAATCCCATTGCTTAATCAGCCTGAAACGATCGTGCCCGGCACCTCGCTGTATTACGCAACCACCTGCGGCGGATGCATCGCGGGTTGCGGCGTTCTGGCCAAAGTGCGTGACGGCCGCCCGCTGAAACTCGAAGGAAATCCGCAACACAAGCTATCGCAGGGCGGTTTGTGCGCCGCCGGCCAAGCGTCAATTCTCGGCCTATATGACGCCCAGCGGTTGCGGGCTCCGGTTAAGAACGGCGCGGATGCCACCTGGGACGTCGTGGACCGCGAAATCGGCGAGAAGCTCACGGCAATTCGCATCCGCGGCGGCGCCCTTCGGTTTCTTACCGGAACCATGACCAGTCCGACGCTGATGGCCGAGATCACGGAATTTCTCAAGAATTTTGCCGATGCCCGGCAGGTCCAGTACGATGCCATTTCCCGCTCCGCGATTTTGGACGCGCATGAGCGGACGCATGGGGCTCGCGTGCTCCCGGCCTATTACTTCGATCGCGCGGAAGTGGTGGCGAGCTTCGATGCCGATTTCCTGGCTACCTGGATTTCTCCCGTGCAATTCACGGCTGACTACCGCCGCGGGCGTGACCTGGAAGGCCAGTCGCCGAAGTTCAGCTATCACCTCCAGCTTGAACCCCGCATGTCTGTGACGGGCAGTAAAGCTGACCGGCGCTTGGCCCTGGCGCCGAGCGAAACCGGGCCGGCGCTTTCGTTTCTTGCCGCTCGCATCGCGGCGAAAGCCGGCGCGAAGTTTTCACCGGTCAGTTACGAACTTCCTGATGCTGTCCGACAAGTCTTGGACGATCTTGCCGACCGCCTATGGAATGCGCGCGGCAAATCCCTGGTGGTAAGCGGCAGCAACGAAGTCGTCGAGCAGGTGATCGTGAATTTTATCAACCACCTGCTCGGAAATTATGGTCATACGGTTGAGATCGAGCGGCCATCGTTGCAGGCGCGGGGCGACGACCGCGCGCTGCAGTCGCTATTGAGCGAACTGCGCGCCGGCAAAGTGACTGCACTCTTTGTCTACGGCGACAATCCAGCTTATGACCTGCCTGAGTTCGCGGAAGCGCTGAAGAACGTCCCCCTGCTGGTGAGCTTTGCCGAACGAAGAGACGAGACTGCATCATTGGCGCATTACGTCTGCCCTGACCGCAATTACCTCGAATCCTGGACCGACGCCGAGCCCATCAGCGGCTCGATCTCGGTTACGCAACCCGTAATCCGGCCGCTCGGCAACACTCGTCCGGTGATTGAATCGCTGGCGCTGTGGCGCGGCGCCCCCAAGCCGGCGTACGACCTGTTTCGTGACTCCTGGCAGCAGCGCATTCACCCACGCCGGACGAAGCCGGCGTCGTTTGACGAGTTTTGGGACGCGGCTGTCCACGATGGCTACGTCGACGTGAAGCCGGACACGGTGCGCGTGAAGCCCTTCAACCTGGCGGCGCTGGAAATCGCAGCCGCCAAAGCACCCCCTCCAAGCGGCGGATTCGAGCTTGTGCTCTATCCAACCGTCGCCATGCACGATGGTCGTCACGCTTACAACCCCTGGCTGCACGAACTGCCCGATCCCATCAACAAGGTGACCTGGGATAATTGCGCTTCACTCTCGCCGGCAGCTGCCCAGAAATTGGGAGCGCAGGAAGGCGATGTGGTGAAGATAGAGGCCGCAGGCGCGCCCGCGCTGGAACTGCCCGCGTATATCCAGCCCGGGCAGCACGACAACGTCTTCGCTTTGGCGCTCGGATATGGCAGCAAGCTGAGCGCGCGCTTTGCCAACATCGGGCCGAGCTGGCTCGACAGTAAACCCAGCGTGGGCGATAACGGCATGGTTGGTATCAATGCCGCGCCGCTTTTGCGACTCGCCGACGGAGCACTGAAGTATTCCTCCGCCGCCAGGGTAAGCCTAACCGGGAAGCGCCAGGCGCTGGCCACCACCCAGCAACATCACACGCTTACCGTCCCCAAGAAGCTCGCGCCTGCGGGCAGCGGGTCGCGGCCGATTGTGCAGGACACCACCTTGAGCGCCTTCCTGAAAGATCCGCATGCGGGGGTTGAGGATCACGCCGAAAAAGAAGATCTCTGGCCTGCCGATCACCCCTACAACAATCTTCGCTGGGGCATGGTGGTGGACCTCGCGGCTTGCACTGGATGTTCAGCGTGCGTGATTGCCTGCCAGGCGGAGAACAACATCCCGGTGGTCGGCAAAGACGAGGTGCGCCGCAACCGTGAGATGCACTGGGTCCGCATTGACCGCTACTACTCGGAGCTGCCCAACGGCGAGGTGGCAGTCGCCCATCAGCCCATGATGTGCCAGCAGTGCGAAAACGCGCCGTGCGAAACCGTTTGCCCGGTCCTGGCTACCGTGCACAGCGAAGACGGGCTGAATTCCCAGGTCTACAACCGCTGCGTCGGCACCCGCTACTGCGCCAACAACTGTCCCTACAAAGCGCGCCGCTTCAACTGGTTTAACTATTCACGCAACGACCAGCTGCAAAACCTTGTGCTGAATCCGGATGTCAGCGTGCGCACTCGCGGCGTCATGGAAAAGTGCACCTTCTGCGTTCAGCGCTTGCAGGAAGCCAAGATCGAGGCCAAGCGCCACGGCATGCGCGTCGAAGATGGCGCGGCTCAGACCGCCTGCCAGCAGTCCTGCCCGGCGAAGGCCATCTACTTCGGCAACCTGAATGATCCCAGCAGCCAGGTGAGCGGGATGATGACCAGCCCGCGGCGCTATCGCGTGCTGTCGGAGCTGAACGTGAAGCCCGCGGTCGGTTATCTGACCGTGGTACGGAACCGTCCCGAAGCCGCCGGGGAGGAGAAGAAGAATGGCTGATGCTGTCCTGTTGCACGCGCCCAGCATTGCCGGCGAC
This sequence comes from Terriglobia bacterium, assembly GCA_963797035.1. Lineage (GTDB taxonomy): Bacteria > Acidobacteriota > Terriglobia > Terriglobales > Acidobacteriaceae > JAIQGF01. The sequence goes on from CAWCOC010000001.1 coordinate 388,963, forward strand.
AAGTCACTGGACCAGGTCACGCACGACGTTTGCGCTCCTATGGAGGCGCGTCCGGGCGCGCTATGGTGGACGGCGCTCGGCGTTTCCGTGTGCCTGCTCCTGCTGGGCGGCGCGGCAATCGCCTACCAAATCGCGACCGGCGTCGGTACTTGGGGGCTGAATCGCACCATCGGTTGGGGCTTCGACATCACCAATTTCGTGTTTTGGATTGGCATCGGGCACGCCGGGACACTGATCTCCGCCATTCTTTTTTTGCTCCGCCAACGCTGGCGCACGTCCGTCAATCGTGCCGCAGAAGCGATGACCATCTTCGCCGTGATGTGCGCCGGGATTTTCCCCGTCATACACACCGGCCGGCCCTGGTTCGCGTACTGGCTGATTCCATATCCCAATACCCGCGGATCGCTCTGGGTCAATTTCCGCTCGCCGCTCGTCTGGGATTTTTTCGCCATCTCCACCTACTTCACCATCTCCGCAATGTTCTGGTACATCGGCCTGCTGCCTGACATGGCTACCATCCGCGATCGAGATACGGCAGGGTGGCGGCGAAGATTGGCGGGCATTCTGGCGCTAGGATGGAACGGATCGTATCGCACCTGGCAGCGTTACGAAGTCGTGTACCTGATGTTGGCCGGCCTCGGTACACCGCTCGTGATCTCCGTGCACACGATCGTGAGCTGGGACTTTGCGACCTCAGTACTGCCGGGATGGCACACGACGATCTTTCCTCCGTACTTTGTGGCGGGCGCAATCTTCAGCGGAATGGCCATGGTGCTCACGCTGATGATCATCGCCCGACGCATGATGCATCTGGAGCAGTACATCACGGCCCGCCATATCGATGTCATGTGCAAGCTGGTGATCGCGACCAGCGGCATCGTGGGCTGGGCCTATGCAACCGAGTTCTTCACAGCGCTTTATTCCGGCAATTCTTACGAGCAGTTTGTATTCCTCAATCGCGCCATGGGACCGCTGTTCTGGGCCTATTGGACGATGGTCGCATGCAACGTCCTGGTTCCACAGTTGCTGTGGTTCTCGCGCGTGCGCCGGACGATTCCAGCCGTGTTCGTCATCACTCTCCTGGTGAACGTCGGGATGTGGTTCGAGCGCTTCATCATCATCGTGACGTCCCTATCGCGTGATTTTCTGCCGGCCAACTGGTCGAGTTACCGGCCCACTTCGATTGAAGTCGCAACTTTCGTCGGCACCTTCGGGTTGTTCTTTACCTGCTTCCTGCTCTTCTGTCGCTTCTTGCCGGTGATTGCGGTCGCTGAGGTTAAGGGCACCTTGCACTATCGACCACCGCGGCACTCGGCGCCCGCCGAGAAACTTTTGCACCACTTTGGGCTGGCACAGCCCTCCGAGGTCCGCGATCAAGAGGAGGTACAAGCGTGAGCCGCCGGCTTTTCGTCGCCACCTTCGATAACGAACACGACACCGCGGACGCGATTCGGGCCTCTCGCCGGCATGGCTATAAGGTCGTGGATGTTTTCGGCCCGTACGCCGTTCACGGCATTGAGGAGAGCATGGGTCTGGCGCCCTCACGCTTGCCCTGGATCGTCTTTGCCATGGGACTGGCCGCCGCCCTCCTCAAGGTATGGTTCGAATTCTGGACGACAGCCATCGACTGGCCCATCAACGTCGGCGGCAAGCCCTTCAATTCGCTGCCTGCCTTTGTCCCCGTCACCTTTGAAGTGATGGTGCTGGGCGCCGGTGTCACTGCCGTGCTGGCCTTCCTGGCGGTGTGCCGCCTCTATCCCGGCAAGCGCGCAATTTTGCCCGCCGCCGCCGTTACCGACGACCGCTTTGCGGTGGTGCTGGAGCAGACTGACTCGACCTTTGACCCAGCGGAGGTGGAAAGCATGTTCCGCCAGCATCATGCCGTAGCCGTCGAGGAACAGCTTACGGATGGGGGGCGCTAATGCGAATCGCGCTCAACCTTGCCCTTTCTCTCGCGCTGCTGTTGCTGATCGGCGCCAATTTCGCTGTGCATCCGAACCATGCGCAACTGAACTACGAGTTTCTCCCCCAAATGGCGCATTCGCCGCGTTACAACGCCTTCGCGGCCAATCCGAACTTCGCCGATGATAAAACGCTGCAAGCCCCGCCCTCGGGAACGATTCCGCGCGGGTATATGCCCCTGCATTATGCGGCAACCACGCAGGACGGGCTCCGCGCCGGAGAGGAACTGAAGAGTCCCATCGACCTTGGCTCGCAACCGGCGCGCGAGCGGGGTTCAATTGTTTTCGCCAATTACTGCGCTGTCTGCCACGGACCCGGCGGTCTCGGCAATGGTACGGTTACGCAACGCGGCTTCCCGCCGCCCCCTTCGCTGCTCTCCCGACACGCGCTCGACATGAAAGACGGCCAGGTCTTCCACATCCTGACTTTCGGGCAGAACAACATGCCTTCGTATGCCAGCCAGCTCTCCCGTGAAGACCGGTGGAGGGTGGTCGTTTATCTCCGGGTTCTGCAGGCGGCCGCAACGCCGCAACCCAACACCAATGCTGCTGTGGCGACCGCTTCGCTTTCGTCATCTGCGTCCGGAGGCCGGCCATGAACATTGCGGAGCTCAAGTTGCGAGTGCCCCGCCGCGTCGAGAACCGCTTGTGGGTGCTGGTGGCACTGGGCGCTATAACCCTGGTCGCGGGACTTGTTGTTGCGCCGCAGCGGACCTGGCCGAACCTGCTGCTGGTCAGCTTTTATTTGCTCACGTTATCGCTGGCCGGAATCGTCTTCGTCGCCCTGCAGTATGTATCGGGAGCGCACTGGGCAGTTGCTCTGCGTCGCGTGCCTGAAGCCATGGGGAAGCTGATGCCGCTGGGCGGCGTGGCCCTGCTCATCGTTCTGTTCGCGCGTCCAGCGCTCTACTCCTGGACTACCCCGGCACTCGATGCCGAGACTACGCCCGCCTTCCGTGCCTGGTGGCTCACCCTGCCATTTTTCCGCGGACGCGCGATCGCTTTCTTGCTGCTGTGGACGTTGTTTGCCATTGCCCTGGCGCGGGCCTCAATCCGCCAGGACAGCGACGGGGCGGCCCGGCACACGCTAACCAATTCGCGGCTTTCGGCGCTCTTCGTCGTACTCTTTGCCTTCACCTTCTGGTTGGCCACGTACGACTGGATCATGTCTCTCGATCCCCGCTGGTACAGCACCATCTTTGCCGCCTACAACTTTGCCGGATTGTTTCTGGGCGGCCTGGCGGCGCTGACCCTGCTCGTCGTCTGGTTACGCGAGAGAAACGCACTCCTGGTGAGCGACGACCATCTGCACGATCTGGGCAAGTTGCTCTTCGCCTTCAGCACCTTCTGGATGTATCTCTGGTTCAGCCAGTACATGCTCATCTGGTACGCCAATATTCCGGAAGAGACAACTTACTTTGTGCAACGTCTGCATGGCTACTGGGCTTCTCTGTTCGTTCTCGACATGGTGCTCAATTGGATCGGGCCCTTCTTCGCCTTGTTGCCGCGCCGCAATAAGCAGAACCCTAATGTCCTGGTAAAGGTCTGCATCGTGCTTCTGGCGGGTCGTTGGCTCGATTTGTACCTGATGATCATGCCTTTGTTTGCCGGCAAGAGATTGTCCATCGGGATCGTTGAGGCCGGATTGGCCGCCGGCGGCTTCGGGCTGTTCATGCTCGCTTTCCTGCGGGTGCTACGGCGCGCCCCCCTGGTGCCCCTGAAGGATCCGTTCCTCGCGGACAGTTTGCATTACCACGCGTAGACATGACAGCTAGGTCCAATGCGGCGCTTGTCGCAACGCCACTCCGCGCGGATTCGTTTACGTCGCCATCACCGCTTGGCTCATAAAGAGCGCTAGGAGTCCTCATCATGACTGGTACTACGGAAGGTCTAAGCAGGAAAGAAACCGCTTCCGGGCTTGGCAGCCAGGTGGCGCTGAGGGGCACCCCTAGGCAAAGCTTGTTGGCCGCGTCGTTGGGATTTTTCTTCGGATTTGCAGCTGTCGCCTTGTTTGGCACCACCGCCATCAAGTTCCAGGAAGTCATGCACCTGTCGCCCCTGATGGTGGCGTTCCTGGTGGCCGCGCCGGCACTCTCGGGGTCGCTACTGCGCATTCCATTCTCCGCCTGGGTGGACACGACCGGCGGGCGCAAGCCGTTCCTGGTCCTGATGTCGCTTTCGGTTCTCGGCATGGCAGGCGTGCTGGCACTGGTGCGCTTTCTTTATCCGGCACACCTCACACCTGGCGTGTATCCGCTCCTGCTGGGGTTAGCGGTTCTGTGCGGCTGCGGAATCGCAACCTTCTCAGTTGGCATAAGCCAGGTCTCTTATTGGTTCCCGCAGAAGCGACAAGGCAAGGCTCTGGCCATCTTCGCCGGTTTCGGAAACCTGGCGCCGGGCATCTTTTCACTCGTGCTCCCTATCGCGCTGCTGCGGCTGACGCTTGCGAACGCCTACTTGGCGTGGCTCGGGTTCCTGGTCATAGGAACCACTTTGTATGGCTTTTGGGGCAGAAATGCCTGGTATTTCCAGTTACTGGTGCAGGGGATGAAGCCAGCAGACGCGATGCTTGTCGCGCGTGAACATGGCCAGACCCTGTTTCCCGCGGGCAGCTTGAGGGACAGCCTTTGGATCTCGGCTCGCGTGTGGAAGACCTGGGCCCTGGTTTGGATCTACTTCACGACCTTCGGCGGCTTCATCGCCTTGACCGCCTGGTTGCCAACCTACTGGAGGTCCTACTTCGGCGTGAGCGTGGTCACTGCAGGACTGCTCACCGCGTTGTATTCAATTCTGACCTCATTGATCCGCATCGCCGGGGGTATTCTTTCCGACCATATGCGCGAGGGCGGTGAGAACACTGCCATTCTGGCTTTGCTGATCATGATAGTCGGCGCGCTGGTCATGACGGGATCGACGCAATTCGAACTCGCACTCCCCGGCGAAATCCTGCTTGCCATCGGCATGGGCGTTTGCAACGCCGCCGTCTTCAAGCTCGTGCCCCAGGCTGTTCCCCAAGCCGTTGGCGGCGCAGCCGGTTGGGTCGGCGGACTGGGCGCTCTGGGCGGATTCGTTCTGCCCCCGGTGATGGGCTTCGCTGTCTCCGATCTGGGCAAGCGGGGCTATCCTATCGGGTTCATCGTCTTCGTTTTTCTGTCGGTTTTTGCATTGTCGATTGTCTGGGTCCTCAAGTACACGCGTGATGGCGTCGATTCTTCGCCCCGGAGCACTCCATGAAGCATCGCAATCTTCTGCTCTTGCCAGTTCTTTTCGTCATTTCCTTGTTCGTCCATGCAGGTAACCAGGGGACTGGGAACGTCACCGGCCAATGCGTGGATTGCCACAGCAAGACCACGCCCAGCGTGGTATCCGATTGGAAGCAGAGTCGGCACAGCCAGGCCGAGATCGGATGCGATACTTGCCACGGCGCTGAGCATACCAAGGCCGACGACGCTGCCAAAGCCAAGATTCCGACCCCGGAAACTTGTGGGCAATGTCATTCGACTCAGGTGGAGCAATTCACCAAAGGCAAACACTCCAAGGCGTGGATTTCGATGGAGGCCATGCCCACTATCCACTACCAACCCATGGCGATGACCGAGGGTATGAAGGGTTGCGGCGCCTGCCATAAGCTCGGCTTGAAATCACCCGATCAGATCGCAGCGCTGCAGAAGGAGGGGTCTCGATTCGGAGTGGCGTCCTGCGATGCCTGCCACACGCGGCATACCTTCTCTGTGGCTGAGGCCCGCTCGCCCCAAGCCTGCCAGACCTGCCATATGGGCTTTGACCATCCTCAATGGGAGATGTACTCCAGCTCGAAGCACGGGGTGCGCGCCGAACTGAAGCAGTTGAAGATCCAGAGCGAATCCTCCGCCGCGCCCACCTGCCAGACCTGTCACATGCAGAACGGAAACCACGAGGTGCGCACCGCCTGGGGCTTTCTGGCCGTGCGCCTTCCTATGCCGGAAGACAAGCAATGGGCTGCCGACCGTGTCACGATTTTGCAGGCACTGGGTGTGCTCGATCCCAGCGGTAAGCCGACCCCTCGTCTGGACGCCGTCAAGGCGGCGGACATCGCGCGCCTTGACCAAGGGTCGTGGCAGGCGGAGCGCGATAAGATGCTCACGACTTGCAACCAGTGCCATTCCCTTAACTTTGCCCGCCAGCAACTGCAATACGGCGACGATATGATCCGCAATGCCGACCATCTCATGGCCGAAGCTATCCGGACCGTCACCGCGCTGTACACAGATGGTCTCTTACCGAAACCCAACAGCTACGCTTACGCCTTTCCTGATCTGCTTACCTTCCACGATGCCCCTACCAAGATCGAGCAAACCTTGTTCGTAATGTTCTTGGAACATCGCATGCGCACCTTCCAGGGAACGTTCCACGCCAGCCCGGATTATGCCTTGTGGTATGGGTGGAGTGAGATGCAGCGCGACTTGACGGATATTAAGGAGATGGCGGCCGAGATTCGGCGCGTCGGTCGCCCTCCTGCGTCAGTGTCGGTCTCTCCAGTAAGAAAACCGGCAGCTGAGGGGCGCGTTAATCAGGAAAAGACGGCGAAACCTTATTGAGGGTGCAGTGTAAGATTGGCGAAGATTGAAGACCTAAATACATGACTTACCGCTCTGCCATCGTGTGTTTGTCTCGGTGGTTATCGTCGCGTCGCAGCGGTAACCATGCGAGGGTTCGATAACGGTTCAGTAAGCGTTCCGAACGGTGCTTCAGGACTCTTTTGGTAGCCATCCGTGCCCTAGATTTCAATCAGTTACAATCCTGCCTGTCCCTTTCACGGCGGTAACGCGGGTTCGAATCCCGCCGGGGACGCCAAAGCATTTCAGCAGGTTGGCAGGAATTAGTAGTTGTCAACGTGCAGTCCGGTGACGCAGCAGGGCAAAAAACACTCCGAAAAGACGGACCGCACTTGAGCACGTGCCCGTGGTGCAATAGGCGGTCGAGCATGGCGCTGATTGTAGAGGCTTGGGGCGCTCCTGATTTTTGAACTACATCCGGCCCCTAGCCGGCAGCCATATTGGCGGGCAGCAGTTCAGGCGCATCCCGCATCCCATCGTCTGGACTAACAGGTTCTCTCATGCGGATTCCGAAACTGGTTCTCGTTCCCCTGGTGTTGGCGATGTCAGCCTATCTCGCGGCGCAGACGCAAGGCACGGTTGCGCCCACCATCTCCAGCCCGCAGCCCTCGACGGCACCCAGCATGCAGCCTGGCTCGGCGGTTGCCATGCCGATGCAGCCGATGGCTGAGCCGGTGGTGAAGTCCGCGCCCGCGGTCACCCGGCCGCCGGAAGCCCGGCCACAGCCCAACGTCAACCTGCAGGTGCCGCTGCCGGAGCGCGCGCTGGTCCGCCGCATCGCCATGATCGATATTCCCGGCCGCCCCGGATTCAAAGACCTGGTGTTCACCAACGGCTGCCTGGTGATGGCGCATCCCGCGGCCTCCACGGTCGACGTTTTCAATGTCGCCAAGCGGCGCGTGATCGCGCAGATCAAGGACATGAAGGGACCCAGCGGCGTCGCCGCCGACGAAGCAGGTGGGCGCGTCTTTGTCGCCAACAGCGATGCCAATGAAATCGCGGTGATTTCCACCAAGAGCTGGCAGGTGGAACAACGAATTCCGCTGAAGGCTTCGCCTAATGCGTTGCTCTTGGTTGCGGACACCGGCTCACTCTACGCCAGCAACTGGCGCGATCAATCCATTTCGATCATCGACACGCGGCAGGGGACCGTTCTGAACACGGTGGTCATCGGCGCCCGGCCCGAAGACCTCGCTTACGATCCGGCCAACCGGCAGATTTTTGCTTCCCTGGAAGACGCGCGCCAGATCGCAGTCCTCGACCCCACGCTGAAAATCGTGAAGCGCTATCCGCTGGTGGCCTCCATGCCCACCGGTCTGGCGCTGGACGCCAAAGCGCGGCGCCTCTACGTCGCCGTGCGCCATGCAGTGGTTGAACTCGACGCCGATTCCGGACAGGAGATCCACCGCGTCGTCGCGCCGCAGGGCATCAGCATGCTGTGGCTCGACACGGCCAGCGGCAGCCTTTACGGTGCAGCCTCGGGCGGGACCATCGCGCTGCTCAAGGTTGGCAATGGGGTGTTCGCCGCGCAGCGGGAATACTCCACCGACGTGCACGGGCATACCATCGCCTTCGATCCGCAGAAGAAGATGATCTATCTCCCCGGCGGGCGCGATGGCCGCTCCAAGCTGCTCATCCTGCGCCGCGTTGAACCGGGCGAGCCTTCGCCCAATCCCGAGGTGGCCAAGAAATAGCCGGCCTCTGTACCAAGATTGGTATCCCGCCAATCCCGCTCGCAGGCGTATGTTCTGCGGTAGCGACGCCAATTGGAGTGCCGCTTCGGAGGCTCAGGGCCCAATGGAGCGCTACCTCTGTATTCATTGCCACTTTTACCAGCCGCCGCGCGAAAATCCCTGGCTGGCAGCCATCGAAGGACAAGACTCCGCTTCTCCCTACCACGACTGGAACGAGCGCATCGCGGCCGAATGCTACGCGCCCAATGCCGCCTCGCGCATTCTCGACGGTCAGGGTCGAATCGCGAAGATCACCAACAACTATTCGCGCATCAGCTTCAACTTCGCGCCCACCCTGTTTTCCTGGCTGGAAGAGAAGTCACCGTGGATTTACGAGCAGATTCTCGCCGCCGACCGCCAGAGCCGCGAGCTGTTTTCCGGGCACGGCGCCGCGCTGGCGCAGCCCTACAACCACATCATCCTGCCGCTGGCGAACGCGCGCGACAAAGTCACGCAAGTGCTGTGGGGCATCCGCGACTTCCAGCACCGGTTCCAGCGCGATCCCGAGGGCATGTGGCTGCCCGAAACCGCGGTCGATATCGAAACTCTGGAATGTCTCAGCTCGCTGGGCATCAAGTTCACCATTCTGGCGCCGCACCAGGCGCAGCGCTGGCGCAACCGGCCCTGGGACGATTGGACGACGGCGGAGGGCGCGGCCATCGATCCTTCGCGCGCCTACCTGTGCAATCTGCCCTCCGGGCGCTCGATCAGCCTGTTTTTCTACGACGGCCCCATCTCGCACGCTGTCGCGTTTGAAAAGCTGCTCACCAACGGCGAGAATTTCGCGCGCCGCCTGCTTACCGGCTTCAACGACGCGCGCGCCTGGCCGCAGCTGATGCACATCGCCACCGACGGCGAGACTTACGGCCATCATCACCCTCACGGCGACATGGCGCTGGTCTACGCTCTCGATTACATCGAACGCAATCAGTTGGCGCGGGTCACCAACTACGGCGAATACCTCGACCTGCATCCTCCGACGCAGGAGGTTGCGATTGCGGAGAAGACTTCGTGGAGTTGCGTGCACGGCCTCAGCCGCTGGGAAAGCGATTGCGGCTGCAATTCCGGCGCGCACCCTTCCTGGAACCAGCAATGGCGCCGCCCGCTGCGCGACACTCTGAATTGGCTGCGCGACCACCTTGCGCCGCTCTACCATTTGCACGCGCGGTCCCTGTTGCTCGAACCCTGGGCCGCTCGCGATGAATATATTCGCGTGGTGCTCGATCGTTCGCCGTGGAACGTCGATGCGTTCCTGGCGCGACACGCTTTTCCCAACCTGTCGTCGGAGCAGCAGGTGTGCGCGCTGAAGCTGCTGGAAATGCAGCGTCACTTGATGCTGATGTTCACCAGCTGCGGGTGGTTCTTCGACGAGCTGACCGGACTGGAAACCGTGCAGTCGCTGCAATATGCCGGGCGCGTCCTGCAACTGGCGCGTGAATTTCTCACGCTCGATCCAGAGGAGGAATTTCTCAGGCGCCTGGAGCAGGCCAGCAGCAATCTGCCCGGCTTTGGCAACGGCCGGCGGGTCTACGAGCGTTTCGTACGGCCGGCCATGCTCGAGCTGGCGGAAGTCGGCGCGCACTACGCCATCAGCTCGCTGTTCGATGGGTATCGCGGGCGCAGCTATGTGTATTCCTACACCGTGGACCTGCTGGAATCGCGCGTTGTGGAGTCAGGAAAGGCCAGGCTTGCCGTGGGCTGCGCCGGCATCAGCTCACGCTTCACTCGCGAGCAGTTGACGGTCAGCTTCGCGGTGCTTCACTTCGGCGATCACAACCTGAGCGCCGGCATCCGCCCGTTTGCCGGAGAAGAGGCGTTCCGCGCCATGGCCGCGGAAGCCCTGCGCGCCTTCCAGGGGGCCGATTTGCCCGAGTGTCTCCGCGTGCTTGACCGCCACTTCAGAAGCGCCATCTATTCCTTGAAGTCGCTGTTCCGCGACGAACAGCGCCGCATTGTCTCGCAAATTGTGAACTCCACCCTGGGCGAGGCCGAATCCGCCTATCGCCAGGTCTACGATCAGCACGCCCAGCTGATGAGCTTCCTGTCGGAGTTGCGCATGCCGCTGCCCGGCATCCTGCGCGTCACCAGCGACTTCGTCCTTGAGCGCGCCCTGCGCCGCGCCCTCACTGATCGCGACATCGACCTGGAGCATATTCGCACCCTGCTCGAGACCGCCGCGCGCGACGACGTCAAGTTGGATGTGCCCGCGCTGCAATTCACCTTGCGCGAGCGCCTGAATGCGCTCGTCGACCAGTGGGCGCTCAAGCCCCACGACCGCGACCTGCTGGAGATGGTCGCCGCCATTGTCTCCATGGCGAGCGTTCTCCCCTTCGAAGTAGATCTGTGGAAGGTGCAGAACGTTTACTATCGCGTGCTCCAGGAATTTTCCGCCGGGACCTTGCCGCCCGACGCCGCCGGCACCTGCCTGGAACACGTCTTGCACCTGGGAGAACGCCTGGGAGTGATGGTTCCCGACAGCGCTCTGCTGGGCCATTCTCCTTCCGATCCCGCGCTGCCTGACGCGCTCACCGGCCACCTGCAGCCGTCGCTGCTGCCGGCCGCGCTGCGCGATCAAGCTTGCCGCAGCGTGACCCGGCTGCATCGGGGACAGTCCGGCGCCTAGAAGCATTTACAATGATCAGCCCACAATTGTGGGCCGATCATCATGTCACAACTAGAAATTCCTTCAGACGAATTCTGGCGTGTCGCCGGGCATATCCTTGGACTCGCCAACGATTACCTGGGCGAACTCGACGGGCTCCCCGCTTTTCCTCCCGATGCCAGCGGGCCGGAGCTGAACCATGCCTTCGGCGAACCGCTGCCGCAGCAGGGGGCGCGCGAGGAAGCCCTGGTCGCCCTGATGGGGGTGCTGCGCTGGACGCGTCCGCCCAGCCCGCGCTTCTTCGGATACGTGCTCGGCTCCGGAGACCCCATCGCCGCCTGCGCCGACCTGCTGGCCAGCATCCTGAACCAGAACGTCACGGCTTGGCGTTCTTCGCCCGCCGCGGTCACCATCGAGCGAATTGTCGTAGGCTGGCTGGCGGAGGCCATCGGCTGCGGCGATTTCACCGGAAGCCTTACGGGTGGCGGATCTTCGGCCAACACCATGGGACTGGCGATGGCCCGCGAAGCGCGCTGCCCCGCCAACGAAGAGGGCGCCCGGCCGGCGATCGTCTATGCCTCGCGCGAAGTGCACATGTCGATTCCGAAGGCGGTGGCGCTGCTCGGGCTGGGCCGCAACAACCTGCGGCTGATTCCCACCGACGCGCAGTTTCGAATGGTCCCCGCCGAACTCGAAAAACAAATCGCGGCCGACAGCCGGGCAGGGAAGGAAGCGATGGCGGTGGTCGCCTCCGCCGGCACGGTGAACACCGGCGCCATCGACCCGCTGCCCGAGATCGCCGAAATCTGCCGCCGGCACAATCTCTGGTTGCATGTGGACGGGGCTTACGGAGCACTGGCTGCTGTGGCCGCTCCGGAGAAATTTCGCGGACTTGACCGGGCCGACTCGCTTTCACTCGACCCCCACAAGTGGCTCTATCAACCGCTCGACAGTGGTTGCCTGCTCTATCGCGACCCGCAGCATGCGCGCGCCGCCTTCGCCCACAGCGGCGACTATGCCCGCTCCCTCAGCCAGGACCCGGTCGAAGGCTTCGCGTTTTTCGAGGAGTCGCTGGAATTGTCGCGGCGCTTCCGGGCGCTGAAAATCTGGCTGTCGCTGCGCTACCACGGGCTCAACGCATTTCGCGACGCCATTCGCGCCGATCTCGAACACGCCCAGCAACTGGCCGGCCTGGTGCGCGCCCATGACAAGCTCGAACTGCTTGCGCCGGTGGAATTGAGCGCCGTCTGTTTCCGGCACCTGCGTCCCGGCGCCACCGAACGCGAACTCAACGACTTCAATGCGGCCATTCTCAAGCAGGTCATCCAGCGCGGGCGGGTTTACATTTCCAACGCATCTATCGGCGGCAAGTTTGCGCTGCGCGCCTGCTTCGTCAATCACCGCACCAAGCCGGAAGATGTACAGGCGGTCGTAGATGAGGTGATCGCTGCAAGAACAGCAATTAGCGATTAGGCAGTCAGGAGTCAGCTTCCGGAAATATGGGAGTGAGACGCTGACTCCTGACTCCTGACTCCTGTTCTACTCCACAGCTAATTGCTAATCGCCAGTGAAAGTTCGTGATACAAGAAACGCATGCCCTCTCAACATGATCGCCGCGCGGTGCTTGCCCAGGCCCCCTGCCGCGCCGACCTGGCCGGCGCCACGATCGACTTGTGGCCGCTCTACCTGTTTCATCCCGGCAGCGTCACGGTAAATTTCGCGGTCAGCATCCTGACCACGTGCCGCATCACGCCGCTCGCTGGCCAGGCCATCCACCTCAAATCGCTGGATACCGGCCGCGAGGAGCGCTTTGCTGACCTGGACGAGCTGTGCTGCGCCAAAAAGTATGCTCACCCGCTGGCGGCGCGCCTGCTGCAGTTCTTTCAGCCTGAGGGAGGGCTGGCGCTGGAAACATCGTCGGAATCGCCGGCGGGCGCGGGCATCGCCGGCTCCTCGGCGCTGATGATCGCCACCACCGGCGCGCTGGCGCGTTACACCGGCCGGAGGCTGGGACGCGAGGAGATGCGAATTCTGGCGCAGAACGTGGAAGCGCAACTGATCAATGTTCCTACCGGATGCCAGGACTATTACCCGGCGCTGTATGGGGGAGTAAGCGCCATCCATCTCGACCCCGACCAGGTCCGCCGGGAGGCCTTGCCGGTGGCGCCGGAAGAAATTGAAGCGCGCTTCCTGCTGGTGTATACCGGCGCGCCGCGCGCTTCAGGCATCAACAACTGGGAGGTGTTCAAGGCGCACATTGACGGCGACCGCAAAGTGGTGCGCAACTTTGCGCGCATGGCGCAAATCTCGCGCGCCATGCACGACGCGCTCTCCCAGGCCGATTGGGACGAGGTGGCGCGCCTCCTGCTGGAAGAGTGGAAGTTTCGCAAGAGCAACTACAAGCGCATCTCGACGCCGGTGATTGACCACTTGGTAGCGATAGCGGCCAAACACGGCGGACGCGCCGCCAAGGTGTGCGGCGCCGGCGGCGGCGGATGCGTGGTGTTCATGGTGCGGGAGGATGCCAGGGAACGCGTTGCCGAAGCCCTGCGCCAGGCGGGCGCCCGGCTGCTGCCGTTTCGCGTGGCGCGCGATGGCCTGTCGATTACGTCGGTCAAGCCCGGAGGGCGCGCGTGACCCTGTGGCACGACAACCAGGGGCGCTTGCGGTCAGGGTGGCGCTTCCTGCTGGGCGCGCTCGCCGCGGTGATTGCCAACTACATCGCCATCGCCATGGCATGGCCGCTCTCGCACGGCCAGGCAAGGCTGCTGGAATCGATCTACCGCCCGCTCACCATGCTGCTGCTGATGGGCGGCTACGCGCTGCTGCTGCTCTCCGCCGACCAAGTGGAGGAGCGTTTATTGCTCGCCATGGGCCTGGGCAGATTTCCGGGATGGCTGCGGCAGGCGCTGCTCGGCATCGCGATCGGAGGCTCGCTGGTCACGCTGGCGGTGGCCTGGATCCTGGTTTTCGGAAAGCTCACCGTGTTGACCCTCAGGTTCAACAACCACACGCTCGGAATTGCCGTGGTGGAATTATTTATTCTCGCCAGCGCCGCCATGGGCGAGGAACTGATGTTCCGGGGCTATCCCTTCCACCGCCTGGTGGAAGCGGCCGGACCGGTGATTGCGCTGCTGGTGATGTCGTTCCTGTTCGCCTTCGCGCATAAAGGCAATCCGCACGCATCCAAAGTCGCCATGGTCAACACCTTTGCCATCGGAGCGCTGCTGTGCGCCGCGTATTTGCGGACCGGCTTGCTATGGATGCCCTGGGGAATTCACTTCGCCTGGAACACCGCGCTGGGACTGGTTTTCGGGCTCCCGGTCAGCGGTCTTACGGAATTCGCGGTCATCCTCAGGATGCGCGCCACCGGCCCCTCGTGGGTGACCGGCGGCGCCTATGGCATCGAAGGCAGCCTGGTGGGCACCATGGTCATCGTGCTGGGATTCGTGCCGGTGCTGATGTTCACCCGCCGCTCGCGGGCGAGTTTCGCCCATCCCGTTGCCGCCGGCGAAGCCCGTCCCCTTGAAGCGGAGTCGCCCATCCCGCCCCTGGCCGGGTCCGGGCCTGGTTGGCAGGCCCCGAATGGGGGGAATACCTCAGATCAGGCGCCCTCGGGGCGCATCCAAGAAGGTTGAGAATGGCCGCCCGCGGGCCCGCATCCGCGGCTATAATTGATTCACTCCGGCCAGGTGTTCATGACGTCCCTGCGCAGCACGCTCATCATCCTCGCATTGCTGATTGTTGCGACGCTGCTGCGCGCCGACAACCGGCGCGCCTCCACCGCCACTCCCCGCATCACGGAAGAGACGCGCATGACCCTGATCCGCGATCTCAACGCCGAAATGGTGTTCATCCGGCGGCCGTTTCCGCTGGGCCGGCGCGGGCTCACCATTAAGGACGGCAAGGTCACTCCCAGCGAGGAAGAAGTGGCGCGCATGATCGCGGGCTACGGCCCGGCGGTCAAGCCGGGCGATCGCGCCAACATCACCGGCATCAAGTTCAAGGGCGACAACATCATCATCTTCGAGATCAACGGCGGTCCGGTCAAGAAGAAGAAGTGGTACGAGCACATCCAGATCTCCGGCATGGGCGGCGGGGTGACCCCCACCGATCCCACCGCCGACGAGAAAGCCAACGCGCGCGGCACCTTCGTCGCCCTGGTGTTCAACAAGTACGTCCCCGATCTGACCACGGAGCAGCTCAAGGAGATGCTCAGGCCGGTGTTCGATTTCAACGCCAAGTCGGCGGTGGAAGCCTACGTCGACACCCTGCCGCCCAAAGTGAAGGAAGCGATTAAGAACCACCAGGCGCTGGTGGGCATGAATCGCGAGATGGTGACCTACGCGCTGGGGCGTCCGCCGAAAAAATATCGCGACCGCGACGGCAACACCGAGTACGAAGAATGGATTTATGGCGAGCCGCCCAAGGACGTGCAGTTCGTGCGCTTCGTCGGGGACGAGGTGGTGCGTCTGGAGATCATGAAGGTGGACGGCGAGAAGGTGGTCCGCACCGAGCGCGAGGTGGCGCCTCCGCCGACCGTGGCAAAGCAGCAAAGCGATCCGGTGGAGCTGACCAATAACCCGGGCAAAGCCCCGACGCTGCGCCGGCCGGGGGAACCAGCGCCCGCCGCCGAACCTCTGCCCAAGGGCGGCGTCGACGACCCCGCTTCCAGTCCGAAGAGTCCACCGCCTTCCATCCCGGGGAACGGCCCGCCGGAATGAGCGGGATCAGCGCGCCAGCTTGACGGTAGGGCGGATGCGATCGAAATCGGCATTGCAGTCGTCGGCCAGAACGCTCGCCATGGTCTCTATGAGCGAGTAGCGCGTGAGACCTTTCTGCACCAGGAAATAATTCTGCAGCACATCCACCTCTTTCACCTTGGTGGAGAATGCAAGCTTGCGCCCGGGCAATCCCGCCAGTTCTGCCGGTTGATCGGACAAGAGGATGTAGTTGCGGTTGGTATCGAGAATCGCGCGCTTGACGGCCTCGGCGCCGAAGATCGGGTTGTTGGCCTCGGCCAGAAGCTGCACGCTGCAGCCGCCCTTATGTTTTTTGGCGTGGACGAACTGATCGCGGCGCGTGGCATCCAAATCCCAGTCCTCCGGCGCAGTCAACTCCACGCGATAGCGCGGATTCGAGTAGGTGTAGCCCTGGGCAGACTTGCGGACGGTGGCGGCAGACTGGTCGAGCGGCGCGTAGATCGGCATGGAGGCGCCGAAGGCAACGAGCGCGATGTAGTTGAGAGCAAAAACTGCTGCCAGGGCCATCGGGACTGGCGCCGTCAGCCCGCCGGGAGAGGCAAAGGGGTCGAGGTCGCATTCGGGGAACGCGGCGCGCATCTGCGCGCGCGCCAGGCGGTAGGCGTCAATGGAAATGATGACCAGTACAATTTCCAGCACAACGCTGAGCGCGATCTTGCCGTCTTGCTTGCCGGCCTGGCGAACGACTCCGGCGAAGATGCGGAGGACAAAAAACCAGATCAGGCCTTTCTTGCGCTCGCCAAGATAGAAATACCCAAAGCCATTAGTGAGCAGGTTCAGCATGGCGGCGATGCGTGGATTGTTGCCCACGATGAAGGGCTCCATGCCGGCATTGATTTCGCGGGCGTCGTAAAAGGCGTCGAGAAATGCGAAGGCATAGAGAATGATGGAGGCGCGCAGCGCCGGTCCCCAAAAAGGCTGCGAGGCCTTGAGGAAGATGACGCCGGCGAAGGCGATGGCGGAGAAGAAGGCGACGATCACACCGGTCTTCCGCTTCCCGCAGTAAAGGTGGCCGAGGCCGGGAAATACGAGAGAGAGAACAAAAGCAAGGCCTGGACGCTTACGCTGGTCTTTCGGAGGCGGAGTCGGCGGCGCGGGAACCAGCGTTGCGGGCGGCGTGAGAATCGATTCCATGGCTTGTGAGTTGCGGGATTGTACGTCGAAACGAGGGAATGTGCACCGAAAACGTGGCAGGACGGGTGCGCGTCGCTGACCCTGGGCTTTAAACCCAGGGCTACAGGCGCGCACTACAACCGCACAGGTACAGAGCAGATAAAGGGCGATCGAGAGATCGCCCCTTGCGATTGCGATGAAGTTTGGAATCCGCGGGCTACATAGTGTCGTGGCGCCTTCTTGGTCTTGCTCTTTGCACCCGGGGCTGCAGGATGGAGATGAGCGGAGTCAAACAGATGGCCGAGGCGCGGGCTTGCGATCGCGCAAGATTCGGTCCAAAATTGCGATGCCATGAGCCACTATCATTCGACTTGGGATTCGAGTGTCTGGGCATGGACACTAGGCTCTCTGGGCTTGGTGTCAGTGCTTTTGGTCGTTGTGCTGCTGCGAGCGAGGACGAGTCACACAATCAGTCTCGTGACCGCAGCCATCTTAATTCTTCCGCTGATGCTGGTTGTTCCTTTCGCGCCGCGTGGATTTGAGATCAGCGGTAGCACGCTGCGCATCAAGACGTTACTCACGTCGTTCAGGTACGACCTGCGCAAAGTGCGGGGCGCAACGATCGCAAGTCCGGCTGCAGTATTTTCAGGAGGTACATGGCGCGCCTTCGGAGTGGGCGGGTTGTTCGGCTACTACGGATATTTCAATAGCCCCCAGTTTGGCTACTTGCTCGCGTTTGTCACCAATACCGAGAAGCTCGTAATGCTCCCCTTTCCCGCGAGAGTGTTGGTGATATCGCCAGACCGTCCACAGGAGTTCTTGCGCGAGGTGCAGTCGGTCTCACACTAGCCCGGGGCAGCAGCCGACAGCATTTCAGGGTCTCCATAAGCACTACGGAATGGGTGGCCCACCCTATTCCTGCGGAATTAGTTTTGAAGCTGCCCCACCCCTGTCGCTCTCGGTCTCGGAGCGACAGGGTAGGGGTTGTCCTCTGCAATCGCGCGTCACCCCGCCGCCTTGTAGGTGCGGGCTCGAAGCTTAGAGGTACTCTCCGTAACCTTCGAAAACCGACGCCATCTGTGTGAGTCGCAGCAAATCCTTAGTGCGTTGGGTGAGGTTGACAAGGCGCAAGGTGCAGCCCCCGGACTTGGCGGTGATGTAAGTGGCCAGCACGGTGCCCAGGCCGCCGCTGTCGACGTGGTCCACCTGGCTCAGGTCCACGATCACCAGCTTGCTGCGTACGGCCAACTTCTTGACTTCCGACTTGAACAATTCCGCGGTCTCGCTGGTGATTCGCCCGCGACATACCAGGGTGGGCGTGCCATCTTCAGGGATGACGTGATCGATTTCCAAGTTGCGGGGCGGAACGGGAATTGGATTAGCAGCCATGCTGGCCTCCCGATTGGGTTCGGTCGATTGAGGTCTACTCGCCGTAGCTTTCAAATACGGAGGAGAGATGGGTCATTTTCAGCAAATCGCGGATGCTCTTGCTGGGATTGTCGAG
This sequence comes from Terriglobia bacterium, assembly GCA_963797035.1. Taxonomy (GTDB): domain Bacteria; phylum Acidobacteriota; class Terriglobia; order Terriglobales; family Acidobacteriaceae; genus JAIQGF01. The sequence continues at coordinate 407,234 of CAWCOC010000001.1, forward strand.
CCGCAGTTCGCAGCCTACGGTCTTGGCGGACACGTATGACCCCAAGATCGCGCCCAGCCCGGAGCTGTCCATGAAGCTCAGCTCCGCCAGGTCGAGGTGGATGGTTTTGTGTTGCGGCAGCAGTTTTTTCAGCTCTGACCGGAGAAGCTCAGAGTTTTGGCTGGTCAGGCGGCCGCTGCACTTGAGAACGGGATCGCCGCTGGTGGTGTCGACGTGAAGGGTGAAACGGTCCGGGGTCGCGGGCATCGGATGAACGGGCATGGTGTCCCCTTTTTGAAATCGACAATCGCCAGCACTCCCCGTGGCGCGGAAGGAGGTGGACTATTGTAAGCGAAGCCGGACCGTTGCGAGACCGCAAAGTTCTGCAGTTGACCCGGCTGGCAGCTAGCGGCGCTTTACTTATCGCGCGCCACCACGAAATCGGGGACCCAGAGCAGGGCGCGCTTGATTTCCGAGTCGGGAAAGCTGCAGATGGCGCGGCGGGCCTCCTCGGCAAACTGCGAGGCGCGCGCCAGGGCGGCATCGAGAGAGCCGTAGCGATTGAGAAGGTCGAGAATCTGCTGGTGGGAGACGCTGCCAAAGGCGCGCTCGTCGAGCACAGTTTGAATCTGTTCCCGTTCCCCGGGAGTGCAGCGCTCCAGGGCGTGAATCACCGCCATGGTCACCTTGCCTTCGCGCAGGTCGCTGCCCACCGGCTTGCCCAGGATGTCTTCCGAGGCGGTCAGGTCCAGGACGTCGTCCACGATCTGGAACGCCATGCCGGTGGAGCGTCCGTAAAGCGCCAGCTTCTCTTCCTGTTCCGCGGTGGCGCCGCCCAGGATGGCGCCCAGCCGCATGCAGGTGGAAAACAGGCAGGCCGTCTTGCGATAAATGAGGTCGAAGTGCTCGTCCAGCGGGATCAGCCGCCCGAGCTTCTCCATTTGCAGCAGCTCGCCTTCCACCATCATCTGGGTCAGTTCGATAAAGACGTCGAGCACGCGGAAATTGCGCTGCTGCACCGCGATTTTGAAGGCCTGCATGTAGAGCCAGTCGCCGGCCAGCACGCACTTGGAATTGCCCCACTGGGTGTTGGCGGCGGCGCGGCCGCGCCGGGTCTGGGCTTCGTCGATGATGTCGTCGTGGACGAGCGTGGCGGTGTGAATGATTTCCACCACCGCGCCCAGTTGCACGGCGCCACGCTGGCCGTCGCCGAACAGCTTGGAGGAGAGCAGCAGCAGCGCCGGACGGATGCGCTTGCCGCCGCCGGCGCGCAGGTACTCGCCGATGTCGGTGATCACCCGGACCTGGGAGACGGTGTCGCGGCCGAATTCGCGCTCGATGGCCGCGAGGTCTTCCCGCAGCAGTTCGAAGACTTCGCGCGCGTTGGTGGCGGGCTGAGTGGCCATGGGCAGAGTCGTCAGTCTTCCGTCTTCAGGAAAAGCAGGTCCTACACGGTTCGGTAATTGGTGAACTGCATATCAATGCCAAAATCGGAATTTTTCAACAGCGCGATGACATCCTGCAGCGCGTCGCGATCGCGGCCGCTCACTCGCACCAGGTCGCCCTGAATGGATGCCTGCACCTTCTTCTTGGAGTCTTTGATTTTCTTGACGATCTCGCGTGCCTTTTCGATGGGGATACCCTGCTGCATGGTAATGCGCTGTCGCACCGTCGCGCCCGCCGCCGGCTCGACCTTGCCGTAGGTCAAGCCCTTCAGCGGCACCCCGCGCTTCACCAGTTTCTGCTGGAAAACGTCGTTCACCGCCTTCAGCTTGTAGTCGTCGGAAGACGCCAGGATGATCGCCTCCTTGCCTTCCAGCGCGATGCTCGACTTCGTATCCTTCAGGTCGAAGCGGGTATGGATCTCCTTCATCGCCTGCTGAATCGCGTTGGAGACCTCCTGCAGATCAATCTTGCTGACGATATCGAAGGTGTTATCGGGCATAGTCGGCCTTACTTGCCGGGCGGCTTCGCCGGCGGCGTTGTCGGCATGCGGTGCGGCGAGACCCCGGTTGGGGGATGCCCAGGAGGCAAGCCGGCGGGCGCCGCCGTCGCTCCGAAATATTCCTGGTTGAGCTCCGGCTTCACGCTCTTCATCATCTTCTCCGCCGCTTCCCGCATGCGCTCCCGCTCGAGCTCACGATTGATCTCCGGGGTCATCTCGGCCAGCGTGAGTTTCTTCTTCGATAGCAGCTTGAAGATGTAGATCCCGCCGGATTCGTTCAGCGCTTCGGAAACCTGTCCCGGCTGAAGGTCGAACACCTTGGCTTGGCTGGGCGGCAGGCTCTCGCGTCGTTGCGTGCCGGTCGCAGTCGGAGGAGGCGGCGTCTTCAGACCAAGATCGGTGTAAGCCTGCTTCTGCAGTTTTTCGAAATCGCCGCCGGCCATCGCGGCGGCGCGAATCTTCTGGCCTTCCGCCACTAGCGTCTTCTCATCCGGAGCTTTTTCGCCGCCGGGCGGGGTCTTGGGAATGAAGATGCGCTGGAATTCGCCCTCCTCATATTGCGCGGCGTGCTCGTTGTAGTATTTCTCGGTTTCCGCCAGCGGCACGTTGGCCGCTTCCTTTTGCACCGCCCGTCCCAGCAGTTGCGTCAGCGCCTGCATGCGGCTGACGCGCAGAATCTCCTGCGCCTCCGGCGTGTTCGCGATGCCTTTCTGCTCGGCGATGTTGCTCATGACCAGCATGCGGGCGTAGCTTTCGGCCAGTTGCTGGCGGCGGGGCGGGGGCATCTGCGGATCGATGGCATCCACCAGCCTTTCAAAATCGGCGCGGCTAATCACCGTTTTGCAGCCCGCCGTGGGCGTCGCGGGCACCTTGCCGTTGCACAGCCCATCGATGGTGATTACCGCAGCGGTCGGCGACACTTCCGCTTTCGCGGCTGGGGCAGCAGGCGTTGCGGGCTTCGCCGCCGGCGGCGCGCTCTTCGGCGGCGGCGCGGCTTGGCCCAGGGCGAGCGTAGAAAACAGAACTAAGGTCAGCAGTCGCAACATTCGTTGGGCTCCAAAACCTTAATCGTAGCACGAGACAGTTGCGAGTTGCGGGTTGTGGGCCATGGCCTACGTGGGAGACTCACCGCTGCAGCGGCGCCGAAACAGCTCGCCATCCCGTTCTGCCATTTGCCTCCTCACAATTCAAAACCCGGATGAGATAATTTCCCTATGGTGGAGGCCCCGGTAGCGCTGACCACGGAGGCCATGCGCAAAGAAAAGCGCGCGGTGGCGCAGAACTCCGTCTATGCCGCTATTGGCATCACGGTGCTGAAGTTCATTGTCGGCGTCACCACCGGGTCGCTGGGCATCCTGTCGGAAGCGGCGCACTCCGCACTCGACCTGGTGGCGGCCTTCATCACCCTGATGTCGGTGCGCGTCTCCGACAAGCCTGCCGATGCCGAACACCAGTACGGCCACGGCAAGGTCGAGAATTTTTCCGCCTTCATCGAGACCGGCCTGCTGCTGCTCACCTGCATCTGGATCGTCTACGAGGCCGTCAAGCGACTGTTTTACCACCACGTCCACATCCGCCCCAGCATCGCGGCCTTCCTGGTCATGTTCGTCTCCATCGCGGTGGACGTGTGGCGGTCGCGCCGGCTGAAGCGCATCGCGGAGAAGTGGGACAGCCAGGCGCTACAGGCCGACGCGCTGCACTTCAGCACCGATGTCTGGTCCAGCGCGGTCGTCATTGTCGGTCTGGCGCTGGTGATGGTCGGTGAGCGCTGGAACGTGGCATGGCTGCAAAGCGCCGATCCCATCGCCGGCCTGGCCGTGGCCTGCGTGGTGGTGTATGTCAGTTGGCGGCTGGCCCGCCAGACCATCGACGCCCTGCTCGACGCTGCCCCGTCCGGCGTGCGCGGGCAGATCATCGGCGCCGTTTCCGATGTGGAAGGCGTCCTGGAGGTCGACCGAGCGCGCATTCGACGCGCCGGCAACCGCTACTTCGCCGACCTGGAGATCGGCATGCATCGCAACGTCACCTTCCAGAAATCGGAGCAGCTTGGGCAGCGCGTCACCGAGGCGGTGCACCGCATCCTGCCCGATGCCGACGTGGTCGTGCACTCGGTGCCGCGGGCGCGGGGAGAAGAAAACATCTTTGAGCGCATTCGCGCCGTGGCCGCGCGCGCCAATTTCAATGTGCACGACATCAGCGTGCAGGACCTGGCTGGGCGCTTGCACGTCGAGCAGCACTTGGAACTCGACGAGCGGCTCAGCCTGAAGGATGCCCACGACCAGGTGACCTTGCTCGAAACCGAGATCCGCCGCGAGGTGCCGGAAATTTCGTCCATTCTCACGCACATCGAGAGCGAACCCGCCACCATCGAAGCGGGAAGCGAGATTGCACGCGACCGCCGCCTGGAACAAGTGGTGCGCAAAACGGCCCGGCTGGTTTCCGAGGTGGTGGACATTCACGAGATCACGGTCAAGCTGGTGCGCGACAAGCTCTATCTCTCCTGCCATTGCACCCTGCCCGACACCCTGCCGCTGTCCCGCGTGCACGACATCCAGACCGAACTGGAAATCCGCCTGAAGCGGGAGGCCCCGGAGTTGTTCCGCGTGCTCATTCATCCCGAGCCGGCGACCGACAATCGCAGGTAGGCCTGATCAAAAGCTTAGCTTGAGTTTTGCTTTCGCCCCGCCCCCGAATCAATGACAGCAGGAATGCGCCGTGGGCTCAGGAGTCACCGCAGCCCGCAAGCCGAGCTTGCGCAGGACCACCATGGCCGGACACCAGTTGGTCAAGCCGGATTGAAACAGGTTCAGTCCCACGAACGCCGTGAACAGAAACCAGTAGTGACTCACCCAGTAGCCGAGCGCCACTGAGATCAGGACAAAGGTGCCTGCCATCAGGCGCAGTGCTCGTTCGACGGTCATACTTCCACCTCCGTATGCAATGGTTCTGCGGTTGGTGCACTTCCCCGGACGCCACTTCGCCGCGCATCTTCACCCTTCTGGCTCATGTAATAGAGGACCGGGACCGCCATGCGCGACAGCACGGTGGAAGCGACTTCGCCCGCCATCAGCGAGAGTGCCAGTCCCTGGAAAATCGGGTCGAACAGGATGACGCTGGCGCCCACCACCACCGCCGCCGCCGTCAGCAGCATGGGGCGGAAGCGGACCGCGCCCGCGTCCACCACCGCTTCTTGCAGCGACATTCCCTGCCTCCGGCGCAGCTCGATGAAATCGACCAGGATGATGGAATTGCGCACGATAATGCCTGCCCCGGCGATGAACCCGATCATCGAGGTGGCGGTGAAAAATGCTCCCAGCAGGGCATGCGCCGGCAGGATTCCCACCAGCGTCAGCGGAATCGGCGCCATGATCACCAGCGGCGTCTTGAACGACCCGAACCATCCCACCACCAGGACGTAAATCAGCACCAGCACGGCGGCGAAGGCGAGGCCAAGATCGCGAAACACTTCAACCGTGATGTGCCATTCGCCGTCCCACTTCAAGCTGTAGCGCCCCGATGCCTCGGGCAGGGAAGTGCCCATGGCCTGCTCGATCGAATAGCCGGCAGGGAACTGCAGCTTGCCGATCGCGCTCTTCATTTTCAGGATGGCGTAGACCGGACTCTCTTCCTCGCCGGCCACGTCGCCGGTCACGTACACCACCGGACGCAGGTTCTTTCGGTAGATGAACGGCGGAAGCGTGGTTTTCTGCAGGTCGGTGATCTCGCCCAGCGACACCATGCCGCCGCCCGCGGCCGGAACTTTGAGCGCGCGCAGGCCCTCGATGCCGGAGCGGTCGGGACGCGAGAGGCGCACTTCGATGGGAATATCCTCGCGAGCTTCGGGGCGATGCAGCAAGCCGACGTTGCTGCCGGCCAAAGCAATCTGCAACGTGCGGGTAACGTCGGCGGCGGAGACTCCGTTGAGCGCCGCCTTGTCCAGGTTCACCTTCAGTGTGTATTGCGTCTGCGGGTCCTGCACGTACCAGTCGACATCCACCACGCCGGGCGTGGATTGGAAAATGGATTTCACCTGGCCCGCCAGCTCGATCTGGCGTGCGTAATCGGGGCCATAAACTTCCGCGACCAGCGTCTGCAGCACGGGTGGTCCCGGCGGCACTTCGGCTACCTTGATGCGGGCCCCGAACTGCCGCGCGATTTCCTGCAGCTTCGGCCGTACCCGGCGCGCGATTTCGTGCGACTGCGCTTTGCGCAGGTCGCGCGCCGCCAAGTTCACCTGGATATCGGCCTGGTTGGGGCCGCGGCGCAGAAAATAATGACGCACCAGCCCGTTGAAGTTGTAGGGGCCCGAGGTGCCGGAATAAATCTGGTAGTTCGCGACTTCGGGCTCCTGCGCAATCTTCGCGGCCAGCGCTTGCGCCGCGGCCGTCGTCTGCTCCAGCGGCGTGCCGTCTGGCATGTCGACAATCACCTGGAACTCGCTCTTGTTGTCGAAGGGCAGCATCTTCACCCGCACCAGCTTCAGCGGCACCAGCAGCGCCGCCAGCAGCAGCAGCACCACCACTCCCGCCAGGAACATCGCGCGCTTGCGCCCGTCGGAAATGAGCGGACTCATCACGCGGCGATAGAAGCGTGTGGTCCAGCCTTCCGCTTCATGATCTCCCGCGTGTCCCGCCTTGTTACCCAGCAAGCGCAGCGCGGCCCAGGGTGACACCACGAAGGCCACCAGCAGCGAAAAAATCATGGCCGCGGAAGCGCCCACCGGGATGGGACGCATGTACGGTCCCATCAGCCCGCGCACGAACGCCATCGGCAGGATGGCGGCGATCACCGCGAAGGTGGCCAGGATGGTGGGATTGCCAACCTCGTCCACCGCCTCGACCGCCACCTCCATCTTCGGCCGGCCGGCACTCTCGGGCAGGCGCAGGTGGCGGACGATGTTTTCCACCACCACGATGGCGTCGTCCACCAGGATGCCGATGGAGAAAATCAGCGCGAACAGGGTGACGCGGTTCAGCGTGTAGCCAAAGAAATAGAAGATGGCAAGCGTCAAGGCGAGCGTCACCGGGATGGCCACCAGCACCACGCCCGATTCCCGCCAGCCCAGCGCGAACCCGATGAGCAGCGTCACCGAGAGGGTCGCCAGCAGCAGGTGCTTGAGCAATTCGTCGGACTTGTGCTTCGCGGTCTCGCCGTAGTTGCGCGTGACGGTGACGTTCAGGTCGCTCGGCAGCAGGTAGCCGCGCAGCGCGTTCACCTTGTCCTGCACCCGCTCCGCGATCGCGCTGGCATTGGTATTCTTGCGCTTGGCGATGGTGATGGTCACTGCCGGGTAGGGCGTGGAATCGCCCGTGCCGCCGCCGTTGCCGAACATCACGTAGTTGTCCGCTTCGCCCGGGCCGTCTTCGACCTTCTGCACGTCGCGCAGATACACCGGCTTGCCGCCGTGCACCCCGACCACCACTTGCCGCAATTCTTCCGGGCTGGAAAGAAAACGGCCTGCATCGACCAGGATTTCCTGGTTGTCGCGCGCGAACTCGCCGGCGCGCACTTGCTGGTTGGCCGCTTCCAGGTGCCGGGCGACCTCCGCCGGCGACAGCGAGTAAGCCGCCAGGCGCTCGGTGTCGAGCACCACGCGGATCTTGCGTGGCAAGCCACCGATAATCTTGGTTTCGGAGACGTCGTCCAGCTGCTTGACCGAGTTTTCCAGTTCGCCGGCAATGCGCCGCAGCGCGGCCGCGTCGTAGTTCTTCCCCCACAGCGTGAGCGCCATGATGGGGACATCGTCGATGGAGCGGACCTTGATCAGCGGCTGCGAAACCCCGGGCGGGATGTGATCGAAGTTGGAGAACAGCTTGTTGTAGGTCCTTACGATCGCGTCTTCTTCTTTTTGCCCGACGTAGAAGCGCACGATCACCAGGCTCATGCCCGGCTGCGAGATGGAATAGAGATATTCCACTCCCGGCACCTCGCGCATCAGCTTTTCCATCGGGATGGTGACGCGCTGCTCCACTTCGCCGGCGGAGGCGCCGGGCATTTGCACGAAAACGTCGAGCATGGGAACCACGATCTGCGGCTCTTCTTCGCGTGGCGTCTGCCGGATGGCGAACAGGCCGAGCAGCAACGCGGCGGTGATCACCAGCGGCGTCAGCTTGGAGGCGATGAAGGCGTGCGCAATCTTTCCGGCGGTGCGAAGCGAGGTTGGCATGGCTTTCAGTTCACCACCTTCTTGCCGGCCAGATCACGTCCGCCGGGCGCGGACACAAGCCGCTCGCCCGCGGTCACTCCCGACAGAAGTTCCACGTTGTCCCCCTCCGGCTTGCCCAGGGTGACGAAGCGCAACGCGATCCGCCCGTCAGCGCCGATTACGTACACCCCCTGCATCTGCCCGCGGTCGAGCACCGCCGCGCGTGGGACGACGATCGCCTCGCGCTCGCCGCGCGCGAATCGCGCCCGCCCGAACAATCCGGAACGCAGCCGCGGCTCGGAGGGAAGCTCCAGCTTGACCACGAAGCTGCGGCTGGCGGGATCGGCGGCGGGAACGATCTGCACTACTTTGCCCCGCAGTTCGCCGCCCAGGGCATCCACCGCCACCGCAGCGCTGGCGCCCAGCCTGATCAGGCGCAGATCGCCTTCGTCCACCGAGGCCTCGAGCCGAAAGCGGTGCGTGTCTTCCACCGTGAGCAAGGGCGTGCCGGGCGAAGCCAGTGCGCCTGCATCCACATGCTTTGCCGTCACTACTCCGTCGAAGGGAGCGCGAATTCGGGTGTAGCCCAGCGCGGCCCGGGCCTGCGCCTCCAGCGCGCGCGCCTGCGCCGCTCCCGCCTGCGCCTGGTCGCGGCGCGCGCTCACCGATTTCTCCCGCGCCTGCACTTCGTCCATCTCATGCGGGCTGACCGACTTCTTCTCGTACAGGCTTTGATAGCGCCCCAGCGTGGTGTGCGCCAGGGTGTAATCGGCGTCGGCGGCCGCGATGTCCTTCTGTGCCGCCATCACCGCCGCCGAGGCGCGTTCCAGCGCGGCGCGCTGCTGCGCATCGTCGAGCAACACCAGCACTTCGCCCTTGCGCACGCGCTGCCCTTCCTGGGCGCGGATAGAGACCACGGTGGCCACCACCTGTGCCGACAACTGGCTGCTCTGCCGCGCGCGCACCGTGCCCACCGCTTCCACGTAGTCGGGCAGGGTCCGCCGCTGCACTTGCAGCGAAGTCACGTCGCGGACAACCTCCGGCGCCGAGGCAGCCGGCGTCTTCGGCTCGCCGCAGCCGACGCCGAACAGCACCATGGCGCAGGATACAAACAACGTCAGTTTCTTGATCATTGCTTCACCACGGGCGAGTTGGCATCGAGCGTGCCGGTCGCCAGCTCCAGGTTCGCGTAACTGGTTTGCAGCCGGTACAACGACTGCGAGTAGTCGGTCTGCGCGCGGATGCCCGCTTCCTGCATCCGCAGCAGGTCGGTGATGGTGCTCAGGCCGGCGCCGTAGCGGTTTTGCCCGATGCGCAGGCTCTCCTGCGCCTGTCCCACGGCGGCGCGCGCTACCTCCACCTGCTGGCGGGAGGCGTCGTACTCCAGGTAAGCCTTGCGAACTTCCAGACGGATCCCGCTGAGGGCGACCTCGTGCAGAGCGTCAATGCGACCTTTCATGGCGCGCTCATGTTGCAAGCGGGCGCGCTTGGCGCCGCCATCGAACAGGTCGAACTGAATTTCCACCCCCGCCAGCCAGTTGTTCCCGCCGCCGCCGGCAAAGCGCGGATTGTCCAGCTCCCAATCGGCGATGGCGTTGACCCGCGGGCCAAACGCAGCCTTGGCGGCGCGCACTCCGTCTTCCTGAATTGCCTGCTGCGTGCTCAGTCCACGCAGGTCCGGGCGCTGCGCCAGGGCGCGCTTCTCCAGGTCCTCCAGCGATACGGCCGGCAGTGTTTTCTCTCCCAGCAACTCGGCGGGTTCGAATTGCGTTTCCGGCGCGATGCCCATCTCGTGATTCAGTTGCGCTCGCGCCAGGGCAACGGCGTTGCGGGCGCGAATCAATTCCTGCTGCCGCCCGGCCTGGTTCACCTGCGCGCTGAGCAGGTCGCTCTCCACCACCATTCCGGCCTGCACGCTGGCCCGGCTGCGGTCGAGAATGGACTGCGAAGTCTTCAGCGCGTCCTCGGCCACCTGCTGCTGCTTCACCGCGAGCAGCAGCCCGGTATAGGCCTCCACCACGCGCATCACCAGTTCCTGGTCGGAGCGCTCCAGCTTGCGCGCTGCCACCTGGTCCATGCCTTTGGCCTGGCGCAGCCGCAGCCAGCTCACGCCGGAGTCGAACAACTGCCAGTTGCCGGAGAAGCGCGTGGCGAAGTTGCTGAACGGGGTGGGCGTATTCAGCCGGTTCAGTGCGAAGTCCGCGGCGGTGAAGCTGCGCTGGCGCAGGCGCGATCCGAAGACAAACACCGGGTCATTGCTGCGCTGGTAGCCTTCCGCGAAGCCGATCTGCGGGAGCAGCGCCGATTTCGCCAGCCCGACGTCAGACGCTGCGGCGCGCTGCTCAAACACAGCTGCCTTGCGTACCGGGTTCTTTTCCAGCGAGGTGGCGACCGCATCGCGCAGCGTGAGCCTGGCTTGGCCAAAACCGGCGGCGGAAAACACCAGCGCGCCCAGCAGCAGCGCGATCGCTTTGCCGGCTGCGTGCTTCATTGCCCGTGCACCGCGGCCGCAACCAGTTCCGCCACCTCGGCGGGAATGATCTCGAAGCTGGTTTTGAACTCGGCCGTCTTCTGCACCATCGCGCCCACTGAGCAGTACTTGGTTTCCGACAGGTGGATGGCATTCGACACCGCGTCACGGTCCACGTTCTGCCCGGTGATGATGTGGCGGATGCGGACCTTGGTGAACACCTGCGGCGGCTCGGCGGCCTGCTCGGCCTGCACGTGCACCTCGTAGGCGGTGACCTTCTGCCGTTTTTTACGCAGGATGTTGATTACGTCGAAGGCGGTGCAGCCGGCCAGCGCCGCCGCTACCAGTTCAATCGGCTTGGCGCCGGTGGCGCCCACCGCGTCATCGACAAGCACGTGGTGCCCGCTGCCGGTGGTGACCACAAACTGCCGTCCCGTGCCCGCGGGGTGGGTCAGAACGACGGAAGCCTCGACCATGGCAAACCTCCCATCAGGACGCACCAACAAATGCAGCCCATCGCAGATTTGTTACATCTTTTCTTGCCGGGTGTCAGTGACGGGGAAAAAGAGGTTGCGAGTTCCGAGTTCAGAGTTGCGACCAAGCCGAGTTTGCGCGCTCGCAACTCGCAACTTTCCTCACTGGCAACTGGCCACTGACAACTGCAAACTGTTAGCGGCCGGCTTTGGCCGCCGATTCCCGAAGCAGGTCGCGGACCTGGGCACGCAGCTGGGTCTTCAGCTCCTGGGTGCAGTGGCGGCGGCATCGCCGGACGGTCTCTTCCAGGCTTGCCAGGTAGGCCTTGCAGGGGGCGCAGTCGCCGAGATGGCCTTCCATTTCGGCGCAAATCGAGGGATCGACTTGCTGGTCGATGTAATCGGAAAGCAGGGTAAACAGCCGCTTGCAGCGCGCCGAAGGCTGCTGCCGCGGGCGGCGTGTAGGCTTGATCTTGCGCGCCAGCTGGTTGCGCAGAAACACCCGTGCCCGGTGCAGGCGCACTCGCACCGTGCCCTCGCGCAAGCCGATAATGCGCGCCACCTCCTCGGTAGTGAGCTCTTCCATGTCGTGCAGCACCAGGACCATGCGGTAATCGGGCGGAATCTTCAGCACGGCGCGCTGCAGATCTTCCCGGCTCTCGGCGCGCAGCAGTTGCTGCTCCGGCCCGGTCTCGCGCGATGTGGTGAGCGCCTCCAGCTGGCTGCGGTCGGGAAGCAGTTCGTCGAGCGAAAGAGCGGGATGGGGCGCAAACTTGCTGCGCCGGCGGCTCATCAGGCAGCGGCTGCGCGCCACCTTGTAGAGCCACACCGCCAGCGCCTCCGGACTGTCGAATTGCGGCAGCTGCGGCACCGTCTGCAGCAGCGTTTCCTGGGCCGTGTCCTCGGCGTCCTGGCGATGGCCGCACACCTTCATGCTGAAGGCGAAGGCGGTCTGCTGCAGCTGCGCCAAGGCCCGTTCCATGGCCTCGGCATCGCCCTTGCGCAACTCGACGATCGCTTTTTGCAGTTCCGCGCGCATGGTAAGGAGTATGTCTCAGCCCGCCAGCCGGTGCTGCTTGCGGATCTGGGTGCGCAGCACGCGGTGGATCAGGTGGCAGGCGTCCCTGACCTCGGGGATGGCCAGCGCCGCGTATACCTGCTTGCCTCGGCGGCGGGTCACCACCACGCCGGCCGATTTCAGGACTGCCAGATGCTGGGAAATGTTGGCCTTGGTCACGCCCAGGTTGTCCTGCAGCGTGCCGACCCCGCGTTCGCCCTTGCCGAGCAGGTCGAGCAGGTGTAGCCGGGTGGGGTGCGCGAACGCCTTGCAGATCGTCGCCTGGCGCTCGAAGATTTGGTTTTCAATTCCGTTGCGTCGGGACATAGGCTTTTTCAGTTTCACAACTTCGAAACTGAAAGAATGATACTCCCGCCATGTCCGTCCGCTCTGTGACGCAGATCACAACGCGGCCGATACGCCCAGGCGCCGCCCGGCGCGCAGTTGCGCCCGCAGCACGTTGCGGATGAGGTGGCAGGCCTGTTTCACCTCCGGCATCGCCAGCCCGCAGTGCACGTTCTTGCCCTCGCGCCGGCACACCACCACCCCCGCCGCCTTGAGCACCGCCAGGTGCTGCGACAGGTTCGCCGTGCTGATGCCCAGCTTCTGCTGCAGGCTGGTGCTGGTTTCCTCCTGGGCTGCGATCATGTCGAGGATGCGCAGTCGCGTCGGGTTGGCGAACGCCTTGCAGATGCCGACCTGCCGCTCGTAAATCTCGTCTTCGAGTTCGCGATCGTTGCCGTTATGCATGGAGACTCCCGGTGATTGGAATGGTCGGGGATGGGGAGGCCTTGGTGACCGCCGCCCCTCCCTCCCCGCGGCCCGGAACGTGCCGGCGCAGTGTGTTTCGGGCCGCGTGTGCCGGCCCGGCCGCCGGGCTAGTCCTTGCCGCAGGTCTCGGGTTGCAGGGAATCGGCGGCGTGGTTGGTGAGGAACGCCTGCACGTCGCGCAACTGCCCCTCCGAGACGAATTTCGTCAGCGGCTCTTTCCCGTGGGCGTGGGTGCCCGCCTGGAAGTAGGCGGTCCACTGCGACATCTTTTTGTTCAGCGGCGTGATTTCGCCGCCGACGGCGCCCTTGATGTGGCAGGTCTTGCAATTCTGCTTGAAGTAGTGCTTGCCCTTGGTCTCGTTGCCCTTGCTGGCCGCGGAAACGGCGGCGGCGAGAGACAGGACGAGCGCCAAAAGCAGGATGGTCGGCCGGCTGCGCTGCATGTGCTTCCTCCCCTGATCTTCCATACTTGCGATGTTTCGCAACTGCTTGATGCAGTCTGGACGCCGCTGCGGCAAACGTCTGTGACGCGCCTCACGCCATCGCGTGAGTTTCGCAACTTCTCAGTTTCGATATTTCGCAACACAGCAATCCGTGACCTACGTCACTGCCGCGCCTCTGCCGCGGGAGCAAGATGCACTTCCAGGAGAGGCCGACCGCCCTCCCCACATTCATGCAATCGCGTGCGGTGCTCGAATTCATCGCGGAGGACATCATCATGCGCAGGCTCATTCCGGCAGTCCTCGGACTGCTGATCGCGACCGGGCTGTGGGCGCAGTCGCCGCCCCCCAAGGCGGACGATACCACCCAGCTTCGTCAGGAAGTCGATCAACTCAAGCAGACCCTTGCAGCGCTGGAGCAACGCCTGGCGGCGCAGGAGAAATCCTCGCAAACGGCGCTGCCGGCGCAAGGCAAGGACACCGTTTCCGTTCCCGACCTTCAGGCCAACGTCAAGGACCTGGACGAGCGCGTCCGGGAAACCGAAAAGAAATCCTATGCCGACCGGATCAACTGGAGTGGAGACTATCGCTTCGAGGCCCATTCCATCCGCGGCAATGTGCCCTCTCACTATGACGGGATGAACCTCCAGAACCTGGTGGTGCGCACCCTGTGGCTGACCGCGCCCACCAGCCAGGGCGGGCTGGGCATGGCCTTCAACCCGGCCATGCTGCAGACCACCACTCCGGCGCAGTTCAAAGGCATGTTGGACGGCGCCGTTGCCGGCAACTACGGCTCCTACCAATATTTCACCAATAACCTGACGTTCAGCCAGTTGAAGCAAGCCATGGGACAGTTTCCGGCGGCGATGCAGCAACAGCTGATGGGATACCTGATGCAGGCCCCCGGCGTCTACACCCCCGGATATGCCAACGACACCGACGCGCTCTTCACCAACCGGCTGCGGCTGCGCTTGAACGCCAAAGTGGCTGACAATGTCAGCGTCGATGCGCGAATCAGCATGTACAAGGTATTCGGCGACTCCACCGGCGTGCAGATGTTCAATGGCCAGGCCAATTCGCTGGCCATCGACGGCGCCACGGTGGGCGTGCCCACGGGCGACATGATACGCGTCGAGCGCGCCTACTTTAATTGGACCAACATCGGTGGCTCCAACCTGTATTTTTCCATCGGACGCCGCCCGTCCACCAGCGGGCCGCCGCTCAACTTCCGCCAGGATGAGCCACGCGGCGGAACCCCCACCGGCGCGCTGTTCGACTTCCAGTACGACGGCATGACGCTGGGCTATCACCTTACCGAAAAAACCACGGTGCGGGCCTGCTACGGCGTGGGATACTCCTCCGGCTTCGGCAATGGCAACATCTTGAAGACGCCGGCCGACCGCCTCAAAGACGTTCACCTGCTGGGCGTGATGGCCGACCTGTATGAAAGCGACTCCGCCTTCATTCAGGTGCTGGGCGCGCATGCCTGGAATGTGACCGACGGCTTCAACGGGGAGATCGTGCTGCCCAACAACCCGGTGACCGGCGACGCGATCGGAGCGCCGGTGATCATGCGTTTTACACCCTCGGCCAACCTGGGCGGCATCAACCTGTACGGCATTATCGGGCAGAAGAAGTTCGGTCCGGTGGATATGTTCGCCAGTGTCAACTGGGACAGCCTGCGCCCCAATGGCGTGACCACGCCCTTCGGCGGCCTGGGCAGCGATCCCTTCGATGTCCCCGTCAATCACGAAGGGCACATGGTCTACCTGGGACTGCGTTACAGCTTCCCGCAAAACGACGGCAAAACCAAGGTCGGCTTCGAGTTCAACCAGGGCTCCAAGTATTGGTTCAACTTTGCCAATGCCGAGGACGACATCATCGCCCCCAAGACGAACACCCGCGGCGAGGTGTATGAAACCTACCTCACCCACCGCATTACCGAACGGTTCATCTTCAAGGCCGCCTTTCAACGCTACAACTACACCTGGTCGGGTTCGGGTTGGCATCTCGGCGCCCCGCAGCGCTTGGATTCCACGCCGCTGCTCGGCTTCCCGACTTACAAGGACGCCAACATGGTCACCTTGGGTCTGACGGCACGCTTCTAACCTGCCCCTGGTGGGCTCCTAGGCAGAGGGCTGGCTTCGGCCAGCCCTCCGCGATTTCGGTAACGAATCTCCCTACCACTGCATTTCTTCGCCGTGAAGTGTTCGCTCGTCACCGGGCACGGTGCGTGTGGTCACTGTTCTTCCGCTCGCGGGCGGCGGAGACTAGCCCTAAGCCCCCGTGTCTTCAGGGCTGACCATGGCGAGGGAAAGGGAGACCTATGCAGAAAAAAGACGCCGGCATCAACACCCAGTTAATCCACGCCGGCTATCACCCCGATGAAACCGGTTCCGTCAACGTCCCCATTTATCAGACCTCCACCTTCGCATTCCGGAATTCCCGGCACGGCGCTGCGCTGTTTGCCGGCGAGGAAGAGGGATACATCTACACCCGCATCGGCAACCCCACCATTCGCGCCCTGGAAGAGGCGATGGCGGAGCTGGAGAGCGGCTATGCCGGCATTGCCACCAGTTCCGGCATGGGCGCGGTCTCCACCGTCTATCTGGCTTTGCTGGACGCCGGCGCCCACGTGGTGAGCACGGCCTCGGTGTATGGCCCAAGCCGCACTCTGTTGGAGAACCACTTCTCGCGCTTCGGCGTCGAGTGCACCTTCGTTGACACCTCCAATCTTGCCCAGGTCCGGCAGGCGCTGCGGCCCAACACCCGGCTCTTCTACATTGAGAGCCCGGCCAACCCGGCCATGCAGGTCACCGACATCGCCGCCGTCTCCGCTCTCGCCCACGCGCACGGCTGCCCGGTGGTGGTCGACAACAGCTTTGCCAGCCCGTACCTGCAAAAGCCCCTCGACCTCGGCGCCGATGTGGTGCTTCATTCCGTCACCAAGTTCATCGGCGGGCACTCTGACGTTATCGGCGGCATGCTCGTCGCCCGCGACCCTGGCCTTTGCAAGCGCCTGCGCGGCATGATGATCGCGGCCGGCTGCAGCATGGATCCTCACCAGGCGTTCCTCGTGCTGCGCGGCATCAAGACGCTGGGCATCCGCATCGAGCGCGCCCAACAAAATGCCGCTCAACTGGCACGCTGGCTGGAGAAGCAGCCGGAAATCAAGGCCGTCCGTTACATCGGATTGGAATCGCACCCGCAGCATGAACTCGCGCGCCGCCAGATGAAGGGCTTCGGCTCCATGATCAGCTTCGATCTCCACGGCGGGCTGGAAGCCGGGCGCCGCCTCATGGACCACATTAAGGTCGCAACCTTGGCCGTCTCGCTGGGCGGAGTCGAGTCGCTCATCGAGCACCCGGCCTCCATGACTCATGCGGGAATGTCGCCCGCGGACCGGCAGGCCGCCGGCTTCAGCGACGGCCTGGTCCGCTACTCCGTTGGCATCGAGGACGTGGAAGACCTTATCGCTGACCTGCGCCAGGGACTCGACGCGGTTTCCGAGTCGGCGGTCGAGGCCGGGCAGCGGGACACGGTTATTGATTCAGTTTCACGGTAGCTGGAAACCATAGAGGAGAAGAAATGATTATTGCTATTCCCGTCGCAGAAGGAAAACTCAGCAAGCACTTCGGACATTGCGCCCACTTCGCCCTGATCGATGTCGACCCCGTCGAAAAGAAAATCCTGAAGCGTCAGGATATCGAGGCGCCGCCGCACCAGCCCGGCCTTTTGCCGCCATGGCTGGCGGAGCGCGGTGCGAATGTCGTGATCGCCGGCGGTATGGGAGAGCGTGCGCACGAGTTGTTCACGGAAAAAGGACTGCAGGTCCTGGTCGGTGCGCCCGCCGAGACGCCGGAAAAGCTGGTGGCGGACTACCTGGCGGGCACGCTGCAATTGAACCCGAACGCCTGTGACCACTGAATTCGTAGGCGCTCGTCACCTGGAGGCAAGCCCTTGATTCGACAACTGACCATCACCGCCGTCGTGGAAAACACCACCAGCAAGTTTGACATGCTGGGCGAATGGGGCCTCTCGCTGTGGATTGAAGCCGACGGGCACCGCGTCGTCTACGACACCGGGCAAGGCAAGACGCTGCTGTCGAATGCGCGCCTGCTCGGCATTGACTTGGCCGGCGCCGGCGCCATGGTCCTCAGCCACGGTCATTCCGATCACAGCGCAGGCATCGCTGCCCTGGTAAACGCCGGCTTTCGCGGAAAGGTATTTGCCAACCCCGCGGCCCTGGCTACTAAGTACCAGCGCGAAGGCAACTCGCCGCCGCGGATCAAGGGCATGCCCACGGAGTGCATCAACCTCCTCCGCCAGGACCATCTTCTGGTCGATTCGTCGCGTCCTACGCAGTTGGCCGAGGGAATGATTGTCACCGGGCAAATTCCGCGCCACACCAGCTTCGAAGATACGGGCGGCGCGTTTTTTCTCGATGAATCCTGCACCCTGCCCGACTTTTTGCTGGATGACCAGGCGCTGCTGATTGAAACCGCCCTGGGGTGGGTGATCATCACCGGCTGCGGGCACTCCGGCGCGGTGAACATCCTGGAATACGCCGTCCAGTTGACCGGAAAGTCGCGCATCTACGGGCTGCTGGGTGGCTTGCACCTGCTCCAGGCATCGCCGGAGCGCTTGTCGGCGACCGCCAGGGCCCTGCAGCGATTCGATGTGCAGCTGATTGCCCCATGCCACTGCACCGGGCCGGCCGCAACTTCGTTTCTGAAGCACCAACTCGGCGCTCGCGTCGTCGACTTTCGTGCCGGCGCCACGCTGCGCGTTCCGGCCAGCGCGTGAAAGGACCAGCCATGTCAAAACGGGTTTTGATTGTCGGTGGTGTTGCCGGTGGCGCCTCCTGCGCCGCGCGTGTCCGTCGCCTCTCGGAGCAGGCGGAGATCGTCATCTTCGATCGCGGTCCCTACGTCTCCTTCGCCAACTGCGGCCTGCCTTACTACGTCGGCGATGTCATTCACGAGGAGAAGAAACTGCTGGTGGCCTCGGCGGAGCTGTTCAAGACGCGCTTCCGGATTGACGTGCGCACCGAGAACGAGGTCCTCAGCATCGATCGCGAGCGCTGCGAGATTGAGGTCAAGCGCCTGCGCACCGGGGAAACCTATCGCGAGTCCTACGACGCCCTGGTGCTCTCACCGGGCGCGGCCCCCATCCGGCCTCCGCTGCCCGGCATCGATTTGCCCGGAATCTTCGTGCTGCGCACCATTCCCGACAGCCGCAAAATCCGCTCCTGGATCGAAGGCCGGAAGATGGAGCGCGCCGTCATCGTCGGCGGCGGCCTGGTCGGACTGGAGATGTCGGAGAACCTCGCCAGTCGCGGCATCAAGGTCACCGTGGTCGAGATGCTGGACCAGGTGCTGCCTCCGCTCGACCCGGAAATGGCTCAACCT
Organism: Terriglobia bacterium; assembly: GCA_963797035.1. Classification (GTDB taxonomy): domain Bacteria; phylum Acidobacteriota; class Terriglobia; order Terriglobales; family Acidobacteriaceae; genus JAIQGF01. Next base: position 425,925 of record CAWCOC010000001.1, read on the forward strand.
GTGGAAGAGCACCTCAAGACCAGCGGCGTCTCGCTTCACCTCGGCGACGCGGTCGCCGGCTTTGAATCCGCAGCCGATGGCTCGCTCGTGGTTCGCACGAAGTTCGGCCGGCAGTTTGCCGCCGACCTGGTGATTCTCTCCATTGGTGTGCGTCCCGAGACCAAGTTGGCCAAGGATGCTGGTCTGGAGATCGGAGGCCGCGGCGGCATTCGCGTCGACGATGCTATGAAGACCAGCGACCCCCGTATTTGGGCGGTCGGCGACGCCATCGAGAGCCGCGATTTTGTTACCGGGGAGTGGAACCTGGTGCCGCTGGCCGGACCCGCCAACCGCCAGGGCCGTGTCGCCGCCGATTCCATCTGCGGGCGCGCGGCGCATTTCCGCGGCGTGCAATCCACCGCGGTGTGCGGAGTTTTTGGCCTCACCATCGCCTGCACCGGGGCGAACGAAAAGACGTTGCGCCGGCTTGGTTCCACGTCCTACGAGAAAATCTACCTCCATCCCGGTCACCACGTCGGCTATTACCCCGGCGCACGGCCCATCCACATGAAACTGCTGTTTTCCTCCGGTGATGGGCGCGTGCTCGGCGCCCAGGCGGTTGGCATGGAAGGCGTCGAGAAGCGGATCGACGTAATTGCCATGGCCATCCAGCAGCATGCCACCGTCTTTGACCTGGAGGAGGCCGAACTCTGCTACGCGCCGCAGTTCGGCGCCGCCAAGGACCCGGTCAACATGGCCGGCATGATTGCCGCCAACGTGCTGCGCGGTGACGTTCCCCTCGCCTCCTGGGACGCGCTTCCGAAACTCGGCGCGCTGATCCTCGACGTTCGCGAGCCCTCCGAGTTTGCTGCCGGACACATCGAAGGCGCCGTCAACATTCCGTTGCCCCAAATTCGCGACCGCCTCGCTGAGATTCCGCGGGACCGCGAACTGTGGCTGTACTGCGGCGTCGGACAACGCTCCTATTACGCCCTGCGCATCCTACTGCAGCAGGGCTTCAACGCCAGGAATCTGCCCGGCGGTTTCAAAACCTATGGACACCATGCTGCCAAGTCGCGCGTGGAGGCCGATGCCTTGGCCGGACAACTACGCTGATGATGGAACGTTCTGGAACCACAATGCGGAGCAGTTTCGGGAGCACGCGATTCTTCAATTTATAATCCCTGGTTCATTTCCTGACGGAGACCACGATGAAAAGCGTTAAGGAACTTGTTGCCGAAGCCAACTCGAAGGTCAAGACCGTTCCGGCCGGCGAGGCCGTTGAGTTGCTGAAGAACTGGGACACCGATCTCACCTTCGTCGACGTGCGCGACACCGCCGAGTTGCAGCGCGAAGGGCGTATCCCGGGTTCGATTCATGCCAACCGGGGCATGCTGGAGTTTTACATCGACAAGTCCAGCCCCTATCACAACCCCGTCTTCTCCAGCGGCAAGAAGCTGGTGTTCTACTGCGCGGGGGGTGGCCGTTCCGCGCTGGCAGCCGCCACCGCGAAGGAGATGGGATTGGAAAATGTCGCTCACATCGGCGGCGGCTTCAAAGCCTGGAAAGAGGCCGGAGGCGCGGTGGAAGAGGCGCGCTGACTCGGCCGGTGCTAGGCCGATTTCAGGATGCTGTACAGCAGCACGCCCAGCACGATCAGCGTGATCACGACATAGCGGTGGTCGCGCTCGCGCAGGAATCCGAAGGCGGCTAAAGCCACGCGCGCCACCGGCGTCGCGATCAGCAGCAGCAATCCGAATTGCATGATCGCCCGGGCATGGCCGGCGCCCAACCCGCGGAAGATTCCGGAAATCGTGCGCAGTTCGTGCGGCTCGCCATGAAAATTGCCGTAGTTGATCGGCTGGCTTCCGTACTTCGCCAGGTACAGGAGTCCCCCTGCCAGCACCACCGCCGCGGAGATGCCCACCCCGATCCGCAGCAGCTGCCCGATAACGATCTCCAGGCGCTCGTCCGTCCAATTGGAGCCGGCCGCGCCTTCCTTGACTTCCATTACAGCCTCCCGGTCAAGCCGTTGAAGATCATTTCCACTCCGAGCACCAAAATTACGGCGGCAAACACGTAGCGCAGCACCCGGACGTTGGCCCGCACCAGCACGCGCGTTCCGGCAAGCGATCCTGCCAGCACCCCCAGCATCACCGGCATGGCCAGGGCGGGATCAATGTAGCCGTGCCGCAGGTAGACGCCGGCGCTGGCGGCGGCCGTGACTCCGATCATGAAATTGCTGGTCGTGGTGGAGACCTTGAACGGCATCTTCATCGCCTGGTCCATGGCCAGCACCTTCACCGCGCCGCTTCCGATGCCCAGCAATCCCGACAACGTGCCCGCCCCGAACATCAGCCCGAACCCGGCCGGGACGTTGGTCACCGAGTACTCCTGCCGCCGATTTTCTACCGGGTAGGTGCCATTCATGTGCAGCACGCGCGCCCAGCGGTCCGACGAGCTTGCCAGGTGCTCTCTCTTCTCCCGGGCCGAAACCAAGGCGGAGTACAGCAGCATGACCCCGAAAATCACCGCCAGGATGGAAACCGAGACCCGCTGCGCCAGCAGCGCGCCCACAATCGCTCCAATCGTGGTGGCGATCTCCAGAAACATGCCGATGCGGATGTTGGAATATCCCTCGCGAACATACGCCGCGGCTGCTCCGGAGGAGGTTGCAATCACCGACACCAGTGACGCCCCCATGGCATAGCGCATGTCGATCTTGAAGAACAGCGCCAGCAGCGGCACCAGGACCACTCCGCCGCCCAGCCCGGTGAGCGCCCCGAGAAATCCCGCCAGGAACGATCCGATGCTTACCAGAATCGTGAAGATCAGGACAGTCATTCACATCAAGTAAACGCGGAACTCGGCGGTTCAGGCAAGTGGGCAAAACAGTTATTCAACTGCCTCATCCCCCCAAGTGGCGTCATCCCGAGCGCAGCGAGGGATCTGCTGTAGGCAACACCAGACTCGCAGGTCCGGAGCCAACGCCCTGCCGGTTCATAAAGTGTAAGAGCAACATTACTTACGTAACCGCCACATGCGGAAACACTTAGCAATGCTCTGGCACGAAAGTGTAGATTCGCAATCGGGGCACCAAGGCTCGCATTCATGTTGACCATCTTTATCGCGACTCGCAACGGAAGTCCGACTCTGCCCGGCGTTCTTCAGGCGTATCGAGGAATTCAGCCGCCCTCCTCCGGGTGGAAGCTGGTGGTCATTGACAACGCCAGCACCGACAGCACCCGCGACATCGTGAGGTCCTTCCGCGGCAGTCTTCCTTTGACCTACATGTTCGAAGGCACGGTGGGGAAGAACGCCGCTCTCAATACCGGCCTGTCGCAGCTCGAGGGTGACCTGGCCGTCTTCAGTGATGACGATGTGTACCCGCGCCGCGACTGGCTCGTCCGCCTGCGTGCCGCGGCCGATGAAAATTCGTCCTATTCCATGTTTGGCGGCGCCATCCAGCCGCGCTGGCAGACGCTTCCGCCAGAGTGGATCTCGTATGTTCCCCTGGGGCCCTTTTTCTCCATCAGCAGTCCTGATTTGGCCGAAGGCCCTGTCGATCCCCACAGCGTGTGGGGACCCAACATGGCGATTCGCGCCGACATCTTCAAGCGTGGAACTCGGTTCGATGAAACCATCGGCCCCTGCGGCCGCGACTACGCAATGGGCAGCGAAACTGAACTCGTCCTGCGGCTGACCCGGCAGGGCCACAAAGCCTGGCACGTCGAGTCGGCGGTGGTGGATCATTTCATTCGAGAGTTTCAAATGGAGAAGTCCTGGGTGCTGAGGCGGTCCGTGCGCTTCGGACGCGGCATGTTCCGGCTCCACCATTCACGCCGCTTACCTTGGCCTCTCCTGGCCGCGCAGCTCATGCCGAGAATGTGCAAGCGGGTTGCCCTGATGGGGGCGGCTTGGCTCACTTCGAACCAGCAGGCGCTGTTCACCGCGCGCCGCGAGCTCAACTACACCTGGGGATGGCTGGTGGAAGCGAACCACATGCGTCACCGCAAGGCGGCCCCTCCCGTGTCTCCTTCGATGGAGACCAGCCGGGACCTGGCATAGCCTGCGCGAGTTTTCTCAGCGATGAGCCAGACTGCCCCAAGCCTGACCAGCCGCACCGCGCGCGCCGCCCAATGGCGCTTCGCCAACTCCGCCGTCGCTGCCGGTTCCCGCTTTGCTGTCGGCGTGCTGCTGGCTCGTCTGCTGCCTCCTGCCGATTTCGGCGTGGTGGCCCTGGCATTCATCGTGCTTGGCCTGGCGGCGCCCTTCGGCGAACTCGGCATTGGCGGCGCAGTCGTGCAGCGCACTGGCTTGACCGAGCGCCACGTGCGCACCGGCTTCACCCTCGCGGTGCTTCTCGGTCTTGCCATGACCTCCGTGCTGGCATTGACCGCGCCCCTGGGAGCATGGTTGCTGCGCGATCCCCGCGTGACGGCTGTTCTTCGAGTGACCTCATTGGGATTCGCTCTGCAGAGTTTCTCTGTCGTCGCCGGGGCGCTGTTGCGCCGCCGCCTCGATTTTCGCCGGCTGTTCATCATTGATACCTGCAGCTTTGTCCTCGGCTACGGAGGCGTCGCGGTCACCCTCGCCCTTCTCGGCTATGGCGTCTGGAGCCTCGTGGTGGGCGGACTGGCGCAGGGTTTGATCGCGGGATGCGCATTGCTGGCAGTGGCTCGGCATCCACTCCGGCCTCTGCTGGCAAGGCGCGAACTCAAGGAGTTGCTGAATTTTGGACTGGGCGCCTCCCTCAGTTCGTTCCTGAACTACATCGCGCTGAATTCGGACAACTTCGTCGTCGGTCGCTGGATGGGGGCTGCCAGCCTGGGCCTCTATGGGCGCGCCTATTCGCTGATGAGCTTGCCGCACACCTATGCGGCCAGCGCCATCTCGGGAGTGCTGTTCCCGGCATTTGCGCAGGTGCAGGCGGACAAGGCACGACTCAAGCGGGCTTACCTGCTGGCCACGCAACTCACCGCCATGCTGACCGCATCGGCCATGGTCACCCTGGCCGTTGCCGCCCCTCACCTGATCCGCGGCCTCTATGGACCCCGCTGGATCGGAGTGGTTGTTCCTCTGCAGATTCTCTGCCTGGCCGGCTACTTCCGGGCTTTGTATCACCTGGGAGGCATGGTCGCCCAGAGCGTCGGACGGGTGTACAGCGAGATGTGGCGGCAGGCAGTTTACTCGGTCCTGGTGATTGCCGGGGCGCTGCTGGGCACGCGCCACGGCTTGTGGGCGGTGGCTGCGGGAGTGGGCCTTGCCATTCTTTATATGTTCATCGCCAGCGGACAACTCGCGCTCAGCGTTACCGGCACCTCGTGGCGAACTTACCTCCGGGTGCAGGTTGGAGCGCTGGCAGTCGCCTTCATCACATGCATCTTCGCGCTGGGCACGCGGCTGATGCTGGAATCGACGCACGCCGCCAGTGGCATCATCGGCATCGCAATCCTGGCCGCGGCCGCCATTCCCTCCGCTATTGGCATGGCATGGAACTTGGCCCAGCCGGCATACCAGCCCTTGCGGTCCGGCCTGCCCGCTTGGTGTGTGCGCGCCGTGGAAGTGCTGGGCCGGGCGTGTTCACGCCGCGCGCATTTTCCAGACTTCCAGGAATCGCACTCCGTCATCGCCCAGCGCACCGGCGTCTGACCCGCTGGCCAGTTCTCCCGCCGAGCAGTACTATTCTTCCGTCATTCGGTCGCCCATCATTACCATCCTGCACGCTCTTGCGGAGTCGCTATCGTGAAGAAGTATCGCTTGGCCGTGCTCCCGGGAGACGGAATCGGCGGCGAGGTTATTCCCGCCAGCCTGCAGGTGCTCCGTGCCCTGGCGGAAACTTTTTCGTCTTTCGATTTCGGTACCCAGGAGTTCGACTGGGGGTCGGTGCGCTACCTGCGTACCGGCGCCATGATGCCGGCCGACGGCACCCTGCAGTTGGAGCGCGGCGGCTTCGACGCGATCCTGCTCGGCCCGGTCGGCGACCCGCGCGTCCCCGACCACGTCACCCTCTGGGGCCTGCTGCTGCCCATTCGCCAGGGGTTCGACCAGTACATCAACCTCCGCCCCATGCGCCTGCTGGCGGGGATCCGCTCGCCGCTGGCGAACAAGACGCCCGCCGACCTCGACATGGTGTGCATCCGTGAAAATGCCGAAGGGGAATATGCCGGCGTCGGCGGACGCGTGCATCGCGGCACGCCCTCAGAGGTCGCCATCCAGAGCTGCGTCTACACCCGGCACGGGACCGAGCGTGTCATCCGCTACGCCTTCGAATATGCCCGCGCCCATGGCCGCAAGAAGGTCACCAGCGCCACGAAATCCAACGCCATGCAATACAACATGGTCTTCTGGGACGATGTCTTTGCCGAGGTCGCGGCGCAGTACACCGACATCGGCCACGAGCAGCAGTTGGTCGATTCGCTCTCGGCGCGATTTGTCGCCCGGCCGGAATCCCTCGACGTGGTGGTCGCCTCCAACTTGTTTGGCGACATCCTCACTGACCTGGGCGCCGCCATTTCCGGCAGCATGGGCATTGCGCCCAGCGCCAACTTGAATCCTGAACGAAAATTTCCCAGCCTCTTCCAGGCCATCCACGGCTCCGCTCCCGACATTGCGGGGAAGGGAATCGCCAACCCGCTGGGGACCGTGTGGTCGGTGCAGATGATGCTGGAACACCTGGGCGAAGCCGATGCCGCCAAGGCGCTGATGCGCGCCATCGAGCAGTTCGCCGCCGCTGCCACCGCCAAGACCCCTGACCTCGGCGGACGCGCCACCACCCACCAGGCGACCGACGCCATCTGCCAGTTAGTTCGCGCGCAGCCTTGAGCACATTTATCTTGGTAGGCCCCGACGCTGGTAGGCCCCGGCGCCTCGTTGGGCTCACTTGTTTATGCTGGTAGGCCCCGGCGCCTCGCCGGGGCTACTGCATCCACCATTCGAATCTATGCCGCTGAGGGCGCCCTCGCCCGCAGCAACCAAATTAGCCCGGAGCTTTTTGCACCCCTCCGGTTCGCCCCCCAATCCAATGCAAACTGAATCAGGAGACCGATCATGAATCCATACGCCTCATTCTTGGGAGACAAAGAAGCCGTGGAGGTCATCACCGGCACGCCCACGCGCCTGGAAGCGCTCGCCAACCTGCTGGGACCGGAACGGATCAATTTCGCGCCGGCGCCCGGCAAGTGGAGTGCTCGCGAGATTTTCTGCCACCTTGCCGACTGCGAGATCGTCTTTGCCTTCCGGCTGCGCCAGACCCTGGCCGAAGACCACCACCTCATCCAGCCCTTTGATCAGGACAAGTGGGCGCGCACCTACGACGGCTACGACGCGCATGCGGCCCTGGCGGTGTTTTCCGCCATGCGCAACTGGAACACGCAGCTCATTCACCAGGCCGGGCAGGCGGCGCTCTCCAAGAAAAATACTCATCCTGAGCGCGGTGAGGGGACTTTCGGCGAAATCATCGAAACCATGGCTGGTCACGATTTGAACCACATTAAGCAGATCGAGGCGATCACCAAGAAGGCGGCGTGACGCAGATTGCCGAATTGCCGAACTGCAGAACTGCGGAATGGAACGTAACGTGCACGCCCATTTCCGCGGTTTGCCAATTCCGCAATTCGGCAATTCCGCAGGTCGGCAATTATCTTCCGATTCCCATCAGCTCCACATCGAAGATCAGGGTCGCGTTGGGCGGGATCACGCCGCCGGCGCCGCGGCTGCCGTATCCCAACTCCGGAGGAATGCGCAATTGGCGCTTGCCGCCCACTTTCATGCCGGCCACGCCTTCGTCCCATCCCTTGATCACCTGGCCCGCGCCGAGCGTGAACTTGAACGGCTCGTTGCGGTCCACGGAGCTGTCGAACTTTTTCCCGTTGGTCAGCCAGCCGGTGTAGTGGACGCTCACCTTGTCGCCGCTTTTGGCCGCGGCGCCGCTGCCTTCCTTGATGTCCCAATACTCCAGGCCGTCAGGCGTTTTCGTGGGTTTGCCGGTGACCTTGGTCGGCGCGCTGGTATTTTGCGCGAAGGCGGAGCCCAACATAAACACAAGGGACAGTGTGGCGATTGCGAGCTTCAGCATGAGGCTTGTTCTCCTGTACGGCAAGCCATCAAGCTACCACCAGCGCGGGAATTCCGCCAACTGCAGGCGTCAGTCGCGGTTCACTTCGCGCTGCACACCTGGCTGCGCCAGGCGCGCGCGGCGTCGGACTTTGGCGCGTCTTCCCGCGACGACAAGCGAAACATCGGGTAGGACTTCGGCTCATAGCTGCCGAATAGCGGCTGGAATTTTCCGCTGTCGAACAGGATTCGCTTGGAAGCCGCGTCGTAGTGGAACTTTCCGGAGGCCCCGGTGGACGATTCGTACGAACCACCGTCCTTCAACGTTACGTATTGCGTGAAGGTATACCTGCCGCTCAAAAAAACTCCGCAGGTATATTTCCCCGAAGGCGGTGTTGCGGGCGGATTGGCCGCCAGCAGAACGCCGGGGTGCAACACCATTGACAGCGCGATCAGCTGCAGCCCAACTTTCATCGAATTCGACATGCGCAAATACTAACGCATCGCGCTTTATTGCGCTGCCCGCGTCCTGCACACACCGCCGTGCACCTTGGCCGGCGCCAGTGGCGACATTAGCGTGGTCTGCGCCCGTCCCTGGTGGGGATCCACCAGTTCCAGTTCCCCAGGCTCATTGATGCGCACGAAGTACTGCTCGCCCGGCTTCACATCGACTTCAACGCGGCTCTTCGCTTGCTTGCTCGAAGTGAAGGTGTGTTTGCCGGTGCTCACGTTGAAGGTAACGTACTTGCCGCCCTGCATCTCGGCCACCGGCTGATCGTCGCACAACGCGGTCGGCTTCCAGCCCCGCCGATGATCGGCCAGCCGGTAGATGATGATCGTGCCCACGTCCTCCGCCAGCCCGGCGCATGCTAACAACAGGACCGCTACCGCAATGGCTCGCTTCATGAAATTACCCTCCGGGGAGTGCTGGATGGTACCACCACTCGGCATCATGTCAAGCCATCCCACGGCTTTGCCGATTGCATCGTCTTACGATGTGCGCCCATCAGGAATGTCCCCTCATGGTTGCGGCGCGAGTACAATCGTCGGGCAGAGTAACAATTGGAGTCAGCCTGAGGTCGCGAATGAAACTCTTCCCCCGCCTGTTGCTCCTCCTTTGCATCGCTTTCCCCGCCTTCGCCCAGCAGTTCAATCCATCGCTCTTTCAGGAAATGCGCTGGCGCATGATCGGCCCATTCCGCGGCGGCCGGACGGTGGCCGCCACCGGCGTCCCGGGACAACAGAATGTCTTCTACATCGGCGTCAACAACGGTGGCGCCTGGAAGAGCACCGACTTCGGGCGTACCTGGCAGCCCATCTTCGACGGCCAGCCCACCGGCTCCATCGGCGCGCTCGCGGTCGCGCCCTCCAATCCCGACATTCTTTACATCGGCAGCGGCGAAGGCTTGCAGCGCCCCGATCTCTCTACCGGCAACGGCATTTACAAGTCCACCGACGCCGGCAAGACCTGGCATCACCTCGGCCTGCGCGATGGCTGGCAGATTCCCATCGTGCTCGTCGACCCGCACAATCCCAACCGCGTGTTTGCCGCCGTGCTCGGCCACCCCTACGGGCCCAACCCGGAGCGCGGCGTATTTCGTTCCACCGATGGCGGCAATACCTGGCAGAAGATTCTCTACAAGGACGAAAACACCGGCGCGGTAGACCTGGCATTCGACCCGAAGAACTCGCAAATCCTGTACGCCGTGCTCTGGTCGGGGCGCAGGCCGCCGTGGACCACCGGTGGCACCATTCTTGGGCCCGGCAGCGGGCTCTTCAAATCCACCGACGGCGGCAATACCTGGAAGCCGTTAACCACTGGGCTGCCCACCTGGGCGGAAGGCCTGGGACGCATCGGCATTGGCATTGCGCCCAGCAATCCCAATCGCATCTATGCCACCGTGCAAGCGGATGCCGGCCATGGCGGCATCTATCGCTCCGACGATGCCGGCCAGAGCTGGCGTCGCGTCAACCACGAAAACCGGGTCTACGGCCGCGCCGACGATTTCGCGGAAGTCAAAGTCGACCCGCGTAACCCCGACGTCGTCTATTCCGCCAACACCTCCACTTACCGCTCCACCGATGGTGGTGTCACCTTCGAGGCGATCAAGGGTTCGCCGGGCGGCGATGACTACCACCGCATCTGGATCAATCCGGAAAATCCCAACATCATTCTGATAGCATCCGATCAGGGCGCAACCCTAACCGTCAACGGCGGCGAGACCTGGAGTTCTTGGTACAACCAGCCGACGGCGCAGTTCTATCACGTCATCACCGACGACCGTTTTCCTTACTGGGTTTACGGCGGGCAGCAGGAGAGCGGGTCGGTGGGCACCGCCAGCCGCAGCGACTACGGCGAGATCACCTTTCGCGACTGGCACACCGTGGGCACCGAGGAGTACGGCTACGTCGCCCCCGATCCGCTGAATCCCAACTTCATCTACGGCGGAAAAGTATCGCGTTACGACCAAACGACCACGCAGACCCAGGACGTTTCCCCGGTCGTGCTGCGCACCGGGAAGTATCGTTTCAACCGCACCGCGCCCCTCATTTTCTCTCCGGTCGACAAGCACGCGCTCTACCTCGGCTCCAACGTGCTCTTCAAGACCACCGACGGCGGCCAGAGCTGGCATGTCATCAGCCCTGACCTGACGCGCGAGCATCCCGGCGTTCCGCCTAGCCTCGGCAACTTCGCCGCCAACGACAAGACCGAGCATCGCGGCGTCATCTACAGCATCGGGCCGTCATTTAAAGATGCGGACACTATCTGGGTGGGCAGCGACGATGGGCTCATCCACGTCACCCGCGATGGCGGCAGCACCTGGCAGAATGTCACGCCCCCCGAGTTGACGCCCTGGAGCAAGGTGGCGCAAATCGAGGCCGGGCACTTCGACACCAACACCTGCTATGCGGCCGTCAACCGCTTCCGGCTCGACGACCTCCGTCCCTACATCTACCGCACCCACGATGGCGGCGAGACCTGGCAGAAGATCACCAACGGCCTGCCCGACGATGCCGCCGTCAACACCGTGCGCGAGGATCCCGAGCGCAAGGGCCTGCTGTTCGCCGGCACCGAGACCAGCATCTGGGTTTCCTTCGACGACGGCGACCACTGGCAGTCGCTGCAGTTGAACCTGCCGCATACCTCCATGCGCGACCTGGTCGTCCATGGCGACGACATCGTGGTAGGCACGCACGGCCGTTCATTCTGGATCCTGGACGACATCACGCCCTTGCGCCAGTTCTCGGCCGAGATCGCGCAATCGCCGGCCCACCTGTTTCAACCTCAGGTCGCCTATCGCGTGCGGCGCAGCACCAACACCGACACGCCGCTGCCCCCGGAAGAACCTGCCGGCGAGAACCCTCCGGCCGGCGCCATCATCGATTACTCTCTCCAGGCGGAGAGCGGCCCGGTTGTGCTCGAAATCGAGGATTCCGCCGGCAAGCTGGTGCGCCGCTTTGCCAGCACCGATCCGCCCCCGCCGATCGATCCCAAGGAGCTGACGGTGATACCCGCGTGGGCGAAGCCGCCCCGGGTTTTGCCCGCGTCGGCCGGCATGCATCGCTGGGTGTGGGACCTGCACTATCCGCCACCCGCGGTGCTCAAGCGCAACCTTCCTATCTCCGCCATTCTGCATAAAACTCCCATGTCGCCGCAGGGTCCCAGGGCCTTGCCCGGCCAGTACACAGTGAAACTCACCGCCGGCGGCAAAACCTTTTCGCAGAAGCTCACGCTGAAGATGGACCCGCGCGTCACCACTCCGGTGGCCGGATTGGCACAGCAGTTCGAACTGGAGATGAAAATCGCGGACGCGTTGCGGCAGGATTTCGAAGCCCTGCAGCAGGTGCGCTCGGTGCGAGCGCGGTTGAAGGACATCAGCGGCAAGTCGCTTTCAGGTGACGTCACTGCAGCCATCAACGGGCTGGAAAAAACTCTGATGGCGCTGGAGGGCGCGCCTCGCCAATTCGGCCAACCCGCCGGCAGCGACAATCTGACCGCTATGAACAGCAGCCTTGAGACCGTCTATGAGGCGGTGGACAGCGCCGATGTCGCGCCGACATCGCAGGTGTTGAAGACGTGGAACGAGCTCGAAGCGGCTCTGCCGCCCCTGCTCTCCAAGTGGAATGGCCTGAAATCCCGAGACCTGGAAACGCTGAACTCAAAACTCCGCGCTGCCAACCTGCAACCGCTCAAGCTTCCGTAGTGCTCGCGGAGATCAGATCGAAGTAGGCGTCGGCGCCCCGCTGGAGCTCGTGCTGGCGTTCTTATTTGCAGTCTCCGTCAGGCGGGCAAGAGCTCAATGTACGCGCTATCCTTGCTCCACACCCAGGGAATGCGCGCCAGCCAATATTTGTTCCGGATCGCCTGCCGTGCCGCTGTCCGGTCTTGCGCCAGGCGAGCGGTGGCCGGAACGTAGGCTCCGAGCGCCCGCCCGCGCAGAGTTGAAGGCGCAAGCTCCACCCGCGGATTGTTGCGAATGCGCTTCATCTTCCCGGCATTCGGATTGCTGAAGATGTACAGCCGCCCATCTCCCCCGGCGAACCACACTGGGGTGTGCACCCCCACCCCGCTCTTGCGGTACGTGACCAGGTCGATGTACTTGCGGCCGCGCAGGTGTGCGAAGTTGCCAGGCATCGCGCTAGTTTAACGTGGGCCTTCCCTAACCCCTAACTCCTGACTCCTGGCTCTCTCCCACCCACTAGAATGTTTCCCGGTGAATGAGCAACCCGCCTTTTCCTATCGCTCCTGGTGGCGCGAGTGGCGCTCGCGTCGCGGCGTGCTGCGTGCGGCGGCATCCCTGCTGCAAGGCGCGTGGGAAATCGCCCGCGACCGCCTGCCGTCGCGCCGCCGCTTGCGCTTCGGCGATCTTGATTTCGATTGGGACCATCGCGTCGACACCACTTGGTCAAACCTGCCGCTGGCAACGCGCCTGCGCGAGTTGTTCGCCGGCCGCGGCTACCAGCCCTCCGATCCCGAGACCTTCCACGCCCTGATGGCGCAGCTTCCCATCGACTTCGCCGCCTTCACCTTTCTCGATCTCGGGTCGGGCAAGGGGCGCGCGCTGCTCATGGCCTCCGACTATCCGTTTCGCAAGATCGTCGGCGTCGAGCTGCTTGCGGAGCTGCACGCCATCGCCCGCGACAACGTCGGCCGCTACTCCAGCCAGCGGCAGCGCTGCCGCAACTTCGAATTGCACTGCGGCGACGCGCGCCGCTTTCCCCTGCCGGCGGAGCCGCTGGTGATCTTCCTGTTCGATCCGTTTCCGGAAGAAATACTGCGCGAGGTGATCGAGGGTGTTGAGCGATCGCTGAAGCAAACGCCGCGAAAAGTGTTTCTCGCGTACCAGAACCCAATCTCCGGCTGGGTGATCGCGGAATCGCCGGTTTTTCACAAACTCGCCGACACGATTCAATACGCGGTCTTCGAATCGACTTTAAGGAGTTAGTGGCTAGGTGTGCTGTACCAGGACATAAGTTACGCCTGGGTTTGATCGAAACGCGGAGCACCACGCTCTCGGGTACGCGCAGCACCTCGTAGCCTCGCTTGTCGCTCTGCTGACGATTCTAGCGAGCGTGTGGTGGTTGGCATACATCGGTCATTGGCCCGGCCCGGGGTATCTCACAGAAGTGCCTCACTGGATGCCCACGCTCGGGCAGACGGCACTTGGAATTTTTCTATTGCCGGAGCCTTTGTCGGGTTGCTTGACCGCAAGCTTTAGCACTCGCAATCGCGCGGATCGGCAGTGTTCTGCATCGCCTTGTGAGCCACGTCGAATTAACGAATGTGCTACCAGGGTTGCGTCAGTGGTATACAATGCGCTTCTTTCCTTGCGGCTCAGCTCAGTTCTTCTTTTCATCATTGGTGTGGGGGTTGCGGCGTCTTAACGGCGAGCCATGTCCTTGCCGAAACCTGGACGCGAGGGGGAAGATATGAAACGGCTATGGGTTGTTGTTTTTCTCAGTTGTTTTGCGCTAGTGGGAGCGACGTCTGTCCGAGCGCAGGAAGCGCCGAGCGTCACGGTGATGGCCACCTACTACCGTTGTGTGCAGGGCGACGCGGCACGCGCCGATGCCATTTTCCACGAACAGGTGCTGCCCTTTTTCCAGTCCGAGAAGAGCGCCGGACGGATCGCCGATTTCGGCTGGGGAAAGCACTGGTCGGGCGGGGATTGGCGCCGCTTCTTCTACATGTCGGGCCCGGATCCCGATAAAGTGCTGGCGTCCTACCTGGGGCTTATCCAGATGGCGCAGTCGCCGCAGCACGCCAAAGCCATGGACGATTTCGACCGCATCTGCGGGTCACACGACGACTACACCTGGGGGGTGGTAGCCGGCTCGCAGGCCCCGAACGCTCCCGTGCGTGCCCGCTCCGCGAACTCCACGTCCACCTATTACGTTTGCGGTGCGGCCGAACCGGAAGCGGACGCCATCGTGAAATTTTTATATGCGCCGGTGCTGAATCAGCGTGTCAAAGAGCACAAGATTGACGCGTGGAGCTGGCTGGTTCACATGATGGGTGGCAAGTACCGTCGCGCCCTGGTGATCGACGGGGCTGACCCCAAGTCGCTGATCCAAAATTGGGTTTCGCTCGATACCGATCTGGCGAAGGCCAACCCAGAGCTGGCGCATCGCTTCACCGAAATCTGCCCCAGCCACAGCGATTACATCTGGGAGCTCAGCAACAAGTAGACCGGCCTGCCAACGACGAGGGCTTCAGCGCGTGCTGGCTGAAGCCTTCAGGCAGACTCGATTCGCTGCGCTCGGCAGCGCTTTACGCAAATCGTGCGGCGCTACGTGCTCCAGTTCACCCTTGTTGCAGCGTTTGCTGACCACATGCCAGACGACATTCTTCCCCGATCCCCATGCCGAAACGCGGGAGCAGAATGCGCAACGATTCCAATCGGCTCCAATGTGATCTAAAGGAGAGTCTCTAATGCGAAAACTGAAGCTCGTGTCAGCCGTCTTGTTGTTGTGCCTGTTGGTGTCGCCGCTCTCGCTCGGTCAGGCAAAGAAGAGTGCCAAGACATCCGCAGGCGGCAGCGCGGAAGAAACGATCAAGTCGCTCAACGAGCAGTTAAACCAAGCTGCAATGAAAGGAGATGCTTCGGTATACGAAAAACTCGTCTCCGACGATTACGTTTCCATAGGCATTACCGGCATGGTCAGTACGAAAGCCGACCTGATCGCGAACTACAAGTCGGGCAAAACCAAGTTCGACTCTATTAATCCTAAGGACACAAAGATCAGGGTTTACGGAGACGTGGCCATCGTCATCGGTACTGCCGATGTGAAGGGTCATACTGGAAACACAGACATTAGCGGTCAGTACCGGAGCACACGAGTGTGGCTCAAGCGGAATGGGAAATGGCAGAGCGTATCGTTTCAGGCTACTCGTGTGCAGCAATGAACCGTTTTGGGGAGTTGGAACCGCTTAGCTCGCGGTTCGTAAGGTGCAGTACACAACACGATCTGGTACTTGCTACGTGTCACTGAGCTTACGCGCTCCTGCTGCGGCATTGCATCGACAACGCGGACACAATCGTCGCGTGGCAATCTGAGCAGCAGTGTTGCTGCGCAAGAAAATGCTGCTTCCTTCGATTGCGAGTGGTCTGCGTTCGCGGGGGCTATCAAGGGTCGAGATGAACGCCCTACGGGCGCCCTTGACAGCCCCCGCGAACTCGACGGCGCCGTAGGCGGGGCAGTGTTCTCGGCAGTCTACAACCGCATGGTCAGAGAACCCCGGTTACCGGGCCGATCGGCGGAGCCGGCCTGAGGGCGCCAGCCCCTGGTATCAGGAGCGGTCGGGAGCAGGCTCGCGCCGCAATACCATACCGGGTCAGCAGCTCTGAAAATCGTGGAGGGGACGCGCCAAATGTCGGCCGCATCCGAGCTGAAACGTCCTAAAATTAAGGAGAGATGTCAGCCCACGCTCAACTCACATTGTCCGACCATCAACGTCGCTTGCTGCAAGAAGAGTTGACCCGCGAACGGGACAACCTCCACATGTTGCTGGAAGTAAGCGCTGCTCTGACGTCGCATCGCCAATTCCGAGACCTGTTTGTCGCCATCTCGAAATGCATCCGCAGGGTCATGCAGCACGACTATGCGTCGTTGAGTCTTTATGACGACGAACTGCGCCAGTTCCGGCTTTTTGCGCTGGATTTTCCGGCGGGCACCGGCTTGATCAAGGAGAAGGTTGTATTCGCAGTCGATCGTTCTCCCCACGGTGAAGCATTTGCGAGCGGCCGTCCACTGCTGGTGAATCGTCTTGACGCCCAGCAGTTCCCGTCTGACATCACCAATTGGCTGCTTTCCGAAGGGATCAAATCAGCCTGCTGGTTGCCGCTGCGACGAGGAGAAACGCGCATAGGTGTTCTGAATGTTGCCAGCAAACACGAGAGCGCTTTTACGCTCGAGCAGATGGGTTTACTCGACCAGGTGGCCAATCAAGTTGCTGTAGCCGTGGAAAATGCCCTAGCGTTCCAACAGATCACCGAGTTGAAGAACAAACTCGCCGAAGAGAAAGATTATCTCGAGGACGAGATCCGGACCGAGCATCACTTCGATGAAATCGTCGGCGAAGGCCCCGCTTGGAATGCCGTTCTGGAGCAAGTGGAGACGGTAGCGCCAACCGATGCTGCCGTTCTTATTTTCGGGGAGACGGGCACAGGAAAAGAACTTGTTGCCCGGGCCATTCACGGCCGGAGCCGTCGACGGGAGCGGACGTTGGTGAAAATGAGTTGTGCGGCGCTGCCCGCAGGATTGCTGGAAGCCGAGCTGTTCGGGCACGAAAAAGGCGCCTTCACCGGCGCCATCAGCCGGCGCGTCGGGCGATTCGAACTGGCGGACAAGGGGACCCTCTTCCTGGACGAAGTCGGAGATATCGCGCTGGACCTACAGCCGAAGATCCTTCGTGCACTTCAGGAAAATGAGTTCGAACGTCTAGGCAGCGGCGAAACTCGCAAGGTCGATGTCCGCATGATCGCCGCCACCAATCGAAACCTAACCGAAATGGTGGCACGTCACGAGTTTCGCGATGACCTTTATTACCGCTTGAATGTGTTTCCCATCACTGTGCCACCACTTCGCGAGCGCCCCACCGACATTTCGTTGCTTGTCCGCTACTTCGTCCAGAAGTTCTCGACCCGCATGCGGAAGAACATTAACGACATTCCGGCTGATGCGATGCGTGCGCTAACCCGCTGGCATTGGCCAGGGAATGTTCGCGAGCTCGAGAATTTCATCGAACGTGCCGTCATTTTGACGCGCGGATCGAGCCTGCAAGTTTCGGTCGCCGAACTGAAGGACGTGGATGCGCCGTTGGCTGAACCCGAAGGTACCTTGGAGTCAGTAGAGCGCGAGCACATCCTTCGTATGCTCCGCGAGTGCCACGGAGTGGTGGGTGGCGCTCACGGCGCCGCCGCAAAACTCGGCTTGAACCGCTCAACCTTGAATTCCCGCATGCGCAAGCTCGGCATCTCTCGCAACGATATCTGGTGATATTTCGACCTTCTGTCGGGATTGCCCCGCTCAGCTGGGCCGCTCACTGCTGATTCCCGCAGATCTAACAGCCTGCAACTTCTTGTCGGTCAAATGCTTACGCTGAACTTGCCCCGGCGCAAGAAACTGGCATTCGTGTTGCACCTTTAAAGCTTGAAAGATGAAACGCCAAGCAGATTACAGATGGCGTGCAGAGGTTTGTTCATGTCAGAACTTGTGATCATTGCGCTCGCCGGGCTCGTTTGCCTGATGTTGACGCTCCTCATGGCCTCGAGCCGACAAGAGGAGAGGGAAAGCATTCGGCAGGTCGCCCATTACTGGTCAACGCAGCAGCAGCGCCGAGGCTAGGAATTGAGTTGCGAGTGCAAGTCCGGACCTACGCTCGGAACTTGGCGGTAGTTGCGAAGGATTACTACACAGTTCGTGAAGCATTGCTCTGGATTGTTCTCCGCCGTATCTGTGCTGTTCCGTTGCATATCGGCGTGTTCGTTCCCGAGCACGGCATCGGGCGCGAACAAGCCCTGGGAATCGAGGTGCCCAGTAAGTTTGGCTCGTCTGCTTAGGGGGGAGGTAAATCATGTTTGAAGACAGCTTACTCGAAAGGAGTTTCGCAAAAGGACACCGACGTGGGTATGCAACCACGGTGTCGTTTGTGCTGCAGCTTGCGCTGGTCGGGGTTCTGATACTCGTGCCTCTCATGTTTACAGAAGCTCTTCCCACACGGGAGCTGGCTACGTTCTTAGTCGCTCCCGCGCCGCCGCCGCCACCTCCTCCCCCGGCAGCGGCCAGCGAACCGGTACGCACCATGACCAAAAAGGTTGTCAGTGAGGTCACCGAGACGGGCGCCCTGCGCACACCAACACGCATACCGAAGCAGGTCGAAATGGTCAAAGAAGAAGCACCGCCCCCGGTGGCCGCGATTGGCGGGGTTGTGGGGGGCGTGCCAGGCGGAATCCCGGGAGGACAACTCGGCGGTGTTATTGGAGGAATTATCCGCTCGACACCTGTCGCTGTCCCAAGGGCGCCGAGACCGAAGGTTGTGGCGCCGAAGCGAGTCAGGGTTTCGCAAGGCGTAACCCGAGGGCTGCTGGTTCACAAGGTCACGCCAAATTATCCGCCGTTAGCGCGAAGTGCCCGCATTCAGGGCAATGTCGTGCTGCGGGCGGTGATCGGTCAAGCCGGCAACATCGAAAATCTGCGCTTAATTACGGGGCATCCAATGCTGGCTCCGGCGGCCATTCAGGCAGTAAGTCAATGGCGGTACCGGCCGTATCGGCTGAATGGCGAACCGGTGGAAGTCGAGACGGAAGTTACCGTCCACTTCACGCTCGGATGAAATAACGAATGAACAGCTCACGTGGGGTGAGGTTAACAAAATGCTACGGATCACGGTAATCACGCAGTCTGAATTGACGGTGTTGAAAGTGGAAGGCAAATTAGCCGGCCCCTGGGTAGCGGAGCTGGAACGATGCTGGCAAATGGTCATCAGCGGAACTCACCAAGAGCGCCTCCTCATCGATCTTACGGAAGTGGCATTTGTTGACTCCGCCGGAAAGGAACTCATTCGTAAGATCTGCGGCCAGGGAGCAGACGTGGCGGTCACTGGTCCCCTAATGACCTCGATCGTGAATGAACTACGACATAAATCGGGTAGCGAAGACGGACCGGTCGTTGAGGAGGCCTCATGATTCCAGTAAGGCGGAGGTGGTGCGAGCAAGGGCGTACGCCCTGGAGGGGGGGTTATCTGTGCCTTGTCCGGCATGAGTATCCTGCCACAGCGGCCGACCTGTGGGTGCAACCTCCGGAGGGCATCGTGCAGTTCCTGGCCGATTGGCTGTCGGCATGTCGAGGACAAGCGTGATCTTGTTGTACATCTCAGCATTCCATTCCGGCGGCGTATACAGCGGAGTGTCGGCCGAAATGAACTCGCAAGAGGAGCCAAATGCCCAGGTCGTATCGAAATCGACGTAGTAGGCGGCAGGCTCGTGAGCACCACGCAAATGCGGGTGTGGCGCGGATGAGCGGGATGATTTCAGCGGGCGTAAGCGCAACGAGCCGGCGAATTCAAAACGTGAAGCGGTTTGTCTCGCGCATTGCAGGTGAATTCGATCGCCGCGACTATTCGACCCATGCGGCTGCTCTAGCATACTTCTTCTTGCTAGCGCTGTTTCCATTATTGATCTTCTTGGCGAGCTTGTTGTCGTATGCGCCGATTGCGAACCTGTTTGACGAAGTTGTGGAGTTGATGTCCGCCGTTGTTCCTCGCGATGCAATGATGTTAATTCGCGCCGTGCTCCGTGATGTTTTGCGAACCAATGTCGGATTGCTGTCGGTGGGAATGGCGGGCGCTCTGATAGCGGCATCCAGCGGCTTCAGTGCTTTGATTGGTGCGCTCAACCTGGCTTATCACGTCGCAGAGGGCCGTCCATACTGGAAAAAACGGCTGGTTGCACTTGGGCTGACGATCCTGGTCGGCATCCTGACGCTGGCCGCTCTTGTCGCCTTGGTCCTCGGGCCGCAATTCGGCTCGTGGGTGACCCGTTGGCTGGGGGTTAATCCGATCTTCGCGTCCTTATGGCCGTACTTGCGCTGGACTGCCGCCGTCGGATTCGCTGTGATATCCGTCGAATTGGTGTACTTCCTCGCCCCCAATGTCAAGCAGCGCTTCCGAGCTCAAGTGCCTGGTGCAATCGTCGCCGTGGTCGCATTAATTACCAGTTCCTATGGTCTCAGCTGGTACCTGCGCCACCTGGCGAACATGGCCAAGACCTATGGAACGTTGGGAGCAGTGATCGCCTTGATGCTCTGGTTATACGTCAGCGCCCTCGCTATCCTCATCGGTGCGGGACTGAATTCAGCACTGGCGCGGAGCGAAGGACAGCAGCTGCCGGAGAAGGAGCCTCCGGCGGAACGTGCGGCCTAGGAATGAGCCGCATGGGAACCATCGTCGGGAAAGGAGAGCTGTTCCGCTTCCACACGGAGCAGCGGTTAGATGGGTGAGAATGGCTACCAACCCGTAAAACGCATTCGGCATAGGTTCGGGTGCGGGCGAATGCGGGCCCAGTTTACAGCGTTGATCATTATTGCCATGTTGTTCGCCTCCCCACTCGTTGTTGGGAGTGGACCGATGAACCAGCCCGTCCCTGTAGTAGACGGCGAAGCCGGACCGTGTTCGGTCGAATTCACTGTGACCAACGGGGCCGGCCGTCGCATCTACGGCGCTCAAATCACGGTTCACATCGAGTACGGCTTTCTTGGTCTTCAACGACTCGATCTTGAAGTCGGAACCAACGTCGCTGGACTGGCGAGATTTGAAGGTCTGCCGGAGAGCACGGACGGAGTCCTGTTCTTTCGGGCCAAGAAAGGCAGCCTGAGAGGCTACGCCTTCTATTACCCCAATCATCAATGTCAGGCTAAGCACGCAATCATTATGACGCGCAGTCGGGTCGTCGGTTCAACGGTTTCTGCCCTCGCACCCCGAACGTTCATGCGTCATAGAGGGAGAACCGGAGGCCCATGAGAAAAACGTTGGAGCGCCTGCTGCTGGTGGCCGGTGTGGTTTGTTGCTGCGTCGCCTTGAATGCCGATGTTGTCCGGCTCCACAATGGAGACCGAATCTCGGGAACGGTGAATGGCCTTGATGCCGGTGGGCTGCACGTGAAATCGAGCTTCGCCGGCGAATTGATAATCAAGACCGGCGCGGTCAAGCTAGTTTGCACCGACCAGCCGCTGCACATACGAACGGGAAACACTGAGATTGAGACCCGCTCGATTCAATTCTCTGATGGGGTGCTTCAGGCCGAGACCGCAGACGGCGGTATCGTAACTGCTCCTGTCGATGCGATCGCCTTCCTCGTATCCAACCAGGACTTTCTGAAGCAGCAGCGGTTGCGCCACTCCACCATGCTCGAAATGTGGAGCGGGTCGGCCAGCCTCGGATTCAGCACAGCGCGCGGCAATGCCGGAGCTACCAATCTTGATGTGGGCATGAAAGCCGCCCGTGTCACCGCGAAAGACAAGCTCGATGTGTATTTCAACTCATTGTTTGCCCGCAACACCTCGTCGGAGAATGGAGGAACAAGCGCCAATTCCATTCGCAGTGGGTTCTCCTATTCCGTAAACATCACCCCGCGGTTGTTCACGTTCGGCTTCACCAACTTTCAGACCGATGCTCTTCAGGAATTGGATCTGAGAAATGTAATCGGCGGCGGCCTCGGTCTTCGCCTGGCAAGATCGTCGCACGTAGCCTTGGATGTGTTTTCCGGAGGATCGCTGAATCAGGAGTTCTATTCTGGAAAGCCTGGCCGCCGTTCCGGTGAGGCACTGCTCGGTCAGGAGCTGACCTGGGGTCTTACGAGCAGGACCACAATGTCGGAGCGGTTGACCATGTTCCCCAATCTCTCGGACACCGGCGAGTATCGCATTGCTCTGGATTCATCCGCTACAGTGAAGCTCAACGGTTGGCTCGGTTGGCAGTTGACGCTCAGCGATACTTACGTCAGCAATCCTCCTCTGGGAGCAACCAACAATGATCTTCTGCTCTCGACCGGCCTCCGTTTTAGCCTGGGAGAAAAACATAGCTTTGATCCGCGGCTGCGGCTGGCCGACATTTTTCAGTAGAACGCGATTGGGCCATGAACATCGGGAGATGCTTTTTGCCTTTTCAGGCTCAATGACCTTGCGTGGCGATAGAATGGGGACACCCTACACTGGAGAATGCACGAGAGGTTACCGCGCGGTTCCGTGTGGCAGATCGGCCTGCGTCGAGGTGATCCTTGCGTCGCTCGATATTGAGATGGGCGGTAGTGGGTTTAGCGCTAGTCGCAATCGGCGCTACCGCGTGGCTCGGGTTCAGACTTCGACCGCTTCGAATGAACGTATTTTCCGGTGCGGCCCCCTCCGTAACCACCCGTAACGGTGTGCTTGTGTATCCGGCCGGCGCCGCCGTCCTGCTGGCAAACGTCGGGCACTTTGACAACGAACTCGCGGCCTATCTTCGGTTCGACTACATTCGTAGCCGGCCCAGCGTAAATGAGGCAAATGTGTTCTTGCTGCCGGTCGAAACCAGCAGCGGTGCCGCCTATCAGATCTGCTTGATGGTTGCGAACGATATGCTCGAAGCGGTTCCATATCTGGCGGAACTGCAGGCCCACGCGTACATTGAGAACTTCGACCTGATTCCTACGGTTGCAAACCGCTTACCCTACTTGCGCGCCCAGACTGCGATCTTCATCGCAGCCTACAACCGGCCCGTTCGCGAAAAACTGGAACGGATTGATCCTCGGGAGCTGGTTGCCCCAGTGGCTCGTTTTATGGTGTTCAAATCGCGCACTGATCCACGAGTCCGCGCCGGCGATCCTCGCCTCGCGCCGTTAACCATGGCGCAGGCGGCCGAGATGGCGGCCGATGTCATCGCGGTCGCTCAATTCTATGATCTGCCGCTTGAACTCTTCCTAGGCATTGGGGCCATGGAGAACAATTATCTCGATGTTCGAGGGGACCTGGCCAATGCCGTGTGGAAGAAGCGTCCGCAGGAGGGGGACATCATTCTGCAACGGCGTCGCCGCGGCGTGTTGGTAAGCAACTACTCGACTGGCGTGTGGCAGATTACCAGGGAAACCCTGCGCTATGCGCATCAGCTTTTCCTCCGCGACAACCGCGATTACTCGCAACTGCCGGAGCGATTGCGCCCCCCGCAGAAACTGGAATTCGACTTGACAAATCCACACGTGCTGACCACGTACGCAGGCCTGCTTCTTCGTGACCTCCTCGATCGCTTCGCAGGCGACCTGCAAAAAGCCATTGGCGCGTACAACGGCGGTTTTCGAAATCCCAATCTGCAGTATGCAACCGGAGTAGACCAAGTGGCGACCTACGCCAGGAACATTCTGGCGCGCGTGGCAGCGGCCAATGGGCGTTTGGTAGCCGCCGCGCATTTCGTCAGTCGCCCGCGCCCCCGCACCGCCCAACCGCGATAAGCTTCGACCTGTCGGTTCGATGCACATCTGGTTGCCACCTTTCTTAGTTAAGCTCCGGCCAATTCAGCGGCAATCGTTTTCCTGCGTGTTAACACTCTCAGACGCTCTACAATTTCGTGTCGCAGAATTGTTCGCAACCGGTCGCGCGGAGGTCCCCATGAGTGCCGCACCTGCCATTGCTTTGCAAATGTTCAGATCGCCGGATGTCGTCTACCAAGAGGCCTACGAGGGCAGGCAGTTCGACGCAGTCTACTTCGCGATGATGATCTTCGCCTGCCTGATTGCACTGATGGGGTTGTTGCTGAACAGCCCGGCGGTGATCATTGGCGCCATGCTGATCTCGCCGCTCATGGGCCCGATTCTGGCTTGCGGATTGGCGCTAACCACTGCGGAGTGGTCGCTCGGGAAGAAGGCGGTGCGGAACCTGGTCCTGAGCGTCGTTGAGGTGGTGCTCATCGCCGTGGTTGCCACTCATCTGTCGCCTTTGCGAGAGGTGACTCCGGAAATTCTGGCGCGCACCAACCCCAACCTGATGGACCTGCTGATCGCGTTTTTCTCGGGACTGGCAGGCACCGTCGCACTCGCCTCACGGAAAACGGCCTTCACGATTTTGCCTGGTGTGGCGATTGCGACTGCGGTAATGCCTCCGCTCGCCACCGTCGGGTACGGCCTCGGGACACGGCAGTGGATGATCGCTCGAGGCGCGTTCATGCTGTTCTGCACCAACTTCACCGCCATCGTACTGAGCGCCAGCCTGATCTTCTTGCTGATCGGCTTGCGTCCGCAAGTGGAACGACTGGGAGAGAGCCATCCTCTGCTCATTCGCTGGCGGATCGCGATTGCCGCGGCCGTTCTGTTGGTCATTTCCATTCCCCTGATGCGCACCCTCATCCACGCGGCGCAACAATCCAATATCCGCGGTCAAGTGCACGACACGCTGAAACGAACCGTGCAGTCTCAGGCCAACCGGCAACTGGATTCGGTGAGAGTCGAGCTCCACCCGGGGTCGGTTGTCGTCGGCGCCACGATCCAAACGGCTGACTACATGGAGCCCACAGATATCGAGCGACTCCAGTCGGCGGTCGAGAAACGGATCGGCATGCCAGTTCGTCTCCAGGTCCAGCAACTACAATTGGCGCGGAAAACTGCGAGCACGGAGCAGGTGATCCAGGACTTCCTTGCCGCCGGCCTGATCCGGCCGGCCACTGCGCAGAAGCCGCCATCTCCGCAAGTAGAGATTCAAAGTGCCCAAGACAAGCTGCAGAATACGCTGCGCACGCTGGTCGGGGCCGCGGGTGTGACACCCCAAGTTAGTTCCGTGGGCAAAGCGCCAGACGGCGCCGTGGTGGTCAATACATTCGCCAACGCTCCCCAACTGACTTCCGCGGACATGTGGAATGTTGCCGCCGCAGCCATGGCACATGAAATTTCCGCGCCCGTGCGCATCAATGCGACAGTTGCCGTCAGCGGCGCTGCGCTGGAGATGCCCTACAGGAGCAACAGTGTCCGGCCTTCCACCGCCGAGTCGCGGCGGATTCGCGAGTTCACCGGCAAACTTCCTTCCGACGTGAGGATTGCGTTTAAACCGTCCGCGGATGTTGATCAGGCGCTTGCTGCCAAGCGCATCGCGCAACTACGCCGGTTGGTTTCCCGGGAAGCGGCGGAAGCGGAATTGGTGCCACCCACGGCGTCCAACGTGATTTCTATCGTGCCCATGCAGACGATCTCTGCGGAATCTCGCCAAGTCGTGCCGTCCAAGGGCCGAACACCCGAGCCGGCGGCATCACGATGAGTGCGATTCCGACTCCCGACGGGGAGCACTTCCGCTTGGGTGAACGCCTTCTGCGGCTTCTCCTGACTGCTCCAGGGTCCCTCTCTCGTAGTGAGCCTAGAAATGGAAGCCCAGTTGAGCGGTCATCGTACGCGGAGACACATAGTGAGTGCCGCTGAACGTTGACAGAAAGTTGTACAGCGCCACTCGATTGGTCAGGTTGATGATGGTGAAATTCAGACTCCATTTGTAACGGTCGCCGTTGAAGAGGTTGTCATGGCCCACGGACAGATCGAAGAGATTGCGGGGAGCGATCCGCGGCGGATTGTGGTCGTCATCTTCGGTTCCCGGCTTCGGGATCGAGATCAGCGAGGAGCCGTACTGGGCCGCGGGACACAAGCCACTAGGACTGATGGGCGTGGTCGGCGTGGCACGCACGGCCCCACAAAACAAGCCTGCCTGGAATTGCTGGTCGGGAGTGAGACCGGAAACATCGACGACGGTATCGCTGCCGTTCGGCCCGTTATTGCAATCCCCTCCGGCACACGGAATCGGTCCTGCCACCAGGCCGTTGTCATAACGCCAATTGAGACCAACCCACGGTCCCCGCTTCCACGGCTGATACTGAATGTGCGTTGTCTGGTTAAACTTCTCGTCGTGGTCGATGCGGAACACTCCTGCAGGAGCCGATGGAGTAGCGCCGGCCCCGCCGAGCTGAGGGTCGAAGAAACGCGCCGCGACGCTGGAGAAAACCACGAAGGCAGTCAAGCCATGGAAGTTCGCCAGGCTCACGCGGCCAACCACGGCGGGGATTTTGGAGTTGTGCCACTGAATCGGAAATGTGATTGGCGTGCTGCCGAGAATGCTGAAATCGTAAGCGTTGTGGGTGTACTTCCAGATGTACTCGCCGGAAAACACCAGGTGCTTGCCAAAGGCTTGCTCAAGTCCGGCGTGGAACTCGTTGCGCCAACCGGGGCTGATGGGCGTCGTGGTGGCGGAAGAGCAACCCAGCAGCGGGTTCAGGACGGGGTTGGCGCAGCCGACGCTGGAGAGCACCAGGTTCTCGTTAAAGGGCGTCTCCAGAAGGCGCGCGTAGGATGCGCGGAGCACCGTGCTGGTCCGCTTGATGTTATAGGCTACGCCCAAGCGGGGCTCAGCTTCGCTGTGGGAGCTGAGACCGTTATAAATATCGCCGCGAATGCCGAGATTGAAGGTCCAGCTTCCTTTGCTGATGGCGTCTTGCACGTACAGCGCGAGTTCCTTCACGTCCGCGTGCCCCTTAAATGCAAAGAGAGTTCCCCCGGTGTTGAGGTCAAACGGGGCCAGGGTGGTGCACGGGGCTGCAATCGGGCTTCCGCCGGCATCCACGCAAGGATCGCCATTCGCATCCGCCAGGGAACCCAGGAACGTGGGGTCGACGATCCCGAGGCGGTTGTTCTCGTTCAAAAACGTGTGCTGGTAGGTGATTCCGGCCTTGATGTTGTGGATCCCTTTCACGTGGGAAAGCTCGGCACGCAGGCCTGCGTTGGTCAGAGTGCGGTCCTGGGCGATGGTCTGCGACTGGAGCTCGGGCACGAAATCAGCGAAAGGGTTGCCGCTGGGATAGTAGTTATATTGGTCCCGGCGAACATAGGCGCCGAAGGTGAGGACCGTGTTCGTGCCCATCAGCCGAGTCCAGGATGGAGCGATGTTGAAGGTCTTGATCTGCGAACGCTGGTCGGTGGGGCCTACCGGAAGGCCGTTCGGCCCGAGCCCGCCGTTAGCCACTACCAGCCCATTCCATGCGGTCGCGGTTTGCATGTCGAACGAATTCGGGTTCTGGAACCAGGATCGGGTAAAACCAAGGTTCAGGTGCAGCCAATCGGCGTTGGACAATTGAAAGTCCAGCCGGTCGAAGAGGTTCTGCTGGTTGCCCTTGGCGTGCACAACCTTGAATTCCGGCGGATCGAGAAAACGCCCGCTGTTGAGCCCATTCAGCGCAATGAAGTTCCCCCACTTCTGACCGCCGTACGCAAGATTGAAATCGACATTGGAGCTGCCAAAACTACCGTAAGAAGCCGTCACCGAACCCCGGGGCGTTGTTTGGCCCTGCCCGGAGCGGGTGGTTACGTTGATCACCAGACTGGTTTTATCGCCATATTGGGCCGGCGGGGCGCCGGCAATGACCTCCAGCGACTGAATGGAATCGATGGGTATTTGGTTGGAAAACACTTTGCTCTGCTGGTCCGTGATCGGCTGGCCGTCCACCGAAAATGAGTTTTCGGCGTGGTCGCCCAGTCCGTGGAAATTCCCGTTGGAATCGGCTGCGATGCCCGGCGTTGCCAGAGTAACCAGCGAGCTCACCGATGACGACTGGCTTTCCAGGGGAAGCTTGTCGAAGATCGCACGATCGACGTCGGTGTGAAACGTAGGAGTGTTTTCCAGGAGATCTTCGGCGGTGCCTTCCACGGTTACGCTGGTGGCGGTCTCGCCAACTTTCAGACCGACAGCCAGGTTGACAGGCACAACCGACCGCACATCGATGTCCTGAACATAGGGCGCAAACCCCTGGCTGTTCGCCGTGAAATGGTAGTTATTGAACGGAACGTTGGGGATGCTGAATGTCCCTGATTTGTCCGTAACCACGGTGCGAGTGAATCCGCTGACTGGGTTCCGGATTTCCACCGTTGCCCCTTGAACCACCGCTCCAGTGGGATCGGTGACCGTGCCCGTGACCGTCCCCGATCCTGATTGTTGTGCCAGCCCTCGCGGCACGCCGGCGAACAGTACGAAACAGATAACGGCGATTGTGAGTCTCCTCCAACTTCCAGCACTCGAAAAATGATGGGCAGAAAAAGTTTCGCGCATTGTCGATCTCCGTCCCGCGTGCCCCAGAGTTTCCATGGGCAGCAGCAGCTTGCTTGCGGCAAGTGGGATAACGCCCGTCTGTCATGCTCGGGCGTGCTGTTATCTTGGCGGAAGCTAAACCGTGGCAGGCGGAGGGCGAATAAAGGCAGGTTCGACATCGAGACGGTTCTGCGTCTGCGCTTCCGATGTCGGTTGCGAGGTCCGTGTGGCCGGAACAATGGGCAGCACCATGTGTGCAGCCGGGCGGGCCGCCGCATGGGTGACCATGCAAATAGAGCAATGCGACGTCGTCCTCGGATTGCTTGCAGCGGCTGAATGGACGTGCAGAACCTGCAAACCAGCGAACAGGATGCACGCAAAAATACCCAGGTACGCCGCCGATATCCGCAGCGGTGTCGACTTCCGGTTTTGTCCGAAGGGCCTCACGTTAGCTTTGCACCCGATGCGGCAACCATACTGGGACGAATAACAAAGCTCACAACATGGAAAGGGTAAAGCACAAACCGAGATGATTCAAGTGGACAAGGGGAGTGTTTTCCGGCTGTGTCGAGAGTCTTCGACAGGCTCCGCGGAGCGCTGACAAGCTTGTGATCACTGGGGCAGCGCGGTGGCTGCCCCAGCGTTGGTTGGCCGGTTACTTCTTCGGTGTCCCCGGCTTCGCTGCCGGAGGCGCCGGCTGCGGTTGAGGGCTGACGGCGCCCTGGTTGACGGGGCCGTACATCATTCCCGGACCCATCGGTCCGTAGGCATACCCGGGACCCATAGGTCCCTGAGCGTACCCGCGTCCCATCGGCCCGTAAGAGCCGCGAGGGGCCGCGGCGCCATTGTTCATCATCCAGCCGGGGCCACGCGTAGAAGCGTTCATGGGGCCTGCCCAGCCCGCGGCCATGGGACACCACCACCCGGCAGAGTAGGAATTCGGTTGTTGCTGCTCAGTTTTGCTCGACGATTGCTGTTGGGCGAAAACCACTCCGGCAAGGGCCAGCAATGCCAATGCGACAAGGAAAAATTGGAAGCGCTTCATATGTATTCTCCTTCGCGCTGCGACCTGGGCGGTGTGCGCAAGTCAAACAGCGATGCTTTCTGGTTGCGTGGCAGGGAGGCGGAACCTCCGCCTCCCGAAAGCAGAGGGCAGGGACCGGCCTAGATCAGGAATGTGCAGAGGAGGCTTGGGTAGTCGTTGGCAGGCTTTGCGTAAGCCACGCGCGCCGGGCGGGAATTCGCGGCCGCATCGACCCGCTCAGGCGTAGCCGGCGCAACCCCTGCGGACATGGCGGACAGGCGGAGGTCGGGCGTGTCTTGCCGTTCGGCGGTCTTCGTGGCCGTGCAGCAGCCGACAGTTGACGTCGCCTGGTGCAAGGCAGTCCTGGAAAGCCCTGCGTAGGCACAGGGGACGGCGCCCGCTGAAACGGCAGCCAACCAGAGGCTGATCGCCACGATCCCGAGTTTGCCGAGGAGACGCATAACCAGCAATTGGGTATATCGTATTACGATCATTCACACAATGCTGTGACGGCCGTCACAAGGCAATAGTGAAGCCCCCGGCTCGGCTCCGAGGGCAACGCTTGTAGATGAGCGTCACCAGAAGCACCTTGCCGCGATCCTGGTGCAGGATGATCTTGTTGCCGCTTTGGTTGGTGAGGACGAAGCCAGGCACCTCGTCACCGGCTTCCGGCATGTGGAACTCTTCTCCCAGAGCTTGCGGCTTGGCCTCGATATTTTTCTTGGTCACGCGGATGTTTTCCAGCCAGTAGTCCGATCCTCGCACCACCACGTCGGCGGAAATCTCGTCTCCCGGCGTCAGTCCCTTCAATTCAGAGGCATCTTCCACGCGGTACGGCATCACCATGGCATTCATGAAGCCGGGGATGGCCTTGTGGTCCACAACCAATTGCGACGCGCTCACGTCGGTGGACACCACCTTCCCGCTGAGCGCATATCGCTTTACGGTTTCGGGGCGCTTAGCGCACCCGGCGGCCATCAAGGCTAGCACGACGACAGCGGCAAGGTTTCCCTGGATCACTGCTCCCTGGCAAAAGCAGCGCCGTTTCATGGATGTTTTGCTCCCGCGGCTTTTGATCGTGCCGGGGCGGCGTTCTGCTTGTGTCCCAGGTGAGCTTGGGCCTCGCTCAAAGCCTGGTGCGCCAGCGCGGAATCTGAAAGACGCGCCACCGCGATCTCCAGGTGCGTCGCCGCGGTTTTCCAGTCGCCGGTGCGCGATGCCGCAATTCCCATGGCGAAATGCGCCAACGCCGCGTCAGGACGCAGCGCGATGGCTTTGTGCAGCGGCTCAAGGGCGCGTGCATACTGTTTCTGCGCGATTTCTGCCAACCCGGCGCCGTAGAACGCCAGGTAAATGTTAGGGTGCTCGGCCCCGACGCGTTGAAGTTCCGCCAGAGCTTGCGCCGGCTTTCCGGCATGAAGAGCCGCCATCGCCTTCTGCACCCGGTTCGCCAGCGCGATCTCGTCCTTGGGATCGATACCGGTGAGAGCCGAGGCCTGGGACGCTGCGGAGCGCTGCAGCCCGACGTAGCCAAGCGAGCTGAGTTTCTGCAGCTCGCTGGACGTAAGTCCAGAAGACACGCCGGTGGAGGCGCCCGGGGTCAGCCGGCGGTCGAAATTCTCCAATTGTCCGGAGAGCGTTTCCAGCACCGCCTTGCGGCTAATGGCAAGGTTGTGGGTTGCGCCCGGATCGGCGGCCAGGTCGTAGAGCTCCGGATGCGGCGCGCGGACCAGCAGATAGTTTCCGGCGCGCCATGATTCCAGCGCGCTCCATCCGAAGTTACGCGCGGGAAAATCGGTGCGCGAGTACGCCGGCTGATCGCCACCGGATTTCACAATCCGCAGCAGCGATTGGCCCTGCATTCGCGGCGGAACCGGCAGTCCCGCGACTTGCAGCACGCTGGCAGCGATATCCACCAGGCTGACGTGCGCGCTCACGCGCCGCGCCGCCATTTGCTGCCGCGGCAGCTTGAGCAGCAGCGGCACGTGGATGGTCTCGTCGTAGAGAAAGATGCCGTGGCTGTCCTCGCCATGCGCGCCCAGAGATTCGCCATGGTCGCCGGCGATCACGATCAGCGCATCATCGAACAGCTTGCGCGCCTTCAGGGCGCTGACCAGCTTTCCGGCGGCCGCATCCAGGGCCGCGATTTGTTTGCCATAATCCGACGATGAATCCTGCAGGCTGATCCACACGAAGACGTTCTTGTCCGGCGGCACCCACGCGGTGGCGCGCCGCACTACTTCGGCGGCCGGCAGTTCGAAAGTGCGGTCCAGTGCGCCTCCGGCGGTGGGACGCGGCGCATTGTAGGTATCGAAGCCGCGGCTGAATCCGGGCGCGAATCCCGCGCGGGGATCAAGCATCGACGAGCCCACGAATGCCGCAGTGCGATAGCCACGCGCGCGAAAGATGTCGGGCAGGTAGGGAAGCGAGGCGGAGAGCGGAACGCCGACGCCGGCCACCTGGTGCGTCTGCGGGTAGAGGCCAGTCAGGATGGTAGCGACGGAGGTTGCGGTCAGCGGGGCTTGCGCGTACGCGCTCCGGAAGATAATGGATTCGTTCGCCAGCCGATCCAGGTTCGGTGTCAGACCCTTGCGCTTGGCGCCAAGAAATCCCATGTGGTCTGCGCGAGCGGACTGGAGAGTGACGATAAAGACATTCGTCGCTGCCTGCGAAGCCGCGGTACAAAGGCAGAGGAGGAGCGCGAGGCAAATGCGGCGCAACATACGGGTGTTATTATAGGCAATCAACTGCGAACCATGCCTGAAGCGGTTTTCCAAGCCACGACCATCCATCGTTCCTGCAGTGGACGCTCCACGTTTAAGGCTGCGTCGTGAACCTGCGGCGGTCGATTTTGTTCCTGCTGATCTGCGCCACGGTTGGGCTCTCCTGCGGGCGCGCCCGCTGGCATGGCGATCATAAGCTGATCATTCTCGGCATTGACGGCATGGACCCGGACTTGCTGCGCAAGTACATGGCCGCGGGCACGATGCCAAACTTCTCGAAACTCGCTGCCGGCGGAACCTTCCGCACGCTCCGCACCAGCATTCCTCCCCAGAGCCCGGTGGCATGGTCGAACCTGATTACCGGAATGAACCCTGGAGGTCACGGGCTGTTTGATTTCATCCACCGCGATCCCAAGACCATGCAGCCGTATTTCTCCGCCTCTCGCGTGGAGCCGGCGCAACATAGCATCTCCATCGGGTCATGGGTCATTCCGCTGGGCAGCGGCAAGGCGGAGCAGTTGCGCCAGGGCAAAGCCTTCTGGGAATACCTTGACGAGCGCGGCGTGCCGGTCACGGTGTTCCGCATCCCGTCGAATTTCCCGCCGATCCCGAGCAAGGGCCGCACTTTGGCGGGCATGGGGACCCCGACCTGCGCGGCACTTACGGCACGTTTTCCTATTACACCGACGATCCGATGGCGCAAACCGGCGAAGTGGAGGGCGGGCAGATCGTTCCGGTCGCGGTGGAGAACTGGCGCGTGAGCACTTCGCTGCTCGGTCCCGACAATCCCTTCCGCCGAGGATCGCCGGCGGCGCGAATTCCATTCACGGTTTCGCTCGACCCGGTGGAACCAGTGGCGAAAATTTCCATCGCCGATCACGAGTTCGTGCTGCGGGAAGGGGAGTGGAGCGACTGGATTCGCCTGGATTTCACGCTGCTGCCGGTGGTGGCCAACGTGAAGGGAATTTGCCGCATGTATCTGAAGCAGGCGCATCCCCGCTTTGAGCTGTACGTTTCGCCGGTCAACATCGACCCGGCGGAACCGGCGCTGCCGGTCTCCACGCCCTCCAGCTACAGCCGCGAACTGTCCGACAAGGTGGGCGAGTTCTACACCCAGGGAATCGCCGAGGATACCAAGGCGCTGTCCGACGGGGTGCTCGACGACAAGGAGTACCTGGAGCAGTCGCGCGAGGTCATGAGGGAACAGCGTCACATCTTCGACGTTGAGTTTCCCAAGTTTCAATCCGGCGTTTTCTTCTTTTATTTCTCCGGCATCGATTTGAATTCGCACATGCTGTGGCGGCAGATCGATCCTCGGCATCCAGGATATGACGCGCAGGCCGCCGCACAATATGGAAATGCTCTGCCCGGGTTCTACCAGCAGATGGACCAGGTGCTGGGCGAAATCCTGGCTCGACTTGACGAACACACCACTCTGCTGGTGCTCTCCGACCACGGTTTCGCGCCCTACTACCGATCGTTCAATCTCAACACCTGGCTGCTCGACCACGGCTACCTGCGGCTGAAGGATGGCGCCGACCAGGAGGAGGGCGAGTACTTCGCCAACGTCGATTGGAGCAAGACGCGCGCCTATGGCCTCGGTTTGAACGGGCTGTACTTGAATTTGAAAGGCCGCGAGCGCGATGGCATTGTCCCCGCCGCCGATCAAGACAAGCTGTTGACCGAGATTGCCGCGAAACTTCGCGAGGTGCGCGATCCCAAGAACAACGCGCCGGTGATTACGCGCGTCGACCGCGCCAGCCTCGTCTACCAGGGGCCTTATGCGCGCAGCGGTCCGGACCTTATCGTGGGTTACAACCGGGAGTATCGCGCGGGATGGAAAACCATCCTGGGGGCGTTTCCGCGCGCCGAAATCGAGGACAACATGAATCCCTGGAGCGGCGACCACTGCATGGATTACACCCTGGTGCCCGGCGTTCTGCTGAGCAATCGCGTGGTCCCGCCGGGTCCTGCGGCCCTTACCGACATTGCGCCGACCATCCTGGCGGAATTTGGGATCGCGAAATCAGGTACTATGATAGGAAATCCGCTGTTCTCCACGCACCAGACTTCCGAGAATCATGGTGGGCAGTGATTTGGGGTGAATGAATGTTCGGGTATCGCCTGAAAATTGAAGGCGAGCTGCTGGAGCGGGCGACCAAGTGCGCCGAAGACTCCGGCTATGCCTCGCTTGATGAGTTTCTGATCCACACCATCGAAAAAGAGATCGCGCGCCTGATGGGGCCGGGCGAGGGTGGCTCCGAAACCGAAGAGACAGTGAAGAAGCGGCTGCAAGGGCTGGGATATATCGACTGACGATGTATCGTTGTGTCCTAGCTTCGTCGATTTGGTCCGCGCCGCTATTGTGGGTGGCCGCAGTCTCGTTCGCCGCCGGTCTGTTGATGCTGGTGGTCTTCCGCTATACCTCCGATCAGAAAAAGATCCGTCTTGCCAAGGACCAGGTGCAGGCGCAACTGCTGGCGGTGCGTCTGTTCCAGGACCAGTTGCAAGCCGTGCTTCGCGCTTATGGACGGCTGCTGCGCGGCAGCGCCCGCTATATCGGCCTGATGCTGAAGCCCACCGCCTTCCTGGTCCTGCTGTTCGCGCCGATGATTGTCCTGCTCGATCCCTACTTCGCCTGGGAGCCCCTGCGCGCCCGTCAGGACTTTCTGCTGAAGGTTCGCGCCATGGACCCGAGCACCCTGGAAGGCCTGAGCCTGCAATTGCCGCCCGGAGTCAGGAGTTCGGCGCCGCCGGTGCACATCGCCGCCGACCAGCAGGTGGTCTGGCGTTTAGTGGCCGACTCCGATGGCGTTTATCCGGTTAGCGTGGTTGCCAACGGTTCGGCTCTTTCTAAAGCCGTGGTCGTGTCGGCCGGTCTGCCCCACATTTCCGCGACCAGCATGCACGGCCATTTCTGGCAGCGCTGGCTGGAGCCAGGCGCAATCGCGTTGCCAGACGCCTCGCCCATTGACTCGATTGCCGTCGGCTATGAACCCCGCGAGGTGAATATTTGGCTCTTCCAGGCCAACTGGATCATCGTATTCTTTGTCATTTCCATCGTGGCAGCCCTGCTGTTCAAGAAAGCCCTGCACGTCGAGATATGAAATTGAGGAGCACATTCACCTTTGCGCCGGGCCGCGTGTTATGGCTCGGCTTGGCGCTAGTCGCGCTGCTTGCCATCCCGCATCCGGCGCACGCCTATGTCGGTCCGGGCGCCGGATTCGCTTTCGTCTCGTCGCTGTGGACGGTCTTCGTGGCCTTCCTCTACTCCGCCTACGCGCTGGTCACCTGGCCCTTCCGGCATTTGTACCGCATGGTGCGGCACCGCAAGGCCTATCGCAAGGCGCGCTTCAAACGCGTCATCATCATCGGCTTTGACGGCATGGATCCCGAACTGGCGGAGCGTTTCATGAAAGCCGGGCGGCTCCCGAACCTGGCGCGCTTGCGCGATGCGGGCACGTTTCAAAAGCTGCGCACCACCGTCCCCGCCATCTCGCCGGTCGCGTGGTCTTCGTTTCAAACCGGATGTAATCCCGGCAAGCACAACATCTACGATTTCTTCAATCGCGACCTCGGCAGTTATCTGCCCTTCCTCTCCTCCGCCGAGATCAAGGGTCCGAAGCGGAAATTGCGCATCGGCAAATACTCCATCCCGCTCGGGAAAGCGCAGATCTCGCTGCTGCGCAAAGCCAAGCCGTTCTGGCACCTGCTGGCCAAGTCGGGCGTGTTCTGCTCCGTGCTGCGCGTACCCGTCACCTTCCCGCCGGAAAAATTCTCCGGCGTTCTGCTCTCCGGCATGTGCGTCCCTGACTTGAAGGGCAGCCAGGGCACATTCTGCTTTCATACCAGCGGAGCGCCCAAGAACGGACACTGCGAGGGCGGGGTGCGCATTCGCCTTCGACAAGAGGGGCCGGTGCTGCGCTCCTACATTCCCGGCCCGGACGATCCGCTGCGCGAAAGCGCCGGCAAAGAGCTGCGAGTCGAGTTCACGGTGCGGCCCGACGCGGCGCAGGACCAGGCGGAGATCCAGGTCGGCGCTGAGCGCTTCACCCTGAAGGTCGGCGAGTACTCGGAATGGATTTCGGTGAAGTTCACGGCCGCCGTGGGCATGAGCGCGCACGGCATCTGCCGCTTCAACCTGCGCCAGGTGCGGCCGGACGTGCAGGTGTACGTCACGCCGGTGAATATCGATCCCCGCCGACCGGACTTGCCCATCTCGCATCCCAGCACCTATTCCATCTACCTCGCGAAGCTGATCGGCCCTTATTCCACGCTTGGCCTGGCGGAAGATACCTGGGCGCTGAACGAGGAAGTGCTGGACGATTCCGCGTTTCTGCAACAGTGCTACGACAATCACCAGGACCGCGAGCGCATGTTTTTCGACGCGCTGGAAAAGACGCCGAAGGGCATGTGTGCCTGCGTCTTCGACACCACCGACCGCGTGCAGCACATGTTCTGGCGCTACCTCGACGGCCGGCACGGCAACGGTCATGCGCCCGACGTGATCGGCGATCTCTACGAGCGCATGGACAAGCTGGTGGGTCGCGCCATGCAAGGCATGGACGAGCGAACCTTACTGATGGTGATTTCCGATCACGGCTTCAAATCGTTTTCCCGCGGCGTGAACCTGAATTCGTGGCTGCACCAGAACGGATACCTGGCGCTGAAGCCCGGAGCCACCTCCAGCGGCGAGTGGTTCCACGACGTCGACTGGTCGCGCACCCGCGCTTACACGCTGGGGTTGAATGGCCTGTTCCTGAACATCAAGGGGCGCGAGCTCCACGGCACCGTGCAAGCCGGAAGGGAAGCGGAGGCGCTGAAAGAAGAACTGCGCCAGAAGCTGGATGGGCTGGTCGATCCGCTGAACGGCAAAACGGGCATCACCGGCGTTTTTCCCTGCGACAGCGTGTACGCCGGGCCCTACGTCGGCAACGCGCCCGACCTGGTCATCGGCTACGGCGAGGGTTATCGCTCATCGTGGGACGCGGTTACCGGCAAGGTAACGTCCCAGATTTTTGAGGACAACAACAAGGCCTGGAGCGGCGATCACTGCGTTGATCCGCGACTGGTGCCCGGGGTGCTGTTTTGCAATCACGCCATCGAAGCCGAGAAGCCGGCAATCGTCGATGTTGCGCCCAGCATCCTGAAGCTGTTCGGTCTGGCGAAACCGGCTTACATGGACGGGCGCGTCTGGGAGATCGGCGGGCAACCGGTGCGCACACGCCCGGCTACCGCTACTTCGGGGTGAACAGTGCGCGTCCTTGCATCGTCTCTGGAACCGGGTAACCCGCCAATTGCATGAGCGTCGGCGCGATGTCCAGCAGCCGCGCGCCCGTGTACTCACCTTGCGCCGGATAGTTCGGCGCGGCCAGGATGAAAGACCCAAACTGCGCGTGGTTGCAGGCATCGGGCCCGGTGTCATTTTCTTCCACGTGGATCCGCCCATGGCCGATGCTGCCGATGGAGCGCCAGTACAAAGCCCCGAAATGCACCACCAGGTCGGGTGCGACGTTGCGCACTTGGCGATAGATCTCGTTGGGCTTGAACACCAGTGAGTTCAGCGGCCGGCCCGCCGGATCGGTGAGCGCTTCGAAGCGCTGCTTCATGGTGTCGCGGAACGACTCGTACTGCGCCGCCGGAACCAGGCCCCGCGGCTCGCGTCCTTCCAGGTTGAAGAACACCCGGGCGTAGTATCCGCCTTCGCTCCACACTCGCGTCTTCGCCCAGTTCACCTTGAGCTTGGCAAACGGCGTCGGCTCCTTCGGCATCTCCTGGTCGAGCACCAGCAGGCCTTCGCGCACCAGCCACTCGTTCACCGCGAATCCGCCGTCCAGCCGTTGCGCGCCGTGATCGGAAACAACCAGAACTATCGTGCGCTCGTCGAGCAATTTCAGCGCGTGCCCGATCTGCTCATCCAGCCAGCGGTAGTACGCGGGAATTACATCCTCGAAGGGATTGCCGGCTTTGTAATGGATGTGCTGCTTGTCGAAGCTGTCCCAGAAGCCGTGGTGCACCCGATCCAGGCCGATGTCCACGTAATGGAAATAGTCCCACTCCTTTTCTTTCAGCAGCCAGTGGACCACTTGCCATTGCTTGCGGCTCATCTCGAAGATCTGCGTTTTCAGCCACGCCTTGTCGTCGGTGCGAAATCCGGGGACATCCACCGGGTAATCGCCCACCAGCGCCGTGATCTCGCTCTTGATCTCGGGAGGGTGAGTGAAATCGTCCTTCACCGGATCGGGCGTCAGAAAGCAGCCGACGCTGATGCCGTTGATCTTGCGCGGCGGATATCCCGGCGGCACTCCCACCACGATGGAGCGCTTGTTTTGCTGGCCGAGGTAGTCCCACATGGCCGGTTCCTTGATCGACGCGGAGTTGGTGATGCCCAGGCCGGCGTAGGTGTAATTGGTGCGATTGCGAAATCCGTACACGCCGAGCGACCCCGGGTCCTGGCTGGTGGACATGCACATCCAGGCGGGAACCGTAATTGGAGGAATCACGCTCTCCAGTCGCCCCCAGACGCCGCGCTCCATCAGGCGGCGAACGTTGCGCAGGCTGGAGTCGCCGAACAGGACTCCCGGCGCCGCGCAATCCAACCCCAGGATGCAGATCTTGTGCACGCCAACCTTCCTTTCCGAGCCAAGGATTCTAGCACCCCGAGCTGAAAGCCCCGCCCACAGCCGAAAGCAGGGTGCTAGAATTCAGGTGCCAAAGTGGGGAAGTGCATATCCAATTTGCCGCGCGCTTGCGGGCATCGGCTCGGTTGCAGCGCGATGTTGGCGTGTCTGGTGAAACGGAGAACTGGTGAAAACTGGGACTAAGCATTCTTCGGATGGACTGACTGCGCGCGCCACCGAGCCTGCCGCTCTGCTGGTGACGCCGGAACGGGCCGCCGAATTGCGGGAACTCTCGCGCGAGTGGCCGTCGTGGGACCTAAGCCCGCGCCAACTGTGCGACCTGGAACTGTTGCTGAACGGCGGTTTTTCGCCCTTGCAGGGCTTTCTGTCCCGCGCCGACTACGAGCGGGTTTGTGGCGAAATGCGCCTGGCGTCGGGACGTCTGTGGCCCATTCCGGTGGTGCTCGACGTCACTCCTGAGTTCGCGCGCCCCCTCGCCGGTGGTGGAACCATCGCGCTGCGCGATGCCGAAGGTGTCATGCTCGCCGCGCTGCATGTCGACGAAGTCTGGTGCCCGGATCGCAAGGCGGAAGCTGCCGCGGTGTACGGCACCGCATCACCCGAACACCCCGGCGTCGCCTTCCTTCTGAACCAGACCAATTCGTGGTACGTGAGCGGGCGGGTGGAGGGATTGCGCCCGCCCGCGCATTACGACTTTCGTCCTCTGCGCTTGACGCCGGCGGAGCTGCGCGCCGAATTTGGCCGCCGCGGGTGGCGTCGCATTGTCGCCTTCCAGACCCGCAACCCGATGCATCGCGCACACCAGGAGCTGACCTTGCGCGCCGCCAAGGCGGTGGAGGCGAACTTGCTCATCCACCCCTCGGTGGGAATGACCAAGCCCGGCGACGTCGACTACTACACCCGCGTGCGCTGCTATCAGTTGCTGCTCTCAAAATATCCCACCGGCACGGCGATGCTCTCGCTGCTTCCGCTGGCCATGCGGATGGCGGGGCCGCGCGAGGTCCTGTTCCATGCCATCATCCGCAAGAACTACGGTTGCACGCACCTGATTGTCGGGCGCGATCACGCCGGGCCTGGCAATGATTCTTCCGGCAAACCGTTCTACGGTCCCTACGAAGCACAGCAAGTGATGGCGCGCCACGAAGAGGAACTCGGCATCACCATGGTGCCGTTCAACATGATGGTGTACCTGGAAGAGCACGATAGCTACGTTCCCCAGGACGAGGTTCCGGCGGGCGCGCGCACGCTCAACATTTCCGGGACCGAACTGCGCGATCGCCTGAACCAGGGAAAAGATATTCCCGAGTGGTTCACCTACCCGGAGGTGGCGCAAGAGCTGCGCAAAACCTACCCCCCGCGCCACCAGCAGGGGCTCACCGTGTTTTTCACCGGGCTTTCAGGGGCCGGCAAATCCACCATCGCCAATGTTCTGCGGGTGAAATTCCTGGAAATGGGCGGCCGCGCGGTCACGCTGCTCGATGGCGACATCGTGCGCAAGAACCTTTCGTCTGAGCTGGGATTTTCCAAGGAACATCGCGACCTCAACATCCGCCGCATCGGCTTCGTCGCCGCGGAAATCACTAAGAATGGCGGCGTGGCGATCTGCGCGCCGATTGCCCCCTACAATTCGGTCCGGCGGCAGGTCCGGGAGGTGATCGAGCCTTACGGCGGCTTCGTGCTCGTGCACGTCGCAACTCCACTGGAGGTCTGCGAGCAGCGCGACCGCAAAGGGTTGTACGCGAAAGCGCGCGCCGGGCTGCTCAAGGAATTTACCGGCATCTCCGATCCATATGAGACCCCGGCCGACGCCGATGTGATCATCGATGCCACTGATTTCACGCCCGAGGAAGCGGCGCAGGAAATCATCCTTCACCTGGAGCGCGAAGGATTCGTCGGCGTGAGCTGATGCCCGCATGGCCCTGGACACAAGCACCAACATGAGTGGCGAGCGCGAAATCCTCCGGCGCATTGAGCGGTCATTGCAGGCGGCCTGCGCAGCGTTGGCGCCCTTCACCCCTGGCCTGGTGGCCGCGGAATACAAATCCCGCCGCGATCCGGTCACGGAAGCCGATCGACTGGTGGACCGCGT
This sequence comes from Terriglobia bacterium, assembly GCA_963797035.1. Classification (GTDB taxonomy): domain Bacteria; phylum Acidobacteriota; class Terriglobia; order Terriglobales; family Acidobacteriaceae; genus JAIQGF01. Next base: position 466,512 of record CAWCOC010000001.1, read on the forward strand.
GCTTCGCGAGTCGCTTCAGCGCGATGGCGAAGGCTGGCTGTCGGAAGAATCGCCCGACGACGGCCGGCGGCTACAATTCGATCGAGTGTGGGTGGTGGACCCGCTCGATGGCACGGCGGAGTTCGTCGCCGGTCTTCCGGAGTGGTGCGTTTCCGTGGGCTTTGTCGACCGTGGCCGCGCCGTCGCCGGGGGGGTTTGCAATCCGGCAACCGGAGAACTTTTCCTGGGGGCAAAAGGACTCGGAGTTACCTGGAACAGCTTGGCCGTCCATGTCTCGCGACGCCGCAAGCTGGAGGGAGCTCTGGTGCTGGCCAGCCGCACCGAGTACGAACGTGGACAGTGGCGGCAGTTCCAGCGCCGGGAGTTTGCGGTCAGCCCCCTGGGATCCATCGCCTATAAGCTGGCGCTGGTCGCAGCCGGCAAGGCGGACGCCACCTGGACGCTGGTTCCCAAGCACGAGTGGGACATCGCGGCCGGCGTCGCCCTGGTGCAAGCGGCGGGCGGATTCGTCATCACCACCGACGGCAAGCTCCCTGAGTTTAACCTCCCCAGTGCGCGCGTTGACGGATTGATCGCCGGTGGTAAAGGATTACGCCCGCAGGTAAGCCAACTTCTATTGCGTCCTCGAGCCGCGGCTTTCGGCCCGCGCCAATGATCTACAATGCGGAACGGAGCATCCCATGACACCTGCACTGCAAAATCTGGAACCGCAACGCTTGTGGAAACACTTTGACGCCTTGTCGGCGATTCCCCGCGCCTCCACCAAGGAAGCCGCGGCGCGCGACTACGTGCTGGCCCAGGCCAAGCGCATCGGCCTGGTAGCGGTTCACGACAAGGTTGGCAACACGGTGATTCGCAAGGCGGCGCGTCCGGGCCGCGAGAGCGCTCCCATGGCGCTGTTGCAGGGCCATCTCGACATGGTGTGTGAGAAGAATGAGGGCACGCCGCACAACTTCGATACCGATCCTATCAAGATCGTGCGCGACGGCGACTGGCTGAAGGCTGAGGGCACCACGCTCGGCTCCGACAACGGCATCGGCGTTTCCGCCGCGCTGGCGGTGATGGAGAGCGACGACATCGCCCACGGTCCCCTGGAATTTGTGTTCACCATCGACGAGGAAAGCGGCTTGACCGGCGCAGCGGAGTTTCCCGGCGGCTTGCTTAAATCCAAGTACTTCCTCAACCTCGACAACGAGGAGCGCGGCACGCTGTGCATCGGATGCTCCGGCGGCGTGAACACCACGGCGCGCCGCAAGGTGACGCTGCGCCAGCCCAAGGGCTCTTCGGCTTGGCGAATTAAAGTCTCCGGGCTCAAGGGTGGCCACTCCGGAGTCGACATTCACCAGGGCCGCGGCAACGCCGTGCGCATCCTGGGGTTGGTCCTGCAGCGCCTCCTGGAGCAGCTTCCCATTGAGATTGCCGACCTGAAGGGTGGCAGCGCGCGCAATGCGATTCCACGCGAGTCATTCGCGGTGATCGTGATGGACGGTGCCCGCGAGAAGGAGTTACGGAAGCTGATTGCGGACTTGCAAGCCGAAATACAATCCGACTTGGGCGGATTCGATCCCGGCCTGCAGATCGCCGTCGAGAAGGCTGAAGGCGCGCCCCAGGTGCTGGATGCGGCCGATGCCCGCGCAACCGTGGCCGTGCTGGCCACCCTTCATCACGGCGTGATGGCGATGAGCCCCGACATTGCCGGGCTGGTGCAGAATTCCACCAACCTGGCGACGGTCGGAATGAAGGACGGCGTGGTGGAGATCGGCACCAGCCAGCGCAGCGCGATTGAGAGCAGTAAACAGGCTGTCGCCCGCATGGTAGCGACGGTCTGCGGCCTGGCCGGTTTCGAAGTCGAGCACTCCACCTCGTACCCGGGATGGAAGCCTGACCCGAACAGCGAAATTGTGCGCAAGCTGCAGGCGGCCCACCAGCAGGTGTTCGGCCAGCCCGCCAAGTTGATCGCCATGCATGCCGGCCTGGAGTGCGGCGTGATCGGCGAAAAGTATCCCGGAATGCAGATGATCTCGTTTGGGCCGCAGATCGAAAATCCCCATAGCCCGCACGAGCGGGTGCAGATTTCCTCGGTCGAGCCCTTCTGGAATCTGCTGCGGACGACCCTGGAACAGCTCTGAAATCGGTCGCTCGATCCGCCGTGCTATGCTTCGCACGGAACCGTGCCGAAACCCGCCCATGCTGTTCCGGAGCTGCCGCAAGCGCCATTTACCGATGCGGAAGCGGCCCGCCGCAACCTCGCGCGGATTGCGGAGCGAGTGCCCGCCGGAGTGGTGCGGGCGATTCCGCCCTTGCTCACCGACGTCCCCGATCCCGATGCGGCGCTCAACCTGTTCGAGCGCTTGACCGAGACTGCGCCGGGGGAATTGTTCGGCGCCCTCGATCGCGATCGCGCCCTGGTCCATTACGCGCTCGCCGTCTTCGGGTGCAGCCACTTCCTGGGCGAAACCCTGATCCAGAACACCGACCTGTTTCACACCTTGCACCGTGACAAGTTGCTGGACCGTTCGCGCTCCCGGGACGAATACCGCGAGGCCTTTGCGCGTTTCCGCTCGCGCTCCTTTGAAACCGACATTGCGCTGCTGCTGGCCCGCTTCAAGCGCCGCGAATACGTTCGCATCATGCTGCGCGACGTGCTGGGCTCGGCCACGCTGGCTGACACCACCAACGAAATTTCCGCCCTCGCCGATGTGCTGATCGAAGAGGCGGTGCGCGAACTGGACGCCGCCTTCCGCGGCCGTTACGGTCCGCCGCAGCACGTCAACGCCGAAGGCCGGCTCACCGATGTTCCGGTCACGGTGCTTTCCCTGGGAAAGCTGGGCGGCAATGAGCTGAACTACAGCTCCGATATCGACCTGTTGTTCCTCTACGGCGACGGCGAGGATGCCGGCAGAGCCTCAATTTCCATTCGCGAATATTTTGTTCGCCTGGCGCAGAGCGTCACCGACGCGCTCTCGCGCATGACGCGCGAAGGGTCTGCGTTCCGGGTCGATCTTCGGCTGCGCCCGCAGGGCACGGAGGGCGAGGCGGCGATCGGGCTTTCCCAGGCGCTGGCATATTACGGCCACACCGCCGCCGACTGGGAGCTGCAAGCGATGATCAAGGTGCGGCACTCGGCCGGCGACATGACGCTGGCGCGCACCTTCATCCGCGGCGTCCAGCCGTTTGTCTATCGCGAGCACCTGAATTTCGCGGTCATCGAGACGGCGCTGGAGGCGCGCGACCGCATTGGGGCGCGGCGCCGGGCGGTCGCGGCCCGCGGCGGGACCATCGACGTGAAGCTGGACCGCGGCGGCATCCGCGACATCGAGTTCCTGGTGCAGTGCCTGCAGCGCGTCTACGGCGGCAAGGAGCGATGGCTGCGTTCCGGCGGCTCGCTGTTCTCGCTGCAGAAACTGCACGACAAGGGACATCTGAGCGGCCGCGACTACAACGAGCTGACCATCGCCTACGAATTCCTGCGCAAGCTGGAGCATCGCCTGCAGCTTCGCCACGGACAACAAACCCACAAGCTGCCCAAGAACAACGACGAGCTGGCGGTCGTCACGCGTTCCATGGCGAGCCCGCAGGCGGCGGCGCCGGAGAACATCACGGAGTTGGTGCAGCGCCGCATGGCCGCTGTGGCCGAGATTTACAACCGCATCATCCATCATCAGCAGTGGCAGCAGCAGCGGGAGACGCCGGAATTCCGCCTGGAGAGCGCCGAGCCGGCGCACGACAATTCCGAGCGGCAGATGATGGCGCGCTTGGCTACCGATTCACCCGCGCTGCACGAGGTGCTGCGCAGCACGCCGCTGGAATCCGCGACTCGCAGGAACGTATTTCGCTTTCTCTCGGCGGCGTTCACCAGCTCCGATCGGTACGCGATGGTGGCACGCGCGCCGCAGGCTTTCCACGACGCATTGCAGATTTTCCGTCTGAGCGATTATCTGACCGACATCCTCACCCGTCATCCCGAGGAGATCGCCACCCTGGAGGCGGAGAAGGGAACCGCCAAGCCCGAGGGGATCGATCACCTGTTTGCCCACGAGGCCGAGGAACAACGGGCGTTCCGCGATCCCGTCTTCACCTACCTGGGCTCGGCCGGCGTGGCCCATGGCGAGAAACTCGCGCTCCTGCGGCGCCATTATCGTCATCGCGTCTTCGCTTCCGGCGCGCGCGACACGATGCAAGGCCGAGGTGTCTACGAGTCGCTGAGCGAAACCACGCGCGCCGCCGACGAAGCCATTGCCGCCGCCCTGGCCATTGCCGGGAAACCTGAGGGACTGGCGGTGATGGCATTGGGCAGGCTGGGAACCGCCGAGTTCGACCTGCTGTCGGATGCCGACCTGCTGTTTCTCCGGGACGAGGAACTGGAAGCCGCCGACGCCATCAAGGCGGCGGAACACCTGATGCAGGCGCTGTCCGCCTACACGCGCGAGGGGACGGTATTTCCCGTGGACGCCCGCTTGCGCCCCCGCGGGGCCGAGGGCGAGTTGGTGATGACGGTGGCGTATGTAGAGCAGTATTTCGCGCGCGAAGCGCAGGCCTGGGAGGCGCTCAGCTTTACCAAGTTGCGCCATGTCGCGGGAGCGGACTCGCTCAGCCGCCGCGTCCTGGATTCCGCCCACGCCTGGATGGCGCGTTTCGCCAACGACGCCGGGTTCACCGGGGAAGTGCGCAGCATGCGAAACAAGCTCGACAAGCCGGAAGCGGGCGGCCCCAACCTGAAAACCGGCGCCGGCGCCATGTACGACATCGACTTCATCGCCGGCACCCTGGCGGTCCGCAGCGGTCTCCGGCTGCGCGGGAACATGCGCCAGCGGCTGCGGGCGCTGTTCGACACCGGCCTGCTGCGCGAGGATGAGTTCACCCAGTTGGACCAGGCGGCGGAGTTTTATCGCGCACTGGAGCATGCCGTCCGCATCGCCACCGGCCGCGCCCGCAAGACCCTGCCCGTGGGCGAGCACGCCCACAGCGCGGTCGAAGAATTGACTACGCGGATCCTGGGCCGCGGCTTCGCCGAGGGCGTGGAGGCGGAGCTGCGGCGCACCCTGGGCGCCACCCGAGCCCTCTATGAGCGCCTGATGGCCGAAGGACGGCCTTAGCACTCGGTCCTGTGACCGGAAACACCGCGCCGGATGCTTTGCCTGTGGCGGGCGATATCGCGCCCGGCGCGTTCCCGCGGGCCGCATCGCGGCAGGCCGCATCAGTGGCGGCTTTCCAGTCCCCTGGTGCTCCATTGCACCGTCCAGGCCGGGCAGCCGGCTGGTCATTCGTCACATTCTTTTGTGATCTGCGTCATGCCCCGCTGTGGCGGCTGTGCGCCTATAATTGACTGTCCCTGAAACTCCTGAGGAGGTGGTTGATGGCGGATTCATACAACGGGCTATCCGTGCCCAAAGACGGCGCCCGCATTACCTACAGCAATGGGAAGTACACGGTTCCCGATAATCCCCTCGTTCCCTTTATCGAGGGCGACGGCACCGGACGCGACATCTGGAAAGCGTCGGTGCGCGTGTTCGACGCCGCGGTGAAAAAGGCCTACGGCAGCAAGCGCCGCATCGTGTGGTACGAAGTTTTCGCCGGCGAAAAGGCGATGTCGAAATTCCAAAGCTGGCTGCCCGAGGGCACCATCGAAGCGCTGAAGGACATGCGGGTCAGCATCAAGGGGCCCCTCACCACCCCGGTGGGCGGCGGAATCCGTTCGCTGAACGTGGCGCTGCGCCAGATCCTGGACCTGTACGACTGCGTGCGCCCGGTGAAACATTACGGCGCGCCCTCCCCGGTGAAGCACCCCGAGCGCATGAACCTGGTGATCCACCGCGAGAACACGGAAGACGTTTATGCCGGCATCGAGTGGGAGGAAGGAACGGAGAAGGTCAAAAAGCTCATCAACTTCCTGAACAATGAAATGCTGGCCGGCACGGGCAAGAAAATCCGCGAGGACAGCGGCGTCGGCATCAAGCCGATTTCCATCACCGGCACCAAGCGCCTGGTCCGCAACGCCATCAAAGACGCCCTGCAGAGCGGCCGCAAGAAGGTCACGCTGGTGCACAAGGGCAACATCCAGAAGTTCACCGAGGGCGCATTCCGCGCCTGGGGCTATGAACTGGCCACCACCGAATTCCGCGACAAGGTGGTCACCGAGCGCGAGAGCTGGATTCTGGACAACAAGGACAAGAATCCCAACCTCACGATCGAGCAGAATGCCAACCTGGTCGAACCCGGCCTGGAGTACGCCGCGCCGGAATTCCAGAAGACGATCCACAAGGAAGTCAAAGACTGCCTGGACGCCATCTACAAGACGCACGGCAACGGCCAGTGGAAGAAGAAGCTGATGGTCAATGACCGCATCGCCGACTCCATCTTCCAGCAGGTCGTCACCCGCGCCGACGAGTATGACATCCTGGCCACGTCCAACCTGAACGGCGATTACCTCAGTGACGCCTGCGCCGCGCAAATCGGCGGGTTGGGCATCGCCGCCGGCGCCAACATCGGCGACGGCTTTGCCATCTTCGAAGCCACCCACGGCACCGCCCCCAAGTATGCCGACCTGGACGTCATCAACCCGACCTCGGTCCTGCTGTCGGGCGTCATGATGTTCGAGTTCATGGGCTGGAACGAAGCCGCCAAGCTGATCGAAGACGGCGTGCGCAAGACCATCGAGCAGAAGAAGGTCACCTACGACTTCCACCGCTTGATGGAGGGCGCCACCAAGGTGAAGTGCAGCGAGTTCGCCACCTACATCATCGAGAACATGAACGCCACGAGCTCGGCGGCTGCCGACTAGTCGCAACGCTCACGGCAAGCAATTCGGGGTGGGGCGGGCTGGTTCCGCCCCACATTTTTTAGCCGTGCAAACGTACATAAACCGCGCCATCTGGCGTAGACTGATCGGTTTTCATGCATCGCTTGGCGGCCGCCCAGCGCGCCCGCCGGAGAAAGGACTCATACCATGCGCAAAAAAGTAACCGTGGTGGGCTCGGGCAATGTCGGAGCAACCGCAGCGCACTGGATCGCCACGGCCGAAATCGCCGACGTGGTGCTCATCGACATCATCGAGGGCGTGCCCGAGGGCAAAGGCCTGGACCTGCTGGAGGCCATGCCCATCGCCAAGAAAGATTCCTACGTCGTCGGCACCGAGAACTACGCCGACACCGCCAATTCCGACATCGTGGTCATCACCGCCGGCGTCCCCCGCAAGCCCGGCATGAGCCGCGACGACCTGCTCAACATCAACCACAAGATCATGAAGGACGTGGTCGGCAAGGTGGTGCAGTACTCGCCCGATTGCATCCTGATCATCGTCTCCAACCCGCTGGACGCCATGGCGCAGGCGGCCTACAAGCTGAGCGGCTTCTCCCGCAACCGCGTCATCGGCATGGCCGGCGTGCTCGACTCGGCGCGCTTCCGTGCCTTCATCGCCCAGGAACTGAAGGTCTCGGTGGAGAACGTTACCGCCTTCGTGCTCGGCGGCCACGGCGACACCATGGTGCCGCTGCCGCGTTATTCCGGCGTGGCCGGCATTCCTCTGCCTGAGCTGATGGACAAAGCGACCATCGATCGCCTGGTGCAGCGCACCCGCGACGGCGGCGCCGAGATCGTCAAGTACTTGAAGACCGGCAGCGCCTACTACGCACCCTCGGCCGCGGTGGCCGAGATGGTGGAAGCCATTCTCAAGGACAAGAAAAAGATCCTGCCTTGCGCCGCTTATCTGGAAGGTGAATACGGGATCAACGGCCTGTTCGTCGGCGTGCCTTGCAAGCTGGGCTCGCGCGGCATTGAGGACGTCATCCAGATCCGTCTCATGCCGGAAGAGCAGACGGCGCTGGAAAAGAGCGCCGGCGCGGTGAAGGAGTTGGTGGCCGTCATCGGCGTGTAAGTCGCTTGTGTGTACTGCCCAGCCGGGGGCGGCTGGGCCTACGCACGACTGAGCCTACGCACGTAGGGGCAGCCGCCCTCGGCTGCCCAAGTCTGCTCACGCCCTCTCGATCGTAACCGCCTTCACCGTCACATCCTTCACCGGCTTGTCCTGCGGGTTGCGCGGCACGTTCACGATCTTATTCACCACGTCCTGCCCTTCGACCACCTCGCCGAAGATGGTGTGATTGCCGGTGAGCCACGGGGTCGCCGCCACGGTGATGAAGAACTGGCTGCCGTTGGTGTTCGGGCCGGCATTTGCCATGGCCAGTTTGCCAGGCTTGTCGAACTTATAAGGCGAGCCCTTTGTCTCATCCTCGAAGCGATAGCCCGGCCCGCCGAAGCCGGTGCCGGCCGGATCTCCGCCCTGGATCATGAAGTTGGGAATCACGCGGTGAAAGATTGTGCCGTCAAACAGGCGGTTGCTGGATTTCGCGTGCGTCGTGGGATGCGTCCACTCGCGCTTTCCTTCCGCCAGGTCGGTGAAGTTCTGGACCGTCTTGGGCGCTTCTTTGTCGAAGAGGCGGCAAACAATCGTTCCCTCGGAGGTATCAATAACGGCGTAGGTGCCGGGTTGGCGTGCCATGGGAGATTCCTTTCTCTGGGAAAAACGGGTTCCTCTGTGGCCCGTCCGGATGCGGCAGGACGGGAGTTTCGATTTCCGTGGGCAACGCCCGCCGGGCTAACAGGTTACTTCTTCGTATCCGGTTTCTTTCCCGCGGCAGGTGTGGCAGCGCCCGCCTGCACGATCCTCACGTGCGTGATCCTCACCGGGTTCACCGGGCTCTCACCGCTCCGCGGCATGCGCGCGATCTTCTGCACCAGCGAGACCGGTTCGCATTGCCCAAAAATCGTGTAGCCATAGCCCTTCGGCACATGACGTCCGCCGCGATCGCAGCCGCCTTCATTCAGGCAGGGATCCAGAAATGGGTACGGCACCTCGGTGATGAAGAATTGGCTGCCGTTGGTGTTCGGACCGGAGTTCGCGTACGCCAGCCTTCCCGGCCGGTCGAACTTCAAGTCCGGACTAAATTCGTCTTTCACACGAAATCCTGGATCGCCGGTGCCGTTGCCCGCCGGATCGCCGCCCTGGATCATGAATTCCGGTATCACCCGATGGAAAATCGTTCCATCGTACAGCGGCACATTGTGCTTCTTGGCGTGCGAGACCGGATTGGTCCAATCCTTGGTGCCCTGGGCGAGCCCGATAAAGTTCTCCACCGCATTCGGGACCTTGTCTTTGAACAGCGTGCAATTGAAATTTCCCGCCGTAGTTTCGATCACCGCCTTGGGGTTGGCATCGGCGGCCAGCAGCAGGGAAGGGGCGAGCAATAGAATTAGGGCAAGCACTTTTCGCATGGTTGTACCTTCCACGAACGTTGTGAGGTTGTCAGGCTTCCATACCAGCCAGCATCGAACCGGACATTCTACTCGCTGGCGGCGGTTTTCTGCTGCGCCTGCAATTCGCGGCTCACTTGCTCCACCTGCCGGAACACGCGCAACAGGTTGCCGCCCAGGATTCCCTTGATCTGGTCGGCGGTGTAGCCGCGGTCGAGCAGGGCCTGCGTGATTTTGGGCAGGTCGGCAGCGGAGTTCATGCCCTGCGGCATCGCCGGGTTGCCGTCGAAATCCGAGCCCAGCCCCACGTGCTCCACGCCGGCAACTTTGGCGATGTGATCGATATGGTCAATCAGCACCTTGAACGGCGGGTGCGGAATCTTGGCGGCCCACTCCTTCTCCAGCGCGTCCTCCACCGAGCTGTAATTCAGCGGCTTGCCCGCGGCGCGGAGTTCGGCCTCCCTGGCCTTCTCGGCGGCATTGCGCTCCGCTTCCTGCGCGGCAAATGCGCGGCGGAAATCGTTATCCAGGAAGGCGTCGTAAAAATTCACCATCACCACGCCGTTGTTCTTGGCCACGGCCCGCAGCATGTCGTCGGTCAGATTTCGCGGATGGTCGGTCAATGCCCGCGCCGAAGAGTGCGACGCGATCAGCGGCGCCTTTGTCGTCTCGATCGCGTCCCAGAATGTCTTGTCGGCTGCGTGGGAAATATCTACCATCATCCCCAGCCGGTTCATTTCCGCCACCACCTGCTTGCCGAAGGGCGTGAGCCCGTTGTGGTGATGCACCTTGGGATTGTTGATGTCGCCGGAAGAATCCGCCCACTCGTTGGTGTTCGACCAGCTCAGAGTCATGTAGCGGACGCCAAGCCGGTAGAAGGTGCGCAACACCCGGATATCGTTCTCCAGCGCGTGTCCGCCCTCCACGCCCAGCAGCGCGGCAAATTTCTTGTGGGGACCGGTGCGGGCGCGAACGATATCCTCGGCGCTGAAGGCTATCGTCATCTGGTCGGGATGCCGCTGCGCCTGCTGATAAACGGAATCAATCAGGTCGAGCGCGCGACGCGTGTAATGACCGTCGAAGTAACCCGGCTCCACCCAGATGGAAAAAAACTCGGCCCCCAGGTTTCCCTCGCGCGCCTTCTCCAGGTCAATGCTGCCCTTGCTGACCGGCGTGACCGTGCCGATGTCGAAGCCCTCGTCCAGAAAGCGCTGTGGGGTGTCGGCGTGGCTGTCAATCACGATGGCGGAATCGTGGATCTGACGCGCCTTGGCGGAAACCGTCGGGCCGGTCGCCGGCATGTTTTGCGCGACCGCGCCCAGGCACACCGGCAGGGCGAACAAACCAATAATCATGGCAGATTTGAATTTATTGTTGTGGGCTGATGGCCGCGTCTGAACCATGCGGCACGCGCGGAGCAGTGGCAAGTTTTTCGCTATCACGCCACGCAGTATAACGGTCGGACACCATGACATGGAAGCAGGCCTGCCGGCGCTCCTCCACCGCTTCCACCACTCCCAGCTTGTTCATCTTCACCAGGTAGGCCTCGGCGAAGGCGCGCTGCCGGCGCGTCATGCCCTTTTTGGCGATGTCTACGGTCAATCCGGCGAGATGCGAGGAAGCGGTCTCACCCTCGGCGGGCGCGGCGTTGTGGTTGTAGCGAGCCAGGCGCTCCTGCTGGTCCACGGTGCGCACCGCGGAATTCACCTGCAACGGCTGATGAAACTGCTTGTAGTAGGCTTGCCCGAAGTCTTCCAGGAACAGCCGTGTCCACGGGCGGCAGTAGCGGCGCGAAGGCTCCAGGCGCGAATCGACTCGCAACGTGCCGGTCTCAGGAAGTGCCACCAACTGATCACGCGCGATCAGTTGGTGCAGGGCCTCATCGTTTTGGATCCGCACCAGTTGCAGGCGGTCAATTTCCGCGTTCTGGCGGAGCAGGGAATCGTGCGAGCCTTTCAACAACACCGGCGCCCAGCGCAGGTGACGCGCATGGTGGGCCGGGGAGTGATGGTACCGCGTCTTGATGCTGGCGGCAAACGAGCAGGTGGTCAACAACAGGAGGATACTCAAGATGACGCTGCTGCGAAACGTGGCGCGCAAAATCCGCTCCCCTGGGACAGTGTAGTTGGATGCAAACTGCTGCTCAGTTTAAACCCGAGTTCCACTCCTGTGTCTCAGGTTTATGTCCTAATGTACCAGCAAGAGCAAGACCCCGAGAGGTTCTCGGGGTCTTGGAAGGTTACTTCGGTCACCACTCAGGATCATCGGCGGAACAGGTCGGCAAAGGCCTGTTTCATTACCGACCCGCCAACCTCGGCAATCGACTTGGTCAGCGGGATGTCCTTGGGGCAGACCTCGACGCAGTTCTGCGCATAGCCGCATTCGTGGATGCCGCCGTCGCCCATCAGGGCGTGCAGGCGTTCGCTCCGGAGCGCCTTGCCCGTGGGATGGGTGTTGAACAGGCGCACTTGCGAAATCGTGGCCGCTCCCACGAATCCAGTGGAATCGTTGAACTGCGGGCATGCTTCCATGCAGCAGCAGCAGGAGATGCACCGCGAAAGCGGATACGCCTGCTCCTGCTCCTCGGGTAGCATGCGCGGTCCGGCGCCCAGGTCGTAGGTGCCGTCCACCGGGACCCAGGCTTTCACCGCCTTCAGGTTTTCGAACAGCACGCTGCGGTCCACCGCCAGGTCGCGGATCACCGGGAATTTGCTGAACGGCTCCAGCACGATGGGCTGCTCCAGTTGGTCGACCAGGGCGGAGCATGCCATCCGCGTGCGTCCATTGATCCGCATCGCGCACGATCCGCAGATCTCCTCCAGGCAGTTGGAGTCATAGGTCACCGGCGTGGTCGTCTTGCCGTCGCGCGTGACCGGATTGGCCGCGATCTCCATCAGCACGGAGGTCACGTTCATGTTCGGCCGGTAGGGAATTTCAAATTCCTCCCAGCTGGCCGCTTGCTGCGGACCGTTCTGACGTTTGATCTTGAGGACGATCGATTTGTTCGCCATGTAGAAGTGCCTGTCTTAAATTAACGATATAAAAATCCTGTCAGCGCCAGCAGAACTCCACCCACCACCAGTAACGCGAACGGAATGCCCGGAATCACCAGGTGCAAGACCAGCGCAACGACGATCATCACAATTCCGACGACGATATCGGCCACCAGCAACACCTGGCTTTTCATTTTCCTTCGCGGTCCTTCCTGCCCTTCGGGGTGAGCGGATCATTGCGCCACGTCAGTACTTCCTCGCCCGCGGCGGGATCAGCGACGTATCCACTGCCTCGAACTCAAACCTCGGTTCGTCCGCATCCGGCGCGAAGTACGCCTTGGTGGTTTTAAGAAAATTCTTGTCGTCGCGCTCTGGGAAGTCCGGCTTGTAGTGCGCGCCCCGCGACTCGTTGCGCATGGCCGCGCCTTGCACCACCACCCGCGCCAGTTGCAGCATGTTGTAGAGCTGGCGCGCGAAGGCGAAGGTGCTGTTGGCCCACTGCGTTTTGTCGCTCAGGTTCACCCGCCGGAACCGCTCCAGCAGTTCCACCAGCTTGACATCCGTCTCCTGCAGGTTCTTGTTGTAGCGGATCACCGTGCAGTTGCGCGTCATCACGTCGCCCAGCTCGCGCCACAGCTTGAAGGGATTCTCGTTGCCCTGATTGTTGATCAGCAGCGCGTTGTTTTCTTCCTGGCGTTTGCGCTCCGCGTCAAAGGCACCGTTGCTGGCCGCCGCCGGCTGCGAGGCCGCATATTGCACCGCCGCCGGTCCAGCGACAAAGCCTCCCCAAATGCACGACAGCAACGAGTTCGCTCCCAGTCGGTTCGCGCCGTGATACTGGTACTCGCATTCGCCGGCCGCGTACAGTCCCGGGATGTTGGTAGCCTGTTTGTAATCCACCCACATCCCACCCATGGTGTAGTGCATGCCGGGAAAAATCTTCATCGGAATATCGCGCGGATCGTCGCCCACGAACTTCTCGTAAATCTCAAGAATACCTTCAAGTTTCTTGTCTAATACCTTGCGATCAATATGAGTTAGATCAAGGTAGACCATTGGCCCACCGTCGATCCCAAGGTTGTCTTCATAGACCACCTTGTGAATCTCGCGGGTGGCGATGTCGCGCGGCACCAGGTTTCCGTACTTTGGATACCGCTCTTCCAGGAAGTAGTAACGCTCGTTTTCCGGAATGCTCTTGGGATTGCGATTGTCTCCCGGTTTTTTCGGTACCCACACGCGCCCGCCCTCGCCGCGCGCCGATTCCGACATCAGCCGCAGCTTGTCTTCGCCGGGCACGCAGGTGGGGTGCACCTGGATAAATTCGCCGTTGGCATAAAACGCGCCCTGCTGGTAGAGCGCCGATTGCGCCGAGCCGGTGCAAACCACCGAGTTGGTCGATTTGCCGAAGATGGCGCCGATGCCGCCGGTGCAGATGATGACCGCATCGGCCGGGAAGGTGACCACCTGCATGCTGCGCAGGTCCATGGCGCAGATGCCGTGGCAGGTGCCCTTGGAATCCACCACCGCCGAGAGGAATTCCCAGTGCTCGTACTTCTTGACCTTGCCTTCGGATTCGTGGCGGCGCACTTGTTCGTCCAGTGCATAAAGCAGTTGCTGGCCGGTGGTGGCGCCGGCAAAGGCGGTGCGGTTATACAGCGTCCCGCCAAAGCGCCGGAAATCGAGCAGTCCTTCCGGAGTGCGGTTGAAGGTCACGCCCATACGGTCGAGCAAGTCGATGATCGCGGGCGCGGCGTCGCACATGTCTTTTACCGGCGGCTGGTTGGCCAGGAAGTCGCCGCCGAACACGCTGTCGTCGAAGTGCTGCCAGGTGGAGTCGCCCTCGCCCTTCAGGTTCTTGGCGGCATTGATGCCCCCCTGGGCGCAGACCGAGTGGGACCGCTTCACGGGCACGATGGAAAACAAATCGACTTGCCCGCCCATTTCGGCGATTTTGATGGCGGCCGCCAGGCCCGCCAGACCGCCGCCAACTACGATGACTCTAGGAGTTGATGCCATATGAAAGTTCTCGCAGGACCCAACCGCTCATGAATGGATTGCCGGCAAGACATAGGACGCCAAGGATTGCAGTTGCCGGAACTCCTGCATGTTCGGCACCTGGCTCTCCGGCGTGGTGATGAATGCATACACCGAGCCCGCCGCCATGCCCGCCAGGGCGAGGCCGATGACCAGGCAGACGTATCCAAACTTCTTGCGCCCCTGTTCGCCGACGATGAATCCCCACTTGGCGGCAAACAGCCAGATGCCGTAAGCAAAGTGCCAGGAAGCAGCCGCCAGCCCGACAAAGTAAAACGCAACCAGCCAGGGATTCTGCAGCTCGGTCCATACCTTGGCGTAGGCGATCTCGGAATGAGTGATGATGTGCGCTCCGCTGAAGCGCATGGTCCAGGTGTGGTAGCCAATGTAAAAGAAGGCCACGATCCCGGTATAACGCTGCAGCGTGTACATCCAGTTGCCCAGCCAGGGATAGTCGCCGACATTGCTCTCGCCGCGCCACCAGATCCAGAATCCATAGCCGGCATGGAACGCCAGCGGAATGTAAATGAAGACGATCTCCAGCGCCAGCACGAACGGCAGCCCGGTGAGGAAGCGCACATTCTCGTTGTAGGCGGCGCCGCCGTTGGTTGCGAATGCGTTGGACAGGAAATGCTCGACCAGGAAGGCGCCGATGGGAAAGATGCCGCTCAGGGAATGCAGCCGGCGCCATACAAATGAATTGCCTTGGCCTGCCCGCAGCGCCGGAACGCCTGCTGGAATCTTGGCCGCGCTGGCTTCTGCCGGAGAACTGACCGATGTCGCCACGGTTCAGCTCCTTATATAAGAGTATGAAAGTAAAAACGAACCGCCCATTATTGGCTTGCTACGTCACCAAGTCAAGGAACCCAGATCACACATTAATGTGATGTCACGCGCCGCGGTGAGGATTCGCACACCCGCCAGGTCATCCGGCTGCCGAAGAAGAATCGTCTATCCACTCCAGGAATTTGCGAAACGCCGTGCCCCGGTGGCTCACCGTTGCCTTCTCCCCTGTGGTTAGTTCCGCGAAAGTCTTCTCCAGGGCGGGGAAGTAGAACAGCGGATCGTAGCCGAAGCCGCCGCTCCCGCGCGGCACGCGCAGCAGGCGTCCCGCGGCGGCGCCGTGGAAGGTCGCCAGCGTCCGGCCATCGCGCGCGGCCGCAATCGCGCACACAAACTGCGCCGCGCGCTCCCCCTCCGGGAGAGCATCCATCTCCCGGAGCAGCCGCCGGTTGTTGGCCGCATCCGAGGAATTCGCCTCTCCCGAAGCGGCGGCATAGCGCGCGCTCCGCACCCCCGGAGCTCCGCCGAGCGCATCGACCACCAGGCCGGAATCGTCGGCCAGCACCAGCCCACCGCGCACGCTCCGGCTGTAGTATTCGGCTTTCTTGCGCGCGTTGGCCTCGAAGGTGGCGCCGTCTTCCACCACTGCGGGCAATTGATCCAAGCCCGGCACGGGCACGATCTCGATGCCATGCGGCGCGGCCGCGACCGCGAAATCGCGCAGCTTGCCCGGGTTGGAGGTCGCAATCAGGACGCGGCGCATCGCTCCGCGTAGGGTAGCAGCATCTGCGGAACGATGAAGATTCTGTATGAAATATCTCGCGACGGCGGAGAGTGGCGCGGAGCCAGAGCGGTTCGCTATAATCACTGGAGCGCGCCCTTAGCTCAGCTGGATAGAGCGACTGGCTACGAACCAGTAGGTCGGGAGTTCGAATCTCTCAGGGCGCGCCATTTTCTTTCCCGCCTAGCCTTTCGAACACTTCCATGAGAGTGTTTTTCCCCGCCTCGCTCCCGGGTGCCAGGAAACAGTCGCGCGCCTCATGAATGGCGGGCCTTCAGATCAGCGGTTACGGCCCGAATCGGACGAGGCCTATTCCGGATGAACGACCTTGCGAGGCATTTGTAACCGCCCGACTGTGGGGCGCGAAATGGCGGCAAGTTGCTCCGGCGCTCTTCCCTCTGCGCGATCGCGGGCGATCACTTCCAGCAAGGCGCGGCCATACGTTTCCAGTTTTCGCTCGCCGATTCCGGGGACCGCGCGAAGTTCGTTGAGCGTCGCTGGACGTGAGCGACACAATGCCTCCAGAGTTGTGTCATGCATCACGACGAATGCGGGCACTCGCTGGGTTGCTGCCGTCTCCCGCCGCCATGTGTGCAGCGACTCGCGAAGTTCATCGTGAACGGGGGAGCCCGGCACAACGGGTGTGGCAAAACCCGGAGCTCTGCGCGGCGCTGGTGAAGACCTGCTGGCATTCATCCATTCAGGGACGCCATGGCACACATCGCAAGCGTCGCAGCGCTCCCAGTGCGGCTTCTCGCCAAAATGCAGACAGATCTGCCGGTGCCGGCATTGTGGCTGCGACACAAACCGTTGAATCTCGTGATAGCGCTGCCAGGACCGTTCCTTCTCGGCAGGATCCACAATCTGCCCGATGAAGTGAGCGTGCAACCCGGAATCGCGTGGTTGCCACAGCAGAAGGCAGTCGGCTGGGAGACCATCGCGCCCCGCGCGCCCCGCTTCCTGATAATACTGCTCGATCGATTTCGGTAGGGCCAAATGAATGACCGCGCGCACCGTGGCTTTGTTAATCCCCAGGCCGAAGGCGATCGTTCCCACCAGGACGCGCACTTCGTCCGCCATCCAGCGCTCCTGGTTCTGGCGCCGCACATCGGCGGAAAGCTTGGCGTGATAAGGAATCGCGGGGAGTCCCTGTGCTGTCAGTTCGGCGGCTATGCGTTCCACCCGTTTAATGGTCGGAGCGTAGACGATCACGTTGCCCGTGGTGTGCGCGCGCAGCACCGCCGTGAGTTGCTGCATCTGCTCGTACTCGCTGGAGCACTGCCTGACCCAATACCGCAAATTGGACCGGTAAAAGCTGGCAATATATTTGTCCGGATCGCGCAACCCAAGCTGCTCAATGATGTCGTGCCGCACGCGCCGCGTCGCACTGGCTGTGAACGCCGCGAGTGGCTTCTCGGGAAAATGCTCACGCAAGCGTTTCAGTTGCCGGTAATCCGGACGGAACTCATGTCCCCATTCCGAGATGCAATGCGCCTCATCAATGGCGAAAAAGTTCACCGGAACTTTTCCCAGCCAGCCAAAAACATCCGCCCCAGCCAATCGCTCAGGCGAAAGATAGAGCAAACGAAATTCGCCGCGCGCGGCTCGCAGCATCACCGAGGATTGCTCGCCCCTCGCCTGTGAACTGTTCAAAAACGCGGCGGGAATTCCCATCGCCGCCAGTTGCGCAACCTGGTCCTGCATGAGCGCGATCAGCGGCGACACCACAACCACGGTTTGCGACTCGCCAATGGCGGCAGGCAATTGGTAGCACAGCGATTTGCCACCGCCGGTGGGCATCACCACGCAAACATCATGCCCGCCCAACAGGCTGTTCACGACACGCTCTTGCAGCGGACGAAAACTGTCATATCCCCAATAACGTCGCAAGCCGGGAACAAGCTGCGAATACGGATCCATAGCACCAGGAGTATAAGCTGCCGCCAACAGGGTCGACGCGCCGTTCGCGTTCCAGCAAGCGCGGCAGGTCACCGGCTTCAAGCGACGTTCAGCATGCTTCAAATAGCAAACCTTCTCCAACGCGAGAGTTCTGAAATCGTCTCTCAGGCGGGCCATTCTGAAGCTTTCTTCAGTCACCAAACCAGCAATAAAAAAGAGCACCGGATTGCTCCGGTGCTCCTGGCTGGTACCCTCCCCCAGGTACTTCGCCAAACTTGAGGCGCTTACGCGGCGTGAGCGAAGCAGGAGCCGCGTGCCGAAATCCTGAGGCCGTAGGCCGAAGGAACTTGTCCCCCCAGGTTATTGCAGCGGGTTGTCGCCGGCGCTGGCCTGGATGCTGACGTTGTAGCGGATCACGCCCGACTGGTCGCTGTAGAAGTGCCGCTGACCGGTCTGCGAGTTCTGAGGATCGCCCTGCACCGTGTAGGTGGTCGCCGGACCGCTGCCGGTGGCGCCGGCGGTGGTCACCAGGAACTGATAGCCGCTCTTGACCGAGCTGGCCAGGACCGAGTCGATCAGCCCCGCGCCCGTCGCGCTGCCGCCCGCCCCGCCCAGGTTCGCCAGCACATTGAACCCGACATTGGGATACGTGGAATTGTAGGTAACTTCCGCGGTATTGATGGTGCGGATCGAACCTACGGCCGAGGCTTCGTTCGCGGCAATGCGCGAGCGCAGCAGGTTCGGAATGGCGATGGCGGCGATGATCAGGATGATCGCCACCACAATCAGCAACTCGATCAGTGAAAAACCCTTTTGTTTGCGCATGTAAGTCCTCTCAGATTTTGTTGTGCAGGTCGACTTTCTTTGTGCATTTCCGCCACCACAGGCGCAGAAGGGAATAACCGTAGTTACTGCGTCTTGCAAATAGCTGCAACAAAGTAGCTTAGATCACTGCTATTAATTTCATTCCGCTCGGTCGATGGGGCCCACGCTCTAACGGCGGGTTTGCAGTAACAAAAAATGTCATTCCAGCACCGCAAAATGTCAGACCAGCGGCATGTCAGGCCAACCAAGACCTGAAATCCAGTCGCTGACGAACAGACAATAAAAACAGGCAATAAAAAAGAGCACCGGATTGCTCCGGTGCTCCTGGCTGGTACCCTCCCCCAGGTACTTCGCCAAAACTTGTCCCCCCAGGTTTACTGCAGCGGGTTGTCGCCGGCGCTGGCCTGGATGCTGACGTTGTAGCGGATCACGCCCGACTGGTCGCTGTAGAAGTGCCGCTGACCGGTCTGCGAGTTCTGCGGATCGCCTTGCACCGTGTAGGTGGTCGACGGACCGCTGCCGGTGGCGCCGGCGGTGGTGATCACGAACTGATAGCCGCTCTTGACCGCGCTGGCCAGGACGGCGTCAATCAGGCCCGCGCCCGTCGCGCTGCCGCCCGCCCCACCCAGGTTGGCGAGCACGTTGAAGCCGACGTCAGGATAAGTGGAAGCATAGGTGACTTCCGCGGTATTAAGTGTGCGGATCGAGCCCACGGCCGAGGCTTCGTTCGCGGCAATGCGCGAGCGCAGCAGGTTCGGAATGGCGATGGCGGCGATGATCAGGATGATCGCCACCACAATCAGCAACTCGATCAGTGAAAAGCCCTTCTGTTTGCGCATGTGCTGTTTACTCTCCTCTTGCCAATTTCGTGCGTTGGTTTACCGCCGCTGTCACGATGGTGGGGCACGCTGGGGGCCAGAACCGGCACCTGACGAGCACGAAGGTGATGTGTCCCGAAAACGCACTGATTCCTAAACTGGTTTGGAGCAACGTACAGATGAGATTTCCTCTTGGAGACAAGTGTGCAGGGGAGGAGGAGGGCCGGAAAGTGACAGATTCCGTCAGTCAAGTTTCGCATTCTTGTCACTGCGGTGACCAGTTTTGAGATTCCGGTCCCAGCCTTGAGACGGTATCAATGTCGGCTACAATGAACCGATCACTGCTGACAACGGCATCAATGTCGACCCATCAAGGTGCGTTCACGGAACGGCGTTCGTCCGCGGTCCTGGTATTGGGAGCAGTTCTGGCAGCCAGCTTCCTGGTTTACCTGGGGACGCTGCAGTTCGAGTTCGTCTACGACGATCTTGGACAGATCGTGACCAATCCCGCGGTCCAGAGCTGGAAATACCTTCCTGTCTACTTCCGCAGCAACGTATGGATCCAGCAACTGCCGGTCGGCAATTACTACCGGCCGCTGTTCCTCGCCTGGTTGTTGATCAATCACACGCTGTTTGGCCTGCATCCGGCGTTCTGGCATTTGACGACGGTGCTGGCGCACGTAGGAGTCACGGCGCTGGTGTACGGGCTGGCGATGCGGCTCACGCGCGACCGGCGAATCGCGCTGGTGGCGGCACTGTTATTTGGTTTGCACCCAGTGCACCTGGAGGCCGTGGCGTGGATCTCCGGCGTGACCGAGCCGCTGATGGCCCTGTTGCTGATCCCGGCTTTCCTTTCTTATCTGAACTGGCGGGAGCGCGGGAGGCGCGCGTCTTGGATGATGGCAGCGCTGGCGTTCTATGCGCTGGCCCTGCTCTCGAAGGAAACCTCGGTGGTGCTGCCGGCGCTGGTGTTCGTCTACGAATGGCTCTATTCGCCAGAGGCCGGGAAGTGGGGACAACGGCTGCGGGGAGCGTTGATGGCCGCGGCGCCATTTGTCGTGTTGACCCTGGCGTACCTGCCGGCGCGGGCACTGGCGCTGCACGGCGTAGCGCATAAGACAGTTGAGCTGGGACCCAAGATTGCACTGCTGACCATTCCCTCGGTGCTGTGGTGGTACGTGCGGCTGTTGGTAGCGCCCGTCGGACTGAGCGTGTTCTACGACACGCCGTATGTCACTCACATCAGCCTGCGCTATGTCCTGCTGCCGCTGGTCGGGGTGGTGCTGGCCATCGGAGTGCTGGTGTGGTGGTGGCGGAAAACGCGGTCGCCGCTGATCGCCTTTGCCTCCGCCTGGCTGCTGCTGCCGATTCTTCCGCTGTTGAACCTGACGTTGCTGCCGATGGGCGATTTTATCCACGACCGCTACCTGTATTTGCCTTCGGTGGGACTCTCGATCTTGCTGGCGATGGCGCTGGCGCAACTGGATACGCGGCAAGTGCTGGGGCGTCCCGCAGGCCAGGCGGCGGCATTGGGACTGGCGGCGGTGATGGCCTTCGGGACGGTGGCGCAGAGCGTGCCCTGGGCCAACGATCTGCTGCTCTACTATCACGGCATGGCGGTAGCCCCGAACAACGATCTTCCGCGCAACAAACTGGCGGCATCGCTGGTGCTGCACGGCATGTTCAACGAAGGAATCCGGATGTACCGGGTGGTGCTGGCCAACGACCCGGACTATTGGTATGCCAACTACCGCATGGGGTACGCGCAGTACATGACCGGCCATTATTCGGAAGCGGAGCGCTACCTGGCGCGCGCCACGGAGTTGCACGGCACGCCCGACGAGTTCTATTACCTGGGACTGGCACAGGAAAAATTGGACAAACTGGATGGCGCCCAGGCCGCGTTGGAGCAGGCCATCAAGCTCGATCCCGGTCACAGTGAAGCGCAGCGGCAACTGGCGGAGCTTCGCCGGAGGACGCATGGCGAGCAGCACTGAACCGGTGGCGCGCGAGCGCTGGGCGACCTCCGAGATGGTGCTGCGGGTGGCGCTGCTGCTCACGGCGGCGGCTTACGCGCGCACCGTAGTGTTCGATTTCGTCTTCGACGATCACCTGCAGATTGCGATGAACCCCTGGGTGCAGGCCTGGCGCTTTGTGCCGCACTACTTCACCGGGCATGTGTGGGCGTTTGAGCAGCCGGCGTGGGCCGGGAACTACTACCGGCCGCTGTTCCTGCTCTGGCTGCGCGTGGTGAACTCCGTGGTCGGCCTGACGCCGGGCTGGTGGCACCTGCTGACCATCGCCGCGCACCTGCTCGCAACCTGGCTGGTCTATCACGTTGGCGTGAAGCTGTTGCGCTCTCCGCTGGCGGCGGCCCTGGCCGCGCTGCTGTTCGGGGTGAACCCGATCCACATCGAGGCGGTCGCCTGGGTCTCGGGAATTCCCGAGACGCTGCTGGCGATCTTCTGCATAGCGTCGTTCCTGGCGTACTTGAATTGGCGCGATGGCGGCGCGCGTCGCGCGTGGTGGATGGCCGCGTCATTAACCTGCTACGGCCTGGCCATGCTGGTGAAAGAGACCGGCGTGGTGCTGATAGTGATCGTTGCCGCGCACTGGGCGTTGTTTAACTCCGGTCAGGGGGAAGCACGAGAGCGGCCGGCCCAGCGAGTTAGGGCAGCGTTGAAACTAGCCGCGCCGTATTGCCTGGTGGCACTGGCATATTTCGCGGCGCGGTGGAATGTGCTGCGCGGCGTGGTCAGCCCGCTGCATCATCGGCCGCTGGCGACGGTGTGGCCGACGTGGCCCAAGCTGGTGTGGTTTTACCTGCGGCAGCTGGCATGGCCGTTCGGGTTGAGCGCCTACTACGATGTCGACCTGGCGAAGGGAGCCGGGTTGCGCGAGTTCCTCCTGCCGGCGCTGCTGCTGGTTGCCCTGGCGGCCCTTTACGTGTGGACCTTCCGCCGCCGCAAGCTCATGTTGCTGGCGGGGGTGGCCGCGCTGGCGCCGATTCTGCCTGTGGTCTATGGAACCATCGTGTTCCAGATGGGCGACCTCGTCCACGACCGATACCTGTATCTCCCCTCCGTCGCACTGGCGCTGGCACTGGGCGGCGCGCTGGCGAGCCTGCGAATCTCGCCGCGAGCGCAAGTAGGAATTGGTGCGGCGGCTGCGGTCCTGTTGGCCGTCTCCACCGCCGTGCAGAGCGCGCCCTGGGACAACGACATGGCACTGTTCTCGCACGCGCGACAGCACGCGCCGCACAATGTGCGCGCCATGGAAGGACTGGCGGAGGCGCACGGCATCCTCGGCGACCTGGAGGGCGCGCTGCGGGTGCAGCGCGAAGTGACCCAGGAGCAGCCCAATTACTGGTCCGGGCTATGCACGCTGGGCATGTACTACTACCGCGCCGGGCGCTATCCCGAGGCGGAACAGGCCTTGCTGCGTGCCATCGATCGCTGGCCCGCGGGGATCAAGCCGATGAGCGCGAACCAATTTTATTTTCTCGGCATGTCGCGGCTGCAGATGCACCGGCCGCAGGATGCGGAGGCGCCGCTACGCCGCGCCGTCGAGTTGCGGCCGGAAACTGCCGGATATCACTACGCGCTGGGAGCGGTGCTGCGGCAGTTGGGCAAAGAACAGGACGCGGCGGTGGAATTCCGCGCCGAGGCCGTGAATCGCAAGCGCCTGGATGAACAAATGAAGGCCCTGGGCCTGGACGTCGTGCAGTAGGTGGTGATCAGGCGGCGAGCTGGTCGCGCGAAATTTTCATTCCATTCAGGTTTCCCAGCACCGTTACGGCGATGGATTCCGGCTTGAAGAAGTCGTTGGCCAGTTCGACGAGATCTTCGCGCGTGACCTTCTCGATGCTGTTCACAATTTCATCCAGGCCGATGAAGCGGTCGAAGTACATTTCCTGGCGGGCCAGGTTGGACATGCGCGCGGTGGAGGACTCCAGGCTCAGCATCAAGCTGCCCTTGAGCTGGTCCTTGGCACGGCGCAACTCTTCTTCCGGGACGGCCTCCGCCTTCAGGTTACGGAACTCGGCGACGATGGACTGGACCACCTTGGGGGCGGACTCGCGCGACGTTCCGGCGTAGATGGAGAGGCAGCCGGTGTCGCGGTAAGGATTCAATTCACTGTAGATGGCGTAGGCCAGGCCCTGGCGCTCGCGAATATTCTGAAAAAGCCGCGAGCTCATGCCGCCGCCCAGGATCGTGCTCAGGATGTAGCCAGCGTAGCGGCGTGCGTGGCCCACCGGATGCGAGGGCACGCCCACGCAGATCTGCACCTGCTCCAGCGCCTTCTTGTTCCGCATGATGATTCGCGCGGAAACCTTGGGTGGCGCCTGGTGGAAGCCGTTCTTGCCCGCCTGCAAGGGGCAGAACCTCTGCTTCACCAGGTCCACAAAGCGCTCGTGCTCCAGGTTTCCGGCGGCGGAGATAATCATGTTGTTAGGAATGAAGACGCGGTTCCAGTAGTTGAGCAGTGGTTGCTGCTCGAAGCGCCGCACCGTGTCCTTGGTGCCGAGAATGGGCTTGCCCAGGGGATGGTCTTTCCAGAAATTCTGGGTGAAGATTTCATGGACAAGGTAGTCGGGATTGTCCTCGTCCATTTTGATCTCTTCCAGGATCACGCCCCGTTCGCGGGTGATGTCCTTCATGTCAAAGACCGGGTTCAGCACCAGGTCGCTCAACACGTCCATGGCGATGGGCAGGTGCTCGTCAAGCACCTTGATGTCGAAGGAGATGCACTCCTTGGCGGTGAAGGCGTCGAGATTGCCGCCGATGGAATCTACTTGCCGGGCGATGTCTTCCGCCGACCGCGACCTGGTGCCCTTGAACACCATGTGCTCGACAAAATGGGAGATTCCGTTGAACTCCGGTTCTTCGTGACGCGAACCGGTCTTGATCCAAATGCCGATCGAGATGGAGCGAATGTGCTGCATCTCCTCGGTCAGCACAATCAGACCGTTGGGCAACACCTCGCGCCGGATGTTACGGAGTTCTTCTACCATGACGGTATCCCATGGCCCGATGCCCGTCTCCCGAGCCTCCTCGGGAAGCCCCACGAAATGATTCTTACACACCGCAGCCCACCACGCGCAGAAAGATTCCGGTAACGAAATCAACGAGTTACGGATGGAGTGTCCCGGAACCGGCGGCGGCTGCCCAGGGCGGATACAATGTTTACAGCCGCACAAACGTGACACTTTGTTTGGATGCATGCGAGAAGCACCGCAAAACGGACTTTTAGGCCTTGATCTTCAAGAGCTTACAGCCCTTGCCGTTGAGGCCGGCCAGCCCGCCTACCGGGGGCGCCAGCTGTTTGACGCCCTCTATCGGCAGCGGGCGGAAGCGGTCGATCAGATCACTACGCTGCCGAGTTCGTTCCGCGCCGAGCTGGCGAAAACATTCGTTGCCGGTCTGCCGCGGGTCGAAAAGAAGTTTGTTTCCGCCGATGGGACGGTGCGCTACCTGATCGGCTTTCCGGATGGGCAGTCGGTGGAAACTGTCTGGATGCCGGAAGGCGACGACGGAGAGCAGGGCGACGGCAGCGAGGCTGGGGAAGAGGGTGGCTCACCCTTTTCGCGCCCTGGGATCGCGCGAAAGGATGGGACCGAAGGCAGATTCCATCGCGCAACCATCTGCGTCTCCAGCCAGGCAGGGTGCGCCCTCAATTGCCAGTTCTGCATGACTGCCTTGCTTGGACTGCTGCGCAACCTGACGGCGGGGGAGATTGTGGGCCAGGTCCTGTGCGTGCTCCAGGACCAGGGGGTTTCGCTCGACACGGAACGCATCAACCTGGTTTTCATGGGACAGGGCGAGCCCTTCCTGAACTACGAGAATTTCATGAAGGCGGTGCGCCTGCTGGTGGCCGGCGCCGGCATCCCGGAATCGCGAATGACGGTCTCTACCGCCGGGATCGTGCCGCGCATCGGCGACTTCGGCAGGGAAGCGGTGCGGCCCAAGCTGGCGATTTCGCTGAATGCCTCCAACGATGCGACGCGCGACCAGGTGATGCCGATCAACCGCAAGTGGAACCTGGAAGAGCTGCTTTCGGCGGCGCGCCGGTTTCCGCTCCGCCCGCGCGAGCGGCTTACCTTCGAATACGTGCTGCTGAACGGAGTCAACGACAGCGTGGAAAATGCCCGCGAGGTCGTCGCACGGATCAAAGGCCTGAATGCCAAGGTCAACCTGATCGCGCTCAATCCGGGGCCGGAAATACCGTTCACCACTCCGCAGAACGAGCGGGTCCATGCCTTCCAGCAGACATTGATCCGGGGGGGCGTTCCCACCTTCGTGCGGCGTCCGCGGGGGCGCGACATCTACGCCGCCTGCGGGCAGCTCAAGCGGGCGGAAGTGGTGCAGATTAGCGCCTGACTTCGCTGCTCCCGATTACAGCCCAGCCGGGGGCGGCTGGGCCTACGTCGGGGCAGCCGCCCCCGGCTGCCCAGAGAGGAAGACGCTTCACGGCAACCGCGCTATTCGTAGCGCAATGCTTCAATCGGATCCAACCGCGAGGCGCGGATGGCCGGAATAGTGCCGCTGACCAGTCCGACCACCGTCAAGATCAACGTAGAAACGATCAACGTCGCGGGCGCGATGATTAGCCGGATATCGCCGGCCTCGGCATTCTTGGCAAAGGCGCTGTACAACGTGAGCCGGCCGACGGACAGCGAAACCACGTAAGCGAGGATGACGCCGAGAACCCCTCCGATGAAGGTGATGGTGAGGGCCTCCGCCAGGAATTGAAAGAGAATGTCGCGGCGGCGCGCGCCCAACGCTTTTTCCACTCCGATCTCGCGGGTGCGCTGCGTCACCGAAACCAGCATGATGTTCATCAGCCCGACGCCGCCGATGCCGAGCGTGAGCGTGCCGATGAACGCCAGCAGGATTTTCAGGCCCAGGCTGATGATCTCGAACTGGTGCACCTGGTCCATCAGGTTGAAGACGAACACCGCGCGCCGGTCCTTGGGATCGAACTTATGCAGCGGGGCGAGCGTGGCCCGCGCACCCTGTTCCAGCCGTTCGAAATCGTTGACCTCGTAGTTAAACCAGATGGAATTGAGGTAGTGCGTGTCCTTCAGCTCCGACATGGTGGTGAAGGGCACGTAGATGACGCGATTGATGTCGTCGTCGCCCTCCTGCATTTTGGGCTTGAGGATGCCCACCACCTCGAAGCTCATGCCCTCGATGCGGATGCGCTCGCCCAGCGCGTTGCGTCCGGAGAAGAGTTTTTCCTTGGCCTCGGCGCCGATCACCGCCACGCGAGCGCGCTGCATCTCCTCCTGATCGTTGTAGAAGCGGCCTTGCTCGACCTTCAAGGCGCGGATGGGCGCCACGTTGGGATAGTTGCCCGTGACCTGAAAGTTGAAGCTACGGGTGTCGTACTGGATGTTGGCCTTTTTGCCGACCTCGGGTGTGATGTTGGTGATCTGGGGAAGATTGGTGGTGAGCGCGTCCACATCTTCCATGGTGAACTTGATCTTCTGGCCCGCCTTCTGCCCGCCGGCCTGCATGGAAGTGCGGTTGGGGACCACGATCATCAGCTTGGTGCCGAAGTTGGCGAAGATGTTCTTGATGGCGCGGCCGAAGCCGTCGCCATAGGCGAGCAACATCACCACCGTGGCAATCCCCCACGCCATGCCGAGCATGGTGAGAGCGGTGCGCCGGCGGTTGTAGCGCATGGCAGCGTAGGCTTCGTGTAACAGGTCGCGGGTCATGATTCGCTCGTCTTTCTGTTCATTCCTGCCGCAACGCTTCCACCGGCTGCAGCATGGCAGCCTTGCGCGCCGGATAAAGCCCGGCGGCGACCCCGGCCAAGGTGAGGCTCCCGATGGCCAGCACCGCGGTGAGCGGCACCAACCGCGGCGGATCAAAACCCTGCGGACCCTGCACGTTGCCCAAGGCCGCCATGAATCCTCCCGACAACCCCATGCCGATCAGGCCGCTCAGCAGCGTGAGGAGCACTCCTTCCATCAGGAATTGAAACAAGATGCTGCGATTGGTGGCGCCCAAGGCTTTGCGCAAGCCGATCTCGCGGGTACGTTCGGTGACTGCTACCAGCATAATATTGATCACCCCGATGGCGCCCAGCGCGAGCGTGACAAAGCCCACGCTGCCCAGGAAGTAATCCATGGCGTCAAAGATGGTGCCGATCAGCTGCGATTGCTGGATGGTGTCCCAAACTTCAAAGGCGTTGTCGTCCTTGTAATCGAAGCCGTGGTTGCGCGCCACGATCTTCTTCACCTCGGTTTGGGCGAGCAGGTGGTCGGCCGTCTTAGTGGGCTGGTAATTGATAAAGGAGATGGAGTCCGGGGGATGGTTCTCGCCCTTGATGGGGAAGAAGGTGCTCATGACGCTGTAGGGGATATACCCGCGGACGTTGGTGGCATTGTTGTCGCCGCGGCCGACGCGGTCGACGACTCCAATCACCTCGAAGCGGACGCCGTTGAGCAGGATCGCCGATCCCACGGCGGGATGGCCGGAAAACATGTTGCGGTTCATCTCGTCGCCCAACACGATCACGTAGCGCTTTTGCGCTTCGTCTTCGACATTGAGCCAGCGTCCCTGCTTGATGGGCAGATAGCGGATCTGTCCGAACTGGGGTTCGATCCCCGTGACCTGGCCGTTGGCGCTGGCGAACTCGCTGACGGCGCGCACGTCGTCGCGGGTGAGGACGGGAGTGGCGTTGCGCACGTGCGGCGCTTCCTTGCGGATGTCCAGGTAATCCTGGTACGTGAGCAGGTACTGGCGGGCTGAGTTCATCTGGCCCTGCACCACCGGGGCGCGGCCGGGAAAAATAAACATGATGTCGTAACCGAACTCCGCCAACTCGCGCTTATTACCCGAGCGGAAACCTTCTCCCAGCCCCACCAGGAGCAACAAGGACCCCACACCCCACGCGATGCCAAACATGGTGAGGAAGGAGCGCAGCTTGTGCGCCCAAAGGGTCCGGAAAATTTCGGAAAAGGTGTTCACGCGGGACTCTCTGATGATGATACGCGTGGGAAATGCGAAAGTTCCCGGTAATTCATCCCCATGGGTGTACGCGCGGCGCCTTGCGCTGCCGGCCGCATGGCGCTGGCGCGGCCAACTGCCGGTCGGCTGCCCTCATCTGTGATGAAGAGTCCTGCGCTCGACGCGGACCCTATAATTCATGCACAAATCGCGGCTTATCGCCCTCACCGGAACCCTGGTTTTGCTCGTCGCCGCCGGATGCTCCACGCCGCGGCAACAATTGGCGCGCGCCGAGCGCCTGGAACAGTCCGGCGCGCATCCCCAAGCGCTCGCCCTCTATCAGAAACTGCTGGAGCAGATTCCGTCCAGCAACCCTCGGGCCCGCTCGCAGGTTTACTACCGGATGGGGGAGTCGCTGTACCGCCTGGAGCGAATTCCCGAGGCCTATGGCGCGTATCAGAAAGCCGTCGACCTGGAACCCGGCAACCTGGCGGCCCACCTTCGCCTGGGCGAGTTGTTGCTCATGGCGGGGGCGCCCGATCGCGCTCGCGAGCATGCAGAGCTGGCTCTGAAAGCCTCGTCCGGAAACGCGGAGGCGATGGCGTTGCTGGGGGGAGCGCTGGCGGCCGAAGGAAAAACCCGGCAGGCGGCGGAGATGTACCAAAAGGTGCTCAGCCTCGATCGCACGCGGGTTGCGGTGGCGGTGGCGCTGGCCGACATTTACAACCAGCAGAACCGCACCAACGATGCGCAAAGGGTGCTGCTGGAATCAGCGGCAGCGAATCCGAAGTCGGCATTGCCCTGGTTGGCGCTGGGCCGCCTGAACGAGCAGGAAGGCGATGCCGCCGCCGCCGAGAAGAGCTATCGCCAGGCGGTCGCGGCCGAAGACACGCCGGTATCCAACCTGCGGCTGGCGCAATTTCTGCAGCGCACTACCCGCATCAATGAAGCCGAGCAGGTGCTGCGCCGGGTGGATGCGCAGCGGCCGGCGCAGCCCACGGCGTTGCCCGATTTCGAGTTGATCGCAGGCAAGCCCGATACCGCCCTGCAACACTACCAGGCGGCGCTCAGCTCCGCGCTGGCGCAGGCGGGGAAAGCGAAGCCCGCTTCCAGCGCGGCGCAGGAACTACTTCGGAACCGGGCCCTGCTGGCCACGCGGCTGATCGAGGCGGATGTCAACCTGGCCGACCAGAAGGCCGGCCCTGCAAAGAGCGAGGCCCTGCAACGGGCACGCGCCCACATCGCGCAGTATCAAGTAGACCTGGATCCGGCAACGCTCTCCATCTTGCAGGCGGAAGTTGCGCTCACCGACTCCGATCTGCCGGTGGCGGTGATGCAGGCATCGGCGGCGGTATCGCTGGCGCCACATTCGGCGCCGGCGCATTACGTGCTGGCGATGAGCAAGAGCCGCTCGGGCAACCAGGCAGATGCGCGAGCGCAATGGCTGGCAGCCCTGGAGTGCGACCCGCATTTCGTGCCCGCGCGCCTGGCGCTTACGGAAGACGCGCTGGCCTCCGGCAACGCCAAAAGCGCGGAGCAGTATGTGGTCGCCGTGGTGCGCGACGAGCCCGGTAACGTCCAGGCGCTGAACGTGTTTGCCCGC
Source organism: Terriglobia bacterium (assembly GCA_963797035.1). Lineage (GTDB taxonomy): Bacteria > Acidobacteriota > Terriglobia > Terriglobales > Acidobacteriaceae > JAIQGF01. The sequence continues at coordinate 496,457 of CAWCOC010000001.1, forward strand.
GTGCTGCTGGCGGAGAAGCGCGACAGCGCCGCCGCCCTGATGGCCCGCCGCGCCCTCGCCGTCGATAGCGCCTCTACACAGGCGCACATCGTGCTGGGCGAGATTGCGCTGGCACAACATCGCCCCGGCGAGGCGCTCATTCACTACGAGCAGGCGGTCCTGCTGCAGCCGCACTCCGCCGAAGCCATGGACGGCCTGACACGCGTCTACAAGACGGGCACCATCACGCGACCCATGCTGGCGAAAATGGAAAAAGTCGCCGCCGCCGCTCCGGCTTCCGCCACCCTGATGGAGGTTGCCGGCCGTCTGTACGCCGACCACGGCTGGTTTGCCGACGCCGAGCGCTGTCTGCAGTCGGCACTGCGCATTGATCCGCAGCGCGCCACCGCCGCCATCGCCCTGGCCAAGGCCTACGCTGCCACCGGAGAGATCTCCGCCGCCGCCGAGTCCGCCTCCCGCAGCGGCGGCAAGTCGGGCGCGCTGCTGGCCGGCGTTCGTGCCCAGGAGCGCAAGGACGTGAATGCCGCCATCCAGAACTACGAGCGCGCCATCCGCGAGGGTGAGCACTCCGGCGTGGCGGCCAACAATCTGGCATGGCTCTATGTCGAGCAGGGAACCAACCTCGATCGCGCGCTGCAACTGGCCGAAACCGCTCGCTCGCTGCAGCCGGAGAGCCCGGCGGTGCTGGACACAGTTGGTGTGGTGCGGCTGCGGCTGCGCAAGTACTCGGAGGCAATCAGCGCGCTGGAATCGGCGCGCAAGCTGGCCAGCCAGCATCCCTCCGATCCACAGCTGCTGGCGCAAATTCGCCGCCACCTTTCGGAGGCCTACCTGCGGGCAGGGAAGACCGGCGCTGCTGCCGCCGTGGAACAGTAACCGTCAGCTACTCGGCCAGCGCGATGCGATCGGCCGACCGGCCTTCCTCGAGCTGCCACTCGCGTTTGCCGCCCACCGCGCACTCCTAGTTCGCATCCCACCACCTATCTCAAGTTAGGAGGAGAGGCAATGGCTTCCCAAGATCTCGCCGGAATACGCGTCGCGATTTTGCTGGAGACGGATTTCGAGCAGGTAGAAATGACCGGGCCTCGCAAGGCGCTGGAAGATGCCGGCGCAACTTGCCGGCTGATTTCGCCGAAGAAGGAGGTCACCGGCGTGAAGCACGATGAGAAGCAGGACACCTTCAAAGTGGATGTGCCGCTCGATCGCGCTAACCCCGAGGAATTCGACGCCCTGCTGCTGCCCGGCGGCGCGCTCAATGCCGACACGCTGCGAGTGGTCCCCAAGGCGCAGGAGTTCGTGCGCCACATGGACCAGGCCGGAAAACCCATGGCGGTGATCTGTCACGCGCCCTGGCTGCTGGTTTCGGCCCGGCTGGCCAAGGGGCGTCACCTGACCAGTTATCACACCATTCAAGACGACATGATGAATGCTGGAGCGAACTGGGAGGACCGCGAGGTCATCGTGGACCGCAACCTGGTCACCAGCCGTCAGCCATCCGATATTCCGGCATTCAACCGCGAAATGATTCGCCTGTTCGCGGAGAGCAGGACGCGCAATCTTCGCGCCGCGTAACCATGACCTGGCCGCGAGTCCCAGAGGAGGATCAATGAAAGCAGTGGTATTCCACGGAATCGGCGATATTCGGCTGGACAATGTATCCGAGCCAACCATCAAGGAACCGAGCGACGCCATCGTGCGCCTCACGGCGAGTGCCATTTGCGGCACCGACCTGCACATGGTGCGCGGCACGCTGCCGGGCATGAAGCCCGGGACCATCCTCGGCCATGAGGGAGTCGGGGTGGTGGAAGAAGTGGGGAAGCAGGTGCGCAATCTTAAGCGCGGCGACCGGGTGGTGGTTGGGTCGACGATTGCGTGCGGCTATTGTTCGTATTGCCGTGCCGGGTGGTATGCGCAATGTGATCACGCCAATCCCAACGGGCGCGAGGCAGGCACGGCGTTTTTCGGCGGACCGGCCGACTCTGGACCGTTCGACGGGTTGCAGGCCGAGTTCGCGCGCATCCCGTTTGCCGGCGTCGGCGCCGTCAAACTGCCCGACGAGGTGGAGGACGAGGAGGCGATCCTCATCTCCGATATCTTCCCCACCGGCTATATGGCGGCGGAGATTGCGGACATCCACCCGGGGCGTAGCGTTGCCGTATTCGGTTGCGGGCCGGTGGGACAATTCGTCATCGCCAGCCTGAAGCTGCTGGGCGCCGGGCGTATCTTCGCCATCGACACCATTCCCTCCCGCCTCGATATGGCGCGGGCGCAAGGCGCGGAGGTGATCGACTTCAACGCCGACGATCCGGTGGAAGCGATCAAGCAGTTGACCGGCGGCATCGGTGTCGACCGCGCCATTGATGCTGTCGGCGTGGACGCGGTCAAACCGCATCACGGGCCGGCCGCGCGCAGCGTCAAACCGCTGGCCGCCGAACTCAAGCAGGAGGTCAAGGAGATCGTCAAGGAGAGCCACCCCAAGGACGGCAATTGGGAGCCGGGCGACGCGCCCTCGCTGGTGCTCGATTGGCTGGTCGATTCCACTGCCAAGGGCGGCACGCTTTCGGTGATCGGAGTCTATCCCGAGGCCTCGCGCACTTTCCCCATCGGCAAAGCGATGAACAAGAACCTTTCGCTGAAGATGGGGAACTGCCACCATCGCAAGTACATTCCGCACCTGGTCGAATTGGTGCGCGTGGGCGCGGTGCAGCCGACGGAAATCCTGACCCAGGCGGGCCCAATCACCGCCGCCATCGAGGCCTACAAGAGCTTCGACAAGCGCGAGCCGGGCTGGGTGAAGGTGATGCTGGATCCTCAGCAGGCGCCGGCGCGGGCGGCCTAGACGATTGGGAGCTTGCGGCGGTCCGGCAGCGGCCGCCGCAAAACGCCGGAACCTCATACAAGCCACGCCGATTGTGCCAGGGGAAGGCCTCGCACGAACTCAGTGTGACGCACATCACATAAGTGTGTGACGACGAGCCTGGGCCCTCTCCTTCCCCCGCCGTATAACTGTCTCATCGAGGTGAGGACATGACTCAAGTCATCCAGATCGGCAAGCCCGCTCCCGCGCCTAGCGTGCGCGAGTTGTTCCAGCAGTTGGCCGAGCGCGAAGCGGAAGAGATCCGGCGTTTGAAGCAGACGAGGTCATTGTCCATGCGCTCGAAATCCTGATTCATACAATTTCATATCAAATTCCTCCTGGCAGCGCCGGCGGCCCCCCGACAGATGGCTTCCGGCGCCTTTTTTGTGCGCCGAAAACTCACCTGATAGGCTGGTTGGCATGTCCGCTGCGACTTGTCACCTGCGCGATTACCGCTCCGGCGACCTCCGCCGTCTGTGGGAAATCGATCAGCAATGCTTCGCCCGAGGCATTGCCTATTCGCAGCGCGAGCTCGCTTATTACATCGCCGCGCCCGGCGCGTTCACTCTGGTCGCCGAAACCACCGGGCCCGGGCAAGACGAAGCGAAACCCGAAATCGCCGGCTTCCTGATCGCGCACAAGCTGCGGCGCGGCGTCGGCCACGTTGTTACCATCGACGTGCTCGCGGCGGCCCGGCACGCGGGCCTGGGATCGCGGTTGATGGAGGAGTGTGAAGCCCGCCTGCGTGCGGCCGGTTGCAAAGCTGTTTACCTGGAAACGGCGGTCGATAACCTGGTCGCCCTGCGCTTCTACAAGCGCCTTCAGTACACCGTCCTGAGGACGATCCCGCGCTACTATCTCGACAGCATTGACGCGCTACTGATGGGCAAGAAGTTGGAAGGGGAGGGCAAATAAAAAGGGCGTCCGCTGACGGACGCCCTTTTGCTGAAGCTGGCGCGTTGGCCTATGCGGCGTTGCGGTCCCTCTTCTTGATCTCTTCATCGCGAAGATCGTCGCGCTTCTTCATATCGTCAGCCATGTCACGGCCCGCCTCTTTCACCCTGCCGACCGCTTTTTGCACCTTGCCTTCCACCTGTTTGCCGGCGCCCTCCGCCTGCATATCTTCGTTGTCGGTCCACTCGCCAACCTGGCGTTCGATTCGTCCGGCAGCGTCTTTACCTTTACCCTTCAGAGTGTCCTTGTCCATGGTTCTCACCTCCCAGTGATGTTGATCTCAAGAATGCAGAGCGGCGGACGTCATGCTGGGTGCCGGCCGGTGATGATCTGGAACAACAGTGCCAGCACCGCCAGCACCAGCAGGATGTGAAGAAATCCTCCCAGCGTGTAACTGCTCACCACTCCAATCAGCCACAACACGAGCAGGACGATGAATATGGTCCACAGCATTCCCCGCCTCCTCGTTGCCGATGTTCGTACGCTTGTCTTGGACTATCAGAGTGCGGACTCGACGCGGGAAGTTGTACAAATTCGCGAGCAGCAGCGCGAATCCGCTCCGCTGCCTCTATACTTCTGTGGTTTAGGGACGGCGAGAGCTGCGGGCCAGAGCGGCCGCCGTGAGCTGAACCAGCAACACCGCTATGCGCGTTGCCATCCAGGGCGAGCTCGGATCTTTCAGCGACGAAGCCGCGCGCACTTTTTTGCCCGGCTGCTCGGTGGTGCCCTGTGTCACCTCGTCCGAAGTTTTTGACCGCATCGATTCGGGGCGCGCCGGGGCGGCCCTGGTTCCTATCGAAAACTCGCTGGCCGGTCCAGTCGCTCAGCATCTCGACCTGCTGCTGGCGCGCGATGCGTTCATCCGGCGCGAGTTCCGCATGCGCATTCGCCACAACCTGATCGCCGCGCCGGGAGTGAAGCTGGACGACGTGAAGCGGGTGTTCTCTCATCCGGTGGCACTGGAGCAATGCCGCGATTTTTTCCGCCGCCACCGTCAGGCCCGCGCAGAATCCTTTTACGACACCGCGGGCAGCGTGCGGCAGGTGGTGACCCAAAACTTGCGCGATGCCGCGGCGATCGCCGGCAGCCGTGCCGCCAAGGTGTACCAGGGACACATCCTGCTGCGCGGCCTGGAAGACGACAAGCAGAACTTCACCCGCTTCTTCCTGATCAGCCGCTCGCGCCGCGTCCCGCCCAGCGCCAACAAGACTTCGATCGCGTTCGCGCTGAAGAGCACTCCCGGAGCGCTGTTCAAGGCGCTCAGCGTCTTCGCGCTGCGCGACATTGACCTGAGCAAAATCGAATCCCGCCCGTTTCGCGGCCGGCCGTTCGAATACGTGTTCTTCATCGACTACCTGCGCGGCGACGACGCGGTTGCACGCAAGGGCCTGGCCCACCTGGCCGAAATCGCGGAGTTCGTGAAGGTGCTCGGCATTTATCCAGCGGCGTGATCTCGCGCGTGCCGGAAGTTTCAAATTCCTGTAATCTCCTTCCGCGAGGTCACCGATGAAAGCTGCCGTTTTGATGTTCGCGGTGCTTATGTCATGCGCGGCGCTGGGCCAAGCGCCGCCGGAGCAGAAAACTCCAGCGCAGCAGGAAAAACAGCCGCAGCCGGAACCAAAGTCAAAGACGGAAACTCCCGCCGCCAACCCCGCCGATGTCAAGTCAATCGAGAGCATCGTTGCCGCGGTTTACGACGTCATCTCCGGCCCCGCCGGGCAGAAGCGCGACTGGGACCGCTTCCGCTCGCTGTTCTGGCCGGACGCCCACCTCATCCCGGTCAGCGCCAGGAAAGACAAAACCGGCTATGAGCCCCACGTGTTCACCGTCGACGAGTACATCTCGCACGCCGATCTGTTCTTCGCGCTCGAAGGTTTTTACGAAACCGGCATCGCCAATCGCATCGACCAATGGGCGCAGGTCGCGTCCGTGTTCAGCACTTACGAATCGCGGCACGCCAAGGGAGAAAAGCCGTTTATCCGTGGCATGAACAGCTTCCAGGTGTTCAACGACGGCCAGCGCTGGTGGGTGCTGAACATCCTGTGGGAAGCCGAGTCACCGCAGAACGCGCTGCCGGAGCGGCTACTGAAGGCGCCGGGGAGAAAGCAATGACCAGGCACTCCGGCGCATGAGGAGACGCAGCAACACCGTGATGTGCACGCTGCTGCTGGCCGCGCTTGCCCTGAGCGCTGCCGCCGGCGACCTCCCACACTACAGCGCCAAGGCCGGGCCGCATCGCGTGCTCACCATCGATCAACTCGTATTGCACGACGCCGCCCGCAAAAAGGACTTGCCGGTCAAGATTTACTATCCCGAGGACACGGGCCCGTTTCCGGTCATCGTGTTTTCGCACGGCCTGTACGCTTCCAAAGACAGCTATTGGGCTCTAGGGCAGTACTGGGCCAGCTACGGGTATGTGTGCATCCATCCTTCGCACGCCGACTCGGCGCAGGACAGCGGATACCGCGGCGGACTGCGCCAGGCGCTCGCCGATCCCGAACTGTGGCGCAGCCGCCCCAGGGACGTCTCCTTCCTTCTCGACTCGCTGCCGCAGCTCGAAAAACTGGCGCCTAGCTTGCGCGGCAAGCTGGACCGCGCGCGCGTCGGCGTCGGCGGCCATTCTTATGGCGCCTATACCGCAGTCGCCATCGGCGGGGCCACGGTGCAGATGCCGGGCGGCAAGGCCCCGGTCAGCTTCGCCGACAAGCGGGTGCGCGCCATCGTGGTGCTCTCGCCGCAAGGCGCGGGCCAGATGGGACTGACCTCGCACTCCTGGGAGAACATCCGCGTCCCCATGCTGGCCATGTACGGTTCGCGCGACTTCGCCAGCCAGCGGCGCACGCCGATGTGGCGCAGCCAGCCGTTCAACGGCGCGCCGCCCGGCGATAAGTACGATGTGGAGCTGGAGGGTGCCACGCACTTCACCTTCGTCGGCCCCATGCGCCTGCGCAAGCTCGAGACTCCGCTGTTCCAGTGCGCCAAGGTGGAAACGCTGACCTTCTGGGACACCTACTTGAAGGACAACGAAGCGGCGCGAGAGTACCTGGCGTACGAGGGGCTGAAGACGTTCTGCCCGGCCGCCCGCATCGACCGCAAATAGGTCTCTCGCTCGCCGCATTTCGGTGCTGTACTAATTTCTTCGCCGACAATCTCGGCCGGTCGCACCGATTGCCATCGCGCCTCGTACACGTTTTCCCGTCGAAGAACGGGACAGCGAGAGCGGACTCGATTACTTCGGGGAACGGTACTACGGCGGCACGACGCGGCGGTTCGTGAATCCCGATCCTTTGGGCGGCCATCAGCAAGACCCACAGACGCTCAAATTCGTATACTGGAGGCGCACGAGAGCACCAGAAGGAGAGTCCCAATGAGCAAGCGATTCCCCCTCGTGATTGGCGTACTCAGCGTGATATTAACGGCGTTCCCGTGGACGGTTATGTTTCTAGGCGCGAGTCGGAGATTACCTTGGTTCGACTTGACAGGTAACCAGATGGGAGTGCTGCTCGCCATCGCGACCGCGCTTACTCTTTTGGCCTCTGTGCGTGGTTCGCGATGGTGGGCGGCGTTCAGCGTCGTGCCAGTTGCGAGTATTTTCCTGATTGTCGGGTTGTTAAATCGACATGAACCCAGATGTGTTTCTGGCGGAGAGGGAGGGATTCGAACCCCCGATACCCGTCAAGGTATGTCCGCTTTCGAGGCGGATCGTTTCAACCACTCACGCACCTCTCCGCGCCGCGACTCCGGGAGTGGTAGCCGGAATCGGATTTCGAATTGCAAAAGCCGCACTTCGGCGGCCATCCCTATCCTACCAAATTCAGCCGGCTGCGACTGCTGACAACCCTGGGGCATGCTTGACGCCCGATCACCGACAACTCTCTTCATCTTCGCTCGCGAAAGAAGCTCTGCAGCAACTCCTGGCAGCGGGCGGCCAGCACGCCTCCGGTCACTTCCATGCGGTGATTCAGTTGCGGATGGTTGAGGACCGACATCACGGAGTGAACCGCGCCCGCCTTCGGATCGTTGGCGCCGTAGACCAGGCGCTTCAGCCGCGCATGCACCATCGCCCCGGCGCACATGGCGCATGGTTCGATGGTGACAAAGATTTCGCAGCCCACCAGGCGATGGTTGCCGAGCGCGCGGCCCGCCTCGCGCAGCGCCACGATCTCGGCATGGGCCGTGGGATCGGAATCGGCCAGGTTGCGGTTGGCGCCACGGCCGACAATTCGGCCTTCATACAGCACCACGGCTCCTACCGGGACTTCACCCAGGGCGTGGGCGCGGGCCGCTTCGCGTAGCGCCTCTTCCATGTGGAGTTCGTCGCTCATTCCATGCTGTCCATGACAAACGCTGGTCGCCTGAATCTTGTAAATTGCTGTTCAGGATTGTAAAGCCGAGTCTTTGCTGCCCGCACCAGCTCCCCTAAGTTAAGAACCACCAACCACTAACCGAAGTTGGCACCAGCCCTGTCCGGCAGCCCTGGAATCCCGGTTAAATCGAGCTCACATGGGGCAAACCGGCGCGATCAAGTCCGCTCTAACCCCTGATGCGCGTCACTTCTATTCCATAACCCAAGCTGAGGGAGAGGAACAAAACCATCGGAGGAATTCCCATGCGAAAGATCACCCTATTCACAGCGATTCTGCTGCTGGCGGCAGCGGTCGCGGTTGCGCAGACGTCGAGTTCGTCGTCCAGCACTTCGACGACTCAACCCGACGCCAGCCAGAGCACACCCCAGACCAGCAGTCCCAACAGCACCATGCCGCCGGATCAGAACGCCAATCCGCAGACAATGTGCCGCCGAGCGCTTCGCAGGACACTACCAACCAGGCCACCCCGTCGCAAAGCGGACAGAGCACCGTCGGCGAGAACCAGACGCTGCAAGGTTGCCTGAGCGGCTCCAGTGGCCACTTCACCCTGACCGACCAGTCCGGCAAGGAGTACGACATCCAGGGTGACAGCACCCAGCTTCAGAGCCACGTTGGACAGCAGGTGGAGATCGTCGGTAACTTCGGCAGCAATTCGGTCATGTCCAACTCCCAGGTGGCGGGCTCGATGACCGCCGCGCAGTCGAAGAGCGCCGGCAAAATCCTGACCATCAGCAGCATTAACAAGCTGTCCGATACGTGCTCCAATCCGTCGTCGGCGAGCACCGGCAGTGCGGGTGCCACGACTGCAAGTTCGTCCGACCAGGCGAACCAGTCGAGCACATCCACTTCGGCGAATCAGTCTGCGGACAACACGCAGTCGAACCCCTCGACCAGCAATGCTGCCACTCCCGGACAGGTAAGCTCGGCGGAAGGCAATAGCGCTGCGCAGGTCAACAACACTCCGCCCTCGACCGCGACTCCGACGCAGGCAGCCAGCTCCAGCGGCGTCGGAAGCACAGGCAGCAACACTACTTCCGACATGAGCACGCAGAACAATGCTGCTGCGGTTCCGCCCAGCAGCTCCACAAGCACCAGCACCAGCAGCTCCGACATGAACGCGCAGAACAATGCCGCTGCGGTTCCCCCCAGCAGCAGCACGAGCTCCAGCACCAGCAGCTCGGACATGAGCGCGCAAAATAATGCGGCTGCCACTCCGCCGAGCAACTCCAGCTCGGATACCAGCGCGCAGAGCAGCTCGGACACCAGCGCGCAGAATAGCTCTGCCCCGGCCGCTACGGGCGAGACCAGCGCCCAGAGCAACGCGACTTCGGGTCAGGAGAATGCGGGCTCGAACCTGCCGCAGACGGCGTCGCCTCTGCCGTTACTCGGCTTGCTCGGCCTCGGATCGATTGGCGCGGGCTTGCTGAGCCGGAAAAAGAAGTAGCCTTCTTCGGCAATCAGGGAAGGAAACGGCGTGCGCGAAAGCGTACGCCTTTTTTTGCCCGGCAGAGGACGCGGTCCATCAGTTGCGTTTCTTGACCTCCCTAATTTCGTCCTACGCTTCTAATTTGATAGGCCCTCGCGCTTCGCATGGCGGGACATTGGCCAAAGGAGTGCGCGATGAAGAGAAACTCCGCGTTATTGATCTGCATGTTGCTGCTGATGGCCGTTTCCCTGGTCGCGCAGCAACCTTACCGGGCGGCGGGTGAGGCTGGCGCGCGACAGAGCGCAAACGACTTCAGCCAAAGCACGATCCAGGGCTGCCTCATCGGCTCCGAGGTCACCTCGAGTTTCGCGCTCACCGACGAGCACACGGGGGAGATCTACCTGCTCCAGGGCAATGACTCGCTGCTCAAGCAAAACGTCGGGCACGAGGTGATGATCACCGGGACCGCGACCGCCATCCGTCCTTCGGACAAGAAGGGAACCATTGGCTACATCAGTCCCAGCGAACCCCACCGCACCGCTACCTCCGCCAGCGCTGGGCAAAAGACAGTGGAGTTCGAAGTCATGGACATCAAGCCGCTGGCCAACACCTGCGCCCAGCAGACGGAGTCGCAGAAGACGGCGATTGCGGCCAGCCAGGATGTGGTGCGCAACAACCCGAATGCTACCGAACCCAAGGTCGGCTACTCGGCGCAGGCGCCTCAACGTCAATCGGGAAGCAGGCCGGCCGCGCCGTCGGGACCGCCAGAGGCTGTGCCAGGAAAAACCGGCAACGAGGGACATGCATTTTCCGCGACCACCACCGCCACCGCCGGCCAGGTCACACCTGGAATGCAAACCCCGGCGGGACGGGCAGAGGCGTCCGGCAAGCCAGTGCACTCGGGCCAAGCCTCCGCGCCCGGCGCTCCTCCCACGGCGGAGCAGACGGCGCAGAACCCAGCCGCCGCCGAGCGCATTGCAAGTTCAGCGGAGCGCGCGGAGATCAACAATTCCCAGCACCAATTGGGTGTGAACGCGCAACCCAACTACAACCTGACCGCCCAGCAGCAGACGGAGCGTGCGGACCAGGCCGTTGGCATGGGCAATGCCAAGAACCAGTCCGAGTTGCCCGGCGCGACCCAGCATCCGGCCGGCCGGCGGCAGGAGCGCGAGCAGCGCGCAGCCGAGCACGAGAAAACTGAGCCTACACTGATCGGATGTCTCAGCCGGTCGGGAAAGTCCGGGCACGAGTTTTTCCTCACCGAGCAGAAGTCGGGGACCCGCTACCGGCTCGACGCACCTCGGAGGAGTTAAAGGATCACTTGAACCATCTGGTAGAGCTGGTCGGCAAGCCGGCGCAGTCCCGCGGCGCATCGCACGCAGTGGCGGGCGGCAACGAAGATCAAATGGAGTTCCAGGTCAGCGGGAATCAGCGACCTGGCGCCTACTTGTGGCGCATCACGATAGGAGTGGATTAGACTAATAGTGCGACGATTCTCCGGGTGAGGTCATCCATTCCAACGTGGGACTCAAGAGCGCACTGAACAAAGTTCTGATGGTGGACCTGATCAAGGGTTTGAAGGTGACGTTTCGTTACCAGAACCCGAAAGAGGTCTATACCGAACAGTACCCGTTGCAGCGTCCGCAGGTAGCCGAACGCTACCGCGGGGCGCCTCGCCTCAACGTGAATGCCGATACCGGCGAGACCCTGTGCATCGCCTGCGATCTGTGCGCCGTGGCGTGTCCGGAGCACCTGATCGTGGTCAGCGCCGAACGCAATCCCACCACGCGCCGCAAAGAGCTGACCACCTTCACCTACGACACCAGCCGCTGCATGTTCTGCGGGCTGTGTGAAGACGCCTGCCCCACCGACTGCCTGGAACTGACCCAGGATTTCGAGCTGGCCAGCTACACTCGCGAGGGCGCCATCTGGGACCGCCAGACTCTGGAACAGGGTCCGCACCCCGTGAAGTACGAGCGATAATCCGGCTGTCGGATTTCCAGCTGTCTCCTTCGAAGACCGCCGCCATGGCGGCCTTTGCCTTGCACTCTGCTCCTCCCATTGAAATGGCACGCCAACTTTTGCCAACGGTTCCGGCTGGCAGCACTGTCGCGCAGCATCGCATCTTGTCCAGGGAGTACATAAAACCGGAAACAGAGGAGAAGGTCCGCAAATGAACAAGCGTAGCTTCGTCTATGTTGTGCGCGCGGCGGCCGTGCTGCTGCTGGGTTTCTGCCTGGCCGTACCGGCAAGTGCGCAATCCGAGAGTCCCGTCAGCTTCGACATCGGCGCGGGATTTACCCCCGCGGTGGGCGCCATCAGCCGGCATCTCGACAACGGATGGAACATCACCGGCGGTGTGGCTTACAATTTTCATTCTCCGTTTAGCCTGGGCGCCCGATTCATGTACAACGGCCTGGGCGTGAACCGCGACACCTTGATTGCGGCGGGTACGCCCGATGGCGACGCGCATGTCTGGTCGATTACCGCCGAACCGCGTCTGCGGATTCCCATCGGCACCAGGATCAATCCTTACATCGTGGGCGGCGTCGGTTACTACCGCCGCACCGTGAATTTCACGCAACCGGCGCTGCAGCAGACTTTCTTTCTCGACCCATTCTTCGGGTTTGTGTTTCCCGGAGTCGTGGGTGTGAACCAGGTGCTGGCCACCGTGACGCGCGACGGCATCGGCGGCAACCTGGGAGGCGGATTCACCATTGACCTCGGACGAGGCAATGCCAAGCTCTATACCGAGGCGCGTTATCACTACGCTGACACCGGTTCGGTGCCCACGCGCATGGTCCCGGTAACCTTTGGAATTCGCTTCTAGCTTATTTTCATGGCTTGTGGCGGCCGGCAAAGCGCATGACTACGCCGGCTGCTGCATGGTCATGCAGTGGATCGCGCCCAGGCCCCAGATGAGATCGCCGCAGTAGATGGGCACGATCTCGCGATCGGGAAACAGGTCCGCCAGAATGTTGAGCGCCACCCGGTCGTTGCGGTCGTTGAATACCGGAGCCAGCACGCGGCGGTTGGCGATGTAGAAGTTGGCATAGCTGGCGGGCAGGCGGCGTCCGCGGAAGACCACCGGCGCCGGCATGGGAAGCTCGACGATGTTGAGCCGCCCTCCGCGCTGGTCGGTCGCACGGCGCAGGCGCGCGAGATTGTTGGCCAGCGCCTCATGGTTGGCATCGTTCCGGTTGTGCTCCATGGCGGTGACAATCGTGTCGGGCGCTACGAAGCGCGCGATATCGTCGACGTGGCCGTGCGTGTCGTCGCCGGCGATGCCCCGCTCCAGCCATAGGACCTTTTCAATTCCCAGGTATTCGGCAAAGACGCGCTCCAGGCCGTCGCGCGCCATGCCGGGATTGCGCTGCTGCACCTTGCTGAGCAGGCATTCTTCGGTGGTCAGCAGCAGGCCGCAGCCATTCACGTCAATGCTCCCGCCTTCCAGGACCACCCGCTCTGGCACCTGTGTCCGAGACACACGCGCCTGTGGCATACGTGCCTGTGGCACACGCGCCCCCGCGTGTGCAACCGCCGACCACGTCGGGATTTTCAGGTAGCGCACCATCTGCTCCGAGGCGCGCTGGTCGAGCGGCCAGTCGGGATACTTCGCCCAGCCATTGAACTGGAAATTCACCGCCGCAACGGGCTCGCGCCGGTTCTCGCGCTTGACGAACAGCGGCGCGAAGTCGCGCGTCCAGCCGCGGTTGGTGCGCCAGCGGTGGAAGCCGATGTTCTCGTCCGGAACGCTGGCGCGCGCCAGGACCTCGCGCGCCTTGGCTTCCGCGGCGCGGTCTTGGACGATGATCTCCACCCGCTCGCCGCGCGCCAGGTGCCTCACGATTTCGACATAGACCCAGGCAATGGGTGGAAACTTTCCCGGCCAGTCGCTGCGGTTGTGCGGCCAGCCCAGCCAGGTGCAGGCGTGCGGCGACCACTCGGCCGGCATGCGATAGCCGAGCGAGGCGGGGGTCGCGTTGGCATTCTTTGTCGCCACATGCTTACAGCCCAACCACGAAGGATACGAAGGATCACAAAGGTAGATTATTTCCTTCGTGTTCCTTCGTGCCCTTCGTGGTTAGAGTGTTCATTCAGTCGAGTAACCGGCTGGTAATCGGGGCGTAGCTGTCGATGCGGCGGTCGCGCAGGAAGGGCCAGTTGCGGCGCACTTCTTCCAGTTTGCGCAGATCGACCTCGCCGATCAGGATCTCTTCGCCCTCCGCCGACGCTTCCGCAATCACCGAACCGAAGGGGTCGCACAAAAATGAGCTCCCCCAAAACTCCAGGCCTGCGCCAGGCGTCTGCTTGCCGCCGACATCGCCAGCCTCGTGGCCGACGCGATTCACCACCGCCACGTAGACGCCGTTGGCGATAGCATGGGCGCGCTGGATGGTGCGCCAGGCGTCGCGCTGCACTTCGCCGTGTTGCTCCTTCTCCGCCGGATGCCAGCCGATCGCCGTCGGATAGAACAGCACGTGAGCGCCGCGGAGGGCCGTCAGCCGCGCTCCCTCCGGATACCACTGGTCCCAGCAGACCAGCGTTCCAACGCGCCCCACCGCGGTGTCGAAGGCGCGAAATCCAAGGTCGCCGGGAGTGAAATAAAACTTTTCGTAGTACAGGGGATCGTCGGGGATGTGCATCTTGCGATAGATCCCAGTGAGCGTGCCGTCGGCGTCGAGCACCGCCGCCGTGTTGTGATAAACCCCAGGCGCGCGCTTTTCAAACAGCGACGCGATCAACACGATCTTTTGCTGGCGTGCGACCTGCGAAAGCCGCGTCGTCGTTGGGCCCGGAATCGGTTCGGCCAGGTCGAACAGCGACGCATCTTCCCGCTGGCAAAAATATTGCGTCAGGAACAGTTCCGGCAGGCACACCACCTGCGCTCCGCGTCCCGCCGCATCGCGCACCAGGTCGATGGCGTGCTCCAGATTTGTTTCCGGATCGGGAGCACACGACATCTGGATCAGGCCGACGCGAAATTGCTCAGGGACCGCCAAAGTGTCCTCCGTAACGGGACAGGATACCAGACGGGTTTTTCGGACGGAGGACCAGCGTAAATCTACGGAAATACTGAGCTACCAATTGCTGCTGCTGACGGCAAAGTCAGTCAAGCCACGCGCTCTCGTTGACGCCACTGCCTTGCGGCATTTAACTTGGCTGTTTCCCAATCATCGTTCCTCCGCATTCTTCTGCGGCTGCGATTTCTTTGAGGTGAAAGATTGAAGCACAAGCCGGGCCACGGTCCTAAGCACGGTCAGGAAAAGCACGGGAAGCACGATCACGAACAGCCGGTGGAAGGCGGCGGCATTGAACGCCGGCTGCACACTCCGGAAGAAGACCGCCTGGTTCCGCTGGAGCCGCTCGATCTCGGCAAAATTCGCGGCATCGACGACCTGGTTCGCGCCATGGGCCGCACCGCCTTTACCGCTCGCCAGGTGGGCGACGCCGCCGACGTGCTCGAGGCGATGGCGCGCGATAAAGATTGCCTGGTCGTCATGACGCTAGCCGGCGCCATGACCGTCGCCAAGCAGGGACTGGTGATCACCGACCTCATCGATCGCGGCATCGTGCGCGCCCTGGTCTCCACCGGCGCCTTGATGGCGCATGGCCTGGTCGAGGGCATTGGCCGCTCGCACTACATCTACGATCCCAAGATGAACGATGTCGAGCTCTACGAAGCGGGCTACAACCGCGTCTACGACACCCTGGAGCCGGAGCAGAACCTCGACCAGGTGGAGCGCATCTTCGCTCCCGTGCTTGACCAGTGGAACGCGGACGAGACCGCATGCTCGTGGAAGCTGAATCGCGCCATCGGCGAGCACTTGAGCAAGCACGTGGCCGGGCGCGGCATTCTCAAATCCGCCTACGAGAAAAATGTCCCGGTCTTTGTGCCCGCATTCAGCGACTCCGAGCTGGGACTGGATTTCGCGCTGCACAATCGCGATGCGCGCCAAGCAGGGAAGACCTCCCTTGCGCTACGACCCCTTCGAAGACGTGAATCATTACGCCGATACCATGCTGGCTTCCCCCCGCATGGGCGTGTTCACCATCGGCGGCGGCGTGCCGCGCAACTGGACGCAGCAGCTGGGTCCGTACCTGGAATTGCGTCACCGCCGGGGCGGCGAAGACGTTCCCCTGAAGCGCTTTCATTACGGCCTGCGCATCTGCCCCGAACCCGTTTACTGGGGAGGCTTGTCAGGCAGTCCGTATACCGAGGCGGTCTCGTGGGGCAAGTTCGTGCCGCCGGAGGACGGCGGCAAGTTCGCCGAGGTCTTCGTCGACGCCACCATCGGCTTGCCTCTCGTTGTCGGCGCGGTCCTGGAGCGACTGGGAAAGAAATAGAGACATCCAATTCATCAGCATGAAAATTGGCGTTTTGGCTTTACAGGGGGATTTCGACGCGCACCGCCGACGGCTCGAGGAGCTGGGCGCCGAGGTCGTCCTGGTCAAAAAGCCCGAGCAGTTGGACGAAGTGGAGGCGCTGGTGATTCCCGGCGGCGAGTCCACCACGTTTCTCAAGCTACTGGGCGAGCAGGGATTTCAGAAGCTCAAGGACTTCGTGCGCCTCAAGCCGACCTTCGGCACCTGCGCCGGCGCCATCCTGCTTGCCCACGACGTGGGCAATCCGCCGCAGCCCGCCCTGGGCGCGCTCGATGTCAAAATCAAGCGCAATGCCTACGGCCGCCAGATGCAGAGCTCGATTCGCCAGGGCGCGTCCAAGCTCGGCCCGGAGCCGCTGGAGATGGTTTTCATCCGCGCGCCCCGCTTCGAGAGCGTCGGCCCCGAGGTGGAAGTGCTCGCCCGGGAAGGGAACGATCCCGTCCTCGTACGGCAGGGAAGCGTGCTGGCCGCCACCTTCCATCCTGAACTCTCCGACGACCGGCGCGTGCACCAGTACTTCCTGGATATCGTGCGCAACGGTCGCTAGCCCTCAACGCCGCCGAGGTCGTTTATACTCAAGGTAATGTCCGCTGTTTCCCAGAAGACGTTCTACCTGGAAACCTTCGGCTGCCAGATGAACGTGCACGACTCCGAGAAAGTGATCGGCACGCTGATCGCCCAGGGCTATCGCCAGGTGGAGACCGTTCAGGAAGCCGACCTGGTCCTGTACAACACCTGCTCCATCCGCGACAAGGCGGAGCAGAAGGTGTTCCATCGCCTCGCCGACTACAAGGCCCTGCAGAAGCAAGGCAAGAAATTCGGCGTGCTCGGCTGCGTGGCGCAGCAGGAAGGCGAGAAGATTTTCGAGCGGGCGCCGCATGTGTCGCTGGTGTGCGGATCGGCCTCGTACCGCAACTTGCCCGACATGCTGGTGCAGATCGAGGCAGGGAACTCGCGCGTCACCGGCTTGGACGACCGCCAGACCGACCAGACCTTCGAGACCGAGTACACCGCCCGCAGCAACCCGCATCGCGGCTACGTCACCATCATTGAGGGCTGCGACAAATTCTGCGCCTACTGCGTGGTTCCCTTTACCCGCGGCAAGGAGCGCAGCCGCACCTCCGACTCGGTCTTGGCCGAGGCCCGCCGCATGGCGGATGAGGGTTTCACGGAGATTCAATTGCTCGGGCAAAACGTGAACTCTTACCGCGATCCAACTGAAAAAAAGACATTTGCGGAGTTGCTGGCGGCGGTCGGAGAGATCGGCGGAATTCGCCGCGTGTGGTTTACCACCTCGCATCCGCGCGACTTCGGCAAGGACATCGTCGATGCCATCGATGCTGTGCCCACGCTTTGCGACCACGTCCATCTTCCGGTGCAGAGCGGCTCCACGCGCGTGCTCGACCTCATGAAGCGTCTTTACACCCGCGACCAGTACCTGGAGCGCATTGCCTGGATGAAGGCGGCGCGGCGGCGCATCAGCATCACCACCGACGTGATTGTCGGCTTTCCCGGCGAGACCGAGGCCGACTTCGAAGAGACGATCACGCTCCTTCAGCAGGTGGAGTACGACGCCATTTTTTCCTTCAAGTATTCCCCCCGGCCCAACACTCCGGCGCTCACCTACATCGACAGCATTCCCGACGAGGAAAAAGCGCTGCGCCTGGCGGTGCTGAACGCGCGCCAGAAAGAAATCTCGGCGGCGCTGAACCGGCGTCACCTGGGCGAAGCGCTGGAGGTGATGGTGGAGGGCCGGAATCCGGCCAGGGGCCAATGGGTCGGGCGCACGTCGCAACACAAGGTGCTAAACTTCACGACAGGCGGAGGCGAAGAACCGCGGGTCGGCCAATATGTGCCGGTGCGCGTCACGGCAACCTTCCCAAACAGCTTATTGGGAGAGTTGGCCGTCTAAGGACTCGGAGGGATCATGATGGAAGTCGAGATGAAAATTCGGGGCTTGATGATGGACCCGGTGACCAACATGCCCATCGTGATCCTGAAAGACGTTGGCGGCGACGCCGTGCTGCCCATCTGGGTCGGCATCTACGAGGCCAACGCCATCGCCCTGGAAATCGAGAAGGTCACGACGCCCCGGCCCATGACCCACGACCTGCTCAAGAACCTGCTCATCGGGCTGGACGCCAGCGTGCGCAAGGTGGTGGTGAACGAACTCCGCGACGACACTTTCTTCGCCATCATCTGGGTGGAACGCGACGGGCAGATTATCTCCATCGACTCCCGCCCCTCCGACGCCCTGGCGCTCGCGCTGCGCGTCGATTGCCCGATCTTTGTCGAAGACGAGGTGCTGAAGACCTCGCGCATGGCCAGCGCCGTCTCCGACCGCGTCTCCCAGGAAGAGCTCCGCAAATGGCTGGAGAACCTGGGCGACGAGGACCTGGGACGATACAAGATGTAGCCATCGGGTGATCCGGCGATTGCGTGATCGGGCGATCGAAAGCCGCACCCGACGCGAGATCACCCGATCCACCGATCATCCGATCACCCGATGCTTCCATGGATTCCGCCGAACAGCTCCAACGCATCTACCTCGCCGGCTTTGAACTCCAGACTTTCGATCGCTTTCCCAAATCCGTGGGCGTCGTGCGCGGCGAATGCATCGCGCTGCTGGAGGCGACTCCCGCCGGCCTGGTCATGATCGGCACTCCCGGCTGGCGTATGGGTGAGGTGATAGGCGTGCTGGTGGAAGAGGCCGGCCGCCAGGTGTTCCGCGCCAAGTCCGAGACCGTCGAGGCTACCGGCGAGCGCCTGGAAGCGCTACGCCAATTTCGGGTTGAACTGGAGCGCCTGCTGCAGGCCCCGCAGTAAGCGGTAGGGCGTAGGGGCAGCCGCCCTCGGCTGCCCACCCGTGTGGCACACGCGCCCACGCGTGTGCAGCTGAAAGAATTAGCCGCCCAATGCGCGCGGTTGACCGCCCCCGTCTGGTTAGCTAAGATACTTAGCTATGTACACCGTTCACCAGGCCAAAACCAATCTCTCCAAGCTGATCGCTGAAGCCGAGGATGGCAAGGAAGTCGTGATTGCCCGCGGCAACAAGCCGGTTGCCAGGCTGATTCCTATCGCTCCCAAGAAGGTCAAGAACCGTGGCTATGGCAGTTTGAAGGGCAGGATCTCGGCTCCGCCGGAAGCCTTCGCTCCGCTCACCGATGAGGAATTGAAGGACTGGGGTATTGAGTGAGGCTATTGCTCGATGCACAGGCGCTTCTTTGGTGGTTCCAAGGGGATGAGCGGCTCTCCCGAAGCGCTCGGCGCGCCATTGCCGCATCCAACGCCGAGGTTTTTGTTCCGGTGGGTGCAGTTTGGGAACTCGCAATAAAAACCGGCATCGGGAAAATGGATGCACGCGAACTGCTGGAAGGCGCGGAGCTGCGTTTTCGGGCTGCTGGGTTTAAGGTCCTGGACATTACCGTCGAGCATGCGATTCGCGCTGGAACTCTTCCGGTCCGTCACAAGGACCCGTTAGACCGACTGCTAGTCGCCCAGGCCCAGGCCGAAAACCTGGCGATCGTGAGCAGCGACCCCATATTCGAGCGTTACGGCGTGCGGCGTCTCTGGTAGGGAAATGGCCGGAACGAGCGAGCAGTGACCCCAGACCGCGCATTTGTACTGGGCAGAATTCGTATTTAACATAATATCCGTTATCGGACATTATCTCCGACCGCTCGTCTAGCGCCAATCCAGTTCATCCCGTCAGCACTACCTTAGGATGGAACAACGTTCCCGCCACCCGGCTGGCGATGGCGATCAGCTCCGCCTGCCCGGCGAACACCTTCACCAGCGGCGCGCGCGACATCTCCGGCAAGTTCACCGCCTGCCCGTGCCGAATGCGGTTGACGTTCGCCTCGTCGGCGGTGACCGACGGAAATGACGGCAGGATGCGCCGCGGGTGGATGAGCAGTGCCTGGAATTCGCCCGACGGCGCGGCCGACTCCAGCCGCTCCAGCGTGCAGGCATCGATTTCCGTAAACTCTCCCACCCCGGTCCGGCGCAGGCACGCCAGGTGGGCGCCCACGCCCAACAACTGCCCGATGTCATGCGCTACCGAGCGCATGTACGTTCCTGATGACACGCGTGCGCGGAAACTCGCCAGTTCCCCCTCCAAATTCAGGATCTCGAATTCCTTGATCTCCACCCGCACCGGCTCCAGCGTGACTTCCTGCTTCTTGCGCGCCAGCTTGTAGGCTGGAACGCCGGCAATTTTCTTGGCCGAAAACGGCGGCGGCATCTGCTGGATCTCTCCCCGAAAGCGGCACGCCAACTCCCGCAACCCTTCAAGTGTTACTTGAACTATCTGTTTTTCGCCCGCCGGCTCGCCCTCGGCGTCATAGGTATCGGTGGCAAACCCGAGGCGGATTTGCCCCTGGTAGCTCTTCTCGGCGCCGTTATAGAACTGCGCCAGGCGGGTCAGTTTACCGAGCACCAGGGGAAGCACCCCGGTCGCCATGGGGTCGAGGGTGCCCAGGTGCCCCACCGAACGTTCCTTCAGCAGGCGCCGCACGCGGTTGACCACGTCATGCGACGTCATGCCCGACGGCTTGTCGATAACCAGTATCCCGTTCATGGCGTCTCTGTTATCGTGAAGGCGGAACGGCGGCCAGGTCAACCGCCGGCGCTGCTCGATGATTCCGCTCAAAGATGATGCCCCGCGCTACAGCACTCCTTACGTCAACTACTTTCTGCTGGCGCTCAACACGGTGGTGTTCCTGTGCATGTGGATCGGAATCCCGGCGCCGGCGCAGGTGGTGGTCAACGTCTTCGGCTTCCAGCCCTACCGGCTGACCTCGCTGATCACCGGCTCGCACGCCTCCGCCAACGCCGGGTTGGCGTTCATTCCCATCTTCACCGCCATGTTCATGCACGCCTCCTGGCTCCACCTGATCTCCAACATGTGGGTGCTCTACATCTTCGGCGACAACGTCGAGGACTACCTCGGCCACTTCGGCTACCTGGTGTTCTATCTGCTGGCGGGCGTGGCCGCGACCCTGCTGCACACCTTCTTCAATCCTCTGTCGCGCATTCCCAGCGTGGGCGCCAGCGGCGCCATCGCCGGCGTGATGGGCGCCTACTTCGTGCTGTTTCCATCGGCGCGCGTGTTGACCCTGGTTCCCTTTCTGTTCGTGTTCTTCCTCCGCCTGCCGGCTTGGGTCGTGCTCGGCTACTGGTTCGTGGTGCAGTTCCTGAGCGGCGCCGCGACCTCCATCGCCTACTCCAGCCAGACCGGCGGCGGCATCGCCTTCTGGGCCCACGTGGGCGGGTTCGTCTTCGGCATCGCCATGATCAAGCTCTTCCCTTCCCAGCGCCGCCGCTTCCGCTACGATGCGTGAACAAGCTCTTAGCTGTTAGCTCTTAGCTTTTAGC
The DNA here is from genome assembly GCA_963797035.1 of Terriglobia bacterium. GTDB lineage: Bacteria > Acidobacteriota > Terriglobia > Terriglobales > Acidobacteriaceae > JAIQGF01. The sequence continues at coordinate 517,824 of CAWCOC010000001.1, forward strand.
TATTACTTGGACCCGTTTGGCTAAAAGCTAAAGGCTAAGAGCTAAAAGCCCAGATCACAAATTTCCTGCCACCGGCGCAATCCGCAGCTCCTCCACGGCCGCGTCTTCCGGCAGGGCGATGGCATTCACCACGGCGCGCGCTACCGTCTCCGGCGACAGCATCTTCTGGCGCGGCGCGTCGGGCATGAACTGGTTCCAGATGTCTGTCGCGGTCGGTCCGGGCAACAGCGAGATGACGCGGATGCCGCGACCGCGCACCTCTTCGCGCAGCGTGTCGGTGAAGCCAAGCGCGCCGTGCTTGGAGGCGCAATAGGCCGATTCGCCCGGAAAGACGCCGCGCGCCGCCACCGACAGGTTGTTTACGATCACGCCGCCTTGGCGCATCAAGGGCAGCGCGGCATGGGTGCACAGGAACATTCCGGTCAGGTTGGTTTCCAGCACGTCGCGCCAGGTCTCGAGCGGGAGGTCCTGGATGTTGCGCAGGGCATGCGCCTTGCCGGCGTTGTTGACCAGGATGTCGACTCGTCCGAACCGCTTCTTGACTGCGGCGAACAGCGTGGCGACGGAGCGCGGATCGCGAACATCGCAGGAGAACCGTTGTCGGTTCGCGATTTTCGGTTGTCGGTTCTTTGATCCAGCAATTCCCCGCGAAACCGCAATCACGGTGCAGCCTTGCGCGAGCAGCGCGTCGGCGATGGCCAGGCCGATGCCGCGGCTGGCGCCGGTGACGACGGCGACTTTGCCGGCCAGCGAGGTGTTCCTCGCGCGAGTTGCTTTCGTCGTTCTCATGAGCGCGAGTAAGGATACACGAGGCAAGAAAAAAGCCGATCGCGGTCGACCGGCTCGCATAAAGTTGAAACTCGAAACTGAAACTCGAAACTGTTCTAGAAGCTTCCGTTCCCCGCTTTCGCCCGGATCAGCGACAGGAACTCCTCCCGGGTTTCGTGCTCCTCGCGAAACGCCCCGAACATGGCGGAGGTGACGGCGGCGGAGTGCTGCTTTTCCACCCCGCGCATCATCATGCAGAGGTGGCGCGCCTCCACCACCACGCCCACGCCCTGCGGCTCGATGACGCGCTGGATGGTTTCCGCGATCTGCGTGGTCAGGCGCTCCTGTACCTGCAGGCGGCGGGCAAAGATGTCCACCAGGCGCGGCAGCTTGCTCAACCCGATCACCTTGCCCTTGGGCACGTAGGCGATGTGCACCTTGCCGAAGAACGGCAGCATGTGGTGCTCGCACAGGCTGAACATCTCGATGTCCTTCACGATCACCATCTCGTCGTAGTTGACGGTGAAGAGCGCGCCTTTCAGCAGTTTTTCCGGGTCTTCGTGATAGCCCTTGGTCAGGTGTTCCATGGCGCGCTGCACGCGCTCCGGCGTGCGCTCCAGGCCTTCGCGATCGGGGTCTTCGCCGATCCGCAGCAGCGTCTCGCGCACCAGGTCGGCGTAGCTGGCGCCGGCCAGCGTGGTAGCTTCCGCAACTTGGGTCATGGTTCCTTTCTTCGTACTAATGACGCACCTCGGCTCCTCCGGCATATTCGAAGGAGTTCATCATGGTCTCTTCCATCCTTACCTTTTCCAGATGGGCAAGCTGAAAGCCGCGCTGCAATATTTCATAGATTTCCAGGCAGAGATTCTCCGTGGTGGGCACGCGGCGGCCGAATTCGGGCAAGGTGTTCAAGTTGACATGTTCGTAGCGCGCCAGGATTTCGCGGTGCACAAACCCGTCGAGGTCGGCGAGATTGCAGACCATGCCGGTGCTCGCCTCGACAGCGCCGCTGACCGTGACCTCCAGCGCGTAATTGTGCCCGTGGCCATACGGATTGTTGCACTTGCCGTAGGTGGCGCGGTTCTCCTCCGCCGACATCGCGTCGCTGTGCAAGCGGTGCGAGGCGGAGAACATATAACGCCTTGTAAGGTGAGCCTTCATCGGATTCGCAATTTGCAATTTGTAATTTGTAATTTTTGCGGACTCTTGGCTGACGCGCCCAACAAAAATTGCAAATTACGAATTACCAATTACAAATTCTCGTCATTCCTCCCCATAGAAGTCCACGAACAAGTCCGGCGTTTCGTAGAGCCGAACGCGGTGCAGTTGCGCGACCTTGAGCTTGGGCCGCAGGCGGTCCCAGATGGCAATGGCCAGGTTTTCCGTGGTCGGAATGCGGTCGCGAAATTCCGGCACTTCCTTGTTGAGGAAGCGATGATCGAGCGCGCTGAGCACCTCGCGCTCCAGCGCGTCCTTCAGGTCCTTCAGGTCGACGACGAAGCCGGAACGCGGGTCCACCTCGCCCTTGACCGTGACCTCCAGGGTGTAATTGTGCCCGTGTCCATGGGGGTTGTTGCACTTGCCGAAGATGCGCTGGTTCTCCTCCGGCGAGAACTGCGGGTTGTGGTAATAGTGCGCCGCGGAAAACTCGCACTTCCTGGTCAGGAAAACCATAGAATCCGGCCGTCAGCTCTCAGCCACCAGCTTTCAGCCAAAAAACCTCCCGGCAACTTCGGTCACCGCTGCTTGACGGCAGCACCGCCGTCATATTGTCTCACCTGACCCGGTTCTGTCGCGGGACGATAGGTGCGACCCTTCCACGACACCTGATTTCTCTTGTAATGGAGTCGCGAGCGCAGCAAAAGGTACACGAATAATGGCAGGCCCAGCGGGGACAGAGCGGTGGCAAGAGGTCCGGAGTGCGCCTTGCGAAGCCGGCGGAAAAACCCCGCCGAGGCAGGCACAGCAGCGCTCAAGCCCGCAGCGACCAGGATAGGCTTTTTCCTGGCGACGCCCGCCACCACCGCGGCCATGCCGCCGGCTGCCACAAGGAATTCCGCGGCGCGCAGGGCGGCGAGCCGCGAAGTGTGGGGAAACAGCAGCGCCAGATTCTTGGTCCATCCCTCCCTCAGGTCGGGCCAAGTGCGATACATGCGGGTGCGCACCGCGTTGCCGCCAAAGCGGAAGCGCAAGCGGCGTCCGCTACGCTTCACCGCCTGTGCGAGGGCCACGTCTTCCAGCAGCGTCTGGCTGACTGCCGCGTGCCCGCCGACAGCGTCATAGGCGGAGCGGGAGATCAGCAGGTATTGGCCGTTGGCCGCCGCCGCAGGCGATGCCGGATCGCAGACCTCTTTCGGACGGTAGGTCATCGCCAACTCGGCGTAGATGACGGGCATGATCGCGTTTTCGATCGGCCCATGGACCTCCTGCGCCGGCGAGTATGACAGCAGCTCAACGTTGTACTCGCGCGCTTCGCGCAGGGCGCGTTCCAGCGATCCGGGAAGATGGACGGTGTCAGCGTCGGTAAACAACAGCCACTCGCCGCGCGCGGCATCGGCACCCGACTGCGCGGCGTTGCATTTGCCCGAGCAGCCTTCGGGGAGCGCGGGGGCGGAAATGACTTTCCCGGGTCGGAGACCCGAGCCACACAAACACGCTTCGGCAATCTGGCGAGTTCGATCCCAGGAGTGGTCGTCGACCACGATGATCTCGAAATCCACGCCGGTCTGTGCCGTCAGCGAATCCAGGCAGGCGCCGAGGTTGGCTTGTTCGTTGCGCGCCGGGATAATGACGGATACAGCGGGCGCGCCCACGGTGCTGTTCGCGTTCATATTGGTCGGACCATTATAGGTGAGTAGCCCTCCCCCCCCTGGTAGATCTTTTAGAATCAAGATCTTGCGGAGATTTTGTCCGCAAAATATTCCCGGCAAAGGAGTTACAGCTAAAATCTTGAAAACAAACCTCCAAAAGCACTTTGAGCCGCGCGGCATAAGCACCGGCGGCTCAAACACGAACTTCCAAGTTCGTAAGAATTGTACACCCGGCGTCAAGCGTTTTGGTCACGCTGCAAGGTGATTCGGAAGGCAACGAGCGGCGCCCGAAAGATTGGATAATGAAACCGTAAGGAAGGCGCACGGCATTGCGGCTGAATTCGTTGCGGTATGATGAAAATCGTGAAACGGGTCTGGATTCTTAGCGGAATTTTTTTTGTTTTCACTTTGCTTCTGAGCGGCTGCTACCGCGGCTCGCGGCCGCCGCGGATTGGCGAGGCCGCGCCCGATTTCTCGCTGCAGGATTCCACCCGCAAGGTGTCGCTGCACGACCTGAAGGGCAAGGTGGTGGTGCTGAATTTCTGGGCGACGTGGTGCCCGCCCTGCGTCGACGAGATGCCGTCGCTGGTGCAGATGCAATCGCGGCTGCAGGACAAAGGCGTGACCGTGCTGGCGGTCAGCGTGGACGTGGACGAGAACGCATACAAGAAGTTTCTCAAGGACCACGACGTGGAGTTGCTGGCGGTGCGCGATCCCGACCAGAAGTCGAATGCGCTGTACGGCACCTTCAAGTTTCCCGAGACCTACGTGATCGACCGGCAGGGGATGGTGCGGCGTAAGTTCATCGGGCCGGTGAACTGGACGCAGCCGGAGATTGAGTCGTACTTGAGCAGGATGTAGTTCTTTCTATGGCCCTTCAACGGTAAACCTAGCTTCCTCGCTGCGCTCGGGATGACAGCGGTTTTCAGGTTTGAAGATTGAAGGGGTTCCGAGTGCTGCGGGCAGAGAAAGAATTCCCTGTCGGCAGTGTCTAGCTGCCGGCAGCTGCGGGATCCTTCGACTCGGGCGTGCGCCCTCGCTCAGGATGACACCTCGTTAAGAATCGATTCCAACCTGCCGCCGCATGCCATAGAGTTGCGTGTGGCGGGCTTCGTGTAGTGATTACAGCAGATCCCTCGCTGCGCTCGGGATGACACAACTAGTAAAGATGTCGTCCATCTACAGCCGTGCGTTGCGCAGGCGGAGGGAATTGGTGATGACCGAGACCGAGCTGAAGCTCATGGCGGCGGCGGCGATGATGGGGCTGAGCAGCACGCCGAAGAACGGGTAGAGGACTCCGGCGGCGATGGGAACGCCGATAGAGTTGTAGACGAAGGCGAAGAACAGGTTCTGGCGAATGACGCGCATGGTGGCGCGGCTCAGGCGGCGGGCGCGCGCAATACCGCGCAGGTCTCCTTTCACCAGGGTGATGCCGCCGGCCTCCATGGCCACGTCGGTGCCGGTGCCCATGGCGATGCCCACATCGGCCTGCGCCAGGGCGGGCGCGTCGTTAACACCGTCGCCGGCCATGGCCACCCGGTGGCCCTCCTCTTGCAGGCGTTTCACGATCTCCAGTTTGCGCTCCGGCAAGACTTCAGCCTCGAACTCGTCGAGGCCCAGCTTGCCGGCAACGGCTTCGGCGGTGGGGCGGCTGTCGCCGGTGAGCATGACAATGCGCACGCCTTCTTCATGCAGGGCGCGAATCGCCTCCGGGGTGGAGGCCTTGATGGGATCGGCGATGCCCAGCAGCCCGGCGAGACGCCCCTCGATGGCAACAAAGATGACCGTCTGGCCTTCGCGGCGGAGCTGATCGGCGCGAGAGAGAAAATCGGTGCGATTCGGAACTTCCGGAGATGACGGCGGGCCGCTTGCGGTTCGAATATCGTCCAAGAGCCGCTCGTTGCCGACCGCCACTTCCCTGCCCTCGACGCGCCCGACAACGCCTTTGCCGGTCAGCGACTTGAAACCTTCCGCGTTGGACAGCTTGAGTTGTTTTTCTTCCGCGGCCTTGACGGCGGCGGAGGCGAGCGGGTGCTCGCTGCCGCGCTCAAGCGAAGCCACCAGGCGAAGCAGCTCGGAGTCATCGAGACCATTCGCTGCAATAGTGGAAACCAGCTTAGGTTTGCCTTCGGTCAGGGTACCGGTTTTGTCGACCACCAGGGTGTCGACTTTTTCCAGGATCTCGAGCGCTTCGGCGTTCTTGATGAGCACGCCGGCATGAGCTCCGCGGCCGGTGGAGACCATGATGGCGATGGGCGTTGCCAGGCCGAGCGCGCAGGGGCAGGCGATGATGAGCACGGCGACAGCGTTCAGCAGCGCATAGGCGAGGCGTGGTTGCGGGCCCAGCACGGCCCAGGCGATAAAGGCGATGGCGGCGACGGAGACCACAGCGGGAACAAAATAGGCGGCAACGCGGTCGGCAATGCGCTGAATGGGGGCGCGGCTGCGCTGCGCTTCGGCAACCATGCGCACGATCTGCGCCAGCAGCATCTCCGCGCCCACGCGTTCGGCGCGCATGATGAAGGAGCCTTGCCCATTGACGGTGGCGCCAATGACGCGCGCGCCGGCCGCTTTTTCCACGGGTAAAGACTCGCCGGTGAGCATGGATTCGTCGATGGCGCTGGCGCCTTCGAGGAGGACGCCATCCACCGGAATTTTTTCGCCAGGACGAACCCGCAGCTGATCGCCGGGCTGCACCTGGTCGATGGGAATGTCGGCTTCGCGGCCATCGGGAAGGATGCGGCGGGCCATCTTCGGCGCCAGGTCGAGCAGGGCGCGGATTGCTTGCGAGGTGCGGCTGCGGGCGCGCAGTTCCAGCACCTGCCCAAGCAGCACCAGCGCGGTAATGGCCGCCGCGGCTTCGAAATAAACGCTGACAATGCCGTGCTCGCGGAATGCTTCGGGAAAAATTCCCGGCGCCAGGGTCGCCACCACGCTGTAGCCATAGGCGACGCCGACCCCGATGGCAATCAGCGTGAACATGTTGGCGTGACGGTTTTTCAGCGACGTCCAAGCGCGCTGGAAGAAGGGCCATCCCGCCCACAGCACCACCGGAGTGGCCAGCGCCATCTCTCCCCAGGTGAGCAGCCAGCGGGGAAACACCTGGGCCAGCGCCGGAACCATGTGTCCCATGGCGATGACGAGCAGCGGAACGGTGAGCGCCACGCTGGCCCAGAAGCGGCGCGTCATGTCGCGCAGCTCGGGATTGTCAGCTTCGGCGGCGGTGACGGTGCGCGGCTCCAGCGCCATGCCGCAGATGGGACATGCGCCCGGTTGGTCACGCACAATTTCGGGGTGCATGGGGCACACCCATTCGGTCCTGGAGGCGGGCGCGGCAATCGTTTCCGGCTCCAGCGCCATGCCGCACTTGGGGCACGCGCCCGGACCCTGCTGGCGCACCTCGGGATCCATGGGGCAGATGTAGGTCTGCTGACCGTCGCTGGCCGATGGCCTGTGGCCGACGGCGACAGGCACGGCCGGGGCGACACTGGGGGCGAGGAATTTTTCCGGCTCGGCGCGGAAGCGCTGCTCGCATTTCGGATTGCAGAAGTAGTAGGTCTTGCCGTTGTACTCGGCTTGGCCCGCGGCCTGAGCGGGATCGACCATCATGCCGCAAACCGGATCCCGCTCCCGGGCTGCCGCGGGCTTGGGCGCACCGATGCTGACCAGTCCAGGCTTGTTGGTTGCGGGTGCACCCAGGCTGACCAGGCCGGCGGGCTTCGCGAGATATTTTTGCGGGTCGGCGGTGAACTTCTGGGCGCATCCCGGGCAGCAGAAGTAATAGGTACGCCCCTGGTGCTCGGCGGTGGCCTTGGCGCGCGCGGGATCAACCATCATCCCGCAGACCGGATCTTTGACAGATGTGCTCATGTCCATGCCAGTTGCGCCTTCGTCATATTCAAAGTCTAAACCTTGAGCGGTTTTGAGTTCCGAGTTTTGATGGTGAGCGCCGAAAACTCAGCCAGTGCTGCTGTGGACGCGCTGCGCTGCTATATTGAGCGCATAACAATATTGATTCCGCACAACGCGGGAGGAAGCAGATGACGGCTGTGGAAGTGGCATTCCGTTACGGAAACACGCCGGGAACCATGGAAATGCGCGCCGTCGACAGTCTGCGCGACGTCTACGGCATCCGGCGGGTGCGGTTTAACGAGAAGGAAAAGACGGTGCGGGTGGAATACGACGCCACGCGTTTACGGGAAGACGTGGTGGCGGCGCTGCTGCGTCGTGCGGGAATCGATCTGCTGGAAAAGCTCGCCCTGGCCTAGGAAATGCAAAGGGGCGCTCAAGAAACTCTCTGGCCGAAAGTTATTCTCAAGAGCGCCCCTGTTGCGCGCCACTTCGTCTGCCGTCTTCTAAAGCATCCCCGGTACCATCTAGCGTCTGCTGAAAACAGGCGACTTAATCGGCCATCCGGCAGCCCCTGCTGGTAGCTTTTGCCAAGCCGCCGGAAAGAATTACGTTGCCCCATGGGCTGCGGCCGGGACCCGAATCTACACGGCTCCTACGATGGAACGAATCTGCCCCGTAACCCCTTAAATTCTGCATGGTTGGACGATTCCTGGGATATAGTGCGCTACTAAAAGGTGCACGTTTTGCCGAAGAAAACAGAGCCTGGAAGCGGGGGGATGCCGGGGGAAGAAGCGGGTGTTGTCCGTGCCGTCAGCCTGGATGATATTCGCTTTCGATTGCGCCGGCTGGAACGGCAGGACTGGTGGCTGTGGGGCGCCGCCGTCCTGGTCATGCTGCTGCTCACCTTCGCGGTCATATCGCTGAGCTTTCCCGGGGTCCTGCACGGAGAAAATCCCTTCTACTGGCTGCAGTTGGACCTGGCCGTCCGCGGACTGTTCGGGATGGTCCTGGTTTTCAACTTTTTCGTGGTCTACCAGCAGATCCTGATCAAGCGCCTGCGGCGGCAGCTTGCCACCCAACTGGAGGAGATGGCCACCCTGGAAACGCGGGCGGAAACTTACGAGCGGCTGGCGGTGGTCGATCCCTTGACCGACCTGTATAACCGGCGCTTCGCCAAGGAGCACTTGCCGCTGGAAATTCACCGCGCCGCGCGCCAGGGATACGCGCTCACGGTGCTGATGCTGGACCTGAACGAGTTCAAGGCCATCAACGACCAATATGGGCATGCCGCGGGCGATGCCGCGCTGCAGCAGTTCGGGCATCATCTGAAGCGATGCTTCCGTTCTTCCGACCTTCCGGTGCGAATGGGGGGCGACGAATTCATGGTGCTGCTGCCGGAATGTTCGTCGGACCAGGTGCCCAAGGTGTTGCTGCACCTGCGCGGGCTCCACGTGGATTACGCGGGAGAAAAAATTCCGCTTACCTTTGCCGCGGGCTGGGCCGAATACAAGGGTGGAGAGACCGCGGAGGACCTGCTGGCTCGCGCCGACCGGGCGCTCTACTCCGACAAGCAGACGCGCAACGCCGAACAGCAGGTGCGCGCCGCCGAGGCGGAAATGGCGCAGCAGCAAAAGCTGGTGACGGTGGGAAAAATGGCGGGCGGCGTGGCCCACGACTTCAACAACCTGCTGACCATCATCCGCGGCTACAGCGAGCTGCTGCTCGACTACATCCCGGCGGGCGACACGCTGCGCGACAAAGTAGAGGAAATCGACCGGGCGGCGCAGCGGGCGGCCACCCTGACCCGCCAATTGCTGAGTTTCAGCCGCAAGCAGCAGCCGCAACCAGACCGGCGCGTCGACCTGAACAAACTGGTGCTCGGCATGGAAACCATGATCCGCGCCTTGCTCGGCCGGCGGTATCCGTTCACGTTCCAGGCCGATCCCAACCTGGGCGTGACCCGCGCCGATCCCGCGCAACTGGAGCAGGTGATGCTGAACCTGATCGTCAATGCGCGCGATGCCATGCCCAATGGCGGCAGCGTGGTGATTCGGACCTGCAATGTCGAACTCGACGACGATTTCGTTCGCGCGCATCCCGGGTCGCGTCCGGGCTCGTACGTCAGCCTGGCAGTCGCCGACACCGGCATCGGCATGGATGAGCAGGTGAAGGCGCGCATCTTTGAGCCCTTCTTTACCACCAAGAGCGAGAACCAGGGGACCGGTTTGGGACTGTCGATCGTCTACGGCGTGGTCAAGCAGACCGGCAGCTACATCGCGGTGGACAGCGAAGTCAACAAGGGCACGACCTTCACCGTGTATTTTCCGCGCGCCAAGGCGCCGCTTCCTGAACTGCAGCCGGCCCGCACGGCCGCCACCAGCACCCTGACACTCCTGTAGAGTTCACGGAAGCCGCGTCATGTACCGCCCGCACGCGCTAAACATCGAGAGCAGGTTGGTGAGGCCCAGCAGCTCCTTGACGCGCTGGTTCAGGTTCACCAATTGAAGCTCGCATTTCGCCGACTTGGCGGAGACGTAGAGCCGGACCAGCGATCCGAGTCCGGAGCTGTCCATGTGCCGGAGATCGGTGAGGTCAAGCACGATTCGTTGGGCGCCCGGCAGCACGCGCATGAATTCCTCTCGCAGCTGCTCGGCCGACTCCGAGGTGAGGCGTCCAGCGCAACGGATCACGATGGCATCTTCGGCGGCGGTGGTTCGAAGCCGCAACCGACGCGCGAAGTCCTCCGCACTCGATGACATGCACGCCCTCCCAAAACCGGATGATTCCCCACACGGCACTATGTTGCGGACAGTTTAGCACCGAAGTTCCGTACCAGCCGCGTTGACAAAAGACGTCTCAAGCATGACCGTTCGTGTCATTTTGCGATGACACGTTGTGTCATCCTAAGCCTGGGGCAGTCCCAACAAGCGCCGGTGACGACCGCAGCGGCGTGAAGCCCCGGGCATTAGTCCTTTGTTTTTCATCAGTTCTCGAGCTACCCACCGAACGGCCTGCGTTGGCGCTGAGATTGCTATATCGACTGTAGGCATCCCTGAACACTGGAATTCGATTGAGAGAGGAATACATGCGCAAACAGAAGGGCTTTTCACTGATCGAGTTGCTGATTGTGGTGGCGATCATCCTGATCATCGCCGCCATCGCCATTCCGAACCTGCTGCGCTCGCGCATTGCCGCGAACGAAGCCTCGGCCGTGGGCTCGATCCGCACCCTCAACACCGCGGAAGTCACCTATGCTTCCACTTATCCTGACGTCGGCTTCAACGTGCTCGCCAACCTGGGCGGGGCGGGCGGCAGCGCGACGGGCGCGGGCCTGATTGACGCCGTCCTGGCCAGCGCGGTCAAGAGCGGCTATCAGTTCGTGATCACCACCGCCGGCGCCACCGGCAGCGGTCCGTCGACCACCTACACGGTGCAAGGCGATCCGCAGAACTCGCAGACCGGTCAGCGGCACTTCTACAGCGACCAGTCGGGCGTGATCCGCTACAACGTCAGCATCCAGGCCAGCGCCGGCGACAACCCGCTGCAGTAAACCTGGGGGGACAAGTTTTGGCGAAGTACCTGGGGGAGGGTACCAGCCAGGAGCACCGGAGCAATCCGGTGCTCTTTTTTATTGAGCGATTAGCAATAGCCGTTTGCTGGCGTGGGGATGCTCTTGGGATTCGTTCTTACGCACAGAAGCAGGCTCCCGGTCTTGGGAGCCTGTTTTTGTTTGTGCGCTTTGGCGTGCAAGAAAGTCTTCGCGACGCGCCCGGCTTAGCTAATCGCTAATTGCTAATCGCTAAAAGCTCTTCTTCACCAGCCTCGCGTCTGCAGCAGCTGCGCTTCTTCCAGCGCAGCGACTGCCAAGCCCTTCATCGCGCTCCGGGCCTGGGTGCTGGCTTCGAGCACCATCTTGGCGTCGTTGTAGTGGGTGGTGGCGATTACGATGGAACGGGCGCGGGTCTCCGCGTCTTCGCGCTCGGCCGGATTTTTCAGCCGGCCGTTCTCCGAGCCCACTTCCAGCGGCGTGGTGCCATCTTTCATGAAGATTCCCGATCCAACAAAAACGGCTTCCGCGCCCAGCTGCATCATGAGCGCCGCGTCGGCGGGCGTGGCGATGCCGCCGGCGGAGAAATTCGGCACCGGCAGCTTTCCCGCCTTGGCAACCATGCGCACCAGCTCGTAGGGCGCCTGCAGATTCTTTGCCGCCGCATACAGCTCGTCGTCGCCCATGACGGTGAGTTGGCGCATCTCGGTCACGATCTGGCGCATGTGCTTTACCGCGTGCACCACGTCGCCGGTTCCAGCTTCGCCCTTGGTGCGGATCAGGGCGGCACCCTCGGCGATCCGGCGCAGGGCCTCGCCCAGGTTGCGGGCGCCGCAGACGAACGGCACGGTGAAAGCATGCTTGTCGACGTGATGGGCTTCGTCGGCCGGGGTAAGAACTTCAGACTCGTCGATGTAGTCGACGCCCAGTTCCTGCAGCACCTGGGCCTCGGCGAAGTGGCCGATGCGGCACTTGGCCATCACCGGAACCGAGACCGTGTCCATGATCTCGCGGATCAGCTTGGGATTGGCCATGCGCGCCACCCCGCCGGTGGCCCGAATCATGGCGGGCACGCGCTCCAGCGCCATGACGGCAACCGCGCCGGCCTTTTCCGCCACGTCCGCCTGGGCGGCGCTCATGACGTCCATGATCACCCCGCCCTTGAGCATCTCCGCCAGGCCGGTCTTCAGCCGCAGACCGCTGCTGCCATTGTTTTCCGACATACTTCCCTCACTTCCAATGTGCTTGTAACATCCATTTTACATCGTAAGTATCTCAGTAACTCAGTAGCTCAGTGTCTCGCGACAAAATTGCTGGATGCCGAACTACTGACGTCCTGAGCTACTGAGCTACTGGGGGTCACGTGTCTTCTCGAGAAATTTTGACACCATGCGATCGACGTCCACCGCCTTGAACTTGCCGCGCGCGGTGGCCAGCAATTCCTGGCGCTGGTTGCGGATTTCGGCGGCGCGCAGGTGCTCGCGGCCGCGCACTCGCACCTCCCATCCAGCGGCGGTCAGGCGCTCGCCCAGCGGCACCGGCTTGAGATAGTGGACGGTCAATTCCGTCGTCGGCGCCAGCACGTTGCGCAGCTTCGACGATTTCGACATCGCCTCATCCAGGATCACGGCAATGATCCCGCCATGCGCGTGCCGCGGCGGGCCGGTGAAGCGCCGGCCCAACCGGAAGTGCGCGACAAAACGCTTCCCGGCCTCGTCGTGGACGAACTTCAGGCGCATGCCCTGGGGATTGTCTTTGCCGCACCCGAAGCAGTAATTCTTGCGCAGCGCGGGATGCTTCTTCAGCACCGGATGCCGGTGTTGAACGTGGCCGTGAACGTGGCGAGGCTTGCTCATGGATGAGTATCTCAGTAACTCGGTAACTCAGGTATCTCTCGGCGCGATCAGTTCTCGGTTAACAAACTCCGGCAACGCCTACCGTGAACCGACAACCGTAAACCGATTACTTCTTCTGCGCCACCAATTCCGCCACGCCCTTGTCTTCCACGGTCTCGCGATAGTGAAGGATGCGCAGCCGCAGAAAGGTGTGCAGCAATTCGTTTTCCTGCAGGTAATACTCGGGATGACGAATGGTCTTGGCGTGTTTGGTTTTGTGCTCTTCGGTATAAGTTTTGTAGACGAGTAAGCCGCCGGGCTTGAGGGCCTTGACCAGCGCGGGATACAGGTCGCGCTGCAGGTAAAAGAAGACGAGCACGAGATCGTACTTCTCTTCGCCGGGATCGAAGGAGCGCAAATCGCGGACCAGGAAGTTGATCTTGACGCCGCGCTCCTCGGCCTTGCGCTGCGCCTTCTCGAAGGCGACCTCCGAGATATCGACCACCGTGACCTTCCAGCGCAACTCGGCCAGCCAGATGGCGTGACGTCCCATGCCGCCGGCCAGGTCCAGGGCGCTGCCGCCCTTGGGAAAGGTAGGCTGGATGATGTCGTCGTAAGCATTCAGCAGGAATGGGTCGGGCTCAAAGCCGGCGTGCGACTCGTCCTGGTAGCGGCGGTTCCAATTCTGCCGTTCGTCTTCCTGTACGCTGTCCCTCATGTGACCTTCCTGTGGCGCTGCCAGCTAGCAGGATACGCCTGCTATCCAAGCGCCAAGTTGCGACATTTTTCGCCGTTCAGTTCCATTTCGCCACCATTTAACGTGCAGCGGCCACACTACGATGCAGCCAAGGCATAGGCTTTGAAATTCTTGAGTTACGCTAAATTACTATAGCTTCGTAGTAACTGGTCTTCGTGGGCCTGTGGGGGCCGGGAAGGGCCAAACATCCAGCAAGGAGGCTCGATGCCGGAGTTACAGACCGGAAGTTACCACGCGAACAATTTTGTACGCGCGTTCCGGCGGTGGTTTGTGCCGTACGCCCAGTCGCGTGTGATGCCCGACAAGTTTCGTCCGCTGCTGTCCTACCTGTTCACCGAGTGGAAGTGCAACGTCGATTGCCACTACTGCTGGGCGTTCAACAACAAGGTGAAGGGCATGACCGAGGAGACGGCGATCCGCTCCATCGACTGGCTGAAGGACGTCGGCTGCCGGGTGATCGCCATCATGGGCGGCGAACCCCTGCTGCGCCGCGACTTCATCCTCAAGGTGGTGGACTACGGCACCAAGAACGGTTTCTTCGTCTACCTGCCGACCAATGGCATCCTGATGAACGAGGATTTTATTGACAAGGTCGGGGACCGCGGCGTGGCCGCCATCAATCTGGCCGTCGATTCCATCGACGAAAAGCCCGGCCTGGCGAAGAACTTCAAGCGCATCGAGAAGCAGTTCAAGTACCTGGTCCAGCAGCAGCGCAAGTACGGCTACATGATCGTGTTCAACACCAACATCTGCCGGCACAACCTGGACGACGTCAAGCAACTGACCGAGATTGCGCACGACAACGGCATCTCCAGCGACGTGCACATCAACGAGCCGCCCTATATCGAGCAACCGCACTTCCAGCACCTCAACGAAAACGTCACCTACATCCGGCCGGAGGACTGGCCGGCGGTGGACGAGGTGCTCGACTGGCTGATCGAGAAGAACGCGCAGGGCTACATCATGGTCAACTCCAAGGACCACCTGCGCAAGATGAAGGACTTCATGCGCGGCATCACCTATCCGTGGAACTGCCGCGCCGGGCACAACTCGTGCGTGATCCGCACCGACGGCACGCTCGCCCCCTGCTTCCCCATGTACTCAGCCAAGACCGACTGGGGCAAGATCTGGGAGCCGAAGTTCGACAACCACGAACTCGACGAGATGAAGAAGGTGTGCAACTCGCATTGCCTCTCCACCTGCCAGTACGTGCTCGGCTACTACTACAACAACCGGAACGTAGTGCGCTGGATCCTGAAGCAGGGCCTGCACGGCTGGAGCGGACGGGAGCAGATGGCGGAAGCGTAAAAGCAGTTTCAGTTTCGAGTTTCAGTTGGCCGGGGCTAATGCCTCGGCCTTTGTTTGCTTTGAATATCTAACCGCCCGCCGGTTATCGCGGCTTCGGGCCATTCCTGCACGAATTTCAGGAGTGTCTCGGCCGCTGCTGACGCTGGCCTACAACGGCTATGGCCAGTAGCCCAGAGGAAATGACAAGCCGGGCTGCGTGATGCGAGATCCGCATGCCGGTCCATCCGCGCAGTAAATAGCCGCTCACCAGAGCGATCAAGCTGAGCGCGGCCAAAGCCACCGCGCTGAGCGCCAGGGCCCACGGCTTTCGCAGCGCGAATCCGAGTCCGCCGATGGCAATGAGTGCGCCAACGGCGATAAAGGCCGGCGCGACGAAGGCGGCGGGGTGCTCGCGACCCGCCGTGACCCCAGCGACGATGGTGACGGTGCCCCAAAGCACCAGCAAGGCGGCGCCCAGACGAAGCATGCATCCTCCTGCAATCCGGGAGTATCCGGCATGGTAGTCCGGTTACAGCCTGAGCGAAAGCTCCGGGCTTCTTCCTGGCGACAATTGGGGAGAGACCCAGTTCGGCGAACCGGCCCGTAGACTTCTTGACCTCGTGCTCCACAATGAACTCCGGGCAGGGGCCTGCGGGCGACGCCCGCCGCAGATGAAGGTCCTTGCAATACCGCGCCCGGCGCGCCTTTCGGCGTGTTGCGATTTTCAACGTGAGAACCAGGAAAATATTTTGCGTCACCTTGGGATGTGTGCCACATCACTGGTCGGTGTGATATAGTGCGCGACGATCCACGGAAGCGCCCATGGGGTGGGACTTCCGGCCGGAACGCAATCTTCAACCTGGGGGCAGTGGAGGATGGGCCTTGCGCTGTTGTTTGTCATCTGGCTCCTCACCTTTGTTTGTTCCTACTTCTTCGTGGCCCACACCTGGTGGTGGCCGGCAGCCGCGTCGCTGAGCGCGCCCGGCATTGACGCCCAGTTCCAGTACACCCTGATCGCCATGGGCGTGGTGTTCGTGGCGGCGCAGGTGGGACTGGGACTGTTCGCGTGGAAATACCGTGACCGCCCGGGCGCGCCGGCGGCCACCTATTCGCACGGCAATACCAAGCTGGAAGTGGTGTGGACGACGCTGACCGCCATCCTGTTCTTCGGGCTGGTGATCGCGGGCGCGCACCTGTGGGCGGAAGAGCGCTTTGAGCCGGCGAAGCAAGACGCCGTCAAGGTCGAGATCACCGGACTGCAATTCGCCTGGTACTTCCGCTATCCCGGTCCGGATGGAACCTACGGACCGACCAAGCCGGAACTGATCGACGCCTCGGCGGGCGGCGAAGCGGCCGTAGGCATGGACACGACGGCGCCGGCTTCCAAGGACGATTTTGTGACCGGCACCATGTACCTGCCGGTGAACCGCGAAGTGGACCTGACGTTGCGCTCGCAGGACGTGATCCACAGCTTCTTCGTCCCCGCCATGCGCTTTAAGCAGGATGCCGTGCCCGGCCTGATGATCCACATGCACTTCACGCCGGACAAGGTGGGCGACTACGAGATTGCCTGCGCCGAGCTCTGCGGCCTGGGACATTACAAGATGCACGGCATACTCAAGGTGGTCAGCCAGAAAGAGTTTGACGCCTGGACCGCGCAGCGGCTGGCGGAGAAGCAATAACCATGCAAAATCCTGAAACTCCCAAACATGATTCCGCCGTGCAAGCCGGCGGAAACGGGCACGGTGGAGTGCACGTGCACCCCGCTCCCACCAGCTTTATCCGCAAGTACATCTTCAGCACCGACCACAAGGTGATCGGGCTGCAGTATTACTTTTTGGCGCTGACTGCGGTGTTCGTCGGCATGTTCCTGTCGCTGCTGATGCGCATACACCTGGTGTGGCCGGCGGCGAAGGTGCTGGGCTTCGACATCAAGCCGGAGAGCTACCTGGCGCTGCTCACCATGCACGGCACCATCATGGTGTTTTTCGTGCTGACCACGGCGCCGCAGGGCGGATTCGGCAATTACATGCTGCCCATCCAGATCGGCGCGCCCGACATGGCCTTTCCCATCCTGAACATGCTGTCGTTCTGGACGACGTTCCTGGGATTCCTGGCCATTATCGCGGCGTTCCTGGTGGAAGGTGGGGCGCCGATTTCCGGCTGGACCAACTACGCCCCGCTGAGCGCGATTCCCTCCGCCGGGCCGGGGCAGGGCCTGGGCGAAGACTTGTGGATCGTGAGCATCGCGCTGTTCTGCATCGCTTCCCTGCTGGGCGCGCTGAACTTTATCACCACCACGCTGGATTTGCGGGCGCGCGGCATGACCATGATGCGGCTGCCGCTGACGGTGTGGTCCTGGTTCGTGACCGCCATCCTGGGGCTGCTGGCGTTCGGCGTATTGCTGGCGGCGGGCATCCTGCTGCTGCTGGACCGCAATGTCGGCACCAGCTTCTTCGTGCCCGGCGGGCTGGTGGTGAGCGGCGAAATGATCAAGCACCAGGGCGGGTCGCCGCTGCTGTGGCAGCACCTGTTCTGGTTTTTCGGGCATCCTGAGGTTTACATCGCCATCCTACCGGGCATGGGCGTGGCGTCGCAGCTGCTCTCGACCTTCTCGCGCAAGCCCATCTTCGGATACAAGGCGATGGTCTACGCCATGCTCGCCATTGGGATGCTGGGCTTCTTCGTCTGGGGCCATCACATGTTCATGAGCGGCATGAGCCCGTACTCGGCGATGGCCTTCAGCATGATGACCATCGCCATCGGCGTGCCCTCGGCCATCAAGACCTTTAACTGGCTGGGGACGATGTGGAAGGGCCGCATTCGCTTCACCCTGCCGATGATGTTCGCCATCGGCTTCGTCTCCTTATTCGTGTCGGGCGGATTGAGCGGCCCGTTCCTGGCGCAGCCGGCGCTGGACATTCCGCTGCACGACACGTTTTTCGTGGTGGCGCACTTCCACCTGATCATGGGCGTGGCGGCCATTTTCGGCATCTTCGCCGCAACCTATTACTGGTTCCCGAAGATGTTCGGGCGGATGATGAACAACAAGCTCGGCTACCTGCATTTCTGGATCACGTTCATCGGCGCCTACGCGATTTTCTTCCCCATGCATTACGAAGGGATCGCCGGGCGTCCGCGGCGCTACTCGCAATTGACCGAAGTCGCCTACCTGCATCAGTTCTGGGGAGTGGAGAAGTTCATCACCATTGCAGCGTTCATCACCATCGCGGCGCAGTTCCTGTTCCTGATCAATTTGTTCTGGAGCATGTTCAAGGGGCCGAAGGCGGACGTGAATCCCTGGGAGGCGACCACCTTGGAGTGGACGATTCCCTCGCCTCCGCCGCATGACAACTTCGGCGGGCACATCCCGGTGGTGAACAACGGGCCGTACGAGTACGGGGTGCCGGGCGCGGCGCGCGATTACATCATGCAGACCGATCCGGCGCACGGCGGCAGCACCGCGCATTGAGTATGGGCAGCTTGAATCCGACACTGAAAATTCGCGAACGGACCGCGCCGGCGCCCAAGATCGGCGGCGGCGGGCGGCCCCCGGTCATCCGCTTTCCCGGCTACGGCGGGGGAGGCGGCGGCGGCGGACGCGACGAGGGCTATCCCGATTTTGGCGAGCGCCTGCGCCGCTATCGCCTGGGCCTGATGGTGGGACTGGCGGCAGTGGTCATGCTGTTTGTGTCCTTCACCAGCGCCTACATCGTGCGCCAGGGCCTGGGAAATTATGACCAGGCGAGCCAGCGCTTCGTCACCGATTGGAAGCCGCTCAGCCTGCCCATGGGCCTGCTGATCGTGAATACCTGCCTTTTGCTGGCCAGCAGCTTCACCATCGAGAAGGCGCGCCGAGCGGCCTTCGCGCAAGCGGCAGTGGAGCCAGTGACCGAGATGCCGGGCATCGCCAAGGACGAAGAGCGCGGAGTTCCCTGGCTGCCCATCACGGTGGTGTTGGGCCTCGGCTTCCTGACCGGACAGTTGATGGCCTGGCATGAGCTGGGAAAGCGCGGCTTTTACGTGGCCAGTTCGCCGAGCAGCTCGTTCTTTTACGTGCTGACGGGGACGCATGCGCTCCACCTGCTCGGTGGCATCGTGGCCCTGCTGTACGCGCTGGCGGCGGTGTTCCGCTCGCGTCCGCTGGAACGGCGCCGCATCGTGGTGGACGTTACCGCCTGGTACTGGCACTTCATGGCGCTGCTTTGGTTGTATATCTTCGCGCTGCTGAAATTCGCGGCGTGATCTGAGGGTTGAAACATGGCCGATGTCGCAGTGGAACAGCACCTGGGGCACACCGAGTTTGAGCCGTCGCTGTTCCGGACCTATTCCAACAAGATCGGGATGTGGCTGTTCATCCTCTCCGACTCGCTGACCTTCGGAGCGCTGCTGTTCGCCTACAGCTACGGCAGGATTTCCAACCCAACCTGGCCGACGCCGTTTCACAGCGGCAGCATCATCAACGCCACGGTGATGACCGGGTTCCTGCTCACCAGCTCGCTGACCATGGTGATGGCGGTCTCCGCCTCCGGGCGGGGCGACCGCAAAGCCTCCATCCGCTGGCTGCTGGCCACCATGTTCTGCGGCATCATGTTCATAGTGCTGCACGTCCGCGAGTGGCTTGGGTTGATCAACGAAGGCATGACGCCGAGCAAGAACCCCTGGGGCGCGGCGCAGTTTGGCGGCACCTTCTTTACCCTGACCGGGCTGCACATGCTGCACGTCACCATCGGCGTGGTGGTGCTGGGCATCATGGTGCTGCGCAGCATGGGCAAAAAGTTTTCCTCCAACGATATCGAGACCAGCGGGCTGTACTGGCACTTCGTCGACCTGGTCTGGATGTTCATCTTCCCGCTGGTTTACCTGATGTCGACCAGGATCGAGTAGGAGAGGGCATGAACACCGACGCCATTACCGGAAGAAGCGTAGCGCTGGAACACCGCCAGCACAGCCACATGCCGTTTTACATGGTGTGGGGAGTGCTGCTGGTGATCACCGGCATCGAGGTCCTGCTGGCCTACGAGAGACTGCAACCGCTTCGGATGCTGTCGATCCTGCTGGCCCTTTCCATCGTCAAGGCGTACCTGATTATTTCCTGGTTCATGCACATGCGGTATGAGGCCACGCGCATGCGGCGGGTGATGATGGCCTCGCTCTGCGTTTGCCTGGTGCTGATGTGCGTTTTCTTCCCCGACGCATTTCGCATCCTGAACCTGGGGGTGAAGTGATGAAAGCGCGCCTTGGCAGCCTGGTGTTACTGGCGGTGCTGAGCGCCGCCCCGGCTTTTGGGCAATGCGCCATGTGCTATGCCTCGGCCAAGGGCGCCGGTACCAACGGGCAGTCCGCGATCACCCGCGGCGTGCTCACCTTGCTGCTGCCGCCGATCGGCATGATGGTGGGGCTGGTCGGATTTGCCTTCCGCTACAACCGCAGCCCGCATGAAGAAACTGCCGAGTCCGAGCAGCAGCAGGCGCGCGAAAACTCGTAGGGTCTGCGGGCAGTCGGTCAGTTTCACTTCCCGCAGCACTTGCGGTAAGACCTGGCCGGAGTAAACCGAACCCGGGCATGAACATCAGTTGGCTTAGAATACGCGGTGATGAAGCCGTGCGTTTGCAACGGCAGCAACGACAATTGCCGCTACTGTTCAGGGTCGGGGTACGTACCTGACAAATCGCCCCTGCCGATTCAAGGACATCCGCAGCACAATCCATATGTCAACGTGAAACCCCCGCGCTTCCCGGAACTCGATCCAAAGGTTCAGGACGAAATCGTGAGGCAACTTCTTTTGCATCAGGAAGAAGAAAACCGTAAAAGGCAGGAACGGAAAGAGGAAAGCCGGAAAAGGGCTCTGGTTGGCGCGGCACTTCTATTGATTATTCTGTTTCTAATCTGGTTTTCCCTGCGGTGAGGGCCCGAATTCCGCGTGGGCTGATGCTCAGATGCCAGGATCGTCGGTTAGCTCGTACATCCCATCTCCCAAGCGAAAAGCTTCTGGTTTGGCACCCCTGAGCACGTAGTTGCCTTTTTGTTTCCCGTCTCTGCTGATGGACTGATTGGCTGGCACGGTTCGGATGGTATTTAGACGAAACTCCCGCTTAAGATGCGGCAGAATGTCGGCGACGCGCCATTGGCGGGGGATGCGTCCATTCTTACGTAAATTCCGAACCGACTCCCAGAACGTCACACTCGCATGTTTACACCCCGCCTGTGCAAAACACAACTGACCCACTACCCGCCATTAGTTTGGGCGACGAGCGAGCGGTAGTCTAAAATAGAGAATTCCGCGGCATACCCGAACCCTGCTGTAGGTCCCTGGGAGAGGCCGGGACGGGAGCGGCCGCGGCGGTTCCCTGATGTCAACTGAAAGCATTGTCGTTCGCGGCGCCCGCGTACACAACCTGAAGAATATCGATTTCGAGATTCCGCACAACACCCTGACGGTGGTGACGGGAGTGTCGGGATCGGGCAAATCGTCGCTCGCCTTCGACACCATCTATGCCGAGGGGCAGCGGCGATACGTGGAGTCGCTCTCGGCATACGCGCGCCAGTTTCTGGAGCGCATCGAGAAGCCCGACGTCGACCTGATCGACGGCATCGCTCCTGCGGTCGCCATCCGGCAGAAGAACACCACGCGCAATCCGCGCTCCACCGTCGCCACCGCCACGGAAATCTACGACTACCTGCGGCTGCTGTTCGCGCGCGTGGGCCGCACCTACTGCCAGCAGTGCGGCGCCGAGGTCAAGAAAGATACGGTGGACGAGGTCGCCGCGCGCGTGCTGGCGCTCGGCGAGGGCACGCGCCTGAACGTGTTGTTCCCCGTGCAGCCGCCGGTAGGACGCACCATTCCCCAGGAGCCGAAGCCGCGCGGGCGCAAGAAACCCTTGCCCGCGGCACACAAGCTGGACCAGGGCGACCTGCTGAAGGCGACTCTGTTTGAGTTGCGCAAGAAGGGCTTCAACCGGCTGTACCAGGCCGGGCAGGTGTTCGAGTTCTCCACTCCGGAGTCGCTGCTCGACATCGATTTTTCCAAGCCGGTCTTCATTCTCATGGATCGCATCGCGGTCGCCGCCGACCAACGCGCGCGCATCGTGGATGCGATCGAGAGTTCCTATCGCGAAGCCGGGGAGGTGGTTTTCGAGACCGCTCCGGGCGAGGGCGAAAAACCCCAGCAGTTGCGCTTCGCCCAGCGTTTCGAATGCAAGCGTTGCGGGGTGCGCTACGAGGAACCCGAGCCGCGGCTGTTTTCCTTCAACAATCCCTACGGCGCCTGCCCGCGCTGCCAGGGATTCGGCAACACCATTGATTTTGATCTCAACCTGGTGATCCCGGACCAGAGCCTCTCGCTGGGCGAGGGCGCGATCGAACCCTGGACGAAACCGAAGTACCGCCCGCTGTTCACCGACCTCAAGCGCTATGCGAAACCGGCCGGAATCCCGCTCGACGTGCCCTGGAACCAGCTTTCACCGGAGCACCAGCAGGTGGTGATCGCGGGCGACGGCAAGTTCTGGGGGGTGCGCGGCTTCTTTGCCCACCTGGAACGCAAGAAATACAAGCTGCACGTGCGCGTCTTCCTCAGCCGTTATCGCGGTTACTCGCTCTGTTCCACCTGCGCCGGCACCCGCCTGCGCCCGGAGGCGCGCCAGGTGAAGGTGGCCGGCAAGGACATCTGCCAGGTCTGCGCCATGACGGTGGAGCAGGCGGTGGAGTTCTTTTCCACGCTGCAGTTGAGCCCGCAGGAGGGCGCGGTAGCCGACAAGATTTTGGACGAAATCCGCGAGCGCCTGCGCTTCATGTACGACGTGGGCCTGGAATATCTGACGTTGGATCGGCTGGCTTCGACCCTGTCGGGCGGCGAGGCGCAGCGCATCCAGCTGGCGACGTCGCTGGGCTCGCGGCTGGTGGGCACGCTGTACGTGCTCGACGAGCCTTCCATCGGACTGCACAGCCGCGACACCACGCGGCTGATCAAAATCCTGCAGGACCTGCGCGACCTGGGAAACACCATCCTGGTGGTGGAGCACGATCCCGAGATCATGCGCGCGGCCGACCGCATTCTCGACCTCGGCCCCGGCGCCGGGGAAAATGGCGGACGCGTGATCGCCGCCGGCACCTATGACGAGATCCGCGGCACCCCGGCTTCGCTGACCGGGCGCTACCTCGGGCAGGACCTGCGCATCCAGGTGCCGCCGCAGCGCCGCAAACCCGGAATCCAGAAGCTGCAGTTGGAGGGCGCCAGCGCGCACAACCTGAAGACCATCGACGTCAGTATTCCGCTGGGCATGATCGTGGCCATCACCGGCGTTTCAGGTTCCGGGAAGTCGACGCTGGTGCACGACGTGCTCTACCAGGCGCTGGGCGCGTCGCTGAAGCAGAACCAGGGCAGCGTGCCGCCGCCGGTGAACGGATACTCGGGATTGCGCGGCGCGCAGTTCGTGGACGACGTGGTCCTGGTGGACCAGTCGCCGATCGGACGCACGCCACGGTCGAACCCGGTGACCTACATCAAGTCCTTCGACGCCATCCGCGAGCTGATGGCTTCCCTGCCCGAGTCGCAGAAGCGCGGTTTCAGCGCCGGGCATTTTTCCTTCAACATTCCCGGCGGGCGCTGCGAGACCTGCCAGGGCGACGGCACGGTGACGGTGGAGATGCAGTTCCTGGCCGATGTGGAATTGATCTGTGAGGAGTGCAAGGGCACGCGCTTCAAGCCTGAGGTGCTGGAGATCCGCTATCGCGGCAAGAACATCCACGAAATCCTGGGGCTGACGGTGCGCGAGGCGCTACAATTTTTTCGCGAGGTGCCCAAGATCACGGAAAAACTTCGCGTTCTCGACGAGGTCGGGCTGGGCTACCTGCGCCTGGGACAATCGGCCACCACGCTCTCCGGCGGCGAAGCGCAGCGCATCAAGCTGGCGGCGCATCTGCAGCCGAAGGCCCGGGACTTCGTGGCGCGGCAGGACCCGGAGGAACGGCGGCGGCGTCCGCGCGTGCTCTACATTTTCGACGAGCCGACCACCGGCCTGCACTTCGACGACGTGAGCAAATTGCTGGCCGCCTTCCGCCGCCTCATCGATGCCGGGGGATCCATCCTGGTGATCGAGCACAACCTGGACGTAATCAAGGTGGCCGACTGGGTCATCGACCTCGGCCCCGAGGGTGGCGAGCGCGGAGGACACGTGGTGGCCACCGGAACGCCCGAAGCCATCGCGCGCAACGCGAAATCGTACACCGGAAAATGGCTGGCGCGCATCTTACCCCTGAACGGGAACTCTCGCTCTCGATCGCCCGCCGATGAGCCCGCGGCGCGCCGGCGCGGTACAGGAACCGATGGCGGCCAATAGTCTGGTGCTGCTCCTCTGTTTGTCTTGCGTGGGTACTGCCCTGGCGCAGGAATCCAAGCCGACTGTGCGCCATCACAGGGTCGTGGAAAATCCGGCGGAGTTGGCCGTGGCGCGGGCCGAGGCCGCCATGGACAAGAAGGATTACGCCACGGCCGAGAAGGAACTCACCGACGTTGTCCATCAGGAACCGAAGAATTACCGTGCCTGGTTCGACCTGGGCTTCACCTACACGGCGCTGAACCGCAATACCGATGCCATTGTCGCCTATCGCCAGTCGGTCGGCGCCAATCCCGCAATCTTTGAATCGAACCTGAACCTCGGATTGTTGCTGTCGGAGACGAACGATCCGGACGCGGCCAGGTTTCTCCGCGCCGCCACCCAGCTGAAACCGGCCGCCCAGCCGGAAGAGAACCTGTTCCGCGCCTGGTTGGCGCTCGGCCGCGTGTTGCAGAAGAGCGCACCCAAGGAAGCCGTCGCCGCCTTTCGCAAGGCTTCCGAGATGAAGCCGAACTTGCCGGCGCCCCATTTGTTCGCCGCCGAGGTGGCCGAGAAGTCGAATGACCTGGCCACCGCCGAGCAGGAGTACAAGGCAGTGGCCGAGCGCGATCCCAAGTCGGCCGAGGCCGCCGCTGGGTTGGCCAACGTCTACCTGCAAAGCAAGCGCCTGCCGGAAGCGGAGACGGCGATCCGCAACTTCCTCAAGCTTGCTCCGCAGGACGCCAAGGCCCACCTGCAACTGGGCCGAGTGCTGGTCGCGGAAAAGAAGAACCAGGACGCGCAGGCGGAATTCGAGAGCGCGCTGCGCCTCGCCCCTGACGATGCGGGCGCCAAGCGCGAGTTGGCCCTGCTCTACGTGCAGAACAAGGAATTCGCCAAGGCGGAGCCGCTGTTCCGCGCCGCCGTACAGAAGGACCCGCGCGACGCCGAGCTGCATCACCGCCTGGGCACGGTCCTGATCGAACAACGCAAGTTTGCGGAGGCGCAAAACGAATTGCTGCTGGCGATCAATTTGAAGCCGGACTACGGCATCGCCTACGGCGACTTGGCTTTTGCCGCTTCGGAGAATAAGAACTACCCGCTGGTGCTGAAAGCGCTGGAGGTGCGCTCCCGCTACCTGCCCGATATTCCGCTTACCCTGTTCCTGCGCGCCACCTCGTACGATCACTTGGGAGACCGCAAGCTGGCGGCGGCCAGCTATCATCAGTTTCTGGCGGCCGCCGAGGGGAAGTATCCTGACCAGGAGTGGCAGGCCCGGCATCGGCTGATCGCCATCGAGCCGAAGAAAGACCGATGAAGAAGATCCTGATCATCGCCCTCGCGCTGCTTTCGGTCGCCGCAGTGGCCGCGGACAAGAGGGAATCCATCGAGGCGCTCAAAGCGCGCGCCGAGCAGGCCCGTCCCAAAGACCAGGTGGAGCTGTTTACCCGCATCGCCGAGCACCAGCTCGAGGCCCTTGACAAAAATTACAGCGACGGCAACATCCCGCAGGCGCGGGCCGCGCTGGCCGACGTGCAGAATTACGGCGTGCGGGCGGCCCACACGTCGGTCGAGACCGGCAAGCGCATGAAGAAGACCGAGATCGCTTTGCGAAAAATCGGGGGACGCCTGGAGGCCATTCGCAAGACGCTGGAAGTCGACGAGCGGCCGCCGGTGGCCGCGGCCACTCAGAAACTGGAAAACGCGCGCAGTGCACTGCTCAACAGTATGTTCAAGAAGTGATCCATGCGAATGAAGACCGTAATTGTTGTTGCGATGTTCTTGCTGGCGATGCCGCTGGCCGCCCAGTTGGGGGGCCGCGAGCCGCTCAACCAGAAGGAAATTGACGAGCTGCGCGAGGTGGCGCAGGAGCCCGAAAAACGCCTGAAGCTGATGGCCGAGTTTGCGCGCGCCCGGCTGGCCACCATCGACCAGCTGCGCGGCGATCCGCGTTTTGCCGCCGACCGCGGCCCCCGCGTCCACGACCTGCTGGAGGACTTCACCAAGCTGGTGGACGAGATGGGCGACAACATCGACGACTATTCCGATCGCAAGGAGGATTTGCGCAAGGCACTTAAGCTGGTAATCCAGGCGGACACTGAATTCCAGCTCAAGCTGCGCACCCTCAAGGACCAGGGACCCGGCGCCGGCGCCGGCGCCAAGCCAGGAACCGAAACCGGAGACTACACTTTTGCCCTGGAGAATGCCGTCGAGTCGGTCAACTTGAGTCTGGATGATTCGCGCAAGCTCCTCGCCGAGCAGGAAATTACGTTCAAAGAGGAAAAGAAGAAGAAGAAAAGCAAATAGTACCTGAGTACCTAAAGACCTGAGTACCTACAGCGTGTTTCTAAACGGTTCTTTGAAAGGGCGCGGCTTCAGCCGCGCCGCTCTGGGCCGTGGGTACTCAGGTACTGGCCCCCAAATGCATCCCCGTCTCATGCCCATCCTGGAACGCGCCTATCGCGACCTGCGGCCGCGAGCGCCTATGCCCGAGTTTCGCGCCGAGTTCTTTCCCTTCGCGAACATCAACAACACCGTCCGCATGCGCGAGGGAGTGGTGAAGGTCCGCATCTCCGACTTGCTGGAGGGCGCGCCGGAGGAGGTGCTCTACGCCATTGCGCACATCCTGATCGCCAAGCTGTACCGCAAGCCGATCGATCCTGCCCTGGCGCGCCGCTACCGGCAGCACTGCGGGCGGCGCGATCTGAATGCCAAGGCGCACCTGGTGCGGCAAATGCGCGGCCGCAAGCGCCTCGCCGGCGCGCGCGGACGGGTCTACGACCTGGAAGCGATCTTTGAGGAGCTGAACGCGCGCTTCTTCTTTGGCCTTCTGGCGCGGCCGCAGATGACCTGGAGCCGCGACCACGCGCGCAACGCCCTCGGGCACTATGACCCGGCGCACAATGCCATTGTGGTCAGCAAGATCTTCGACCGCCCGCAGGTGCCGCGCTACGCCGTAGAGTACATCGTCTACCACGAAATGCTTCACCTCAAGCACCCGGTGCGGCTGCGCGGAAGCCGGCGCTGCGTTCATCCGCCGCAGTTCCAGGCGGAGGAAAAGCTGTTCCCACAACTGGAAGAGGCCAAGCGGTTTCTGAAGAGGATGTGAGTCTGCAGGCAGGCGCGGCGATCTGCTAGTTGCTTTCTGGTGGTCGCATCCGAACGACCTAGATGCCGGCGAATGCGATCTCAAGCGGCTATCGGCGCCACCTCCGGAACCACTCCCAGCTTCGGGCCGGTGATTCTCGCCAGTTCGCGGGCCTCCGTTTCCACTCGGAACAGCGGTGTGAGGTGAGTGGCAAAGCGCAGCTTGTGGGGTTGCTCGCCGGTCAGGTAATCGCAGTCCAGGCCCTGCTCCAGCGAGCGCCGCGTCACCTCGAACAGCAGCGTGATTCCGGGCGAGTAATGCGCCCAGGCGTGGTCGTAATAGACGGTGTAACAGCGGCGGGCGAGTCCGTCGCGGAAAGTCACCAGCGCGCCCACCAGCGTGCCCGCGGTCTCCAGCGTGAAGACCTCGCAGGCGGCGTCCAACGCGCCCAGGGCGATCATGAAATCGATGCGCGCGCTGTCGGCGAACAAGTTAACGCCCGCCAGTTGCTGCGCCTTGGACTGGTAAATGTGGCGCACTAGGCGGGCGTCACTGCCGCTGTGCGCGCACAGTTCCACGCCCGCGCTTCGCAGGCGGCGAAGCAGGCGCCCGCAGCGCGAGTGCCGGTGATAGAAATCGTCGGCCGAAATCTCGGCGCGGCGCACCGCGGGAGCGGCGCAAAACGTGGCGGGCACGAAGCCCAGCTCTTCCCACCGCCGTCGTGCGCCTTCCCCCTGAAGGGCGGTAATGGACAGCCCTTGTTGCTCCACCGCCGCCTGCTGCCAGGCGCGGCGGAGGACGTGCGCGTCGCCGGCGGCGAGCACGTCGCGATAGTCGAACAGCTCTTCCCCCAGGAATTCGATCCGCCCATGGGCCAGGCAGGCGGGAATGATGGCCGCGCCGCCTTCGCCCTCGGCGTGGATGACCATGGGCTCGGCCACCCGGCTGAAGGCGCGCGCCGCCAGCAGGTTCCAATCCGGGCGTTGAAAGACGGAATAGCCGCCGTCCCGGTAGAGGCGCTCCCAGGCGCCCCGGAGCGGCTCCAGCGCCTGCGCGGAACGGATGATGGCAATGCGCAGCATGCGTCTGCAGGTTAGACGCCGGCCGCTGGCGGGCGGATGTAACCGCAGCGCCGTTCAGGGCGCGGTTTTCCCCTGTGACTGTAATCACAGGCGTGTGTGAGGCTTCGCGTTGACCGGGGTGCAGCACGGGACTATGATTTTCAGTGTTGAAAATGAATTTCAATTTCATCTTCGCCGGCGGTCTTCCCCATGCTTGAAGCTCTCATCGTCACCCTGCGCGAAGGGGTTGAGGCCGCGCTCATCGTCGGCATCACCCTGGCGTATATCGGCAAGATCGGCCGGCCCGACCTGCGCAAGGCGGTCTATTGGGCCCTCGGCGCCGCCTCCGCCGCCAGCCTGGCGGTGGCCGTTTTGCTCTCGCGGCTGAATTTCAACCAGGACATCTTTGAAGGCTGGGTCATGCTGGTAGCGGCGGTGTTTGTCGTCACCATGATCGTGTTCATGATGCGCACCGGCCGCAAGCTGAAGGGCGAAATCGAGGGCAAGGTGAGCGACCTGGCGGCGAAAAGCTCCCGCCTCGGGCTGTTTGCCTTCGTCTTTCTCATGGTGCTGCGCGAAGGCGTGGAGACGGTGCTGATCCTCTCCGCCGTCACCCTCAACAGCACCGAGCTGATGAGCTTCCTGGGAACGCTGACGGGCGTGGCCCTGGCGGTGGTGTTCGGCGTGACCTTCGTCAAGGGCAGCGTGCGCGTGAACCTGCAGAAATTCTTCCGCGTCACCACCGTGATCCTGTTTTTCGTGGCCTTCCAGCTGGTGATTTCCGGCCTGCACGAACTGTCGGAAAACGGCGTGCTTCCCTCCAGCAAGCGCGAGATGGCGCTGATCGGTCCCATCGTGAGCAACGATTTCTTCTTCTTCGTCACCATCCTCGCCCTGGCCGGCATGATGGTGTTGTTCGAATATCGCCGCCGCCAGAGTCCGGCAGCGGCCGCATCGGGCGCCGCCCGCCGCAAGGCGGAATGGACGGCCCGGCGCGAACGCATGTGGGCGGTGGCGGTTTACGCCAGCGCGTTTGTGTTCATCATGCTGATCACCGCCCAGTTCATCTACGCCAAGAGCACCAGCGCGCTGTCGCCGGCGACGGAGGTGGCGATCGTCCAGGGCCAGGTGCGCATCCCGGTGTCGCAGGTCAACGACGGCGATCTGCATCGCTTTGTCGCCACCGTCAACGGGCAGGCGGTGCGTTTCCTCCTGATCCGCAAGCCCGACAACAGCATCGGCACGGTGCTCGACTCCTGCGAGATTTGTGGCGACGTCGGGTTCTACAAGAGCGGCAATACCGTTATCTGTAAGAATTGCGCCGCTCCCATCAACCCGGAATCGGTGGGCCGGGCGGGCGGCTGCAATCCCGTCCCGCTGAAGTCCACCACTACGGCCGATACGGTGGTGATTGCCGAGGCGGACCTGGCCGCCAGCGCGAAATACTTCAAACACTGACGCCATGTTTTTTCGCATGCTCTATCAATCGTTCTGTCGCCAGCGGCGGCGCAAGCTGCTCGCCGGGATTGCCATCACCCTGGGCGTCTCGGTGGCAACGGCAATGATCGCGGTGGCCACCGATATCGGCGACAAGATCAACCGCGAGCTGCGCACCTACGGAGCGAACCTGGTGGTGACCCCCGACGAAGACAGGCTCAACGTGGAAATCGGGGGCGTGAACCTGAAGCCCGCCAGCGACGGCGCCTACCTGAAGGAATCGGACTTGCTGAAGATCAACGGCATGTTCTGGCAGCACAACATTGTGGCGTTCGCGCCCATGCTCGACGTTGCGGTGGTGCTGCAAAACGGCGCGGCGACCCAGCAAGTCGAGTTGCTGGGAACCTACTTCGCCAAGCGGCTGCCGTTCGGAAAAGAAGGCTTCGTCACCGGGGTGCGCACCACGCATCCCTGGTGGAAGGTCCAGGGTGAGTGGCCGAACGACGAGTCCAGCGATGTCCTGCTCGGAGAGCGGCTGGCGCAGCGGCTGGGGCGCAAGGCTGGTGACGAAATCCAGGTCGCGGGCCGCACCCTGCGCGTCACCGGCATTCTCTCTTCCGACGGCGCCGAGGATAACCAGGTGGTCGCGCCGCTGGCGCTGGCCCAGCAGATCCTCGGCCGGCCGGGAGCCGTGCGGCGCGTCTTGATCAGCGCCCTGACCAAGCCGGAGGACGCGCTGGCTCGCCGCGACCCGAAGACCATGTCGCCGGAAATGTTCGATCGCTGGTTCTGTTCTCCGTATGTCAACTCCATCGCGCACGATCTGCAGCAGACGATTCCGCACTCGCGCGCCGAGCAGATTCGCCAGGTTGCGCAGAACGAAGGCACGGTGCTGGAGCGCATCAAGGGCCTGATGCTGCTGGTGACGCTGGCGGCCCTGCTGGCTTCGGCGCTGGCGGTCTCGGCTGCCATGGCAACCGCCATTTTCGAGCGCCGCAGCGAGGTCGGGCTGATGAAGGCGCTGGGCGCGGGCAATTCCGCGGTGGCCACCCTGTTCTTCGCCGAAGCGGCGCTGCTGGCAGTGATCGGGGGCGCGTTCGGCTTTGGCTTCGGCAACCTGATGGCGCAGCAGATCGGGCGCTGGGTTTTCAATTCCAGCATCTCCATTCAGCCGGTGCTGTTCCCCATCGTGATCGGGCTGGCCGTGCTGGTGACCTTCGCCGGCAGCGCGGCTTCCATCCGCAAGGCGATGATGTTCGATCCGGTGTTGGTGCTGCGAGGTGACGCATGATCGCACCTCATCCTGCGCGGAAGCGCAGCGGCAACCGCAGCGCGATGTTTTTCCGCATGCTGATGCGCGCCACACTGGTGAAGCCGGGGCGGGTGGTCTCGGCTCTGGTGGCGGTGGTGGTGGCGGCCTCGGTGGCGACCGCGATGATGAACCTGTACGTCGACGTGCAAGCCAAGCTGCGCAAGGAATTTCGCAGCTACGGCGCCAACGTGGTAGTGGTCGCGCGCGACGGCCAGCAGCTGCCGTCTGACGCGCTCGCCCGGGTACAGAGCCTTTTGGGAAACAATGGCCTGGCGGTCCCCTTCGCTTACGTCGTGGCCCGCAGCGTGAACGGAGCGCCGGTGGTGGTTGCCGGGACCGACATGGCGAGCGTGCGCAAGCTGGACGCGTGGTGGTCGGTGAGCGGGTGGCCGAGCGCGCCACATTCAGCGCTGCTCGGCACGCGCGCAGCGTCCGTGGTCTCGCCCGACAACCAGCCGTTTGCGCTGACGTTTGAAAACCATCGTATCCAGTTGACCCCTGCCGGGACGTTGCGCACCGGCGCCGCCGAAGACAGCCGGATCTATCTCGACCTGAAAGAATTCACGGCATGGACCGGGGTTGAGCCTTCGTCCATCGAGATCGGCGCCAGCGGCACCGCGGAGGAAATCAACGGCATCATCCGGCAGCTTTCCGCCGCGCTGCCCGCCGCGGAGGTCCGCCCGGTCCGCCAGATTGTGGAAGGTGAAGCCCGTGTGCTGGGCAAAACGCGCCAGGCGCTGCTGGCGGCCGTCGCCATGATTATCCTGACGGCCGCGTTGTGCGTGCTGGCTACGCTCACCGCCTGGGTGCTCGACCGGCGCCGTGATTTCGCCATCATGAAGGCGCTGGGCGCCTCCGAGCGCCTGGTGAACGGGTTCTTTGCCGCCGAAGCCGCCGCGCTCGGCGCGGTGGGAGCGGTCCTGGGATTTGCCATCGGAATCGGGGTGGCCGCCTGGATTGGCCGCGCCAACTTCCATGCTGCCGTGGTGCCGCGGTTCGAGGTCTTCCCTGCCGTGTTCGCCGGCAGTGTGGCGGTGGCCCTGATTTCGGCGATCATACCCATCGGCCTTTTGCGGCGGGTGCAGCCTGCTACGATTTTGAGGGGAGAATGAGATGATCCGGCTCGTCAACGTCACCCGGGAGTACCCGGCCAAAGCCGGCGCCAATGGCGGCGTCATCAAGGCGCTCGACAATGTGTCTTTGTCGGTGGCGCCGGGCGAGTGGCTGGCCATGATGGGTCCTTCGGGCTCGGGAAAGTCCACGCTGGTGAACCTGATCGGCTGCCTCGACCGGCCTTCGGCGGGCGAAATTTGGCTCGACAGCGAAGACGTTGCCGACCTTTCCGCCTCGGAACTCAACCGCGTGCGCGCCGAAAAAATCGGCTTCGTCTTCCAGCAATTTCACCTCATCCCGTATCTCACCGCGCTGGAGAACATCATGCTGGCGCAGTACTTCCACAGCATGACCGACGAAGCGGAGGCGCTGAACGCGCTGGAGCGTGTCGGGCTGCGCGACCGGGCGCAACATCTGCCGGCGCAGCTCTCCGGCGGCGAACAGCAGCGGGTCTGCATTGCGCGCGCGCTGATCAACGATCCCAAAATTGTCCTGGCCGACGAGCCCACCGGAAACCTGGACGCGGTGAACGAAGAGATCGTCATGCGCCTGCTGCGCGAGCTGCACAACCAGGGGCGCACCATCGTCATGGTGACCCATGACCCGGTGGTGGCCCGCATGGCGGACCGGCGCATCGAGCTGCATCACGGGCACATCGCTTCCAGCGAGATCTTCGCCCTGCGCGACGAAGAGCAGATCGACGAAATCCTGGAAGAAATCTGGGTGCTGCACGAGCACGGCGAAGGCGCGGAATTGGGGCGCATGGAGGTGCATGGCCCTGGGACCCTGCCGCCCTCGCTGGCCATCGAGCGCATGACCGAGTTGGGCCTGGTGACCACGGCGCCGCATCCGCCGCAGCCGCACGGGCACAAGCACGTGGTCAATCCTTGCCACGACGCCATGATCTACACCGGGGAAATTCCGCCCGACGGCAGCCTGCTGATCGATTTCACCGAGCGCGGGCAGAAGCGCGCTGCCGACGTCATCCGCCGCCATCGCCTGGCGGAGAAGCTGTTCACCGAAAGCCTGGGGATGATCAACGAAGAGGAGATCGAGGAGCAGGCGTGCAAGTTTGAGCACATCCTCTCGCCCGCGGCGACGGAGAAAATCTGCGCCTTCCTCGGCCACCCGAAGACCTGCCCGCACGGCGCGGCCATCCCGCCCGGAGAGTGCTGCACGCGTCCCGCGGCGGAGAACATGCAGCGCCTGTTCGCGCACGGGCGGGAGAAATAGGCGCGAGTCCCGAGAACTGTTCCCACATGAAGACAGTCGCTGCAGCGTGGTTCAAGGCGCATTGCTTGGCGGTGCTGGACGAAGTCCAAGCCAAGCGACAGACGATTGTGATCACCAAGCGGGGCAAGCCAGTCGCAAAGCTTGTCCCCGTAAACCAGGAAAAGGAGGACATTTTCGGCTTTTTCAAAGGCAAGGCAATAATAACCGGCGACGTGGTTTCGCCGGCGCTATCGCTAGAGGAATGGGGCAAGCTGAAGTGATCCTGGTTGATACGCAGGTTTTTGTGGTCGAGGGGTCTCTGCTCACCGCAGATGACGCGATTCGTCGCTCAGGTGCGGGCGCTTACTACAATTTGGTAGCGGCGGAACTTCCCCACATTAGCTAGTCCTGCCCGCATTCTAAAGCGCCGTCGGCGGACCAAAATCGTCGGGAGTGCCGTTCCCGGATTTGATTCGTCTCATGCGCTCCTCGTCCGCCTTCAATCCATCGCGCAGCACATACAGAAGCGATACCGCGTCCCCATGCGTGTGGAGTTCGTACATTGCCTCCGAGCGGAGGTAATGCACTTGTACCGCATTGAGCAGTGCCACGAACGCAGCAAGTGCGTCGTTCACGTGTTTGCGGCTCGCCGCTGCCAACGGTGTTGCGCTCTGTTGCTCCAGGGCCAGGGCGAGGTCGCTATGGGCGATCCGCCGGTTACGCCAGTCGCGGGCGAACGCGGACTTGGCGGCGCACTCCAGGAATAATCTCTCGACCTCAGCACCGATGGGTGCGGCAATCAGTGCCGGTAGCCTCGCCAGCGTCAGATTGTCCTTCCGCACCGACTGCGGCGGGTCGGTGAGGCGCGCAATGCGCAAGAGAACATCCTCCCAGAGGGTGTCCTGGACGACCCAGAAAAACGCCCCGGCAGCCTCATTGAGAAGCTCGATACGTTCCGGTTTTGTCCCGAACAGTGCGACGAACTCTCCCCATTTCCAGTGCAGCATGACGGTTTCATTTCGCAACCTGAAAAACACGTTGCCCAGTTCCTGGCCCATCCCTGCGACGTACTCCTGTTGCACCTCTCTTTCCGTCTGGTGACTGGACATAGCTCGTAAACCTCATAGATAGCTAAACGGTAATTTCGACCCATTTCTGAAACTGCAGAGGTTTCTTTTCGTCGAGCGTAAACTGCCGAACCGGAAGTCCACCTAATATGTCCGGGCGGAGCGGAATCGTGGCATGGACGTTGTGGAACATCAGCAGTTTGCCACCATCTAGGACTGCAACACCACTGATTGAGGTGTTCATTGTCGCGGTCATCTTCCGTTTCGGCCCGAACCGCCTCTCGGTCGCGTAAGACGACTGTCGCATATCCGCCGGAAGGGCGACGTCAATGGTTTCGAGTCCGTACATCGCCACCTTAATGGCATATGGTTCAATGTGGCCTTGCAAGAAAAAAGAAGGGCTATGAAGCACGACAATTGCCGGGATAGACCCATTAGGCTTTGCGCGAAGTGTTTGCCGGCGTCGTCGATAAATCGCCGCACTCGGGCACCCGGCGTGCCCCCGCCCTCTGCAATGCCGCCAGACCGCATGATCTGCTCTTGTCTCTGCTCCTCCGCGTTCGGTGCTACTTCCTTTACCTCAACAGCGACCTGTACTCCGCGCGGATAGACAAAGTAATCTGGCGTCCGCAAGCCCGCATCGCTTTCGGTAGGGATGGCTTCGCACTGAATACCATTTTCTGTCCAGAACTTCTCGAACTCGATTTCAGACACGTTCTTGGTCATACCCGTTGCGAAGGTCAAGGAAGCATGCCAGCAATCAGAAGGAACTGCGGCCTAGCGTCCGCCGCACTTGAGCAGCCGTGCCCTAACACGAAAGACAAAAGGGAGAAGCCGGTCAGCTTCTCCCTTCTCATTCGCTACAGCGAGCTTCGGCCCTACGCGCCTGGTCAGTACCGCTCAGTAAAGCCTGAAGTTCACTTCGACGTTGATCTGTACCGAAACCGGGTGTCCGTCCTTCATCGCCGGCTCGAATTTCCACTGCCGGACGGCTTCGATGGCCTTCTGGTCCAAGCCCATGCCGAGCGACCGCGCGACCCGCACGTTCTGCGGATGCCCGCTCTGGTCCACGATCAGCCACAGCACCACGGTGCCCTGGTACTTGGCCTTGCGGGCCTCTTCCGAGTACTCGGGATCTGGGGTCTGGAGGGCGCGCGGAGCGGAGACGCCGCCACCCACCCGGAAGACGCCGCCGCCGATACCACCGCCGCGGCCGGGGCCGACGCCCGGACCTTCACCGGAACCCACGCCGCCACCCGATCCGGAGCCGATGCCGCCACCAGATCCGGTGCCGTTGGAAGGCGGACCGGAGGGGATAATCGCCTTGGGATCGCCGAAATTCGGCAGCGCCGCCTGCGCAATCTTCACCTGCGGTGGGACCACCACCGTCGGCTCCATGGGAAGTTTCGGATGATCGTTACGGATCACCATCGCCGGAGGCGTGAACTGCTCCATGGCAAATTTAGGGAGCTTTCCCTTGGGCGCGGGCAGCTTGTCGCGATCACCGCCGCCGCCGCCGCCCCCGATCGTGTCGTTCTTCTTGGACGACAGCGGCATGTACTCGGAGACATCGGGAGCCACCAGGGTCACCGTCTCCTGCGCCTTGACGTCCTTCACCACCTTGGCGCCGGCGAGCGAGACCGCAATGATCCCACCAATGGCCAGCAGGTGCACGAAGGTGGAGCCCACGGCGCCGCGCTTTTTGTAGTTATACGAGCCCCAGATTTCGCGCACCGGAACCGGCTTGGAGGTCAGGTGCAGCGGCGGCAGCTTCTCGGGATGGCGCCACTCGTGAATCTGCCGGCGCAGTGATTGCCACAGCGAGAGGTCGTAATCATCTTGGGGAATCAGCAGGTTCAGCTCGGGTACGGCCGGCCGCGAAACCTGACGGTCAAATGGGAAACTCGAATCCTGATATGCCATAGTGCTTGATGTCCCGGGTTCAGTCCCTGGGGCTCCTGGGCCACACTCGGAGCCTCACCTGAACAAGGTTAGAGCACATTTCGTGCCAAGTTGGCCCGCGGTTGATGGTGCGTGCACTGGCAGGTGCACGGCACTCTTTTTGATGCATGGCTCCTGGCTGCCTAACATTGGCGTCCAAGTACTCACTCTTGGACACCCAACCACCCCAAAAGCCACAGGGTAGCAACCCTAACACAGGAGATTGGATGCTGGATCGTAGCGGAAAAGGTTCTGCCTGCCGCGCTGGCGCAACTTCTCGATCCCGCGCGCGTCGCGGCGCGAACCCCGGGTACAAAGCCATCCAGAACAACCTGTGCAATTAGGTTAACACAGAGCTGCCGCGGGAGTTCCGTGCTTTCGCCCCGTCACGAAAGTTTTACATGGTACGGACAACAATTGCGCCAGCCAGGGCATGTACCCTGGTCATCGGCTGGGCCGGGGGGCTGGAGGTCGGGTGATTGAAATTTCGAATTCCGATCAGCAGATCTACGGATCGCCCTGCCCCATCACCATGGGTGAAGCCGCTATAATGAAAAGGATTCCCTTCATCGCGGAGACGAAGTGCCGCAAGAACTGAAAGCCACGCTGAACCTGCCGAAAACCGAATTTTCGATGAAGGCCAACCTGCCTCTGAACGAGCCCAAAATGCTGGCCCGTTGGGAGCAGATGCGGATTTATGACCTCATCCGGCAAGCCCGGCGCGGCTCGCCTCTCTACCTCCTGCACGACGGGCCTCCCTACGCCAACGGGCCCATTCACCTGGGCACGGCGCTCAACAAGACGGTGAAGGATTTCATCGTTAAGTCCAGGACGATGGCGGGGTTTGATGCGCCCTACATACCCGGCTGGGATTGCCACGGCCTGCCCATCGAAATCAAGGTCGACGAAAAGCTGGGGCGCAAGAAGCTGGAACTGGACCCGCTGCAGGTGCGCCAGGCGTGCCGTGAATACGCCGACCAGTTCCTCGACCTGCAGCGCCAGCAGTTCAAGCGCATCGGCGTCTTCGGACGATGGGAACAGCCGTACTCCACCATGACGCCGGAGTACGAAGCGGTGGTCATCGAAACCTTGTTCAAGTTCATCGACCAGGGAGCGGTCTACAAGGGGCTTCGTCCCGTTTATTGGTGCATTCAAGACAAAACCGCGCTGGCGGAGGCCGAGGTCGAGTACAAGAACCATGTCAGCCCCTCGATCTGGGTGCAATACCGCATGACCAGCGATCCGGCGAAGGTGAACGCAGCGCTCGCGGGCAAGCAGGTGTCCACCATCATCTGGACCACCACTCCGTGGACGCTGCCCGCTTCCATGGCAGTGGCCTTTCATCCCGAGGAAGAATACGTCGCGCTGGAATCGGGGGGCGAGCTGTACATCGTCGCCGAGAAGCTGGCGCAGCTCACCGCGGAAAAAACCGGGCTGCAGCGCGACCTGGTGGCGCGCTTTCCAGGGCGCAAGCTGGAACAAACCACCTACGCGCATCCCTTCCTGGAGCGGAAGATCCTGGGCGTACTCGCCGATTACGTGCACATGGAAGAAGGCACCGGAGCGGTGCATACCGCACCCTCGCACGGCGCCGACGACTTTTATACCGGGCAAAAGTACAACCTCGACCAGACCTGCAATGTGGACGAAGCCGGACGCCTGCGTCACGGCCTGCCGGAGTACGAAGGGCAGACGGTTTTCAAGGCGAATGACGCCATCGTCGAGCTGCTCAAGAGCCGCGGCGCGCTGCTGCACGTCGAAAAAATCGAGCACTCCTATCCGCATTGCTGGCGCTGCCACAAGCCGGTGATCTTCCGCGCCACCGAGCAGTGGTTCATCTCCATGGAAGCGGAAATGGGCGGCGGCACGCTGCGCTCGCGCGCCCTGGATGAGATCAAGATGGTGCAATGGGACCCGGCCTGGGGCGAGGAGCGCATCTCCAACATGATCGCCACCCGCCCGGACTGGTGCATCTCGCGCCAGCGGGTATGGGGCGTGCCCATCGCCATCCTGTTCTGCGAGGGCTGCGACGATTTTCTGCGCGCCCCCGAAGTTCAGCGCGCCATCGTGGAGTTGTTCCGGCGCGAAGGTTCCGACGCCTGGTACCGGCTCAAGCCGGAACAGATCGTTCCCGCCGGCATGCGCTGCGGCAAGTGCGGCGGCAGCCAGTTCCGCAAGGAAATGGACATCGTGGACGTGTGGTTCGAGTCCGGCTCCAGCTATCTGGCGGTGCAAGCCAGTCAACCCGACCTGCCGTGGCCTTCGGACATGTACATCGAGGGCGGAGATCAATACCGCGGCTGGTTCCACAGTTCCCTGCTGTGCTCCATCGGGGCGCGCAATGCCGCGCCCTACAAGACGGTGGGCACCATTGGTTGGACGCTCGACATGCAGGGCCGCGCAATGCACAAGTCGCTCGGCAACGACGTCGATCCCGTAGACATCGCCAACCGCATGGGCGCCGAAATCGTGCGCCTGTGGGTGGCCTCGGTGGACTTCCGCGAAGACGTGCGCTCCGATGAGTCGCTGATGCAGCGCATCGCCGAGACCTATCGCAAGATCCGTAACACGTTTCGCTACATCGTCAGCAACCTGTACGACTTCGACCCGGAGCGCGACGCGGTGCCGTTTGCCGAGATGGAATTCCTGGACCGCGTGGCGCTGGCGGAGACGGCGGAGGTGGCGCAGCGCGTGCTCGGCTGGTACAACGGGTTCCTCTTCCACCGCGTGTACCAGGACGTGAACGAATTCTGCGTCGACGCGCTGAGCAAGAGTTTCTTTGACGTGCTCAAGGACCGCCTCTACACCTACGCCCCCAACTCGCGGGCGCGGCGCTCCGGGCAGACCGCCATCTGGCGCGTCGGCGAGGCGCTGGTGCGATTGCTGGCGCCCATCATGAGCTTTACCGCCGAGGAGGTCTGGGAATTTCTGCCCAAGCTCGCCGGCCGCGAGCCCAGCGTTCACCTGGCGCTGTTCCCCAACCCGGATAGCATCCCCGGCGAGGACTTCTCCCTCACCAGCCCGGAAACCAGAGAGCTGCTGGCAGAGTGGAAGGAGCTGTTGGCAGTCCGCGACGAGGTCTTGAAGGCGCTGGAAACAGCGCGCAACCAGAAGCTGATCGGCTCGGCCCTGGAAGCCGCAGTCCAGCTCACCGTCCCCGAATCGCTGTACGACCTGGTGCAGCGCCATGAGAACGAATTGCGCTACTTGTTCATCGTTTCCAGCGTCCAATTAGCAGCAGCGGCTTTGGGAAACGGCAGCGGCGGCGGGATTACTGTTGAAATCCGCAAGGCTTCCGGCCAAAAATGTGAGCGCTGCTGGAATTATTCGACGCAGGTGGGCAGCGACGCCAACCATCCCACGGTTTGCGAGCGCTGCAGCGCGGCCTTGATGGAGATCGAGACAGGAGCTCATGGACGCTAGAACCAGCAACGGGCCCCACGCCATGCGGAAGTATCATTTTCTGATCGCTTTGCTGGTCATCGTCCTCGACCGGTTCAGCAAGTGGCTGGTGGCGGGCAGGATCACGCTGCACGAGAGCATCCCGGTCCTGCCAGGCTTTTTCCGGCTGACGCACGTGCAGAATCCCGGCGCCGCCTTCGGGTTGTTTGCCGATTCCTCGTCGGAGTGGAAGGTCGCCATCCTGGTCCTGTTCTCCATCCTCGCCTTGGCCGTGGTTTCCGTCCTGCTCTGGAAGAACAGCCACAGCATGACCACCACCGGAGTAGGGTTGTCGCTCATCCTGGGCGGCGCGGTGGGAAATCTTTGGGACCGGCTGCTCACCGGCCGGGTGGTGGACTTCTTCGACTTCTACCTCGGCAGCTATCACTGGCCGGCCTTCAACATCGCCGACAGCGCCATCGTGATCGGCGCCCTGCTGCTGGTGGCAGAGATCCTGTTTGCCAGGTCCCCCGCCGAGCAAAAGGCAGTGCGATAGGTTTTCGGTCATCGGTTGTCGGTGTCTCTGCTTCTGCTCTCCTCCCGCTGCTCTCCACCCCGACAGTCGCGTCCAGAGCGGCTTTTCGCGTGCTGCTTCGACGCGCACGGCATCCTCGCGAATCAGTGTGCCATCGAAACTGCCAGCCGGATGAAGCAACCGGCAACTATTCCAAACTCAGTTTTCGGGGGAAACATGGCAGGGGGCAGACGATTCTGGATTTTGATTTGTGCCTTTCTCATGCTGTTCACGCTGGCGCTGCCGGCCGTGGCGGCGGACCCGCAGATGACGAAGAACGATTTGAAGGGCATCAGCCCAAAAAAGCACCGCTACATCTTCAGCACCATCGGCGGCGCGCTGGTGGGGATGGGAATCGGCGCTCTGGTCGGCGGCGGAGGCGATGTCGTGAAGGGAATGATGGTCGGCGGAGGCGGAGCTTCGGCTTTGTACCTGCACTCTCATCCGCGCGCGGACATCGGCGGGTGGAGGAACATAGCCATCATTGGCTCCTACACTTCACTTGGCGGAGGCCTGGGATGGACGGCTTGCGGTTGCGACACCGGGTTGGTTTCCGGCGCGCTGATCGGCGGCGGAGGCTCGGCCTGGTACACGGCGCTGCACGGCCCGAGCAAAACCACCACGGCCACCACCGGACCGTAGCCTGAAGCCTCTCGGTTGTCGCGGTTATTGGTTTTCGGTTTTGAGGTAAAAACCGAGAACCGATAACCGCGAACCGAAAACCCTACGGGGTCCCGTACAGCCGCTTGTAGAGTGTGGCATTGCGCAGCACGGCCTGCACGTATTCGCGCGTCTCGGTAAAGGGGATGGATTCCACGAATTCCTGCGCGTCGCGATACTTGCCGATGGCCAGCCACGCCTCCACCCGGTCGGTGCCCGCGTTGTAGGCCGCCAGCGCGTATTCCACGTGGCCGTTGAAATGATCCACCAGGTCGCGGAAGTAGCGCGTACCGAGCTGCAGGTTGAAGTCCGGCACCAGCAGCTGCTGGTTGGAAAAACCGCGGACCTTCATGGAGCGCGCCAGCTTCTTCCCCGTGCTGGGCAGCATCTGCATCAAGCCGAAAGCGTTGGCGTGCGAGATGGCTTCGGGATTGAATTCCG
Organism: Terriglobia bacterium; assembly: GCA_963797035.1. Lineage (GTDB taxonomy): Bacteria > Acidobacteriota > Terriglobia > Terriglobales > Acidobacteriaceae > JAIQGF01. The sequence continues at coordinate 559,281 of CAWCOC010000001.1, forward strand.
ATTCCTGCCGGATCAGCGATGCCACCAGGAACGGATCCAGGCCGTTGCTGGAAGAATACTTTTTCAGGTTGGTCCACCAGGGCCGGGGAAACAGGTCCTCCCAGTAGGGTCGCGGCAGCGCTTCCAGATCCATCGCGAAATACGCGGGCACGGCGCGCTTCAACACCTGGAGCGCGCGGTAGTACTGGCCGTTGTCACGGTACAGCCGCGCCATTTCCGCCGTCGCCCACGATTCCCCACCCTCTTCCGACGCCATGCGCAGCTCGCGGATGGCGAATTCGGTCAGGCCGCCGTTCTGCAGCAGCTGCGCCTTCTGGGCGCGCAGGTCGTCCGCCGGGGGCTCCGCACGGGTGTAGGCCGAGGTCAACTGGATGGGCGGAATTTTCTCCAGCACGGGATCGGCTTGCGACGTGGAGGCATGCTTCATCTCCGCCAGCCGTTCGCGCGCCAGCTCGGCGTAGTAGTAGTTCCGGAAACGCTGCGAGAGCTTCTGGTAGTAGACCCGCGCCTTGGGCGAGTTCTGCTCCTCCTCGGCAAGCCGGGCGCGCCAGTAGACCGCCGCCGGCACCTGTTGCGATGCGGGATAAATCGCAATCTGCTCCTCGAATCCCTTGCGCGCCACGTCGGCGCGTCCCTGTCGCAGGTTCAGCCACGCTACCTTCCAGTGAGCGTAGGCCGCCAGCTTGCCTTGCGGGAAGCGTTCCACGATTTCGCGATAAAAATCGATCGAGCGATCGTAATCATCTCGCAGCAGGAACACATTCCCGGCCGTGAGCAGCGCCTGTTCCAGCCAGCCGCTGGTGGGAGCGGTCTCCCGGATTTGCGCCAGCGCGTTCAGGAAGCGGTCGTCATCGTTGGCGGAGCGCGCAATTTGGGCCAGGTAAAACCAGCGCTCGCCGTTCAGGTCCCCGGGCGGAAGCGTGAGAGCCTCCAGCGCCTGCCGCGCCTGGCGATCTTCGCCACTGTGATGCAGCGCGCCCGCCAAGGCGATCTCCACCGCCGGACGCTCCTCCGGGCTGGCCAGGTCGCGCAACAGGCGGTACTCCTGCACTGCTTCGCGATAGCGCCTGGCCTGCGCGAACTGCTCGGCGCGCGTTTTCTGCAGGGCGTAGGTCGCGCCCAGCCCGCCCGCGGAAGCCAGCATCTTGCCGGCATCGTCAGCCTCGCCGGCCAAGGGCGTGGAAAAATACATGTGACGCAGCACGTCGAGGGCGCGGGCCGAGTCGCCGGCACGGAGCAGCGCGCGACCGTATGCGAATTCCAGGTCAGAGCGATAAGGCCGGCGGAACTTTTCCAACAGCGCGACCGCGGGCGCGGGATCGCCCGAGGCGACCAGCGCATTGGCATAACTCACCGCCGCGTCGCGCGCGAAAATCGAATCCGGGTACTTGCTGGCGAAATCGCGCAGCGTGGCGATTGCCAGCTCGTTTTGTCCCGTCGCCTGGTAGCTCGCGCCCAGGAAGTAGGCGGTGTAGTCGGCGAGGTCCCCGGCGCGCGGCTGCGTCAGCTTCAGCGGCGCAATCGCCTTCGCCGGCTCGTGATCGAGCACGTGCGCGTAGCCCAGCGCCAGGTTGGCCAGTGCGCCGGCATCGTCGCGCGCATGGCGGCGCGCAAACGCCTCCACTCCAGCGTAGGCCGCCGGACTACGGTTTTCGAGCAACTGCCGCGCCATCGGCTTCAGCTCGGTGGAGGCCACAAAGGCGCGATGAATGCGCCGGATGCGCCGCGGGCTGGCTTTCTTGCGCCGGGTTTTCGACTTGGGCTTGTGGTGGGACGATGCGGTGGACTTCTTGCTGCCGGTCTTCTTGGATGCGTTCGTCGTCTGCGCGGAAAAAGCAGAGATGGACAGCAGCAGTAAGATGGCGAGGACTACCAGGAACCGGGTACGCACGACGCTTTCAGTTTACCCCGAATTCCCCGCCCAGCAATGAAGGATCGTCATTCGCCAGTATACGAATCAGTTCCTGGGTGAAATAGTTGCCGCTGGCGGCCGAAGTCGCGCCATAGCGCTTGTCGTAGGTGATGCGGCTCTTGTCGATGTCGTCCTTGAGCCGCTGGTAAAGGTCCTTGTGCTGCCGTCCTTCCACCACCTTCGCCTGGTTATAAAGCTTGATCTCATCCACCAGCAGCTTGGCGAAGCGCCTGGCTTTCTTGTGGACTTCTTCCTCCTCCGGCGACAGCCCCGACGTGGCTGCGGAAGAGGAGGCCGTTGCCTGCATGGCGGGTGCGGCCGCCGGTTCGGGCTCGGGAGCGGCAACCGCAGCCACCGCAACCGGAGTGTAGACGGGTTCGGGCGCGGATTCTACCGGGGGTACCGCATACACCGGCGGCGCCGCCTCGTCAGGCTCCGGCGCCATGGCAGGGGCCACAGGCGGCGGAGCAGGTTCGGCGTACCTGGCCAGGTGACGGTCGGTGTCGGACCCAGTGGCAGCGGCGGCGGAGGCTCCGCTCTTGCGCGCGCCCATGATCTCCAGCCACATCCCGGCGCTATGCACCAGGACTTCCAGCGCCGAAGTATCCAGCTGGTGGCCGGGTTCCATGCCGGCATCGGCATACACCAGCGCTGCCACCTTGTCGCGGATGGCCAGCGGCAGCACGATAGCGCTGCTTCCCTCCGGAGGAGTTCCGTAGGTGGACAGGAATTGCGCGTCGAATTCGGCCGGCGAACCGGCCACGGAAATGCCGTCCTGGTAGGCGCGCGAGACCAGCCCGAAGCTCAAATCCAGCGTGATCGCCTTGATGCCTTCGTTATGTTCCAGGCCGGTGGCGCGCCAGCCGGTGGCCGCGCCCGAGCGGATGACGAACAACGCAGTGCGCTGCGCGAACTTCGACGCTCCCTCCAGCAGCGATCCCAGGATGTCAACCTGGGTGGTCGAATCGAGAATGGAATTGATGGCGGCCTTCAGCAGGTCGGTAGGCGCGCTACCCGGGAGCGGGGTGGGCGCGGGCGCCGCCGGCGCCACCTGCTCAAGCTGCTCGCACGCCTTGTCGACCAGCTCATCTTTCAGCGCGGCAAGGTGCGTAGTCAGGCTGGCGCTTACCACCCCTTCGATGATCTCCCGGATGTTCCTGGATTCCCCCATGCGACCCTTTCCCCCGATGGCGGCCAAGCGGCGCAAATCGGCGCAGATGCCGCGATTATATGAACTCACAAAGCAGTGTCAACGCCAGGTAACAAATTCCGTACGGCCGAATCCAATTGGAAACACTGTTTGTTCCTGAGAAAAATTCAGGTGGCGGCAAAACAAGCGTGTACGCGGCCCTCCAAATCGGTAGAATACCCTCTTTCGGCCTAGCGCTCGCAATACTTTGAATCGGGAGCCCGATGGGAGCCATCCAAAAATTGAATGACCCGGTCAGCGATGAGCTGAGACTGGTTCGTGCCGCCAAGGCGGGTGACGTCGGCGCCTACGAGCAGTTGGTCCATCGCTACGATCGCAATGTTTTCCGCATCGCGCAGCATATTACGCAGAACCGCGAGGATGCCGAAGACGTTGTGCAGGACGCGTTTCTGAAGGCCTACGAGAACCTCAAAAACTTTCAGGAACAGTCGAAGTTTTATACCTGGCTGGTGCGGATTGCCGTCAACGAAGCGCTCATGCGCTTGCGCCGGCGCCGCCCGGAACGCATGGTGTCCCTCGACGAGGAAGTTAAGACCGAAGAGGACAGCATGCCGCGGGAGGTCGCGGATTGGAGTCCCAACCCCGAGCAGCTGTATACCCAGGCGGAGTTGCGCGACATCCTGACCAAGACTATCCAGGGTTTGCCTTCCAGTTTTCGCACCGTGTTCGTGCTGCGCGACGTGGAAGGGCTCTCCACCGAGGAGACCGCCGACGCCCTGGATTTGAGCATTCCGGCGGTGAAATCTCGTTTGCTGCGGGCACGTTTGCAGTTGCGCGAGAGGCTGAATAAATACTTCAAAAAGCGCAAGAGCGGAGACGGCAAAAAGTGAATTGCTCGGACTTCTTGAAAGAGCTGACCGACTACCTGGACGAGAGCCTCGACGCTCGCACACGGACCGAACTGGAAGAGCACTTGCAGTGGTGCCATAACTGCTTCGTCATCTGCAATACCACCAAGAAGACCATCGAAATTTACCGCGACTCCCAGCTTTACGAACTGCCCGACGACCTCCGCACCCGCCTGCGGACCGCCATTGTCGCCAAGTGCCAGGAACACAAAAAGGCCTAGCGGCAGCCCGGTTTTCCACCGCTTTCTTCATTTCCGGCCGGTTGACGCATTCCAAAATGCACAATCCAAAGCTATTCTAGGCCAGGACTAAGGTCGAACCTTTTTCAGCTACTTGGAATCTAATGCTGTGAGCCGCAACTCGGCCTCGACCCTGGGGTTTATTTCGAAGGGTAGGTCCATGAACATCAGAAGCATGTTCGACGCGTTCTTCGGGTGCTCCCACAAGCGCTACAGCTTCCCTATTACCGCCAAGCCGGGGCAGCGCCGCAGCGAGGCCGCCTCCATCACCGGTACCTACGTGGTGTGCCTCGATTGCGGCCAGGAATTCGCTTACGACTGGCAGGAAATGCGCTTCGTGAACGGGCATCCGAAGGCGGGCGACCTGGTGAAAGCCGCCCAGCCGTTCGCCAAGTCGGCCTGAGTTGGACTGTTTATCGCTGCCAGGGGAATTGCCTACTCAACTGGCATCCGGTTCCTTGGTCGTCTTCCACGCACTCGCGGTGCGCCAGCCAACTTCCCTGCCACCGTGTGATTCATACCGACAGATTGTGGAGAAACCATGCTAGCCGGTTTGTGGCGTCACCTGGTTATCGTCGTCCTTGCCACCGCTTCCCTGTTCATGTCGCTTCTTATCGTGCAGCAGAGCCACACCATTGATTCGCAGCGCCTTCTGATCCGTCAGCTTTTCAAAGACAGCATGGAACTGAATGCTATGAAGCTGCAGCACGTCCAATCCAGCGACAAGAAAGTAGCGACTTCCGCTCGCTGAGCGGTTATCACCGCAGGCACAAAAATAAAACCGGCGGCTTTCGCCGCCGGTTTCTGACCGAATCCTGTCCCGCTCAGTCGTTGTCCCTACGCTTCAACGTCGGACGATCGTCGTCGCTGCTGTCCTTGCCGCCGCTCCCGGTTTTCTTGCTGTTGTCGGCCGTAGTGCGCCGCAGCGTCGGACGTCCTTCCCTGTCCTCCGGGCCGGTCATCTTGCGCCGGTTCTCAATCGAGGCTAGCCGCCCCTTCACGTCGTCGAACTCGGAGGTGTTGATGATGTACTCGTCCCGCGCGGGTAGCACCTTGGCAATCTCCTCCTGGCTCTTGGTGATGCGGTCCGGGGTTTGTGGGTGGGTGGCAAACGCCTTGGCCAGCGTTCCCGGCTTCTTTTTCTCCTTGGCCTGGATCTTCTCGAAGAACGAGATGAACGCCTGCGGATCGTAACCGGCTTTGTACATGTACTCCAGGCCCAGGTAATCGGCCTCGGCCTCGAATCCGCGCGAGAACGTCAGGAAGGTAAGCGGCAGTCCCAAGCCGGCCGCTGAGCGGATGGCGTAACCCAGGCCGCCACCCACGAAGATGAGCGGAATGGTCGCGATATTGGCAAATTGCGAGCGCGTCATCTGCCGGGTAGCATGGCGAGCGGCCACGTGCGCGATTTCGTGCGCCATCACGCCCGCCAACTCCGCCTCGTCATCGGCCGCCAGGATCAGCCCCGAGTTCACATAAAAGAAGCCGCCGGGCAGCGCGAAGGCATTGATTTCATCGGAGTCCACCACCTTGATGGTGAACGGGACGCGCGCGTCGGAGTTGCGCACCAGGTTCTGCCCGATCCGGTTCACGTACTCGGTGACCACCGGGTCCTGCACCAGTTTCACGCTCGATTCCACCTGGGCCGCATACTCCTTGCCCATGGCAATCTCTTTCTCCAGCGAGTACCAGTTGCCCAGGCCCTTGCCGCTGCCGATCTTGCGGTTGCCGATGGCATCAATATCGTTCTTGCCGCCGTCGTGGGTCTCGTTGGGCGGGTTCGCCACCTGCGGGATGTTCTCGTCCTGCAACTTCTTGTCGTTCGACGGGGTCTTGGAGTCCTTCGAATCCGTGGTCTGTGGCGTGCCGGTTACCGGGGGCGTCCCAGTGGGGTTGGGATTCTGCCGGTCGGGAACGCTCTGCGCCATCGTGTACGGCGCCAAGGTGGCCAGAAACAACGCGGCCACGAGGGTGTAGGCGCGAAACTTCATGTTGCACTTCCTTTGTGGATACTTGCCGGAAAGCTGCTTTCCGACATTATACAGCCGATTCTCCGGCCACGGTTCCATGCCAGGTTGGATGTGCGTTCCCGCCGGCGGGTCACAACGAATCTGCGCCGGGCCTGCGAGACGGGCCTTCCCCATCGGCATTAACCCAAGTGGCCACAAGAAGTCTCGCTGGGACGAATGGGATGGCGAAAGCTTTGGCGTCAGGCGCTTCGTAGGCTCTCGGAGCGCTCTGACGGCTCAATGCTCGACGCTCCATGCGTGCTCAGGATCTCGATCCGGGTGGCCCGCCATTCGCCGTTCTTGTCCTGCTGCGCCGTCACCCGCACCTCGGCGCCTGTGGCGATCGACAAGGCCGGCGTCTTCTGTCGCTCCTTAACCGGCACCCCATCGGAATACACCACGCGCGCGCGGCCGATCCCCACCCGGCGCACCTGCCCGTTCGGACTCTTCATGTACATCCAGCCCGGAGTGATGTCGGGGCCATGGATTACGATCCCGCGGAAGCTTCCGGGGCTATCAGCCCACATGTGAGCGGCTATCAGCAGAACGGCGACCAAAATCGGCAACGCAATCTTGCGCATGGCAGATTCGATGCCGGCCACCCTGGCCCGGGTTACTGAAAAAAAGCTGTCAGCTCTCAGCGAAGACGTAGTCGGTTCTCGGTGATTAGGTCGCTCAGCTAACATCTGCAATTGACCGATAACCGTTAACCGAGAACCGCAAACCAGCTCTCAGTCGTAATACTCCAGCCCCAGGTGCGTAATCAGCGGCTCACCCATCAGGTGCCGCAGGGTGTTCTTCAGCTTCATCAACTGGATGAACAGGTCGTGCTCGGGATACAAGCCTGGCGCGGTCATCGGCGACTTGAAATAGAAGCTGAGCCACTCCTGGATGCCCAGCCCGGCCAGTTCCGAGCTGCGCTTTGCCAAGTCGAGGAACAGCACCAGGTCGAGCACGATCGGCGCCGCCAGGATGGAGTCGCGGCACAGGAAGTCCACCTTGATCTGCATCGGATAGCCGAGCCAGCCGAAGATATCGATATTGTCCCAGCCTTCCTTGTTGTCGCCGCGCGGCGGGTAGTAGTTGATCCGCACCTTGTGGCAGATATTTCCGTAGAGCTGGGGATAGAGCTCCGGCTGCAGGATGTGCTCCAGCACCGAGAGCTTGGATTCTTCCTTGGTCTTGAACGAGCCGGGGTCGTCCAGCACTTCGCCGTCGCGATTGCCCAGGATGTTGGTGGAAAACCACCCGTTCAGCCCGATCATGCGCGCCTTGAAGCCGGGCGCCAGGATGGTCTTCAGCAGCGTCTGTCCGGTCTTGTAGTCCTTGCCGCAGATGGGCGCCTGGTTGCGGCGCGACAACTCGTGCATTACCGGCAGGTCCACCGTCAGGTTGGGGGCGCCGTTGGCGAAGGGCACGCCCTCCGACAGCGCGGCATAGGCGTAGATCATGGAGGGCGCGATGTTCTCGTCGTTCTTCGCCAGCCCCTGCTCAAACGACTTCAACGACTGGTGCACCGCCGCCGGCTGGAGGAAAGTCTCGGTGGAGCCGCACCAGATCATGATCAGCCGCGAGGCATCGGAGGTCTGCTTGAAGTCGCGGATGTCGTCCCGCACCTGCTCGGCGAGTTCCATCTTGCTCTTGCCCTTCTTGACGTTGGGACCGTCGAGCTTCTTCACGTAGTTGCGGTCGAACACCGCCGGGCGTGGCTTGATTCCCGACAAGAACGGCTTGATCTGGTCCAGCAGCTCGCGCTCCAGCACGCCCGCCTTGCGCGCCGCCGCATACATGTCGTCTTCGAACAGGTCCCAGCCGGTGAAGACCAGGTCGTTGATACTGGCCAGCGGCACGAAGTCGTGAATCGACGGGGACCGGCCCTCGGTGCGCTTGCCCAGCCGGATGGTGCCCATCTGGGTGAGCGATCCGATCGGGTTCGCCAGTCCCTTGCGCACCGCCTGCACGCCCGCGACAAACGTCGTCGCCACCGCGCCCATGCCCGGAATCATGACCCCCAGCTTGCCTTCCGCCGGCGCAATCGTTCCGGATGACGCCTGGGCCGCCGCTTTCGCCCTCGAAGCCTTCATCGCCGGCCCGGAAACCGGACGCGCCTTCGCTTCTGTGGCTTTCTTGATTGCGGGCTTCTTGACCGCCGCCCGCTTGCTTGCCTGCTTCGTGCTCTTTGCCATTATCACTTCCGTTAGAAACCGCGATCGACCGCCGCCGGCCGGTTATCGTGACACACCATCAACCGAGAACCGACCACCGACAACCGAAAGCGTCTTGAAATGAATTCAAAACCGCTTATCTTCTCGTATCGCGGAGGCTTTTGCAATGATGTGGCACCCTCCCGTTGTGGCACACGCGCCCCGGCGTGTGCTTGTAAAGTATCTCGCAGGTGGCCGAGTGCCGCAGGCACAGGTGGCGAGTGCCGCAGGCACGGACGACAATAGTCCGGTACTTCAGTGCCGGGTTTCGCCCCGCAATACAATTCCAGTCCTGTAGGGACGGCTGAATCCCAAGGAGCATGCTCTGCCAGTCACAACGAAGACCGCCCTCATCACCGGCTCCTCCAGCGGCATTGGCCTACTCACCGCCGTCGAACTGGCCCGTTGCGGTTACCAGGTGGTGGCCACCATGCGTGACCTCGAACGCCGGACGCTCCTGGACGAAACCGCACGACAAGCCGGCGTCGGCGAACGCATCGAGGTTCGCGTCCTCGACATCTCCGATTTCGACTCCATACCGCGCGTCGTCCAAGAAATCCTGCGCGAACACCACCGCATTGACGTGCTGGTGAACAATGCCGGCTTCGCCTACGCCGGGTTTGCTGAAGACCTCCGCCTCGCCGAGCTTCGCCAGCAATTGGATACCAACTTCTTCGGCCATGTCGCGGTCACGCAGGCCGTGCTCCCCGCCATGCGCCAACAACACTCCGGCCACGTCATCATGGTCTCTTCCGAAGCCGGCCGCATGGGTTCGCCGGCCTTGAGCAGCTACGCCGCCTCCAAATTCGCGCTCGAAGGCTGGAGCGAGACGCTTCGGCTGGAGTGCCGTTCGCTCGGTATCAAGGTTGTGCTCGTCGAACCGGGCGCTTTCAGGACCGACATCTGGGACCGCAACACGCGCCTGAACCAGGACCTTGTCAGCGGCAGCTCGCCCAACCAGGAGCGCGGACGGAAGCTCAAGGAATGGGCCGTCACCGTCCCCAAGGCCGACCCGCAACGGGTTGCCGCCCTGATCGCGAACATAGCCCGCGATCCCAATCCGCGCTTGCGTTACATGATCGGCCGCGATGCCCGCGCGCGCTGGTGGCTGTGCAACCTGCTGCCCTGGAAGTGGTACGAGAAATTGGTTCTGCGAAAAGTCGGGTTAGATTAGGAAACAAAACTAGCCACTGATTTTCACAGAGCAACACTGATCGATCAGACCTTGGTGGTCCTCGGTGTTTCTCGGTGCCTCGGTGGTTAAGAAACGGCTTCGGTTGCTGCGCCAGCGCATTCGGCGATGCTTTCCTCCAGCAGCAGCGAGGTCGCGCTGTCTCCGCTCTTGTGCCGCACTTGCAGCGGACGGTCTTTCATCGACTGCACAAATGCCGCCGCCGCATGGGCCGTGGAGAAGGACTGGCGGTAATATCCCGCGAAATACTGCCCGCCGACCACGTAGGAGTAAGCCAGGTCGGCCACGAAATAGCGGTTGGTCCCGGTGTTGGGTTGCCGCCACTCGGCGCGCTCCACCCGGCCTTCCGCCACCGGCCAGGTGCGTGCCCGCCGCCGCCGCAGCCATTGCCAGCCGCGCTCCGCCATCACCGCCAGGAAAATGGCCAGCACGAAAATGCCGGACTGCTGCACTTCAGGGGTCAAGGTCGGCTCCCGATTCCGCTTTCCAGCCTACGCGGACGCAGCACAGAACGCTGTGACCGATGTCACACCCTTCGGGCCCGCGCAATCCCGCGTATATACTCGCCTGATCGAAAGCTCGGAGCTTCCCCATGCGACTGATCTCCCTCGCATTCCTGCTGGCCGCGCTCGTCCTGGCCGTGGCCGCGCAAAACCCGCGCCGCGCGCGCCCTCCGGCCCCCTCGCCGAGCCAGGCCGAAGACCAGAAGGCGATCGCCGACTTGCAGCGCCGCGACATCGACGCCAACATCGCGCTCGATACCGACAAGATCCTCATCCTGCGGACCGAGGATGTGGTGTACCTGGTCCCCGGGCGACCGCCGCTGGTCGGCCAGGATGCGGTGCGTAAGTACCTGGAGGAACTCCGCCAGCAGCTTGCCAACTGGGACATGCTCGGCTACGAGGAGCAGTGGCAGGAGGTGCAGGTGTCGGGCGATTTCGCGACTCAATGGGGAACGATCAGCATCCGGGCGCGGAAGGAAGGCGAACAGAGGGAATCGTCGGCGGTCCGCAACGTCATGCAGATCCTGAAGCGCCAGCCGGACGGCGATTGGAAGATCGCGCGCGCCATTTGGAACATCCAGTCGCCACAGCCCGCGGAAAAACCACCAGCGCCGACGGTGAAACCACCAGCCGCCGCGCCGGAGAAACCACCAGCCGCCGCGCCGGAGAAACCACCAGCCGCCGCGCCGCCGCAGAACCACCGAAAGATTAGCGACTGATTAACACAGATAGACACTGATAGAAGACAGGCGATCTGATCCGTGTTCATCTGGGTGAATCTGTGGCTAGGCCTTCTTAGGTTTTCTCGCTGAGCCGGATGCGGTGCTGCCAGTGCGACCACACGAACCACACGACGCCGGCGACGATCACCGCCAGGATTACGGCGTCAAACCGGTGGAACCAGGTCTTGAGCCGCGGATCGGTCTCCCATTTCTCGCCCAGCAGGCGTCCCACGTAGGCCAGCATCAGGCACCAGGGAAACGATCCCACGAACGTGTACACGTGGAAGCGCAACCGCGGCATGCGCGCGATTCCCGCCGGCAGCGCGATAAAGGTCCGCACCACCGGCAGCAGGCGGCTGATGAACACCGCGCTGCTTCCATAGCGCCGAAAGAAGCGGTCGGCCCAGTTCAGCTCCTGCCGGCCCAGCAGAATGTAGGCGCCGTATTTCTCCACCAGCGGACGCCCGCCGTAGTAGCCGATCTCGTAGGCCAGCACCGATCCCACGTTGCAGCCGATAGCGCCGAACAAGGCCACCAGGAACAGCGTGAAGGGCTCGCGCCCGTACTGCCCGGCGATGGAAGGACTGGTCAGCGCGCCGGAGAAGGGCATGATCACCTCCGACGGCAGCGGTATGCACGCCGATTCAATCGCCATCAGCGCCACGATGCCGGGATATCCCAGCCGCGAGATGACGGTAATGATGAAGGCGCTCAGCGCCGCAATGATGTTAGCGATCATGCAGAGAGAGTTGGGCTACCAACACCGAACTTGCCGATAAACTGCTTCTTTGAAGGGGCGCGGCTTCAGCCGCGCCGTTCAGGCTCGTGATGCTGGCGGCTTCAGACGCCGAGGAAACCGTGAGCACTAGAAATCCTGCGCGTCTTGCGTGAACGTGTATCCCGGAAGACTTGAGCCCTCCCCGCCCTTCTGCACCTTCACCCGAATCGTGTCGCTGGTGGCGGCGCTGGCGTCGGCGATGCGCAGGATCGCCCATTGCGTGAACACTTCGTTGTAGACCTTGGTGACCAAAAAATTCTGCGCCGTCTGGTCGTTGCGCCACACTTGTCCGAGCTGAATGGATTTCACCGCCATAATATTTGCCAGATTACCGTAGCTTTTGCGGCGGCAACAAGTCGCTATCTCGGAACTCTTAGGTTACGGGAGTCGCGAGTCAGGAGTCAGTTGTCGGCGCCCAATCGGTCGCTGACGACGGAGAACTGACCACTGACTACTGCTTCTCGGGCAGCTTCCCTTCCAGCAACTCGCCCAGCTTCGCCATCGGCACCCGCACCCCGACCATGAATTGGCCGAACAGCGCGTACACCGCGCTCACCTCGTCGAAGCGCATTTCATAGATCAGCTTCTTGAACACCAGCGGGTCGTCGGCGAACAGGTCCACACCCCACTCCCAGTCGTCGAAGCCGATGGAGCCGGTGATGATCTGGCGCACCGTGCCCGCGTAGCGGCGGCCGATCTTGCCGTGCTCTTCCATCTGCCGCTGGCGTTCTTCGATGGGCAGCGTATACCAGTTCTTCTCCTCGCCCCGCCGCCGGTCCATGGGATAAAAGCAAACGTAGCGCGCGGCAGGAATCTGCGGCCACAGGCGCGGCTTCATGGCTTCCTTCTGGCGCTCCATGGCCTCGGCAATTTCCTTGTCCCAATCCGCCGAGTGTGGCTCCACGCCGCGCTCGCGCAGTGTCCGAAACAGCTTCACTGACGATTCGTACAAACCCAGCTCCACCACCGACAGGTACGATTTGGTGATCTCCAGGTAATCGGAGAGTCCGGTGCGTCCCAGTTCCAGCTCCACCTGCTTCAGCTCGTCGAAGCTGGAGCGGAAGTGGACCAGCATCAGGTCGCCCTTGTGACCCAGCACGGAGTAGAGCGCGCTCTGGCTGGCTTCCAGGTGCGTGAGCACGGGCGCGGCTTCGCTCACCATCCTGGAGCGCTCCGCCGAACCTAACTTCCGCCAGTTCGACCAGCGGAAGCGCGCCATCTGGTGCAGCACGCTGGCGCCTTCCAGGGTCAGCGGCACCGGAAAAAGCTCAGTCGGCATAGTTTGCAGGCGGGCTTCGCCTCTGAAGGAAGATGCCATCCCAGGACTCCTCAAAAACAAACTTGTTCCCTGCCGCTGACATCCATTCTACTCGTGAGGCTGGAAATCTCCCCCTCCGACATGGGCTCCTGCCCGCGTCTTCCCCACGGCAAGGTTTTTTGCGCGCCGGCGGGGTGACTGTTAATATCTCCGGCTCGGCACAGAAAAGGAAGTTTCATGCCCGAAAGAACGCAACATGAACCACCGGAGCCGCGGCGCCAGGTGGTCAGCTTCACGCTCTACAAAGTCCATCCGGAGTGGCGTCGGTTGCCGGCGCCGGAAAAAACCGAGCACCGCCGCGACTTCGCTGCCGTGGTCAGCAAGTGGCGGCAGAGCGAGCAGATGACCGCGCTCACCTATTCGCTCACCGGCATGCGCGCCGACGCCGACATGATGCTGTGGCGCATCTGCTATTCGCTGGAATGCCTGCAGCAGATGCAGGCCGAACTGATGCGCACCGGCCTGGGCGGGTACCTGGAAACACCCTATTCCCTGCTGGCCATGACCCGCCGCTCGCAATACAAGGTCGGCCATGCGGTCGCCGACGAGCACACCATCAAGTGCGGCCACCATCGCTATGCTTCCGTGCTGCCCTTCGTCAAGACGCGCGCCTGGTACCAGGTCGCCTTCGAGGAGCGCCAGCGCATCATCAACGAGTACGTCGACGTCATCGCCGATTTTCCCCGCGTGCGCATGAACACGCTGTATTCATTCGGGATCGACGACCAGGAGTTCGTGCTCGTCTTTGAGAGCGATCATCCCGCCGACATGGTGGACCTGAAAATGCGCCTGCGCGAAACCGAGAATGCCAGCTATATCCAGCAGGACACGCCGCTGTTCACCGGAATCCGCTGCGAGACCGAGCAGATGCTGGAGCTGCTGGGCTGATGGCGCGCGGCATCGTTCCCCGGCAACCGTCTAAGAGCGGTCGACAAGAAGGCCGCCGGGCACCCGTGCGCGGCACCTCGCCGTTGCAGAAATCATCGCCGCCGGCGCGGGTGAAGCCTCCAGTCAAATCCAAAGCCAAGACCGTCAAGCCGGCAAAGACCGTCAACGCCAAGGCGCCTAAGTCTTCCGCGGGGTCCCCGGAGCGCGTTCAGGAAATCCTGAAGCGGCTCGATGCCACTTATCCCGATGTCACTTGCGCCCTGCTGCACAAGACCGCCTGGGAGCTTCTGGTGGCTACTATCCTCTCGGCGCAGTGCACCGACGAGCGCGTCAACAAAACCACGCCGGAATTATTCCGCAAATATCCGACCGTGCAGGATTTTGCCGCCCTGAAGCCGGAGCAACTGGAACCCGATATCCGTTCCACCGGCTTTTTCCGCAACAAGTCAAAGTCCGTGGCCGGCGCCGCCAAAATGATCGTCAGCGACTTCGGGGGCGAGGTGCCGTCCCAGATGCAGCAGTTGCTGAGCTTGCCCGGGGTGGCGCGCAAGACCGCCAACGTCGTGCTCGGCACCTGGTTCCACAAGAACGAAGGCCTGGTGGTCGACACCCACGTCTACCGCATCACGCGCCGATTGGAGCTGACCACTAACACCGATGCCAACAAAATCGAGCAGGACCTGATGCAGGTCATTCCGCGCGAGCGCTGGACCAGCTTCTCGCACCAGGTGATCTGGCACGGCCGCAAGCTGTGCGTGGCGCGCTCGCCCAAATGTGTCGATTGTCCGCTGGAGACCGTGTGCCACGCCGCCGACAAGACCTGGAGCACGGTGGAGATCCACAAGAACGCGAAACCCTAGGTCCACACCGCCCAATAGTCAACCGTGAAACTTGATGCAAAGGTTTCCAAAGCTACGAGGAGGCAGCATGAAATCTCGTTCTTATCTGGTTTGCTTCTCGGTCCTCTTCCTGATGTTGAGCGCCTGGGCACAGAAAACTCCCGCGCCCGGCATCATCACCTCGACGGAGCTGAAGCAACTCATCCCACAGAATTACTTCTTCGACGGCCGCATTGCTCCGGTTCAGGGGGCCAACGCCTCCGGCGTTCGCTTCTCCAGCGGCAAACTTTTTCTGACTGCCCTGTTGGATACCTCGGGATACGCCACTGCGCTGCCGCAGAAATTGCAGGGGCTGCTGATTAGCGAAACCCCGGTCAGATTGGGGGACTCGGAGTTGAAACCAGGCGCCTACGGATTCGCCTTCATCGCCGGCAAGTTTGTCGTCATGAATGTTGGCGGAGGTGAAGTCTTGTCCGTCGCCGCCCAGCGCGATGAACAGATTCGTCCGGCCGTGCCGTTGAAGATCATCGAACAGGATGGCCATTACCGGCTCTACGCGGGAAGAGACTTCGTGACCTTGAAGCGTCAGTGACCCTTCCACGCGCGCACTACCCTGTTTTCTTGTGTTGCAGGTCGTCGTACAGTTCCTGCTCCGAAAGCACCGGATCGCTGGCGGAGTCCTTGCCACTTCTGGAGGCCGCGCCGAACATCGGCCCACGGGCGGGCACAACCGGCGCGAAGCTCATGAAACCGATCGGCTGCGCCACGTCGTCATAGATGGCTTCCATCCCGCCCCGCCGGAAATAGGTTTCGTGCCAGAAGCCGGTCCCGCCCGAATCTTTCAGGAATTGCTGCCACCATTGCCGGTGCGGTTGCGAGCGCGTCCACTGCAACAGCGACTCCACGTCCCGCCAGTACTGCCGCATCCCCAGGTGCATGGGAAACAGGGAGAGCAGGAAAAACTCGTGCCGGAGCAGGCCCTCGGGCTTCGATGCCGCGGAGGCCGAGATCTTCGGCCCGAATCCAAACAGCGTCTTCAATCCGGTCAGGCGATTCACTCTCATGCCCAGGTAAATCACCACCAGGTCCGGATAGCCGGACAAATCTACGGTTCGTCGCTCAACCCGTGTGCTCATCCCATTAGAGATTTCTGCCGCCTGCCAATCGTCGCAGATTCTTAGAGGTAGAGATTCTTGCAATACTTGTCGCGTCAGTTGGCCTCGTTAGGCTTAAGAAAACGTCGCGGAGGGGCAGCGTTTGCGCTCAGCTACCATCGCGACGACGAATTTGAGGGGCTCTACCAGGCTGCTGAAAACTTTCTTACAGCCTGCCAGGTCATATTCGCGCCCTTCCAGAGAGTGCGGAACAGGATGCGCATCACTGGCCCTCGTGCCCCCCGTCACAGCGTTTCCGGACATACAGAGCGAAGGTTGTGATGAGGAATTATGCCGGCCGGCGGTCCAGCCCGCGAGGTCCGCTCCGACGCACGCGTGCGCCTGGAGATGCTGGCCATTGCCCTGGTCCTCGCCGTGGTCGTGCTCGGCGTCTTCTACCTCCTGGTGCCGCCCGAGTGGGTGGATGTGCCTCAGTTCTACCTGTGGACCCTGCCTTCCATCGTCATCGCGCTTGGAGTGGCGCTGGCGGCGGCGCAACATCGCCTGGAAAAAAAGAAGGAAGCGTGGGCCGAGATTGTCCACCTGCGCGAGCTGGTGGAATATCGCGAGAAGGAGCGCGACCTGGCGCAGCAGGAGCTGGTGAACCGCATCTATGCGGAGCGCAACCTGGCCAACGAAAAAATGCAGTTTGAAGCCCAGCTTGCCGCCTACGAGAAATACGCGGCGCTGGCGCAGCTGGCGCTCGGCGCCGCCCACGAAATCAACAATCCCCTGCTCGGCATCCTCTCACACCTGGAGCTGGAGTGGAAGGAAACCACCGACGCCGACAAGCGCGAGGAGATCGAGCAGTGCATTGCCGGCACTAAGCGCATCTCCTCCACCATCCGCGGGCTCATCAACTACGCGCGTCCCGGCCCGCTGCAGCTGGCCAGGATTCATCTGGGGCGGCTGGTGGAAGACACGCTCGCCTTCCTCCGCCACCAGCCCATGTTCCGCGCCATCAAGCTGGAGACGCGGATCGCGCACGATCTCCCGGCCATCACCGCCGACGCCAACCAGCTCTCGCAGATCCTGATGAACCTGCTGCTCAACGCCGCCCAGGCCATGCCCGAGGGCGGCAGCCTCACCATCGAGGCGCACAAGATCAAGTTCGCCGACACCGTAGAAATCTCCGTCGCCGACACCGGCTGCGGCATTCCCGCCGACATCCTGCCGCACGTGCTGGAGCCGTTCTTTACCACCAAGCGCGGCAAGGGCACCGGCCTGGGCTTGAGCATCAGCCACGCCTATGCGCGCAGCCACGGCGGCGAGATCAAGGTGGAAAGCATCCCCGGCCAGGGCACCACGGTGCGCATCGTGCTGCCCATCCGCCAGGAAAAACTGGACCAGCAGCCGACGGCGGCCGGCGAGGTGATGATCGGATGAACCAGGTTTTGGCCGTAGACTATCGACCGTCGACCATCGACCCTTTTTGCGTGAGGCCCGTGCTATGTCTTATTCGATCTTAGTTGTCGACGATGAGGCGCTGACGTTACGCACCATCTCGCGCGCCTTGCGCGACGAAGGCTTCGACGTCTTGCTCGCCACCACCGGCGAGGAGGCGCTCGACATCCTGGCGCGCGAGCATCCCTCGCTGGTCATGCTCGACGTCGTGCTGCCGGGCATTGACGGCATCGAAGTCCTGCGCCAGATCAAGCGCCAGTCCCCGGCCACCATCGTGATCATGATGAGCGCCTATCACATGATCGACCGCGCGGTGGAGGCGATGAAGCTGGGCGCCCACGATTACCTGAGCAAGCCCTTTCACCTGGCCGACATGGTGAATACCATTCGCCGCGCTCTGGAGATGCTGGCGCTGCGGGTGCGGGTTCGCGAGACGGTGGAAACGGCCAAGGGCCAGTACGACTTTGGATGGGTGAAGACCGGCAATCCGGAAATGCGTTCGCTGCTGGAGGTCTGCGAGAAAGCGGCGCAGGCGGAGCACACCACCATCTTGATTCTCGGCGAGAGCGGCACCGGCAAAGGCGTGCTGGCCAA
The DNA here is from genome assembly GCA_963797035.1 of Terriglobia bacterium. Lineage (GTDB taxonomy): Bacteria > Acidobacteriota > Terriglobia > Terriglobales > Acidobacteriaceae > JAIQGF01. The sequence goes on from CAWCOC010000001.1 coordinate 577,095, forward strand.
GGCGCTGCACTACAACAGCCCGCGCGCTCAGATGCCGCTGCTGGAGCTGAACTGCGCCGCCATGCCCGACGCGCTGCTGGAGAGCGAGCTGTTCGGCTACGAGCCCGGCGCCTTCACCGACGCACGACGCCGCAAGGAGGGCCTGCTGGAGCGGGCGCAGGGTGGGACCGTTTTCCTCGACGAGATCGGCAACATGTCGGCCAGCGTGCAGGCCAAGGTATTGCGCGTGCTCGAGGAAGGCACCTTCATGCGCCTGGGGGGCACGCGCTCCATCAAGGTGGACGTGCGCATCATCGCCGCCACCAACAGCGAGCTGAAAGAAGCGGTCACGCGCGGGCAGTTCCGCGAAGACCTCTTCTACCGCCTCAACGTGCTGCCCATCAAGCTGCCGCCGTTGCGCGACCGCCGCGAAGACATTCTGCCCCTGGCCATCGGACTGGTGGAACGCTTCAATAAGGAGATGAAGAAGAATTTCACCGGCTTCACGCCCGCCGCCGCCGAGTGCCTGCGCCGCTATCCGTGGCCGGGCAACATCCGCGAGCTGAAGAACGTGATCGAGCGCACCATGATCCTGTCGCCCGAAGGCGACGTCGATGCCGGCTACCTGCCGGAAGAAATCCGCGATTATTCCGAGCCGGCCGAGGCGCATGAACCCTCGCACATGGACCTGTCGCCCACCGGGCAGCAGTGGGTCACGCTGCGCGAACTGGAGGAGCGCTACATCCACGAGGTGCTCACCCTCACCGGGCACAACAAGGCGCAGGCCGCGCGCATCCTGGGCATCCATCCCACTTCCATTTTGCGCCGGCTGAAAAAAGAGGAAGAACAGGAGAAGGACGAGAAGGTGGAGGCGGTGGCGAAATAGGCTTCTGGCTGCGGGCTTCAGGCTTCAGGCTTCAGGCTGCAGGCTTCTCGTTGCTGGCGTGGAACCTTTAACAAATTCCCGAGACCCTGAAGCCTGAAGCCTGGAGCCTGCTTTTGGTTACTTCCGTTCTCTTGCCTGGAAATGCTGCCCAGCATCTAATCTGCCCAGGTGAGGAAGCATCCCCATCAGCGCCGATCCCTGGACGGCGAAAGCTTCGACATCGCCATCGTCGGCGGCGGCATCAACGGCGTGGCCATCGCGCGGCAGTGCGCCGCTGCCGGCCGCCGCACGCTGCTGGTGGAGCAGAACGACTTCGCTTCCGGCGCCACCAGCCGCTCCACTCGCATCATTCACGGCGGCTTGCGATACCTGGAGCACGGCGAGATCGGCCTGGTGCGCGAATCGCTGCGCGAGCGCGAACGCCTGCTGCACAGCAAGCCCCACCTGGTCCGGCCCATGCGCTTCCTGCTGGCCCTGCCGCCGGGAAGACGCAGCGCGCTCGAAGTGCGCTTCGGCTTGTGGCTCTACCGGCGATTCGCCGGCGTCAATCGGCCGCGACGGTCGAGCGACGACATCGCGCAACTGGAGCGCGTCCTGAACAACGGGCAGCGCTGGAGCGTGTTCGATTACGAGGACGCGCAGTGCGAGTTCCCCGAGCGCGTGGTGGCCGAGTGGCTGGCGGAAGCGCTGGCCTCGGGCGCGGAGGCGCGCAACCACACGCAGGTGTTGCAGGTGGAGGTGGCCGGCGGGCGCGCCCGCGGGTTGCGCCTGCGCGACGAGTTGAATGGCTCCGAATATCGCATCGCGGCCGGCTGGATCGTCAATGCCGGCGGCCCGTGGGCAGACGAGCTGGCGCGGCGCGCCGGCATCGCCAACCGGCGGATGATTGGTGGGGTGCGCGGGTCGCACCTGGTCCTGCCCCGCGTTCCCGGCGCCCCGGAGAGCGCGCTCTACACCGAGGCACTGGACGGCCGACCCATCTTCGTCATTCCCTGGAACGGGCAGCTGCTGGTGGGCACCACCGAGGTTGACGACGCGGACGATCCCGGCCGCGCGCAGGCCAGCGACGCGGAGATCGAATACCTGCTGGCGTCGGTGCGCCGACTCTTCCCTTCGGCTGCCATCGCACGCTGCGACATCCGATACGTCATGTCGGGAGTTCGGCCGCTGCCCTACTCACCCGGCAATCGCCTGGCGGCCATCACGCGCCGGCACCTGCTGCACGATCATGGCGAGGACGGCGTCGCGGGCATGATCTCGATAATCGGCGGCAAGCTGACGACCGCGGCGGCGGTGGCGCGCGAGTGCGCCCGCAAGCTCGGAATCGACGTGCCGGAGCCGCAATTCGCGGCCCTGGCGCAGCCCGCAATGGAGAGCGAAGTCGCGGCGCTCAACGGATATGGCATGAAAGCGGAACTGACGCGCCCGACGTTGGAGTGGTTTGGGCCCGCCGGTTTGCAGATCGTGCGTTCCGCGGCGACTGACCCGCGACTGAGCGCGCCCATCTGCGATGGCTCACCGCACCTGGTGGCCGAAGCCGTCCACGGGCTGAGGCAGGAGTGCGCCGTCACGCTGGCCGACGTTCTGCTGCGGCGCGTGCCGGTGGCGCTGGCGGGTTGGTGGTCGGAGGCGCACACCCGCCAGGCGGCGGACAGAATCGGCAGAGCGATGGATTGGTGCGGCGACCGAGTGGGGCGCGAGATCGAGGAGTTCGAAGAAGAGCGCGAGCGGTTTCTCGTCAAAGTGCCGGTCGGCGTGGGCTCGGCATAGCGTCGCCAGACCTGAATCGCCAGTTATTTTCCGCGGAGGGTTTCGGCCAGCAGCCGGGTGTCGTCGGAGATGATTCCGTCGACCCCGAGCCCGGCGAATTTCCGCATCTCGGGTTCGCGGTTCACCGTCCACACGAAGACTTTCTTGTTGGCGGTGCGAAGAGGCTGAAGCACGCGCGTGATGGCCAACTTACTTTCCAGGAACAGCGCCTGGATGGGCAGGACCGGCCAGGCTGTGAGCTGGCGCTCGGAATCGCAGATCAGCCCGAGCGCGAGCGACTTGTCGGCGGCATGGAGGCGTTCGACGACGTGCGGCAGGAAGGACGAAACGAAGCAACCGCGCGCCGGAGGGTACCGGCGAAGCATGGCGGCGACCTCCAGTTCCATGCCCCCAACTTTCAATTCGATGTCGAGGAAGGCGCGCGCCGCGAACTGCTGCAGCACGTCGGGAAGGCACGGGGTGCCGGGAGCAAGCTGACCGTAGGAGGATTTTTCGATATTGCGGCCGCCGAGACGCGGGCCGTGGCCGACGACGCAGCGGCGGTCGGCGGTGAGGCGGATGTCGAATTCAAAGCCGTCGCAGCCGTGCTCAAGCGCGAGCTCGAAGGCCCGCAGGGTGTTCTCGGGAGCGTAGTTGCGGGCGCCGCGATGGCCAAGCAGGAGCGCTTTAGAAGTCAAAGCTCAGTCGAGGTCGAAGTCGCGGATGTGCGGCTTGTCGGGCGTTTCCTTGGCGCGCTTCATGGCTTCCTGGAACTTCTTTTCCAGCACGTCGGCGCTGTTTTTCTGCGCCTGCACCGATTGCTGGAAGAGCGATTCCTTGCGGCTGTCCTGCTCTTTCATGGCGCGCGCGGCCTCGTCCAGGTCGGCGAACATCTTGGGTTTGACCGGGGCCGTGTGGGCGATCACCGCCTGAGTTTCCGGGTCAACCTTCAGCACCGCGCCGCAGCAGGGGCATCCGAGATCAAAAGAGGGAGCGGGTTTGGCGGAGGGCTTGGCCATAGGGAAATGATACCAGTTGCGCCTTCCGAGTTGCGAGTTATGAGGTAAGAACCCGCGGCGGTCGCGGCGAGGGCGCCCGCGCCACATTGATCTTCGTGACCTTGATGGCAGCCCCGGCGAAGGCGCCGGGGCCTACAGAGGAACGCGGAGTCACAACTCGCGACGCTTTACATTCCCATTTACCACATGCTTTACATCCCCAGCTGCCACATCAGGAAGCCGAGTTCGTCGGCCATATCGTCGATCTGCTTGTTGATGGCGACGCCGCCACGGGCGTGTCCGGCGCGCGTGTCGTAATGCAGCAAGATGGGGTAGCTGTCGCCATTATCAGCCTGCAGCAGCGCCGCCATTTTGCGGGCGTGCAGCGGGGCGACACGGGTGTCGGAATCGCCGGTGACAAACATGACTGCCGGATACTTGGTTCCCCGCTTGACGTTCTGGTAGGGCGAGTAGGCGCGCAGGTACTTGAACTGCTCGGCGTTATCGCTGGCCGAGCCGTACTCCGGCACCCAGAAGCGGGCGACGAGAAATTTTTCGTAGCGCAACATGTCGAGCAGCGGGTAGCCGCAGACCACGGCGCGGAACAGCTCGGGACGCTGGGTAAGGGCGGCGCCGACCAGCAGGCCGCCGTTGGATCCGCCGCTGATGGCGAGCTTCGCGGGGGTGGTGTACTTGTGCGCGACCAGCCAATCGGCGGCTGACTCGAAATCGTCGAACACATTCTGCTTGTGCTCCAGCATGCCCGCCTTGTGCCACTTTTCGCCGAACTCGCCGCCACCACGCAGGTTGGGCCGCGCGTAGAGGCCGCCATTCAGGACCCAGACCGCGGCCTGGGCGGAAAAGCCGGGGGTGAGGCTGATGCGGAAGCCGCCGTAGCCGGTAAGCAGCGTGGGCATATGACCGTTGGGCACAGTTCCCTTCTTGAAGACCAGGAACATGGGAATACGGGTGCCGTCCTTGGATTCGTACCAGACCTGCTCAGTTTGAATCTGTTCGGTGGGAATGGGCACGGTGATGCGCGCCCACTCGCTTTGCTTTCCGGTGGCCGCCGAGTAGCTGAAGATGGCGCGCGGAGTGGAGAACGAGCTGAAGCTGTAGAAGACCTCGTCCTGGTCCCAGCGCCCGCGGACAGATGCGGAGCCGATTTCAGGCAGTTCGACTTCGCGAACGAACTTGCCGGCAGGATCGAAGACCTTGATGTGGGTCACCACGTTTTGCAGGTAGGCGACGAACAGCTTGCCGCCCGCGGCGGCGACATCCTCGATGGGGGCGTCGGTTTCCCGCACCACCGTTTTCCAGCGGGAACGCTCGGGGTGGTGCAGGTCGATGGACAGCACGCGGCTGTTGGGCGCGTCCCAATTGGTCTTCACAAACAGGCGATCGCCGGCAATATCGAAGTCGAAGGTGGCGTTGATGTCGTTGACAATCGCACGGATGGGGCCGCCGGATTTCAGGTCCTGGAAGTAGAGCTCGGTTTTTTCCGCAGCCGAGCCGTGACTGACTTCGAGGACGAGATAGCGTCCATCGAGCGACAGGCCGGAGCCGATGTAGTCGCCGGTGCCGAACTGGTGACCGAAAATTTCCTTGTCGGCGGCGGGATTAGCGCCCATGGTGTGAACGAAGGCGCGCGGCCCCACGCCCGGCATGTAACGGGTGTAGTAGATCGCCTTGTGATCGGGGGTCACGTGAAACGCGCCATAGCGCGCGGCGGGAAATTCATCCGCCAGCGGCTTGCGGGTGTTGACGTCCAGAAGAGTGACGGAAGTTTCGTCGGCGCCGCCTTTGCGCTTGCCATAAGCGAGCAAGCTGCCGTCCTCGGAGCCGCCCTGGACGACCACCGAGATGCTGCCGTCAGGAGTGAGCGTGTTGGGATCGACGAGAACGGTTTCCTTGCCGTTTTCACGGACGCATAGCATATCCAGGTTCTGGTCGGCACGACGGCGCAGGTAGAAGTAGCGGTCGCCGAGGTGAAACGGCATGGCGATGCTGTCAATCTTCATCACCTTTTCGATCTGCGCCCGCAAGGCGGCGCGGCCGGTGTACTCGGAGAGGATTTTCTGGGTGTAGCCATTCTCGGCGTCGATCCAGGCGCGCGTCTCGGGACTGTTCTGGTCCTCGAGCCAGCGGTAGGGGTCGGTGATCGTGACCCCGTGGTAGCTGTCGTTGACGGGATGGGCGGCAGTGACGGGGGGCTTGGCCGCCTGGACATCGGCGGCGCGGGCCAATCCGCAGAGCGCGGTGGCGGCAACCAGCAGGCGAAGAGTGCGTGAAGCCAGCATGAGTAATCCTCCGAGGCGGAAACCGAAGATGATAGCAAAATCTCCTGGGGGATCGGCCTGCGCGAAACCGACTCACGTTATACTCGCGCCATGGCGTGCCACGAGCTGGTGCAGCTACGCAAGCAGGCGACGCAGGTGAAAGCTCAGATGGACGAGCAGCGCAAGCTGGCGCGCAGCAACGCCGGCCACGCGCGCACCGGGCGGCCATCGGGCAAAAGCGAGTACATCCCGTACCTGCAACGGAAGCTGAACCGGCTGGCCAACAAGATTGAGCACCACATTTCGCAGCATGGCTGCCAGGAGTGAGGGAAAGTAGGAAGTCAGAAGTTGCGAAATCTGCAAGAAATCGAAGAGCACACAGTGAGGCGAGAGCGCTGGTCGAAGAGGACTCAGAAGTTTTACTTCTGACTTCTTACTTCTGACTTCTTACTTTTTATGGCCTTGTTCGTACGCAATTCATCCATCCATAACCGCGGCTGTTATACCGACAGCCGGATCCGCGGAGGCGAGATCGTGGTGGAATACACCGGCCCGCGGATCACGGTGGAGGAAGGCGACCGGCGCTATGAAGACCAGGAGGTCACCTACCTGTTCGGGCTGGAGGGCGGAACGCACGTGATCGACGGCAGCGGGATCGCCATGTACATCAACCACTCGTGCGATCCGAACTGCGAGACCGAGGAAATCGAAGGGCGAGTGTGGATCCGGGCGCTGCGCGACATCCGGCCGGGAGAAGAACTCTCCTACGACTATATGCTGTACGACGGCGAGGGCGAAGCTCCCTGCCGCTGCGGGGCCAGGAACTGCCGCGGGACAATTTATTCGCCGCAGGAAGTGCGCCGCCGCAAGCGGGCGGAGGCAAGGAAAGTTAAAAGTAAAAAGTCAAAAGGAAGAAGTAAGAAAAAGCCCGGACGCAAAAGAGTCCCCGGTAAACCAAAGAGTCAGAAATAGAAAGCGAGAAGCACCCTATGGGCCTTTCCGCCATTTTTTTTCTTACTTCTGACTTCTTACTTCTGAACTGTTCAGGCGACGGCGTTTTTCTTGGCGAAAGAGCGCACCGCCTTGTCCTCGCCGTCGAAGACCTCAAAGACGGTCAGCAGCTTGGTGACCTGGAGCAGTTCGCCGACGCGATGGGTGAGGTTGGCCAGCTTAATGCACCCCCCCGAGCTGCGGGCGGAGGTGAACAGGCCGACCAGCGTGCCCAGGCCGCCGCTGTCGATGTAGTTCACCTCGCCGAGGTTGATGACAATGTCTTTCGAGGTCTTGAGCTGGTTCTTGACCGCCTCGCGAAGCATGGACGATTCTTCGCCGAAAATGATGCGGCCGTGACAGTCGACCACGATGATACCGTCGATAATGCGGGTGTTCAGCTTCAGAGTCATAGCGCACCTCCTGCAACTCCGAGCGGCGCAAATGTAGCCCGGAGACACGGGGGAATGCAAGAGGGAGTTCGGGCCCATCTCGGGGTTCCCGGCCCGGGAACTCACCCCCCAAAACCCGCAGCCGAGACCTGCTAAAATCAGAAATTCCGATGGCTTACCAGGTCCTGGCACGCAAATACCGGCCGCAGCGGTTCTCCGACGTGATCGGGCAGGAGCACGTCACCCGCACGCTGACCAACGCCATCGAGCAGGGACGGGTGGCGCACGGCTACATTTTCAGCGGGCACCGCGGTATCGGGAAGACGACGGTGGCGCGCATCCTGGCCATGGCGCTGAACTGCCGCTCCGCCGACCATCCGCTGGCCACGCCGTGCGGGGTGTGCGAGTCGTGCACCGAGATTCGCGCCGGCAATTCGGTGGACGTAATCGAGATCGACGCCGCCACCAATCGCGGGATTGACGAAATCCGCGAATTGCGCGAGGCGGCGCGCTATCGCCCGGCGCGCGACCGCTTCAAAATCTGGATCCTGGACGAGGCGCACCAGATTACCGACGCCGCCTTCAACGCGCTGCTGAAGACCCTGGAAGAGCCGCCCAGCCACGTGATTTTCATGCTGGCCACCACCCAGCCGGAAGACATCCCGCAGACCATCCGCTCGCGCTGCCAGCACTTCAGCTTTCACGCCGTGCGCTTTGACGAGATCGTCAAGCAACTGCGGGACATCGCGGGGCAGGAACAAATCGCCGCCAACGACGATGCGCTGGCCATGCTGGCCGAAGCCGGCGACGGCTCGATGCGCGACGCGCTCTCCATCATGGACCAGGCGATCGCCTGCTGCGGCGAGCGCCTGACCGCCGACACGGTGCGTCAACTGGTGGGCGCGGTGCCGTCGGAAATCCTGGAAGAGCTGATGAACGCAGTGGCGCGAAATTCCGCCGAAGATGCGCTCCGGCAGGTGGACCGGCTGCTGACCGAGGGCCACAACCCGGCACACTTCGCGCGGCAGATGGTGCGCTTCCTGCGCAACGCCACCGTTGCCAAGGTGGCGGGAGCGGATTCGGCGCTGCTGCAGATTTCTTCCGACGAGCGGGCGCGCGTGGGGCGCGTGGCGGAGCAGTTCAGCGAAGAGGACCTGGCGCGCTTCCTGCAGATCATGCTGCGAACCCATGGCGAGCTGGGATACAAGCAGGAGCAGCGTTTTCACCTGGAGCTTGGACTGCTGAAGCTGGTGCACGCGCAACGGCTGCTGCCGCTGGAACAGATCCTGAGCGATGCGCAACCGTCTGCCGGTGCGGCACGGGTTTCCGGCGCCAGTGCGCGGGTGGCAGAGCCGCGCCAGACGCCCCCGGCACGGGGAGCGCAACCCGGCGGGCCCACGCCGTTCGAGACCGACCGCGCACGCAAGAGCGCGGCGGGACCGGGCTGGGAATCGTCGCGAACGCCGAAAGCGGCGGCGGCTCTTGGTGGGAGCGCCGGGCTTCAGCCCGGCGAAACCAACGCCGCTGATCATGCGGGCTTCAGCCCTGGAGCGGCGGTTGCCATCGCTGAGGTCTCACCCGAAGAATTGCAGGCGCAGGTCATCGAGGCGCTGGAGCGGGCAAACTCGCGCACCCCGATCGTGGAAGTGGCGGCCGAGGACGGCGAGTTGCTCATCAAAGTCGGTATGGCACAGAGTTTGGTGGATGCGGGCCTGGCGCTAAGCGAAGAAGCGCGGCGGGCCGCCGTGACCTGTGCCGGCCGGGCGCTGGGACGTCCGGTGAAACTGCGGGTCGTGGGGGTTGCGGGAGGCGGCGGCAAGCAGGCGGCGGCGCCGCGTCCGGCCAACGGCCCGGGAGCGCGCAGCCGCGCCGCCAATGATCCGGTAGTGCAGCGAATGCAGGAAAAATTCAGTGCGCAGATTCGCACCGTGATCGATCACAAGGAGAAACGGTGAAGAAGTACCTAGTACCGAGTACCTGGTACCGAGAGGGTGCGCTCGGACCGATGCTCGAAACCTGGTACTAGGTATCGATACTCATATGGGCGGATTCAATCCAAAACAGCTCCAGGAATTGATGTCGCAGGCCAAGCAGCAGTACGACAACCTGCAGCGCAAGATGCAGGAAACGGTGGTGGAAGCTTCCTCAGGCGGCGGATCGGTGACGGTGAAGATGAACGGGCAGAAGCAGGTGCTCTCCATCAAGATCGATCCGGAAACGGTGAAGGCGGGCGACGTCGAGATGCTGCAGGACCTGGTCACGGCGGCGGTGAACGCGGCGGCGCACAAGGTGGACGAGCAGATGCAATCCACCGTCGGCGGCATGCTGGGCGGCATGGGGTTCTGATTTGTGGTTTGTGACTTGTAATCTCTGAGATTTGTAATTGGTAATTTGTAATTTGCCGGCGCGAACTGACGGCGAAACCGCCCTATCTCACGGCAAATTTCAAATTACAAATTGCAGATTACAAATTACCAATGGCTAAGTTTGCCGAGCCCATGGCTCGACTGATTGACGAACTGAAGAAGCTGCCGGGCGTCGGCGCCAAGAGCGCGCAGCGCCTGGCATTCCATATCCTGCGCTCCAGCGACGACGATGCCGAAGCGCTGGCCGGCGCGGTGCGCGACGTCAAGGCGCAACTGCGGCTGTGCTCGGTGTGCAACAACATCACCGACGTCGATCCCTGCTCCTACTGCAGCAGCGCCACCCGCAACCAGCGCCTGGTGTGCGTGGTGGAGGAGCCCACCAACATCGCCGCCGTGGAAAAGACACGGCAATACAACGGGGTCTACCACGTGCTGCATGGCTCGATTTCTCCGTTGCATGGCGTCGGGCCGGAGCACTTGCGGATTTCCAACCTGCTGCGGCGCATCGATTCCGGCGAAGTCGACGAAGTGATCCTGGCGACCAACCCGACGGTGGAGGGCGAGGCCACGGCGATGTACCTGTCGCAGCAGATTCGCCGTCCGGGAGTAAGGATCACCCGCATTGCGACCGGCATTCCGGCCGGCAGCGACATCGAATACGCCGACGAAGTGACCATGCTGAAGTCGATCGAGGGCCGCCGCGAGATGTGAAAAGCCGGGCTGCAAGCCCGGGATGCAAGCTTCAGCGATCGAAAGCCCCGCCTAAACGCTTTCCGCTGACTGTGCAAAAATTGTGCTATTTCCCATCGACCGTCGGGTGGCCGTCATCCAGGTAGCTATAAGTTATCATTTAGTTTCTGATAGTTACAGACATACCGTAAAGCAATTCATCAATATCAGACTGGTACGACAGTTGCAAGCATGGTGCATACCTGCTCCGAACGCGAGCGGGAGAGTTTTGACGGACTAGCGAGCCGGCCGAACCGAGACCTTACGGTGCTCGCAGTCCCGCCGCCAGGCTGTAACCACAGCCCAGCGGCCAAGAAGGAAAACCGGGCGAAACAGCCCGGTTTTTCTTTTTGGGGTCCAGTGCTGCGCCAGGAATCTGCTGTGGTCACCACCATCTGTTTGATCTTTAAAACAGATCCCTCGCTACGCTCGGGATGACGCGTCAAGCAAAATCCCTCCCTGCGCTCGGGATGACACGGCGAGAAAAATTCCTCGCTACGCGCGGGATGACGCGTCAAAGGCTCGACGAAGCTCTGTCAGCCCCGCAATTTCGCCAGCAGGTCTTGCGGGTGGACGGGCTTAGCCAGGATTTCGAATTCGTGGCCTTGAGCGCGGGCGCTCTCCAGCAGGTCGGCGGTGGCTGCCTGGCCGGAAAACAACAGGATCTTGCAGCCCGGCAGAAAGCGGCGGATGGCGATAGCGGCCTCGATGCCGTTCATGTCCGGCATGATGACGTCGCTGATAATCAAGTCGGGCCTGACGCTGCGGGCGCGTTCCACGGCGGCGGTTCCCGTATAAACGGCAAAAGCGTCAAACCCATGCTGGTTAAGAATGATGGCCAACGTGTCGGCGATGACGCGCTCGTCATCCACCACCAGGACCTTGGGCTTTCCCTTCTTGACAGTCATCCGGCCTCTCTATAGGTGTTCTTTCTCGGCCCATACGACAGGCGGGTGGCAAACGCAACCCACAATTATAACAACCGGCTATAACAACCGGCCGAAGTAAGCTGGCCGGCAGACTGAGATGCCGGTGGAACGGCCCAAGGTCTCCCAGGTGGCGGGCGGCCCCCAGGGCGGGCCGCCATGACCGCTCATGGCGCAGCGTGAGGGTTGCAACCGGACGAAGAACAAAGTACCCTTTTTCACACCTCTGGGCGTCCCGGTTGCCGGTTCCGCGGCCGCCGGTCTGCAATGATTGGGAGCTTCCAATATGTCAGTGCTGTCGGCCACGTCGCCTGCACGTTCCACTGCGTCTTCACCCGTGCTGCTCTATGTTGAAGGGGCGGAGCAGCGCAGCATCAGCCTGGAACCCCTGCCGTTTTCCATCGGACGAAAGACCGGCATGGACCTGGTGATTCCGGATTCGCGGGTCTCGCGCGACCACGCCCAGATTGTCTGCGAGAACGGCGAATACTTCGTCGTGGACCAGAACAGCCGGCACGGCACCTTCGTCAACGGAGTGCGGCGCGAGCGGCAGAAGCTGGAACCCAACGACCGCATCGATTTCGGGGCGCGCGATGCCGCCTACGTGGTGTTCAATCCCGACAAGCCGATTACCAGCTCGGCAGCCGAATTTCTCAGCCAGATTTCCATGCTGCCGGTGAGCACCGGCAGTTCCGACCTGGAAAAGCTGCGCCTGTTCCTGGAAGCGGCGCGCAAGCTGAACACCACCGGCGTGCTCTCCGACGTGCTGATGACGCTGCTGGACTCCACTTTGAAACTCACCAAGGCGGAGCGCGGGTACGTGTTTCTGCGCAACGCCGACGGCGCCATGCGCCTGGCGGCGGGACGCAACGCCAAGGGCGAGCAGTTGCTGGACGACAGCACCATCTCCAAATCGATCCTGGAAGAGGCGGCCAACGCGGCCTCAGAGTTCATGGTCAGCGACACCAGCTCTTCCAGCGACCTGGCCGGACGCAACAGCATCATCGCCTACGACCTGCGCACCGTGATTGCCATCCCGCTGCGCCGCACCCAGACGCAGTTCGCGGAAGAGATCAAGAAACGATCCACCAACGACGAGTCGCACCCGCAGGTGCGCGGCGTGCTCTACCTGGACAGCCGATTTGCCTCGCGCGACATCTCCGCCGTCAGCCACGACATCCTGCGGGCGATCGCGACGGAAGCGGCCGCGCTGGTGGAGAATGCGCACTTGGTGCAGGCCGAGGAATCGGCGCGCCGTTATCAGCAGGAACTCAACATCGCCGCCAACATCCAGCAGCGACTGATGACGGTTTCTATTCCCGATGTGCCCTTCGCCGCCATCCGCGCCACCAACCTGGCTTGCAAGGACGTAGGAGGAGACTTCTTCGACGTGGTCATGACCGACGAAGGACTGGCGGTGCTGGTGGCCGACGTATCGGGCAAAGGAATTTCGGCGGCGCTGCTGGCTTCGATTCTGCAAGGCATGATCTATTCCCAGTTGGTCGCCAACATGCCGCTGGAGGAGATCGTCACCACCGCCAACGCCTTCCTCTGCCGCAAGGTGATGGGCCAGAAATACGCAACCCTGCTGCTTTCGCGGCTGAAGCCGGATGGCGAGCTGGAGTATGTAAATTGCGGGCACGTGCCGCCGGTGCTGGTGTCCAACGGAAAAATCGAGCGGCCCAGGGAGTCGAGCAACGTCCCCGTGGGGCTGCTGGCGGGAGCGGAATTTGAGTGCGCCAAGATCAAGCTGCCGCCGGACGGGCGCATCGTAATGGTGACCGATGGGGTGACGGAGGCCGAAGACGCGGTCGGCGAGTTCTACGGCGACGAGCGCCTGGAACAATCGGCCAACAGCGCCACGCCGTATGACAGCATCTTTTCCAGTGTGAAGAGCTTCTGCGGCGACACCCCCCTGAGTGACGACTGCACCATCCTGGAGCTGCACTACAAGCCGGCGGAGACACCCGGCGCTTCCTCCACCGATCAATAGCCGATCAATACCGATCGGCCAGCGGGCGGTGATATTCTTTCGAACGTTATGCCGCCCGCTTCGGAGCTGTGCACGCTGACGCTCACCGAGGCCGCCGCGCTGGTGGCCGACAAATCAGTCTCTCCCGTCGATCTCACGCAAGCCTGCCTGGAGCGCATCGAACGCTTCAATCCCGCGCTCAACGCCTTTATCACCGTGGCCCGCGAGTCGGCGCTGCAGCAGGCGAAGGTCGCCGAGGGCGAGATCCACAACGGGCGGTACCGCGGGCCGCTGCACGGAATTCCTATCGCCCTCAAAGACCTGATCGATACGGCGGGAATCCGCACTACGGCGGCAAGCGCGCTGTTCCAGGAGCGGGTGCCCACCGAGGATGCGGCCGTGGCGCGGCACTTGAAACTGGAAGGCGCGGTGCTGCTGGGCAAGACCAACCTGCACGAGTTCGCCTACGGCGGCAGCGGGGTGGTGAGCTATTACGGCGCGGCACGCAATCCCTGGGCGCGCGAGCACATCACGGGAGGATCGTCGTCGGGATCGGCGTCGGCGGTGGCGGCGGGCATGTGCTTCGCCGCGCTGGGCACCGATACTGCCGGCTCCATTCGCCTGCCGGCGGCGTGCTGCGGGATTGTCGGCCTGAAACCGACCTATGGACTGGTGAGCGCGCGCGGCGTGCTTCCGCTCTCCTGGTCCTACGATCATGTGGGTCCAATGACGCGCAGCGTGCGCGATGCGGCGGTGGTGCTGCGGGCCCTGTCCGGCTACGATGCCGGCGACAACACCAGCCGCGAATTCCCGGAATGCGATTACGAGGAGACGCTGGAGCAGGACACGCAGCCGCTGCGCTTGGGAATCGTGCGCCAGTTTTTTTTCGACGATTTGGAGCCCGAGGTAATGGCGGCCATCAACAACGCGCTCCAGGTGCTGGAAACCCTGGCCCGCGATCCGAGCGACGCCAGCATGCCCATCGATACCGACCGCACGGTGCAGGCGGCGGAGGCTTACGCTTACCATGCGCAATTCCTGGCCGAGCGCGCCGAACTCTACCAGCCGGAAACCCTGCGGCGCATCAAGCGCGGCGAAGGCGTCTCCGCTGCCGAATACATCCTCAAGCGCAATGAACTGGAACACCTGCGGCGCGCCGCCGCCGACCTGTTTTCCGATTACGACCTGCTAATCACGCCCACTTCGCCGGCCACCGCCCCGGCGCTGGCCGAGCTGCAGGCCAATCCGGAGAACCTGCGCAGCCGCGAATTGGTCCTGCTGCGCAACACGCGGCCTTTCAACGTGCTCGGACTGCCGGCGGTGTCGGTGCCCTGCGGCTTCACCCGCGCGGGGCTGCCCATCGGATTGCAGATTGCGGGCGCTCCCGGCGACGATGCGCGCGTTCTCCAGTTGGCCTACGCCTACGAAAAGGTCACGGAGTGGCACAAGCATATTTGTGATTGGTGATTTGTAATTGGTAATTTGCAATTGTTGCGGGGACCGAAAGCATGGTTAGCGCCACTCGCAAATTACAAATTACAAATTGCAAATTACAACATCGCGTGAGGCTTTCATGCTCTCCTTCGACTCCGTGAGAATGGAATTTCCCGCTGACGCCAACATCATCGTCGGCCAGTCGCACTTCATCAAGACCGTGGAGGACCTCTACGAGGCCATCGCGACCACGGTGCCGCAGGCGAAATTCGGGCTGGCGTTCAACGAAAGCTCCGGCCCATGCCTGACGCGCTCCGACGGCAACGACGACGAATTGCGCAGCACCGCCATCCGCAACGCGCAGGCGCTGGGGGCCGGGCACGCGTTCGTGGTGCTGGTCCGCAACGCCTTTCCGATTAACCTGCTCAATGCCGTGCGCCAGGTGCCCGAGGTGTGCGGCATTTTCTGCGCCACCGCCAACCCGGTGGAAGTGGTGGTGGCGCGCGGCGAGCAGGGCGCGGGCATCATGGGCGTGATTGACGGCAGCGCGCCCAAGGGCATCGAGGGTCCCGACGACGTGAGCGCCCGGCACTCGTTCCTGCGCAAGATCGGCTATAAGCGGTAACTGGGGCTTTCATTGCCATCGAAGTTCGTGATCGTCGGCGTCATCTCGGACACGCATGGTTTGCTGCGTCCGCAGGCGGTGGAGGCGCTGCGCGGGTCCGAGCTCATCATTCACGCCGGGGACGTGGGTGCGCCGAAAATTCTCCAGCAACTCGCAGTCATCGCTCCGCTGCATGCCGTGCGCGGCAACGTGGACAAGGGTGACTGGGCCAGGGCGCTGCCGATCAGCGATGTGGTGGAAGCCGGCGGCGCGCACTTCTATGTCCTGCACGATGTGAAGAAATTGGACCTGAGCCCGCGCGCAGCCGGTTTTGCCGCCGTCATCTGCGGGCACTCCCACCACCCGTCGCAGGAGTTGCGTGACGGCGTGCTCTACTTCAATCCCGGCAGCGCCGGGCCGCGACGCTTTCGCCTGCCGGTCAGCGTGGGCAAATTGCACGTCGCCAAGGGCAAGCTGCAAGCTGAAATCGTCACCCTTGTGGTTTGAGAAGGGCGCGGAATCCCAGCACGTACCCAAGGTAACAACGGGGGCTTCGAGCGCGGAGACACCGCTGTGCTATACTGTCCCAGACGCTAGTGACCACGGTTCGCTTGTGGTACGGCAGCCGGTTGAAACAACCGCCTGACCCTTCCCCCGATTCCCTGCTCTCCGTTCGTTTCCAGCGCAAAACAAACTACTGAGCGGCTTCCGTTTTACCGTCGCGAATCGCATTCTTGAGTGCGTCTCGCGAGACGCCACTCCAGAAAGATTACGATTCGAATGACACGATTTACCGAACTGCCTCTCTCTCCTGCCCTGCAGCAGAGACTGGCCGCCTCCCACTTTATTAACCCCACGCCGATCCAGGCCGACGCGATCCCGCACGCTCTTGCGGGCAAAGACCTGATGGCCACCGCCCAGACCGGCACCGGCAAGACGCTGGCGTTCCTGGTCCCGATGATCGAGCGGCTGCTGAAAGCGCCGCAATCGCGGACCGTGGAAGCGCTGGTCCTGGTGCCGACGCGCGAGCTCGCCATGCAGGTCCATGAACAATTCGAGCAGTTGCGCGGCAAGTCGATTCCCCCGGCGGCGCTGGTGATTGGCGGAGTCAGCGAAGGCCGCCAGTTGGACGCCATCCGCTACGGCGCGCGCCTGCTGGTGGCCACTCCTGGCCGCTTGGAGGACTTCCTCGGGCGCAGGCTGGTCGACCTGCGACAGGTGAAGATGCTGGTGCTCGACGAAGCCGACCGCATGCTCGACATGGGATTCCTGCCCTCCATCCGGCGCATTGTCGGCGGATTGCCGCGCGAGCGCCAGACCCTGTGCTTCTCGGCCACGCTGGAAGCCTCGGTGGCCGGCCTGGTGAATGAGTACACGCGCAACCCGGTCCGGATCGCGATCGGCTCCACCCTCAAGCCGGTGGAGAGCGTCGAACTGCAGGCCTTCGAAGTTTCCACGGCCGACAAGTTTTCCGCCTTGTGCCACCTGCTCCGCGAGGAGAAGGGACGCACGCTGGTGTTCGCGCGCACCAAGCGCGGCACCGAGCGCCTGGCAAAAAGCCTGCTGCGCGACGGCTTCCTGGCCGCCATGATTCATGGCGACCGCTCGCAATCGCAGCGCACCGGCGCGCTCAGCGGCTTCGACGAGGGCCGCTACAAGGTGCTGGTCGCTACCGACGTCGCCTCCCGCGGGCTCGACATCCAGGACGTGGCGCACGTGATCAACTACGATCTGCCGACACTGCCGGAGGATTTCATCCATCGCGTCGGCCGCACCGGACGCGCCGGGGCCACGGGACGCGCCTCCAGCCTGGTCTCGCCCGCCGAGACGCTGGAGTTGCGGAACATCGAGCGAGTGTTGCAGCTGCGCGTGCAGCGCAAGCGAATCGACGGCGACATCGCGGCGGAACGGGCGTCGCGTCCGCGCAATACGCTGGTCGGCCGCACCCTGCAGCCTTTGCCCGGAGAAATTTTTGCCTAATCGGGAAATCGGACCGGGCGTGGGCCGATTTGATCGCCGCTCCCGCTCATTAGGGCGCATACTGGAGAGAATCGGGCCGCTGCCCGGTCCCCCTGAGAAAAGAGAGGAAACGTTGTTCAAAGTGGAAAAGAAACTGCCGAGCCTTCACCGTGCCGCGCATGCTCCCCGCGCAGAAATGAGGGGGTGAAACATGCGTCCAAGTCAGACATTCCAAAAACGGCAGCGCGAACTCGCGCGCCAGGAAAAACAGCGCGCCAAGGCGCAACGCAAGCAGCAACGGAAGCTGGAGAAACAGTCGTCGCCCGAAGCGGAAGCGGGCGCCGAAAATCCCGGCGCCGAGCAAGGGGACTCCGCGTCCCCTGACGGAGATGTTGAATGACCGTTTTGAGCTCCAATTGTGAATGTGGCCACGAAAAACGAGACCACGTATTTCCATTGATCGGGAAACAGGGCTACGGCAAATGCAAGGTGTGCCTGTGCGACAAGTACGCCAAAGTCCAAGTCCACGACATGACCGCCGCCGGCGCCAAAGCCGGGCAGGCATGAGCAACCCGGCGCACGGCAAGCACGCTACGCCTGCCATGACGCTTGTGCTGGAGCGACTGGAGCAGAAGTGCTGCCCGCAGGGTCTGCACGTCATGCTCGAGGAGCTGCGTTGGATGGGCGAGCGGGGCATGACCTACGAGAAATTGTGGGATGCCGTCTCGGCCGATCTGCGCGCCGCCAACCCGCGAATCCGGCGCGTCGCCGAAGGAGTCTACTGGTTCGCGGAGTTGGAAATTCCGCTCGGCTGGTCGCTGTTCCGTGATCCCCGGATGCTGCCGTGTTTTTATCGGCGGTACCCGCCGGCCATTTCCTGGGACGATCTTGACCTGCCGGACAACCTGTTGCCGCCTCCTTCACGGCTGGCGCGCCATCCGTAAGCCTGCTCGATAGCGAAGGCGCACGCGCCGGACGGAAACTGAAACTCTCTGTCATCCCGAGCGCAGCGAGAGATCCAGGTTTTATTTAGCGACTTTTCGAATTTCAAGATTCGAATTTCGCGGTCACACCTCAAACCACCCCTTCGGCAACCGATAACCGGCGCCCCCACAACTTGCCCGCTGCATTTCGCACCGCCCGCTGCGTTTTGCAGCAATTCCACTCCTCTTTCCCGATTCAGGACGCGCTAACTCCTTCCCTGCTAACACTCGCCCCCATCGCGCATTTGTCCCCGGCGTGCACTTGTGGGTAACGAGGTTGTTAGGAAAAAGGAGACTGTATGTCGATCCTGTTTGTGCTGCTGACCTTCCTGCTGATCATGTCGATCACGTATTTCCTGCGCCGCGAGCAGCCCGCGGCCGCGGTCCAGCCGCGCGTCTACGCGCCGCCGCCCGCGCCCACCATGACCCGCGACCACGGCTTTGAGGTCCCCAAGGGCTACTGCTTTCATCCCGGACACACCTGGGTGCTCGACGAAGGCCGCCAGAACGCGCGCATCGGGCTCGACAATTTCGGGGCCGCCCTGCTGGGCCGAATCGACCGCGTCGAAGTCGTCGGCTTGAATCGCTGGGTGCGCCAGGGCCAGAAAATCTGCACCATTTCGCGCGACGGCCTCTCGGTCGACCTGCTTTCGCCCATTGAGGGCGTGGTCGTTTCCGTCAACAAGGACGTGCTCACCGATCCCAGCCTGCTGCTCAAGGATTCCTACAAGGCCGGATGGATCTGCGTGATCAAGGCGCCGGAGATCAATCTCAATCTCAACAACCTGCTGCAGGGAAGCCTGGTCGGCCCGTGGATGCAGAACTCCGTGCTCCGCCTCTCCGCCATGACCTCGCAACTGGGTGCGGCCGCGGCCGCCGACGGCGGACTTCCCGTCTCCGGCCTGCTGGCGCAGCTGGAACCCGGCGTGCAGCGCGCCATGATTCGCGAATTTTTCCTGACGTAGTAGCGCTGGTGTGGCTCGGGTCTCGGACCCGAGAAGAACGAAGTGGGCAGTACGGAGGCTAGAAATGAGCAAGCAATCCAAAGCGCTGTTGATCGATATCACCAAGTGCATCGGCTGCCAGCAGTGCGCCGCCGCCTGCAAGTCCGGACACAAGCAGCCGGGCGACCCCGAGCCGACGCTCTCCGCCACCGCCTTCACCACGGTGGAGCCGCGGGGCGACAAGTTCGTCCGCCGCCTGTGCATGCACTGCGAGGACCCCGCCTGCGCCAGCGTCTGCCCGGTCGGCGCCATCGTCAAGACCGCCCAGGGCGCGGTGCGCTACGACGGCCACAAGTGCATCGGCTGCCGCTACTGCATGATTGCCTGCCCCTTCAGCGTGCCCAAGTACGAGTGGAGCAAGCTGGCCCCCTACGTGACCAAGTGCGACATGTGCGCCGAGCGCGTGCTGGCCGGCAACCAGACGCTATGCGCGGAAGCCTGCCCCACCGGCGCCACGCTGTTCGGCAGCCGCGAAGACATGCTGCAGGAGGCGCACAAGCGCCTGGTGGAAAATCCCACGACCTACGTGCCGCGGATTTACGGCGAAAAGGAAGTGGGCGGCACCTCGGTCTTCTACATCTCCGACGTGCCCTTCGAGCAGCTCGGATTCATTGAGCCTCCCCTGTACCAGCCGCTGCCGACTCTGTCGGCCGCCGCGCTGGGCGAAGTGCCCACCGTGGTCACTATCGGCGGATCGTTGCTCGCCGGCTTGTACTGGTTCACGCAGCGCCGGCGCGAAGTTGCGTTAGCGCGCTCGGCCGAACAGGAAGAAAAGGATAGGAGCTAGCCATGTCGCAGATCATGAAAAAAGTCACCTTGTGGCGCGCCATCTCGGCGGTCATCTTTGCCGCCGGCATCTGGGCCACCTACCTCCGGTTCTTCGCCGGATGGCGCGTGGCCACCAATCTCTCTGACGGACAGCCCTGGGGCATCTGGGTGGGCGTCGCGACCCTGTGCGGCGTGGGGCTCTCGGCCGGCGGGTTCGCCATCGCCGGCGCCGTCTACCTGCTCGGCATGGAGCGCTATCGTCCCGTCTCCCGCGCCGCCGTCATCATCGCCTTCCTCGGCTACCTCTCCGTCGCCGCCGGCTATGCCTGGGAGCTCGGATTGCCCTGGAACTTCTGGCACCCAATTTTCATGTGGAACCGCCACTCCGTGCTCTTCGAAGTGGTCTGGTGCATCATGCTCTACACCACCGTGCTGGCGCTGGAGTTTTCTCCCGCCCTGCTGGAGAAGATCCCCTACCAGCGCGTGCGTGAGCTGGCGCTGGAATGGCACCATCGCATCGTGATCGCCCTGGTGCTGGTGGGCGTGCTGCTCTCCTCCTTGCACCAGTCGTTCCTCGGCGGACTGTTCATCATCTTCAAGGGCAAGGTCTATCCGCTGTGGTACAGCAATTATCAGACGACCTTGTTCTATCTCTCGGCCATTCCGGCGGGCTTCGCCATGGTCATCATCGCGCTTTACTTGTCCATGCGATCGCTGGGCGTGAAGCTCGATCCCGGCATCCTCAAGGATTTCAGCCGGGTCATCACTCCCCTGCTGATCATCTTCGGCCTGTTCCGCTTCGCCGACCTGGCCCGCCAGAACGCGCTTTCTTACCTGTTCATGGCGCGCCCTGAAACCTTCTACTTCTGGCTGGAAATCGCGCTCCTCATCGCCGCGCCCGTGGTGCTGTTCAATCTGAAGCGGGTGCGCGAAACGCCGATCGGGCTGTACTGGGCCAGCGCCGTCACCGTGGCCGGCTTCATCACCCATCGCGTCAACGTTTCCATCACCGCGCTGGAACGCGCCACCGGCACGCACTACGTTCCCAAGTGGTCGGAGCTGGCGGTCACCATCATGCTGGTCACCGCGGCCGTCATCGCCTTCCGCCTGGCGGTGCTGCATCTGAAGATTTTCCCGCGGGTCGAACGTGTTGAAGCCCGCAACCATTGGCTGGCCGAGCCGGCCAGCGCGGATTAGGAAGTTTCAGTTTCAAGTTTCAGTTTCCGCTCAACGATTGAAACTCGAAACTGAAACTGGAAACTCTATCGCCGGCTTCCCGGGCGTGCCCTAGGCAGCGCGTCCGGCGCGAGCCGACAGCCTCCGGGCGCCGCCGTTCTGCAGGGGGGAACAGGCGTCGCCCGGAGCGTTCTTGATCTGACTACGTCCCGTAGCGGCGACTGAACAGGAGGCCACCATGAACCCCACCGATCTCCTCCCTCCCGAACTCCTGGAAGACGATCCCCTCCTCGACTCCGCCGCTCAACTGGAGCAATCGGCCCGCGCCCTCGACCTTGAAGATTGGATCGTGTTGCTGCTCAAACACCCACAACGCGAGACCACCGTCAACCTGCCGCTGCGCCGCGACTCCGGCGACGCGCTCAACTGCGCCGGTCTCCGCGTGCAGCACTACCAGCCCCGCGCCGGCTGCCTCGGTCCTGTCCTGCTGACGCCCGACGCCCATCTCGCCCAATTGCGCCAGCTCGCCTTGCAACTTACCCTGCAATGCGCCCTGCTCGACCTGCCTCTGGGCGGCAGCGCCGGGGCCATCGTCTGCGATCCCGCTCAGCTCTCTGAATCTGAACTGCGTCACCTGGTCCGCGACTACCTTGCCGCGCTCGATCTTCGCGGCGATGTCTTTGCTCCCGCCGAATTTGCCGCTGCCTGGACCTCCGCCGCCAGTCACCTTGAAGCTGCCGTGCTTGTCGGCAAGCCCGCCATTCTCGGCGGAATTCCAAATCCCGCCGCCGCCCTCGCCGCCGGTTGGTTCACCCTGGTCTCGGAAGCACTCACCCGGGTGCCCCGGTCTGGCCCGGCTTTGGCCAGGCCGGGGGTTGTAGATGACCAGCCACTCGCCACGCTCCGCGTCGCTCTCCAGGGTTTTTCCCCCGCCGCCTGCGCCCTCGCCAATCTCCTGCGCGATGCCGGCGCTCGCATCATCGCGCTGGCCGACAAGTCCGGCGGACTCCTGGAGGAGCGCGGTCTGGATCTCGCTGCCGTATCCGCCCATGTCGCTGCTCACCGCGTGATCTATGGCTTTGAAGGCGCCGAGCCGGTGCGCAACTCCGAGGTCCTGGAATCGGATTGCGATGTGCTGATCGCGGCCGCCGCCGAGCGCCAGGTCAATGCGCAGAACGCCGCCCGCATCCGCGCCTCGCTGGTCGTGGAAGCCGTCTCCAATAGCGTCACCCCGGCGGCCGCATCCGCGCTCGCCGCCCGCGATGTCACCGTCATCCCGGCGCTGCTCGGTACCGCACCCCGCGTTCTCTCCTGGTTTATCGAGTGGCAGCACGGACTGCGCTACTCCGCCCCCGAGCAGGATGCCGCTGAATCTCTCATTCGCCGCCGACTCGCCGATCTCTTCCAGTGCGTGCGTTCCTACGCGGCGACACACAAACTTCCCTTGGCTGACGCCACCCGCCTGCTGGCGTTGGAAAAACTCGGCGCCAGGTTGCGCCTCACCCAGTAAACCCGCTTTCCTTATTTGGGCCTGCGAGTCACTTCCCTCGTGCGATTTTTTTTGGTCTAGCCGGATGGCTTGAGCGCACACTACGCAGTGGATATTCCTACTCGGGGTTCAAACATGCACTTTCGTGAAATTCCTTCCCCCCAGTGGGCCACCACGCTCGGCAACTTCGGACTCCATCATTTTGGCTGGAATGTCACTCTGGCAAAGAAGTCACTCCTGGGCGGCGAACTGCTCACCGACGGCCACGCGTTCCTCGAGGAACTTGCCACTGGCGGCCTCAACTATAATCGCCGGATCACCATCGTGCTCGGGTCCCCATTCCATCCGTTTCATACGCACGTGGTCGACCACGCCCGCCGCCTGCGGGTCGCAGCCGCCCCTCACTCCGCCCTGGAGATCGAGAGCTCCGGCGGCAGAACCTTCGTGATTCACTGCCGGCGTCCCACGGTATCGCAGCCTTAACCTACGTGTGCCACACGTACGTGTGGCAGACGCGCCCCCGCGTGTGCGGCCCGATTCGCCCCCCCGTCGCCACCGACCACAAAAAAAGGCACGGCCCACGCCGTGCCTCTTTGCTTCCGCCTTGCGCCTTGCGCCTTTTTAGCTTCCCACCAGTTTCTCCAGCCCGGCTTTGTTCCTGATCAGCAGAGTCGATCCGCGCAGCGTAGCCAATTGCTCCTTCCGGAAACTCCCCAGCAACCGCGTCACCGTCTCGCGTGACGTCCCGATCACCTGCGCGATCTCTTCGTGGGTCAGGGCCAGCTTCACCCGGATGCCCTCTTTCGTCGTCTCGCCCTCGTTCGCCAGCTCCAGCAGCATGCGCGCCAGCTTCTCGCTGGCGGAGTGCGACAGCCCGATGGACCGAATCATGTCGTACGCGTTGTGGCAGCTTTCGCTCAGGTGCTGCGCCGCCTGCAGGCAGGCCGACCCGTGCTCTTCCAGAAATTTTTGAAAGTCCTCGCGCTTGATGAACACCACCTGGCAGGGTTGCACCGTCTCCGCCGTCAGCTCATAGGGCAGGTTGCTCACCACGGCGTGCATCCCCAGCATCTCGCCCGCCTCGGCGATTTTCAGGATCATCGTCTTGCCGTCGCTGGAATTCACCGACAGCTTGACCCGCCCGCGGCACAGCAGGTAAATGCCGCGCGGCGACTGCCCTTCGACGAACAGCGTGCTCGACTTGGGCAGCGCCGAGGAAAACTTGATCTTTTCGAATGCTTCCAGCGTCTTGGGCGGCAGCGAGCAGAAAAAACTCTCGTTGCGCATCTTGCACAGCAGGCAACTTTCCACCAGCTCCATGCCGTAAGGAGCAGCCGTCGGCATAATTTCTCCCAGTCAGGACCCGCTTCCACGTCCTGGACTAACGGATATTCAAGTCCACAATAGCACCGCCCTGCCCGCATTCCTAGCACAAGCCGGCGCTCAGGCATTACTTTCGAGCGCCAACGAAAGCTCCTCCCACTCCCTCACCAGCGTCTCCAGCTCCGACCTCCGCCGCCCCAGCAGCTGGGTGCAGCGCGCGGTTTCTTCCGCGCTGACATAGGTCTCCAGGCTCTTTTCGCATTGCGCGATCTCCGCCTCCACCCGGCTGATCTCTTCCTCCAGCTCCTGCTGCCGGTCCTGCATCTGCCGCAGCTTGATCGGGTTCAACCGCTTCTTTCCATCCGGTTGGAGGGCGTTCGCTCCCGAACGCGACCAGGCGCCGTCGCCCTCTTCTCCTTGAGCAGCCGGCATTGACGACGTCTTATCCGTGCTCGCGAACGAGCGCGCTCCAACCTCAACTTCCGCTTGCTCTTTCCTCCACCTGAAATCCTCGTAGTTGCCCGGGAACACTGTCACCCGCTGCTCCGCGACATCGAAAATCTTTGTCGCCAGCTTGTCGATGAAGTAGCGGTCGTGCGAGACGAACACTACCGTGCCGGCAAATTTCTCCAGCGCCTCCAGCAGCACGTCCTTGGCGCGCAGATCCAGGTGGTTGGTGGGCTCGTCCAGCAGCAGGAAGTTGGAGGGATACATCAGCATCCGCGCCAGCGCGTAGCGGTTGCGCTCCCCGCCCGAGAGCACCCCGATGCGCTTGAATACGTCGCTGTCGCTGAACAGGAACGATCCCAGCAGGCTGCGCAATTCGGTCTGGGTGGCTCGCGGCGCCAGCTTTTCCAGGTCGTCGATCACCCGCATCTCCGGATCAAGCTGCTTGTACTGGTCCTGCGCGAAATAATCCGTCTCCACGTTGTGGCCGAGTTTTCGCTCGCCGCCCGTCACCGGCTCCAGCCCGGCCAGCAGGCGGATCAGCGTCGACTTCCCCGCCCCGTTCACTCCCACCAGCGCGATCCGGTCCCCTCGTTCGATCAGGAAATTCACCTCAAGCAGCACCAGCTTCTCGCCGTAGCTCTTCGACACCCCACCGAATTCGGCCACTGTGCGCCCGCTCGGCTTGGGTTGCGGAAAGCTGAAGTGGATGGTCCGCTCCTCCGGCGGGATCTGGATCCGCTCCATCCTCTCCAGTTCCTTGATCCGGCTCTGCACCTGCTTTGCCTTGGTCGCCTGGTAGCGGAAGCGATTGATGAACGCCTCCAGTTGCTCGATCCGCTCCCGCTGGTTCTTGTGCGCCGCCTGCAGTTGCTCCAGCCGCTGCGTTTTCTGCGCCAGGTACTTGTCGTAGTTGCCGGGATAGAAGTGGACCCGCTTGTTCCAGATCTCCACGATCTTCTTTACCGTCACGTCAAGAAAATAGCGGTCGTGCGAAATCAGCACGTAGGCGTGCGGATACGACTGCAGATACTCTTCCAGCCAGTTACGCGACTCGAGGTCCAGGTGGTTGGTGGGTTCGTCCAGCAGCAGCAGGTTCGGCTTTTGCAGCAGCAGCTTCGCCAGCGCGATCCGCATCTGCCAGCCGCCGGAAAATTCCTCGGTACGCCGCTCCCAGTCCTGTTTTGTGAACCCCAGCCCGGCCAGCACCGCGCCGACCTGCGCTTCAATCGCGTACCCGTCGCGCGCCCCGAACTCGTGGTCCAGACGGTGATAGCGCTCCGCCACCTCGGCATACTCGGCGCCCGCCGGATCCAGCTCGGAAATCTTGCCCGCCAGCGCGTGCAACTCCTGCTCGATGCCCAGCAGCTCGGTAAACACCGACATGCACTCGTCGAACACGGTGCGTCCCGCCAGCGCCAGGCCTTCCTGCGGCAGGTATCCGAACGTGGTCCCCTTGGCCACGGTGATGGCGCCATAGTCCAGCGTTTCCAGCCCGCCCAGGATTTTCAGCAGGGTGGACTTCCCCGTCCCGTTCGCCCCCACCACGCCGACGCGGTCCTGCGGCGTGACCAGCCAGTTCAGGTCGTCGAACAGCAGTTTCTCGCCGAATCTTTTTCCCGCCCCGCTGAGCTGAATCATGCGTGCTGTCATTGTCGCATTCGCGGCAGAAATCAGCATCCGCGCGCGAAGGTTTGCATTTTCGTCAGCGTCCGGTTGCGCATATTCGAACCCTACACCTGTCCACACGGCCAGCGTCCCTTAGCTACCGCCTAGGTGACTTTATCGGTTGTTGTTCCTCCAGCATTGGGTAGAGACTCTGCCCAACCGACCCAAGATTCTCCGGAAACCCAGGCCCATGGCCTGAATCCCTCGCGACCTCGGTCGCTGTTTCCGGCGCTCGCGAATCTTGGGATCTTTCCCGCCGCTTCGCCAAAGGAGAACCAACGATGTGGACGACTCTATTGTCGAGAGGCACGCTCCCTTTGGTATTCGTCGCGGTGCTCACTACGGCCGTGATTGCCGATCCGCCCACCCCCCAACTTGGAGATCCGCTGCCGGGCTTGACCGCCGACCAACTCACCCGCTTCCATGATGGCCAGCAGCAATTCCAGGACGTAGAAGGCGTGGCCGACGGTCTCGGCCCGGTGTTCAACGAGGCCTCCTGCGGAACCTGTCACATCACCATGAAGTCCGCAACTCCT
The DNA here is from genome assembly GCA_963797035.1 of Terriglobia bacterium. Classification (GTDB taxonomy): domain Bacteria; phylum Acidobacteriota; class Terriglobia; order Terriglobales; family Acidobacteriaceae; genus JAIQGF01. The sequence goes on from CAWCOC010000001.1 coordinate 603,752, forward strand.
GCCGTGGGCGGAAGCAACGACCGCCTCGAGACCCGCTTCGGCACAACCACCAATGGTGTCTTCGATCCCATGGCGTATGCCGGAGGATCGCTGCTCCAGGACCACGGGATCGGCGTCGCCGACGGCTACGACTTCCTGCCGGAAACCGTTCCTTCCAACGCCTTCACCGCTCTGCGGCGGACCACGCCGCTGTTCGGCCTGGGCCTGGTGGACGCCGTTCCCGACCAGACCTTCATCGCTCTGGCGCATCTGGAACGGTTGCTTTCGCCCTCGACTGCCGGCACAGTCAACATGGTGACGAATATTTCGACCGGCAAGAATGCGGTCGGCAAATTCGGCTGGAAAGATCAGAATCCCACGCTCTTCCAATTCTCCGGCGATGCCTACCTCAACGAAATGGGCATCACCAACCCGCAGTTCCCCGACGAAAATTGTCCCTACGGCGAATGCAGCCTGCTGGTCCACAACCCGGTGCCCGGCTTGAACGATGATGGAAGCGATGTGCAGAAGTTCGCCGACTTCATGACCCTGCTCGCGGCTCCACCGCGCGGCGCGGTTACGACGGCGGTGCAGCACGGCGCGCTGGTGTTCCTGGCGGTGGGTTGCGGCAATTGCCATACGCCGGCGCTGGTCACCGGCCCCAACCCGATCGCCGCCCTCGATCGCAAGGTCTTGCAGCCGTATTCCGATTTCCTGTTGCACGACATGGGAAGCCTGGGCGACGGCATCGTGCAGGGCACGGCGGGCGCCACCATGATGCGCACCGCTCCCTTGTGGGGGCTGCGCTTCGAAACCAAGCTGTTGCATGATGGCCGCGCCGCCGATCCGCAAGCCGCGATCCTGGCCCACGACGGGCAAGGCAAGGGCTCACGCAACCGCTACGCCGCTTTGACAAAGCAGCAGAAAGCTGACCTGCTGGCGTTTTTGAACTCGCTGTAACCTCTCACTGGCCCACCCGCTTCGCCGAGGCCTGGCGAAGGGGTGGGCCGATTGTTTGCTGCCGCGACAGCGATTTCAGTTCTTATTGATATCTTCTTTTGCCTCCAGCCGCCGCAACAGGCCCTGCAGGAAGGGCTGCACATCCTTGGTGGATCCCGCCAGCGCCAGCTTCATCTTGCTGACCGCGGTGTCGTAGTCGCCCTGGGCGCACGCCATGCGCGCCTCTTCGTACGGAATGATGAAGTGCTTGGGATTGCGCCGCGCATTCTCGCGGAAGACGGCGAAGGCTTCCTCCTGGCGTCCGTCGCGCTGCAATTGGCGCCCGTAGCTGTTCAGTTGCATGGGAGTAGCCATGGCGAGCGCCTCGGCGCGAATGGGAGCGGCGTCATTCTTGCGGTCCATCGCTTCCAGGACGTTGGCCTTGGTCGTCAGATTTTCAAAGCGCTTTTCCACCCGGATGGAGCGGTCGGCGTACTCCAGCGCCTCGGGCAGATCGGTCTTATAGGTCAGCAACTGGGTGGCGCCCTCGTCCCAGCCTTCCCAGGTGTATTGCGCCAGGTTGCGCAACTGCAGCTTGATCTTGGCCGCCACGATCTCTTTCGCATTCACCCCGATCTTGAACGGCACGGCGACGCGGTCCCAGCGCAGCGTTGCCACCGCGGAATCGGGCGTCACCGCGTCGAAGTCGTAGGCCAAAGTCTCGTGGGCCTCGCTGGCCTCGGGTTTCACCGTCACGCGCAGCGCGTCTTCCTTCTGGTTGTAGGTGAAGCTACCCCAGGAGCTGGAGTTTTTCGAGAGAATCACCGTCCACTCGTTTTCGCCGGGAATCATGTGCAGGCCGTAAATGCCCTTGGCCAGCGGCTGACCTTCAATGGTCACCGGGTCGGTGAATTCGACGGTGGTGTTTTCATTGGCTCCGGCGCGCCACACGTCGCCATAGGGAACCAGCGCGCCGAAAATCTTCCGGCCCTTCACCAGCGGGCGGCTGTAGCTGATGGTGACATCGGTGAGCCCGATGCGCTGCGTTACGGTGGCGTGCTGGCTGTCACGCGGCAGCTCCAGCATGACCGACTGCGCCAGGCAGGCGGTCGACAGCACGACGGCGAACAGAATCGCCAGGGCGGAGACGACAAGTGGTTTACGCATAGCCATCCTCCAACGGTTTGTCTGACCGACGGAGATTAAAGCGAGAGCGAAAGCCACTGCGGTAAAAAGATGTAAATACACGGAATCCAGGGATGAGCTGCGCGCGACGGGTCGGACCAGCGGGTACCCCTTCCCCCCGGCGATCGATTGATCCGAACATCACAATCTGTCGCGGGGACCCTAACCCTGGGGGTTAGATCGCTCCACGGGTTGCGCGCGAGGATGATCAACAATAGAATTCCTGCCTCTTCGGACCGGTGAGGAAGGGGACCCTATGCCCAAGTTAGGTTCGGCAAGTTTTCGTGTGCTGATTTGGTCGCTTGCAGTGACGTGTTGCTTACCCGCGGCATTTGCGGCCGGGTCGAAGGTGCGCAAGGAGTCGCATCACGATACCTCCGCGCCCCTGGCGCAATTGGTGGTTGGCACCGCAGCGCGAAATAGCGGACCGGACCGGGAAGCGGAGGAGCCTCGACCCACGGGCGCTCCGCTCAGCAGCGGCAAGGCCGATGTAGTGGCGCGCGAGTTGACCGCCCCGCTGACCGGGGTAACCCAGGTACTTGGCTTCGACGGCCAAACCGCCGACGACAACCGGCGCGTCTTCGGCTTCGCCTTTGTGCCGCCGGACACCAATGGCGCCGTCGGCAACCAACAATATGTCCAGATGGTGAACGTGACCATCGCCGTCTATAAGAAAAAGGATGGTTCACTGCAGCTCGGTCCAGCGCCGATTCACTCGTTGTGGGCCGGTTTTGGCGGGCTGTGCGAGAACGGCGGGGCAACGCCCACCTATTCCGACGGCGGCGACCCGGTGGTGCTGTACGACCACATCGCGAACCGGTGGCTGGTCTCGCAACTGCAGTACGACGAGACGTTCACCCATACGGCGCAGTGCATTGCGGTCTCGACCAGTTCGGACGCAACCGGCTCCTACCACCGTTACGAGTTTCCTTACGGCGCCGATTTTCCCGATTACCCGAAATTCGGGGTCTGGCCCGACGGATACTACAACACCGTCAACCTGTATCCCGGCCTCGGCAAGTTCGCGGGAGCGCAAGCTTGCGCCTTCGACCGCAACGCCATGCTGGCGGGGACTGCGGCGACCGCCATCTGCTTCCAGCAGCCGCCCTCGGTGGCAAGCTTGCTCCCTTCCGACCTGGATGGCGGCACGCTCCCCCCGGCCGGCGCTCCCAATTATTTTGTCGGGCTGGCGGACTCCAGCCATCTGAACCTGTTCGCATTCCATGCCGATTTTGCCAATCCGAATAACGCAACCTTTACCGGCCCGACGCTGGTGCAGGTAGCCGACTACGACGAGATCTGCGCCCGCGCGAACACGGTGGCGTGCATACCGGAACCCGAACCGGGAGAGAAGGTGGATGGTTTGGCGGACCGGGTGATGTTCCGCCTGGCCTATCGCAACTTCGGTGACCACGAATCGCTGGTCGTCAATCACACCATCAAAGGCGGCAGCCTCAGCGGTGTTCGCTGGTACGAAATTCGAAATCCGGGAAGCGTGCCGTCGGTCTACCAGCAATCCACGGTCGTAGACCCATACACCGATTACTGGCTGGGCAGTATTGCCATGGACAAGGCCGGCGACATTGCGCTCGGCTTCAGCGCCATGAGCCACAACCTGTTTTCCAGCGTCTACGTGGCTGGGCGCACGCCGGCGGATTCACTGGGCGTGATGCGCGGTCCGATGGTGCTGGCGACGGGCAGCGGAGTGCAGTTCAATTCCTACAAGCGCTGGGGTGATTACAGCAGCATGACGATTGATCCGAAGGATGATTGCACCTTCTGGTTTACGCAGGAGTATTACATCGAGACCGGCAGCTTCAATTGGGCGACCCGGATCGGCGCCTTCAAGTTCGATAATTGCAGGGCCGGCAGGTAACTGCTCAAACCCAGGGGCAGCACAGCGCGCGAGAAACTAGTCGCGAGGCTTAAGGCTAGCTATGCCTTTGCGCCTTGAGCCTTGCTTCTAGACCGCCATCAAGTTCGGCTGCAGCTTGGTGTAGCCGTGCTCCTGCGCCCACAGGGTGAGCGGCAGGGAGGCCAGTTCGTCGACCACGGGAACGGCCAGCCCGTTCTTGGTCAGGTCGACGGCCTTGAGGTAGTTCTTGCAGGTGTCGCAGGCTTCGAGGCGCACGTGCTCGAACGACTCCGAAGTGAAGACGGCGAGAGCGTCGTTGCGGTCTTCGCCACAGCCGGCGCACACCAGGCGCGGGAAGTCCCACTCGTAGCCGCACAGCGAGCAGATGAAGGTGCGCTTGGCGCCCAGTTGCTCCTCGCGCAACACCGCTACTACCGGCTCGGAGTCGCAGATCGGACAGGTGGCGCTGTTGCTCAGTCGCGGCGGCGGCGTCAGGCGTTCGGCGACAAACTCGGCGTAGGGCTGGAGAAAGGCGCGGGCAAAGAACGACTCGACGTGCGGCAGTTCGCCGGGCTCGGAGCGCTGCCAGAAATCGCGCAGCAGCTTTTCCCAGCGCGGCTCTTTCTCGGCGGCCATCTGCTCCGCCGGTGACGCCAGCGCCGAGGGCGCGTTCTCGCGAACTAGGTTCAGGAAGCCGGGGAAGCGCGGCAGCAGCAGGGCCAGGTCCAGCGCCTCGCGAAAAGACGGGCCCGGGAGTGCCGATTTCCCCCGGGCCTGCTGGATGTAACCGTACAACGCTTTCTGGAAGCGGGCCACGCTGGCATAGAAGCCGAGGACCTCGGCGGCGTAGGGAAAAGTCTCCGCCAGCTCTTCGGCGCGCGCGATCCTCTGCTCCCAGGTTGGCCGGTTCATTTCTTCGCCGTGGTTTCCCCGGTGATCCGATTCAGCCACAGGCGATGGTGGAACCGCGCCCACGGCATGGAAACTTCGCCGCGGATGACGGAGTTGAAGCCGCCGCGCACCACGGCCGTTCCCATGTACACGTGAATGATGAACCCGGCCAGCGTCACCAGGAACGCGATCGGGTGCAGGATGATGGAAGCCAGCCGCAGGAAGCGCAGGCTCCAGGGAATGGACTCGGCGAACCACAGGATCATGCCGGTGACGAACAGCGTGAGTCCGCCCCAGAACATGACCCAGAACAGGTATTTCTGTCCGTAGTTGAAGCGGTCCACCGGCGCAAACTGCTGGTAGCTGCGCACCGCCTTGTGCGCATCCGGCTGCTCTTCTTCCTCATTGCGCACGTACTCGCCAATGAATTTGCGCCACTCGCGGTCTTGCTTGGTGATGTACATGTCTTTGCTCCACAGGACGAACATGTACACCACGGCAAAGGTGAAGATCAGCCCCATCCAGGGATGCACGGCGCGGGCCACCGGGCCGCCGCCGAGAAATAGCGCCAGCCACCACATCCAGGGAGTCCAGAAGGCCAGCCCGCTGAGCAGCAGGTAGATGTACGACAGACCCGCCATCCAGTGAATCACCCGCTCCTTCAGGTTGTAGCGGAGAACACCACCGTTGGGCAGAACGCGACCGGTGCTCATAGTTGACCTCCCGTTGCGGGCGCTTGCTTGACCTTGGTTTCTTCCGGCGGAACATGCTTCGGTCCGTAGCGCAGGTAGTGGAGGAAGGTGCCGATGACGCCGCCGAGAATGGCCAGATTCCCGATCCATTTCAGCGGCTGCTTCCACAGGGTCACGGTAAAGGGAACGCTGGGATTGCCGGGCAGACCATAGGCCTCCGGCATGTCGGCATAAGCGAGAATGCTGACCACGCCGGTGCCTCCCACGCCGCCCGGATCGTAGATGCCGGCGGTGGCGAAGCCGGTGGCTTTGAGCTGGTCGACACGCTTTTGCGCCTTCAGCAGCAGGTTTTCCTTGGTGCCGAAGGAGAGGCAGCTGGTGGGGCAGGCCTTGATGCAGGCCGGCTCCAGGCCTACCGACACGCGGTCCACGCACAGCGTGCACTTGTAGACTTTCTTGGTGACCGAGCTGAGCTTGGGCACGTTGAACGGGCAGCCGGAGATGCAGTAGCCGCAGCCAATGCAGTTCTCCTGCTGGAAGTCGACGATACCGTTCTCGTACTGCACGATCGCACCCGGAGCGGGACAGGCCTTCAAGCAGCCGGGATCGGCGCAGTGCATGCACTGGTCTTTGCGCATCAGCCAGTGCAAGTTGCCGTCGATCTCCTGCTCGTTGAAGCGAATCATGTTCCAGAGGTGCGGGGTCATGTCGGGCAGCGTCTGGTAGGTGCCCAGGTTGACCGTGGTTTCGGGAGGCAGATCGTTCCACTCCTGGCAGGCGACCTCGCAGGCTTTGCAGCCGATGCAGGTCGAGGTGTCAATCAGCTTCGCGACCGTCTGGGTCAGGCGGATGCCCGGAGAGGCGGCGCCCGCGGAAGCGTTTTTCAGTTGCAGTGCTTGTATCGCCATGGCGTCCTCCTCCCTATACCTTTTCCAGCTTCACAAGGAAGCCTTTGTATTCCGGCGCAAACGAATTGGGATCGACGATGGTCGGAGTGACAATGTTGGCCATGGCCCCTCCTTGCTCGCCGCGTCCCAGGAAGCCCCAATGAATGGGGAATCCGATCTGGTGGACGGTCTTGCCCGCCACCTGCATGGGCTTGATGCGCTTGGTCACCATCGCCTTGCCCTGGATGGAGCCGCGCGCGCTGGTGATCTTCACCATGTCGCCGCTCTTCAGGTTCTTGTCCTTGGCAAGCTCTTCCGAGATTTCGACGAAGAACTCCGGCTGCAACTGCACGTTGTAGGCGTTGTTCTTGGTCCAGTAGTGGAAGTGCTCGGTGAGCCGATAGGTGGTGGCGATGATGGGGAACTCGTCGGGTTTGCCCAGCCGGTCCCATTTGCCCTTGAACGGCTTGACGGCGGGGTTCTTGCTCGTCTTGGGGTGCAAGACGTTGTCCACCGGCGATTCCGTGGGCTCGTAGAACTCGGTGAAAGGACCCTCGGCGAATTGTCCCGGAACAAACAAGCGCGCCACGCCTTCCGGCAGCATGATGAACGGGCCCATGCCGGCCTCGGGCGGGCTGTCAGGTTTGTAGTCGGGGACGTCGCCGACCCATTTCTCGCCGTTCCACTTGATCACCGGGCGCTTGGGGTCCCAGGGGACTCCCTTGGCGTCGGCGGAGCAGCGGTTGTACATCACGCGCCGGTTGGCGGGCCAGTTGTAGCCCCAGTTCTCGAAGCGCTTCATGCCGCTGGGATCGGCGTTGTTGCGGCGCTGGCCGAGGTTGCCGGCCTGCGTATAGGAACCCGTATACAGCCAGTTGCCGCTGCAGGTGGAGCCATCGGCGCGCAGGTCGGCAAACTTGTTCAACTGATCGCCGGGCTTCAGATCGATGACCTTCGGGTCTTTCTCGTTCTTGACCTCGGCCACGGCGAAGCCGTTGATCTCGCGCGCCACCTCGTCGAGCGAGGGCTGGAAGGCATTGGTGTACCACCAGTTGATGTTCTGCACCGGCTCCGGAGACTTGCCGCCTTCCTTGGCGTAGAGGTCCCGAACCTTGAGGAAGATGCGGGCGATGATCTCCTGGTCGGTCCTGGCGTCGCCCGGCGGATCGAGCGCCTTGTACTTCCACTGGAACCAGCGCGCTGAGTTGACGAAGCTGCCGTCCTTCTCGGCAAAATTGGCGGCGGGAAGCAGGAAGACCTCAGTCTTGACGTCGGAAGTCTTGGTGCCGTCCTCGTCGAGAGCGATGATTTCCTTCTTCCAGAAGGAAGCCGTCTCGGTCTCGAAGTTCTCCGCCACCACCAGCCACTTCAGCTTCTTCAGGGCGCTGATCACCTTGCGCGAGTGCGGCCCGTTGTTCACCGGGTTCATGCCGAAGCTGAAGAAGCCGTCCATCATGCCGTTGTACATGTGGTCGAAGATGAACGCCCAACTCCAGTTTTCGTAGGTGCCCGGGGTGGCGCCCACCGGCAGGCGCGGGTGCCAGGCGTAACCGAACTGATTTTCCTTGGTCGCCTTCAGCCCGTAATAGGCCTTCATCTGGCTGACGAAGAACTTGTCGGTATTGCTCCAGTAGTTCATCGACACCGGACGAAGCGGCTTGGGGGTGACCTTCTCGAGATAGGTCTTCAAGTCGGGGTGGTCCTGCTTGGGGATGGCGACGTAGCCGGGCAGGTTGTGGTAGGCCATGCCGCAGTCGGTGCCGCCCTGAATGTTGGAGTGCCCGCGGAGAGCGTTGATGCCGCCGCCGGCCCGCCCGATGTTGCCCAGCAGCAGTTGCAGCATGGCGGCGATGTGGATCAACTGCACCGAGAAGCTGTGGTGCGTCCAGCCCAGGGCGTACATGATCGTCCCCACCCGGTCGGGAGGATAGGTGGAGGTGATGATCTCGGCCGCCTTGGTGAAGCTCTCGGCGCTGCAGCCGCAGATCTTGGAAACCATCTCCGGCGTGTAGCGCGTGTAGTGTTTCTTCATCAACTGGAACACGCACCGCGGGTCCTGCATCGTCGGATCGACCTTGGCAAAGCCGTCCTTGCCCATGTCGTAGTTCCAGGTGGTCTTGTCGTATTTCTTGTTGGCCTCGTCCCAGCCGCTGAAGACGCCCACATCGTCCTTGAACTCGAATTGCGGATGGACGATGAAGGTGGCGTTGGTGAACAGGCGCACGTACTCTTGGTGAATGTGGTTGTGCTGGAAGCAGTAGTTGATCAGGCCGGCCAGAAAAGCGATGTCGCTGCCGGCGCGGATCTGGGTGAAGTGGTCGGCGACGGCGGAGGTGCGGTTGAAACGCGGGTCCACCGAGACCAGCTTGGCGTTGCGGTTGCGCTTGGCCTCCATGGCGAAGCGGAAACCGACGGGATGGTTTTCGGCGGGATTGCCACCCATGGCAAGGACGACGTCAGCATTCTGGATGTCGGTCCAGCCGTTGGTCATGGCGCCGCGCCCGAATGTGGCGGCCAAACTGGCCACCGTCGGGCCGTGTCATATACGCGCCTGTTGTTCCAGCGGTATCACGCCCATCCCGGCGCGGAAGGCTTTCACCAGCAGGTAATTGTTCTCGTTATTATCGGTGCATCCGCCGATCACCCCGACCGCGGTCAGGGCGTTGCCCTCGCGCAGCTTGGCGTCGCGCGTGTCTTTCATCAGCCGCGCGATGCGGTCGATCATGAAGTCCCAGGACTTCTCCTCCCACTTGTCGCTGCCCGCGGCGCGATACATGGGCTTGGTGATCCGCCGGTCGTTGACGATGTTGTGCTTGATGGTCGCGCCCTTGGGGCACAGCGCGCCCTGGTTGATCGGGATGATCGGGGTCGCCTTCCACGTGCACCACCGCGGGCCGCACGTTGCCCGACTTATCGCCCAGGGTATGAATGATGACGCCGCATCCCACCGCGCAATACGGGCAGGTGGAGCGCGTCTCAGTGGTGCGGGCAATCTTGAGTTCCCGCACCTCGGCGTGGGCTTGTGTCAGGTCAAAGCCAAGCACCGACGCGGCAACGCCTCCGGCGGTGCTGACTTTCAGAAAATCTCTGCGCGATGTCTTCATACTGACCTACCTCCCCGTTGGTTACGGTCAGAGACGGAACGGCGCCGGGAGCGCCGGGGCTTCACACTGGGGCCGGAAAGTGGGAGAAGGATTTAGTCCTTTTCCTCGGGGATGTCAAGCAGAATGGCTGAATCTTGGCTTCGCACGGTCGCGAATCCCAAATGAAATCGGTCGCGCATATAATAGCTGCCCCGCGGGAGGTGCACATGGCCGGCACATATGGGTTCCTGCTCGATACCTACGAAACCGAGATCCTGAAGATCACCAGCATCTGGGAGGCGTTTCCCGAGGCGACCATGGATTACCGGCCGCACCCCAAATCGCGCAGCGTGCTGGAGCAGATGGAGCACCAGGTGCTGTCGGAGGGCCGCTGGATGAAGATGATGCTGGGCATCGATACCGGCGATCCCAACCCGGCGCAGCGCACCAAGCAGGGCTTCATCGAGAAGTATCGCGCCGATGCCGGCCAGCGCCTGCAAATCCTGCGCGCCAAGCCCGACGAGTGGTGGCGCGAGACCACCCAGTTCTTCGACGTGACCCGCAGCAAGGCCTGGGTGATGACCCGCCGCATGACCCACTCCTCGCATCACCGCGGGCAACTGGTGGTGTACCTGCGACAGGTGGGCGAACTGGTCCCGTCCGTCTATGGGCCGACCGCCGACACGGGCGAGAAGGTCCGCTACAGCTTCGCCGAGGGAGAGAAACGGCCGGCGTGAAGAAACATACTGCCGGCTATCAACAGTCTCACCGGTCCGGCAACTTGTAGTCGTTGCGTTCCGCGACATTGGCCGAGAGGTACTCGACGAACTCCCAGTCGTTGCCTTCGGAATCGTAAAAATACCGGCGCTTCCGGAAAGGGTGTGAATTCGGCGGGGTGGAGTCGCGATACCCGGCGGACTTCATGCGTTGACAGAGCCCCTCGACATCGTCCACTTCGAAGGCGACATGATTCACCCCCGGCTCTCCCGCGTAGGGCTTCCATCGTTTTGCGGGCTCAATTCTGGACTGGCCGAGAGCGATATAGGTTTCATCGGTGCCCACGTGCACCCAGCGCGTGCCGTCCTGGCTCAGCCCTTCGCCGCGAATGCGAAATTCGGGAAACGCCGTCTGCAGGAACCGGACAACCGAATCGATGTCGCTGACACAGATGTTTGCGTGTTCAAGCCGCGCTGCCATCGCGCCACCCCCGCCGATGGTTCTCTGATGCCCACCCCCAGGTTTCGACCCAGAAATACGTGCAGTGGGAAATCATTTTCCATTCGCGCTGAAGAAGATTGCGCAGAGAAACCGATTTCCTCTTCATGCTGAACCGGCTTGCGGCAAGAAGCAGGTGTGCATGTCGCGATGAAAAGATCTGCGAGCGAAGTCGCAGAAATTTGCACGTGGCGCGACCCGCTCGATGACGGCAAGCGCAAAGCACGCGCTTTCAGAAGCTTGGATACCTACAGCAAAGTTAGCCTGAGGAGCCTCGCTGGAAACAGAGTTGCACTATGCGGCCTCCGGAGGAGGTGCCGACATGAGAATGCTGTGCGTTTCCCTGGCGATCCTGGTGATTACCGGCATCGCCGGTGCGGATGCGATTTCTTGTTCGCAGCCGAGGGCTCCCACCCTGGCACCGTGGGAACAAACGATCGACGTGCCACTGCCGCTCCCTGCCGGCAATGCGTTGGATTTCACGAGCGGCGCCTTCGGAATGTTCCCCGAGATCGCCGGATCGGCGCAACCCGCGCTTACGCGTTTTTCGCAGCCGATCTCCTGGAACAGCGAGATCGGCAGCCGGCGGGTGACGCTTTATCTGGATTTGTTTTCCGGCGCCTGGCACACCTTCACCGCTGAAAAGTCCGGCTGGTTCAAGCCCGTTGCCGACGACGAAGGGGACTTGTTCTGTCTTCGCAAGAGCGGCGATGACCCGCGCGTCCCGGAACCGGGATCGTTGGCACTGCTGGGCACAGGGCTTCTGGGCCTTGCAGGCATGGCACGGCGGCGGAGGTTCAGGTAGCCGTTGTCGCAGCGCCTGCTGCCGTGTTCACCAGGCTCCCGGACGGACCACTTTTCGGGAGCCTGTTTTCCCAACATTGCGACGGGCAAACCATGGCCCTGAAATTGCGCTGAATTGTTTAGGCCCGGCCGAAGTTGACGCACATTTTCCCTGAAAACTAAGCGAGCTGAGACGTCTATTAAGTGGTGGCCCAATGACCAGTCCAGAGCGCCGTAAAAATCCGCGAGTCGCGATGGAGCGGCTCGCCTACATTCAGATCGGGCCAGACAATGGCGGCTTTATCCTGAATGTTTCCAGCGGAGGTCTGAGTTTTCAGTCCGCGGTTCCGGTGGAGCGGGATCACACGCTGCGCTTTTCCCTGTCGGCGGGCAAGCGGACAATCGACGCTTGCGGCGAACTCGTGTGGACCGACGAGACCGGAAAATCGGGTGGCCTGCGCTTCACCACCCTCAGCTCGGAGGCTGGCGAGCAAATCTCCAGTTGGCTGAAACCCGCACCCCTCGATCGAGCGCCATCAGGACTGCCGCTCGCTACCGACAGGATGTCGTTCCCGCTGCTCACATTGCTTTTCGACGATGACAGCGTAGCTTCCTCCACCGCCTTTCCGGCTGAGCGCAACAAGATAAGGACTCCGCTCCTCAGTGCACAGCAGACACTGGCTGTGCGCCAGTTGGATGCAAAGGCTGAAGCCGGTCTTGCTTCCTCGGCGACGGCGTCGCTGCCCGCTGGACCGGTGAAGCGGCGCGGATTCTCGACTGGGTTGGGCGTCGGTCTTGTCATTTCAGCACTGGGGGCCTTAGTGCTGTGGCTGTGTTATGTGCACCGCGTTGAAATTGGCGCCACCCTGGTACGCGCCGGCGAGCGATTGCAAGCTCATCGCGAAGCACCGGTACGACCCCCGGGGCCGGCCGCTGCTGCCGGGGCGCCTTCGACAAATCCGGCTGAGACGCTGCCTGCCGAAAAGGCGAGTGACTCCCAGCTTGCGCCCGGCGAGCCGACCGTTCAGTCCCCTGGAGCAGACAAGCCAGCCCGCAACCTGCCCGACTCCGGGCCGGCTGAGGTCGTGGTTCGGCATTTTCCTGCCGCCGCGACTCGGCCTAACCCGGCAGCCAAGCAGCCCGCAACGGTCGCGCCTCCGGAGATTGCTTCGCAGGCGATTGCATTGCCGCCAGGAAATTTCCTGGTCCATCAAATCAATACCGCGTTACTGCCCAGGGTGGCGAGCGCCGCCAGTACGGAGCCCGGAAGCCTCACCCTGCAGTTGTACTTCGATCTGGGCAAGTTCAAAGATGAGGTCCTGGCAAAGGGCCTCAGTGACCGGGTTGCGCAGCTCGGCTTGCGAACCACCGTCCTGGAAAGGAAGGTGTTGTGGAGGAGCTCCTACCAGGTCCTGGTCGGCCCCTATGACAATAAAGAAGAAGAGGCAAAGCTGGAGGATCAACTTCGCTCCCACGGTTACAAGCCGCGTCCTTTCCAGCGCGGTTCCCGCGATTTTGTCTTCGGCTCGGAGCTAAGTCTGAACGGGTCGAAAATGCCGCTTGGGGAGATCACCATTCACTGGGAGTCCTATGTCGACGAAGCCAAGGTGCAGTTTGCGCAGCGCCGGGACGTGGTTGCGAGCGCCGCAGGCCGCTGGATTCAGCGTCCCGAAAAGTACTCCCGGGATGAATACGTTTATGTGAAGCATCCCGATGGATCGAAGACTCTGCTGGAAATCCACTTCTCAGGCCTGGACCGCGCGCTGATTTTCCACAAGTCGTCTTAAGCCCGAAGGTGCTGAATTTTTCCGCAGCCTGCCAAAAAATGCTGGTTACGTTCGCGCTTGTACCGCCGGCTTTTTGGGAGTGTCCTAAATTGGGCATTATCCGTTTTTTCACCGTTGAGGTTGAAAGTCGTATCGACTAGACTAAGCATCCAACCTGGGAGTCCGACTCGTCCAGTTGCCCGGGAGTTTATGGGACGCACGATCTACCTCGGCTACACCTGCCCTAAGTGCTGCACTCGCGTGCCGGTTTACACCTTTACCAATGTGAACGGCGCAATTGAGGCGACTCCGCCCATCGACCAGCGCGTCGAGTGTTCCCACTGCCATTTCCCTCGCACCGTGAGCTTCGCGGTGCTGCAACATCTGGATCGCTGGGAACGGCCGGCCACGGCGCTGCCGCCCAAACCGGCGGCCGATCCCGAACCGGCGAGCTCCTGCCGAGAATTCACCCGCGGCGCCGGCGGGGCCGGCATTCCCCTCGACTGTCGGCGGGCGCAGCTGGTGAAAGGAAACAATGGTTGCGTGTACGTGGTGAGTCCCGACGGGACTACGATCATCTTTCGCGATGATTGCGCCAAGGAACTCTGCCAGAAATACCTGGAACAGTCCCGCAACGAACCCCGGGATTTCTCCATCCGCCTGACCCTGCAAGTTGCGGCGCCCCCGGAGGAAGCGGTCCTCGAGACGCGCCGCAACGCGCTTCCCGCCGCTGCACAAAAGCAGCGCCCGGGCAAAAGCCGGGCGCATGCTGCCAACTCCGATTCTCCAACTTCCCTTCCCCCGAACCTTACTTGACCGTCACCAGCGTCCACTGCGTGCTGCCGTCGTCCAGATTCACCACGAAGTTGTAGCAGCCGCTCCACGACTTGTCCGTCTTCCAGTTGAAGACGAACCCGTCGATGTCGAAAGTCAGCGAACTGCCGCCCGCCGCCATGGCCGGGAACGGCACCCCCGCCAGTCCCGAGCACGCCGGGTTGGAGGATGCCTGGAGCGACAGGACGGAACTGGTGCTGGTGATGAGCCCGCCGCCGGCGTTGGCCAGCGCGAACTTCACCGGCAGCGTGCTGCCGCCGTTCACCACCGAGCGCCCGGGGAGAATAAATCCGCCGAACCCGTAATGCACCTGGTAGCTGACGCTCACCGGCGGAGCCACATTGCCGGAATTGTCCTCACCGCCGCTGCAGGTTGCGGTAAACGTCCCGACGCCGTTGGCCGTGCCGCCGGTGATGCTCACCGTGGCGTTCTGCGCAACCCCGGTGCCGCTGTCCACCGTCGAACAACCCGCGGCCGGCACCGCGCCGAGCGTGTACGTGGCGCCGTCGCTGACGCCCGTGACGGTGACCACCGGAGGCGTGTGGTCGGTGGGCAGCCTCAAATAGGCGATTGGCATGTCGTGATCGGCATATTTCTCCGGTCGCGTGCCGTCATTGCCGAACGACTCCGGAAAATCGGCGTTGTTGCGCGCGTAGGCGAAGCGCGTCATCTGGCCCAGCATGTTCTGGTTCACCAGGATGTGATCGATTGCCTGCGCGTTGCCGTCGAAGGTGTAGGAGTAGCGCTGCTCGGGCGGAAGCGTGGAGAGCAGGTCGGTGAGATCGGGGTCCACCAGGTCAGGCGAGGCCAGCACCACCTGGTCGGCCGGAGCGGGCGCGCCCCGGATAGTGCCCATCACGTCCACCCAGCCGTCGCTGAACTCGTAGGAGTTGTAATCGCCGATGCTGACGATGTTGGCGCCGGCGTCGCCCGCCTGGAAATTCTGAATCAGGTTGGCCAGGAATTCCGACTGCGCCCGCCGCTTGCTGCGCGCGATGTTGGCGGGGTCTTCCAGCCCGCTCAGCGAGCGTAGGTGGTTCACGATGACGTAGAACGGCAGAGTCTCGCCCTGGTTGCTCACCGTGGCCGAGAGCACGATGGGCGGGCGGTCGTTCATGATCGACGAAGTGCCGGGAATGACATCGGTCTTGCCGTACTGCGTCACCGAGATGACGTTGATGCTCGGCTTCACCAGCAGGCCGACGTTGATGCCGCTGATGTCGTTGCCGTCATACAGGTAGGCGCTGTAGTTCGGATTGGGATCTCCGGCGGCGACGGCGTCGGAATTGATCTTTGCCGCCAAGTCCTCCAGCGTTGCCAGGTTCTCCATTTCCTCGACGCCCAGAATGTCGGGCGTGTGGAGCAGGTTGCGGACCGCGAGCGACACCTTGTTCAGCCGCTTGGCATAGGCTTCGGGCGTGAGCTGCGAATCCTGGGCCGGCCCGGCGGTGGTGTCGTAGAAGTGACGAAGGTTCGCGTTGGCGATGGTGAACTCGGCGGCGTTGGGCGCCGGCGCCGCGGTTGCCGTGGCGTTCGGCGTGGCGGCCACGATGCCCGGCTCCGCCACAATGCTGTACATGCGGTAACCGAAATCGAGCGGGCCGGTGATGTTGGTCACCACCACGCCATCGGTCACTTCCAGAGTGCTGGGCAAGCGGCTGGTGTCGATCCGCAGCCGCTCCGGGTTGGTGTCAAAGCGGGGCACGCAACACGGCGGATTCGGGACGGGCACGAAGGTCTCAATGCCGGGCTCGCGGAAGGGCCGCGCCGTTCCCGTCAGCACTCCGAAGAACAGTCCCGTGCTGGTGGAGGTGGCGCTGGGTTCGTTGATGTTGCCGAGCGTGGGCCCGGTGACGGTGAGCGAGTCCACGTGCACCCGCATGCCTTCATAGCGCTCCAACTGGTCGTAAGCTCCGTTGGGATCGATGCTGGTGATGTTGATCGACGTGGGCAACGCATTGCCGGTGGACACCACGGTGATCGACGGACTGCCGCTGATTTCCGTGACCGGCGGGCTGTTGGTGTCCGACGAGGATACAAATTCCTGCACCGTGCCGGTCACGGTCACCAGGTTGCCCACCGTCGCGTTGGCCGAGGGCGCCGAACTGGTGAAGACGAAGATGCCGTCGGAGGTGGCGGGATCGCCATCGCCCAGCGGATCCTGCATGAAGAAGCCGTTCGACATTCGCCCCGTTACCACGCCGGAGGTAGTGACCGGCTGGCATTCGTACGGGGAACGCGCGCCCGAGCCCTGGATGTCGTAAATGTGAACGTTGGTGTTCAACGTCGAAACCGTGACCATCACCGCGGCTGCGCCGTGCGAGCCGTCGCTGTAGTCAATCGCGACCGGGATGATCCGGGTGCCGGAGAGCGTGCACTGGCCGATGACCACGGTGGCGGAGAAAATGCCGTCGCCGGCGCTGGCGTCGCCGTTGCTGCCGTCGTCAACCAGCGGCTGGGTTCCGGTTCCGCCGATCGAGGCCAGCCCAGCCGTCATCGTCGTGGCGGTGTGACCGGCAGCGGGCGAGACCGCAACCACGGTGGACTGGTTGCGAATTACGGAAGAAGGCGTCGCGGTCCCGGCCGAGCAAACCGTTCCCGGGGCTGCGCTGTTGCGCGGCGCAGGCGCACCCACGGCGAAATCCACGTTGTTGCTGCCGGTGTAGGCGCAACCGTCGGCGAGACGCAAGGCGGCAGTGGTGTTCGACAGCGCGGCAGCGTTGGTCGGCGAAAGCAGCGGGCACCCGGTGCTGCCGCCGAGGTATCCGACAAAATCCACGATCCCGGTGCCGCTTCCGCACGTGGTGGTCATCGCGGTCTGATTGCTGACCAGCGCGACCTTGGCGGTGGAGGCGCTCATCGTGATGGAGCCGGTTGCATCGGGCGTAGGCAGCGCGACCGTGCCGCCCGCACCCGCCGATTCCTGCACCAGGTAGTACCCGCCGGGAGCGATGCTGCCGGTGAGATTGGTCTTCTGCCAGGGTCCCGCGCCGGCCGCGGACTGGTATTGCACCGACCAGGTGCTCAGGTCTACGGGCACGGCGCCCGGATTGTAGAGTTCGATGAAGTCGTTCTTCAGCGTCGCGCCGGAATTTCCGCCGCCTCCGTACACCTGGCTGATCACGACGCTGGGAGTGGCCGCATGCAAAACCACCGGGGCAACTAAGATGATGGCAACAACCGCGCACACCACCGCGGTCAAACAATGGGAGCGATGAGTTTTCGGCATAAGTGCGGGGAGTATGTCCAAAGAAGAGCAACTCGGCAAATAAAAAATCGATGAAAGACAGGGATGAAAACATCTACAGTTCAACTGCAGGGGTTTGCGCCTATCGCGGAAAAGAAAAAGGCCCGGCAAGCCGGGCCCGCGGAGTACAACAGGAAATTAGTTGGCGTAGAACTTGGCGTTCTTCTCGACGAAGTCTTTCTTGTCCTCGGGAACGTCGTCGGCCGGGAACAAGGAATTCGACGGGCAGACCGAAACGCAGGCGCCGCAGTCAATGCAGCCCTCGGGGTCGACGTACATCTGGGTTGAGGTCTCGAATTGCGGTTCGTCCTTCTTGGGGTGGATGCAGTCCGTGGGGCAGGCATCGGCGCAGAGCACGTCCTTGAGGCAAGTATCGGTAATTACGTAAGCCATGATTCAAATCTCCCGATAAATTTTCTGGGCGCTGCCGCTGGCGGAGGTCCGCACGGTGCACCACGCCATCCAAGGTAGCGAGGCAGTGCCACTCCGGGCGGTGACGTGGCTCACTGAGCGCTGTGAGGCAGCGCACGGGCGCCCGCAAACCACAGAGGCACACCGAGCAAGAGGACGCACAGGTTACCTTCCGTTTGCGCCTCTGAGCTTGCTTCAGGACTCAAAGCACTCATCGCTTTGCGCCTCATCGCCTTGCGCCTTTTCAAATCGGCAATCGACAATCGGCAATCGAAAATGTTCTTGCTCCGTGTCCCCGTGTCTCTGTGTTCCTCAGCCGGCGTTCGTGCGCACCACCTGCGCCCGAGTGATCGACACCGGGGTCCCCGCCGGCCGCCACAGCGCCGCGGTCAAGAACGGCGCGAGTTGATCCAGGTCGGCGAGAAAGCCGTCGTGGCCGTGCGACGACTTCAGCTCGGCATAGTCGCAAGCATGACCGGCGGCGCGGATGCGCTGTCCCAGGTCGCGCACGTCCTGCGCCGGAAACAGCCAATCGGAGGAGATCCCCACCAGCAGCACGCGCGCCCGGATGCGGCGCAGCGCTTCCCGCTCCGATTCATACCCGCGCGCCAGGTCGAAGGTATCCATCGCCTTGGAGAGCACCAGGTAGGAATTGGCGTCGAAGCGGGCGATGAATTTGTCGCCCTGGTGGTCGAGGTATCCGGCGACGTCGAAGCGATGGGCGTAGGAGCCGTAGGGATCTTCGCCGTTGCGGTTGGGCCGGCGTGCAAAGCGCTCCTCCAACAACTCCGGCGACTTGTAGGAGAGCATGGCGATGCCGCGCGCCAGCGCCAGCCCGGCTTCGGGACCCTCACCGGCGGCGTAGCGTCCGCCGCGAAACGCGGGATCAAGCTGGATGGCGGTGCGTTGCAGGTGGTTCAGCGCCAGCCCCATGGCGGACAGCGGCGCCGCCCCGATGGCGATGGCGCGCTCCACCCGCTGCGGGAAGTCCACCGCCCACTGCAGCGCCTGCATGCCGCCGATGGAGCCGCCCACCACGGTGTGCAGCCGCTCGACCCCAAGGTGGTCGAGCACCTTAGCCTGCGCCCGCGCCATGTCGCGGATGGAAACCAGCGGGAAGTCCGGCCCGTAGGTGACGCCGGTCACCGGGTTGATGGTCGAAGGCCCGGTGGAGCCGTAGCAGGAGCCCAACAGGTTGGTGCCGATCACGCAGTAGCGCGAGGTGTCGAAGACGGCGGGAAACAGCTCCGGCCACCAGTCGGCCACGCGCGCCGAACCGGATAGCGCGTGGCAGACCAGGATGGCGTTGTCGCGGCGGCGGTTGAGCTCGCCGTACACCGCGTAGCGCACCTCGGGCGACGGCAGTTCCCCGCCGGCGTCGAGCGCGAATGCCCCCGCGAGCTTACAGTTCGCTTCGATGGTTGGTTCGATCGTTGCCATGGCTAGTCTCCCGCCGCCTGCGCCGGCAGGCGCGAGGCGCGCTCCGCCGCCAATTTCGCGCTTCCCTTGCCCAGCGCCTGGTCGAGGTCGGCGATGATGTCGCGCACGTCCTCGATGCCGACCGAGAGCCGCACCAGATCCGGCGTCACGCCCGTAGAGCGCTGTTCGGCCTCGCTGAGTTGCTGGTGCGTGGTGGACGCCGGGTGAATCACCAGCGACTTGGCGTCGCCGATGTTGGCCAACAGGCTGAACAGCTCCAGCGAATTGATGAGCGCGCGTCCCGCCTGGTAGCCGCCGCGAATGCCGAAGGTGACCAGCGAGCCGGCGCCCTCGGGCAGGTACTTCTTGGCGCGCTCGTAGTACTTGCTCTTGGGCAGCGCGGGATAGTTTACCCACTCCACTTCGCGATGCGTCTGCAGGAAACGCGCCACCTCCAGCGCGTTCTCCGAGTGCCGCTCCATGCGCAGGTGGAGCGTCTCGGCGCCCTGCAGCAGCAGGAAGGAGTTGAACGGCGAGAGGCACGCGCCGGTGTCGCGCAGCCCCTGCACCCGCGCCTTCACGATGAAGGCCGCCGGGCCGAACGCGCCGGTGTAGCTCACGCCGTGGTAGGACGGGTCGGGTTCGACAAAATCGCGAAACCGTCCCGAGGCTTTCCAGTCAAACTTGCCGCTGTCCACGATGACGCCGCCGATGGAGGTGCCGTGCCCGCCGATGTACTTGGTCGCCGAGTTCAGCACGATGTCGGCGCCCCACTCGATGGGACGGCAGAGCGCCGGCGAGGGCGTGGTGTTGTCCACCACCAACGGCACCCCGAACTCGTGCGCAGTGGCCGCCAGTTTCTCCAGGTCGGGTATGTCGAGCTTGGGATTTCCCACGCTCTCGGTGTACACCGCCTTGGTGCGCGAGTTGATGGCCGCGCGCAGGCCGTTGAAGTCCTCGGCATCCACGAACCGCACCTTGATTCCCAACTTCGGCAGGGTGTAGTGAAACAGGTTGTAGGTGCCGCCGTAGAGCGAAGTGGTGGAAACGATCTCGTCGCCGGCCGAGGCCAGGGTGATCATGGTGAGCGTCTCCGCCGCCTGCCCCGAGGCCAGCGCCAGGCCCGCGATGCCGCCTTCCAGCGCGGCGATGCGCTTCTCCAGGACGTCGGTGGTCGGGTTCATGATGCGGGTGTAGATATTGCCGGACTCCTCGAGCGCGAACAGCCGGGCGGCGTGGTCGGCGTCGTCGAAGCTATAGGAGGTGGTCTGGTAAATGGGGACGGCGCGCGCCTTGGTGGTGGGATCGGGCGCCTGGCCGCCATGCACCGCCAGGGTGTCGAAATGTCGCTGCGTGCCCTTGTCGCTCATCGCTCTACGCTCCTTGAAATTTCCTTCGCCAAAAGGAAACGACCCACGATCCGGGTGGACCGTGGGTCGTTGAACTTTGCGGCTACCGCTTCAGCTTCGGCCGCTGGTTCGCGCAACCCACAGGCCACGACACATGCGCTGAATAATGGTGCACATGGCCATGGTCGTGTTGTGGGCAACGTCGAACATCGAGACCTCAAAGTATACGCGGCGAAAACTTTCTGTCAATCTCAGCGCAGTGTGAGCTGCGTCACCGGCCGGCGTGATTGCAATTCGTCCCGCCTAGCCGTGCGGGCCCGGCTTGGACAACTCGTTCGGGTGGGGTGTATGCGACTCGGCATAGGCGGCGTAGAACACCATTCCACCCATCACCAGGAAGACGGCCAGCGCGATCAACGCCATGAACAGGATCGGCATGGGACACCTCGTTGAGCATAGTCTGTACCCGTAAAGCACGCGCTACCGTGATGCTTGTCACTCTCGGCGGTGATAATCGCCGATTTGATATTGCGAATTTGTAACTGATAACTTCTAGGACCTGGGGAACGAGGATGGTGCGCTACGGAATTGTCGGCTTCGGACGGCATGCGGTGAAGCGCTTGATGCCCGGCTTCGCCCAGGCACGCAACGCGCGCGTGGCCGCTCTCTCGCGCCGCCATCCGCAGCGTGCTCGCGCCTCGGCCGAGACGTACGGGATCGCGCGCTGGTTTACCTCGACCGAGGAGTTGTGCCGCTCGCCGGAGGTGGATGCCGTCTTCGTGGCGACGCCCGACAGCTCTCACTTGCGCGACACGCTGGTGGCGCTGGATTGCGGCAAGCCCGTCCTGCTGGAAAAGCCCATGGCGATGAACGCCGCCGAAGCCCGGCAGATGGTGGAGCGCGCCCGCTCAAGCGGCGTGCTGCTCGGCGTGGCACAGATTTTTCGCTTTGCCGAGAGCACGCAACGGCTGCGCCGGCGCATCGCCGCGGGCGATATTGGCAACGTGGTCTTCGCCCGCTCCGAGTATTCTTACAGCGCCGCCGAGCACGACCGCACCTGGATCTACGATCCCGCCATCGCCTGCGGCGGACCCATCGGCGACGTCGGCGTGCACTGCATTGATGCGCTGCGCTTCATGCTCCAGGACGAGGTTACGCGCGTCTCCGCCGCGGCGCGCTCCGACGCTGAGTCCGGCTGCATGGAAGCCGCGGCGGTGGTGTCCCTGCAATTCCGGCGCTCGGGACTGGGAGCGGTGCTGGTGTCGACGCGCGCGGCATATCGGTCGCCCATCGAGATCGTCGGCGACCGCGGCATCCTGCGCGCCGACAACGGCCTCAGCGTGGATCAGCCCATCACCATTGAGCTGCGGCGTTCCGGCGGAGTCGAGACCGAGCAGGTTTCCAACCACCTGGCATACGCCCGGCAGGTAGATTCCTTCGCCGACGCGGTGCAAGGTCGCGCGCCCTTTCCGGTCCCCGGCGAAGAAGGATGGACAAACCAGCTCATCCTGGACGCGGCCTATGAAAGCATCAGGACCGGGTGCGCGGTGGACATCGCCTGAGCTGTCAGAGATCAGTTTCAGCTCTCAGCTATCAGCTCACAGCTATTCCGGTTCGGTTATCGACTATTACTTTTCAGCTTTGTCATCCTGAGCGAGGCGTCGCCGCGACGCCGAGTCGAAGGATCCCTGGCTTCGCCTGCCGAGATGCTGTTCAAGGGAATTCCCACCCGGAATGCTTTATGGAAATACCTTTAGGCGGCAACTCGCATGTTGAGTCTTCAGGGATCCTTCGACTCGGGCGTGCGCCCTTGCTCAGGATGACACTATTATCCATTGTTAGCTGTTAGCTGAGAGCTGAAAGCCGAGAGAGCTGATACCTAGAAGTTGCCCGCCACCTGCGCTTGCGCCAGCGACGGCTGCCCGGGTTCGAGCGGATGGTTCACGTACACCGCCTTGCCGCCGCTTTCCAGCAGCAGCCAGGCGCGATCTTTCGGCAGGCGCTGGTAGGCGGCCCGGCGCTGCTCCTCCGGCACCACCAGGAAAATGCGCAGCGAACTGTTCCAGAGCGGTGGAAATGTCTCATCGGTAAAAAAAATCCGGGGTGCGTCGGGATAATGCGACCCCAGCTCCAGGTTGTTGTAGCGTCCATTCCAGATCAGCAGCCGGCGATGCGTGTAGAACGCCACACTGGAGGCGGGATCGAACTCGCCGTAAACGGCAATCTGGTCGCCGGTGCGCAGGTATTTCAGAATCGCACCCGCCATGGGGCGCGACGACATGTGCGGACCGAAAATTCCGAAGGCGAGGTTGGCGGCGAAGATGAACACCGCCATGGTGAGGCCGAGCACCACCGCGCTGGTCATGACCCGGCGGGTGCGGCCTACCAGCCAGACGGCCACGAATCCGACCGCGAAGCAAGCGGCCGCCATCAGCGCGGGCGTGCGCAAGTCGGCAAACGCCTGCGGCGTCAGGTCGAACAGGTGCCCCATGCTGAGGCGATAGAAATCGTTGGGATGGGTTTTCAGCAGGCTGGAGATGTCGCCGGTGGCACGCACTCGCGCCGCCTGCCAGACGGCCCAGGTGAGGACGCCGCCCAGCCCCAGACCAATCACGGCCAGCACCGCCTGCAAGCGCGGCAGCCAGCGATCGCGTTGTTCCTCGGCGCGCGCCATCCCGAGCCCGAGCAGGATGGTCACCGCCGGCCATCCGCCGAAGGCGTAGTACTCCATGCGCGAGCCCACCACCAGCGAAAAGAAAATAAAGACCACGCCGAACCAGGCAAAAAGTAGCAGCCGCGCCTGCGCCTCCACGCTCGTTTCCTTCCACCAGCTGCGCAGCGGGCGAAATTGCTTGATGGCGAGCGGCAGGAAGACACTCCAGGGAAAAAACCACGCCAGGTGCGCGGCCCACCAGATGGGCAGCGGGGTCGCTTCGTAGTCGGGTGGCCAGCGCGTGCCCAGGGCGCGCTTCACATGCTCGTTGATGAAGTAGGACCAGAAAAAGCCGGGCGCCCTCAGTTCGGCAATTACGTGCCAGGGGACCGCGATCGCCAGGAAAATCAGCGTTCCCGAAACCAGGTGCAGCTCGCGCCAGCGCTTCCACCCACGGGTCAGGAGGATGAACGCGACGATGGTCCCCACCGGAAACACCACCCCGATCAGCCCGCGCGTAAGCACGGCGCAGGCGGTGAGCACGGCGACACCCCAATACGCAACCCGCGGGCGCATTGATCCCGTCCATCCGCGCAGGAAGAGGTAAAAGATGGCGGTGAACTGCAAGGCGTAGATCGCCTCGGGGATCATGATGCGGGTGAACATGAACATCCCGAGGCTGGTGGCGGTGGCCAGGCCGGCGTAGACGCCGGCGCGCTCGGAGAAGAAGCGGCGCGCGAACTCGAAGGCCATCAGCGTCAGGCCGATCATCGCCAGCGCCACCGGCAGCCGCACCGCGAATTCCGTCTGCCCGAAAATCTTGTAGTCGATCGCGACCATCCAGTAGTGAATCGGCGCCTTCTGCAGGTAGCGCACGCCGTTCAGGAACATGACCACGTAGTCGCCACGCTCCAGCATGGCGCGCGAGACCAGCGCGTGCGAGGAATCGGCGTCGTCCAGCAGCGCCGGCCAGGAAGCGGTGCCCAGGTAAATCGCCGCCGAGAGCAAGAGCAGGAACAGCACCGCCCAGCGGCGGCTGCGCGACGGGAGAGAGCCTGAATCGGCCGGGGAAACGGCGTCAGTTGTCTGGGGAAGTGTCGCCATCGCGGATTTTGAAATGATAACAGGTCGGCCGAGGCTTCAGCGCGCGGTCACCGCAGTGGGCGCGGGGATGGCGACCTGCTCGACGATCTCGATCCCGAAGCCCTCCAGCGCCACCACCTTGCGCGGATGATTGGTGAGCAGCCGGATGCGGCCCAGGTTCAGGTCGGAAAGAATCTGCGCTCCAATGCCGATTTCGCGCTGCGTCTTGCGCTCGCTTTCCGGCAGCGAGGGCAGGCGATGCTCGCGATGGAAGGTCAGCACCGTCTGCTCGCCGAGTTTTTCCCGCGTGAATCCCTTCGATCCCTGGTGAAGATAGATGAGCGCGCCGAGTCCCTCCTCGGCGATGCGCCGCAGGGAACCCTCGATCACATTGTGGCATCCGCACCAGGTGGCGCCGAACACGTCGCCCAGCAGGCAGTGCGAGTGCATGCGGACCAGCACCGGGCCGGAGGCGTGCTCCACGTCGCCGCGCAGCAGCGCGATGTGCGACTCGCCGCCCTCCACCTCGCTTTCGTAGGCGATCATGCGGAACTCGCCATGACCGGTCGGCACCCGCGCTTCTCCCACGCGCCGCACGTAGCGCTCGTGCTGCATGCGGTAACGGATCAGCTCGGCGACGGTAAGCATCTGCAGGCCGTGCCGGGCGCAGAACTTCACCAGGTCGGGAATGCGCGACATGGTGCCGTCCTCGTTCATGATCTCGCAGATCACGCCCGCGGGGACCATGGCCGCCAGCCGCGCCAGGTCCACGGAAGCTTCCGTTTGCCCGGCGCGCACCAGCACGCCGCCGCGGCGGGCGCGCAGCGGAAACACATGCCCGGGCCGCGCCAGGTCGCCGGGACGCGTGGCGGGATCGATGGCCACGCCGATGGTGCGGGCGCGATCGTAAGCCGAAATTCCGGTGGTGACGCCTTCGCGGGCGTCGATGGCCTCGCAAAACGCGGTCCCGAACTGCGAGGTGTTCTCCGCCGTCATCGGCCCGATGCGCAGGTGGTCGAGACGCTCTTCGGTCATCGCCAGGCAGATCAGCCCGCGGCCGTACTTGGCCATGAAGTTGATGGCTTCGGGCGTGATCTTCTCGGCCGCCAGCGTGAGATCGCCTTCGTTTTCGCGATCTTCATCGTCCACCACCACCACCATGCGCCCGGCGCGGATCTCCGCGATGGCGGTGGGAACGTCGGTAAATGGCGAGGTTGGCGGCATTTTGATCATTGTAGCAAGCGCGCTGGGGAAGGCGCGCGCGTCATTCCGGGCGCAGCGGCGCCTTTCATTCCCACCCCAAAAAGCGTCATTCCGAGCGCAAGACCATCGTAAAAGCGTGTCATTCCGAGCGCAGCGAGGAATCTGCTGTCGTCACCACCAGCCCTGTTGGTGTTCACATCAGATCCCTCGCTGCGCTCGGGATGACACCATGTTTGACAAGAATGTCGCTACGCGACGCCTGGCGTGCGATGACACCATCTTGGAATGTCGCCTCACGCACCCCGGTGAAACAGCCGGATTAGACAATACGTGAGCGCCGCGACGCCGGCGGAAGCGGGAATGGTCAACCCCCATGCCCACACGATGCGCCTTGCCACGCCCCAGCGCACCGCCGACAGCCGCTGGGTGGAGCCCACCCCGACAATCGCGCCGGTAATGGTATGCGTGGTGCTCACCGGAATGCCGGCATGGGCGGTTGCGAACAGGGTGATGGCGCCGGCGGCCTCGGCGCAGAACCCGCCCACCGGCTTCAGCTTGGTGATCTTGGATCCCATGGTGTGCACGATGCGCCATCCGCCCAGGTAGGTTCCAGCCGCGATGGCGGCGTGCGCCGCCAGGATGATGGGCCAATGGAATTTGCCCCAGTTGGCGGCGAAATCCGCCTTGCTCATGATGCCGGCCGTATAGAGCGCGCCGGCCACGATGCCCATGGTTTTCTGCGCGTCATTGCCCCCGTGGCCCAGGCTGTAGGCTGCGGCGGAGATCAACTGCAGCTTGCGGAACCAGCCGTCCACCTGGCGCGGCGATTTGCGGCGAAAGATCCACGAGGCGGCCACCATGAAGCCGAATCCCATTACCAGGCCCATGCAAGGCGCCACCACGATAAAGATCAGCGTCTTGGTCCAACCGCTGGGAATGATCACGCCCAACGCCCGGTGGAAGCTGCCGGTCACGATCCAGGCGCGCGCGATGGCCGAGCCGGCGTAGCCTCCGATCAGCGCGTGCGACGACGACGTGGGCAGCCCCCACCACCAGGTCAGCAGGTCCCACACGATCGCTCCCAGCAGCCCCGCCAGCACCACGTACTGGGTGACGATATCGAGCTGGATCATGCCCTTGCCGATGGTTTTGGCCACGGCGGTGCCGAGAAAAAAAGCGGCCGCAAAATTGAAGAACGCTGCCCACACCACCGCCAGCTTGGGCGACAGCACCCGGGTGGAGACCACGGTCGCAATGCTGTTGGCGGCGTCGTGAAAGCCGTTCAGAAAGTCGAACACCAGCGCGAACAGTACGGTGACGCCGACCAGCAGGAGTGAGCTGTTCACCACCACTTGCGTTCCTCTTGCCTTGGATTGATGGGCGTTGGGATCAGGCGCTCTTCAGCACGACCGCCTCCAGCACGTTGGCGGCGTCCTCGGCCTTGTCGGTGGCCATTTCGAGCACCTCGTACAATTCCTTCATCTTGATCAGCGCAATCGGGTCCTTCTCGTTTTCGAACAGGTTGGCGATCGCCTGCCGGCACACGCGGTCGGCCTCGTCTTCCAGGCGGTTGATCTCCACGCAGTGCTCCAGCACGTGCTTGTTCTTCTCCAGCAGCGACACCGCCAGGGTCAACTCCTCGCTTTGCCGCACGATCAGGTCCGCCAGCTCCGCCGCCGGCCCCGGCGCGCGCCGGATCTTGTAGAGCACCAGGCGCTGTCCCGCGGCGTTGACGAAGTCGAGCACGTCGTCCAGCGACGAAGCCAGGCGGTGGATGTCCTCGCGATCGAACGGGGTGATGAAGGTCTGGTTCAGCTTGGTCATCACCGCGTGCGTCATGTCGTCGCCGCGGTGCTCGATCTCCTTGATCAATTGCACCTGGCCTTCCACGTTGTCGAAGGTCTGCAGGATGCCGCGCAACACGCGGGCCCCCTCGGTGACGTTGCTCGCCATCTTTTCAAAAATTTCGAAGAACTTGGTTTCGCGCGGAATAAAGCGGACCATCTCGGCTCCTCGGCCACTCTCCCGGGCACGAACACAGTGGGCCCGTCTGCTGTCTGGAAACCCATGACTATCTCATGCGATGTGGGGCGGGTCAAACCCCGAAGCTCACCTTCCGCTGTGACGGTTGCTCAACTTCCGATTCGCAGCCGCCGTGGGCCAACCGCAGATCACGAAATCGCTTTAGCCGCCGCGGAGGGTGGTCCAGATCATTGCCACCGTCAGGATCACCATCACCACGCTGGTGGTGATCGCAATGGCGTTTGCCGTGGGCGAGTTCTTGTGCTCGCCCATCAGGTCCGAGCGGTTCACCAGCTTGAGCATGTAGTACAAGACAAACGGCAGCAGGATGCCGTTGGCCACCTGCGACAGCAGCATCAGCTTGATCAGCGGCATGCTGGGAATGAGCACGATGGCGGCCCCCAGCACGATCAGCCCGGTGTACACCGAGTAAAACACCGGGGCCTCGGAAAAGCGCTTGTCGAGCCCCGATTCAAATCCCAGTCCTTCGCAGATGTTGTAGGTGGTGGCCAGGGGCAGAATGGCGGCCGAAAGCAGCGCGGCGTTCACCAGCCCGACGGCAAACAGCAGCGAGGCAAATTGTCCGGCCAGCGGCTTCAAGGCCACCGCCGCCTCGGCGGCATCGGAAATATCGTGGATGCCACTCACGTGCAGCGTCGCCGCGCACGCCACCACGATGAAGAACGCGACGATGTCGGTGACCAGGCACCCGATGATCACATCCCAGCGGCTCAGCCGGTACTGCCGCACCGTGATTCCCTTCTCCACGATCGAGGCCTGCAGGTAGAACTGCATCCACGGCGTGATCGTGGTTCCCACCAGGCCCACTACCAGCACCAGGTACTCGGACGATTTCAGGTGCACGCTGGGAATGAAGGTCTGGACGACTGCCGCCTTCCAGTCCGGGTGCGCCATCATCGCGGAGACGGGATAGCAGAAATAGATCAGCGAGAACAGCAGCAGGAGCCGTTCCACCGGCTTGTACGAGGCCCACATCACCACCGCCCACACGATCAGCGCCGCGGCGGGCACGGTCAGGTACTTGCTGGCGTGGAAGATACCCAGGCCGGAGGCGACGCCGGCAAATTCCGCCGCGATGTTGCCCACGTTGGCCAGACCGAGCACGAACATGGTGAAGAACGTCGCCCGAAATCCAAATTCCTCGCGAATCAAATCCGCCAGGCCCTTGCCGGTCACCGCACCCATGCGGGCCGCCATCTCCTGCACCACCACCAGCGCGATGGTGGTCGGGATCAGCGTCCACAGCAGCACATACCCGAATTTCGCTCCCGCTTGCGAATAAGTAAGGATTCCGCCGGGGTCGTTGTCGACATTGGCGGTGATGAATCCCGGCCCCAGTACGGCCAGAAAGGCGAGCATGCGGTAGCGCAGCAGGCGGGCAGGGCGCAGCATCGTCTTTTTCAGTTCCGCCATTGGGGCTGCTCCGCAAATCCTGCCGGGGAGGATGCTGCCTCGCTGCGCTGCCGAGATCAGCGCGTCCAGAATAAATGCCGCGCCCAAATCCCGCCATCCACAATCCCGGCGCATCCAAGAAACACCAGGAGGAATACTTCCGTGCGCAAGAGCAACACGACATCATCCCTGCTCGTCATCGCCGTCCTCATCTTCATCATTTCCCTGCCCGCGCTGGCGCAGAAAAATGAGTTGGCGATCGGCGCCGGCGGGTATTTCCCCGTCAATCTGTCCGGCGTCGGGAACGCGGTTGCCATCGAGGGCTCGTACGCCCGCCGCATCGCCTCCGTGCCCCTGGTCTCGGCCTACCTTGAACTTCCCGTGGTGGGCACGCTGAACTCCAGCGTCCGCACCTTCGGGCTCACCTCTTCCGCCAGTTACTCCGCGCTGTTCGTCGCGCCCGGGCTGAAGGTGAAGCTCACGCCGGAGTTCTTCCTCTCGCCCTGGGTGGCCGCCGGTGGCGGGCTGGCCCACTACAGCGCCAACTCCGGCCTGCGCCTGCTCAGCGGCGTGGATACCACCAACACCGGCGTCTTCGATTTCGGCGGCGGAGTGGACGCCAAGGTCGCGCCCTTCTTCAGCGTGCGCGGCGAAGTCCGCGACTTCTACTCCGGTGGCCTCGGCTTCTCGCTTGCCACCTTCAACCAGCGCCAGCACAACATCGTCGCGACCGCCGGCCTGGTGCTCAGGTTCTGACCGATTGTCGAATTGCCGAATTGAAGAATTGTCGAATTACCTGCGCTTCGCGAAATTCGTCAATTCGTAAATTCGGCAATTCGGCAATACAATGTGCTCCAGTGAACCTCGACATCCGATTGATCGCCATCGACATCGATGGAACCTTGCTCGATCCCCAATTCCAGGTGCCGGAAGCTAATTTGGCAGCGCTGCGGCGCGCTCATCAGGCGGGCGTCGAGATCGTGCTGGTCACCGGACGGCGGCACCTGTTCGCCATGCCCATCGCGGAGGTGCTGGGCTTCGACTTGTGGCTCATCAGTTCCAACGGCGCGGTCACCAAGTCCACTCAGGGCGAGCATTTTTTTACCGACAAGCTGCCGGCGGCGACCGCCCGCCAGCTCATCCGGCACATGGACGAATTCCGCGCCCATGCCGTGCTCACCTTTGAGCTGGAAGGCCGGGGCGCGCTCGTCCTCGAGCAAGCCGATGAACTCCACGGCTCCATCAGCCGCTGGATGGACAAGAACGCGGCCTACATTGAGCGCGTGACCCCGCTGGAGAATGCCCTGGTCACCGACCCCATCCAGGCCATGTACTGCGGCTCGGTGGCGCGCATGAAGCAGGCGCAGGCCCGGCTGGCCGAAGCCGGCATGGCCAACCAGATCACGGTATTGAAGACCGAGTACCTCGCCCGCGACCTCACCATCGTCGACATCCTCAACTTCGGCTGCTCCAAGGGCCACGCCCTGGAGCGCTGGGCACGCCACCGAGGTATCGTTCGTAACCAAGTCATGGCCATCGGTGATAACTATAACGACGTGGAAATGCTTGAGTTTGCCGGTACCCCGGTTATCATGGGCAATGCCTGTCCTGAGCTGAAGCAGTATGGCTGGGCAGAGACCGCGTCCAACGACCAGGCCGGAGTAGCTGCGGTCGTGGAGCAGGTGCTGGGCATGGCAGCGGCTGTCAAACCGGAACCATGAAGAGTTTCACTTATATTTTTTTGATGATGGCGCTCGCGGCCGCGGCCCTGGCCGCCGATTCTCCTGCCGGCGCGCCGCTCCCTGCCGCTACCGTCGCCGCCCCGGGCATGGCCTATGTCGCCACCCTGCAGAACGGCTTCAGCCTGCGCTTCGACCACCGGGAAATTGCCGGCGAGACCTCCCGCCTCTACACCACCGCCAACGAACAAAACTACATCGACGTTCCGACCGCTGACATCGCTTCCCTGGCGCAGGAGGAACTCCCGCCAACTCCACCGGCCGCCGGTTCAGCCGCTGCTGCCGTCGACATGAAGTCGGTGGTGTCCAGCGCCAGCGACAAGCACCTGATTGATGCCGACCTGATCGATAGCGTCATCCGCGCCGAGAGCGGCTTCAATCCCCATGCGATATCGCCCAAGGGCGCGCGCGGCCTGATGCAGCTCATGCCCGGCACCGCGGCCAGGCTCGGCGTGCAGGACTCCTTCGATGCCCGGTCCAACGTTGATGGCGGCACCCGCTACCTGCGCGAGCTGCTGGCGCGCTACCACGGCGATCTCGCCAAAGCCCTGGCCGCTTACAATGCCGGGCCGCAGCGGGTGGAGCAGTATCACGGCGTGCCTCCCTATCGCGAGACCCAGGCTTACGTCTCCAGCATCATCCGCGATTTCAACCGCAAGAAGCTGGCGGCGCGCAAAGCCCAGGCCAAGAAATCTGCTGTCGCTTCCAGGCATGTCTCCGTTCCGGGAGCGGCTCACGCTGCCGCAAAACCTCCGGCCAGCCCGCTCGCAGACACTCAGCCCGCATCCAAACCGGCATCAAACTGAAGACCGGCCGCATTGACCCCTGTGTTACGCGTCGGTTAAGGTGAACCTACAGCCCTAACACTGGGATGAACAGGAAGCGAATCCTCACCACCGCCGTCGTCGTCGCCATCCTGGGGACATTAATCTATTTTCAGGTGCAGCACTGGCGCGCCTTCGATTGGGCCCGCTTCCGCGCCGAGACCGGCAACATCAGCAAGCTTCACCTCGGCCTCGCCATTGCCATCATCTTTCTCACCTACGCGCTACGCGCCGTGCGCTGGAAGGTGTTTCTCAAGCCGATTTGCCGGGCCCGGATCACGCGCCTGCTGGGCCCGACCTTCATCGGATTCACCGGCCTGGCCCTGCTCGGGCGGCCCGGGGAATTTGTTCGTCCTTACCTGATTGCGACCAAGGAAAACGTCTCGCTCTCCTCGCAGATCGGCGTCTGGACGGTGGAGCGGATCTTCGACGTCGGCGCCTTTGCCGTGCTGATGACCGTCGTGGTCTTCGCTCCCGGAAGCCTGCAGTCCAATCCTTACATCGGCAAGTTTCGCCTGCTCGCCCTCATTCTTCTGGCCGTCGTCGCCGCCACCTCCGGCCTGTGCTACCTGATCCGTACCCGCGGTCCGGCGGTGGCCGCTTTCCTTCATGCCAAGGTCAGCCCTCTGTCGCGCAAGCTGGCCGAGCACCTGGAGGAAAAAACCCGCGCCTTCGGCATCGGCCTCAACACCATCCACGACCGGCTGTCGTTTCTCCAGGTCACCGCCCTCTCTCTGGCCATCTGGTTCCTGATCGCGCTCGCCTACCGCGAGGTTTGCCACGCCTATCCGCCCGAGCCCGGCTGGCGCGAGGCCCGCATCACCGGGCAGAAACCGGAGCCGCGCTCCATCGACGTGGAAACCGCCAAGCTCGCCGACCGCGCCTTTCTTGCCGGACGCCCGCTGGATGAAAGCACCATCGCGGAGCTGTCGGCCGCGCTGCAACCCAAGGGCTTTCGCATCGAGCGCCGCGATCAGCCGCACCAGCACGGCTACTGGCTTTACAAGGGAAATCGCCGCGAGCGGCGCATTGGCGACCGGCCCCATCTTTTCGATCTCGATGTCGGCCATACCCTGCTGCTCATGGGCTTCAGCATGGTGGGCTCGGTGGTGCAACTGCCGGCCGTCGGCGGCGGCAGCCAGCTGGCGGTGATCGGCGCCTTGCAGGTCATCTACGGCATCCCCCCCGAGCTGGCCGTCAGTTGCGGCATCCTGCTGTGGCTGGTCACCTTCATGGCCGTCATTCCCGTCGGCCTGGTGCTGGCCCACCGCGAGCATCTTTCCCTGCGCAAAGTTTCGCGCGAGGCGCACGAGGAAGAAGAGCTGGACCGGCGTGCCGCGCAATCGCACTCGGAAGCCTGAGAACATTGCCGAACTGCAGAACTGCGGAATTGCCGAATTGCTGCTGAGCCGGTTATCGGCTGCCGGTTGTTGGCTGTCAGTTGTCAGTTTTACTGACAACCGAGAACCGTAAACCGATAACGCCGTGCGGTTCACAATTCCGCAGTTCGGCAATTCCGCAGTTCGGCAATCCGCTGTGCCTGAAGCCCGAAGCCTGTCCTGATACAATCCTTTGTTACTCCCAAAATCAGAGCCCCAAGATGAAGTGTCCCTTCTGCGGATTTGAAAACGACCGCGTGGTCGATTCGCGCGAGAGCAAGGAAGGCGAGTCCATCCGCCGCCGCCGCGAGTGCCTGAAGTGCAACAAGCGCTTCACCACCTACGAGCGCATCGACGAGATTCCCTACATGGTGGTCAAGAAAGATGGCCGCCGCGAGCGCTTCGAGCGCCAGAAGGTCCTCAACGGCCTGATGCGCGCCTGCGAAAAGCGCCCCGTCTCCATCGGCAAGCTGGAGGAGATCGTCAACGAGGCGGAAGATTTCGTCATCAACTCCCCGGAGCGCGAGCGCAAGACCAGCGAGATCGGCGAGTTGATCATGAACCGCCTGCGCCGCCACGACAAAGTCGCTTACGTCCGCTTCGCCTCCGTCTACCTCGACTTCAAGGACGTGCAGGAGTTCATGTTGGAGTTGAAGGATCTGCTGAAAGCCAAAGATATGGCAGCCGCCCCGGTGAAGGTCAAGCCGGCCGGCCCAAAGCCCCAGTAGCGGCCCGCGGCCGGCCGTTCGGACCGCTATGGTAGTATCCCTGCACTAATTCGGACTGGGGATCAAGACATCTTCGCGTTCACGACGCTACCTCCGCCGGCGGTTCCAGCTCTTGTAATTCACTTTGTTCAATCGACTGGAGGATATTCGTGAAACGCACACTCGCCACTTCCCTGCTTCTGGTTGCGTTCGCCGCTCTTCCCGCGGTGGCACAAACCGGCGGCGCGCAAAGCGCGGCGGCAAAGCCGCCCGCCCGCACTGACGTTTATCACGTTCACTTCGCCAAGGCCGCGCTGGGCAAGGCCGCCCAGTTGGGCGACTTTCTGAAGGCGCCCGATACCAGCGAGTCGATGCCGGAACATCGCATCGTGCTCCGCCACCAGGACGGCGATTCCTGGGATTACGTCGTCATTCAACACCTCGGCCCCAAGGCGACCGTGGCGGCGGCCGGTCGTCCAGCGCCGCCGGCCGTGCGCGATGCCTACGATTGGCACACCGACACCTTCGTCAACGGCCCCCCATGGCCGGAGTTTGCCCGCGCCCTCGGCTTGGGCGACGCCGCCTCCAAGACCGCCGGTGCGGTTTATGTCGTCTCTACCTATCGCGCCGCTCCCGGACATCGCGATCAACTGGAAAAAGTGCTCAACACGCCGCCGACTCAGGGCGATGGCGTCGCCGGCCAGGTCCTTCTCCAGCACCTGGAGGGCGCGGCCTGGAACTTTGTCGTCGTGGTCCGCTACGACTCGTGGCAGGACTTCGCCACCGGCGAGAAAGCCAGCGTAGCCCAGACCGGCAAGGGCTCGGGAGGTTGGTTCGACATCCGCAACGACACCGCCTGGCACACCGACACCCTCACCGACCGCATTGCTCCGTAGTCTGAGAGCGCAAGAAAAACTGGGACCCGGTTGCCTCCGGGTCCCGCTCGTTATTCATTCAAGTTAAAGCCCAGCGATCAGGTAAGACCAACGTTAGCCGGCCCTGGCGCGTCTAATCATCGTGCCACGCCCCACCTTACTCGTCGCCGAACCGGAACCGGAAGAGGCGTTGTCGGTTCGCAAACTGGTGCTCGAAACCGGCAAGTTCAACGTCCTGACCGCGCATTCCACCGGCGAAGCCGTTGACCTGTTCCACCTGTTCCCGAACATCTCGGCCGCCATCCTCGTCTCCAACCAGGGCATGGATTGCGAGCAGATTGCCGCGACCATCAAGTCGGCCGCCAACAAAATTCCGGTGGTCTTTCTTACCGCGAAGATCGCCGCCCGCTGCCAATTCGCCGACCATACCCTCTCCAGCCACGAACCCGAAAAACTTCTCGACGCCATGCGTTCGCTCTTCGGCGACCCGCGCGAAATCGACTCCCAGTAGCCCAGCTGTGGCACACGCGCCCACGCCTGTGCAGATTGTCCTAGCGGGTGCCCCACGTGGGTGGCCCACCCTGGCCGGGTTTGCCAGGGTGGCACTTGCCTCATGTTAGGCGGGTGCCCACCCTAGCCGCTTTTGCCAGGATTCGCCGCCCTGCTTCATTTACACTACAGGCGCGGAATTTCATGACCCACAAAGTCACTCTCATTCCCGGCGACGGCATTGGCCCCGAGATCACTCGCGCCACCGTCCGCATTCTCGAGGCCACCGGGGTGAAGTTCGACTGGGACACGCAGGAAGCCGGCGCCGAAGCCTACGAAAAATACCAGGAGTACCTGCCGCAGTCGCTCATCGACTCCTTCGAGCGCACCAAGGTCGCGCTCAAGGGACCCATCACCACGCCCATCGGCGGCGGCTTTTCCTCCATCAACGTCGCGCTGCGCAAGCGTTTCGAGCTCTACGCCAACTTCCGCCCCATCCGCAACCTGCCGCACATCCCGACGCGCTACCCCGACGTTGACCTCATCATCATCCGCGAGAACACCGAGGGCCTGTACTCCGGCATCGAGCACGAGGTCGTTCCCGGCGTGGTTGAGAGCCTGAAGATCATCACCGAGAAGGCCTCCACCCGCATCGCCCGCTTCGCCTTCGAGTACGCCCGCAAGAACAAGCGCAAGCGTATCCACTGCATCCACAAGGCCAACATCATGAAGCTTTCCGACGGGTTGTTCCTGCGCTGCACCCGCAACGTTTCCAAGGACTACCCGGAAATCACCTACGGCGAGCACATCGTGGACAACACTTGCATGCAGCTGGTCACCAACCCCTACCAGTACGACGTGCTGGTGCTGGAAAATCTCTACGGCGACATCATCAGCGACCTGTGCGCCGCCTTCGTCGGCGGCCTCGGCGTGGTCCCGGGCGCCAATTTCGGCGAGGGCTGCGCCATCTTCGAAGCCGTCCACGGCTCCGCTCCCGATATCGCCGGGCGCGGCATCGCCAACCCCACCGCCCTGCTCCGCTCCGGCATCCTGATGCTTCGCCACCTCGGTGAACAGGAGGCCGCCTGGCGCATCCGCAATGCGATTGAGAAAGTGTATCGTGACAAGAGCAAGCGCACGCGCGACGTCGGCGGCACCGCCGGCACTTCCCAGTTCGCCGATGCCATCGTCGAAGCCATGCAGGCCGAGCCCGAAGCCGCTCCCTCCGAGCCCGCCGTGAAGCAGGCGTGAGTCAGCAGTCAGATATCTCCATCTCGGCAACAAAAACGTGCGGTACGACGCGCTGACTCCTGACTCCTGACTCCTGACTCCTTCCGATAAAATCGCCTGCCTCCAAATCCCGCGTCCGGCGCGCCTTTCCGACTACCTTTTGGCGCGGCCCGGTTTGACGAGCAGCCGACGTTTTGAATATCATCCCTTCGCACTGTGGGGTGCTTCTCCGGATGGCGCGAACCAATTCTCGCGTGGGTGTGGTCCTCTTTCAACTCGGCGGCCCCGACTCGACCGAGGCGATCGAGCCGTTCCTCTATAACCTTTTTTGCGACCCCGACATCATCGATTTTCCCTTCGCGCGCCTGGGACGCAAGGCGCTGGCCAAGCTGATCTCGGTCACCCGCGCCCGCAAGGTCGCGCACCACTACCAGGCCATCGGCGGCTTCTCTCCCATTCGCCGCCACACCGAGCGCCAGGCGCGCGCCCTGGAGAAACGCCTCTGCGCCGAGGGACTCGACGCCCGCTGTTTTGTCGCCATGCGCTACTGGCATCCCTTTACCGCGGAGGCGGTGGCTTCCTTGGAAGCATCGCAATGCGATAATATCGTTCTCCTCCCCATGTACCCGCAGTATTCCAAGACGACCACCGGCAGCAGCCTCAATGAGTGGAACCGCCATTTCTCCGCCGCCGGACGCCCCGTCGCCTGCATTCGCGATTTCTATCGCAACGGCCTGTACATCGACGCCGTCGCCGAGCGCATCGAGGACGCCCTCTCCCGCTTCCCCGACCCGGACGACGTGGTGCTGATCTTCAGCGCGCACAGCGTTCCGGTTTCCGTCATCGAGCAGGGCGACCCCTACCAGCGCCAGATCGAGGAGACGGTCGCGCTGGTCAAGCGCCGCGGCGGGTGGCTGAACTGCCATCGCCTCTGCTACCAGAGCAAGGTCGGCGCCAGCAAGTGGCTGCAGCCCTCGCTGCGCTCCACCTTGCGCGAGTTGGGCGCGGCCGGCATCCGCGACGTTTGCGTCATCCCCATTTCGTTTGTTTCCGACCACGTGGAAACCCTGGGCGAAATCGATCATGAAGGCCGCGAGCTCGCCACCGAGGCGGGCATCACCCGCTTCGAGATGACCGAGGGGCTGAACGATTCGCGGGTCTTCATCGGCGCGCTGGCGCAACTGGTCACTGCCTGCGTCCAGCCGGCGGTCAGAAAGGAACCTGCATTCGCCGCACCGGCCATGCGGGCCGTGGCAAAGGGGTAATCAAGAATGGCAGATGAGGGATCCAAGGCTGTGGCGGGCGGTGAACTGGGCCGCCTTCCGGCCTGGCCGCGCAAACCGCTGAACAACTCCGTGATCGCCGCCGAACAAGCCTACCGCAAGCGCGCCGGCTTGCCGCTCATCGCAGACGAAGACGTCGAAGCCCTCAAGGCCGGGCAGCCCATGTCATGGGAGACGCCGCGCGGAGAAACTCCCGCAGCCGCGGCGCCGACCGTGCCCGCCGCCCCCGCTGCCGCGCCTCCGGCTGCCGCCTCTTCCGCTGCTCCCAGCCCCGCCGCGGCCGAACTGATGAAGGCCGGCTACAAGTGGAGCAAGTCCTCCATCGCCGCCGAGCAGGCGCGCCGCAAGCGCAACAATCTTCCGCCGCTCACCGACACCGATGTCGCCCTGCTGCTCGGCGAAGCTCCGCCCGAGGCCGCTCCCGCCGCTCCCACCGCTCCTGCCGCCGGCGCTGCTGCCCGTCCCGCTGCACCCGCTGCCGCCAAGCCCGCCGCCCCGGCCATGCCGTCGGTTTCGCAGGTGGCGCGCACCGGCGTGTCCACCAGGTATGTCGGCACGCCCGCGGTCGGCACCTCCAAGGCGGCCGCTGCCGGAGGGATCAGCAGCGGCGGGCGCATCGGCAGCGAAATCGACGTCAAGCGGCGCCGCCTGGTCTGGACCGGCGTGGTCGCCTTCCTGGCAACGTGGTTGCTGGCATTCTTCCGCTTCTTCCTGCCGCGCACGCTGTTCGAGCCGAGCACGGTGTTCAAGATCGGCTATCCCTCCGACTTCGGCTTGGGCGTCGACACCAAGTTCCAGCAGAAATACCGCATCTGGGTCGACCGCATACCCGGGCGGTTGTTCATCATCTACGCCAAGTGCACACACCTGGGCTGCACCCCCGACTGGAAGCCCAGCGAGAACAAGTTCAAGTGCCCGTGTCACGGCAGCGGCTACGACAGCGAAGGCATTAACTTCGAAGGACCGGCGCCCCGCCCCATGGACCGCGCGCACGTCGAGGTTGCTCCCGACGGCCAGGTCCTGGTGGACACCAGCCGCCTTTACCAATGGCCCAAGGGGCAGGCCTCGCACTTTGACGATCCGGGAGCATTTCTCTCGGTTTAGTTGGAATGGTGTGGCCCGGGTCTTTGACCCGGGTACACGGGCCGAAGGCCCGTGCCACACGAATACTTGAGGGTCTTATGGCCGATGATGATGTGAAGACCAAGGGTGGGGACGGAGCCGGAGGGGGTTCGCCCGCGAACCCCGAAAACGGCTCCAAGAACGGCAAGAAGGGCATCGGGGTCATCGTTAAAGAAGAGGTTGAAGCCTTCCGCAGCGAGATGCCCGCCAAGGTGAAGGAGCAGATTGAGAGCGTCAAGGACCCCACCAAGACGCAGGTCTACACCTCCATCTTCCGCCACAAGCACGACGAGACGCCGCGCAACCGCGCTCTTGGCGTGCTCTCCAACGTCTTCCTCCACCTGCACCCGGCCAAAATCAATCGCGACTCGGTGCGCTATCCCTACACCTGGGGTATGGGCGGCATCACCTTTTACCTGTTCATCGTCCTCACCTTTACCGGCGTGCTGCTGATGTTCTATTACCACCCGACCAAGGTGCAGGCCTTCCGCGACGTGCTCTATCTGGAGCACGACGTGCCCTTCGGCAAGATCCTGCGCAACATGCATCGCTGGGCGGCCCACCTGATGGTGATCGCCGTCGAGTTGCACATGTTCCGCGTGTTCCTCACCGGCTCGTACAAGAAGCCGCGCGAGTTCAACTGGAACGTCGGCGTCATCCTGCTGGTGCTCACCCTGCTGCTCTCCTTCACCGGCTACCTGCTGCCCGACGATCAACTCGGATTCTGGGCCGTCACCGTGGGCACCAACATGGCGCGCGCCACGCCGCTGCTCGGACATGAAGGGCCGTTCGGGCCGCAACTGGGCATGACTCCTTATAACGACGTGCGTTTCGGCCTGCTGGGCGGCTCCATCGTCGACGCCAACGCGCTGCTGCGGGCCTACATCTGGCACTGCATCGCGATTCCGATCATCGCCTCCGTGTTCATGATCGTGCACTTCTGGCGCGTGCGCAAAGATGGCGGCATCTCCGGCCCGGCGCCCGTCATGCTCACCTCCGAAGCCGACAAGCCGCGCCGCGCGCAATCGGCGGCCGGAGCGTAGGGGAATTTGAAATTTCAAATTTTCAAATTTCAAATTTCAAATTTTTCGGTTTGCCACTGATTTTTGGGTACTCATATGAATTGGCACCAGCTCTGGACCATCGCCACCACGCCCGACAACATTCCCATCACCGCCCTGTTGCCGCTGGTGCTCTTCTATCTGTGGCTGGCCTTCCGCCAGGCCCGGGGCAACGACCAGCTTATCGAGCAACTGGAAGCCGATCCCGCGCTGGCCAAGACGCATCATCGCAAGACCTGGCCCTTCCGTCCCGGATGGCAGAAGGAAGTCCACGTCTGGCCGTTCCTGCTGCGCATGGAGTTCCTGGCCGCCATCATCGTCACCGCCATTCTCATGGTCTGGTCCATCACCATGAGCGCGCCGCTGGAAGAGCCCGCCAACCCCAACCTGACAATGAATCCCGCCAAGGCCCCCTGGTACTTCCTCGGCCTGCAGGAAATGCTGGTCTACTTCGATCCCTGGATCGCCGGCGTGGTCATGCCCACGCTCATCATCGTCGGCCTGATGGTGATTCCCTACATCGACACCAACCCGCTGGGCAGCGGCTACTACACCATCAAGCAGCGCAAGTTTTCCATCGGCACCTTCTGCTTCGGCTTCCTCATCCTGTGGGTTTCCATGATCCTCATCGGCACCTTCATTCGGGGCCCTGGGTGGCAATGGTTCTGGCCCGGCCAGACCTGGGACCATAACCGATTAATTTACGAGGTGAACCGCGACTTGCCCGACCTGTTCGGGATCACCTCCAATCTCGGCAAGGGAATTTTCGGCGCCATCGTGGTGGGGGGCTATTTTGCCGTCGGCGGCTTCGTCATGACCACCCTGTTCCGACGAAAAATGCCCAAGGACTGGAGCCGCATGAGCCTGCTCCAGTACCAGATCATGATGTTTCTCATGCTCACCATGGTCGCGCTGCCCATCAAGATGCTGCTGCGCCTGACCTTGCACATCAAGTACGTGTGGATTACGCCCTGGTTTAACGTGTGAGCTGTTTTGAATTGAGAACAGCGCGCAACAGTTTGAATTGAACAGCACGCAACAGTTTGAATCGAAACAGCGCGCGCAGCACGCAACAGTTTGGATTGAAACAGCGCGCGCAGCGCGCAACAGAACGTAGCCCCCGGCGTGAGCCGGGGGATGTAGGCGGACTAAGGATCATTAGCCCGCTTCAGCGGGCGACAGATCAGCCCCGCAGGGGCGAACGCTGGTAGCCCAGGGCGATAGCCCTGGGTAACGCGATTAAAGAATTGCAAGAGTCCCGTAGGGACGACACGGGCCCTGGTTGCAGGAGGAAAACAACGGTGCCAGAAGGTCAAATTCCCGAGCAAGACCCGATCACCACCAAGTCCTACGCCCTGCACTACACCCTCGCCGTCGTGGTGCTGATCGGGACGCTGTTGTGGGCCATGTGGGACGAGGCCTATGGACAGCGCCCGTGGAAGCGCTACCAGCGCGTCTTCCAGGAGCGCTATGTCGCCTTCCTCAAGCTGGCGCGCTCGCAATCCGCCCAGTCGGAAAAAGAGCTGCAAGCCAATCCCGACTACCGCGCTCTCGACACCGCTTACCAGTCGGCCGCCACGTCCGCCGAACCTAAAATCCGGGAGCTCAACAAAGAGGTGGCGCAGAAGTCCGCCGAAATTCTCGCCGTCCAGAGCGTCTTCACCGACAAGCGCGCTTACGTCAACGCCCTCACCTACGATATCGAGAACACCAGCAGCGCTTCTTCTAAGGCCTCCAAGCAGAAGGACCTCGATAAATACAAGGCGCAGCAATTCGAGGTCGAATATCCCGACGGCACCCGCAAGAAATATAACTTCCAGCAACTGGAGGAGACCTACAACCGGCTGAAGGACGAAAAAGGCAAGCTCGGCGGCCAACTCGGCGACCTGCTCAAGCCCATCAACGCTGCCAAGCTGGCGCGCGACACCTGGATGAAGGAGCACCTGGTCTCGCTGCCGCCCGACGCTCTGCGCGGCCTGCAGAACAAGACCGCCAACTGGGACCCTGCGATCGTCCAGATCAACGTCGCCGAGGCCAACATCGTCGACCGCTGCGAGTCCTGCCACATGGGCGCGCGCGAGCCCCTCAAGATCACCGCCGCCGTCATGACGCCCAAGGGAGCCAAGTCGCCCGACGAATACGCGCGCGCCTCCACCAGCCATCCCGAGCCCGACCTGCTCAAGATCCACGATCCCGACAAGTTCGGCTGCTCGCCCTGCCACCAGGGCAACGGGCGCGCCACCACCAGCATTGAAAAAGCGCACGGCAATTATGAACACTGGCTGTGGCCGCTGTTCCGCAAGCAGAACGTGGAAGCCGGATGCCAGACCTGTCACCAGGCCGACATGTTCCTCCAGGCCGGCGCCGTCGGTGCGACCATCAGCGAAGGCAAGTTCCTCTTCCGCCAGCGCGGCTGCAACGGCTGCCATCGTTACGAGGGTTACGACCGCGAGCCCGAGCAGTTGCTCAACATCGGCCAACAGATCAAGCAAATGGAGCAGCAGCAGCGCGACAACCTGCGCGAAGCCTCCATCGCCATGAAGGACGCCGATAAGGCCGAGACCAACGAGGAGGCCATCCGCCTCAACCAGCGCGCCGAAGCCCTACGCGTGGAGAACAGCAAGATCGCCGGCCGCATCGAGCAGCTCGACCTGCGCTCCTCCTCTCTGCTGCGCGACACCAAGAAAATCGGCCCCGACCTCAAGGAAATCCGCGAGAAGCTCAACAAGGACTGGATCCCCGTCTGGCTGCACAAGCCCACCGACTTCCGCCCCACCACCAAGATGCCGAACTTCCGCCTCACCGACGATCAGATCAAGGCGATTTCGGCGTACCTGTGGCAGACCGCGCTCAACGACCCCCTGCCCAAGCAGCAGCCGGGCAACGCCGCGCGCGGCAAGGAGCTGTTTGAAACCCGCGGCTGTCTCGCCTGCCACTCCATCGGCGAAGGCAGCAGCCAGATCGGCGGCGACTTCGCCGCCAACCTCTCGCGCCTCGGCGAAAAGGCCAACTACGATTACATCTTCCGCTGGATCAAGAACCCGCGCGTCCGCACCCGGCCTTATTGCCCGCACGAGAAGCGCGACATCGGCCCCGAGGATTACGCCAAGAAGGGCCTGCCCTACGTCTTCGACTTCGACCACAGCAAGTGCCCTAACGACGGTCACGAACTCCAGGTCGAGCAGATGACCGTCATGCCCAGCCTGCGCCTGGCCGACGACGAGGTCGCCGACATCGCCACCTACCTGCTCTCGCAGAAAAAGAAAGATCCCGCTTCCTATCCCGATGCCCCCTTCATGGACGATCCCAAGCTCAAGGCCGAGGGCAAGAAGTGGATCCAGCACTACGGCTGCGCCGGATGTCACGAAATCTCCGGCTTTGAAGAGGAAGGCCGCATCGGTACCGAACTCACCCAGGAAGGCAGCAAGCCCATCGAGCGCCTCGATTTCGCCCTCCTCACCAAGGTGGCCGAAGACAAAGGCACCGAGCCGATCCAAGACCCGGCCATCCAGTCGCGACTCCCCGAAGGTCCCGCCAAGGGCCCCTGGTACAACCACAAGGGCTTCTTCGAACACAAGCTCGCCATGCCCAACGTCTACGACCAGGGCATGATCAAGAGCGACACCGACAAACTTCGCATGCCCGATCCGCACCTCAACAAGGAGCAGATCCGCGCCATCACCACCTTCCTTCTCGGCAGCCAGGAATCTTCCCTTCCCGCGAGCTACCAATACCGCCCCGAGGATGCCCGTCGCGACATCCAGGACGGCTGGTGGATCGTGCGCAAATACAACTGCGTCGGCTGCCACCAGTTCACCCCCGGCCAGAAAACCGCCATCGAGACCGTGCCCCGCTACCAGGACGCCAAGGAATTCCTGCCGCCCAAGCTGCTCACCGAGGGTGCGCGCGTCGATCCTGAGTGGCTGCTGCACTTCCTCGCCAATCCCTCGATGGCCGCGAACCCGGCCGATCAGCACCGCAACGGCGTGCGCCCTTATCTCGGCGTGCGCATGCCGACCTTCTTCTTCTCGGAGAATGAACTGCGCAAGCTGGTGCGCTTCTTCCAGGCGATGTCGCAGCAGCCCATGCCTTACATCCCGCAGAAGCAGCAACTGCTCACCGCCTCCGAATCCGACATGGCGCGCGCCCTGTTTACCAGCCAGGCCGCTCCCTGCCTGAAGTGCCACGCTACCGGCGATCCCGCCCACGACAAAACCGCCACCGCGCCCAACTTCCTGCTCGCCAAGGACCGGCTCAAGCCCGGCTGGACCGAGCGCTGGCTCATGGACCCGGCCAACATCAGCCCCGGCACCGCCATGCCTTCCGGGCTGTTCAAGAAGGACGACCAGGGACGCATCGTCTTCTCCGGGCCCACCCCGCCCGCCCTGCAAAGTTATCCCGGCGATCAAACCAAGCTGCTGGTTCGCTACATCTTTCAATTGACGCCCGAGGAGCAGCGCCGCCTCTCGGCGCAGTTGCCGCGCGCCGCTGCCCCGGCCAGGAAGACTTCAAGCCAACGCCGGCCTAGTGGAGGTCCCAATTTGACATCCGGCGCTGGCTCCCAGTAGCTGGCAGCTGAAGAGCTGACAGCTGAAAGCTTTCAGCCACAGCGTTACAATGATCAGATTTTGAGGGACTCAATAACTGAATGGAGAGTCAGCCACAACATGAATATTCGAAAATCAGTCGTACTTCTGCTTGCCCTGCTCGGACTGCTGCTGCTGGCCGCTTGCAGCAAAAAGGAAGAACAGGCCAGCAATAAGTCGGAAGAGAAGGCAGCTACTGCCGCCGCTCCTGCCACCCCGGTGGATCCGGCGACCGCCGCCACCATCAGCGGCACCGTGAAATATCCCGGCGCCGTTCCCAAGCCCGCCAAGATCGACATGAGCCAGGACCCCGCCTGCAAGGGCGACAACAAGGTTGAAAACCTGGTCGTGAACAACGGCGATCTCGAGAACGCCTTCGTCTACGTCAAGGACGGCCTCGGCAATCGCACCTTCGACGTTCCCACCGAGGACGTCACCCTCGACCAGAAGGGCTGCCGCTATCACCCGCACGTGCTCGGCATCATGGCCGGCCAGAAGCTGAAGGTCATCAACAGCGACGAGACTACCCACAACATCCACCCCACCCCGAAAGACAACCGCGAGTGGAACGAATCGCAGCCGCCCAAGGCCCCGCCCATCGAGAAGAGCTTCGCCCGCGAAGAAATAATGCTTCCCGTGAAGTGTAACCAGCATCCTTGGATGAAGATGTACATCAACGTGGTCAAGAGCCCGTACTTCGCGGTCACCGACAAGGATGGCAAGTACACCATCAA
This sequence comes from Terriglobia bacterium, assembly GCA_963797035.1. Taxonomy (GTDB): domain Bacteria; phylum Acidobacteriota; class Terriglobia; order Terriglobales; family Acidobacteriaceae; genus JAIQGF01. The sequence goes on from CAWCOC010000001.1 coordinate 648,690, forward strand.
GAACCTGCCGCCGGGCACCTACACCGTCGCCGTGGTGCACGAGAAACTCGGCACCGAGACGCAGCAGCTCACCGTCGGCCCCAAGGACAGCAAAACCGTCGACTTCACCATGAAGGCGGGTGGCGCCGGCGCATCGCAGTAGATTCATTGGTGGCACACGCGCCCTCGCGTGTGCTGTTGCATAAGCGTTTTGAATTTGTAGTCCGTAGTCTGTAGTCGGTAATCATATTCCGACTCGGACTACGGACTACCGACTACGCCGAGGAGTTGTAGCCTGCATTCGCTCACTACACCATTCAACAAGAACCACCACCGCTTCGCGGCCTTGGTCGCCTTCTGCACTTTTCTCCTCATCATTGCCGGCGCCCTGGTCACCAGCAACGACGCCGGCCTTGCCGTGCCCGACTGGCCCACTTCCTTCGGACATTGGCCGGTCACCTACGGTTACTTCGCCGTCCCCATGGTGGGCGGCATCCGCTGGGAGCACGGCCATCGCATCATTGCCCAACTCATCGGATTGCTGACTATCATCCTCGCCGTCTGGACCTCCAAGGTTGACCGCCGTCCCTGGATGCGCAAACTCGGATGGGCGGCGCTGGCCACCGTCATCGCGCAAGGCGTGCTCGGCGGCATCACCGTGCTCAACTTCCTGCCTCCCAGTGTCTCCTCGGCGCACGCCACCCTGGCGCAGACGTTCTTCTGCCTGGTCGTGGCCATCTGGCTCTTCACCGGGCGCACCTGGGTCCAGGAGCCGCGGATGCAGCTTCCCACCAAGCGTCCCAGCCTGCCATGGCTGGCCGGCGCGGCCGTGGCTTGCGTCTACGTTCAGTTGATTCTGGGCGCCGCCTTCCGCCACCATGGCATCAAGCTGCTGCCGCACATCATCAGCGCCGCCGTGGTCACCTTCGTCCTGCTGTGGACGGTGGTGCGCGTGCTCAGCGAGTATTCCCTGGTGCCGCAGCTTCGCCGCCCCGCGCTCATGCTCTTGACCTTGTTGATGGTGCAACTGGCGCTCGGCTTCAGCGCCTGGCTCACCCGCGTCGAATGGGGACGTGACGCGCCCCAGCCCGGCATGGCCATGGTCTACGCCACCGTGGCGCACGTTGCCGTGGGCGCGCTCCTGCTGGCTACCACCGTCGTGATCGCCATCCAGGCCTGGCGCCACGTTGCCATTCCCACCGTAGAGCGCATCCCGGCGCACGCCGCCGAGCGGGTGGCCGTATGAGCGCCACACTTCCTCCAATTCGAGACGGTGTGGCACGGGTCTCTGACCCGTGTCCGCGGGTCGAAGACCCGCGCCACACAATCTCAGCTATTGGAGCGCTTCTCCGCGACTACTCCGAACTCATCAAGCTCCGCGTCACCTCGCTCATCGTGCTCAGTGCCTGGGCGGGCGCCTACTTTGCTGCTCCGCGCGCCGGCGTCGCCCAACTTTCGTGGCCGGTGCTGCACGCGCTCATCGGCATCTCGCTTATCGCCGCCGGCTCCGCTGCCCTCAACGAGGTCTTCGAGCACGACCTCGACGCCCTCATGCGCCGCACCGCCCATCGTCCCCTGCCCGCTAAGCGCATGGGACTGGTGCACGCCAGCATGGTCTCCGGCATCCTGGTCTTCGGCGGCGCGCTCTATCTCGCGCTCTTCTCCAACCTGCTCACCGGATGCCTGGCGCTAGCCACCGCCATCGTCTATCTCGCCGCCTACACGCCGCTGAAGCGCGTTTCTCCGGTCTGCACCTTCGTCGGCGCCTTTCCCGGCGCCATGCCGCCCTTGCTCGGCTGGACCGCGATTCGCGGACGCATCGAAGTCGAAGGCCTCATCTTGTTCGCTATCGTCTTCTTCTGGCAGTTCCCGCATTTCTATTCCATCGCCTGGCTCTATCGCGAGGACTACCAGCGCGCCAACATCCGCATGCTGCCCGTGGTCGAGGCCACCGGCAAGGCTACCTCGCGCGAGATCGTGCTCTACTCGCTTGCCTTGTTGCCCGCCAGCTTCGCTCCCACCGCGCTCCACATGTCGGGCGACCGTCTATCTTTTCGGCGCCGCCGTCATGGGCATGGTGTACTTCTATTTCGGCGTTCGCCTCGCTGCCTTCAAGCAGCCCTTGACCTCGGGCCACTCCAAACGGCGCGCCCGCCAACTCCTGCTGGCCACCGTCTTCTACCTCCCGCTGCTCTTCACCCTGATGATGCTCAACAGCCTGCGCTGAGGCGCCAATCTGTACTCTTTCAGGATTCATGACTTACTTCTAGCCGCTCCAGCCCACCTCGGCGTATGATTTCCCGCACCTATGCCAATCACCGCCTTCAGCAGTTTCACCGACGGCCTCGAGCCGCTGCGCCGCAGCCGCGACCACTTCGTCGCCAATACCAACCTCGACGACGATCGCCTCTGGATTCCTTACGCCGACGGGATCTGGCTCCAGCCCTGCTGCTTCAACGTCACCTCGGGCGGATTCAGCGCCATCCTGAAAGGCTTGCCCGGCCGCCGGGTGGGAACTCACTACCACGTTGGCACCGTTCACGGCTTTACCATGCGCGGCCATTGGCGATACCTGGAGCATGACTGGATCGCCAAGCCGGGAACCTACATCTACGAGCCCGCCGGCGAGGCTCACACCCTGGTGATCACCGAGGACTCACCCGAGCCCATGATGACCATGTTCGTGGTCGAAGGCGGACTCATTTATCTCGACAAGCCGGAGCACGGTGGCTTTGCCGCCTACGAGGATGGGTTCACCCTTCTCGAGCTATGTCGCAACCACTATCGTCAGGCCGGCCTGGACGTTCGCCAGCTTGATCGACTGGTTCGCTGAATTCACAAGCTCTTAGCTCTCAGCTTTCCCATGCCCGAGTCGAAGAATCCCGCTGGTGCCGGCGGCGAATAGGAATTTCAGTCGTAGTCCTTGCGCCCGGCGCGAGTGCTAACCTATGCGCCGATGAAAGCCGCACTCAAACACCTCCTCATCGTCGTTGCCTCAGCCGCGATCGCCTTCATCTTCGGCTTCATCCTCGCTATCTTCACTTCGCCGTTTTGGGGATGGTTCGAAGCCAGGACGGGCATCGAATCTCTCGGCCACAGCGGCCCCGCCGATTGGGTCTTCGAACTCCTCTTCGCCTTGTGCTTTATCTTCTTCTTCGCAGTTCTTGAATGGACCTTCCGACGCCGCCAGCCATTTGCATCGTAAAATGTTGTCATCCTGAGCGAGGGCGGATGCCCGAGTCGAAGGACCCCTGCGCTTCCCGCGGTAGCGACGCCGCCCACAGGCGTTTCAATGCGCATTCTTCATTCGGTATTCTTCATTCTTTAATCCCCTTTCGCCCCGTCGCCCTTTGCCTGCGCCTCCCGAAGCCTGAAGCCCGAAGCTTGAAGCCTGCTAAAATGAGCTGTGGCCCTTTCCGCCGAGCTGACTCCACAAGTTGCCGCCTCCGCCCCGGTCATCCAGGTGGAGGACCTGCGCCATCTCTACGACGCGCGTCCCGCGCTCGACGGCGTCAGCTTCGACGTCCGTCCGGCGGAAATCTTTGGCCTGCTCGGCCCCAACGGCAGCGGCAAGACCACGCTCTTCCGCATTCTCTCTACCCTCATGCTGCCCTCGGGAGGCCGCGCGGTCATCCAGGGCCACGACGCCGCCAAGGATCCCACGGGCTTGCGCCGCCACATCGGCGTGGTATTCCAGGCGCAGAGCATCGACGTCAAGCTCACTGCGGCCGAGAACCTGCGCCACGTCGGACATCTTTATGGATTGAGCGGAGCCGCGCTGAAGGCGCGCATCACCGAGATGCTGGGCCGCGTCGGCCTATCCGACCGCGCCAACGATCGCGCTGAAACTTTTTCCGGCGGCATGCAGCGCCGCCTCGAATTGGCCAAGGGCCTGCTCCATCATCCCTCGGTGCTGCTGCTCGACGAGCCCACCACGGGCCTGGATCCGGGCGCGCGCCGCGACCTCTGGCAGTACCTCAGCATCCTGCGCGAGCAGGAGCGCGTCACCGTCATCGTCACCACGCACCTGATGGAGGAGGCCGAGCGTTGCGACCGCCTGGCCATCTTGAGCGAAGGCAAGCTGGTCGCACTCGGCACTCCGGCGGAGCTGAAGCGCGAGATCGGCGGCGATGTCATCACCCTGGAGGCCACCGATCCGCAATCGCTGGCGCACCGCATCCAGGAGCGCTATCGCCTCGATGCCGCCGTTATTGCCGGCAAGGTGCGCCTGGAGCGCGAGAGCGGACACCGCTTCGTCACCGATGTGGTGGAAGCTTTTCCCGGCGAAATTCAATCCATCTCGGTCAGCAAGCCGACGCTGGAAGACGTCTTCATCCATCGCACCGGACACAGGTTCTGGACGGAATCACAAAGCCAAGAAGAGGCGACATGAAGATTTGCAATTGGTAATTTGCAATTTGGAGCGAAACAAGATTCGGGAATAGCTTCAACTGTGCATCGCCGTACCTAAATTACAAATTACAAATTTCAAATTACAAATTCTCAATGGCTACCCAAACCCAAGCACTTCCCGTCGCTCCTTCCGTCGGCGCGCTCATTCCCGCCCTCTCCCTCTGGTGGCGCGAGGTGGTCCGCTTCTACCGCCAGCGCTCGCGCGTGGTCGGCGTCATCGCCTCGCCGGTGCTGTTCTGGATCGTTATCGGCTCCGGCTTTGGCACTTCCTTTAAAGGCGGCTCGGGCGCGGGCAACCAGCACTATCTCGACTACTTCTTTCCCGGCGCGCTCATCATGATCGTGCTCTTCACCTCCATCTTCACCATGATGTCGGTGATCGAGGACCGCAAGGAAGGGTTTCTCCTCTCCGTGCTGGTCGCACCCGTGCATCGCTCGGTGATCGTGCTCGGAAAGGTGCTTGGCGGTACCACGCTTTCCATGATCCAGGGGCTGGTGTTTCTCTGCTTCGCGCCCGCGCTCGGCATTCACTTCACGCTGGCCAGCTTCGGCCTGGTCGTGCTCGACGTCTTCCTGGTCTCCTTCGCGCTCACCGCGCTGGGCTTCATCATCGCCTGGCCGATGGACTCCTCGCAGGGCTTCCACGCCGTCATCAACCTGTTCCTGATTCCGCTGTGGCTGCTCTCTGGATCGCTGTTTCCGCTGACCGGCGCCTCCGGCTGGATTCGCCTGCTGATGCGTATCAACCCGCTGACCTACGGTACCGAGGCGCTGCGCGCGCTGCTCTTCCCGGCCAGCGCCATCTTCACCGTCAGGACCTGCCTGATTGTGTTGCTAGGATGTTCGCTGGTGATGTTCGCCGCCGCGTTCGTGGTAGCCAATCGCCGCACGACGAAACCTGCGGCTTAACAACTCTGGTCAAACGACTCTGGCCACTTGTCAACCTGAGCGAAGTCCAACCACGTGTCATCCTGACGCTGAGCGCAGTCCAACTACTTGTCATCCTGAGCGTAGCGAAGGATCTATGTATTCTCAGGCAGCAAATAAATGCACAGATGCTTCGCTCCACTCAGCATGACACACCAACCTCACTTGTTGCTCTCGCGTTGTAGGATCGCCTTTTCCGTCAGCACCGCCTGTTCGCGCACTTTGTCGGGCATGTTGGGCAGGCCCTTCTCGTAGGCCTGCACCGCCGCCAGGTCTTCCTTCTGCCCGACCAGGTAGAGCGCGCGCAGCGCCTCCCACACCTGCTCCGGCGCCGGGTCGATGGTCGCCAGCTCGCTTCCCGCCTGCACCTGCGCGTTGCGCGCCACCGCGAAGGAGCGCACGCGTCCCGCAATCGGCGAGCGTACTTCCAACGTGCTTCCGTTCGCCTCGAGCTTGGCGATGGTTCCGTTCTGCCGGATGGCCTCGCCAATTTTCGCCAGGTCGGTCACGCGTCCCGCCTGCGGCGCCGCGACCTTCGCGGGCTGCAGCATTTCCACCAGCTGCGGACGGCCGCTCGGATCGCCGAAGCGCACCAGCGACAGCGCGGCGTTGCCGCGGACCATCGGCGAGCGGTCGTGCAGCATGGCCAGCAGCGCCTGGTGGAACTCGGGGCGGGTGTTGTCCTGGCCCATGATCCAGGCGTCGGTGTTGCGGATCTCTTCCACCGGACTGGTGGACAGGCGCACCGCGTCGGGGTACCAGCGCGCAGCGCCGGCGTCGTGCCGCACCATGCGCTCGCCCAACTGCACCAGCGCGTGCTGGATGTGCCGCGGCTTCTGCTGGTCGTGGATGTACTGGTCGAGCTCGCGGTCGGTGAGCTGGCGTCCGAACCACGTGCTGTGCCAGAACAGGAAGGGCAGCAGCACAATGGCCCAGGCGACCACGAAGAACAGGATGCGCGAGCGCATCGACATGCGCTTGCGGGGCGCGTCTTTCACGATCGGGGTCGGCAACGGCAAGACTACTCCTCAATATCGACGTCGAGCACTCGCTCCTGCTCCAGGTAATGCGCCATGGCGTACTGCGCCAGCAGGCTGGTGGCGACCAGCACTTCCGCGCCGATCCATTCGCCCTTGGGATGCGGGATGTTCGCGGGATGCTGGCACGCGCCGCTCGATCCGAATTCCGGGCCGAAGAACGAGGCCTGGCTCTCGGGAAATTGCTTGAGCCCGTACCAGGCTTCGTGGCCGATGGTTCCGCCGACATCAATCTTGAGCTTCACGATCGCCATAACTTACGCGCGAAACAACTGGTACAGCATCCAGTAGATCACAACTCCCGTGACCGAGACATAGAGCCAGATGGGATAAGTCCAGCGCGCGATGGCGCGATGGCGAGGAAAGCGGCGGCGCAGGGCGAGCGTCAGGGTGATGATGACCAGCGGCGGAACCGAGGCGGCAAGAATGGTGTGCGTGATCAGGATGCTGAAATACGCGGTGCGCGCCCAACCTTGTCCCTGGAAATGCACGCTGCCGACGTGCGCGTGATAGTAGACGTAGGAAGCGAAGAAGAGCGAGGAGGTCACGACGGCGGCGATCATCAGCGCGCGATGCAGCGCGACCTTGCCGCGGCGAATGGAGTTGCGGGCACTCACGATCAAAACCGCGCTCGTGCCATTCAAAATCGCGTTCAAAGGTGGTAACGATGACAAATTTGATATCGTATCCGTAGTTACCTACCCCTCCCCCCTACCTACACTTGAAATCAGCAACTTACGCACGGTATACCGTGAAAGCGTAGGCTGTTGCGGCCAGCGCAGCGAGGACGATTTCCGCAGCGGGTGATTTTTCAGCAGTTTACCAGTTCGCCACTGCGGTTGGCGTTTGGCGCCCACCTGACCAGTGTTGGATGATACGAAAGGGGATTCGATTCGTTTGAGTGAGGCAGCCGAGGGCGGCTGCCGCTACGCGTTTTCGGGTGAGGTGGCTCGACGTTCCTTAGCTCGATCGCTTCTACTTCTTCTCCGGCGAGCCGGTGACCATGGCGCGGAACAGGGTGAGCGGCGTCGCCCCGGTGGTCCCCAGGTAGAGGTGTCCGATGAGGAAGGCGAGGAACAGGTACGCTCCCAGGGTGTGGGCCGGGGCAAGAAACCAGAGTCCCCCGAGGCTGGCGATCACGCGCGGCCAGCGCTCGGCGCCCCACAACACCACCCCGGTGACGATCTGGAACGGCAGCAGGAAATTCAGCAGGATCAGGTAGGTGATCTTCTGCAGCGGGTTGAGCTTGTGCCGCGCATCGGTCTCCAGCGGATGTTGCTCTCCTTTGAAGATGCCGTACAGGTAGAAGCGAGCCTGGCGCACGGCGAGATCGGTGAAGTCGTCTATGCTGGGCAGGAAGTGGTGATACTTCTCCGCCGTCACGTGGTAGAAGATGCCGAGAAGGGCGTTTACGATAAGCCCAAAGCCGATCCAGGTATGCCAGCGAACTGCGTTGGCCATGGAACCCAGGATGCCGAAGCGGTCCGGGAAATGGACGGCGAAGCCGGTGAGGATGAGGAGAATCATCCCAACCGCGGTGAGCCAGTGCCAGATTCTCTCGTGCAGCGAATACAGTGTCATCGGCGAGCCCCTTTCGTGCGAAGTAAGCCCTGCAAGGTGCGAATGGAGCCGTGCACCAGGCTGAACAGGATTACCCCGGCTATCGACAGCCAGCCGAGCCACTCCACCCAGGGCGAGCGGCTGGAGCCGGTGATGTAAAACGAGGCGAGCAGCGGCCGGTTGTCGAAGGTAGGTTGCTTGCCCGTGTAGTTGACGACCTGGAGGTTCTTGCCGCCATAGACGACGGGCACATTGCGCGGCAGGGCATCGTTTAAATCCACCGGCCGGTGCAGCATGTTCTTGCGAGCGTGGCACGCGGTGCACTCGCGCACCGCCTGGTCCTTTCCCACCAGGCTGTGGCTCATGGCCCAGGGCACCACTTCGATGCGCAGCTCAGGATCGGCCACGCCGCCGTATTTCTGGAGCAGTCCCCGGACCAGCGCAATTTTCTGCGGGTTGTCATAGACGGCCTGCGGCAGGTCGATGATCCCCTCTTTGTCGGCAAAGGTCTTGAGGATCTCGGGACGATAGGTGCGATCGCCGTCGCTGGACTGCTCCTCGAAAAATGCCTTCTGCACCTGCCAGGTGTAGACCGGGCGCTGCTTGGTTTTGTCGAACCAGTAGACGCCGGTGATCAGGTTCGTGGGGCGAATCTGCAACTGATTCTGCTTGTCGGCGGTGGGAATGTAGGCGGGCAGGTAGCCGGTGACCTCCGAATCGGGATCGACGATGGAGCCGTTGATGCCGCGGAAGGTGATGCGGCTGCCGCCGCTGTCCATCAGAAACCCCCAGTCATCGCTGCGATAGGCCCAGAAATGCACTGCCGGAATGTGACAGGTCTGGCAGGCCAGCGCCTGGAAGTGGGTGCGCTTGAAGGGCAGGAAGGCATGCGACTTCTCGGCGTCGTGACAATCGCCGCAGCCGCGCATGGTGTGATGGAGTTGCAGGTTCACCGTCTCCGGAGGAATGCTGCCGCGGGCAAAATTGTGGTCGGGCCGCTTCAGGTAGATGGCCGGGTCTTCGACCAGCGGCTTGTAGCGCAGGTTCTTCTTGGCGTCCTCGTGAATCTGGCGGCCGGGATTGTTGACGGAAAAATGGCAGTCAATGCAGACCAGGCCGCGGGCGGCGTGCACGTCCCAGGGATAGTCCATCGCTTTCTTGCCGATGATGTTGGGCGAAACCGTGTCGCTGATCTTGGCGCCGTTGTAGATCCATCCCGATTTTTCCGTGCCGCGCATGATGTCGGCGTGCTGGATGGGCTGGATGGTGGTGGTGTTGCGGGCGGTGAAGCCATGGCACTGGGCGCAATTTTCCAGCGTGGGATCGGACAGGTTGAGGACCTCAGACTTGACCGTGCCGTCCGCATTGAAGGCGGCGCGATCATAGCCAAACGAGCCGTCCGGCTTGGCGGTGACGATTCCGGTGGCCGCCAGGGTGGCGTTGTTGGCCCAGCGAAAATTGCCCGCGACCATGTACTTCTTGCGGTCGCCGCGGCTGGCCTTGGGCACGTGACAGAGAAAGCAATCGGCCTCGGCGACGCCGCTCTTCTGCCAGTCCCAGGGCACCAGCTGGCCGGTGCGGCGGTCGCGCACCGTGTAGCTGGGGTCCAGCGCGCCGATGGGCTTGGCTTCCGGGGAGAGAAGGCGGCGGCCGTGCATGTCGAATTCGGAGACGCCGCTGCCAGTATGGCAGGTGCCGCAATGGGTGAGCCAGTCGGGCTGGGTCATGTCGGCGTCGGCGGCATCGGTGATGCCGGGATGCGCCAGTTGGCGGTTGGGAATGATGGAAAACTTGCCGAACATGCCGGGCGTGACATTGAACTTCGCGATGTGGTGCGAGGCCAGCATCTGCCGGTCGGTTTCGTTCTTGCCCTGCTGAAAGTGGAAGCTGTTGGTGATGAAGTCGTAGTCGTGGCAGTCGCCGCCGCAGGTCTTGCGGGTGCTGATGGGCCGGCCGGACTGCAGCACACTGTGGCCGGCCTCGTCCTTGAGGACGATGGTGGGATGCGCCATCTTGGGCGGCGCCGCCTGGGGCGCGCCGGGGGTGGCTTGGCCGGCGGCGGGGACAGCGAGAGCGGCAATCAGGGCAAACAGCGAGACGACGATCGCGGTCCTGGCGCCCATCCGGAAGGTGATCATGGGTTCCTTCCCTGCTTGGTTTCACAGTTGCGATATTTCGCAACTATATGAACGCCAGTGTGCGCGTACGGCGGGAAAGCGTCTGTGATGCAGGTCACGCTGGGAGGTGAGTCGGGGGCGGTTGACGGTTGGCCCTCGGCTCACGCTCGGGCTACGTTCTCTTGCGCGCTGCGCGTCGGTTGCGCACGTCGAGGGTGCGTGAATGGGAGCGGGGTTGGGCTAAAGCCCGACGCATTTGCAATCGCAGGCCTGCCGGCACAGTTGATAGCTGAAGTCGTAGCAAACCTGATACACAGCGAAGACTGTTTCCCGCAGCCGGCTAAAGCCGAGTCATTTTGCAAGCACTTTACGGACGGCCTGAAGATCGCACCTGCAAAGTCACAATTAACTGAAGGCTCACATAGCTACTACGACATGATGCCCGATGACTTTTTCACTTCGAATATGTTACCTATTTCAATGCTAGGAACTACTGGGGTCCTGGCATTGGCGTTCCTAAGGACGATCAAGGATATTGCTAATAGCGATACTATGAAGGCTAATATAATCGCTGTTCGACACTATTCTTATGTTCTTAGCTTGACAAATAGGTTAAGCAGAGTAGAGTTGCCTCGGCTTCCGCTACTAACAATTTTGCAGACTACCTTTGGAACACAAGCAGCATAAAAGCTGCGGGTGAGCCAACCGGTAGCGCACGTCTGAAAAGCTGTCCGCACGCGGCTGCCCATCCCTAAATCACATCATGTTCCTACCCGGGGATGTCGGCCCAGCCTTACAAACCAATAAATAGGAGAAGCTTGAATATGAAGAGCAGAGTGATGTTTTGTTCGCTGCTCGTGCTTGCGGCAGTCCGGATTGCAGCGATGCACTTTTCCGGCGTTGGACCGGTACAGCTGGCTGAACTGCGGCAAGGCGTTGAACGCGTCGCAATGCACCCCCAGCACCAGCAAAATGGTGCTGAACATCGTCGAATTCAGGTCACAGGCGACGCCGACAGCGGCTATGCTCGGTAACTAGCCGGGCCTACGATTCGTACACCAAGCACGTTCAGGTATTCGACCTCGGCAGCCGGCTCTCTTCTGCGTCATCTACCAAGTACGACGGTCGTTTGTCGCTGTCGGCCGGCACCTCGCCCAGCGGCACTAGCCAGTTGGAGCAGGCGTTACTGGTAAACCACGAAAGGTGGCTACCAAGGCCTAATCTCAAATCGGCACGATTCAATCTCCCCTGGTACGAAACGTACCAAGGGCAACATCGGCGCCAAGGAATACGGCTGTATCATCACCGACGGAGCGCTCAGCGGCTGCAACGTCTACGACTGGGTCGGCTGACGACTTCCCTGGTTACGGGGATTCGAGTACGACGGTGCATTCCAGTGGGGTTGGATCTTACCACGCCGGCAACAACGGAGACTGGTCAAGCGAACAGCGGCTGCCAGGGCGACATCACCGGCAACTAGAAACAATTGCATCGCGCTTGGCGTAAAAGGCACATCCCGGGATGTGCCTTTTTTTGCAAGCTCTGCGTCGATGCCGTGGATTGTCACCTCGTGAAGAGGACACCGGAGGTGTGCGAAGTTCTGCGTTGAAATGCCTGTCAATTGCGGTTAATCGGTTGGAACCGCAGGGGTCCTTCGACTCGGGCGTGCGCCCTCGCTCAGGATGACAGCAAGGTCAAAGGTTGAAGGCGGAGAGCCGAGAGCTAACAGGCTGATGGCTGACAGCTGAGAGCTGAGAGCTGAGAGCTGACAGCTCAATACGGCATCACGCCAGTTTCTTTTTCCACTTCCACGGTATCCACCATGACGATGGCGTCCCAGGGACAGCCGTCGAGGAAGGCGCCGTCGGGGCCCTTGCTGGTGCACTTCTTGCACCCGATGCAGAGCAGGGGATCGACCTGGATGCGGCCGAAGGGCGGATGGTCCTCGTCCGGAACCCAGAACATGCAGTCTTCCACCGGGCAGTATTCCACGCAGGCGGGCGAGCCGGCGCATCCGGTGCAGCATTCGGTGATCACCGCCAGCTCCTTGGGTTTCTTCTTGCGCGCCGTGGTCAGGCCCTTGGAGCGGGGCTCGTGCTTGAGTTCGTCGGGAACCAGGCCGGGATTGGTCTGCGATGCGGTGGACATTGGTCTCTCTGCTGCGCTCACTCTGCTGCTGAATTTTTGGTGCCTACTCGGAGTTTCAAGTTTCGCGTCTCACGTTGCTGGGATGCGAGCGGTTGCACCGAGCGCGGTAACGTGAAAACTGAAACGTGAAACTTGAAACCTAATTTCATTCCGCGGCGATGTACTCGCTCAGCGCTTCCTCCATATCACCGGGCGTCAGCTTCTCTCCATCGTTGAGGCGCTTGAGGATGGCATCGACGATGTCCTTGGCTTCATCTTTGCGGTAATTCTTGATGAAGCCGTCGTAAAAGTGCTCGCCGGAAAGGGCGCGGTTGATCTCCCACTCTTTGTTGTTCTCGTTGAGTTCGGTGTAATAGACGACGCGATATTTGCCGCGTATATGCCGCTTCCCGGTAGATCTCGAACATCACTTTATCGGATTCCATTGCCATCCGGCGAGTTCCTCACCTCGGTTTATTGTAGCAAACGTGGGAGCAGTCGATGGCCGATGGCCACATTCACGAGGAGTCAGGAGTCGGGAGTCAGGAGTCAGCGGCCGACTCCGACTCCTGGCTACCGACTACTTGGGTTGTTGCGCCATGCGGCGCTTCATCTCCTCCGGGGTGACGTCTTCGATGTGGGTGGCAATCGTCCAGACGTGGCCGAAAGGATCGGTGATGGTGCCGTTGCGGTCGCCGTAGAACTGGTCTTTCAAGTCCTGCTTCGACTTGGCGCCGTTGGCGACGGCTTTCTTAAAGACCGAGTCCACGTCCTCGACATAGAGCATGATGGAGACCGGAGTGCCGCCTACCGACTGCGGCCCGCGATAGCCCATGTCGGGGTGCTCGTCGGCGAGCATGATGTAGGAATCGCCGATCTTGATTTCGGCGTGGCCGATCTTGCCGTCGGGCGTGTTAAAACGCATTTCTTCCTTGGCCCCAAACACGTTTTTGTACCAGTCAATCGCCTTGGCGGCGCCGTTCACGATCAGATAAGGCGTGGCGGCGTGATAGCCCACCGGGATGTAATGGGTCTTGGTGGCTGAATTTGGCATATTTCATCCTCCCCATTTGGAATGGGTTCAGTCTAGCAGCAGGCAGAATTGCCGCGGGTTAAAAAATTCCCCTTCGCGCGCGAAGGGGAAAAGGCTGGAGCCCAGAAGGAAATTGCTTCAGTTGTGGCTGGTGATTCGCGATCGGCCGCGCGACGCCCCGCCCGGCTGATCGCATACCAGAACTTAGTCTCCCGCCATCTCCACCAGGTCCTGCTGCGGCTGCTGTGCGCCGGCAATCGAGATCAGCTCGCCGGGCGCGGTTTCTTCCGTCGTCGCCGTGCCGCAACAGCCTTCCTTGCCGCCCAGGCTGGCAGCCAGCGTGAGCTCGTGGCGCAGGCGCTGCTCGAACTGCTTCAGTTGCTCGTCCACCGTCTGCAGCTTCTGGTGGTTGCGCACCATGTCTTCGCGGTAGCGCTTCAGGAAGTAGCCGATGGTCTCGACGCGGATCTTGATGGAGCCGGTCGGCTTGTTCTCGTCAATGTCCTTGAAGCAGAAGTAGGGCGTACCCGAGTGCTCCACCACTTCCTCGATCACGGTGTAGATGGGCGCGTCGTGGCCGCACTTGAAGCTGGAAAGCTCCAGCGCCACCAGGTTGGGATGGCGCGCGATGTATTTTGCCGCCCACACCTTGCGCGTGGTGTTCTCCGAGTACGAGTTCTTCCAGGCGTCGACCACGTCGAGCGGGTGCGAGATGACGCCCGCCTTGACCTCGTCGCCGAACAGCCGCCAAATGATCTCGTCGTCCAGCGGCAGGGAGTCCTGCGAGAACACCGGGTAGCCGAGCTTCTGGAATTCCTCCAGGATCTCGTGGTTGATGCCGGGATCGTTGTGGTAGGGGCGGCCCAGCAGCACGATGCCGAGCTTGTCCTCGCGCTCCAGCTTCTTGAGGACCTCGCGCGCGGTGCCGCGCATGATGTCGTTGTCGAACTTCAGCATCGCCTTGAATCCCTGGTCGACGGCGCGGAAATTTTCTTCCTCGCTGAGGCCGAGGATGTCCTTCCAGTCGTCGTACATCTGGCGATGCGCCACCTTGGGGTCGGTGAGCTCGATCAGCGTGTCCTTCCAGATGACGCCCTTTTCCTTGAACAGGTCGCTTTCCTTGGTGAAGGCGGCCTTCACCGAAGAGGGCGTCGCGGTCACCGTGGGGCAGGCGCGCGACGACTGCGTCTTCACCAGGAAGGTGGGCAGCGAATCGATCATCGGGAAGAAGATGATGTCGAGCTGCTTCTTGGGGTGGATCGCGTACAGCAGGTTGTGCACGTGCGGGATGCCGACCTTCGACGGGAAGCACGGGTCGATGGCGCCGCGCTTAGCGCCTTCCTTGTAGAGCTGCTCGCTGGTGTACTCCGACCAGAAGATGTTCTCCGCCTTCACCCCCAGCGCCTCGAAGTAGGCGGTGAAGAACGGCCCGCAGGAATACATGTTCAGCGCCTTGGGCATGCCGATCTTCAGCTCGGCGCGCTTCTTCATCAGCTCGACGCGCTTTTTCTGCGCGGCGGTGAATTGCAGCTTGGGCAGCGCATCGGCCACCACCGGCGGCTCGAAGCTCTTGAATGCCGCTTTGGCGGCGATCTCCACCAGGTTGGGGTTTTCCTTCTTGATGGCGTCGATATCGCCCTTGATGACGCGCATCTCCTCGACGTTCTCGACGGTTCCCTTCTCGCAGGTGGCGATGATCAGCCGCTGCGCGCCGTCGATGAGCGGCACCTTGGTTTTGATCGGAGGCTTGTAATTCGGGTTGGGGGTCGCGGTCTTGACGTCGATGAAGGTGCGCAGGCACTTGTTCTTGCAGAAGTAGCAGCGCGTGGCTTCATTGCGCGTCGTCGTGAAGGTGATGGAAGACACCTGGTCCAGGCCGATAAACGTGGTCTGCTTGCCGTTCTCCCACAGGCGCACCGCTTCGAAGGCGCAGCCGATGGCGCCGGCTTCGCCGCAGTGCTGGTGCACGATGACCTCGGGCTTGATCTCCTTGCCCTTGAAGCGCGACTCGATGAAGTCCACTTGCGACTTCACCGCCGCCATGTTGTGCTGCGTCCCGCCCTGCAGGATGAACTTGCGGCCGATGGCCGACAGGTTCGGAATCTGCGAGACGTAGAGCCAGATGTTCTTGGGCAGCACGTTGCACAGCCCCGCCATGATCTCTTCCGGCTTCCAGCCCTGGCGTTGGAAATCGACGATGTCGGACTGCATGAACACCGCGCAGCCGTAACCGAACTGCGGGTAGCCCTTGGCGTTGAAGGCGATGTCGGCGAACTCCTCCACCTTGAAGCCGAAGCTCTCGCAGGTGCCCTGCAGGAAATATCCGTTGCCTGCCGAGCACTGCGTGTTCAGCTTGAAGTCCTTCACGCGGCCGTCTTTGAGGATGATGATCTTGATGTCCTGCCCGCCGACGTCGCAAATGACGTCCGCGTCGGCATAGAAGTGGAGCGCCGCCTGGGTGTGGGCGACCGTCTCAACCAGCGCCACGTCGGCGCCAACCGCATCCCTCAAGATGTCCTTGGCGTAGCCAGTGGTTCCCACACCTAACACTTTAAGGACTGCCCCTTGATCGCTGACCTGCTTGGCTACTTTGGCCACGACCTCCTGGGTGTCCTCGATCGGGTTGCCACGCGAAAGCTGGTAGGTCTTGCACAGGACGTTGCGGTCTTTATCCACCAGCACGGCCTTGGTCGAGGTAGACCCGCCGTCAATTCCCAGGAAGCCTTCCACCACCTGCCCCGGCTGGAACGTCGTCGCGATAAACTTCTTCTTGGTGTAGCGCGACTTGAAATCGTCGAGCTCTTCCGGCGATTTCGCCAGCGCCTGCGCGCCGCCCTTCTTCGCTTTCTCCTGGGCGCGGCCTTCGGTGATGTACCACTCCAGCTTGTCGTAGCCGACATAGACGCCGACGCCGGGATCTTCGGACTTGCCATACTCGACGGCGCCGATGCAGGCGAAATACTGCGCGTTATCGGGCGTGGTGATCAGGTCCTCGGGATTGACGCCCTCGGGCAGCGGGTAATTGCGCTCTTCCCAGATCTTGGGGATGTTGACCTTCCAGCAGTCGCGCATGCCCTTGATGTAACAGTTGGGGCCGCCGAGCAGCAGGACAACCGGGCGCAAGGTGTTGCCGCGGGTCAAGACCGAAAGATTCTGCTGCACGATGGATTCAAACAGCGACGCCATCAGCTCGTCGGGAGGCACGCCCTGTTTCTGCAGGCCGTTGATATCGGTCTCGGCGAAGACGCCGCACTTGCCGGCCACCGGGTGCAGCTTCAGCCCCTTGTAGCCCATCTCGCACAGTTGAGCGGAGGGAATGCGCAGCTTGGCGTTGATCTTGTCGATCACCGCGCCGGTGCCGCCGGCGCACTTGTCGTTCATCGAGGGCAGCTTTTTCTTTTTGCCGGTCTCCGGGTCTTCCTTAAAGATGATGATCTTGGCGTCCTGGCCGCCGAGCTCGATCACCGAGCCGCACGCGGGGTAGAGCTTTTCCACGGCGAGCGAGACGGCGTTGACTTCCTGCACGAACTTGGCGCCGATGTGCTTGGTGAGGCCGGAGCCGCCCGAACCGGTAATGAAAACGCGAAAATTCTCCACCGGCGTGTTGGGAAAATCGGAGGCAATCGCTTTTAGCATCTCGATCGCCTTTTCGGGCTGCTTGGTTTCGTGGCGCTGGTAGTCCGCCCACAGGATGTTGTCGGTCCCACCGTCGATGACGACGACCTTCACCGTGGTGGAACCAACGTCAAGGCCCATCCAGAGGAGGTCGTATTTCTTGTTCGGATCCGCCTTGTCGGTCAATCCCGGCATTTGGTCTCCTAAGAACCTTTTCATCAACCACGAAGGGCACAACGGATCACGAAGGCCTTTGTGGCCCTTCGTGTCCTTTGTGGTTAATGAGCTTCAGCGTGATAAGGAACCTGCACGCCCATCTTTTCGGCGACGTGGATGGCGAAGTTCGGCGCGGTGCCGATCACGCCCTTGTACTTGGGCACCTTGTAGAGCGCGCTCGACATCTCCGGGTTCGAATCCACGTAAGCGCGGAGTTCGTCGGCCGTCCTGCCCAGCTTCTCCAGCACTTCGCGGAATTCGATCTTCGCCTTGGCCTTGGCTTCGCCCAGCGCCATCTGCACGCGGCTGTGGGCGTTGATCTCGCCTTCGCCGGAGGTCTCAATGGGCAGGAAGATCATGTCCTTGTAATGCGCCACCACCGCCGACTGCGCGCCGTCGGATTGCGTCGAGGGCATGCATCCGAAGGGCTTCAGCGAGAGCACCATGTGGCAGAGCTCTTTGTTGGAGTAATAAATGTTCTTGGCGACTTCCAGGTGTCCTTCGCCGCCGCCGGCGCGCGAGTTGTAATAAGGATGCCCGAGGCGCTGCAGCTCGTACTGGTTGACCAGCTTGTGCGCCGTGCCGCCGAGCGAATCCACGATCTTGTGGTACTCGCGGGAGAAGATGACCTCGGCCGCCTTCAGCTTGGCCAGCTTGTTGCGGTAGTTCATCTCGATCTTGGCCTGCTTATCGAGACGCCACGCCGGAGGCATCACCGCGCCCTCTTCCAGTCCCTTGGTGTCGCGGATCTTCTGCACCACCTGGTGGATCATGTACATGATCCAGGTGCCGATGGGCTCCACGATGATCTGCGCGCCCTCGCGAACCAGGAACGGGAACATGTTGAAGTTGCCGTCGCCCTCGGTGGTCTGCGCCCAGAATTCGCCGGTGATCTTGACGATGGGCTTCACCTTCAGCCGGTCTACCTTGATGGAGCTGAAGCGGTCGCGCACATGGTTCAGCGCAGTGGTGTAGTCGTCGCTGTAAAGCTGGTTGAGGAACTTGCCGATGTACTCCACCGTTCCCTTCATCGGAATGTTTTTGCCCAGCTTGCCGAGCGCGCCCTCGATCGACCACGGCGACTTCTTCTTCAGCACCTCGTGCATGTAGTCGACGCACTCGTCGAGCACCGCGTCGGTCTCGCCGGCGTTGAGCTCGAAGGGGCGGATCTGATGCGCCACCTCGTTGATCACGTCGCCCATGTTCATGGCGTTGAGCAGGTTGAGGAAGAAATCCAGGTTCATGGCCAGGCCGGCCTCGGCTTCGCCCTGGTTCAGGCCGCCGGACTGCTGGAAGAGCATGACGCGGAACCCGTCAAAGCCGGCGTTGCGCAGCGCCAGCCGGTACTCGGCCTCGTACATGCCGAAGCGGCACGGCCCACAGGCCCCCGCGGTAAGGAAGATGTAGTTGTTGAGCAGGTCTTCGCGCTTGACCCCGGATTCCTCCAGCTTCTGCAGATACTGCACCAGGTTGCCGACGGTGAAGTAGGTGGGGTTGCACTGGCCGTTGTTGCCGTACTCCTTGCCCAGTTGGAAGGCCTTGACGTCGGGCACCGGCACCACTTCGCAGCGATAGCCCAGACCTTCGAGGGCGCCGTGAATCAGCTTCTCGTGCTTCCAGGTGAGCCCGCCGAACAGCAGCGTCGTCTTGGAACGCTGTTCCGCGGTGAAGGTGTGCTCAATCGGCTTGTGGAAGTGGTGGACCTCCTTGTGGACCACGCCCGCTTCCTTTTCCAGCCGGGCACGCTCCTCGGCCACGCGCTCGCGGATCATGTCCTCGAGTGATGAAATCTGCACCAAGCCTTGACCGCTGGAGGGAATCTGTGTCGATGTGCTCATTTCCTCACCTTGGCCCCGGATAGGGGTATGCCTACGGTTGCCATCCTCACTGGGCAACACTGCGGCGGAACTATTCTGCGGGTACGAATTAGGAACGGGGACTGGAATTTGCCGAACGGGAGAAAATCGCGGTCAAGCGGTGCAGGAGAGATGCGAGCGGAGCAGCTCGACTAAGATTTTTCAGCAACTTACAGCCTGTTTTGTGACAAACGAACTTTCAGCTCTCAGCTGTCAGCTCTCCGCCAAGCGGGCGCTGGCAGTCGCCCTGACTGGCTGAAAGCTGATAGCTGATGGCCCTTAGCTTTCTGCTACACTTCCCCCTTTCACCCGGACTGATTGAGGAGCTCTTCATGCCAAAAAGCGTAAATAAAGTCATCCTGGTCGGACACTTGGGCAAGGACCCGGAGGTCAAGTACACGCCGCAAGGCACGCCCGTGGCCAAGTTCAGCCTGGCCACCAACGAACGCTACAAAGATAAGGACGGCAACTGGCAGGACCGCACCGAGTGGCACAGCATCGTGGCCTGGCAGCGCACCGCTGAGGTGATCGGCGAGTACTGCAAGAAGGGCAGCCAGGTGTATATCGAGGGCCGCCTGAAGACCGACTCCTGGGACGACAAGGAAACCGGGCAGAAAAAATATCGCACCGACATCGTGGTCAACGACCTGGTGCTGCTGGGCGGACGCGGCGGCGGCGATATGGGAGAAGGCGGCGGCGGACGCTCGCGCGGCGCGTCCTCTTCCGGCACTTCCGGCTTCGACCAGCGCCAGCCCGAAGCGGAGCACGCCGCCAGCACCCAGATCACGGACGAGGACATTCCGTTCTAGGCTGGCGCCCTGGGCTACCAGCGTGCGTCCCTGCGGGACTCTGATTGTGGATGACCGTGACCCAGGGCTGGTCGGCTTCATGAGCGGGTTGGGCTGAAAGCTGATGGCTGAAAGCTGGCGCAATGCTAGAATTCCGCGCCATGGACGAGAAAGACTTTCGGCGTCATGCCGATGCCGCCATGGAATCGTTGAAGCAATCGCTGATTGACGCCGAGGGCGACGCCGACTTCGAGGTCGAGGACCAGGCGGGCGCGCTGCACATCAGCTTCGAGGAACCGCCGGCCCGGTTCGTCGTTTCCCGCAATGCGCCGGTGAAACAGATCTGGATTTCCGCGCTCTCCACCAGCTTCAAGCTCGATTGGAACGACGACCAGAACGATTTCGTGCTCGCCAAAACCGGCGAAGGCTTGAAGCCGCTGGTCTCCCGCCTGATGAACCAGCAACTGGAATCGGAAGTGATCGATTTGGATTGATGAAGAAGTTTCAAGTTTCACGTTTCAAGTTGCACGTTGAACGGATTCGCGCGTCAGCCGAGGTTCGGAGCACGCGAAACGTGAAACCTCGAAACGCGAAACCTCAAACGTGAAACTCGAAACTCTTTTGAGCTGGGCCCGCGCGCTGCTCCTGTTCTGGCCCGCCATCCTTGTTTTCACCCTCATCGTGGAGCCATTCTGCCTGCTGGCGATCGTGCTTGACCGCAGCGGAGGGGCGCAGCACGCCATGGTGCGTTGGTGGGCGCGCTGCCTGCTCAGGCTGCTGGCGCCGGTCACGGTCGAGGGCCTGGAGCGCATCGACCCGGCGCGCCCGCGCCTCTATGCCGCCAACCACCTTTCGGCGCTCGATATTCCCCTGCTCTATGCCTACCTGCCGTTTACCTTCCGCATCATGGCGCACCGGTTGGTGTTTCGCGTGCCTCTGGTCGGCTGGTATCTGCGGCGAGCCGGCGCCCTGGAGATTTCGCCCGATAGCATTGCCCTCTCGCGACGCGCCTTGCGGGCGGCAGTTGAAACCCTGCGGCGCGGGACTCCGCTGGTCATTTTTCCGGAAGGCGAGCGCTCGCCCACCGGCGCCATGCTGCCCTTCAAGCGCGGCGCATTTTACGTGGCGATGAAAGCCCAGGCCGACGTGGTGCCGATCGCCATCTTGGGCGCCTACGAAGCCCTGCCCGTCGGCTCCATGCACCTGCGACGACGGCCGCTGCGGCTGGTGATCGGCGACCCAATTCCGACCAGCGGGTATGCGCACCGCCCGCAGGCGCTCGCAGAAAAAATTCAGGATGCGGTGCGGGAGTTGTATGAAGGGGCTATCGGGCTAGGAACTAGGAGCTAGGGGCTAGGAGTTAGTGGCTAGGAGTTAGGGGCTAGGAGTTAGGGATTAGTGGCAAGCACGTAGTGGCCTCTCCAACTAACTTCTAGCCCCTAGCTTCTAGCCCCTGGCTTCTAGCCCCTAGCTTCTATTGTTTCGGTGGCGTCTTGCTGGCCGGCGGATGCGAGGGCTGCGCCTTGCCGTGCGGGTTCGGCGTACCCAACGGAGGCATGTTCATAATCCCGCCGCCGTGCGGATTTTCCCCGCTTGCAGGTCCCATTCCGCCGTGCGGGTTGCCGCCCATGCCCATGCCGGCGCCGGGAGTCATGCAGGTCACGCGTCCGCTCTGCGCGATCCGCAGCTCCGCGGGACAGGGGGCGCTCTTTACCTCCGGCTTGGCGCCTGATGTTTCCGATCCCTCCGACTGAATGGAGAACAGCTTGCCCTCCGAGTTGCCGGCAATGCCGATGCTGAGCCCGGGCATGTCGTAGGCGACGTAGAAGGGATGCTTATCCTTGGCGGCTTTCATGGCGCAGTCGCCGGCTTTTTGGGTCTGGTCCGGCGCCTGGGTTTTCAGTCGTCCGCAGTCGGTGGCGTTGGCGCCGGCAAGATCCACCAGCTTTTGCTCCACCGGGTCGGCAGGTTTGGCGGCCGGGCTGGATTGGGCGGACACCGCACCCGGCGCCGAGGTCTTGTTGCTGCACGCCACCAGCATGGCGGCCGCGACGGTGATGACAATCAGAGTAGTGCGCATGGCGATATTGTAATCGTAGCTCTTAGTTTTTGGCTCATACCAGTTTCGCAGTTGCAAAAAACCCCGGCCTAGCCAAACCCGGGCTAGAGCGGGGCACCCACAAAGCTAAGAGCTAACAGCTAATAGCTTCTTCTTCAGGTCCTGCGCGATGTGCTGTCCGTGGAAGCGCCCGTTCTCGATAAAAATTTCGTTGGTCTTCGATCCCGCCACGATCACGCCGGCCACGTAAATTCCCGCCACATTGGTCTCCAGCGTCTCGCGATTCACCGTCGGACGGCACTCGTCGGGAGTCAACTGCACGCCCAGGCTGCGCAGGAAGGAATAGTCCGGATGGTACCCGGTGAGCGCGAAGACAAAGTCGTTCTTGATGCTTACCTCGCCCTCGGGAGTCTGGAGCAGCACCGACTCCGGCCGGATTTCCTTCACCATGCTGTTGAAGTAGGCGGTGACTTCCCCGCTTTTGATGCGGTTCTCGATGTCGGGCCGGATCCAATACTTCACGTGCGGGTGCATGCCCTGCTGGCGATGGACCAGGGTGACGCGCGCGCCGTGGCGCCACAACTCCAGCGCGGCGATGGCGGCCGAATTCTTGCCCCCCACCACCATCACGTCGCGATCGTAAAACGGGTGCGGCTCGCGGTAGTAATGAAACACCTTGGGCAGGTCCTCGCCCGATACCCGCATCAGGTTGGGCAGATCGTAATATCCGGTGGCCACCACCAGCTTGCGCCCGCGATAGTCCGCCTGGCGTCCGGGCAGCCGCTGGTGCTCCTCCGACACCTCCAGCGCGCCCAGGATGGTGGGATTCACTGCCGTGGTGCGGACCAGGAAATCGCCATCGCCGCCCGTGACCGCGTCCACCAGCTCGTACTGATGGACGTCGAGGCGGTAGTGCTCGGCCACTTTGCGGTAGTACTCCAGCGCCTCTTCACGCGTAGGCTTCACGTGCGCGCTGGGAAAGGGAATGTCGCCGATTTCCAGCAGCTCCGGGGTGGTGAAGAACGTCATGTTGGCCGGGTAATGAAACAGCGAATTCACCAGGCAGCCCTTGTCGATCAGGACCACGCGAAAGCCGGCGCGCTGCGCCTCGATGGCCGAGGCCAGCCCGCTCGGTCCCGCGCCAATGACGACAACGTCGAATTGCTGGGAACTCTTGTCGGACACGCTCGTTGCGCTCAAGATGCAATTGTACGATGACGCTAGTAGATCGTAGCTGGTCGCTGGTAGCTGGGGGGCCGAGCTGCCGGCTGCCAGAAACCGTCACGCGATGTTGTGTTCCACCTCACAACCCCCCGGCCCGCGAGGACTATAATTTTCACCGTCTGGTTTCACTCAGGTACTGAGGTACTCAGGTACCGGATACCGCTTTCATCAGGAGCTCGCAATGGCCACCATCGTGGAGAAGCCACGCACCCGGGTTGAATCTGACAGCATGGGCAAGATCGAAGTGCCCGCCAACGTGTACTGGGGGGCGCAGACGCAGCGCTCGCTGATTCACTTCAACATCGGCCGCGACACCATGCCGCCGGAGCTGATCCGCGCCTTCGGCATCCTGAAAAAAGCGGCGGCGCTGGTCAACCAGGAACTCGACAAGTTGCCCGCGGACAAGGCCAAGCTGATCGCGCAAGCGGCCGACGAGGTCATCAGCGGCAAGCTCAACGACCAGTTTCCGCTGCGCATCTGGCAGACCGGCAGCGGCACCCAGACCAACATGAACGTGAACGAGGTCATCTCCAACCGCGCCATCGAAATGGCCGGCGGCGAGATGGGGTCGAAGAAGCCCATCCACCCTAACGATCACGTCAACATGTCGCAGTCCTCCAACGATACCTTTCCGGCGGCCATGCACATCGCGGCCGCGGAGCGCGTGAAGCGCGCGCTCATCCCGGCGCTGAGGACGGTGCAGGAGGCGCTGGCGCGCAAGGCCGGGGAGTTCGACTCGATCGTGAAGATCGGGCGCACCCACCTGCAGGACGCGGTGCCGCTTACCCTCGGGCAGGAATTCGGCGGCTGGGCCAGCCTGATCGAGCGCGACATCAAGCGCCTGGAGATGGTGCTCGACGGCCTCTACGACCTGGCGATCGGCGGCACCGCGGTGGGCACCGGGCTGAACACCCATCCGGAATTTGCCGAGCGCGCGGCAAAAAAGATCGCCGAGCTGACCGCGCTTCCCTTCCGCTCCCATCCCAACAAGTTCGCGGCGCTGTCGGCGCATGACGAAATCGTCTTTGCCCAGGGCGCGCTGGAAACCACCGCCGCCTCGCTGATGAAGATCGCCAACGACATTCGCTGGCTGGCCTCCGGGCCGCGCTGCGGCTTCGGCGAGCTCACCATCCCGGAGAACGAGCCGGGATCGTCGATCATGCCGGGCAAGGTGAACCCCACGCAGAGCGAGGCCATGACCATGGTGTGCGCCCAGGTGCACGGCGCCACCGCGGCGGTGGGATTTGCCGGATCGCAGGGCAACTTCGAGCTCAACGTCTTCAAGCCCGTGATCATTTACAACTTCCTGCACTCGGTGACCCTGATCACCGACGCCTGCCACGGCTTTGTCGAGTTCATGATCAACGGCATTGAAGTGAACCGCGAAAAAGTGGATTGGTACGTCAAGAACTCGCTCATGCTGGTGACCGCGCTGGCGCCGAAAATCGGCTACGACAACGCCGCCAAGGTGGCGCACACCGCGCACGTCGAGCGCAGCAGCCTGAAAGAGGCGGCGGTGAAACTCGGGTTCCTCACGGCGGAAGAGTTCGACCAGCTGGTGAAGCCGGAGACCATGACGCATCCATAAGCAGGCTGCAGGCTTCAGGCTTCAGGAGGAACAAATCAGCCACTAATCAACGCAGATGAACGCTGATCAGCCAAAAGCAAACGCGCCCGTAGGCTGGGCGCGTATTTCTATTCCTGATTCCGAAATCCTAACGCTAAACTCCTAACTACTAACCCCTAGCTCCTAACTACTGCTTTTTGGCGGCGCCCACAGCTCGATCTTGTTGCCCTCCGGGTCCATGATCCAGGCGAAACAGCCGTAGTCACCATCCTCGCGCTTCAGCACCTCGATGCCCTCCGACTTCAGCGCCGCAACCAGGGCGTCCATGTCGTCGACGCGGTAATTGATCATCATCTGGGATTTGCTGGGGTCGAAGTATTTGCTGCTTTCCTTGAACAGCGACCAGACGGTCTGACCTTCCTCGCCGGAATCTTTGTCACGCCACGTGAAGATGCCGGATTGAGCCATTGGGTCGCGCGCGATGCCGAGATGCTTCTCGTACCAGGCGTACATCGCCTGCGGGTCTTTCGCCTTAATGAAAATTCCGCCAATGCCAGTAACGCGTTTCATCGTCGCTCCAATTCTTTGTCGGCATCATTTCGAGCGCAGCCATGAGCTGTTATCGTGACCGCCCTGCCGGCGGTGTTCACCACAAATCCCTTGCGCACGAAGTCTACCTGCGGTTCAGGAAAAGCAATCAGCCACTGATTTGCACAGATCAACACTGATAAGAATCAAAACCAGGCGACATCAAATCCCTTGCGCCCGAAGCCTGCAGCCTGAAACCCGAAGCCTGTTTCAGTACGCCCAGCGGAGCAGCGTCGCCCCGGTGGTGAAGCCCGCGCCGACCGAGGCCAGCAGCACCAGGCTTCCCCTCTTCAGCTTGCCCTCGTCGATCGCCGTCTGCATGGCGAGCGGGATGGTTCCGGCGGTGGTGTTGCCAAAGCGGTCAATGTTGATGATCACTGTCTCGGGGCGCAGGCCGAGCCGGTCCGCGGTGGCGGTCATGATGCGCAGGTTCGCCTGGTGCGGGATGAAGCAGTCCACGTCCTTCGGGTTGACCTGGTTGCGCTTCAGCAGCCGGTCGCAGACGTCGGCCATGTTGCGCACCGCGTATTTGAACACCGCCTGCCCGTCCTGGTGGACGTAGTGCATCTTCTTGTCCACGGTTTCATGGGTCGAGGGATTCAGGCTGCCGCCGCCGGGCATGTAGAGCGAGCAGGCGCCGGAGCCGTCCACGTAGTGCAGGAAGTCGATAAAGCCCGCGTCCTCGCCGTCGGCCGCGGGTTCCAGCAGCACCGCGCCCGCGCCATCGCCGAAGATGACGCAAGTGGCGCGATCGGTGTAGTCGATGATCGACGACATCACGTCGGCGCCGATCACCAGCACCTTCTTGTGCGCGCCGGTGCGGATGAATTGCGCCCCGGTCTGCAGCGCGTAGACAAAGGCGGAGCAGGCGGCGGAGAGATCAAAGCCCCACGCGCCCTTGGCCCCAAGCTTGTGCTGCACCAGGCAGGCGGTGGAGGGAAAAAACATGTCGGGGGTGACCGTGCCCACGATGATGACCTCCACCTCTTCCGGCGCGACGCCGCGCTTGAGCAGCGCGCACTTCGCCGCCTCCAACGAGAGATCGCTGGTGGCCACGCCCTTGTCCACGATGTAGCGCTCGCGAATGCCCACCCGCTGCATGATCCACTCGTCGCTGGTTTCCACCATTTTTTCCAGGTCGTGATTGCCGAGGACTCGCGGAGGGACGTAGGTGCCGAGGGAGGTGATCTTGGCCCGAATAGGAATGTTCAATGAGCTCTCCGTATGACAATTCTGAAGGATGGCGTGAGGAATGTCTATTGCTCTAAAAAAAGCCGGACACCGGCGAACCCACTGCGCACGCAAGAGCCCGTTACCGTTGCTTCCTTCCGGACCTGGCGGGATTGGCGGGAGTACGTCGCGCGGGACCGATGTCCGACACCATCGATTTTACCATCCGCAAGCCGACCACCAGCTGAGCTGGGACGGAATTCACTTCAGCAGCGGCAAACGTGCCACGGGACTGCGCCATCAGAGTATGCAGTTCCCCCCACTACTTTCAGGAGTCCGCGCCTATGGCCCGTCGCCGCGCTTTTGCGTTTCTCTGTCTCGGGGTCTTGTTGCTCGCGACCACAACCTGGTTGAGCTGCGGCGGCAATGTGACTGCAGCCTCCAGCCCGACATCGGGGAATTCCATGCCCAGCCCCTCGCCGTCTCCCACTCCGCCCCCTCCGACTCCGCCGCCTCCGACTCCTCCGCCGCCTCCGACTCCGCCGCCTGCGACTTCATCTACCGCGGCAACGTTCGTGTACGTCGCGAATAATGGTTCCACGAAGCAGGTGGGAGGAGGCATCTCGGGATTTTCCGTCGACAGTGCCTCCGGCAATCTGAAGCCGCTGGCCGGCTCTCCTTTTGCCGCCGGTGATGGTCCAACCGCCATCGCCGCGGATCCGCTGGGAAAGTTTGTTTTTGTGGCGGAAGATGGATCCGTTCCCGGAGCTCGTGGCTCCAATTGCACTCTGGTCCACAGCAAAGTCCTGGCGGAGGCGGTTGATCGCTCCTCTGGAGCACTGACGCGAGTCGATAGCGAGACCCTGGACGGCGTTTGCGCTCGTGCTCTCGTCGTCGATCCCACGGGCAAGCACGTCTACATTGCAACCACAAGGTTCGGCGCCTCCAACGGAGAAATTGAGGGATGGTCGATCGGACCGGCGGGTACGCTCACCCTCCTGCCAGGTTCACCTTTCCTTGTGAATGGAACGCCAACTGGCTTGGCGATGCATCCCAGCGGAAAGTTCATCTATGCGGCCTCCGATAGCGGGCTCTTGGAGTTGAGCCGCGATCCTACCACCGGGGTTCTGGTTGAGCGCGGCGCTTTCAACACTCCGAAGCGTCGGCTGGCGCTCAACCCGGATGGCACCTTCCTGACAGCCAGCGAACTCGTCACCAACGAAGTGTCGGAGTTTCACGTCGACCCGAACTCGGGCGACATTGCAGCCGTGGAATTCAGGCCTCCGGCCTCCAATCCGGCCGGGGTGGCCGCCGACCCATTGGGAAAATTCTTTGCCGTCACCGAGGAGACCGACACCACCACGTTCGCCAGCGGCGTCTCCACGTTCGTGCTGAATAGCGGGACGCACCAACTGGAGAAAACCAGCGGCAGCCCGTTCCCCTCCGGGCTGGGGACGCTCGATGTGGCCTTTGACCCGGATGGAACCTACGTGTACGCGATCAACCGCCAGGATGGGACAGTCACCGGTTTTGTGGTAGATCGTGCATCCGGAGCGCTCAACTTAGTCCCAGCCGCGCACTTTCCGACCGGAGATTTTCCGGATTCGCTGGCCGTGGTCAAACCGAAATAAAGGTACCGCTTATGACACAATAGCCCAGTGCCAGGCGGCGAGAAACTCGACCTTATATCCATCCTCGCTCCGCCCGCGCCGCGCCAGCCGCCTGCCTTCCGCGCCTCCATCGAACAGTATTTCCAGGTCTGCCTGTTCTTGCTGGTGGCCACTGGGTTCTTCATGCTGGCGGGGACCGGCCGCCTGGACGCGCTCTCCCTGATCACGGTCTCCTCCGCGCTCCTGCTGCGCGCTTATTTCATGCTGCGCGGGCGCGCGGTGCAAATCCCCGAGCGCTGGACGTCCTACCTGACGCTGCTCTACGTCGCCTTCTACCCCGTCGACATTTTTTTCGTCTCCGGCAGCTACGTCGACGCCACCGTGCACCTGGTGCTGTTCATTCTGGTGGTCAAGATTTTTTCCGTGCGGCGCGACCGCGATCACATTTACCTGGCGATCATCTCCTTCCTGGAAGCCCTGGCGGCGGCCGTGCTCACCGTGGACACGCTCTTCCTGGGCGCCTTCTGCCTGTTCATGCTGCTGGCGGTAGCCACTTTCATCAGCATGGAGATGAAGCGCTCGGCGGCGGCAGCCTTGCACGCGCTGCCTGTCCCCGCCATTCCCCATCCCGCGCGCCGCCTGACCCGGTCGCTGACCGGTGTCGCCCTGCTGGTGACGGTGGCGGTAGTGCTGGGCGCGGCCGCGATTTTCTTCATGCTGCCGCGGCTGTCGGCCGGCTACCTGAGCGCCTACGCGCCGCACAACGAGTTCGTCAGCGGGTTCAGTGAGCGCGTGCAGTTGGGCGAGATTGGCCGCATCAAGCAGTCCGACACCGTGGTGATGCACATCGAGATCGAGGGCGACCGCGGCGGCTATGCCGACATGCGATGGCGCGGCGTCGCGCTCGCCCTGTTCGACGGCCGGCAGTGGAGCAATCCGGTGGAGCAGCGCATGGAGCCGTTTACCTCCAACCCGCGCAATCCCGAGGTCCGACTGACCGGCATGGGGCGTTACAACCTGGCGCGCGTGCAGGCCGGCGTGCGCAACCTGCCGCTGGAGCGCGCCGGACTGCGCCCGCTGTTCTACAAGGTGATGATGGAGCCCGTCGGCACCAGCGTCCTGTTCCTGGCGCCGGTGCCGGTCAGCGTGCAAGGACGCATCAGCGAGATTGCCGTCGACGAGAGCGGCGCGGTCTACAATCAGGACCGCGGACGCATGACCGAGAGCTACACCGCTTCGTCACTGTGGGGACGTCCGGATGCGGACCGGCTGCGCGCCGCCGACGCCGCCATACCGCCCGACATCACGCTCAACTATCTCGGCTTGCCGCCGCGCGTTGACCGCCGCGTCACCGAGCTGGCACAGCAAATCACGGCCGGCGCGTCCACCGGCTACGACAAAGCCGCCGCTCTCGAGTCTTATCTCCGCACTCACTACGGTTATAGCCTGCAGATGGCGGCCACGCCGCCGCCCGACCCGCTGGTTTACTTCCTGTTTGAGCGCAAGGAAGGTCACTGCGAATATTTCGCCTCCGCCATGGCGGTGATGTTGCGCACCGTGGGCATTCCCTCGCGCATCGTCAACGGCTTTCGCGGCGGCGAATACAACGACCTGACCGGCAGCTACATCGTGCGCGGGCGCGACGCGCACTCCTGGGTGGAGGCCTACATCCCGGGGTACGCCTGGGTGAGCTTCGATCCCACGCCTCCGGACCCCACGCCGGCGGCCGGCAACCTGCACCGCTTCGGGCTCTACCTGGACGCCGCGCGCGAGTTCTGGCGCGAGTGGGTGATCAACTACGACTTCCTGCACCAACGCACGCTCACCATTTCGGCCATGGCGCGCGGTCGCAGCGTCGGCGACCAGACCCGCGGCTGGTTGCGCCGCCGCTATCGCGCCCTGCTGCAGCAGGCGCGACGAGTGCACCTGGCGGCCGAGCGCCGCCCCCGTACCTGGGCCTTGGGCGCAGTGCTGGCGATCATTTTCTGCTTTGCGCTCGCCAACGCTGCCCGCTTTTGGCGCGTGGCGCACCACCACCACGTGGCGCGCAACCCGCAAAAAGCGCCGCAAGCCGCGGCCAGCATCTGGTACTCGCGCATGGTCCGCTCCATGGGCAGAAAAGGGTTCCACAAGAAGCCGGCGCAAACCCCGCGTGAGTTCGTTGCCACCATTTCCGACCCACCGCTCCAGGATTCCGTCGCCGCCTTCACTCGCCACTACGAGCGCGCCCGCTTTGGACAGTCGCCGCAGGACGCCTCGCGTCTGCGGGAACTGTTTGAAGAGATTAAGAGCAAGTGAGCCACTGATTGCGGAATTGCAGAACTGCCGAATTGCCGAATTGAAGCCGGTCATACTGTGTTCATTCGACAATTCCGCAGTTCCGCAGTTCCGCAATTAGCCCGGTGAATGAAGCTGCTACAATTGACTCACCGCATGCCTGACCTGCCGGCCACCCTCGAACAACCGACCTCTTCCGCGAAGGACGCCCAGCCGGCGCGCCCGCGGAAGATTGGATTCGTGTCGCTGGGCTGTCCCAAGAACCTGGTGGACTCCGAGGTCATGATGGGCATGCTGGCGCAGGCGGGAGCGGAGATCACGCCGCGCGCCGAAGATGCCGACGTGATCGTGGTGAACACCTGCTCCTTCATTGAGAGCGCGCAGCAGGAGTCGGTGAACGCCATCCTGGAAATGGCGCGCCACAAGAGTGCCGGGCGCGCGCGCAAGCTGGTGGTGGCCGGCTGCCTGGTGGAGCGCTTCCGCAACCAGATCCAGCAGGACATTCCCGAGGTCGACGCGGTGGTGGGTACCGGCGAGCTGCCGCGCATTCTCGAAGCCGCGGGAATGAGGCGCGTGGCACAGCCGCCTCCGGCTGTGCACACTCAACTCGTCACCATATCCGCCAGCCGGCCCGAAGCTCAAGCCCGCGAGCAGGCTGGACGCTTCTCGCGCGATGCCTGGGATGGCGCCATCGCCGATCTTCCCAACTATCTCTACGACGACAGCACGCCCCGGCTGCTGGCCACGCCGCGCGCCTCCGCCTATATCAAGATCGCCGAGGGCTGCGATCATCCCTGCAGCTTCTGCATCATCCCGCAACTGCGCGGAAAATTTCGCTCCCGCCGCTTTGAGTCGGTGATTGCCGAGGCCGAGCGCCTGGCACACGCGGGTGTGCGCGAAATCACACTCATCGGCCAGGACACCACCTGCTACGGCGAGGACCTCGGCCTGCAGGACGGCCTGGCGCGGCTGCTGGAAAAACTGGCCGGCATCCAGGACCTGCGCTGGGTGCGCTTCCTCTACGCCTATCCCAACAAGGTCACCGGGCGCCTGCTGGACACCATCGCGGGGCACGAAAAAATCTGCTCCTACATGGACGTTCCGCTGCAGCACGCCTCGCCTTCGGCGCTCAAGCGCATGAAACGCGGTGGCGGCGCGGAGCTGTTCCTGCGCTCCCTGGAGAAAATGCGGCGCGCGATTCCCGACCTCACCCTGCGCAGCTCGTTCATCGTCGGCTTCCCCGGCGAGACCGAGCGCGAATTCGACGAGCTCTGCGATTTCGTGCGCCAGGCGCAATTCGACTGGATGGGCGCCTTCGCCTACTCCGACCAGGAGGGCGCCTCGGCGTTCTCGCTCGGCATGAAAGTCGAGCCCGCCGAAATCGAGCGCCGCCGCCGCAAACTGATGCAGCTGCAGAAATCCATCAGCCGCAAGCGCAAGAAAGCCCTGGTCGGCCGCCAGTTCGATTTGCTGATCGAAGGTCCGTCGAGTGAGACCGAATTGCTCTGGGAGGGCCGCACCGCGATGCACGCGCCCGAAATCGACGGCAAAGTCTTCATCAACGATTTTGCCGACGAATCGGAACTCCAGCCCGGCGCCTTCCACCGCTGCGAAATCACGGAAGCCCACGACTACGACCTGGTCGCCCGACTGCTTTAACGACAACCGCCGAGGCACAGAGACACAGAGAAACAACAGAGCATCAATCGGGTAATTGCGTAATCGGGTAATTTCCTGAACTTCTTGACCGCTGGTCTGTCCACTGCCGGTTGATTTCGATTACCCGATTACCCGATTCCGCAATTACCCGATTCCTCCGTGTTTCCGTGCCTCTGTGTTTATGGGTGTTCGCCTACAATAGTTCCCATGCCCCGCAAACGCATTCGCAGCCTGCGTTGTCCCACCTGCCGCAAGCTGGTGCTGCGCGACGAGCCTGAGTTCCCCTTCTGCAGCGAGCGCTGCCGCCTGATTGATCTCGGCAAGTGGGCCAGCGGCGGCTACGTGATTTCCACGCCGCTCAATCAGGGCGACCAATTCGGCGAAGCGGATTACACTGTGGACAAGCGCCATCCGGGCGACTCCACTCACGATGACCAGCACCGCAAGCGCTCCTGACGACCGGCCCGCGCATAAGACCGCGTGGGCATGGGCGGTCGGAACTTTTTTCGGCGTCGGCAAGCTGAAGCCCGGCCCGGGGACCTGGGCGTCGGTGGCCACCGTGCTGCTCTGGCGCGCGTTCGCTCCCTTCGCCGGCTCGCACCAACTGCCCACCGCGATCATCGCCGCCGCGATTGTCACTGCCATCGGAATTCCTGCCGCGACGCGTGTTGCCCGCGAGTCAAACCGCAAGGACCCCGGCTTCGTGGTGATCGACGAGGTCGCCGGGCAGTTGATCTGCCTGATCGGCGCGCCGCTCGATTGGAAAACTCTGCTGGCGGGCCTTATACTTTTTCGTGTCTTCGACATCGTGAAACCGCCGCCGCTGCGCCGGCTGGAAAGCCTGCCGGAGGGCGCTGGAATCATGCTCGACGACGTGGGCGCCGGCCTTTATGCGCTGGCAATCCTCCAGGCGCTGCGTCATTTCGGCGTGCTGCCGTGAGTGTCGCGCCGCGCCTGCGCATCCAAGTTAGCAAATGACCATGGGAATCTCTGACCGCATCCTGGGCAAGAAGAACGTCAACGGCAAGCCGCGGATCGATACCGTGGAGCCCGCCGCTGCCTTGCCCGGGGGCGAAATCCGCATCATCGGAAGCGGACTGCGCCCGCACGAACTGCGCCGTCCCAAGGTCCAGTTCGGCGACCTGGAAGGCGCGGTCGTCATCAGCGCCGAGCAGTTCCTGGTGGCGCGCGTGCCCGACGGGGCGCACTCCGGCCCGGTCACCGTCGACGCCAACGGCCACGCCAGCAATCCTCACGACATCCGCGTGGCGGTCACCATCGCCGAGAACCTGCATCCCGTCACCAATCCCGCGCTCGACCTGGAAGGCAATATCTACGTCACCTTTTCCGGATCGCGCGGACAGAAGGTGCCGGTCGCGATCTATCGCATCGACACCAATTACAACGTCAAGCCCTTCCTCGCCGAGATGATGAATGCCACCGCGATCGCCTTCGACCGCGACGGCCAGATGTACGTCAGCTCGCGTCACGACGGCGCCGTCTATCGCGTCGCCCCCAACGGCACCATGTCCGCCTACGCCGAAGGCATGGGCGTCGCCACTGGCCTGGCCTTCGACCGCGACCAGAACCTCTACGTCGGCGACCGCAGCGGCACCATCTTCAAAATTTCGCGCGACCGCCAGATTTTCGTTTTTGCCACCCTGGAGCCCTCCGTCTCGGCCTATCACCTCGCCTTCAGCCCCAATGGCAATCTCTACGTTACCGGGCCCACGACGTCCAGCTTCGACGCGGTGCACGAGGTCGATCCCCAGGGACGCGTCTCGGTTTTCTTTCGCGGGCTGGGCCGGCCGCAGGGCGTGGCCTTCGACATCAACGGAAATCTGTACCTGGCGGCCTCGCTGCGCGGCAAGCGCGGCATTGTACGCCTCACGCCGGACAAGCAGGCTTCTCTTGTCGTCGCCGGACAGAACCTGGTCGGGCTGGCCTTCGCCCCCGGCCGCGCCGCCGTGCTCGCCACTACCAGCGCCGTCCACCACCTCTCCTGGGACATCCAGGGCCATCCGCTGCTGCCGGTGGAAGAAACTGTGTAGCTCGTTGTGGCGCGGCCGCCCTCGGCCGCGAGGACCGGGCTCAAGGCACAAGGCCCAAGGCGCAAGGCAACATTCAAACCGCTGTCATCCTGAGCGAGGGCGTACGCCCGAGTCGAAGGACCCCTGCGCCATCAGCGCACACCGCGCCGCCCACCGGCATTTCAACCAGCGTGTCATCCCGAACCAGTGGAAGAAACCGCCTGACCCGGCGACCAAGGCTCAATTTTTCAAGACTGGGCGGCCAACAGCGCGCGCAGCGCGCAAAAGATCGTAGCCCCCGGCGCCAGCCGGGGGTCAGGTGACGCGCACACCAAAAGCCCGCTTCAGCGGGCGAAAGATTCCCCCTTGCCCCTTGCGCTACACTTCCCACGTGACCGCCGAGATCATCGCCATCGGCTCCGAGCTGCTCACTCCGTTCTTCCAGGACACCAATTCGCTGTACCTCACCGAGAAGCTCAATGAAATGGGCGTCGAGGTCGGCTTCAAGACCGTGGTCGGCGACAATCGCGATCACCTCACCTCGGCGGCGCGCACTGCCCTCGCCCGCGCCGACATCCTGATCTTCATGGGCGGGCTCGGCCCCACCGAAGACGACCTGACGCGCGAATGCGTCGCCGCCGCCCTCGGACGCGAACTCAATCGCGATCCCGAGCTCATCACCCAGCTCTACAAGCGCTTCGCCGAAATGCGCCGCCCCATGCCGGCCAACAACGATCGCCAGGCCGATGTCATCGCCGGCGCTGAGGTGCTACCCAACGCCATGGGCACCGCGCCCGGCCAATGGATCGACCTGGAGCACGAAGGCGCCAGCCGCTACCTGATGCTGCTGCCGGGGCCGCCGCACGAGATCAAGCCCATGTTCGATCAGCAGTGCCTGCCGCGGCTGCGCGAGCGCGTGCCCCGCCAGTTCATCGCCACTCGCGTGCTCAAGATCGCCATGCTCGGCGAATCGGCGTGTGACCAGCGCGTCGCGCCCATCTACCAGCGCTTCCCTGACGTGCATACCACCATTCTGGCCGGCGCCGGCGACATCCAGCTTCGCCTCAGCGCGCGCGCCGATTCGCACCAGGCAGCGCAGGCGCGCGTCGAGGAGCTCTCCGGGCTGCTGGAAGATGAACTCGGCGACGCCGTTTACTCCACCCAGGGTGAATCGCTGGAGCAGATTGTCAGCTACTTCCTGCAGATGCGCGGCGCCACGCTCGCCGTCGCCGAATCCTGCACCGGCGGAATGCTGGGCGAGCGCATCACCCGGGTGAGCGGCAGCTCGCGCTATTTCCTGGGCGGCGCCATCGTTTACGACAACGAGATGAAGTCGCTGTTCGCCAACGTGCCGCCCATGCTGATTGCGCAGCATGGCGCGGTGAGCCAGGAAGTGGCGGCGGCGATGGCGGAGGGGATCCGCGAAGAGTGCCGCGCCACCATCGGCGTGGGCATCACCGGCGTGGCCGGCCCGGGCGGCGGGACCGAGCAGAAACCGGTGGGGCTGATTTATGTCGCCGTCGCCGACGGCAAGCATACCGAGGTCGTGGAGCGCAGGGTTCCCGGCGATCGCGACCGCATTCGCTGGTGGGCCACGCAGCAGGCCCTCGACCTGGTCCGCCGCAAGCTGATGGCGGAGTGAGATGAGTTTCTTAGTAGTTAGCAGTTAGGGTCAGCTACAATCCCGCTGATTGATAGACCGCTGGTGGATAGACCGCTGGTTGGCAGAGGAGCGAATTCATGCATGGAAGTGAAAAAGTCATTCAACAACTCAATGCGGCGCTGAGTGCCGAATTGACGGCAATCGTGCAGTATATGACGCAGTCTGAAATGTGTAATAACTGGGGCTACAAGCAGCTCGGCGGATCGACGAAGGCGCGGGCTATCGAGGAGATGAAGCACGCGGAAGGGCTGATCGAGCGCATCATTTTTCTGGATGGGATGCCGAACATTGCCGTCGGCCTGAAGCCTCGCCTGGGAGACAACGTGCAGCAACAGATGGAGATCAACCTCGAGGACGAGCATGATGCCGTACGGGAGTACAACGAAGCGGCAAAGGTTTGCGCCGCGGAAAAAGATGACGGGTCAAAAGTCTTGTTCGAGGGCATGATCCGAGACGAAGAACGGCACGTCGACTATCTCGAAGCGCAGATTCACGCCATCAAGGAGATGGGCATCGCCAATTACCTGACACAGCAAATGTGACGTACCCCATGCCGCGATGCGATGCGTGCCTGGCGCACGCTCAGGTCATCGCTTTGGATCAGTGTCTCCAGACAGGTGAGTCCTGACTCTCCTGACTTTACGGTTGCCATGCGTCTCTTCGTCGCCCTCGACATCCCCGAAGAAATCCGGCAGCGCATGACCGGCTACCTGGAAGGCGTCCGCGAATTCGCCCCCGACGCGCGCTGGGTCAAGCCGGAATCGTTCCACGTCACCCTGAAATTCATCGGCGAGCAGAAGGACGACCAGGTCGAGCGCATTCAGCGCGAGCTGGCCACCTTCCGCGCCCAGCCCTTCGAAATCGCCTTTCGCGGCAGCGGGTTCTTTCCCAACCCGCGCAGCCCGCGCGTCTTCTGGCTCGGCATCGAGGCGCCGGAGCAACTGCCGCAGCTGGCAAAGTCAGTTGACGAAGCCGTCGCGCGCACCGGCGTCGAACGGGAGAGCAACCAATATCGGCCGCACCTCACCCTCGCCCGCTCCGGCTCCGGACGGCCGCATCCCCAGCCGGGCGACCGTCCCAGCCCGCCGCTGCGCCGCCTCGCTGAGAAATTGCAGGGCAAGCCCGCGCCTGAGTTCGGTACAATGACCGCTCGCGAATTCTTTTTGTTCGAGAGCAAGCTGGGCCCGGGCGGCGCGCGCTATTCGAAGATCGCGCGTTTCCCGTTTTGAAGGTTCGGCTTTGAAGCTTCCGTCTTGAAGGTTCGGTTTTGTAGATTCGGCTTTGAAGGCGCGCGGCTTCAGCCGCTGAGGTAATCGTCTCGCTGGCGCTGAAATCCAGCGCGCAACGCGCGCGCAAGAACGTGTAGCCCCCGGCGTAAGCCGGGGGTCAGCAACAGAAAAAGCACCAGCCCGCTTCAGCGGGCGAAAGAACAGGCTCTCTCGGGACGGGCGCGGCTTTAGCCGCTGAGGTTGCGGTCATCGAGCAGCGACCGTCGACCAACGACGTATTCATGTCCATCTACCTCATCGTCGCCGTGATCGCCTACCTGCTGGGCTCCATCCCCTTCGGCTACATCCTCGTCCGCGTCTTCCGCGGCGAGGACGTGCGCGCCATCGGCAGCGGCAACATCGGGGCGACCAATGTAGCGCGCAAGGCGCCGGGCCTGGGCGTGGCGACGCTGATCCTGGATGCCAGCAAAGGTTTCGTCGCAGTGGTAGCAGCCATGGCAATCACCGATCGACTGCACCCGCCGACTTACGTCCTGGTCACTCCCCAGCAATTGGCAGCACTGCGGGAGGCGACTCGGCCGGGAGCGCAGCATTTTTATTTCATTGCCGCCATCGCCGCCGTCTTCGCCATCCTCGGCCACGTCTTCCCTGTATGGCTGAAGTTCAAGGGCGGCAAAGGCGTGGCCACCGGCGTCGGCGCATTCCTTGCGCTCGCACCCAAGGCCGTGCTCATCGCGCTGGTGATCTTCGTCGCCATCGTGGCCGCGTTCCGCTATATTTCGCTGGGCTCGATCGTCGCGACGGCCGCGTTCCCGATTTTCGCCTGGCTGTTCTATCGCTACCAGGCATCACCGGCGGTGTTCGCCGCCATGGTGTGCGCCTCGGCTCTCATCATCGCCAAGCATCATCAGAACATCCGGCGCTTATTGGCCGGCACCGAACACCGCTTCGAACTGAAGCACAGATGACTAAGATTTTCTCGGTGCGCCTCGGTGACCTCGGTGTCTCGGTGGTGTACCCGAAACTGAAACGCGCAACTGAAACGCATGAGTGACATTGCCATCATCGGCGCAGGCGCATGGGGCACGGCCCTTTCCATCGTGCTCGGACGCAAGGGCACGCACCGCGTCCGCCTCTGGGCCTTCGAAAAAGAAGTTTGCGGCTCCATCCAGGCCCGCCGCACTAACGATCTCTTCCTCCCCGGCGCGGAAATCCCCGCCGCCGTCACGCCCACCAACAGCCTCGCCGACGCCCTCCACGCCGCCGAGATCGTGGTCAGCGTCATGCCCTCGCATCACTGCCGCGGGCTGTTCCGGCAGATGGCGCCGCATCTTACGCCCGACATGATGTTCGTCAGCGCCACCAAGGGCGTCGAAACCGACACGCTGCAGCGCATGTCGGAAGTCATCGCGCACGTGCTCGGCGACAGCGCGCGCATCCCGAGGCCGCGCATCGGCGCGCTCAGCGGGCCGTCGTTTGCCAAGGAGGTCGCGCGCGGCGACCCCACGGCGATCACGGTTGCCTCCAAAGATTCCCAGCTTGCCGAAACCGTGCAGCGCGAGTTCAGCGAGCCTTGCTTCCGCGTCTACACCAACGACGACGTCGCGGGCGTGGAACTGGGCGGCTCGCTCAAGAACGTGATCGCCATCGCCGCCGGCGTGTGCGACGGCCTGGGCCTGGGCTTCAACACCATCGCGGCGCTGATCACTCGCGGCCTGGCGGAGATCACGCGTGTTGCCGTGGCCTGCGGCGCGCGCGCCGACACCATGGCGGGCCTGGCCGGCATCGGAGACCTGGTCCTCACCTGCACCGGAGGCCTCTCGCGCAATCGCACTGTAGGAGTCGAACTCGGCAAAGGGCGCAAGCTCGACGAAATTATTTCCGGCATGCATGGCATGGTCGCCGAAGGCGTGCTGACCACGAAAGCCGCCGTCGGCCTGGCGCGAAAATATTCCGTGGAGATGCCCATCACCGGGCAGATCGACGCCATCCTCAACCAGGGAAAGGCGCCGCGCGAAGCCATCCACGAGCTGATGACCCGCCCCGGCGCCAGCGAAATCGCCATGCATCGCGCATAAGGCAAGTTTCACGTTTCGCGTTTCCCGTTTCACGCCGCCTTGGACCCGGCGCGCGACGACAAATTCCCGACAAGGTGAAACGTGAAACCTTGAAACGTGAAACCTTCTCCCCTACTCTTCCACCTTCTGCCGGTTTGCATTTCTCTCCGACGTCGAGGCGGGCGTAACGTTGAGCGCGCTCTCCAGGCGGAAGTTCAGCACCGACTCCGGCGGCAGTTGGATTTGCTGTCCCTTGGTCGCCGCCTGCACTCCGGTGCCGGCGCCCGCGCCCACCCCGGCGCCGATGGCCGCTCCCTTGCCTCCGCCGGCAATCGCGCCGATGATCGCGCCCAGGGCAGCGCCGCCGCCCACCGTCTCCGCCGTGCGCTTGCCGCGTGACGAGCCCGTCTTCTCGTACTGGTTGGTGCGCAGGGTATAGCTCTTGCCGTTCATGCGCAGGCGGGTCAGGGTCAGCGCCAGAGCCGACTGACCGCTGAAGTGCCCCGCGCTGGCGGCACTCACAATTTGTCCTTCCACGTCGGCATCGCCGGGAATCACCACCTCGTCGCCGACCATCACCGGCTGCGAGATGGTCGCGCGAAAGGTGTCGCCAGCGCGGCTGCGCGCGGTGTCAATGGGATCCAGCAGGCGGATGGCAATCACGGTGCCCTCCGGCACGGTAACGACCCGCGGCGGTGGCGGCGCCGCCGGAGCGGACGCTACATTCTCCGCCGGCGCAGGCGCCGCGCTGGCCGCCGCGCTCGACCCCGGCCTGGCCTCGGTCTTGTGCCGGACCGGCGCGCGATGCCGCGCTGCCGTCCGCGGCGCTGGTGCGGGCTTTTCCTCCGGAGCGGGCGCCGGTGGAGGCGCCGCCGCGGCTTGCGAAACCTCGAGGTTGTTGACCACGGTCTTCACTCCAGACACCTGCGCGGCATCGTTGGCCGCGGCCGAGCGCTCCAGCTCGCTTCCGACGGTGCCGCTCAGCGTCACCACGCCGTTGGACGACTGCACCCCGATCTGCTTGTTCTGGATATTGCTGTCCGCTACGATTTTCGCCTGCGCCTGGTTGGCGATTTGCGCATCGTTGGACGCGCGGTTGCACGCCACGCTCATACCCAGCGCCAGCAGCAGGACGACATACAACGAACCTTTCGCCTTCATGATCGCTCCTTCAATAATGATGGTGGCCGTACTCCATTAGATGCGGTGCTGCTCCGCTCGTCGATATGGAAAAACCCTTATTCCGGCCACAGGTTGCGGCACTTCAGTTCCTGTCCTGGCCCCCTCACTTCCGATATCGCGCGCCCCGGGCCTTTGGCATGACGCCGCGCGCTCGCCTGTGATAAAAGAACTGCGCTCATTCCGAACCAGGCGAACACAGCGTTATGGCGATCCAAGTCGAGCGGACCGAATTTGACGAGCAACTGGGCTACCAGTACTACGTGGCCTTCAACTCCCTCGGCACCTTCGAGGAAGAGGAGGTGCACGAGCGCGTGTCGGTGGAAGTGGCGGTGTCGCTGTGCGAGAACGGCGACCTCGCCGATTTCAGCTTCGACGTTCCGAAAATCTGCCGCTCCGAGGCCGCCCTGGAGTTCCTGAAAGAAGCCGCCAACGCGCGCTACATCGAGCCCCGCGTCTACGTCACCATGCCCGGCCTGAGCGGCGACGTGGTGGCCAGCGCCGCCGGACGCCTGGAACTGGACATCGCCGGGCGCATCATCGGCATGGAAATTCTCTGGTCGCCTATCGACTCTGAGCCCTCCTAGCTCTTCGCGCTCACGCTCCCGGCCTGCGTATGCGCCCCATGATGCGCCTCGTGCCGCGCCCGCTTGATCTCCTCCACGTCGCCCATCACGATCACCACCGTGCCGCCCTGCAGGGCGAGCGTGTCCGGCGGGTTCACCAGGAAGTCGTGCTTGCGCTCGCCGATCGAGGTCTTTACCGCCAGCGGCATCAGGTGGTAGTGGGCGCGGAAGTTCAGCTCGTCCATCTTTTTCCCGACCCACGGCGAGCCCTCCGGCACCACGATCTCCTCGATGCGCAGCGTGCGCGACTTCTCCCGCAGCATCAGGTCCAGGAAGTTGGTAACGTGCGGGCGCATGGCCTCGCTGGCCAGCCGCAGCCCGCCGATGGCGTTGGGCGACACCGCCGTGTTGGCCCCGGCGCGCAGCATGCGGTCGGCAAACTTCACGTCGGCGCAGCGCGCCACGATGCGCACGGTGGGATTTTTCTGCCGCACCATCACCGTGGTCACCAGGTTGTCCTTGTCGCTGGAGACGGCGGCGATCACGCACTTGGCGCGGTCCAGCCCGGCCGCGTCCAGCACGCTCTCCTCGGTGGCGTCGCCGAGCACGTACAGCACTTCCTTGTAGCGACCGCTCTCGTGCTCCTTGAAGCGCGCGATGTTGTCTTCGTTGTTCTCGATCACGATGAAGGGCGTGCTGGTGCGGTGAAATTCCTCCACCGCGTAGCGCCCGGTGTCGCCCAGCCCGCACACGATGTAGTGCTCTTTCAGCTCCTGGATGCGCTTCTGCATTTTCCGTCTCCAGAACAGGTTGCGGATCTCGCCCTCCACCAGGAAGGCGGTGACCACGGAAAACACGTAGACGGTGATCATTACTCCCACGATCACCACGAACATGTTGAAGATGCGCAGGTGGGGATTGGCGCCGGTGTCGATGATCTCGCCGTAGCCCACGCCCGCCAGCGTGATCACCGCCATATACAGGGCTTGCAGGAAGCTGACCGAGGGCCCGCCCAGCCACTGGTAGCCGAGCACAGCAACAGTCAGCATCCCGCCCAGGGCGAGGATGGCGTAGAGCAGCCGTCGGCGGAGGTTCATCGGTGGTCCCGGGCCCCGAAACCACGCAGGGGAGTTCGCTTCGACTCAACTTCGGGGCGGAATTCGGAGGAAGTTTAGCACGGGGGATCAGCGAGCGACTCATATGCCAAACAAGACCGAGTTGCCGCTCGCGACTGACGTGCTGGGATGGAACCACAATGTCTATCGGTCTGTTACGAAAACGGAACATATATTGAAGATGACTACCGCAGCGATTGCGTGTGCTAGAGTCGGCCAAACAATCTCTGACCGACGGCCGATATGCCGGTGCTTGTTGCACATATCTCGGATTTGCATTACAACCGCGCTGACGTCACGGTGGCGGACCGCTTGCGCCAGCGGTTGGTGCAACTCCGTCCAAACTTACTCGTAGTTAGCGGCGACCTAAGCGATCACCCCTTCAAGATTCCTCAGAGCCGTCTCTGGGTCGATGAATTGTGTAACGAGCTCGGCATCAGCACCGACAAACAACTGTTTACCGTTCCGGGCAATCACGACCTGCGTATATGGGGCAACTTCGGCTTCAAACCGGTCACACAGTATTGGTACCGAAAGCATTTTGGCGCGAGGTATGGTGTTCACTATGTACCAGAGCACAATCTAACAATCGTATGCATCGACTCCAATCCGATCGTGCGAGGATTTGCGCGCGGTAACGTCGGCCGACTGCAACTCGCTTCACTTCAGAACCAGTTGGACCGAAGCGACCGAAGAACTCTCATTGCGGCGTCCACGAAGATAGCGATTCTGCATCATCATCCATTCCCCGTTCCGTTCGAGAGGAGCAGTGCAGATGAATTTCTGGTCTTGGAAAACACCCACCGCCTACTGCAATTTCTAGCCGATAACGGCATCGCGTTTGTCCTCCACGGGCACAATCACATGGCCCCCTACTCAGTTTTGTCTCTAGGAACCTGCTCAGGTATCGCGAAGGTGGTGGAAGTTATCGGTGCGGGAACGGCAGTTGCCGGGGGCCGCGATCGTGAGCCGCGAGGTCATAACTTCAATTTCATAACGATAGAGGATGGCGGCTTAGCATACGTCCGTCAGTTTTTCGCATTGCCTGGCCATGCTTTTGAGGAAGTGCTCCCTCCCGAACCGCGTCTTTACTCGCTCGATTCCTCGTTTAAAACGATAGTCGCGAATGAGGGGTACAGTTATCGAGGGATCAATTGGGATGCTTCCGTCGATGAAGAGGGTGACACATTCAATGAAATCCAATTCAACGGTCTACAGTGCCAGTCTGGAAAAACATTAACCAGAGTCGACCATCCCGATTACACAGCTGACACTGGGCATCTTTCAGGTGTATGGCTCAACAACGCTCGGACCTCGGAGGGAGTAACAGTCGAAAACTTAGATACAGAGG
The DNA here is from genome assembly GCA_963797035.1 of Terriglobia bacterium. Classification (GTDB taxonomy): domain Bacteria; phylum Acidobacteriota; class Terriglobia; order Terriglobales; family Acidobacteriaceae; genus JAIQGF01. Next base: position 691,702 of record CAWCOC010000001.1, read on the forward strand.
ACCCGCGGAAACTTACTTTCCGCGTGCATCTCCCATGGTCACCGACCGCAGTAAACCCGCTGAACTACAGCATTGTTTGCTATGACCTAAATGCGATATCACTGACCCGGACTGAACACAGGCGAAAGTTCCCGGTACGAACTACACCACGCGAATCTCTTGAGATGGAAATGTACGCTCCTACAGACGAGTTCTTCTGGTCGTTAAAATTTCCCGCCGGCTACAAGCTTCCTCGAAAGCCCAAGTTTGAGGTCGTCGAAGCAGATGGAGTGACCGTACATGAATGGTTAACACAGAGTCTGCAGCGTAATTTTCACTATTCCGATCTCGGTTTGTGTTTCGTCCGGATTGTTCGGCCGCCAACAAAGCTCCGCTACAAAATCAGCTGGGAACTGCCTGAAGAAACAGGCCTCTCTGCCACGGACAATCCTGGCCATCGAGCAATTGGCGAACGCTGCGCCAGGGATTTATTGCAGGCAAGACGCCGAGTGCTCGCAGGGGAGCCGGATGCGAAAATAGGCGAGATAACGGATGTTCTGCGCGCATTTCGTGAACTCGTGGCACGTCGGATCGATGAGATCACAGCAACAAACGGCGTCCTCAAACGCGATGACCTGGAAGTTAGTCTGATGGTCTATGACGACGAGAATACGGGAGTGGTGCCTGAGCTTCGCGTCGTGGCAGCAACAGAAGGCGACATACAAAGGTCGCTTCAATTTTCGCTGGAAATCGGGGACGGAAACGCCGGGCGTGCGTACAAGACGAACACCGTTCGTTCGTTTGACGCCTCCAATGCAGAGCGGGAGCCGAAGCACCACACTTATGTCAGGAGGAATAAGCTGGGGCCGACTCATCGATTCCTCTACTCGATGCCACTCCGGCATCCCGATAGCCAGCATCTAATCTTTGGAGTTCTCAATGTTGGGTCGTTTACGAAGGATGGTGGTAACTTCCTGAGAGTGCTCGATAATGAAGACGGTTACGAGTGGTTGCTAGACGTGGCACAAAACTATGTGTTGATTCGCGTCTTGGAGACGCTTAGTATTCCAGGAGTGGAGGGCGGCAAATGGCAGTGAAGATTACACAGAAGATGGCTACGACCGGCAAAGGTGTGACCGCTTATCGATTCGTCATAACGAAGAACGCAAAAGGAGACATTCGCACGTATGAACAGGGGCGAGCAGTCGAGCGTGACGTCCGTGAACAACGGCCGCCCGCTTCGATGATTGAACGTAAGTCGTCAAAGTGAGCTAATCTTCCCGCGCAGTTCCATTTCGGCACCCACCCCAAAATAATTCGCCCCAAATCACATCTTTTCCCTTGACGCCTGTGATATGCAGGTAAGGTGAGCTGCGTCCGCTCCGACGGCCCCGGTCGCTGATCGCGATTTTCATCGCACACCTCTAGCGCCCCCGTCCTCCAGCCCAGCCCACGCCCGGTGATCGGCTTCCCGCCTCTGGAGCCTCTCTTCTCCACTCGCGGTCGTGTTTACCTGAAGCCTGACGCCTGCCGTCGCTTTGGGTTTTCCTGAAGCCTGAAGCCCGCAGCCTGAAGCCTGCTTCTATGACACAGCACCCGTGTCTAAGCCCGACGTGTCCTCCGCCCACAGATGTGGTGTGGGCGCCTGTCCCCGCACACGTTCCTTTCCCAGCCCCTAGCCACCAGCCACTAGCTACTGCTGTTTCCGCCTTGCGCCTTGAGCCTTGCACTTTTGGGTGGAGCAGCGCTTTAGCCCTGCATGACCAGCCCAAAATCTCGACCGGCTTTAGCCGCCGTGGTACCTCAGGGGCTAAAGCCCTGACCATTTCTTGCTTCGCCAATCGCAGGCCTGAAGGCCTGCGCCACCCTGTGCGCCTTGAGCCTTGCGCCTGCTTTTCCGCTCCTGAAGCCTGCAGCCTGAAGCCTAAAGCCTGTCTTTCCAAGATTTTGCCTCTAACTCCCAACCACTCAAGATTTTGCCGGGAATTTCTCCCTAACCCTGTGATTCTCAAAGACCGACCCGGGGGAGGGGGTTACCCGCTGATCCGACCACTTCATCTCCAATCGGCAATCGACAATCGGCAATATCTTTCCCCAGCTCCCAGCTCCCAACTCCCAGCTACCAAGGAGTCCCATGCACATCCCCCGCTGCCAACACGTTCGCGTCAACGGAATCCAGTGCGGCTCGCCCGCCATCCGCGGCAAGCGTCACTGCTACTTCCACTCCCGCCACCAGCTCAAGCCCGCCCACGAGAGCGCATTCGATTTCCCCACTCTCGAGGACGCCAATGCCATCCAAGTCGCGCTCATGCAGGTCATCCGCGCCATCGCCGACAATAAAATCGAGTGCAAGCGCGCCGGGCTTCTCCTCTACGCCCTGCAAACCGCCGCTTACAACCTCAAGCACACCAAGCTCGAACCCCACATGGCAGACATGGTGCTCGACCCCTCTTCCCTCTCCCAGGAAGTGACCCCTCCGGAGGATCCCATCGACACCATCCGCGCCATGCGCCGCACCCACTCCTTCCTCCACGATCCCGCCATCATCAACCTGGACCGCGAAATCGTCGCCCGCCGATGCGCGCAAGCCGTCGCCGCTACGGTCCAGACTCCCGCACCCGCAACCCGGCCGGCGGTGGTCAGTTCGCCCGATCCCCAGATCACCCGAGCAGCCGATGACACCGACCTCTCCGCCGCGGAGGAAGAGAACCTTGTCACCAAGTTCCTTTCTCTCCTCGCCCGCGAAGCGCCCGATGACACAATCACGCCATCGCCCGATCACCCGATGCAGCGATGACATATCATGCTCCCATGACCGATGTGGCCGCCTACGTCGTCGCCGGAGGACGAAGCTCGCGCATGGGGCGCGACAAGGCGTTCCTCGCGCTCGAGGGCATGACGCTGCTGGAGCGGGCGTTGGCGGTGGCGCGCGCGGTCAGCCCGGAGGTCAGCATCGTCGGGCAGCGCGAGAAGTTTGCCGCCTATGGAAACGTGGTCGAGGACCTCTATTCCGGCCAGGGACCGCTGGGCGGGATTCACGCGGCGCTGACGGCGAGCCGCCACGAGCTGAACCTGGTGATCGGGGTGGACACGCCATTTCTGGAGCCGCGGTTCGTCGCGTATCTGGTCGAGGAGGCGAGGAAGAGTGGAGCGGTGGTCACCGTTCCGGTGATTTACGTCGCGAGTTCACAGCGGCGAACTGCGAACAAGAAAGAGCAGCCACAGACCAACACCGATCAACACGGATCAAACATGAACAGATCGGATCAGTGTTCATCCGTGGAAATCAGTGGCCAATTCCAGCCTCTGTGCGCGGTCTACCGCCGCGAATTCGCCGCGGTGGCAGAAGCGGCGCTGCGCGCGGGACGCAATGCCATCGTGCCGCTGTTTACCCAGGTCTCGACGCGCGAGATCTCGGAAGACGAGATGCGGAAACTGGATTTTGATCCGCGGATGTTCGACAATCTCAATACGCCCGAGGAATGGGACCAGGCATGCCGACGATTCCAGAGCTGAACCTGCAGCAAATGCAAGCAAGCACGCAAACCGACGCGGTCTCCGAGCCTCGTCCCCCGGGCGAGCGCCCCTACATCGAATTCAAGGATGTCTCCAAGGCATTCGGCGACAATCACGTGCTGGTGCACGTCAGTTTCCAGGTGCTGCCGGGCGAGACAGTGTGCATCCTGGGACGCAGCGGGGTGGGCAAATCGGTCTCGCTGCACCACATCATGGGATTCCTGAAGCCGGATTCGGGGCGCGTGATCGTGGCCTACGAAGACATCACGGACTACGCCGAGCCCGACCTGGAGCGCATTCGCAAGAAGGTCACCATGGTGTTTCAGAACGGCGCGCTGTTCGATTCGCTCAGCGTCGGCGAGAACGTGGCCTTCCCGCTGCGCGAGCGCGGCGACCTGGACGAAGCCCAGCTCTACCAGGTGGTGGACGGCCTGCTCGACATGGTGGGCGTGAAGGCGATGCGCGACCTGCTGCCTTCGGATTTGTCGACCGGCATGAAGCGCTCGGTGGCCATCGCGCGCGCGCTGGCGGCGCAGCCGGAGGCGGTGCTGTACGACGAGCCAACCACCATGGTGGATCCGCTGATGGCGCAGTTGCTGGGAGACCTGATCAAAAAGTTGAAGTTCCAGTTGAAGCTGACCAGCGTGGTGGTGACGCACGACATGCGGTTGGCGGAAAAGCTGGCCGACCGCATCGTCTTCCTGCACGAAGGGCGCGCCGTCTTCCAGGGCACGCCGCAGGAGATGCAGGCCAGCCCAGAGCCCATTGTGAAGCAGTTCCTGGCGCTCGACGAACTCGATACCGACCAGTTCCGGCGGCCGGGCACGCAGCCTCCGGGCGAGCAGCCGGGAGCGTGAAAGAATTGCCGAATTGCCGAAGTGCCGAATTGAAGAATTGCTGACTACCGACTACTGACTCCCGACTCCTGGAGGACAAATGGCAGCCAAAGTCCCGGAAAAATATCTCGATCTGTTCAAGGGCAAAAAGGCATTCGCCAACCTGGGCACGCTGATGCCCGACGGACGTCCGCAGGTGACGCCGGTGTGGTTCGACTTCGACGGCGAGAACCTGATCTTCAATTCCGCGCGCGGGCGGCAGAAGGACCTGAACGTGCGGCGCGACCCGCGGGTCTCGCTCTCGATTGTCGATCCGGAAAATCCCTACCGCTACATTGAAGTGCGCGGGCGCGTGACCGACATCACCCAGGAAGGCGCCGACGACTCCATCAACCAGTTGGCCAAGAAATATCTCGGGGTGGACAAGTATCCCTACGCGCAGCCGGGCGAGGTGCGCGTCATCTACAAAGTCCGGCCCGAACACGTGCACGGGAATGGATGAATGAAGAAGTTAAGAAGTAAGAATTAAGAATGAAGAATGAAGAGCGTGCCGAGCAATTCTTAATTCTGAGTTCTTCACTCTGTATTTGCGAAAGGTAAGCACCGATGTTTACGGGACTGGTTGAAGATGTCGGGCGGATCGCGAAGCTCACCACCAGCGGCGGAACGCGGCGGCTGGTGATTGAGGCGAAGAACGTGCCGAGCGAGCTGAAGAAGGGCGACAGCGTTTCCGTCAGCGGCGTTTGCCTGACCGCGGTGGAGGTCACGCGGCGCGGATTTCGCGCCGACCTGGCGTTGGAGACGTGGCGCCTGACTTCGTTCTCGCGAATCACCGAGGGCGCGCTCGTCAACCTGGAGCTGCCGATGCGGGCCGACGGGCGCATGGGCGGGCACATCGTGCAGGGGCACGTGGACGGCACGGGAAAATTTCTCGGGCTGGAGCCGATCGCGGGCGCGGAGGATTTCTGGCTGAAGGTGGAAATTCCGGCGGCGTTGGAGCGCTACGTGGTGTACAAGGGCTCGATCGCGATTGAAGGCATCAGCCTGACGGTGGCGCGCGTGGAAGGCACCAAGGTCACGATCGCGATTATTCCGCACACCGCCGAGGCAACCAACCTGCGCTCGCTGAAGCCGGGCGATCCGGTGAACATCGAGACCGACATTGTCGCCAAGTACGTGGAGAAGATGATCGGCGGGCGCTCCACCGGCGCGCTCACGACCGAGCAGCTGGTGGCGCAGGGATTTTGAAAAGCAGTTAGGCGTAAGGGTCCCGCAAGTAGCCTTCGACGGCGAAATCCTCGCCGAAGCGGTGCAGCCGCATGCGCTTCACGTAAGCGGCGTCGCTCATGCGGCGGAAGCCGGCGCCGGAGGCAAACGGCACCGAGCCGCTGCCGGCCAGGATCTTGGGCGCGTAATAGAGAAAGACCTTGTCGACGATGCCGGCGGCCAGCGCCGTCCAGTTGACCATGGCGCCGCCCTCGATGAGCACGCTGGTAATGTCTAGCTGGCCGAGGCGGTCGATGACTCGCTTCATATCGGGACGGCCGTCCGGACCGCCGAGGGCGACCTGCTCGACGCGGATGCCGCGCGCTTCCAGCTCGCGGCGCTTCTTCTCCTCGGCGAAGGAACAGAGGAGCAGGACATCGCCGCGGCAAGTCTTGGCGACGCGGGAATCCAGGGGCATGCGCAGGCGCGAGTCGAGGATGACGCGCAGCAGCGGCCGCCGTCGCGGCAGCCCGGTGCGGTCGGTGAGCAGAGGATCGTCGGCGACGACGGTGCCGACGCCGACCATGATGGCGTCCATGGCGTGGCGCAGTTGGTGCACGTGCGCGCGCGCCTCCGGGCTGGTGATCCAGCCGCCGGTGGCGCCGCCGGCGCCGAGGGCCGAGGGAGGTTCGGACTCGCCGGGCGGCGGAGCGATTTTGCCGTCGAGGGTCATGGCCGCCTTGAGCACCACCAGCGGCAAGCGGGTGCGAATGTGGCGGGCGAAGGCTTCGTTCAGTCGTCGCGCTTCTTCTTCGCCGACGCCGATGGTGACCTCGATGCCGGCGGCGCGCAGTTTCTGAAATCCGCGTCCGCTCACTTGCGGGTTGGGATCTTCGATGGCGGCGACAACCCGGCGCACGCCGGCTGGAATGAGGGCATCGGCGCAGGGCGGGGTGCGTCCCTGGTGCGAGCACGGTTCCAGGTTGATGTAGAGGGTGGCGCCGCGGGCGCGCTCGCCGGCCTGCTCGAGCGCCAAAATCTCCGCGTGCTTCAGGCCGTCGTAGGTGTAGGTAGCTTCGCCGGCGACGTTGCCGCTTGCATCGACGATGACGGCGCCGACGCAGGGATTGGGCGAGACGAGGCCGATGCCCTGTCGCGCGAGATCGAGGGCGCGGAGGAGGAAGCGGTCGTCTTGGGGGTGCGCGGTCAGAGTTTTAACCACGAAGGACACTAAGGGCACAAAGGGAATGCTTAGAAAAGATCGCACACGCGAGGGCGCGTGTGCCACATCGATTTCGATTCGGGCCGACTGTTGGCCCGGCGGGGGCGCCGGGGCCTGACAAATTCGACATGCGCACCCCGATTGCGCTCCACATCAATGAATGACTTTTCACTCGAACAGCGAATCGACGAACTGTTCGGGATCGAAGGGCAGCAGGTCGGTCTGCTTTTCGCCGACGCCGACGTAGCGCACCGGGACACCGAGCTCGCGCGAAATGGCGACCACGATGCCGCCCTTGGCGGTGCCGTCCAGCTTGGTAAGCACAATGCCGGTAACACCGGCGGATTCGGTGAACAGGCGCGCCTGCTGCAGTCCGTTCTGTCCGGTAGTCGCGTCCATGACCAGCAGGACCTCGTGGGGCGCGCCGGTGACGATGCGCTGCGCGGTGCGCCGCATCTTCAACAACTCGTCCATGAGATTGCTCTTGGTGTGCAGGCGGCCGGCGGTATCGACGATGACGTAGTCGGTGTTGCGCGCCTTAGCGGCCAGCAGGGCGTCGTAGAGAACGGCGGAGGGATCGCCGCCGGGCTTGGTCTTGATGACCTCGGTGCCGGTGCGGTCGCCCCAGACTTCCAGTTGCTCGATGGCGGCGGCGCGGAAGGTGTCGGCGGCGCACAAGAGCACGGATTTCCCCTGGGCGCGCAGGGCATTGGCCAGCTTGCCGATGGTAGTGGTCTTGCCGGTGCCGTTGACGCCGACGACGACGATGACTTCGGGTCCTTCCACGGCAGTGGCGGGCTGCAGGTTGGCGCGACGCAGGATGGCGAGCAACTCGGACTTGAGCAGGTGCTTGAGCTCGTCGACGTTGCCGATCTGCTTGCGGTCGACCTTCTCGCGCAGCGCCTGCAGGACCTCCTGGGTGGTGGCGCTGCCGAGGTCGGCGGCGATCAGGGTGGCTTCCAGGTCGTCGAGAGTGTTGCGGTCGATTTCCTTGCTGAAGGAGACGACCTCTTCGATGCGCTCGCTGAGATTTTCGCGAGTGCGGGTGACCGCCTGCTTCATGCGGTCTAAGAAGCCGGGTTTTTTAGGCTCCTCGTCGAGGCTGCCGAACAGGGTCTGAATCATGGAAAGAATTCATTATAGATGGAGAGGCGGAAGGAGAAACCCGCAAGAGCCGCTGCTTGTTGTGTGTGGTACCTTTGCTCGGGATGCGAACCAAACGCTTCCTTCGCGGTATTGCTTGGCTACCTGCATTACCGGACGGTCGATCCATACTGCATGGCCGGTTTGACAGAGTGGCAGCACCTTTATGCTTTACCGTGTTGGCCGCCCTCATCTGGCTTTTCCTCCGCGGCAGCTATGGCATTTCCTGGGATGAACCCGTGCAGGTCGCTTTTGGCGATGCGGTTTGGCGATACTTCGCTGCGGGATGCGACTACAGCAAAGTCGCCAACTTCCCAGTTGCCAATCTTCGTTTTTACGCACCCGGAGTCGATCTGGTGGTGGCGGCGTTATTCAACGCAACCGGATGGGATGCGTTCGCTTGCCGACACGCCGTCACAGGATTGTTCTGGGTCGCAACCTTCTGGCCGGTCTGCTCCCTGGGGCGGAGGTTGGCAGGAAGCGCCGGCGCTTGGTATGCGGGCCTGGCCTTGTTGGGGATGCCAATTTTTCTGGGGCACGGCTTCATCAATCCTAAGGATCTGCCCCTGGCCTGCGTCCTGGCGTGGTTGGTGTGGGTTTGCGCCTGGGCCTCCTATGCACGAACGCTCGGTTGGCGTCATGCGCTGTACATGGGAATTGCATTCGGAATGGTGCTGGCGGTGCGGCCGGGCGCCTGGTTTTTCGTCATCCTTCTCGGTCTTCCAACCGCATCGCTGTTCTGGCGCTCCCGCTGGCCGCTGACGGAGATGGCGCGGCGGAAAGCTTGCCGCACAGCAATCCTGGCGACGGTCGCGCTGCTGGTGGCCTGGATCATCATGGTGGCCCCCTGGCCCTATGCCCATCGAAATCCGATTGTGCATCCGTTTGAGGCGTTCAAGTACGCCAGCCAGTTTGATCAAATTTATCCGGTCCTCTTCCGGGGTCGCGTATGGCCGAGCAACAAACTCCCCTGGGATTATTACTTCGTGTACCTGGCGATCAGTTCGCCAGTACCGATTCTCCTGTTCGCCATGGCAGGACATATTTTTGCCGTCCGTCGCGGGTGGCGGCAGGCAAAAGGACTGCCAGTTCTGGCCGGTTGCCTGTTTCTTATCTGGTTCCCGTTGCTGTACTTCGTTGTCCGGCGCCCCAACGTCTACGACGGACTCCGCCATTTTCTTTTTATCCTGCCGCCGTTGGCGGTGATGGCCGGAACGGGCGCCACATGGTGCAGCGGTTGGCTGCCTGCTCGGCTCGGACCCCGCGTTCGTTATGGCGTTCCCGCCTTGCTCATGATGACCGGTATGTCGGCGATGGTCAGCCTTCATCCCTATCAGTATGCGTATTACAACTTCCTGGCTGGAAATCCCGCCACCCTGCACGAGCGCTTCGAAACCGACTACTGGGTAACCAGCTACCGGGAGGCGGCCGCCTGGGTGAATGCTCATGCGACCGGCCCAGGCCTTACCAACGTTCTGCTGGCGGCCAACGACTTTTCGCGTCCTGCTTTTGAACATTTCGCAGCTCCCGGACTAAAAGTTGACGCCATCCTGGGTGACTTTGCGCGACTGAAGTCGTTGGAAAAATATGATTATTATGTTGCCACGGTGCGCTATGGACAGTGGCGAAACTTTCCCGAAGCGCCCATCGTCTATCGCATCCAGCGTGACGGAATTCTGCTTTGCTTGATTCGAAAACGACCCTGAAGCGCTTGACCAGGCTGACGACCGGGGCTACCCTTTTCCCCAGGTCACGGTGGGTGTGACGAGCACAAGGCGTTCCCTATTCTTCCCGGCGTAATTCCATACCGCTCAAAGGAGCCTCCCCCATGATTTCGCGCATCGTCAGTTGCACCATCAAGCCGGAGAAAATCAACGAATTCCGCAACACGCTGAAGAGCGAGGTGCTGCCCAACATCACCCGCCAACCCGGATTTGTGGACCTGGTGGAATCGATCGACACGGCTAGCGGGGCGTTCGTGTGCACCACGCTGTGGAACACGCGCCAGGACGTGGAGCAGTACGACCAGACGCTGTTCCAGGACATCGCCCAGAAGCTGATCCCGCTGGTGGACGGCCAACCCGACATCAAGACGCTGACGGTGGAGAATTCCACGGTGCACGACATCACCAGCGGCAGGAGCGCAGCGGCGTAGGAAAACAGGAGTTAGTAGTTAGGAGTTGGTAGTTAGGGTGAGGCGCACGCGAGTGCGTGTGCCACACAGATTTTCGTCCGTCCGAGAGCTGCCCCGGCGAGGGCACCGGGGCCTACCCATCAGCAATTGGTTTTTGCGACTAGCGGATAGACTGTGGCTGGGAAACTGTGGCTGGGAAGCACACGCGAGGGCGCGTGTGCCACGGTTCTCGGTTGTGTGTCGGCAATCGCGGGCGAGGGCGCCCGCGCCACACAACCGCGCCACAAGCTTTAGGTGTGTGTAGTTTCCACCGGGAGCTCGCCGGCAGCAGCGGCGGCGGCGGCCACGGTTTCCTCGACCACGGCGGCGCGGCGCAGGTGCAGGTCGCCGCGTTCGAAGACGCGCTCCAGGGCCGCGACCACTTCCGGATCAAACTTATTTTGCGCCAGGGACTTGATGATCTTGACCGCGTACTCCGGCGGGCGGGCAGCCTGGTAGGGGCGGTTGGTAGTCATGGCGTCGAAGGCGTCGGCGACGCCGATGATGCGCGGCACCAGGGGCAGTTCGTCTCCCTTGAGACCGAAGGGATAGCCGCGGCCGTCGAGGGACTCGTGGTGCAGCTCGATGCCGGGAATCATCTCCTTCAACTGCTGCACCGGGCGCAGGATGTTGGCGCCGCGGGTGGTGTGCGTTTTCATGATCTCGTACTCTTCCGGGGTGAGGGCGCCGGGTTTTTTGAGGATGCGGTCCTCGATGCCGATCTTGCCCACATCGTGCAGCTGGGCTGAGACGCGCACTACCTCGATCTGATCTTCGCTCAATCCCATTTCCCTGGCGATGATGGTGGAGTAGCGGGTGACGCGGTCGGAATGGCCGCGGGTGTAGGGATCCTTTTCGTCGACCGCGCCGGCCAGCATCTGGATGGAGCCCATGAACAGGGCGCGGTTTTCCTCGGCGGCGCGCTTCAGGTCGGCGACGAAGCGCTCCAGGTCCTCGGTCATGTGGTTGAAGGTCTGGGCGAGCTCGCCGAACTCGGTGCGGCTTTGGAGGTTGACGCGCTGGGAAAAATCGCCGCGGGCAATAGCGCGCGAGGAGTGGGTGAGGATGTCGAGCGGCCCGGTGATACGGCGGGCGGCGACCACGCTGACGATGCCGGCGAGCACGACGGAGTAGATGGCATACCAGATGGCCTGCGACTGCATCTCGGTGACGTCGATATAGGCGTCGTGCTGGGGCTTTTGCGCGATGACCGCCCACTCCAGGGAGGGCACCGGGCTGAAGGTGCCGAGCATGGGAGTTTTCTGGCCGCTGGGCTGGAGGACGGTAAATTCCTTGGTGGCGGCGACGGCGCGTCCGCCGGACTCAACGAAGTTCTTCACGATCTCAAACTTGGTGAGGTCCTGACCGGTGGCGTAGCTGGAGGTAGCGCCGGCGACGAGACGTCCCTGCCGATCGACGACGTAGGTAAGCAAGCCTCCGAAGTTGGCGACCTCCTGCAGGCGGAGGCGCAAGAAACCGAGGTCGACGGCGGTGCTGAGCAGGCCGATAAAACGTCCGCCGGCGGTAATCGGGGTGCTGAACAGGACGACGATGCGGCGCTCACGGCCGGTATCGATGGTGAGGGCCTGTCCGGTGTAGGCACGGCCCTGGCTGCCGGCGATGAAGGCACGCTCCATCTCCTTGCGGAGGAAGTCGTCGGGAGTAATGCGGCCGGCGGAGATGCCCTTGGCATCGGCGTTGAGGACGGTGGCGTAGCCGATATCGGGGGAGGAGGAAACGAATTTCTCCAGCAGGGCGCGCAACTCGGGGGCGCTGACATTCTCGTCGGCCAGGTCGCCGCCGCTGGCAATGACGATGGCGGCGGTGAGGTTGCCCAGCATGGTTTCCAGGCTGCGCTGGCGGTGTTCGATGTCCTCGGCGACCGAGCGGGTGATGGTGTTCTGAAGATACATTTCGTTGGTCTTCAGGCGGTCGCGGTTAATGGACATGACCTTGGAGGCATAGAAATACATCGGCACCACGCTGACCAGAATGAGCACGCCGAGAATGACGTAGGCAATCGGCATGCGTCCGGGCATGGCTAGCTTCTTGAACAAGTTGGCGCTCCAGCGATGGCGGAATTGTATGATGAAAGCGGGCCGCGGCTGGTGACAATTCGTCGGGGGGAGAATTACGTAAGTACCGGGTTCGGCATCAGACTACAAGCCGGCAATGGCCAAGATTACTGCCCTTATCCATACCCACAACGACGGCGAGCGCATCGGACGGGCGCTGGAATCGCTGCGCGCCTGCGACGAGGTGCTGGTGATCGACCACGCCTCGACCGATGAGACGGCGAAGCTGGCCAAGGAACACGGGGCCACGGTGAAGGAAGGCGTGCCCGGGGTGAATCCAGGGGTGTACGCGATTGACGCGCGGCATGACTGGATCCTGTGCCTGCTGCCGACGGAATCGGTGGGCGAAGGGCTGGAGGCGTCGCTGTTCGAGTGGAAGCACCGGCGGGAAGAGGCGCTGGACCACGACGAAAAGGACAAGCAGGCGGGCTGGGAGCGCAGCGTCGGGTTCCAGGTCCGCGAGGAAACGGCGGAGGGATGGAAGGAATTGGGCGCGCATACCCGGCTGGTGAACCGGAAAAAGATCAGCTGGCCGGGCCACTTGCCGTCGGACGAGCCGGATGCGGAGATCATTCCGGGACATCTGCTGAGATTTCAAAAACCGTAGCCGCAGTCATCGGGTGGTTGGGTGTCGGCCGTCGCGGGCGAGGGCGCCCGCGCCACACGGAACCGTAGCCGCAACACCTAGGTACCTGGCCTCGGTAAATCGCTGAGCAGGGCAGGCTTAGGGTCGTGAAGAGGATTCGGGTACTCAGTTAATCTCTAGCCACTGGGCGGCGCCACTGCAATAATCCTTTCTTCCACACTCTCATGGACGTGCTGCTGGCAACGGCGTTTTTCATGTTCGGGCTGGTGTTCGGGAGTTTTCTGAACGTCTGCATCCACCGGATTCCGCGCGAGCTGTCGGTGGTGTGGCCGGGGTCGGCGTGCCCGAAGTGCCACCACGACATCAAGCCCTACGACAATATCCCGGTAGTGAGCTGGCTGATCCTGCGAGGCCGCTGCCGGAATTGCGGAGCGCCGATTTCGCCACGCTATGCGGTGGTGGAGCTGTTGACCGGGCTGCTGTTTCTGGCCTGCTACCAGCAGTTTGGGCTGACGATCTTCAGCTTCAAGTACTGCGTGTTCTCGTTCCTGATCGTGGGGCTGATTTTCATGGACGCGGAGTGGAAGCTGCTGCCGGACGCGTTCACACTGCCCGGGTTGGCGGTGGGGCTGGGTTTAAGCCTGCTAGCGCCGGTGAACGACGTGATCACGATGATCGCACCGGTGCTGATGAACGGGCACACGATTTCGTGGCGGTGGCTGTCGCTGGGCGACGCGCTGGCGGGGGCCGCGATCGGAGCGTCGTTCTTCTACGGCATCGCGATGCTGTACTTGCACGCGCGCGGACGCGAGGGCATGGGCCTGGGCGATGTGAAGCTGATGGCCATGGTGGGAGCGTTCCTGGGAATGCGGTTGACCGTGCTGACGATTTTTGGCGCGTCGCTGGTGGGGTCGATGTTCGGGCTGGCGACGGTGCTGGCGGTATGGATGAAGCGCACGCGGCGTCGGATGGCGCGGAATCGCGAGCCGGCGAGCGTGGCGCGACGGCGGGCGTGGCACTCGGCGCGGGCGGTCTACAGCCACTATCAAATGCCGTTCGGAATTTTCCTGGGCGCCATGGCGATGGTGGCGCTGTTCTTCGGGCTGCGGCTGCTGAACTGGTATTGGGGCGCCTACCTGTGAGAATGCTCGCCAATCCCTTCGTGCTGCGCCTGGTGGTGCTGCTGGTGTTCGTGGCATCGGTGTTGATCGCGGGAGTGTGGGCGATTCGCCGGATGCGCAAGCAGATGGCGGTGAAGCTGGGGGCGGAGCCGCCACGCGCCGATCAGGCGCCGGCGTTCGCGGTGGCAACGTTCCAGGGTGTGATCCAGCAACTGAAGGAAAAAGAGCAGGAGCTGCAACGGCTGCGGCGAGAGGCGCACGAGCGCGCGTCGCTGAGCGAAAACGTGTCGGCCGCGGTGCTGACCAACATGGACACCGGAGTGGTGGTGGTGAACCGGGCGGGGCTGGGACAGTTCGCCAACCCGGCGGCGCGCGAGATGCTGGGCTACGCCACGGTGAGCGGGATGCATCCGCGGGACTTATTCAAGGGCGTGACCGCGCTGCGCGGACGCGATCACCAGGAGGCGCCGGATGGAATTGCGGAAGCGCTGGAGCGTGCGCTGCGCGATGCCGCATTCTTTCGCGGCCTGCAAGCCGATTACGCAACACCCTCGGGCGAGCCACGCAAGCTTGCGATCACGGTGGCGCCCGCGCTGGGGCACGCCGGGGAATGCTACGGCGCGGTTTGCCTGATGACGCTGCTGACGCCGGGCAGATGATGGGACATGTCCCGATGCGGCGTTTACCTTAGTGCTTCCGGTGCGATTCCGTGGCAAAAATGGAAAGCAGCGGGGATACAATACGCTCGCAATGCAGTGGAATCGCGCGGAGCAGGCGCGATCGGGGGAAAAATGAAACGAACCTGGTATCTCTCGGGGATGCTGCTGGTGGCGGCGATGACGATGGCGAGTTGCGCCTGGGCGCAGGAATCGCTGGGCGATCTGGCGCGTCAGCAGCGGCAGGGGAAGAAGCCGAGCACGACGAAGGTAATCACCAACGACGATTTTGCGTCGTCGGCCCCGGTAGCGCCGCCCGCGGCGGCTGACGCCAAGGCGGGGAGTGCCGAGAAGGCGGAAGCGGCCTCCGCTCCCGAAAAGCCGAAGAGCGACAAGGACGACAAAGCGAAGCTGGCGGAGGGATTCAAGCGGCGCGCCGAAGAGCAGAAGAAGAACATCGCGCAACTGGAGCGCGAGTTGGACGTGGCGCAGCGCGAGTACCGGCTGAAGGTGGCGGTCTACTACGCCGACGTGGGCAACAACCTGCGCGACGGGAAGAAGTGGACGGAAGAAGATAAGAAGCAGCGCGTCGAACTGGAGGCCAAGCAAAAAGGAATCACCGAGGCCAAGCAGAAGCTGGCCGACATCCAGGAAGAAGCGCGCAGGGCGGGCGTGAAGGTGGAGTAATCAGCGCCGAGTCAAGAAAAGAGAAAGCCCCCAGGTGAAGAGCCCGGGGGCTTGGTGTTTCCGGCTAGAGCGGAGGGTTGGAGGCGGAGGTGGTGGTTCCGCGCTTGGCCTTGGTGGCGGCGCCGGCTTCGGCGCGCTCCTTGGGAGCGATGGACTTGGCCTCCTGCAGATGGCTCTCCAGGGTGGGGAGCGTGGTGGAGGCGAAATTCTTCACATCGGGATCGTGCGCGGATTGCGATTCTTTCTTGAATTCGCTGACGTCCTTGGTGTGATCCTTCACCATGTAGTCCATGTAGGCCTTGTCGAACTGCTCGCCGGAGAGCTTGGAGAGACGATCCTTCTCAGCCTTGTCCTTGGCGTCGATGCTGGTAGGCAAGGTAATACCCTTGCTGCCGGCGAGCGATTGCAGCTTCTCGTTGGCCTTGCTGTGGTCGTCGACCATGCGCTTGCCGAAGTCCTTAACCTTGGAATCCTGGGATTTTTGCTGCGCCAGCTCGCCCAACTGCACCTCCGCCTGTCCGCCCTGCGCCGCTTTTTTCAGGAACTGCTGGTCGGCCGAGCTGAGCTGGGAGCTCTTCGCGCTGGTCTTTTCGCTGGCGCCGGTCTTAGCCTTTCCGTAACTGCTTTGGCCGAAGCCGAGCAGCGATAAGGTGAGCACGAGCGCGAGCGGCGCCAGCGCCCTGGCGATTTTTCGTATGCACATATTCCCGCCTCCTTGTTTGCGGTGGTAATCAGTTGCGATGCTGGCGGTTGTGCGGGAGATGGCAGGAAGGCAGCTGTCGAGCTATCAGCTATGAGTTGCGGATTGAGAGTTGCGGCGGAGTCGAGCGCGAAAGCGGCAGCAGAGCGTCTGTTATAATGAGCAGGCGTCATACGATTCGGTCCTGATTATTGGCCGCATTGGGCAGTGCGGAAGTGGTGGAACTGGCAGACACACCATCTTGAGGGGGTGGCGCCGAAAGGCGTGGGGGTTCAAATCCCCCCTTCCGCACCAACTCGCCATCCTGCAACGCCAGAGAAGTTGAAGAAAGGACGCGGCTGCGCGCCGCCATAGCACTGATGCTTACTGTTGCGATCACTGTCATTCACATCGCGGTTTGCTTGTTCTTGATCATTGTGGTGCTGCTGCAGAGCGGCAAAAGCGGAGACATTGCCGCGGCGTTCGGGGGCATGGGAAGCCAGACGGCGTTCGGGCCACGGGGCGCGGCCAGCATGCTGAGCAAGGCGACCACGTGGGCGGCGGTGATCTTCATGCTGACCTCGATCACGCTGTCGATTTTCGCATCGCGGCGGCCGAGCAGCTCCTCGGTGCTGGGGAACATCAAGTCGCAGCCGGCAAAATCCGCGCCGGCGCCCGCCAAGACGCCGACGAACGCGCCGGCGCCGAAATAGCAATTAGCAATTAGCGATTGGCCCGTTTAGGATGGAAGGCTCTCCCAAAGGTGAGGGCCTTTTTCAGTTAGGGGCTAAGATCCGGGGTGCGGGAAAGCCCGAGAGCTGGTGATGATTCACAAAGTGATTCCGGTCGGACCGCTGCAGTGCAATTGCTCCGTCATCGGCGATGAGGCGACGCGCGAAGCGATGGTGATCGATCCGGGCGACCAGATCGAGGAGATCGTTCGCATCGTGGAGCAGCACGGCCTGACGGTGAAGCAGATCGTGGTGACGCATGCGCACATCGATCACGTGGGCGGGGCGATGAAGCTGAAGCAGAGGACGGGCGCGCCCATCCTGCTCAACCAGAACGACCAGGCGCTGTTGAAGATGATGGACATGCAGGCGGCGTGGGTGGGAATGAACCCGCCGGGGAAAATTGCGGTCGATGAGAGCGTGCAGGACGCGGACCGGCTGCGCGTGGGCGGCCTGGAGGCGACGGTGATGCATACGCCAGGGCACACCGAGGGCAGCATCTGCCTGTACTTCCCTGCCGAGCAGAAATTGATCGCCGGAGACACGTTGTTCGCGGGCAGCATCGGGCGCACAGACCTGCCGGGCGGATCGTTCGAGAAGATCATGGATTCGCTGCGCGAGCGCGTGCTGGCGCTGCCGGACGAAACCGTGGTCATCCCGGGACATGGGCCGGAGACGAGCATCGGGCAGGAGAGGGAGACGAACCCGTTTCTCATCAATTTGTAATTTGTCATTGGTAATTGGTAATTTGTAATTTTCTCTACGGTGCACGATAGGCCGGGCTATCTTCCGTAAATCACAAATTACAAATTACAAATTACAAATTCCAACAGCCGCTTCAATCCCTCCTTGAACTGCTCTTCGATGACAATCAAGCTCACCACCAGGTATCCATCGGCGGGAAAATCATAAAAGTGGCCGGGATGGACCAGGACGGACTTCTGCTCCAGCAATTCGATGGCAAGGTCCTCGTCGGAGCGGGTGACGGGCACGCGCAGCACGGCGTACCAGCCCGCTTCCACCTGCAAGCGCGTGATGGCCGGTTGCGGCGAGAGTTGGCGATCCAGTTCGGCGAGGTTGGCGTGGATGCGCTGCATGAGCTGGCGCTGGAAGTTGTGGCGCTGGGCGAACAGCGCGGGCGCGGCATGCTGGATGGGGGCGTTCATGGAGAGATAAGTGTCGGCGATGACCTCCAGCCGCGCCACCGCCTCTGAGGCAAGCGCTCCGCTGATCGCGATCCAGGCGAATTTCATCTGCGGCAGACCGGCGATCTTGGAGAGGCCGCTCAAGGTGAAGGTGAGGGGAATCGGGTGATCGGGCGATCGGGTGATCGGGTGATCGGCGGTCCTGGCTTCACGGTTGTCGGTCAACGGTTCGCGGTTATCGGTTAGCGGTTGTCGGTTGTCGGTAGGAGGGAGGACTTCCCTTCCCACGAAACTGGGGTGCGCGATGCCGTCGTGGGCGAAGTCGAGGAAGACCTCGTCGACCACCAGCGCCAGATCGTGCCGGGCGCAGTTGGCGCGCAACTGCTCGGCCTCGGCGGGCTTGACGAAAGATCCTGTGGGATTGTTGGGGTGGACCAGGAAGATGGCGCGGGTACGCGGGCCGGGGGCAATGGCGTGGATGTCCACGTGCCAGCCATGGTCGTAGAAGAGCGGATAGCGGCGCAGGCGAACGTCCTGGATGTCGGCGAGGAATTCAAAGAGCGGATAGCTGGGGGCGGGGACGAGCACCTCGTCGCCGGGTTGGCACAGGAGACGAAAGACGAAAGAGTAGGCTTCGCTGGTGCTGGTGGTGAGCACGATGCGCTCGGGATCGACGGTTTGTCCGCGCTCGCGATAGTAGGCGGCCACCGCGTCGCGCGCGACGGGCAGGCCCTTGGGGTCGGGGGAGTATTGCAGCACGTCGGGCTGGGAGAGCGCGGAGAGAATAGCCTGGGAGTTGTAGCGCAACCCGATATTGGTGGGGTTGGAAGCGGTGAGGTCGAGCACGTCGGGTCCGCGATGCTTGTCCAGCGCGGCGCTGAAGCGATTGGGGGCGAGCGGCCAGTTGGTGCGGGAGGAAAACACGTTCAATTTGTAATTGGTAATTGGGGATTTGTAATTTGAAAAATGGGGGGCGGCGGGAGCGCAAAGCGCGAACCGCGGGCCTTACGGCGGGGGCGGTTCTGCAGCGGAACCGGTGCGAGATTTGTAAAGTATGATATGGGCTGTTATCGCTCAATGAGCAGTTATTCTTATGAACCCACAGTATTTATGGCTCACGGGCGCGATGGAACTGCTGGCATTCTTCGTTGTCGGGCCGGCACTTGCCATTGGAATCGCGTACACGGCGTGGCGAGCAAAACCGCAGAGCTTCAACTCGAAGTCGTACGCGACGGTGTGCGTCGCATCCTGCGTCACTGCCTTTCTGCTGTTCGCGTTCGCAAAGTGGATGAACGCAGATGTCAGAACCCCACAGATTCGGCGTCTTTATGGGTTCCGGTTTCTCGGTGCTTCTGGCAGTGTGGCACTGGCACAAGACAACGCGGCTCGCGAACGACGACGAGACGAAGCACTGATTGTTGTGAATTCGCCATATCATAAGTAATTCTGTCGTCCCTACGGGACTCGGATTGAATTTCACGGCTGACCCCGAGCTTACCGCCGGCGGCTACATTCTCTTCGCCCGCTGCGCGGGCTGGATTCGCGATTGTCGTGGAGCAGGCGTAGCGTAAGTTACTCGTGCCGTCCCTATGGGACTCGGGAATTCAAGCGGAGTTTTTTTCCAGGACTGCCGTCCTGGGCTACTAGCGGGCGTCCCTGCGGGACTGTGCAAGTCCCTCGCTGTGCTCGGGATGACCTTCGTATGGTGACTACAGCAGATCCCTCGCTGCGCTCGGGATGACGCTAATCTATTGGAAGAATGCGAGACACAGTGCAGGTCCCTCCTCGCTGCGCTTGGGATGACGCCGGTTCAGGGTCGGAGTGATGTACGAAATAAAAGCCGCCCCGATTAGGGCGGCTTCCATTACCCGCGTACTCAATTACCCGATTACTCAATTACGCAATTCACCAGTTTCCTATCGTTTATGCGGTCTTGCGCAGTTCGACGTCGGCTGCGCGCGGAGCGCGTGGGCGGTAGCGCGCCAGGACGGGCAGCACCAGGGAGATGACCATGACCACGGCGATGATGTGAACCGCCGGGGCGTAAGTACCGGTGTTCTGGTGGATACGGGCCATGAGCAGCGGTGAGGGAATGGCGCCCGCGCCCCAGGCCAGCAGGATCCATCCGTAAATGCCGCCCATGTACTTGGTGCCGAAGAAATCGGCGGTGAAGGACGGCATGGTGCCGAAGCCGCCGCCGTAGCACAGGCCGATGACGGCGAACATGATGCTGAACAGGGTGATGTTCCGCACGCTGGTCAGGCTGAAGAAGATGACCGCCTGGATGGCGAAGAGCAGGAAGAAGACGCCGGCGCGTCCGATCATGTCGGAGACCCATGCCCAGAATACGCGGCCAGCGCCGTTGAAGATGGAGATGAGGCCGACCATACCGGCGGCGGCGATGGGGCTCATCCCGACCAGTTGCTGCGCCATGGGGGAGGCCTGGCTGATGATCATGATGCCGGCGGAGACGTTGAGGAACAACATGAGCCAGAGCAGCCAGAATTGCCAGGTAGCCATGGCTTGGCCGACGCCGAAGTCAACCGTGGTGGCGGTCTTCTGCACCGCGGAAGTCGGCACAAACCCGGCAGGTTTGTAGCCCTGCGGAGGATTGGCATAGAACTGGGCGGCAGCGACGACCAGGATGAGATAAGCGGCGCCAAAAACCCAGAAGGTTGCGGGCACGCCGGAGGTTTGAATCAGGCGGGCCGCGATGGGGCTGAAGATGAGCGCGCCGGCGCCATAGCCGGCGACGGCGACGCCGGTCATCAGTCCGCGGCGCTCGGGAAACCATTTCACCAGCGTGGCCACGGGAGTGATGTAGCCCATGCCCATGCCGATGCCGGCGATGACGCCGTAGCCAAGGTAAAGCCCCCACAGGGAGCCGGCCTTGGCGCCAAAGCCGGCGAAGATGTAGCCCAGGCCGTAGATGATGCCGGCGATGGTGGCTACCTTGCGCGGCCCGACGCGGTCCTGCCACAGGCCGCCGACGATGGTACCCAAGCCAAGAAAGGCGACCGATAGCGTGAAGGTCAGCTGAACTTGAGTTTCCGTCCAATGCTCGGCATGGATCAAGGGAATCTTGAAGACGCTCCATCCATAGACCGCGCCCAGGCAGATTTGCATGACAACGGCTGCGACGGCGATGCCCCATCGGTTGACAAGCTTCTCTTGCACCATTTCATTCACCTCTGCTCCGGCCAGACAAAATGCCGCATAGCTCTTGTTACGATGCATTCTTTGTGGCTGCTGTTCGCCGCCATTCACAAAAGGTTGCCCGGGCGGAGCAACCTTCTTCTCTACCAGCGTCTCTAGGACTAATAGGCTGCGACTCCAGGCTTAAGTGGAGTAGGGGGTGGGGCTCCCTGGCCGCCGTGGGGGAAAGCGACGTCATCCAATCCATCCCGCCCGCCGTCTTTTCAGGGGTGCTATCGATGTTGAAAGAAATGCTCGAGCGCTGGCCCGTCTACCAACAAATCAAAACCGGGGACAACGGAACCGGACGCGCGGCTTACAGCGAGGAAACCAAAAAGCTGCTGCCGAAGACGCAGGGCTGCGAGGTGTCGCGGTCAATCTGTCCCTATTGCGGTGTGGGCTGCGGCCAGGTGATCTACCACAAGAACGGGAAGATGGTGTCGGTCGAGGGCGATGCGGAGTCGCCGGTCTCGCGCGGACACCTCTGTCCCAAGGGCGCGGCGACCTTCCAACTGCACAATCATCCGGCGCGCCTGAACAAGGTGAAGTATCGCCGGCCGTATTCACGGGGGTGGGAGGAGCTGGAGCTGGAAACGGCCATGGACATGATCGCCGAGCGGCTGTGGCAGTCGCGCCTGGATACGTTCCAGGAAAAGCAGGACGGCGAGGCGGTGATGCACACCCTGGGGGTCGCGCATTTGGGCGGAGCGACGCTGGACAACGAAGAGAATTACCTGATCAAGAAATTGTTCGCGGCCGGGTTGGGCATGAACTGCATCAGTAACCAGGCGCGAATATGACACAGCTCGACGGTGCCCGGTCTGGGCACCTCATTCGGACGCGGCGGAGCGACCACGGCACAGCAGAGCCTGCACGAAGCGGACGCCATCATGGTGATGGGATCGTCGATGGCGGAGCAGCACCCGGTGGGGTTCCAATGGGTGGTGGCGGCGCGCGAGCACGGGGCAACGATCATTCACGTGGACCCGCGGTTTACGCGCACCTCGGCGATGGCGGACCTGTGGGTGCCGCTGCGGGCGGGCAGCGACATTCTCTTCCTGGGCGCGATGATCAATTATGTTCTCGAGAACAACCGCTACTTCCATGATTACGTAGCGAACTACACCAACGCGCCCACCATCATCCGCGAAGAATTCAAGGATACGGAAGAGCTAGACGGGGTGTTCTCCGGGCTGCGGGTAAATGACAAGCTGGAGAAGGAATACGACCCGAGCTCGTGGCTGTACGAGGGCACCGAGACCAAGGGAGCGGACGAGAGCGCGACGCATCATCCCGCCAGCGGCGGCCATGGCTTGCGCGGCGGCCCCGGCGGCGGGCACGGGCACGATCGCGGCGGCGAGGTGGAGAAAAGTTCCGAACACCACTCCGACCCCACATTGCAGCATCCGCGGTGCGTGTTCCAGATCCTGAAGCGGCACTTCGCGCGCTACACGCCGGAGATAGTGGAGCAGTACTGCGGCGTGCCCAAGGAAGCGTTCCTCAAGGCGGCGGAGGCGTTCGTCTCGGCCTCAGGACGGGAGAAAACGGCGGCAATCTGCTACGCGGTGGGCTGGACGCAGCACTCCAAGGGGGTGCAGATCATCCGCACGGCGGCCATCCTGCAAATGCTGCTGGGCAACATTGGACGGCCGGGGGGAGGAATCCTGGCGCTGCGCGGGCACGCGTCGATCCAGGGCTCCACCGATATTCCCACGCTGTTCGATATCCTGCCGGGTTACCTGCCGATGCCGATGTTCCAATCGGACGCGAACCGGTTGTCGGATTACATCAAGAAACACAAGACGAAGAAGGGGGTGTGGTCGAACTTCGAGGCATACTTCGTCAGCCTGATGAAAGCCTATTACGGCGAGCGGGCGACGGCGGAGAACGACTGGTGCTTCGACTGGATTCCGCGCGTGACAGGAGACCACTCGCACTTCGGGTACTGGCTGGACATGATGGACGGCAAGATGGACGGGCTGTTCGTGATGGGACAGAACCCGGCGGTGGGCGCGAGCAACGGGCGGGTGGAGCGGAAGGCGCTGTCCAAGCTGAAGTGGCTGGTGGTGCGCGACCTGGTGGAAACCGAGACTGCGAGCTTCTGGCTGGACTCTCCCGAGGTGCAACGCGGCGAACTGAACCCGGACGAGATCAAGACGGAAGTGTTTCTGATGCCGGCGTGCGGGTCGGCGGAGAAAGACGGAACATTCACCAACACGCAGCGCATGCTGCAGTATCACAACAAGTCGGTGGATGGGCCGGGGGATTCGCGCAGCGAGACCTGGTTCATTTATCACCTGGGGCGGCGGCTGAAAGAGAAAGCGGCGCGCGATGCGCGTCCGATGCACGAACCGCTGCGCGCGCTGACCTGGAACTACTCCACGCACGGGAAGCATGCGGAACCGAACGCGGAAGAAGTGCTGATGGAGATCAACGGCTGGACGACGGCGGACCGGAAGCTGATCCCCGGGTACTCGGCGCTGAAGAACGACGGATCGACAACCTGCGGCTGCTGGATCTATTCCGGAGTGATGCCGCGCAGCGGGCTGAACAAGGCGAACCAGCGCGAGCCGAAAGGCAAGCTGGGCCACGGCTGGGGATTCGCGTGGCCGAACGACTGCCGGATCATCTACAACCGGGCGTCGGCGGCGCCGGATGGGAAGCCGTGGAGCGAGCGCAAGAAGCTGGTCTGGTGGGACGAAGCCAAGCAGGAGTGGACTGGCGACGATACTCCGGACTTCATCAAGAACATGCCGCCCAGCCACAAGGGCGAGGGCAAGGAAGGCATGTGGGGCCTGGATGGAGACCAGCCGTTCACGCTGCATGCCGATGGCGTGGCGTGGATGTTCGTCTCCAGCGGATTGAAGGACGGGCCGTTGCCCACGCATTACGAGCCGCTGGAATCGCTGGTGGAGAACCCGCTGTATCCCAAGCAGCAGACCAATCCGACGGCGAAAAAGAAAGAGCGTCCGGACAATCCATACGCGGTCTCGCCCGGCGACCGGCGCTTCCCGTATGTGCTGAGCACGTACCGGCTGACCGAGCACCACACGGCGGGCGGTATGACGCGGACGCTGACGCACCTGGCGGAGCTGCAACCGGAGTTGTTCTGCGAGATCTCGCCGGAGCTGGCGAACGAACTGGACGTGGAGCACGGCGCATGGGTGACGGTGGTGACGCCGCGCTCACTGGTCTCGGCGCGGGCGCTGGTGACGCCGCGGATGCGTCCGCTGTGGGTGAACGGGCGACGCATGCACCAGGTGGGATTGCCCTATCACTGGGGCTACAAGGGCCTGGTGAAGGGCGACATCACCAATGACCTGCTGGTGATCTCGGAAGAACCGAATGTGCGCATCATGGAAACCAAGGCGCTGGTTTGCAACCTGGTGCCCGGGCGGCACGCGGAAGGCAAGGCAGCACTCGATCAACTGAAGTTCTACCTGAAAAGGCCGGCAGCATGAGCCATCACCAAGTCGTACCCAGCAACGCTGAGCCGCAAACCACTGGATTTTTTACCGACTCGACCTTGTGCATCGGATGCAAGGCGTGCGAGGTCGCGTGCAAGGAATGGAACGGCGTGGAGGCCGACGGATTCGATTGGAAGGGCCTCTCCTACGACAACACGGGGGCGCTGGGACACTCGACCTGGCGGCACGTGAAGTTCGTGGAGAACACGCCCACGCCGGGCTTGGGCGGCAACGCCGGTGAGCAGATCACGTGGGAGTTCTCCAGCGACGTTTGCAAACACTGCGAGGAGGCGGGATGCCTGGAGGCGTGCCCGACCGGGTCGCTGATCCGCACCGAGTTCGGCGGCGTGTACCTGCAACCGGACATCTGCAACGGGTGCTCGTACTGCGTGGTGGCGTGCCCGTTCGGGGTGGTGCAGAAGAATGAACAGGACGGCCGGGCCTTCAAGTGTACCTTTTGCTATGACCGGCAAAAGGTTGGTTTACAACCAGCTTGCGCGAAGGCGTGTCCCACCGAATCGATCCTGTTTGGGCCGCTGGAGGAGCTTCGCGTGCGCGCCCAGGAGCGCATTCAGGAGCTGCACAGCAAGGGCATGAGCGACGCCAACGTTTATGACCCGACAGAGACCAGCGTCAAGGGATTGCACGCGTTCTTCCTGGTGCGGGGCGATCCGCGCGCGTACAACCTGCCGCCCAAACCCGAGGTCCCCACGATTTACTTGAAAGATGGCTGGCGCGCCGCCGCCAAAGGGGCGGCGATGCTGCTGGCCGGAGCGGCCCTGGCTTTCGCCGCTGGACGCGGCCAAGCCAGCACGCGCAGGAGGAACCGCCGATGAGCACCGCCCCTGAGTTTCCAGAGCGAGTTCCGGACGAGCAAAGCGAAGCGCGGCTGTTGGAGTTGCGGGCGCAGGCACAGCGGCGCGGGGAGATCAAAGGTCTCGGCATCCGGCCGCCGGGAGCGCCCTTCCCGCAGGCATCTCCGGAAACCGGCTACTACGGCATACCCGTGCTCAAGCAGCCGCAGTGGACGTGGCAAATTCCGCTGTATTTTTTCGTGGGCGGAGCGGCGGGATCGGCGGGGGTGATCGGGTCGTTGGCCGACCTGGTAGGCGACGAGTACGCGCTGGCGCGTCATGCGCGATGGTTGGCGCTGGGCGGCGCGATGGCCTCCGGCGGCCTACTGGTGTGGGACCTGGGACGCCCGGGCCGGTTCTTGAACATGCTGCGGGTGTTCAAGCCGCAAAGCGCAATGTCGATGGGCGCATGGATCTTGACCGCGTTCGGCAATTTCAGCGCGGCGGCAAGCTTCGCCGACTTGGTGCAAGGGCGGTTCGGAAAGTCGATTCCAGTGTCGGTGATCGGGGGCATCGGGCGCGTGGGGTCGGCGCTGTTCGGTCTTCCCTTCCACAACTACACCGGGGTGCTGATCGGGGCGACCGCGGTGCCGCTGTGGAACCATCACATCAAGCAACTGCCGCAGCACTTCGGCATGTCGGGACTGCAATCGGCGGTCAGCATCCTGGAGCTGATGGGACACGACGACAGCCGCGCGCTGAACCTGCTGGGCCTGTTCAGCGCGAGCATGGAAACTTACGAAGGATTTCGCATCGAGAGCGGCCGGGACCGCACGCTGGATCCGCTGAAGCGCGGCGCCAGCGGCTGGGTGACGCGTGCCGGCGGCGTGCTCTCCGGGCCTGTGCCCCTGGCGCTGCGGCTGCTAAGTTGGAAATCGCCGAGATTGCGGCGCTGGGCGGCGGTCTCGGGAATTGTGGGCTCGCTGCTGACGCGCTATGGCTGGATGGCGGCGGGCCGGGCGTCGGCTGGAAATTGGCGGCTGCCGCTGGAAGTTGCTGAGCACGAGGAAAAGAGGGAGCTGTTTCCGGCGAGTGCAGAAAAGAAGTTGAGGGTGGGATAAAGCAGGAGTCAGTGGTCAGGAGTCAGGAGTCAGCGGGCGGTTGTTGGTTATCAGTTGAGCGTTGAACTGAAGACCGACAACCGATGACCGTAAACCGACAACCGCAATTCAGTCGTCGGCGTCGGTGGGTTGAGGGATTGGTTCGCTGATGGCAGCGAGCTGTGCGGACCTGCCACGGATCACCATAAAGAGCGCGCAGATGCTGGCCGCTCCCACCAGCGGCAAGGCCATGCCGGCGCGGAACCCAAACGATTGCGAAAGGTGCCCGATAGTCCAGGGGAAAACCATGCCTCCGCTGAGACCGACGGCGAAGAGCACGCCAAAGACGGTACCGGCGAAGGTGCGATAGCGGTCGCCGGCAATGGCGAGGATGGTGGGATAGATGGAGGCGCAGGCCAAGCCTCCCAGGGCCACGCCGATGGCCAGCACGGGAACCGAATGCGCCAGGGCAACGATGACGCTGGCGGCCAGCGCACCCAGGGCGCTTCCCAGCACGAGTTGCTGTTCGGTGACGACGCGCAGCACGCGGCTGGCGCTGATGCGTCCGAGCATCATCATGGCCTGAAACAAGGCCAGGACCAGGGTGGCCTTGCGCGCGCCAGCCTCTAATTCTCCGGCCCAGGTGGAGATCCAGCCGATGAAGGCCGCCTCGTTGCCGGATTCGAAGAAAAGCAGAAATGCAAACAGCAGCACGCCGGGGTAGCGCACCACGTCGGCTGCCTGGCGCAGCGAGAAGCCGCTGGACTCGCCGGCCGGCGGAAACGGAAGCAGCAGGTAGGCCACCATGCAGGCAGCGGAAATGGCGGCGGCAACCAGCATGACGGCCGTCATGAGGGCCGCGCCCACGGCGGCCCCGGCAAAGGCGATGAACAGGGCGCCAAAGCCAAAGAAGACCGCGAGCAGGTTCAACTTGGAGCCGCGGTCCTCGGGAAAGAGCGCCGAGGTGAGCACGTTGACCGCAATGTTCAGCCCCCCGCCGCCGACGCCGAGCACAAATCCCGACACCTGGGCGGCGCGGTAGCCGGGCGCAACCGCGAAGCCGATCAAGGCCAGGGTGGTGAGAAAGGCGGAGACGGCCAGCGTCAGCTTGTTGCCGAAGCGGTCGATAAGCGGTCCGGCGACGACGGTGGAGAGGAAAACTCCGAACAGCAGCAGGGTTTGCAGATCGCCCTGGCGCACGAGATCGGTGACCTGCAGGCGTTCGCGCATGGGCGGCATGCCAAACAGGGTGCCGAGCAGTACCAGAACTACGCCGAACACGAAGAGTCCGCCGCAGGCAGAGAGGAAGAGACGTCCGCGATGGAAGGCCGGCATGGGGAATTAGATTTTACGCTGGATGAGGGAGCAGGTGTGATCGGGTGATCGGGCGATCGGGGGATCTTAGTTCAGTGTGTGGTCGGCGTATGCTTAGATTTGGTTCGACTACTACAGCAGGTCCTTCGCTACGCTCGGGATGACGGCGGACCCGCGGTGGGCAGGAGTCGTTTCTTCATAGTAGACTTCGCCGATGATCCGTCAGATCGCGCCTGTGTTCTTCACCATGGATATTCCCGGCACGCTTGCCTATTACCAAGAAAAGCTTGGCTTCCAATGTTTGAGCACGTGGCTGGACCCGCCGGCTTATGCGATTGTGGCGCGCGACCAGCATGCGATTCACTTCCGCTGCGCCGAACCGCCGGCAGCCAATCCCAACAAATATTCGGACGAGCTGCTGGATGCGCACATCTTCATCGAAGATGCGGACGCGCTTTATGCCGAGTATGCAGGTCGAGGCGTGGAATTCACGCGCGGAGTCGCCCACATGCCATGGCAGTGTCGCGAGTTTGTCGTGAAGGATTGTGATGGCCGCCTGCTTGCCTTCGGTGCGAACCTGTAGTCGGGAGTAATTTTCGCGTGGCACTTACCACCATTTTTTTCGATGCCGGGGGCACCATCGTGTTTCCCGACACGACGCTGACGCTGGCGCCGCTGGCGGCACGCAAGGTATTTCCCTCGCAGGAACAGCTGCACGCCGCCGAGCGCGAAGCCAAGCGGCAATTCGACGAGGCCCGCGCCGGGCATCATTCGGTGGACGGGCAATACTGGGACACGTTTTACCGCCGGCTGTTTGGCGAGCTGGGAATGGCCGATGATGCCGGCCTGCGCGCCGAGCTGGCGGCGGCCACGCGCAGCGGCGTGAACTGGCGTCGCGTGCTTCCCCACACTCGCGAAGTGCTGGAGCGGCTGAAAAAAAGATATCGCCTGGGGCTGATCAGCAATTCCGATGGCACGGTGCGGCATCTGCTGGAATCGCTGAAGCTGGACGACTGCTTCGATTCCGTGACCGACTCGCGGTGGTGCGGATTCGAGAAGCCCGACCCGCGGATTTTCGAGTGTGCGATGGCGGAGCTGGGCGCCAGGCCGGAGCAGAGCTTGTACGTCGGCGACGTGTACAGCCTCGACATGGTGGGAGCGCGGGCGGTGGGCATGGGAGCGGTGCTGATCGATGTGGCGGGCGCATATCGCGGATCGGGGTATCCGCGGATTGAGTCGCTGCGTGACCTGGAGGCCCACCTGGACCAAATCCACATGGCATGAGGGTAAAAGCTACATTGGCGCGTTTTGGTCAGACCGCGTAAGTGGTAGCAGCACAAGGATCGGTGGCTTGGCATCGGTGTTGCAGGTGTGGTGCAGCGTTGCCGCGCGCCACGCGGCGGGAGGTTGATATGGCCAGCCACTCGCGTCGTCACCTGCAGCCCGTTGGATTAACCCCTGACAAAAATGGTCACTTGGAACAAGAGCTGGGACCGGCCGTGCTGCAGGCCTGCCTGGCGCTGTGGCGGGAGTATTCGCATCTCTCCGAAGCCGTGCCGATGGCCTTCCCGGTCTGCGAGCGCGACCTGCTGACGTGGTATGCGGAGTTGCAATACAAGACGCGCGGAGGAGGCAAGTGTTCGCAGTGCGGGGCGGCGGTACGCCATGCGCTGAAAGTGCGGGCGGAGCGCACCGACAACAGCACCCGCACCTACCTGTGCCTGTGCACCCGCTGCCTGGTGGCGGAAGAGGCCCTGAGCCGTCGCGTGCTGCACAACATCGCCGGCAACTGGGTGGAGAGCCGGCAGGGCCGCAAGAAGACTGCGCAGCCGGCCGAGCCCCGCAAGCAAGCGGCGTAATGTGTTAGTGATGCGGGGGACGTCAGTCGCGGGCGAGGGCGCCCGCGCCACATAGATTTCTGTAACTTCCACGGCAGCCCCGGCGAGGGCGCCGGGGCCTACCAACTGAATCACAACGGCTTGAGTTTTCTGCTGTTTGATATCATTCCACCGTCTTGCGACTCTTTGAGGCGGTCGGCCTGTCGTATCACGATATTTCTTCCGGAGATGCCCCATGAACTGTGCTCGCGGCCGGCGCGCCGCCCTGCTTGCCTGCCTGATGGTTTTCGCCCTTGCCGCCTCCGCGGCGGACCAACGCCCCATCACCGAAAAAGATCTGTTCCAGTTCACCTGGATTGGCGATCCGCAGGTTTCGCCGGACGGCTCGCAAGTGGCGTTCGTCCGCGTGGTAGTGAACGACAAGAAAGACGACTACGACACCTCGATCTGGACGGCGCCGACGCGAGGCGGAGAGCCGCGCATGCTGACCTCGGGCAAGCGCGACACGTCGCCGCAGTGGTCGCCGGAGGGCAGCAGGCTGGCGTTTTTGCGCAGCGTGGAGAAAGACGGAAAGCACCAGCCGCCGCAGATCTACATCCTTCCGCTCAGCGGCGGCGAGGCATGGCAGTTGACCCGGCTGCCGAAGGGTGCTTCGCGGCCAACCTGGTCGCCGGACGGGCACTCGATCGCATTCAACAGCCCGACCAACGCGAGTGACCTGGCGAAAGAGGCGTGCAAAGAAAAAAGCAAGAGTTCCGGCGGCGAGAGCGACAAAGCGAAGTGCGAAAAGCCGGAGCACGAGAGCGACGTGCACGTGATCAGCCGCGCGGTCTACCGGATGAACGGCGCGGGATACCTGGACTTCACCCATCCCAACCACATCTGGAGCATTGCGGTGGGCGGCGGGACGGACGAGAGCGTGAAGCCCAAGCAACTGACGTCGGGAGAATTTTCCGAGCAGGAAATCACCTGGGCGCCGGATGGTTCGAAAATCTATTTCGTTTCCACGCGGTCGTTGGAGCCGTACTACGAATTGCAGCAGAACGCGGTGTACGAGGTGGCGGCGGGCGGCGGCGAAGCCAAGGAGGTGACGCGCATCGAGGGCGCGCTGCACTCGATCAGCGTGAGCCGCGACGGCAAACGGATGGCCTTTTTCGGCTCGCTGAACAAGCCGGTGAACTCCTACACCCAGCAGGACCTGTGGGTGGTGGATCTGGGGGGCGGCAAGCCGCGCAATTTGACGTCGAAATTTGACTGGGACGTGGGTTCGGGGGTGTTCGGCGACAACGGGCCGCCGCGCGCCGGGGGCGGGTCGAAGCCGCTGTGGAGCGCGGACGGAAATTCCCTGCTGGCGGTCGTGGGCCGCGAAGGGCGCGGCAACCTGGAGCGCTTCGACGTGGCGACGGGTAACGACACGCCGGTCACGAAGGGCGACCAGGCGGTGGCGGCGTACGTGGAGAAGCCCGACGGCACGATGCTGGTGGTGCGGGTCTCGACGCCGACCAGCATCGGCGACCTGTTTATGGTGATGCCGAATGGCTCGCTGCAGCGGCTGACGGACATCAATCGCAAATTGTTTTCGCAACTGAAGCTGACCGAACCGGAGGAACTTGTTTACACCAGCTTTGACGGGAAGAAAATCCAGGCGTGGGTGCAGAAGCCGCCGGATTTCGATGCGAAGAAGAAATATCCGCTGATCCTGAACATTCACGGCGGCCCGCACGCGGCCTATGGCTGGGTGTTCGACCACGAATTCCAATGGATGGCGGCCAAGGGATATGTGGTGCTGTATCCGAATCCGCGCGGGAGCACGACCTACGGGCAGGAGTTTGGAAACATCATCCAGTACCACTACCCCGGCGATGACTTCAAAGACCTGATGGCGGGCGTAGATGAGCTGATCAAGCGCGGCTACATCGACGACCAGAAGCTGGGCGTAACCGGCGGCAGCGGCGGCGGGCTGCTGACCAACTGGGTGGTGGGGCACACCACGCGATTTGCGGCGGCGGTGGCGCAGCGCGACATCGCGAGCTGGGCGGCATGGTGGTATTCGGCCGACTTCACGCTGTTCCATGAAAGCTGGTTTCGCAAGCCGCCGTTCGAGGACCCGCAAGACTACGTGGAGCGCTCGCCGATCACCTACATTAACCAAGTGAAGACGCCGCTGATGCTGATTTTGGGCGATGCCGACTATCGCACGCCTCCAGCGACCGGCGGCGAAGAGATGTTCCGGGCGCTGAAGTATCGCAAGATACCGACGGCGATGGTGCGCTTCCCCGGCGAGTCGCACGAGCTCTCGCGGTCAGGACAGCCGTGGCACAGAATCGAGCGGCTGGAGCACATCGTGAACTGGTTTGAGATTTATTTGCAGGGGAAGAAAATTCCGGGGTATGTGCCGGGGGAGGAAGGGGCGTGGAAGTGAGTTCAGAGCAATGAGCAATTAGCAATTAGCAATTAGCGATTACCGAGGGGCATCGGGTGATCGGGTGATCGGGTGAAAACCTGGATCCCTCGCTTCGCTCGGGATGACAAGAGTCAAACCGCGTTTGATTGGCGGAGCTGATCAGCAATTAGCGATTAGCTATTAGCAATTAGCGAGGGCCCGATCCCCAGATCATCCGATCACCAGATCGCCCGATCATCCGATCACGAAATCACCTGATTTATTTGGCCGGACTCAAATCGTTCCCTCCGCCTTTCAGCGCCGACTTCATCATCTCGGCGACGTCCTTCTTCAGCTTGGCCAGCGAACTTGACTGGATATAAACCATGTGGCCGGCGGGATACTGCGCGGTCGAGATGTTTTTGCGCATGGAAGCGTCCAGGCCCATGTGGGCGAGAGTGTACTCGATGCCGTTGATGGGGGTGGCCGTGTCGTACCAGCCTTCGGCCACCAGCACGCGCATGTAGGGATTCTTGACGAAGGCGCGGTGCATGGCCTCGGCGGTGTCGGGAAAGCCGTTGCCGCGCTGGGCGCCGAAGTCCCACTGCGCGCCGATACCGCCACCGAGGATGTAATAGACCAGGTCGGTCTTGTAGCCGAGGTCGGAGCGGATGTACTCGTTCAGCACGGTGGTGAAGGGCGGACGAATGGCGGCCTCGCTGGGATCGTAGGGGAACAAATCGCCGCCCACACCGCCCGGCGACCCGGGACCGAGGAAGCGGCTGTCAAGACGGCCGACGACCAGTTTGCGGTCACGCAGCAGTTCGCGGCTGAAGGTCTGCTCACTGATGCGGAGATCGTACTCGTCGATGATGGCGGGGGTGAGGCCGGTGTAGCGCGCCAGGCGCTCGATGACCTGGCGGCGCTCGTCGGGAGAGAGGCGGTCTCCCTTCTGCAAGGCTTCAGCATAGCCGGTGTTGGCCCACTGCAAGACTTCGGCGAGGAGCTTGGCGCCGTCCATTTGCTCGAGGTCCGGCGGAAGCTTCTTGTGATACTGCGCGGTCATGGCGTAGGTGGGCAGGTACGCGATGTAGGGCAGGTCGTTGCCGCGCGCAAAGCCCAGGGTCTCAAAGTTCAGCACGGAGGAGATGAGAGTGATGCCGTTGAGCGGAATGCCGCGATCGATCAGGTAGCCGGACAAGCCGGCGGCGCGCGTGGTGCCGTAGCTCTCGCCGGCGAGAAACAGGGGCGAGGTCCAGCGCTGGGAGCGGGTCAGGTACATGCGGATGAATTCGCCGACGGAGGCGATGTCGCCCTGCAGGCCCCAGAATTTTTTGCCCAGCTCCTGGGTGACGGCGCGGCTGTAGCCGGTGCCGACGGGATCGATGAAGACGAGATCGGTGGCGTCGAGCCAGGTGTACTGGTTGTCCTCGAGTTGGTAAGGGGGCGCGGGCATGCCGCCTTCGGGGAGCATCTTGACGCGCTTGGGGCCGATGGCGCCCATGTGCAGCCAGACCGAGGAGGAGCCGGGGCCGCCGTTAAAGCAGAAGGTGAGCGGGCGACCGGACGGAGGATTGTCGAGCGTGTAGGCCACGTAAAACATGTGGGCCTCAACCTTGTTGGTCTGCTCGTTCTTGATCGGCATCAGGCCGACGGTGGCGGTGTAATGCAGGGGCTTGCCGGCGATCGTCATCTGATGCTGCGTGACCACCGGCTTCTCTTCCGGCGGTTCTTTTTCTTTTTCCTTTTCGGCGGCCGGAGATTTGGACTCGGCGTGGTCGCCTTCGGCGGCGTGTTCGGTGGTGGCGGGCGGGCGGCGCCCTTGCGCGCAAAGTGAAATCGAGCAAGCGAACATCAACACCATGACGATGACGTGGCGCATTCTGGCTCCTGTGTTAGCGCACCGCATTGTACGACACGGGTGTGTGAGATGGGTGCCGCGCCGCCGGCGCTCGGTAGGATTGGGTCTCTCTCCCCAGCGCTTCCGCGCTGGGCTAATGGATTCCACCGCTCCGCGGCTGGATTGGAGAGTGTCTTGTTTGTTGCGAGAAGCGAACTTCAATTCGTGAAACTGGTTTCAGAAAGACAGGCGGGCGGAGAACTGCATGGAGCGCGCGGGAAGCTGGGCGGTGATGCCGACCAGGGGTTGTCCGAGACCGGCGGCGGGCGCGGCGCCATTGCCCCAG
Organism: Terriglobia bacterium; assembly: GCA_963797035.1. GTDB lineage: Bacteria > Acidobacteriota > Terriglobia > Terriglobales > Acidobacteriaceae > JAIQGF01. The sequence continues at coordinate 725,734 of CAWCOC010000001.1, forward strand.
GTCCCGTTATAGCCGATGAAGTTGGCGTGGTTGAAGACGTTGAATGCCTCGGCGCGCAACTTCAATTGCACGCGCTCGCCGAGGGCGAAGGGCCGCTCGACGAAGGGCGACAGGTCGTAGACGGCCTTGCCGCGTCCGGCATTGCGCGCTAGCACGACGCCGTTAACGATGGGGCGATCGGTGGTGCCGCCGGTGTCGCCGCTGTTGTTGCTTCCGGTGACGATGTTGAAGGGCACGCCGCTGGCCAGGGTAGAGACTCCGCCGATGGTGATGGCGAGCGGGGCCACGTAGCTGCCGCTGAGCACGAAGCGATGGCGCTGGTCGAAGATGGCGCTTCCCTTCTCCGGCGCGCCGGTGAGCAGAGGATCGTTGGGATTCTGGCCGGGAATGTCGGGATCGACGTTATCGGTGGCGTGCGACCAGGTGTAGCTGGCGAGCATGCTCAAGCGCCGGCTGAAGCGGTGGCTTAGGTTGATGTCGAAGGCGTTGTAGTGCGCAAAGCCGTTGTTGACGTCGGTCTGAACCAGGCGGTAAGGCGGCTGCGGGTTGGTGGCTGCGCTGGGATTGCAGGTGAGATTGTGTTGCGCATACCACAAGACCCAGAGCGGACGGGTGCAGTTGGCAGCCTGTGCGCTGCGGGTTTGCCCTTGGGCCGTGCGCACAAAAGACGCCGGAGGATCGACGTCGAGCGGACGGTTGATCTTCAGAGTGTGGGCGCCGACGTAGTCGATGGAGAGCACCCAGTTCTCCCCTACCTGGCGCTCCACTCCCAACGTCCACTGCTCGGTGTAGGGATTCAACAGCCGGTCGGGATAGCCGATGAGCGCGGAGGTGGGAAAGAACTGGTCCAGGAAGGCGCCCTGGCCCGGACGAATGTAGAGATCGCGCACCGGCTGCACGGCGTTGGCAGGAAACGCGGGCAGGGGCGCCGCGGCGACGCTCGACGGGAAGCCGACTTGTCCGCGGCTGGCGGTGAAGTTGAAGATTCCGTCGGGCGCGCCGAGGGCGTAGTTGGCGGCGGCATTGTCGACGATCTGCGAGTAGTAAATGCCGAATCCGCCGCGGATGACGGTTTTGCCGTCACCGTGCCAGTTGTAGGCAAAGCCGACGCGGGGAGCGAAATTCTTGTCGGCATCGGTGAAGGTCTGGCGCTCGTAGCGCAGGCCAAGATTCAGCGTGAGGTTGGGAACGAGGCGGAAATCGTCCTGCACGAACAGCGACCACATGGTGTCGTTGACGACGTAGCTGGCGTTGCCGTAGCTCTGGGTGTAGCTCCTGACGTTGGCCAGGTTATTCAGGTAAGCGGGGCTCTCGCAAACCGCAACCGCCTGGCTGCACACGTTGTAGGTGAACGAGCCGAGGAAGATGGGGCCGCCGAACTCCTTGCTGTTTCCGCCGCTGCGGGCGTGGAGAACGTCGGCGCCGAACTTCAGGGTATGCCGTCCGTGAACAACAGACAGCGTGTCGCCAACCTGGTACTGGCGATTGAGTAGCTTGGCCGATTGCGAGGTACCGCTGGTAAAAGTGGCGGCGCCGGCGATGGGCACCACGAACTGGGTGCCGAAAACGACTGGGTCGAAGGCGGTGATCGGAGAGGCCAGCTGAAATTGGGCGCGCAGGTTGTTGAGCAGCGAGGGGCCGAGGACAGCGGTCTCGCCGGCTTCGATGGCGTAGGTACGGCGGCGGAATATGCGATCGACGGTGGGCAGGTTGTTGCCGCCCACGGCGCCGTTAGGATTGCTGTCGCGGAAGCTGTCGGCGTCGGCGCGCAAGAACAGGTTGTGCTTGTTATTGATCTGGTGATCGAGACGGGCGAATCCGAGCCAGCCGCGGTAGTGGCCGACAAAGACGCCGGGGGCGAGCGGCGAAATGATGGGCGAGGCGCGGTTCTGCCAGTTGTATTCGCCGGCGACGTCGAAGTGGGTGCGTCCGCTGCTGCCGATCGGTCCGGAAAATGCCCCGGCGGCCTGCCGCAGGGTATCCGTCAGGATAGCGTTGCCGATGGCCGTCGACGAGGTGGCGGTGAACCCGGACAGACGGGCGGCGGTGTCGGCGGGACGCCACATGCCCAACAGGTCACCGTGATAGCGGTCGCCACCGCTGCGCGTAACCAGGTTGACCACGGTGCCGGCGGTGAAACCGTATTCGGCGGAGAAGGCGTTGGTGAGGACGGTCATTTCCTGCACGGCATCCTCGGGCACGTTGGTAAAGATGGTCTGGCGTCCCCAGGCATCGGAGCCGGAGCTGCCGTCGATGACGAACAGGGTCTGGCGGCGGCCGGTGCCGTTGGTGTTGAACAGGTTCTCGTTCATGAAGACGTCGCCCTGGTTGATGGCCGGGCGATTGGCAGAGTTCAACAGCGGCAGGTAAGTAATGCGTCGATTGAGCAGCGGGGTTTCCTGGATCTGGTAGGAGGAAAGATAGGTGCCGAGTTGCGGCTGATCGGCACGGACTTCGCCGGCGACGCCGGTGACGGTGATTTGCGAAGGCGCGCCCGCGGCGGTGAGGGTGATGTCGAGCTTGGCTGAGCGGCCGCCGACCAACCTGATTTGCTTCAGGGTGACGTCGGCGAAACCTTGCTTGGTGGCGGTGAAGGTGTAGTCGCCGGCAACGGGAAGTCCGGCAAAGGAGAACGAGCCGGAGTTGCCGGTGGTGGCGCTGCGCTGCAATCCGGTCTGCGTGTTGGTGACCCTGACCAGCACGCCGGGAACGGCGGCGCGAGTCTGATCGAGGACCTGGCCGTTCATGGTGGCCGTGTCCGGCGTCTGGGCTGCACACGCGATTCCCAGCAACAGCACTACCGACTGTACCAGCGCGTATCTCATCTGCTTTGCTCCACGCCTTGCAGTGAGATGATAAACGGCAGCTCGGAATTTGACGAAATTTTGACGGATGGCCCGAACCGGCGGGGTCCCATTTCCGTACATCCCAGCATGCTTACTTTCACGCCGGAATGGCGTCTAAGCCGACAGCCGCCGCCAGGGGGCCTTCCGGGAGCAAGCGTTGAATTTCCGTGAAATCGCGCGCCAGACGCTGAGCTCGATGCGAGCGCACAAGATGCGCTTCTTCCTGACCATGTTTGGAATTATCTGGGGCATTACGTCGGTGGTCCTGCTGGTGGGGCTGGGGCGGGGCTTCAATCGCGACCAGAAGCGCCGCCTGCGCACGATCGGCGTGGACCTGGCCATCATCTGGGGCGGACGAACGAGTTCGGGAGCAGGCGGCTACGCGGCCGGACGCCCGATTCGCCTGAACGTGAATGACGCGCGCGCCATCCAGAATGAGTGTTACCTGGTGAAGACGGTCAGCCCGGAATCGATCCGCCCGGTGCCGGAGGTGAGCGCCTTCAACGCGGCCAACCGTCCGATCCGCGGGGTGTGGCCCAGGTACCAGACGTTCCGGTCGCTGACCGCGGCGGAAGGCCGGCTGATGGAGGCGGAGGACGAAACCGAGGCCCGCCGGGTGGTGGTGCTCGGCGTGGAGGCCCGCCAGCAGTTGTTTCGAGGCCAGCCCGCGGTGGGCGCCACGCTGGTGATTGCCGGGTATCCCTACCAGGTGATCGGCGTGCTGGAAAAGAAAAAGCAGAACGGCAGCTACGGTTCAGGGCCGGACAACACCCAGCTCTTCGTTCCCTACTCGGCGATGGCGCGCGATTTTCCGCCGCCCAGCACCCCGGAGCGCCCGTGGATTGACCGCGGCTACATCAACAACCTAGTGATCGAGGTTCGCGACCCGGAGTATCACGAGCAGGCGATCGCGCAGGTGTACCGCACGCTGGGCCGGCTGCATCATTTCGATCCGCAGGACAAGTACGCGCTGTTCGTGTGGGACACGATGCACGGCGCCAAGCTGACGGAGCGGATCTTCAACATCATGACCTTGTTTTTCGGCGCGGTGGCGCTGATGACGCTGTCGCTGGGCGGCATCGGGGTGATGAACATCATGCTGGTATCGGTGACCGAGCGGACGCGGGAGATTGGCGTGCGCAAGGCGCTGGGCGCGACCTCGGGCGACATCCAACGCCAGTTCTTCGCCGAGTCGGCGACGCTGACGCTGTTGAGCGGGGCGATCGGACTGGCGCTCGGGGTGGGGATCTGCATGGTGCTGCACCGGTTGCCGCTGCCGGACTTCATTCCTCCGCCGGACATCGTGCCCAGCGCGGTGATCGCGTCGATTGCGACGTTGTCGCTGATCACGGTGACGGCGGGGATGTACCCGGCGCGGCGGGCGGCGTCATTGTCGCCGATCGAGTGCTTGCGCTACGAGTAAACCGCCATGTGGCTGAAGGAAATCATCGTCGAGAGCTGGGAATCGCTGGCGCGAAACCGCTTGCGCAGCGCGCTCACCATGCTGGGAATCACCTGGGGGCTGGTGACGGTGGTGCTGCTGCTGGGCTACGGCGAAGGCGTGGGCGACAGCGTGCTGAACGCGTTTCTGGGCATCGGCAACAACGTGATCATGATCTGGCAGGGCCAGACCAGCATGCAGGCCGGCGGCGAGCGGGCCGGCCGCCGCATTCACTACAAGTACGAGGACATCCAGGCGATTCGCGACGAGGTGCCGCTGCTGAAAGGGGTGAGCGCCGAAGACGATAGCAACCTGCCGTTCAAATACGGCAACAAGGTGATCACGATTTCCAGCAAGGCGGTGCAGTTTCCTTATGGGGCGATCCGGCGCCTGGAGATGGAAGACGGGCGCTACTTCGAGGAAGCAGATTTCCTGGAGCATCGGCGGGTGGTGATCTTCGGCCAGCGCGCGGCGAAGAAAATTTTCAACGGCCAGAACCCGGTGGGGCAGTACGTGAGCATGCGCGGGCAGGACTTTCTGATCATCGGGTTGCTGCGCATGAAGATCCAGGACTCCTCCAACAACGGCCCCGACAATGAAAACGTGTTCATTCCTTTCGAGACCTATCGCGACGTGATGGACGTGCGCGATCCGGGCATGATCGTGTTCGCGCCGATCGCCCCGGCCCTGCATCGCAAGGCGCTGCAGGCGGTGCGGGCGGTGCTGGCGCGGCGACATCACTTCGATCCCAAGGACGACAAGGCAACGCCGGAGTGGGACACGGTGGAAGACGCGGAGGAGATTGCGCAATTCTCCATCGCGCTGCAGATCATCCTGGGATTAATCGGGGCGCTGACGCTGGGAGTAGGCGGCGTGGGCGTGATGAACATCATGCTGGTCTCGGTGACCGAACGCACGCGCGAGATCGGCCTGCGCAAAGCGGTGGGCGCGCGCAAACTCGATATCCTGGGGCAGTTCCTGGTGGAGGCGCTGGTGATTACCTTTATCGGCGGGGCGCTGGGAATGCTGCTGGCAACGGGGATCGCGCACGCGGTGCCGCCGATGCCGCTCTACGCGGAAGACTTTCACATGGCCAACCACGAAGGCGACATCTTCCTCAGGACCTCGCCGCTGGTGCTGACGGCGTCGTTCCTGATCCTGGCGATGGTGGGCGTGGTCTCCGGCTTCTGGCCGGCGCTGAAGGCGGCGAAGATGGAGCCGGTGGAAGCGCTGAGGTATGAATAGGAGTTAGGAGTCAGGAGTCGGGAGTCGGAAGTCAAACAACAAATCGAGTTCTACAACATCCGCTGCGCGAAGCTCCGTGTGGCACACGCGGCCCCCGCGTGTGCATAGCTCCAAGCTGCTAGCCCCTAGCCCACGAGAAGAGCGTATGGCGCACATAGACCGACACTGAAAACAAGTGGGGCCTCCGCTTGCGCGGAGACCCCGACAAATCGACCCTCGCCCATGTTGGCTGCGCTCTCTATTCGCATAGGAGAGTCGCAGTTTTACACCAGTTTTACACCAGTTTTACAATTCCGTTTTTGTCTTCATCCACATACTGTTTCCACGTCACTTACATCTAAATGTCGTAGTAGAGGGCGAATTCGTAGGGATGCGGGCGCAACCGGACCGCGTCCACCTCCTTTTCGCGCTTGTATCCGATGTAGGTATCGAGCAGCGCCTCGGTGAAGACGTCGCCCTTGAGCAGGAACTGGTGGTCGCTCTCCAGTGCATCGAGCGCGTCCTCCAGCGATCCCGGCATGGACGGCACTTTGGCCAACTCCTCCGGGCCCAGATCGTAGATGTCCTTGTCGAGCGGCTGTCCGGGGTCAATCTTGTTGTCGATCCCGTCCAGTCCGGCCATCATCATCGCCGCAAACGCCATGTAGGGATTGCAGCTCGGGTCCGGCGGCCGGAACTCCACGCGCTTGGCCTTGGGCGAAGCCGAATACATCGGGATACGGCAAGCCGCGGAGCGGTTGCGCCGCGAGTAGGCCAGGTTGACCGGCGCCTCGAAGCCCGGCACCAGGCGCTTATAGGAGTTAGTGGTGGGAGCGATCAGCGCCGCCAGCGCCGGGCCATGCTTGATCAGCCCGCCGATATACCACAACGCCATCTGCGACAGGCCGGCATAGCCGTCGCCGGCAAACAGCGGCTTCCCGCCCTTCCACAACGACTGGTGAGTGTGCATGCCGCTGCCGTTGTCCTGGAACAGCGGCTTGGGCATGAAGGTCACGGTCTTGCCGTACTGGTTGGCCACGTTCCGCACGATGTACTTGTAGAGCATCATGTGGTCGGCCGACAGCACCAGCGAGTCGAACTTCAGGTCGATTTCCGTTTGTCCGCCGGTGGCCACTTCGTGATGATGGCACTCCACGGTCAAGCCGCAGTTCTCCATCATCATCGTCATTTCGCTGCGCAGGTCCTGGTAATGGTCGGTCGGCGGAACCGGGAAGTAGCCTTCCTTGTAGCGCGGGCGGTAGCCCAGGTTGTTTTCCTTGCGGCCGGAATTCCAGCGGCCCTCTTCGGCGTCGATGAAGTAAAAGCCGTGCTGCTCGCGTTGGTCGAAGCGCACGTTGTCGAAGATGAAGAACTCGGCTTCGGCGCCGAAGAATGCGGTGTCGGCCAGGCCGGTGGAGCTGAGGAACATCTCCGCCTTCTTGGCGATGTAGCGCGGGTCCTTGTCGTAGCGCTGCTTGGTCACCGGGTCCTGCACGTCGCAGATCATCACCAGCGTGGGGACCTCGGTGAACGGATCCAGCATGTACCACTTCGGGTCCGGGATCAGCAGCATGTCGCTCTCGTGGATGGCGGCCCAGCCGCGGATCGACGAGCCGTCCATCCCGAAGCCTTCCTCGAACGAGGCTTCGCTGAATTGCGAGATGGGGTAGGAAACGTGATGCCAAAGCCCGGGCAGGTCGGTAAAGCGCAGGTCCAGCAGCTTCGCTCCATTTTCCTTGGCGAACTGCAAGACGGTTTTCGGATCGGCCATGTCTGCTCCTTGCGCCCGCTCGGCGCGTGCTTCTCCGCGCACTCCGGCGCGCGGCGTTGAATTCAGTTGGAAGAGTAGTTCTTGGGCGGCTGCTACAATCCTCGCGGACCGTAGCCGCACCATTGGAGCATAAATTCCTCAGGGGGCGGCGGGAAATTCATACTTTTTATCGCTTCGATAAGCGGGGCTTATATCGCCCGCGGGAAGGCGCCATTGTGGACCCTCAAGACACGCAAGCGCTGATTCAGCAGTATGAGCGAATTCTCGCCGAAGGCTCGGAGCGCTTCCATTCCGATGCCGTGTTCGGCGGCGCGAAGTACCAGTTCGAAAAGGCGCTGCTGGCGCAGATCGAGCAGGTGCGCGAGCCGGAGCGGGCCGCGGCGCTGCAGTCCATGTACCGCGACCTGGCGTGGTTTGTTCCCCAGGGCGATTACGATCTGATCGCCGCCTGCCAGGCACGCGCCGCAACCGATGCGAGTGTGAAACAGGTGCTGGATCTGATCGAGAGCGGCGATCACAACGCCATCCAGAAGGAACTCGAAACCCGAGGCATTCCCGAGCTGGTGCGCTATTACGCGCTTTACCGGCGCGTGCTGCTGGAAGGCGAAGCGCGGCGGAAGCAAGCGGCGAGCGTGCAGGCGTTGAACTCGGATTCGTGACTGGCAACTCAGTCCACGCCCACCACCTTGCTCCGTCGCTCCACCAGCACGGTGTCTCGCCAGACACCGTTTCTTTTTCCGATACGCTCGCGGCGGCCGACCTCGCGGAATCCGTTGGCGGCGCACAGACGCAGGCTGGCCTTGTTCTCGGGAAAGACGGTACCTTGCACCGTCCAGATGCCCGCCGCCTCCGAGGCGGCGATGGCCGCCTTCATCAGCGCGTCGCCTACCCCCTTGTCGCGGGCCCAGGTGGCCACGTACACACTCATCTCCGCCACGCCGGCGTAGCAGGAGCGCTGTGAGACCTTGCTCAAGGCCACCCATCCGGCGATCGTCCGCCCGCTGCGCGCCACCAGGCGTCCGGCCGGCAGATGCGCCCGGTCCCACTGCTCCCAATTGGGCGCGAGCGTTTCAAAGGTGGCGTTCCCGGTCCTGATTCCTTCCAGGTAGATGGCGGAAACGTCGGGCCAATCGCCGGCGACCATCGCATCCACGGTGACGGCGGGGCGGGCTTCGCGGTTCCTATTTGGTTCTATGACGTCCTGATCTGGCTTCGACATCGCTTGCACTTCCCTTCCCACTGCTACAATCCTGGCATCACCCGAAACAGTAGAGACTACATCCCGAAGGCGGCATCGGGAAATTCATAGTTGTTATCACTGCAATAGAAAGCTTTATGGCACCGGCACGAGGTATTCGCAACTCGCTCGAGCCGGCGAAACAATGAAACATTTTTTCACCACGGAGACACGGAGGCACGGAGGTCGGAACACCGGGAGATCGGAACGAAAGACCAAGAATTCAGCCGCCTGCCGCTAATGGCTAATCGCTAATTGCTAATTGCTTCTTTATGGATTTTGATCAGCTGGAGACGTTCCTGGAAGTCGCGCGGCTCAGCAGCTTCTCGCGCGCCGCGGAGAAGCGCTTCCGCACGCAGCCGGCGATCTCCGCCCAGATTCGCGCCCTGGAGGACGAAATCGGCGCCCGGCTGCTCGACCGCTCCGGAGGCAAGGTCTCGCTCACCGCCGCCGGCAAGGTCTTCCAGAAATACGCGGACGACGCTATCCAGGCACGTCGCGCGGTGGTCACCGCGATGGCGGAAATGGAGCGCGTGCCCCGGGGCGAGATCGTGGTGGGCGCCAACGAGGGCACCTGCCTGCACGTCCTGCCCGAGGTTTTCGCCGAATTCAAGAAGCAGTACCCCGGCGTTTCGGTGAACATCAACCGCCTGGAATCGGCCGGCATCCTGGGCGGCGTCATCGATAATTCGGTGGACTTCGGCGTGGTTTCCCTGCCGGTAAACGACAACCGGCTCACCATCGTGCCGATCCATCGCGACGAACTGGTCATCATCACGCCGCCGCGGCATGCGCTGGCCAAGGCGAAATCCGCCACCCTCACCGACGCCGCCAAGTACCCGCTGCTGATTCCCGAATCCGGCCACACCCGCGAAGCCCTGGAGCAGTATTTCCATGAGCGCAAGTTAAAGTTGAATATTTCCATGGAACTCGATTCCAGCGAACTACTTAAGCGCTTCGTAGCAGCCGATGTCGGGATCGGTTTCATCGCCCGGTCCAACGTCCTGGAAGACATTCGGGCGGGCGTGCTGGTTTCCCTGCCCATTGCCGATGTCACTATCCGCCGCGACCTGGCGCTGGTATTCCGCAAGGACAAGGCACTGTCGCGCGCCGCCCTGGCGTTCATCGATATCGCGGTGAAGCTGAAGACCGCGAAGAGCGCTACATCCTGAACCGGTGGGGAGTGGCGGCGGGAGTTTCCTCCACCGGCCTCATGCCCTATACTGGCGACCGACGAATCCCACCTAGGAGAGAACGGAATGAACCGATCGATTCGCGTCGTGGCTGTCCTGCTGCTGTTGTCCCTCGGCCTGCTCGCCGCCGACGCCAAGAACCAGACTTTCACCGGAACCGTCAGCGACACCATGTGCGGCGCCCATCACACCATGATGCCCGGCGCCAGCGATGCCCAGTGCGTGCGTGCCTGCGTCAAGGCGGGCGCCGACTATGCCCTGGTGGTCGGCAGCAAAGTGTATACGCTCAAGGGAAACAACGCGGACCTGGACAAGTATGCCGGCGAGAAGGCCACGGTCACGGGAAAGCTCTCGGGCAACGTGATCCAAGCCAGTTCCATCATGGCGGCCAAGAAGAAGTAGCGGGAAGCGTTCCGCATCTGAACGGGTGAGCAAAATAAATTTCTGGTTACAGGTATTTTTGCCTGCACCAGTTCCGCGGCAGCGTGTTATTTTTCACCATCCCACGAAAAAGCGGAGGCAAGCGAATTGGGTAAAGACATGGTCCCGCGGCGGATCTTTTTGACCAAAGGGGTTGGCAAGCACCGGGAGCGGCTCACGTCGTTTGAGTTGGCATTGCGCGACGCCGGCATCCAATCGCAGAACCTGGTGCGCGTTTCCTCGATTTTTCCTCCGCAATGCAAGGTGATTCCCCGCGCGCTTGGACTTCGCCACCTCAGCCACGGTGAGGTGGTCTTCGCCGTGGTGGCGGAAAACTCTACCCACGAGCCGCACCGCCTGCTGGCCGCCAGCATTGGGCTGGCGATTCCCGCCGACCGCTCCACCTACGGCTATCTCAGCGAGCACCACTCCTTTGGCGAAACCGACGATCAGGCGGGCGACTATGCCGAGGAACTCGCCGCCGAGATGCTGGCCACCACGCTCGACGTCGACTTCGATCCCGACAAATCCTGGGATGAAAAGAAGGAAGTCTACCGGCTGTCGAACAAGATCGTGCGCACCATGAACGTGACCCAGTCGGCGGTGGGAGACCGCAAGGGCAAGTGGACGACGGTGATTGCCGCGGCCATTTTTATCTTCAGCTGAGTTTTGTCTGCAGCTGATTTTTCAGGTGGAGTCTGAGGACAGCCTAGCTTTGGCTCACGGCTGACGTTCAAGCCTGTCCAGCTGTTGCTTCACCTGCGCATCGGGATTGATCTTCAGCTCCTGCCGCAACTCCTCACGCGCTTCCGCCAGTTTGCCTTGCTTCTCCAGCGACATCGCCAGACCGTAGTGGAAGCCCGCCTTGGCGCCGAACATCTCCACCGCCTTGCGGAAATTCGCTTCCGCCGGCGCGTATGCGGCGAGCTGCAATTGCGTCAGGCCAAGGTAGTAATACTGGTCGGCATTGTTGGGAAGCAGCGGGATCGCTGTTTCCAGCTGTTGTTGGGCCTCGGGAAATTTTCCCAACTCATAAAGCGTGATTCCGAGCGCGAAGTGCGTCTCCCAGTTATCCGGCTTGATCTGGAGCGATTCGCTGTAGAGCCGCATGGCGTCGTCGTAGCGCCGGCGCTTGTAGACCTCGTTGGCCAAATGATTGATGGCGACCACGTTCCTGGGCGCGGCCTGGCAGGCGTGCGCGTAGAGGATCAGGTCGTTCGCCCAATAAACGTTCTGCATGGCGGTAGCGGCGGCCAGCGCGCAGCCCAGCACCAGGGTAATGATCATGGGCACGCGCGGCGCGCCGTATAACTCCTCGCCGCCTGACTTGATGCCGCGAATCGCCCACGCCAGCGCGATGGCGAAGCCCACCGACGGCAGGTAAAGATAACGGTCGTGCACCAGGTCTTCGGCAATGAAGGCGTAGATTCCTGCGATGGGCGGCACCATCAGCACAGCCAGCCACCACGAGCCGAAGGCCACGGCGCGCGAGCGGCGCGACGCCCAAGCCAGCGCCGCCACGGCCGCTGCCACTCCAGCCAGCGGCAGCACGAAATTGCTGAGCCCCGGCGTGTGCACCAGGGGCGTGTCGTGGAAGACCGACAGTCCCACCGGCCACACCAGCGCGTGCACATAAAACCAGAGGAACGATGGCAGGGTGAGCACCACGTCCAGCCAGGGCTTCGCCTCGGGAAAGCCGAGGCCGCGCAACACGTAATGACGCATCGCCAGGTACGCCAAGCCAATCACCGCGTAGGGTGCGTATCGCCTGGCCAGCGAAAGCGCGGTTTCGCGCTCCTCCACGTGAGGCGCCAGGATGAGCCGGTCGTAGGCGAAGAGCAGCACCGGCACCATGACGCCGGTTTCCTTGCACAACATGGCCAATCCAAAGGCCGCCACCGACGCCGCTCTCCACCAGGCCTGGTGCGGCCGGTGGTCGCGTGACCTGGCATAGCAAAGAAAGCTGCCAATTACGAACACCGCCAGCAGCGGCTCGGTGACTCCCGAAACCCAGGCCACGGTCTCGATGTGCGTCGGGTGCAGGCCGTAAATTACGGTTGCCATGGCCGCGGTCAGCCGGTCACTGGTCACGCGCCGCGCCAGCAGGTATACCATCAACATGACCAGCAGGTGCACCGCCACGGTGGAGGCGTGCCACCAGGCGGGATTCAATCCGAACAAACTGTAGTTGATCACCAGCCAGAGTTCGAACAGCGGGCGATAGTAATTTCCCGGCTGGCCGGAAAACTGGCTCCAGACATGTTCCACGAAGAGCCGCGGGGCGTGTTGCCAGGAGTGCACTCGCGGGTTGCTGACAATCTGCGGCAGGTCGTCGTAGACGAACTGAAAGCGCAGGGTGTTGACGTAGGACAATGCCGCCAGCACCAGCGCCAGCACGACCAGCAATCGCGCCGCATTCGGGCCGCTGGATGGTCCAGAAATGGTTGCCGCGCTGGGCGCGGCGGCCCCTTCCGCAATGATCTTTTTCGTGACGGCGGTCCCTGTTTCCGGCAATCGCTTCCCCGGTTATGGAGTTGGTGGGGCCATCTTATCGCGGAAGCTACTCCCCTCAATCGACAACTACCCGCCGCTTGCCGACCAAAATATAATGAGTAAACACTCAAGACCCATGAATGCCATCGAGATTTCTGGCCTGGAAAAAACCTATCTCGCCGGCTTTTGGCGAAAACGGCCCAAGACCGCTCTGAAGCCTTTGACCCTGTCGGTGCCGGAAGGCGAAATCTTCGGCTATCTCGGCCCGAACGGCGCCGGTAAGACCACCACGCTGAAACTCCTGATGGGGCTGATCTATCCTACCGGCGGCTCCGCCAAGATCCTGGGCGCCGACTGGCGCGATCCGAGGGTGAAGGCGCAGATCGGGTTTCTTCCCGAGCAACCTTACTTTTACGACTACCTTACCGCCAGCGAACTGCTCGACTACTTCGCCCGGCTCTCTGGTCTTGACGCCCGCCAGCGCGAGAACGGCATCCGGCAGGTGCTGGCGCGCGTCGGATTGCCGGATGCCGGGCACACGCAACTGCGAAAATTTTCCAAGGGAATGTTGCAGCGCGTCGGCATTGCCCAGGCCATCATTCACAACCCCAGGCTGGTCTTTCTGGACGAGCCGATGTCGGGGCTCGACCCGGTGGGCCGCCGCGAGGTCCGCGATCTGATCCAGTCGCTCAAGGACGAGGGCAAGACGGTTTTCTTTTCCACTCATATCCTGTCCGACGCTGAGGCCCTCTGTGATCGCGTTGCCGTGCTCCACCGGGGTGAACTGCGGGGAGTGGGCGTGGTGCAGGACCTGCTCGCCCGCTTCAGCGGACAGGTGGAGGTCATCTGGGAGGGACCCGCGGCGATAGCGCAGGTCCAGGCGCTGGCCTCGGAATGTCACAGCACCGCGGCCAGCATTCGCGCCGTCGTGCGGCAGGAGCAACTGGATGCCGCCATCGACGCCATCCGCCGCGCTGGCGGGCGCCTGATCTCGGTGACACCGCTGCGCGCCTCGCTGGAGGATTATTTCTTGGAAAAGCTCAACCAGCCGGCCTCGGCGGTGGAGGTGGCACGGTGATTCATCGCGTCGCTGCCATTTCGTTTAACACATTCCGCGAGGCGGTTCGCGACCGCGTCCTCTACAACCTGATTTTCTTTGCCCTGCTGCTGGTCGGCTCGGCGCTGCTGTTCGGGCAGATCTCGATCGGCATCGAGCGCATCGTTCTCATCAATCTCGGGCTGACCGCTGTTTCCCTCTTCGGCATTGTCATTTCCATCTTCATCGGGATTGGACTGGTCTCCAAGGAAATCGACAAGCGCACGCTGTACACCGTGCTGGCGCGGCCGGTGCGCCGCTGGGAGTTCCTGCTGGGCAAGTTCTTCGGGCTGGTGGGCACGCTGCTGGTCAACACGCTGTTCATGGCCATCGGCTTCTTTGCCGCGCTGTTCTACCTGGTCCACCGCTTTCAACACGCGGACGCCTACCTGCTGGTCGCGCTCTATTTCATCATGCTGCAGTTCGTCATCGTCATCGCGGTCGCGCTGTTGTTTTCGTCGTACTCCTCGCCATTGCTTGCGACCGTGTTCACCTTCGCGTTGTTCATCATCGGGACGTTTGCCGAAGACTTGCGCTCCTTTGCCGCGCTGGCCCACGGTCCGGCCGGTTGGCTTGCGACCGCCGCAGCCTACCTGGTGCCGAACTTCTCCGCCCTGAACGTGATCTCGTCGGTCGCGCACGAGGAGCCCGTAGCGCGCAGCCTGGTGCTGTACAACACGGGTTACGCTTTGCTCTACACGGTGGCGGCTATCTCGGCCGCGGCGCTGATCTTCGAGCGCAGGAACCTGAAATGACAATCGGCCGGGGACCATCGCCTGCATGAAGCGCCGCTCCACCCTCGACGTTGTGTTAGCCGGCTTGCTCATCCTCAGCATGAGCGGGGCCATCCTGCTGCTGCGACGGATCGATCACCTGCGCGCCGGCGCCAACCTGGAAGAAGTCCTCTACCTTCCTTCGCCGAAGATTCTCAAGCGCATGAGCCTGGGCTACAACGGCCTGATTGCCGATATTTATTGGACCCGCGCGGTGCAGTACTTCGGCGCCCGCCATCGCGCCCATGCCCGCAACTACCAGCTGCTGGCGCCGCTGCTCGACATCACCACCGAACTCGATCCCAAGCTCATTGTCGCCTACCAGTTCGGCTCCACGTTCCTGGCGCAGAAGCCGCCGGAAGGGGCGGGCGAGCCCGACAAGGCGGTGGCGCTGGTGGAACGCGGCATTAGGGCCATTCCCAATCGCTGGCAGCTCTATTACGAACTCGGGTTTCTGCAATATATGGAGCTGCACGATGCCGGCGCCGCCGCTCGCGCCTTCGAGCGGGGATCGCAGCTTCCCGGCGCACATCCCTTCCTCAAGGTGCTGGCCGCTGCCATGGCGCAGCACGCCGGACAAATCGAAACCGCGCGTATGCTCTGGAGCACGACCTATCAGACCACGAAAGACGAAATGATCCGCAACAACGCCTTCAAGCACCTGCGCGCGTTGAGAGTGGATGAAGATGTACCCCGGCTGGAACAGCTCGCCGCCGGTTATCAGCGGCGCAGCGGCCATCCACCCGAGTCATGGTCGGATCTGGTCAATGCCGGCCTGTTGCGCCGAATTCCGGTCGACCCGCTCGGCAAACCTTACAAGCTGATGCCCGACGGGCGGGTGCAGGTGGCCGATCCCGAGGCGCTTCCCTTCATCAACCGAGGTTTGCCTGCGGGCAAGAAACCCGAGTTGCTGGTGATCGATAAGACGAAGTCCTAGAATTCTCGCGCGGGTATTCGCTGTCTGCGTCTTTTACGCTTCGCGATTAATCTAAGCTGTCATGCGGCTGTTTCCCGGAATCGCGGCTGTCCTTCTCCTCGGCACGCTGGCCGTCGCGCAGGCCGACGTGCACTCGATTGCCGAGGGCGTGGACCGCCGCTATAACCACATGCAGTCATTGCAGGCCCAATTTACTGAGACCTACCGCGGCGCCGGCATGGCGCGCAACGAATCGGGCACGCTGTGGCTCAAGCGGCCGGGAAAGATGCGTTGGGACTATCGCGAACCCCGCCCCAAGCTGTTTATCTCCGACGGCAAGACTGCCTGGTTCTACGTCCCCGGCGACCAGCAGGTGCGAAAAGCATCGGTCAAAAAGCTCGACGACCTGCGCTCTCCCCTGCGCTATCTGCTGGGCAAGACCAAGCTGGAAAAGGAATTCCGGGCGTTGTCGCTGGCGCCCGATGTCAAGCCGCTCGCGCCCGAGGATGTCGTGCTGCGGGGCGTGCCCAAGGGCATGGAAGACCGCGTCACCCAGGTCCTGCTGGAGATCGCGCCCGATTCCCAAATCCGCGCCATTACCATTGACGAGGCCGACGGATCCACCACCCAGTTCCAACTTTCCGACCAGAAGCAGAACGTGCAACTCTCCGACGGCCGCTTTCACTTCACTCCGCCACCCGGGGTGGAGACGGTGGAAGCGACTGAAATTTCGCAGTGAATTCATGACCCTTGGTACGGATCCGGGCGCGACTATTCCCGGCAATTCGCGTTGATTCAGAATGGTTTGGCTCTTGATTCCCCCCGCCCGGAATCGAAAGTAGGAATGTTACACTTAGTTAACAACCAGCTCCTCTCTTGGGCAGTTAGAATTAATAGCTTGAATGGCTGAATTTGTGATCAGAATGGCCGACGAGCGCGGCCACGTGCTTGAGCAGACAGAGAATGGCGTCTCCTCGTCGGAGGTCCAGGAGCGCTTCTCCCAGTTGGGCTACATGGTGTACTGGGTGAAGCCTCGGGGCATCCTGTCGGGCGGCAAGTTGAACCTGCGCCGCCGCAAGATCAAGACAGAGCAGTTCGTGGTCTTCAATCAGCAGTTTGTCACCCTGATTCACGCCGGCCTGCCTATCCTGACCGCCCTCGACTTGCTGATTCGGCGCCAGCGCAATCTCTACTTCCGCTCGCTGCTGGAAAACGTGCGCGACCGGGTGCGCAGCGGCGAACTGCTGTCGGACGCCTTTGCCGTGCAGGGAGCCTTCCAGCGCATCTACACCACCACCCTGCTGGCTGGAGAAAAGAGCGGCAATCTTGAGGAGGTGCTCAACCGCTACATCGCGTTCCAGCGCCTGGCGCTCGCCTTCCGCAAGAAGCTGCTGGCTTCGCTGGTTTATCCGGCGCTGCTCGCGATCCTGGTGGTGGTGATGCTCGCCTTCCTGGTCACCTATGTGATCCCGCAGTTCGCCACCCTCTATGCCGCCATCGGGCGGGCTGATGCGATCCCGCCGATTACCCAGATGATGCTCGCCATCGGCACCAACGCCCAGCATTACGCCCTGCCGGCGGTCGGGGTATTGATCATCCTGATGGCCTTGCTTTGGCGCTGGGGCACCTCCGAGTCGGGCGGGATGTACCTGGAGCGCTTGCGGGGCAAGGTTCCGCTGCTCGGTGACATTTCCTTGAAGTACCAGGTCGCGGTGTTCTCGCGCATGTTAGCCACGCTGCTCGCCGGAGGGCTGCCGCTGGTTCCCGCGCTGGAGACCGCGGGCGCCTCCATGCAAAGCCGGCTGCTGGCGAAAAGCATCGGCACCGCCGCCCACCGCGTGCGTGAAGGCGCGTCCTTGTCCAAGAGCCTGGAAGAAACCGCCTCCATGCCCGATCTGGCGGTCGAAATGATCGAAGTCGGCGAGTCAACCGGGGCGCTGCCGGCGATGCTGACCTCCGTCGCCGAGTTCTACGAAGAAGACGTGCAGACGGCGCTGACGGCCGCCATGGCATTGATTGAACCGGCAATCCTGATCGTGATGGGCATTATTGTGGCCTTTGTTCTGATCTCGCTCTACCTGCCGATCTTCACGCTGGGCGCAGGGGGCGTGCGATGATTGCAAGAATGCGCGCTTGCGCCGTTCTGGCCAGGGAGAGCACTGATCTGTGCCGGCGGCTCGAGATGGTAGTTCGCTACCAGGTACTTGTTATCGATGGCTACTGATAAGAAACCAATCTTCGTGAATGGGGGCAGCTCCCCGGTCCCCATCTCTACTCCGGCGGAAGAGGAGGCGCGCGCCCGCGAACTGGCCCACCGTTACCGCTGCGAGTTTCTGGATTTGCGCAATCATCACATCCAGCACGATCTGATGCGCAAGGTGCCGGTGGAGCTGATGTTCCGCTTCAACTTTGTGCCGGTGGAAGAGCTGGGGGACGGGTCGCTGGCCATCGCCATGGCCGATCCCTCGCAGCTGATGATGATCGACGAGATCGGCTCGCTGCTGCACAAGCGGATTCGCACCCGGGTGGCCACGCTGTCGCAGATCAGCGACCTGCTGAAAAAGACCGAGCAGTCGCAGCGCGTGCTGGAAGAGGCCAGCGAGGGCTTCACCCTGGACGTGGTGCAAGGCGAGGAAGAGGGCGGCGACGAGAACATTTCGATCGAGCGGCTGACCTCGGCCGAGGGCGACATTTCGCCCATCATCCGGCTGGTCGATACCACCATCTTCACCGCCCTGCAGCGCCGCGCCTCGGACATTCACATCGAGACCCGCGACGACTCGGTGCAGATCAAGTACCGCATCGACGGCGTGCTGCAGCAGGCCATGGCGCCCATCGGCAAGGACCACCACTCCACCATCCTGTCGCGCATCAAGGTGATGAGCGAGCTCGACATCAGCGAGCGCCGGGTGCCGCAGGACGGGCGTTTCCGGGTGCGCTACCTCGGGCGCTTCATCGACTTCCGCGTCTCCATCATGCCCTCGATTCACGGCGAGGACGCGGTGCTCCGGGTGCTGGACAAGGAGTCGATGAGCGAGAAGTTTCACCAGCTCAACCTCGACGTGGTGGGCTTTGACGAGATCACGCTGCGCCGCTTCCGGCGCTACATCAGCGAGCCCTACGGCATGGTGCTGGTGACCGGGCCGACCGGCTCGGGCAAGACGACGACACTCTATGCCGCGCTCAACGAGGTCAAGACCGACGAAGACAAGATCATCACCATCGAGGACCCGGTCGAGTACCAGGTGCGGGGCATCACCCAGATTCCGGTGAACGAGAAAAAGGGGCTGACCTTTGCCCGCGGGCTGCGCTCGATTTTGCGCCACGATCCGGACAAGATCATGGTGGGCGAAATCCGCGACACCGAGACGGCGCAGATCGCCATCCAGTCGGCCTTGACCGGACACCTGGTGTTCACCACGGTGCACGCCAACAACGTGGTCGACGTGCTGGGCCGCTTTCTGAACATGGGAGTGGAGCCCTACAACTTCGTCTCCGCGCTGAACTGCATTCTGGCGCAGCGGCTGGTGCGGATCATCTGCGACAGCTGCAAGAAGCCGCTGCACTATCCGGCGGACGTGCTGGAGGCCAGCGGGCTGGACCCGAAGCTGTGGGGCGGGGTGCCGTTCTACGAAGGCGAGGGCTGCATCGAGTGCGCCGGCGCCGGTTTCCGTGGCCGCACCGCGATCAGCGAACTGCTGGAGCTGAGCGACCGCATCCGGGAGATGATCCTGGAGCGCAAGCCCACCTCGGAAATCCGCCGCGCCGCCCGCGAGGAAGGAATGCATTTCCTGCGCGAATCCGCTCTTGATAAAGTAAAGTCAGGCATCACCACCTTAAAGGAGATCAATAAGGTCACCTTCATCGAGACCACGCGCTAGCACTCGGTCGCGGGCGCCTGGTCAGGTTGCGAACTGCTGGAAAACGATGGCTTCTTCCGATAAACCCCGCGTCGCCTGTGAACTGACGCCGGAGCGCGTGATCGCCGCCCGCGCCGGCGACAGCGGCGCCGTCGATGTCGTGTTCGCGCGCAGCTTGCCTCCCGGGAGCCTGGCGCCGGCGCTTGCCGCCCCGAACGTGATCCATGCCGCCGCCGTGCGCGAGGCGATCTCGGATGCGCTGGCCGCAGTGGGCTCGCGGTCCCGCGATGTGACGGTCGTGGTCCCCGACGCCACCGTGCGCATCGTCCTGCTCGACTTCGAGGAGCTGCCGGAGCGCCGGCAGGACTCCGACCCCGTGGTCCGCTTCCGTCTGAAGAAGTCGCTGCCCTTTGAGGCCGATGACGCCGCGCTGTCCTATGACGTGCGCCGCACCTCGAGTTCCGCGGCGGCGCGCGCGGCGGAAGCGAGTGGGGCCATCCGGGTGATCGCCGCCGTGGCTCCGGCCGCCATCCGGGCGGAATACGAATCGCTGTTTCGCGACATCGGCTACAGTCCCGGCGTGCTGCTGCCCTCGATGCTGGCTGCGCTCGGCGCGGTGGAAGCCGATTCCCCGACGCTGGCGCTCAAGGTCGACCTGAACAGCACCAGCGTCGCCATTGTCCAGGGCCGGGACCTGCTGCTTTACCGCACCCTGGAGAACGCCCATGGCGGGCGGCTCGACCCCGCCGCCCTGGCTGACGATCTGTATTCTTCGCTGGTGTTTTTCCAGGACAACTACGGCATGAAGGTGGAGCGCATCCTGCTGGGCGGGTTGGCTTCAGCGCAGGAAATCGGCGCCGCCCTGGAAGCCCAGACCGGCGCTCGGGTAAGCGACCTCGTCTCTGAATCGCAGGTTGGGAGCGAGAGGACGCTGGCGCCCTCCTTAATGGCAGGCGTGGTGGGAGCCCTGCTTGGATGAGAGGCGTCTTGGCTGGTCACATTTTCCGGGAATAAGGTTTTGTAAGAGTTGAAGGCTGAATGAAGTTCAAAATCAATCTTGCCTCCGAGCCCTACGAGAATGCCAGGCGTTTCTACCTGGGCTGGGTTTCGCTGTTGCTGGCGGTGGCGGTGGTGACCGGCGCGCTGGTGTATGTCGCCAGTTATGCCTGGCGCAACGCACACGCCATCAACCGCAAAATCGCCGCCGAGCGAAGCAACCTCGACCGGCTCAATCGCCAGGAACAGGCGGACATCGATATCCTGAACAAGACCGAGAACCGCGACGTGCGCGACAAATCTCAGGTGCTCAACGGGCTGATCCGCCGCAAGGAGTTTTCCTGGACGCTGATCTTCTCCGACCTGGAACACCTGATGCCGACCCGCATCCACGTTGTCTCCATCACCCCGCAACTGGATAAGAGCAACGAGATCGAGGTGCACATGATGGTGGCCGGCGATTCCCGCGACAAGGCCATCGAACTGGTCCACAATATGGAGACCTCCCGCGAATTTCGCATGGCCAAGATCGTGACCGAGAACGATGCACGCCATGAAGGGGGCGGCCCGCAAGCCGATACCGTGCAGTTTGAAATCAGGGCGCAATACGTACCCGTGGGCCCGGGTGCCGCGAGCGCGCCGGAAAAGGTTGGTGAGTAATGGCCAACCTGCGCCAGGCACGCCGCCGCGTGTACGTCATTCTGGCCGTGCTTTTGTTGGTCGATCTGGCCGCCGCCGTCGTGCTGTTGACGCCGATTGCCGGCGCGGGCGCCGCCCGGCGCCAGGAATTCGAAGCAGTCCGCCGGCAGTTGCAGCAGAAGATGCAGGTCGTGATCCCGCCCGACCAGGTGCAATCGCGGGTGGAGGAAGCGCGCACGCAAATTGACGCCTTCTACAAGGACCGCATCCCCGGAGGCGCTTCCGCGCTCAGCGCCGAGCTGGGCAAGCTGGCCGCCTCCAGTGGCGTCCGGCTGAACTCGGCCCACTACCAGGAACTCGATCCCGACCTCCCGGGCCTGACCCACGTAAAGGTCGACGCCAGCATCAGCGGCGACTACGTGGCTGCCGTCAAGTTCATCAATGGCGTGGAACGTGACAAAATGTTTTTCGTTGTCGACAGCGTGAACCTCGCCGAGCAGCAGGCCGGCTCGGTCCGCCTGGGCGTCAGCCTGGAAACCTATATGAAAGGCGCGGAATGAAGCTGGGCACCGAAAACCGGACGACCACCATCGTGGCCGCCGTCCTCATGGTCATCGCCGTGTTCTTGCTGGTCCGCATGTGGGTGGGCGGGGGTCCCCCGGCGGCGGCCGCCAATACCACCGCCGCGCAGCCGATTGCCCCACCGCCCGCTCCCGTTCGCGCGCGCCGTACGCGTGGGTCCCGTGGCGTGGCCCGCAGCGCGCCCGTGGTCAACACGCTCGACCCGCGCTTGCGCCTCGACCTGCTCAAGCTCAGCGAGGACACCGAGTACAGCGGCTCGGGCCGCAATATTTTCATCGCCCAGGCCGAGATTCCCAAGCCGGTTGAGAACCCGGTGAAGGAAGCCTCTAAGACTCCGCCGCCTCCACAGGTGTACACACCGCCGCCCCCACCTCCCATCAACCTGAAGTTTGTCGGCTTCGCACGGGAAACCGGCGAGCCCACCAAGGTCTTTCTCGCCCAGGGAGACAACATTTTTGTCGCCAAGGAGGGAGAGATCGTCAACCGCCGCTACAAGGTCACGCGGATCAATGCGAACTCGGTCGAGATTGAGGACTTGCTCAGCAACAATCGCCAGACCATCCCGCTGTCGGCCGGATAAGCGCTGCTAAACTAGGACTCATGCATTCCCGCTTCCAGCGCCGTTCCCGGCAGTCAGGATACGTCCTGATGGTGATCATGTTTCTCATGGTCCTGCTGATCATCGGGCTGATGTTTACCGCGCCCTCCATCAAGACCGAGATCCAGCGCGAGCGGGAGCAGGAGATGATCCACCGCGGAGCGCAATACTCCCGCGCCATCAAGAAATACTATAAAAAATTCGGGCGCTATCCCACGTCCATCGAGCAACTGGAAAAGACCAACAACATCCGCTTCCTGCGCCGGCAGTACAAGGACCCCATGTCGCCGGACGGCAAGTGGAAGTTGCTTCACATCGGCGACGTGAAGCTGTCCACCCCTTCCAACATCGGGACCTCGGTTGCCTCCATGGGCACCCTGGGCGGACCATCCGGCAATCTCGGCCAGCCCGCGGGCCAAGCCTCTGCGTTGGGCGGATCGGCGTCAACCCTGGGCGGCGCCACAAACAACGCGGCTGCGGGAGCATCGGTCCTGGGCGCTATGGCGGCTGCTGCCGGCGGGCAACCCGGCACTTCGACATCGCCCAGCGGCGCATTCGGATCGCAGACCTCAACCACAACCACCGGCTCCAGCAGCAGCATGGTTTCCAGCACGAACGCGATCGGCGCCGGGGTCATCATCGGTGTGGCCAGCCTCAGCGAAAAAGAAGGCCTGCACGTGTTCAACGAGAAGACCCACTATAACGAGTGGTATTTTTTTTATGATCCGAACGCGGACAGCGCTGCCCTGATCCAGGGCCCTTTCACCGGCAAGACCTTTGTCACCGCCAGCCAGATCGGCAAGCCCGCCGGCGCTTTGGGCCAGCAGTCGCAGCAACAGCCGAGCGCTTTCGGCCAGCCTTCCTCATTCGGCCAGCCGTCGTCGTTTGGGCAATCGTCTTTCGGCCAGCCCTCTTCCTTCGGGCAGCAAACCCCCCAGCAGCAACCGCCGCCGAACCCTCGCTAGCGATCAGCTGAAAAACAAAAAGCCCCGCGTTTCCGCGAGGCTTCATGAAATTCGTTTGTAGGGCGAACGCTTCTACACGTTAAACGACGAGCCGCATCCGCAGGTGCTCTTCACGTTCGGGTTCTCGAACTTGAAGCCAGCGCCTTCCAGGGTCTCGACGTAGTCCACCTGCGCTCCGTTCAGGTACATCAGCGAGGTGGCGTCCACGTAGACCTTCAGGCCGTCGAAGTCATAGCTCTTGTCCATCAGCCCGGGCGCGTTTTCAAACGACATGGAATAGGAAAACCCGGAGCAGCCGCCGCCCACCACGCCCACGCGCAGTCCCGCCGGAACCGGATTCTGCTGCGCCATGATTTCCTTCACCTTCGCGATTGCGTTGGGGGTCATGTTGATCGGGGCTGTCTTGGTTGGGGTGGTCGTTGTGGTCGCCATTTCTTCTCCTCGTAAGTGATTCCGACTGGAATTATACCATCGAAGCAGCGCAGGTCACATCCTGCAGTGATCCGCCCATTCACCTTCTGATTCCTTACGGTTAGATGATTTTGGGTCCCGGTGGGTCGCGCCAAAATGAGCGCCCGGCGGCTTCCGCGGTAGTCGCTTTACAAGCTGGTCGGGAGGGTCAGCCTGCGGCTTGAAAATAATCCCCGTTTTTGCCGTATCTGCGG
Organism: Terriglobia bacterium; assembly: GCA_963797035.1. Classification (GTDB taxonomy): domain Bacteria; phylum Acidobacteriota; class Terriglobia; order Terriglobales; family Acidobacteriaceae; genus JAIQGF01. Next base: position 749,449 of record CAWCOC010000001.1, read on the forward strand.
GCATATAATTTTGCGCAGGCCTGCTTGCGGGGCCTGGGAACATAACAACCGAGGTGGCGCATGTCATCGACGTTGACCTCCATGCTGATCGTTTGGGGCGTGCTCACCGCCGTCCTGGTTATTCTCCTCATCTATCGCAGCACGCTGGCCATGCGTGAGGACGATCAACTCTTCCTCAACGACTCCGAATCTCACATGCAGATCGAGCAGCAACAGGTGATCGCCCGTCTCAACAAGGTCAATCTGCCGGTCCGCATTCTCGGCGGCGCCTCCGGGCTGTTGATCCTGGTCATCGCCGGCATGTGGATTTACGAGGGACTCAGCAGAGTTCAGTAGCTCCGCTGGACTCCGGGGTCGGAACTGAGCCGCCACTGGAAAACGCAGCCTCTGTGTGCGCCTGAATCTTGGCGCCGAAGCCTGGCGCCTACCCGTTAGCTTCATCGTTTCGCCGGCCCGAATGCCTTCACCGGCTCGAACTATTGCCTACAAAAAAAGCGCCAGGCGGCAATGCGCCTGGCGTGAAGAACAACAAATTTCCAGTCTTCGTGGAGCCGAACCGTTAGCGCGAACCCAGGCCGGCGGTGCAGCTGCAGGTGCCCGGGGTGCCGCTGCCGAGGTAACGCACGAACGAGCAAGCGTTGGGCAGGAAGGCGGCTTCCGTATTGATGCCGATTGGCGCCAATGCTCCATCGCCATCCATCATGGCTCCTCTGAGGAACTGTGGGAGCTTTTCGGTCTCGGTGACGAACAGGCTGCTCGTCGATGACGGAGGCTCAGCCTGAAGGTGAGTTCCGAACACGGCGGCGGATCTGTCTGCCAGCGTGTCGCCATTGAAGACCGCCGTCTCAGCGCGGCAACCGGTGGGGCCGTTGTAGGTCTGGGGCAGCGAGAAGACGAGCTTCACGACGCCGGCCACCGGAGCGGTCCCGGTGAGGGCATGATTGGTCAGTTGGGCGCCGACTTCCGCCGAAGACAGCTCATCGGGGGTCAGACGGCAAGCGCAGCAGGAAATCATTTCCTGGTTGTTGTCGAACACGTAGACGTTTTCGCAGATGTCGCCGGTTCCGGGCGTAGCGCCGTTCTGGCCAAGGCTGGTCAGCGGCGTTCCATAGGTACCGGTGTTGATGGCGCGGATCACCTGATCGGCGGCCAGCGGGTTGATGTTGTTGGAGTAGTAGTCGACGAAGTAGCTTCCCTGCGCAAATGCCGGAACTGTGGACATCAGCAGCAGGAGCCCAAGAACAACAAGCAGTTTCTTCATTTTGGGGATCCTCCTTGAGTGGAAGTGCGCTCCGCCGGGAGGATCGGCGACGGCAGCACTATCCAGTTGAAGTTTGCGCCAATCGACCTGTATTGAACAATTCTCCAGAGGAGTTAATCGCCATGCCTAGCCAGGACGCCTACGACGTCTGACGAAACTCGCTCACCCGGCCAATTCAAGTGATTAAGCTGTAAGACTTTTTCCGCAGCCTGCTATAGGCCTTCGGGAACTGCGGGGCGCGGGAACCTCAAATCCTCTGCATTTCTTTGATCGCGAAAAAAACTGCCAGGCGGGTGAGCCGCCTGGCGTGAGGACCACAGAAATCAAACTGCGTGGACCCGGAACAGTTAGCGCGAACCCAGTCCGGCGGTGCAGCTGCAGGTACCCGGGGCGCCGCTGCCGAGGTAACGCACAAACGAGCAAGCGTTGGGCAGGAAGCCTGCTTCCGCAGCTGACAAGTCCAGCGGAAACTTCGCCGTCTCGGTCACGAACAGGCTGCTCGGCGATGACGGAGGCTCAGCCTGAAGGTGAGTTCCGAACACGGTGGCGGACCTGTCTGCCAGCGTGGCGCCATTGAAGATCGCCGTCTCAGCGCGGCAACCGGTGGGGCCGTTGTAGGTCTGGGGCAGCGAGAAGACGAGCTTCACGACGCCGGCGACCGGAGCGGTCCCGGTCAGGGCATGATTGGTCAGCTGGGCGCCGACGGCCGCCGAAGACAACTCATCGGGGGTCAGACGGCAAGCGCAGCAGGAAATCATTTCCTGGTTGTTGTCGAACACGTAGACGTTTTCGCAGATGTCGCCGGTTCCGGGCGTAGCGCCGTTCTGGCCAAGGCTGGTCAGCGGCGTGCCGAAGGTACCGGTGTTGATGGCGCGGATCACCTGATCAGCGGCCAGTGGGTTGAGGTTGTTGGAGTAGTAGTCAACGAAATAGTTCCCCTGCGCAAACGCCGGAACTGTGGACATGAGCAGCAGAAGCCCAAGCACAACTAACAGTTTCTTCATCTGGGGATCCTCCTTAATTGTGGTTGCGCCGTTCTCCGGAGGGTCCCCGGGAGGGTGCAACCCAGCCGAGAATGCGTCAGAGGCCACGGCAAAACAATTCCCCAGAGGCATTAGCTCAGCCCGTCTAACCGCGTTGGTTACTGCGATCGGAGTAATGATCCGCGGTCTAACTGCGCACCGGCGACATTCCTGTGATGGCTATAATCTGGTGAAACTGCACCAAACCAGGCTGCCGGCACCTGCGGCAACAACTTGCTTCAACTCACCCGAATTGAGAAACTTATGTTCGGAATGCGAGAGTGGCGGAACTGGCAGACGCACCAGACTTAGGATCTGGCGGGGAAACCCGTGGGGGTTCGAATCCCCCCTTTCGCACCAGCTTCTTAGATCCTTCGCTGCGCTCAGGATTTCGCCTGCGGTCTCCCGCTCCGGCTCGCTACGCTCCCTTCGCTCACGCCCGCACCGCGGCTCAACTTAGGATCTGGCGGGGAAATCCGTGGGGGTTCGAATCCCCCTTTCGCACCACAAGCTTTCGTCTGCCTGCTTTCTGCTTGAAAACTGCCTGGCAGAAGCTGGAAACTCGCTGCCGTGCACCTGCACGACGCCTTCATCCTGTTTGCCGCCGCTTTGCTTGCCGGCCTCGCCAATTCCATCTCCGGCGGCGGCAGCTTCATTTCCTTCCCGGCGCTTCTGCTTACCGGCGTTCCCCCCATCCAGGCCAACACGACGAATGCTGCCGCCATCTGGCCCGGCGTTATCGCCAGCACCATTGCCTATCGACGCGAAGTCTCCGCCCACCGTGGCTTGCTCCCGCTGCTGACCGTGGTGGGCATTGCCGGGGGCCTGACCGGCGCCAGAATTCTTTTGCGCACTCCGCAATCAACCTTCCTGCACCTGGTTCCCTGGCTGCTGTTGATCGGAACGCTGCTGTTCATCTTCGGCGTCCGCGTCGCCCGCTGGGTGCGCCGCCGCACCGAACAGCATCCGCGGGTGTCGGCGCTTACGCGCGGCGTCACCGTCATCCTGCTGTACCTGATTGCCGTCTACATCGGATATTTCGGCGCCGGCGTGGCCATTCTGATCGCCGCGGTGTTTGCCCTGATGGGACTGGAGAGCATGCACGCCATCAACGGGCTGCGCACCTACCTGGTCAGCATCGCCAACCTGGTGGCTGTCGCCACCTTCATCCTCGCCGGCGCCATCCTGTGGCCCCAGGCCCTGGTGATGGTGGTGGGCACCGCCATCGGCGGATACACCGGCGCCCACTTCGCCCGCAAGATGAATCCCCGCCGCGTGCGCCAGTTTGTCATCCTGGTTGGGTTTGTGACGGCTGCCTACTTCTTCATTCGAACCAGATGACCGCGCCGCCCGGATGTCTTCGGCATGGCGCGGAACCCTGCTACACTACGCCCATGGCCTTCCCTGCGCAGCCCCACATCAAGCTCAGCAACACCGCCGAGTATCGCGAAAACTACGCCAACAGCGTCCAGGTGCGCGTCAATGTCTGGGACTTCTTCCTGGTGTTTGGCACGCTTCAGCAGCCTACCGAAAGCGAGGTCGAGGTGCGCAATTTCCAGGGGATCTACCTCAGCCCGCAGCAGGCCAAAGCGCTGATGAGCATTCTGCAGCAGAATGTATCGCAATACGAGAAAACCTTCGGCGACATCAAGCTTGACCCGCACATGACGGCGCCGGGGGGCATCAACTAGGCGAGAATGCCGCGCCGCTTTCTTCCCTGCCGCCTTGTCTAGCGCCGGCTTTTTCCCTCCCCGTGTATCATCCTCCGCGTGGCGGGAAGCGCTTCGACCATCGGCCATCGGCAAGCCGCATTACTTCTGCTCGTGATCCTTGCGGCGCTGCTCCTCTCTCACCTTCCTCTGCTCCGCCTTCCCTACTTCTGGGATGAAGCCGGGTACTACATTCCCGCCGCTCGCGACCTGTTTCTTGCCGGATCTCTGGTGCCGACCTCGACCCTCAGCAACGCCCATCCACCGCTGCTGATGGCCTATCTAGCCGCCGCATGGAAAATGTTCGGTTACTCGCCGGTGGTCACGCGTTGCGCCATCCTGCTGGTGGCGGCGGGCGTTCTTGCTGGCGTCTTCCGCCTCGCCAGCGAGGTTGCTGACAGCCAGGTCGCCTATGCTTCCGTCATCTGCACCGGGTTGTTTCCCGTGTTCTTCTCGCAGAGTGCGATGGCCCATCTCGACCTCGCCGCCGCCGGCCTTATTTTGTGGGGCCTTTGGTTCTACCTTCGCGACCGGCGCTTCCTCGCCATCGTCTTGTTCGCCCTTGCCTGCCTCACCAAGGAAACCGCGGTTCTGGCGCCGCTTGCATTGCTGTTGTGGGAAGCAGCGTTGTTGGTGGCTGGCAGGCGGCACTCGGCAATCGGCCCTGCGGTCCCGATGTCCCAGACGCTATGCCTGCTGCTCGCCCTCGCTCCACTCTGCGCCTGGTTTGGTTACCACTACGCGCGCACCGGACACGTCTTCGGCAACCCGGAGTTTTTCCGCTACAACCTTGGAGCCACGTTGGACCCGGTGCGCTTCCTGGCTGCGCTAGTCCTGCGGCTCTGGCACCTGTTCGGTTACATGAACATGGCGGTGGTGACGCTTGCCACCGTGGTGGCCATGTTCTATCCCCCGCGATCTGCGGCCGGCGGAAGCCAGATTCCGGCCATCGCTCCTCGCGTCCAGGCAGTTTTTTACCTGCTCATCGCCGTCCACGCGGTTGCGCTTTCGATTCTTGGTGGGGCGGTGCTGGCGCGCTACCTGCTTCCGGTCTATCCGCTGGTTCTGATCGTGGGCATCTCCACCGTGCGCCGGCGGATCCGGCGATGGCCTGCCGTGGTAGCTCTCATCTGCGCCGGATTCCTGGTCGCGCTGGCCATCAACCCTCCCTACCGCTTCGCCCCCGAGGACAACCTTGCCTGGACGGATTACGTGCGCCTGCACCAAGCGGCCGACGCTTACGTCGCCCGGCACTACTCCGCCGGCCGCGTGCTGACCGCCTGGCCGGCCTCCGACGAACTTGCTCACCCGTATCTCGGATACGTCGCACGGGCGGTGCCCATCGTTCGCATCGACGATTTCTCCGCTACCCAGGTCCTGGGCGCCGCCGATGTCCGCTCCAGCTATCGCGCCGCCCTTGTCTTCTCGACCAAGTATGAGCCGCGCTACTTGCTTACGCTGCCCGGCTGGGAACGGCTGCAGGAGCGATTCTTCGGCTACCACCGCGATCTTCCGCCGGAACTCATCGCCCGCATGTTGGGCGCGCGCATTGTCTTTCAAGAACAACGCGGACGGCAGTGGGCCGCCGTGCTCGAACTGGAAACCGTGGAGGACGTCCGCCTCAAGCCTCTTTTGATTTGGTGAGCCGCGTCGCCCGGGATGGAAGCCCCTTATTTCCCGGCAGCCTTCTGCATGGCGCCGGCAAGCTCTCGCTTGGCCTGCACGAAAATTTCGCGGAACATTTTTTCCGTCAGCTTCCCCGTGTTGGTGTTCTGGTTGGAGGGGTGATACGACGCCAGCAGGATCCGGCCATCGGGCGTGATATAGCGCGCGCCATGCCCAAACACGTAGTCTTTCTTGCTCTTCAATTGGCCGCGGCGGCGCAGGTAATTCAGGTAGGCGTCAAAGCCGATCCGGCCCAGCGCCACCACCAATCTCACGTTCTTGAGGCCGGCGATCTCGCGATCCAGGAACGTCGAGCAGCGCCCGATCTCGTCCGGAGTCGGCTTGTTCTGCGGAGGAGCGCAGCGCACGGCGGCGGTGATGTAGGCATCCCGCAGCTTCAGGCCATCGCCCACGTGAGTGCCGTTTGGCTGGGAGGCAAATCCGGTGGCGTGCAGCACCGGGTACATGAAATTTCCGGAAGAGTCGCCGGTAAAAGGGCGTCCGGTGCGGTTGGAGCCGTGCGCGCCCGGCGCCAGTCCGAGGATGAGCACCCGGGCGTTGGGATCACCAAAGCCCGGCACCGGCTTGCCCCAGTACTCCCAATCGCGATAGGCACGCCGCTTTTCACGGGCCACGGTTTGGCAGTGCTTCACCAGTCGCGGGCAGCGCGTGCACGCGATCACTTCTCGATTGAGCTTATCCAGCCAGGCAGGCATGTGAAACTATTCTATCGCGGGCTGGGTTCGCGGCCGTGTATCAGCTCCTTGCTTCTGCGTTCCCCATTCCTCGGGAACCGACTGACCGGCCTTCTCAACTCACCACCGCAAACACTCCCAGCCGAGTCTCGGAATCGGTGAGCGCCTCCATCTCCTGGTCGAGCGCGGTGTAGGCTTGGCGGTTGACGGCGCGGAAGGCGCCGTAGGAATCCGCGTCATCCCAGGTATCGATGGTGATGTAGCGGCCGGGGTCGCTGATGTCGTGGAGCAACTGTGTGCCGTGGTAGGCGGCGTCGCGCCGGAAAAATTCCGCCCAGGTGCCGCCGGCGGCATAATGACGCTCAAACTCGCCGCGCCGCTCCTCTCGCACCCGGAATTCCCACACGATCTGGATCATTCCTCACCTGCTGGGACGACGCTGCATTAGTACACGTGCGTCCGGCAGGAAACAATAATTGCCGAGGTACCGAAAGGCGCGCTGGTGGCCTCTCCACCCCTTGTTCCGAATTCAGAACAAGATTCATTTTCTTGCCGGCGCGCACCGCACCTTAGGTATGTTTCGCCTGGCCGTTGCTTTGCCCAGGCGGGAACTAAGCATCGGCCAGGGTGGGGGCTGCGCCGAGAGAGCGGCGCGGTCCCTTGCCGTCACCGGCGCAAATTGATGCCGGTCTGTCCTGTGGGGAGCGCAGTCGGGGGACCCGACCTGGGACGTTCCCCAATTCTGTGTCATCGCGGGCGTTCAACTCGCCTCCGTTTACTAGAAAATTACCAACCTATCTTCACGAAAATATTTTTCCCCGCTTTTCCGGCCAAAATAGCCCTTGTCAAGTCCCATCGCCGTTAACACTAATGCCAACCTTCTCAGAATCAACCGCTTACAATGGTCCGACCAGTGGCGGGACTGCCCTGTAAATTGTGCTATACTGGTTTTGTAAGCTGAATAAAAGGCGCGGATCCACTCCGCGCCTTTTGCTTTTTTCATTCCCGATCCTAATTCTCGAAACTTACTAATTTAGAACCATGCTCGCTTCGGCCCGCCGCCCCGCCCAGGAGCTGGCCCGTAGTGTGCGTCCACCCAAAGCCCGCGGCGAACTCGCCGAAGCTCGATTCCTGGCGCGCGCCATGGATCTCGGCCTCGTGGTTTCCAAGCCCTTCGGCGACAGCGCCCGCTACGACTTCGTCGTCGATTCCAACGGGCGCCTCAGCCGCGTGCAGATCAAATCTGCGTGGGTCGCGGCGCACCATGGCGGCTATCAGTTCGGCGCCTCACCTGCGAAACTGCACGGGGAACGCGCGCGTCCTTATCGCCGCGACGAAATCGATTTCCTCGTCGCTTGCATTGTTCCCGAGGACGCCTGGTTCATCATTCCCATCGAGGCCGTTGCCGCGCGCAACCATCTATTTCTGCCTGCTGACTCCCGCCCGCATCGCCTCGCCCGTTACCGCGAAGCATGGCACCTGCTCATGCGTTCCGAGTAGCGATCTCTCAACACGTAGCGGCAGCCGCCCTCGGCTGCCCTTGGGCCCTCGCATTGACGACAGTCACCCCAAAAACCACTCTCCTTCTACCGTTACTCAGTGCTAAACTCCGCCCATTCCATGCTCCACATTGCTATTAAGCCTTCCGACAAGCTCGTTAAGGGCTACTACGACGTACTGGGCGGCCTCGGCCAACTCCACTTTGACCACGAAGGCGCTGTCCGCAGCGCCTTTCATGACGTTCTGGCCGGCTACGGCAAGAAACTGCATTGGACGCTGGTTGACGAGTACCCCATGAAGGGCCGCAATGGCCGCATCGCCATCGACGGCGCTCTCCTCGACGAGTGGAAACAACGCCACGGATTCTGGGAAGCCAAGGACATCCACGATCAGCTCGAAAAGGAGATCAAGAGGAAGCTCGAGCTCGGCTATCCCACTACCAACACCATCTTTCAGATGCCCGAGCGCGCCATCCTTTACCAGAACGGCGTCCGCCTCGGCCTGAATGAAGACATCACGGCCGCCAAGAACCTGGTCGAGCTGCTGCACAGCTTTTTTGCCTATCGCCAGCCCGATCACGAGGAGTGGGACTCCGCCGTCTCCGAATTCAAGCAGCGCATCCCCGAACTTGCCGCCCGCGCCAAGGAAATCATCGACGGCGAACGCAAATCAAACAAAGACTTCCGCGAAGCCTTTCAGTCTTTCTATGACCTCTGCCGCAAGGCCATCAACCCCAACCTGTCCGACGCAGCCGTCGAAGAAATGCTCATCCAGCACCTGCTCACCGAGCGCATCTTCCGCCGCGTCTTCCACGCCGAGGAGTTCCGCAGCCGCAATGTCATCGCCGCCGAGATCGAGAAGGTCATCACCTCCATGACCTCGCGCCACTTCTCGCGCGATCAGTTCCTTTCCGACCTCGACCGCTTCTACAAGGCCCTGGAGCGCGCCGCCGAAGGTAAGGACGACTACTCCGAAAAGCAGAGTTTCCTCAACACCGTTTATGAACGCTTTTTCCACGGCTATTCGCCTAAAGAGGCAGACACGCGCGGCGTCGTTTACACACCACAAGCGATTGTGGATTTCATGGTTCGGTCCGTCGAAGACATCCTGAAGAAAGAATTTGGACGGTCCCTCGCGGACAAGAACGTCCACATCCTTGACCCCTTCGTCGGTACCGGTAACTTCATCACGCGTGTTATGCGCGAGATCGCCGAAACCGACAAGGGCGCCCTCCCCTACAAATACGAAAACGAACTCCACTGCAACGAGGTCATGCTGCTGCCCTACTACATTGCCAGCATGAACATCGAGCATGAGTACCTCGCCCAGACCGGCGATTACCGCCCCTTTGACGGTATCTGCCTGGCTGACACGTTTGACATTACGCGCCAGACTGCAGCCTTCACTGAAGAAAACAGCCGGAGGATTGAGGAGCAGAAGCGGCAGCCAATATTCGTTATAGTCGGAAATCCGCCATACAACGCTTGGCAAATCAGCGAGAACGACAACAACAAAAACCGCAAATACAGCGAATTAGACGAACGAATTTCCGAGACTTACGCCAAATCTTCAACAGCGACGAACAAGAACGCGTTGCACGACCAGTATGTCCGCGCAATCCGCTGGGCCTCAGACAGAATTGGAGGTGAGGGGTGCATCGCCTTTGTCACCAACAGCGGATTTGTGGATGCGATCGCGACAGACGGAGTGCGGAAACATCTTCGATCCGAATTTGATGAGATTTATATCTTGGATCTCGGTGGCAATGTCCGCCACAATCCGAAGCTGTCAGGCACTACCCATAACGTATTTGGAATTCAGGTCGGGGTCAGCATCAGTCTCCTCATTCGGCATAACATTTCTCGCGCTGATCGACGCTGCAAGTTGTTCTACGCACGAACAGAAGAATTTTGGCGTAAGGAAAGGAAGTATCAATTCCTCGATTCTGCGGGCTACAGGGGTGGTCTGACCTGGGCAACATTAACGCCAGATGATAAAGAGAATTGGCTCACAGACAAGTACGCTCCAGAATTTAATAATTTTCCGGCCACTCCCGACATTTTCACGATGCATAGCTGCTCGGTCGCTACAGGCAGGGATCTGTGGGTAATCAATTTTGACAAGCAAACCCTGCTGGAGAATGTCACGAAGACTGCGGCGTTTTATAACGCGGAGCTTGCACGTTGGCAGTTGCTGAAAAAGAAAGAAAAGGATGATGTCGACGCATTCGTCACCTACGACGACAAGTTAATTAGCTGGAGCCGCGATCTAAAAGCGGACCTCCGACGTTACAAAACTGTTGAGGTCGCAGCCCAGAAGGTCGTCTCCTATCTCTATCGTCCGTTTACCCAGCAACACCTCTACTTCGACCGAGTGCTCAATGAGGAGGTCTATTCTGTCGCGGAATTCATGCCGAGAAAAGAAGGCCAACAGAATGTCACCATCTCCGTCACGGGCATTGGTTCAGAAAAGCCGTTTATGTGCATGTGTTCCGCGTCGCTGACCGACATGCATTTAACTGGTGGCGGCTGTAGAACGATGTCCTTCCCCTACTACACCTACTCCGCAGACGGCTCGAACCGCCGCGAGAACATCACCGACTGGGCCCTCGAACAGTTCCGCTCCCACTACCACGACCCCTCCATCACCAAGTGGGACATCTTCCACTACGTTTACGCCGTCCTCCACCACCCCGAATACCGCTCCCGCTACGCCGCCAACCTCAAACGCGAACTCCCCCGCATCCCCTTCCTAGGTGCAGCTTCAACTTCGCTTTCGGAGGGGCACGACTTCAGTCGTGCCGAACAGCCGGCGCGAGCATCCGAATCCAGCCGCGTAGCGGCGCCAGAATATGCAGCCCAGGGCGTAAGCCCTGGGAAGGCGAAACAAGATTCCTCTTCCTCTCTGCCGAAGGCCGGCGCGCAGCCGCAGGCGGAGCGCCATAAAGAAATCTTTTGGAAATTTGCTGAAGCCGGGAAAAGATTGGCCGAACTCCACGTCCACTACGAACAACAACCCGAATACCCGCTGGAAAAAATCTGGAACCCGCAAGCCAAGCTCGACTACCGCGTCACCAAAATGCGCCTCTCTAAAGACAAATCCATCCTCTTCTACAACGACGCCCTCACTCTTAAAGGCATTCCGCTCCAAACCTACGACTACCGTCTCGGCAACCGCTCCGCCCTCGAATGGGTCATCGACCAATATCAAATTTCTACCGACAAGCGCTCCGGCATCACCAACGACCCCAACCGCGCTGACGACAAGGAATACATCCTCCGCCTCACCGGCCAGGTCATCACCGTCAGCCTCGAAACTGTGACGATCGTCAAAGCGCTTCCGGAATTTGTCATCGCCGACTCGGCCTCCGCTGCGGCTAGCAAATGACAACAACCAACCGATCACCTGGAACCGCTCACCGACTACGATCTCTTTCCCCTCTGTGTCCTCTGTGGCTAGAACTCGCAACTCGGTTTGACCGCCCGCAGTTCCCGCCTTATATTCAATAGGTTGTCATATCCTCGTCCGACGGATTCTGCATAGGGACTGCACACCTCTTGAGCGCAACCGAGACCAACACCGCCACCCGCCGCGAGATCCAGGTCGAGATTCCCGCCGACACTGTCTCCCGCGAAACCGAAAACGTCATCCGGAAGATGCAGAACGTCGCCCGTCTTCCCGGCTTTCGCCGCGGTAAGGTGCCCTCCACCGTGATCAAGCAGCGGTTCGCCGAGGAGATCAAGAGCGAGGTGGTCGAGTCTCTCATTCCCCGCTATTTTCAGCAGGAGGCGGAGAAGCAGAAGCTGGTGCCCGTCTCCCAGCCCCGCGTCACCGACCTGCACATCGCTGACGGCGAGCCGCTGCGCTTCAAGGCATCGTTCGAGGTGCTTCCCGAAATCGAAGTTTCCGGTTACCAGGAACTGCGCGTCGATCAAGCCGGACACCACCGTGACCGAGCAGGAGATCGAAGACGCGCTCAACCGCCTGCGCGAGCAGCAGGCCACCTACACCGCCATCGAGGACCGCGCCATCGAGAACGGCGACTACGCCCAGGTGGCGCTCGAAGGCACTCCCAAGAACTCGGCCGGCGGGCCGGAAACCGCGCCCACCGACGAAGCTCCCAAACCGGTGAAGGTCGATGACGTCATGGTGGAAGTCGGCGGCACCAACACCGTGCGCGAGTTCTCCGACAACCTGCGCGGCGCGCGTCCCGGAGAGCAGCGGACCTTCGAAGTCTCCTACCCCGCGGACTTTTCCGACCAGCGGCTGGCGGGCAAGACCTTCGAGTACACGCTCGCGCTGAAGGCGATCAAGCAGAAGCACCTGCCCGAGGCCAATGACGACTTTGCCAAGGAGCTGGGCGCGGAGGTGAACACCCTCGACGAGCTCAAGCAGAAAATCCGCGAGGGCCTGGAGCACGAAAAGCAGCACGCCGCCGAGCGCGAGGGCAAGGAGAAGATCCTGGACGAACTGGTCAAGCGGCACGATTTCCCGGTGCCCGAGGCGCTGGTAGACCGCCAGATCGACGTTCGCCTGGAGCGCGGCCTGCGCGCCCTGGCCGCCCAGGGCATGCGCTCCGAGGACATGAAGAAGATGGACTTCAACCGGCTGCGCGCCGGGCAAAAAGAGGCCGCCGAGCGCGAGGTCAAGGCGTCGCTGCTGCTCGACAAGATCGCCGACGCCGAGCATATTGAAGTCAACGACGAGGAGATCGACCGCGAAGTGCAGGCCCTGGCTTCACAGACCAAACAGACGCCGGATGCGGTGCGGGCCCGTTTGACGCGTGAGGGCGCGCTGGATAGAATCCGGAACAGACTTCGCAACGACAAAGCCCTCGATTATCTCTACCGCAGGCCGGCCTAGGCTGGCTTGGTTTCGGTTCTCCCAGGCAACGGAAGGAGCCACAGTTCATGCTAGTTCCCATGGTGATCGAGCAGACCGGCCGCGGCGAGCGCGCTTACGATATCTACAGTCGGCTGTTGCGCGACAACATTATTTTTATCGGCACGCCGATCGACGACAACGTCGCCAACCTGGTGATCGCCCAGTTGCTGTTCCTGGCGGCGGAAGATCCGGAGAAGGACATCCAGCTTTACATCAACTCGCCGGGCGGGTCGATCACCTCGGGCATGGCCATCTACGACACCATGCAGTACATCAAGCCCGACGTGATGACCATCTGCATCGGGCAAGCGGCGTCGATGGCGGCGGTACTGCTGGCCGCCGGCGCGGCCAAGAAGCGCTTTGCCCTGCCCAACTCGCGCATCCTCATCCACCAGCCGCACATCATGGGCGGGCTCTCCGGGCAGGCCACCGATATCGACATCCACGCCCGCGAAATCCTGCGCATGCGGGAGTTGCTCAACCAGATCATGGCCAAGCACACCGGTCAGAAGCTGGAAAAGGTGGAAAAGGACGTGGAACGCGACTTCATCATGAACTCCGAACAGGGCAAGGAGTACGGCATCATCGACGACATTATTTACCGGCCGCGGTGAGGGGGTATCCGAGGACACAACCCCTTGTGACAAGCGTCAGGATGCCATGTGCACCGGCCGGGAGCACAATAGAAGGCGTCAGTCGCCAGGAGCAAGTTGTCGGCCTTGGATGTTCGGCGGGCGGAATTGACATATACTCGCACCGCCGACCCCCGCGGCCCACAATCCGGTCAGGAGCACATCAGTGAAACCACGGTCAGGTTCTGAGGACACCCTACGCTGCTCGTTCTGCCATAAATCCCAGGATGCGGTCGCCAAGCTGATTTCATCGCCCAGCGATTATCCGCGCGCCTACATCTGCGACGAGTGCGTCGCGGTCTGCAATTCCATCCTGGAAGACGACCGCAGCGATACCCATGCCGCGGCGGCGCCTGACCATTTGCCCAAGCCCGCCGAAGTGAAGGCGTTCCTCGACCAGTACGTCATCGGCCAGGAGCAGACCAAGAAGAAGCTGGCGGTCGCCGTTTATAACCATTACAAGCGCATCCACATGAACCGCCAGCGCAACAGCGAGGTCGAACTGGCGAAATCGAACATCCTGCTGATCGGGCCCACCGGCACGGGCAAGACGTTGCTGGCGCAAACGCTGGCCCGCATGCTCGACGTGCCCTTCGCCATCGTCGACGCCACCACTCTCACTGAGGCGGGCTATGTCGGCGAGGATGTGGAGAACATCATCCTCAAGTTGCTCCAGTCCGCCGATGGCGACGTGGGCCGCGCCCAGACCGGGATCATCTACATCGACGAAGTCGACAAGATCGGCCGCAAGGACGAGAATCCTTCGATCACGCGCGACGTCTCCGGGGAAGGCGTGCAGCAGGCGCTGCTGAAAATCCTGGAAGGGACCATCGCCAACGTGCCGCCGCAGGGCGGCCGCAAGCATCCGCACCAGGAATTCACCCCGGTGGATACCACCAACATCCTGTTCATCTGCGGCGGCGCGTTCGTCGGGCTGGAGAAAGTGGTTGTCCCGGCGCGTCGGCAAGAAGAGCCTGGGGTTCAAGAGCGACGAGCAGCAAAAGGCGGAAGGCACCGTCCCGCCGCAGCGGCGCGACACCGTGTTGCTGCAGCAGGCGCAGCCGCAGGACCTGATCAAGTTCGGGCTCATCCCGGAGTTTGTGGGACGCATGCCGGTGGTGGGCATCCTGGACGATCTGGACGAGGGCGCGCTGGTGGAAATCCTGACCCGGCCGCGCAACGCCATCAGCAAGCAGTACCAGCGGCTGTTCGAGTTCGAGAATGTGCGCCTGAAGTTCACCGACGACGCCCTGCACGCCATCGCGCGCGAGGCGCTGAACCGCAAGGTCGGCGCACGCGGCCTGCGCATGATCCTGGAAGAGCTGATGCTGGACCTGATGTATCACCTGCCGAGCCAGAAGCGGATCAAGGACTTCGAGGTCACGCGCGAGATGGTGGACAAGCGCGACCTGGCGATTGCGGTCATGGAAAAGGCGGGATAGCCGCATAGCAAGATAGGCTTGGAAGGCGGGCTGCGGCCCGCCTTTTTATTTGTCGACGACACCACTCTCCACTCCAAAGTTCCGACTTTATTTTTTTCGTGACGGGTCCAGCGAGGAACCACGCTCCTCACGCGGGTGTCGGTATGTGCAAGCGGTTGCGTGAGGAGAAAAACGTATGGCGATGAACCTTGGAGGTACAGGCGGTGGTCCAGTTTCCGACATGAACGTAACACCGATGATCGACGTGCTTCTGGTGCTGATTATCGTGTTCATGATCGTCAATGCCGCGTCGAAAACGGCCGGCGAAGAGGCGCTGGTGCCCCAGCCGCCGCTACAGGAAGCGGTTCCGCCTCCCAATCGGACGGTCGTCGTGCAGATGGCGAAGTTGGGCGACAGCACAATGGTAACCATCAACCAGGAGCCGGTAGCGCGCGAACTACTGCGCGAACGTCTCTTTGCCATCTACAAGACGCGGGCCGAGCGCGTTTTGTTTCTCAAGGCGGACAAGGATCTGCCGTTTCAGGATGTTGCGGAGGTGATCGACATCGCACATCTCGACTTCCCCGACATGAAAGTGGGATTGCTGACTACGGGCGCGGAATCGTCGCGATAGGCTGTGCGCACCTTGGCGCAGAAGGCGGCATAAAAGTCAGCCAATTGAGCTAGCGCGTTCCGCCACCGGGCGAGGACAGGTAGGTTCCCGTTACATAGCCGAGGGTGCCGCCGATCAGGATGTCCGAGAAAAAGTGCTGTTTGGCCGGATAACGCGCCAGGCTGACGCCCGCCGCCAGACCATACACTCCCCACTTGAGCCAGCGATGGTGCGTGCGGTGCGCGACTACGCTTGCGATAGCGAAGCTGGCAGCGGCATGGCCGGAAGCGAACGACGTGCCCCCTTCCCACAGCTCACCCGCGCTGTTGTTGCTGAAGGGTCGCTGCCGGTTGGTCGCATGCTTCACCGCCAGGTCGAAGAACGTGGCTGCGCCGGCAGCTTCCAATGCGGTTTGGGCAGTGCCGCGGACCGAATCGCGTTCTTTGGCGCATCCCCATATGTATGAGGCGCCGGCGCCGCCGAGTTCGGTCCATAGGCCGATGTTCGACCACCGGTTGGCCTGCCGCTGTAGAGAAGGGTCTTGAAGCAGGCGGCTGGCAGGGGCGTCCCCGGTACCGATGAGCACGCCCGTGGCGGCAATGATCGGTAGCTCCCATTTCAGGTTGTGAGGGCGAACCGCGTTCCTCGGCGCCTCCATCACGCCCTTCCATAGCCACTGTCCATCCTGGCGCAGTTGGTGCGTGCTATTGCTGAAGCATCCGGCGTGCACCGTGGTGCTCAGCAGGAAAACGAAAGCGAGGGTCAAGATTAGCCGAGTTGGTACCAAGAAAGAGTTGCGCATGGGGCCGGTCACAAACGAATCATCGGATGCCGGTGCTGGCCTGCGGGATGTCGTCCGGTTTACGCGGCGTCCACTTCCCCGGGCGACATTTCGTCCACGTAGCACCACACCCAGGCTTCTCCGGGCTCAATGGAGCGGATCAGCGGGTGGTGCGACGCCTTGAAGTGCTTGGTCGCGTGCCGGTTCTTGGAGGAATCGCAGCAGCCGACATGCCCGCACTCCATGCAGAGCCGCAGGTGGACCCAGGTATCGCCGGTTTTGACGCACTCTTCGCAGACATGCTGGTCGGTAGTGGTGATCTTGATCTGGTCAGTGTGCTTGCACGCCATAGCAGCCTCCAGCTTCACGCCGCCGGTTGATGCACTTCCAGCGCTTCACGGTCCCAGCCGGCAAGTTGGGCGCCGGCTTCATAGGTGCTCTGCAGAAATTCCATCAGAGTGGCGGCAGGAGATTCGGCACGGCGCACCTCGTCGTACATCAAGAGAAATTCTTTGAGGTTGGGATCGTAGAAGGCCGCACCGGGACGGACCGTCCGCTGTGCCAGCCCCGCCGGCTCCGGCGCCGTGTAGGAATAAAACGCAGGGCCGTTCACGCCTGACCCGCCCGGCCACCAGCCGTGGCTGATGACCTCGTGCGAGTAGGCCTCGCGCGTGATGCGGTCGGCGCCGGGCCGCTCCGGCGCGCGCCGCCCGGAAAAGCGCGTCACCGCCAGGTCGAAGCTTCCCCAGAAAAAATGCACCGGGCTGCACTTGCCGAGAAAGCCGGCGCGGAACTGCTTGAACACCTCGTCGCAAGAAACCAGGATGCGCCAGAAGCGCTGGGCCGCGTCGGCGTCGTAGGCGTGGTAGAGGCGGTCTTCGGCAAACGGCACCGGGTCGGGGACCTCCACCGGCTTCGCGTAAATGGACACGTCGATACCCAGTCCGCGCAACGCCGACATGAACTCCGCGTAGAAATCAGCCACCGTGCGCGGCGCGAGTGCCAGTTCCTCATGCAGGCCGTCGCAGCGGTCGAGCAGCAGCTTGTGTTCGAGAAAATCGAATTGCACCTCGAACACCAGGTCGTCATAAGGGATGGGAGAAGTGGTCAATCCGCGCGCGCTGACGTAGAGCGGAACGTTCCACCAGTGGTTGGTTTTCGGCGACAACTCCAGGCGCACCTTGCCGACGATCTGCGTCCACATGTGCAGGTTGTGGTAGGTCGGCTGCCAGGCTTCCAGGGGTAGCGCCGGCCAGGGATCGCGCTCGCGTGGGCTGGTCATATCGGTCACGACATTGGATGCTCGCGGTCGCAGTACCAGCTTCAGTTTCAGCGGGAGTTATTTCTTGGCGGAAGCGTTCGGCGGCGGAGCGTTAGGATTCGTCTGCCGGGGAGTGAGATAGATGATTTCGCCTGGCCGGGCATAGTGGAGTTGCTCGCGCGCTTCCTTCTCGATGGCACTGGGCTCGGTCTTGAGCGCCTTGATCTGCTGCGACAGTTGGTCGTTTTCCTTCTCCATCTGGTTTACGTCCTTCTGCAGGGCGCGGTATTCGGTCTTTTTCTTCTGATACACCACCATGCCGTTTTCGCCGAAGATAACGTGCATGGCGAGCAGGATTGCCAGCGCGGCGACCGCCAGGGTCGCGACCTTGGTTCGCAGGCGATAGAGAACGTGCACGACACGCTCGGCAAAAGCGACGGCGCGGAGCAGGCGCGGGTCCTCGGGCCGGATCAGGATCGGCCGGTACTTCATCGCGCGTCTTGCGAACATCGAAAGCAGGGTTCGGTCCCTTCCGCGGATCACTCAAAAATCCACTGCTTGGCGGCCGCGCTGAGCGCCGTCAAATCTTCGGGGGAGCGCGCTTCGGTATAAACGCGCACCACCGGTTCGGTGCCGGAGAGCCGGTAGCACACCCAGGAACCGTCGGCGAAGATCAGCTTCAAACCGTCTGTGCGGACGACCTGACGGACCCGGCGCCCGCCGAGTTCGTGTGGGTCCGCCTGCACTTTGCTAGTGAACTTCGCTTTCACCTCGGGGGTCAAGCGGAAGTTCTCGCGCAGCGGGTAATAGGAACCAACTTTGACAAATAAATCATCAAGCTGTTGGCGGAGCGTGCGTCCGCGCCGCGCCACCATCTCGCAGCACAGCAGGCCGGCGAGCACGCCATCTTTTTCCGGGACATGATGGCGAATGGAAAGCCCCGCCGATTCTTCCCCGCCGATGGCGATCTTGTCCTGGTCAATCAGCTCGCCAATGTACTTGAAACCCACCGGGGTTTCATAGAGCTGCACCTTGTGATGTTCGGCGAGCGCGTTCACCAGGTTGGTGGTGGCGACGGACTTGGCGACGCCGTTGCGCCACCCGCGGGTCTCAACCAGGTAATCGAACAGCAGGGCGATGATGTAATTGGGCGAGATGAAGGCGCCGTCGCGATCAAGAATGCCGAAGCGATCGGCATCGCCGTCGGTGGAGATGCCGAGGTTGGCGTCCGACTTCTTCATGGCGGCGCGCAGGTCGGAGAGCAGATGATCGTCGGGTTCCGGCGCGTGGCCGCCAAACAGCACGTCGCGGAAGTCGTGGACCGTTGTCACCTCGACTCCGGCGCGGCGCAGGAAGTGGTCAGGATATCCGCGGGCGGCGCCCCACAGCGGGTCGTAGGCAACCCGCACGCCGGCTTTCTTGATGGCGGCAACGTCAATGATTTCGCCCAGCCGCGCGAGGTAATCGGGAGCGACGTCAAGCTCTTCCCGTGGAGGCGCGGGCTGGGTCGAGCGCGCTCCGGCGTCTGCTGGGTGCGCGCTATCGAGTGAGGCGATTTCGGCTTCGATGCGTTTGGTGACCTCGGGCAGCGCGGGCGCTCCGTCGGGCGTGGAAAACTTGATGCCGTTATACTCCGGCGGATTGTGCGACGCGGTAAAGTTGATGGCGCCGTCTGACTTGGTGCGGATGACCGCCCAGGAAATGGCGGGGGTCGGCGCGGGATCGGAAATAATGCGCGGCGTCACCCCGTGCGCCGCGAGAATATCAGCGGCCATGGCGACAAAGGTCTCGCCCAGGAAGCGCGGGTCGCGACCGATGATGACCGCTGCGCCCCGCGGCTTGACTGACGCTACGTAGCGGGCAATGCCGGTAACCGCGCGGCGTACGTTGGCGAAGGTAAACTCCTCCGCCATGACGGCGCGCCACCCGGAAGTACCGAACTTGATGATGGCTGGCATGAGGACCACTCCAGGACTTCAGAAGCAGGAAGCACGTGCTGTCATACAAACTCCAGCGAGGAAATTCTAAATCATGACCGACAAGAAGATCGTGCTCACCACCACCGGCACGCGCGAAGAAGCAGGCAGGATCGCGCGCGCCCTGGTGGAGCGGCGGCTGGCGGCGTGCGTGAACGTGCTCGCCATCGAATCGGTATACCGCTGGAAAGACGCGGTGGAGAGCGCGCAGGAGTGGCTGCTGCTGGTCAAGACCACAGCGGCGGCCTCGGACCAGGTGCAGGCAGCGATCCGCGAGCTGCATTCCTACGATCTGCCGGAACGCGTCGTGCTCCCCATCGAGGGCGGAAGCCAGGAGTACCTGGAGTGGATTGGGGAGAGCATAGACGTTGAGTAATCCGGCGATGGAGGAGCGCGCTGCAAGCTGCGCTTATGACTTTGCGGAGTTCATGCGGCGCTCCAGCAGCGCGTGCAGGTACAGCTTGACGTTGGCTTCCAGGCTCGACTGGTGAAGCACGTCCCGCAAAACCTGGCTGGGCAGTTTTTCGGCGAAGGCGATGGCGCGCGCCAGCGGGGTCTTGTCATTGCGGAGCAGCGCGACCTGCACGTCGCGGCGCAACGGCCACTTGGGATGGCGGCAAACCGCGTCGATCAGCCCGCCAGGGGCGTCGTCGCGCAGTAGCGCCTTTACGATCCACGCCTCGGTCATGTGCGGGTTCTCCAGCGCGGCATGCATCACGCGCGGGTCGGGATCGGCGAGCAGGGCCGCGGCGATGCGCGTCGAGCCGCGCTTGGCCAGCGTCAGTCGCTCGCCGCTGGAAATGGATTCCATGCGCGCGATCAGCGATTCCTCGATCGCCATCTTTAACTCAGCGACGACCGAGGGCATGAGCGCGATCTGCATCAACTCGAAATTGTGGAGTTGGCGCACCGTCGGCAGCGCAACGTGGCGAGGGGTCCGCACGTGCGCCACGACGGCAACCATGACCTTGCGATGCTTCATCACCGCCGCGTTCCTGGCGAGGTCGGCAATGGCTGCCTGCGGCAGGTCGCGCCGCGCCAGCAGTGCGAGCGCTAATTCCTCCGTCAGCCGCGGACTGGCGGCCACGCCGCGCAGGATGTCCTGGTCCTGGCTGCGGACCAGCTCCTCCAGCGGCCCGTTTGGCTCCGGGATCCGGCCTGTGCCCGTGGCAGTGGACATGGTTTATTCCCGCGTCATCCTGGCCGCCATGCGGCGCGCCATCCATAGAGCGCCGGTGACCGGCTGAATGACCTTGAAATTGACGGCAGCCTGGGGACACTCCGCGCGCAACTCTTTCCAGAAGGTGCGGCGCACCAGCTGCGAATGCTTGAAGACGCCTCCGCCAATGGCGACCCGGACGGGGTGTTCTTCCGTCCACAGGCGTCCGATGATCACGCTGGCCAGCGTTGCCAGTTCGCTGCCGGCGGCGATCAGGATCTGGCGCGCGATCTGGTCGCCCGCCGTGGCTGCTTCCTCTACCGCCGGAAACAACTGCGCGAAATCGGGCGGCGGCGACGCGTTGGCTTTCTGCAGCAGCAATTCCAGCGAGTCCAGCCTCCAGGCATCCAGGATGCCGCGCATCAGCGTGGTGCATTCGGCCGCGTCGATGGCCCGCATCACCGACGACACGGCGGCGCGTCCCACCCAGTAGCCGGAACCTTCGTCGGAGATCGCCGGTCCCCATCCTCCCACCCGGCCGGCATCGCCCAGATGGTTGCGGCCGAAGGCGACCGAGCCGGTGCCGGAAATGACCACCACCCCCGGCAGGCCGGCAAAAGCGGCCTCCATGGCGATGATCATGTCGCCCACCACTTCGATCTCGCAGGAAACCAGATCGGCGACCATGGCGCCTACGGTGTCCTTGACATGGGGTACGGACGCCCCCGCAATGCCGATCACCACCGCATCCACCATGCCGGGGTTGACGTGAGCGGCCTCACAGGCCTTGGTGACGGCCTCTCGGAGGTTAGCGCGCGCCTCGTGTTCCCCCAGGCGCACCATGTTGCTGCCGCCGGACACCCCGGTCGCGAGCACACGTTCGTGGTTGCCCACGGCGCACGTGGTCTGCGTACCGCCGCCGTCAATTCCAAGGTAGAGGGGCACGGATGCCTAGATATTTACCATGAGCCGCCCGCGATGCGCGCGGGTTTTTGCGACACTGCCGACAGTGAAGCTGCCCGTGGACGACACCAAGGTGGACACCTCCTGAAACATCGCACAGCACGCTAGACTAGGCACATCGATACCTTCGGTTACTTAGTACTCGGTACCGGGGAAAGAGCTCGCCCGACAACGCATGGGACTGGATCGGCTGGATTTGATCATCATTGCCGTGTACCTGGCGGGCATCACCGCCTTTGGTGTCCGGTTCCGCAAACGCCAGCGCACCCTGCGTGACTACTTCCTGGCGGACCGCAACGTGCCCTGGTGGGCGATTTCGCTATCCATCGTCGCCGCCGAAACCAGCACGCTTACCATCATCAGCATTCCCGGACTCGCCTACCGCAGCAACATGACTTTCCTGCAGCTGGTGATGGGCTACGTGGTGGGTCGCGTGATCATCAGCTTCCTGCTGATCCCGCATTATTTTCGCGGTGAACTCTACACCGCTTATCAACTGATGGAGCGGCGCTTCGGCGGCCGGCTGCGCTCGCTGACCGCCAGCCTGTTCCTGCTGACGCGGGCGGCGGCCGAAGGAGTGCGCGTGTTTGCCGTCGCTATCGTGGTGCGGATTACCCTGGGCGCGGTGCTGCGCGGCTTTGGAGACTTCCAGCGCGACCTGATCGCCATCGGCATCGTTACCGCCCTCACCCTGGTCTATACCTTCGAAGGCGGCATGACGGCCGTGATCTGGACCGACGTGGTGCAAATGTTCATCTACGTGGCCGGGACGCTGGTGGGCTTCGTAACCTTACTGCACCTGGTGCCGGGTGGATGGTCGGGCGCGGCATCCTTCGCCGGCGCCGCGGGAAAGCTCCGGGTGTTCGACTTCTCGCCCGAGTTCTTCAAGGTGTACACCTTTTGGGCGGGGCTGATTGGCGGCGCCTTCCTCACCACCGCCAGCCACGGCACCGACCAGTTGATCGTGCAACGACTGCTGGCGGCGCGCACCGAGGGGCAATCGAAGCTGGCGTTGATTTCCAGCGGCTTCGCCGTCTTCTTTCAATTTGGATTGTTTCTGCTGGTCGGGGCGCTGCTCTACGTCCTGTACCACACGACGGCGCAGCCGCCGGCGTGGAATTCGTTCGACGAGATCTTCCCGACGTTCATCGTGACCCGAATGCCGCATGGCGTCTCGGGGCTGCTGATTGCCGCCATCCTGGCTGCCGCCATGAGCAACCTGAGCGCAGCGCTGAATGCCCTGTCGTCCAGCTCGATTGTGGATTTTTATTTGCGCCGGCGTCCGGAAACCAGCGACCGCGAGCGCCTGCGAGTGTCGCGCATTTCGACCCTGGTTTGGGCGCTGGTGCTGTTCGCCCTGGCCATGCTCTCGCGCAATATCAAGGTGGTGGTCGAGGTCGGGCTGGCGATCGCCTCGGTGGCGTACGGCGCGCTGCTCGGCGTTTTCCTGCTGGGCGTTCTTACCCGGCGGGCCAACGAGCGCGGCACGATGGTGGGCTTTTTCTGCGGCTTCGTCTTCAACCTCTATCTCTGGCAGGAGCAACGCTTGTGGGCGGGCATTTCGCGCCTCACCGGGTTCTCGCTGGCGCTGCCCCATGGGGGCGTGCCCTTCACCTGGTATGTCGCGCTGGGCTCGGCGCTGACCTTCATGGTCGGTTATGCTGCCAGCCTGCTCTACGCCTCCGAGAGCCCGAGGACCGACTTGCATGCCTGAGACCTCCGCTACGACCGGCAAGCGGCGCGAACTGGCGCGCGACTTGAAGGTCAGCCATGCCGGGGCGATCGTAGTCGGCACCATCATCGGCAGCGGCATTTTCCTGGTTCCGGCCGAGATGATGCAGGCCGTCGGCTCCGCCGAAATGGTCTACCTGGCCTGGATCGTGGGCGGCCTGCTCTCCATGTTCGGCGCGCTCACCTACTCGGAACTGTCGGCCATGAAGCCGCAGGCCGGCGGCGAGTACGTCTACATGCGCGACGGCTACGGTCCGCTGGGCGGATTTCTCTACGCCTGGACTTACTTTGTGATCGCCAAACCGGGTTCCATGGCCAGCATCGTCACCGGCCTGGTGCGCATCCTCAGCAACCTGACCGGGCTCCAATTCCTGGGCGAGACGCGCGTCGACGGCTGGCATCCCACCCACTCCGGGCAAGCGGTCGCCATCGGGGCGATCGTGCTCATCAGCTTCATCAACTACATCGGCGTGAAGAAGGCGGGCGAGTTTCAGCTGTTTTTCACCCTGTTGAAGGTCGCGTTGATTTTGGCGATTGTCGCCATGGGATTCGCTTACGTCCAGGGCAGCCTGGCAAACTTCAAAACCAGTTATGCGCTGGCGCGCGGCGGAATGGCCGGATTCATGGCGGCGCTGCTGGCTTCATTGTGGGCCTATGACGGATGGAACCTGGTGACCACGGTCGCCGCCGAAATTCGCGATCCGCAACGCAGCCTGCCGCGCGCACTGATCGGCGGGGTAGCAACCGTGGCGGCGCTTTACATCCTGGTGAATGCGGCGGTGCAGTACGTGATCCCGGCCGGAAGCATTGCCCGCTCCACCAGCCCGGCGCTGGACGCGATTCGATGGGCCGGACATGGCGTCCTGACAGTGGTCTTGATCGGCATGGCGCTGGCCATGCTCGCCACCTTGAACGGCAGCACCATGACCGGCGCGCGCGTGCCCTTCGCCGTCGCCCGCGACGGCTATTTCTTCTCCTCCATGGCGACCGTGCACGAGCGCTTTCGCACGCCCTCGGTCGCCATCGTGTTGCAGGCGGTGCTGGCGATCGCGCTGCTGCTGTTCGCCGGCAGCTTCCAGCAGTTGTTTTCCCTCACCCTGTTCGCGGAGTGGCTGTTCTACATGCTGGTAACCGCCACCGTGTTCATCTTCCGGCGGCGCGAGCCCGACGCGCCCCGGCCCTATCGCGTATGGGGCTACCCGGCGGTCCCCATCCTGTTTATCGCGGCATCGGCAGTGCTGCTGTGCTACACCTTCGCCGCCAACGTGCTCAATTCGGTGCTGGGAAGCGTGGTGATCCTGGCCGGAATTCCGGTGTACCTGGTTTTCAGGCACAAGGCACAAGGCTCAAGGCACAAGGCATAAGGTGCGAGGCAAGCTCCTGGACATCTGTCATCCTGAGCGAGGGCGAATGCCCGAGTCGAAGGACCCCTACGACGTTTGTAGTGCGAGTGCCATTCAAAGGCATTTCCA
Source organism: Terriglobia bacterium (assembly GCA_963797035.1). Classification (GTDB taxonomy): domain Bacteria; phylum Acidobacteriota; class Terriglobia; order Terriglobales; family Acidobacteriaceae; genus JAIQGF01. Next base: position 774,194 of record CAWCOC010000001.1, read on the forward strand.
GTTCGTATTCGATCGTGTCGCTTTGAAACGCCCTGCGGCAGCCCTCCTGATGCAAATGGCGGGGGATCCTTCGACTCGGGCATTCGCCCTCGCTCAGGATGACAAATTCCTTATTATTTCCTTGGGCTATGGCCTTGCGCCTTGGGCCCTGAACCTTAGCCCTCGAAGTTACCAAGGGAACTTTCTCACGTGGATTTCTCCTTGCTCATGTGGGCCACTTCAAAGTAATTTGCTGCATGGTGACCGATGGCCAAAGCACAAAGCGATAAGCGAACCAGCCGCCGGGTGAAGGTGCAGGAGAACGTCAAGGTGAAGGTGGGCAACGGCATCTCCCACGATGCGCACGCTCAGCTTCGCGACGTCAGCCTGCGCGGCGTGTTTCTCTACCTGCAGAACAAGGTGGCGGAGGGTGCGACGCTGGAAGTCGTGCTGCCCCTGCCGCAGGGCGTATTGGCCACCGAGGAAAATTGGATTCGCTGCAAGTGCCGCGTGGTTCGAGTGGAAAATAAGGGCGGCCCGGAGTACGGCGTAGCCGCCACCATCGAAGAATTTGAGCCGATCGACACCTCGAAACTGCCGCGGGCGTAGCGATTAGCGATTAGCGATTGCAGGCGCGTGAAAGTCGATTCACTGCCAAGAAAACCTAGATCCCTCGCTGCGCTCGGGATGACAAAAGCCGTAATTTTCGAGTTCACATCATCCCGCCGAAACTCGCGTTGAAACTGAAAGCTAGCAGCTAATTGCTAATAGCTAATTGCTAATAGCTGTCTTTACGCTGCCGTCACGCTGCGCAACTGCCGCACCCGCTCATAGACCCGGACGTACTCCCGGGCGGAGGCGCTCCAGGAAAAATCCTTGCTCATGCCGTTGCGCATCAGCGCCTGCCAGCCCTCCTTGCCGCGATAAGCCTGCAACGCGATGCGGATGGTCGCCAGCAGCGCGTCGCCGCTGTACTCGGTGAACTTGAAGCCGGTCCCCTTGCGCGCATGCGGGTCGAAGTTCTCGATGGTATCGTCCAGACCGCCGGTGGCGCGCACCACCGGCACAGTGCCGTACTTCAAGCTGTAAATCTGGTTCAAGCCGCAGGGCTCGTAGCGCGACGGCATCAGGAACATGTCAGAGCCGGCCTCGATCTTGTGAGCGATCTTGTTGTCGAAGGCGACCTTGACGGCGAATTTCTGCGGGAACTGCTTGTTGAGCCGGCGGAACAGGTCTTCATACTCCTTGTCGCCGGTACCCAGCGCCACCACGATCATTTCCTCGCGTGCCAGGCGATCGGCAACCTGCGCGATCAGATCAAAGCCCTTTTGCGCCGCGAAGCGCGAGATGATGCCGATGACCGGCATCCTGGGATCGGCATTCACCACGCCGAATTCCGCCAGTAGGTCCTGCTTGCACTTCGCCTTGCCGCTCAGGTCCTCGGGTGAATAGCGGGCGACGATGTACTTGTCCGTCTGCGGGCTCCACTCGTTGTAATCCACGCCATTCAGGATTCCGGTGACGGTGCCGGCGCGGGCGCGCAGCACTCCTTCCAGCCCGAAGCCATATTCGGCGGTCTGGATTTCCTGGCTATACTTCTTGCTGACGGTGGTAATGAAGTCGGAAAAAACCAGCGCGCCCTTCAAGAAATTCAGCTTGCCGTAGAATTCCAGCTTGTCGATGGTGAACAGGTCCCAGGGCAGCATGAGCAGCGGCAACGTGTCCGGCGGAAACAGGCCCTGGTAGCCCATGTTATGGATGGTGAACACCGTGGCCACGTCGCGCAGCGCCGGGTCCTCGGCATAGACGCTGCGCAGCAGGATGGGCACCAGCGCCGATTGCCAGTCGTGGCAGTGGAAGACGTCGGGCACGCCCAGCACCTTGCTTCCCTCCAGCACGGCGCGCGAATACAGGGCGAAGCGCTCGCCGTTGTCGCGATAATCGCCCAGCGGCGTGCCATACAGGGCGTCGCGATCGAAGTATGGCGGATAGTCGATAAAGTAGAATCGGACCCCGGAGTGGGTGCCGCCATCCACGATGGAGCAAAAGCGGTAGCGGTCATCGAACGGGACCGTGATACTGCGCACTACGGTTTTGGCCTCGGGTAGCTTGGTCTGCTTGTATTTCGGCAGATAAACGGTAACCTCGTGGCCGAGCGCGGCCAGGGCCGGAGGCAGGGCGCCGACCACGTCCGCCAAACCGCCGGTTTTCGCGAATGGCACACATTCGGATGCCGCAAAAACGATTTTCATGACTGGGGAACCCTCCAGGATGGAACAATTTCGCGCCGAGGTAGTGAAAGGCAAAGTCTAAATGGCAAGTCGAAACAGGGTCAATGTCGCCGTGAAAGATACCCGGCGTGCACCCAAGCTGGGGCAGAACTTCCTGGCCGATCGCGACGCGGCGGAAAAGATCGTGCATGCCCTCGGCGACATCAGGGCGGCCACCGTGGTGGAGATCGGCCCCGGCACCGGCGTGCTCACCACCATCCTGGCAAAGAAGGCCGGCAAACTGATCGCCATCGAGCTCGATCGCGTGTTGGCCGCGCAGTTGCGCATGAAGTACGCCCCATGGCCCAATGTGGAGATGATCGAGGGCGATATCCTCAAGATCGATCTCAGCACCGTGCTCGGTCCCAGGCCCGGGGCCCTGGCCGGCGTGGCGGCGCCGCCGAAGCAGATCGCGCAGGTCATCGGAAACATACCCTACTACATCACCTCCGACATTCTGCTGCGGCTGTTCAGCTATCACTCGTACCTGAGCCAAATCGTCATCATGGTGCAGAAAGAGGTCGCGGACCGCATCGCCGCCAAGCCCGGCAGCAAGGAATACGGGTTGCTCTCGGCGACCTCCCAGCTCTACGCGCGGGTGGAGAAGCTGTTCACTGTGCCCCGGGGCGCATTCGCGCCGCCGCCGAAGGTTGATTCCGCGGTGCTGCGGCTCACCATCGAGCCGCGCTGGGAGCGCCTGCAAGTGCCAGAGCGCGAATTCCTTGACTTCCTCAAGTTGTCGTTCGCGCAGAAACGCAAGACGCTGGTCAACAACCTGAAGCCCCGCTATGAGACCGCGTTGCTGCAGCAGGCGCTTAAGAAAGCCGGGGTGCGCGCCGATGCCCGAAGTGAAACTCTGCCTTTGGAAAAAGCGGCCGCCGTGTTTCGGTTCTTGCAGGGAAAAGAGCTATCGTAGAGCAGGAGCAGTTATCCGGGGTCAGGAGCCGGCAGCTGCTGCGGAGTTCTGAATCCTGACTCCTGGGGAGGGCACCATGACCACCTTCATCCGGCCTCCCGCGGTAGCAGGACGTTTCTATCCTGGTCATCCCGACAAATTATTGAAGGAGATTCGCGGCTATACAGATTCGACTGGCGAGAAGCTGCGCGCCATCGGTTGCGTCGCTCCCCATGCCGGTTACATGTATTCCGGGCACGTTGCGGGCGCGGTGTATGCGCGGCTGCAGTTGCCCACGACGTTTATCATCCTCTGTCCTAACCACACTGGCTTGGGTGAGCCCCTGGCCATCATGAGCGACGGCGCCTGGGCGACGCCCCTGGGAAATGCGCGCATCGACACCTCCCTAACCCGCGCGCTGATGCAAGCTTTTCCGCCGCTCACCGACGACGTGGTGGCGCACAGCACCGAGCACGCGCTCGAAGTCCAGTTGCCATTCCTGCAGGCGCTGGCGGGGGACTTTTCTTTTGTGCCGGTCGCGGTCGGGACCAGCCGATTGGAGACGCTGGAAGGGCTGGGCGAAGCCCTCGCGCAGGTCATCGCCACCCAGGAGCAGCGCCCGCTGATGATTTCCTCCAGCGACATGAACCACTACGAGCCTTACGACATTACGCGGGTGAAGGACCGCAAGGCGATCGACAAAATCCTCGCACTCGATCCGCGCGGCCTCTACGAGGTGGTGAGGCAAGAAAACATCAGCATGTGCGGCTACGCACCCACGGTCGCCATGCTGACGGCCGCCAGGCTGCTCGGCGCGCAACAAGCGCAGGTTATCAAGTACGCCACCTCGGCCGAGGTATCCGGCGATTACGGGCATGTGGTGGGCTATGCGGGAATCGCGCTCAGCTAGGACCTGTGCATGGAATTGAGCGGGTGGTCCAACTCCCGACGAGCAAGAGCCAGATCACCCCATCAGCAAATCACCCACTCGCGCAATGGCAAATCTACTTTGGCGGCCGGTTTCCGCCGCTGTGTCCACCACTCGAAGGCGGCACCGCACGCGGGGCCGGTGGCGCCGACATCCGCGGCGGAGGTGCGCTGTGCTGCTGCATCCTTTTTTGCGGCGGAGGCGCGCTGTGCTGCTGCATCTGCGGGGCGGGCGTGCCGTGCTGCATGCGCGGGGCAGGCGCGCCGTGGAAGCCACGGTCGCCACGATCGAAGCTGTGGGTGCGCATGTTGGAGCGCGGCCCGCGAATCGGCGACCCCGGGGCGGCGATGCCGGTGCCGGGAGCCGGGGTAAGTGTTCCTGCCGGCGGCGATGCCGGAGTTGCAACCATGGCCGAGCCGGTTACCGGACGATTGTGCCGCTCGCCGATGAACCCGTCGCCAAACCGGCGTGGATCGCGATTCACTCCGGCTCCGCTATCTACCGTCACGGTGGGATGGTGTCCGATCCCGCCCGCGCCAACCACCGTCACCGGCGGCGGAGGCTTTGGCCCGTGGTAGAAGGTCGGCGCATTATAGACGGGCGGAACCGTGTACCAGGTGTTCCACGTTCCCGGACGCCACGCCCACCCGAAGTTGGGAATGAAAGTCCACGCCCCGTAGCGATACGGCGTCCAGCCCCATGGATAGGTGGACACCCAGGTATAGCCGAAGCCCGGATACCACGCCCATGCGCCGTTGTAGAACGGGTCCCAGCCATAGCCCACGCCGAAGGGACGCCACATCATTCCGTAGCCGGGATAGCTATACCAGGAGCCGTAGTAGTTCAGGTCGCTGGCGCCGTAGTAATAGGGCGAGTGCGTGTTGTAGGAACTGGAGGCGTACTGCGAAGCGTAGTTGATGCGGTCGTTGTCCCAGGCGTCGTAGCTTTCGGCCACGATATTCTTCGCCAGGTCGTAGCGGCCGAAATCGGCAACGTCCAACGCCAGCGTCTCGTTTTTCTTGATCTTGATTTTTCCTTGCGGTCCCTGCAGCGCCAGGTCGCCATTGAACACCGCGATCTCGGGATTCCCGCCGCTCAGGTCAAGCCGGAAGTGAACGTTGCGGTCCGCCTGCAATTCGCGGTTGGCGAAGGCGACGCGGAAATCGTCGTCGCGCTTGTGCCGCACGTTGAAATACGCTGTGCCCTGGTTCACCACCACGGTGGTAACGCGGGCGCCCGAGTCGCGCAGCGCCAGCGCCGGAAACTGGACGTCGGTGCGCGGCGCCAGCCGCAACGTGGTGCCGTCTTCAAATTCCACCTCTGCGCGTCCATCTTCCTGGGTGGAAAGCCGCATGCCCTGCGTGATGGGCATGTTGGTGATGGCTTTCTCAAATCCCTGTCCGCGATCGATCTGCACCGCGCCGTCCACTAGGCTGAGGCGCACAATGCGCGCCTGCGAATCGGCACTGGCCGAGGGGGCGTACACCAGTGCCGCTGCCAACAGCACAGACATGGCGATAACCACCCTGCGAGTCGTCATAGAGGTCTCCACGGATTACTCCGTCTACCCTATTAAACACCCTTTGTCTTGCCGAGTTGCGCCAGAGTTGTGGCCCCGAACGCTGGTCCCAAGCCGGAACTCGTGATTGCGGGGAGGATTCGCGGCCGCCTTTACTGCGTGGCCGCGGCCCGGGCGGAGGGATTCGACTTGATGACCTGCAGCAGGTGCTCGGCGCGGCGGCGCGTCACGTTGAGCACCGAGCCATCGTTCACCACTTGTTCCAACTGCGCCGCGATCGCCTGCAGCTCTCCCAGGCGCTTGTTCTTCTCCTCATCTTCCATGGACTTGAGTTGCGCCTCCAGGCCGAGCTTGTCATAGCGATGGAGATAGACCAGCCGCCGGCCGGCTTCCATGGTGTTCGCCATGTTCTGGAAAATCGTGGTCAGCTCCTGCAGTTGCCGGTTCTGGGAGTAGTTATAGGTGGTCTGGGATTGGCGGTCGGCATAGACGCACTTCAGCGTCTTGGCCCCCATATTGGCGATGCTGTGGCCGCGGAATTCGAAATCGCCCTGGAAGCAGTTGAGCGCCAGGGTGAGCTCAAAGATCTGTTTGCGCGCCGGCTCGGAAACCAGGAATTGGTGCAAGTACGGCTGCTGCGGGACGGCATCGGCGGCGTCAACCTCGTCGGAGCGGTACGTCGCTTTGCCGTCCGGCTCCACCGAGATCGCATAATGCGGCGGCGTGCTCCCGGGAAGAACGAAGTCAAAACTGACAATCGGCAACGGCGGCTCTTTCGCCATCGGCTCGGGATTGGGTGTTTGCGCCCGGGACAAACAGGAGATTGCCAGCAGCGCCAATGCGGTGAACGTGCGATTCATGCCGAAGAGTCTAAATGACGAATTGCAGAAATGACGAATTGACCATTTCCGCCACAGAGGCCACGCAGAAAGACATATAAACCAAGCCTCTCGGCCCACCGTGAACTCTGCGGCGAATGTCCAACTCGGCAAGTCTTCAATGGGTTGGATGCGCCGCCTGCCGGCTGAGCGTTGCCGCCGTGTGCAGGTGGCAGATGGCGATGGCCAGCGCGTCGGAGGCATCCTGCGGCTCGGGCGCAGCCGGCAATCGCAGCAGGCGCGTCACCATCTGCTGCACCTGCGCCTTATCCGCCCTGCCATAGCCGACCACCGCCGACTTGATCGACAGTGGCGAGTATTCGGCCACCTCCAGCCCGCTCGACGATGCCGCCAGCATGGCCACTCCCCGCACCTGTCCCAGTTTGAGCGCCGATTTCACGTTGACGGCGTAAAACACGTCCTCGATGGCGACCGCGTCGGGGCGGTGCTGTTCGATAATGGCGCGCAGTTCGGTGAAGATCTTCAGCAAGCGCTCCGGCAGCGGATGTTTGGGATTTAAGTGGATTGCCCCGCAGGTAATGTGGCCCAATTCTCCCCGCGCATCCTGCTCCACCACGCCGTATCCGGTGTACTCGCCGCCGCAGTCAATGCCCAGGACGCGCATGCCAAGCGGAGTGTACAACAGGCTTCACGCTCCGGCTCGCGCGTTGCGGGCAAAAGGACAGGGGCGGCCCGCAGCCGCCCCCACTCGCCTCCCGAAGGAGTTAACGCCAGCCCCAGTGATTCCAATCCTGGCGGATGTCGCGGTTGTCGTGGCGAACGTCGCGATAGTCGTGGCGCAGGTCGCGCTGCTTGGCGCGAATCTCGGCGCGCTCACGGCGCGCGGCGGCATAGTTCTCCGTGCGGTAGTCGTGGCGCAGCTCGGCGCGATCGTGAGCGATTCCGCGACGGTCCTGGCGGATGTCGCGCCGGTCATACCGGCGGTCGCGGTAGTCGTGGCGCAGGTCCTGCCGGCGGTTTTGCCAGCCCCAGTTGTCGTGCTCTTGCGCCATCGCCGTGGTGCCGGCGAATGCCGCCAGCAGCAAAACTCCCATCAACAGTTTCTTCATTTCCTTCACCTCCGGTCCAATCCCAGACCGTATGTCAGTGTGAACCCGGCACAAAAAAAGAGTTGCGCCCGCGGCCCACGCCGGACCGTTACCAAGGCTGCCCGCGTCACGTTTTCCTGGTTTTGTTGGAGACCGGTATTGGCGGCGGCGAGTTGAATCAGTCCTGCGCCGACGCCACAGCGGCGCGGTTCGCGGCGGCCTCGGCATGTGTGAGCCAAGAATCGAGGCGGCCGGTCAGCATCAGGCCCACCATGCGGAAGTCGCTGACCAACGACCACCACGGGTGTCCCCAGGTGGCGGGACGGTTCCCTTCCAGCAGCAGGTGGCCGACCCAGGCAAAGGCATAGCCCACGGGAATCCACGACAGCGCGAGCCAGGGATGATGCAGCAACAACGCGGCAATGGCGATCACCAGTCCCGCGATCGTTCCCAGCGCGTGCAGCACGCGATTGCCGCGATGGCTATGCTGTCGCAGGTAGTGCAGAAAAAATTCGTCGTAGCTTCGAAAACTCGCGCTCATTTCGTGCCCTGCGCTTCGATCACAGCGAACTGTGATTCCCCAACAGCGCGCCCCACATCACATGGCGTAGATAGTACCTCAGGAGAGCGCGCCCGGGCCTCGGCAAGCCTATTATTTCTAGTGAGTTACAGATAGTCGTGCCACGACTGTTGCGAATCCCCGGCGCCGCTCCCCAAACGCGATAGAATTTACTCACGCTTCATGGGGGGAGGACCGGCAATGAAAATTGGTGTGCTCACCGGCGGCGGCGACTGCCCGGGCCTGAACGCGGTGATCCGCGCCATTGTCCGCAAGGGCATCATCCACTACAAGGACGAGTTTGTCGGATTCCTGGAAGGCTGGCGCGGCGTGGTGGAGAACAAGACCATGGTGCTCGACCTGCGCGCCGTGGCTGGCATCCTGCCTCGCGGCGGAACCATCTTGCGCACTTCGCGCACCAATCCCGCCAAGCACGAGCACGGCCTGCAGAAGTGCCTCGAAGCCATGCGCGGGCACCAGTTGGACGCCCTGATCGCCATCGGCGGCGACGACACCCAGTCGGTAGCGCTCAAGCTTCACAATCTGAAGTTCCCCGTCGTCGGCGTGCCCAAGACGATTGACAACGACCTCAGCGGCACCGATTTTTGCTTCGGCTTCGATACCGCGGTCAACGCCGCCACCGACGCCATTGATCGCGTGCACACCACGGCGGAGGCGCACAACCGCGTCATGGTGGTGGAAGTGATGGGCCGCGATTCCGGCTGGATCGCGCTCTACAGCGGCATCGCCGGCGGCGGCGACGTCATCCTGATACCCGAGCGTCCCTTCGACATCGACGAGGTGGCAGAAGCGTTGCGCAAACGCCACGCCAGCGGGCGCTACTTCAGCGTGGTGGTGGCCGCCGAGGGCGCCAAGTTTGCCAGCGAAGTGGACTCCGAGCATGGCGCGCCCATCGTGCAGGATCTGGGACGCGACGAATTCGGCCACGTTCGCCTGGGCGGCATCGGACAAATCCTCGCCCGCGAAATCGAAAAGCGCACCGGCTTCGAGACCCGCTTCGTCGTCCTTGGCCACATCCAGCGCGGCGGATCGCCCAGCGCCTTCGACCGCGTGCTCGCCACCCGTTACGGCATCGGCGCCATCGACATGGTGCACCAGGGAGTCTTCGGCTCGATGGCGGCGCTGCGCGGCACCGACATCGTTTCCGTGCCCCTGTTCGAAGCCATCAACAAGACCCGGCTGGTCGATCAGAATTTGATCGATGTGGCCGCCAGCCTGCATCCCAAGATCGAGAAGAGCAAGCAGGAGGAGACCGTCAGCAGCTAGCGGGTTCCCTCAGCGATTGGGAGCGAAGTAACCCTTGCGCGAGCGGATCACCAGGTTCTTGTCATTGCGCGCCTGGATCTGGATTCGGCGGTAATGTCCGTCGGCGTCGAAGTTCGCCGGCTTATAGGAGAGCGCGTATTGGCTGCGCAGCTCCTCCTGGATGCTGTTGAAGGCGTGCACCACGTCTTCGATCTTGCTGGGGAAAAATGTCCGCCCGCCGGTGTCCTCTCCAAACCTCTCCATCACCCGATCGCCGCGGGAAAAGATGTTGCTGTTGGTTGTGCTGATCGCGTAGATCGACACTTCAGCCCGCCGCGCCGCCTCCACCACATCGCTCGCCTTGGCCCGGCTCTGGTTGTCTTCCCCATCGCTGATCAGGATGATGACGCGCCGCACCGGACGGTCGGCGCGCGTCCGCATCAACTTGTCCAACGCGGCCGCGTAGAGCGCATCGTAAACCGCTGATCCTCCGCCCGGCGCGAGTTTCTCCACCCCCTGGGCCAGCAACTGCGGATCGTCGGTGAAGTCCTGCACCAGCCTGGGCGCGGAGTTGAATGCCATCACGAACGCCTGGTCGGTGTGCGGCCGGATGACCTGGTTGAAGAACCGGATCGCGGCCTCCTGTTCGAACAGGAAGCGGCTGGTGATGGAGCCGCTGACGTCAAACACCAGTCCGACGCGCAACGGAAGATCGGTTTCGCTGCGAAAGCTGCGCACCGCCGCCGGCGGCTTGCCATCGTCCCACACCATAACGTCGGAGGACTTCAAGTGTTTCTTGAAGTGTCCGTGCTTATCGGTCGCGGTAAAGATCAGGTTCACTTCTTCCACCGACTTGCGGATGGTGATGATGCCGTCGTCAGCCTCGGCCCCGGATGCGAGGTTTTCCCCCGACATCGCGGGTCGTACGGTGGCCGTCGTTTGTGCCCACTGCAGCGGGACAAGCAGTCCCAGCAGCAGGAGGATTCGAGCTGGTTTGCGCAGCACTGGTCTCTCCCGGGTCCGAATCTATGGGGAGTGGCACTAGTGTAGTTGGATGCGCCCCGCAGCCCTAGGGCACGTTGGGCCATGGACTCTGGTCGGTCAACAGCCGCAACTCTGATTCGTTTCAACATCGCGCGAGCCGCTGCCGGTGGCACAACACCGCCGTTTAGGGCGGCATCTTTGTCGTGATGGTGGGAGGTGGCGATGGATCCAAAAATTGTGATCATCGTTGTCGTTGCCGTTGTGGCGGTGCTGGCGATTGCCTGGATTGTCATGCGCAAACGCCGGACTGAGGCGCTGCAGCGCCGCTTCGGGCCGGAATACGAGCGCACCGTGCGCGAGCACGGGCCGGGACGAGCTGAGTCGGTCCTGCTGGGACGTGAAAAGCGGGTAGAAAAGTTCCCCATCCGTGACTTGGCAGTCGACGAACGCGAGCGGTTCATCACCGAGTGGCGCGTCGTGCAGTCGCGCTTCGTGGACGATCCCAACCGCGCCGTGGGCGAAGCCGACGCGCTCGTTTCGCGCCTCATGCAAGCCCGCGGATATCCGATGAGCGATTTCGAGCAGCGCGCCGCCGACATTTCCGTCGATCATCCGCGCGTGGTCGACAACTACCGCGCCGGCCACGAGATCGCGCTCCGCCAGGGCAAGGGCGAAGCCAGCACGGAAGACTTGCGCAACGCAATTATTTATTACCGCTCGTTGTTCGACGAGCTGCTGCAAACCAGGCCGGTCGCGCCGGCCAAGGTTACGGGCACAAAGGAGGTGGCATGATGGCTGAGCTGAAGAGGAAGGAAGAGCAACTGACAACCGCGGACCTGGCAGGCCGCACCGATGAGCAAAACCGGATGGCTCGCGAGGCCGCAGAACCAGATCGTCCCAAGCCGGTCAGGAGCGAAGCCACGGACGTCAGAGACAAGGGGAATCTGACCTCGGCCAAGCTGTCTTCGGCGATCGCTGGCCATCGTCCGACCGACGGCAGCACGCAATTATTCTCCGAATCCGATATCGGCGACCTCCGCTCGCGATGGGGCAATGTGCAGGCCGGCTTTGTCGACGAGCCCCGCCAGGCCGTCCAGGAAGCCGACAAGCTGGTCGCAACCGTCATGCAGCGGCTGGCCGAGGGCTTCGCTACCGAGCGCTCCAACCTGGAAAAGCAGTGGGACCGCGGTGACAACGTTTCCACCGAAGACCTGCGCGTGGCATTGCAGCGCTACCGCTCGTTCTTTGACCGCTTGCTGAACGCCTGAGCCGCTGACGTCGACTGCGCGGCGGTTTACACTAGGGGATCAGGCGGGCCTCGGCGTGCCCGCCTGAGCTCATCATGACCGCCATCAAGCAGCCGACCCCGTTCCCTGCCGAGCTGGAGCGCCCCGAGCGCGACCGCGTGTTCGACGTCTTCCGGCGCTGGGGATACCTGCAGGCGACGCTCGACCCTCTCGGGATTCATCTGCCGCCACTGCCCTTCGCCGATCTCGACGAACTGCGCGGCCCCGATGCCGATCAGGCGCGCCGGATTTATTGCGGCAGCATCGGCGCCGAGTTCATGCACATTCCCGACCGCGAGCAGCGCCGCTGGATTGCCGCGCGTATGGAAGGCGCAGCCGATGGGCCCGTCCTCGACCGCGCGCGCGTTCTCGACCTGCTGCTGCGGGCGGAGGTGTTCGAGCAGGCAATTCAGTCACGCTATCTCGGCACTAAGCGCTTTTCCCTCGAGGGCGTCACCGCGCTGATCCCGCTTCTCGATGTAATCATGCAGCTCGCGGTCGGCCGTGGCGCCGAGCAGGCCATGCTCGCCATGAGCCATCGCGGGCGCCTCAACGTGATGGTGCACATCGTCGGCACGCCGCCCGCCGACATCTTCTCGCGCTTCGAAGACGTGGACCCGCGCAGCGTGCTCGGCGGCGGCGACGTGAAGTACCACATCGGCGCCACCGGCGACTACACCGCGCCCGGCGGCGGCAAGCTGCACGTCCACCTGGTTTCCAATCCCAGCCACCTGGAGGCGGTCGATCCGGTCGCCATGGGACGCACCCGCGCCAAGCAGTTGCGCCGCGGCGATGAGGGCTGCGACCAGGTTTTTGCCGTCGTCATTCACGGCGACGCTGCTTTTTCCGGGCAGGGCATCTGGGCTGAAACCCTCAACTACTCCGAGATTCCCGGCTACAGCGTCGGCGGTTCGCTGCACATCATCGCCAACAACCTGATCGGCTTCACCACCGAGCCGGTGGAGGACCAGAGCACGCGATTTGCCTCCGACCTGGCCCGACGCAACAACATCCCCATCTTTCACGTGAACGGCGAGGAACCCGAGGCCGTGGTGCGCGTCGCCCAACTCGCCTTCGACTATCGCTACAAGTTTCGCCGCGACGTCGTCGTTGACCTGATCGGATACCGCCGTCACGGCCACAGCGAGATCGACGATCCCACCATCACTCAGCCGCTGGTCTACCGCCGCATCAAGGAACATCCGCCGCTGTGGCAGCTCTACGCCGAGCGCATCGGGCAAAGCGGCGAGGCCGCGGCGCGAGTCAAGCAGGTGCAGGACGAGTTCGCGCAAGCGCAAAAACAGGGCGCGGCCGCTACCCGGCAGCCCAAGCTGGCCGAGCTGCCGCAGTACTGGTCGAAGTACGCGGGCGGTTGTTACAAGAAAGAATACGAGGTCGTTACCGGCATTGCCGCCGGCGAACTGGATCGCATCGCGCAGGTGATCGGCGGCGCGCCTGCCGGTTTCCATGTTCATCCCAAGGTCAGGAAGTTGCTAGAGCAGCGTCGCGAGATGGGCGCCGGCAAACGTCCCGTGGACTACGGCATGGCGGAGGCGCTGGCGTTTGGGACGCTGCTAACCGCAGGCACTCCGGTGCGGCTGAGCGGGCAGGACAGCCGCCGCGGAACTTTCAACCAGCGCCATGACGTGCTCATCGACACTGAGAACGGCGACGAATACATCCCGCTGCAGCACCTGTCGGCCAACCAGGCGCGCTTCGAGGTCTACAACTCGGCGCTTTCCGAAGCCGGCGTAATGGGCTTCGAATACGGCTACAGCCGCGACTTTCCCGAGACCCTCACCCTGTGGGAGGCGCAGTTCGGCGACTTCGCCAACGGCGCGCAAGTCATCATCGACCAGTTCATCGCTGCCGGCGAGGACAAATGGGGCCTGCTCTCCGGGCTCGTGCTGCTGCTGCCGCACGGGTACGAGGGCCAGGGGCCGGAGCACTCCAGCGCGCGCATCGAGCGCTACCTGCAGCTGGCGGCCCGTGACAACATGCAGATCTGCCAGCCCTCCAGCGCGGCGCAGTATTTCCACCTGCTGCGCCGCCAGGCGCTGCGGCGGTGGCGCAAGCCGCTGGTCATCTTCACTCCCAAGAGCATGCTGCGCCATCCCGACGCGGCTTCCCCGCTGGCCGAGTTTTCCGCGCCGCGCTTTCACAATGTACTTGCGGACCCGGATATCCAGAACGCCGGGCGCGTCCTGCTGTGCAGCGGCAAGATCGGCCACGAACTGCGCGAAGAGCGCAAGCGCCGCAAGGACACTTCCACGGCGATCGTGTTTCTGGAGCAGATGTATCCCTTCCCCGAAGCCGAACTCCAGGCCGAACTCGACCGCCACGCCGGAGCGCGCGACATCGTGTGGGTGCAGGAAGAGCCCGCAAACATGGGCGCTTTGTGGTTCGTGATGCCGCGGCTGCGGCGCCTTGCCAAGGGGCGTCCCGCACGTTCGGTGAAACGCTCCGCCAGCGCCAGTCCCGCCACCGGCTCAGCCAAGGCTCACGAGATGGAGCAGAAGACGTTGCTGGCGCTCGCCTTCGCCTGATCAGTGAACGGCGAGCCTCTAGGCCGAAGTTGAACCCGATCGTTGTCGTCCCGAGCGCAGCGAAGGCTCTGGGTTTTCGCCGCGGCAGGCTGTCAATCCCAGACCGACCCGCCGTCATCGAATCGAGCATGACGGAACATAACTTCGAGCACACCATCGCCCTTCTTACTCGCACCCCAGCCACGCTCGATGCCTGGCTGCGAGATCTGCCGGAAGCATGGACCCTGCGCAACGAGGGCGAAAATACCTTCAACGCCTTCGATGTTGTCGGCCACCTGATTCACGGTGAGCGCACCGATTGGATGCCGCGCGCGAAAATCATCCTGCAATACGGCGAGATGCGGAGGTTCGAGCCGTTTGATCGCCGCGCGCAGGAACGCGAGAGCCAAGGCAAGTCGCTGCCGCAGTTGCTCGATGAATTTGCGCGCTTGCGTTCGGAAAATCTCAATGAGCTGCGTGCGATGAATCTTCAGCCTCAAGAGCTGCAACGCAAAGGTCGGCACCCAGAGCTGGGCGTGGTCACACTGTCACAGTTGCTGGCCACTTGGGCGGCCCACGATCTGACTCATCTGCATCAGCTTTCACGCATTATGGCGCATCAATACCGCGAGGCCGTGGGCCCGTGGACTGCCTATCTGGGCGTGATGCAGTGCGCCGGCCACAGCGCTTGATGGCCTGTGCCCTGGAGCTTGGCCGCGGAGGTTACAACTTTTTACACTCTGCCGCATCGCTTTCCGCTCACCGATTCGTAATCTACTCGTTTAAAGTAATGGCATTGTCACTTCGGGGTGAGGCACGAATCTAAGCACTCGCATCGCATTAGCTAAGAGCTAATTGCTAATTGCTAAGAGCTTCTTCATGGCCGAACTGGGCAAATCACTGAACGGCATTCACCTCAAGCCGCCGGGAGCCGCACAGAGCGCGTGGGCGCCCTTGCGCGAGCCGCTGTTTCGCTCGCTCTGGATCGCCGCCGTCGTCTGTTACACCGGCCGCTGGATCCTCAGCGTCGCCAGCGGCTGGCTGATGACCGGCCTCACCCTCTCGCCCTTGATGGTTTCCCTGGTGCAGGCCGCCAGCACGCTGCCCGCATTTCTCGTGCTTCTGCCCGCCGGCGCGCTGGCCGACATGCTCGACCGCCGCCGGTTTCTGCTCGTCATGCAGTCCTGGATGGTGGTGGCCGCCGCTGTGCTCGGCATTCTGACCCTGCTGCACATGATGACGCCCTGGATCCTGCTGCTGTTCACCTTCCTCATCGGCTTCGGCGCCGTGATGAACGACCCCGCGTGGCAGGCGATCACGCCCGAGGTCGTGTCGCAGGAAAACTTTGCCGCCGCGGTGGCGCTCAATTCCGCCGGCTACAACGTGGGACGCGCCATCGGACCCGCCATCGGCGGCATCATCATCGCTGCCGCCGGCACCGGGAGCGCCTTTCTGATCAATGCCGTCTCCATCTTCGGCGTCATCTTCTTTCTCTATCGCTGGAAGCGCCGCCCGCATGTAGCCCCAGAGCCGCGCGAGCGCGTCATGCGCGCCATGCGCACCGGCTTCGAGTACGTCCGCCACTCCCACGAAGTCAAGGCGGTGCTGGTGCGCACCGCCGTGTTCAGCTTTTCCGCCAGCGCGCTGCTGGCCATGCTGCCGCTGGTCGCGCGGCCCTTCGGGTCGATCGGATACGGCGCCATGCTGGGATTTTTCGGCGCCGGCGCTCTCGGCGGAGCCATTGCCCTGCCGGCTTTGCGCCGCATGGCTTCGGTGAACACCCTGGTGGTGATCGCCACCGTGCTGTACGCGCTCGTGACCCTGCTTTCCGGGCGCCTGCAATGGTTTCCCGTGCTTTGCGCCGTGCTCTGGGCCGGAGGCGTGGCCTGGATTGTCATCGTCGCCAGCCTGAATGTTTCCGCCCAGACCATGTCACCGGCATGGCTGCGCGCGCGCACGCTTTCCATCTACCTGCTGGTGCTGCAAGGCGGAATGGCCGCCGGGAGCGCGGTTTGGGGCGAGGTGGGAGAGCGCTGGGGAATTCCGGCGGCGATGCTGGTGGCGGCCGTCGGACTGGTCGCCGGGCTGGCCACTATGCGACACTTCCGCCTGCGCGCCGACGGCTTCGCCTTCCCACCCGCCGGCGCTGGCGAGACGATTACGTAGGCAGTTCGAGAATTGACAATTTGAAATTTGAAAATTTGAAATTCGCCGTTGATTCAAGAGCTGGGGCGAATTTCCAATTCTCAAATTTCCAATTTCAAATTCCCTCAAATTCACTCGGAGCGAACCATGATGAAAACCGTTTCCCTGTCGTTGCTCCTCCTGCTCGCCGCCGCGGTGCTGGCGCAGAGTGCGCCCGCCAAGCCGGCACAACCCTCCACTCCGCCGACCCTCACCATGATCCTGGACAGTGGCCTGAAGTATCCGGAGAGCGAAGTTGTGCCCGCCGCCGAGGCCATGCCCGCCGACAAATATGAATTTGCGCCCGCCGCCGGCATGGGCGACTTCAAAGGCGTGCGCACCTTCGGCCAGCAGGTCCGTCACGTGGCCGCCGCCAACTACATGATCTGCGCCGCCATTCTGGACGAGAAGCCGCCGGTCGACACCGGAGGTGAAAGCGGTCCGGCCTCCATCAAGACCAAGGACGATAGCGTCAAGTTTTTGAAGGATTCCTACGCCTACTGTCACAAGGCGTACCAGTCGATCAACGAAAGCAATGCCACCGGCCAGGTACAGAGCCCGTTTGGTCCGAACAAGGTGTCGCGCCTGGGACTGGCGACGATGAATGTCGGCCACGACTTCGACCACTACGGCCAGATGGTGGAATACCTACGCATGAACAACATCATTCCGCCCGCCAGCCGCCCTCGAAAGTAAAACAAAGGCAGGAGTCAGCTTGATCGGCGTAGTTCGCGAAGCTGACTCCTGACTCCTTTTCGGCGTTACTCACGCCACCCGATGTGCCCTCGCGCTGCGCGATACCGGCACCACCTGTCCGTTCTTGCATTGCAGCGTCAGCTTGCGCGAGCACTCATAACACAACCAAAACAGCTCCCGGTTGCTGCCCTTCTGCGGCGGCTGCGTGTTGTAGGAATTGCCGTCCGCGATGTTGAACTCGAACAATCGGCCGTGGCGAAAATATTTGAACTCCATCGTGCAATTCGGATTGGCACACTTGGAGAGCATGATGCACCCGCTTAGACTATTTAGATGTCCGCTCTCGAACTCAAGGATGGATTCGCGACGGTTGTTCCAACTCTTAGGCAGCCCGCCGTACTCCTCCGTCGAGGACCTCTCGCCCCGCTCGCCGGCCGCTAGCGATCGCCCCGTGGACAGTTCCGAAGTGCCCTTCATCGCAGGCCTCTCCGGCAAAAAACAGCGTGTCCTCCAGCGGCGCCGCCAGTTGCCGTTGCGCTCCCTCGCCGCCCGCGCGTACATAGCTATATGCGCCTTGCGAGAACGGGTCTGATTGCCAGTCGTGCGCGTGAGCTCCCACCAGCCGGCCTGCGATATCCGCCACGCTCAGATGCAGCACATTGGCCAAGCTGTTGATTGCCGTTTCCCGGATTGCCTCCAGCGAACGCCCCGTCAGGCGCTCCGCTGCCCGCGCGGGCGCCCAGCCCGTCATCAGCGGCGCTTGCATGGGCGAGTCGGTCCACCAGGTCGGAAAGCTCTCATCATCGGTAAATAGAAAACGCAGGTCAGCCAGGCTCCGCCCGCCGCTTCCCTTCAGCTCAAGCCAGAATTTTTCTCGAAAATGCAGCGTCACCCGGATCACCCGGCCCATCACCAGCTTGGCGAGTGGATCGCGCTTCCCTTCCAGCGCCGGAATGAACGCCACCGATCCCGCCTGCAGAACGCCGAGCGGCAGGGTAATCACCGCACAGCGTGCCGCCAGTGAAGTTTCGCCTTCGGCCGAATGCGTCCGCACCCGCACCGAGCCGCGCTCCCACTCCACCGCCGTCACCGCCGTATTCAGGCTGAGCCGCAGGTAGCGCGGGTTGCAGCCTTCCAGCAACGCCCGCGGCGCCATGTCGTAGCCGCCGCGGATGCGAAACGCGCGATCGCCCTCAATCGCATCCTCCGCCTCCCTGCCCCGTACCAGCGAGTTGACGCTGATCTCCTCCGCCCTGGCGGCGTTGAATCCCTCCACGTACATCAGCGCGCGCCGCTTGGCCTCCGGGTCAACTTCCCCCGCCGCATCGGCAAATTCGCGGAACGACTGGTCCTGCTCCCGGATCTTCATCCGCTCGAGAAATTTCTCCACCGGCGTGAAGAACTCACATGCCCGGATTTCTTGGTTTTGCGAGCACCAGTCGCGCCCGCTGGATTCCACCACCTCCGCGCCCCCGCCCAGCAGCTCCCAGATCTCCGGCGGCTTGCCGTGCACGAACTCGGCGCCCAGTTCGATGCCCGCGTCCAGCCCCGGTTGGTGGACGGTGTAGATGCGCCCGCCAATGCGCTCGCGCGCCTCCACCAGGTGCACGGCAATGCCGGCTCGCGTCAGCACCCGCGCCGCGCTCAGCCCGGCCACTCCGGCGCCCATGACCAGGACTTCCGTATCGAATGACACCTCTGCTTAGATGAGAAAACCGGGACGGGGAAACCTGTGGAATTGCAAACTTGAAGAGCGAAACCGCTTTGCCCCGCGGATTCACTCCGTTTTATGGGCTAGTAAACCAGGTTGCGCAGGCTCACGATCTGCAACCCCTTCGGGCTCATGGTGGAGCTGTAAGGAATCCGTGAGAGCATGTCATCAGCCCAGCAGTGGTCGTACTGCACCCCGTTGCCGCCGCCGCCATTCCAATCCGCGGTCGGAGTATTGAGAGTGCCGCCGGCGGTGTTGGCCACGAAGACCGATCCCACAATCTGGCCGTTGCCGCCTCCGCTCATCACCGAAGCCCCAGTACCGATCACCAGGATCAGACCGTTCCAGGAATAGTTCCCGTGGATTGACAGTGCTCCGGTCACCACCAGGATTCCGTAGCCGGTGGTGGGGCCCATGCTGTAGTCACCATTCACCACGGTGATGGTGGGATTGGAGGGCGTGCCCAGGTAAATGCTCGAGGGATTGCTTCCGTACACGTTGGTCGCCACCGAGGTCACCGAGTTGACAAAAGAGTCCAGGTCCGAGGCAGTCATGGTTCCCAGGTTGGCGTTGTGCACGTCGGGAGAGGAATTTGCTCCAATGTAGTTGTTCGGCTTGGCCAGATCTCCAATCACCGTGTCCACCGCGCTGGGATCGGTGGCATTGGTGGGATCATAGATACCGATCGCGTCCTTGGGCGGAAACACTGTCGTATTGCATCCCGCCGGCGGAGTGCCGCAAGTGGGACAGTCCGTCCCATTGATCTGGAAACCGGCCGAATGCGGCGTTCCGAACGATGGAGTCGGACCCACCATGGTGAGCGCGCCCCCCAGCCCGAGCGTGAACTGGTCGTAGTTGACCCCGGTTTCCGCCTGCAACATCGCGCGCGCCCCGCTGGGGGTTACCGCCAGCGAAGTCAGCAGGTAGACCGGTCCCATGTAGGACCCGCCCGCTCCCACCGTGGCCGTGGCCGCCGCCGCCGAACCTCCACCGCCGGTGAAATTTACGTGCGGCGCGTTGCTCTGCGTATACCCACTGCCGGCATTCGTCACCTGCACGCCGTCCACTCCAAAACTGGGCGTGATCGATGCCGTGCCGGTGGCTTGCACGCCGCCACAAGCGCTGAGGGGCGTGCACGGCGGCGCGATCGTCAACGTCGGATTGGCGGTGTACCCGATGCCATTGCCGCCCACCGGAATCGTAAGTCCGGTGACCGAACTTGCACCCGAGGGTGCGGCCAGGGTCGCGGCCGCCGTGGGCGTTCCGCCCACCGGGGTCGCCCCCGAAAAGGAGACGCTCGGCGCGCTTCCCGTGGCGTATAGGCCTCCGCTGCTGATGTTGATGGTATTGATTTGTCTGCCGTAAGTCGGCGTGATCGTGACCCCGGAACAAGGAGAAGCTACGCTGAACGTGGTCGGGACCGTCGAATAACTTCCCGGATTGGTCGGCGTAAACGCGCCTGTCGCCTTCTTGTTGCTGGCGCTCGTGATCGAGCCGGCAAATGCCACCGTCCCGGAGCCGTTGGTAGCCGTAACCGCCGCCGTGGCGTTCTTTGAACTGCAGGTTCCGCTGGCGGTGATCGAGTACACGCAGGAATTGCCGGTCATAGTCGCCGAGGCGACTGCCCCCGCCGGGCTGAAGCTCACGGTCGGGGTGGAGCCGGCGGCGTAGCATGCCGGCTTCGAACTGCTCCAACTCACCGATTGCACCGGCACCAGGTTCGATATGCTGGCATTGACCGCGGCGCCGGTTCCGTTCCCATCGGTGGGTGTGATGGTCACGGCGGGCGCGGTGCTGTAACCCGCGCCGGCATTGGTCAGCGTCACGCTGGTGATGCCGGTGGGAAGTTGGCTGATGGTCGCCACCGCGGTCGCTCCCGAGCCGGTGCCGCCGGTGAAGCTTACCGTCGGCGCACTCGTATAGCCGGAGCCCGAGGCAGTTACCGACACGCTGGTGACTCCGCCCGTCGGCGGCGTGCAGTCCGGGTGATATCCGGTGATAATTTGCTGCTCGTGGCTGCCGTTCCAACACACCTGCTTGCCGCTTCCGGTCCCCACCGTCACCGGCGTCATGTTGTCGCTCTTCAGTTGGATTCGTACCCACTTGTAATTCAGCGGAATCTTGTTGCTGGAGGAATCCAGCAGCTGGTAGGCCGTCTCCAGGGTCGCCGCATTCCCGCTTCCATGAGCGCCGCTTTTGGTTACCTTCTGGCTGTTGTCGTACCAGGTGTACCAGTTCGATCCCGAGGGGACCGATGCCGAGCTGGCCGGACAGGGCACACCCGCCGTTCCTGCCGTCACTCCCAGGTTGTTCACGAAGTAAGACTCATGGCAGAGTTCGGTGTCGAAGTACTTGTTGTTCGGGTCCCAGGGCGCTACCGTCTCCCCGGCCGCTGGATTCAGGAGGTACAGCACATTGGCGGCCGTGGTGGAGGGCAGGCCGGTGGGCACGATGTTCAGTCCCCCCGACGACAGGTTGATGCCCGTCCCCAAATCGCCGGTCAGCGGATGGATGCGGTCGCGGGCTTCCTGCAAACCGCCCAGCGCGCCGAAGATCGCTCCTTGCTTGTCGCGATAATTCACGCTGATCGAGGTTTCCGTGTCCGATGAAAACAGCATCGCGATCGCGATGCCCGACAATAGCAGCAAGCCAAAAATCGTAAGGAACAGCGCCACGCCGCGTTCGGACTTGCGCTTCGTTCGCCCTCGCTCTCCTCGAATCATTTGCATCCCATCACCGTGTCCGACGTATTGGGATAGGCCACCGAACAGTTATTCAGCCGCACCGTCGACAGCAACGTCATGGTCGGCTTCTGCCGGGTTTGCGGATCCAGGTAGGGGGACTGCACCTTCAGCGTAACCGAAACCGAGTTGATGTTGGCCAGCGCGTTGTTGGTAATGTCGATCGGCAGGGTGACCGCGGAACCGTCGCTGTAGTATGCCTTGAAGATCGGGTCCGCGGTCGTGCCGTTGATCACGTTCTGCACTTCCGTCTGGTCCGATTCCATTTGCCCGGTCAGCGGGTCGCCGGCGATCTTCGCTGTTTCACTCCGCACCACGCACGGGCATCCCGTCCCCGTCGCCACCATCTTGTAGTGAATCACCGAGACATTCCCGCTGCCGTCAATCGACGATTCGAACCACAGCTCGCCCACGTCCAGCTTCACCAGCCCGACCGCCTCCTGCGGGCTCTCCTGCGCCGGACTGCTCGGGTCCGATTGGAAGTTGCGCGTGTTCGGGTACCCGGCGGAGCGCAGGTCGCGCGACATCTGGTCCATGAACTGCCGCGCTTCCTGGAACAGGTCCAGCTTGGCGTCCTGCGAGGCCGAGTACTTCTGGCCGTGGATGATCTGGGCGAACAGCGCTCCCATGATCACCAGGGTGATGGCGCAGGCGACCATCATTTCGATCAGCGAAAACCCGGCTTGTGACTTACCGCGCATTTGTCTTTCCCTTATTGCGGGCCTACGTAGGTTCGGAATGTGACCGGCAACGAGAACGTGAACCGTCCCGCGGCCATTCCTTTGGGCCGCGCCGCCACCGTCACCAGGTAAGTGTTGGTGGTCACCTGCGCCACGTTCCAGCGCACGTCGTAGGTGGCCTGCGTGTTCGCTTCGCCCCCGCCGTTGCACACCACGAAGTTCATGTAAAAACCTGCGGGCGGGCTCGCCTCCGAAAAATCAATTCCCGAGCCGCTCAGCGCTGAGCCACCCACGCTGGTATCGATGAACCACGTGGTCGGCGTCGACGCGCAGTCGGTCATCGATGATGGTCCCCCGCGCGCCAGCACCGCCGCGATTTGCTCGATCACCGACTCCGACAGCATGGTCGCGGTCGTATCCACCCGGCTGCGCCCGTTGTTGCCGATGGCCAGCACGAACAGCGCCGCGATCGCCAGCAGCCCGAACGCCATCACGAAGCCGGCGATCATCGCCTCCAGCAAGGTGAATCCGGCTTGCCGCTTGCCTCTCCGCTTTGTGTTGCTCATCATCATGGCGCTAGTTTGTCCACTCGCTGCCGGTCCAATACCAGGCTTTGGTTCGCCCCGCCGGCGAGACGCACAGTGCCGCCCAACTCGTATTCATGTTCAGGTTGCCGGAATAGGTGAAGTAGTACGCGAACGATGAATTGCTGGTGCAACTGCCGCCGCTGGAGAGGCAGGGAATGCCCATCTGGTTGAAGTAGGTGTCGTCGGTGGTGTCCGGCGTGATGGTCGAACCGCAGCTTGCCGCGTCCAGCGGGCTGGGAGCCGTTCCCGTCGGGGCCGCCACCTTGCTGAGCCGCCTTGGCAGCCACAGCTGCGGGGTCGTGCGGTTGATGCCGTGCGCACTCATGCCGTCGTCTTCATACGCCACCCAGTTGCTACCGGAAAGCTGATAACGCACCCTCGTGATCGTGTTCCCCCGCACCGCCAGCATGCGACTGGTCTGGTACAGCCCCGAGAGGTCTCCCATGCCGCGGTGCAACTGCGAATCGGCCACCATTCTCACCATGATGGGCACCGCAATCGCACTCGCCACCATGGCCATAGACAGCACGATGACCAGCTCCAGCAACGAGAACCCCGCCGCCCCAGCGAATCCCCGGATCTTCACACTCCCGCATGCTCGCTGGGAATGTGGTGTTCTCATGGCTGGGCGGCGCGCTTCGATCGTCATGCCTCGTGGTCAATACTCCGGCCATATAGACGCACGTCTCTCGCCACAAGAGCCGTTAGGCTAAGCTTCTGAATTTAGACTGCTTAGCTCGCATTCAGGAACGCGAGCGTCTCAAATCGACATCTCACTTCGGGAGACCGTGAGACGACTTGATCGGCGCCGCTTGTGCTTTTGCTGGAGTCAGCAGGCACTGCCGAATTGAGACAGGCCACCGGAGTGTGGCGAATTGAGACTGCGCCGCTCCGCCCAGCGATGAAGTCTTTTTGTATTCAATCGCTTGCGGCTATGCGCCTGTGGCTGGTGACGTGCACTCACCTCTTGTCGCAGGTGCGCCTGCCGGCTTTACACCGTGATCGACCCCTCCCATTCCGGTGCCAGCACTCTCGCCGCGGCGCAGAACAGTGGGTCCCTCGCGCCTCCGCCCGAACCCGAACTCTCGTCCACGGTGATGGCGGAAAGCGACGCCGAAGACGACAACCAGGCGGCGCGCCTGCTGGTGATTTCCGACGAAAAGTTTCCGCCCGAATGGTTGCGCATGGCGCAGACCATCGGCTTCGATTACGACCTCTCGGTCTCTTCGCAGGCGCTTACACTGCTGAAGTCCAGCCTGTACCACGCGGCCCTGGTCAACATCAGCGCGCCGCCCCATTCGCTTGCGTTGATCGAGCAGGCGCGCAACCTGACCAACTGCCGCCAAGTCCCGCTCGCCGTGCTCGCCGAACGGGAAAACCTGAATGCCGCCTTCAAGGCCGGCGCCAGCTTTGCCCTTCCACGGCCCATCACTCCCGAGCTGCTGGAAAATACTCTCGGAGCTATCTATCGCGTCGTCGTCGGCCTGCGACGCCAGTACGCCCGCTACCGGGTTGAACTGCCGCTGAACCTCCAGTTGGAAGGCCGCGCTATCGAGGCCAAGGCCACCGACATCGGCACCGGAGGCATGGCCTTGGTCGCCTCCGAGCCCCTGCCTCTGCAAACCAAGGTCAGCGTCCGCTTCAAACTTCCCGGCAGCGAGCAGGAAATTGTCGTGGTCGGCGAGATTCGCTGGACCGATCACCTCGGCCGCGCCGGCTTGTCGTTCAACCTCTTCGCCGAGCCCGGGCGGCACGCCTTGGACGACTGGATGGCGCGTCGCCATCTCGGAATCGAACGCCGCCTCCCCGCGCTCCCGCCGCCCCCACCGGCTGCTTCCGTCGCCAGATTCGAGGCGCCTCCGGAACCCGCTCCCCGCGCCGGCCGCATTGTCCTCGGCGCATTTCTCGCCCTCTTCTCGCTGATGATGTTGGCCTTCTGGATCTACTTCGCCATCACCAGCTGAATCCCACCCGCCCGCGGTCTTCAACCTTGATATCCTCGCCCGCTTGACCGTATTTAGCTAAATTAGCTAAAATAGCTTTTTATGGGGGGCATGCTCGTATGGCTACGGTTCGCGGAAGCAAGCGTGCGGCAAATCGGGCCCGGAGGCTCGCATTCACCGCCACCCGGGCCAAGAATGAATTTGGCCGCCTGCTCGAAAAAGCCATCCAGGGAAACCTGGTCGTTATCACCAAGCACCATGAGCCCAAGGCAGTCCTGATGTCCATGGGCGAGTTCAACAATCTTTCCCGGCTGCCGGAAACCGCCATTAATTCGCTGGCTTCTGAATTCGATTCCCTGCTGGCTCGCATGCAGCTTCCCGGGACCCGCAAGGCCATGGAAGCCGCCTTCCATGCTTCTCCCAAACAGCTTGGACGCGCGGCGTTGCTAGCCGCCCGCAAGCGTGGCTAAGCCGCCTTCCACTCCCCGCCTCTACGTCGTGGCGGGCGCCAATGGGGCCGGAAAAAGCAGTATCCTGGGCGCCATGATCCTCGAACAGGGGGTTGAGTATTTCAATCCCGACGCGGCAACTCGCCTCATCCAGCAAGCCAATCCCGGAATCGCCAAGAGCGAGGCGAACAGCATCGCCTGGTATCAAGGCAAACGGCTGCTGGAATTGGCCATTGCACATCGGCGCGACTTTGCATTTGAAACCACGCTCGGCGGCCGCACCATGACCGCTCTCTTACTAAAAGCTCTCGCCCAGGGATTCGAAGTAAAAATCTGGTTTGTCGGCCTCGATAGCCCGGAGCTTCATATCGCGCGGGTCCGCTCTCGCGTGCGGCATGGCGGCCATGACATTCCCGAAGATCGCATTCGACAGCGGTTCACCCACAGCCGGCTCCATCTGGTTCAACTGCTTCCCCACCTCACCGAACTCTTCGTATATGACAACTCCGAGGACGCCGATCCTGCCCAAGGGCAGGCCCCGGAACCCCGCCTCATCCTTCATCTCAGCCAAGGGAGAATCGTTGCATCCTGCGATCTGACCACCGTTCCTGAGTGGGCAAAGCCGGTCGTGGCGGCTGCCCTCAAGCTGCAATCCTAGGCATGCGAGTATCTTCATGACCTCCGTCCGCATCGATAAGTGGCTCTGGGCCGCTCGCTTCTTCAAGACCCGCGCCCTGGCTGCGCGCGCCTGTGAACTCGGCAGGATTCAATCGAACGCCCAGTCGGTCAAGCCGGCGCGCGAACTCCATGTCGGAGACATGTTGCGCGTCACCAACGACAGCGGCGATTTTCAGGTGGAGGTCCTGCTGCTCAGCGAAGTCCGTGGTCCGGCTTCGGTGGCGCAAACCCTCTACCGCGAAACCGATGCCAGCCGCGAGCAGCGCCAGAAGGCGGCCGACGAGCGCCGGGCCATCAAGCAGTACGAGCAGCTTCCCTCCGGACGTCCTTCCAAGCGCGATCGCCGCAAGATCATCCAGCTCCGCGGACGAGCGGAGCGTTAGTCACCGGCCCACAGCCGCGAATCGGTGTAGCCCTGGCGCCCTTGCGTGTACGCTCCGCGTCCTCACGCTCTCCCAAACTTTGGCGCTTGGCCACGACCGACCTCAGGGTATTCTTAAGCGCAAATGGCCTATTGCTCGCACTGCGGAATGCCGGCCGAAGGAAATTTTTGTGCCGCCTGTGGCGCGCCCGTTGCTCCCGATGTCGTGGCTGCGCTGGCCTCCGACATCCGCCGCCGCGGTCGAGAGATGCGCTGGCTTGCCGCCGCCCTGGCCGTGGTGCTCGTTGTCTCGGCAGCCTTGATGATCAGGACCTCGCGCCATGCCACGCCCCCGGCAGCGACACCCGCGGTTCCGTCGCAATCGCCTCCGGCTCTTCTCCCGGAAACCCGGACCCCGCCCGCGCCCCCGGTCGCCGCCGCCAAAACAGTCCCGCAACCACCGCCAGCCCAGCAACCGCCGCCCGAGCCACAGCCGCAACCTTCCCAGCTCCAGGATCAGCCCCGGCAACTGCCTCCGCCGCAGGCATCGCCACCGCCGCCCCGGCCGCGCCCGGCGCTCCCATCGGATGCTTCCGCCGACCTCTATCCCGGAGCCGTACCCATTCAAGTCGACAACGTCAGCCTGCCCGACATTGGTGTTCCCATCGCAAACCAGGTTTACACCACGTCTGACTCCGTCTCCGCCGTGGTCGGCTACTACCAGAGGCGTTATCCTGATGCCACCGTAACCGACGTCAGCGGACAGAAGGTGATCGCTATTGATCGTCCCGGAACAACCAAGGTGATCGCTGTCGGCACCACCGGATCGGAGACGCGCATCGCCATCGTGCAGCCGAAATAATCGTCGCCGCACTCTTCGCGCCTATCGAAACGTGACCCTAAGGCCACTTTGGCCTTCAAACCGACCGGAAATTGCAGCCGTTTGGTCCACCGTTCCCATTTCGGACCAGCGCACGGTTACTCAGCAGTAAATTTTTTTGGAAATTTGTCCCGAATCCGAATTTTCCACAATTGTTCCACGTGGAACATTTGCCCTCAGGCGCCCGCCGCCGCCTGCTCTTCCGGCTCCCCGCTCTCACTCAGGTACTTGATAAAGATTACTTCGTTATGTTTCTCATTATAAAGTAGTTCGTCGGCGACAGCCCGCACCATCACCAGCCCCAGCCCGCCCGGCCGCAACCCCTTCTGCTGGCGCACCTCATCGTGCGTGAACACGTCGCCCGGTGGGTTGCTGATGGCGGCGTGCGGCAGGTCCTCCAGCCGGAAGCCATTGCCCGGGTCCGACACCCGGTACTGCAGCATGCGCCGCGTGCGCAGCAGCGAGATGCGCACCCGCCGCGAGGGATCCAGCCCCCCGCCCCACTCCACCGCGTTCATCAGCAGCTCGCGGAAGGCCTGGGCCACGCCCTCGCGCGCGTCTTCCGGCAGGTCGATCTTGATCTGGCGCATGAACTGGTCCATGCGTTCGGCGGAATCGCGCGTGCACGGCACCGACAGCTCCAGCCAGTCGGGCTTGGCCGAGAGCACCTCGATGGGCTCCGCTTCCTGCGACTTCAGCGCCGCCGCCACCAGCTCGCGCAGCTGCGAGGCCTCGAACGGCTTGCGGATATATAGGTAGGCGCCGTTGCGGATGGCGGTCATCAGCGTCTCGGCGGTGTCGTCGGCGGTAATTACGATCACCCGCGTGCCGTTGCGGGAGCGCCACACGTGCAGCAGGTTGAGCCCGTCCATATCGGGCAGGCCCAGGTCGAGCAGCAGCACATCGAAGCGCCGCTGGCCCAGCTGGTTGATGGCCTCCAGCCCGGTGCCGCAGGTCACGACGGCGTGACCTTCATGTTCCAGGATGTGCGTCATCAGCCCGCAAAGGGCGGCATCGTCGTCCACGACGAGGATGCTCTTGGAGGGGTCGGCCATGGTTGAGTGGCATCATAGCCTGCCCCGGGCTAAATGCGCTATCGGAACCGGCTGTGGCCCTGCGCCTGTGCGCTGCATCACAGAGACATTGGCCGCCGGCGATGCACAATTTCACTTCAACTCTGAGCCCTGATCCGGGAGGAACCATGGAGCCGTTTCGCTATCACGTGTTCGTGTGCACGCAGGAAAAACCTGAGGGCGTCCCCTGTTGCGCGGCCGGCGGGTCGGCGCAGATCCTGGACGCGCTGCGGCGGGAACTGGCCGCGCGCGGGCTGGCCGACGAGGTGCAGGTCTCAACCTCGGGGTGCCTGGGAACCTGCGAACACGGCCCGGTGATGATCGCCTACCCGGAGGGGGTGTGGTATTCGGAGCTGAAGTCCGCCGACGTGGCCGAGATCGTGGCCTCGCACTTCCAGCGCGGCCAGCCGGTGACGCGGATGGCGCGCACCGATGCCGCCGCGATGAAAGCGGAGGTCCTCGACCATCGCAACCATTACCTGGCCATGCTGAAGGCGAAAGACGCGGCGGGTGTCTTGCCCGACGATCTCGCCGAAACCATTCGCGGCTTCATGAGCAGCCGCGCCATCCTGACGGCGATTGAACTCGACCTGTTCACCGCCATCGGAAGCGGGGCCGGGGCAGCCGAGGTCGCTGCAAAACTCAAGACCGACCGGCGCGCCACCGAGATGCTGCTCAACGCGCTGGCGGCGCTGAAGCTGGTCGAAAAGTCCGGCGACACGTTTCACAACACGGCGCAGTCGCAGCGCTTCTTCGTGACCGGCTCGCCTGACAATGCCCGGCCGGCACAGATGCATATCGTGAACCTGTGGAAGCGCTGGTCCACGCTGACCGAAGCGGTGCGCGCCGGCACGCGGGTGGCGGAACGCGGCAGCAGCCAGGAGTGGACCGCTTCCTTCATCGCCGCCATGGACCATAATGCGCGCGGCCGGGCGGAGGGCCTGGTCAAGGCGGTGGGCGTGAACGGAACGCGGCGCATGCTCGACCTGGGCGGAGGCTCGGGCGCATTCTCCATCGCCTTTGCCAAGGCGGCGCCGGGGCTGCGGGGAGAAATCCTCGACCTGCCCGAGGTGTTGCCGCTGACGCAGGAGCATCTGCAGCGGGCTGGGGTTTCCGACCGGATCACCACCCGGGCGGGCGACATGCTGCAGTCCGATCTCGGCCGCGACCTTGACCTGGTGCTGCTTTCGGCGATCTGCCACATGTTTTCGCCGGCGGAAAACCAGCGCCTGCTGGAGCGCATTTACCAGGCGCTCGCGCCCAACGGCCGGGTCGTGGTGCAGGACTTCATCCTGGAGGCGGACAAGACCTCGCCGAAATTCGGCGCCCTGTTTGCCTTGAACATGCTGGTGGGAACCACGGCGGGCGCCAGCTACAGCGAGCCCGAATACACGGAGTGGATGAAGGCGGCGGGCTTTGGCGAGGTGCAGCGCGTGCGGATGCCGGGCCCGGCCGGGCTGATGATTGGAAAGAAGTAGTTAGGAGTTAGGAGCTAGATCCTCGGCGGGTGAGGGCCCGGATAAGCGGGGCGTGCGCGGGAAACTGCCGCAGCAGCTCATCGCGGTGGCCAAGACTGAAGTCGAGCGGATCGTAGCCGGGCGCCATGGTGGCGCCGAGGAGCGCGAAGCGACCGCCTGCAATCACGCGCGATCCCTGCCATACATCTCGTGGCGCGACATATTGGACGTGCTGCCCGCCGGCAAGGTCGGGGCCGAGCACGATGCGCTCGCCCGGCCCGTTCTCGGCCAGCAGCAGCATTTCGACCGGGTCGCCGAGATAGAAGTGATAGATCTCGTCGGTGGCCAGGCGGTGCAGCGCGGAAAAGCAATCGGTCTCGTCGGTCAACAGGTAGTAGATGGCGCTGCCGGCCGCGCGCGGCGATGAGTACCGGGCCGCCGACACCCGGTCGTCGCTCTGCCAGGTCTGGCGGAAGTAGCCGCCTTCCACGGGCAGCGGTTCCAGTTGCAGGCGGCGAATCAGGTCTTTGGCATCGGTCATGGCGCCTCCGTGTAGCGGCAGCCGCCATCGGCTGCCGGGTAACGACCCACTTCCCTTCACCGCTAATACGCGCGCTGGGTAAGCACGCCCCCATCCACCAGCAAGTTGGCGCCGGTAATCCAGCGAGCCGCCGCGGAGGCGAGGAACAGGCAGGCGTCGGCAACGTCGTCCGGCTGTCCGAGGCGTCCCAGCGGCACCGCGTCGAGATAGGCTTTGACGCCCTCCGGCCAGTCGCGGTCCAGGCCCTCGCGCCAGATCAATCCCGGCGAGACGCAGTTGACGCGGATGCCGTGCGGCCCCAGTTCGGCGGCGGCGGAGCGCGCGTACATGACGACCGCGGCCTTGGCGGCGGAGTAATGGCTGTGCTGCAGCGCCGGATTCTCCGCCTCGATGGAAGCGATGTTCACCACCGCGCCGTGCCGCCCCTGGGCAATCATGCTGCGCGCCGCCGCCTGAGTGCACAGGTGCACGCTGCGCAAATTGGCGGCCATCACCTGGTCCCAGTCAGCGGCCGACATCTCCAGAATCGGGGCCAGCGGGTAGATGCCGGCGTTGTTGACCAGCACATCCATAACCCCGGCCGCCCGCACCAGGACCTCAGCGCCGGCGGCCTGCGCCAGGTCGGCTTGCAGGGCGCGGGCCTGCCCGCCCAGCGCGGAGATCCGGTCGACCACCTGGCGCGCGCCGCTCTCGTTCTCGTGGTAGTGCACCACCAACCGGGCGCCGGCTTGGGCAAAGCGCAAAGCGATGCCGGCGCCAATGCCGCCGGATGCGCCGGTGACCAGCACAGTCTGGCCGTGGAAGTCGAGCAATTCAGATGGCAATCGCATGGCGAGAGCCTCGGGGCCAAGCGAATGATTGTAGCGGAGGCAATCCACGCGGGCGAGAGCGGGCCCCGCGATCACGGTTAAGATTGTTGCCGATGTCCACCGACGAAAATTATCGCGGGCGGTTGGCACCCTCCCCCACCGGCTACCTGCATCTCGGGCACGCGCGCACCTTCTGGATCGCCTACCAGCGGGCGCGCCGGGTCGGCGGGGTCCTGGTGCTGCGCAACGAGGATCTTGATCCGCAGCGGTCCAAGCCGGAGTATGCGCGCGCCTTCCTTGAAGACCTGCGCTGGCTGGGCATTTCGTGGGAGGAAGGGCCGGACGTCGGCGGGCCCTACGCTCCCTACTCGCAGAGCGAGCGCCGAAATGTTTACCTGCAAGCCTGGCGGAGGCTGCACGATGGCGGCTGGATTTATCCCTGCACCTGTTCGCGAAAGGATCTGGCGGAGGCGGCACAGGCGCCGCATGAGTCCAACGATGAGCCGCTGTATTCCGGCAAGTGCCGCGAAAGCAAGTCACACGTGGATTCTCCCGCGGACGCGAACTGGCGTTTTCGCGTACCCGATGGACGTGTGATCGCCTTCCACGACGGCGCGCAGGGCGAGCAGCAATATACCGCGGGCAAAGATTTCGGCGACTTCTTAGTCTGGCGCCGCGACGACGTGCCGGCCTACCAATTGGCGGTGGTGGCCGACGATGCCGCCATGAAAATCACGGAAGTCGTCCGCGGTTGCGACCTGCTGAAGTCCACGGCGCGGCAGATCCTGCTCTGCGAAGCGCTGGGCATTGCGCCGCCGCGTTATTACCACTGCGAACTGCTGCTCGACGAGCAGGGCGAGCGCCTGGCGAAACGCTGCGACGCGCTTAGCCTGCGAGCGCTGCGCGCGCGCGGCACCAGGCCGGAACAATTACGCGCGCAGTGGATGAAGATGAGTTGAACGGCCAAAGTCCTGGGCCCCGGCAATCCAATCAGCGGACCACGCCTTCCAGGGGAGAACTGGCGGTCGCGTACAGCTTTTTCGGCATGCGGCCGGCGAGGTAAGCGGCGCGTCCCGCCAGCACCGCGTGCTTCATGGCCTCGGCCATCAGCACGGGATCGGCGGCGGCGGCGATGCCGGTGTTCATGAGCACGCCATCGGCGCCGAGTTCCATGGCGATGGCGGCATCGGAGGCCGTGCCCACGCCGGCGTCCACGATCAAGGGAACGCTGAGCATCTCGCGCAGGATTCGAATGTTGGCCTGGTTCTGAATGCCCATGCCGCTGCCGATGGGCGCGCCCAGGGGCATGATGGCGGCCGCTCCGGCGTCGATCAGACGCTTCGCAACCACAATGTCATCCGTGGTATAGGGCAAAACCGTAAAGCCTTCCTTCACTAGGATGCGGGTCGCTTCGATGGTCGCCTGCACGTCGGGATAGAGCGTGGCCTGGTCGCCGATGACCTCGATTTTCACCCAATCGGAGAGGCCGACTTCGCGGCCAAGCCGGGCGGTGCGGACGGCATCGTCGGCGGTGTAGCAGCCGGCGGTGTTGGGCAGTAGAAAATACTTTTTGGGATCGATGAAGTCGAGCAGCGATTCCTTGCTGCGGTCCAGGTTCACGCGGCGGACGGCAACCGTGACCATCTCGGCGCCGCTGGCTTCGATGGCGCGCGCCGTCTCCTGGCCCGACTTGTATTTCCCGGTGCCGACGATGAGACGCGACTGAAAAGGGCGGCCTGCAATCACCAATGAGTCCATGGGCAGTATTGTAGCAATGCCGGAAGAATGGGATGTGAGGGAAATCACAAAACAGGCTTCAGGCTTCAGGCTCAAGGCGGCAGGGTTGCAGAGTCGCGACTGTTAATTTTGAGAGTCGGGTCGAAGTGCCTGTTGATTTTCGTTGCTGGGCTGGAGCGCAGGGGTCCTTCGACTCGGCGTCGGCAAGCCTCCGCCTCGCTCAGGATGACAGCCGTTAATGATCTCGCGGATTGGAAGCCCCTCCGCCTCGCTCAGGATGACAGCGTCTTAAGTCAGTATGAGAACGATTGAAAATTCGTTTCCGCACTAGCTGTGCGTGATGTCGGCCGGTTCGGCCTGGCTCTCGTAGAGCTGCTGGATGCGTCGGCGATAGCGTTCCTCCACCACCCGCCGCTTGAGCTTGAGAGTCGGGGTCAGGCTGCCGTCGGCGATGGAGAACTCGTCGGCCACCAGCAACACCTTCTTGAGTTTCTCGAACTGCGCGAGGTCGCGATTCACCTCGGCAACGATACCGTCGAAAAGCTCGCGCACTTTTTCCTGGCGGATCATGTCTTCGCGGGAGTGCGGTCCCAGCCCCTGCTCACGCGCCCAGCGGTCCAGCTCGATAAAATTCGGTGCAATCACTACCGAGGGGAACTTGTAGCGGTCGCCGATCACGATGGCCTCGCCGACATATACGTTGCTCTGCAGCTTGCGCTCGATGGGCTGCGGCGCAATGAACTTGCCGCCGGAGGTCTTGATCAGGTCCTTCTTGCGATCGGTGACGGAGAGGAAGCCGTCGGCGTCGAGGTTGCCGATATCGCCGGTCTTGAACCAGCCGTCGGGGGTGAAGGCGGCGGCGGTCTCCTCCGGCAGGTTCCAGTATCCCTTGAACACGGAAGGCCCGTGCACCAGGATTTCCCCGTCATCGGCAATGCGGACTTCCACGTTGGGCAGCGGCCGGCCCACGGTGCCGATCTTGTGCGCCTCCGGTTTGTTCAGCGCAATCACCGGCGAGGTCTCGGTGAGCCCGTAGCCTTCATGAATGCGGATGCCCACGTCGGCGTACCACTCGGCGAGATCGCGGCCCAGGGGCGCGCCGCCGGAGATGTAGATGGTCACGCGTCCGCCCAGCGCCTGCTTGATCTTGGAGAAGACCAGCTTGTTGGCCAGCTTCCACTCCGGCGAGGTCGGGACCTTTCCCGCCAGGATTTCCTCGCGGTGGGCGCGACCCACCCGCAGCGCCCACTGGTAGATTTTGTGCTTCAGGCCGCTCTTGGTTTGCATTTCCGCCTGGCTGCGCATTTTTTCATAGACCCGCGGCACCGCCACGAAGATGGTAGGACGGACCTCCGGCAACGCCGACTTGAGCTGGTCGATATGCGGACAATACGCCACGGTTACGCCGTGGTAGAGCATGGCGTAGTCGACGTGGCGGGCGGTGATGTGCGACAGCGGCAGGAACGACAGGCTCACGTTGCCCACGCCGAGGGGAAAGGTGTCCAGCGAGTACAGCAGGTTGGAGGCGAGATTGCCCTGGGTGAGCATGGCGCCCTTGGGCGTGCCCGTAGTGCCGGAAGTATAAATAATGGTGGCCAGGTCGTCGGGACGGATGGCAAGCGCGGCGGCGTCGAAGGCGGCATCGCGTTCCACCGGGCCATCGTGCATGAGGCGGTGCATGGGAATGGCATCGGGGATGCCGATGTAATCCATGACCACGATTTTTTCCAGAGCGACCCGCGAGGCCTGGAGCTTCTTGAGCTGCTCGGCGGTGGAGACAAACGCCACCCGCGCGCCGGAGTCGGCAAGCATGAACGACGCCTGTTCCGAAGTGAGGGTGGAATAAATGGGTACCACGGCGGCCCCGATGAGCAGCGTGCCGAACTCCGCCGTGGCCCACTCCGGGCGGTTCTCGCTGAGGATGGCGACACGATCGCCCTTGCCAATGCCCCACGACGCCAGCGAGCGGGCAATGCCGACGGCGTCGCGATACAGCTCGCGCGAGGAGATGGGAATCCATTTGACCGTCTGCTTGTACAGCATCACCCGGTCAAGTTGGCGGTCGATGACCTGGTAGAAGATCTGGTTGATGGTTTCAATGCTCATGGAAACCGGCTTCAGGATTCACTCGCCCGATCATGGCAGAAAGACCGGCGCGATGAGCAACAATGTAACGAGAAGCCCGGGTGTGGCGCAAGATGGCGGCGCGGTTGCGGCACGCGAGCTGCGAATTGCGAATCCCGAGATGGGAGAGCCGGAAATTACGCGTGAGACGGAGAGCGCGTAGGAGTTGAAAGCCGACTGTTTTGGGAAACTTCTGTAACCGCGGGCGGTGGGCGGCATCAGGTGGGATTATGAAACGAGCCATAGCTTCGTTTTTACTGGCCCTGGGGCTGGCCATGGTGGCGATGCCGCCGGCGGCCGCGCAGGAAAAACCGCAGCCGGCGCCCATGAAATTGAAAGTCGGCGACATGGCGCCCGATTTCACCCTCCGCTATTTCGACGGCGCCAAGGTGCAGCAGATTTCGCTGCACGATTTTCGCGGAAAGCAGAACGTGGTGGTGGCCTTCTTCGTCTTCGCCTTCACCGGTGGTTGAACCACCGAGATGCGCAACCTCCAGGCTAACTACAAAAAGCTGGAGGCTGCAGACACCCAGGTCGTGGGTGTGAGCATGGACAGTCCGTTCGCCAACAAGGCCTTCGCGGATTCCCTCGGCGTGCAGTTCCCCATCGCCAGCGACTGGTTCAACGAAGGCGCGGTGACCCGGGAATACGGCCTGTGGGAGCCCAAGTACAAGGCCGCCCGGCGCGCGACATTCCTGATTGGAAAAGACGGCAAAATCGAAGAAATCCAGGCCGACCACGAGGCCGTGGATCCAACCAAGGTCGTGACCGCGTGCGAGCGCAAGAAGCACGGATAAATCAAGCGTGAGCCACCGCCGCAGCAGCGTTATTCCTGGCGAGCATGGCAGGGATGAAGAATTGCGCTAGCGTTGGATGGCGGTGGCGCTACCTCGTCAGTGGCCCGGATTCGGTTATTCAGTGGCGGGCCAAGCTCTCGGCCGCTTTTTCGATCTCCGGCGAGCGCCCAGCGGCGGTTTCAAATGCCGGGTCGAAGCTGCCTTCCAGCAGGCGCTGAAAGATTTCTTGCGTCAGCAGGTCGTGAGTCTTGAACCAGCGTTGCAGGCGCTGCATGGCGGCCTGGGTGTTGATCACCACTTCGGACTTAGTGGTTCTGCCGTCGGCCAGCCGTTGCACCGCCTCGCATAACTTGGCCTGTTCGCGCTCGGTCATGGTGGCAAACGACACACCCATGACTTCGCCGTGCACCTCGCGGACGTCGCCGCTGATGCGGATATTGTTGCCGTAGAGGGTGAACACCATGCTCAGGTGGGAACCCGCCGGCAGCGGCGTGGGCAGCAGGTGGATGCTGCAACCGGTCAGGCTGAGGTCGACGAACGTCCCCCAGAACACGCGATTGTTGTTATGAAAGCACTGCACCCCGCGGTCGCAATCGAAGCGCGGGCTCACGCGGCGGTCCATGCCGGCCGGCAGGGTGGGCAGGTTCTGGTGCGAGTTGGGTTTGCGCTCGGGCTTGGTCATGACAGCCTCCTCTTGCGTGCCCCGGACCTTGGAACCGTACCGTGATGGCTGCGGCTCAATTGCTTCAGTTCCATTGGACCGCCATTGCACCCTTTGCGCCAGATGACGGCCGGGTTGCCGCCGATGACCAAGGTCACGTCCCTGGACCGGAGGCGCAAAGCACATCTCCAGCGCGGCGCGCAAGCGGCCAGCAACTATTTTGAGTCAGCACCTAGTCAGCAACTTGCGCGACGGCGGCAGCATTTATAATGTCGTTAGTCGCGCGCCCGTGCCGGCCGCAGGGACCGGCAGGCGCGTCATCTAATACAAAGGCGGTCGAGTGAACCAACCTAAGGAAAAGCTTGAGACGCGCAAGTTGCCCATGATGCCCATCCGGGACGTGGTGATCTTCCCTTTCATGATGACCCCATTCGTGGTGGGCCGTGAATCGAGCGTGCGCGCCCTGGAAGAGGCGTTGGCGGCGGACAAGAAGATTTTTCTCGCCACCCAGCATGATGCCAGCGTCGACGAGCCCAAGCCCAACGAGTTGTACCAGGTGGGGACCGTGGTCAACATCGTGCAGTCGCTCAAGCTGCCCGACGGCAACATCAAGGTGCTGGTCGAGGGCATCGAGCGCGGCAAGATTCTGGGTATCACCGAGGCCGGCGGCTTTCTGGAAGCCACCATCCGCACCGCCAAGTTCACCATCGAACCGTCGCCCGCGCTGGAAACCTCGATGCAGCGCGTCACCTCCCTGTTTGAGCAGTACGTCAAGCTCTGCCAGTCGCTCAATTACGAGACCATGATCGCCGCCGTCCGCATGGAGGACCCGGCCAAGCTCACCGACACCATCGCCGCCAATCTCCAGCTTTCCATCGAAGAAAAGCAGGAGCTGCTGGAGATCTTCGATCCCGCCGAGCGGCTGAACCGCATCGCCGACGTGCTCGAAATCGAGATCGAAAAGCTCAACATGGACCGCACCATCCAGTCACGCGTCAAGCGCCAGATGGAGCGCGCCCAGAAGGAGTACTACCTCAACGAAAAGATCAAGGCCATCCAGAAAGAATTGGGCCGCGGCGAAAAAAGCGAGTGGGACGAACTGAAGAAGAAGATTGACGCCGCCGGCATGCCCAAGGACGTGCACGACAAGGCGATGCAGGAACTCAAGAAGATGGAGGCCATGCCGCCCATGTCGGCCGAGTCCACCGTCTCGCGCAATTACCTGGATTGGCTGCTGGCCGTGCCGTGGAAGAAGCGCTCCAAGGAAATTCGCAACATCGACCGCGCCGAAAAGGTGCTCAACGAAGATCACTATGGGCTGGAGAAGATCAAGGAGCGCATCCTGGAATTCCTGGCCGTGCGCCAGCTGGTGAAAAATCCCAAGGGCTCCATCCTGTGCTTTGTCGGGCCGCCGGGCGTCGGCAAAACCTCGCTGGGCATGTCCATCGCCAAGGCCACGGGGCGTAAGTTCGTGCGCATGTCGCTGGGCGGGGTGCGCGACGAGGCTGAAATTCGCGGCCACCGCCGCACTTACATCGGCGCCCTTCCCGGGCAGATCATCCAGATGATGAAAAAGGCCGGCACCAAGAACCCGGTCTTCATGCTGGATGAAGTGGAAAAAATGTCGATGGACTTCCGCGGCGATCCCTCGGCCGCGCTGCTCGAGGTGCTCGACCCCGAGCAGAATTACATGTTCATCGACCACTACCTCGACGTGGAGTACGACCTCTCGCAGGTCTTCTTCATCGCCACCGCCAACGTGCTGCACACCGTGCCTCCCGCCCTGCTGGACCGCATGGAGGTCATCCGCCTGCACGGCTACACCGAGGACGAGAAAGTCGAAATCGCCAAGCAGTTCCTGGTGCGCAAACAGCGCGACCAGGCCGGCCTGAACGACAAGAACTGCATCTTCACCGACGACGCCATCACCGCCATCATCCGCAGCTACACGCGCGAAGCCGGGGTACGCAACCTGGAGCGGGAAATCGGCAATGTCGGCCGCAAGGTGGCGCGCAAGGTGGTTCGCGACAAGGATTTCGCCATCACCGTCAACGCTGACAATGTCGGCGACTACCTGGGAGTCACCAAGTTCCGTGACACGCTCGCGCACGAGCGCAGCGAGGTCGGCCTGGTGACTGGGCTGGCCTGGACCGAAGTCGGTGGTTCGATTCTCACGACTGAGGTGGCCATCGTCGAGGGCAAGGGCAAGCCGATTCTGACCGGCAAGCTGGGCGACGTCATGCAGGAATCCGCACAGGCGGCAATGACGTACGTGCGCTCGCGCTCCAAGCAACTTGGGCTGGCCCGCGATTTCTACCGCAACATTGATATCCACGTGCACGTGCCGGAGGGCGCCATCCCGAAAGACGGGCCCTCGGCTGGGATCACGATCGCCACCGCGATAGCCAGCGCTCTCACCCGGATACCGGTGCGGCGCGATATCGCCATGACCGGCGAAATCACCCTGCGGGGCAAGGTGCTGCCCATCGGCGGCTTGAAAGAGAAGCTGCTGGCGGCGCATCGGGTCGGAATCCTGGAAGTCATCATGCCCAAGGACAACGAGAAGGATTTGCCGGACATCCCGGAAAACCTGCGCAACGTGATGAAGCTGCACTTCGTCGATACCATGGACGAGGTGCTGCGCATCGCGCTGGAAAAGCCGCTGCCCGCCATGTCCCAGGAAGGCGAAGTCGCCGACACTGCCCCGCTGTTGACGCCGCCCTCCGGCGATCAACCCGCGGCGCACCAGTAGAATTCAGGAGTTAGTAGTTAGGAGTTAGCAGTCGGGAAGTGGCAGAAAAGCCCGCGCTCGTTGCGGGCTTTGCCTTCACCAAGGAATCAGCTTTCAGGTGGCGTCATCGCCGGCGGGAAATGCATCTCACTGGATCGGGACCCTGCAACTGGAAACAGCGTTATGAGAGTGAACGCCAAGTTCCTGCGCTCGGCCACCGACGTTTCGCACTTTCCGAAACTCGGGCCGCCGGAGATCGCCTTCCTGGGGCGTTCCAATGTCGGCAAGTCCAGCCTGATCAATTCCCTGCTCGGGGAAAAAATGGCCCGCACCAGCTCCACCCCGGGCCGCACTCGTACCATCAATTTCTTTGAGGTCCGCCGCCCCGGCAAGCCCCATGCCGAATGGTTCTTCGCCGATCTTCCCGGATACGGCTATGCCAGGCTGCCGCGCGAGCAGACCGCCGAGTGGCCCAAATTCATCGAACCCTACCTCCAACAGCGCGAGTCGCTCACGCTTTGTGTCGTCCTGGTTGACGCCAATGTCCCGCCGCAGCAGAG
Organism: Terriglobia bacterium; assembly: GCA_963797035.1. Taxonomy (GTDB): domain Bacteria; phylum Acidobacteriota; class Terriglobia; order Terriglobales; family Acidobacteriaceae; genus JAIQGF01. The sequence continues at coordinate 813,732 of CAWCOC010000001.1, forward strand.
TGACAAACAACTGGTGGAGTGGTTGCAGCACGTCGGCCGCCGCTATGCCATCGTCGCCACCAAGGCCGATCGCCTGGGCAACCGCTTGACCCCGGCCCTGCACGGGTTGCAGAAGGACTACCAGACCGAGCGCATCGTTCCTTTTTCCACCCGCACCGGCACCGGCAGAGACGAGCTGTGGAAAGAGATTTTTGCCAGTTGCGCCGAATCCGACGGCCGCGCCGCTGGTTGAGAAGAAGCTCCACATCGATGGCGTCATCCCGAGCTCTTTATGGCTGACCGGTTTGCTGAGGGGTTGAGGTATCTCTACAACAGATGCCTCGCTGCGCTCGGGATGACGCCACCGGTAGCACTAGACCCCTTGCTGCGCGAGGGATGACGCCACCGGTACTAAGTACTAAGCCCCTGCTGAATTTCACAACAATTCCCTCCCTGCATAGAAACTCATCAACCCAGTGTTTACATCTTATCTCCGCTAGAATTCCGTGCTGCAGGTGTTGAACTTTGCAGCATGGATCACCATCACCCGTGATCGGGCTCACATCCCGATCCAACCTAAATCGCTGAAAATCTCAACTGTTAGGACATCGTTCCTGGCAGTTGTTTGGTACGAGGAGACTGTCACCAATGAAGACATACAAACTGACGATTTTGGTGTTGGCCATCGCCATCGTGCTGTTCATCGCCCTCCCCAGCCTTTCCTGGGGCGCCGAAGACGGCGCGGCCCTGTTCAAGGCGAACTGTGCCATGTGCCACGGCGCCGATGCCGCCGGCAAGCCGGCCATGAAAGCGCCCTCCATCAAGGGCAAGACCGCGGCCGACGTGACCAAGGCGATGACGAACCCGAAGCATGCCGGCGTTTCCAAGAAAGTGAACGCCGCGCAGCAGAAGGCGATCGGCGATTACCTGTCGACCTTGAAGTAAGCATCCGGCGGCAAACCTGCCGCTGCTGTGTACCGCCGGCTCGACCGGCAGATCCGAGGGTGGCGTGAAAAGCGCAGCCGCATCTCGGCTGACCCGCAGCCCGCTGGCTGCGGACGCAAAATCAGGGCCCAAGCAACAAGCAGGGGGCCAGTTGCCAAGGCTGGCCCCCCTTCCTTCGCTAATTCAAACGTTCGTTCTACCGCCGCTCCTCCCCCGCCCCGGCTTTCATCCTCGCGTTCATTCCCAGGCCGCGGTGCAGGCGGGACTGCTGCTCCGCCTTGACCGGCGGACCGGCCTCAGTACCCCGAATTTCTTCCGGAGAACTTCATGAGCAAGTCACTTTTATACGACGCCACGCTGTGCATTGACTGCAAGCAGTGCGAGCAGGCCTGCGCCGACCAGAACAAGCTTCCCTATAACGACACCATTGCCGCCGAGGAGCGGCAGTCGGCGCACAAGTTCACCGTCGTCATGGCCAAGGATGACAAGTTCATGCGCCGCCTGTGCATGAACTGCAACGAGCCGGCGTGCGCCTCGGTCTGCCCGGTGGCGGCGTTGCGCAAGACCTCGGCCGGGCCGGTGATTTACGAAGCCAGCCGCTGCATGGGCTGCCGCTACTGCATGCTGGCCTGCCCCTTCGGCGTCCCGCGCTACGAGTGGAACAGCATCAACCCCAAGGTGCAGAAGTGCACCATGTGCGCGGACCGCGTGCTCGCCGGCCGGCCCACAGCCTGCGCCGAAGCCTGCCCCACCGGGGCCACCAAGTTCGGCGAGCGCCGCGAACTGCTGGCGGAAGCGCGCCAGCGCCTGCGCGACAACCCCGGCAAGTACGTCGACCACATCTACGGCGAAGAGGAAGTCGGCGGCACCAGCGTGCTGTTGCTCTCCAGCGTGCCCTTTGAGGAGTTCGGCTATCGCACCGACTTCCCGCACGATCCCCTGCCCAACCGCACTTTCGCGGTGCAGTCGCGCATTCCGGACTTTGTCCCCCTGTGGGGCTCGCTGCTGGGCGGCATCTGGTGGATCACCCACCGCCGCGAGGAAGTCGAAAAAGCTGAAGGCAACACCCCCGGAGGGCCCAAAACCGGGGCAGACCGGGGCACCCACGGAGGCCGGCAATGAAGATCCCCAACATCAAGTGGTTCAGCTTCTGGAAGCTGGTGCTGTACCTGATCCTGGCCGCCGGCGCCTACGCCACGGTGTATCGCTTCGCCTTCGGCCTGGGTCCCTCCACCAACCTGAACGACCAGTTCCCCTGGGGAATCTGGGTCGGTTTCGACGTGCTGTGCGGCGTCATGCTGGCCGCCGGTGGCTTCACCCTCACCGGCGCGGTGCACATCTTCAACATCAAGCGCCTGCACCCCATCGTGCGCCCCACCGTGCTCACCGCTTTTCTCGGCTACATGCTGGTCTCGGTGGCCCTGATGGTCGATCTCGGCCGCCCTTACAACATCTGGCACCCGCTCATCATGTGGAATCCGCACTCGGTGATGTTCGAGGTAGGCTGGTGCGTCATGTGTTACAGCACCGTGCTGGCGCTGGAGTTTGCTCCCATCGTGCTGGAGCGCTTCAACCTCCAGAAGCCGCTCAAGTACATCCGCAAGGCGCTCATCCCGATCGTGATTGCGGGCGTCATCTTCTCCACCCTGCACCAGTCTTCGCTGGGCACGGTGTACCTGATCGTTCCCACCAAGCTGCACCCTTTCTGGTACACGCCGCTGCTGCCGGCATTCTTCTTCCTCTCGGCGATCGCCGTCGGCCTGGCCATGACCATCTTCGAGTCCTCGATGAGCGCCAAGCACTTCGGCCGTCAACTGGAATTGCACATCCTGCAGGACCTGGGCCGAGCGCTGATGGTGGTGCTGATCGTCTACTCGGTGCTGCGCCTGGAAGACCTGCTGCATCGCGGTGTCTTCAAGCAGTTGCTGGTGGCCGGCTATGAGCGCAATTTGTTCCTGTTGGAAGTCGCACTGGCGCTGATTTTTCCCATCGTCCTGCTCTCCTTCCGCAAGGTGCGCGAGACTCCGGGCGGACTCTACCTGGCCTCGGTCAGCACGTTGCTCGGCTTCGTGACCAACCGCCTGAACGTAGCGGTCACCGGGATGGAAGCCTCCGCCGGCGTGCGCTACATCCCGCGCTGGACCGAAATTGCCGTCACCGCCGCCATGGTGGGCGCGGGCTTCGCCATTTTCGGACTGGCCGCGAAGTATCTGCCGATCTTCCCGGATGAGCACGCGCCGGTCGCGAGTCCGCAACCGCAATCGGAAGAATCCAGGGAAGTCGCCGTGGTGATGTCGAATGCCGATTGACGACAAACCGGGCTCCAGCCTGCAGCCGGCGAAGTTGGCGTGGGATCCCAAGTCCACGCCGCCGGAGCCCCATGCCCCCGACGACCCGGTCTGGAAGCGTCGCGGGCGCAGCCTGAGCGTGAAGCTGATCGCCCTGATTTTTGCCGCCATGGTGGTCATCTTCGCGCTCCTCGGGTATGCCAACATCCGTTTGCACCGGCACCACCTGGAAGCGGCCACGCTGGCCAGCGCCGAGCGCGTCAGCGACACCATCAAGCACAGCACCTCCTATCACATGCTGCGCAATGACCGCGAGGCGCTCTACAACACCATCAGCACCATCGCCGCCGAACCCGGCATCGTGCGCATCCGCATCTTCGACCAGGAAGGGCGGATCGGATTTTCCAGCGATCCCAGCGAGGTGAACCGCTCGGTCGACAAGAGCGCCGAAGCCTGCTACGCCTGCCATGCCCAGGCGCAGCCTCTCACCAAGCTGAACCGTCCCGACCGCTTCCGCATCTACCGCACCGGCTCGGTGCGGGTGCTGGGCATCATCAATCCCATCGAAAACGAGCCGGCGTGCTCCAACGCCGCCTGCCACGCCCATCCCGCCAGCCAGAAAATCCTCGGCGTGCTCGACACCAACCTGTCGCTCGCCAAGGCGGACGCCAGCCTGGCCGAGAGCACCCGCATGATGCTCATCTACACCGTCCTGGCGGTGATCATCATCTCCGTGCTCACCGGCGTGTTCGTGCTGCGCCTAGTGCACCGGCCGGTGCGCATCCTGCAGCGCGGCACCGAAGAGCTCGCCAAGGGTGATCTGGGATACCAGATCGCGGTTGAATCGGCCGATGAGCTTGGCGACCTGGCGCATTCCTTCAACCTCATGAGCCTGCAATTGCGCGCCGCCAATGAAGAGATCACCTCCTGGGCGCGCACCCTGGAAGCCAGGGTCGAGGAGAAGACCAAGGAACTTACCCGTGCCCACGAGCACGTTGTGCACGTGGAAAAGATGGCCTCCATCGGCAAGATGGCCGCCGTAGTGGCGCACGAGATCAACAATCCGCTCTCCGGGATCCTCACCTACGCCAAGCTGCTCAAGAAGTGGATCCAGCGGGTGCAGACCGACGAGAAGCGCCGCGCCGAAATCGGCGAGTGTCTCGACCTGGTGGAATCGGAGAGCAAACGCTGCGGCGACCTGGTGAAAAACCTGCTCATGTTCTCGCGCACCGCGCCCATGAACCTGGAGTGGGCCGACGTCAACCAGGTGGTGAACCGCTGCGTGCGCCTGATCCAGCACCAGCTCGACCTGGGGAACGTGCAGTTGCAGCTGGAAACCGCCGAACTGCCCATGCTGCACTGCGATCCGGCGCAGGTGGAGCAGGTGCTGCTGGCGCTGGTGATGAACGCCATCGACGCCATGCCCCGCGGCGGCATCCTCTCCATCCGCACCCGTTCCCTGCCGCAGAGCCGGCAAATCGAAATCCAGGTCCGCGATGACGGCATGGGCATTCCCCCTGACCTGCTGCCGCGCATGTTCGAGCCCTTCCTCACCACCAAGGAAACCGGCAAGGGAGTGGGCCTCGGACTGGCCATCAGCAAAACCATCGTCGAGCGCCACGGCGGGGTTATTGAAGTGGAATCGCAGCCCGGCCGCGGCACAACGTTTTATATTTTTCTGCCCGTCGACGCGCAGTTGGTGTCCGAGCCGGCCGCCGCCATGGCGAAGACCGTGAAGGGGGGCTAATGGCACCACGATGGGATCTGATGATCGGGTGATCTGATGATCGGGTGATCGGGCGGCGCGTCATTGATCACCAGATCACCCGATGACCCGATCACCCGATCGTGAAAACAAGATCTGAGGCAGCTATGGAAGCAAGCAAAGGCAAACTCCTGATCGTGGACGACGAGCTGAGCGTGCGCGACTCGCTCGGCAAATGGTTCCGCGAGGAGGGCTACGACATCGGCACCGCGGAAAACGCCCAGGAAGCCCTGGCGCGCCTGGCGGAGGGCCGCTGGGACCTGGCGCTGGTGGACATCAAGATGCGCGGCACCGACGGCATCGAGTTGCAGCGCCGCATGCACGAAATCGACCCCGAGATGATCGCCATCATCATGACCGGCTACGCCTCGGTGGAAACCGCCGTGGCGGCGCTGAAGAACGGCGCCTACGATTACGTCACCAAGCCTCTCGATCCGGAAGATATCGCCAACAAGGTGCAGAAGGCGCTCTCCCATCGCAAGGTGCAGCAGGAAAACATTCGCCTGCGCGAGACCGTCGCCGAGGTGCAGCGCCCACCCGAACTGGTTGGACAAAGCCAGGCCATGCAGAAAGTCTTCGACGCCATCGAGACCGTCGCTCCCACCGACGCCACCGTCTTGATCACCAGCGAGAGCGGCACCGGCAAGGAGCTGGTGGCGCGCGCCATCCATGGCGGCAGCCCGCGCCGCTTTCAGCCCATGGTCGCCATCCATTGCGGCGCGCTCACCGAGTCGCTGCTGGAAAGCGAGCTGTTCGGCCACGAGAAGGGCGCCTTCACCGGCGCGCAGTACCGCAAGAAGGGCAAGTTCGAAATCGCCGAAGGCGGCACCGTCTTCCTCGACGAGATCGGCGACATCAGCCTCAAGACCCAGACCGACCTGCTGCGCGTCCTGCAGGAGCGCGAGATCGTCCGCGTCGGCGGCAACCAGCCCATCAAGGTCGACTTCCGCTGTATCGCCGCCACCAACAAGGACCTGGAGCAGCTCATCGAGGAGGGAAAATTCCGTCCCGACCTGTTCTACCGGCTCAACGTCTTCCGCATCGAGATTCCACCGCTGCGCGAGCGCAAGGACGACATCCCGCTGCTGGTCGAGCACTTTGTCCGCAAGTTCTCCCTCGCCATGAATAAGCGGATTACCCGGGTAGCGCCCTCGGCCATGTACCAGCTGCAGCAGTACGCCTGGCCGGGCAACGTGCGTGAACTGGAAAACGCGGTGGAGCGCGCCATGGTGGTGGCGGTAGAGCCGGAGTTGCGCGAAGCCGATTTCATCCTCAAGCCCCGGTCGGCCGCGGCCGCCGAAAGCCAGACGCTCGACGAAATTGAGAAGGCCCACATCCTGCACGTGCTCGAGGAATGCGGCGGCAACCAGACACGTACCGCCGAGGTGCTCGATATCGACCGCGTCACGCTGCACAACAAGCTGAAGAAGTACGGCTGGAGCAGAAGCGGGGCGGCGGCCACAGCCGGCGCGGAAAAATGAAACGGCTGTTCCTGCTGCCGATCGGGGACATCGACCTGCGCGATCTGGAGAAACTGGGCCCGCCCCTGGCGCAGCAGTTTCATGTCCCCTGGGACATCGCGCAACCTGCCCTTGACCCCCGCTTCGCCCATCACGCCGAGCGCGGCCAGTATCACTCCACCGAACTGTTGTCGCGTATGCACGGTTACCTCGGTCCGGAGTGCTGGCGCTTGCTCGGGGTCACCGACTATGATCTCTACATCCCCATCTTGACCTTCGTGTTCGGCGAGGCGCAGATGGCCGGTGCCTACCGCCATCGTCTCCGCCCATCGCCTTTGCCAGGAATTCTACGGACTTCCTGGCGACGAGCAATTACGCGCCCAGCGCCTGCTCAAGGAAGCGGTCCATGAACTGGGACACACTCTCGACCTGCGCCACTGCCAGGATTACCGCTGCGTCATGGCCTCCTCGCACGCCGTCGAGCGCATCGACCTGAAGGATTCGACGCTCTGCCCGGACTGTTGGAACCGGACCGCTCCTCAGCTTCCCGTGCAAAAAAAAGCTCGCTTCCGCTTTTTCTGAGCCGAACCATCAACTTCCGCGCCGTCCCTTCGGGACTGGTCGTTCTACTGCTGTCCTGTTCCCAGGGCTGCCGCCCTGGGCTACCAGCGTCCGCCGCTAACGCGGCTCCTCAATCTTCACCACCTCATTCTGCGACAGGCTCGGATCGCATAATGAGAAACTGCTTCCCCGCCCCATCCTAACCGCCCTGTTTCCTTGATTTACAGCGCCAGAAATTGGCCCTCGCCGTGCACTTGCCAACCGCGTGAGGATGAACAAGCGCGCACAAATCTTTATCGCTGTCACCTCGACGGTCGGCATCGTCCTGATGGGCTTCGCCGCGCTGCAGCCACACTCGCAGCAACCCCTGCGCTTCCTCCTCTATTTCGCTCTCGCCCTGGCCTGCAGTGGGTTTAAGGTCGCTCTCCCCGGCATGAACGGCACCATGTCGGTCAGCTTCCTGTTCATGCTGCTGGCCATCCTGCAACTGTCCCTGCCGGAAGCGCTGGTCATCGGCTGCTCCTCCACCCTGCTGCAATGCTTGTGGAACATGAGCCGACCCACCAAGTGGGTGCGGGTGCTGTTCAATGTCTGCAGCAACATGGCCCCGGCCATCTTCGCCGCCTGGTGGGTGTTCCATCATTCTGCGGCGCTGCTGCACCAAAGCACGCCGCTGATGCTGATGGCCGCCGGCGCCGCTTTCTTCCTGTTCAACACTCTGCCCATCGCCGCCGTCATCTCGCTGTCAGAGAACCATCCCCTGCGCCAGACCTGGACGGAATGTCATCTCTGGTCTTTTCCTTACTACCTGGCCGGCGCGGCGCTGGTCACCTTCGTCAGCTGGACGGAAACCCACATCGGTTGGGGCACGGCCGTGGCCCTGGTGCCGGTCGTCTATTGGATTTATCGCTCTTACTGCACTTATATCGGCCGCCTGGAAGACCACAGCAAGCACACCGGCGAAATGGCCTCGCTTCACCTGCGCACCATTGAAGCGCTCGCCCTCGCCATCGACGCCAAAGACCACACCACCCACGATCACCTGCAGCGCGTTCGCGTCTACGCGCTCGGCATCGGCGAAGAACTCAAGCTCAGCCCGCAGGAGATGGAAGCGCTCAAGGCCGCGGCCCTGCTGCACGATATCGGCAAGCTCGCCGTCCCGGAATACATCATCAACAAGCCGGGCCGCCTCACCGTCGAAGAATTCGAGAAGATGAAGATCCACCCCGAGGCCGGCGCCCGCATCCTGGAGCGCGTCAAGTTTCCGTACCCGGTGGTTCCCATCGTGCGCTGCCATCACGAGAAGTGGAATGGCACCGGCTATCCCGCCGGGTTGAAGGGCGAGGAGATTCCCATCGGCGCGCGCATCCTCTCCGCCGTCGATTGCCTGGACGCCCTGGCCTCCGATCGCCAGTACCGCCGCGCCCTGCCCCTCGACCAGGCGATGGAATACGTCGCCAAGCTGGCGGGCAAGGATTTCGATCCCCAGGTGGTCGAAATTCTCCACCGCCGCTACGTGGAGCTGGAGAAAATGGCCCATGAGCAGCCCTTCGAGACCGTATCGGAAGAAGAGCCCGCAGCGGAAATCAAGGTTGCCGACCGCAGCGAGGCCCCCGACGCCGGCTTCGAACAGGAATCCAAGCCCCAGCAGACCGACTCCGAGGAGGACCTGGTCTCCGCCATCGCCGACGCGCACCAGGAGTCGCAGACCCTCTACGAGATCAGCGATCAACTCGGCGCCTTGCTCAGCATCGACGACATGTTCTCCTTCGTCAGCCTGCGCCTGCGCAAGCTGCTGCCCTTCGACGCCGTCGTGGTCTGGCTCAAGCAGCGCGAACAGCTCTGGCCCGCCTACGTCTCCGGCGACAACCATCGCATGTTCGCTTCCCTGCGCATTCCCGTCGGGCAGGGTCTTTCCGGATGGGTGGTGCAGAACGCCAAGGCCATTCTCAACGGCAATCCTTCGGTGGAACCCGGCTACCTCAACGACGCTACCCGCTTCAGCACCCTGGGCTCGGCCCTTTCCGTTCCGCTGGAAGGCTCCGAGAGCGTGGTCGGCGCCTTCACCCTTTATCGCACCGAAGCCAACGCCTTCAATAAGGACAATCAGCGCGTGCTCCAGGCCATCTGCAGCAAGCTGGCGCTGGCCATCGAAGACGCCCTCAAGCAGCAACCCGCGCAGGTCTCAGCCACCGCCGATTACCTGACCGGCTTGCCCAACCTGCGCTCCTTGTTCCTGCACCTGCATCGCGAAATTTCCCGCGCCAACCGCCTGAACACCGAGTTGTGCGTCTTAGCCTGCCACCTCGGGGGCCTCAAGCAAATCCGCGAACGTCACGGCCAGGCGGAGGCCAACCGCGTGTTGCAGCAGTTCTCCAATATGCTGCTCAGCTCATGTCGTGAATATGACTACGTCGCCTGCGTGGGTGCGGGTGACTTTGCCATCGTCGCTCCCGGCGTGCCTTCCGAAGTGGTCGCCGAGATGGCGCAGCGCATCACCACCATCGCGGAACAGGTAGGACGCACCATCGACGGCGCCAACGGCGCTCCGCCTCTCTCCGTCAGGATCGGCAAAGCCTTCCTCGCTCAGGACGGCGTCGATGCCGAGCAGTTGCTCGCTCACGCCGACCGCCAGATGCATTCCGCCCGCCAGGCCCCCGCCGCTGTACCCGCCGTCCACATCAGCTCCGCGCCGTAAGCAGTTCTCGGTCATCGGTTGTCGGTTCACGGTTATCAACGCTTTCGCAACGCCGCGAACCCGGAGAACAGGAGAATTCCCAGACGAGATTGGAAACACTGGGAACCGAGAACCGAAAACCCTTTCCCCCTGCGACATTTTGGCGCATTCCCCCGTTCCCTGCGCCACTTTGTCCCAAAACGGAACCGTCCCATAACCGGTAACCTGCTTATTTTCCGATACTTCGAGCATGGGCGCCGGCTTGCTATCACCCTCGCAGACAAGTCCTGTGGGGGACTCTCTAAATATGCGGAAACTGATCCTGATCCTGCTTTGCCTCACCCTGCCCCTGGCCGCCCTGGGCGACGATTCCAAGCTCGCTCCTGAACTGCGGAATCTTCCCGCCAACGCCAAGGTGCGCGTCATCGTGCAGTACAACCAGCCCGTCACCACCAGCTCCGGCGGTTTGCTAGGAGGCCTGGTGGGCGGCCTGTTGAACCTGGTCGGATCGGTGCTCCAGGCTCTGCCGCTGGTAAACGGCCTGGTGGCTGACCTCACCGGCAGCGACATCGTCAACCTTTCGAACCAGTCCAACGTCACCTACATCAGCCCTGACCGCCCCGTTTCCATGCTGCTGAGCAATGCGGCGCCCGCCATCAATGCGCCCGCGGCTTGGAAGTCGGGCTATACCGGCAAGGGTATCGGGGTTGCGGTGATCGATAGCGGCATCTCCGCCAACAGCGATCTGAACGGCGCCGGACTGCTCGGACTATCGTCGCGTGTCGCTTACAACCAGAATTTTGTGCCCGCGGAAACCACCACCACCGACGGCTATGGCCACGGCACGCACGTGGCGGGACTCATCGCCGGCGACGGCGCCAACTCCACCGGCATCTCCTATTCCAAGACCTTTAAGGGAATCGCTCCCAACGCCACCGTGGTCAACCTCAAGGTGCTGGACAAGAACGGCGCCGGCACCGACAGCCAGGTCATCAACGCCATTGCCAAAGCCATTTCCCTGAAGTCCAAGTACAACATTCGCGTCATCAATCTGTCGCTCGGCCGCCCGGTGATGGAGAGCTACCGCCAGGATCCACTCTGCCAGGCGGTGGAGAAGGCGTGGCAAGCCGGCATCGTCGTGGTGGTTGCCGCCGGCAACGATGGCCGCGACAACGCCTTCGGCACCCAAGGCTACGGCACTATCGCTTCTCCCGCCAACGATCCTTACGTCCTCACCGTCGGCTCCATGAAACCCATGGGCACCCCGAATCGCAGCGACGACCTTATCGCCACCTACAGCTCCAAGGGACCGAGCGCCGTCGACCACGTCGTCAAGCCCGATATCGTCGCTCCCGGCAACCTGCTGGTCTCGCTGAAAACCGCGGCCGGAACCCTGGAAGCCGAATATCCCCAGAACAACGTGCCTTACAACTACTACGTGCACGGCGGCACCTCGGCGGCCTCGCCGTATTACTACGTGATCAGCGGGACCAGCATGGCCGCCGCGGTTGCCAGCGGCGCGGTTGCCGACCTGCTGCAGAAATCTCCCAAGCTCACTCCCGACCAGGTCAAGGCGCGTTTGATGAAGACCGCCTACAAGACCTTCCCTCGCACCAGCAGCCTCACCGATCCCGACACCGGCATCACCTACGTTGACCAGTACGACATCTTCACCATCGGCGCGGGCTATCTCGATCTCGGCGCCGCCCTGGCCAGCACCGATGTTGCCGGCGGCACCGCCCTTTCTCCGACTGGCTATTTCAAGTCCTCCACCGGCATGGTGTCGTTGTCGCGCAGCAGCACCTCGGTGTGGGGGACCTCCACTACATGGAGCTCGACCGCGGTCTGGGGTGCTTACGTGTTTGCGCCGGGCCCGAGCAACATCTCCGGCACCGCCGCACTCTGGGGCTCGGGAGCGCTGTGGGGCTCGGCCGCCCTGTGGGGATCTTCCAGCGACTATGGTTTCGCCGCTCTGTGGGGCTCGGGCGCGCTGTGGGGTTCGGGAACGACCTCCGGTTCCGCCGCCCTCTGGGGCTCCGGCGCCGGTCCGGGCGAGAAGTAGCTCTCAGAAATCAACCTTGCGCTTGCCCCACCTTCGTCCCGCCGCGCTTGGCGAGACAAGGTGGGGCAGTTCTTTGCGCGCTTCCCATGTGGCGCCTAAGTTTTACGATGAACGCAGAGGCACAGAGACACAGAGGAACGGAGAATTAAGAAGTCAGAAGCCAGAATAAAAAAACTGACGCTTCACGCCCATGCTGCACTCTTCATTCTCAATTACCGGATGATCAGCCCCGAATCCGACGGGTGGGCGTCGGCTTTCTCCAAGTAGGCCGCCAGCGCGGCGCGCATCTCATCCGTCATTTCGGTGAATGAAATTCCATTGCCCACGTTGGCGTCGGCGGTTGAAACCTTGCCCTTCATGCGAAACGCTGTCGTCCCGGCCCAGAGCACGATGTCTACGATCGAATCCTTGGGAAAGGTGGACATCAGCGACACGTAACAGCCGAACGGACTCACGTCCACCGTCTCGCACTTCACCGGAAACGCCACCCCTTCGGCCCGGAGTTCGATCGGGAGGGCGCACTGGCGCCTTATGCTCCGCCGTTTCTCGTTCTCTGCATCCATTCTTTCCTCGATATTTGCGATTCTAAACAATTGCAACTTCTGCGCAAGAGACTTCATCGTTACCCGTCGCTCGCCTCGGCGGTGTGCGGAAGATTGCCGCCCCTTTTTTGCAACCCTCTGCACTGTGCAAGCATTTGCGATCTGCCGAATACCCTGCTTCTCATTCCAACTCAACAGCTTGGATTCCTCAGGTATTGGAAGCCCAAGTGCTTTCTAAGGGCTGGCTCTGTGGGAGGACATAGTGAAATTGTTTCGCTTGATACTGTTCGCGAGTGCGCTTTTGGGACTCGTTTCCGTCGCCCGGGCTGACACCGTCCTGGGCACTCCTGTGACTGCGGTTGGCTCGACCACGCAAGCGGTGCCCAACTGCCCAACTCTTGAGGGCTCCGTCTGCTACAACAGCGCCACCGGCAAAACCACGTTTTTCATCCCGCTCAGCAGCGCCAACAGCGGCGTCTATGGCGTCACCGGCGTCGGTGGCGGAAAAACCGCCGGCACTTTCTCCGACGTTGGCAGCGGCACCAGCAATGCCCTGACCATGAACATCATGTTCAGCCCGGTGTCCTTGCCCGTGAGTACCGCCAACCTGACCTTCGCCTTTACCGACCTCGACCTGAGCGGATGGAATGATCCCACCGGTTTCCTGGAGTCGGTGCAGTTTTTCTCTGCCTCCAATGTCGCGCTCAGTGGCGTCATCAACTCCAAGACCTCAAGCGGCGGCGGCACGCTGGCTTACACCATCACTGGAAACTCGACCTCGCAGACCATCTACTTCCCGGATGTGTCCAGCATCGTGGTCCAGAATCCGTTTTACGTGCAGTTGAAATTCAGCAGCTCGTACTACACGCTCGGCCAGAACACGCCGGAAGACCTGATTGCCACCTTGAATTACACCAAGGGGTCAGTCCCGGAGCCGGGCTCGCTGCTGTTGATCAGCCTGGGCATCATCGGCGCCGGCGGTTTGAGAAACCGCTTCCGCCGTCCTCGCTAACCACTGCTGAAATTATGGTAGGAAAAGGGCCGCACGGAGATCACACCTCCTGCGGCCCTTGTCTTTAATCTTGCAGCGCGCTCGCCCGAGCGCGTGGCTATCTTCCCGGGTGGCCCACCCTAGCTGGGTTTGCCAGGGTGGATTCTCAAATCTCAGCGGCCCGCTACCTTCCCGACCTTCCCGACCGTTGCGAGCAACGATTGTTGCTTCTCGAGTTGCCCCGATATCCCGACCCATCAGGATACGCGGTGCCATCGTAACGCCCGCCATAGTACCCGCCGTTTTGGTAGGACCCACCATTTCCGTAGGATCCGCCGTTTCCGTACGGACCGCCGTTTGCGTACGGACCGCCGTTTGCATACGGTCCGCTGTTACCGTATGGCCCGCCGTTTCCGTAATACCCGCTGTTGGGGTCGTAATAGCCGTTTTCCGCCTGGTTGTAGTACTCGTTCTCACGCCGCTTCCGGTCGATGGCGTAACCGGCAGCTGCCCCGGCGCCCGCCCCGATCCAGGCCCCGGTCGGCCCGGCAATCTTGTGCCCAACGTATGCGCCCGCCGCGGTCGAGCCTCCGATAATCGCGATGCTCTTCCACGTGTCGGAGCTTTGTGCCTGTGCCGGCTGCATCGCCGCCAGCGTAAAGGTCAGCAACATGGCCAGCGCGATCAGCCGGCTGCTGGTGATGACCCGAGTTCCAAGTTTTGATCCAAGCATTCTGGTCATGGTGGAGTCCTCGCCTGAAAACTCAAACCCCTCCCCCGTCGCCGGGTTGCGGAATTCTAGGAGACCGGAATGTAAAGAAATGTCAGGATCCGGGCATTCCCCTCGGGCGCCCTCCTCTTCCCTGTACGGGACGACCATCTGCACCGGAACGGGTGCAGGAGTTGCAAAGTTATGATATGGCTATGGGCCTTGACTCCTTCCAAATCCGAGTTTTGCTGGGTTCATATGCGTCTCGTACGTGTCATTCTTCTCATTCTTCTCTTTGCGCTATTGCTCGGCTCCGCTTACGCGCAGCAGGCCTGCCAGCCCCCGGCGCTATCCCGGTCCGAATTGCCCAACATGTTCAACGACGAACAGGAGATGATGCTGGGCGACGTGTTCGCGGAGCATTTCCGGGGATCGTGGAAACTGATTGAGGAAGATGAACTGACCGGACTGCTCAGGACCATCGGCAGCCGCCTGGGACGCCAGCTGCCGGCGCATAACCTCCGGCTGCAGTTTTTTCTCCTCGATGCGCCGTATGCCAACGCCTTCACCATTCCGGGCGGACGTGTCTATGTGACCCGGAAGCTGATCTCAACCACCCGGACCGAAGATGAGTTGGCCGGCGTGCTGGCGCACGAACTGGGGCATGTGGTCACGCGCCAACCCGAGCAGGAGGTCACAAGGCTTTGGCGCGCGGTACTCGGCGTCACCAGTGTGGCCGATCGCGCCGATATCGAAGAGAAGTACAACCAGTTTCTGGACAGCTATCGCGAGAAACCCGACGCGTTTCGTGGTTCCGGTAAACACGATGCGGAGCAGGGCGTAGCCGACCAAGTGGCGCTCTATGCCATGGCGAGGGCCGGCTACTCGCCGCAGGCGTTGTCGGAATTCTTCGATCGGTTTACGGAAATGAAGGGAAAAACCGGAAGCTGGCTTTCCGACTTGTTCGGCACCACCAAGCCCGAAAGCAAGCGCCTGCGGGAGATGGTGAAGAACCTGGCCGCGATTCCTCCCATGTGCATCGACCAGACGCAGCGCGCCAACGCGCAGGAGTTTCAAAAGTGGAGGTCGGCCATTCTGACCTACACCGGTACCGGGCGGACGGAGCGGGTGCACCACGTCGTCATGCGACGCCCGTTGAACCCGTGGCTGGAAGATGAAGTCACGCGGTTGAAATTCAGCCCGGACGGAAACTTCGTGCTGGCGCAGGATGAAGCCAGCATCTTCGTCCTCAGCCGCCAGCCGTTCACGACCTTGTTCCGCATCGATGCGCCGGATGCCTCGCCGGCCCAGTTCACGCCCGACTCAAAGTCCGTGATTTTCGCCACCAAGGGCCTGCGGGTCGAGAAATGGAGCATCCACGATCGTCAGATCCAGCAAGCAAACGAGGTGTATATCCGACGCGGGTGCCTGCAGAGCCGGTTGTCCCCGGACGGCAACGTTCTCGCATGCCTCCAGCCACAGCAAGAATTCCGGGACCTCGCCAGCGCTTTTTCGTACGCCTTTATTCCGGGTGTGCGTTGCGATCTCGTGCTGTACGACATTGAGACCGGAAAAGCATGGTTGGCGAAGAAGGATTTCCTGGGACTCTCCGTCTACTCACTTGAACTTTGGGTCTTGTCGGCAGGACGGCGTCCCATCATTAACATGGCATTCAGTCCCGACGCGCATTACGCGCTGCTGGGCATCTCCGATTCTCAGGTTGCGGTCGATCTCACCACCAAATCGGAGATACACCTGACCGGAGCGGTCAAGCGTTTGACGCGCCTCACCTACGCATTCCTGGGTCCCGACCGCTTGGTCGGTCTTGACGCGGGACATCCCGAGAAATCGGGCGTGGTGCGGTTCCCGTCGGGCGAAGTTGTCGTCGACATGCTTCCCATGGGACGGCAGTTGCTGGAAGGCGCGACCCACGGCGATACGGTGCTGATGCGGCCGATCAGGAACTATGCCGTCGGCGCCATGGACCTCAAGACGAAAAAGATTTTTGCCGGCAACAAGAGCCCGGCCTTCGATCTTTATGACTCGGCGGTGGTTGGCGAAGCCCCCAATGGCGATCTGTTGCTGTTTCGCACCGTGGACGACAAGAACCCGCAAGTCCAGCGCTTGCCGCGTCCGCCGCTGGGAGCACTGCGGGCGACGGCGCTTTCTGCGGACTCGAATATGCTCGCCATCAGCGATCGCGAAAGGGGTGCGGTATGGGATATGAATACCGGCGAGCGGCTGATGCACGTGCGCGCCTTTCGCGGAGCATGGTTCGACTCGCCCGGGCAGATGTACATCACCTATCCTCCCATGTCGTCCCAATTCAAGCATGATCTCGCAACCCCGGACGCGGAAGGCGACGACTCCAAAAAAGATGACAAGAAGACCGGCAAGACCGAGAACGTACCGACGGTTTGGAAAGTCGATCTGAAGACGCGGGCCGAGCGCGCGGTCAGCAGCGCCGACCCGCTGGAGCGTTTAACGCAGGCCGGTCCGTATCTCCTGGTCAGGCGGCGAGTAGACAAAAAAACGGGGTATGGGCCTGTCGACGAGACCCTCGAGATCAAACGGATGACCAGCGATACGCCACTGTGGTCACGCCGCTACCGCAAAGGTGGGCCGAGTGCGTTCCTCGACCCGCGGTCCGGCTCCATCCTCTTCTTGTGGCGCCTATCGCAAGAAGGCGCCATGGAACTTGTTGAGAGCGATAAGGTGCTGCAATCGCAGGTGGAAGCGATCAACAAGGCAAAGTACAGCTACCTGATCGAAGTTCTCGAAATCGAGACCGGCAAGCGCAGGGCCGCCTTTGCCATCGACACCCGCAGCCAGTCCTTCACCATTTCGCGGGCCAGCGCCGCCGGCAACACCGTGATCGTTTCCGACAGTAACCGCCGCACGCTGGTGTACTCCCTGGATGGCCACCCGAAAGGAAGAGTGTTTGGTGAACATGCCGTGCTGAGCCCCGACGGAGGCGCCTTGGCGGTTGAGGATGCGCCAGGGCAGGTGATTGTCTACGACCTCGCGACGCTACGCCGGCGTGATGAGTTCACGTTTGAGTATCCGGCTTCGATGATCTCGTTTAACCAAGACGGCAAACGCCTTGCCGTGCTTACCGCCGACCAGATCTTCTTTTTGTTGGAGCCGCAAACGTTGCCGGGCGCGGCTGGATCCGCGCACTAGCAGCCTTCTGGAAAACTCTTTCTGGCCTCGCGGGCAGCCCACCCTGGTTTGATAGGGCGAGGCTTTGCGCAATGGTTTTTCTGCGGCCAAGCTAACGATCTGATAAAACCCCCAGCGCCTGGCGGATTTCCTGGTCGAGGGTCGCCTCGTGAAACCAGTTGGGATAAAGCGGCGGAGGCGCGGTCGCCTGCTCCAGTTGTTGCATTTCATCGGCGGTGAGGCGAAGCTCGGCGGCGCCGAGGTTATCTTCCAGCTGCGACATTTTGCTGGCGCCCAGCAGGACGGTGGTCACACCGGGTTTCGCCAGCAGCCACGCCAGCGCCACCTGCGCCACGCTGGCGCGGTGCGCGGCGGCAATGCTCTTCATCAGGTCGATGAGCGCGTAACCCTTCTCGCGATCGATGGGAATAAAGCTGAAGTCCTCAATGCGGCCATGGCCGCCGGTGGGGTCCTGGCGGGTGTAGCGCCCGGTCAGAAAGCCGCTGGCCAGCGGGCTCCAGACCACGATGCCCACACCGGCGTCAAGCGCGAAGGGCACGTGCTCGTATTCCAGGTCGCGTCCGACCAGCGAGTAGTACATCTGGGCGGCGATGAAGCGCGCCAGCCCGAGCCGTTCCTGGATGCCGGCGAACTTGGCCGCCTGCCACGCCGACAGGTTCGAGTATCCGGCGTAGCGCACCAGCCCGCGTTGCACCAGGTTGTCCAGGGCGCGCGCGGTCTCCTCCGGCGGCGTCCACGGGTCGGGCTTGTGAATGGAAAGCAGGTCCAGATAGTCGGTGCGCAGGCGGCGCAGGCAGGCTTCGGCGGCGGAGAGAATATAGCCGTAAGAAGCGCCGGCACGGGTGACGGCCTCGCCGCTGCGGAAGCCGATCTTGGTGGAGACCACGACCTCCTGGCGGCGGCCCTCGAGGAATTTGCCGAGGATGATTTCCGACTGGCCGTTGGCGTAAGCGTCGGCGGCATCGAAGAAGTTGATGCCGGCCTCGAGCGCGCGATGCAGGATCGAGGTGGCAGTTGCTTCGTCGGTTTTCGAAACACTCGCCATCACGCCTTCGCCCTTGCCGAAGGTCATGACGCCGAACGACAGGCGCGAGACGATCAGTCCGGAATTTCCCAGCCGCGCATATTCCATGGCACGCTCCTGAAAATAGAGATGAAGAGAGGCGCGGGCGCGACTCGGATTTCCAATTCAGCGTTTGCTGTCCTTCGATCCGGCCTCGATCAGCTTCTTGGTCAGCAGCACCAGCCCCAGCACCTGCGTCCACTCCGAGACGATGTTCCCCACCACCTGGCCCCACTTCGACTGCGCGTCCATGTGGACGAACAGCGCCACCCAGGCCGCTCCGGTGATCAACAGAAATAGGCTCAACGAATGCTCGCGTACGAATTCTTCCCAACGATGGGGCAGGATTCCGGGGAGCGGCTGCTTGCTCTCGGGCGAACCCTTCTCGTAGAGGAATTTCGTGGCCAGCACCATGACCACCAGTCCGGTCCAATCGGCGATGGCGTTGCCGAAAAAGGAGCCGGCGTGGGTGCTGGGCGAGGAGCGCGTGTAGAGCACGATCCACAGCAGAAGAATCGCGCTGGCGGTGAGGCTAAGCGAATGCCGGCGCCACCAGGAGCGGCGATGTCGTGGGCTCATCCGGGAATAGTTGCAAGTGGCCGCTTGCGAGTTGGAAGCCCGGCGGAAAGCCGGTAACTACCGGCGAAACCTTTGGCCGCATCGAGCATCTCTGCAGTCATGAACAATCTGCGAGCTGTCGCTTCCCTGCTGCTGTTAATGGCCATTCCCGCGCTGGCGCAAACCTCGGCTCACGGCAGCATGTCTTCGGCCGGAAATCCGGGCTGGGCCAGCGCCAAGCTGGAAAAGAGCCCGCGGCACGGCGAGTGGGTCACCATCAAGCACGACAATCGCAACCTTCAGGCGTTCGTCGTCTACCCGGAGGTGAAAGCCAAGGCGCCGGTAGTCGTGGTGGTCCATGAAATCTTCGGCATGACCGATTGGGTGCGCGATGTCGCCGACCAACTGGCTGCCAAGGGATACATCGCCATTGCGCCCGACCTGCTGAGCGGCATGGGACCCGGGGGCGGACGCAGCGACTCCTTCGCCAGCGGCGACGCGGCGCGCGAGGCCAACAGCAAGTTGCCGCCGGAGCAGGTTATGGCGGATTTGAATGCCACCGCCGACTACGGCAAGAAATTGCCGGCGGCCAATGGCAAGCTGGCGGTGGCGGGATTCTGCTGGGGAGGCGGCATGGCGTTCCGCTTCGCCACCGTGCGCAAGGACCTGGCGGCGGCGTTCGTCTTTTACGGGCCGCCACCGCCGGCGGAGACGATGGCGAATGTCAGCGCGCCCGTCTACGGCTTCTACGGCGGCAACGACGCGCGCATCGGCGCCACCATTCCCGACACCGTGCAGAAGATGAAAGCCGCGGGCAAGAAGTACGAGCCCGTGACCTACGAGGGCGCGGGACACGGCTTCATGCGGGCCGGCGAAGATCCCGATGGAAGCGCGGCCAACAAGAAAGCGCACGACGAAGGCTGGCAGCGCTGGCTGCAGCTGCTGAAGACGATGTAGCGATCAGTCTTTTGTTTCGTGGTATTCCTGCTCGGTATTGACCGCCCAGAGATTGGATTTGTCGGTGCGGCCGGCGAGGATGTTGTCGACCGTGATCATGGCGGTGAGCATGGAGTGGTCCTGGTTGTTGTACTTGTGCATGCCGTTGCGCCCGATGAGGAACAGGTTGTCAATGCCGTCGAGCCAGGCGCGCAGCTGGTGAAAGCGCGGGTAGGTGCCGAAGTAAGCGGGATAGGTCTTGGGCATGCGGATGACGACCGAGTCCAGCACTTCGGGGGGCTCGATGATGTCGATGGCGGCCAGTTCGCGGATGGCCAACCCGGTCATGGCAGCGTCGGGGCGGGTCCAGAGCTCGTCGCCCTCGTCGCAGAAGTACTCCACGCCGATCCAGACGGTGTTGGGATCGGCCACCATGTGGGGACTCCAGTTGTTGAAAATCTGCAGCCGCCCGGCGCGCACCTCCGGCTCCTGGATGTAGATCCAGTTGTCGGAGATGAGGCGCGAATTCGGGTCGCGGACCTTGAGCCCGGTGAGCAACAGGCCGACGGTGATGAAGTCGCGATAAACCAGGCCGTCGCTGATCTCGCGCATGGCGGCCGGCACCTCGCCGTTCATGGAACCGACCAACTCCTTCACCGGCATGGTGGAGATGAACAGGTCGCCGGCGAAGCGGCGAGTGCGGCCGGAAGCGTCGGCGCCGCTGACCGCCACCACGCGTCCGTCGGCGGTCTCGATGGAAGAGACGGAAAAGTCGGTGACGATGGTTCCTCCGGCGGCCACCACCTTGCGCGCCACCTCCTCCCACATCTGCCCGGGACCGAACTTCGGGTAGAGAAACTGCTCGATGAGCGAAGTCTCGGTGGACTTCTGGGCAACGTCGGAGCGGCGGCGCAGGGCGCGCTTGAGGACGTGGGTGATGGTCTTCAGTACCGACAGCCCCTTGATGCGCTGCTCGCCCCATTCGGCGCTGATGCGCCGGCAAGGCACGCCCCAGACCTTCTCGGTGTAGGTCTCGAAAAAGGTGCGGTAGAGTTCGCGGCCGAAGCGGTTGATGAGGAAGTCCTCGAGCGTAATGACCTTGCGGATGGGGCGCAGGACGGCGCGCGCGTAGCTGAGGCCGATGCGGGCGGTGCGGGTGAGGCCAAGCTTGCGGATGGTGTCGGCGCTGAGCTGGATGGGGTAGTCAAAAAACTGCCGCAGAAAATAGATGCGCGAACGGCGGCGGCGCAGCAGCATGACACGGTCGTCGTTTGGGGCCTCGGCGAGAGCGCACGCGCCGCCACCGAGAGAATGTGTGGCCCGGGTCTCTGACCCGGGAGTACACGGGTCGGAGACCCGTGCCACACCGGCGCCGGCAGCCACCGATCGCGTCTTGCCTTGGTAGGTGATCCGGGCAGACGGAGCGGCGGCGGCTTCCAGAGGAAGGTGCTCCAGCCACCAGTTCATGACGCGGTCGCTCTTGGAAAAAAAGCGATGACCGCCGATATCGATGCGATTGCCCTTGTAGTTGACGGTGCGCGAGATGCCGCCCATGCAGGCGCTTTTCTCCAGCACGATGGGCCGGATATCGGTGCGGCGCAGCATTTCAAGCGCGGCGGTCAGGCCGGCCGGACCTGCGCCAACGATGATTGCGGTTTTGGCCATCCCAGTTTCTGGTTTCTAGTTTCCAGTTTCTGGTTACCGGTGTCTAGTTAGGAGTTGGGGGCGGGGCAGCACGAAAGGGTTCGTTTCGGGTTATCGGGTGCTCTTCAGTCGCAACAAGACGGCTCTGGATTCTGCGATTTCACAACAATTACCGTCTCTGGCGCGATTGATAGCGTCTCAAGGCCACGACAAGATTTGACCAAAACAGCAAAGTTATCATGAGCGTGACCGGCACAATTAGGACGTCTTTCTTTCCGCTCCACCATCCGTTCAGAGCGGAAACAGTCCCGAACGAGTACCAAAGGCAAACCAACGCCAGCGGAATTGCAACGGCTGACAGACGATAAACATTCGTCAGTCGACGATAGGGGAACAGCATCAAGAGACCGCCAAAAAGATCCGGACCGTTCTGCAAGGCTCTATTGAAAGCGGACGGCGGCGGAAATTCGCTGCGAGGAAAGACTCCAGTAATGTCGAGAACGCCAGAGGCAAGTAGGAAAATGCCAAAAACAATTCCGGCGCTGCGAACGACCCTGTCAAACCCCTTGGATTCGCTCATTATTCTCTCGGTTTTCATATGCAGTTCGCGGTCAACGAGCGATAACAGGCCATATCGTAACTTACAAATCTGCACCTGGAATAGTGCAAATTCGTGATTTACGATATGCCGATTTCACGTCAATCATGAATCCAGCCCGCGTAGCGGGCGAAGAGAATGTAGCCCCGGGCGTAAGCCCGGGGAAAACGTGAGAATTGAGGGCGAGTCCCGCAGGGACGACAGAAGTACATTACTTACGCTAAATCGATTTCACGCTGGTTACGCAGAGAGTGGTGATGACGAATCGCGGCGTGCGCAGGCTATGCATACATGATCCGCGCTCGTTCGAGCCTTGCGATTGGGTTGGGTGTTGTGGTGGTCATGTTCACTGTCGTGTTCGTTTGCGACACGGTTTGGAGTGTCAGTTCCGGCGTTCGCGGCCATGTCACAGCCGTTAGAGAGGCGGCGCGAGGTCATTAGGTGATTCTTGGTTATGGTCTTCCAACGCCGTGGCGAGTTTCCTACGCCAGGCTGCTTCGTGAACGCTATGGCATCGAGTTCCGCGCAGTGGCTGGATGCGTGGTGAGTGAGTCATTGGTCAAATACGTGGAAGCGCATAACCGTGTCGTGTTCGATGCCACTACTCGCCGATTCGGGCGAGATGTCATCAACGAAGCAGTCGAAGATGCGTGGGCACAATGGAACGCAACTTACGAATCTGCACCGTGAACAGTGCAAATTGGTCACTTACGTGAAGCCGATTTATCGACAATCATGGCCTGCGGCGGGTTTAATATTCGCGTAATGAGTGGGTACCGCGCTGACGAAAAACGACCGCTGAGCGCGGAAGAACGCGCTGTCTGCGGGTGGCTAATTGCCCATGGAACACCAGACGCGAAGAACTACGCTTCGCAGTTAGCGCGGGCTACTGTTGTGGGCCGTTGCACGTGCGGCTGTCCGACCGTTGACCTCGCCGTCGATGGCAAGCACACGGCCGGAGCGTCGGAAATCATCGGAGACGCTGACGGGCTCTCGCCAGAGGGACTGCACGTGGGCGTGATACTTCATTGTAGAGACGGGCAGTTATCGGAACTGGAGGTATATCCGATTGACGAACCGAAAGGGCCGTTTCGGCTTCCGAAACCCGAAGCACTGTCCTCAATCCTCGAAGAACCACTGCGGTAGTTGTCGATAACAGCGCACATCATACTTTACAAACCTTGCACTTGTTCCGGTGCAGACGCCAGTCCATCGGTTGCCGCACGCTGGGTGGCAGGCCCGAGTTGGTCATCCTCCTAAGGATTTCCCCGGCGCGCCGAACGCCGCAGACTCTTCCTAGCCTCAGGGGACGCAAATCGGAGGCTCAATCAGATGAGGATCAATCCGGTTACGGCCTGCGGGCTCATACTCCGGCCCCTCGGGCGAAGCGGCACGCTTCCACCGGCGCGGCACGCGCTTGAGGCCGATGGGATAGATGGTCAGTGCTCCCGTCTCGTGCACATGAAAGCGCACGAAATTCTTATAGTCCGGGATGCGCAGGCTGGAGAATGCCTCCTGGCTGTGACGGCGGAACACGGCCTGGGAGATGTACAGGTAGACGCCCATGATCACCGCCCCCGCCAGGTATCCGCCGAAGAAAATCAGCAGCGCCGAGACCAGCAGCGAGCGGATGGAGCCATCCGGCAAGTGCAGCACTGCGCGTCCGAACTTCGCCGCCGCCGCGCTGATCAGGAAAATCGCCGACAGGTTCGCCAGAGCATGCGCGCTGCCGGCCAGGTACTTGTAAATCCGCTCGTGCGTGTCGGTAAACGCGATGAAGCCGATCACTACCAGCGCCAGCACTCCAAAACCGAACGGCGACGACAGCAGTGTGCGCACAATGACCACGGTGTTGCTCATCGGATCGCTGCGCTGCAGCAGGGCCTCGTATTCGCGCAGCACCGGCACGCGGTAAATCCACGCGATCACCAGGTACAACGTCCCGGTCAGAAGCCCGAACTTGGGATTGATGAAGGGAAACAGGAAATTCCTGAGCAGCAGCCGCTGGCTGGTCCGGCGGGTGGGAAATTCTGCTTTCAGCTGGAACTCTTTTTCCGGATCGCCGAATTCCACCTGCGTCACCTTCGGCCCGCTGGTGCCCAGCAGGAACGCCCCGCCGCCGCCTGAGGTGATCAACTGCACGCCCGGGTCTTCCTCAACCTGGTGACGGCGATAGTGATGCAGGTCGCCGGCGATGGCCACCTTCAGGCTGGCGTGTGCCCGCCGGTTGATGATCGTGGTCTCCAGGTACTCCATGTTCTTGCGATATTTCTCGCGGTAAATGTGGCCGTAGATCCAGTCCGGCTCGGCGGTCACCAGGATGACCTTGCCCCCGTGCGGCATCTGGTCGGCGATGCCCTTGAAGTATTCCAGTTGCGGCTGATCGATATCGGATTCGAGCTGGTAATCCAGCGCCCAGATCCACCAGTTGTGCGGCAGGCGGATCGCAAAGTAGCTCCGCTTCTGCCGCGTCTGCCATCCGCCGATGTGTCCGCGGCCGGTGAACAGCCGCATGAAGCTGATCAGGCCATCGTACCAGTCGTGATTGCCGGGAATGGCGAACAGCGCGGGACACTTCTCGGAGCGGGACGGCAAGGCGCTGGAATACGGCACCACCGTGCGCTCCTCGTACTGGTCGCGGCTGGCCACGGGATACACCTGGTCGCCGCCCATGATCAGAAAACTTCCCCGCGGCAGTTCCTCGGTCTGGTGCTCGCCGCTGCGCACCCGCAGCCGCTGCGCCGCCAGCATGCTGGCCACCGCGTAAGTCGAATTCCAGCCGTCGCCCAGGTCGGCAACGAAATCGAACCAGCAATCCTGGGCGTGGGAAAAATCGTAAACCTGCTCGCGTTCGCTGAAGCCCTCGATCAGCCGGTAGTCGGCGCGTGAGCCCAGGATCTGGCTGATCAGGACCTGGATCCCGGTGTTGATGAGCTGCCCGGGGTCGTACCAGCCGACCATCTTGTGGCGACGCGTTTGGGTCGTGATCGGGGCGGGATTCACGTTCAAGCACTCGCAGGGGCGATGCGCTTGGGTATGGTATCAGCAGCCCGCTAGAGGGAGGTCGCGATCGTCGCCACCAGGCTGGGGATGGTGTACTCCCGCGCCTCGATGTCCACCGGCAGGCCGTGCTGGCGCAACGTTTCCGAGGTGACCGGCCCAATGGATGCCAGCTTCGATCCGGTCAGCAGCGCGTGGTTGCCCTTGCCCAGCAGGTCGAGGAAGTTCTTCACCGTCGAGGAGCTGGTAAAGGTAATGACGTCGGGCTTGCGGCGCGGATCGCGCAGCACCTTCGCCAACTCGGTCCGCGACGACTCCGGCAGCACGGTTTCATACGCCTCAATCACGTCCACCGTGGCGCCGGCCGTTATCAATTCGCTCGGTATCACGTCGCGCGCCACCTTGGCGCGCACCAGCAGCACGCGCTTCCCCTTGATCTCCGGCTTCAGCTCAGCGACCACCGCTTCGGCTACATACTCCTCGGGCATGACGTCCACCGGCAAGCCGTGTTTCTCGATCGCCTTGCGCGTGGCCGGGCCGATGGCCGCAATATTCAGGTGGAGCAGGTCGGCCTCTGACTTGCCTAGCTTCGCCAGCCGCGCGAACAGCGCCTGCACGCCGTTCACGCTGGTCAGGACCAGCCAGTCGTAGTCCAGCAGCCGGGCAATGGCCTGGTCCAGCGCCCGCCACGACGAAGGCTGGCGAATTTCGATGAAGGGAATCTCGATGACTTCGGCGCCCACCAGGCGCAGGGCGTCCGACAGCGCGCTTGCCTGGTGCCGCGCCCGCCCCACCAGCACGCGCTTGCCGGCGAGAGGCTTGATCGGAATGTCAGCCGTTGCGTTCATGAAGATGTCGATGGCCGATAGAACGTGTCCGATACAACCCACGATGTTTTTTGCGAACCGCTAACTCCTAGCTCGCTAGCACCTAACTCCTGGCCCCGAACCGCTGACTCCTGACTACTGACTCCTAACGCCTAGCCCTAGCACGTAATCGCTAACTCCTAACTCCTAACTACTAACTCCTGTTTTCACGGCTGTTGCGGGGCCGCGGCGACTTCGCCGTAAACTTCCTGCAGGATGCGATCGCCGCCGCGCGCCAGCAACCGCTTCCCTACCGATTCTCCAAGCTGTGCGGGATCGCTGCCCGATTCTTTTTCCCGCAAAACCTTGGAGCCATCGGGACGCGCCACCACTGCGGTCAGTTGGATCGCGCCGTCCTTGACTTCGGCATACGCGCCGATCGGCACCTGGCATCCGCCGCCGAGCTGGTTCAACAGCGCGCGCTCGCAGGTCGTCGCGGTGCGCGCCGCCGCATCATTCAGAAAATCCAGATCCTGCCGGGTCGCCGCGTCGCCGGCGCGAATCTCGATGCCCAGCGCACCCTGCCCCACCGCCGGGCACATCACTTCCACCGGCAAGATCGCGCGCACCCATTCCGTGCGGCCCAGCCGGTTCAGGCCGGCAGAGGCCAGGATGATGGCATCGTACTCGCCTTCCTCCAGCTTGCGCAGCCGCGTGTCCACGTTGCCGCGCAGCGGAAAAATGTTCAGGTCGGGACGCAGCGCCTTGAGCTGCGCTTGTCGCCGCAGGCTGCTGGTGCCCACCCGCGCCCGCTGCGGCAAATCGTCGATGCTTGCGAAATGGCGCGACAGGAAGGCGTCGCGCGGGTTCTCGCGCTGGGTGATGGCGGCGATTTCAAACTCCGCCGCCAGCTCTGTCGGCAAATCTTTCAGGCTGTGCACCGCCAGGTCCACGCGGCGCTCGAGCAGCGCCTCCTCGATTTCCTTGGTGAACATCCCCTTGGTGCCCACCTTGGCGAGCGCGACGTCGGTAATTTTGTCGCCCGTGGTCTTGATGATCTCAATTTCAACCTGGTGTCCGCGCGCCCGCAGCAGCCCCGCAATATGGTTCGCCTGCCACAGCGCGAGCTGCGACCCGCGCGAACCGATGCGGAGGGTCGCCATCAGCGCTGCGCTCCGTTGGCCGCCGATTCAGCTTTTTCTTTCTCCTCTTTGTGCTGCAGGTTGAACAGCCGCCGCACCACGTCGATCACCGTGGTCCCCTGCTCCTCGCGCGCCGCCGTTTTCAGGGTGGTGATCGGAGTGTGCATGATCTTATTGATGATGCCGCGGCTCATGGCTTCGATGGCAAGCTCCTGCTCCGGCGTCATCTCGCCCAGGCGGCCGCGCACCCGGTCGATCTCGGCCTGGCGAATCGTCTCCAGGTGCTCCTGCAGCGAGACGATGGTCGGCACCACGTCGAGCGTCTGCATGCGCTGCAGGAAGCGCTCCACCTCGTCGGTGATGATGGCTTCGGCCCGCTGCGCTTCGCGGTGGCGGTCGGAGACGTGGGTGGAGACCACCTGTTGCAGGTCGTCGATATCGTACACGAAGATGCCGTCCAGCTTGTTGACCTCTGGGTCCACATCGCGCGGCACCGCGATATCGATAAAGAACATGGGCCGGTTGCGGCGGCGGGCGAGAAATTTTTCGCCGTGCTCGCGCCGGAAAATCGCTACCGGCGCGCCCGTCGAGGTGATGACGATATCGGCCTTGTCCGCCGACTCGTAGAGCTGGTCCCAGGGGATCGCCTGCCCGCCGAACTTCTGCGCCAGCTTCTGCGCCCGCTCGAAGGTCCGGTTGTACATGAAAATCGAGCCCGCGCCGTGCGCCAGCAGGTGCCGCGCCGCCAGTTCGCACATCTTGCCGGCGCCCACCAGCATCACGGTCTTGCCGTTCAGCGAGCCGAAGATCTTCTTCGCCAGGTCCACCGCCACCGACGCCACCGAGACCGCTGAGCTGCCGACTGCCGTTTCGGTGCGGACTTTCTTGGCCACCGCGAACGCCCGCGTCACCAGCGCGTCCAGTTGCGAATTCACCGTGCCCACGGCGCGCGCCACCGCGTACGCTTCCTTCACCTGCCCCAGCACCTGCGGCTCGCCCACCACCATGGAATCCAGGCTGGCTGTCACCCGAAATAAATGGCGGATTGCATCCCGGTCGGCGTACTCGTAGAGGTGCTGATCGAACTGGTGCGCGTCGACCTGAAAATATTGGCTGAGGAACGACCGCAAGTCGGACCCTCCGTTGCGCGACCGCGCCAGCAGCTCCACCCGGTTGCAGGTGGAGACGATCATCGCTTCTTCGATCCCGGGATGCTGCGCCAGCCGCTGCACCGCCGCCGGCAGCTTCGCCTCCGAGATGGCAAACCGCTCCCTCACTTCCAGGGGCGCGGTGCGATGATTCACTCCGATGAGCTGAAAGGTCATGGCGCGATAAACCGGTGAACTCCGCTGAAGTAATTGGCCGCCCAGGCACTGACCGCCGCGATGAACGCGAAGGTCGCCAGGTAGGCTGCCCGTTTCCCGCGCCACCCGGAATTCCAGCGCGTGTACAGCAGCACCATGTAAACCACCCACATCAGCAGCGAGAGCAGGATCTTGGCATCCAGGAAGTACATGGGCCCGAAGTGCTCCTGCGCCACCACCGACCCGGCGATCAGCCCGAAGGTCATGAACGGGAACCCCAGCAGCAGCGACTTGTACCCGATCTCGTCAATCACCTCCAAAGCCGGCAGCTTCGACAGGTATCCCGCCAGGTGCTTGGCCTTCAGGCTGCGCTCCTGCAGCAGGTACAGAATGCTGGCGCCGAAGCTCAGAAACAGCGCCGCGTAGCCGGTGAAGATGAGCGCGATGTGGGCGAAGATCCAGCCGCTGCGCATCAGCTTGCTGTCGAACAGCGGCGGCCCCTGACCGATCGACGACGCAAAGGTCAGCAGGAACACCAGCGGCAGCACGAAGATTCCCGGCGACAGCGTCCTGTACCTGGCGTATACGATCAGGAAAAATGCCAGGATCACGAACGCCAGCAGCGATTCCGATTCGTGGATCGATACCAGCGCCAGCGTCAGGTGCCCGGTGATCATCGCGCCCTCCGCCAGCGAGACGAAATGGAACACCATGCCCAGCCCCAGCGCCGGCACCACGATTTTCGAGAGGAAATTACACGGGCGGCTCACCGCCGCCGTGGCCCACAACAGGCCCACGACGTAGAAACCGACGGCGACTTTTAACCACAACAATGGCATAAACCTGCCCGCCTACGAACACCGGCCAGAGATGCAGCGGGAAACTCTGATTATAGCTCCCTTGCCGCATCCCTATGGTGCTCGGTGGAGGGGCGAGGGCGCAGTGGACATCGTCACAATTGGCTGTGACCTGCGTCACCTGGCCGCCGCCCGCTACTCGACCCCCAGGCTGCTCAGCGCCTCATTCAGCTCGCCTGCGTCCAGCCCCAGGCGGCGGCCCTGCTGCCGCATGTCTTCAATCTCGTCAAAGCCGCTCAGCAGGCGCACTTTAGCGGCGGCGTACTGCTCCGGCTCCGTGAGCGTGCGGCCGTGGGCCGCGGCCCATTCGCCGGCCACTTCGTCCGTCAGGAACACGCTGACCGCGTACCTGGTCTTGCGGTCCGAGCTCACGTCGAAGATGAATTCCGTGCCCGCCGGCTCCTCCGGCAGGGCGCGCCGTTTGCCCACAAAGTAGTATTCGTAAACGTAGCCGGTCTGCGCGCTGTGAGTCTTAATGCGCCGAACTGTCATAAGCGGGTTGCCGATCTGTGTGGCCCGGGTCTTTGACCCCGGGTTCGGAGGCACGCATAGGCTACGGATGGGCATTGTACGGTGACACCACTCGCCCATACGGCGACGAGCGTCCCACGCGGTCAAAATAATCGTAGGCTGCCTCGGCCACCTTCCCGATCGCCGCTCGTCCGGCGGCCTCGTCCTTCAAGTACGTGGTCATCACGCAAATGATGAAGGGCCGGTTCTGTGCGAACACGATCCCGGAATCGGTGCGCACCGCTTCCAGCTCTCCCGGCTTGTCGGCGGAGACCACGGCGTCGGGCACGGCGTTGCGGATGGCGCTGTGCTTGTGCGTGGCCAGCATCTTGATGAAATCCGCGGTCAGCTCCGGGTTGAGCAGCTTGCCGCGATAGATCGCCTCCAGCAGGGTCATCATCTCGCGCGGCGTGGAGATATTTTCCCGCCCTTCCTTGGCCGCGTTGATGTCCATCATCTTGCGGCGCAGCCGCGTGTTCTTCAGCCCCAGTCCGCTGAGCATGCGATTCACGTTTTCCATTCCCACGCGATCGATCAGCACGTTGGTGGCGCTGTTGTCGCTCACCGCCACCATCATGGTCGCAAGATCGCGCAGCGTGACCCGCGTCACCCCCGGCGTCAGCCCGCCCATGATGTCGCTGTCGGCCACCAGGTCGGCCTGGTTCATGACGTAGAGGTCGGTCAGCTTCAGCCGGCCCTGCTGCGCCTGGCGATAGAGTTCGCCCAGCACCGCGATCTTGATCGAGCTGGCCTGCGGGTATACCTCGTCGGCATGCAGCAGGAACTGTCGCCCGTCGCTCAGGTCGAGCAGGGCGACTCCCATCACCCCGTTCAGCTCCCCGTCGATCTGCTGGATCCGCGTCTCCAGCTTCTGCCACAGGACCTGCTGCTTGTCGTCGCCCGCCGTGGAAGAAGGCGCCGGCGCGGCGCTTTGCGCGCTCGCGGCAATGGCGACCATCAGCAGCACAACGACAAACTTCACTCCACCCCCAAGGCGAGGAACTCACAACGGCTAGCCCTCCGGCGAGTTCTCCCGCAGCCGCGCCGCTGCCGACTCCGAGGTTACCGGCGTGTAGTACACCTCCTTGAAGGTGTACGACTTCTCCTTCTTGGGTAACAGCGGCAGGATCTCGATGTGCCAGTGATAATCTTCGTCGATGGTTTTCCAGTAGTTCAGGATTTCCGAGCGATGCAGCGTGTTGGGCGCGGTGTGCACCACCAGGTGGAACTGCTCGGTGACTGCGCGAATGCGCAGCAGCGTGCGGCGCAGCAGGGCGCTCAAATCGCGGGTTGACCCGGGCCGCTGAATGCTGCGCTCGAAAAAAGCGTCGTGCGTGCGCGGCATGATCCAGGTTTCGTACGGCACCCGCGGCGCGTACGGGCACAGCGACAGGTACTCGCCGCGGCTTTCCACCAGGCGCACCGCCTGCTGCTCTTCCTGCGCAATGATGTCGCAGAACACGCAGCGCTCTTTCTGCTGGAAGTATTCGCGTCCCGCTCGCAGTTCATAGAGCACGCGGCGCGGCACGAAGGTGCTGGCCGTGATTTGCGACGTCGGGTGCTCGAACTCCTGCCCCGACATCTCGCCATGGTTCTTGAACACCGTGATGTACTTGAAGCGCCGGTCGCGTTTCAGGTCGTGGATGCGATTGGCAATGAGCAGCAGGAATTCATCGATCTCCGCGTCGCTGGAGTTCCACAGGTGCCCGTTGTGGCGCGGGTTCTCCACCAGCACCTCGTGCGCGCCCACCGGACGCATGCGGTCGTAGAGGCCGTCGCCCCGGCGTTGCGGCTCGCCTTCAATGCGGTACAGCGGGTGGGGGTGGACCACCGCGCGCGACGACCACGGGCCGCCGTCGACCGACGGCCGGGTGGCAATCACGTGCGGACCTTCGGGCGTATCGGGACAGAACTCGCAGCGTGTCTCTCCCGTCGG
Organism: Terriglobia bacterium; assembly: GCA_963797035.1. GTDB lineage: Bacteria > Acidobacteriota > Terriglobia > Terriglobales > Acidobacteriaceae > JAIQGF01. The sequence continues at coordinate 845,248 of CAWCOC010000001.1, forward strand.
CGTCGGCATGTCGTCGCCGGTTATCACCCAGGATCGCGTGATTGGATCTTTGCGCAGTTCCATTATCGTTAGGAAAACCCCGTCGTCGGCGCGCGTCAACCGCGGCCGGCGGTTTCACAATGGCGTGCTCGTCGAGCATTGTACGCAAAAATGTTCCCCAGGCGTAGCCACGGCGCCGCCGCTTGCTATAATCCGCGCAAGTTCCGCCGCCGATGGATGAGTCCTCCACCCCGAAGTCCGGCACCGCGCCGGACGCGCCCCTCAATTGCCCCGAGGCCCCGGGGACGCCGCTCATGCGCCAGTATTCCGCCATCAAGAAGGAACATCCCAACGCGCTGCTCTTTTTTCGCCTGGGAGATTTTTACGAACTCTTCTTTGACGACGCCGTTCTCGCCGCGCGCGAGCTGCAAATCACCCTCACCTCGCGCAACAAGGAGAAAGGCATCGCCGTGCCCATGTGCGGCGTACCCTACCACGCCGCCGAAGGCTATATTTCCAAGCTGATCAAGAAGGGCTACAAGGTCGCCATCTGCGACCAGGTGGAAGACCCGCGCCTGGCGAAGAAGTTGGTTCGCCGCGCCGTCACCCGGGTGGTGACGCCCGGCACCGCCGCCGATGCCTCGCTCGGCTCCGACGAAAACAATTTCCTCGCCGCCGTCGCGCGCCTCGATGCCGGCCGCCCCGCCGCGCTGGTCGCCGGATTTGCCGTGCTCGACCTCTCCACCGGAGAATTTCGCGCCACCGAATTCAGCGGTGAGACCGCCGAGCGCCGCGTGCTCGAGGAACTGGAGCAACTGCGCCCGCGCGAGCTCCTGTTCGGCTCTTCCCTGCCCTTGTTTGAACTCTCCGCGCGCGCCGCGGGCGCTGGAGCGCGCTCCCCCTCAAGCGCAACCGCTTGGTCGGAGACGCCGCTGGACGACTGGGTGTTCTCGCCCGATTACGCCATTCCGCTGGTCGAAAACCATTTTGGCGTGCTCTCTCTGGAGGGCTTCGGGCTGGCGGGACGTCCCGCCGCGGCCGCTGCGGCCGGCGCCATCCTGCATTACGTGCGCAGCACCCAGCGCGGCACGCTCGATCACGTGGACCGCATCGGCTTCTACGAACGCCAGAATTGCCTGGTGCTCGACGCCGTCACCGTCCGCAACCTGGAGCTGGTGGAACCGCTGTTTACCGGTTCCGGCGACGCCGTCACTCTGTTTCGTGCCATCGATCACAGCCTCACGCCCATGGGCAAGCGCCTGCTCCGCGCCTGGATGCTGCGCCCGGGAATCGATGCCGCCGAAATCAACGCCCGCCTCGACGCCGTCGAGGAACAGGTGCGCTCCACCGTGGAACGCGAGGAGTTGCGACGCGCGCTCGACGGCGTGCTCGATGTCGAGCGCCTGCTCAGCCGCATCACCCTGGAGACCGCGAACCCGCGCGACCTGCTGGCCTTGGCCGCCTCACTCGGACGGCTGCCCGGAATTCGCGGGTCGCTGGCCCGCTTCAAGAGCGACCGCATGGCTTCGCTGCTCGCATCGGTCGACGATCTCGCCGACCTGCGGGCGCGCATCGAGAGCACGTTGGTGGAAGAGCCGCCGCTCACTCTGGCCGATGGCGGCGTCATTCGCGGCGCGATTGACCCCGAATTGGACGAGCTGCGCACCCTCAGCCGCTGCAGCAAGCAGTTTCTGGCGCAGATTGAGGAGCGCGAGCGCCTGCGCACCGGCATCGCATCGCTGAAGGTCAAGTTCAATTCCGTCTTCGGCTATTACATCGAGATCAGCAAGGCCAACCAGCACCTGGCGCCGCCCGACTACGAGCGCAAGCAGACCTTGGTCAACGCCGAGCGCTTCACCACTCCGGAGTTGAAACAGTACGAATCCAAAATCCTCGACGCGCAGGAAAAAATTGTCGAGATCGAGCGCCGCCTCTTCGCCGAGCTGCGCGCCGCCATCGCCGGCGAAGCCCGCCGCATCCGCCAGACCGCGCTTGCCGTCGCCCAGGTGGACGTGCTCGCCGGGCTGGCATACCTGGCGGCCAACAACAATTACTGCCGCCCGCAGTTTGTCTTTAGCGGCGAAATCGAGATCCGCGAAGGCCGCCACCCCGTGGTCGAGCGCCCGGAGCTGACCGGCAGCAACGACCGCTTCGTGCCCAACGATCTCTACCTCAATTCCACCAGCGACGCCATCCAGGTGCTCACCGGCCCCAACATGGGCGGCAAGAGCACCTACCTGCGGCAGTCGGCGCTCATCGTCATCCTGGCGCAGATGGGATCGTTTGTGCCCGCGCGCTCGGCGCGGCTCAGCGTGGTGGACCGCATCTTCACCCGCATCGGCGCCGCCGACAACCTGGCCCGCGGACGTTCCACCTTCATGGTCGAGATGACCGAGACCGCCGCCATTCTCAACACCGCCACGCCCAATTCCCTCATCCTTCTCGACGAGGTCGGACGCGGCACCGCCACCTACGACGGCCTGGCCATCGCCTGGGCCGCCATCGAGTACATCCACGCCCGCACGCGGGCCAAGACTCTGTTTGCGACGCACTATCACGAGCTCACCGAACTCGCCGACCAGCTCTCCGGGGTCAAGAACTATCACGTCTCGGTGAAAGAAAATGCCGGGGGAATCGTCTTCCTGCGCAGAGTGGAACCCGGCGCCGCCGACCGCAGTTACGGCATTGAGGTGGCAAAGCTGGCGGGCTTGCCTCCCGAGGTCATCGCCCGCGCCCGCGAAGTACTGGCCGAGCACGAATCGGCCGAGCATCGCCTGACCAGCGAACTCGCCTCTGACGAGCTGCAGCCCGGCTCCGTGCAGCTCACCATGTTTACCCCGCTATCGCAAAAGATCGTCGACCAGTTACGCGAGGCCGACCTTGACCGCCTCACGCCGCTGGAAGCCTTGAACCTTTTGCACGCATTGAAGCAGCAGGTGAAATAATTGTGTGGCACGGGTCTTCGACCCGTGCTGTGGATATGACCGAGAACATCAGGGCTCATGTATTACGTTAAGAGTTGGCGTTAATGTCCTCATCTTCCGATCTCCGCACCCAAGTCGGCCAGCTCCTCATCATGGGCTACGACGGCGCCGAAATCTCTCCTCGCCTGCGCTCCACGCTCTCGACCTTGCAGCCCGGCGGCATCATCCTGTTCAAGCGGAATATCGCCGCCGCCCGCCAAACCTGGGAGCTGCTGCGCGAATCGCAAAAGTGCATCTCCGCCCCGGCGTTCCTCTGCGTCGACATGGAGGGCGGAACCGTCGATCGCCTGAAGGACGTGATCGCGCCCGCGCCTTCGGTCGCCGACATCGTCGCCGGCGGCAACAAGAAACTTTTTCGCCTGCATGGCCGCGTCATCGGCGACGAATGCCGCCTGCTCGGCTTCAACGTCGATTTTGCGCCCGTCGTCGATCTCGGCCTCGAAGCTTCGCGCACGGTCCTGACCTCGCGCACCGCCTCCGCCGATCCCAAAAAGGTCGTGACCTACGCGCGCGAATTCCTGCGCGGCCTCAAGGATGCGCATGTGCTCGGCTGCGGCAAGCACTTCCCCGGTCTCGGCGGCGCCAACCTCGACACTCATAAGGAGCTGCCTTCCATCGCCACCCCGGCCGCGCGCCTCATGAAAGAAGACCTCCACCCCTACCGCGAGCTGCACCGCCAGATGCCGTTTATCATGGTCGGCCATGCCGCCTATCCAGCCGTGACCCGCGACAAGACGCCGGCCAGCATCTCCCGCAAGTGGATTATGGACATCCTACGCAAACGCCTCGGCTATCGCGGGCTCGTGCTCTGCGACGATCTCGAGATGGGCGGCGTGCAGGCGGCGGCGCCCATCGAGCAGGCGGCGGTGGAAACGCTGCGCGCCGGCGCCGACATCTTCATGGCCTGCCACAAGGAAGAGATCGTCTGGCGCGCCTACCAGGCCGTCCTGCGGGAAGCCGAGCGCGATCGCCGCTTCGCCAGCCTGGTCGCCGAAAAAGCGCGCCGCATCCTGGCGTTCAAAAATCGAGCGCGTGAACTCAAGCGCCGCGCCCCCGCGCCCACCGATCACACCGTGGACCGCCTTCGCCGCGAACTGTGGGAGCTGAGCGAGGAAGCGCGCCTGGTCGTGGCGGCGCATGCATGATGAACACAGAGACACAGAGTCGCAGAGTTAACCGAACAAGAACCATTGTGACCAGCACCGCGCGCCGGGCCCTCCGCCACGGTTGCATTGGCTTGACTTGCTTTCTGTCCGCTGCGTCTCTGTGCCTCTGTGTTTTTCAATTCCAGGAGCGATCGTGATCGTAGCCGGCGTGATGAGCGGCACCTCGGCCGACGGCATTGACGTCGCGCTGGTGCGCGTGCTCGGCCGCGGCTTTCGCACCCGCTTCGAGTTGCTCCATCACCGCGCCTTTCCCTACCCGCCGCGCGTTCGCCGCCAAATTCTGGCCATGATGAACGCGTCGCAAGCCGCGGTCGCGGACCTGGCGCGGCTCAATTTTCTGCTCGGCGAACTCTATGCCGAGGCCGTTTGTTCCGCCGCCCGGCACGCCCATCTCGCCCTCGATCTCGTCGGTTGCCACGGCCAGACCCTCTATCACCAGGGCGCCCCGCGTGCCTTCCTCGGCCACAACCTCGCCTGCACCTGGCAGATTGGGGAAGGCGCCATCCTCGCGGCCCGCACCGGCGTTCCGGTGGTCAGCGATTTTCGCCCCGCCGACATGGCGGCTGGCGGCGCCGGCGCGCCCCTGGTTCCCTTCCTCGACTACCTGCTCTACCGCCATCGGCGCCGCGGACGCATCGTGCAGAACATCGGCGGCATCGCCAATCTCTCCGCCATTCCCGCCAAGGCCGCGCCCCACCAAGTGGTTGCCTTCGACACCGGACCCGGCAACATGGTGATCGACGCCGTCACCGAGCGCCTTTTTTCCAAACCTTACGACCGCAACGGTCGCATCGCCGCCCGCGGACGCGTGCTCGATGTCGTGGTCTCCGACCTCATCAACCAGCCTTTTTTCCGCCGCCGTCCGCCCAAGACCGCCGGCCGCGAGGAGTTCGGACGCGAGTTTGTCGCCGCATTTCTTCGCCGCTGCCGCCGCGCCCGCAAAGAAGACGTGGTCGCCACCGCCACCGCCCTCACCGCCTATTCCATTGCCGACGCGGTGCGCGCCTTCGTTGCCCCTGCCGCCGAAAAACGTTTTCGCGAGATGATCGTCTCCGGCGGCGGCGCCAAAAACAAAACCCTCATGTCCATGCTCGCCGCCGAACTCACCGGCCTGAAGCTGCGCACCTCCGACGAATTCGGCCTGCCGTCCGAAGCCAAGGAGGCCGTCGGCTTCGCGCTCCTCGCCTACCAGACCTGGCGTCACGTCCCCTCCAACATTCCCTCTGCCACCGGCGCCAAGCGTCCCGCGGTGCTCGGCAAAATCTCGTATCCTTGATGACGACATTCGATCACGAGGTGCCGTGCATGAAGTTTCACGTTCCACGTTTCACGTTTCCACGGCGCCAAGCCAAACCACGTGAAACCTCGAAACGTGAAACCTTGAAACGTTTCTTTCTTGTCCTTTGTGGTTTGTTGTTTTGCGCAGGCTGCACCAAGAAACCGCCCGCCGACACGCTGGTCATGATCATCGAGAACAGCCCCACCAACCTCGATCCCCGCGTCGGCATCGACGCCTACTCGGAGCGCATCGACGAACTGCTGTTTGACGCCCTGGTCCATCGCGACGAGCACTTCAACCTGCAGCCCTGGCTGGCCACCAGCTGGGATGTTCCCGACCCGCTGACTTACGTCTTCCACCTGCGCCGCGACGCCCGCTTCCACGATGGCCGCCCGCTCACCGCGCGCGACGTCAAATGGACCTTCGACTCCATCATGAACCGCACCGTGCGCACGGTGAAGACCGGGACCTATCGCTTCGTCGACCATATCGACGCGCCCGACGACGCCACCGTCGTCTTTCATCTCAAGGAACCCTGGGCATCGCTGTTGTGGAACCTGGCCAACGGCGCCATTGGCATCGTGCCCTTCGGCAGCGGCGCCGATTTCTATCGTAACCCGATAGGTTCTGGGCCCTTCCGCCTGGTCAGCAACCAGCAAGACCGCGAAGTCGTCATCGAGCGCAATGACCAGTATTGGCGCGAGCGGCCGCGCATCGCGCGTGTGCGCTTCACCGTCGTGCCCGACACCACCACCCGCGCGCTGGAACTCCGCAAGGGCAGCGCCGATGTCGCCCTCAATGCCCTCACCGCCGATATGGTGCTGGCCCTGCGCGGCGATCCCGCCCTCCGGGTGCAGCAGACCCCCGGCACGGTGCTCACCTACGTGGCCATGAACCTCGCCGATCCCGTCCTCAAGGACGTGCGTGTCCGCCAGGCGCTGGCCTACGCGCTCGACCGCCGCCCGCTGATCCATTACCTGTGGCGCGACGAGGCCCGCCCCGCCTACAGCATCCTGCCCACGCAGTCCTGGGCCTTCACCGCCGACCTGCCCAAGTACGACTACAATCCGCCGCGCGCCCGTGAGTTGCTCGACCAGGCCGGATACCATGCCACCAACGGCGTGCGCTTCCACCTCACCATGAAGACCTCCACCGAGGAGACCACGCGCCTGCTGGCTGCGGTCTTGCAGCAGCAGTGGCGCGCCATCGGCGTTGAACTCGACATCAAGACCTACGAGTTCGCCACTTTCTTCGCTGACGTCCAGAAAGGCGCCTTCCAGCTCTACTCGCTGCGCTGGATCGGCGGCAACAACGACCCCGACATGTTTCAGTACGCCTTCCATTCCTCCTTTACGCCGCCCACCGGCGCCAACCGCAGCCACTACTCCAACCCCGCCGTCGATCGCCTCATCGACGCCGGCCGCCGCGAAGTCGATCCCGCCAAGCGCAAGCAGATCTACACCGCCATTCAGCAACTACTCGCCGAGGACCTGCCTTACATCGACCTCTGGTATCTCGACAATGTCGCGGTGTACTCGCGACGCGTCGGCAACGTCCACATCGGCCCGCCCGGCAATTTCGACTTCCTCACCACGGTCGAACTGCGCGACCGCTGATCGCGAATGACCGCGTGGCGACAGCCGCCCTCGGCTGTGACGCGCCGCCATCGACCACTGGCCATCGGCGTTTTTTGTTACTATCGATCGTTTAAGGTACTCACTGTGCGCATTCTCTTTATTGGCGACATCTTCGGAAAGCCCGGGCGCGTCAGCGTGCGCGAGCACCTGCCCGCCTTCCTCAAGCAGCGTCCGGTGGACCTGGTCATCGCCAACGCGGAAAACGCCGCCGGCGGCTTCGGTCTCACGCCCGGCATCATCGACGAGCTTTTCGACCTCAACATCGCCGTGCTCACCACCGGCAACCACATCTGGGACAAGCGCGAGATCATCGAATATTTCCAGGCGGCCGACGGCAACCCGCACAGCCCGGCGCGCCGCGTGTTGCGTCCCGCCAACTATCCCGCGGGCACGCCCGGCGTTGGCATGTATGAAGGCACGGTGGGCAAGATTCCCTACGCGGTCATCAACCTCCAGGGACGCGTCTTCCTGCCACAGAACGACGACCCGTTTCGCGTCGCCGACGCCCTGCTCGCGAACATCAAGGCCAAGATCATCCTGGTGGACATGCACGCGGAGGCCACCTCCGAGAAGGTCGCCATGGGCTGGTATCTCGATGGCCGCGTCACCGCCCTGCTCGGCACGCACACTCACATCCCCACCGCCGACACCCGCCTTTTGCCCGGCGGCACCGCCTACCAGACCGATGTCGGCATGACCGGCCCTTACGACAGCGTGATCGGGGTGCAAAAGGAATTGGTGATCCAGCGATTTCTCACCAACATGCCGGCGCGCTGGGAAGCGGCGCATGGCGACGTCCACTTCTGCGGCGTCTATCTGGAGTGCGACGAAGCCACCGGCCGCGCCACCAGCGTCGAGCGCATCATGATCCCCGGCCACGCCGGCGCCAGCTTATAGTTACATTCCGGCGCCAGCTTGTAGTTAACAGATAGGGTTCAGACTACGGGATGAATCGAGCTTGGCTTGGAACGAATGATTGGCGGTGAATCGAGCTTGGCTTGGAACGAATAAGTTAGGTTGTGTCATCCTGAGCGAAGCGAAGGATCTGCTTTTCTAGCCACTGGCCACTAACCCGCATCTCACACCCGATGCCCGCTTCTCTCGATTGCGACGCTTACCTCTTCGACATCGACGGCACCCTGCTCAACACGCGCGACGGCGTGCACTACCACGCCTTCCGCAATGCCATGCGCCAACTGTTCGCCATCGACGGCACCATTGACGGCGTTCTCGTCCACGGCAACACCGATCTCGGCATCCTGCGCGCCGTCCTGTCGCGCGCCGGAATCTCCGGCGCCGAGTTCGAACGCAAGCTGCCCGACCTCATCCGGCACATGGGCGAAGAAGTTCGCCGCAACGCCGCCGGGATTCGCGTCGAGCTTTGCCCTTCCGTTCGCGAGCTGCTGGAATCGCTCCATCGCGGCGGGAAGCTGCTGGGAGTAGTCTCAGGAAATCTCCAGACCATCGGCTGGGCCAAGATCGAGGCAGCCGGCCTGCGCGATTACTTTGCCTTTGGATCTTTCAGCGATCACCGCGAGCTGCGCGAAGAAATCTTTCGCCATGGGATCGGCGAAGCGCGCCAGCGTCTCGGCGCCGCCGCGCGCGTGTGCATCGTCGGCGATACTCCCTCTGACATCGCCGCCGCCCGCGCCGCCGGCGTGCCCATCATCGCTGTCGCAACTGGAATTTTTCCCCGCGCCGAGCTTGCCGCCCTCCAGCCCGACGCTTGCGTCACCTGCTGCACCGAACTGCTGACTCCTGACTCCTGACTCCTGGTTACTTCCCTGTTGCCATGAAATCCGCCACCCGCTTCAGCTGCTCCGGCGTCATCTGGCCGAGATTGTAGACCTTGCGCCCGCCGATGAAGACCGTAGGCGTGCCGGTTATTTCCATCTCTTTCCCCAATTCCATCGACTGCTTGATTCGTTGGGTCGTCGCCGGCTGGTTGGCGCACGCTGCCACCTTCTGTCCGTCCACTCCGGAGGCCGACGCCAGCTCTTTCAGTTTCCCTTCCGCCTTCTTGCCCGCATCCTCGGAGTTGTTGGTTTCCACCGTGATCTGCTCCTGCGCGCCGTAGACCGCATCGACGAATTTCCAGAACGCCGCCGGGTTCTGCTGGTACACGCATTCGCCGTATTCCGCCGCCTTGAACGCCCAATGGTGCATCTGGGTCAGCGGATACTGCTGGAAGACGAACCGCGCCCTCGGCTCATCCGCCAGCAGCCGCTGGATGGTTGGCAGCGCAGCCTTGCACGCCGGGCATTGCAGGTCGGCAAACTCGACGATCGTGACCGGCGCATTGGCCGGCCCGCGAGCTGGCCCATTCATTCCCCTCTTCAGCTTGGCGCGGTTGGCGGCGAACGGGTCGGCGCCGAACGGCAGCACCTCGCCCAGCAGCGCGTATTTGCCATCTGGCGTCACCAGGAAAGGCACCGCTCCCCCGCCCTTCGGCGTGTTCACCAGCACCGTCACCTGCGTCAGCCCTGACACCGCCCCCGGCTTGATCTCGGAAATCGTCCACGTGATGCCCGGGTTGGCGCCGCCCGTCATCTGCCGGACAAAGCTGTTGATCGCCGCGTCCGAGGGGCGCGCTCCGTCGCCGGGAAATGGCGCCAGGTCTCCCGCAATTGCTTCCTGGTGCCCCGGCAGCACGAATAACCTGCGCGGGCCGTTGTTTTTCGCCGTATTCAGCTTCAGGTCAATCTCGGCGACCGCCGGCGCGGGCGACGGCTTGATGCCTTCCACCGTCCACGAGACATTGGGCTCATAGCCGAACATGTGCCGCAGAAATGAATTGACCGTGACCTTCGACGGCAGCGCCGCTGCGCCCCTGCTTCCCGCGCTCTTCGCTTTCACCGCCGCTTTCGGGGCGGGTTTCGCCGGCGTCTGCGCCCCCGCGCAGGCGGCGATCACGATCAACATCGACAGTGCCAAATGACGGCGCATGCATTCCTTTCAAGACCGTTTTCGGTTCTCGGTTTCCCAGCTGACCGGGGCCATGCATACCGATAACCGACAACCGACAACCGAAGACCCTCTTCAGTAGCCGAAACTTCTTCTAATAATCCGACTTGGCTGCGATTGGAAACCTTCGCCCCACACCGAACGCCTTTTCGGAAATCTTCAACCCCGGCGCCGCCTGCTGGCGCTTGTATTCCGAGCGCTCCACCATGCGGATCACCTGGCGCGCCAGGCCCACGTCGTAGCCGCGCTCTTCGCTGATCTGCTCCGCGCTCTTGGTGTCCTCGATGTAGTCCTCCAGGATCGTGTCCAGCACCTCGTAGGGCGGCAGCGAGTCGCTGTCCTTTTGATTCGGCCGCAACTCCGCCGACGGAGGTTTTTCCAGCGTCGCCCGCGGAATCACCGGCCGGCGCGAATTCACGTACTGCGCCAGGCGGTACACCATGGTCTTGGGCACATCGGAAATCACCGCCAGCCCGCCCGCCATGTCGCCGTAGAGCGTGCAGTAGCCGACCGCCAGCTCCGACTTGTTGCCCGTGCTCAGCACCATGGCGTTGAACTTGTTGCTCAATGCCATCAGCAGCGCTCCCCGAATGCGCGCCTGGATATTCTCCTCCGTCACGTCCTCTTCCCGGCCCGCAAACGCCGGCTTCAGGCCCTTCAGGTAGGCGTCAAAAATCTCCGTAATCCGGATCAGCTCGAAGCGGATTCCCAGGTTTCCCGCCAGCGCCCGGGCATCGTCGATGCTGCCGCGCGAGGAGTACGGTCCCGGCATGCCCACACCGGTCACATTCTGGTTGCCCAGGGCATCGGCCGCGATCGCCGCCGTCAGTCCCGAATCGATGCCCCCGCTCAGCCCCACCAGCACGCGATGGAAGCCGCACTTGCGCACGTAATCGCGCGTTCCCAGCACCAGCGCCGCGTATACGCTGGCTTCCATGCCCTCCGCCTGCGGATGCAGGTCACCCGCCAGCTTGTCGCTGTCGAAGTAAATCAGGTCTTCTTCGAACGATTTCGCCTGCGCCACCACCCGGCCGTCGGGCGCGATCACCAGGCTCGATCCGTCAAACACCAGGCTGTCGTTGCCGCCTACCTGGTTCACCATCGCCACCGGAACGCCATACTTGGTGGCCAGCGCCGCCAGCATGTTCTGCCGCAGCTCGCGCTTGCCCACGTAGAACGGCGAGGCCGAGATGTTCAGCAGCAGCTTGCCTCCGGCCCTCATCAGCGACTCCACCGGATCGAAGCCGTACAGCGGCCGGTTCCAGAAGCTCTTGTCGTTCCACGCGTCCTCGCAGATGGTCAGCGCCACCTGCCGCCCGCAAATCGGCAGCAGCTCCTGCTTGACCGCAGGCGCGAAGTTCCTCGACTCGTCGAACACGTCGTAGGTAGGCAGCAGCGCCTTCGATTGCGTGAACGCCACCTGCCCGTCCCGGGTCAGCGCCGCCGAGTTCATCACCGACTTGCCGGTGGCCCCCTGCGCCGGCGTCACCAGCCCGCAGATCACCGCCATGCCGCGCGTCTCGTCGGCGATCCGTTGCAGCATCTCCGCATTGCGATGGACGAAGCTGGAATTCTCCACCAGGTCGCGCGGCGGGTAGCCGCAGATGGAGAGCTCAGGAAACATCGCCAGGCCCGCACCCGCCGCCAGCGCGCGTCGCGAGAACTCGATGATCTTCCCGGCATTCCCGCTGAAGTCGCCAATGGTGGTGTTGATCTGCCCCAGCGCAATCTTCACCCCTTCAGTCTAAAGTGCTTCCCCTTCAATCGACAATTGCTAATCGGATCTGCCGTCCCGGGCGAACTTCAGCGTTGTGTCATCCTGAGCGAGGGCGCAAGCCCGAGCTACTGTCATCCTGAGCGAATCTTGACGTTTGTCATCCACCCGGAATCTTCGAACCGCGAACTGAATACCGTTAACCGAAAACCAACAACCATGAACCGACAACCATGAACCGTTAACCTCTTGCTATAATCCCCCGCTTCCTGGAGAGGACCATGCACGATCGCCGCAATTTTCTGAAGACCACCATCGTCGCCGGCGCCGGCGCCTTGCTCGCGCCCGCTCTCGAAGCCGCTGCCCCGCCCGCCTTCGAACTCGACGAGGCCACCATCGCCGGCCTCCAGCAGGGACTCGCCTCCGGCAAGTTCACCGTCCGCTCCCTGGCCGAAAAATACCTCGCCCGCATCGATGCCATCGACAAGCGCGGTCCCGCCATCAACGCCGTCATCGAAATCAATCCTGACGCCCTCAAAATCGCCGACGCCCTCGACCGCGAGCGCCGCACCAGCAAGCCACGCGGCCCACTGCACGGCATCCCGGTGCTGATCAAGGACAACATCGGCACTGCCGACCGCATGATGACCACCGCCGGCTCGCTCGCCCTGCTCGGCTCAGTTCCACCCCATGACGCCTTTCTCGTGGGTCAGCTGCGCCAGGCCGGCGCGCTCATCCTGGGCAAGACCAACCTCAGCGAGTGGGCCAACATTCGCTCCAATCGCTCCACCAGCGGATGGAGCGGACGCGGCGGCCTCACCCGCAATCCCTATGTGCTCGACCGCAACCCCTGCGGCTCCAGCTCCGGCTCCGGCGCGGCCGTTTCCGCCAACGCATGCCCTGTCGCCGTCGGCACGGAAACTTCCGGCTCCATCATCTGCCCGTCGAACGCCAACGGCATCGTCGGCATCAAGCCCACCGTCGGCCTGGTCAGCCGCTCCACAGTGATTCCCATCTCCCACACCCAGGACACCGCCGGGCCCATGGCACGCACCGTTGCCGACGCCGCCGCGCTGCTCACCGCCCTCGCCGGCTACGATCCCCAGGATCCCGCCACCGCTCCCCTGCGCGACCAGCCTCCCATCGACTACACCCGCTCTCTCGATCCTCACGGCCTGCGCGGCGCCCGCATCGGCGTGGTGCGCAAGAATTTCGGTTTCAGCGACGCCGTCGATCGCCTCATCGAGGATTGCCTCGCCGCCCTCAAAAGTGAGGGCGCCGTGCTCATCGATCCCGTCGACCTCGGCCCCGCCACCTTCGGCGATTCGATCCTGGAAGTCTTCCTCACCGAACTCAAGGCCGACCTCAACGCCTACCTCACCGCCCTCGGCCCCGCCGCGCCCGTGCACTCGCTGAAGGAAATCATCGAGTTCAACCAGAAGCACAGCCGCCAGGAGCTCCCCTACTTCGGCCAGGACCTGTTCGAGAAGGCGGAGACCAAGGGCCCGCTCACCAACCCGGACTACCTCGCCGCGCTGGAGAAAAACCGCGACATCTCGCGCACCAAGGGAATCGACGCCGCCATGGACCAGCACCAGCTCGACGCTCTTCTCGGCCCCTCCGGCGGCCCCGCCTGGACCACCGACCTGCTCAATGGCGACCGCGGACGCGGCGGCAGCTCCGGCCTTCCCGCCGCCGCCGGCTATCCGCACATCACCGTGCCCGCCGGGTTCGTCTTCGGATTGCCGGTGGGACTCTCATTCTTCGGCCGCGCCTGGTCCGAGCCCACCCTGATCAAAATCGCCTACTCCTTCGAGCAGGCGACGCGCCACCGCAAGCCGCCGCAATTTCTCCCCACCGCCGACCTGCGCGTCTGACACATCCACTCGCAACTGAGAACTCGCAACTGACAACTGTTTCCCCCCGGTGTATTCTGTGTCTACTCTGCCTCGCGGCCCCGGAAGAGGTTGCGTGTTCCCATCGTTCACTTATCCTCGCGACCGCCACGTCGCCTCCACCGTCCGTGGTGTCCTGGTTCTCCGCTTCTTCATCGTCTTTGCCGCCTATTTCCTGGCCGGCAGGATCGGTCTCGCCGTTCCCTTCACCAGCGGCAATGTTTCCCCGGTTTGGCCCCCCGCCGGTATCGCTCTGGCTGCCCTGGTCGTGTGGGGCTATGGCATGTGGCCGGCGGTCCTGCTGGGCGCCTTCCTGGTAAATTTTTTCAGTCCTATTCCCCACATCGCCTGCTTCGGCATCGCCCTGGGAAATACCTGCGCCGCCTTCGCCGCGACCTGGCTCCTGCGCCGCGTCCCCGGATTCGCGCTGCATCTTCCTCGTTTGCGCGACGTCCTGGCGCTGGTCCTTTTCGGCAGCCTCAGCACCGCCGTGGCCGCCACCGTCGGGGTCACCGTGCTCAACCTCGCCGGTGTCAAGCCCTGGTCGGGATTCGCCTCGGCTTGGCTGGTCTGGTTGCTGGGCGACGCCATGGGCGTCATCGTCATCGCTCCCCTGGTCCTGACCTTCCCTCGAGTGGCCCATCTGCGCGGCCAGAACCGCCTGGAGTTCGTCGGACTGGCCTGCGCCGCCTTCGGCGTTTCCTTCCTGGTCTTCGACCATCGCCTGGGCATCGGCGTGGCCGACAACGTGCTCGCTTTCCTGGTATTTCCTTTCGTCATCTGGGCCGCCATCCGCTTTGGCATTGCCGGCGCTTCCATCGTCTCCGCGTTGGTCGCCGCCGTTGCCGTCTGGGCCACCGCCGTCGGCCTGGGACCCTTCGTTCAACCCGACCCCATCCGCGGCGCCACTCTGTTGCAGGTGTTTCTGGGCGTCATTTCGATCAGCGGCCTGGCTCTTGCCGCCGTGGTCGCCGAACGCGAAGCCGCTGAGGGCGCGCTCCACCTGATTCAGGACCTGGCCGCGCGCCGCGAGCAGGCGGAAAAAGCCCTGCGCAGCAGCGAACTGCGTCTCAGCGGCATCGTCAATTCCGCCATGGACGCCATCATCACCGTCGACCACGAGCAGCGCGTCGTCTTGTTCAACGCCGCCGCCGAGCGCATCTTCGGATGTCCGGCCGCCGATGCCATCGGCAGCCACCTCGACCGCTTCATCCCCGCCCGCTTTCGCGATGCGCACCGCCACCACGTGCAGGCCTTCGGCGACACCGGCCTGACCACCCGCTCCATGTATTCTCCCGGCCTGCTGTGGGGATTGCGTGCCAACGGCGAGGAATTCCCGATCGAAACCACCATCTCCCAGGTGGAAGCCGAAGGGCACAAGCTCTACACCGTCATCCTGCGCGACGTCACCCTGCGCCGGCAGGCGGAAGAAGCGCTGGTCCGTTCCGAAAAGCTGGCCTCCGCCGGACGCCTGGCCGCCACCATCGCGCACGAAATCAATAATCCCCTGGCGGCGGTCACCAACTTGCTCTACCTGGCCCGCTCCGAGCCTCGTCTCTCCGCGGCCGCTCGTCTGCATCTGGAAATGGCCGATACCGAGCTGCAGCGCGTCGCCCACATCACCAAGCAGACCCTCGGCTTTTATCGCGACGAGAGCGCTCCCTCGCACTTCGATCCGGCCGCGTTGCTCGACAACGTCCTTGCCCTTCTCGACACCCGCGTCAAGGCCCGCAAAATTTTCGTCGACACGCGCTACCGAACTCATCTCCAGTTGCTGGGCTCGGCAGGCGAGATTCGCCAGGTGTTTTCCAACGTCATCAGCAACGGCATCGAAGCCCTGCAGCCCGGCGGACGGCTTCGCATCAAGGTCGCCAACGCGCGTGACTGGCGCGCCCCCGGCCGGCATGGCGTCCGCGTCACCATCGCCGACTCCGGCCACGGTATCGCCCCGGAAAACCTGGCCCGCATCTTCGAGCCTTTCTTTACCACCAAGAAGGATGCCGGCACCGGCCTCGGCCTCTGGGTCTGCCGCCAGATCGTCGACAAGCACAGCGGCTCCATCCGCGTTCGCTCCCGCCGCTCACCGCAGTCCTGCGGCACCGTCTTCTCCATTTTTCTGCCCGTTGCCGCCGCCGCCGAGCACCAGAAGCGCGCCGTCAACTTCTCCTGATTGCTCCGCCTCCGCCATGCTGGACGTGGATTCAATCCGCCACGAACACCCCCGCCTCCTGTTTGCGGATTTTTTCCCTCGTCCCCGCCAGGTCATCGGCCCGTACCGGCCGGCTGAAGAAGTATCCTTGCGCTTCGTCGCACTCATGCGAGCGCAGGAACGCAACCTGCTGTTGCTCCTCCACGCCTTCGGCAATCACCTTTAAGCCCAGGTTTTTTGCCATGCTGATAATGGTGCCGGTAATCGCGGCATCATCGGGATCCACCGCCAGGTCGCGCACGAACGAGCGATCGATCTTCAGCTTGTGGATGGGAAAGTGTCGCAGGTAGGAGAGGCTGGAGTAGCCCGTCCCGAAGTCGTCGATCGCCAGCTTCACTCCCATCTCGTTCAGCTTCCGGAACACCGCCACCGTGACGTCGGCGTTCGACAGGATCAGGCTCTCGGTAATCTCCAGCTCCAGCCATTGCGGATCGAGCCCGGTCTCCCGCAGGATGGTGCTCACCAGGTCGACAAACCCGGATTGCCGGAATTGCACCGCCGAAACATTCACCGCCACCGGCATCGCCGGCACCCCCTCCTGCTGCCAGCGCTTGGCATCGCGGCACGCGGTCCGCAACACCCATTCCCCGATGGGGATGATCAACCCGCTGTTTTCCGCGATCGGAATGAACTTGTCCGGCGGCACCAGCCCCAGCTCCGGATGCTGCCAGCGAATCAGCGCTTCCGTTCCCACCAGCGTTCCCGTCACGATGTCCACCTGCGGCTGGTACATCAGGTACAGCTCGTTCTTCTGCTGCGCCTGCCGCAGGCTGTTCTCCAGCACCAGCCGCTCCATCACCTCCGCGTTCAACCCCTCGGTAAAGAACTGCACATTGTTGCGGCCCGTGTCCTTGGCGCGGTACATGGCGGCATCGGCATACTTCACCAGGTCGTCGCCATCGTTGGCATGCTCTGGAAACAGGCTGATCCCCAGGCTGCAGGAAACATGCAGCGCGTGCTCCAACACCACGAACTCCGCCAGCAGGGCGCTGCGGATGCGCTCCGCCGCCACCGCCACGTCCCCAACCTCTTTCACCGACGTCAGCACCACCACAAACTCGTCGCCCCCCAGCCTTGCTACCGTGTCCTGCTCACGAGCGCATTCCTGCAGCCGCTCGGCCACCTGCTTCAACAGCACATCGCCCACCGAGTGTCCCAGCGAATCGTTGATCACCTTGAATCCGTCCAGGTCGAGAAACAAGACTGCTACCTTTTCATGGTGACGGCGCGCCCGCGCCAGCGCGTTGCCCAATCGGTCCTGCAGCAGGACCCGGTTGGGCAGGCCGGTAAGGGCATCGAAGTAGGCCAGCGATTGGATCTTCGCCTCCGCCTCTTTGCGCTGCGTGATGTCGATGAACGCTACGACCGCCCCCACCGCCTTCCCCTCTTTCATTTGCAGGTGCGACCACGATTCCGCCGGGAAGCAGCTCCCGTCCGCCCTCCACAGCACTTGATCCTCAAGGTGGCACCCCCTTCCCGACGCCAGGGCGACGTAGTTTTCGCATTGCTCCAACGGTAAGGGCGTTCCGTCCGGCCGCGAGTGATGGATCAACTGGTGCATGTCCTGGCCCAGCAATTGGTCCGCATCTTGGTAACCCAGCATCCGGACGCAGGCCGGATTGCAAAACGTGCAGCAGCCCCGCAGGTCGAGGCCATAGATGGCCTCCGCCGTCGATTCCAGCAGCAACCGGACTTGCTCCTCCCGCTCGCGCGCCGTAGCTTCGGCCTGCTCCCGTTCCTCCACCGTCTTCGCCAGCGCGCTGGTCATCGCGTTAAACCCCGCCGCCAGCTCTCCCATTTCATCGTTGGACGTGGCCGGGACCTTGGTTTCCAGATCGCCGTTCTTAAAGCGATGAATGGCGCCGGTCAACGTCAACACGGGAACCATGATTTTGCGCATCAGCAGGTAGGGCACGCCGCCTGCGATCAACAGAAAAAATCCCGACAGCGCCGCGATCAGCCCTTCGGTCCGATTCAGCGCCAAACGCAGCTTCTCGGTCAACCCCAGCAGGTCGTCTGCCTGTTCGCCGGCGAGATGGTCAATCCCGCTGTGCAGCGACTGCACCGCCGCTTGGAATTGGATCTCCAGTTGGTAGCGCTGCTCGCGTGTCGGGTTCGCCGGCAGTTGGATCAGCCCCTGCCCCAGGGTGCTGACCACGGCGTAACGTTGCCGAATTGCGTCCACCAGCTGCTTGCCCTCCTGGTCGGTGGCAGCCTCTTCGTTCTCCTCCAGTTCGGCCAGCGCTGCTTCCACGTGGGCGTGCAAGTTGCGGATTTCGGCCAGCCGTTCCGCCGAGCTGGCTGCTTCCCGGTGCGCCGTGTACTGTGACAGCGCGACTAGCTCGGCGCCAAACCCGAGCATGACGCGCTGCACCATCGCGATCTCTTGGGCTTCCGGCGCCACCTTCTGCGCTGCCCGGCACAGCCCCGAGTTGCGGCCAAACACCGCCTGCGTGGTGGCCACCACGTCGCCCGTCGCCCGCACCACCTCCAGCCCGCTCGTTTCTGCGAAGCTCTTGGCTGCGGTCACCACCTCCCGCAGGACTCGTCCTGCTTCCTGTTCCACCGGCCGCTGCTCGCTTCCGGCAGGATCCGTCAGCAACTGCGAGACCTCGGCCACCCGCCTTCTGACCAGGCCGAAGTCTTTCGCGAACACCTGCAGCTCCGCCAGCCGGTCCTGGTCGTCAGCACTTTGCTGGAGCAGGTGCTCCAGCATTCGTTGCGCTTCCTCGGCATCGCGGCCCAGTTGCTCCGCCTCGCTCCGGCTGTGCGTGGCCACCAGCCCCCAGTAGTCGGCCTGGTAGCGGTCCATGGCTCGCGACAACCGTCCGCTCCAGAGCGCGTCCTGGGCGCTATGCTCCACCCCCGCCACTTCGTCGCGCAGGTGCCAGGTGGCATGCACCAGCGCCAGCGTCAGCAGCAGAAAAAGCGCCACCAGAGGGGCCATGATCAGGTAGCACTTCGTCCGTAATGAAGAGTGAAATTTCATCGGGTCCCCGCTGCGCGGCAAAATTCGAAGGTGATTCGCGTCGCGAAGCCCCAGCCCGGCGCCTCTCCGCGCAAGCCTGCCGGGATGCCCAGGCCCACCTCCCGGAGCCTTCCGCGGAACGTACGGACCAGTCCGGCCGAGACCTGCACAGTGGCCGGGCCACCGCCCGACTCACGGCTGAGTTCCAGCATCGCCCGCCAGGCTCTCCAGCCGCGCACCAGCACGGCCGAATACGAGGACCCGCCGCCCTGGACTGGGTGGCTCGCCGCAAGGTGCAGCACCGTGGCGCCAAGCTGCTGCGCAACCACGAGCCCGGGTTCGACCTTCATCCCCGCGCCCGCCTCCGCGCCGTATTCGTGCCTGAACTGCACCTGCGGCAAAATGGCGAACCGTCTCGGGTTCTTGCGCACCGAGTAGGCGACGCCGAATTCGATTTCCCGGACGTGCTGCGTTGTTTCCGCGCTCGAAAAGCAACCGAAGAACGGCAGGCTGAATTCCGCCTGCAGACGGCCGGTTAGGCCGTATTCCATTCCGAAATAGCCCGCCCCGGCCCGGATTCCCCGTGCGCGGGAGACCGCGCTGCCCAGCGTCAGTTGGACCTCGGACCGCTCCTGCAGGTTGAAGACCTCGCCCACGAACGAATTCTGGACTTGCGCCTTGTCGTCCTCATCCGCCGCCACCGCCGCCATGCAGCTGAGTGCCACCGAAATCGCCAGCACCGCGATCAGGCGCCGCACTCTGCCGCGACGCTCGCCCTCGGCCCGCGCATGCCTGGCCATTTGCAGTTCCTCTCACCCGGACTGTAGTGCACCCCGGCCCTGCCACTGCGTTCCTTTGAAGAGACCTGCGGTTGGCGATTCCTGGATCGGAAATACTGTTAGTTTTGGGACTGTTTCCAGCGCCGCACGGCGCGCGCTCCGTGCAAACAAAAAGCCCGGGCTCTCGCCCAGGCTCTACTGACTCCCGACTCCCGACTACTGCCCCCTGACCGCTGACTACTGACTACTGACTCCTGACCACTGACTCTTGACCACTGACGCCTAACTGTGGTGTATCAACAGGTTGTTCCGGTCAAGACCGGAACGGCTGATGGGCGACAACGCGTTCAGACTAGCATGCGGTCGATGCCAGTTGTACTGGTGGATCCAGGGCAGCAGGTGGTTGGCGCGTTCGTCGGAGGTTTGGTAGGCGCGTGCGTAAGCCCATTCCCGCAACGCAGTTTGGATGAAGCGTTCCGCTTTGCCGTTGGTGCGCGGGGTATAGGGACGGGTGTACTTGTGCTGGATTGCATGCTGCTGACAGACGGCTCGGAAGGCGAGCGAGTGGTAACAGGGACCGTTGTCGGTGAGGACGCGGCGGATACGGATTCCCAGGCGCTGGAAGGCGGCCAGGGCAGCGGCCGCGGAAGAGCCCTTTTCGTTGGGCAAGATTTGGGCGAAGGCGATGCGGGAGTGATCATCGACGGCGACATGCACGTAATCCCAACCGGCACCGCGCGTGCGGCGGGTGCGATCGCCATGGATGCGTGGGCCGACGGCGCGGAAGCGACCGAGTTTTTTGATGTCGAGATGAAGCAGATCGCCGGGGGCAGCATGCTCGTAGCGCTGCACCGGCGGGGCAGGATCGAGATGGCGGATGCGGTTCAGCTTGAGGCGGCGCAGGATGCGGCTGACCGTGGCCGGACTCAGGCCCGTGTGACTGGCGATGCGGCAGGCGGCCCAGCGCTGGCGACGCAACGGCTCGATCTGTTCCACCACGTGGGCCGGAGTGGGCCGGCGCAACCGATGCGGGCGCGAACTGCGGTCGCGCAGGCCCGCCGTACCCTCACGCTGGTAACGACGCACCCATTTGGCGGCGGTTTTGGCGCTGACGTTGAACGCGGCTGCAGCCGCGTTCAACGTCACCTTCTCGAGCAGAACTTTCTCGGCAAGTGCCTCTCGACTCCACAGCGTAAGTCGGGCATTCTGGTGAAGGTCCATTCCCCTCGCTCCGAACAAGCAGATTGGTTCGCACCTTCAGCTTCTCCGGTTTGAGTTGAATGGACTATTGCTTTGATAGGAACAACCTGTTGAAAGATCACACCTAGCCCCTAACCCCCAGCGCCCCTGACCACTGACTACTGACCACTGATCCTGACCACTGATTCTTGACTACTGACGCCTAGCCCCTAGCCTCCAACCCCCAACCCCTGACCGCTGACTCCCGACCGCTGACTCCTGACTCCTGACTCCTGACTAATGACTACTGATTCTTCCTCTCCAGCCTCGGCCGGCCGCTGTCCGCTTCCGGCTCCCGCCGTCGCAGCGTCGGATGAATCCCCGCTCCGCCGTCGATCCGGTTGGCGTTCTCTATTTTCTCCAGCCGCGCTTTCACCGCGTCAAAGTCGCTGGTATCCACGATGTACTCGTCCTTGGGCGGCAGGTACTTCGCAATCTCTTCCTGCGCCCGCTTGATCCGGTCTCCGGTCATGGGATGGGTGGCAAACGCCTTGGCCAGGAACCCGTGCTTCTGCTTCTTCTCCCCTTTGTGCAGCTTCTCGAAAAATCGGACGAACTCCTCCGGGTCGTAGCCGCTGGCGTACTGGTACTCCAGTCCCAGCAGGTCGGCCTCGCGCTCCGCATTGCGGCTGAACTTTAGAAACGTCATCGGTATCGCCAGCCCCATGAACTGCCGCACCGCGTAGGCCGCCGGCCCGCCCACGAAAATCAGCGGAATTGTTGCCAGGTTCAGCAGCTGCTGCCGCGTTGCATTCTTGGTCGCATGACGCGCCGCCACGTGCGCGATCTCGTGCGCCATCACCCCCGCCAGCTCCGCCTCGTTCTCCGCCGCCAGGATCAGCCCGCTGTTGACGTAGAAATATCCCCCCGGCAGCGCGAACGCGTTCACCTCGTCGTTGTCGATCACCTTGATGACGAAAGGCACCCGCGCATCCGAATTGCGCACCAGCGTTTGCCCAATCCGGTTCACGTATTCCGTAATCACCGGGTCCCGCACCAGCCGCGAGCGCTGCTCCACCTCGGCCGCCATTTGCTTGCCCAGTCGCTGCTCGCTCTTCAGCGAATACAGGTCGAGGCCGTGGCCCACGTTCCGGTCTCCGATTTTGGTCACGTCGTACTTCTCGGCGAGCCGCTTCTTGCCATGCTTCTTCTTGAAGCTTGCGCCTTGCGCCACTGCTGCTGCCGGCGCTGGGCTACTGTCGCTCGCCTTCGCCGATATCGGATTCTCCTGGCGCCGCTCCGAATCTGCTTTTCCTGACTCCTGACTCCCGACTCCCGACTCCTGCGGTTCGCCTGAAGCCTGAAGCCTGAAGCCCGCAGCCTGAGTTTCTTGCGGCGAGATCACTCCCATCACCGGCGGGCTTTCCGTCACCCTCCCCAGTTCGCGGATCCCGATGCTCTGCACGTCGACCGGCGACGGAATGACTTCGCTCCACGCCGGCGTCGCCAGCAGCAGCGCCAGCGCGCACGCCGCCGCCCAGGCTGGCATCTTGAGTTGTGTAAGGGGCTGGTTTCCAACGAGGAGGGCATGAATCGAGGACCGAGGGACCCGCACCGTGACACCGTTTCTCAGCCGATCTTGACTTCCGCGCCGCTTCCGCGGGTGCTTACTTAGAACAGCGGCATGGAATCACTGTTGCCCGAGCAGTAATCTTCATCCCTGTCGCGATTCACTGCTCAGTACTGCCACATTTTTGGTGCAACTGCCACCTTGAGCGCCTCCCGCTCAACTCTTGACAACCAGCCCTGTCCCCATTTAGACTTGGCACTCGTTAGGTGAGAGTGCTAACACTCTGCCCGACCAGGCTCCCAAAAAGCTTTGGCTATTGGCTGTATCACTATGGAATAACAGCTAATTAGCTGCTGACTAAAAAATCACAAATCCAGCCTTGTGTTCGTAAAAGGAGGTCGTTTCATGGCTAAATTCACTCCCCTGCATGACCGCGTTCTGGTTCGTCGGGTGGAAGAAGCAGAAACCACGCGTGGCGGCATCATCATTCCCGACACTGCCAAAGACAAGCCCCAGGAAGGGGAAATCATCGCCGCCGGCAAAGGCAAAGTGAACGAAGAGGGCAAGGTCCGCCCGCTGGACGTCAAGGAAGGCGACCGCGTCCTGTTCGGCAAGTACTCCGGCACCGAGATCGTGATCGACGGCGAAGAGCTGATCATCATGCGCGAGGAAGAAGTTCTCGGCGTTCTCACCGGCGCTAAAAAGGAACATCACGAAAAGGCCGGCGCGCGCCGGTAGGCGAGTTATCGGTTGTCGGTAGTCGGTTCATGGTTTTCCCTACACCAGCCGCTTCGATCGAGGGAGTAACTGAGCTGCAGACCGACAGACTGACAGACCAATAGACATTCGGGCCCAACCAGCGGCCCACAGACATCGCAAACGAGGAGATACACAGATATGGCGAAGCAGATTGTTCATGGCGAGGAATCGCGGCAGGCGATCCTGCGCGGCGTCAACATACTGGCCGACGCCGTCAAGGTCACGCTCGGCCCCAAGGGCCGCAACGTGGTCATCGAAAAGAAATTCGGTTCTCCCTCCATCACCAAGGACGGAGTCACCGTAGCCAAGGAAATTGAACTCAAGGAGCCCCTGGAAAACATGGGCGCGCAGATGGTGCGCGAAGTCGCCAGCAAGACCAGCGACGTGGCCGGCGACGGCACTACCACCGCCACCGTGCTTGCCCAGTCCATCTTCCGCGAGGGCGTCAAGACCGTGGCTGCCGGCGCTAACCCCATGGCGCTGAAGCGCGGCATCGAGCAGGCCATCCGCGCCGTCAACGGCTGGGTGGACAAGGACGGCAACCGCACCCCGGGCGCGCTCGACAAGTTCAGCAAGCCCGTGGCCGGCGACATGAACGCCATCGCCCAGGTGGGCACCATCTCGGCCAACAATGACGAGACCATCGGCAAGATCATCGCCGAGGCCATGAAGAAGGTCGGCAAGGACGGCGTCATCACCGTGGAAGAGTCCAAGACCATGGAGACTTCGCTGGAAGTGGTCGAGGGCATGCAGTTCGACCGCGGCTACCTGTCGCCCTACTTCGTCACCGACCCGGAGCGCATGGAAGCGATCCTGGAAGATCCCTACATCCTGATCCACGAAAAGAAAATCAGCTCGATGAAGGACCTGCTGCCCCTGCTGGAGCAGATCGCGCGTGCCAGCAAGCCGCTGTTGATCATCGCCGAGGACGTTGAGGGCGAGGCCCTCGCTACCCTGGTGGTGAACAAGCTGCGCGGCACCCTGGCCGCAACTGCGGTCAAGGCCCCAGGCTTCGGCGATCGCCGCAAGGCCATGCTGACCGATATCGCTACCCTGACCGGCGGCAAGGCCATCACCGAAGACCTCGGCATCAAGCTGGAGAACGTGCAACTCAGCGATCTCGGCCGTGCCAAGCGCGTCACCATCGACAAGGACAACACCACCATCGTCGAAGGCAAGGGCAAGTCCAGCGAGATCGAGGGCCGGGTGAAGGAAATCCGCGCCCAGATCGACAAGACCACCAGCGACTACGACCGCGAGAAGCTCCAGGAGCGCCTGGCCAAGCTCGTGGGCGGCGTGGCGGTGATCAAGGTGGGCGCTGCCACCGAGACCGAAATGAAGGAGAAGAAGGCCCGGGTTGAGGACGCCATGCACGCTACCCGCGCGGCAGTCGAGGAAGGTATTGTCCCCGGCGGCGGCGTGGCCCTGTTGCGCTGCGTGGACGCCATCGACAAGCTCAAGCTGCACGGTGACGAGCACATCGGCGCCAACATCGTGAAGCGCGCTCTGGAAGAGCCTCTGCGCCAGATCGTGGGCAACGCCGGCGACGAAGGCGCGGTGGTGGTCGGCAAGATTCGGGACAATAAGGACCCGAACTTCGGCTACAACGCTCAGACCGGCGAGTTCGAAGACCTGGTCAAGGCCGGGGTCATCGATCCCACCAAGGTCACCCGCACCGCGCTGCAGAACGCGGGCTCGATTGCCAGCCTGATGCTGACCACCGAAGCCCTGGTCGCCGAGATTCCGGAGGACAAGAAATCTCCGGCCATGCCCGGCGGCCACGGCGGCATGGGCGACATGTACTAACGCCAGCTATTAGCGATTAGCAATTAGCTGTTAGCTGGATCGTTGTGGCAGATCGTTGTGGCACAGGCGCCCTCGCCTGTGCAACGTGGCCCGGCCGCCCTCGGCCGGAAAGACTCAAAGCCCCGCTCGCAAGAGTGGGGCTTTTTTTGTTGTCCACAGATGAACACAGATGAACACCGCGGGTGGCCCACATTTGCGAGCGCAGCGAGCTAATGTGGGGGAGTTCCCAATCGTAACGTTTGTCTCTTTCTCGCTGTCCAGAGCGACTCGATTTCAACCCCGCATTCCTCGCCACTCAAGTAATGACGAAAGCTGCTCCACAACCAATCCTGGGGGTTCTGCGCCAGGCCGCGGCGCACGGGGTTGCGGTGAATATAACGCAACTTCTCGGCGGTTTCGAAGATGGGGATACGCGTCCTACACAGCTTATGGGGCGACATCTCGCCGCCGATCACCATGGACAACGTTCGGGAGAGGATCTGGTGGATAGCGACGGCGTCCTCCGGATAGGGCATGCCGAAGAACACAGCGGTTTACGACGAAAAGTTAAAGTAAAAGGGCTTGACAACAATTTTGTCACTCGAGAATTTGGTCAATCGAGCCTGGTGGCAGATCGGGTGACGCAAATCTTCTTACCTACCGCAGGCATGAAATAAAATAATGGGGTCTCCGAGGGCCCTGTATGCCTTATCCCATCAAGACCTGCGCTATCTGCGGTGAACAGTTCGAGCTCAAGCCCGGCAAGCCCGGCTTCGCCAACCGCTGCCCGGACTGCACCGACGCCGAAGCCGACGCCAAGGCCACGGCGGACCAGCCGAAAGCCACGCGTGAACAAAACGCCGCCCGGCGCGAGGCCATGCGCAACCTGCTGTATCGCAAGGACAATTGAAGAAGACAGGAGTCAGTAGTTAGGAGTCAGTAGTCAGTCAGGAGTCAGTAGTCAGCGGCTCGGGGCTCGGGGTTAGCGTTTTCCCACGACCGCCCAATTCCCCAGCCGAGGGCGGCTGGGGCTAGGCGCGGCGCACCAACGTGCTAGGCCCTCCAGGCGGCTCGGTCACCGACGAACCACTTGCCTGCCCGCCCGCCTCGGCCAAGAATTCAGCATCTCCCCCCTGTCAGCCGGGAGGCCACCATGCTGAGCCAGCAAACGCTGATCCACGACACCGCCACCACGCCGCAGCTGCGCACCATCGAGGGCGTGCCTGTGCGCACCGACGTCGCCTTCACCGACAAGAAGGGCGCGGAAAAGAAGGCTATCCGCAAAGACGCCGAGAAGGCCCTGAAGATGCTTGGGCCGGCGCTGCAGCGGCTGCTCGCGCGCGATGAATTCGTCGTCTACCTGGCCGGCGGCTGCGCTCCCATGAAGCCGCTCGAGCAGTACACCTTCGGCTACTTCGCGCAGTTCGTCAGCCAGGTGAAGCTGGTGTTCACCAACCAGCGCGTGCTCGCCTTCCGCATCAACCACGATGGCAAGTGGCGCCAGAGCCTGCGCGGCTGCGCGCTGGGCGACCTCAGCTCCGCTCAAGCGACCGGCTGGCTGGTGGGATATCTCAAGCTGCAGTACGCCAGCGGGAAGAAGGAGTCGTACTGGGCGGTGAAGGGGCGCGATAAGGCCAAGCTCCAGGTATTGCTGCCCAAGCTGATGGACGGCGGCGCCCAGGGCCATGCCCAGGGCATGCAGCCGCTCTGTCCCACTTGCGGCGCGGCTTTAACCGAGCGCCAGTATGCCTGCTCCGGTTGCGGCCAGAAATTCCGCAGCGAGGAATCGCTCTGGTGGCGCACCTTCATTCCCGGCGCCGCCTACTTCTACGCTCGCCAGACCGGCATGGGCGTGCTGCACGCCATCACCGACTCGTTCCTGTCGCTCTACTTCCTGCTGATGGTGGCCGGCGCCTTCTCCGTGACCGCCGCCGACAAAAAGCAGGACGTGTGGATCGCCGTCGGATTCATCTTGTTCCTGATGCTGATTGAGCGCTCCATCGCCTTGTTTCACGCGCGGCGCTTCGTCCGCGAGTTCATTCCGGAAGAAGGCACCGCGCACGGCGCCATGGCAACGGCAGCACGCCAGGGCTGACACCCGCCTGCTTTTGCCAGAATTATGGCCCACCTACTCAGGGATTTTTGCCGGGGGGATTGGACTTCACGAAAATCGACGCGATGTGATCCGAGTACACGAGCCTGTAGTGGGGATCGGCGGCGAGCGCGCTGTCGAGCGGCTGGTCCTTGGGCAGCAGCACGAATCCTGCTTGTGCCAGGTCCGGATCGAGGTTCCACTTGTCGGCGGCAAGCGTCCGTCTCGCTCGCTCCACTAAATCCGGGCCGTACAAATCGTAGCGCCCGTCGATGGAAACCGGGTAGTCGCCCAGATTGAAGATAAGAAAGCCGCCCCAATCGAAGGTGTTGTAGACGGGTCCCTGGAGATGATTCTGGCGAACGTATTCGGTGGCTCGCACCGGAAAGTTGGCATCCACGGCGCTGATCAGGTTCGCGGGCGTCAGTCCGTAGGCCGTGAAGGCAAAGCCATAGGCGACGGCGATGGCCAGCAGCAGCATGGCCGCGTACTGCGCCGCGCGGCGCAGTTGCAGGGCGGAAGCGGCGGGCTGCTCGCGGGCGATGCTGGCCGCGATCAGGGCGCAAGCCGCGAGCGCCGGGAACCATTCATCGCGACGCGAACGAAAACCCACCATCGCGGTGGAAAACAGCAGCGATGCCGTGAACAGGTCCAGGCCTTTGCGGCCGATCGCGATGCCCGCCGCCAGCACCAGGATGACCACGAAATAGTCGTTAATGGAGCGAAAATCCAGGGCGATGAATTCACTGATCTCGTTGTACTGCTGCACGTAGGCAATGTACTTCAGGATGGTCGCGTAGGCGGCGCCCCAGTACGGTCCGACGAAGGTGGCAAGCAGCGACACAAAGTACACCAACAGCAATCGCGTAGGCGCTGCTTTCAACGGCGACGCGGATAGGAAGCCTTGTCGGAAGGGCGGAACCGCGTGCCGGAGCAATTCGCATCCCACGAACAGCGTCAGGACAAACAGTCCATAGACGAACTGAATGTGCATGTTGGCCCAGAGCAGAAACAGCGGCGCCAGCCAGTACAGGGGCGCCGGCGATGCGCGCCGACGGGCTTCAAAAATCAGGCCCAGTTCGATGATGTAGAACAACAGCGTGAACAGGATGGGCCGCACCACCATTACGCTGGCCAGCGGAAATGCCGCCGCTGTCATCAGCACCCAGGCAGCCCGGGGACGGTCCGACAGGCGCAGGGTCATGGCGAATACGGCGAACACGATGAGGGCGCGAAAGGCCGCGAGGGTGAGGGGGAGAGCGGCCAGCCCACCCAGGCGGAACAGCCATGCCATCAGGATTTCGAATCCCCAGCTATAGGCCACCCATCCGCGATCGGCGTGCTGGCTGAAGATGCCCACGTGAGGGACCGCGTGCAGGCGAAGAATCCAGTCGCCGACGCGCACGTGCCACCAGAAGTCCGGGTCGATGGTCGAGCGCTCGAAGTTGTGCGCCACCGCCTGCAGCGCGACGACAACCAGCACGAAAAACAAGGCGGCCAGGGAAGCAGCGCGGCGCAGGAGAGCCATGGGCAAGCAGATTATCGCAAGGCACGCCGCATCGTCATGGCAAAAAACAGTTTCGCCTTTTAGTTTTCGATATGGCGACAGGCGGGCAGGTTCGGGGCATAATCATCGCCCTAAAAGGCTCCTAACATTCGCTACACGATCCGCGAAGGAGGGTTTGATGGAACAGGTCATCAACGCACTGTTGCAGGATTTTGAGTCGGGGAAGGTGACGCGCCGGCAACTGATCCAGACGCTTGCTCTGTGCGTGACGGCTGGACCGGCCGCGCTGGCGGCTGCGCAGAAGCCGGCGGAGCAATCGAGCATCCCGCCACCCCGCTCCCCGGCGCCGTGGAAGACGGTGTGGCTCGATCATGTCTCCTACGCGGTCTCCGACTACCGGCGAAGCACCGCCTTCTATCGCGACCTGATGGGATGGGAGATCCTGCACGACGACGGCCAGAAGCAGTGCACCATGAAGGTCGGCAATGTGGGCGGCATCATCATCCGCAATCGCGCCGGCTACGTCGGCGCAGCCGGAGGCGCGAATCGGCCGGCGATCACCGGTCTGATCGACCACATCTCCTGGGGCGTCCAGCCCTGGGACACGACAAAAGTGAAGGCCGAACTGGAACAACGCGGCCTGAAACCAGAGCCCGACATGGACGGCAAGTTCCAGAGCTTTCATCTTCGCGATCCTGATGGCTGGGATCTTCAGATCAGCAATCAGAAGGACGCCAGCGAGCTCTGAGGGGGCATCGAGCGACCTTTTCCGTCCAACTGGCGCCCGGCACCGTCGCCCCATTCCCGGCTCAAAGGGCTGGGCTGGCAGGCTGTCGTCTGCTACGCTGCTCTCCATTGCAAAATCGAAAGCGTGAGGCTCGAATATGAAGAAAATCGCATTCGCCCTGGCGGTGGCCCTGCCCATCTTCTTCACCATGGCTGCGGCGCAGGAGAAACCCGCCGCGTCCGCGGGTCAGGCCAAGGCCCACGCCGCCAAAGGCGCTGCCAAGTCCGCGATGTCAGCCGAGAAACCGGCGGTGATGGGCGTGATCAAGGAGTTTGAGACCGACTTCAACAACGGCAACCCGAATTGGGTGCAGCTCTGCGCCGATCAGGCCTCCATCATCGACGAATTTCCGCCCTACGCGTGGAGCGGCTCCGGGGCGTGTGCCCAGTGGGGCAAGGACTACGACGCCGATGCCAAGAAAAACAGCGTTACCGCTCCAAAGGTTTGGTTCGGCGCAGCCAAGCACATGGAGATTACCGGCGACCGCGCCTATGCCGTGCTGCCGGCCAGCTACAGCTACCAGCAGAACGGCAAGCCGGTAAAGGAAGCCGGCGCTACGCTGACCATCGCGCTGCAGAAGAGCGGGAACAACTGGCGCATAACCGCCTGGACGTGGAGCCGGGGATAACTCAGGATCACAGCGCTGCCGTAAGTAACCCGGCGGCGGGAGACCAGCGCCGGATTACTTACGAGAAGGCGATTTATCACTCGTTACCCGCGCCAAGGATGCCGTTACTTCGATTTATCAACAACCTTCGGTACGTTAGCCGCAAGTAACCGCTCGAACAGTTCGCGTTCTGTCGCGCTCTGGAAAACCCGCTTGGGCACAACCGTAAAATCGTTGGAGCCGTGGTAGAGCAGAAACGAATGCCTATCAACTAGCGCATGGGAGTACATCTTCCATTGAAGTTGTGAATCAATATCCGCTGTCTGGAAGTGGATGCCTTGTGGCGAGAATGTCAATGAGTACTCCTGGCGCAACTTCGGTTGCCGAAACGCCAGCTTCGGGATTACCGCGAAGGCGGCAACGAGCATGACAGCAAAGACGCCGCAAGCGCAAAGAACAAATATCCCGAACGCTTGCGACCCGGAGCGCAACTCGTAAAGGCCGACGACAAACAATGCAACAGTCACGGCGATGTCGAGCGGCAGGCGAAGACGCGACGCATAGTGAGCACGAACTGCCCGTGAGTACTCCTTCTCCGAATACCGAAACGACAGATTCACCGTATTCATCAGGGCAAACATTGATCACGAGCGATAACAGTCTCATCGTAGGTTAACCGAAACGCATGTACAATTCTTATGTGCTTTGCCCGCCGAAAACCCTAAAGCACCGCGAATGGCGTTAGGGCTGGGGGCGACGCCCGCGATTCAACTCCCCGCGCCTCCACCAACTCTCTTGCCTGCGAGGAACCTGGATGAAATCGAAAAACACGATTTGCCTCTGGTTCGATAAGGAGGCACTTGAGGCGGCGCGCTTCTATGCTGCCACCTTCCCCCACAGTGAGGTCACCGCCGTACACCAAGCCCCGGCCGATTACCCGAGCGGCAAGGCGGGAGATGTTCTAACCGTGGAGTTCACCGTCGCCGGCATTCCCTGTCTTGGTCTCAACGGCGGTCCCGCGTTCCGGCACTGCGAGGCGTTCTCCTTCCAGATTGCGACCGACGATCAGGCGGAGACCGACCGCTACTGGAACGCGATTGTCGGCAACGGCGGCCAGGAAAGCGCTTGCGGTTGGTGCAAGGACCGCTGGGGCCTGTCCTGGCAGATCACCCCACGAGCGCTGACCGATGCCCTTGCGGCCGGCGGCGCTGAGGCAAAACGCGCTTTCGCGGCGATGATGTCAATGAAGAAGATCGATGTCGCCACGATCGAGGCAGCGCGGCGCGGGTGACACCAACCGCGCCGTTCCGAACAGTACGGATCTCAGGAAAACCCAGGGGAGCACCCGCCGCCGGCTGCTCAGATGGTGGTTTTTCGTGTGCGGGCCTTGGCGGCCGGGGCGAATCGCACCGGCGGCGCGGGCTGCGGGCGCTGCTGCGAAATTTCGGCTTCGGCCTGGATCCAGTCGTCGAGGGCGCGGCCATGCTCGGCGCCACGCTTCTGGAACAGTTCATAGGCGCGAATCCGGATCTTTTCTTCGAGGGACGCTGTCTGGGCGGGATTGTTCTGAATGCGGGCGGTGCTCATGAGCAACTCCAAGGATGGCGGATCTTGTTTCGAGCTTCGCGGACCTGCAAGGAGGCCGCAGATTCCGTTGTTTGACCTAGCTTACGAAAAAATGGAGCTGAAGTCGAAACGAAAATTTCTATCCAGGCCATAAGGTTTGTGCTTGGCGGAGCTGGAGACGGGGCCTGCATCCGCGTTCAGTTCGGCTTCGATTTTGCGGATGGTGTTGCCATCCAGCGGCTGATGGACTGAAACATTTGAGCGATTGCCTAGTGTGCTGTCCCGCAACTATCTGACATAAGTTAAAACCCAATGATCTTTTGCCCTCAGCGGCTAAAGCCGCATCTTTACTGGTGCGCCGGCGGCGCGGCTGAAGCCGCGCCCCTTCAAAGCAGGGCAAAAGTTATTCAGCGAACTTGCGGGACGCGATACTAGGGCACGGGGAGCGGGCCGGCCTGCATGCGGGCGCGATAGACCTGCAAGGCTTCGGGAATCTCGCCGATGGCGTCGGCATGGACGACATAGGTGTCGCGCGGGAGATTGGAGCCGAAGGGAATGCGCTGCGAGCCGACGCCCAGGGAGAAGCGCCGGTAGCCCAAGGCGAAGGCTTTGTTGAAGGTGTTGACGGCCACCACAATGACGGTCAGATCCATGGTGCGGCCGCTGCCGTTGGTGACTTCGAGTTCGCCGGAAAGGATGCCGTTGGGAGGAGTCTGCTGCGGAGCCGCCTGCGGCGGCTTGGTCCAAGTGACGGACAGGGGCGGAGGGACGGTGAGGATGTAGTCGCGCGTTTTGGCCACCGTCTTGGGCGATGAATCGCTGGCTTCGAGGGTGAAGCGATAGTTGCCGGGGACGGTGGCCGCGCCGGCGAGGACGCCGGTTGGTTCCAGCGCGATGCCGGGGGGCAGCGTCCCGCGCGCGGTCCGCCAATGCCAAGGTGGCAGGCCCTGCACTGGTGGCGCGAGCTGGTAATAGTAAGCCTGGCCAAGAAACCCATTGGGCAGTGTGGCGGTGGGCGCCGGAGTGCGGGTCTGCGCCGCGGCGGACAGGGTTTCGACGATCAGCAGCAGGACGATGCCAACGCGCATGAGAGAAAGATTAAATTCCCCAAGTCAGATTGTCGATTGCCGGGTCCGCTGGGTCGCCGACGAGACGGAGATTGGAGAAGCCAGAACCTGACGCCAGTTGACCGGGATGAATGGCGGCTTGCCCTGTAACCCGGTGAGGTTCCGGCCATCTAAGCTGCACTTGCGGTTAAGAAACCGTGGGGAGGAGACCGATGAAACAAGCATTGGCAGTTCTGGTGTGCGCGGCGTTTCTGAGCGCCACGGCATTTGCCGGCAGCGCAAGCATGACCGGTTACATCGTGGACGAGAAATGCGGCGTCAAAGGGGCGCACGCGGGCGGGCAGGCCTGCGCCAAAAAGTGCATCGAAGCCGGCGAGAAGGCGGTGTTCGTCAGCGACAATAGCAAGGAAGTGCTGCATCTGGACAACCCGGAAGTTACCAAGGGTCACGAAGGAGATCATGTTACCGTGACCGGTTCGGTGAAGGCTGGCGTGCTGCACATCGATCAATTGACGATGGCGGCCGAGTAGTCGGCTGTTCTCGAAGGATTGCGAACGAAGAACCCGGCAAGGCGCCGGGTTTTTTGTTTCTGCTTCGAACACGCGGCGAGCGCACCCGAGGGCGGGCGCGCTTCACCGGAGCGATCTTCTCGACGCACGATGCCGGACTACCGGCGCACCAGCTTGCGTCGGAAACAGAATCCCAAAGCCAGGAGACCGGTGCCCAGCAGGTACACGCTTGCAGGCTCAGGCACGTTGGGCGGCGGTGGCGTGAGGCCAAACCAGCAGGGATCGTCGCAAACCGCACGGCCGATCGCGCCATTGGTCAACGGAACAATGGTACCGCCGCCGCTAAACAGACTGCCGGCAAAGGCGACTTCCAGCTTGTCGTAGAGACCGTTGCCGAGCGGTTGCTTGACGGTGAACGCGAAACAAGGAGTGATTAACTTGCAGGGGCCGCCGTCGACGTACAACTGGGCAAGGGAGTTGCCGTTCGTCAGGGTACCGAACGGGCTGGGGGCGCTGAAGCTATAGGTCCCCAGCTGCATGGTCGTGGTATCGAAGTTAAAGAACCCCGATTCGGGCGTGGTGGTGATGCCATCGGTCCAGTTCAGGGTGAAGGTGAAAGTCTCCAGGGTAGCGTGAGCCTTGAGGCTCGCGCCCAGGGTGAAGATGAGCAACAGCACAGCGGCCAGAGCCATGCGTTTTGAGCTTTTCACAGTTATCTCCTTCGTAGCAAGTAGGGCGTGGCGGGACCCATGCTGAACCAGGAAACGATATGGAGATCGGGGCCGACTGCGAACATCGCCGAAGTATCGTAAAGCGATGTGTTTTTCCAGCCTAGGAACCCATTCGAGGACTGGAAGGTTGGCGCCGGACGTTGCGCTTATCCCCCTAGTTACCTTCTACGCAACACTTATCTAAACCTTCATCTAAACCTTTTAATAAACTTTCGGACAGCCTACTACAAGACAACATAGATGCGCAAAATAACTTGCTAAGTTGCTGGCCAAAGCGGGACGGGACGGGGACTCTCGGACTAGTCCACGGGAGTAACCCGCCGGGTTACTCCGGACTGGCCGCCGAGGATACAAATCCGCCCCTTTCGACTTATGCTGCGGCGCATGACGATGACCTCGGTTTCCATCCGTGAATTGACGCTGATCGCAGCCTACGCTGCGTTCCTGGTGATTTATTTCGGCCACAGCTTCTTCGGCATCAAGCGGGCGCTGAGGGGGGCCGCGGTGGTGGCCGGGATGCTGGCGATCGCGGTGCTGCCCTCGGCCGCCGCGTTAGTGGCGCTGCTGGCAGCGTTCGTGGGGCTGATTGCACTGACCGTCCACCGGCACAAGCAGGCGACGGTCTTCTCCACCAGCGCGGTAGTGATGTTCAAAGAGTCGCTGGCGCGCGGCGCGCGAGGGTAAGCGGGGCGATCGGAAGACTGCGGCGGCAAGAAAATCGCCAGGCGGCAAAGCCGCCTGGCGCGAGAAACAACAAACGCTGCTTGGAGCCGAACTACTAGCGGGAGCCCAGGCCGGCGGTGCAGCTGCAGGTACCAGGGGTGCCGCTGCCGAGGTAACGCACGAACGAGCAAGCGTTGGGCAGGAAGCCCGCTTCCGCAGCCGAGATAACCTGCGGGAGCTTCGCCGTCTCGGTCACAAACAAGCTGCTCGGCGATGACGGAGGCTCAGCTTGAAGGTGAGTTCCCCACACCGCAGCCGAAGAGTCCGCGACCGTGGCGCCGTTAATGATCGCCGTCTCAGCGCGGCAACCGGTGGGGCCGTTGTAGGTCTGGGGCAGCGTGAAGACGAGCTTCACGACGCCGGCAACGGGAGCGGTCCCGGTCAGGGCATGATTGGTCAGCTGGGCGCCGACGGCCGCCGAAGACAGCTCATCGGGGGTCAGACGGCAAGCGCAGCAGGAAATCATTTCCTGGTTGTTGTCGAATACATAGACGTTTTCGCAAATGTCGCCGGTTCCAGGCGTGCCACCGTTCTGGCCAATGCTGGTCAGCGGCGTTCCATAGGTACCGGTGTTGATGGCGCGGATCACCTGATCGGCCACCAAGGGGTTGAGGTTGTTGGAGTAGTAGTCGACGAAGTAGCTTCCCTGCGCAAATGCCGGAATTGTGGACATGAGCAGCAGAAGCCCAAGAACAACAAGCAGTTTTTTCATTTAGGGGATCCTCCTCATTGGACCGCGCCTCCCCAGGGGAAGCCGTCACAGATAGCTACGCTACCTGTAGAGGACGGTGCTTAACA
Organism: Terriglobia bacterium; assembly: GCA_963797035.1. GTDB lineage: Bacteria > Acidobacteriota > Terriglobia > Terriglobales > Acidobacteriaceae > JAIQGF01. The sequence continues at coordinate 880,502 of CAWCOC010000001.1, forward strand.
ATTGTCCAGAGGCGTTAATCCGAACAGCTAACCCAAAGGCTTAGACTCAGCCCGGAAGGCCGCTTCCGCCGATTTCTCAAGAGCGCGGGAAGCGCCCGGGTCGCAACGCGATCACTTCGCGATGCCACGCCCGGTAACCAGGTAGACGGCAAAGCTGCCGAGCCAGTGCCCGCCTTCGTAGTGCGCACCGGTGACGGAAGCCAGGCCCGCGGTGCGGTGGCTGCCAGCGGCGGCGCGGAGCGAGGCGAGCCGGCGGTCGCCGGCCGGCAGGGCGGACGCGATACCCTCCAGCATCCAAGCGCGGCTGAGGTTGAGGCCGTCGAGATGTGCCAGCTTGGGATCGCTGGGGTCGGTGACACGGGCGGGCGGCAGCCAATCGGGGGAACCGTTCTGCGGAATACCAGGAAGAAACGCGCTTAGCCAGCGGGCGAATTCAGCGGGCGGGAGAACGCGCCGCATGACGTCGGCCTCGGCCAGACAGGGGGAGAGGAAATCCTCGCCAGAAGGCTCGTAAGACATGGGACAAGTCTTGTCGTCCGAATAAAAGGCACGGGCACGGCGAGCGGCAAGGGTGGCGAACTCGCGATTGCCGGAGGCGCGCGCCGAATCGAGGATCAATCCCAGGGCAAAAGCGGTCTGGCTATGCTCGCCGGAGCGCACTGGATGGGAGAGCTTGGGCAGCCAGGTTTGCAGTCGGGCGACGGCGGCATCTTCCAACGGGCGGAGATTGGCGGCCATTTCGCGGGCGGCGGTATGGTCCCACTCGCGCAATTCCTGGCCGAGTTGCAGCAGCCACGCCAGTCCGTAAGGACGCTCGAAGCTGGCGCGGCCCTCGCCGTTGAGATAACGCGCCTCCTGCTCCAGGTTGGCGCGGGTGAGGCTCTGCCGGAGAGCGGCAATGGCTTTCGGAGTAAAGGAGGCGCCGGGAAAAGTGCGGGCCAGTCGCGCCAGCAGCCAGTGTCCATGCACGGATGAATGCCAGTCGAAGCAGCCATAGAAGGCAGGAGTGAGCTTGCGCGGAGGCGCCACGTCAGCGTCGCTGTTGAGCACATGGGCGATCTTATTGGGATACTCCTTGTGCACGCAGGCCAGCGCGAGGGAGGCAAAACGTTCGGCGGCAGGGAGCGAGAAGTCTTGCGCAGACATGGGAGCGGCCAGTAACAAGAGTAAGAAGATGGTTCGGAGCACGGAGGGATTATACGGGTTAGGGTTGTGGGTTGCCGGTCCTCGGCTTTCAGTTTTCGGTTGTCGGTTTAGGTGCTCAACAGTTTCTTTCTCCGGCCGACATCGTCTACACTTCCGGCCCGCTTGGAAAGTGTGGGTGACGCATGCGACAGCTAAGAATGATGAGCGCGAGTTCCCTGCTGGTCTCTTCCCTGCTGACGATGGCAGCGTCCGCGCAGCAGTTCACCGTGGGTACGGCCAGCGCGGCAGCAGGTCAGAAGGCGACAGGATTCATTGAAGTTCCCGCGGGCGCGGATGCCGGGATGAAAATTCCGGTGGTGGTGGTCCGCGGCGCGAAGCCGGGACCGGTGATCGCACTGGTGTCGGGCGCGCACGGCACGGAGTATGCGTCCATCATCGCGTTGGAAAAGATGATCGAGCGACTGGATGCCTCCCAGATGTCGGGCACGGCGATCGTTGTGCCGCTGGTGAACCTGGCGTCGTTCGAACAGAAGGTGCCGCATGTAAACCCGGTGGACGGGAAAAGCATGAACCGGTTTTATCCGGGGAATGCGCAAGGCACACAGACGGAGCGCGCCGCGTGGGCGATCACGCAAGAAGTGGTGGACAAGTGCGATTACCTGATCGACCTGCACGGAGGCGACCTGGATGAGAGCCTGCGGCCGTACTCGTACTGGGCGCCGACGGGAAACGCGAAGCAGGACGAAGTGTCGCGCGGGATGGTGATGGCCTTCGGGCTGGACACCATCATCCTGTCGAACGACCGGCCACGCGATCGCAACGCGGCCAAGTACCTGGAGACCAATGCCAGCCTGCGCGGCAAGCCCTCGCTCACGGCGGAGGCAGGCCATGCCGGAACCGTGGAGCCGGAAGATGTGTGGGCATTGGTCCATGGCTGCGAAAACGTGATGCGGTATTTGAAGATCCTGCCGGGCCAGGCAAGGGCCATAGAAAACCCGGTGTGGGTGGAGAAGGTCGACAACGTGACCAGCACAACGGCGGGCATTTTCTATCCGCTGGTGAAGCGCGGCACCTATGCGCAGCAAGGAATGAGGATCGGCTACGTGACCGATTACTTCGGCAAGACCGTATTCGAGGCGCGCGCGCCGGAGAGCGGGGTGGTGCTGTACATCTGCGCGGTGCCCTCGATGAAGCAGGGCGACACGATCGCCAATATTGGAGTAGTGGCGGCGAAGGCGCCGTAGGGTTTCGACGGTTGGCGGTTGTCGGTTAACGGTTGTCGGTTTTTCAGGACGGCAGGCGGCGGGCGACGATGGTGACGATTTTCTGGGTGAAAAAAACCTGGCCATCGCGGCGGAACGGACGAGTACCGCTGAGGTCCTCGCTTTCATCGCGAGCGAACATCGCGCGTACCTGGGCAGCGCGGTCGGGCGGAGTTTGCGAGTTGGCCAGCCATTGCTCCAAAGGCTGCTCCAGGTCGGTGGTAAAGAGCGCCTCGATTTCCAGCCGATTCACGGCCAGCATTCGCAACAACTCACTGATGGCCAGCGCGCGGGTATGGGAGGTGTCACGCAGGCGTTCGAACTGGTTATAGAGGGCTGCGCGCTCGAGGATTTCGCTGGCGGCCAGGTCCTCGACGGCAACGCGACCGCCAATGCGACACACGCGGGTCATCTCGCGCAGCGGAATCGCCGGATCCTCGAAGTGGTGCAAGGCGAAGCGGCAGAGGACGATATCGAACTCGGCGCCGGTGAAGGGGAGTTGCTCGGCGTCGGCGCGCTGGAAGCGAACATTGGAAATGCCGCGCTCTTGCCGGGTCCGCTCGGCGATGGCGAGCGGAGCATCGGTAAGGTCCACGCCAACCACCTCGCGACAACGCTCGGCCAAGGCCATAGCGACGTGACCAGGACCGGTGGCGATCTCAAGGGCGCGGGCAGCGGGCGCAGGATGGATGGCATCGACCAGGCGCTGCAGGCGTTCACGGCTGTGGAGGTGGCGCAGCGCGGCGTAGACATCGGCCTGGCGGGTGAACTCTTCGCGAACGGCATCTTTGTGAGACATTTTCGGAATTGGAAATTGGTAATTTGAAATTTGCAATTTGTAATTCACTCACGCTTGCGCAGTCGCCACAACGACCTGATGATTCTACTCGCTGTCATCGGTAGCGAACTCAGGAGCAATATGGTGGCCATGGGCGTGACGATGTTCAACCGGGGCGTTACGCGCGACAACGACGGCGGCAACGACAACCATGGCGGCAAGGACCATGGACGCGGTGATGGTCTCCCCAAGCAGCACCGCAGCAAACAGGAGCGTGCAGAAGGGTTGCAGGAGTTGCAGTTGCCCGGTGCGCGCGATCCCGCCAGTGGAGAGTCCCTTGAGCCAGGCAAACATTCCCAACCATTGGCTCACGATGCAGACATAACCAAAGGCGGCCCAGGCGCTGAGTGGCGCGGCGAGCGAGTGTGCGTGCAGAGCGAATGCCAGCGGAATGAGGTGCAGCGGGGCGCCGAAAACCAGCGCCCAACTCATGACCTGCCATCCTGGCATCTCGCGGGCGGCGCGGGCGCCTTCGGCATAACCGAGCGCCGAGGCGGCAACCGAAAGCAGAAGGATGAAGTCGCCGGGCTGAATGTGCCCGGCGCCGCTGATCCAGGCAAAGGCAAGCACGGCAGCGCTGCCGACGGCGCTGGCCATCCAGAAACGGCGGGAGGGACGCTCGCCGGCGCGCAGGACGGCCACTAATGCGGTGCCAAGGGGCAACAGGCCGAGGGTAATGGCGCCGTGGGCTGAGGGCAAGGCGTGCATGCCCCAGGCGAAGGTCAATGGAACGCCGATCACGACGCCGATGATGATGAGGATGAAACTTTTCCAGTAGCGACGGTCGGGCAGCGGTTGCCGGGTGATGAGAAGCAGCGCCCCCGCCAGCACGGCGGCGACGACCGGTCGTCCAAAGGCGACGACGGACGGATCGAAATGCAGCACGGCGGCGCGGGTGGCGGGCAGGGTGAGGCTGAAGGAGACCATGCCGAGCGCGCCGAACAGCGTGCCGATGGTTCGAGAGGAGAGCCCCACACCCCTGAGGTTAGCACGGCAGGAAATCTACTTCTGTTGCAGGGTGCCGATGTAGTCGGTCAGGGCCTTGATTCGGTCCGAGACCTGCTTCTGGTTCTCGCCGGTCAGCGGGCGGAAAGCGACGCCCCATACCGGCATTTGGCGCGAACCATGGCTGGCGATGGCGCCGCCCCACTCGATGACCTGGTAGATGTGTCCGTCGGGGTAGCGCCCGCCATTTCGTTTGGCGAGAGTGGTAAGGTCGGGAGGGGGCACCTTGAGGGCGGAGGCAGCGGGACCCTCACCCTTGCCGGAGACGCCGTGACAGCTGGCGCAGTATGCGGTGTAGAGCTCGGGACCGGAGGTGATGGTGCTGACGGTGGGCGGCGCCTTTTGCGGCCCGCGGGAACAGGCAAACCACGTCAGCAAGACGAGGACAGGCAAGAAGGCCCAGCGAGATAGTTCTGCCTTCATAAGTCGAGCGTGCTCCAGTCCCCACCAGCCCACAGTGATGCGCGTCACACGCGACCACACTAAGGTAACGTCGGCCAGGATCAAAGTACGGCGGGCAAAGGCAGCCACCGCCCTGCAAACCTGGGAAACACCAGAGGGGAGGGTCCGTAACCTGCCTACGCGCCGCTCACGTGCGTTCCGGGAAATTGACCATTTCAGGCACGGGCGGGGTCGATTTTTTCGACGTCCACGCCCAGTTCGGTAAAGGCCTGCTGGGCACGGCGGACATCGAACTTGTTATCGCGGGCGAGCCGGGCCAGGGCAGCGGTCGCGATCGATTCGGCGTTGATTTCAAAATGCCGGCGCAGGTGCTGGCGGTTGTCGCTGCGGCCGAAGCCATCGGTGCCGAGGGATTCCAGCCGGTCCTGCAACCAGGGAGCAAGCTGGTGGGGAACAATCTTCATGTAATCGGTGGCAGCGATGATGGGCCCCTTGGCGCCGTTGAGCGCGGTAAGAATGTAGGGCTTCTTTTCCGGCTGCGCGGGATGCAGGCGGTTCCAGCGGTCGATGGCCAGCGCCTCGCGGCGTAGCTCGTTATAGCTGGTGACGCTCCACACGTCGGCCTGTACACCGTATTTCTCCGCCAGGATGGCCTGCGCGCGGATGGCTTCATTGAGGATAGAGCCGCTGCCGAACAGCTGCACCGTGGCCTTGCCGCCGGGCGCCGCCTTCAGCTTGTAAATGCCGCGCAGGATGCCCTCCTGAACGCCCTTGGGCATCTCCGGCATGGGATAGTCCTCGTTGTAGACGGTGAGGTAGTAGAAGCGGTCTTCCCTCTGCTGGTACATGCGGCGGATGCCATCCTGGATGATGACGGCAATCTCGTAAACATACGCCGGGTCGTAGGTGGCGCAGGTGGGCACGACGCTGGAGAGAACGATGCTGTGTCCATCCTGGTGCTGCAGGCCTTCGCCGGCCAGGGTGGTGCGTCCGGCGGTGCCGCCGACGATGAAGCCTTTCCCGCGGGCATCGGCGAAGGCCCAGATGAGGTCGCCGACGCGCTGGAACCCGAACATGGAATAGAAGGTGAAAAACGGAATCATGGGAACGTGATAGTTGGAGTAGGCCGAGCCGGCGGCGGTGGTGGAGGCCATGGAGCCGGCTTCGGTAATTCCCTCTTCCAGGATCTGTCCGTCCTTGGCCTCGCGATAGTACAGCAGCATGTCCTGGTCGTGAGGCTTGTAGAGCTGTCCCTGGCTGGCGTAGATGCCGACCTGGCGAATGATGGATTCCATGCCGAAGGTGCGGCCCTCGTCGGGAATGATGGGAACGATCAGCTTGCCGATATCGGGGTGCTTGAGCAGGTGGCGCAGGATGCTGACGTAACCCATGGTGGTGGAGACGGCGCGTCCCTTGGAACCTTCCAGCCATTCGGTGAAGGCGTCCAGGGCGGGAGCGGTCAGCTTCCAGTCCCCGTCTTCGCGAATCACGATGTAGCCGCCAAGATCGAGGCGGCGCTGCTTCATGTACACCATGTCCTCGCTGTTCTGCGGAGGACGGTAGAACTCGCCGGCGTGCGCCGCATGCTCGGGGATGGGTATCTCGAAGCGCTTGATGAAGGCGGCGAGCTGTTCGTCGGTCAGCTTCTTTTCCTGGTGGGTGGCGTTGCGAGCTTCGGCGGAGCCAAGACCGTAACCTTTGATGGTCTTGGCGAGAATGACGGTCGGACCCTTCTTGTGCTCGACGGCGCGAAGTGTAAGCGTTGTAGATCTTCTGCGGATCGTGACCGCCGAGACGCAGCGAGGTGAGCTGGGCGTCGCTGAGGTGAGAAACCAGGTCCAGCAGTTCGGGATACTTGCCGAAAAATTCCTGGCGGATGTAGGCCCCGCCCTTGACCTTGAGCGCCTGCCATTCGCCGTCCAGAGTTTCTTCCATGCGCTTGAGCAGCAGGCCGGAGGAGTCGCGCTGGAGGAGATCGTCCCAATCCGCGCCCCAGATCACCTTGATGACATTCCATCCGGCGCCGCGGAAGGCGGCTTCCAGCTCCTGAATGATCTTGCCGTTGCCGCGCACCGGGCCGTCGAGGCGCTGCAGGTTGCAGTTGACCACCCAGATCAGGTTGTCGAGCCGCTCGCGCGAAGCCAGAGTGAGAGAGCCGAGAGTTTCGGGCTCGTCAGTTTCGCCGTCGCCGACGAAGGCCCAGATCTTGCGCGGGGTGACGGGAATGATGCCGCGATTTTCCAGGTAGCGCATGAAACGCGCCTGGTAGATGGAATTGATGGGGCCCAGGCCCATGGACACTGTGGGGAAACGCCAGAAATGCGGCATCAGCCAGGGATGTGGATAAGAAGACAGGCCCGGCTCTTCACGAAGTTCGTGGCGGAAATTTTCCAGGTCCTTTTCCGAAAGCCTGCCCAGCAGAAAGGCTCGGGCGTAAACGCCGGGCGAGGCGTGGCCCTGGAAGTAGACGAAGTCGCCGGGCTGGTCGCCGTAGTTGGCGCGGAAAAAATGATTAAAGCCGACTTCCAGCAGGCTGGCGATGGAGGAGTAGGTGGAAATATGGCCGCCAATACCGGGATCCTTCTTGTTCTGACGGTGGACCATGGCGAGCGCGTTCCAGCGAATCAGGCTCTTGATGCGGCGCTCGAGAGCGCGATCGCCCGGGTACGGCTCTTCTTCATCGACGCGAATGGTGTTGACGTAAGGCGTATTGAGCTGGACCGGAACTTTCACCCCGGCCAGGCGGGCGCGGGCATGAAGCGCTTCCAGGATCTGGCAGGCGCGGGTGGCGCCTTCTTCGTCCACCACCTGGTCGAAGGCTTCCAGCCATTCGGAGGTTTCGTCGACATCGGGCTCCGGCGCAAGTGCGGGTTTGGTATTCATAGGCTCCTTTGTCCGAGTTGCATGCGGCCCGAGCACAGGTCCCGGGTTGGCGAGAGACCCACCCCACAACGGTGGCCGGCATGACACATCCCGGAAAGAAGATTTTCCGGGCCCCAACAGCAGCTCTGCAATGAGCGCGCACAAATGTTAATTCAAGTCTAATCCGCGCACGGCGCGGGGCACAAGACGCTGACACCAGTCGGTACATGGCAGTGCGACCCGGTCTTAGACGTCGCGGAGCTGGTCTTCGTCCATGCCGAAGTAGTGGCCGATTTCATGAATCACGGTACGGCGCACCTGCTCGCGGATTTCGTCGTCGGAGGAACACACGGCTTCGATGTTCTTCTGGTAAAGGACGATGGTGTCCGGTCCGGTGGACAAATCGAAAACACTGCGCTGGGTGGCGGGGACGCCGCGATAGACGCCGAGCAGCAAACTCCGTGGCGGCAGCGAATGTGGCCGCGGGGAGCGAGATTCCATCTTGGCCGGGAGGAAGGTCCTCGACCAGCACGGCGACATTATCGATACGGCTGCGAAACTCGGGCGGCAGGCGGTCGAGTTCGTCCTTCACCAGTTCCAGGAAACGGTCGCGTTGCACAAGATCAATGGTAACGCTCGCTGAAGGTTATCGGTTGTCGGGTTTTCGGTAATCAGTTGTCGGTTGTCGGTTATCAGTTTTCGGTCGGCGGCGCAGGCGAGGACGTTTTGCCAGACATCTTCGGCCAGTTCAGGGCGCAGTTGTCTTCGAGTTGTATTGGATGGCAACCGAATCGAGGAACTGCTGCAGCAGCCGGTTGAGGGCGCGAACCGCATCCGCATTCTGCTGCTTGGCCGCTCGCTCCAGTTGATCGCCCAACTCGCTGATCTGCGGCAGGCCGAAGGAACCGCCGGTTCCCTTCATCTTGTGGCCCAGCGAGCGAATTGCGTCGTAGTCGTCGCGCGAGAGCGCCTCTGCAATGGCCGCTGGATTTCGGCGGACGTTGTCCAGGAACTTGGGCAGGATGGCGGATAGGTCTTCGTCGACCACCACATCAAGTTTGGCGCGCGCGGGAGCGCCGGGGCCGGGGGGCGCATGGCTCTCGATGGCCTGCAACAGGGTAGACTTGTGAATGGGCTTGGACAGGTGCATGGTGAAGCCGGCCGCCAGGCTGCGCTCGACGGCATCGCTGAAGGCATCGGCGGTCAAAGCCAGCACGGGCAGTGGCGGCCGGTGGTGAACGCGTTCGTACTCGCGGAAGGCGCGGATGGCCTCGTATCCGTCCATGCGTGGCATGTGCACATCCATTAACGCCAAATCGTACTGGCCGGCCTGGAGCATTTCCAGGGCGGTGGCGCCGTCGGCGACGAAGTCAAGCTGGTAAGGCATGTGCTCCAGGTAGGCCAGCATGATGGCGCGGTTGTCCTCGGAGTCATCGGCCACCAGAATGCGCAATGACCTCGGCGGCGTGGCCGGCATGGCGGGCGCAGTTGCCGCCTCTGGTGCGGAGGCGGCTGCGGCGCCGAACGCGGCAGTGAAGTAAAAGCAGCTGCCCACGCCCACCGAGCTTTCCACCCAGATGCGTCCACCCATGGCCTCGACCAGGCGCTTGCAGATGGCCAAACCGAGCCCAGTGCCGCCGTACTTGCGCGTGGTGGAAGAATCCGCCTGCACGAAGCTGTCGAAAATTTTCGGCAGCTTGTCCGGCGGGATTCCGATTCCGGTATCCGAGATGGCGAACAACAGCGACGCCGGGTGCTGGCCCTGCGGGTCGCGCTGAACGCGCACCGTCAGCGTGCCCCGGTCGGTGAACTTGGCGGAATTGCCCAGCAGGTTGATGAGCACCTGGCGGGTGCGCACCGGATCGCCACTGACGAGGGGCGGAACGTCAGGGCCGATTTCGGATTCAATCTTCAGCCCCTTGCCGGCGACGCGAAAGCCGACCAGTTCCACCGCGCGCGCGACGATATCGCGCACATCGAAGAGGACGTTTTCCAGCGTCAACTGGCCGGCCTCGATCTTAGACATGTCGAGCACGTCGTTGAGCAGATCGAGCAGCCCGTTGGAGGCGCGCTGCAGAATCTCCACGTAGCGGCGCTGTTCCGGAGCGAGCGAGGTGCATGCCAGGGCTTCCGAGGTGCCCAGAATCGCGTTCATGGGAGTGCGGATTTCGTGGCTCATCATCGCCAGGAAATCGCTTTTGGCCTGGGTGGCGCGTTGGACCTCGCGATTGAGCCGCGTGATGGTGTCGTTTTGCAGAGCGGTTTCATGCGCGTATTGCAGAACCAGTTGCCGTTCGCGGTGGAGAATGTCGGCTGCCTCAATCAACAGGAAGGGGCGGCCGGACAGGTTTACGGCCCAGGCCTGCAAGTGCGTTTCAGCGCCGGAGGGTTGCGACTCCGTCCATATATCGGAACAGGCGCGCTCGCTCGCTTGGCTTTCCCAGGCGGTGCGCGCCTCGGGAAGAAAAGCTTCCAGCAAGGGAAAGCGCGCAACCAGGTCGGCGTGGTGCCCGGCTTCGATGCCGGGCAACAAGTCGCGCAGCCACCCGGGCGCAGTGGAGAACAAGCGGAATGCGCCGCCGGGCATGGGCTCGAAGGCGGCGAGCTGCATGGCCGCCAGCAGCAGGCCTAGGGTCGAGGGAGCGGGATGATCAGCCGGCGACGGCGTCGTCGACATGGTGCTCCTGCATCATCGCGTCGGTCAGGGTACGAAATACCTGTTCAACACCGGCGCCGGTTTTGGCGCTGGTCTCGATCAAGCTCCAGCCGCGGGAGACGAGGTTGTCCAGATCCGATGGCTGAAGTTCCCAGGACTCCCGCAGGTCGGTCTTGTTGAGCACGGCGACGAACGGGACATCGCCGGCCGCTGCCAGCACGCGCCCATGAAGATCGATGGCCGCATCCAGCGTGGCGCGGCGCAGGCCGTCGACGACCAGAATGTAGCCGGAAGCGCCCTTCAGGTGTGCGGGCCGGACGGTGGTGAGAGCGTCCTCGCCGGCGAGGTCCCAGAGGATCAGGTGGATGTCTCCGGCGGAACAGGTGACGGTCTTGCGGTCAATCTTCACGCCGACGGTGGTCTGGTACTTCTCGGAAAATATGCTGTGCACGAAGCGGGAAACCAGGCTGGTCTTGCCGACTCCAAAGGCCCCAACCATGCAGATTTTTTTCTGGATCACCGGCGGGCCTCGCGGGAGGCGATCACGTGGAAGGTGACGCGGCGATTGAGTTCGGTGAGATAAGCCCCGGCGGCACGCACCGGCTCGCGCGAACCCATGGCGACCGAGCGCAACAAGTCGCGGCTGATGCCGCGGCCAATCAGCGCCTTGGCAACCTCGTCGGCGCGGCGCTGGCTGAGCGTGTCGTTTTTGTCCTCGTTCCCTGTGGGGTCGGTGTGGCCGTGCAACTCGACGACAAACGTTTCCCCGATGGCGGCGCCGTCGTGTTGCAGTTTGACGATGTGCGCTTCAACGTCGTCGAGCTTGGCCAACTGCTCGGCGGTAATCTGCACCGAGTTCAAGGGAAAGCGCAGGACTGCCTGCTCGAGAGCGCTCTTCTCCGCCAAGAATTGCCGGACCGCGTTGAACTTGGCATCGAGGGAGACGTAGGGTTCCCAGCGTGAATCGACCTTGTTCGGATCGATGCCGGAGGCACGAATCAACTTCGCGGGATCGGTGGACAACGGATCGCGCAGGCCGACCAGCTCGTAATGTCCCCAGGAATGGTCGGCGCCAGTCAGAATGATGCCCGGCTCCTGCCGCAGTTTCTCCAAGAGATGGTTCCAACGTTGATGGCTGCGCACGCCGAAGAAAACGAGCAATCCAATGACTGCCAGTAATGCGGCTGCGGAGGCCATGAAGAACGGCTTGGACTGGCGGAGAGATTTCTGGGCCTGCCGTCCGAGCAAGCAGGACTCGAGCAGGGGACGCGCGGCGGCAAAGCCGGCGGCGTCGCCCTGGAAGGAAGCCAGCGGTGTTGCATAGTCGGCGTGCACCCGCTCCAGGGTGCGCTCCAGGAGAAAGCGCAGTTCCGGAGGCGGCGTGCCGCTGACGACCACGGCCAGGATGGCCGCCGGGCCGTGTTGCACCCAGAGGTTGAATTCGCCGAGTTCGATGGTCTCGATCTCCTTGCCGCCGGCCCCGGTGAAGGAATCGCGGACGAAGTCCTGGATTGCAGTCAGCATCCCAGAGACAAGGTCGGAGTCCTGGATGCCCTGGCCCGAGCGCGCCACGTGCTGCAGCAACAGACCGGTTTCGCGGTGGATGAGGAAGACTTGCTCCACGCGGTAGCGGAGGCTGCGCATCAGCACGATTTCGCCGAAGGGGCGGCCGGTGCGCAGCGCCTCGACTCTCCACTTCAGGGCCTCGAAGGAAACGCTGCGTTCCAGCGTCTGGTTGACCGATTCCACCAAGCCGCGCAAGGCATGGGCAACGGCCTTGCGCACGGCTTCACCGATGACGGGGTAAAGAGCGTCGGCCAAGATGCCGGGATTGCGCGTGACCGAGATACGGACCGCTTCCTCGACCAGCGGGTTCAGGGAGTGCTGCAGGGTGCGGTCGCGCCGGACCCGCAAGGCAATCGCTTCCGCGATCACCTGGCTGAGGTCTTCGGCAGTCAACCGGCGTTGGTCAAGCTGGCGCTGGAGTTCTTCCAGGCGCGCCTGTTCCGGCCCGACGATAAGCTCCCGCAGCCGCGCGTACTCGGCGCTGGAGTCGAGGTTGGGCCGGTTGCCTTGCGCCACATCCCGGGATGGCGCTGTGCTCATGCCGGGTCCGCCTTATTGTCCCGCGACCTTGGCAGTCTTCATCGGCTTGGCGTTGGTGGCGCCCTCCTCGCTCAACTGCAGGGCCACCTCGGTGAGCAGAGAGGCGAGCGCGGCGCGGTCGACCTTGTGGTCGCGCAATTCGTCGGCCCGGCGCTCGACCAGCGCGGTCAGGCTGTCGCTCTTGTGGCGGATTTCTTCCAGCAGCTTGCGCGATTCCTGCATGAGCTCCTGGCGCAGGCTGCTTTGTTCCTCGGCGGTCTTGTTGTCGAGCTCGAGAATTTTCTTGCCGAGGGAGTCGGCGGCGGTTTTCAGGTCGCGGGCCATGGCCTTCAGGGCCTCGTTGCGCTCTTCCCTCTCGGCCTTCAGGCGCGCGGCAAGCGCCTCGGCCTCCTTGCGGAAAAAGCCTTCCACCGACTCAAAACGGCGGCGCATGGTTTCTTTCAGCTCGGTAGTCTCGCGCGCCATGGTGTCTTCTAGGCGCGCGAAGCGGGCCTCGTAATTCTTGATCTGCGAGCCAAACAGGATGTCGCGAATCTTGTCGACGCTGCCGGCGCCCTGCTCCGCGCCGCCGGCTTCGTGGTTGATGACGGCGATTTTTTTCGGATCGGTCATGGGAATTCCTCGCATCGATTTGGGCACGTTCGAGAGCTTGCCTGGAAGAAAGGCGGTCCTTCCTGCGGCTAGGCCGCGACGAACGCTGGGAAAACAACCAGGGCCGTTGCGCCCACATGTACCCGTGGCGTGGGCGCGGGGGAGGAGATTATTGCACGGGCAGGTCAACAATGCTAATACTGGCCTTCGCCCGATCCACCGGATCCCCGCGCCCCGAGCCGCAGACGAACAAGGAAGGTGCCATGGCGACCAGCTCTCCCGCTCCGCGTAAAAAAATGCTCTTGGTGGACGACGATCCCTCAATCCACGACTTTGTCGGCCACGTCCTGCGCTCGCAACCGGTTGATATTGCCTCCTGCGCCACGGCTGCCGAGGGCTTACAGCGAATCTCCGAGGGCTCCTTCGACCTGGTCCTGCTGGATCTGGGGTTGCCGGACATGCACGGTCTGGAGGTGCTGGCCCGGCTGCGTCAAACGGACCACACTTTCCGGGTGATCGTAATCACCGCCGACGAGACGCCGGAGAGCCTGTTGCGCGCCATCCGGCAGAACACCTACGACTATTTGCGCAAGCCCTTCAGCGCCACCGAACTGGGAGAGCTGGTGGCGCGGGCGCTGAAGGCGAAGGCCGAGCCGGCGATCGAAGTGGTGTCGGCAAAGCGGGAGTGGCTGGAGTTGTCGATTCCGTGCACCCGCGATGCCGCCGAACGGATTGAGCACTTCGTGCGGCAACTGGGCGCCGACCTGGGGTTGGAACTGCTGGAGCCGGTGGCGCAGGCGTTTCGCGAGCTGCTGATGAACGCAGTGGAGTGGGGCGGCGGTCTGGATCCCGAACGCCGCGTGCGCCTCGCCTGCCTGCGCACGCCGCGCATGCTGTTTTATCGCATCGCCGATCCTGGCCCCGGCTTTCGCTTCGAGGGCCTGACGCATGCCGCCATCGTCAATCGCGAAGGCGCGCTCGGATCGAGCGCGGTGCGCGAAGAAAAGGGACTCCGCCCCGGCGGGCTGGGGCTGGCGATGGTGAAAGAGATGGCGGACGAGCTGCTTTACAACGAATCGCAGAATGAAGTGGTGCTGGTGAAATACCTGAGCTAACCGATGTGCCAGCCCTCTTCCGCTTGCTTCTGGGCAAGCCAAGCCGTGAGCCGGCGCTGAAGGTCGGGAGCGAGATCGAGAAAACGCACCCCCGCCCGGCCTTGGGTTTCCGCCCACACCAGCTGCCCTTTTGATTCCAAGGGCTGATCGATCCCGGGCACGGAAAAGCGAATGACGAAACCGCTGGACAGGCGCAACGGCTCCCGGATTCCATCGATGGCGACCCCGCCGGTGCTGACATTCAAAATCTTGCAGAACAGCTGCGCGTCGGAAGTGATGATCTGTCCTGGGACATCGAGCCGGGCGCGAAAATATTGCTGCTCAAACTGCGAGAGCTTGCCTAGCGCGGGCTCCATCATCGTGGGCTGCGTCTCCGACTCCAGGTGATATTGCTTGAGCTTGCGGCTGAGGGTGCGGCGCGAGATTCCCAATTGTTCGGCGGCCATCCCCTGGTGCCCGTCGACCCGCACCAGCGCGCGCAGGATCGCCTGTTTCTCCATGTCATCGAGCTCGGTGACCTCCGCAGCTGCGTCCCCCGGCTGGGCAGCCGCCGCGGGACGCGCCGCACTGAGTTCGGCAGGTAGGTCACTGGCGCGCAACTCCGGACCTTCCGAGAAGGTGGCAACACCGACGACCACGTTGCGCAGTTCGCGAATGTTGCCCGGCCAGGGATAGGCCAGCAAGACGTCAAGCGCTTCGCGGGACAGCCGCAGGTTGGGATGACTCTGCGCCAGGAAATAATTCGCCAGGGCGACAATATCGTCGGGGCGGTCGCGCAGCGGCGGCACCCGCAATTGCACATGGCTGATGCGGTGGTAGAGGTCGTTACGAAAACGGCCGGCGCGCACCGCGTCCTCCAGCGAAATGTTGGTCGCGGTGACAATGCGGACGTCGACTGAGACTTTGCGGCTGCCGCCGAGGCGGTAGTAAGGAACGCCGTCGAGCACCCGCAGGAGCTTGACCTGCACCTTGGGTTCAAGCTCGCCGATCTCATCCAGGAAGAGCGTGCCCTTGTCGGCCAGTTCGAAGAGGCCAGGCTTAACGTTATCGGCGCCGCTGAAGGCGCCTTTTTCGTAACCGAACAGTTCGCTCTCCACCAGGTGTTCCGGCAAGGCCGCGCAATTGACGTCGACCCAGGGCTTGGAGCAGCGCAAAGAGTGGTGATGAATGGCGCGGGCAATCAATTCCTTGCCGCTGCCGGTCTCGCCGGTGATGAGCACCGCGGCGTTGCCGCGCGCGACGCGCTCCGCCATGGCCACGAGCTTCTGCATCAGCTCGCTGCAAATGATTACGTCCAGGTCATGAAAGCGAATTGCCTGCGGAGTCGTCGCAGCAGTTCCCATGGGCTTCCGAGTTCGCTTAGCTAGTCCACCACTTTCGTCGACGCGCGCTCCTCATAGTAAGTAACGCGGGCTTCCAGCATTCTCACCATCGAGCGCAGCAGCACAATTTCCTGCCGCTCCGCATCGCTGGCGCCGACGAATTCCACTCCGAAACGGTTGCCGGCCCGGTTTCTTACCACCACCGCAAGGTTCACCACCGTGTTGGAAAAGGGCGGCCGGAATTCCACTCTCACTTCGTCTCCTACCTGCAACCCAACATCGCCAGACAGGCTCATGCCGCCTTCATTCAAGGCGGTACCGAGGGCTTGGATTTTCTTGCCCGCCACGGTGACGGTCACCGGCAGATGGAATTCATAACGGCGCCAGCGGCGCTTGGCAGGAGTGGCGGAGGAGGTCGGGGATCCGTCAAGATCGGCGGGTGATGTTGGCTGCATGCCGCGCTCCTGGTTCGAATCGTGAGGCACGCCGAGTGTAGGGGAGCCGGGTAACGCGGAGCCGCGTTCTTGGTCAAATTTCAGACTGGGGTCATCGCAGTCATGTTCGTAAAAACTTTCGGGAACGCTGATATCGCTAGACCCTGGCGGAGGCGGAATCACCTGGTAGGTCCATTTGCAGGCAGCACAACGGAAGGTCCTGACAGCCTTTTCATCGATAAATAAGAGTTGCTTCATCGTGCGTTGAATGCCGACAGCATCACCTTCTGGATTCTGGCGCGAGAACGGCGCTCACGCGATAGCAAACGGGATACTCCAGTCCAGCGCCTGCCTATGCTTCCGCAGGCGCTCACGGCGTGTCAATAGCTTCGGCATCGCTCCCCCACCTTAGTGCTGAAACCCAGAGGTAAGGCTCGCCGGGGCTGCGCCAGTTTGTCTGCGCCGGCGCCTGCAGGCAGGACATTCTGTCCGGAGCGGCATTTCGCGGGTCAGCACGGTGTCTTTAATTGCAGCAGCTTAGCTGTAAACCAGCTTTGGTATCCGTCCTGCCTAGTGATGCACGGATGCGCACTCTCTGCGCATGAGGAATGACAATGAAGGAACCGAAGACACCGTCGAAAAAGTCAGCCTGGAGCGCGGCATGGGGCGGGACGAAAGTTGCGGCCCTGGCTATCGGTCTGCTGCTGAATTCCACGGTTGCCTTTGCCGGCAACGGCAACAAGAAAGTGGCGAGCGATCTGAACCCCGCCTCCGGCAACTCGGTCGACGTGATCGTCCAGTACAAGACCACGCCCACCAGCAAGCATTTCAACCGAGCGCAAGGTCGTGGGGCGAAGGTGAAACGCGACCTCGGCCAAATGAAGCTGGCGGCTTACACCATGCCGGCCAACGAAGTGGCGAACCTGGCGGACGAGGATAGCGACATTGCCTACGTCACGCCCGACCGCCCGGTAAAGGGCGCCGGCCTCACGGCGCAGTTCCAGGCGGTGGATGCTGACATCGCGCAAGGCTACGGCTACACCGGCAGCGGCGTGACGGTGGCGCTGATCGACAGCGGCATGGGTTCGCATTCCGACCTGAATGGGCGCGTGGTGTACTCGCAGGACTTCACCGGGTCGGGCACCACCGACGATCAGTACGGCCACGGAACGCACGTCGCCGGCATCATCGGCGGCAGCGGCTACCGGTCCGGCTCCGGTTGCGGCACCTGCTTCCTCACCTACATGGGAATTGCGCCGCAGGTAAAGTTCGTCAACCTGAAGGTGCTGGACAAGAACGGCGTGGGCTCCGACAGCAACGTGATCGCCGCCATCCAGAAGGCGATCAGCTTGAAGTCCACCTACAACATTCGCGTCATCAACCTGTCGTTGGGACGGGGCATTTATGAGAGCTACGCCACCGATCCGCTGACGCAGGCGGTGGAGCAGGCGTGGAAGGCAGGCATCGTCGTGGTGGTTGCCGCCGGCAACTACGGCCGCGATAATTCCAATGGCCGCAACGGCTACGGCACGATCACCTCGCCGGGCAACGACCCTTACGTGATTACCGTGGGCGCGATGCGCACCTACGGCACCGATACCCGCAGCGACGACGTGGTCGCCAGTTACAGCTCCAAGGGCCCGAGCTTTATCGATCACGTAGTGAAGCCGGACCTGGTGGCGGCTGGTAACAAGGTAGTCTCCACGCTGGGACCGAACGCCACCCTGGATACCAACTATCCCTCGACCCAGGTTGCGCTGTCGGCGTACCAGAGCACGACCTCCACCGCCCACTCAACCTATTACCTGCAATTGAGCGGTACCAGCATGGCGGCGCCGCAAGTGGCGGGCGCAGCCGCGCTGATGCTGCAGAAGAACTCGACCCTGACTCCGGACCAGGTGAAGGCGCGCTTGATGAAGAGCGCGTACAAGAACCTGACCCTCTACTCAACCTCCACGGACGCGGCGACGGGAGCGACCTACCATGAGCAGGCGGACATCTTCACGGTCGGCGCCGGCTACCTGGACATCGACGGCGCGCTCAACAACACGGATTACGCATCTTCGACGGTGGGTGTGGCCAAGTCTCCGACCGTGACCCACAACTCCTGGACCGGACAGACGGTCCTGGTAAACGGTAGCTCGGTCCTGTGGGGCAGTTCGGTGATTTGGGGCAGTTCGGTGGTCTGGGGCAGCTCGGTGATCTGGGGCAGCAACGCTTCCGG
The DNA here is from genome assembly GCA_963797035.1 of Terriglobia bacterium. Lineage (GTDB taxonomy): Bacteria > Acidobacteriota > Terriglobia > Terriglobales > Acidobacteriaceae > JAIQGF01. The sequence continues at coordinate 898,465 of CAWCOC010000001.1, forward strand.
ACAGTCCGTGCTGTGGGGATCGTCGGTGGTGTGGGGCAGCACCTCGATGCAAGGCTTCAGCGTGCTGTGGGGCAGTTCCTGCAGCGCGTCGAGCGTGATTTGGGGCGCTAACACCAAGGCCAGCAGCGCTTATTCCGTCTTGACCGATGGGGACCAGTAGAACGAGAGCAGTACGAATCTCTTCTACGGAAAGGAGGAAGGTCATGAACGAGATTCCCAGTCGGGCCAAGATGTTCATCGTAGCGGTCATGCTGATGGCAGCGGCGGTCACGGTCTACGCCATCGGGACCCGTATGCCGGCCGAGACCAGGGAATTTGTGGTCCTGCTGGCGATGGCAGTGATCGCAGCGCGCTTCAAGCTGACCTTGCCGGGCTTCGAAAGCAACATGTCGATGAACCTGCCGTTCATGTTGCTGGCGATCTCCGAGTTGGCGATGCCGGAAGCGATCGCCGTCGGGGCGGCCTCCACCTTTGTCCAGACGCTGCCCCGGTCGGGCCAAACCGTGAAGCCGGCACAGGCGGTATTTAACGTGTGCAACATGGTGAACGCCATCGCCATCGCGTCGGTGGTGAGTGGACGGGCGCTGCACCTGGCGACGCTGAACAAGCCCTTCCTGATCGCCTCCGCTGCGTTGGCGTTCTTCCTGGCGGACACCTTGCCGGTAGCGGGCATTATCTCCATGACCAGCCCTTCGAAGCTGATGGAAAGCTGGAGCGAGATGGCGCTGATGACGTTTCCGTACTTCGTCCTGAGCGCGGGCCTGGCCTGCATAGTGGCAACGGGCTTTGAAGGGATTGGCTGGACTGCGGGAGTGGCAACCCTGGGAGTGATGCTGGGAGTGTATCGCTGCTTCCAATACTACTTCCAAAATGCACGAGCGGTAACCAAGCTGGCCCCAAGGGCCATTCACCGCGCGGCCGAAGCCGACTAAATGACTCTCCCTGGAGGACCGAGGATGGCACCAGCAATGCAATGCGCAACCTCAACCGCCGCAGCGACGACGACCGTGGTCACCACCGAGACCGTCTGTGCGAACCTGGCGACGCGTTTCCGGGTACGGCCGACGGAGGTCGCCCTGCTGCGCCTGGAAGCGGAAGCGTTGCGCTTCTGCCTGCCGTGCGAGTTGACTCACATCGGCTCGATTCCGCTGAACAGCACCGCCGTGGCAGCCCGGACCGCAAGAACGCAGCGTGCGGAGCTGTTCAATAATTTCGCCGGGACGATTCACTGGAGCATCTTCGAAACCGTCCGGCTCCAGGAAGAGCGCACCAAGGACCCATTGCCGATTCAAAAGCTGATGTCGGCCCCGGTCATTGCCGACAGTGGCGCGGTGCTCGGCGTGTTGCAGATTTCGCGCAAAGGCGCGACGCCGCAGGAAGCGGGTCCAGACTTCGGATCCGATGATTTGCTGCGGCTGAAGTTGGCGGCAGCAGAAATCGCACCTGCCATGCTGCAACTGGCCATGCCTGGCCGCAACCCGGGCCAAAAGCTGTGTTTTGAGCAAGCATCCTGCGGCGCAACCCCGGCCCCAGTTCGGAAAGCGGTAGCGAGCGTCGCAAGTTGATATCGGAAGCGGCTGGCGAGGCCGATTTCTGGCGTCACTCCCCCGCGCGTCCCAACCTGCGACATTCTGTCGTGGCGTGATAGCGCCATGAGACAGCCTGTCCTAATCACCCACCCACCACTTTCGTGGTGCCAGGGTAAGTCACAGAAAACACAATTGCTACTTTCCCACAGGTGAGACTCGGATGGTACTTCGGGTGCACTGTCAGGGCTTGAGAAATCCATGAACGGCAAGGTCAAGAGCTTCGTTGCGGCAACTGCCACCATCGGCGTGGTCGTGATTGTTTATGCGCTGCTCCACTGGCAGTGCAGTGATCCCCTGCGATTTGCCTGTTACCTGGTGATTGCCGTGCTGGCTTCCAGCCTCAAGGTTTCCCTGCCCGGCATCGACGGCACGATGTCGGTGAATTTTCTTTTTATCCTGATTGGAATCCTGGAACTGTCATTTCCGGAAACGCTGGTCCTGGGTTGTGCGGCCACCCTGGCGCAATGCTACTGGCGGGTGCACAACCGGGTGCAGCCGATCCATGTCGTCTTCAACGTCGCCGGGATGATGGCGCCGGCAATTGCGGCTTCGTTCCTGGCCTTTCACCTGTTCCAGCCGCTGTTGCACGGCAGCACACCGCTGCTTTTGCTGGTCGCCGCCTGCGCATATTTTGTCTTCAACACGGTGCCGGTGGGGATCGTGATTTCCCTGGCCGAGGAGAAGTCGTTCCGCAAGATTTTCAAGGAGTGCTACTTCTGGTCGTTTCCTTATTACCTGGTGGGCGCCGGCATCGCCGGCCTGGTCAGTTACGTGAACCGCTACGTGAGCTGGCAGACGTCACTGCTGGTGCTGCCGGTGATTTACTGGATCTATCGCTCGTACCGCCTTTATCTGGGCCGGCTGGAAGATGAAAAACGGCATGTGGAGAGCATGGCCGCTCTGCACCTGAGGACGATTGAGGCGCTGGCGCTGGCGATTGACGCCAAGGACCACACCACCCACGATCACCTGCAGCGCGTCCGGGTTTACGCGGTGGAAATCGGCAAGGAGCTGGGGCTGAGCACCGACGAACTGGAAGCTCTCAAAGCGGCGGCGCTGCTGCATGACATCGGCAAGCTCGCCGTCCCCGAGCACATCATCAACAAGCCGGGCCGGCTGACCGGCGAAGAGTTCGAGAAGATGAAAATCCACCCGGCGGTCGGGGCGGAGATTCTGGAACGCGTTGACTTCCCTTACCCGGTGGCGCCGATCGTCCGCTCGCATCACGAGAAATGGGATGGCTCGGGCTATCCCGACGGGCTCAAGGGCGAGGAGATTCCGGTCGCGGCGCGAATCCTGACGGCCGTGGATTGCCTGGACGCGATGGCGTCGCATCGCCAATATCGCCGCGCGCTGCCGCTGGACCAGGCCATGGAACACATCGTGGGTCTCTCCGGCCGCGACTTCGATCCGAAAGTAGTGGAGATCCTGCAGCACCGCTACAAAGAGTTGGAAGAGATGGCGCACGCCGGGCCAACGCCGGAATCGCTCTCCCTGAACAAAGAAATCACGGTCGAACGCGGCTTGGCGCCGGATGCGGGTTTCGAGCAGGAGGCGCAGCGAGCCCAATCGCAGGAGAGCGATTTTCTGTCTTCCATCGCCTCCGCCCGGCAGGAGGCGCAAATGCTGTTCGAGCTGTCGCACGATCTCGGCATGTCGCTGAGCATCGACGACACGCTCTCCGTGGTGGCCGTCCGCCTGCGCAAGATGGTGCCCTACGACGCCATCGTATTCTGGCTGCGCGAGGACAGCGTCCTGCTTCCCAAGCACGTGACCGGCGAGAATTTTCGCTTGTTCTCCTCGATGCAGATTCCCGTGGGACAAGGGCTCTCCGGGTGGGTGGTGCAGCATGGCAAACCCATCCTGAACGGCAATCCCGCGGTGGAGCCGGGCTACGTGGACGATTCCACCCGGTACAGCATGCTGCGCTCGGCGGTGTCGCTGCCGTTGGATGGATTTGCCGGCATCATCGGCGCGCTGACGCTGTATCGCTCGGAGCCGGACGCCTTCAGCAAGGACCATCTCCGGGTGCTGATGGCCATCAGCTCCAAGGTAGCGCTCTCCATCGAGAACGCTCTGAAGTTCCAGCAGGCGCAATCGTCGGCGACCACGGATTACCTGACCGGACTGCCCAATGCGCGCTCGCTCTTCCTGCACCTTGACGGTGAGGTGGCGCGCTGCAAGCGCATGGCCACGCAAGTCGCGGTCCTGGTCTGCGATTTGAACGGATTCAAGGCCATCAACGACCGCTACGGACACCTGGAAGGAAACAAGGTGCTGCGTTTGTTCGCGCAAGGGCTGCGCGAGGCCTGCCGCGAATACGACTACGTGGCGCGCATGGGGGGCGACGAATTTGTGATTGTGGCGCCGGGACTGGATCCGGCGGTGGTGGAGGACAAGGCCGCGCGCATGAACGCCATCGCAGCCGCCGCCGGACTGGCCGTGTCCCGCGAAGCGGTGCTTTCGGTGAGCATTGGCTGCGCGTTCTACGCCACCGATGGCAGCGACGCCGAACAGTTACTGGCCGAGGCGGACCGCCGTATGTACAGTGTCAAGCGGGCGCATCACGACAACCCCAAGAACATCCTGAACTTCCCGGCGCCCGAGCGGGCCGTGACCGTGAACTGATCGGAGCACCGCATTGTCGGCATCACGCATTGCTCGGCACCTGGCAGCCATGCTGCTTACGGTCTTGGCGGGAGCGTTCCTGGCCGCCACGCTGGTTCGACTGGCGCCGGGCTTCGATGCCGACGCACAGCAACTCGATAGCCGCCTCAGTCATGAGAGCGTGGAAGCGCTGCGCGCCGAGCGCGCGCAGAACCGCAACATCGTGCGCTTCTATCTTCACTATGTCGGCGCCGCCCTGCATGGAGACCTGGGACAGTCGCAAACCCTGAACCGGCCGGTACGCCAGTTGGTGATGGAACGGTTGCCGGTGACCGCGCACCTGGTCGGCTGGGGAGTGCTGCTGGGCTGGACCCTGGCGCTGGTGCTGGCGTTTTCGATTTCCCTGTTCCGCCTTGCCGGCCTGCGTTGGGCCGCGGTGGTGAGCGCTGGAGCCCTGCTCTGCATTCCCTCGGCGGTGCTCGCGCTGGCGTTTGTGATCCTGCGGGCGCCGGCGTTTCTGGCGATTGCGCTGGTGGTTTTCCCGAAGATCTTCAGCATCACGCGTAACCTGCTGGAGCAAAGCTACGAGTTGCCGCACATTGTGACGGCGCGCGCCAAGGGCATCAGCGAGTGGCGCGTGCTGTTGTGGCACGTGCTGCCGGTGAGCGGCGGTCAAATGATCGCCTTGGCGGGAGTGTCGGTCAGCCTGGCCTTGGGCGCCAGCATTCCGGTGGAAGCGTTGTGCGGGATCGCCGGCCTGGGCCAGTTGGCCTGGCAGGCAGCGCTGGGCCGCGATCTGCCGCTCCTGGTGACCTTGACGGTCCTGGTCACCATCGTGACCCTGGCGGCGAACATGACCTCCGACATCGTAAATGAAACGCTGCAACCGCGGGCCGCATGAAGAGACTCCGACAAGTGTCGATTGCCGTGCTGCTCGCCATCGTGCTGGCGAGCCTGGGAGCGGACTTCCTGGCGCCGGCAGGCTACGCGAAGCAGTTCCGCGAGGTCCCCAATTCACCGCCAACTGGCGCTCACCTGCTGGGCACGGATGCGCTGGGCCGCGACCGCCTGGCGCGCACGTTGTATGGAACGCGCGTTTCCCTGCTGCTGGCGCCCGCCGCGGCGCTGCTCTCGACGTTGCTGGCTGGAGTGATCGGGGGCTTCGCGGGATACCTGGGCGGCGCCTGGCAAAAAGCCTCGATGGCATTCACCGACCTGTTTCTGTCGTTGCCGTGGCTGTTCCTGCTGATCACGGTGCGCGCGCTGTTGCCGCTGAATGTGTCGCCGGCGGCGTCGGTAATGGTGACATTTGCCTTGCTCGGCGTGCTGGGATGGGCAGCATCGGCGCGAGTGGTATGCGCCGGGGCCGCGAGCATGCGCGACTCCGATTTTGTGCTGCTGGCGCGCGCCTCCGGAATCGGCCGCGTGCGCCTGCTGCTGGTCCACATTCTGCCGAATCTCAAGCCCGTGCTGCTGGCGCAATTCTGGCTCTCGATTCCCATTTTTATTCTTGCCGAAGCGAACCTTGGCATCCTCGGGCTGGGCGTCGCCGAACCGCTGCCTTCCTGGGGAAGCCTGCTGCGCGAACTGGAGGACCTGGCGACGTTTTCCGGTGATCTGTGGAAGCTGGTACCGCTGGTGTTGCTGATGGTGGTGGTCACCAGTTTTCAATTTCTGGTCTCACATCAAGAGGTAAGCGCATGATCCGCTGCAAAACCACTTTCCGGCTCGCCGCAATTCTGCTGATCGCGGTCAGTTCGCTGGCCCAGTCGGGCGGCGAGTTGCGTTTCTGCTTGCGCTCCGAGCCGAAGACGTTCAATCCGCTGCTGGTGGCCGACGACGCCTCGGAGACCATTCGCTACCTGACCGGCGGCGTGCTGATTCGCGTCAACCGGCAGACGCAGGCGACCGAGTCCGAGCTGGCGGCCTCCTGGAAGCTCAGCAAAGACGGCCGCAGCATCAGCTTCACCTTGCGCGAGAAGGTGTTCTACTCCGACGGCACGCCCTTTAGCGCCGAGGACGTGGCGACGACGATGCGGCAGTTGATGGACCCCAAGTTGCATTCCCCGACCGGCGACGCTTTTCGCTCCGGCCCGGGCGACGTGGTCGTGCAAGTGCAAGCCCCGAACCGCGTGACCGTGACGTTTCCCGCGCCAGTGGCCGGGCTGGACCGCCAGTTCGATCAAGTGGCGATCATGTCGTCCAAGTCTCCGAAAAAAGAGCTGGCGGCGCTGGGCCCTTTTTACGTCGCCGATTACAAAGCCGGGTCCTACGTTCTGCTGAAGCGCAATCCGAACTACTGGAAGAAAGACGCCAACGGGCGGCAGCTTCCGTACCTGGACGGAATCCGGCTCGACATTCAATCGAATCGTGACATTGAGACGTTGCGCTTCAAGCGGGGAGAGATTGACCTGATCAACTCCATTGACGCCGAGTACTACGACCGCCTCGGCGCGGCTTCGCCCGCGCTGGTGCGCGACGCCGGGCCGTCGCTCGATTCCGAGCAGATGTGGTTCAACCAGGTGGCGAAATCCCCGATTGCGGCTTACAAGCTGGCGTGGTTCCGGTCACAGAATTTCCGGCGCGCGGTTTCCGAGGCGATCAATCGTGACGACCTGGCGCGGGTGGCATTCAGCTCCCATGCCAAGCCGGCCATGGGTCCGGTGTCGCCGGCCAACCGGGTATGGTTCAACGCCAACCTGAAGCCCATCCCCTACAACACGGCAAGCGCGCTGCAGCGCCTGCAGGGAGACGGCTTCCGCCTGGACAAGAACGTGCTGCGCGACAAAGACGGGCACGAGGTGGAGTTCTCCATCATCACCAACTCGGGCAACAAGTATCGCGAACGCATGGCCACCATGATCCAGCAGGACCTGGGCAAGATCGGCATGAAGGTGAACGTGGTCACGCTGGACTTCCCCTCGCTGATCGAGCGCATGACGGAATCGTTCAACTACGAAGCCGTCTTGCTGGGCTTGACTAACGTCGACCTCGATCCCAATACGCAGATGAACGTGTGGCTCAGCTCGGGCGACAACCACCAGTGGAACCCGCGCCAGAAGTCGCCGGAGACGGCGTGGGAGGCGGAGATCGACCAGTTGATGCGCAAGCAGGCCGCGGCGGTTGATCTGCGCGTGCGCAAAGCGGCCTTCGACCGCGTGCAGCAGATCGTCGCCGAGCAGGTGCCGTTCATTTACCTGGTCAACAAGAACGCGCTGTCCGCGATTTCGACCGCGCTCCACGGCGAGGTCCCGGTTGTGCTGCGGCCGCAGACCTATTGGAACATTGACCGCCTGACGCTGAATGCGGAGGTCGCCAGAGCCCGGCAATAAGCCATGAGCAATGGTCCTGCACTCCTCTCGATTCGCCTTTCGGTGGATTACGCCAGCAAAGCCGGCGTGTTGCGCGACGTCTGCCTGGAGGTGCGTGAAGGCGAGGTGATGGGATTGATCGGGCACAGCGGATCGGGAAAGAGCACGATCGCACTCTCCGTGCTGCGCCTGCTCGCGCTCAAAGGCGGCAAGGCCACCGGCAGCATCCGGTTGCGGGAACGCGACCTGATGAAAGCCACCGAGCGCGAGATGCGCTCGGTTCGCGGGCGCGAAGTGGGGCTGGTACTGCAAAGCCCGTTGTCCTCGCTCAACCCGGCGTTGCGAATCGGCACGCAACTGAGCGAGGCATGGCGCGCCCACGCCAAAGGCACGGCGGACGATTGCCTGCTGTCCCTGCAAGAGGCGCTGCGCAGCGTTTCCCTGCCCGACGATCGGGAGTTCCTGAAGCGCTATCCCGCGCAACTCAGCGTCGGCCAGGCGCAACGCGTCTTGATCGCGATGGCGATCCTGCACCGGCCGCCGCTGCTGATTGCCGACGAACCCACCAGCGCGTTGGATCCGATCACGCAGTCGGAGGTCCTGGCGCTGTTCGCCACGCTGAATCGCGAACGGGGCATGGCCATCCTTTACATATCGCACGACCTGCTGTCGGTGGCGTCGATCTGCCACCGGGTGGCCATTCTGCACGATGGGGAGATCGTGGAGTGCGCGCCGCCGGACGACGTCTTCAACCGCCCTTCACACCCCTACACGCAGCGATTGGTGGCTGCGCTGCCAGTCGCGGCCTTGAAACACCCGCAGCACTTCGCGGCCTCTGCCAGAAACGGCTGAGACAAATCGCCTTAGGTCGATTCCTTGAACACCTTCAGAATGCGCGGAGAGACGTACTGCTCCGGAGGAGTGAACGTCGGGGCCATTTGGCGGACGGCGCGGAAGTGCTCGACGGCGCGGTTGTACATTTCCTTGGGCGCCTTGTCGGAGGGCGCCAGGAAGTAGAGCGACAGCTCGCACGCCCCCAGATAGAACGTGGCCAGCGCCTTCCGGGAGTTGTTGCCGGAGTAGGTAGCAAGCTTGCTGGCGGCGTCCTGGAAGTCCCCGCGATAGAAACTCTCGACTCCCTGGATAAGGCCGGTGTCTTCGGGTGAGAGGGCCGGCGCCAGGTTCTCCACGGCCTGGACCTTGGCCTCCGCCGCCGCTTTCATCAGTTGCTGCAGGTGCGCGATTTTTTGCGCGATCTCCCAGGGGCCATCGGACTTGAGGTTGAGCAACTGCCGATAACGCTCCACCGCTTGCTTGTGCTTGCCCGCCTTGTCGAGTTTGTAGGCTTCATCGTAACCCGTGTTGTAATTGGCGATGTCCTGCAGGACTTTTTGCGCAGCGGCGGCATTGGGACCGGTGACTTTCGCCAAAAACGTCCTGGCAACCTCGAAGTCATTGCGCTGATACGCCTCGGATCCGCGCTTCAGCAGGTCGGCGTTTCGCGCTTCTTCCTGGCGCTGGCGAGCTTGTTGTTCGGCGGACGCTTTCTGCGCGTCGGGAATAACGCTGGTCAGGTAGCGCGCGGCTTCGTCGTGGTACCGCTTGGTCTTTACCGACTGGAAGGCGCGAATTGCATCCTGGAAGCGATGTTCGGCCAGGGCCGCTTTGCCGGCCGCAATGGCATCGGCATCTTTGGCGCGCAGTGGCTGATTGCGCTGGGTTAATTCCTCGCACTTCTCCTTGGCGCTCTTGCTCTTCTTGTCTTCCTGCTGGAGCTCGCAATAGAGGGTTTCCGCTTGTTCGAAGTCACCACTCGCTTCCGCCGCCTTGGCCTGCTTGGCGAGTTCCTTCTTCTTGTTGACAGCATGGGCCGGTAGAGTGCCGGCCAGCAGGCACAGAAGTGAAACCGCGCTAATAAGAATTGACGATTTTCGTGGCATCGACTTCCTCAAACGTGTGCTGATACCGGACCCGCTGATTAGCGCCGACGGAAATCTGATCGGTGTGCTCCTCGCCGTTCGGCCCGGCGATGGTAACGGTATAGTTGCCCGCCGGCGCGCGTACCACTACGGGCGTGAATTCCTCTACGGTGACCACTTTCCCGTCCACGCTCTTCAGAGTTTTCACCGTTCCCCAAGGCTGCACGATCACTTCCAGGTATCCATCGTTGGAAGCGGCAGCCTGGGCCGGGGCCGCTGTGCCGCGGTGGCGCAAGCCTGCGGCAATGACTACCAACAGGACCGCCGCGGCCACGCCGACAATCCAAAGAAGTTTCTTGTTTGACCCCGTGACAGGGCCCCGGCGTGGCGCTTGTAGCGCAACTGCGGGCGGCTTGACCTGCAGCGTTGGGACTGTGGGCGCAGCCACGATTTCATCGCTCGCGATTTTTCCGGCGGTTGGCCCCGCGATTACGGGGGCCACGGCGGGCGCCGGCGCTTCAGCAATCGATGAGGCGGGGACGCTGCTGTGGCCATCATCGCCGCCGGCAGGCCACTGGGTTACGGCGTCGGGATCATGGGCAACGCTGGCGACTTCGCCGAGGCTGGATGCTGTCTGGTGCAATGGGTAGCGCGTGGTCTCATCATCACGCACCCGCGTGGACGCGGTTGCCGCCGTTGCTGCTGTGGCCGCCAGGGACAGTTCGGCTTGCTTGCGGTCCACCCCGCGCCGGGCCTCCTGGTGGAGCGAGCGGTATCGCTCAGCCATTTCGGTGGGGGCGTGGTCCACAAAGGGCGCAACCTCGTCCAGCACCTCAAGCGCGGGCTGGTAAGACCGTCCCAGCAGAAACATGCGGGCGTCGGCGATAGCCCTCGACAAGGATTCATTGGCGGCTTCGCGGCGGCGGGCGCCGATCTCGGCGGAGACCAGCGACAGCTCGGGATGATCGCCGAACGATTGCCTGCATTCTTCCACCAGGTTCGCCGCGGCGGCAAAGTTTTGCGACGACAGGGCGAGGCGAGCGCGCTGTGCGGCGGCGGCTACGGCGCTGATTCGCTCCTGTTCGTGACGCGCGCGCTGCAGCATGGCGCAGAACTCCGGCGACTTTCCGCAGGAGGCGACGCGCGATTCCAGGTAGCGCACTGCTTCGACATAGCGCTCGCCGTGGAGCAGACGCTCGGCGGAGGCGATGGCCTCCTTCACGCGCCGGTTGAATTCGCTCAGTTGCCGCTGGGCATCGGCCAGCAGGATTTCCAGCTCTTCATCGGACACCTCCTGCAGGATGCCCTTCAGGAAGTCGATGGCCTGCTGGTATTCCTCGGCGCTCACCAGGCGATGCGTCTCCTGCGCGGCCACGTCGAGCACCTGGCGTTTGGATTGGGTCGCGGCTTCGTCCTTGACGAACTGCAGCAGGTCCTCGATCTCGGCCGGGGCGTTCAGTTCGGCGCTGGCCGCCTCGAGAATGCCGGTGGCCTCCCGGTAGTTCTTGTGGCGAAGCGCTTCCTTGGCGCGCTGCACGTATTCCTGCTTGCGCGATTCCGAGCGCTGCTGCTCCAGGTTTTCACGCACCACGGTGAACAGCGAAAGCAGCGCGGGATCGCTGGGATACTTGTGAGAGCCGGCTTCCAGGATCTCCAGCGCCCGCTCGGTTTGCCCGGTTTCCAGCAGCTTGCGGGCGCGAGAAATATGGTCTTCGATGAACAACCGCTTCTCGCCCGCCTGCTTTTGCCGCTCCGCCAGGGCCTGCAGCTTCAGCAGGCCGTTGTCATTGGGAAAACGCTGGGCCGCCGCCTCCGCCTTGGCACAGGCAGTGAGATAGTCGTCGCGATTCAGCGCGTCCTGGATGTCGGCATTCAGCTGCTCGATTTCCTTTCTCCTGCGCTCCTGCTCACGACCCGAAGCCGCCAGCACCATCAGTTCCTTCAGCGCGGGCGCGGCGGGATGAAGTTTCTCGGCCCGGTTCAAAGCTTCAATCGCGGTGGTGAAGTGGCGGGAGGAAATCTGGCGCTGCGCTTCGGTCAGCAGTTCGTTGATTTGCGCTTCCCGGTTGCGCTCGGCGATTTCGCGGGTAACGACGGTGCGCAACGCCTGGGCCTCGCCACACCCGGGATCCAGCTGCAGCGCCTCCTCCACCGCGGCCAGCGCCTGGTCGAGTTCTCCGGCGCAGTGCGCCGATTCCGCGCGGCGCGTTGCCTCCCGGATTTTCAGGGCACGGTCCCTGGCCTGGAGCGTTTGCTTGCGTAATTCCTGCAATTCCGCGTTTTGCGAGTCGAGGCTGACGGCCTGCTCCAGGCAGTCGAGCGCGCGGTCCAGTTGCTGACTGGAGATGGCTTCGATGGCAGTTGCGCGCAGTTCGCGCACCTGCTCGCCGCGTTGCTGCTCGTGCAGCTGTGCCTGAACGTCTTTCAACAGCTCGTTGGCGCGACGGTTCTGGCGATCGACCTTGAGGATCTGGAAGATCTGCTCCTTGGCCTTACTGAGCTCGCAGCGGGCAATCAGGTCCTGGGCCACTTTGAGATATTCGGAAACCAGTTCGCGCTTGAGCTGGTCCTGCACCTGCCCGAGTTCGAAGCCGAAGTCCTCGGCCGTGGGAAAGCGGTCCTCGCGCGCTTTGGCCAGCGCCCGCTGCAAAATCATGTCGAGCTCCGGCGGATAGCTTTTCAGCGTCTGGTTCAGCGCCGGCGGTGGCTCGTTGATGATTTTCAGCAGCGTGGAGCCGGTGTCACGCCCCTGGAACGGCAGCGTGTAGGTGAGCAGTTCATACAGCACCACCCCCAGCGAGAAGATGTCGGTGCGGCAGTCCACGGGAGCGCCGTTGATCTGCTCCGGCGACATGTACTGGATGGTGCCCACCACCTGGCCGGTGCGGGTGACGCTCTCGTTGCCAATGCGGGCGACCCCGAAGTCAACGATCTTGACCTGCCCATCGCTGAGTACCATGAGGTTTGCCGGCTTGATATCGCGGTGAACGACGTTGCGCTGGTGCGCATAGTGCAGGCCGTTGCAGGCCTGGGTGATGTAATTCAGCTTATCGAGCAGGGGCAGCGAGCGTTGCGCGTTAATAATCGCCTGCAGGCTCTCGCCTTCCAGGTATTCCATCACCAGGAACGGGGCGCCGTCCTCATCTCCGAGATCGTGGACGATCACGATGTTGGGGTGCTGCAGCTTGCCGGTGGACTGCGCCTCGCGGTAAAAGCGGCGCAGGAAATCCTGATCGTGGACCATCCCGCCGGTGATCATCTTGATCGCTACCAGGCGGCCGATGGCGGGGTCGGTGGCCTTGTACACCACCCCCATGCCCCCTTTGCCGAGGACATCCAGGACCTCGTACTTGGCGATCCTCTTGACCTTTGGCGGCCCCATAAATTGACTCGTCCCGCCGCCAGTGCCCTCGCTGTCCGACAGCGAAACCCGTACAAGAGGCGGGTGATCGCTCGCCCCGCGTGCGCGTGCGATTTCGTGCAAACCTCGAAGAAGGGCGTCAGGCGCAGGTCCGGGTGCTGTGAGTAGCCCGTCAGGGCACATTCTACAGAATCAGCTTGGAAGTGGCGAGTTTGGGATAGACGGTGTGCAGTAGCTTGAAGCTGGGCCGATCAGGCAGCCGATTACTTGCCCTGCAATGCGGCGGTGCGGATGTGCGGCTGCTTGTCGCGCGAGAGGTAGGTCTTGACGCCCTGGAACAGCGCTTCCGCGATGGTGTCGCGGTATTCCGGGCGGCGAAGCTCCTGTTCTTCATGCGGGCTGGTGACAAACGATATCTCGGTCAGCACCGAGGGCATGACCGGCGCCTCCAGCACGCTGAGCGCCGCCGCTTTCACGCCCCGGTCCTGCACCAGCGGGTCGGCGCCGGCAAGAGCGGCATGCAGCGCGTGCTGCACCGCCGCGGCCAGGTGGCGCGACTCCGTCACGGCCACCTCGGCTCCGCCAGGCGCGCTCCCCCGGTAGGCGGCCGGTGTCACGTAGTAGGTCTCAACGCCCCGGATGTTCTTCAACGAGCTGGAATTGCCATGGATCGAGAGAAACAGGTCCGCGCTCACGCTGTTGGCCAGGGCGGGCCGAGCTTCCAGCGGCACAAAACTGTCGTCCGTGCGCGTCAGCATGACGTCCGCACCCAGGCGCGCTTTCAAGAGCTTGCTTAAGCGTTCGGACACATCGAGCACGACCTCCTTTTCCAGGAGGCCGGTTGGGCCTACCGATCCCCGGTCCCAACCGCCGTGTCCCGGATCGATTACGATCTTCCATGGCCGAACCGGCTCAGCGGCATTCCTTGAAGGAACACTTCCAGGCGGCGTCACCGGCGGGGCCGGCATTGCGGCGGCAGAGCGTACCGCCGTGTCGGGCGCATGAAGCTCGACGACCAGTCGAAATGGCGGCGCTTCCGACATCACATAGGTAAACTCGCAGGCGCGATTCAGGTCGATGACCACGCGCGCCACGTCCTCCGACGTCTGGGCCACGCGCACCCGGTTCACCAGCCGGTCGTCGATGGCGATGGCCTTCATGTGCATTGTGGCCATGAAATCAGGAGCGATGTGAGTGTCGGCAAGGTCGAAGTAAATGCGCTCGGGATTGTTCAGCCGCTCGGCCTTCACCTTGACCGGCGCGCTCAGCTCGATGGCGATACTGGTGAACTCCGGCCGCGAGTTGTGCTTCACGCCGAGCAGCACGCCTGGGCCGAGAGTCACCATCTGCGTCGGCGCCTGGATGGGCACGGAGGTGGGAGGCGAATCGTCCGAGGGCGCCAAGGCCGGCGGCTGAGCCGGAACTTGCGTTGCCACACGGCTGGGGAATATCCCCGTGGAGCTGCTCACGAAGATAGTTCCGAACAACAGCAATGCGCCAAACGCAATCTGTTTGCCCGGCCGCCGTGGCGCGGAGCTGACCGGCATGGGCGGTGCTTGCTCCACGCTAGTCGCGGCGGGATCGGGCGACATGATTTTCGCCGGCTCGCCTGCGACTTCGCTTTCTTTTGGCTGCGGCTCGGTTTCGACCGCCGCCAGTGGGGCAGCCACAGTGGGAACAATCTCCGGGGCGGGCGCCGGCGGGTCCGGTCGCCGTTGGGTCTCGGCCAGTTCGCGAGTACGCACCGCGTCGGACACAAATCCCGCCATCAATTCCAGGGCGTGGATCTGCCCGGCGCCGAATCGTGCCGGCGCCGCGGAGAACACCACCACAATCCCGATGGACTGACGCTGCAGCACCACCGGGATCACCAGGATGGAACCAATGCCGGCCGCGCGGCACGCCTGCCGGTTGACGCGCGCATCCTCCTCGGTATCGCGGCAATAAAGCGCCTGCTGCGTTTGAAACGATTGCCCGGTGAAACTCGCCTGCAGGTTAATCGGCGTGCCGACCCGAGGCGCCATGGCGCCGTCGCGCGCCCGGCACAATACACTTTCACCCTCCAGCATCGCGACCGCAGCCGCGTCCGCGCGCGTCAGCGTGCGGGCCTTTTGCGCTACCGAGGCCAGCACCTGGTCCATGCTTTCATCGAGATCGGCCGCTTGCCGCTGCAACGACACCAGCGACGCGAACAGTTCGGCCAGGGCGGAAGGATCGGCCTCTCGGCTCAAAGGCCGATGGATTTTTTCCAGGAGATAACCGGTCGCCAGCAAGGCCTGCAGGTCGGGCACCCACGCGGGGGAAGCAGGCGCTACCGAAGGGCGCATCCGCATCCGCGTTTTCGGGTCCTGGCTATCGATGTGGCGTATCATCGCCGCTATCCGCCTCGCCTCATGCCGAAGAACCGGCCCATGAGTGAAGGCGTCGTGTACTCAACAAGTTAAAGCTGTTCCGGCCAGAGCGCAACTAATATGTCTAATGGGATATACACAAATTTCACCTGAGCTGGGCCCGGGATACCGCATAGGACGTATACCCTAGGCAGGCCGGCACACTGCACCGCCCTTGGTGCAAGTTGCTACTGCTGCGGCGCCGCAGTCCCTAATTGCGGACTCTTCGCCAGGCTCAACAGGTTGGCGAACAAGCGGTAGGCTCCCGGCACACCCTCGGGCAACTGGCGGTACAGCGCATACGCCACGTACACGTAAACTCCCTTGCCATAGCGGGCGTAGAGCAGGCCGCCTTTCTGCGGCGCCTGATCGGGATCGTGGGTTTCGAGCAGAGCTTCCCACCGCGGGTCCCATGAGCGCATGAAATCATGGCCGCGCTCTTCCACCCAACCCTGGAAGTCGCGGGTGGTGATCTTGTTCGGCCAGTTGAAGAGAGGGTTGTTCGGCTGGAGAATTTCGACCTGCGAGGTTTCGTCGATCACCTTTTCCGGATCATTGCTCAGAGTATAGGGATACGGCCCGTAGTTGTGGTCGTACTGGGGAGTGTTGTACTGCACGATGACCACGCCGCCATTGTGAACGTAGTCGAGCAAGCGGTTGTTGTAGTTCCGCAGCTCCGGCCGGGCAGCATAGGTGCGCACCCCGAGGACAATGGCATCGAATCTCTGCAAGTTGCCGTTCGCCAGGTCCTGCGGGCTGAGGAAGTGAACATGCACGCCCAGGTTCGCCAGCGACTGCGGCACCTCGTCGCCGGTCCCCATGATGTAGGCGAGGTTCAGGTTGGGTGCGATCTTGACGTCGACGCCAGTGGCACGATAAGTCGCGGGACGATATAACTCCGCTGGACGCAAACCGGCATAGCCAACCGTCCGATAACCCTGCTTGTACTGGTGGCCGTTGTATTCCGCCACGGCGGTGACGGTGTACGGCTTTTCCTGCAGCGAGCCCGGCTCGACGCTGAAATTGACCGCTTCTTCTTCGCCTTCCTTGCCCGCCGCGAACTGCGCCACCGCCGGTTCGGATTTCCACCCCGCGGGCAACTCCAGGCGCACCGTTCCCTTCGCCGTACCCTTGACGTTGCTGTGGATCACGACGCTCAGCGGAAATGACTTCTCTCCCAGGGGCACGATTCCCGCCGCCGGAGAAATCCAGGCGGAGATGGCCGGGGCCACGGTGAGCGGGTCCAGCACCGTGCCCAGCCCGTTGATCCGCTTCACCACCTGCACCACCTGCCCGAGCCGGATGGGCACGCCGTCAAAGTTCAATTCAGCCCAGGCATCCAGCGGATACGGCGACGTCGACAGGTTGAGATAGCGCGGGTCGAGAATGTCGTAGTAGGGCTGTTCGATATTGGGGCGCTCGAAGTAGGGTCGCGTCGGCGTGGCATTTTCGGGGACGCCAACCGAGAAGCGAACGTCGTGCGCCTGGCCTGCAGGCAACTCGCCGGCGCCAGTAGATTTCGATGTTATGTCCCAGGCTGTGTTTCCGCTGGCCTTCAGTCCAACGCTGGTCACCTGGAGCGGCGCCGAGCTCTGGTTCGCGAGGTGAACATTTACCTGGAAGTGCTGTCCGGGGATGGCCACCTGGAAAGACTCTTGCAGCCCCATGAAGCGCGCGAAGAATCCGGTCGCTTCTCGTTCCGGCGCCACCGTAGCCAGCAAGGAAATCCCCAGCGCCTCGGAGATCGCGTCATTGAACTGCGCCTGCTTGATCTTCAGCTCGTGCAGAACGTCATATCGGGACTGCTCTGAAAGCTGGCTCGCCTCGACGCGCGCCATAAGGTCGTTGACCGATTTCAAGCCAGCCGCCAGCGTGGGCGCGATCTTCTCCGGTTCCTGGGGCGCGAAGGCCGTGACTGCCTTCTCCACCAGGCCGCTGATCTGCACCAATCCCTGCTTCACGAACCCGGGATCGTCCTTGGCCAAGGCCGCGATCCCTACTAAAGAAGTGTCGACACCATCGAAAAACGATTTCTCTTTGTCGCCGGCCGGCACCCGCGATCCATAGCGGTGATAAGAAAGGTTCAGCGGCCCCGCCAGGGGGATACCGCCGCCGCCGTTCTGTGACCTTTGCAATCCCAGTCCCTCGCGCGCGACCTGCAAATAGCTCAAGCCGGCCAGGGGCGAATACTGGCCCTCCGGTATCTCCAGGTTGGTGGAGGGTGTTCCTTCGATATACGTACCCGACAGGTAGTCGTAGAAGCGAAGCGGCGCCCAGTGGCCGGTGGCGTAGTCGTACATTCCCTTCTCCGAGATGGCGAAGGTCGGAACACGGGCATACATCTTGGCCGGGCACCAGGGCCGCAGCCCGGCTTGGATCTGGTCGGGAAAGACCGTGGGATCACAGGCCGCCTTGAATACCTCCTGCGCCACTTCACCCGCCACCTGGTGTTGCCCGTGGCCGTCGCTCAGGTTGCCGCTGAACACGGAGGTAATCACGAGCGGGCGATTCATTCGTACCACCCGGACTACGTCGTAGAGCACGCGCTCGTGGCCCCATTTCCGCAGCGCCTCTTCCTTCGTCTTGGAAAAACCGAAGTCGGCGACGCGCGTCCAGTACTGCTGGGTACCAATATAGCGGTCGGCCGAGAGCAGTTCCTGGGTGCGCACCAAGCCCAGCGCGTCGTCATAGTCGGGGGACATGACGTTCTGCCCGCCCTCACCGCGGTTCAACGTGAGCAGCGCCACTCGCGCTCCCTGGCCGCGCGACTCGTAAGTCATCATGCCGCCATCCTCATCGTCGGGATGAGCGGTAATCATCAGCAGGCTGGCGCGAGTACGCAGCTTCAGCAACGATTGCCAGACCGCCGAAGAGCCACGGTCCAGCGGCAGCGGCAAGGCCTGGCTGCTGGGTGAAATGGCGATCTGGGTGGGCGTCTGCGCCACGCCAAACGCCACCAGGGCCAGGATGGTTGCAGCGGCGATCAGGGCGCGCAGTAGCCGAGATGATTGCATGCTCCCTCCGGTGCTTGTGAACGCGGTGCTAATAATGCAACGAGTTAGATATACCATACCGTTTTGTCCCTTGACGAACTTTGTAAATGTCCTTAACTTAGTTGACCCAACAGGTGTTTGCTTGGCCCGCTCCGCAGCCGAAATCGATTCCGGCGCTTCGTTCCCACGCCCGAATGGCGGGGGACCGCTGCGTCCGACGCACCTGCGACAAGCCAACGCCGCCGGAGTGCTGGCGCTGTTGCGGGCCCAAGGGCCGTGTTCGCGCGCCGACCTGGTGCGCTCCAGCGGGCTGAGCGCGCCCACTATATCGAGCGCCATCGATTACCTGCGTCGCAAGCGGCTGGTCGAGACCCTCGGCGCCGGCGTCTCCAACGGCGGGCGTCCTCCTGGCCTGCTGCGATTCAACGCCGAAGCGGGCTATGTAGCCGGCGCGGACATCGGCGGATCTACGGTGCGCGTGGGCCTGGCCGATCTGAACGGCACCTTGACGGGACGCTGGGCGGCCAGCACGCGCCGTCATGCAACCCCGGAGCGCATTGCGGCGCTGGTTGCCACCGGGGTCCGCGAGCTATTGCGCCAGCACAGAGTGGCGCCCTCGCGCCTGCTGACCATTGCCGCCGGCGCTCCCGGAATCACCGATGTGGAGGCGGGGGTCGTCATCTCCGCACCCCACCTGGCGCACTGGCACAACACGCCGCTTCGCCAGTTACTGGAGGAAAAGCTGGGTGTCGCCGCGGCCATTGAGAACGATGTCAATCTGGCCGCCTTGGGCGAGAGCTGGTGCGGCGCCGCCCGCGGGGTCAAGAATTTCGTCTTCCTGGCGATCGGCACCGGCATTGGCGCCGGCATTTTCCTGGATGGGCGGCTGCACCACGGCGACGACTGGGCGGCGGGCGAGGTGGGATACATGCATGTGCCGGGCGCTCCGGACGGTGCGCTGCAGGTCGACCGGCCCGGGCCGCTGGAAAGCGCGATCGGCGGCGCGGCCATCGAGCTCGCCTGGCGGCGAATGACCCGGGCCCGCAACGCCTCCCGACGTACCCAGGCGACCCAGGTCTTCGATTACGCCAAGGCCGGACACCCGGTGGCGCGAAAATTGTTGCAGGAAACCGCCCGCATGGTGAGCAACGCCGTGCTCAACATGTCGGTGATCCTGAATTCTTCCTTGGTCGTGCTGGGCGGCGGCATCGGGACCAGCCAGCCGCTGTTCGAAGCCACCCGCCGGCTGCTGGAACGCAACGAATTCGCCCGTCCCCGACTGGCGCTGAGCGCGCTGGGCAAGGACGCCCAGCTCTTCGGCGCTGTCCGGATGGCGCTCGACTATGCCGACGCCCGCTTATTGGGCGTGGCTTGACAGGCAGGGTGGCAAGTGATACAAGCCTTGCCGACTTTGTTAGGGGTACTTACGAAGTGGGACGAGTGTCGCAAGCACGATTTCTAACCGAGGAGTGACGCATATGGCACGCCGCAATTTAGTTCGCGCGCGGGGTTTGTTCGCATGCTTGTTTGTGTGCATAACCATTGCCAGCCTGCTCTCGATTGCCGCCTGGGGACAATCGCAGGCTATTAACGGCACCATCCGCGGCCGGGTGGTAGATCCCAGCGGCGCCGCGATTCCGGAAGCCGCCGTCAGCGTCAACAACCGGTATACCGGCTTCTCCCGTTCCGGAAACACTGGCCCCGAGGGCTATTACGTCTTCCCCAATCTCCCGCTGGGGACCTATGACGTCACCGTGCAGAAGACGGGATTTGCCTCGATCAAACATCCCGGAGTGGTGCTCGCGGCGGGGACGGAAGCGGTGATCGACGCGCAGTTGAAGGTCGGCCAGGTGGAGACCGCGATTGAGGTGACGGGCGGCGCCCCGGTAGTAGAACCGGCGCGCGTCAACATCGGCCGCACCATCACCGAGGACGAAGTCCAGAACCTGCCGCTCACCTCGCGCAATCCGTACAATTTCATCCTCTTCCAGCCCGGTGTCAGCGGCCATCCCAACCCCGAGCTGGGCATTCCGCGCACCATCAACACCAACGGCTTGCTGGACCGGATCAACTACCAGATGGACGGGATGGTCGATACCCAGACCGACCGTTATGGTCTGCGCCTGTTCCCCATCTCCGACACCTACGTGAAGGAAGTGCAGACCGTTGCCAACAGTTTCGCGCCGGAGTTCGGCGGCACCTCGGGCAACATCTATAACGTCATCACCAACTCCGGCACCAACACCTTCCACGGCATGTTCAATTGGATCCGGCGCTCGGTCGATGCCACGGCCCGGCCCATCCTGCTCTCCCCGACCGCCGCCAAGCCCGAACTCAAGCTGCAGGATTACGGCATGAATGGCGGTACGGCCATTATTAAGGACAAGTTGTTCATCTTTGGCGCTTATGAGCACTTGACCCGCGGCGTTCCCACTCCCATCACCATTACCGCGGCAAACGCCGCCGCGCTCGGCCTCTCCGCCAGCGAACTGGGCAGCGCGCCAGGTGTCCTGCACGGGCAATTTGTCAACACGCGGCTGGATTGGAACGTCAGCCCCCGCAACCAGGTCTTCTTCCGCTACAACTATTTCCGCAACCAGTTCCCCATTAATACCAACAGCAGCGGCATCGCCACCGGTTTGAGCGCCTTGGATGCCTGGAGCGACTTCCGCGACCGCGCTCACGTCATCGGCATGCAATGGGTGAGTACCCTTTCCAACAGCGTGCTGAACGAGTTTCGCTTTTCCTGGCCTTATCGCCAGAACACCCACTTCGGCGGCTCCCAGTCTGGTCCAGGGCCGGTGGTCCTGGTGACCGGCGTTGCCGCATTCAACGGCACCAACGCCGCCGGCGATCGTTTCGCGGAAAAGATCCCCAACGCGAATGAAAACCTGACATGGATTAAAGGCCGGCACACCTTGAAGGTAGGATTCAACATCTCCGACATTATCGACTTGCAGCGTTTCGTCAGCTTCAATCAGTACACGTTCCCCAGCATCGACGCTTACAACGCCGCCCTGTCGGGCGCCAACCCCTTCGCCTACACGCGCTTCAATACCCAGTCCGATCCCGTTGGATTGCACTATCGCTCTCTGTTCTGGGGCTTCTATGGACAGGACAGTTGGCAGCTCACGCCCAACCTGCTGATGATTTACGGTCTGCGCTATGACCGCTATCAGCCGCCCGATGCCAACCCAAACGCGCCCTTCGCTTTCTCCCGGCATTTCAATACCCCGGGCGGCAACGTGGCGCCGCGCGTGGGCTTGTCGTACCGCATCAAGGAGAAAACCGTGGTGCGCGCCTCTGGAGGCCTGTTCTTCGATGCGCCTCCGACCAACCTCTGGTTCAACACTCTGAACCAGGACGGCTCCAACCGCATCCGCAGCGCTTCGATTAGCGGTTGCAACGCGGTTGCGCCTTGTACGCCGGCGGCCGGTGCGCCCGCCTTTCCCTCGGTTGCCAACCTCACGCCCACAGCCCAGGATGTCATCACCATCACGCCGGATTACAAGAACGCGTACACGGTGAACGCCAGCCTGCAGATTTCACGCGAACTGAGCCACAACGACGTGGTGACGGCCGGCTACGTCTATACCTCTGGCCACAACCTGACGTTCCTGCGGAATATGAACCTTATCAATCCCATCGGGACGCTGGCCGACGGGCGCCCCATTTTCTCCTCCGCCGTGAACGCCTCCACGCGCTTGTTCCCGCAGTTCAACAACATCACGCTGCAGGACGTTGGCGCCACCTCCAGCTATCACGCGCTGCTCCTCACCTGGAATCACCGCCTGTCGCGGGGATTGCAGGTGGCCGCTTCCTACACCTTCTCCCACACCATCAACGATGCGCCGGAAGCGAACACCTTCGAGCAGAACTTGCCCATCGAGGACCCGACCAATCTTCTCCGCGATCGTGGCAGGTCGAGCGTGGATCGGCCGCACGCCTTTACTCTCAGCACCGTGCTTAATCCGCAAGTCAAACTGGAGAATCGCTTCCTCAACCGCTTGTTGAACGACAACATGTTTGCCATCTTGGCCAATCTCAGTTCCGGCGATCCGCAGAACATTGTGGCCAACAGCACGCTGAATGGCGATTCAACTACCGGTTCAGTGACGCGTCCCCTGTTTGTGGGACGCAACGCCGCGCGCGCCCCGAACGTCTACCAGGTTGACCTGCGTTACACCCGCGCTTTCGCCCGTTTCTGGGAGCGCGTTGCGCCGCAGTTCATCTTCGAGGCCAACAACGTCTTCAACCATCCCAACGTCACCTCGATCAATGCGACAGCGACGGTCAATACCAACCCGGCGCTGGGGCTGGTCGGCGCCATCACGAAACCGCCCTCCCTGCTGCCCTCCGGAACCGTGTTGGAAGGCCGCATCATCCAGTTTGGGCTCGGCGTACGTTGGTAACCTGATCGGCAGCGGCCGCGCAGACGCAAGAAAGCTTCGCGGCCGCTGTTTTCGCGCTATCATGATTTGCAGCTCCCCATGAAATCACCTAAGCCGGAGGCGCCCTTCCCGGCGCCCGTCTATGCCGAAACCGTGCTGGCGGTCAATTTTGAAGACGCCAAGCGCTACTTCCTGGAAGCGCTGCTCGAAATCCACTATGCCCACACCCTGATGCTGGCGCGGCAAGGCATTCTGGCAGCGCCGGAGGCGCAAGCCTGCTTGCGTTCGCTCGATCAACTGGACCGCCCCGGCATCGATGCCGCCGTTTATGACGGCAGTTGCGAGGACCTGTTCTTTTATCTCGAGGAACAACTTTCCGTGTCCTGCGGAGCGGACATCGCCGGACGAATGCATACCGCGCGCAGCCGCAACGACATCGACCTCACGCTCTATCGCATGACGGTACGCCGTGAAGTGCTGAAGATCGCGAGCGCGATCGCGGCGGCCAGGGAGCAGCTACTGCAACTGGCTGCGGCGCACCTCGAGACCGTGATGCCGGGTTATACCCACACCCAGCCGGCGCAACCCACCACGCTGGCGCATTACCTGATGGCGGCGGTGGAATTTCTCGGCCGCGATTTCCAGCGCCTGCAGTCCGCTTTTGCCACCACCAACCGCAGTCCGCTGGGCGCCTGCGCCATCACCACCACCGGCTTCAACATCGATCGTGACTACACCGCGCGCCTCCTCGGCTTTGAAGGGCTGCAACTCAACTCCTACGGTGCGATTGCCGCCATCGATTACCTGACGGAGTCGGCTTCGGCGGTGGCGGTGGCAATGGTGAACTTGGGCAAACTGGTCCAGGACCTGCTGCTCTGGTGCACCAAGGAATTTGGCTTCCTGCATTTGCGCGATGCTTACGTCCAAGCCAGCAGCATCATGCCGCAGAAGCGCAATCCGGTTTCGCTCGAGCACACCCGCATCCTGGCCAGCAAGGGCCTGGGTCAGGCGCAAGCCATTCTCACGGCGGCGCACAATACTCCCTTCGGGGACATCGTGGACAGCGAAGACGATCTCCAGCCGCTGGCGTTTTCCATGTTCGCCGATGCCGAGCGCGCCCTGCGTTTGTTCGCCGGAGTGATGGCAAACGTGGAAGTCGATCGCGAGCGCCTGGCACGCCTGGCCAACGACAACTTTCTTACCGTCACGGAACTGGCGGATACGCTGGTGCGCAGCGAGAATGTCAGCTTCCGCGCCGCGCACCACGTAGTGTCGCAGGCGGTGCGCGCCGTCGGCCCGGTCTACTCCCCCGAACACATGGTGGACGAAACGGAGCGCCTGGCGCCTGCCATTCTTGGCCGCCCGCTTTCGGCCTCGCGCCAGGATTTACGGCGCGCGCTCGATGCCGAGAACTTTGTTCGCGTCCGCACCGTTGCCGGTGGACCGGCGCCGCAAACCGTCCGAGCGGAGATCGACGCGGCGCAGCGCGAGCAGCTGATGTTTACATCGTGGTTGGAGAAGAAGCAGACAGTGCTGAGCCGTTACCCCGAACTCATCCGGGAAGCCGCCCGGCCGCTGACGCAGCCCAACGATCGGCTTTGAGCGCCGCTTCAACCGGTCTGCTTTGATAGTCGCTGTCGAATGGCCGCAAGTTCCTGATCTCGACCCTCTGCCACGCGCTGCGCCAGGTCGGCAGCTTCGACCGCAACTGTTCCGCGCCAAGAACGGCCGCAATGGAAGCGATCCGGTCGAGCAGTTCGGAAGCTCCATTGGCCGTCCTCGCCTGAGCTGAGCGGTCAATCAGTCGAACTCGGTCGCTCAATTCCATGGTCACTGTGAGCGGGCGCCGCCCTGATGTACGTATCGGATAACCTCGACGTCCGACATTGCGATCAACCCTTCACCCACCATCTCATCCAGCGACGGAATCAGCTTTCGGACTTTCTCCTCTTCGTCGATTACCGTGACCATGACCGGCCGATCTTTGGATAGCGACAGCATGTGAGAACGTCGAATGAGTGTGCTGGCGCCATATCCCTCGATGCCGCGGAACACACTGGCCCCCGCGATGTCCAAAGCGCGGCATTTCTCGACGATCGCCTGGTAGAGAGGCTTGCCCTGCCACTTGTCGTCCTCCCCGAAGTGGATGCGGAGCATCTTTGCCTTTCCCTCCAGCTTCATCGCGTCTCCTTTCGGCGCTCCGCCGACTTGTAATCATGCGTGTACTTGATGACGTCCACATCGGAGAGCACTGCCAGTCCTTGCTGGACCATGTCGCCCACCAGAGGGATGAATGCCCGCAATTTCTCATCGCTGTCTACGATGGAGAGCATGATGGGCCGATCATGGGACAGGCTGAGCGCAGAGTCGCTATGGATGCGGCGGTTGGCTCCGTAGCCGAGAATGCCGCGATACACCGTCACTCCGGCAATGTCATTGGCGCGAGCCGCTTCGATAATCGCCTGGTGCAGCGGCTTGTCGCGCCACTTGTCGTTTTCCCCGATGTAGATCCTCATCAGCTTGGCTTTGCCTTCACGCTTCAGCGCCAGGCCGGCCTGTTGAGTAGGCAGGTCCTTTTGCGGAACGCTGGGTTTTGCCACGGTGGTGTCCTGGACTTCGATCAGACCCGTCCCCGCCATTTCGTACAGCTTGGGCAAAAGCTCCTCGACTCTCTCCGCTGTTTCGATGAACTCGACCTTCACCGGCAAGTTTTCGGTCAGGCGGAGAATGCGCGTGGTGTGCAGGTGGTGGTCCGCCCCGAAGCCGGCGATTCCCTTGATCACCGTTGCGCCGGAAATCCCGCGATAAAACAGGAAGTCAAGGATGGCGGCGTAGAGCGAATTCCCGTGATATTGCTGGTCCTCACCCACATAGATGGAAACCTTTTTCGCGGGTCCTAGTTTCAGCACCTTTGCCTCCCTATCGACTCACGCCACATTGCGACGTCAAAGCAGGGGTCTGCTCGGACTCATGCAACTGCCCTTCCGGCCACCACTCCCAACCACACGGCCAGGAAACCAACGAGTACGCTAAGCACCACATTCAGACCGGCAGCCAGAATCTGGCCGTCCTGCAGCGCGCGCAGAGTTTCGAATTCGAAGGTTGAAAACGTCGTGTACGCGCCTACAAAGCCGATCGGAATCAGATACCGAAGATTTGGGTCCCAGTGCGTGCGCTCCGCCAATAATGTAACCACTAAACCGACCGCAAACGATCCGGAACAATTCACCAGAAACGTGCCGTACGGGAATTTCGTGCCCATACGCTGCGCGACGTATCCGCCAACCCAGAATCGCGCAATTGCGCCGGCAGCTCCGCCGATGGCAACCATGAGGTATTTGAGCACGTTCTAGGTTCCTTTCGTCGATTCGTCACAGCTGTCGTTCACGATTCGGTCCAGCCCGCTTACCAGTTCTCGCAAGGCGTCCACAATTTCGTTCAAGTTGCCCTCCGCCTCCCGCGACACCGCACCGTAGCCGCGCATGTGCCGGGGGCGGAGTTCTGCAATGGCAATGTCTACGAAACTGAGATTGGAATGGATGGCGTGCATTGCGGAAACCCGCGGATTGCCCCGGTCGATGTGCTGTCGGTTGAGGATTTCGATCAGGCGCGCGCGAATTCGACCCGTGTAATCACGGATCTCGTTTCGCTGTAGCGGAGGCACGTCTGCAATGTACTTCAGGAAAGGCGTCTTCGCTAACGAGACATCCAGGATGCTTTCGATATTTGTAAGCAGCTCGTCGATGTAACGACAAGTTGTGAGCAGCCGGCGCTGCTGGTATTCGTTCAGCGTTGAAGCAGTATCTGACATCCCGCCCATTCCCCTGGCGAACGCGCCTTACCCACCAGCGTTGTTCTCTTGTGCGGGACTTCTCGGAACTTGGGGAGGTGATCTGGAAACGCGACTCCCGCAAGAGGACTGAGAAATCCCTTGTAGGAGTCATCTTCCCCAGATGGGGCGGTTAAGGGTGAACTCCAACACCCGTCACTGAAAGTATCGTTGCCGCGCTTGAGCGCTGTCAAACTTTCTTGCGTCACATTGCCCGCCTGCGGCACGGTCATGATTGCGCTTCATACCTCAGATCATTCGGACATGTCCGTGCCGGCACGCGCGGGCTCCGGCGTGAGATAGAAGTGCACCGCGGGCGTTATGATCAGCGAGAGCACCATGGAGATCAGAATGCCGCCGATCACCGCGATGGCGAGCGGCTGAAGCATTTGCGATCCCGCACCGAGCGCCAAGGCAAGCGGCAGCAGCCCCGCCGTGGCGGCCAGGGCGGTCATGGCAATGGGCCGCAGGCGGCGCCGCCCTGCCTGCACCATTGCTTCCTGTGGCGACAACCCAAGCTGCCTGAATTTCTGGTCCGCATCCAGCAGCAGGATGCCATTCTTGGCGACGATTCCCACCACCATGATCAGTCCCATGAATGACGCAATGTTGAATGTGGTTCCCGTTATGAGCAGCGCGAAGAATACTCCGGCAGTGGAAAGCAACGCCGACGATAGGATCGCGACCGGCGCTGCCAGGGTGCGAAACTCGAACAACAACACGATGAAGACCAGCACCACCGCGAGCACCAGCACCAGCACCAGGTCGTGGAACGACCGCTGCTGCTCTTGATACGTGCCGCCGTACTCGACGCGGATGCCGGGCGGCAGGTGCACCGAGTTGACCGCTTTCCGCACCTGTGCCGCGCCGCTGCCGAGGTCAACTCCTTCCAGCCTGGCCGTGACCGCCACGTCGCGCTGCAGATTTTCGCGCCGGATTTCGGTTTGCCCCGGCACTTCGGTCACGGTCGCCAGCGAGCCAAGCGTCGCGGTATGCCCGGTGGCGCTGGTCAGCAGGGTGTTGCGCATGGCCTCGAGCGACGAACGGTTCTGTTCCGGGTAGCGCACCCGGACGGTGTAGGCGCGGTCCTTCGTGATCACCGGCGTGGCTGCCGGTTCGCCTTCCAGGATCGCCGTGGCATCCACTGCCACCTCTTCCGGCGTGAAGCCGGCGCGCGCGGCCGCCGCCGGGTCCACCTGGAACACGACCGCTGGCCCGCTGATCGTATTTTCAATTCCGTTCAGCACGTCGACCACGCCGGGGATTTTTCGAATGGCATCCGCAACCTTCGGCGCCCAGTCGCGCAGTTGCCGCTCATCGGGCGAAAACAGCTTGATCTGGATCGGCTCCGGCGCCGACGTCAGGTCGCCGATCATGTCCTGCAGCACCTGGATGAACTCCACGTTGATCACCGGCTCTCGCCGCGCAATCTCGGCGCGCGCCTCGGCGATGATTTCCTCGATCCCGCGGCGCCGGCCTTGCTTCAGCTTGACCGAGATGTCACCGGTGTTCGCTTCCGTCACCGCCGCCAGACCCAACTGCAGCCCCGTCCGTCGCGACGTGCTCACCACCTCCGAGCTCTTTCGCAGAATCTCCTCGATGTGCCCGACCACGCGGTCGGTTTCCTGCAGCGAGCTTCCCGGCGGCATGATGTAGTCAATAATGAATCCGCCTTCATCCATCTCCGGCAGCAGGTCGGTACCCAGGGTGCGATAGCTGGCATACGCGGTGACGATCAGCGCCACCGATGCCGCCACCATCCACCAGGGGCGCGACAGCGCGAAATGCAGCGCGCGCTCGTACCCGTGCACCACGCGTCCGAACCGTCCGCCCAGCGCAGCCTCTTCCGCTGCCAGCAACGACTCACCCAGGTTTTCCGGTGGAATGGTTCGGGCGGGCCCGGTTCGTTCACGCAGCAGGTATTGGCTCAGGTTCGGCGTCCACGACAATGCGAGCGCCAGCGACGTAAATAGCGCCACCCCAACTGTGATTGCCAGCGCGCGGAAAAATGTCCCGGTCACTCCGGTGATCGAAATGAGCGGCAGGAATACCACGACCGGGGTGACGGTGGATCCGATGAGCGGAACGGTGATCTCGCTCAACGCACTGTGAATGGCCTCCGCTCGCGGCTGCCCGGCCTCGCGATGCAGAACGATGTTTTCCACCACCACGATGGCGTCGTCAATCACCAGGCCGACGGCGGCCGCGAGCCCGCCCAGGGTCATGAGATTGAAACTTTGGCCGAGCAATTTGAGCACGATGAACGTCACCGTGATGGTTACGGGGATCACCAGTCCGGCCACCAGTGAGCTTCCCCAATCGCCCAGAAAGAGCACCATCACCGCCGATGCCAGCACCAGGCCGATCAGGATCGCATCGCGCACGCTCTTGATGGATTCGCCGACGATATTGGATTGGTCGTAATACGAGGTAAGCTGCACGCCTGCGGGCAGTGCCGTCCGCAGCCGGTCCACTTCGGCGTGCACCTCCGAGGCTACCTGCATGGTGTTGCTGTCCGGCTGGCGGTTGATGCTGAGCAGCACCGCCGGGCGGCCGTTGGCGGTGACGACCGTGTACACCGGCTTCACCGCCGGCGTGACCTGCGCCACATCACCCACACGCACCGGGATGGCCTGTTGCGTGGTCTTCACCACGATGTTGGCAATTTCCGCCGGGTCGCGCACCTGGGCGGAAACCAGCGCCAGGTTCAGCTCGTGCCCTTGCACGATCAGGCCGGGAGAATCGATCAGGTTGGTCCGCCGCACGGCATCGAGCAGGTCGGTGACGGTCACGCCCGCGCGCAGCAGCTTGGCCGGATCGGGCACGATGTGAAATTCCGGCTCCTGCCCGCCTTGCACCACCACCGCGGACACGCCGTCCAGCCGGTTCAGCCGCGGCTTGATCTCGTAGGTCGCCAGCCGCCACAACTCAGTCTGCGGCACGCTGCTTGATGTCAGGCTGTAACCGACGATGGGAAAACTGGCGAAGGTCAGCCGATGGCTGTCGATCTTCGCCGTTGTCGGCAGCGATGACTGCACCCGGCTGAGGGCCGCGTCCACCAGCTGCAGCGTGGTGACCATGTTCACGTTCCAGTTGAAGTAGAGGTCCACCTCCGCCGAGCCGCGGCTGGTGATCGAGCGCACCGACTGCAGGCCCGGAACGCTGTTCACCGCTTCTTCCACCGGACGCGTGATGGTCACCATCATCTGGTCGATCGGCATGACGCCGTTGTCGATGCCGATCACGACGCGAGGAAAATTAGTTGCGGGAAAGACCGCGATCGGAATGGTGAACGCCAGGTAGGCGCCCAGCAGCGACAGCGTAACGATCACGAAGATGACCGGCGTCGACAACCGCGCGAACCAGTAGGGCGAGTCGTCCCTTGCGGAAGGCCGCCGCACGCGGTCCAGGATGGAGCGCAGCCCCATCGTCAATCCTGTTTGGCGGGTGCGCCCCGGCCGTCGCTGCTGTTGGTTGCGGGCGCGCTCTCCACCTGCACGCGGCTGTTATCGGGCAGTCCGAACCCCCCTTGCGTGATCACGTTGTCGCCCGGCTTCAGCCCGCTGGCGATTTGGACTTCATCGCCACGTTGCACGCCCACGGTTACCGCCTGCTGGTGCGCGCGCCCGTCCGCGCCCACGATCATGACCGTAGTCTTACCTTCCTCGTTCTTCAACAGCGCCGATGCCGGCACGACGATCGCGTCCGGCACCTTGCCCGCCACCATCTCCACCTGCACGTTGGAGCCGGGACGCAGCTTTTGCCCGGGATTGGAAGCCTGCACCCAGACTTCGACCGTGGTGGAGTTCGGATCGAGCGCAGGGCTTACTATGGTTACCGTGCCGGGATACGCTGTATCGTCGCCAGGCGCGGTAATCCTGGCCTGGTCGCCCACTTTCAGCAGCGACGCCTGGGTCTGTGGGATATGCGTGCGAGCGACTACTTGCGAAATATCCATCACAGTGATCAGCGGTGTGCCCGCGGCCGCCGTTTCGCCCTGGTACAACGGCCGGTCCGT
Organism: Terriglobia bacterium; assembly: GCA_963797035.1. Lineage (GTDB taxonomy): Bacteria > Acidobacteriota > Terriglobia > Terriglobales > Acidobacteriaceae > JAIQGF01. Next base: position 928,873 of record CAWCOC010000001.1, read on the forward strand.
CACCACGCCGTCAATCGGGCTGCGCACTTCGGTGTACTTCAACTGCGCCTGCGACGCCTGGTACTTGCCCTTCGCGGATTGCAGCTGCCCTTGCGCCGCTTCCACCTGCAGTTTTTTCCCGCCGGCTTGTAATGCTTGCAGGTGCTTTCGCGCCACGTCGTACTGGTTGCGAGCCTGTACGTATGCAACCCCGGCTTGGTCCAGGTCCTTGCGCGGCAGAGCTCCTTGCTTGTACAGGTTCTGCCGGCTCACATACATTTTCTGCGCCGCATCGAGCGCTTCCTTCGCTGCCTTGGCATCCAGTTCAGCCTTGTTCCACTCCTCCGGCAAACCTGCGTTGACGGCGCTTTCGTACGTTGCCTGCGCCTGCTCGTAAGCGCCCTTATTCTCCACCATCGAAGCTGCTACGTCGGCGTTCTCCAACACGGCGAGCAGTTGGCCCTGGCGCACCTTCTGACCACGCTGGACCAGGAATTTCCGAACTGGGGCGGTAATCTTGGGTGTAATCGCCGCTTCGTGGATCGGATACAGGACGGCTTCAGCCTGTACGGCGCGTTCGATGGTTGTCTTCTTGGCCGGCGCTACCTGCACCGTTACCACCCGCTGAACATTCTCCGTCTTCTGCGAGCATGCGGACAACAACCCGCACGCCGTCATCAGGGCACAACCCAACGTCAGCGCGGGCCCGGTGCCGGTTTTCGTGCCGCGAACTGTGTGCGACATCCGGTTAGTACGTCCCCGTCAATCTCCCCAGATTTGCCAGCGCCACGCGATACCGCGCTTCTCCGTCATCATACGCGTTGCGCGCCGCCACCAGCGTGTTCTGGGCGTCCACGACCTCCAGCGCTGTCGCCTCGCCCGCCTGATACCGCAAGTTGGTAAGCCGCAAGCTCTCGGCTGAAAGTTCCGCCGAATTGCGCAGCGCATCCAGTTCTGTCCGCGCGGTGGACGCTTCCGCATAGAAGGCCTGAAGATTGCCCAGCAACTGCCGTTGCGCGTACGTCAATTCCATCTGCGCTTGCTGCCGCCGCAGGGACGCTTGCTTCACCTTGCTTTGGACCGCGCCCCAATTCCACACCGGAACACTCAGCGTCGCCTGCGCCGCATATCCGAGGTTGCGCACCGGGCCGGTATAGGTTGCGAAATGGCTCGCGTCAATTCCATACCAGTAATCGAAGGTCAGCGAAGGAAAGTGCCCCGCCCACGCCACTTGCACCTCGCGTTTCGCCACCTTCAGCGATGCGCCCGCGGCGCGCAGGTCCGGATTATTCTTCTCTGCCGCCGCCGTGACCTCGGCCAGGCTGCCCAGCGGCGGCGCAAAGTTCAAATCGTCCACCACGGAAAAATTCTGGTTGAAGTCGGGAAACAACAGCACTGCCAACGCCGCTCGCGATTTGTCGGTCGCCAGCTTGGCCTCCTGGAAGTCGCGCTGGCGGTCGTTCAGCTGGATTTGGGCTTTGATCACGTCGGAGTGCGCCACTTCGCCGCCGCGCTCCAGGTCCTGGCTGAGCTTAAGGAAGCGCGAGGCCTCTGCCGCCGCCTGTTGCGAGCTGGCGTACTTGCGCTGAGCCACAACGTACGCGTAAAAGTCCTCGACCACGGTCACCACCAGCCCTCGTGCCGCGACATCGGCCTTGGCCCGGGCCAGTGCCTCCGCTGCCGCGGTTCGGCGGTACTCGGAAATCTGCCCGAGGCCGAGGGACAGCGCCTCATGCGCGTTGCCTTGCCCGATATACTCGTGCACCGCGTTATTAGCAATGAATACGCCGCTCGGCGTGCCATTCCCTTGCGTGTACAGGTAGGACGTTTCATAGCTGACGGCCGGCAACATGGCCGCCCGCGCTTGTACCCGGTCCTGGTGTGCGATCGCCGCTTCCGTGGTGGCCGCCAGCAACTGCGGGGCAAGGGTCCGCGCCCGCTGCAACGCGTCCTGCAGGGTGACCATCACCGGAACTGCGCCCGGCGGTCCCTGCTCCTGTCCTGTCGGTTGCGGGGTCGCCACCTGCGCACAAACGGAACTCGCCAGAACAGTCCACAGCACAGCGGTGAAGGACTTTGTCAGCCACATTGCGCCATCCTCCTTAGAGCCTGGATTGTAGGCGAGCAGCGGGAAAGGCGCAAAACTACTGCGGTGGAGTGGCCGTCTTCTGGTTGAGAGTGTGGTGCTCCTTCAGACGACGATGAACCTGCGCGCGGCCAGGCGCTGTCGAGCAGCAAGCGTCAGGCCGACGGCAAGGTCGTTCCTATGGCTGTCAGACGCTTAGGGTAGACGTCGCCGCGATCATGCTGAGGAAATGAAAAAGGGGCTGCGCTCGCAGCCCCTTTTCCGTCTCGATCCGGACGCTTGCCCCTCTGCTGGGTACCCTGGAGTCGAGTTTCTCTAGATGGTTGCGGGGGGTGGATTTGAACCACCGACCTTTGGGTTATGAGCCCAACTGAGTAAACGACAGACTTATATTTCAACGACTTGACGGCGCCGGGAACGACACAAAGTCATTGAAAAGACAGCAAGGCATCGCTATTGGACCACAGTCGGACTACAGTCCGACCCCCCTTTGGAGAATTTCTCAACGCTGGTTTTCCGGGGCGTGCCGCCGCCAGCAGAACATGGCTACTGATTAAGAGTCGGGTGCTCTACCAGTTGAGCTACGCGCCT
>CAWCOC010000002.1:0-23346 GCA_963797035.1 Terriglobia bacterium
CCGTCCGCGAATCCAGAACAGCCCTCCTGAAGAGGGCGCCATCCACGCACGTCCTGAAGCATCCACATACACGGACCCGCCGTCGCGGGCGGCAACGGCATAGGTAAGAAAGGGTGTATCGCGAAGCTGCATCAGCCCTTGGGTTCCGCCGAACCACAAGTTCCCCTCGCGGTCTTCGTAAATGGCGCGCACTGTGCCCGGTGCGCCTGGCGTTGTTGCCTCAATCGCGAATTGGCCGGAATCGAGGCGGCCGACTCCGGCCGGAGTAGAGATCCAGACGTTGGAATCGCGATCGTGCGCGAGGGCGAGAATCGGGGTGCGCGCGAGTCGGGCAGGAACGCCGCGCCGCGTTACAGCGACGCCGTCCCAACGCACCAGACCGGAATCTGTTCCAATCCACAACTCCGAACCCGTGCCGGGCAGCAGCGCATTCACTTTCTGGTCCGGCAAGCCCGTCACCGGCGACGCGTTGCCGGCTCGAACCCGAAAAAGACCGGTGTCGCGCATCCCGATCCAGACGGTGCCATCGGCGGTTTCCGCGATCGAGATCGCGAGCCCTCCAGCGCTACCCGAAGAAACAACCGGCGTGAATTTCCCGCCGCTGTAGCGTAGCGGTCCACTGGTTGGAGCAATCAGAATATCCCCGCGAGTCCCGCGAGCGATTGCGGTCGCACCCCGCTGCCGGTCAGGAGAGAACGGCGGCGGGAGTTCGAAGGGATACGCCTGTTCAAACCGACCGTCGCGGTAGCGCATCAGATAAGGACTCTCCATGCGAACCCAGAGCGCCCCGTCGGAATCGACGACTAGCCCGAGAACGTGTCCGGGAGGCAGCGACGGCGTATTGGCGTGATCGAAGACGCGAAAACCGATCCCGTCGAAACGCACTAGGCCGTTCTCGGCGCCAACCCAGAGATAGCCATCCGGCGTCTGCGCGATCGCGTCGATCGTCCCACCAGGAAACGAATCACGGACGCTCCAGCGCGTCACGATGTATTGGCCGATGGCGCGGCTGGGGTCGAGCGCCGAAAGAGTCCATGGAGAGAGCGTGGCGCAGGTCCAAAAAACCAGCACCCGCCGGACCTCACGGGAAATACGTGAACCGCTCAATAACAACCTCCATCGGGTGCTGAAGCTTGACGGCGGCGTCCCAGTAGATATACAACGCCACGCGCACGGATTCCATGCCCGGAGACGGTACGCCCGCCTCGAAAACGTGCTCCGAAGCCACCGCCGACCCGCGTAACATGCGAAAGGTGGCGCGGCTCTGTTCCCACCGGAGCGAAAACGTGAGTGTCCCCGAAGGTGCGCTAAAGCGGTGGACGTTGGCGGAGACGTGATAGGGCTGCAGCACATACTGAGCGTTTTTTTCTCCGGTGGGATTTCCCCAGCGGCTGATTTCGATATCCATTTCGCGGTTATTTTGTGCGCTACCCGCGTAATCATACGTGAACACGTCAAAGACAGCGGCGGGTTCCAAAGCATCCAGCCCGCTTACGAGGAATTCGTACGTTCCATAGCCGAGATTGCGCATGATGCTCGCCTCAGCGCAACTCCAGTCGTTTTTCGTCCTTGATATGCGCAAGTGCATGGCGCCCTTCTCGTCGATGGAGATATTCGATGGCGAGTAGTCATTCTGGCCTCCGCGAGCGCTGGGCGCGCTCCTCAAACGCCACGGGAAGCCGCTGAACTGGACCACGGGAGAGGGAGGTCGGTCCGAGCCAGGCACAACCGCCACGGCGAGAACCCTGTCATCCGTTTGGGGCAGCGAGTCTAGAGCGCTTTGCGGGCGGTAGCCATCGGTTACGAGTAGCGCCGCGTACTGAGTGCCGAGGTGTGTGGCGTTGGTCCAGGTGAAGTTCCGGCGGACTTCCGTGAAGGGCTGGTCGGCAAGCGGCTGCACCCACCATTTCCCGGTTTTCGCATACAAGACGATCTTCTGGCCGGGCGAAGCTCGCGTGACGCGTCCTTCGATGATGTCGTTGCTTGCGGAACCGGCCACGTCCGCTTGCGGTACGCGCGTAAACGTGATCGAAGGGCCGTTGCTAGTGCGCGCGTTCCGGCACGCCTGTGACAATGCCGCCGGGAAAACGCACAGCGCCCGCCTGCGGCTAATCGTCGGTCGGGCACAGTTGACACAATCGGCTTCCTCCATATCTCACCCTCTGTTTTACCTATCGTAGTTCAAATCGGCTCGGTTGGTCCTCCAGAGGACCGGGGAACAGTTGTTTCCAAGCAGCTGTCCGTCGAATTGAGTGTGTGGAACTCGTCCGGGCTGAATCGTGACCGGGCGGATCAGAAGGCGTTCAGATCTCAGTTCTGCAGGGCGCGGGCTGCCCGTCCGCCGTCTCCAAGCGTTGCAACGACGCCGCAAACTCACTTGTTCCTGCATGAACGCCGGAGGCGGATCTCGACGTTCCATTTTCGTTGAGGACCGGATCCTCCCGATCTTACCGGCGACATTCGCCACTCGACCGAAGAGGCCGAGAATTCGATTAGAACTGCGGTGGACCTGCGGAGAGATTCTGGCTGTTTGTACGAGCGAGGCAAGGAGTGCCGCCGTCCTGTCGCCGCTCCTTCGGCACGGGCAAGACCCGGCGCTCCTCACCGGTGACCTGAATGACTGTCGGGTCCGGCAATCGAAGGCCGCATCCAGTTCCCCCGATCGCTGGCATTCTGACAGTTCGTTCAGCGGGTTCGAACCCAGTTCTGCAGATGGGTTTTTGGTGAACAGGTGCACTTAATCGCCAGAGGTGTTGGCGCGCAGCCGATTCACCAGCAGATCGTTTTGTAGGATGCGGTCCTGGAGTCGGCTCAATTCAGATACGTCCCAGTTGGAACTTAAGTAACGCCCCTTTGCCCAATCCGCCCTGCCGGAAGAAAGCCAGACGATAAATCCTGCCGCCAAATCAGGTGAATCGACCAGGTGCGTGTGCATTTCGTTGGGCATGTTCTTCCCCAAAGCGGTGGGCACGCCTCCGGGATGGACCGCGAAACACTTGACACCATCTTCGCCGTGGTCGACGTTCACGAACTCACAAAGCCGATTGATCGCATGCTTCGAGGTTTGATAATCCGATGCACCCGGTGTCAGCAGTTGCGCTCCGACCGAGGAGATCAGAATGAGATGGCCGCCTGATCGGTCGTTCGCGGAATGCCTCTTGGCCGAGTCAATCAGATGGGGTAAGGCGTGACGAATGACATAGTAGGCCCCCTTTATATTGACCTCCCATGTTCTCCACCAACTCTCCGGGTCGGATTCGCCGATCTTTGACCATTTGTCCAGATATCCGGCGTTCGCATCGGCGACATCGATGAAGCCGAACTTCTTGAGGCAATCCCCAATCGCGGCCTTGACCTGCTGCTCATCCGTTACGTCGCACAGGCCGAATTCACACGCCGTGTTGGGATTGGCAGATCGCACTTTGCTCTTGGTTTCTTCGAGACCGTGTGCCGATCGCGCGGTGATATAGACGGCAGCAGCGCCTGCTCGTGCAAACGCCACGGCTGTTGCCTGCCCGATGCCCTGGGATGCGCCGGACAGGAAAACCACTTTGCCGGATGCGCTGTCTTTCAGCGCCGCGGCTCGATCAATGTCGAAATAGACTGCATGGTGCATAGTGATGCTGGGGAATTGGTCGTCGAGGATATAGTTTGCAGTGGACATTAGAAAGCTTCCTTTTGATCTCGATGTGCCGTAGGGCGGCAACAGCGAATTTGTTGCCGCCCCGGTGCACGGTTACTGCTTCAATGCGACACGAATCGCGTCGCTGGCCTCTTTAATGGCCGCCTGAACTCCTGATACGTCGTGGATGGCATTCAGGAGCACGAAATCGTGGATCATCCCGTTGTAACGAGTCGCGGTTACGGCAACACCGGCTTCTTTGAGTTTACGCGCATAAGCCTCGCCCTCGTCGCGAAGGGGATCGTTTTCGGCAGTGATGACGAGAGCGGGCGGTAGTCCCTTGAGTTCCTCGTTGCTCGCGCGAAGCGGGGACACGTAAGGGCTGTTTCGCGTCTTCTCGTCAGGCGCGTAAAGATCCCAGCCATACTTCATAAAAGCGCGCGCCAGGAACCGGCCCTTCCCGAACTCGTGATAGGAATCGGTATCGACGCTCGCATCTGTCGCCGGGATGAAGAGCACCTGGAGGGCGATCTTCGGACCCTTCTCGTCTTTAGCCATGAGAGCTAACGCTGCGCTCATGTTGCCGCCGACCGAGTTGCCCGCGATCGCGATCCGGCTGCCGTCTGCGCCGAACTCATCTGCGTGGGCGGCAACCCATTTCAGCGCGGCGTAGATTTCTTCCATCTGCGTGGGATATTTCGCCGCTGGAAGCGGCGTGCACTCGACGAAGACGCCGATCTGGCCGGAACCAACCACGAGGTCACGCAACAGGCGCTGATGGTTCTGGAAGTTGCCAACGATCCAAACCCCAGCATGGATGAAAAACAGCACTCCTGGTTTGCCGGCCACGTGCTGTGGGGTCATGATGTACAGCTTTACCTTGCATCCGTCTTGCGTGATCGTTCTTTCGACGGTGGTGACTCCCGACATATCGACGGGTGTCTGGTTCTGAAGCGCAGTGAGGATGTCCTGCGGCTTCGGTTGTGGCAGTTCCCAGAAAGGGCTGTTGTCCTTGTTGAGTTCCGCCCTTGAGAGTACCGATATGTGCGGTTGGTTTCTCATGCCGCCAAACTGTTTCCTTCGGTTCTGGATAGGTCTAAGCGGTCACGGATGAATTTCACGAGGATTGAGGGTTTGGCGGTACTTGCGAGAAATTCCGGGAGGGTATGGCGGAGGGCAATGGCCACAACCTGTTCGGAGGGGGCCAGTCCCGGGCGAACGGTTCGGATCCACGAGCCGAAGGACTGCCAGACCAGCGTGGGGTTGGTCGCGGAGAGAATCTGCAGTAAGCCTTGGGCGATGAGGCCGAGTTGGATGTGGCGATGGTAGGCCGCGATCTTGCGACGCACGGCGTTGCGGTAGGCCTCCGATTTGTGGTGCAGATATTGGTTGCCGCTTACGCGCCGTAGCGGCGTCATGGCCGCCATCCAGAAGTGATCGGCATAGGCGCCGATGACGTGGATGGCCTGCTTGAAGGACACTTCGATCTTGAAACGCAGGCCATAGATGCGGATGATGTCCAAAGCGGGAAGGGTCAGGTCCGTGCACATCAGCAGGATGGCGCCGCGCTGAGGATGAAGCACCGCGACGAAGCGGACGAGAATACCGACGGGGCGCCACAACAGGTCGGCGGAGCGGAAGCGTAGGGTCACACCCTTTTCGCCATAGACGGGGCTGGGCGCCTCCTGGAACTGGCCGACATCTTGCAGCAGAGTCGCGATCTTGACCTTCTTGCCGTACTTGGCGGGTCTACCCTTACGCCGCAGGCGATGTGGCGGCGTGGGTGTGGCCGGGAAGAAAGCTACGCTGTTGCATCTGACGCGCGTGACCAAGTGGTTTCCATGGACCAGCAACCCGCGCACTACTTTGCCGCTGGCATAGTAGGCGTCGGCCACAAAGTAGAACGGCTGATTCAGCTCCAGTGAGCCGAGCAGCAGAATCATCTTGTCCAGCAGGGTACGATGGTCGCGGTTGGAAAACACCGTGCCTTCGTGGATGCGACAGGCCAGAGGCAAGGCAAACACGCTGGACAAGGCTTGGGTGAGCACCGCGACCGCCTGGCAGGAGTGGCCGAAGATGTACTCGGGCTTGTTATTTGACTCGGATTCTTGATGGAGTTTCTTGACACCAGGCATCTTGCGACCGGCCTTGGCAACCTTGATTCCGTCGCCAACCAGAACCGGCCTGCCGTCAATGCGCAGGATGCCGGGATCGAGCCGGAAGAGCAGAGCGCACCAGGCGCGGGTGAGCTTGTCTAGATCCAGGGCCGGGCTGTGGAAGAAGTCCAGGAGGCGGTCGTAACAGGCCGGCTCCAGTCCCAGGGCGCGGACGATGCTCGTGACGCCCAGCAGATCCTTGCGAACGGTCATTCCCGCCAGACAAAGGGACATCCAGAGGAAAGTCCGGGTGCGGGCGCAGGCGGGCTGCAAATCGCACACCAGATTCCACCAATGGTTCCAGAGCATGAAGCGGCCTCCTTGCCGGTCGGCTCGAACTTCGGGTTATCGGAATTGACAATTGATCGGGCATAGTATAGCATATATATGCTATACTACAGGAATGTATCTACGCAAAAGGAGGACCCATGAGCCAGAAACGGATTCAGCAGATCGAGCAGAGGATTGATCGGATCAAGAGGGCGCTACTGGAGATCGGACCGATGCGCCCGGGCTCGCTCACCCGCCAGTACAAGGACCCCAAAAACCAAACCGGGGCCTACTGGCAGATCAGCTATACCCGTCAGATGAAAAGCCGCACGGAGTACGTTCGCCACGAATGCGTGAAGGAGCTTCGCCGCCGGATCGCAACCCACAAGCGGTTCAAACGCCTGGTTGACCAGTGGATCGACCTGAGTATCGAGCACTCCCGGCTGACCATGCAGATGGCGGAATCGAAGAAGCTGAAGATGATTGACGGTCGAGAATTCGGTACTCTCAAGTTCCGCCAGAAAGGCCCTGATTTGCGGGTCGATCCGGGGATCAGTTGCCGAGTTGGGTGCTGCTAAGGCTGCGATGCCTTGAGTCATAACGATTCCTCCTAAGAGCGATATTGCCAACCATGTGAAACGTGTCATCTGCTAAGTCCTTGCGAATTCCGATCGCTTGCCAGTTCTTGCAACATCCATTTCCGAATGTAGGGTGCGCAGTTGATCACCTTGACGTTCTGGGCCTCACAGGCATTCAGGAACCGAACTGCATGGATATCCACAAGTTCGAGTTCGTCCAGATCCAATTTAAACGCACCGGCGAACCAGTCCCACCCTGTGGGGGCTGCGGTCGACCAGGAAGCCGGGTTCTGGATCCGGAGGACGCTGCCGCACGGGCGGACCGTGGGGTGTGGGCCCGGCGGACCTGGAGTTCCGGGCCGTGGACGCCGCGGAGCATCGGACTGTTCCAGCCGAGCGACGCCACCACAATATTGCGTTCTGGCGTATAGCCGCCACCTTGCGCCCCAGCCGGGACTCCGACACCAATGGCCTTGGGGCCACATTGTTAGCGGTCATCAGAAAACGTAGATTTCTGGATGTTCGCCGGGAAGGTCGCGGCGGCTTGGCGGAGTTTGAGGCGGAGGTAGTCGAGGTAGCTGTCCGGCGCAGGATGGGCGCGGAGTTCATCGATGACCGGCCGGAAATAGGCCAGAGAGCGGATTGGGGAGAGTCGAGGTGCATCTGCTGGGCGAATCAGGCGGCGTAGCGACCCGAGGAGCAATGCAGACTCCACTACGTGCAGCGGGATGCCTTCATCATGGAAGCGGCGGGCGAGCCATTGATCCGAGACGCTCGCGCGCAGAGGGGTATCCGGTAGGTCAACGTAGAGCGTCAGCACCGAAGAGACATACAACGCCGGGTTGGAATCCGGCTGCAACAACGAGGCAGCGGGGGTCATTTCTTCCTCCGACGAGCTGCCGTCTCCTGCTCGCTTTCGCGAACCCGGTAACTGTCGCCTTCGATCACCGTCACGTCGGCGTGGTGCAGCAAGCGATCCAGCAGAGTCACAATGCAGGCCGCGTTGGGGAAGACTTCATTCCACTCTTTGAACGGTCGATTGGTCGTGAGGATCACCGATTTTCGTTCGTAACGCCGGTTGATGACTTCGTAGAGTAAGTCGGCGGACTTGTCATCGAAGGACAAGTAACCTACCTCATCGACGCAGAGTAGGCCCACATTGGCATAGCTACGCAGCTTGCGGTGACGGCCTTCGGGAGTCTGCCGGTGTAGTTCTTCCAGCAAAGCCGCTGCGGAGCGGAACAGCACGGAGTGGCCGGCCAGAACCGCCGCGTGGCAGATGTTCTGGGCAATCATGGTCTTGCCCAAACCATTGGTGCCGACCAGGACCAGGTTCCGAGCTTCGGGGAGAAAGTCCAACGTCAGGGCCCGTTCAATGACATCGCGCTCGATCTTGGTGGGCCAGGACCAGTTGAAGTCAGCCATGAGTTTAAACTTCTTGAGTTCCGAGAGGCGCAGTCGCCGTTCCAGACTGCGATGGGCGCGTTCGGCGACTTCGGTCTGTGCCAGATGTTCCAGAATCTGGCGCGGCGACCAACGCTGTTTGGTGGCCCGTGCCAGAAAGTCGTTCACTTCGGCAGCCAGCGTGTGCAAGCCGATCTGTTCCAATTGGGCGGGCAGGCTATTGCTCGGAGTCGTCGTCGCGCGGGTGGGCGAGTTCATCGTAAGTCTCCAGATCGTGGGGACGGACATCCAGCGCCTGAGCCTCCGGATGACGGCTGAGATCCAGTGCCGGCAGCGGAGTGGAGCGATGGTGTCGCTGCAACAGGAAGGCGACTGATGAGGCGCGCGGCGTATTTCGTTCCAAAGCCTCCCGAATGGCGCCGCGCAAAGCGGCCACGCCGTAGAGGTCCAGCAGTCGGAGCAGTTGTGCGGCTTGACCGGTGGCCGATTCTCCCTCGGCGAAGGCCCGCTCCAGCAAGACTTCGCTTTCCGGAGCGGCCAGCGCAAGGCGACCCGCACGCGTGGCGGGGAGGGCTTTGCGTTTGGTGCGCAGCAAGGCTTGTTCATGGGCCGGGTCCAGGATCATTTGCTGCCGGTCATAGGAGCGATGATGCCGGGCTACCTCGGCGGCGCCGTCCAGGATACGTACGTCCGTGTCGGAGGCCAGCAGGGTCAGCGGCCGGCCCACGGCCTCGGGCGGGATGGAATAGTTGTTGAGATCGAAACGCACGTAGATGGTCTTGCGGGAGCGCACCGTCTCCATCCGATCGGTGTGGAAGGGATGGAGCGGAAGCGGCAGCAATCGCGGCTGTTCTTCGGTGAAAGCTTGCGTCACGGTCCGTGCGCTATCGTCGGGCCAGGGGCGCCGGTGCGCCACTTCATCCCGCCACACGAGCGCCTGTCGATTACACTCCGCCAGTGTAGTGAAAACGCGCCCCGCCCAGAACGAATCGCGGACATACCGAATGGCTCTTTCCACGCGGCCTTTTTGATTGCCCGCGCGTACCTGGCACGGACGTGGCACGAAGTGATAATCAGCCGCCAACTCCAGCAGCCGAGGGTTGAAATGAATCTGATCCCCGCGACGTTCCAGTACGCAGCTTTTGAGGTTGTCGTACAGGATGACCCTGGGCGTTCCAGACCAGGCTTGAAAAGCGTGCACATGGCCACGCAGGAAATTCTCCGTTGTCTGGTCGAAAAAGAACTCCAGATAAAGCGCCCGCGACCAGGATAGGGTGATTACGAAGCAGGAGAGTTGACGTTTCGCGCGGCCTACAATGATGGAGCCGAAGTACGCCCAGTCAACCTGTGCTTGCTCGGCAGGAAAAACCTGCAAGCGCAGAAAGGCTTCGTGGGGTTGCGGGCGCAAACGCGCCACGACGCGCCGCAACTGTTCGACACTGCCGGGGTAGCCACGGTCCCGGATCATCTGGTGGAGGCGCGTGGCGCGCAACCGTGGATACTGCTCCAGCACCTCTCGCACGAACGGCAGATACGGATCGAGGATCGAGGGTCGCAGCGGCTCGGCGTGCTGGAACCGTTCCACCTCAATGGCGCGTCGTACGGTGTCGGGGTGGACGTCCAGAGCGGTTGCAATCGTGCCGATTTTCCAATGCTCGGCGTAGAAGTAGCGACGAATCTGTACGCGGGTTTCGGGACTGATCATGCAGACTCACCTTCGTCGTGGAATCCGTGGGAAAGGATCGACAAAGCGGCCTGACCGGTGACAGATCGAGCAGCGCAGCCACAGGTCGGGCCGTTTTTCCAACATTTCCAAGCTGCCGGGCAGTTTGTCTGGCAGCCGGACCACAACCGGCGGGGTGATCGTTTCTCCACAACCGAATGGTGCCGGAGAAATGACCGAAAGAGAACCTTGATCCGTCACGCGAGCCGGCACGTGACGTTGCCTGTACGCACGTTGCCGGTCGCGATGATCGAGCCGTCCCTCAAGACTCCGCTGGTGGCGGCGGTTGGCAGCACGTCGTTGTTGACACCGAACTTCGGCCCGGCAAGCCGGACTGCAATACCGCTGTCCGCGATCGCAGTGTGAACAAAGCCAGAACGTCGCTTGGCATCCCTGGCTGCGACAAACTCGCGGCCGGAGTACCACTTCTCCATGAACCGCCATCCGCCTACACAGGCGGCCTTTGACAGTGGCAACGGTTCATGTCAGGGTAGAACCAGCTTGGATGGTGCCCTTCTCATGAAGGTTACCGAGCCAGAACCCCGCTGCTTCCAACGGCGGGGTTCTCTACCGCCTTCCCAAGCCACAATACAAGTTTTTGTTGAAATGTTCTGATGCCGATGATTGACGGATGATCGCGCCTTCGGCGCGGATGATATCGCTGGGCGCCCTTACAACCGGCAAAAACTCAGAAAACTACGTTTTCTGATGACTGACAACAGCCACATTCCTGTCCACTGCCGAGGTCCGGCGAATTCAACCAGTTACCACCCTTTGGCGAATGCCAGCGTGTGGGGCTGGCATTCTCAACGTGGTCCGCTTGTAGAATCAGTCTCTTACAAATCCGAGAGGGTCTGCCTATGAAGCCGCTGCACTCCATTTCAGAGTTAAATATTCTAATAGAATTTTCGTAAGTTATTGAAAAGATGGAGCGGGAGGCCGGATTCGAACCGGCGACGTCCAGCTTGGGAATCTCAGCCCAAATTGAAAGTAAAGATCAAAGGCGGCCATGGCGATGCATTCTGACCACTGCGAATCGCCCAAAAAGCAAGCTTTCCTTCAAAACCCCCTCTAACGGAGTAAATGGAGTAAAACTTCAGAACTTCGTTTTAGACCCCTCCAAAGCTCTTCCTGAACCCTTCCCTGGATCGCCAAATCGCGCTGTTTCGCACGGCGCCGGAGGCAATCCATGTCACAGCCAATTCGAGTCGGTAAGCACGACCATTGTTCCGCCGGAGGTCTGGAGAAGGCCGGGCCGCTCCTGGCCGACGCCTATCCCGACCTGGTCATCTCGAAGCGCCGGCTGCGCAAGGTCGAATCTATCGAGTGCGTCCGGCTGAAGCGCGAGGTCGCCCGGCAGAACTTGGGCTTCTCCTCACGACCGTTCGTCCTGTGTGGCCTGCCGGTGAGAATGCCGGCGCCCGGATGCTTGCTTCATGAGCGGCGGAACGGGCAGTTCGTTTTGCAGGTTACAGGCCACCCGAGCTATGGACTGCCTTGGGGGCAGGACCGGCTCGTCCCGATTTTCCTGGCGACCCTCGCCATTCGACAGCAGAGTCCCCGAATCACTTTCGACAGCGCTGCAGAAATGCTTGACACTTTCGGTATGCAGCAGGGCGGTTCGCAGTATCGCCGGTTGGTCGCGCCTTTCAACGGATCTTTGGCGCGACCATCTTCTTCGGAACGGACACCCAGCGGGAGCGGGCCGCCGTGGTGCACCGAGCCAGGTTCAACTTCATGAGCGAGGCGCGGATCTGGTACTCGCGAGATCCCGACCAGCGACTCCTTCCTGGCGACTGCCAGAACATGATCGTTCTAAAGAAGCTTGCACGAAGTGGCGCAACGTGAACAAGGCAGAACGCATCGCGTGGGCAAAAAAACAACTGTGGCTCGGGTTTGACGAGCCGTGGATGAAACTCGGAAACGTCGCTCGGGGTCTTGCGCTACTTGATAACCTTGCCGATGACTCGATCAACGGGGTGAGGGAAAAAGAGAGGTTATATCAAGAAGCCGTCCGATCCAGCGACTATCTCGATGGAAAGTTCCTGGCAGACGCTTGGTGCGCGGCATTTTTTTGGAAGAAGAACAGCCTAACCGAGTTTCCAATCACGGAAGAAGGTTTTCGGCAAATCGAGCGCAATCCGACCGCCTTCTATAATGACAAGAAGGACTTGGCCGACCATGTACGGTCTCTGGCTGATCGTTACGGGTTCTTTCACTGGCATTTGGCATTTCCCGATGTGTTCCTCGTTGCCGCAGAGTCCATAGGCAGTGAAAAACCAACAGTTCGATGGTCCGGCGGATTCGACCTAGTGTTGGGCAATCCACCATGGGATACGCTGAGCCCTGATCAACGCGAGTTCTTCGGCAAATGGGTCAGTGGGCTTCGGTCAATGGCGCCAGAAGATCAGCAGGCGACAATCAGCCAGCTAGTTGCCGATCGCTACATTGCCGAGCAGTGGGAGCAGCACTGCCGTGATCTCTTTGCGTTGGTCCATTTCTTGAAGCATAGCGGCGTATTCACCCTTTTCGCACGGGGAAATCTCGGGAAAGGCGATTTCAATATCTACAGAATGTTTGTGGAGACCGCTTTACGTCGTATTCGAGTGGGAGGATTCGCCGCGCAGGTAGTACCTGCGGGTCTTTACGGCGGGGCAAACGCGTCAGCGATTCGGAAATTCATGTTCGATGAGAATCGTTTGAATGTTCTTATAGGTTGCGAAAACAAAGGGTCCGTCTTCTTTCCTGGTGTGCATCCTCAGACCTGGTTCGCCATTTACGCTGTTCAGCGCGGGGGAAGAACTGAGCGCTTCCGAGGCACGTTTGGGGTCGACTCGATAGAAAAAGCGATACGAGCACTCTCCGACGCGATGGAACTCGAAGCGGATGTCACAAGGCAATTCGCGCGTGACACATATGCAATTCCTGACCTGCGAAACGTAGAGGAGCTTGTCACTAGGAGTCTGTCCGAGAAATGCTCGCCGACAACTTGATGGATCAACGTTCCGAGAGCCGACCGTGGATGAACCGATCTGCGTACGATTCAAAAAGGCACTCGAGGGCAAAAAAAGCGGCCAGAGTCGACTCTTGAGGTGCACTGGAGGTCGCTGGTAGCGATCTGGCGGGCGTTTCAGCTTGGCTCAGATACGCGTACTCGTAGTCTTACTGGTAGCAGAGCCGATAAAGCTTCAAAATGTTGTGCGTGAGGCACACCAGTGACCACTCACCCCGCACCTTTTCCAGGCCCCGGAGCAGAAACTGCCGAAACCCACGGGCATGCTTGATCTGGCCGAACACCGGCTCCACGATCGCTTTGCGCGCCGCATACACGGCTTTGCCCGCTTTGGTCTTCAGCTTCCGCCGCATGCGATCCACTCGCGTCGCATCCTGCGGCAGCGGACCCCGTGGACAGGGCTCTTTGTATTCATCATGCTTCTGCCGTTCTGTGGCGACATAACCAATAATCTTCTGCTCCGGTCGGTCCTCCGCGTCCAGCGCTTTCAGGTTCTCCTCCGAACAATATCCGCTGTCGGCGAGGAGCTCATCCGGCCTTTGCCCACTCTGCTCTTCAATCACTTCCACCATCGGCTGCAATTGTTTCTTGTCGTTGGATGCCTGCGTCACGTCCTGACCAACGATCAGTTGAAAGTCCGGCTCCACCGCCGCCTGCGCGTTGTAGCCCTGCACGAACCCGTCCGCGCCTTTCATGATCCGCGATTCCGGATCGGTGAAATTGTACTGGTCCTTCTCTTTCGGTTTGGCCTGTTTCGGATCGCTGCCTTCGCCCTCCGCTTTCTCTCGGGCTCTTGCCGCCAGCGCCCGTTTGGCTTCGCGGATTTTCTTCAGCCGGGTCTCGCGCCGGGCCAGTTCCGCCGGCAGCTCGTCGCCGCGCCGGTCCTTGCCGTGGCGGGCATCTTCCTCGGCATCCGCCGCCTCGGCCTGCTCCAACAACTGCTGCACTTCCGCCTTCAGTTGCTTTTCCTTTTCCAGCATCCGGTCATGGCTCATCGCCTTGTGCTTACTGGCGTTGGCTTTCACCTTTGTGCCATCCAACGCCACTCGGCCCACCTTCATCGCTCCCGCTTCCAGAGCGATCTTCAGCACCTGCTCGAACAGTCCCGCCAGCGTCTGCAGATGGATCTTCCGAAAATCGGAGATGGTCCGAAAGTTTGGGTGATTACCCGCTGCCAGCACGCGGAACGCAATGTCCTCGACCAACCTTCTCTCGATCCGCCGCGAACTGAACACGCCGATACAATAGCCGTACACCAGCACCTTCGTCATCATCAAGGGATCATATGGCGGCTGGCCTCGCTTCTCGGCGCCGTATACTGCGTCCATCGCTGACAGGTCCAGGTTGTCCACCACATCGCTCACGAAGTAAGCCAGGTGGTCCTCCGGCAGCCAGTCTCGCAGGCTCGGCGGCAGCAACAGTTCCTCGTCCGGGTAGTACGGACGGTAGCTCTTGGCCATGCAACATTATGGGCTGTTTCCGTTTTAGAAGCCAGAGGAAAAAGCTGGGGCTGGACTATTTCTCGGACAGACTCCTAGCAGAAAAATGTATTCTGCTGCGCCCGCATTTCGTGACCTAACTCTGGGCAAGCCCATTCGCCAATACTCGCGCGAGTTGGATATGGGAAGCGACCGGGATCTTTTCACCACCGATCCGCGCGGCTTGCCCGTCTATGAGGGGCGAATGATTGATCACTTCGACCACCGCGCCAAAACATATCAATCAGGCCACGGCAACAGTTCGGTTTGGGTAGAAAGAGAATTCGGAGATCCGGCAAAACTGATAGTGCCCCAATGGCGCGTCCTGCCCGAGAATCTTCCAAGCAAACTCGGAAACCGATGCGAGCACTATCGAGTTGGCTTCGGCGATGTAGCTAACCCGCGAAATGAACGCAGCTTTACGGCTACACTCATACCTCCCAGCGTGATCTGTGGCCACAAAGTCCCTACCTTCACGTTCGACGCCGAGTTTGAATGGGCGTATTTGCCGTGGCTCGCTGTCGCAAACTCCTTCGCAATGGATTGGTTGACGCGGAGCCGTCTGAGCGCACCGACCTTGAGCTATACACTTCTTGATAGCCTGCCCTTTCCTCGACTGGCGTTGTCCGACGCGTTCGTCCAGGCCGCGGGACCAATTGTCCTCCGATTGATCTGCACGTCTCCAGAGATGACCGCGTTTTGGAATCAAATGGCAAAGTACGGCATCGCTGAGCCGATCCCGACCGATTCCGTCCCCCATCTGGCTCTGACTGCGCCGTTTGGTCGCGCGCTGGCGCGCGCTGAACTTGACGCAATGGTCGCCATGCGTGTTTTCGGATTGACGCGCGCCGAACTCTCCACGGTCATGGTCTCTTTCGACGTCCTCCGTAGACGCGAGGAGAAGGCGTTTGGTGAATACCGTAGCAAGCGGTTGATCCTCGAAGTCTATGACGCGATGGCAGAAGCCGAGCGGACTGGCGTTCCCTACCAAACCCGGCCCGACCTTCTGCCCGCTGACATCGCGGCAATGCAACCCATAGCCATCGAGCCCACACGAACAGCACCACTCGTTGCCATGTCGCTAGTGGATCTTTCCGCCGTGAGCTTTCGGTAACCATGCGTGACGCGACGAGGCCGTAGCTGGTACCGTCAGTCTTGCGCCCGGGCGGGCGCAAGGAGGACCGGCGATGGACAGAGCGGCGGCTGATGTTCCGGAGGGCATGCGAGGGATTCACGGACGCTTCGCACGATGGCGAAAATCGCATACCGGGCGGTTACCGATTCCGGAATCCCTATGGAGTGCGGCTGCGGAAGCGGCCAGAGAACACGGGGTATTCCGAACTGCCAAGGTTCTGAGTCTGGAATACGGCAAGCTCAAGCGGCTGGCGGCAGAATCGCATCCGGCCGGACGGAGAACCGTCAAGTTGAGCGCGCCGCCCGCCGCGTTTGTAGAGTTACTGACGCCCGGCACAAGCAGCGGTGCGGAGTGCGTCATCGAGTTAGAAGGGCCGCGGGGTAAGATGCGCATCCAGTGGAAGGGGAGCACCATACCCGACTTGGCCGGACTCAGTCGAGTGCTGTGGGAGTCGGCGTGATTCAAGTAGCGCCGCAGATGCGCATTCTGGTAGCCATCGAGTCGGTCGATCTAAGAAAGGGCATCGACGGGCTGGCGCAGTTGTGCCGGGAGAAACTGGGAGCCGATCCGTTCTCCGGCTGCCTGTTCATTTTTCGCAGCCGACGTGCCACTGCGATTAAGGTTTTGGCATACGATGGCCAGGGATTTTGGATGGCGCAGAAACGATTATCGAAGGGGCGATTCGTGTGGTGGCCGACCGGTAAAGAAGTGAGTCGGACACTGGAGGCCCATCAGGCGCAGTTGCTGTTAGCCGCGGGAAACCCGGAATCTGCAGAAGCGGCGCCGGTGTGGCGGCGCGTGAGCTGAAAAGACTGTGAGCTGAAAAGACTTGCGTTCCAAGAAAATCTCCTTTACACTGCGGTTATCGTGGACAGCGGGTGGAAGTATCGGGGACGCGTAATCACGGTTGAAGATGTAGGGTTCATCCGAGGATTGATTGCGGCCAACCCCGAGGCCAGTCGGCGGATGTTGTCGAAGAAGTTGTGTGAAGCCTGGGGATGGCGACAAGCCAACGGAGCATTGTGCGACATGGTCTGCCGGGGCCTGCTGCTCATGCTGGAGCGCGCGGGCCAGGTTGAGTTACCGGCGGTAACCTACAAACGGCACAACCCGCTGGTCCACCGTGCTCGGCCGGCGCCGCTGCTGCTGGACCAGACACAGATCGAAGGAAAACTGAAGGACCTGGGAGCGATCGAACTCGATCAGGTGCGACGCACGGCCGATGAGCCGCTGTTCAACAGCCTGATGGAGCATCATCATTACCTCGGCTATGAACAGCCGGTGGGCGAGCACCTGAAGTATGTCTGTTGGGCGCAGGGCCGTCCGATTGCTTGCCTGGCGTGGAGTTCGGCTCCGCGCCACTTGGGTAGCCGCGACCGGTATATCGGCTGGAGTGCGGAAGCCAGGCGGCGGAACATCCGCTTCATTGCCTACAACACGCGCTTTCTGATCCTGCCCTGGGTCCGGGTACCACACCTGGCGTCACACATTCTCGGGAAGGTGACCAGGGGACTGTCCGATGACTGGGAACGGATGTACGGTCATCCGGTTTTCTTCGCGGAAACCTTCATCGATCCCGCCCGTTTTCGCGGGACCTGTTACCGGGCGGCGAACTGGCAATTCCTCGGGCTTACCACCGGCCGCGGCAAAAACGACCAGACCAATAAGCCCAATCGCCCCATCAAGGAAATCCTTGGCCTGCCGCTGGCGCCCTGTTTCCGCCAGTTACTCAGCCAGTTATGAAAGCAGCACCGCGCCCACGGATAGACGTGAATCTGGAAGAACTGGACCAGATCATCGACGGTGGGATGCGTGCACCGCTGAGCGAATCCGATGGAGAGAAGCTGAAAACGGTGTTGCACATTCTGGCGGAACGAGCGAAGCCGCGGTGGCGGACGACAGAGAAAACCCGCGCGGTGCTGCCGCAGAGCCCCAGTTCTGAGATGGCCGCAGAGAAGCCACCTCCGGAGGGAGAGCACCAGCCGACAGGACATGGGCGCAATGGCGCCGCCCGGTATACGAGCGCGCGGACGGTCCGCGTGCCACACCAAGAACTTCACCTGGGAGACATCTGTCCGGAATGCGGGGTGGGCAAAGTTTACCGCCAGAAGGAACCTAAAACGCTGGTGCGGATCGTCGGGCGGCCGCCGTTGGAGGCCACCCGGTACGAGATGGAGCGCCTGCGATGTAACGGCTGTGGGGAGGTGTACACGGCGGATGAACCAGCGGAGGTGGGCGCGGAAAAGTATGACGAGACAGCGGCGGCGATGATCGCGCAACTCCGTTATGGCAGCGGTGTGCCATTCAAACGGTTGGAGCGTCTGGAGGGGAATCTGGGAATCCCGCTGCCGGCCGCCACGCAATGGGGAATAGCCGAGAAAGCGGCGCTGGATCTGCGGCCGGTGTATGACGAGTACATTCGGCAGGCGGCACTGGGCGAGGTGATGCACAACGACGACACGGGCATGAGGATCCTTAAACTGGCGCGGGAGCCGGCCGACCCACGCACGGGTATCTTCACCAGCGGCATCGTCTCCCTTGGTCCGGGCTGGAAAATCGCACTGTACTTCAGCGGCGCCAAACATGCGGGAGAGAATTTGGCCGAGTTGCTGAATCGGCGCCCACCGGGACTGGCTCCCTTGATCCAGATGTGTGACGCCCTATCGTGGAACACCTCTCATCTGCCGGAGGGGGTCGAACGCCTGCTGGCCCACTGCATGTCGCACGGAAGACGGCAGTTTGTGGAAGTAGCGGAGAACTTTCCTGAGGAGTGCCGTTATGTGTTGGAGACGCTGGGCGGCATCTGGCACCATGACGCGCTGGCGCGGGAACAGAAGCTATCACCGGAGGAGCGCCTGCGTTTCCATCAGGAGCATAGTGGCCCGCTGATGGGAACCCTGCATGACTGGATGGAAGCGCAACTGTCAGAACGGAAGACGGAGCCGAACTCTGGGCTGGGGAAGGCCATCCGGTACATGCTTCGCCACTGGCTGCCGCTGACTCTTTTCCTGCGGGAACCAGGGGCCCCGATCGATAACAATCTGGTCGAAAGAATTCTGAAAAAGGCCATTCTTCACCGAAAAAACTCACTATTCTACAAGACGCTGAATGGCGCCAGAGTAGGCGACCTGTTCATGAGTCTGATCCATACCTGCGAACTGAACGGAGCCAATCCGTTCGATTACCTCACTGAGTTACTGAGGCATGCCGAGGAGTTGAAGCGACGTCCATCGGCGTGGATGCCCTGGAACTACCGCGAGACGCTGGCGCGGCTGGCGACCTCCGCCGCTGCGTAGTATATATATGATAAGTTTTGCCTGGCCGAAAAGGATCGTCTGCGGCCATGGTTGGGTGACACTCTGGAATGCCCATAAAACGGGCCTCTCAAAAGACAAAATCCGACAACGTTTTTGGCCAGGCACGGAAGCCGGCGAAAATGTTCCGCGCCGGCCTCTACGCCCGCGTTTCCACGAACGATCAGCAGACGCTGTTCATGCAGAGCCGCGCCATGCGTGAATACGCTACCCGCCGCAACTGGACCATCGCCTTGCAAGTCCGGGAAGTTGGCTCCGGCGCGGCAAAACGAGAGGCCCGCGAGCAAATCTTGGAGGCTGCGCGCCGGCGGGACATTGATGTAGTGCTCGTAGGGCGGCTGGACCGCTGGGGCCGGTCGGTTACAGACCTCCTGGCAACGCTTCAGGAACTGGAGCATCTCGGAGTGGGTTTCGTATCGCTGACGGAGGCGCTGGACCTGACCACACCGGCCGGTCGAGCGATGGCTGGTTTGCTAGCCATATTCGCCGAATTCGAAAGGGAGATTCTGCGGGAGCGAACTCGTGCTGGCTTGGCCCACGCCCGGCAGAACGGCCAGCGACTGGGCAGGCCGGTGACTGCGGGACTTTAAGCCGCTGAGATCCGGAGGCTCCATCGTGTCGGCGTGGCCAAGGCCGAGATTGCCCGGCGGCTTGATGTCGGGCGGACCTCGGTACGCCGCATTCTGACCGCGGAGTCATGAAGAAACCGACCAAAGAGCCGCAGCCTACCTGGGCAAACGTGAAGGCAAAGCTCGCGAGCTTTGACCGCATGGGACTGATCGGCCTGATTCAGGATTTGTACGCTGCGGACAGGGATAATCAGAGGTTCCTTCACGCCCGTTTTGGCCTGGGCGATGATGTTCTGAAGCCCTACAAAGAAACGCTGGACCGCTGGCTCTGGCCGGACGTTTTACGGAATCAGGACGCATCTGTGGCTAAGGCCAAACAAGCCATTTCCAGTTACAGAAAAGCCATTGACGAACCTGCTGGGCTCGCGGAACTGATGGTGTTCTACTGCGAACGGGCTGCCGGATTCTGCTGCGATGTCGGTTATCAAGACGAGAGCTACTTCGATGCACTGGTCCGTATGTTCGAACAGGCCCTCGCCGTCGCGGACCAACTACCCCCCAACCACCGCAACAGCCTGATCGACCGCCTGGATCGGGTACGTACCAGCAGCCACAACTTCGGATACGGCGTCGGCGACTACATGGACTCCCTGCTTGCCAAATACGTCAGGGACTGACCATCCATCCGTCCGGTTCACTACCGCTACGCAGCGTTGCCGAAAGCTCACGACGCCCGTAGCGCCAGGAACACCCGGAAAGCGAAGCACCAGTTCGCCTTCAGCGGCCTGATCACCTGCGGCCATTGTGGCTGCGCGATGGTCGGCGAGATGAAAAAGGGCCGGTACATCTACTACCGCTGCACCGGCCACCGGGGCAAGTGCCCGGAGCGTTACGTGCGCGAGGAGGTGCTGGAGGAGCGGTTCACAGACCTGCTCGCCGGCATCGTGTTCACGGATGAGGTGCTGAAGGGTGTCGCCGCGGCGGTGGACACCGCCGGCGCCGCAGACCGCGAGCAGCATGAGGCCGCAGTGCGCAGGTTGCAGGCGGAGCACCGGCGGCTCGAGGAGCGCCTGGAGGCCATGTACGTGGACAAGCTGGACGGACGGATCGCGCAGGACCTATACGACCGCAAGGCTGCCGAATGGCGCGCGCAGCAGGCCCAGATCACGCACCAGATCGAAAAGCACCAGCAGGCCGAGCAGCCGCCGATGGACGTATGGGCGCTGGCGGACAAGGCGGTCGAGTTGTTCAAGAAGCAGCCGGCGCGCGAGAAGCGGAAGCTGCTGGACTTCGTGGTCGCCGGATGCTCATGGAAGCACGGAATGCTCACGCCGCACTATAGGCCGCCGTGGGCCAGGATGGTCGAAGAGCAGAAGGCGGCGTGAGGGGCGGAAAACCCCACCGGGCTTGCTGCACGCACTAGAGCCGACATATATCCACGTAGCTCCCCATTGTCACATGTCGCTTACTGACGTCACTGCGGCCGCGTCCGTGGCGGGTAGTGTGCCGTAGCGACCAAACTAAGCGAGACGAGCGCCACCCTGGACGGCCTCAAGGCGCGAAATTGGCATAGATATTCTGGTCCAGGCCGCCGGCGCGCGGGCACTGGTCGCCGCTGAAGCCGCCACCGGGCAATGGGTTGCGGCATTGGAGGACATCGGCTCCGTCGTTTTCAGCCGCAGGTTCTCGCGGATCAACACCCTTCACCGTGTCGCGCCAGTCGGTCCAGGCCACATAGGCGAACGCGCCCAGCGAGGTCACCCAGAGGTAGTCACCGGCAAAGGGCACCACGCGGTCACTGAACTGCTCGTAATTGGGGTTGGTGCTGCGGGATGAAACCCGAGCCGGTGGAGCCCACGTAGTCCCCTGGTCCGGCGACCGCGTTCCAAAAACATCCAGTGCATCGTGCACCATACCCGACGCGGTATTGCCGATGGGACGGATCGGCGAGTAGGAGCTATCGTAGCGGCTGTCCCACCAGATCACGTGCAAGATGCCGCCATCCGCCGATACGTCCGGGAAGACCTGGTGCCCGAGCTGCTGGTCGTCGATCAGTAGCGGTTGCGTCGCTGTCCCTGCGGCGCCGTTGAGCCGAACGAAATAGGTGCCTGCCTGGCTGCCAACGCCGGAGCCGACTGTGCCGAAGGTGTTGCCTGTCCGCTGTATCGATCCTGGTTTGCTTGCTTCGTAGACGATGTAGACGAACTCACTCGCCTCGTATTGGTCAGCTGTCGAACGGGGCGTCGTGCCGCTACGAAAGAAGGTGAACCCCGACTGGCAGGCGCTGGCAAAGTCGCCACAGTCACCTGCCGAGCCGCCGGAGAGGAGCCGGTCCTCCGGCTCATACGGGATGAATGTTGCCGCTACTTTGGGCGGGCCGAATGTCTTCCCGCAATCGGTGGACTTCACATATCCAACTACGTCCGGCTGCCCATTCGCGGAGCTGAATTCACGGTACGTCACGTACACATGCCCGTTGCCGGCGACGGAAATGTCCGGATCCTGCACGCCCGCCACCGAGGGCGTCAGCTTCGCCGGTTGCGACCAGGTGGCACCGTGGTCGGTGGAGCGCGCCAAGTAGATGCTCACGTCGCCTGCCGCACCCGCGAAGCGGGCCCAAGCGAAGTAGACGTTGCCATCGCAAGCGCCGCCGGTGCGGTCCGCCTCGATGGCCGTCTTGTCGTGGAATTTGCCCAGCAGGTTGGGGGCGGAAGAACCCTTGGCGACAATGACGCTGCCCACGAAACGCTTGCCGTCGTTCACCGTCGCGCCATTCGCACCGTTCGGGTTGTCGAAAGTGGCGACCCACACATCGCCGAATGTCTTCTTTGATCCGGCGGGATCGTCAGAACTCTCCGAGCCCATGAATACGCGTCCATGACTGTCCCAGGCAATGACGGGATCCCCCGAGCTAGCGGTGCGAATCCGCGCCAGTGCCGCGTAAGGCGAGGTGTCGCCGGGATAACCGGGGACCAGCGAGCTGGTGAAGCTGGCGCCACCATTCTCCGAGCGGTAATAGCCAAGCCAGATTGGTCCGATGGCCATGAAATTTGCAGCGGTCGAGCCAGCATAGACGCCGCAATAGTCATTGGAGCTGCCGATGAGCACGCTGGTGTTGCGTGGGTCAACGGCCACGGCGGGCTCGTTCTGCCGGCCTCTGGCCATCGAGCACTCGGAGAGCACCGCGTCGGTGTACGGCTGGCCCGTAGCTATCGTGTAGGCGCTGACGTAGCCGGCAGCTCCCTGATCGTTGCTCAATCGGACGTCCTGTCCTAGTGCAAGTCCGGCCAGGAACATCGATGAGAATGGCTCGTTTCATCGTTTTCCTTTCATCTCGCGCCGGCTTCATTTCCCTCCGTCCAGCGCTCTGGCAGTATACTCCGATTTCGCCGTAGTGGACCTTGCCGATGGACCTGCGTGACGGGTGCGGCGCTAGGATCACAGTTGGGAAGCCAGCATCATAACGAGCTTCCAGCCGGAAGCCGACTTGTGGGGAGTAATCCGAACCAATTCTTCGAGGATGACATTTCTGACGGCACCGCTGACGGATTCCAAGAAGAAATGAAATTCGCTATACTGGCCATCGCTGATTCAAAGGAGAGATGAGCAAAGCGGAAACAAGTGCGGCAATTGGCGGTGGTGTGGTCGGCACTGCGGCACGCCTTGTGGGCGACACACCCCTTGTGTCCTCGAGCGGCACTTTCGCCGCGCTTTCCGGGCATGGGATAATGTCGGGTCTTGCAGCAATCGGAGGTGGTTCGGCGATACTCGGTTCTTGTGGTGATCGCAGCTGGAACAACTCTCCTTGCTGGTGGCTGCGGATATGGTGGCTATCGGTTCGTTGAGTGGTTAAGTGGACAGCCGAACTCCTAATCGCTTCAATGTTCGAAAAGTGAACACTTATCAAGGTGGCGGGATCGCCCCTGCTTTCTGCGTCGAGATCCGATGGGGATTGAGGAAAGTATTCGGGAGTTTCGTGCGGAATTGCGCCAGCGTTCTGCGAGCGAAGTCGTCCAACGGCACATTACATCCGGAGAGTGCGCTACGCTCTCGGCTGCATCCTACTTTGAACTCAGGAACCGCC
>CAWCOC010000003.1:0-31768 GCA_963797035.1 Terriglobia bacterium
ATCAGAGGCAGACTGAGCTTCCCTTGCAGAAATCGGCGGCGATTCATCATAATGGGCCTCCAGACCGAGGGGATTATAACAGAGGAGACCAATGCTCGCGCTTCGAACGGCCGTGATTTCGTGGGTAGCCTTGCTGCTCGCAGTACCATCCGGTTGGGGCCAATCCCCGGTCAGGTTTCGCAAGGTCTATCCGCCCATTAACGATGTGAGCATCGACCACCACGTGCCCATCCCCATGCCGGATGGCGTGATCCTCTACGCTGACGTGTACCGGCCGGTCAAAGCGGGCAAATACCCCGTGCTGGTGCAGCGCACGCCCTACAGCGCACAGCGTTTTCCGGCCGCCTACGAAGAGCCGCTCTTTTTCGCTTCACGGGGATACGTGTTCGTCTTCCAGGATGTGCGCGGACGACATGAGTCGGAAGGCCGGTGGGAGCCGTTTCGCAACGACATCGAAGACGGTTACGATACGGTCGAGTGGGCCGCCGCGCAGCCCTGGTCCAACGGCAAAGTCGGTATGCAGGGCCACTCCTATGGAGGTCACGTGCAGTGGCGCGCCGCCATGGCCCGTCCCCCGCATCTCGTGACCATCTTCCCGATGGTGGCGTCTACCAGCCTGTATCACAACTGGATCACGCTCAACGGCGCCTGGCGTCTCTCGTTCAATTTCGGGTGGGGGGCGGACCGGCAGGAGTCGCGAATCATGCAGAACACGGGTATCCACACCATGAAGAACGGCCCCGAAAGCCAGCGCTACGAGACCGTGCTGCCGCACTTGCCGCTCATCGACATGCCCCAACTCCTCGGGCGCCATCCACAGTTCTACACCGACTGGATCCATCATCCCGACTATGACGCCTACTGGAAAGCGATCAACGCCGAAGAGGTTTTCGATCATATCGAAATTCCCGTTCACACACATGGCGGATGGTTTGACATCTTCACGGCAGGAACACAGAACGGCTATATCGGCGTCAGCCAGCATGGCAAGACGCAAACCGCGCGCCGCCGGAGCCGCATGATGATCGGCCCATGGGAGCACGGTGTTTCACAAAAGACCGGTGATCTCGACTTCGGCCCGGCCGCCCGGGTCGAGCGGGAGGTTGTGGAACTGCCCTGGTTCGATTACTGGCTTAAAGGAATCGACAACGGGTTGAGTTCGGATCCCCCGGTCACGATTTTCGTCATGGGGAAGAACATCTGGCGCGGGGAGAACGAGTTTCCGCTGGCGCGCACCGAATACCGCAAGATGTACCTGTCGAGTGGAGGTCACGCGAACACGGATCATGGAGATGGCCGTCTTTCCTGGCAGGAGCCTCCACCGAACGCGTCCGGCGATCACTACCAATACGATCCGCTCCATCCGGTGCCGAGCACGGGCGGCAATAACTGCTGCGGTACCCCCACGCTCTCTGGGCCTCGTGACCAGCGGCCCATCGAGAGTCGCCAAGATGTGCTCGTCTACACCTCCGAGCCGCTGCGGGATGAACTGGAGGTAACCGGCCCCGTAAAGGTCTTGCTTTACGCCTCCTCGGACGCGCTGGACACCGACTTTGTTGCCAAACTGGTCGACGTCTTTCCGGATGGCCGCGCCATCAATATCTGCGAAGGCGTTCTGCGGGCCCGCTATCGCGAAAGCCTCAGCCGTCCGAAACTGCTGGAACCTGGCAAAGTATACCCACTGGAAATCAATCTGATCGGGACCAGCAACGTGTTTTTGAAAGGGCACCGGCTGCGGGTCGACATCACCAGCAGCCATTTCCCCGAATTTGATCGCAACCCGAACACCGGCGAAGCGTTCGGCCTATCCAACCACGTCAAAACGGCGCACCAGGTGATCTATCATTCCGCGACGGGGCCCTCCCACATCCTGCTGCCCGTAATCCCGTGATCGACGAATCGTTTCAGCGTTTCAGCGTTTCAGCGGGTTGCAATGAACTCCCATCGGTGCCATAATCCCTTCGGTTCTGGAGAAGGAAAATGGCGTCTGAAGTTCAGCCTTTGCCCGGAGCGCCTGCTCCCGAGAAAAGTGAGTTTGCACGTCTGACCGGCGTCCTCGTTGACCCGAAACCCGCGTTCGGCGATATTGCCGCTCACCCGCGGTGGTGGCCTCCCGTTGTGGTGGTCATTGCAGTTTCGCTCGTCTTTCTCTATGCCTTCTCCCAGCGCGTGGGGTGGGAGCAGTTCATGCGGCAGACTATTGAATCGAATTCCCGAACGCAGAACTTGCCAGCCGAACAGCGTGAGCGCCTGATTGAGCAGCAGACGGCGGTTGCGTCGAAACTTGGCTATGTCGGCGCTATAGTGGGAACCCCGATCTACCTTCTGGCCGCGGCCGGCGTCCTTCTATTCATCTTCCGCTTGATCTTGGGCGCTCAGCTCACGTTTCGCCAGGTTTTCGCTGTCACGGCGTATTCGGCGCTCACCGGCGTGGTCGCCAGCCTGCTGGCCTTGTTGGTGATGTTTCTCAAGCCGGCGGAGGATTTCAATCTACAAAACCCGCTCGCATTTAACGTCGGGGCCTACCTGGATCCGCAGACTACCGGGAAATTCGCGCATAGCCTGGCAACCTCGGTCGACGCCTTCTCCATATGGACGATCCTCCTGCTGGCCACGGGGCTTGCGGTGGCGGCGCCCAAATTAACCTGGTCGAAAGCCTTGGTGGGAGTTGCGGTACCGTGGCTGGTCTTAATCCTGGTAAAGGGCGTTTGGGTCGGCATGTTCGGCTAGTCTCCTGTCCCATTGGTTCGTGACATAAGTCGGGAGGCTCGGACAGCAACCGTACGCTGGGCAAACCGAGCAATACTGTCGAGGATCTGATCCGCCGTTGTGGTCCAGACGAAAGGCTTGGGTTCCTCGTTGTGCACGGCGATGAACTCGCAGATCGCCGCTTCCAGTTCTTTCACGCTGCGGAAGACGCCGCGCCGAATCCGTTTGTTGGTGATTTCGGCGAACCAGCGCTCCACCAGGTTGATCCAGGAGCCGTAGGTGGGCGTGAAGGGGACATGAAAGCGCGGTCGTTTGGCAAACCACTTCCGGATGATCGCCGTTTTATGCGTCCCGTAGTTGTCGAGGATGATATGAACGTCAAGGTCGGCAGGCACGTTCGCTTCGATCATATCCAGAAACCGGCGAAACTCCTGCGAGCGATGGCGGTGGTGCAGTTGGCCGATGACTCGACTGGTCTTCAATTCCAGTGCGGCAAACAGCGAAGTCGTCCCATGACGTTTGTAGTCATGCGTGCCGCGCTCCGCCTGCCCAGGTCGCAAAGGTAAAGCGGCTGGGTACGGTCTAACGCCTGGATTTGGCTCTTCTCATCTACGCAGAACACCAGAGCATGCTCGGGCGGGTTCATATACAAACCGACGATGTCGCGCACTTTCTCGATCAATTGCGGGTCGGGCGACAGCTTGAAGGTGTCGGCGCGGTGCGGTTGTAATCCGAAGGCATGCCAAATCCGGCTGATCGTCATCCGGCTGAGCCCGCTCTCTTTGGCTAAGCCGCGAGTGCTCCAGTGCGTCTGACCACGAGGCGTGCTTTCCAGAGTCCGAATCACGACCTTTTCTACTTGATCGTCGCTCACCTTGCGCGGCGCCCCGGGTCGCGGTTCGTCGTATAGACCTTCCAGCCGAGCTTTCAGGAAGCGAGATCGCCACTTCCCCACCATGCCCAAAGAGCAGCGCAATTTCTTGGCAACCGTCTTATTGTCAAGGCCGTCCGCACAAGCCAATACCACTCGGGCGCGCCGGGCCAACAAGGCCTGACTGCGCGCCCAGTGAGCCAGGGATTCGAGCCGCTGGCGTTCTTCCTCGTTCACGATCAAAGGCCGTTTGGGGCGTCCGGTTCGCATTTGAGCCTCCTGCATTTTAGATGCAGCCCAAGCCACACTTAGCTCATATATTTCTGGGACAGGAGACTAGCAGCCCGGGGTGAAAGTCAGAAAACAGTTTTCGTGAAGAGTGTTTAATCGTAGAATCGCCATATGGCGATGGGCACGCGGCGCGAGCACCAGGAAGAGCTTTGGATTCCGAGTTGCGCTCTGGCGCATCCTGCCGGCCATCCTTTTTATGGACGGCTGAACCAGTTGCTGGCGAAACACGATTTTGACAGATTCGCGGAAGGCAAATGCCAACAGTTCTATGCGGAAGTGATGGGCCGACCGGGGCTGGCGCCGGGCATCTATTTCCGACTGCTGCTGGTAGGGTACTTCGAAGGCATCGATAGCGAGCGAGGGATCTGCTGGCGAGTGGGTGACTCGCTGTCCCTGCGAGAGTTCGTGGGCATCCCCCTGAGCGAGGGAGCGCCCGACCATACAACCATCTCGCGGACGCGGCGGCTGATTGATTTGGAGACGCATCAAGAAATATTCAGCTGGGTGTTGGGGTTGCTGGCGGATGCCGGGTTGGTGAAGGGCAAGCGGATCGGCATTGACGCCACGACCCTGGAGGCGAATGCGGCGCTGCGGTCGATCGTGCGACGCGACAACGGACAGAGCTACGAAGAGTTTCTGAAGGCACTGGCGCAGCAGTCGGGGATCACGACGCCCACGCGAGAAGATCTGGCACGAGTGGATCGGAAGCGGAAAAAGAAGGGATCGAACGACGATTGGATGAATCCGCATGATCCGGACGCACGCATCACGAAGATGAAGGATGGTTCGACGCATCTGGCCCACAAAGCGGAACATGCCGTCGACATGGAGACCGGCGCGGTCATCGCGGTGACTCTACAAGAGGCGGATGCAGGCGATACCACGACGGTAAAGGAAACGTTGGCGGAAGCAGGAACGGCAGTGGCCGAGTTGATTGAGCGGGAGGCGGAGACACGGCCCGCCGAACCGCCGCAGGTCCATTTGGGTGGGATCGAAGAAATCGTAGCGGACAAGGGATATCACAGCGGGCCGGTGCTGCAAGAGATGAAGGCCGCCGGCGTGCGGACGTATATTCCAGAGAAAAAGCAAGCCGGGAAGCGGCATTGGGTGGGGAAAGAAGACGAGCGGGACGTTGTGTACGCGAACCGTCAACGGCTACAGCGACCGAAGGGCAAGCGTCTCCTGCGCAAACGTGGGGAGTTGATCGAACGGACCTTCGCGCATTGCTACGAGACGGGCGGGATGCGGCGAACGCACCTGCGAAAACACAACAACATTCTGAAACGGCTGCTGATTCACGTTGCCGGGATGAACCTTGGGCTCCTGCTGCGGAGCCAGTACGGGATCGGAACGCCGAGAGGCCTGCAAGGCCTCTCGCAAGTGCTCGATTTTCTGGTTATTCTGATCGCGCGGGCGGTCTGTTTGGAAAAGCGGTGGTTAATCGGCATCCTGGTAACCGAGGAGGAATCTGTAGCGCCTACTTATCATCCTGATCTTTGCACGATTTCCTGCCGGCGCGGAATCCAAAAACAGAGTTCAACCCCGGGCTGCTAGGGGCGCATCCCGGACAGATCGGTGCTCTGTATTGGACCAGCGGAAGCAGGTCGGTGCGCGGCGCGGAAGGCACGGGAATACCAATGGAACCAAAGATCTGTGCCAGCAGCGGATTCAGGAAGAAGTCCGCGAATTGGGCGTCGTCCTTCGGGTCATCCATGCTGAAACGGTTTTTGAAGCCGGTTCCGATCAGCAGCTCATTGATCAGCGGGTTGCCCATCCTCTGTACTTGTGCGAAGCGGCGAGCCTCGGACTCCGAATCTTCGCTTCGAAGTACCCGGAGAGCCCGTCTTGACGTAGTCGCGTAGGTACCGATCACGGCATCCTTGTCTTTGGCGGAATGCAGCTTTCCATCGCGCGTCAGCAGACTAATGGGGACTTCCAGAACGATGGTATTCACGTTGAATCCCGCTAGAGAATTCGGTGCGTAGTTGTTGTGATCGTCGGAGTCAATGGCTGCGCTGAGCACTCCGCCTCCAGCCGACTTGCGGAAGTTCAGGGAATCAAACGCAGCTCCCAAATCGATGAAGAACGGGTCGGCGACAGTGCCGGCGAACACCGGAACCGCGTGCGGAAGCTCGTAGATTCCCTGCTCCCTGAGCTGTTCGTAAGCGGGCATCGTGCGCGAGCCCACGTTGGTCGGAACCGCAAATAGAGTTCTGCCGGAGGTGAGGACCTCGCGCCGTTTCGGGTGACCATCGTGACCGTGTAACTCTGACGGAAGTTGAGGCCTTCGGAGCCCGGTCCATCTAAAGCAGTGATGGGCGGAATTCCGGCCAGATTACCTACATATCCCGTGAACACACCCGGCGCGCGCACCTCCGTATGAAATCGAAACTGGAAGGTCACGTCTTCCAAGCCGTTCCGATCATTATCGACTTTCATCTCATAGCGGATGCCCGGATCGAACGGGAAATAGTTGGGCCCGTTGGACGGCTCCAGAAATGGATCCACGTTGAGGATCATGACCACCTTCTCGGAGTTCTCCGGGCTCACAAACGCGTACCAGTCGGTGATGTCGACCTTTTGATCGAGTGCGGTGATCGGGGCCTCACGATGACTGGCTGCGAATACCGGCAAAGGTAGGGTAAGCAGGCTGGCGCTCACCATAGCGAGCACACATTTCCACAGGGTTCGTTCGAATACCATCTTGTTCCTCCTCGTTTCTTTGCCCCTCTGGGGCTTTCAAATGTCTATACGAGGAGAAAACCGAAACGGATTTCGCCAGCGAAAAACATTGGAATTACTGCATCGCAACGACGGCTGCACGCAGCCTTTGAGTACGCGCTGCGTATTCCGGTGAAGTGGGCCACCTGTTCCGGTGGGATGTGGGCCAGGCTTGGAAGGGCCGGCCACAGGCGTAAGGTCATGATGCCCCAGGTGGCCCACATGGGTCAAGGAAGCAGGGGAAATACCCCATCACCTCGTTTCCATCGTCTCGTCTCCGTCATCTCGTTTGGTTAGGCGCCTTCCGGTGATGTGGGCCGCCATTTCGGTGAAGTGGGCCACCCCGACATGGCGGCCCTGTCGTTACCCTCCTGCCGATCCGGTTCGGCTGCGGAACCGACTCAGCCATTCCTGTTCCAGCGCCGCGGCTTTGCGCCGGACGTAAGACCAGTAGGCGTCAGAGGTGTTCGCCTGGGCGACAACTTCGTCAATGACCGCTGCGAAGTAGCTCAAGCTGGCAATCGGCATCGCCGCCGTCTGGCTGGACAGCAAGGTCGTGTATTTGCGGGCGCAGCCCAACCAGACGGCATGCGCAACCTGAGCCAGTGGGACGCCGCGCTCATACAGAGCGCGCGCCGTCTTCTCATCGGCGGCGGTGAAGCGGCAGCGCACGCACGCCGGCTCGGAAAGCAGCCTGCGCACTTGCGCCACATACTCCTCCGCCCCTGCCCGGCACGCCTGCTTCTCATAAGGCCAGTAGCGATCCGCGATCTCCACCTCGATGCCCTCTACACGGCAAACACCGCGCTGGGCCAGTTCCTCCCGCGCGGCCTGGATCTCACCTTCGCTCCTCCCCAGGCACTGTGCGATCTCCGCCGCCGTGATGCGCACCCGGCCCGTATGGCGCTCGGCGTTCAGACACAACCAGGCGAAGAGCTTGAACGCCGCGTCGGACAAAACGGTCATCGCTTCGGCGAACGTCCACCCGGCGGCGAACCAACCGGTGGACTGCTTCAGCACCAGCCTCGGTCCCGCGCTCATGGCCGCCCTCCTCGCTGCTTGCGCAGGGATTCACCGGACAGATCAAAGCGATACGCGTTATGCACCAGCCGATCCAGAATGCTGTCGGCCACCGTCGGATCGCCGATCTGCTTGTGCCACTTGGCAACCGGCAGTTGACTGGTGAGAACCGTCGAACGCCGCCGGTAGCGATCGTCGCAGATCTCCAGAAACAGGCGCCGTTCCATCTCCTCCAGCGGATTCATGGCGAAGTCATCCACCACCAGCACGTCCACCTTGGTCAGCAACGGCAGATGACGGTTCAAACTGCCATCGGCCTGCGCCTGCTGCAGGTCGCGGAACAGTTTCCCCGCTGGACGGTAGAAGACCCGGTAGCCATCCCGGCAGGCTTTGTGCGCCAGTGCCTGCGCCAGCCAACTCTTGCCGATCCCGGTCGGACCGGTGAGCAGGACCGACTGATGCTGCGCCACCCACTGCGACTGTTGCAGCAGGGAGCGGAACTGCGCTGCGTCCAGTTGCCGCGCGTGCCGGTAGTTGACGTCTTCGGCGCAGGGCTCCGAGTCCAGCCGCGACGTCTTCAGCCGCCGCTGCAGCGCCTGGTTCTCCCGCCAGGTAGCGTGCGAATCCAGCAGCATGGCCAACCGCTCGTCGAAAGTGAGTCCGGCCACCTCGGCGCTTTCCAACTGCTGCTGATAGGCTTCGGCCATGCCGCGCAATCGCATGGCGCGGAGTTTCTCGATGCTCTGTTGCGCCATCATCCGGCCACCTCCACTGCATCGCCCTCCTCCACGCCGGCCGCGCTATAGTAGGCAGCGCCGCGGATGTTGTCGTGGGCGACCGGTTCGGCGGCCGTCGTCACCAGCACCGGCAACGGCTGTTCATCCAGCCGCGTTTTCAGGATCGAGCGGACGTTGTCCAGCCGGAAGAGCTTGAACCGAACGGCGCGGGTGGCGGCCGCTTCCAGGCGCTGTTCCCCGAACTGGCTGGCCAGCGGACGCAGCCCCATGGCGGCGCGATAGCCGGCTTCCGGATGCGGCTTGTCGATCAGCATCGTCTCGACCAGCCGCCGCGTGAACGGTCCGACCATTTCGGCCCATTCCAGCAGCCGTGTCGGCGTCCACTCGCGATAGCGCTGATGGGACTTCGGCTGATGGCAGGTCTGGGTGGTGTTTCCGGGCTTCTCCTGACTGCGCGCATGCGATGCCACACGCTTGCCGCGGTACAGCACTTCCACAGTGGTCGCCGTATACCGGACTTCCACCGGCTGCTGCACCAGTTGATAGGGCACCGAATAATGGTGGCCGTCGACTTCCACGTGGTAGTCGAGCCGGACGCGTTCCTTCTTCCACTCGGCGAAGAGATAGGGCTGCACCGGCAGCGGCTGCAGGGCGGGACGGTCTAGTTTCCGGTACAACTCCACACGGGAGCCGGGCAGTTTGCGGAACGGCCGCTGGTTCAGCCTGTCGAGCAGTTCGCCGATGGTTTGGTTGAGCTGGGCCAGGCTGAAGAACTGTCGCTTGCGCAACGCGGCCACGATCCAACGCTGTACCAGTAGAACTCCTTGTTCGACCTTGGCTTTGTCGCGCGCCCTCCCAGGCCGCGCCGGCACGATTGCCACGCCATTGTGCATGGCCCATTCCTGATAGGTGCGATTCAGCTCCGGCTCCCAGTAGCAAGGTTTGTGCACGCCGGCCTTCCACTGATCGGGCACGATGAGCCGTGTGGCCCCGCCGAAGAAGGCCAGCGCGCGCGTATGCGACCCGATCCAATCCGGCAATCCCCGGGTCCAGGTGGCTTCGGCGTAGGTGTAGTTGCTGGCACCCAGCACGGCCACGAATACGAATGCCGGGCGTATCTGACCGTTCGACGGATCGATGACTGGAATGGTGTCGCCGGCGTGATCGACGAAAGTCTTCTCGCCGGCGCGGTGTTCCTGCCGCAGCACCACGTCCAGATGGCGCGCCCAGTCTCGATATTGCTGGCAGAACCAGCTGTAGTGGGCGCCGTCGGGGTGCTCTTCGATGAACTCCTGCCAGAGGAGTTGGAGCGTGACGCTCTTGTTGGCTGTCAGTTCCTGGTGAATGGTGACGAAATCGGGCTGTGTTTTGCCAGTCTGTGGGCTTTGGGTCTCGCCGTTGACGGGCGGTGGCGGAAACAACAGCCGCTCCAGTTGCGTGTCGTCGAGGGAATCCGGCAGGGGCCAACTCAAGTTGGCGGCCGCAGCCCGTTCCAGGTATCGCTGTACGGTGCTCCGGCTGACCCGGCAAGTGTGGGCGATCTGCCGTTCGCTCAAATGGGCTTCATGGTGAAGCCGGAGGACTTCTTTTATCTGACGCATCGGTAATCTTCTTTCCGGCACGTGATCTCCTTTCCTATTCAGGAGATCACCGGCCTGAGTAACTACCTGCGCGCCAACCCTCCCTCGCCTTCCCGTTCCGGTCTACTGGGCCACCATTCCGGTAACTGAATCCACCGTTCCAGTGACTGAATCCAGCATTCCGGTCACGGGCGAAACCTGGACCCACATCCCACCGGAATCGGTGGCCCACTTGCCGCCGGAATCGGTGGCCCACATCCCACCGGAATCAGTGGCCCACTTCGACCGGAATACGCATACGCGCAAACGGGCGGACTCCGTCACCATCGCTTCCCCATTCTTCCCGTGAGCTGCACTGGTCACTTCGGCGGCAGCCCGACATCTTCACTGCACGATGAGTGCTGGGGCCCGATTCGGCATGCTAGTCTTCTGTCCCAGAAATATATGAGCTAAGTGTGGCTTGGGCTGCATCTAAAATGCAGGAGGCTCAGATGCGAACCGGACGCCCCAAACGGCCTTTGATCGTGAACGAGGAAGAACGCCAGCGGCTCGAATCCCTGGCTCACTGGGCGCGCAGTCAGGCCTTGTTGGCCCGGCGCGCCCGAGTGGTATTGGCTTGTGCGGACGGCCTTGACAATAAGACGGTTGCCAAGAAATTGCGCTGCTCTTTGGGCATGGTGGGGAAGTGGCGATCTCGCTTCCTGAAAGCTCGGCTGGAAGGTCTATACGACGAACCGCGACCCGGGGCGCCGCGCAAGGTGAGCGACGATCAAGTAGAAAAGGTCGTGATTCGGACTCTGGAAAGCACGCCTCGTGGTCAGACGCACTGGAGCACTCGCGGCTTAGCCAAAGAGAGCGGGCTCAGCCGGATGACGATCAGCCGGATTTGGCATGCCTTCGGATTACAACCGCACCGCGCCGACACCTTCAAGCTGTCGCCCGACCCGCAATTGATCGAGAAAGTGCGCGACATCGTCGGTTTGTATATGAACCCGCCCGAGCATGCTCTGGTGTTCTGCGTAGATGAGAAGAGCCAAATCCAGGCGTTAGACCGGACCCAGCCGCTCTTACCTTTGCGACCTGGGCAGGCGGAGCGCGGCACGCATGACTACAAACGTCATGGGACGACTTCGCTGTTTGCCGCACTGGAATTGAAGACCAGTCGAGTCATCGGCCAACTGCACCACCGCCATCGCTCGCAGGAGTTTCGTCGGTTTCTGGATATGATTGTCAATGGCGGCGAAGAGGTGGGCCATTTTGGCGGGTGAAAGGGGACCAGCGCGTGGGTTACGGTCTGGCCTTGAGCACGCCTGACGAATCGGCCGGAACGGCCAGACCGGTTAGTTCGACTTTTTCTTTGCGGCTTCGGCTTCCGCGGCTTGTTGAGCTAACCAGGCGCGGTAAGACTTGCCCGTGACCTTCATAACGATAGCGCGCTCGACCAGCCGATCCAGGAAAGCCATCGCCAACGGTCCATCGGTGAGATACTCTGCCCATTTCTCAAAGTCGACGTTGGTCACCACTGCGGTCGAACGCTTCTGGTTACGTGCGGCGATAATCTTATAGAGTAGATGTGCGGCTTCCGGGCACTCCACGCGCTCGATGCGGTCGAACCCGAACTCATCGATAATCAACAAATCCGGGCTGGCGTAACGGCGCAAACGTGCCGGCAGAGTTTTGTCGGCCAGCGATGCCGTCAAATCGGCTAGCAACGCAGCCGAGGTGCGGTACAGAACTCGGTAACCGTGCACGCAGGCCTTGTGCCCGATGGCTTGGATCATGTGACTTTTGCCAATCCCGCTCCAGCCGACCAGGAGCAGATTGGTTCGGCGCCGGATGAAGTCGCCGGTGGCCAGTTCTTCCATACGCGCGCGATCGAAACCCTCGGGGTTGAATCCCCAATCGAACGCTTCGAGCGTCTTGTCTTCCGCGAAATGCGCTTCGCGGATGCGGCGCGCTACGCCACGTTCGCGGCGGCCATTCGCCTGTGCACCCAACAGCAGATCCAGAAACTGCAGATGCGGCAGGCCCTCTTTTTCGGCCCGGCTTAACAACTCATCCAGGGCAGCGGGCTCCAGTGGTATCCCCAGCGTGGCAAAGTGGCTCAAACACTGATCACGCAGCGGAGTCGTCACCTTCGTCGTCGTTGTGGTCTTGTTCGTCTTTGGTTTCATCGTCACCAGCCGTTTCCTCCAGCAGCGGTTGATACTCCGCTGTGGAACGAACCGATAAGGGGGACTGCCGGAAAATGGCGTCGAGTTGTTCCTGGGCCTCCGTCTCCAGCGACTCCCAGACCGAGCGGGGGCGTGCCTGTGCTGCCAGGATGCGTTCGATCGCCGACCAGGAGTAGGCGCGGTACCGGACGGCGCGTTCCAGCGCCCGTTTGAGATCGTCGCGATGGTAGGTGGCCAGCAGGCCCAACACGCGCGCCGCATCGCTTTTTCCCCGCCGGTGGCTGCGGATCACTTCCTCGAAAAAGGAGACGCCGTCCGGTCCGAACTCCGCAAAGCGCTCCTTCAGCAGTTCGTATTTATGCTGATGATCGCGTGCGGGGATATGTCCTGGCAGGGTGTGCTTCTCGCCCGTGATCCCGGAAGGGTACAGCTGATGGCGAGCGATCTCGCGCACATCGGGGCCGTAGACGATTAGTTCCTTCTCGGTGATCCGCACGGGCAGCAGTTCGCCGATCCGCTGCCAGGGCACGGAATAGAAGTTCTGCAGGTACATCACGTGACCTTCGCTGTTGACGGTGCGGTACAGGACCCGGGCCGTGTCATAGGGTCGCACCGGCAAGCTCAGCAAGTGGGGTTTTTCTTCCTGGAAGCGGTCGATCGGCCGGGCTTTGATCTCCTGGTGGAAACGCACATCGGCGGTCTCGGCCAACCATTGCACCGTGACCTCGTTCAGGTGCTCCAGGGAAGTGAAGGTCCGGCCGTTGAGTAGATTCTGAGAAATATAGGAAAACGGCCGCTCAATTTTACCCTTCGTTTGGGGGCGGTGCGGACGACAAGCCCAGGGTTGAAAACCGTAGTATGTGGCGAAAGCCAGAAAGCGGGTGTTGTAAATGGGCTGGTCACCGTCATAACCGGTCACCACAACTTTCATGTTGTCGTATAGGCAGGTGGCGGCCAGACCATCCAGGTACTCAAATGCGCGCACATGTTCGCGAATGGTGGTGGCGAAGTCCTGCGTCTCCACAAAGCGGACATACTGGCGGCGCGAGTAAGCCAGGATGTAACTGAATGCGTGGACGCGGCGCCGGCCCTCGCCGGTGAAATCGATCTCGTAGGGAGAGTAATCCATCTGTGCTTGCAGCCCGGCGGCCGTTTCAAAGCGCTCGACCGGTGGTTTGGGCAGATGTGGACGGAGTGCGCGCAGCCGCTGACGCACGATCGTGTAGCAGCCCTGGAATCCGCACCGGCGTAGTTCCTCATAGAGCCGCACGGCCGTGAGATGGGGATAGCGTTCCAGCAGTTGCGTGATCTGATCCGCAAACGGGTCCAGCAGGCTGGGCCGGGGCTCGCGTGCCTGGTCTGCCACGCCCGCACGCCGGTTCTGGTGCGTCGCCAGTGCTTGCGCCACAGTTTTCCGCGCGATACCCAGCAGCCGTGCAATCCGGCGTTGCGAGGCGCCGCCATAGTGCAGCCGGAGGATCTCGTTGCGCGTGAACTCGTTCATGCCTGCTCCAGTTCGCCGACAAAGTCCTGGCTCAAGGCTGCTACCGATGCGGCATCCCGCGCCAGTCTTTGGAACCGGGGGAGCACAACCACGCGGTCCTCCGGTGTCAGCCCGGTGCGTCCCTGATGGGCCAGCCACACTTCCATGCGCCCCAGCACATCGAGTAGCAATCCCACGCGTTTCCAGACACGGTTCCCATCTTCACTCAGCCGGGGATCATGGACCGCCGGGAGCTTACCGTTGGATTGTGATAGGGCCTCGCGTGGATGCCGCAACAGATACTCCTGCTGGCGCCGTTCGGCGCAGCCCAGCCAGAGATCGACCATACCGGTCAACTCAGCACCAGAAAGCGCTTCGCGCCGGATGGCCTCCAAAACCTCTGCCTGGTTGCCCTCCGGCAACCGCACGATCTGCCGCGCCGCGGTGGGCGACAACAAACCGACGCGTAGTTCATCGCGTGCGGCGGGCCCCAATCGTTCAATCAGTGCCAGCCGACGGCAGACCCAGCTCTTGTGCCGCCCGAGTAACTCGGCGACTTCCACCTGCGTCATGCCGTCTTCCCGCACCAGCGCTTGAATAATCCACGCTTCTTCCAATTCCCGGGTCCGGCCGCCGGCGAGGTTCAGCCCGTAGATGGCCGCTTTGGCGGTGCGTTCGTCCGCCTCCAGCAGTCGCGCCGAAAGATGCGAAATGCTCGCCAGCCTGCGTGCCGCACCCAAACGCTTGAATCCATCGATCAGTTCGTAGCGTTGCTGGCGGCGGCACACCACGATAGGGGACAACTGGCCGTAGCGCTCCAGCGAGCGTGCCATGGCTCGCTCCGCTTCCGGCAAGTGCAGACGGTAACGGCCGTAGTGTTCGCCAATCTCGTGGCAATCCAGTTCCCGCACGTTGTCGTCAGCCCACTGCAGCACAGGCTGAATGTAAACGCGGCACCGGGTGCCGATCAATATGACAAGCTCATCTGGCGGCGTTCACGGCTGCCGCGCACGCCGGCGCTCTCCGGAACGACGATACCGGCCGTGTCTTGTTCGCCAGCGTCGCTCCCGTTCCCAAACTCGTTCCATGGCGCGCTGGCAGGCATGGGAGCAGAACCGTTGCAACGGCGACCGCCGCGAGCGCCGGAAGCATTCGTAGCAGCCAGGCCGGTGGCAGCAGCCATCGAAAAAATAATTTTCTAGTGATGACCCTCGCGGCCTCCGCAACGGCCTCTTCCCCGGATGGTTTCCGCTCTTGGACGCGCTTGCGGTAACGCTGGCTTTGCTGGTTTCGCTTCTGCTTGCCCGCTGCCGTCGCCCGGTACGCTTGACGGGCCTTCCATCCCGACCACGCCCGCGCTGCCTCCCGGCACTCCTGACTGCAATAGCGCTGACGGGCATGTTCTGAGTGGAAGCGCCGCTCGCATCCCTTCAACAGGCACACCCGGACACGTGGCCGGCAACCCGGCCGCCTTCGCCCGTGTGTCGCTTGCTTTTCGAGCGGGTGTGTAGGATTCTCTGATGGGCCCATGGGAGGTGATGACTCCCAGAAGCTCCTGCCCTGGAGGGGAATCCTACTCCTCTCCGGGGCGCAGCCACTTCCGTTGTAACCGGAGTATTACTCTAACTCAAATACCGGAGACCTGTCTCTTCTCACTTTTCCCAGTGTGCCGACGTGGCTCCCTCTCGGCCGCCATGAACGACTGACGGCGTGGCCCCCTCTGGTCCCGCCAAAGTGGTACCCTCCCCGGGCGCCATTAACAATATGATCGAAGCGAACGTGCCTGCCGACCTTGACGTTCATATCATCCTCGACAACTACGGGACGCATAAAACGGCGATCATCCGAAGTGGTTTGCCAAACGACCGCGCTTTCATGTCCCCTTCACGCCCACCTACGGCTCCTGGATCAACCTGGTGGAGCGCTGGTTCGCCGAAATCACCAACAAACAGATTCGGCGCGGCGTCTTCCGCAGCGTGAAAGAACTGGAAGCGGCGATCTGCGAGTTCATCGCCGTGCACAACGAGGAACCCAAGCCTTTCGTCTGGACCAGAACGGCGGATCAGATCCTCGACAGTATTGCTCGGTTTGCCCAGCGTACGGTTGCTGTCCGAGCCTCCCGACTTATGTCACGAACCAATGGGACAGGAGACTAGCGGGTCATAAATGGTGGCGTGCTTGAAGTTAGCCGCGCGTGCCTGTTAATTGTGAGTTGGTATGGGTGTGGTCCGGGCACAGATCCAAACGGTAGAGGAGATTTATGGGCTGGTCTGGACGGCTGTGGCCAACAAACAGCCGATCGAAGCCAACTACCAGAGCCGGCATCGACTAGTTTGTCCGCACAGACTGGGCCGGAATCGGGAAGGGCAGCTTCGTGTGCTCTGCTACCAATATGGAGGCGAAAGCCGGAGCGGACTCGACCCGTTGGGTTCCCATGCAAACTGGCGTTGTGTTGCGCTGGAGAAACTCAGCAAGGTGAAGTTAGTCGAAGGCGCTTGGCGCACAGCGCCGAATCATTCGCGGCCGGCTTCCTGCGTGGTCGAAGCCGATATTGATGCGGAGGATCATCCCGAGCGCATTCCACAAAAAGGACATTGAGGAAGTTGTCCGAGCAACTGCCTGGCAAGGATCATTCTCAGTGTGGCAATCGAATTTGGATTATGCCGTTCTGGGCGAATGCGGTGATCCCCGCGGGCGGAAGTCCGGCGCCGGCCCGGGCGTAACGAATCCAAGATGACCGGCGCGGGCAGAGGGGGAAAAACGGTTCCGTTCGGCTACCAGGAACCCATAAGCCGCGATGCACAGTGTGGCGTGATGGTGGAATCCGCGCCAGTTGCGGCCTTCAAAGTGCCCCAGCCCCAACTCTTGCTTCAACTCCTGGTAATCCCGTTCGATGATCCAGCGGTGTTTAGCCATCTTGACCAAAGCTTTGAGCGGGGTATTCGGAGATAGGGTCGATAACCAGTACTTGGTGGGTTCTGGCTCGCTGTGCGGCCACTCGATCAGTAGCCATTCTTCGGCGTGAGGTTCGGCTTTCTCGTAATCGCGATGCGCAGGGCGCACCCGAACGGCGGCGAAGCGGGATCGCAACTTTCGCTCCGTACCTTCACGCCAACTGATGTCCTTGAACGCGCTGGAGGGCAGGCTCGTCGCGAACTGCTTCACGGAGACGGGTTGATGGTCCGCGGTCCTCTGCAACAGTCGCGGAGGTCGCCCCATTCTTCCTCGCGGCTTAGCGGGCAAAGGCTGTTTGCCGGGTTCCCAGACCGTCAGCGAGCTTTGCACCCCCACCACATACTGCAGTTCGAGTTGGGTGAGTCCTTCGCGAAACTCGGTGTTGATGCCGTAGGCGGCGTCGGCCAGTACCACTCCATGCGCTACCTGTGCCGCCACTGCTGCGCGAATCTGATCCAGCGCGATCTCCGGTTTGGTCTGAAACTCGACCCCTGCGGGTACTTCGGTCCTTTCCCGCCGCTCGGCATCTTCGGCCCAATCCTTGGGCAGATAGAGACGATAGGCAACCGGCAGACTCGCATCCCACGTTGCCACTGACAGGCTCACGGCGATGCGGCAATTTTCCTGTTTACCGACTTGTCCACAATATT
The DNA here is from genome assembly GCA_963797035.1 of Terriglobia bacterium. Classification (GTDB taxonomy): domain Bacteria; phylum Acidobacteriota; class Terriglobia; order Terriglobales; family Acidobacteriaceae; genus JAIQGF01. The sequence continues at coordinate 17,192 of CAWCOC010000003.1, forward strand.
GCCGTGTGACCCCGACCGAATGTGAGCCTTTCTTGGGAAACCCGGTATCATCGACGATCCAGGCCACCACGGATCCATGCTTCTGCATGACAGGCAAGACTTGCTGACGCACGTGATCCAGCAGTGCTTCATCGCTCCACGGGGCCTTGGCGACCAAGTGATGTAGAGACTGGCGCGTAGCCTGAACGTTGTGCGGGTTGAGTCGCGCCGCCATCGGCTCGATGCTCTTTCGTTCGCCGGGCAGCAGCAAACCCCTGCAATAGTCCTTCAACGGCCTGTGTCGGTCTTCGTGCCCCGCGGCGCCCGCCAGGCCTTCTATATATGCCGCGAAGCGTTTCTCTTGTGGGCCTGGCGCAGAGAGGCGTGATCCCACAAAACAATTCTACACGATAATGTTCTTTTTGTGACCCAGTAGTACTAGCAGCCCGGGGTGAAAGTGAGAAAACAGTTTTCCTGAAGGATGTTTGGACCGTAAAATTGTTGTATGGCGATGGGCACGCGGAGAGAGCAGCAAGAGGAACTTTGGATTCCAACATGCATCTTGGCGCGACCCGCGAGCCATCCCTTCTATGAGCGGCTGAATCAACTCCTCGCGGAACACGATTTCGACCCATTCGTGGAAGGCAAATGCCGGCGATTCTATGCGGCCACGATGGGCCGGCCGGGGTTGGCGCCGGGAATCTATTTCCGACTGCTGCTGGTCGGCTATTTCGAGGGCATCGACAGTGAGCGAGGCATTGCGTGGCGAGCCGGGGACTCGCTGTCCATTCGGGATTTCGTAGGGATACCGCTGCAGGAAGGAGCGCCGGACCACACGACGATCTCACGCACGCGGCGATTGATCGATCTGGAGACGCACCAGCAAGTGTTTGCCTGGGTGCTGGAATTGCTGGCTGAAATCGGATTGTTGAAGGGGAAGCGGATCGGGATTGACGCGACGACGCTCGAGGCGAACGCGGCGCTGCGATCGATCGTGCGGCGCGACAACGGAGAGAGCTACGAGGCGTTTCTGAAAAGACTGGCGCAGCAGTCGGGCATGGCCACGCCGACGCGGGAAGATCTGGCGCGGGTGGATCGGAAGCGGAAGAAGAAGGGATCGAACCAGGAGTGGGTGAATCCCCATGATCCGGATGCGCGCATCACCAAGATGAAGGACGGGAGCACGCATCTGGCGCACAAGGCCGAACATGCGGTGGACATGGACACGGGCGCAGTGGTGGCGGTGACATTGCAGGGAGTGGATCTGGGGGATACAGCGAGCGTGAAGGAAACCCTGGCCGAAGCAGGAGTAGCGGTGGCGGAGTTGATCGAGCGAGAGGCTGCCACCCGGCCGGCGGAGAAACCGCAAGTAAATCTGGGCGGGGTCGAGGAAGTGGTGGCCGACAAGGGATATCACAGTAGTGCGGTGTTAAGAGAGATGCAGGCCGCCGGTGTGCGCACCTATATCCCGGAGAAGAAGCAGGCTGGAAAACGGCATTGGGTCGGGAAAGAAGAGGAGCGGGACATCGTCTATGCCAACCGGCAACGGTTGCAGCGGTCGAAAGGCAAGCGCCTTCTGCGGAAACGTGGCGAGTTGATCGAGCGGACGTTTGCCCACTGCTATGAGACGGGCGGCATGCGACGAACGCACCTGCGGAAGCACTCTAACATTCTGAAACGGCTGCTGGTCCATGTGGCTGGAATGAACCTGGGGTTGTTGCTGCGGAGCGTGTACGGAATCGGGACACCGCGAGGTCTGCAAGGCCTCTCGAACGCGCTTGAATTTCTGGTGGCTCTGATGGCGCTGGCGATGATTTCAGAAGAATCGCAAATCTCGGGGCGCAGCGTAACCGTAGATCGCTTGGTAGCGCCAAAGCATTATCCTCCTCTCTGCGCGCATTTCAGACACTCCGAATTCCAAAACCAGACTTCAACCCCGGGCTGCTAGTCTCCTGTCCCAGAAATATATGAGCTAAGTGTGGCTTGGGCTGCATCTAAAATGCAGGAGGCTCAGATGCGAACCGGACGCCCCAAACGGCCTTTGATCGTGAACGAGGAAGAACGCCAGCGGCTCGAATCCCTGGCTCACCGGGCGCGCAGTCAGGCCTTGTTGGCCCGGCGCGCCCGAGTGGTATTGGCTTGTGCGGACGGCCTTGACAATAAGACGGTTGCCAAGAAATTGCGCTGCTCTTTGGGCATGGTGGGGAAGGGGCGATCTCGCTTCCTGAAAGCTCGGCTGTGTTACCCGCCGCGCTTTTTCCCCTCGTAGCCGGCGGTTTTTGTCAGATTAAGCGCGGCGGTGGCGGCGGCGTTCCTGGTGCCCGGAGGTAGTGCAATCTGACGCGGCGCCGGTCCCCGCATCCGGGCGTGGTCGCGAGCGTTATCCTGCCTGTTCGTGGGCTTCGCCGGCGTCGCGGTAGACCTCCTCCCGAATGATGCGCTCCGTGGCGTCGGCGAGATACTCATGCAGGGCCGCCTGCAACTCCAGGTATTCCGGCCAGAGCGTATTGTCGATAAACGACCGCGGAGCGCGCACCATAACGGTGTTGTAACGCTGACCCTTATAGCGATACGGCTCCAGCCCGTAGCGCCGGCAAAGCGCGCAGAACAGCCGCCTCTGCCATTGATCCGCCATGGAAAACTTCGTCTCCGGCAGCGGTTCGGTCTGGATCGTGGTGTTGAGCACATGCCGGACCCGCTCGATCGCAGCCGCAGCAGCTTGGCGTTCGCCTGCGGTCGCAGCGCCCTCGAATAGTGCCGTGATCTTGCGCAGCTTTTCGCGAAGCTGTTGTTCGTTTGTCATCGGGTTCAGGGATGTAGGATAGCCAACGGAGCGGAGGGCCCGGCTGGCTTGCCTTTTCACCGAATCGGCCGAGCCCCCCTCGACACCAAACCGGGGAGTCTAGCCACTCCCGGAAAGGATGCTCATGCAGATCCTACACCCATTTTCTGGCTCCATCCAGCAGTACGCCGAAGAGATTTCCGATCCTGACCGTTACCGTCCCGACCACTGCCCGCAATGCCAGACGCAACAGCCGCTCAGCGGGCACGGCTTCTACCGCCGCACGCTCGTCGATGCTGGGTTTGACGGTGTGATCCGCGTGCGCCGCTACTGGTGCCGCGCCTGTAAGCGCACCACTTCGCTACTACCCGCGTTCGCCTTGCCGTATGTCCGTTTCGGCATCGCGGTGATCGCGCTATTCTTGGTGGCCCGTCTGCTGGTCGGCGGTACCCTGGGCGCCGCCGCCGCGGCGGCCACGCTGTCGAAGATGCCGTATCAGCGCGGCCAGTTCTGGATTCGTCGATTCCGCAACCAGGCCGAGCGCTTATGCGCCGCGCTGGCGACGTTGCGCGCGCCGATGTCGGCCCCGGACTTTGTCTCCAGGGCCTTGCTCCAGTTGCAGTCGATTGGCTGGATCGCCGCCCACCGCTTCCTCTTCGCCGATCTGCGCATGCACCTGCTGGGCTGGCCCGCATTTCTCGCTCCCGACGGTCGGGTAGCCGCGCTCCGACCGGCGGCGCCGCCGGCCTGAGGGTCCCCACACAGCTTTTGCCTGGAGCCGGCGCGCCTCGCGGCTTTATGCTTCTGGCCCAGGGAGATCTTCCCGATGGATGCCAAAGCTGAAAAAATCGCCCTCTTCAGGTACGGGCTGATTGCTCCGTTGGTTCTGGAGCCCTTGCCGCGCGGCGAACTCACCCGCCGCGCCGAAGAGATTGCCGCACGCCACTACGAGATCCCTGCTTCCCAGCGCACCTCGGTTTCCGTAGACACGCTGCTGGACTGGGCGCTGCGCTATCGCAATGGCGGCTTCGAGGCGCTGGCGCCGCACCCCCGGCAGGACCGCGGGCAATCCCGCACCATCACGCCGCAGCTTGCCGATCTCATCGAGCGTCTCAAGCGCGAAAACCCGCACCGTACCGGGACCACCCTGTTGCGGGAGTTGGCGCTGTCCGGCCAAAACGAACCCGCCATCTCCGCCTCCACCCTGTATCGTTTCCTCAAGCAACGCGGACTCACCGAACGCCAACTGCTCGCTCCCCCTGCCCACAAGAAGTTCGAAGCCGAGTTCGCCAACCAGATCTGGCAGTCGGACATGCTCTATGGTCCCTATGTCCGGCGCCCGGGCGGCGGCAAGATGCAGGCCATGTTACATGCCATCCTCGATGACGCCAGCCGGCTCATCCCGCACGCCCAGTTCTATGCCAGCGAAGGTCTGGACGTTTGCCTGGACTGCCTGCGCCAAGCCGTCGCGGCCCGCGGTGTCGCGGTGAGGTTGTATATGGATAACGCCAAGATCTACCGCAGCCCGCAACTGGCGCGCATCGCGGCATCGATTGGCACGCTCGTTGTGCACACCCCTCCGTATCAACCCGAAGGACGCGGGAAGATCGAACGGTTCTTCAGGTCGGTGCGCGAACAGTTCCTGAACAACCTGGATCGCAAACAGACGCTGTCTCTGGAAGAGTTGAACGAGCGTCTGTGGGCCTGGCTCGACCTCTACCACCGCACCGAGCACAGCAGCTTGGGGACTACGCCCTTGCTCCGTTGGCAACGCGACATCGAGCACATCCGCCAACTGCCACCGGCCACCGACTTCCGCCGTCTCTTCTTCCATCGCCTGGATCGCGTTGTGCGCCGCGACTGCACGTTCCAACTGCACAACCGCTTCTACGAGGCGCCGCCGCATCTGGCCGGAGAAACCATCGAAGCGCGTTTCGATCCTCTCGATGCCGCCGTCGTGGAGATCTATTTTCACGGCAAGCCGGAAGGCATCGCGCGGCTCGTCGATCCGGTCGTCAATGCTCAGTTACCCTCAACCAAATCATCGAAAGCGGAGCCCGAACCCACCGGCATTAACTTCGTCGACTTGCTCATCAAGAAAAAGGATGAGGAGGAACCGCCATGGTAGAAGCCTTCTTCGGGTTCAAGAAAGCTCCCTTCAGCGACAGCCCCGATGCCAAGCAGTTGTTTGCTTCGCAGGCCTGGAACCAGGTGAAGGCGCGTCTGCAGTTCCTGGTGGATCATCACGGCGCCGGACTGCTGACCGGCGAGGTCGGCGCGGGCAAATCCACCGCGGCCCGCACCTTCAGCGCCGGTCTCAATCCCAACCTTTACAAGATCCTATATCTGCACTGGACCTCCGGATCGGCGTTGGACCTGCTGCGGCAGATCGCCTTGGAACTGGGTATCGAGCCGGCCCACTATCGCGGCGACCTGGTGCGCCAGATCTCCGAAGCCATCGTGCATCTCAACCGCAGCAAGAAGCAGCATCCCATTCTGATCTGCGATGAGGCGCAACTGCTGCGCCATCCCGCTCTTGAACAGTTGCCCCTGCTGCTGAACTTCGACATGGATTCGTCGCACTACCTGACCTTGCTACTGATCGGCGAGCCCCTGCTGCGCCGGACGCTGTCGCTCCAGATGCATGAACCGCTGCGCCAGCGGATCGCCGTGCAGTACCACCTGGACGGACTCTCGCGCGAGGAACTGGATGCCTACCTGGCGCAGCAACTCAAGGCCGCCGGCGTGGGGCAGCCGCTGTTTGACGACACCGCGCGCCAGGCCCTGTATCAGGCCACCAAGGGCATCCTGCGCAAGGTCAACAAACTGGCGTTGACGGCCTTGCGATTGGCCGCGGGGCGCAAGCTGCAGGCCGTGAATGAAGCCATCCTGCTGGACGCCACTTCCGAGGCTCTGCTGTGAAGCAGGGCGCCGCCAAGAACCCCACGGTTGTGCTCTCGCTGGCCCAGTTGCTCGCCGAGCAGCCCGCGGAACCGCCACCCGGCTGGATCGAACCCGGACTCCTGCCGGCACAAGGCATCCTGTTTGTCGGCGGCGAACCCAAGGTCGGCAAAAGCCTGCTGGTGGCCAATCTCGCGCTGGCGCTGGCCGCCGGACAAGATCGTGCTGGCTTCACCGTTCCCGCCGCCCGCCGTGTCCTCGTCTGCCAGTTCGAACTCCCGGTGGCGCAGTTTGTCTCCCGGCTGGCGGCCATGCGCCGTTCGCTCGGAACCGCCGCCGACCAGAATCTGCTGGTGGACACCCGCGCCATGGGCCATCTGCTCAGCGCGCCGCAGGGGCTCCAGCACTTCCTGGTGGCGGCACGCGAGGCCTCAGCCGAAGTGATTGTTTTGGATCCCTTGTATTCCACCCACGATCAGGATGAGAACGACACGCGCTCCATGGCGGCGTTGTGCCAGAGCCTGTTGCGGTTGCGCGATGCCTCGCGCGCGGCGCTGATTGTGGTGCACCATGTGCGCAAGTCCATCGGCCGCGACGAGATCGGCCGCGCCTTCCGCGGCTCTTCGGCGCTGCACGCGGTGGGCGACAGCTACTTGCTGCTGACGCGGCCCTCGGCGAGCCCGACCGCCGTCGAACTGCGCTTTCAGTTTCGCTACGCCGCACCGCTGGGGCCACGACTGCTCGAACTGGAGCCTCAATCCTTATGGTTTTCCGCCGCCGGCGCCGCTTGCCACCCTCGCTCCCGCCGAAAGGTCGAGCCCGAGGATGTGACCCAGGCCTTGGCTGGCATCGGCCAGCAGGCGCGTCACAACCAACTGCGCGACCAGATCATGCGCGCTACGGAGTGCTCCAAGCGCACCGCGCAACTGGCGATTCAGGAAGCCTGCCTGAACGGCGGCCTTGTGCAGGACAACGGCCAATACCGACTGCCGATATAAGCGGCGCTGCTTGGCCGTAACGACGTCCGCTCGGGGTCGCGCCCGGGTGGATGCCCAGGGCCGATGCGACGGAGTGGCTCCGAAGAAATCGGCTCGCCCTCCCGCGTTCGGATAAACGGGCGCGGGAGGGGCTCCCTTCCGCCGCGGCCAAAAACAAAAGAGCCTACATTTCTTTGGTGAACTCCCGAGCGGAGGCCCTGGGCTATCAAACGCGAAGATCGCCCGGCTGCTCTTGCCGGGCGCTCCGAATGGGTTTTCTGGCGGGATACTCGTATCTGCCTACACGAGCAAGTATCCTATCCCGCGCCCCACGTGCTCGGGCGCAACTCAATGCGCATGACGGGAGCGATTCCGAGAAACTCGCCGGAGAGAATCGTGAAAGCTTCGGGGGAGAAGCGTCATTAGTCCGGTCGCCAATCTGAGAACTCGGCTGGGAAACAGCGTGAGACGTTCGAGGGGAAACAATGTGACGCATTACAGCATCGAGCGCACTTTGCATAAGTTCTTTCTTGCCCGACAGTACAGATGCTTTGGCGGCATTCTGCGCGGCCCTCACCACCATCGCCGCAGATGCGCCTTCCAGCGCGTGCACCAGTTTGACCCAATCGATTGGTTCGGCAATTCGCACTGCGGAAAGCGTGAGCTTTAAGAGTCGCTCGATCTCCTCTGGGCCAGGCAATGGCACCAGGAATACATCGTCGAATCGGCGGAAGAGGGCTGAGTCCAGTGAAGACTCAATATTCGTGGTGGCAACCAGCAGGCCGGGAGCATCGTAATCTTCCATCAACTGTAAGAGCGTGTTGACGATGCGCGATACCTCACCAATGTCCTTGGAGTTGGCTCGCGATCGCGCGATGAAGTCGCATTCGTCCAGAAGAAGTACGCACGGTCGTTCCTGAGCAGCAACGAAGATGCTACGAAGGTTACTCGCCGACTCGCCAAAGTAAGAAGAGATCAGCGCGTCGAAACGCACTTTCATGAGGGGCAGTCCCGTTTGCCACGCAAGACGCTTGGCTCCGAGCGATTTGCCACAGCCGGGGGGGCCATACAGCAGGATCGTCTTCCGAGGGCGCAAGCCAAAACTGCTGAGACGATCTCTGGCAGCGAACTCGGCTTCGATACGCGCAAAGCGTTCTGAGGTGGACCCCATTGTTTGGACAAAATTTCGGCCGTTCTTAGATGGTGGAGCGAGCTGTCCAGGAGGCGGCCCGAAGGCCGCCATCCACTCCGGGCTTGAATCGGCGCTCGGGTCGCGTCCCCGCGTTGCCCTGTCCTCCTATCAAGCCCCTCCATTGTACGGCGATCGCTGAGAATCACCAAAGCAAAACCATCCACTCTGGAAGAAAACAGCGATAAATCCCGGGGGGGTTGGGGGGCAGAGCCCCCCATTAAAGCGATGACGTTTTCCTTTTGTGTCGGCGCGGGAACAGGTCTGACGGCGTGCGGTAGCCGAGCGCCTGGTGCGGGCGCTGATGATTGTAGAAGTGGAAGTAACATTCCAGGGCCGAGAACAGATCGGCGCCATTGGAGAAGTCGCCTGGGTAGATCAACTCGTACTTCAGGCTGCGCCATAAACGCTCGATGAAAACGTTGTCCAGGGCACGGCCGCGTCCATCCATGCTGATCAACACGCCGCGCCGTTTCAGCGGGGCCAGAAAATCCGCCGCTGTGAACTGGGCGCCCTGATCGGAGTTCCAGATTTCCGGTTGGCCGAAACGCAGTGCGGCCTCCAGCGCCGACAGACAGAAGCCGGTTTCCATCGTGTTGGAGAGTTCCCAACTGAGCACGAAGCGGCTGAACCAGTCCATGACGGCGACCAGATAGAGGAACCCGCCCTGCATCGGAACATAAGTAATATCGGTGCTCCAGACTTGGTTGGGCCGCTCGATCGAGATGCCTCGCAGCAGGTACGGATAGATCTCGTGACCCGGCGCCGGGCGGCTCAAGTTCCGTTTCGGGTAGTGGGCTTCGATGCCCAGAATGCGCATCAGTCGCTGGATGCGTTTGCGGTTGACTTCCAGCGTGACGGCCATCCGGCGGCTGCCGAAGAACGGGCGCTGGAGATAGAGTTCGTCCAGCCGCCGCAGCAGGCGCAGGTTCTCCGCGCTCTCCGGCCGCGGCTGGTAGTAGAAGGTCGAGCGCGGCACCCCCAGCAGTTCGCATTGCTGCTGTACGCTCAGGCACGGATGTTGCGGGTCGATCCATCGGCGGCGGTCTTCAATCGATGAGGCCAGCTCTTTTTTTGAGAAAGTCCAACTCCACTTTCAGTTGGCCGATCTGTTTGTAGAGCTCGTCCTTCTCCGCGTCGGCCTGCTGGCGCACCTGCTCGCGGCCGTTGCTGAAGACGTCCGGCAGTCCGGCCAGCGCCTGTTTCTTCCACCCGCCGACCTGGGTGGGATGGACGCCGAACATCTGGGCGATCTGAGCGGTCGTTTTGTGCGCCTTGATGGCCTCGATGGCGACTTTGGCCTTCAGGCTGGGCGGGTGACTCTTGCGCGTTCGGGGCATTGACTCTCCTCCATTTTCAATGCCGCCCACCATCTAAGAGAAGGCCATTTTTGTGTCCAACTTTTGGGGTCCATTACATTCCTCAGTCGCTGACGAGAGCACCATATGATGTTCGAGGGCTTCCGGCGGCAGCAAGGTCGCAAGCGACTCACAATGACGGCGACTCAACGGCAACTCTCTAATGCTGCGATCCGAATCGGTGGTCATGCCGCCATTGGCGTGCGCATGCCCGTTGGTACGCTTCTTGGGTTGTTTCAGGATGGAGTCGAGTTGATCCGCGAGGCGGGCGTGGCCGGACTTGCGCTCGGCTTCCACCATTTTCGGCGCTAAGCGGTCAAGATCGGCGAGTGAACCTTCGGCAATCGCGCGTACGACGCGGCGCAAGATGTCAGCGTTCATAGAGCTTCCTCGTATCATGTATCCAGACCTCCTTCACAACCGATCCTCTTTGTGAGCCGCTCCGTTGCGGCCCTGCGAATCATCCTGCCCCATCAGAACGAAACGCCAGCCGTCGGCACTTCGTTCTGCGCGAATATCATAGCCACGTTCGCGAAGTGCCGTGACATGCCGCGAAACTGTCGGGATCGAGATCCCGAGCTCCTTAGCGAGCATCGGTGTAGAGTACTGACCTGACCGAATCAGCCCCAGTGCCGCCTGCAATCGTCGTTCGATTTCCATTGATCGCTGATACAGCATGCCTGCCAAGTCTCCTGCCGACGTGTCTATCACTTCATGATAGACTACACCGAACCAGGCTGTAGAGCGCTGGAAGATTACTCAACCCTACCAACGCGAGAACGACATTGTCGCCTCCTCGAGCGAGACCTTCTATCGCGGTATACGCGGCCGCAAAAGATCAGGGGTTGGTCATTGCGTACACCATGTCCCCGACGAAGCGGCGGAAGGACTCGTTTTCGACAAACTGCTTGTAGACTTGGGTATCGTCCTTGAGGAGCAACTGCATTACTTTTCCAAGCGCCTGGTCATGGGCCATGCGCGCGGTATGCGGCGTGTTCTCCTTCGCGTTCTGGTAGGCCGTGTCGGCCGCGACCTTGGGCGCAATGTCCTCGCGGATGCGCTTTGCTACGCGATCGCCATCTGTAAACAGCGTGCCAAACCTCTCGTTGAAGCTTTTCAGGATGTTGCTGAGGTGGTCGAGTTCGGGCTCGGGCTTGTGGCCGCCGGTCTGGACAGGAATCGGCTCGATCTCGGCGTCAGTGTTGTCGAGCGCCATACTCAGTGCGACCTTCTTCTCGACGCGGTAGCTATCCATGTCGATGGATTCGAGGATGCCGCGAGAAAGGTCTTCCTCTTTTGGCGATGGCAATTTCGGAATGAGCAAATCGAGAAACGTCGAAAGCTTTTCCCAATCGCCCCGATCGTATGGCAGGATCGACGCGAGAAAATCGTATGTGCGCGTGAAGCTTTTGGCGCCGCCCTTGAACTGTACCTGATGGTCTTCGTCGAGCATGGTGTGGTAGACCTCAACGCATTTGTCGAGGATGGGATCGAGCCGATCGCGATCAGCGCCGGTGAGGAAGGCGGCGACGGTTTCGTCCACTTGGGCGGAGGTGTAGACCTGGGCGGCATCGAGCTGCATTTTCAGGTCGTGGAGCTTGTTGGGGTCAGTTTCGTCGGCGAGGTAGGTGGCGCGATAGTAGTCCTGGAACGCGAAGCGAACCGGTTCGGTGTTGTCCTGGAAGTCGAGGATAAAGCAATCTCGTTTCTTAGGGTGGGCGCGGTTAAGGCGGGAAAGGGTTTGGACAGCTTTGATGCCGGAGAGCGGCTTATCGACATACATGGTGTGGAGCAGGGGCTCGTCGTAGCCGGTCTGGAATTTGTCGGCGCAGATGAGAAAGCGGTAGGGGTCTTCCTGGAAGCGATCCGCGATATCGGCAGACGGGAAACCGTTCAGTGATGCCTCAGTGACTTTGGCGCCTTCGTATTCGTGTTCGCCTGAGAAGGCCACGATCGCTTTCCACCTGCTTTTGCGCTCGCCAAGATAGGCATCGAACGCATGGAAGTATTCAATGGCGCGCTCGATGCCGTTGCAGACGACCATGGCTCGCGCCTCGCCGCCGATTTTGCCGGGCGCGGTGACGTGCTGGTGGAAGTGATCGACCATGATCTCGGCTTTGAGGCGGATGGCGTGGTCGTGGCTTTCGACGTAGCGGCGGAGCTTTTTCTGCGCCTTTTTTGTATCGAATTCCGGATCTTCCTCGACCTTCTTGACGAGCTTGTAGTAGCTATCGACCGGCGTGTAGGCCTTGAGGACGTCTAGGATAAAGCGCTCCTCGATGGCCTGCTGCATCGTGTAGCAGTGGAAGGGACGATGCTTCACTTGCCGTCTGGACCGGTCGGGAGTTTGATACCGAACATCTCCAGGGTTTTCGGTTTGGGCGTGGCGGTGAAGGCGAAATAGCTGGCGTTTTTTAACATCTTGCGGGACGCCATGCGTTTTTCCAGCGCTTCGTTGACGATGTCTTCCGGCTCGGGCGGGCCATCGCTAGTGGCTGCCTTTTCATCACCGCCGAGCGATTTGCTCATTGCGGCGGAGTTCTTGCCGCCCTGGCTAGAATGCGCCTCGTCAATGACAATGGCGAAGGCCTTGCCGGGTTCGGCTTCGACCTGGTTCATGATGACCTGGAACTTCTGGACGGTGGAGATGATGATCTTTTTGTCCTGTTCGATGAAGCGGCGCAGGTCACCGGAGTGGGTGGCATGTCCGACCGTGGCGCCGACCTGCATGAATTGGCGGATGGTCTTCTGAATCTGATCGTCTAGGATGCGGCGATCGGTGACGACGATGACGGAATCGAAGACGGGCTTGCCGTCTCGTTTGACTCCGATCAACTGATGCGCGAGCCAGGCGAGCGAGTTCGACTTGCCGCTGCCGGCTGAGTGCTCGATGAGGTAGCGCTTGCCCGCGCCGTGGGCCTCGACATCGGCGAGGGCCGTGCGAGAACATCGAGCTGATGGTAGCGGGGCCAGATCTGACGGCGTTTGCGCCTGCCGGTCTTCGGATCTTTCTCATCCGTGATCTGAGCGACCAAAATGCTTGGATGCTGGCAGGGGCCAGGACTTCTTTCCAGAGGTAATCGGTCTTGAGGCCGTAAGGATTGGGCGGGTTGCCGGCACCGCCGTTGTAGCCCTTATTGAAGGGAAGGAACCAGGAATCCTTGTCCTTAAGCTCGGTGCAGATGCGGATTTCGCTGTCATCGACTGCGAAGTGAACGACGCAGCGCCCGAAAGTGAAGAGCGGCTCGCGCGAATCACGGTCGCGTTGGTATTGCGTGACGGCGTCCTGGACGGTTTGCGGTAGGCGGTTCTTCAATTCGAAGGTGGCGATGGGCAGGCCGTTGAGGAAAATGCAGAGATCGAGCGCGCGGCGGGTTTCGTCGCTGCTGTAGGCAAGCTGACGGGTGAGGGAGAAACGGTTCTTCGCGTAGAGGGCTTCGGCCTTGGCGTTGCCGGGAGAGGGCGTGGCGTAGGCGAGATCCAAGTCGAGCGGGCCGTGGTCGATGCCCTTGCGAAGAACGTCGATGGCACCGCGCTTGGCGATTTCGTTTGAGATGCGGGCAAGGAACTTGTTGCGCTGGTTATCGCGCGGGTTGGCCGGGTCGGCAATTGCGAGTTTGGCGAACGCAGCGGGTGGGTGTCGCAGAGGAAGGTGAACAGTTGGGCGAGGTCGAGACAGTAGGCTCGGTCGTAGTCTTTGGGGCTGCCGGCGAAGTAGCCGTTCCCGGCGGAGTGGCTCTCGGCGGGAGATCCGGGCGGTACAGACAGTGCGTCCGTGCCGGTCAGGTGGCGGGCGATTAGGGATTCGAGGCCTTCTTCCGTGATGTCGGTGTTCAAACGACGGCCTCCTCGGCCTCGGGTTCATCGGTGAGGTCAGTGTCGGGTTCGGTTGTTTCGGGAGGGGCTTCGTCGGGAGATTGGCCCAGCTTCGCGGACGTCGAGTTTGCCGGTGACGACATCGAAGATGAGACGGGTGCGGTACTCGCGGAGGAGGTCGATCTCATACTCTACTTGAGCGAGGGCTCTGTCTTGGGACGCCGTTTCGTTAACCAGGTATCTCGCAATCGTCCTCTGTTCCTCGATAGGCGGGAGGCAGATTTTGTAGTTTCCAAGCGCCTCTTGGGAGACCCCAAGGAAGGTCGCACCAGTTCCGTTCATCTTCACATAGTCCTGAAACTGTCTTGCCAACATGAAGTAGAACATGAACTGCGGATCATAAGTGGGTCCATGATTCTTTGCCAGTGGGCGGAATAACAGGAGGTGACTGTTCAGGCAGGCAGGCTCCGGGAGGTCGTCAACGAACGCCAGTTTTCCCATTGCGGCGCCATCTTTCATTAGAAGGATGTCGCCTATATTGAGTTGGATATTCGCGTCCATTTCGTACCGCTCGAAACTTACACGTGGCACCTGCTCCACTCGATCTTCTGATTTCGAAAATGCGCGCTGCTGACTACGGGACGACCGGATGATGAATACTCATTAGCCTTCAGGCCCTGCCAGCCCAGCCGACCCTTAAGAGAAGAGATGTATTTCAGTTTGATCGCACATTCCCAATGCTGCGGAATGTTGCCGAGCCAAGGAATACCAGAGGGCCTCAGGGCGACAGAGGCGTCAATGCCGCGGGTGACGGCGCGGTGGATGATCGCCTGCTTCTGTTCGTTGATCAGTGCGATGTTTTGGCGTTTGGCCCGTATTGCGCGCTCGACTGTGCTCGTGGCCCAAGGTCAAGGTGTGAACAATGGCGGCCTGCTCGTCCTTCGGTGGCACTGGTGAAGGAAGCTGCTTGAAGTCAAGCCAGTAGAGACGGTTTCGATCAGGGACAATTCCGCGCGAGGCATCATTGATCTGTTGTCTGTAAGCATCCGTGCGGAACAACTGAACGAAGTATTGTGAGTTCGTGGATTCGAACGGCCGCGCTACCACATAGGCTGGGCTGACCAGGCCGGTCTCAGGAGATACGCCGACCGCAGATGCAAGCGCAGTTCGCGGCGCAGCTCGAAGCCGCGGTTTCCGCCGTGGGACCGCAGGGCTGGCTCAACTGGACGCTCGATCTCCGGAACATGCTCGTTGATCGGGGCCGGAGAATGGAACTCGGCCAGTTCTTGCCAATGACGCCGGTTATTCTCGGTCCCGACGGCCAGCCCATACCGCGCGCCCGCCGCGTCTCTCACCTGCCCCGCGACCCCGGACGATCGGATGTCGAAGTTTTCCTAGGAACGCCTTGGGATACCGTCCTCCATGAAGAAGGACGACAGACGTTGCGTGGGATGATCACCCAGTCGGCGTGGCGAACAAAGCCAAGCTGGTATTTGGTCTCCACCGAAGACAAAATGATCCCGCCTGACGCTCAGCGCGCATGTGTCGCAGCCGAGACACCTGCTGAAACAACTC
>CAWCOC010000004.1:0-50270 GCA_963797035.1 Terriglobia bacterium
TGTTAGCGGCGGCGGGGGAGGGTACCATTTTGGCGGGCCGGCGGGGACCACTCCGCCAATGGTGAGTGGCGGCGACTGGCCACCAGCTGACCTGAACTGATTTCAAAGGAAACGATGCTGACCTTCCGGCGGGAGTCACAACCGCGCCCGCCGGTGGCGGGGAAAAAGAGAACGCCTGAGAGGCAAGGCCCGCGCGGGTAATCTGATCTTTGCGATAGAGTTGTTGATCTCGTATTGATCCGAAGATCTGCTGCGCCCCGGAGAGGAGTGCAATCCCCTCCGGAGCAGGAGCTTCTGGGAGCAATGACCTCCCTTGGGCCCTCCCGAGAGTGCTACAAGCCATCCCGAAAATCAAGCGGGCGGCCCGCGAAAACGGCTGGCGCGCCGGCCGCGGTCCCGGCGGTGTCTGCTCAAGGGATGCGAGCAGAACTTTCGGCCGCGACGGCCGCGGCAGCGCTACTGCAGTGAGCCGTGCCGGAAAGCGGCGCGCGCCTGGTCGCGGTGGAAGGCCCAAGAGCGCTACCGGACCACGGCGAGCGGCAAACAGAAGCGCAACGGGCAGAGCCGGCGTTACCGGGAGCGCGCCAGGAGCCGAAAACCAACAGCCGAGGAAGCCGCTCCAGAGGGCGCGAGGGTAATCACTAAGATGTTTTTTCGATGCTTGTTGTGACCGGCCAGGCTGCTACGTGGGATTCGTGCGCCAGCGGCGCTCGCCGTCGCAACACTTCTGCTCGCACGCTTGCCGGCATGCGATGGAGCGCGTCTGGGAACGCGAACGGCACTGGCAACGGACCCGCGCCGGTTGAGCGGAATCCCGCGTGCGACGATGTGTCCAGGCGGTGGGAATGGCACCGCCAGTTAACCGTGACGTATTGATCGGCGCCAGTCGCTGGCTTACATTCAACCTGTCCCGCAAGGAAGGGGACGCGAGTGCTGCGCTGGGCCGACAACAATCTGCTCGATCTGAAGTGGGAGGAGATCGGCGAACACTACGGACGCTATCGTTTGCACGTGCCAGAAGCGGAACGAGCCATGGCGCGGTCGCTGGAGCGCTACGGGCAGTTGTCGCCCGTCGTCGTGTGCCGGCGCCAGGATCGCTACGAACTGATCGACGGTTTCAAACGCTTGGGCGCGGTACGCGGACTGGCGCAGATCCCGCGTCTGTCGGCGCGGCTCATGGAGGCCGATGAGCGTCAGGCGAAAGCCGCCATCTACGGGCTGAATCGCGCCGGGGGACGCACGCGGGAACTGGAAGAAGCCTGGATCATACAGGCGCTGGTGCGGGAAGACGGTTTGAGCCAGGTGGAGGTGGCGGAACTGTTGGGACGCCACAAGAGCTGGGTATGCCGGAGGCTGGCGCTGATCGAGCGGTTGGGGCCGAAGGCGAAAGACGAACTGCGCGTGGGCTTGTTGACACCCACGGCGGCCCGACAGATCGTGCGGTTGCCGCAGGGCAACCAGACGGAAGTGCTGGAAGCGATCCGGCGCGAGGCGCTGTCGAGCGCGGAGTTGGGCGGCGTGGTGGACCTGTGGTTGCGATGTTCCGAACGCCGGCAGCAAGAGTATCTTCTGGCGCATCCTCGCGAAGCGCTCTCGCAGGCCAAGGGCGTGCTCCCGACGGTGCGCGATCCCCGGCTGAGCGAAGCCGGAAACCAGGTATGGAAGCGCGTCGGGTTGCTGCTGGATGTGTTGGGGCGCATGGAAGTGTGGCTGGCGCACCAGGGGCGCACGGGGCTGACGCCGGAGGATCGCGTGATCTTGTTACCCCGTTTCCAAAGGCTGGCGCGGGATACCGGATCGGTGGCTGCGTTGAGCCGGGATTTCGTCGGCGAGCTGGAGCGCGCATGAAGGAATCGACACGCAACGAAATCATTCGCCTGCACTATGGCGGTGCTTCGCAGCGCCGCATCGCAAAGCTGCTGGGCGTCGCACGTAAGAGCGTGGCCCGCGCTCTGGTGGGTCACGAAAAACAGAGAGCAGAACCGGTGGAGGTGGAACGCCCGCGACGGCCGAGCGTGCTGGACCCATTCGCCGATCACATCGCACAACTGCTGGAGCGATATCCGAACATCACGGCGGTCCGCTTGCATGAGGAGTTGTGCCGGCTGGGTTTCCACGGTCACTACACGATCGTACGAGAGCGGCTGCGTGTGCTCCGGCCGCACGCGCCGAAACTGCCCGTGCAGCGATTCGAAACCGCTCCAGGAGTGCAAGGCCAGATGGATTATTCGCCGTACGATATCTCTTTCACCGCCGAAGGGCGTCGCCGGGTACATGCCTTCAGCTACATTCTGGCTTACTCCCGGCGCCAGTACGTGCGATTTGTGGAGAAGCAGGATTTTGCCACCACCATCCGGGAACACGTGCGGGCCTTCGAATACTTCGATGGTCTGTGCGCTACCTGTCTGTACGACAACATGAAAGTAGTGGTGACCGGCTATGATGGCGACCAGCCGATTTACAACACCCGGTTCCTGTCTTTCGCCACGCACTACGGTTATCAGCCCTGGGCATGCCGCCCCCATCGGCCGCAAACGAAAGGTAAAATCGAACGGCCATTTGCCTACCTGGAATCCAACCTGCTCAACGGCCGCACGTTCACTTCGCTGGAGCACCTGAACGAGACTGCGGCGCTGTGGCTTGCCGACATCGCCGACGTGCACTTACACCGGGAAACCAAGCGCCGGCCCATCGATCTCTACCAAGAAGAGAAACCGCACCTGCTGAGTTTGCCGGCGCGAGCCTACGATACCGCCCAAGTCTTCTACCGCACGGTGAACCCGGAAGGTCATGTGGCGTACCTGCAGAACTTCTACTCCGTGCCGTGGCAGCGCATTGGTGAACTGCTGCCGATACGCATCACGGAGAAGGAACTGATCGTCTACGGCCCCGAGGTGAAGGAGATCGCCCGTCATGAGCTGTACCCTTCCGGAATCAGCGGGGAGAAGCGCCGTCTGCCCGAGCATTCTCCCGGACGCGATCACCATCAGAAATACGAGTTGCTGAAACAGCGTTTTGCGGAGTTCGGAGCGGAGGGAGTCCTGTTCCTCGACGAACTGGTCCGCACCAGGCGCCGTGGTAAGGATGAAGCCGGGCGCGTGCTGGGCCTGCTTGCCATATACCAACGCGAGGACCTGGCGCGCGCACTCCAGCGCGCCGTCCGTTACCGCGCTTGCTCCTGGTCCGCGGTGGAGCGGATCCTGGCGGCGCAGGCACGCCCCCGATCCGGATGGGAATCCTTGCAGGCCGAAGCGCAGGACCAACTTGATGAGATCCTCCGGCAGTCTCCCGTAGCCACTCGCTCGCCGGCGGAGTATCAGGCGCTACTGGAAGAAACGGTGACCCACGATGAAAGCGACGAAGACGACGACCCCTCTGCGTGACCGGTGTTTGAGTCACTGCGCGACGCTGGGGATTCCGCTGGAAGGCGCATCGCTGGACGAGGTGATGTCCAGGGCGGAGAAAGAGAACCTCTCTCATCTGCACTTCCTCGATCTGCTGCTGGGGACGCAGGCCGACGCGCGTCGCGAACGCGCCGTCGCGCGGCGAATCCGGGAAGCTCGCTTTGCGGACACCAAGACCTTAGAGGCGTTCGACTGGCGGTTCAATCCCAGAGCCTTCGACCGCGTGCAGATTGAGGAACTGGCCACCGGCGATTTCATCCGGCGCCGCCACAACCTGATCATGGTCGGCTGGAGCGGGATCGGAAAGAGCCACATCATTCAGGCCCTGGGACAGAGGGTCTGCGTCCAGGGCTACCGCGTTCTGTATCGCACGTCCGCCGAGTTACTCGCCGATCTGACGGCTTCACTCGCCGACAAAACGCTTCCCGCGCGTCTGCGCTACTACACGCGGCCGGACTGGTTAATAATCGACGAATTCGGGTTCGACCGCATCGAACGGACCGAGTGCGCGCAGGCGGCTCACTTGCTCTACAAGATCATTGCCGCACGCAGCCAGAAGCGCTCCACCGCGCTGGTGACCAACGTGGACTTCGACAAATGGGCAGAGTATCTGGTCGATGGCCCGCTGGCGATGGCGCTCCTCGACCGCCTCGTCGAAGGAGCGATCATCCTCAAAATCAAAGGCAAGACTTATCGCACCCCGCTGGTCAAAAGCGAAGAAAACCCCGCCTGAGAGAGGAAGCTGTCAGCTTCCCCATTTCTGCGCCTACCGCAGGCCAGAGCGTAACCCCAGACGTGGCTCCCTCTCGACCGCCAAAATGGTACTCCTTTTCGCCGCCACCGACAAATGGATGATGGTCGACGCGGTCAAGGCTTTGATCCCTTAGTCAAATCCGAGATCGGCACGTTCACCCCACGTGACCGTGTCAAAACCGTGCCAAAACTCCCGGCATTGTAGCCGTTGGGGATAGCTTCGAGCGAAAAGCAGATTCCCCAAATTGTTGAAAACATTAAGAAGTCTGGAGAATTAAAAGAACCGTTGGAGCCGGATGGGATGCGCCCAAGGCAGGTGCGCTACCAGGCTGCGCTACGCCCCGACATGTGAAGCTTCTTTGATTTTAAGCCACTTCCAGAATTTCCGATACTGCACGGCTGCCCAAATCGGCCCAAAATCGCCCAGACCGTGGCAAAACCGTGACAAAACCCCATCAGTTGACCTTCTCTGGACTGCGCCCCTAAATTGAGACAATCGGAATTTGGACACTCTTCAGCGAATGGAGAACGAGATGTCCGAAGAGGCGAGAAGAAGATGGGACCGTCGGTCGGCAGAATTCCGGCAGCGGGCTTTGGAGCGGATGAAAACATGCCAGAACGTAAAGGCGCTGGCGAAAGAGCTCGGAGTGGCGCGGCAGCAGTTGTACTGGTGGAGGCAGCAGGCCGAAAGACGACAGAAGCCGAGTGAACCCGGGGCGATTGAGGATCCCCGTGACCGACGGATACGGGAGTTGGAGAAGAAGGTCGCGGAGTTAGAGGGGATCATCGGCAAGAAGACGCTGGAGCTGGATTTTTTCGGCGGTGCCTTGCGAAGGATCGGGGAGTCACGCCAGAAGAAAGGCAAGACTGGCGAGACGGCATCTACACCGAAATCCGCGGGTGGATGCAATCGCCAGGTGGATTGAGCATCCAGCGGATGTGTGAAATGGCGACGGTGAGTCGAGCCAGCGTCTACCGCCACTGGGAAAAGAAGGCTCCCACAGAAGCGGAGATGGCTCTGCGCGATGCCATCCAGCGGCTGGCCGTCGGTCATCGCTTCTATGGATACCGCCGCATGGCGATCCTGGTGCAACGGGAGGGCTACGAAGTGGGCACCAAGAAAGTGCGCCGGTTGATGAAGGAAGACAATCTGCTGGCGGTGCGCAGGAGGAAGTTTGTTGCCACCACCGACTCCGACCATGACTTTGTGGTGTATCCGAATCTGGCGGAGCAATTGATGGTGAGCGACGTGAATCAGCTCTGGGTGGCCGATCTCACTTACGTCCGTCTGCTGGCAGAGTTCGTGTATTTAGCCGTGGTGCTGGATGCATTTTCACGGCGGGCCGTGGGCTGGGCGTTGGGACGGAGTTGGCAGGCATCTCTGCCGCTGGCGGCTTTGGACAGCGCGATCCGCAGTCGGCATGTCGGTGGCGGCGAAAAAGGGTACCAGTTTAGCGGGCGAAAGGGAGCCAGGTGCGGGGTTACTCTCTGGCCTGCGGTGGGGCGCAGAAAGAGGGAAGCAGGCTGACTGCTTCCTCTCTCAGGCCGGATTGTCCTCGCTTTTGACCAGGGGGGTGCGATAAGTCTTGCCTTTGATCTTGAGGATGATCGCTCCCTCGACGAGGCGGTCGAGGAGCGCCATCGCCAGCGGGCCATCGACCAGATACTCTGCCCATTTGTCGAAGTCCACGTTAGTCACCAGCGCGGTGGAGCACTTCTGACTGCGTGCGGCGATGATCTTGTACAGCAAGTGCGCCGCCTGCGCGCACTCGGTGCGTTCGATGCGGTCGAACCCGAATTCATCGATAATTAACCAGTCCGGACGTGTGTAGTAGCGCAGACGTGCGGGAAGAGTTTTATCGGCGAGTGAAGCTGTCAGATCGGCGAGTAACTCGGCTGACGTGCGATATAGAACGCGGTAGCCCTGGACGCAGACCCTCTGTCCCAGCGCCTGAATGATGTGGCTCTTTCCGATCCCACTCCAGCCGACCATGATCAGATTGTTGCGGCGCCGGATGAAATCGCCGGTGGCGAGTTCCTCAATCTGCACGCGGTCGAAGGCTTTGGGATTAAACCGCCAGTCGAACCCCTCCAAGGTCTTGGTGTCCGCAAAGCGAGCTTCCCGGATCCGCCGTGCGACAGCGCGTTCGCGACGCGCGTCGGCCTGCGTCCCCAGCAGCAGATCGAGGAAGTGCAGATGAGCGAGGTTCTCTTTCTCCGCCCTGGACAGTACCTCGTCCAGCGATGCGCCTTCCAGCGGAATCCCCAGCGTTGCGCAGTGACTCAAACATCGGTCACGCAGAGGGGTCGTGGTCTTCGTCGCTTTCATCGTGGGTCACCGTTTCTTCCAGCAGCGCCTGATACTCCGCCGGGGAGCGAGTGGCTACGGGAGTCTGCCGGAGGATCTCATTGAGTTGGCCCTGCGCCTCGGCCTGCAATGATTCCCACCCGGATCGGGGGCGTGCCTGCGCCGCCAGGATGCGCTCCACCGCGGACCAGGAGAAAGCGCGGTAACGGACGGCGCGTTGGAGTGCGCGCGCCAGGTCCTCGCGTTGGTATATGGCAAGCAGGCCCAGCACGCGCCCGGCTTCCTCTTTGCCACGGCGCCTGGTGCGGACCAGTTCGTCGAGGAACAGGACTCCCTCCGCTCCGAACTCCGCGAACCGCTGTTTCAGTAACTCGTATTTCTGATGGTGATCGCGTCCGGGAGAGTGCTTGGGAAGACGGCGCTTCTCCCCGCTGATTCCGGAAGGGTACAGCTCATGACGGGCGATCTCCTTCACCTCGGGGCCGTAGACGATCAGTTCCTTCTCAGTGATGCGTATCGGCAGCAGTTCACCAATGCGCTGCCACGGCACGGAGTAGAAGTTCTGCAGGTACGCCACCTGACCTTCCGGGTTCACCGTGCGGTAGAAGACCTGGGCGGTATCGTAGGCTCGCGCCGGCAAACTCAGCAGGTGCGGTTTCTCTTCCTGGTAAAGATCGATGGGCCGGCGCTTGGTTTCCCGGTGTAAGCGCACGTCGGCGATGTCGGCAAGCCAGAGCGTGGCGGTCTCGTTGAGGTGCTCCAGTGAAGTGAAGGTGCGGCCGTTGAGAAGGTTGGATTCCAGGTAGGCAAATGGCCGTTCGATTTTACCTTTCGTTTGCGGCCGATAAGGGCGGCATGCCCAGGGCTGATAACCGTAGTGCGTGGCGAAAGACAGGAACCGGGTGTTGTAAATCGGCTGGTCGCCATCATAGCCAGTCACCACGACTTTCATGTTGTCGTACAGACAGGTGGCGCACAGACCATCGAAGTATTCGAAGGCCCGCACGTGTTCCCGGATGGTGGTGGCAAAATCCTGTTTCTCCACAAACCGCACGTACTGGCGGCGGGAGTAAGCCAGAATGTAGCTGAAGGCATGTACCCGTCGACGTCCTTCGGCGGTGAAAGAGATATCGTACGGCGAATAATCCATTTGGCCCTGCACTCCTGGGCCGGTTTCGAATCGCTGCACGGGCAGTTTCGGTGCGTGTGGCCGGAGCACACGCAACCGCTCCCGCACGATCGTGTAGTGACCTTGGAAACCCAGCCGGCACAACTCCTCATGCAAGCGGACCGCGGTGATGTTCGGATAGCGCTCCAGCAGTTGTGCGATGTGATCGGCGAATGCGTCCAGCACGCTCGGCCGTCGCGGACGTTCCACTTCCACCGGTTCTGCTCTGTGTTGTTCGTGCCCCACCAGAGCGCGGGCCACGCTCTTGCGGGCGACTCCCAGCAGCTTTGCGATGCGGCGCTGCGAAGCACCGCCGTAGTGCAGGCGGATGATCTCGTTGCGTATCGATTCCTTCATGCACGCTCCAACTCGCCGACGAAATCCCGACTCAACGCAGCCACCGATCCGGCGTCCCGCGCCAGCCTTTGGAATCGGGGCAGCAAGATCACGCGATCCTCCGGCGTCAGCCCCGTGCGCCCTTGGTGCGCCAGCCATACTTCCATGCGCCCCAGCACATCCAGCAGCATCCCGACGCGTTTCCATACCTGGTTTCCGGCTTCGCTCAGCCGGGGGTCGCGCACTGCGGGTAGCACTCCCTTGGCCTGCGAGAGCGCTTCGCGAGGATGCGCCAGAAGATACTCCTGCTGCCGGCGTTCGGAGCACTTCAGCCACAGGTCCACCACGCCGCCCAACTCCGCGCTCGACAGCGCCTCGCGCCGGGTCGCTTCCAGCACTTCGGCTTGGTTGCCCTGCGGCAACCGCACGATCTGTCGCGCCGCCGTAGGCGTCAACAATCCCACGCGCAGTTCGTCTTTCGCCTTCGGTCCCAACCGCTCGATCAGCGCCAGCCGCCGACACACCCAACTCTTGTGGCGTCCCAACAGTTCCGCCACCTCCACCTGGCTCAGTCCGTCTTCCCGCACCAGCGCCTGTATGATCCAGGCTTCTTCCAGTTCCCGCGTGCGTCCCCCGGCGCGATTCAGCCCGTAGATCGCCGCCTTCGCCGAGCGCTCGTCGGCCTCCATGAGCCGCGCTGACAGACGCGGGATCTGCACCAGTCCGCGTACCGCGCCCAAGCGTTTGAAACCGTCGATCAGTTCGTAGCGGTCCTGGCGCCGGCACACGACCACTGGCGACAACTGCCCATAGCGCTCCAGCGACCGCGCCATGGCGCGTTCCGCTTCCGGCACGTGTAAGCGATAGCGTCCGTAGTGTTCGCCGATCTCCTCCCACTTCAGATCGAGCAGATTGTTGTCGGCCCAGCGCAGCACTCGCGTCCCCTTCCTTGCGGGACAGGTTGAATGTAAGCCTGTGGCCGGCGCCGATCAATACGTCACGGTTAACTGGCGGCGCCATTCCCACCGCCTCGACACATCGCCGCACGCGGGATTCCGCTCAACCGGCGCGTGTCCGTTGCCAGTGCCGCTCGCGTTCCCAGACGCGCTCCATCGCATGCCGGCACTCGTGCGAGCAGAAGTGCTGCGACGGCGAGCGCCGCTGGCGCTCGAACCCCACGTAGCAGCCGGGCCGGTCACAACAGGCCTCGAAAAAACTTCTTAGTGATTACCCTCGCACCCTCTGGAGCGGCTTCCTCGGCTGCTGGTTTTCGGCTCCTGACGCGCTCCCGGTAACGCCGGCTCTGCAAGTTGCGCTTCTGTTTGCCGGCCACCGTGGTCCGGTAGCTCTCCTGCGCCTTCCGCCGCGACCAGACCCGCGCCGCCTTCCGGCACGGCTCGCTGCAATAGCGCTGCCGCGCCCGTCGTGGCCGAAACCGCTGCTCACATCCTTTGAGCAGACACAGTCGAGGCCGCGGTCGGCGCGCCCGCCGTTTTCGCGGGCCGCCCTCTTGATTTTCGGGATGGCTTGTAGCACTCTCGGGAGGGCCCAAGGGAGGTCATTGCTCCCAGAAGCTCCTGCTCCGGAGAGGATCGCAACTCCTCTCCGGGGCGCAGCAGATCTTCGGATCAATACGAGATCCACAACTCTATCGCAAAGATCAGATGCCCGCGGGCCTTGCCGCTCCTCTCAGGCGTTTTCTTTTTCCCCGCCAGCGGCGGCGCGGTTCCCGCTCCCGCCTGCCGGTCACCATCGTTTCCTTTGAAATCAGTTCAAGTCGGCTGGTGGCCAGTCACCGCCACTCAACATTGGCGGACTGGTCCCCGCCGGCCCGCCAAAATGGCACCCTCCCCCGCCGCCGCTAACAGTCGGCAACCCAGAACTGGGTTGGTACATCATTCCGACCGTGGGTCGCAGTATGCCAGCAACGACTATGTGAAGCGGCTGGAGAGCATCGGGGCTGTGCCGAGTATGAGCTGGCCCGGGCGGTCGTGGGAAAACGGGAGGTGTGAAAGTTTTCTCAAGACGCTGAAGCAGGAGGAAATCGACGCCTGCGCCTATCACACGATGAAAGAACTGGAGCAGCACGTGACGGAGTTTATCGAACAGATCTATAACCGAGTCCGTCTGCACTCGGCCTTGGGCTACCTGTCCCCTGAGGAGTTCGAAGGTCGGCGCGTGAAGCCAGCGACGGCGCCAGCGTGGTTGCCAGCGGGTCTGAGCTTCCGCCACTACGAGGAAGTTCCCTTGCTAGAGCCACCTCCGGGGAGCCAGCCATGAATGGCCGAACAGGAGGTTGGGCGGCGGAGGTCTCAGGAGAAACCCGCCTCAGGCACACAGTGCGCGCCGTGCGCCGGCGCGGGAAAAGCGTTGCCGGCCAACTCGCCAAGGGCTCGTGCGAGCGTGCGACGCAGGTAATCGTGGGGGGCAGCGTGACGACGAGGAAAGCCCGGGCTGCCCCAACGCAGCAGCTCCGCGACGACCGCTACGGGTGTTCCTTGTCGCAGCAACTCCTTAGCAATCCACTTGTCGGCAATACTCCAATCGGGGTGGGGAAATCGTTGTGGAATCCGCAGTCGCTGCAGCCAGGCCTGGTAGATGTCGCAGGCCGCTGGGGAGGTCCAGGATGCGGGGACCATCCATTCGTCGGCGAGCGGCTCTGGCAGCGATCCGGTAGCGTTGATGGTGGGGGCGCATCGTATCTGTCGCTCGACGGTCACTGAATCTGGACTTCGGGTGTACAAAGAACTGACAATGAAGATGATGATCCGGATGATGTTGCGCAAGTACTCGGGCGCCTGGAACTCGATCCGCTGTTGCTCCGACCACGCCATATATTGAGGCCGAAACAGCCCCTTCACCTTTACGGGAAATTCCACTCCAGCACAGGGGTTTGCCGGGAGGAGCTTGTTCCGAACTGCGACGTTCATCATGCGACGAAGAACCCGCAGTTCCTGATGGACGGTCGCCGGCTTAAGCCGATCTCGTTGAATGACTCCGCCTGCGGTCCTGACCTGAACTCGCGCCTGCAGTCGCCGTCGGAGATAGTTTTCAATGTCATCCGCACTGATGTCGCCAACGGACCGCTGACCAAACGCCTCCTTGAGGTGCAAGGCCGCACGTCCATTCGCTTCGTGCGTCTTTTCTGCTCGGATCGGTGGCTTGGAGTAGTTCTCCAAGAAAAAGTCCGCCCAATCCGAGAATCGTAGTTGCTCTCCTTTCCGGACGACATCGAGGATCTTGTCGTCCCTGGCTTGGCCCGGAATTCTCACCGATAGAGTGGCAAAAGCCGCCACTTCATGGCATAAACATCGTTTCCACACAATGTTCCAGCCAAAAAGGAGAACGGCTTTTGCTATGACAGTCCCCCATGAAGCCGCGGCTTGAGAACCGCCGCTTCACAACGAAGAATGAAGATGGCGCTACGCTGGTCTCGCCTGCGACCGGATAAGACCGTTATCACTCATTGAGGCAGTGCAAGCCCGTATGACAGTCTGAGTCTGGGCGCCGTCTGGAACAACGAAGTGGTGCTACCGTGACGAGCGGTAAGCCCGAGGAAGAGATTCATTTTAGCGGGTGCCCCCGGGCGCAGTCAGAAAGGAGTCCGTTATGGAGTTGTTGTATACCCACTGCGCCGGAATCGATGTTCACCAGAACAGCCTGTCTGTTTGTGCGCTGACCCCCGGACCTGCCGCTGGAGATGAGCCCGCAATTGAGCTATCGTCATTCGGCACCTTCACCAGTCAAACGCATTGTGACGCAGATTCGTGCCCGGTGGCCACGGGTGGAAATCGTGCTGCGCGGCGATGGTGGTTTCAGCCGCGACGCCATCATGAGCTGGTGTGAAGACCACCGCGTGCATTATGTGTTTGGCTTGGCGAAGAATAAGCGCCTGTTGAAAATCATCGGGCGGCAGTTACATGAGGCCAAGCTGAAGTTTGAGCAGGAGCAGAAAGCCGCGCGCGTGTTCAGCGAATTCTCCTATCAGACCCGCAAGACTTGGCAGCGAGAGCGGCGCGTGATCGCCAAGGCGGAGCATTTGGAGAAGGGCGCCAATCCACGCTTTGTGGTGACCTCGCTTACCAATGAGCAGTTTGTGGCGCAGGCCTTGTACGAGGAGTTTTATTGTGCGCGCGGAGAAATGGAGAACCGCATCCAGGAACAGCAACTGGCGTTGTTTGCCGACCGCACGTCCACCGCGTGGATGCGGAGTAACCAGTTGCGTCTATACTTCTCCACTTTCGCCTATCAATTGATGCAAGGTCTGCGGCGGCTCGGACTGAAGGGCACCGAGATGGCCCAGGCACAATGCCAGACGATCCGGCTGAAGTTGCTCAAAATCGGAGCGCAGATCCGGGTGACCGTACGGCGCGTTTGCCTCTCCCTGGCTGCCGGCTATCCGTTCCGAGAGATCTTCGCGCGTGTCCACGCCCATCTGATGAGCACGGCCTGAAGGCTGAAGCGAAGGCCGGCCTTCATCCATTTCTTGAGATACACTCCCCGGCGCATGGTCGGGCGCAGCCTGCCTCAAATTCGCGACGGCACCGTGTTTCGAGTGCATTGGCACGCGTCAGGCGAGCCCGGCACGGCTTCTGCCCTATACACGTTACGGAGGTGTACGTCCTTATTGCTGGATCTGCCCAAGCACTGCCCTCCATGCAGGGCAGATCAATACCCGGCTACATGCGGTGAGAAATGCGGGTTGGAGTCGTTCCCGCAGTTTCCGCTGCGCCTCCTGCCAGTCTTCTGTGAACGTGGATTCCCGGATAGCGTAGGAGACGTCTTGGTATGGACATAGGGCTCGCTACGGCAGACCTTCAAGGAACCTTGACAGCGAATCAGAGCGCTGCCGGAACTTGGGGATATGGCGGCAATCAGGACTCGGTCGAATCCACATGCCTCGCAATACTGGCGCTACGCAAGCACACCGGCACCAAACTTACGAGGGCGACCCAAGCACTCCTCGGCCTTCAGAACGTAGACGGAAGCTGGCCGGCGTTCACTGGTGACGAGCCGGAGGGGTGCTGGACAACGGCACTTGCTGTCCTGAGCCTAATGGAGACGGGGCAAGCGACGAAGCACTTGGCATCGGGAGTCCAGTGGCTCTTGAACGCGCGAGGCCGCGAAGCCAACTGGTTGTGGCGCTGGAAACTCCTCACGTTCGACAATAAGGTCCAGTTCGATCCAACCAGGTTTGGCTGGAGTTGGGTATCAGGTACAACGAGTTGGGTAATCCCGACTGCATTCGCCCTGATTGCGCTTCAACAGGCTCTAGGAGGCGCGGGTATGACAACACTGCCCGGCTCACTGAGCGGGTTGACATCGGTGCCAGAATGCTCCTCGACCGAATGTGCCCCGGCGGCGGATGGAATTCTGGGAATGGAGTCGCATTTGGCGTGGCGCTCGCGCCCCACATCGACGCAACCTCAATCGCCTGTTGGCCCTGACAGGCCACGAGGAGAAACCGGAGGTTCAGAGATCACTCTATTGGCTGTTGAACCGTCTCGCGCGATGTCCATCGCCGTACAGTCTGGCATGGGGACTCCTTGCGATTGCAGCATACCGCCCCATAAGTGCGGAAGCCTCTGAGAGTCTGCGCGATAGGGCGGAAGAGTTGATGCGGCTAGGTGCAGCGGCGCAGGCATTTCTTAAACTGGGCGCCGCCAGCGTCGTAGTGGGAGAGGGTCCTGGGCACCAGCGCGACACATATCTTGTGCTCACAGAGAGCGGACTCGCAGATCAACTCCGCCGCCAGAAGGTCCATTTCGTCGATCTGAACCGCGACGAATTGTTCAAGGTGCCAACGAGAGCCACCTACACGGGTCTGGAGCACCTATGGCTGCCTAGCAGCCCGTGGTAATAGTCAGATTTTTCAGGCGGCGGCGCAGCGCCGGACCGGCAGAATTACAGTAACGAAGTCGCCTACTTTGCGCCATAAAGTTGTCTCCGGCTGAGTCCGGCAGCCCTGAATCCCGCCTTGGCACGCCAAGGCGCGTCCTAAGAGCGTAAAAAGCTGCAAACAAAGCCCCTGCAACCGCCGAGGCTTCCCAACTCCCGTGATCTTCCGCAGGATCAGCGATAGATTGAACGCAGCTCCATGCACCAGCAGTCGCTTCAGGATGTTCTTGCGGCCTTGTAGCGTAAGCGCCAGGATCGCTCCGCTGGTCAGATCCACCGCATGCTCGGCCTTGTGCGCCAAGTGGGTGCGGCCGTCTTTCATCTTGGTGATCCGCGTGTCCGGATCGCTCGGGCTCATCCACACCTGGTTCGATCCCTTCTTCTTGCGCTTCCGATCCAGCCGCGCCAACTGTTCCCTTGTCGGATTCTCGATTCCGGCCGCAGGGGCCAGTTCCTTCAAATAGTCGTTGTAGCTTTGCCCGTTGTCCCGCCGCACGATGCTTTCATCGCCGCATTCGCTTCCAGGGTAGTGGCATCGATCGAGACCGTCCGCCCACTGACCAACTCCTCTTCCTCGAGGATCTTCAGCACCCAGCGGAAGATCGCCTTGTGCGTCTCCAGCCAATACAAGCGGCGCGTCCGCGAGATCGTGGAATGGTCCGGTGTAGCCTCGTCCAGCGCGTAACCTAAGAACTTCCGTAACGACAGCGAGTCGGCCGAACGCCACGCGATTCCTCTGTCCGAGTCCAGACCCTCGAAGTAGCCGATGAGGAGCGACCCAAAGTAGACCCCGGGAGCCATGCTCGGCTGGCCGTAGGAACTCTTCTTGTAGAACTTGAGGCACAGCCGCTCCACCTTGGCATCGAACTTGTGCTCGTCCAGGATCTGGTTAAATCGGTCATAAAAGGCATTCGCAGGTGTCTCCACTACATCCTTGGTCGCGATCCACAGCTCCTGCTGCCGCTCCCGTTTTCGGGTTCCCATCGCCATGTCATATAGACCCTCAAAACATTTCTGAGGTCACACGTTTTAGCGGGAAAACTGACTATTACCACAGGCTGCTAGGACTGTATTGGACTTGTCCCCAATTTTGAGACAAACGGTTAAGAC
This sequence comes from Terriglobia bacterium, assembly GCA_963797035.1. Taxonomy (GTDB): domain Bacteria; phylum Acidobacteriota; class Terriglobia; order Terriglobales; family Acidobacteriaceae; genus JAIQGF01. The sequence goes on from CAWCOC010000004.1 coordinate 14,978, forward strand.
TCATTTTTCATTGAATGGAGAATTGAGTCATGGGATTATCGCGTAGGCAGTTCACCAAAGAGTTCAAACTGACCGCCGTGCGGCGGCTGGAACAAGGGGTGTCAATTGGGGAAGCGGCGCGGGCGTTGGAGGTGAACCCCAACGTGTTGCACCGCTGGCGGCGGGAGTTCCGGCAGGGACCGGGCAATGTATTTCCGGGCAACGGGAAGCAGCGCTGGTCCGAAGGCCGGATCGCCGAGTTGGAACGTAAGGTCGGCCAGCAGGCCCTGGAGATCGATTTTTTGAAGGGGTGCTTGCAGCGCATCGAGGAGCAGCGGATGCTGCAGGCACTGACTGGAAGTCCGCGGTCTACCGGAAGGTCCAAGAAGAAATGAAAGCCGATCGGGGACTGACGATGGCGCGGATGGTAGAACTGGGCGGCGTGAGCCGCTCCAGCTTTTACCGCTATGACGAAGAGGCCGCTGCGCAGCCGGATCGCGACATGGACCTGCGCGACGCCATCCAACGGATGGCGCTGGAATGGCCCAGCTACGGACGGCCGCGGATCACGGCCGCGCTTCGCCGGCAGGGTTGGATCGTGAATCCCAAACGGGTTTACCGCTTGCTGCGTGAGGACAACCTGCTGTGCATCCGGAAGCGGAAGTTCCGGGTGACCACCGATTCCAACCACAAGAGACAGGTTTATCCGAATCTAGCGGGACAGATGACGCTCACCGGTATTAACCAGCTCTGGGTGGCCGACATCACCTACATTCGGCTGGAGACGGAATTCGTGTATTTGGCGGTGGTCATCGATGCCTTTTCGCGGCGGGCGATTGGCTGGGCGCTGGACCGCAATGTCGAAGACGAGCTCACCCTGGCGGCGCTGCGCATGGCGCTGGAGTTGCGGCGGCCGCCCGTCGGATGGGTACATCATTCCGATCGTGGCAGCCAGTATGCATCCGGCGATTACACAGATCTGCTCAAGGAACACGGCTGCGCAATCAGCATGAGCCGCAAGGCGAGTCCTTGGGAAAATGCCGGCTGCGAATCGTGGATGAAAACCCTGAAGTACGAAGAGGTGTATCGGCAGGAATACCGCGACCTGGCCGAGGCGCGGGCTTCGATTGCACGATTCATCGACCAAGTCTACAACCAGCAGCGACTGCACTCGGCACTGGGTTACCGGCCGCCGGTGGAGTTCGAGCAAGCACTGTCGGTTTCCAGCGGCGGGGAGGTTCGAGCATGATCGTCGCACACAGCGCGCCCGGGGAAGGGAAAAGCGGCGTGTGCGACGGTGCGCCGCAGGTAGTCATCGGGATCGCCATGCCGGCGCGGAAAATGCGGGCTGGCGAGCCGGAGGATGGCTTCGACGTGAGGGGCGAGTTGGCCCTGCGAGAGCAAGTACCTGGCGACCCACAAATCCACGATGCTCCAGTCCGGCTGCGGAAAGCGTTCGAGAATGTGCCAACGTTGCATACAGTTCCGGTAGATCGTGGTCGCCTCTTCCGCGCTGGTCGGGCCAGGCTGTGTGGCTGTCGAGTCGATACTGAATCGCGAGGCCGGATGCCACAGTGGTTGAGCAGATTGCCTGACGGACCGCAGCAACCTCTCGGCGCACGGCGCCAAACCCACACCGGCGTGGATGAGTTTCACCCACGGAGCGTAACCTTTCGGTGTGCGTCGTGCGGGCTTTTGATTGGTGAACCCGGCGAGCCGTCCCAAGTGACGCCAGTCGGTGCTGGCCAAATCGCCTCCATACAGGCACGCCAAGTGCTTGCCGGCAGCGGTCGCCAGCGCCGGTGCCAGCGGAGCAGTGCTGAGGCGGATCCAAGCCTGCAGATGACCGGGGCTGGTCTGCAACACTACACAAGGGTCATGCCCATTGGCGTGCATGGACTCGACGACCATCGGATCGGCACCATCCAGATCGACCAGAATATAGCCTGCGTTCTGGCTTCCGGCATAGGGCTGGATGTACACGTCACATCCCTCGCAGTTGCGGACGCGCAGAAACCGGATGGTGGCCGCACCTGCCAACTGGGTCGCCGTCCAAAGACGTTCGCCGGGAAACGGGCGACGTGTTTGGTGGTGAATCAAACGGATCAGATACAACTCGTTGGGCATCGCCGCAAGCTGGCTATGGATGGCCCGCCGGGTCAGAAAGAATCCACGGTTGTCCACGACCGCAATTTTGCAATCGAAGCAACACGCCGTACAATGAATTCTCAGCGGACGTCGAACAGTGTCTTAACTGTTTGTCTCACCTCAGGGGGCAGGTTCAACTCAACTCGGACTTCGTGGTGTCGATGCTGAAGATCAAGACCCACCATTGGGCTGGCGTTACCTTGAGCATGAAAAACATGTTCGGTGTAGTGCCGGGCACAAAGTACGGCTGGCCGAGAATGTCCTGCACTGGAAGGGAATCCACCGGAGCATTCTCGATATTTGTGCGACAGTTCCTATGCATTTCGTCATCGCGGACGGAGTCGTGGCGATGGAAGGCAACGGGCCGCTGCACGGAACTCACCGGCATCTCGGAAAGATCGTTCTCGCCGACGATCCCGTAGCCGCGGATTTCACGTGTGCGCGCCTGATGGGTCTCGATCCCAATCGTGTCTGGCATCTCGCTCGGGCTGCACAATTCCTTGGAAATGGCTCTTGTGACTGAATCGATCTAATCGCGGAAGGGCTGCCGCTGAGGACGAATCCCTTTGTTGTGCTGCCGGAATTCGCTGGTCTTCAAGTGCGATTGTGAGCACCGCCGAAGATTCGGGAGATGTGGGGTCAGTCGCCGGTCCTACGCGATTTCGGATAGCTCCAAGAATATTCTTCAGGTTGATCTTTCGTGACGGCATCGGCGTCGTACGCGATTACGACGTGACGGCCTTGCCAGGCAACCCAGTCGAGATCCGGGATGGCCCCCTTTACGTCCAGCCGGCTGCCGTCCGGCCCTACCGTCTTGCCGATCGTTCCGCGCCAGTTGTAGACACCGGAAACGCCGAGCGGCAGGAATCGGGGCCGGCTCGGCGAGCCGTGAATAGCCAGGCGCCATAAGGCGAGTGTTTTGAACTCTCCCTCGGTGATCATGTTCGGGAGCGATTCGTCGCGCAGAAGCAGTTGGCTAACGCCCGGCGCCAGGTACAACATGTTCGAGCGTCCCGGCGGGCTGAGGTACTTCTGTCGCTGACAGGGTGTGGCTCTCATACTGGACATTGACATGACGGTCAAGCCGCGCGGACAGACTTTCGTAGCGGGCGAAGAGTTAGAGCAATTGCAGGGCCCCATCGATCACTCAGGGCGAGGGCGCGTAACTGCACGATGTGCTGACCCGTCTCCTCCTTCCACCGTGCGCCGCAGCGCTTCATGCGGGTTTCGAAGAGACTCTTGCAGGTTGCCTCGACGTTGCCAGTGCCAAGCGCCAAGCCTAGTCGGCGCGCCCGAGCGTAGTTCATACGATCGGCGTCGGCGCTGTGACTTTGGAGATAGGTGATGGCCGCATGGACGGGGTGATCCGTGCCGACACCCTCATCCCTGCCCGAGGCGGTCAACTCCTCCAGAATGCCGCTTGCCGCACTCGCGCGGTTCAGCCGGCTCATCTTCCATCGCCGGAGCTTTTGGTCGGCCCCCGTGGCATCCTCGATGGCGCGGGCGGCGGCCCCAAGCTTCTCCATGAGGTGGTGCAGATCCACCAGGCGGTAGAGATCGTTACCGAACTTGGCGACGAAGCCCTCGTCTAACACATTCCACATCTCCGGAGCCCCGTCGCAGAGTAGCTCAATCTTCAAATCCGGTTTCTTGCTGCGCAGCGTCGCGACATCGGCAACCAGACGGTCGCGCAAACCGGTGAGATCTCCCTCCGGCATGCATCCATAGCGAATCGTGTGCCGTCCCACTCCGTTTGCATCGTGCAGCGTCACCGTACCGCAATAGGCCATGCGAAAGTTCCGTTCCACCGGCTTCTTCGGCGCGCCCTTTTTCGGCCGCCCCGCCGGCCGCCGCCGCGGTTCCTCCATCGGCACACTGACCCGATCCAGAGACACACTAATCGAGCCGGCCTCCTCCGGCACCTCCACGGCATCGATCAGGGCGTCTTCCATGTCCTGGTGATCCGCAACGGCCAGAGCCCCGACCAGGTGGGCCACCCGCTCGAAACTGGCGCGCGAATACGGTAGCCGGCCAAACTCGCGCGCGCTCGCTTCCGCTTCCCGCGACGGGCCTTGCTGCACCGCATGGGCCATCGCCCGCGCCGCCTGGGGCAGCCAGCCGTCCTCCACCACGCCGGCCCGCAGGCTCACCGCATCCACTACCCGACCGCCCGGTTGCCCCCCACGCTCGCCCGACTGACGGTACCACGATCTCTCGACGGAGACTGAACCCACCATCGTGTGGTAGGGCGCCTCGCACCGTCCCACCCGCGTGTAGCGCACCCCTCCGATGATCACCGCAGGAAGGTCCATGTCCAAGCTCTGTAGAATGGCGCGGTGGCCGGCCAACTCCGTGCGTCCCGCACTTTCTGCCATCGCCTGTTCCATTTCCGCATAATCCACCGCTTTCCCGCCCCCGAGGCGGGACACCGTCCGCTGCAGGGCCGCCAGATGCTCCACCATCGCCTTTCCCACTTCCGCAAACTCCTCCGGAACCTCAATCACCATCTTGGGCATCACACCTCCTGACATTAGGCCAAGCTTGGCATTCTGTTCTAGCACATTCATGTCGATTTGTCCAGGATGAGAGCCACACGCTGCTGACAATCCAGCCATTCCAACAGCCCGAGCGTGTGCTGGGCTTCTTCAACACCTATCGCGATGGGAAGCGAGTGACCAGGAGAACCTTGACGGAGATCGCCGATCAGTTCCAGTATTGGCTGAAGAACCGTTCCGAGAAGTGGGGCGCCCCGATTCTCGTACCTCCCGACGGCACTGGTGACGACAGCCGGCGGGACAAGTTCCTGGACCCCTACTTCGAAAATGCCCAACCCAACCAGGCGGTGGCGATCGTGAAAGCGCGGGAGCCGGCCCGCATTCTGGTGGCCATCGGAGACAAGGGCAACGACAGCCCGCATCTGGAGTACAAGCAACGCTGGGTGAACCAGTTTAACTTCTACCTGAACGACCCACACTGGGGCCGGATGTTCGTCCGCATGTGCCCCTACTTTCCATTTGCGGCGCGGGTCTGCCTCAACCAGTATCCCTGGCTGGCGATTCGGATGCGGGCAGAGGGCATCGATTTTCAGCAGTCCACCAACGCATTCCTCAAGTGCGGCAATCCCGCCCGCCTGCAAGAACTCGCCGACTCGCTTACCCCTCAGGACCTTCTGAGATGCGGGCAGAAGTGGCTGGCCGCATTCACTCCGTTCATTTCCGACAGGGAACGGAAGCACGCTGGTTGTCAGCACCGTCTGTTTTTCTCGCAAGTGGAGTATTGCGACAACCTCATCTTCCATCGTCGGGCCGCGGTGGATGCACTCACCGAACGACTGCTGGACCTGAATCGCACCATCGGACAGCCCAAGAAGATCACCATGATCTTTGGCCGTAAAGGCACCAAAGAGTACAAGGGGAAACTACAGACGGTGATCGAAGATCTCGACCTTCCCAATCCGGTCATCCGCAGTCATTACGGGCACGGCTTCGCCAAGCAGTACGTCCGCGACGACCGGATCTTGAGAACCGAGCCTGCCACCAATCACGTGTACGACTATGGCGTCAACAAAGACGTCGAGAACCTCCCCCGACTTCGCGACCGGATGTCAGAGATCGTCGACCATTACCATGACGTGCAGCTGGATGTCCTGGAAACCTTCATCGATCGGGGACAACTGCGGAAATTGGCCGAGCCCACCATCCTCCCTGGTGGAAGGCGGATCCCCGGTCTCAAGCTGGATCACCCGCGACAACTCGCGGTGATGCATTCGCTGGTACGCTTCGCCAACGTCGCCGCCAGCGGACGGTTCACCACGGCCGATCTCTACCCTCCGGCTCTGGAAGCTCTTGGCATGACCGGCTCTCAGTATTCGCTGGCATCGTTCCGCTATGACCTTTCCAAGTTGCGAGCCAAAGGCCTCGTCGAAAGGATTCCACACTCGCGTCGCTATCGCCTGGTCGGCAAGGGCTACGCGATTTGCGTGGCCTTTCTGAAGCTCTTCGAAAAGATCTACGCACCCCTTACCGCGGGCTTACTGGCGCCATTCCGTGGAGATCGCGAACTGCCAGAGGAGAAACGCTGCACACTGGACCGCCTCTACCAAAACATCTGCGACGACCTGGAGGCGCTCTTGCGCGCTGTCGGCTTCAAAGTCGCCGCCTGAACGCCGACAACGAGAACAAAATTCTCGTTGGGGCCTCTATAACGGGAATTAATTAACTAAGTACATCTCAACGGAAGAAAGGTTCATATATCAAGCCGCCGCAGCCATGTTCTTCTCGCACGCGGTCAGGACTTTGTCGAAGGACTTCCTGGACCAGCGAAATCCGTGCGCACGGCGGTTCCATTGCTCGACAAACGCGTCCAGGCGGTCCGCCAATTCTTTCTTGTCGGCGAAGTTGGCGATGCCCAATCGCTTGCGCTGGAGAATGCTGAACCACTGTTCGACCTGATTCATCCAAGAGCAATGCACCGGCGGATGATGGAATTGGAAGCGGGGATGCTTTGCCAGCCAGGCTCTCACTAGCTTGCCCTTGTGCATCCTCAGGTTGTCGAGCACGATGTGAACGGCGGTGACGAAGGGATCGATTTCGCGCTCTAGTTTCTCCAGCAAGGTGATAAACTCGACCTGCCGTTTGCGCTCCCCGGTGGTGTGATACACCTTGCCGGTGCGCGTGTCGAAGGCCGCGAATAAGTGGAGCGCTCCTTTGCGTTCATACTCGCTCTCCACGCGAACCGGAATCCCGGGTTCGGGCGGTAGGGTCTTGGCCTTGCGGGTGCGGGGCTGCAGATTGGTCTTCTCATCCACGCACAACACCACTTCGTTGGACGATAGAGTGCGGCTGTAGAGATCGCTCAGGTTCAACACCGCATCCCGGAAGGCGGCGTCGCGCGGAACCTTGGGCGACAGCCATAGATGATGACGCCAAGGCTTGAGCCGATGATCCATGAGGATGCGCCTGACACTCTGGGACGAGATGCTGTCCACCACCTTCTCGTCTACCAAATGCGGCGCCAACTCCACACAATCCCATTGCGACAGACTGCGGCCCCGCAGGTCGGGCGACTCACACGCCAGCTTGACTAGGTGGAGGGCCACGGCCGGCTGGAACTTCGGCTTGCGGCCCGGCAGTGGCTTGTCCTCCAATCCCGCCACTCCCCGCTCAAGGAAGCGTTGACCCCATTTGTGAACATGGCGGGGAGACATGCCGACCTTCTGCGCTGTGTCCACGCCGCTGTAGCCGCTGACCAGTAGAAGGATTACCCGAGCCCTGCGCGCCAAGCCGGCTGGCGCCGTGGTCTTGCGTAGCAACGCCAGCAACACACTCGTAACCGCTACGTCCGGCGCAATCCTCCAGGAACATTTTCTTCCTCGTCGGCCAGGGCTGGACCGCTTGGCTGTTTGCAGTGGGGCCACAATCCCCACGATCCCGCAAAACATTCTGAGGGAGGGTTGTTTCAGGCACAGCCTATCATGCCTGAGTCTGAGCGGTTTGTCCAGCCCCTGCTCTACTCCACTCTACGATCAGCGACCGAAATGGCCCAGCACAACCGCCTCACCATGCCGGGACGCTCGGTCCGATCCCGGAATTCTGCACCTTTTCTACGTTGGGATGTACTAAGGCCGGAGCGGCGTGGGGCAGGTTTTCAACCTGCGGGCCGATTTTTCAATCGGCCCAGCGCCGGTTCCAAACCGGCGCGCGGCTTGGAAAGCCGCCCCACCATGGTGGCCCTACAACGAGTTCAGGTACGCGATCAGGTCCGACATCTGCTGCGCCGTGAAGCGCGGCCACGCCAGCTTCCTCTGGTTCATGCGATCCAGCATGCGCGGGCCGTGGTCCCAGAGCGCCGCGACCATGGTGATATCGGAATAGGCGTCCTTGCCTTTGGCCAGGTTGGGAGCGCCGCTGGACGGATCGTTGTGGCAGGTGGCGCAGTTTTTTCGGTGAAAACCCGCTTGCCGCGGTCCGCGCTGCCGGTCCCCTGGAAGTACTGGCGGGCCCAGATGTAAGCCAGAATCTGCCGCATCTCCGGTTCGGTGAGCGTCGGCGGTTCGCCCTTCATGCGCGCCTTCATGGTGGGCTCGTGATTCCACATGTCCACGGCGATCTGGGTGAGGGTCTGATTGCGCAGGCGTTTCTCCAGGGCCAAGCCGCCGGTGTGGCAGCCCGCGCAACCCTTGGACTGAAACAGCGCCGCGCCGCCTTCCAGCCCGGAGAATTTGAAATCTCTCGAAACGTTGCGCGTCTCCGGCAGGTTCTGCAGGTACACCAGGATGTCGGTGAGTTCCTGCGCGGTCAGCGGCGCCCACGAGAGTTTCTGCTGCGCGAAAGCTTCGCGCATCCTGGCGCCGTGATTCCACATCTGGTCGGCGAGCACGATCGGATCGGCCAGCGACTGCCACTTGGCGACAGGCGGCGCGCCGGCGGCGTTGGAACTGGTGATACCGTGACAGACGGTGCAGTGCTTGGCGGTGAAGAACCGTTTGCCGCGGCCGGCATCGCCCGGCTGTTCAAAATAGTGTGCCGAGACGAAGAAGGCGAACAGGTCGGCCGCTGCCTCCTCGCTCAGAGACGCCCTTTACGATGCCCTGCTTTTTCATCGCGGCCCACATGTCCGGAGCGTGATTCCACATCAGACTGGCCATGACCGAAGGTGTGAAGTTGCGGTCGATCCGCCGCCCCAGGTCGGGCGCCAGGCTGCCGCCCTTGCCGTTCACGCTGTGGCACTGCACGCACTGCTCGCTGGTAAACAACTGCTCGCCGCGGCGCGCGTCCCCGGGGATGATGCCGGCCGCAAGCGCGCTGAAAGCCGTCAACGCGCCCGCGGCGATTACTCGAACCCTGATCATGGCTGGTCTCCTATTTGGTAAGCCGCAGTCCGGTCTGGAACAGGTGCGTGCGGAACGGTTCGTAGTAGTAGAACTGTTCGTTGAATCCGTACCAGCGCCACTCGGTGTTCCAGTATACGTTTTTGTGGAAGGGAAGGGAAAGCCGTGCCAGCGGCTCGTAATAGCGGGTGGGCCGGCTTCCGGAGGAGATAAACAGCGATCCGCCGAGCGTGAGCTTGCCTCCCGGCAGGCCGGGCAGCGTCACATCCACCGCGGAGGTCGCCGTGTGCGCCCGTTCGCGGTAGGACGATGTGGCGGGAGCCAGAAACAGCGCCAGGTAGCGGATGTCGGATCGGAGGGTGGAACGGTCATATTCGGCGGTCACGCGTGACGCGTTTGCCCCCGCCCGGCGTCCAGAACGCGGACAACGAATTACTCCGGCTTTGAAAGTCGAACAGAATGTCCGCCGCCGGATTCTCGTTGTGCAGCACGCGGAAATTGGCCTGGAGCATGAGCGAGCCGGTGGCCTGGTAGCGCACGCGGGCCCGCCCACGGTGATAGTCGTTCAGGCTGGTGCGGAAGTAGACGCGATCGCTGGAGGCGCCCTCGTAGTCGAGATTGATGTTCAGCTTCTGCCAGGGACGGACGTTGAGGCCCGCCAGCCCGACATGGCGCTTGAGTTCCCCGGAAACCAACGCTCCCGCCTGGCTGAGCTCGCCCGGCCAGTACCGTGGCCTCGCCCCACACGTAGCGGTAGCCGCCGCGCAGCGTGACCTTGGAAGTGAGATCGAAGAACACGTCCGTCTGCTGCTGGTTGAAGTTGACGAACTGTCCGTAGACCAGCGAGTTGATATTGGTCTGGTTGGGTCCGGCGCTGCCCAGCAGAAGCTGGGTGGTGACCAGGGAGGAAGCCGCGTCGTGGAACCGGTCGGTCATCAAGGATTCGACGATGCGCAGCCGCGAGAGCGGACGCAGCTCGAAGCCGGCGTTGGCGGTGGTGTGCGGCTGGTTGGCCGCTCCCGTGCCGAGATTCGACTGGCCGCTGTATAAGAGCAGCGTCTGGATGTTGGCGAACTGGCCGAACGCCAGGTCGGTGTAGTTTACGTCGGTTTTCGGCTGGCTGAAAAGAAACTGGGCGTAAACGTCGAGCCACGAAACCGGGCGCGCGGTGAAGAGGCCTCTCTCGTATTTGCTGCTGCCGCGCACTCCCAGGGCCTGGGCGAGACCGGTGAGCGACATGGTCTGGCCGAGCAGCGTGGCGGTCCCGCGGTCGCCCGCGTTGAAGCCGCTGAAGTAGGCCTGGTCGTCGTTGCGGAAGGTCGTGCCGCCCTGTTCCAGCGTCACGTGGAAGCGGTTAAACTCGAACCGGATGCCGCCGCGGTAGTTGTTGGTGCCGTCGTTGAGCTGGACAGGCACGGCGTATTGGTTGTTGGCATCCTGTACCCACGTCTCCACGCCGCGCCCATAGCCCGAATTGTGCTCGTAAGCCAGGTAGGGCGTGATGCGCTTGCCGGGCATCAGGTCGAGTGAGAAACTTCCGATGCGGCGGCGAACGTCGAAAGAGCGCTGGTTGAAGCCGCCCGGCGCGGCGGGATTGGCGAACGACGGCATCGCACTGAAATACGCGATATTGCGGTAATCCGCGCGCAGTTCGTAAACGCCCGCCTTGCGCAGGTTCATGTGGGCGGTGCTGTAGGGATCGTCGCCCCAGTTATAGGCCTGCACGTCCATGCGGTCGAACAGGCGCTTTTTGGGATCCTGGATCGTGAAATCCACGCCGAACAGCTTGGGGCCCTCGCCCAGATTCACCACGCTGCGGTACTGATCGAAACTGCCGCGAACATCGGTCCGCCACCGATAGCCGAAATCGATGCTGCCCGAGAGCCACTGCTCGGTGCTGGGCACGGGAGTGGTTTCGGCAGCCGCGGGCGCGGGCGGCCTGCTGATCGGCCCGGTTTGGCGGGAGCCGCCGGCGGCTGCTGCGCGAACGCCGGCGCGATCGAAATCAAAACCAGCAGGAATTTCATCGCAGTAACCCCCGGTCGACGTAAGAGCCGTGCACCTTCTGGTGACACGTGGTGCAGGCCTGGAAGCGCGGCAGGCGCAGATCGTGGAACCCGGGCGGCGCGGTGGCCAGTGTGCCATTCGCCGCCGGCTGCGGACCGGGCAGGTTGGAGTGGCACTCCAGGCACACGAAACGCACCTCGTGGCGGGTCAGCATGCGCGGGTTGGCGGAGCCGTGCGGCTCGTGACAGGCTACGCAGCCTTCCACTTTGACCACGGCGTGTTCGAATGGAAACGGCCCGCGCAAATCGCCGTGGCAGCGGAAGCAGCCCGGCTCGTTGGCATTCGCCATCTGCATCATGCGCGGCCCAACGCTGCCGTGGGGATTGTGGCAATCCACGCAGGACATCGCGTTTTCTTGAGACGGTGCTTGTACGGCTTCTGAAAGCTCGCCCAGACATCGACGTGGCATGAGGCGCATAGGTGGTTGACATCCGCCGCTTTCCGCGCCACCAGTCCGTTCGGGCCGTTTTTGTGGATGCCGTGACATGAGACACAGCTCACCTGGTTCCTGGCATGACTGCTATTAATGCGTCCGGCTTGCGTGGGCTGATTCAGGTGACAGGTGAGGCAGATCTTGTCGGCTTCGGCGGGCCTGAGCCTGGCGGGATTGCGGATGTCGGCCGCCGACAGCGACTCCGCATGCTTGCTCCCCGGCCCATGGCAGGATTCGCAGGCTTTGGTCTCCCACCCGCGCTTCTTATCGGTTTCCACCAGGTGATGAGGATTGTTCTGGAATGCATTGAAGGTGTCCTCGTGGCATGCCTGGCAGGTTTCGGAGCCGACGTATTCCGCCGGCTTGTTTTCCGTGGCAGGAGGAGCCGGGGCCGCCGGTTGTTCCTGGAAGCCCCACAGAGGTGCGATGAGCGGCACTGCCGCCAGAAGTGCGAGGCGCACCCATCCCCCGCCCGCCGGCAGGCGGCGAAATCCCCGAACCGCGGGGATTCCGGTGCCTGCCTTCGAGCTGCGCGCCGGCGACACACCGCGAAACAGCCGGTATAAGGTCGTCATGTCTTAAACAACAATCTTAATCTGCTATTTCCCGGCATGGACCTTCTGGACATCGAAATCCGCTCCGGAGGCGTGGCACACATCACAACTTTCTCCGAATTTCGGATCTGTCTGCAAAACGGAATGCGCCACCGCCGATTTCGTCTGGTGGCATGCCGTGCAGGCGGCGGTCGTGGCCGGCGCCGGATTCAGCATGCCCTGGTAGTCGAGGACGGGGTTCTTGTCGATCGGGAACACGGTCTCCGAGTTGTTCACATGGCACATGTAGCACTTGGCCGTGTCGCCCGTCGAACCGCCGGGGGTGAATACCGGGTAGCGGACTTCCGTGAAGTCGTTGTGGCTGCCGCCGAACCCGACGATGGTGTAGGTGGTCCCAAACTCCGAGCTCATCTTCTCGCCGGTGTGGATCTTGTGAATCATCAGGGCGAAATCGATGCTTTGCGGTGGCTGGGCCTTGTCATCGGGATTGGTGGCTGCGACGCGACGCGCGGCATCGTTCTCGTTGGAGTTGTGGCACAGCACGCACTGCTCGACCTGGTTGCGGTTTTCGCCGTGCAGCGAGAGGAAGGAGTGGCAGTTGTTGCACTTCGCGATATCCACGACCTGCCGGCGCGGCTGGACTGCAGAACCATCCACGGAGAAATAAACGACCTTGTTCACGGCGCCGTACTCGGTGCTCAGTTCCTGCGTGGTCCCCGGGAGGATGACATAGCCGCGCCGTGCCTCCATGCCGATGGCGAACGTGCCTTTGGCATCGGCGGGGATGGAGTGGGTGAAGGTGTAGGTGCAGGTGCCATCGTTGCTGCACTTGGCGGTGGGGACCGGGTTCTCGGACACGTAACCCTTGGTGGTGACGTCCGAGCCGAAGCTGGTCAGCCCGTAGTCCGATGTCGGACCGGCCATCACCAGGCCGATGCGGTTGTTGCCGCCCGTCATCTGGGCCATCGAAAGTCCGGCGCCCGAGTTGTCGCGTATGGTGAAGGTAACGGTGGGGGCCTTGCCCGCGTCGCCGTTTTCGACCTTCAGGATGTCGACCTTCACGCCCGGGGCGCTGGGAGCCTGCGTGGGCACGATGTGCGCGCCGCGGATGGAGGCATCCAATTCCAGTTCGCCTTTTTCCACGTGGCACTGGGAACACTGCTTGTCATTCACCTGCGGCAGATTCACGTGGTTCTGGCCGGTGGCGAAGTTGACATTGTCGTGGCAGCCGCCGCAGGCCGCGCGGCTGGGATTCTGGAACCAGGCGTCCTTCTGGGCCGCGCCCGTCGTGGATTCGTGACAGAACTCGCAACGCCGCGCATCCGATGGCATGGCCACCCCGGCCCAGGTGCTGGAGCCGAGTTTGTAGGGATTGCCGGCCTGCGCGTTGGGGGCATCTCCCCCCATATGGATCTCGTGGATCATCACCTTCATGTCCGCCGAGTTGCCGTTGGCATCCACGGTCTGGGGCTGGTGGCACATGACGCAGAGTTCCATGCTGCGGCGCGAGCCGCCGTGAAACGCAAGCTGGTCATGGCACTTGTTGCAGGACTCGGTGCGGATCACGTCCCGGTCCACGGTTACCTTGGAGCCGTCCGGCACCCATGTGTAGACCGCATCGCCGTAGTTGGTGCCCATGTCGAACTCGGTCAGGTTGCGCGAGCCGTAAATGCCCACGCGGTGTGTGACGGTAGCGTCGAAATTGGCGGGTGCCTTGAAGAGGAAGGTATAGACGTAATCGCCCACAGCCAGGGTCTGTGTCTTGCCGGTGTTGTTCTCGCCGCCGGCTCGCGTGGCGCCGTTGCTCACGCTGCTGATATAGGAAAGATATTGACTTTGGCCTTTGGGAATATAAGCGATCAGGAAACGAACCGAGATCGTGCCCGGTGTCTGGACGCCAGCCAGGTCCAGCGGCAGGCCCTTGGGGTCGGACAGCTTGTAGTGCACGCTGATGGTGCCATCTTTGGCGATGTCAGCGGACACGATACTGATCACAAAGCCGGGACGTACAAAATTCACCGTATTGGCATCGGCGTAGTAGGCTTTGTCGTAAGGAGTGAAGACGGTTTTCTTTCCCGCGCCCATCAGGGCCAGCGACCCGGCGACCGCAGCGAACAGCGCCACGTAGCGGCCAACCGTGAAAACCGGCGAACGAAACTGCATACGTTAGAACCTCCGCGAAACTTGGCGAGGCGGCATGGCCTGCGCCACTCCACATCACAGCGTGTATAGCGAAACGCCGAAAGCGGCCGGGGTGAGCCCCGGCCGCCAGGCGGTAAATCGAAACTGCCGGACTGCTCTCACCGGTTACTTCCCGGCGTGCGCCTTCTGCACGTCGAAATCCGCACCGGTGCCATGGCATACGTCGCAGCTCTCGCCGAATCTGGGATCGGTTTGCGCGACTGCGTGCGCCAGGGCCGATTTGTTCTGATGGCAAGCCGTGCAGGCCGAGGTGGTGGCCGGCGCCGGGTTCAACAGCCCTTCGGGATCAGTTACATCGTTCTTGCCGATGGGGAACTGCACTTCCGAATTGTTGACATGGCACATGTAACACTTGGCCGTGTCTCCGGTGGAGCCGGTATCGCTCATGGCCGGATACAGCACGCCGGTGAAATCGTTATGGCTTCCGCCGAAACCGACAATCGTGTAGGTAGTGCCGAATTCGGTCTTCATCTTCTCGCCGGTGTGAATCTTGTGGATCATCAGGGCGAAGTTGACGGCTTGCGGTGGCTGGGACTTGTCTTCGGGGACCGTGGCGCTCGAGCGCCGGCTGACGTCGGTCTCGCTCGGGTTATGGCACAACACGCACTGCTCGATCTGGTTGCGGTTTTCGCCGTGCAGCGACAGAAACGCATGGCAATTGTCGCACTTGGCGATGTCCACCACCTGGCGTCGCGGCTCCACCTTGGAACCATCCACGGAGAAGTAGACGACCTTGTTGATCGCGCCCACTTCGGTGGTGGTTTCCTGGGTGGTGCCGGGCAGCAGCACGTACTGGCGGCGGCCCTCCATGCCGATGGAGTAGGTGCCGGTGGCATCGGCCGGAATCGCGTGAGTGAAGGTGTAGCTGCACGTTCCGTCGGCACTGCAACTGGTGCTGGTCGGGGGAGTCTCCGAAACGTAGCCGTGGGTGGTCACGTCGGAACCGAAACTGGTGTAGCCGTAGTCGGACGCCGGTCCGGCCATCACCAGGGCGATGCGGTTCAGCCCGCCCGTTAGGTCGGCGATCGAAAGGCCGCGGCCGCTGTCATCGCGGATGGTGAAGGTCACCGTCGGCGCCTTGCCCGCCACACCGTTGTCCACCTTCAGAATGTCGAAATTGAGGCCGGGCGCCGAGGGTGCGCGCGTGATCACCATGTGCGCCCCCTGAATGGATGCGTCCAGCGGCAGTTCGCCCTTGGGGATGTGGCACTGGGAGCACTGCTGATCGCTGGCTTGCGGCAGGTTGACGTGATTCTCGCCGGTGGCGAAGTTCACATTGTCGTGGCAGGAGCCGCACGCCACGCGCGACGGGTTCTTCAGCCAGGCGTCGGCCTGGGCCGCGTTGGTGCTCGACTCGTGGCAGAAATCGCAGCGGCGGATATTCGAGGGCATCGCCACTTCCGAAAAGTCGGACACACTCTGGTTAAAGCCGATGATCTGGTAGGGGGTGCCCGCCTGCACGCTGGGAAGTTCCTCGCCCATGTGGATCTTGTGGATGAAGACCTTCATGTCCACGGTGTTGCCCGTGTCGGGATCGGTGGTCTGCGGGGTGTGGCACATGATGCAGAGGTCCAATCCGACACGCGATCCGCCGTGGAACGCCAGCTTGTCGTGGCACTTGTTGCAGCTTTCGGTCTTGATCACCTGGCGCGGAACCGGGGTGCCGCCGGAAGGCACGAAATCGTAGACCGCGGAATCGTAGTTGGTGCCCAGATCGAACTCGGTCAGGTTACGGCTGCCGTAAATGCCGATGCGGTGGCTGGCGTCGGGGTCGTAGCTTCCCGTGGACGGCACCGCCTTCTGCTTGAATGTGTAAACGTACTCACCCAGGGATACGCTCTGCGTCGTACCGCCCGAGTCGGACCCGGCCTGGACGGCGCTCACCTTGGTGATCGGGCTGGTCTGGGTCCGGGTGGTATAGGATACGTACTGCTCTTGCCCTTTCGGAATATACGCAGCGATGAAGCTCACCGAGATGGCGCCCGGCGTCTGAACTCCCGCCGAATCGAGGGGGAGCCCCTTGGGGTCGGATAGCTTGTAATCGACGCTGATGGTGCCATCCGCCGCTATCCTGGCCGAGACGATGCTGATCGTCAGTCCCGGCCGGACGAAATTCACGGTGTTCGCATCGGCATAATATGCCTTGTCATATCTCGTGAATCCGGTTTTCTTTGGCGCACTCATCAGAACCAGTGAGCCTGCGGCCACTACAAGGGCCACCGCGTACCGTCCTGCCGCGAAAACCGAAGAAGGAATCCGCATACTGAAGTTCTCCAATCCAGTGAAAACCTGCCAGTTACCCTGTGCGCCCGCTGGCCAGAGAAATCCTGTCCAACGTAACGCCATTTTGAAAGCTACCGAGCAGAGTGACCGAAGCACTCTCCAGTCCAAAGTCTCCCTTCGGGTAAACGGATTCAGAAAACGTTTATTATCTTGATGTTGGGAAATCCCGCATAGGGCTGTCGGATTACTCGATAGCCGGGGCTGGGTTAAAAAACAGATACGAGTGGGTGAAAACCCGCTGAAAGGGGGCCGCAATCCGGCCGTTCACCAATTCCCACACGGAGTTACGGGACTTCACCCGGGATTACGGCAAGGCTGCGTGCTGCCCCGCCAGCATCGCCTGAAGTGCCCTATTGGCAGCCTGTTAGACTGGAAACAGTGGAAGAAGAGGTCCTCGGCAAGGCATACGACTCGCAATTGATGCGGCGCCTGTTGGGCTACATGCGCCCGTACCGCGCGCTGGTAGCCTTCTCCCTGGTGTTCCTTCTGGCGCAATCCGTGCTGCAGGTGATGGGTCCGCTGCTCACTAAGATCGCGGTGGATCGCTATCTCCAACATGACACGAATGTTAGGCTCACGCTCCTGGATCCTCTGCTGCCCTCCGATCCATGGGCCGGCCTGGCTCGCATCGGGCTGCTCTACCTGGGGGTTCTGCTGGGCACGCTGGTTTGCGAGTTCGCTCAGACCTACCTGATGCAGTACACCGGCCAGCTCGCCATGTTCGACCTGCGACGCCAGCTCATGGAGCACCTGCAGAAACTCGACCTCGCGTTCTACGACCGCAACCCCGTCGGGCGCCTGGTCACCCGGGTCACCACCGATGTCGATGTGCTCAACGACCTCTTCGCTTCCGGCCTGGTGACCATCCTGGGCGACGTCCTGGTGCTCTCGTTGATCGTCGCCATCATGTTCCGGCTGAGCCCGCCGCTCACGGCCATCATGCTGGCGGCCATGCCTCTGGTGATCCTGGCGACAATGATTTTCCGCCGCACCGTGATCCAGAGCTACCGGCGCATCCGGGTGGCCATCGCCCGCATCAACGCCTACCTCCAGGAGCACATCACCGGCATCATCGTGCTGCAACTGTTCAACCGCGAAGAACGCAGCGCGAGCGAGTTCGAGGGCATCAACCGCCAGCATATGGAAGCCTACAAGGAGGCCATCACCGCCTACGGGTGGTTCTACCCCGTGGTGGAGTTCATCTCCATGCTGGCGCTGGCCGGAATCCTGAGCTACGGCGGATGGCGCATCCAGCGGGGAGCCCTGACCCTGGGGGTCGTAGTGGCTTTCCTGCAATATGGCCTGAGGTTCTTCCGCCCCATCCAGGACCTCAGCGAGAAGTACAACATCCTGCAATCCGCCATGGCGTCCTCCGAGCGCATTTTCAAGCTGCTGGACACTCATCCCACAGTGCTCCCGCCGCCGGTCGCGCAGCCCGCGCCGGACGCCGTCGCCACCATCGAATTCGATCAAGTCTGGTTCGCCTATAAAGACGATGACTGGGTACTCCGCGACGTGAGCTTCACCATCGCGCCCGGTGAAACCATTGCCGTAGTCGGCCACACGGGCGCCGGAAAAACCACCCTGACCAGCCTGCTTCTGCGCTTCTATGACCTGCAGAAGGGCAGCATTCGCGTGAGCGGGGTGAACGTGCGCGACCTCGACCCCCTGGAGTTGCGGCGCCAGTTCGGGGTAGTGTTGCAGGATCCCTACCTGTTCACCGGCACCCTGGAAGAGAATATCCGGCTGGGAACCGATGCGATCCGGCGCGAAGAGGTGGAGTCCGCCGCCGAACAGGTCAACCTGTTGGATTTCATCCGCACTCTCCCGGAAGGTTTTTCCCACCCGATCCGCGAGCGGGGAAGCGGCCTTTCCACCGGACAAAAGCAGTTGATCAGCTTCGCCCGGGCGCTGGCCCACAACCCGCGCTACCTGATCCTCGACGAAGCCACCTCCAGCGTGGACACCGAAACGGAATTCCGCGTGCGAGAGGCTCTGGATCGCATGGTGGAGGGACGCACTTCCATTATCATCGCCCACCGACTGTCCACCATTCAGCGCGCCGATCGCATCCTGGTGATGCACAAGGGTCGCTTGCGGGAATCGGGAACCCACCAGGAACTGCTGGCACAGCGGGGGATCTACTGGAAGCTGTACCAGCTTCAATATAAGGACCAGGAATTGCGCCAGGCGCCGGCGCCTTTGCCGGTGCAGTGAATCACGAGGATTCTTTCGACAAGTACCGGCCGCACTGCCCGCATTGCCAGGCCGCATGTCCAACGGCGCGATGAGGCTAGCTTTGGGCTAGACTACCTACCTGCCTTGCCGGAGATTGGAGCGGTTTCCGAGTGGCCCGAATCGACCAGCGCCATACCCGCCTACCTCCCAGAACCAGGACCTCGGGAGAATCACGCCGACCCATGCCGAGCACGCCAGCGTTCTGACCCAACTTCCGGATAGCGCGTGATCCGGGCACAAGGCTAAATGAGATGCGTTGAACATGCTCGGAGTGTCCCCAGGCACTGCGGATGAGCCGGCGTGAAGCGGAGGCGGATCTCCGCGACGCCACGACTTGCGCCCTGCCCGCGCAACTGCGTCGGCTGGAAGCATGATCAGACGCGAGCCCTGCAAACGAGCTTGGTCTGATCATGCCGACTGCACGCAACACGTTCAGCAGGGCGCATTCCCGTCTATACAGGTCCGCGAGCCAGATGTTCTAGCAGCATCTCGTTGGACTGCGCCAAATCGAGCGGATCCGCGTGCGGCTGGGGATACGAGTCCAGCATCCCCGTCGGCCAGTAAACTTCGATCATGTGTCCATCCGGGTCGTTGAAACAGAACGCGAACGACACTCCGTGGTTGAACGCAAACTGGATCGGTATCCCCATGTTCACGACCTGGGCGTGCAACAATCTCAATTCCGCAAGTGATCGCACCTTGAACGCGATATGCGCAAACATGGGGTTCGCAAATAGGGCGATTTCGTGCGACTCCTCGTCAGGCCGGCTTGATAAAAGGGCGGTCGCGCCAAGCGGATGTTCCGGCCCACTTCCCCCCACGAGCTGCATGCCCAGGATATCAAAGTAGAACTCGGCTGAGGCCGCGGGATCCTTCGCGTGCAAACCGACGTGATGGATGCCCGTATTTCGGCATTCGCGTTTCAGCATCGAATGCCCGTTGTCCTTGGCTGGAACTTTCAATCTGGATTCCGAGCGCAATTCACTATCGTAGAATGCTCTTTCGTTCATATTGATTCTCCTGTAATGTTTTATTCGCTTTCACCTGGACTGCGTCCTGACCGAGGGCGAACTTGTTGCGGCCAGGACGCCCAACTGGGCCAATCGACGAAATCCACTGATCCTGCCCGGGGGCCCGTCATTCGAATCGTGTACGTTGCGCGTGATTTCGATCTCCGTAGCCGTGCCAGCTTTTATCGATCGGGCAATAGCTTGGAGGCTCGGTGTTATCGACGCGATGCTTGACCGGCGGGAGCGTCTTCAGGTAGGCGTAGATGGCCCGGAGATCCCCGTCCGTCATGTGGCGGAATGTGGCCCAAGGCATGATCTGGCTGAGACGCCGCGCGCCGACGTAACCGGTACGCAGCGCCTGCACGAACATGTCTTCGTCGTAGTAGGGAATGCCGGAGGGGTCCGGGGTGAGATTTGCGCTGGCAACCCGGCCCCATGGACCCTCCAGTACGCGGCCTCCGGAGAAGTCCATACCGGGGACGGGCTGTCCCATTCTTTGTGGCGTGTGGCAATCGGCGCACCCCGCCTCGTTGACCAGGAACGCCCCACGCCGGACCGGAGTGCTGACATCGGGTGTGGCTCTCATACTGGACATTGACATGACGGTCAAGCCGCGCGGACAGACTTTCGTAGCGGGCGAAGAGTTAGAGCAATTGCAGGGCCCCATCGATCACTCAGGGCGAGGGCGCGTAACTGCAACGATGTGCTGACCCGTCTCCTCCTTCCACCGTGCGCCGCAGCGCTTCATGCGGGTTTCGAAGAGACTCTTGCAGGTTGCCTCGAGGTTGCCAGTGCCAAGCGCCAAGCCTAGTCGGCGCGCCCGAGCGTAGTTCATACGATCGGCGTCGGCGCTGTGACTTTGGAGATAGGTGATGGCCGCATGGACGGGGTGATCCGTGCCGACACCCTCATCCCTGCCCGAGGCGGTCAACTCCTCCAGAATGCCGCTTGCCGCACTCGCGCGGTTCAGCCGGCTCATCTTCCATCGCCGGAGCTTCTCGTCGGCCCCCGTGGCATCCTCGATGGCGCGGGCGGCGGCCCCAAGCTTCTCCATGAGGTGGTGCAGATCCACCAGGCGGTAGAGATCGTTACCGAACTTGGCGACGAAGCCCTCGTCTAACACATTCCACATCTCCGGAGCCCCGTCGCAGAGTAGCTCAATCTTCAAATCCGGCTTCTTGCTGCGCAGCGTCGCGACATCGGCAACCAGACGGTCGCGCAAACCGGTGAGATCTCCCTCCGGCATGCATCCATAGCGAATCGTGTGCCGTCCCACTCCGTTTGCATCGTGCAGCGTCACCGTACCGCAATAGGCCATGCGAAAGTTCCGTTCCACCGGCTTCTTCGGCGCGCCCTTTTTCGGCCGCCCCGCCGGCCGCCGCCGCGGTTCCTCCATCGGCACACTGACCCGATCCAGAGACACACTAATCGAGCCGGCCTCCTCCGGCACCTCCACGGCATCGATCAGGGCGTCTTCCATGTCCTGGTGATCCGCAACGGCCAGAGCCCCGACCAGGTGGGCCACCCGCTCGAAACTGGCGCGCGAATACGGTAGCCGGCCAAACTCGCGCGCGCTCGCTTCCGCTTCCCGCGACGGGCCTTGCTGCACCGCATGGGCCATCGCCCGCGCCGCCTGGGGCAGCCAGCCGTCCTCCACCACGCCGGCCCGCAGGCGCACCGCATCCACTACCCGGCCGCCCGGTTGCCCCCCACGCTCGCCCGACTGACGGTACCACGATCTCTCGACGGAGACTGAACCCACCATCGTGTGGTAGGGCGCCTCGCACCGTCCCACCCGCGTGTAGCGCACCCCTCCGATGATCACCGCAGGAAGGTCCATGTCCAAGCTCTGTAGAATGGTGCGCTGGCCGGCCAACTCCGTGCGTCCCGCACTTTCTGCCATCGCCTGTTCCATTTCCGCATAATCCACCGCTTTCCCGCCACCGAGGCGGGACACCGTCCGCTGCAGGGCCGCCAGATGCTCCACCATCGCCTTTCCCACTTCCGCAAACTCCTCCGGAACCTCAATCACCATCTTGGGCATCACACCTCCTGACATTAGGCCAAGCTTGGCATTCTGTTCT
This sequence comes from Terriglobia bacterium, assembly GCA_963797035.1. Taxonomy (GTDB): domain Bacteria; phylum Acidobacteriota; class Terriglobia; order Terriglobales; family Acidobacteriaceae; genus JAIQGF01. The sequence continues at coordinate 36,805 of CAWCOC010000004.1, forward strand.
AGCACATTCATGTCGATTTGTCCAGGATGAGAGCCACACCCTTCTGAGAAGCGCACGGCTCAAGAATGGCCCGTGGTCATCGGCGCACTCGTCGCCGGCCCGAACGCTCTTTTCGAATCTCTGGCGCGCCAACTGGCCTGGGCGCTGCACGAGGTCGCGCCTGGATTGAATCTCGAAGATGAAGCCCCTATGTGGCAGGTGTGGGATCGGCGCCAACCTTATGCCTTCCATGACGAATCCGAGGCGGCCAAAGACCCCATCTTTGCTGTCCTTAACAGACCCGCTGGCCTTCTGACCCAAGCACTTCTTGACCGGATGACGGCCCGGCGTCCCCGTTCAGCGGCGGATCTCACCGACGAGATTTGGACGAGGATTACCGCAATTGCTGAAGGAGTGGGTCGCTCCTATATGTATGCCAGGGTGTTGGTAGCAACGCGACTTGCCTGGCTGTATGTCATCAATCCTGCGTGGGTCGAACAACATCTTCTGAAATACTTCCGTTGGGACCAGAGTGCAGAAGCGGCCGCGATTTGGCAAGGCTACTTATGGCAGCCAGGATCACGCCCGAGTTGTGGCTGAAGATCAAGCCTGACTTCCTGGCTGCTCTGCTAGCTAGCTACTTTCCGGCGCAAAAATGAGCGGTTAAAGCGTTTCGATCCAACGGCTGCCGCGACTGGGCGCTGCAAGAACGCACAAATCGGCCCGCCGAAACATTTTTGACCGTTCATGTCATTTTTCTCTTGACGGCCATATGAGACAAGCGTATCTTAATATTAAGCTATGCTTAAGAAGCAGGGACTCATCAAACGACTCCTTCGCGCCACTGAAATCATGGTCCAGGGAGGCCTTTCCGAGACCTCCCGCCGCTGCGGCAATCCCAATTGCATCTGCAATCGTGATCCCAAACGCCTTCATGGGCCTCATCTGTACATCACCTATCGAGAGGATGGAAAGAGCCGCTCTTTGTATGTTCCCCCGGAGCACGCCGAAACCGCACGCCAGGCGCAACAGGCGTGGGCAGCCTTTTGGGAAATCGGCTGCTCGCTGGCCGAATTAAACCGCGACCAACTGCGAAAGCAATGGCAGCAGGAGAAGAAGTCACGCACCCCGGCCGCGGGGCGGAGCAACTCTCATGATTGAGGCGCGCCGGCAGCAACTTCACTTCGGCGAAGGTCTCATCGCGGAGGAAGTGACGGACTTGCGAGAGGACTGGATGACGCATGCCGACCGGGTGCTGGAGGACGAGCAACTGGTCTCGACTGTGTATGAGGCTCTGGCAAAGCGCAGTCCCAAAAGCCGCACCCGCGGGCGACGAGGCACCCCGGCGGAAGTGGTGATGAGGCTACTGCTCCTGAAGCACATTCGCAACTGGAGCTACGACGTGTTGGAACGTGAAGTTCGGGCGAATCTCGTGTATCGCGACTTCACCCGCGTGGGAGCATCCAAAGCACCGGATTCCAAAACCATGGGCCGCTGGGGATTGGCGCTGGGGCCGGAAGCAGTGGAGAAGATCCATGAACGAGTGGTGGAGATCGCCCAAGAAAACCAGGTGGTGAAAGGACGCAAGATGCGCCTGGATACCACGGTGGTAGAGACTAATATCCACTACCCGACGGACAGCAATCTGCTGGGCGATGGAGTGCGGGTTCTGATCCGCGCGATGAAGCGGATTGCGGAAATCGCCGGGCAGCAGGGCGCCAAACTCCGTGACCGGAGCCGGAGCGTGAAGTTTTGCATTCTGGAAATCGGGCGCGTAGCGCGCACCAAGGGCGGACCGAACCGGGAGCGTTTGCAGCAGGGATACGAGAAGCTGTTGTCCACGGTAGGGCGCGTGGTTGGTCAGGCCAAACGATTTTCCGGCGAAATTGTCCAAGGGGTGAAACGATCGGCGGACGTGATGCAGCAGGCGGCCCTCGAAGGGCTGCGCAAAGAACTGGAAACCTTTGTGCCGAGAGTCCAGCAGGTGATGCGGCAAGCCAAACAGCGGATCTTCGGCGGCGACACCCATGTTGCCGAAAAGTTAGTGAGTATCTTCGAGCCCACCACCGAAATCATTCGCAAAGGCAAGGCGAGCAAACCTACCGAGTTTGGCAAGATGGTCAAAATCCAGGAAGGCGAGAATCAGATCATCACCGACTATGCCGTCTATGAAAAGCGGCCCAGTGACTCAGAGTTAGTGATCCCGGGCCTTGACGCGCATGAGAAAAGGCTGGGCTGCACTCCCCGGTTGGTAGCGGGCGATGCGGCATTCTACTCAGCCAGGAATGAAACCGCTGCGCACGACAGGGGTGTGAAGCGGGTGTGCATTCCGAATCGCTCCACTAAAAGCGCCGAGCGGAAGCGCGAGCAGAAGAAGCGCTGGTTCAAGCAAGGCCAGAAATGGCGGACCGGCTGCGAGGGCCGCATCAGCGTGTTGAAGCGGCGACACGGCCTTCGACGGTGTATCTATCGAGGCGATGCCGGCATGAAGCGGTGGGTCGGGCTGGGCGTTATTGCAGACAATCTCCACCACCTCGGAAAGGTGTTAGCCGAACGCAAAAACTGATTTTCCGAAGTAAACCAAAATCAACTACTTGACTGCCCGGCGGGACGACCGTCGGGCGGTTTGCCATTTTTGACACCGTGCGTCGGTGCTCGGTCCACATCCAGAAAACGAATTTTGCGCCAGAAAGTAGCTAGATAAACAGCGGCTTGGGGAATTTGCAGATCAGATTTGCACAGTGTTCGGCTTCATCTGTATTGATGAGCCCGACTCACTGACGACGGACGAAGCACAGGATGCGCTACGGTCATTGGACGCTAGTACTACTGGGTCATAAAATACGAGTCGGATTCGCCCTCTCCCGAGGGGCGTATTCTGAGGAGGTATGACTCCGCAGCCTGACAGGGAGCAAACCGTGAGGGAGATTTATTTACTCCTTCGCCGGGCGGCTGCTTGCAGGCAGCCGGTGGCGGCAGTTTATGATGGCTTACCGCGCCTGCTTTGTCCCCATGTGTTAGGACAGAAGTCCGGCCGACTCCGTGTGTTGTGTTATCAGTTTGGAGGAAGCAGCAACAGCGGCTTGGCGGTGGCGTCAGAAGCCATGGGCGGCTGGCGCTGCCTCGCCGTGGAGAAACTCAGCCAGGTCGAGTTGCGCGCTGATGCCTGGCACACCGAGCCACGCTCACCGCGGCAAACCTGCCTTGATGAAATTGATTTCGATGCCAACGCTCAGTCCGGAGACAACCCGCAAAAAGGGCAGTGAGGCAGTTGCCGGAGCAACACCCGCGCCAGAATGATGCGCAGCGTCGCGATGGAGTGCGGATTATGTCTTTCGGGGCGTGCGCGGCGATCCGCGGGGCCGGAAGCCCGGCGGCGGCCCCAGGGCGGCGAATCCCAGATGACCGGCACGGGCCGAGGGGGAAAAACGGTTCCGCTCGGCCACCAGGAACCCATAAGCTGCGATACATAGCGTCGCGTGGTGGTGGAACCCACGCCAGTTGCGGCCTTCAAAATGCCCCAGCCCTAGTTCTTGTTTCAACTCCTCATAGTCCCGTTCGATGATCCAGCGGTGTTTGGCCATCTTGACCAAAGCTTTGAGTTTGGTAGTGGGCGGCAGCGTCGATACCCAATATTTGGATGGCTCTTTCTCCGCTCGCGGCCACTCGATCAGCAACCATTCCTCCTGGTGTGGTTCCGCTTTCTCGTAATCCCGATGAGCAGGACGTACGCGAACGGCGGCAAAGCGTGATTGCAACTTCCGGTCTGTGCCTTCACGCCAAGTGATTTCTTTGAAGGCGGTGGAGGGCAGACTCATCGCTAACTGCTTCACGGCGACGGGTTGATGGTCCGTGGTCCGTTGCAAAAGCCGCGGAGGTCGTCCCATTTTTCGGCGGGGCTTGGCAGGCAAAGGCTGCTTGCCGGACTCCCAGACCGTCATCGAGCTTTGCACGCCCACCACATATTTCAGGTTGAGTTCGGTGATTCCGTCGCGAAATTCGGTGTTGATGCCGTAAGCCGCGTCAGCCAGAATTACCCCACGGTCCAGGTTGGCCGCTACCGCCGCACGGATCTGATCCAGCGCGATGGCCGGCTTGGTTTGAAACTCAACCTCTTTGGGCACTTCCGTCTTTTCCCGCCGCTCCGCATCCTCGGCCCATTCCTTGGGCAGATAGATGCGATAGGCGATCGGCAGGCTGGAACTCCACGTCGCCACTGACAGACTCACCGCTACCCGACAGTTCTCTTGCTTCCCTACTTGTCCGCAGTACTGACGTGCGACCCCCACCGAATGCGTGCCTTTCTTCGGAAAGCCGGTGTCATCTACGATCCAGGCCACCACTGGCCCTTGCTTCTGCATCGCTGGTAACACATGGTTGCGCACTTCATCGAGCAGTGCTTCGTCGCTCCAAGGCGCCTTGGCTACCAAATGGTGCAGTGACTGACGCGTCGGCTGCACGTTCCCCGGATCCAGGCGGGCCGCCATCGGCTCAATACTCTTGCGTTCACCGGGTAATAGCAACGCCTTGCAGTAGTTCTTCAAAGGTGTGTGCCGGTCTTCGTGCCCCGCGGCTATCGCCAGGCCCTCTATATATGCCGCGAAGCGTTTCTCTTGTGGGCCTGGCGCAGAGAGGCGTGAACCCACAAGACAATTCTACATCAGAATGTTCTTTTATGACCCAGTAGTACTAGGGATAGCCAAGGATACTTGAAATCTTGAGGACGGGAGCTTTCAGCTTTCAGCGGTCAGCATTCAGCTTTTGGATCAACGCCGTGAGCATCCGTTTCAGTTCCGTGGCGCGGGGCGCCAGTGTTTCGTAGTCCGCGGGCGTGAGCAGCTTCAGGTCTTTCGCCAACAACAGGTGGTATTCCACTTCGCTGGCCGATCCCATGGCGATGGAGCAGAAGCGGGCGAACTCAGCGTCGCCTTCGCGTCCACATCCTTCTGCGAGATTGGCTGCGACCGAGGAGCAGGCGCGGCGGAGTTGGCTGGTCAGCCCGTATAACTCTTCACGCGGAAAGCCGGCTGTGACCCGATAGACCGCCAGCGTCAACTGGTGCGCCTTCTGCCAGACTTTCAGTTGGTGGAAATCTTTCATGCCGCCGCCCCGCTGGCTTCCATCGGTCCTCTGTTGGATGATCTTGTTGTCAAGGCAAGCGCATCCGGGAGGACCGATGGAAACCTTCCTCAAGCTGTTTGGCAGCCTGTTGGCTTTTGTATACCACTGTTTCGACCGCATCGTCATCCAGGGTTATCTGCCACTGTTTACGCGCCCCGAACACATAGTCCATTTCTTTCGCGATGTGCACGGGATTTATCCCATCACCAAGCAAGCCTTGGCCAAGCGAACTCGCGAGTACCAGCAGTGGGTCGAGGCATTCGCCCGCAACCATCGCATCCCGATTCAGTGGCCCAGTCCCGATATGAAGAAGAAAGGCATCAAGAAGGAAGACTTCGTCCGCCCCTACGGACTCGCCATGGAACGACGCAAGCGCTTCGGCGTGTACTTTATCTTCAAAAGCCTGGAACAGGGTCCTACCTTTGGTTCGGTGCCGCCCAAGTTTCCCACTGATGATCCGGATTACCGCATCCTGAGAAGGCAATGGTCGCGTTATACGCATTACTACTTCTACATCCGCGACGAAGTCCTCGGCCCCATGGCGATGTGTGTCGGTTCGTTCCTGCCTTTTCAGACCACCTACTACCTCAACGGTCATCACTACATCGCGGGCGAACTCCAGCGCCGCGGGGTCCGCTTCCGCAAAGATGATAACGCTTTTTTGTGGGTCTCAGATGGGGAACAGTTGCAGGCAGCCGCCGACCGTCTCAGCCCGGAGATCATCCGCAAGCGCCTGGATTATTGGACGCTGGTGCTGGGCCCGAAGTTCTCCAAGAAAGATCGCGCGGCCGTCCACCTGCGTCGCGATTACTCGCTGAACCAGGTCGAGTACTGCCGGAATGTTCTCTTCCGGCGGAATTTCCCGATTCACAAGATCTTCGAGCGCTCTTGCGAACTGGGACTATTCCGCTTGACCGCCGACAAGATCGCCCAGATCTTCGGCGTCCGCAAGCACAAACGAATTCGCGGCAAGCTGCACAGCATGCTGGAAAAACTCGACCACGGCCATCATGTCTTGCGGATTTACTGCAAGAGCCTGGTGGCGCGGATGTACGAAAAGTTCGCCACCTTTCTCCGGCTGGAAATCTGCGTGAACCGGCTCAAGGATCTGGGCTTGAAAAAAGGCTTGGAGAATCTGAATGCCTTGCGCCAAACGCTGGTCGCGGTGACGGATCGCCTGGCCGGCTTTGAGGCTGAACTGCTCAACGTGCACGTGGATTTCCCGCTGTTCCAGCGACTGGCTCTGCCGATTCCATCCGGCCGCAGCAAAATCCCCGGTATCAAAATCCAGGACACCCGAATGATGCGCCTGATGGAAGTACTGCTGCACGGCGGCTCCCAACTCGCTGGCTGGCGGACGGCGCAGATCCATGAGGCCATCCGGGCAGCGTTTGATCTCCCCGCCGATGCCTACACGCTTACCCAACTCCGTTACGACGTGCGCAAGATGAAAGGTCACGGCCTGCTGGAGCGCGACGGCAAGAGGTATTCTTACAGGCTCACCGAAAAAGGGAAGCGGGTCGCCGCCATGTTCGTCCTCTTCCATCAGCGCATCTGCGGCCCGCTGGCCAATTCGCTGTTTCATCATCGGCCGGAGAAAACTGCCAAGCCGCCCGCCAAAATCGAAACCGCGTATCACCGGGCTGATGCGGCCATTCAGAAACTCGTGGATCTCATCGCGGCATAGGGCGCGCTGATCGCACGAATTCCGTCGCTCGCCCTCTCCAATCCAGATCGCAAGCTGATCGCTAAAAGCTGATAGCTGAATGCTGAATGCTGAATGCTGAGCGCTGACAGCTTGCCCGTCACGCAACTCGCGCTCACAATGACAAGTCTGAGAGACCAATTCTCAGATTTTGCGGGCTAGAATCTAGGGTCGAGCCTCCGCAGAACAGTGACAACGTCACTGTCGATGCCCTTCTCAATCCTAGGAAGATACTTGGCGTAACTTGAGGACACGTCGCCCCCATACGTCTTGAAGCATTGGGGCACATATCCAAGGAATCGTGGCGAACCGGGAAGCAAATAGAACCCGGTTGGAACCAGGTCGAGGATCGTTCGCCAATCTTCGATCCAACTGACTAACGTGTGCCCAAGGGTCTTGAGGGCTCTGATCGAAAAGAGATCGCAAGCGGCCGGGACTATGAGGTAGTCGCAGTCCAGAAGAATACTTCTGTTTAGGGGGCCACTGTTCGGGACCTACATCATAGAAGACAACATCTATGTTGAGGTCGTTGGCCGTTTGCGCCACTAACTGGCTGAGTGCAGTCGTGGTGCAAGGGCCCCTCACCTCTGCTCAGACTCCGCAAGTCGGACATCCCCGGGAAGAAGGTACACGTTGGGGGCGTGTGGCTCTCATCCTGGACAAATCGACATGAATGTGCTAGAACAGAATGCCAAGCTTGGCCTAATGTCAGGAGGTGTGATGCCCAAGATGGTGATTGAGGTTCCGGAGGAGTTTGCGGAAGTGGGAAAGGCGATGGTGGAGCATCTGGCGGCCCTGCAGCGGACGGTGTCCCGCCTCGGGAGCGGGAAAGCGGTGGATTATGCGGAAATGGAACAGGCGATGGCAGAAAGTGCGGGACGCACGGAGTTGGCCGGCCAGCGCGCCATTCTACAGAGCTTGGACATGGACCTTCCTGCGGTGATCATCGGAGGGGTGCGCTACACGCGGGTGGGACGGTGCGAGGCGCCCTACCACACGATGGTGGGTTCAGTCTCCGTCGAGAGATCGTGGTACCGTCAGTGGGGCGAGCGTGGGGGGCAACCGGGCGGCCGGGTAGTGGATGCGGTGCGCCTGCGGGCCGGCGTGGTGGAGGACGGCTGGCTGCCCCAGGCGGCGCGGGCGATGGCCCATGCGGTGCAGCAAGGCCCGTCGCGGGAAGCGGAAGCGAGCGCGCGCTAGTTTGGCCGGCTACCGTATTCGCGCGCCAGTTTCGAGCGGGTGGCCCACCTGGTCGGGGCTCTGGCCGTTGCGGATCACCAGGACATGGAAGACGCCCTGATCGATGCCGTGGAGGTGCCGGAGGAGGCCGGCTCGATTAGTGTGTCTCTGGATCGGGTCAGTGTGCCGATGGAGGAACCGCGGCGGCGGCCGGCGGGGCGGCCGAAAAAGGGCGCGCCGAAGAAGCCGGTGGAACGGAACTTTCGCATGGCCTATTGCGGTACGGTGACGCTGCACGATGCAAACGGAGTGGGACGGCACACGATTCGCTATGGATGCATGCCGGAGGGAGATCTCACCGGTTTGCGCGACCGTCTGGTTGCCGATGTCGCGACGCTGCGCAGCAAGAAACCGGATTTGAAGATTGAGCTACTCTGCGACGGGGCTCCGGAGATGTGGAATGTGTTAGACGAGGGCTTCGTCGCCAAGTTCGGTAACGATCTCTATCGCCTGGTGGATCTGCACCACCTCATGGAGAAGCTTGGGGCCGCCGCCCGCGCCATCGAGGATGCCACGGGGGCCGACGAAAAGCTCCGGCGATGGAAGATGAGCCGGCTGAACCGCGCGAGTGCGGCAAGCGGCATTCTGGAGGAGTTGACCGCCTCGGGCAGGGATGAGGGTGTCGGCACGGATCACCCCGTCCATGCGGCCATCACCTATCTCCAAAGTCACAGCGCCGACGCCGATCGTATGAACTACGCTCGGGCGCGCCGACTAGGCTTGGCGCTTGGCACTGGCAACGTCGAGGCAACCTGCAAGAGTCTCTTCGAAACCCGCATGAAGCGCTGCGGCGCACGGTGGAAGGAGGAGACGGGTCAGCACATCGTGCAGTTACGCGCCCTCGCCCTGAGTGATCGATGGGGCCCTGCAATTGCTCTAACTCTTCGCCCGCTACGAAAGTCTGTCCGCGCGGCTTGACCGTCATGTCAATGTCCAGTATGAGAGCCACACCCCGTTGGGGAGCCTTTCAAGAGCTCCCACGAACCTCAAGTCGCCCATGCCATCACTGACTAGCTTAAGTGAAGACCATATCGTGCGACCTTTCTCGCTGTCTGAATTGTCAAGGAGGTCGTCCACAACTGAGTCTTCCACCGAGTAGGCAGTGAGGTTGCATTGTGGGTCAGAGTCCACTAGAAGCACTCTCTTGCCCAGTGCCGCTAACGCGGCTGAAATGTTGACTGTAAGCGTTGTCTTCCCAACACGGCCCTTGTGATTAAAGACAGCGACACGAATCGGCATTGAAGGCGGGCTTTCGAACGGGGCTCAGGAGATCATGGTTCTCGGCCCCTAGTACTACTGGGTCATAAAATACGAGTCGGATTCGCCCTCTCCCGAGGGGCGTATTCTGAGGAGGTATGACTCCGCAGCCTGACAGGGAGCAAACCGTGAGGGAGATTTATTTACTCCTTCGCCGGGCGGCTGCTTGCAGGCAGCCGGTGGCGGCAGTTTATGATGGCTTACCGCGCCTGCTTTGTCCCCATGTGTTAGGACAGAAGTCCGGCCGACTCCGTGTGTTGTGTTATCAGTTTGGAGGAAGCAGCAACAGCGGCTTGGCGGTGGCGTCAGAAGCCATGGGCGGCTGGCGCTGCCTCGCCGTGGAGAAACTCAGCCAGGTCGAGTTGCGCGCTGATGCCTGGCACACCGAGCCACGCTCACCGCGGCAAACCTGCCTTGATGAAATTGATTTCGATGCCAACGCTCAGTCCGGAGACAACCCGCAAAAAGGGCAGTGAGGCAGTTGCCGGAGCAACACCCGCGCCAGAATGATGCGCAGCGTCGCGATGGAGTGCGGATTATGTCTTTCGGGGCGTGCGCGGCGATCCGCGGGGCCGGAAGCCCGGCGGCGGCCCCAGGGCGGCGAATCCCAGATGACCGGCACGGGCCGAGGGGGAAAAACGGTTCCGCTCGGCCACCAGGAACCCATAAGCTGCGATACATAGCGTCGCGTGGTGGTGGAACCCACGCCAGTTGCGGCCTTCAAAATGCCCCAGCCCTAGTTCTTGTTTCAACTCCTCATAGTCCCGTTCGATGATCCAGCGGTGTTTGGCCATCTTGACCAAAGCTTTGAGTTTGGTAGTGGGCGGCAGCGTCGATACCCAATATTTGGATGGCTCTTTCTCCGCTCGCGGCCACTCGATCAGCAACCATTCCTCCTGGTGTGGTTCCGCTTTCTCGTAATCCCGATGAGCAGGACGTACGCGAACGGCGGCAAAGCGTGATTGCAACTTCCGGTCTGTGCCTTCACGCCAAGTGATTTCTTTGAAGGCGGTGGAGGGCAGACTCATCGCTAATACTACTGGGTCATAAAAGAACATTCTGATGTAGAATTGTCTTGTGGGTTCACGCCTCTCTGCGCCAGGCCCACAAGAGAAACGCTTCGCGGCATATATAGAGGGCCTGGCGATAGCCGCGGGGCACGAAGACCGGCACACACCTTTGAAGAACTACTGCAAGGCGTTGCTATTACCCGGTGAACGCAAGAGTATTGAGCCGATGGCGGCCCGCCTGGATCCGGGGAACGTGCAGCCGACGCGTCAGTCACTGCACCATTTGGTAGCCAAGGCGCCTTGGAGCGACGAAGCACTGCTCGATGAAGTGCGCAACCATGTGTTACCAGCGATGCAGAAGCAAGGGCCAGTGGTGGCCTGGATCGTAGATGACACCGGCTTTCCGAAGAAAGGCACGCATTCGGTGGGGGTCGCACGTCAGTACTGCGGACAAGTAGGGAAGCAAGAGAACTGTCGGGTAGCGGTGAGTCTGTCAGTGGCGACGTGGAGTTCCAGCCTGCCGATCGCCTATCGCATCTATCTGCCCAAGGAATGGGCCGAGGATGCGGAGCGGCGGGAAAAGACGGAAGTGCCCAAAGAGGTTGAGTTTCAAACCAAGCCGGCCATCGCGCTGGATCAGATCCGTGCGGCGGTAGCGGCCAACCTGGACCGTGGGGTAATTCTGGCTGACGCGGCTTACGGCATCAACACCGAATTTCGCGACGGAATCACCGAACTCAACCTGAAATATGTGGTGGGCGTGCAAAGCTCGATGACGGTCTGGGAGTCCGGCAAGCAGCCTTTGCCTGCCAAGCCCCGCCGAAAAATGGGACGACCTCCGCGGCTTTTGCAACGGACCACGGACCATCAACCCGTCGCCGTGAAGCAGTTAGTACTACTGGGTCATAAAACTTGTTAAACGCGCGCTGGCCGGGCTTTCGGGTGGCTGACGGAGCGGCCAAATTCGCGTTCCTGCCAGCCGGCGCTGTGAACCGTGAAACTCAATACTGGCAGCCCTTCGGAGTGAAGCGGCCCAACTTGAGTAACACATATTTATGACCCAGTAGTACTAGCCGCTGCGGTGAAGCCTCCGAAAGGTGCGAGCTTGCCCGCAAACAAGTCGCCGTTTTACTGACGAGGAGCTCAAGCGAATCCTTGACGCATGCGACAGATTGCCCGAGACGCGATGGGCAAGCGGCTCGAGGTGCGGCACCTGGAGTGGTCAGGACGTGAAAGATTTTATCCATGTTTGTACTTTCTTGAGAGTACCGGTTTGTGCGGCCGCCTTTTCATGCCGCCAACCTGGTTCCTTCAGCCCTGGAAAGGTCCAGACGGTCGCGGAGGAATTTCACAAGGATTACGGTTTTTGCGGCAGTGGCGAGAAATTCCGGAAGGGTACTGCGGAGGGCAATGGCCACGACCTGTTCCGAGGGGGCCAGCCCTCCCCGAACCGTACGGATCCAGGAACCAAAGGAAAGCCATACTAACTTCGGTTCCATCGCCGAGAGGATCTGAAGCAGGCCCTGGGCGATGAGTCCGAGTTGGATGTGGCGATGATAGGCCGCGATCTTTCGGCGGACGGCATTGCGGTAGTCCTCGGACTTGTGGTGCAGGTACTGGTTACCGCTGACACGCCGTAGGGGAGTCATGGCCACCATCCAGAAGTGATACGCATAAGCGCCGATGACCCGGATGGCCTGCTTGAAGGACACTTCAATCTTGAATCGCAAGCCATAGAGGCGGATGATCTCGAGGGGAGAGAGGGTCAGGTCGGTGCTCATCAGCAGGATGGCGCCGCGAAGGGGATGGAGCACCACGACGAAGCGGACGAGGATGCCGACAGGGCGCCACAATAGGTCGGCGGTGCGGAAGCGGAGGATCACATTCTTCTCGCCATAGACGGGGCTGGGCGCCTGCTGGAGTTGGGCAGACTGTTTCAACAGCGCGGCAACCTTGATCTTCCTGCCGTACTTCTTCGGCCTGCCGCGACGCCGTCGCCGGTTGGGAGGCGGGAGTGATGCCGGGAAGAAAGCCACGCTGTTGCTCTTGACCCGGGTGACCAGATGGTGGCCTTTGGCGAGCAACCCACGAGCGATCTTGCCGGAGGCATAGTACGCATCGGCCACGAAGTAGCAGGGCTCTTTCAGGCGGAGCGAATCGAGCAGCAGGATCATCTTGTCGAGGAGGGTCCGGTGGTCGCGGTTGGAAAAGACCGTGCCTTCGTGGATGCGACAAGCCAAAGGCAAGGCGAATACGCTGGACAAGGCTTGGGCGAGCACGGCGACCGCCTGGCAGGAGTGGCCGAAGATGAACTCCGGCTTGTTGTTGGAGTCCGATTCTTGATGGAGTTTTTTGACTCCCGGCATTTTGCGTCCGGCCTTGGCGACCTTGATGCCGTCGGCGACGAGGACGGGCCTGCCGTTGACGCGTAGGATGCCGGGGTGGACGCGGAAGACCAGAGCGCACCAGGCAAGGGTGAGCTTGTTCAGATCCAGGGCTTGGCTATGGAAGAAGTCCAGGAGTCGGTCGTAGCAGGCCGGCTCCAATCCCAGGGCGCGCACGATACTGGTGACGCCCAGTAGATCCTTGCGAACGGTGAAACCGGCCAGGCAGAGCGCCATCCAGAGGAAGGTTCGGGTCCGGGCGCAGGCGGACCGCAAACCGCACACCAAATTCCACCAGTGACTCCAGAGCATGAGCGGCCTCCTGGCCGGGTGGTGCGAAGCATCGGCATTTATGGCTTGACGATAAGTCGCTGTATAGTATAGCATATCTATGCTATACTATCGATGTAAAAGGAGGCATCATGAGCCAGAAACGGATTCAGCAGATCGAGCGAAGGATTGATCGCATCAAGACGGCGCTATTGGAGATCGGGCCGATGCGCCCGGGCTCACTGACCCGTCAGTACAAGGATCCCCAACACCACGCCGGAGCCTATTGGCAGATCAGCTATACGCGTCGGATGAAGAGCCGCACCGAGTACGTCCGCCGGGAATGGGTGAAGGATCTCCGCCGCCAAATCGCGAGTCACAAGCGGTTCAAGAATCTGGTCGAACAGTTGATCGACCTGAGTATCGAGCACTCACGACTGACCATGCAGGTTGCCGAGCCCAAGGCTACCTAACGCGTGCGAACTCGGTACTCTCAAGTAC
>CAWCOC010000005.1:0-34528 GCA_963797035.1 Terriglobia bacterium
AGGCCCGAATGGACTCGAACCATCGACCTCTTCCGTGTCAAGGAAGCGCTCTAACCAACTGAGCTACGGGCCTACGCAGGTAAGGCCATTCTAATTGGCGATGGGGTCAGGGGCAAACGCGAGTGCGGCAGCGCAGTCTGCCGTGTACACCAACTCCACCACCGTGCAGTCGTCCTGCAGGGGGACGGGGCCGCAGAACTCCTTGACGGCGCGGAACACGCCCTCCAGTCCCGCTTCGGCAGCGGCTTGGTCGAGGCGCTCATAACCGAAGAATTCGCCCGCTGCGTTTTCGGCTTCCACCACGCCGTCGGTAGTGAGCACGAGCCGGTCGCCGGGCTGGAGTTGCATGCGCATGCTGTGGAATGAGACGTCGGGCAGCAACCCGATGGCGGGATTGGTATTGTCGGGTTCGGTCACCTTGCCTCCCGACACCAGCCGCGGCGGCACGTGGCCGCAATTCAGCAGCTCCAGTTGGCCGTCTCCCCACAGCCGGACGACCGCCATGGTGGCGTATTTTTCGCCCACGTCTTTTTCGCAGAGAAAATTGTGCGCGGCCGTGACCGCGGCTTCCAGCGAGATTCCCTGCGCGAGCTGCGAATAGATCATCCCCTGGATCACGGAGCCGAGCAGCGCCGCTGAAACGCCTTTCCCGGAAACGTCGGTCAGCACCACCGCGACCGCCTCGGGCGTGCGCACCACGTCAAAGAAGTCGCCGCCGATTTCATGGCACGGCAGGTTGCGCCCCTGCACCTCGGCAAAGGGCACATCGGGGATGCGGACTGTCATGAGCCGCTGCTGGATTCCGGCCGCGATCGACAACTCCTGCTGGTAACGCCGCGCGGACTCTTCCGCCTCCACCAGCCGGGCATTGTCCAGCAGGCCGGCAGCCTCTTTTGCGATGGCGTGCAGAATGTCCTGGCTCACGCCGGAGAGATTGCGCGAGGCGATGCGGCTATCGAGATAGAGCACGCCGAGCACGGCATTGCGCTCGGCGGCGCCCTTGCCGGATCGCGACCCAATACCACTCTCGGAAGGCGAGCTGCCGGCGCGGCGCAGTGGAATGGCGATCACGGTGCGCAGGTCATGACTGATGATGCTGGCGCGCCCCGCCAGGTCGGCGGCTTGCGAGGTATCGCCTACCACAAACTCGGAGCCGGAACTGGCCGCTTGCTGCAGCAGGGAACGGGTGATGGTGCTGTCGTCATGCAGGGTCTCGCCCTTGCTGTTGCGACCGGCGCCAAGCTGCAGCGTGCCGTCGGCAGAGCGCAGGAAGACGAAGCCGCGCTCGGCTTGGGTAAGTCGAAGGCTGCAATCGAGCAGCGTGGCAATCACGTCGGCCAGCACGCCGGTGGTGCGCAAACGGCGCGCCGCTTCCAGGAACAGTCTTAACTGCTGGAGTTCCGAACCCGCCCCGCTGCGCGGCGCCATGGAAATCTGGCTGAGGTACTCGGCTGAGGTCGCGGTAATCGGGCCGGTGGGATTGAAGACGATATAAAAATCTTCCAGGCCAAAGTCGCAGCGATCGTTGGCCTCCAGCGGGTGACGCTCGCGGCGCATGCGGTTCACGTACACGCCGCTGCGGCCGCCCTGGTCCACGATGTAGTACTTGCCATTTTCCGCGACGATCAAGGCGTGCTCGCGCGAAACCCGCGAGTCGGGTATGGGAAGGTCGCGGTCGGTCTTTGCGGCCAATGGTAAACGGCGTGTGATCGATCACGATGCGGCGCTGCTCGTTGCCCTGGACGAACAGCAGCACCGGAGCCGACGGCGAGATGGCGGGCATGGCGGACATAGCTCGTACCTTCCGTTTTTCGCGCTGGCCTGGCATTCGGCCAGGGGAAACCCCAATTTCAGCGCCCGGGCGGCGCTGCGAATGCGGAGAAGCGTAGCACAAGCCGCTCGGGAGGCGGAAGTCTGCCGTGCGGCCTGCTTTGGGCGCGGCCGAGGACCGGGATCAATCAGGCCTGTGCGTCCGGATCGGCCAGGATCTTGGGTAGCGTGGCTTTGTGCTTCGGCCGCGTCTTCTTGGTGACGTCAGGCTCGAAGCGGGTCGGCGGAGGCGTGCCGACGTGCTCCCGCGCCGCCGCCTTCACCGCGGTAACCGCGCGAAATGCCTTCGGCTTTTTCTTCTTGGCCATGGGTGGCGCGGGTTAAAGACCCGAGCGATCTTCAACAACAGCTTACCCTGTTCCGCACTGGGCATGGTATATCCTAGGAAGGCATGGACGAGCGCGACTTTTACGACGAGCGGCAGGACAAGAAAATCACCACGCTGAACTGTCCGCACTGCCGGCAGGCCGGCGAATACGAACTCGGCTGGATTGTGCGCACCAAGAAGGGCCAACTCCCCGGCCGCGCCGACGAACGCGATCGCGCCAAGTTTGCCAAGGCCCGCTCCTACATGGTCCGGCGCGACGACATGGTCATGTGCAAGAACGTGCGCTGCCGCAAGCGCTTTGAAGTCTCCGGCGTGCAGTCGGTGGCTTTCATCGACTGATTGGTCCGAATTGGCGAACCTGAAGCCCCGGTCTCGACCGGGGCTTTTCCTTTTTGGGGCTGCACTTCCGTGGAACTGGCGCCAATCTTCCGAACGCTGGGGCGCGTCCTTTATACTTCCATGTTTGCCCTGGTGCTGGTGAAATTTCCCATGGCCCTTATCGCCCGAGGTGTGGCTTGAAAATCCTGGTATGCATGAAGCAGGTCCCGCAAAAAGACGCTCCGCTGAAGCTGAACGAAAGCGGAACCTGGATTCGCGAAGACGTTTCCTACGAAGTGAATGAGCCCGATGCCTACGCCCTGGAAGAGGCGTTGCGCCAGAAAGAGAAGCATGGCGGCGAGGTCGTGGTCATCACCGCCGGCCCGGCCCGCGCCCAGCAGGTGTTGCGCGAGGCGCTGGCCAAGGGCGCCGACCGCGCCATTCACCTCGAGGACGCTGCTTTCATCGGCCTGGACGCCTTTAACACGGCGCGGGCCTTTGCCGCCGCGATCAAGGATGAGCAGTTCGACCTTATTTTCACCGGCCTGCAATCGGACGATTACGGCTTTGCGCAAACCGGAGTCCTCCTCGCCGAGTTGCTCGCCTGGCCGCACGCCACCATCATCATGCAGATCGAAAAGAAAGATGGCGGCATTCGCGTCAAGCGCGAACTGGAGGCCGGGTTCTTCCAGTACGTGGATATGCCTCTGCCGGCGGTGCTGACCATCCAGTCGGGCATCAACAAGCTGCGCTATGCCACCCTGATCGGAATCAAGCAGGCCAAGAACAAGCCCCTGAAAAAAGTGACGATGGCGGAAGTGCAATCGGCGCTGGGCCCCAACCTTCAGCAGATTCGGCGACTCTATATACCAGAGAAGACTAAGAAGACCGAGCTGCTGCAAGGCGGGCCCGCGGAAGTCGCGAAGAAGTTGCTGGACAAGCTGCGGGACGAGGCACGAGTGATCTGAGCGGGCAGCCCGGTCGGAAGGATCCGGGAATGGCCCGCATTGAAAAAAATATGGCTCACGACAACTTTCGCCCGACAAAATGGAAGAGCGCTCCCTGGCGCTGCGCTCCGTCGGATGGCTGCTGCTGGCCTTCGATGGTTTGCTGGCGGTGTTCATTTTTGTCGGCATCAGGACCGGGTCGCTGCTCTGGCTGCTCTGGACAGGGGTCGATGGCGCCCTGGGTTTGGGATTGGTCATGGCCGGCGGGTATCTGGAACAGAAGGCCTCGCTGGCAAGAGGGCATAGGGTGGAACCTCACCTTCACGCCGGCGCGGAAGCGGAACATCGCGAGGCGGCCTGATCGAGATTGGCATTGGTTGGAGATGGGAGAACGATAGATGGGTGACACTATTCTTGTGGTCGTCGAGCAACGCGAAGGCAAGCTGAACCGCGTGTCGATGGAAACCATTGCCGGGGCGCAGGCCATTGCGGCCGAAACCGGATGGACGCTGGAGGCCGCGGTGGCCGGCAGCGGCGTCGGCGAGATCGCCAAGGAAATTGCCGGCAAGAAGCTGGCCAAGGTCTATGCGGTCGAATCGGCCAAGCTGGAACCCTATACGCCGGACGGGTTCGTTGCCGTGCTCAAGCAGTTTCTCGGGCAGCGCGCGCCGCGGCTGGTGCTGATGCCGCACACCTACCAGGTCCGCGACTTCGCACCCCAGTTGGCCGCCGCCATGGGACGCTCGCTGGTCAGCGACTGCATCGGCTTCCGCAAAGACGGCAACGACCTGCTGTTTACCCGGCAGATGTTCCAGGGAAAGTTTGCCGCCGACGTCGCCGTCAGCGGCGATCCTCCGCACTTCGCAACCTTTCAAACCGGCGCCTTTCGCGCCGACAAAGCGGAAGCGGGGGCGCGCCGGTGGAAACGGTGAACGTCGAAATCGGCGAGGGCGTCATCCGCACTCACCCGGAGGCCCCCTTCAAGGAAGCGAAACAGGCGGTGGATTTGACCCAGGCGGAGATCATCGTGGCCGTCGGCCGCGGAATCAAGGAGCAGAAAAACATCGATCTCGCCAAGCAACTGGCGGACGCGCTCGGCGGAGAGCTGGCGGCGTCGCGTCCCATCTGCGATTCGGGCTGGCTCCCGATGGACCGCCAAATCGGCTCTTCGGGCCAGACCGTGGCGCCCAAGCTGTACCTGGCCCTGGGCATCAGCGGCGCCATTCAGCACATTGTCGGCATGAAGGGCTCACGCACCATTGTGGCGGTGAATAAGGATGCGGAAGCGCCGATTTTCGAGGTCGCTGATTTTGGCGTGGTCGGAAACCTGTTCGACATCGTGCCTCCGTTGATAGAAGAGGTGAAGAAGGCGAAGGGGGCGTAGGATAATTCGGTCACCATCATGGCCAGCAAGTCTCACACCTCGGGACCAGAGTTCTCCGGCATTGTCGAACAATGGCGAAGAGAGCGTAGTTCTGTAAGGCGACGTAGGCCCGACCCGCTCTTGGAGCGCATTCGTTCGCGCCGCGATCGAATTCGCAAACGTATTGGCCTTCTCGACAACTCCGTCAATCTTGTCCGCGAAGACAGGGACAGGTGAAGATTGCGCTACGTGATCGACGCAAGCGCTATCTTGAAGTCGTTGCTTGCGGAAAGCGACAGCGCCCCTGCCGATGCCCTCATCGCGAGCCATCGTGATGGGTCTTCCTCGCTCATTGCGCCGGATCTCATTGTGGCCGAGGTCGGGAATGCACTCTGGAAGCGCTGCGACATCCGGCGGCAGATTACCGCCCGCGAGGCGCGCGAGACGTTCGCCGATTTTTTGGCTCTGGGCTTGCTTCTTCATCCAACGGCGGCATTGGCTGGCGCTGCCTTGGATATTGCCATCAAGGAGCGTCACCCGATCTATGACTGCTTCTACGTGGCCTTGGCGGAGCAGGCAAGTTGCCCGTTCGTGACCGCGGATGAAAAACTCCGCGCCAAGTTAAAACGCCATCCGACCATCAGTCTGAGCAGCTTTGCGCCATGATCTTCTTCCGCAAACCGATCGAAGGAATCGAACGCCCGCAAATGGACGCCGACGTAGTCATCGTGGGCGGCGGGCCGGCGGGATTAGCATGTGCCCTGCGGCTTTCGCAGCTGATCGACGAGCACAATCAGAAGCATCCCGACACGCCGCTCTCCAAGGAAAATATCTATGTCCTGGAGAAAGCCCGCGAGATCGGCCAGCACTGTCTCTCCGGCGCGCTGCTCGATCCGCGCTCCATGCGCGAGCTGTTGCCCGGCTTCGAAAAAGAAGCGCCTCTGGATGCGCCGGTCAGCAAGGAAGCGGTTTACTTCCTCACGAAAAACGGCAAATTCAAATTTCCTATCACGCCGCCGCCCATGCGCGATCACGGCAACTACGTGATCTCGCTGAACCGCTTTGCCAAGTGGATGGGTGAAAAAGTCGAGGCCACCGGCATCACGCTGTTCACCGGGTTTGCCGGCTCGGAATTGCTGGTGGAAGGCGATCGCGTGGTCGGCGTGCGCACCGACGACAAGGGAGTCGACAAAACCGGCCAACCGAAAGGGAATTTCGAGCCCGGCTACGATCTCAGGTCAAAAGTCGTTGTGCTTGCCGAGGGCACGCGCGGCTCTCTCACCAAGCAGTTGGTCGGACGCTTCCAGCTCGACAAGAACCGCAACCCCCAGACCTACGGCGTGGGGGTGAAGGAATTATGGGAGGTGCCCGCCGGGCGCATCGCTCCGGGCGAAGTCATCTACACGATGGGATGGCCGCTCACCTCGCGCGAATATGGTGGCGCGTGGATTTATGGCGGCAAGGACAACGTGGTGTCGCTCGGGTTCGTCACCGGCCTCGATTATCCCGATCCGCGCCTCGATCCGCAGCGCGTGCTGCAGGAGTTCAAGAAGCATCCGTTGATTTCCACGCTGCTCGCGGGCGGCCACATGATTCGCTACGGCGCCAAGTCGCTGCCCTACGGCGGATGGTGGTCCATCCCGCCGGTCGCGGGCGATGGCTGGATGATCCTGGGCGACTCCGCCGGTTTCCTCAATTCGCAGCGCCTGAAGGGGATCCACCTGGCGATCAAGAGCGGCATGCTGGCGGCGGAAACCGTCGTCGACGCCATGGTTGCCGGCGACTTCAGCAAGAGCACCCTGGGTCTCTACGCCAGCCGCGTCGAAAAGAGCTGGATCAAGCAGGAACTATGGCCGGTGCGCAACTTTCACCAGGGCTTCGAGCACGGTTTCTGGCATGGCATGGTGCACGCCGCCCTGCAACAGGTGACCGGCGGGCGCGGGCTGCATGCGAAATACGCGTCGGAAGCCGGTCATCGCCGGCTGAAGAAATTGCCGGATGTGCCGGCCGATGGAGGCGCTGAGGCCCACCTGATCAACAACTACAAGGGCGATGGCAAGCTGACCTTCGACAAACTTACCGACCTTTATCACTCCGGGACCAAGCACGAGGAGGACCAGCCGGCCCACCTGGTGATCCACGACACCAACATCTGCAATACGCGTTGCGTCACCGAGTTCGGCAATCCTTGCCAGCATTTCTGTCCCGCCAATGTCTACGAGATGGTGGAAGCCGGGGACGTGCCCGGCGGCAAGCAAATCCACCTCAACGCCTCCAACTGCGTGCACTGCAAGACCTGCGACATCATGGATCCCTACGAGATCATCACCTGGGTGCCGCCCGAAGGCGGCGGCGGGCCCAACTACGACGGCATGTAAGCCGCGTCGCTGGACTCTTTAGCCGTAGAACTCACGATTCGAACCGTCGCAGGCGCTTCGCGGTACAATTTATCCGTGCCTTTTACTTTTTCCCATCCTGCCGCGGTGATTCCGCTGGGCCGATGGCGGCTGGCGTTCTCGGCGCTGGTGGTGGGCAGCATGGCGCCCGATTTCGAGTATTTCTTCCGCCTCACGCGCCTGGGGCGCAATTCGCACACCTTTCCCGGGCTGATTACTTTTACTTTCCCGGTTGCACTCGCATTTTTGCTTCTCTTCCATGTCATCGTGAAGTGGCCGCTGATTTCGCTACTGCCGCGCGGCTTGCAGGTGCGATTGGTGGGGCCGGCGCGCCAGTTCAGATGGGGCCCGCCCTCGCGGTTCGTCATCATTCTTCTCTCGCTGGCTCTTGGAATTGCGACCCACATCGCCTGGGACGGACTTGCCCATCCCGGCGGTTGGGCTGCCACCCTTTGGCCCGCCATGGATGTGCCCTTGTTCTACTGGCGGCGCCATGCTTTTGCCATGTTGAGGCTCATGCAATATGGCGGGAGCGTGTTTGGCGCCGTGGTCTTGATGATCGCTACCGCCCGTTGGTACCGCCGTGCGCCCGTGGACGAGGATCTGCCGCCGCAGCTTTCGCGCACGGTCAGCGCTGCCATCTGCTTCGTCATGGTGGCCACCGCGGTGACCATCGGCGCGCTGATGGGAGCAGCGCCTTCCCAGGGGCTGGCCTTAGGGCTGACCAGCTGGCTGGTTCGAACGACGGTCGGCTTCATCATCACCACCACCACGGTTGCCGCCCTGGAACTGTTCGGGTTCAGCCTGATCTGGCGATTCTTCCTGGCACGAAATCTGTCCGGCGGCGCAATCGAATCACTCCGCGGGCGTTCCGGCCGTTCCTAGAATCCAGTTCTCTAGAATCGGGGTGGGGTATCGGCGGTGGTACGTGGCATTACTGCGCACGACGCCACCGTCGATTCTTCGTCAATAATGGGGGAGATTTCGCCATGGTCGAGGTAAGCGCGTGTCCGCCGTTTGGGGATCACTTCGGCGCTGCTACTGTTTGTCTTCCCATCAGCCGCAATGGCTGCGGAAGCAGCGGGCCTGGTACGCGTATCGGGAAACGCCACCATTGATGGCCGGCCATGTCAGAGCGTCGAAGTGTGGTTCACCGGCGAAAAACTGGTCACCGGCTCCGGTTCCAATGCTGTCGTGACGGCCCCCGGCACCGTGGTCTCACTGGCGTCAAATACCATCGTGAAACTTGGGGGCAGATCCAGCGAACTGATCGAGGGCCTGGTGGTCGTAAGCTCCGAGGGCGCCAGCATCACGCGAGTTGACGATCTCACGATTTCGACACCTGCCGGCGCGAGGGGAAAGTTTCTGGCCAAGCGACTCGACGACGAATTGCAACTGCTCGCGCTGGAAGGCAGGATCGATCTGACGGATGGCCAACAAACCGAGCCAGTGCCGGCGACCACCGGCGTGAAAATTAAACTCCCGAAGAGATCGAACGAGCAAAAGATTTCGCACCGCGAGGCGGGCGGCACCAGCTGGTTGAAGAATGACGATATCGGCATGCTGATGGTGGTCGCAGGCGCCGTGACGGCGGGCGTGATCCTGGGGATCGTCAACTCACAAAATGCCCAGCCGGTAACCCCACCGCACCAAAAGAGAAAAGAGACACAGCAGCTGCAATCAACGCGACAAGAGCCTCACGCCGGAGTTGTGAGGTTTCGACGCGCTACAATCCCTCCGATTACTATTTCTGCTGCGACGAGTCTCCGAGGTGGCCTGTCGACATGCGGTATCAAGTTCCGCTCCTGCAAGTTAGACCTGCATACATAGAACTGCGTGACGAACTGGACGCCGCCTATCGCCGCGTCATGGAATCGGGCCAGTACATACTTGGGGAAGAGGTCGCCGGATTTGAAGCAGAGTTCGCGTCTTACTGCCGGTCGGCATACTGCGTCACGGTTGCCAATGGGCTAGAAGCATTATTCTTGATCTTGCGCGCTTACGGGATCGGGGCCGGGGACGAGGTACTTGTCCCTGCCAACACATTCATCGCGACCTGGCTGGCTGTTTCCCACACAGGAGCGAAACCAATCCCGGTTGAACCATCGCCGACGACCTACACGATTGATGCTGAGCTTCTTGCCGGCGCCATCACTCCCCGTACCCGCGCGATCGTTGCGGTTCACTTGTACGGACATCCGGCGGCGATGGATGCGATTGCTCAGGTCGCTGAGCGATATCATCTCCGCGTGATTGAGGACGCGGCGCAAGCACACGGCGCTCGGTGGCGCGGACTGCCGACCGGCGGTTTGGCGGATGCGGCAGCTTTCAGTTTTTATCCGTCGAAGACTCTGGGCGCTTTTGGTGATGGTGGGGCTGTCACAACCAATGACGAGCCGCTGGCAAAACGGCTTTTCCTGCTTCGCAACTACGGTTCCGCGGTGAAGCACGACCACCAGTTATTGGGTTTCAACTCGCGTCTGGATCCTTTGCAGGCGGCTTTTCTCCGTGTGCGCTTACGCCACCTGGACGAATGGAATGCGCGGAGGCGGTCCGTCGCCAACAACTATCGGATGCGGCTGGCCGCTGCGCCGGAATGCGTGCTACCAGTGGTGAGTGAGGACGCGCAATCGTGCTGGCATCTCTTTGTCATTCGCCATGCACGTCGAACCGCCCTGCGCGGCCACCTGGCACAGGCCGGCATTGAAACCGGGATCCACTACCCCATCCCTCCTCATCTTTCCGAAGCGTATTCGGGGCATGGTTGGCGTAAGGGGGACCTTCCACGGACTGAAGAGCTGGCTGACACTGTCTTAAGCCTGCCCATGGGACCGCATCTGCAGCAATCTCAGGTCGACCGAGTGACTGACGCGGTCCTCGACTTCTGCTGCAAGCAGAAGAAACGCCGCTAACACGCTGGGCGCGTTTGCGGAGGCGTGTCGAACTGAGCCGGCTCCCAACAATGATTGGAGTATCCGAGTAATGAAGCAACCGTGGAAGGCTCTGTTGGGTACTGTCGTCGTACTCGCCATCTGCGAGGTCATTTTGACGGGCGCCGCTTTTGTAAACATGGCGTACCGTCGGGGTGTTCCGAAGGACATTGCCGCCCAGCGGTTGCTTATCACGAGATGGTTTGTTTCACCGTTTCTTCCGGTGGATTCTCGCATGAAGCCTTACACGGGCGGCCGTCAGCGTTATCTGGGAGAGTTGCAACGGGACAGTCCAGCGTGGACCGAACTGATTGAGCCCGACGGTTTACTGGGCAGCCGCTTAGGCCGCAATATCACCGTCTTCGAAAATAGCGGTCTCGGCGACCCGAAGGGGTCGATCTATGTCACGAATGACGAGGGATTTGCCTCGGTTGGTTATCGGGATTTTCATTATGGTCTCGACCACCCCGCCCAATGTTACCGCAGCATCATGGTTGGAGGATCGACCGTTTTTGGATGGGGTTCCGGCACCCCGGATTGGAATTTGCCGGCGCGCCTTGCTGTGACATTGAAACGGCAAGACTCAGCTCTTTGCGAAGTGATCAACGCTGGAGTGCCGGGGTACGATTCATCGCAACAGCTGTTGTACTTTGCGTCGGAGTTGATTCACTACAAGCCTGACCTCTTGATTGTCTACGGCGGTTGGACGGATGAATTTGACGCAGAAGTGGGCCCCGCAGGGCCTAGGGTGCGAAGCGACGGTGTCAACTTTTTCAAGACGACAGAGCACCTGCAAAACGACGGGCGATTGAGAGATAGCTACTGGGTGCTCGGTTCCGCCCGCCTGCTAGCGCAAAACATTGTTGCCCGCGCACAAGCAGCAGCGCGCCATACGGGTGTGTTCTGGCTGATTCGCGGCGTTGCCCGCCGCCTCGTCGGCCACCTAAGTTCCGGTCGCGTCAAACCGCAAATGAGATTCGATCCCTCGCGCATGGGCATTTATGAAAGAAACTTGATTAGCATCCTGAACTTTGCCGGTCAAAACGGGGTTCGAGTTGCGTTATTTTTGCAGCCGATCATGTGGGTTGATGGCCGCACTCCGACGATGGATGACCTCCGGGCAGCGGAGCCGGACAACGATTCCATTGCCGCCCGGCAAGCCTTCTACGCGGACGCCCGGCGGATGTTCACCCGCCTGCGGGAGCGGTATCAAAAGCCAGGCGACGTTTGCATTGAGGATATCTCTCAAGTCCTGAAAGACACGCCCGGAACGGTCTACGCTGATTCGGGACATTTGGGCGGACGAGGCAACCAGATTGTGGCGGATGAAATGTTCAAGCGGCTGGCTGCCTGTGATGTGCTGAGACACTGAAGGCGGGGAAAAAACTCCTTTTCCGCAACCCCGATCAGCTACTCTCTGGGTTTTCCCACCCGCTCGGCTGTCGCAAACATCTTCGCGACTGTGTCCATGTCCTTGGGGTGCACTTTGCCGGCAGGGATGCGCTTGTGGGTGAGATTCTCCAGCTCGAGCAACAAATTCACGAGTGCCATGGAGTCGATGAGTCCAGAAGATACCAACGCAGTATTCTCGTCGATTACTGAACCCGGTTTGCGGACCAGTCTAAGAATGTGCTCAATCATCTGCTGTGCTTCGGGGGTCATAGCCTGTAAGCTTCGCGGTTCATCTCCGGATGTTCATGCAACAGCTTTTCTCGGGTGGCGGAGCGTGCGAGTTTCCCGGCGGTGTTCTTTACGATCCATCGTGGCGGTTTGAGGAAAATCGAGCGCACCGCCATGCCCAGTCCGGCGACGACTTGCCGGCGCAACTCCCCCTCGAGTTCCACGGCATTGGCCAGCAACTCGTGCCGCTCCACTTCGGCTACTACGACGATATCCTCGGTTCCGAGATCGGGATTGTAAATGCCGATGGCAGCTACGCGCCCGTCGTGAATGGAGGGATGGCCGGCAACGAGTTCTTCGACGTCCTGCGGGTGAAAGTTCTCGCCTCCGACGATGAGCAAATCTTTCTTGCGGCCCACAATGTAGAGTTCGTCCTCTCGACAAAACCCGAGATCGCCGGTGTGGTACCAACCGTCGATCATCGCCGCCGCGGTGAGGTCAGGACGATTGTAATAGCCTTCAAACAAGCAATCGCTCCTGAGGACAATCTCACCGACGGAATTGTCCGCGAGGACGGCGCCGGAATCGGACAGGATGCGAACCTGCTGGTTAGGCAATAACCGGCCCGATGATGTGAACGACAATGCGCCGGGACTCCCCTTCGCCACGGATACGATGCAATGTGCGCTGCGGAACTGCTGCCCATCGGCCCAAATCCTCGCGGGACCCGCCGGCCGATCGATATCCGATTGAGTCACTGCAAAGACGTTTTCGGCCATCGCGTAGGAAGAGTGCAGCACTGCGCTATGGATTGCCAAGGCCTTCTGGAACTCGATCATGCTCTCCGCACGGACTGGCTCGGAGCAATTGATCAGCAGGCGAAGTGACGACAAATCGTATTTCGCCCAGCGACCCGGGGGGGTGCGCCGGGGTACAAACTGGAACGCGAAGTTGGGCATCCATGCCAAAGTGCACTGGTACTCACTGATGATCTGCAGCATCGACTCCGGTTGCATGACCCAGTTGAGCGGCGACTGCATGACGAGGTGAAGGTGGTACACCATCGAGAGCATGAAGCAGGCGATGAGTCCCATGTCGTGGTACAGTGGAAGCCAACTGTAAACGCGGTCGGCCGCGCTGCTCACCTTCAGTGATTTCCCCAGGTATTCCAGCTGGCGCAGTACGGCGGCATGGGTCAAAGCTACTCCCTTTTGCAGCCCCGTAGTGCCGGCTGAATGCTGAATGAAGGCTAGACTCCCGGGCTGGATTGTGGGAACGATGGCCGGCAAATCGGGCAGCTCTTTCCCGGCGACCGGATCCTTGCCTCCAGCGCGAACGAGCGCGGTCTCACGACCAAGAGCGACACAGGCGATCAATTCCTCCGGAAACTGCTCGTCAATCACTACCGCTCTGGCGCCGAGATTGGCGGTGACTCCGGCCAGGCCAGAACGGTACTTGGCGGGGTCTACCTTAAAATTGGGGCCGGCAAGAATTGCCGGCACCGCGCCCAGCATCATCGAGGCCACGAAGGCCGCCATGGCCGGAATGGCTTGCTCCATGATGACGACCACGCGGTCGCCGGAAGTCACGCGACTTCGGAGTGCGCTCGCCTGCTGGCAGGCGCGAAGGCGGAACTCCGCAAAGGTCAGCGTCTCGCGCTGATCTTCGTCAACCCAAAATGTCACGAAAGGCTGGTTGGCCGGCGCCTCATTGAGGGCCTCGAGAAGGTTGGCGAATCGAGCCACACGACATTATAGTCAAGGCGTTCGGCGTTCGCGCACCTCGCGTGCGCGTCCATGATTCTGGGCCGAGACCCCACGAACTGGGCATACACTCGCATCGAGTCAGGCGATGACTCCAGTGGAGGAAGGTTGTTCCAGGGCACTCTGTATGTAGTCGTATTTCTGATTTGTGCGATCGTTTTCGCAAAAGTTCGTTCGCGAAACGCGCGGCAAGCTGTTCTTCTGGTTGCGAGCTACGCGCTCTACTTCACCTGGGGACCATGGCTGGGCATCGTTCTAATCATTTCCACGGTCATGAACTTTCTTGTCGGAGCATGGCTGCGGCGAAGACCCACGCGGCTGCTATTGGCAAGCAGCTTTTTTCTGAACCTGGCGTTGTTGGGCACTTTCAAATACCTTCCGGAATTCGCGATCCACGGCCACCTCGGCGCGCTGCAGGGTCTCTCCAGGCTGGCGCTTCCCCTGGGAATCTCGTTCTGGACCTTGGAGGCGCTGAGTTATCACTTTGACCTCTATCGTGGCGAGGAACTCGATCCCTCCCTCGTGGAATTCGCTCTCTACATGGCTTTCTTCCCGGTCGCGATCTCCGGCCCGGTGTGCCGGATGCCGGAGATGTTGCCACAATTTCGCGCCGAGCAAACGACCTCATGGAATGATATCGGCCACGGGCTGCGCCGCATCGCAATCGGGATACTGATGATGCAGGTCGCAAGACTGTTGGGTCAGGGAATTACGGGTGGCGATGGCATCGTGATGGGATTTGACCGACTCACCCGCTGGACGGGCGCCGATGTCTGGTGTCTGGCCTTGGGTTACGGATTACAGCTGTTTTTCGATTTCGCAGGCTATACCCACATCGCCGCAGGTGCGGCAAAAGTGCTCGGCTTCAGCGTGCCGGAAAACTTTGTGCGCCCGTTTGAATCGACCAGCCCGTCGGAATTCTGGACACGCTGGCACATGTCCCTCTCGTTCTGGATCCGCGACTATCTTTTTTTCCCGCTGGCAGCCTCGCGCCGCGAAAGAGCGTGGCACTACCTGGCCCTGCTCATCTCCATGATCGTGTTCGGATTGTGGCACAGGGCGAGCGTGCTTTTTCTGGTCTGGGGCTGCTATCACGGTCTGCTGCTGATAGCGCATCGCCAGCTGCAGCAAGTGTCCCGCAAGTTCGCCCGGGAACCGATGGGCAATTTCTGGACGCCGTTCAAGTGGCTGGCGACCACAATGTTCATCAGCCTGGGATGGATTTTCTTCCGCGCGAATTCTTTGTCGCAGGCGCATGACATGCTGTCCGCCATCATGTCGCTGACGAGCTACCGTGCTCACTTCTTGAGCTTAAACGCGTATGTCCTAGTCACGCTGGTGGCGGCAGGGTACCTGGTGGTGCTGCTGGTCCGCTGGCGACTCGACGCTTACGCGCACGTCGGGCCTTCGCCAGCCCCATCGCCAGGGATGGTGACTCGGATCGCTCATTGGCGCTGGTTTTGGATTCCACCCCTTTATGCTTTCGCGTTGCTGCTTGTGTTGATGATTATGTCCGATCAAGGTGGTGGGGCGGCGCAACTGATCTATCGCGGCTTTTAGTATCGCGGCTTGTGCGACGAGCCGCGTCCAGGCCGGCCTGGCGGCGTGGCGGACTTGGACCGGCTTCAGTGTATGATTTGGGTACCGCCCTGGACGAAAATTCTCAAGCGGAGGCACGTGGACGGTGGGATCCAGAATTGAAGTCGCAGATCGTTTGAAGGAGTGCAGGATCGTTCAGATCCCGCGGTTTGTGGATCAGCGGGGGAGCCTCTGCGTCATTGAATGGGGAAGCGAGTTGTTGCCCTTCGACCCGCAGCGTTTCTACTACATGTATGGAGACACTGCCGGCTCGCGGCGTGGTTGCCACGCGCACTCCAGGGAAGCCCATTTGATGCTGGCGTTGAGCGGGAGCTTCCAAGTCCGCTTGGACGACGGATACTCGCAAGCGATGTTTCATCTCAATGATCCGGGTGAGGGTCTGTACGTCCCCGCTCTGATCTGGCATGAGGTGCACAGTTTCTCGCCTGGGTCTGTCTGCGGAGTGCTTGCCTCGAACCTCTATGATCCTGAGGATTGCTATTCCTCGTATGAGGACTTTCTCGCTGCTGTCCGGCAACAGTAACCGGGGTGCTGAGGAAGGAAACTGCGCAAACAATGAACCCCTGCCGGTCGGTAGCACGAGTGATGACGCAGTATAAGCGCTCCCTTGGCGCGCAACTGCGGGGCAAGATACACCTCACCGCAATGGAATTCTTCCTCACGGACACCTGCAATCTTCGCTGCCAACATTGTGCGGCCAGTTCTCCGTTCATGAGCGAAACCAACCTACCAAGCCTGGAACAGTTCAGGGAATCACTCTGCTTGCTGGCGCCAGTTGTGCAGTGCGACGAGCTGAGGCTGCTGGGCGGCGAGCCTCTTCTCAACCCAGAGATCTGCAGTTTCATACAGGCAGCGCGGGAATCGGGAATTTTTCGCAAACTTCGAGTGACAACGAACGGCTTATTACTGCCCAGGATGAGCGAAGAGTTTTGGCGATGGACCGACATCGTACGCATCTCGGTTTATCCTGCCACGGCGGCAGCATTCCCGGAGTCAAAGCTGCAGGGCTTGCTGGCGGTCGCGGCCAAGTTCGGAACCAGGCTCGAGATGGTTCGTAACACACATTTCCTTACTGCGATCAGCGATCGGCGGTTTGGCGAGGAGGTCGTGCAGCAAGTCTTTGCCGCCTGTGGCGAAGCGCACGCATGGTCGTGTCATCTTCTCTATCGCGACCGCTTGTATCGCTGCTCCCGCGTGCACACCCTGGACCGGTACTTGCAAAACATCGGTGTCGAACACGAAAACTTTACCGAACTGGATGGCATACTGATTGACAACCGGCCCAGCCTGCGAAGCGATTTGAAGAATTACCTCCACTCTCCCGTTCCCTTGAACGCCTGCCGTTTCTGCTTCGGAACATCAGGGCTTCCGGTGGCACACGCGCAGTTGACCGTTCCAGAGATCCATTCTAAGTTAGAAACCACCGCGCAGATGAAGTCAGCGAGGCGCACCCGCTGAGCACCGAGGGAGACCGAGGCGGAGAACCGCTCGTGCTTCCTGATGACAACTGCCGTGGCCGGAAGGCAGCCCTTACAACGATCGCTTTTTGCCGCAATGTCATTCTCTGATTCGTGGTCGAGATGGAGAAGCAGAACTGGAAGTTTCCTGCGGAAGAGGGGACTTATTCCGCAGTTTCTGGTCGTGCTTCGTGATCCGGAAAAACGCTTCGACAAACGGTATCGGGTGGACACCGCCGGGGTGCTGAAGCCGGTGGAACTCCAATCGGATCCCAGGTACAAGCACAGCAATTGGTATGGACCGACGGATACCGCTCGATTCAGGGAGATGTTGCGGTCCATCCGGGTTGATTACAGCAAGTTCGTGTTTATTGATTTCGGATGCGGGAAAGGCAAGGTGCTGCTGCTTGCTTCGGCGCTGCCTTTCAAGCAAATCATCGGGGTGGAAGTTTGGTCGGAGATGATTTCCATGGCGGAACAGAACCTCCGCACTTACACCGGAGCACGAAACAGCAACAACATTGGTCTGCATCACGTGGATGCCGGCGAATTTGCAATTCCTGACGGTCCCGGCATCTACTATTTTTTCGATCCGTTTCGCGAGGAAGTGATGTCGAGGGTGCTGGAGAACATCCGGCGTTCGCTATCAGCCGCGCCCAGGGAAGTCTATGTGATTTATTGCGAGCCTGAGCGTCCAGACATTTTGGAGAACTGCGGCTTTCTGACACGAATACGACAGACGAAACATTATTCGATTTACAAAGCGCGCCGAGATGCTACAGGAACTCGCCAGGAAATAGCGCAGGCTGAGGGGAACGTTTTGTGAGCGATGTGGGAGAGATGGTCCCCGGCCTGGCGTCCGTGGTCATCTGTGCATGGAACAACTGGCCCGACCTGGAGATGGCGACGGAAAGCGCCCTTCATCAGTCCTACCAGCCGGTAGAAGTGATCGTGGTGGACAACTCTTCCAGCGATGCCACTGCCGAGGAATTCCCTAAGCGCTTCGGTGAGCGCGTGCATTATTTCCGGCAACCGAACCGCGATACGGCAGGCGCCTACAATGCGGGTTTCAAAGTGTCGCGCGGCGAATTCATTCAGTTTCTCGACGGCGACGATGTGCTGGCTCCGAACAAGATCGAGAAACAGGTGGAGGTGTTTCGCTGCAATCCGCAGATTGATATTGTGTACGGTGACCTCCGGATATTCCAGGATGAGCCGGGGGCAGCTACGGAAGGCTACCCGAGCACGAAGAGAGAAGATGACGTTCTGCGGGCCGTTCTGACGTCCCAACCGGGAATCTGCCCGGATCTCGGCACGCTCTTTCGCCGCAGGACAATTGAGAGAATCGGTCCATGGGACGAAGAGCTTTACGTCGAGGACGTGGATTACCTTGTGCGGGCAGCGTGGGCTGGCTGTCGCTTTGGGCATTGTCCCGGAGGACCGATGGGATTCGCACGCGTCCATCCCAGTGCCAAGACTCAGAACCGGCAAACCATGGCGATCGGATTGGAAGCGGTCTGGAAAAAGGCGCTGGGCTATGTGACGCAAGAGCCGTATCGAAGCCTGGTGGCCGCCAGGCTGAGCCGGCATTGGATGTATATGGCGCTGGCTTGCGACCATCTCAGGAGGCGAGAGGCGCTAGCCAAGCTGGCTCTGGCGCGGCAAACCAGTCCCGCAACCATATTGGCGCCTACCTACGCAGCGGCATGCATGGCGGTCCTGCTGCCCGGCCGCAAGTATCTTTGGCAGGCGGCACGGAGACAGCCCGTCCGTCGCATGCTCAATCGGCTATTTCACATTTGGTGATACAAGAGTAGTAGCGGCGCCAGCGGCCTGCGAAAACCAGAAGCCTTGTTGTGATCCCAAGCGACCCGATCATGCCCGGATTGGTCTCCATCATCGTCTGTGCTTTCAACAACTGGCCGGATGTGGAAATGACCATTGCGAGCGCTTTGCATCAGTCGTATCAACCGCTCCAAGTGATCGTGGTGGACAACTCTTCGACGGACGCAACGGCGGAGGAAGTGCCGAAGCGCTTTGGCGCAAGCGTCACCTACATCCGGCAACCTAACCGTGACTGCGCCGGCGCATACAACACCGGTTTTGCCGAGGCGCGCGGTGAGTTCATCCAATTCGTGGATGGGGACGATGTTCTGGCGCCAAACAAGATCGAAAAACAGGTAGCAGCATTGATGGCGCGTCCCGATATCGACATCGTCTATGGCAATGTTCGAATCTTCCAGACGCTGCCGGGAAGGGCCGACTGGAGCGATGTATCGTCCGAGCCGCAGCCAGACATGCTGAAGGCACTCATCGAAACGGAATACCGTTCACCCGGGATCACGACTTTGGGCACGTTGTTCCGCAGGACAACGCTGGAACGCGTGGGCCCGTGGGATGAGGCACTCTATAACGAGGACCTGGATTACTGGTTACGGGCGGCCTGGGGAGGCTGCCGGTTCGGCTTTTGTCCGGATTTCCCCATGGGATTCGTGCGGCGACATCCCGGCCAGAAGTCGGAGAACATGTCCGCGATCCTGCGCGGCAATGAAGCGGTGTGGGAGAAGGCGCTGAGCTACGTTGACCGA
This sequence comes from Terriglobia bacterium, assembly GCA_963797035.1. Classification (GTDB taxonomy): domain Bacteria; phylum Acidobacteriota; class Terriglobia; order Terriglobales; family Acidobacteriaceae; genus JAIQGF01. The sequence goes on from CAWCOC010000005.1 coordinate 19,140, forward strand.
GAGCCGCACCGAAGCCGGATTTTAGCCTCGCTTGCGCGCTCGAGGTTTCGTTCCGCGGTGTTCCGCGACGACATGAACACCAAAGAAGCGCTGGCTAAGCTGGCGCAGGCGCGCGCGACCTGCCAGAAGATGGTACCTGCGCTGGCGTATGCACTCGGTTACGCGGCGATCCTGGTTTCGGCTGGATCATCGCTGGTGCGATCGCCGCGGTTGCGGCCAGCCCTCCGCGTCGTGGAACGAATCATTTGCGCGCCACGCCGGCTTCCTCAATCATGAACATCCTCGGTTATTCGTACGGCTCAGACAACCACGATACTTCGGCCGCGATCCTCTGTGACGGTGTACTGGTAGCAGCCGCGGAGGAAGAACGATTCAGCCGGGTCAAGCACGACGAGCGATTTCCGCTTTCCGCGATTGAGCTCTGCTTGAAGCGTGCCCAGCTGAGCATGGATGAGATCGACCTGATCGCATTACCCTGCAAACCTTTTCGCACTGGCCGGCAGAGCGAGTTGGCCGACCTGGATGCGGACACGTTCCGCCAGATACGGGCGGCCGACAACACCTCATGGCGGCGTAGATGCCACAATCTGCTGCTCGACACGTATATACAAATTGGTGAGCCGTGGAAATTCCCGTGGCAGCGGCACAACACTCCGCGGGAGGGGCTTGCGCTGTTGCGCCGGCACTTCGGAAGCGTACCTGAGGTGCGGTTCTATGGTCATCATCAGGCGCATGCCGCGGCAACTTATTACACTTCGGGATGGGACACGGCGACCATCGTCACCATGGACGAAGTCGGTGGCCCCTTCTCCACCGTGATTTGGCAGGGGGAGGGCACGCGCATTCGACAATTGGGAGCCGAACTCCACACCAACTCGTTGGGCAAGTTCTATACCGACTGCACAAAGTTCTTGGGTTTTTCTGATTATGAAGAAGGGAAAACCATGGGACTGGCAGCTTATGGCGATCCTTCGCGATTCGCCGAGCGCGTCTCTCAATTGCTGGATGCGAAGCAGGCGTGCGGCTATCGGTATCTGAGGCCACCGAGCAGAGAGGTGCTGGGATTTTCACCGCGTACCGATGAAGATCCCTTGAGGCCGCCTTATCCGGACTTCGCGGCGGCTGTGCAAAGCACCTTTGAGTGTGCCGTGCGGCAAGTCGCAAGCAGGGCCATGAGAGCGTCTGGTACGCGAAACTTGTGCCTGGGAGGCGGTGCAATGCTGAATTGCTCGTCCAACGCGGGCCTGAAGAAAGCGAACTTGACTACGGACATTTGGATATTTCCCGGCGCAAGTGACTGCGGTTTGAGCGTGGGTGCGGCAATGCTGGCCGCTGCTGAGGTGCAGGATTGGCGGCCGGCTCGTCTCCCTCATGCCTATTTGGGCCCCGATTTCGGTGAGAGTGAATGTGAAATGGCTCTCCGGCAGCAAGCAGGCATCACGTATCATCGGACCGGCGATGTCGAGGCTGAAGTTGCACGGCAGTTGGCGAGCGGCAAGACCGTAGGCTGGTTTCAGGGCAGGATGGAATTCGGCCCCCGGGGACTGGGCAACAGAAGCATTCTCGCGGACCCGCGAGATGCAACCATGCACCGGCGCGTCAATCAATTGAAGGGGAGGGAAGCCTGGCGACCGCTGGCGCCCGTCGTGATGGCGGAGCGCAGTTCGGAATATTTCAATCCTGACGGAGCGAGCCCGTTTATGCTATTTCGAGCAACCGTGCATCCGGATGTGCAGGCCAAAGTTCCGTCCATTGTCCACACTGACGGCAGCGCCCGTCCGCAAACCGTTGCTCACGATCAAAACCCGCGGCTCTACAAGCTGATCGCGAACTTCGCGCAGATCACATCCGTTCCGATGCTGCTGAATACATCGTTTAATGCCGCCGGCGAACCCATAGTTTGTACCCCATCCGACGCGATCCGGACGTTCAAGCGAATGGGATTGGATTTGCTTGTTCTCGGTGACTTCATCGTGACTCGCGCGGCGGGATGAGGCGACCACCCATCCCGCTAACGCTTAATCCGACTGCTGTTGGGCTGCCTCGGCGGGGGGAGTCTCCGAAAGCGACGCGAGCGGTTCCGTGGTCCACTGCAGGGCTGGACGAACCGCGCCCGGCCATGCGCCGTGGTAGGCCGCGCGCAGGGCGCTGCCCACATCCTGAACTTCGAAAACCAGAAGATTATCCAGGCAAAACACGTCCGTCAGGCCGCCGAGATCAACAGCCAGGTCAATGCGGTGGGTACCGTTGTTCAGGAAATCTCCTGGTACGACAAACGAGCTTCGCACCAAGCCCGCCGGCATGGGAGGCTCGCCGTATTTTCCAGTGTTGAACAAATACACTCCGCGCTCGTTGTAAACGTCCACGCACAGATCGAGAATACTGTTCGACGCCAATTTCCAATATTCAAGCTCCACCACAAAAGGGGTCCTAACCGTGATTGGATCGGACGTAGAGCCATCCACAGGACGCACGCATGCTCGGCGGAGTCGAAACAGTTCGTTCCCCGGCGCGCGATTGATGTCGGAATGGATGACCTCGTTCGAAGCCGGAATCCAGTTCTGCAGGTAGCGGGATGTCACTTGTCCCGGCGGTCCCTGCATCACGATTTTGCCCTCGTGCAGGCAGATGGCACGCGTGCAGAGACTGTCAACCGCCACCATGTTATGGCTTACGAACAAGACCGTCCGCCCCTGATGCGCGGCGTCGTTCATCTTGCCCAAACACTTTTTCTGGAAAGCGGCGTCTCCCACCGCGAGCACTTCGTCCACAAATAAGATTTCCGACTCTAGATGGGCCGCCACGGCGAAAGCCAATCGCATGTGCATGCCGCTGGAGTAGCGTTTGACGGGAGCATCGAGAAAACGACCGCATTCAGCAAAATCCACGATCTCGTCGAATTTGCGGTTAATCTCGCGGCGTGTCATGCCCAGAATAGCTCCGTTGAGGTAGATGTTCTCTCGTCCGGTCAATTCGGGGTGGAAACCGATCCCGACCTCGAGCAGAGCGCCAACGCGGCCTTGAATCTCCGCGCGACCCTCGGTGGGCTTGGTAATCCGCGACAAAAGCTTGAGCAAGGTAGATTTTCCGGCGCCGTTGCGTCCGATAATGCCCAGCACCTCCCCATGTTCAACTTCCAGGGAAGCATCTTTGAGTGCCCACACGAACTGGGGCTGGCGGAGGTCATCCTGGGCAGAGGCGTGCAACACCGCGCCCAGAGTTCGCAGCGGGCGGCGTAGGGCTTCGGCGAGCGTGTCGCGCAACGCGTTGTAGCGCTGCCTCGGACCGATGCGGTAACGCTTGCCGATCCCTTCGCAACGAATAGCGAGTGCGCTCATGGTTTCAGATGACGTCGGCGAAGCTGTCTTCCATGCGGTGAAAGTAATAGAGGCCGCTGGCAAAAATCACCGTCGCGGCCGCCGCCGACACCACCAGCAAGCGGCCCGGCGCCTCTCCAGCCCCGAGCAGGGACCAGCGAAAACCGTCCACGGCTCCGACCATCGGATTGACCGCATACCACATCCGCCATGATGGAGGCACAACGCTGCTGGGATAGACGACCGGCGTCAAGAAAAAACCAAGTTGCACCAGAAAGCCGACGGTATAGCGAACGTCGCGATAGCGCACGTTCAGCGCCGACAACCACATGCCGGCGCCCAGCGCGGAGAACGCAGCCAGGAAGACGAACAATGGCAGCCTCAGCACGGCTGCCGTGGGGACAATACGGTAATAGGCGAGGAACGGAACCAGCACAACCAGTGCAACCACGAAGTCCACCAGGCTCGCCAGCACAGCCGACAGGGGCACAACCAATCGCGGGAAGTACACCTTGGAAACAAGGCGTTCGTTGCTGACCAGGCTGTTGCTGGCTTCGGTGAGAGCCGAGGCGAACAGTTGCCACAGCACCATGGCGGAGTAGACAAAGACGGGGTAGGGCATACCCGCGGACGGAATTTTCGCCCAGCGCCCAAGGAAAAAAACCAAGCTGAGAGCAAGCAACAGGGGCTGGATGATGGCCCATGCCAATCCGATGACGGTCTGCTTGTAGCGGACCTTGATGTCTCGCCAGGTCAGGAAGTAAAGCAATCCGCGGTACTGCCAAAGCTCCCTCAGAGGCAGTCGCCAGGATGAGTCCGATCCCGAGATGACCGTCCGCGGGGAATCAAGCGTCAGCCTTGCAGCGGATAAGTTCGTGTAATCGGTGGACGTCTGCACAAGAATTGCGATCATTTTACCTGAGAACGCCGAGCGAAAAGTCACGATCGCCACAGCACGTGCGTTACGTCTTCAATTCGAGAGCGGTTCGGAGGGGAAGAAGTCAGCCCTTAGCAGTTGGCGGTGCCGGTCGCGGCGATCCTCATTGATGTGTATCCCTGGAAAGCGGCATGGCGCGGGCGCCGGTGCAATCGGGAAGGTCCTCCGTCCGGTTGGTTCGCTCGGATGAGGGCCGCTGGAATGTCGAAGTGTCAGCTTTAGCGGGACGGACTGGATGGTGTCGCAGGTTCTCCGGTCGTCGCGAGAACAATGCCGGTTACCGCGCCTGCAACCGCGAGCGCACCAAGGATCAGCAAAGCTTTATGGTGGCCGCCAATGCTGCTCGTGGAAACGCCCGGTGTAGCGCCGGGCTGCTGCGGGTCGGGATCGGCGATCGAGGCGGTGCTGCCTGCTGCGACGGTAGTGGTGGATGAGCCGTCGAATACGTTGACCGAGCCGGTTTTGGCTGCGACCAGAGTGATGCCGCCAGCCCGAGCTACCTCAAACCTGCCGTCCGGCCGTGCCGGAGAGATCATCAACTTTCCGGATATGACAGGTATGCCGGCGGTGGTGGTGATGGAAACTCCGCTGTCCGGTTCAAGAGAGATCGCCTTACCCTGGAATGTCAGTGCTGATCCCGGAGCTATCATCACCGAAGCGCCTGCAAAGCTCAAAAACCCGTTGCCGGCAGCGGGCACCTGGAGTTTATCGCCGGCAAAAACAGCCGTCGACCGGTTGACCGCCCTGCCATTGACGAACGCCGGGCCGGCGACGTTCAGAATCGCCCCCTGCATCTCGGCGCACCAAACGGAGACAGGAAATGCGGCTGACATCACCACGGCGAGAACCCAAGTCAGGCGTCGGCTCATAGAAAATAGTGTTCCCCAAAACGAAGCTTATCCAAGCACAAAAGTGGCGTCAACCGTATTCTTGCCCCAGGAACTGCCAAAGACAACAGACTAAGGGCCATATTTTCAATAAGTTGTGCGAAGCGGCGACGGTTGCCAGTCAGATTTCAACAGCTGCGAATCCGCGCACGTAATTGGGGTAGGACCGGCCGTTGGAATAAGCATCGTCTCGGCCATTTGCCTTTCGCGCCTAATTCGAGAGCGGTTCGGAGGACGGTGAGAAATCAGCTCGTACCAGATGATCGTGACGATCGCGGCGTTCCTCACTGAGATGCACCACCGGAATGACATCGGCGGGGAAAATCGAGAGCTGCACTTGCTGGGCCACGATGCCCACTTCGGTGCATTGAGCGACCACAGCTTCACGAGTCGGGCCGCTGCAATCGGGAAGGATGTACACCGTGGTAACCCGGCCAGCGCTCAAGGTCTGGAGCCCTTCGGCAGGTGAGAGCACGGGAACCCGCCCCACATTTCTGAGGGCGACATGCTCGGTGCTGACCAGGGCGAGCACTTCATCCTGGGGATGCTTCCAGGCGAAATAGTGGGTGAAGAATTCCCCGCTGGCGCCGCCGAAGAGAAGGCATCCCCGGCGCATGGAGCGCGGCAACATGTCGTCGAAAACATGGGTGGAGACGCGTGCGAAGCAAAGCAGCGCGACGGTCAAAATACAATCCATCAGGAAAACGGTTCGCGAAGACTCGCGGAATCGAATCGTAAACGTGAGCACCGTCACCAAGATCAGCATTCCGGTCACGCTGGCTTTGATGATCGGGTAAACATCGTGCAACGACCGTATGGTCCAGCCACCTCGGTAAACCGAAAAAATGGCGAGGAGCGGCAGCTTGATCGCAACCGCAAGCGCGGCAGATAGGAAAAACGTCCGGACCATCTGGCCAGGAATTGCGGAAAATCGCAGCAGAAACGAAATGTAGAGAGAACACAGGATCAGCATGATGTCGGCGAACATCATGGCGGCTGCCACCGCGATGGAATTGAGAAATTCAGGCAAGCCAAAGGCCAAAACGTTGGTACGCGAGAGCGACTCCTCCGGCAGCTTGATTTTTGCCAGATAGAGCCAGAAGAAGCCGGCGACAACCAAGAACAGCAACATGAATCCCGGACCGGATTGTGGCCAGACGCGCTCCCAGAGATACGCCACCGAACCGCTGGCCAGACAAATGAGATACAGGGTCATGACCGCGCCCCGCTCGCTGAGTCCGAGCGTGACCAGGCGGTGAGAGGAGTGGTCCTTGGCGCCGGCCGAGATCGCCCTGCCGTTTAAGCGCCGTGTCACCATCACCAACACCATGTCGAAAATGGGCAGGAACAACGTCAGGCCAGGAACGAATAAGACCGAGAATGTGGAGGCGAGCTTTCCGGCGGCGACAATCGAATTCGCCGCCAGGAAGAAACCAATCGAGAGGCTTCCGGTATCCCCCATGAAAATCTTGGCAGGCTGGAAGTTGAAAACCAGGAAGCCCCCGAGCACGCCGGCCATGAGAAGCACCAGCTCCAGTGTGCCGTGCGGCGGATGGGCGATGATTGCCAGATTGAGAAGGGCGACAATGCCAACACCGGCAGCCAGCCCGTCCATGTTATCGAGAAGATTGAAAGCGTTCGTGAGCGCCACCAACCAGATCACGGTGAACAGGGCGTTCATCGACCAGTTGTAGGTCAATGGATAAATGATTCCGCAGTGCACTGCGAATGCCGCGACCCCCACCTGGGCTGCGAATTTCGTCCACGCGGGAAGGTTCCATAGATCGTCCGCCAAGCCGAGCGCCCCGATGCACGCGGTGAGCGCAAGAATTTCTCGTAATAGGGGAGAAAACGAAAAGGGAAGAAAAGCTGCGCAGACAAAGAACGACAGCAGCATGGCAATGCCGCCAAACTTGGCCGTCGGTTGGCGGTGCCATCGTTCCTGGCGGGGCTGAAACATCCAGCCGCGCTTGCGGGCCAGCCAAATGGTCGCCCCCGTGAGCAGAGCGGAAACCACAAAGGCGCCGGCAACTAGCGAAACCCTAACCCACATGAGCCAGTGCTCTCACTTTTGGGTGCAACCGCGCTCGGATGTAGTGGATCACAGAGCCGTCGATGTCGTAGAGAGGGCGCTTCGGCGGGTAGCCAAACCGTTCTCCAGGCTTGCTGATGTCCGGAAGGCTACGTTCCATGCCTTGGAATCCTTGACCCCCCTGAGCTTTTTCGTGGGGCATGACCAGAATTTCACTCGTTGGGCCGGATCATAGCATCTTCAGAAGACGACCCGGTTGTGGAAAACTCGGCATGGAACGTTGTCGTTTCTGGTGCATTCATTCTTGCCGCTTTCGCAGCCGCTCGCCTGGCTGAACCTTCGCCTGGTCGAAGAACTTGTCAAGGGCGGAGCTGCGCTTGGCGCTTTTCAAGTTAGAATGCAAAGGTGCCTACGCCAGAACAACCTTTGGTGAGCATCGGCTTGCCGGTGTTTAACGCCGGCCGTTTTCTTGCGGGAGCGCTGCAGAGCATCTTTGCGCAAACGATTGCCGATTGGGAACTGATTGTGGTTGACGATGGCTCCACCGACCAGGCATGGGAGGTCGTCGATCAGCTGAGCGATCCGCGGGTACGCGCATTCCGCGACGGCGAGCATCGTGGCTTGGCCGCCCGCCTGAACCAGATCAATACGCTGGCCCGGGGCCAGTTTATCGCCCGCATGGATGCAGACGATCTATGCCACCCCGAGCGCATTGAGCGGCAGGTTGCGTACTTGCGGCAGCACCCCGAGATCGATGCTGTGAGCACCAGCCTCGGCGTGTTGGATCGCCGGGGGGAAGTGGCCGGCTGGCGGCGTGCTCCCGTGACCCACGAAGCGATTTGCAGGAATCCGCTGAGAGGCTTCGGCTTCGCGCACCCGGCGATGCTGGCTCGCACCGAATGGGCGCGTCAACACCGCTACCGGGAGGAGAATCGTCGGTGCGAGGATTGGGAACTGTTGATGCGCGCCTGCGGCCACAGCAAGCTCGCCAATCTGACCGATTGCCTTTATTTTTATCGGGAATTCGATTCTTTCTCGCTGGTGAACTACGCTCGCAGTAAAGCCGGCCAAGCGTTCGCGCAAGTGCGCCTTTGCAAGGCATACAGCCGACGATCTCTGTTTCTGTCCGCGATGCGCCATTTCTCGCACATCGGCATTTACGTCTGCGCGTATGCCGCGGGCACGCACGATTGGCTCATCCAGTACCGCAGCCAGAGGCCAACGCCGGAAATCAAAGAATCGATTGAAAAAACAATCGCGGGGATCGCCTCCACCAACCTTCCTCTGAGAAATCGGTTGCAGGCCAAGGCGGCACCGGTTTCGGGTCCGCTCGAGCTAATCGAAGTGGCGCCCGTTGGCCGCGCCGTGTGAACAACGGCGCAGACCTGCGACCAGCCCTGCTGACACCAATATTGGCAAGCGAGGTTCGATCAATTCAAAGTAGCGCGCGCTGACATTGGATGCTTCGGGCCGCGCCGATCAGAAGCGGTACAGGGCGAGACTGCCAATCATGCCGAGGATCGAATTTGTGCCTTTTTCCACCGCTGCTTTGCCGCGGCTGGGGGGCACAAAAAGGATGTCGTCGGCCTGCAAGGGAATGTCTTGCGCCTTGGCTTCAAAGATCTTCTTGAGGTCGAGCTTGCGGTTTTCCAGGCCTTGGGCGGTCTTGCGGATCAGCGTGGTCTTGCCCATGGCGGCAAGTCGCGTGGGGCCGCCCGCCATCGCGATCACTTGCATGGCGCTGACCTGCTGCTCGTTTTCCATCACAAAGCCGCCCGGCTTACCCACCTCCCCCAGCACATACACGATGCCCGCTCTAGCGACCACGACCGTGTCGCCAGGGTGAAGGTCAACATTATTGTTAGAAGAAACGACGGGATCACCGGAGAGCTTGATCACATCCGGCTTTCCGCTGTCGCCACGGTGACCGATGGTCACCTCGTTACCAGCACGCTGGGTCAATCCTCCGGCTGCCGTGAACAGATCATAGAGATGGCGCGCCATGAGGGCGGGGTAAGTCCCCGGTTTGGCGACTTCGCCCAGGATTGTAACGTTCTGAGTGGTGTAGCTCTTGACCAGGAAAATCACATGGGGGTTGTTCAGGAAGCCGCCATCCTGCAGTTTTTTCTCGATCAACGCCTGGGCATCGTCGGAGGTCAAGCCCGCCACGGTCAGATTTCCGATGAGCGGCAGAGAAATTTCCCCGGTGGCGCCGACCCGCACGTGCTGCGTGAGGTCGGGAACGCCGTAGACACTGAACTCGGCTTCATCTCCCGGACCTATCAGCAGCCGCCCAGCGTTGCCTGGATCGATCTGGGGCGCGGAAGCATTTTCGGAGGCCGGCTTCTGGCCGTTAACGGCAGGTGCGGCTTCGGACTGCGCGACAGCCAGGCCAGTCAGTGCTAAAGAGAGGACAAGAACCCACAAACAGCGACACAAAGACGGGAATTGCTCCATCAGACAGCACCCTCGATGATTGAGGCGAGTGTACCACAGGGAGATAACATCATTTGACGCGAACTGGTGAGCAATTGGAACCGGATTACAACGCGCGCACCCGTGGCTCTCAAGAAATTAACGCGATTGGCGCTTCGCGCTGCGCGCGTTCTCGTCTTGCAAGGAATGCGGCAGGGCTGACATGAACTCTTTGTGCCACAACTCCAGCATGAAGAGCGCCCACACTTGCGCGCCATAATCGGCGCGCCGGTTCACGTGATCGTTCAGCATTTCGGACAATACGTGGCGGTTAAAATAGCCGCGCGCGATCGCGGTTTCCGACAGCACGGTGTCCATCAGCATGTCGCGCAGCGGCCGGCGAAACCACTCGCCGACCGGAACGCCGAAACCCATCTTGCGACGTTTGATATTTTCCAACGGAAGCAGATCTGCGAAAGCCTTCTTCGGCAGGTACTTCGATTCCCGGCCCCGCAATTTGAAAGACAGTGGCAGCCGTGCAGCAAACTCCATCACCACGTGGTCTAGAAATGGCGAACGAGCTTCCAGGCCGTTGGCCATGGTTGTGATATCCACCTTCACCAGCAGGTCGAAGGGAAGGTAAGTAGCCACGTCGGTTGCCATGGTGCGCTCTTCCGGCCCGAGGTTCTCGAAAATTTGCAGGTACTCCTGCACCGGGTCGGGGACTGCGCCCTGCAATTGCTGGAGGAAATCGCGCTGATAAAGCCGCTGCCGCATGGCTTCGGGAACGACTCCGACCCAATACGAGTAGCGCTGCGGGAGCGGCATGCGCGCCGCGGCCACGAACCGGTGCACTTTGCGGAGGATGCTCTTCTGGTTGGCGGAGTCGGGAGCGATGCGGAGAACTGCCTTGGACAGAAAATCCGCGCCGCGCATGCGCATCCAGCGATCCGCCATGCCGCTGGCCCAGTAGCGTGTGTACCCGGCAAAGCTTTCGTCACCGCCGTCACCGTTCAATGCGACGGTCACGTTCCGGCGGGTAAGTTGCGAGACGTAAAACGTCGGCACCGCGGAAGAATCGGCGTAAGGCTCGCCGTAATGGCGCACCAAAGTGGGCAACACCGCCATCGCATCCGGATGAACAATGAACTCGTGATGGTCGGTGTTCCACTTTCTCGCAATGCGGCGGGCGTGCTCCAGTTCGCTCCAGCCCTGCTCTTCGAATCCGATGGTGAAAGTTTGCACCGGGCGGGTGGAGAGTTTGGCCATCAGGCCAACTACAATGCTGGAGTCGAGCCCACCCGACAAGAATGCTCCCAGCGGTACGTCGCTGATCATGCGCAGGCTGACTGCTTCCATCATCAGGGCCCGCAACCGTTCGGCGGCCTCATCCTCGGAAATCTGTTCTTTCGGCAAATATTCCAGCGACCAATAGCGCTCGATTTTGACTTCCGGTTGTTCCCTGGCGATGTCAACCGTCATCCAGTGAGCCGGGGGGAGCTTGCGTATGGCGCGAAAGATGGTGCGCGGCGCGGCGATGTATCCGTATGACAGGTACTCGTCAATCGTCGCATATTCCAGGTCGCGCGGCATGTCGGGGTTGGCCAGCAGGCCTTGCAGTTCGGAGGCAAACAGAAACGCCCCGTCCGCCGTTCCATAAAACAACGGTTTCTTGCCAACCCGATCGCGCGCCAGAAACAGCCGGCGGCGGCCTTGGTCCCAGATGGCAAAGGCGAACATGCCGCGGAGATGGCGCACGCAGTCGGTGCCCCACTCCTCGTAGGCGTGCACGATCGCTTCCGTGTCGGTATGAGAGGTGAAGATGTGTCCTGCCGTTTCCAGTTCGCGTCGCAGCGCCTGGAAGTTATAAATCTCTCCGTTGAATACGATCCAAGCGCTCTTGTCTTCGTTGGTGAGGGGCTGCTGGCCGGCGGGAGAAAGATCGATGATGGAGAGGCGACGATGCCCCAGGGTGCACAGCCCATCCGACCACAGGCCACTATCGTCGGGGCCGCGATGCTGCAGGGCCTCGCGCATGGCGAGCACATGCATCTCCATGTCGCGCGCACCACGCAGTGATAGGCTTCCGGTGATTCCACACATAAGATTTCAGTCGTTACTGGACGGCCCCGCTCCGCTTCACCCGCGCCAAGCACCTCGCAGTCTAGCACCGTTCTTTATTAGGAGCCGCCGGCGGGCTTAACTCCACCGGCAACCCAACCAAAATTCGGCCGCACCGAAATCTGTTCCAGTCCTGCCAGCTCCAGCCACGCCCTTACTTGGGCCGCGGTGTATCGATTCTCTATCGGAGCGGAGAAGCGATCAAACTGATCGTTGACGCAAACGCGAAAAGGATATTGCGCATACTGCTTCATCGGCAGGACTTCGGCATAACGTTGCAACCCCGGAACGTGCGACAAGAGCTGGAACGGCCATACGAATCCGACAAACGAAGCCGCGGCCAGGGGGTATGACAAGGCGTACAACAGGGGGTGCGGCACACGAACCGTGACCTGACGGAATGCATCGACGAGAGCGAGCAATGCGCGTTTCACCGGCTGTCCTTCCGGTTTCCAGTAGAGATAAATCTGCACGTGGCCGCCGGGCTTTAGATACCGAAGGATGTTTCGAAACGCTGCTTCGGGGTCGGGAAGATGGTGCAAAACCCCGATGGAGTACACAAAGTCAAAGCTCTCCGGCGCAAAGGGCAAATCGAGAAGGTCGGCCTGGACAACATGTACCGGCAGCCCGGCCGTGTTCCACCCAGACTTGGGCGCCAAACCGGGCTGAGTAGTGCGCGTGGCGGCCGCTCCCGCAACCCGCGTCGAGCACACGCTTGCCGCGAAAGAACTCCGGCGGATGCGGCGCCATGTAGGCAAGGAAGTTCGCCTCCCAGTGCTGGTACATCCCAGAGAAATGTGTCCATTCGAATCCGAAGCTCTGCGCCGTTCGGACGCGGCGCTCGTCTAGGGAGGAGCTAGCTGGCCGTTTCAGCGCGTCCCGCATGGCAGGCAAGAGTAGCCGCGGGATGCTGTTCACGATCGGGTATTCCTCACCGCATCCTACGCGCGTGAACTCCGCGTGACCTTCCAAGAGACCTGCCTGGCATTGCGGACAGCAAAGCAGCCCAGCTTCCGAGCCGAAATCGAGATGTGGAGATGGAGGGGAAGATGTAGTCATGATGAGGAGGTGGAACAAACCCCAGCCGCTTGTTCGGAGCCCACGAGCGATTCGTACAGCTCGAGATGGGCGGTGACCGTAGCGTCGATCGAGAACTGGCGCGCGCGGATCCGTCCTCGCCGCCCAAGTTCCCTCCGCAATTCCGCGTTCTCAGCGAGCCGACGCAACTGAGAAGCGAGGTCGTCGGGATCTCCAGGTTTACAAAGAAGCGCCGCGTCGCCGACCACCCACGATAAACCTGGCACATTGCTGGCGACCAGGGGAAGACCAGCAGCCATTGCTTCCGCGGCGGAAATAGCAAATCCATCCGAGTGCGTGGAATGCACGTAAATATCGGACGCTCTCAACAGTTCAGGCACGTCATCGCGCCAGCCGATGAACTCCACCCTGTCCTTCAGGCCGGATGAAGCGGCGAAGTTTTCAAGTTCACGCCGTAAGCTGCCGTCTCCCACAACTTTGAGGCGCAGATCGGGCACGCTCTTGAGGGCCCGCAACAACGTGAGGTGATCTTTCTGCGGCTCAAGCCGGGCCACGAAGATCGCATTCAAAGTGCCGCTCGGCTCCACGGCAGGCGGTCCGCCGCTGAAACGATCGCAGTCAATGCCGTTTGGGATCACCGTAGTCCGAGAGGACGACCGCGGGACCCAGCGGTGCAGCGCGTCCGCGGTGGCTTGGCTGTTACAAACGATGGCGTCGTACTGGGCATACATCCAGGTGTCAGGCCAATGCCAGACGCTCTTCCCGCGCCGGTTGTTGTCGGGATTGTGCTCGGTCGTGACCAGCTTCACCCGGCTGCGTCCCACCCGGGCTGCTGCTGCCACCCAAAACTGGGCGGGGAAGAGGTGACTGTGCACCAAGTCGAAATTCCCAAACAGCCTGGCCAACCAAGGGACCTGCCTCGGGGACCGCGCGTTGCGTCGTGTTCCGAAGATCTCACAATCCGGAACATCGCGTAGTGCCCGTTCAAGGCGAGTATCGACGCGATTCAGCAAGGCAATGGAAACTCGGGCTCCCTGCTGCCGTAATCGCGGAATCATATCGGACACAAGAACTTCCGCGCCTGCTAATTCCAGACTGTTGATGACCTGAAGAATCCGCATCGGGAAGGTGACCGTTACCTATGATAGACGAACTGCATGATAGACGAACTCCACGCGCGGCAATCTGCCGAAGGTGGTTTATAATCCCCGGCGATCCCTCTTATGCAACCCGCATTCCCGCTTCCCAACCTCCCGTACCGGACTGATTCGTCTCGCTACCATAACGCCGTCACTGCGGCGGGCGCGGTAGTGGCGCTGACGCTTCCCTACTGGTTCATACACCTGTTCGACTGGGAAGGATCGGTGTCGGCAGCATTCGTTGCTGTTCCGGTTCTGGTCGTGCTCTGCCTGATCCCGATTCTGGCGGTGACGCAAGGAGATCAGTGGCTGCGACGTTGCATGGTCCTTGGCCTCGGAGCCAAACTGGCCTCCGCGTCTCTTTACATGTTGCTCGGGGCCAGGCTCTACGGCTGGAGCATCGACGTCTACGGCTACATGAACGAAGGCAGCAAGTGGGCAAACCAGGTGAGAACGCTCGGCGAGGTGCCGATGCTTCTGCCGGTATGGGGCACGAATTTCATCACCATGCTCACGGGCAGCCTGGAGCTGCTCTTCGGCCGCTCCTTTGCCACGCTTGCGGTGCTGTTTTCGATCGCTGCCTATTGGGGACAATATTTTTTTTACCGTTCATTCACCGCCGCCTTTCCCAACGCCGACCGGAAGTTCGCTGCTGCTCTGATCTTCCTGGTCCCGTCGCTGGTTTATTGGACCTCCATGGTGGGGAAAGACGCGTTACTGTGCCTGGGAACGGGTCTGGCGACGTATGGGTTCGTGCTGGTCAGTTCCCGGCTGAATGTCGCGGGGCTGGTGATGCTATCCTCGGGACTGCTGATCGATGGCCTGGCACGCTCCCATATCGCGACCGTGGTTGCGGTCGCGGCCACCCTCGCGATGCTCTTGGGACGGAATATCCGCGGGGCTTTTGGAGCAGCGATCCGTCTGCTTGTCTTGCCGCTTGTACTTGCATCGACTGCATATGTTGGCGTTCACGCCTCGGCCGAATGGGAGATCACGGACTTACACCAGGGCGTCGCAAGGCAAGAACAGGCCCTGCGTGATAATGCTTACGGAGGATCTGCTTTTAGCCAGTCCGGTTCACTACCGGTTCGCATGGCGCTGGCGCCCACACTGCTATTCCGCCCGTTCCCGTGGGAAATTCGAACCTGGCAGGCTGGGTTATCGGCAATCGAGGGTGCGTGGCTGTTCGTGTTGTGCTGGCAACGCCGGCGTTCCCTGATGAAACTAGTCGCCAACATGCGGCAGGGCCCGCTGGTGGTTTACAGCGCGATATTCATTTTCATATTTGTTTTCGCCTTCGCGCCCGCCATATCCAATTTCGGATTACTCGTTCGCCAGCGGGTCATGATACTTCCGTTTGCCTTCATTTTATTCGCGCTGGCGAGAGTGCCAGGACGATCTTCGGTCAGATCGCAAGCGGTTCGGTTGCCGCGCGGACCGGGCAACTTGGGGATTGCCCAGGCGAAAGCCGCACGTCCGCAATAAACTGGGTCGCGCCGAATT
>CAWCOC010000006.1:0-13245 GCA_963797035.1 Terriglobia bacterium
GCCATGGGTGCCCATGTACATGCGGATCATGGGAGGCTGCTGCTGCCTAGTCGCGCTCGGGCTCGCATGGATCGCCACGATCAGAGCATAAGGCCGTGACAGAACCCCGTCCGAATCTCGGGCCGGGTGCAGCCCCCGTTTATCCGAGTGTTCCAGAATCAGGGACTTCAGGCCGATTTCCGGCAGGCACCGAAGCCGACGCCGCCTGTGTGTCGACCAGGCGATCAAGGAACCTCACAAGCCCGGAATGTACTTTCGGTGTCGGGAATGTCGGCGTTATACGAAAGCGCCGACCAAGGCTCCGGGAATCGGCCCACCCAAATGCCCACCCAGAGGAGGGAGTGCGGCGTGCGACAATCGCATACGCCTCGGGCGTGTTTTCGAACCGGCGAAAACGCGGGAAAGAATTGAAAACAAATGACGCGGCTCGAACCCGCGACCTCCGACGTGACAGGTTTGCGGTCTGGACGTTATTTGTCAATCGCTTGCCTTTGCTTTCAGTAGCTTGAGGGTGTCATAGTCCGACAGGCGACGCCATAGAACGCCCCAAAACGATACATTTAGTTCACGCCTACTTCACGCGCTTTTAGCCTCCAACTCACCACGGATGTCGGTCGAATCGGAGGTCGGCGCAGCAACTGCGAGCGTACGAGTATTGCGGTGGAGTCCGTCGTCGCCAGCCAGCCAGCATACGAGCATTTGGAGCCCGAATAGGCAGCCGCGGTTCGCCTTGTGCGCCGAGCGAAAGGCAAATTACGGCAGGCGGGAACCCTTCCTAGTTTGCCGGCGGTCGGGTTGCGGGTCAAAGAAGTGGCCCATCCGCGAAGCTGAAGGATCCCAGGAAGTCAGTTTGAGGCCCGGGGAAAATTCCGAGAAATATTGCCCTCGTCTGTTTTATCAGCGGACCGGTGGGGCCAACACATGCTGGTCCCGTTCGAGCAGGAAATCGAGAGCATTGAGCGTGAACAGGCCTGCGACGGCGAGCTGTCAATACTGGTCATCAAAAAGGGGTAAAAGATTCTCGGAATTTGGGGAGAGAGGCACGACAGCTCAACCGGGTCTCAGAACTACGCCGCCGTAGAACAATTTTGACAATCCCTCCCGTCAGGTCAACCAAAGCCCAAGAGAACGCCATGTGTCCCCAGGAATGTCCGCGGCCGGAGCGCCGACGACGAGGCCAACACTCTCGGAGTTCCTGTGCCCGGCAATACCGCTGGCAATTGGCGAGGTTCGATACGGAAGATTGTGGAAGGGCAGACGATTCTCGGAATTTCGGGTAGTGTCGCAACTAGCCGCGCTCCGTGCTCCCATACGATCCCTCTCCCAGGAACACCATGATGCGCGCGTGGATTCTGTCCCGTAGTCTACGAAAGGCCTGCACCCGTTCGTCCCCAACCTCGGTGAACGCAGCAGGGTCCTCAAAGGGCCAATGGAGCCTTTCCGTGTTCCCCGAGAACACTGGGCACTCTTCTCGCGCCCGGTCGCAAACAGTAATGACAAAATCGAAAGCCTGGCCGAGAAACGCAGACAGAGGTTTCGATCGTTGCGCCGAGATGTCGATGCCCAGTTCCCGCATCACGGCGACGGCCTCAATACGCACCTGAGTCGGTTGTGTGCCCGCTGAGAACACGCTAAAGCGATCACCTGCCTCATGCCGGATCAACGCCTCGGCCATTTGGCTTCGGGCCGAGTTACCTGTACAAACAATAAGCACGCTCGGTTTGGTCACGGCTTCACTCGTCGTGGTTTTATCCGGCCGTCGACGCTCGCTCTCGATAGAAAGCCTTCACCCGGTCGTGAAGCTGATCCCGGATGCGCCGAAAAGCGGCCAGGCGCTCCTGTTCGCTGCCCTGGACAGCTGCCGGGTCCTCCAGGCTCCAGTGGATGCGATCAGTGCCGGCTGGAAAGACCGGACAGTTGTCTCGGGCGTTATCGCAGACCGTAACCACGTAATCGAATGACTGGCCCTCGAATTCATCCACCGACTTCGAGCGGTGACCAGAAATGTCAATCCCGATCTCCTTCATTGCAGCAACGGCCTCCGAGCGGACGTGACTCGGTTTTGTGCCGGCGCTCGCTACCTCGTATTCGCCCCGGCCTTCATACCGGAACAGGCCTTCCCCCATCTGACTGCGAGCCGAATTGCCAGTGCACAGAACGAGTATTCTCTTCATCTACTCTCCTTCTTCCCTCTGAATGACGATTGGTTCGCCGACGTGACAGCCGCCCACGCCTGCGCCGCGATCTGCACCGCATCCCACGGGCTGCCAAGCGGAGGTGTATAGCTAAGATCGAGCGCACTCATTTCATCGACCTTCATGTGGTGAAACAGCGCGGTTGCAAACACGTCAATCCGCTTTGCTACTTCCGCCTTCCAATCCCCAGCGATCTGAGCGCCCAGCAGCCGGCCGGTCAGCGTATCACCCGTTATGCGGATGTGAAGCTTCTCTGCTCCCGGGTAATACGGTTTGTGGTCGTAGGGTTCTGCGTGAGCGGTCATAGGCGAAAAGCCGGCAGCTTCGGCGTCACGGTCCAACAGCCCTGTCCTCGCGATCGCCAGGTCGAAGACTTTCACTACTTGGGTGCCTAATGAACCGGCGAATTCCGCGTCACCCCCGACGGCGTTCTCTCCAGCGACGCGCCCCTGTTTATGCGCGGTGGTTCCGAGCGGCATCCAAACGTACTCTTGCAGAACCCGGTGCCATGTCTGGACACAATCTCCCGCGGCGTACACGTCTGGCAGGTTCGTCTCCATGCGCTGTGTAACTTTGCAGGCGCCCCGATAGCCCCGCTCAATGCCCGAAGCAAACGCAAGATCCGATGCCGGGCTGACGCCGGTTGCCCAAACAACCAGGTCGGCCGCGGCTCCGAAGCCCTGCGTTCCCTCGAGCAGCAACTCGTTATCCCTTCTTCTGACGCACTGGATCTCGATTCCCGTTCGCACACGAATATTACGGCTTTCAAGCTCTTGGCTGATCTTCTCTCCGATTTCCGGATCTACAGTTGGCAAAACCGAGGCCGACCGGCCGACCAATTCAACTTCGAGTCCTCGGTGGGAGAGGGCGTCGGCCATCTCGATGCCGATATATCCGACCCCGACAACTACTGCGCGCTGGATTTTCCCTGACGTGACCTTCTCGTGAATCTTGAAGCTGTCCGCCATCGTGTGTAGCGGGTTCACGTGTTCAATACCGTGAATGTCAGGAACAATGGGCTTCGCGCCGGTGGCAATTATCAACTTGTCGTAGGCGAGGGCCTCGGCTGCGCCATCCAGGGCGCGAGTGCGCACGAGCTTTCTGCCGGGTTCGACGCTTTCAGCGATACGGTTACAAAGGAGTTCTATTCCATCGAATTCGGTGCGGTGGGCTAACCGCCGCCAGTCCGGAGTCTCACCGCTGATGTAAAAAGGAAGACCGCAGACGCTGTAGTTCGGGAACGCATCGGCGAGCACCACCGCGACCTCGGCATTTGGCTGCAGCTCTCGCGCGCGTAAAGCAGCGCTAATGCCGGCATCGCTACCTCCAATTATCAGCAGACGCATTCTTTGTCCTGAAGCAAGGCCAATCTAGTTTCGTGCCGGCCAGGATCTCGCAAACGACCTTCGCCGATCTTCCTCAGCTTCGCGATCCTGTTCCAGCACCTCTGCCATAAGCCTTGTCTCCAAGAGCAGCTTTGAAGCGGAAAGCTGCTGGCAAGATCCGAACTCCGGACACTCGACGCAACGGTCCCACGCTTCCAGGTCCACCGCAACCTGGGGCGGGCGCGGAACGGTTCCACCTGAGCTATGCACTTGCACCTGACGACCTGGCGGCTGGCTGAGGTGCGGTGCCATTTGGGAGCCCTGAGAATCCTGCGTTAAAACAGTAGATTCGCGAAGTTCACGGCTTCGCGAGCCGATTCTCAGAAGCCACCCAAATGGTTAACAGACAAGAACAGGATAGCGGTCGAAGGCCCGCCAATCAAGGGGTTCGTGATGTTATTCCGGAACCCAATAAAATCAATGCTTCCACGCCTTATGACTTCAACGGCAAGAATCTGACTCCTTACGGCGGCCTGCTGCCGGTCGTCACCATGCTGGAGAAACTCGGGTTCCAGGCCCTGGTGGAGCAGACCCTGACCTCCAAGCGGATTCCTCGCGCCATGGACCTGTACCGGTTCGTGCTGGGGATTGTGCTCGGCCTCTACATCGGCTTTCCGCGGCTGAACCAGTTGCGCTTCATCGCTCGCGACCCGATCCTGACCGGGATCCTCAAGGTCACCAAACTACCGGTGCAGTCCACGTTCTGGAGGTTCGTGAATGCGCTGCATCGCAATGTCGCCGCGCAGATGCTGGCCATCATGGGGACCATGCGCGAACGCGTCTGGGAGGCGGCCAACGTAAGGCTGGAGGTCGTCACCATCGACACCGACACCACGGTGCACACGCTCTACGGAAAACAGATGGGCGGGCGCAAGAGCTACAACCCGAAGAACAAAGGCAAGAAGAGCTATCAGCCGATGCTGACGTTTATCGCGGAGACGCGGGAATACGTCTGTGGCGAATTGCGCAATGGCGACCGGCCCACCGGCAAACAGATCGGCGATCATCTGCGGAAGGTGCGCGTCGCCCTCCCGCCGGGCGTGAAGCGGATCTACGGCCGGGCCGATTCCGGGTTCTATTGCCAAGCCGCCGTCGAGGCCTATGCGGAATTCGACGCCCGGTTCGTGATCTGTGCGCGCAAGACGTCTCGGCTGCTCGAAGAACTACGACAGGCTGAGTGGAAACCGTCGCCCAAGACGGATGCCGACTGGGAGTGCGAATTCCGTTACCAGCCGGAGGGATGGAGCAAGCCATACCGGTTCGTGGCCCTGCGCTACGAAAAGGAGTGCGAGGAAGTGGAGGCGGAGGAGACAGAGCAGTACCAGTTGTTTGAAACCCGCCAGTACAAGTACCGGGTTTTCGTGACCGACTTCGTCGAGCCGATTGATTTCGTGACCTGGTTTTACAGGCAGCGTGGCGGCGCGGAAAACCTGATCAAAGAGGCGAACAACGATGCCGGACTGGCGGCGCATCCGTCGCACCGGTTTGACGTGAACAGCAATCATTTCCAGTTGGCTATGCTGGCCTACAACGTGAACTGTTGGCTGATGCTGTTCAACCGCGAACCACAGGCGGACGCCACGGAACTGCGACACACGACTCTGGCGACCTCGCGGCTACGCTTCCTGTTCATCGCCGCCAAGATCTGGCGTCACGCCGGACGAACTGGGGTGAGCTACAGCGACCAGTACGAGGAGAAGGGCATGTTCGAGCGGCTGATGGACCGCCTGCGCCGGATTGCACCGCGGGCACAGGGCTATGCGCCGGTGATGGTGCCGGCCTTGTGCTGAAAGGCCCCCGCCAGAC
The DNA here is from genome assembly GCA_963797035.1 of Terriglobia bacterium. Taxonomy (GTDB): domain Bacteria; phylum Acidobacteriota; class Terriglobia; order Terriglobales; family Acidobacteriaceae; genus JAIQGF01. Next base: position 5,387 of record CAWCOC010000006.1, read on the forward strand.
CATCGAGCGCCGTGCATAGAAATCTATGCACTGGCGGCAAGCGCAACGGAGCCAGTAACTTCAGAGCGGGACTTGGCGGGAACGGATTTTTGGGAGGCGGAGGAAGCAGGAAGAACCCGAACTGACCTACTTAACCACAGGTGCCATCAGCCGAGCGAGGCCGACGCTCGGAAGGCTGATCGTGTGCATGATTCAGGTTCCACGCTGCTCGAATACGTACCCGAAAGGACCGCCAACAGGCTCGCGTGGCGACTCCCGAAAGCCACTGGATGGGAACAGCCTCCCATAGCACGGTCGATGCTCCTTCATAGACACCTCCTGTACTGCTAGGCGCGTAGCGTCTGGCACGTGTCAACTTTCGAAAACGCGCCTCCGAACCATTTCCGATTGATCCAGAGGGCTACGTTCACCAGCGAAATCAGGACGGGCACCTCCACGAGCGGTCCGATCACGGCTGCGAAGGCGGCCCCGTGGTGAATGCCGAAAGTAGCGATCGCAACCGCGATCGCGAGTTCGAAGTTGTTCGAGGCGGCCGTGAAGGACAGCGTGGTCGCCTCCGGATAATTCGCGCCCACCTTCTTGCTCATCCAGAAAGAGGCGAAGAACATGATCACGAAGTAGATGGCAAGCGGAATCGCGACGCGGACAACGTCGAACGGGAGTTGCACAATCATCTCGCCCTTGAGGCTGAACATCACAACGATCGTGAACAGCAGCGAGATCAAGGTGATGGGGCTGATCTTCGGAATGAACCGGCGCTCGTACGTGAGTTTTCAGCAAGCCTGCATGACGTCCGCCGGGCACAACTGCTAATGTCATGCTTTCCGCGGTCGGATCGACGAGGAGGACTGACAATGAGAGGTCATAAGCCAGCAGCTATTCTCGACATCGATGAGGTGCGAACCCGCTTCGAGAACTGGAGGCAGACCCGGAAAGGGAAAGCCCATATCCCTGATGAGTTGTGGTCAGCGGCCGTAGAGGTGGCCCGGCGGGATGGCGTCAACCAGACGGCCGCCGCGCTGCACCTTGATGGCGGAAAGCTGAAGCGGCGCATGATGGCTACCGGCCCAGGGCCCGACAAAACGCTGCCGCCGGCGTTTGTGGAAATGATGGTCCCGCACGCGGTGGGCGGGTCGGAGTGCACGATCGAACTGGAAGGCCAGAACGGCAAGTTGCGAATCCACTGGAGGGGCGCCACTGCGGCGGACCTGGCCAGCTTGAGCCGGGCTTTGTGGGACGCGGCTTCGTGATCCAGATCGCACCACAGATCCGCATTCTGGTTGCGATTGAAGCTATCGATTGCCGCAAGGGTATCGATCGAATCGCGCAGTTGTGCCGGGAAAAACTGAACGCCGATCCATTTTCCGGCCACCTGTTTATCTTTCGCAGCCGGCGCGGAACCTCCATCCGAATCCTCCAGTTCGACGGTCAGGGGTTTTGGCTGGCGACCAAGCGATTGTCCAAAGGGCGTTTCAAGTGGTGGCCGACCGGCAACGAGGCCGCGCGGGTGTTGCAGGCGCACCAGGCGCAGTTGCTGCTGGCGGCGGGCAACCCGGAGACCGAAGCGGCGCCCGTGTGGCGGAAGGTGAGCTAAAACAAACCCCTTGCGTTCTGATTGTTCTTCTGGCATGCTGCGGTTATGCCGGAAACGTGGCGCTACCGCGGCCAGGAGATCTCCGGTGAGCAGATCGGCTTTCTGAGAGAGTTCATTCGGGCGCATCCCACCAGCAGCCGTTGGAAGCTGTCGCGGCAGTTGTGTGAAGCCCTGGACTGGAAGCAGGCCAACGGCGCATTGCGGGACGTGGTTTGCCGCGGCCTGCTGCTGATGCTGGAGCGGGCCGGAGAGATCGAGTTGCCGCCCGTGCGTCGGCTCATCCGGGGCCAGCGCCGGACGGGGCGCCCGCGGCCGGAAGCGGTCCTGATGGACACCACGCCGCTGACGACGACGCTGAAGGCGTTGGGACCGATTGACACCCTGCCGGTGCGGCGCACGGCGGACGAGCCGCTGTTCAACAGCCTAATGGAGCATTATCACTACCTCGGCTATGAGCAGCCGGTGGGCGAGCACCTGAAGTATCTGATATGGGCTGGGGGCCGCCCCATCGCCTGCCTGGCGTGGAGTTCGGCGCCGCGGCATCTGGCGAGCCGCGACCACTACATCGGCTGGAGCGCCGAAGCGCGTCGGCGCAACATCCGCTTCATTGCCTATAACACGCGCTTTCTGATTTTGCCCTGGGTGGAAGTGCCGCACCTGGCGTCGCACATACTAGGGCGGATGGCGGCGCGTATCTCGAAAGACTGGCAGGCCCTGTACGGGCATCCGATCTACTTTCTGGAAACCTTCGTCGATCCCGAGCGGTTCCGCGGCACTTGTTATCGCGCGGCCAACTGGGTGTTACTCGGCAAGACCACGGGACGGGGTAAACAATCCAACAGCTACGTGCCGAATCGTTCGATTAAAGAGGTGCTGGGGTATCCCCTGACGCGGCGGTTCCGGCAGTTACTGGAGAAGACAGAAGGATGCAGCCACGTATAGAGCGAATCGACGTTTCCACCGAGGAACTGGAGGGATTGTTGGATCAGGCCCGGCCGGCACTCTCAGAAGACGGTTATCAAAAGCTGAGAGCCGCGATTCGCACCCTGGGCTACGTGACCGGGCTGCTGGAGAATCAGGAAACGACTCTGGCGTCGCTGCGGGAGTTGCTGTGCCATGCCAGCACGGAGAAGACCGAGGCGGTGCTGAAGCAGGCTGGCATTGAGACCGGCGATAAGAAACGCAAAGCGCCAAAGGAACACGCTGGAAAGAGTGCGCCATCCTCGGGGCACGGGCGCAACGGCGCCGCCGCGTATCGCGGGGCGCAGAAGGTCCAGGTTCCGCACGAGTCCTTGAAGGCGGGCGATCCGTGTCCGGACGCGGAGTGTGACGGCAAGGTTTATGCGCAGCGCGATCCGGGCGTGCTGGTGCGGGTCAAAGGGCAGGCACCCATCGCGGCGACGGTGTATGAGTTGGAAAAGCTGCGCTGCCATCTCTGCGGCAAGGTCTTCACCGCCGCCGCTCCGGAAGGCGCGGGTGAGAAGAAATACGATGAGTCGGCTGCGGCCATGATGGCCCTGCTGCGATACGGGAGCGGGTTTCCCTGGAATCGGTTAGAAGGCCTGGAAGAGAACCTGGGCATCCCGCTGCCGGCGGCCACGCAGTGCCAGATCATGGCGGAAACAGCGGTCCCGCTGCAACCCGCGCTCGACGAACTGATACGCCAGGCTGCGCGCGGAGAAGTGGCGCACAACGACGATACTTCGATGCGCGTGTTGTCGCTGGACCGGGACGCGGATCTGTCCCCGGAACGGACCGGGGTGTTCACCAGCGGGATCGTATGGGTGGCGGGGGAGCACCGCATTGCGCTGTATTTTACCGGCTGCAAACACGCCGGCGAGAATCTGGCAGAGGTGCTGAAACAGCGGCCTCCGGGCCTTTCGCCTCCTATTCAAATGTGCGACGCGCTTTCGAGGAATGTGCCGAAACTCAACCCCACGCTGGTGGCGAACTGCAACGCCCACAGCCGGCGGAACTTCGTGAAGGTGACGGCGAGTTTCCCTGTCGAATGCCAGTTCGTGCTGGAAACCCTGGGCGAGGTCTTCGGCTACGACGAGCAGGCGCGAGAGCAAGGACTGTCGGCAAATGAGCGCCTCCACTTCCACCAGGAGTACAGCGGACCGGTGATGGAAAAACTGCGGGCGTGGTCCAATGCCCAGTTCGAGGAAAGGAAAGTCGAACCGAACTCCGGCCTGGGCCAGGCGATCTCCTATCTGCTGAAACACTGGGAAAAACTCACTCTCTTCTTGCGAGTGGCCGGGGCGCCCATCGATAACAATCTGGTCGAGCGTGCCCTGAAGAAAGCGATTCTTCATCGAAGGAACTCTCTGTTTTACAAGACCCGGAATGGAGCGCGGATGGGAGATCTGTTCATGAGCCTGATTCACACCTGCGAGTTGAACGGCGTCAATCCATTCGACTATCTCATCGAGTTGCAGCGCCATGCCGGAGAACTGAAGCAGGCTCCCGCGGAATGGATGCCGTGGAATTACTGCGACACGCTGGCGCGGCTGGCGACCTGCGCCGCTGCGTAGTATATATAGGATAAGTTCTGCCTGGCCGAAAAGGATCAACTGCGGCCATGCTTGGGTGACACTCTGAAATGGCCGCCAAACGGGCCTTTCCAAAGGCAAAATCCGATAACGTTTTTGGCCAGGCACGGAAGTCGACGAAAATGTTCCGCGCCGGCCTCTACGCCCGCGTTTCCACCAACGATCAGCAGACGCTTCCGATGCAGAGCCGCGCCATGCGGGAGTATGCCTCCCGGCGCGGCTGGACCATCACCGTGAACGTCCGTGAGGTTGGCTCCGGTGCGGCCAAGCGAGAGTCTCGCGAGAAATTGCTCGCGGCTGCCCGCCGCCGCGAGATCGATGTAGTGCTGGTTTGGCGACTGGACCGCTGGGGCCGGTCGGTAACTGATCTGCTGGCAACCCTTCAGGAACTGGAGCATCTCGGAGTGGGTTTCGTATCGCTGACGGAGGCGCTGGACCTGACCACACCGGCCGGTCGAGCCATGGCCGGGCTCCTCTCGGTTTTCTCGGAGTTTGAAAGAGAGATTCTGCGGGAACGAACACGGGCCGGCTTGGCTCACGCCCGGCAGAACGGCAAGCGGCTGGGTCGGCCGATGACGGCAGGACTCCGCGCTGCCGATATCCGGAAGCTACACCGTGCCGGCGTCAGTAAATCCGAGATCGCCCGGCGGCTACAAATCGGCCGTACCTCGGTTCGCCGGATCCTGGAAGCAAAGTCATGAACAAACCCAAGAAAGACCCGGTTCGGGAAGAGCGAATCTATAACGACGCCATCGCGGACGCCAACGGGCCGGAAGAGCAGGTCATGGGGTGGTATAACTACCTCGACGATAAAATCCGCTTTCCTTTCGAGGCCAAGTGCGTCGCTGCCAAGATCGTCTCGCCGCTCCGGAAAGGGGAAACCGCAGAAGTCCAGGGCATGGCACCTGAAGACGCCTGCTCGACAGACATGTTGGTGCTGATTCTCTGGCACGACCGGAATATGGCGGTTCCTTTGTCACAACTGGTGGCCGTCGATCCCGACGAATCCACTGCCGAGGCCATTGGCGACTGGCATTACTGGGTGGCACAGGGCTACTGCTTCTGAACCGGCTACGGCGCCCCCACGCGCCTCCTTACGGCGTTTTCCAAGCCCACATATTTCCCCCTGAAATAGTCATCAACGGCGCTACGCAGCCTCACCGAAAGGACACCCCCCGTTAGAACGGGACAAGGGCGTCGCCCGCCTCCTGCTGGAATTTGCCGGGCGTGCGGTCGTTCTCGATGCGGCTGTTGAAGAAGATATTCTCGTTGTCGCCCTTGGTCTTCTTGGTGACTTCCAGCTTCACGTCGAGCAACTTCTTCAGGTGCTTCGGCAGTTCGGAGATCTTGTCGAGATCCAGCCCGCACGTGTGCAGGTCGGTCTTCACGTACTTCAGCGTGTTGTGGGTGATCACGCTGTTTTTCCACAGCACGCGGTTGATGAACTTGGGCGCGATGACGCGGAGCTTCCACTTCAGCATCGGATTGCCGCTGCTCTGCGCCTCGGTCAACTCCACCTTCTCCACCGTCACCTGGTATTTGCCGTCGGGCACGCTTTCGAAATCTCCGCGCTCCTCGGGCTGCTCCGAACGGAATTCGTCGTCAAACTGGGAAAGATCAATCGTGCGTTTGCTCATCGGTTATCTCCTTGAGGTTGTTTTGGTGCGGAACCCGTTGACTTGCCGGCGGCTGCCTTGAGCGGCGCTATGGCCACGTTGTAGGCATCGAAGAACTTGCCGAAATCCAGGTCGAGCGTCTCCGGGAGGCGGCCGGTCCGATCGCCGGCTTCGTAGTACTTGCTCGGCTTGGTGCGGATCAGCCGGCGGGTAGTCTTATCCTCCCCGTCCTCCAGGTCGCAATAGAGAACCATGTCGACCATGCCCAGGACGATTTTGCGGGCCTTGTCGGGCAGGGTCGGTACGGTGCGGGTGTATTTGCCGGTGCGCGTCTCGACTTCGGTCTCCTTGGAGTGCGAGACGAGGAACAGGCCGTATGGCCGGAAAGCCAGCTTCGTTAGCACGCGCTGGAATTCGTTGTTCACGATGGCGTATCCCTTCCCGTAGCCAAGATCCGACTCGTGCTCGACCTTCAACTTTTTCAAGATGTGATCCGTACAGAATTTGTAGGCGTTGTCGATCGTGTCGATAATGACGGTTTTGAAGGGGTGGCCGCCCTTCTCCAGTTCGGCACAGGCGTTCAGCAGGTCGTCCCAGGACTGGACCGGGACCTGGTACACATCGAGTGCGTTTCAGCCCCGGCTCCGTGGCCAGAAAGAGCGCGCCTTCGGATTGCGCGCAAAACGTGGACTTGCCGATTTTCGTTTGCCCGTACACGAGGACGGTCAGGTCCGCGAGGTCGGGCTTGGGTTGCGTCTTTGCGGTTGGCAGGATGGACATGGTTTTCCTTTCAAAAGACTGGTTCCGGTGTTTCGCTGGGCAGCACTCGCAGCTCTTCGTTGGGCGCCACCCGCTGGTAGAAGTTCTCGATCAGATTCGGATTGCCGTTGGAGCGGCAGAGCGCAAAGTACGGGCAAGGCCGCTGATAGTTAAAGCAGAATGCAGTGTTCTGGTAGAAGACGCCGCGGCGGCGCGCATCTAGAAATGCTTGGGTCAACTCCCAAAGTTCGCTGCGCAGAATGTCGAAGCGGTCGCGGGACAGATAGAGCATCTCGCGATGAAGCATTGTCGGTTGCGGCGTACTTCTCGGCGAGGCGCTGCTGGAACTCCTCATCCGTCTCCGGCATCCGGCGCTTCGCCGTGCTCTTGCCGGTTTTCGACTTCGCCAACAGTTCCGCGCGCCGGTCCTGGAATTCCTGCTCTGTCTCCCCTTTGCTCTGCTGGAGTTTCGACTTCACCAGCACGTTGTAGAAGATCCCGGTGATCGGGATGCCCATCGTCTGCTCGACGTAATAGGAGTAGATGGTGATCTGGAAGTCGGTCCACAGGCGCTCGAGGTAATCCGAATCCAGCTGGGAGGCGGTCTTGTGTTCGAGGACGAAGTAGTCGCCGCCGATGCGGACAATGCCATCCACTTTGCCGGCCAGCACAAAGCTGCGTGACGCCGCGCCGGTAGCGGGATTGACAATGGGACCACTTATCGAAGTTCCTTTCGAGCGCGATCGTCTCGAATTCCTCTGTCGCGTACCGCGTGGTGTACGCCTTAATCATTGCGATGGCGAGGTGCCAGTCCCGGCGCTGGGTCTCGTCCTGGAGCCGGCTGGGGCACAGCCGATCGATAAGCGCCAGCGCATCGGCCAGGTCGCGGTGCTCGTGCCAGGACTGCAAACACTCATGAATGAGCGACCCGAAGTGGAGATTGCGATCGCGCTGCAGCGGAATGAGCTGTTCGAGGTAGCGCCACTCCACGGCCTTCCGGCAGTTTCGGAACAACGACCACATCGAATAGGTGGAGACTATTGGCGCGCCGCTCATCGCTTGCCTCCGCGCCGGCGCACGGACTCCGGCGTGACGCCGGCTTGGACGAACGCTTTCCGCAGTCTGTTCATGAGGTGATAGATCCACTGAGTGGACCTGCCCCGCTTCGCCGCGACCTCGGCGACCGTCATTTCGGTCAATTCCGACGCGAGGGCACGCAGGTTTTCCGGCAGCGAAGCGACCACCCGCTGCACATCCGCGCTCAATACCAGGGCCGCGGTGGGATTGTCAGAGGCCGGTTCGAAAGCCGCGTAGACGATCTCGCGGTCCCGGTCACTG
>CAWCOC010000007.1:0-613695 GCA_963797035.1 Terriglobia bacterium
CCGCGAGCAGTTCGAAGTCCTCGTCGAGCCCATCCTGCAGCGCACCGTCGGCCCGGTGAAGCAGGCGATCAAGGACGCGGCGCTCACGCCGGGGCAGATCAACGAGGTCGCGCTGGTTGGCGGCTCCACTCGGATTCCCCGCGTGCACACCATCGTCAAGGAATTGTTCCAGCGCGAGCCGCACTCGGAGTTGAATCCCGACGAGGTGGTCGCGCTCGGCGCCGCCGTGCAAGCCAACATTCTCGGCGGCGGTTCGGAAGCTACCAAGGACATGTTGCTGCTCGATGTCACCCCGCTCTCGCTGGGCATCGAGGCGCTGGGCGGCGTGGTCGCCAAGATCATCCATCGCAGCGTTTCCATCCACCTGGAACAACGAGCACTTCACTACCGGCGTCGAGGGCCAGACCAATGTCGCCATCCACGTGCTACAAGGCGAACGCGAGCTAGCCAAGGACAACCGCTCGCTCGCCCGCTTCGACCTGAAGGGCATTCGCCCATGCCCGCCGGCTTGCCGCGCATTGAGGTGCGTTTCCTGATCGACGCCAACGGCATCCTGCACGTCTCGGCGCGCGAGCAGCGCAGCGGTAAGGAAGCGGAAATTTCCGTGCAGCCCAGCTACGGCCTCGCCGACGACAGGGTCGAAAACATGATCCTGGAGTCATTCGACTTCGCGGAAGAGGATTTTCGCCAGCGCCAACTGATCGAGGCGCGCAACGAGGCCACCACCATCCTGTCCGCGCTGGAAAAGGGCAAGCTCAGCCCGGCGTGGCAGCAGCTTACCTCCGATGAGCGCAAGCGGATTGCCAAGCAGGAAAAGGCGCTGCGCGCGGTCATGGAGCAGGACGATCACCACGCCGTCCGCTCCGCCATTGAAGCGCTCAACCAGGGCGCAATGCGCCTGGCTGAGCTGATGATGGATTCCGCCGTCTCGTCGGCGCTGAAGGGCAAGACCATGGACGAGGCCAATGTCGGCGAAGGGCCGGCAGCGCCCATCCCATTGCGCCCGCCGAAATCAAGAGCGGACGCTGATACCGAGGGTTTATGGCTGAAGAAAAAACCACGGCGGCGGAGCCGCAACCGTGGATGCGCCCGACGCCAACACCGTCAAGGTCACGTTCTTGCCGGAAGGCAAGACGGTGGAGTTCGAACTCGGCAAGCTGCCTTACAAGGACCATGGCAAGCCCGAGTCGCTGCTCGACGTCGCGCTCAACCACAAGGTTTTCCTCGACCACGCCTGCGGCGGCAACTGCGCCTGCACCACCTGCCATGTGCAGGTGCTCAAGGGCGCCGAGCTGCTCAGCGAAATGGACGACGATGAGGCCGACCGCCTCGATATGGCTGCCGACCTGCAACTCAACTCCCGTCTCGGCTGCAGTGCATCGTCACCAAGCCCGGCGAGATCGTCGTTCACGTGCCCGAGTAGAACCGGAACTACGTCTCGGAGCACCCCGAGGGCGAGGAACACTGAATGGATTGGGTGATGCGGTGATCGGCCAATCGGGCGATCGAATCTTCAGTGTTCACCCGATCATCCGATCACCCGGTTGAAGCTCAACCGATCCAAATTTAGAGAGACGCTTATGCCCACCGACCTGCACTGGGAAGACGCCGAAGACATCGGCATCCTGCTCGCCGAAAAATTTCCCGACATCAACCCACTCGAGGTGCGCTTCACTGACCTGCACCGCATGGTCACCGAGCTGCCTACCTTCGTCGACGATGCCGGCAAGTCCACCGAAGGCGAGCTCGAATCCATCCAGATGGCCTGGAACGAAGAGTACGAAGACAGAAAATAGCCGCCGCTTGTACCTCGGCGTCCCGCCCGCCTGCACGCGCAATCGCGGTTTTTCTGCCCGTTTGACCCCCGCTTCTTCGAGCAACTCGCGGTTTCCCGCCCCCTGTTATCTGCAATGGTAGAGCTACGTCCTTAGTTACCTATCCTTCCGCGCCCGGGACTACGACAATACACCCTGCTGGTTTTCACTCCCATGAGCACTTATCCCGCTGAAGTCGGAGTCCAGGTGGCCACCGTCGTCCAGATTGAAATCGCCGCTCTGCGGCGCGACTTGGCCGCCAAACAGCTTGCCGGCGACCGCGCGCTCGCCCTGATCGTTGAGCGCATGCTCAACCTGACCGGCGCCTCCGGCGCGGCCGTTGCCTCGGCCCGTGAAACGGAGATGGTGTGCCGGGCCAGTGCCGGCGACGCTCCCAGCGTCGGGGCGTGCATCGACCCAACTCTGGACTCTCTTTTGAATGTCTGCGCACCGCCAGGCTGGTGCGCTGCGACGACACCGAAACCGATTCCCGCGCCGACCGCTCCGTCTGCCGCAGTCTGCAGCTGCGCTCCATCATGATCGTGCCGATCATGCGCCAGGGCCGGGCCGAGGGCGTACTGGAGGTGTTTTCTCCGCGGCCTTACGCCTTCGAATCCGGCGACGAACTCATCCTCGACCAGCTTGCCGATCTCGTCGCGGAAATCGCGCTTGGCAAGGCCACCGGCGCCACTGGGCAGGACCACATCGCGGTCAAGCCCGCCGAACAAGAGGCTGCCGCATCGCCGGCCATCGCCCACCAGAGTTCCGGCAAACCGGTGGCTCCCCAATCTCTGCCGCCGGCGGTGAAGATTGTGCCTCAAGCTGCGCCCGCGTCGCCGGCCGGACCTCTCGCCTGGCTCTCCACCGCCAAGATTGTGTCCAGTGCCGCCGCCGGACTTCGTGAGCAGCTTTTTTCATCCAGGACCAGGACCGCTGGCGCCGGCGTCCTGCTGGTTGTGCTCTCGCTCGGCGCCTGGCAAGGCTTGCGTTCCAAAACTCCGACCGGCAAACAGGGCCCACAGCTCACGCCCCTGGCCGCCGCTGCGGTTGCTCCTGCGGTCAGTGAACCGCCCCCCGTTGTTGTGCGAGAGTCATTGAAGGTGAAACCGATCGTCATCGCGGACCGGCCGGCAAAAAAGCCGCCAACGCCCATCACCCTGAGGTCGCCGGAAGTTGCCGCTGCTCCTTCGCCCATCATGGCCTTTGCCCGGCCCGCCGAGGAAGGTTCCTCCATCTCGAACCTGCTCAGCGCCCCGGTCGCGACGCCGCAGCTTGATCCCGCCAGCATTTCCCATGTCAGCGGCGGCAAACTGCTGACCAAGGTCGCTCCCGTCTACCCGCGCTCCCTCGCGCAGGGCATGCAGGGCCAAGTCGTGCTCAAGGCCACTGTCAACCGCAAAGGGCAAGTTTCCAAGGTAAGCCTGGTGCGTGGACCGGCCGTGCTGGCACACGCCGCAATCGCGGCCATTCTGCGCTGGCGCTACGAGCCGTTATTCCTCGACGGCGCTCCTGTCGAGGTGGAGAACGAGATAGTAGTTGACTTCACACTCCGGGCCAATAACCGCTTCACATTTTCTTCAATCGCCCGGCTCGCGAAAACGGCGTAACCGGACTGCTGCCGCCAGGCATGCCGCGGTAATTGCCAGCCCGATCCACAGCCCGGAACTGATCAGGAACCTTCCCGGGGTCAGATAGGTCATCGGATCCGTGGGAAAGGTGCCCGGCATGGGAAACGCCTCATGCCTCCTCCGCCAGCCGCCGCGCCAGCAGGTCCAGAAAGTGTGTGGTGTTGAACGCGACCTTCTCCAGGTAACAGAGCGCGATCGGCGGCACCAACGCCCACACGAAGGGCGCGCGCCGCGCCCAGGCCGAGACCAGCAGCAGCCAGGCGTAAAACGGCGCGTGCCAAAGCGCGTGCACCGTCACCAAGTGGTAGAGCAGCAGCAGGAGCATTCGGGGGAACGACATCTGCGCCCACAATGCCGCCGCACTCTGCCCGCTGCCTGCCAGTACTGCGCTGCTCAGCAGCAACATGAGGAACTGCAGCACGGCAGTGACCGCCAACGTCAGCAGCGGCAGGACCACCAGCGGAATGCTCGCCTTCGCCAGCACCGTGATGACATCGGAAACCGGCAGCGACTTCCAGAACAGTACGCTGCGGTCGCGACGCTCTCCGTAGAGTGCGTCAAGACAGTAAAACGCGCCCACCACCATGGCGGTCAGCATCAGCAGTCCGGCTGCGATGTCGTAAGGGACGGCCAGCACGGCGCGCTGCTTCGCCGGATCGAGCGCCGCCGCGTTCCTCATCTTCTCCGGTAACCGCACTGCGCTGATCGCGAAGCCCAGCAGGTAGATGCCGGCCGCCGCCACGGGCGCAAGATAGATGGAGCGGTTCTCCACAATTCTCGCCGCACGGACCAGTAGAAGCGCCGCGCCACTGAGATTTCCGCCGGCGCGCTCGTCTGGTTCTGGAGGAGCGACTCCGGCAGGGCGTTGGTTTGCGTGCTCATCGCGTCGCTCCTTGCGCCTGGCCAGGCTGGCTGCCTACCACGGCCACGAATAAATCGGACAGGCTCGGCGTGCGCACCTCGCCCAGCGCCGCCAGCCGCTCGCGCTCGATTCCTTCGAACAGCAGGATGCTGCGGCCGATCGCCTGCCTCTCGTGCAACGGCTCGAGCGCCCGCGCCGCGCCGAGCTTCTCCGGATTCACCAGCACCTCCCGGTACTGCCCTTCCACCTCTTCCATGCTGCGATAAAAGACAACGCGCCCGCGATCGATGAACATTACGTCGGTGAGAACATGCTCCACCTCTTCCACCTGGTGCGTCGTCCCGACGATGGTGCGATTGCGATCGTAGTAATCGTTGAGCAACGAATCGTAAAACTGCTTGCGATAGAGGATGTCCAACCCCAGCGTGGGTTCGTCCAGCACCAGCAGCTTGGCGTCGATCGCCATTACCAGCGCCAAGTGCAGTTGGGTCACCATCCCCTTCGACAATTCCCTGACTTTGCTCTCGCGCCGGATGGTGGTTCGGGCAAGAAAACCCTCCGCTTTCGCTCGATCGAACCGCGGATGTACCCCGGCGACATACTCCAGCGCCTGCGAGACCCGGATCCAGCGCGGCAGCACCGCCACGTCGGCGATGAAGCAGACATCGCGCATCAACTGGTCGCGCGCGCTCCAGGGATCGCGTCCCAGCACCCGCAGTTCACCCTGGTAGCGCGTCAGGCCGAGAATCGCTACAGCGCCTGGTCTTGCCGGCGCCGTTGGGACCGATCAGTCCCAGGATGCGGCCCGCTTCCACCCGCAGATCGACTCCGTCCAGCGCGACGGTTGTGCCGAAGGCCTTGCGCAGGCCCCGCGCTTCGATGCATGCCATGGCCTCAGCTCTCCTCTTCGTGGGAATTCGATTCGGCCGGTTCTGGCGCCGCGGCATCCAGCTGGCCGGCTGCGCCGTCCAGGAGATCTTCCGCCTTCAGGCCGAGCCGCTGGATGGTTCGTAAATCCGCGGCCACTCTTCGCCGAGAAACTCTGCCTCTCACCCTTCAATAACAAGTCGCGCGCCCCGGCATTGATGAACATGCCGCGCCCCCGCCGCGCCTCCACCAGCCCATCGTCCACCAGTTGCTGATAACCCCTCAGGACCGTGAGTGGGTTCACCCGGTATTCCGCCGCGACGTGGCGCACCGAGGGCAGCGGATCGCCTTCCTTCAGTACTCCCTCCAGGATCATCGCGACCACGCGGTCGCGAAGCTGGCGGTAAATCGGCTGGCTGTCGTTCCACTCACGGTCCATCGGGTTTACCAGGAATGCCCGCCCGTCATTTTGCACCCAGGCTTGCCGTGGTTGTACCGGCGGCCGGCCGCCGCAGGTCAAAGTGCGCGTGCAGCGGCTTGTCGCCCGGCATCAGGTAGATCCAGTCCTCGGTGTGGTGGTTGGCGTCGATCACGGTGAACACGGCATGGTACATGTGTCCAAACTTGTTGCTGCCCGAAAGATCGACGAAATCGAATTCCACCTTCTTGCCCTGCTCCGAGTTCCGTGCCACCATCCGCGGCCAGTTGCCGGCGTCGCAATAGTGCAGCAGCGTGAGGTGGTCGTCGGCCAGATAGAACATCGTCACCGGATGGTCGTACTTGGCCGCATCCAGCGGCGTTCCCGCTTCCTGCATCTCGTGCACCAGCCGTTCCCGCGTGAGGTCACGCGCATCGAGATGTGCACCGGCTTGCCGTCCGACATCTGCGGCATCGGCGGATCCAGCGTCACCGGGCCTTCCCACTCTCCCGCCAGGGTCTTCATCGTGTCGAAGGAAATCTGCGCCTCGGACTTCGGCGCGGACGACTTTTGCATGTCGGCGTGCCCTTGCGCAAAACCCACGCTGGCAAACGACCACAGAACTATAGGCAGCACGAAACGAAGGGATTTCATTTTCATTCTCCTTGGAAGGTTTTCTGCTCCAGCCGCGCGGCCACTGGCCTACTGAAGCGGCTGTCGAGACTTAACGAGAGTTATAGTGTTATACATGACTATAACAGTCAAGCTATTTCTCACTTATGTTTCCCCTGAGCGTATTGCCGCTGAATGTAAGTTATTGATGGGATTTAAGTTATACTACGAAATGACATTTTACAGCCTGGCAACCAAGTCTTGCGCTGCCTACGAGGAGTCACGAACCGGCTGAGGCTTTCCAGCCACTGCTCCTTGGAAACCGGCTTTACTAGGTAATCGCTGGTGCCGAGAATGAAGCCGAGTTCCCGGCCAACTGCACCGCCTGCTCGGCCAAAGCCGCGGTCACGATCTCGTAATCCGCCGCCAACGAGTGCGCAGCAACTCCAGCATAGCGCCACCGGCGACGGCGGCCCCGGAAACGTCCTGCTGCGTCCCGCGCATCAGCAGCGAGTCCATTGGATCAAGCTGTGCGAAAAGAATGTCTTTTATTGGAAATGCTGTGAATAGAAGAATGAAGCGAAGTGTTTAATATTGAAAACTGGTTCCGTGCTGTATACTGCGCCGCAGGAGAACGGGATGAGCAAGTCCGGTACCCGGGCTACCCAGACAGTGAGAGTGAGTATTTTTCGGCCGTGGCGCAGTTCCTTGGCGCCTACGGCCTCAGCGAACCCGCCGCGCGCGTGCTGGCGCTCATGTACTTGGCGCACGGCCCGCAAATGGACATCACCGCGGCGGACATGGCCCAGATCCTGGGCGTTTCGCGCGCCACCATCGGCAATGCCCTGGCGGAGCTGGAATCGGGCGGCCTGGTGGTGCGCAGCACCGCGCCCGGCTCCAAGCGCGCGCATTATCGCACCTTCCGCGACGCCTGGGATTTCTACCATGCCGTGTTACAGCAGCGGCGGCTGCGCGCCGTTGACCAGTCCCTCCACCTGCTGCGCCAGGCACTGGCGCAAAAAGCGCCCGCCAAAACCCAGGAAGGCGCGCTGGCCGACCGCACCAAGGCGCTGATGCACAACGCCGGCCGAATCCGGCGCTGGATGGACGCTCTCACCGACCTCACGCGCGACGAGCTGGAAAAATTCTTCGGCATGACTCCCGATCAGATCCGTCGCTGCATCGGCTCGGAATAAAGCTCGCCTCGCCCTGCGCTTCCGGGCTGCTGACCGGAAAACCTCGTTCCCAATCCAGCGATTGCTTCTAGGTAAAGATCGGTAGCAACCCTGCCGCACGATGCCGCACCTCAACTTACAGAGGCAGAGACTCGGTTCCGAGGTGAACTATGTTGTGGCTTATTTTCGCGATCCTGCTGGTGGCCTGGATTCTCGGCTTGGTAGGCACCTACACCATCGGAGCGTGGCTGTGGGTGCTGCTGGTTGCGGCCATCATCGTGTTGATCATCCAGCTCGCCACAGGACGCCGAGTGGCCTGAAGCAGCCCGATCCTCGCGCAAAATAAAACTACTTGCTGGCGGCTGCGGCCGGCGTTGGGGTTTGAGTCTCCACGCTGGCCTCACGCAGGAACTTGGCGGCTTCTTCCGGCGGCGTCGGATTGATGTAAAAGCCGGTTCCCCACTCGAAGCCCGCGGTCTTGGTCAGCTTGGGCATGAATTCGATGTGCCAGTGATAGTGCTCATTGAACGGGTCCTGCACCGGCGAGGTGTGGATCACCAGGTTGTAGGCCGGATTTTCCAGCACGTTGTGCGCCTTGGCGAGCAGGCTCTTCAGCGCCCGCGCCAGGTCTTCGAACATCGCGGAGGAGGAATTCTCGAAGGCTGATTCGTGGCGCTTGGGCAGGATCCAGGTTTCAAAGGGGAAGCGCGGGGCGTAGGGGGCGAGGGTGACAAACTGCTCGTTTTCGCCGACGATGCGAATCCCGTTCTCCAGTTCCTGGCGGATGACGTCGCAAAAGACGCAGCGCTCCTTGTAAATGTAGTACTGCTTGGCGCCTTCCAACTCCTCGACCACCTGCTTGGGAAGAATGGGCAGCGCAATCAGCTGCGAGTGCGGATGCTCCAGCGACGCGCCCGCGGCTTCGCCGTGGTTCTTGAAGATCAGGATGTACTTGAAGCGCTTGTCCTGCTTGAGATCGAGGATGCGGTCGCGGAAGGCCCAGAGGCTGTCTTCGACGCGGCGGTCCTTCATGGTGGCCAGGCTGGCGGCGTGATCGGGAGTTTCGATGATCACCTCGTGCGCGCCGATGCCGTTCATGCGGTCGAACATTCCTTCCGCGCGGCGGTTGAGGTTGCCCTCGATGCCCAGCGCCGGGAACTTGTTGGGCACCACGCGCACCGTCCATCCCGGCGAGTCTTTGGCCGGCGGCGGACCGCCGTTGGGATTGGGGCGGTAGGCCAGAATCTCGGGCGGCGTCTTGCTCTCGTTGCCGTAGCAGAAGGGGCAGAATCCGCCCTTGAGCTTATTCTGCTCGCGGGCAAAGTCGGTCGGGCGCTTGGCGCGGTCGGTGGAAATAATCACCCAGCGACCCACAATGGGATTTTTTCTCAGTTCTGGCAATGAGGACACTCCCCAAGAATGATGATGAATACAATATTACGGCATTGGGAAGGCATTTTTGAATAGGGTGATATCCGGAGATTTCGCATCGGTGTCATAGTAGATACTGAGGATGTCAAAGCGCGCCAGGGGAGCGGCGGGCACGCGGCCGCGGAAGTCGCGGGCCACGGCCAGCAGGTCGTGGCGTTTTTCCCGGTCGACGGCGGCTTCGGCGGGCGCAATGGCGCGCGTGGAGCGGGACTTGACCTCGATGAAGCAGAGCACATCGCCATCCCAGCCGACCATGTCCAACTCGCCGCGATGGCGCGGTGAGCGCCAGTTTCGCGCCACGATGGCATAACCTTGACGGCGCAGATAGAAGTAAGCGTCGTCCTCGCCGCGCTTACCGGTAAGCAGGTGTGACGGCAATTGCGCTGGATTGTCACGGCCAACGCCGGCGGCAATGCGGTCGAGAGCGTGAGCGAGTTTTTGTACGAGGGTTCCGTTCATAAGCGGGCGCGCGGCCTAGTAACTTAAGAGGTATTAACAACCACTCGCGGGTGTTGCATACCCCCTCCCCCTCCCCGAACCTGGGATCAACAACTTAGGCCTGGGTAACCCGGGAAATTCCGCCGGTTACACGGGAGCGGCGATGTGTACCGCGAAGGCAACATTAGCGGCCTCGGAGCGGGGGCTAAGGATAACCAGGCAAGCAACAGGCGGGCTGGAGGTCGAAAGACACGACCACCTCCTGCGCAAGCTGCGCACAAAATCAGGCTAGCGGGTTGTCAAGCGTTTGTCTGTGATTGGGGCGGATAAATTTTCGAGGCGCCTCCCTAATTGGGAAAGAGCAGCTGACGGGTTGCACCGCAATAGGTGCGGGATTTGTAAAGTATGATTAAGAGCTGTTCACAACAATTGACTAAAATCGGTTAATTGCACCTTGGCGGAATGATGTTCCAATCTGCATCGGGGTGTTGTCGTAGAAATGCCAGCGGACGAGGTGCGACTTCGCACAACCCATCACAACCCTGTAGGCTAGTCAGACATTTGGAATTGAACGTGTGGGCAGTCTCGATTTCCTCGTTCGAGGCTCGCGGTGTGAAGAAATTCGTAATCATCTCTCCGCCAAAGGTGCGCCCGTTCCACATCGTAAGGTGTGCTGCACCGATGGCATACGCTCTTGCTGGCATACGGTATCGAGGCATGGAATCGGCAAGTTCCCATTTGTGGCCGAGCCATTGGGAGCGCCCCTCGAATATCGTCATCGCCGAAACAGAGCGCACTCGTCCGCTTCGAATCGACAATTCGGCCACGATTCCCCAATCACGCAAGCCAAGGAACGGTTGCAGGCGTTTGGGAATGACCTCTATTGCTGCGCGCAGGGCGTGACAGCGGCCAACGCGGGCGACCGCAGTCCCGCACGGACTTACGCCTAGCTCGTACATGTAGTCACTTTGTCGCGTCACTTGGTAGTCGTACTCTTGTTTGTCTATCCATTGCTCTCTTGGCGATAACGGCTCCGGTGTCCATTTGAATCCACCGTATCGGCTCGCCAATTGAAGGACGGACGCTTCCGTGTCGCCAATGTGTATGCGTGACAGCTCGGCGAGCATGGTTACCGCACGATGCGCCTCGTACTCGACGTACACGCGAGTCGCGCCACACAGCACGATCACGAGCGCCAGCGCTGCAACGACGATTCGTAATGCAACGCGACGGAGCTTCAAGGAACCGTCCTAAGTCATTGAGGTAACCACAATTGTATAGACACCGGGACGACGTGAATCGGTCAGCGAGTGATAAATCGCGGGTGGCCCACATTTGCCCGGGTTTGGCAAATGTGGGGTAGTTCCTCAGTCCAAGGGGAATGCTTTAACTGTTTCTTGCCGTCCACTGCGATTCAATCTCCACGCCGCAATCTTCCCCCGTTGCGTAGTGGCGGAAGCTGCTCCATCGCCAGTCCTCCGGGCGCTGCACCAGACAGGCACTTTGGCAGCCTAACGCAGTTCAGGAGAAAGTGTCTGTGATAAACGGAACAGACCCACATTTGCCAAACCCGGGCAAATGTGGGCCACCCGCGACCTCCGCTTCAGCAAGCGATGCTCCACGCGCTGCTTCAGCACCTGCATCACGGTCGAAGGCGAGCCTTGCTCCGGTTCGCTGATCAGCAGATGAACATGCTCCGGCATGACGACGTAGCCCACTACCACGAATCGGTAGCGAGCGCGCACTTCCTCCAGCACGCGCAGCAATGCGTCGCGCCGCCGAGCGCTTGCCAACAGCGCCTTGACGGCGGTAGCAGCTCGCGGTGATGAAATGCAGATCACGTCCGCCGTAATAGCGGCGCAGGCCCTGGGCCACGGGTGAAGTCTAGATGAAATTGCAGGCGCCGGATGGACAGCCACCAACTAAGCGCGCTTGGGGGGTTCGTTTTGGAACGAAATGATTCTGGTCAAGGTTCCTCTTCCCACCCTTGCCAAAGCCGGGCAAGGGTGGGGCACCCACATTTCGGATTCTGCCAGATCAGCATCAAGGCGGGGGCAAAGGGTGGGCACCCAATTCCTGTTAGGGGTTGAAAACACTTGACCCGTGATGGGTGGGGCACCCGGCCCACATGTTGAACCATCTTCCGCGCCTGCCTGGATCGCGCCGGAGCCTGGGATAGTTTTCGAAGTTGTTGGAAGAATTGGTCGGCCTAGCAGACGATTTTCGAACTCTTCTCGCGACCGGAGTCCCGAGCAACTTACGACTCATCCTCGATTCTAAGAAGACAGTCCGCGCGCGGGCGACTACGTGCGGGATTCGAAATATCCAGGACATGTTCAGGTTTCAATCACGCCCGCGCGCGGGCACTACACATCCGAGTGATTTAGATATCGCGGGAATACGGTTTCAATCCACGCTCGCGCGCGGGCGACTACATTGCCGACCTACGACAGCCGCCCCATAACCAGTTTCAATCCACGCCGCGCGCGGGCGACTACATGCGTGGTGCGGGGGCATCGTGCAGGGCCATGTTTCAATCCACGCCCGCGCGCGGGCGACTACGATCGCGATCGGCACCGCCACCCACGGCGTGCAGGTTTCAATCCACGCCCGCGCGCGGGCGACTACCCTCGGGATCCGCGTCCTGCTGGCCTCCTATCTGGTTTCAATCCACGCCCGCGCGCGGGCGACTACCAGGCATGGCGTCACGTTGACCATGCCGTCATGTTTCAATCCACGCCGCGCGCGGGCGACTACCAATCAGGATGGAGCGCCCGGCACCGTAGTGGCGTTTCAATCCACGCCGCGCGCGGGCGACTACATGGGCCAGATCAGCGATACCGTCGCGGCCATCGTGTTTCAATCCACGCCGCGCGCGGGCGACTACAGACCGGCGCAACGATGGCCGACTGACTCCGAAGTTTCAATCCACGCCGCGCGCGGGCGACTACAGCGCACGCTCTTAAGCTCTTCGCGCATCACGACTTAGAGCGCGTTTTGCGCGGACATCGAATAGTCAGTCGAGTCTCGCTGCAAGCAGTCAACCTGCACCTGCCCTAAATTCCTTTGCACGCAGAGGCTTGGAAGGATCGCGAACACCCTAGCATCACCGCAATCGCTTCACGTTCGCGCAGAGTTTCACACAATCAGCGGCCCTTCCGGATCGTACGCTTGCTTTGCACCTAAGTGCTCAACTCTGTTTTCCAATTTGCACCTAAGAAATAGAACCGAAGGCTATCGGCTCTTAGATCAATCTCGCTAAGTAGTTTTGCTTTCAGACTGGTCCACTGTGCGGGATCAACCGAACATTCGAAAACGGAGAACTGGACTCGTTGGCCGAAGTTCTGGCACAGCTTCGCCACACGGCGGAGCCTTCGTTGGCCTGCCTTGTTTTGCGTACGGACATCGTATGCGACGACAACCAACACTCCGATTTACCTCCAAAGAAATGGTGGATAACCGTCCAAGTCTCCGCGCAAATGCCGCGCTAGCAATAAGGCTTGCACATATGGGAGCAACCCTACCGGTATGCGCTCTTCGAGGAATGGATGTTGAATCTCTTCTTGCTTGCGCTTTTGCCACGCTACAAGCACTTCCTTCCGTGTCGCATCATCCATCAGCACAGCACCAGTCTCGGTTTTTTGAAACCTGCGGCGGTCACCTGACGACGGTTAATAAGCGACAGAGCAAGCCGGTCAGCGACGAAAGACCGAAATTCCTCCATCAAGTCCAAAGCTAAGCCGGGGCGTCGGGGCGATCTGTGTGCAGGTAGCCGACGGCAGGATCAAGGCCCACCGTTTCCAATGCCCCAATGCAGTCATGCACAGCAGGGTATAGATGAACGACAGAAGAGAATTCACGTTATCAATGCTGGGCGACGGCTACGCTCCTGAAAAACAAAATCGGCTTTCGCGCTTGTAATGAAGCGATCAAATACTCCGAAGTAGACTTGCGCCGCCTCGCCTTCCATTCCGCGGAGTTGATCGAGAGAAAGCGGGCGATCCAGCGCACTAAGGATATGGGCCAGCCTGCGAGCTGCCGAGTTCAATTCTGTTCCCTCTGCTGAAAGAGAACATTCGCGAGCCGCTCGCAAAATCACAACTCTGGAATTAGCTAGCTTCCCCGCTACCATCAAGCGCGCGATAGCAGAGCAGATTGCTTGGTTATCGGCGGCCCGATACTGCGCTCGTCGTAACACGACATTGCCGTGAGTCGGCCCCTGAATCCGTGCCAGGAACTTGCTATGTTCCGTGAGAAAAGACACCGCGACATCTCGTTCGGCACACATCCCGAGGAGTGGAGGGCTGCACGACACGCGGCCGAAGCAAACTATTCCGTTCAGGGTATGAATCGGCACGCGTAGCAGATTGTCGTTCTCACTCTTGACCACCACAGCTTCCCCTTCGCGCGCCAGGTACGTGCTTTGCGTGGTTACGTACAGCGTATTGAGCAGGTGTCGCATCAGGCAGTCTCTTCGGTTTCCTTCGCGGCTGAAAGTGAGCGCTTGAGGAAAGACTCAACGGAACGCCGCTTACCGACAGTTCGAGGGAGACACACTTGCAAGAGCGAGCACCGATCACACTTAGCGGAGGAATAAACGGCTGGCGGCGTGATCCGAGCGGCGTACAGAGCATGCAAGCGGATAACCATTAGTTCGGTTTCAGCGCGCAGCTCGCTATCGAAGGCGACCTCCGTACGGCGACGTGGCTGCTCGTAGAAGATGGCACCGAGCGGCACATGAACGGCGAGCATTTCCTCCAGGCAAAGCGCCTGGGCACAGAGTTGAACCTCATCACAGCGGGTCGGTTTGGGCCGTTCATGCTTGTACTCGATTGGGAAAGGCTGCGGAAGACCCTCGGTCCCGGAGCGGAACTCAACTATGTCCACCTTGCCGAAAGCCCTAGCCGAAGTGAGCGAACAGCCAAGCCACGCGAAACATGCACACCATCTCGCCACTCTTCCACCTGCTCGTGCGCACGGTCATGCATCTGGCGGCCTTCGGCAGTGAGCCGGTTCTCCACCCACTGCTGCTCAATATGGATCAAGGCCCACTGTTTTTCACAGTAAGCGAGGTGCTGAAGCTCGGAAAGCGGCAACAGGTTAGCCTCGGAGTAGATGGCCATGCCTCATAGCATCTCGTGAACGGTGATTCCCGAAGGGAGATTTTCTTTGTCGATAATGACCGTGTAATCTGAGTATGCGCGGGCTGGCTTTGTTGGTTCGTTCCTCGTGATTCCAATACTATCGAACAACGCGTGAGCCGGGGTGTTACCGAGAGGCTCTCGTGCTCGAAAACGACAAGTTTGCGCGACGCCATTTCGCCTCGTGCTGCGGAGCGGTCACACTCGAACATTGCCCTCAAGGCCTCCCACAGCAGGTTGAGGTTCGCCTCTGAAAAGCCAGTATCAGCCGCTAGGTGTGGAGAAATGAACCCATGGGCCACATAGAGACCGTAGGGCACGATTTCCTTGCGGCCTATGGTGCGTTCCTTTTCCGCATCTCTTTCGTTTGTAACAGCCATTCTGGTAATGGCCTGCTCCAGAGAGACAATGGGATCAACCGACCGAGCGAATGCAAACTGTACAGGACCGCGCACCTGCTCGCATTGCTTGTCGCCAGTGCTCATGACGGCTCCGAACATGCGGATGTCAAAAAAAGTTTGGCACATCCACTTGCGAGCTTTTGTTTCGTTGTCACTTTTCTTGGCTGCTTTCTCCTCTTTCAGCCCGAGCGCGACGTAGGCCTTCTCATGTTGTTGGTTGAGAATAGCTTTTTCCTTGACGTAAATGTCATAACCTTGATTGGGGCTGCCATCCGTGGGGTTGGTTTTTGCAAGGCAAACGTAATTTCGAATCTTCCGCTTCAGGCACACGTCTGTAACCAAACCGTGGCCCGTTTCGGGATCAATGCGGGGGGAGTTACCGGCGTCGGGATCGCCGTTCGGGTTGCCATTTCTTACGTCGAATAAAAGAGCGACATCATAACGATGTTTAATCGGCTCCATAGCGGTCGTTCTCCTTGTGAAGTGAAGAGATTGTCTTGTTTCTTGTTAGCTCTCTTTTAACCACACATATGCTCTGGGGGCATCTGCGTGGTTTCTCTGCCATTCAATTCGTTCATCCGGGCGCATTCGCAGCCACTTCCTCATCTGGTGGTATCCGAGGACAAAGAGTTCCTGCTGTTCTATGGCCAAGAAAGCGGGGAAGACGTTGTGCTTGGGATCAAAATGACTAGCGAGTTCGTCAACGAGTCTGTCTAGAAGGATGACAAATCCTGCCTTCTTGTCGTCATCCTTAGCCTTGGAGACGTGATGGCGGGCATTCTTCAGCAAGCGAACGAAAACGGTCTTGGGGTTTGCGGAAGCGCCGCTGAAATAGCGGTCCACGACGGAAGCATTAACATTGCCAATGGCTTCCTGCTGAATGCGTTCGATGACGGCCATAAGGCAGCCTAAGGTATAACCGTCACTGACGTTGTTCGGGTCCATATCGAATTGAACCTCCTGGTAAAGCGCTGTTTGGGGAAGAAACCGCTTGCGACGGTTCAGCACAGCCTTGATGAGGGCAGAACGAGCGTCGCGCCGGTCGATGTCTGCCCACTCATTCTTTCCAATCTCAGCACGCGTTCGTTCCACCGCTCGTTGAAGAAGCGAAAAGGGATAAGGCGTCCCGTGCAGCGCCGCTTCAATAATCTGCCCAATCAATGGTGTGGGTATCTTTTCGCTGTCCCCTTGAGGGGCCAGTGATTTGAGGAGCGTGCTCAGCGGGAACTGCGGTGGAAGATCGCGCTCCTTCGGTTTGGGGGTATTGCGTACTATCCTCAGGTCCTCGAAATGCAAGGCGAGATTGCGCTCCACGTTGGCCACAGTGGACTCAAACCAATCGCGGACGATGGCGCGGCCCTGAGCGCCACTGAGAGTCAGAGCGCAAAAAACGGAAGGGTCAGCGATTTCCGGCAGCTTTCCACACCAGATGGATCGGTACAGCCCCTTCACAACTTCCTCATTGGCCTCTAGCAGGCCCCCAAAAGCGGAGCAGAATTCGTCGCCCGTCTTTTCTGGCGACCAGTAACATACGGCGGTGTCCGAACTAAGCCGCAGACTCCTTTTCGGGAGGGCTTGACCCGGCTGGAGCGGGTTTGGGTAATTAGGGTCCAGCAGTCGGTTGAGCGCGGTGGCGCAAGTCTCGGCAGCCTCGCGAGAAATGGGGGCGTTGTCGTTTCCCTTCCATCCGTAGGATGAGAATGCACTACTGATTGCGGGAGGATTAAAGGATACGATGGCTACTCCACTCGTAGTTCCACCGGGTACCTTCTTAATTGGTGGAAAGTTCTCAATTTCACCGCGAAATGTCGCCCCCGACACTAGGCAAAAGTGTTGTGCGCTCCCTTCACTGTCCTTGCCCTTCCTGGTCTCTTTCCAGTACTCGCGAACCTTTACTCGATCAGTTACAAGGTGGTCGATGTCGGGTGCAAACACAAAGGCAAACAAGTCATTGGTCGCACAATCGCTGGGTAATGTAACCGACTGACGACCCGCGACGAGGTCTTCCAGGAAGGTATAGACCGCATGGACACCCTCGTCCCTGGTTTTTTCAAGGCAATTTCTCACCTTTTCACGGAAAAGGCCAAAGCGCCTATTCAAGTCTTCTGCTGGCCGTTTTTGTTCAGGATCAATGCCGAAGACGTACTCAGCCTTGTTGAAAAGGAGAAATGCTCTTTCTCCGCTTGTGATGGGTTTTTCCCGTGGCAGAAGAAAGAATTTCGCCATTCTTCTTGGCTTCTTTTTCTTCTGCTCCTCGGCGGGGATGTATTGGGTTCCCTGGATCGCCAGGAGTTTTCCCTCTTCCGACACCCGCACAAGCCATGCCACGGGCTTCGGCTCAAAATCAGGGTCCTCCGTTAGGCCCTCTCTCTCGGCCAGTTGATGAAGCGCCTGTAGAATCATGCCACGCCTCCGTTGTCCATGCCGACTGCCGCAAGCATCGGTTCGGGTTCAACTGGCACTTCGAGCACACCGCGCTTGAGTTGGGCGGGGAAAAATAGCGGCGTGTTTCCTTCGGCGGAAAACCGGATGTCCCAGAGCATCAGACCAAGATCGCGCGATTCCGCGATGGCTGGCGGGGCGTCCTCCGCTGTTAATACCTCGGCCACGAACTCCCGACACCCAAAATAGGGCTGATGAAAATGCTGCCCTTTAGCTACTCGCCGCTTAAACATCTCGACAAACTTGTTCATGTTGTCGTCGGACCCGACACTGCTTGTCCAAGTAAAGTGAGCCTCGACCACATAATCGACATTCGAAAGCGCGACGGTGTTGCGCTGGGCCCTGTCGTCGTCGGCAAAGTAGAGTGGTACCGTTCGCCATTCCTGATTGTGGCCAGCTTTGGGGTTGTCGCCTTGGTATTGACCTCGTTCCGGCGGAATGTAGTGAATTTGATTTCTTTGAGCACCTGGATGCGTTCAATATGCCAGGCGATAGCAGGTTTCCAGAGGACCGCTTCCAGTAGTCCACGGGCTGCGGAAGGCGTCATCACCGGGTACGAAACCCTTTCCACCTTGAGTTCCGGCCTGGTAAAGCAGGCGAGAGGTCCTCGTGCACGCAGTTGCACGATGGGACTCCTATGGACTGGCATTGCTTTTCCCTTTCTGCTGGTCTTCTAAGTGGTAGCCCCGTCGCAAAGGGGATCGAATCGAATTCAAATTACGAGAGCTGACGGATCGGCGTGCAGATCATCACCGGTGACCAGACCGAAGGCGGGGTCATAATAGCTCTCGTAAGGCTTGATAACACGAAAATTCCTTCAGTCACTTCTTCCAAGCATCCCATATTGGCGAGCTTCGCGAAAACATCGGGGTAAATATTCACAAGGAAACGCTGAAGTTTGCGGAGCGTCTCGCGTGTTGGTCCCTTGAGGCACAGTTCCTGCACATGCATTCCTGCTTGGCCATAAGGGACAATAATGGACTTGGTAAAACCATCCTCGATTAACCTGAATTCTCGTCCGACCGAGGCGAAGTTGAACTCCTGGCGGAGCGTTTGGATTCGTTTTACGTCCTGGTTTTCCACCAGGTACAGCATACGGAAGTACTTCTCGGACAGCTTTGGATCAGCGGGGTCAAGAGTTCCTCCTGCCTCGCGCAGCAGGGCTTCTGTAACCTCCATGCCTCGACGCGGTGTGCCGCGCGGTGGAGATGTTGCAGCCTGAAACACTATGACGTGCCCTTTATCAAGGAGGCCCTCTCGATTGCACCGCCCTGCGGCCTGCACGATACTGTCGAGTCCACCTAGCGCTCGGTAAACGACGGGGAAGTCCAAATCAACTCCTGCTTCCACTAGTTGTGTTGAAACCAGGCGACACGGTATTCCCGCAAAAGTCTCTGTTTGATTTGCGCCAGTGTTTCGGACCTGTGTGCGGCACACATCAAAGCTGAAAGATGGAAAACGGGTTCATTCGGGGCGATGGTTTGAACTTCCCGCGCGAGATTGCGCGCATCGTCTCTCTTGTGAACCACGGCCAATACCTGACGGTTTTCAGCCAATCTTTCGGCGAGTTGTGGCCACGTCAAGGAGGAACCTGTGGGTTGGGCCAGGCATATTCGACTCGGTTGAAGTTCCTAGCCAGTTCCCGGGATTGGCCACTATCTCGCGGATACCCGTGAGACCAACTTCGAAGTGCTCCCTCCTTGCGAGAGCCGGGGGCGTTGCCGTTGAAAGCACGATTGAACATCCGTAATGGGCGGTCAGTTCATTGAGTGCCTCAAGGATGCTCAGCAAAAAGCCAGGCGGCAAGGATTGAACCTCATCCAGAATAATCACGCTGCGGGCAATGTTGTGAATCTTCCTGCACCGCGAGGGATGATTCGAAAACAGTGACTCAAAGAATTGCACTGTGGTCGTTACGATTACCGGAGCATCCCAGTTCTCGCAGGCAAGCTCGTGTCTGCGTGTGAGTTCCTCCCCGTATTCAGACTTGCTTTTCTCGGGATCGAGGTTGGAATGGTGTTCCACAACATTCTCTGTTCCGAGGGCTTGCCTGTATACGTCGGCGTTCTGCTCAATGATGCTGGTGTATGGGATTACAACAATGACGCGCCTGAGACCATGGTGTTCGGCATGGCCAAGCGCGAAAGACATCGCAGACAGAGTCTTTCCCCCGCCCGTGGGAACTGTAAGGCTAAAGACGCCTGGCGACAGATTGGTTGCTGCTCGGCAAGCTTCGAGGACTTGCGCCCGCAAGAGGTTTACTGGTTTAGCCGTCTCGGGAGAGGACAAGCCGTCGATCTTGTTCGTGACGAATGACTCCAACCGGTTCCGTAGCGTCTTGATGGAAGAGAATTGACGGCGCAGCACAGCCTTGCTCGGGTCACAAAACGCTTCTGTGTCTAGGCGGTCGGCGTCCACTAGCACGGAAAATATGAAGCGCGTCCAGAACTCAGAAGTATGCCTCAATTTATCAAGTGTTAGCCCGGAACTGGTCGAGAGGCGTGCAGGGAAAGAGGGCAAGACGTGGTTCACAATCTCGCCAGCGGCATAGGGAAGTATCTTCTCCAACGTCGCCTTGTTTTCTTTCAACCGTTCACGAAGCGACCTTGGAGAGCCCGGTTCTCCCAGAATCCGGTTGGCGAGCCCTGCGTGGTGGCCCGCAATGACAAAGGCCAGCGGCTCTCCAAACTGCTGGCTTTTCTCAAAGGCAAGGGCAGCGCCTGCACCGGAGTGCTCCACCGACACTTTGCTCCCAAGCAGCTTCTGTTGAAACTCAGCTTGATATTTCCCGAGGTCATGCCACAACCCTGCGCAGTATCCCCACAATTCGGAGTCAAAAACGGCTGCAAAGCGTGCCGCAAGCTTGGCCACGCACAGAAGATGTTCCTCCAATTCCTGCCAGTGTGTTGGCGGTTCGTGTTCAAGACTGTGCGCGTAGTATTTTGGCATCCGATTCTCTATATGTCCCCAAGCGAATCCTTGGCCGTGGTTTGATGTCGTAGGGATGAATCAAACCCGCGTTGCTCACGTCCTCCCATGCAGGCGAGCAGGGTCGCAAACGCCCATGTGCCAATCTCGGCAGCATGGCGTGCATTCACTTGGAGCAGTTGCACGGTTGTATCCTGCGACCGCATTTTTTTCAGCGCGACTGCAATTTTGAGAACATCGCCGTCAGCTTTCAGCAGACACTTATATACCTCCGGCTGCTTGCGCTTAAGGTAGTCACGAATAGCGCGGTGGCCGCGAGGAATCATCGGTCGGTGTTCGCGTTTACCACAGTACTTCAGCGAGCGCCACCAGCTCACATGAGGCACCCCGGCAAGAGCGTATGCAATGTGTCTCGGCTCACCACGGTAGCGATCCGACTGGAGAAATCCGATTAGAACATCAAAGTTCTGCAGCAGATGTTGGGCCGCTTCTGTCTGTCGTTTCTGTCCGCGTGTTGTGATTGCCTCCAGGACACGATGGAGATCGTTCGGAGTTAAGGGAGAACAAGTCGGCAAAATTTCCGGCCAGTACGACTCCAGCATGTCGATGAGATCATCTCTTTCCCTGAGAACAAACGGCGGAATACGTGGCTTGCATCCCCGCTTGGGTTTCGACTCAAAGCTGATCTGCTTGGCCCATCGATTCGGGTCCAATTCCTCGTGAACTCTGCGGATTTCAGCCTCCAGCTGCGATTGTTTGCGCTCAAGCTTCTTAATTCTCGCGTCGTAATTCGGCTTTGGTTTCGAGCTGTGCGTCACAATTGCTCCAATTAATCGAGTTCCGCGCCGCAATTCATAAATGACTGATTATAAGCAACATAATACCGTGAGTTCGGGTGTAATGTGCGTCGCAGTTGAGCTACGCAGCACATTTCGACGCACAGCGTGAAGGCGACGGCCCTCGCGAGGAGCAAAGAGGCGAGCCGGCCAGTCTTGATGCCGATTCAATGACTCATCTGCGGCAGTTTCTTGAGTTGCTTGACCGGTGGGATCAGGAGGCGCATGGAAGAAAAATCATGTAGCTTCTGCGGACGGCCAGCCGACTTTTCCGTTTTGCTCCTCGTTTCAACCCTGAGGGTTAGCCCGCGCGAACAACGCTCAACTTCGTCAGTTCGTCTCTGTAGGGCTTGTGTGAGCCCCTCCGACATCCCGGACAAGGTCAACGTACAGTCGCGCCTCACCGAGGCGTTAACAGTATCGTGTAGCGCATTAACAAGGCCGCACCAATGAGCAGTCCGATTGAAACGAGCAGCGGCTTTGCAGGGCGTCGCGCAATCCAGTGCGGGCAACGGCCTTGGACGGCTCCGTCCCGCGACTTAGACGGCACGCGGCGTCCTGCAAATCTGCTTTTCGGCAGTCTGTTGTCCTAGGAGTGCCGGTAAGGATTAAAGCCGTCCCGGGGGGCGGGGGCAGAGCCCCCGCGAGTTGCGAGCGAAGCGAGCAACTCCCCTTGCTTGTAGGGGGAAGGTGTGTCCAAAAAACCGAAGCCGACGCGACTGACCGTTTTGCAAAAACAACGGGACTTGGCCGACAGAATTGCTGCAGTGGAAGCTTTAGGAAAGGCTAATTGCCCTTCGTGTGCAGCTCCGTATGAACGCGGTAAATATACGCGACCATATTTCATCTGTCGACACTGCGGGCACCGCTGGTCAGAAAACCCTCTAATCGACGCGCTAGGGACGTTTCTCACGGACTTGCACCAGCGACGCTACCCTTGGGATTGGTTCGCAACACTCACCTTTGGGCGCCGGGAGATCACCGAAAACGGCGGGCAGTATTGGCTACACCGGTATCTCAACGACGCCGGGGCTGTCGGCACAGCGAAGCCGTACGCGTTTCGTGCAGACGAATACGGACCTCTTCACGGTCGCTATCACATGCACGCCCTGGTCGGAAACGTTAGCCACTTGCCGATCTATTGCGGCGTCAAACTCAGACCTGGACAGTGGGGGCAGGCCTGTTGTTGGGTTCATCGTTGGCCGTGCGGCCATGCCCGCATATATCCCTACGATCCGCAACGAGGCGCACACTTCTACCTCAGCAAGTACGTCGTAAAGGAACTCGCAAATTGGGAACTGATTGGATTCGAGTCCGAGAACATCGTGTTTCGGAATCATGTTGACTATTGCTAAGGGGTATAGCACTATTACACCTGCAATGAGACTTCCAAAGCAAATCAGTGAGTTTTTTAGAAAACAGGGGAAGATCGGCGCGGCCAAGCGTCACGCCAGCATGAGTGCTGAACGTCGACGCGAGATTGCGCAGACCGCCGCAAAAGCCCGGTGGGTCAAACCGGATCGTTGCCCCGAATTCCTACACGAAGCAATGCGAATCGTTCTGCTGGATGAACCACGTCACACCTGTACAGCTGCACGCCTGAGTAGCGAGATCGCAAAGCGCGGCTTGTATGTGAAACGCGATGGGTCACGAGCGGATAGTCATCAGGTGGCTGTACGAGCACGTAAGTATCCGGGACTTTTCGATATCGAGTCGGGAAACATTCAGCTCAGGGCTACAGCTCGCAGCAATCGGTCAGGTAACGGAGGCACGAAATGAACGCAGTAATTTACGCACGTGTATCGAGTCGTGAGCAGGAGCGCGAGGGCTATTCGATTCCAGCACAACGGAAGCTGCTCTCCGAGTACGCCCGGAAGACCGGCCTGAATGTGGACGGAGAATTTATCGACGTTGAGTCGGCGAAGAATCCCGGTCGCAAGCATTTCGGAGAGATGTTGAACGTTCTCAGAACCGACTCAGAAACTCGCGTTGTGCTGGTAGAGAAAACTGACCGCCTTTACCGCAACCGAACCGACAGCCTCGCGTTCGAGGAATTGATCGAGACCAAGGATGTCGAGATTCATCTCGTTAAGGAAAACCGGGTCATATCCAAGAACTCGCGCTCGCAAGACAAGTTCATGCACGACATTCACGTTGCGGTCGCTAAGAATTATTCCGAGAACCTGCGCGAGGAAGTAAAAAAAGGCATGCGGGAAAAAGCTGAGCAGGGAATGTATCCGGGTCGCGCACCCTTCGGTTACAAGAACGATTCTGCGACGCGTTCCCTTCGACTCGATCCGGAGAAGGCCGCGGCGCTAAGAAGACTGTTTGAGCTTTATGCAACCGGCGATTATTCGCTCACTTCTCTCCGTAAGAAAATCTTGGAAGAAATGGGTGTCCGGCTCTGCCGTGCGTACTTAGAAACGATCCTAAAAAACCGCTTTTACATCGGATATTTCACCTGGGCCGGAATCACTTACAAGGGCACGTATGAACCGCTGATCGACGGTGCTCTTTTCGAGCGCGTGCAACGGGTGTTTTCCAACCACAACAAACCGAAATACCGGAAGCACGAATTCGCATTTGCGGGCTTGCTGCGTTGCGCACATGACGGTTGCACCGTTACCACCGAACTGCAAAAGAAAAAGTACGTTTATTACCGGTGCTCTCATGGACGCGGCAAGTGCGTGCTGCCGTACATGCAAGAAGCGAAGATATCTGACCAGCTAGGCGAACTGCTGAAAGCCATCACTGTACCGGAGCACGTTGCGCTTGCAATTGTGAACAGCATCGAGCACGACCAGGGCAGCGCCGAGGCCGAGCGCCTACGAAGACTGTCCGACGCTCAACAGCGGCTCTCGGCGTTACGGACGCGGATGGACCGCATGTATGACGACAAGCTGGACGGGAAGATTGACGAGGAATTCTGGACGCGAAAAATGGCCGATTGGCGTAGCGAAGAGCAAGCACTACAGAGCGCAGTCGATTCGCTCAACAGGCCGATTCCGGAGAATCGAGCACTAACCGTTCAAAGGATTTTTGAACTCGCGAACAGAGCGCATTTTCTATACCTTACACGGAATCACACTGAACGTGGGCGGTTGCTGAAATCGGTGCTTTTGAACTGCGCGACGGACGGCGTAAGTCTCACGCCCACATTTAGAAAGCCCTTCGACGTGATTTTCGAAAGAGCTAAAAGAGAAGAATGGTCGGGGAGAGAGGATTTGAACCTCCGACTCCCTGGTCCCGAACCAGATTCGAGCAGGTATTGAACTCTGTTGATTTTTGCTGTCCGTAACTAATTGGTGTTGAACCTGTTGCGGGCCGCTTGTTGAACGTTAATGACCCCTGTTGATTCTGGAGGCTTTCACCGCCACAAAATCGACTACATCTCGATCGATGATTCTGGCGAACAGAAAACGCAGGTTCCTTCGCCAGACATCAATACGCAATCAACGATCCGGGTAGTAGGTCGCGATGCATGGGGTAAGGTTATCGGACGACTGTTACAACTCTGCCCAGCCTTTGAGCGCCGGCGTCTCCCATTCTGGTCTCATTTCATAATTGTGTCTTGGTCGCATGCTTTTGTCGGGCGTTTGCGAAACTCTGCCTAGCTACGTGAGAAGGTATCCGGTGTAACATTCGCGATTGTAACCTGCGCTCGTCCGGGCTGGGCTTGGCTTCCGGCCTGGAACGACGGGTTCGGAAACTCGACTCACCAAGGGGAACCCCGATGCGTACGTGGGCGCCCCGCACAGTTCGAGCAAGTCTTTCCCCCGCGCTGCGCCTGCTGCGACGCACCCTGCTGCTGCTGTTGGCCGGCGCCGTGGCAGCGGGCTGCGCTTTGGCCGAGGATCCGCCAATCCGCAAGCTCAGTTTCTTCCGCTCGCACCTGCTGACCTTCGACGAACTGAAGATCGATGTCACCAGCGGCAGCAAGCGCGCCAACCTTTTTGTCACAGATTCCGACGACGAGACCGACGCGCAGTGGTACCGGAAGAATGCCTATCGCGGAGACGAACGGGGGAAGGATTACAAAGTCTACCGCTGGACCGAAGACCAGCTCATGGAAACCCCCGAGGGCCGCGCCTTTGTCGAACGAGTGCGGGCCGAACTAAGGGCAAGTCCGCAAGCCAAGGAAGCGGCATTTCTCTTCCCGGATACGCCGGAAGGAGCCGAAGCCTACCAGCGATGCCTGCTCTCGAAGGCGGAAGAGATTGCCTTCGTTCCACGGGCCGAGGATGAGCATTTCAATGTCCCTGTCGGGCGCCCGGTGTCGAAGCCGCGCGAGCAGCAAACAGAGGAACAGCGCGCCCAGCAACCGAAACCCGTTCCTCCCAGTTTTCAGGAGCAGGTCGAGGCGCGGCTGAAATCCATCAAGGTCGCGGAACTGTCCCGGCAGCGTGATAACAGCGACTTTTCTTTCTTCGAAAACGATCTCTTCTGGGTGGGCGGTGGTCCGCAGAACATCGAGGGCGCTGGCGACGTCGCGCGCGCCTGGAAGAAAGTGCTTTCCAGCAAGCGATTCCTGCGCCGCAGCAGCCTGCTGGCGGAGATGCGCTGGGCCCTGCTGGTGGACATCTTCTCCGAGGTTGCCAGCACTCATGGCGTCCGTATCGACCTGATCGATTCCGGCAAGCGCAATGCCTATAGCAGCGACGTCGATCTCACCGTTTACTCGCCTCCACTGGGCCGCCCCGGGCTGAGCATGAAGCAGTTGATCGCCTCCGCGCGGCAGCGTTTCATCGCGCGCTTTCACTACCCGCCGGAGGCGCTCGATATCACTATCCATGACGGCGACGTCTTCCTTCCGGGCGTGCGCAACGAAGGCCAGAGCGTGCAGTCGTACACCGAAACCCTGCGCTCCCTGGTGTTCGAATTGAAGCTCAAGGTGGACAGCGGTGGTGATGCCAGTTATTTCCCGGGCGCGAACCTCGATGACGTGCAGAAGCGCACTTTCCGCGAGGGGCGTGTCACCG
Organism: Terriglobia bacterium; assembly: GCA_963797035.1. Lineage (GTDB taxonomy): Bacteria > Acidobacteriota > Terriglobia > Terriglobales > Acidobacteriaceae > JAIQGF01. Next base: position 25,973 of record CAWCOC010000007.1, read on the forward strand.
TTCTCCAGCCCGGCCCAGAGGTTGTCTCCAAAGCTGACGACGGTTCTCCCATCGAGACCCGTTTTCAGAAGCCGGTTCCCAAGGAAATTCCCGCCAGTGAATTCGGCTCGCGCGGCGAGGTGGTGCCGCGTACTGAACTACTTGTCGGCGACCTTCCAATGTACGACCACGCCAACGCGCTGGGCAATCTTTCCCAGGCGCTGGAGAAGATGTATCGCAACGGCAACGACCATGGCGCTGTCGCCAAGCTGTTCAATCGTGGCATGGCGCAAGGCGCCGGCGCGGGGCTGGTGAACTCCTTCTACGACATTCACGTCAGCAATCTGTCCGAGGCCGGTGTGACCGCGGAAGAGGCCGCCGAACTTGCCCTGCTCGCCGAAGCCGATCCCGGCGATGCCAGCATCAACGAACCGCGATTGTGGGAGCGGCTGCGCAGCAAGAATGTCGCCAAGATACGCTGGATCGTGCGCGCCCTGGGCATCCGGCCCGAGCCCAGCATGAAGCAGAAGCTGTTGGACCTCTTCGACGTGCTGAACACAACCTCGGAAATGGAGGTCGAGAAGAACGCCAAGCGCTTCAACTGGAAAGAAGGACGCGCCCGCTACCTGAAACGCTACTTGGAGCGTGCCAAGCGCGTGTACCGCCTCACCGACAGTCCCGCCGACCAGGACAAGCTCTATGACGCCGCCTGGCGCGAGTTCTGCGATGCCATGATGGAGGTGATGCAGGTCGCCATGGTTCGGGCCCTCCGCGATGCCTTGGCCGACCTCACGCCCGAGCGCATGCGCTGGAATGCGGCCCGACGGGGCGCGCATAAAGGCGAGAACGACTACGATGCAGCCCGCAAGTATGCGGAGCGCCTCCGCGTCGAGCTGCGCCTGCTGTTTGAATTGCTCAACCGAGCGCCGCGCCTCGAGTTGCAGCGGACTAGCGACCCGACCGCCGCCGCCGCCCAGGCCCGAGACGCCGCGGAGGCCTGGAAAGAACAACTCGAGATCTTGAAAGAAGCCCTGCTGGCTTCCGTCCCCGAAGAGGACCAGGTGATTCGCGATTACCTCAAGCGGCTGTCGGAAATCGATGCCGTGCGCCTGGAGTTGTTCTTCAAGGGGGAAGGCTCCGAAACTCCGGTCCAGGAACAGTTGGCAAAGCTGGAAGCGGCGGTCGAGCGGGTCACGGCAGGCCTCCCCAAAAATCCAGCCCGCATTAGCGACGAAGATCTCCGCAAAGCGATCGAGATCAGGACTCTGCTGGACAATCCGGTCCCGGAAGGACCGATGATCCAGCGCTTTTTCGACGGCATGTCCACCATTCTTCGCACCTCCATTACCAGCGACACGCCGCCCATTGACCCAAAAACCGGCAAGCCGCGGATCGATCCCAAGACGGGCCGTCCCATGGAGTCGCGCGCGGGCGGCGCGCTAGTCCACGAAGTCTTTCACAACCTGATTAATCCCCTGATGTTGAGCAGTTCGGGCGTGGACCTTGCCCGCGCCTACGTCCACGGAGGCGAGCGCGCCGTGCGCGAAGCCGCGTTCAGCACCGGCATGCTCTATCTGGGACCCGTTTACGGCGTCGTCGGCATCATGTTCCAGGACTTCAGCCGCGGCCGCATTTCAGAAGGCGTGCATAGCCTGGTCTTCCTGGGCGGACTTCACATTGTCTCCAAGTTTATTCCCGCGGCGGGACCCGCGCTGCTCGTCTACAACATCGCCACCGGCACGGTCGATATCGTCTACACCTACACCTCCGAGACCATCACCGAGGACATGGTGGAGCAGGCGCTGCGCTCCCGCCGGGTGGCCGGCGATCGCGCCCAGCGCAATCCTTACCGCGACAGCACTGATTTCTTCCGTGGCGATCGGCCCGAGTTCCCCCTGCTCTGGGACAACGCCTGTGTCGAAACCCAGCCCTGGAACCGCGATAGTGGCCACGATCTGGCAGCCGCCGATTTCAACTTCGCTCCTGGCATTTGGAAAGAACTAACCGCCCGGGGACTCACCCCAAATTCCAAAGATTGGGAGGCGCAGCGCAACCGCCTGGTCTCCAAGGAAGCGTTTGACCTTCCTTTCTACGAGCGCATGGAACGCCTCTATGGCTGCTTCCACGACGAGGTCTGGTCGACGGTGCAGAAAGGCTTCGACGAGGACAACGTCCTGAAGCATGTCTTCACGCGAGAGGTCAACAGCTGGCTGAGCAAACAGCCGGAGGGATATCAGCGCGAGTTCGACAGTATCTTCGACGTCAACGAAAAGGCGGGCCAGACCCATCGCCGTATGGTCGGCCAGCTTGCCCAGATCCTCATCCACTACTACAAACAAGGCGAGGACAAAAAGAACAAGATCGAGTGGCGGGAGCGCGACCTGCGCGAGGGCATGATGAAGGCTTCGCGGGAAATCCAGGAACGTGTCACGAAAGCCGAAAAACTCCGGCTGGCGGCGCGCGAAGAAGCCCTGGACAAGCTGCAGGAGCGCATCGCGCAATTGGCCCTTGCATCGGCCGCGGCCGGCCCGGAGACACCGCGCGTACGCCTGCAGGCGCCGAACTGGTACGTCAACATGACCGCGGTGCTCGGACCCGAAGGCTACGAGCGTCGGACGGCCGCGGAGGAAGCCGCGGTAATTCCCGACGAGGAGAGCGCGACCCAGGAGGATGAAGGGGCCATCCCCGTGCACCTCACCGCTGCCTCTGAACCCGGCCGTCACGGCGGTTTCGAGAATTGGAACCAGCGCATCACCTTGAAGCTGGATTCCATCACGCGCGGCCGCCCCGAAGGCTTCGTGCCGAACGCGCGCGAAAGCCAGTTGCTGGCCGCGCCCGCGCCGGGTCAGCCCGCGCACGACATCTACACCGTCCGCCTCACCGCTTCCGCTACGGTGCACGATCCCCAGGGGCGGCTGCTCGGCCAGGCGCCTCCGGTTCCCATCGTGGGTTACGTCATTGCGCAGGTGCCCAAGTTTTCCGGTCGCATCCTCATCCGGGCCGGACACATGGGAAGAGCACCGGATGGCAGTCCGTTGTACCAGCCCGTCCTGCCGCACGAAGTCACGCTGGCCGGTCAGACGGTACGCGTGACGGAGGAGAAATACGTCGAGTTCAAGGACCTGCCAGCCACCGATTACACCGTTCACGCCAAGGCGCTCGTGCCCGGCTTTGAGGGAGGGCAAGCCAGCTTCCGTCTGGTCGATCCTTATAGCAAGGAGGCCCTCCGCAGCGGCTCGCACGCTTCGAATCCTTCCGAAATCTTCGTGGAGCTGACGCCGCTGCCCCAGCCGGCCAAGCCAGCCGGCAAGAGCGACAAGCCTGCCGAGCCCGCCGCGGCTCTCACTCCGCCGCCTAGGCCGGCGCCGGCGCTCGATCCGAAACACCAGCAGAACTGCGAGTCCCTGATCAGCGGCGCGCAGCAGGCCCTGGCGGGCGGCGATCTCTCCAGTTCCGCCGCCGCCTTAAAGCAGGGCCAAGACAAGAAGTGCGAGGACGTTCCCGGCCTCTCCGCCGAAGTCGAAGGCCTGCGCCGCCAACTCGAAAGCAGCGTGAATGCCGCCGTTCAGAGAATCCAACAGAGCGCCAGCCCGGAGGTTTGCAATTTCGCAGAGGCTTGGCAGCGCGCCCAGGAGTTGCAGCGCCTCGACCCGCAGAACCCCGCACTGAAGACGATCAACATGGAACAGTTGCAAATGGCCGCGGCGGCACAAGACGCAGTTCGCGGCTTGCAGCAGCAGGCGCAAGAGGCGCTGGACCGCAATAATCCCGATGCGGCGGCGGCACTGTTGCAGCAGGCGCTCGGCTTGCGCGGGCTCCCGGACTGCATGCGCGATCCGTTGGCGCAGAAGCTCGCCCAATTGCGGCGCTCCCAGTTCGGTTCCCTCGCCCAGCAGGTCCAGGACTCCATCGACGCCTGCGATTACGATCGCGCCGTCCAGACCGTCGGACGCATTACTAATCTTCGGCCCCGCGACGAAGCCGTCACTGCCTGGCTCAACGTCAATGTTCCGCGGCTCTTTGAGCTGCAAACACGCCGCAAGGAGGCGCTGGCCGCGCTCGCATTGGCAGAGAAACTTTTTCAGCAGGCCAACAACGCGATCTCCGCTCAACCGCCCGATTGGGCCGCCGCCAATTCGCTGCTCCGGCAGGCCGACTCAGCGCTGAACGAAGCGGACGCCAAGGCCCCCGGTTGTCTGCCGCAGCGCGCCCGCATTCAAAAGTTGAAGCAGGAGGTCGGACAGACCGAGATTGCCGGCCTCTCACGCGGCACGCCCACCAACTCGCTCCCACCATCGCTGCAGGGCACCGCCGAGCATTCCGGGAAACTGCCGGAATCGCTGTTGCCGTCCGCGCCCGGCACGGGGACAACCAGCGCGCATCCCACCTCCATCTCGACGTCCATGCAGCCTCAAAGCTCTTTGCCACCTTCGCTGACGAGCGAAAACAAACCGCCAGAACCTGCGCGGCCCTCCTCGTCCACCAACACGGCAAAAGGATCGGAGCCCAAGCCCCCCGGCACGCAGACCAGCGCCGGCCAGTGGGGACAAGTGCTTGGCGGCATACTCGGGGGAATTCTGAGCGGCCGTACCGGACAGACAGCCCAAACGCAGCCGCAAGCTCCGCCCGCCCAGGCTCCCCCGCCGGCTTCCATTCCAGGAAGTTCGTCAACCCGCACTCAACCCGCACCGACTGCTGGCGGCCCGGCGCGCACCGTGGCTGTACCGGCAGGAGCCTGTCCCGCCATTCCGCAGTGGGAACGCCCGGGCGAGGAGCTTTGCGGAGCCTTCGAAAGCAGTTACAGCTTGATCCGTGCCAGTGATCGTGGCGACATCGTTGAATACGATTCCATCTGGTACCTCAAATTCAGCATTTCAGGTCAATGCAGAGTGCACACGGTTCCTTGTCACTACCGCGGAAATTTAACGGATCGAAGACGGATCTACGAGCACTGCAAAGCATACGAAGAAGGGCTAGACGCTAACCTCAGTATCAAGCGCAGGCCGGACGGCTGCCTTTCCATCACCTGGAGCCCTCAAAACCCCAGCCAAGGGATGCAGAACGGACAGCCTGTCGTTCTGTGGGGCACGGGCGTGTTCAACCGCTACGAATTTCCGAAGTGGGACCCGGCCAACAGATTCACCCTGCGTTTGCAGACCAGCACCGGTCAGTCTCTTCCGATCATCCTTCAGCCCCTTACCTGGGACAACGTTCATCGGACGCCGCCGCTACCCTAGGAGGAATCCATGCCGCGTACCGCGTTCTCGCTATTTTGGTTCGCCGTTGCTTCCGCCGCGCTGGCCTTCGCACAGACGCCTTATCAGGGACTGGTCGCCGGCACGAGCACTCGCGATCATGTCCAACGGACCTTGGGCGCCCCGGTGCGCCAGGTCAGCGACGTCGTTTTTCAGCACGGACCCCAGCAAGGCACCGGACCTATCCTGGCCCACTACGCTGCCGGGACGCAGGTGGTCGAACGCATTGAGGTGGCCTTCGTGCAGCCCATCGTACGCTCCGTCCTGGTCAGCCGCGTGCTCGGCGACCAGCCGCCGGAAGCACGCAAGACATCGCTCGACAAAGCGCTCCTGGAGTTCTTCGGCGCGCCACGCTTTGTGGCCCTGGCCTACGCCTCGGGAAATGACCAGCAGGGCGCCACCAGCATCATTTATATGAGTCCCGACCTCTACGCCCGCACATTGGGAAAACCGGGCCTTGCTTCCGCTCCCGCCCCTTCTCCTGGTTCCGCGTTCGTTCCTGCTCCTGGTCCAGCTCTTGCTCCCGCTGCGACGGCCTCGCCCGCGCTTGCCGCGGAGACGGATTTCCGCGTCAAGCTGCTCAGCACCATCAACACCGCGAGCAGCCGCAAAGGCGATCGCGTCACGGCCCAGGTGATCTCCCCCGAAGCCTTCGCCGGCGATTTCGTGGAAGGCCAGGTGCGCGAGGCCAAGAGTAGTGGCAAGATCAAAGGTGAAGCCTCGCTGAACTTCACCTTCGAAACCCTGCAGCACGGCAGACAATCCATTCCCATCCGCTCCTCCATCAAGGCGGTAAACAACTCGCAAGGCAAGGAGAACGTGGACGAGGAAGGGCGCATTCTGCGCAAGCGGAACCGTACCGGGGCGATCGCCGCTGCCGCGGGCGCCGGTGCTCTGTTGGGCGCGCTGACCGGCGGCGGAAGAGGCGCGGCCATCGGCGCGGGGGTGGGCGCCGCAAGCTCGCTGGTCGTGATGCAGTTCGCCACCGAAGGAGAACATCTCGCATTTGCTCCGGGCAGCGAATTCGTCTTGTCGGTCCGCCGCCGCTCAGAATAAGCCGCGCGGTAATGCCTTAGCTGGGATACCCCGGGCGGCTGCGAAAGAATTTGTGGGGCGATCGTGTGAATTCCAACCCGGGAATTCATGCAACCAAAAATCGCCGTATCTGCTTGGAAGGAATTGGTCGGGGCGACAGGATTTGAACCTCCGACTCCCTGGTCCCGAACTAAACAAGTGCTCCCGTGCGCCGAACCGGTTCTGGTCCGGAAGGCGCAAACCATGTGTATACTTTTTAGCAAGTGAGATGAGAGATGGCGAGTGCGATCATGGAAACGTCTGCCAGCGCAGCCGCAATCAAGCAGCACCTAATGCAGATTGCCAACGGCTTCGAGCTGTCCGCGTCTGCACGCCGCTGCGAAATTGAACATCGCGAACTGACTGGCCGGCGGGCCGCAGCCAGTGGAGGCGCTGGCTGCCGGGACGGGGAGCAATGCCGATGCGCTCTACCGTGTTCTGCGTACGCTGGTCAGCATCGCTGTGTTTTCCGAGCCCCAGCCTCGCAGCATCGCCTTGTCGCCTGCGGCCGAGCTGCTGCGCAGCGATGTTCCGGGAAACATCCATGGCCTTTTGCTGTGGGCCACAACCCGTTCCTTATGCATGTCACGAGCGACCTGCTGCACTCAGTGCAGACCGGCAACCCTGCCGTCGAGCATCTCTACGGCAAACCGGCCTTCGCGTGCTTCGCCGTTCAATGAGGGGAATGACGACATCATTGCCGACCTCGCTCCAGCGGTGCTCGACGCCTACGACTTTTCCTGGGTGGGGACGTTGATGGATGTGGCTGGCGGCCAGGGCTACTTCCTTTGTGAGGCGCTGAAACGCCACCCGCAGATGAAAGGCATTCTGCTGGACCAGCCCAGTGTGGTGGAGGGCGCGAGTGCGTGCTGTGCGACATGCGTGTGGACGACCGCTGCCAGCCCATCAGCGGCAACTTCTTCGAGCATATCTTGTCCTCCAACAGTGGTTCCTGTGCCGGTTTCGTCGAGCCGCAACAGAGCATACGGTTCAAATTCGCCGAGCGTGCATTGTCTCACATCGTGAAACCGACCTAAATTACATTGATTGCCTACCTCGGCGATTAATAGAATAATTAATGCAACTCTGAGCGGATTCGCCACCGAAGGGTGACAATCCTCAGCGGGAGTATTCATATGCCTTCGACTTTAAGTCGTGATCGCTACACGCTGGATTATCCCGATCTTGGCACTGGCCCTGTGCCAGTGTCCCCATATGTTTCGTCCGCGTTCTACGCGCACGAGCAGGAGAAAGTCTTCAACCGTGTGTGGCTGAACGTAGCGCGCGTCGAAGAAATTCCTCACGCGGGCGACTATTTGGTGCGTGATATTGAGGTGGCGAGTGCCTCGATCATCTTGGTTCGCGGCAAGGACGGAAAGATCCGCGGCTTTCACAACGTCTGCATGCACCGCGGCAATAAGCTCGTTTGGGACGATTGCGGATCGTGCGGGGCAGTGAAATGCAAATACCACGGGTGGATCTACTCGACGGATGGACAGCTGATCGGGGTCCCGGAAGAAGACATGTTCTTCAATTTTGAGAAGCAGAAGATCCATTTGGCCGCAGTAGCAACGGAGGTATGGGAAGGTTTCATCTTCATCAATTTGGCGTCCACCCCGGAACAGTCCCTCGAACAGTACTTGGGCGAGCTTGGGCCACAACTGAAGGGCTTTCCGTTCGATAAGCTGAACGCCTGTTACTCCTACAAAGCGGAATTGCGCTGTAACTGGAAGATTGTGGTGGATTCGCAACAGGAGGGGTATCACGCGAAGACGCTGCACCACCGTTCCTTGCCGGGTTTCCTGCGCAATGAGCAGGACCCATCCAAGCACGTCGTCCATCTGAAATTGTACCCACGTTGGGGAGTGATTTCCTACTTCGGCAACCGGCAACGCACGCCTACGCAAGTGGAAATGATGGCCTTCAAGTTTGGGCAAGCGGCGGTCACGAAATTTGCGAAGGATTTTTCGCCGGAGAACATGCCGGCGGGGCTAAACCCCACCCGTGACCCGAACTGGGCATTCGACGAGTACGTGATTTTTCCCAATTTCCACTTACTTCTTTTTATGGGCATGTACATCACGCATCATGTGTGGCCGATTTCTGTGGATGAGTGCGTATGGGAAGCGCGTTTGTACCTGCCCAAACCTGCCGATGCGGGAGGATGGTTTACCAATGAGTACACTCGGTGCATGCTCCGCGACGCCTGGCTCGAAGATGGCAGCACCCTGGAAGCGTCGCAGGTGGGGATCGCCTCCGGAGTTGTCGATCATTTCATTCTGCAGGATCAGGAACTGATGATTCGGCATTTCCATAAGCTGCTGCATGAATACGTCGGCTAGAGGAGGTTCCTTGTCAGCTCAAGCAGAGGTTCCCGTCAATGCCGGAACACTCCCGGCGCAGTTCAAGGAACTCGAGCGCTTTGTCGAGGATTGGGCGTTGCCGACGCAAGCGGAGCGGCATCGGCGGCGGCTCACATCCTCCATAGAAGCGCTCCGCGACTTCTATAACGCAATCGTGCCGCGTATGGATGAAATAATCGCCTATCTTAATCAGTTGCCGATTGAGGAGCAGCCGGATGATGGCCGGAGGCTGTTTTATCTGACGATGTCGCTGGCCGAGATTGCCATGGCGGTCGAACTGTTCAAGCAACCGGCGGTGGTAGACGGCTTCGATCCTCGGCGCTTTATCGCGACCGAGGTTCCTCACATGACGCCTCAATCCGGTCACAAGATCTAGCAAGCAAGAGAATGTCAATCGATCAGAAATTCCTCGCATTAGGCGCGGAACTTCCACCTCCAGCCGAGCCGTCTGCAAGCACCTTGCACCGCTACTGGTGCCGCTCAGGCAAGTTGCTGTTTCTTTCCGGACACGGACCACGATGGGGCGACAAATTTAGGTATGTCGGCAAAGTCGGTAGGGAGTTGAGCATCGAAGAAGGTCGGGCAGCGGCTCGCTTGACCGCACTGAACCTGCTTCAAACTGCCCGGCAAGCATTGGGAACGCTTGACCATATTGCACAGTTTGTCGACGTCTTCGGAGCTGTCAACAGCGCGGCCGGCTTCGACGCACAGCCCAGTGTGATGAACGGATTTTCGGAGTGTGTGCTGGAATTATTCGGCGAACCGGGGCGTCATACACGGATGGCGGTTGGAGTTCCCGACTTACCGTACGGCATCGCCGTCGAGATCAAGGTGGTGCTGGAAATTGTAGGGCGGATACGTTGATCGCCGCAGATCGATCTCGTTGTGCTGTCCCCCCGCGGTCAGGAGCGATTAGGCAGTTTATCGGAATCGTCCGCACATGGTTCAAGGCTGTCAATATTGTTTCTCTTTCTCCACTCGGCGATCAGGTCAGGGTCAAACCGCAACGCACCGGAAACACGGAAGTGCGGCAACATCCCGGCGGCGGATAATTGGTAGACTCGCTGGGTCGGTACTTGCATGATGTCTGCCAACTCGGCGGCACTCAACATCGGTCGCGTGCTCGTGAATTCTCGTTTGAAAACCATTGCACCTGATCCGATTTGAAACCACCGATGCCGCTCTGAGGTGGCACTTACCTCGGTCGAGGCAAGCTGTATACCTGGATGGACTTTAAGTAATCATTCAAGTTCTTAATCCGAAGCTGTACTTCAGCTTCATCCCCGTGACTGATGGCCCGGAAAACGGGTCCCCACACTGGCATCTCCGCATTGCCATGGGGCGTAACCGCGTACTTCCCCAACAGTATGGTCGCGACCTTCTGCGCCGGATAGTCGCCGCCGTTTGTCTTGGTGAGCGTGGTGAGATCCGCTGGCCGATTTTTCAGAGAACCGGCAGCGGGCCCTTCGCCTTTACCGTCGGTTCCATGGCAACTCGCACAATACTGCAAGAACATCTCTTGACCCGATGCCGCCGAGGTCGTCTTGGCCGGTCCGCGCTTTGCCTGAGTAGTCGGTTTTTGAGCACTTGAGACACTCACGAAGACCAGGCAGACTAAAATCACAGAAAGCGAGTAACGGTTCGTCATCTTTTCTTCTCCTTCGTCGATTTCCTGCAGCCGAGTGCGGCTCTTCCTTCGTTACGCCATCACTTACCGACAGAACCAACAACTAACGCTCGTCGGTCCCTGGAACACCGAAGTCGTGAAAAGGCTTCTTCACCCAGCCTTGGTAGAACGGACTCATAATCTCCATCCGTAGGCGCACATGACTGAATCGCCATTCACCATTTAGGAGCTTCACGGCGTCGTTGTGATAGGTGCCGCCGATCAACACCGGTTCCAAATCGCCGTTCCGGTTCTGCATGTTGGCAATCTCCCACAGATAACAAAAGACCTTGGCACTGCGACCGTCGGGAGCGATGTCGATACGCGGAGAGATCATGTAGTGCAGCGACCACTTAATGATGTCTGGCGCACCTTCGAGAAATTTGCGGATGGCCGCGCGGCCGACATAAGTTCCATAGCCGCTGCCGACATCGAAAATAGCGTCTTCGGCGAACAGCGGCACCATGATGTCAGGATCGTTTTGTTTATCCGAACCCTGCGCGTATGTGACCAGCAAATTCTCCAGCGCCTGCTTGTCTTCCAGCCGCTGAATTCTGGAAATCAGGGCTTCAATGCTGGGGGTCTGGGACGACGTCACGCTCATTGATCCTCCTGTTGCGATGTGCTGCCGGCCGGAATGCCGTCGGCAAGCGAAGCGAGCGTTGTTGAGTGCGTTGAATCTCTTGAGGTGTGAAATCCCACGGGCGAAGGCGGCTCTTGTTCCGGGCCGTAATCAGGTCGTTTCGGGTAAGCGACGGTGAAGATTAGGCATTCCTCGTCGTCATCAAAAGTGCCGCTGTGCTTCCATCCGCTGGGGATAATAATCGCCTCTCCTGCCTGGATTACGTATTCGCTGCCATCGGCGCCGCGAACACGGGCGGTGCCTTTGAGAACGAGTCCGACCTCCTCACCGTGGCTGTGGACCTCGGCGGGTGCCGCACTCCCCTTCCCCTTGGCGAACTTAAACAGCGCGATGCTCATGTCGTCACCGAACATGTGCTTCATGAACAGTGCGCCTGGAATAACTTCCTGAACGTCATCGCCGTGAACCCTAAACATCCTGGGTCTTTCCATAATCCCTCCGACGTGACCACGCAGCCTACTCGTACTGGTATCGCGACGTGAGCGAAATCCCACTGACCGTCGCTCGCGCCGCTTGGTCGCCGGCTTCCGGGCGAAGAATCGCGTGGTGAATGGTTTTAGAGACCGGTGGCAGTCCTTCAGCGACCTTGTTCCAATTTGCGCCTTCGTCAAAGGTGCCCCAAACATCTCCGTCAGTGTTTCCCGCATAAACCGCGCAGCCGCCCGGCCACGCTTCTAGCGACATGGCTTCGAAGCTGGCATTCATGTGCTCGGGAAGACCACGATCGATGACTTCCCAAGTCGATCCGCCATCACGGCTGCGGGCGATTTTCGGGTCGGCGGAATGAGTGGTTAACCAGCTATGAGGACTGGCTACTCCGCCCGACATGAACACTAAATCTTCATTGTTGGGATCGATGACCAACGGATCTGGATAAGCGAGCCGACGAATACGCCCGCCAATGTTCTCCCAAGTGTCTCCGCCGTTAGTGCTCCAATAAAAGCCATAACCAGTGGGAAGAAACATTTTGCCGGGCTGTGATCGCACGATGACCAGACGATGGCAATCATCATTTTTCAACGTTCCGTGCAGCTCTTTCCAAGTCTTGCCGCCATCATTCGTACGAAACACACCACCCTGCTCGACGCACACATAGATGGTTTTGGCGTCGGCAGGGTGAACCGTGATGTCCTTCACGTGCCCATGGTGCGGGGGAACGGGGAACGTCCAATTCTTCACGCTCGGCACGTTGAGCAGTGACTTGATTTCCTCCCATGTATGGCCCTGATCCTGGCTAGTGTAGAGATGCGCAGGTTCCGTACCGCAATATAGGGTGGTGCGTCCGCCCGCATTGAATGAACTCAGGCAGTAAACGTTCTCGTGTGGTATACCTCGGCAGCGCGGTTTCCAGGTCTTGCCTCCGTCTTCGCTTGCCATGATGCCGCCGTTATGCGACGAGGCAAATATGGTGCCGCTGACCGGGTCAATGAGAAGCGCGACTACATGCTTCCCTTCCAACGAGCCTTTGGTGATTTCCCAGGGGTGGTCGAGGGAGCTTCGACGCAAAAACAGCACCCCATTGACCGTTCCGACAAGCATTTCTTTCGCCGGCGCTTCCGCCAAGTACGTGGTCTTGCCGCTGTGTGAAAGGCAAATAGGCATACGTCACCTCCCAGCTTCTTCCGTCGAACGGGATTGCAGAAATTTAAACGAGTCTCTTCTCTGCTTCAAAAGTTTTCCAAAATTGGAGACATCCACGCCGCAGCACAACATGCGCGCGCCTTCTTGAACCCAGTCTTTGCCACGTTCCGCGGAGTCAACGAGCATCATCACCGGCTTGCGTGCTGCATTGGCTGTGCTCAAAACTTTGCGAGCCGCGTCCAGGACATGAGCATGCTCGATTTGACCGGGAACCCCGAGCGAGTGTGACAAATCCAGCAGACCGAGGAATACGGCATCAATTGACTCGATGGAACATATGTCGACAGCATTGCGAACGCCCTTAGCCGACTCGATTTGCACCATCGCCATGACGCGTTGGTTGGCAGCTGAGAACGGATCCGTTCCTGCAATGGAAAAGCCATACCGCATACCGCGGCTGGATGGGCTTGCCCCGCGTTCCCCGCCAGGAGCAAATTTTGCCGCACGCCCTATGGCTTCGGCATCGTCGCCCGTCGAGACCTGCGGAACGTTGACGATGGCGGCACCCGCCTCCAGTGCGCGCAAGACATCCGATGAGCTCTGACTTGGAATACGTACCAGCGATTCAACTCCCACTGCATCGGCCGCGCGGCATAGGTTCTCGATGACACCGAAGTCTGCTGTGGTGTGCTCCATGTCGAGCCACGCGAAATCGAATCCCGCCATGCCAATCAGCTCCACCACCACCGGCGAGAGTGTGCGACAGACGAATCCGATCGGCACACCTCCCGCGTCGAGTTTCTGTTTAACGCGGTTGATTGATAGCTCCACAGGAATCACGCGCCCACCTCGAACGCTCCTTGGTGCCACTGCTCGCGAATGAAATCCGCAGTCCGATACGCCAAGGCGAAAATGGTCAGAGTGGGATTGACCCCGGCAGAAGTAACAAACGCTCCGCCGCCGCCGATGAACAGATTGGCAACGTCGTGCGCCTGGCAGTACTGGTTCACCACGCTCGTACGCGGGTCGTTTCCCATGCGCGTCGTCCCCATGACGTGACCCGCCGCGGCTCCTCCAGGCATAGCGGGTATGCAGGAGACCACCTCGCGGGCGCCGGCGGAATGAAGGAGCTGTTGAATTTTCGCCCGCATGAAATGCTGCATGAGAATCGTGTTTTCATGATCGCGATAGATGATGCGTAGCACCGGCATTCCCAAGCGATCGCGCAACACTGAGTCGAGCTCGACGCGGTTATCCTCCATCGGCAAGTCCTCGCACAAGGCGAACACCGCGAAGTAGCGGTTATAGTACTGGTAAAGAAACTGCTTGAAGCTTTCGCCCCAGCCTAGGACGCCCGGAGGGAGAGGAATAAACGTGCCCACCGAAGTCGCGAATGCGAGCGGCCCTCCCGTGAACGGCAATGCGATGCCACCGGAAATGAGCGCACCACGGATGAAGGATTGATCGTGTTGCTGGCGTGGACGATCTTCGTTGAGATCGTCGAACGCCACGGCAGCCTGCGGATCGAGGCCCACCTTGAATTCGCGGTCCGGGAACGTGCCATAAGCGAACGTGCTGGCATGGAACATAAGGTTCTTGCCTACCAGACCACTGCTGTTCGCCAGCCCAGACGGGCACGACTCCGCACGTGACATCAAGAGCAACCGCGCCACGTAAGCGGCATTGTTGCTTGCGATAAAGACTTTGGCTGATTGCTCGTGAAGTTGGCCTTCACTGTCCAGATACACAACATTATTGGCGCGGCCGTTTCCACCAACCGTGATCCTAGTCGCAATACATCCGGCTCGTACCTGCAGCTGGCCGCTCGCAAGCGCATCGGGCAATGTGACCACCAGGTTCACACCCTTCGCGTGGTGCGGGCACCCATAGAACGTGCAGCGCCCGCAGCTGTTACAAACGCCACGGAACGCCTTACCATACTTGGGCTGGGTGGTAATCGCAGCGGGGACTTGATATGGCTGATAGCCGAGCTGCGCGGCGGTGTGGGCGAAATGCTGTCCCGCCGGCCGAACGGGGAGGGGCGGCATTGGATAAGCCCGCGAACGCGATGCTTCGAAGCGGTTGGCGCCAGCCTCGCCCGACACTCCAAAGTCGTATTCGGCGCGATCGTAATACGGTTCCAGGTCGGCGTATGAGAGAGGCCAATCTTCTACGCTCGTTCCAGCGGGAACGCCGGATTGCGATTTCACCTTGAAGTCGGATTCATGAAACCGATAGCTAATGCAGGACCAGTGCAGTGGGCCGCCGACACCAATGTTGCGCGAGATCGCCGGAAACGTCATCGGGGGTTGGTCGTTATAGGCGAGCACCTCAGGCTCGTTCCAGCGCAAACGCCCGAGACGAAAATGCGCCAGCTCATCTTTCTGCTCGGAATCGCTTTCAAAAGCTTCGCGGGGAATGTAGGGTCCACCCTCCAAACCGACGACGCTCAGGCCGGCATTGGCCAGTTCCGCCGCGAGGATACTGCCGGCGGCTCCCAGGCCGATGACGCAAACGTCGGTTTGTGGATGTCGTTGCATGTCTTGTCTCTACAGCAGACCTACCCAGGCGATGCCATCTCGATTTCCACCGTACTTGGGGTCAGATAAGAATCCTTCGATCGTGTGCAGGCGTACCATCTCGAAGAATCCGGATGCCTCTTTCCACGCAGGCGCCGATCCCGACGCGACCAGTTCGAGCAGCTTGTCCTGTTCGCCTTCTTCCAGAGCGGCGAAGTCACTCCCGAATCGATCAGCGCTCAGATGGTTCAGCCTTGATATCCCATCGCGATAAGCAGATTGCCACGTTGCGTAGTGCGCCCTGAGCATGGCGTCAATGAAGCGCACCACCCCGGCCTCGCGCGCTCCGGGAGTGGCGTTAGTGGGGATAATTCGTGCGCTCATCGCCTCCACCGTGCGCGATTCCAGATCGGTGAGAAACCTCAAAGGTGGCTCCCCAGCCTTTTGGACATCGGATTCGTCGCAATTCGCTAGCATTCGTCCACCTAGGCCGAAAGGAATAACCTGACGTCACGTTCTTTCATTTAGTCCGACGAACTTGCCGCCTGCGGGCTTTTAACGTGCTCTTTCGCTGCCAGACCTTCTCCGGGCACGGTGTAGGCGCCGCGCGGCGGGCTGAAGATGTCCATGATGACGGCGCCCGCGGCACCAGTACGCACGCCGTGAGGAGTGTTAGGCGGGGTATGCCAGAAATCGCCGGCCTTCATGGCGACCTCTTCTGAACCCTGCACGCGAATGCAATCTCCATTGAGCAGGTATCCCCATTGTTCCTCGGGGTGACTGTGAACTGTGCTGATCGTATTCGGCGCGATCTCAGCCACCGACAGCATGACGTTCTTGCCGAAAAAAATATGAGTGGTGATGCCGTTTTCCAATTTGCGCGACATCCCTTCATCCAACGATTTGAAGTACCACTTGTTGCTCTCCATAAGCCACTCCCTCCAAGACTCGAAAGATGTCTTCGTCGTCTGACGTGCGTTACCCGTTTTGTGTGTCCCTCATCAACTGTCGAGGGTCTTTAACTGACGCCGCAGGATTTTCCCCGTGCTGGTCTTTGGCAGATCGGCGACAAATCGAACCGAACGCGGCACCTTATACGCCGCCAGGTGCTCGCGGCAGAACGCCAGGATCGAGTCAGGGCTGGCTGCGGCTCCATTCTTGAGCACGATGTAGGCGCGAGCGACTTCACCCTTGTTCTCATCAGGCTGACTCCCGACCGCGACCATCGCGACCTCCGGGTGAGAGGCGATCACACGCTCGATCTCCGCCGGATACACGTTGAATCCCCCGGTCAGGATCATGTCCTTCTTGCGGTCGACCACGTAGACGTAACCTTCCGCGTCGGTGCGTGCCAGGTCGCCAGTGTGCAACCAACCACCCGGTTCAATCGCGTCGGCGGTAGCCTTGGGGTTTCCGTAGTAACCCTTCATAACAATGGGTCCGCGCACCATCAACTCGCCAACTTCGCCGCAGGGCAAGGTACGCAAATCGTCGAGCGGATCACCAATTCGGCACTCCACATAAGGCAAGGGCACGCCGATGGATCCGTGCCGGTTCGACCCGTACAGCGGATGCGTGGTACCCAGGCCGGCAAGTTCAGTCATTCCCCACAACTCCAGCAGTGGGCACCCGAATCGCTCCTCGACCTCTTCCATCTTGTTGATGGGCATTGTCTGGCCGCCTACCGTACAACGCGTCAGCGAGGCCAGGGAATGCTTCCCGAGGTCGGCGCATTTGAGCAGGTACATGTACATAGTGGGCACGCCTTCGAACATCGTCGCTTGATAACGTTCGATCGCCTGCAGCGCTTCTTGCTCGTTAAACCGCGGCAGCAGCACCAACGTCATCCCGCACATGAATGCGCCGTTCATGATTACGTTGCCGTAGACATGTGCGGTCGGCAGCGCGGTAACGACGATGTCGTTCGCGTTACGGACATGCATGGTGGCAGTGAGTCCGCTATTGCAGACCACATTTCGATGCGTGAGCACGGCCCCTTTCGGGTGCCCCGTCGTGCCGGAGGTGTAGGCAATCGTGGAGACCTCAACGGCGGCCATGGGGGCTGCATTCAGTGTTGCACTCGCGGAGGAGAGCAGTGAACTGAATGAATGTGCCCCGGAACGATCGGATTCGCCGAACAGGATCACGTGCTGGAGGGGTGAATTTCCCTTGATATCCAGCAAGGCGTCGCCTTTCTCCTTCGAAGCCATTACTGCGCTCGCACCGCAGTCCTGGACGACAAACAGTACTTCCTCAGGCGTTAGCATCACGTTGATTGGGTTAATAACTGCCCCAATGCGAGCGATCGCATAGTAGCTGACAATCCACTCCCAGCAATTTTGCGCATAGAGAGTGACGCGATCGCCACGGGTCACACCGAGCCTGCGGAGCGCGTTGCCTAGGCGCGCTGAAAGTTGTTCCAGGTCAAGGTAGGTAAAAGAACGCTCACCGCAAATCAAGGCGATCTTGGATCCGAACAGTTTCGCCGCCCGCGGCAATAGTTGACCAAGATTGTCCAGCATCGCACCTCCTTTCCGGCAATGTGGAGCGTCACACTTGCCGCGTGTGACCCATCCAATAGCGGCTGCGCATTTCGCGCCGCAGCATCTTGCCGTAAGCGTTTTTCGTCAGTTCCTGCACGAATTCCACTGATTTCGGTTTCTTGTACCCTGCAATCCTGGCGCCCACAAAAGCGATCAGCTCTTCCGCGCCAACCTCCGAGCTCGACTTGAGCACTACCAGCGCCTTTACGGCTTCTCCCCACATCGGGTCGGGAACACCAATGACGCAGGCCTCGGAGATTGCCGGGTGCTGTACTAACACCTCCTCGATCTCACGCGGGTAAATATTTTCTCCGCCGGAGATGATCATGTCTTTGCTGCGGTCGAGG
This sequence comes from Terriglobia bacterium, assembly GCA_963797035.1. Lineage (GTDB taxonomy): Bacteria > Acidobacteriota > Terriglobia > Terriglobales > Acidobacteriaceae > JAIQGF01. The sequence goes on from CAWCOC010000007.1 coordinate 43,943, forward strand.
ATGTAGACGTAGCCGTGCTCGTCCATGGAGCCGACGTCGCCAGTGTGGAGCCAGCCGCCGCGCAAAGTTTCCGCCGTGGCATCATCCCGGCCCCAGTAGCCGCGCATCACAGCGGGACCCCGCACACAAATTTCACCGACCTCGCCACGCGGAAGTTCTTTATCGATGGACCCGCAGATGCGGACTTCCATTCCGGATCGAGAAATTCCACAGGACGTCAGGCGCTCGCTGCCGGCGCCTTCGGCGATGTGCTCCTCGCGACGCAGATAAGTGGCCGTCATCGGGGTCTCGCCCTGGCCGAAAAGTTGGACAAATACAGGTCCGATGCGGCGCATGGCTTCTATCGTATCGGCCGCATACATGGGCGCGCCGCCATAAACAATCCAGCGCAGACAAGACAGGTCCCACTGATCGAGGCCGTCGTAGCGCAACAGCATCTTGATCTGGGTCGGCACCAGCCAGGTGTTCGTCACCCGGTGCTCCTGCACGGTCCTGCAAAATAGTTCCGGGTCAAAACGCCGGCTGGGCGGAATCACCTGGGTGCAGCCCTTCATAGTGAGCGCCAGGGCGTGAAACCCGGCGCCGTGCGTAAGCGGCGCGGCGTGAATGGCAGTATCCTCCGGCTCCAGGTGCATGAGGTCAGCGACCCAGCCCACCGCCACAAAGGAAAGATTGCCGTGCGTCAGCATGGCGCCTTTCGGCCGGCCGGTCGTGCCGGAGGTGTAAAACAGCCAGGCGAGATCGTCGTCAGAAACTGCCAATTCCGGCGCCGCAGTTCCCATCCAGGTATGCAAGAGCTCGTCGTACGTAATCTGTCCTGCGAGCGCCCGCCCGGCAACGATGAACTGCTTCACGGAGGTTAGTCGCGGCACTAACTCTGCAATCAACTCCCCAAACTCTTCCCCGAGGATCAACACAGTGCAACCCGCATCGCTCACCTGATACACAATTTCGTCCGCCTGGAAGCGCGGGTTGAGGGGGACCACGCACCCTCCGGCCAGCCATGTCGCGTAGAAACTTTCCAACAGCTCAGGACGGTTCCACATCAGCACGGCGACGCGATCACCACGCTGCAAACCTCGTTCTCGCAGGGCGACAGCCAGCGCTCCGGAGCGGGCATTGACTTCGCGATAGCTGGTGCGCTCGATGCCGTAAACAAACGCGATACGGTCACCATACCGCTCGGCAGTTTGCGTCAGCATGCGTCCGATGTTCATGCGTCCACTTCCGCGTCGCGCGCCAGCGGCGGAATGCGCTTGTGCCAGTCCGTCACTCGCTGGTAGGCTACGCCCGCTCGGCACAATACATCTTCGCGTCCGTGGCGTGCGATCAGTTGGACCGCGATCGGCATGCCGTCGTCGTCGAACCCGCATGGCAACACGAGCGCCGGATGCCCACTGACACTCATCGGCGCCGTATAGCGTAATAGGTAATCTGCGGTTTCTGGCCCGATCAACCCGCCAGGTGCAAGTTCCTCAAACGCCCGTGCCGTATATCCCATTGCCGGCCAGAGCAATACGTCAGCGTGCGCGAATAAATCGTCGAGTGCGCGTGTGATCGCCGCGCGCTTTGCAGCAGCCCGCGCATAATCCGCGCCGCTGAGTCTGAACGCGACCTCAAGCCCGGCGCGAAACACCGGGTTGTAATCCGCCGCATGCTGCGCGTAGATGCTCTGGTGGGCAGCAGCGCTGTCACCGCAGTAAATCGTGCCCCAAACGCTGTTCACCTCTTCCAGGCCGCGAACCTGCACAACGGTCAATCCAGCGCCGAGTTCCTGCAGGTTTGACGCAGCTTGCAAGAGCGCACCGGCAACGGCAGGCTGAATATCGTCACTGCAGAATGCCGGATCGATTCCGATACGAATAGAACTTAGATCGTCGGGACCGCCGCTGCCTTCGGAAATCGCTTCGCGGCGCGTCGAGGGATCAAGGACGTCATGACCGGCGATGACGCCCAGAACGAGACCGGTATCTTCTACCGTCCGGGTAATTGGCCCAACGTGATCCAAAGATTCGGCCAGGGAAAACACACCGTGGCGACTGACCGTTCCGTACGTTGGTTTCAGCCCTATGACGCCACAGGCCGCGGCTGGGAAGCGCAAAGAACCTCCCGTGTCGGTGCCGATCGCTGCGAAACAGAGGCCCGCAGCAACCGCTACCGCAGAACCACTGGAGGACGCGCCCGGCCACCGATCTTCTCTCCATGGATTCAGCGGCGGTTGAATTGATGGATGGTACGCAATGCCGGCGAACTCGGTCATGCTGTGCTTGCCCAACAGGATGGCGCCTGCGTTACGGAGGCGCACCATAACCGTCGAATCGTGGTCGGGAACAAAATCAGCGAAGATCTTCGACCCGCATGTAGTGCGAACGCCCATGGTATCGATCAGATCCTTCACGCCGATCGGTACGCCATGCAACGGTCCACGGCACGCGCCTTGGGCCAACTCATGATCGACGACACGCGCCTGTTCCAGGGCTACATCTGCGCATACCTCGATGTAGGCGTGCAACCTGCTATCCATGGCAGCGATCCGCGCCAGCATAGCCGCAGTCAACTCCTCCGACGAAACCTGCCGTTGCCGCAGGAGCAGCGACACTTCCGCCAGCGACTTATGCCAAAGAGGATCCGAAGCCTTGCTCGATGCCATGCCCGTCTTGGTCAGATCAACTGCCACATCGCCTCGCCGACAAAGTTCAAGTTAATACTCGTTGCAGATCTGTGTCCCAGCGCCCCAATGGTCGAGGCCGCTGGCGATCGGCAGGTACCAATCAAGTTTCAGTTCACCCGTAGCAGGAAACCGCTCCGGACCTGCTTCGCGATCGATGCTCAGAGTTGCGTCGCCGATGGCGCGCTGAACCGAAGGCAGTGCGATCCTGCGGTCCAGGCTGCCCAAGGACACCATCGCATCGGCTTCCGGAACGGTGAACATCAACGGCGACTCCGTTCCATCTTTTCCACCATGTTCGTACGTCATGAAAACTGTCTTGATCCCCTGCCGCTCTAGCGCTTGCGTAGTCAGCATTCCTTCCATGAAGGCGTTGCCCGCTCCCGTCCACGTGATGATGGCTCCCTGTGCGCCCATGAGGTGAGCCAGTTTGGCCGCCTGGTTCGCCGAGAGCTGCTTCTCTTCAAATGTCTCGAAGCGTGTGCGGTGAACGATCACGCCGGCAAAATTTAAGGTCTTGCCGTGCTGCGCGTACAGCCGTTCGATGACGGGATGGTTGACGTGCTCCCAGGAGCTTGGCTTTGCGGAATACGCACCCAACATATTGGGCAAAAGCGCGCCATCGAAAAATTCGTTAGGGTGGGCCCAGAATGGCATCCAGTCGGTAATCGCGCGGCCATACCAGAAAAGGTAAGGGACAGGCAGGCTGACGTGCGTCAGTAATTCGTGGATGTAGACCACCTTCGGCAAGCCGTCTGCGGGTGCGAGTTCGAACGTCACCACCTGAGCCGGGTCTCGGTCTATAGTCAAATGTGCCAACTGCCGTGCTAATGCAAAACCTGCATTCCTGAGTGCTTCGTGGTACTCCGTCTGCCCGTAGCCGGGAGCAAACTTCACACTCACCACTAGGTTGAGAGTGCGGGACAGCGGACTGAGAGCGCCGGGACCGCTCATTTCCAGCACCGCCTCATGCGCCGCCCCCACGCCGCTCCCTTTGGTCGGATATTCCGCCGAGAGCACGACCGCCATGCCTCCGACACGATGAGTGCGGCCGGTTCCCACCGTCTCCACCGCCCCCATCAGCCCGGGGTAACAAACGCCAGGGCCGGCCACTTTGATCCGCGGCTCAATAGCGTCGCAGAAGTGGACCGCCCTGGCGGACTCGCCTGGCTCGATCACGTCGATCTGGGCGTCGGCCATGCGGACATCAGCCTTGATCGTTTCGCGAAGCCGCTCTCGGTTGACGAGGAGCTCCTGGCCCTCGAGGCGCGTTGTGCCGCTATCGTCGAGGATGATGCGCGAGACCGGAAATGTCGCGATATCCAACCGCATGTTCGCTCCTAGTTCACCGAAACCGGGACGAAGATCTTGGGTTCGGAAACGTCTTCCTGCAGTGCACGCAATGCCGTTAAGACAATCTCCTCCCGCAACTTGAAATCGAGCTCGGGTGGCAGCATCGGATCGCCACAGGGATGCGGAATTTTGCGACCCGCGATAACCCGAGAGGCTCCAATCTGCTGCGCCAGTTGCGGCATTGCCGAGATCAGCGCTACGGCAATCCCCTTGCGCTCCAGTTCCTTGGTAAGCGCTGCACCGCAGCGCGTGCATGTTCCTCAAGTGGCGACGAGCAGTGCGGCGTCCACCTGGGCGTCACGCATGGAAGCGGCAATCTCTTCTCCAGCGCGTTGGGCCATGGTCAAGCTGGTGCCAACGCCCGTGATGGAATAAAACTCGCGGTAGAGCTCGTGGAATTTCTTGCCGGAGAACGTCCGCAAGACGTCGAGGGGAAAAACCACGTTGGGGTTCGCCTGCGCGAACGCGGTGTTGAAGCCGCCATGAATAAATTCCCAATCCTCAGGCCGAAGCGTGCAATCCTCGGGCAACGCGTACTTGCTCCAGCGGGTTGCATTGAACATCTTGAATTCATTCGGATTGCCCTTAGGCACCATGCCGGACGTAGTGATGACCGCAAGTTTTGCGGCGTGCAGTTTCGCCAGGCCCGGCGGAGCGGGGATTTTTTCCGACTGCTCCACGGGAATCTCTGAGCGAAACGGCTGGCCGTGCAGTTTCGCGAGCAGCATGATGATGGCGCGGTCGGCGCCGCACGTCGCGGCGAACTCAAGGACGCGTCGGCCAGTGGGGATATAGCCTTCCTGATCGGCGGGTCCGATCGGAGCACGAAGCGCCAGCTTCAGTGCAAAGGCGGCCAACTTCGGAAGTACCTTCCCCATGCTCGCGGCCAAGTTGCTGGTGGGCAAAATCCAGACGTTGGGCGAGCCCTTGTAGACAGTAACGCCAGGGTTTTCCGGGTGCATGGCCATTACTGCTGGAATCGCCAGCCGTTCGCCTACCGATTTGCAGATCTCACCGCAAGCAAAGCCATACCGGCCGGCATCAAATGCCGGTCCGGCCACCACTACGTGCGGCTGAAATTTGCTGATTGCCTCCAGAATTTGGTCGCGCGCCGAATTTACATTCAGGCTCACGTAGTTGTCGCCGCAAACGACGGTTGCGACAACGTGTCCGTTCCGGCCCATTTCCTTTTGCAAGCCAATCGCAGGTCCAATCGGTTTTTCGTGCACGTGTACTCCGACGTCGGCCTTGTCCTCGCCGCCAATGCCGCCGAAGAATTGGTTGACATAATGAACGACTCTCACCGGCTCCATAATTGATCCTATTCGCTTCTGCCGCTGGCTCTCGTTTCTCCCATTCAGAAGATCGGTTTTATGCCGGCCTGCTCCCGTGCCGCGCGGACCCGCGCGACCAGTTCCTCTGACGGCAACGCCATCTCTGACATTTCGGCCTGCTCCCGATAGACCTCCGGCGGGATCATGCGCTTAAACTCCGGCTCGAATATGTGGTACACGGGGATTCCCAACGGGATTCCCGCCAATGGACCTGCGTACGTGGGGTCGCCGGAAGTTACGGTTGTGGCATACATCTCCGCCGCTTCCGGCTCGGGAGAACCGAGGAGAACCACCAGATTTTCGGTGCCCTCCTTTTCCGCCACTCCCTTAATCGATCCCTGGTCTTCCAGGTCCATGGCTCCCGCGGCCGTTCAAACGAAGCACTGGTTCATCGCCAGCACCACGGTTCCACCCGCCGCTGTCACACATGCACTCAGAGCCTTACCCTGTACTCCATCGCGCTCGCCGAGCACGATGAACTTCTTGCCTGCTAAGGTCAACGGTGTTTTCCTCCTCATATTTGGCGCCGCAACGACTCGACTGCACACTCTTACTACTGCCGCTCCAGGACGAATGACATGCCATCCGAAAGGTTTGTCATCTTTCCCAAAAACAAGCTTCCCTTGCCCACGAACATCGCGCGGTGCAGTTCCCCGCGCAACATTGCGTCGCGGGCATGTCCGAGATACGGCACGGCTGAAGGCACGTGTCCCTGTGTGGGCGAAAAACCGGGCATTCCGTGCAGCTCCTCGAAATCTCCTATTTTTTCCCGAGGCCATTGCTTTCGCATCACCGCGAGGCTAGCGATCGTACGGTAGTTGGAGCGCGGCACGTTGCCGCTGCCGGCAGGTTCCGTGACTTCCGGGTTGTGCAGCTCCACGGCATACTTGCCGACGTCCGGGATGGTCAGCCCTATAGACTCCAGCGGGCGCGCGACCAATGCTTCCGCAATCCCCTGTGCTGAACTGCCGTCTTTCACGCTTTGACGGCCGATTGCGTCCAGGCGAATCTCCGGATTGTGACCATCGCTGGGACCGACCAGGATGGCGAAACTGGCCAGCATGTCCTCCAGGATGGGCATGTCCTGCGCCAAGTGGCCGCGAAACTTCATCCCCAGCTTGGCGAGCGATCCGCCGCCGACCACGACTACATTGCGAAAAATTCCGGATTGCACGAGTCCTGCCGCGATCACGATGCTGTGGATCGGAGAACAGCAATACGCCTTCAAATCGCCGCCGGTGCTGTTCTCGCATCCGCTGAGCTCGGCCATCGCCTTCGCGAGATTCCCCCCTCCACGCTGATAGCGGTCTCCAGACGCTTCCTCGCCGGTGTTGATTACGTATTCGACATCGAGTGGACTGGCGCTTTCACCGCAGCTGCGAAATAGGCAGCGGATGGCCAGAACGCCGGTGGCTTTGCACGCTAGGTTTTCCAGCAGAATATCGGCGGTGAGCACAGGATCTTCATCGTGCCCGCGCACGATGCACCCAATGATCTGTCCATCGTGCCGGAGCAGGCATGCACCCTCGCGCGCAATCCGATCTGCGATCACAGTCATATCGAAACCGTTCCCGAGGCGCTGCAGGTCACTGTCGGAGAACAAAGGATGGCCGCGCAGTTGCTCGCGCGCCGATGCGAGGAATGCGCTCTCCAGACACACCAGGTCAAATTCGTCCGAGATGCGCAGAAGAGCGTAGAACTCTGCCGGCGGCATGATGTCGCCGAATTTCCCGAACCTTGTCGGCGACACCTCGCGCCTCTTCCACCACGGCTTCTCTAGCTGCCATAGCGCTTCCGGCGCCATGCAACCGATGTACACGCGATTGGGCGGATACGCGAGGACGTCCTGGTAGCTGCGCAAATGCGACTCGATCGTAGTGAGCACGGCGGGATCTTTTGCAATTTCACGCTTCGGTTTGGAGCCGTGCTCCACCAAGCCGGGCGTATGCGCGAGCGCGTATCCCACACCCTTGATGACCGGAAATCCGCTTGTTGCGCTCATGTCTCTAGTACACTGCTCCCGCCCCACGACGATTCAGGCGACCTGCAATTTCCATGGCAGCCCGATGGCCCTGCTCAACAGCACCCATCGCGAGTGAAAACTTGTGCAGATCGGTGTGCGCGAACGCTATTCGGCCAAAGGGCACGCGAGCCCGCTCCACCATGCCACCCGTGAAGAATCCCGGATAACCGAACACATAGCTGTGCTGCGCCCAGCGGTGAATGGCCATGGCTGCAATGTCGCGCTTGGGATCAAAACCCCACGGCCCAAGCACTCGCGCAAGATCTTCGTAGATTCGCTTCTCATATTCAACAAAAGGAGTTTCCATTAGTTCCAGCTGCGCTCGGTCTTCCTGTTCCCGTGCAGTTAGGCCGGGATAAAAACGCGGGCAGCCTACTCCGATAACGTTGGGCCGCTCCGAATCTGAACAACCTACCGCGCCCATCTTTTCGTACCGAAGCAACAGTCCGCCAAATCCATTGAGGTAGGTTGAGAGAAAGTTCAGGCCGGCACGATCGAGCGCACGCGAATTATTCAACGCGACATTTGCCCACAGCACTGGCGCGTACACGAAGCGGTCGTAAGCGTGGCGCTGCTCGGCAGGCATGTCCGCTACGATCCTCCGCGCGACAAACCCTCCGCACGCCATGATCACGCCGCGCGCGCGGACTCGGTAACGCCGGCCCCGGCTGGCGATCGTGACCGACACGTGCAACGCGTTGTCGGCGTGCCCCTCATGTTCCACTCGCACGGCCGTGGACGCCACTCGCAAGCGCGTCGCGTTACCCGGGCGATCTAGTGCACGGGCGTCGATGGCCCCGTTCAAGATGCCGTCCGGCGAAGAATCACCGTTGATCGCGCCCGGAATCAGTGCTTTCACAAGATGTCTCGCCAGGCCTGAGTTCCCGCCCGTAAAGCCATAGATGTACCGCGGACCCTGAGAACCGTAATGCGCATAGACGCACGCCGCCGAGACTTCATCGGGGAATCCGAAGAAAGCCCCCAACTCAGGCACCATGACCTGGAACAGCTCATCGGTCCAACCGCGCTGCTGCAGGTAATCGCGAAACTTGATCTTGTCCAGCTCTGCCAGCTTCTTTCGCCAGTCGCCCTCGTCATAAAAGTGCACGACTGTGTCAACAAATGCACCCAAGTCTCTCTTTGTATCTTCGGGCAGCGGGACAGCAAAAATGTTGGGAAACCAAGTCGGGGCGGGCACGCTACGGTCATCGCGGAAAACGCCGAAGAAATACTGGTCTTCGGGAACTCGTATGCGCAGCAGATCAACCCCGAGGTCACGGAACAAGGAGGCCGCCTCGTCCGATGGCGCCAGTGCCGGAGGCAAATCCTGGATGACAGTGGATGCTTGCGGCGCGTACAGCGGCGTGCCTTTCACGTTGAATTCATCGCGTCGCGAATTGCCACCGAATGTATCGTGATTCTCCAGGATCAGCACCTGGGAGTGACCTTGCTGGTCTCGCTGGACGTAATAGGCGGCAGCAAGGCCGCTCAGGCCCGCGCCCACGACCACTACTTCAAATACTTCCCCGTTGTATTCGGCGGCAGCTGCAGCCGGCCCATCGACGGCAACGATCTCTCCCGTTCGCTGGAAATCGTGCGCCACGATGTATGGCACAAACTTCTGCGACCGTTGTTGCAACAGTGCCCGAGGAGAAACCTCGGACGCGACTGTACCCTCGCTGAGCAGCGAGCCATACAAGTAGTCGCGCCGGAGAATCTCTGAGTTCACTCCCAGGTCAGTCATGGAAACACGTCCTTTAATACCCGATCGCGCAACCGTCACGGCGGCTGTCTGACCCCGCTTGCAAGGTCCCGTTTTCCGGGTCCACGAGGATGGCTTGCCCGCCACCAAAAAAGCCGTCCGCGCAGCTGATTTCGTGCCGCCGCTTCGAGAGTTCCAGTTCCACGTCGCGCGGCACACCTGCTTCGACCGCGATGCTGGCACCTGTGCCGTTGTAGCGCCAGCGGGGAGCGTCGAGGGCATCCTGCACGTTCATTCCGAAATCGACTACGTTGCACATGAATTGAACTTGCGCTTGCACTTGCATGTCGCCACCCACGAAGCCAAACACCAGGAGGGGACGGTTGTCGGACAGAACCATCGCGGGTGCAAGTGTGTGGCGGCTGCGCTTTCGTGGCCCAATGACGTTCGGGCTTTGTGAATCGAGGGAGAAACAATGGCCGCGGTTCTGCAGCAGGATGCCGGTGCCCGGCACGGTGTAACTGGACCCCCACGGCATGTATACGCTATTAATAAAAGACGCGGCGTTGCCCTCCCGGTCAACGGCGCAGACATAAACCGTATCGCCGCCAGTGGCGGCGGCGGGCTGGGTAGCAGCGCGCTCCAGCGATATCTGTTCGCGTCGAGAGTCGACGTAAGTGCGACTTAACAAGCCGGCAACGGAACTGACCGGCACGTCGGCGACGAATTGATGAGCATCCCAAAGTGCGATCTTCATCGCCTCGATCTGTCTATGCAGTAGCTCAGCAGAGTTGTGCTGCATTCCCGTTATGTCAGTGCCTTCGAGAATCTGCAACGCTTCCAGCGCCGCTATACCCTGGCTGTTGGGGGGGAATGCCACCACCTGGAGCCCGCGATAATGGCTGCGGAGAACTTCGGGAAAGTCGGAGGCATGCTTCTCAAAGTCATCGAGACTGAACAGACCGCCTGCGCTTTCGGAAAAGGCGACGATTGCCTCGGCGATCACTCCTCGATAGAAGACATCCCTGCCGCCTTCTGCAATCGCGCGAAGTGTCTTCGCAAGATTCGGACAGCGGAATATCTCGCCAGGTCGCGGCGCCCGATGTCCGGCATAGAGCCAGGTGCGGGCGGTATCGGCGGGTTGGGCCAAAGCCTTTTCGAAGGCCATCCAGGTGGCGGCCGTCTGCGGCGCAACCGCGAATCCTTCTTCGGCATAACGGATTGCGGGCGCAAGAGCATCGCCCAGCGACATCCGGCCGGCAAGTTGCAGCGCGGTAACCCACGCATCCACTGTTCCCGGAACCATCCACGTCAGCGGACTGGTCGAAGGTATTGTGGACTCGCCGTTCAGTCGGCGCTTTATCTCATCGTAGGTGGCAGCTTTCGGTGAACGGCCGCTGCCATTGATGGCGGTCAGACGTCGCGACTTCGCGTCACAGAAAATTGCGAAAGCGTCGCCGCCGATGCCAGTGGACATTGGCTCCACCACGTTCAGCACTGCCGCCGCGACCACCGCAGCGTCCATCGCCGTGCCGCCACCCTGCAACGCTTCCGCCCCAGCCAGCGCCGCCAGCGGTTGACTGGTCGCAACCACTCCGTGACGACACATCACGGCTGATCGCGACGGACCGAAGGATCCGGTCGCAAATCGGGCACCGAGTTTACTGACTACATCAGGCATGCCGGGATTTTTCCCCGCCGCCAGCTCGCTTGGCCAGCAATTCGGCGCGAGCCGCCGCGGTCGCATTCTGGTTGATTTGTCCCTTCTCAATCACCACTCCGTAACGCTCGCGCGCCCAGGAGTCCGTCACCATCTCATCAACGACGTCGGCCAGCACCATCTCGGCAGGCCGCTTCAGGGGATCACCCCATCCACCGCCCCCGGCTGAGTAAATCGTCAGCGAATCGCCACTCTGCGCTTTGTTCCATCCTTCATTACTGCGCAGCCGCTTTTCGCCCGGACTTCCACGATTCAGATAGCCTTCGTTCAAACTGCCGTCGGATCCTCCATTGATACCGAACGCTGGGATGACCGCACCATCACCGAACACCGAAACGTCCGGATTCACGTTTCGGAACTCGATTGAATACTCGACCCCATTGCCGCCGCGGTTCTTGCCTGGGCCGCCGGTATCGGCAATGTATTCATGGCGAAGCGTCTTGATGGGGAAATTGATTTCATCAGTCTCAATGTTCGGAACCAGGATGCCGTTGTAATTCGAGATGGGAGCGACGAAGGAGTCCCCGTCGCGATGCGGATAACCGCCACCGCCGCCCAGCGCACCGAAACACCAACCGATGAAAACCTTGCCCGTCCTTGGATCGATGCCTCCGTACCCAGCGGTAAACACGCTGTAGAACCCGGCGGGGACGCGGTCCGGAACAGCTTCACCGAACGCCTTCAGAACCGCGCCCATCATTGCGCATGCGGGGGGGAGGGTACACATGCCGACCGCTGCCGGCGACCGCGGGTTCACCAGCGTTCCTTCCGGCGCGATGATCTTTATGGCGCGGAAAGAGCCGCTGTTGCGAGGCAACTGTCCGGACAATGCCCATAGCACGGCGACGTTAGTTCCGGAATAGGTCGTAGCCAGCGTGTTGTTTTTAGCACCGGTCGCCTGCGGATCGGTCCCCGTGTAATCGACGGTGATGGAATCGTCTTCGACGGTGATGGTAGCGCGGTACATGACTGGCGTGTCGTTGATGCCGTCATTGTCCATCGCATATTCGCCGTAATAGCGGCCGTTGGGAAGCTTGCGGATCTCTTCGCGGCATTGGCGTTCCGCCGCATCGAGCACGGCAGCTACGATCTCCTTTATTTTCTCGTTGGAGTACCGCTCGCCCAGCGATTCCATCAGGCGCTTTTTGCCTACCGAGCAGGCGCCGATCTCCGCCATCAGATCGCTCCACAACACTTCCGGATCGCGCACGTTTAGCTTGATCACCCCCATCAAGGCTTCATTCAGCTTGCCGCGATCAAACAATTTGACCGGCGGGATCCGGATGCCTTCCGCATAGATAGAGCTCGAGCGCGCATTCATGCTGCCCGGGGTGGGCCCCCCGACATCATGATGGTGAGCCCGCGCCACGGTGAAAAACAGCAACTCCCCGCGAATGAAAACCGGCACGACTACGGTCATCTCCGGCAGATGATTGCCGAGGCGATATGCATCGTTCATCAAGAAGACATCGCCTTCTTGAATCGACTCAGTAGGAAAATCTTTGAGGACCTCCTGCGGGCCGAATCCTCCGGCTGCACCGATAATGGGGATTCCGGCCAATTGTGCGATTTGTTCGCCCGCCCAGTTAGTGAGACTGCACGCGAAATCGTTCGCCTCGGCGAAAATCGGGGAGTGGCTCGACTTGCGCATGGTTTCGCCCATCTCCAGCGCGATGGTGTCGAGCTTGTGCGACATGACCGAAATTGCGATCACGTCGCTCAGTTCCGTCTTGCTCATCGATGCAATCGGCATGAATTCCTCGTCGCGGCCTCAATTCACAGCAGGTCAATGATGAAGTTGTGGTACTTGTCTAATGTCGCGCGTTGCTCCGACCCGAGCACGATCGTGGTGTTCGGCTTCTCAACGATGGCTGGTCCGGCAAACGTGTGTCCTGCCGCGAGTCGGCCCGCATCGTAGAGCGGCACCTCCACGAAGCCCCCTTCGCTGAAATACGCTTTCCGACTACCCTTAATCGCTGAAGACGCATCCTGGCCTGCGAATTTGGCTGTGCGCAGTTGGATCTTCGGGCTCCGACCGATCGCCATCACCGCTATGTTGACGATCTCGGCCTCACGCCCCTCCAACTTGTAGCCGTTCACCGCTTCATGGCGGAGGTGGAACGCCTCCATGATCTCCACCGTGGCCGGCAACTTCTCATCTATGATCGTTAAGGGCACTGGAATCTGCCAGTGCTGGCCGATGTAGCGCATCTCCAGCGAGTACTCGAATGACCACCTTTCAGGCGAGATGCCGTCCTGTTTGAGCCGAACGATACCCTGCTGCTTTAACTCCTCGACATAGCCGAGCAGCTCCTGCGGGTCCAAGGTTGCAGTCTTTAATAGGCATGTGCGGACGAAGTCATATTTCATGTCCGCTTCCAGTGCGCCCATCGCGCAGAACACCTCCGACGTTTGCGGAATGACGACGCGGCGGATCCCAAGCGCGCGGGCGAGCACGGTGGCGTGAATGGGGCACGCGCCGCCGGCTGCTACGAGGGCGAAATCGCGCGGGTCGTGTCCCTTCTGAACGGTGATCAGGTGCAGCGCATCCACCATGTTTGCATTCACAATTTCGAACATCGCCTGCGCCGCTTCGATGACTGAAATGCCGAGACGATCGGCGACGTGCTCGGTGATCGCCTTTTGCGCAAGGTTCTTATCCAGGCGAATGCTGCCGCCCAGGAAGTAATCTGGATTGATCAGTCCGAGCGTGAGATCGGCGTCCGTGACAGTTGGCTCGGTGCCGCCTTTGCCATAACAAGCGGGGCCGGGCTGGCCGCCCGCTGATCGCGGACCGACCTTCAACATTCCCCCGGCGTCAATGTGGCCGATGCTGCCACCACCCGCGCCGACCGTGTGGATGTCTATCATGGGTAGCGAAACTTTGTAGCCAGCGATCTCGCCTTCGGATACCAGCGAAATTTGGCGGTTCTGAATGAGCGTTACGTCAAAGCTGGTGCCGCCCATGTCGGCAACGATGAGGTTGGGTTCATCGATCCGCTCCGCCAGGCTGACTCCGCCAATCGCGCCGCCCGCGGGGCCTGACAGCAGCGCGCGTACGCCATTCTGCCCAGCGGCCTTCGAGGTCGTAATGCCGCCATTGCTCTGGATGACCTGGTAGTCTCTGGTCGTCCCTTCCGAATCGAGGTATCCGCCGAGCTGGTCAAGGTACCGCGAGAGACCGGGACTAACGAACGCGTTCACCACGGTCGTGCACGTGCGCTCGTATTCGCGAATTTGCGGCGCCACTTCCAAAGACGCGGATACGAACACCTGCGGGTATCGCTCGCGAATCAGCGCTGCCGCCTTCCTTTCATTGCCAGGTTTCTTGAACGAGAACAGGAAACAGATGCCGATGGCCTCCACTTTTTCGGTATCCACCAGGCGCTTCACTTCATCGAGCAACTGCTGTTCGTCGAGCGGCGCATCAATGCTGCCATCCCAAAGCGTGCGCTCGCGAATACCCCGGCGAAGATGGCGGGGAACGATCATGGGTGGCTGCTCGGTGAAGAAATCCCATTGCCCTTTGCGGTGACAGCGGCGCATCTCCAGCGAATCCCGGAAGCCGTGTGTCGTCAACAATGCGGTCTTCGCGCCGCTGTACTGCAGCATCGTATTGGTGGCGACTGTGGTGCCGTGTACGAGGCGCTCGGTCCGCTGCACCAGCTCCTTGACGCCGATACCCATTCGGTCGGCCACCGCCTGCAAGCCCGAGCGGATGCCGTCCAACGGGTTGCGCGGTGTTGAAGGAATTTTCAGCACCGTCACGTCGTTTTTCTCGTCGGCAATCACCACATCGGTGAAAGTGCCTCCGACGTCCATGCCTATCGAATACATATCGTCCCCTATGACCCCCAAGAATAAGGCTGTTATTCCGGCATCGGCGGGAATGCATTTCCTTCCGCGACCAGTGCTCCGTCCACAGGCATGGCAACGCCGGTCACGAACGATGCCGCCTCCGAGCACAACCACACGACCGTGTTCGCCACCTCTTCGGGTGTGCCCATGCGGCCGATCGGCTCCAAGCTCACCATCGCCTGGGTTACATGGTCGTCGTTGTTGATGAAGCTGTCGATCATGGAGGTACGAATCACGCCCGGACAAACTGCATTGACCCGGATGCCCTTACGGCAATACTCAAGGGCGGCGGTCTTGGTGAGACCCACGACTCCGTGCTTGCTGGCGACGTACGCTCCCATGGTGCGGAACGCGACCATTGCCGCCACCGAGGCGGTGTTTACGATCGCACCTTTGCCCTGCTTGAGCATTTCCGGGATTTCGTACTTCATCCCCAGCCACACCGACTTCAGGTTCACTCCCATCACACGGTCCCAATTCTGTTCCGAACAGCTCACGATGGTGACAAACTCACCGTCAATCCCGGCGTTGTTGTGCGCAAAATCGACCCGCCCGAAATGCTGCGCCGTCTTCTTCACCATGTTCTCCACGTCGGCGGACTTCGAGACGTCGGCGGCGATGAAAATGGCATCACTGCCTGCTTTCTGGATGGCATGCGCCGCAGCTTCGCCACACGCGGCGGAGATGTCGGCAACTGCAACCTTGGCGCCCTCGCGCGCAAATGCCATTGCCGTCGCACGGCCAATGCCGGATCCTCCTCCGGTTACGATCGCCACCTTTGAATCGAACGTCGTCCCCATGACATTCCCTCCCGCTGCCTATCAGGCGCTCTTGGCGGTGGTCTCCCACACTCGGAGAGGCCCGAGTTGCTTCATCAGCAACGCCGCAATAATGGTTGCAATAACAAACGGTCCCAGTACAGTCCTGTAGGAATGCGTGGTATCAAATCCTGCTGCCATCAGCATGGGGCCGATAATGGCGCCGATGGTATAGATCGTCAGACAGACCCCATAGATCTCACCGAAGAAGCGCACGCCAAAGTACCGACCGACCATGTAAGCCATGATGTCGCCCTCGGCGCCCATGCCCATGCCAACGAGAAATGCCGCCAGGAATGCCAGGTTCCCCGCCGTTCCCGACCACAAGAGCGTGATCCCCACCGATGACAACAAAAATAGCGTCATCGCCACCAGGTGGGGAGCGAAGCGGTCGAGCAAGTACCCGGTTCCCACGCGACCCAGCAGAGTCGCCGCACCCAGCACGGATGCCGCTGCCGCCGCCGCATTGCCTGAAATGCCGCGGTCGGTGAGTAACGGAACCATGTGGATCAAACAGCCGCCAAGCGTCACTGACATGAGAAAGAACGACGTGCACATCAGCCAGAATGTGCCTGAGTGCCGCGCCTCGGCTGCCGTCATGCCCTCCGCCTCAGCCGCGGTTGCCGCGCGCGCGTTAGACTCTGATTCGCCGTCGGCAAGCTGTCCCTTCATAGCGGGGCGCTCTTTCAGGAACAGGGCCACAACGGGAACCGTAACCACGACGACGATTACGCCGATGACCAAGTATGCCGTCCGCCATCCGGAGGAGGCAATAAGCGAATGCGCGAGGTAAGGCATCAACGAGCTGCCGAGGCCCGCACCTCCCATTGCAATGCCAAGGGCCAGTCCGCGCCGCCGATTAAACCAACAGGAAATTACTTTGTAATACGGGATCGGCGCCGTTCCGCTTCCTACCAGGCCAATGAACAAATACGTGAGATAAAACTGCCAGAGATGATTAGTGAGAAGAGTGAATGCCATCAGCCCGAGGCCAAACAGTACCGCGCCGGGAACGATCACCCGCCGCGCCCCGAACCTGTCGACCAACTTGCCGCTGATCGGAAGGGCAATGCTCAGAACGAGCAGCGACAACGAGAAGCCGAGGGAAATCTCCGATCGATTCCAATGGAATTCGGTGGCGATCGCCTTGAAAAATACGCTGAACGTGAAACCGATAATCGGCACGAAGCCGAGAAACAGTCCCACGGCAGCGGCCGCTACGACCACCCAGCCGTAAAAAAAGCCGCCGGACGGTTTCGCCTGGCCGTGATTCATCGCGAACTTGATCGCGCCTTGGGTCATTGACTAGCACTCCGACTTACAGCGGCCATAGGCGGCTTGCTGCTGGACGCAATCAGTTCGTCCCCGGGCTCCACACCGAGGCCCACCCCTTGCGGAATTCGAATCCTGCCATCATGGATCTCGTCAATGAGAAGTTCCGCACCACCGGTATCGCGCCACATCGGGGCAAGCGGAAAACTGTACTCGATCATATCTATTCCGCCCATGGCTGCTGCCATGTGCAGGTTCGCAGCCAACGACACGGGGCCGGCCGCCGAATGCGGTGCTATGCCCACGCCATGCTTACGTGCCAACTGAGCGATGCGAACACCTTCAGCCATTCCGCCGCAGATACTCGCATCCGGCTGCAGATACCCGGCACGGCGATGCTGCAGACAATCGGCAAAATCGTGTACCAGGAACAAGTGTTCGCCATAAGCTATCGGAACGGGCGATCGTTGAACCAGAGACGCGATCGCGTCGCGCTCGCATTGTGCGATCGGTTCCTCGAAGAAAAACACGTTGAGGTCGGCGAGAGTGCCCGCAATCTCCAACGCCTGGTCAAGCGTGAAGAATTCGTTGCCGTCCACCATCAGTCGTACGTCGTTGCCCAGCGCCGCGCGAAGTTCCCTCAGCGTCTGTAACTGTGGTTCGTAGTCGACGCCCAGCCGGACTTTCACCGCGCGCACTCCGCGGGTCATCAATGGCTCGAAATATTTCACGTGCCACTCTGCGCCGCCTTCATCGAGAAACGATCCGGAGGCGTAGATAGGAAGGTCAGTCACAGTTGCGCCAAGCAGTTCGCACACCGGTTTCGCGGCGACTTTCGCCCCCAGGTCCCAAAGCGCGATCTCGACGCCGCTGAGAGCTTGCACAACCATTCCATGATCCCCGAGCCGTCGTCGCGTCATGCGCCGCGCATTAGCAACGAGGTCCTCTACGTTATCCAGAATCTTGCCCACGAATAGCGGTGCTAACGCTTCCTCGATTACGGCAGACATGGAAGTGGGATAGTTGCAGCAGAAGCTGTCACACACCTCGCCATAGCCGACTGTGCCGTCCGTGGCCATCGCTCGCACAAGGAGAAAGTTGAGGCGCTTCCCACGCAGGTAGCGCGAAGCATCATCGGCGGCGAAGCCGTAGCACAACTGTAGCGGTTTGAGAGAGGCCAGCTTCATAGCAGAGGGCCTACCAGTCTTCCGGACCGTAGTCGTCGCGCGGAGGCGTGGCTACGGTTAGCAACCAGGCTTCTTCCTCACCAAAACTTCCTGCGTGTTCCAGCTCCGGCGGCAAAACAATCGCCTGCCCGGTTTTGATCACGTACTCTTTGCCGTTTGCAAACACCCGTGATGTGCCCTTCAACTGGATTCCGATTTCTTCACCGTGCTTGTGGTAGTGCAGGGGAAACTTTGCGCCTTGTCCGGCAGGGATCTTGAACAGCGCGACACTCAGGTTGCGACCAAACATATGCTTCATGTAAGCCACGCCGGGCACTAGCTCCTTGGGAAATTCATCGGCTGTGAAATCGAGGATCTTCGGTTCGGTGAACACTTCCGCCATGTTGTTTTCTCCGCACTCAGCAGCAGTGGACCGCCGGAGAAGCACGATCTACGACGAAGACGTCGCTCCGGAGCTTATCTCGGTCCACAATTTGACCACCGCGGATGATGCAGTGAATGTCGCGCGTGTTGAGGATGCTGTCGATCGGATTGGAGCCAAGCACGACTATGTCCGCTGCCTTGCCGGGGGCAATCGCACCGAGGTCCGGCTGCCCAAGGCACTGTGCCGCGTTTGCCGTTGCGGCTTGCAATACTGCCATTGCTGGCAGCCCAGCTCGCACCATCAATTCCATCTCGCGATGGACGGCAAAGCCGGGGAATGCTCCCATTACCCCAGTATCGGGCCCGACCCCAAGGGAAATTCCCGATTTCCAGACCTTCCGCATGTTCTCCGCAATGACGGGCAGTTGCTGCTGGATATAGATCTGGCGAATCATGGTTTCGAATTGATCAAGCGGGCCGCCCTCCTCCAGTGTGCGTAACGTCGTCTGCGGAACCGAGGTCGTGACGTGCTCGGAGCGGATCAGTTCGCGAATTGAAACCTCGTTGAAGGTGTCGTAATAGATGGAAAGCGTTCCCAGATATGTCGCTTGGTTGCGACGGGCAAGCTCGATGTATTCGTCATCAACCGGTGCTGTCACGGCCGAGTGCGCCATGATGTCCGCGCCGGCAGCCATCGTCTCCTTGTGATTTCGGTTATCATAGGCATGCACCATCACCTTGAGCCTTCGTGCGTGCGCCGCGCGCACAATCGCTTCCATTACGGGCTTGGCCATCTTGTCCATCGATCTCGTGAACGCGCAGCTCATGTCGTCATAGAAGATCTTCACGATATCTACGCCGGCGCCGGCGAGAATGTCCAGGCACTTCTCCACCTGCTCGCGAGTCGTCGGCTCCATTCGGGCGGCTGGATCGTTAGCTCCCGCCCATCCGCCCGGAGCTGTGAAGCCTGGTCCCGAGATGAACAGACGCGGCGCAGCGTTGGAAACATCATTTCGAAGCGCAAGTCCGAGTTCGAGAGGTTGCACCGGGCTGTACACCGATGTCACGCCCCAGTACAGCATCTGCTTCAGCAGTCGCCGACCGAGATCCATGTCATACGTCATTCCGACGTCGGAGATGGTGTCAAACCCTCCGCTGATCAGGTGAGCATGCATGTCGATGAACCCGGGAACAACGAACTTACCGGACGCGTCCGCGACGTGCCAGTTCGGCCCAACTAGCGTCTCCCCCGCCCCGACTTCAGTGATCCGCCCATCCACAACCACGACGTTGGCGCGGACTGGCGGCGCACCCGTGCCGTCGAGGACCATTCCGTCGCGGATCAGCAATGGACGTGATTCCATCGTGTGGGCACCTTCCACTAGAAGATAAATTTCAAAGCCAGCTGCATTTCTCGCTCCGGCGTCGAGGTGCCTTGCACCTTTCCGAAATTCGGCGACGCGAAATCCGTAATGGGCACTGCGAAGTTCGCGTGGTTAAAGATGTTGAAGACCTCCCACCGAAGCTCCAGGCGCTGCCGCTCGTGAATGGGAATTTCTTTTTCCAGGCCCATGTCCCAGTTGAAAATGCTTCCCGACCTCAACATGTTGCGCCGCTCATTCCCCAGCGCCGGCGGTACGAGGCGTTTGAAAGCAGATGGATTAACCCAGCACTGCGGCGTACGTGTCGGCGCTCCGTTGGAACAGGTCCCCGAAAACGGGTCGGCGACCACATTCACCCGGTCTCGAATTGTGCTGCCTCCGCCAAGGTCGGGATTGCTGGAATCCAGGACCGTGAAAGGAGTGCCCGACTGGGCTGCCATAATGCCGGTGAGCCTCCAGTTGCCGAACAGCGATTTCACGAACCCCGATGAGCCGCGGAAAAACGGCAGTTCGTACAAGTAGCTCACAACAAAGCGGTGCGGAATATCGAAAGCTGACGGACCGTATTCAGCCTTCAAATTCGTGCTGTCCTGCGGCACTCGCGGCTGGCCGGGGATGGTGTAGAACGAGTTCGGCGCGCTCTGGTAATCGAGTGACTTTGACCAGGTGTACGAAGCCTGGAACGAAAGCCCGCGCCACAGCCTCTGCGTCGCGGTCAACTGGAACGCGTTGTAATTCGAATTGAAGATCGAGGAGACTTGGAAAGTCTCGCCGAGATTAGGGATCGGTCGCCGTGAATTGACGTTCCCGCTCGTGGCTGTCGGCGTAAACACCGCCTGGTTGGGTTCCACCACTCCCTGCAGGTGCGTTCCTTTCGTGCCAACGTACGCGGCTTCCAGCGCGAGCGAGGGCGTAATCTGTCTTTGCACGGTCAGGTTCCACTGCTGGATGTAGGCCGGTCGGAAGTTCGGATCGGTCCACGTCGCCGAGACTCCAGGCGCGACGGGTAGCGGAAAATTCACTGGCGCAGTAAAGGGACTATGTCCGCCGAAGGGATCAGCCATGGTTCCCGGAGGCCCGAACGGCGTCGGAGTGATAGTCGGAAAGATCGGAAACAGGATGGGCTGGAAATCCGGTGGTTGCTGTACCGAATATTCATGAACCAGGGAATCTTCATCCCAGAAGATCCCATACCCGGCGCGCACGCTGCTTTTTCCACCACCAGTTGGATCCCAGGCGATGCCGATGCGCGGCGCGAACATATGTTTATCGGTGTTGTATACGGTGTCCGGAACTCCGGGATCTCCAGGCCGAACCAGCCCCACCGGCAACGTCGGGCTCTGCACTGACTTCACCCCGGGCACGAAGGTCAGCAACAGATTGTTTTTCTCCGAGTATCCGGGCACCAATTCATAACGCAGACCGAATGTGGCCGTGAATCTTTGCGAAATTCGCCAGCTGTCCTGGCCGTAGAAGTATTCCGAGGTATTGGTCAGGGTCTTGTCGGGTCTGCCGCCTGCCTGAATAAACCCGAAAGGGACGCCCAGCAGAACGTCCGCTACCGCATTGCCGCTGAAGGCGCCCACGAAGAAGTAGCCGCCCCAGGCAAGCGACGGGAAGTTGCTATAGATGAGCGTATGCCGGACATCGCCGCCGAACCTCAGATTGTGGTTGCCGAGAGTCCAGGAAATGTTGTCGAGGAACTCATACATGTTGGTCTTGCGCGAGCTGGAGAGTGGATAACCCAATCCTGAAAATCCGGAAAGCGATATCGCCGGTAGAGCGCTAACCGGAGTCCCTGAGATCGGGAACGTGAAACCTACCGAACTCCGATCTGCAGGGTTTTTCGGCTGCCCCGCTTGTACCCTGGCGCGCTGATACGACACGCGGAACTCGTTCACCGTTCGCTGCGAAATCACGTGCGTATCGGATAACGAGACATTCTGGAACCGGCTGACATCCGCATTGGCAAAGCCCGGTACTTGTGTGAAGGCACTCCCTACCGTGAAAAAGTTCACCGGTTGCGTCAAATTCGCCTGCGAAAGCGCGTAACGACCAGACAAGTTGTTCTTGCCGCCCAGCATCGAGTGATCAATCTTGCCCAAGAATTGGTCCGCGTTGTTGCTGCCCACAGGCGCACCCGACCATTGATTCGAGCCGAGGTTCGGCTGCGGGTACAGGTTGAGTATTGCCTGTCCTATGGAATTCAGAGACGGAAGGGTGTTGTTCGGAAACGGCGCTTTGGTAAAGGGATTGAATGGCTTCACCGCGGAGGCGTTGAAGTTGCCGGCGCGCTCGGCCAGAGTTGGTACCGTTGCCGTGGTCGCGATGCCGTGGCTTTGCCTGAACCCTTCATAGCTGGCGAAGAAGAACGTCTTGTTCTTGATAATCGGCCCGCCCAACGTAGCGCCGAATTGGTTTTGTCTCAACTTCGGCACATGCGGAGCGAAGTAGTTGCGGGCGTCTAGAAAGTCGTTGCGCAAGAAATCGTAAGCGCTGCCATGAAACTGATTGGTGCCGGATTTCGTGAGGATGGTAACCACCGAACCGCCGGCTCTGCCGTACTGCGCGTCATACAGGTTGGTGAGGATTCGGAATTCCTGCAGCGAATCCGGCGAAGGCACGATCATCGCCGCTCCGGTGATCGGCTCCACATTATTGACCCCGTCCAGCAGAAAGTTATTGGCGTTGTACCGGATCCCATTCACCGAAAAGAGCACATCCGTGCCGCCTGGAATCTTGTTCGTGCCGCTCCCGATGACGTCAATGCCTGGTGTCGGTGGGGTAACACCGGCCTGGAGGTCGCCTAATTCGAGAAAGTTCCTGCCGTTGAGCGGAAGGTCGGCGATGCGTCTCTCCTCCACCACTTTTCCGAGGGTCGCCGTCGTGGTATCCACTTGCGGGACTTCACTGCTGACGACGACTTCCTGTTTAAGGTTGCCGATCGTCATGCCCACATCAACCCGGACATGCTGTTCGACGTCAACCAAAACATCGGGCAGCTGGGAACGCACGAAGCCCGGTGCCTCGGCCGTGACCCGATATCGCCCCACGGGCAGCAATGTGAATCGGTAGTTTCCACTCGTATCGGTGGTTGTCGTCCGCTCCGCCTGGGTCTGCATATTGGTGACTCTAACGGTCGCATTCGGAATGACCGCGCCCGACGGGTCCGCCACACGGCCCAGGATCGATCCTGTCGTTTGGGCCAGGGCGGGTAGCGAAAAACTTGTTACCATCAACAATCCCAGAATCGTGAGGAGAAGCTTGTGTGCGGAAAGGCTTTTGCTTTGCAGCATCGGTATCCTCCCACGGTCGCCCGCGCGGTGGAGAAGGCGGCAAAGCCACCGGTCGCGCAAGCGAACCCGTTATCGCGAGGTGAAACTCCATTCTCCCAGTGGATTGCCAATTCCAGCCGACCGGCCCCACACCGGATGAGCCGCGATTCGCGCGACTACCCCGCCGCTGATTCGGCCAATCGTCGTTCGCGCGAAGACTCCTGGTACCCAAGTTCAGCCGATAAACGAGCCGCTGCTTCCATCACCGTCTGGGAGACAAGCGGCACGTCTTCCATCGTAAGTCGAAATGCCGGGGCGGCTACGCTGATCGCAGCCACTACGTTGCCCGTATAGTCCCTTACGGGCGCCCCGACACAGCGCAGTCCTTCCTCGTACTCCTCGTCGTCGATCGAATAACCGCGCTCTCGGATCCGCTCCAACTCAGCCTTCAGTTGCGCCGGCGTGGTAATCGTGGACCGTGTATATGCGGGAAGACTGCGCCGGTTCAGGATGTCTTCCAGTACTTCCGGCGCTACATATGCCAGCAGGGCTTTGCCCGCACCCCCGCAATGCACGGGATACCGGCGGCCCACGATCGAAGGAGCCCTTACAGCTCTGGCTCCTTCAACTTTCTCGAGGTACAAAACCTCCCCGTCGTCGAGAACGCACAAGTGGGCGGTCTCGCCGATTTCGGCGACAAGCCGTTGCAAGACTGGACGCGCCTGGACTGCGGGGATGGTGTTGCGTAATATCTGGCTGGCCAGCTCGAAGAAGCGAAAACCGAGGAAGTACTTGCCCGTCCTCACCTCAACTCTAATGTAGCGCTTTCTTTCCAGCACCATTAGCAGTCGATAGATGGTGCTTCTGTGCAAATCCATTTTCTCGGATAGTTCCAGCAGAGTGAGGCCGGAGCTCTCGCTAGAGAGAGCTTCGAACAGAGCAATAGCACGGTCGAGAACCTGGACCTTGTAAGTTTCGCCAGCCTTTGCCATTCATTAACCCTGGATGAGATATTGCTCACATCGTGGATATGCAAGCTTATATCGTGAACAGTTCGTGCCTGTCAAGACAATTTCTGCGCGATTCGTGCCACATCGCACACAGTACGTTCACAGCTAAGGGCACACCAGCACCTCTGGTCGCATTGCTCTGTTCTTCGGTTCCGCACCCATTCCTCAGTATCGACCAGCACGCCGCGGTTCGGGAACACCCGCAGCTTGTGCATCGAGTGGAGGTTGAATCCACCGTATGTACGCATTCATCCCAACAGTCGAAGGCTTAGCAAGATCGTGTCTCAGTTTCAGAGACCGTCGCCATTCCCGCACCCGGGTGGGTTGGTTGCTTGCGACGACTGCAACTCTCTTCTGCTAAGCAGAACGCGCCAGGAGAGGCCGCGACAGCGTCACTATCCGTCAGGCGACTTCGGTGGTGTGTCGTTGTGCTGTAACGAACGTCGCGTGCCTTGAGTTTCACCGCGGACCGCGGGATGCACATTCGACTCCACATGAGCATTCCGCAGCATTTACACCGTAGAAAACAATTGAAGTGGCGAGCTATCTGGGCTACCGTGGCTGTTTATTTACAGCTACTTACCGTCTTCGGACCAGTGCGTTTGTTGTCGTGCGTCCGCGAGTGTGAACTGAGGACTCATGCAGTGGGCCCGAATTGCCGAGTGGAAGCAAACTTTTCTGAAATACCCGCGGCCTGTCAAGTCCGGCGGAAGGTGGTGCGCGACAACATGGGCCACAGCGACATCGATCCCACCCAGAATATCTACGGGAAATCGTGGTGGGATGAGCGCGTCGTTGCCGTAAACCACGCGGTGGCGGCGGTGTTCGATGCTCCGGAGAAAAAGAGCAAGAAGCCCAAGGCCCTGAGGGGCGTTCCCTTCAAGGTTTACCGCGCTGCATGGGAACCCAAATGGGAACCCAGTGCCCAGCGTGAAAACGTAAGTGTTTGAAAAGATTGGTCGGGGAGAGAGGATTTGAACCTCCGACCCCCTGGTCCCGAACCAGGTGCTCTACCAGGCTGAGCCACTCCCCGACGTTGCGATTGCGACAATTCGGCGGCATTGCGGAGCGCGGGCGCGCTCTACCGCATTGTCATTATAACAAACTCAGCCGCACAAATTTAGCGGTATCTGAGACCTGTCCCATCCATCAACACTCGCGCCGGTCGCCTCACTTGATCACGCCCCTCTCGGATATCTCCACGAAGCGAATCAGCATCTCCACGTCCGGTCCGAGTTCGCTCTCGCTCTTCAACTTCTCCAGTGCCTGCGAGGTGTTCAGCTTCGACGCCAGCAGCACCTTGTAAGCGTGGTGCAGCTTGCGCAATCGTTCGTCGCTGAAGCCGCGGCGCTTCAGTCCCACCGAGTTCAATCCGTAGGCGCGATTCTCGCGGGCCGCACTGGTCTTGGAAAACGGCAGCACGT
Organism: Terriglobia bacterium; assembly: GCA_963797035.1. GTDB lineage: Bacteria > Acidobacteriota > Terriglobia > Terriglobales > Acidobacteriaceae > JAIQGF01. Next base: position 69,332 of record CAWCOC010000007.1, read on the forward strand.
CCTGGGTAATCGTCGTGCCTCCGCCGATGTAGCTGTGCGCGCCGATGCGCACGAACTGGTGCACCGGGCAGAGCGCTCCCACCACCGCCCATTCTTCCACCGTCACATGACCCGCCAGCGTCGCCGCGTTCACCAGCATGGCATGGTCGCCGATAAGGCAATCGTGCCCGACGTGGGTGTACGCCATGATCAGGATTCCGCTCCCGATGCGCGTCATCCCGCCGCCCTTCACGGTGCCGCGATTGATCGTCACGAACTCGCGAATCGTGTTGTCGTCGCCGATCTCCAGCCGCGTCGGCTCGCCCCGGTAGCTGACGTCCTGCGGATCAATGCCCACTGCGGCGAATGGATAGATGCGGTTGTTGCATCCCATCCGCGTGGGCCCGTGCAACACGACATGCGAAACCAGCTCGCAGTCCGCGCCCATTTCCACCTCCGCTCCGACCACGCAGTAGGGTCCGATGCGGCAGGACTCAGGAATCCTGGCGGTAGGATCGACGATGGCGGTGGGATGGATCAACGAATTGCGGACTTCTGCGTTGCGAGTCAACTACTGTCCTTCTTCAGCCTGCATGTCTGAGGCAGCCGCGGCCCGCGGCAATAGGCGGCAGCTCACGATGGCTTCGCACACGCGCTTGTCGCCGACGTAAATGTTGCCTTCCATGCGAACCGCGTTCCTGCGCCACGCCAGCACCGTCACTTCAATTCGCAGCTGGTCGCCCGGCACCACCGGACGCCGGAAGCGCGCGCGCTCAATGCCGGAAAAGACCATCAGGTTCTGGTCACGGTCGGCCATCTCGGTAAGCAACAGCGCGCCGCCGGCCTGCGCAATCGCTTCCACCATCAGAACCCCCGGCATGATCGGGTATTGGGGGAAGTGTCCCTGGAAAAAGGGCTCGTTGACGGTCACGTTCTTGAGAGCGACAATGCGCTCCCGGCGTCGCAGGTCCACCACCCGGTCGATCAGCAGAAACGGATAGCGGTGGGGAAGGATGCGCTGGATCTCCGTGATGTCCAGTGTCGTTTTCTGTTCCGTTGTCGCTTCTGGATTCATGATTGCCGCGCGAATCAGGCATTATAACCAAAGCATGAAATTCGCCAACAAACTTCCGTCGCCACTGCTGGCCTCTCTCCAGCGCCGCCGGCCGGAGATGGTCCGCGTCTTGCGCCAGATGGTCGAACTGGAATCGCCCAGCTTCAACAAGCCGGCAGTCGATCGCTTCGGGCAAGCGCTGGCGAAGATCCTGGCCGGCATCGGCGCGCGGGTGCAGTTCCATCCAGCGCAGGAATTTGGCAATCATTTGCAAGCCGATTTCGCGGCCCGCAATGGCGCTCCGCCCGTTCTTCTGCTCGGCCACATGGACACGGTGTGGGACGTCGGCACGTTGAACACCATGCCGGCGCGCGAACAACGTGGACGTCTCTTCGGCCCCGGCGTTTACGACATGAAGGCCGGCATCGCGCAGATGGTCTTCGCCGTAGACGCGCTTCGCAACCTGCGTGGCGCCGTGCCACGCCCCGTCACCATCCTGCTGGTTAGCGACGAAGAGGTCAAGAGCGCCTCCTCGCGCGCTATCCTGACCAAACTGGCCAGACAATCGGCGGCGGTGTTCGTCCTGGAGCCCTCCGCCGGCCTCAAGGGCGCGTTGAAAACGGCCCGCAAAGGGGTCGGCGAGTACAAGCTCAAGATCACCGGCAAGCCGTCGCACGCCGGCCTCGATCCCAAGGACGGCCACAGCGCCATCATCGAACTTGCACGCCAGATCGAGCGCATCGCCGGCTTCACCGACATGAAGCGCGGCATCACCGTGAATCCGGGCATCATTCGCGGGGGCACGCGCACCAACGTTGTCGCCGCCGAGGCCGAAGTGGAGGTCGACGCGCGCATCGCGCGGCTTCCCGACGCAGCCCGCCTCGACCGACAATTCCGCGGCTTGCGCCCATTCGACAAAGTCTGCCGCCTCCAGGTCAGCGGCGGCATCAACCGGCCACCCCTGGAACGCAAGCCGCCGGTGGTCGCGCTGTTTCGCAAAGCGCAGGCCGCGGCCCGTGTACTGGGCTTCGAAGTCGACGAGGCTTCGGTCGGCGGCGGCTCCGACGGCAACTTCACCGCCGCCCTGGGCATTCCCACCCTCGACGGGCTGGGTGCTGTCGGCGAAGGCGCACACGCCTTCAACGAATCGGTCGTGATCGCGGAAATTCCGCGCCGCACGGCCTTGTTAGCCCGCCTGATTGAAGTCGTATAACCTTGGGGCCTTCTCGCAGCGATGCGGCGCTACCGAGAGCTGCCGTTATTCCCCCGTCTTCATCTTCCAGAGCATCTGCCGCAGCATCCCCAGCCAGGTCTCGGCATCGTCCTCTTGCAAGTTCAACCGTCGAACCAGCCGTCTGATTTTGTCTTCGCTCGCAGCCGCGGCCCGCGCCTTTATGTATCCGCTAGCACGCAATGCTTCCAGCAGCACCCCGGTGATCCGCTCCACCTCACCCGCGTTGGCAAGTTTTACTTTTGCGGGAACTCGCGCAACGTTCGCATCGCGCACAAGTTCATACAGGCACACCGCCACCGCCTGCCCCAGGTTCATGGAGATGTGCTCTTCCCGCGTGGGGATCCGCATCAGGCAATGACAGTGGCTGAGGTCCTGGTTCGACAGCCCGACCTTCTCCGATCCGAACAGCATCGCCACGCGCCCAACTCCTAGTGCCTTGCGGATTCTGCGCGCCCCGCTCTCCGGACGCCAGAGCGGGTGCTGCAACTCCCGATGACGGATCGCCGTGGTCCCGACGACCAGCGCGCAATCGGCGACCGCCTCCGCCACGCTGCTGAACTCTTCGGCATTGGCCAACACCTCCGCCGCACCCACCGCGGAGCGCGCCTCGCGAAATGCCGGTGCGTACGGCTTCACTACTCGCAGCCGCCGAAACCCAAAATTGCTCATGGCGCGCGCCGCCGACCCGATATTCAATGGGTTCCGCGTGCTCACCAGCACTACCGCCAGCCCGCTGATCTCCGCGTTCATTACCAAAGGCCTACTCCTCCCCTGACCAGTGGTGATATTTCGCTGGTTACCCGCCTGGGATAAAACCATGACAGCGCATCATCTTATAGCGCCACAGCCGACGTTTCTGGGGAGCATCGCGGAGGAAGTCATGGCTACCAGCCCCGCCACCGACGTTCATAGTCCCATCCACATGGACGGCATCCTGCTGGCCGAAGAACTGCTTGACCTTGCGGAGCGGGCGCAGGCCTATACCAACGCCGCCGGCGTCGCCATCGCCCTGCGCCGCGGGCAAGACCTGGTGGTACGCACCAGCACCGGCGCCGCGCCTGAAGTCGGCGGCATCATTCCTCTCTCCGACGCTTTCATTGCCGATTGCCTCCGCAGCCGTCGTCCGTTGTGCTGCCGCGATGCCGATTCCGACAACCGCGTCGGTCCGGTCTTCCGCGCCATGAAGACGCGCTCCCTGATTGCCATTCCGATCTGCGAACACCGCGACGCCAAGGGCGTCATGATTGTCATCGCGCCTCTGCCCAATGCGTTTCAGCCGACCCATACCGCCATTCTTCTGACCTTGAGCGACATCATCGCCTCCAAGCTGGCAGCCCGTGATGCAATGCCGCCGATGGGCGCCGATGCTGAGATGCCGAGCCTGACTGGAGTTGCACCCGCCGCACCGGTTCCGCCGCCAGCAAAGCCGGCGGCCTCCGTTGCCTCGGTATTCAAGACCGAGGCCCCGATTGCGCCCGCTCCAGTGCCCAAGCTTTCCCCTCCCGCGGCGAAGCCTCCTGCTCCTGTGGCCAAGCCTCCCGCTTCATTCGCCAAGCCGGCCTTTGTTCCTGCTCCCGTCGCCAACCCGGCGCCGGTTGAGGCAGCCGCCTCGGCGTCCGTTGTTCCCACTCCGGCCCCTAAGCCGCTTGACCTTGCATGGTCATCTCACGAGCACTCCAAGCCGCTGCCGGCGGAGCCTCCGTTCGTGCCAGACGCTGTCCCCGCCGCCTCGGTTCCTCCTGCGCTGTTGCGTGAAGCCGCCATGCCGTTGCCGGTGGACGTGGATAAAACCGAGGCTGCGCCCGATCCCGGGCTGCTGAGCCCATCTGAGGACCCCACCCGCTTCAAGCCGGTGCGTCCCATCGCCTCGGGCACGACTCTCTCTGCGCATCCCGACTTCATGTCCATCACCGTCAAGCCGGTTTCGTCCAGTGCAGTTGCTCCGGCGCCTCAGGCATCGCCAGTGCATCATCCTGCGCCTCAGGCATCGCCGGCGCCTCCCGTCACCGATTCTCACGCGTTACCGGTCACGCCCACATCCCTGCCGCCGCTGGCATTGCACACGGCGCCTACGTTTCCTTTGTTCCCGGCGACCGCCGACGCGAAAGCGGCCCTCGCCGATGTCAGGCCTGCGATTGCCTCCTGGGAAACGCCCTCCGTTCAGAGCGGTAAGCCCCAGACACTGCTAGGCGCAGCCGCAGTGGCCGCCGGCCTGGTTCTGGTGGCCGGATTGTGGCTCTACCACTCCGCGACCAAGGAAGTTCCTGCTCCCGTGGCTACCGCCGTGCCTTCGCCGGTAACGGCGACCGTAGCGCCCGCTGTCAATCCGGCGCCGGTGCCCCTGACCATCAACTACGAGCCCGCCACCAAGCCGGCCGTTATCAAGCCAGAGCAGCCTAAGGAATCCAAGCCGGCGCCAGCTGCCGCAGTCGATGAAACCCGCCGGGTCCCAGCTCCCGTGATGGAGATTGCGACCGGTAAACCGATGCCGAAGCAGGAACCTCAACCGGAGATCCAGGCGCCGAAGCTGGCGCTCGCCTCCAACGACGCCACCCTGAATTCGATCGGCAAGCTCCCGGTCGCGGTTCCAGGCCGTCCAAAATCCGAGCTGGTCCCCGCTACCCTGCTCTCTCGGGTTGCGCCCACGTTTCCTGCCATCGCCAAGCAGATGGGCGTGTATGGCGCCGTGCGCATGAGCGTGACCATCTCGCCTGAGGGAACCGTCAGTGCTGTGCGGGTAATCAGCGGCGATGGTCAACTCCAAAGGGCCGCGGTCGCCGCGGTTCAGCAATGGCGCTACAAACCTGCCAGGCTGAATGGTCAGCCGACGGAGAGCACCGCTGAAGTGCAAATCAACTTCAGCCGCTGAGCTTGTGCCCCCGGAGCGCGGCCTCCGAAAACCGCTGTTTCTTTGACTATCCACCCCCGGTGGCCTAGAATCAGGGCAGATTCAGGCTCCATGGAGTCGTTTGTTTCGGGCGCCCGTACATCGGGGTTCCCGGCGACCACCTTGGCCCGGAGGCCAATTATGATCCCCAAACTGGGTTTGCCCGAGATTCTCGTCATCCTGGCGATTGCCCTGCTCATCTTCGGGCCGGGTCGCCTCTCGGAATTGGGCAAAGGGCTCGGCGAAGGTATTCGCAATTTCCGATCGTCGGTGAAGGACGGCGAACAGCCCACGGACAAGAAGTAGCCCGCGCGTGCATCGCGGTAGCTGGGGCGCAGGCTCGATCGCCTGTGCCTTTTCATTTGCTCAGGCTTAGGCCCATCAGCCAACTCAGATGGCAACTCCGTGCTCCCGCAGCATGCGGCACACCAGCGGAACCGGCAGCCCCACTACATTGAAATAGCATCCGTCCAGCCGGCAGATCCAGCGCGAGGCGATCCCCTGAATAGCGTAGGCGCCGGCTTTGTCCATGGGCTCGCCGTGCGCTACGTACATTGCAATCTCTTCTTCGCTCAGCTGGTCGAAGGTTACGTCGGTGGTCTCGGCGCGGACGTCCTCAAAGCCATCTCCCACCAGGCATACACCGGTGACAACCTGGTGCCTTCGTCCCGACAGCAGGCGCAGCATGCGCGTTGCATCTCTGGGGTTGGCCGGTTTTTCCAGGATGTGCTGGTCCACCACTACGATGGTGTCGGCCCCCAGAACAAGTTCATCGCCGGTCGATGGCTGCCGCACGGCGCGGGCCTTGTCGCGCGCCAGCCGTTGCGCATAGTCCAGCGGGCGCTCGCCCGGGCGCGGCACCTCCGGCACGTTCGCGGTGCGCGCCGTGAAAGCGATGCCCGCATTGCGCAGCAGTTCCTGGCGGCGCGGCGAACTGGAGGCCAGCACAAGCATGACGGAGTTGTAATCGAGCGCCCGCTATTTTGCAAAATCCGCGCCTGCCCTGCCCGGCGGCTTCCCTTTTTGGGATTCACTCCATCAAATAAACACGATTTCCACAGGTGTTCCACGTGGAACATCGTGCCAAACTCCCGCCCGTTCTCATCTTGATATGCATCCCCAAGCTGTTCGCCGACGTCAGACAGCTACGTGACTCCCATGCAGGCACCAACCATGATGCAGGGCGCGACCCTACGCAATGGCGAGTGCGCCTTCCGCGTGTGGGCGCCGCGCGCGCGCGAGGTCACGCTGCGCATCCTCGGCCGCGGCGACTTTCCCATGCAACGCAGCCATGACGGCACATTCGCGGCCACCCTGCCGGCGCGCGCCGGCGACCGCTACTTCTACCTCGTGGATAGCGGCAAGCCTCTGCCTGATCCGGTGTCGCGCCTGCTCCCGGGTAGCGTGCATGGGCCGTCACAGATCGTGGATCCCGAGGCATTTACCTGGTCCGACCAGGGCTGGCGCGGCCTCGACCTCCGCGACTACATCCTCTACGAGCTGCACGTGGGCGCCTTCACGCCGCAGGGCACTTTCGAGGGCGTCATCGAGCGGTTCGGCCACCTGAAGTCGCTCGGCGTTACCGTCATCGAGGTCATGCCGGTGGCGGCATTTCCGGGCACACGCAACTGGGGCTACGACGGGGTCTCGCCCTACTCGGTACACGCCAGCTACGGCGGCCCGGAAGGGCTGAAACGGTTGGTGGACGCGGCGCATCACGCCGGCCTTGGCGTCATGCTCGACGTGGTTTACAACCACCTGGGCAACGAAGGCAACTACCTGGCGCAATTCGGTCCTTACTTCACCGGGCGACACCACACCCCCTGGGGCGAGGCCGTCAACTTCGACGGCCCGGACGCTGCACCGGTTCGGCAATACTTCGTGGAGAACGCGCTTTACTGGGTGCGCGAGTATCACCTCGACGGCTTGCGCCTGGACGCCACGCAAACCATCTACGATGACTCCCCGAAGCATATCGTGCAGGAAATCGCCGAGCGTGTGCATGCTCTTGGACGCAACCTGGGCCGGCAGGTCTGCCTCATCTGTGAGACCGACGAGAACGACAGGCGCTATCTCTTGCCCTCTCCGCAGGGGTTCGGAGTCGACGCGCTGTGGAGCGACGATTTTCATCACGCGCTGCACACGCTGCTCACCGGCGAAAGCCGCGGCTACTACCAAGACTTCGGACGCGGCGAGCAGTTGGCGCGGGCACTCAGCGAGGGCTTCGCGTTTCAAGGCGAGCCCTTTAAGTACTGGGATGGCAAGCCAAGGGGCACACCGGCCGCTGACGTGCCCCTCTACCGCCACGTCATCGCGTCGCAGAACCACGACCAGGTGGGAAATCGCGCCAAGGGCGAACGCCTCACCACGCTTGTTCCGCGCGGCGCCCGTAAGCTGGCGGCCGCAGTGCTGCTGCTCGCGCCGGAGACGCCGCTGCTCTTCATGGGCCAGGAGTACGACGAGGAGGCGCCGTTCCAGTTCTTCACCGACTATGGCGACGCCGGGTTGCAGCGGGCGGTGAGAGAAGGACGGCGCAAGGAGTTCGCCGATTTTGCCTGGAACGAAGTTCCGGACCCTCAGGAGGTAGCGACCTTCGAGAGATCGAGATTGCGCTGGCCGCTCGACGACAAGGACCACCGAGAGATGCTGGAGTGGTACCGGCGCCTGATCGAATTGCGTCGTGCGTTGGTGATGCCGGCCGAGCGGACCGGCAAGGCTGAATGGAAGGACGGTGGCCTGATTATGCAAGTGCCGGCTGCCGAGCCGCGGGTCTTGCTGGTGGCGGCTTTCGCCGGTGCTCAGAGAAAGGTTCGATCCATGCCCGGTTGGGCTGAAGCCCTCCTTGCTGACGAAGACGATTACCGCGTCTCGGTGTACACCCGCTGAGAGAGATCACAACAGCGTACATGCCTCGGTGAAGTCCAGGCGCGGGAGGCGCGGAAACAGCTTGCCCCGGTCCCCGTAGCCGAGATTGCATAGAAAGTTCGACTTCACATGGCCTTCGGGAAAGAACTCTTGTCCGCACTCGTGGCAGTTCCCTGCGGCAAAAAACTCCTCATCGAGCTTGGCGTTATCGAAGCCTGACATCGGCCCGCAATCCAAGCCAAGCGCGCGGGCGGCAAGCATGAAGTAGGCGCCCTGTAACGACGAATTGCGTTGCGCCGTGACTTCAATCAGTTGTGGATTGCTGGCAAACACGTCCCGCATCGCGGGGTTATGAGGAAACAGCTTCGGCAGCTTGTCGTAAAACTTCAGGTCGTAGGCAACGATGACCGTGACCGGCGCGGTCATGGTCTTTTCCACGTTGCCGGAAGCCAGGGCAGGCCGCAGTCGTTCCTTTGCTTCCCGTGAACGGAGGAAGATGAAGCGGGCGGGAGAGCTATTGGCACTGGTCGGCCCCCACCTCATCAGGTCGTAGATCTGCCGAAGCGTGTCGTCGCTCACCGGCTTGTCGAGCCAGGCAGTAAACGTGCGCGCCTCGCGAAATAGAACATTGAGCGCCGCATCATCGACGGTAGCCATCGATTCTTCCTTTCTGGCATCAGTGCAAGCCCACCTTGCCGCGGGTGGATTCGAGCAGCTTGGCCGGGTCGTAGCCCACGCCGTCCTTGAATACCATTTCGACGTTTTCGATGTCGGCAATGTTGCGCGACGGGTCGCCCTTGATGACGACCAGGTCCGCTTGCTTGCCGGGAGCGATGCTGCCGATGGTATCGGCGACGCCGAGCCATTGCGCGCCGTTGAAGGTTGCGATTTTAATGGCTTCGACCGGCGTAAAGCCGGCTTCGACCAGGAGCTCGACTTCGCGCTGGTCGCCGAAGCCGGGCACCACGCCGCCGTAACCGGTGGGATCGAGCCCGGCGAGCAGCAATCCTCCGGCCTTGGCAAACGCGTATTCAAACTGCATTTCTTTCTTGAACAGCTCGGGCCAGGACGAATCTTTATTGCCCGCGATGCGCGCGCGCGTGGTCAGGTAGTCGTTGCGCGATTCCGGCAGCATGCTCTCCAGAACGCGGGTCATGTAGGGCGAAGGCTTCGGGGGCGTGCCTGGCGAGGCCGGCGGCAGCGCCATCGCGGGCCGGTTGGGGACAAATGTTTCGAAGACCGGCAGGGTGGAAGTCACCGCCGTGTGGTGCCCGACCAGGTCTTTGATGATCTGCTGGACCTCCGTCCCGTTGACGTCCAGCTTGAGCAGCACATCGCGGATTGCGGTCTGGTCGGGACACTTGTCGGGCTGCTTGCCGGGTGCCACCTCGCCGTCCACCACCAGTCCGTGCTCGAGATCGTCAATGCCGAGCGCCGCGGCCTCCCGCAATCCGATGGAGCACAGGTGGCCGGTAATTTTGAGGCCGCGCTTGTGGGCCTCGTCTATCGCAGCGCTCAGCTCGGCCCGCGTAATGTGCATGTACGCCTTGAAATTATTGGCGCCTTCTTCGGCCCAGTAGGCGACGGTGCGGCGCGCGTCATCAGCATCCGTCAGTTCGTGCATCTGCCCGGTGTAGGCGCCGGCGCCTTCCAGATAGGGCGCGGTGGGGAAGATCTTGGGGCCGGGGACGCGGCCGGTTTCGATTTCGTGCTTCAGGCTGATGTCGGTATAGCCGTCGATGGAGCCGGTGGTTCGGATGGTGGTGACCCCGCCGGCCAGGTACATGCGCGGCGCGCTGAAGTCATCTTCGCTGTAGTGAATGGGCGTGAGCGAGCCGGGATAGAAGAGATGATCGTGCATTCCGACCAGGCCGGGGATCACGGTGTGGCCGGAAAGATCGAGAACCTTGGCGCCAGCCTGAGGAGCGGCCTCGCCGACGGACTGAATTTTGCCCTGAGATATGACGATGGTCTGGTTCTCGCGGCCGGGCGCGCCGGTGCCGTCAATGACCCGCACGTGGGCAAGCACGACGACAGGCGCATCGACTGTGACAAAGCCTTTGACGGCGGGAGAAAGCGTGGTGGTTTGCGCAAAGGAGAGGCCGGCACACAACAGAAAGATCAGGAGCAGTCGATTCATCGTTCACCCCGGAGGGTAAGTAGGGTACCGGAAAAGGGCAGGACGTGGCGAGGGGCACTATTGCGGTGCCCCGCAATCGCACCGCCGGCTGCGATCGATTCGGTTCCCGCGGCGAAGGCATGCGCGCCAGCGCACGATCCGCGGATGCTAGAATCAATGGTTAAGCAGCGCTAGTCGAAGCGGCCGAGAAAGCCGCTCTAGCCCGTCGTTTCCATGGACCGCCAGCACATTCGCAATTTCGCGATCATTGCCCACATCGATCACGGAAAGAGCACGCTTTCCGACCGCATGCTGGAGCTGACGGGTGCGCTGTCGGCGCGCGAAATGCAGGGGCAGGAGCAGGTGCTGGACGCCATGGACCTGGAGCGCGAGCGCGGCATCACCATCAAGGCGCACTGCGTGCGCATGAATTACACCGCGCAGAACGGCGAAACCTACCAGCTCAACCTGATCGATACCCCCGGGCACGTGGATTTTTCCTACGAAGTTTCGCGCGCGCTGGCCTCCTGCGAGGGGGCGCTGCTGGTAGTCGACGCCACCCAGGGCGTGGAGGCGCAAACCCTGGCCAACTCCTACCTGGCGATCAATCACGGGCTGGAAATCATCCCCGTGATCAACAAAATCGACCTGCAGAGCGCCGACGTGGAGCGCACCAAGGAGATGATCGAGGGCGCGGTGGGACTCGACGCCTCCGATGCCCTGCTCATCTCCGCCAAAACCGGCCAGGGCGTGCCGGAGGTGCTGGAGGCCGTCATTCACAAAATCCCGCCGCCGAAGGGATCGCCAGAGGCGCAGCTGCAGGCACTGATCTTCGATTCCTGGTTCGATTCCTACCGCGGCGTGGGCGTGCTGACGCGCGTCTTTCAAGGCACGCTGCGCAAGAAACAGAAGATCCGCCTTTGGTCGAACGGCAAATCGTTCGAGGTGGAGGTAGTGGGCGTGCAATCGCCCAAGCCGGTGGAGGTGGAGGAACTGGTGGCCGGCGAGGTGGGATTCATCTTCGCCAACCTGAAGAACGTGGCCGACACCAAGATCGGCGACACCATCACCGAGGACGACCGCCCCGCCATCGAGCCGCTGCCCGGCTTCGAAGAGCTGAAGCCGATGGTCTTCGCCGGCATGTACACGGTGGACGCGCACGAGCACACCATGTTGCGCGAGGCCCTGGAAAAGCTGCGGCTGAACGATTCTTCCTTCCATTTCGAGCCGGAAAGCTCGGTGGCGCTGGGCTTCGGCTTCCGCTGCGGCTTCCTCGGCCTGCTCCACATGGACATCATCCAGCAGCGCCTGGAGCGTGAATTCAACCTTGACTTGATCACCACCGCGCCCGGCGTCCGCTTCCGGGTCACCAAGACAGACGGCGAGGTGCTGGAGGTCGACAATCCCTCGAAGTGGCCGTCCCAGGGCGAGATCCAGAAGATTGAAGAGCCCATCATCCTGGCGACGATCATTTCCCGCGAGGAATACGTGGGCGCGATTTTCAAGCTGGTGGAGGAGAAGCGCGGCAAGCAGAAAAATTTCGAGTACCTCACCGGCGGGCGCGTCATGCTCAGCTACGAGCTGCCGCTGAATGAGATCGTGCTGGATTTCTACGACAAGCTGAAAAGCGTCTCGCGCGGCTACGCGTCGCTGGACTATCACTTCGCCGGGTACTGGGAGTCCGACATGGTGAAGCTCGACATCCTGGTGGCGGGCGACTCGGTGGATGCGCTCTCCATCATCGTGCATCGCGATTTTGCCTACGAGCGCGGCCGCGCCTTGGTGTCCAAGATGCGCGAGCTGATTCCCCGCCAGATGTTCGAGGTCGCCATCCAGGCGGCGATCGGCGCCAAGGTCATCGCCCGGGAAACGGTGGGCGCCATCCGCAAGAACGTGCTCGCCAAATGCTACGGCGGCGACATCACCCGCAAGCGCAAGCTCCTGGAAAAACAGAAAGAGGGCAAGCGCCGCATGAAACGCATCGGGCGCGTCGACATCCCCCAGGAAGCCTTCCTGGCGGTGTTGCGCGTGGGCGAAGATTAGACGAACAAACATCGCTGCCGAAAACTTCATGCCGGTTCTGAACACCGCGCCAAATAAGGAAACTTGACTCGCCCGGATGCCAGCTTTGGGCAATGGTTGCGCGATTTTCACGTAACCGAAATGTGCAAATCTCCCATTGGTTCGACCACCAAAGTAGCGGGCACCGGCCGGCCCGCTGCCCGCCTCACCGAGACACCTAAGATGTTGATTCCGGACTGAATTGTCCGCTGCCACAGTAACAATGCAGACTGTGTAAGTAGCTGTCGGCTGACAAGTTGTAGAGCGGTAGGCGCGGAATTGCACAGAGATTTGCACAGAGTTGCGGAAAACCAAAGCAGCGATTCCATCCAATTTTCGGTTTTGAAAAGGGAATCCGGACCATCGCGGGAAGGAACGTGCCGGCCGAAAGCGCCACCGGGCAAAATAAAAAGGCCGCCGGCGCGGGCGGCCTCGGGAAATTCATGCACAAGCCTCAGTGCTTCGGCGGCGTTTGCGGCTTGGGCGCAGTCGGGCGCGCCGGAGCGGCAACCGGTTTGCCGGTGGCAGCCGGTTTGGCAGCCGGCGGAGCGGGCACGTTGGACTGAGCGTTATAGGAGTTGACAATCTCCTGCGTAACGTCGGAGGTCTGCGCCGCCCAGAGCACCGGGCTCTGCTGGCCGGAGACATCCAAGATCACCGAGTAGCCATTCGACTTGGCGAACTTGTCGAGCACATCCAGCAGCTTGCCGCCAATCCGGTTGGCGATTTCGTTCTGCTGGCCCTGGAACTCAGCTTGCGCGTCCTCCACCTGGCGCTGCAGCGTCTTCTGCTTGCTCTCAATGTTCTTGACCATGTCAGAGCGGGTTTGCTCGTTGAGTTTCTCGCCCTGGGTCTGGAGCTGCTTTTTCAGGTTCTCGATTTCCTGGTTCAAATTGTTCAAGGTTTTCTGGGTGGGCTCGAACTTGGTCTGCAGGGCCTCAAAGTCGCGCCGGCCTTCATTGGTCATCAAGATCGCGTTCTGGATATTAATGATCCCGATGCGGGCCACCGCGGAGGCGGCAGCAGGATTCGAAGCCGGGGCAGGATTGGAAGCCGGGGCAGGATTCGCGGCAGCGGCAGTGCCAGTCTGAGCCAGCGCGGTGACGGTCAACAGCGCCGCCGGCAAAATGAATCGAAAAAGCTTGCATGTCATGGGTTGGTTTTGGACTCCTTGAAGCGACTCTTCGGACTTCCTCAGAAACACCTCACAACGGGCACTTCCGTGCAGAAGGTTTCACGGGAAGAATGATTATAGGTGGTGTGCGCGGCAAGCGTCAACGCGGAGCTTGCCCCGCGGCGCCGATCGTCCCTAGAAGGTTGTCGCCACGGTGAAGCGGAACGTGGTCTTCGGTTCCTTGAGGTTCCAGCCGGGAACAAAGGTGCTGATAGCCTGGCGATAGCTGAAATCGCCGGCCCCGCCCGGGGGGAACATGCTGCGGGTGATCAGGTTGGGGGTGTCGGTGGTGGTATCCAGGCGCAAGGGATTGTAGGCCCAGTAAATCCGGAAGGGCGCGTTAACCACCGGCATGATCACCTGCAACTCCAGGCCGGTAGAGGCACGCGGCCTCCAATTCGACGCGCTCACGATTTTCAAGCTCTTGCCGAAGGACTGCGAGACTCCGCCCACGCAATTCAGGCCGGCATCCAGCGCCGGACAGCCAAACGAGGTCGTATTCAGGATGTTCAGCTGGCTGCCGTTGACCTGCAGTTCGCTGGGACGAGCGATGGCGTCAAACCCGATGTCGAAAAATGGGGCGAGGGTGACCGGACCGACCACCGGGATGCGGTATTCGAAGTTGGCCACCGCGCTGGTGTCGCCGCCGGGAAAGATAATGCGCTGCACCGGAAGGGGCACGGTGACCGCGCCCTGCCGCGGGTTGTTCGGGTCCTTGGGGACCGGAGTGCCGTCGGGATTGGAGAGCGGGAAGTCGACGCGCTCCACAAAGAACGCAACCGGCGAAATGGCGCGGATGTCAAAGCCGCGGATGTCGGTGTCGCCGCCCATGAAGAACCGCTCAAACGGCGGCGACACGTGTCCGCCGTACCCGGTGATGAACGAACCTTGGAGGCGCATGCCGAAACTGTTGCGTCCGTCGCTGTTGGGCTTCAGGCCCTTCATCGGCGTCCAGCGGGTGTAGGAGACCACCGGACGGACAAAGGCGACATTGCCGCCCAGTCCGGCGATATCGCCCCCGATAAAGATGTTGCGGCCGCGGTGCGGATGGACCGGGCTATCCACCGTGTTCCAGGTAAAGCTTGGAATCAGCTTGCTGGTGACAATGCCCTTGAGCGAGTCGGGGCCCGAGATGTTGCGGAAATTGAGCTCCTGGAAATAGAGCTGCGAGAACGTGCTAAACACGTTGATGGAAGAAATATCGAAGGAATACCCCAGGCTGACGCGCTTGAACGAGCGGCGGATGGGATAGCTCAGGCTGGAGGAGAAACCGGAGCGCGACTGGCTGAAGTTCTGCAGCGATTGCAGGACGTTGTCGGGGAGATTCAACGTCTGCCCGGCGATCAGGCTTGCCTGTTGCGCCTGGTTGAAGTTGAATCTCTGCGTGAACACCGTGAACCCGAGCTGCAGCGGGCGGTCGAACATGTAGGGTTCGGTGAAGCCGAAGGAGAGGTTGCGCTGGCGGCTGCCGACGCTAGCTTGCACGGTGAGAGTTTCGCCCAGTCCGAGAAAGTTGTTGGTCTCGTAGGTGAGTCCGATGAAGCTTCCCGCCAGGCCGCTCACGCCGCCGCTCAGACCGATGCTGTTCTTCCCCTTCTCCCTTACCTTGAGGGTAATGTCGACCGTGCCCGCTTCGTTGTTTTGCTTGACCTCGGAATCCTGTTCAGGCTTGAGCGGGTCGAAATAGCCGAGTTGGTTCAGCCGCAGAATGCTCAGCTCCCACAGCTTGCTGTTGTACACCTGACCTTCCTCGACGGCCAGTTCGCGGCGAATGACCTTGTCGCGGGTGGTGGTGTTGCCCTTGAACTCGATGCGGCGGACCAGGAATGGCTTGCCCTCGTCCAGGTCGATGGTCAGGCTGATCAGCTTCTTGTTCTCATCGAACTGCGTGTCGGGCACGGGAGTGAAATTGATGTAGCCGCCGGCGCCGTATATGTCGCGCAGGTTTTTCAGGCCCTTGCGCACCAGTTCGATATTGAAGATGTCGCCATCCTTCATCGGGATCGCCTTGCGCAGCGCCGCCGTATTGCTGATGGCCTTGTTGCCGGTGAACTTGATCTCCTTCAGCCGGTAGCGATCGCCTTCTTCCACCGGAATGGTGATGTCCACCACTTTCCCCGGACCGTGCATGATCAGCGGAATGTGGAAGCCGCTGCTGCCCACGTCGCGGATCTTGGTCTTCGGGTCCTGCACTACTGCCTTGAAATATCCCTGGCGCTGAAAGGCGTCGCGCACCAACTCGGTATCTTCACTCAGCTTGGCGGCGTTGTACGTCTTGCTGAAGATGTTCTCCAGGATGATGGAATGGGGGATGCCGATGGGACGCATGTTGCGCATGGCATAGCGCAGGGTCCGGCTGTTGATGTGCTTGTTGCCTTCGAACTTGATTTTGCCGACTTTGATCTTGGGCCCTTCCTTCACCACGAACGTGATGCCCACGGCGGCGGGAGGAATGGGATGGACCTCGGTGCGGATAGTGGCGAACTGGCGGCCGTGCTCGGCCAGCAATTCCTTGATCACCACTTCGGCGCGCTTCACCCGCGTCGGGTCGTACTGGCTCTCCTGCGTCAGTGATACCTTGCGTTCCTTGAAGCGGTCCAGCACGTCGCTCTGCGAGACCGAGTTCAGGCCCACGTACTTGATTTCACGGATGGTGGGCTTTTCCTTGAAATAGAAATTGACGATCCAGCCCTTCGGACTCGGCTCGCGCTCGATCCGGATGTCGTCGAAATAGCCGGTGTTCCACAGCGAATTGAAGTCGCGCTCCAGGGCGGCCTGGTCGTAGACGTCGCCTTCCTTGGTGAAAATACGCGCCCGTATGGTTTCCGCGGGGATGCGGCGGTTGCCGATGATGTTGATCTTGGTGATCAGGTCCCGCTGCGCCCACGCAGGCAGGCAGAACAATGAGGTCAGCAGAAGAAACAGCGGCAGCAGGCGCAGGTCGCCCGCCGCCCTCCGAATGCGGATAAGTAGAGCCTGTGCAGCGCGAACGACGACCAAGTCATGGTCTGCAGAATAAAGAATAGTCCGACCTCAATAGCAAGTAGTTGCGGAATTGGCAATTATACAAGGCAACGCGAGTTTCACGTCAAAGTCGCCGCCGGTCGACACGCGTCCAGACTTTTTCAACCCGTATCGTGTCGGAATCTCTCGCGCCCTGCGCGCTTCGTCCCGGCAAGAGCCATGTAAACTGCGTACCGCATTCCTGCCGTGAAGTGTGACGTTGAGTCGATTCATGAGAGCCCGTAGAGGAGAGAGGAGGGGTATGGCTGCCTAAGGTTTACTTATCGATAATCATTTCAGTCCGCGCGAGCCACCTCGACCAGCGTGGAATAAAACGTCCCGCCTCCGCCCATATCGGTAAGCCGCTCCGAAGTGAGCACGTTGATGTTGCGAGCCTGGCCGGTGAGTTTGGCCCAGGTGAGCCGCGCCGCCACCACCCCCGGCTGGGTCGTGCCGTTGACCCGCGCTTGCAGGAAAATTTCGCCGCGGGAGTTGAAGACGCGCACGCGATCGCCGTCGTGAATGCCGCGCGCCGCGGCGTCGACTGCGCTGATCTCCAGCAGGTTGGGATTTTCCAGCTTTTGCTGCGGAGCTAGATTGGCGAAGGTGGAGTTGAGATAGTTGTCGCACTTGCGCGCCAGCAATTCGAGTGGATAGCCGGCTTCCCCGCTGCCATGGCGCGATTCCCGCGGCGGCGTGAACGAGACCACCGGATCGAGTCCTTGCGCAATGAGGTCATCATTGTAGAGAAGCGCTTTTCCATTGCGGGTCGGAAAGCCGTTGGCGAACGGCAGGTAGTCGCCGCCGGAATCGGTGGGAAGCGACAGGCGCACGTGGGATTCGCGCTCCAGGCGTGCGCGATCGATGCCGGCAAGGTGCGGATGGCCTGACGACAGCGCCAGGTCGATCATCTCGTCCACCGATTCGCGGAAACACGGGTCGTCGAAACCCATGCGCAGCGCCAGCGCGCGAAACAGCTCGACGTTGGAGCGGCACTCGCCCAGCGGCTCGATTGCCGGCTGCGAAATCTGGATGAAGTAGTGTCCATACCCGGTCTGCAGGTCCTTGTGCTCGAAGAACGTTGTGGCGGGCAGAATGAAGTCGGCGTAGTCGGTGGTGTCGGTGAAAAACTGCTCGTGCACCACGGTGAACAGGTCCGGACGCAACAGGCCGCGCACCACGGAATTGTGATTGGGCGCTACTGCCGCCGGATTGGAGTTGTAAACCAACAAAGCTTTCACCGGCGGATTGTCGAGCTGGTTGAGCGCGCGGCCCAGTTCCACCATGTTGACCACGCGCGTTGGACGTGGCATCAGCTCCGCGCCCTTCAGCGCGTTCTTGTTCAGGTTGTGGGCCTCGCTGGTGGAGAGCTGCAGTCCTCCACCCACTTCCTTCCACGATCCTGTCAGGCAGGGCAGCATGCACACCGCCCGCACCGCGGCGCCGCCAAATTCGCTGCGCTGGATCCCGTAGTTGAGGCGAATGGCGGCGGGACGCGTGGTGGCGTATTCCCGCGCCAGTTTCACGACATCGCCGGCGGAAATGCCCGTCCATTGCGCTACCCGCTCCGGCGGATAGTCCCGCGCGCGGGCGCAAAGCTGATCGAATCCGAAGGTGTGCTGCGCGATGTACTCGGCGTCGAACAGGCCCTCCGCGATGATGACGTGCATCATGCCGAGCGCGAGCGCGGCGTCGGTCCCGGGATTGATGGGCAGGTACCAATCGGCGCAGGCGGCGGTGCGCGTGCGGTAAGGGTCGATGACCACCAGCTTGGCGCCACGGCGGCGAGCCTCCTCGATGAAGGGCCAGAGGTGGACGTTGTTGCCGTGGATGTTGGCGCCCCAGGCGAGGATGTAGCGCGAGTGCGCAAACTGCTCCGGCTCGGTGCCGAGCTTGAGGCCATACACCGACCTGATGCCGGCCTCGCCGGCCGTGGAGCAGATGGTGCGGTCCAGCTGCGACGCGCCCAGACGATGGAAGAAACGGCGGTCCATGGAGGCGCCGTTGAGGACGCCGAGCGAGCCGCCGTAGGAATACGGAAGGACGGCTTCGCCGCCGTGCTGGCGCACGACCTGCCGGAGCCGCGCGCAGATTTCATCGAGCGCCTGGTCCCAGGAGATCCGCTCGAAATCCTGCTGGTTGCAGGCACGTGAACCCTTGGGTGCGATGCGGCGATAAGGATAAAGAACGCGGTCAGGCGAATAGACGCGGTCGAGATACTTGGCGACCTTGGCGCAAAGAAAGCCGCGAGTCACCGGATGATTCGGATCGCCCTGGATGCGGGCCGCGCGCCCATCTTGTTCCCGGACGGTGATCAGCACACCACAAGCGTCAGGACAATCGTGCGGACAGGCAGCGTGGACCACCTTGGTCGTCATAGGCCGGCGTGACCACCAGCATACCAGCACCCCACCAGGCGCAAAAGCGGCGCGTGCTGGGGACCCCGTCGCGAACCCGCGAAACTAGCGATAGCGGCGGTCGCACACCGGGCAGTGAAGGGCGAAGGGATCGTCATCGAACTCGACCAGCTCCGCACTACACAGGGGACAGAATTCCTGGTCTTCGTCGGCGAGGAGATCCAGTTCGTCGTCCACGGCAACATCGCCGGAGGAGTAGTAGGCGAGCGCGGAATCAATATCGTGCCGCATGGCGCACCCCCGATTTGGTTTATTCTGCGCCACAATCAAGCGTTACGGCGCGATTTGCGCCGGGAAATTTGGATCCGGAGTTTTGTTTTGGGAAAGGCCGGCCGGTCAATTGGTCCTTCGGCGTGTTCCGGGGCGAAGGCGCTCTCACTGCAGACGCGAGGGCGCGTGTGCCGCACGCTCACACGGTCATGACTTCTTTTTCTTTGGTCTTGCTGAGCTCTTCCATTTTCTTGATTTCATCGTCGGTCAGGCGCTGGATTTCTTCCAGGGCGCGACGCTCATCATCTTCGGTGATCTTCTTGTCCTTCATGGCTTTCTTGATGCCGTCGTTGCCGTCGCGGCGGATGTTGCGGACGGCGGTGCGGTGCTCCTCGAGCATCTTGTGGAGATGCTTGACCATGTCGCGGCGGCGCTCCTCGGTGAGCGCGGGCACGGGAACGCGAATGAGCTTGCCGTCATTCATTGGGTTCAGCCCGAGATCGGCGGAGCGAATGGACTTCTCGATGCTGGTGAGAACGCTGGGATCGAACGGGGCCACAGTGATGAGCTGCGCCTCCGGAGCGTGCACCTGCGCCACCTGGTTGAGCGGCATCAGGGAGCCGTAGGCCTCCACCTGTACGCCATCCAGCATGTGCACGGAGGCCCGGCCGGTACGCACGGCGGCCATTTCCTTGCGAAAGTCTTCCACCGCCTTGTCCATGCGGGTCTTGAGCTGCGCAAACAATTCCTTGAGCGCGGGATTCGCGGCCATGCTGGGTTGCGCCATAGAAATCTCCGATTAGAACCGGGAATTATAAACGAAGGCAAAAGCAGCCACAGATTTTCACAGATAAACACGGATTTGGCGGTCCTCAGGAAATCAGTGTGTCACCGTGCAAATCTGTGGCTCAGTTTTCGTCAGGCGCTGACGAGAGAGCCGATTTTTTCGCCGGTGACGACGCGGCGGATATTGCCTTGGCGATTGAGGTCGAAGATGATGATGGGAAGGTTGTTGTCCTTGCAGAGGCTGATGGCGGTAGCGTCCATCACCTTGAGTCCTTTTTTCAGGACTTCCATGTAGCTGATCTGGTCGAAGCGCTTGGCGTCCTTGACGACGATGGGATCGGCGTCGTAGATGCCATCGACCTTCGTCGCCTTGAGGATGACTTCGGCCTTGATCTCCATGGCGCGCAGCGAGGCGGCGGTGTCGGTGGAGAAATAAGGATTGCCGGTGCCGGCGCCAAAGATGACGACGCGCTCCTTCTCCATATGGCGGATGGCGCGGCGGCGGATGAACGGTTCAGCCACTTCGTGCATCTCGATGGCGGACATGACACGGCTGTAGACGCCGCGCTTTTCGAGCGCGTCCTGCAGGGCGAGGGCGTTGATCATGGTGGCAAGCATGCCCATGTGGTCGGCGGTGATGCGGTCCATCTCGCGGGCCTGGTCGGCAACGCCGCGGAAGAAATTGCCGCCGCCGATGACGATGGCGATCTGCACGCCGAGGGAGTGGACGTCCTGGATCTCGGCGGCGATTTCGTTGATGCGGATGGGATCGATGCCAAAGCCCTGGCCGGCGGCGAGGGCTTCACCGGAGAGCTTAAGGAGAACGCGTTTGAAGACGGGAGTGGACATTTGAGTTTCGAGTTTCAGTTTCGAGTTGCGCGATTCCAGTTTCGCACCTTGGAGCGCCGGTGAAAACCAGAAACTTAGTTGCGGGTACAGGTGAACCAAGATTCCTCGGGGCTAAAGCCCCGTTGGAATGACCACCAACGTGGAGCGATGCGGCACGGCTACCGCAGTGCCGCATCTTTCCGGGTCGAAACCAAGGCTAAAGCCCTGCTGATGGAATTGCTGATTCGCCGGGCTCAAGCCCGGCGCTCCCACCAACTGACGCCCCACCATCCGGCGCTCCCACCAAGAAAGGGCGGCCGAAGCCGCCCTTGATTATTTGCCCGCCGGAGCCGCGGGCGCGGACTCATCGCCGCCGGTCTCCGCCGGCTTGGTAGAGGCGACGGTGGCGCCGGGATCGCCGACCTTGAAGCGGGCGAAGCGGCGGACGGCGATGTTCTCACCGAGCTTGCCGATCTTGCCGGCGATCAACTGCGAGACGGTGACGGTCTGGTCCTTGATGAAGGGCTGCTCGTAAAGGCAGACTTCTTCATAAAACTTGCCCATCTTGCCTTCGACAATCTTCTCGACCACGTTGGCGGGCTTGCCGGTGGCGGCAGCCTGCGCGCGGTAGATGTCCTTCTCCTTCTCGAACGCGTCGGAGGTGACATCTTCCTTGCGAATGAATTTCGGATCGCTGGCGGCGATATGCATGGCGACGTCGTGCACCAGGTCCTTGAAATCGTCGGTACGGGCGACGAAGTCGCTCTCGCAATTGACCTCGACCAGCACGCCGATCTTGCCTCCGGCATGGATGTAGCTGGCGACGGAGCCTTCGCTGGTGGCGCGGGCGGACTTTTTGGCGGCGACGGCCATGCCGCGCTTGCGCAGCACGACGACGGCCTGCTCCATGTCGCCCTTGGCCTCGACCAGGGCGTTCTTGCAGTCCATCATGGGAGCGCCGGTCTTGTCGCGGAGTTCGCGAACCTGGGCAGCGGAAATATTTGCGGTACTCGTACTCATCTCTTCTCCTGTCTTACATGGCCCTTCGTGTCCGGTGGGCAGTGCGCAAGTAGACGTTTTCTTGCACTTCGACTTGCATGGGCCTTGGTGGCCGGCGAACAAAGCGCAGTCCGATGTTCTTGTACAACGCTCGCGGCCGGGATCGTCCGACATGGTCGCCACATCGGCCATATGAGTTCGAACAAATTTAGACCCGCGCCGGGATAGCGCGCGGGTCGCGAATGACAATGCTGCAATCGTCTTTCGCCCCTGCGGGGCTGGAGGACGTTGTGTCACGCTACCCAGGGCTTGCGCCCTGGGCTGCACATTCTGTCGCCGCTTCGCGGCTCAATGCTATTGCGTCTGCCTGTCGCCTTCGCGGCTCAGCGCTATTTCGTCGGCTGACGCCGTTCGCGGCTCAGCGCTATTTCGTCTGCTGACGCCGCATTCGTCTGCTCTCGCCGCTTCGCGGCTCAGCGCTATTTCGTCTGCGCCTCGGCGCGAGCTTCGTGGCCTTCCGGTTCGACGTCAGCCGGGGCAGGCTGCTTGCGCACGCCGCCTCCGAGCACATCTTCCATGCTGACGTCTTCGCCCGCGTCGGCGACCAGGTCGCCGGTCGACTCGGAGGCGGCAGCGGCTTCCGCTTTCTGGGCGGCCTCGACCTCAGCGACCTGCTTGTCAGTGGCTGCCTGGGAGCCTTCAATCACCGACTCGGCGATCTTGGAGGCAAACAGGCGGATGGCGCGCAGGGCGTCATCGTTGCCGGGGATCACGTAATCCACTTCGCTGGGGTCGCAATTGGTATCGACGACGGCGACCACGGGAATGCCCAGCTTGCGCGCCTCGCGCACCGCGATCTGCTCCTTGTTGGAGTCGATGACGAAGATGGAATCGGGCAGGCGCGGCAGGTCCTTGATGCCGGCAAGGTTCGCCTGCAGGTGCTTGCGCTCACGCTCGAGCTTGATGACTTCCTTCTTGGGAAGCAGCTCGTAGCGGCCGTCGGTGGCCATTTCGTCGAGTTCCTTGAGCCGCTTCACCGACTTCTGGACGGTGACCCAATTGGTGAGCAGGCCGCCCAGCCAGCGCTGGTTGACGTAGAACATGCGGCAGCGTTGCGCCTCTTCGGCGATCGCGTCCTGGGCCTGGCGCTTGGTGCCGACGAACATCAGAATCTTGCCTTCGGCGGCCATATCCTGCACGAACTTGGACGCTTCCTTGAACATCTTCAGCGTCTTCTGCAGGTCAATGATGTAAATGCCGTTGCGCTCGCCGAAGATGAACTCCTTCATCTTGGGATTCCAGCGCTTAGTCTGGTGCCCGAAGTGGACGCCCGCTTCGAGCAATTCCTTCATGGTGATGGTAGCCAATCAACCTCCTTATTGGATTGCATCACGGCGCGAGGCCGCGATTACTCCCGTCCCGCCCCTGGTGCGAGCGGGGATTTGAAAACAGTTTCGAGTTTCGAGTTTCTAGTTTCCAGTTTCCAGAGGGCGGAGCCGCCAAGAAACTTAAACTATGAACCGACTTCGACGCTTCCGCCGACGGCCAGCGAACTAGCGTTTGCTGAATTGGAATCTCTTGCGGGCACCCTTCTGCCCGTACTTCTTGCGTTCCTTAGCGCGAGAATCCCGCGTCAGGAAGCCTTCCGACTTGAGGCGGCCGCGCAGCTCGGGATTGAACACGAGCAAGGCGCGGGCAATGCCCATCTTGACGGCGCCGGCCTGGCCATTCACACCACCGCCCCGGACGGTGGCGAGGATGTTGAAACTGCCGGCCGTCTCGGTGGTGACCAGCGGCTGGCGCGCAAGAATGCGCTGCGTTTCGGTGACGAAATAGCGCTCAAACGGGAGATCGTTGACGCGAAACTCCCCGGTGCCCGGACGAAGAAAGACGCGGGCAATGCTCGATTTCCGCCGCCCGGTGCCGTAATACTCGACTGATTCAGCCATAATATGTTTTAGCTGTTAGCCATTAGCCGTTGCTACTGACTGCCAGCTTTGAAATCCCTTTCGAAACTCTGGCGCCGGTTGCGCCCGAAAAATCACGGGTCAAAGACCCGTGCCACACAATCCACGGGTCGAAGACCCGTGCCACACAATCATGGTGTCACACAAGTTCGTTACGCCTGTTTAGCGAGCGGCAGTCCCTCAGGCTTCTGCGCCTGGTGAGGATGCTTGTCGCCGCGATAAACCTTGAGCTTCTTGGCCATGGCGCGGCCCATCTTGCTCTTGGGCAGCATGCCTTCGATGGCATCCTGGACTATCGCCTCCGGCTTGCGGGCAAAGCGCTTGCGGAAATCCTCTTCGCGCAGGCCCCCCGGGAATCCGGTGTAATGGCGATAGACCTTGGACTCACTCTTGGTGCCGGTGAGCCGAATCTTCTCAGCGTTGAGGACGACCACGTGATCGCCGGTGTCAATGAAGGGCGTGTACCGCGGATTTTCCTTGCCGGCCAGAATGCTGGCCACCCGCGTCGCCAGGCGGCCGAGGGTCTGCCCCGCCGCATCCACGACGTACCATTTGCGCGCAATTTCCCCCTGCTTCGGGAAATAGGTAGACATCTGAAATCTCCCAGAATAAAAACGCAAAGAAGACCGCAGGACTATCCTCCCAAGACGCAGAGGATTCCCCTAGGCGGGCAACTGCAGGACAGCAAACCTAGACTATAACGGAATTAGCCGCGAACGTCAACGAATGCAGGGAAATACAGGGATCCGGCTTCGTGGAAGTGATCATGCACGGAGCTGGCTACCGCTAGACATCCCACGGGCAGCCATCCGCTACAATCAGGCGGGGACAATCGATGAACCGATTAGTGCTGGCCAACCTGGTGCACCGGCCGATCCGGACGCTGATCAGCGTGGTGGCGATCGCGGTGGAAGTGACCTTGATCCTGGTGATTGTAGGGCTGTCGATTGGGATGCTGAACGACAGCCGGGAGCGGCAGGCGGGCATCGGCGCCGACGTGATCGTGCAGCCACCGGGGTCGTCGTTCCTGGCCGGGATCACAGGCGCGCCGGTATCGGTGAAGGTGGCTGACATCATCCGAAAGCTGCCGCACGTGGCGGTGGTAAGCCCGGTGGTGATGCAGATGAACACGGTGGGAGCGGTGGAGGTGATCTACGGGATCGATCTGAGGAGCTTCGAAGGACTCGCCGGCCCGTTCCACTACCTGGAGGGCGGGGCATTCACCGGGCCGGACACGGTGCTGGTGGACAACTACTTTGCCGAGGCCAACCACGTCCACGTAGGCGACACGTTGACCATCCTGAATCACGAAGTGAAGATCGCGGGGGTGGTGGAACAAGGGCGAGGGGCGCGCAAGTTCCTGCCCATCGAGACGCTGCAAAACTGGATTGGCGCGCAGGGCAAGGCGTCAGTGTTTTATCTGAAGCTGGACAATCCACAGAATGCGGCCGCGGTGGTGAGCGAGATCAAGAGCGTTGCGGGGATGCAGACTTACAAAGTGCTGAGCATGCGCGAATACCTGTCGCTATTCACGGCCGGGAACCTGCCGGGGTTAAAGATCTTCATCGAGGTGGTGATCGGGGTCGCGGTGGTGATCGGGTTCATCGTGATTTTCCAGTCCATGTACACGGCCATCATGGAACGCACGCGCGAGATCGGGATCCTGAAATCGCTGGGAGCGTCGAAGCTGTACATCGTGAACACGGTGCTGCGGGAGACGATCCTGCTGGCGATCGCGGGGACGATCGTGGGAATTGCCGTGAGCTACGGGGTGAGCCACGCGATCCTGGCGCGATTCCCCACGCTGCGGGTGGTGATCCAGAGCAGCTGGGTGGGATATGCGGCCATCATCGCGGTAGTGGGCGCAATCCTGGGGGCGCTGTATCCATCGTACAAAGCGGCGCAAAAGGACCCGATCGACGCGCTGGCATACGAATAGATCGCCGGTTTTCGGGTCTCGGTTTTCAGTTTTATCCCGCCCTGGGTATTACTAAAAAGCCAAAATCTATTCCTGCGGAGGGGTGCCGCTATTGGCAGCCGCCGTGGGCGGGGTCTTATCGAGCTGAACCAACTGCGCACCGGGAGGCTGATTGAGGGCGAACTGCTCATCGGTGAGCGACTGGTTGAGGGTGATCTTCTCAATCTTCAGGGTCACGGAATACTCTTCCTGCGGCCGCCAGATGGTGATGGTCGAGGGGAACAAAGCTCCGCTGTAATCCTTGAAACCAACATAGGTGGCGTCGGTGGCCAGGTAGCCATTGCGGTCGTACACACGCTGGCGAATGGGCATCAGGTCGATGCGGCTGAAGGTGATCTTGCGGGACAGATACCAGGAGTGGTCGGTGCGAGTGATGACATCGACGTTGTAGTCGGGTTCCAGGGTCTGCTTCTTGGTTTTTGGGTCCTGGATGGTGCGGTTGCTCTGCTCGAGGACGGCGATGTCGTGCGCGGGATCGATAGGGTGAAGAAGCAGAGCGTCGTAGATGTGCTGCGGGCGCAGGTTTTCCAGGGGCTTCGGCGAGGGATGCACGATGCTGTTGCTTCCGACCACGAACTTGTTCGCGGGTGGAATCCAGAGCTTGAAACTGTTGCCGTTACTTACCATGTCAAAGGCACGGTTGCGGACGATCGGCATGAGCCCGATCATGCGCAGCATGTCGGGCTGCCGCACCAGGATGTAACCCTTAATTTCCTTGTATTGGGTGATCTTGCCCTTCTTGGAGCCGCCGGTGGAAGCAACAATGTCGACGGTGGCGCTCAAGGTATGGACCTTGCCCGCCTGGGTATTGATGAAGTCAACCAACTGCTCCAGGGTGGCAGTCTTCAAGGGAGCCGTGCTGAGCAGCACTTGGGCAGGGCGGGAGTGAAACAGACAGCCAGTGAGCGGGGCGGCCAGCAAGACTGCGAGAAGAGCGCGGAGCGGCAGGCGAACGTTCATGCGCGGCTATCCCTTAGATGAAAAAACCAGTATACGAGACGCCCAATTGCGCGGCGGGGCAGCTGATCTGAAATTTCAGCGGGAGGCGGCAACCGCGCGCCGGTAGGCAGCGACGTTGCGGCTATGTTCGTCGAGGGTGCGGGCAAAGCGGTGATGGCCGTTGCCGTCGCTGACGAAATAGAGGAAGTCATTTTGGTCGGGGTGGAGCGCGGCCTGCAGAGAAGCGCGGCCGGGATTGGCAATCGGTCCGGGCGGCATCCCGGCATGGCGATAGGTGTTGTAGGGGGAGTCGAACTGCAGGTCCGACTGATGAATCGCCCCGGTGTAACGTCCGGAGACGAGGGCGGCATAAATGACGGTGGGATCGGCGGCGAGTGCGATACCGCGTTGCAGGCGGTTGTAGTACACGCCGGCAACCACGGGACGCTCCGGCGGAACCGCAGTCTCCTTTTCGACGATCGAGGCCATGGTGACGACGGCGTGAATGTCGGGGCAAGCCGCGGCCGCGCCAGTCACGGAGACAGCCTGCAATTGATTCGTTGGACAGATCATGCCCAACTGCTCAGCTGCCCGGCGGAAGCGATGCACCATGATGGCGATCATGTCGTGCATTGATTGCGTCTTGGTGAAACCGTAGGTATCGGGAAAGAGATAGCCCTCCAGGGTGGTGGCCTTGGGATCGAGGTCGCGAATGAACACCACGTCGGCCTTGACGGCGTTGAGGAAATCCTGCGCCGAGCCGAGCCCGGCAAGCTGCACGACGCCCGCGATGTCGAAGACGTTAAAGCCTTCGGGGATGGTGACGGTGTGGACGTAAATGTCGCCACGCGCGAGGCGATCGTGGATCTGCCGCGCCGTGGCCTCCCGATCGAACTTGTATTCGCCGGCCTTGAGAGTTCTCCCGAGCGCGTAGTGCATGAGCAGGAAGGCGCGCGCGCTGCGAATGACGCCGGCGGAGTGGAGCTCGTCGGCAATGTGACGGCTGGAGGAACCGGGGCGAAGAAGAACAAACTTGGTTCCGCTGGGCTGGACCGGCAGGTAGAGCGCCCAGGCCAGCCAAGCGACGACGGCGATTACGAGAATCAGGAGAACTGCGAGGATCGAGCGCATTGCGACTCTAATTAGATGATTGTAACCAGGGTTTCGTCGTCAGGGCTCAGTCGTCAGGCGTAAGACTTCGGTTATCAAGGAATTTAGCGGGGGCCCACAACGAACGGGGCTAACCCTGGGGATTGGCACGCGGCTGAAGTTGGCGCTGGTACTCGGCAGCATCGAAGTGGCCGCGCGATTCGGCGATGAGCCCGTCCACCCCCAGGCGCCACTCTTCAAAGCCGCTGATGTGAACCCGCCGGCCGGTGCCTCCCGGCGCGGTGTTGGTTCCTTGCAGAGTCCAGTGGAAAACAAAGCGCTCCCCCTGGGAAGTCAAGTCGTCCATGCCTACCGTCATGTCGGGAAAGGTCGTCATGAATTCCTGGGCCGCCGACGCAATCGCATCTCGCCCCACGGAAGGGGGGCCCTGGTTGATGCTGAGCGATCCGTCGGGCGAGTAGCAAGCAGCAACGCTGGCGGCATTCTGGCTGCACCAGGCGGCGGCATAGCGTTCGGCGAGATGGCGTACCTGGACGGGCACAGGCGCCTGGGCAGAGCTGCCGCGGGCGTCCAGGTAGGACTGGAGGATGAGCACGGCGGCCATGCGATCGACAGCCGCGGCGCGCTTGGCGATGCTCAGTTCGGCCTCGCGGAGCAGCCGATTGGCCTGCACCGAGGTCAGGCGCTCATCCCAAAGATGGACCGGAAGGGAGAAGCACTTTCGCAGGACCTCGGCAAAGGCGGCAACTTTTTCCGACTGGCGGCCTTCTGCGCCGCTCATCCGCAAGGGATAGCCGACGACGATCTCGCGAACATCGTGGTCGCGAATGGCGCGTTCAAGAAGCTCCAAATCGGTGCGCTTATTCTTGCGCCGAATGGTTTCCAGGCCCTGGGCGGTGATGCCGAGCGGATCGGAAACGGCCATACCGATGGTCTTGGCGCCGACATCCAAGCCAAGAATGCGGCGGTGCTGGGGGTACGCAGAATGGTCCGGAGCAGAAGAAGAGGTGGGGTGCTGTTGGACCGACACAGCTATATTATAGGCGCACACATCCCAAGGTAGTGGGGAAGCAATGGCAGCTAAGCGCAGCGACGCGGACCCGGAGACATTGCACCAGGCCGAGGTGGAGGAATCGCGGCCGCAGCGTGTGATCGGGCTTCCGCAGACGCAAGAAGAAGGCAACGAACTGCACCGGCAGTTGCGCGCCAGCGCCTCGGCCACCATGCTGCTGTCGGTGCTGGCGATGCTGACGATCTGCTACTTCGCCAAGCTGCCGATCATCGTGCTGCTGATCTCGATTCTGCTGGCGTTCGTCCTGGCGCCGCTGGCCGACCTGTTTCAACGACTCCGGCTGCCGCGCTCGCTGGCGGCCCTGATCGCCATGCTGCTATTTCTGACCGTGTTGTACGGAATTGGGCAACTCTCCTACAACAAGGCAGTCGCGTTCAGTGAAGATCTGCCGAAATATTCCGGCAATATCCGGGCGGTACTGGGCAAGGTGCGCAAGCAGGCGCAGCAGTTCAAAAAGAACACGTCGGCGGTGTTGCCGGAAGACGAGAAGCAGGACGCGGCCAATACTACTAAAGTGACCGTGGAGCAGCAGCAAGACTGGTGGGAATACCTGAGCGGAAACCTGGGCCCCACGATTGAGATTGTATTCACAGCGTCGTTCATTCCGTTCCTCACCTATTTCATGTTGAGCTGGCAGGACCACGTGCGCTCGGCCACGGTCATGCTGTTCCGCATGAAAAACCGCAATACGGCCTATGTGACGCTGGGCCTGATCTCGGGGATGATCCGGAGCTTTATCGTGGGGAACGTGCTGGTGGGTCTGTTCATCGGCGCGGCAAGCACCATTGTTTTCGGCATTCTACATCTGCCTTATTTCTACTTCATCGGCTTCATCAGTGGGTTCCTCAGCCTAGTGCCCTACCTGGGAGTGCTGCTGGCGGCGGCTCCGCCGTTGATTTCGGGCATAGGGCAGATCGGTGGCGGGGGAATCATCGCCATCCTGATATCGGTCTTGGGGCTGCACCTGTTCGCACTGAACGTTCTTTATCCTAAGTTCCTGGGCAGCCGCCTGCAATTAAACCCGCTGGCGGTGACCCTATCGCTGCTGTTCTGGGGATGGTTGTGGGGAGCTATGGGGCTGGTATTGGCCGTGCCCATGACGGCTGCGATCAAGATCGTATTCGATCACATCGAAACGCTGCGAGGATATGGTTCATGGCTCGGGGAGTGATGGAGATTCTCGGCGGTCGCTTAATCGCTGGGTAGCTGCTCCAAGCCCATGGCGGGCGCTTCCGAGTCCCTGATATCGATATCCGCCAAAGTCACATTCCCTTCCCGGCGAAGCTGGTCGATGGTGCTGTCCACAACCTGCCCGGGAACCCCAATGTCGCTGGCCAGGAATTCGGCCAGCGAACTCTCACCGTCAAAAGTGCGGACCCACGAGTTGCTGCCCTCGGTATAGGTGAACTGATATTCGCCGACGGTCCCGCCATAGGTGCCGTCGCGAAGTCCGACGCGAATGATGTGCGCATAGCCAGGCATGGCTGATTCGATGAGAATGGCGGGCGGAAAGTGGCCATGCAGGCGGTGTGCGATGGAAGCGGAAAAAGCAAAGCGCGGCCGGAGGGCCGCGCTGGCACCTAGACAAAAAGGCTTCAGGCTTCCGCGATGGTTTCCGGGAAGCGGAGCTTGGACTTGGAGAGCGCCTTGGAGAGCAGTTGCTCGACCTGGAGTTCCTCGCAGTTCTTAGCCATGGCGAGTTCGCTGACGAGCAGGTAGCGGGCGCGTTCCAGCATCTTCTTTTCGCGGAAGGAGAGAGGTTTGCTCTGCGCCAGCAGCAGCAAGCCCTTGAGCACGGCCGCCACTTCCAGCAGCGAGCCGGTACGCATCTTCTCCGAGTTCTCCTTGAACCGGTACTTCCAATCGCTGTGGTTGCAGCACTTGCCATCGGTGAGGAAATCGATGACCTTTTGCACGTCGCCGTTGCGAATCACTCGCCGGAGCCCGACGTTGGCCACGTTATTGAACGGCACCATAACCTTCAAGCTGCTGGATTTGATCTTGAGGAGGTAAAAACGCTCGACGCTGGCGCCAGTCGTGCGGCTGCTGATCTGTTCGATGGTTCCTACACCGTGGTTGGGATAAACAACTTTGTCACCGATATCGAAGTTCAGATTCACGTTACTGCTCATGAAGGGCACCTGCGAGATTTGGTAGGCGGTTCTAGCTGAGGAACGAATCAACTATTACTATAGCGTAAATCGTGGAAAACGTCAAAAGAGCCTATGATTTACGGGGTTTGCGTGGAGCAAAGGTTTAAAAATGCAGCAATCGCCGAAAGTGGCGTAAGTTGACGTTGCCACGGCACTTGGAGAGCGGATCGTTTTATAATCGAGGGATGTCGGCCGAGGTGGGGTGCATTTCGCCGGGCCGCGGTGACACTAAGGTCGCTGACCTGAGCGACGGAGACCTTCTACTTTACATGCCAGAACACATCAAAAAAAAGCTTTCCGAAGAAATCCAGGCGCTGGAGCACGAACTCACCCATGAACTCCCGAAGGAGTTGAAAAAAGCCGTCGCCATGGGGGACTTAAGCGAGAACGCCGAGTACCACATGGCGAAACAGCGGCAGGAATATGTTCGGGCCCGGCTAGGACAGCTGAAGAAGAGGATGGCCGATCTGTCGCTGGTCAACATGAACAACATACCCCGGGACAAAGCGGCGCTGGGATCAACGGTGGGAGTGTACGACTCGACCAAAGACGAGAAGATCGAGTACAAGCTGGTGACCAGCGAGGAATCCGACATCAGCAAGGGGCTGATTTCCACCTCGTCACCGATCGGGCGCGCCCTGATGGGGAAGAAGGTCGGAGACACGGCCATGGTGGTGACACCCTCGGGCAACCGTGAACTGGAAGTGCTTTCGCTGATGACGATCCACGACGAAGAGGAAAAAGAACGGTCATGACGTGGACGAGCGCAGTCGGGCGCGGGTGCAAGGTAATCCTGCACAAAATCGTGCACGGGCTGGCGCTGACCAAGGTCAATCCTAATTACCTGACCTTCCTCGGCCTGCTGATCAACCTGGGAGCCGGCGTGCTGTTCGGCTACGGCAACGCCGACAACCAGGCGCGAATGTTTCGCTATGCGGCGCTGGTGATCATCGGGGCCGGCATTTTCGACATGGTGGACGGGCGCGTGGCCCGGGCCACGGGGCAGGTGACCGACTTCGGCGGCTTCTTCGATTCGGTCATCGATCGCTACAGCGATGTCGCGCTGTACTTCGGCCTGTTGGTGTACTACGCGCGGGCCAACCGCTTCTTCTATGTCGTGCTGACGGCGGTGGTGATGGTGACTTCGGTGATGATCAGCTACACGCGCGCCCGGGCCGAAACGCTGATCGACAAGTGCAAGGTCGGATTCATGGAGCGGCCGGAGCGCATCGTGCTGGTGATCATCGGCGCATGGTTCAACCGCATGGCGCCGGTGCTGTGGGTGATCGCGGTGATCGGAAACATCACGGTGATCCACCGCATCGTGCATACCTGGGTCAAGACGCGAGAGCGCGACCTGTCGCGCCCGCGTGAACCTGAACCCATCGAGCAGGAGTGGGCACCCAAGTAACTTACGAATTTTCAAATTGGCGAATTTACGAATTAGCTGAGCGTGGGCAGTGAAATTCGTAAATTCGTCATTTTGTAAGTTCGTCAGCCGAGGAGCCTATTTGTCCAACCAACCGATCCTGTTGATCCACGGCGGCGCGTGGGCAATTCCCGACGAGATGGTGGAGGCGCACCTGGCGGGCGTACGCCATGCGGTCGACGCCGGGTGGACGGTGCTGGAGCGCGGTGGCTCGTCGCTGGACGCAGTGGAAGCGGCCATCGTCGTCATGGAAGACGATGAGACGTTCGACGCTGGGCGCGGCAGTTTCCTGACCCGCGACGGCCGCGTGCAACTGGACGCGCTGATGATGGATGGAAGGACGCTGCGCGCCGGCGGCGTCGGTTGCGTGGAACACATCCGCAACGCGATCCATGCGGCGCGGAAGGTGCTGGAAGAAAGCCCACACGTTTACCTGGTTGCACAGGGCGCGGAAGCCTTTGCCCAGGAACACGGCATCGAGCTCTGCGCGAACGAAGAGCTGGTCATCGCCCGCGAAATGGAACGCCTGAAACAGGCACAGCAGAAAGAGGACGCGGGCCAGAAGCACGAGATCTTCGCCTCGCCCACCACCTCCCACGATACGGTGGGCGCCGTCGCGCTGGACGCCAACGGCAACCTGGCCGCCGGCACCTCGACCGGGGGCACACTCAATAAGACACCGGGCCGGGTGGGGGATTCCTCGTTGATCGGCTGTGGCTGCTTCGCCGACAACGAAAGCGCCGCCTGCTCAACTACCGGCTGGGGCGAACCGATGATGAAGCTGGTACTGGCGAAGTGGGCCGCCGACCGGGTCCTCGAGGGTAAGGACCCGGCCACGGTGGCGCCTGAGGCCATCCATTACCTGCACCGGCGGTTGCACGGGCACGGCGGCGTCATCCTGCTGGACGTGAAGGGCCGAGTCGGGCTGGCGCACAATACGCCGCGAATGGCATGGGCGCTGCGCATGGCAGGCCGGCAGGAACTAGGGATCCAGGTCCGCTCCGAAAACTGAGTTCGCCCTTCGAGCCGGTGAGCTGGCAAAACCGCTCCCGCTATTGCTTTCCAAGTAGTTT
This sequence comes from Terriglobia bacterium, assembly GCA_963797035.1. GTDB lineage: Bacteria > Acidobacteriota > Terriglobia > Terriglobales > Acidobacteriaceae > JAIQGF01. Next base: position 102,669 of record CAWCOC010000007.1, read on the forward strand.
CTGATATAAACCCTGCCTCATTGTCCAATTCAGCTCTGATTTCAGTGACTGCCAGTGACTGAATGAACCGTGACGGCCAAAGAAACGCGTGTCTGTGCGTTCTTCAGCGAGTGAAAGGTGGGTGTCGCATGAGGGAAGCGATGAAGGTGAGCCTGGTGATTGTTTCGATGTTGCTGCTGGTTGCCAGTGCCGCTGGCCAATCGGCTGCGACGGCTCAATTGCACGTCACGGTGAAGGACCCGAACGGCGCGGTGGTCAAGAACGCAACCGTCACCATCCGCAATGAAGCACGCAACACCGAGCGCACCGGGACCAACAACGTCGAAGGCGATTACCAGTTTTTGGCGGTCCCTCCCGGGCAATACACGATTTCGGTAAAGGCGCCGGGATTCGGCACAGTGGTGGCCAGGGATGTGTCGCTCACCATCGGCCAGGCGGCGGAAGTGCCGGTGACGTTGCAAGTGGCTTCGGTGGAGTCGGTGATCAACGTATCGACCGAAGCAGAACTGGTGGAGACGCAACGCACGGCCAGCACCACCACGATTGACCAGCAGCGCATCGATAACCTGCCGATCAATGGCCGCAACTACATCAATTTCACGCTGACGGACTCCAAGATGGCGCGCGACAATACGCCGAACCTGCCGATCGCGCCCACCTCGGGACTGAACATCGGAGGGCAGCGCGCGCGCGCCAATCTGGTGAACGTGGATGGCGCCGACGCGGTGGACAATTCCACCAACGGCGTCCGCTCCACGGTATCGCAGGAGGCGGTGCAGGAATTTCAGATCATTTCGAATAATTACGCCGCCGAATACGGGCGCGCCTCGGGGGGCGTGGTCAACATCATCACCCGCTCCGGCTCCAACGATTTTCACGGAAGCGCGTTCGGGTATTTGCGAAGTCGCAAGATCCAGGCGGTGAACCATTTCAGCAACGTGCCCGATCCGGCGTACACGCGCGTGCAAGCCGGGCTGGCCGCCGGCGGTCCGATCAAAAAAGACAAAACGTTCTTCTATTTCTCGTACGAGACCACGCGCCGCCGGGAAACCGGTTTCTCCAACATCGGCGCCAACAACTTTGACCTGGTGCCCTTCAATGCCGCACCCCTTGCTCCGCTACTTGGGGGACTGAACCTCGGTACGGTGCTGCTGACCCCCGCTCAGGTCAGCTTTGTGACGAAATTGGCGGGGTTCGTGCCGCTGGCGCCTGCGTCCTATGCACCAGCACTGGCGGGCATCCTAGGTGCGGCCGGTGGCGGGTCGGGGGTGGCGCTGAATGGTGCACTGCCTTCTTCGGCGTACCTGGCTGTGATGGCCGCCAACCATATTCCCACCGCGGGCTGCACGGCGGCCGCGCTGCATTGCTTCGTCAGCACAGGTGTGCCCCTGCCGGGATTTGGCGCATCCGGCTTTACTTCGTATTTTCCGCTAACCTCGGAGATCGGCAATTACCCGGTTACGGAGGGGACTTCGCTGATTTCGCTGCGGCTCGACCACCGTCTCAACAGCGCGCAACAACTGATGTTGCGCGGCAACGTGAGCCCGAGTTCGACCACCGGGAACCAGCCGGGCGGGCAGGGCGCGCAAACGCTGGGATTGAACTCGTTTTCGCGCACGTCGGACGTGACCAACCGCGATTTCGCGATTGTCGCGCAGCACGAGTGGACAATCGGCAACAACAAGATCAACGAATTTCGCTTCCAATTCGCGCGTCGCGGACAGCTCTACAACTACTCGCATTCCACCGGCGGCGGTGCCGTCGCCGACCAGATTTTCGGATACGCCTTTATCGGGCGCGAGCCGTTCTCGTTTGTCCGCCGTACCGAGAAGCGAACTCAGTTCACGGACAACTTCTCGCTGGTGAAAGGGAAGCACACTCTGAAGTGGGGCGGCGACTTCAACTACCTGCCCATCTCGGCGGATTTCACGGTGAACTTCGGAGGCGTTTACAACTTCGCCGAGCTGTCGCCCACGCTGGTCGGACTTCCCGGTTGCGTTCCCGCCCCGGCGGCGCCGCACGTTTGCGGCAGCAATGCCGCCGACTTGATCACACCCGCTTTTTCGACGGTGCAGGCATACGGGTTGGGCATTCCGCAATCGCTGACGCAAGGCGTCGGCAACCCACATGACCAGTTCTCTAACAAGGTTTTCGGCGGATATCTGCAGGACACCTGGCACGTCAGGTCGAACCTGACCTTGAACCTGGGGGTGCGCTACGATGTCGAGCTGACGCCTACGTTCCCGGCCGTGACCGCGACTTCGGCTGCCGCCGAGAAGGCGTTGGGAATCAACGAGGGCATTCCGCGGGATTACAACAATTTCGCGCCGCGGGTCGGGCTGGCCTGGGACCCGGGAAACAATGGCAAGACGGTTGTCCGCGCCGCCTACGGCTTGTTTTACGATCACCCGCTGCTCGGCCTGGCGTTCGATTCCGACGTGGCCGACGGCTCGCAGGCGCCGCAGTTCGCCCTGCTCTTCGGCAATCCAGGATGCGGATCCAGCCTGGCCACGGCGGTCAACGCCGTCAATACTTTCCAGGGCATACTCGCCTCGTGCCCGTTCGCCGGCGTTTCCCAGCTCAACTACTTGCCCTCGGAACAGCGCTTCAACCCCACTCCGGGCGCGGCCTCGGCATTTACCAACCAGCAGTTCATCAGCCTCGGACTGCCGATGACCTTCCTGCCGGACGGGTTCCCGGTGGCCAGAAAATTCCAGTACGCGTACTCGAATCAAGCCAGTCTTGGCGTCGAGCGCGACCTCGGCCACAACTTTGCGCTCACGGTTGAATACAATTTCAACGGCGGGCGCCATTTGAACCGTCCTGTTGATTCGAATCCCACCGTGCCCTCGGCGATGTTGACCAACTACAACAACTGTCTGGCTGACCCGGTGTGCGTGGCGCAGCCGGGCACGGCGCTGGGCCCGCAATTCTCCGGCTTCGGCGGCACGCAGCCTTGCAATGTCGGACCAGCCGGACCGTGGGTGGCAACCCCGATCATGAATTTCTTCCGCAAAGGAGGAATCAATCCATCGTTCGTGCCGATATTGCAGGCGTCGGGTCCCGGTGGGTTGGCCTGCCTGGCGCTGGCAAATTCACTGCAGACCGCCTACGGACTCGGACTCGGCGTTCCGGTTCCGTTTAATGCCATGGGTGCAAATTACTCCAGCGGCAGTTCGGTGTATCACGCGCTGAGCATGAACCTGCGCAAGCGCTTCAGCAATCACTATGAATTCCTCGCCTCCTACACCTGGTCGCATGCGATTGACGATTCCACCGACTTGGAGACTCCGCTGTCCGTTCAGGACCCGTTCCATCCCGGACTGGACCGTTCCAATTCACTGTTTGACCAGCGCCACCGCTTCGTGTTCAGCGGCGTCTACCAGACCGGCCGGGTTACCGGCTGGGGCGGCAGGCTGTTGAGCGACTGGACATTCGCTCCCATCATTGACATCGCCTCCGGACGACCATTCCCCATCCTGTCGGGCAGCGACACCAACCTGGACAGCCGCGACACGAATGACCGGCCCAACGCGGTTTCTTCCACCTACGTCGCGCCCTGCACCGTGCCCGCGCCGGTGGCGTCCAGGTATTCGCCGACCGGGTTCCTGCAGCCGGCCTGCTTCAACGACGCTAACTTCGGCAACGGTACGCTCGGACGCAACGCCGGCGTTCGGCCGTACACGGTGTTCAACGACCTGCGAGTGTCGCGCCGGCTCAACCTTACGGAACGCTGGAAGCTGGACGCGATCATGGACCTGTTCAATATCGCCAACCGGTACAACGTGGCCGACGTCAACTTCAACTGGAACCAGGCGGGACAGCCCACCGCGGCCTATGACCCGCGCCAGTTTCAGTTCGCGCTGCGCTTGTCCTGGTGAAAAAACAGGCTTTTGGGCTCCAGGGTCCGGGCTGCACGCAGCCTGGACCTTTTTGTTGTACTGATGTTCCTGCGATTGCGGCCTTTGCGCTTCCGCCCGCTACATTTACCATTTCACTCTTATGCCGGAACCCGCGAAACCCCTCGCTGACGCCACCTCCTGCGTGCACGCCGGTGAAGAGCGCCATGGAACCAACGCCAGCCTGACCACCGACATCGCGCAAACCTCGGTCTTCGTCATGCCCAGCCTCGAGGAGTTGCGGCGCTACGCCGAGGGCAAGTCGCAGGCCTACATGTACTCGCGCTACGGCAATCCGACCACCACCGTGGCCGAGCAGAAGATTGCCGCGTTGGAAGGCGCGGAAGCCTGCGTGGTCACCGCCAGCGGCATGGCGGCCGAGATCGCGACCTTCATGGCGGTATGCGAATCGGGCGACGAGATCGTTTCCATGCTCGATCTCTATGGCGGCACCACCAAGCTGTTCCAGACCGTCCTGCCGCGCTTCGGAATCCGCACTCAGTTCGTCCCGTTTCACGAGCTGAACAAACTGGAAAAGTTTTTCACCGCGCGTACCCGCATGCTTTTCCTGGAGACGCCCACCAATCCCACGCTGCGCTGCGCCGACATCCGCGCGCTGGCTGAAGTTGCGCACCGGCACAACGCGGTGGTCGCGGTGGACAGCACCTTCGGCACGCCTATCCTGCAGAAGCCGCTCGAACTGGGCGCCGACCTCATCCTGCACTCCGCCACCAAGTACCTGGGAGGTCACAACGACCTGACCGCCGGCGCCGTCGCCGGGCCGCACAAGTGGCTGGACCCGATTCGCGAGATGGTGAAATTCACCGGCGGGTGCCTCGATCCGCTGGGCTCGTTTCTGTTGATTCGCGGCCTGAAGACGCTGGAAATTCGCGTCGAGCGCGCCTGCGCCAACACTCGCACCGTTGCCGAAGCCTTGCGCCGCAATCCGAAAGTGGAGCGCGTCTTCTATCCCGGCTTCGCCGGCGATTGCAGCCACGAAGTCGCGCGCCGGCAGATGCGCGACTTCGGCATGATGGTTTCTTTTGATCTGAAGGGTGGCGGCGCCGCCGCGGAGAAGTTCATTGACGGGCTTAAGCTGTGGTACCTGGCCACCAGCCTGGGCGGCGTGGAGTCCACCGTCTCCTACCCGGTGCTTTCGTCCCACGTTGGACTGACCGACCAGCAACTGGCGCTGCTCGAGGTCTCGCCGGCAACGGTGAGACTCTCGGTGGGCATCGAACATCCTGCTGATCTGATCGGCGACCTGGAGCAGGCCCTCGCCCATGCCTGAGGGACTTGTCCTTTCGGGTGCGGGTAATGCTTTCCCTTAATTGACGGTGCCTGAGCACCACGGTACGATTTTGCGGGCTGGCCGATTCGGTCCCGAAAGGATCAACCTGAAACACGCTTCGACGAGGTGGCATGCATAGGTACTGGTCCTTCGCGATCACGAGCGCGGTAACGCTGTCGCTGCTCTCCTGCAAGACGGAGGAGACCAAGCAGACAACCGCCAAACCGCCGACGCAGGCCATGGCGCCCACTCTGCCCACCCCGGCGGCCACCCCCAAACTCCAGGAACCAGTTCAGCAGCCCCAGCTCGACTCGGTGGAAGCGCTTGTCGCCCGGGTCGAGAAGGAATACCAGGCGGGTTTGGCCAATTACAAGGCCGGCCACCTCGACGCCGCCAAGGAGAACTTCGACCGCGCCTTCGACCTGCTGCTTCAGTCCAATCACGATGTGCGCAACAACGACCGCCTGCAGCAGGAGTTCGACAAGCTGGTCGAGGGCGTCAATAACCTGGAGATGGTGGCCCTTAAGGCGGGCGACGGCTTCACCGAACAGAAAGCCGAACCCGCGCCCATCGACGAAGCCAACGAGGTCACCTTCCCGGTCGACCCCAGCGTTCGCGCCCGGGCAGAAGCGGAAATGCGGGAGATCCATTCCGACCTGCCGCTGGTCATCAATGACGAAGTCGCGCGCTACATCAGCTATTTTTCCAGCGGCGGACGCGGCCAGTTGGAACGGTCGCTGGCCCGTGCCGGCCGTTATCGCGACATGATCCTGCGCATCCTACGGGAAGAAGGCGTGCCGCAGGACCTGATCTATTTGGCGCAGGCCGAATCCGGCTTTCATCCGCTGGCGCTTTCGCGCGCCGGCGCCCGCGGCATGTGGCAATTCATGGCCGGTCGGGCCTCCGGCTATGGCCTGCAGCGCAACTGGTGGCTGGACGACCGCCAGGACCCCGAAAAAGCCACTCGCGCCGCTGCCCGTCACTTGAAGGATCTCTACAACCAGTTCGGCGACTGGTACCTCGCCATGGCGGCTTACAACTCTGGCCCGGGCACGGTGCAGTCAGCCGTGCAGCGCACCGGCTATGCGGATTTCTGGCAGCTTTACCGCCGCGGCGTCCTGCCCAAGGAAACGCGCAATTACGTTCCCATCATCCTGGCCGTTACCATCATGGCCAAGAATCCGGAGCGCTACGGGCTCGAGTTGACGCCTGATCCCCCCATGAAAGCCGACCGCGTGGTCATCAACTATCCCGTGGATCTTCGCCTGGTGGCCGAATGCGTGGATACCACGGTCGACACGCTACAAGACTTGAATCCCAGCCTGCTGCGCATGACCACCCCCAAGGATGGCTCCTTCACCCTGGCTCTTCCCCTCGGCACGGCGGAAAAATTTCAGCAGGCCATCGCCGCCATTCCCAAGGACATGCGCGTGGTGTGGCGTTATCACAAGGTCAACCAGGGCGAGACCCTGACGGAGATTGCGCGCCAGTACCACACCACCTCCACCGCCATCGCCCAGGTCAATAACCTGCGCTCCGGCGGCCTGGACGCCGACGCCAAGCTGATCATTCCGGTGACGCCGGGAAGGCACGCCAGCGGCCGCCTGGGAGAGGTCGCCTATTCCAAGCGGCCGACATCGTACAAAGTCCGCAAGGGCGACACCGTGCTCTCCATCGCCGACGACTTTAGCGTTCCTGCCGAGAAAATCCGCAAATGGAACCACCTCCGCGGCAACACGCTGCGCGCCGGCCGCACACTTCGGATTTATCGTCCGCTCGCCGGCACCGCCCGCGCGGAACGACAGAAGGCGCCGACAAAATCCGCTAAACTAAAGAACACCAGTGTCTTACAGGTGGAGAGCAGGGGCAGGACGGTGCACCATAAAGTTAAACCCGGCGAGACCTTGACCAGCATCGCCAACCGCTACAACACCACCGTTGCCGCCCTGCGCCGTGACAATAAAATCTCCCGCCTGAAGGCCGGCGACGTGCTCGTCGTTCACGCGCAGTGATCTGGCGTCCCTCCCGCGCCCCCGTTCCAGTGCATCTCTGCCCGGTCACTTCGGCATCCATGCTAGCGGCCATAGGGATTGGAAAAATCGCTGTGCTATAATCCGCCGCGGTTTTTGGTACTCTTTCGTCGGCTCTGTTTCAGTTCAACCCAGGCGGAACGTAAGCAAGCTCGGTGCGATGCGCCGCGCTCGCCAACTTGGAGGAATCATGTTCGACGACATCACGCTGTATGGACGCGACGACGAAATGGACGAATTTGGCGAGGCCGGCTCCTACGGCGAGAACCTGGAAGAGGACTTCGAGGAAGAGGAAGAAGAGGAAGAAGAGCCGGCGGGCGCCCTCACCTCAACCCCCAGCGGCGCACCGGCGGGCGGAGCCACCACCTCGGGAGGCGGTGGCGCGGCACAGGGTGGCGGCGGTGGCGGAGCGCGCAAGAAAACCGGCGCCAAGAAGAAAGCCGCGAAGAAGAAAGCCCCGGCCAGGAAGAAAGCCCCGGCCAGGAAGAAGGCGGCAGCCCGCAAAACCGCTGGAGCGCGCAAGAAAGCCGGCGGTAAGAAGAAAGCCGGCGGTAAGAAGAAAGCAAAGAAGGGCGCAGCCCGCAAGAAGGGTGGCGCCAAGAAGAAGGCCAAGAAGGCCGCCCGTCGGCGTCGCTAGGCAATGCGCGCCTTTGGGGATTGCGCAAATCTGAAAACAAAAGCCGCGGTTGCTCCGCGGCTTTTGTTATTGCAATGAAATTCGTCTCGCTTCCGCAGCTGCGAATTGCCGGCTATTTCCTTCCCTGCACCGCGTTCAGGCATCGGCCGTAGAGATCGAGCAGATGGTCGGCGTACTCGGTCGGTTTCGATGTCTGCCCGCCCTGAAACCCGGTGACGCCGGAACCTGTCTTACCGTAGCCGGTGGTCATGGCGATGAACTTCATCATGTCGAGCGCGATGTCCTCGTTGCGCCGCGAACCGGCGCTGGTAACCGGCGTTTCGTCTCCCATGCAACTCCCTCCCTGCTCTCGTCAATGATTGCCTGGTCTGCGCGGCTGTGCGCGAAATCAGAACTTTACGATGATACCAAACTCAGAGAGGTACTCATTGGCCGAGCCGCAACGATGACAAAAGCACAACTCCTGAATGGGTCGTTCCGTGATTCAGTCTCTCGATGATTCGGGTCCGCAGACGAGGTGAGCACGATTGCTTGCAACTCGGGACTCGCAACCCGAAACTCGACTCACGTCTCGATCCCCACGTGGCACACCCGGCCCACAATGTAGTCGGAGAATCCCTTGCCTTCGTCGATCGGCAGCACGCCCACCGGATAGGCCTGGTTATGCGGACGCAGCACCAGGTTCTTGCCCGTCACCTCCACGTACTTCACGGTGCAGCCGCCGCTCACCCGCACCGCGTACATGTTCTGTCCACTTTTCCGGTAGGGCTTCAGCGAGTTGTAATGGCGGTCGATCAGCAAGGTCGAACCCGGCAGCAGGCGCGGGTACATGCTCATGCCGTCGCGCGCGTCCACCTTGACCAGCACGAAGCGACGCCAGCTCTCGCGCGGGCTGGCCGGCTCCGCCCGCAGCCGGCGCAGGAACGATTTTTTGAATTTCAGGATCTCGCGCACCGACTCGCTGGTAATCAGCGGCTCGCCCGCGGCCACCCGGCCTTCCACCAGCAGCACATTTTCGAACTCGTCCTCGCTGGGAGGTACGATGGTGGCGCGCTGGGCCAATTCGTCCGGATCCAACAGGTCCATCACCGAAAGCCGCAACGCCGCCAGCACGCGGTCCATGGCGTCCAGGCTCAAACAACGCTTGCGGTTCAGGAAGTTGGAGATATGGGCTTGCTGGAACCCCGCCATTTGCGCCACTTGCATCCCGGTCACGTCGCCCGCGGCGATGCTGGTCAGCAACAACTGCCGGAGCCTCTCCTGTAACTTTCGGAATTTCATTTTCTTGTATGGTATATCAATTAGCTATACACGGAATGTTATATCACTAAGCTATACACAGGATAATTTCCATAATCTCTAAGAAATTTAATACTTGACAACACGATTCTTGTAGCTATATCTTACACTTCCTTTTATAACTGACCGCAAAGGAATGCTGTCATGCCTGATGTGCCGCTTCCTCTTTTGGCCCCCCCACCCGCGGCGGAAAAGTACGCGACCGCCGCCGCGGACTCCCGTTCCGCCGACGAGAGAACGTTTCTCGAGCTGCGCCGCAAGGTCCAGGAATCGGAGTTGCTCTCCGCCGCCACCGACCGCCTGCTGTACAAAATGAAATTCAACGGACGCCTCACCGTCGTGATTCACAATGGCAGCGTTCTCAAGTCTTCCTACGAAGAGGGATATTTCCGCCGCAAGAATGACCTCGGAGGCGGCTAGCCTGGCCGCGCCTGAGCGCCTCAAGCAAGCCCAAGTAAATAGCTGAGCAGGTCTAAGGTCATACCAACCAGCCCTGCGCCGTCCGGCCCGCGCCGTTCGGCGAGGGCTTTTTCTTTTCCCAGGAGGAATCACCATGCATCCCTGTGCCACTCTCCTCTCGTTCCAGCTCAAGTATTGCGAGCGCTGCGGCGGCCTCTGGCTGCGTCCCGACGCGGCCGCCACTCCCTACTGCCCGGTCTGCGAGCACTTCATGGCCGAGTTGCCGTTGCGCGTCCGCCCCGCCCGCAAGCCCGTTCAGGCGGTTTCTGCCCCACCCGCATGTCCCGGGTGTACCGCATGACACCGCACGCCGCTCCCCTCCCCCTGCCGCCGCCCGAGCTTTCCGTCTACCGCAATCACTGCGTGGCCTTGTTGCGCCGATACTTTTCCATGTCGGTGGAAGTCGGACGTCTTCCGGCCATTCTCGGGCGCGAACTGTTCACCACCCGCAGCGAGACTTACCACACGCACTCTTTCGAAGACACCGTGGTTTTCGTCATCGATGTCGAACACTGCCTCGATCGTCTGCATCCCTTCGACAAGCAGTTGATCGCCCACATCGTGCTGCAGGAGTACACCGAAGACGAAACCGCCCGCCTGCTTGGCTGCGGCTTGCGTACGGTTGAGCGCCGGCTGCCCGAGGCCTTGGACTGCCTGACCGAGATGTTCCTGAAGAATGGCATGTTGGTCTTCACACCGCGGGCCAGTGCCAAGCCAGCGGAGTCAGACGATCAGCCGGTTTGCCGCCGTCGCTTGCCGAAGCGAGCTAACCATGCCGCCAGTCAAACTCTGCAGGCGGGTGATTCTCAACTTGAAACCGACCTTGTCAAGCCCCCTTTTCCGCCAAATTCTCTGCAAGCTGCTGGGAGAAAAGGAGAAATAATTGTCTCCGATGTGGCGGGTTTACCCCTTCCAATGTGCTATAGTGGGTATGTAATCTGAAATTGAGGCAATCTTCCAGGCGCGCCGCCAACGACGCGCCTTTTTCATTTTATGTCGAAATCCAGGATCAAGCCGGCCACACCCGACACCGCTGCGGATCAGCCATCCGAAATACCGGCCACGCGCCGGGGCGACTCGCCGTTACCCGATGCCTTCACCCAGATCCGCGAGGCGCAACCACGCATCATTGCCGCGGTCATCGCCCGCGCCGAACAGGACGGCAGCTACCAGCACGCCAAGTGGCTGTTCGAATACGGCGGCCTGCTGCCCGCCAGTCACTCCGGGCCGGACAACGACCCCTCGCTGGTGCGTTTGTTTTTGGACCAGTTGCAGATTCCGGAAACTCCGGAAGAATTAGCCGCCGAATTATCCGCCAACGACCATGCCGTAGAATGATTCTGTAGGGATGCAATTCTTCCTGGGAGCGGCTTGGCGAATGGACATGACCTGGGTGACCGAACACATCGCGGTCGGGGGCGGAATTTGGACGGCCGATAAAATGGCGCAGGTGGCCCGCGCCGGCGTGACCCACATTATCGACATGCAGATCGAGTTCGACGACACCCCGCTGGCTGAGCCCCACGGCGTCAACGTCCTGTGGAACCCCACCGACGACGACTTCCAGGTCAAGGGCCCGGAGGTGTTTCAGCGGGCGGTGGAGTTCGCGCTGCAGGCGCTCAATGCCGGCAACGGCAACCGCCTGTTCATTCACTGCGCCGCCGGCGTGCACCGCGCGCCCATGATGACCCTGGCCGTGCTCCGCGTTCTCGGCTTCACGCTGCCCGAAGCCATGGAGCTGATCGAGAGCCGCCGCCCGGTGGTGGACTTCGCCGCCGTGTACGTGCGCAGCGTGGAGAATTTCGTCCGCGACTTACGCATCGGCGGCGCAGGAAACGAAGAAGTAGAAACTCAGAAGTTAAACACGCTTTCAATGAACTGAGCGTAGCCCCGAGCTCGCGCAGACTGTAAAGCGACGAGCCGGTTTTATTTTGGGGGAAACCCATGTTGCATTTCAGCCGCCCGAAAGGGCGGCTTTTTTCTTGCCTATTTTTAGCGGCAATGCTGTTCAGCTTTACCACGAATACCATGGCCGCCCAACCCAACAAAACGATCGTCGCCGACACCATCTATCGCGCCGACGGCTCGGCCGCTTCCGGCACCCTGGTGATTTCCTGGCCCGCCTTCGCCACCGCCGACGGCAAGCCGGTCGCCGCGGGCACCAAGACGGTGAAGATCGGCCCCGATGGCGCAGTCAATATTCCCCTGGTGCCGACCCAGGGCGCCACGCCCTCCGGCACCTTCTACAAGGTTGTGTTCAGCCTCGATGACGGCACCAGCTCGCAGGAATACTGGACGGTGCCCACACTTTCGCCGACCTCGATCGCGGCCATCCGCTCCTCGGTGGTGCCGGCCACGGTGGCCATGCAGGTGGTCTCGCGCGAATACGTGGACAGCGCTCTCGCCAACAGCGTGCGCAAAACCGGCGACGAGACCGTCAACGGAATCAAGACTTTTGCTTCTTCCCCGCTGGTGCCCTCCCCTTCCGCGCCCACGGCGGCGGCCAACAAAGACTACGTCGATGTCAGCGTTGCCGCCGCCGCCTCCGGGAACGGCGGCGGCACCCTGGATCTCAGCAAGGGCGGTACCGGCCAGACGTCGTGGACGGCGGCGCGTTGCGTGCGCGTGGCCAACGATGGCAGCCGGCTGGAATCGGCGCCCGGGGATTGCAACGCCAACGCCGACATGGTGGACGGGATGCACGCCACCGCCTTCCAGACCGCTCTCGGCAACGCCGCCACCTTGTCGAAGATCACCGAGAGCGCCGGAAATCCCATGTGGAATGGGAACGCGTGGCCGGGCGGCAGTGGTGGATCGTTTTCCGGCAACGCCACTCAGATCATGGGTAAAGACATCGACACGCCCGACACCGCCGGGCAGCAGTTGACCTACGACGGCGCGAAGTTTGCCAAGCAAGCCAAACCTTACACCGACGTGCGCGACTACGGGGCGGTCTGCGACGGCACGACGAACGATTATGCGGCGATCGCAGCTGCTATCGCCGCGGCCTGCCCTACCAGCAGTTGCACGAAACCTGTCCGGGTGGTCGGCAAATGCGCCTACGGAACCACACTGAACGTGGACGGCAAGGCGAACATCATCTTTGAAGGCGGCTCCCACAGCGCCACCGGGTTCGGCGCGCCGCCGCCGGACCGGCTGATCTACACCGGCCCGGTGGCCACGAACGCAATCTCCTTCCGCTACACCAACGGCTTCGCCTTTCGCAAGCTCGGCCTGATCCTGCGCACCACCGGCCAGACCGGGTATGGCATGGATGGGTCCAGCATTGCCGGTCACGCCGACACCAACGCCTTCACCATCGAGGACTGCTTTATCGGCGGCGATTGGTCGGTGAGCACCGCGCCCGGCGCCACGGATCAATCGGCGGCGCTGATCAACATGGGCGGCGACGGAACCGGCCCCAGCGCCGGCACCATCCTGGGCACCATCCGCAACTGTCATCTGAGTTGGGCGCAGCGCGGCATCTGGGGAAATCACGGCGGCTATACCAACGCCATCAAGGTTGACGATGTGCTGTTCGACAACCTGCGCGTCGCCGGGATGAGCAATCCCAACGGCCAGGGCTGGACGATCATCAACCCGAAGTGCGAAGGCACAGACGGCACCAGCTCGCCGCCGACCCACGGAATGCCGCACTGCATGTTGGAGGAGAACACCTGGGCGGGGGTCAGCGGCGGCCCGATGTCGGTCACCGGCGGCTGGATGGGGGATGCGGTCAATGTTCCCGATGCCTGGATCAAGCTCAACGGCTGCGCTGGGTGCAGCTTCACCGGAATGCAAATCAGCAACCCGTACACCGACGGCATCCTCCTGGTCCACGGCGGCAAGGGCATCACGATTACCGGCAACGCCATCGGCGCTCGCTACCCCATCGACTTGAACGACAACAACAATATCCCCGGCCTGACCATCACCGGCAACACCCTCGCGCCGCAGGGCAGCAACACGCAGATCAATAATTTCACCTGCACGCAGCTCAGCAACGGCACGATGGTCACCGCGAACGGGATTCTGGGCACTCCCAAGCGCTGCATTTCCGAGCAGACCGAGCCTTATTTCACCGGGCTTGGGCTATTGAACTTGGCCGCCAGCGCCATGGGCGTGGAATTCACATTCCCCGACGCCAGCCATGGTCAACTCAGCTACTTCAATTCGATTTTCAGCATCACGAACTCCGGTGGAACCGGAGCCTCCGGCACGCTCAATCTGAACTCCGGCTCGGGCGGCACGAGCCTCAACGCTGGGGGAAGCGTCCTCGTCAACTCTAACTCGGGTAACATCACCCTCCAGAACGGCGGCACGGGCAGCATTTACCTGAACCCGTCGGGTGGAAAAATCGTGGCGCAGCGCCAAGTGCAATCGACGGTCACTACCGGCACGGCGCCGTTGATCGTGGCGTCGACCACCGAGGTCGCCAACCTGCGCTCGGCGACGGCCACTGCGCTGGCGGCGCAATATGTGGATTGGAACGCGAGCACGGGCGGCGCCTCCATCGCCAACAAGCCCGCGCTGGCCGGTTCCAAATCCTGCAGCGGCACCGACAAGGTGAGCGCCTACGACGCTTCCACCGGGCTATTCACCTGCACCACCGACCAGACCGGAGGCACGGGCGGCGGCATCACCAACTCGGCCGGCAGTAACGTGGTGATGAAGTCGGATGGAACTAACGCAGTGGCCTCTTCAATGACCGATTCATCCGGAGCGGTGAGCGGGGCGGCAACCTTCGATGTCTCCACCGGCTATCGAATCGGCAGCGCGGCAGCTACCGGCCATTATCTACGGGGCGACGGCGCCAATTATGTGGACAGCACAATTCAGGCGGCCGATGTCCCGACCCTGAATCAGAACACAACCGGCAGCGCCGCGACGCTGACGACAGCCCGTGCTATCTACGGCAACAACTTCAATGGCTCGGCGGCGCTGACGCAGATCATCGCCTCCACCTACGGGGGAACGGGAAACGGGTTTACCAAGTTCAGCGGCCCAACTACCACCGAAAGGACGTTTACCCTACCCGACGCGTCTGCGACCGTCCTGACAAGCAATGCAGCGGTAACCCTTGCTCAGGGTGGAACTAACCAAACTTCCTGGACGGCCTCTAGATGCGTACAAGTCAATGCGGGTGGAACTGCCCTCGAAGCCGCGTCTGCCGCGTGCGGCGCTGGCGGCGGCGGGATCACCAACTCGGCGGGCGCGAATGCGGTGATGAAGTCAGACGGCACCAACGCAGTCGCCTCAACCATTTCCGATGATGGAACCAGCGTAGTGACGACTGCTACGGGAGGAATCAAATCGCCTCTGTTCAAGAGCGCAACCGCCAACCCCGCTGCTTCCGGCGTGGTGCGAGTTGCCAACAACGAGTGCGCGGTAGCGTCTCGTAACGCGGCTAACGGAGCGGACATCTGCATCGCCAAGATCAACTCCAGCGATGTGCTTGAACTGGGTGGAACCTCGGGCGGAACGCTCGACATCGCCTCCGGCAAAACCGTCACCCTCTCAAACACCATGACCCAGACCGCAACTGATGGCTCAACCGTGGCCTTCGGTGCGGGCGGAACGGTGACCTACACCGTTGCATCGGGTACTTCGGCTCTCGGCACCGGTGCGATCGCATCGGCGGCGTGCGCGACCGCAGTCACTACGACGGCGACCGGCACGGCAACGACCGACGTAATTTCGTGGGGCTTCAACGGCGACCCCACGGGCGTGACTGGCTATGTGCCGCTGACCACTGGAATGCTGACCATCATCGCGTATCCCTCGGCGAACAACGTGAATTTCAAAGTCTGCAATAACACCTCGGCATCCATCACGCCGGGAGCAATCACGATGAATTGGGCGGTGCGGCGATGAGGCTGATGCTGTGATCGTTGCGTTGCTCTTAAGCGGATTGCGCCTTCGCGCAAGGCGGCATGATGCCGGGACCGGGGATGCCTTCCGCAGCGGGCTGTTCCGGCTTTGGCTGCTCGGCGCTGCTCGACGCTTTCACTTATAGCAATGGCAACTTGACCACCGTCGCCAGCGATTTCACGGTGATGGTGGGCGACACTACGCCCACCGTGAGCAGCAACCAGGTGGCGTCTCCTGACACCAGCGGCCACGGCGTCACCTACAACGTGACCACCTTCGGCGCCGATCAGGAAGCGTGGATGGATTATGCGACGGCGGCGGGGAATCTGGCGTTTATCTGTCGCGCCACCAATCCAGGAACGACTTCGCGCAACGGCTATTGGGTGGAGTACGACACCAGCGGGCATAACTCCTACATCTTCAAAATCACCGGCAGCAACAGCTTTGCCCAACTGGCGACGACCACCGCCTACACGGCGGCGAGCGGCGACGGTATGGGCATCGAGTGCATTGGGACGGCGATCAAGTTCAAGAAGCGCGTCAGCGGGACGTGGAGTGACATCCTCTCCGTGACCGACAGCAGCGTTAGCGGCACCGGCTATGTCGGCTTCAGCGTACAAGCCAGCACCAGCATCCGCGCTGACAACTTCCACGGAGGCAACCGATGAGGCTGCTACTCATCCTGCTGCTGGCTCTTCCGGTCTGGGGCCAGGCGCTCAAGGGCAGCGTGTCGGGCTCGTTCAAGGTGCGGGTGGCGGAGCAAAAGCTGCTGCGCACCGGAGCCAGCAATCCCCGTTACTTTCAGGATTTCTACGGCAACCTGATTCCGCTGGTCGGATCGCACCAGTGGTACAACTTCCAAAATCAAGACGCCAACCGGCTGCGCTCCGCTCCCAACATCACCGACTTCGACGCGCATCTGGACTGGCTGATCGCGCGTGGCCACAACTTCACCCGGCTGTGGAACTGGGAGAACGTCCGCTGGGACTGGTTCAACAATGACGTGGCCATCACCCCAGAAGCCTATGTCCGCTCGGCAACCACTGGAGCTGATGCCGGGAGAAACAAGTTCGACCTCGACCAGTTCAATTCGGCCTACTTCAACGAGCTGGCCGACCGGGTAGGGAAGGCATACGCGAAAAACGTCTACATCAGCGTGATGGTACTCGGGAACGGCCTGAGTGTCGGCGCGTGGAATGGGCTGGGAGACGGATCGCCCGATTACTGCTGGAAGGGCCACCCGTTCAACTCTGGCAATAACATCAACTCCGTCAACGGCGACCCAGACGCGAACGGCAACGGATTTCGCATCCAGAACTGCACTGACGCGACGTGCTCCAGCGACCCGGTGCTGGCGCGTCAGCAAGCTCTGGTCGGTCACTTCCTCGACACGCTGGCAGCGTATCCAAACGTCATCTGGGAAATTGGCAACGAGACCAACGACGGGGCGGCGCACGCCCAGGCGGTGACCTGGCAGTATTACTGGATTCAGTGGATCAAGGATTACGAGCGCACGCACGGCTACATGCGCCATCCGGTGTGGATGACCCAGGTGTACGCGCCGGGCGACATTGCGGACCTGACCGCCTCGAATGCGGACGCGATTTCAACCGTAAACGATGATTCCCTAAGCAACATCTACAGTACCGATCCGCCCCTGTTCGCCACTCGCGTAGTGATCAGCGACAGCGACCACTATGGCATGGACGATGTTTCTCCGGCCATCATGTTTCGGCAGGCGATGCGCGGCTACAACCTGGCGATCATGGACTGCGCCCCGGACCTCTGCGACACGGGCGGCCCGGATGAGGCCACGCGCTACGCTGCCGGAGATGCACGGGGCTATCTCAACCTGTTGAATCTGGCGAACGCGGTGCCGTGGGACAATACCACCACCGGAATTGGCAAGTGCGGCACCACGTACTGCCTGGGAAACGATACCGACCATCAGTACCTGAGCTTCTATTCCACCGGCTCAACCCTGGGCGCGAAGAACCTGACCACGGCGGCGGGAACCACCGTCTGTGTCTGGGTGAACCTCACGACCGGAGCGACGGCGGCTTGCACGTTTCCGGGCACGGGAGCGCAAAACTATACCGCACCGGCTACCGGGCCGCATTTGTTGTACGTGCACTGAAGCCGCAACTCCGGCAACAATGTTTAGTTATCTGCTGCGATGCGACGTTCAAGCCACTGGTTCGCGACAAGGAACAACTATGACTAATTCACTAACCCGCTTGTTGACCTGTTTCACGCTCTTTGCCGCGATCACGTTGGCAGTCCCGCGCGCCTGCGCCAACACCCCGGGAACGCACACCGTCAAGATTACGTGGATTGCGTCCAACACCAGCGGTGTCACGTACAACGTTTACCGCGGCACGGCGGCCGGCGTGTGTTCCGGGACGCCGACCCCGTACGCGAGCAACATCTCCCCTACCTCGTTTACCGATTCCGCTCCTCCGAGCGGCACTGTGTTCTATGCGATCAGCGCCGTGGGACCAACCGGCGAGAGCGCCTGCGTGGAAGGCAGCGGCGTAGTCCCGGCCATCTCCACCCAGCCGCCCGCAACCATCACCATCATTTTCCAGTAGTACTCGTTGTCGTTGGGAATTCGGCAAGACATCATGCACCCCATTTGGAATTTTACTGACCTGCATTTACTGAAGATCTATGGCCGCGTATTGGATTCGGGCGGGCCTCGGTTGCAGTCGACGATTTACAACCGCGCCATCGACCTGCTGAAGATCCGCGATAAGCATGGCGAACTGGTGCGGCTTCGGGCCAACAGCGTCCAAGCTAAATTTGGGTTGAAAGCCACTCGGCGCGACATCGTGCTCAAAGCGCGCCAGCTCGGCATGACCACCTGGATCGCGGCTCGCTTTTTTGTTCGCACTGCCACCCATCCCGGGACCATGACGGTATTGGTGGCCCAGGACAAGCACGCCGCCGAAGAAATTTTTCGCATTGTGCACCGGTTCGTGGAGTACCTGCCCGACCGGTTGCGCCAGGGAGCGCTGGTCACCTCGCGCGACAATGTCGGGCAGATCATTTTTTCCAAGCTCGACAGCGAATACCGCGTAGAAACCGCCGCTGACCCGAACGCCGGCCGCGGGCTCACCATCCACAACCTGCATTGTTCGGAGGTGGCCCGCTGGCCGCGCGATGCTGCCGCCACGCTCGCCTCGCTGCGCGCCTCGGTCCCGCCCGGAGGCCACATCGTGCTCGAGTCCACGCCCAACGGGGCCGGCGGCTGCTTTTACGACGAATGGCAGCGCGCCGAGCAGACCGGCTATAAGCGCCACTTTTTCCCCTGGTGGCATGAAAAAGCGTACGCCATTGCGCTGGTCGACCCGTCGATGATTGCCGACACCCTGAGCCTCGAGGAGGCGGACCTGATCGCCCGCCATCACCTGTCGCTGGAACAGATCGCCTATCGCCGCGAGGTGCGCGCCAGCTATCGCGGCCTGGCTCGCCAGGAGTTCGCCGAAGACCCGGTTTCCTGCTTCATCGCCTCCGGCGAGTGCGTCTTCGATATCGAGATCGTGCAGCGCCGGCTCGCCGAGGTTGGAGCGCGCTCGCCCTCGGGCGCAACCGCCATTGAAACCCGCGACGGCGGGCGAGTGCTCATTTTCTGGCCGCCGCGTCCCGGGGCCTCGTACATCATCGGTGTGGATCCGGCGGGTGGCGGCTGCGACGGCGACTACGCCTGCGCCCAGGTGGTGGACCGTGTGACCGGCCTGCAATGCGCGGAGCTGCATGGGCACCTGCCGCCGCGCGAAATGGCGGCCCGCGTGGCCGCCCTCGGCCGCGAGTACAATCACGCGCTGCTGGCGGTGGAGCGCAACAATCACGGCCATGCCGTGCTCGCCCATCTCGATGCCAGCGAGCATTACGACGCCGCCGCGATTTACGAACAACACCGCGCGCTGGGCTGGCTAACCTCCGCCGTCAGCCGCCCGCGCATGATCGAACAATTCGCGGCCTTGCTCTCGCGTCATCCGGAGCTGTTCAGCAGCGCGCGGCTGCTGACCGAGTGCCGGACCTTTGTGCGCCACGAAGATGGCGCCGCCGCCGCGGCCAATGGCGCGCACGATGATTGCGTCATGGCCATGTCGATCGCCCAGGCCGTCCGCCTCGAGCAGGCTGGACGCCCGCGGCACAGCGGGGAGATGGAATTCGCCAGCCTCGCGAGATGATTTGTCGTCCCAGTACCGGGCGCCGGTTCCCCTGCAACCTCCCCGCTGGCGCCCGGTACTGGGTGGGCGGGGCGGCGGCTGTCGGAAATGGTTTGGGTTCCCATCGCGGAATTCGTTGGCGATCCGGTGTAAACTTCGCGGTTCGCCATGCCGGTTTTCGCGGTACAACACGTGCGGAGGATGCGCGGGGGCGCGCAGGCGCACCTGATGCGCGCCAGCGACGGGAATTTCTACGTGGTGAAGTTCCAGAACAACCCGCAGCACCCGCGCGTGCTGGCCAACGATTTCATTGCCAGCCGCCTGGCCGAGCGAGTTGGCCTGCCGGTGCCGCCCACCGAGGTCATTGAAGTCGAACAGTGGCTGGTGCAGCACACGCCGGAGCTGACCATCCAGTTGGCGCGACAAACCTTGCCCTGCCAGCCGGGCCTGCAGTTCGGCTCGCGCTTCGTGGTCGATCCGGCGGCGGGACAGGTGTTCGACTATTTGCCGGAAGCGTCGCTCGCCACCGTCAAAAACTTGCAGGCCTTCGCCGGCGTGCTTGCGCTCGACAAGTGGACGTGCAACGCCAACGGCCGCCAGGCGGCATTCTACCGGCGCGGGCGGGAGCGCAAGTACACCGCGGCGTTCATCGACCAGGGCTACTGCTTCAATGCCGGCGAGTGGACGTTTCCCGACGCGCCCTTGCGCGGCGTGTACCTGCGCAACGAGGTTTACCAGTGGGTGCGCGGCTGGGAGTCGTTTGAACCCTGGCTCTCGCGCCTGGAACAACTCGACGGGCAGCAGGTCTGGCAGTGCGCCGAGGGCGTGCCGCCGGAGTGGTACGGCAGCGACTTCGACGCGCTGGAGCGCCTGGTGGAGATGCTGGTGAAACGGCGCGCGCGGGTGCGCCCGCTGATCACCGAATTTCGCAACTGTTCGCGCCGGCCGTTTCCTATTTGGACGGCGGGGATAGTGGTAGGACATGCATGAAGAAGCTTTTAGCCATTAGCTCTTAGCTCTTAGCCGGGCTGGTGTGGCTAAGAGCTAACAGCTAAAAGCTAATGGCCGATTTGAAACAACTCGAGTTCATGCTCATCCGCTATGTACCGGACGCGGTGAAGGATGAGTTCGTCAACATCGGCGTACTGATGCTGAACGGCGATTCCGCCGATTTGCGCTTCACCCGCGACTGGCGGCGGGTGCGCTGCCTCGATCCCGCGGCCGACATCGAGATGCTGGAAGCGCTGGAAGCTGATCTTCGCCAACAGCTCACCGCCGGCGTGCTGGACCGCCCGACGCTGCTGAAGAAGTTGCAGGACTACCTCTCCAACGGCCTGCAACTGACGCCGGCAAAAGGCTGCCTGGCGGAAGATCCGGCGCAGGAGTTGCAGTCGCTGGCGCAGATGTACCTGGAACAGCGTGTGTGGCGCGGGTCTCCGACCCGCGTTTCGGCGCGGCGCGCGATCTACAACAATATGAAGCAGGCGTTTGAGCAAGCCGGCGTGTGGCAATCGCGGCTAATGAAGAAAGATATCGCGGCCGCGCAGTACACGCACAAGGGCGACCCGCTGAAAATCGACTGCGGCTATCGTCCCAACGGCGTGATCAAGATGTTCCACGCCGTCTCGCTCGATTCCGACCTGGACGCGGCCAAGGTGCTGGCCTTCACCTGGCCTGACATCCGCGACGGCATCACGCGGGTGGAACAAACGAAGTCGGAGCTGACGGCCATCGTCGAACCCGACCTCGACCGCTCGGATGAGGCCATCCTGTTCGCCCTGGCCACGCTGGAGCGCAGCACGATCGCAGTGGCGACCACGAGCGAATTGCCGCGCCTGGCCGAAACCGCGCGGTTGGAATTGAAAGTATGAAAGGGACTGCGGTGCGCTGGGCGGGCGTGGCTGTCTGCATTGCGTTTTATGGGCTGGCGTTTGTTCCTCAGCGCGATTTCTTATTCGAAATTGGCTTTGGTGGATTGTTCTTAGTTGGAATACCAATGGTGGTATTTGGCAGTTGGCTGTCATTGAGCAGAGACGTTGCTGGTTTCTCACGCTGGCGCAGACGAACATACCAATCGGCGCTTGGTTGTGTTTCGATTCTGCACCTCTCTGTCATCGCCAGCTGGCTCATGAGATACGCAGGCATCGGCCCCCGGTACTTACTTTTCAGCATGCTAGCTCTTTATGGAATCTCATTCGCCGCATTACTCCTGTTCGCTCGCGGGTGGTCTCGCATCGCGCTCGCGCTGGCGTCTATGCCTTAGCTGCATGCTGTGGATCTTCCCATTTGCGTTGGATTGATCCCGAAGCCGGCCGCCGCAGGCGGCACAGAATGTGCAGCCCAGGGCGTGAGCCCTGGGTAGCCTGTGAGGAATGACCCAGCCCCGAAAGGGGCGAAAGAAATGTCGCTCAGAACCTAGTTCATCCGCGTTAATCAGCGGCAAAGAAAAAATCATGAACATACGAGAATCGCTTCGCGGCCTCATGGGCCGCATGGGCGGACTGGTGTCCGCAAGCCAAAACCCGAAACCGCGGCGCACGCAACCGCTGCCGTCCATTCTCTCCACCTATTCGCCGCGCACCGATGCTTTGCCGAAGCCGACGCCCATGAACCTGCGCCGCTTCGCCGAGACGCCGATCGCGCGCAAGGCGATCAACACCATCAAGGACCGCATCGCCGGCATGAGGTGGCGCATTCAGCCGCGCAAGGGCCGCGCCGTCGAGGAACTGGCGCTCGGCGCCGAGCGCATCGCCGCCCTCAGCGACAACTTCGAGGCGCCCAACTCCGACGACAGCTTTCGCTCCTTCACCGAGCAGGTGCTGGAGGACGTGATCGTGGGCGGCTTCGGCGCCATCGAGTTGCAGGCCACCGGCGACGCGTCGCATCCGCTGGCGATGTGGCCGGTGGACGGCTCGACCATCCGCATGAAAGCCGACTGGGATGGCCAGCCCGGCTCGCCGCGCTACGTGCAGGCGACCGGACGCTACGGCCCGCAGGGGCAGATCGTGCTCGCAGACGACGAGCTCTGCTACATCCGGCTGAACCCGCGCACCCATACGCCCTTCGGGCTGGGGCGGCTGGAAGTGGCGTTCGAGACCATCAACGAGTTCCTGGGCGCGCACCGCTACGCCGCCCGCCTGGCCTCCAACACCGTGGTGCAGTACGCGCTGTGGCTGCAGGACATGGCGCCGGCGCAGCACGAGCGCCTGATCCGCTGGTGGCAGGACGAAATCGAGGGAACAGGTCGTGTCCCGATACTTTCCGTGGAGTCGAAGCCCGAGGTGCTGCGCTTTGGCCAGGGCACCGACAGCGACCTGCGCATCGCCTGGCAGGAGTTCCTGCTGCGGGTGATCGCCGACGCCTTCGACCTGCCGCCGTTTTTCCTCGGCGTGGAGCACGACGTGAACCGCTCCACCGCCGCCGAACTGAACGACGTCGCCTTCCGCCAGGCGATCGTGCCCACGGCGCGCCTGTTGGCCGAGCACCTGACGCGCGACGCCATCGGCAAGAAGCTCGGCTGGGGCGATTTGGAATTCGTCTTCACCGATGTGGACTCTAAGAACGAGATGGAAGAGGCGCAGATCCAGGAAATCCTGCTGCGCTCCGGCGTGCTCACGGTGAACGAGGTAAGAAGGATGCGCGGCCTGCCGCCGCTGTGAACCAGTAACCACAAAAAACACGAAGTTCCACCAAGACCTTCGTGTTTGTTTGTGACCTTCGTGGTTGGTGCTCACTTATGAACATTGAATTGCAAAGCATGGCTATTGACCTGCCCCGGCTGGCCGGGGCGCACCCTAACCGCGCGCCGTTCCATGGCGTGCTCACCCTGGTGGACACGCCTTCGGACGCCGCGCCCGCGGGCGCGCGCGGACATCGCGTCCTGCTCACCCGCGCCGCCGCCGAGCAGGCGCTGCCCTCGCTGCTTGGCATGGCGTTGGACTACTCGCCTGCGCTCGATCGCCACGACAGCCGGCGCAAGGTCGGCATCATCACCGAAGCGAATGTCGTGGACTCGCGGTTGCAGGACTTCAGCCCTGCGAGTGGCAGCCGGTCAGAGGCGGGCAGGACAGCAGGCCTGAAGGCGTGCTCCACCCAAGATGCGGCGCCGGGCACGCGCTGTGCGGTTCGCGGTCCTCTCCGCCTGGCTGCGGAGGGACTTCGCAAGCTGTGCGCCGCAAGCGCTGCATCGGTGACCTTAAAGAAACTGTCCGCCACAACCGCGAGCCGCTCGCTGGACGCCATCGCCGGTGACCGGCCGAGCACCGACCACGCCCGCCTGGAGGTTGCCGGCTTTCTCTACGCGCGCGACTTTCCAGAGGTCATGCGCGACCTGCGTCGACAATTCCCGGCCGAGGGCGGCCCGGCTACATGCGACCCGGCTACAACGCACCTGCTCGGCATGTCCTACGAGATCACCGACGCCAGCATCGACGATCTCAGCGCCGCCGTGTGGACTGTCAGCCGATGCATCTTCACCGGCGCCGCCATGCTTCGCCGCGACAAAGCGGCGTACCGCAATACCTGGATCGAACTGATCGGGTGATCGGGAGATCCGATGATCGGGTGATCCGAAAACATCTCTTGGCCACCGCCCGCTGGATCGCCCGATCACCCGATCACCCGATTTCACAAGGAGTCTTATGGATGAAATGAACGAACCACTCACCACTGCCGCCCTACGGCTTGCCGCGGCCGCCGAAGCGCTGGAAGCTGCCATCACGCGCTTCGACGCGCAGCACCAGGAGATCTCCGCCAAGGTGGACCGCATTGTCGCCGCCATCGACGACAGCATCGCCGTCCACATTGAGGATGCTTCGGGAGCGCCCGCCGCCGAAGCCGGCGAACTGCAATCGCGCGTCGCCGAACTGGAGCGCGCCAACCAGGAGCTGAAAGCGCAGGCGGCGCGGGCCGCGCGCAAGACGCTGCCGCCGCTGGTCTCGCTGCTGTTGTCGAAAGAAAACACCGGCGATGCGCCCGATGCCGCGGCGCTCGACAAGGCACTGAATTCCCTCTCGCTCGAGGAGCGCATCGCCGTCAAGGCGGAGATGGCCCGCGCCGGACTGCTGGAGTAGTTCCCAAACTTCAATTCACCACGGAGACACAGGGGCACGGAGAGGAACAACCGCATTGCCGATTGTCGATTGCCGATTGCCGATTGATGGGCGTGCTGCCCAATCGACAATCGTCAATCGACAAACAGCAATGGTTTGGATTTGTTTCCTCCGTGTCTCGGTGCCTCCGTGGTGAACATTTCGCAGAAACGGAGAAAACATGAACGCACAATTCCTCGACTTGCACGCGGCGGCCGATTTCCTGGGGCCGGGCGCGGTGGAAGTCAACCGCTACCAATCCGAGATCACCGACATCGTGCGCCGGCGCGGCGTCTTCGGGCAGCGCGTCAAGCAGGTGCCCGCCACCGGGCATCCCTCGCGCTTCTTCGAGCAGACGGCAATCAACGCGCCCAGCGCGAGCAACGCCTTCGTCGATCCGCGCAACATCGTCGCCACCGTCGGCTCGCCCACGCGCGTGGAGCGCAGCGTGCCGTTGAAGGCGCTGGTCTCGCAGATCAACTACAACCTGTTCGACTTGGAAGTCGGACAGCAGCAGTCGCAGTTTGCTTTCCTCCAGGCTAAGGACCTGGCCGACTCGGTGGACGGCCTGATGCGCACCCACGACGTGGCGCTGTGGAACGGCAACGACACTTCCCTGTCGGCGCCCACCACGCTGCAGTACTACGGCGCCGCGGGGCAGATCACCACCGGCGGCAACGTCGGGCTGGTGCATCGCGCCGATCCGAGCATTGTCGATGGACTGAAAGCCGTCATCGCCGGCATGGTCGCGAACTCCTCCTACGAAGTTCGCCCCAGTGCCATCTACGCCAACCCGGTGCTGCTCGATCTGATCGACCGCGAGATGAAGGCGCAGTTCAACGTGGTGCTCTCCACCGCGGAGATCGCCGGCGGCCTGCGCGTGAAGACGCTCTCCACCCAGGCGGGCGAGCTGCCGCTCATTCCCGAGTGGTCGCTCAGCTACACCGGCACGCCCGGCACGGACGCCGTGTTCCCCTGCTACATCGTGAGCGAGGACATGATCGAGTACCACTGGCTCACCGATCCCAACCCGCGCGTCTTCCAGTTGGGCCTCAGCGGCTCGCTCGCCCAGCAGATGGTGGTGGTGAAGTTCGGCGCCATCGTCGTGAAGGGCGCCGGCTACGCGCATTACAAGGTCAACGTCGAACGATAGCAACCAGGCTCAAGGCTTCAGGCTTCCGGCTCCAGCCGGTTTTCCTGAAGCCTGCAGCCTGAAGCCTGGAGCCTTCTTTCATGAACTATCTCGACCCCTCCGAATACGAGGCGCACGGGCTGGAGGCGACCACGCCGCTGGCGTGGATCGTCGCCGCCTCGGCGCTGATCGACGCTCACTGCCGGCGCTCCACGCTCGACGTGTCGCAATATCGCGAGCACGCGCGCCTCGAGTGCGGCCACAACGCGGTCTTCCTTTCCTATCTCCCGCTGGCCGTGGTTGCGCCCGCATCCACGCCGTTCGTCGCGGTGCGCGCGCGCTACGGCGTGCCGCGGCGCGGCGAAGAACAGGCCGAGGCGGCCCAGCAGATCGCGCAAGCCTTCTCGCTGCCGGGATCGTGGACCACGCTGGATCCGGCGAGCATCGAGTTCGTCGCTGAAACCGGCGAGATCACCCTGCCCAACAACGCCCTCGGGCTTTCCTTTAACGAGCTCGATGTGACCTATACCGCAGGCTTCAGTGACGTGCCCGGCCCGGTGAAGGTGGCCTGCGCGCAGATCGTGCGCAACGCCCAGGCCACGCCCGCGCTCAACGTCCGCGCCGGTTCGCTGCGCGACCTGCACCTGGAATATTTCTCCGACACGCTGCTGGACCCCACGGTGCGCACCTTGCTGGCGCCCTACGTAGCACAAAAACTTTAGCCGCAGCCGGTCTGGCATGCGCCAGTTTGCCATTGCCCTGGCGCACCCTCGGACCGGCGCTTGCCATGGAAACCACCATGATGGAAACGATTGCAAGTAGCCGCATTGCCACCCTCAACCGCGCGGCCCAAGCCATGCTGCGCGCGCTCGGCGGCAACGACGTTGTGATTCGCTGTCCCGTCGCGCCCGCCGCCGATGCGGAGAGCACCGAACTGGGGATTGCGGGCCCGGTCACTCAAGACCTGAGCATTCCCTCGGTAGTCGCGCGCCCCGCCCTCTCCGCAAGTTCCACCCCGGGTGTGCGCCTCGAATTCCTTTTCGCCGCCGCCACGCTCGCTCCTTACCTGGCCGATCGCGGCGAATCCGCGGAAGGCTTTTTCACCGGCGCGCTCGGGTTCGTGCACGAGCAAAAACTCCTGCACATGGAAATGATGATCGTGGAATCGTACGCGGGCACGCCCTACCTGTATCGCGTCATCGCCTCCGAATAGCCGGGCGGGACCACGGAGACTACTCATGCAATCTGCCAAAGACAGCTTCTATCTTGCCCTGCGCGACCGGCTCGCCAACCTGGATCCGGGGCGCACCGTGGTGGTCGCGGGCCGCATGCGTCCGGCCGTGCTGGTCGATGAAAACGAGCCCGCCACCTCCACGCCGCCGCTGCCCAACGCCTTTCACCTCGCCTGGGGCGCGCCGGAAATCGCGAAAGGCGCCGAAGCGGCGCGGCGTCCGCTGATGAAGATGGACTGCACCATCGGCTACCGCGTCGCGGGCGCGCAATCCGGCGGCGTGGACCGCGGCCGCGCCTTGGCCGCGCTCGATTTCGAGCTGCTGCAGCTCACCGTCCCGCCCCGCACAAACAAGTGTGATTACAGTCACGTCCCGCCGGTCGAGCTGGGCAGCGCCGTCTTCTGGGGGCTGCCCGAGTTCGGCGTGGTGGAGAGCTTGCAGGACGAGCTGCGCCGCAGCGCGCGGCTCTCCGTTTTCTTCTTCCCCGAGGTGGACCTGGCATGAGCACCAATCCTTTGCGCGGCCCCATGGTCGCGATTGCCCGCCGCGCGCGCGGTTACTTCGCTCCCGTGAATCGCGAAAGCGGCGCGCCCGCCATCTACGATCCGTCGAAGCAGGGCGCCTTCGCGCTCAAGGCGCCGCCGGCGCCGTGGATTGACGCCGGCTGGATCGCTAACCTGAAGCGCGCCGCCGCCACCCCGTGCGAGCCCCTGCGCGCCGGCTCGAAAGGCGCGCCCCTGGCGCAGTTCCGCCACGCGCTGGAAGCGCGCGTCGAATTCGAATTCCACGATTGGGGCAAGCTGCAGATGGCGCTGGCCGGCGGCTCGCAACACATGAATGTGCTGGCGGCCGACCCGAATGCCGACGCCATGCCCTCCGGCGGCAGCCCGCAATCGGCCGTCGCCGTGCTGCCCGGTTC
Organism: Terriglobia bacterium; assembly: GCA_963797035.1. Taxonomy (GTDB): domain Bacteria; phylum Acidobacteriota; class Terriglobia; order Terriglobales; family Acidobacteriaceae; genus JAIQGF01. The sequence continues at coordinate 130,703 of CAWCOC010000007.1, forward strand.
CACCGCGCAGGAGATCATCTGCGGTCTGGGCGCGGTGGAGGCGTTCAGCGTCGGTGACCTCGTCGCCGTGGACCTCGATTACCAGCAGCAGACGGGCTACGTCGGCGCGGGCGTGGCCGGCGCTTTCGTGAAAAATCCCATGGATGTGCTGCGCGACCGGCATTACGTGCGCCGCGTCACCTTCAACGTGGGTCACGTTGCCGAAAAAACCACCACCAGCCTCATCCTGGCGCAGCCGCTCATCGGCGGCGCACCGCCGGCAGGCGCCAGCGCGCAGAAGGTCGTCGCCTTCGTCGATCGCGAGGGCGGAAGCTTCTTCCAGGAATGGTCGGGGCTGTTCGTGCTCGAACTGGAAAGCGGGGCACGCGTCTGCTTCCACTATCCCCGCTTGCAGCCGGCCGCAACGGCGCAGGAGAGCAGTTTCGAACTTCCGGCGCCATTCGGCGGCTGGTCGCTGCATGCGTCGTTCCTGGCGCTGCCGCACACCGACCTCAACGATGGCGAGCAAGTGCTCTGCTATCGCAGCTTTTTCCCCGCGTCCTGCGCAGCTTTGTACTGAACCAATTCCATGAAACTTACGATTGATAATTTCGATTCCTTCGGCGCGCGCGACTACAGCGCCGCGCTCGACGCCGAGCATCCGCCGCGCGTGTCTCGCCGCTTGAATCGTCCGGCGGAGCTGCGCGCCTGGCTCCTTGCCTCCGACGCGCAGTTCGTGGTGCCGGCGCGCGGCGCGCGCCTCCTGCTGGCCCGCAACGACGGAGCAAAGATCTTCACCGGCTATGTCACGTCGGCCCCGGATTATGAGTATCTCGGCTGGGGCGAGCGCGGCCCGGTGTACCGCTACGCGCTTTGCGCCACCGGCGACGAATCGTTGCTTGACCAGAAGACCTTGCCGAAACGCGCTCCGTTTACCAATCGCACCGGGGGCGACGCCTTGAAACAACTCGCCGAGGACCTGTTGCCCGGCGGATTCGACTACACCGGAGTCGAAACCCTGGAGGCGGTCCCGTTCTACGCGGTGGATTCGCGGAAGCCCTGGTCCCAGCATGCCGCCGCGCTGGCGGTTTACTGCCGCGCCGCCTACCGGGTCCACGACGCCCAGTTGTCGTTCTGCCCCGTCGGCGACGCCGAGTACGCCCTTGACGAAGCGGCGCCCCAGTTTTGCCCCGAAGGGCTGAAGCTGAGCGCGTCACATCGGCTGGTGAACGACGTCACCGTGGTGGGGTACGTTGAGCCCCGCGCCTACGTCAAGGATTACTTCCTCGGCGACGGCTACACGCTCCGCTTCTATCTTTCGGAGGTGCCGTTCGGGCGCGGAACCTCCCTGTTGCTCGACGAGGAGTACACCGATCCGGTTTTGCGCCCCACGCGCTGGGCGGTGACCGACCCCTCCCATGCCGTCTCCATCGCCGGTGGCAAGCTGCGCATCGAGGGCGCCGCCACCATTCTCTTCGCGGAACAGATCGAACTCGGCGGGGCACTCCAGTTGCAGCATGGCGACATCAGCTTCACCGCCGCGTCCGACGGTCTGATCGGGGGCCTTTACACCGGCGTGGTCGCGCCCGCGAACTGCTACGCCGGGTTCCAGATCTCGGCAGGGGGCGCGGAGTCGCAGATCGGCGCATGCATTGCGGGTTCGCCCGCCGGCGTCACCATGACCACGGTCAGTGGGCATCGTTACGTGCTGACCACGCGCATCTCCGCCCCGGAAATTTACCGGCGCGGCCAGACGTTTCATTCCTCGCTCTACCCGGCGGCGAGCGGACGCGGCGGCGCGGCGAATGTCTCCGGCGTGCGCGTCGTCCTGGAAGTGCACGACATCGACCCCAACAATCCGCCCAGCATCGTCGCGCCATCCACCGTGCTCTTCGACGGCTACCTGCCGGCTGCCCCGGACTACTGCAGTTACGCGCTGCTGAACAGCATCGGCGCCGGTCTGCATGCTTCGTTCGCCTTCACCCGCCTCCTGCGCGCCGTCGACGCCGAAGTCCGCAGCTGCAAGCTGGCCGGCAGCTACCGCACGCGGCTGGCCGGCGCCATGTCGGAGGGCGCCGAGTGTGGCGTGTACAGCACGCCGGAGCTCTCCTTTTTCCCGGCTTATGTGCCGGCGGCGAACGAGAAAATCGTGGTCAGCTACCGCGCTTCGGGACGCTCCGTCGCCCGCGTTTGTGATCCCGCCAGCATCGCCACCAACGCCGCCGGAAGCGACAACGGCATTCGCGGCCAGGTGGTCTCGTTGGCCGCACCGGTTGCGCGTACCACCGACGATTGCGAACAGGCCGCGCTGGCCTTTCTCGACGACAGCACCCAGCCCGCGTGGTCAGGCGAGTACGCCGCGTGGAGCGGCTTCCTCCCGGGCGGCGCTGCCGATGTTTTTCCCGGCGACGCGCTCGCCGTCAGCGCCCCTTCCCGCGCCGCGAATTTCCGCGCCATCGTGCGCGAGGTGCAGATCGAGGCCGCCGACCTCGCCGGCGACAACGCGCGCTACCTCATCCAGTTTGCCAATGACGCGGCCGCGCCCCTGGCCTTCGAGTTGGGCACCGCCCCCGCCACCGCCGTGCCCGAACAAGCTGCAACTGCCCCTGCCCTTGGCGCCCCGCTTCCGCCACTGACCGAGGCCGAGGTGACCGATGTCACTTCGACCTCGGTCACACTCGACACGCACTGCGACCCGCCCACCGGCGGCGGCATCGAGGTGCGGCGCAGCGACGCCGGATGGGGACCGGACAACGACCGCAATCTCGTCGGCCGCTACACCGGACGCGTCGCTTACCTGGCGAGGCTTTCGCGGGCACAGGATTTTTATCTTCGACTCTACGATGCATCGGCGCCGCCGCTCTATTCCCGCGACTCCGTGCTGCTGCACGTGGATTACCCGTTGTAGTCAACGCCTGAACCACAGGACTTTTTCTATGCATGGATGTGACGTAACCGAGTTCGAGCGCCAGGTGCTGGAAGACCTCGCCGAAATCAAGACCAACATGAAGTGGCTGCTGGGCAACGGCAAGCCCGGCTATCTCCAGGAACTTGCCGCCCGTGTGGACCACCACGAACGCGTCTTCCAGCGTTTCGCCGGAGTTGGCGGCTTGCTGGCCGGCCTGCTCACGCTGCTTCACGTTGGCCTCACCTATTTCCGGGGCCGCTGACATGACGCGCCAGGAATTTCTCGCCGCCGCCTCGCGCGCCGCTCTCGCCAGCTCTGCCAACAGCGGTTTTCCGGCCGGCATCACGGTGGCGCAAGCCGCGCTGGAAAGCAACTGGGGACAGTCGCAGCTGGCGCGCGACGCGCACAACTACTTCGGCATCAAGGCGCACGGACACCACGCCCGCGTCTCGTATCCCACCTTCGAGCACATCCACGGGCACGACGTCCGAATCAGCGCCGACTTTGCGCGCTACCTCTCCATGGAAGACTGCTTCGCCGACCGCGACCGCCTGGTCGCCACCGCGCCGTGTTACGCCGAAGCTCGCGCCTGTCGCGCCGATCCGGCCGCCTTCGCGCGCGCCCTTGCCGGTCACTGGGCCACCGATCCGCATTATGTCGAAAAGCTGCTGGGTGTGTACCGCGACAGCCGGCTGAACGAGATGGATGTCCGCTCACCCGGTCCCGTGCACGCCGGACCGTCCGGTTTCTGAAATCGATTCTTCAATTCAAGGAGCAACTATGAATTTTTTGTCAACCCTTCTCCGTGGTATCGCCTTCGTCCCCTCGGTCGTCCAGGGCGTCGAAAACCTGTTCGGCAATAAGGCCGGCACCGATAAGAAAGATGCCGCGCTCAACTTCGTGAGCTCAGCGCTCGCTATTACCGAGGCCGTTTCGCAAAAGGAAATTGTCGATGTGGACAAGTTTCGCGGCGGCCTCGGCCAGATCATCGACGGCACCGTGCAGTGCCTGAACGCCTCGGTCTGGGCCGCGAAAGCCAAGTGACGGGCAGTTAGCCGTCAGCGGTTAGCAAAGCAACAGCCTCCGTCTCCGGAGGCTGATTGCTAATCGCTAATTGCTAATCGCTATCCCAGCGGCTCGTTCCAGTTCTGCAGGTATTTCGCCACATCGCGCAGGTACTGGTCGCCCACCGCGCCGTCGATCACGCGGTGGTCGTATCCGAGAATGATGTGGCCAATGGATCGTATGGCGATGGAATCGCCGCCATTCTCGTCGCTGATCACCACCGGCTGCTTCTTGATCGCGCCCACGCCCAGGATCGCCACCTGCGGCTGCATGATGATCGGCAGCCCGAACATCTGCCCGTACTGGCCCGGGTTGGTGATGGTGAAGGTGCCGCCGGCCACCTCGTCGGGCAGCAGCTTCTTGTTGCGCGCCCGCTCCGCCAGGTCGAGGATGGCGCGCTGGATGCCGAGAAAATTCAATTCCTCGGCGCGCTTGATCACCGGCACGATCAGTCCCCAATCGAGCGCCACCGCGATGCCGAGGTTCACGTTGCGGTGGTAGTGGAGGTTGTCGCCCTCCACCGACGCGTTCACGATCGGCCAGTTGCGGATCGCTTCAATCGCGGCGCGGCAGAAGAATGGCATCATCGTCAACCGCGTGCCGGTTCGTTGTTCGAAGCTTGCTTTTTCGCGCTGGCGCACGGCCATCACGCGCGACAGGTCCACCTGGAACACGCTGTGCACGTGCGCGCTGGTGCGCTTCGATTCCACCATGCGCTCGGCGATTTTCTTGCGCATCGCCGTCATCGGCACCACTTCACCGGGGATGGCAATAGGCTGCGCGGATGGGGCCGGCATGGCGGGCGCCGCCGCACCCGGCTGGTACGCCGGACGTTGCGCCGCCGGCTGCGCCACCTGCGGCCCGGTGCTCGCTGCCGGGCGTTGCGCCGGCCGGTGCTCGACAAACTGGTTGATGTCTTCTTTGGTGATTCGTCCGCCCAGACCAGTGCCCTTCACCTGGTTCAGGTCGATGCTGTTCTCGCGCGCGATGCGGCGCACCAGTGGCGACGACCGCACTCGTTCGCCTTCCTGCTGTCCTTGCGGGAATTGCAGGACCGTCGGTTCGTCCTCCTGCTCCTCGCCGGCGGTGACCGTATCTCCGCCGTCGCGAGCAGCCGGCGCCTGTTTCGACGGCCCCTCGGTGGAAACGGCGGCGCCGGTTTTCTTAGCCGCAGCCTTGGCAGGTTCGGGCGGCGCGGGCGCAGCCTCGGGTTTCTTGGCGGCCGGGGCAGCGGCTTGTGGCGCGGGCGCTCCCGCAGCCTCGCCCTCGGCGGCGATGGTACCGACCACGGTGTTCACCTGCACCGTGGTGCCTTCGGGGACCTTGATCTCTTTCAGGACGCCGGCGGTGGGCGACGGAATCTCGGCGTCCACCTTGTCGGTGGAAATTTCAAACAGCGGCTCGTCGCGATTGACCTTATCGCCGGGCTTCTTCAGCCACTTGGTGATGGTGCCTTCAAAAATCGATTCCCCCATCTGGGGCATGATCACGTCAGTCGGCATCGTCGTTCCTTTCGCTTTGAAGGGGCGCACTGACAGCGCGCGCGGACACCCCATCCGCAACCAATCATTATAAGACGCGGCGCTCAGTACGACATCAGCCGCCGGGCTTCTCGTACCACGTCCTCCGCCCTGGGCAGGAACCACTCCTCCAGCGGCGGCGAGAACGGCACCGGGGTGTCTTTCGCGGTGATGCGCACAATGGGCGCGTCCAGCCAGTCGAACGCCTCTTCATTAATGATGGCTGCCACCTCGCCCGCGATGCCGCCGGTGCGCACATCTTCGTGCAGAATGATGGCGCGATTGGTTTTCTTCACCGTCGCCGCGATGGCCTCGCGGTCCAGCGGCAGCAGCGTACGCAGGTCCACGACTTCGACCTCGATGCCTTCTTTCGCCAGTGTTTCCGCGGCCTCCAGCGCGGTGTGGACCATGGCCGCGTAGGTGATCACGGAAACGTGCCGGCCCTGGCGCGCCACCCGGGCCTTGCCGAGCGGGACGGTGTAGTCGCCCTCCGGCAGCTCCTCTTTAATGCGGCGGTACAAGAATTTGTGTTCGAAAAAGATGACCGGGTTGTTGTCGCGGATCGCCGACTTGATCAGTCCTTTGGCATCGTACGCGGTCGCCGGGCAGACTACCTTCAGCCCCGGCGCGTGCACGAACCAAGCCTCGGGATTCTGCGAGTGAAACGGTCCGCCGTGCACGCCGCCGCCACTCGGCCCGCGCAATACCAGCGGCGCCGGCGCGCCCCAGCGGAAGTGCGCCTTGGCGACCATGTTGACGATCTGGTTGAAGGCGCAGCCGATGAAATCCATGAACTGGAATTCGGCGACCGGACGCATGCCAGTGAGCGCAGCGCCAAAAGCGGCGCCCACGATGGCCGACTCGGCAATCGGCGTGTCAATGATGCGCTCCGGCCCAAAGCGGTCCACAAAGCCTTCGGTGACCTTGAACGCACCGCCGTAGATGCCGATGTCCTCGCCCAGGCAGAAGACACTGGGATCGCGCTCCATCTCCTCCCAGATCCCCTGGCGAATCGCTTCGAGATAAGTGACTTCAGGCATGGTTATTCTTCTTGTGTACAAGGCGTACAAAACGTACAATTTGTACAAATGAGTGTAAAACGACTCTCGACCAGTGAAGCTCGGCAGCAGTTCGCGGATTTGATAAACCGCGCCGCATACAAGGGTGAGCGGTTTGTGGTGCACCGCCGCAAAAAGCCCGTTGCCGCTCTCATTCCGATCGAAGAATACGATCTTCTCGAGAAAATCATCGAAGAGCAGGAAAACACCATTGACGTGCGTCTCACCCGGAAGGCACGCAAGGAAAAGGAACCCTTTCCCTGGGCGAAAGTGAAGCGAGGGCTCGGTAAGTACGTTCGCTCAATCGATACTGCATAATCCCGCGCAGACCTCGCGAAGCAGGGTGGCTATAATCACGCCGCGATGTGCCTTGAGTCCGGCGAGTGCGCCCACGAACCCTTGAACGTCGGGCCGACCGACTGTTGCATCTAACTCATGTCGCAACGTCGTGTAACCGTTTTCTATCTGTTCCTGCGGAGTAATCGGAATTTTGTCGACCAGGTCGGACCAGGTGTTTTGTCATTCCCTTTGTCATCGGTTGGGCCGGTCCCACGCGGCAAATTCCGGAAACTGCATCAGGTACTTCGATGTTAGTTCCGTCACTCCTGTGTTCAGTAGTTGTTTGCCGCGATCAGTAATGCGGAAGTAACCGCGTCGAGATGCTTCAACGAGCCGTGCATGCTTTATAAACGAAACAGCCCAGCCGACACGATTGTTAAACAATCGTCGCGCCACTCGGAAGGGGCTGCACACGTTCCTCAGGTGAAAGCCCGAACTGATCGGCAAGGAGTTCCCTCACATCCCGTACTCGGTGTTCCTGACCATCGCCCGCGATCTTCAGGATCGGTAACATGAGCGATTCAAAATTTGGTATTGCCATTTCACTCACTTCAGGTGGCCAACTGCGTCAACCTTTTTCGCTCTTAGGTTCTTGTTCTCATTCGCGTAGCTGGGGATATCGTACTTCAGCTTGACCTCATGACAGCCCTCGCACCACACGTTCAGCGGCGTGGTCGCCGGATCGGGCATGGGTGAATTCACCGCAAACTCGCGGTCTTCGTCCAACTGCCGCTCGACCTCGGCAATCAGCTTTTCGTTCTGCTCGCGCGTGAGCCACTTCTTGACATTGACCAGGTAATTCTCGAAGCGCGCGATTGGGTCGCGCCGCGTCCAGTATTCGAACAGCGGACGCGGCACATACTGCGCGGCGTCGTGGATGGCGTGGCCTTTCATGCGCATCATTTTGGCCTCGATCAGCGTCGGGCCCTCGCCGCGGCGGGCGCGCTCGCAGGCTTCATGCGCCGCGTCGTACACCTGGCAGGCATCGGTGCCATCCACGATCACGCCCGGAATGCCGTAGGCAATCGCGCGCTCGGCCAGGTCCTCAACGCGGAACTGCTCGTCGGTCGGCGTGGAGTAGGCCCAGATATTATTTTCGACGAACAGCACCAGCCCGAGCTTCTGCACGGCGGCAAAGTTCAGGCCCTCGTAGGTGACTCCGGTCGACTGCCCGCCGTCGCCGATGTAGGTCATCACCGCGATGCTGCGCCCCTGCAGACGCGCGCCCAGCGCCACGCCGGTGAGCACCGGAATCAGGTCACCGAGAGTCGAGATGGGAGAAACCACGTTGCGCTCGTGGATGTCGCCGAAGTGCGAGCTGGCGTCCTTGCCGAAGGTGGGCGAGCCGGCCTTGGCCATGTACTGCATCATGATGTCTCGCGCGGAGAATCCCCGGACCAGCAGTGATCCCTGGTTGCGGATCATCGGACCCATCCACTCGTCTTTTTGCAGCGCGAAGGCCGAGGCGCAGGAGCACGCCTCCTGCCCCAGCCCGAAGTAGACGCCGCCGACCACCTTGCCCTGCTTGTAGAGGTTCTCCAGCGCGGCTTCCATGCGGCGGTTGAGCAGCATCCAGCGGTAGATCTCGATGTGCTGCTCGCGCGAAAGGTATTTCGATTCCCGAATGGGCGGCGCCTCGCGCGCGAGATCGCCGTGCACGACGTAGCGGACCTGGTCTCCGTCTTCCACCCCAGTCGGCGCGGCGTCGCCTGGGGACCCCGGCCCGCGCACTTGCTCAATCTTGAATTCCGGCTTCTCCAGCCGCCAGTCGGCAATGGTGTAACAGCGCTGATCGGAGGCCGGCGCGCGGTCCTTCGGCGGCCGCTTCGAACTTCGGGACTTGCCGGATGGTTTCTTGGCCATGGCGACCGGACATTATTGCAGACGACGGCTAGCTAAGCCCAGAAGGTGTCTTCTTCGCCGGCGATCTTGCGCAGCTCTTCCGGGGCGCGCACCGGGACGCCGACCGAGCGCCCGAGCAAGGCATCGAGCGACTCCACCCAGACAATCTGGGAGTTGAACACGCGCCCAAAGTTGCGCGCCACAGACTGGGCTACGTCGTCGAGGGACGGTGTGGCACGGGTCTCCGACCCGTGCACCCCGGGTCGGAGACCCGGGCCACACAGCTGTTGTTCGACTGAGGTCACGGGCTTGCTCGCAATACCGCACGGAATAATCAGCTGGAAGTATTCGAGCGGCGCGTTGGTCACGTTGAGCGCGAAGCCGTGCGAGGTGACGCCGCGCGAGATGTGCACGCCAATGGCGGCGATTTTGGCTTGCTCCTGCACAGCCGAGGGCGGCTGTGCCACGTCTGTCGCATTCGAGGGCGAGCGCGCTCCATCTTCCACTGCCAGTTGCGTCCATACGCCGGTCATGCCGGCGACGCGCTCGGTCGCGATGCCGTAATCGGCGCAGGTGCGGATGAGCGCTTCTTCCAGGCGACGAACGTAGTTCACCGCGCCCAGCGTCTTCTTCTGCCCGTCGGGACCGAGAAAACTGCGCAGGTCGAAGATCGGGTAGCCCACCAGTTGTCCCGGCCCGTGATAGGTGACGTCGCCGCCGCGATCACACTCGAACAGTTCCACGCCGCGCTGCTTCAGCAATTCATCGGAGGCGAGCACGTTCTTACGCGTCGCGTTGCGCCCCAAGGTGATGACCGGCGTGTGCTCCAGCAACAGCAGCACGTTGGCGATCTCGTTGTTCTTGCGCAACTCGACCAGCCGCTGCTGCAAGCGCAGCGCGGTGGCGTAATCCACGGAGCCGAGTTGAACGACAGAAATAATCAAGAAGCCACTCTAAGCGGGAACTTCCACGTATCGGGAGTAACTTTGCGGTTCAGGGATGGGATAGCCGCTCTGCCGCAAGCCGTCGAGATGGAACTCGATGGCCTCCTCCATATTTTTCTCGATCTCTTCGCGCGAGGCCCCGGCGGAGATGCAACCGGGCAGGTCCGGCGAATACGCGGAGTATCCCGTTCCGGTTTTTTCGATCACGACCAAGTATTTCTTCATTTCAACCCCGCGTGCTTGAGGATGCTGTTGAGTGTGCCCTGGCGCAAGCTCATCGCCTGGTTTTCCAGGCACAGTCACCACCGCAGCTTTGGTCGCGTGCTTGTTATTGGCGATGACTCCCGCGCGTACGCTCCAAACGCCACCCATCCTGCTCGAGCATCTTAATGATATCCCGAACTTTCATTGCTCGCGTGTTCAGAAGTTAATCGCCAGCCCTTCCACGCTCTCCATGGCGTCCAGTACGGCTTCCGATAGCGTGGGATGCGCGTGGATGGTGTACATCAGGTCTTCGACCGTGGCCTCCAGTTCCATGGCGGCCACTGCCTCGGCGATCAATTCCGTGGTCGAGGGCCCAATCATGTGCACGCCGAGGATTTCCCCATACTTGGCATCCGACACCACTTTGACGAACCCCTCGTGCGCGCCGACAATCGAGGCGCGCGAGTTGGCGGTGAAGGGGAATTTTCCGATCTTCACCTCGCGGCCGGCCTGTTTCGCGGCTGCCTCGGTCATGCCGACGCTGCCGATCTCGGGATGACAGTAGGTGCATGCCGGAATGCGGTTGCGATCAATGGCCTTGGCGTTCTTCTGCGCGATGTGCGCCACCGCGACCTTGGCGGCGATGAACCCGGAGTGCGCCAGTTGCGGCATGCCGGCCACGATGTCGCCGGCAGCATAGATGCCCGGCTCGGCGGTCTGCATGAAGCCGTCGGTGTGAATAAAACCGCGCTCCACTTTGATCTTGGTTTTCTCCAGGCCGATACCGTCGGTCAGTGGTTTGCGTCCGACCGCAATCAGCACTCTCTCGGCCTCCAGGGTCTGCGGCTTCCCGCCCATCTCGAAGGTCACCGCGACGCCTTGCTTGGTCTTCTCCACCTTCTTTACCGAGGCGCTCACGTTGGTCTTGATGTTGCGTTTGCGGAAGGAGCGGTCGAGTTCCTTGGAAATCTCCTCGTCCTCCAGGGGCACGATGCGGGGCAGCATTTCAATAATGGTGCAGTCGGCGCCGAACGAGTTGTAGATGGAGGCAAACTCCACGCCGACCGCGCCCGAGCCGACAATGACCAGCGACTTCGGGATTTCGCCCAGGCTCAGGACCTCAATGTTGGAAAGGATGCGGTCATCCGGCTCTAAACCGGGAAGCATGCGCGCGCCGGAGCCGGTGGCGACCAGGACATTTTTGGCCTTCACGAGGCTGCGCCCGCCGCTGCCGCCGGCGTCGAGTTCCACTTCCAGCACGCCGTTCTTCGCCGGGCCGGTGAGGCGGCCGAAGCCGGAAAGGGTCTCCACCTTATTCTTGCGCATCAGGAATTCCAGGCCCTTGGTGTGCTTGGTCACGATCTTGTTCTTGCGCTGCTGGATGGCGGCCCAGTTCAGCTTGGCCGAGCCCACGCCCTCGATGCCGAATTCCTGCGCCTCCTTCAGGTGGTCCCAGATCTCGGCATTGAACAACAGCGCCTTGGTGGGGATGCAGCCCACATGCAGGCAGGTGCCGCCCAGTTGCCTGTCCTTCTCGATAAGGGCGGCTTTCAGTCCAAACTGCCCGGCACGGATGGCCGCGGTATAACCCGCGGGACCGCTGCCGATGATGGCCAGGTCATAGATCTTGTCTGCCACGTCGAGCTCCGTACAGAAAGGAATTCACAGCGCGCTACAAACTAACGATTCTACGATACGGTCCAACGATTCGCGAATGGGCGGGCGCAGTGCGCCGCGGCCACTGCCCGAACCAACATCGTAAGTACCTGACCCGCGGTTATCTGCAATCCGCTGCGCAATGTGGCTACACTTGCTCCAGGGTTCTGTGTGGGCACGGAGACGTGTATGAGCAAGACGGCGATTTTGTACTGCGAAGCCGACGCGAAAGTTTTGTCCACACAGAGCAAGCTGTTCAACCAGGCAGGGTACGCGGTGGTTGGCATCGAAGGGCGAGCGGCGATGGAGAAGGCGGTGGAAGCGGGCGGGTTCGATATCGCCATCCTGGGCCACACGCTGACGCGCGACGACCGCCATCACCTGCCCTACATGGTCAAGAAAGGCAACCCGGCAGCTCAGGTCATCGTCCTGCATGCTAGTGGGCGGCATCCGGCGGTGGACATTGCCCTGGATTCGCGCCACGGCGAACGAGCCTTGCTGGAGGCAATTGCGATGGCGGCGGGCGATTTGGTTGCCGGCTAGCGCAAAAACTTGTGCGTGCGTTTGAAACAGCCCCGGCGGACGTACAGGAAATCCTGAATAAGCCAATCTGCGACCTCGGCCTGCGCCTGGACGGCTCGCCGCTGGATCGCTTCGTCCAGCAACTTTATCGCGAGTGCGAACGCAAGGGGCTGAAGCAGTTTCGCCCGCCCTGCTACCTGACCGACGAATGGGGATGTCCCTCGGGCGAGCCGGTGGTCGGCATTCCGTTTTACCTCGCCAACCCGCAGCTCTCCCGGCTGGAACGGGAGATGAACGATCTCGAGGACGCGCGCGAGATCATGATGTACCTGCGGCACGAGGCGGGCCACGCCTTCAACTACGCCTACCAACTCTACAAGACGCCGGAGTGGCGCCAGCTGTTCGGGTCGTTCCGGCGCGCTTATCGCGACAATTACCGCCCCGTCCCGTTTTCGCGCAGCTACGTGCGGCACATGGCCGGGTGGTACGCGCAGAAGCATCCCGATGAGGACTTCGCCGAAACCTTCGCCGTTTGGCTGACGCCGGGCTCGCGCTGGCGCACGCGCTATCGCGGATGGCCGGCGATGGCGAAGTTGAATTACATGAACCGCATCGCGCGCACGGTGGGGAACACGCCGCCGCTGCGGGCGCACGGCGACACCGACATCACGGTGTCGGAGATGCGGGACACGGTGGCCAGCTTCTACGAGCGGCTGCTGGCCAACGATACCTCCTTTGCCGACTTGGCGCTGGATTCAGATTTGATCGACATCTTCAACGTGTCCAAGCGCAAGCGCAAAGGCGTGCGCGCCGCGGGCGAGTTTCTTCGCGAACATCGCAAAGTGCTCACCGACAAAGTGACATACTGGTCGGGCGTGCAGCGGCCGATCATCAAGAAATTGGTGGAATCGATCCAGGCGCGGGTGGAACAATTGAGTTTGCGCGTAGACCAGGCGCGCGAGGCCGAGCATCTCACCGACATAACCGTGTACGCGACCGCCCTGGCCATGAATTACCTGACGCGCGGCAAGTTCGCGCAGCCGTAGAAAAGGAGCCCCGCATTGCGGGGGAGCTCAATGAGCGGAGCCAATTTGAAGATCGCGGTGCTCTACGACATCTGGGAAGAAGAGCCCGTGCCCGAGCCAGAGCCGGAGAAACCGTCGAAGCGCAAGAAGAACCGCAAGCAGCGCCGCAAGGAGAAACACGATCGCGAAGAGATCTTCGAGGCGCTGGAGAAGCTCGGCCACGAGCCCTTCTACCACGTGGTGGACGGGAAAACGCAATCGCTGCTGGCGCTGTCCAAATGCGGCGCCGACCTGATTTTCAATCTGACGGAATCCTTCGCCGGCGATGATTCCAAGGACATGAACATGACCGCCTACCTCGACCTGCTGGGGATTCCCTACACCGGTTCGGGGCCGCATGGCATGTTTCTGGCGCAGGACAAGGCCATTGCGAAAAAGATTTTCACTTTTCACGGCATTCGCACGCCCTACTTCGCTACCGCGTGGAAAGGGCGCACTGAACACGCCGACGACGTCTCCTTCCCGCTGATCGTGAAACCGCTGTGGGAAGACGGCTCCATCGGAATCGACGAAGGGGCGCTGGTCGGCAGCGTGAAAGAGCTGATGGAGCGCATCGAATACGTGCAGGAAGAATTCGATTGCCCGGCGATGATCGAGGAGTACATCGAGGGCCGCGAAATCTATGGCGCGGTGCTCGGAAGCTACGAGCGGGCCGAGGCCCTGCCGCTGGTGGAACTGGATCTCTCCAAGCTGCCCAAGGGCGTGCCGCGCATCGCCACCCAGAACGTGAAGTTCGAAAAAGATACCGACGCCTACAAGCTCACCAAGTCGGCGCCCGCCGAGGACCTGAACGAGGAAACCACCGAGAAGCTCACCCAAACCGCGCTCAACGCCTATCGTGCCTGCAAGCTGCGGGACTATGGCAGGGTCGACATGCGGCTCTCCGCTAAGGGCGAGGTCTACGTGATTGAGGCCAATCCGAATCCGTGGCTCTCCAGCGCCCAGGAATTTGCCATGGCGGCGCGAAAATCCGGCCGCACCTACACGCAGTTGATCGGCGAGATCGTGGAACTGGCGGCGGCCCGCTACAAGATCAAGAGCAAGGCCGAAGCGACCAACTGATCCCTGCCGGCTGAGGGCTGACAGCTGAACGCCGCTTTACGCCAGCACCTTGGCCACGTCCTTGGCGAAATAAGTGAGGATAATGCCGGCGCCGGCGCGCTGAATGGAAGTCAGCGATTCCAGCATGACGCGCTCGCGGTCAATCCAGCCATTGCGGGCGGCCGCTTCGATCATGGCGTACTCGCCCGACACCTGATAGGCCGCCACCGGCACGTTGAAGCGCTCATACGCAGCACGGATCACGTCCAGGTAGGGCAGCGCGGGCTTTACCATGATCATGTCCGCGCCTTCCTGCAGGTCGAGTTCAATTTCCTTCAGTGCCTCGCGGAAATTGGCCGGATCCATCTGGTAGCTGCGGCGGTCGCCGAACTGCGGCGCCGAATCGGCCGCCTCGCGGAAGGGACCGTAGAATCCGCTGGCGAATTTGGCCGCGTAGCTAAGGATGGGAGTGTTGGTGAAGCCGTTGTCGTCCAGGCCCTTGCGGATGGCGGCCACGCGGCCGTCCATCATGTCGCTGGGAGCGATGATGTCCATGCCCGCGCGCGCCTGCGATACGGCGGTCTTGGCCAGGATGTCGAGGGTCACGTCGTTCTCGATCTCGAACTCGCTGGCGATGGCCTGCTCCACTGCCGCGCCCACCGACTTGGTTGCCACAACTCTCGAGCCTGAATGGGATGGGCGCGCTTTCTGCTTCACGATGCCGCAATGCCCGTGGCTCATGTACTCGCACAGGCAAACGTCGCCCACCACCATCAGGTCGCGGACCTCGCGCTTGATGGCCCGGGTGGCGCGCTGCACAATGCCATCGTCTTCCCAGGCGCCGGTGGCGATCTCGTCCTTTTTTTCCGGCAGGCCGAACAGGATGACCGCGGGGATGCCGAGCGCCTTCACCTCCCGCGCTTCCTTCACCGCTTCGTCGACCGACAGGTTAAAGACGCCGGGCATGGAGCGGATTTCCTTGCGCACACCCTCGCCGGGGCAGACAAACAGCGGGTAGATGAAGCCTTCGGGGCTGAGCCGGGTTTCGCGAACGAAAGAACGCAGGGTGCCGCTGGAGCGCAGGCGCCGCGGGCGCTGAATGGGGAAACTCATAGAGACCTCGCGATGAAATTAAATTCTAGCACCCGGCAGCCGCACCGGGAGGCCCGCGAGGCATGATTCATGGCTGTGTGATTACGGTCACAGACAGGGGTGACGAGGCGAGGTCCGGCGCGCGCGCCGTGCTCCCTCGCCGCGCAGCACCGAGCACCCATTCCCGGAATCCGGTACCAGGCACTCGGTACCCGCAGCTACACGGAAGCCGCTTTCGCGAGTTCCGGTTCGACCGCCTTGGGGGAGGAAGAAGCGACTTCGACCGCCTTGGGCGGGGACGCGACCACGTTGGGAGCTTTGGGGCGCGCCTCGCTCCTGCGCATGTCAATGCTGCCCTTGAAATAAGCGCCTTCCTCGATGCTGACGCTATGCGCCGTGACGTCGCCGACCAGCGACCCGCCATGGCGGACGTCAATGCGCTCGCTGACGTTCACATTGCCGATGATCGACCCGCGCACCACCACCTCGCGTGCCGCTACGTTGGACTGCACGGTGGCGTCCGGCCCGATGTTCAGGTACGACGATTCCAGGCGGATGCTGCCTTTCACGTTGCCTTCCACGTGCAGCGGCTCGGACCCGGTGATTTCGCCGGTGACGGTAATGCTTTTGCCGATCACGGAAATGTTCTGCGAGGGCAGCGTGGCAACGCGGGCGGCAATCGAACTCTCCCGCGCCGGAATGGCGCTCACCGGCGGACGCGGCGTTTCCACCAGCGGTTCGGGCGAGGGCGAAGATTTAGGAGGATAAGCTGGCTTCTGGTTCCACATGTGCGAATGCCTCCGGAGAAAGTGGCGTTCTGCATTCATATCGCGGCCGGGGCGCTGATCACAGGTGCCGATAGTCCATGGCCTGGGTGCATGGACTTCCGTGCCGGAGGCCAAAAAACCGTTTACCATGTCGTGGTGCCAGAAGCCTTGCGCCATGCCAGCGCGCGCGTGCTGGAATTCGATTCCCTCCGCCAGATGCTGAGCGGCTACGCCTGGTCGCCGCTGGGCAAGGGGCGGGTGGAGCGGCTGCAGCCGGCCGCCGACCGGGCCTGGATCGAGCGCCAGCAGCAGCTGACCGCCGAGGTCCGCCGTTTCCTGCGATCCGGCGGGCACTTCGATTTTTCCGGGCTCACCGATCCCGCGGCGCTGGTGGACAAGGCGCGCATCGAGGGCGCGGCGCTGGAAACCGGGCAATTGCGCGATATCGTGCTGGTGGTGGACCGGGCCGACGAGTGGCGGCACACCTCCCTAAATCCGCCTTCGGCGATGCGCGCACCGCAAGCGGGTGAGCCAGCGTGGATCGGGTCTTCCAGCGGCGAGGCTCGGCCTGACGAAAACGCAGATTCTCCGTGGCCGGCGGTGGCGGAACTTTCGTCCGCGATTGCCGACTTCACGGAATTTCTCCGCTACTTCCGCAACAAGATCCTGCCCGACGGCACCCTGGACGATCGCGCCTCCTCGGCGCTGGGGCACATTCGGCGCGATGTGGAGAAGCAGAAGCGTCTCATCCAGGATTCGCTGCATGCCTACGTTCGCCGGCTGGCGGAAGGCGGCGCCATGCAGGAAGAGCTGGTCACCATTCGCGGCGAGCGCTTCGTGATCCCTATCAAGGTAGAGCAGAAAAAACGCGTGCAAGGCGTGGTGCACGGCGCCAGCTCCAGCGGGCAAACCGTGTTTGTGGAGCCGCTGGAAACCATCGAGCAGAACAACGAGCTTGTCCGCCTGCTGGAAGAGGAGCTGGAGGAGGTGCGCCGCATCCTGCTGGAGATGACGCGCCACGTCGCCGAGCAGTCGTGGGCCATCCATGCCGCGACCGATACGCTCGGCGAACTCGAGTTGCAGTTCGCCAAAGCACGCTTTGCCGAGGATTACTCCTGTACCACCGTCGTCTTCGCTCATGAAACCACGGAGACACTGAGTCACGGAGAAGAGGCTGATCATTTTTCCTCCGTGTCTCCGTGCCTCCGTGGTGAAGCGGTGGTTTTGATCAATGCGCGCCATCCGCTGCTGGAGCGCAACCTGCGCGCGAAACGACAGGCGGTGGTGCCCATCACGGTCGAACTGGATGCCGGTCATCGCCAGTTGGTCATCACCGGCCCCAACACCGGCGGCAAGACCGTCTCGCTCAAGACGCTGGGTCTGCTGGCGCTGATGGCGCAGTCGGGAATGCCCGTGCCCGCGGACCGCGCCGAGTTCCCGGTCTTCGACGCCGTGCTCGCCGATATCGGCGACTACCAGTCCATCGAGCAGAACCTCTCGACCTTCTCCGCCCACGTCACCAACATTGATTTCATTTCGCGCACCGCGACGCCGGAATCGCTGGTGCTGCTGGACGAATTGGGCTCCGCCACCGATCCCGAAGAAGGCGCTGCGCTGGCCGTCGCCATTGCCGAGCACTTTCACCGCACCGGCTGCACCAGCGTGATCTCCACTCACCACACGTCGCTGAAAGTCTACGGCGCCAATACGCCGGGTGTGCTCAATGCCGCCGTCGGCTTCGATGAGCGTACCCTGCGGCCGACCTACGAACTGCGCGTCGGCGTTCCGGGCGCCTCGGCGGGCATCAATATCGCGCAGCGACTCGGGCTGAACCCGGCCATCATCGATTCGGCGCGCTCGCGGCTGGGCGCGCAGGCGCAAGATGTCGGCAAGTTTCTCGACCGCCTGCACAGCGAACTGCGCGAGGCCGAAGCCGAGCGCCGACGCCTGCAGGCGCGCGAGCAGGAACTGCAGCGCGAAAAAGACCGCCTGGCCGCCGAGGGCATCAAGGAGCAGCGCGGGCGCATTCGCGAGCTGGAGGAGAAGCTGGCGTCGCTGATGCGCGACTTTGAATATCACGCCCGCGAGGCCGTCCAAGCGGTGCAGGACCGCGCCGCCCAGCAGAAGCTGTCGAAGGAAGCGGAGCGGCGCATCGCCAAGCTGCGGCGCGAATTCCGCGAGCAGTTCGATCAGACCGTAGTCGCCCACACCACCGGCGCCGATCGCGAAGACCGGCACGCGCAGCCGCACGTCTTGCAGCGCGTTCTCGAGGGCGACATGGTCAAGCTGAAGTCGCTGGGCCGCACCGCGCAGGTGAAACGCAAAGTCGGAGACGATCAGTACGAGGTGGCGGTCGGACCCATGACCATGAAGGTCCGCCAGGATGACATCGCCGAGGTGATCGCGCACGCCGCCGACAATCCGGTCCAGGCCGCCCGCGCGCGCGGCGTCTCCATCACGCTGGAGAAAGAAGACCTGACCACGCCGACCGAGATCAACGTCATCGGCCGCACCGTCGACGATGCTACGCGCGAGGTCGAGAAGTTTGTCGACCGAGCATTTCTAGCCGGCCTGCCCAAGGTGCGGATCGTCCACGGCAGCGGCATGGGAATCCTGCGCAAGGCGCTGCGCGCCTACCTGAAATCGCATCCGCACGTCGTCAGCGTCGCCGAGCCTCCACAGCAGGAAGGCGGCGGCGGCGCCACCGTGGTGGAGTTGCGGGTATGACCGTCGAGCAAATCTGGGCAGACCTGATGGCCGGTAACGAGCGCTTCCGCACCGGCCGGCCGCAGCCGCGCGACCTGGTGCGCGAGCGCCAGGCGGTGGCCGAAGTGCAGCATCCCAAGGCCATGGCGCTGGCCTGCGCCGATAGTCGTGTCGCCCCCGAGATCATCTTCGATCAGGGTTTGGGCGACTTGTTTGTGGTGCGCTGTGGCGGAACCGTGGCTGACAAGCTGGCCCTCGGCTCGCTGGAGTTTGCCGCCATGGAACTAGGCGTTTCCCTGCTCATCGTAATCGGCCACCAGCACTGCGGAGGCGTGAAGGTGGCGTGTTCCAGCGCCAAGTCCGAATCGCCCAACGTGAAAGCGATCATCAAGCAGGTGCGGAGTTCGGGCGCGTTCGTCGCAGATGATGGCGTCGGCGGCCAGGCGTTCCGCGAAGCGGAGAAGACCAACGTGCGGCACGTCGCGCGCACCCTGCTCGATCGCAGCGACATCATCCATGATTTCGTGCAACGGGGTGAGTTGACCATTGCCGCCGCCTACTACAACCTCGACAGCGGCATCGTCGAGCGGCTGTAATTCCGACAAGTTTTCCAACGCCGGTGCGAGTTCTGCCCAACTTTTCCACAGGTATTCAACAGAAGTTGCTCGATTTTCCGTTGTGAGCGAGCAGACGCCCTGAGAGGCTACGGTGTATCGCGACAGGGCGCCTCGCATGAAAGACAATCTTCCCCGGGCCCCCGAGTGGATACCGGAGTCAGAATTTCGCGACACGTTGCTGGTGCAAAAACTCCCGGCTGCGCTGCGGAACAGGAATCTGTTCTGGATCAACGTTCGCCGGTACCTGACACACGCGGACGTGGATTTACCGCCGGAAGACTTTCTCCGCCACTGGAAAGAGATTTACGATAGCTGCTTGTCGGACGACCTCTCCACCTTGCGGCGGGTTTCGTACCTGAGTTTCGAACCGCCCCGCGACGCCGACATCCAGTAATGTGCAGTTGCTCTCGCTAGCAACTGACAACTAGCAAGGCAACTGTCTTTCATGGCGAACCCCGGCGATTTCGCGTACACCGTCAAGCAGCAGGCCGACATCGTCCGCATTGTGGGCGAGTACGTGAAGCTGAGAAAATCGGGCGCACAAAACTTCAGCGGTCTCTGCCCCTTTCACAACGAAAAAACCGGCTCTTTCTCGGTGCACGCCACCCGCCAGTTCTACCACTGCTTCGGCTGCGGCGCCTCGGGTGACGTTTTCAGCTTCGTGCAGAAGATCGAAAACATCACCTTTCCCGAGGCGGTGCGCGCCGTGGCACAGAAGCTCGGCATCCCGCTGCCCAAGGTCACCTACAGCAGCCCCGAGGAGGCGCGGGAAGCCCGCCAGCGCGGCGCTTTGCTCGACATCCAGGAACGCGCCTGCGCATTTTTCCAGGAGCAGTTGCGCAAGCCGGAAGGCGCGCATGCCCGCGAGTACCTCACCGGCCGCGGCCTGGACGCGGAAACGATCGCCCGCTTCCGCATCGGTTATGCCCCCGATTCCGGCTTCCTGCTGCGCGACTTCCTGAAGAAAGATTTTGACGAAGAAATTCTGCGCGCCAGCGGCCTGTTTTCGTGGAAAGAAGGCGATGGTCGATCGTCGAACCCCGATGGCAAAGCCGATCCACAAGCGCCATCGACCAGCGACCATCGGCCGTCAACCATGTACTCCAAGTTCCGCAACCGCGTGCTGTTTCCCATCTGCAACGAAGGCGGGAAGGTGATCGCGTTCACGGGACGCACGCTCAGCACCGACGAGAAGGCCGGCCCCAAGTACTTGAACTCGCCGGAAACGCCCATCTACTCGAAGTCGCACGTGCTGTTCAACCTGGACAAGGCCAAACAGTGGATCCGGCAATTCGACTATGCCATCCTGGTGGAAGGCCAGATGGACTGCATCAGCCTGTTCGCGGCCGGCATTCAGAACGTGATCGCCTCCTCCGGCACCGCATTCACCGAATTGCAGGCGCGCTTGCTGGCGCGTTTCAGCCGCAGAATCTTCGTCAACTTCGATCCCGACACCGCCGGGGCCGCCGCCGCCGAGCGCTCCCTTTCGCTGCTGGTGCAGGAAGATTTCCAGATCAAGGTCATTACCCTGGAGCCCGGCTTCGACCCTGACCTGTTCATCCGCCGCAAGGGCAAGCAGGCCTACGAGGAAGTCCTGCGCCACGCGCCTAAATATTTCGATTACCTCATCGAGCGCGCCCGCAGCCAATTCCCGGTGCGCACGCCCGAGGGCAAGGTGAAGGCGGTCAATTACCTGCTGCCACACATCCAGCGCGTCGCCAGCCGCATCATGCGCGACGAACTGGCCAACGAAATGGCGCAGAAGCTGGGCATTGATTCCGCCACGCTTCGCCAGGATTTGAGACACGCTGCCACCAACCGCGCCACCAGACAGGTGACGGTCTCGCCCGGCGCGCAGGTTACCCAGGCGGAGCGTATCCTGATCCGCGCGCTGGCGTCGGCCGCCGACATTGCCCCCGGTGAGGGCTACACCTCCGCGCGCGACGGCGCCGACGACTCGTTCGATGCCGCCCGCCAGGTCCGCTTCGCCCTTGCCCAGGAGCGCCTGCACGAAGGGCTGGCGACCGAGTCCCTGCTCGAACAACTGCTGGCCAGCGAGTCGACGGACGCGATGGCGCTCCCGCTCTCCGACTCCCACCGCCGCCTGGTCGCGGAAATCCTGCTGGACGACGCAGAGGAACTCACGCCCGACCTGGTGGACGGCGCCATCCATGCCCTGCGCCGGCGTGGCCTGGAACGTCGCCAGCGACAAGTGCGAGCCGATATCGCCGAAGCCGAGCGCCGCCATGATGACTCGGAACTAGGCCGTTTGCTCCGCCAGAAGGTCGAAATCGATCGCGCCCTGGGCAGCGCAGCGGGTCCCGGTTCGGCCGCTGCCGAATGCTCCCGGACTACTTAGTACCGATCGCCCGATATTGCAGCTTCTGCGAAACTATCGGCCCTGCTGGGACATCTAACTCGTTGAGGGTACGCAGCATAGTTTCAAATCGGGAAGGGTTGCTGGATTTGCGGCTGGGCCCGGCTACTCGGTTGTGCTAAAATTCGAAAGTTTCTGCTTGACCGTAGTGTCCTAATACAGCTCCCGCCGCTATGAGCGCGACCGGATTCCCGGCCCTTCGGGAATTGCCGTGCAGTAAGGGGTATTGCCAATTGGCTCTGGAAGACAAGTACGACGACATTAAGAAGCTGATCGACGCGGGAAAAGAGAAAGGCTACCTCACCTACAACGAGGTCAACGATCTCATCCCGCACGACGTTCATTCGCCCGAAGACCTCGACGATCTTCTCACCACCATCGGCACGCAAGGCATCGACGTGCTCGAGGGTCCGGCGAAGCTGCCTTCGTCTGCCCTGGAAAAGAAGTTCGACCAGGAGGTGGAAGAAGGCGAGGAAGTCGAACTCGATCTGACGCCGGGCGCGCTGGAAAAAACCAACGACCCGGTTCGCATGTACCTGCGCGAGATGGGCACGGTCCCGTTGCTCACCCGCGAAGGCGAAGTGGAGATCGCCAAGCGCATCGAGCGCGGACAGCTGCGCGTTCTGAAAGCGCTGTCGCGTTCTCCCATCGTGATCCGCGAAATCGTCGGCCTCGGCGAGGACCTCAAGAAGGGCGTGCGCTCCGTCAAGGAGATCACCACCTTCGACGAGGAAGAGATCACCGAGGAAATCCTTCAGAACCGCCTGAAGGAGATGACCGGCAAGATCGACGACATCAACAAGTACTACAAGAAGTCGCAGCAACTCGCCGAGAAGTACGAGAACATTCCGGCGCTCAAGAAGAAGCAGCGCGAAGGCCGTCGCTGCCGCTGGGCGCTGGCGCGCGCGCTGGTCGGGATGTCGCGCGGCATCCGCCGGCTGGGCTTCACCAACAACGAGCGCAAGCGCCTGATCGATCGTGTTAACAAGACCGTGGACACGATGCGCGCCCTCGACCGCCAGTGCCAGAACATCGAAAAGAAAATCGATGCCTCGCGCAACGACGAGCAGAAAAAAGACCTGCGCCGCCAGTCGCGCCAGCTCCGCGCCGACCTCGAGCGCCTGGAGCACGAGTCCGGCACCAGCTTTCCGGAGCTGAAGCGCACTCAGCGCGAGATCATCCAGGGCGACATCGACGCCGAGCAGGCCAAGCGCGAGCTCATCGAAGCCAACCTGCGGCTGGTGGTCTCCATCGCCAAGAAGTACACCAACCGCGGCCTGCAGTTCCTCGACCTGATCCAGGAAGGCAACATCGGCCTGATGAAGGCGGTCGACAAGTTCGAATACCGCCGCGGCTACAAGTTCTCGACCTACGCGACGTGGTGGATTCGGCAGGCGATTACTCGCGCCATTGCCGATCAAGCGCGCACCATTCGCATCCCGGTCCACATGATCGAGACCATCAACAAGCTGATCCGAACTTCGCGCCAGCTTGTCCAGGAACTGGGCCGCGAACCGACCAGCGAAGAAATCGCCAAGCGCATGGACATTCCTGTCGCCAAGGTCCGCAAGGTCCTGAAGATCGCGCAGGAACCCATCTCGCTGGAAACGCCCATCGGCGAAGAGGAAGATTCGCACCTCGGCGACTTTATCGAGGACCGCGCCGTCATCTCTCCGGCCGAGGCGGTCATCAACGTCAACCTCAAAGACCAGACGGCGCAGGTGCTGCGCACGCTCACCCCGCGCGAAGAGAAAGTGATCAAGATGCGCTTCGGGTTGGAAGACGGCTCCGAACACACGCTGGAGGAAGTGGGCCAGTCCTTCGCCGTTACCCGCGAGCGCATCCGCCAGATCGAGGCCAAGGCGCTGCGCAAGCTGCGTCATCCCTCGCGTTCGCGCAAGCTGCGGGCGTTCATGGACGGCGTGAGGGATTAGCGTAGGGGCGGCCGCCCTCGGCTGCCCCCCAAAAAACCTGGGTGCGAGAGATCGCGCCCTTTTTCCTTTTGGTCCCACGAAGTCGAAGGATCCCAGGTGCACCGCCAGCACGGTTCAACCATCTTCAACCTCTGCTCACTTAGCGGTGCAGAAGCATACATTTCTTCCGCGATTTCCAAAAACTTCCACAGTATTTGACCAACAATCACAATTTCTTCACAGCGCCGCGCCGATTTGCGCTTGAGCGGCTTAGTCAGTTCAGGCAATGTGTCGCTCACGCGAGCGTTGATGTCCTGAGCGCGTCGCGCGGATAAAAACCGAACCTGCGGTGATGCAACCGGGTTGCTGTGCTACACCGGCGCGCGGCCCGGAAAGCAGAGGGTCCTTGGCAAGGGAGGACCGGCTTGGCAGGTTCAGGTTTTTCGGGCTCCTCGTTGGTAACGGCCAGTTCTGCGGGCATGACACGGCAGCAAGGGTGCAAGGTCACGCAGCCCTCCGGGGTCCTCGGCAGCGTACGGTTTGCGCACGTCGGGGTGGACACGGCGGTTTCCACCTGAATGGTTCAGGGGGAGCGTGGCACGGTATCCGGCCCACGGGCCTCGGTCAGCAGGCGAAGTCGGGGTGCCTGGCGCGCAGCTTCGGTTGCGCGGCGGGCGATCGCGGATCGCGTCTGCCGGCCGAAGCGAATGGGCTTGCCGGAGCGCGGATGGATGCGCATGGCGCATCGCAACGGCGCTTCCGAACCCCGTGCCTCCCGTCCGCGAGGCGTGCCGCCGAGGTAACGAAACCGCGCGACAGCCGGAAGGTCCGCCCTGAGTGGCAACTCACCGCGGGTGCTGAACCGGTGCCGGGAGCGATCCCTGCTAGAGCGCGTTCCCGGCGGCTTCATGGACATCCGCAACGGCGCGGTCTTCGTTGGCTGGCGAAACCGCGCTTCTTTTTGTCCATTTCTTATTTCCTGATTTTGATTTGCGATGTGTGGCACACGCGCCCTCGCGTGTGCAAACTCAAGCCCGTTTAGCGTCCGAGGAAGCGAACCATGGTTCATTCGTTTTTTCTTCGCCAGGTGGCAAGATTTGCTGGCATAATTTGAATTGCGGCGGATGACGCCAGATCCCCTTTTCAACGGCGTCCACAAGATTTCTGTTTTTTGCACATGACCGGCGACCACAATTCGCATTGGTTCACCGCGAATCGCGGTACAAACAATTAGCGAGACGGACGAACCTTGGCCACCACCGATTATTCCCTCGAGCGCGGGCTGCCAGCCAACATCGATGCCGAGCGCTCCATCCTCGGCGCCATCCTGCTCGATAATTTCACCTACACGCAGGCCTCCTCGGAGAACCTGCAGCCCGACGATTTCTCACTCGATTCACACCGCCGCATTTACGGGCGCATCACGGAGCTGGCCGATTCCGGCCGCCCGGTGGACCTGGTCACCCTCGCCGAGGAGCTGTCGCGCCGTAAAGAGGTCGAGGCCATCGGCGGCGTCGCCTATCTCTCGTCGCTCACCGACGGCCTGCCGCACCGCCCCAACATCGAGCAGTACGTCCGCATCGTCAAAGACAAAGCGCTGCTGCGCGGCCTGATCTTCGCCTCCAACGCCGCCATCGCCCGCGCCATGGACGAAGCCGATCCTGCGCAGGATGTCCTGACCTCGGCCGAAGCAGCCATTTACGAGCTCTCCGACAAGCGCTTCACCTCCGGCTTCCGCGACGTCAAGCAGATCGTCAAGGAGTCCTTCGGCTCGATTGACGCCCTCTACGAACGCGGGCAGCGCGTCACCGGCCTGGAAACGCACTTCGTGGACCTGGACGGCATGACCAGCGGCCTGCAGCACTCCGACCTGGTCATCATCGCCGCGCGGCCTTCCATGGGCAAGACCGCCTTCGCGCTCAACATCGCCGAGAACGCCTCCATCAACGACAACAAAGTCGTCGGCATGTTCTCCCTGGAAATGTCGCGCGAGGCGCTGCTGCTGCGCCTGCTGTGTTCCAACGCGCGCGTCGACTCGCACAAACTGCGCACCGGCTTTCTCGGCCGCGACGATTACCAGAAGCTGGTGGAGTCCCTGGGCCGCCTTGCGGAGGCGCCCATCTTCATCGACGACACCCCCGGCATTACCATCAGCGAAATGCGCGCCAAGGCCCGCCGCCTGCAGCACCAGATGAACGGACGCCTCGACCTGCTCATCGTGGACTACCTGCAACTGATGTCCGGCGGCGCCCCCGGAGGCGGCAAGCAACGCTATGAAAACCGCACCCAGGAAGTCTCCGCCATCTCGCGCGGCCTGAAGTTGCTCGCCAAGGAGCTGCGCGTGCCGGTCATCGCGCTCTCGCAGTTAAGCCGCGCCCCGGAAAGCCGCGGCGGCGATCATCGTCCGCAACTGGCCGACCTGCGCGAATCGGGCTCCATCGAGCAAGACGCCGACGTGGTCGCCTTCATCTTCCGCGAAGAAGTCTACGATCCCAAGCCGGAGAACGAAGGCTTTGCCGAGCTCATCATCGCCAAGCAGCGCAATGGCCCCACCGGAAAGGTAGACCTCGCCTTCATCAAGCGCAGCACTCGCTTCGAATCCCGCGCCAGCGAAGGGGAATAACAAAGCTTTTAACGGCTGTCATCCTGAGCGAGGCGTCGCACGCCGAGTCGAAGGACCCCGCGTTCGCCCGATGTCACAAGACTGCTGAAAGTTTTTTCGGTCGGAAAGCTGACAGCTAGAGCAGCTAATAGCCAGGCAAGCCGCATTGCTATACTCACAACTTATGCTTCGTGTCCGCTTCGCGCCGTCGCCTACCGGGTTTCTCCACGTAGGCAGCGCTCGCACCTTCATCTTCAACTGGCTCTACGCCCGGCATAACCAGGGCACCATGATCCTGCGCGTCGACGATACCGACGTCGAGCGCAACACCGAAGCTTCGCGCAACTCCATCTTCGAGGGCCTGCGCTGGCTCGATCTGCCCTGGGACGAGCAATACCGCCAGTCGGAGCGCCTCTCGCTGCATCGCCAGATGGCGCAGGCGATCTTCGACCAGGGCCTCGCCTACCGCGATTTCACTCCGGCGCGCGGCGAACAAGATCTGGGTGGCCGACCCTTGTCGTCGGGTGGCCCACCCTCTTCCGCCCCGGGTTTGGGCGGAAAGGGTGGGGGGGCTGCCTGGCTGTTCAATCCCGGCGCCCGCGAGGTCTCGCGCCAGGAAAGCGACCGCCGCGCCGCGGCCGGCGAGCCCTTCGCGCTGCGCTTCCGCGTGCCGCGTGAGCCGGAGCGCATCATCCGCTTCGACGACGCGGTCTATGGCGAGCAGGCCAAGTCCACGGCGGACATCGAGGACTTCGCCCTGCTGCGCTCCGACAGCATGCCCACCTATCACATGGCCTCCTGCGCCGACGACGCCGACCTGCGCATCAGCCACATCATTCGCGGCGAAGACCACCTCACCAACACCTTCAAGCACGTCATGATCTTCGAAGCCCTCGGCGCCGCGATGCCGCAGTTTGCCCACCTGCCGCTGCTGGTCGCGCCCGACGGCACCAAGCTCTCCAAGCGCAAGCACGGACCAGTGGTCAGCGTCACCACCTATCGCGACGCCGGCTTCTTGCCCGAAGCGTTCATCAATTTCCTCTGCCTGCTCGGCTGGTCGCCGAAGAACGACCGCGACCTGCTGACCCGCCAGGAACTGATCGACCTGTTTTCCCTGCAGGGCATCAACCGCTCGCCTGCCGTTGTGAATTTCAAGGAGCCGGCGACTACGCCTGAGGAAATGTTCGATCCCAAGGCCCTCTGGCTTAATGCCGAGCACATCCGCGCCATGCCGCTGGACGATCTCGCCGAGCGCCTGCTCACCGTCGTACAGACCGCCGGATTGCACGCCGATATTTGCCAGATGCAGCGCATCACGCCCCTGGTGCGCGAGCGCATCAAGCTGCTGAAAGACGTGCTCACCGTCGCCGACTTCTTTTTCGTCGACCAGCTTCCGCCCTACGACCCCAACGAACTGATCCCGCAGAAGGGCGACCGCGAAATGGCGCTCAAGGCGCTGACAAAAGCGCGCGAAGTGCTGGCCGGCATTCCCGCGCGGACCAGTTCAAGCACGCCACGCTCGACGCCGCGCTGCGCGCCGCCGCCCAGGAACTGAAGTTGAAAGCCGGCCAGATGTTCCAGCCGATCCGGGTCGCCGTCTGCGGCAAGAAAAACGCGCCGCCGCTATTTGAAACGCTGGAAGTGCTGGGAAAAGAGAAGACGCTGGCGCGGATCGGGCAGGCGGTGGAGAAGCTGCAATGAGTATCGAGTATCGGTGAATTGAGGGCGATCCGCCCAAAATGACACCCGCGCAGCGGCATCGGGTGGAGCAGGGCTTTAGCCCTGCAGTATGAGGCACTAAGATGGAAGGGCTTTAGCCGCTGAGGTACATATGGCCATTCCGTACAGAGGCTGGACCAGCAGTTCGACCTACTTTGTCACAGCCTCCTGTTATGAAAAGCAGTGCCTCTTGCAATCGGATCGTATGGCGCAATTACTCGTTGACGTGCTCCATCACTACCGCGAGCAGACAAAATACTTGCTCCACGAGTTCGTGGTCATGCCGAATCATTTTCACCTGCTGATCACTCCAGTAGAAACCCTGGAGTGAGCGATGCAACTGGTGAAGGGCGGATTTTCCTTTCGGGCCAAAAAGGAGCTGGTTTCACCAGGGAGATTTGGCAGACCAGCTTCTATGATCGTCGGGTGCGGAGCACTACCGAGTACGAGAAGATCAGAATCTACATTCACCAGAACCCCGTTCGGGCAGGACTGACCGAGAGCGCGGAAGATTATCCGTTCAGTTCGCTTAATCCCGGGTTTCAGCTGGATGAAGTACCTCAGCGGCTAAAGCCGGTGGAATTCTCGACATCAGGACCGCAGGGCTAAAGCCCTGCGCCACCCGTCCCGCCGCTGTTTAAGACCCTGGAAGTGCTGGGGAAAGAAAAGACGCTCATGAGTACCGACCAACGGCAGAGAAACTCGATAACCAGTAGGCGTCATGTTTGAGCGCTACACAGATGAAGCGAAGAGAGCCGTCTATTTTGCTGCTCTCGAAGCAAGTCATAGGGGCGCACGATTTATCTCGGTTCGAGACATTCTGGCTGGACTCACATGGGAAGACGGCACACGGGCCTGTCAAATCGCAGGATTAA
Organism: Terriglobia bacterium; assembly: GCA_963797035.1. Taxonomy (GTDB): domain Bacteria; phylum Acidobacteriota; class Terriglobia; order Terriglobales; family Acidobacteriaceae; genus JAIQGF01. The sequence goes on from CAWCOC010000007.1 coordinate 159,534, forward strand.
AAGAAAAGGCCATTGGATTGAGGTCAGCCGCTGAAATCCCACATCTGCCGATCACCTCTCGTCCCTATAAGGAAATTGCTGAAATACCACTCGATGATGACGGGAAAAAGGCATTGGCCTATGCGGCGGCCGAGGCAAAACACGACCGGCAGTTTTGGATCGATACGGACCACCTCTTGCGAGCTTTGGCAAGATTCCCCAACGCCGTGACGAATGCATTGGCAGCCGCTAATATTGAAATGTCAGCGCTGCGGAACGCCTCTAAGCAACACAGGCAGAGGTCTCCCGGCAAAAAAAGGCCGAATTTAGCAAGGCGAATCAGAATCAGGGTCCCACAAGCTAAGCGGTGGCTAAAACGGAATTGGGCCTGGGCGGTTCTGTTGGTGGCTTTCCTTGCGGCTTTCATTTATTTGAAATTGCAAAGCTAGTTCAAACATAAGGCTACGCTTTTATGAGTGCCACGAATCCTATTAACCAAGCCGGCGCAAACTCCTCCGCTCCCGCCGCACCTGCCTCGAACTTCATCCGCGACATCATTCTCGAAGATCTGAAGACGAGAAAATACGGCGACGCCGTCATCCAGACGCGCTTCCCTCCCGAGCCCAACGGCTACCTGCACATCGGGCACGCCAAGGCCATCTGCCTCGACTTCGGATTGGCCGACGAGTTTGGCGGTCGCACCAACCTGCGCTTCGACGACACCAACCCGGAAAAAGAAGAGCAGGAATATGTCGATTCGATCATCGAGGACGTACGCTGGCTGGGGTTCGAGCCCGACGCCATCTACTACGCCTCCGACTACTTCGACCAGCTCTACGAGTGGGCCATCAAGCTGATTAAGGAAGGCAAGGCTTACGTTGACGACCTGACCGCCGACGAAATCCGCGAATACCGCGGCACGCTGACCGAGCCCGGCCGCAACAGCCCGTACCGCGATCGTTCGGTTGAGGAGAACCTCGATCTCTTCACCCGCATGAAGAACGGCGAGTTCCCCAACGGCGCCAAATCGCTGCGCGCCAAGATCGACATGGCTTCGCCCAACATGAACCTGCGCGATCCGGTCATGTACCGCATCCTGCACGCCTCGCATCACCGCACCGGCGACAAGTGGTCGATCTACCCGATGTACGACTACGCCCACGGCCAGTCCGACTCGCTGGAGAAGGTCACGCACTCCATGTGCACCCTGGAGTTTGCCGACCACCAGCCGCTCTATCGCTGGTACATCGAGCAGCTCGGAATTTTTCCCTCGCAGCAGATCGAGTTTGACCGCCTGAACCTGACCTACACCCTGCTCAGCAAGCGCAAGCTGCTGCAGTTGGTGAACGAAGGCCACGTGCGCGGTTGGGACGATCCCCGCATGCCGACCATTTCCGGCATTCGCCGTCGCGGCTACACCCCGGAGGCGATCCGCAATTTCGTCACCGCCGTGGGGGCATCGCGCACCAACGGCATCGTCGACCTCGCCATGCTGGAGCACTTCGTGCGCGAGGACCTGAACAAGCGCGCCCCTCGCGCCATGGCCGTGCTGCGCCCGCTCAAGGTGGTGATCGACAACTACCCTGAAGGCCAGAGCGAAGAGCTGGAAGCCATCAACAATCCCGAGGACGCGCCGGCCGGCACCCGCAAGGTGCCGTTTTCCAAAGTGCTGTATATCGAGCAGGACGACTTCCGGGAGGTCCCTCCGCCCAAGTACTTCCGCCTGTCTCCCGGGCGCGAGGTGCGCCTGCGCTACGCCTATCTGATCACCGCTACCAGCGTGGTGAAGAACGACCAAGACCAGGTGGTGGAAGTCCACGCCACCTACGATCCTGCCACACGCGGCGGCAACACGCCCGATGGGCGCAAGGTAAAGTCAACCATCCATTGGGTTTCGGCTGCACACGCCGTGAACGCCGAGGTGCGGCTCTACGAGACGCTGTTCAGCAACGAGGATCCCAGCCAGGTCGCACCCGGCCAGGACTTTACCTCCAACCTGAATCCGCACTCGCTGGAGACCGTCAGCGACGCCAAGCTGGAACCCTCGCTCGCCGGCGCGGCGTCCGGCACCCGCTACCAGTTCGAGCGCCTCGGCTACTTCTCCGTCGATCCCGATTCCGTCCCTGCAAGGCCGGTCTTTAACCGCACCGTCGCCCTGAAAGACACCTGGGCAAAGATTGAAAAACGCGCCGGGACATAGCCGGGACTACGACCTAAGTTACCTCCGCGTCGACATTTACCTCATTGACCGCGGGGCACAAAGCACATATATTTTCGCCACCCTCAGCGGAACAGCATGGGATTCAGCCCTTCAGCCCAAGTGCGCTCCGCCCGGGACGATTCCAGGGACCAGGACCTCAGCCCGTTCTGGCCAAGGATAGCCAGGCTGTCCTGACGGGCCCCGAGGGATTTAAGAACAGCAGAGCCGCGCCATGGAGAATGTTTTTTTCGGGATCATCATCGTCCCCGGCATCTTTGCCCTGCTGTTTTTCTTCGTCTTCAGCTATCTCTACCGGCAGTCGCGAGAACCTTACTTTCGCGCCTGGCAGCTCGCCTGGGCTGCGTACTGCTTGCAATACGCGCTTCAGGTCTGGACATACTTCTCCGCCGAAAACGCGTTTGCCTTTGTGGCGTCGAAGCTCCTGTTCTGCGCCGTAGCCATCGCCATCTTCATCTCCACGCGCCTGGTGCTGGAGACATACCGGCCGCACTGGTCCGACTTCGTGCTCGCCCTCGGCGCGCTCGCGCTCACCGCGCACAATCTGCTGGCCCATCTTGAACACGGACGATTCCACGTGAACGCCCGGCCGCACCTGGAGCTGGAAGTCGGCGTCGCCTTTGTGCTGGCGCTGTGCGCCGCCCGCTTCTACCGCCTGGGACGGCAACGCGACTCGGCCGGTTTCCGGCTGTTGACCGCGTCGCTGTTGCTCTGGATACCGCTGCTGGTGATGCGCCAGTTCCACGGGTTTTTCGACAAGTATTTCGGCAGCGTCGGCCACGTTCTCAACACCATGCCGCAGATGCTGGTCGGCGTCGCCATGATCATCGTGTTGTTCGAACACGAGCGACGGCTGTTGCAGGAGAACTCGCTGGTTTTTTCCACTCTCGACGTGGACGCCAACAGCCTGCTCAGTCCGGCCGAGGCGGCGCCGGCGTTGCAAAAGCTGCTGGACCGGCTGATGCGCCTGTGCCGCACCGATCGCGCCGCCATCTGCATTGTCGAGCGCTGGCGCGCGGTGCTGCCCTCGGTGAGCCGCGGCTTCGACAGCACCTTCACCGTCGAACTGGAAAACGACGGCACCGGCGAGTATCTCAGCGATGTGGCCTTCCGTCGTGGCGGGCTGGGGACGTTGCACAACATCGCGCACATGAGCGAGCCGTTGCCCGCCGGAGCGCCCCGCCGCTTTGAGCGCTGCCAGGCCTTGCTGAACCGCTATGGCGTTGACAGTCTTACGGCGGTCAGCCTGCAGACGCGGGAGAACAACTTCGGCGTGGTCTTGCTTCCCCAGGGCGAGCGCCAGGCGCTGGGCAGCTCGCAGGTGCGGCTGCTGCTGGGCGTCGCCATGCAGATCGGCCTCACCCTGGAAAATTACGTGGTCATGAACGACGCCAAGCGGCGCACCCGCGAGTACGAACTGCTTACCCAGATGGGCCAGGTGATCAGCTCTCGGCTCGATCCCGACGAAGTCCTGCTCTCCATCCAGAAGGAACTCGGCATGCTGTTCGACACCGAGAACTTCTACGTCGCCTTTCTCGCCAACGATGAAGTGCGATTTGAATTCGAAAGCGTGAAGGGCGAAGTGCGGCCCAAACGCTCGCGCAGGACCGCCAATGCCTTGACCGAGTACGTGATACGCAGCGGCCAGCCCCTGCTGGTCCGCTCCGACATGGAAAAGGTTCGCACCCGGCTGGGGCTCACCTTCGTCCCCGACATTCCCGCCAAGAGTTATTGCGCGGTCCCGATTTGCGTCAATAACCACTCGATCGGCATGCTGGCGGCCATGAACTTCGATCGCGAATTCGTCTACGAGCAGCGCGACCTGGAGTTGCTGCAGACCGCCGCCGGGCAGGTCGCGGTCGCCTTCGAGAACGCGCGCCTGTTCAAGGAACAGCACCGCCGGTCGCGCTATCTTGCCTTCCTGAACAGCGTCTCCAAGACCGCCATTTCCAGCCAGGATGCGGAGCAGATGCTGGCCGAGATTGCGGGCGAGATCCAGCACACCTTCGAGTTCGATCACATCGGTATCGGCATGCTCGACTACGTGACCAAGGAGATCGAGATCAAAGTCGAGGCGGGCGCGACTGCCTCCGGGGCGGGAAAGCGCGTGCCCCTGGGCGTCGGCCTGCTGGGTCGCTGCGCCCGCACCAACGAAATGGTGCTGGTGCAGGACGGCGAATCCAAGCTGGCTTCGCTGCTGCCGGATGCGCGCTCCGTGCTCTGCCTCCCGCTCACCTACGGCGAGAGCCTGCTGGGAGTGCTCAACGTGGAGAGCCGCCGCGAGAAGGCCTTTGCCGATCAGGAAGTGCTGATCCTGCGCACCCTCGCCGACCTGCTCGCCACCGCGCTGCACAATGCGTATGTCTTCCAGAAGCTGCAGCAGCAGTCCATCACCGACAGCCTCACCGGCATCAAGACGCGCCGCTTCTTCCTGGAGAACCTGCAGACGGAGTGGAAGCGCGCCTCGCGTTCCGGACGTCCATTCTCGGTGGCGCTGGTTGACCTGGACAAGTTCAAGGCGGTCAACGATACCTCCGGCCACCTGGAGGGCGACCTGGTGCTGGCCCGCGTGGGGCGGCTGCTGGAGCAGAAATCGCGGCAGTCGAACGTGGTGGCGCGCTACGGCGGCGACGAGTTCGTCATCCTGATGCCGGAAACCGGAGTCGAGCAGGCGCAGATTCTCTCTGAGCGCTTGCGCCTGTGGCTGGCTGCGGATCCCATGCTCAGCGAGCGGCAGGTCACCGGCAGCTTTGGCGTGGGCACCTTCCCGCTGCACGGCGCCACCGCGGAAGAGGTGCTGCGCGTGGCCGATGCCGGCATGTACGTCTCCAAGCGCGCGGGCGGGAATTGCGTTTCCATCGCCGAAGAATTCCTGGGCTCGGCCAGCGCCATCGCGCAGCGGCAATTGCTGACCGCGTTCATCGAGGGATTCCTGCAGCGCGAACACACCGGCTACGAGTCCGTCCAGGAACTCACCACGACGCTGAAGAAAATGTCAGCCGCCGCCGACAACCGCGAGGCGCTGATGGACGCGTTGTGTGCCCTGGGCCGCGCCGCCGAGGGCCGCGAATTGCACGCCACCGGCGTGGGCGAGGCGGCCGCGCGCGATGTCGAAATCCTGGGCCGGGAGCTGGGCATGGGCGAGGACGAACTGCGGGACGTCACCTATGCTGCCCGCGTCCACGACCTCGGCAAGCTGATCGTGCCGGAAAAGATCCTGTGCAAGCCCGGCCCGCTCACCGAAGACGAGTTTTACCTGGTGAAGATGCACCCCATGGTCGGCGCGGAAATCATCTCCTGCATTCCCGGCAGCGAGCGGGTGCAGGAGATTGTCAGGCACCATCACGAGCGCTTCGATGGCGGCGGCTATCCCGACGGCCTGCGCGGCGAGCAGATTCCGCTCGGCTCGCGCATGCTGGCGGTGGTGGATGGCTACCTGACCATGATGACCGACCGCCCGTTTGCTCCGCGACTTCCGCAGGCCGACGCCATGGCCGAACTGCAGCGCTGCAGCGGGACGCAGTTCGACGGCATGCTCGTCCGCCTGTTCCTGGCGCAGGTGAAGGGAAAAAGGAGGTCGGTGGCCAGCAAGCAATAACAAGTCAGAGGGAAGAAGTAAGAAGTCAGAAGTAAGAAGAAAACACCAGAGTTCTCACTTTATTGTTTCTGACTTCTTAGTTCTTACTTTCTTTCACTTCCTCTTCGGCTTCGGCGCGGCGACGCTTTCCACCAGGCTCTGCGCCACCGAATCCACCACGGGTTGAGGGACTGCTTCCAGGGCGGCGGCGCGGCGCCGCGGCTTGCCCGCCTTCTTGGTCAGCAACACGATGACGTGCGCGATGGCGGCATTGTCGGTCCGCATGCCTTCCGGGGTCTTGGCCTTGACGCCGACCGCAGATGCATCGATTCCCAGCAACTCCGCGACCCGCCTCTGAATGAAGGCGGCGTGTGGGCCGATCCGGGGCTCGGCGAGAATGAGCGTGGAATCCACGTTGGCCACGGTGTAGCCGGCGCGTTGCACGTGCTCCAGCGCGGTCTGCAGGAACACCGAGGAATCAGCGCCTTTCCAGCGCGCATCCGAGGGCGGAAAGTAAGTGCCGATATCGCCGGCGGCAATCGCCCCCAGCAGCGCGTCGGTCAAGGCGTGGAGCAACACGTCGCCATCGGAGTGCCCGGCCAATCCCTTGGGGTGGTCGATGGTAACTCCACCGATCTTCAGCGGTATTCCGGGCTTGAACTCGTGGGAGTCCCAGCCGTATCCAATACGCATGGCTATGAAGAAAATCCAACCGCGGATTTTCGCGGATTTTCGCGGATCTTTTTTCTTTCGTTATTCCGATCCGTGTTCATCTGTGTTTACCTGCGGCTAAGCTTTTTTCCTGCTCCATGAAGAACTCCGCCAGTTCCAGGTCTGCCGGGGTGGTGATCTTGATGTTCCGGGGCGAGCCCATCACCACCACCACCTCATGGCCGGAGCGCTCCACCAGCGAGGCCTCATCGGTGCCGGCAAATCCGTCGGCGGCGGCCTCGGCAAATGCCTTCTTGAGCACGTCGTAGCGAAAGCCTTGCGGGGTTTGCGCCATCACGATCTGGGCCCGCGGAATGGTGGCACGGACCACCGCTCCCTCAGCGGTGCGCTCCACCTGCTTGATGGTGTCCACGGCGGGCACGGCCGCAATGGCTGCGCCGTGCCGCGCCGCCGCGTCAATTACGCTGGCGATGATCTCTTCATCCACGAAGGGCCGCACCGCGTCATGCACCAGGATGATGTCGTCGGCAGCCGCCTTCACCGCCGCTAACGCGTTCGCCACCGACTCCTGGCGGTGCTCGCCGCCTTCCACCACCCGCACCGGTTTGCCGGGTTTTTCCTGCGCCAGCCGATCCTGAAACGTGGCGGATTCTGGTGGACGCAGTGCCAGGTAAATTTCGCGGACCCTGGGCGAACTCGCAAATCTGCGCAGCGTGTGGACAAGGATGGGCACGCCGTCCAACTCGGTAAACTGCTTCGAGGCCGCCGGCACCACGCGCGCGCCGCTGGCTGCTGCCATGCGGGTACCCAGCCCTGCCGCCGGAATAATCACCATGACGTTCATAAGGGGCTAGCAGTATAAGCTGTCAGCTAGCAGCTGTCAGCTCTGAGCCGGTCTTGCGTGGGGGCGTCATTGCGAGCGGTGCGAGCAGTCGCGACTCGAAGGTCGCAGTCGAGCACGACCAAGCCCGGTGACCGGGCTTGTCTCGAAGCCAGAAATCGGAAACTGGAACTGTCTTATTCCACCGGCCGTTCCGCCGCCACTGCCGGCGCGGCCGGCGCTCCTGCCGGCTGCGGTGGTCCGGAGGGTTGTGGCGCCCCGGGGCGGGCGTTGGCGGAGCGTGGCACTTCGGCTCGTGCCGCGCCCCGCTCGTCGAACTTGCCGAAGATCATCTTTCCTGCCGTCGTTTGCAGCACCGAGGTGACCGCGATATCGATGGTCTTGCCGATCATCTTGCGCGCATTGTCCACCACGACCATGGTGCCGTCGTCCAGGTACGCCACGCCCTGGTTGTACTCCTTGCCTTCCTTCAGGATGAACACGCGCATGACTTCGCCGGGAAGGACAATGGGCTTCAGAGAGTTCGCCAGCTCATTGATATTGAGCACTTCCACGCCCTGGAGCTGCGCCACTTTGTTGAGGTTGAAATCGTTGGTGACGATTTTTCCCTCCATCAGTTTGGCGAGCTCGATCAGCTTCAGGTCGACCTCGCGCACGGCGGGAAAATCGTCTTCCACGATCTGCACATTAAGTGTGGCAATCTTTTGGATGCGCTGCAGGATATCCAGCCCGCGCCGCCCGCGATTACGCTTCAGCGAATCGGCGCTGTCGGCCACCAGTTGCAACTCGCGCAGGACAAACTGCGGGATCACCAGCACGCCGTCCAGGAAACCGGTCTCGGCGATGTCGGCAATCCGCCCGTCAATGATGACGCTGGTATCCAGAATTTTGTAACTGCGCTTGGCCTGCTTTTCGCCGCCGAAAATTCCGCCCAGTGCCGACAGGTTCAGCAGGTCGCCTTTGTTCGCCCCGACGATCAATCCCACATACGCCATCAAAAGGATGACCAATAATTGCAGGAAGCTTTGGGTCGGCCCTGGGGTGAGAGAATTGCGGATGACGATGCTGAACAGGTAGGCGCCAAAGATGCCGAGAATGCTGCCGATGGCGGCGCCAATCAGCCGCTTCAGGCTGATCTGCCGCAGCCGCATCTCGAACAGGATGATGGCCAGCCCGATCCCGGCGCCCACCACTACGTCCGGCACAGGCTTGAGCCCGAACGGTCGCAGGAAGTAGCAGACCCCGCCAACCACAACGACAAAAATGACCCTTATGAGGACAATATCCAATCCAACCTCCCCCCAGCCGAATCAGCGGTCGACTGATCTACCGTCACGAGCTCACCGGCACGGGGAATACGGGTCAGCCCGGGATATAGATTATGAATTCCCGGCATTTATATCACCAGAGTACGCAACCGTCCATGTGTCAATTTGTGCCCGGGGACAAGAATCGCCGCTCTGGCAGGCGTTCTTAGGACACCCTGGGCTCCGGAAAATGGGGTTTCTTGCCACCATCCCCTCCACCTGTTACGTTGAAATGGCGTTATGGAGCATGCTTGCCATCAATGCGGCTCTGCGGTGGAGGATGGGACCGCCTTCTGCAAACACTGCGGCGCACCCCAGATCAGGATCCTGGGGGAAGCGAGAGCCGGGCGAGCCCCTGCCCCCCGGAACTCCTGGGGAGGTGCAGCCCCCTGCCGAGCCGGTGGCGGTAGGTGGCGCGGTCCCTGCCGGCCCGCTGGGAGTCGACTGGTCCCAGGCCATGCCCGCCGCCGCGCTGGCCGGGTTTTTCCTGGCGATTGCCTGGATGATTCCGATCGCCGCCTTCCTACTCTGGCTGGTCGCCGGGGGGGTGCTCGGGGTAGCCATGTACCGCCGCCGTGTGCCGCAGGCAGCGTTGACCCCCGGCCTGGGCGCGCGCATCGGGGTGGTGACCGGATTGTTCGGATTTGGCGTGTTCGCTTTCCTGTTTGGGCTGGACCTGCTGGTCAGCCGCGGCAGCGGGCACCTTCGCCAAATGCTGCAGCAGGTGATGGAGCAGGCGGCCGCGCGCAGCGGGGATCCCGCCGCTCAACGGGCTATGCAGCAGATGATGACGCCCGCCGGGCTGGCCATGCTGATCACCATCGTGCTGGTGCTGTTCCTGGCATGCTTCCTGGCGCTCTCCAGCCTGGGCGGAGCCCTGGGCGTGTGGTTGCTGGGACGGAAGCCGCCGCAGGAGGGCGGAGGTCAGCAGTAGTTCCCGGTTTACAGCCAAAAGCCAATTGCTAATCGCTACCCGCTTCTTTATGATTCCCCGGCCATGAGTTCCACTTCCACGTCCTCACCCAAGCTGCGCGTGAAGGCCCAACTGATGTCCGCCTCGGAGATTGAACGGACCCTGGTGCGGCTGGCGCATGAAATCATCGAAAAGAATAACGGGATCAAGGACCTTGCACTGGTGGGCATTCGCCGGCGGGGAGTGCCGATCGCGCAGCGGCTGGGAAAAATCATCCAGCGCATTGAGGGCACCGCGGTCCCGGTGGGCATCCTGGACATTTCGCTTTATCGTGACGACCTCTCGACCGTAGGGCCCAAGCCCCTGGTGCAAAAAGCCGATATCGGATGCCCGGTAACGGACATGAACATCGTGCTCTGCGACGACGTGCTCTACACCGGCCGCACCACGCGCGCCGCGCTGGATGCGCTGGTGGACCACGGCCGTCCCAGCCGCGTGCAATTGCTGGTGCTGGTCGATCGTGGCCATCGCGAGCTGCCCATCGAGGCCGGCTTTGTCGGCCGCATGGTGCAGACCACGCGCAACGAGATCATTGAGGTCAAGCTCCAGGAAACCGACAGCATGGAAAAGGTGCTGCTGGTGGAGAAGGAAACCTGATCGCGAAGACCGAAGCCCCTGCGGCGCGCCGCAAACTGGCCCATGCGTCGCTGCTGGGCATTGAACAGCTCGAGACCGACGAGATCGTCGCCATCCTGCGGCTCGCCAAGCGCTTTCAACGCGCGCGCCCACGCCCTCTTTTCAAGGAAAAGCGCGTCGCTCTGCTCTTTTATGAGGCATCGACGCGCACTCGCATCTCGTTCGAATTTGCCGCCAAGGTCCTGGGCGCCACCACCACCCTCGTGCACGCCACCGCGTCCAGTATCGAGAAGGGCGAGTCGCTGATCGACACCGGCCTCACCATCCGCGCCCTGGGAGCGCAAGTCATCATCATCCGCCATCCCTCCTCGGGCGCGCCGCACGTGCTCGCCCGCCATGTGGATGTCCCGGTCATCAATGCCGGGGACGGCATGCACGAACACCCTCGCAGGCGCTGCTCGATGCCTTCACCATCCTGCGGCACAAGAAGACCTTGCGCGGGCTGCGGGTGGCAATCATCGGCGACATCTACCACAGCCGGGTGGCGCGCTCCGAAGTGCACCTGCTCAGCCGCTTCGGCGCGCGCGTGATGCTCTGCGGGCCGCCGGAGCTGGCGCCCGATTCGGCGGCCAGCCTGGCGCCCGGGGTGCAAGTGACGCGCAATATTGGCGAGGCGCTGCGCAATGCCGACGTGGTGATGGTCCTGCGCATTCAGAAAGGAACGGCTCGCCGGCAAGCAGATCAGCCTGGAACAGTACATCGCGCAATACCAGGTAACGCCGGAGCGGCTGAAGCTGGCCCGGCGCGACGCTGTCCTCATGCATCCCGGCCCCATCATTCGCGGCATGGAGCTGACCGGCGAACTCGCCGACAGCTCACAATCGGTGGTGCTGGAACAGGTGGCCAACGGCGTTCCGGTGCGCATGGCAATCCTGGCGCGGGCGCTGGAAATTCGGGTCCCTTGAGTCGAATGGCAAAGAAACCGCAACCCGCAGCGCGTCGCGGCGAGAAGCCTCGCGATGAGAAGCCTTCGCCGAATTCTCTCCTCATTCGCGGCGGGCACGTGATCGACCCCTCCACCGGCACCGACGGCGAGCTCGACCTGCTGCTGCGCGATGGCCGGGTGGCGGAGCTGGCTGCGCACTCCAAGCTGATTGGGCGCGCGGCGGAAACCCTGGACGCGCGCGGCCTGATCGTGGCGCCGGGCTTCGTCGACCTGCACGTGCACCTGCGCGAACCCGGCCAGTCGCACAAGGAAACCATCGCCAGCGGCACCGCCGCCGCGGCCGCCGGCGGGTTCACCTCGGTCTGCTGCATGCCCAACACCTCTCCGGTCAACGACTCGGTCGAGATCACCACCTGGATGCAGCAGGCGGGCCGCGGCGCCGTGGTGAATGTGTTTCCCATTGCCGCTGCCACCGTGGGCAGCAACGGCGAGCAGATCGCGGATTTTTATGCCCTGCAGCGCGCCGGGGCCGTTGCCTTCACCGACGATGGCAAGCCGGTGCTCGACGAGAAGCTCATGCGCGAGGCGCTCAGCATGGGCGCGCGGCTGAAGGCGCCCATCATCCAGCACGCTGAAGACACGCGCCTGACCGCCGGCGCCACCATGAACGAAAGTCCCATGGCGTTTCGCCTGGGACTGCGCGGCATGACCTGCGAAGCTGAGTCCAGGATCGTGGAACGTGACATTGAACTGGCGCGCGCCACCCAGGGGCACCTGCACGTCGCGCACCTGTCCACCGCCGCCGCACTCAAGGCGGTGCGCCGCGGGAAGCGCGATCGAGTGCGCGTCACCTGCGAGGTGACGCCGCACCATTTCACGCTGATCGACGAGAACGTCGGCGAGTACGATTCGAACTTCAAAATGAATCCGCCCTTGCGCTCCGCCGCCGACCGTGAGGCGCTGCTTGCCGCGATCGCCGATGGCGCTATCGACGCCATCGCTACGGACCATGCTCCCCACGCCGGACACGAAAAACAGGTGGAGTTCGACCGCGCCCCTTTCGGGCTGATCGGCCTGGAAACCGCGCTGGCACTGGCCATCACCCGCCTGCAGCGGGAGAAAAATGTGCCGCTGCGCCGCCTGGTGGAATTGCTCTCCACCAATCCGGCCCGCATCATGAACCTGCGCGCCCGCGGCACGCTTGCGCCCGGCGCCCACGCCGACGTCGTCATCTTCGATCCAAAAAAACGCTGGACCTACCAGGTGGCGCAGTCGGCCTCCAAATCGCGCAACAGTCCGTTCGATGGCTGGACGTTCTACGGGAAAGTCATGGCGACGATTGTGAGCGGAAATTTCGTTTACAGAAGCGCTTAGCGAGGGCTTATTCCACGAACATGCAGTCCCCGTAGGAATAGAACCTGTACCTATCCCGCACCGCATGCTCATACGCCTTCAGCACAAACTCCTGTCCCCAAACGCGCTCACCAGCATCAGCAGCGTCGACTTTCGGCAGATGAAAATTCGTAAGCATCGCCCGCACCACCCCAAACCGAAATCCCGGGTAGATGAAGAAATCGGCCTCGCCGCCCCCGGCGGTTACGCGCTCGAGTGTCATATTAAATTGGTGGGCCGAGTTGAATTGGTGGGCCCCGGCGCCCTCGACCGGGGCTGCCCTTAACGGGTCCGGAATCGCCGCTACCGCGGGCGCCCCCGCCCGCGGCGAGCAGAGCTGCATATTCCAACGTCCGCACCGTCGTCGTTCCCACCGCCACCACTCTGCGTCCCGCCGCCAGCGCGCGATTGATCCGCCCGGCGGCGCCTTCCGATATCCGATACCACTCGCGATGCAGCTGGTGCTCTTCGACCTTCTCCACGTGCACCGGCTGGAAGGTCCCCAGTCCAACGTGCAGGGTGATCTCCGCCGTCTCGACGCCGCGCACCCGCATCCGCTCCAGGATTTCCGGCGTGAAGTGCAGACCCGCAGTGGGCGCCGCCACCGAACCGCGCTCCCGCGCATAGACAGTCTGATAGCGCTCACGGTCCGCCGCTTGATCTCCTCGCGCAATATACGGCGGCAGGGGCACGTGCCCGATTCTTTCCACGACCGCAAAAAAATCCTTCACCGGCTCGAAGCGCAGCGTACGCTCGCCAAATTCCCCTCGACCGATCACCTCGGCTTGCAGTTCGCAGTTTTCGCCAAACCAAAGCTTCTCCCCAACCCCGATCTTCCGGCCCGGTCTAACCAGCGCATCCCATACCAAAGGGTTCTCGACCGCCGTCGACCGTTGACCGTCGACCGTAGACGGTTGGACCAGCAACACTTCCACCCTGCCCTTGAGGAACTCCTTCGACGCCGGATTCCTCCTGCTCACCGGCTGCGACCTCTCGCCGCTCCTGTGCCCGAACAGCCGCGCAGGAAATACCCGCGTATCGTTGAACACCACCAGGTCATCCGGCCGCAGTAAGTCCGGCAAGTCACGAAATTGCCGGTCCTCCACCCGGCCTGTCTCTCGCACCAGGTGCAGCATGCGCGAGGCCGCGCGGTCCTCCAGCGGCGCCTGGGCAATCAGTTCGTGCGGAAGGTGGTAGTCGAAATGGGAGACGAGCACAACTGCATTCTAGACGGATCAATCATGGCTCATCATCGGCTGCACTCCGGCTGTCGACCGTGAGCCGTTGACCGTCGAGTTCACCAACCCATTTGCCAAGCCCCAATCCCCCGTCGTACCATGCTCAGGCCGCGAAGGCCAGCCCAACTACTACGTTTGTAGTTTATGAAGAGCGAACGCCAGCATCGCGAAGATATCGTGCGCTTTGGCCGACTGCTGCACCAGCGCGCCTACGTCGCCGCCACCGACGGCAACCTCTCCGTACGTCTGGACCACGAAACCGTGCTCTCCACGCCCACCGGGATGAGCAAGGGCATGCTTGAGCCCGAGGACCTGGTGGTGGTCGACATGAAGGGCAGGAAGGTCACCGGCCGGCGCGAGGTTTCCAGCGAGATCGGCATGCACCTGCTGGTCTATTCCTTGCGCCCGGATACGCACGGCATCGTTCATGCCCATCCGCCGACGGCGACCGGGTACGCCGCCGCCGGCCTGCCGCTGAACCAGGCGCTGGTCTCCGAGATCGTGCTTTCGTTGGGCTGCATTCCGCTGGCGCGGTACGCCACTCCGGGCACCCCTGAACTGGTCGCGGCGCTGGAACCGCTGGTCCCGCAGTATGACGCCATCCTGATGGCCAACCACGGGGTCGTCACCTATGGCGAGGACCTGCTGCGCGCCTACATGAAGATGGAAACGGTGGAGCACTTTGCGCAGATCACCATGGTGACGCACCTGCTCGGCCGCCAGCAACTGCTCTCCCAGGACGATGTCAGCAAGTTGATTGACGCGCGCGAGCGCTACGGCTTGTCCGGCCCGGGAAAATCGGTGCCGGCTTGCCCGGTAACGGCGGGAGCGGCGCCGTCAACCCTCGCGAGAATCGGCGCCGGCAGCATCGTTTGCGACTGGGCAAGGCGGCGGAAGCAAAGGACGGAAAGATCACGGTCACGCGCGAGGAACTCGCCGCCATCGTGGAAGACGCCCTGCGCCAGACCGGCAAGCGCAGGTGGTAATGGTGGGAGCGCCGGGCTTTAGCCCCGGCGTTTTGACGCTTGGCAATTCGCGGTTCGCCGCATAACATTCCGGTTCCTGATTTTTAGGATCGGCAACCGAAACCGAGAACTCATAACGGGAGACACACATGGGTGAAGCACTGGGAATGATTGAAACGCGCGGTCTGGTGGCGATGATCGAGGCCTCGGATGCCATGGTGAAGGCCGCCAAGGTTACGCTGGTCGGATGGGAAAAGATCGGCTCCGGCTACGTGACCGCCATCGTTCGTGGCGACGTGGCTGCCGTCAAGGCCGCCACCGATGCCGGCGCCGCCGCCGCTCGCCGGGTTGGCGAGCTGATCGCCGTGCACGTGATCCCGCGTCCGCACGCCAGCCTGGAAGACGTGCTGCCCATCGGCCACGCCATCACCGCCAAGGCCGCCGGAGCCTAGCCATTTGCGAATTGTCGAATTTGAGGATTTACGAATTTTCTGCCGCGCTCCGGCAATTCGTAAATCCGTCAATTCGCAAATTCGTCAATTGAAGGATTGACTCATGCTTCTCGCACGCGTAGTAGGCACCGTAGTCGCCACGCGCAAGGACGACCGGCTGCAGGGCCGCAAACTGTTGGTCTGCCGCCCGGTTGCCCCTGATGGCAGCAGCGACGGTGGCTACGTGGTCGCCGTGGATACGGTCGGGGCCGGCGTTTCGGAAACGGTCCTGCTGGTGAGCGGCTCTTCGGCACGGATGGCCGGCGGCAAGGACTCGCCGGTGGATAGCGCCATAGTCGGAATCGTGGACGAGGTCCGCACCGAGAATGACTCCGATGCGGACTCCAGCCCCAAGCGCGCCGCGGCTGTCGGCGCAAAGTCGAAACATTAGCCGAATTGCCGAGCTGCGGAATCGACAAGTTGGTTTTCAATTCGGCAGTTCGGCAATTCCGCAGTTCTGCAATCGCCTTATGATGCTGGCCAAAGTTATCGGCACGGTCGTCTGCACGGTGAAGTTTCCCATGCTGGAGGGACGCAAGCTCCTGCTCCTGCAGCCGGTGAACAAAGACGGTGAGCCGCGCGGCAAGACGCTGGTCGGCATCGATGCCGTCGGCGCCGGGGTCGGCGAAACCGTCTACTGGTGTCGCGGCCGCGAGGCTGCCCTGGCCTTCAACCCCGAAGTGATCAGCGATTGCAGCATCGTCGGCATCGTCGATGAAATCAACGCGCCCGGGGCGCCCCGGTCCAGCCCGGGTGTGGCCAGGCCGGGCGTTGCCGCCAACGGTCCCGCCTGCACCGCCATGGGTCCGGCGGCAGCGCCGGCGCCCAACCGGCCGGCGAACAAGGGAGGACGCAAGTGATCATCGGCCGGATCCTGGGCGAAGTGGTCGCCACGCGCAAGCATCCCTCGCACGAAGGCCGAAAAATCCTGCTGGTGCAGCCGCTGGCACTCGACGACTCGGCAAAAGGCGAGCCCATTCTCGCCCTCGACGCGGTGGACGCCGGCGTTGGCGACCGCGTGCTGATCGCGCAGGAGGGCTACAGCGCCATGACCTCGGTGGGGCGGCCCAACTCTCCTATCGACATGAGCGTCATCGGCGTGGTGGACGAGATCGAATTAGCCGCAGGGGAACACTGATCAATCGGCAACGGCTGTCAGCGTCATGTCCGCAAACACGAACCCATCGCGCTCCACCACCTCTCCATTCGCCAGCGGTAGAGTCCTTGCGAACATCGGCCCGGCGTACACGCAGGTGTGAAACTCGCCTTTTTCGCCGCACGGATCACAGGTAGCGGGTAACTCCGAAAGCAGCGCCGCATCGAATTCCCTTCCCGCGAACGAAGGCGCAATCTGCTTTGGATCCACGCACGTCAGCCGTGCGCGCAAACCCGCGCCCATCATCTCCCGCGCCAACTCAGGTGTCCGCAGCAGCCACAGCGGAAAAAGCGGCTCCAGCCCAGTGCCCGCAAGCTGCTTCTCCCGATACGCGCGGATGTCGGCCAAGAACAGGTCCCCAAACACCACTCCCTGCACGCCCTCGCTGACTGAGCGTTGGCAGGTCCGAGACATCGCGGTTTCGTACTGCTCGTTTGAGCACGGCCACGGCAGCGGCACCGTCCACAGCGGCAGCCCGGCCGAGTGCGCCTGCGCTTCAACAATCTCGCGGCGAATCGCGTGCATCGCTACCCGATCGAACTCCTGGTTCATGGTGGCCAGCAGCGCAACCACCTCGCAATCGCCGCGCTGTCGTACCACGTGCAGCGCCCAAGCGCTGTCCTTTCCCCCACTCCACGAGACAATGACTCTTTTCACGTTCGTGTGCCTTCATGTCCTTGGTGGTTGGCCTTACTCTCCGCCCACCCGAAATCTCATTCCCGCCCGAAAATTCGCCCGCAGTGCGGGAAATCCGGCCGACTCCTCGTAGTGCCGGTTGAGCGCGTTTTCGACGTTCACATAGGCCGTCACGCGGCGGTTGATCGCCCTCCAGACACCGAAGTCCACGCGCGCGTAGCCGGCGCTGCGCGTCACCGGCGGCAGCAAGCCCAGGAAATCAGAATCGGCGCGAGGTCCCAGGGCGGTCACGCCCAGGTCGCCCCCCCAGTGTCCCGCCGTGTACACCGCCAGCAGCGATGCGGCGTGTTTCGGGCGACGCAGGAGTGGGGCCCCGGCGCTCACCAGCGGATCGAACGCCAGCGGCGCAAACAATACCTGCGTGGATGTGTAGGTATAGGACGCATCCACGTTCAACCTCGTCCAAGGCCGCGCTCGGAATTCCACCTCCGATCCGTGGGCCAGCGCGCGATTGATGTTCAGGTACTGGCTGACGAACAAAACGGGATCGAAGTTGAACGCGATCTGGTTGGTGAACAGGTTATTGAAGTAGGTGGCGCCCAGCCAATACTTGCCGCCGATGAAGCTCTGCTGCGTGCCGGCTTCGAAAGAGCGGTTCTCCTCCGGCTTCAGGTTGGGATTGGGAATGATTCCGAAGCCGCCAACGCCGAAGGATTCCTCCAGCCTCGGTTCCTTGATCCCGGTTCCGTAGGCAAAGCGCAGCCGCGTGCCGGAGAAAACTTCTCCGCCCTTCAGCGCCACCAAGCTCACGGCAATTCTCGGCAGCCCGCGATTTCCGAAGCTCTCGTTGTGCTCGAACCTTGCTCCGGCAATCACGTTGACTCGCCTCCAGGTCAGCACCTCCTGTCCGAAGACAGCGTGACTTCGCCGCAGCCCGTGGCCGAGGGGCAACGACGTCAGGTCGCCGACCCAGCCATTTTCGTCTTCGAAGTGATACCCCACGGTGGTGTGCGCCCAGCTTCGCGCCGCGTAATCGCCTTGATAATCGAAGCCGGCGCGGTTGAGGTTAGCAAAATCGGAGAACGGAAAGTCGAAGTTGCCGAATGCCGGCGAGACGCGCCCCGGATCAACGAAGCTGTCCACATTCAACCGCCGGTGGTGGTATTCGAAGCCGGTCAAGCGGTGCTGCCAGCGGCCGGGGCCCGCAATGGTCAGCTCCGCGCTCGCCAGCAAGTTGTTCTGGCGCGCGTGCTCGTCGCTATCCGGCGGCAACAGCGGCTGGCCATTAAAATTCCAGAACGATTGCACTCCGCTGCGGTCGGTGGAGTGCCGGGTGCGCAGGCGAAATGCAGCCCGGGAAGCGATCTGCACGCCGACATTCGCGCCTTCGAGCGAACTCGAGTATTGGTCGTTGATCCCCTGCCCCTGGGTGTTGAACTGCTCGCCGAACAGGTTGTAGTCGAAACGTCCGCGCGCTCCCGCCAGCGACGCGTAGCCTCGCGCCGTGCCGAAGCTTCCGCCTTCCGCGCCGAATTGCAGCTCCGGCGTGCGGGTGGAACCGGTCGCGCTCCAGGTCTGGATCACGCTGGTCATCGCGTCAGAGCCGTAGAGCGTGCTCTCGGCCCCGCGCACGAATTCCAGCCGGTCCACCTGGTACATCGGCACCACGCCGAAATCGAAGGTGCCACCGGGATCGTTGACGGCCACGCCGTCGACGATCACCTTGTTGTAGCGCGAATCGCCGCCGCGCACGAACAGCGACGACAGTCCGCCGCGACGTCCGCTGGCGCTGACGATTGCGCCCGGCAAAAACCGCAGCGTGTCGACAGCCGCGACCGGTTGCATGGCGGCCAGTGCCGCGGGCCCGAGCGACGAAGTATCGGAGCCGGTCTCCGAGCTGGGCAGAGGCGTACGCTCCGCGCTCACCACCACCGTCTCCGCCGCAGTGGGCAACGCCAGCTTCACCGTGATCTCGGTTTGTTCTGCGACGGAAGCCTGTGCCCGAATCTTCGCAAATCCCGGGGCCAGCACCTCCACGCGATACGCGCTGGAGGCCAATCCGGTGAACTCGCAGCTTCCTTCCGCGTTGCTGGTGCGCACCGCGATTGCCGTCGAGCTGTTCGGCGGGTACAGGGTGACGCGCGCGCCCGCAACCACGGCGTTCTGCGGGTCAACGACCTTGACCTTCAACTCTGATGCAAAGGCCCCCGCGGCGAGCAGCAGGAGCAGCGCAAGAAAAGCTCGGGACGAGAATTGCGGACGGGAAAACGTGAAACCTGAAACGTGAAACGTGAAACCTTTCCCTGGAAGCTGGACACCGGAAACTGGAAACTGCGACATGCCATCCTCCTTTGCACGCGAAAGGGGTTGTGATTGGCGGTTCGCGCCGGTCTCCTGGCTTGCGACTCGATCCAGCGTGCCTTCCCATCTTTCGACAGTGGCAGCGCCGGCAAACAGCGTCGCTTACAGTTGCGCGGCAGCGCGGGCTTTTCACCCGCTTCCCGTACACGCGAACCAAAGTTTTCAAAGAACATCACGCAAGAAGCGTGAGGGGTAAGACTCTACGGTCAGATCAACACGGTGTCAACGATTTCCCTGCCGCCTAGCGCGGTGCTTCGCCGCCGGTGTGTTGCCCGAACGCGGCTTCGGCGTCGTCGCGGACGCGGTCGAGCGCCGCTTGCATTTCGGCGTGGTAGACGTCGAGGCCGGCGCCGTCGGCTTCGGGCGGCACATCGACGCCGCGACTCATGCGCAACCGCACGCGCGAAAACGGCTTGGGAATCATGAACCGGTCCCAGGAATTCAGCACCCAGGCGCGCTCGGCGGCGGCGTAGAAGGCGATGATCGGCAGTCGCACGTTGCGCGCCAGCAGCACCGGCCCGGGCTTGGCCACGTAACGAGGCCCGCGCGGGCCGTCGATGGTGAAGGCCACGCCACGGCCTTCTTCAATTTCGGTGTGCATGCCGAGCAGCGCGCGCGCGCCGCCCCGGGTGGACGAGCCGCGCACCGCGCGATACCCGAATTTCTCGATGATGCGCGCGATGTACTCGCCATCGAAGCTGCTGCTGGTCATGACGGCAATATTTTTGTCCCGGTAATAGTAGAGCGCGGGAATTACGCAGCGGTGCCAGAAGACGTACACCGCCGGCCCGATGAATTCACTCGCCGGGCCGCCTTCCTCGATCGACACCTGGTAGCGGAGCGTCGGCCCGATCAGCCTCACCAGCAGCCATGCGGCCGCGGTGATGAACGCCAGGGCCAATCGCTGCCGCAGCGAGAAGCGCTCGGTGAGTTCGGCCGCGGCTGGCGAGGTGGGCATCTGGACTTGGGTAATTTCGTAAGTTGGTAATTTGGTAATTTCGCACACGCCGGGGCGCGTGCGCCACATCGATCGCGAGCAAATTACACGATTACCAGATTACGAAATCACGCGTAGCGCACCCATTTCACGATCTCCGGCAGCGTGGGCCTCTTGCCGTACATCAGGATGCCGACGCGGTAGATGCGCGAGCACAGCGCCACCGCTCCCCACACCGTCAGCATCATCAGCGCGATGCACACGCCGATTTGCCATAGCGGCGGCGTCTGCACCACCACGCGGATATACATCAGGATGGGCGCGAAGAACGGCACCAGCGACATCCACATCGAGAGCGGCGCGTTCGGCTGCCGGATCACGTAGGTCATCAGCATGACCGGGATGATAATCGGCATCACCACCAGAAACTGCCACTGCTGCGCCTCCTGCTCGGAATTCACCATCGCGCCCAACGCGGCGTACAGCGAGCTATAGAGCAGGAAGCCGAGCACGAAGAAAACGCCGAAAGCGGGCAGCGCAACCGGCGACAGATTGATGTCGGAAAGCTGGTTGCGCGCCGCCAGCAATCCGGGAGTGGTCGCGCCCAGCCCGATCAGCACCCACACCGCGATCTGCGTCAGCCCCACGGCGCCGACTCCGAGAATTTTGCCCGCCATCAGCTCTCCCGCGGTTGCCGACGACAGCACCACCTCCATCACGCGCGAAGTCTTTTCTTCCAGCACCGAGCGCATCACCGCGACGCCATAGAGAATGAGCGTCATGTAGAGCATCATCACCAGCACAATGGCGCTGATGTACTGCAGCGCGCCGCCGCCCTTCTTCTCCTGCCCGCCTTTGATGCTGACCGTGTCCAGTTCCACGCCCTGCATCATCTTGTCGGCATCGGCAGCGGCGACACCCCGCGCTCGCAGTTCCTGGCGCAGCAATGCCGCCCGGACGGCGCCCCGCATGGTTCCCTCTTCAATGAAGTCGCTGGTCTCGCGCGCGACGTACGGGACTTTGCGCGCCGCGATCGCGTCGTCGCTCAGCCACAAGTACCCGTCGAGGCTCCCAGCCCCGATCCGGCCCTTCAGCGCCGCGCGAGTCGCTTCATCGGGCGTAGACACAATCTCGATGTCGTAACGCGGCGTGGCATCCTCTTTATCGGCCTCCCCGCGCTTGGCTTTCAATTGCGACTGCACCGCGCGGGCGAAATCGGTGTTGGCGCACACCACCGCCAGGCGCTTGGTGCCCGATGCTTTCAGGGTCGCCAGCTTGCTCGGCACCACCATGAGCGCGATCATCAGCGTCGGCAGCAGCAGCGTGGATACGATGAACGAGCGGGTGCGCACCCGTTCCATGTATTCGCGCCGCAGAATCAGCCAGGTGTTACGCATTGCCCCTCCCCACCACCTCCAGGAAAATCTGCTCCAGCGAGGGCTCCATCAACTCGAACTTGTTCACCCGCGCCCGCGAGGCCGCCACGTTCAACAGCCGCTGCGGATCGGCGCCCGGCTGGAGCCGCACCTCCACGTAGTTGCCGTAGTTGTTGAACGACTGCACTAGTTCGGCATCGCCCAGGAAGCCGTCCTCGCCCTCGTATTCCAACTGCACGTCGTGGCGTCCGAATTTTCCCTTGATCTGCTTCAGGTCGCCTTGCAGCACCGCCTTGCCGTGGTCCACCAGGCAGATGCCATCACACAATCGCTCCACCTGGTCCATGCGGTGCGTGGAGAACAGGATGGTCTTGCCCGCCTGCTTCAATTCCAGCAGCACGTCTTTCAGCGCCACTGCGTTGGCGGGATCGAGCCCGGCGAAGGGTTCGTCGAGGATGAGCAGGTCAGGATCGTGCAGCAGCGTGGCGATGAACTGCACTTTCTGTTGCATGCCCTTGGAAAGCTCTTCAATCTTTTTTCCCATCCACGCGCTCAACTCCAGGCGCTCGCACCACCACGCCGCCTTGCGCGCCGCCTCCGCCGCCGCCACTCCCTTCAACTCGGCGAGAAACACCAGTTGGTCCAGCAGCTTCATCCGCTTGTACAGCCCGCGTTCTTCGGGGAGATATCCAATGCGCGTCAGCTGCCGGCGGTGGAACGGCTCGCCGAACAGGCGGATGGCGCCCGAATCGGGCACGGTGATGCCGATCATCATGCGGATGGTGCTGGTCTTGCCCGCCCCGTTCGGGCCGAGCAGGCCGTACATGCTGCCGGCGCGAATCTCCAGGCACAGCCTGTCCACCGCGACGAAGCGATCGTAGGATTTGCAGACCTGTTCCAGTTCAACCGTGTTGGTCATGGGAAGGAAGTGCCTTTTATTGTGGCGGCCACCTGGCGATTTGGCAACTCGTTGGCGACAGTGTACTCTGGCCCGCGTTGCCCAGGCGCAACACACAACCCTCGGATTTAGCGGGGCATCTACTCGCGCGGGGTAACCCGGCACCACGCATACAATGAGTTAGGAGAGGAATATGAAGAGATTGCTAGCAATGCTGGCCCTGGTCACGGCATTCACTCTCACCAGTGCGGCGCAGACCAGTGCGAGCAGCACGGGTCAAACGAAGTCGAAGAAGTCGGCCACGTCATCGGAAATGACGGGCAAGGCGAAGACCTCCACGGTCACCGGTTGCGTGAGCAAGGAAGCCGATGCGAACGGCGTGTACACGCTGACCAACGGTCGCTACAAAAAGGGAGTGGAGATCGGGCCCACGGACAAGATCAAGGACCATGCCGGACATACCATGCAATTGACTGGCACGTGGTCGGGAACCGGCGCCGACAAGAAGTTCGAAATCGCCAGTGTGAAGCACCTCTCCCCCACCTGCACCATGGGCGGGAAAGGCGCGGCCAGCAAATCCAAGATGGATATGAAGAAGTAGCCGACTCCAGGCCCAGGTTTTCGCGCGCGCAGCTCGCCAGGGCTGCGCGTTTTTTTGTCGTGGCGCGTCCAACTCTGCTCCTATTCCGAAGGTGGATTGCCCACCCGCCGGCAAGCTGACATACTGGCTGGTGGCCTCTCGCAAGCAACCGCCATTTGCCCTGCGCGCGCCGCGTCCCGGCGACCTGGGGTGGATTGTGCACCGGCATGGTGCGCTGTACGCCGCCGAATTTGGCTACAACGAGCAATTCGAAGGCGTGGTCGCCGAAGTGGTGGCGAATTTTCTGCGACATCACGATCCTTTGAAAGAACGCTGCTGGATCGCCGAACGAAAGGCTGCAATCGTCGGATGCGTCATGCTGGTGAGGAGATCGCCGCGAGTGGCGAAGCTGCGCTTGCTGCTGGTTGAGCCCAGCGCCCGAGGATTGGGAATCGGCTCGGCGCTGATCCAGGCCTGCGTCACGTTCGCGCGCCAAGCCGGCTACCGCAAAATCACGCTGTGGACGCACAAGAATTTGCGGGCGGCGCGCCGCCTCTACCGCCAAGCAGGATTCCGGCTGGTTTCCTCCACCCCGAACCCCAGCTTCGGACGCAAATTGGTGGATGAGGTATGGGAGCTTGGGCTGACTTCTGACTTCTGACTTCTAACTTTTTACTTCTGACTTTTGTGGCTATTCCGCCCAGCGCCGGAAGATGAGGCAGCCATTGGTGCCGCCAAAGCCGAACGAATTGGATACGGCGAACTCCACCTCGCTCTTGCGCGGCTGCTTGGGCACGTAGTCCAGGTCGCAGCCTTCGTCGGGATTGTCGAGGTTGATGGTGGGCGGCAACATCTGGTCGCGTAACGCCAGCACCGTAATGCCGGCCTCCAGCCCGCCGGCGCCTCCCAGCAGGTGCCCGGTGCTCGACTTGGTCGAGCTGACCGCCAGTTTGTAGGCATGGTCGCCGAAGGCGCGCTTGATGGCCTGCGTTTCCAGCTTGTCGCCCAGCCCGGTGGAAGTCCCGTGGGCATTGATGTAGCCGATCTGCTCGGGACCGATCTTGGCGTCGTGGAGGGCGTTCATCATCACGCGGAAGCCGCCTTCACCGTCCGGCGCCGGCTGCGTGATGTGGTTGGCATCGGCGCTCATGCCGTAGCCGACTACCTCGGCCAGGATGGTGGCTCCGCGATTGCGCGCGTGCTCCAGCTCTTCCAGGATCAGGATGCCCGCGCCTTCGCCGATTACGAAGCCGTCGCGCTCCTTGTCCCAGGGGCGGCTGGCGCGCTCCGGGTCGTCGTTCCGGGTGGAGAGCGCGCGCATGGCGGAGAAGCCGCCCACGCCCATGGGCGTGATGGCCGCCTCCGCGCCGCCGGCGATCATGACCTCGGCATCGCAGCGCGCGATGATTTTGAATGCGTCGCCCACCGAGTGCGCGCTCGAGGTGCACGCCGTCGACGTGCACTCGTTCGGGCCCTTGGCGTTGAAGCGGATGCTGACGTGCCCCGCCGCCAGGTTGGCGATGGCCCCGGGAATAAAGAAGGGTGAGATCTTGCGCGGGCCGCCCTCCAGCAGGTTGCGGTGCTCGCGCTCGATCACGTCGAAGCCGCCGATCCCGCTGCCGATGTGCACTCCCACGCGCTCGGCGTTTTCCTGCGATATCTGCAGGCCGGAACTCTTCATCGCTTCATCGGCCGCCGCCAGGGCGAAGTGGATGAAGCGCCCCATTTTCTTGACTTCTTTTTTCTCGATGAATTGCAGCGGGTCGAAGTTGCGGACCTCGCCGGCGATTTGCGAGGCGAATTGCGAAGCATCGAACTGCTGGATTTTTTCGATCCCGCTCTTGCCCGCCAGCAGGTTGTGCCAGACTTCTTCGGTGTTGTTGCCGGTCCCGCAGAGAAGACCGATGCCGGTGACTACCACTCTGCGTCCCAAACTATTTCCCCTTCGCCTTCGGCCCGATGTAGTTAATGGCGTCTTGCACGGTGCGGATCTTTTCCGCGTCCTCGTCGGGAATCTCGATATCGAAGGCTTCTTCGAATGCCATGACGAGTTCCACGGTGTCCAGCGAGTCGGCGCCCAGGTCGTCCACGAAGGAGGCGCTGGCAGTGACCTCCGCTTCTTCCACGCCCAGTTGCTCAACAATAATCTGCTTCACCTTCTCGTCTACGGCTGCCATTCAGAATCTCCTTGCGGGGCGGGCAATGCCGCGGTCTGTGCGGTCGCTGGGGCGCGCCTCGCCAACTTCCTCGTACAGGGGCTGTTCCTGGATGCCAGGCTCGGAGCTACTGCTTGCTCACCTTGGCGTTCTTGCTGATATAGTCCACCGCGTCCTGGACGGTGCGGATCTTCTCCGCGTCCTCGTCGGGAATCTCGATGTCGAATGCCTCTTCGAACGCCATCACCAGCTCGACCGTGTCCAGGGAATCCGCCCCCAGGTCGTCCACAAACGATGCGTTGGAGGTGACTTCGGCCTCGTCCACGCCGAGCTGTTCCACAATGATCTGTTTGACCTTCTCATCTACCTGCGCCATCTGGGCGGTCCTCCCTGCACTCTGTAAACCATCTAGTCTATCTGCCGTTGATTCGGCCTGTAAAGCAATTGGCGATGGTACATGGCAGGATGCGCACCGTCAATCAAGGCGAGGTGAGGTGAGGTGAGTGGCTGGAGGTTCGCTGGCAGGCACCTTGAATTCCGTTTTTCTCGAGCCGGCGTTCAGTTGCTGCTGGCGCCGGCGCTGGAGGAGCTGCCGGCCTGCGATTGCACTTCGTCAAGCGTCTTGGCGGCGTAGTCGCTGTGATGGATCTCCACCACGGCGCGTCCCACCAGCCGCGTCTTCGCCACCGAGTGGATGTGCACCGGCAGGCTGAAAGGCCCGTACTCTCCGTAGTCCTGCAGGAACTCAATTTTCTTCACGAACAACGAAGGCGATTTCACCATCGTGCCCTCGGCCCGGCGCAGCCGCCCGGTGGCCGCGTCCACCAGGATGAACCCTTTAAACAGCCCGGGGCGCTTCTGCCGCGGCTTCACCTGGTAGCGATAGTAGGTCCGTCCATCCAGGGTGTCCGAGCCCTTCCAGGAGAACTTGTAGTTTTCGCCGGTAATCGCGGTCTGCGCGCCTTCGCCCTTCTGCACGTGGTCGACTTCCGATTGCAGCAGCTTGGTGATGACGTTGGTCTTGACGAAGCTGTCGCCGGCGAAGTGCAAGGCGGCGAACACCAGCGAGCGCGGCGCCTGGTAGGTGCGCCGAAGTTCGAACCGTCCGTGTTGCGAAGTGGACGGCAGGTCGGCTTCGATCACGGTGTCGTCGGAATACGAGCCCAGCTCGCGGAGCTGCCACTGCGCTGCATTCAAGTATGTAGTCAGCGCCAGTTCGGGCGCCATGTGAGGCTGGGTAACGGGCGTAGTCAAGGGGAACGCGCTTAGCGTTGCCGGCAAGCTGATCACATCGGCCGGGCCGGGTCCGTCGAGGCCGCCATACATGCTCGCCATGCGATTGTCGGCCGAGGCCATGCGGCTCTTGACCGGCGACACGTCCTGCGCCAGCGCAGCCGTGACCGCCAGCGAAAACAAAAACGCCCCTAGGATGGCATTACGAGGTCGCATGAATAATGGGCACCCCAAATGATAACCGCATTAGGTTACAGCAATTTCTTCAGGTCGTGAAGTTCCTTTGGTAACTACACATGGTCCTCACGACCGACCGCTTGCTTCTGAATTCATTAGACTCGCGGGAAGGACTTCGGATTCAGGCCAGCGAGTTGTGAGTTGCTCGCAACTCACAACTCAGAACTGTTCTCGCGCCTGCTATGATTCCGCCGCCATGTCCGACGCTACCTCCTCTGCTTCGCCGCCGGCCGGCGCGACCCCGGCCATCGAGGTGTATGCCGTGTACGGCGCTGAACCCGAGGTGCAGGCCTACGCCATGGCCAAGTATTCGCGCTCGGCGCTTTCCATGAAGGAATCGCTGCGCGAGATCAACGAACAGCGCGCCGAAAAATTCCTCAACACTTTTTATTTCCAGTACGGCCATCGCTCCATCGCCGACCTGGCGCACCTCGCGATTGCCATCGAAAAGCTCTCCATCCTGGCGGCGATCGTACTGGTGGACGAGCAACGCTGGGACGGCCAGGAACGCTCCACGCGCTACCAGGACTTCAAGCGCGGCGGTTGCTTTGTTCCCGATTTCACCGGCCTGGAAGCGTGCGAGCGGCTCTACCGCGACACCATCGCCATGCTCTTTGCGGAGTATGAGGCGATCTCCGAAAGCACCTGGCGCTATCTCGCCGAGAAAACTCCGCGGCCACCGGAGATGAAGCCGGAAGCCTACGAGCGCACCTTGCGCGCCCGCGCCTTCGACATCTCGCGCTACCTGCTGCCGCTCGCGACCAATACCTCACTGGGACAGATCGTCAACGCGCGCACCCTGGAAACCCAGGTCGCCCGCCTGCTGTCGCACACCCATCCCGAGGTCCGCCATCTCGGCACGCTGTTGAAGCAGGCCGCCAAGGAACCGGCGTACAACGTAAACGCGCTGGCCTGGGCCCGGATCCTCGACGAGGTTGAGGGTACGAACCAAGCCCTCGGTCGCGCACTGCGAGAGCAGGTCCTGAAGCCGGTGCGCGTCGCGCCCACCCTGGTGAAATATGCGGAAGCGAACCCGTACGAGATGGAGACTCGCCGCGAACTTCGTCAGGCCGCCGCCGAACTCATGAGCGGCGCCGCCATTCGGGAAGCGCCGCCGGTGGATTTGCTGGACGACGAACCGATGGAAATCGAGCTGGTCAGCACGCTCCTCTACGAGCACTGCAACCATCCCTACCGGCAAGTGCGCGAGCGCGTGCAGTCGTTGACCGACCAGCAGCGCCGCGAGATGGTTGACCTCGGAGTCAAGCATCGCGGGCGCCACGACGAACTGCTGCGCCCGTATCACGCCGGGCAGAGCCTCCGCTTCGACATCCTCATGGACATCGGCGGCTTCCGGGACATGCATCGCCATCGGCGCTGCACCCAGATCGGCCAGGGCTTCACCACTGCCCACGGATTCGATACGCCGGAGGAGGTGCGGCTCTCAGGCAACGAGCCGCGCTACGCGGAAGCGATGGAGCGCGCCGCCGGAGCGGCGGAGCAGGTGCGCGCGGAGTTGCAACGCGCCGACCGCGACCATGCCGAGGCCAGCGCCCAGTACCTGGTCCCGCTCGGCTATCGCAAGCGCACCCTGTTCAAGATGGATCTTGCCGAGGCCGTCTATATCGCGGAGCTGCGCACCGGTCCCGGCGGACACATTTCTTATCGCCGCATTGCATACCAGATGTACCAGGCGGTGGCGCGCCGCTACCCCGCCCTGGGCGGTTTGTTTCGCGTCCACGACGTCAGCCAGGCGGTGGACCTGCTGCAACGCTAGGACCGGCTGACGAGTGAAACTTGTTTATAATCAGTACCATACAATAATTTCTGGCATGGCGGCTGGCGGGCGATGTTCCACGTGGAACAATTGTGGAAAACTTGCGGACTGTGGAAATTCGCTTTTTGTTCGCCTATTGGGAAGGCTTGCGGTATACTCCGCCAAGCCTAGAATGGGAAATACACCATTGCGGGAATCACGATTTCGGGTGGCCGAGAGTGCGACCGGCAATGGTTCTGCGTTACTCTGCGGAGTTTACTGGAGCCACACGCAACCAGGGGGAGCGGACTTATGGCGGATGAAAAGACACGGGCAATCGATTTGGCGATGTCGCAAATCGAGAAGCAGTTCGGCAAAGGCTCCATCATGCGGCTGGGGAACAAGGAAGCAATTGTCCCGATCACGGTGATCTCCACGGGATCGGTGTCGTTCGACGCCGCCACCGGTGTGGGCGGCTTCCCGCGCGGGCGCGTGGTGGAGGTCTTCGGGCCGGAGTCGTCGGGTAAGACGACGATCGCGCTGCAGGTGATCGCCGAAGCCCAGAAGACCGGGGGCATGGCGGCCTTCGTGGACGCCGAGCACGCGCTCGACCCGCAGTACGCCAAGAAGCTGGGTGTGGACGTGGACAACCTGCTGGTCTCGCAGCCGGATTACGGCGAGCAGGCGCTGGAAATTACCGAGGCCCTGGTGCGCTCCAACGCCATTGACGTGCTGGTGGTGGACTCGGTGGCCGCGCTGGTCCCCAAGGCCGAACTGGAAGGCGAGATGGGCGACAGCCACATGGGCCTGCAGGCGCGGCTGATGTCGCAGGCGCTGCGCAAGCTGACGGGAACGGTTTCCAAGTCGCGCACCTGCCTGATCTTCATCAACCAGATCCGCGAGAAAATCGGCGTCATGTTCGGCAATCCCGAGACCACCACCGGGGGCCGGGCGCTGAAGTTCTATTCCTCGATGCGCATTGATATCCGCCGCATCGCCGCCATCAAGGAAGGCGACGTGGTGGTCGGTTCGCGCACCAAGGTGAAAGTGGTGAAGAACAAAGTGGCGGCGCCGTTCCGCGAGGCCGAATTCGACATCATGTACGGCGAGGGCATCTCGCGCGAAGGCGACCTGCTGGACCTGGCCGTGACCCACGACCTGCTGGAGAAATCGGGCGCCTGGTACAGCTACAAGGGCGAACGCATCGGCCAGGGCCGCGAGAACGCGCGCGCCTTCCTGAAAGAAAACAAGGACGTGATGGCCAAGATCGAGGCCGAGGTGCGCAAGACGCTGAACATCGGTGGAGCGGGAGAAAAGTTGCCGGCCCCCCCGGCAACGACCCCGGAGAACGGGCGTGCCGCGCCGGTGCCGCCGGTGATGGCCGCCAGAGCGATGGGCGGCCAGATGAAGAAGTAGGCTCCCGAAGCGCCACCGATTGGCTGCGTTCGGGATGACATAACTCTGAAGTAACCCTCAGGTGCGCACGTCAGGTTGCGCCAGCCAGGGTATTTCTACTCCTGGCGGTCGCACAGGCGTCGCGACCAGCGTACAATTTCCTTCATGTGGGGTGGTTCCTGCGGACCCACCAGTTGTTTCAATCTCTAACCTGAACACTTGGACACTGAAGGAGGACTTCGTGGCGACCCAACGTCAACCTGTCACCCCTGCACTCGACCAGCAGAAACTCGAGCAGTTTCTGCATAAATTCGTCAACGATCTAGGCGCGGGCCTGTGCGGATCTCTCGCGCTGGTGGGCGAAAAGCTGGGCCTGTTCAAGGCCATGTCCGGCGCCGGCCCGATTACCGCGGCCGAACTGGCGGCGCGCACCAGCACCAACGAGCGCTATGTCCGGGAGTGGCTCTGTGCAGAAGCCGCCAATGGATACATCGAGTACGACCCGAAGAGCGACCGCTTTTTCCTTCCCAATGAGCACGCCCTGCTGCTCGCCGACGAAGATGGTCCGGCGTACATTCCCGGCGCGTTTCACGTGATGGCTTCGCTGTTTCGCGACGAGCACAAAATCAGTGAAGCGTTTCGCTCGGGAGAAGGAGTCGGCTGGCACGAGCACCATGCATCGCTGTTTGAAGGGACGGAGAAGTTCTTCCGGCCGACCTACCTGCACAACCTGGTAAGCGCCTGGATCCCGGCCCTGGACGGAGTGGAAAAGAAGTTGAAGGACGGCGCCGGGGTCGCCGATATCGGCTGCGGACACGGCGCCTCCACCATCCTGATGGCGCAGGCGTTTCCCGAGTCTTCCTTCTATGGATTCGACTATCACCAGGCCTCCATCGAGAAGGCGCGGCAGCGGGCGGAAAAGGCCGGGGTGCAGCATCGCGTCAAGTTCGAGGTTGCGACCGCCAAGGACTTCGACCACCGCCAGTACGACCTGGTCTGCTTCTTCGATTGCCTGCACGACATGGGCGACCCGGTGGGAGCAATGCAGCACGTTCGCGAGACCCTCGATGACGACGGCACGGTGATGGTCGTGGAGCCCTACGCCAACGAATCGCTGAAGGAAAACCTGAATCCGGTGGGAAGGGTGTTCTATGCCGCATCCACCATGATCTGCACGCCGGCATCGCGGGCGCAGGAGGTGGGATCGGCGTTGGGGGCGCAGGCGCCGGAGAGCAAGCTGCGCGAGGTGGTGAACGGCGGCGGGTTCAAGCGCTTCCGCCGCGCCGCCGAAACGCCATTCAATCGCGTGTACGAAGTCCGGCCGTAGTCGCGGGATGGGCAGGGGCGCGGACCCGCTTCGCGCCCCCATCCGCAAAAGCATTGCCGCTGGCGGGCAGCGGGGCTAGAATCTGGCGTCACCCTGATCCACCGCACAGCGAGGCCGATTGAAGCGCGTCATCGCCATCTATCCCGGGACATTTGATCCTCCGACCAACGGCCATCTCGACCTGATTCAGCGCGGCAGCCACATCTTTGACGAGTTGGTGGTCGCCATCCTGCGCAACCCGGAAAAAGAGCCGGCGCTGTTTTCCCTGGCCGAGCGACGCGCCATGCTGGAATCGCTTACCGAGGGTTTCGACAACGTGCGGGTGGACATCTTCGGCGGTTTGCTGGTGGACTATGCCATGCAGGTCGGGGCCAAGGCCCTGCTGCGCGGCATCCGCGCCATCAGCGATTACGAGTACGAACTGCAGATGGCGCTGATGAACCGCAAACTCGATCCGCAACTGGAAACCGTGTTCATGATGCCGGCCGAGACCTATTCGTACGTCAGCTCGCGGCTGGTGAAGGAGATCGTGCAGTTGGGAGGGTCGGTGCATGGGCTGATTCCCGACCTGGTGGAAACCAAACTCACCGAGAAGCTGAACGGAAAAGGGAGCCGGAAGGCGGCCGACCCGGGCCCCCGGGAAATCGCGCCCGCCAGCCGGCCCGGGCAACGCCAAGGGCGAGGAAGAAGGAAGTGATGGCAGTGGAAACGCAATTGAAAACGTCGCTGACCGAGCGCATCAACCGCATCGAAATTTCCGCCACCCTGGCGGTGGTGAACGAGGCCGACCGCATGCGCCTGGCGGGCGCGGACCTGGTGGACTTCGGCGCGGGCGAGCCGCATTTCAATACGCCGCAGCATATTAAGGATGCGGCCATCGCCGCCATTAATGCCAATTTCACCAAGTACACCCCGGTGGGCGGCACCGCCGAGTTGCGCGATGCCATCATCCAGCGCCACGCGCAGGACTTCGGCTCCGGCTACAAGCGCGAGGAATCCATCGCCTCCACCGGCGGCAAGCACGCGCTGTTCAATGCCATCCAGGTGCTGGTGGACCACGGCGACGAGGTGATCGTGCCGGTCCCCGGGTGGGTGTCGTTCAAGGACATCATCCGCTACGCGGGCGGCAAGCCGGTGTTCGTCGCGACCGACGAGAGCCAGGGATTCGCCATCACGCCCGCGATGATCGAAGCGGCGATCACGCCGAAGACCAGGGCGATCATCATGAACTCGCCTTCGAACCCGACCGGCGCGGTGCTGGCGCAAGAGGACTTCAGGGCGATTGTGCGCACGGCAGCCGAACGCGGCATCTGGGTGATCGCCGACGAATGCTACGTGTATCTCGATTACAGCGGACGGCGCTTCTCCGCCGGCGCGGTGACGGAGGCGAAGGAACGGATGGTGATCATCGGCTCGCTATCGAAGACCTACGCCATGACCGGGTGGCGATTGGGATACGCGCTGGCGCCCAAGGAGGTGGTGTCGGCGATGCAGAAGCTGCAGAGCCAGTCGACCTCGAATCCGACTTCGATCGTGCAGAAGGCGGCGGTGGGGGCGTTGAGCGGCCCGCAGGACTGCATCCAGGAGATGGTGGAGGAATACATCCGGCTGCGCGACCGCATGGTGGGCGGCCTGCGGGCGATTCCCGGGGTGCGCTGCAACCTGCCGAACGGCGCGTTTTATGCCTATCCGAACGTATCGGCGTTCTTCGGTCGCAAGGGCATTCAATCGGCGAGCGACGTGGCCGGCCGGCTGCTGCGCGAGGCCGAGGTGGTCACGGTGCCGGGCGAGGCGTTCGGCACCACCCAGCACATCCGCATCTCGTATCCCACTTCGCCGAAGGAAATTGACCGGGGGCTGGAGCGGATGCGGAAGTTTTTTGCGGTGTGTAGCTGACGATTTCGTAATACATTTGCATCTATGTCTTACATCGTGGTACGTTGTAAGGCATGGACGTCGATTTCACTACGATTTCTTCCAAGGGTCAGCTCGTCATTCCTGCCAGGCTGCGAAAGAAGCTCGGAATTCTAGAGGGGACTCGCGTCGCCGTGAGGGAAGAAAACGGCCGTCTGGTTCTGCAGCCGCTGACAGGCGCCTACATTGATGCCACGCAGGGGCTACTCGGCGATACCACGGCGATGATCGAGTATCTTCACCAGGAACGCCGGAAGGAGAACAGCGAGCAGGATGAGAAAATACGTACTGGACGCAAACGCGCTGCTAGCTTTTCTCGGCCAGCGGCCCGCAGCGTCTCGCGTAAGCGCTCTGCTTAAAGAGGCCCTTCGAAACGACCAACCCTTGATTATGTCTGTGGTCAACTGGGGTGAGGTGGTTCACACGGTGTGGGTCCAAGCCGGTGAAGCGAGGGCGCGAGAACTGCCGGCCGTTATCGCTGGATATCACTTGTCGCTGTATCCTGTATCGGCCGACGACGCCTTCGATGCAGCCCGCCTCGAAGCAGTTCACAAATTGCCATACGCTGACAGTTTTGCCGCCGCGCTTGCCATCCGTGAACAGGCGACCCTGGTTACCTCCGATCCCGATTTCGAGCGCCTGGGCAAACAAGTTCCAATCCTGTGGCTGAAGTAAGTCTTCCTGCAACGGTCTCGAACTGTTCTGCCTCTAACCCAACGCCGTGTGTTTTCGGGCTGATTCGCGGCAGGATTGGTTATAGTAGCGGCTTGCGCCGACGCTAAGGGCGCCCGCGTTTCCTCATGTCTGAACTTTATCCCTTACTGTTGAAGCCACAATTCGTCGAGCGTATTTGGGGGACGCGCGATTTGTCGCCCCTGTTCGGCCCCGCGCCGGGCGAGGCGCCGATCGGAGAAGTGTGGCTCACCGGCGACGAGAACCAGGTGGCAAACGGCGCGTTGGCGGGCATGTCGCTGGCGGAGCTGTGCCGCCGCTACGGCCGGGAGCTGGTGGGCGAGTCCGCGCCGCAAGCCAACCGCTTTCCCTTGCTGGTGAAGTTCATCTTCCCGCGGGACAAGCTCTCGGTGCAGGTCCATCCCGACGACGAGACGGCGCGGCGCGCCGGATTGCCCAACGGCAAAACCGAGTGCTGGTACGTGTTGCAGGCGGAACCGGGCGCGAAGGTAGGGCTGGGATTGAAGCCGGGCACCACGCGCGAACAGTTCGCGCAGGCCATCCGCGAGGTCCGCGCCGAAGCGTTGCTCAACTGGATGGAGGTCCGGGCCGGCGAGATGATCTACGTCGACGCCGGCACGGTGCATGCCATTGGCCCGGGCGTGGTCCTGCTGGAGACGCAGCAAAACTCCGACACCACCTATCGCCTGTATGATTACGGGCGCCCGCGCGAGCTGCACGTCGAGCAGGGTCTGGCGGCGCTGAAGGAGAGGACGAGGGCGGGAAAGGTAGAGCCAATGGGTAACACATGCCGAACTTAGTGATGCTGATGTGGTCGCCGTCTTTCCTGGTTGCAAAACACAAGTTGGACAACAGCGCCGAGCTGAGCATGGAGGTAGTTCGACACCGGAGACTGCCGAGGATCGAAAACTTATGGCGCAAGACCGTAGTCGTGGTGGGACTTGAACGGGTTGCGGCGTGGTCGAGATGCGTGACGTGCGAGCCGATTGGCATTCGCGGCCGGCGAGGCAGTTGTTGTGCCAGCGAATATTGATCGTTTAGGGTCGGGCCGCAATGGGAGTATCGAAGATTTCTGACGATTAAGCTACCCTCAAAGGAACCCGGGAAGAGTTGTTGCGAACGGAGTCGTCCCTTATCAACGTTGTCGATCGGGAATGACAGTACCTCAGCGGCTAAGCCGCCTTCAGCAGGCTTGTCTGCGGGGCTAAAGCCCTGCACCACCCGGTGCGACACGATTGGGCATGATGATTGCGAATGGCCACTAAGCCAAAGTTTTATCCCGTGATTCTCGCTGGTGGACGCGGCACGCGCTTCTCCACCCCAGAACGCGCAAAAGCGGCGCGCGCCGGGGACTCCGGGTCTAATTTATGAACAGGCCAAAATTTTATCCGGTCATCCTGGCCGGCGGGCGCGGTACGCGCTTCTGGCCGCTGAGCCGCAAGCGCCGCGCCAAGCAGATGCTGGCGCTGGACGGCGACCGCACCATGATCCAGCAAACGGTGGCGCGCCTGCGGCCGCTGGCGCCGGAGCAGTGTTTTTGGGTCATCACCAACGAGCACCTGCGCGACGGGATTGGCAAGCAACTGGCGAAAATTCCGAAGCGGCAGATCGTCGCCGAACCGACGGCCCGCAACACCGCTCCCGCCATCGGGCTGGCGGCGTTCCTCCTGCTGCGCCGCGATCCTGATGCGGTGATCGGCATGTTCCCCTCCGACCACGTCATCAGCGGCACGGCAAAATTTCACAAGAACCTGAAATCGGCCATTCGCCTGGCGGTGGAAGACGGTTACATCGTCGTGCTCGGCGTACGCCCAACCCGCCCGGAAACCGGCTACGGTTACATCGAGGTGGGCGAAAAATTGCCGGGAGAGATACGGCGGGTGCGGCGCTTCACCGAGAAGCCCAACCTGGAGCGCGCCGAGGAATTCGTCGCCGCCGGAAATTATTTCTGGAATAGCGGCATGTTCGTGTGGAGCGCGCGCACGCTGGTGAACGCGCTGCGCGAGCACCTGTCGGAGACCGCGCCTTACCTGGAGAAAATCGCTGCCGCCTACGGCACGAAAAAGTTCGAGAGTACGTTTCGGGCGCTCTATCCCAGGTGCGAAAACATCAGCGTGGATTACGCCGTGCTGGAGCCGCGCTCGGCCAAGGGCGAGCACGCTTCCAACCTGTACTGCATTCCGGCGGAGTTCGGCTGGAACGACCTGGGCTCGTGGGCGGCGCTCTACGAGCACCACGCGCTCGAAGGCCGCGACGGCGGCAACGTGATCCGGGCGGACGACAATTTCACCCACGACGCGAACGGCAACTATATCCACGCTCCCAATAAATTCGTGGCTGCTGTCGGGGTGAAGAACCTGGTGATCGTCGAAACCGAGGACGCGCTGCTGGTGACCACGCGCGAGCGTGCGCAGGACGTTGGCAAAGTCGTGCAGTACCTCGACGAGAAGAAGCTCTCGAAGCTGGTCTGATAGAGTTGTCGGTTCACGGTTATCGGTTTTCGGTTGCTGAACCGTTCACCGCGGACCGTGGACCGAAGACCTATGCCAGAGATTAAATTCGGCACTGATGGTTGGCGTGGCGTCATCGCCGACGATTACACCTTCGAAAACGTGCGCCGCGCGGCGGGAGCCATCGCGGCCTACATCCTGAAAAACGAGGACCCGCGCAAGGGCGTGGTGGTGGGCTACGACACGCGCTTCGGCTCGCGCAGTTTCGCGCGCGCGGCTGCCGAGGTGCTCGCCGCCGCGGGCATTCCCGTGCGCCTCTCCGAAGACTGCATTCCGACCCCGGCGATTTCCTACATGGCCAAGCAGCTGGACACCGCCGGCGGGGTGATGATCACCTCCAGCCACAATCCGTGGAGCTGGAACGGGATGAAATTCAAGGAAAAATTCGGCGGATCGGCGCGGCCGGCGATCATCAAGCAGATCGAGGCGGAAATCGCCGCCGGGGCCATGCCGCAAGGGACCCGCGCCCGCATCGACGAGGTGGATTTCAAGCCGCCTTACGTTGCGGCGATCACGCAATTCGCCGACCTGGAGGTGATCGGCCGCGCCGGCTTCAAGTTCGCGATCGATTACATGTACGGCGCGGGCCGGTTCGTGCTGGGCGACATCCTGCGACAGCGCGGCGTGGACGTGGTGGAAATCCGCAGCGAGGTCAACCCGCTGTTCCCGGGGATCAACCCGGAGCCCATCGAGCCGCACGTGCGCATGCTGCAAGACACGGTGGTGAAGGAGCGCTGCCATGCCGGGTTCGCCAACGACGGAGACGCCGACCGCATCGGCGCCGTCGCCGAGGACGGCAGCTTCGTGGACGCGCACAAGTGCTACGCCATCCTGTTGTGGTGGCTGCTGGAATACAAGAAGTGGCCGGGGGCGGTGACGCGCGCCTTCAACACCACCCGCATGCTCGACCGCATCGCGAAGAAATACGGGCGCGAACTCATTGAGCACGGCATCGGATTCAAATACGTGTGCGACGTCGTGCTGAGCGGCAAGGAAGTGCTGATCGGCGGCGAAGAGTCTGGCGGCATCGGAATTCCGCGCCACCTTCCGGAGCGCGATGGCGTGCTCAACGCGCTGCTGCTGGCCAATGCCATGGCCCAGTCGCGCATGACGCTGGGCGAGATAGTCGCCCACCTGCAGAAGGAATTCGGGGCCCACTACTACGGGCGGCGCGACCTGCGCATCGACGAGCAAATCAAGCAGGCGGCCATCCGCCGCGCCGATTCCGGCGAGGTCCGCCAGGTCGGCCGCTATAACGTCCTGCGCAAAGACAACCTGGATGGCGTGAAGTTTTTCCTCGACGCGCCCACCCACGGCAACGGCGCCGAAGCCTGGGTGCTGATGCGCGCTTCCGGCACCGAACCGCTGATGCGGATCTATTGTGAGGCGGCCTCGCCGGAGCTGGTCAGCGAGATCCTGGATGCGGCGGTTGGGTTCGTCCATGAAAAGGCGACTGCAGGCTCACCGCCGTAGCGCTTCGGTTTTCCAGCTGCGACAGCTTAAGATAGAGTCCTTGGGCGGCGAGGGCGTGGGGCGCTCGTCGGCCGCAATTCGAATCGACCGTGACCTTCACCGCCACTACTTCCGACCGGCAGGCCGACTCGCCGGAGGCGCGCGCTTACAACCGCATTCGCCGCCGGCTTAGCATTGTGGACTTTCTGATTGGACTGGCGTTCCTGCTGGTGTTGCTGTTCGCGACCACCTCGCATGCCGCAAGCTGGAGTGAAGTGCTGCGCGACTGGGCATGGCAGGCGGCACGGCAACACTATGTGCTCGCCGTGTTCCTCTACGTAGCCATGCTGCTGCTGATCGGAAAGCTCCTCGGCCTCCCGCTCGACGTTTACAGTTTTCGTCTCGAGCACCGCTACAGCCTTTCCAACCAGAAGCTGCGCTCCTGGGCGTGGGACGAGATTAAGGGCTGGCTGGTCAGCCTGGTGCTGGGAGGAATCCTGGCCGAAGTCATCTACTGGACCATCCGCGCCGCGCCGCAGCGCTGGTGGCTGATTGCGTGGGCGGCATTCATCGCGCTGGCCGTCTTCTTCGCGCAGATCGCGCCGGTCGTGCTGTTTCCCCTGTTCTACAAGTTCCAGCCGCTGGAAAACGAGGACTTGTGCGAGCGCCTGGTGCGCCTGAGCGAGCGCGCCGGCACGCGCGTGCGCGGGGTCTACGAGTGGAAGCTATCGGAAAAGAGCCGGAAGGCCAATGCCGCGCTCACCGGCCTGGGACGCACCCGCCGCATTATTCTCGCCGACACGCTGCTGGAAAATTATTCGCCCGATGAAATTGAATCCATCCTGGCCCATGAACTCGGCCATCACGTGCACGGCCACATCTTTAAAGGCATCCTGGTGCAGGTGGTGATCACGTTTTTCGGGTTTTGGGCCACGGCAGCCATCCTGCGCTACGCGGTGGAACAGCGTCACATGTTCGAGACCCTCTCTGATTTCGCCAACCTGCCGCTACTGGCGCTGGTCTCGACCGTGATGTCGCTGCTGCTGATGCCGGCGCTCAATGCCTATTCGCGCTTCAACGAGCGCCAGGCCGACCGCTATTGCTTCCAGGCAGTCCCCGACGTGAGCCCGTTCATTTCGTCCATGGAAAAACTGGCGCAACAGAACCTGGCGGAGCGGCAGCCGTCCCCTGCGGTGGAGTGGCTGTTCCATTCGCATCCCGCCATCTGGCGGCGCATCCGCGCTGCCGAAATGTTCCGCCGCCAGCGCGGCGCAACTCCCGCGAGATGAATCAGGCCGACAGGTTAGGGTGGCCGGGGTGGTGATAGCGGTTGAATGCAAAGAGGAAGATCAGGCGGTAATACCGCGTGTGGCAGTCCCCACATCTCACTGGCCGCAACAGCAACAGCGGCAGCAGAAACTCCATTTGCCGGTATCGTGATTTGTAAATGTCCCACGACGAGCAGTGTGGACACTTTCGGCGAAACAAGATGAGGGACCCCCCTCAATCATGCTACTGCCGGGCGGCCGGACGCGCGACTTACGGGGGTAACCACAAGTAACCACAGCCGAAAGCGGCGCCCAGAGAGGGTTTTCGCCGGACCGCAGCCGGCTCACGCTACTCGATTTCCATCAACCGGGTGAACGATTGGCGGGCTTGGCTCGTGGATCGATGTCTCCTGCTGCCGCCCCCGGGCATCGTAGAAGATCGGACGCCAATACCGATGGTAGCAGGTACCGCACCTTACCGGCCGAAGCAGCAGCAACGCGAGGGCAAATTCCAAGCCATGGAAGCGCGACCAGATTGGATCTTCGCAACAACACCACGGACACTTACGCTTCAGGGTAACCAACACGGCCCACCACCCGGCTGAATTATATCGCGAGACGAAGAGAACGGCGAAGGTGATGACTTGGTTATTGAATAGAATCACCTTGCTACCGGAGCTGCAAAACTTTTTCCACCCGCCGCAAGTCTTCTTCGGTGTCCACCCCGATGGTGTCGAACGGGGTTTCGCCGACGTGGATGGCAATTCCGTTGTCCAGGAAGCGGAGTTGCTCCAGGCGCTCGCTGTGCTCCAGCGGCGACTCCGGCAGGCTGCAGAAGCGCGCCAGCGCTCCCGGCCGATAGGCATAGAAGCCCAGGTGCTTGAAGTAGCGGGTAGCGCCGCCGGCATCGCGGTCGAATGGAATGGCGGCGCGCGAAAAATATAATGCCCGTCCCCGCGCGTCGGTCACCACCTTGACGGCATTGGGATTGTTCACGTCGTCCGGGGCGGCGGGGGTCTTCAGCGTGCCCACCTGCACTTCCGCGTGGTGCATCACCGCGAGCAGCGCGGCAATATGTTCCGGGCGCGTCATCGGCTCGTCACCCTGGATGTTCAGGTACACGTCCGCGGCAATCCGGCCCGCAACCTCATGGACGCGCTCGGTGCCGCTGCGGTGGTCGGGCGAGGTCAGCAGGACATTCCATCCCGACTGGCGACAGAGTTGCGCGATCTGCTCGGCGTCGGTGGCGACCACCACGTCCTGGGGGCGCAGCAGCGGGGAGGACCGCACTGCTTCGTAGACATGCGCCAGCATGGGC
Organism: Terriglobia bacterium; assembly: GCA_963797035.1. Taxonomy (GTDB): domain Bacteria; phylum Acidobacteriota; class Terriglobia; order Terriglobales; family Acidobacteriaceae; genus JAIQGF01. The sequence continues at coordinate 199,912 of CAWCOC010000007.1, forward strand.
CGTCCCGCGATCTCGCGCAGCGGCTTGCGCGGGAGCCGGGTCGAGCCCAGCCTCGCCGGAATTACCGCCACGGTTCGCACCTTGGCAGTCTCCCGTTTCGCGCTGGGACTTGCAACCGGAATTCAGCAGGGCAACGAAATGATTACCGTGAAGTCAGCTCGCGGCCGCGACCGTGTGGCCGTTGGAAATGCAGATAGCCACCCGCGAGAGGAGGTGCTCCGGACCGCGCAATCCATCGATGAAACCGTCGGCCTCGGAACGCTGCTCGTGGACCAAGCCGCCGAGGTGAACCACTAGGATGGGCACGCGCGGCTTGGCAAGCTTCATCTTCCGCAATACGGATGCCAGCTCGTCGGGCGGAACAGAATGGCAGGCTACCACCAGGGCGACGGGCTTGCTCCGCAACAGGCGCACGGCCGTGGCCGGCACCGTGGTAGCGATCGCGTCGTAGCCGGCGTCTTCCAGGACCATGACGCGGGCTTCGCTCAAAAGTTCGTCATATCCGAAATGTAGAACCAGTTTGCGGGCCATGGGGTTGAGGGAGATTTCACCGCTCTCTGTGGGGTGAGATGCAGCGCTCGGCCGGAGCCTGTGCGCCAAGATGCGACAGGAGCTCACCTTGTCCACGAAAACCCGGAACTGGTCTTCAGCGGCGCTTTTTGCTGGTGCGCGAGCGGGAGGAAGTCTTCTTCTTGGTGGTTGCGCCGGGCTTACGCCCGACGCCGGCGGGACGCTTGGGTCCAGGGCCGGCCTCGCGATAGGGCCCAAAGATGACCAGCACCCCCTCCATGCCCGCCGTGCCGTGGGACACGGGCGTAAAGTGCACGTCGAAGCTGTCGCGGCCTCTCTCGTTCACGCGCTGGTTGCGCAGCACGCACGACTCACGCCGCTGCAAGACCATCTGGCAACGGCGTAAAAAGAGCTTCCGCAGGCCATCGGACAAGGGCAACTGCTGAAAGTCTAGGCCGACCACTGAGCTGCTGCCGATGCCGAACAGCTTTTGCGCCGCCGAATTCCAGAGTTGGACTTGTTCGTTCTTGTCCAGCAGCATCACCGGAAAGGGCAAGGTGCGCAAGGTTTCGGCGTAGCGCTCGCTGTGCTCGTTCATCTCCTTGGTGCGGTGCTCGAGTTCCTCGTTCATGTTCTCGAGCTCCTCGTTCAGAGACTGCAACTCCTCGTTGGCGGTTTCCAGTTCCTCGTTGGTGGACTGCAGTTCTTCGTTCGTGGTCTCCAGCTCTTCGTTGGTGGACTGGAGTTCTTCGTTGGCGGTCTCCAGCTCCTCGTTGGTGGAGCGGAGCTCCTCGTTGGAGGTCTCCAATTCCTCGTTAGTCGATTGCAGTTGCTCGCCGGTGGACTCAAGCTTTTCCACCGTATGGCTCAGGGTGTCCTGATGGCTGACGTCTTCGCAGTTCATCACCGTGCCGATGGGCCGTTGGGAATCGTCGAGCATGACGCGCAGGTTGATCGCGATGATGTGATCTTGCCCATCGGCTTCGTTGCGTATCCTGGCACGGAATGAGACTGGCTCCTGGAAATTGCGGCGCGCTTGTTCCAGCCGTGAAGGCAGCTCGGGACATTTCTCCGCGATCACGGTGCTCTGGATCGGCTTTCCGTCAACCGCCCCGTCCGTGTTCCAGATACGGCTGGCCCCGTCATTGTGCTTCACGATGACGTCGGCATCGTCCAGCAGGATAATTCCTGATTGAACCGTCTCCATGAGGAAGCGTTCTCGGAGGCGGCGGTTGCGCAATTCGCGTTCAATTTCGTGATTCTTGGGGGAGTGCATAATTCTTACCTCTCGGACCAGGGCCGGACGGTTACTGCCATTCTCATCTGACGCGATCTTGCGGAAAATCCGCCAGCGGGCATTGATGGGATGAAACACCTGCGAGTCGCTGAGCTTCGATTCCGCTTTCCCCAGGAACAACACTCCATCGCGATCCAGGGCGTAGTGCAAGCGCTTCATGATCTCGCGCTGCGACGCAGTATCAAAATATATCAAGAGATTGCGGCATACGACCAAGGAACAGTGCGAAATGGGGGCGTCGGCCAGCGCGTTGCTGCGCCCGAAGATCACCATCTTGCGGATCCCGCGGACGACCCGGACCGAATCGCCGGACCCGCTGAAATACTTGTCCCGCCACTCGGGCCGCAGACGGTGCAGGCGCTCGCGCGGATATTCGCCGCGTCGCGCCGTGCTCAGAGCATCTTCATCGATATCGGTGGCATAGATTTTGATATCCTGGTCGGGCAGCTGGCGGCCGAAGTACTCCGCCAGTAAAATGGCCAGCGAGTAAGGCTCTTCACCCGAGGCGCAAGCCGGACACCAGGCGCGGAAAACGTTGCCCGGCTTCTGGCGTTCCAGGAGTGCAGGAAGCACGTTGGTGCGCAGCGATTCCCATGCCGCCGGATCGCGAAAAAATTCAGTGACATTGATCAACACGGTGTTCAGCAGTTCGGCGGCTTCGCCTGGATTCTTCAGGAAGGTGTCCAGGTACTCGGAATAGCTGGAGAGCGAGAGCCGCTGCATGCGTTTGCGCATGCGCCGTTGCAGGGTGCCGTGCTTGTAACCCCGCAGATCCAGGGCACGGCGGTCGGCCAGCGCCTGCACCATCTCGGTAAGCGTGATGTCTTCTTTCGCGACTCGCGAATCACCCATGGGAGAGGTCACACAAATCCGCCAGGCTGGCGGTAAGCTTTGAGAGCGGCAAGACGATGTCAACGCAGCCGGTAGCCACCGCCGCGTATGGCATGGCACTGAACTCCGCCTTGCTCGGCTCTTCCGCCATGGTCATGCCCCCGGCCCCCTTGATGGAGCGGATCCCGGAGGCGCCGTCGCGCCCGCTTCCGCTGAGAACGATTCCCACCGCGCGATTGCCGAAATTGGCGGCTACCGATTCGAACAACAGATCGATGGACGGCCGCGAATAATGGACCGTCGGGGTGCCCAGCAGCCGCACGCGCGAGGGCTCCGCTACCAGGTGCAGGTTGGGCGCGGCAACGTAAACCGTTCCCGTCGACAACGGTTCGCCATCGTTCGCCTGCTGCACCTTCATCGCCAGTTTGCGCTGCAGGACTTCCGCCAAGTGGCTGGGATGTCCCGGACTCAGGTGCAACACCACCAGGATGCTGGCGGAAAACTCCGCTGGCAGTGGACCCAGCAGGCGGAAGAGCGATTTCAAACCCCCGGCGGAGGCGCCGATCGCCACCACATCGAACTTGGCACGCGCCGGGGCGACCGCGGGCTCGGCTGTCATCCTGGAACGGGCACTGCGTCGGACGGCCATGATCCATCCAATCTGGGGAGCCGGAGGACCTGCCACCTTACATCCATTCTAGTCTTCCCGCTGCCGACCGGGAAATTTGTCCAAGGATCAAGGATAAGGATAAGGATGAGGGCTGGCCTTGCGGCGCCGATCCCAAGCTGCTGGCGGATTTGGCTGGCATAACTTGACGTGAGACGCGCCTGCATCCAATGCCATCTCACCTCCGGATAGATGAAATAAGTCCTGCCAGGTGAGATGAGTCCTTCCGCATCTTGCCGGGGACGTCCGAATACCAGAGCAGGGCCCGAGATCCTCCAGAGCACTAGCCTGGTAGCACAGCATAACCACCTCTCTCCTTCTGGGCGGCAACGATAGTGACCGGCTGTCGGCGCCGCCCTCTCTTTCCCTGCTCACAAATAGGGTTGACGCAGGTCACAGCCAGTCTCGGCCCGACCGATTAGACTATCTCCGGTCCGTCGATTCAGGCTGATTGGGACCAGAAGGCAGGCAAACGATTCATGCGTAAGACAGTACTTTTGATCGCAATGGCAGTTCTCATTCTCGGCACGACAGTCATGGCGGCGAATCAGTTGGGAATCAAGGACACGCAGCCAGTCACGTTTTATGACCAGGTCCGGGTTGGCGACACCTTGCTGCCCGCAGGTGACTACGTTGTGACGCACCAGATGAAGGGCGAAGAACACATCATGGTGTTTACCAAGCAAGGACACAAGCCAGCTACCGCAAGCGTGAAGTGCACCCTGAAGACGCTGGCCGCGGCCGCGCCGCAAACGCAAGTCGAATACAAGCTGAACGCAGCCCAGGAGCACGTGATTACGCGCATGGTGTTCAAAGGCGATCGCGCGGAACACTACTTCTAGGCTGGGAAGAAAGTAGTCGTCGACAAAAAGACGAAAGAAACGGGAGCATGGCCATAAGCCTGCTCCCTTTTATCGTCCTGTGCTTCTAAACCTTTGTCCTTGATTCCACTACCTTTACTGCAGGATCGTCACCATAACCGACGACATGCGCTGCAGCGTCCCTGAGGTCCCGGTCACCAGAACGCTGACTGCCTTTGTCCCGGGCGTGGAAGACGATGAGGACGAGATCGGCGCCTGGCTGGCGCCTCCGCCACCGCAACCAATGTGCGCCGCCACCAACAGGAGCAATAAGATCAGCAACACGGCCATCTGCGACCGCTTGCGGCCGGAAGCCAGCAAGACCATGCCGAAGACGGGCAAGGTGCCAAACCACAGCGCTAACAACGTAAGTTCTTCAGAAGAAACTGGTGGCGGCGGTTGGACTCGAACCAACGACCTAGGGATTATGAGACCCTCGCTCTAGCCACCTGAGCTACACCGCCACATAGGAAGCCGCGCCCAAGGGCGCGGCAAGCGAGGCCACTCTCGATTCTATGGGCCACCCGGAAACAGTGTCAAACCAGTCGTCCCCGCGGGTCATGTCCCGACGATGAAAAGACCGGGAGCCTCCAGCAGCCTTTCCGCATCCAAACACAGGTATAATGTGTGGCACTGGCACTCCAGTGATCTCCCCTCGGCAGCAGGTGTCGGAATTTCATGTCCAAAACACTTAAAGCGGTAATCCTGTCGGTTTCCATCGCCATCGTGCTCTTCACCATCGCCGGCGGTTTGGGCGTGCGCGCGGCCTCCAATGACGGCGCCTATCGCCAGCTTGGCGTCTACAGCGAGGTGCTCTCGCGCATCCGCAGCGAATACGTGGAAGAGCCCAACATCCCGCAGGTGACCGATGGCGCCCTGCACGGCCTGCTGGAATCGCTCGACCCCAACTCCAGCTACCTGACGGCCGCCGAGTACAAGCAGTATCGCGCGCACAAGATCGAGGCCAAGGGACAGATCGGGGCCACCATTTCCAAGCGCTTCGGCTACGCCGCGGTAGTCTCCGTCATTCCCGGAGGCCCGGCCGACAAGGCGGGCATCGAGAGCGGCGATATCTTTGAGGCCATCGAGGGCCGCACCACGCGCGAGATGTCGCTGGCTGAAATTCAGTCGTTGCTCGCCGGCGAGCCCGGCTCCAACGCAAACGTCTCGGTGGTGCGCGCCCGCCGCGCTGAACCGCAGAAGATCGCTATCAGCCGCAACATCGTCAAGGTTCCCGACATCAGCGAAAAAAGCTTCGAAGACGGCATCATCTACATCAAGGTCGACGCCTTCAACAAGGGCAAGGCGCAGGAGATCTCCAACCGCCTCAAGGCCGATCAGACCAAGGGCGCCAAGAAAATCATCCTCGACTTGCGCGACTGCTCCGAGGGCGATGTGCAGGAAGGCATTGCCACCGCCAACCTGTTCCTGAACCACGGCGTCATCACTTATCTGCAAGGCCAGCGTTATCCGCGCGAGACCTTCAACGCCGACCTGAATAAAGTCGTCACCGGGCTGCCGCTGGTGGTGATGGTGAATCGCGGTACCGCCGGACCCGCCGAAATCGTGGCGGCCTCCATCCTGGAGAACGCACGCGGCGACGTGTTGGGCGACAAGACCTTCGGCGTGGGCTCGGTGCAGAAAGTCATCGAGATTCCCGACGGCTCGGCGCTCATCCTGTCCGTCGCCAAGTACTACACGCCCAGCGGCAAGGCGATCCAGGACACGGCGATTACCCCCAACATTATGGTCGCCGACAATAACGACGACTTCGTTCTGCCCGACGATGAAGACGATTCCGCCGGGCCCGATCAGCCGAAAAGGCAGCGCACGCTGCAGAACGATGAGCAGCTCAAGCGCGCCATCGAAGTGCTGAAGAACCGCGACGCCAAGGTGGCCAGCGCGGGCAAATAACGCTTCAATCAGATTTGTAGCCCCAGCCGCCCTCGGCTGGGGTTTTTTTGCGCTCGTCCACACCGCCCTCTCGCTTTTGTCATTCCTGGCGCAGCCAGAAATCCGGGTTCTTGCAAGTTCCCGTGATTCCCAGCGCAGCGAAAAATCCCGGCTTTCCGCGTGTCCCGCAGGGATTCTCCTTGTAACCATCCCTGCCTTTCTCCCGTGCTATTCTCAGTTCGCGCCCCGTCGCAATCCCATGAAGTCGATTTATGCCGAGCTGCCGCCGGTGGAAGTGGCCGGAACCAAACTGGTGGGGCGTGTGGTCTTCGCTCTCCTGGTGGTGGCCTCTGCCCTGATCGGCGCCTTCTTCGGCCTGGTATTCGTCTACTCCACCGATCTTCCCGAGGTCAGCGAACTCCAGCGCTATCATCCCTCCACCGTCACGGAACTTTACGATGACCAGGGCCGCGTGATCGGCTCCTTCGCGCTGCAGCGCCGCGTCGTGGTCGCCTACGACGATTTCCCCAAGGTGCTGCGCGACGCGCTCATCTCGGTCGAGGACAAGGACTTCGAGAAACACTGGGGCGTGAACTTCTGGCGCATTCTCGGCGCCGCCTATAAGGACATCGCCCTCGGCCACAAGGCGCAGGGCGGCTCCACCCTCACCATGCAGCTTTCGCGCAACTTGTTCCTCACCCCGGAGCGCCGCTTCCATCGCAAGATCCAGGAAATCATGCTGGCCATCCAGATTGAGCGGCGCTTCACCAAGCCGCAGATTTTCACCCTCTATGCCAACCAGATTTTCCTCGGCCACGGCGCTTACGGCTTCGAAGCCGGCGCGCAGCTCTACTTCAGCAAACACGCCAAGGACTTGACGCTGGAAGAAGCGGCGCTGCTGGCCGGGCTGCCCAAGGCCCCCAATTACTACTCGCCGATCAACTATCCGGAGCGCTCCGCCCGCCGCCGCAACCTGGTGATCAATGCCATGCTGGAAGACGGCAAGATCACCGCCGCCCAGGCTGCGCACGCCAAGTCCATGCCCATCCTGCTGCACCTGCAGAAGGACCCCAACTCGCTGGCGCCCTATTTCGCCGAAGAGGTCCGCCGCTATCTGGAAAAGAAGTACGGCACCGACGAGGTCCACCAGGGCGGCTTGCGCGTCTACACCACGCTCAACAAGGAATTGCAGGAAGCCGCGAATCGCGCCCTGCTGGACGGACTGGCCGCCTACGAGCGCCGCCACGGATGGAAGGGCCACCTGCCCAACATGGTCGCCGCCGGCCTCGACCTGGACAAGTACCAGCACGGCGATTGGGACGAACCCATGGCGCCGGGCAGCTACGTTCACGCCCTCGTCCTGCAGGTCAGGAAGGCATCGGCCGTGGTGAAGTTCGGCCGCTACCTCGCCACCATTACGCCGCCCGACATGGCCTGGACCACTCACAAGTCGCCCGATGAAATCCTCTCCCCCGGCGACATCGCCTACGTCAGGGTCGTCTCCCTGTCCGACTCAGGCGCGGCGAAGGTCGCGCTGGAGCAGGACTCGGGCGCTCAGGGCGCGCTGCTCGCCATCGACAACGCCACCGGCGACATCAAGGCGATGGTCGGCGGGCGCGATTTCGATGATTCGAAATTCAACCGCGCCACCCAGGCCATGCGCCAGGTTGGTTCCTCCTTCAAGCCCTACGTCTACACCGCCGCCATCGACGGCGGTTCCCGGCCCGACGACATCATCCTCGATGCCCCGGTCACGTTCTCCTCCGCCTCCGGCCCCTATTCGCCCCACAATTATGATGGCAAGTTCGAGGGCAATATCACGCTCCGGCGTGCCATCGCGCAGTCGCGCAATATTCCGGCGCTCAAAACCGCTGCCCGTGTCGGCATCTCGACGGTCATCGAATATGCGCGCAAGTTCGGCATCACTTCGCCGCTGCCGCCAGTGTTGCCCCTGGCGCTGGGATCGGCCGACCTTACCTTGATGGAACAGGTCTCCGGCTTCTCCACGTTTCCCAACGACGGCGTGCGGGTGGTCCCGCGTTACATCCGCAAAGTGGTGGACTACGACGGCCGATCGCTGGAGGAAAATTATCCCGACGTCCGGGACGTCATCAGTCCGCGCACCGCGCGCATCATGACCTCTCTGCTGCGTGAAGTGGTCCTGCACGGCACCGCCTTCCAGGCCAGCAAGCTCAACCATCCGCTCGCCGGGAAAACCGGCACCACCAACGATTTCACCGACGCCTGGTTCGTCGGCTTCTCGCCCTCCGTCACCTGCGGCGTCTGGATCGGTTACGACGAGAAAAAAACGCTCGGCAAGAAGGAAACCGGCGCCCTGGCCGCCCTGCCCGTCTGGATTGAGTTCATGAAGGCCGCGATCAAGGGCCACGAAAAGGAGCAGTTCACTCCTCCGCCCGACCTGCCGCACAACGCCTCGGCCAAGGTGGACACCCCCGATTTCCGCCCCAGCGATCGCGAAAGCCACTGAAGTTTGTGGCCCCGGCCTTCGTAGCCCCAGCCGCCCGTTGTAGCCCCAGCCGCCCTCGGCTGGGGTTCGCCAGATGTTGTAGCCCCCCACCACCACCTGCCGGGCGTAACAAAAGTGCACCGCCGCAAGTCACTCACCGGCGCCCCCACTCCGCGCTACAATCGTGAGGCTCACCCATGCGCGGATTCTTTCGGTTCCTCCTCCTCGGACTGGTGTTGCTGATCGTCGCCATGACCTCGGCATTAACCGCCATGCGCGTTGCCATTCACGGACGCGAGGTGGTCGTGCCCCGCTTCGTCGGCCTTACCCCGGTGGAGTCCGAACGCCTGGCCGCGCAAAACGGCTTGCTGGTGGAATTCGAGAGCCGCTTCTACAGTCCCGACGTCCCCATCGGCCACATCCTGTCGCAGGCGCCCTCCGCCGGCGAGAAGGTACGCCGCGGATGGCGTGTGCGGATCGCCGAAAGCCTGGGCCCGCAGCACGTGGTCATTCCCGACGTTGTCGGCCAGAGCAGCCGCGCCGCCGAGATCAATCTTCGCCGCCGCGGACTTGAGCCCGGCGCCACCGTTGCCCACATCCCCGGCCAGCCCGAAGACCAGGTTGTCGCCCAGAGTCCTCCGCCCGCCGCCGTCGGCGTGGCTTCACCCAAGGTCAACCTGCTCTACGCCGCGCCGCCTGAGGCCCGCGCTTACGTCATGCCCAACCTGGTCGGCCGCAAGCTCTCCGACGCCGCTCGCGCCATCCAGGACGCCGGGCTCAAGCTCGGCAATGTGCGCAACGCCGCGGTTGACCCCGCCGGCCCGAACCCCGCCGCGCCCTCCATCGTGAGCAAGCAATCCCCCACCGCCGGCCAAAAGGTCGTTGGCGGAAGCAGCGTTGAGCTGGAAGTCGCGCGCTAGCTCCTAACTTCTCTTCTGCAGCATGGCCGCAAAAAATCCGTCGCACGGCTGTGTCCCCGGGAGGGTCCGCAGATACGGGCCCTCGACCAGGGCAGCGATGTCTGGCCAAGCCAGCTCCCCCGATTCCCGCAGCCGCTCCAACTCTGACCCGCAATCCACGATGTCGAATTCCCCCTGTGACTGCAGCATCTCTTCCACCACCTGCTCGTTTTCTTCCCACTCCAGCGAGCAGGTGGAATAGACCAGCACCCCGCTGCCGCCGCGCACATGTCGTGCGCTCCCCCGCAGAATCGCCACCTGACGCGCGTGCAGGTCGGCCAGGTCTTCCATTTTCAGCCGCCACTTGATCTCCGGATTCCGCGCCAGCGTCCCCGTCCCCGAGCACGGCACGTCCGCCAGCACGCCTTCGAATAATCCGCACACCGGCAGGTCGGCCGCGTCCGCCATCATGACCGTCACGTTCGACGTCGCCGCCAGCCGCTCCTGCAACAGCGCCGCGCGGTGCGGGTGAATCTCCACCGCGATGATCTCCGCCCCGGGATTGCGCTCCGCCATCAGCGCCGTCTTGCCGCCCGGCGCGGCGCAGCAATCCAGCAGCCGCTCGCCGCCCCCCACCAGCAACGCCACCAGCTGCGACGCCTCGTCCTGGATCGCCACCCGTCCCTCGCGAAAGGCCCTGGTCTGCGTCACATCGCCCTTGGCGACGCGACGCGCGGACGTGAGCAGCGCGCCCGGCTTCAACTCGATCCCCTCTCGCCGCAACTCTTCCTCCGCTTCCGGATTCCTCAGCCGCAACGCTGCCTCCGGCGCCTGCTGATTGAACCCACAGATCCTGTCCGCCGCCTCCATGCCATAGCGTTCCGCCCATCGCTCCACCAGCCATAGCGGATGCGCCTGCAGCGCGGCAATGTCCAGCACTGTCTTCGGCCCCGGCGCCGGCACCGGCTCCATCAGCTCGGGTTTCTCCGCCAGCTTGCGCAGCACGGCGTTGACGAAGGGCGCCGAGTACCGGAAGCGCGCCCGCTTCACCAGTTCCACGCTCTCGTTTACCGCCGCGCGTGCCGGAAGCCGCAGGAACCCGATCTGGTACGAACCCAGCCGCAGCGCCGTCAGCACCTCCGCATCGAGCTTTTCCAATGGCTGCGACGACACCGCGCTAATGGCTAGGTCCAGCCGCGAACGCCAGCGCAGCGCGCCCATCACCAGCTCGGTGCACAAGGCGCGATCCGGTTGCGAAAGTTTTTCCAGGCGATCGGAATGCAGCAGCTCGGAGGCATACGCCTGCTGTTGCTCCACCCGGAGCAGGATGTCAAACGCGGCCTCGCGCGCAGGGGTGGGCATGAGTATCGGCGGAAAATCTACCACGGAGACACCGAGGCACCGAGAAAAACGAAACGAATGCCACTTTTCGCAGAGCAGGTAAATCAAGATTGATTAGACACGCCGCTTTCCGACTGCGTGCAGCACATACCCAAGGGGAAACAGTGTGCCGGCAAGAACCGCGCCCGCGAGATCAAGGTAATGACCAGCGCTGTGCCCACTCCCCCAACCCATCCGCGGGAATAGATGAGCGCCTTCGGCGACGTGAGTGAGGATCACGAGCAGCAGACATCCCGCGCCAAGTAGCTGCAGGACGGAGTGTACCGCCCTTTCCTTCGCGAATAAGGCCAGCGCACCCGAAAACAGCAAGCCTGCCGGGAGCAGCGAAACCAGGGCTTTCATCAACGTCGTATTCATAGCGTAGAAACGTGGGAAGAAGGAAAACCGCGATCTAGCTCTGTGTCTCTGTGTCTCTGTGTTGTTCAGCTCCGAGCAGCTCGCCGGTTTTCGGACGATACCCGTGCACCAAATCCCGTGCCGCCATCCGCTTCTTCCCTTCCGGCTGCACCGTCAGCAACTCCAGCGCGCTCCCCTCGCCGCAGCCCACGAACAGTCGATCGCCCTCAAGCCTCAGCTCGCCCACCGCTGACTCCTGACTCCCGACTCCTGACTCCCGCTCTCTCGCTTCCCATACATTCAAATTCTTCCCGCGAAAGGTCGTGTACGCGCCCGGCCACGGCTGAAACCCGCGCAGCCGGTTCCAGATCTCGCGGGCGCTCCGCCGAAAATCGATCAGCCCATCTTCTTTCTTCAGGATCGGCGCCAGCGTGGCCTGCGAGTCATCCTGCTTGCGTGGCGTGATGGTTCCCGACTTCAATCCCGCCAGCGTCTCCACCATCAGCGGCGCGCCCATCTCCGCCAGCCGCGGCGCTACCGTAATCGCCGTGTCCTCCGGCGCAATCGGCAGTTCGCGTTGCAGCAGCATGTCGCCCGTATCCAGCCCGGCGTCGATGCGCATGGTGGTCACCCCGGTCGTGGTCTCGCCCATGGCGATCGCCCACTGCACCGGCGCCGCTCCGCGATACTTCGGCAGCAGCGAGCCGTGCAGGTTGATGTTGCCCAGCGGCGGCAGCTCGATCATCCATTGCGGAATGATGCGCCCGTAGCCGACCACCACGATCGCCTCCGGCCGCGCCTCCTCCAGACGCGCGCGAAATTCCAGGTTGTTCTTGATTTTTTCCGGCTGCGTAACCGCCAGCCCGAGCTTTTGCGCCAGTTGCTTCACCGGCGGGGCCGCCAACTCCATCCCGCGCCCGCTCGGACGGTCCGGCTGCGTCACCACCAGTCGCAGGTTATGCCCGGTATTGACCAGGGCTTGCAGCGTGGGCACGGCGAATTGCGGTGTACCGCAGAAGATCAAGTCCATCGGGTCATCGTGAACCGGCAATCCGGTAATTGGGTACCTTGGCAAGTGGGCAATTGAAGAAGCCGCGACGGTTCCTCCACTGCCGAATTCTCAATTACCAAATTACCCGATTACCCAATTACCAATTCCACAGTCTCTACCATTCTCCTTCTTTGATCAGCTTCTTCACCTTTCGCTTGATCAGGTCCCGCTTCAGCGCCGAAATGTGGGCGATGTAGAGCTTCCCGTTCAAGTGATCGGTCTCGTGCAGCAGCGCCCGCGCCAGCAACTCCTCCCCGGTTTTTTCGAACCAGTTTCCCTGCGCGTCCTGCGCGCGCACCGTCGCCACCCGAGGCCGGGTCACGTTTTCGCGGAACTCCGGCAGGCTCAGGCAGCCTTCCTGCTGCGTGTGCCTGCCTTCGGTGTGAATGATCTCCGGATTGATCAGTACCAGCTTGGCGTTCGGATCTTCCTTGAACGTGATATCGATCACCGCAATGCGTTTGGAAATCCCGATCTGCGGCGCCGCCAGGCCCACGCCATGCGCCGCATACATGGACTCGAACATGTCGTCGAGCAGCTTCTGCAGCTCGCCATCGAACTGCGTGACCTTGGCCGCCGGCTTGTCCAGCACCGGGTCTCCGTACTTCACGATGGGATAGATCATGCGTAATTTCTAATTTGTAATTTGCAATTTCTAATTTGCAATTTGCAGTGGACCCCAAGCTTTTTTCCACGACAGACCAATTGCAAATTACAAATTACCAATTACAAATTACCAATCCTAATACCTAATACCTCCTCAACTGCTCCAAGTACCCCGCAAAGTTTCTCTTCATCTCCCCCACACTGTCTCCGCCAAATTTCTCCAGCGCACAGCGCGCCAGGGTCAATGCCACCATCGCCTCCGCCGCCACTCCGGCCGCGGGCACCACACACACATCCGACCGCTCGTAGGCCGCCTTCACCGGTTCACGGGTCTCGAAATCCACCGATCCCAGCGGACGCCGCAACGTGGAGATCGGCTTCAAATACCCGCGCACCAGGATGTCCTGCCCGTTCGACACTCCGCCTTCCATTCCGCCGGCCCGGTTCGCCGAGCGGGTGAAGCCGGTGAACCCGCCGTCCGGCTGCGCTTTCGCGTATCCGATTTCATCGTGCACCGTCGAACCCATGGCGCCCGCCGCCGCGATTCCGCTTCCGATCTCCACTGCCTTCACCGCCTGCACCGACATCACCGCTTGCGCCAGCAGCCCGTCCAGCCGTTCCTCCCAATTCGCGTACGTGCCCAGCCCCGGCGGAACCTGGTGCGCCCGCACTTCGAAAATGCCGCCCACCGTGTCGCGCCCCGCAATCGCCTTATCCACCTCCGCTTTCATGCGCTGCTCCGCCGCGGCATCCACGCAGTTGAGCAGGACCTCGTCGCTGCGGTAGAGCCGCGCGATTTCTTCCCATGCCGCTTCGCGCTCCACCGACACCGCTCCCACGGCCACCACGTGGCTCAGGATTTCCACTCCCAACTCGCGCAACAACAATTTCGCCACCCCGCCGGCCGCCACGCGCGCCGCCGTCTCCCGTGCCGACGAGCGTTCCAGCACGTAGCGCGCCTCGGGAAAGTTATATTTCAGCGCGCCCGCCAAGTCGGCGTGCCCGGGACGCGGCGAAGCCACTTTCCGGTGCTTGGCCGGATCACCCTCATCCACCGGCAGCGATTCCTGCCAGTACTTCCAATCTTTGTTCTGCAGCAGGATCGCGATCGGCGAGCCGATCGTCTTGCCCTGTCGCACTCCCGACACGATGTGGGCCGTGTCGTGCTCGATCTTCATCCGTTCGCCGCGGCCGTATCCCTGCTGTCGCCGCCGCAACTCGCGGTCGAGAAATTCCTGGTCGACCTCGAGCCCCGCTGGCACTCCCGACAGTACGGCTACCAGCGCTTCTCCGTGCGACTCTCCGGCGGTGATAAAGCGGAACATGGGAATTAAGGATTAAACCACAACTCGGTTGCCGGACCCGTTTACTCAACCCGCTCTGCACCTGTGCCGGTGCAGCACCCTGTTGAAAACCGGCAGCGCACGGCTAAATCCCTGCTGAATCACGTAGTTACAATTTAATAACTTTTTTACTCACCTTAGACACCATTTACCTTAGAAACAGGGTAGAATATGAGCAATTTAGTTGCTTGAGGGTTACTAGGTAGTTATCGGCGCCAGGTAGCCGCCCCTTACCCTACCAGCTGCTTCGTCGCTAAGGAGTTTTACCCGGTCCTGTCCCCCATGTTGCCGCTCAAGCTCAAGTACCGCTCCCGCATCGTGGAACTCGCGCGCGTGCTCAAGCCGGAGTTTCCCGCGATCACCGCCGCCTGGCGCTCCGCCATGTTCGAGGAATTTCAACTCGACGGCCGCGCCATGGCCGCCCTGGAGCGTCTCAACCTCGGCACCGGCTTCGCCATGTTCTGCCAGGAAGATTTCAGCACTTTTTTTGAAAATCTTTCTTACTATGGCACCCGTCTCAGCCGGCTCAAGGTCGATACCCGCATCGTCGCGCGCTCGCTGGAAATTTACCAATCTCTGTGCGAGCGTTCCCTGCGCCAGATCACGCCCGGCGACCTGATGGAAACCACCGCCGCCCTGGAGATGTTCGGCTCCGCCGCCTTCATCGCCGTCTCCGGCGCCTATTTCGACGCGCAACGCAGCGAGTCCGCCGCCCTGCTCTCCGTCCTCGATGCCGAACTCAACGCTCCCGGCGTCTCCGCTCTTCTCGACCAGATCCTGCGCATCACCCGCGACACTTTTCGCGCCACCGTCGGCATCCTGCTGTTGCTCGACGACAACAACGAGCTTCGCATCCACGGCAGCGTCGGCCTCGATTCCCCACTGCCCGACGACATCAGTATTCCCATCGGCCGCGGCTTCTCCGGCGGCATCGCGCAGACCGGCGAACCCGCCATCCTCTCCGACCTCACCACCTCCGATGGCGTGCTGAATCCCGCGCTCCGCACCCGCGCCCGGGCCCTCTGGGGCGTGCCCCTGAAGACCGCCGGGGAAGTGATCGGAGTGCTCATCATCGGATTCGGCAAGCAATACCAGTGGCTGCCGACGGAGCATGAGCTGTTGCGCGCCATCGCCGAGCGCTCCGCCCTCGCCATCGAGCGCGCCCGCATCACCGAAGCCCTGCGCGAGCGCGAAGCCCGCATTGCCGAGCTCTCCGCCCACCTGCTGCGCGTCCAGGAAGAGGAGCGCAAACGCATCAGCCGCGAGTTGCACGACGAAACCGGCCAGGCCTTGATGGTCATCCGCCTTTATCTCGGCATGCTGGAGGCCAGCGCCGGCGTGCGCGCCCGCGTCAAAATCCGTGAAACCCTGGGCGTGGTTGACCGCACCATCGAAGGCATTCGCCGCATCATTGGACGCCTCTCGCCCCTGGTCTTGCAGGAACTCGGCTTGATCGCTGCCATTCGTAAGGAAGCCAAGGACCTGGCCAAGACCACCGGCGTCAAGGCGCGCGTCGCGGTCTCGGAAGATGTCGGACGGCTGATCCCGGAGTGCGAAGCCGCTCTCTACCGCGTGGTGCAGGAAGCTTTGCACAACGTCGCCAAGCACGCCCAGGCCAAGTCGGTGAACATTCAGATGTGCCGCGATCAGGCAGTCGTCCGCCTGCTCATCGAAGACGATGGCCAGGGCATGGCCAGCAAGTCATCCGGTCTGGGTGGACGGCGCAGCTTTGGACTGGCCGGGATGCGCGAGCGCATCAGCATGCTCGGCGGCTCGGTCAAGGTCAGCTCCACCAAGTCCGTAGGCACCAGGATCGAGGTGACCGTGCCGGTTCCGCCGGTCGTCAACCTGGAAGAGCCTCCGGCCGTGACCATCTCGCGCTCGACGAATGCCCTTTCGGCCGTCGCTGGCGACGGCCGCCAGGAGTCGGCCTAGCGGTGCGAGCCTAGGTGGGAGCGCCGGGTTTCGCGCGGCGACCAGGAATCCCGCGTTACGCGACGGTGGGAGCGCCGGGCTTTAGCCCGGCGACCAGGAATGCATAACGGTAGGGGCTTTAGCCCCGGCATCTGATTGGTAACAAAAGGTGTCGTTTTTCCACGGCGTTGCTCGCCGAACTAAGGTTTGTACGCATCCAAGTCTCTGGGGAGAGTAGCTGGCATGGCCAAAATCAAATGTTTACTGGTGGACGATCACACTCTTTTCCGGCAAGGCGTTCGCCGCCTGTTGGAGGGTGAATCCGACTTTGAAATCCTGGGCGAATCGCCCGATGCCGGCGACGCCGTCGAGAAGGCGCGCGAGCTCCGTCCGGATATCGTCCTCATGGACATCGGCATGCCCGGCCTGTCGTCGTTCGAGGCGGCCCGCCAGATCCGCAAGACCCGCCCCGAGACCAAGATCCTTTTCCTCACCATGTATGAGGACGAAGACTATCTCGTGCAATGTCTCGAGGTCGGCGCTGCCGGTTACGTCCTGAAGGACACCCCCGCGGCGCAGCTGGTGACCGCCGTGCGCGACGTCTACAAGGGCGGCAAGTACCTCAGTTCGCAGGTGCTCGGCAAACTGGTCGAAGACTTCCGCTCCCGCGTTCGCGATGCCAAGATGCGTCCCCGCATCTCCACCCTTACGCCCCGCGAGCGCGAAATCCTCAAGCTGCTCGCCGAGGGAAACTCGGTCAAGGAAATCGCCGTCCTGCTCGGCCTCAGCGTCAAGACCGTGGAAGCGCACAAGTTTAACCTGATGCGCAAGCTCGACATCCACAACAAGGCGCAACTGGTCACCTACGCGATTCAGAAGAAAATCATCAAGATTCCCGTCAACCAGTAATTGTCGCGAGGCCGCGGCGGCCCTCGCCGCCGCGCCCGTTGCCTCCATCACCTATTCTTTTTCCTAATCGCGCCCAACAAAATTTTGAATTTCCCTGCCTGCTCTTAATCCCATAGTCTCGTTATAGATATCGGAGGCGATCCCCATGGTTTGCCCAAATTGCCATTCTGAGTACACCTCATTGAATCCGTGCGATTGTTCGCGTCCCGATTTTCCGCCGCCGCCCCGCCGCGACGCCTCACCGGGAGAGGTCGCGGCCGACGTCACCTCTACTGTTCTGAAGCCCACCGGCATCAGCGATCCCTTCTGGCACTAGCTTCATGGACCCACCCTGGCTGGTCTTGCCGGGGTGGGGTAACTCGAATCCCAAAACAGAACGCGTTCCTCCTCACCACCACCGCCCTTTCTTTCCCTGGTGATACGGCCACCTGCCCTCCAACCCCCTTCCCATCTTGGGCTTTTGCACAATTGTTCCACGTAGAACACCTGTGCAAAACCCGCCGCCCCCGCGCCGCCCTGCTCCGCGCGCCTTCAAGTAAAATGTTCTGCTGCACTTATCTTCGTTTTGTGTGAGGCATCATGGCTGCCAGAATTCTCGACGGCGAAAAAATCGCCGCCGCTATCAAGTCCGAGGTCGCCGAAGAGGTGAAGAGCATAGCTGCCGCCGGCATCCGGCCGGGGCTGGCCGTCATCCTGGTCGGCAACCATCCCGCGTCGGAAATTTATGTGCGCGGCAAGGTCAAGAGCTGCGAAGCGCTGGGTATCTTCAGCGAAAAGCACACCCCGCCGGACACCTCGACTACCGACGAGTTGCTCGCCCTGGTGCGCGAGTTGAACCGCCGCGATGAAATCGACGGCATCCTGGTGCAGCTCCCCCTGCCCAAGCAGGTGGACGCCAAGCGCGTGCTCATGGCCGTGGACCCGGCCAAGGACGTGGACGGTTTCCACCCGGTGAACGTTGGCTACCTCTCCACCCAGCGCCCGGGGCTGGTGCCGTGCACGCCCGAAGGCATCATCGAAATCCTGCGCCGCAGCGACATTCCCATCGTCGGCACCGAGGCGGTGGTGGTGGGCCGCAGCGACATCGTCGGCAAGCCTACGGCGATGCTCCTCACCAACCATAACGCCACCGTTACCATCTGCCATTCCAAGACGCGCGACCTGCCGGGCGTGTGCCGCCGCGCCGACATCCTGGTGTGCGCCATGGGCCGCACCGGCATGATCAACGAAGATTATGTCCGCCCGGGCGCGACCGTGATCGACGTGGGCATGAACAAGATTACCGATCGCGCCGAGTTCGAAACATTCTTCAAGGGCAACGAAAAGCGCGAGAAATCCTTCGCCGAACGGGGCTCAACCCTGATTGGCGACGTAGACCCGCACGTGGCCGAGATCGCCGGCGCCATCACGCCCGTGCCCGGCGGCGTCGGCCCGCTGACCATCGCCATGCTGATGGTGAACACGCTCAAGGCGTGCAAGATGCGCCGCGGCGCCAAGGTTGCCGCGCTGGCGGAGACGCGGTGAGGGCGGGTTGCTGAAGGTCGGGCTCACCGGCGGCGTGGCCTGCGGCAAATCCACCGTCGGCGAAATGTTCGTGGCCCGTGGCGCCAGGCTGATCAAGGCCGACGAGCTCGCGCACCAGCTCATGCAGCCGGGCCAGCCGGTGTACCAGGAAGTGGTGAAGCATTTTGGCCCGGGCATCATGCAGGCCGATGGCGCCATCGACCGGCAGGCGTTGGCGCGGGCCGCGTTTGATGGCGGACGCGTCGAGGAGCTGAACCGGCTGGTGCACCCCGCGGTGATCGCGCACCAGGAGCGCTGGATGCAGCAAGAGGGCGAGCGCTACCGCGACGCGGTGGTGATGGTGGAGGCGGCGCTGATCCTGGAAGCGGGCGTCGAGAAGCGCTTCGACAAAATCGTGATGGTCACCTGCCGGCCGGAGCAGAAGGCGGCGCGCTTCGCGGCCCGCCAGGGCATCGCGGAGGAGGCCGCGCGGCGGGAGGTGGAGCGCCGGCAGAAGGCGCAGCTTGCCGACGAGGAAAAGGCGCGGATTGCGGACTTCGTGATCGACAACTCAGGATCGCTCGCGGAAACGGAGCGGCAGGTGGATAGGGTGTTTCGGGAGTTGCAGCGGATGGCAAGTAGTAATTAGTAATTAGTAATTAGCGATTAGCATCTGGCTGCGGCGGCCGAGGGCGGCCGCCGCTACGTGCCTCCGGTGGTGACGAGACGGCAGCCCCGGCGAGGACGCCGGGGCCCACCTTTTTCCACTTCCGTATCAAATTAAATTGCTGCGCATTATGTAAATTGCCGAGCAGGTGTGTAAATTGCTAAACGGTAAACGCTAATCGCTAATCGCTAATTGCTAATCGCTGATTGCGAATCGCTTCGCTGAGAGCTGGACTTATGAGAGGAATACGCGTACTGCTTCTCGCCCTGGTAATCGCGGGCGCATTCTATTTCTACACCACCTCGCATCGCGGCAGCGGACTATTGCCTTCGACATGGCTGGGGCGCGAAGCGTCAAAGCTGGAACTGACCGAGGCGGCCGGGCCGGAAACGCTTGACCCCGAGGAGCAAGTCAACGTCGCCGTCTACAAGAAGGGCGTGCCCGCGGTGGTCAACATCAAGTCGCGCTCGGTGTCGTTCAATTTCTTTTATGGCGTGGTCCCCGAGGAGGGCCAGGGATCGGGCTTCATCCTCGACAAAGACGGCCACGTTCTCACCAACTACCACGTCATCGCCAACGCGCGGCAGATCGAGGCCACGCTCTACAACCGCAAGACCTACAAGGCCGACTTGATCGGCGTCGACCGCCCGCACGACCTGGCGGTGATCCAGATTCACGGCGGCGGCTTCACGCCCGCCACGTTGGGAGATTCCCGCGGCCTGCAGGTGGGACAAAAAGTTTTCGCTATCGGAAATCCATTCGGCCTCAGCGGCACCATGACGCGCGGCATCGTCAGCTCGATTCGCTCGGTGCAGGAGCCGAACGGGGCCGGCATCGACGAAGCCATCCAGACCGACGCCGCCATCAATCCCGGCAATTCCGGGGGCCCGCTGCTCAACTCCCGCGGCGAGGTAATCGGAATCAATACGCTGATCGCTTCCAATGTCGGCCAGAGCGCCGGCATCGGGTTCGCGATTCCCATCAACACGGCCAAGGCGGTGCTCGGCGACCTGGTATCGCTGGGCCGGGTGCGGCGCCCGGCGCTGGGCGTGCACACTATCCCGATCGGCCCGGAGCTGGCGGCGCAACTCGGCCTGCCCGCCGATTACGGCTTGCTGATTAACGACGTCATTCCCGGGGGCGCGGCCGAGCGGGCCGGACTGCGCGGAGGCAACAAGCGCGCCTACCTGGGAAATACGCCCATCATGCTGGGCGGAGATTTGATCGTTGCTATCGACGGGCAGCCGATCGAAGACCAGCAGGACCTGTCGCACATCATGAACAACCATCGCGCCGGCGACGCGGTGACGGTGACCGTCTTCCGCGGCCGGCAGAAGATGGATGTGAAGGTGACGCTGGGCGAGGCGCGGGAACAAACGTAACAACAGGAGTCAGTAGTCAGTAGTCAGGAGTTATAATCCGGCGTGCAAGCGAAGCTGGAGCGGCGCAGGGATCAAGGCGCAGCGCAAGTTGGATCGCTAGCCACCGCTGCTGCGGGCGGAACGCAGGTCAATGCCGAGTTGCTGGCACTTCTTGTAGAGATGGCTGCGCTCCAGGCCGAGGGCGCGGGCGGTATTGGTGATGTGGTGATGATGGGCCTTCAACTCAGCCAGGATAGTCTCGCGCTCGAAGGCGGCAGCGCGCTGGGCCAGGGTGCCGGAATTCCCCACCCTATCGCCGGCAAACCCAGCCGGCAATAAGGGTGGGCCACCCAACGTTGCAGCGCCGCTGGTTTGCGGCAGCGCAAGCTCGACCGTGGCGGCGTCCACCTCGCCGTTGACGGCCAGTAGCATCAGCCGCTCCACCACGTTTCTCAGCTCGCGGATATTGCCCGGCCACGCGTACTGTCGAAGCGCCGCCACCGCGTCGGGCGAAAAGCGCATGGGCTTCCAGCCGTTCTGCGCGCACACCTGCCGTGAAAAGTGCTCGACCAGTGCGGGGATGTCTTCGCTGCGCGCGCGCAGCGGCGGAAGCATGAGCGGGAAGACGTAGACGCGATGAAATAGGTCCTGGCGAAATTTACCTTCCCGGACCAGCTCTTCCAGGTTGCGGTGGGTGGCGACGACCACGCGCACATCGACGGCGATGGGATGGTCGCCGCCAATGCGCTCCACTTCATTTTCCTCCAGGACCCGCAGCAGCTTGGCCTGCATGGAGAGCGGCATGTCGCCAATTTCGTCGAGAAACAGCGTGCCGCCGTTGGCCTGCTCGAACTTGCCGATGTGGCGGGACCCGGCACCGGTGAACGATCCCTTTTCATGGCCGAAGAGTTCAGACTCGATCAGTTCGGAGGGAATGGCGGCGCAATTCAAGGTGACGAACGGGCCATTGCGCCGCGGGCTGCGGTCGTGCAGGGTGCGCGCGGCGAGTTCTTTCCCGGTGCCGGTCTCGCCGCAGATGCAGACGCGGGTTTCGCTGGCGGCGACGCGCTCGATCTGCGCCATGACGCGCTTCATCGCTTCGCCCGCGCCGACAATCTCGTGCTTGCCGAGGCGCGCCTTGAGCTGCTGATTTTCCTGCTCCAGTCGCTTGAGCTTGAGCGCGTTCTCCACCGTGAGCAGCAGCTTGTCGGTGGAGAGCGGCTTCTCCAGGAAATCGAGCGCGCCCAGGCGAGTGGCGCGCACCGCCATTTCGATGTGCGCCTGGCCGGACATCATGACCACCGGCGCGGTCACGCCGCCGGCCTTCAGGTCTTCCAGAAGCGCGAGCCCGTCGCGGCCGGGCATGACCACGTCGGAGAGGATGAGATCGAACTCGCGCGACTTAGCCAACTCCAGCGCCTTGGCGGCATTGTCGCAGACGGTGGCCTCATGCCCGGCAAGCCGGAAAGCGCGCGAAAGCGAGGCCAGCGTGTTCGCTTCGTCGTCCACGATCAGGAGTTGGGCTTTCATAAAGCAGTTTTCGGTTGTCGGTTATCAGTTCTCGGTTTTCGGTTATCGGTAGTCGGTACGGAAATTCGCAAACCGAACACCGATAACCGACAACCGATAACCCTCTACGTAATCATCGCCGATTTGAACACATCGCTGGACGTTGCGGGCGCGGAAGTGCGTCGCGGCAAGTCGATGCGAAATGTTGTTCCCTTCCCCGGCATGCTGTCCACCGTGATGCTGCCGCCGTGATCGCTCACCACCGACTGCACGATCGCCAGCCCGAGCCCGGTGCCGTGGCGCTTGGTCGTGTAGTAGGGGGTAAACAGGCGCTCACACTCTTCGCGCGTCAGGCCGCCGCCGGTATCGGAGACTTCGATGCGCACGTGCTCGGGCGTGGCGCTGGTGCGCAGCGTAATCGTTCCGCCTTCCGGCATCGCGTCGAGCGCATTCAGCACCAGGTTGGAGAGCGCGCGGTGCAACAGGTCGGGATCGGCATCGATCGACGGCAGCGAGTCATCCAGATCAATGAAGCCTGTATGCGGGGCTGCGATTCGGGAGTTCGGCAGGCGCACCGGCGTCATGCAGCTTCAGCACTTGGCGCACGATCTCGTTGAGGTAACCGGCTGGAGCTGCGGCTGCGGCATTTTCGAGAAATCGCTGAAGCGGCCGATGATCGCCTTCAGGTTGCCGAGTTCGGCGAGCAGGGTGGAAGTGCTCTCGCGAAAGACTTCGTCGAATTCAGCCGAGTTGCGCGAGCGCAGCAGGTTTTCCACCGTGATCTGGAGCGGGAACAGCGGGTTCTTCAGCTCATGCGCCAGGCGTCGAGCAAGTTCGCGCCAGGCAGCCACGCGTTCCGCTTGCATGGCGCGGTCGCGCTGTTCGACCAGTTGATGGGTCATGGAGTTGAAGGATTCCGCCAGCTCTCCGATTTCATCGCGCGAGGTGACTTCCACGTGGGCATCCCAGTTGCCGGAGGCGACTTCGCGCGCCGCCTCGGCCAGCCGTTCGATGGGCCGGGTGACGCGTCCGGCCACCCATCCGCTGAGCAGGACGGCGAGCAGAATGCCGATGCCGCCCACCACGAGCGCAAAGACGCCGATATGCCGCTGCAATTCGACCAGGTTGCGACGCGAGCTGCCTACCAGCAGCACGCCCAGCAGCGCGTCGTTTTCGCCCTTGAGCGGAATCGCGTGGAAGCTCTCGCTATCGGCGGCGTCGGCCGACCACTGAACCACCTCATCGGCGTCGCGTCCCTGCCGTTGCACGCGCTCGACGAGGGGCGCGAGACGCTCGGCGTTGGCATTGTCCAGCGTTCCGGCGGGTCCGATGAGCGACTGCGCGGAGAAAGCCGGCTGCAGGTTGCGATAGAGCAGGGCGCGCATTCCCGCCGGCAGGGTAAGTGAAGCAATGAATTCGCGGTCGAGCCGCTGGCCGCCCAGGATGTAGAGCGGCTTGTCGCCCATGTTAACCACGCGCGCTGCCAGCAGGCCGAGCGCGGCGCCCTCGGCCAGAGGCACCAGGCGCAACACCGCGCCCTTCGCGGGCAAATCGGGCGCGACATCCTCCGGGTAGCCGAAGCGCGCCGGCCACTGGGCAGAGGAGATGATCTTTCCATCGGCGGCGACGAACTCGAGCAGGTCAAGCTGGTGGCTGTCGGCGATGGGCTTGGCTTCGGTGACGTAAGCGGAAGTATCGGCGCCATGGCTGAGGTCAAGAGCCATGCGCGAAACCGAGTCGCCGGCGGCAATGGCGTCGACGCGGTGAACAACGTCTTCGCCGCGCCGCGTAAACTCGCGTCGGAACTGCGCGATCAAGGCGTCCGTGCGCTCAGCGTCGGCACGCTCGAAGGCGGTGCGGGTACGCAGGGAAACGACGGTCGAGACCGAGCCCACGGTGACCAGCACGATGAGCGCGAGCGCGATCAACAGCCGTCGTCGAAAGCTCATGGGCGGCGCGCCTCCGACGGGGAAACAGAATCCGCCGCTGCACCGAGCCAGAGATTGTCTAGTTGCCAGCGGCCGTCGCGTGTGCGGGTCCAGTCGTGCACGCGCGCGCTGACAGCGTAGGCGCTGGGAAGGTATGCGATGGGAACAGCCCAGTGGACTTGCAGAGCGGAAATCGTTTCGCGATATACGCCCTCGACAGTCGACGGTCGAGGGTCGACAACTTCTTCCGTTGTGAGTGCGAGGCGATCAAGGCGCGCCAGTTCCGCCAGGGCGACAGCCGCATCGGTGGACGGCAATGGCAGCCGCACCAGTTCAACGTCGGGCACGGTCACATTCTGCGTGCTGGGCACGGTCCTCAAAGTGATGCCTGCATCGTTGGCGTTCACGGCGATCCGCTCCGCCACCAGGCGCGCCAGCGGATCGCCGGCCTCGTAAACCAGAGTCAGCGGAGCGGTCTGCTTGGCTTCAGCGCGCAGTTGGCGAGCACGCGCCACCTGCGGCGCCGACGCGAACAGGAAAGAATACCCCGTCATCCAGTTGGGTAACAGGCCGGCCGCCGCTTCGCCGCGGCGCTGCAGGAGCACGTTGTAGATGGAATCGCGGTCAATGGTGAGCGCGATGGCCTCGCGCACCCGGGCGTCGCGCAGGTTGGAGTGGCTGAAACGCAGCGCGAGCAGCTCCACCGGGTCGCTGGTGTAGATACGGCGTCCGGCAAGGCGCGCAAGCTGGTCGGGCGCAACTTCCACCAGGTCGGCGCGATTGAGTTCCAAGTCCAGGGCCTGGTCGCGAGGAGCGCGGTTGAACTGGATATCGATGCCGTCAATAAAGGGGCGCTCGTGCCAGCCGTCGTCGACCGCAGCGAGCGTGAGGCGACGCCCAGGCTGGAAGTCCGTCACGCGAAATGGCCCGCTGCCGAGCAGCTTGCCCTCGCTGCGCAGGACGATGGAATTGCGCGGCAGGGCGAGCACGGCGGGCAAGTTGGGCAGAGGCTGCGCGGGCTCAATGATCATGACGTCTTCGCCGGCGCGCAGGTTCCAGTCGGGATTGGAATCATGAAGCGACTGCGCGGCCAGCAGTGGCGTGAGCGCGGTGCCGTCGGAGAAATGTACGCCGCCGCGAAGCGTGCACCGCCAGCTGCGATCGCTTTCCGGCCGGCACTCGGCCAGGGATTCGGCGAGCGGGCGCCCGGCGGCATCGAGGCGAACCAGTGTGTCATAGACGAGCGGCGCGATTTGCGCGAAGCCGGGGTCGTTGGAGGTGGCGGACGCTGCGGGATCGAGCGAGGAGCGCGCGGCGCGCATTTCGACGCGCAAGACGCCGCCATATCGCGGGCGGGTTTCGGCCGAGGCGGAGGAGATCAGCAACAGAACGGTAAGTAATGACCAACAAAGAACGAAGGCATTTCCGATTGTCGATTGTCGATTGCCGATTGCAACAGCAGATTCCTCGCGGGCCGAAGCCCGCTTGGAATGACGAAAGCAAGGAGCGTGGGCGGTACGACTGAAGTCGTGCCCTTCCCGCTCATCACTGTCCGCAAGTAATCGCAAGCTCGAACGCATCGTATTTGCCCGTCTTTAAATTGTGCACCACGGCGACCGCGCTGCCGGAGTCCGATGAAGTCCACAAGGCGGTAATCGGTCCTTCAAATTCCATCGGGCGCGCGACTTCGACCGGCTCGCGGTCGGCAATCTCGAAGGCTCGCACCGTGTCGGGCGCATCGCCGTCGCCGACGCCGGTGACCAGCAACTGGGTCAGCGCACCGCAGGAACTTTGTACCGCGGCGAGATCGCTGCCCCAGTCGCGCGCGCGGATGCCTACATCATTGACACCGTCCATCAGGTGTACGGAGCCGTCGGTCCGCGCGAAAACCCAAAGCGTGTAGAGCGGACGCGGGATGGCGGCAGCCGAATAAAACGCGGGGACGCCGGCCGGCTTGCCGATCGGGGGAGCGACCGCGCCGCTAAAGAAGTTGCGTGAGGCGCCAAACCGCGCGGTCTGCGAGCTACCGATGGGCCATGGATTGTCGCTGGCGCGGCAGTTCAAAGTCAGCGGCGGCTGCGCGGTGCTGGCACAAACCACTCCGGGAAGATAAGCGTCGAAAAGGTGATCGCGCGCTAGGACCAGCCGTCCGCGCAAGTCGCGAGGCCAGGCGTTCGCGTGCGGGATGGCGAACTGCTGCTCCAGCGCCCAGCGGCCGGCGATCATCTTGTAGAGCGAGACGCCGAAGGCATCGAGCACGATGAGATGCGGCTCGGCGCCGGCCTGGAGCTGTGCGATGTCGAGGACGCGCGCGTCCTGTGACCACAGCAGAGTTTTGCGGATCGCCACCAGGGAGTCGGTCTGCAGGGGAGCGGCATTCTGTGGTCGCGGCGCGGTGACCATGGCAACTTTGGTTTCATTCGATTGCCGGACCTCGGCGACCCAGACGTAACCCGCCACGTTCTCCGAAAGCGTGAGCTTGATGTCCGCGGCGGCATTGGTCGCGACGACGCGCACGCCGGCCGAGCGCAAGCCGTTTTGCAGGTCGCGCTTGATGACGGGAACGTTGTCGGGCGTGATGGAAGAAATATTTTGGACCGCCAGCGTGACCGTTCCCGGGCCGGTGATGGCGGCAATCTCGCGCGCCAATTGGCTGGCGGGCTCGGTCCATTGCGCCGTGGCGGGGAGGCAGAACAGGAGTGCGAGCGCGACCAGGGCGCAGAGCCGGGTTCCGGTGCGGGTCATGAAGATGCGCGGATTATATCCCGGAGCGCTCATGTTTTTTGCGCCTCTCCGCAATGACGAATTGAAGAAATTACGAATTGACGGATTCCGCAATCCGGCGGCGCATTCGTCAATTCGCAAATCCCTCAATTGATAAATTCTCACTGCTGGCCCGGTCTGCCGCGCGGCGGGGGATCGTCCTCGGCGCCACCCTGGGGCGGCGCGCCCATGCCGCGGAAGACATCGTTGGCAAAGAAAAACTTCCCGTCGGAGGGAACCATCATCACCTGGATCTTGTCGGAGAGGCGCTCGGCCACGATCTTGTTGATGAGCAGCGGATTCTGCTTCAGCACCAGCGCCTCCGACTTCATGCGCTCGGCGTCGGCGGCGGCAGTGACGCGAATGCGGTTGGCCTCGGCATCGGCCAGCAGGTTGCGGCGTTCCAGCTCCGCCTTGCTGTCGATGACCTTGGCTTGCGCCGCGGCCTCGGCGTTCTTGATGGTGGTTTCCTTGCGCGCCTCAGCCTCCAGGCGCGACTGTTCGATCTGCTTCTGCTTCAGCGGCAGGGTGTACTTCATGGCATCGGCTTCGCCCTTGGCCTGCAACACGCGGACCTGCGCCTGGCCTTCGGCGCCCTTGACCTCGCGGACTTTCTGCGCCTCGGCCTGGAGTTCGGAGATGCGCACCTGCTTGCCCTGGATTTCGGTTTCCACGCCCATGCGGTCGTTTTCCTGCTCGCGCAGCAGCAGGGTTTCAAGGCCCTTGGCGTACTCCGGAGGAAGCTGGATGTCGCGCAGCATCACTTCCTTCACGCGAATGCCGTCGGCGCCGAGCTTGCCGGCTATGATTTTTTCGGCGCGCAGCCGGACCTCTTCGCGCTTGGCGGAAAAGACGTCGCGCACGGTGTAGTTGGGCACCAGTTCGCGCCACGCGCTGGCCACCACCGGCGGCACCAGCTCGGTATCCACCGGTTGCGGCAAGGAGCTCTGGATGTGGTCAAGACGGTTGGGATCGAGGCTGTAGCGCACCGTGATGGCCAGTCCCAGCGAGAGACCTTCCTTGGCCTGCACGTTCAGCGGCTCCGGCTTCTTCTTCTCCTTCGACTTGTCGAGTTCGCTGCTCACCCCGGTGGTGTAGAGGTGGTCGCGAATGTCGAACATTTCGACGCGGTCGATGAACGGCTTCACCAGGTGCACACCGGGATAGAGCGTGCCGGGTTGCGTGCCGGTGAGCTGGCTGATGCGCACGCCCGCCATCCCGCTGGGAACCACGACGATGCTGAGCGCAATCAGCAGCGGCGCCCATGCGACGGCGACCAGCGCGGCCGCGGTGCGCCAGCGCAGGCCCTCGGGCTGTTGGAAACCGGTGAGGCCGCGAGCGACTCCGCGGCGATGTTGGATCTCGACGTACAGGTCGTACGCCACCATGGCCACCGCGGCGATGAACATCCCGATCGCCCCGGCCAGCAGCAAGAACCTCAATGCGAGCATAGTGCCTCCGTTACTTCGCTTCCGAGTTGCCGAAAAGATCGTCTTGTGGACGCGAGTGGGACGCCGGGCGGCGCATCGGCCGCAGCAGGTGGAACAGTCCGCCGAAAATGAACTCCTCCAGCAGCAGCGCGCACATGAGTGAGAAAAAGAGTCCGGCTACCGCGACCGTGACTGTCATTGCGTCTTGCATTGCAGTTCTCCTCTCAGGAATCTGCGTTCCTACTGGCCGACCGGCGCGCCGGCTGCAACCGGTTGCGCCTGGGCGACCACCGTTTCAGTCGTGCCGAAGATCTGTGCGGTCTGGGCATCGGCTGCCGCGCGGATGACCACCATGTCGCCCACGCTAACGATTTCAAAAAGCTGTTCCAGGTCTCGCTTTGCCATGCGGATGCAGCCATGCGAGGCGGCTTTCCCGATAGAACGCGGCACATTAGTGCCGTGAATTCCGTAGCCCTTGCGGTCCAGTCCGATCCAGCGTGTGCCCAGCGGATTGTCGGGACCGGCGGGAATCACGGTGTGTGGGTGGTAGTAGGTCGGGTTGCTGAGGCGATTGATGATCCGGAACTCGCCCTCGGGACTGGGCGTATCGGCGGCGCCGACCGCGACCGGGAACACCTTCAGGACTTCGCCGTTTTCCAGCACCGCCAGCTTGCGGTCGGGAATGCTGACGAGGACTTGGCGCTGGGCCTTGGTCTGTGCCAGCGCGTCGGCGGTCACCATCAACAGCGCCGCAACCATCCACTTCGCCTTGGCTATCCGCTTCGAATTGCCCTTCATGTTGTACATCGCCCGGCCTCTCGGCGATGCATAGGGCAATGCGACAACCGAAAGCCAAGTCATTGAGGGATTAAGGCTTAGCCATCGGAGAAGTAAGAGATTTCGTGTTCGGGAAGACACGGGTGTGTCAGAGCTGACACGATGCAAGAGAATTACCGGGCTGGCGGATTCCTTATTTCCAGCATGCCATCCGGTTCCTACTACTACCGCTGTAGTTTTATCGACGAACGAGCTTCGGCGCGGCTCACCCTAGGAAACCAGTGCCCGACAGAGTCTTTCAGCATCCTGCCAGGAGTCCGCACGGATCGCAGATGAAGGCATGCCCGCGGGTCAGAAATCCGCGAGGGTCGCGTCGCACAGAGGCGGGGGTCCTTATAGCGAAGCAACGACAACTCTCGCGAAACCGCGGCAGCCAGCAGGCTGGCCAGGCATGAAGGGCAATTTCACCCTTTCGGCGAGTAAGGCGCCGGAGGCCAGGGTTTATGCTGCGCGATGCACAACTTGTACAAAACCTCGCCGGGCGCAGATAATGCATTTCCAGCTTTTCCCAACCGGTGGTCCAGCATTTCTTGGGCAGCAGATACAAGTTTCGGCAATTGATGAGGAGTGATAGATGAAACGGGTCAGTGTGGCGGTGGTGTTCGCGATTCTCGCAGTACTGGCAGGCTGTGGCGGAAAGAAAAGTACGACGACGACCTCGATCACGGTCACCCTCTCGCCGGCCTCGGCTTCGCTGACCACTGGTGCAACACAGCAGTTCACCGCCACTGTGGCGAACACCACCAACACAAACGTAGCCTGGTCGGTGAACGGGATTTCGCAGGGCAATTCAACCGTAGGGTTCATCTCCTCGACCGGGCTGTACACCGCGCCCAATAGCGTTCCAACTCCGGCATCGGTAACGGTCTCGGCGGTCTCCCAAGCCGACACATCGATTTCGGGATCGGCAACGGTAACCATCACCGCGCCGGCGACGCCAACCTCGCCGCTCACCGTCAGCCCGGCCACGGCGACGGTCCCGGCCGGCGGCCAGCAGACGTTTTCGGCAACCGTCAGCGGAAACCCCATTGCGGTGAACTGGACGCTGAATTGCCAGAGTGCGGTCGCGGGCGCCTGTGGGAGCATCTCCACCGCGGGCGTGTACACCGCGCCCGCCTCGCCGCCGCCGGGTGGTAACGTGAGCGTGACCGCCGCCGCGAAAGATAACAGCGTGCCCCCGGCAGGGGCGGTGGTTACGGTGCAGCTCGCCAACGGCACCCTGAACGGGCAGTACGCCTTCACCTTCTCCGGCCAAAGCGCGGGTGCGCCCCTTGTGTCCTATGTGGCGGCGGGCAGCATCGCCTTCGACGGGAACGGCAACATCACCGGCGGCACCATGGACATCAACAGCGGCGGATCGTCAACGGTGACCATTACCGGCGGCACCTACCACATCAACACCGACGGGCGCGGCAACGCCGCGCTCACCACCTCCGGCGGCAACGTGAACTGGCAGTTCGCGGTGGTGAACCACACGCGAATTTTCGTGGAACGCTTCGATTCCGGAGTACAGAGCGCCAGCGGAGTGATGGAGCTGCAGGACGCGTCGCAATTCACCCAGGCAGGAATCACCGGGAGCTACGCCTTCAATCTTTCGGGTGCGAATGCCAGCAACAAGCCTGGTTCACTGGCGGGGGCGGGAGCGTTCACCTCCAACGGCGCCGGAATCATCAGCGGCGGCGCGCTGGACGTGAATAGCGCCGGAACTCCATCAACCGGCCTGAGCCTGTCCGGCACCTATGGAGCGCCTTCGGCTACTACCGGGCGCGGAACGATGACGCTGGGCGGCTTCGGGACACAAAACCTGGCGTATTACATCGTGGACGCGACGCACATCAAAGTGCTGGAGACCGACGCCAGCGCGCAACTGGTCGGCGACATGTACAAGCAGCCGGCCGGGCCATTTACCAATGCCAGCATCCGCAACGGTTTTGTCTTCGCCTTCCTGGGATCGACCAGCACCGGCATTTTCGGCGAGGGCGGAGTGATCACCCTGAGCGGTGCCGGAACCGTGACCAGCGGCACGCTTGACATCAACAAGAACGGCAATCCCCAGAACTCGCTGGCGGTGACTGCCGGCAACTACAACGTTGCCGACGCGACCACGGGAAGGACCACGGCGTCGGTGACCGCGGGCGGCTTGACCTTGCAGTACGTGATGTATCCGCAGATCAACGGCGCCTTGAGCGTGGTCGAAACCGATTCCAACGTGGTTGCCGGCCGGGCGCTGCAGCAAGCTGTCGGCTCCTTCAGTGGCGGGTCCTTCCAGGGCAACTACGCGCTCAATTTCACCGGCAATGACTTCGTGGTGAATCCCGGCGAGGTCGACCTGGTCGGACAAGTTGCTCCCAACGGCGGCAGTGCCATCGACGACAAGGTGAGCAGCGTGGCGATCAGCGACAACGGCGCGCTCACTTCTTCGGCAGCGCTGTCCGGTTCGTACCAGGTATCGACCTCGGGACGCGGTTCGGCAACGCTTTCGGCCGGCGTGCCCGCCTTCAGCAACGTGACCTTCAACCTGTACGTCGCCGATAACGGCGATGTGCTGTTCCTGGAGTCCGACAGCGCCCGCGTGGTGGTGGGGATCGCGCAGCGGCAGTTTTGAAGCGGAATACCCCACCCTGGAAAAAGGCCAGCGTGGGTCACTCGTGGAACATGCCTGTCGCGGTCGAAAAACCGTAAGTACCTCGTGTAACGGCAACGTTGTTTGCAACTCCAATTCTGTTTACGGGTTCTTATTCAGCAGTGGCCCGTGTGGGGGACGGGTGGTGGGGATGAAGCTGCCGAACAACATCGCGATAACCGTCTGCGCGCTGCTTTGCCTGGCGGCGCTGCCGTGCTTTGCCGCCGATGCCGTCACGCCCGCTGCGGGCACTCTGCTGGATGCCGGGTATCACCACATGTACAACCTGCAATTCGATCAGGCGCACCAGGACTTCCGGAGCTGGCAGCAGGAACATCCGGAAGACCCGCTGGGCGCGGTCTCAGACGCAGGCGCGTACCTGTTCTCCGAGTTCGACCGGTTGCACATCCTGGAGAGCGAGCTGTTCGTGAACGACGAGAAATATGAAAGCCGTTCCCGCCTGATGCCGGATGCGGACTTGAAGCGGACGTTTGATCTGCAACTGGCGAAGGCGCGCGCTTTGGCGCAAAAGGCGCTGGCGCGCGACCCCAACGACGTGAACGCGCTGTTCGCCAACGTGCTGGCCTATGGCCTGGAAGGCGACTACCTGGCGCTGATCGAGAAGCGCGACTACCAGGCGCTGAAGCTGATCAAAGAGGGCCGGGCGACGGCGCAGCACCTGCTCGCGGAGAACCCGCAGTGTTATGACGCCTACCTGGCGGTCGGAGTCGAGAACTACCTGCTCAGCCTGAAACCGGCGCCGGTGCGCTGGTTCCTGCGGGTTTCGGGAGCACAGACGGACAAGTCCGTCGGCATCGAGAATCTGCGCGTCACCGCCGATAAGGGACATTATCTGCTGCCCTACGCGCGCTTGCTGCTGGCGGTGGCGGCGCTGCGCGACAAGGACCGCGCCCGCGCCCGCGGCTTGCTGCAAAACCTGGTCGAGGACTTCCCGCAGAATCACCTCTACCGGAGCGAGCTGGCGAAGCTGCAATAAGGTGTAACCGGCGCGAAGATTCCGCGTCTGTTCCTTAGGGCCCGAATTCCGGGTTGCGGGTCGCAAGCCAGGGACCGCTTTTCCACGGAGGCAAATGAAAATAGCGAGCGCGGCCAGTGCTTTTCCGCCACACGTCTTTGACCAGCAGGCGATCGTCGCTGCCCTGAAGGACTACTGGGGCGAGCGCCTGGAGCGCCCCGCACTGCTGGAGCGGCTGCACGCGCGCTCCGGGGTGGAGCGGCGCCACCTGGTGCTGCCGACCGAAGCCTACGCCGGCGTAGATACCTGGGGAAAAGCAAACTCGCTGTGGATTGAAAAGGCGGAGGAGCTTGGTTACCAGGCGATTTGCCGCGCCATTACTCCCTTGGGCATCGCACCCGCCGACATCAGTGCGCTCTATGTCGCGTCGGTGACGGGAATCGCCAGCCCATCGCTGGACGCCAAGCTGATCAATCGCATGGCGCTGTCGCCCAACATCAAGCGCGTGCCCATCTTCGGGTTGGGGTGCGTGGCGGGCGCGGCAGGCCTTGCGCGTGCCGCCGATTACGTGCGCGCGTTTCCGGACCAGGTCGCGGTGGTGCTGTGCGTGGAGTTGTGCTCGCTTACCTGGCGCCGGGACGATGTCTCGGCCGCCAACCTGGTTGCGACCGGACTCTTTGGCGACGGCGCCGCCGCCGCGGTTGTCGCCGGGGCCGACACTGGTCTGCCGGGGCTTCAGATCGTGGACACCCGCTCCGTGTTCTATCCCGACACCGAAGAGGTGATGGGCTGGGACATTTCCGAAAACGGCTTCCGCATCGTGTTGTCTCCCGACGTTCCGCTGGTGGTGAGGACCCACCTGCGTTCCGACGTCGATTCCTTCCTTGCCGAACACGGCCTCACCCGCAAAGACATCGGCAGCTGGATTATTCACACCGGCGGCCCCAAGGTGCTGGAAGCGGTGCAGGAGACGCTGGAATTGCCCGAAGGCGCGCTGGAGCTGTCGTGGGAGTGCTTGCGACGCGTGGGCAATCTTTCCTCGGCGTCGGTGTTGTGCGTGCTGCAGGATTTTATGGCACGACGCCGCGGCGCTCCAGGTTCCTACAGCGTGCTTTCCGCCATGGGCCCGGGATTCTGCTCCGAGGTGCTGCTGTTGCGGTGGTAATCATGCCGGATGTACCCCAGCGAACCGATGTTTTCGTGGTCGGCGGCGGGCCCGCGGGGCTGGCGGCTGCGATTGCCGCGCGCCGCCGGGGATTCGAGGTCACTGTCGCTGACGTCTTTCGTCCCCCGATCGATAAGGCCTGCGGCGAGGGTCTGATGCCGGATTCGGTGGCCGCCTTGCGCGAACTGGGCGTCGGTCTCGATGATCGAGAGACCGGAGGTTTTCGCGGCATTCGTTTCATCGGCGACGATGGCGCTGCGGAAGCTGATTTTCCTCACGGTCGCGGCCTCGGCATCCGTCGCTGCGCCTTGCATCAGGCGCTGGTGGACGCCGCACACGATGCCGGCGTAACCATGCTCTGGGGCACTCGCGTTTCGGCCGCGCGCCAAGACGCGGTGCTGGTGGACGGCCGCACGGTGCGGTGTCGCTGGATTGTGGGCGCCGACGGACAGAAGTCGCAGGTGCGACGCTGGGCCGGGCTGGCCGCTGAACGCGAGTACGACAGCCGCATCGGAGTGCGACAGCATTTCGCGATTGCGCCGTGGAGCGAGCACGTCGAAATTTATTGGGGCAAGCACGGCCAGGCCTACGTGACGCCGGTCGGAGCACGCGAAATCGGCATTGCGCTGCTCACCAGGCGGCCGGTAAGGAACTTTGCGACGGCGCTGGAAGAATTTCCGGCGCTTCGGCGGCGGCTGGGCGCGGCGCCGGCGGCTAGCGCGATGAAGGGCGCAGCCACGGTCACTCGCAAGCTGAAGTCGGTGGCGCACGCGGGGTTCGCGCTGGTGGGCGACGCTTCGGGATCCGCCGACGCCATTACCGGCGAAGGGCTAGGCCTGTCGTTTCGCCAGGCAATTGCGCTGGCGCGCGCGCTGGCGGCGGAAGACCTCGACCTTTACCGGGCAGCACATCGCGAGATCGGCAAGATGCCTCACCTCATGGCGCGGACCCTGCTGCTTATGGACAGGAGCGCGTGGATCCGCGAGCACGCGCTGCGCGCGCTGTCGGCAAAGCCGGCGCTGTTCCGGCGTCTGCTGGCAGTCCACGTGGGCGAAGTCCCGTTGCTGAAGTTCGCCGTGCCAGGCTTCCTCGACCTCGGGTGGGCAATCCTGACGTCCTGAGCATTCCCCGCCTGTTCCGCTGTATATTGGAGCGAACCATTCCTCACAAATGCCGAATTACGTCACAGGGCTGCAGTGCGTTTTTTGCCACGGGCAATTTTCTCCGCGCGTGGGATACACGTGTCCGCGGTGCGGCATCACCGGCATCCTGGATGTGCAATACGATTACGGCGCCATTCGCAGGGTGCTGACTCGTCGCAAGCTGGCGGCACGCAGCAATCCGACGCACTGGCGTTATCGCGAACTGCTGCCGATTGCCGATGGCGCGCCGCTTCCTGCGCTGGCGGTGGGATGGACGCCGATTGTCGCCGGTGACCGGCTGGCGCGCCACCTGGGGGTTCGCGAGTTGCTCATCAAGGACGACGGGCGCAATCCCACCGGCTCGCTAAAGGATCGCGCCAGCTCGCTGGGAGTGGTGAAGGCGGCGGAAAAGCGGCGCAAGATCATCGCCTGCGCCAGCACAGGCAACGCCGCGTCGTCCTTGGCGGGCATGGCGGCAAGCATGGGCCTGCGCAGCGCGATTTTTGTGCCGCAGCGCGCGCCCGAACCCAAGGTGACGCAACTGCTGATTTTCGGCGCGACCGTGCTGCGCGTCGGCGGCAGCTATGAACAGGCTTACGAATTGTGCCAGCAATCGTGCGAGCGCTGGGGCTGGTACAACCGCAATTGCGCCATCAATCCCTACCTCATCGAGGGAAAGAAAACTGTCGGACTTGAAATCGCGGAGCAGCTGGCGTGGAATCCGCCGGATTGGATTGCCATGTCGGTCGGCGACGGGTGCACCATCGCGGGCGCGTGGAAGGCGTTTCGCGAATTGAAGGCAATCGGGCTGATCGCGAGCACGCCGCGCATGCTGGGCGTGCAAGCCAGCGGCGCCGCTCCGGTTACGGAGGCATTTCGCAGCCGCGCGCCGATGAAGCCGATAGAACCGAATACGATCGCCGACAGCATTGCAGTCGGCGTGCCGCGCAACTGGAAAAAGGCAGTGACAGCAATCGAGGAGTCCGGCGGCGCCATGATCAACGTCGGCGATGACGAGATACTGGAGGCAATCAGCTACACCGGCCATCTGACCGGCGTGTTTGCCGAACCCGCGGCGGCGACGGCCATCGCCGGACTGCGGCGCGCGCTCAGCGAAGGCCTGGTGCCGCGCAAATGCCGCGCCCTCGCAGTAGTGACCGGCAGCGGGCTTAAGGACGTGCGTGCCGCGCAGCAGGCGGTCACCAAGCCATTTGAAGTTCCGCCCGACGGCAACGGCCTGGAGGAAATCCTGGCTCACCAGGGGCTGATTCCTTCCGCCAAATCCGCCGCCACTTCATGAGCCCGAGACCCAATGCCAATTCGCTGCTCATCCGTGACATCCATACCCTGGTCACCATGTCCGAAGGTGTGGCCCGGGTCTCCGACCCGGGTACGCGGGTCGAAGACCCGCGCCACACCCTTCTGCATGGCGCTTACATCTATTGCGAAAACGGCGAGATCAAGAAGGTGGGTACGCGCATTCCGCCCAGCCTGCGCGCCGCGAAAACCATCCGCGCGCCCTACGCCGTTGCCGTGCCCGGCCTGATTAACACCCACCACCACTTATTTCAGACGCTGACGCGCGCCTGCACTGCCGCGGCGAATGCCGAGCTGTTCGACTGGCTGACCACGCTCTACCCGCGCTGGGCCCGCGTTGACGAGGAGGCGGTCAACACGGCTGCGTTGGTCGGCATGGCGGAGCTGATGCTCAGCGGCTGCACCACCACCACCGACCATCATTATCTTTTTCCACGCGGGCAAACCAAGCTGATCGACGCCCAGATCGAGGCCGCTCGACAACTCGGCATGCGATTTCATCCCACGCGCGGCAGCATGAATGTCGGCGTCAGCAAAGGGGGCCTTCCGCCCGACTCGGTAGTGCAGACCACCGACGAAATCCTGGAAGACTCAGAACGCGTCATCGGCAAGTATCACGATCCGCGGCCGGGCTCGATGCTGCGCGTCGCCTTGGCGCCCTGCTCCCCGTTCACGGTGGATGCGGAGCTGATGCGCCAAACCGCCGCGCTCGCTCGCCGCCATTGCGTCCGATTGCACACTCACCTGGCCGAAACCCGCGACGAGGAAGAATATTGCCGCAAACGATTCCGGCAGCGTCCCCTGGATTTTTTCCGCGATTGCGGCTGGCTGCACCAGGACACTTGGGTGGCGCACGGCATTTATTTCAACGCGAGCGAATGCAGCCGCCTGGGACGGGCGGGCGTCGGGGTGGCGCACTGTCCGACCTCGAACATGCGGCTGGCTTCCGGAATTTGCCCGGTGGGCAAGCTGCAGAGCGCGGGATCGCCGGTGGGGCTGGGCGTAGACGGCAGCTCCTCCAACGACAGCTCCAACCTGCTGGCCGAGGCGCGGCAGGCGTTGCTGCTGAACCGGTTGGCGCGCGGCGCTTCCGCCATCACCGTCGCCGATGCCTTGCGTATGGCCACCGTGGAAGGAGCGCGCTGCCTGGGACGCGATGACATTGGCAGCATCGCCATCGGCAAGCGCGCCGACCTTGCCATGTTCGACTTGCGCGACATTGGCTACAGCGGCGCCGAAGACGCGCTTTCTGCCCTATTATTGTGCGCGCCCACACGGGTCAACACCTTAATCATCGAGGGCCGGGTGGTGGTGGAAAGCGGCGTCCTGCAAAGGATTTCGCTGCCGCCGATCCTCCGGCGTCACCGCCGCATCGCCGCAAAAATCGTTGGCCGCCCCGCGCTGCTTTGATATATTCGGCGGTCGTCTTTGCTCGCCATTTTTGCAGCTCTCGCCGTGCATCCCCCTCACGCGGAGACTGGAGAACCCCGTGTTCGACCACATTCAAGCCTTCTACCAGCCGACCAGCGTCCGCGAGGCGGTGCGCCTGCTGCGCAGCGGGCCAGGCCGGGTGGTTGCCGGCGGGACTGACCTGGCGCTGCTGCAGGATCGCTCCATCCGCTTCCTGGTAGACGTCAAGCATCTCGGCCTGGACTACATTCGGCGCGATGCGAACGGCTGCGACATCGGCGCCGCCTGTACCATGTCGTCCCTGGAACATTCCCCGATCGTGCGCGCCCTGGCCGGCGGCATTCTGGCCCGCGCCGCCGCGACCTGCGGCTCCATTCAGATTCGCAACCTGGCTACCTTGGGCGGAAATCTTGCCAATGGGTCACCCGCGGCGGATA
Source organism: Terriglobia bacterium (assembly GCA_963797035.1). Taxonomy (GTDB): domain Bacteria; phylum Acidobacteriota; class Terriglobia; order Terriglobales; family Acidobacteriaceae; genus JAIQGF01. Next base: position 237,964 of record CAWCOC010000007.1, read on the forward strand.
CGGCGACTCCGCTGCTTGCCATGGACACAACCGTCGTCTTGCACAGCGCGACCGGCCGCCGGCGCATGAACCTGCGCGAGTTTTTCGCCTTGCCGCAGAAGCGGCGCATCAATGGTGGACTGCTGGTGCACATCTTCGTGCCAAAAGCCAAGGGACGCGCTGGGTGGTCTTTTCAGAAGTTCGGACGTACTGAGACCGACATTGCCGTGGTGAATGCGGCCGCCGGCCTGGGCATCGCCCGCGATGGCACCTGCGCCTGGGCCCGCATCGCATTGGGCTCGGTGGCACCGGCGCCGATGCGCGCCGACAAAGCGGAAGCCATGCTCACCGGCCACGCGCTCACCGCTGAGCTGCTCGATCGCGCTGCCGACTCGGTGGCCCGCGAGGTACAGCCCATCGCCGACCAGCGTGCCTCGGCTGAATACCGCCGCGAGATCAGCCGGGTGCTGACCCAACGAGCGCTACGCGAGTGCGCCCAGCAAGCGGAGTACACCCTATGATCCGAAAAAACGGAAGCGGCAAGAAAAACTCGCTGCCGAAACCGCATACGCACGGCACACCCTCGATGGAAATCCGGCTCCAGGTCAACGGCGAACCGAAACAATGGACCATCGCGCCCGGCGACCTGCTGCTCGACGTTCTGCGCCGCGAAGGCTACTTCGGCGTGAAGCGCGGCTGTGAAACCGGCGAGTGCGGCTGCTGCACCGTGCTGCTGAACGAGAAGCCGGTGAACTCCTGCGTGGTGTTTGCGGCGCAGGCCAACGGCTGCGACATCACTACGGTCGAGGCGATTGCCGATGGCGACACGCTCGATCCCGTGCAGCAGGCGTTTCTCGACCACGGCGCGGCCCAGTGCGGCTTCTGCACGCCCGGCATGATCCTGAACACCAAGGCCCTGTTGCGCGAGCATCCGCATGCCACCGAAGACGAAGTGCGCGACATGCTCTCCGGCAATTTCTGCCGCTGCACCGGATTCAAGAAACCGGTGGAGGCCGTGCTGGCCGTTTCGCAGAATGGGCCGGTCCATTGCGAGGAAACTCCCGCCGCCAGCCGTCACCTTGTGGTCGGCCACTCCTTGCATAAGACCGACGGCGTAAAACTGGTGACGGGACGGCCCTGCTTCACCGACGACGTTCACATGCCGGGCATGCTGATTGGCAAGATCCTGCCCAGCCCACATGCGCACGCGCGCATCAAGCGCATCGACGTCAGCAAAGCGCGGGCCCTGCCCGGTGTGCACGCCGTCCTTACCTACAAGGATGTTCCACGCGTGCCGCACACCACCGCGGGACAGAGCTGGCCGGAGCCGTCGCCCTACGACACCTACCTGCTCGACTCCAAGCTCCGCTTCGTGGGCGATCGCGTTGCCGCCGTTGCCGCCGAAACACGCGCCATTGCCGAGGAAGCGCTGCGCCTGATCAAGGTGGACTACGAAGTGCTGCCCGCCATTCTCGACATGGAGCAGGCCACCAAACCCGGTGCGCCGGTCATCCACGACGAGCCCGATTCCACCGGCATTCACGACGCCAAACACAATGTGGCGGCCTACATCAAGAAGGAGTTGGGCAACGTCGACCAGGCGTTCCGCGAAGCCGACGTAATAGTCGAGCGCGAGTTCCGCACCCATCGCCAGCACCACGCCATGATGGAGCCGCACGTCTCCATCGCATGGCTCGATGAAGACGGCCGCTTGACCGTCCGCACCAGCACGCAGGTGCCGTTCCACTCGCGCCGCCAGGTGGCCGCCATCCTGCAACTGCCGGTGCAGAAAGTGCGGATGATCAAGCCGCGCATCGGCGGCGGCTTCGGCGGCAAGCAGGAAATGCTGCTGGAGGACATCACGGGCGCGCTCGCGCTGGCCGCGCGGCGCCCGGTGAAGATCGAATACACGCGCGAGGAAGAGTTCTACATGGCGCGCAGCCGGCACCCGCAGATTCTGAAGGTGAAGATCGGCGCCAGGCGCGACGGCACCATCGTTGCCAACCAGATGTCGGTGCTGGCCACCACCGGCGCCTACGGCAGCCACTCCGCGACCGTGCAGGGCAACACCGGCAGCAAGGTCTTGCCGCTCTACCGCGCGCCCAACATGAAATTCGATTGCACCGTGGTGTACACCAATTGTCCGGTGGCGGGCGCGTTCCGCGGATACGGGTGCCCACAGGGATTTTTCGCGCAGGAAAGCGTGGTCGATGAGATCGCGCACGAGCTCGGCATGGACCCCATCGAGCTGCGGCGAAAGAACCTGCTCGGCCTGGGCGATATCGACGAACTCTCGGCGCAACTCGGTGAAGGCCGCAAAGGATTGCCGCGCCACGTCCGCAGTTGCGGCATGCCGGGATGCCTGGAGCGCGGCGCCGAGGCAATCGGCTGGGAGAAGAAGCGCAAGGCGCAAGCCGACAAGTCGACGCACCTGCGCCGCGGCGTCGGCATGTCCTGCTGCATCCAGGGCAGCGCAATCGCCGGTGTTGACTGGGGCGCCGCCCAGATGAAAATGAACGAGGACGGCTCGTTCAACCTGCACGTCGGCGCCGCTGACCTCGGCACCGGGGCGGACACGGTGATTGCGCAAATCGCCGCCGAGACGCTGGGCGTGACCCTGGACAAGATGATCGTCTATTCCGGCGACACCGACTTCACTCCGTTCGACGTCGGCGCGTATGCATCGAGCACGACCATCATCTCCGGCGGTGCAGCCAAGAAAGCGGCGGAAAAAGTCCGCGCGCAGATTATCGACGTGGCCGCGCGGATGCTGGAAGTCGCGCCTGAGAAGGTCAATCTCGGCAATAACGAAGCCTTTACCGTGTGCGAGTGCCGCAAGTCGGTGAGCATGGCCGACGTGGCGCGGCACGCCATGTACAAGGACAAGGTCCAGATCATGGACGGGGCATCGCACTGGATCACCGACAGCCCGCCGCCGTTCTGCGCTACCTTTGCCGATGTCGAGGTCGACACTGAAACCGGCAAGGTGCGCGTAGTCGAATTGGTCAGCGCGGTGGACTGCGGTGTTGCCATCAACCCGATGGCGGCCGAGGGTCAGGTGGAAGGCGCCGTTGCCCAAGGCATTGGCTACGCGCTCACCGAGGAGATGGTGCTCGACGACAAGGGCCACATGGTCAACGCGAATTTCCTCGATTACAAAGTTCTCTCGGCGAAAGACATGCCGAAGCTGACCACCATTTTGGTGGAAACCGAGGAGCCGCTAGGCCCTTATGGGGCGAAGTCGATTTCCGAGGTCCCGATCAATGGCCCGACGCCGGCGATCGCCAACGCGATTTACAACGCCATCGGCGTGCGCTTCCGCCAGCTGCCGATCCGCCCGGAGATGGTGCTGAAGGCGCTGAAGGAGCAGGAACAACGGAAGACGCCCGCGACATCGGCGCGAAAAGCGGTAGCGTCGGATTAGCAAAGTTTCGTGAGCGGCATCCGAGGCGGCCGCCGCGGCAGAGCTTCGTGGCAGTTAACTGTTAGCCCCGGCGAGGCGCCGGGGGCTACCAACGACGCAGCGTATTCCGCACCAGATAAGTAGAAGGTTGATGAGCCCAATGGAAACCATTCGTCAGCAGCGCGCCGCGCTTGCTTCCGGCGCAAAAAAATACGAACAGCCCATGGTCGGTTTCCTGCGCGACCTGATCGCCATTCCGGCCGAAAGCTCGCAGGAAGGGCCGGTCATCCAGCGCATCCAGCGAGAGATGGAGCAAGTGGGCTTCGACGAAATCCGCATCGACAAGATGGGCAACATCCTCGGCCGCATCGGGTCCGGCAAGAGGGTCATCATGATGGACTCGCATACCGACACGGTCGGCGTCGGCGACCTGAAGGAATGGAAGTGGGACCCGTACAAGGGCAAGGTCGAAGACGGTTACGTATACGGCCGCGGCGCCTGCGACCAGCGTTGCGGAATGGCCAGCATGGTGTATGGCGCCAAGCTGATCAAGGAACTCGGCCTCGGCGGCGACTACACGCTGTGGTGTGTCGGCAGCGTGCAGGAAGAGGATTGCGACGGGCTGGCGTGGCTCTACATCCTGCGCGAAGACGGCATTCAGCCGGATTGCGTGTTGATCACCGAGCCCACCAACCTGCAGGTCTATCGCGGGCAGCGCGGCCGCATGGAGATGGAAGTCCACATCCGCGGACGCTCCTGCCACGCCAGCGCGCCGGAACGGGGCGACAACCCGATCTACAAGATGACCACGCTGCTGAAGGAAGTCGAGCAGCTCAACCCCCGGCTGCGCGGCGACAAGTTCCTCGGCAAAGGGACCATCACGGTCACGCAGATTCGCTCGCTGTCGCCCTCGCTGTGCGCCGTGCCGGGCGCGTGCTCCATCCACCTGGATCGCCGGCTCACCACCGGCGACACGAAAGAAAGCGCGGTCGCCGAGGTGCGCGCATTATCAGGCGCGCGCGAGGCTGAGATCGAGATCCTCAAGTACGAAGTCCCGAGCTACACCGGGCTGGTCTACCCCATGGAAAAGTACTATCCCACGTGGCTGCTCGAGGAAGATCATCCGCTGGTGCAATCCGCTGTGGAGACCTACCAGGCCCTGAACGGCCGCGCGCCGGTGGTGGACAAGTGGGTGTTCAGCACCAACGGCGTGGGCTCGATGGGAATTTGCGGCGTGCCCACGGTGGGCTTCGGTCCGGGCAACGAAGTGGACGCGCATGCCGTCACCGAACGAGTGGCGATCGATCACCTGGTGCAGGCGGCGCAGTTTTACGCCGCGTTTCCGCTGGTGTTTGTGCACACGCTGGAGCGCGAGCAAACGGCGAAGGCGGGAGCGCGATAATCGATTTTGTAATGTCGGAAGTTGGTAATTTCGTAATTTTCCAAGCCGGTTTTCAAATTCCCAAATTATCCGATTACCAAATTACCCATGTCCGAGCTCATCCCCATCCCGCTCCCGCTGCAACTGACGCGCGCCTTCCTGGAATATGAGCGCGAGGGGAAGATTTTCGACCTGCCGAAGGCGAAGTTTTATCGCGGCGTGGCCGGGCTGGATACTGCGGTGAAATTTCACGGCCAAAGTGCCGCCAATCCCCTCGGCCCGGCCGCCGGACCGCACGATCAGCTGGTGCAGAACATCGTCCTATCATGGCTGGCGGGCTCGCGCATCATCGAGCTCAAGACGGTGCAGATCATGGACGAACTCAAGATCCCGCGTCCCTGCATCGACGCCACCAACGTCGGCTACAACGTCGAGTGGTCGCAGGAGCTGAAGCTGGAACAGTCGTTGCGCGAGTACGTCGGCGCCATGATGTTCATTGAAATTCTGAAGGCTTCGCGCCTGCTGGGCGAGGAATTCAGTGGCCCCTTTACCGACACCATCTACGACATGAGCGTGGGTTACAGCCTGGAGGGCATTCGCTCACCGCGCGTGCGCCACTGGATCGAGAGCATGAAGGACGCGCGCGCCATCATCGACGAGTTGCGCTCCACGCTCACCGGCCCCTGGGCGCGCTATCGCGATCTGCCGTTTCCCACCCGCGTCAGCGACACCATCACCCTCTCCACTTTCCATGGCTGTCCCGCCCACGAGATCGAGGGCATTGTCACCTTCCTGCTCACCGAGATGGACGTGCACGTCTGCGTCAAGCTCAACCCGACGCTGCTCGGCTTCGAGGCGGTGAAGCACTTGCTGCACGACGTCCTCGGCTATCACGACATCCAGGTCGCCGCCGATGCCTTCGAACACGACCTGCAATTTTCCGACGCGCTCACCATGTTGCCGCGCTTGGCCGAGGTGGCGCGCTCACGCGGCAAGCGCCTGGCGGTGAAGTTCAGCAACACGCTGGTGGTGAAGAACCACCGCAACATGTTCACCGACGAAGTGATGTACATGTCGGGGCCGCCGCTGCACGTGGTCACGCTCAACCTGGTAAAGAAATTCCGCGAGCAAATGGGTGCGGCGTTCCCCATTTCATTCTCAGCCGGTCTCGACCAGCACAACGTTTGCAATGCGGTCGCGATGAACTTCGTGCCCGTCACCACCTGCACCGACCTGCTTCGCCCCGGCGGCTACTCGCGCCTGCCCAAGTACCTGGAGAACCTAGGCGCAAAAATGCGTGAACTGGGCGCCCTCGGCATTCACGATTTCGTCCTGCGGTACGAAGGCCTGGGCGAGAAAACCATTGACCAGGTGGTGGACGCCATCACGCAACACTGGCCTAGTGTGGGCGACACGCTTAACTTGCCGCTGCAATTCGTGTCGAAGAGGCTGAAGGCGTGGCTGGCCCAGCCGGGTCAGGCGATCGGCGACGTTTGCTCCGAAATCGCGCGGGAATTCGAGCTCAAATTCGCACCTGCGATGCCGCCGCGACTGGCCAATGCAGTGCGCAAGCAGATCACCGGATTGGAGCAGTCGCTGGTGGAGGCCGCGGGCGTGCTGAACACACCGTCCATCGTGGACCGCACCACCGCCGACCCGCGCTATCTCCGGGAAAAGAACAAAGCGGAGCCGCGCAAGATCGGATCCAAGCTCTGGCTTTACGACTGCATCAGTTGCGACAAGTGCGTTCCGGTGTGCCCCAACGACGCCAATTTCGTCTACGAAAACGAAGCCGCCGAAATTCCTTATAGCAATTTCGAATTGCTTCCCGCCGGCGAGACGCGTCCTATACCAGGTGGAACGTTCAAGGTGGCGCGCGCGCATCAACTCGCAAATTACGCTGACGCCTGCAACGATTGCGGCAATTGCGACGTCTTTTGCCCGGAGGATGGCGGCCCGCAGATCGAAAAGCCGCGGTTTTTCGGCAGCCTGGAGTCGTACCGGAAGTTTGCCGGCCGCAACGGTTTCTATCTGGCGTTTGCCAACGGCGCCTGCGTTATTCATGGGACCATCGGCGGCAAGTCGTACAAGCTGTCCCGCGACCCGCAGCAGCAACATGATTTATTCGACGACGGCTGCGCCGAGGTTCGCATTCGCACCGGCGACCGTGCCGTGCTCGGCTGGTCTTTGAAGCCGGGCTCTAGCCCGCCGCACACGCTCGACATGCTGCCTTACCTGCAACTCAAGTTTCTGATGGAAGCAGTTTCCAATCCGCGGCGCGCGCACTACGCCAACGTCGCGGCACTCACGGGAGCCAATCTTGCTCAAAAAGGCGCTGTTCAAAGCTAAGGATTACATCACCACGCAGGAATGGACGGACGAGCAGATCGAGACCCTGCTCGCCGTCTCGGCCGACCTGAAGCGCAAGTTCAAGCACCGGGTCCCGCACCGTTACTTGCCCGACCAGACCATCTTCCTGATGTTTTTCGACAAGTCCACGCGCACCCGCAACTCGTTCGAAGCCGGCATCACCCAGCTTGGCGGGCACGCGCATTTCCTGACCGCCGACGTGATGCAGGTGTCGCACGGTGAAAGCCCCAAGGACACGGGAATCATCCTCTCGCGTTACGGACACGGCATCGCCATCCGCCACGACTTGATTCCCGGCGAAGGCAACGCTTACATGCGCGAAGTCGCGAAGTGGGCCGACGTGCCGGTCATCAACATGCAGTGCGACGTCGATCATCCTTGCCAGACCCTCGCCGACCTGATGACCATGCGCGAGCAGCGCGGACGCAACCTGCGCCGGCTGAAGGTTGCGGTCTCCTGGGCCTACGCGCCCAGCTACGCCAAGCCGCTCTCGGTGCCGCAGGGGCTCATCATGTTGTTGCCGCGCTTCGGCATTGACGTTACCCTGGCGCACCCTCCGGAATATTTCCTGATGCCGGAAACCATGCAGGCGGCGCGCGACAACGCCCAGCGCAGCGGCACCAAATTCGAGGTCGTCAACAGCATGGACGATGCCTTCCGCGACGCTGATGTCGTAATTCCCAAGAGTTGGGGCTGTCTGGACACCATGGGCCAGGACCCGCAGGAATCGCTGCGCATCGCCACGCAGTACAAGCATTGGATCTGCGATGCCGGCCGGTTGAAACTGGCCAAGCCCGACGTCCTCTACATGCATCCGCTGCCCGCCGATCGCGGCAACGAGGTCACCGACGAAGTGATCGACGGCCCGCACTCGGTGGTCTACGACGAAGCGGAGAACCGCCTGCATACCTGCAAGGCAATCATGGCCCTGACCATGGCGGACCACGAGATCGAGTACGAAGAGGAGCCGGCCGACCACCCCAGCGCGCCAACCGCGGGCGCGCCGGGGACCCCCGCGGCGGCCGCGCGCGCATGACAGAAACCCTGGTGATTGCGCTGGGCGGAAACTCCATTACGCGCCCCGGTGAGCGCGGCACGATTCCGCAGCAATTCGCGCACACGGCCGAAACGCTGGAACACCTGGTGCCGCTGTTTCGCAGCGACCGCCGCATCGTGATCACGCACGGCAACGGTCCGCAGATCGGCAACATCCTCATCCGCTCCGAGGAAGGCGAGCGGCGCGTGCCGCCACTGCCGCTGGATACCTGCGTCTCCGATTCGCAGGGCGGCATGGGTTACATGATCCAGCGCGTTGCCGACCAGATGTTCCGACGCGAAGACATCCAGCGCGAGTGTGCCACGGTGATCACGCAGGTGGTGGTCGACCGCAACGACCCGGATTTCGCCAATCCTTCCAAGCCGGTGGGCTCGTTTCACTCCGCCGAAGAACTGGAGAAGCTGAAAGTGGAAAAGCCGCACTGGCGGATGAAAGAAATCGAACCCGGGCGCTGGCGCCGCGTCGTGCCCTCGCCCCGTCCGCTCGACATCCTGGAGAAGGATTCGATTGCCGCCATGCTCGCCGCCGGCGTGGTGGTCATTGCCTGCGGCGGGGGCGGCATTCCCGTGGCCTGGGATGGAGATCGACTGGTTGGCGTGGAAGGCGTCATTGATAAGGACTTGGCCTCCTGCCTTCTGGCAAAGCAAATTCGCGCGCACAAGCTGATTATCGTGACCTCCGTCGATAAAGTCGCCATCGCCTACCACAGGCCGGAGCAGCAGTGGCTCTCCGATTTGACCCTGGAGTCTGCGCGTCGATATATGCAGGCGGGTGAATTTCCGCCCGGCTCCATGGGTCCCAAGATTGAAGCCGCCCTGGACTTCATCGAAAACGGCGGCGAGGAGTGCATCATCACTTCCACCGAAAAAGTTGCCGAGGCAGTGGAGGGCAACGATGGTACCCACATCGTGGCTGCCTGGGGCAACCGCTCGCTCGGCTTCACCGCGCCATGATCATCGAAAACGCCCGCATCCTGACCCTCGACTCCAAGAACCGCGTGCTGCCGAGCGGCTCGGTTGAAGTGCACGATGACGGCAGTATTGGTGAAGTACGTAGCCCGTCCGCCCTCGGCTGGGAGCGGTCCGGCAACGGTGAGCGCTTCGACGCCGGCGGCCGCCTGCTGATGCCCGCGCTCATCAACTGCCATACTCATCTCTACAGCACGCTGGCGCGCGGCATCTCGCTTCCGGGCAAGCCGCCTCGCAACTTTCCCGAAATCTTGAAAAAACTCTGGTGGCGCCTCGACCGCGCCCTCAACCGGCAGGACATTTATTACAGCGCGCTGGTCGGCGTGATGGATTCGGCGCGCTGTGGCGTGGGAACGCTGGTGGACCACCATTCCAGTCCCTCGGCGGTCGGCGGCAGCCTCGATGTGATCGAGCGCGCCTTCCGCGAGGTTGGACTGCGCGGCATGCTGTGCTACGAAACCACCGACCGCAACGGAGCTGCCAACGCGCAGGAAGGAATTAACGAGAATGTCCGCTTCATTGAGCGCGCGCGCAAGTCCGACGGCCTGGTTAGCGCCTGCTTCGGCTTGCACGCCTCCTTCACCCTGGGCGACCGCACGCTGCGCCGTGCGCTGGAAGCGAATGAATCGCTGAAGGCCGGATTCCATGTTCACGTCTCCGAGGACCGCAGCGACAACGACGACGCCCGCAGGAAGCACGGCAAGTCGCCCGTCCGCCGCCTGTACGACGCAGGCATCCTCGACAGCCGCGCGCTGGCCGCGCACTGCATTCACGTCAGCAACGCCGATATCGCGGCCCTGGCGCGCCACCAGATCAACGTGGTGCACAATCCGCAATCCAACTGCAACAACGCCGTGGGAGCGGCGCGCGTTCTGGAGATGGTGAAGGCGGGCGTACTGGTCGGCCTCGGCTCCGACGGTTACAGCCCGCGCATGTGGGACGAGTTCAAGACCGCGTTTCACGTACAGAAATTGCGCGCCGGCGATCCCCGCGTCGCGTATGCCGAAGCTTACGCGCTGGCCCTGCTCAACAACCGCACGATTGCCCGCAAAGTCTGGAATCTCGAGGTTGGGCGCATCGAGGCCGGCGCGCGCGCCGACCTGGTGCTCTACGATTATTTTCCGCCCACGCCGCTCACCGCCGACAACATCTTCGGCCACGCGTTGTTTGGGATTGCGCATGCGCCGGTGGATTCGCTGATGGTCAACGGCCGCTTCGTCATTCGCGACCGGCAGTTCGTTAACCTCGACGAGCGCGCCACGGCGGAAAAAGCCGCGGCCTGCGCCCGCGCACTATGGAGAAGATTCTGATGCCCGTTCCCCGCCTGCAACACGCCGTCGGCTCCGGTCCCACTTACAACGAGATGCTCCATCCCGAGACGCTGCCGGCGGCGTTGCGGCAGCAGGCGCTGGCGGCGCGCGCCAGCGAACTCGATCCCATCAATCTCTACAACATCACCTGGCGCGGGCCCGATGATGCCATTCGTCATGTCGTGCTGCCCAAGGAACTCACCGGGGTGGAGGCGAACATCGTGGTGCTGGTGGGCCGGGAATTTCCCTCCGGCAGCCACAAGGTGGGACCCGCCTACGCGACCTTGATGGAAGGTGAGTTGGCGGACGAAATCCACCAGGGCGAGAACACCATCATCGGCCCTTCCACCGGCAACTTTGGCATCGGCGTGGCGTACATCTCCAAGCTGAAAGGCTACCCCGCCGTGGTCATCATGCCCGAACAGATGAGCGCCGAGCGCTATCAGCGGATCCGGCAATACGGCGGCAAGCTCGACCTGACGCCGGGTTCGGAGAGTGATGTCATCCTGGTGCTGGAGCGCACCGAGGACTACAAGAAGGACGCGCACAACAAGGTGCTGGCGCAGTTCGAGCTGCTGCCGAACTACCGCTTCCATCGCCACGTGACCGGCCGCAGCGCGCTGGAGGCGGCACGCGCTCATGGCAACGGCAAAGTCGCAGCCTTCGTGGCGGCGCCCGGTTCGGCGGGCACGCTGGCCGCCGGCGACGAAATCAAGGCACAATTTCCCGACGCCGTCGTTTGCGCGCTCGAGCCTCGCGAGTGCTCCACGCTGTTCAATAACGGCCGCGGGACGCACCGCATCGAGGGCATCGGCGACAAGATGGTCACCCTCATCCACAACGTCCTGACCACCGACTACGTGATGCTGATTCACGACGACGATTGCGTCGTCGCCCTGGAATTGTTGCAGCAGCGGCAGGGGTTCCTGGAAAAGCTGCTGCATCTGCGCCCGGGTTCGCTGCACGCCTTCGAGGGCGTATTCGGCATCTCGGGGCTGTGCAACATCCTGGGCTCCATCCGCCTGGCGCGCGACCTCAAGCTTGGCCCCATGGACAACGTGCTCACCATCGCGACCGACGGATTCGATCGCTATCCCTCGGTCCTCGCCGACCTGGCACGGCGCAAGCCGATGGCGGACGAGAAGGCACTGCAGCAATCCTTCGAGGCGATCTTCCGCGGCGGTTCTTCAGCCGACTTCCTGGACGTCCGTCCGGCGCCGCAGAAGGAGCGGCTCTTCCGCTACAAGCAGCAGACGTGGAACAAGTTCGGCTATTCCGAAGCCTACCTGGAGCGCATGAAGTCGCAGGCGTTCTGGGAGGAAGAAGCGGCCAAGATCGAGGAATTCGATTCTGCCCTGCTCAGCGCGCGGAAAAACTGAACGGAAACTCGGCACGATCTCGAAGCTCTTGAATGTTCGCAGAAAGCCTGCGCGGGCTGCCGGGCTATTGCGAATTGGATCCGGCCGAACCGTTGGCCGCCCGCGACGTTCCTGAATCGCGGCAGTTGTTCACGCCGCGTTCGATGGCGGTGCCCTCCTCGTAGTCGTTCCATGTAATGACCAGGAGAAATGGCAGCGGATCGGAGTTGGTGTAGTAGCGCCGGAACACCCGCAGCGATTCTTCGAAGGTCTTGCCGCAGCGCGGGTCCATGTAACGATTCAGGCTCCAGGAGGCCTTGCGATCGTTGAAGCCGGGCCAGGCGGCGCCGACCGCGATCTTGTTGGGATATTTTTCCCGCATCTTTTTATAGAACGATTCCAGGTATTCGCGGCCCCAGTTGCTCCCGTCGGCAGTCCAGCCGCGGTCCCCGGGCTGCACCCAGGCATAGAAACCATCGAGCACGTCGGAGTAGCGCATGCCGCCATCTTCCATCAGCAGGATGGGGTTTGCTTCCCAGCCCTCGACGTGGCGCCGGACCTGTTTCCAGTCGGTCGACTTGCTGCGCGGCCAGATGAAAATGACGGGACGCCCGTTGTAGGTCAAGTAAGCGGAGCGGTTCGGCGCCTTGGGCCCGACATAACGATTGTAGGCATCATCGAGCGTGCTCATGGCGGCGGTGGTGTAGTCGGGCGAGTCCTCGGGCTCGTCATACATCAGGGCGACTTTAAAATTCCTCTCCGCCGCCGTCTGTTGCATGAGAGCGAAGGCGTCGTCGATGAACGGCTTGCGCTTGCCGTACCAGTCCACCACAAAGGCCGAGATGCCGAGGTTCTGCGCTTGCTCCACCTGGCGAGCGAGCACCACCCGGTCGTGGCTGGAGTACCCGATATCGATGTGATCGTGATCGCCGAACCACGGCTGGTATTGAGCCAGGACAATGGGCGCACCTTCGGCGGGACGCAGGTTTTCCCGCATCGCCTGGTGAACATCGGCGCGATGGCAACCCAGGCAGGCGGCCAGTGCGACCATGGCGGCCACAAATTGCCAATGAATTCGCGAAAAAGACATAAATAGCAGGGCATACAGTTGGATGTGCGCTGCTGAAAATGGGTTGGCATTCGCCGCTCCATCGCAGCAAAACAGGGACCCGTGCAGGGTCCCTGTTTCTTCCAGACTGGCCATGGACGCGACTTACGGCAGTTTCGGAAGGTTGGTGTAGTCGCAGCCCAAGTTCAGCGTCTGCAGCGGCGGCGTGGGCGGCGTAGGCGTCGGCGGCGTGTCGAAGCTGAAGAACTCCTGCATGTCGATCTGCGCCGCGTCTCGCGCCGTCAGGCTGGGAATCCCGAAGCGCGTCTCAATGAACTTCAGGATGGCGGTGAAATCGGCCGGCGAATGCGACACGAATCCCTTCTTGGTGAACGGCGAGACCACCAGCAGGGGCACGCGATAGCCGCTGCGCGTGAAGTCGCCGGGCGGCAGGATGACCTGCTGCTCAACCAGCGTGAGGTCCATGGGAGGAATTCCGTCCGGAGAAACGAAGGGCGTCCCGTTGATCGGGGCGACGTGGTCGTAGTATCCGCCGCCTTCGTCGAAGGTCAGGATGAATACTCCATCCTTCCAATACTGGCTGTTCATGAAGGTGTTGATGAAGGTGGAGGCGTACTGCGCTCCCATCTGAATGCTGTTGCCGGAATGAATGCTGCCGGGCTGGGTGGCGCCGGGATGTTCGTCCTCGCCCGGCAGCTCCTCAATGAAAGCGACCTGCGGCAAAGTGCCGTTCTTCAGATCGGCGAAATACTGGTCCGTCGGGACCAGATTGGCCGTGTGCTGGCTCGCGAACGGCTGGAATCGAGTCAGGAACGTGTGCGGCACGTCGGGATGGCTGGTATCCGTGGTGTAGTAGACCTTCCAGGTGATGCCGGCCGCATCCAGCAATTGGAAAATGTTCTTCACCGTATCGGAATTGAACGTACCCGGATCGTGCGCATGACCGTGGGTCGTAGCGGCATACATGTAAGAGCGATTCGGAGGGCTGTTGCTGGAAAGAGGCGAAAACCAGCGGTCCGACGTGGCAAATGCTTGAGCCATGTAATAGTAGTAATTCAGATCGTCGCCGGTGTAGTACCCCATGGCACGCGTTCCCATCAGGTCGTAGTGAATGTTGATCGCGGTGTCCTTGGCGTTGGGGACACTCCATGTCAGCGTAACCGGCTGGCCCTTGGTCACGCTGGAAGGAACGGCGGTAAACACTACTCCTGCTGCCGGGGTAATGCTGGGCGCGCTCGGGTTAAGCGTCGTGGTGTCGTCGGTGACGGTGACGGTAGCCACGGCAAGCGGACGCGTATCGAAGTTGCCGTAGATATCGGAGTTGGCATAGAGATAGTAGTTGGTGGTCTTGTTCGGCGTCACCTGGAACGTTCCCATGGCATTGGCGGCATTGGTGACGAAGCCATCCGACCGCGCCGAACCCTGCCCGCCGTGAACAAAACCGTCCCCGAGGAAGGTGTTCGACCCTGGACTATCAAGATTGTAGGAGCCATGAGCACCCAACCAGTCAGGATCGGTGTTTTCCAGGCATGAGGTCTGCAAGTGGAACGCATTCACCACCACCCCGCCATCGGTCTTGTTGCTGGCGTTCGCCGGAAGTCCGTCGACCCCCGGGAGATGACCGAAGTAGTTGTCGAAGGAGCGGTTCTCCTGCAGCATAAAGATAACGTGATTCACCGCTTTGATCCCCAAGGGCGGTGGGGGTGGAGGGGGAGGCGGCGGAGGGGGAGGCGGGGCAGGTGGCGGCGTGGGATTTGGCGTTGGCGTCGGGGTTGTGGCCGAGGCCGGCGAAGTTCCCAATCCGCCGCAGGCAGTCATGAGGACAAGCCCGGCGGCAATTGCCGTCAGCAGCAGGATGTTTCGCCAACCTTGCAATAGGCAAGGACGAGATTTGATGATCATGTCGGCCACTCCGATTAACGCGATGGTTCGAGGCGGCGGCACGGGCGCGAGTCGCCGCTCTGTCGAACTAGTGCGACAACAACCCGTATACCGTCAGCAGCCCGCCTCCGCTGACGTACACTTTCCCGTTCGCCACCGTCGGAACCGTAAACTTCACCGCTGTCCCGGCGGTATCGCGCGATCCAGCCTGCGTGCTGTTGTAAAGTTCGTGCCCGCAATCATTGGCATCGTAGGCGTAAAGAACTGCCGGCCCGTTGTCCCATGCTGAAGCGTCGATCGTCCAAACAATGCCGTTGCTGTCTCCGCTGGAGGAAACCGACGGGCTCGTGCCCGGATAGCCGAACGTCTCCGCCCCTTTGCTGCTCGGCGTGAGCTGGCCGGCGCTGATCTTGTAGCATTGCAGCGGGCTCTTGATCGGCCCGATGTAGAGGTTGTCCTTCCACACCGCTGGGTTGCCGAACAGGCCGGTACCGAGAGCAATCTGCTGCACCGCCTGGCTGTTGTCACTGCTGTGGCTGTGGCCCATGTTGTCGCGGTTCACTACGTACAGGTCGCCGCGCTTGTTGCCGCCGATCAGAAGGTGCGCCGGGCCGGAGGGCTGGTCAGGCAGCAGGATGGGCCCGCCCGAGCCCATGTCCTTGTCCAGGTCATTCAAGGTTTGAAAATCAAAAGGCGTGAACCAGTCCGCAACTTGCAGGCTCGAGCCCGAGACGGTGAGCTTCAGGAATGAATCGCCGAAATCGCGCCCGCCATTGGCGGCAGTGTAGTCGCCGTTTCCAACCCCGACGTACACGTTGCCGGCGCTATCGGCGGCCGGCCCGTTCCCTGTCTCCCAGATCCCACCGCCGGCGCCGTCGGCTGTGGGCGCATAGGCGGTCACCTGCTTCAGCGTGGCGGCGTCGTAAACCAGCAACCAACCGAGGAACGGATCGAAATCACCATGCGAGGCAAACGCAAGGTAGATGCGCCCATTCAGCAGCAGCAGGGCGCAGCGCTGGTTAGTGATGAGCGGGTCGAACACGATATTGCCGTTGCCGTCATTCACCACGCCTTTGCCGGGGATCGAGGCCTGGATCGCCACCGGCCCGCCGAACTTCTCCGCCCCGGTGCTGACGTCCAGCGCGTGCAGCCGCTGGAAAAACTTGCCGTTCTCCTTCGTCTTCGCTACCACATAAATCGTGCCGGTGGAAGAATCAATTACCGGCGTGCTGGTAATTCCGACCTCGGGATAGATGTCTTCGTACAAGACCGGAAAATCGTCTTTCGAGGAAACCGTGGTGATGCCCGCCGCGGGGTCGATGAAACTCTGGTGCCACAAGGGTGCGGTGGTCTTGGCATCGGCGTCGAAGGCGTACAGGCTGTCGTGCTCGGTCACGGCGTAGACCACGTTGTGCGTCCCACCTGCGATGGCGACATTCGCGAGGTACAGCGGGTTCCCGTACATCTGGCCGTCGACGTCAAATGAAGCCAGCTTTCCGAAGGTCGCCTGGTTCACGTTGGTCGGAGTCAGGACCGTCTCGCTGGTGTTTGCCCCAGTGCGCAATACATCGTAGTGATAGGTAGTTACGCTGACCGCCTGAGGAGCGGGCGGAGGCGACGGTGGCGGTGGCGACGGGCTGGGATCTGGAGTCGGGCTGGGTGGCGGAGTGTTCGCGGTTGCAGCCGTCGTGCCACCGCAGCCGCACAGGACGCTCAACAGCAGGATACATGCAATCAACGCAATGAGAGTGTGTCGAAGGTTCATCGTGCACCTGAATCGAACTACTTCCCCTGCGGTCCGCGAAAACACGAGCCCGCGCCAGAGCACCTGCTCGTATTGGTTGGAATGCGCAGCTCTGGCCCGAGTTGCCACACCTGAGGCAGCTCCCGCACGGGCGCCATGCTTGAATGCGGGGATCATGCGGCGGCGGGAAGGACCTCCTCGCCTGCGGACGAGGGAACCGCCTGCGCGCGATGCACGGCATTGATCAGCGAGAGCGGCCGGCGGCGAACTTCATCGTAAATACGGCCGATATACTCGGCGAGCACGCCCACGCAAAACAGCTGCACCCCTCCCATGAAGAACACCGCGGCGATCACGCCGGCGGTAGCCGTCAGGTGGCCGCCGAGCGCGAGTGCGACCACCGCCACCACGGCCAGGAACATGGTCGGAATGCCGATCGCGAAACTGAGGCGCAACGGCTTGTAGCTGAAGCTGGTGATAGCGTCGAGCGCGTACTTTATGCGGCTGAGGAAGCTGAGCTTGCCTTCCCCGCCGACGCGGTGTTTGCGGTCGTAGGTCACCACCGCCGTGGGATACCCGATCCAGGCGCGCAGACCGGGCAGGTAACGGTTGTACTCGCGCAAGCGATTGATGGAGTCAAGCGCCTCGCGGTCCATCAGCCCGAAGATGCCGGAGTTCAGCGGGATCGGAAAATCCGACAGCGCGCCCAGCACCCGGTAGAACAAGGCGAACAACACCAGCAAGTACTTGCGGCTGTCCTCGCGCTTGCGCCGCACCGCGCTCACCACCTTGGCGCCCTTGCGCCAGGCCTCCACCATCTCGGGAATGACCTCCGGCGGGTCCTGCAGGTCGCCGTCCATGAGCACCACGGCATCGCCGCGCGCCGTCTGCATGCCGGCGCTGAGCGCGCCCATGTGGCCCCAGTTGCGCGACAGGTCTACCACCACTACGTGCGGATCGGTGGTTTGCAGTTCGAGCAACAGCTTGAGCGTTGCGTCCTTGCTGCCGTCGTTGACGTACACCACCTCCCACGCTTCGCCCATTCCGTTCATCACCTCGGAAACACGCGAGTGGAGGATGTGAATGATTTCCTGTTCGTTATAAACCGGGATTGCGACCGAGATCATCAGGGGCCCTCAAGACCTGAATTGCAAAACTCACTTCCGCGGGTCAGAGACCCGGCCATGCGTCATTGCGCCGGTACTTCCTGCAGCAGGCGCACCTTCCAGCGGACTTCGGTAGGCGTCATCAGCGCAATGTAATGCGCCGTAACCTGCTCGCTGTGGATCACCTTGTCTCCATCCAGCACTTGCCGTTCCAGTTGCGCCGTGTCGCGCAGTTGGATGGAAAGTCCCTCGGGCGAATAAAAAAGCACGTCCAGCTTGTGGCCGTGGTCGATATAGCGGGTGTGCAGCCCGGCCTTGGCTTGCGCGGCAACTGCGGCTTCGAATTTTTCCTGCGCGACGCCCACGAAATCGTTGTCAATCAGGTCGGCGCGGTTCTCATCCAGGGCTTGTGCCAGCGAGTGCCAGGCCCTGGCGTAGTCGCGCGCTACCGACTTCCTGGTCAACTCTTCCACGGGCCGGCCGGCGCCGTTTTCGGCCGTCAACTGCACGCTGGGTAATGCGGGCTCGGCCGCGCGTACTGTCCACGGCATCAGTCCGCACAACAGAACGAGTGCGAGCGCCAGGCAGGTCTTCTTCATTGCCCGCCTCCAACGTGAATGTCGTTGCCCATCACAACGCCCGAGGCCACCGAGATGGTCGCATCCTGCAGGTGGGGTAATTCCGCCTTGGCGACACCTTTCTTGATGCGCGCGTCCACGCTGCTCTTGCCCGCGGGCGAGACGGCGGTGAAAGTCACGATGGTTCCATCGGGAACGGGATTGCCGCTGCAGTCACGGATAGGATCGGTCTCCACCACGATTCCTTCCTTGCTCGGTTGCGCCTTCATGCGGAGGTTGCAAGGGTCAGACGCCACTTGCTGTACTACGCGGCGCTCGGTCACGTCACCGACACTGGCCACAAACTGCGCCGCCCCTACCTTGCGGCCGGAATCCAGCGAGATCCACGCCATGCCATTTTTGGCGGCCACGCTGCGCGTCAGCTCCTGCGTTCCGCCAACCGATAACTTGAAGCTCACCTGCTCCGGCTGCACCACCAGGTTGTGAAATTTGTCGAAAACGTACACCACGCCGCTGACGCCGTTATTCACCGCCACCGGCAGGCGCGACGGGCGGGCGATGAAGCTCATGCGCGCCGGCTTGGCCGGCATCACCCAAAATGTCGCGCTGCCCGCGTTGCCGCCATTGCGCAGCATGAGCAGGTATTTCCCCGCGTTCTGCACTTCTTCGGGCGCGATGCGGACTTCGCCGCCCAGCTTCACCGTGCGCTTCACCACGCTGGCCGGTCCGACCAGGTAGAGCGTGGCATCGCCGCTGCCGCTGGTGGGAATGGTGAGCCCGACGCCGGCCTCGGCGCGTTCCGGCGCCTTCAGCTCGGCGCCATGCGCGGCGTAGGCGGCGAACCAGCAAACCGCCACCAGCAACAATCCCAGCCCAACGTTCTTCATGGCCCTAGTACCCGCCCTGCGAATATTGGTTCACCGTGACGCGATAACTCTGCACTTGCGGCGCCACGTCATCGGGAACATCCACCGCGAACGGCAACGGTGTCTGCGGCATCAGCGCCTGGTCGACGTAACCGTCGGAAACCCAGATCACCTGCCCGTTCTTGTTGTAGTAGGTGGCAAGGACGTGCGGGATGTTCACCACCTGTCCGCTTTCGTTCAGCAGTTCGCCGGCCAGGACGCGCCGCCCGCGCCCGTCGGTTTCCAGTTTCTGGTTGAGCACTCCGATCACCGGGTCCGCCGAGGCCGCCACCAGCGACGAGTCCGGCTGCATGCGAACGCTCTTGACGTCGGCGATCTTCACATTCGGAAAATCAATGCGGAATGGCGACACTTCCTTGGGCAGCAGCGTATGCGACATCTTGTCGAAGCTGCTCTCCTGGCCGATGGTGGAACCGTCTTTGCCGATCAGCGTCGCATTCACGGAGACGAAGGCCGGCACCGTGTCTTCGTTCATCACCTCGCCGACGATCACCGTGGCGTTGCCATGGCTGGTCGCTTTCATTGAGATCAGCCGGACGTGCGGCGCCTCCACGTTCTGCGCTCCCCACTCGTCGCCCGCGCCGCGGTAAATCACGTCCCAGCGCAGGTAGTTCACCGGGATCACCTGCGGAGGAACGTGCGTCACCTTGAACTCGGGCCACACCACCTTCCACTCGCCGCCGCGGTTCACCACCTTCAGGTCGCGCGTGTCGTAGAAGGCGCCCACGGCAGTGGCCCACTTCATGTTGGTGCGGACCACGGCTTCGCTGTCGCTCTTGCGGAGAACGCGCAGGCTGGCATTCTCCAGGTTGGAATAGGTGCGCAGGCTGCCGTTGATCCCGCGCATGTCGTCGGTGAACTCGCGTTCATCCACCTGGTTGGTGTTGGCGATATAGGAATAAGCGCCGTGGTACTGGCGTTTTTTCACGTTGTCCATCACCGACTGCACCGCTCCCTCCGGCGTCTTGGAGGTGGCCAGCGCGCCGGTTCCTTCGCCGGCGATGTACATCACGGTCGAGGCCTGCTGCGGCCACAGGGTCCCTACCGCAACCAGCACCAGGGTGATCACTGCGAGCGCAACCGGCAGAGTGAACTTCATCACTTCACCCCCTCGCGCAGGTATGCGGCTTCCGGCGCAGGCGAGGGAAACGCGATCGTCTCCCGCGCGCGCCGGCGCTCCGGCAGCGCCAGCAACAGGAAGATGGCCAGAATGCTGGATCCGATCGGCAGCGTGCCCCACAGCAAGCCTTCCCACGGGGCGGGCATTACGTTGGCCTCGATCGGCTGCGCCGGCGGCACGTCATCCTTGGTCCAGACTTGGATGGCGCCCACGTCCAGCCTGTCCACCAGGCGCCAGCCGGCAAAGGCCATCAACGGCCGATAGAACGGGTCGCGCACGAATACCCATTTCAGGCCGTACTTATCGGCGTGCCCCAGGATGGCGCGCAGTGAAGTCATGCCGTTGGTGCCGTAATACTTGGCGTTAGTCAGCTGCGCGGCGCCGTTTTCCGTCATCTCCGGCAGCATGCGGGCGGAGTTGTACTCGCCGTCCACTGTCTCGGCATCGGTCAGGATGGAGAGCTCCGAGAGGTGCGAGCCGAAGCCGAGCGTCAGGTAACGGTACTTGTCATGGCCATCGCGGTTCAGAAATTCGGCGACGGGCCGGACGCGCAGTTCCTTGTCGTAGTTGATGGGATGGAATGTGGTCCAGGCCACCGACAGCGCGCACGTGCCCACCGCCGCCACCGCCAGGCCGGCGATCGCGCGGCTGCGATAGCGGTCAATCAGTTCCGCGGCCAGCAGCCCGATGAAGGGCAGCGCCAGGATGGTGGCCCAGAAGCTGAAGCGCTCGAAGGTCAAAATTTCATAAGCGCGGCCGAGCAGCCAGCGCGGAACCGGCGTGGTGCCGCCCAACCCGATCAGGAAGGTAATCCAGAACCCGAGCAGCAGCGGGCGAAGGCGCCGGTTTGCCGAACCGCGAATCGCGATAAACGGCAGCGCCAGCAGCAGCGCCCCGTAGGGCACCACAAAATAGTTGAGCCCCCATTCGGGGTTCAGGACGTAATTGCTGCGGCTGGCATGTGGAATCGGGACCTGCGTGATGGGGTTGTGCAGGAACGCGATAAAGTACGGCAGCAGCACAATGCCGGCGCCGATGCCGGCCAGCGCGGCAAACACCAGCGCACGCGACACTACTGCCGCCGTCGAGCGCTCCTCGCCGTCGTTGTTCCGGTCCATGATGGCCAGGATGACCACCGGCACCGCGAACAGCAGCGAGCCAAACAGCAGCGTTACGTGGTGCGCCGCCGCGCCCGCCAGGGTGAGCGCCACTCCTTTCAGCAGCGCTCGGCCCTTGGCCCTTCGGCTCCACTCATAAAAATATGGCAGCGCGTTCAGGTAAAGCGGGATGGCGGCCGTGGTGGACAACTGTCCCGCCTGGTACACCAGCATGCCCAGCGAGCCCAGGAAGACGCTGCCCAGCGCCGCGTAGCTGGCGGCGCGCTCATCCACCCACAGCTTGGCGAAGCGATACACCCCAACCGGCAACAGCAGGATGATGATCATCTGCACCAGCATGTAAGCCAGGTGCAGGCCGGTGACGTGCGAGATCAGCGCCAGCCATTGCTGCGGCAGCGGCGGATACGTGGTCTGGGAAAAGCCGCCGAACCACTTCGGGTTCCACGGGCTGAACCAATGGTGCGCGTAATGCGATGCGAAAAAGATATGGAAGTTCGCGTCGTAGGAACCGAGCGGCAACTCCATCAACAGCAAGGGACCATGCACGGCCAGGGCTGCCAGAAGGATCGCCAGCAAAGGGATCGGCCTGCGCAGGGGATTCGTAGGGGACGTCGCAGTCAAGATTTTCCTCCGCTGCATCTCACCAGCAGCAGTTTCGATTCCGAACCGCGCGCCCCGGGTTTCCTTTCCTCCCCTCCGCAAGCTGCCGAAACTTATGCCTCCTGCGAATGCTGGCCCGTTACCAACGCCCTTGGCGCCGTGCCAATCTTCAACCTACGTTGAGCATCGCGATACCAACAGAGAGCATTGCAATTTACAGGCGACACACACCCCAATGTCCCTTTTCGAGCCAGTGGCAGGCGGCGGCTGAGTGAGAAATTGACAGTCTTTTCCGCTCCTCCTGTGGTGATTGGCGTGCTGTGGCTGGCTGAGGACAGGTTCGTTCTGGCCATCGCCGCGCCTGTCGCGCCACTTCGTGAGTTGCGGGCACCCTGCATGCGCCGGGTCACCGTCAACGCATGCCGGAAGCGCTCGCTCGCGGGCAGAACGCTCGTGAAGAGCTGATCGGAAACCAATCTCGTTGTAACCGGGAGATCCAAGAATGAAGAAGCATCTTTTGACAATTTTTTGTGTGCTCGGTCTGTCCGCGGCCGTGGCCATGGCACAAGCCGGAGCCGGAGCAGCAACCGGGAATCCGCGCCCCATGGGCCAGCAGCCCAGTCAGATGGGTCAGCCATCCACCATGCCCAGCCAGCCTGGCGCCATTGACCAGACAGGCAGCCAGACCAGCGCCAGCACGAACAGCCAACAGAGCTCAATGGCCAATGTCGATGACGAGAGTCTGCATCGCCAGGTGCACGAGCAGCTGGCCTCCAACCCGGACCTGCAGAACGTGCAGATCACGGTCAAGAAAGGCGTCGTCACCCTGGACGGCACCGTCGCCAAGAAAGAAGACAAGAAAGAAGCTAAGAAACTCGCGAAGTCGGTCCCCGGAGTCAAGAGCGTGAAGGAGCACTTGTCGGTGGCTTCCAGCGCCTCGGCGGGCAGCATGGGCGCGGCCGGCACGACCTCCGCGGCCAGCCAGCCGGCTATTTCCAGCCAGACTTCGACGACCACCACCACCTCCACTGGCGCCGGGGAAACCGGGCAGGCAGGCGTTGCGGCCGGTACCTCGACTCCGAGCAGCACTCCGAGTGCGGCCAACCCGCCGTCCAGCAGCGAGCCGTCCAGCATGAGCGCGCAAAGCAGCGCCACTCCTTCGGGCCAGACCAGCGCGTCCAGCAGCTCGACCTCGCCGTCGACCTCGACTGCGAGTTCCAGCACCACGCCTCCCGACCAGAGCGCGAGTTCGGCGCAGTCCCAGGCGGGCACCTCCGCCACCGGCGGCGTGAGTGGCCAGGCGACCGCGCCGAGCGCGACCGCTCCTTCCTCCAGCCAGCCTGATCAGGCCGGCGTCGCGGCGCAGGCCGGGGAAACCAGCCCCTCCTCAGCCGCCGGACAGGCGAGCGTAACCGGTTCGCAGTCGGGGACCATGAGTTCTCCCGCCTCCTCCGACGACCAACTCCAGCACCAGATCCAGACTGCTCTGAAAAACGAGCCTACCCTCAGCAACGACAGCATTAACGTCAGCGTTACCGCCGATCAGATCGAACTCAGCGGCACCGCTGCCACATCCAAGGAACGGGATACGGCCAAGCAGATCGCCCAATCCTATGGCGGCAATCGCAAGGTCGCAGATCACATCACCGTTGGCAGCTCCAGTGGAATGGGCAGCTCCACCACCACGCCCAATCCTCCTAGCTCCACCGAGAAACCGCCCAAGAAATAACGCGGGCAACTCCGAAAAAGGGCGGCCTTCGGGCCGCCCTTTTCTATTGCAACTGAATTACTGACATACTGCAGCAGTGACAAATTGATTTCGAGGTCTTCAACCATGTCCCGCCTCAACATTGCCAGCGGCACGCCGTGGGAGCCGATGGTCGGGTATTCGCGCGCGGTGCGCGTCGGCAACTATGTGCACGTTTCGGGTACGACCGCCACCGCTCCCGGCGGCGCCATCGTGGGCGAGGGTGATGCCTACGCACAGGCGGTGCAGACGCTGCGCAACATCGAATGGGCGCTGGTCCAGGCCGGCGCGCGACTCGACCACGTAGTGCGCACGCGCATCTACCTGCTTCACATGGAGGATTGGGAGAAAGTAGGACGAGCCCACGGCGAAGTCTTCCGCGACATCCGCCCTGCCACCAGCATGGTCGCCGTCGCGCGCCTGATTGTTCCCGAGATGCTGGTGGAAATCGAAGCCGACGCCTACATCGGGTAAAAAAGAAATCGCGGGCCGCAGCCCGCGATCTCTTCAACCCTACTCGCTACTACCTCCGGCCCGCCCCGTTGTATCCGCGCTGATAGCCGGCCAGGTATCCTTGGCGAAACGCCTGCTTGTACGCCGTCTCGCCGCCCATCGAGGAGTTGTATCCGCTGGTGCCCTTCTGATAGGTGCTGCTATAGGTCGGACGGTTGCTGTGGCCGTTGTTGCGGTCCGCCGCCCCGTGTGACAGCCCCTGCTGGAATCCATTGTTATAAGCAGCGCTCTGCGCGTTGCCTCCGCGATAGCCGCCGTTCGGGTTTCCCGGATAGTAAGGCCCGCTGGGATAGCCGCGGTTGACTTCGCCGTCGTTGCGCCGCCCCTGCCAGCCACCACCCTCGCGACCGAAGCCGGCGCGATAGCCGTTCATGTAATCCTGCTCGCTATGCCGCGGATGAAAAGCGCGTCTGTGCGCGCGGTCGTTTTCCCCGTCGCGGACGCCCTGGTTGTATTCCCGGCGGTCCCGATCGTTTTGGTATCCCCAGCGACCGTCGTGCTGCCACCCTGGCGACTGCGCGAAGCCGGCGCTGGTCATCAGGAACAAAACCGCAACTGCTAAGGCCAATTTGCTGATTCGAGATGTCATTTTCACCTCCAACCTGGGGACGCCAAGCTGCCGGCCCGCAGGAAAAACTCAGTAGAAACTCAGGGACAAAGTGGCTGAAGTTGGAAACCCGCGTGCTCCACGTTTGTTGCGGTATCCAGCCAGCAACACTAGTCCCGCCGCCAGTCCGTGTCAAACCTCGATGGGTCAATCCATCCAACGTTTTCGGCTTATCAGCCGCTCGGCCCGTTAGTTACGCGATTTTCCGGCTGGCCACCCGGCACCGTCAGGCCAATGGACCATCGGATGCCCGCGAAATGCTACATTGATAGCTTCATGTCCGCCCCTGAATCCCATTTTGTCCGCGCCTGCAAAGGCCAACCGACACCCGTGACCCCGGTGTGGTTCATGCGCCAGGCGGGCCGCTACATGGCCGAGTATCGCGAGGTCCGCAAGCTCCACTCGATCGTTGAAATCTGCAAGACCCCCAAGCTGGCGGCGCAAGTCACAATCGAGGCGGCGGAAATCCTCGGCGTCGATGCCGCCATCATTTTTGCCGACCTGCTGCTGCCGCTGGAAGTCATGGGCATTCCCTTTCACTTCCAGCAGGGTGAAGGCCCGGTGATCGAGAAACCGGTGCGCGCTTCGGCTGATGTTCGCGCCCTGCGCGTCGACCTGTCCGGCGATCTCAACTACGTTGCTGAATCGGTGCGGCTGGTGGCGCAGCACTTCGGCGCCAGGCTGCCGGTCATTGGCTTCTGCGGCGCGCCTTTCACTCTCGCCAGCTACATGATTGAAGGCGGCGGCTCGCGCAATTACGTCGAGACCAAGAAACTCATGTACCGCGCGCCCGATGCCTGGGACGAGTTAATGCTCAAGCTCATCTCCGTCCTTGGCGACTACGTCATCGAGCAGGCGCGCGCCGGCGCCGACGTGGTCCAGGTCTTCGATTCCTGGGTGGGATGCCTCAGTCCCGCCGATTACCGGCGCTTCGTGTTGCCGCGTACCACGGAGTTGGTCCAACGCGTCCGGCACACCGCGGGCGTGCCGGTCATCTACTTCGGCACCGATTCCGCCACGTTGTTGCCGGCGATGAAGGAAACCGGCGCCGACGTCATCGGCGTGGACTGGCGCATCGCGCTCGACGACGCCTGGAAAGCCGTGGGCGGCGGCGCGGTGCAGGGCAATCTCGATCCCGTCGTGCTCTTCGCCAGTAAGAAGGAGATCCACGCCCAGGCGGAAGACGTGCTGCAGCGCGCCGGCGGGCGTCCCGGGCACATCTTCAATCTCGGCCATGGCATTCTGCCCGATACGCCCGTGGACCACGTGAAAGACCTGTGCGAGTTCGTGCACCACTACTCGGCCAAGTACGCCACCTCGGCGCGGGTCGAGTGGTTTGGGGAAGCGCAATGAATTCGCCCTCGGCGGTTCTCCTTCTCGCCCACGGCAGTCCCGATACGCCCGACGAGGTCCCTGAATTTCTGCGCAACATCGCCGGACGCGAGCTCCCTCCGCCCGTCGTGGCCGAAGTCAAGCACCGCTACGGGTTGATCGGGCACTCCCCGCTGACCGAAATTACCCTGAAGCAGGCGGCCGGCGCCGCCCGCGAGCTTCGTCTGCCCGTTTATGTCGGCATGCGCAACTGGAAGCCGTTCATTGCCGATACCGTGAAGCAGATGTCGACTGACGGCATCCATCGCGCCGTGGTCATTTGTCTGGCACCGCAGAATTCGCAGACCAGCGTTGGCCTGTACAAGCGAGCTCTGACCACGTGGGAGCAGCCGCCCTCGGCTGCTCCGACCTTCGACTTCGTCGATAACTGGCACGATCACCCGCTGCTGGTTCGCGCCTTCGCCGAGAAACTGCAAGCCGGCTGGAAACACGCCTGTGAACAGGCGGGCGCGCGCCTGCCCATCATCTTCACCGCCCACAGCGTTCCCACGCGTACCATCGAAGCCGGCGATCCCTACGAGCAGCAGGCCAAGGAGACCGCCGAGCTGGTCGCCATGGAAGTGCCGTCGCTCCACGCCGGGGACTGGACGTTTGCCTTCCAGAGCCAGGGCATGTCGGGAGGCGCGTGGCTCGGCCCCACCGTGGAAGACACCATTCTCGCGCTCCAGGCGAAAGGCCATACCGGCGTTTTCATCCAGCCGATTGGCTTTGTCTGCGACCACGTTGAAGTGCTCTACGACATCGATATCGGCTTCCGGGAATTCGCCCGGCAGCACGGCATGCGCCTCTGGCGCGCCGAGTCGCTCAACGATTCGCCGACCTTCTGCGCTGCCATTGCCGACGTGGCCCGCTCGCGACTGCAACAACCCGAGGACGCCGCCAAACCGCTTGTGCAGATAAAATCAAAAGGCTAGCCACCGATTTACACGGATGAACGCGATTTTTTCTGATTTGCTTTTATCTGTGTTCATCTGTGTAAATCTGTGGCCAACTTTTCTATGAAGCGCATCGCCATCATCGGCGGCGGCACCAGCGGCCTGAGCGCCGCCATTACTCTGGAGCGTGCGCGCCAAAAAGGCGCCGAACTGGAGTACGCCGTCTTCGAGGCCGCCCCACGCCTCGGAGGAGTGCTGGTCACCGAGCGCATCGACGACTGCATTGTCGAAGCCGGCCCCGATTCCTTCCTCACCGAAAAATCCTGGGGCCTCGATTTTGTGCGCGGGCTCGGGCTGGGCGATCAGCTCATCGGCTCCAACGATCCCGATCGCATCACCTACATCCTGGTCAAAGGCCGGCTGGTGCCGATTCCCGACGGCCTGATGTTCATGGTGCCGACCAAGATCGCTCCCATCATTTCGACACCCTTATTTTCCTGGGGCGCCAAGCTGCGCTTTGCCCGCGAATACTTTCAAAAACCGAATTCGCACCGCGACCTGGACGAGACCGTCGCCGAACTGGTGGAGCGCCACTTCGGGCCCGAGATGGTGGATCGCCTTGCCGACCCTCTGCTGGCGGGAGTCTATGGCGGTGCGGCCGCCGACCTCAGCGCTGCCGCCGTGCTGCCGCGTTTCGTCGACATGGAGAAGAAGTACGGCTCGCTCAGCCGCGGCATGCTCACGGCCCGCCGCCAGCGCGCAGCAGCGAGTGCCGGCGCCTCGGGCCCGCCGCCTGCGCCCCCGCCGCTGTTTACCTCGCTCAAGAACGGCATGCAGCAGTTGGTCGATACCATCGTGCCGCAACTGGCGCCCGGGTCGGCCCGCACCGGCAACCTTGTGGTTGCGCTCAGCCGCCAGGGTGAGAAGTGGATGGTCGCCCCCGAGCAGGGCTCCATGGAAGAGTTCGACGCCGTCATCCTGGCGCTGCCGGCAAACCACGCCGGACGCCTGCTGGAAAAGATCAGCGGGCCGTTGGCGGAGCAGTTGCAGCAAATCCCTTACAGCTCCTCCATGGTCGTGGTATCCGGCTACGACAAGCGCGATCTGGCTTCCGTGCCTCCGGGCTTCGGCTTCCTGGTTCCGCGCAGCGAGGGCCGGCGCATCCTGGCCGCGACCTTCGTGCACGTGAAATTTCCCCACCGCGCGCCTCCAGACCGCGGGCTGGTGCGCTGCTTTATCGGCGGCTGGGGCAATGAGTCGGTGCTCGATATTCCCGATGACCAGGTACTCTCCGCCGTCGCCAAGGACCTGCGCGAAATCGTCGGCATCACTGCAGCCCCGCGTTTCGCCCGCGTCTACCGCTGGCGCGGAGCCATGGCGCAGTACACCCGTGGGCATCTCGCGCGCGTTGCGCGCATTGCCCAATTGCGGGAAGCGATTCCGGGCCTCGAATTGGCCGGCAACGCCTATCGTGGCATCGGTGTCCCCGACTGCATGGCCAGCGGCATCCAGGCAGCAAGCAATCTCTTGGCCCGCTTCGGTTTCGCCCAACCGTACTTACGCGTGAGTCCCGGACAGCCCAAGCCGCAGGAGCCCGATAACCTGGGCGCCTGAGCCAGCCCGCATTTGGATTGCGCTTCCATTCGGGTACAATCGCAGCCGCGGTTGAGTGCAATCATGGCAAAAGCATCAGCCCGGAAGTCAAAGAAGAAGAGCAGCGCCGTGGGGAAATCCTCGGCCAAGAAAACCAAGGCCGTCTCCCGGCCGGCGGAGAAAGGGCTTGAACCAGCGCCGATTGCCGGCGACAAGCTCAGCTTCAATCACGCCATGGTGTACGCGAAAGACGTGCCGCGCGCGCTCGATTTCTATCGCGACCTCCTCGGCTTCAAGCTGGTCGACGAATTTCGCTACGAAGGCCAGCCCATCTACGCGCGTTTGCGCGCGCCCGGCGGCGATGGCACCATCGCGCTGCACCAGGCCGGACCCGGAACCTCGCTGGCCAGCGAGGGCGTTCGCTTGTATTTCGAAATTCGTGAGCTCGACGAGTTTTGCCGCAAGCTGCAGGCCAAGAACTTCTACATCACGCAACTGCCGCGCATGATGCCCTGGGGCTGGCGGCATGCCTATCTCAACGATCCCGATGGCCACGAGATCAGCCTCTACTGGGCCGGGGAAAACCGCATGAAGAAAACCGTGATGCGCGCCGCCAGGGAAATCGAGAAAGCCCCGGCTGCCAAAGGCCGCTGATCGGCCCCGCCTCTTTATTCCTGCTTCCAGCCTCTCCCGTTACCGCCAGGCTGCGCACGCGCAAGCGTGAGGTGCATCACCGTATTTCGGCCCGCTTGGTGGAATCATCGCTATCACCTGCCGCTGTGCGGTCATTCCCCTGGTGGCGGGCACGCACACCATGAGGAGGCAGCCGTGGCCATCATCACCATCTCCCGGGGATCGTTTAGCGGCGGCAAGTTGCTCGCCGAGATCTTGGCACGCAAGCTCGGATACCGTTGCATTGACCGCGACCAGGTGATCCGCAAGGCGGCGCAGTGGGGCGTCTCCCAGGAAGAGTTGCGCACCGCCATTGAGAAGCCGCCCAGCTTCATGGGCCAGTCGCAGCACACCAAGTACATGTACCTGGCTTTCATCCAGGCGGCCCTCACCGAGGAAGTCAGGGGCGGCGATGCCGTCTACCACGGCCTGGCCGGGCATCTCTTGCTGGGCAAGGGTCCGCACGTGCTGCGCTGCCGCATCATTGCCCCCATGGAGTTCCGCATCGCCAAGGTGCTGGAGCGCATGAAGCTCAGCCGCAAGGACGCCATCGCCTACATCGAAACCAAGGACGTCGAGCGCCAAAAATGGACCCGCTTCCTCTATGGCGTGAATTGGGAAGACGCGTCGCTCTACGACGTGGTGCTCAACCTGGAGCAAACCTGCCTGGAAGCCGCGTGCGAGGCCATCGGCGCCATCGCCGAGGCGCCATGCTTCCGGCCGACCCCCGAATCCAACGCCGCCCTCGAAGACCTGGCGCTGGCCAGCTGCGTCAAGGCCAACCTCGCCATGGGTCCCGAAACTTCCGACTTGCAATTTGAGGTGGTGGCGCGCAGCGGCGCGGTTTCAATCAAGGGTCCCATTGATTCGCCCGCGCAGGTCAAAAAAATCCGCACCCTGGTGCAAGCCATTCCGGGTGTCGCCAAGCTCAACTTGGAGGAACTGGCACTGGCTACGCGCATCTGACACCGCGCTCACCCCTCCGTCCGCGGCTGGCGCCCATCTAAGGCCACCGGCTGCGGACGACTGTTTTTGCTTCTCCAAAAACCATTAGCCACGCGGCTAGTCTAAACGGGGAATTCACGCGCCCGCGCATGCGGATTACGCTGTTCCCAGTACTCACAATCTCCGGGTGTCTCACTAAATCCCCAGAGTGAGGTGAAGCCCATGCGCGCTGCCGGTCGCTTATTAATCGCTCTTCTTCTCTTGGCCTTCATTATTCCGGCCGCGTTTGCCCAGACAAAAACCTTGTTCAGCAGCACGGCGACTCCATCCGGCGTGAACTCCAATGCAGGTGCTCCGCTTGAAGTCGGGATGAAGTTCACCTCCGATGTTGCCGGATACATCACCGGGCTCCGCTTCTACAAGGGTTCCAGCAACACCGGCACGCACGTTGGCACGCTGTGGAGCAGCACCGGTGACATGCTCGCGCAAGTCACCTTCGGCGCGGAGACCGCCTCCGGCTGGCAACAAGCGAACCTGGCCACGCCGGTCAAAATCGCTGCCTACACCGTGTACGTTGTCTCTTACCACAGCAGCGGATACTTCAGTTACGATCCCAGTTATTTCAACGCGCCGGTCAGCAACCCTCCATTGCGGGCCGTGCAGAATTCCGGCACCAGCAACGGGGTCTACGCCTTCGGCCCCGCTAGAACGTTTCCGGCCATCGGCGGCGCCGGGGCCAACTTCTGGGTCGACGTCTCCTTCAGCACTACCCTTCCCACGTTAGTGTCTGTGGCAGTAACGCCCGCAAATCCCACCATCGGCATCGGCGCCACGCAGCAATTCCGCGCCACCGGAACCTACGCCGACACCAGCACCGGCGACATTACAGCCGACGTTACCTGGTCTTCCGCCACCCAAACGATTGCCACCATCAGCGGCAACGTAGCCACCGGGATCGCCGAAGGCTCATCGGTCATCACGGCAAGCCTGAACAGCATCAGCGGCGGCACCACGCTAACTGTCAGCTCAAACCCGCCTCCGCCTCCTCCGTCCGATCCCAACACTTACACCATCTTCAAGAGTTCCGCGGTGCCCGCCACCCCTGACCTCGCTCTCGCCTTGCCGCTCGAGTTGGGACTGCGGTTCAGCTCAGACATCAGCGGGTTTGTCACCGGCGTGCGCTTCTACAAAGGCCCCAGCAATACTGGAGTCCATGTCGGCAGCTTGTGGAGCATGGATGGGCAACTGCTCGCCCAGGCCACCTTCAGCAACGAGACGGCTTCGGGATGGCAGCAGGTGGATTTCTCCAAGCCGGTGGCCATCGCTCCCAACACGCTGTACGTGATTTCCTACCACACCACGAACGGGTTCAGCTATTCCACCACCGCCCTCGGACCGCCACTCGACAATCCTCCGCTGCACGCGCCCGCGGTTAACAACGGCGTCTATGCCTACGCCGGCTTCCCGCAGCAATCGATTGGCTCGAATTTCTTCGTCGACGTGGTGTTCAACACCGGCGGCAGCACGGTGTCGTTGGTTTCCATTGCGGTGACCCCGCAGTCTCCCTCCATCGCCGCCGGGGCGCTGCGGCAATTTACCGCCACCGGCACCTATTCCAACGGCTCGACGAAGGACATCACCGGCTCCGTCACCTGGACCTCGGCAACTCCCGCCGTCGCCGGCATCAATTCCGTCGGCCAGGCATTGGGCAACGCCATCGGTTCATCGGTCATTACCGCGACTCAGGGCACGGTTAGCGGTACCAGCCTGCTGACGGTGACCACCGGAACGCCGCCGCCGCCCCCTCCGCCACCGCCGCCGCCACCACCCAGCGGCCCGAGCTACAGCCTGTTCCGCAGCACGGCGGTTCCCATGGTCACCGATACCAGCGCCGGCACGTCCATCGAATTTGGCATGGAGTTCACCTCGGAAACCAGCGGCTATGTCACCGGGGTACGCTTCTACAAGGGCGTCAGTAACACTGGCAGCCACGTCGGCAGCCTCTGGGCCAGCACCGGCGAGTTGCTCGCGCAAGTGACCTTCACCAGCGAAACGGCATCGGGATGGCAGCAGGCCGCCTTTGCCAACCCGGTCGCCATCGCGGCCAATACTGTCTACATGATCTCGTATCACAGCAGTGGCGCGTATAGCTTCGATCCGCGCTACTTCAACTCCCCGGTGGATAACCCTCCGCTGCACGCGGTGAGCGCGGCACGGGGCAACGGATGGTATTCCTTCGGCGGAACGAGCAGCTTTCCAGGCACTAGCGCCTCCGGAACCAATTTCTGGGTGGACGTCGTGTTCACCACCCCGTGAGTGAGGCTTGTGCCTGGCGCGGGCGGAGTTGAGCAACTCCGCCTGCTCCCCTCTGGCGGAGGCGCAACCGGAATTTGCCGGGCGCCCCTGGCCGTTTTCTCCTTGCTTTCTTATTGGACGGCAACCGCCGGCGACACATCTTTCTGCCACGCCTCATACCCGCCGAGCACGTCGCTGACGTTGCGGAACCCGGCCCGGCGCAACAGGCTGGCAGCGATGATGCTGCGGTATCCGCTCTTGCAGTGCACCGCGATGGGCGCCTCGCGGTCGAGCTCCGGCAGGGCGCGCGGGAAGTCGTCGAGCGCATGCCACTGCGCCCCCTCAATATGTCCCGCCTGCCACTCCGCTTCGCGACGAACATCCAGCACGGTGAGCTCTGCGCGCCGGTCGCGCAACTGCGTGACCGTAATTTGCGGAATCTTTTCCAGCGAGTTGCCGGCCGCTTCCCAGCCGTTCACGCCGCCGGCTTGGTATCCCACGACGTGCTCGATGCCCACCCGCGCCAGGCGCATGCGAGCTTCCGCAGCTTTTTCTTCCGATTCGGCCACCACGACGATTCTCGCCCCCAGTCCCAGCACCGTTCCCGCCCACGAGGCGAACTGTCCTCCCAGGCCGATATTCACCGATCCCGGAACGTGGCCGCGCGCGTACTCCTCGCCCGCGCGCGTGTCCAGTACGACGAAACCGTGCGCCTGCGCCTCCCTCACGTCGTCGGGCGAGAGCGCCGGCAGTGGCGGCAACGCCTGCAACGCCTGTGCCCCTTCCCGGTTTAAGGCCGCATCCTCGGCAAAGTATTGCGGGCGCGGCGGCAGATGCGACGTCACCTCGCGAATAAAATCTTCTCGCGTCTTCACCTGGAGCGCGGCGTTGGTCAGCCGCTCGGTGCCAATGGTGGAGAAGCGATCGGCGCGCATGTTGCGTCCGCACAGCGAGCCCGCCCCGTGCGCCGGGTACACCAGTACGTCGTCGGGCAACACCAGCAACTTTTCATGCAGGCTGTCGTAGAGCGCGCCGGCAAGTTGCTGCGGCGTGTAGCCCTCCGCCAGGTCGGGACGGCCCACATCGCCGATGAACAAGGTGTCGCCGGTGAAAACCGCCCACGGCTTCTCCTCGCTTTGCTCGCGGTTGAAAACCAGCAGGCACGTGCTCTCCGGCGTGTGCCCGGGAGTTTCCAGGGCGCGCATCTCGATCTCGCCGAAGCGCAGCGAAAATCCGTTGCGCAATCCGACGTGCGGGAACTTGGCGCCGGCGCGCTCGCCGATATAGATTTTCGCTCCCGTGCGCTGTGCCAGCTCCTTGTGGCCGGAGACAAAATCGGCGTGCAGGTGAGTTTCGAAAATGTGCGCGATCTTCAGCCCGTGTTCCTCAGCCGCTTTGAGATAAATTTCGACATCGCGCTGCGGATCGACAATCGCGGCCACTCCCTCTGAACCGATCAGGTAGGAAGCGTGCGCCAGGCAGTTCAGGTAAAACTGCTCGAAGACCATGGGTTCCCTCGCCTCCACGGCCCTCAGCTTACCACTCGAGAGCAGCACCTAGACAGATTATGGGTTCAACATCAATCTTCTCTGATTTGTCCCTTTCCCCTGCCGCCGCCTGCGCCCGGCGGCGACTCACAACACGCAACTCGCAACTCGCAACTTGCAAGTTACAATCCGGCTAGCGATGTCCACTCCCGCCGAAACAGGCCTGCGGCGCTTTCTCCGGCTGCTCCGTCCTTCGCACCAGCACAGCGCGTTCAGCGCCACCCTGCTGCTGATGACGGCAGTCATGCTGTCGCGGGTCATCGGTTACGTCCGCGAGGCTTACATCGCCTACGCCTTCGGCGCCGGTGCCCAGACCGACGCCTACGTCGCGGCCTTCACCCTGCCTGACTGGCTCAACTACCTGGTCGCCGGCGGCACCGCCTCCATCACCTTCATCTCCATCTTCACCCGCTACCTGGCGGAGAAGCGCGAACGCGAGGCGGAAAAAACTTTTTCCGTCATCATCACCGTCATGAGCACGGTGCTGGCCATCGGGATCGCGCTCATGGAGCTCTTCTGCCCGCAGATCGAGCGGCTCATCTTCCCGGCCTTCACCGCGGCGCAGATGCAGCTTTGCGTTCACCTGACCCGCATCCTGCTGCCCGCACAGCTGTTCTTTTACGTCGGCGGCATCGTTTCGGCGGTGCTGCTCTCGCGTCGCATGTTCCTTATCCCGGCGCTGGCGCCGGTCCTCTACAACGCCGGCATTATCGGCGGCGGCCTGGTCGGAGCGCGCCGATTCGGCATTGCCTCCCTCGCCGTGGGCGCCGTGGTGGGCGCGCTGGTTGGGCCCTTCCTCATCAATGCCATCGGCGCGGCGCGCACCGGCATCCGCTACCGGCCCTCCTTTGACGTCCGCGATCCCGCGTTCCGGCACTGGGTCTGGCTCTCTGTTCCCCTCATGCTCGGCGTCTCGCTGGCCACCGCCGACGACTGGATCCTGCGCTACTTCGCCTCCGGCGGCATCGGCGACATCACCCGCCTGAACTACGCTAAGCGCCTCTTTGCCGTTCCCATCGCCGTGCTCGGACAAGCCACCGGTCAGGCCTCGCTGCCCTTCTTTGCGCGCCTGTGGGGTGAGAAGCGCGTGCGCGATTTTGCTGAAAACGTCAATGCCTCGGTCTATCGCCTGGCCGCGGCTTCCTTCCTCGCCACCGCCTGGATGATGGCCACCGCCCTGCCCGCCATTGACCTGGTGTACCGCCGGGGAAGGTTCACCTTTACCGATTCCCGCGAGACCGCGGTGCTGTTCTTCTGGTTCGCCCTCTCGCTTGCGTTCTGGTCGGCGCAGGCGTTGTATGCGCGCGCGTTCTACGCTGCCGGCAATACTCTCACCCCCATGGTGGCCGCGACCGTCATCACTGCCGCGTCGTTACCGGTGTACTACGCCCTGTTCCACGCCTGGGGCGTGGTGGGACTGGCCATCGCATCGGACGTCGGCATCGCGGCCAACACCGTTGCCTTGGCTGTCCTGCTGCATCGCCGGCGCCTGGTGCCGCTCCCGGGGTTGAATTGGAGTGAGGTAGGGAAATCCGCGCTCACCGCGGTCGCGGCGGGCTTCGCCGGGATCAAGGTTGCGGAGATCGTGCGCGTCGCCGGAAGCCGCCGGGCCGACCTGGCAGCGATGCTCCTGGCATCGGTCACCTGGGCGGGCGCGGCTGCCGCCGGGTTGTGGCTGCTGCGCTCGGAACTGCCGAAGGATTTGCGCCGGAAAAAGGCGCCCCCTGCCCCGGTTGCGGAAACTCCCTCCGCCGACCTCGGCGCCAGCGTGGAGCCCTGAATTTGAGCAAGGTCGCCGATTCGGTGCTGCAGAACGGTTCAGCCAATGCGGCGCATGTTCGCCCAGTCGTAAGGAAACTTCTTCCCGCAGTCCAGGCAAACAATGTAGTGCGTGGTCGCTGTGCTGATGGAGTCCCATTCGCCGGCCGCGGCTGAAGAGGTCACGGCTGCGGCCGCGAACGGCTGCGAGGTGTTCTTATGACGGCAATGAATGGAGAGCAACTGCAAGAACTTTTCAAACATGGATATACCCGAGTTGCGAGTTCTGAGGGGTGGCCGCAAGTGCTTCCACTCCAACTCACCGTACCTCAGAACTCACAGCTCAACAACTGACCTTACGCGCGCGCGCCGGCCCCGGCCGCGGTTGCGCTGGCGCCGGTCTCCGTCATGCTGCTGTCTTTGGCCTCGCCGTTCGCCTTCTGACCCGGTTTGCGGATGTCGATGCCGCCCTTGAAATAGGCGCCGTCTTCGATCGAGATGCGCTGGGCGATCACGTCCCCGGTGAGGGATCCTTCGTTGCGGATGTCCACCCGGTCGCTAGCCACCAGGTTGCCCTTCACCTTGCCGGTCACCACGATCTCGCGGGCGTTGATGTTGGCGTTCACAACGCCGTTGCGCCCGATCGTAACCCGATTGCCGGAGAGGTTGATCGACCCTTCGACGCGGCCGTCGATGTAAAGCGATTCCGAACCAGTCACTTCGCCCTTGATGACGAGCGATTTGCCGATGGTCGCCTGATCCTGCGAGTTCATAGAGGCATTCCTGGGGGCAGCGGCGGGCGTCGGCTCCGCCGTCATGGTGTTAGTGGGCGCGCTCGCCCGTTGCGGTTCCGGGTTCGGGGTTGCCCCGCCGGGGGTGGGTTGGTTCGTAGGCTTCCACATCGCTTCAGGTCCTTTCAAAAAGGGGGATCATGGGTTTACATGCACTTCACTGGCCATACCGCTTGCCGCAGAGTGACCCCCGCGACCTTCGGGTCGTGCTTCCAGGCAAAGCGAGTTGCTGGATGTGTCCACCGTTGTAGCACATTTTTTCCACGAGTGGAGCAGGAAGCAACCCGCCGAACGGTGTAAATCTTCGCCGCCCGGCGGCATTTGTTATATCGGGGGAAGTACTTACCGGACAAATTCATTCCCGCTTAGAAATCCCTGGCCCGCACTGGTTGCGCCGCTGCATTACAATTGGCGCTCTCCCATGCCCACCACCCTGCGCGCCTTCGCCAAGATCAATCTCGGGCTCTACATTGGCCCGCCGCGACGGGACGGGTTTCACGAACTGCGCACCGTCTATCAGGCGGTGGATCTCCACGACAGCGTGCGCGTCAGCGCCGGCCCGGGCACCGGTATTGAGATTCGCTGCAAGCATCCCCAGGTGCCGCAGGATGAAAGCAACACTTGCTGGCGCATCGCTGAGCGTGTCATGCGGGCGCTCAAGCAGCGCCGCCGATTGGTCATCCAGATCGAAAAAAATCTGCCGGTTCAGGGCGGGCTGGGAGCGGGCTCCTCCAACGCCGTCGCCACCATGCTGGCGCTGGAGCGCGAGCTTGGCCAGCTGCTGTCCCCCGACGATAAGCTCGCCATTGCCTCCGAGATCGGCAGCGACGTCCCGCTCTTCCTGGTCGGGGGCACGGTCCTGGGCATCGGCCACGGCGAGCAGGTGCTGCCACTGCCTGATTTGACGCCACTGCCGCTGGCCATTGCGTTCCCCGGCGTCGGCGTCTCCACACCGCAGGCGTTCGCCGATTGGGATTCCCTCCTCGCCGCCGAGAGTGCCTCGTTGACGCCCGGCAGTGCGCCCGGTAGAATGGACGTGTTCAGCCGCTCGATGTTCGCGTGGCTGGCGGGTTCCTTATCCGGTGTTCCTGTCAAGAACAGGGACCGGGCCGAGACACCGCTTCTCGACCTCGTCCGTGCCGGGATCGAAAACGACTTTGAACGCGTCGTCTTTCCTCAGTATCCCGAACTGCGCGAGGTAAAACGTGTGTTGGAGCGCGAAGGCGCAAGGTACGCCTCCCTGTCGGGTTCCGGCTCGGCGCTGTTCGGCATCTTTGAAACCGCGGAAGCAGCCGAGCGCGCGGCAGCGGCACTGAAGGCCAAGAACATCGAGGCGCGGGCCGCCCGCACCTTGAATCGCGAGCAGTACTGGAAAAGGATGTTGGGCGATTGAAGATTCCAGGTTGAGAATTCTCCGCGTATCGTCTCAATCTGCAACCTGCCATCGTCATTCTGCAACAGGTTTGGGCGGTCGAAGGATCTTCGAGTCAGACGGTCGTACTGGGCGGTCGACTAATGGTAGGTCAAGTGCCTTTGGAGCACTTTGTCCAGGTTCGAATCCTGGCCGCCCAGCCAAGAATTCAGTTCTCAGTTGCGAGTTTCGAGTTGTGAGCAATAGCTTGTTCGTCACACCACGCAGGCTAATTGCTAAGAGCCAAAAGCTAAGAGCTTCAAATGATCGCCGGACAAAAACCGGGCCAGGCAGTCGATCCCACTGAGATGCGGACCGCATCTGCGAGCAATGCTATGGCAACCACGGTGGCTACGACGACGCACGAGCAGGAAAAGAAGGACCCCGGCACGCAACCCAAGGAGCGCAAGCCGATGCGCGGACGCAGCGACGACCGGCTGAAGATTTTCTGCGGCACGGCGAACCCCGCCCTGGCCGACGAGATCTGCGCCTTCCTCGGCATCCCCCGCGGCCAGACGCAGATCACGCGCTTCTCCGACGGCGAGCACTACGTGCAGATCCTGGAGAACGTGCGCGGCGCCGACGTCTTCGTCTTGCAGCCCACCTGCCATCCGGTGGATTCCCACCTGATGGAACTGCTGCTGATGATCGACGCTTTCAAACGCGCCTCCGCCCGTCGCATCACGCCCGTCATCCCGTACTATGGCTACGCGCGCCAGGACCGCAAGGACAAGCCCCGCTCGCCCATCAGCTCCAAGCTGGTCGCCGACCTGCTGACCACCGCCGGCGCCGACCGCGCCCTCATCGTTGACCTGCACGCCCCGCAAATCCAGGGCTTCTTCAACATCCCGGTCGACCACCTGTTCGCTTCCCCCGTGCTGGTGGGCTATTTCAGAGAGCAGGCCTTTCCTGACCTGACCGTGGTTTCCCCGGACGCGGGCGGCGTGGAGCGCGCAAGATTTTTCGCCAAGAAGATGGATTCCGCCCTCGCCATCGTCGACAAACGCCGCGTCGAAATGGACGTCACCGAGGTGATGCACGTCATCGGCGACGTGAAGGGTCGCCCCTGCCTCATTCTCGACGACATCATTGATACTGCCGGGACCCTGGTGAAAACCGCCAACGCACTCATGGAGAGCGGCGCCAGCAAGGTGGTCGCCTGTGCCACCCACCCCGTGCTTTCCGGGAAGGCGATTGAGCGCATCTCGCACTCGCCGCTGGAGCAGGTGGTGGTCACCAATACCATTCCGCTCTCCGAGGCTGGCCGGAACGAGCCCAAGATCAAGGTGCTCTCCATCGCCGGGCTGATCGCGCGCGCCATTCAGTCCATCCACGAGGAAACCTCGGTGAGCAAGTTGTTCGTATAATTTTTTACGTAACGGCAGCCGCCCTCGGCTGCCGCGATTAGAGGACATTGACATTATGGCTACCGCAACCGAAAACAATCTCGTAGAAGCGCAGCCGCGCAAGGCCAACGGCAAGAACGTCGCCCGCCGCGTGCGCAAGAGCGGCCGGGTGCCCGCCGTGGTGTACGGCGCCGGCAAGCAGCCGGTGTCGGTGAGCGTCGATCCCAAGCAGATCACCCGCATCCTGCACTCCGAATCGGGTCACAACACGATTTTCGACCTGCAGGTCGATGGCGAGCGCACCAAGGCGATGATCGTCGAATGGCAGTACGAGCCGATCAAGGGTTCGCTGCTGCACCTCGACCTCAAGCGCATTGCCATGGACCAGCGCCTGCGCGTCGAAGTGCCCGTGTACGCCAAGGGCGAAGCCGCCGGAGTGAAGCAGCAGGGCGGCATTCTCGACCAGGTGTTGCGCGAGGTGGAAGTCGAATGCCTGCCCGCCGACATTCCCAGTCACATTGATGTCGACGTCAGCCACCTTGTGTTTGGCCAGGCGGTGCGCGTCGCCGACCTTCCCGTGGACCGCGGCAAGGTCAAGATCCTTACTCCGGCCGACCAGGTCGTGGCGCACGTCACCTCGGTGAAGGAAGAAGCTGCGCCTGCGCCGGAAGCGGTGGCTGCCGATGCGACGGCCGCGCCCGCCGAGCCCGAGGTCATCAAGAAGGGCAAGCAGGAAACGGCCGAAGCCGGCGCCGAGGCTGCTCCGGAAAAGGCCGAGAAGCCCGAAAAGGCAGAGAAGAAGGAGAAGAAATAGGTTTCTCGTTTCCAGGTTTCACGTTTCACGTTGCCGTGGCTTGGCGTGAAAAGTGAAACGCGAAACGTGAAACGTTCGAACGGCATGAAGCTGGTCGTCGGACTTGGAAATCCCGGCATCGAGTACCAGTTCACGCCGCACAATCTTGGGTTCCTGGCGGTGGACCGGATCGCCGAGCAATACGGGACCGAAGTGAACAACCGCCGCTGTCGCGCTCTCACCGGCAAAGCGCGCATCGGCAACGAAGACGTGGTACTGGCCAAGCCCGAGACGTACATGAACCTCAGCGGGCTGGCGGTGGGCGAGCTGGTCGGCGAATTGGAAATTGATCCGGCGCGCGACCTGCTGGTGGTTTACGACGAGCTCGACCTGCCCTGGGGCACGATTCGGATCCGGCAGCGCGGCGGGACCGCCGGCCATAACGGGCTGGAGTCGATCGTGGGCGCGCTCGGCACGCAGGAGTTCCTGCGCATCCGGCTTGGCATCGCTCCCGATTTTGCGGTGCACGATGGCGCCAAGTACGTGCTGTCGCAGTTGAAGAAGTCGCAGTACGAGGTGGTGGACCAGGAGTTGGACGCCGCCGCCGAAGCCGTAAAGGTCATCTTCACCGAGGGCCCCGCGGCCGCCATGAACCGCTTCAACCGGAAAGCCGGCGGCGCAGTCAGATGATGATGGTAGTGAGTGTACTCGTCGAGATGGTAGAGGCTGAATTTAGCAGAGCGAAACCAGATGGTTTTGCTGAAAGCTGAAGAGCTGATCGGCTGAAGAGCTGGAGAATCGAATGCAACGTACCTATGAACTGATGTTTATCGTCCGCCCCGACATCGTGGACGAAGAGTTGGACAAGCTGATTTCAACGCTGGAAACCCAGGTCAGCACCGCCGGCGGCACGCTGAAGAATGCGGAACGCATGGGCAAACGGCGCCTGGCCTACCAGGTGCGCGGCTTCCAGGACGGCATGTACGTGCTGTTCACCATTGAGGGCTCTGGAGAAATCGTCCGCGAGCTGGAGCGCCGCCTGCGCGTCGCCGAGCAGGTGATCAAGTTCATCACCGTGCGCGTCGACGAAGAACAGAAGCGCCTTAGCAAAATCAAGGCCCTGCGCGATGCGCGCGTCAAGGCGAAGCCCGCCCCGGCGCCCGAGGCCACCGAAGCCGGCAGCGAGCCGGCGCCCGCAACCGCTTAAAGTTTCGAGTTTCACGTTTCGAGTTTCAGGTGGCCGAGAACGGCTGTCCCAAGCAACGTGAAGCTTGAAACGCGAAACTTGAAACGTTTTCTTGAGAGGAATCATGGCAGACGAAACCCGTACTCCGAGCAATAGCGGCGAGACCGCGACGGCCACCGCCGCCCCGGCGCAAACCGCACCTTCCGGCCCCGGCTCCGGTCCGCGGGGACCGCGTCCCCAGCGCCCCGGCGGCTCCCGCGAAGGCGGCC
Organism: Terriglobia bacterium; assembly: GCA_963797035.1. Lineage (GTDB taxonomy): Bacteria > Acidobacteriota > Terriglobia > Terriglobales > Acidobacteriaceae > JAIQGF01. The sequence goes on from CAWCOC010000007.1 coordinate 279,672, forward strand.
GCAAGTATTTCCGCCGCAAGAAGGTATGCAAGTTCTGTGTCGAGAAAATCGACTCCATCAATTACAAGGATGTGCGCCTGCTGGCGCAGTTCGTCGCCGAGAGCGGCAAGATCGTTCCCCGTCGCCTCACCGGCGTGTGCACTCCGCATCAGCGGCGGCTTTCCACCGCCATCAAGCAGGCGCGCAACATCGCCCTGCTGCCGTTTGCCGGACGAGCTTAGACCCGGGAAGGGCACGGCTTCAGCCGTGCCGCACCGTGTCGGAATCATTGCGGCTTTAGCCGCTGAGGGATCTGCAATTGGTGTTTGATCACCCGATCACCCGATCGCCAGATCACCCGATAGGGAGAGATTGAAATGGAAGTCATACTCAAAGAAGACGTGCCCAAGCTGGGCTCGCGCGGCGACGTGGTCAAGGTCGCCGAAGGATACGGGCGCAATTTCCTGCTGCCCAAGAAGCTCGCCATCGAAGCCACCCAAGCCAACAAGTCGGTCATCGAGCAGATGAAGTCCGCCGCCGCCCGGCGCACCCAGAAGGACAAGGCCGCCGCCGAGTCGCTGGCCGCACAGTTGGCCGCCGTCACTCTCACCTTTCAACGCCGCGCCGGCGAGCACGAGCAGTTGTTCGGCTCCGTCACCTCCAGCGACCTGGCGGCTGAACTGGAGCGCAAGGGCTTCAACATCGATCGCCGGAAGATCCATCTCGACGAGCCCCTCAAGACTACCGGCGAATTCCATGTCCCCGTGCGCCTGTTCCGCGAGGTGACTGCCCAGCTCAAGGTGGAAGTGCAAAAGGAAGCGGAGCCGGAGCAGTAAGTTCAGTTTCCGGCTGTAACTTTGCGGCGATGCTCAGGGCTTCGACCTTGCGCATTTCTGCTTGACAGCAGCCGATCAGGTGAAAAGACTACTCCATGAAAAGTTGGTCCGCGCATGTCGTGCTTTATGCCTCGATGATTGCCGCGCCGCTGCTGGCGGCGGCTCAAGCCACAAGCGGAGCGAACGGGAAAAACGCGGAAGAACAGGTACGGCGCTTGAATCGGGAAGAGGTCCAGGCGTTCCTCGACAAAGACCCGAACACGATGCGCCGGTTGTGGTCGCCGGATCTCGTCGTCACCAATCCGCTGAACAAGTTTGTGACCGGGCAGCAAGTGTTGGGGATGATGGAATCGGGGTTCCTGGTCATCACCTCCTACGACCGGCAAATCGAATATCTGAAAGTCTATGGCGATGCCGTCATCGTTGCCGGCCCCGAGACGGTAGTCTGGGGTGGAAAGATGCCCAACGCGGGTAAGACCGAACACCTGCGCTTTACTGCCGTGTGGATGAAGCAGGGTGGCCGCTGGCAGGAAGTCGCGCGCCACGCCAACGTCGTTCCGGAATCAGCCGCCCGGTAACTCAGACCTTGAAAACCTGCCGCAGCGCTTGTTGCGCCGCGAAGTAGCCACACAACCCGTGCACGCCCGGCCCCGGCGGCGTCGACGACGAACATAAATACAGTCCCGCGATCGGCGTTCCGTAATAGCGCAGCGTCGGCCGAAACACCGTCTGCCACAGGTCGATCAGCCCTCCCAGGATGTCTCCGCCCACCAGGTTTGCGTTATGTGCCTCCAGCGCCCGCGGCGTCATCGCGTTTCTTGCCAGGATGCGCTCGCGAAACCCCGGCGCGAAGCGCTCGATCTGCGCTTCCATGCGGCCGCCCATGTCCACGTCCGATCCGTTCGGCACGTGACAGTATCCCCACAGCGTGTGCTTGCCCTCGGGTGCGCGCGTCGCGTCAAACAGCGAGTGCTGCCCGAGGATCACGAACGGGCGCTCTGATGGTCTTCCCTTCCACGCCGCCTGCTCCGACGCCGCAATCTCCTCCATCGTCCCGCCAAGGTGCACCGTCCCGGCGCGCGCCACCTCCGGCGAGCGCCACGGCACCGGCTCGGCCAGCGCCCAGTCCATCTTGTATGCTGCCAGTCCGTAGCGATACTGGCGCAACAGCTTGCTGAATCGCGGCGGCAATCGATCTCCCGCGATGCGCAGCAACTGCCGCGGCGTGATATCGCACAGCACGGCGCGGCTGGCGGGAAGCTGCGCTAACGATTCCACGCGAAATCCGGTCTCGATCCTGCCCCCGAGCGAACGAAAATATCCCGCCAGGGCGTCGCTCAGCCTCTGCGCTCCGCCCCGTGGATACGGCCATCCGTCGCTCTGGCCCACCGCCATCAAGGCCAGCGCGATCCCCACCGTCCCCGCCTTCTCCAGCGGCAACATGGCATGAGCTGCATTGCCCGCCAGGAGAGCGCGCGCATGTTGACCGTGGAATTCGTTCTTCGCGACCGCGGCGGCGCTGCGCAGCGAACGCGTTCCCAGCTTTCCTAAGCGCAGCGGATGGCTCAGCAGTCGCGACAATCCGAGCGCACCCTCTCCTACGCTGCGATACGCCTCCACCGCCGGCTTCATGAACCGCACCCAGGCGTCGCCATCGACACCCACTGTGCCGGCGGTCTTTTCCACCGACCGCTCCATGACAGCGGGGGCTGCATCGTCGAAGGGATGGGCCAGCGCCGCCGGCGGGTGCACCCACCCTAGTCCGAAGCGCTCCAGCGGCAGCGCGCGAAAGAATGGCGACGCATAAGCCATGGGGTGAATAGCCGAGCAGGTATCGTGAACGAACCCCGGCAGCGTCAGTTCGGCCGACCGCACTCCGCCGCCGATCTGCGCTTCCGCCTCGACCATCAGGACCGGGACTCCGGCCTGCGCCAGCACGATGCCGGCGGCCAACCCGTTGGGCCCCGCTCCGACGACGATTGCCTCCGCCTCACTCATCCCTCCCTCCCGCTGGCATAGATGCCGGAACCCTGCCCGTCACAGTGTAAAATTAAGGTTTGTTTTCAAGAACTTCGGCCCGCACGCTGCCGCCGTACCGGCAATTCTCACATCGTCGCAATCGCTGCTTACGATTCCGCCTATGCCACGTCCAAAGCATTGGCAGTGAATTGATTGGCTCCGATTGTAAAAAGCCGTACAGGGATATTTCCCGAGGTTGGCGTGCCTGGCTCAGAGCGGAGCAGACGTGGAGAAGAAACCATGCCGGCCGAAGCGGCGGCAGTCCCATTTCCGGGTGGTGAGCTGAATCGCATGGAACAGGCCCGCAACAATGACTCCTGGTCCAGTCGGGGGCGCATGGCATCGGGTGGCATCCGCCGCGTGGACGACACGGTCCTCATCCGCGAGGCGCAAGCGGGCAACCGCGTCGCTTTCGAAGAGCTCGTCCGGCAGTACGATCAGGCGGTACTTCGTCTCGCCCTGCATCTGACCGGCTCGGAATCCGACGCGCAGGATATCTATCAGGAAGCGTTCCTCAAAGCCTACCGCTCGGTCGGCAAGTTCCGCTTCGAGTGCTCCTTCTACACCTGGCTTTATCGCATCGTCACCAATCTCTGCCTCGACCACCTGCGCAAGCGGCAAGTCCGCAAGGAAGACGCTCCCGTCACCACCGATTCCGACGGCGTCGAGTACAGCGTCATTGACCAGGTGGCCGACGATCGTGCCCACAGCAATCCTGAGCACGACCTGATGCGCCGTGAACTTGGCCGGCGCATCCTCTCCGCCCTCGACAAGCTTTCCGGGCGCGAGCGCATGGTTTTTGAATTGAAGCATTACCAGGGACTGAAGCTGCGCACCATCGGTGAAATGCTGAACACCACCGAGGAGACGGCGAAGAACACTTTGTTTCGGGCCACGCAAAAGCTGCGCGCGTCCCTGGCGGAAATGAGATGACGGTATGAACTGCGAATGGACGAAGGCCAATATCACGCTGTACGTTTACGACGAGCTGGCGGACGACAGCCGCTACGAGCTGGAGCAGCACGTCACCCGCTGCGGCGCTTGCGCGGCCGAACTGGAAGCGGCGCGCGCCTTCCGCACCGAGCTGTCGGCCACTCCGCAATTGGAGCCGACTCCCAACTTGCTCGCCGCCTCGCGCATGCGTTTGCAGGAGGCGCTGGAAACCACCGAGCAGCAGCGCGGATGGCGGCTCCTCGATCCCGTACTCTGGCTTCGCCAGATGAAGTTCTCGCCCGCGCTGGCGGCGGCCTTGTTGATCGTCGGATTTGCCGGCGGCATCGCCACCGCATGGCGCATCGTTCCGCGCGGCCGGCCGGTTATCGATGTGTTCGCAACCCGGCCCACCGAGGCTTCGATCGCCGGCATTCGCGAGATCAACCAGCTTCCGGGTTCCAACAACGTCGAAATCAAGTACGACACCACCGTGCCCCAGAAAGCGGAGGGCTCGCTGAACGACGAGCGCATCCAGCAGTTGCTGCTCTACGCCGCCCGCAATAACTACAACCCCGGCGTCCGCCAGGATTCGGTCGACCTGCTGTCGCTCAAGCCCGAGGAAGCGCACATCCGCGAGAGCTTGAAGGCTTCCCTGCTCTTTGATTCCAATCCCGGCGTGCGCCTGAAGGCCCTGGAATCTCTGGCGCCTTACATCCGCGAAGATACCGGCGTGCGCGACGCCATCCTGCAGGCCTTGCAGAACGACCGCAACCCCGGCGTGCGCGCCGAGGCCATGCACTTCCTGCAGGTAGTGCGCGCCGATAGCGCCGTCCGCGCGGTGCTGGAAAAGCTGGCCGCCAACGACCGCAGCGACTTCATCCGCCAGCAGGCCAGCCGCACTTTGGCCTCGCTGCCGGAAATGGATTGATTTTTGCCGCCATGTTCGCGGCGGAAGCAGTTGCTTGGAGGAGATGGGAGAGTTGAAGTGAAACGCACTCGTAAAAACGCGCTGCTGGTTGCGGTCATGATTGCCGCTCTGCCGGTGTTCGCGCAGAACCTGAATCATAACGACGCCAAAGTCTACCGCGACGGCGGCTCCTGGGTGGAGGAGATTACCGGGACTATGACCTCGCCCACCTCGCTGCGGGTCAACGCCGAGATGGGCTCCATCACCGTTCAGGGTGGGTCGCAGCGCGACATCACCTACACCGTCCGCAAGCGCGTGCACAGCGGCTCGGAAGAGAGCGCGCGCCGCGATTTTTCAGGCTATCGCATCAGCGCCGCCAATCGCGCCGGGCAATTGGTGCTGGAAGGCAGCACCGAGCGCCACGTGGGCAGAATGTCGGTCGAGTTTCAACTCCAGGTCCCTCGTGACCTGCAGCAGGTGCGCGTCTCGACCGATGGTGGCTCCCTCAGTCTTCATAATCTTGCCGGGCCGGTCACGGCGGAATCCGGTGGCGGCAGCATCTCCCTCGGCGACCTGGCCGGCGCCGTCAGCGCCAATACCGGCGGCGGCAGCATCGACGCCAATAACACCACCAACCTGCTCAACCTGAACACCGGCGGCGGCAGCATCAAGATCAGCGGCTCCAAGGGCCGGGTCAACGCCAGCACCGGCGGCGGCACCATTACCCTGGGCGGCGCTGCCGAGGGCGTCAACCTCTCCAGCGGTGGCGGCAGCGTGCAGGTGCAGCAATGCGGCGGCGAACTCTTCGTCACCACCGGCGGCGGCAGCATTAACGTGGGCGACGTCAGCGGCAAGGCCAAGCTGCAAACCGGCGGCGGCAGCATCAAGTTGACCTCCGCCCGCGGTCCCGTCATCGCCACCACCGGCGGCGGAGGCATCGAGCTCTACAAGCTGATGCAAGGCGCGCGCGCCGAAACCGGCGCCGGCCCCATCACCGCCGAGTTCCTCGGCATGGGCAGCGATTCCAAGCTGGAAACCTCCGTCGGCGATGTCATCGTCTACATCGGCCCGCAGGCCAAAATGACCATCAAGGCCGAGCTCGACATGGCCAACGGACACCAGATTCGCTCCGACTTTTCGGACTTGAAAGTCACCTCTGATGGTGGTGATTACGGACCCCGCAACTACTTCGCTCAGGGATCCTTGAACGGCGGCGGGCCGCTGCTGCGCGTGCACACCATGTCGGGAAACATCGAGTTCCGGCGCGCCCGCTGAGGCTCGCGATTCTTGAGTCACGGAGAACGTACAGGCTGGGGGGCAGGAGAGGACAGAGGAGATATGAACAGGCTCATGCAGTTCGCCATCATCGCCGTTTCCATCGGCGCCATCGCCGTGGCCCAGGAAACACCGGCACCCCCCGCGGCGCCCGCCGCCCCTGCGGCTCCCGCGGCCCCGGCTCCCCCCGCTGCTCCCGCGGCGCCACGCGCACCGCGGGTCCCGGCTGCTCCCCGGAGTTCCTCCTATCTCGGCGTCACCGTTCGTGAGGTCACGCTGGAGCGCGCTCCAGCCCTCAAGCTGAAGGACGCTCGCGGCGTCGAGATCATGATGGTTGACCAGGACGGTCCGGCGGGCAAAGCGGGTCTGAAGGAACACGATGTCGTGCTCTCCTTCAACGGCCGCAACCTTCATGACAGCATGGAATTCCGCAAGCTCATTCGTGACGTCCCGCCCGGCCAGACGGTCGAGCTCGGCATCAGCCGTAACGGCCAGCCGCTCACCCTCAAGGCGCAGTTGGCAGACCGTCACCAGGCCTTCGCGTCGCCTCACCCCTTCGGCGCCCCCCGCTTTGCGCCTTTCCGCCTTCCGCGCATTGAAGTTCCCATCATCACCACCCTCTACCGCCGGGATGGCGTGGTGGTGGAAAACCTCTCTCCGCAGCTCGGAGAAGTGTTCGGCGTAAAAGACGGGCAAGGCGTGCTGGTGCGCTCCGTCGAGAAGGGCAGCGCCGGCGATGTCGCCGGTCTGCGCGCCGGCGATGTCATCGTTCGCATCGGCAACGAGCGCGTGGAGCGCACCTCCGACTGGAGCCGGCTGCTGCGCGCCCAGAAGCCCGGCCCGGTGCAGCTCGGCATCGTACGCGAAAAGCGCCAGCAAACCGTCTCCATCACGCTTCCCGACAGCACTCGCGAGCAGTCCTTGGTGGCGCCCGGTACGGAAGATTTCCGCTTCGGGATGGAGGACTTCGGACGCAACATGGAGGACTTTGGCCGCGGCATGGAGCACTACAAGCGCGAGATGCTCGACATGGACCGTCTGAAGCCGGAAATCGAGCGTTCCATGCGCCGGGCGCAGGAAGAGATCCAGCGCGAGTTGGAGCGCAGCCGCCGCGAAATGGAACGCAGCCAGCGTGAAGCCGAGCGGGCGCAGCATGAGGCCCAGCGCGCGCAGGAAAATGCCCAGCGCGAGAGTGAACGCATCCGGGAACGCGCCCAACGCGAGGTCGAGCGCACTCAGGAAAACGCTCGTCGCGCCCAGGAGCAAGCCCAACGCGAACAGGAGAAGGGGCAACGCGAACAGGAACGCATACAGCAGCAGGAGAAATCCGTGCCCGAGCCCCCGGCGGAGCCGCCCGCCAAGCCGCCCTCGTCACTGCCGTAAAAATTCTCTCCACCTCGACAATTGTTCTTGCTGACACCGGCGCTCTGTCGGTCCTTCCCCAACTCCTCTCCCCGCGCGCTCACCTCGCGTCATATAATCCAAGTTCTTTAATTCAGCGGGGTGTTTTGCAATGAAATGGGCAACGTTGCTGTTCCTGATCTGCGCCGCGTCCGCCGCCGCGCAGTCACCTTCGAAGGAAGTCCAGGGGGTCTATCCCGAAGCGCACGCTCTCTACGTCGATATTCACCAGCACCCGGAGCTGTCTTCGCACGAGACGCAGACCGCCGCCAAGCTCGCCGGCCATCTTCGCGAAGTCGGTTATGAGGTCACCGAGCACGTCGGGGGCACCGGCATCGTCGCCATCCTCAAGAACGGACCTGGCCCCACCGTCATGCTGCGCACCGAACTCGACGCCCTTCCGGTGGAGGAAAAGACTGGGCTCCCTTATGCCAGTAAAGTTCGCACCAAGGATGATCGCGGACAGGACGTCTCGGTCATGCACGCCTGCGGGCACGACCTGCACATGGCCGCCATCCTGGGTACGGCTGCCATCATGGCGCACAGCAAAAATAACTGGCACGGCACCCTGATGCTGATCGGGCAACCGGCGGAGGAAACCATCGGCGGCGCCGCCGGCATGATCAAGGACGGGCTGCTCACGCGTTTTCCTCGTCCCGACGTGGCCGTCGCCCTGCACGTGGGCAATGGCCTGCCCGCCGGCAAAGTCGGCGTCGTTCCCGGAATTTACGACACCAACTCTGACTCCCTGCGGATCACCATTTACGGCAAAGGCGGGCACGGCTCCGCGCCCAACACCGCGATCGATCCCATCGTGATCGCCGCCCGCACCATTCTCGCCCTGCAGACCATTCCCTCGCGCGAGGTCAAACCCGGGGAGTTGGCCGTCATTACCGTTGGCTACATCCGCGCCGGCACCAAGAACAACATCATTCCCGATTCAGCCGAAATGGGCCTCACCGTGCGCACCTACAAGCAGGCCGTCCGCAAGCAGGTGCTGGCCGCCATTACCCGCATCACCAAGGCCGAGGCGGAGGCCGCCGCCGCGCCGCGGCAGCCCTTGATCGAGCAGTTCGAGGGTACCGACGCCGTCTACAACGATCCCGCGCTCGCCCAGCGGCTCAGGGGTGTGCTCGAATCCAGCCTCGGCAAGCAGAACGTCGTGACCGAGGAGCCGCAAACCGCTTCCGAGGATTTTTCCAATTTTGTCGAAGCGGGAATTCCGGGCTTTTATTTCAACCTGGGAGGTGCGGACCCGGTGAAGCTGGCACAGGCCCAGGCGGCAGGAACCAACTTGCCGTCGAATCACTCCGCCCTGTTTGCGCCCGACGTGGAGCCTTCCCTGGAAACCGCGATCACCGCCGAAGTCGCCGTCTTGCGCAACTTGTTGAACGCTTCGGCCGACGACTTGCACAAGCTGACCGGGCAATCCTCCGCTGCCCATTGAAAGGGCTGACGGAGATGTTGTTGAGGTAATAGCAGGGATAGGGTTTCAGCCGCGTTTTAGCTGAGAGCTGACAGCTGATAGCTGATAGCTGTTTTCACGCTTTTGTCGCCATCCCGGATGCGGCCTGCTGGACGCGGTTGCGGCCGTCCTGCTTGGCGCGATAAAGCGCATCGTCGGCCGCTTTCACCAGCTCGTCGCGGGTCCGGCCGTTCACCGGAAAGCTGGATACTCCGGCCGTAATGGTCACCGCCCGCGGCACGCCGGGAAACGACCAGCTCTCCACCACCCGGCGCAGCTTCTCGGCTACTCCATGGGCGTGGCTGGCCGAGGTCTGCGGCGCCAGGATCACGAACTCTTCCCCGCCGTAGCGGCAGGCGATGTCTACCTTGCGCAGGTTCTGCGAGAAGATTGTCGACACCTGCCGCAGCGTCTCGTCCCCCAGCAGGTGTCCGAATTCGTCGTTCAGCTTCTTGAAATTGTCCAGGTCAATCATGATCACCGAGAGCTCGTTGTCATAGCGCTGCACGCGCTCGATCTCCTCGGCAATCCTCAACTCGAAGTATCGCCGGTTGAACATTCCGGTCAACCCGTCGATGTAGGCCAGTTGCCGTGCCTTCTCGAAGTAACGCGCGTTCTGGATGGCGGCGGCGCAGATGTCCGCCACCGATTCCAGCGGTTGCGCGTCGGCCGCCGGAAACGCGTTTGCCCGCGCGCTCTCCACCGTCAACACCCCAAGCGTCTCTCCCAGGGAGATCAGGGGCAGGCACATCTCTGAGCGCGTTTCCTCGAATCCCCGCACGTAGCCTTCGACCTTGCTGACGTCGTTCTCCGTGACCGGCTTTCCGGACGCCATGGCGCGCGCGCACAGTCCCTGCGCCGGCGCCAACTCGCTGCCCGTCTGGATCCGTGGCGTCAGGCGCCCTTCATGCGCCCGCAGCACCAGCATCCCATCTTCCGCCATCAGCATCGCGACGTGGTCCACGGCAAACGATTGCAGGATGAAGTGGCACGACTTGTTCAGTAGCTCTCCAATGTCGAGCACCGCCGTGGTCTGCCGCGCGATGGCGTTGATCGCCTCCAGTTGCCTCGCCTTGCGCTGCTCGTTCGAGTACAGCCGCGCATTCTGCAGCGCAATCGATGCCTGGGTGGAGAACAGCGTCAACAGGTCGATGGTCTCGGTATCGAAAAAATTTTCCTGGTCGCTCTGGCAGTCGAGCACTCCCACCACCTCGTCGCGCACGATCAGCGGCACCGAGAGCTCCGACTTCGTGCTCGGGATGCTCATGATGTAGCGCGTGTCCCGGGCCACGTTGGGCGCGTAAATCGGACGCTTCAGCTTGGCTGCCGTCCCGATCAGTCCCCGGCCCAGCGGGATGCCCTTCTCCTCGGCTTCGTGCGTCCACCCCGTATGTGACCGCACCCGCAGCGTGTCCGACTCCGCGTCCAGCAACACCACGGCCACCCGGTGCAAATGGAAATAGTCGCGCAGAATGGAGATGATCTGGCTCAGCACCTCGTCCAGGTCGAAGGTGGAGATTACCGCTTGGCTGGCATCGTATAGGATCGCGATCTTCTGCATGCGTCGTTGCCCGGCGACGTTGAGGGAGAAGTTGCCAGTCCGGGAAATTACGGTTAGTTTATCAGCATCACTTCCCACCCGCACCAGCCCTTTTTCGCCGCAGCCCCAACTCGATTACTCCGAACACCACCAGGCACACCCAAAAATCGATCAGCAGCCCCAGGTCGAGCCGCGCGATTCCATGCCGCCCGCGGGCGGGCAACAACGGCATGATCACCAGGAAATAAATCGCGTTCCCGGCCACCACCGCCACCAGTGATTTCCAGAAGTTAGCCAGCACTTATCATTTGGATGCTTCTCCGCGGCTTCCGAATGGATTGTCCTAAGTGCGTGGATCCTAAACATCCCAAATGAATCTCGACACAAGGCGCAGAGTGCTAATGAACTGGTGGGTCCCGGCGCCCTCGCAACCAGGTTCACGGAATAAGGCGCAAAGTACTAATGAACTGGTGGGTCCCGGCGCCCTCGCCGGGACAACCTTCAACGCCGCGCCCATCCTCAGGGCAGCGGCCGCCCTCGGCCGCTGCGCACTGCCCTTCGGCTCGTGACTTGCGAGGGCGCACCGGGGTCCTTTCGTCACCGATGTTAGTCCAGGCGGAGGGGAGTTGAATTTCCCAGGGACGGTTCCACCAAGGGAGGCTTGCGCAATAGAAAGCCCCTCATTTCGTCTCCGAAATGAGGGGCACAGTGGTAGCCGGACCTGTAAGCCGAATTCTGTCCGCCCTCGCGGCGCGAAGCCTTGCGGGCGGGACGGTCATTCCTCTGGGCCGCCCATCGCTGAACGGCTCTAGCGACCTACCCGGAAGTTGGGCGCGCCGAGCCGGCACGCGTCCCGGCAAGCCGGGACTCCTCCCCTATTTGGTCTTGCTCCGTGTGGGGTTTGCCCTGCCCCGTTGATTACTCAACGGGCGGTGCGCTCTTACCGCACCTTTTCACCCTTACCCCGGCAAACCGGGGCGGTATGTTTTCTGTGGCACTTTCCGTCGATCCCGGCAAGCCGGGACCTCCCGGACGTTATCCGGCACACTGCTCTGCGGAGTTCGGACTTTCCTCTGCCGCCGGTGAAGGCGACAGCGACCGTCCGGTCCGGCTACCAACCTTCTCATTATATTCGATGAGCCGTCCGACCAGGTGGGCCCAAGGCACGAGGCGCAAGGCACAAGCAAGCAGTTAAGGAATTCTGATCAAGTACGCCGCTTCCCGCAGCGGCTAAAGCCGGGATTATTTTGGCGGCAGTCACGGACGGCCTGAAGGCCGTCGGCTCCAAAACGCGCACTGAATCAGACCTTCTTTAAGCCAGGCTTAGACCCTGGAACCTTGAGTCGGCTGGTATCCTGATAGCAGTTCCCATGAACACCGCCGAAGGCATTCGGATTGCCCTGCACTCGTTGTGGGCGAACAAGCTGCGTACCACGCTCACGCTGCTCGGCGTCGTCATCGGCGTCGCGGCGGTGATCGCCGTGGTCACTTTCGTCAACGGCATCAACGGCTACGTTGCCACCAAGATCTTCAACCTGGGCGCCGATGTCTTCATCGTCAGCAAGGTTTCGCCGGTCATTACCAGCATCGATCAGTTGATCGAGGGCGAGAAGCGCAAGGATTTCACGCTCGACGACTACGAGGCGGTGCTGGCCGGATGCACGCACTGCAAATACGTCGGCGCCAGCATTTACAACGTGGCCGGCAAAGTGAAATATGGCGACCAATCCAGCAGCGACACCATGGTCCGCGGCCTGACCCCGAGCATGGGGCCGATTCTCGACCTCGACATCGTCGCCGGACGCATGCTCAACAACGTGGACTTGAGCAATGCTTCCCGCGTCGCGGTCATCGGCAACGACATCCTGGAGAAGCTGATGCCCGGCCTGGACCCGATCGGCCGCGAAATCCGCGTCGACGGCGAGGTGTACACCGTCATCGGACTGGGGAAGAAAGAAGGCAAGACGCTGGGCCAGAGCCGCGACAACTACGTCCTGCTCCCGGTGACCGCCTGGATGAGGAAGTACGGGTCGCACAACAGCATTCGCATCGTGGCAAAATCGGCGGGACTGGGACCGGGGTTCGATGCCGCCATGGATGAGGCGAGGGCCATCATGCGCTCGCGCCGTCACGATGCCCCCGGCGCGCCCGATTCCTTCGCGGTCGAGACCAATGCCAGCTTTCTCGGCATCTGGTCGAACATCAGCGGCAGCTTCTTCATCGCCATGATCGCCATCGCCGCCATTTCCCTGGTTGTTGGCGGCATCGTGATCATGAACATCATGCTGGTATCGGTCACCGAGCGGACGCGCGAGATCGGCATCCGCAAGGCGCTGGGCGCGCGCCGCAACGACGTGCTGCGGCAGTTCCTGATCGAATCGAGCACCATGGCGCTGGTCGGCGGTTTTTTCGGCATCGCGCTCGGCGTGCTCATCGCCAAGAGCGTGACCCTGCTGATTGGCATGCCCTCGGTCATCAAGCTGTGGGCGGTCGTGGCCGGACTGCTGGTCTCGGCCACCGTCGGCATTTTCTTCGGCGTCTACCCGGCCAAACGCGCCGCCAGCCTGGATCCCATTGCCGCCTTGAGGTTCGAGCTTTAGATGATCCAGGGACGCGACTACGGCGAAATCGTGCGCATGGCGTGGGAGACCATCCGCAAGAACAAGCTGCGCTCCGGGCTGACCATCCTTGGCGTGGTGATCGGCGTGGCGGTCGTGATCGGCATTTCTTCCGTGGTGCGCGGCCTCAACGACAACGTCACCGGGGCCATCCAGTCCATGGGGTCCAACATCATCGTCGCCTACCACCAGGAGCCATTCATCTTCGGCCGCATTCCCGACGAGATGCGCCGGCGCAAGGAACTCACCTACGAAGATGCCGTCGCCATGCGCGACCTGCCGCACGTGCAGGCGGTCACCGCCGGGGTCCGCTTCTTCCAGCGCAACTTCGGCACCGGCACCTACGTGGTGAAGCACAACGGCAACAAGGCCAAAAACGTGATCCTGGAAGGCGACATGGCCAGCGCCCGCATCGTCTACGATCTGCCCATGGCAGAGGGACGCTGGTTCGACGAGTTTGACGACCAGCACCGCACGCCGGTCCTCAACCTGGGCGCCGAAACCGCCGAAACCTTGTTTCCCGAAGGCAACGCCGTCGGCAAGGAGATCAATATCGAGGGCCAGTTGTTTCGCGTCATCGGCGTGATGGCCCCGGTGAAGAGCGCCTTCGCCGGAGGCAAGAATCCCGACGACAACATCGTGCGTTTTCCGCTGAGCACCTTTCGCAAGTTGCATCCCGAGATCAAGGACCACTGGATCAGCGTGAAGGCCACTTCCCACGACGACATGGAAAAGGCCATCGATGAAATGCGGCAGTTGCTACGCCGCCGGCGCCATGTTCCGCCGAATGCGCCCGACAACTTCGCCATCTTCACCCAGGATTCGCTCTCCGACGTCTGGAACCAGGTGACGGGCGCGGTGTTCGTCTTCATGTTTGCGGTGTCGAGCGTGGGATTGATCGTGGGTGGCGTGGGCGTGATGAACATCATGCTGGTGTCGGTGACGGAGCGCACGCGCGAGATCGGGGTACGCAAGGCGATGGGCGCGCGCAAGAAGGACATCATGCTGCAGTTCACGCTGGAGGCGGTCACGCTGACGGCGCTGGGCGGGGTGCTCGGCGTGGCGCTGGGAGGCATCCTCACCTACCTGGTGCGCGTAATCTGGTCGTCGCTGCCGGCCAGGATGTCGATGTTCTGGACCATGACCGGGTTCTGGATCGCGTGTGCCACCGGCCTGGTGTTTGGCATTTACCCGGCGTGGAAGGCGGCGAAACTTGATCCCATCGAGGCGCTCCGGTACGAGTAAGATGCGGGAACCGTGTTGCGAAACCTGCTCCAGATCATGGAAGTGATCGCGCTAGTGGGCGCTGCCTCGGGCTGCGGGTACTGTCTGTTGTGCTTGTGGAGCGCGCGCCGCTTTCTGCGCGACAGCCGGCGGCCGCGACCGGCCGTGGCAGGCTTCGCTCCCCCGGTCTCCATCCTGAAGCCGTTGCGCGGGACCGATCCCGAAATCTACGAAAGCTTCCGCAGCCACTGCCGGCAGAGTTATCCCGACTACGAATTGATTTTTGGCATCAGCGATCCCGACGATCCCGCGCGCGCCTTGGTCGAGCGCCTCAAAGAGGATTTTCCGGACCGCAAAATCAGCCTGGTCCTTTGTCCTAAGGCGCTGGGGACCAATATGAAAGTCAGTACCCTGGTACAGTTGCTGCCGCACGCGCGACATGACTACCTGATCGTGAACGACAGCGACATCCGCGTCGATCCCGATTACCTCGCCCGGGTGATGCGCGAATTTTCCGATGCGCGCGTCGGCATGGTGACCTGCCTCTACCGCGGTATCGCCGGCAGGACGCTGGGATCGAAGCTGGAGTCCATCGGCATCAGCACCGATTTCAGCGCCGGCGTGCTGGCGGCGCGGCAGATTGAAGGCATTCACTTCGCGCTTGGCTCTACCCTGGCGTTTCCGCGCCGCGCGCTGGACGCGATCGGCGGCTTCGAGCCCCTGCTGGATTTTCTCGCCGACGACTTCGAACTGGGCGCGCGCATCTCGAAGGCCGGTTATCAGGTCGTGCTCTCCGAGGTCGTCGTGGACCACCACCTGCCGGACTACGACGTGCGCAGCTTTCTTCAGCATCAACTGCGCTGGGCGCGTAGCGTGCGTGATGCGCGTCGTTGGGGCTACGCGGGTATCGGCCTGACCTTTGCGCTTCCCTGGGCGTTGCTGGCGCTGTTGCTGTCCGGCGGCGCCGCGTGGGCTTGGGCTGTGGTTGCCGTGGCTGCCGCACTTCGCCTGGTGATGGCGGTGGTGGTCGGCAGGGGCGTGCTCAACGACGACGACCTCCTGCGCTTGTTGCCGCTGCTGCCGCTGCGCGACCTGGTGGCGATGGCAGTCTGGATCGCCAGCTTCACCGGCCACACCGTGGCATGGCGTGGAGACCTCTTCATCCTGGAAAAAGGGAAGCTGCGCCCCATCCGGCAATCGCCGGTGGCGAGCGGCTGACTCCGCTGACGTGAGGCGGTCGGCGACGTCGACGCACGGGGTCAGTAGTCCGGAGTCAGGAGTCAGCCTCACACAACTGAAAATTAAAGTTGCCTGCTGACTCATGAATACTGACTCCTCCGTACTTCTTCGGCGGCGCTGGTCCGGGCTCGCGAACGGGGGCGTCGGGAGCCGTCGATGGCTTCTCGGGCGGCTCCTTCACCGGCGCGTTCGGCGTTTGACCCGGCGGCGGTGGCGGCGTTTCGTCGTCCGGCGCTCCGGTCCTGCTCGCCATGGTTTCTCCTCGCAAGTGTGACGCACTTGGTCAATACGATGCCGCGACCAAACAGGAGTTTGTTTTTTCAGAAGCCGAGCTTGATGAGCACGGAAAGCGCAACTCCGAATACCGCTACTCCCAACGTGAGCAGGGCCACATAGTCGCCGACGTGACCGCTGTGCAGCTTTCGCAAGCCCAGCACGGCTGCCTTCACTGGATGGAAAGCGGATTTTTTTCTGGGCCAATACGGCGAGAGCGAAAATGCCGCCAACGCGACAGCGAACAGGGCGGCAGCCAGCGCCCTCATCACGCTCGATGCCGGAAACACGTGCTCGACCGGCAGCGGGTTCGCGGGCAGCGACGCGTGATCCAGCACGATCGCCTGGTATCCGGCAGCATCAGCCATGCGGACGCCCGCATTCTGCACTGCCTGGCGTACGCCGGGTAGCAGTCCGATGGCGAATGCCAGGATGACCAGCACCGCCGCCGGTCCGAACATTGCCGGCGGAATGGAATGTTTACCATCGCCGGAATCTTCGGTCTCCGGACCTTCCTCGATCTTCTCCGCTCCCCCGGTTTCGCTCTCCTCGCCTGGCCCCCAGCCTCGAAAGACACGACCGCCAACCCGGAAGACTGCGCCGGCGGTCAGAACGGCGGCCAGGAAAAACACTATCCAGATCCAGCCGTGGCCCGCCTTCTCCGCCGATTCCTCGATTGCCGCTTCGCCCAGGAAGGTGGAGAATGGCGGCAGCCCGGCCAGTCCCAAACCAGCAAGCGTCCACAAAATCGCGGTGCCGTAGAGTTCGCAGGCGCGGCCGCGCAATTCAAATTCGTCCACGGTTGCCAGCCGATGCAGCAGGATTCCGGAAACGATGAACAGCGCGGACTTCACCAGCCCGTGCCCCACGACGTACAGCGCCAGTCCAACCAGAGCGTCGGGCTTGAGCAGCGCGAACCCGATCAGCATCAGCCCCATGTGGCTGATGGTGGAATAAGCCAGCAACCGCTTCACATGTCGCTGCCCAAAACACATAATCCCGCCGACAACGGCGGTAATGGTTCCCACCGTGAGCAGTAGTCCGCTCAATGCCACGCGATGCGTCGTGAACGGCCCGTCCATTGCGCCCCAGTAGACGCGCGCCACCGCGTACAGCCCCAGCTCCACCATCACGCCGGAAAACAGGATGCACACCGGCGTGGGCGCCACGGCGTGGGCATCGGCCAGCCAGAAGTGGAACGGCACAATTGCCGCCTTCACGAAAAACCCGACCATGATAAAGACAAACGCGGTGATCACCAGCGGGCCGGCATCGTTGCCCAGCGCGCGCCCCATCTGCGCCAGGTTCAGCGCGCCTGTGTGCCCGTAGAGCAACGCGATACCGGTCAGCACCAGGAACGCGGCAATGGTGTTGGTGATGGCGAAATTCAGCGCGCCCTGCAGCGGTCCGGCCTCCTCCACCTTGTAGCCGCACAGCGCGAACGCCGAGGCGCTCATCAGCTCGAAAAAGACGAACATGTTGAACAGGTCGCCGCTCAGGCAGAAGCCGCACATGCCGGCCAGAAAGACCAGCATGAGCGTATGAAAGTGCGTGCCCACAGACTCAAAGTAGTGCCAGGAGAAAATCAGGGCGGCGCTCACCAGCAGGCTGACCAGCGCCGCCAGGCCCGCTCCCATGGCGTCGATCGAGAACGAGATGCCCAGGGCCACGCCGGCGCGCGGCGTCCACCCGCCAAACCAGTAGACCAGCGGCTGATGCGCCGCCAGTTTCATCAGTTCCAGGCAAATGCCGAGCACAGAGGCGCTCGCCAAAAATGCCGCGGCATCGGCCACCCGGCGCGGCACAAACTTGTTGAGCCCGGCGAGAATTGCCGCCGCGCCCAGCGGAATCACGACCGGCAGCGGAGCCAGTTGCGTGGTCATCCGCGAAGTTCCTGCAGCTTGTCGGGATCGAGAGTTCCGAAGCGTTTATGCGCCTGCACGGCCAGGGCAAGCAGAAGCGCCGTCACCGTGGCTTCCACCACGATGTCGGTCAGCATCAGCGCCTGCACCACCGGATCCACGGCAGGGGTTCCCACCGGAACTCCCGCGAACACCGGGGCCAAGGCGCCGCTCTTGTAGCCGATCGAGAGCAGCAGGAGGTAGGTGGACGATTGCACGACGGTGAGGCAGATGATGAGGTGAAAAAAGTTCCTGCTCGTGACCACCCCGTACAAGCCGATGATGAACAGCCAAGCGGCAATCGCATAGGGGAGGAAAGTCATCGGCGGCCTCGCAGTCGGAGTTCGATTGTCTGTTCCAGGAACGCATGCATCAGCAGCACGAATCCGCCGGCGACTTCCAATCCCACGGTGGCGCTGATCACGGCGATGGTTCCAGCGGAATTGATGTTGCCGGTGGTTCCCAGCGGCAGCACGTTCTGCAGGAACACTCCTCCGGCGATCATGCCGAGCACTCCAATCACGACGTAGCCAAGCGCGCCGATGGCCTCGCCCACCTGCACCAGCGTGTGCGACGCGACCTTTTTGAACGTCTCATAATCCCCGGCGATAAACACCAGCAGCGGCGCCGTCGCCAGCACCACCCCGCCCTGGAAGCCGCCGCCGGGCGAGATTTGCCCGTGGGTCACCAGGTAAAGGCCGAACACCACCAACGGGCCGATTAGCGCCAAGGTGGTGACCTTCATGGCGTCACTGGGCTCGGGTACATCGCGGCCGGCTTGGTGCTCGCTCTGCGCAAAGGCTTCGTCTTGCTTCTTGCTCTCTTCGCGCTCCTGGCGAAGCAGCGTCAGCACGCCAATGACCGAGATGAAAAGGATGAACTCTTCGCCCAGGGTATCGAAGGCGCGGTAATCGAAGTTCACGGCACTGACCACGTCGGTCGAGTGCCGCTCGTAAGTCGCCACCTGGTTCAACACATCGCCATACGGGCCTCGATAATGACCGAACGGCGGCAGGCCGCGCGCGCCGTAAAGATAGACCAGGAACAAAACCAGGCCCGCGCCGGCAAACACAAAAATGCGCACACCGCGGCTCATGCTGCCTGTTCCCCTTTCTTCCCCGGCTTGCGCTTATCTTGGAATTCGGCAATCTGAGTATTCAGGCGGACCTTGGCCAGCGCCAGCAGGATCATCAAGGGCAGCGCGACCGTGCCGATCACGATTTGTGAGAGCGCGACGTCGGGTGCTTGGTAGATGAAGAACATCAGCCCCAGCAGCAGTCCAAAGAAGCTGAGCCCGATGGCCTGGCTGGCGGGTTCGCGCGTGAGCACCACGGCGGTGCCGGCCGCAGCCACCATCAGCAGGATCGCGATTTGCAGCAGCAGCACGCTAACTATTCCTTTTGCGCCGGCGAACGCTGCGGGCCTCGGCGCCCGCCACCTGCTCGTGAGGATCGGCCGACCAGTGTCCCAGGCTGCGGACGCGGGCAGCGCGCGCTGTGGCGTGCGTAACGATGGCGTTAATCAGCAGCAGTACCAGGCAAACCAGGATCGTCTTCAGCGTGGCCTGGCCCCAGCCTTCCCGGATCACCACCGCCACCAGGATGGAAAACGCCGCTACCGTGGTCACGCTCGCCAGGTAGTGCAAGCGGTCGTAGAAATTGGGCGTGATCACGATGCCCAGGCAGCACAGCCAGGTCACCACTACGGCAATGCCGAGAAACACCTCCACCGCTATCGTCGCGGCGCTCACATCCACCTCTCCAGGAAGCGAACGAACACCAGGCCACCGCCGAAGTCGAGCAACGCCAGGGCCACCGCCAGATCGTAGAAGTTCGGATTGTTGAAGCCCTGCGCCAGCAGCAGCAGGATGAGGCAATCGACAATGCCAGCCATCTCCAGGCCCAGGACGCGCTCCATCGCCGTGCCCCGGAAGCACGCGATGCCGCACGGGACCAGGGCAAACAGCAGGGCCGCGGCGGCGATCAGCCAGGCATTCACGCTTACGGGACCTCCATGCCTTGCTTCCTCGCGCCGAGTCTCTGCGCGATCAACGGCAATCCTGCCGGCGGAAATTGGTGCACTAACATGCATTGCCGGTCAAGGTCGATGCCCAACACGATGGAGTCTGGCGCCATCGTCAGGTAGGCAATCATCAGCGCACGCCGGGCCCAGCTTTCCGCATCGTCGCCGCCCGCGTTCATGGGAACGGAAACGAAGCGGTCGCCCGTTTTCTTGCCGGCGATCCGCCGCAAAAGCGCCCACAGCACCGCCCACGTGCCGTGGAGCGCGTACCAGGCCTCCCAGAAAATCAGCGGCAGCCATTCGACCCGTGGTTTGAACTTTGCGTATTCGGTGGACTTGATGGTCGCGTCTGCCACCGCCGCAATCAGCGCCGCCACCAACCCGGCCACCATCTCCCGCGGCTTGGTCACGCTGACGAACAGCATCCACAAGCCCACCAGGAACAGGTACTCGAAGGCCGAGTCCTTGATGGCTTTCACAATGCGCAATGGCGTAAACGATGGCACGGCGGCGGCTTTCCTTTGCCTCGAGAGGGCCCGCTTGGGTAGAGAGAACCCGGAGAGCGCAGGTTGCCTCCGCGTCAGTCCTGCGGAGCGAATCTACGCCGGGTGTGCCACCGGACCGGCGCTCTGGTTCCGGCGCCGGCTCTCCGGATACTGATGCAGGTCCTGTCCCGCACGCCGGCCGAAGCTGGTGAGCAGGGAATCCGACACCGCGCTCTCGCTGTCTTTGCCGAGATGCCGCTCCTGGCCCGCCCCCTGCGGCGAAGGCAACAGGCGGTCCACCAGCGCCATCAGCTCCGCCGTCGTGCCTGGGAAGAGTCCATTCATCATGGCAAGCAGGCGGGCCTGCGGCGTGAGAATGAGTTCTGCCTGGCCGCGCCGGATGGCCGACACAATTTGCCGCGCCGCGCGGCGTCCATTCTGCGCCAACACCGGCATCGCCGATGACAAGCTGAACCAGCCGTACTCGGCGCGGTTCTGTCCCTTGAACCACGCGTTGACGAAAGACCCGGTGCGCATCAGGCCCGGCACCACGGTCGTGACCTTGACCCCGAACTTCGCGACCTCGGCATGCAGACCTTCGGAAAATCCCGTGGCCGCGAACTTCGCGCAAGCGTACGGCAGCAGGTGCGGCACGCTGATCTTGCCGCCGATGGACGTGATATTGGCGATTCTCCCGCTTCGCCGCTCCATCATGTGCGGCAAAACGGCCAGCGTGGGATAGACCACGCCCCAGAACATGGTGTCCATCGCTTCCTGATAGTCGGTGAGGGTCTGCGATTGCGCCGGGCCGACGGTGATCACGCCGGCGTTGTTGATCAGGATATCGATGCGGCCGAAGCGGTCCATTACCTGGCGCACCAGGTTGCGGACCTCGTCGTGATTGCCCACATCGCACTCGATGGCAAGCACGTTGGCGCCGCCGCGCGACAGCTCTTCGCGCGCCCAGTCCAACTCCTCGCGGTCGCGCGCGCAGATGGCCAGCAGCGCCCCCTGCTGCGCCAGTTCGCGTGCCATCGCCAGCCCCAGGCCGCGCGAGCCTCCAGTGATGAGCGCCACTTTGCCGCCGGCATCTTCACCTTGCCGCATGCGTCGCCACGCGGACAGGCCAAGCAAGCCGATCCCCACGCCCGCCGTCGCCGCGGCCCCTGCCGCGCCGGTCGTTATCCATGCCATCCGCCGCAATGTTTTTCTGATCCTCATCTCTGACCTCACCGGGGATCCCCGGGCGGCACCGCGCCGACCGGGGTGGAAGTTAGGCCGCGCGCCGCGGCTTGGCCAGCTTCTTAGCCGGCTTCTCCGCGTACACCTGGCCCCAATTCAGTAAGCTCACAATCGTGACTCCGCCCACGACGTTGCCGCTGGCGGCAAACGCCAGCCAGTGGAAGTAACTGCTGATGGGAACCGCCCCACCGAGGGAGGCGGCGATGATCTCGTTGCTGGTGGCGATGCTGTGCGCAAAATTTCCCGCTCCGACCACGAAGGTCAGCAGCCACACCATGGCGACCTGGCCGATGGTCCACTGGCTCGCCGTCACCACCCAGGCGACCAGCGCGATCAACCATCCGCCCACCACTCCGCTCCAGAAAATATTGCTGGAGGAGACAGCCACCATGGTTGTACCCAGCCGGATCAGTTCCTCCGCCACCTTCGGCTCCAGCGCGGAGGTGCGTATCGCCAGGAACGCGAACAGGAACGCGCCTGCGACGTTGGCCGCCAGCACGACGCCCCATAGGCGCAGCGTGTTGCGGAAGTGGCGGCGCTCGGTCATCACCAAGACTACCGGGTACAGCGTATTCTCGGTGAACAACTGCGCCCGACCGATGATGACCGCAATGAACCCGATCGGATAAAAGAGGTAGGAAATCAGGTCGGAGGTGGGGCTGGAGGGCAGCAGCGAGCGCACGATCGCCACCGCCAAGGGCGTCAACCCCATGGTGAATCCACCGGCCAGGCCGGAAATCGCCAGCGCCCGCGAACTGCGCCGCAGTTCCTCGCGCCCGTTCTCGGCCGCTTGCTCAAAAATTTCGTGCGCCTTGGGGCGCGATGTTTCGATGGAAACGCTTTGGTCCTCGGCCATGACTGGAACTTAGATGCAGGCCGGCGAGCCGGCATCGCTCCCCGTATTACGCCGCCCGCAGCTCTGACCGGACCCGCAGCACATCCAGAATGTGCGCCGCCGAGACCAGCCCCCGAACGGCTCCATGGTCGGCCACCAGCAGGTACCCGATGTCCTCGCGGCCCATCTTCTCCAGCGCTTCCTCCACTGGCGTGCCGGGCGCGAGGCTGGGGACCTCCTCGATGCGCTGCATGACTTGCGCGATGCTGGTGTGCGGCCAGCGCTCGCGCTCGATCTTGCGGATGTCCTTCAGCGTGACCAGTCCCGCCAGCCGGCCGCCTTCATAGGCCAGGAAACACCGGCTCTCTCCGCGCGCCACGCGCCCGCTGACCAAATTCTGCAGGCTGCCGGCAGCATCCACTCGCGCGCAATCGCTGGTCATTACGTCCTGCACCGTCAACCCGTGCAAGGTGGAAGCGGCTTTCGCCTGCATCAGCGTCGCCGAAGCCGCCTGCACCAGGAACCAGCCGATCAGCGCGATCCACAGCGCGCCAATGCCCCCGCCGGTAAACAAGCGGAAGATGCCCCACACCACGAACAACCATCCCACCAGTTGCCCGACGCCGGCGGCGGCGCGCGTCGCCTTCGGTCCGTTGCCCGTGATCCACCAGATGACGGCGCGCAGCACGCGGCCACCGTCCATCGGGAACCCGGGAATCAGGTTGAATGCAGCCAGCACCAGGTTGATGTAGCCCAGCCACACCAGGATTGCGGCCGGCGGACTGGCCGGATTCACGTCCCATTGCCAGCCGAACAGCGTTCGCGCAACTCCCAGGCAAAAAATACCGAGCAGCACGCTGGCGATGGGTCCGGCAATCGCCATCCAGAATTCCGTGCCCGGATCCTCCGCCTCGCGTTCGATCTGCGCCATGCCGCCGAGAAAAAACAGGGTGATGCGCCGGATCGGCAACCCGCGCGACTTGGCCACCATGGCGTGGGAGAGTTCATGCGCGAACAGGCAGACAAAGAACAGCATGCCGGTCACGATCGCCGACACCCACACGGTGGCGCCGCTCCAGTTGGGATTGGTAACCTGGAAGCGCGCCACCAGCGAAAACGTGATCAGCGCTGCGATGATCAGCCAGCTGTAGTGCAGTCCCAGTTCGACCCCGCCCACCCGGCCAAGTTTGATGTGGGATTTCACGTTGCCTCCCCGCGCGGGCGCATTGCGCTACTTCAACAGATGCGAGAAGCCGTTCCTGCGAACTGGAAATCTCAATCGAGTCCCTGTTCGACCTTGCATTCTCGCGCGCGCCTGTGACGTCCAGGTGACGCGTCCGCAGTCGGCTCAACCATAAAGCGCATGGGCGCCGATCACAGCGCTCAGGGAAATCCAGAAGACCGCACTCGCGGCGGAGTTCTCCCTCAGTTCGGCATGGATTATCAGGACTACATCAGCGGCACGCCGGGGCGCATCCCGCCTCAGCCCGCATGGCCCACGGCCGGGACCGGCTGCGCGTCCAGAATCTCGCGCACCTTGTCCGCCAGCGCCGCCAGCGTGAACGGCTTCTGCAGAAATCCGCACGCCGCCTCGACCCCGTGCTGCACGACGGTCGACTCGGTATAGCCGGACATGTAGATCACCTTGGTCTCCGGCCGCTGCTCGCGCACCCACTTGCCCAGTTCCGCCCCGCTCAAGCCCGGCATGATCACGTCCGTGATCACCAGCTCGATCTCTCCCGTGAAGCCTTGCAGGACTTGCTGTGCGTCGGCGCCGTTTTTTCCCTGCAGCACGGTATAGCCGCAGGAGGTCAGGTATTCGCTGGTGGATTCGCGCACCGCCTCTTCGTCCTCCACCATCAGGATGGTTTCCGAACCGCGCGGGGGCCGCGTGGCCTTCTTCTCTTCCGGACGCGGTTCCACGGCCGCATCGGCCCGCGGCAGGTAGACCTTGAACACCGTTCCCTGGTCCACTTCGCTGTACACCCACACCGACCCGCCACTCTGTTTCACGATGCCATACACCGTCGGCAGTCCGAGCCCGGTGCCTTTGCCTCGCTCCTTGGTGGTGAAAAACGGCTCGAAGATGTGGGGCAGGATGTCGGCGGGAATGCCGCAGCCGGTGTCGCTGATGGTCAGCATCACGTAGTCGCCGGCTTGCACGCCCAGGTGACGCCGCGCGTACTCCTCGTCCAGGCCCTCGTTGGAGGTCTCCAGCACCAGCTGCCCGCCGCGCGGCATGGCGTCGCGCGCGTTTACCGCCAGGTTCATGATCACCTGCTCGATCTGCACCGGATCGGCCTTTACCTTCCATAAGGGCGAACCCGGACGGACCACCACCTGGATGTCCTCCCCGATCAGCCGGGGCAGCATGCGTCCCATGTCAGCCAGCACGGTGTTCAGGTCCAGGATGCGCGGCGACAGCACCTGCTTGCGGCTGAAGGCGAGCAGCTGTTGCGTCAGGCCCGCCGCCCGCCGCGCCGCCTTCAGGATCTCCTGCGCCTGGCGGAGCGCCTTGGCATTGCCGCCGACGGAATCGGAAAGCAGCTCGGCATAGCTGCTGATCACCATCAATAAGTTGTTGAAGTCGTGCGCCACGCCTCCCGCCAGCTGGCCCACCGCGTCCAGTTTCTGGGAGTGCAGCAGCTGCTGCTCCAGCGCGCGCCGCTGGGTGATGTCGCGGTCGTTGGAGATGAAATGCCGCACCTGCCCGCGATCGTCCAGCACGGGCGTGATCGTCTTCTCCGTCCACCACAGTTCGCCGTTTTTTTTGCGGTTCACCAGCACGTCCCGGAAGACCTGCCCGGAGAGCAGCTTCGCCCACATGCACTGGTAGTAGGCCTGGTCCTGCCGCCCCGATTTCAGGATTCGCGGCGTCTTGCCCACCGCCTCCCCGCGCGAGTAGCCGGTCAGGATTTCAAACGTCGGGTTCACGTACTCGATCACCCCGTTTGCGTCGGTCATCACCACCAGGTCGGCGGACTGCTCCACCGCGCTTGACAGCTTCCGCAGCTTGTCGGCCGCGGCCCGGCGCTCTGCCCGCGCGCGCAAAGCGCTCACGCCGTAGGAAACATTGGCGGCCAGCTCGCGCAGCAGTTCGGTGGCCCCCGCATCGAAGGCCGCGGTTTCGGTAGCGTAGATGGCCAGCGCGCCCACTACCTTCGAATCCACCTGCAAGGGCAGCGCGATCATGGAGCCGTTGCCGCACTTGCCGCACTCCCCCCGCTGATGACAGGCAGAGGTTGCAGCCAGGTCGGGGCAGTGCGCCACTGTCCCAGTTCGCAAGGCGGCTGCCACCGGCAGGTCGCTCTCCGGATCCTGGATGGCGCATTCAGGCAGGCTGCGCTGGTACTCCTGCACCTCGCCGGCGGAAGCCAGCGACAGGATCTGGCCCTCGTTCTGGGACGCCGCCACCCAGGCCATGCGGTATCCGCCGACCTGCACCACGATCTGGCAGACCCGCCGCAGCAGTTCGCCTTCTTCGCTGGCGTGCAGCAGCGCCTGGTTGCACTTGCTCAGGGCCTTGAGTTCGCGGTTCAGGCGGTAGATCTCTTCCTCCGCCAGCTTGCGCGCGGTGACGTCGCGCTGGTTGATTACCACCGCCCCCACGGCTGACTCCAGCAGCCGGTTGGTGCCCATGGCTTCCAGCAACCGCCAGTCGCCATCGCGATGCCGGCAGCGATATTCCATGCGGAACGGAACCCCTGGGGTCTGCAGGATGGAGGCAAAGGTGGCGCGCACGGCGGGCTCGTCCTCCGGATGGAGGTGCTGGAATACGCTGCTCTCGGCCAGATCCAGCGGAGTGTAGCCGAGCTGCGTTCTTAGCGACTGGCTGGCGTAGATGATGGTGGCCTGCGCGTCCAGCAGCACGATGGCATCGGAGCTGTTCTCCACCAAGGCGCGAAAGCGCTGCTCGCTGGCACGCAGGGCGCGCCGCGCCGACAACACCGCCTCCTCCTTGGCGCGCAGCGTCAGGGCATAGCGCACCGCCGCATCCAGCGATTGCGGGTTGAGCTTCGATTTCAGCAGGTAGTCGGTGGCCCCGGCCTTCATCGCCTGCACTGCCACCTCTTCATCGCCTTGCCCGGTCAGAAAAATGATCGGGGCCTCGACGTCGCGTTCCTTCAGCTCGCGCAGGACTTCCAGTCCGTCCTTGTCCCCCAGGCGATAATCGAGCAAACACAGGTCATGGCGGTGTTCGTCGGCCATCTCCAAGGCCACCGCCGCATTCGCCGCCCGCTCCACCCGGGCACTGGCGACGCTCTTCTTCAGGAGTTGGCGGACGTGCAGAAAATCGTCTTCATCGTCTTCGACGACCAGGACTTGCAGCCCCTGCGAGCTCACCTTGGGCCTCCTTGGGCAGCCGGGGCGGCTGCCGCTACACCCCTACGTGGGCAACTCCACCACCTCGAACCAGTACCGCCCCAGCGCTTTCATGGCTTCCACCAGGCCCTGGAAGGTGACCGGCTTGGTGATGAAGGAATTGACTCCTAGCTGGTAGGACCGCACCACGTCCTCCTCGGCTCGCGAGGTGGTCAGCACCACCACTGGGATGTGGCGTAATTTCGGGTCCGACTTGATCTCCTTCAGCGCCTCCCGACCGTCCTTGCGCGGCATGTTCAGGTCGAGCAGGATCAGGGACGGCTCGGGCGACTGCTTGGCATTCGAAAACTCGCCTTGATGACGCAGGTACTCCATCAGGTCTTCCCCGTCCTTGACCCGCACGACTTCGTTGCGCAGGCGATTTTCCTTCAGCGCGCGCGAGGTCAGGAAAAAATCGTCGTCATCATCTTCCGCGAGCAGGATGCGGACTAGCTCGCTATCGTTTCTGTTTTCCATGTCTCTCTCCTTTGCTGCGATTCCGCGGGCACGGAGGGCAGTGTCACCACGAATTGACTGCCCTCCCCCGGGCGGCTGTGGGCGGTAATCGTGCCGCCGTGGCGGGCGACAACCTTGCGGCAGATGGCCAGCCCCATGCCGCTGCCTTCGTACTCGTTGCGACCGTGCAGCCGCTGGAAGGGGCGGAAGATGCGGTCCAGGTATTTCTCCTCGAAGCCGATCCCGTTGTCGGTCACGGTGATCTCGCACCAGCCTTCGCCCGCGGCACGCGCTTCGATCACCACGTGCGGCCTGGTGCCCGGCGGCTGGAACTTCAGCGCGTTGGCCACCAGGTTCTGCAGCAGTTGCCGTACCTGCGTCGGGTCCGCCATCACCCTGGGCATAGGCTCGAACTCGAGGCGCGCGTGCGACCGCGCGATGCGCGGCTCCATGTCGGCCGCCACCCCGTAAATCACCGGCTGCAGGTCCACCGGCTGGAAGGGTTGCGCCTTGGTGCTCACCCGCGAGTACATCAGCAGCGCCTCGATCAGGTTCGACATGCGCTGCGCCGCGTTCTGCATGCGCCCCAGGAAGTCGCTCCCCAACTCGTCCAGGTTGGGTCCCAGGTGATCCTTCAGGTGCTCGCCGAAGGCCAGCACCTTGCGCAGCGGCTCCTGCAGATCATGCGAGGCGATGGAGGCGAAATCCTGCAGCTCGGCGTTGCTGCGCTCCAGCTCTTGCGAATAGCGCTGCAGCTCTTGCTCCGACTGCTTGCGTTCCGTGATATCCGTGCAGGTGCCCACCCACTCGCGAATCGCTTGCCGGTCCGCTTCCATCACAGGCACGCCGCGTACCCACATGTCGCGGTATTCCCCATCGTGACGACGAACGCGGTACTCGACGTTGTACAAGTTCCGCGTCTCCACGGCCCGCGACCACACCGAGTGCGTGCGCTCGCGGTCCTCGGGATGCACGGCTTGCAGCCACCCCCAGCCGCGCACCTCCTCCAGGCTCTGGCCGGTCAGCGCCCGCCACATCGGCATATCGTCCACTTCGCCCTGGGGATTGGTGGACCACACCACCTGCGCGGTGGCCGTCACCAGCGACCGGTAGCGCTCCTCGCTGGTTCGCACCTCCGCCTCGGATTTCCTGAGCGCGGTGATGTCGCGAGCCGCCGCAAACACCCCTTTCACCTCGTCCTTCTGATTGCGAAACACGGTCGCGTTGTAGAGCACATCCGTGAGCCGGCCGGAGGTGTGGCGAATGGCCAGGGGGTAATCCTGCACGAAGCCATCGGAGAAGACCTGCTGGTAACCGGCGCGCGCCTGGTCTGGTTCGGTGAAGTAATCGCAGAAATCGGTGCCGATCAGTTGCTCGCGCGTTAGCCCGGTCACCGTCTCCGTGGCCCGGTTTACATCCGTGATCTTTCCCTCGCGGCTGATCGTCACCAGCGGGTCGAGGCTGGCCTCGATCAGCGAGCGGGTGTAGAACTGCTGCTCGGCGAGGCGCCGCTCCGCCTGCTTGCGCGCGGTGATATCGCGGGCGATGCTGGAAGCGCCCGTGATCTGCCCCTGGGAGTCAGGGATGGGCGAGAGGGTGATGGACACATCGCACCGGGTTCCGTCTTTGCGCATCCGGACCGTTTCATAGTGCTCCACCGTCTGGCCGGTCTTGATCCGTTGCAGGAGTTCGCGGATTTCCTCGGGGCGCTCCTGTGCCGCCAATCGCGAAACAGGTTGGCCGACGATTTCCTCCGCCGTGTAGCCGTACACTTTTGCCGCGCCGTGGTTCCAGGTCAGAATCGTGCCTTCCAGGTCCTTGCTGTAGATGGCGTCTTCGGAGGATTCCACGATGGCAGCCAGGTGCCGCGCTTGCTCCAGCGCGCGGTCGCGCTCAGCCCGGGTCCGCAACATGCGGATGCCGTAACCAAGATCCTGGGCCAATTCCTGCAGCAACTGGAGTTCCTCGCCGTGAAAGGCCCCCCGCTGCGTGGAATAGATCGTCAGCCCCGCCGGCAGGCTCTCGCCGATCGGCACCGGCAGGCACACGGAGGAATGGAAGCCTTGGCTAATCGCGCCCTCGCGCCAAGGGCCGAAGCGCGGATCGGTGCTGGCGTCCTCCAGGGTCACGGCCTTCCCCGTGCGGATCGCTGTTCCGGTCGGTCCCCGGCCGCGCTCCTCGTCCGCCCAGGTCACCAGCCCGGGGGTGAAATAGCCCTTGGCAACGCCTTCCGCCGCCACCACCCGCACGGATTTCGCCTCACCCTGCTGCGGATACCCCACCCAGGCCAGCGCGTGCCCGCAGTGCTCCACCAGGATGCGGCACACGCCCTGGAGCAGCGTCTGCTCGTCGGGTGCGTGCAGCAACAACTGGTTGCAGTCACTGAGCGCGCGCAAGGAGTGATTCAGATAGCGGAGTTTCTCCTCCGCCTGCTTGCGCTCGGTGATGTCAATGCCCATCTCCATGATCACGGGTGAGCCGTCGGAGTCGGTGAAGGGAAAGTCGTGGATGTCGTAGTCGCACCCATCCGGGCCTGTCCACTCCCACTGGTGGGGCGCGTTCGACTTCAGGACTTTGAAGGTCTCGCAGTTCTCGCACGGCGCATCGAGATTGAACAGGTACTCGTAGCAGCGCCGGCCCTCGGATTTGCCGAAGCGCTCCTCGAAGAAGCGGTTGGCGAAGGGCACTTGGTAATCCTGCGACAGCAGCACCACGTAGGCGGGAAGCATGTCCATCACATCGTGCAGCCGCTGCCGCTCCCGTTGCAGCGCCTCGTTCAACGCTAGCCGCGAGGCAACCTCGGCGTGCAGCTTCCGGCTGCCTTCCGCAATGGCCTGCGCTCGTTGCCGTGCGGTTTGCGCCAGGTGCACCGATGCGCTCACCATCAGCGACATCAGCAGCCCCAGCACCAGGATGACCTCCGGCGCCCATCGTCCCGGCCGCGACAGAACGCTCGCTCCCGGCCAAACCTCCACTTCCCATCGGGCGCCCGCCAGGACCATGGTGCGTTGCACCGGGTCCTTGCCGCTCCCGTCGCCCCGGGCATAGAGCTCACCCGCCTCATCCCGGACCCGGACCGGATAGTCCTTCGCCGTCTCACCGAACAGGGATGCCATCAACTTCTGCTCGTCAAAGACGGCCGCAATGGCTCCCCGGAGCCCGCGCTCACCGCTAAGAGGCACCATGATCACCAGTACGTGGTTTCCGCCCTGGTCGATTGCGAACCCGCGCGACAGCACCGGCGTTCCCGAGCTTCGCGCCTGTTCATAGGCCCGCCGGAACTCAGGGTGAGCGTCGGCGCCATGCCACTCGGCATTGCCCGCCGTGACCGACGCCAGCGATTTCAGCTCCGGACCAATCCACTCCAGGGCCTCAAAACCTTGTGAGTCCCGCAGGTAAAGGGCCGCTTCTTGTCGCCACTGCCGGTTTGCCGCCTCGTGCGCCAGCGAAGCTCGCCCCGCCATTCGGCGCAATGCGCTGAAACGCACTTCCATGTCGCTGCGAGCGTCATCGCGTAGGAGGTTGGCCTCGTTTTCGGTCCAAGCCAGCACGTGCTGGACGCGCTGCGCCGCCACCGCGTTCCACATCAGCAAGGCCACCGCCGCCAGCACCACTCCGACCGGGACGGGCAGCCAGGAGGGCGCTCCCTCCTCTTTGCGGCGGCCCTGCTCCCATGCCATCGCCAGGGTCCCGAGGCTGAGCAGGATGAAGTTCAGCGCCGCCGGAACCGACATCGGTTCCAGCTGATGCCACTGGTAGGCCTGCGACATCTCCGCGAAGAAACCGGTCATCGCCGCCAGGCCGAGCGCGCCGCTCAACGACGCCAGCAATACCGCCAGCGCGGTCTTCCTGGCGCTGGTTCGGGTCACGGCCAGCAACAGCGCCCCACCCAGGATGCTCAGTCCCACCGCCGTGTTGGGCGCCATGCGCGTCGCCATGGGTCCCACCAGCATGGTGGGGGTAAACCACAGCCGGTCGATATGCAGGTCCACGCCCGCCAGGTACTCCAGCAGGGACAGCACGGCCAGGACAAACACCGCGCCGCTGCCGGCCAGCGCCAGCCGCGTTGCCCCCCGCTTCCAGGCCAGCACGGCCACGGCTCCCAGCAGGAACGACAGGGCCGTGTTGTACTGCATGGGAATCATGTCGGGCCGGTACTGCGTAAGCACCGCGATTTCGCCGTACCAGCCCGCCAGGGCCGTGATGCTGGCGGCGGCGCAGAGTCCAGCGCAGGCAACCAGCAAAGGATTACGGTGGTTGCTTTCCAAGGTGGGCGGTATTTCCCGGGGCTCGGTCATGGCATTCTCAGCTGATGGGAAGGCTTCACGAGCTGACCGTAGCACCGTCCGGCTTGTGCGGCACAAAAGGCGTTGGTATTCGCGTTGCCCGAATCCCGCATTCGGCGACGGTTTCAAAACGGTACGATCCGCCACCGCGCAGGGAGCGGCTTCCCACAACTTCGACTGAGGCCAAGTTGGTTTTGGAAATGCACTCGCGCGCCAAGGCAACCGAGGGCGGCTGCCTCTTCGCAGACAACAAAAATGCCGCCCGTTTCCGAGCGGCATTTCGATTCGCTAATTGCTAATCGCTAATTGCTATTTCAACCCCGCCAGCTCTTGCAATCTCCGCCAGTTCTCCAGGCGGTCCTGCTGCGCCGCCTTGATGCTCTCATCGGGATTGCCGTCCTTGTCGAAATGCCGCGAGAAGCGGCCTTCCGTTTTGGCGAAGCTGATGAAGTCCACCGCCTGGTTGGTGTGGGGATCCACGTACCAGTCTTCCTTCATCGCGGGATTGCCGGCCAGGCTGAGCCGCTCGCGGATCTTCTCGCCTTTGCGCGGATCGTAGACCATGAGCGGGAACGCCCGGGACTCGACGGCCAGCTTCTCCTGCAGCATCGACCGGTCGTCGGCCACGCCGTGCTCCGGCTGGCAAGTGGTATAGGCAATCACCACCGCCGGCCCCGGATACTCGTTGGCCGCCATGATCGTCTTGTAGAAATGCACCGGGTTGCCGGCGACGGTTTGCGCCACAAAGGAATTGGGGTGCATCATCATGATCGGCCCCATCTCCTTGCGATGTTCCGTTTTCCCCGGGTTGGCGCGGCCGACTTGCGACATCTTGGCGTCCTGCGCGGTGAAGGTCGCCGTGGAGGCCTGCCCGCCGGTGTTGGAGTAGACCTGGGTGTCGAGCACGAGCACCTTGATGTCCATGCCCGAAGCCAGCATGCGGCTCAGTGACTGGAAGCCGATGTCATACATCGCGCCGTCGCCGCCCAGGCACCACAACTTGTAGTCGTCGTGCCCTTCCTGGTGCCAGCGCAGCCGGATCCCCATCGCGTCCGCCGGCGCGTTTTCGAACAGCGAATTCGTCCACGGCACGGTGTAGGGATTGAACGGATAGGTGGAGCCGTAGACGCTGTTGCACCCGGTCGCGCCCACGATGCCGATCTTCTCCGGCCCGTAGACGAACCCGGTCGCCGCCAGCATCAACCGGATGGCGGTGGCTTCGCCGCAACCCATGCACGACCCCGCGCCGCCCACGAACAGCTGCGAGCTGGCCGCCAGCATCATGTCGCCCAGCGCCTTCTCGTTCAGCAGCCGCTTCGGCGTCTCCGGCAGGTGATGATAAAGGTCCATCATCAGGTCCATGCGCTTCATGTTGCCGTTCTTCGGCTGCATCGCCAGCGCCTGGTGACTGCCGCAGGCCACCACGCACTCGCCGCAACCCTTGCACTTGTCGGGATCGACGAAGATGCTGAACATCCCGCCCTTTTCGCCCTTCTTCTCCGGGATCGTCCAGTACTTCTGTGTCTTGACGAATTGCGACTGCAGCTCGCCGCGCAGGGCGGTCAGTTCCACCTTGGCCAGCTGTGCCTGCAGCGTGTCCTCCTCCACCACCTTGCCCAGAATCGCGGTGTCGGGACAAGCGTTCACGCACTCCATGCAGCCGACGCAATTGGCGGCGATCAGCTCGGGAATATCCGGCGCCAGGGTGCGGAAGCTTCTCCGCATGGCGCTGGCTGCCGGCAAGAAGCTGCGGCCGATGTATTCGTCGGCCAGCAGGTCGTTGTCCTTGCCGCGCGCATAGCTGGTGATGACGTGATCGCAGAAGTCGGGCTCCACCACCTCCGGCTGCGCCGTGGGCACCACCGGGAGCTGGAACTTGTACGACTTCTCGGCTGGCTTTTCCACGTCCGCCGCCGGCGGCGTGATCAGCGTGACTTCGTCATAGCCGCGGCGCGCTGCCTGGATGTTGTCCTCCACCACCGAGCCGCCCTTCTTGCCGAAATACTTGCTCAGCGTCTGGCGCAGGGAGCCGAACAGCTGTTCCGCGTCCAGTCCCGCTTTTGCGGCGAACGGGGTCAGCTTCAGGAAGGCCCCCAGCAGCACGATGCCCTGCATGCGGATTTGCAGGTCGGTGCGGGTGGCGCAGTCGCGCGCGATCTGCTGCGCGTCCAGCGCGTACAGCTTCAGATTGCGCTCGCGGATGGTGGTCCGCGCCTTCAGCGGCAGGTTCTCCCACACCTGCTCCTTGGGCTGGGTGGACTGCAGGTAAATCGTGCCTCCGGAAACCAGGCCCGCCAGCGGGTCGCCGCTCAGGAACGCGTTCTGGTCCTGAATGGCGACAAAGTCCACCAGGTTCAGCTCGGCGTGCATCCGGATCACCGCCGGCGCCAGCGTCAGGTAATAGTTGGTCGGCAGGCCTTTTTTCTCCGAGCCGTACTTGGGGAAGGCCTGCGCGAACAGGTTGAACAGGTCGCTGGCCACCGCGGCAATCACCTTGTTGGTGGTCACCGATCCGAAGCCGCCCACCGAGTGCCCACGCAGCGAGAACGCTCCCTGGGGCCGCACGTCGGGATCGACCGTCACCTCCAGCGCGTCGGGGTGCTTCACCCCCAGCACGAAGGAACGCTTGCCCGCTCCGTTCTGCATGTTGTGCGCCGCCGCCACGATGTGTCCCGGACGAAGGTCGCGCCCGCCCAGCCCGGCCACGCCGGAATAAATTTCCGGGATGTGCCGGATGCGGTCGCCGCTGGTGCCCATGTGAGCGTCCGCCAGCGCCGCCTTCACCTCGACGGCCAGCGGGTTCGATTCCATCAGCGGCACGTCGCAGCGCTCGATCACCGTCGCCGCCTTCACGTGCTGTAGCGCCAGCGCCAGCTCCCACGAGGGGAAGGGACGGAAGCTGACCACCGTGATCGCCCCGACGTTCTCGCCCTGGCTGCGCAGGTAGTCCACCGTCGCTTCCACCGTGTCCATCATTGAACCCATGCCGATGATGGCGTACTCCGCGCCTTCCATCCGGTAGGGCTTCAGGAAATCGTAATGGCGCCCGGTCAGCTTGCCGTATTCCTCGAAGGCATTGGACAGCGCCGGCGACACGCGGTCGTAAAAATAGCGCTGCGCCACTTTGCCCTTCATGTAGCTGTCCTGGTTCTGCACGCAGCCGGTCAGCACCGGCCGGGCCGGGTCAAACAGCTTGCGCAGCCGCAACTTCGGGTCGCCGATGAAGTCTTTCATCATCTCTTCTTCCGGCAGCCGCATGGTCTCCAGGGTGTGCGTGGTGAGGAAACCGTCCTGGCAATTCATGAACGGGGTTTCGCTGTCCTCGGCGGCGCGGCGCGCGATCACCGCCAGATCGGCGGCCTCCTGCGCGTTGCGCCCGAACAGGATGCCCCAGCCGACGTCGGCCACGCCCATCACGTCGTCGTGCCCGGCGTGCACGTTTAGCGAATGCGAGGTCAGCGCCCGCGCTCCGATGTGGAACACCACCGGCAGGCGCTTGCCGCTGATCACGTACAGCACTTCCTTCATCAGGATCAGTCCCTGCCCGGAGGTGAAGTTGGTCACGCGCCCGCCGGCCAGCGCGAAGCCTTCGCACGCCGAGGCCGAGCTATGCTCCGACTCCGGCTCCAGGAACACCACCGGCTCGCCCCACAGGTTCTTCGTCCCGTTGGCGAATTCCACCGCGAATCCGTCGCCCATCGGCGTCGATGGCGTAATCGGGTAGGCGCAGGCGCCCTGCGAGATGTGGCTCTCCACCCACACCACCGCGCCCGATCCGTCGGTGGTGGTCACGATGCCCGGATAGCGGGCGGGTTGCTTGTCGGTCGCCTCGTCTGACTTTTGCATTTCGATTGCAGTTGCCATTGCTTCCTCTCTTGTCGCGCGCGCACACGGGGGCGCATTCGGCGGTATGAAATCGTTTATGAATGCCTGGGAAGGGTGGCGAGCCGGCGTTGTGCCATTTTGGTAACCGGTTGGTTCCGCCGCAACAACATCGTCACCTCGGTGGAAGTGGAGGTGACGGACCATCCCGTCTGGGCGCCTTACCAATTCCCGCTGCTTTCTCGCGGGGGCCCCCAGCAAGCGCCTTTTGTGCGCTTGACGGGGGTGCAAGCGTCCCCTTCACCCCTGGCCTGAAGCCAAGCCTCAGCGCCTGGTCTCATGGTCGTTCACCCCCTAGGCTGGGGCAGTGATAATGGTCACAACTAGGGGTGATACATCTCACTTCGCCTCGGCAGCCGCGGGTCTAGGCTCAAGCTGTAAGTGGAGGGCGCGGCCGTGCCCATCAACCACATTCCGGGACTCGAAATTCACAACTCGCAACCCGCAACGCAGGCCATCGACGTCCTGTTTCATCCCATCTCGCGCACCGGCGCCTGCCGCGCGCATCCCCCCGCGGAGTCCGAACTGGATAACGCCGGCATCGAACTCGTGCTGGTTTCCCAGTGCAAGAAATGGTCGTGCGATCGCCAGTGGATGTGCGTCGATACGCGTCTCGATCATGTACTGCGCTACACCGATGCCTCGCGGCGCTATATCGGCCTGGCCGGCTACAACCCTTTCGACATCGGCGAGAGCCTGCGCGAGATCGAGCTCGCCGTGACCACCCATGCCTTCCGCGGCCTCTACATGCACACCGCCAGCTTTAACCTGCCGCTGGGCGACGCGCGCATGTACCCGCTGTTCGCCAAGGCCGCCGAACTCGGCGTTCCCCTCCTGCTGCAGTCCGCTCCCGTTCGCCTCGCCGAACTGGACCGCATTACCAACGACTTTCCCGAGCTTTCGCTGGTGCTGGCGCAGCCTTCTCCGGACATCGCCGACCTCAGCGCCATCGCCCAGGCCTGCGAGAACGTCTGCTTCGCCCTCGACCCCGCGGCCCTGATTCATCTGATCCACCAATGGACCACGCTCGCCGTCGCCCAGGACGACTCCTGCTCAAGTTTTCTGTCGGAAGTTTTTCAGCCGCGATGTATGTGGGGCAGCAACGGCCTGGATTGGCGCGACGCCCTGCACACTGTCAATTCATTTCCCCTGCTGTCCGAAACCAAGGCTTCGTTCCTGCACCACAATGCCGCCCGCGTCTTCGCCCTCGGTCAACCCCCGGCTTCTCGCATGCCTCGCTCGGTCATTACCGAAGTCCTCGCCGCCGAGCGCTGAACTTCTAGCTCTCAGCTCTCAGCTCTCAGCTTTGATCGGGGTGAAAGAGTGATTGTGTGGCATACGCGATCGTGTGGCACACGCGCCCTCGCGTGTGCGTTGAATGAGGGTGCAGCTTGTTCAAGACAGCAAGCACTACTCTTGCTTGCATTCTTCATTCTTCAATCTTCATTCTTTCCTTCCGTCGATCCTCGACGGAGCACGTGCTGCTGCGTCAAGTGGGAACTCCCAGCTTGGGCAATACCCACTGGGTCAGCACCACCCAAGCCACCAGCGCGAAGACGAACCACATCCATTCAGACATGATGGCGGCCCCTTTTCGTGGCCGGCTTCATCATACCTCGTTCGGGAGTGTGTCACGGCAGGCCAAGACCCAAATCGATCTCCCCCTCCGCCGACTGGTTTAAGGGGTAGCTGTGGGCCCCGGCGCCCTCGCCGGGGCCAAACTGTCCTCAATCCAAATCACGATCGCCGCGGGCGCCTCCGCCCGCGGCTAACATCCGCGTACCAAGCCCCTGTCATCCTGAGCGAGGGCGCACCCCCGAGTCGAAGGCCCCCGTGCTTTGTCTTCCGCCACAACTGCGGATGAGACAATCTATACAATCCGGATGAATGAGCGGAACAATGCGCCCCCGGCAAATCGACAATCATCAATCGACAATCGGCAATGCTTTTCCTGAACCCTTGACTGAAACTCAAAACTGAACCCGTGAAAACTCTCTCTTGCTCCGCTCTTCTCTTCGATCTCGATGGCGTGCTCGTCGATTCCCTGGAGCCCGTGGAGCGACAGTGGACATTGTGGGCGCGCCGCCACCATCTCGATCCCGCCCACGTGGTCCGCGTCGCCCACGGCCGGCCTAGCATCGAGACCATCCGTGAGCTGGCGCCGCACCTCGATGCCGAGGCCGAGGACAAACTCATGGAGCAAGCTGAAATCTCCGACCGCCGAGGCATTCGGGCGATCGGCGGCGCCGCCGACCTGCTGGCGCGTATCCCCCCGGACCGCTGGGCGGTGGTGACCTCCTGCTCGCGCCAACTGGCGACCACCCGGCTGGGCGCCGCCGGCTTGCCCGTCCCGCCCACAATGATCACCTCCAACGACATCACTCGCGGCAAGCCCGATCCCGAACCGTACCTGAAGGGCGCAGCCGCCCTGCGCTTTCAGCCGCGCGAATGCATGGTCGTGGAGGACGCGCCACCGGGTGTCCGCGCCGGCAAGGCTGCCGGCATGCGTGTCATCGCCGTCCCGACTACCTATCGCATGGAGGAGCTGGCCGAGGCCGACGTGCTCGTCAAGCGGCTCTCCGACTTGCGGATTACCGTCGCCAACACGCCCGGCCGCCAGGCCATCCACCTCGAACTCCTGGTTCCCACCTCGAGGATGAACACGGATGGCTGAAGCGCGATTCCGACGTCCGTGGCGCGTGGCGTTCTGCGCGGCCATCGTGGCCGCCCTGCTCTACGCCGGTGATGCGCTGGTTTTGCGACTTCGCCGCGATCCCTACGGGTCGGTGACCGTCAATCGCTACTACGCGCTGCACAAGAGCAAGCAGAAGACCAACTTCATGTTTGCCGAGCCCGAGGCGCAGACCTGCGTCCACGCGCTGTTCCCGCACTCCGGCTTTCCGCCCTGCTGGTACCTGCGCCGCCACGCCGAGCAGCGCATCGATTACGAATAGGAAGCAAAAAAAGGGGCACGGCTTTCGCCGTGCCATATCGATTTCCGCCCGATGTTTAGTGGGGCGTCGGCGGAGGAGTGCTCGGGTGACTCGCGCGGTGGTGATGATGATGTTTGCGGTGATGTTTCTTGTGATGCGTCTTCGCCTGGGCAACCGGCGCCAGCAGGGTCAACGCAACCACGGTAGCGAACAGCAGGGTCAACAGCTTCCTCATGCCTTGTCCTTGAGCGCGTACGCGCTGCCTCTTTGTAATGCAGGTCCGGCGGCGCCGCAATGGGGGTATCGCCTTACGCACCAGCTCGGTTGATAGCGGGAATCACGACGCCTCCTCGGCGGTATCTTCCTCCTCGGCGCGCATGAGGCCGAACTTTTTCAGCTTGTAGCGCAGCGCGTCGCGGCTGATATCGAGCAGGCGGGCGGCGTGGGTCTGGTTGTTGTTGGCTTGGCGCATCGCCATTTCCACCAGCGTGCGTTCCACTTCCTCCAGCGAGGTGCCGCCCTCGGGAATGGAGAGGCGCGGCAGGCTGCGCCCGTTGGCCAGTTGCGGCCCGCTATCGCCCGCCACTGCCTCGAAGGCGGTCATGCCGCTTTGCGCGTGCCCAACCGAAAACGGCAGATAGGAGGGGCGGAGGGAATCTGCCTCTTCCAGGATCATGGCGCGCTCGATGGCGTTCTTCAGCTCGCGCACGTTGCCTGGCCAGTCGTGGCCGAGCAGCAGCTTGCGAGAATCCTCGCTGACGCCGCGGATGGATTTCTTGAACCTGCGGTTGTAGCGCTCAATGAAGAACTCCACCATGGGCAGGATGTCGTCCTTGCGCTCGCGCAGCGGCGGCAGGAAGATGGAAATAATCGCCAGCCGGTAATACAGGTCCTGGCGGAACTGGCCCTCGCGCACCGCTTTTTCCAAATCGCGATTGCTGGCGGCGATAACCCGCACGTCCACCTGCATGTCGCGGACGCCGCCGATGCGCCGGATCACCTGGTCTTCCAGCACGCGCAGCAGCTTGGCCTGCAACAGCGGCGAGAGCTCGCCGATCTCATCCAGGAACAAGGTGCCGCCGTCGGCCACTTCGAACAGGCCCTTCTTCATCGTCTTGGCGTCGGTGAAGGCGCCGCGCTCGTGGCCGAACAGCTCGGCCTCCATCAGTGTTTCCGGGATGGCGGAACAGTTAATGGGCACAAACGGCTTCTCGTGCCGCACGCTCTCGTAGTGAATGGCTTTGGCAACCAGGTCCTTGCCGGTCCCGCTCTCGCCCTGGATGAGGATGGTGGTAGCTTCGCTGGCCGCGACCTTGCGCACGAAACTCATCAGCTCGGTCATTTTCTTGGAGACGCCGATGACCTCGTGATAGCCGGTCTTGCGGCGCACCTGGCCGCGCAGCTCTTCCACCTCGGTCTTCAGCTTGGTGGTTTCCAGCGCGTTCTTGGTGGTGACCGCGAGCTCGTCGAAATCCACCGGCTTGCCGATAAAGTCGTAGGCGCCCAGCTTGAGCGCCGCTTTCACGTCGTCCAGTTGGGGGTCGGCGGTAATCATGATCACCGCCCGGGCGTCGCCGTTCTGCTTGAGCTGTTGCAGAACCTGGAGGCCGCCGAGATCAGGCAAACGCACGTCGAGCAGCACCAGGTCGGGAGACTCGTTGTGCGCAACCTTGAGAGCGGCCTGGCCATTTTCCGCCTCGACCGTCTGGTATCCCCATTCCTCGCACTTCTGGCGCAGCGACCAGCGGACGAGCTTCTCGTCATCGACAATGAGGATCTTGTCTTTGGCCATCAATAATTACTGTACTACGGCTCGCGCACAAGGGGGTGTGACGGTTGTCACAGCGAGCCGGCTCAAGGCGCCAAGCCGCAAGGCCGCATACCCTCCCATGGGTCAACAACTCTCGGGGGTGGAGGCTCAACCCCGCTTCACGGGCAGCAGGACTTCGAAGGTGCTGCCCTTGCCGACTTCGCTGGTCACCTGGATCTTGCCGCCGTGGTCTTCCACGATTCTCTTGGCCAGCGAGAGGCCGAGGCCGGTTCCGTGGCCCTTGGTGGTGTAGAAGGGGCGAAAGATATTGCCCAGGTGTTCGGGCTTGATGCCTTTGCCGGTATCGCGCACGCTGACCACGGCCAGGCCGTCGCGCGCCTCGACCACCACGTCGACCACGCCGGGTGCGGCGGCGGCGCGTTGCATCCGCGTTTACGTTATCCATGGACTGGATGGCGTTGAGCATCAGGTTGAGCAGCACCTGGTTGATCTGGGCACTGTCGTGCTCCACCGGCGGCATGGCTTCCGCCTTGTGCAGTTCCACGCGGACCGGTTTCGACAGCGCCTGCTGGCGGGCGAAGATGACGGCATGCTCGGCGGTGGCGTTGAGGTCGGAAGCGCGAAACTCCGGGGGCTTGGGGCGCGCCGTCTCCAGCAGGTCGCTGACGATGCGGTTGACGC
Organism: Terriglobia bacterium; assembly: GCA_963797035.1. GTDB lineage: Bacteria > Acidobacteriota > Terriglobia > Terriglobales > Acidobacteriaceae > JAIQGF01. The sequence continues at coordinate 320,237 of CAWCOC010000007.1, forward strand.
GCATCACTTCCTGGCGCACGTCCTTGAGCACATCGCGGGCCGGGCTTTTCTCCGGCAAGTCGCGCCCGATAATGTCCATGACGCCGGCAATGCCGGCCAGGGGGTTGCGGATTTCGTGGGCGAGTCCGGCGGCCAGCTCGCCCAGGGTGGCAAGGTGCTCGGCGCGGGTCATCTGGGTGTTGTGCAGGCGCTCGATTTCGGCGCGCGACTCGCGCAGCTGCGTCACCATCTGGTTAAAGTTGCGGCCCAGCTTGCCGATGTCGTCGGTGCGTCCGGCAAAGCCAACGGTGACGTCGAGGTCGCCGTCGCGCACGCGCTGGATTTTGTCCTGCAACTCCCGCATGGGTCCGCTGAAGACCAGGCTGAGCGAAAGCACCAGCACGGCGCAGATGGCAATGGCGCCGACCGTGGCCACTAGCAGCACGGTGCGGCGCTCGCCCGATTCCAGCGAAACCGTGGCCAGAATGAACAGCAGCAGGCCGTTCAACAACACGGCGAGCACCGGCAAAAGTGCCCTGAGCTGCCAGTTCAGGCGGATACGCGTCAAGAAGCTTCCCCAGGCGAAGACGTTGGGGACATTGTAGAAGAGTCGATGGCCAATGGTCGATGGCCGGCGGGCAAGTAGAATACGGCGGTGCGCGCGGGCGCACCCGCCCGGTGCAGACTACTCTCGCTTGGATTCCTGGTAGTACAGCTGTTTCCAATCGCCGTCGCGCTTGACCCATACCTCACCAACGTCAAACTTTTCCTGAACCGGCTTGCCGTCGATAACTGCATTGGCATTCACGGTGTAGGTGGCCAGGGCAGCGTTCGGACCCAGCGAAGTTGTCTTGAAGCCGCTGATCTCGTAATTGTTGATTTGATACGACTCCGCTTCGGCGACGCCAGCCGTCTTATTGCGAGGTCCCTTGCCGTCGATTTCGAGACCGGTGAAATCGTCGGTCAACAGCTTACTGTAGGCGTCTTTGTCCTTCGCCTTGAAAGCTTCCCAAGCTTTGCGGCTGAGAGCTTCGATCTTCGACGCTGTTCCCTTCGCACCGGCACCCGGCTTACCAGCTGCTTTACCGCTTGGCGGATTTGCCTGTGCCCATGCGCTTATGCCCAGGCACACCAAGACCACTAAGAACCGCTTCCATTTCATTTGAGGCGCCTCACTTGCGCGGGCAAGAAGATACGCTACCCGATGGAATTTGTGAACCGTCTTGAAGTGCGGCGAACGCCGTTCTGCGGGCGTGGGCGCCCGCAGAAGTAGAGACTTGGGTTTGACCAGGCGGCAGCCCCGGCGAGGGCGCCGGGGCCTACCAACTGCGTCATGCGTAAGCGTGCAGGCCCGGCAACAAATACGTCACGCCGAAGAAGGTGAACATTACGACGGCGAAGCCGAGGATCGCGAAGTAGGCGGCACGACGTCCGCGCCAGCCGCGGGTGATGCGCATGTGCAGGTACCCGGCGTAAACCAGCCAGGTGATGGCCGCCCAGGTCTCCTTCGGGTCCCAACTCCAGTAGGAGCCCCAGGTGCGGTTCGCCCAGTAGGCGCCGGCGGCAATCATCGCGGTGAGCAGCGGGAAGGCGATGCCGATGGTTTTGTAGGTAATGCGATCCAGACCGTCGGCGCTGGGCAGCAAGCGCTCCAGGTCTTCGCGCCGCCAGTAGAGCATCAGGTAGAGCAGCGAGGCGAAGATGCCGGTAATCAGGCCGGAGAGAATGAACGGGCTCGCCGCCAGGGCGGTGGGGAACAATCCGTCGGCATCGGGGGATGCGTAGGCGGCGTGGCTTGCGCGCAGGACGAATGCGCCGAGCGCGATCACCTGCAGCGCGAGGCTGATGAACAGCGCGCGGTTGGCGATGCTGAGGAAGTTTTCCTGCTTCCTCCACTTGGCGATGGCGCACACTGCCAGCGGCACGGCCGATGCCAGCAGCACCAGCAGGAAGATCCACCCCAGGTCGGGGATGGTGACCATCAGCTTGACGCCGCGCGCCAGCGAGATTTCTTCCTTGTTTTGCGCGTCCCAGGCGACCACCGCCAACCCGCCCCATTTTTCGAAGCGCGTCATGATTCCGATATAAATCGCGGTGACCAGGGCACTGGTGACGGCGAGGAAGGTTTCCGTCTTCATCTCGTCCTGGATGAGGAACATCATGGCGAGCGCGAAGCTGAGGGCGCAGGCGGCATAAGCCAGCATGGCCAGGGTAACGTGCACGTGCAGCCAGGTGGATTGCAGCGCGGGCACCAGCGGGCGCACCGAGGAGGGCAGCAACTGCATGAGAATGACGCCGGTGACCGCCAGCGGCATGGTGACGGTACCGATGACCTTGACGCCGTACTTGCGCTCGGAGAACAGGGTAAGCGCGGCCACCGTCCACACGAAGCACAGCAGCATCTCGTAGATGTTGGCGAAGGGCGGATGTCCGGCGACGTACCAGCGATGGCCGGCGGCCAGGGTATTGGCGGCGAAGCCGATCATCGTAGAGACGGAGGCAAACTTGACGTAGCGGTCCACGCCGGTGACCCCGAAGCCGATGTAGAGCGCGGAGGCGCCACCGTAGAAAATCAGCGCCAGGTATAGCAGGTTGCTCTCGTTGAACAGGTTGCCTTGCTTCACCACGTTCAGGAATGCGATAAAGGTCAGGAACAGAACTCCCAGCGCGACGGCAATCAGCAGTCCGTTGTTCGACGCCGGCTGTTCTTCCACTCTCGCAGTTGCACGCGACATACTTACTCCTCCCTCATCTGGTTAGGGCCTCAGGCGCGGACTAGTTGCTTGTCCGCGGGCACGGTCTCCTCATCGTGGCGGCGGCCCAGTTCGGCGCGAACTTCATCCACCAGGCGGTTGAAGCTCTCCTGGTAATGCTCGCGGTTCTTATCGGCGGCGGCGCCGATCCATAGCGCCGGACCGCTCTTGGTTTCGAACACCACCGCCCAGTAGCGCTGGTGGACCAGGTAAAACGCCATCACCAGCCCGAGCGCCATCAGCAGGCATCCGGCCCACACTAGCCACTGGCCGGGTTCATGCGAAACCTGCAGGCCGGTGTAGCTGGCCATCTGCATGTCGGCGAATTCGAATTTGTAGGCGGAGCTGCCGCTTTGCTGCTGCAGGGCTGGGAACAACCAGACTTCGCTCTTGGCTGGCTGGGCGCGGCTGGTAATTTCCAGGCGGATGGCGGGATTCACCGGGTCTTTGGAGCGGGTGTAAATCTGGTTGTCGCGCATGACGAAGTCGGGAATGAACTCGGCGAGCGCAACGGTGGTGTCGGGGTCCAATTGCGCGGACTGGTAAGGACGCAGCGTGATCTGCCTGGTTTCGCCCTTGGCCGTGGCGTTCAGCAGCACCGATTCCACGTCGCCGGTCTGGCCGTATCCCGATTGGTAGAAGCGGATGCCGTGCGTGACCAGCGGATCGTTGACCACGATTTCCTTGCGCAGGGTCGGACGGCCGTCTTCGATCACGGTCAGCTTCGACCACCATTTCTTGGGCGTGCCGTCGGGATAATTTTCCTGCCCGGTACCGTCGCAGCGCAGGGTGAACGGCAGGGTGCGGGTGACGCCGTTGCTCTGTTCCATCTTCGAGGTGCTCTGCCCCGGGGTGAGCATCAGGTAGCCGCGGTAGCCGAAGAACGCGTCGGTGATGCCGCCTACCAGGATGAGCAGCAGGCTGGCATGGACGACGTACACCGCCATCACCGACCAGCGGTTCTTGTCGGCGTAGAGCGAAGTTTTTTGCTCGTGATCGACGCGCTCCGGGTGCAGTCCCATTTTACGGAAGGCGCGCTCGGCGGCGGAGATGGCCTGCTGCGGGTCGTCGATGGCCAGGGTCCGCTGCGTCGGCAGCACGGCGCGGAAGTGCGGCTCCGGCCAGCGATACGGATGCCGGATCATCCGCCACGCCTTGGGAAAACGGTCAATGGAGGCGAAGATGATGCTGACGCCCAATGCCGCCATCAGCAGGGCGAACCACCAGGTGTGATACACGTCGGTCATGCCGGTCTTATCGAGCCAGCGCAGCACATCGGGGGAGTAGGCGCGGGTCATCTGGTCGGCCTCAGTCATCGGGCGCTGCAGGATGACAGTGCCGGCGGCGGCCACCACGCCCAGGATGATCAGCAGAATGATGCCGGTCTTCACCGAGGCCAGGGTTCGGAATAACCGGTTTCCAAGAGTGAGCTTTGCAGCCATTTCACATCCTCTGCGGCCAAAAATGCACGTTCGGTGCCATCTTTGGGCCATATTCAAGCGGTTAGGAATCAAGGATTTAAGCACACGAAGCGGGGATGGGTCGGTGACCGGTGAGCGATATCACCCACCTGTGTGACACCGCGCGCGGAATCCCCCGCAGGTTCGGGTGCCGTCTTGCGCCACAGTAGAATCCCTTAGGATCATGAAATCTTGGTCGTGCAGCCGCGCCGGCCGGATGCGCCGGCAGGCGAGGGCTCGGGGCAAGGTGCTCGAAACTCGAAACTCGAAACTCGAAACTCGCCTTCGCGAGGTGGCGCTGGTCTTCGCCAAGATCGGGGTCGCCGCGTTCGGCGGGCCACCGGCGCATCTCGCGATGATGGAAGACGAGTGTGTCAACCGCCGCGGCTGGCTCTCGCGCCAACGCTTCCTCGACTTCCTGGGGGCGGTGAACTTGCTGCCCGGGCCGACCTCCACCGAGATGGCCATCTATCTCGGCTACGTGCGCGGAGGCTGGGGGGGACTGCTGCTGGGGGGCGCGTGCTTCATCCTGCCCTCGGCAATTTTTGTGACCATCCTGGCCTGGGCGTATGTACGCTTCGGCGCCTTGCCGCAAATGGGCGCATTTCTCTACGCGGTGAAGCCGGTGATTATCGCCATCATCGCGCGCGCCCTATGGCGCTATTCGGTCGCGGCGCTGAAAAGCGCGCTGCTGGTGGCCATCGCCGTGGCCGCCACCGTGGCGGGATATTTTCTTCCGCATCCCATCGCGCTGCTGGCAGCTGCGGCGTTGATTGCGAGCGCGGTGGAAGCGGCGCTTCACCCGAGAGAGCTGCGCAGTGCCCTTCTGCTCCTGCTGCCGGTGGCGGGCGCGGCCGCGCCGGCGGTGGGGCTGGCGTCGCTGTTCCTGTATTTCCTGAAGGTCGGCAGCGTGCTCTTCGGCAGCGGATACGTGCTGTTCGCCTTCCTGCGCGCCGACCTGGTCGACCACTGGCATTGGGTGAGCAACGCGCAGTTGCTGGACGCGATCGCCATCGGACAGGTGACTCCCGGGCCGATCTCCACCGCCGCGACGTTTCTGGGCTATCTCCTGAAGGGGCCGGCGGGCGCGCTGGTGGCGACCGTCGCCATGTTCTTGCCGGCGTTTGTCTACGTGGCGGTCAGCGAGCCGCTGGTGCGTGCCCTGCGCCGCTCGCGGGTTGCCGGCGCGGCGCTGGATGGAGTGATCGCCGGCTCGGTCGCACTGATCGCGGTGGTGACGCTGCAGCTGGGCCGGGCGGCCATTCTCGACCTGACGACGGTGCTGATTTTTGCCGCCAGCTTTGCGGTCCTGGCGTGGACCAAGCTGAATTCCGCGTGGCTGATTGCGGCGGCGGGAGTGGCTGGGGTGCTACTCCATCATTGAAGACGCGTTGGTGAACACCGGCATTAGAGTGGCGAGTACAACAGATTCCTCGCTGCGCTCGGAATGACGCTACGCTAAATAGCTACTGTCCTTTGGCCTGCACCGCCTGCTTCTCGAAGACCACTTTCTGGTCGGCGGTGGCCTGGTCGCTGGAAATGTGGCGCTCGATGGTGAGGACCTTCTTGTCGGGCGAGACCGACCAGCGGCTGCTCCACTTCACCGGGACCGCGTTACTGGAGGTCTTGGGGCGAATCCGTCCCTCGAACACCAGCACCGAGCCGGACCAGTAGACGCGCGCCAGGTTTTCCGTGTCCGGTCCTTCTTCCAGCACATGCTCCTCCCCGTCGGGGGTTACGTCGACGCGAGTGATTTTCCCATCCTGCTCATACTGCATCTCCACCTTGGCCCCCAGGTGGCGAATCAGGTAGCGGGCCGACTGCGGCACTTCCAGGCCGCCGAAGTTGCTCTTCGCCGGGTCCATCACCCAGGTGCCGGTCAGGTTCGGCTTGGCGGGCGATTGCTGCGCCGCGGCCACGGCCGCCGCCATCAGCAACAGGGCAACTGCCCAAAAAGTAAAGCGGGACATGCCTGTCATCATACGAGAACGGTTGCTTCAGCGCATCAAGGTGAAGGGGGTTGCTATCAGAATCATCAACGCGATCACGATACAGGCGGTGCAGGCTTGCGGCAGGAAACTATCCGGATACAGCTCGCGGTAGACCTTCCAGAAGTAACGCGCCGGCGATTTTGGCGGCGCCTTGGGATCGAAGGGACGCGCGTCGTAGGCTTGCGACGAGATTCTCCCAAACAGGATATAGGCAAAACCCACGAAAAAGAAAAATGCCATGATGAGGTAGCTGCTCATGTCGACTTCTATTGTGCGCCTGTCGCGGCCAGAAAACAAAACATCCGGAGGCGCCGATATAAGGGGGATGAAGCGGCTCCTCCGGATTTTTCGATGGCCCATGGCCCTTAATTCGGTCCGGAGGAAGCTCGATGAGGGTAAGAGAAGCTTCCTCCGGCGGTGCGCGCGGTCTTGGTATCTAGGCCCTAGTGGTGCCGAGGATCAGAGGCACGATGAGGGCGGCCGCGCGCGCCTAACCTTTTGCGTGCTCCTTGGCCCGGTTCATCAGGTCCTCCACCTTCTGCCGTTCGGGATAATTCGGGTTCGTCTTCAGTAACTTCTCCCAGGCGGCGATGGCTCCCGGCGCGTCCTTCTTGCCCTGCCATTTCACAATGCCGGTGTTGAACAGCGTGTTGGGATGGTTGGGCCTGTAAGAGAGCGCCTTGTCGAATTCCGCCAGCGCCTTGTCGGAATCTCCCAGGTAGAACATTGCCGTCCCCATGTCGGTGCGAATATCAGCGTTGGAGGGCGCGATCTTCAGCGCCTGCTGGTAGTACGCGATCGCCTTGTCATAAAGTTGGGCGTCGTAATACAGGTTGCCGACCTTGGCCAGCGTATCGCTGTCTTTGGGATTTCTTTTCAGCGCTTCCAGCATGGGCTGCGCCGCCTTGTCCACCAGCTCCGGCGACGAGCCACTACCCGGAACCGAAGCAAAACCCGGGATCTGCCCCTGCCCGAAGTTGCCCTGGGTGGTGACGGCGGCTTGCGCCGGCGCCACCGCGGCCGGCTCCGAGCCACGCACCAGGTATCCGAGGGCTCCCCCCAGCAGTAGACAAACCACCGCCAGGGTGTAGGCCTGGGTGGTGCTCCATCCCGTGATCGCTTCCGTTCTGTTGTTCCCGTTTCTCGACATCTCCATCTCCTGTTACAGGCCCTCGCCCATTAATTCCGCGTTCGAGCCACCGCTTTTTCCAGTTGCTCAAGGTGAAACAATCGCTGCACCGCCTCGGTCATGCGGTCCTGCTCCAATTGCTCCGGCAGGTCCTTCAACTCGCGCGCCAGCGAATTGGAAATGCGCTGCGTGATGCGCGCGGCCAGGGTTTCCAGCGCGCTGACCTGCTCTTCGCTCAACGGCCCGGTCTCCTGCTGCAATGCCTCCAGCTCCTGGCGGCTGATCTCATCCAGCCGGCCACGCAGCGCCACGATGGTGGGCACCACGCGTTCGGCGGCCAGCTTGGCGCGGAACAATCTGGCTTCCTCGGCGACAATCTTGTCGGCATCGGCGGCGGCCAGCTTGCGCCCGCCTTCATTCTGCCGCGTCACCTGCTCCAACTGGTCAAGATCGTAAAGAAATACGCCCGCCACCTCGCGCACCGCCGGGTCGATGTCCCGCGGCAACGCGATATCCACCAGCAGCAGCGGCGCGCCGTCGCGCTGCTCAATAATTTTTTCGGTTTGCGCGCGGGTCAGGATCAAATGCGGGCACGCAGTGGAGCTGATGACCACATCGGCGTCGCGCACCTGCTCCGTAAGTTCCTGGTAGGGGAAGGCGCGGCCGTTCAGGGTCCGAGCCAGATCCTGCGCCGTCTCCAGAGTGCGATTGATAACTCGCAGGTCGTTGGCGCCGCTCTTGAGCAGGTAGCGTGCGGCGGTCTCGCTCATCTTGCCCGCCCCCACCAGCAGCACCTTGCGATCCTTCAGCGATCCGAAAATCTGCTTGGCCAGTTCCACCGCGGCGTAGGGGACCGAAGTTGCGGCGCTGCCCACCGCCGTCTCGTTGCGCACCCGCTTGGAGACGGTCAAGGCCTTCTGGAACACCGCGTCCAGGAATCGCCCGGTGGTTCCCACTTGTTGCGCCAGCGCCCACGCCGCTTTAACTTGGGCTACGATCTCGGGTTCGCCGACGACCATCGAGTCCAGGCTGGAGGCCACGCGGAAGATATGGGTCAGCGCCTGCTCGTCGATCTTGCGATAGAAGTGCTTCCACTCGCAGAGGCGCAAGCTATATTCCCGTGTTAAAAAATTCAGCACCGATCCGGAGGCTGCCGCCGCGTCGCGGGTCCACAGCAGGAACTCGGTCCGATTGCAGGTCGCCAGCACCGCCACTTCGTCGATCGAGTCGGCACGCGACAACTGCGCCAGCGCCTCCAGGCGCCGAGGTTCGCTGATCCAGAAACGTTCGCGCACCTCAACCGGCGCCGTACGGTGGTTCACGCCGATAACCATCAAACAGGGTTCCACAAGCTCTCCCGCAACATCGTCTGTCGACCCTGCAAACGCACCCCGGTGGCCAAACCGCGAAACTGGTGGCCACCCTGGGAATAAACTGATTTTCAAGGAGTTAAGTTCGCCCCCCGAAACTCTGTCGGAGAATTCGTGTTTACTGATGAGGAATATCACCCGCGATGCGCGTTTTTTCACGCCGCGCTGCCGCGGGAGATGGGCAGCGCGGTGAAACTGCGCCATTCCACCCAGGATGGCGGCGTAAAATCGCTGCCACGTAGGGGCAGCCGCCCTCGGCTGCCCAATGCTCGATGCTGAATGGAGACTGGAATGAAGAACTTAACTATAAAGTTGTGCTTGCTGATGCTGGTGCTGGCCCTGCCGGCATTCGCCGCCGACACTGGCGCCGACATTTTTGCTACCAAGTGCGCCTCCTGCCATGGCAAGGATGGCGCCGGCAATACTCCCATGGGCAAGAACTTGAAACTGCGGGACCTGGGCTCGGCCGACGTGCAAAAAATGTCGGACGGTGAACTCAAAGACACCATCAGCAAGGGTAAGCCGCCCAAGATGCCCGCCTATGGAGGCAAGCTCAGCTCCTCCCAGGTTGACGACCTGGTAAAGTACATTCGGAGTTTGAAGAAGTAGCTGGCAATGAGTGGCTAGCAGTTAGCCGAGTTGCGACGTAGGGGCAGCCGCCCTCGGCTGCCCAATGCGTCAACAATCGGAGGAAGGTGCTCGAAACCCGCAACCCCAAACTCGCAACTCTCTGCTACCCTCTTCCGCCATGAAAGCCATTCGATGCGCCGCACTCCTCCTGCTCGCCGTTTCCTGCCTGGCTGCTGCTCCGGGGTCCCCAGGCGGCGCCGCGCCGACTGGGGTGGCTGATTTTCCCGCCCCCAAGGAAGGCGACTACACCGCCCGCAACTTCAAGTTCCGCGATGGCGAGTCGCTCGCCCAACTGCGCCTGCACTACACCACGCTGGGCACCCCGCAGCGCGACGCGCGGGGGCAGGTGAGCAACGCCGTCCTCATCCTGCACGGCACCGGCGGATCGGGGAAGCAGTTTCTGCAGCCGCAGTTCGCCAACGAATTGTTTGGCCCGGGCCAACCGCTGGACGCCGCGCGCTACTACATCATCCTGCCCGACAACATCGGGCACGGCGGCTCCAGCAAGCCCAGCAACGGCCTCCACATGCGCTTCCCCAAGTACGATTACGACGACATGGTCGCCGCCCAGCACCTGCTGCTCACCGAAGGCCTGGGTGTCGCGCACCTGCGGCTGATCTTCGGCACCTCCATGGGCTGCATGCACTCCTTTGTCTGGGGCGAAACCTATCCCGGCTTCATGGACGCCCTGATGCCCATGGCCTGCCAGACCATCCAGATTGCCGGGCGCAACCGCTTCTGGCGCGATGCCGTCATGCAGGCCATCAAGCTCGACCCGGCGTGGAACAACGGCGAATACAAGGAGGAGCCGATCGCCGGCCTGCGCGCCGCCCAATACCTGCTCGCCATTGCCGGCAGCGCCCCCTTGTTGTGGCAGCGGCTCTATCCCACCCGCGACGATGCCGACAAGCTGGTGGACTCGCAGGAGGCGCGCATCCACTCGCTCGAGGCCAACGATCTGCTCTACCAGGTGGCCGCCTCGCGCAACTACAACCCGTCTCCTGACCTGGAGAAAATCCGCGCCCCGCTGATGTGGATCAACACCACCGACGACTTCATCAACCCGCCCGAACTCACCATCCCGCAGCGCGACGTCAAGCGCATCGCGCACGGACAGTTCCACCTGATCCAGGCCACCGACCAGACGCACGGCCACGGCACGCATACCTGGGCCGTGTTCTGGAAGCAGTACCTGCTGCAACTCCTGAAGGAATCTGGGCCGAAGTCTGAGCCGAAGTAGTGGAGTACCTAATTTATTAGCGCGTGTCATCCCGAGCGCAGCTCGGGATCCAAGTCTTCTTGAAACTGAAACTCGAAACTGAAACTCTGCTGTCATCCCGAGCGCAGCGAGGGATCTGCTTTGTGGATCACGCCGCAATCCCGAACATCTCCTCGAAACTCTTCACAATCTCCGCCGGCAACTCCGCCGCGTTGCGCTTGCTCACCAGTTCATGCCCGGCGCTCTCGATCACCAGCAGCCGCGTGTGCGCGGGAATCAGCTTTAACGCGTTCGTTAGCTCCTCCACGGTGCCGAAGCCGTCGCGGGCGCCGCTGACGAATAGCGCCGGCGTCTGCAGCTTGGGAAAATGCGCGGTTCGCAGCTCTGCCGGGCGCTTCGGCGGATGCAGCGGATACGAAAGCAGCAGCAGTCCATCGATCAAGCCCGGCGCAGCGGCAGCCAGCAACGTTGCCTGCCGTCCGCCGTAGGAGTGTCCGCCGAGGAAGACGCGTCCGCTGGCGTGCTTCCGGATCGATTCCACCGCCCGCCGCAGTCCCTGCTGATCGCGCTCGGCGCTGCCGCGCATGGGTGGCCCGTGCGGGCGCGCCTGGCGGAATGGAAGGTCGCAGCGCAACACGGTGATGTTCGCTTCGCAAAACGCGCTGGCCAGGGCGACCAGCAGCGGCGATTGGCAGTTCGCGCCGGCGCCGTGGGTGAGCACCAGCCCGTCGCCCGAAGGATTCACAGGAAGATGGAGGAAGCCGCAGACTTCTCCCCCGGGCTCGTCATGGAATGGCCGGATCTCACCCCCGCTCGTCCCCACGTTTGGCTTCAGGTCCATGAGCGCTCACTCTACCAAGAGTGGCGCACCGCGGTCCTGCTAAAAGGCTCCGGGCGGCTGGCTCCGTCAGTTGCGAGTTGCGCGTTTCGAGCGCGTTGTTCGAGCCCTCGCAACTCACAACCCGAAACTCGCAACTCGGTTCAGGCATTGGCCGTAGCGGTCGCAGCCTCGGGGACCGCCGACAGGGCCGCGGTGGCTTCCTTGATGCCGGCGACGATGTCGTTCTCGACGTCCAGGTGCGGCACCGGCGACGACGCCGCCGCCTGGAAGTAGCGCAGCGCGTCCTGCGGCCGGTTCAGGCGCGTCAGGCATACGCGGGCCGCGCCCAGTTGCGCCATCAAGGCCTGCCGCTCCTTGGGAAACACGGCCGCCAGCTTGTCATATTCGCTGAGCGCGCGGTCGTAGAGTTGCTGTGCCTCGGCCGCGCGGCAAAGCTCCAGCCACATGGCCGCCGGCATTTGCGTTCCGCCGGTGGTGAGGAACTCCTCGTAGTCGTGCCATGCGGCTTCCTGGCAGCGGTGTTTCAGATGCAGGGCGCACAGCGTGGTGATCGCCGCGTGGTAGGCGGGGACGTCGCCCTTGCGCCAGTAAGCCTGTTGCAGCAGGTTGGCGGCGTCAATGGAATCCGGCTTCGCCGTCAGGTGATCGGTCAGCAGCTTGGCAGCCTCGTCGTACTGCGCCTGATCGATCAAGGCGCTGGCCTGCGCGATCTCCGGATCGGCAGCCAGCGTGACCTGCTCTTCGATGGCCTGGTTCGCCTTGTGTTCCAGTCCGGTGTAGCGCAAGGCGGTAGCTGCCAGCGCGCCAAACACGAACCCGCCGACGTGCGCCCAGTGGGCCACGCCGCTCATTTTGCCGAACAGCGAACCGTAAAAAATTTCCAGCAGCAGCCACAACGGCAGCAGCGCAATCGCCGGCGCCTGGAAGCGATACAAGCGGAAGCTCAGCAGCCACGCCATGTCGATGCGCATCTTGGGGAAGCGCACCATGAAGGCGCCCATCAGCGCGGCCACCGCGCCGGAGGCGCCCAGCGTCGGCACCAGGCTGCCGGCATTTATCCAGGCGTGCACCTGCAAGGCGACGACGCCCGCCACCATGTAGAAGATGGAATACAGCGGGCGGCCCCAGGCGTCTTCCAGCACGAAACCCGCCAGCCAGAGGAACCACATGTTGCCGATCAGGTGCAGCCAGCCGCCGTGCAGGAAGTTCGCCGTCAGGTAGGAGAGCGCCCGCGGATGGGCCGGCACAAACGCGTAGTGCTCGGTCAGGCTGGTGCTCGCCAGCTCGCTGTACTGTTTGGACAAATTGTCCATTTCCTCCTGGAACGGGTTGCTGCCGTCCTGGGGATCCATCATGCGCATGCGTACGTCAAAGGCATCGGCAATTTCGCGGTTGGGATGCTGCAGTTCCTTCCACAGGCCGGGATTGTGATCGCGGAAGGTGGTGACCATGTTCTGCACATCGTCCGCCATTTTCACGTCCGGGTGCGAGGCTGCCAGCATCAGGATGTGCGCCCTCACCTGGCCGAGCTGTCCGCCTTGCTGCTCGATGGTGGCCTTCGTCCCCAGGAACGCCACCGTGTTGAGGACAATGAGCGCCAGCGTGATCACCGGCCAGCGCCGCGCTTTCATATTTTCGTGACCGATCGGGATCAGCATGGCCGAGCCCCTTCCGCGAAAGTAGAAAGAAGACCCGGGGAAGGGTGACGCCTAGAATCAGCGAAATCGAGGCCGCGGTACAGATGACTTTCGTGCAGCAGCCTCTGGAAAGCTATGCCCTTGGCGCGCCCTCGCCCTCGAGCGCGGAGATATCCGGGACGAGTTACGAGTTTCGAGCGCCTTGCTTCGGGCCTCGCCGCTCCAACCCACAGCTCGCAACCCGCAATTCGAAACTTTGAGCCATTTCACTTCCTGCGCCCCGGCGATTTATACTTCCTCGTTTCGTTACGGCCGCTGAGCAGTTTCTGTACGGCCAACGGCCAGAGACCATCGACCACGAGGGCCGTTATGCCTGACGATGATCCGCAAAAAAAACACGGCGTCTCACGCCGCGCATTCCTGAAAATTTCCGCCGTCGCCGCCGCCGTGCCCGCCGTGGTCGGCCCCACCGTGCTGCACGTCGCCGGGGCCGAGGTCCCGCTCTACGGCCCGGGCAAGACGCCGGTCACGCTGACGGTCAACGGCAAAAAGTACACCGCCGAGATGGAGCCGCGGGTCACGCTGCTCGATGCCCTGCGCGACCACTTCGATCTCACCGGCGCCAAGCGCGTCTGCGATCGCGGCGAGTGCGGCGCCTGCACCGTGCTGCTCGACGACCGCCCGGTCTACGCCTGCTCGGTGCTGGCCATCGACGCACAAGAGCACGCCATCGTCACCGTCGAGGGCATCACTCGCGGCGAGGCGCTCCATCCCGTGCAGCACGCCTTCGTCAGCCACGACGCCCAGCAGTGCGGCTTCTGCACCCCCGGGTTCGTCCTGGCCAGCTACGCGCTGTTGAAGAAGAACCCGAATCCGAGCCGCGAGCAGGTTGTGAAGGGCTTGAGCGGAAACTTCTGCCGCTGCGGCACCTATGCCGGCATGCGCGGCGCGCTCGGCCAGATGAGCGGTAAGCCGGGGTCCCCAGGCGGCGCCGCGACGACTGGGGTGGAAAAGGAGGGCGGCAATGGCGGACTATAAGTGGCCCGATGCGCAACATCGCACCCTGATCGGCACGCGCCAGACTCGACTCGACGGTCCGGTCAAGGTCGCGGGACGCGCCAAGTACACCTACGACCAGAATCCCAAGGGGTTGCTGGCCGGCGCCATCCTGCGCTCGCCGCATGCCCACGCCAAGATCGTCAGCGTCGACACCAGCGCCGCCGAGAAAATGCCCGGCGTGAAGGCTGTTCAGGTGCTACAGGGCCCGGGCAAGGAGATCAAGTGGGCCGGCGATGAGATCGTCGCCGTGGCTGCCACCAGCGAAGGCGCCGCCGAAGACGCCCTGCGCGCCATCAAGATCGAGTACCAGGTCCTGCCGCACTTCGTGGACGACCAGACCGAGCCCAAGAACGCCGCGGAGGAGACCGGCCCGATCTCGCGCGAAGACCTGGTGAGCATGTTCAGCAACCAGGTGCCGGAGCCGCAGATGATCAGCGCGATTCAGAAACGCGGGATCAGCTTCGATGTGACCGACGAGATCGCCAGCCGCTTGCGCGCCAACAACAGCGAAAACGTTCTCAAGGCCCTGCAGGCGGCGGCGCATAAACCTGAGGAAGCCACTCGCTCGCCCTTCAAGAAAGCGGCGGCCAGCACCACCGGCGATCCCGATCAGGCGTTCCAGGCCGCCGAGGTCACCAGCGAAGGACTCTACGGCGTGCCCGTCATCACGCACTGCTGTCTGGAGGCGCACGGCGTGGTGGCGCACTGGCCCGATGCCGAACACCTGGAAACCCAGGTCTCCACCCAAAACGTCTCCGGCATTCCCGACCAGCTTGCGCAAGCCCTCACCGGCGCCGGCATCCAGATTTCCGCCTCCAACATTCACAACCAGCAGCAGCACATCGGGGGAGGTTTCGGCAGCAAGTTCTCCGCCGACCGCTGGAGCCTGGCCGCGGCGCAGTTGTCCAAGAAAGCGGGCGGCGCCCCGGTCAAAATCTTTCTCGACCGCCGCGCCGAACTGGAGGTCGCCGGCTGCCGTCCCTCGGCTTTCGCGCACGTCAAGCTCGCCGGCAAGAAAGATGGATCCATCACCGGCTGGGACTCGCATTCCTGGGGCACCGCCGGTCCGCTGGGCGGAAACATGCCGCCCATTCCCTACATCTTCACGGAAATTCCCAACCAGCGGAAGCAGCACATCGCCGTCGCCACCAACATCGGTCCGGCGCGCGCCTGGCGCGCGCCCAACCACCCCCAGGCCGCGGTGATTACCATGGGCGCCATTGACGACCTGGCGGCGCGCCTCGGCATGGACCCATTCGACGTCTTCATGAAAAACCTGGCGCTCACCCCGCGCGCCAACGTCTACGAAGCCGAGCTGAAAAAGGCCGACGAGCTCATGCAGTGGAAGAAGCGCTGGCATCCGCGCGGCGACAAGACCGCCGGCCACATCAAGCGCGGTCTCGGGCTCTCCATTCACACCTGGGGCGGACGCGGACACAAAGGCGCCGGCGACCTGACCATCCATCCCGACGGCACGGTGGAGTACAAAAGCGGCACGCAGGACCTGGGCACCGGAACGCGCACCGCCATCGCCATGGTGATCGGCGAGACCCTCGGGCTGCCGCTGGACGCCATCACGGTCAAGATCGGCGACACCAATTACCCGCATGATGGCGGCTCCGGCGGCTCCACCACCATCGGCGCCGTCTCCGCCGAATCGCGGCGCGCCGCCACTGACGCGCTCAACCAGTTGCTCGCCAAGGTAGCGCCCCTGCTGAATGCTCAGCCGGACCAGCTCGAAGCCCTCTACGGCACCATTCGCGTCAAGAATTCGCAGGGCAAGAGCATCACCTGGAAGAATGCCTGTTCCAAGCTGGGCGCGACCGGGGTCACCGCGCAAGGCCAGAATCCCGATCCCTCCAAGCCGCCCGACCTCACCAACAGCGGCGTGGGCGGGGCGCAGATGGCCGACGTCTCGGTGGACACCGAAACCGGCATCGTCAAGGTGAACAAGATGGTCGCGGTGCAGGATTGCGGCCTGATCATTAATCTAAAGACCGCCGAATCGCAGTGCTACGGCGCGCTCATCATGGGCATCAGCTATGCCCTGTTCGAAGAGAAGGTCATGGACCCGACCACCGGGCGCATGCTCAACCCGAACATGGAGTTCTACCGCCTGGCCGGCTACGGCGATATTCCTGAGCTGGTGGTCCACATGATGACCGGCCCCGGCTACGACGAGCGCGGGGTGATCGGCCTGGGCGAGCCGCCGGTGGTGTCGCCGGGGGCGGCGATTTCCAACGCTGTCGCCAACGCCATCGGGGTGCGCGTTCCCTTCTTGCCCATCACCCCGGACCGCGTGCTCGCCGCGCTGGAAAAGAAGGAAGGTGCCGCATGAACGGCTTCGAATACGCTGCTCCCAAATCGAAAGAGCAGGCCGTAGGTCTGCTGGGCTCGGATTGGGGGCACTCGGAAGTGCTGGCCGGCGGCAGCGACCTGCTGGCGCTGATGAAGGATGATGTCGTCTCGCCAAAGCGCCTGGTCAACGTCAAGAGCATTGCCGGTCTGGACGGCGTCAGCTACAACGCGCGCACCGGGCTGCGCATCGGGGCGCTGGTGCGCATCGCAGACTTCGCCGACAACGCCGATGTCCGCAAGAACTACCCGACGCTCGCCCGCGTGGCCGACGATGCCGCCAGCCCGCAGATTCGCAACACCGCCACCATGGCCGGCAACCTCTGCCAGCGCCCGCGCTGCTGGTATTTCCGCAACGGCTTCGGCCTGCTGGCGCAGCAGAACGGAAAATCGCTGGTGCTCGGGGGCGACAACCGCTATCACGCCATCCTCGGCAACGACGGTCCCGCGTACTTCGTCGCGCCCTCCAGCCTCGCACCCGCGCTCATCGCCGCCGGCGCCCGCATCAAGATTTTCGGTCCCAACGGCGAGCGCGAGCTGCCGCTGGAAAAGTTCTACGTGATTCCGAAGTCGGAGGACCAGCGCGAGCACGACCTTCGTCCCAACGAGATCGTCACTGAGATCGTGGTCCCGCCGCCGACCACCGTTCCCGTCTCCATCGAATACGCGGGAACGAACCGTTCGACGGCCAGTGAAGGACGCGTGCTCTATGGGCACTATGAGGTCCGCCAGAAAGCGGAATTCGACTGGCCGCTGGCGACCGCTTCCGTCGCGCTGCTGATGGCCGGAAAAAACGTGCTCGGCGCGCGCATCGTGATGGGCCACGTTGCGCCCGTTCCCTGGGTGTGTCCTCCGCAAGTGGCGGGCACATTAAAAGGACAGTTCAGTGACCAGGCCGCCGATGCCGCCGGCAAAGCCGCCGTCGCGAATGCCAAGAGCCTGGGCAAGAACGCCTACAAGATCCGCCTGGCACACGTTGCGGTGAAGCGCGCGATTCTGCAGGCGGTGAAAAACTCGTGAACACGGTAGCTGGTAGCTCGTAGCTGGTCATTCCGAACTACGAGCTACGAACTACCAAATCTCACCGATAACCGAAAACGGTGAACCGATAACGGATGGAGCTATGAGCAACTGCACCGATCTTACCCAGCACCCCAACCTCTGCCACGCCTTGCGCTGGAAGGGCCAATTCGTGCTCTCCGAAGCCGACGCCTCGGCGCAGACCGGCACCGACCACAGCTTCTGGTGCATGTTCACCCAGACCTGCGTCGGCCCGGACGGCATGAACGCCGAGCCGGCGCTGTGCGCCTCGCCCATCCGCGCCTGCCACGGCACGGGACAGTGCGAGTGAAGAGTTGCCAGTTGCTGGTTTCTATTTCTAGCAGGCTGCGGAAAAATGCTTACTGCGTATCAGGGCACGACTTCAGTCGTGCCGCAAAGGCTTGCGAAAACATTGGGCTTTAGCCACTGGGGTAGGTACTCCGAAGCGCCGGCGCCATTTATGAAACCAATTCTGGTTTCTGGAGTTACAGAGAAGATTAAAAACCGGAAACGATGGTCAACCCTCAACCATCCACCGTCGACCGTCGACCATCAGCCGTCGACCATCGACCATCCCCCATCCACGAGCTCTTATGCCTGAACTGCGCGGACGCGCCCTCATCGAAGATCGCTTTGGCAAGCTGGGCGCCGGCCGGCGCTCGGTGATGATTGGCGACGCCGAATACGACGTCGAGACCGCGCTCGCCCGCCTCGATCTTGCCATGGAAGACAGCTGGCCGCTGGACATACAGCAGGTGGGTGAGGGCCGTTTCTGCGTCCGCTACTACGACGGGCAGGACCAGCGCATCGTGGCGCAGGAGTTCAACGCCTCGTTTGAACTCGTGGCCGAGCATCGTGCTCATATCGCCGAGTGGATCGGCGAAGAAGCCTACTACGACATGTTCAAAGCCATGCCCAACCGCAAGCTCATGCCGGACGATGTCTAGACGCCAACTCTAATCAGGTGTCATTCCGAGAATCAGGTGTCATTCCGAGCGCAGCGAGGAATCTGCTGTAGTCACCACCAGCCTGCCCGTGTTTACAACAGATTCCCCGGCCGGGTGCCCCGGTCTGCCCCGGGCTGCGTCAGGCCGGGGTTGTTCTGGTGTCGTTCCCGCCGTTCGGCCCGGCTGAAAGCTGATCACCGAAAGCGGACAGCTTCCTCGCGGAGTAAAATAGATTCAACCCTCGTGGGTGAGGAGTTCTGCCGTGAAAAAGTTTGTCTCTGTCGCAGTGCTGATGGTTGCCCTTTGCGCGCCCGTGGTGGCGCAGCAGATTTCCGGCGATTACATCGAGACCCGTTCCGCAGACGTCTATACCGGACCGTGCTTCGCCAACGGCGAAGTCGGGCTGACCGGCAACGAGGCCATCCTCGGCTGGCGCGTCCGCCGCGGTTCGTGGAATGGCGTCGCGCTCGACGGCCTTTCCGTCGCCGCCGTGGTCCGCGCCAAGGCCACCTTGGGCGATCCCTACGCCAACCCGTATCCCGCCAAGGCGGTTTTGATCGTCGATGACCAGGCAACACCCGTGCAGCGCCAAGCCTTGGTTGACTTTGCAGGGCATATGGGCGGACGCCTGCTGGAGAACGTGGAGAAAGTGGTCTCGGCCCCGGTCGAGCTGGCGATGTCCACCGAGCACCACGGCCGCGCCCTGCTGCGCGCCGGGCAGTTTGTCACCGTGCAGACCCGCGCCATCAACGAGGGCGACCACATCTGCGGCAACGAAGTCACCTACTATCCGCCGCTGGCGCCGACCTCGCACGCCATGCCGGCGGTCGCGCTCACCGACGAGTACAAGGGGCCGTCGCTGGGCGAGAAGCTGGTCGACCCACGATCGTCGCAGCGCCTTCGTCGGCAGGTTTGACGTAGGCGCGGCGCAGGCGGCGCTCCACACGGGAGAGTAACCGATCCACTGCGGCACAGAGGTCACCGGGAGGCACTTCTCTTGAAGATGTTGCCTCACTGGATTTCGTGCACTCGGTGCTTCGAGGATGAGAGGACCGCGCACGATGGCAACCAAAGTCGCAGCCATAGGATGTCGCGCGCATTCGGGCTGGGCCGCGCTGGTGGTCGTGGGCGGCGAACCCATCCAAGTCCTGGACCGGCGCCGAATCGTGATCGCCGACGCCAACCTGGCCGGCTCCAAGCAGCCTTTCCACGCCGCTGAAAAATTGCCCCTCCCGCAGGCGGAAAAACTGCTGGCGCGCTGCACCCAAGGTTCGCGAGAACTGGCGCGCGAGGAACTGGGCGCCGCCGTGGAGCAGGCCCGCGCCGCCGGTTACGAGGTCGCCGGCTGCGGCGTGGTGCTCGCATCCGGACGGCCGCTTCCCGGCCTAGCGGCAACGCTGGCCTCGCATGCCCTGATCCATACCGCGGAAGGCGAGCTGTTTCGCAACGTGATTGCCGATGCCGGCCGCGCGCTCAACCTGCCGGTGATTGGCGTGAAGGAACGAGAGCTGGTTGCGCAAGCGGCGGCCGCGCTGAAGTGGTCGGAAACAGAGCTGCAGAATTACCTGGTCGAGATCGGACGCAATTTGGGTCCGCCTTGGACCCAGGATGAAAAATACGCCACGCTGGTGGCCCGACTGGCGCTGGCGGAGGCCAGGCCGCGGTCGCGCACGACCGCTGCTCAGAGGTGATGAGCGTCACGGTGGCGCCCGTGCGCGGCGCGTTACACTGAACATCATGCGCATCCGCAATTGGGCTGGTCTTTTCTTTCTACCTCTTCTTGTTCCCAGTTTTCTTGTTCTGAGTTGCCTGACGGCAGCGGCGCAGGCCAGGCTGGAAACGGTCCCCGCGCCAGCGGGGATTTCGACGGCGGTACGCACCGCTGTCGACGCCAAGGGAGCGAAGCTGGTACGGCCCGACGGCAGCGTGCTGTGCGAAATCTGGCTGCGACAGTCGCTGCCCGCTGGCAAAGCTGCGACAAACGCTGGCGGTTATCCCGAGCTGTCGCCCGGAACGTTCGTGGGCGTGATCTCATTTCCCGTCGGCGGCAAGGACTTCCGCGGGCAACCGGTGAAGGGCACCTTTACCATGCGCTACCAACTGCTGCCCGAGGACGGCAATCACCTGGGCGTGGCGCCGACCCGCGACTTTGTGCTGCTGCTGCCGGCGAGCGCCGATCCGGACCCCAATGCGCAGTACGACTACGCTCAAATGGTCACGCTGAGCGCGCAGGCGTCCGGAACCAACCATCCGGCGGTCTTCCTGCTGCTGACGCCGGAGAAAAATGGATCCGAGCCGCGCACCTACCAGAATGCGGACAGCTTCCAGGTGTTCGCCGGCGCGATGAAAACTGAGGGTGGTAAGGACGTGGCGATCGCGCTGGTGGTAAAGGGACAGGCAGAGCAGTAACAGCTATCAGCTCTCAGCTTTCAGCTTCTAGCTCTCGGCATTTAGCCTTGTACCTTTCTTGCGCCGTAGTTGCCTCGCGGCTCTGTAGAGGAATGCAGCATGGGTGTTGCGGAAATCATCGGGCGGCTAGCGAGCGCGCAAGTTGTTGAATCTGGGTTAACGCCGAGTGTATGCGTCAGATAGGGGACGAAATGGCCGCTGAAAACTTCATCGAAGCGGCGCTGTAGAAATTATCAGCATCGACTTCAAGCGCTCGCCTGCGCGACCCATAACTCCCTCGTTTCACGATAGATACGATCCCTCGATGGATCTTTCGACAGGCGTAGTACGCCATGGCACGGCGATTGCCTTAATGAAAAGCGGCGAACGGCCCGAGTGGAAAAGAAAGCGGCCTGCCGGAGGCAATCTTATGACAGTCATCCTGGTTCTTTCGACCTTCATCATCTTCCTACTCATCGATCACTTCTTCAGCAAGAAGACGGCGGTGCAGATTGCGGTGCAGCCGGCGGTGGCGCGGCCCATCGCGGCGCCGCTGGAGCCCAGCCTGGTGGGCGGGTTCAAGGTGCCGGAAAACCTGCGCTATCACCCCGGACATACCTGGGCACTGAGCGAGAGCCCGAGCCTGGTGCGAGTGGGCGTGGATGATTTTGCCAGCAAGCTGATGGGCAAGGTTGACCGGCTGTCGTTGCCGCAGCGCGGGCAGTGGATCCGGCAGGGCCAGAAGCTGGCGAGCGTGTATCGCGATGGCGCCAAGGTTGACGTCCTGTCACCCATCGAGGGCAGCGTGGCCGACATCAACGACGGGCTGACGCTGAAGCCGGAACTGGCGCACCAGGACCCCTACGGCGAAGGCTGGCTGGTGACGGTGCAGTCGCCGGACGCGAAGACCAACTTCCGTAATCTGATGAGCGGGGCGCTGGCGCGGTGGTGGACGGAAGAAGCGGCCAGCCGGCTGCAGAAGCGGATGCCCGCGGCCCTGGGCGCGCTGGCGCAGGATGGCGGCGTGGCCATGGACAATCTAACGGCGCAATTGCCGGAGCAGAACTGGACCGAGCTGACCCGGGAGTTTTTCCTGAGCTAAGGGTCGCAGGAGTCGTTCGCCAGAATCGCGAGTCCCGCGGGGCTCGCGATTTTTTACGGTTATCGGTTATCGGTCGTCGGTTTTGGCCGGTTGAGGTTCCGGAAAGGCCCGGAAGTGAGCGGTGTCACGAGTAGTTGTGACGTTTATCACGGCCAAAAACCGGGTACAGGCCCACACTCTAAAGTTAACAAGATGTGGGCCCAGGGACGAAGTTCGGGGCGCCGAAAATGAAGATCGTCCTGGTGAACGGGAAGACGCGACAACACCGCCACGCCCTACCCGCGACCGTGGTTCGGACAGGCCATTCACATCCTTTGTGGGAACAAGGAGGCGCGTATGTTGCTGGCGTATCGCTTAGTGAGGCTGATTGAGACCCACGCCGACCGGCTGGCCAAGGGGCTGCTGGTCAAACTGCAAACATCGGACAAGTGCCCGGACTTCACCAAGGTGCCGGCGCAGGAATTCGAGCAGCGGGTGTACGAGGTTTACGACCACCTGGGCGAATGGCTGCTGGGGAAAAAGGAAGAAGACGTGGCGCGGCGCTACACCGAGATCGGCACGCGGCGGGAGCGGCAAGGCGTGCCGCTGAGCCAGTTGATGCAAGCCATCATGCTGACACGCGAGCACCTGTGGGAATACCTGAAGCACGAAGCCAATATCGAAAAGCCGGTGGAGGTATTCGGCGAGCTGGAGATGATGGAGTTGCTGGACCAGTTCTTCGATCGGGCGATGTACTACGCCGCACTGGGGTATGAGAAAGCCAGGGCCGCGGACGAGGCGAAGAAAGAGCCCGCGCTGGCAAGATAATTCGCGGCGGAACGGGACAGGACAAGGAGAGCAGTGATGATGTTGGCGGCAAACAACCTGGTGCAATTGATTGAAAACGAATCGGACCGGCTGGCCGAAACCATGCTGATCAAGCTGCAGAGCTGCGACAAGTGCACGACCTTCAAGCACGTGCCGCGGGAAGAATTCCGGCAGCGGGTCTACGAAATTTATGACCATCTGGGGGAGTGGCTGCAAAACAAGAAGGAAGAAGATGTGGCGCGCCGCTACGTGGAGATCGGCACCCAGCGGGCAGCCCAGGGCGTGCTGCTGAGCGAGCTGATGTACGCCATCATTCTGACCCGCGAGCACCTGTGGGCCTTCTTGAAGCAGGAATCGAAACTCGAGAAGCCGAAGGAAATATTCGGCGAACTGGAGATCATGGAACTGCTGGAGCAGTTCTTCGACCGGGCGATGTATTACGCGGCGCAGGGCTATGAGAAGGCCAAGAAGGCCGCCAGAAAGAGAGAGGTAGCGCATGCCGTGGTCGGTTAACTACAAACGCAAACTGATGACTCCCGGGGATGCGCTGCGCTGCGTCGAGTCGGGAATGCGGGTGTATATCCATCCGGGATGCGCCGAGCCGGAATTGCTGGTGGAAGCATTGATGGAGCGGGCGCCGTATGTGCGCGACGTGGAGATCATCCACCTGATGACCATGGGCAAGGCGCCGTACGTGGCGCCGGAGATGGTGAATCATTTCCGGCACAACGCGATGTTCATCGGAGCGAACGCGCGCGAGGCGGTGAACGACGGCCGCGCCGATTACACGCCGGTGTTCCTGAGCGAAATCGAGGGGCTGATCGAGAGCGGGCAGCTGGCCCTGGACGTGGCGCTGATCCAGGTGTCGCCCCCGGACGCGCACGGCTACTGCTCGCTGGGCGTGGGCGTGGACACCACCATGACGGCGGTGCGTTGCGCCAAGTTCACGGTGGCGCAGGTCAATGACCAGATGCCGCGCACCTACGGCGACTGCTTTCTGCACGTGGACCAGATGGACGCGTTCGTGGAGACTTCCCGCCCGCTATGCGAGGTGCCGAAGGTGGAGATCACGGCCACGCACCGCGCCATCGCCAAGCACGTGGCCACACTGATCGAAGACGGCTCGACGCTGCAGACCGGCATCGGCGGCATCCCGGACGCGGTGCTGCCCTACCTGACCGACCGCCAGGACCTGGGCGTGCACACCGAACTGGTAGGCGACGGAGTGATCCCGCTCATCGAGGCGGGGGTGCTGACCGGGCGCCGCAAAACGCTGCTGCCGCGCAAGATCGTGCTTTCGTTCGTGCTGGGCAGCAAGGCCCTGTTCGATTTCGTGAACGAGAACCCGATCTTCGAGTTTCGGCCGAATGCGTTTACCAACGACCCGCTGCAGATCGCGCGCAACGAGAAGATGATCGCCATCAACTCGGCGTTGCAGGTGGACCTGACCGGCCAGGTGTGCGCCGACTCCATCGGCACGCAGTTCTACAGCGGCATCGGCGGGCAGGTGGATTTTATCCGCGGCGCTTCGCGTTCCAAGGGCGGCAAACCGATCATCGCGCTGCCGGCCACGGCGCGCGGCGACACTGTTTCGCGCATCGTGCCCATGCTCGATCCGGGCGCTGGCGTGGTGACCTCGCGCGGGCTGACGCGGTACGTGGTGACCGAATATGGCATCGCCTACCTGCACGGCAAGACCATCCGCGAGCGGGCGCAGGCGCTGATCTCGATCGCGCACCCGAAGTTCCGCGATCAATTGTTCGAATACTGCGAGCGCACCAAGTGGCTGTCGCGGAACCACGTGGCGTTAGCGGCGGTGCAGTAGGTTTTCGGTTATCGGATTCCGGTGATCGGTTTGGAACACGGGTCGGAGACCCGTGCCACACAACATCGGCCACACGGCCACACAACAAATGCGAGGTGAACCATGGCGATATCGCGCGGCAAGGTAGAGATCGACAGCGAAGAGTGCAAGGGCTGCGGGCTGTGCGTGGATTCCTGCCCTCCGAAGTGCATGTCGCTGGCGACGGAGCTGAACGCCTACGGCGCACATCCGGCGCAGTATGCGGGCGAAGGCTGCACGGGTTGCGGCATCTGCTTCTACTGCTGTCCGGAACCGGGCGCCATCACGGTGTACCGGATGCCGGCGGCGGCGCGGGCGCTGGAGGCCTCTCATGCGGCAGCTGTGTAAGGGCAACGTCGCGGTGGTGAAGGGGGCGGTGCTGGCGGGCTGCCGCGCCTACTACGGATATCCGATCACGCCGGCCAGCGAGATCGCGGAATACGCGGCGCTCTACATTCCCGAGGTGGGCGGGACCTTCGTGCAGGCGGAGAGCGAAGTCGCGTCCATCAACATGGTGTACGGAGCGGCGGCCGCCGGAGTGCGGGTGATGACGGCCTCTTCGGGACCGGGGCTGAGCCTGATGCAGGAAGGAATCTCCTACCTGTGCGGCTCCGAATTGCCGTGCGTGATCGTCGACGTGGTGCGGGGCGGGCCGGGCCTGGGCAACATCGCGCCCGAGCAGAGCGATTACTTCGCCATGGTCAAGGGCGGCGGGCACGGAAACTATCACAACCTGGTGCTGGCGCCGGCATCGGTGCAGGAGATGGCCGACCTGACCATGCTGGCCTTCGAGCTGGCCGACCGCTATCGCAACCCGGTGATCGTGATGACCGACGGGTTTGTCGGCCAGATGATGGAGCCGATCGAGCTGCAGGAGCACGCCGTCACCGCGCCCGACAAGCCATGGGCGGTGAAGGGAACGCCGGAGACGCAGCACAACCTGATTTCCTCCATTTACCTGGAGCCCGACGACCTGGAAAAACACGAGCGCAACCTGGAGAGCAAGTACAAGCTGGCGCAGCAGCTGGAAACGCGGCATGAGACTTACCGCGCCGACGATGCCGAGATCCTGGTGGTGGGATACGGGATCGTGTCGCGCGTGCTGCGCTCGGCGGTGGATGAAGCGCGGCAACGCGGGGTGCGGGCGGGATTGTTTCGTCCGATCACGCTGTGGCCGTTCCCCTCGCACGCGCTGGCGGAAGCGGCGGCGCGCTGCAACACGGTGCTGACGGTGGAGATGAGCACCGGGCAGATGGTGGAAGATGTGAAGCTGGCGGTGAACGGCAGGGTCCCGGTGGAGCTGTATTCGCGGTTGGGGGGCAATGTGCCGTCGGTGGAGGAAGTGCACGCGCGCATGCTGGAGTGCGCGGGAGCGGAAGTTTAGAAGCAGTGGCTAGTGGCCAGTGGCCAGTGTGGAGGCGAGCAGTGGCGGACTACGAGATTCTTCACGAGAAGTCGCCGGTCTTCTACGACCGCTATGAGCGCAAGGGCGAGCTACAACAGCAGACGCACTACTGCCCGGGTTGCGGGCACGGAGTGGCGCACAAGCTGATCGCTGAGGCGATCGAGCAACTCGGGCTGCAGGACAAGACAATCTTCGTCAGCCCGGTGGGCTGCTCGGTGTTCGCCTACTACTACTTCAACACCGGCAACGTGCAGGCGGCGCACGGGCGGGCGCCGGCCGCGGCCACGGGCATCAAGCGCGCCTGCCCGGACAAGATCGTGATCAGCTACCAGGGCGATGGCGACCTGGCGGCGATTGGGACGGCGGAAATCGTGCACGCCGCCAATCGCGGCGAAAAAATCTCGGTGTTCTTCATCAACAATGCGATTTACGGCATGACCGGCGGGCAGATGGCGCCGACCACCATGGTGGGCCAGACCTCAACCACCAGCCCGTGGGGCCGGCGGCCCTCGAACGAAGGCTTCCCGCTGCATGTCTCCGAGATGCTGGCCACCCTGGAAGCGCCGGTCTACATCGAGCGCGTGGCGCTGTCGGACAACAAGAACATCATGCGGGCGCGCAAGGCCATCCGCAAGGCGCTGGAGCTGCAGCGCGACAACGCGGGCTTCTCGCTGGTGGAAATTCTGTCGCCCTGCCCGACGATCTGGAAGCAGGACCCGGTGGAGGCGCGCAAGTTCGTCGCCGAAAAAATGATCCCGGTGTTTCCGCTGGGCGTGTTCCGCGACCGCAAGCTGGAGCTGCCGAAGATCGAGGTCCCGCAGAAGACGGTGGCCGACGCCTTGGAGTTGAATGAGGACTCGGGTCAGAGACCCGAGCCACACCATCATGGCAAGGAGAGCACCATCAAGGTCGCCGGGTTCGGCGGTCAGGGCGTGCTGCTGCTGGGGCTTCTGCTGGCAGAGATGGGGATGCGCGAGCACATGGAAGTGAGCTGGCTGCCGTCGTACGGGCCGGAGATGCGCTCGGGCAGCGCGCACTGCCACGTGTGCCTATCGAAGGAGCGGATCGGGTCGCCGCTGGTGTCGCATCCGGAAGTACTGGTGGCGATGAACGAGCAATCGCTGCGCAAGTTTGCGCCCACGGTGGCGCCCGGGGGACTGATCCTCTACAACCGCGACAGTCTCCCGGAAGGGTTCACGGTCAGCCACGCGCGGATCATCTGCGTGCCGGCTTCGGAGATTGCCGACCGGCTGGGATCGGCGAAAGTGGCGAACGTGGTGATGCTGGGCGCGATGCTGGAGGAAACCGAGTGCCTGTCGCCGGAGACGGCGATGTCGGTGATCGAGACGATGGTGAAGAAGCCGGAACTGGTGAAGTGCAACGAAGAGGCGCTGCACGCCGGGCGGATGTACGTCGATCACCAGGTCAGGATCGGGGCGGTGAGCCAGCCGGACGGGTTTGCGTATTAGCGATTAGCAATTGGCAATTAGCGATTAGCCAAAGCGCCCGGCTTACAAGGCCGGGCCTTTTTTTGAGCAGAATCCAGCGTGCAGAATCCAGCGTTTAGAATTAGCCACAGAGGACACAGAGGAGTGGGGGCCACAGAAATTCTCTAGGAACACAAGGGGATGCGGCAGCGGCATGATTCAGAGAATTGCATTTCTGCTCATGGCGATTGTACAAATGCTTTTCGCCGTGCGATGCCTTCACAATCCACAAGCGGCGAAAGACGTCAACATCCGCCTGAGGACTATCTGGGCGAATCTGCCGCTCTCCTTCTATAGAGGTGTCGGCGTGGTCTGTGCCAGTTTCGCAATCTTCTTTTTCTACTTGTTCTTAAATCCACCTTCGCACTGACCACTGCCCCAGCTTCCTCGGTTATTTGCCCCTGTGTCCTCTGTGGTAAAAAGTTTCTTCGGGAGACGCGAAATGACTGAGAAAGGCTCGTACACGCCGCACAGCTTTGTGCCGACCACGCTGAAGCCGATGGTGATGGGGAGGCGGGGCGTGGTGGCGGGGGGACATCCGCTGGTGGTGGAAGCCGGGATGCGCGTGCTGCAGAAGGGCGGCAACGCGGTGGATGCCGGCGTGGCGACGGTATTCGCCGCCGCCGTGGTGGAGCAGGCCAGTTGCGGGCTGGGCGGCGAAGTGCCCATCCTGATCAAGTTGAAGGACAAGCCGGTGGCGGTGGTGAACGGCACCGGGGTGGCGCCGGAGCTGGCGACGGCGACGTTTTACCTGAACCTGGCGCCTAACGATCCGCGCTGCGGGCCATTCCCGGTGATGATCCAGGGAAAGAACGGAATTATTCCCGCCTATGGACCGCTGAGCGCGATCGTGCCCGGGATGGTCGACGGGTTGCTCGTGGCGCTGCAGGAATTTGGGACGATGAGCTTCAGCGCGGTGATCGAACCGGCCATCGAGCTGGCGCAGGGATTTCCCGCCGACCAGCGGCTGGCGGGCACCTTGCAACAGCACGAGCCGACCTATTCGAAGTGGAAGACATCGGAACGCGTGTACAAGCCCAATGGGAAGCCGGTGGAAGAGGGCCACGTGTGGTCGCAGCCGGAGCTGGCCAAGACCCTGCAATCCATGGTGGAGGTGGAAAAGAAGGCCAAGCGTATGAAGCGCAGCGAGGCCATCGACGCGGTGCGAGATTATTTTTATCGCGGGCCGATCGCGAAAAAGATCGCCAAGTACTGCGAAGAAGTGGGCTCCCTGCTGCGCGAGCGCGACTTCACCGAGTTTCGCGCGCAGCTGGAGAACCCGCTCACCACCAACTACCGCGGAGTGGACCTGTACAAGGTGAGCTACTGGAGCCAGAGCCCCGTGTTTCTGCAGAACCTGAACCTGCTGGAGGGCTTCGACCTGCGGCACATGCGGCACAACTCGCCGCAGTACGTGCACACCGTGGTGGAGGCGATGAAGCTTGGCTATGCCGACCGCGACGCCTACTACGGCGATCCGGACATGAGCTCGATCCCGCCGCAGCTGATCTCCAAGGAGTACGCGAACGTGCGGCGGGCGCTGATCGACAGCAAGCAGCCGTCGCGCGAGCATCGGGTGGGCGACCCGGAGCGGACCAAGGCGGAGGCGCCGGCGGAGTTCGCGCAGGCGCGGCTGCGCAAGCGCAACGCGGAGTCCCAGGACACCACCTGCGTCAATGTGATCGACAAGGATGGGAACATGTTTTCGGCGACGCCGAGCGGAGCCTGGATTCCGGCCATGATGGCCGCCGATACCGGCATCCCGCTGACGCAGCGCGCGCAGGCGTTCGTGCTGACTCCCGGGCATCCCAACCAGATTGGGTCGAGCAAACGTCCGCGGATCACGCTGACTCCCACCATCGCGCTGATCGAGGACGAACCCTGGCTGGCATTTTCCACCCCCGGCGGCGACAGCCAGGACCAGACGCTGCTGCAGGTCTTTCTGAACGTGGTGGAATTCGGCATGCAACCGCAGGAAGCGGTGGAGGCGCCGCGCTTCAACTCGGTGGCCATGTACAGCTCGTTCGACGACCACGGTGATAATCCGCTTGGACTGCAGATGGAAGCGCGCTTCCCGGAGGCAACCGTGGCCGCGCTGCGCGACCTGGGTCATAAGGTGATTCCGCAGGGCGACTGGCAGAACCCCAGTTCGCCGACCATACTCGAGTACGATCCGGACAACGGGGTCATCAAGGCAGGAGCGGACGTGCGCGGACATCGCTGGGCGGTCGCGTGGTGAACCGCCGCAATTGTCTGCAACAAAACCGCAAGCGATTGCACATGTAGTGTAGGGGCAGCTGACCTCGGCTGCCCGCGGCACGAGCAGTTCGTTCGCGTCTTTTTCCGCCACATTTCGCCAAACTAGGAAAAAAATTCCGGATTGAAATCCACCTTCCGCGGCTAAATGGTTGAACCTACGACGCCACTGGTGTGGAAACGGAGGTGCACGTACAAACGTGAGGTCATCCCTCTGCGTAACGGCAGCCGCCCTCGGCTGCCGGGGTTCTGGAACGGTGTCGCGCGAGGGGTCGCGTGGCCAGAATCCGACGGGAGTAGCGGCAGCCGCCCTCGGCTGCCCGAGCACCAAGGAGAGCGCCATGCGGCAGCGCGAAATTCTCTGCATTGACGACGATGAGCAGAGCCTGCGAGTGCGAAAGATCCTGCTGGAGACCTTCAATTTCCGGGTGACCGCCGCCAGGAGCGCAAGGGAAGGTCTGCGTTTTTTCCGCTCGCACCACGTAGACGCCGTGGTGCTCGACTATGAAATGCCGGACATGAATGGCGGCCAGGTAGCGCGCAAAATGAAAAGCATGCGCACCAACGTGCCCATCCTGATTTTGTCCGCGCTGCCGTGGCTGCCGAGCGATGCGCCGCGCGAGTGCATTGACGCGTTCGTGACCAAGGGCGGTCCGACCCCGGCCCTGGTGGACGAGATCGAACAGATGATGGAGAACGCGCCGGTGCCGCCGCCCCGTGGCCGCAGCATGCGGCTGGTGGGCGCGGTTTCGGGCATCATGGTGGAAAAGATGCGGACCATGCTCGGCCGGCCCAAGCCATCCGGCAAGCCGCTCACCCAGGCGCCGGCGAGGATGAATTAACCGAGTCGAGATTCACCCCTGCCCGCGATGCAAGCAGGGGTGACATCGAGGCTACTATTTGGCCAGGGTGTAATTGCCGGAGCAGTCCCAGGTGGCCGATTGGTCTGCGCTGCCGGACCCCTTGCAGGTGCCGCTGGCCTTGGCGCCCTTCAGTTTGCCATTGCCTTCACGCAGAGACCAGGTATCGGATCCCACCTGCATCACGCCATTCTTGATGGTCCCTTTCAGTTGGTAGGTATAGAAATTCTTGTCACCGTTGGCCAAGGTCTCGACGAATTCGCCGTGGCCGCTTACCTTGTCGCCGTTGACCTCTAGGAACTCGGTGCCAAGACCGGCTTTTTGCTTCACGCCGTCGATCTCGCCCTTAGCGGCAGTGCAGTTGATCTGGTCCACGACGTAGGCGTGGCCGGGCTTGTCTCCCACGTTAATGCTGTGCGAATCAGCCGCCTTGGCGCACTTCCATTGCGTGCTGGTTTTCACTTGCGCGACTCCGGCGCACGCCACAAGACACACGAAACATAGGACCCCTTCCAGCTTTCTCATTCCTGCCTCCTGTTTGTATTTGTGCGGCGAAGTGTTCCTGCCGGAATGAATGCTGGCTGCGAGCGGCAGAATGAAAGCACAGGGCAGCGATCGGACGACGATGACTGCGTGCAATGGCTCTTGGCATGAAGGAAGAATGATTGGCGGCGAATACTATCATCCGGAAGTTGCGCAACGCAATGCTGTCAAGCGGCGCCGATTCTCGTGGCCGGGCACAACCGGCTTGGACGAAAGCCGGCCCGCTTTAGTCAACCACCGCTCGATCAGGAAGCGTCTAATGACTTATTCCGTCCTGCAAGTACGCGTGTCAGCATGCCCACGCTTTTTTTCCGGAGGTTGCCCATGAATGCCATGGCAAGAAAAACGGTCGTTATTACCGGTGCATCGAGCGGGATCGGATGGGCCAGCGTCGCACGAATGGTCCGCTCCGGATGGCAGGTCTTCGCCACGGTTCGACAGTCTGCGGATGGCGAGAAACTGCAGTCCGAATTCGGCCCGCAGGTGAGGCCGGCGATCATGGACGTCACCCAGCGCGCCACCATCGCCGCGGCGGCCGAACTGGTTGCGTCTCACCTTCAGGGACGCGGTTTGGATGGACTGGTGAACGTGGCGGGAATCGGCATGGTGAGGCCGGCGGAATACGTCACGCCCGGCGATCTGCAGGAGATCTTCGAGGTCAACTTCTTTGGCCAGGTCGCGGTCACCCAAGCGTTACTTCACTTGCTGAGCAAGGTGCGGGGGCGAATCGTCAACATCAGTTCCGTGGGCGCGCACATTCCCATCCCGTTCGGCGGTCTGCTCAATGCCAGCAAGAGCGCCTTCGGAATGTTCAGCGACGTGATGCGACTGGAGTTGCGTCCGTTCGGAGTGCGGGTGTGCGTGATCGAGCCGGGCTCGATCGCAACCCCGGCGGTGAAGAAGACCCTGGGGAATATCGACGCGGTGGTTGCCAATCTGCCGCCCGGCGGCCGCCAGCAGTATGGAGACATGATGAAACACTTCGCCGCCCGCGCCTATGAGCGCGAGGTGAACGGCAGCCCGCCCGACGTGGTGGCGCAGGCGGTGCAACACGCGCTCACCTCCGGAAGGCCCAAGATCCGCTACGTGGTTGGAAAAGATGCAAAGCTGCTGAAGACGGCGGCGACGGTCTTGCCGGACCGGCTTCTCGACTCGATGGTGTCGCGGATCGCGGGGCTACCAAAGTCGGCGCCCACGGCCGATGACCTGACATTGAAGAAGCGTGCAGCTTAGAACCATCTTACGGGAGGCGACGAGGCTCTCTGTTTCAGACTCCCTCGATGTGGGAAGCAGTGGGCCGGGCAAATTATTTGCCAATGCGCAAAATTTTTCTTCGATTTGTGACTTAAGTTTCGAAAATGCCATTACCGAAGTACCGGATGGCTGCTTGCAACCCATTAAGAACAAAGATCCCATATGGCGTCGTCGGCGAGCACGGTGGCAGGAAACGTGCGGCGGAAGAAGGTATGCGCGCACTCTTCAAATCTGCCTTGCTCCTCGTCCTTTTGGTTTCACTTTCCTGTGTCGTCCATGCCGATACGGTTACCTTGCAGCTGGTGAACACGGCTCCGAACAACGTTGCCGGCGGCGTTTATGTTTATCCGTACAATTTTTCGATCAACGGCTCCGCCTCGCTTACCGCGCTGCTGTGTGACGACTACAATGACGAAGTCCAACTGGGAGAGAGTTGGACGGCCAAGGTGAACACCCTGGCGGCGGCGGCGGCAGGCGCCGGCTATTTCGGCGCTACCAGCAACTACTATCAAGCGGGATGGCTGTTTGAACAGCTGGTGAACAATGCGGCCAATGCGTCGCCGGAGTCGATTAACTGGGCAATCTGGAAGATCATGTCACCCTCGATCACGGTGCCTTCGTCGGTGTTGGGCAACGTCTCCACCCCGGGTAGCGTCGCCTGGTGGCTGAACCAGATTCCCGCTTCCATCGACCCCAACTCGCTGGCGAACATCGTGGTCTACACCTGGGACGGCAATGCTGCGACCCTTCACAATGGTCCTGGCGGGCCGCCGCAGGAATATTTTGGTATCCGCGTGCCGGAGCCCGGCAGCCTGATCTTGATGCTGACCGGCTGCGGCGCGCTACTTTTCCGGCACAAACACTGGTTGCGCCGGCCAGCGGAACTATAACCAGCCATCCGGCTTACGTTTTCGCCACCGCCGGTGATGGTGCGGGCTCCTGCTCCGCGCCCCACCCGCGGCTGGACTGCTCTTTGTAGAGCACGAAAGCGCACACCACTGAGCCGATGAGCAGCCCGATGCCCAGCGCAGCCTGGTTGAGAATCAGCTTCCCCAGGCCAAACAGGGCCAGGTAAACCATGGCGCAGCCGAGCAGCCAGGCGATCAGGTTGCGGCCAAGATCACGGTTGGCGGCTACGTCGGGCGTGAGGCGCGCAACCGGTTGCCATCCGCGGACGTCGGGACGCGTCTTGCGGTAGAAGGAAACCAGGACGCTCTCCGGCTCGGGCTTGGTGAGCAGCGTCACGGTAACCCAGGCCAGCGTCGTAATCACAGTGGTGGTGAGCGCCGACTTGGCGAACACCACCGGACCGCTGCCGGTGAACAGGGATTCGGTGCCGGTAGTGCGCAACCACAGACCTTTCCAATTCAACAGCAGGCTGACGAGGAGCGAAGTAGCCATGGCGGAGATTTCGCTCCACGCGTTGATGCGCCACCAGTACCAGCGCAGCAGGTAAACCAGCCCGGTGCCGGCGCCGATTTCCAGCACTACCTGCCATCCGCCGCCGATGGAGGTCAGTTGCACCGAAACCCAGGCGGAGGCAATCACCAGCAACACGGTGGCCAGGCGCGACGCCATCACGTAATGCCGCTCGGAAGCGTCCTTTTTTATAAAGCGGCGATAGAAATCGGCAACCAGGTAGGACGCGCCCCAGTTGAGCTGCGTGGCCACCGTGGACATGAACGCCGCCAGGAACCCGGCGATGGCGATGCCGCGAAAGGCGTGCGGCAAGTGCTGGTTGAGCACCATCATGTATCCCTTCTCGGGTTCAGCCAGGCCGGGATACAGCACGATGACCGCCAGCCCAGTGATGATCCATGGCCAGGGGCGGACCGCGTAGTGGGCGACGTTGAACCAGAGCACGGAGAGCAGGCCGTGGCGCTCGTCCTTGGCGCTGAAGATACGCTGCGCGATATATCCGCCGCCGCCCGGTTCCGCTCCCGGATACCAGAATGCCCACCACTGCAGCGCGATGTTCACCAGGAAGGTGATCACCGGATACATCCAGAGGACCTCGGTGGTCAGGCCGCGGGAGAAATCGGGAAACAGGGCAGTGGGATTCTCGGCGTGTGGAGTTGCGGCCTGCATCGTGCGCAAGCGGGCCAGCAAAACGTCCATGCCTCCGATGGCGCGAACGGCGTAATAGGCGACGGCGATGACGATCGCCATCTTGAGGACGAACTGGAACAGGTCCGTCCAGAGCACGCCCCAAAGCCCGCCGAGCGCGACGTACAAGCCGGTGAACGGGATCAGGAAGAGCACGCAGACCGCCAGCGCCGCGCCATCGGGGCCGCTCCACAGCCGGCCCAGCGGCGTGAGCACGCGGCTGACCGAGAGCAGCATGGGCGTGCCGCCCAGAGTGACGCTGACGATGGAGGTCATCGCCTTGGTGACCCACCCGAGGATGATGCAGTTCATCAGCAGGCCAAGATAGATTGCGCGAAATCCGCGGAGGAAGGCGGCCGGCTTGCCGCTGTAGCGCAGCTCGGCAAATTGCACGTCGGTCAGCAGCCCGGACCGCCGCCACAGCCGGGCAAAGAGAAAGACGGTCATCATCCCCGAAAGCAGGAAGCTCCACCACAGCCAGTTGCCGCTGATGCCCTGGCGGTAGACCAGCCCGGTGACCACCAGCGGAGTGTCGGCGGCGAACGTGGTGGCGACCATGGAGGTGCCGGCCAGCCACCAGTTGACGTTGCGCCCGGAGACGAAGTAGTCGTCCACGGTTTTGCCGGAGCGGCTGCGGAAGTAGAGTCCGAGCGCGAGGGTGATGCCCAGATAGGCAACGATGGCGGCCCAGTCGAGGATAGAGAAAGTCATCGGTCCTTGGTTTTCAGTGTTTCGGTAAGCAGAGTGGCGACAGTATGGCAGGTTTCGAGTGCGTCAGTAAGGGCATTGGAGGCGCGGGCCGGAATCGAACCGGCGATGGAGGTTTTGCAGACCTCGGCCTTACCACTTGGCTACCGCGCCCCTGAGATTCAGATCCTTCGCCTTACGGCTCAGGATTTCGCCGCGCCCTGAAACAACAGGCTTTCGGTTTGCGGCTCAGGATTTCGCCGGTTCCCGCGCCGCCGCGGAGGTGCTCCAGGCACAAAACCCTCGCCAGCAGCGAGGGTCGGCAGAATCTCTGGAGCGGGAGACGGGATTTGAACCCGCGACTTCGACCTTGGCAAGGTCGCACTCTACCGCTGAGTTACTCCCGCTCAACCCACCGATTATAACCAACCGTCCAGTGCCGGGCAAAGGGTGACGATTCCAACCGTTCGCGCTGTCGTCGATGTTGAGAAGACCCGGCCTGCCATGTCGCGTCATAACCATGCTTTGATGGAGTGCGGGAGGGTCACGACCGGGTATCAGGTTCCGGAGAAAAGCGGGTTACCATGGTTTCCCGCGCCGCAGCGGAAAGCCTCGACGCGGCGTCCGGCGGCGGTTATTCTTGAAGCTACACGAAGGCGCGGTACCCAAGTGGTAAGGGAGAGGTCTGCAAAACCTTTATGCGTCGGTTCGATTCCGACCCGCGCCTCCAGCCTTCTGCAGCTTTTCTCTGAATCCCTAAGTCTCCTACCGATTTTTGACGTCGGACGGACGATCAACAAAGTTGTAGGGCGGCCAGGGCCCGCTGAGCAGAAATTTCCACGGTAATTCTCCGGCGAGGGCACGAACCGCGCCCGCAAACGAGTCCACGGAATCACGCCGAACCAGGAATTGCATGGAAAGTAGAGCAGCGCGCCGACTCAGCTCCGAGCTTTCTTCCCGGCTGTTTACGAAATGCCCGGAGAGCCGATGGCGAAGGCTTTGCGTGATGGTTTGTACCCGCGCTTTCTGCCCGTCGCGCGAAGCGTAGTGTTGCTTTCTCACCCTCAGGTAGGCGGCGCCGCCGGCGGCGAGCAGTCCGGCGTCCGGCGCGCACGCGGGCGGCTCTCCGGTCTCCTGATCGGGCAGCAGGACGCGGACGCCCATCTCCACCATTCCATCCAGGCTGGCGAGCAGAGATCGATATTCCTGGTGATGCTCGCGCAAGCAGTGAAGCACCTGAGGGGGTTCGTCAAAGCTGCAGCCGTAGCGCATGGGGACCAGCGCGAGGAGTTTGTGAAAGTACTCCACCACACGATCGTAAGCCATCAGGTGAGGCACATCGGGCCGGAGTTGCGCATCGGATCCGGCAGACACCACCGCGCCCAAATCGCCGTCCCACAAAACGAAGACCG
The DNA here is from genome assembly GCA_963797035.1 of Terriglobia bacterium. Lineage (GTDB taxonomy): Bacteria > Acidobacteriota > Terriglobia > Terriglobales > Acidobacteriaceae > JAIQGF01. Next base: position 356,798 of record CAWCOC010000007.1, read on the forward strand.
GTTCTCCTCCGACTCCGGGAGGCGGACTCCAAGCCTGCGCCGGCGAGGAAGGCACGATGCAGTACACCAGGTATTTCATTCCCTGACTTCACTGAGCAGGCCGGGAGCAAAGCTGTAGGCGGGCCACGGGCCAGAAAGCTCCAACATCAGCCCCTCGGTGGCATGATGCTCATCGGCCAATTCGACCTGTTGACGAAAACGTTCCACTGCGTTCCTGGGCAGCAGAAAAGCCCAGTTGAGGACCGCCGTGCGGCCGTCCTGGGTCTCCGCGGTGTCCAGGATTTTGCGTTTGGCGAACCCGGACGACTGGCCCTGCAGATTTTCGAGAAGCGTTCTGCAGGTTGCTTGCAGCCAGCCGGAGAGAGTGTTGTCCACCTCTCGCTGCAATCGTTGCAGCTCCAGATAGCGTCTGCCGGGCGAGAAGGCGGCCAAGCGTTCCTCATGCGTCGCCAGTTCGAGTCGCAGCAGGGACTGCCGTGCTTGGTCGTGGGCCAGGAACCCCTTCACCGCCCACTCTTCCTGATCGGCGACTTGATCGAGAAAACGGGAAATCGCCAGGGCATTGGATTGCGCGAAACGCTGCAACTTGGCGAGCGAAGAAAAAAGAGTTCCCCAGGGCAGCGGCAAAACCGGAGAATAGGGCATCAGGGCTTCGATGACCTGTTCGTGACGGCATGCCCGGGGAGCAACCCAGGCCAGGTCCTGCATCCTGGCATCAGCGTCAGGACCGCAAAACTCCTCGAGCGGCAGTTCGCTCAGCACCGCGGTGGCAGTCGCCGAATGCCAAAACTGCACGGGACTCCGGCCATCCACCGCGGGGACGGAGAGAGAGGCCGCGCAGCCTGGACGGACGAAGCAGAACAAATAGATTGCCTTGAGGCTAGCCTCCATTCTCCTCCTCGAATTCATGCAGAGCTGCATCCAGGTCTTCCAGTCCGATCAGCACGCTGGCCGGCACGGCGGAGTTGGCGATCTCGCATTCCACCGCCCGCCGCACCGCACGGCGCGCCGCCTTGTCGCAGACGGAACAAATTTCAGCCCCACTGCAACCCGCGGCGCGAGCAGCCAGTTGGGGGATGTCTACCCCTGGAGCGAGAGGCTTATTGCGCAAGTGCACCGCGAAGATTTCTTCCCGGGCAGCTTCATCGGGCAGGGGAATTTGTATGAGATCGTCGAAGCGGCCAGGACGGAGAACGGCCGGGTCGAGGATGTCGAAGCGGTTGGTCGCGGCCAGCACGAGCACCCCTTTCAGCTCCTCGATGCCGTCCATCTCCACCAGAAACTGGCTGAGGACGCGTTCGGCAACATGGGAATCGCCTCCGGTGCCGCGCATCGGCAGCAGGGCGTCAATCTCATCGAAGAAGAGAATGGTGGGCGCGGCTTGCTTGGCCTTGCGGAATACTTCCCGCACTCCTTTTTCGGAGTCTCCTACGTACTTGGAGATGAGTTCGGGTCCCTTGACGGAGACGAAGTTCACCTTGCTCTCGGTTGCAATCGCCTTGGCCAGCAGGGTCTTGCCGCAACCCGGAGGGCCCGACAACAAAATGCCGCGGGCCGGCCGGATATGGGCGGCGGCAAACAGGTGGGGATATTGCAGCGGCCACTCGACCGCCTCCAGCAACGATTGCTTGACCTGCGCCAGGCCTCCCACGTCGCCCCAATTGACGTTGGGCACTTCGACGAAGATTTCGCGCGTCGCGGAAGGTTCCACCTCGCGCAAGGCTTCCAGAAAGTCATCCATGCGCACTTCCAGCCGCGATACCTGCTCGTAGGGAATGCGGGCCAGGGCAAAGTCGACTTCGGGAAGAATGCGGCGCAGGCAGATCATGGCCGATTCCCGGCACAGAGCTTCCAGGTCGGCGCCCACGAAGCCGTGGGTGATCTCGGCCAGGTGACGCATGTCCACGTCGTCGGCGATGGGCATGCCGCGGCTGTGGATGGCCAGGACCTCTTCTCTGCCGTTGCGGTCGGGAATGGGAATGGCGATCTCGCGATCAAACCGGCCGGGTCGCCGCAACGCCGGGTCGATGGCATTGGGAAGGTTGGTGGCGGCAATGACAATCAGGTGCTGCCGCCGCTGCAGCCCGTCCATGAGCGCCAGCAACTGCGCCACCACCCGCTTCTCGACTTCGCCCTGCACCTGCTCGCGCTTCGGAGCGATGGCATCAATCTCGTCGATGAAAATGATGCTGGGAGATTTCCGCCCGGCCTCTTCAAAAATCTTGCGCAGGTGGGCTTCGCTCTCCCCATAAAACTTGTGGATGATTTCCGGCCCGCTCACGGCGTAAAACTCAGCTTCGGTCTCGTGCGCGATAGCGCGCGCGATCAGGGTTTTGCCGCATCCCGGGGGGCCATGCAGAAGAACTCCCTTGGGAGCATCGATCCCCAGGCGCTCAAACACTTCCGGGTAGCGAAGCGGGAGCTCGATCATTTCGCGAATGCGTTGCAGTTGCGGTTTCAGCCCCCCGATGTCTTCATAGGAGAGCGTGCGGGCGGAAACTTCGGCATGGGCCTGGGCCTTGCCCACCACCAGCTGGGTGGTCGGGTTAATCAGCACCGGACCGCGGGGCGTTGTGCTTTCGACTTTGAAGTCGGCCCAGCGCGTGCCGAACAAGGTGGCCCGGATGCGGCCGCCCTCGAGCACGGGAAGCCCATCGAGCAAGCTGCCGATGTACTCCAGGTCCCGCGGTGACGGCGACATGTTGACCGGGGCCAGCACCACCCGTTGCGCCGGCTGGCAGCCGGTGGAGCGCAGCTGCACGCTCTCATCCAGACCTGCGCCGGCGTTTTCCCGCGACAGTCCGTCCAGCTGAATCCGGGACTGGCCGCGCAGTTCGCGGTACGCGGGCATGGCCTTGCACACCGTCTTGCGCTTGCCGCTGACTTCCACGAAATCGCCGATCGCCACCCCCAGCTTTTCCATGTCCTTGGGGTCCATGCGCGCCAAGGCGCGCCCCACGTCCTTGCTGAGGGCTTCGACGACCTTCAGTTTGATGCCGACCTCTTCTTCCACTTTGCTCATAGGGACCTCAACGCAAACACTTGATCTCGAGTACGCCGTTGTGGCAGGTAATCAGCATTTTTTCGCGCGAAAAATTGCCCGGCAGGAGGACCTCCTTGCGATACCGTTTCTCCTTCTTTTCGGCGACCACGGTGAGCAGGTCGTCTTTCACTTCTACCTGAACGTCCTCCGCGCTGATGCCGGGCATTTCCGCCAGCACCAACACGTGGTCCTCCTCTTCGATCACATCCACCATGGGTTCACGAACCTCCTGCACGACGGTGCGGCCGGAGCGAGTGTCGCGATGGAGATTGCCGAAGGGTTCAATGCTGGGCTTGCCGCCCAACCCGACTTTCACGCTGAAGCCGTAGATTCCCTTGACGTTTTCGCCCTGGCCAATTTCGCCAGTCTGGGACAGTTCCTGGCCGGTTTCCGACAGCTCGTTGAGTTTCTCGATCAAGTCTCCCAGGCCGCGGACGATGCCGCCCAGGCCAACATCGAATCCCGCCGAGCCTTTCCGGTGGCCAATCTTGTGGTTCATATTCCCTCTTTTCTCTTTACATCGATTCCATACTGCCGGACTTTGAAATGGATAGTCTTGTAGTCAACCTGTAGCAATCGAGCTGCCTCGGCTTTGTTGCCCCCGGTCCGGCGCAACACCCGCAAAATGGTCTCGCGTTCTATGCTCACGGTGCTGCGCCGCACGATTTCCTTCAGGGGGAGCAAGCTTCCGGGATTCTCCTCGGGGGCAGCGCCATGCGGAACGCCTCCGGCCGCCGGCGACGCCATTTGCAGCTCCCTTTCGCCGATCAGGGCGTCAGCCAGGAGCACAGCCCGGCGAATGCAGGAGCGTAATTCGCGCACGTTTCCCGGCCAGCTATGGTTGAGCAAAGCGTCCACTGCGGCTTGTGAGAAACCCGCGACGTTTTTCTGCAACTCCCGGTTGGCCAATTCGGCGAAGCGCTTAGAAAGATAGAGAATGTCCTGGCGGCGCTCCCGCAGCGGCGGGATTTCAATGGTGAATTCGTTCAGGCGGAAGTAAAGGTCGGAACGAAAGTCGCCCGAGGCGGTCAGGCGCCGCAGACTCTGGTTGCTGGCCACCAGCAGGCGCGCCTCCACGCTCAACGGCTTGTTGGAGCCGATGCGGAAGAAGCTTTTTTCTTGCAAGGCGCGAAGAAGTTTTGCCTGCGAGTTCAAGGGAAGGTTGGAAATCTCGTCCAGAAAGAGTGTGCCGCCGGCGGCCGCCTCGATTTTGCCAATCTGGCGCGAGTTCGCACTGGTAAAAGCGCCCTGCTCGTGTCCGAACAGCTCGTCCTCCAGCAGGGTCTCGGGGATGGCGCCACAATCGACCGGGACGAACGGGCCCTTGCTGAAGGCACTGGCCTCGTGGACGGCGCGCGCTACCACTTCCTTGCCCGCGCCAGTTTCTCCCAGGATGACGACGTTAAAACTCGATCTTGCCACCCGGTTGATTTCGGTGACCAGACGCGTTACGAACTCGCTCGGTCCGAGCATCTCCCGCAACCCGGTGGGGCCCGGCGGCGGCCAGGAAGCGGCGTTGGCCAGTTGCAGTGCCGGCTCAAGGCCGGTGAGGGGAGCGGCGGCGCAGCTGTTGTTTTCGTCCATGTACCAGGCCGGCTGGTAGTCCAGGTATCAGCGGCTGCCGACAGTTCGAACCGGCAACGGGTGAGTGAGCGGAAAAGTGATGCGAATGTCCTTTTCCAGGAGACCGCTAAGCGAGTGCAAGGCGCCGAGGAACAGAATCCCAGTTTCTCCCGGCGCCAGTGTCTGGTGGATCCGGCCGGCGATGTGGTGGTCGCGCTGGACCAGCAGCCGCTGCCGCGCGGCTTGTGTGCGTGCTTCATGGCGTTTGATTTCTTGCGGATTAGAGGTGGCGAAAATCCGGCTCATGAGCCGATATTCCTGGAGAAGCAATTCCGGCGATTCAGTGCCCATGAGGAGGGCGCCCTGGTTCATCAACCGCAGCAGCAATTTGTGATTACGGCTTCCCGCCTGGGCCAACTCCGTAACAATCTCCACCGTTCGTTCGCACTCCGGCAAGCCATCCTGGTAGAGGCGGACCTTTTCGTAATTCAGAGGAAGAGCCGCGACCGAAGTTTCAATCCGCGTCCACACCTGGTCTACCAAGTTGAGGTTGCGCTGCCAGCCCTGCCGGCCGAACTTGCTGATCTGCGCATCGCGCACCGTGCTGCGAAGCGCTCCCATGTCGGCGGGGGTGTGAATGATGGGAAAACAGATGAGCGACCTGGCCGGCTGCATGGCACCGCTTCTCGGCATAGCCCCTGCGTCTCCCTGAGTGACGCCACGCAGTATGACGTAGAGATATGAAGATGCAGTCGCCTATCACGCACTACTTGTACCCTCTGCAAACGCTTTTGAAACCTGCTTCCGTTTTGGAACTACTCGCGATTCGGCCAGAACACACACCGAAATCGCATTGCGGCATCGTCCGGATGAACAACAGCAACGGTGGATATGGCGGCCGCGCCATAGTTCTCGGGAGTTCGCGCTAGGTAGATCGCTACTGACCCGCGCGGCGGCGGTGAAGGAATCCGCGTTTGGTCGCGCACAACAGGGCACTTAGCGGCAAGCGCCTCGTCCCGCTGGCATGGCATCGCGGTTGCACCCTTGCCGGCCACTAGCAAGGCGGTCCTCGCAATCATGTGCATCAGCGCCTGAGCTAGCAAGGAGAAGAACCATGGCGAAAGTCCAGAAGTCGACCGACTCGTCCAGCTTGGCCGAAGTGGTGGATCGCATTCTCGACAAGGGAATCGTGATCGACGCGTGGGCCAAGGTGTCGCTGGTCGGCATCGAACTGCTGTCGATCGAGGCCCGCGTAGTCATCGCCTCGGTCGAAACCTACCTGAAGTACGCCGAGGCCATTGGCCTGACAGCGACTGCCGCTGCTCCGGCGTAACGGCCTGAGGGGCCGTGCCGGGCAGTCCTTGCGCAATGTTCCCTGCGGGCGCGGCCCCCAGTTTTGAAACCGCAAGAGGAGGAAGACCATGGACGTGTTAAGCGAAACCATGAATCGCCTGTGCGCCGACATCAACAGCTTGCGTCGGTCGCGCCATCAGTTCCGGGAAACCTTGCAACAGGAAACCGTCCAGCGCCGGGCGGCGGTCGAGCATCTGTGCCACGACTTTGCCGCGACCCGCGCCGAGATGGGCAAGAACCGCACCGACCAGCGGCAGTCATTTGTCAGCCAACTGCAGCGCAGCGTGAGCCAGCACTGCCGCGCCCTGCAAGACGACCTGCGGGGAGCGCGTCGCGCCTGGCTGGGCCAGCAAGAGTCACCGCGGCGGGGCCGGAGCAGGTCCGCGTAGCGGTCAGAAAACAGCCGGCGGAAATGATGCAGCGAAGCTGTTCAGGAAATCGAGGACAAGAGATGAACGCTACAGCTACCGCAGTGCGGCTTGCAGCGCGCGTGGAGCCGGTGATGCCGGAGGCCAGCCAGGGCTTCGTGGGCACCCCCTACATCGCCGGCTTGGCGGAACGGGCGCTGGCTTATCTGGAGGCCGGGTACGGAGTACATTTTGCCGGCCCCCCCGGAACCGGCAAGACCACCCTGGCGATGCATGTGGCCGCCAAACGCGGCCGTCCGGTGATCCTGATTTATGGCGACGATGAGTTTGGCAGCTCCGATCTGGTGGGCAAAGACAGCGGCTACCGCAAGTCGACGCTGGTGGACAACTACATTCACTCCGTGCTCAAGACGGAAGAACACGTGAATACCTGCTGGGTGGATAACCGCCTGACGACCGCCTGCCAGAATGGTTACACGCTGATCTATGACGAGTTCAACCGCTCCCGCCCGGAAGCCAACAATGCGCTGCTCAGCGTGCTGGAGGAAAAACTCCTGAACCTGCCCAGCCTGCGCTGGTGTGGGCCCGGCTATCTGGAGGTACACCCTGAGTTCCGCGCGATTTTCACCTCCAATCCGGAGGAATACGCAGGGGTCCACCGCACGCAGGACGCGCTCATGGACCGGCTGATCACCATCAGCCTGGGACATCTTGACCGGGAAACCGAAATCCGCGTGCTGATTGCCAAGTCAGGGATTTCGAGCCTGGACGCGGAGGTGATCGTCGACGTGGTGCGCGAGTTGCGGACGGTGGGCGTGAACAACCACCGGCCGACCATCCGCGCGGCCATCGCCATTGCCAGCATCTTGGCGCGCCGGAATGCCCGGGCCAGCCTCGACGACGACATCTTCTCCTCCGTCTGCCACGACGTGCTCAACATCGATACCGCCAAGGTCACCGTCGAGGGCAGATCGCTGATGCCGCAGAAGGTCGAGGAGGTAATTCAGCGGGTCTGCGGCAACATGCTGGAACGCAAGGAAACTCACTGTCGCAGTGTGATCAAGGAGTGAATGCCATGGCTGGTTCGATGCGAGGTCTGCGCAACCTGCGTACGCTATCCGGCAGGGTCGACCAAATGTCGGCTCCGTATCGCGGTTACATGCAAATCACGTGTTTGGAAATGGAAAAGGCGAGACGGGCGGCGGAGCGGCGCAGCGCCGGCCAGCGCATTGCGGAGATCGATGCCCGCATGAAAGAGATCGAAACCGAAAAAGCGGAGATCCTGAAGCGATTGTCGGAAGCGGAACGGGCCGGGCAGCCGACGGTACCATCCCCGACCGGGGTTGTGCGTCAGCGGCGAGAAGTGCGGTTGCGCTACTGAGGCAACGTGCCGGGGGCGTTTCTGTCAGGAGTGCGTGCACAAAGCGGTAGATCGAGAGGCGCGGGCACATAAGCGCCGACAGTCCGCACCCCGGTTGGGATGTGCGTTACGAGTCGGAAGCCCGCCAGACTGAGGGCAAGCATGAGTGAGCACGGCACCACCGCAACCTTGGAATCCGGCCGGCGAACCGGGCCTGCGCCTGCGCCATCGGCAAGCAAGTATCTTTATGCCATCATCGCCGTCCAACCGGAGCTGCACTACGCGGCGGCTGGCCTGCTCGACGCCGATATCCATACCATTACCGCGGGCAGCGTGTCGGCGGTGGTCAGCGACGTTGCTCCCGGCCGCCTGCGGGCGGAAAGGCGTCACCTGGCCACTCACCGGGACGTTCTGGCCCGACTGATGGCCGCCGCTACTCCGCTGCCCGTCTCCTTCGGCACCGTTGCTGCCAGCGCCGAGGCCGTGCGCCAGATTCTCCGTCAGAACCAGCGCAGCTTGGTGGAGCAACTGAACCGGGTGGCGGGCAAGGTGGAAATGGGCCTGCGGGTGTTCTGGGATGTACCCAACATTTTCGAGTACTTCATCAGTATCCACCCCGAACTGCGGGCCGCCCGCGACCGCCTGTTTGGCCGCCGCCGGGAACCCACCCAGGACGAAAAGCTCGAACTCGGCCGCTTGTTCGAGAATTTTCTCCAGGAAGATCGCGAGAGTTGCGCGGAAAAGGTGGAGGAGGCGCTTTCCTCCGCCGGGGTGGAACACAAGCGCAGCAAAAACCGCGATGAGCGCGAGATCCTGAACCTGGCCTGCCTGATCGCTCGCCCGGATCAGCCGGCCTTCGAAGCCCAGGTGCTGGAGATTGCCAAGCTCTTCGACAACAACTACGCCCTCGATTACAACGGTCCCTGGCCGCCCTACAACTTTGTGCAGATGGACTTCTGATCTCATGCTGCTGATTGACGACATTCTGCTTTTTCCGGTGCATGCGGTCACCTGGATCACGCGCGAAATCCACGATGCCGCGCAGCAGGAGGTCGCCAACGAGGGAGACACCATCCGGACCGAACTCAGCGAGCTGTACATGATGCTGGAAACCGGCCGCATCTCCGAAGAGGAATTCTCCGCTCAGGAAGCTCGCTTGCTCGACCGCCTTGATTTGCTGGATCAGCAGAGTCATTCGATTGAGGAAGAACCGTCAGAAGAAGAATCGTCCGAGGAAGAATCGTCAGAGGAAGAATCGTCAGAGGAAGAGCTGGAAACGCCAGAAGAAGGACCCAGGGAAGAAGAGCCCGAGATACTTCCCGGCGGGCAGGGCAGTTGAAAGCGAATCGCATGCCCCAGACGGACCACAGACCGAAGCCGGCGTTCCTCGATGACGGATTTCAATTGCTGCTGTTCGGGGGCAAAGGCGGGGTCGGAAAAACAACCTGCGCCGCGGCTAGCCGCCCTGCGCCTGAGCGGGCTGTTTCCGGAGCGTTCCTTCCTGCTGGTCTCCACCGACCCGGCGCACTCGCTCACCGACAGCCTGGCGGGCTGCTCGACGCCTGAAAACCTTACCGTGATGGAACTGAACGCCGCCGCCTGTTTGCAGGAGTTCCTGAAGAAGCAAGGCGCAAAGCTTCGTCAGATTGCGGCCCGCGGGACCTTCCTGGACGACGAGGACATTGGCCGCTTTCTGAATCTGTCCTTGCCCGGCTTGGACGAACTGATGTCCTTTCTGGAGCTCTCCCAATGGCTGCAGGAACGCCGCTACCACAGCGTTCTGGTGGACACAGCTCCCACCGGCCATACCTTGCGCCTGTTGCAAATGCCGGAACTGCTTCGCCAATGGATCGGCGCCCTTGATGCGCTGCTGGAAAAGCACAGGTACATGCGAGGCGTATTCAGCCGCTCGCGCCATGCCGATGAGTTGGACCTGTTTCTGGAGGAACTTCTGAGCTCGGTCAACCGGATGGCGAATCTGTTGCAGGACGCGCTGCACTGCCGCTTCATCCCGGTGACGCTGGCCGAGCCGCTGAGCATGCTGGAGACGGTTTCCCTGGTCCAGCAGTTGGAGTCCCTGCATCTGCCGGTTACGGACCTGGTGGTAAATCGAATGCAGCCTGACAGCCAATGCCGCATCTGCAAGGACCTCCATGATCGGCAATGCCGGGAGTTGGCGAACTGGTCTTCCCATCCTGTCCTTTCCGGTTGCGTCTTCTGGGGGCTGCCCCTCTATTCCACCGAGGTCCGCGGCGCTCGCAGCCTGCAGAGCTTCTGGGACAACATCACGCACCTGAAGGCTGTGCCCCCGGTGCGACCCAGACCGCACCACCGGCTAACGCCGAACGTAGATGGCGTGATCGTGGCACCCTCGCCCAACGCGGTTTTCCTGCTGTTTGGCGGCAAGGGCGGTGTGGGCAAGACCACCCTCGCGTGCGCCACCGCCCTGTGGATGGCCAGCGAATACAGGCCAAGAAGGGTGCTCTTGTTTTCTACCGACCCGGCTCATTCGCTGTCCGACTGCCTGGACTTGCCGGTCGGTCCCGAACCCACCGAGGTGATACCGGGACTGACCGCCATCGAAATCGATGCCGACGCGGAGTTTCGCATGCTGAAGGAGGAGTACGCCGCCGACTTGCAGGACCTGTTGGCCGGCTTTTCAGGAGACTTCGATCTCGCCTTTGACCGCCCGGTCATGGAAAAGCTGCTCGACCTGGCCCCGCCCGGATTGGACGAGATCATGGCCCTGTCCAAGGTCTTGGATTTCCTGGCCAACGGCAGCTACGATGCCTTCGTCGTCGACTCGGCCGCTACCGGCCACCTGCTTCGCTGGCTGGAACTGCCCGACCTGATTACGCGGTGGCTGCACGTCTTTTTTGATGTCCTGTTGAAATACCGGCGGGTTCTGCACCTTCCCAACTCCTCACACCGGCTGGTGGAGATTTCCAGAAACCTTAAGCGCTTGCAGAAGATTTGGACCGATCCGCTCCGTGCGCACATGTATGCCGTCAGCATCCTGACGCAGATGGCCCTGGCGGAAACCAGAGACCTGGTGGCGGCTTGTGAGCGGAGCGGCATTTCCGTTCCGGCCATAGTCTTGAACCTCGCTACGCCCGCCAGCGATTGCCGGTTCTGCTCCGCCATTGCCGAGCACGAGAGCCTGGTGCGGCAAAACTACGAACAAGCGTTTCCCGGTAAAGCGCAGGCCGTGATCCATCAAACAGGAGAACTGCGGGGAATCGCAAGTCTGGAAGAATTGGCACAAGCGCTATATGTGAGCGTCGGACGGGAGGCGGCCCATGCAAGTTGAGCCCTGCGCGGGAGAGCCCGGTGCGTGCGCGGATGAATCCTGGCTGGAGAGTGCGGAGCGGGTCACGCTGTGCGAGACCTTGGACCGCGTTCTGAACAAAGGCGCCGTGATCGTGGGTCAGGTGACCCTCTCCGTGGCCGATGTTGATCTGGTTTATCTCGGGCTGGAACTCGTCCTGACCTCGATCGAAACCGCCCGCAAGACGCTCGATGGCGACCGCGGCGGCTGGCTGCAGGCTTGAGAGTGAGACATGATGGAGAATCCACGTCCGCAAATCCGGGTGGAATCAGAGACGATGGTTGATTTTGTCGACACCGTGCCCGGATTGCTCCACGAGGGGCCAAGCGGCAACTTGCGGCATCCGCGCTTCAACCTCGACCCGGAAAACGCCAAGAACGGGCTGGCGCAACTGGTGCTGACGCTGGTGAAGCTTCTGCACGAAGTGTTGGAACGCCAGGCGATACGCCGCATCGAAGCCGGTTCGCTGACCGATGGCCAGGTCGACCGGCTTGGCGTTGCCTTGATGCGGCAGGCTGAAGTGCTGGAACAGCTGCGCCGGGAATTTGGCCTGGAAGAGGCCGACCTTAACCTCGACCTCGGTCCACTGGGAAAGCTTCTGTAGGAGACGAGATCATATGCCTGCGCAAGCCTTAACTCATTCGGTGCAGTCATCCACCCTGGCTGATGTCCTGGAACGGGTGCTGGACAAGGGTATCGTGATTGCCGGCGATATCAAGATCAAGCTCGTGGACATCGAATTACTCTCGGTGCAACTCAGGCTGGTAATCTGCTCCGTCGATAAGGCAAAAGAGATGGGGATGGACTGGTGGGTGAACAATCCCGTCTTCTGCAATCAGAAGGACAAGGCATTGCCGCAGGGTTCCTTGAGCAGCATCGAGGAGCGATTAGCGCGACTGGAGAGCGCGGCTGCCCCCGACCCGCTCCGGAGCTAAAACTCAAAGGAAATGATTCCAGGATTGGGCGCGCCAGCGATTGGGGCGGTCCCTTTTCTGGAACCCCCGCCTCCAGCCTCCGCAATCCAGCCACACCGGCCGCTACTCTAGCCGTTCTCGCGATTGGGCAGGGGCTGCTGCGCCGTTCCTTTGTGCCGGAATTGCGGCCGCGGATTCATGCGCAACACCTTGGCGCCAGGCGGTCGCGCCCCCGGTTCCTGGCGCTTGCGCTGCGCGGCCTGGGTGATCTGTTGAAATTGTTCCAATGCGCGAATGGCGCGGTCGAGCGCGCGCCGCTGCTTGCGGAGAATGGAGAGTACGTTCCTGGCCATTGAGCCTCGCAACCTCGCAAGGAATTATGGCCAGGGAAACGGCAGGGACACACAAAACCTGAAACTTGTTCTGATTTTAGAACAGCCGCTTCTAGGCAGCCTTGGCGCGACGCCTCCGTTCCGCCCAGCGCTTTTTCATCATATCGGAAAGTCGCTTCCTGCCTTCCGGCGTCAGCTTTCTGCGGCGCAGCTGCGTGCGACCGTTCCGGGTAGTGTTGCGCGTGCCTTTTTCGAGAATGGCGATGGCTGCGTCGATGCGCGCGCGCTCGCCTTTCAGCTCGTTCAAGATGCTGGTAAGGTTCAAAGTAAACTCCTTCTGGCTAGCTTAGCAGCAGATAAGCTTAATACCTATCGGCAAGTTTGAAAAGGAGGTCGCACAACTCCCTTGTCGAAGGATGCGGCTGATCGTGTAAGATGCCGCAACGGAGACGCGATGAGTGCAGGACAAAAACTTAGGGCAGCCCGCGAGAAGCTAGGTCTGACCATCCGGGACGTTGAGACCGCCAGCGCGCGCCTGGCGGAGAAGTATAAGAACGAGGACTATAACATTCCTCTCAGCCGGCTCTCCGACGTCGAGACCAAGGGAGTGGTTCCCAGCATTTACAGGTTGTACTCGCTGTCGGTGATCTACCGTCTCAGTTATGAGGAACTGCTCTCCTGGTTTGGCGTGGACCTGCCGCAGACCGCGAGTGACCTTGGGGTCATGGATTCTCCCAAGACCCATCGGTTGCAAAACCGATTGGGGGCCGCCGATGTCCAAGTCCCGGTCCGCGTCGACCCGGGCTTCGACCTGCGGCGCACCAGCAATTTTGGCCGTATGATCGAAAAGTGGGGCGCGATTCCGTTCGTCTACCTTGCGCAATTGGCGGACTCCGGCTTCACTTACGGATACATCGGAACCGACGATTTCACCATGTATCCCCTGCTGCTGCCGGGATCGTTCGTCCAGATCGACGAATCGAGGAACAAAATCGCCGAAGGCATGTGGCGCTCCGAATATGAACGTCCCATCTACTTTGTCGAAACCCGCGAAGGTTTTACCTGCTGCTGGTGCGCACTGAAACAGAACCAGCTGGTGCTGCAACCGCATCCCCTATCGCCGGTGCAACCACGAATCTTGAAAGACCAGCGCGAGGCCGAAGTGCTGGGGCAAGTGGTGGGAGTAGCTATGCGGCTTTCTGACTGGGTCCCTTCGCAGCCTGGGAGAGCAGGGAAATCGCCAAAAGAACTGAACTAAGATGACGCCGCGATCCTCCTCCGCCATTCTTGGGCGCAAGCCGGCGCGCTTCCATCAGGTCCTCTTCCCTTCCTAGGACACTTTCTTCTTCTGCTTCAAGTTTCTGAAACTCCTCGAATAGTCCCGGAAGAGGGGCACGCAGCACTTCCAGCCACATCTCGGTATGCGCCTGGGAAAGAGCTTCGGAGGTCTGCTGGACACCGAAAGTCCTCGCCATTCCCCAATGGGAATAATTGCCCGCCGCGTCAGCCAGCGAGCCCAGGTAAGCGAGCCGTTCCAGTGATCCCGCCAAACCCGCCAGCGACCGAAGCACAAAATCCTGATAAGCCGACCGCAAAGTCATAAATGTTCTAAGTTCGGAACATAGATCAATTCCGGGAAACATCCGGGACCTGAAGCCAAGCGCAGCAAATTTCACGGTGCGAACCGCGCATAGGAGGCGCCACCGTGAAACGCTACCTCAAGTTTGTCTCTGTTGTGCTGCTTCTGTCAATGGCAACGATCATCACTCCCCCCAGGCATACGGACGGAGATCCGGCTCCGACCTGCGATCCGCAGATCGAGAACTGCAAGCCGCCCCTCCCCCCGCTGGCATGAGGAGAATTCTGTTGAGCGCCGGCGGTGCGGGAGATAAGCTACCGACCCGCCGGCCTATGAGCTTTTACGCGACGATCGCCTATACGTTGTGGTTTCTGCCACAAGCGTTACTGGTGTGCTTAGTAACCCGCATGGTGAAAAACCGGCTCACGGCTGACACGCCCGTGTTCTTCGCCTACGTGCTGTTCTCGCTCGCTAAGTTCGGAATTCGCTTCTTGGTTTACCATGTGGCGGGGGGTGGGTCGATTGCTTATTTCAGAGTGTATTGGACGTTCGCACTGGTGGATGCGATCTTTGTCCTGGCGGTGATTCACGAGTTATATGCCGTGCTCTTCGGCGCCTATCAGGGCCTGACGCGGTTTGCTTCCGGTCTGTTTAACTGGGCAGCGCTCATCATGGTGCTGGTTGCAGCCATTGTCGCGGCTTCCGCAACCGGCTCCGATCTTAGCCGTCTGGTCCGGGGGATTGTCACGTTAGACCAGAGCGCGACCCTGGTTCAACTGGGGCTGCTCACCCTGCTGTTTGTCGCGACTTCTTCTTTGTGGATGGTCTGGCAGCGCAGCCTTTTCGGTATCGCAATTGGGCTGACGGTGGTTGTCAGTATGGAACTGATTTCGCTGGTCCTGATGGGTAAATACGGAAAATCTTTTGGGAGCACTTATAATTGGGTCAAGAGCCTCGCCTACCTGGGCGGCGTTCTGACCTGGACTTCGTATTCCGTGCGTCGCCAGGTCCCGGTCAGGCTCGCGCTGCGGAACAACGACCTCCGCCTGGAGGAATGGAATGCGACGTTACTGAAGCTGCTGGGCAGGTCATAATGGGCTGGGTCATTTTACTTGTATTCGCGGTTCTGGCTTTGCTGCTGGGCGCCGCTTGGGCGTTGCGCGGAAATGTACCGCCTATCCATAGCATTGAAGATGTGCGCCGGTGCCTGAAGCCGGTCGACCTGCAATCCTTCCAAAACCTGATCGATCCCACCCAAGATGCCTATCTGCACCGCCATCTGCCGGGAAGGAACTTCCGCAAAGTGCAGCGGGCGCGGCGCCTGGCGGCAGCCGAGTACCTGTGGCAGGTCGCGTACAACGCCGGGCTGCTCGTCCGGGCGGGCCAGTTCGCAAGGGCCGCCGAGAACCCTCAGGTGGTGATGGCGGGACGCAATCTTGCCTCCATGGCGGTGAGGACGCGGGTGTTGGCCTTGCTGGCGCTGGCGCGAATCTCGGTGGGAATCGTGTTTCCGCTGGGAACTACGCGTTGCAAACCGGTGCTGGACCAATACGACGTCGCCAACGCGCAGTACATGCGTCTGGGAATGCTATCGCGCGCCGTAAGCCAACCAGCCAGCTCGATCTAGAAGACCTGCTGGAAGCCAACGTCGACCACGTCGCGGAACTTGGGAGTTCCCGGCGGCAGCTTGGTCAGGTCCAGGAAGTCCTGATCGAACGCATATTGACGATTGGGCGGCGAGTACACCGTATTGCAGCATTTGAAGATGCCGGTCGCATACTGGGAATAGTAAAGGCTCACCATCGATCCCATGTAGTTCGAGTTGCTGCCGCCCCAATTCTCCAGGTAGCGCAGGAAGTTGTGCACGCCGCCGTCGGTGCCATAATCCGGGGGCACAGGGGGCGTTCCGCCCCAGGTCGGGAGAGGGAAATTGATGTTCTTTCCCGATGCGATGGCTACCCGGAAGTACGTGGTGATGGCGCCACGGCCGTTGACATTGGTTGGACTACTGAAACTCTCCAAGTCAGTCCAACTGTTGGACAACAGGGTCACGGTGTCGGCAATCACGGCGGATGCGGCGTGCGCGCCGTTAAAGGTCCAAGCCCCTGTTCCCGTGCAACCCGCACCCGAACAATTCGCGGCGTTGGCGTTGTAGTTGCCCAGGATGTAGGCCGGGTTTTCACTGGCCAGGGTAAAACCGCCGCCACCGACAGGCGTGGAATCCCAGCGAACCGGCACGTCGCCCTGGGCGCCATCGACCAGGCGGACAACGTGGCGAGCGCCAGAGACCCAATTCATTCGCGCCCTGTCCAAGCAGTTGATGGTCGAGTTCGGGTTGCCGACCGCGCCAAAGCCCAGGCCCAGATCGGCGGCGCCCCAAGTCTCAGAGCAGGCCGTTGCCGTCGGCGTCCTCGCCGGTGTCCAGCCCATTGTTCGGCGTGCCGCTTGAGACATTAGGATTTATGACGTCTTCAAAGCCGTACTCGCCGTTCTTTACGTTTCCGGCATGGATATTGGGCAACATCCCCCGCCGGTCCGAGAAGTAAAGCACGTACCCGTTTTGAGTAACCGCCTCCGTGTTTCTGCCGTTAGCGCCGATGGTGCCATTGAGCCAGCGCTGCAAGTTCCGGACGTCAATCTCGACCGCGTTCATCACTCCGCCGACGTGGCAATTCGTGTTGGGGGAAACCGCATATTCGCGTAATTCCCCCTCGCGGGCGTCGTAGAAATTAATCGGGTACCAGTTGTTCCTTGTGGCGGTGCCGATAATCGTCCCTGTCCCAGGGTTGACCAGCCCCGCCGTAGAACCATCGTGGTTGCGGTCGGCATACTGTTGCAGGATCAGGATAGCGTTCGGGTGCACCGGGTTGGGTGAGCCCGCCTTGGGAGGAGCCATGCCGCGGGCAAATCCCAGCTCCAACCATTCCCGGGTGACTGGAATATAACTGCCATCGCTCCGGCGGATTTCGACCCGCAAGTAGCCGTCGAGCAAATTCCAGGTCGGCGGGCTCATGAGTGGCGCTCCGGCTGGCGTCAATGTGGGCTCCGCGGTGGGCGCCACCCAGTGGGTTTCGCCACCCGGACCGGCCGTGGTGCCCTCGGCAAAATAGGTGTTGGATGCTCCGGCTACAGGAACGCCGCCAGCGTACGGCGCGACGTTGGCCAGGCGGATGTTGTTCGCGTCCCCGGAACCGCCGGGAAGCTCCGCCGGATCGTCGGACAGTAACACGCGT
Source organism: Terriglobia bacterium (assembly GCA_963797035.1). Lineage (GTDB taxonomy): Bacteria > Acidobacteriota > Terriglobia > Terriglobales > Acidobacteriaceae > JAIQGF01. The sequence continues at coordinate 373,871 of CAWCOC010000007.1, forward strand.
ATTTGTGCCTGGTTATACATGCGCGATTCGCCCAGCGCCGTGGTCGGCGTCTCCCCCGCCAGCGGACGACGCAGAATGTCGATGGCTTTAACGCCGCTCTGCACAAAGGAGAGGGTCAGCGGTTTCACCCCGGTGCTGCCGCTCAAAATCATGCTGTTATAGGTGGTCTTGGAGAGCCCGACCCAATTTCCATTGGCCGTGCCGGTTCCGCCATAGGTTGTGCTGGGGCCACCGATCGAGCTGCCCTCGTTCGTCGGGGTCACGGTGAGATCCCGGCACGACGTGGCAGCGTCAGGGCAACCGTTGGGAGCGGTTGGAATGTAAACCGGCGAAGTGCGTCCCTGGGCCACCGTGCCCGCCCCGTTCGCGATTTGATCCCGCACGACGTCCTTGGCGGCGCGGATGACGGTGTGAAATGTGAGCGGGCCCTGGCTGGCCAGGAACAGGTTGCCGTTGGTCTGCACGCGTCCGTTGAAGTCGAACGGAGGACCCGGAAAAAAGCTGAGGTCGCTTTCGGAAAACACACCGAATTGGAAGACCGGAATTAGCGCGACTTCCACCTGGCGCACCATGGCTACTTCTTCACCGCCTGGGCGGTCGGCCGTCACCGACAGCTTCAGCGGAACGATTTGCGCGATCAGTCCCGCGTTGGGACCCTGGCTGATGGTCTGGTTGTGGCTGTCAGGAGCCGTACAAGTGCTCGGACGTCCTGGCGGATCCGAAAGAAGAGGACTGGTAATCCTGTATTGGGGGTAAGTGACGCCCACCGCCGCCGACGACGGAAAGCCGCTTTCCAAGCCGATCAGGTCACACCAACTCGGGGCGCCATTCTGCGTGTACAGCGTACCCAGGTCGGCGGTCAGCTTTTCCATGCCCGCTTCCGCCCCGTAATAGGCGAGATTGTTGCCGGTATCGGTCTTCTGCAGCCGCTGTTCGGTGTTGACCTTGATCAACACGGCGACCGCCAGCGCCGACATCAGCATCAGCAGCAACAAGGCCGAGATGAGCGCAACCCCGCGCTGGCCATGGTTACCAAGCACACGTGAATGTGGGTCTGTCATTCCTGAAACCTCAGTTGTAACGGTCATGGAAGCTCAGGTTGCGCGGACCAATGGAGGTGGTTATGGACAGGTGATCGTAAACCCCCTGGGCATTGGGTCGAGGGGAGCGCACCGACATGGTGATATTGATTTTTCGTATCTGGTTCGGCACCGCCGCGGGGGGCGTTCCGATCACCGCGTCCGGCAAGGCCGAGGTAAGAGTGCTGGTGTTGGTATCGTAGACGTCGTAGGTGAACTGCAAATCGTCAATGTGGTCGGCTACCGGGGTGGGAGTCCGCGCGCCAATCTGGCGCATCAGCTGCGTATCGGTGCTGCCGTTGGCATTGGTGATGGTTTGAATGAAATAGGTGATCATCATGACCCGGGAAACGGTAATCGCCGGATAGAAGGGCGCGGTTCCGGGCACCGGGTTATAGCGCAGCGCCTTGATGTTGCCGGTGGTCGCGCCGCTCTGGTTGATGTTCAGCGGATCGAGGTTGGCAAAGCGAATCAGGCCGGTGCTGTTACTGAACCCGGTGACCACGCCCGCGGCAGCGCCGTTGGCGTTCTGCAATAGCAGCACATCGCCAACCGTCAGCCCGACCGCGTTATCGTTGAGCGCCGGCGAGATGCCGCCCGGCATGGTGATGTTGGTGCCGTTGGAGGCGGCGGTTTGCGTGGGATAGCCGGTGCAAGGCGCGGTGCAGATCCAGGTCAGCTGGGGGTCGATGTAGGTGATGATGATGGCATCGCTGGCTTGTACAACGTTCGGTCCCACTCCGTTCGCCGGCGTGACCGCGTACAGCACCCCTTGCGTAAATGTGTTGTTGGCCGTGATGTAGCACTGCGCGCTGTCGCAGGCGAATTGGGGATTGGTGCCGCCCGAGGCCACGCTGGGGATGGGAATGCCGCCAATCGGAATGCCGGTCCCAGCCTGGTTCAAATCGCGGGCGAGCTGATTGGCGGCGCCGCGCAGCTCCGCCTGCATCTCCGCCTGCTGCGTCACCGTGGTGGAGACCAGCACGGACTGGCGATACAAGCTGGTCGCCGCCGCCATCACCACCAGCATGACGGCGATGGCAACCATCAGTTCGACAAATGTGAATCCCTTCTGCTTCATGGCTCCTACGGGTACCGCGATATGTACCCGCTGACTACGTAGTCGCGAGTCCCACGTCCGGGACTGTAAATCCGCACCGTGACGGCGATGCTTCGCAAATCTTGATTGGTGGAGCCGTCGGCATTGGTGATCGGGCTGATCACGATCTGGCGCTTGAAGTTCACCAGCGGAACGGTGACGTCGTCGGCGGTGCCCAGCTTGCCGTCCGGACCGGGCAAGTTCATGGTGTCCAGGGTGGTGGTATCTTGCGCGGTCCCGGTGATGCCGTTGGGGCCGGGCAAATACAGCGGCTGAAATCCGTCGTTGAAGATTCCGCCGTTGGTGACGTTCTGAATGTCGGCGAAGGTGATGGAAAGATCGTTGCGCGAGCTGTACACGCCTTCCAGCGCCTCGCGCGCCTTTTGCTTGGCGATCTGATCTTCGCGCGAGAACTTGGTGGCCGAGACCGCCGAGGCAAACACCGCCAGCAGCGCCATCAGACCAACCGAAAGAATCACCACCGCGATGATGACTTCAACCAGGCTGAAGCCGGCGGAACGCTTGCTCCTGGCCGGGCGGCGCGATCGTGGAATGTGACTCGTCATTCTATCCATGCCAGGTTTCCAGCGCCCTTATCGATCAGGCGCCATCCCTTGAGGCGTCCGGTGGCGCCCAGTACGGAGACCGCGCGGCTGGACATCAGTTCACCCGGGCGTGCCATGTACACCACGCCATTGTTGAGGCGACCCACGTTATCCAAGGCCCGGCCGTCGGGCTGAAAAAAGATGCGCGTCTTACCGCCTCCGTTGTCCACGCCGAAGTCAATCGCTGCACCGGTGGTGGGCAAGTTGTCAGGCGTGCCGCTGCCCGCGGCCGGGATCCCGGTGATGGCGATGAATTGCGTGTCCGTGGGCAGAGTGGTAGTGCTGACGAGAAGGAACGACTTCGTCCCGGTGACCGGATCCACCACTACCTGATCGAGCCGAATGGAGTGCGGGGTAGTTGTGTTCAGGAAGCTCAAGCGGTATTGTCGGCGCTGGTCAATGGCGAGGCCGCGGGCGTTGCGCATCTGGCTGAGCGTGGTCTGCAGCGCATTTTCCGCGCGCGCGTTCTTCATCACGGGCACGAACTGCATCAGTGCACCCGCGGTGATGATGAGCGCGACCGCGATGACAAAGATCAGCTCGATAAGGCTAAAGCCTTGCTGCGCTTGGCGACACCGCTTCAACCGCACCTCTTCCGGGGATGGCGCAAATCTATCCCAGTTAAAAATCCTGCGCAAGATGCAGGTATATACCAAAGTAATACGACCTTAGTTTGCAGTTTGCAGTCGGGAAAGGAAATCGAACCAGGCGGAAGCTTGTAAGTTACTGCAGCGCAATCGTGTGAAAGTCCTTGGGACTGGCGGACATCAGCCGGACGCCACTGAAGTAGAGCACCGTCCCACTGGCCGGATTGGCATAGTCGCGGACCAGCAGCAGGCCGTCTCCATTGGGTTCGCCGAGCGGGGGGCGCCCCTTCCACTCGATGCCGGTGAGCCGCGATTTGGGAATTCGCGCTGCCACATCCAGATGGGCCATGCCGGCGTCGTAGCGCACCTGTTGCCCGACGATCAGGACCACCCGCACCGGCGGCCCCTCGGGTTGTTTGTTAATCAGAACATAGGCGGCACCGGGGTCGGTTGCGCTGAAACCGGCCGCAATATGTCCATCGGGACGAAGGCCCTGCTGCTCCAGATAGGCCAGAGCGTCGACATTGCAATCGCCCGATTCCAGGAGCCGGAAATTGCCCAGGTTGGGAATCAGTGCGGCATCAGCAGCCGGAATCTGCGGCCGGACAATGCTCGACCGGGCTTCGGCCGCCTTCACCGGCCCCGCCGGCCGGCCAATCCATAAGCCCACCCCGACCAGGACAACCGCCCCTGACGCGTAAACCGTCCGCAGCCAGTTCGTCCTTTTGTGATATGGCTTGATGTGGGTTGCGCTGATTCCCGCCACGGTGCGGGTGATATGTGCCAGCCGCGCCAGGTCGGAGATGTGCTCGCTCACGTGGGCCGCCAGGTCGCCGGCGGGGATGGTCAGCTCGCTGATCTCCAGGTACTTGTCTTCCATCGAGAGAAACGTCTTGGGAGAGCAGCAGAGCCGCTGCAGCAAGGTCAGCACCGGCTCGGTGTGAAGCAGCATGCTGCCCAGGAAGGGCTCGCTCACCGTGACCCAGAACCGATTGTCAAACTGCACGTTGCCGGTGGGCAAGGCCTCCGGGTGGGGGCCATCAGTCTTGCTGCGGGCGACGCAATGAAGGCCGAGCTTGGCTTCGACCGGGGTGCGGATATTCAAGCCGGGCTCGCCGTCGGAATTGGAAGCGCGCACCAGAACCGGCCACTGCTGAACATTCACCCTGAGCAGGATGTCGTTGCCGTCGCGGTCCACTTCCCCGCGCAGCGCCTTCGCGAGCGCGAGGACCGCGCCGGCGATCTCCGGATAGCCGCGCAGTCGACGGCGGCGCACCAGCGCTTCCGCCACCAGCCCAAGCACCACCACCAGGACCGCAGCCCCGAGAGCAACAAAAAATCCCTGCGGCAACGCCGATAAAAATCCCGACAGCATCGATGGAGAGAGTAGGACGGACGTGCGCCTGCGTCAACGCCGGAAATAACTTCCGTACTATCGATGTCAACCTGCTGGATCGCTGCCGCGCCATTTTGGGATGGCCGCCGCCACCCGCCATGGACCGATGGTATTACATAACTATTACAAAACCCTTGCCTCGCGCTTGATACCTTAAAGACACCGCAATTTTCTATTTCTTGAGGATGGCATTGATGAGCTTGACCGCGCGCGATCGTACGTTTCGTGAACCTCTTAGCCTGCTGACCACCTTTTTCATGGCTGCATTCCACCTCGCCGCCATCGCCGCCTTTTTCTTTTTCACCTGGAAGGGACTGGCGCTGGCGGCGGCGTTGTGGTGGGTGACTGGCAGTCTGGGCATCGGCATGGGCTACCACCGCCTGCTGACGCATCGCGGCTACAAGTGCCCCAAGTGGGTGGAATACTTGCTGACCACTTGCGGCGTGCTCGCGCTCGAGGGCGGGCCCATGTTCTGGGTAGCCACGCACCGCGTGCATCATCAGAATTCGGATAAGGAAGGCGATCCCCACTCGCCGCGTGACGGCGGCTTCTGGGCGCACATGGGCTGGATCATGACCGGCCGGGCCATCCATAACAACTCTTCGGAAGTGCTGCCCTACGTTCCCGATCTTCGCAAGGACAAGTTCCACACCTGGATCAGCCGGTGGCACTGGGTGCCGATGGTTGTCCTTGGCCTCATCGTGCTCGCCGTGGGCGGCGTGAGCTGCCTGCTGTGGGGAGTTTTCTTCCGCACCGTGATGGGACTGCACGCTACCTGGCTGGTGAACTCGGCGACGCACATGTGGGGACGCCAGCGCTTCCTCACCGGCGACACCTCGCGCAACAGCTTCTGGGTGGCCATGCTGACCTTCGGCGAAGGCTGGCACAACAATCATCACGCGCATGCGCAATCAGCGCGCCATGGGCTGGCCTGGTACGAATTCGACCTCAACTGGTACGGCATCTGTGCCCTGCGCCTGCTCGGACTCGCGTGGGACATCAAGCTGCCGCGGTTCATGACCCAGGCCCCCTCGGCCGACCAGGACTTAGCCGCCGCCACGCCGGCCATGGACGAAGCACTGATTCCGGTCGCCTCCGGCGACTAGGGGAATTTCACAAACATGAGAAGCCTCATGCGCGACCGCACTTTTACGCAGCCCCTGAACTGGACCATCGCCTTCTTCTTCACCCTGTTTCACGCCGGCGCCATCGCCGCCTTCTTCTTCTTCACCTGGAAGGGGCTGGCGCTGTTTTTGTTTCTGTGGTGGCTGTCGGGGAGCCTGGGCATCGGCATGGGCTACCATCGCCTGCTCACCCACCGCGGCTATAAGTGTCCGAAGTGGGTGGAGTATTTCTTGACCGTGTGCGCCACTCTCAACCTGCAGGGTGGGCCGATCGGCTGGGTCTCGACCCACCGCTTGCATCATCAGACCTCCGACCAGGAAGGCGATCCCCACTCGCCGCGCGACGGCGGTTTCTGGGCGCATATCGGATGGGTGATCACCGGCACCGCCAATCACAACCGCACCACCGAGCTGCTGCCCTACGTGCCCGACTTGCGCAAAGACCGCTTTCATCTCTGGATCAGCAAGTGGCACTGGGTCCCGCTGGCCTCGCTGGCCGTGGTGGTCTACCTGGTCCTGGGATGGTCCTGCCTGCTGTGGGGAATTTTCCTGCACGTGGTGGTGGGCCTGCACGCCACCTTCTTCGTGAACTCGGCGACTCACATGTGGGGCTCACAGCGATTCGAAACCGGCGACCATTCCACCAACAATTTCTGGATCGCCATGATTACCTGGGGCGAGGGCTGGCACAACAATCATCACGCCCAGCCGCAAGCCGCACGCCACGGCCTGGCCTGGTATGAGTTCGACCTCAACTGGTACGGCATCTCCGTGCTGCGCAAGCTCGGCCTCGCCTGGGACGTGAAGCTGCCGAAGTACAGAAGCGCCGTGCCCTCGGACGCGCCGGTCGAACTTGCCGAAGCGGCATCCGCTTCCGGCGATTAACCCTTGGTGTGGCACAGGCGCCCTCGCCTGTGAATTCGGTTTGATCGTGTGTAGACCATAATCGGCCCGGGGTCTCCATCCACTACAATAAACGGCGACGATGCGCGTCGCCGGCCGCACCAAAACGATCGCCTTCTTCATCACCCTGGGCGCCTGCCTCATCGGCGTGGCCATTGCGCTCAACGTCAGCTGGATTGTCCTGAAGTGGCGGGAAGTCGGCGCGCTCGTTCTGGGAATCATCTTCTTTGCGTTTATCATCGCCGGCGTGGTGTTGAACACCGTGTTCCTGGTACGCGAAATCCGCCGCAACGAACAACAGGACAGCTTCCTCAACGCGGTTACCCACGAGCTGAAGACTCCCGTCACCTCCATTCGCCTGTACCTGCAGACGCTGCAGCGGCGGGAGTTGGGCGACCACGAACGGCGGGATTTTTACCGCATCATGCTGGAAGATACCGACCGCCTCCTGGGCACGGTGGAACAGGTGTTGAAGGCGGGCGAAGCGCGCCACGGCGCTGCTGGGCGGCCCCGGGAGCAGGTGGATTTTCGCGCCGTGATCACCGAGTCGGTCGAACTGGCCGGCCTGCGCCATCATCTTGCGCCCGGCGCGCTCCGCCTGGGCGACCTGCCTGCCGATGGCATCGTGGTCATGGGCAACCGCGAGGAGCTGCGCACCGCCGTGGCCAACCTCCTGGATAACGCCGTAAAGTACACGGGCGCGCAAAAGGAGATCGTGGTGGACGTGCTGACCCCGGACATCGACACCGCCCTGTTGCGCGTGCGCGACAACGGCGTCGGCATTCCAGGTTCCGAACTGAAGCGCATTTTCAAGCGCTTCTATCGCATTCCCATGCAGGTGACCAGCGGGGTGAGGGGAACCGGCCTGGGACTGTTCATCGTGCGCTCCATCGTGAAGCGCCACGGAGGAGAGATCATCGCCGAAAGCGAGGGAGAGGGGCGCGGCAGCACCTTCAGCATCCGTCTCCCCAGGGTCTATCACCCATGAACCGAATCCTGGTTGTCGAAGACGAGCCGCATCTTGCCCAGGGCCTCCGGTTCAACCTGGAAGCCGAAGGGCACGCGGTGGAAGTGGTGGAGAGCGGCGAAGACGCGCTTCGTCTCCTGCTGACCGAGAAAAAGAACTTCGACGCCGTCATCCTCGACATCATGCTTCCCGGCAAAGACGGCTTTGTGGTGGCGCGCGAGCTGCGCGATGCCGAGCAGTTCGTTCCCCTGCTTATGCTCACCGCCCGCGGACGCCCCGAAGATGTGCTCAAGGGATTCGAAGCCGGCGCCGACGACTACCTGCCGAAACCGTTCAACCTCGACATCCTGCAGGCGCGCATCCGCAGCCTGCTGCGACGCAAGGTGTGGCAGCAAAGCGCCCCCGACAACGGCGGGAAAACCCCAGAGGTCTTCAAGTTCGGCAACAACGTCGTCGATTTCAAGAAACTGCAGGTGATTTCCGGCAAGCGCGTGTTCCAGCTCACCATGATGGAAGGCGAGCTGTTGCGCTACCTCATCCAGAACAGCGATCGCCCGCTCTCGCGCAAAGCGATGCTGGAAAACGTGTGGGACCTGAATGAAGAGACCGAGACCCGTGCCATCGATAACTTCATCGTCCGCCTGCGCCGCTACATTGAAAAAGAGCCGTCGAAGCCGCGGCATCTGGTGACCGTCCGCGGCGTGGGCTACCGCTTTGTGCCCTCGCCCGAATAGCGATAGTCAGGAGTCAGTAGTCAGCAGTCAGGAGTCAGCAGCGGCTCTTCGCTGACAAAGCAGGAGTCACAAATTGACGCCGGCGCCTCAGAGTGCCTGCCCTCAGGGGCTAAAGCCCAATGTTTTCGCAGCCCTTGCGGCACGGCTGTACAGGCTGCTGAAAAACACCGCCGTTTTCGTGACGATTCGCTTGTGGCGGAGAGTTTTGCCGTGTCTGTTCTTCTTGGTTGCGATGCGAGTCGTAGTCGGGAACTGCCCGACGGGGACGCGCACCTGGTTTAGGTGGCCGTCGCCAGCAAAGTTCGCATTCGAACCAGGTTGTAGGCGGCCGCAGCCAGTTGGAACATCCACTCGACCCGGCTTCGCCCGCGCAACTTGGTCCGTCTCATCCCGGCCGTGTATTTGATCCAGCCGAACACCTGCTCAACCAGCTTCCGTTTCTGCTGACTGCGGCCGAAGCCGGCATGGTTTCGTTCTTCAGACCGCAGCCAGTTGGGCCAGTGTTTCGAGGCAGCGTATTCGGCTATGTGCGGTATCATGCCGCGCTCCCGCACTCCAGCAACGAAACGATCTTCCTGATATCCCTTGTCGCCGCCCAGGCTCGCGCCCGGACGTCGTCGCACCCGATCCAGCATTCGCAGCCCCGCTTCGCGCTCCGCCTTCGACGACGACTCGGTCACGCACGCCGCTACCGCCAACCCGTGCCGATTCTCCGTCAGCACGTGTCCCAGGTAGCTGGGTCGCGACTCGGCTGCCCCCGCTCGCTTGAACAGCCGCGCCTCCGGATCGGTCTTCGACTCGTGCGTGTCGCGCAGCAGCTTACGTCCGCGCGCGCCCGTGCCCCGGTCCGGCGGATCGGGCCGCGGCTGGAAACTCCGTCGCGACGCCCATGCCTCGATCAGCGTGCCGTCGACGGTGAAGTGCTCGTCCGAGAGCAATCCGGCCCGCTCGGCCTGCTCCCGCACCGCCAGGAAAAACTCCTGCGCTACCTCGCCCTCGATCAGACGGTCGCGATTCTTCGTGAACACTGTCGCGTCCCACACCCCGGCGTCCATCGTCAGTCCCACAAACCAGCGGAACAGCAGGTTGTAATCTAGCTGCTCCATCAGCATTCGCTCGCTGCGGATCGAGTACAGCGCCTGCAGCAGCAGCGCTCGCAACAGCATCTCCGGCGCAATCGATGGCCGCCCGGTGTGCGAGTACAACCGCTCCAACCCCGGCGATATCCGCCTCAGCCCTTCATCGCACATCCCCCGCAGCCTCCGCAATGGATGGTCCTGCGGAACCCGCATCTCGGTCGTTCGATAGCTGTACATCGGCTCCTGCTGTTGTTCGTCTCCGCGCATGTGCTCTTGTCGCACAAACCACCTGTGAATCTCACCTGCAATCATCGCCAGGTGCCGAGTTTTTCAGCAGCCTGTGAAGCCGTGCCCTTCCACAAAACTCTTTTATGAAACCAGTTCTACTGACTCCTGACTACTGACTCCTGACTACTGACTCCTGACTACTGCTCCTGGCGTTTCCCGCCGTTTGCATTTGCCGCCCGCGCAAGCGACAATCCTCGCCTATGGGCGGCGTTTTTTCTCAGCCTCGCGTGGAAGAAGAAGGACGGCGCTGGCTGCCGCTGGCGATTGGCGCATTCATCATCGTGGTCGCGGTGTCGGCCATCCTGATCTTCGGACGGCCGGCCAAGCAGGCGGGCCCCCCGGCCGTCGACCCCTACGCCGAGTCCCTGCGTGTCTCCGACCTGAAGCTGAGCGCGGCGACAAATTTCGTGGGCGTCAGCGTCAGCTACCTCGACGGCAAAATCAGCAATCTCGGCAGCAAGACGGTGACTGCCGCCACCGTCGAGGTCGTGTTCCGCAACTCGCTGGGAGAGATCGTCCAGCGCGAGACCCTGCCGCTCATGCTCTACCACACCGGGCTGGCGGGCTTTCCCGACGTCGCGCCGCTCAGCGCCGCCCCGCTGATGCCCAACCAGACGCGCGATTTCCGCCTGACCTTCGAGCACATCTCGGCCGATTGGAACCAGGGATATCCCGAGCTGCGCTTCCTGCGCATCGCGACCCAGTAGGCGCTCAGGGCCTAGGCCGCCCTCGCCTGCCCGGAATTTGCGTAGGGGCAACCACCCTCGGCTGCGCAACCCCAGGCCCGCGGCGTGACCAGCCTCGCCGGGATTGCTAACCTGCGGATTGCAAAAGCTCAGAGGGAAGATTTGTAAAGTATGATATGAGCTGTTATCGCCAAGCATCAGTGGTACCAACGGTTCTAGTGGTTTTCACAATCTGAGTTGTAGAACTGATTGCAAGATGCTCTCGGCGACACATCGCAATGATTCCTCGAACTCTCTGGGCCGCTCAATTCGTAATAATGGCTGCGGTTTTCTGTGTGGCGCAGAGCCCGCAACCGAACATGGCACCCAACGAGGTTAATCTCAGTATCGGCACCGCAGATAAACGGGTTCACTTCTTTCTAGGCGAACCCATTGCCCTCGAAGTTTCGTATAGCGCGGCATCACGACGATATTTATACGTGAGCAACCCAAAGAAGCTGGTCGGAGGCCGCTCGCTGCAAATCGAGTGCGCTCCGCCGGTCGAATCCGTCTTCGACACTGCCCGCACCCGTGACGCTCAAGGAAGCAGATTTCAGCAAATGCTGATCGATCCCGTGTGCATGGGGGCTGGTATTGGAGGTTCCATCGGCGGCGCCTGCGGGGACGGGGACTGTGATTGGGAGCAACCGCTGGGCAACAGCCCTCTCCGGTTTGGGAGTGGGAACTTAAACCAATACCTGCGTTTCAGGAGTTCTGGAACTTACTCATGCCGAGCCACGTCAGCCCAGATCACGACCGCCCCCAAGGATGAAAGCGATCGTCCTGCCTTATCGTTGCAATCCAACTTGCTGACGATCACGCTTACGGATGATCCGGCGTGGGCCCGTGCGGAGGCACTTGCTCTTGGCGCGACATACAAGACCGATTGCCGGGATGTTGGCGCGCAAGATAAGCGATTGAGGCACTGTGCCGACCTCGCGACCAAGCTCACGTACTTGGATAGCCCCGATGCATTAGCCGTTAAAGTTCGTTTCTTCGATGGAATCAATCATGGCTGGGATAACGGGTTTTGGGACTCAATATCCAACACATCGTACCCGGATCAGGCTGTCAAACTGATGTCCGGCAGGATACAAGCACCTGACGTAGCTGTATCGAGCTCGGTTCTTTTCTGGTTGGCGGCATCTGCCATGAAATCCGCAAACCCCGACGCGTTTCAACCCGGTGCTGTACCGGGCCTCTACTACGCGCAGGCGACAGAACACCTGAGGGAGTTCGTCAGGCTAGTCGGTACCAGCCTTGCATCCAAGAACGCGGATACTTTACCGGAAAGCTTGAAAACGTATCAGGGGCTCGCGGATCGACTGTCATGCAACGGCGAGACGCTCATTCCAGACGGCGAACGAAAAGCCGTTCTGGATGCGATCACGCAGGCAGAAACGAGTCACGCCCAAGCTCCCAACAGATAACGAGTGATAAATCGCCTTAGTATACTTTACGAATTCTGCACTAGTTCAAGTGCAAGTCGACCGGCAAGCGGGTCCTACTGGCAAAGCGACGCTCGGCCACCAGCTCTGGAATCGGGGACAGACTTTCGTCGCGCTCAGTGGTTGTGTCCCGCGCGCGTCGGGCCAAAGCGTGTTGCGGCCGGCGCGGCGCGCTGCGGCAGAAAGCGCTTTTCGAATTCTCGCAGCCAGGTTTCCAGCTCCGCCAGGGCGCGCTCGCACTGCAGGCGATGACGGACTGCGCGGTCGCGCACCGGCTTGTCCAGCGGCGGCAACAAATCGAAGGTGATGTTGGCGGGCTGGAAGTTGCGCCCATCGCTCTGGGTGATGTAGTTCAGCAGCGATCCGAAGGCGGTGGGACGCGGCGCGGGCAGCGGTTCGGCGCCGCGCGCCATGGCCGCCGCCTGCAGCCCGGCCAGCAACCCGGTGGCGATCGATTCCACGTAGCCTTCCACGCCGGATATCTGTCCCGCAAACAGCACCGACGGATGCGCCTTCATGCGCAGCGCCGGCGTCAGCAGCTGCGGCGCGTTGATGTAAGTGTTGCGGTGGATTTGCCCGTAGCGCAGGAATCGCGCGCGCTCCAGACCGGGGATCAGGCGGAAGACGCGGTCCTGCTCGGGAAAACGCAGGTGGTTCTGGAACCCCACGATGTTGTAGGAATCGGCGCGCAGGTTTTCCTGCCGCAACTGCACCACCGCATGGGGACGCTTTCCGGTGCGCGGATCCACCAGCCCCACCGGCTTCATGGGACCAAAGCGCAGCGTATCGCGCCCGCGGCGCGCAATCTCCTCGATCGGCAGGCAGGCCTCGAAATAATTCAGCTTCTCCCAGTCGTGGCCCTCGACAGACTCGGCGCTCAGCAGCCCCTGGTAGAACCGGTCGTACTCCTCGCGCGACATGGGGCAATTGATGTAGTCGGCTGAACCCTTGCCGTAGCGCGCCGCCAGGTACACGCGCGAGCGGTCAATCGACTCTGCCTCCACGATGGGGCTGATGGAATCGTAGAAGAACAGGTGTGGCACGCGCGCCCCCGCGTGCGCGCTCAGGCGCGCGATTTCGCCGGCCAGGGCATCGGAAGTCAGCGGGCCGGTGGCAATGATGGTGACGCCCTCGCTCTCATCAACGGTCGTCACCTCCTGGCGAATCACCTTGATGTGCGGGTGGTGCGAAACCGCCTCGGTGACCTGCGCCGCGAATACGGCGCGGTCAACGGCCAGCGCGTGCCCGGCGGGGACGGCGGTATCGCGCGCGATCTCCATGAGCAGCGAGTCGGCGCGGCGCATCTCTTCCTTCAGCAGCCAGGGTGCGGTGAATTCCGAGTTCGACTTGAGCGAGTTGGAGCACACCAGCTCCGCGAAATCGGAGGTCTGGTGCGCCGGCGTGGAGCGCTGCGGGCGCATCTCGTAAAGCTCCACCTCGATGCCGCGGCGCGCGCACTGCCACGCCGCCTCGCATCCGGCGAGACCGGCGCCGATGATCTTGACTTGAGAATCGCTCATAAAACAGCTTAGAGGGAGAGCCTTGAACACGCTCACGAGCTCACGGTTTTCCCTTTGGGTTCCTTCGTGTCCTTGGTGGTTACATCAGTTCTTGCGAGTCTCTCCAGCGCCTCCCCCTCTACCCGCATGATGAGCCACTCGGACAAGCGTTTTGCGCCGAGCGCCTCGTAAAAGTCAATCGAGGGCTGGTTCCAATCGAGCACCGCCCACTGAAACCGGCCGCAGTTTTCCTTCACCGCGATATTCGCCAATCGCACCAGCAGCGCCTTGCCGATGCCACGGCCGCGAAATGCCGGACGAACGAACAAGTCTTCCAGGTAGATTCCCGGACGCCCCTGCCAGGTGGAGTAGTTGTAGAAAAACAGCGCGAAACCGGCGGGCTGGCCCTCCCACTCGGCGATGAGCACGCGAAATTTCGGCTCCGGCCCCCAGCCGTCGCGCAGCAGGTCCTCGGGACGCGCTACCGCCTGCTCGGGCGCGCGCTCGTATTCCGCCAAGTCGCGAATGAACCCGAGCATCAAGGGGATGTCCTGCGGAGTGGCCGGCCGGATGGAGAGCATGGCGATATTATACGGAGGCGGATGGCACACAGGTTGTGAGGCTGGTTGTTATCAGTTGACCGACGACGGTGGACCGCCCGCGCGCTTCTCCATCTCCTGCCGCAGCAGCGCCATCAGCCGGTCGCGTTCGGGTCCGGTCAACTCGCGCTCCAGCTCCTTGAGCGCCAGTCCGACCACGTCGTAGTGATGCAGTCCGGCATAGCGCGGGTCATGCGTAAGCTCCAGCCACAGATCGTGAAGAAGCGCAAGGTCCTCGTCGCGCAAGCGCGGCGTGTGCGGACCCAGGAAATACTCCTTGCGGCTGCCGTCCGGCGAGATAATTTCCAGCGTCAGGCGCGGCTTCGGTTCGGGCAGCCGCTCCCAGGCGTCGCCGATCAGCTTGGCCTGCTCGTCGGCGGTGAGCTTGGTGGAAAGGCCGCACACCAGCTTCGTGGCATCCAGCCGCTGCGCCGTCATCATGATGGTGTCGAAGACATCGGTGCCCGGCACCACCAGCAGCGACACCGGCTTCCCCTCCTTCTCCGCCACCGCCACCACGCGCGAGAACAGCTCCTGCTCGTAGGTGTCGAAGATTTCCTTGGCCTCGTACATGCGGTTGCCGCTGAAGGAGTGCTCGCGCGGAGAAAGCCTCGCCGTCATGACCACCACGTCCTGCTTGGTGGTCTCGGTGCGGCGCAAGATGTCGCGCAAGTAGTACAGGCTGGGATCGCGCACCGGGACGAGCACATTGCCGGGCCGGACGCGCACCTGCTGGTTATCCAGCTCGGGATCGGCAAAGACGCGGAACTGCTCCATCACCTCGTGCTTGCCCTGTTGCCGGCGCAAGGTGTAGCGCTCGCTGACGGTGAAAACCACGAAGAAGATGCCGCTGAAGATGGTGCCGGCAATGGTGGCTTCCTGCTTGGTGAACAGGTTGACGATGGCGGTGGAAAACAGCACCACCGCGATCAGCGCCAGCCCCACGGGCAACTCTTTTCCTCCGATGTGCAAGTTGCCGGGTACCTTGAATTCACGAGCTTCCGGCTGGGTGTAGCGCAGCCGTAGCACGGCCAGCGAGTTGAACGAGAAGCTCCACACCACGCCGAAGGCGTAGAGCGCAGCCAGCAGGTACACGTTGCCGCGGCTCACCAGGATGGTGAAGATCTGCAGCCCGACAATCAAGTTGATGATGCGGAAGCTGGTACCATAGCGCTTTTGCGGACGCTGGAACCAGGGGGTGAGCACGCCGTCTTCGGCCAGCCGGTTCAGCACGCCGTTGGCGCCGACGACCGAAGTGTTCAACGCTCCCGACAGGATCAGCACGCCCACCAGCACCACAAAGGCGTGAAAGATCAGCTTCGGCAACTCGGGTCCGGAGAGATAAATGGCGATGCCGCCGATCAGGTTCGCGAAGTACTGCGGGCGCACGCTGTCGGGGATGATCATCTCGCCGAAGAACGAGGTCAGGCCGGTAAACAGCAGGCTGTAGACGAAGATCACCAGGCCGGCGCGCTTCAGGTTCTGCAGCTTGGGACTCTCGATTTCGCGGTTCACCTGGGCCAGGGTTTCTTCGCCGCTCATGGCCAGCACGGAGTGGCCGAAGCCCACCAGCATGACAATCAGCGTGATCTGCTGGGCCCAGGAGCCGTAGAGCCAGCCCCAGGCTTCGTGGTCCATTTTGAAGTTGCTGACCGAGGGCAGCGGCGGCAGGTGCGAGCCCTTGATGATGATCGTGGCCAGCGACCACAAGATGAGGATCGCCACCATCGCGGTGGTGATCTTCATGATCTGCATCGCCTTCTCGCTCGACTCGTGCATGCCCTGGATGTTCTTCCACCAGAAATAGGCGCACACCAGCACCGCGAAGCCAGCGGCAAAGTAGTTCTGGTTGAACTTGATGGGATGGCCGGTATAGGCGCCGATGTCCTCGACAAAACCGCCCAGGTACTGCCCGGCGGAAACGGCGCTGATGGGGCCGGTGAGGATGTAATCGAACAGCAGGGCGGAGACCGACAGCTTGGCCAGGGGAGCGCCCAGCGACCGCTTGACCACTCGGTACACGCCGCCGCGCACGAACATGGCGCTGGACTCGATATAGACCGCGCGCACCGCGTAGCTGAACAGCATTACCGCCAGGATGAACCAGGGCGCGCTTTTGCCGATGACCTTTTCCGCGTCGCCTCCCACGTAGTAAGCCGAGGAAGCCAGGTCGGCGAGCACCACCGCCGCCACCCGCCAGAACGAGATGAAGCTCAGCATCACCGTGGTGGCGATGAAGACCGGGACCGCCCGGCTCTTTAGCTTCGAGTTCTCGGCTAGCGACATGGAAACAGTTGTACAGCCATACAAAACCCCTGCCGGTGAATTCCAGGATGCGGATTGCGCGCGTCGCGATTCCGGGTCCCGGAGTCAGCTTTCTCCATGGTCTTGCCGGTTGGACTGGATGCGAGGGGCATGCGATTGCATTAGAAATCAAAAGTGGGATTTAGGAAATGGGGCAAGTGATGCAACTTTGGTGTTTCGCTTGCAACCTTCGCCGCCTAGGAACCGGCGCCCACCAGGTAGGTCCGCGTAATGCGGTCATGCCAGCACAGCGTGTCCTCGTCCAACAGGGCCCAGATCAGCCCCAGACCAAGCGCCAGCAGGGACAGCAGCATGGTGACAGAGCGGCCACGGCGGACCTGGCGCCGCGCCGGCCCGCCGTCGAAGGTGATCAACTGCAGGTGCGCCAGTTGCATACCCGGCGTGGTGCCGGCATACACCAGGAACAGGTAATGGTACATCGCCCAGAAGAGGAGCGGGACGGCCATCGCGAGCAGGAATCCGGCCCTCGCCTGCGGCGCCGGCACCCCAGCCTTGAGCACGATCAGGCCAAACACCGCCGCTCCCGTCATCACCACCACGGCGTCAGCCAGGCCGGCCAGGATGCGCCGCGACATGGGCGCGACCTGCAAAGGCAACTCAAACTCCACCGGCGGCCGTTGCTCCAATTCCGGAGCGACATCGATATCGGCCAGCGGCGCCGCGGTTTCTACCTCCTCCGGCGCCTCCAGGATGCGCGGCCGATCGAGCATCGGCTCGGCCAGCTCTTCAAACGATGGCGGCATCACCGGCAAGTAGGCCTGCCGCGGGAACTCGATGACCTTGGCTTCCAGGGATTCATCGGCAGCGTACTCCGGCTCCGGCTGCGGATCGGGCAGAGAGGCGGCCTCGGCGTCCTGCTCCGACATTGCCGCCAGATCTTCTTCTTCCCCGCGGCTGGCGCAAAGATCGCCGTGCGTGATCTCGCGGTTGACCGCGCGCTCGAAATCCAACGGCAGCGACCGCTCACGAATGGGACGCCGCCGGCGCACGCGGTAACTCTCCAGCCGCGATGCCACTTCGTTTCGCCACATTGCCCCTTCGTCCACGCCTCGATTCGCCTCCCGCGATCTGAAACCCGCCTGCGCCGATGGATCCGGAGCGGCCCTTGCCGCCATCATCTCCTGCGGCGCTTGCGCCCCTTGCCCGCGCATACCCGGAGCGCTTGCGACAACTCCCTCTTCAGCTTCCTCCAGGCTGGCGGAGAACCGCTCCTCGCTGAAATCACATTCCTCAGGGTCGATGAGAGAGGAGGTCGCGCCCGCATGCATACACGTGCACCGTTCGCCGCACAATGGACACGACATCGTCGCGCTGGAGACGCCGAGAGCCGCGGAGTCACATTCTTTTCTTCCGCCGTCTCGCGTGGTACCTTGCCTCTTCACTCGAGATCGACGGCTGATGACACTCCGCTCCCGAATCCTTACCACGGCTGTGTTGCTTTGTCATCTGCTGCTGCTGCCTCCGTTAGTAACCAGCCAGTTGCGGGTTGACCCGGTTCCCGGCTTATCGTCTGCCGGCCAGGTATCGCAGCAGAATCCGCCATCGACCGTCGACCGTCCTCCGTCGGCCGAAAAGCCCCATCTTGCCGGACCGGCCGAATCCGGGGAAGAAGTCACCATCCAGGCCTTGCAGCAGGAAAAAGCGGGCGATGTATATCACCTGCGCGGTGATGTCGAGGTCCGCTTCCGCCGCTTTGTGCTGCGCGCCGACGACATCACCTACAACACCGCCACCGGAGAGATCACGGCCACCGGCCACGTGGTCTTCGACGGCGGCCCCCACGATGAGCACCTGGAAGCCGACCGCGCTTCCTACAACGTCCACAGCGACGGCGGAAAATTCTATGAGGTGCGCGGCACCACCGGCGCGCGCTTTCGCGGCAAGCAGGTGGTCCTGACCTCCTCGAACCCGTTTTTCTTCAGCGGCGCCCTGGTGGAGAAGACCGGCCCCGACCACTTCGTGGTGCACCACGGCGTGGTGACCTCCTGCGAGATGCCGCATCCCAAGTGGACCTTCGAGGCGCAGAAGATCACCGTAGAAGTGGGCGACGAGGCGCGCATGTACCACAGCACCTTCCGCCTGGCCGGCATCCCGATTTTCTATTTTCCCTACGTGCAGCACCCGGTCGATCAGCTGGGCCGGCAATCCGGGTTCCTCATCCCCACCATCGGGCAATCGTCGCGCAAAGGCACCATTCTGGGCGAAGGAATCTACTGGGCCATCAACCGCGAGATGGATGCCAGCATCGGCGGCGAGTATTTCTCGCACCGCGGGTGGGCGCAGCATGGCAGCTTTCGAGCCCGTCCGACCGATAATTCCTATTTCAACGTGACCTACTTCGGCGTGCTCGATCGCGGCGCCGGCACGCCCAAGGTCGACCAGGGCGGCGAGGACGTCCGCGCCATCGGCGAAATCCAGTTGCCGCACGGCTTTCGCGCCGTCGCCGACATCGACTACCTCAGCTCGTTCGTCTTCCGGCTCGCCTTCGCCGAGACCTTTACCCTGGCGGTGAATTCCGAGGTCCGCTCCAACGCGTTTCTCTCCAAGGCCTACGACGGCTACTTCTTCAACCTCGATTTTGCCCGCTACCAGAATTTCGAAAGCACGCAGCGCGGCGACCTGGTGACCATCCTGCACGCCCCCGCGCTCGATCTGTCGAGCGTGGACCATCAGCTCGGGCGCTCACCGTTTTTCTGGTCTTATGACGCCGCGGTGCAGGGCGTATCGCGCCGCGAGCCGCAATTCGTGACCGCCCCGCTGGTCGGCCGCTTGGACTTGGCGCCGACGCTGTCCTTGCCGCTCCATGCAAGCGGCTGGAGCTTCCGCCCTGAGCTCGCGGTGCGCGACACCTACTACACCCAGCGGCTGGCCACCTCCTCGCTCCCCAGCAGCGGCATCGGCGCCATCGTGGACGCAAACGTGAACCGTCACGCCATCGAGACCTCGCTCGAGGTCCGGCCACCCGCGCTCTCACGCATCTTCGAGAAGCCGGTGAAGGACCACATCCTCAAGCACACCATTGAGCCGCGCGTCATCTACCGTTACGTTGCCGGCGTCGACAATTTTCCCGCCATCATCCGCTTCGACGCGCGCGACATCCTCAGCAATACCAACGAGCTCGAATACGGCGTCGTCCAGCGCCTCTACGCCAAGGGGACCAAGTCCACCGAGTGCACCACCCTGGAGGAGCGGCAGCCCGAGCAGGCGCCGCTGGCGGTGCCGCTGCCCGCCGCGCCGGACGTGAATCAGCGCAAGCCCCTGGCCACCCCCAGCGGCTGCCAGCCCGGCCCGCCCATGTCGCGCGAGATCCTGAGCTGGGAGGTCGCACAGAAATATTTCTTCGATCCCACCTTTGACGACGCGCTCGTGCCCGGCCGCCGCAACGTGTTTACCACCACCGCGGAATTCAGCGGCATCGCCTTCCTCACCGACCCACGCCGCTTTTCGCCCATCATCTCCCGCCTCCGCGCCTATCCCGGACGCGCCACCGAGGTGGAGTGGAAGCTCGACTACGACTCCAAGAAGGGATTCATCAACGCCAGCACCACCCTGGTGACGCACCGCTTCGCCGATTTTTTCGTCGCCGGAAGCCATGCCTTTCTCAACGTGCCGGGTGAGATCTTTTCTTCCACCCCGGTGACCACCCCGGCCAAGTTCAACCAGTTGCGCTGGCTGGTCGGCTACGGCCATCCCAACAAGCGGGGGGTGAACGCGGCCGCTAATGTCGGCTTCGACATCAACTCCGGCTTCCTGCAATACTCCGCCTTTCAGACCAGCTACAACTGGGATTGCTGCGGCCTCAGCTTCGAGTACCGGCGCTTCGCTCTGGGCTCGGTGCGCAACGAAAACCAGTTCCGGTTTTCCCTTTCGCTCACCAACGTGGGGACCTTCGGCACCCTGCGGCGCCAGGAAAGGCTGTTCTAGGGAACGGGCGGGACATGCGTAAACACTGCAGATGTATCGTCGAACGATGTTAATTTCCGCGACCCGGCCCCGGAAACGCGGTACAATCAAATACATGGCGAGAGGTTGGGAATCGAAATCTGTAGAAGCGCAAATTGAAGAAAAAGATCAGGTGACCGAAAAGCCAGTGAAGCCCCGCACAGCCGATCAAATCCAGCACATCATAGAGAAGAAAACCCTGGAGCTCGCTCGCGCCAAGGTGGCGCATGAGCTCGCATCGAGTCACAACCCGCGTTACTCGCAAATGCTCCAGCAGTCGCTGTCCGACCTGGACAAAAAAATCGCGGCCATCGATTAGACCGCGCTCGATTCACAGCTCCAGCCGGCGAACGCCCCGCAAACTTCGCCGTTACGCCAGTTTTCTTTCCAGCAGGTCCGCCCCCTCATCACTGGTCCGGTAGGTCACGGTAACCCGCCCGCCGACAGGGAATTGGTCGCGCACGTCCCCCTTGAAAACCAGCATGTGCGGGCTGGCGCCATCGCGCAACGTCACCAGGCTGCGGTTGGAGCGCCCGATGCCCGACTCATAGTAGGTGACGCTCTCCACCACCCCGGTCTGCCGGGTTTGTCCCGATGCCATCACGACGTACGTCTGCCCAGCCCCCACGGCCACCATGCCCGCCTCCCGCTTTTTGCCCGGCAGCGGGATCGGCAGGCCGTGGTCGCGCAATTCGAGCAGCACGTTGAGGCCGAAAATCCCCGAGATGGTCAGCAGGATCAGCGACATGAAAAGATTGTCAACCGTCAGTTCCGGGTTGACGTAAAGCAGCGCCGCCATGCCCAGCAGCGGCAGCACAGCCAGGATCATCGACAACAACAGGAGCATTTACCCTCCCCCCAGAAGATCTTCCATCCCCTTCTCGTCGATCACATTTACCCCGAGTTCACGTGCTTTGTCCAGCTTGGAACCGGGTTCCGTCCCCGCCACCACGTAATCGGTCTTCTTGCTCACCGAACCGGTTACCTTCCCGCCGGCATCTTCAATCAGCTTTTTGGCGGCGTCGCGCGAATATTTATCCAGCGTCCCGGTGAGCACGAAGGTCTTGCCCGCCAGCCTGGTTCCGCGCTCTTTCTTCTTGCCTTTGAATTGCAACCCGGCCTGGCGCAGGCGCTCCACCAGGTCACGGTTCTTCGGCTCGACAAAAAATTCGCGAATGCTGGCGGCGATCCGCGGCCCCACCTCCTCCACTTCCTCGAGCGCGGCCACCGCCTCCGCCTCTCCGGGCAGAGTAGCTGTTGTAATTAGATCGTCTAACGACCCAAAATGCTGCACTAGAAATTCGGCGGTGCGCTCGCCGACAAAGCGGATCCCTAGGCCGTAAATCACCCGCTCCAGCGGCAGCCTTCTCGAGCGGTCAATCTCGGCCAGGATGTTCTGCGCCGATTTCTCGCCCATGCGCTCCAGGTCGAGCAGCTTGTCCTTGTCGAGACCGTAAATATCGGCCACGCTACGCAGCAGCCCGCGGTCCACCAACTGGTTCACCAGCGCGTCGCCCATGCCGTCGATGTTCATTACCCCGCGCGAGGCGAAATGCAGGATGCTCTCCCGCAGCTTGGCCGGGCAGTTGGCGTTCACGCAGCGGTGATCGGCCTCGCCCTCCACCCGCACCACGTGCCCGCTACACTCCGGACAGCGCTCCGGCATGTGGAACGTGCGGTGGCCGCGCGGGTGCTCCTTGTCCTCCACTACCTTTACCACCTTCGGAATCACGTCGCCGCCGCGCTCCACCTGCACCCAATCGCCGATCTTCACGCCCAACCGCTCGATCTCGTCCATGTTGTGCAGCGTGGCCCGGCTGACCGTGGTCCCCCCGATCGAGACCGGCTGCAGCCACGCCACCGGCGTCAGCTTGCCGGTGCGACCCACTTGCACCTTGATGTCCTCGATCTTCGTCACCCCGGCGCGCGCCGCATACTTGTAGGCGATGGCCCAGCGCGGCGCCTTCCCGGTCATTCCCAAGCGATTCCACAGGTCCACGCGGTTCACCTTCACCACGATGCCGTCAATCTCGTAGGGCAGTGAGTCGCGCTTCTCCTCCCACTCGCGGATGAAGCTCCACACCTCGTCGATGTTCTTCGCCAGCCACCGCGTGTTGTAGCCGCCGTACTTGGTGTTGACCTTGAACCCAGCGGCGTTCAGCGCCTCCAAGTCCTCCCAATGTTCTTTCCCGAAAACCTGGCCGTTCGCCAGCAGAAAGTAGGCGTAGAAATCGAGCCGGCGCAGCGCTGTGATGTTGGGATCGAGCACGCGCACCGCACCCGCGCCGGCATTGCGCGGGTTAGCGAAGCGCGGCAGCCCCTGGCGCTCGCGCTCTTCATTCATGCGTTCGAACGCCTTGCGCGGCATGATGACCTCGCCCCGGACCTCGAAATCCCCGGGAAGACTGGGCCCCGCAGTTTTGTGAGTCTTAGCTTTGCCGGATTTCCGCGCCGATTGCACCACCAGCGGCACCGACCTGATGGTCCTTACATTTTCCGTCACCTCTTCGCCCACCGTGCCGTCGCCGCGCGTGATGGCCCGCTGCAACCGCGAAACGCGTGGCCCAGGCGCCCCCGCGCGGGGTTCGTCGGCTCCATACCGCAGGGCCATGCTCAAGCCGTCCAGCTTCAGCTCGCAGACGTACTCGATCTCCCTCTGGCCGCTGAGCTCATGCACTCGCCGCTCCCAATCGCGCAGCTCCTGCTCGTTGTAAGCGTTGTCCAGCGAGAGCATGGGGGAGGAGTGCGGCACCTTGACGAATCCCTCGCGCGGCTTGCCGCCCACCCGCTGCGTCGGCGAATCCGGCGTGATCAGCTCCGGGTGCTCCGCCTCCAGCTTTTTCAGGTCGTTTACCAGGCGGTCGTATTCGGCATCGCTGATCTTGGGTTCGTCGAGCACGTAGTAGCGGTGCTCGTGATAGCGGATCTTGTCGCGCAGCGCCTCGACCTTTTTCTCCACCGTTTTGGCAGCCGTGGCCATCCGCCCAATTATAAAGATGTGACTCACGCACCCTCGCGCGTGCGCCGAAAGCGCCCCGTTCCACTCTTTCAATTTCGAGCCAAGCCTGCTTCCCGAGGAAAAAGAAGTAAGCCACCCAGGCTGATCGACACGGCTGATTGCGTTGGTCCTGATCAGTGTGGATCTGTGAAAATCAGTGGCCGGTTTCCTTTCTCAGCGCCCTCTGTGGTTAACTGCCTCTCGATGCGCCGAGCACTCCTGCTCTACAACCCGGAATCGGGCCGTCGACGCCCTCGCCGCCTCGCCGATGTGCAGGCGGCCGCTGCGGCCTTCAAGACGGCCGGAGTCGAACCGGTCCTGGAGCCGACCAGCGGGCCGGGCACCGCCGCCTTGCAGGCGCGCGAAGCTATGTCTCGCGGCTGCGACGCCATCATCGTCTGCGGAGGCGACGGCAGCGTGCACGAAGTCCTTCCCGCGCTGGCCGGAAAAGATGCCGCTCTGGGCGTCATTCCGCTCGGCACCGGCAACGGCCTCGCCCACGATCTCGGCCTGCCCGGCAATCCGGCACAGGCGGCGCGACTGCTCGCGGCGGCCCAGACGCAGCCCATCGCCTTGCCGCGCGTCGAGTACACGCGGCGCGACGGCAGCAGCGATTTCCGTTATTGCATGGTTGGCGCTGGCGTGGGCGCCGATGCTGAAATGGTGTATCGACTAACGCTGCGCTTCAAGCGACGCTGGGGCATGGCGGCTTACTACACCGAATCGACGCGCCAGTGGTTGACCCATTCTTTTCCCCTCTTCACCGCCGAGTTCCGCCACCAGGACGGGCCCTGGCGGCGCGAGCGGGTCTCGCAGCTGCTGGCCATCCGCATCACTCGCTTCGGCGGGCTGCTCGATCGCCTTGCTCCCGGCGCCGCGCTCACCCGCCCGGATTTTCAGCTGGTCCTGTTCAAGACGCGCCGCCGCCTGCCCTTCCTGCGCTACATGATGGGCGTATGGACCAACCGGCCTTACTCCCGTCCCGATGTCGAAGTCCTGCCGGCCACCGAATGCCACTGTACTCCGCTCGAGGGAGCGCGCTCGCCCTCGAGCGCGAGAATTTATGCCGAAGCCGATGGAGAGCTGCTGGGCACTCTGCCGGTTTCGCTCTCCATGTCGAATCAGACCGTGAACCTGCTCGTCCCGCACACCGCCCGCGCAAAATCCCCTGTGCTATAGTCCCGCCGGAATGTGGAAGATTTACGCCTTCGCGCCGCTGCTGCTGACCGTTTTTGCGCTGGTGCATTTCTTCAAGCGCGGCAGCGGCAACTATCTTTGGGTCTTCCTCATTATCTTTCTCCCCACCCTCGGCCCCATCGTTTACATCATCGTTGAGGTTCTGCCGGAGTTGCGAACTGGACAGGTTTCCTCCGGCTGGATGGCAAAGCGGAAGCGCATCCGTGAGCTGGAAGCGGCGGTGCTCGACAACCCCTCCGCCGGAAATTACGAGGAACTCGCCGACCTGCATCTCCAGGACAAGAACTACGCGCGCGCCCGCCAGTGTTTCGACCGCGCCATCTCCTCCCGCACCGACCTGCCCGATTCCTTCTATGGCCGCGCGCGCTCCTCCCTGGAGCTGGGCGATATTCCCAAGGCCATCCCCGACCTGGAAAGGGTCCTGGCCATGGACCGCAAGCACGACTACGGCCGTGCCATGGGACTGCTCGCCTTTGCCTACGCCCAAACCGGGCAGCCCGCGGCGGCCGAAAAGTTGTACCGCGAAGCGCTGGTCACCTCCACGCTGTCCGAGACGCAATGCCACTTTGCTGAACTTCTCGCCGCGCAGGGCAACACGGAGGAAGCGCGCGAATGGGCGCAGCGCATCGTCAACAAGCGCGCCAGCCTCTCCGGTCCCCTTCGCCGTGGCGACGCACCCTGGATCCGCCAGGCTGCTTCTCTGTTGAAGAAACTCAGCGCCACGGCGACCGCCGGCCGCCGCTGATTTGTCCGTCATCAACCATCGACCGTCAACCATCAACCGTCGACCGTCACCGTCGACCGATCGACCGTCGACCATCAACCCACTCAACCGTCAACCGTCGACCGTCACGTCAACCATCGACCGTCGACCGTCGACCGTCGACCGTTAACCGTTAACCGTCAACTCCATGAATGGTAGGCCCCGGCGCCCTCGCCGGGGCTACACTCTGCTCGCAGCAAAATCTCGGCCGCAGCGGGCGCCCTCGCCCGCTGCTTCAAGTCGTGGTCATCAACCATCGACCATCAGCCGTCAACACCGCTACAATGAATCCGTGGGGTTTCCCGAGCAATACGATGTTGTTGTCGTCGGCGCCGGCCATGCCGGGTGCGAGGTTGAGCCGTTTTGCGGGCGTGAGCGAGGCGTGGCGAGCGGGAGCCCGCAGGCGAAATCCCGAGGCGCAGCCGAGGGACCCAGCCGAGTAGGACCGCATGCCATTTAGCGAACACTACGATGTTGTTGTCGTCGGCGCCGGCCATGCCGGGTGCGAGGCTGCGATGGCTGCCGCGCGCATGGGACTGAACACCGCGCTGTTCACCCTCAACCTCGACCTGATCGCGCAGATGTCCTGCAACCCCGCCGTCGGCGGCATCGCCAAGGGACACCTGGTGCGCGAAGTGGACGCGCTCGGCGGCATCATGGGCGAGGTCACCGACGCGGTCGGAATCCAGTTTCGCCTGCTCAACACCTCGCGCGGCCCCGCCGTCTGGTCGCCGCGCGCGCAATGCGACAAGCAGCAGTACCGCTTGCATATGCGCCGCGTGCTGGAATCGCAGCCCAACCTCAAGATCAAGCAAGCCGAAGTCACGGACCTGATTGTCGATGGTGTACGGTCTCCGGTCGACGGCAACAACTCCGAGCCGGACGACCATCGACCATCGGCCACCGGCCATCGACGCCGCTGTTCCGGCATCATTCTCCGCGATGGCCGCAGGATCGGCGCCCAGGCTGTGGTAATAACGACCGGCACCTTCCTCAACGGCCTGATCCACTGCGGTGAGCAGCAGATTCCCGCCGGACGCAGCGGCGAGCCCCCCTCGGTCCTGCTGGGCGAGAACATCAAGAAGCTTGGCCTGCGCGGCTGTCGCTTGAAGACCGGCACCCCGCCGCGCCTCGACGGCCGCACCATCGACTGGTCGCGCTTCCAGATGCAGCCCGGCGATGCCGACCCTACGCCGTTCAGCTTCCGCACCCGCCGCGTCGCCCACGCCGGCCGCCAGGTGCCCTGCTATATCGCCTTCACCACCGACGAGACGCACCGCGTCATCCGCGAGAACGTTCACCGCTCCCCCATGTACAGCGGGCAGATTCAGTCTATCGGGCCACGATATTGTCCTTCCATCGAGGACAAGATCGTCAAGTTCCCCGACAAGGAAACGCACCAGCTCTTCCTCGAGCCCGAGGGGCTGAACACCTGCGAGATCTACGTTAATGGCATGTCCACTTCCCTGCCCTACGAGGTGCAGGCCGCTATCCTGAAGACCATTCCCGGGCTCGAGCAGGCCGACATGCTGCGGCCCGGCTACGCCATCGAGTACGATGCCATTGATCCTACCGAGCTGGAGCGCACGCTGGAAACCAAGCAGGTGGCGCGGCTCTATCTCGCCGGCCAGATCAACGGCACCAGCGGCTACGAGGAAGCGGCCTGCCAGGGCATCATGGCGGGGATCAACGCCGCGCTGGCGGTGAAGGACGAGCCGGCGCTGGTGCTGGACCGCACCGAGGCTTACACCGCGATCCTGATCGACGATCTCATCAGCAAGGGCACCAACGAGCCATACCGCATGTTCACCTCGCGCGCCGAGTTCCGCCTGCACTTGCGCATCGACAATGCCGACCGCCGCCTCACCCGCTACGGCCGCCGCGTCGGGCTGATCTCCGACCAGGCCTGGCTGGCCCACGTCGCCAAGCAGGAGCGCATGCAGGCGCTCAGAGAAGTGCTGGAGAAGACCAGGGCGAGCGGCGAGATGCTGGCCAAGGCTGCAGGCTTCGGGCTGCAGGCATCAGGTGGGCAAGCACTTGATTGGTCCGCGAACCTCGGAGCGCCGCTGGCGCAGCTGCTCAAGCGTCCCGAAATCACCATCGAGATGCTGACCGAAGTGTTGCGCGAGCTGCTGCCGGACTTCTTCCGTCGCGAAGCCGCTGTTGACCATCGACCGTCGACCGTCGAGGTTGAGGCCGATTGCCTGCTGACGCGCCAGATTCCCGCCTTCCGCGCGGTTCCGGCGGCGCAGGACGAGCACGCGCTTCCATCGGAGATCCGCAATGAGTTGAAGTCGGTGGAGACGGAGATCAAATATGCGGGTTATCTCAGCCAGCAGCAAAAAGCCATCGAGCGGCTGAAGCGGGCCGAGCAGCGCTCCATTCCGGACTGGTTCGATTACGCCGCGGTCAGCGGTCTTTCCCGCGAGATGAAGGAGAAGCTGCAGCGCGTGCGCCCGCAAACGCTGGGCCAGGCCAGCCGCATTCCGGGAGTGACGCCGGCAGCGGTGTCGCTGATCAACGTGTACATCGAGATCCAGGCGCGCCGCGAAAATTCGGCGCCGACCGCGGAAACCGGAAACTAGAAAACTGAATTAACCGGCCGCGCCACGCACCAGCGCTTCGTATTCCTTGTCGGCGCCCGGCGAGACCAGCACCCACAGGGTGTAGATGCCGAGCGCGGTCCCGAACGGAATATTGATCAGAGAGATCACGCCCAGCACGATGGCCAGCACGCGCCCCCAATCCTGGCGCTGCAGCAGGCCGAGGCCGGCGGCGATCCCGGCCGCCGACTTCACCAGCAGCAGAACGGCGATGGCCGACAGCAGCGGCCGGAGAAACATCGGCGGCCCTCCCGGCATGGAAGGCACCCCGAACGGCCCGAAGACCGTGTGCGCCACGATCATCAGGACCACGCCCCCAATTCCCGACAGCGCCGAGTACGCGATCCACAGAATTCCGAGCAGGTGAGTGTGCCGCGCCACGCGCCCGCTTCCCGCCACGACGGGCCCGATTACCTGTTTGCCGCAGCGAACGCAATAGCCTTGCCCCGTCTGCAGCGATGCGCCGCACGAATCACAAAACATAGCCGAACCCCTCCCCCGGCTTCACCTCAAGATACGCAGTCGGGACACTGCGGGTTCCGGTATAGTGCGCGGTGCTCACCGAATTTCTCCGAGGGCTTGTTCGGTCGCCGCGAGCAGCGCCTCCGGACCGACCGGCTTTCCGGTGGCGTGCACCATCCACAGGTCGGGCGCGACGCTGCCGAAGCTCGCCATCCGTTCGAACTCCGGCCCGATCCTGCCTTTTTTCTTCATCTGCTCTTCAATCTGGAAGGCGATCAGGTGGCCGATGGGGTAATCGGGCAGGTAGAGGAAGTAGTCGATCATATGCGAGTAGACGCCGAGCAGCAGCACGTCGCGCCGCTTGAACACCGGCGCGTAGTACTGGTTCCAGGTGTCACGGGCGATCTGCACCGTGGCTTCTCGCAGCTCGGCGGGCGTGGCCCGGGGATGGTCGTACATCCAGTGCCACACCGCCATGTCGACCAGCGCCACGCCGGCAATTTCATACGTTCCCCAGAAATCGTTCAGGGTGCGCAGCGCCTCATCCTGCGGTGTGGGCGAGTGCAGGCCGAGCAATTCCAGGTCGCGCGCCTGGAAGACAAAGGCCAGCGCCTCGGTGAAGGCGGTATTGGGCACGCCGTTCAGCAGCCAGTGGTCCACGTCCTTGATGGAGAAGGTCTGCTCCACGTTGTGTCCCATCTCGTGCACGGCGATGTTGAAGCCCTTGTAGTTCATGCCGCTCTTCTCGACGCGGGTGCGGAGGTGGACCTTGGCATCGCGCATGGCGGCGCCCAGGGCGTGCCCCGAGCCGCGCGCCGGGTCCACGATAATGTTCGCTGCCACGTACCGCGCGCGGTCGGGCGAGAAGCCGAGCTTCACCAGCAGGTTGGGAATGTCCTTGCGATACGCTTCCGCGGTCGGGTAACGCTGGCGGACGATTTCGTCGAGCTGCGCCTCGGTGTATTCCGACTTCGGACGGAACCCGGAGTACCAGATGTCGAAGGGCTCCAGCGGGCGGCCCAGCCGCTTCTCGATCAGCGCCGCGATTCGGGGCGCGAGCGGCGAGGTGATGACCTCAATCAGCATCTGGCGAACGCGGGCTTCCGGAATCTCGCGGTTCTCGTCGAAGCGGCGCGCGATGTGCGTGGGCGCGGTCGGCGAGTAGGGGTCCATCTTGCGGGCAGCGAAATAACAGTTCTGCAGCCGGGCATAGCGCGTGTCGGGCTCGCGCGCGTTGCCTGTCTGGCTCGGGTCTCCGACCCGAGTGGGTTTGTAATCGGAATCCTTGTCCGCCGCCGGCTTGACTTCGTTGCTCCACGGGTTCCAGTCCACCTGCGGGTTGTTGATCACCGCCTCAGGAATCGTCTGGGTAATGATGCGCTCCATCACCTGCTGCACGGCGCGCTGCCGGGCGAGGCCGTTCTGCGGGATGTCGTAGTCGGCCTTGATCTCGTCGCGCAGGTTCCAGTGGGAGAGCAGGCGCATGCCCTTGGGGAACAACCGCACTTCATTCTCGTCATTCCGAGCCGCAGGCGAGGAATCTGCTTTTGCCGTTGACGGTCGGCCGTCGACGGTCGACGCTCCGACAATGTGGTACATCCAGATGTTGTACTCGGAGATGTAATGATCGCCCTCGGCCTGGGCCTGCGCGATCGCCTGGTTCACCTCGGCGGGAACGCGCTTGGAGAAGCGCTGCGCCAGCCGCGCCTCCGCCCACTGGCGCCGCGTCCAGTGTTGTCCTTCGCCGAGCCGCTGCTCCAGGGTGGTCAGCGGGAAATTCAACAGCACGACGAAGGCGAGTTTGTTGCGGAACATGTCGTCGGTGAGGTGGGCGCCGGGGTCGAAGCCGGCGAACGCTTCATCCAGCGGCAGCATGGGGCCGAGGTCGAGGTCGGCCTGGTTGCGGAACTCGCGCCCGATCTCCTGCAGATGCCCGTCAGCCTGCTCCAGCAGCCGTTCGAAGCGCGCGAAGACAGTGTCGAGCGTGGCCGGGTCGCCGGCGAAGTTGGCGCGCACGAAGGATTCGAAGGCCGCCTGGTCGCCATCGTCGGTGCGCCAGAACTCGCCGACCTGCTTCAGCCCGCGACGGGCGCGCTCGCGTTGCGCCTCGCCGTGCCCGGCCACCAGTTCTGCCTCCATGGCTTTCTGCGCCGGCGCCAGCCACGCCGGTGGGGCTGGGGTGTGGGAGCTTTGGGCTTGGGGAGTCTCAACCGCGGTGCTCATCGCCTTCTCCTGTGCGAACGCGCCGATGACAACCAGCGACATTATGATTAGGACGCAGCAGCGCATTCGTCCTGCTCCTTAGATGAGGTAAGGCGACCCAGTATAAAGGGTGGGGCAGTGCGGTGGGCGATGGGATGCTCTGGGCGTGAGCCGAGGCGCTAACGTTCCTGAAGACCTCTTGTCGGCCGCTTCAGCGCGGCTCTCTTCACCGGCGCTTGCGGCCCCACCAGCCGCACGTACTCCTGCATGGTCACAAATCGATAGCCCCGCGCCTTGAGTTCCGGCAGCAGGGTTTCCAGAGCGATCACCGTGGTGGAGAGTTCGTGGAAGGCGAGGATGTGGGTGCTCACGCCTTTCTTCTCGCGTTGCTCGATTTGCTGCAGCACAAAGGCGTTGAGCGACGGCCGGGGGCACTGCACCGGGTGCGCGCCGGCGCAAAGGTAATCGGCGCTGTTCACGTCGCGCAGGGGCAGCGGGTTTTCCGATGAGATGCTGAGCACGCGATAGCCGCGGCTTTCGAGTTGATGGTTCAGCCCGTCCCAGGTGATCCAGTCGGGCGGGCGCACAAACTCTGCCCGATGCCCGGTCACGCCCTTGATCAAAGCGGAAGCGCGGTCCACGTCGCCCACCACGCCCTCGGGACCGTGCTGCTTGGCGAACAGCTTGAACTGCACATGGCTGAAGGTGTGGTCTTCGATCTCGTGTCCGCGGCGGAACAGGTCGCGCGCCGCCTCCAGGCAGGTCTTGTCGGTCTTGAATTCGTTGCGATTGCCGTACGTGTTCGGCAACAGCCGCCAGCCCATCACGAAGAAGGTCGCTTTCACGTTCTCCCGGTCGAGCAGGTCGAGCAACCCCGGCGTGCGCTTTTGTCCCGGCTGCGTGTAGCCGTAGAGAATGTAAGGGCGCGGGCCATCGTCGAAGGTGAGCGCAATCAGCTTCTGATCGGCAGCGCCTGCCGTTGAAGTCAGGCTAAGAAGACAGACAAGGAGAACTGCGGCAATCCACCGCTTCATCGGATCCTCGGCTATTCAGAAACTCTGGATCCGATGCTAGTACTCAAACCTGGCGCAAGTAAGTGATGTCGCGGGTCGCAGGAGTTACTTTGGTTGCACGTCTCGAGTTTTCCGTTCCTCGCAATCTGGCCCGCGCCGCACACAACAACCGTTACCAGATAACCCGCATTTCATTCTGTCAGCAACTCACTGACTGAACGACTGAGAGACTGAGAGACGGACAGACTGATCGACCTTCAAAACCCAAAACCGACAACCGAAAACTACTTCGAGTACTGGTCGCGCAGCTCCATCTGCCGGTCCCACATGGGCACCTCCCGGCCATTGATGAACACGTGCTTGACGTCGGTCTTCACGTCCAGCGGATCGCCGTTCGCCACCACCACGTTGGCGATCTTGCCCGCATCGAGCGACCCCAGCTTGTCGGCCATCCCCCAGATTTCCGCCGGGTTGAGAGTCAGCGCTTTCAGCGCCTCATCATAGGGCAGTCCGTAGCCGACGGAATACCCGGCGGCATAGGGCAGGTTGCGCGCCTGGTGCGCGGTATAGGACGCGAACGCGATCTTCACCCCGCGCTTCACCAGTTCGCCGGGCAGGCTGTACACCGCGTCGTAGCGCTCGTTGTCCTTGGGAAAGTCATAGATGGGGCCGACAATCACCGGCACCTTCAGCCTCGCGATGTAGTCCAGCACCGCCCGCGAGTGCGTCACGTGGTTCAGAACAAACTTCAGGTGGAAATCGTTGGCCAGCTTGACCGCGGTTTCCAAATCGCTGGCGTCGCTGGCCGCCAGCACGATCGGCTTTTTGCCCTCCAGGTAGGGGAGCACCGCCTCCAGTTTCAGGTCGCGCTTCACCGGCTGCACTCCCTTCTCGCCCTTGCGCCTCTCGTAATCGGCGACCTTCTGCTGGTAGTCGAGCGCGTCCAGGAACGCCTGGCGGAGTTGCGCGGCCATGCCCATGCGCGTGGTCGGATAGGTGCCGTGGTTGGTGGCCCAGTCCATTTTGCGGCGCTGCCCGGGGCCGAAGTTGAGCGGCATCGCGATGTCGCGCACCAGCAGCATTTCGTCCGCCGATGGCCCGGCAAGCTGGATGAAGGAATCCTGCCCCGGCAGCGTGTCCTGCGAGGCGGGCGCGACAATCGCATTGGTGATGCCGTTCACCCGCGTCGTCGGGATCACGTCGGTCTCGGCGTGAAACGCGTCGGCGACGTGCATGTGCGGCATGATCTCGTCGCTGGTTTCCGCCAGGTCGTTCGTCGATTGCACGGCGGAAATTTCGGTGAGCCCAAGATGCGTCTCCGAATCGATGAGCCCGGGATAGACGGTCATCCCGGCGGCATCAATCACCCGCGCGTTGGCCGGGATTGGCGTCGAAGCCGCCGGACCCACGGCAGTGATCTTGCCGTTCTCCATCACCACCACGCCGTTTTCGATGGTCCCGTGCGTGATGGTCAGCAACTTTCCGCCCTTGATCGCCACCACTGCGGCGTCGCTGCGCGGCTTTTGCCTCTGCGAGGGCTGCTGGGCAAGCGCGCACTGGGAGAACAGGACCGAAATTGCAAGGCAGGCGAAGATGCGCGAAAGAACTTTCATCAGCGCACCTCCCCTGCTTCCGACTCGTCGCCGGAGGTTGGCGGAGCGGGCAGGCTGTCGGGCGCGCCCGAGAAGTGCGTTAACCCATAACCGGGAAGCGTTCGGTCGAAGAACAGCTCGCCGTCGATGAACACTTTTTCCGGCACGCCATAGCTGGAGAGCGGGTAGCCGTTCCAGATCACCAGGTCGGCGTCCTTGCCGACGTCGATCGATCCGACGCGGTCATCCACTCCGATGATCCACGCCGCATTCAGCGTGATCATCTTGATGGCTTCGTCCTCGGTCGCGCCGCCGTAGCGCATCGTCTTGGCGGCTTCCACGTTCAGGCGGCGGATCTGATCGTCGGAGTCGCTCTTGATGGCGACCCTCACTCCCTTGCGCATCAGCATCACCGCGTTCCATGGCGTGGCGTCCCAGGCCTCCTCCTTGAACCCCCACCAGTCCGCCCAGGTCGCGACGCCGACGTTGTTGGCCGCGATCTTGTCGGCGACCTTGTAGGCCTCCAGCGCATGATGGAAGGCGCGCAGCTTGTAGCCGAATTCTTTTGCCATCGCCATCTCGGTTAGGAATTCGTCGGCGCGATAGCAGTGGATCTGCACGTAGAGCTTGCCCTTCAGCACGTCCACCAGCGCGTCGAGCTTGAGGTCGCGCTTCGGCATCTTGGCGTCTTTTTCGCCCTTCTGTTTCTTGGCGTCGTACTCATCCCACTGGCGCATGTAATCCTGCGCATCGATCAGCGCCTGGCGCTGCACCGCGAAGTTGCCCATGCGGGTGGAGGGAAGCTGGTGGCGCGAGCCGAACACGCGCTTGGGGTTTTCGCCGCTGGCGAACTTGATGGAGCGCGGGGCGTTGGGGAACAGCAACTGGTCGCGTCCCAGCCCGAACTTGGTCTTGATGATCACCGCCTGGCCGCCGATCATGTCGGCCGAGCCATGCAGCAGCATCGCCGAGGTCACGCCGCCGGCCAGCGCGCGGTAAATCTGCTTGCTGGTGTACTGGAAGGCGTCCACCATCATCATTTGCGGCACGATCGGGCTGGTCGCCTCGTTGACGTCGTCATCCAGCGCCATGTGCGAATGCGAATCGATGATTCCCGGCGTGACGTACTTTCCCCTGGCATCGATCACCGTAGCGCCCGCTGGAGCGGTCACCGCCGTGCCGAAAGCCGCGATCTTGCCGCCATGGACCACAACGCTGCCGTTGGCAATCCGTCCATGCGTCGCCGTCAGCAGGGTAGCGTTCTTGATCACCAGGTCGCGCGGCGGTGTTTGCGCCGGCGCCGCAGTGGCCAGCAGTATGACGGCGAACAGATAGGTCTGGACACGATGCAACATCGTCAAGCTCCAAGTGGCGTTAGCAACGAAGCGGCGATTCTAGGCTGCCAACCTGAGTAGCGTCAATTGCCCTGGACGAATGCACGCCGGAGCAATTTGGTAATTAGGTAATTTCGTAATTTGAAAACTAATGCTTGAGAATGCGCTTCTCCTTCTCCGAACCACCGGGGATTGCCAAATTGCCAAATTACAAAACTACCAATTCCGGTTTTCCTGTGGCTCCATGTTAGGTTGAAAATATGCGGGCCGTAGTACAGCGCGTGAGCCGCGCATTGGTGAAGGTTGCCGGATCCTCGGTCGGCGAGATCGGGCCTGGCCTGCTGGTCCTGCTCGCGGTCGCCCACCAGGACACGGAAGCCGACGCCGACTACCTGGCCGACAAGATTGCCGGCCTGCGCATCTTCGAGGACGCCGGCGGCAAGATGAATCACGACGTGGCTGAAGCCGGGGGCGCGGTGCTCGCCGTCTCCCAGTTCACCCTGTTCGGCGACGTGCGCCGCGGCAAGCGCCCATCCTTCGACGCCGCCGCGCGTCCCGAACACGCGGTGCGCCTCTACGAGTATTTCGTCGGCCGGATTCGTGCCGCGGGCCTGCGCTGCGAGACCGGAAAATTCCAGGAGATGATGGAAGTGGAGCTGGTGAACGACGGTCCCGTCACCATCCTGCTCGACTCGAAGAAATTGTTCTAGACGTTAACTCATAACTCAGTTGGGGAAGGGCACGGCTTCAACCGTGCCGCTCAGGCCCGCAAAAAACGAGGGCTTTAGCCCCCGAGGGAGACGAGGTCTGTTCTCTATGAGATAGCTCTACAAACTTTTTTCGTAGCTCAACACCGCGTCCGCGATGGCCGCCGCCTCCACCGTCTCCTTCACGTCGTGCACGCGGACGATGTGCGCGCCCTTCAGGATGCAGATCACCGCCGCCGCCAGGCTGCCGGCCATGCGCTCGCCCGCCGGCGAGGCGGCTCCCGCGCGCGAGACAGCGCGGGCGATGAACGATTTTCGCGACGGGCCGGCCAGCAGCGGAAACCCGAGCGCCGCAAATTCCTCGAAGCGGGCCAGCAGCGGATAGTTCTCCTCGAAGCGCTTGCCGAAGCCGAATCCCGGATCCAGCACCAGCCGCTCGCGCGCCACACCGGCGCCCAGGGCAAGCTCGCAGGAGTGCCGCAATTCATCGTGGACCAGCGCCACCATGTCGTCCACCTTGGGCAGCGAGCGCCAGTTGTCCGGCCGTCCACGCGTATGCATCAGCACGGCGCCGCAAGTCAGTCCGGCGATCGCGGCCGCCATGGCGGGGTCCCAGTGAAAGCCGCTGACGTCGTTGACGATCTCCGCCCCCGCCTCCACCGCGGCGCGGGCCACGTCGGACTTGTAGCTATCGATGGAAACCACCGCGCTCGGCCGGCGCCGCTTCAGTTCGCGGATCGCCGGCAGCACCCGCCGCAGCTCTTCCTCAACCGTTACGAATTCCGTGTTGGCGCCCGCCGTGGGAGCGCCCGGACGCGTCGATTCGCCGCCCACGTCCACGATATCGGCGCCGTGATCGAGCAGTTGCAGCCCGTGCTCGACGGCGGCGATGGTATCGAAATACCGCCCGCCATCGGAAAAGGAGTCGGGCGTGACGTTGAGCACGCCCATGATCAGCGTGCGCCCGCCGAGCGGCAGCACGCGGCAACCGAGGTTCCATGTGAAGCGTGGGCGCATGGTCCTGCGCCGATTAAACAGGCTCACGCGCCGCGGCGCAAGGCGCAAGCAAGCCTCCGGCTTCAGGCTCCAGGCTGCGGCGCCGAGATCAGAATCCTCCCCATGCATTCATCAGGAACAAGACGAGCGCCACCGATCTCGGTGCGCCTTGGGTCTGAGCCTTGCGCCTTGAGCCGGCTGGAAAAAGTGCTACACTCAACCTACTTTCATGCTGCGCCCCCGCCATACTGCGGTCCGCATCTGCATCCTGCTTCTGCTGGTGCAAGCGGCCTTCGCGGCCTCCAAAAAGAAGGACGAAAAGCCGCCGCACGAGTCCAAGGCCCTCGCCGGCCGCATCGAGAAAATTCTCTCCCAGCCGGACGTGGCGCGCGCTTTCTGGGGCGTCGAAGCGGTCGACGTTGCCACCGGCGAGACGCTCTACACTCAGAACGCCGACAAGCTGTTTACTCCCGCCAGCAACACCAAGCTGTTCACCACCTCGGCGGTGCTGGCCCTGATCGGTCCCGACTACAAGTTCCGCACCACGGTCGAGACCACCGGGGCGCTGGACCGCTACGGCCGGCTCAGCGGCGACATCGTGGTGGTGGGTCGCGGCGATCCCAACCTGACCGGCGGCACGCTGGCCTACAATCTGCGCTCCGAGCGCAATGCCCCGCGGCCCCGCGTGCTGGAGCAGTTGGCCGATCAATTGGTGCAGCGCGGCGTGAAGTTTGTCGACGGCGACGTGGTGGGCGACGATTCCTACTTTGCCTTCGAGCGCTACGGCGAAGGCTGGTCGCAGGAGGACATGCGCTACGAGTGGGGCGCGCCGGTTTCCGCCCTTACCATCAATGACAATCTGATCCTGGTCAACGTCATGCCCGGCGACCACTCCGGCGACAAGGCGTTCATCAACGTTACGCCCTTCGCCGATTACTACCACATCGACAACCGCATCATGACCACGCCGGGAGGCACCGGTCCGCGTATCGTCACCATCGGGCGCGAGCCGGGTTCGAACACCCTCACCTTGTGGGGCAACATCCCGGTGGACGATCCCGGCTTTCATGAGTCGCTGGCCATCGAGGATCCGGCCGAGTTCACCGCCCAGCTGTTTCGCTCCATGCTGGAGCAACGCGGCATCGTGATCTATGGACGCAACCGCGCCAAGCACCTGGAGCTGGCCAGCCTGTCCACCTTCAGCGTCACCGCTACCGCCCCCGCCGGCGGCGGCGATTATCCCCGCACCACCCGGCCGGCCATCCCCGGTCTGGTGCTGGGCGAATTCCAATCGCAGTCGCTGGCCGCCGATTTGCGCTTGATCAACAAGATCAGCCAGAACCTTCACGCCGAGCTGATGCTGCGCCTGCTGGGCCGCGAAAAGGGCGCCGCCGGCACCATCGAAGCCGGGTCGGAGGTGGTGCGCGGCTTTCTCTCCCAGGCCGACATCCGCTCCGATGAATACGCCTTCTACGATGGCTCCGGGCTTTCGCGACAAAACCTGGTCACCCCCCACGCCATCGTCAAGCTGCTGCTCTATGACAGCCGCCAGCCCTGGGCGCTGCAATTCGACGACATGCTGCCCGTCGCGGGAGTAGATGGATCGCTCAGTGACCGCTTTCGCGGTACCGCGGCGCAGGGACGCGTCCACGCCAAAACCGGTTCGCTGAAGAACGTGAATGCCTTGTCTGGTTACGCCACCACGTCGAGCGGAGAGCGCATCGCGTTCTCCGTCATGGTCAACAACCACAACCTGCACAGCCGGGTCGCAGTGCAGACCATCGACCAGATCGTGAACGCGTTGGTGGAAGAAATAGGGAAGAAGTAGCTCGCAGCTTTTTAGCTATCAGCTGTCAGCTCTCGCTGCCGGATTCATCTCTCACTTCAAAGTGTTGTCATTCCGAGGGGGCTTCAGCCCCGAGGAATCAAGGTGCGATTACCACAAAAGGAATGCGAGCGTGGTGGTGACCGGCTCCGCCGATGGGAAGCGGCGCGCCTCCACTCCCAGGCTGAGCTCCGGGTCTGACCGGCAGCCGCGAAACGGCGAGGGCTCCAGTATCCACGCCTGGTTCTCGGGCCGGATCCGGACCTTGCCGGCCGCGAACGGCTGCGGGAATTCCACCGCCTCGCGCGCCCCGCAGCACAGGTAGAGCGACAGCAAGTCGCAGAACTGCAGCACCCGCAGCAGCGCTTCCAACTCCGCCTCGTCCTGTTCCGCCAGCGGCTGCAGCCGGTCGCGTCGCCGCGCTTCGCACGCCAGGAAGGCGCGCAGCAGCCCGGCGTTCTCCGGGCCGTCGATCGCCGAAGCCAGACGGCCCTCGCCGAGTGCGCAGAAATGCCGCGAGACAATGTACCCGCCGCCGGCCCAGACTCGCTCGGCGCGCTCAATCGAGGCTGTCCAGGCGCGCAGGAACTGCGGCGGCTCGATCTCCAGGAACGAAAGCGGTTTGCCGCGCCCGTCCACGGGGGGTGCGGCGTTGACCAGGGCCTCAGCTTCGAAAATCGCCCACCCCTCGTCATGCACCTCGATGGCGCGCGCCATCAACGGGTCTACCTTGGGGAACCCGGGCGCGACGAAGTGCGCGGCCAGCGCTCCCGCCAGCGCGGCATGATCGGGTTGGCTGATCAGCCAGTAGGCGCCGGCGCGTTGTTTCTGAGTACGCTCAATCACCGGCCATGCCGGCCGGCAGCCGTTGGCGGCGGATGCGGCGCCGGGCGCAAGCGGGTGCAGGACCACGTTACTTCACGCCCCGCCGGGCGCGCACTGCCCCGGCCGCGGCTTTTTCCGGACCAGAGCTGTGCGGCGGCTTCCGCATGCCGTCCAGCAGTTCCTTGAGCACCACGGCATTGTTGTGCTCCAGATTGCGCGAGGAAAACACCAGCGTCAGCTTCTTGTGTTTGCGGGCAAATTCGTAAAGCTGCGCCAGCGCCTTGGCCGCTTCGGGCTCGCCCAGTTCTTCCAGGTACTTCTTGCGGAACGCCGGCCATTGCGCCGGTCTCGCGTGGAACCAGCGCCGCAGTTCGGTCGAGGGCGCCAAGTCGCGCAGCCAGGCATCGACTTGCGCGCTGGTTTTCTTCATGCCGCGCGGCCACAGCCGGTCAACCAGGATGCGCGCGCCGTCGCTGGTCGAGGGTTTCTCATAGGCGCGTTTCAGGAAGACCGGCATGGTTCTGATATTGTAGCTCTCGGCAATTCAGCGATCAGCTTTCGGCGGCCAGCTTCAGCCCGGACGAATTTATATTGCGCAAGCTCTCCCTCATTCTGATCTTCGCCGCGGCCATGGCGTTGCTAGCTGGCTGCGACACGCAAGTCCGCAAGAGCGATGCCGAGCTTGGACTCAACCCCCAGCAGGCAAGCGGGCGCCATCTCTTCGACCGTTATTGCGCCATGTGCCATGAGGCCTACAGCTCGCGGGCGTTGCGCGGGCCCTCGCTGGAGGGCCTTTTCAAAAAGCCGTTCATGCCCAGCGGCACCCCCGCCAACGACGAGCGGGTACACGAGGTGATTAACCTGGGTCGCAGCAAGATGCCGTCGTTCGGGCGCGTGCTCAACCAGCAGCAGATTGATGACCTGCTGGCCTACCTGCATACCCTCTGAGCGACGTGCAGACGAATTGCGAACCGGTGGGAGCGCCGGGCAGAAGGATCGGGGATAGGTGGAAGCGCCGGGCAGAAGGAGCGTCGGACAGGTGGGAGCGCCGGGCAGGTGGAAGCGCCGGGCTTCAGCCCGGCGAAACCGGCACAAAACGTTAATACGCTTTAGCGCTGGGTCTTAGTGCCAGCTGCCCAGCCTCTCGATCACTTTCCCGCGGTCGTTGTAGATGTAGACCGGAGTGCCGACCGCGGCCCTCTCGGTGGCCGCCTGGGTGGCGGCGTCCAGCGTGCCGAAATCCCCGAGCAGGTAGGTTCCTGCGGTTTCTTTCAGGTCCACCGCCATGACCCGGAACTGCGACTTGGGGGCCCGCAGGTCGTCTTGACCGGCTTTGGGATAGCGCATAGTAGTGCTCCTCGGCAGCCTGCATCCTAACCGCCCCATGTCCACTCAGGCTGTGATGCCGATCACAACGCCGGGGCGCGCCGGTCCATGCACCACGGTGCAAAAAAAGAGTCCTCGCCAGTTTTGCCCAATCTATATACAATGTACGGGCGCGTGGATTTGAAGCGATCTAAGTACGTTCTGCCGAAGCTCTGCTGAAGCACTACCTGTCCTTAGTCCCGATCTGGTTCACCGCATAATTCAACAAAGAAGAGAGCATCACGAAAATGGAACAAGGAACAGTGAAGTGGTTCAACGACGCCAAGGGTTTCGGCTTTATCAGCCGCCAGAACGGTGAGGACGTATTCGTCCACCACACAGCCATCCAGGCGCAGGGCTTCCGCAGCCTGCAGGAAGGCCAGGCGGTCCAGTTCGATGTCAAGAAGGGTCCCAAGGGCTGGCAGGCTGAGAACGTTCAGGTTCTGTAGTCCGGCGTTCGCAGAATCATTTCGGGGTGGCTTCGGCCACCCCGATTTTGTTTGCGCCGCTAGGGCTGATCACATTCCCCATTCTTCAATCTTCGGCTGTCATCCTGAGCGAGGGCGCACGCCCGAATCGAAGGACCCCGCGTTCGTTTGCAGCCCCCGCTCAATCGACGGGCATTCTCACTCGGCTCCCCACATTCTTCATCTTCAATTTGCAGTTGTCATTCGAAGTGAGGGGCACGCCCTGACGAACCGCCTTCCTGCCCTTCCGCGGAATCGGGAGCCCGGCAGGCGTAGAACTACCGAATCAACCGGTTTTGGCGACGCATCGTACAATGGAGAGCCCGCATGTCCGCCAGCCTTGTCCAGATCGAAACCGCGCCTCGAGCCCGCGCCCCCAAGCCGGAGTGGCTGAAGGCGCGCGCCCCCATGGGCGACAACTACCACTCGCTCAAGAAGCTGGCGCGCGGCCTTGGCCTGCACACGGTATGCGAGTCGGCGCAATGCCCCAACATCGGGGAATGCTGGAACCATCGCACCGCCACCTTCATGCTGTTGGGCGACATCTGTACCCGGCGCTGCGGCTTCTGTGCCGTGCCCAAGGGACATCCCGGCCCGATTGACTTCGACGAGCCCCGGCGCGTGGCCGAAGCGGTGGCGCAACTGGACCTGAAATACGCGGTCGTCACCAGCGTCAATCGCGACGACGACAACCTGAGCGGCGCCCGCGTGTTCGCCATGACCATCGAGGAGATCCGCCGCGTAGCCCCCGCCTGTAAGGTCGAGGTGCTCATCCCCGATTTCCAGGGACACGACGACTGCCTCCAGGTGGTGCTCGACGCTCGCCCCGACATCCTGAACCACAACACCGAGACGGTACCGCGCCTCTACCGTGTGGCCCGATCCGGCGCCCGCTACGAGCGCAGCCTGCGCCTGCTGTCGCGCTCCAAGCAAATTGCCCCGCAAACCGTCAGCAAGTCCGGTCTGATGGTCGGTCTTGGCGAAACCACCGACGAGCTCCTGCAAGTCTTTCGCGATCTCGCCCAGCGCCAGGTCGACATTCTCACCGTCGGCCAGTACCTGCGGCCCTCGCGCGACCACCTGCCCATCGCCCGCCTGGCCCCTCCCGAAGAATTTCGTTTTCTGAAAGAAGAAGCGTTGAAGATGGGATTCCGCCACGTCGAAAGCGGCCCGCTGGTGCGCTCTTCCTATCATGCGCACGAGCAGGCCGAGTCCACCGGCATCTCCTGATCCCGCCGCAATCTCCGCCTTCGCGAAAATCCGCAACTCAGCCAATCACCCAATGTTCATCGGCAGAGTTTCTGAGGTAGGATACGGCTTCCCTCCGGAACTCAGGTGCTCATGAAGGACTTCTACATCCGCGATGCCGCGCAGTTCGAGAACAAGGTCGTCACCACCAGCTTTGTCGTTTCCTCCAAGCAGGTGAAGCCCAAGAAAACCGGCGAACCCTACTTGGCGCTTACCCTGGCCGACCGCACCGGCCACCTCGACGCCAAGGTCTGGGACAACGTGGTCGAGATCATGGACACCTTCGAGCAGGACGACTTCGTCAAGGTGAAGGGGCTGATCAATAAGTACAACAACCGCTACCAGCTCACGGTGCACAAGCTGCGGCGGCTGCAGGATTCGGAGGTCGATTTTTCCGACTACCTGCCCAAGACCACCAAGGACGTGGACGAGCTGTGGCGCACCCTGGGCGAGTTCGTCGCCGGCTTTAAGAATCCGCACCTGAAGGCGCTGCTGGAAAATTTCATGGGCGATCCCGACATCGCCGGCGCCTATCGCACCGCTCCCGCCGCCAAGACGTTGCATCATGCCTACATCGGCGGGCTGCTCGATCACGTGGTCTCCCTCTGCAAGCTGTGCGACCTGGCGGCCCGCAATTACCCGCAGGTTGATCGCGACCTGCTGCTCACCGGAGTGTTCCTGCACGATATCGGCAAGGTGCACGAGCTCTCCTACGCGCGCTCCTTCGCCTACACCACGCGCGGGCAGCTGCTGGGGCACATGATCATCGAGTTGGAAATGCTGCAGGCCAAGCTGCCGCCGGATTTTCCGCCCGAGTTGAAGACCCTGCTCGAGCACCTCATCATCAGCCACCACGGCCACTACGAATTCGGCTCGCCCAAGCTGCCCATGTTTCCCGAAGCGCTCATGCTGCACTATCTCGACGATCTCGATTCCAAGATGGAGAGCATGCGCGCGCACTTCGAGCGCGAAGCCGCCCTGGAAAACCCGTGGACCAGCTACAACCCCTCGCTGGCGCGTCCGCTGCTCGATACCGGCAAGTTCCTGCGGCCCAAGCCGCCCGCCGCCGAGCCTGTGCCGGTCACACCGGAACCGCCGCCATCAACCGAGGAACGGGCGGCAGTCGCCGCTGCTTCCGCCGAAGTCACGCTGCCATTCGAGCAAAAGGTCGAAGCCCTGAAAAACAAGTTCAAGCCCGCCGCCGCCGGCAAGGAAGTCCGGTGAAATCGGGAGCGCCGGCCTCGCTGGAGATGGATTGCCTCAAGGTGCTTTGGAACCTGCCGGAAGCCAGCGTGGCCGAGGTGCGCGCCGGCCTGCCCCGCCCGCTCGCCTACACCACGGTCATGACCGTGCTCGACCGCATGTGCGTCAAGGGCCTGGTCAAGCGCCGCAAGCGGGGTCGGGCCTGGTCCTACTCCGCCGGTCTCGACCTGGATACTGCGCGTGCCGAGGCGGTCCGCCGCCTTCTGGCGAACCTGTTCGACTCCGATAGCCGCGCCCTCGTGCGCTATCTGCAGGGCGAAGTCACGGCGCGTCCACGGCGCCGCGTGATGGCCTCCGCCATCGACGACGAACTGCTGTGACTCCCAATCGGCGATCGAGAATGCACGTCAAATTCCGCGGCTACTTGGTACTCGCTGCTGGGTACTCTCCGCAGTCCATTGCTATCCAGCGCCCCTTCTGATAGAACGCTCCCGGTAGTGGAGGTTCTCTATGCGCCGAATCCTATTTTTGTGCAGTCTTGTGATCGTCTTTATCGGGTTGACCATCGCCTGTTCCAAGAAGCCGACAGAGCCGGCCACAGCCGAGGGCGGCCCGTCCTCCAGTGGAAGCAATCCAGCCGCTTCCAGCAATCCGGCCCCTGCATCGGGTACCGCGCCCGCAACCAGCACCAAGCCCGGCGCTGCGGCTTCCAGGAGCGCCACCAAAGCTGAGAGTGCTGAAAAACCCTCCGCGGCAGAGCCCAAGGTCGTGCCCGCGGGGCAGCACATCGTGGTGCGGCTCGGGCAGGCGGTCGGCTCCAAGATCAGCACTTCGGGGCAGTCCTTTACCGCCACCGTGGCGCAGCCGGTTGAAATCAACGGCAAGACGCTGATCCCGTCCGGCGCCGAGGCCACCGGGACCGTGGTGGAGGCGGTACCGCTGGGACGCTTCAAGGGCGGCGCGCGCCTGCAGGTCAGGCTCGATACCATCAAGATTGACGGCAATTCCTACAAGGTCGAGACTGCGGCTGTTGCCCAGGTTGCCAAGGGCAAGGGCAAGCGGACCGCTGTCGCGGTTGGCGGAGGCGCCGGGTTAGGGGCAATCATCGGCGGCCTTGCCGGCGGAGGCAAAGGTGCCGCAATTGGCGTCCTCGCCGGCGCCGGTGCCGGAACCGCAGGCGCCGCCTTCACCGGCAACAAGGATCTCGTGCTGCCGGCCGAAGCTTC
This sequence comes from Terriglobia bacterium, assembly GCA_963797035.1. Classification (GTDB taxonomy): domain Bacteria; phylum Acidobacteriota; class Terriglobia; order Terriglobales; family Acidobacteriaceae; genus JAIQGF01. The sequence goes on from CAWCOC010000007.1 coordinate 418,296, forward strand.
GCTCAGCTTCAAGCTGCTTCAGCCATTGGAAGTAAAATAAAGGCCTCAGGCTCAAGGCTTCAGGCGCAAAATCCGACGGCTGAAGCCTGAAGCCCGAAGCCTGCAGCTTTGCCTATGAAATAGAAGAGCAGGCCTCAGGCTCAAGGCTTCAGGCGCAAAATCCAGACGGCTGAAGCCTGAAGCCCGAAGCCTGCAGTCTGAAGCCCTTGCTTATGCTCGATTTCTCCCAATTCTCCTGGCTCACCTTCGACTGCTACGGAACGCTGATCGATTGGAACCAGGGCATCTTGTCCACCCTGCGTCCCATCCTCAGCGCGCATGGCCGCAACCTCAACGACACCGGCATCCTGGAGCTGTTTGCCGCCATCGAGCGCGTCGAGGAGGCCGGCGAATACCGCCCCTATCGCCAGGTCCTGGAAGCGGTCATGAGCAAGATCGCCTCGCGCCTGGTGTTCAGCCTCAGCAGCCAGGAGGTGCGCGCGCTACCCGATTCGCTGGGCGACTGGCCGCCATTTCCCGACACCGTCGCCGCCCTGCGCCGATTGAAGACGCGCTATAAGCTGGCAGTCATCTCCAACACCGATGATGACCTGTTTGCCCGCACCGCGGTGCACCTCGAAGTGCCGTTCGACGCCGTCGTTACCGCCCAGCAGGCGCGCAGCTACAAGCCGTCGCTGAACAATTTTCGCCTGGCGCTGGAGCGGCTCGCCGTCCCGGCAGACAAGGTGTTGCACGTAGCGCAGAGCCTTTATCACGACATCGCTCCCGCCAACCAACTGGGCATCGCCAGCGTCTGGGTGAACCGTCAGAGACAGCCGGGGGCCTCCGGAGGCGCCGCCAGCATAGCCCAGGCGGATCTGGAGGTCGCTGATATGGCGAGCCTGGCTGCGATGGCCGTAGCTGAGAAGTAGTCTCACGCGACCGAAGCTGGAAGTCTCAAAATGGGAACAGATTGGCCTAAGGACAACAGTGTGAGGGATTGGAGTTACATGATCAGCCCGGAACTGCTTGCGGTGATTGCTTGTCCGTTGTGCAAAAGTCCGTTGAAGCTGGCTGCCCCTGAGCGATTGCAATGTGTCAATTGCAGCCGTATTTATCCCATCCGCGACGGAATTCCCATACTCCTGGTCGAAGAATCCAAGCAGCCGTAGAAGCTGACAAAAAATTGCACTACAAACGGTGCAGCCGAACGGGTGATACGTCCCAATTTCACAATTGGGATTTGGATTTCGCCTTCATACCCGTCGCCGAGGGAGGTGCAGAGCACCGTTTCTGCCTCGAGATGGTCAATTAACTCGCAATCAGCTAACAACTTACAGGGAAAACGTCAGCTCGTCCCAACCTCTATCACGATTTGGGCCAAAAATTGCTTGCAACATCAGCAGGGTATGCGGAGTCTAATCCAGTAGTTGTGGGTTAGTAGTAATAGGGCAAGGGTGAGGAACCTAAGTCTTCTGGGTCGGAGGTGACCTATGATGGCTGAAAAGTTTTCCGGTGTGGAATTGGCGGCCCTCCGCAGTGAACTCCTGCAAAGTGGTGTGGATTCCTGGGATGCCGCTCGTGTGCTGCAGATCTTTCTGGCTGGGCGTGGCTACGGAGTCTCGCCGGAGGCGGCGCTGGACGCTGCCAGCCGCGTGGAAGGCGCAGGCTGCGCTCTCGACGTGATCCAGAAGGAGCTTGAAGGCATCGCCATGGTTATGTAAGTCCGGCGCGGAAGGTGACGCCGCGTCGTTTCCCAGCATTCGCCGGAACTCAGGCGAGTATGAAAAGGGCAGGCCGGACCAACCAGTCCGGCCTTTTCTTTGGTTACCAAAGCCCCCGCTACCGGCGCGGAAAATCCTGGTACTACGGTAATTTTGGCAGGTACTCCGCCATTGACCTGGCTCCAAATCAGGAATAACTTTCCTCCACCCATCGCTCACCGGGCTCGTGGGATCCGGTGAGCACAAATTTCTGGAGGGGTGAGGAATGAAGCGAACCATCCTGGCTGTGACCATGCTCCTGTCCTGCGCCATTTATCTTGGCGCTCAACAAACGCGCGATGCGAACGACATGGCTCCCACCGGCAAAGGTTGGGGCGAGAAGGTCGCGCACGCGCAGGCCGGCGGGAATGCAGGCGGCAAATCGTCGCGCAACACCTGCACCAACGGCATTTGCTACCACAACGGCCCGGTCATGACGGGCACGCCCAACGTGTATTACATCTGGTACGGAAACTGGAGCGGGAACACGGCCACCAGCCTGCTGGAAGGTCTCATCACCGGCCTGAGCGGTTCCAGCTATGAGCACATCAACTCCACCTACTACAACGGTTCGAACACCCACGTCAGCGGCAACCTGAGACTTGCCGGATCGACGACTGACAACTACTCCCACGGCACCGCCCTGAGCGACTCCAACATTCAGCAGATCGTGTCCTCGCACATTGCGACCTTCAATGGAGGGCATGCCGATCCCAACGGCGTTTACTTCGTCCTGACCTCGGCCGACGTGAATGAAACTTCCGGCTTCTGCACCCAGTATTGCGGCTGGCACACCCGCGCCAGCATCAGCGGCGTCGACGTCAAGTTCGCCTTTGTCGGCAACCCGGACCGCTGCCCCTCCGCATGCGAGGAGCAGTCGGCCAGCAGTCCCAACGACAATCCTGGTGCCGACGGCATGGCCAGCATCATTGCCCACGAGTCGGAGGAGGCCATCTCCGATCCCGACCTGAACGCCTGGTACGATCGCCGCGGCGAGGAAAATGCCGACAAGTGCGCCTGGACCTTCGGCACCGAATCGACGGCCTCCAACGGTTCCAAGTACAACGTTTCCCTCGGCGGCACCAAGTACCTGATCCAGCGCAACTGGGTCAACGCCGGCGGCGGCTACTGCTCGATGTCCTATTAGCCTTTCGAAGCGGCGTTGAATCGCGGGCGGCCCGAAAAAGGGCCGCCTTTTTTGTCTCCCGCCTCATCTCTTGAGCAGCGGAGGCATGTATGAAGAGCATCTTCGCGGCGATTGTTTCCATCCTCCTGGCGGTGGCCGCCCACGCCCAGCAGACCAAGCCCGCGCCGCAGGCGGGCACGCGCATTGTTACCAAGACCCGCTTGGTGGCCGTCTTCAGCGATCTCGAACAGCAGTTGCTCACCGCCGGCCGGACAAACGGCGCCACCGTTTTCGACCGGCTCCTGGCTCGCGATTTCCAGGTTTGGACGCCGGCTCCGCCGGGCCAACCCGTCCCTCGCGCCGCCTGGCTGGAGAAGAACGCCTCCTCGCCGCCGGAGGCGTTCAGAATCCGGCAGATGGCCGTGCGCAGCCTCGATCATCATGCCGTGGTCAGCTTTGTGCTGGTGGAGGGAGGCGGCGCCAGGCAGACTGCCAGGTTCATCGTCGATCTCTGGTCCAACAGCAGCGGCGACTGGCAGCTCACCGACCGTTATGTCTCGTCGGTCCCGCCCGCACCCTATGCGGAAGATCGCAAACCTACCGGCAAGGACTAAGGCAAAAAGTCTACGGTACTAAGTAATCCAGATTAACCCGGGTTACGGCGCTTAGGCCGATACTCCGGGACACCGTCTCGCCCGTGTCCTGGAGGTCTACTTGCGCCCACTCGTGTCTGCCATTGTCCTGTCGTTCTTGATTTCTTCCTTCGCCCTTGCCGCCACCCCGCTGGCTATCGTTCCCACCACCACGCTGGCGGCCGAGACCGGCAACAACACCAGCGCCTCCAGCCTGTTTCTCGCCACCGGCAACGGCAACCTGGCTCAGGCTAACGTCAGCAAGGTGAACACCCATACCCTGATGTACCCGGGCTACAGCGGCAAAATCTACGCTCACTTGATGAGCTGGTTCTGCATGACGCCCGGCTCTACTTCCACCGGCGCCGGCACCCTGTGCGGCAGCCACGTGCAGGTGGGTTACAACTCCAACGATCCCGCCGTGGTCCACGCCCAGGCGATGGACATGATCAGCCGCGGCTTCGACGGCGTCATTCACGACTGGTATGGCCCGGGAAACAGCCGCGACGACATCGCCACCCGGAACTGGATCGCCGAGGCGGAGCAGCATCCTGGCTTCCAGGTCGCCCTCATGATCGACCAGGGCGCGCTGAAGTGGTATTCCTGCATCAGCTCCGGCTGCTCACCCACCCAGGCCCTCACCCAGCTGACGCAATACGCCGCCCAGAACTTTTTCAATTCTCCGGCCTACATGCGGATCAACGGACGTCCGGTGCTGACCAACTTCGACATCGATCTGCACTACACGGTTGACTGGAACTCGGTCGCCGCCAACACGCCCGGCAATCCCATTTTCGTCTTCCAGAACAACGGCGGGTTCACGCACCTGCTCAGCGCCGGTTCGTATTCCTGGGTGATGCCCACCGCGTCCAACTACGGCATGGATTATCTGGGAAGCTTCTACTCGACCGGCATGAACTATCCCGCCGAGTTGACCTCGGGCGCCATGTACAAGGGCTTCAACGACACGCTGGCCTCCTGGTCAGGTAACCGCGTCATGAGCCAGCAGTGCGGCCAGACCTGGCTCCAGACTTTTGCCAAGGCCAACTCCATGTTCAACTCCTCGCAGCAGCTCGGCGCCATCCAGTTGGTCACCTGGGACGACTACGAGGAAGGCACTGAGCTGGAAACCGGCATCGACAACTGCGTCTCGCTCACCGGCGCCATCTCCGGCAGCACGCTCTCGTGGACCCTGAGCGGCAACGAAAACACCATCGATCACTACACCGTATTCATTTCCACCGACGGGCAGAACCTGATGCCCCTGGGCGATTTCGTCGTAGGAACCCGGCAGTTGGACCTCTCCAGCTTCGCGCTTGCGCCCGGCAAGTACAGCTTGTTCGTGAAAGCCATCGGCAAGCCGTCGCTGCGTAACCAGATGTCGAACGCGGTGAGTTACAACGCGGTAACGAGCGGCGTGTACATCACCAGCCCAACCAGTGGCGCGACCGTGGCTTCGCCGGTGCGTTTGACCGCCTATGCGCAATCGGCGTACCCAATTACCACGATCGTCGCCTATCTGGATTACAACGAGGTGTACCGCACAACCGCCAGTTCGCTGGACGCCAGCCTGACCATGGCTGCAGGCCAGCACCTGCTGGTGACCAACGCTTGGGACACGACCGGCAAGCTGATGCAGGCGCAGGTGACGATCACCGTCGCAGCGCTGGCGCCGCTAGCCACGCTATCGGTCTCACAAACATCGGCCTTGAGCTTTACTGCGTCGACTGCAGCTTCCACGGATCCCAACGGCAGCACGCTGACTTCGGTCATCAATTGGGGCGACGGTGCCAGCTCCGCCGGGCCCACCGCCACCCACACCTACGCTAGGGGCGGAAATTACACCATCACCGCGACCGTCACCGACAGCCTGGGCCTCTCGTCCAGCAAATCGGCCGCCGTCACCGCGGCCGGGGTCGTCATCTGGTCGCCGCTCAACGGAGCGGTTTCCCGCTCGCCCGTGCACGTATCGGCCACGGCCTACGATTCCAAGACAATCGCCTCCATGATCGTCTACGTTGACGGCGTGAAGAAATACCTGGTCTACGCCAACACGCTCGATACCCACATCAAGATGAACAAGGGAACGCACCGGGTGACCGTCAATAGCTGGGAGGACGTGACCGGGCTGGTCTTCCAGTCCAGCGCCACCGTCACCGTGCGCTAGCAATTTGAAATTGGAAATTTGAAAATTTGAAATTGGGCCGGGTGCCCCGTCCTAGTCCGCGTTTGGCCAGGGCGGGGTAGTTCGGAGCTTCATTCTTCAATTCCTACAAGCCTTAGGAATTTGAAATTGGAAATTTGAAAATTTGAAATTTAAAGGCCAGCAGTCTGCACCTGAACTTCGAGCGGTTCTGGAACGGGTTTGGCCCGCCAATTTCAAATTCTAAATTTTCAAATTTCAAATTGCCCTACATCCACGGCGACCACCCGCCGTAGCGGAAGCTCTCGGCGCGCGTGCTGCTCCAGCGCGCCCGCAAGCGCGATTGTGCCAGCTCGCGCGTGCGCTTCTGCAAGTCGAAGGAGCGCAGGTATTCGCGGATGATCTGCGGCATGGTCATGCGCAGCGCGGCCGAGAAGTTCTGCTCCGCCATGTCGCGCTGCCGCTGCGGCGATTGCAGCAGCGCCACCAGCTTGCCTGCCAGTTCGCCGGCATCGCCGCGCGGGAAGAAATCCACCGCCATGGCTTCGTCGTTCGCCATGTCGATGAATTCCTTCAGATTGGACGAGATGATGGGCAGCCCGTACTGGCAAGCCTGGTGCGCCGGGCCGCTGGAGCCGGTGGAGGAATCGTAGGGCAGCACCACCACGCTCGCCGAGCCATACAGCTCCGGGATTTCCTGCTCCGCAATGTAGCCGCGAAATTCGATGCGCGCATTGTCGCGGTGCTTTTCCGCGATCGATTCCCAATACCCCGGCGTGGTGTGGTGGTTGGCCCCGGCGACCACCAGCTTGGCGCTGGGAACGCGGCGCTGCACCTCGTGAAACGCCTCCATCAGCGTTTCCAGCCGCTTGTACGTCCCCCAGTGTCCGATGGCCAGGATGCGGTGGTCGGGATTGCCGCGCCGCGAAAAATCCGGCGGCTCCGGCCGCGCTCCCAGGATGCCATGCGAACGGAAGTGCACGTTTTCCGCCCGGTATTTTTCCATCAGCGTGCGCCGGTAGGCCGGCAGCAGCACGGAAATGGAGTTCGACAGCAGCAGCATGCGGGTGGCCACCGAGCTGGCGAAGCGGAACAGCCGCTCCGCCCGGATGTTGGCCGAGCCGAAATCCACGTGCTCCATCAGGTGATGCAGCGTCACGTGCGTGGTAAAGCCCGCCGCCCGCGTCAGCGCCGGAATGCACAGCCCGGCAAAGGCCGCCACCGGATGCTGCTGCGTCGCGAAGGTGGAGAACACCAGGTTGTACCAGACTACGTCCGGCTTCAGGTCGCGGATGACCTTGAGCACGCGATAGGGGTTGCGAATGCTGTTGAACTCCCAGCAGCGCACCACGTCGAAATCGGGCAGCTCCTCGTGTCCTTCCAGGCGCTTGCCCTGCGCGTCCGTCGCCCACTCGCAGGCCGTGAGCTTGTCGCCCACAATCACCAGGCTGAGCAGCGGGTTCTTCTGCAACTCACGCGCCAGGTGAAGTCCATATTCATTCAACTGCCGTCCACTCGGCGGAAAAGCAGTGACCAGGCAAATCTTCATGGGCCCCTTGAGTACCTACTGCTTGCGTGCAACTAGAAAATGCTGATGTGGATCACCGGTCGCAGGATCATTTGCGAGCCCACGCCGCCGGCGCTGTTAAAGTTGTAGAACGTGTCGTTCTCTACGCCCGCTGAAATGCGCAGCGGATAATCCACCGGCACCGTTCCCAGCCCGTCGCTCACCGCCCGCCGCCATGGCCGCTGGTAGGTGACAAAAAATCCGCTGGTCGCGTTGTCGTAGGTGTGTAATCCCATGCCGCGCGAGAGCGCGAAGTTGGCGTCGATCGACCAGTTCTTCTTCGGCCGATAGTGGATCTCCGCCCCCGGCCGCATCGCCTGCCCCAGCACGTACTGCAGTTCCTGCACCCGCCAGCCGCGGATGTACTGCGCCAGGGCGCGCACCGTCAGGTTCCGCCCGAAGCGCCGCTCCACTCCGACATAGCTGGACGTGCTGAACCACTCCCGCACCAGCGGCCGGAACAGCAAATCGTCCACCACGTACCCGGTGAGCAGCGAAGTCTTGCCCCAGGGTCTTCCCACCTGGAATTCCAGCCGTCCCACCAACTCTCGGGAGTGCAGGTCGCGGAGGGTGAACGGCCCGGTCTCGTGAATGCCCTCGCCGCGGATGGTGAGCCAGTTGCCCAGCGAGTTCGTGCTGGCATACACAAACTGCCGGAACAGGTTCTGATTCATTTCCACCGGCGTGTTCTTGTCGCGCCGCACCGTGAACTGCAACCCGGTGTTGAAGGTGATGGCATTGCGTCCCAGGCGCAGCACCGGGTTGATGCCGCCATTGAAGACGTAATCCCAGGTGTTGCGGTCCAGGATCACGTTCTCCGCCGGCAATGAAGCCCGGCCCGACGCATTGCGTAACTGGAAGAACCCGCTGATCGTCGGCAGGCTCCCCTGGTGCACGCGATAGGCGCTGGTCCAGCGCGTCTCCAGCGACGATCGCGGCGGCGGCAGCGTTTGTCCGGAGGCGCTGAACAGCCGCGCGTCCATCTGGTAGATGGTCGAGTCTTCGAAGATCGGCGTGATCGCAAAATCGGTCAGCACGCTCACCTTGTCGTTGATCCGCAGTCCTTCCTGGCCGGCCATCTCTTCCAGTTCGCGCGCCGCCACGTCGTCCTGCCCGGCGATCTGGTTGGCATGAGCAAACGCGGTCAGCGCCAGCAAGTCGCGATGTTGCTGGCGATACACGTTGGCCAGCGCCAGTTGGTAATCGTAGTTTTCCTGGTACTCGGCTGGATTGCCCAAGCTGGCCAGTTGCGCCTGCGCGTCCTGCGAGTCGCCTTTTTCCAGGTACGTGTTGGCCAGCGCGACGGCCACCACCTGGTCGGAGGCGCCCGCCGCCCGCGCCCGTTCAAACAGCTTCACTGCCATGTCGAAGTCGTGTATGCGCAGGAACAGGTCGCCGGCTTCCAGCAGGTGCTCGGCCGTGATCGGCGAAGCTTCCCCGATGCGCGATTCGGCGAAGGCCAGGCCCACCTGCTCCCGCGCCTCGTCCCACTTGCCTTCGCGCTGCATCACCCGCGCAATCGCCAGGCGGGCCTGGATGCGGTCGGAATCGGGCGCATCCAGCGCGCGTCCGAAGCGCTCGATGGCGGCGTCGCGGTCGCCCAGCGCGAACAGCGCGTCGCCGGTGGCCAGCAGCACGTCGCTCTGGTCGTAGCCCACCTTCTCCGCCACCTGCACGTAGCGCAGGGTCTCGTCGCGCTGCTTCAGCTCGGCGTAGTTGTGCGCCATCTGCGCGTAGAGGAACGGATCGTCGGGGGAATAGGTCAGCGCCTTGCGCAACGATGCCAGCGAATCGTTGTATCGCCGCATGTGATACTGCGTGTCGGCCAGCGCCAGGTAGAGCTTCAGGTCGTCGGGCGAATACTTCAGCGCCGCCCGGTATTCCTTTTCCGCCTGCGACAGCAGCCCCTGCTCGCGATACGCGGTCGCCATCGCGTCGTGAATGGCCCCCGATTCCCCGAGCAGCTTCTGCGCCGCCTGCGCGTGCTCCAGCGCCGTCTTGCCGTGATGCAACTCCAGCTGCGCAAATGCCAGGCCGAGGTGCGCCGAGCCGTCCTTGGCATCCAGCTTCAGGGCCTTCTGGAAGTCGGCGGTCGCGGCCTCCGCGTTTTGCAGGTCGTTATACACATAGCCGCGGTTCACGTACGCCGTGCGCACCTCCGGCCCGCGCTCGATCGCCCGCGTGAAGTCGTCCACCGCCTCGTCCAGCAGGTTGGCATTCTTGTGCACGTAGCCGGCCAGCAGCGGCAGGTCGGCATCTTTCGGCAGGATCTTCTCGTACTTCGAGGTCAGCTCCAGCAGGTCGTCATCATGTCCCAGGTGCAGCAGGTCGTAGCCCAGGTAGACCACCACGTCGCGGTCCTTGGGAAGAAAGCGGATCGCCTGCTGCGCGATTTGCGCCGACTCCGCGTACTTGCCTACCCAGGTCAGGTAGCGTTCGCGCTCGCGCAACAGGTACGGGTTCTGGTTCATCTCCGGGTTGGCGCGGTCCAGCCATTTTTTCGAGAGATCGAACTTGTGCCACTCGATGCCGACATTCGCCCCGCCCGCCACCAGCAGCGGATTGGTCGGCGCCAGCTTCCATCCTTTTTCGTACGCCGCGTTGGCCTCCGCGAAGCGCCGGTCGGCCGTGTACATGTCGCCCATGCGCGAGATACGGCACGTAGTTCGCCGGGTACGCCGCCGCCAGCTTGTGGAAGTAGAGCTCCGCCGCCTTGGTGTCGCCCATGTCGCGCGACAGGTATCCCATGGCGGTCATCGCCCACTCGTTCTTGGGGTCCACGGTGAGCACGTGCTCGTACTGCTTTTTCGCCTCGTTCTTCTGTCCTACGCGCCACAGCACGCTGCCGTATTGCAGCAGGATGTCGGGCTTGTTCGGGTCGAGCGTGGCCGCTTCCTTCAGATCGGCGAGCGCGCCGTTCACGTCGTTCAGGTTCGATTTCAACCCGCCGCGCAGGCGCAGGAACTCCGCCCGCGTCGGGCCCTCGATGTTCATCGGCTGGATCTGCTGAAACGCCATTTCGTACTGCTGGTGCGACGCATTTTCGTCGCCCACCGTGCGGTACAACTCGCCCAGGTTGACCCGCAGCTCGATGGGATACAGCGCGCCCTCGGTGGACGATTCCGGCAGGTTGCGCAGCGCCGCGTTGTATTCCTTGATCGCCTCCTGGTAGTGGTTCTCCTGTTTGGCGACCTCGGCGCGGATGGCATGCACCCGGTAGTGGTTGGGGTCAATCTTCTGCGCGCGATCCAGAAACACACGCGCCTCCTTCAATTCGCCGGTCGCCAGGTCCGAGGCTGCCGCCGATAACTGGTAGCTCAACTGGCCAGGCGCCATGGTGGCGGCGCGGCCGTAGTTCGCCGCCGCTTCCTTCTTCTTGCCCCAGAGCTCGTAGGTGTAGCCCATTTCGGCAATCACGTCCGCCGTCTGGCTGGGCACCGCGCGCAGCGCGTTGATGGAAGCCTGGTAGTCGCGCGTCTCGCGGTAGTAACCGGCGATGGCGCGCAGCACTTCGGAATTGTGCGGCGCCTTGGCGCGCGCGCGGTCCAGGTATTGCCGTGCCTGTTCGGGCTTGTGCAGATGTTGATAGGCCAACGCCTGCAGCAGGTCGGCGCGCGGCGTCGGCTGGATCGCCTCCGCCCGCTGCAGCATCTGGATGGCGCCGTTGTAGTCGCCGGTCTGGATGAACAGCTCGCCGGCGATCATCAGGTCGTTGCTGCGGCGCGGGTTCAGCGCCAGCACCTTGTGCAGCAATTCCTTGGCTTTGTCGGTCTGGCCCATGCGCACATAGGTCTGCGCCATGCCCGACAAGGCTTCCACCGACGATGGATTCAGTTGCAGCGCGCGATTGTAGGCATCCAGCGCGGTCTGCATCTTCCCCGCTCCGCGCGCGGCATAGCCGTACATCAGCCACATGTTGATGTCTTGCGGCGCGGCGTGCGCCGCCCGCTCGGCATAGACCAGGGCGCCGCGAAAATCGTTGCGCTTCAGCGCGCTGTCGGCGGCGCGCGCCTGCCGCGCCACTTCAATGCTGGAGCCCCACGCCAGCGAGGGTGTGCCCTGCGCCGCCCCCGCCTTCTTTCCGGGCTTGGCCGGAGGCGCGCCCGGCGTGGCCTGCGCCCCTCCTTGGGGATTGATTTCAAACGTCTGCGCGGCCAGGGGAGTACAGGCCAGCACTGCCAGGGAACAGATTACGACCACAACCAGGTTTCTTCTCACGAGACCACCCGCTCGAGACAGTGTCCGCTGGCCTGAGCACCCGCAACCACGTTTCCAACTGCTCAGCCCAATTTCACTGAAAAATCAACCATTTGGAAACCCATGCGGGTGAGCCCGATGCCACAACTTGGTATCCCGGTTCTCTCTCTACTCCGCTGGCTACACACCTGTTCATTTCCGTGACAAGGCCGCGCGCGCAGGTTGAACCGGTCGCTGGCCGAATTTACACTGCTGATATGCACGCGCACGTCCACCCCTCCGGCCATGCCTCGCGCGTGCTGCGCATCGCGCTGGTGCTGACGATGGCTTACATCGTCCTGCTGGTCATCTCCGGCATCCGCGCCCACAGCCTGGCGCTGCTCTCCGAAGCCGGACACAACGTATCTGACTTTCTCGCCCTGCTGCTTTCCCTGGCCGCGGTGTACCTGGAGCATCGTCCGCCCAGCGCGACCAAAACCTACGGCTACAGCCGGGCCGGCGTGGTGGTGGCATTCATCAACGCCATGACCCTGGTGGCCATCGCGTTCTACATCTTCTACGAAGCGGCCCACCGCCTTGCCTCTCCGGTCACCGTCCGTCCCGGCCTGATGATCGGTGTCGCCGCCGCCGGTGTGGTGGTCAACGGCGTCATCTCCGCCATGCTCTGGCGCAGCAGCAAGGACCTGAACATCCGCAGCGCCTTTCTCCACATGCTGGGCGACATGTTGTCTACCGCCGCCGTCATCGTGGGTGGCTGGGCTATCCTGGTCACCGGCCAACCCTGGATCGATCCCGCGCTCTCCTTCGGCATCGGCGCCATGATCTTGTGGTCGTCATTCGGCATCATCCGCGAGACCCTCAACATTCTGCTGGAAGGCACGCCCCGCGGCATGGACCTGTCGCTGATCGTCAAGGACATTGCCACCGTCGCCGGCGTCAACGACGTTCACGACCTGCACGTCTGGAGCATCGGCAGCGAGTCCCACGCCCTCTCCTGCCACATCTCCATTGCCGACATTCCTCCCTCGGCCAGCGAGGCCATCCTGCGCGAGGTCCAGGCGCGTCTCCGCCTCAAGTTCAACATCCACCACACCACCATCCAATTCGAACACGTGGTCTGCGACGTCGCCCACGGCTGCGTCGTCATTCCTTCGCCCTCGCCGGAAGGCCGCAGCCACCCGTAGAATCAGGAGTCAGTCGCCAGGAGTCAGGAGTCAGCTTTTCACTCCTGACTCCTGACTACTGACTACTGAACTTATGACTGTTGCCGACTTCCGCCGCATCGCGCTCAGCCTACCGGGCGCCGAAGAGAGCTCGCATATGGGCGCCGCTGACTTTCGTGTCGGCGGCAGAATCTTCGCCACGCTCGCCTCGCAGAAGCAGGGCTACGGCAACCTGATGCTCACCCCCGAGCAGCAGGCCGCCTTCGTCGCGGAACTGCCCGAAGTGTTCATTCCCATCAAGGGTGGCTGGGGTCGCATGGGCGCGACTCACATCAGGCTGGCGGCGGCGCATGAGGATGTGTTGGCTGGCGCGCTGCGCACCGCGTGGCAGTTGCGCGTCGAGAAAAACGCCAAGTCGTCCCCGAAAAAACGTGTCCAAGCAAATCGGTCCCCAGCTTCCAGGTCCAAGGGCCGACGGCGATAAACGCGAATCGTTAACCGCTAAAAGCTAACAGCTAATAGCTAATCGCTAATTGCTTCTTCAACTTCTCCCACGTCGTCCCCAGGTCTTCCGGAACCACCCGCGTCTCGCCCACGGTTGTCATGAAATTGCTGTCGGCGATCCAGCGCGGCAGCACGTGCATGTGGATGTGGCCCGCCACCCCGGCGCCGGCCGCCGCTCCGATGTTCATCCCCAGGTTGATGCCATCCGGCCGGTACGCTGCCCGCAGCGCCCGCTCCATCCGCTGCGACTGCGACATCATCTCCGCGGCGGCCGCCTGCGACAGTTTTTGCAGTTCGTCCACGTGCTCGTAGGGCACGATCATGGCGTGCCCGCTGGTGTAGGGAAACGCGTTCAGGATGATGAAACAGTGCTCGCCGCGGTGCAGGACCAGCGCCTCCCGGTCGCTTTGCTTGAGGCACTGGCAGAACACGCATCCCGGCGTATTGCCGGCGCTGCTGATATAGGCATATCGCCACGGCGTAAAAATGTAGTCCATGGCCCCACAGCCTAGCAGAAGGCGGCAATCGCGGGCGCCGCGGGCATGAGGGAGAGAGTCCCGCAGGGACTCCGGAAATCGCATTACTTACCCAGACGGCGGCGGACCATACATATCACTGGGTCTACCGATTGTATGACTCCCGAGGTGGGGCATTTCCACAGGTACAGACACCGCATCGAGCGGCGATTAGTAATCGCACGGTGTACGAACACGCTAGAATCGGTTCATCGTTGAGCATGGATCTGGCACAGAGATGGCTCATTCGGCAGACCTCCATGCTTACCGCAAGATGGGGCAAGAACCACTTCCGAAGTCGCGTACATTAACTGTGCCGCACGACGTGCAAACGCACCCGCGGTCGGGCCCGGTACAGAAAAATCGACGTGCTTCGCTCGTAGTGAATCCATAGCTGTCTGATCGTCACCTCGTGCAGACCGCGGCTCTAGATTCACACTGACAGACTCGTCCTCCCCCGTATGGGCAACAACCATGTGCGACTTCTCCTCAAACAGAACTTCCGCCTTGGGAATAACAGCTCCCGCCGGTTGTGCGACGGCTTGACCCACTCCGACCAAGACTATTTTCGTCGGTGGTGGTGGAATGGCTCGGGCGGTTGTGAACTGTGCGGCGAAGTGCGTGGAGATCAAACGTGGTCTGCGTTGCAATCGGTGCTCTCGTTTGGTCGCTACACATCTACCTTCCGCGCTATGTGTTCCATCTGTTTTTGATGATTGGCGGGTCGCCCCACATAAGCCCGAGTTGGCAGTGGGGAAGTCTCCGAGCTCTGTCGGGCAAGTCGCGGATCAGCCCGAAGGCTCAGCGCCGTGGCCGCGCCCACGCCCGGATGCGCCATCAGCCGCGCCACCTCAGGAAGTCGAGGGCTCGGGCGCTGGTGTAATCGCTAATCGCTAACTGCTAATTGCTCCTTGTGCCCCGCATCACACCCGCCTGTGCCTGCCGACCTTGTCCTTCCGCCCCCCGAGCAGCCACAATAATTCCTTCGCCGTGAGGAAAATTTTGCCCGGGCGTTTGACCAATCTGTGGGCCATTGCTATAGTCGAAAAGACCTCCAGTTAGCCAGCCGCGCTGGAGGGTGTGACCGCTGGATTGTCCAAGCCCGATTGCGGGCAAATCACCCCGACGACCCACGCCAGCAGTCCGTATAAAATCGTGGTCCCCATGCGCGCGCTGCGGTGCGCGATGGGTGGAAGAATTATGGTTTTTGACGAGCGTTCAGCCCAAAGCGACGAATCCCCTTCGTACTCGCAGCCGGCTACCGATCAGGGCGCGCAACCTGCGCCGGTCGAGCCTTCCGCCCCCGAGCAGCAGCCCGGCGTTGTGAATTCTCAAGAGACTTCCGCTGTTAATCCACCGCGGCCCGCTTCCGGACCGACGAATCGAAACGAAAAAGAAATGACGGACGACTTCGCAACCGCACTGGAAAACTTCACCGCCGAACAGGCTGCCGAACAGGCCGCCAATGAAGACCGCGTTATTAAGGGCACGGTCCTGAAGATCACCCCCACCCACGTCGTCGTCGATGTCGGCTTCAAGTCCGAGGGACTGGTGCCCATCGCCGAGGTCCAGGACCACGAGGGCAACGTCAAAGTCGAGCCCGGCCAGGAAATCGACGTCATGATCGAGAAGGGCGAGACCGAGGAGGGCTACACCAAGCTCTCCCACCACAAGGCCTCGCGTCTTCGCGCCTGGGACGATATCGAAAAAGCCTACAACGACAAGACCCCCATCAAGGGCGTCGTGGTGGAGCGCATCAAGGGCGGTCTCACGGTGGACATCGAGGGCGCGCGCGCCTTCCTTCCCGGATCCCAGGTGGACCTGCGCCCGGTGCGCAACCTGGACGGCATGAAGGGGCAGGACATCGAAGTCCGCGTCATCAAGCTCAACAAGAAGCGCGGCAACATCGTCGTCTCCCGCAAGCAGCTGCTCGAGGAAGATCTCAACGAAAAGCGCGGCCAAACCCTGGAGCTGTTGCACGAGGACGCGATGATGACCGGCACGGTCAAGAACCTGACCGACTACGGCGCCTTCGTCGACCTCGGCGGCATCGACGGCCTGCTGCACATCACCGACATGAGCTGGGGACGCCTCACCCATCCGCGCGACCTGGTCAACGTCGGCGACCAGATCCAGGTCAAGATCCTGAAGTTCGACAAGGAAAAGCAGCGCGTCTCCCTCGGCTTCAAGCAGCTCACGCCCGATCCCTGGCTCGACGCCGAGCAGCGCTATCCCATCGGCGCCCACGTCAAGGGTCGCGTCATCAGCATCACCGATTACGGAGCCTTCATCGAGCTCGAGCAGGGCATCGAGGGCTTGGTCCACGTCAGCGAGATGACCTGGTCCAAGCGCATGAAGCATCCCTCCAAGATGCTCAACGTCAGCCAGGAAGTGGAGGCCGTGGTGCTCAACGTGAATCCCGCAGAGCGCCGCATTTCCCTCGGCCTCAAGCAGCTCGAGTCCAATCCCTGGGAGACCTTGCACGAGAAATTTCCCGTCAACTCCACGGTTGAGGGCCGGGTGCGCAACCTCACCGATTTCGGCGCCTTCATCGAGATCGAGGATGGCATCGACGGCCTGGTACACGTCAGCAACCTGAGTTGGACCAAGCGCGTGAAGCATCCTTCGGAAATTCTCAAGAAGGGCGACAAGGTCAAGGCCGTGGTGCTGGCCATCGAGCCGGAGAACCGCCGCCTCTCCCTCGGCATCAAGCAGTTGCAGCCCGATGTCTGGGAGACCTTCTTCAACGAGCATCGCATCGGCGACGTCGTCCACGGCAAGGTGCTGCGCGTGGCCACCTTCGGATCGTTCGTCGAGATCGCCGACGGCGTCGAAGGCCTCTGCCACAATTCGGAAGCCGTCGACCAGCACGGCGCCCAGGTCAAGCTGGAGCCGGGCCAGGAGTTCGACTTCAAAATCCTGAAGATGAACCCCGGCGAGAAGAAAGTCGGATTGAGCCTGCGCGCCGTGGGCGAGGAAGCTACCCGCGCCGACGTCGAGGCCTACAAGCACCCTTCCAGCTCCACTACCACCCTGGAAGAGCTGATGACCTGGAAACGCGCCGGCGGCGACAATCAGTAATCCGCGATTCGCAACAACAAAAGCCCGGTTATTGCCGGGCTTTTACTGTTGCGCGACTTCCTCTAGCCGCTAGCTACCAGCCACTAGCGACTGTTTCAGAACGCTTCCACCGCCCACTTGTAGGTCACCCGCCCGGTGGCTTCGCCTTTGCTCACCTTGCCGTCCTGCACCAGCATCTCCAGCACGTGCGCGATCTTGGTTTCCCCGTAGCGCGGCTTGCCCGCCGACATAATCTTGCTGCCGATATCGAACACCGACATGCCACCACCGGCATTCTTCAGCGCCCAAATCACGTCCGCCTTGATGTTCCCCACCTGTTGCGCCGGCGACGGAGGCGCCTGCTTCTTCGGTTCTTCGGGCTGCTGCCCGTATCCCGGACGCTGCCCGGGCTGCTGTCCGTAGCCGGGCCGGGTTGAGCTTCGTCCTTGCTGTTGACCTGGGCGCCCGTAAGGGTCCTTCGGCGGTGGCCGCATCGGCGGGATCTCCTGTTGCGAAATACCACTTTGTTTCTGGCCACTATCTGCTGATCACTGGCCGCTGCTTATTATGGCACCACTTCACGCGCCGGTTAGGATTTTCGGCGCGCGGGCTGTTGAGCAATCCTATTCCTTGATTTTCAGGTTAATGTTCGCCGTCTTGCGCGAATCGAACGAGCTCAGCGTCTTGGTGTCGCTCTTCTTGCCCTGGTGCTCGGCGTAAACTTCGTAGTCGACGTTGGGCGACAGCGCGTTGAACCGATAGTTGCCGTCCTGCCCCGCGATATAGGTTTTCACCGCCATGGTCTTGCTGTTTTTCAGATACACGATGGCGCCGTTCACCGGCCGGTTCTGCTGGTTGGTCACCTGGCCGTTCAGCGTGCGCACCTGCGGCTCTTTGTCCGACAGCGCAGCGCTGCCCTGCACGCGCGGCGTCCAGGCGACCATCACCGCCAACGTCAAGGCCACCGCGGCGGCAAGTCTTGCTCTGTTCACGTTTCGCTCCTGGGCTTCGATGCCGGCTTTGCCCGGCTCCCACATCTTATTCCAACCCCTTCGGTCCCATCCAGTTGTGGTCTCGGCCGCTGATTCCGGCCTGGCCATGCGATAATGAGAAGTAACCACCCTGAATCCCGCGGTTGCGGGCCCCCCGTTGCGGGTGCGAAGGCGGATGTCTGTGTATTGGTTTCGACGTTTCTTCATCCCATTCCTTGTCCTCTGCCTGGGCTGTGCGGCGCAGGCCAACCCTCCGGAACTCAATCAGCGCATCGAGCGCCAGGTGCGCGTTTACCTGGGCGATAAGATTTCGCCCTCGGTGAATATCGCCGTCGGGGCGCGGACTCCGAGCGCCGATTTTCCCGGCTACGACAAGGTGGTCATCACCCTGTCGCAGGGCGAGCGCAAGCAAGACATCGATTTCCTGGTGGCCAAGGACGGCGCCAGCCTGGTGCGGGTCATCAAGTTCGATCTGAACAAGGACCCCTACGCGGAAACCATGAAGAAGATCGATCTCACCGGCCGTCCGGTCCGCGGCAACAAGGACGCCAGGGTGACCATCGTCAACTTCGACGATCTTGAGTGCCCGTTCTGCTCCCGCATGCATGCCCAGTTGAGCCACGAAGTGCTGAAGATGTACGGCGACAGCGTGCGGCTGATCTACAAGGATTTTCCGCTCGCCGAAATTCATCCCTGGGCCATCCACGCCGCGGTCGACGCCAACTGCCTGTCGGCGCAGAATGCCGATGCCTACTGGCAGTTCGTGGATTACGCCCACGGCAACCAGAAACAGATTTCCGGCGCCGAGCCAAAGCCCCCCTTCACCCCGCAGTTCGCCGCCCTCGATAAGACCGCGATGGAAATTGGCCAGCGGCTGCACTTGCAAGCCGGGCCGCTGGACGCCTGCATCAAGAAGCAGGCGCCGGAGGCGGTCACCAATTCCATGCACGAGGGCCTGGCCTTGGGCATCTCCTCCACTCCAATGCTGTTTGTCAACGGCGAGAAGGTGGATGGCGCCATCCCCACCGCGGAACTCCAGGCCATCATCAATCGCGCGCTGCGCGACGCGGGCCAGCCCATTCCCAAGGCGGCGATGCTGCCCCCGGAATCGAAGGCCGCGAAGACTTCGCCGGCCGGCGCCGAGCCGGCGCCGAAATGATGCAAGCATTCATACTTTTTCCTCGGAGGAATACTTTGATTCGCAACTTAATCGGGCTCCGCAGTTCCGGCCCCGTTGTCGCCGTCGTGCTGATCGCGCTGCTGGCCGGGCTTCCCGGCTGCGACCACGGCCAGGCCGGCGCCGATGTAATGGCCAAGGTGAATGGCCGCAAGATCCTGCGTTCCGAGGTCGACAAGTACTACGTCAACCAGACCGCCTCATCGCCGCAGCAGCCCACCGACGAGCAGGCCACCAGCCTGAAGCTCGGCATCCTGAAAGAGCTGATCGACAATGAGATCCTCATGCAGCGCGCCGAAAAGCTGGGCCTGCTGGCCACCAACGAGGAAGTCGACCAGAAGCTGAACGAGATCAAGGCCCCCTACACCCAGGAGGAGTTCGACAAGCGGCTCAAGGAGCGCAAGATCACGCTCGACGATTTCAAGCGCGATCTGCGCCGCTCCATCACCATCGACAAGGTGCTGAACCGCGAGATCACCTCCAAGATCGCCATCTCCGATTCCGATATCTCCGGCTACTACAACGCCCACAAGGGCGAGTTCAACCTGATCGAGCCGCAGTTTCACCTGGCGCACATTTTCGTCAGCACTCAGCCCAATCCGCAGGTGCGGAACCTGAAGGGCGATAAAGCGCAGAACGAGGCCGAAGCGCGCAAGAAAATCCAGATGATCATGAACCGCCTGGACAGCGGCGAGGACTTCGCCACCGTCGCCATGAATTACTCCGAGGATTCGGAGAGCGCGGGCAACGGCGGCGACCTGGGCTTTACTCCGCAATCGGCGC
Source organism: Terriglobia bacterium (assembly GCA_963797035.1). Taxonomy (GTDB): domain Bacteria; phylum Acidobacteriota; class Terriglobia; order Terriglobales; family Acidobacteriaceae; genus JAIQGF01. Next base: position 437,897 of record CAWCOC010000007.1, read on the forward strand.
TGGCCAAGGCCGACCCTTCCACCCGCGACGCGGTCAGCAAGCTCAAGCCCGGGCAGTACAGCAACGTCATTACCATCGCCAACCCGGAGACCCGCCAGGTGTTCGGGTTCCGCATCGTCAAGCTGGTGGCCAAGGAGCCGGCGGGCCAGCGCGAGCTGAACGATCCGCGGGTGCAGCAAGCCATTCGCGACCAATTGCGCGACCGCCGCGAGCAATTGCTGAAAGCCGCCTACTACGACGTAGTCCGCGACCAGGCCAAGGTGGAGAACTATTACGCCGAGCAGATCCTCAAGAGCACCGGACAGAAGTGACCGCGATTAGCGGGCGTGAGTGAGGCCGAAAGCGCAGCGAGGCCGAGCGGGAGCCCGCCGCGGCTCAAAACACCAGCACTTTGTCGGCTTCTTCGGTCCACTGTGTCAGATCGTCGAGCGTGCTGCGCTTGGCGGCCGGCACCAGGTGCTGATCGAGAATGCCTCGTGCCTCCAGGCATGTCTTGCACACGCCGATGCGGGCGCCGCGTTCTCCCAACTGCCGCAGCATGTCCTGGGGGTTGTAGAAGACATGCACCGGCGAGAATCCCTCGAAGGCGGCGGTGACGCCATCGCCCAGCAGAAAAATGAAGATCTTGTGGTCCGCCGAGCGGGCGAGGTTACCGGCCAGGCGCAGGGCGTTGTAACTGCGCTGCGATCCGTAGGGAGAATCGTTCAGGATGAATAAGTATTGCATCACGCCACGCTAGCGCGTGGCTGCTTGCCCAGGCGGTGACCGGGATCACCTAACCGGGCGACCAAGAATTTAAGCGGAAGAATTTGCCTCCACATCGACCTTTCGCAGCAGCCTGGTGCGCTCGGCCTCCGGCACGAACGCCGCCTGCGCCGCGTTCTTCTGGCAGGCCGTGAATTCCTTCTCGCCCCATCCGATTTCGCGGGAAAGTTTTTCGAACTCCGCGCTCACGGAAACATTGGAAGTAGTGCGCGCGTCGGTGCTGACCGTCACCCTCACCCCGTGCGTCAGCAGGCCGGCGATGGGATGCGTGCCCAGCGAACCCACGCAGCGTGTCTGCACGTTGGAGGTGGGACACATGTCGAGGGCGATCTGCCGCGCCACCATCTCTTGCGTCAAGGGCGAGGATTCGGCCACCCGCGTGCCGTGGCCGATGCGCTCCGCCCCCAGCAGGTCGAGTGCTTCGCGGACGCTGGCGGGCCCGGCGGCCTCGCCGGCATGCGCCGTGCGGTGCAGTCCGGCGTCGCGCGCCAGCGCGAAGGCCTTCTGGTGGGGGCGGGCGTCGTAGCGCTTCTCGTCGCCGGCCAAGTCGAGCGCGCAAACCTTGTCCATGTTCTCCGCCGCCAGGCGGGCCACACCCACGCTCTGCGCCTCGCTTTCGTGGCGCAGGCAGCAGACGATCAAGCCGAAATCCACGCCGTGCCGCCGCTTGCCTTCCATCAAACCACCATGGACGGCGTTGAGCGCCTGCTGCATGGAGAGTCCCCGGCGCAGGTGCAATTGCGGCGCAAAGCGCGCTTCACCGTAGACCACGCCATCGGCGGCCCACATTTCCACCAGCTCGCGGGCCACGCGCGCCAGGTCTTGCTCGTGCTGCATGACCTCCAGGGCGAAGTCGATGCGGCGAATGTAGTCAGCCAGGTCCTCGCAGGCATCGGGCGCGATCAGCGCGTCTTCCACCGAGGGCGGCAGCGGCACCTGGCGGCGAATGGCAATGTCGCGGGCGGTTTCAGGCCGCACACAGCCGTCGAGGTGGCAGTGCAGCTCGATCTTCGGCAGCCGGGAGTAGGTTGCGAGGTCCATGGAGAGTGATTCTAATTCAGGCTGCAGGCGGGCGGTGAAGGCGACGGAGCTGGTCGACAAGCCCGCGTCTCACGCTCAAGAATCACCGGTACGTGAACGGCATGGTTCACACGAACACGATTGAATCCGCGTTTTCACTGCCGAAACATGGAATCATAGGCAGCTTCATGGGAGCACAAAGCGCAGTCAAGCGGCGGCGATGACATAATCATTGCACAAAGCCATAACTTATGGCAAGTTAATGGCGTGCCAGTCGGCAGCGCTCATTGCTGCTGATTAAAGAGGGTACGCGAATGGAAAGCAGCAAGCTCCGCGCCAAAGTTGGCGTGCACGAGTTCGAGGCCGAAGGTCCGGCAGAACAAGTCACCGCTCAATACAATGCATGGATGGAGCGCATTGCTACGCTTCCGAGCGAATATTTGCCGCAGATGCCGATCAAAGCTCCAAGGCCAGCCATTCCCGCAGAGAGGGTCACTGAGGCTAGAACCCATGATGGATATACAACCGTGCTGGATCTTTGGGAAGTGGACGAAGCACGCGATTTGCGAAAGCTCATTGTGCATCCACCCGCTGGCGAGACACGAGATGCCGACGCAATTTTGCTGGTGATCTACGGTTATCGCAAGATCGGGAACGGGGCGGAAAACAAAGGAACAGCACGAGTTCCCGTAACCAAGATCAAGCAATCGTTGGACGTATCTGGCATCGGCGTGGCACGAGTGGACCGGACTGCAAAGCCCTACGTTGATGCCCGCTACCTCTTAAAAAGCGGCCGCGGTAAAGGCGGAGTTTACGAATTGACCGTAACCGGCATGACGCGAGCCGAAGAAATGGCTCAAAAGTTGTTTGCAGAACGTGTCAGTTAACACCGACGAAGATTGGGACACCAAGGTGCGAACTGGGAGGCCCGGAAGCTCAATCAGCGGGAGTACGAAGGTTGCTGCTCGTGTTCGCGCACAAGTTTAGCACGAAGTTTCAATATACGGCACGGAATTGGAGGGGACTATCGCATGACCAGACGATATAGCCGTCGCTGGGCCGCTCACGACTGCGGCGGCGGTAAACGGGAATGCCCAGTTCTCTGATTCCTTGGCCGGGACGAGAACTGGGCACCAGTGAGCCTTACTCAAAATGGCGGGGGTACGATGGGGTTCAACTCCCCTACCCCGCCGCTTTCATATTAGCACTATAGTTCGGTGTCCCAGAATACACTTGACGCGGTTATACCGAAAGTGGCATAAATGACTCGCACCAAGGTTGATCTCCCCCCTGAACGGAAGTTGTTTTACATGCGTTCCTCCCTGAGGGATATGGATTCTTTCCCGAGCGGCGTTCGCACCGCGATGGCCACAGCTCTTGAAGTAGCTCGGCTCGGCGGCAAAGACCCCTCGGCGCAACCGTGGAGCGGTCTTGGGTCTGGAGTTTACGAGATCGTCCAGGATGACGGCGACGCCTATAGAGCGGTATATACGATCAAGTTCAAGGAGGCCGTCTACGTTCTCCACGCGTTTCAGAAAAAATCAACGCATGGCATAAAGACTCCACCACGCGAAATCGAAACCATAAGAAAGCGTCTTGCGGACGCAGAAAAACATCACAGGGAGGCTTATGGCCGAAAGAAAAAGACGACACGACGGTGAGGTGACTGCGAGTTCCGGCAATGTATTCGCCGACCTAAACTTGGCCGATGCGGAGGAACTTCAAACAAAAACCAAAATAGCATTCGCGCTAAATACCATCATTGAAAAACTCGGCGATTTGACACAGGAACAAATCGCCGATCGCCTGCATACGGATCAACCAAAAGTGTCTGCCCTTCGACGGTATAAACTGGAGGGATTATCGGTTGAACGCCTCATGGGTTTCCTGACAGTTCTCGATTGCGACATCGACATCAACATCACGCCGTGCAAAAATCCGGAGTCATCCCACACTGGTCGCATTAGCGTCAAGGTAAACGCCGCTTGAAAACAACCCTGGCACGGCACCCAATCTTCCCCCGAATTTGTATGACGTGAATAATCGTGTTTCTTTAGTCTGAGCCACCCCCGTCCCCAATCTTGTCAAGCCCCCAAAACCCGAAGTTCCGCCGCAACCGCTTCATTCCACGCTAAATATATCGTCAGCCGATGTGGCGGGTTTACCCCCTCCAGTTTGCTACGCTAGAAGTAGGGACCTTTATGCCGAATTCTGCCGCCAGCCCGATATTCCCACCCTTGTTTAGCCTTGCGTGGTGGCCCAACTGCTTCGCCGGGCATTTCGGCAGTTCCGCAATCATCCGATTCCGCAATTTCCCGATTACCGTCCCCAATCCACGGTATACCGTGCGTAACTCATTGAAACTACTACTCACCCCCCGGAGGGGGGAGGGGGGTATATGACCGACACTCGCACTGCTAATGCCAACCTCGCTCCCCGCTGCCAGCACACCAAGCTCAATGGCTCGCCCTACGCCGCCCCAGCCCGTCGTGAGCGCGATTATTGCGTCTGCCACGAGGCCGCCCGCGAACCCAGCCCAGACTATTCTGCCCGCCTCGTCGAGGACGCCATGAGCCTCCAACTCGCCATCTTCCAGGTCATTCGCGCCCTCGACGACGGCGCTCTCGATCCCAAGCGCGCCACCCTCAAGCTCTACGCCCTCCAGATCGCCGCCTCCAACCTCAAGCGCCTTAACGAGGAAGCCCGCGAAGTTGCCCACAACGCCGATCAGGAAAAGGAAGCCTCCCTCTGCCAGCTATTCGTCGATCTCTTGCAGATCCCTGAAACCGAAGTCGAACGCATCGTGAACGAGGAGGCTGAAGAGCGGGAGCGCCACCCCTCCCAGTTGGAGTACTGAAACCGCTAACCGCTAATTGCTAATTGCTAAGGGAGGTCTGATGAAGTGTGCGTTTTGAAGGGGACGGTCTTCAGACCGTCCGTAAGTGCTCCAATATAATCCCGGCTTTAGCCGCTGAGGGAACCGCACCTCACTTGATCAGAGTTTCCCTAATTGCTAATCGCTAATTGCTAATCGGTGGTTTTATTCCATGGGCGATCTCCGGCAGTGGTTCTGCGATCTGCGTGACTACGCGCGCCAGCTAAGGCGCGCCAAGTGGCTTCCCCTGTCGAAGGCCGAGGCATGCGGGTGGATGCTGTTCTTCGCCTTCTTCCTGTGGTACGCCATCGGGAAGCAAGGCGGCGATTTCCTGTTTCTTGACCCCGGGAACCTGGTGGTCCACGAGGGTGGACACGCGCTTTTCGGCTACTTCGGCGATTTCCTGCACGTAGCGGGAGGAACCATCCTTGAATTGGCGGTGCCGTTGCTGCTGGCGCTGGCGTTTTACGTGCGCCGCCAGCCGGTGGGATATGCGCTGTTCTTGCTGATCACGTTTGAAAACCTGCTCTACGTTGCCCGCTACATGGCGGATGCGCGGGCCCAGGCGATGAGCTATGTCGCCATCGGGGTAGGCGCAATGGAAGGCCTGGAAAATCCGATGATGCACGACTGGTACAACCTGTTTTCGCGCTTCGGCGTGCTGCCCTACGACACGCGGATTGCCGCGGCGGTGTTCAAGCTGGGATGGGCGGGCATGATCGCGACGGTGGCCTGGTTTGGGTGGAGGAGCTGGCGGAGTTATCGGGAGGGATGGGGCGATTGAGGGATTGACGAATTGAAGAATTGACGAATTGACGAATTTTCAATCTGCAAATTCAAGGCGCGTCATTCCGAGCGCAGCGAGGAATCTGCTCTGACCATCACCATCGGCTAGCGGTCGATCGAGGTATCGAGCTCCTGAGTTACTGAGCCACTAACCTATCTTGTAATCGCGGCGGCGCGCTCCAACTCCTGGCGGGCGAGGTTGGGTTCGAAGCAGCGGCGGCAGCGCGCCTCGTACATGCCGGCAGCGCCGACGACGATCAGGTCCTCGCTGGCGACCAGGCGCTGGGTGTGCTTGGCGGGATTGCCGCACTGCATGCAGATGGCGAGCGTCTTGGTGATCTCGTCGGCCACGGCGAGCAGTTCGGGCATGGGGTGGAATGGGCGTCCGAGATAATCGGTGTCGAGGCCGGCGATGACGATGCGCTTGCCGAGATCGGCGAGGCGGACGACGACGTCCTCGATGCCGGCGCCGAGAAACTGGGCTTCGTCGATGCCGATGACCTCGGTGCGCAGGTCGAGGCGCGATTCCAGGTCGGCGGCGTCCTTGACCGGGACGGAGCGGATTTTCAGCTCGCTGTGGGAGACGATGTGATCGTTGGCATAACGGTCGTCGAGCGCGGGCTTGAAAATCTGCACCCGCTGGCGCGCAATTTCGGCGCGGCGCAGACGGCGGATGAGCTCCTCGCTCTTGCCGCTGAACATCGGCCCGCAAACCACTTCAATCCAGCCCAGACTGCCCTTTGCGAAGTTCATGAATTCAGCTCTCAGCCGTCAGCTATCAGCTTTCAGCCACTCACAACTCACATCTCACCACTCGCTTCAGTCCCGCACCGGTAGGCGGCGGTCGGCGATGGCCTGCACTTCCTTAACGACGTTGACGGCATAGCGGTTGGCGTAGGTGCGCGCCAGGAACGCCTGCAGGTCGTCAAAATTCTCGAAGACACGGGTAGCGCATCCCAGGATCCATCCGCTGACTACGCGCGCGGGCATGCCCAGCACCAGGTACACGGGAAGGCCGCGGCGATGGGCGAAGGTGAGCTCGCCCTGGGTGCCGGCGCCGCGGGCAGCCGCCGCGTCCCAATAACAGACGATGTAGTCGGCGCGCGATTCGATCCAGTCCAGGTCCCAGGCGATGATCTTGCGCAGCGTGAGCTGGTAGCGCGGCAGGTCGGCGGTTTTCCAGCCGCGGAATTCCAGCATTTCCTCGTCGGTGAGATTTTTCTTTTCGTCGGCGGCGGGATCGTAGACCTCGTGACCGAGGGCGTGCAGGAAGGGAGTGATGCGCGCACGCCAGCCCTTGCCCAAGTCAGGCGAGTACTCGATAGATCCTGAAAGATAAGCGCGCATGGGAAGAGCGAAGGGACATTGTCGAACGTGACGAAGCGCGCGGTCAATGCGAATGAGTAGTGAATGACTGTGGAAAGCAGTGGAAAAAGAGGCTTCGGGCTTCGGGCTTCAGGCTTCAGGAAAGGGGGAGAAATTGTCGGGGGATCATGGTGGGAACGACTTCCAGCAGGCGCGGAGCGAGCAACATCGCAGGGGTCCTTCGACTCGGGCTTCGCCCTCGCTCAGGATGACAGCCATTAGGTGTGTCGGTTACGTTGAGATCTCACTCGACGATGGCGAGGACCTCGCCGGCGGTGACGGAAGCGCCTTCGGCGACCATGACCTGGGTGACAGTGCCCTGTTTGGGGGACTTGAGCTCGTTCTGCATTTTCATGGCTTCGACCACCAGCACGCCCTGGCCGGCTTCGACCTTGCTGCCGGCCGGGAGAATGACGCGCACCACCTTGCCGGGCATGGGCGCCAGGAGCTTCTGCGGGCCTTCGCCAGTGGCCGTCGAGGCCTTGCGGCTGCGCAGCGAGCGAGGATCGCGGACCTCGACCGCGAAGCGCGAATTCTTGACCCAGTAGTGAACGTCGGCGGGAGTGCGCTCGCGTTTTACTTCGTAGTGCGTGCCGCCAATGAGGATGGAAATGACGTCGTGCTTGGTCATGACGGCGTCGGCGTGGATGGACTCGCCATCAAGCCGGCAGGACCAGGAATTGCCGTCGCGCTCGAGTTCGAGCTGGTGAGGCTTGCCGTCGATGAGAATTTCGTAGGTCATCGAAAATCAATTAGCCACTGATTAACACAGATGAACACTGATTTTTCTTTCGATCGTTGGTGAACAGCAGCCGGCGAACACCCGGACGAGGGCCGAAGTTGAGGACCAAACCGACTTCAAGTGAGGTAGCGCGGAGGTAATTCAACAGTTGCGCAATAAAAGCAGGCTCCAGTGCGCGTGCTGCCTGCAACTCCAGAATTACAGATCCGTTCACGATGAGATCGGCGAAAAAATTGCAGATCTGTTCACCACGGAACCATACCGGCACAGGACATTGGCGCTCAACCCTCAAACCCTTTGTCTTAAGGGCGATGCACAGAGCGCTCTCATAAACGGATTCAATAAAGCCGTAACCTAGCTCGTTGTAGATCTCGTAAAACGTCCCGATGATTATTTGCGTCAGTTCTGAATGAGCGTATCTGTGTTCATCAGTGTTCATCAGTGGCGAATTTGTTTCCGTAGTCATGCGTTGCGCAGCCCCTCCACACGCGCGGCCTGTTTCCAGGCGGACCTTGGTTGTGCGGCGGCGCCGCTGGCGGCGCCGTTGGCGGATTTGGGAGCGGCGCTCTCAAGGGCGGCGAAGATGCCGGCGGCGAGGGCGGCAACGCGCTCGCGCTCGGCGGTGCGGTCGATGCCATCGTCGGTTACGCCCGGCGGGGGAGCGGGCTTGGCGAGCAGCCGCTCCAGGTAGCCGGTGTCGAGGTTGCCGGCGCGGAAGTCAGGGTCCTGCAGGATGCGCTGGAAGAGGCTGATGTTGGTCTTGATGCCGGTGACGACGTATTCGTAGAGGGCACGTTGCAGGCGATGGATGGCCTGCTGGCGGTCGCTGCCATAGCCGATCAGCTTGGCGAGCAGGGGATCGTAGTCGATGGGAACGGTCCAGCCCTCGTAGATGCCGGTATCGCGGCGGATGCCGGGACCGGCGGGAATTTCGAGCAACGAGATGCGGCCGGGGCTGGGAAAATAATTGTTGTCGGGATCCTCGGCGTAGATGCGGCACTCGATGGCGTGGCCGCGGAGCGCGATGTCGTGCTGCTGGAAAGGCAGGGGTTCGCCGGCGGCGATGCGGATTTGCAGGTGCACAAGGTCAAGGCCGGTGACCAGTTCGGTGACCGGATGTTCCACCTGCAGCCGGGTGTTCATCTCCAGGAAATAGAAGTTGCGCTGCTGATCCACCAGGAACTCGACGGTGCCGGCGTTGGTGTAACCGGCGGCTTGGGCGACGCGGACGGCGACATCGCCCATCTGGCGGCGCATTTCAGGGGCGACGATGGGCGAAGGACATTCTTCCAGGACCTTCTGGTGGCGGCGCTGCACGGAACACTCGCGCTCGCCGAGATAGACGGTGTGGCCGTGCTCGTCGGCGAGCACCTGCATCTCGATGTGGCGGGGGTTCTCGATGTATTTTTCGAGGTAGACCTCATCGTCGCCGAAGGAGCGGCGGGCCTCGCTGGCGGCGGCGTCGAAGGCGGAGCGCAGTTCGGCGGCGGAGCGCACCAGGCGCATGCCCTTGCCGCCGCCGCCGGCAGCGGCTTTCAGCATGACGGGATAACCGATTTGCTCCGCGACCTTGAGGGTCTCGCCGAAATCGAGGCCGCGCGAGGAGCCGGGAACGAAGGGAACGCCGGCCTTTTCCATGGCCTGGCGGGCGCGTGTCTTGGAGCCCATGGCGTCCATGGCGGCGGCGGTGGGGCCGATGAACTTGATGCCGGCATCGACGCAAGCCTGGGCGAAGCGGGCATTCTCGGAGAGAAAGCCGTAGCCGGGATGAATGGCCTGGGCGCCGCTGCGGCGGGCCACGTCGAGGATCTTGTCGATGTTCAGATAGGACTGGCTGGCGGTGGCGGGACCGATGTGGTAGGCCTCGTCGGCCTTGCGCACGTGCAGCGAGGCGCGATCGACGTCGGAGAAGACGGCGACGGAGCGGATGCCCATCTCGCGGCAGGCGCGAATGACGCGAACGGCGATCTCGCCACGATTGGCGATCAGGACCTTGCTGAACATAGAGCGAGATTGTAATGCACGGCAGGGCACATGGGAGCGTGATGGAGATCACAGGGGAGGGTGAGGGGGAGGAAGGGCGAGGCTTCAGGCTTCGGGCTTCAGGCTGCAGGCTTCGGGCTTCGGGCTTCGGGCCTCAGGCGGGAAATTGAAGAATGAAGAATGGGAGCATATTCAAGTGAGGGCTGCTTGGAGATGCGTGGCACACGCGGGGGCGCGTGTGCCACAACCCACAGGCGCGTGGGCCAGTTGGCGGTTCAGACGTGGGCGATTACGGCACGCTGGAAATTATTCGGGATATCGTGCAATTCGCAGGCGGTGAAGCCGGCGTTGACGACCATCTGGCGGAGTTCGGCGAAGGTGTAAGCGTCGCCGGAAGCGGTGGTGACCAGCATGGTGAGCGGAAACATGGCGGCCGGCGGCGGGGTGAGGCGGTCCTCGTTGGGAACGAACTCCACGATGACGGCGCGGCCGCGGGGCGCGAGCGCACTCCTGATCTTGCGCAACAGCTTTTCGTTGGTGGGCGGGTCGAAGTGATGGAGAAAACCGGTGACGAGGGCAAGATCGAAGCCGCTGCCGAAATCAACCTCGAAGGCGCTGCCAGGCCGAGCGTGCCACCGGGAGGCGACGCCGGCGGCTTCGGCGTGTTCGTGGGCGACGCGCAAGACGCCGGGCCAATCGACGGCGATGACCTCAGCGTGCGGATTGTGGCGGGCAATAGTGATGCCGAACATGCCATGTCCGGCGGCGATATCGAGCACCTTGAGTTGAGGAGAGGATTCGAGGTGAAGCATTTGCGCGAGCTGCTCGGCGGGGTTGGCCTGCAGCCTGCCCATGGAACGGGCGAACTCCAGCCAGATGGGATTTTCCACCGACATGGTGCCCTGCTCGTCCTGCACGGTGCCGCCCTTGCGCACACAGGCGGCGACGTCGGCGAAGTGGTCGTGGAGGCGTTCGTCGGTAAGAAAACCGATGGCGCCTCCGACGTAGGCGGGCGAGCGGCGGTCGAGAAAAATGGCGGTGTCCTGGGTGAGGGCGTATTGACCGTCGTTCTTGGTGATGAAGCCGAGCACGGCAAGGTAATCGGAGAGAACGCGCACGCCCTTGACGGAGGCCTGGCAGCGCAGCGCGATAGCTTCCGGAGTGGTGGCGCCTTCGCCGATGGCGGTGAACAGCTCCAGCTCGATAGCAGCCTTGACGGCGGCCGTGCGCTGGTAGCCGTTGATGGTGTCGAAGAACAGCATGGGCGAGGGTTGAGGTTGAGCTGCCGGGGTGGGCAGCGGCTGAGACTGAGCTGACATGCGGGAACCTCCGAGGCGTCGCCCCCACGGCGGCGCGGCGAGAATAGAAATATTGTACAGAACGAAGAGCAGGTTGAGGAGGAAGCAGGGGCAAAAGCATTGTCGATTGCCGATTGTCGATTGCCGATTATCGATTGCAATGAGGTTGAGGGACGAGCCGCTATTCTCGATTTGAGTGACTTTCCGCCGCGAGCGGTGAGGCACCAATGATGACAACTCGCAGTCTGGGGTGGGCATCGCACCGGGGTTCGGGGGGAAGTTTGCCCTGAGCCAGGCAAACCATGAAGATCAGCCATCGGTCCGACGTCTATTCGGAGCCCGCAGAGGAGCGTCGAAAACAGGCACGCGCGGAAGACGAAGAGACGGAAGGGATGATCCGCCGATACATGCGCCTGGCGGAAGTGGCATTGCAGGAGCCGGAAGCGGAGCCGAAGCGGTACTCTCGCCCGGCGGAACTTGACGTCGCATGGCGGAAGGCGGGATGACGTTGGCGTGATGGCCAGCAGCAGTGGTGGTGATGACATTCCTCGTTCCGCTCGGAATGACGCCTGCCCAAAAAACGCCGGGCAAAAGAAAAGCGCGCTCGGGAGCGAGCGCGCTGCTGAATTTTTATTTACGACCGAGTTGTTCCGCACACGCGGGGGCGCATGTGCCACATGCGCGTGGACCACATGCGCGTGGACCAAGTGGCGCGTGCGCGTAGCTAGTTTTTCTTTTCCTTTTCCAGGGTAATGCCGCCGGGGCCGGCCTGTTTTTCGGCCTTGGCAGCCTTGGTCGCCATGGTTTTCTTCACCCACTCATCGGCCTTCTTGAGATCTTCCTCGCGGGCCTTGGGGTCGCCACACTCGATGTCGGCCTGCTCACGCCACATCAGGTTGAGGTAAGCCATGGCGTCATCGTAATCGGGGCGCAGGGAGATGGCTTTCTCCAGCATGGTCATGCCGTCCTTGACCGCGTCCTGGTTCTTGGTCTTGAGGTCGGCGCAGACCTTCTTGTCCTTGATAGGCTCGTCGGGCTTGAGGCCGAGCTTGGCCTTCTGCTCCATGCGCGGCTGGTAGGTCTCGGTCCAGTCGATGACGGCGACGGAGTAATAAGCCTCGGGATCGTTGGGATCGACGGCAATGACTTTCTGGTAGTACTCCTTGGCCTTGGCGAACTGCTTCATCTGCAGGTAGAGGTAGGCGATGCCCTTGATGGCATTGAGGTCGTTGGCCTTCATCTTGAGTACGTCCTGGTACTCGGAGATCGCCTGTTCGGCCATGCGGTTGTTTTCCGGCGTGTCCGCCCCGGGGATGTATTGCTGCGCGTATGCAGTCGCAAGATAAAGCCGGGCATTAATCAGGGACGGGTCCAGGGCCACCGCGTTCTTGAACTTCTCGATGGCATCTTCGTACTTGGCGTTCTTGTAGGCCTGGACACCCTTGTTGAGCTGGTCGCGGGCGCGGAGCTTATTACAGCCGGCCAGCGAGAACAGCGCCAGGATGAGGGCGGCAAGCGCCAGAAGTCGTGCGCTTCGGTTCATGCGTGCGTCTCTCCATAAGCGGCCGCGACGGGTGAAACCAGGTCGCGGCCGTGTTTCAAACATGCTGCAGAAAATTGAAAAACTTGAAATTTTTAAAATTTCAAATTTGCTTTTAGCCGCCGGCTTCGATTTTGGCGGTGATCAGGCCGACCTTATCGACGCCGGCCGAATGCGCGATATCGATCACCTGGGCCACATCGGCGAAGGGAAGATCGGTATCGGCCTTCACGAACACCACTTTCTCGGCGCGGGTCTTGTAGATCTCTTCCAGGCGCCCCTGGAGCTTGTCCCAGGTGACATCTTCCTGATTGATCTTGAGCGCGGGCTGGCCGGCAGCCTTCATGACCTGAATGACGACGGTGCGGTCAGTGGAAGGCGGCTGCTTAGACTGGTCCTTGGGGGGCTGGGGAACGAGCGCATCCAGGCCCTTGGGCGTGAGCGGGGTGATGACCATGAAGATGATCAGCAGCACCAGCAGCACGTCGATGAGGGGCGTAACGTTCATGTCGGAGGTGACGCCGCCCGGTCCACCCATTGTCATTGCCATAACAATATCCTCTCTGATTCCCACGGGTCAGGGACCCGTGCCAGACAAGCTGCTATTGACCGCTCGGCGCGGGCTGAGCGGGCGCAAGCGAGCCCGGCGGAGGCGCCGGCGTGCCGGCCTTGCGCTGCTCGGTGAGCAGACCCAACTGGTCGACACCGGCAGCGCGAACGTTGTCGACGACTTCGACGACGTAGCCGTACTTGGCGCGCGCGTCAGCCTTGACAAAGACGCGCTTGTCGACGCGGTTGGCCAGCTTGTCCTTAATCTTGTTGGTGAGCTGGTCGGGTGCAATTTTGTCGGAGCCGAAGAAGATGGCGCCATCGCGCTGGACTGCGACGAGCAGGGCGTCTTCCTTATCGGCGTCGGGCATTTGCACCGGGTTGTTGGTCTTGGCCAGGTCAACACTGACGCCGTGCTGCAACATCGGGGTGATGACCATGAAGATGATCAGCAGCACCAGCATGACGTCCACCATGGGGGTGACGTTGATGTTGGAGTTGACCGGCAATGCTCTTTTTCCGAGTGCCATAAATCTCCTGCGCGAAACCGGGAGCGAATGTCGTCTCCGGCCACCCTCCGCCAGGCAGGGCGGAAGGTGGGCGGGACAAGCAACTCTGCTCGCATCGAACCAACTTCAGCGTTTCCACCCTCCGCCCACGCGGGGGAGAGTGGCCACCCACTAGCGGCGGACGGCGTTGCGGCGCTTGAGGAAGTAATCCACCAGCTCGCTGGAGGAGTTATCCATCTCAACGTCGAAGGCTTCGACGCGGCCGGACAGGTAGTTGTACATCATCACGGCCGGAATGGCGACGAACAGGCCGACGGCGGTGGTGACCAGGGCCTCGGCGATACCGCCGGCGACCGCGCCCAGACCGGTGGCCTTGTTCTCGCTGATGCCGCGGAAGGCGTTGAGAATGCCGACCACGGTGCCGAACAGGCCGACGAAGGGGGCGGTGGCGCCGATGGTGGCCAAGCCGCCAAGGCCGCGCTTCAACTCGGCGTGGACGATGGCTTCGGCCCTTTCGAGGGCGCGGCGGCTGGCTTCGATCTGCTCGCCGGGGATTTCGGAGGACTCGCCGTGGGCCTTGAATTCCTGCAGGCCGGCGGTGACCACCTTGGCCAGGTGGCTCTTCTTGTTGCGCTCGGCGACGCGGATGGCTTCGTCAATCTTGCCTTCGCGAAGCGCGCCGGCAACAGCGGGAGCAAACTGGCGCGACTGCTTGCGGGCAGCGCTGAACGCCATCCAGCGGTCGATCATGACGCCGATGGACCAGCCCGACATGATGAACAGGATGACGACGACGATTTTGGCGAGGATACCCATCTGCTTCCACAGCGAGATCGGGTCCCAGGTAATGGTGCCCTCCTGGAAGATGGCCAGGGCGAAGGTGGGCACATGAGCGTAGAAGAGAGTTGCCAATGCGACGAGCATGAGTTGCTTGTTCCTCCTCAGAACGAAAACAGTTTCCGTTTCAGTTTCAGCTTCGGCGGGAGACCAGAAACTGAAACCAGAGTTCCGTGCCAGGGCCACCCCAGCTCTGGGGAGCTGGGAGGGGCCACGAATCCCGTATGATGCTGGTTCCACGGCCCAGGGCGGCCGGATTTCATCGCGGTCGGGTACAACCGGGCCGGGCCTACAGGGTTCCCGGCCAAGGGGGCCGGGTTAACCTCCCAAGGTGAAATTCACCGTTACCACGGTTTCGACTTCCACCGGTTCGCCGTTCAGGAAGTAGGGTTTATAGCGCCACTGCTTGACGGCGTCGATGGCCGAGGGGGTCAACATGGGATGTCCGCTGACCACTTTCAAGCCCTGGATGGTGCCGTCTTTGGCGATAACGGCCTGCAGCACCACCGAACCCGAAATGCGGGCCTGGCGCGCCAGAGCCGGATAGGTCGGCTTGACCTGGTGAACGAGCAAACCTTGCGAAACACCCTGGGAGACGCGCACGCGCTGCGGGGTCGCGACTTTGGGGACGGCCACCGGGGTGGAACTGATGATGCCGCCGATGACGCCGCCCATCTGTCCACCGGGAACGCCGCCGGGAACGCCGCCCACGACGCCACCGATGCCGGAAACCGGAGGAGGCGTTTCCTCTTCCTTGATCATCTGAACTTTCTCAGGAATCTTGGTGGGGGTGCGCAGTTGCCCGTTGTTGATTTCGCTGATCACCTGCTTGACCACCTTGACCGGGGTCGCGGCCGGGGGCGGCGGCGGCGGTGGTGGAGGCGGCGGAGCCACCAGGAAGGTCATCAATTGCTGCTTGGGCAGCGCTTCGGTGTAGATGAGAGGGATCAGGATCAGAACACCCAGCAAGATGGCTTGGAGCACGAACGACAATACGGTCGTGGCTCCCCGCTTGCCACCGCGTCTTCCACCCGATTCGATTAGGCTATCCTCAAACATGGCCGTTCTCCGGTTACGGTAAACCCGCAATATTTAGACACCGGGCCCGTGAGTTTTGCTCCCGCAGAAATTCGGGGCCGGTGGTACTGCAAACTAAGGGTCCCAGACTACCCCTTGGCGCGGACTTTTTCGCGCCGCTGCGAAGAGGTGGCCGGCACGGCGGCTGCGCTCCCGCGGGCCCGGCGCAAGCGCCAATCCTGATAGGCGACCAGCATCGGCGAGGCGATGAAGATCGACGAATAAGTTCCGACAATGATGCCGATGACCAGGGCCAGGCTGAATCCGTGCAGCACCTCGCCCCCAAAGAGGTACAGGGAAAGCACGGTCAGAAACGTTAAACCGGAGGTCAAGACCGTACGACTAAGAGTCTGGTTAATACTACGGTCGACAATCTCGGCCAGCGATTCGCGGCGCAGCAGTTTAACATTCTCCCGGATACGGTCAAATACTACGATCGTATCGTTCATCGAATAGCCCACCAAAGTGAGGATGGCGGCGATGACGGTGAGGGAGATTTCCTTGTTCAGCAGGGAGAAGGCGCCGACGGTGATCAGGGTGTCGTGGAAGCAGGCGACGACGGCGGCCACGCCGTAAATCAGCTCGAAGCGGAACCACAGGTAGACCAGCATGCCGGCCAGCGAATAAAGGATGGCGAGCTTGGCCTGGGTCTGAAGCTGTTTGCCGACCTGGGGGCCGACGATTTCGACGTTGCGCACGCCGAAATTGGAGGTGTAGAAGCCGTCCTTGAGCGCCTGCACGACCGGGGCGGGAATGCCGCCGGAGGCGAGTTCGTCGACGGAGTCGATGGCGCCGCCGCGGGTCTTGTCGCGGAAGCCGGTGACCTGGCGCGCGATATCGGCGTAGCGCTGGGCGGCGTCGGTACCCAGGTGCAGGGGGTCCTTGGTGAGCAGGTAATCCTGAATCGACTGGGTGCCGGAGTTATTCAGGTCCTGCTTCCCCTCGGGCGGGCTGGGGGGCTCGAGGGCGTTGATGATCTGGTTCTTGCCCTGATCGAGCGCCGACTCGCTGGTTTCCTTGATGTCGAGGGCGATGAGCAGCTCGTGGTTGGCGGGATCGCCGATGCTCTGGATGCGGGCATTGCGCAGCCCGGCGCGATCGAGCTCGGCGCGAATCCGGTTATTGTCGGGCGCATGGGTGAACTTCACGTACACCAGGGTGCCGCCGCGGAAATCGACGCCCAGCGGGATGCCGTGCCAGAACACCATGCTGAGAATTCCGGCGACGCTGAAAACCAGAGAAAAGACAAGGAAGTACCATTTGTACTTCAGGAACGGGATGTTCGGGTTCCGAAAAAACTCCATTGTTTACCTTGTCGGCGGTCGACGGTCGAGGGTCGACGGCCAAGTTCCTAAGTCAATTTCATTCGGCTAAATCGAAAGCGCCTCGCCGCGCTTGAGGTTGTTCAAGTGGGCGTCGAAAATGACGCGCGAAACAAAGACAGCGGTGAACAGGTTGGCCAGCAGACCGAAGGTGAGGGTGACGGCGAAGCCCTTCACCGGCCCGGTGCCGAAAATAAACAGGATGAACGCGGAGACGATGGTGGTGACGTGGGTGTCGACGATGGTGATCCAGGCGCGGCCGAAGCCCTGCTCGACGGCGGAGGGCGCGGTCTTGCCGTTGCGCATCTCCTCGCGAATGCGCTCGAAGATGAGCACGTTGGAATCGACGCCCATGCCGACGGTCAGAATGACACCGGCGATGCCGGGCAAGGTGAGGGTGGCGCCGCTGAAACCGAGGAATCCGAGCAGGATGATGAGATTGAACAGCAGCGCAAGGTCGGCGTTGATGCCGGCGCCGCGGTAGTACACCAGCATGAAGATCATGACCGCCAACATGCCGATGACGGCGGCCAGAACGCCGTGGCGGATGGAATCGGCGCCCAGCGACGGGCCGACGGTGCGCTCTTCCAGGTAGCGAATGCCGGCGGGCAGCGCGCCGGAGCGCAGCACCATGGCCAAGTCCTTGGACTGCTGCTCGGTGAAAGCGCCGGTAATGCGGCCTTCGTCGCGAATCTGCTCCTGAATGGTGGCCACTTCCTGCACCTTGTTGTCGAGCACGACGGCCAACTGCTCGCCGACGTGGCTGCCGGTGAAGCTGGCGAAGCGCCGGCCACCCTCGCCGGTCAGCAGGAAGCGGACGGCGGGACGGTTGTTTTCATCGCGGGTGGGCTGGGCGTCGCGCAGGTCGCGACCGGTGACGGCCGAGGCGCGGGAAATAATGTACCAGGAGGGAGCGCCTTCGGCGCCGCGGGCCCCGATGCTGCGGCCCTGCATGAGCACCGAGTCGGGGGGAAGAATGCCGTTTTTGGAGGCCAGCGCGTCCTGCTCGCTGGAAAAAGGACCGCCGAGCGCCTGGCGAATTTCCAGCATGGCGGTGGACTGCATGATCTGCTTGACGCGGGCCGGATCGTCGACGCCCGGCAACTGGACCAGGATCTGGTACTGACCGAGGCCGTGCTCCTCGATCACCGGTTCGCTGACCCCGAGCTGGTCGATGCGATTGCGAATGGTCTCGATGGCCTGCGAAACGGAGCGGTTCTTGAGCTCGGCGAGCGACTGGGGCTTCATGGCCAGCGTCCAGGAGTTCTCCGCGCCGGAAGTGAGCACATATTCGGGCAACTGGTTGCTGACGATATCGCGCAGGTCCGCGGCTGACTCCGGAGGAACGCCCTTGAGGGAGACATGGTCGGGGGCGATCCGCGGGTCGGGCTTGGAAATTTCGTTGTAGGCGATGCCCTTGGACTTGAGACTTTCCTTCAGGCGCTCGACGGCGCGGTCGCTGTCGGCATTGACGGCGTCGTTGACCTGGACCTGGAGGATGAGATGGGTGCCGCCCTTGAGATCGAGGCCGAGCTTGACGCGATCGAGGACCGCGGCTTTCAGCGCCGAGCCGCTGACACCCTTGGGCAAACCGAAGATGCCGAACAGAAAGACCAGCATCACGGCAACGATGAACAGGGATTTCCAGAGTAACGTCTTAGTCATTTAAGTCGATGGTCGGCGGTCGACGGTCGACGGCCAAAACCCTCAGCGGCCAAAGCCGCGCTTCGAAAACCTAGATTCCTGGTCGGGCTGAAGCCCTCCTGGGAACGACAAGCTGCTGGTGCTAGCCGCCGGTCTTGGTCTGCTGCTCCTCGCCCGAGCTGACGGTGACGATCGAGCTGCGGCTCACTTCCAGGCGCAGGTTGTCGGGCGGAATGCGCAGGTGAACGTAATCTTCACGCAGCGCGATCACCGTCCCGCGGAGGCCGCCGCCGGTGACAACGCGGTCGCCGGTCTTCAACTCTCTCAACATGGCCTGCCATTTTTTCTGGCGCCGCTGTTGAGGGAGGATCAGCAGGAAGTAAAAGATAACAAAGATGAAAACCAGCGGCAGCCAAACCAGCGCGCCTCCGCCGGAACCCTGCGCTTGCATCAGGGCCAATGCCATGCAATGAGTCAAGACTTACCTATCTCCTCCCGCGCAACCTTAGCCGCCGGATGCGACGGGAAATTCTTTCAAGAGCCTGCGGGGATGGCGCCGACGGTCCGGGCAGCCACCTATTCTCGCGATGGGGCGATGGTCGGATCTTCCCTTTGGGCACAAGCAGGGGAGTTCAGATTCCGCGACTGGAGACCAGAGAGAAACTCAGTGAATTCCCCAAGTTCTATAGAATGCCGCACCTGTTTCATGGTGTCAAGGTAGTAGGCCAGATTGTGAACGGAGTTCAGGACCTGCCCGAGCACCTCGTGGGTAGCAAACAAGTGCCGAAGATAGGCACGAGAGTAGCGAGAACAGACGCGGCAGGCGCAGTTGGGGTCGAGCGGGGCCTGGTCGGCGGCATAGCGCGCACCCTTGATGTTGATTTTTCCCTGGGAAGTAAACAGCAGGCCATGACGGGCAGCGCGGGTGGGGTGGACACAATCCATCATGTCGACGCCGAGCCCGGCGTACTCGACGATCTCCTCCGGGGTGCCGACGCCCATCAGGTAGCGGGGCTTGTCCTGAGGCAGATGCTCCAGGGTGGATTCGACGATCTCGCGGGTGAGGGCGCGCGGCTCGCCGACGCTGAGGCCACCGATGGCGTAGCCGGGAAAATCCATGTCGACGAGGCGCAGGGCACATTCGCGGCGGAGGTCGGAGTACATACCGCCTTGCACGATGGCGAACAGGGCGGGGGAGGCTGCCGGCGATGGGTGACGGCCGACGGCCTCACTAACGCCATTGTCGAGTGTCGATTGTCGATTGCCGATTGCGGGCCGGGCTGCAGGCTCCAGACTGTGAGCTTCAGGCGAATCCGGTCTTCCTGAAGCCTGCAGCCTGGAGCCTAGAGCCTTCTTGCAACGTTCCGCCCAGCGCAGGGTAAGTTCCATGGACTGGCGGGCGCGTTGGCGACCGGCGGGATACTCGGTGCACTCGTCGAAGGCCATGATGATGTCAGAGCCGAGCGCGATTTGCGAAGCGGTGGCGGATTCGGGAGTGAAGAAGTGGGTGGAGCCGTCGAGATGCGAACGAAACTCGACGCCTTCGTCGGAGACGCGGCGAATTTGGCTGAGGCTCCAGACCTGGAAGCCGCCGGAATCGGTGAGGATGGCGCGCTCCCAGCTCATGAAACGGTGCAGGCCGCCGAGGGCGCGGATGTGCTCGGCGCCGGGGCGAAGGTAGAGATGATAGTTGTTGCCGAGAATGATCTGCGCGCCCAACTCTTCGAGCACGTCCTGGGGAACGGCCTTGACCGTGGCCTGGGTGCCGACCGGCATGAAGACGGGAGTTTCGATCGCGCCGTGCGCGGTGGAGAGGCGCGCGCGCCGGGCGGCGCCGGACTGCGCCAGGACCTGGAAGACGAGTGACATTGGCTCGATTGTAACGAAACCGGCCGGCTGTTCGGATTCGCGGCAGCGCGCTATGCTTCCTGAAAGCGATCATGAGCGCCACCGCCTTGCCTACTCCGGAAACCTGCCCGCCGTCGCGCTACGCCTCCGGCGCGGCCATTGTGGCCTACATCGCGCTGTTCGATCTCCTGCTGCACCTCTACGCCGACAAGAACTACGGGTACTTTGTCGACGAGCTTTATTTCATCGCCTGCAGCAAGCACCTGGCATGGGGCTACGTGGACCAGCCGGCGCTGATTGCGCTGATCGTCAGGATCGAACGCATGCTGTTCGGCGACGGCCTGCACTCGATCCGTTTGTTTCCCGCGATTGCGGGAGCGGCGAACATCCTTCTGACCGGGAAGATGGTGCGGGAGCTAGGCGGCCGCCGCTTCGCACAGGGACTGGCGGCGGTGTGCGTGCTGGTGGCGCCGCTTTATCTGATCGTGAACCACATCGTGACCATGAACGCCTTCGAGCCGCTGTTCTGGATGGGCTGTGCGCTGGTGCTGATTCGAATCATCAAGACCGGCAACCAGAAGCTGTGGCTGTGGTTCGGGCTGATCGCCGGCATCGGGCTGAACAACAAGTACTCGATGGGCTTTTTCGGAACAGGCGTGGTCGTCGGTTTGCTGCTGACCCGGCATCGCCGCATGCTGCTGCAGAAATGGATCTGGATGGGCGGCGCAATCGCGTTGCTGCTGTTCATTCCCAACCTGGTCTGGAATGTGCAGCACCACTTTCCGTTTGCCCAACTGATGGTCAACGTGGCGCGCAGCGGGCGGAATGTGCCGCTGCGGTGGTGGCAATTCCTGTGGCAACAGGCGGAATTGATGCTGCCGCTGACTTTGCCGGTCTGGGTAATCGGCCTCGGGTACTTGCTGTTCCAGCGTGAGGGAAGAAGATTCGCGCCGCTGGCGATCGCGTACCTGTTCATCCTGGTGGCGATGATCGCCGCGCCGAACGGGCGGCCCTACTATGTGGGTCCGGCTTATCCGATGTTATTTGCCGCCGGCGCCATCGCGCTGGATGGCTGGTGGTCGCGTCCGGGGCTTGGCTGGTTGAAGCCCGCCTATGTGGCCGTGCTGGTGGTGGTGGGTGCGATCTTCGCGCCGCTGTGGGTTCCCGTGCTCCCGGTGGAGACCTATATCCGCTATACGCGGACGATGCATCTCCAGCAGGAGCGCATCGAGACGCATCGTCTAGGGCCGCTGCCTCAGCTTTACGCGGACATGTTCGGGTGGGAGGAGATGGTGCAGGTGGTGGCGCGGGCTTACAACGCGCTGCCGCCGGAGGAGCGCGCACGCACGGCCATCGTTGCCGGCAACTACGGTCAGGCGGGCGCGATCGATCTGTTCGGAAAGAAGTACGGACTGCCGGATGCGCTTTCGCCACACCAGAATTATTACTTCTGGGGGACGCACGGCTACAGCGGCGACATGGTGCTCGATGTCGGAGAAAGCTACGAGCACTTGACGCAAGTGTTCCGCTCGGTGGAACCGGTGGGCGAGGTCTATCACCCTTACTCGATGCCCTACGAGCACTTCACCATTTATTTGTGCCGCGGGCTGAAGTATCCGCTGAAAGACGTATGGCGGCCCCGGTGGGAGTAAAACCGCAAGCCCTCAACTTCCCTGTGCGCCCTTCTGCTTGACCCGCGACATGAATTTGCCGACGCTGACGAAGGCGCGATTGACGGTGCCGCTGCCGATTTCGGCGCTTTCATCCCAGGCGCGGACGCGCATGGTGTAGAAGCGGCCGTCGAAGGACTCCATGACGGCCTCGGCCTTCACCTTGATGCCGACGCCGGTGGCGGCCTTGTGGGAGACGTTGATGTGCGTGCCCACGGTGATCTCGTCGCCTTCCTCGTAGGGCTTCAGCGCCCAGTAGCAGGCCTCTTCCATGAGCTGGATCATTTGCGGGGTGGCGTAGACGGGGGGAAACGAGTCGTGAATGCCGGCCAGGGTCTGCTCCAGCTTGACGATGTTTTCAACTTCGGCGCGCGCGCCGACAGGGACAGGTTTGGACATGAGCTTCCTCTTGGTTCCACAGAGATGAAAAATGGAGGGCGAAGGTCGCAAAGGAATCGGCTGGAATGAAGAATGAAGATTGAAGAATGAAGAATGTCGGAGAGTTGAGTGAGAATGCCTGTCGGCTGCGCGGGCGCTGCCAGAAGAACGCGGGGTCCTTCGACTCGGGCGTGCGGCTCGCTCAGGATGACAGTGGCGTTTGGTATTGTGTAGGGCTTGGAACCGATTACCCACTTCTTAACCGGCGCGTGCATTTCGCGCGCTGCCGGCTTGAATCGCAAGACGCTGCTGGCGACGACCACTTGCGTGCTGGCCGCGGAAGCCGCCGACCTGGACGTGGTGTGGTACTTCAAGAGTCCAATTGACGGATTTGAGCACCACCGGGGCATCACGCACACCTTGGTGGGCGTGCCGTTGGTGGCCGGGTTCGTGCTTGGGTTCGTCTACCTGCTGTGGTTGGTGAAGCGGCGAAGGCGGCCGGAGCCAGCGGGCGCGGCCAGGGGGCCGTCGCTGCCGAGGGCACCACGCTGGGGACTGTTGTACGGATTCGCGGTTGTGGCAGGGCTGAGCCATATCCTGCTCGACTTCACCAACAACTACGGAGTGCGGCCGTTCGAACCGTTTTCCTATCGCTGGTATTCCTGGGACATCGTGTTCATCTTCGAGCCGCTGCTGTATGTATTTTTCTTTTTCGGGCTGGCGATGCCGGCACTGTTTGCGCTGATCAACGAGGAGATTGGAGCGCGCCGCAAACCACGGGGACAGGTTGGCGCCTTGGTGGCGCTGGTGCTGATGGTGGCGTTGTGGGGGGTGCGGGACTACCAGCATCGACGGGCGGTGGCGGCGCTGGAGGCGCGGATCTACCAAGGAGCGGAGCCGATTCGGGTCTCGGCCTACCCGTATTACGTGAACCCGTTCAAGTGGTATGGCGTGGTGGACACGAAAAAATTCTACGAGCGAGTGCTGGTGGATTCGCTGACACCGGAGGTGGACGCGGCGACGGGGGGCGAAACCCGCTACAAGCCCGAGGAGACCGCGGCGATCCAGGCGGCCAAGGAGACCCACATGGGGCGGGTTTACCTGGACTGGGCGCAGTACCCGATGTACGAAGTGGAAGCGCGGGGAGAAGGACCCGGCCGCACTTACGTCGTGCGTTTTTACGATGTGCGGTTCGACTACCTGGCGATGGGCCGGCGCCGCGGCCGCACGCTGGGCGCGACGGTGGTGCTGGACCAGGACCTGCGCGAGGTTCGGGAGAGGTTTGGGTCGCGCCCGCAGCCGCCGGATTAGCGAAATGGCTGATCGGGAAATGGCCGCTTGACGATCGGTTGTCCGCAGCCGCAGAATCATGCGTTAGCGCTCGGGGAGGAATTCATGCTGGCTTACTTGTTCGTGGTATTCGCCGTCGTCGGCCGCTTCCTGGTCTTGCTGTTTCCGCATATGTGGCTGAATTTCACCCCGGTGGGAGCGTCGCTGCTGTTCTTCGGGGCGCGCGGTCCGCGCAAGCACTGGTGGGCGGCGGTGCTGCTGCTGGCCGGCTCCGACGTTTTGCTGACGAAGTTCGTCTACGGCTATCGCTACTCACCGGACCATTTCGCGACCATCGCGTGGTACGCGGCGGTGATTGCGCTGGGCACGCTGCTGCGCAAGAACGCGGGCGCGGGGCGGATCGTGGGCGCGGCGCTGGCGACCTCGGTATCGTTTTTCGTGATCAGCAACTTCGCGGTGTGGCAGTCGTGGGACATGTACGCGCACAACCTGAGCGGTTTGATGGCGTGCTACGTCGCGGCCTTGCCGTTCTTCCGCAACGACGTGGTATCGAACCTGCTGTTCACGGCGATCATGTTCAGCATCCCGGCGCTGATTGAAGCGCTGAGGCCGGGGAAGTACGGGGTGTCGAACACGTAGTCAGTTGCTCAGTATTTCAGTACCTGAGTACCACTAGTTTTTTCCCTCAGCGGCTAAAGCCGCATCTCTACTGGTGCGCTGGCGCCGCGGCTGAAGCCGCGCCCCTTCAAAGCAGGGCAAAAGTTATTCAGCGAACTTGCGGGACGCGATACTAGAGCGCCCGTTTCTTCTTCATCCTCACCCAGAAGACGATTCCGAAGATTACTGCCAGCAGCAGGGCTGCGACCAGCCACGCCAGGTGGGTGCGGATGAGGTCGGCGGCCAGGTTGACGGCCTGGGGTCCGAACTTGATGACCAGCGCGGAGAGAATGAGAAAGCGGGCGACACGTCCGGCAAAGATGGCGAGCAGGAAGTGACTGAAGTGCATTTCGAAGACGGCGGCGGAGAGAGCGAAGAG
Source organism: Terriglobia bacterium (assembly GCA_963797035.1). Taxonomy (GTDB): domain Bacteria; phylum Acidobacteriota; class Terriglobia; order Terriglobales; family Acidobacteriaceae; genus JAIQGF01. Next base: position 462,431 of record CAWCOC010000007.1, read on the forward strand.
CTTGAAGGGAAAGGGAGGGGGCATCATGGCGGGCAGCATGAGCGCGAGAAATTCGTGGCGCTCGAAGCGCTCGCGCATGCGCGCGAACTTGGCGGGGCCCATGCGCTTCTCCAGCACCAGGTCTCCCATTTCGTAGCCGATGGCGTAGATGATGAGGCTGCCCAAAGCAGAGCCGGCGGAGGCCATGAGGACATAAAGCCAGAACCTACCAGGGTGCTGGTAGACGTAGCCGGCAACCACGGGATCGAGCGGCAGGCCGAACAAGGCCGAGTCGATGCCTGCGATGGCGAATACGCCCCATGCCCCGAGGGGCTTCAGCAGGGCCCAGAGAAAAGCCGACCAGCGGGCGAGGAGATGGCCTAGCGTGTGCAAGGACGGAATTCTAACAGCCGGATGAAGAGAGACTCAGCGACCAGAGACGCCAAGACCAAAAACATTGCCGATTGTCGATTGTCGATTGTTTATTGCCGATTGCCGATTGTGGATTGCCGCTTGCCGATTGCGGATTGCCGATTGCCGATTGTGGAATGGTGGCGAGCTGGGCGAATTCCGCGGTGGCTAGTGTTCGGTCTTGCCGGCGAGCAATTCGAGCGCGTGCGGCAGGATGTCGAGGATGCTGGTGAGCGATTCGGTGGCGGCGGTGGGGCTGCCGGGCAGATTCACGATCAACGACTTGCCGCGCACGGCGCCCAAGCCGCGGCTGAGGGCGGCGAGCGGAGTTTTTTTCGCCCCTTCGGAGCGCATGCGCTCCCCGATGCCCTCGACGATCTTGTCGCACACGGAGCGGGTAGCCTCGGGAGTAACGTCGCGCTCGGCGATGCCGGTACCGCCGGTGGTGATGACCAGTTGGGCCTTGTGGCACATCTCCATGATCGAGTTTTCGATGTCAGAGCGATCGTCTTTCACAACGATTGCGGCCAGCACCTGAAATCCGTTGGTTTCCAGCAGGGCGCGCACCGCCGGGCCGGAGAGATCGTTGCGCCGCCCTGCGGCAGAGGAGTCGCTGATGGTGAGCACGGCAGCGATGAAAGCCATGGAAGAAAGAGTAATTGAGGAAGGAACCAGTTGTCAGTGGTTAGTTGGCAGCTGCAGAGCGCGAGCGAGGCGGCCACGGCTCACGCTTCGAGCACGTTGTCCTCGGCTTCCTTGCCGGCTTCGTCAAGCAGGCGCAGGCCTTCCATGAGCAGCCCCTGGGTGGAGTGGGAGATGGACTGCAGGTCGCTGTGTCCGTTGAAGTCGATCTGAAAGCTGCCCCCAGTCCAACTGAGGACCTTGAATACCGCCTCGTTGCCTTGCAGGCTGCCATAGACGGCGTGGTTGATCTGGCCCTCGTGGAAGTAGATCTCGCAACGATCGCTGTCGTTGGTGAGGGTGAGCAGGCAGCTTTTCCGGCCGAGGTCGAGCGACTGCAGCAGGTCAATGACGTTCATCTGCGCCAGGGTGCCGCGGAGTTTTCCGTCGGCGGTGGGCGCTTCGCGGGCCAGTTTCTCGAGCGCGATCTTGTCGATGATGCGCTTGATGCGGGCGGCCGCTTCCTTGATGAAGAACGGCTTCTCGATGAAGTCTTCCAGCCGGTCCTGGAGCAGCTTGAGTTTTTCGGCGATGTCGCCCTTGCTGGCGATGAGGATGAAAGGAATGCGGGAGGTGGAAGCGCGGGCCTTGATTTTGTCGAACAGGGCGCGGCCATCCATGCCGGGCATCTGGTAGTCGCTGACGATGAGGTCAAAAGGCTCGTCGATGATGCGCAGCAGGGCATCGGCGCCGTCGGAGGCGGTACTGACGATGGCGAAATTGGCGAGGGCTTCGCGCAGCATCCCCAGCACCATGGGGTTGTCGTCGACGAGAAGGACGCGGACGTTGGATGGCATGAGTCGGTCTACCGGTCTTTTTCTTGCACGCTCTTGCGGCGATAATTGCCGCTTTTGCCGCCGGATTTTTTCTGCAAGACGACATCGCGAATGGCGATGCTCTTATCGAGCGCCTTGCACATGTCGTACACCGTGAGGGCGGCAACGCTGGCGGCGACCAGCGCTTCCATTTCGACACCAGTGACGCCGGTGGTGGTTACTTTGGAGGCAATGGCGACGCCATTCTGTCGCACGCGCGCCTCGACGTCAACCACGCTCAGGGGCAGAGGATGACACATGGGGATCAGCTCGGAGGTGCGCTTGGCGGCCATGATCCCGGCGACACGCGCGACTTCCAGGGGATCGCCCTTGGGATTCTTGGCCAGCGCCTTCAGTACCGCCGGTGACATGGCGACGAAGGCGGAAGCTTCGGCTTCACGCCGGGTGACGGACTTGCCCGAGACGTCTACCATTCGGGCGCGTCCGTTGCGGTCGTAGTGAGAGAGCTTTTTTGACATCAGCAATTAGCGATTAGCGATTAGCAATTAGCCTTCGGCGTGGCGATCAGGCCATCAGGTAATCCATCCGCTACGGTACACCAGCCACCAACTGAAGAACAGGATGGGAAGACTGGCGACCAGTCCCCAGATGAGGGGAAGCACGAAGTCGGCGACCAGGCTCAGGATGATGAAGATGAGCCAGAAGAGCTTCTTTTCGTCCACCAGACAATCCTAAACGGGTCCGGTTTCGAGTTCCAGTTACGGGTCTCTAAACCAGCAACACAAAAACCAGGTCGCCGGCGGCGAGCTTTTCGCGGTCAGGCGGGACGACGAGGTAGCAGTTGGCGCGGGCGGTGGCGGCCATGTCGCCGGAGCCCTGCCACTTCACGAGTTCGACCTCGGTTTGCTGGTATTCGCCCGCCAGCACGGCGGGAAGGAAGCGGGTGAGCCCGGTTTTGACTTTGACATCGGACTTGAGGCGCACCTGGGTGAACCGCATCGGGGCGGGTGCGGCGCCAGCGAGAGCCTCCAGGATGGCGCGGGCGAACAATTCAAAGCAGACCATGGTGGAGACCGGGTTGCCGGGAAGTCCGAAGAAATAAGTCGGCAGAGCGCCCTGCCGCGCGGGGGCGCGCCCGAAGACTACCGGACGGCCGGGCTGGATGTCGGCGCCGGTAAAGAAAAATTCCGCGCCCAACTGGGCAAGGACCTGCTCGACCAGGTCGTATTTGCCCATGCTGACGCCGCCGGAGAGCAGCAGCAGGTCGGCGGCAAGGCCCTGCTGGACGAGATGGCGCAGGGGCGGTAGCTCGTCCGGAGCGATGGGCAGGACGACCGGAACGCCGCCCGCGCGTTCGACCTGCGCCGCCAGGGAGTAGCTGTTGGAATTGCGGATCTGGTTGGCGGCGGGTGTGGCGGCGATGTCCACCAATTCGTCGCCGGTGGAGAGGATGGCTACCTGCGGACGCTTGTACGCAAGCAATTCGTAGCGACCGCATGACCCGGCAACGGCGATGGCGGGGGGCGTGAGGCGCGTTCCCGGACAGAGCAGGGTTTGGCCGCGTCTGGCTTCGGCGCCGGTGGGGACAATATTTTCTCCAGCGGCAACTTTGCGTTGCACTTCGATGGTGTCGCCGGCATGGGCGGTGTACTCAACCATGACCACGGCATCGGCGCTGGTGGGGACCGGGGCTCCGGTCATGATTTCGACACATTCGCCGGTGCGGATTTCCAGGGCCTGCGATGGTCCGCCGGCACGAATTTCGCCGACGAGCTTCAGCCGCGCCGGCACATTGGCAACATCGGCCGCGCAGACCGCGTAGCCATCGCGGGTGGCGCGCGGGAATGGGGGGAAGTCGCGGTCGGCGAGCACGGGTTCGGCGAGCACTCGTCCGGAAGCGAGCAGGAGTTGCAGCGGCTCGGAGGCGGGAGGCGGGACGCGGGACGCGGCTTGCTCGACGCGGCGGCGCGCGGCTTCGAAGGAGAGAACGAGGGGCTGCATCGCGCCGGTGATTGTAGCAAGCGGGAAGAATGAAGAATGGAAAAGCTCCAGATTCGGTGTGCAGGAAAGGATCGTGCAATGCAGTGTAGAAATGCTGATTGAGACTGCCGGTTCTGCAAACTTGTCAGGGGTCCTTCGACTCGGGCGTTCGCCCTCGCTCAGGATGACATTCAGTTGGGGGTGGTTCGACTCGGCGGCTGCCAGCTTGCCGAAGCAGAAGCGGGCTCGGCAGGGACGCCCGCATGATTGGGACATTCAGGCTATCTCTCCTCGGCATCGCAATGGCGGTAATTGCCGCAACTTCCCGGGCCGGCGTGTGCGCAGACGCCAACCGACGCGAGTCGGATATGCCAATAACGCTTTCGCCCTACGCTTACACGCCATCGGTGTAGAAGTGGCTGTCTGAACCGTTTTCTCCCACCCCTTGCGATGGCGAAGCCTGGGATTCCTCCGCTCCGGAACGGCGGCTGATGCACGGCGACACCAGGGTCTTCCCGTCGGCAATCAGCTGCAGGAGTTGCCGGTCGCGGATGTGGAGCGTGGACCCGGAAAACTCCGCCAGCTTTCTCTTTTTGAACTCAATGAACAGCCGGCTGACCGTTTCCCGCGAAATCCCGAGCATCTGCGCCACTTCTTCGTGACGGAATGCGAACTTGATGCGGGAAGCGGTGTCGCCGTTGGAGAGCGGCCAATCCAGGATCAGCATCGCCAACTTTTCGCCGGAAGTTTGCGACAGCCCCAGGCAACGCACCTCGTGACAGGCGCTGTTGTAGATCCTGGTGAGCTGGTGGGCCACAGCGGTGCAGATCTCCAAGGACGTGTTCATCAGCCGCAGGAACGGCTCCCGCTTGATGAATGCCAGTTGGCAGGGGCCCAGCGTCTCCGCCGTCACTTCGTATTGTCTTCCTGAAAGGGTCCCGGGAATGCCCAATATATCGCCGGCTCCCGCCAACCTGAGGATCAGCGTCCGGCCATCGCCGGAGCGCAGAAAGATCTTGACCCGGCCGGCGCGGACAATGAATATGCCGCGCGCCGGCTCTCCTTCGCTGAACAGCGCGGCGCCGGTTGGATAGTGGACGGGAAAACTGCACGCCTCCAATTTGTCGGCGAGAGCCTGGGGCAACGGTCCGAAGTCCGTGGCCGTCATGGGCTCAGCAGGCCGCGCGCCCCGGCTGGCGGCATGATCGCGCGATGGAACCATAGATACCTCCGTTTTCGGAAACCCCCACCACCGGGCCTTATGGCGCCAAAGAGCCGACGCCGGGCAGGCGCGAGCGTCAGGCCAGTCTTTCGTCGGGAAGGCCCAACGGTACTCCGAAAAGGGCGAAAATACGAGAGAATTGTTACGTTGGTCTGTGACCTGTGTCACTGGAAGGTGTGCGATCAGCGGCCCCGGGTCCGCCCTGCATCACACGCGCTACGCTAGTCCGCTGACGCCGCGTTCTCCTGCTCCTTGTTCGGTGAAGAGATCTGGACCAGGCCATCCGGTCGGGGCGCGGCGGCGGACAGGTCGCGCTCCCAGCGCAACGCCTCGCGCACGCCGGGCCGGAAGTTGGCGGCAAACTTGCCCAACCGCACCGATCCCCGCACCAGGTGGCCGACGGTCAGCGGGCCGGCTACTTTGCGGTGGCCAATCCAGTGCAGCGCCGAGCTGATGGCGCATCCGCACTTGCTGCAATCGGGATCTCCCCCGAAGATGCAGGGCTCCACGCGGGTGCGCATGTCGGCGGTGTAGTTCACCGACATCTTGGAAAAAATGCAGTCGTCGGGATTGCGCGGCGGGGCCAGCAGGGTGCGCGCGATTCCTTCATTGAAAAGAAATTTCGGATAGCGGCGGCGCAGGTCCGGCACCTCGCGGATGATGCGTTGGTAGTGCTCCGGCCGCAGCATCTCCGCCGTATCTTCGCCGCGCTGCGGTGAATAGGTGCTCACCCAGATGAAATTCACCTCCGGACGCTCGCTCCAGAACTTTATGTATTCCTCCACGTATCCATCTTTCTCCAGCATGGGCCGCGTCAGGGTCCAATGCACGTTGACGTCGCAGCCCTGGATATTGCGCAGGATGCGCTCATAGGTCGCGGGCTTGCGGCGGACGTCATGATGCTCGGGAAGACCGTCCACCGAGATGGTGGCGCGGAAGTCTTTGAATTTCATCCAGTGCTTGGGGATGGGAATCACGCCGCTGGTCACCAGCATCACGAAGGTCCCCAGCCCGGTAATGCGCGGGATCATGGTCTCCAGCTCGCGGTGTCGCATCATGGGCTCGCCGCCGACGAGGGAAACGTGCAGCGGACGGTAGCGCCGGATCAGGTCCACGACCCGCTCCACCAGTTCGTCGCCCTTGAAGTCGCTCAGGTCGCGCAGGTTCTTGTCGCCGCCCAGGTGGTCGTCGCCATAGGCATAGCAGCCAGGACAACTCAGGGGACACTCGCGCGTGATCTCGATCGACATCAGCGGCGAACGGCCGGTCAAAATTCCCCCCCAGCCTTTCAGCAGATGTATGGCCCGCAGGCTGCTTTTCTTTTTCATAGCGGTATGACTCCTGGCTTTCTCTGGGCAACGGTTGGAGAACGATGGTTGCGGCCGACAGTGAAGCGCACGAGCGCTCTAGCAGAGCAGTGCGCTGGTCAGGTCGTTAAGCTCGCGCACCACGAGGTTTGCCTGCGCCTCGCAGGCCATCGCTGGTTGAGCTGCTGCCCGCCGGAAGCTCTCCGCTGCCAGCACCGATGACATCGCGAACTCCGCGAACAGCCAAAGGCCGGCGGCACGCACGGTGGTGAGCGGCAGATCTATGCAGGGGGACACCACGATTACAACGATGAGCAACACCAGGATGCTGGCGAGTACGAGGCGAGCCACAGCCCACATTGTACTGGTTAGACGTACCCCGCTGCTCGCCTGGTTGTTTTTTATCTTCGCTCGGCGGGAACTCGCAACGGTTGCCAGCTCTTCAAGTCAGCATCGGCGCTACTGTTCGTACGCTCCCATGACCGCCGGACGCCGGAAGGAGCGGCGCGAACTCCTTCCGCGCTGCGGAATCGCTTGCGCCACCGTCGAACCGGTGCGCACCTGCAACGCGTCTTCTTGCAGCGTGTGTGGCCCCACGATGCGTACATCCGCCGTCGCAGTCAGGTGGGTTTGGATCCACATGCCGCGCACGTCGCCGAAGTCCAGCGTCACATCGGCGGTCTTGATCCACCAGGAGGGCATCTTCGCCAGTTGTCCCTGCACCCGGTGCACCAGGTAGGTATTCTTGTCGATCCAGGCGCGGCCTGCGATCAGGCTCTTTTCCTTGCGTTTCGGGTTCAACCCGAGGACGAAGCAATCGTGCCCGTCCAGTCGCTGTTCGCCCTGCAAGGTGAAGTCGTAGTTCTGGCTGGTTACCGCGCCCGGCGCCTGACCGCTGGCCGCCGCCTTCTGTTCGCCCTCCAGGATGTGCCGCACCACGTTTTCACCGCGCGAGCTGCCGCGTGAATTGGTGATCCTGTACTCCTTAGTCGTGGGAGGAACAAAGCTGATCTCCGCCAGCACGGTCGAGGCCGGATTTCGATCGTTGCCGCCGTACATCCGGTACTGGCGCGTGATGACGTAGGCGCGATAGCCCTCGCGGTTCGCCTTCGCCGCCTGCTCCATGCGCTGCACGATCACACCGAGCTCAGGACGGGATTGCTGCTGGATGGAGCTTTGTTGCTGCTGGTTGGAATTTGGCGTGCCCTGCGCATGGCTCGGGACCTGTCCTGCCGCCATGGCGGTGACTGTGACAAGGAATAAAAGGTAATGTACTGCCGATTTTTTACAGTGCACGGGGCCCAACTCTCTGGTCTGCTCTTACTCCTTCTTGGTTAGAAGCAACTGGGAGGCCAACTGCCAGAGTGCCAGAGCTGGTCCCTGAAAAATATGACGGGCAACCCGCTAGCGGATCCCGGCTTCCCGCGTGGCCGCTACTTCCGGTGCTGCCGCTGCCGGCTGCCCCGCCACCTCGCGGTACACGTTCAGGATGCGCTGCACGGAAGCTTCCCAGGAGAAGCGCTGCACCTGCTCGTAGCCGCGCTGCTTCAGCTTCTCGCGCAGCGGCTGGTCCACCAGTACCTTGTGCACCGAGCGCATAATCTCGAACACATTCTCCGGGTTCACCAGCATGGCCGCGCTGCCCACCACCTCGGGCAGTGAGGAAGTGTTGGAAGTCACCACCGGCGTGCCGTGGGCCATCGCTTCCAGAGGCGGCAGGCCGAAACCTTCGTACAACGACGGAAAAACGAAGACCTTGGCGACGTCATAGAAAATCCGCAGCACCTCGATGGGCACGAATCCCAGAAAGCGGACGTCGTTCTGCACTCCGCTCTTGATCACCGTCCGCCGGATGTCGGGATGGCGGGAAACCTCGTCGCCGATGATGATCAGCTTCAGGTCCGGATATTTTCCTTCCTTTTCCAGCTCCGCCTTCAGCGCCGAAAACGCCTCGATGATCCGCACCACGTTCTTATGCGGGCTGATCCGGCCGGCGTACAGCAGGAAGGGGTAATTGCACTGGTAGCGCTCGGCAATCAGTTCACGGTCGGCGTCGGTGGCGTGGCCCACGCCGAAGCGGTCGTCAATCGCGTTGTACACCACTTCGATCTGGTTTTCGGGAATCCGGAACAGCCGCTGGATGTCCATTTTGGTGAACTGCGAGACGGCCAGGATGCGCGCCGCCCGGCTCAGGATGCGATGCGTCAGGTAACGATGGCCCGCCCGCCGCAGTCCCGAGCCGTTATGCGCGCGATACATGAAATCCAGCAGGTCGTGCACCGTGATTACGTAGGGGCAGGGCAGGAACAGCGGCGTCCAGAACAGGTGCGGGATGTGCACCAGGTCGCATCGGTAATGCCGTAGAAGCTGGGAGAATGCCAGGTAGGCGCGCGGCGAATATTCTTCTCCCGAGAAGGGCACCACGTGGAAGTTGGCGGGAAGCTTGCCGATCTCGCGCACACGGTCGCGGCCGCCGATCAGGAAATAATCGGTCTCCCGGTCCAGGCGGCCCAGCGTTCGCACCACGTTGCGGATGTAAGTGCCGACACCGAAGTCGCGAATCGGCCGGATGTCAATCCCCACGCGCACGCCGATAGTGTAGCGCGCCTGGCAAATCGCGCGGGACTCGCGGCTATTCTTTCGTGCCGCTGGCCTTGTCCTTGTCTTTCTTCGCGGCTTCCTTGCCCATCTCGCCGAACGGCCAGATGCCGAACGCCTTCAGCATGGTGTCCTGCTTTTTCTCCACCAGCATGGCGGCTGTCTTCTCCGCCGGCCAGGGGCTGGCCAGTCGCTCCGGGCGTGACGCGATCCAATACGAGGTCAGCGCCACCAGCGTGGCATCGCGCGTCAGCAGGTCGGGCTTCACCTTATCGAAAGTATCCACCACCGAATGGTGCGTGTACTTGTATTCCGGCGAATCCTGGCCCATGTTGATGCCCGGCAATCCGGCGAGCACGAAGGGCCCGGCATCGGTCCCGAACACCGCGCGGTCGTCCACCTTGACCTCGCCGAACGCCTTCACCGAATCGGCAAATTTCTCCACCGCCGGCACCAGGTCCTTGTGCCCGCCAAGGTCGAGGCTGACCACCGGACCTTGGCCGTTGTCAAGAATCACCGCGCCCAGGTGATTGGCCATTTCGGCGGCGTGCGTTTTGGTGTAGGCCATCGAGCCCAACAGGCCCTGCTCTTCACCGGTAAACAGCACGAACCGGATGGTGCGCTTGGGCTTGTGTCCGCTGGCCACGATGGCCTCCGCCGCGCCCAGCGTGGTGGCCACGCCGCAGCCGTCGTCGGTCGCGCCCTGTGCCAGGTCCCAGGAATCCAGGTGCCCGCCCACCACCACCACCTGCTCCGGATGCTCGGTGCCGCGGATTTCACCGACCACGTTGGCCGACTCCACCGGACCGCCGCTCACCTTGTTCTGCACGTTCAGCTTCAGTCGCACCGTCTTGCCGTGGTCGAGAAACCGTTCCAGTTGCGACTGGTCCTCGGCCGTCATGCTCACCACCGGAATGTCGTAATAGGCGTCGAAGCCCATCGATCCGGTGTGCGTCAGGTGCATGCCGGTGGCATGCGATCCGCCCTGGCCGCCGATCACTGCCACCGCGTGCGCTTCGTGGGCCTTTTTGAGGAACGGGCCAAACTTGGCGAAGGTGCTCATCCTGTCCTTGGGCGCTTCGCCCTTCTTCACGATGATCAGGACCTTGCCCGCCCACCGGCCGGAGTTGTTCATTTCGCCGTCGAGGTCGTTGATGTTCACCGGAACCAGCTCCGCGGTCACGCCATTCTTCGGCGTCGAACCAACCCAGCCCATGGAATCGATGTCGAGCTTGCGCTGGATGGGTTCCAGCAATTCGGCCGTGGCCAGGCCGCGCGTCCATCCGCGCGAGAGCTGCCAGCTTTCCGCGTGCACGTTCTCCAGGCCGATGGCCTTCATCTTGGCGAGGCCCCACTGGACGGCCTTCGCCGCCTCGGGCGAACCGGTCACGCGCCCGCCGATCATGTCGCTCAGCTCTTCCAGGTCATCGTAAGGATGGGCGTCCATCATGCCGTGCCCGGCAATCGACACCAGCGCGGGCATGGTTCCGTCGGCGGAGGGAGCAGGCGGCGCGGGCGCGGCATTCTCCGCCGCCAGGCACGCCGAAATCAGGATCAAGACACACGCGAACACCAGCAGGAAGCGATTCATACTTGGTTTTCTCCACGAAAGCTGCGGAAGGCGAACTGCTCCTAATTTACCACCTGCAGGGTGTCGCTCGGATAATCGTGGGAGAGCAAGGGATCTAGTTTCTGGCCTATACCAGCAGCCGAGATGATAAGGGAGGATAACGATTCGGTAAACCTTAGGGGCGACCACCCCCCTCCCCCCTCTATACCGTGGCTTTGAACAATCTAAAGTACTTGCAGCCACGGATACCGGGACGCTAACCGTGGGATACCGGCCAGTAACTGGGCGAGTTATCGGACGCTGAAAGGGACCTGCCAAACGCCTCATATTGTCAAACAACTAAACAGAGCTGCGGGGTTTTGAAGTGGCTGGAGAAGCTCACGGCCATAGAGACACCACACCTCTGCGCGCACCGGGCGCAGAATTAGAGTACCGGGTCGTCAAGGGATTTGTCTGTGACAAGGGGCAGAAAATTTTGGGGTGGATTCCAATTTGGGAATGCCGTATTCAGGCCAAAATCGGCTGGGTTGAACATTATCGTCTGTGATGTTGAACGAAGATCGCCACTCTGTGTCGTTTTCTCGAGAGACGTGAACCGCTGGTGCACCGGCACGAGTCGGGATTCGACTGGGGGGAACATCCCGTCTGTCCCTGTTCCCCCTAGTTTCCCAAGAAATTGTCCATACATCGCTGGATATTGCGAAGGGATGATCGGTAGGGCGGTGCGACGTGTGGGCACCCGGCATCCGGCTATGCTTCAGCAGTCTTTTTAGGAACACGGCCTAGGAACTCGTCGTCAAGGCGCGAGTACAGCAGGAATTGTTTGTATAGCTGCGATTGGCCACTACTGCCGGGCTTGTAGTTCTCTGGGGTGAAGTCACCATCGTCAACCTTCACTCTTTCGAAAATAGCCTTAAAGTCTCCAGTAGGGAAGACACTATCATGGCCTAGAGAGAGATAGGCGACAGGAAGAAATCGCATGAGCGCGCGATACCCAGTGGTGCGGTTTAGTACCATGCCACGTTGACGGCCGGACCAGGCCTCTGGCCAGCGCTGCGCAACAGCGGTGAAGTAGTTCCACAAAACTCGGGCAATCTCGGCGTCCCTATTTTTCACGAAGAGATTTCGGAAAATCAGCCTCTTCGCACGTATCTCGCCTATCTCAATCGTATCCAGCGTGCCGCCTCGTTTCAGCACGTCGCGATCCGTCATCGGGTCGGTCGATAAGTATTTTATGAGTGGATCGATGAAAGCGGCCTGCGTCAGAGTCTCGTTTGGTTCACCAGTCGCGGTGCCTAAGATCATTATCCGTTTGAAAAACGGACTGCCCTCACGGGCATTCAATAGCCTGGCGATATTATGGCACGATTTTTGAGGACTTCTGGTCTCGGCGAACTCGAATAAGTCATAAACAAGAGACTTGCTTACTGGCGTTTGTTTCAGGTTTATCGTCGCAAAAAGTAGCGCCTGATCTTCCATATCCATGTCGATAAAAAGAATGACATTCAACTGGAATGTCGGGCCGTTATACCCAGCCAAGCCGTCAATACGATGTTGACCGTCGATGATCTTTGCTACATTGTGATCACGGCGAATTTCCATCGTATTAGTTCGAGAATCGAATGTTGCGTCTTCTGAACTCGCGGCCAAGATAATTCCGGTTGGGAAAGACGCATCAACGCTCTTAACATACTTGCGGAGTTCCTCGACCCGCTTTGGCGAGAGCGGCCTCTGGATGCCCGAGATGACCTCGATGTCGCGCTCTTGCTTCAGAATACGTCGCCTGTCAGTAAAACTGATATAGACCAAATCAGAGCTATCAATTGCGCCGATATAAAACTTTCCGATTGGTTGCTCGATTTCGATGCATGCGAACTTTATCTTTTCATTCGGCATCGTTGTTTCCCTCGGATGCAGCGTAATCGTCGGCTTCCGGTACTTCTACACGTGCCTGGGGCAGGTCATGTGATATTGCTTCGAATTGTTCCGCGAGATCTCGCTCTTTCTGCTTTGCTATACCGCGGACATTAGGGTGAAACCGTTGGTGGTCTAAAAGAAAAACAAGGAATGCGAACACAATGCTGAAGATAAGTAACGGGAGTGAAAACCGTTCGACGAAGCCTTGATTCACAACCGATTGTTGACTGAAAAACGCCGCGGCCTTAATCAGAACATATACAGTTACGGATACTGCCAGAGTGAGTATAGCCGTTAGAATGAACATTTCGCGGTGCACGAAGGGAGCTGATTCATACTCTCTGGAGATCAAGCGGGCAGACCCAGCAATGAGCGTTGCGCTATAAATTGCGAACTCGCCGTGGATCAAGAAATCTGCCCAATTGACGGGGTGAGTTGAAAGAACATATACGACGAGCACTCCTATAATTAACGGAAGGAACCCGGCGCCCACCGTGTAAGCCAGCCACTTTCCTGCGCTGCCCCAGTTGTCTCGGGAACAGCCTCGAACAGCGGTGAATAGATTGATTGGTCGTGCCACAGTCGCATCCTCTAGTAGTTTGTGATAACGAGCTCCTTGACCGTGTGTCTTGTTGCTTTACATGTGACAAATCGTGTAACACTCAAAGATACGAGATTATAGCTCCTGTACAAACTGCGGATCTTTGGGGTGTCGGCGTTCGTCATCATAACCTGGCAGTCCATTTCCGACAGTGTTTCAAAAAGCTTGGCTAGTCGCTTCTGGTCTTCATCTGAAAAACATTCCTTTGTGTAGTGCGTGAAATACGCTGTTCCGTTGAGCGGTGGGTAGGGGGGATCTAAGTAGACGAAATCACCCTTAGACACACGTGCCGCACATCGTTCGTAGCTTCCAGAACGAAGGGTAGCCCGCTTCAGATGCTCACTAACGCGCTGAAGCTGATCCGCAGTTGGAATTGCAGGTGGTTCCTTCCACCCATACGGTACGTTGAACTGTCCAGAGCGGTTGACACGGAATATCCCGTTGAAGCATGTCTTGTTGAGATAAATGAATCTTGCGGCCTGGGCGGCGGAGAACCCGGACCGATTATACTGATCGCGGACTAGATAATAGTACGTTTCATTTGTGCGGCGCGCGTGTCGCCGCAGATAATCTGCTACTAGCTCCCAGCTGTCTCGCACCCATCGGTAGGTTTGAATCAAGTGTCGGTTCGCATCTGATAGAACTGCGTTACAAGGTGCGAGGTGAAAAAACAGCGACGCCGCGCCTAGGAATGGTTCATGATAGGTGCATTTGTCCAGGTTACGCGGCACATAGCTTTGCAGTTCGGCTAGTATCTGACGCTTGCCGCCGGCCCACCTCAGGATCGGCTCTCCGCGTTCGCTCCCGTTCCGGCACTCTGCGGAAATGCTTGGCTCTCCTGCATGCGCAAGTGTGACGGCAGTTCGTTGCATCGTCAGTTGGGAGTTGAAGTCGTTGTGTGCTGTTTATAACACGCGAATTTAACTCCCAATCTGCTGTTCGTAAAGAAATCTCAGCACTGACGTGTCGGGGTATGCACTGACTCGTTTCGAAATGCATCTGCAGGGGTGAAGGCGTGCCCTTCCGAAAACAGCTGCTACCCCGCGTGGACTGTGTCGCGCGCCCGCGCTCGCCGCTCCGGATAGAGCGGAAACGCCTCGCACATTGTCAGCACGTCGCGCTTGATCTTGGCCAGCGCCTGGGCGTCGGTGCGATTGTTGAGCGCGGCGGCAATCCAGCGGCCAATCTGGCGCATCTCGGTTTCCTTCATGCCGCGCGTGGTCAGCGCCGGGGTGCCGATGCGGATGCCGCTGGGCTTCATCGGTGGATTGGTGTCAAATGGAATGGCGTTCTTGTTGACGGTGATGCCGGCTTCGCCCAGCGCCTTCTCCGCTTCGCTGCCCAGCATGCCTTTGCTGAACACGTCGACCAGCATCAGGTGCGTGTCGGTGCCGCCGGAGATGATGCGGAAGCCTTCATCGATCAGCGCCTGGGCCAGCACCTTGGCGTTGGCCACGATCTGCCGGGCATAGTCCTTGAACTCGGGCTGCATGGCTTCATGGAAGCACACGGCCTTGGCCGCCATCATGTGCACCAGCGGCCCGCCCTGGTCGCCGGGGAATACCGTCTTGTCGATGGCGGCGGCGAGATCGAAGGGCTTATCTTCCTGTTTCCCACCCTCCGCCAAACCCGGGCGGGAAGGTGGGCCACCCCGCTCCAACAGCAGTCGCGACAAGGGTGGGCCAACCAATTTGTTCGACAGGATCATGCCGGCGCGCGGTCCGCGCAGCGTCTTGTGCGTGGTCGAGGTGACGATCTGGGCGTGCGGCACCGGCGAGGGATGCACCCCGCCCGCCACCAGCCCGGCGAAATGCGCCATGTCGACCAGGTAAATCGCCCCTACTTTGTCCGCGATCTGGCGCATGCGCGCAAAGTCGATGATCCGCGGGTAGGCCGAGCCGCCGCCGATGATCAGCTTCGGCCGCTCGCGCTCCGCCATCTTCTCCAGGTCGTCGTAGTCGATGGTCTCGGTTTCCTTGGTGACGCCGTAGGGCACGATTTTGTAGGTCTTGCCGGAAAAATTCAGGTGATGGCCGTGCGTCAGGTGGCCGCCGTGCGCCAGGTTCAGCCCGAAGACTACGTCGCCCGGCTGGATGACCGCGGCGTAGGCCTCCATGTTCGCCGACGAGCCGGAATGGGGCTGCACGTTGGCATGCTCGGCGCCGAACAACTGCTTGGCGCGCTCCCGCGCCAGCGTCTCCACCACGTCGGTAAACTCGCACCCGCCGTAGTAGCGCTTGCCGGGATAGCCCTCGGCGTACTTGTTGGTGAAGACCGAGCCCATGGCTTCGAGCACGGCTTCGCTGACGAAGTTCTCGCTGGCAATCAGCTCCAGGCCTTCGTGCTGGCGGCGCTCTTCGTTGTAAATTGCGGTGGCAACTTCGGGATCGACTTCATAAAGAGGGCGGGACATGCGGTTGTTCATAAGAAGCTCTCAGCTATCAGCTGTCAGCTCTCAGCCATAGCAACCCGGAAGGATACTCCGGTCAGATGCGGTCTCCAAGCAGACGCGGTGGGTCCTCCGGTACTTAGGACTTAGGCAGTCGGCACCGTGTCTTTTTCGATCTGCGAGATCTTGTCCACCCGCTTCTGGTGCCGCCCGCCGGCGAACTTCGTGCTCAGCCAGCGATCCAGGATGCTGTGCGCCTCTTCGTCGGTCAGCACGCGCGCCCCCAGGGTGAGCACGTTGGCGTCGTTGTGCTCGCGGCTCATTTGCGCCTCGTACACGGTATGCGCATTGGCGGCGCGCACCCCCGGCACCTTATTCGCGGCGATCGACATGCCGATCCCGCTGCCGCACACCAGCACTCCGCGATCCGCCTTCTTCGCGGCCACGATTTCGCCGACCTTGCGGGCGTAGTCCGGGTAGTCCACGGAATCGGCGGTGAGGGTGCCCTGATCGTCCACCTGCAGGCCCTGCTCGGTAAGCCACTGCTTGATTTTCTCTTTGAGCGGGAAGCCCGCGTGGTCAGCGCCGAGTGCGATTTTCATGCAGGCCATTGTACCGCCGGATATGATCCGGCAATTGTCAATCGGCGCGGTCCGCGACATAATCGCGGCTCACAGACATGGGGAGGGACCATGGCCACCATCACGGCCGGGCAAGCATTCAAGTACATCAAGTTTGATACCCGCAGCTTCGCGGCGCGCATCACCCTGAACTATCCGCCTTACAACGTGCTGACCGTTCCCATGATGGTGGAGCTGGCGGAGGCCATCGAGAGCCTGAACGGGCGCAACGACATCAAATGTATCGTCATGGAGTCGTCGCAGAAGACCTTTTCGGCCGGCATCTCGGTGGAAGACTCGCGGCCGGAGCGGGTTTTCCAGACCCTGGAGGCCTTCAACCGCGTCTTCCAGGCGATCGGGGAAATTTCCAAGCCGCTGATCGTGGTGGTGAACGGGCCGGCCATCGGCGCCGGCTCCGAACTGGTTGCCTTTGGCGACCTGGTGATCGCCACCACCAACGCCCGCTTCGCCCAGCCCGAGGTGAAGATGGGAGTGTTCCCGCCCTTTGCCGCCATCATGCTGCCCGCCGTCATCGGGCCGAAGAAAACCTACGAGCTGATCCTCACCGGCAACCCGCTGACTGCCGAAGAGGCCCTGGCCTTCGGATTCGTCAACAAGGTGGTAAGCGAGGCTGACCTTTCCAAAACCGTCCACGAGGTCCTGACCCGCATCGGCGAGTTCAGCGGCCCGGTGCTGGAAATGACCAAGCGCGTGATCGGCACCTCCATCGGCAAGCCGCTGGATGCCGCCATGAAGGCGTCGCAGGACATTTACCTGAACCAGCTCTATGCCCTGGAAGATGTCGCCGAAGGCTTGCGTGCGGTGGTGGAGAAACGCAAACCGGTGTGGAAGAACAAGTGACGGCGCTTGCGCGGCGTCTGAGCCGCGCGCCGTCATCCTGGGCGGAGCGAAGGATCTGCCCCACAATGCGTTGGCGCGGCGTCTGAGCCGCGCGCCGAAATTCTGAGCGAACAATCCTGCCAAAAACGAACGAGGGCGCGCTTTGCGGCGCGCCCTTTATCGTTCTTGGGGGGAGGTGCCCGGGAAGCAGCCCTTGGGACCAGCCGTCTCCCTGACCTAATTCGTGCTCCTCAAGGCTACGGAAAATCCAACTCTGCTGCAGCAAGAATCTTGCCCTAACCCTGTCGGACTACATCGTGAAACGATATTCCGTGGTAGGGCAGCCGAGGGCGGCTGCCCCTACGTATGACTTGATCAGAGAGCGCTATTGATGAAGCGAACCAGATGCCAGGCGTCGAGAAACTTGTAAGGCGTCTCGCCGGTGGTGTAGTGGCCGCAGGGGAGCACGGCGACGCGATGGTCGAGCCGGCGGCGGCGAAACTCCTCGACAATCTGCCGCGAGAACTCGGGCAGAAACGTCAGGTCATAGGTGGCGTAGACGATCAGCGACTTTTTGGGAAAGCGGCTGAACTGGTCGAAGTACGACATCGGGCTGATGGCCAGCCAGCAATTGCGCAGGCTCTCCAGCGTGATCTCCTGCTCCACCCCGGCGCGGACGTGGCGGGTGGATTGGCCGGTCCACACCACGTCGGCAAAATAGGTGGAGGCGTGGTTGAAGGCGTTCACCCGAAGCCGCGGATCGTGAGCGCTGGCGATGAACGCATAGCAGGACCCGAGGCTGGTGCCCAGAATGCCCAACTCGCTGTAACCCTGCGACTCCAGCCAGTCGAGGCAGCAGCGAACGTCGAGAATGGCCTGGCGCGCGGCGCCGATGGTGCGCCCGATGTTGGCGGAGACGGCGTAATCGGCGCGCTCCAGTTCGGCGGGGCGGCGCACGTCGTGGTACGGCATGCTGAGCCGCAGGCCGGCGATGCCGCAGAAGTTCATCATGCGGCACAGCGCGTTGTGGCCGAGCGCGTCGGCGTTCCACTGCGGCAGCACGATCATGGCCCGGCGCCCGCGGGCCGGAAACCAGCGCGCGTTGACCGTGTTGTTCTCCGCATACGGCGTCGTGACCGCCGAGGTGAAGCGCAGGAATTCGCCCTCGCCGCGCTCCACATCGTCGCCGTTGCTGCCCCCGGCCGCGTGCAGCTTTACGGGGTGCTTTTCGATGCGGAAGTCGGTCGGTATCTGGTAGGAGAAAAACTGGTCGCTGTGAGCGACGATGTCGCGGTTGAGCTGGTGGAAAAAACTCTCCAGCGTCTGGTGCTGCGGGGTATGCCCATTGACGCCCGGCCACCCCCGGGTCCATTCCACGCCCCATTCGAAGGGACGCACCACGCGATTGGTATCGCGGGTGGTGAGGCGGGTCTCCCAGTTGTGCATCCAGTTTCGATAGCGCAGGCGCATGGATGGAAAAAGAATAGCAAAGCTGCCGCCATCCAGCTATCAGGCGGTCCCGCCCGCCGCAACCAGGGCGGCTATTGGAATACCAGGTCCACCCAGAAGTTCAGTCCTCCCGAGCTGGTGGCTGGAAACACGCTGGCGGCGCCATACGAGTAGACACCGTTGTTGCCGACCGGGGCATGCAGCGGTGGCTTATCCACCGGTACCCGGAAATATCCGGCGTCGTAGCTGAATTGTCCCGAGCTGTGGTAGGAGATCACGTATTCCGTAAAGGCACTGATCCTGACCGGCGAAGAGAACGTCACCTGCTGCCACCCCGACGGACTTTCATTGGAGAACGTGGCCTGCGCCAGCAGCGCTCCGGTTCTGGTCCACAGGCTTGCGACATGCGTACCCAGGTTCTGTTCGCCCTTGTAAAAGCGGGCGGCGGTAACATATCCATCGCGATCGGCGGTAAACCGCAGGCCCAGTTCCAGGGCGGTACCGGCGTTGGCATCCGCCCCGGCTGGAGCCGCTGTGCTGCTGAA
Source organism: Terriglobia bacterium (assembly GCA_963797035.1). GTDB lineage: Bacteria > Acidobacteriota > Terriglobia > Terriglobales > Acidobacteriaceae > JAIQGF01. The sequence continues at coordinate 481,316 of CAWCOC010000007.1, forward strand.
TAGGGTATAACCGGTGGGCGGCGGGGTCGCGGGCCTCACCGTCAGGGTTGACCAGCTGCGAGTCGTCGCCACATTGGCCGTGATCACTGAAGAGCCCACAGCCTTGCCTGTCGCCAGCCCGGTGCTGTCAACCGTCGCCACCGCAGGGGTCGCCGATGTCCAACTCACCTGCCCAGTGAGGTCGCGTGTCGTGTCGTCCGAGTAAATGCCCGTTGCGCGGAATTGCTGGGTGGAACCAACCGGGATGGACGGATTGAATGGCGATACACCAATCGCGACCAGCGTCGCCTGCTTGGCTTCCGTGAACAACACGTCGACCCAGAAATTCAGTCCCGCACCGCCGGTGGTGGGGAACACACTGTTGGCACCAAACGAGTAGACGCCAGCCGTGATTGGCGTATGCAGCGGCGGATTGTCTATCGCCGCCCGGAAATAACCAGGGTCATAACTATAATGACCCGCGCTGTGGTACGAGACCACGTAGGTCGTGTACGCCTTGATTGCCACCGGCGCCAGGAACAACACCTGCTGCCATCCGGACGCGCTTTCGCCGGTGAACGTCGCCTGCGCCAGCAGGACTCCGGAGCTCGACCACAACGTGCCGACGTGAGTCCCGGTGTTGCCGGTCCCCTTGTAAAAACGCATGCCGTTGATGAAGCCGTCACGCTCGGTTGTAAACCGCATGCCTAACTCCAGCGGGGTACCGGCGTTGGCATCCGGCGCGAAAGGGACCGCTGCGCTGCTGAACAGCGTCGAGGCTGGCGGAACCACGATTCCGCTTCCGGTCAGGGGAATTGTCTCCTGTCCTGCCGGGGTATCGTCTTTGATGATGACGCTCCCGGCGCGAGTTCCGGAGAAGGTAGGGGAGAACGTGACCGTGATTGTGCAACTATGTTCCGGCGCAAGTATGTCCGGGTCCATGGGGCAATCACTGCTGGCGAAGAAATCACCTGTCGCGCTGATGCTCGAGAGGGCGAGTCCTCGAATTCCGGGATTGCTCAAGGTCAGCAGTTGGCTGGTGCCGGCCGCGCCGACTGTCTGGGGCGGGAAAGAAATCTTCGCGGGGAAACAAGGCTGCCAGCCGCCGGTTCAGGAGGATGGAAATAACCCCAGGAGACGGTCCGGAAACATTCCCGGTGACGGCTATATCGGTTCCGCCATCCCCATCAAAGTCGGCCGCGGCCATTAAAGGCGAGTTGCTGGTCGGAATCCTCAGCGGCGCCCGAAATGTACCGTCGCCATTGCCCAGCATGACGCCGAGTCCGAAGGAGCCTGCGACAGCCAGATCGAGTTTCCCATCGCCGTCAATATCGGTTGCGACCAGGGAAAGGAAGGAAGGAGAGCCCGGATCCAGCGTCGCAGAATCATGGCGCGCAAATGTGCCGTCACCGATACCAAGAAAAATCGATACCGTCTTGCTGTCGGGATTGGCGCTCGCCAGGTCCAGCTTGCCGTCTCCGTTGAAGTCGCCGGCGACCAACGATGTGGGCATCGATGCGGTTGCATAGGCTGTGTCCAAACCAAAACTCCCATCGCCATTGCCCGATCTCACTAAGACCCCGCCTGGCCCGCAGGGCGAGGCGCCGCACGTGCCGGCAATCGCAATGTCAAGCTTGCCATCGTTGTTAAAATCGCCAGCGACCACGGAACCAGGCGCGGTGATTGCGGAGTAGGAGCGCGGTGGTTGAAATGTTCCATCGCCGTTGCCCGGGAAGACGGAAAACGTGTTGCTGAACAAGTTCGTGACCGCCAAGTCCAGCTTGCCGTCGCCATTGGAGTCGGCGAAGGCCACTGAATTCGGGTACGAACCCGTTGGGTACTGCACCGGCGGCCGCAAGGAGCCGTCGCCGTTGCCCAGGTACACGGCAATCGAATTTGACAGGGCATCGGCGACTGCCAAATCCAGCATACCGTCGCTATTGAGATCGGCTGAAGTCAACGCCACCGGAAACAGCCCGGAGTCAAAGACACGGTCCGCCTGGAACGTTCCGTCACCGTTCCCCAGCAGAACCGAGGCCGGACCGACCGCCAGGTCCGGCCGGCCGTCGCCATTAAAGTCTCCCGTCGCGATGGGATTGGGCAGCAAGATGGCGTAGGCGATGGGCGTTCCGAAGGTGCCGTCGCCGGCCCCCAGGATCACCGCAACCTGGTTTACGCCACCCTCCATGCAGGCCATGTCGATATGGCCGTCGCCATTGAAATCAGCCAGCGAGATGGCGCCGCAATAGGTTCCAGTGCCGTAGTCACGATGCGGCTGGAATGTGCCTTTGCCGGCGTTCAAGAGCACGGAAGCCACTCCCGGGCCGATGGATGCGATCACGTCCGGCCATCCGTCGCCGTTGATGTCGCCGATGGAAACCGAGTTGCCGTGCGACACCCCGGCGTACAGCGCATAAGGCGTCGGCGGACCAAAGCTGCCATCACCATGACCGGTGAGGATGGAAATGTGTGACTGCTGCTGCAGGAAGTCGTAGGAACCCACAACCAAGTCCAGAAACCCGTCGCCGTCGAGATCCGCAGTCGCGATGGATGCGGCTTGCAACCCCTCGGGGTAATTCATCGCCGGCCGCAACGTTCCATCCCCATTTCCGAGCAATACGGAAATTGTGCCGTTATTCGGCGTCGGGCTGCCGCGCCCGGTGCAGGTTACCGCAAGGTCAAGTTTCCCATCTCCATTGAAGTCTCCCATCGCGATGGAGGCCGGTCCGGAGCTCGTGCTATAGGCCACGCCGCTGCCGAAGCTTCCATCGCCGTTGCCGAGCCAAACCGAGATCGTGTCAGTGTTCCGATCGATCGTTACCAGGTCGAGCTTCCCGTCACCATTGAGGTCGCCGGTGGTTACAAATAACGCGTAGACACCGTTGCTTCTTTGCACCCGAAACGTGCCATCTCCATTTCCGAAGAGCATGGCGAGAGACGGCACGAACAAGTCCAGCTTGCCGTCTCCATTGAAATCCCCGGCCACTAGAAGTTCGCCTCCAACCAGCGTGTCGTAGTTAACCTTGGCAGCGAAGCTGCCATGGTGGTCGGCTAATAAGACAGATACCGTATGGTCCCACTTATTGACCGTCGCCAGGTCCGGCGCCCATCGCCATTGAAGTCAGCTACAACCAGCGACGTTGCCCCATTACCAGCTGCGAAGTCGGCCCGGTTGAACAGGTACTGCGCCGCCGCCGTATGGGCCAACAGCAGCAACAATAATGTTGCGACACAGCCACCTCGGACGCAGTGATGCATCGTGCACCTCGGAGTACCTTCTCGCCTGAACCTGGGACCGGAGAAGCCAGAATTCGGAGTTTAGCGGGAGAAAAGCAAACAAACATGCTCCATTTGGTGGATTCGTCGTCACAGAGCCCAAAATGGGAAGCAGGCCCGCCCGCGCAAAGGCGAGGGCCGCAGGAAGGCGGTCGCGGTCTACTTTTCAAGGGGCGGTTGGAAGATGGGAAGTCTGCATTCGCAACCGCGAGCAGCCGCGCCTATTCCGTATACGTCCTTCGCACCCGCCCGCCGACGCGGCACAGCACTTCATAAGGGATGGTGGCTTCCAGGCGGGCGTGCTCCCAGGCGTCAATCATGCAGTCACCGTCGGCGCCTAGGATGGTGACCTCGTCGCCGAGCGCGGCGCCTTCCACATCGGTGACGTCGACCACGGTAATGTCCATCGAGATGATCCCGACCATGGGCGCGTAGGTCCCGCGCACGATTACCCGGCCGCGCGACGACAGGTGGCGCGACAATCCATCGGCATAGCCTACCGGCAGCACTGCCAGCTTTGTCGGACGGCTGGTGACGTACGCCGCCTTGTACCCGACCGTCTGGCCAGCACCGACGTCCTTCATCGAGATGACCTTGGTTTTCCAGGAAAGCACGCGCCGCACTGCCAGGGGATGCGGAATTTCAGGATCGTTCTCCGTCCGCATCAGGGGCAAGCCGTAGCCGTAGAGCAGCATTCCCGGCCGCACCATGTTGCGCCACAGCGAGGGACGTCCGCCGACGGCGGCGCTGTTGGCGATGTGGCAGTAGAGCGGGGAGAAGCCGTGCCGGCCGATGAAGTTCTCAAATTCTTCGAAGCGTTGCGCCTGCTGCTTGGCGTCCTGGGCGTCGAGCACCTCGGCCGAGGCCAGGTGGCTGAACACGCCTTCCAGCGCGATGGGTTCGGCGGCCTGGATACGCCTCAGGAACAGGCCCATGAAGTAGTCCGGCACGCCAAGACGCGCCATGCCGGTATCGACCTTGACATGGATGGGAAAGGAGCGGGGCGCGGCATTCAACTTGCCGAGCGCCGCTTCCAGGGCGCCGATCTGCCACCACTCCCAGACCGTCGGCGTCAGGTTGTGGCGGACCACGTCTTCCTGCTCGCCGCGCCAGAAGCCGGTCATCAGCAGCACGCGCCCGGTCACGCCGGCCTCGCGGATTTTCACGCCCTCTTCGGTGGAAGTGACGCCGAACCAGGTGGCGCCGGCTTCCTGCAGGGCGCGCGCGCACTCGGGCGAGCCGTGACCGTACGCGTCCGCCTTGATGACCGCGCAGACCGTCACCTCGGCGCCGACATGCTCCTGGATGAGTCGGAAATTATGGCGCAACGCGCTGAGGGAAACTTCCGCCCAAGTGGGTCTCATGGGATTTGCAATTTGTAATTTGCAATTGCTGGGGGTGATTGTAAACGACGTTGGGCAATACGACGGATTCCAGGTCGCCGAAGACCCACGGATGCCAACCCGGCCATTGCCGCCGCGAGCCGCAGGTGTCAGCCGCGCGCAAAAAACCATGCAAGAAAACTTGCTGGCCGCGTTCTAGCCGCGGAGCAGTGTTTCCCAAGGAGGAGCGCATGACGACGGAATCGGTGCAAGAGTTGGTGGCGGCGAGGCGGCGGTGGCGGCTGACGGCCATCGCTCTGCTGGTGGTGCTGGCGGCTGTGCTCTTGGCGATGCCTGCCAGCGGCGGGCAGATGTGGAACGCCAAGAACGTGGACTTGCCGTATCCGGAAAGGGTCCGGGCGCGCACCGTGGAGGCGGAAGAGATCGTCCTGAAGGACAGCACCGGGCATGTCCGGGCGCGGCTCTCGGTGCAGGGCAGCGCGGCCCGGCTGGCGATCTTTGATGAGGACGGCAAGACCATCGCCGTGCTGCCCGAGCGCGCGCGGGTGAAGGAGTTGGGGAAATAGTGGTGGCCCAGGCGATGGTCAGGCGGGCTCGGGACGGGCCTGCGGGAACAGCGACCGCCACTGCTCCAGTTCGGCTAAGGGACGATTGATCAGCCCCAGGTTCGCCTTGACGTGCTCGGGCCTGCCCATGCCGATCAGCGCGGAAATCAGCCCGGGACTGGAACGCGCGAACTGGATCGCGTTTTCCGCCGAGGTCTTCATTCCCAGGCGCTGGGCGATGTACTCCGGAAGCTCGCCCGTTAGCTGTCCCTGGGCAAGGGTCCCGCTGCCCACGGCGGCGATGCCGACGCGATGGGCGAACTCCAGCGCCGACACCGGTTCGTCCTTCTCATCGAGCTGGTGATTGTTGGCCGACCAGGCTTGCGGCATGGCGAGATTGAACGGCAGTTGAATGAAGCGCAAGTGGTGGTCCTCGCCGCCCGCGTTGTAAGCGCAATGCAGCACTGCTTCCAGCGGCATGTAGCCTTGCGCTCCTGGCTCTACCCGGAAGGCGTTCCAACTGGCCACCCCGTAGCAGCGGATCTTGCCCTCCTTCACCGCATCCTCCAGCGCGGCGAAGGCCGCGGTCAGGCGTTCGACGAATTGCGAGGGCGCAATTTCGGTGAGCTGCGTCTCGGGATTGTGAACGTAGTAAACGTCAATCGTCTCCAGATCAAGGTTGCGCCGCGAGCGCTCCAGCTGGTCGGCGAGGAAGCGCGGCGCCATACAGTGCATCCCGCCGACGATCTCATCTGGATCGAGGATGCCGGGCTCGACGTATTCCTTCATAAAGTAGTCGCGCGGGTCGGAAGGCTGGCTGCCGTCCACGGTGAGGAAGCCGGCTTTGCTGCAGACCAGCACCTCGTCGCGCTGGAGTTGTCCGGCCGAGATCAGTTCCCCCAGCGCCGCCCCGATGTTCCGCTCCGACCGCTGCTGGCGATAGTTGATGGCGGTATCCACCAGGTTGACGCCCGAACCAAGCGCCTCGGTAATGGCGGCGGTATAGGCGCGGTCGGCGGCTTCGTCGCTCTCGCCGAGATAAGTTCCGATGCCGATGGAAGGAAGCGTGAGCTCGCCGACATCCTTCACCCACTCGGGACGGCGGAAGTGCCCGGCGCTTGCCGCCTGTGGAAAACGTTGTGCGTAGCGCGCCGTGCCTTCAGCGGTAGCGTGTCCTGGTTTCATGATCGCCTAGTCTATCAGCGCGTTACTCTCGATTTAGTTTAACGGCGGCGATCTGGGCTGCGGCGGCAAACTTCACGCGCGCTTTCGCATCTGTGTAGCGTGGAAGATCAGTGTGTACGTCGAGGATGTAAGGGGTGCAGGCGGCGGACGCTGATTCGGAAACAAGGAGAAGATTATGAAAGCGTTCTTGTTTGGACTGGGGATGGGAATCGGCCTGGGCGTCCTGTTTGCGCCCATGAGCGGGGAAGACACACGCAACACACTGCAAGAGCGGGCGCAGGACCTGGCCAGCTCGGCGCGCGAGACCTACGAACAGGGCCGCGACCGCGTGCAGCGCACGGTGAGCAGCATCCGGAGCGAGGCCACGCGTCCTACGGGCACCGAGAGCAGCGTCTAACCGTAAGGTTCTAAGGAGCCAGCGGTCAGAATCCAGGACTCGAGCTGCCATGCCGGCCTGGGCTCTGGCCGCGGGCTCTTTTGTTCTAGCTCTAAAGTGTTGGCTCCGCTGACTCTGGGGCCTTTCTTCGGCTTGTATTCCGCAACATCTTTGATAGTGTAAGCGCCGAAGGGGGTCTATGAGCCGCCAGCGAGGTTTTTCGCTCATCGAACTGCTGATTGTCATCGCCATTATCCTGGCCTTGGCGGCCATGGCAATCCCCAACCTTCTGCGTTCCAAGATGTCAGCCAACGAGGCTTCGGCGGTTTCCTCGCTGCACGCGATCGCCAATGCCCAGACCACCTACCAGGTGACGTATCCTTACATCGGCTACGCCGACGAACTTACCAAGCTCGCCTACCCTTCCGGTGGCGGCCCGATTGATTCCAACCACGCCGGCATCATTGACTGGGTGCTGGGCTGCACCACCCAACCGTGCCCCAAGGCAGGCTACCAGTTCTCCATTGCAAACGCGGGAGGCACGCCGATCAGCGTATTCACCGCCAACGCCACCCCGTTGCTGACAGGCCAAACCGGACGCCGCGGGTTCTGCCTGGACCAGATTTCCCGCATCACCCAGGATCCCAACGGCGGCACCAACTGCACCCAGCCGCTGGAATAGCCGGCTCCTCCAAGATTGACACCCCCTCCCCCCGCCCTTTATTCTTAATGTTTGCCCCAGGGAGAATTCTGCCGTCTGTGCCGCCAGCGGGTAATTGCCTGAAGCGGTTGCGCTTACGTCAGTACCGCGATGTTTATCAGCCTGCAGGAACTGGAACGGAGGGAGATCAATTTTCGGGAGGAATACCCTCCGGAAACGATTGATCTCGACCCCGAGATGCGCCAGTCGGGCCCGTTGCGTACCAGTGGGCGGGCTACCCTGATCGAGGAGCATCACGGCCGGGGCGTCATCCAGGACATCCGCGTCCAGGGCGAGTTGGCGACCTCGGTGGATGTCGCATGCGCCCGCTGCCTGGAACCGGTTTCTCGTAAGCTGGAGCGGAGCTTCGAGCTGCTCTATCGGCCACGGGGCGTGGATGCCGGGCGGGAAGAAATTTCCGTGACCCAGGCCGAGGCGGAAATCGGCTATTACGTGGGCGAAGGCGTCGAGCTCAAAGACATCCTGCGCGAGCAGATCCTGCTGGCGCTGCCGATGAAAGTGGTTTGCCGCGAGGAATGCAAGGGCCTGTGCCCGAGCTGCGGACAGAACCTGAACCAGGGCGCATGCCACTGCGCGGAAGCGGTTGCGGACCCGCGCTGGCAGGCGCTGCAGGGCCTGAAGGAAAAGCTGGAGCAGTGACAACAGTTTGAGATTTTAAAATTTCAAATTTGAAATTTGCAGGCAGCGGTGGAGAAGGAATAGGACCACCAGATTAAATCGGAATCAATTATGGCGAATCCCAAGAGACGACACTCCCAGGCGCGGACCTCGACGCGGCGCGCGCACGACCATTTGACGGCGCTCTCGCTCTCCGAGTGCCCGAACTGCCACGAGAAGAAATTGCCTCACCGTGCCTGTCCCAAGTGCGGCTACTATAAAGGCCGCGAAGTTCTGGCCATCAAGGAAAAGGAATAAGCGGGCGCAGCGCTCAGCGGTGAGCTGACGCCCGGCGCCTGGCGCAGCCTACTCATGCCCACGGTCATAGCCGTCGACGCCATGGGCTCGGATCGCGCGCCGAAACCCGAAGTCGAAGGCGCCATCCTGGCCGCGCGTCAACACGATATCCACGTGCTGCTGGTCGGGCCGGAAGAGGAGGTCCACGCCGAGCTGCGCCATCATCCTTCCGCGCCGCTGGAGCAGATCCAAATTGTCCATGCCAGCGAGGTGATCGGCATGAACGAGAAGGCGGCGCAGGCGGTGCGCAGCAAAAAAGACTCCTCGCTGCGCGTCGGGCTGCGCCTGGTGCGCGACCATAAGGCCTCGGGGTTTATCACCGCCGGCAACACCGGCGCCGCCATGGCCACCGCCAAGATGGTGCTAGGCGCGCTGCCGGGGGTCGATCGGCCCGCGCTGGCGGCCGTATTCCCCAGCGCGCAGGGGACAGCGAGCATCATGCTCGACGTAGGCGCCAACGTCGATTCCAAGCCGCACAACCTGGAGCAGTGGGCGGTGATGGGCGACATCTACGCCCGCGCCATCTTCGGCGCCGACCATCCCCGCGTCGGACTACTCTCCATCGGCGAGGAAGAGGCCAAGGGCAACGAGCTGACGCGCGCCGCCCACCAGCTCCTCAAGCAGCTGCCGCTGCAGTTCGTAGGCAACGTAGAAGGACGCGATTTGTACAACGGCAACGTGGACGTGATCGTCTGCGACGGCTTCATCGGCAACGTCGCGCTCAAGGTGTCCGAGGGACTGGTGGAGACCGTGGGCTACATCCTGAAAGAAACCTTGCGCTCCACCATCACGCGCCAGGTGGGCTTCCTGCTCTCGCGCCGCGCCTTCGACGATTTCAAGAAGCGGCTGGACTACTCCGAATACGGTGGCGCGCCGCTTTTGGGGCTGAAGGGCGTGTGCATCGTCAGCCACGGATCGTCGAATTCGCACGCCATCAAGAATGCCATTCGCGTGGCGGCCGAGTTTGCCAACGCTAATATCAACGACGCCATCGCGCGGGGGCTGGCCACCGCGAACGGCCAGTCCGCCGGCGAAGCCTAACTCGATGGACCCTCACCGCAACCACGATGTCGCCTTCATCTTCCCCGGCCAGGGCTCGCAGGCCGTCGGCATGGGCCGCGAGCTGGCGAACCTGTACCGGGTGGCGCGGCAGACGTTCGAGGAAGCCGACGCGGCGCTGGGCTTCAAGCTCTCGCAGGTGTGCTGGGAGGGCCCGGAAGATAAGCTGCGGCTCACCGAGATAACCCAGCCCGCCATCCTGACGGTTTCGGTGGCCACATTCCGCGTGTTGCGTGAAAAGGGAGTCGTGCCGGCCATCACCGCCGGCCACAGCCTGGGCGAGTACTCGGCGCACGTCGCCGCCGGGACGCTGGAATTCCAGGATGCGGTGCGGGCCGTGCATCATCGCGGACGTTACATGCAGGAAGCGGTGCCGGTGGGCAAGGGCGCCATGGCCGCAGTGCTTGGAATGCCGGTCGACAAACTGCAGCACGCCTGCCTGGATGCAGTCGCCGGCAATGACCTGGACGAATTGCTGGAAACGATCGGGACTAACGGAACTTCGGTCTGTTGCCAGCCCGCCAACATCAATTCGCCGGACCAGATCGTAATTTCAGGAAGCAAACAGGCAGTAGAGCGGGCGGCGGAGCTGGCCAAGCAGCGCGGCGCCAAGCGCGCCATCATGCTGCCGGTGAGCGCGCCCTTTCATTCCGCGCTCATGCAGCCGGCGCAGGACCGCCTGGCCTCCGACCTGAAGGCGCTCACCTTTCACCCGATGCAGGTGCCGGTAGTCACCAACGTCGATGCCGAAGTGGTTTCCGATCCGGAGCGCGCCCGCGACGCGCTCCTTCGCCAGGTGACCGGCGCGGTGCGCTGGGAAGAGTGCATGCGGGCGCTGATCGCGCGCGGCGTTTCCACCTTCATCGAGGTGGGCCCAGGCAAGGTGCTGTGCGGCCTGACGCGCCAGATCGAGCGCTCCAAGACTGCCTTCAACGTGGAAGACGAAGCATCGCTGCTGAAGGTATTGCATCACTTCACGGGCGTGGAAGCGAAGTAGCTTTAGCGCCCTAGCAAACCCAGCTAGGGTGGGCAACCCGGCGGAGCTATAACACAAACTCCTGCGGGGCTGCGGCTGAGAAAGATCTATCCCACCCTGTCCCGCCTAACCCGGCGAGGCAAGATGTCGCCACGCGGCGCACGCAGCGAGGGGGCACCTCGCGGGATTCGAGTGCGAGATGTCAATGGGTCTCGGCAGGCTTCTTGGTTCCGGCGACCGTGAAGGTCAGCTTGGAGCGGACCGGCAATACCACCTGCATGGTGGAGGTCGCCGGGCCTACCGAAATGCTGGTGCCCGGGATGGTGTGCGTGTCGCGAGCGCCCCCGGTAGCGGCGTCGATGGCGGCCCGGGTAGCGTCCTGTTTACGCCGGCCGTTGGGATCGGGCGTGCCCGTGTTCGGGTTCAAGCGCCCTTCTTTGCCGCGCATCATGACCGGGTTGGTGACCACGTCGTAGGTCTGGCCGCCGGCCTGAACGGAGGTGACCTCCAAATCCAATTCGCCGGCGCGCGAGTAGTCGCGAGTGGACTCGGCGTAGCGCACCACGCCGGTGACGCGCGCGCCCTTGGGAAGGATGACCTTTCCGCCGATGGAGACCGCACGGTCGAGAGTGGCCGTGAAGGACTGGCCGATGTGCGATGTATCGGAGCTGAGGGTCTCGCTCAGCCGCACTTCCAGGCGCGTCTTGTCGGGCAGGTCCGAGCCGAAGCAGGCGCCGGCCAGCGCGACGGTCAGCAAAAAGCCCAGGTAGCAACGCATCGACGCACCTCCGAATTGTCTTGATCAATCTTGGCCCACACGGGGCGCCGGGAAAGCCCCTAAAGGGACAAACCTGCGCTTCGCATGAATGTTCCGTTGCGACTATAATATTTTTGCATGGCCGTAAGCATCATCGCCCGCCGAACATCTGCGCTCTCCTAGCGCCACGCCGTCGTTTCCTCTAAACTCAAAGTTTCTACTGGTATTGGCGGAGTTCTCCATGGCTGACAGTGTTGAAGCAAAACAGGCCACCGAAATCATCAAGGTCAAGCTTCCGGACGGAAGTGTGAAGGAGGTGCCCCGCGGCACCACCGCGCTGGACGTTGCGCGGTCGATCTCGCCGCGGCTGGCGGAGGCCGCGCTGGCGGCAAAAACCAATGGCAACCTGATTGACCTGACGAAGCCGCTGGAGCAGGACACCGAGCTGCGCATCCTGACCGAACGCGATCCGGAGGCGCTGCAGGTCTACCGGCATTCCTCGGCGCACCTGATGGCGGCGGCCGTGCTCGAACTGTTTCCCCGAGACCAAGCTCGGCCATGGTCCCGCGACCGAGACGGGATTCTTTTACGACTTCTACCGCCCGACCCCGTTCACCCCGGAGGACCTGGAGAAGATCGAAAAGAAGATGCAGGAGATCGTCGCGCGCAACGAGCCGTACGCGCGCGAGTGGCTGCCGCGGCGCGAGGGGTTGGAGAAGTTCAAGGGCGAGGGCGACTTCATGAAGTGCCACTTCATCGAGCAGTTCACCCAGCCCGAGGAAAACATTTCGCTCTACAAGACGGGGAAGTTCGTGGACTTCTGCCGCGGCCCGCACATTCCCGCGACGGGCAAGATCAAGGCCTTCAAGCTGCTCAACATCGCCGGGGCCTACTGGTTGGGCGACGAGAAGAACCCGCAGCTGCAGCGAATCTACGGGACTTCGTTTTTCAGCAAGAAGGAGCTGGACGAATACCTCAAGCAGCAGGAAGAGGCGAAGAAGCGCGACCATCGCGTGCTGGGCAAGCAGCTGGACCTGTTCTCCATCCAGGAAATCGCCGGGCCGGGGCTGATTTTCTGGCACCCCAAGGGCGGGCGCATGCGCAAGGAGATGGAAGACTGGATGCGCAACGAGTACCTGCGGCGCGGTTACTCGCTGGTCTATACCCCGCACGTGGCGCGGGTGGATTTGTGGAAGACCTCCGGGCATGAGGGCTACTACGCGCAGAACATGTTCACTCCCATGGAGCTGGATGACGCCGATTACCGCATCAAGCCCATGAATTGCCCGTTCCACATCCTGATCTATAAAGACCAGCTGCGCTCCTACCGCGACCTGCCGGTGCGCTTGGGAGAGCTGGGCACGGTGTATCGCTATGAACGCTCGGGGGTGATGCACGGTCTGCTGCGCGTGCGCGGCTTCACCCAGGACGACGCGCACATCTTCTGCACTCCGGAGCAGATTGAAGACGAGATTGTCGGGTGCATGGATTTCGCGCTGGAGACCTTGCGGGTGTACGGCTTCGACAAGTTCGTGGTCGAGCTCTCGACCTGGGACCCCAAGGACAAAAAGAATTTTTCCGGCAGCGAAGAGCAGTGGAACATAGCGACCCAGTCGCTGGAGACCGCGCTGCACCGGCGCAACATCGAGTACAAGATCATTCCGGGCGAAGCCGCGTTTTACGGGCCCAAGATCGATGTCAAGCTGGTGGACGCCATCGGGCGGCTGTGGCAGCTTTCGACCATCCAGTTCGACTTCAACCTGCCGCAGCGCTTCCAACTGGAGTACGTGGGCGAGGACGGGCAGCGGCACCAGCCGCTGATGGTGCATCGCGCGCTGTATGGCTCGGTGGAGCGATTCTTCGGCGTGCTGATCGAGCACTACGCGGGGGCGTTCCCGGTGTGGCTGGCGCCGGTGCAGGTGGTGGTGATTCCCATCAGCGAGCGTCACGCGGAGTACGCGAAAAAAGTCGGCGATGCCCTGGCGGCGGAGAATGTGCGGGTCGAAGTCGACGTGCGGAACGAGAAGATGAACGCCAAGATCCGCGAGCACGCGCTGCAGAAGGTCCCGTTCCTGCTGGTGGTGGGCGACAAGGAAGCGGAGGCGAACTCGGTGAACGTGCGCACCCGCGGGCAAGAGAAGACCGAGACCGTGCCCTTCAGCGAATTCCAGGGACGTCTGCGCAAGCTGATTGGGGAGAAGGCTGCGACGTTGAGTTAGTCACCGGTGTCATCCCGAGCGCAGCGAGGGATCTGCTGTGAACGCCAAGAGCGGCCTTGGCAACTACAACAGCTGCCTCGCTTCGCTCGGCATGACGCCACTTTGTCATGAGAGCCTCGTCCAATTTGAGGAATGCCCTGAGCTGGGTGCGCTCCATCTTCCTGTTCGACCCGCTCATTTACCTGTACACCATCGTGCTCGGCATTTTGTCGCTGCTGTCATCGGTGTTCGACCGCGAGGGCAGCCTGCAGCACGGCTTCGCGCGGCTATGGTCGTGGCTGATCCTGCACACCATCGTTTCCCCGGTGAAAATCACGGGCATGCCGGGGCTGGACCGCACGCGGCCGCACGTGCTGGCCGTCAATCATATTTCCGCGCTCGACATCCCGCTGCTCTACGAATACCTGCCGTTCCAGTTCCGCATCATGGCGAAGAAGGAGCTGTTCCGCTACCCGTTTATGGGATGGCACCTGCGTCGCTCGGGACAGATCGCGGTGGACCAGGCCAGCGCGGCGGCCTCGATGCGCAGCCTGAAGAAGGCGGTGCGCAGCCTGCAAGCCGGCATGCCGCTGGTAGTGTTTCCCGAAGGCGGCCGGTCTCCCAACGGACAAATCCAGCCGTTCATGAGCGGCGCGTTTTACATCGCGATCAAGGCGGGGGTGGAGGTGGTGCCGATGGCGATTGTCGGCACCTATGAAGTTTTGCCGATGAACTGCTTTCACATTCGGCCGGGCCCGATGGAGTTGGCTATCGGCGAGCCGATCTCCACTGCCGGCTACGGCCTGCGCGATATGGATGTGCTGGCCGCGCGCGTGCAGAAGGCAGTGGAGGACCTCTACTATGCGCGGTCGCACGTGGCGGATCCGCGGAAAGCAGCGGCCAGTGGCTAGGGGTCAGTGGTGACCAGGGTTTAAACTAGCCACTGACCACTGTTTCTATGAAACCGCGCATTGCCATTCCCGTCCCGCACTCCGAGCACGAGTACGCGCAGCGCGCCCTGGTGCAATACGAGCAGGCGGTGTGCGAAGCCGGCGGGCAGCCGATGGTGATTCCGCTGCAATGGTCGAATCAGCAGATCGCGCAAGCGGCCAAGCGCTGCGACGCCATCCTGCTGCCCGGCAGCAAGGCCGACATTGACCCGGAAAAATATAGTGCCGCCCGCGACCCGCACACGGCGCCATCGGATCCCGCGCGCGACAACGCCGACGAACTGCTGTTGCAGGACGCCTTCAACATGCGCAAGCCCATCCTCGGCATCTGCTACGGATTGCAGGCGCTGAATGTGTGGCGGACGGGAACGCTGGCGCAACACCTGGCGACCGCGATCAATCATGCCATCGGCCGCGAACAGCCGCGCGCGCACAGCGTAACTGTCGAGCACGGCTCGCGGCTGGCGGGAATTGTGGCGCCGGCCAAGGAATTCGAAGCCGAACTTTGCTGCGACGACCCGCAGCAGAAAATTTCCCTGGTGGTGAACTCCAGCCATCACCAGGCGGCGGAAATAGTGGGTGACGGCCTGCGCGCCGTGGCCCGCGCCGAGGACGGCACCATCGAGGCCCTGGAAGGCACCGGGCCCGATCATTTTGTGGTCGCCGTGCAATGGCACCCGGAGCGCAGCTTCTTCGACGACGAGCCCTCGCGCGCCATCTTCCAGGCGTTCATCCAGGCGGCGCTGCACCGCCGCCAGCAGCCGCGCACGCCGGTGCCGGACTTCGAATCGTTGTCGAAATAGCTATCAGCATCAGCTCTCAGCGTGTCCGCGCGGCAGTGATCGGTGGGCGCAGGTGACGAACCGCCAGGCATTCTGCTAGGTTCATCTGTCAATGGCCAACGGAATTGCGCTTTCGGTGCAGAATCGGGTTGCGATCGTGACCGGCGGATCGCGCGGCATCGGCGCGGCGACGGTGAAGATGTTGGTCGCCGCCGGCGCCAAGGTGCTGTTCAATTACCAGAAAAACCGGAGCGCAGCCGAGGCGGTGGTCGCCACCTGCCCCAAAGATCGCTGCGCCGCCGTGGAAGCCGACTTGCGCGACATCAAATCGGCGCACCGCCTGGTGAAGCAGGCGGTCGAGCGCTTCGGCGCGGCTGGACATCCTGGTGGCGAACCACGGGATCTGGCCGCCGGAAGACGTCGCGGTGGACCGCATGACCGATCGCCAGTGGCACGACACCATCGCCATCAACCTGGACAGCGTGTTCGGCCTGGTGAAACAGGCGGTGGCGCAGATGAAGCAGCAGGGGCGCGGCGGGCACGTGGTGCTGGTCAGCTCCACCGCCGGGCAGCGCGGCGAGGCGTTTCACTGCGACTACGCCGCCACCAAGGGCGCCGTCATCAGCATGGTGAAGGGACTCTCCACCGAACTGGCGGCCGACGGCATTCGAGTCAACTGTGTTGCCCCCGGCTGGGTTGCGACCGACATGGCCGCGCCCGCGCTCAACGATCCGGCCACACGGAAAAAAGTGTTTGCCACCATCCCCCTGCGCCGGGTGGGCACGCCGGAAGAAATTGCCGCGCCCATTCTGTTTCTATGCACCGAACACGCCGGGTTTATTACCGGGGAAATCTTCAACGTCAACGGCGGCGCGGTGCTGGTGGGGTGAGGGGAGGGCTTCGGGCTGCGGGCTGCGGGCTTCAGGCTTGAGACCGAGGATTGCAGGATGAAATACCTGTCGGCTGTGTGGGTCGCGTTGACGGTGCAGGGGTCCTTCGACTCGGGCGTACGCCCTTCAGGATGACATACTAAAATAGCAGTGTCCTATGAGTTTATGCCGAATGCTGATGGTCGCGCTGCTGTGCGCGGTGAGCGCGACGGCGCAAGCTCCGCAATCCGACAATTCGAGTAACGCCCAAGCCTCTCAGTCTTCTGTGGCGAGTCCCGCGCAAGTTCCGCAGGATGCCAATGCGCGAAAGGCGCTCCAATTGCTCGATGAGGCCATCCAGGCCCTGGGCGGCGAGGCCTGGCTCAACGTGCAGAACATGGAGCAGCAGGGGCGCTCCTACGGGTACTCGCACGGCCAGCCCAGCAGCCTGGGGACGGTGTTCTGGCGGTTCTGGAAGTATCCCGACAAGGACCGCATCGAGCTCACCAAGCAACGCGACGTGGTTTACGTCAACCTCGGCGACAAGGGATACGAGATCACCTACAAGGGGACGGCGGCGCAAGAGCCGGAGCAGCTGGCCGACTACAACCGGCGCTACCACCACTCGCTGGAGATTGTTTTGCGCCAGTGGCTGAAACAGCCGGGCGTGGCGCTGTTTTACGACGGGATCGCGGTGGCCGAGCAGAAGCCCGCCGACTCGGTCACTATCCTGACCGCCAACGATGACTCGGTCACGCTATTTCTCGACAACCATACCCACCTGCCGATCAAGAAGAGGTTCGAGTGGCGCGATCCCCGCGACCGCCTGAAAAACGTGGAAGAAGAGATCTTCGACAACTGGCGGCTGGAACAGGGCGTCATGACGCCGCACAGTTTAATGCGCTCCCACAACGGCGACACCACCAACCAGCGCTTTATCACCAATGTGCGCTACAACGTCGCGATGCCCGACTCGCTGTTCCAGACGACGATTACGTACGATCCGAACAAGAGGCCGACGAAGAGGCGATAGCTGTCAGCGAAGTCGCGGGCGAGGGCGCCCGCGCCACACCGATGACCCTGCGACGCGGAGGGCGGTCCCGGCGAGGCGCCGGGACCTACCACGTAATTCTTGATGTAGGTGCCTTGCCCCGTGTGCCTCGCCTAGCGTTTGCCAATTCCCGACCAGCTCTCCGAGATGACAATGGAGTTGCCGGGATTGTGCGGGTCGTAGCGCACGGAGGCCGATAGTCCCAGCTTGAAGGAGTAGTTTTCCAGGAACTGGCTGAGGTGGGTAATGTCCTGGGAAGCCTCGTAGGCGACGCCGCCAACGTCGTAGGTGTAGATGATGAGCTGGGTTGGGGGATGGCCGTTGACCCCGATTTCCTGCACGTCGAGGACGGTGCCGTCGCAGATGCGTCCGATTTGCGCCAGGCGCAGGCGGCGCAGGCGCTCGCGCTGTTCGGGCGTCGTGCGGTGAGTGCGGACCCATTGCCAAGTCCCCGCGGCGATCGCGGCGGCCCCAGCCGCTACCAGGCCGTAGATACGAAGGGCGTTCATACCATTGAGTAGCTCAGTAGCTCAGTCCCTGAGTAACTCGATGCATATTGCGTCATTGACGGAAGGATGCCGAGTCATAACTCACTGAGCGACTGACCCCATCAGCCCTTGGCGGCCAGCTCCGCCTCCGCCATCGCCTTCACCTTTTCCCAATCTTTGAGGAACGCGTCCAGGCCTTTGTCGGTGAGCGGATGCTTGATCATCTGGTCCAGGACCTTAAAGGGGATGGTGGCCACGTGCGCGCCCGCCAGGGCGGCCTCCACCACGTGCAGCGGGTGGCGCAGCGATGCCGCCAGCACCTGCGTCTGGTATCCGTAGTTGTTGTAGATCTGGATGATCTGCTTCACCAGGTCCATGCCAACGTGGCTGATGTCGTCGAGGCGGCCGACAAACGGGCTCACGTAAGTGGCGCCGGCCTTGGCCACCATCAGCGCCTGGTTGGGCGAGAAGCACAGGGTGACGTTGGTGCGAATGCCCTTGCCGGACAGGGTCTTGCAAGCCTTCAAACCTTCCCTGGTGGTGGGCAGCTTGACCACGACATTGCGGTGCCAGGAGGCGAATTCTTCCGCCTCGCGCAACATTTCCTTGGCATCCAGCGCCACCACTTCCACGCTTACCGGCCCGTCGACGATGCCGCAGATTTCCAGGATCGTGTCCTTGAACGGGCGGCCCTCCTTGGCAATGAGCGAAGGGTTGGTGGTCACGCCGTCGAGGATGCCCATGGCATTGGCCTCGCGGATTTCTCCCAGGTTGGCGGTATCGATGAAGAATTTCATGAATGGCCTCGCACAACGTCAGACTTTGCCGATGGGGTGATTTGCTGATTTGGCGAGCCCCGCAACCGGCGAATCACCCCATCGCCAACTCTGCCAATTTTATTCGCTCACGACCGGGTTGCGCAGCGTGCCTACACCGGCCACGCTGACTTCCACTACATCGCCGGCGTGCAGTTCGCCCACTCCTTCGGGGGTTCCGGTGGCGACCACGTCGCCGGGAACCAAGGTCATGGCGGCGGTAATATGGCGGATTATAACATCGAGGGGAAAGATGAAATCGGCGGTGGTGCCGTGCTGCCGCACCTCGCCATTGATGCGGGTTTCCACCTCGATGCCCGCCCAGGCGTCGAGGCCATCGACTACCACCGGGCCGACCGGCGTGAAGGTGTCGAAGCCCTTGGCGCGGGCCCACTGGTTTTCTTTCTTCTGCAGGTCGCGCGCGGTCACGTCGTTCAGGATGGTGTAGCCGAGGATGTAGTCGCGCACGTCCTCGCCCTCCTGCAGGCGGTAACAGCTCTTGCCCATCACCACTGCCACCTCGCCTTCGTAGTGCACGGTTTGCGAGAGCTTGGGCAGGCGGATCTCGGCGCCGGGATCGTTGAGGGAGGAAGGCGGCTTGAAGAAGATCAGCGGGGAGGTCGGCACCTCGTTGCCCAACTCGGCGGCATGGGCCCGGTAGTTGCGCCCCACGCAGACGATTTTCGAGGGCAGCACCGGGGTGAGCAGTCGGGCGTCGCCGAGCGAAATGGGGTCAATGCGCCTGGAGGCCGCGTCTTCGTCGGGGATGCGCGCGCAGGGGTCGGACTTGAAAACACGCGTGATCAGCTCCCGCCCGCTGGAACCTTCAGTCTCCACCAGGGCGAATTGCGGTTGGTTGTTGATGAGCAATCGGCAATATTTCATAGTAAGTTTCAGTTTCGAGTCTCAGTTTCGAGTTCGGCAGCCTGAAACGATATTTTCAACCACAAAGGACAAAAAGGGCACGAAGTAAAATTTAAAGATTATTCACCCATCGCTTGATTCCGTCCCTCATGCGTGGAACTTCGAAATCCATTAAATTCCTTGGTGACCTTCGTGTCCTTTGTAGTTAGGTTCTCATGGAAGCGGCTCGGAAGCTTCCGCGGAGCGCGCTCCTTCGTTCCCCCGCAAATCCACCGCAGTCACAGCATAAAAGTATTTGTGGCCCGGGGTCACGGCGCGGTCGCGGTAGGCCGGCGCCTTGATCAGCTCAGAATTGATTTTCACCGGCGGCTGGCCGGCTTCGTGGCGGTAGACGTTGTATCCGGCCAGGTCAGCTTCGGTGTTCGGCGCCCAGGTCAAATCCACGAATGGCGGCTGACCGACGCCGCTGGCTACAGCCTGCAGTCCGTTCGGAGCAGCCGGCGGGAAGACATCGCGAGCGACGATCGTGATTTCGGGCGAGAACGCGCCTTCGACTTCGATGACCGGCTTGCCGGGCTCGGCGACGTTGGTGATCGAAGCCACCCGGTAATGGTAGGTCTTCTCCCATTCAAAATCGGTGTCGCGAAAGGTGGCGGAATAATTTGGTCCCGACACGGCCTGGCGGGTGGGGCCGCCCAGGTCGATTTCGCCCGTCGCGCCCGCGGAGCGCCGGTAGAGGTGCGGCGTGAAGGTGACGATGGAGGTACGAGGCACGGTCTGAAGACCTTCGACCGAGATCTCGATCGCGTCGGGAGTCACGCGGCCGGTGGGCTGCTCGGGCGCGGGCAGAGTGGGCGCCAGCGGCACTTCCACTTGGTTGGACAGCCCGGCGCTGCGTCCGCGCGGGTTCAGCGACTGCAGGGCGTAGGTGGCAAACCCGGTTGGATTCTGCTGCTGCAGCTCCATTGGAAGCCGGTCGACGTAGTTCCTCTGCTCCGGCTTGGCGCCCCTGGCGGCGGCCGGAGCCGGCGGCAACTCCGCCGCCTGCGGGCACTCGACCATCGCCGGGGTGTTCACGGCGCGGCAAACGCGCACCGGCCCAGGATGACGGATGTTCTGCTTGTCGGTAGTCTCGCGAGGAACCGTCCAGGTGAGCGTGACCTGGTCGCCCTGGCGCATGGCCGCCAGGTCGGAAGCCGGGCGCGGCAGCTCCAGCGACGGCGGACGCGGCGCTCCCGGCGTGCCGCAGCCGGCCAGGCACAATACGACCGCAAGCGCGAGATAAGGCTGGCATTTCATGAAAGCTGATCAGGGTAGCAGACAATTGGAAATTTGAAATTTGCAAATTTGAAATTCGGGGAGCGGTTGATCTGGAAATTGGCGCTCCGTTTTCACGTAAGTATATTGACAACTGTACGTACAGATACTACAGTTCGAGTTGAGCGGCGAGCATGCGCTTTGAGTGGGACGAAGCCAAGAACCGGCAAAACCGGAATAAACATGGCGTGAGCCTCGAAACCGCCGCGCTGGTGTTTGAAGATCCGTACGCGCTTACCAAACGAGACCCCGCTTACGATAAGGAGGAACGTTTTCTGACCCTGGGCGCAATTGGTGGGGCGGCCGTTCTGCTGGTCGTACACACCAGCTTCGAGGGTGCCGGCGGGGAGGAAGCTATCAGGATTATTTCCGCCCGCGCCGCGACTTCCAGCGAGAGAAAAAGCTATGAAGAGACTCACAAGGCAGCAGAAGCGCGAGATCGCCGGCATCGCCGCAAGGAAAGACACCGGCATTGATGTTTCGGAGATGCCCGAGACGGTGGACTGGAGCGGCGCCGAGATCGGCAAGTTCTATCGCCCGCCCAAAAAACCAGTGACCATGCGCCTGGACGCCGACGTCATTGCCTGGCTGAAAGCGTACGGACCCGGATACCAGACCAAGGCCAACCTGCTCCTGCGACACGCGATGGTGAACAGCAAAGCGGCGAAGACCGGACGTCGAAAGAAGACGGCTTAGCCCGATCTACAAAATGTAGCGCGACAGGTCCTGGTCCTTCACAATTTCGGCCAGCATCTTGCGTACGTAGTCGGCGTCCACAGTGACATTTTTTTCTTTCATGTCGGGCGCCTCGAAGCTGATCTGGTCGAGCACGCGCTCCATGATGGTGTGCAGGCGCCGCGCCCCGATATTTTCCGTGCCCTCGTTCACCCGGGCGGCGAAGTTGGCCACCTCCGACAGCGAGTCGGGGGTGAATTCCAGTTTCAGGCCCTCGGTCTCGAGCAGCGCGGTGTACTGCTTCACCAGCGAGGATTTCGGCTCGGTGAGGATCTTGACGAAGTCCTCGATAGTCAGCGATTGCAGCTCAACGCGGATGGGAAAGCGGCCCTGCAGTTCGGGAATCAGGTCGCTCGGCTTGGAGACGTGAAACGCGCCGGCGGCGACAAACAGAATGTGGTCGGTGCGCACCATGCCGTAACGCGTGTTCACCGTGGTGCCTTCCACGATGGGCAGGATGTCGCGCTGCACGCCCTCGCGCGAGACGTCGGGGCCGTGGCCGCTCTCGCGGCCCGCGATCTTGTCGATCTCATCGAGGAAGATGATGCCGGACTGTTCGACGCGTTCCACGGCGATGCGCGTCACCTGGTCCATGTCGATCAGGCGCTGCTCCTCCTCCTGCACCAGGTACTCGAAGGCCTCGTTGACCTTCATCTTCCGCTTCTTGGTGCGCTGGCCGAAGATGTTGGGCAGCATGTCCTTGATGTTGACGTCCATCTCCTCGACGCCCTGGTTGGAGACGATTTCGAAGGCGGGAAAGGATTTCTCACGCACGTCGAGTTCGACGATGCGGTCGTCGAGCTTGCCTTCGCGCAACTGCTGGCGCAGCTTCTCGCGGGTGCGATTGCCGGAGTCGCCGGGATGAAGGACCTCAATGGCGCCGGCGCCGCCATCGCCGCGCGGCGCGCTGCTGAAGCCGACGTTGGTAGGCAGCAGCAGATCGAGCAGGCGTTCCTCGGCGTTGAGCTCCGCCTTGTCCTGCACGTCCTCCAGCTTTTCCTCGCGCACCATGTCGATGGCGATTTCGACCAGGTCGCGGATCATGGACTCGACATCTCGACCCACGTAGCCGACCTCGGTAAACTTCGAGGCTTCGACCTTGAGGAAAGGGGAATTGGCCAGCTTGGCCAGGCGGCGCGCGATCTCGGTTTTGCCCACGCCGGTGGGGCCGATCATGATGATGTTCTTGGGAATGACTTCTTCGGCCAGCTCCGGAGTGAGCTTCTGGCGGCGCATGCGGTTGCGTAGCGCGATGGCCACGGCGCGTTTGGCGGCGTGCTGGCCGACCACGTACTTGTCGAGCTCGCCGACGATTTCCCGCGGCGTCAGCTCATCCAGTCCGACGTTTTCTTCTTCGGCAGCTTGGGGTAGGTAAATAGCCATAATAATTCTGGTTTTCCAGCTCTTAACTTCGGGCTGCTGCTTTGGCTTGCGCCTTGCGACGGTAAAATTTCAAGCCGGACCAGGTCGCATCGATAGCGCAGACTTTCACGTCCACCCAGCCGAGCGGCAATCCATGCTGCCGCACCATGTCCTCGGTCAGGTCGGTCGGCACACCGGAAGCCTTCTTCGGCCAGGAAATCCAAACCATGCCGCCCGTCGCCACGCGCTGCAGCAGCGGCGCCAGTTGTTTTCTCAACTCCGCCACGTTGGTCACGAACAACAGCGCGAAATCCACTTCGCCGCCGCGCACCGTTTTGGCTTCGGCGACCAGTTCCGAGATGTCCACTGCGGCCGGCGCATTCAGAAACTGGACGCGGGCGCCGGCCTTGATTCCGAGCTTCTTCACCAGCGGCGTTGCGGAGTAGCCCGCCATCTCACAGCTCTTCGAAGGTGAACTGCTCGTTGGTATAAATGCACATGCGGGCCGCGATCTTCATGGCTTCCTCGGCGATGGTGCGCGCCGGAAGTTCAGTATGCGCCGCCAGCGCCTGGGCCGCCGCCTGGGCATAAGGCCCGCCGCTGCCGATGGCGGCAATGCCGGAATCGGGTTCGATCACGTCGCCGGCGCCGCTGATCAAGAATGTTTGCACGTGATCGGCCACCAGCAGCAGCGCCTCCAGATGGCGCAGTGCCTTGTCGGTGCGCCAGTCCTTGGCCAATTCCACCGCGCCGCGCCCCAGGTTGCCGTGGTATTGCTCCAGCTTGGCCTCAAAGCGGCTGAACAGTGAAAAGGCGTCGGCGGTCGATCCCGCAAAGCCGGCCAGGATCTTGTCCTGGTACAGGCGCCGGATCTTGCGGGCGGAATGCTTGATGACCCCTTCTCCCAGGGTGACCTGTCCGTCCCCCGCCATAACGACCTTGCCGCTCTTGCGAACGGCGAGCACGGTAGTGGAGCGGATTTTCGGGAAATGGCGGTCGGAAGCTGCCGGCAACGCTTTCATCAGCTGGTTCGATTATAGCAGCCGCCCAGCGAACCGCGTCTCGGGCCCCGGATTGCACGGGTTGGATGGAACTCAGTCGTAACCGGCCCGCAGCCCCGCTTGGCGGCGGTAGGCGTCGGTTTCCTCCAGATAGCGACGGCTGAAGTCTGCGGTTTTCTTCGCGTCGGCCTCTTGCCGGAGATCAACTCCCAGCCGCTCCCAGCGAGCGCGACGTCGGCGATGATAGAGCGATCCCAGTCCCCAGTTTTCTCCCGCGTGCCCGATGGCGAATACCAGGAACATAAAGAGCATCAGGATCAGCTTGATCAGGTTGTCCATGTAGCGCGCGTTCAGGCCGGTGCCGGGCGGCAGGTTCCAGGTGGCCAGCATCAGGTTTACGCTGTAGAACATCCCGAGCAGCGAGACCGGCCGCACCGCCAGGCCGAGAAGCAGGCCGACCCCGATGGTCAACTCGGTGAACGCCACCACGGCGGCGGCCCGGGACAGGTGCTGCACCGCCACGCTGGTCAGGAACTCGCCGTAAAACCCGACGGCCGTACCGCGGATGGCGTCCCAGACAAACTGCGGAAACTCGTTCCTGGCGAAATCCCACGACGATATCTTCAGCCCGCCGCCGACCAGAAACAGCACACCGGTGACCACGCGGACAAATGCCAGCGTATTGCGCAGGCGAGAATGTGAATATGCCATTGCTTCTCCCGGGATGTCCGGGGGGGAGGGTCTGCTGCTCAGAATCATGGACCGAGAACGAGCGGGGAGCCAAGACAATTCTGCACAAAAATGGTTACAAAGGTTTGCACTCCCGTTATGTGCAAGCCTTTGCAGCATTGGCACTTGGGCCAAAGTGGTCATCACGGGAGACGGGCAGGCGGGGTAATCGAAACATAAACCTTTGCGGACCCGGCGCTCCGCCGGCGCATGCTTCAGAACACCTGCTACAATTCCACGTTTCTCCCACCAGCGAGGCAATCACCCATGCGCGAAGTTGTCGCCACCAGCAACGCTCCCAAAGCCATTGGCCCTTATTCGCAGGCGATCCGTGCCGGTGGCATGGTTTTTTGTTCCGGGCAGATCGCACTCGATCCGGTGACCAATCAACTGATCGAAGGCGACATCCGCGCCCAGACCGAACGCGTGTTGAAGAATCTCTCCGCCGTGCTGTGGGAGGCGGGCAGCAACCTGGAACAGGTGGTGAAGACCACGGTGTTTCTGAAATCGATGAACGATTTCGCCGCCATGAACGAGGTCTATGGGACCTTCTTCAGTAAGCAGCCGCCGGCGCGCTCTACGGTGGAAGCCGCGCGCCTGCCCAAAGATGTGCTGGTGGAAATTGACGTGATTGCGGTGCTGTAAGAACGGGAGTCAGTAGTCGGGAGTCAGCGGCCAGGTGGTGAGTCCTTAACCGCTAAGCCTTTACGACTTTCCCACTCCGCAGGCAGGAGGTGCACACGCGCAGTCTCTTGGTTGCGCCCTTCACTTTGGCCCGCACAGGGCGCAGGTTGACGTTCCAGCGCCGCTTGGTGACGTTGTGGGCGTGGCTGATATTGTTGCCGAACTGCGGTCCCTTGCCGCAGATATCACAGACTTGTGCCATGACTGCTCAGAATCCTTCCATTCCCAGTGGGGCAAAACATAGATTTTACAGGAGCTGACGCGGTTTCCACAACTCAGCAACCGCCGTATCTGTGTGCGATACTAATTTCATGCCTCCTCTGCCCACGCAACCGGCTACACCTAAGTCGGTGAAGGTGCACCTCTCCACCGGCGCCGGCATGGATATCGAGTGGATGGACGAGCACCGTAGCAACTACTCCTTCCAGTACCTGCGCGATGCCTGTCCCTGCGCCCTATGCAACGAGCAGCGGGTGAAGGAAAATCGGGAACCCGGCGATCGCCCGAAGCCCGCACCCGGTGCGCTGCCTATGTTCACCCCACCGCCGAAGGCGACCAGCGCGGAGGGCGTGGGAAAATACGCCATCCGCTTCAACTGGAGCGACGGCCACGAGCACGGCATTTACTCCTGGGATTTCCTGCGCGAGTTTTGCCCCTGCCGCGAGTGCTCCAGTGTGCGCCGCGAATCGAAGCCGCCGGGCTCGCCGGTGACGCGCACGGTGCCGCACTAACAGAGTTTCAGTTTCAAGTTTCAGTTTCGAGTGCCTGAGCCGCCGTCCACGGTGGCGTTCAAGATGCAATAATGGAATGAGAAAAACGTTGCTGGCGCGTAGATCCGAGTAGCTAAAACAACCGATTCCTCGCTACGCTCGGAATGACGCACCTTCGACCTAAAACCGAAGCCCGAAACTGAAACCGTGCCGTTCCTCGACGAACTCAATCCGCAGCAGCGCGAGGCGGTGGAAACCGCCGATGGGCCGATCCTCATCTTGGCCGGGCGCCGGCTCGGGTAAGACGCGCGTCATCACCTACCGCATCGCCCACCTGATCGAGCACTCGGGCGTGCAGCCGGAATCCATCCTGGCGGTCACCTTCACCAACAAGGCGGCGGCGGAGATGGCAGAGCGCGTCGAGCACCTGGTGGGAGGGCGTTCCTTCGCCAAGCCCTGGATTTCGACCTTCCACTCCATGTGCGTGCGCATGCTGCGCCGCGACATCGAGGCCCTGAAGGTCAACAACATCGGCTACAACGAAGCAATTCACGATCTACGACGAGGCGGACCAGCAGTCCATCGTCAAGGCGGCCATCCGCCGCCTCGGACTGGACGACAAGCAGCTGACGCCGCGATCCGTGCTGGCGCGCATTTCCTGGGCTAAGAACCACATGCTGGACCCGCAGGAGACGTTCCTGCAATCCTCCGACCTGAAATCGGAGCAGGTGGCGCACATCTACGAGATCTACCGCCAGGAGCTGCGCAAAGCCAACGCCATGGATTTCGACGACCTGCTGCTGGAGACGGTGCGGCTGCTCAAGGTGGCCGAGCCGGTGCGCCACTACTGGAACCGCCGATTCCACTACATCTTGATCGACGAGTACCAGGACACCAACCGGCCGCAGTACGAGTTGATGCGGCTGCTGGCGGGCGAGCGCCACAACGTCTGCGCCGTCGGCGACGAGGACCAGTCGATTTACTCCTGGCGCGGGGCGGACATCCGCAACATCCTGGAGTTCGAGAAAGATTTCGGCGACGCCAAGATCATCCGCCTGGAGCAGAACTACCGCTCCACGCAAAACATCCTCAGCGCCGCCAGCGCCGTGGTGGCCAACAACGTGAAGCGCAAGGGCAAGAACCTGTGGACCTCGCGCCAGGGCGGCAACAAGATCGGCTACTACGAGGCGCCCGACGGCGAAAACGAAGCTCTGTTCGCCGCCGATCTTTTTTCCAAGTATCTGCAGGCATCGGCCGAGGAGGGCACGGAGCGGGCGCGCGCCGCCGTGCTCTACCGCACCAACGCGCAGTCGCGACTGTTTGAAGAGGCAATGCGGCGTTACCAGCTTCCCTACCACGTGGTCGGGGGATTTTCCTTTTACGAGCGCGCCGAGATCAAGGACATGATCTCCTACCTCAAGGTGGTGCAGAATCCCGACGACACCATCGCGCTGCTGCGGGTGATCAACACGCCGGCGCGCGGTATCGGGCGAACCACGTTGGACACCTTGGAGCGGATCGCGCTGGAGACGGGCACGTCGTTATGGGGAGCTATCGGCAATGCCATCGAGGGCGTGCTGGTGCCGCCGCGCGCCGCCGCCGCGCTGAAGAATTTCCGCGACATCATCGAGGGCGGGCGCGCCATCCTGGCCGGAAATTACGGGAGGTGGCTGGGCGATTCCGTGGACGAAAGCCACAGCGAACCGGAAGACCGCACTACGCCGGAGGCAGGCCAAAGCGACGATATGTCCTTCGACTTTGGGGCCAACCTTGCGGAAGATGAAGCGGAGCCCACCGGTCAGAGACCCGTGCCACACGAGCCAACCGCCGAACCCAGCGCGGCCACCACTGCCGAATTGCTGAAATACCTGATCGACCGCACCGGCTACATCAAGCTGCTGGAGGAAGAAGACACTCCGGAATCGCTGGCCCGGGTGGAGAACCTGCGCGAGTTGGTGAATGCCGCCATGGATTCGCGCGACCGCGGCGAGTCGCTGCAGGAATTTCTCGATCACTCCGCGCTGGTCAGCGACGCCGACCAGTACGACGCCGCCGCCAAGATCACGCTGATGTCGCTGCACGCCGCCAAGGGGCTGGAGTTTCCGGTGGTGTTTCTGGCTGGGTTGGAGGAGGGTCTGTTTCCGCACTCGCGCACCTTCCTGAATCCCGATGACATCGAGGAAGAGCGCCGGCTGTGCTACGTGGGCATGACGCGCGCCATGGACCAGCTGATCGTCAGCCGCGCGCGCTACCGCCGCCGTTACGGCACCGACATGCCGGAGGCTTCCATTCCTTCGCGCTTCCTGGAGGAGATTCCGCCGCAACTGCTGGAAGACTTGGGCTCGCCGCGTCGCTCAGCTTCAGCTTCGTCCTGGAGCACCGACGAGCGCATCCGCCAATACAAAGATGATTATGTGGCACACGCGCCCTCGCGTGTGGGTGACGAGGACTACACTTCCGATCATTACGACTACGAAAGCGAAGACCAGCGTCCCAGCTACGGCCGGGCGAAGCGTCCCTCGTACCCAGCTTCGCAGCCGACATACAACTCGATCGAGAACATCGCCGAGTTCTTCGCCTCGCGCGGGAAAAAGTTCACTCGCCCCAAGGTCGAGGTGCCGGCGGCGACCGGCCGCACCGGATTTCGGCCCGGGCAGCGTGTCAAGCACCCGAAATACGGCGAGGGAACGGTGTACAAACGGGAGGGCGACGGAGAGGATGCGAAGATTACGGTACAATTCCCAAGATTCGGAATGAAGAAGCTGGTAGAGAAGTTCGCGCAACTGGAGCGCGTGTGAAGCGAGCTGTCAGCTGTCAGCGATCAGCCTTCAGCTACTGGACAGGCTGCAGTGGGCAAGATTTCATTTCACGAAAGAGAACTCATGGCAAACACCTCGGCACTATCGAAAGAAGAACGCAAGAAGACCAAGCGCGCGGCCCGCAAGAAAGCCTCGCTGGAAAAACCGAAGAAGAAGCGCGACTACGCCCGCGGGTCGAAGAAGCGCAAGGTGAAAAAGATGGCCCGCGGCCAGGCGAAACGCTAGCAACTGCGGAATTGCGGAACAGCGGAATCGGGTAATTGGACGGCCTTCAATTACCCGATTACCCGATTCCGCAATGACCCGATTCTCTATGGCTGAGACTACCGCAACCACCAAGAACGCAACCTCCCGAAGCCAGCTTCTGGCGCGGAAATCCATCGACAAGCTGATCTCCGACTCCGAGCGCCCCGAGCACCGGCTGAAGAAGACGCTCGGGCCTTGGAGCCTGACCGCGCTCGGCATCGGGGCCATCATCGGCAGCGGCATCTTCGTGCTGACGGGAACAGCGGCGGCCGGCGAGCACTTCGAGGCGCCTTCCATCCTGCACGCGCAGGTGCTCGACCTGATCGCCAACTTCGTGCGCACCGGCTCGACCGCAGGCGCCCTGATGCACGGTCGCCCGCCGGCGGGACCGGCGATCGCGATCTCCTTCATGCTGGTTGCCTTGGCCTGCAGCTTTGCCGGGCTGTGTTATGCGGAGCTGGCGTCCATGATTCCCATCGCCGGCAGCGCATATACCTATTCCTACGCCACGCTGGGGGAAATTTTTGCCTGGATCATCGGCTGGGACCTGATCCTGGAATACGCGGTCAGCAACGTCGCGGTGGCGGTGGGCTTCAGCGGGTACCTGAAGGCGCAGCTTGCCGCCTTCGGCATCATCCTGCCTGACCATTGGTCCAGCGCCGTCTACGCCTCCGGAAAATTGACCGGGGCGTATTTCAACCTGCCGGCGTTCCTGGTGGTGTTCGTTCTCACGGTGCTGCTGGTGCGCGGGGTGCGCGAGTCGGCCGAGACCAACAACATCATGGTGGTCATCAAGCTGGGCGCCATCGTCACCTTCCTGGTGGTCGGAGGCATGCTGGTGCGGCCGGCGAACTGGCATCCCTTCGCGCCCACCGGATTCGCGGGCGTGATCACCGGCGGCGCCATCATTTTCTTCACCTACATCGGCTTCGATTCGGTCTCCACCGCGGCGGAAGAATCCAAGGACCCGCAGAAGGACATTCCGTTCGGCATCATCGCTTCGCTGATCGTGTGCACCGTGCTGTATGTCGGGGTGGCGCTGGTGCTGCTGGGAATGATGAAGTACACCACGTTCACCGAAGGGGCGGCCGCGGAAGCGCCGGTGGCGTACGCGCTGCGGCAACTCGGCGCCAACCGCATCTGGCAGTCGGTGATCATTATCGGCGCGCTCACCGGCATGCTGTCGTCGCTGCTGGTGTTCCAGTACGGCCAAACGCGGATCTGGTTCGCCATGTCGCGCGACGGCCTGCTGCCGAGCATTTTTTCCGCGGTGCACAAGAAGTTCAAGACGCCGCACTGGTCGACCTGGATCGCGGGATTCGCGGTCGGCATTCCGGCGGGACTGGTGGACATTGGCGATGCCGCGGACCTGTCGAACATCGGGACGCTGTTCGCCTTCGTGCTGGTTTCCCTCGGCGTGATCTTCCTGCGGCGCACCCAGCCGGACCGGCCGCGCGGCTTTCGCGTCCCGCTGGTGCCGCTGTTCCCGCTGATCTCGGTGGTGCTCTGCGGCGGGTTGATGACCGGACTCACGGTGATCACCTGGATCCGCTTCTTCGTCTGGCTGGCGATCGGGCTGCTGATCTACTTCCTGTGGAGCCGGCGGCACTCGGAGTTCGCACAGCGCTGATGGAGGCGCGAGAGCCATCGGCGTTCATCCGGGCGCTGCCCAAGGCGGAGCTGCATCTTCACCTGGAAGGCTCCATCGGTCCCGACGAACTGGCAGAGTTGATCACGCTGCACGGCGGCGGTCCCATCGATCGCGAGCGGCTCGGACGTCTGTACAAGCACCACGACTTCCTGGCATTCCTGGACGCTTTCAAGCGGGTGACGCACTGGCTGCGCACGCCCGCGGATTACGAGCTGATCACCTACCGGCTGCTGCAGAAGCTCAAGGCGGAAAACGTGCTGCACGCCGAGGTTTACGTTTCGGTCGGGGTGATCCTGTTCCGTGAGCGCGACTTCGACGCCATCTTCGAGGGGCTGGAGCGCGGGCGGCAGCGCGGCGAGCGCGACTTCGGTGTCTCGCTGTACTGGATTTTTGACGCGGTACGGCATTTCGGAGCGGAGGCGGCGGAGAAGGTCTTCAATAAAGCGCAGCAGCTGCGCGAGCGCAATGTGGTGGGGATCGGAATCGGCGGCGACGAGGGCCGCGCTGCGCCCGAACTGTTCCGCGATCTCTACGCGCGCGCCCGCGACCACGGATTGCGCCTGACGGCGCACGCGGGAGAATCAGTGGGACCGCAGTCGATCCGCAATGCGCTGCAGGCGCTGCGGGCGGAGCGCATCGGACATGGACTCAGCGCGCACCAGGACCGCGAGCTGATGGCGCAGCTGGTGCAAATGCAAGTTCCGATCGAGATCTGCCTGAGCAGCAACCTGCGCACCGGATGCTGCGCGGCGGCGGAGCAGCATCCGCTGAAGACGTATTACGACCAGGGAATCATGGTCGCGCTGAATACCGACGATCCAGCGATGTTCGAGACTTCGTTGTGCCGAGAATACCAGGTCGCGCAGGAAACCTTCGGCTTCCGCGACGAGCAACTGCGAGAGCTGGCGATGAACTCGTTTCGGGCGTCGTTCTTGCCGGAAGAAAAAAAGAAAGAGTACCTGTTGAAATTCCGCTGATGGCGCTCATGCCGGCTTCACAGTCAACCAGCACGATGAGCAGCACGGGTGTGCCGTGCGTCACTGCGGGGACAAGGGCGGGAGCGTAGGGTGAGAACAGGAGCTTCAGGAGTCAGGCGTCAGGATTCAGGCTTCGGGCTTTAGGCTTCAGGCTTCAGGCAGGAGGTGTGATATGGCTGCCACAGCTCCGCAAGTCGCGCTCGCCATCCGCAATGTTCTAGTCGCAACCGATTTTTCACCGTGTTCGAACCGGGCGCTGCTGCATGCCGTGGCCGCGGCGCATCACTTCGGCGGCACGCTTCATCTGGTGCACGTGGTGCAGCCGGGAATGTTCAACTTTGTTCCTCCGGAAGCATACATGGGGGCGTCGCAGGCCCTGGAGCGTGCGGTGGAACTCACGCGGGTGGAAGCCGACGCGCGGCTGGCCGACGTGATGCACGAGACCCATTGCGAAGAGCTGCGTCACCGGACGTGGGTGGACGTAGGCGGCGTGGCCGAGATGCTGAAGGCCACGATCCGGCGCGAGCACATCGACCTGGCGGTGGTAGGCACGCATGGCCGCACCGGGCTGAGCAAGTTCGCGCTGGGGTCAGTGGCGGAAGAAGTGTTCCGTCATGCTCCGTGCCCGGTGTTGACGGTCGGCCCGCACTCGTGGGATTCCGATCCGCAGTCGGTGCGGCTGAAGCATATTTTGTTTCCCACCGATTTTTCGCCGGACTCGGCAGCCGCGCTGCCGCTGGCGGCTGGATTGGCGGCGGAGTTTGGCGCTCGCTTGACCATGCTGCACGTGGTGGAGCGGCTGGAATCAGATGCCGCGCACGATCGCGCTCGGGTGGTGAGCGCACTGGAGGCGCGCATGCGTGAGATGGCGGGAGCGAGGGTCGATTGCCTGGTGACGTTCGGCGAGGTCGCGGACCAGGTGATCGAGAAGGCCGCCTCGTTGGGGGCGGACCTGGTGGCCTTCGGGCTGAAGGCGCCGGAGACCTACGTGGACCGGTTGCCGTGGATGAGCGCCTACAAGGTGGTATGCGAAGTGGCGTGCCCGGTACTCAGCGTGCGAGGGCGGTCGCATAGAAGGCGCTAGGCAATTTCAGCCGCGCTTGGGATTGAGGGAGCGATGCACACGCGGGGGCGCGTGTGCCACATCAACCTGTGGCGGATTTTGGCGTATACTGCGCGGCGACTGTTGGGGAAGAGAATGCCTGCGAAAAAGAGCAGCGGCGGCACGACAAAGAAGAAGGCGGCGGTGAAGAGTCCCAGGAAGCGGGCGCCGCGCAAGCGGGCTGCGGCCCCGGCCACGGCGACGACAGCACCCGCACCGGCGGCGGACCGCCTGAGCGAAGTGGCGCGCACAATCGGATCAAAGGTCGGCGGGATCGTGGCGAAGACAAAGAAGGTGCTGCGGCGAGCCGAGTAATCCTGGAAACCTAGATTCTTCGTCGGGGGAACGCCATCCTCAGGATGACAAGCAACGGTGGACGGTGGTGGCGAGGACAAAGAATTTCCGCAGCTCGTCACAGTCTCGTATCACTCCAGTAACTTTGATTTCCTCCTAAAACGTTTGATAATTCGCGTTCGCCCATGGAGGTGAAATGCGATTCGTCACGATCCTCACTTTTGCATTCATTTTTGCTGCAAACCTGTCAGCACAAGAGAAACCTCGCGTTTTCGTAACCGATAGCCAATCCTGGGAAATTTCCGGCGGGGGCGGCGGATCCAATAGTGGTTTTGGCGGCGGGGTGAAAGGCGGCGCACGTCCGCAGACGGCTGAAATTGTTAAGACGTTTACCGAGCGCTGTCCCGACGTGGTTATCAACAACAAGAAAGAAAAGGCGGATTACGTGGCCGTGCTCGACCACGAAGGTGGGAAAGGCTGGGCGCGCAAGGACAACAAGGTAGCCGTGTTCAACGGCGACGGCGATTCGATCGTCAGCAAGTCAACTCGCTCCTTGGGAAACTCCGTGCAAGAAGCCTGCAACGCGATTAAGGCTGATTGGCCGAAACGCGCCGTAGCTCCGAAGCCGGAGGCAAAGAGCAACTCCGCAGAGTCGGCGGAGGTGAAGATGCCAGAGTTTGCGGGAGCAAAGGTGCAGATCAGTTCGGACCCCGTGGGAGCTGACATCGAGGTAGACGGCAGTTTTGTCGGCAGCACTCCTTCAGCAGTGGATCTAAGCTCGGGTGAGCACGCAATTGTCATTAAGAAGTCGGGGTACAAGAATTGGGAACGGAAGATAAAAACGACGGCGGGCGCGATCAACGTCTCTGCTGCGCTGGAAAAACAGCAATAGCTTGTTGGTTCAGGTTTACCAGTCAAACAAATGGATAGACCTTTCGTCGGCTTCGGCGCTTCGCGCCTCGGTCCCGCCTGAAGCCGTGACCTACCAATGAATTTTGCTGTACGAGAGAGGGCAGCCGGCGGCGGCGGCCCCTGCATCTCGGCGCTACACCTAGACTTTCTGCACCCGCTGGACGTCGTGGACGCCGGGGATTTTGCGCAGGCCGGCGACGATGCGCTCCAGGTGCTTGAGTTCCTCGATGTCGATGACGAAATCGACGGTGGCCTGGCTGTTGGCGGTGCGGGCCTCGATGTTGCGGATGTTGAGGTTCTCGTCGCTGATGAGGGCCGTCATCTGCTTCAGCATGCCGCTGCGGTCGTCGCAGAAGACGGTGAGCTTGACGGGATAGCCGGAGCTGCCGTCTTCTTTTTTCATGCGGGCCCACTCGACGTCGATGCGGCGGTCGGATTCGTACATGAGGTTGACAACGTTGGGACAGCTGCGGGCATGGACGGCGACGCCCTTGCCGCGGGTGACGTAGCCGACGATGTCCTCGCCGCGAATAGGATTACAGCAGCGCGCGCGATAGACCAGCAGGTCGTCGTGGCCCTTGACGGTGATGGCGCCGCTCTCGCCGCCAAAGACGCGGCGCAGCAGGCCGCCGGGCTTTTGCTCGGGGGGGGCGTCGGCCGTGGGCTCGGCGGCGGTAGAGGGGGCCAGGCGGGCCAGCATCTGGCGCGCGGAAAACTTGCCGTAGCCGATGGCCGCCATCAGGTCGTCGGGGCGGCCGAGCCCGACTTCGCCCGCCACCTTCAGGTACTGCGCCTCGGCGATGTCTTTCAGTGGGACGCGGTACTTGCGCGCCTCTTTCTCGATTAACTTGCGGCCGATTTCGATGGCGCGCTCGCGCTGGTGGACGTTGAGCCAGTGCTTGATTTTCTGGCGCGAGCGGCTGGACTTGACCAGCGCCAGCCAGTCGCGGCTGGGCTTGTGCCCGGTCTGGGTGAGGATCTCGACGATGTCGCCGCTCTTGAGCTTGTAGCGCAAGGGCACCATGCGGCCGTTGACCTTGGCACCGACGCAGGAGTGACCGACCTCGGTGTGCACGGTGTAGGCGAAGTCGATGGGGGTGGCGTCGCGCGGCAGCACGACGACCTTGCCCTTGGGGGTGAAGGTGTAGACCTCCTCGGGATAGAGGTCGATCTTGAGGGTGGAGAGGAACTCGCTGGGATCGCTGATATCGCGCTGCCACTCGACCACCTGGCGCAGCCAGGCGAGGCGCTGCTCGTCGCGCGCGGAGACCGGGCCGTCCTTGTATTTCCAGTGGGCGGCGATTCCCTCTTCCGCCATGTGGTGCATTTCCTCGGTGCGGATCTGGACTTCGAAGGGGGTGCCGCTTTCGGCGATCACCGAGGTGTGCAGCGACTGGTAGAGGTTGGGGCGCGGCATGGCGATATGGTCCTTGATGCGTCCCGGGACCGGTCGCCAGATGTTGTGGATCATGCCGAGCACGGCGTAGCAGTCCTGTACCGAGCCGGTGATCAGGCGGACGGCGAGCAGGTCGTACATCTGGTCGACGGTGATGCGCTGGCGCTGGATCTTGAGGTAAATGGAGTAGAGGCGCTTGATGCGGGTTTCAACCCTCGCCTGAATGCCGGCTTCCTTGAGCTTGTCGCGGATGATGCCCTCGATCTTGGCCAGGAAATCTTCGCCCGACTTGCGCCGCGATTCAACGGCGTCGCGCACCTGCTCGTAGGCGATGGGATCGACGTAGGGGAAGGCGAGGTCCTCGAGTTCGCCGCGAATCTTGCCCATGCCGAGGCGATGGGCGATGGGGGCGTAGATTTCCAGGGTCTCACGGGCGATGGCCAGCTTGCGTTCTTCCGGGAGGTGCTGCAGGGTGCGCATGTTGTGCAGTCGGTCGGCGAGCTTGATGAGGACGACGCGAATGTCGTCCACCATGGCGAGCATCATCTTGCGCAGGTTCTCGGCCTGGCGCTCTTCCTTGGTGTGGAAGTCGATCTTGCTGATCTTGGTGACGCCCTCGACGATGTGCGCCACCTGGTCACCGAATTCCTGCTCGATTTCCTGGATCGTGACCGAGGTGTCTTCGACCAGGTCGTGGAGAAGACCGGCGGCGATGGCGACGGTGTCGAGCTTGATTTCGGCCAGCACGCAGGCCACTTCCAGGGGATGCACCAGGTAGGGCTCGCCGGAGGCGCGGGTCTGCCCGGTGTGATAGCGCAGGGAAAAGTCGTAGGCCTTCTTGATGAGATCGAGGTCGTCGTTGGGACGGTAGGCGCGGACCTGCTTCATCAGGTCACGGAAACGAGTGACCCGCAAGACGTTGGTCGCGAGCTGCTGGCGGAGGGTCGCCATGCTTGATTATAGCTAAAAGCAGTTCTCGGTTAACGGTTGGCGGTCTTCGGTTTTGCGGTGGCCAGCACACGACAGCCATTGCGGGAAAGACTCCCGGTCTGCCGGGAAGCGTCCTCCAGAGTTCCCCATTGACAGCGAAAAGGGGGGCGAGATAGGCTTCCGCCACTTTCATAACCAGCTCAGGGTGGGGCCCTTCGGGAAAGCGCAGCACTCCTCAATCTACATTCGCTATCAACCAAGCACGGACACTGGAGGTTTTATGCGCAAAATGCTGGTCGCAACCGCTTTGTTTGCCCTGCTCGCCTGCCCGGCGCTCGTCCTGGCGCAGGAAATGCAGGGCCCACCGAAAATCCTGGAAATCGTGCGGGAAGATTCCAAGCCCGGCAAATCGATCGCCCACCGCAAGCACGAGGCGGCGTGGTCGCAGGCGTTCACCAAGGCCGGCTACCCGTACAACCTGACCATCAGCTCGGTGACGGGACCGGACGAAGACTGGTTCATGACCGGCTTCGACAGCTATGCCCAGATGGAGAAGGTGCACGACTCGTTCGAGAAGCCGGCGATGCAGAAGATCATGGAGACGTACTCGCCGAAGGAAGCCGAGTTCGTCGAGAGGTCGCGGTTCATCTTCGCCAAGTACCGGCCTGATTTGAGCTACAAGCCCGACTTCAAGCTGGGCGAGTACAAGTACTTCAACATCATCACGGTGCGCTACAAGCTGGGGTCGAACCCGGACGAGGTGCACAAAATCGTGCATGCGGCGCGCGAGAAGGCGAACGTGGACACGCACCAGGTGGTCTACGAGGTTACGTCCGGTTTGCCGGTGAACACCTTCCTGTACTTCACTCCGCTGAAAACGCTGGCCAGCTGGGACGAGCCCCCGAACAAAGCGTATAGCGAAGCCATCAAGGAAGGCGGGTTTTTTGAGGCGGTGGGCAAGTCCGTGCAGAACGTCGAGTACCGGTTGTTCAGCTTTAGTCCGCGGATGAGCCACGTGTCGGAGAACGTGGTGAAGGCAGACCCGTCGTTCTGGAAGCCGAAGCCGGAGATGGCAAAGGCGCCGGCGGGCAAGACGAAGGCGGCGGCGAAGGAAACCAAGTCGGAAAAGAAATAACAGCGCAAGCGCTGAAAAATTGTGGAGGCTAGAAGATGAGGAAAATATTATTTGCCCTGGCCATGCTGGCGCTGCTGATCGCGTCGGTCACAGTCACAGTACCCACCGCGGCAGCGCAGCAGATCTACTCGGATTCGGCGAGCTCGGAGCCGCCGCCGATCATCCAGGTGTTTCGCGAAGAAGTGAAGCCGGGGAAGGGCCCCCTGCACGCTAAGAGCGAAGCGTCATTCGTGGCTGCCTACAGGAAAGCGAACCCCAAGTATTACTACCTGGGAACGACGAGCATGAGCGGGCCGAGCGCGGCGTGGTTCCTGAGCGCGTACTCCTCGATGGAGGACGTGGAAAAGGCGAACCAGTTCTTCGATGCCAACCAGGCGGCGCAAACCGAAATGGACCGCATCAATCTGTCGGACGGCGACCTGCTGAGCGGCGTGCGATCCACCTACCTGTTCTACAACAAGGACCTCAGCTATCGACCGAACTTCAACATCGGCGAGTACAAGTACCTGATGGTCGACACCGTGCGCATCAAGCCGGGCCACTACGAACAATTTGCCGCGCTGAGAAAAGCGGTGAACGAGGCGCACGTGAAGGCCAACCTGGATGAGCACATGCTGGTGTACAGCGTCGGATTGGGCGGGCCCGGCGGAACGTTCATCGTGTTTGAGCCCATGAAATCGCTGAAGGAATTCGATGACGGGGCCAAGACGCACGGCAAGGGTTCGGCCTATTACGAGGCGGTCGGGGACGAGGGCCGGAAGATGTTTACGCAGTACGCGCGCGAAGATCAGCAGTACTTCACGCGAGATTTCCTGGCCATCAGCCCGCGAATGAGTTACGTCTCGGAGAAGGTGGTGGCGGCGAACCCCAGCTTCTGGATGCCGAAGAAGGAGATGGCGAAGATGCCGGCCAAGGCAACCAAGCCCGCCGCCAAGAAAGAAACCAAGTAAGGATTTCGCGGTTGCCGATGTTGGACGCCCGGTCGAAAAGGCCGGGCGTTTTTTATTTGTAATTTGAAATTTGTAATTTGAAATTTGATTGGGTGTAGGGCGAGTGCCGGATTCATGGCTCGCGGAAAGAGTTCCTGATCAGTACCAAATCAGAAATGACCTCTGAAAATGCCGTAGGATAGCTGCCATGAGAGTGTTGGTCACAGGCGCATCAGGATTCATTGGCACGGCATTAATAGGCGCGTTGCGCGAGGCGGGACATGATGCCATCGCGCTGGTGCGGCGCCCACCGCGGCAGGGGGCAGCTGAAATCCAGTGGGACCCGGGCGGCGCCATTGACGGCACGAAATTCAGCGGTGCGGACGCGGTGGTGCACCTGGCGGGGGAGAGCGTCGCGGCCGGGCGATGGAACGCGCAGCGCAAGGCTCGCATCCTGAACAGCCGGGTGCAGGGCACGCAGACCATCGCCGCCTCGATCGCGCGTGCCAATCCGCGGCCGCTCGTCCTGGTGAGCGCCTCAGCGAATGGCATCTATGGCGACACCGGCGACCGGATCGTGACCGAGGCCGACCCACCCGGCTCAACCTTCCTGGCGGGGGTTGGGCGGCAGTGGGAACAGTCGACACAAGCGGCCAGGGCCGCGGGTATACGCACCGTCATGCTGCGCATTGGAATGGTGTTGAGCGGAAAAGGCGGAGCGCTGCCGCGCATGCTGCTGCCATTTCGCATGGGAGTGGGTGGCCGGCTTGGCGACGGGCGCCAGTGGATGTCGTGGATCACGCTGGATGACCTGATCGCGCTGTTTCTACACGCGCTGACCACGGAGTCGCTGAGCGGGCCGGTGAATGCAGTCGCCCCCACTCCGGTGACGAACGCGGAATTCACGCGCGTGCTGGGGGCGGTGTTGCATCGGCCAACCCTCTTTCCCGTGCCGGCGTTTGTGGTGCGGGCCGCTTTCGGCGAGATGGGAGACGAGCTGCTGCTGGCGAGCAATCGCGCCGTGCCGCAAGCGGCGCTGCAAAGCGGGTTCGAGTTTCGGTATCCGGAAATCAGGGGGGCTTTGGAACACGCGATCAGAGGTAGTGAATAGTAGCCAGCAGTCGGGAGGCTGACTCCTGACTCCTGACTACTGATTACAGGCGGATCCAGCCGGCGCGGATGGCGGCGGCAGTGGTTACCGCCACGATCACCCACAGGAGCACGCCTTGGATGAGCGGGCGAGCGCCCACCTGTTTCAACGTGGCGCGAGAGACGCCGCTGCCGATCAGGAACAGAGTTGCGGTCAGGCCAACAATGCCCAGCCGCGCCAACAGGTGGAAGGCAGGCGCGCCCGCCGGAAGAAAGCTGTTCGCCACCGAGGCCAAAACGAAAAACAGAATGAACCATGGCCACTTGACCTTGGTGGGCATGGAAACGGCATCGTCGGAGGCCTGGCGGTGGTCGATGCGCCGCTTCACGGCGGCGGTGCCCAGGGTCATGGGGACGATCCAGAGGGCGCGCGCCAGCTTGACGGTGGTGGCGACCGCCAGGGCAATGGCGCCGTACTTGGCGCCGGCGCCGACCACGGAACTGGTGTCGTGAATGGCCAGTGCCGCCCACAGCCCGAACTGGGATTGCGTCAGGTGGAGCGAAGTCCCGATCCCGGGGAAGATGAGCAGGGCAATCGAATTCAAAATGAAGACCGTTCCCAGGGCCACCGACATTTCTTCTTCGTCGGCCTGAATGACAGGGCCGACAGCAGCAATGGCGCTGCCGCCACAAATGGCCGTGCCGGCGGAGATGAGGAACCCGGCGGTGGGGCGTACCTTGAGCAGGCGCGACAAGGTGAGTCCCACGAGCATGGCAAAGCTGATGCCGATGGCGGTGTAGACAAAGCCGGAGCGGCCGGCCCGCAGGATGCTCTGCAGGTTCATGCCGAAGCCGAGCCCGACGACCGAAGCTTGCAGCAGGTATTGGGTGAGCGCGCGCGTCTTGCTGCGCAAGGGATTGCCGACGGTCAGTCCGATGACGAGCCCGACCGCAAGCGCCAAAGGCGGCGAGGCCCAGGGAGTGAGGGCAAAGAGGAAGCCGGTGAGGAAGATGAGTTTGGCAACGATTCGCATGGATTTAGCAATTGGCAATTAGCACGTGAAAGCCGAGCCCGCAATTCGGTTAGCGGTCAAAACTGTAACACCTCTGGGGCCACTGGCGGTGACGACCGCCCAAGGTTTATGCTTAGCGGCGCGCGAAAGGTGGGGAACGCCATGAAGAAAGCTTTCTGTATTGCGCTGGCGCTGTGCGCGGTCGGGGTGATGGCGCAGGAATCCAAGAGCAGCTCCAACCCGGTGAGTGACACGGTGCGCGGGCTGATCGCGCGCCAAGCGAAAAACATGACCGCCGCCGCTGAAGAAATGCCGGCGGACAAATATTCCTACAAGCCGACCGAGCAGCAGATGACGTTCGGCAAGCTGGTGACGCACATGATCGGGTCGAACTACTTCCTGTGCGCGAAGCTGGGCAGCCAGGCTGCATCGCCGGAGAAGGCGAGCGACAAGGATCCGAAAGACAAGCTGGTGACCCAGCTGAAGACTTCATTCGAATATTGCGAAGCCGCGCTCAAGGGCGTGCAGGATTCGCAGCTCGGCGAGCCGGTGACGCTGTTCGGCGGCCGGCAGGCAAACAAGGCGGCGGCCTTGATCGGGCTGACCAATGATTGGGCCGACCACTATAGCCAGGCAGCCGGGTACCTGCGCCTGAACGGCATGTTGCCGCCGACGGCGAAAAAGGCGCACACCGCCAAGGAGTAGTTTTCGTTTGTGACGTCGATCCGAAATCTGCCCAACCGGGCTGTTGGGCGCCGCCGGGGACGAGCGCACAAGTGCTTGTGACAGCGCCGTTTAGGCCCCGCAAAAGCCCCGTTCGGTGAATCAATCGGCGGCTTCGATGTTTGTACGCTACCTTAGGCCGGCGAGCGTGCTCTAATCCTTTTGAGAACGATGCCGACTGCCGCAGTACGATTTCGCCGCGGTTTCAACGCGATCCATCGCCGCTCGCGCGAATGGAAGATGATCGCTAAGGCACTGGTGTCGACGCGGCACCCAGTGCTGGCTCATGTCATCCCGATGCGGCGCTGCAACCTCTCCTGCGCATACTGCAATGAGTACGACGCGACCTCCAAGCCGGTGGCGCTGGAGATCATCTATCAGCGGATTGCCAAACTGGCGTCGCTGGGAACGACGATTATCACCATCAGCGGCGGGGAGCCGTTGCTGCATCCGGAGTTGGACGACATCATCCGACACATCCGGCAGCACGGCATGATCGCCGGCTTGATCACCAATGGATACTTGCTGACCGCGCAACGGATCGAGCGGCTGAACCGGGCGGGGCTCGAGCACCTGCAAATCTCGATCGACAATGTCACGCCCGACGAGGTTTCCAAAAAGAGCCTGAAGGTGCTGGACAAGAAGCTGCAACTGCTGGCGGAACACGCCGAATTTCACGTCAACATCAATTCGGTAGTGGGCGGGGGCATTCAACGTCCGCAGGACGCACTGGTGATCGGGCAGCGAGCGCGGCAGCTGGGATTCACTTCGACCATCGGCATTATTCACAACGGCGATGGACAGCTGCAGCCGCTGAACGAGATTGAGCGCGCGATTTATCACGAGATGAAGCAGCTGGAAAAGGGCAGCTACTCGCGGATCAACCAGTTCCAGGACAACATCGCCGCCGGGCGGCCGAACCAGTGGCGTTGCCGGGCGGGCGGGCGCTATCTATATATCTGCGAAGACGGCTTGGTGCACTACTGCTCGCAGCAGCGCGGCTACCCGGCGAAGCCGCTGATGCAGTACACGCTGGCCGACGTCCGCCGGGAATACTACACGGAGAAAAGCTGCGCGCCGCACTGCACGGTGTCGTGCGTGCACCAGGTTTCTTACCTCGATTTCTTCCGCGCACCCCAGGAAGTCCAGCCGATTCCGCCCTCGCCCAACGAGGCGCCGGATTTGGTGCAGATCCAGTCGGACTAAGAACAGTTTCAGTTTCGAGTTTCGAGTTTCAGTTTCGATCAGCCGTGTACTTGGTGGCATCGCCGAGGAGCGCGGGATCAGCATTGGGCGCGACCTGGCGGAGCTGGGCGTAGAGTTTCCTGGCCTCAGCGCTGTTACCGGCCTGGTCGGCCGCGCGCACCGCGCCCAACAGGCTGTTGAAGCGGTTGGGCGACGTCCGCAGTGAGGCCTTGTATTCGGCCAGGGCCTCAGAGGGATGTTTCAATTCCACCAGCAAGTCGCCGAGTTGCTCGCGCGCCGGGAGCACGGGTCCGGGAGTAACTGGATGCTTGTCGGTGCGGTCCTCCAGGTCGGCGGAGGCGCGCAGCAAGCGCAGGGCTTCCTCCTTTTCGCCGCCGGCGTTGGCGATCCAGCCCGCGGCCTGCAACCTCATGATCTCGACAGTGTCGGCGCCATCCTGCTTCTTGGACTGCAGCAAGCCCTCGTGGATAGACTCCAGCCTGGCCAGAGCGGACTTGGCGTCGTCCAAGTGGCCGCTGCGGGCCGCGCCTACGGCCCGCGCCCAGTAGACGATGCCGTGCGCTACCTCGGTCCAGTAGGTGCCGCCGCTGCCGCGAGGTTCCGACAAGGCGCGCGCCTCCGCCCAGTGCCGGGTCTCGATGGTGCAGCGCGCAGGAATTGCCGAGGCCGCGTAAGTGGCGCTGAAGATGTTCCAATCGGCGGTGGTAATCCGGTTCAGCTCGTCCCAGACTTTGCGTGCCTGGGCCTGTTCGCCGCGCTGCAAGTAGGCATACGTCAGATAGTCCATGGCGTGGAGCTGCTCGGCGACAGCCGCGATGGAGCCGGTCTTTTCCGCGCTGGCGCGCCCAGCCGCCTCCGCCGCGAGGTTGGAGTGAATGGCTTCCGGCCACAGTCCAAGCCGAACGAAGATGTGCGACGGCATGTGCAGGGCATGGGGAGCTGTCGGCGCGACCTTGGAATAGCGGCGGGCGGCATCCAGCGCATGCTCGGCCAGTCCGGGGTAGTCGTAGGTGTGGATAATGTAGTGCGCCAGCCCGGGATGGTCCGGCTGCTCGCGGAACAACTCCTCCAAGCGCGGCCCCACTTTGCGCTGGATGGCGTAGGTGTGGTCGCCGTTGGGTGCGGTGGAGCGCAGCGCCAGCAAATAGAAGATCTCGGTCTCGCGGTCGTTGGGATTGGCGCGGTACACCTTTTCCATGGCCGCAGCCCAGGCCTGGTTGCGATCGGCGAAGCTGCGCTTGTCGTCTCCGTCGTAGACGCGCGCCAGGGCCTCGATAAAGCCGTGCTCACGCGCATCCTGCTTTTTGGCGGCGCGGGCCTTGGCAATGGCGGCACGGCCTTTCTCCAGCACCGCGGGTGGCGCCGGCGCCCACAGAGGATGATGCAGGCTCATGGCTACGCCCCAATAAGCCATGGCGCATTCGGGGTCTTTCGCAGCGACGGCCGTGAATGCTTTTTCCGATTCGTCGTACCAGAAGGAGTGAAGCATTGCGACCGCGCGGTTGAAATCTTTCTGGACGTTCTTGTCGCAGGAGTTGGGGAAGTTCACGGTCCCCAACTTGCCGCCGGCCGGACCGTGCTCGTGACTCTCATCGGCGAGCGCGAAAAAGGGCACGATGCAGAGGAGGAGAACGACGCAGAAACGTCGCAGGCAGGCCATGGCTCACCCCCAGGTGAGGGCAAGTCTAGCTCCCGGAGAGCGGGAGGTCAAAGGAGGAAAACAATTTCAGTTTCGAGTTTCAGTTTCAGCTTCGTGGCACCCGCGCGTTTGCCGTGTGCGCATTGAATTTCTCCAGATTCCATCGCACAATCTTCTCGCAATTCAAGGGAGAGACTGCATGCAAAGAATCAAGTCCTTTGGTGTTCTGTCCGTCGCCAAGATATCGGGTCTGTGTTACGCCGCGATGGGACTTTGTTTCGTCCCATTTTTTCTACTCTTCGCGGCCATTGGGTCCGCGGTGTCGAAGCAGCAGCCGAATAATCAGCCGTTCCCGATGTTCTTTGGCCTAGGTTTCGCGATTGCTGCACCCTTCATCTACGGAATTATGGGATTTGTGATGGGTGCTATCGGAGCCCTGGTATACAACCTGATCGCCGGCTGGATTGGGGGTATTGAAATTGAACTCCAGGTCGTCAGCCCTCCTATCTCACCGGTGGCAAGCAGTAACCCCATTTAGCCGGCGTGCTAAAATCAGCAGTTTGCCCACACTTTCCGCGCGCCTCTGCTGCGCGCCGAGGATTCCATGCCGGACACCATGCAGGCGGTAATGAAGCCCGAGGCCAAGCCGGGCGCCGAAGTGCGCGAGGTGAAGATACCCGCG
This sequence comes from Terriglobia bacterium, assembly GCA_963797035.1. Classification (GTDB taxonomy): domain Bacteria; phylum Acidobacteriota; class Terriglobia; order Terriglobales; family Acidobacteriaceae; genus JAIQGF01. Next base: position 525,785 of record CAWCOC010000007.1, read on the forward strand.
TTCGGCCGCACCGACGTCCTGGTGAAGGTCAGCGTGGCCAGCGTTTGCGGCACCGACCTGCACATTTACAACTGGGACCCATGGGCGCAGCGCCGCATTCATCCGCCACTGATTCCGGGACATGAGTTTTGCGGCACGGTAGCGGCGGTGGGCGACGAGGTGACCAGCGTCAAGGAAGGCGACTTCGTCTCCGCCGAGATGCACGTCGCTTGCGGCAAGTGCCTGCAATGCCGCACCGGCGAGGCGCACATCTGCCAGAATGTTTCCATCATCGGGGTGGACCGCAACGGCGCCTTCGCCGAGTACGTGGTGATCCCGGAGTCGAACATCTGGAAGCTCGATCCTGCGATCCCGCAGGAGTACGCCTCCATCCTCGATCCGCTGGGGAACGCGGTGCACACCGTGCTGGCGGGCGACATCGCGGCCAAGACAGTCGCGATCACCGGCACCGGGCCGATTGGGCTGTTTGCCATCGCGGTGGCGCGCGCCTGCGGAGCGACGCAGGTGTTCGCCATCGAGGTGAACCAGTACCGGCGCAATATCGCCAAGCAGATGAAGGCCGACCACGTGCTGGACCCTGCGACGCAGGACGTGCGGCAGATTGTGATGGACTTGACCGGCGGCGTGGGCGTGGACGTGGTCTGCGAGATGGCGGGACACCCGGACGCGATCCGCACCGCGTTCAACATCGTGCGCCGCGGCGGGCGGATTTCACTGCTGGGGCTGACCAACAAGCCGATCGCGCTGAGTTTTTCCGAGGACATAATTTTCAAGGGCATCACCATCCAGGGAATCAATGGGCGGCGCATGTACCAGACCTGGTACCAGATGACGGCGCTGCTCAAGGCGGGCAAGCTCGACCTGCACCCGGTGATCACCGACAAGCTGGCGATGAAGGACTTCAACAAGGGCATGGAGCGGCTGAAGACCGGCGAGGCAAGCAAAATTTTGCTGTATCCGAACGGAAGCCGGTGAATTTCCATGCAACAAAGCCGCACGAATGGGGATTAGAATAAGTTCATGAAGTACGTTGTTACGCTGCGAAAATCCGAGGAAGGATACTCGGTCTCGTGCCCGGGGCTGCCGGGCTGTCACTCCCAAGGCGCGAACGAAGAAGAAGCTCTGGCGAACATTCGCGACGCGATTTGCGAGTACGTGGCAGTGGTGAAGGAAATGAACCGCGGGGCCGAACTGCGCGAGGTCGAAGTCGCAATCTGACAAATGACGCCCAAAATTCCGGGCATTCCGCATCTCAAAGCTGTTCGCGCATTGGAAAAAGCCGGCTTTCGCGTTGTCCGCGAGGGCAAGCACATTGTCATGTCGGATGGGGAGCGAATCGTAACCATTCCCCGGCACAACCCGGTCAACGCGTTCACAATGGCAGATATCGTCCGCAGTGCTGGCCTGTCCATTGAACAGTTTCATAAACTCCTCTGATCCGCGAATTTCCGCGGCACCTTATTTGGGGGCTCCGTATGCCAACTGCCACCCGCACCAACCCGCTCTCCTATCTTTCCGACCAACTGAACGAGCTGAAAGACAAAGGCACGTACTTCCGCCTGCGGGTGCTGGAAGACGAGCAAGCGCCGGAGTGCACCTTCGACGGGAAACACGTCATCAATCTCGCGTCGAATAACTACCTCGGCCTGACCACGCACCCCAAGCTGCGCGAGGCGGCGCTGGAAGCGACGCGCCAGTACGGCGTGGGGTCGGGGGCGGTGCGCACCATCGCCGGCACCATGAAGATCCACATGGAGCTGGAGGAAAAAATTGCCCGCTTCAAGAACGTGGAAGCCAGCGTGGTGTTTCAATCGGGCTTCACGGCGAATTCCGGAACGGTGTCGGCGGTGCTGGGCAAGGAAGACTTCATCGTCTCCGACGAGCTGAACCACGCCTCCATCATCGACGGGGCGCGCCTGTCGCGGGCGAAGATCCTGGTGTTCCGGCACAAGGACGTGGCGCACGCGGAGGAGCAGTTGAAGAGCGTGGCCAAGGATCCGGGACGCAAGCTGCTGATCACCGACGGCGTATTTTCCATGGATGGTGATATCGCCCCGCTGCCTGCTTTGTGTGACCTGGCTGAAAAGTACGGCGCCATCATGATGGTGGACGACGCACACGCTTCCGGCGTTCTGGGAAAAAACGGACGAGGAACGATTGATCATTTCGGCGTGCACGGGCGAGTGGACATCCAGGTGGGAACGCTGTCGAAGGCCATCGGCGCGCTGGGCGGCTACGTGTGCGGCACGCGCGACCTGATCGAGTTCCTCTACCACCGCGGGCGGCCGTTCCTGTTTTCGACGTCGCATCCGCCGTCGGTGGCGGCCACCTGCATCGCCGCCTTCCAGGTGCTGGAGCAGGAGCCGGAGCGCATCGAGAAATTGTGGGAGAACACGCGCTACTTCAAGAACGAGCTGGGCAAGCTGGGCTTCGACATCGGCGGGCGGAACACGCCGAAGAGCGAAACTCCGATCACGCCGATCATCACCGGCGAAGGGCGGGTGGCGATGGAATTTTCGCGCGAGCTGTTCAAGGAAGGCGTCATGGCCACCGGCATCGCCTTCCCTACCGTGCCCGAAGGCAAAGCGCGCATCCGCACCATCATGAGCGCGACGCACACCCGTGATGAGCTGGACAAGGCGCTGCAGGTGCTGGGGCGCGTGGGCAAGCGGCTGGGAATCATCTCTTAAAACAGAATCGGCCGCGGACAAGAAAGAATCGGCCACAGATTACCACTGATGAACACGGATTATTTTTTATTGTCTGATCCGTGTTCATGTGTGTAAATCAGTGGCCGATTTGTCTTAATCGGCACTAAAAGCTCTGCATCGCGCTGCTCGCTATTTTGCGCGGCGTTCGTTTCCCTTTAAACTCGGGGTTTCCCGATCGAAGCATATGCGCCTTCGTCATTCGTCGCTTCTCGTGCTTTGGTTCTCGGCGACGCTGCTCGCGCAAGCGCCGCAGGCCGCGCCGGCACATCCCGTCGTATCCGCTCTTGAGCGACAGTTCCTCGCCGTGCCCAACCCACGCCGGGCCGAGCAGCACATGAAAATCCTGACCGCCGCGCCGCACATGGCCGGCACCGCGGAAGACCGCAAGACCGCCGAGTACGTGGCCCGCAAGTTCCGGCAATGGGGCTTCGACACCGAGATCGTGAAATACAAGGTGTGGATGAACTACCCGCTGGAGATCACGGTCGACGCGTTCACGCCCGAGGGACCGGTGATGCATGGGCCGACGCGAGAGCAGGTGGAGGGCGATCCCTACCAGGACGATCCGCGAGTCGTGATGCCGTTCAGCGGCTACTCGCCCTCGGGCGACGTAGAGGCCGAGGTGGTCTATGCCAATTACGGCCGGCCGGAGGACTTCCAGAAGCTGAAAGAGATGGGCGTGGACGTGCGCGGCAAGATCGTGCTGGCCCGCTACGGCGAAAATTTCCGCGGGGTCAAGGCCTACCTGGCGCAGGAAAACGGCGCCGCCGGGGTGCTGTTTTATTCCGACCCGATGGACGACGGATATTTCCGCGGCGACATCTATCCGAACGGGCCGTGGCGACCCGCCACCGGCGTGCAGCGCGGCACGGTGGAATTCGGCTTCGAACATCCTGGCGATCCCACCACGCCGGGGTGGCCGTCGACCGCGGACGCCAAGCGCGTCAACCCGCAGAGTTCGCCCGACGTTCCGAAAATTCCCGTGACACCGCTGTCATCTCACGATGCTTCACCCATCCTGCTGGCGCTGGGAGGGACCGCGTCACCGCGGGAATGGCAGGGCGCGTTGCCTTTCACCTATCACCTCGGTCCTGGGCCGGTAAAGGTCAAGCTGCACCTGAAGCAGGAGTTTGCTTACCGCACCATCTGGGACGTGATCGGGCGGGTGCGCGGCACGCGCTGGCCGGACGAGTGGGTGATCGCGGGCGCGCATCGTGATGCCTGGGTGTATGGCGCTGTTGACCCGGTGAGCGGAACTACGGCCATGCTGGAAGCGGCCTGCGGGATCGGGCGTTTGCTGCGCTCGGGCTGGCGCCCGAAGCGCACCATCATCTTTTCCAGTTGGGACGCCGAGGAGCAGGGCCTGATCGGCTCCACCGAGTGGCTGGAGCAGCACGAGAAAGAACTGGAGAACGCCGCCGCTTATTTCAACCTCGACACTGGCGCTTCTGGGCCAAACTTCCGCGCCTCCGCCGTGCCCAGCCTGCGCGGCTTCCTGCGCGACATCGCGAAGGTGGTTCCCAGCCCCAAGGGCGGCACGCTCTACGAGGACTGGCGAGTCTCGTCGCAACAGGGCAATCCCGCAGCGGAGACACCGCCTTCGGCCGAACCGGTGGTGGGCGCCCTGGGCAGCGGATCCGATTTCACTTCGTTTCTCGACCACTCCGGCGTGCCCGCCACTGACATCCGCTCCAGCGGCAATTACGGCGTGTATCACTCGGTGTTCGATAATTTCGCCTGGTACAAGAAATTCGGCGACCCGCAGTTTGCGTTTACGCAGGAAATCGCACGCGTGTACGGGCTGGAGGTGCTGCGCATGGCCGAAGCCGACGTTCTGCCCTACGATTACGAAGCGTACGGCACGCAAATCGCCAGCTACCTGGAGGGCGCGCAGAAGAGCGCCACGGAGCATCTGGGGGAAAGTGCTCCCAAGTTCGATGCCGTGCTGCAAGCCGCCCGCCGCTTCAGCAAAGCGGGCGCGGCGATGAACGACGTGGCGCGCTCCCCTTCCCTTTCGCTCGTCGATGTTCAGCAAGCGAACAAGCGACTTCTCGGCGCCGAGCGCGCGCTGCTGCTGCCCAACGGCCTGCCGCGCCGTTCGTGGTTTCGCCACGCCATCTACGCGCCCGCGGATTTGAAGGGCTACTCGGCATCGACCATTCCGGGCGTGAACGAGGCCATTCAGCGCGACGATGCCGCAACCGCGGCGACGCAACTGCGGGACCTGACCGACGCGCTCAATCGCGCCGCCGGGTTACTGGAAAGCTACAAAACAAATCAGCCGCTGATTCACACACATCAACACTGATCAGAAGGACCTGCCTGTATTTCTTGATCTGTGTGCATCCGTGTTCATCAGTGGCAATTTCCTTCGGAGCACCTCAACGCGCTGCTCCTTCGGCCTGGAACGGGTCCACCCTGCTGCCCGGCGCGATTTCCACTGGCGTTTCGCCGCGGCGAAAGATTTTCGCGCCGGTGGTCCCCTTCAGCACCACGATTCCCTTCTCGACGCGAAGCATCGAGCCTTCGCGGATGGCGACGACCGGCGTCTGGTTCTCTTCGTGGAACTCGCGCAAGCGCACTTCGCGAGTCTCGCCCATGTGAGTGGAATTGGGGTTGGCGTCGATGTAGTGGCAGTTGAGCTGAAACGGGACCAGGCCGAGAGCTGTGAGCCCGGGCGGCTCGACGATGGGCATGTCGTTGGTGGTGCGGATGGTGGGACAGCTCACCACCGAGCCCGCGCTGGAGCCGATGTAGGGCATGCCGGCCGCGGCACGCGCGCGGATGACTTCCAGGAGGCCATGCTCGTACAAGGTTTTCAGCAGGCGAAAGGTGTTGCCGCCGCCGATGAAGATGGCATCCGCGTTTTCCGCGGCCTGGCGCGGGTCAGGAGCGCGGTGAATCGATTCCAATTGATGGCCCATCTGGGAGAACTTGGCGCGCGCGGTGTCCGCGTAGCCATCGCGATCGAGCAGCGCATAGGGAACAAACAACACGCGCTTCACGGCGCCGAGGAAGTCACGCAGCTCCCGCTCGGCGTGCTCGAGGTAGGTGTGGCCGTACTGCGTGGAATTGCTGATCAGCAGAAGCTTCTTGTCCGGGTGCACAATTTACCCTCTCGGGTATTCAACTATAGCTTAGGGCTTCCGGCCCCCGCTCTGGTTGGGCTGCCCCCACGCTTATGGCAGAATAGGGATAAGTGGAGGGGATGAGAGTGAGCACTCAGCCGGTAGTGAAAACCTGTTCCATCCAGGATTTCGTGCGCGAGCTGCGCAAGTTCCCAGAGTCAGCGTTCCTGGAGGTGGCGCAACTGCGGCGCTTCCTCAACTCCCACCCGGTTGAACCGGACACGCTGGCGCCTTACCTGACCTGGGACCGCCAGCACTACACGCGCAACCTGATCGACAAGACCGCGCTCTACGAGCTGGTGGCGATCTGTTGGGAGGTGGGCCAGGGCAGCTCCATCCACAATCATCACCAGCAGAACTGCTGGATGGCAGTGCCGATCGGTCGCCTGCTGGTGCAGAACTACCGCACCCTGGCCGAAGACCTGGCGGGCGGCACGTGCAAGATCGAGGCCACCGACATTGAAGAGATGAACCCGGCGCAGTGCTGCGCGGTGGACCCGGCCGAGCCGGTGCACAAGGTGTATAACCCGAGCGAATTCCAGCAGCGCGCCGTCAGCCTGCACGTCTATTCGAAACCGTTCGATTCCTGCGTAGTGTATTCGCAGGAACATGGCACGTGCGGCGAAATCAAGCTGAGCTACACGACCGAGTACGGAAATCCTGCAACCAATCGAGGATAGGTTTCGAATGAGAAGCGCCGCGCTGGCTACTTTCGTGTTGTTTTGCGCCTCGTTTTCCATCACCCAGCAAGCCGCGCCCAGCCAGGAGCAGGACAAGCAGGCGTTGATGCGGCTGGAGCGGGAGTGGGCCGAGGCCAGGAATGCGGCGACGCTGGAGCGCATCTACGGGCCGGGCTTCATTCACATCCTTGCCGACGGCCAGATCGTGACCCGGCAGGAAGAATTGGATTACCGGCGCAAGTCGCCAGAGAACAAGCGCCCGCCGCTGAAGTTCGAGGACATGCGCGTGCGCATTTATGGCGATATCGGGATTGTCGAGGGACGCACGGTGGTCACCGGCGAGAAGGGCGAGGTCATTCGCAAGACCAGCTTCACCGACGTCTTTCGCCGGCGGGATGGCCGCTGGGAAGCAATCAACGCGCAGGAAACCCAGGTGGATCCGAAGTACTGGAAGTGACGCCTCGCCCCCCGGCTTCTTGTTAAACTATCTGGTTGCCTCCACGCAAGAAATCCCCGAAGAGCCCTGAGCAGGTCCCGATGGCCGTGGCCGAGCCTACCTCTGCGCCTGCGAAGACGCAGGTCGGAGACCCGCGCCACACAGATGCGCGCCAGACAAGCGCCAAGCCGCGCATTTTCCTGATCGATGCGATGTCGTTCATCTTCCGCGCCTACCACGCGATGGCGCGGCAGCGGCCGATGAGCACTAAGACCGGCATTCCCACCAGCGCGACCTACGTGTTCACCAATATGCTGCTCAAGCTGGTGAAAGACTTTGCGCCCGAGTACCGCGCTGCGGTATTCGATGTGGCCGCGCCCACGTTTCGCGATCAGCAGGCGGCGCAGATGTCGTCCATCAGCAAGTTCGACCTGAAGTCGCAGACCTTCCAGCAACACGACTACAAGGGGTACAAGGCGCAGCGCGTGGAGATGCCGCCTGACCTGGCGCAGCAGATTCCCTACATCCGGAGGCTGCTGGAAGCGTATCGCATTCCCATTCTCGAGATGCCGGGCTACGAGGCCGACGACGTGATCGGGACGCTGGCGCGCCAGGCGGCGGAGCAATCGCACAGTGTGTACGTGGTGTCCAGTGACAAGGACATGCTGCAGCTGGTGAACGACAAGGTCTGCGTGCTGAATCCGCCCAAGGACAACCTGATCTGCGATGCGCCCAAGGTGGAGGAGATCCTGGGCGTGCCGCCGGAGCGGGTGGTGGACGTGATGGCGCTGCGCGGCGACAGCATCGACAACATCCCGGGCGCGCCTGGTATCGGCGACAAAGGTTCGGTGGACATCATCCAGCGCTTCGCCTCGGTGGAGAACGCCATCGAGCGCGCCGCCGAGGTGGAGAAGAAGACCTACCGCGAGTCGCTGCAGAATTATCGCGAGCAGATTTTGTGGTCGAAAAAGCTGGTCACGATTGACGCCAATGTTCCGGTCACGCTGGAGCTGGAGCCGATGCGCGCCGTCGAGCCCGATGCGGCTGCCTGCCGCGCACTGTTTATCGAGTTGGAGTTCACCACGCTGCTGAAGGAGTTCCTGCCATCAGGACTGGAGCTGGGCCAGACCGACTACCGCGAAGCTAACTCTGCTGCTGACATTGAGGCTGTCCTCAAGTCTGTGAATTCAGCCGCTCCGCTGGCCGTCGCCCTCGATACTCTTGTGGCACCGCCGCCCTCGGCTGTGCGCAGTCGGGAAGCGGCTGAAGACTCCCCAGCTACTGAGCAGTCCGACGTGGCGGACGAAGAGGAAAATGCTTCTTTGTTTGCCGCCACCGATGTGGAAAAGTCCGCTTCGCCTCGTAAGCTAGCTATCTCCGCGCAACCAGGTCATGCGGTATCCGTCACGCTGGGCGAGAGCCCGATGGCCGATCGCGTGAAGAAAGCCCTGGCCGATGCTGGCCTGCCGAAGTCCATTCACGACTTCAAGGCGGCGATGCATGCCCTGGGTGGCACACCCCTGTCGCTCCCGGGTTTGGAGCGACAGGGTGGGGATTCACGCAACCCGATTGAGCTGGCGGGGGTAGAGCACGATCCGATGCTGTACTCCTACCTGCTGGACCCGACGTACTCGAACCACGAACTGCCGCAAGTCGCGTTGCGTCACTTCAACCTGAAGCTGAGCGGGTCGCTGGCGGAAGCTGCCGACGTCACCGGGCGGCTGAGCTCCGCGCTGCGCGAGAAGGTGGAGCAGGCAGGGCTGCTGAAGCTCTACCACGACATCGATCTTCCGCTGGTGCCGGTGCTGGCGCGCATGGAAGACGCCGGGGTGAAGATCGATTGCGACGTGCTGGCGGAAATGTCGACGCGGCTGGACCGCGATTGCCAGGCAGTGGCGCGCCACATTCACGAGCTGGCCGGGCAGGAATTCAACATCAATTCTCCCAAGCAGCTCGGCGACGTGCTGTTCAACAAGCTCAACCTGCCCAAGCCGATCAAGTACGGCAAAGGCAAGACAGTTTCGACCGCGGTCGACGTGCTGCAGGAGCTGGCGGTGGAGCACGAAGTTCCGCGGCTGGTGCTGGAATACCGGCAGCTCTCGAAGCTGAAGTCCACTTACGTGGACGCGCTGCCGCTCTTGTTAAACCAGTGCACGCGCCGGCTGCATACCACGTTCGATCCGACCAACGCCGCCACCGGGCGGCTGTCGTCGAAGAACCCGAACCTGCAGAACATTCCCATCCGCACCGAGCTCGGACGCGAGGTGCGCGCGGCCTTCATCGCCGAGCCGGGCTGCGTGCTGCTGGCCGCGGACTACTCGCAGATCGAGTTGCGCCTGCTGGCGCACTTTTCCGAAGACCGCCTGTTGGTGGAGGCCTTCCGCCGCGGCGACGACATCCACACCCTGACCGCCTCGCAGGTCTTTGGGGTGCCGCCGCTGATGGTGGAGGCGGAGCATCGGCGCCGCGCCAAGGTGGTGAATTTCGGCATTGTGTACGGGCTGTCGCCATTCGGGCTGTCGCAAACCTTGGGCATCGAGACCAAGGAGGCCAAGGCCTACATCGATGCCTACTTCGAGAAATACTCGGGGGTGCGCCGCTTCATCGACCAGACGCTGGAGCAGGCGCGGCGCGAGCAGCGGGTCACCACGTTATTCGGGCGGGTGCGCCCCATTCCTGACATCCTAAGCAAGAACTCCAACCTGCGCGGCTTCGCCGAGCGCACGGCGGTGAACACGCCGCTGCAGGGCACGGCTGCCGACCTGATCAAGATCGCGATGATCCGCATCGACCGGCTGCTGCGCGAACGCAAGCTAGACTCGCGCATGCTGCTGCAGGTGCACGATGAACTGGTGTTCGAAGCGCCGGAGGAAGAAACCGAGGCCCTGCGTGCACTGGTGAAAGAGCAGATGGAGCAAGTCCATCCGCTCAAGGTGCCGCTGCTGGTGGAAATCGGCACCGGAAAGAACTGGCGCGACCTGGAGTGAGCTTATTTCGGCTGGGCCGCCGTCCGGGAAGCGATCTTCTGCGTCTGATCCAGCATTTCCCGGGCCTCGTCGGCTTCTTTTCCGGTTGGCGAATACTTCAGAAATGACTGCAATTGCGCGGCGGCGCCGGCATTGTCACCGCGCCGTACGAGCACGTTGGCAAGGAGGAAGTCGAGGCGCGGCAGCTTGTATTGCGAGTCCAGCTTGCGACCCGCGCGAGCGCTCTTCTCGGCGGCATCAAGATTATGCAGGTTGTAGTTGGCGATGGCGTTTACCAGGTAGATGGCGGGATATTCGTAAGCGTCCAGTTGCAAGGCCTTGGCGCTGAGGTCGGCCATGGTTTTCCAATCGCTCCGCCTCCCCGCCAGGACCGCCAGCTGATGATAGGGCTCGACAAAATGCGCGTCGGCATCGATGGCGGCGCGGTAACACTGTTCCGCGCGGTCGGCGTGACCTTGGGCAGAGTAGACCTCGCCCAGCAGTAATTGCGCCTCGGCAAACCTGGGAAACAGCGATACCGCCTTTTCCAACTGCTCCTGCGCCTCCGGAAGTTTTTTCTTTTCCAGCGCATGACGCGCTCGCCGCAACGCCTTCTTGGCGTCTCCCGGCGCCTGAAGAGTGGTCATGCTGACCTTCGTTCCCTCCACCTTACCGACGCGATGAAGCATGAGGATACCGACGTCGGGGGAGTCGAACACCTGATGTCCCGCCAAGTTGATGGACTCCGATAAATATCCGGGCAACGAAGCGCGCAGCTCGCATCCCATCAACTCCTGGGGAGTGATGCCGACGGTGGCGCCTGGCGTCATAAGTCCAGCCGAACCGCTGCCGCTGGACGATCCCGCTACCCCCATGCCTCGCATCAGGTCGGTGGAACCCACGCTGGCATCCTGCATGATTAAGTTTTGGCCCAACTGAAAGCCAAAGCTCCCGTGCGCATCGGTATAGGCTTCGCGCCGCACACGTCCGTTGCAGACTCTCTCGATGGCGATCCTCTCACTGGGCTCGGTGCCGTCGTCCAGTTTCACCTTGCCCGTGAGAAAAATTGGCCTGCGGTCCTGCTGGCGGGGGAAGGTGGTGGTGGGCGGGGCGGTATTGGGCTTGGGCGCGGGAGGTTTTGTCGTCGTGCTAGTCTGCGCCAGCGCCACCGGCGCGGAGAGCAACAAAATTCCCAGGAACGTAGTCGCGGAGACGATGCGGGTGGGCATGCCACACCTCGGACGAAGAGTGAGGTGGCCGTGATGAACTGCGAACCAGCGAGAGCCTCACCCCGCGTGCCCTTAGGGTAGGTCGGGCGCCGACGCAAGTCAAACGCCAACCGCACCGAGATGGGACAAATGGAACAACCGGGGCAGGAGTTCGCCGGCGGGGCCCGGGAAACTCTGGTCGAACATGGCACGGTTGGCCGGTTCCTCGGGCCCCACGTAGTAGGTTTTGGCGTTTCGGTTGCGGCGCGCTTCGGCCGCGAAGGCCGCCGCCGGATAGACGACGCCCGAAGTCCCCACCGCGAGGAACTGCGAACAGCGCTGCAGTTCCCGCTGGATGAGGTCCATTTCGTAGGGCGTCTCGCCAAACCAGCAAATGTGCGGCCGAATCTGTCCACCGCAGTGGCATCGCGGCACCTGCTGTTCGTAGCTGTTGGCGTCGTCGAACGGGGGACGCGCGCAACCATCGCAGCGGCTTTGGAAGAGGCGACCATGCATGTGCACCACGCGGCGCGAGCCGGCCTCCTCATGCAGACGGTCGACATTCTGCGTGCACAGGAAAAGGCGATCACCCAGCGCGGCCTCCAATTTCGCCAGCGCGTAGTGCCCGGGGTTGGGCTGCTTTTCAATGTGCGCCCTGCGCCGCATGGAGTAAAACTGCCAGACCAGGAGCGGGTCGCGCGCCCAGGCGACGGGCGAGGCGACATCCTCCACGCGATAGCCGCGCCACAGGCCGCCGGCGCCGCGAAACGTCGGCAGGCCGCTCTCCGCGCTCACTCCCGCGCCGGTGAGGACGAAAACGCGATCGTGGGCGCCGATTTCAATCATTGCGAGACACCCAGCGCCCGTTCAATGGCGCCGGCGATGCCGTCGGTGATCCGGCGCATGGTGTCTTCCGATTCGGCCTCGACCATCACCCGCGCCAGCGTCTCGGTGCCGGAATATCGCACCACGACCCTTCCGCTCCCGCGCAGCTCGCGTTCCGCGGCATCGATGGCGCCGGCGACCTCGGGCAGGTCGGTGAAGGGCTTCTTTTCCCGGACCCGCACGTTCTTGATGGTCTGGGGATAGACCTTCAAGTCGGCAAGCAGCTGGTCGAGCGGCCGGCCGCTGCGAGCCATCACTTCCATGACGCGCAGCCCGGTGAGCAGGCCGTCGCCGGTGGTGGAATCGCAGTCGCGAAAAATAATGTGTCCCGACTGCTCACCGCCCAGGGCGGCGCCGGTTTTCTTCATCTCCTCGAGGACGTACTTGTCTCCCACGGGCGCGCGCAGCATGCGGATGCCGCTGTTCTGGAGCGCCACCTCCAAGCCCATGTTCGACATGGTGGTGGCCACCACGATGTCGCCCTTGAGGCGGCCGCGCGCCTTCATGTCACGCGCCATCAGCAGCAGGATGCCATCGCCGTTGACCACATGCCCGGAACGGTCGGAGAACAGGGCCCGGTCGGCGTCGCCGTCGAAGGTGACCCCCAGGTCGAAACTCCCGGGCCGCTGCGCGATCTGTTCCGCGACGTAGTTCGGGTGCAGGGCGCCGCAACCTTCGTTGATGTTGCGCCCGCTGGGACGATCACACAGCGATTCAGCGTGGATGCCGCAGGCGCGAAAAAGTTCATGCGCTACCGGCGTGGCTGCACCGTTGGCGCAATCGACCAGCACACGCAGGCTGCGGAGCGAAGCGCCTTCCACGTTTCCGGCCAGCCACTGTACGTATTCCTTCAGCAGCCGGGGATGGGTTGCGACCGGACCGGGCCGGTCGTCGCGTTGCGCAGCCTCGGCGGGAAGCTGGTTGCCGTGCAGCAGCGCGAAGATATCCCCCTCCAGTTTTTCTTCCAGCTCATCGGAGAGCTTGTAGCCATCGTGAGCGAAAATCTTGATGCCGTTATCGGTCCATGGATTGTGCGAAGCGGAGATGACCACCCCGGCGGCAAATCCGCCACGCGCCAGAAAGGCCACCGCCGGCGTGGTGATCACGCCGGCGTCCCGGACCGCGACGCCCGCCGATTTCAGGCCGCGGGTGATCGAATCGGCGATCCAGGCGCTCGATTCGCGAGTGTCCTGCCCGATGACCACGCGCGCGCGGGCATGCTGCGCCTGCAAATGCCGGCCGAGCGCCGCGCCGACGGCAAAGATGGTGGCGGCGTCCAGGGGCGGATCGCCGGCGACGCCGCGAATTCCGTCGGTGCCAAACAACATTCGCATCTGCGGATGGCCTTTTGATCAGCAATTCTAATTGGTAACCGGAGTCACTTCTTCTCTCCCACCCTGAACTCGGTCCATGGACCGGCGATCATGTCGCCGAGCACCGGTTTCTGCCACGCATACTCGGGATGCCGCGCGAGGAATTCGGCAGCCTTGAAGTTGGCGCCACAGGCATGACCGGCGCGCGCTACGAAGGCCATCTTCTTCGCCATAGCGGCGTCGGCCACCTTGGCCTGCACGGTGCCGCCGGGATAATAGGGGTCCCAATCCCATTGCTTCACGCCGCGCGGGGAGGTCTCCACGTGCCCGCATAGGGTCCGCTCGTTGGCCTCTTCCTTCTTCTGGAAAGTGTCGTAGTGGTCGCTCTCGAACATTTGCGCCAGGGCGACGTCGATCTTGCCCTTGTGCTCGGCCATCAGTTGCTCCCAGCGCGCGTGGCGCGCGTTCATGGAGCTGGACTTGTCGTTGACGTCAAAATCGGTCTCGTCGCGAATGAGCTGTGGGTCGCTGGGAAAATTGGAGCCCACGAAGTAGCCGTCCTTGGTGCGCCACAAGCGGGTGTGGCGCAGGCCCTGCTCGAAGCGCGCCACCTCGCCGGTATGGAAGTCGGCGAGCAGCCAATCGTTGGCATAGCCTCCGTTGTTTCCGTCGTTCATGATGGCGACATACTCGTCGATTGACTTGGCGTACTGCGTGGCCTTGCGCGCGCGCACGAATTCCGGCTTGCCGTTGGGATCGAAGCCGTGAAAGCGGGAGATGGTAGTCTCGGTCACGGCAAGCCCGGCGGAGTTGATGGTGAAGTCGTCGTCGCTGACGATGACGCCGGGAAAGCCGTCCATGATCATGCGATAGCCCCTGGCGGGCACGATGTCGAAGACAATCCGCCAGCGCGCCCCGTGAAGCACGCTGGTCCAGTTATTGTGGGCGATGACCGGACGATGATCTTTGGTCCAGCTTCCGGTGGCCACGAAGGCGCTGCAATTGCCCGGTGCGTGCAAGGAGGGCGCGCCGGCGCGCTTCTGCTGTGTGTCAAGCCACGGGACGTAGTAATCCGGCACCTCCTCGAAGGCGTTCAGCGCCACCACGTCGTCGATGTCCATGGCGACGCCGTGCGCCTTCAGGCCGTCGGCAATGCCTTGCAGCTCCTGCCGGTACTCGGCTTCAATATGCGGCCACAGAACCTGGCGGGCGGTGGTGCGGAAAAATTCCCAGTCGCGATTGGTGTTGTGCGTGTCCTGCAGCTTGACGGCCTGGAAGGCGTCGGCGATCTCGGGCGCCAGCAGGTATCCGTGCTGAAATCCGATCTCGGCGGGCGTGCCTTCCAGGTGGACATAGGTCCATCCACCGCGCGCGAAGCGCCAGGCCTTCTGCAGGCGCCGATCGGAGGCGCCGCGAGCCAGGTTGCGTATTCGATGCGGTGAAGCCTAACCAAGCTCAACATCCCAAGCGCCAGCGCTGCCATGGCGGCCAGTATCCAGAGAGGCGAAGACCGGGAGACGAGTAGCGATCTCATCGCCAGAGTTTACCCGTGCCACCGACTCGCGCTCAATGGCTAGCTTAGAAATTGACCTGAGTCAGGGCGCGATCGCAGCGGGCGAGCGGCGCCCGCTGCCGATGAAATTCTGGGGCGAGGAGAATGTAGTCCCTGCGAGGCGCCGGGGCCCACCAACTTGTGCTGTCAAGCTACCCGCTTTATTCCGGATCCGCATTTGGGCTTGAAACTTGAAACTCGAAACTTGAAACTTGGGTTCATGCCCGAAAATCGCGCCGAACCCACTTACCTGCACAGCGAAGAAGACGCCGCCGCGCGCAGCCCCATCGCGCGCCAGTTCATCGAAACCCGCCGCCGGCTGAATGAGAACGTCGAGGCCGCCGACAACTACCTGGTGAAGCGCTACTACAACCTCGACCATAACACCTACCTGGAAGGCGCCATCCCGGCCAAGTACAAGGAATTGATGGGGCTGGTGGTGTCGGCGGGGCTGCGCTGCGACGATTGCATCAACTACCACCTTATCCAGGCGTATCGCCTGGGAGCGTCACGGGCGGAGCAGGAAGAAGCGATGAACGTGGCGCTGGTAGTGGGGGGCAGCATCGTGATCCCGCACCTGCGGCGGGCATACGCGTTGCTGACAGAGTTGTATTCCTAACACCAGGACTTGATTGTTCTCTTGCCCCACCCTGGCAACATCGGCCAGGGCGGGCCACCCGGGTCGCCGTGCTTACCTCTCCGCCGGCTTGTGCTGCATGATTCTCCGATATTTCTTCGGATCGTACGTAAAATTGATGAGGCCGTCGCGATAATCGATATCCACCTGCATCATTCCCAGCGCCGTATAGCCGAGTAGGCCGCCGATCTCCACGCCAATGCCGTCGCTAATACCGGTTGTATCCAGCGCCAACATGCTCAAATTATCCTGAGCGACATGGCCGAAGCGAAGCACGGCGTGGCCTACGCGCTGAACATTGTTTACTCTCCCGCCGATCCCCTCCACGTAAAAAGCCATGTCCGTGCGCACGGTGGTGACTCCCCGGGCGACTTCGGGGGAAACGAAGGACTCCGATGCACCGCTATCGACGATGAACAGCTTCGGTTCGCCCTGACCGAACATCGTCGGAATCAGGATGTCGTGGCCAAAGCGGAAGAACGGCGAGTAGTTGCGCATCTCCGGCACGACATAGCGGTCATGAACATAGAACTCGTCCTCATCGCTCAGTTCACCGGCTGTAGTGAGTGCCGCACTGACTTTCGGTGGTTCGGTCGGGTTCTTGGGCAGCGGCTTTAAGGTAATTTTCTGCCCTGGGAAGTCGATCGAAACGAGATAGCTGGCAAAAACGTCCGCACCAATCAGCCCATCGACGCCGGGCAGGATCTGCCTGCCTTTTCGATTGGTGGATTCGGTGACGTCCACAATGCAGTTCTGAAATTCAAGCGCACCCACTTTGATGGAATCGGCATAGCTGAAGTAACTGCGGACCGTCCCTTCATTGCCGATGCCACCGGTACGTGTCTCCAGCGCTGGAACCAGTCCCGCGGCTCCCGCCGGGCCCCGCTTAATGAAGATGCCGGAGGCCCCAGTATCTAACTGCAAGTTCATTGACTTGCCATTGATGATTACCTTCATCTCGATGCCTTCCACCCACTTGGGATCCGGCATCAGCAGTTCCAGCGGAACTTGCGTCTCGGTGAGGCTGGAAGCCAGCTTGCAAGCATGGGGCGATTTCTCGGCTGCCTTGAGGAACTCGACGAACCGCTCGATGTCCTGTTGCTCCTTCTTATCAGGCTCCTGCTTTGCCTGTTTCTCCAGCCACTGGATTCGTTCTTTGCGCGGCTGGTACGCCATCCACGAACGCTGGATGTCGCGGTCTTCCGGATCGATTGAGTGCGCCGTCTCCAGCATCTGCTTGGCCTTGCCGTAGTAGGATGCGCTGCGATACACGCGGTACAGCCCATAGGGAGCGCGTGCGTCGCGGTCGCTAAGATTGTAGGCAGTGATGAACTCGTGCTGCGCTTCCTCGATCTTAGCCTTGCGGAATAGGACCTCACCCATGGCGCTGTGAGTCAGCGACTGTCCCGGCGCCTGCTTCAGCCCTTCCTGGGCAGTGATCCAGGCCTGCGGCACCATGTCCAACTTCAGATAGGAGCGCACTGCGCCCTCGTAGGCCGCCGCAGACTTAGGGTCTTGCTTCAGCGCTTCCTCGTAACTGTGCATTGCATCTTTGAATTTCCCAGCGCGATATTGTCGCTCTCCTTCAACCAGAGCCGACTTGGCTGGAGCCGGCGTGGCGGTGGTAGTGGTAGCCGTGGCGGTGGGAGTAGGTGAAAGAGAGGTTTGTCCGCTTGCCAGAGAAGCAGCCAAGCAAAGGATCGCAATGACCACCCATGATAGTTGCCGCATAAGTCAATAGTCCTATGGACTAGGTAGTAGGAAAACAGGAGAGTCTAATACTTTTGCTAGAAAAAGCCAGTGACGAGCGTAACTCTTTCGGCTACCCGCCGGCCAAAAAACGGGGTTCTCATCAAGTGCAAGTGTGGCTGGTTCATCGCCCCAGGCGCCACCTATAAGAAGGTAGGAGCTAACCAAAGATTGGCAGGTAGGCTTCGACAGATCCATCCATCCTAAGTCGAGAACACCACCTAGTAGGGCTGCGAATCGTGGTGCCAACGCTCCCAGATCTTGGCGTCGACAAAGAGGCGGAACAGGTTGGGATCGATATCGCCGTCCTGCATTTCCATCTCCAGGATTTCCAGCGCCCGTTCGGTGCTCACCGCGCGCTTGTAAGGGCGGTCGGAGGCGGCCAGGGCGTCGAAGATGTCGGAGATGGTCATCATGCGGGTTTGCAGCGGAATATCGGGCGCGTCCAGCCCTTTAGGGTAGCCGCGCCCGCTGAGCTTCTCGTGGTGACTGCGGGCGATCTCCGGGACGTTGCGCATCTCCCTGGTCCACGGGATCTGCTTCAGAAAATCGAAGGTGTGTACGACGTGGGATTCGATCAGCAGCCGCTCCTCTTCATCGAGGGAGCCTTTGCGGATGGAGAGCAGCCGCACTTCGTCGGGCGTGAGTAATTGCTGGTCGACGCCGTCGAAATCGAGGAAGTGGCGGGCGGCGATGTCCAGCAGCTTCTCAAAGTTGCCTTCCGGCAGCACCGTCGGCTCGTTCGACCTGAGAACGGTGGCAAAAAACTCGTCCACTTCCTGCAGCTGCTGGGCGATGGAACCATCGAATTCGGGCCGTCTGGCGAGGTAGTCGTCCCGCCCCTTCTCCAGCAGATACTGCAGCTTCGACTGCAACGATTCCACCTGCATGCTGCGCTTCACCAACTGGAAGCGCTGTTCCAGCAGCCTCAACTGCTCCGGGTAGAGCTTCTTGGCCTTGACCAGTACTTTCTCGGGCACGCTGACTTTGCCGACGTCATGCAACAGCGAGGCGAAGCGGATCTCGTTCATCTGGTCGTGGCTGAACTTGACGTCCTTGTAGGGCCCGTCGGAAACGTGGTCGACGGCCTCGGCCAGCGCCACTGTCAGGTTGCCCACGCGCTGGGAGTGGCCGGCGGTGGTGGGATCGCGCAATTCGATGGCGGTGACGGCGGCGGAGACAAATCCCCGGAACAGCTTTTGCTGGTGCTCGTAGAGGCGGCTGTTGTCCAAGGCGACCGCCGCCTGGCTAGCCAGCGACGTCACCATCTCCTGCTGCTTCACGGTGAAGCCCACTACCTGGCTCACCACGGCGGAGAGCGAATTCAGCTTGGCCTCGGACTGGCGCTTGGCATTGATCAACTGCACCGCGCCCACGATCTCGCCGGTCTTGGGATTGCGCATGGGCACGGCGATCATGGATTTGGTGCGGTAGCCGGAATCCTCGTCGAACTTGCGGTTGAAGGTGTAAGGCACCAGGTCGGGCAGGTGGTAGGCGTCCTCGAGATTGACAATCTCGCCAGTCTTGACCACGTAGCCGGCGATCGAGCGGTCATTGATTTCCATGACCGCCTCGCGAAACGGGACTTCGCCCAGGGTGTAGTTCTGCGCCAGCTTGAACTTGAGGACCTTCTTAATATTTTCCCTGCGGCTGACTACCAGCTTGGCGCCGCCGTATTCCTTGGCCGGCTGCTCGGGGGCGGCCTCGGGAAGCTCGTCGTGGGTGAGCGGCAGTTCCTCCACCACGTAGAGCGATCCGGCGTCGCTCTTGGTGATCTCGCGCGACTTGGTCAGGATCATCTCCAGCAGCTGTTCGGTTCCGTGCTCGGCGGAGAGGGCCGCGCCGATGGCGTTCAGCTCGCTGATCTCCCGGGTGGCGCGATCGGCGCGCTCATTGGCCTCGCGGCGGGTGGCCAGCAGGTGGATATGGTCGAGCGCGTTATCCATCATGCGTTCCACCAGCATGGGCGGGGAATTCATGGGGAGATAGCCATAGACGGCGCCATCGAGGCGGGCATCGTGATAACGGGTATCAGAAAGGGCGATGATGCGGATGTTGGGGGCGCGCAGCAGCGGCTGATATTGCGCCAGCAGCCGTTCCGAGGAGACCACCACGATGGTCTCGGCCTCGCGCGATTCCAGTTCCGGGTATTTCAGCCGGGCATAACGCTGGCAGCCGGCGATGGCGTTATGCGCCAGGGTGTCCCCGTCGAAACAGATGACGGCGGGCATTGAGCGCATAGCGCTGGACACGTTCGCCTTGTCCGGAGTGGTTTTGGTGGAACTCATAGGGCGGCCTGACCGGCGAACGCGCAGCACCGGATCGTTTGCCAACAGCGCCGTCACTATAGCTCAACAGTCGTGGAAAAAGAACCGTTACCCCAGGGGGCGTTTCACCAGTAGTAACCCTCTCCGGACGGGCGTCCGGGCCGCCGCTTCCGGCGCCGGAGGGACGGTGATGGATGTCACAGACATGCCAAGACCGCGGTCCTAACCTGAAGGCATGGGGATGAAGATTCTTGCCGTCGCCGCCGTGGTGCTGTTCGCGGTTTGAGTGGCCGCCGTGCTCCAGGGCTGGAGCAAGAGCGATACTGCCGGGCGCATCATTGGAGTGGCCTTCATTGTGGCACTCGGCCTGGCCGCCACCTGGGGCGTACGCACGCTGCTCGGTGTGGCCCGGTGAGCGGTTTTGCCGCTCGTCCCTGCCTCGCATAGTCTTGCCTGCATCCTATTCCGGGCCACGGCAGCGCGTTTCCCTCTTGTTCTGAATTCGTAACAGCTCTCGCAAACTTGTGCGGGGCATTCCCTTTCTGCGGCAAAATCGCGGGTCTAATTCGAGAGTGGCCCGTCCCGCCGGGGTTGGTGCCGGCGGGCGGCATACGTGTGTAACCGCGCCGCCAGAAAGTGGCAAGGCGCGCATCCAAATCATAGAGCAGGCGAAACGATGAACTCATTTTCACCAGGTGAACAATCAATTCTCAGATCGTTGGAGGCGGCAATCCGGGCGCCGCGCTCCGCCGCAATCCTCAAAGCCGCCGCCGCAGAAATCCAGGGAGAATTGGCGGCAAACCCCATGGCGCAGATGGCGTGGCGCTCGATTTCCCTGGCCAGCTACGATCGCCTGCCGGAGGGGATTGCGTCGAGTTGGGTCTTTGTACTGCGCTCCGGGTGCACCACCGGGGCCGAGCGCCACCCCAACAGCATCCAGCGCATGTTTACCTATCAGGGTAGCGGCAACATGCAGACCTGGGACTCCAAGGCATGGGTGTCCCACCCATTGACCAGCAAACGCGGGGCCACGATGGAGCAGCGCTGGATTTCAATTCCGATCAACAGGTGGCACCGGCCGGTGATGGGCGAGGGAGATTGGGTGGTGGTGTCGTTTCACACCGCCCCGGCCGAGAAGCTGATCGAGGAGCGTCCGGCAAGCGATGAACATCCGGACGCGGGGCCGGTTTATTCGGAGCTGTACCAGGGAAGAAAAGCGAGGTAAGGCGCAAAACTGAAGCAACGGGTCAGGTCGCCGGCGCCCTATTTTGTAGCAAAGGCGTGCTGCACCAGGTCGGGCGCGAAGCCGGCGGGCACCGTGCCTTGCGACGCATAACGGTAGAGCGCCACGGTGAAGACGGTCTTTACCGCGGCAAAGATCACCGAGAGCATCAGCACGTAGAGCACGCCCAGGACGATGCCGAGCAGCGGAGAGGCGAGCACGATGGCGAAGCTCACGAGCAGTCCGGGGACCATCGCCGCCAGCCAGATCAAACCGAAGCTGAAGCCGGAGACAACCTCTTCTCCCCAGGTCTGCTTCAAGACGCCGGCCGAGCGCTTAATGGAATCGACAATGCCCAAGTCCTCAAACACCAGCACCGGGACGATGAAGTAGGTCATCAGCGTCCAGGCGGTGCCGAGCAGCCAGGCCACGATGCTGGCGAATTTTCCCAGGCGGTCTTCCAGGATGCGCAGGATCATGCCGACCGTCGCGGCGACCACCGCCCAGGCAAAGATCTGGCCAATGCGACCCCAGGCGCCGGCGAGCCCCTGGCGGATGGTAGCGTGCCCGCCGGAGAGGCAGACGCTGGCGGAGTACACCAGGGCGCTGTTGAAGAACACGATGACGAAGTAGTTGGCGAAGTAGAACAGAAACATGATCGCGTAGTCGCCGTTGGTAATGCTGCGATGGTTGAACATGCCGGAGGCAACCACCGGGAGCAGGAAGCTGACGCTGACGATGACGACTGCGATGGCGCTGAGCACAGGAAACAGCAGCATGCGCTTATCGGCGGCGAGCACGCGAAAACTTTGCTTGCTCAGCTCCCAGGTGCGACCGATTTTACCGGACATGGTTCTCTCTCCTCGGGTATGCACCCAACATAGCACCGGAAAATATCGCCCGGTAGTTACGAGTGGGGAGCGGGGGAGGGAGAATGAAGAATTGAAGGATGCCGAGTGAAGAATAACGCCCGCGCCACAAATGCAAGTCAGGCGGCGGACTTCCCGGCGCGCGGCGAAAACTCCCGCACCGCGGCAGCTTCGTCGGGACAGTAGTGCAGGACAACATCCAAGTGGGTGTGACGGAGCAGGTCCTCCACGTGCTCGGTGGCGTCGCAGAGATAGAGCTCTCCTTCGTGGTTGTGCAAGGTTGTCATGCAGGACACCAGTTCGCCGAGGCCGGAGCTGTCAACATAGGTGACGTGGCGCAGGTTCAACACTACCTTCTTCTGGCCCTTTTCAACCAGACCGCGGACCACTTCGTGCAAGGTCATGACCCCGGCGGGACCAAAGGCCAGCACCTCACCGCGGCTGATACGCCCGCTGAGGTCGAGGACCGTGACGCTGCCCAGCTTGCGAATGTTGTAATTCATGCTCATGGAAGGCCTCCTGCGGCGCGGGAACGGGAACACCCGCCGGCCCGTAACTCCGGATAGGAGATGGATTTTACGCCCAAATCGAAACCCGTGCCCAGTGGCGGAAATTACCTCCCGGCACCGTCTTTCGTGCGGAGACCCGGCGAGGGGATTCGACCTACAATCGAATTGAAAAATACTCAACTGAGAGGTGCCATGGTGCACTCCCGCCGGTATCCCCGCTATCACATCAACCGGCCCCTGAAGGCAACCGTATTCTGGGACGATCATCCCATCCGCAAAGTGCTGGGACGCGCCCTGACGTTGAGCGAGGGCGGAGTCGGAGCATCGCTGTGCGATCAACTGTATCTCGGGGAAGTCGTGCGCCTGGACATGCCGCCGGTGCCCGCCATGTATGCCACGGTGCGCAACACGCGCGGAACCGAACACGGGTTCGAGTTTCTCTACACCGTGGAGGGGCAGCGCCGGGCGGTGCAGTTGTTGTGCTCGGCGGCAGCCGAAGCCCTGGACCATAAAGAGACGGGTGCGCTGGGCGACTGAACAAGGCCTCAGGCTTCTGGCTGCAGGCTTTGGGTCTCCGGCTTTGTCAATTACTGACCTCAAATTTACAATTCCTGGATGCAACACTCACCCCGCTTCCTGCAGATCGTCAACGACGCCAAGCAGCGTGTGCGCGAAACTACGGTGGACGCCATCAAGCGGCGCCTCGATGCCGGCGACCGCTTCACCCTGGTTGACGTGCGTGAAGAGAGCGAATACGCCAAAGACCACCTGCCCGGCGCCATTCACCTGGGCAAGGGAATCATCGAGCGCGACATCGAGGTGAAGCTCCCAGACCTCTCGACCGAGGTCGTGCTTTATTGCGGCGGCGGGTTCCGCTCCGCCCTCGCAGCCGACAACCTCCAGAAGATGGGATATACCAACGTCGTGTCCATGGATGGCGGCATCCGCGAGTGGCGTCAAAAGAACTACCCGCTGACGGATAAGTAATGCCAAGGCTGCAAGCATCCGCTCCCCATAGCAAAGCGTGACGGCGGAGCACACGCCGGCAGTCCCGCGCCGGCCTGGGCTGTTGAGAAACTGAATAACTGACCTACGGAGGCACTGAAAAACCGGCCTACTTGCCGCTACAATGTGCAGCATGAGCAGCGCAGCGACCACCCCCAACCTGAGTTATCCCATCGGGAAGTTCAACTACGACGGGCCGTATACGGACGACCAGCGGCGGCACTTCATCGAGGAGATTGCGGCCGCGCCACAACGGCTGCGGGGAGCGGTCCACGGCCTGCGGGAATCGCAGATCGACACGCCCTATCGACCCGGCGGATGGACGGTGCGCCAGGTGACGCATCATCTCTCCGACAGCCACATGAATGCCTACATCCGCTTCAAGCTCGCCTTGACCGAGCCCAATCCCATTGTCAAGACCTACGACGAGAAGCAGTGGGCGGAAATGGCGGACCTGCAGGTGCCGATCGAGACCTCGCTGGTGCTGCTGGAGGCGCTGCACAATCGCTGGGTGGCAGTGCTGCGAGCCATGACCCCAGACCAATTCGAATACAAATTGAAGCATCCGGAGTTGGGCGAAATCGACCTGGACCGCTATCTCGGCCTCTACGCCTGGCACGGGAAACACCACGTGGCGCACATTATGAGCTTGCGCAAGCGGATGGGGTGGTGAAGAAAGGCCGCAGGCTTTAGGCTTTAGGCTTTAGGCTTTAGGCTTTAGGCTTTAGGCTTTAGGCTTTAGGCCTCAGGATTTTGGATTCAGGCTTCAGGCTGCAACCACGCAAGCCCAGCATGGAGCGCTCTGCTATTGCCTGCCCTCCTTACATTGCTCCCTTGCCTTTTCGGATGTAGAGGCTGCCGTTGACGGTGGAGACATCCAGCTGACGTCCGCCGTTGCCGATGGTGCCATGCAGGTTTTTCGGCCCGAATGACATGCCTTGCACGTTGAGCGGGAAATCGGACTCCAGGCGGCCGTTGACCGAGCTGAAGTGCACTTCGGCGTTGGTGTCGAGGGGCAGTTCCAAGGTGACCGAGCCGTTGACGGAAGAAATCTTCAGCGTGCCGTCCCAATCGGCGGCGCCCATGGCGACCTTCACGTTGCCGTTCACCGAGCTGGACTTGACCCAGGAAGAGCTGGTCGCGTCCACCGCCCCGTTCACGGTGTTGATTTTGGCCGGGCGTCCCAGGTCGTCGGCCTTGATGTTGCCGTTGACGTTGAAGGCGTTGAAGCGGAGATTACGCGGCACCTTGACGGTGAAATCGACGCGCGCCTTGATGTTTCCGTGGGAATGCGAGCCGCCTTCTCCGTTGCAACTGCTGTCGGGATAGACGGCGCAGATGGTGACGCCCTCGCCGGCCTGCACGACCTCCACGCGGACCTGGTTGCGATCGGGACCGCTCTTGACGGCGCTGACGTCGATGGTGTCGCCCTGTGTGCCCTCGGCGTCAATGACGCCGTTAATGTTCTTAATCTGCAGAAGCTGGTTGGCGGCAAGCTTGCCGGTCCAATGGAAGGTGTCGGAATCCTGCTGCTGCGCCCAGCCGAGCGAGCCGAGGCCCAGCACGGCGGCCAGGACGAGAAGAAGGCGGAAACGGTTGGACATGACATACCCTTTCGTCGCATCAGACGCGCTGGGAGGAAATACGTAACCACCGGGACCAAGGTTCCAGGGACGAGTGGGGAGCAGGAGCCGGGGTGGAGGCCTGCAAAAACGTCTACTTTGGCTGAGATGCGGGAGAGATTGCGCCCTGGGTGGCCTCCAGGTGAGCGCGGGCAGTGGCGTTGGCGGGATTGATGGCGAGCGTTTTCTTAAATTCCTCCCCGGCTTCCAGAGGCTTGCCTTGCTGCTCCAGGGTAAGGGCCAAGGCGAAGTGGAATCGCTCGCGTCCCGGGTAGTACTTCAGGGCGTAGCGAAGCGCTTTTTCCGCGTCGGGTAACTTTCCGAGCCTGATTTCTACCAGGCCGAGATAGGCCAGCGCGTCGGGATGGGCGGTCGGATTAAGGTAAGCGGCGCGCTCCAGGTAGGGCTCGGCTTCCGCGTAGCGGCCGAGGTCAAAATAGGTGTAGCCGAGAGAGAAATTGGGGTGCCAATCGTTCGGATCGACGGCAAGGGCGCGCTGGAACAGCGAAATCGCCTCCGGGTAACGATGCAGTTTGCCGTATTCGGCGCCCAGCCCGGTGAGCGCAATCAGGTTGTTGGGGGCGACGGCAACACCGCGCGAAAACAAAGTCATGCCGGTGGCCCAGTACATCTGCTGGATGCTGGTGGCCAGCGTCAGCAGAATGACGATGACGGCCGTCACCGCCGCTTGCACGGCCGGCAGGCGCAAGCGCCGGATGGCGGCTGCAATCAGCAGGCCGAAGCCGATCGCGGAGAAATAGAGATAACGCGGATGGGCGAAGTCATGAGGGGCATTGGGCAGAGAGACTATCACCGGCAGCAGCGGCACCAGGATCCACGCGCAGGCGAACGCGCTGAGCCGGGCGAACTCGCGATCCCGGCGGCACGACCAGTACAGTAGGGCGGCGGCGGCCAGCAGCAGCAGCGCAGGCGGAATGACGCGCCCCCAGGAAAATGCCAGCACCATGGTGAAATCGTAATTGGGGCTGATGACCGCGGGAAAAAGCAGCGTCCGCAGGTAAAACAAGAGCAGCGAAGGCGTCGTCAGCAACACGCGCAGGGGCGTCACCAGCGAGCCGGGGTCGTCGATGGGCTTGACCGCGAGCAGATGTGCCGCGCCATAAAGCAAGGTGAGTGGGACGTAGGGAATTATGGCCCGCAACGCCTCCCCGGTACGTCGCGCAAAGTTCTTCTGCGAGTAAATCCACACGTAGAGGAAGGCCAGGGGCGGCAAGGCCACCGCCGTCTCCTTGGACATCAAGCCGAGGGAATACAGAACCAGCGAGAGAAGCAGCCACCTGGTACGCCGTGGCGCGGGTTCGGTGGCCTGGGAGTCGGGCGCCAGGCCACGCCAGCTCAGGAAAGCCAGGAATGAGGGGACCAGGAAGACGGTGAGCAGCGGGTCGGTAGCGCCGGAAGCCCACGCCACGCTTTCGATAAGAGCAGGATGCAAGCCAAAAATCAGCGAGGCTATGGCGGCGGTCAGCCGGTCGCGCGTCAGCCGCGCAATCAGCTTGTAGACCAGCGCGGTGGCGGCCACGTGGAGCAGAACATTGTCGAGATGCCAGATGGCCGGATGCACGCCGAAGAGCTGGCGCTGGATCAGCAGCCAGATCAGGAACACAGGCCGCCAGTAAGTTCCGTTGACCCCCTCGAACGCCCAGACGTGGGAGGTGAAGTAACGCGGCAGATAGGAGAACGAAGTCAACCAGAGGTTATCGACGATCTGGCCCTGGTCGTCGAAGACGAAGCCAAAGCGCAGCGTCCCCAGATAAACCAGCAAAACCAGGCCGCAGATGAGCGCAGGCGCCCAAAAGGGGTCGCTGATCAACGAGCGACCCTGGCCGGATGGCCGTGAAACTTGCGTAGCGGTGGACATGGAGCCTGTTGCTTAGCAATATCACAAATCCGAGAAGGCGGTGAGGCGCAACTTAGAGACCCGGCCCCAGGCGGTCGGCGTCTAGAATTGAGGGCGGATGCAAGCCATGGCCGAACTGGGGAAGCTGGTCATCATTGTTGGCGCGGTCCTGGTGGTGATCGGCGCGGTGCTGATGCTGGGCGGACGCATGCACCTGCCGATTGGGCGGCTTCCGGGCGACATTGTCTATCGCGGAAGAAACACGACGGTCTATTTTCCGATCGTGACCTCGATTGTGATCAGCATCGTGTTATCGCTGGTGTTGTACCTGATCGGCAGATTCAGCCGATGAGCGCCCGGGCAATCCACAAGGCTAGCTTGTGGGCGGGCTGAGTTACACTGCCCTCGATGTCTGTTCCCGACCAGATGGGGTTCAGCTTCCAGGCGCCGCCGCGGCGGATCTGGGGAGTCAAGGACCTGATGGGCGCGGTGCGCACCGCGGTGGAGCGCGAGTACACCGACGTGTTCGTGGAAGGGGAGATCTCCAACTATCGTCCGGCGGAATCGGGACACCTGTACTTCACGCTGAAGGAAGATGGGGCGCAGATGCGGGTGGTGATGTTCCGCTCGCAGGCGCGGTTGTTGAAGTTCAAGCCCGCCGACGGCATGGCGGTGATCGCGCGCGGGCGGGTGACGGTCTACGAGCCGCGCGGCGAACTGCAACTCTCCGCCGAATACCTGGAGCCCAAGGGCGCCGGCGCGCTGCAGATCGCGTTCGAGCAACTGAAGCAGAAGCTGGCGGCCGAGGGTCTGTTCGACCCGGGGCGTAAGAAGTCGATCCCGGCGCTGCCGCGAAGGATCGGGGTGGTGACCTCGCCCCGAGGGGCGGCGCTGCGCGATATCGTCAACATCGTGCAACGGCGGCATCGCGGGCTGAACGTGCTGATCTATCCGGCGCAGGTGCAGGGGGAAGCGGCGCCGAGCGAGGTCGGCGCCGGCATCCGCTATTTCAATCGCGCCAGAAACGTGGACGTGATCCTGGTAGCGCGCGGCGGCGGGTCGATGGAGGACCTGGCGGCTTTCAACCACGAAGGCTTGGCGCGAGTGGCGGCGGCCTCGGAGCTGCCGCTGATCTCGGCGATCGGGCACGAGACCGACTTCACCATCCTGGATTTTGTCGCTGACTTGCGGGCGCCCACGCCTTCGGCGGCGGCGGAGCTGGTGATCGAGTCCCAGCACCAATTGGAGCAGCGGGTGGAAACGCTGCGGCAGCGGCTGGCGCGGGCGGCGCGTTACCAGTTGCTGATGGCGAAACAGACCCTGACGCAACTGGCGCAGCATGGTGCGTTCGCGCGCATGTACGACCTGATTGGACGGCGCCAGCAGCGCCTGGACGAACTGCTGTTCCGCATGGCATCGGCGGAGCGACGCCGGCTGCAGGAGTACCGGAGGCGACTGGAGACGGCTTCGGCGCAATTGCGGGCGCGCGATCTGCGCCGGACTTTGGACGGGATGCGGCGCGACATCGCTGCCTGGACGTCGGCGCTGGCGTCGGCGGCACGAGCCGACTTGGGGCGCCGCCGGGCGCGCTACGAGGGCCTGCACGGCAAGCTGGAGGCGCTCTCGCCCTTGAATATCCTGGAGCGCGGCTACGCCCTGGTGTTCGACGCCAAGGGAAGCCTGATCAAGGACGCCGCCACGGTTTCGCCCGGCGAGGAGATTCGTGCGCGAGTGCATCGCGGAGTGATCGACGCGACGGTCACGAAAACTGGCAATTAGCGATTTGGAATTTGCCATCCGCAATTGGGACTGGCATTACGGCGGTAACAGTTTCGGAACATCGAATTCGCGATTGCGAATGGCATACAATTAAGTGGTCGCGGTGCCGTGAATTTCAGAGAAAGGAGAGCGTAAGTGACGCCAGCCTGGCTGCGGTGGCCACAAGTGTCGGCGGTGTCGGTCATCGACATCGTGCTGGTGGCGGTGCTCATTTACGAGTTCCTGGTGCTGATCAAGGGGACGCGCGCGGTGCCGATCCTGGTGGGCGTGGGCGGCCTGGCGCTGGCGTTCTACCTGGCTCATGCCTTCCAGCTGCAAACCGTGAACTGGCTGGTGGGGACGCTGCTGCCGTACGCGATTTTCGCGCTCATCGTAGTGTTCCAGGCGGAAATCCGGTTCGCCCTAGCCAAGCTGGGAAGAAAGCTGACGTTCGCGCGCATGTCGGCGGCGGTCGGGGAGACCTACGACGACATCGTGCTGGCGGCGAACCTGTTCGCGCAGAACCAGACCGGCGCGCTGGTGGTGATCGAGCGCGAGATTGGTTTGCGCACCTACATCGAGAGCGGCGTGCCCATGGACGCGCAGCTCTCCTACGACCTGCTGGCCACCATCTTCCGGCCGAGCGCGCCGCTGCACGACGGCGCGGTCATTATCCAGAAAGACCGCATCGCCGCCGCCGCCTGCTTCCTGCCGCTCTCCATGAACCCGGTGCTCTCGACGCAGCTGGGGACCCGGCATCGCGCCGGGATCGGGATCACCGAGGAGACGGACGCGATTGCGGTGATCGTATCGGAAGAAACCGGAGGGATCAGCATCGCGGTAGCGGGCAACATTGAGCGCAATCTCACGGTGGAGATGCTGCGCGAGCGGCTGAGCGAGTTGCTGCGGCGCTATGTGCCGCCGACCACGCTGCCGACCCCGGTGGCGACCACGGCGGAGCAGGCGGAACGCCGCCTGGCGCCGCCCAAGCTGGAGCGGGCGGACCACGATTAGTTGTCGGTTGTCAGTTGTCAGCCGTCCTGGAAGCTGAAGTCGCGGAAGATAAGAATCCAGAATGGACTTTTTGCGCAAGTACGTGTTCCACAACTTCGGGCTGAAGGTGTTGTCGCTCGCGGTGGCGGTGCTGCTGTGGATGGCGGTGACGCGCGACCCGGTCGCCGAGGTGGCGCTCAATGTGCCCATCGAATTCCACAACGCGCCGGAACACCTGGAAATCAGCTCGGAGACGATTCCGCAGGTGCAGGTGCGGGTGCGCGGGCCGGTGCGCGAAATTCGGGTGCTGTCGCCTTCGGAGGTGCACGCGATGATTGACCTGGCCAACGTGCAGCCGGGCGAGCGCACTTACGATCTGTCGCCCGCTCGCATCCACGTTCCCGACGGGGTGCAGGTAGTGCAGGCTGTGCCGACTCAGATTCGCGTCAGCTTCGACCGGCGGGAGAGCCGCCAGGTGCCGGTGCAGCCGCGGGTGATCGGCACCTTCGCCACCGGCTACCAGATCGAGCGGGTCTCGACCGTTCCACAGACGGTGACCATCGTGGGGCCGGGAGAGCACGTGCGCGGGGTGGAGACGGCAATTACCGACCCGGTGGATGCCTCCGGCGTGGTAGGCACCGCCACATTCACCACCCACGCTTACGTTTCCGACCCGCTGGTGCGGCTGGCGGACCCGACGCCGATCCGGGTCACGGTGGTGACGGAAAAATCGCGCAAATAGCTCAGCCGTCAGCTACCAGCTATCAGCTCGCAGGGTCAGCAGCTTCCGGTTGCCCTCGAATTCCCCTGCTGAGAGCTGATGGCTGAAAGCTATCTGCATTACGGCAGTAACTTTGTATTACAAAGTACTTGACAGTTCGGGCGCCCGCCGGTATGTTCGCTCCATGGCAGATGCGAGGCGATGCCGGGCGACGCCGCGGATGCAGCCTGTGGCCCCCGCCACCAGCAACGCACTCGAGGACTTGCGCTTCATCCGGCAGACGCTGGAGAACTCGGCGTCGTTCACCGCGGTGCCCGGCTGGGGCATGGTGGGGATGGCAGCCACGGCGCTGCTGGCAGCGGCGGCCGCCTGGCGCCAGCCGCAGTTCGAGCGCTGGATGCTGGTGTGGCTGGCCGAGGGCGTGGTGGCGATGACGCTGGCCATGTTTGCCATGCGGCAGAAGGCGCGGCGCGCCGGGGTGCCGCTGTTCTCCGGGCCGGGAAAGCGTTTCCTGTTGAACTTCATGCCGCCGATGCTGGTGGGCGTGGTGCTGACGGCGGCGATGTACCACGGCGGTTCGCTGCACGCGATTCCGGGCATGTGGCTGCTGCTCTACGGGACGGCGGTGGTGAGCGGCGGCGCGTTCTCGGTGCGCATCGTACCCGCCATGGGCACCTGCTTCATGCTGCTGGGAGCGCTGGCGCTGCTGGCGCCGGGGCGGTGGGAAAATTGGTTCATGCTGAGCGGCTTCTGCGGCCTGCATGCGGCGTTCGGGTGGATGATCGCAAGGAGGCATGGTGGGTAAGGCACAGGCAAGACGTTCCGAACAGCGGGACGAACGCGGCCGGCGGCGGGAGCCGGCGGCACGCCCGCGACCGGAGACGACCGAACTCGATCCCCTGATCCACGAGCGCATCCGGCTGGGAATCGTGAGCGCGCTGGCAGTGAATGAACGCCTGAGCTTCAACGAGATGAAGCGGCTGCTCAATACCACCGACGGGAACCTGAGCGTGCACGCGCGCAAGCTGGAGGAAGCGGGCTACCTGGGCTGCGACAAGTATTTCGATGGGCGGGTGCCAAAAACGGAGTACTGGCTGACCGCCACGGGACGAAAGTCGCTGCAACGCTACCTCGACCGGATGGAGGAAATCATCCGGGCTACCCGGCAAGGTTAAATTTTTTTAAGCCCCGGCTTTGTAGAACAAAGTTGTTTGCAATAATGGGAACTCGGGCCCGGAATGGAATGAGGAGAAGGAAGGTCGAATGAACGTTGCGGAAGAAAAAGCGAAGCTGCACGTCGCCATCATCATGGATGGGAACGGGCGCTGGGCGCGGGAACGGGGTTTGCCGCGGGTGGCGGGACATCGCGAGGGCGCCAAGGCGGTGCGGCGCGTGATCGAGGCGGCGCCGGACTTGGACATCGGCACGCTGACGCTGTACGCCTTCTCCTGCGACAACTGGTGTCGCCCGCGTCCCGAGGTGGACGCGCTGATGCGGCTGTTCCTGCACTACCTGCGTTCCGAGGCCGAGGAATGCATGGAAAAGGGGGTTCGCATCAGCGTCATCGGACGGCGCGACCGCTTGCCCGAGACCCTGCGACATGCCATCGACAGCACCGAGCAGGCAACGCGTCACGGGCGCAGGCTGCTGGTGCGGCTGGCGGTGGACTATTCCGGGCGCGAGGTGATCCTGGAAACGGCGCGGCGCATGGCGATGGAAGCTGCCCTGGCCATGCGCGACGGAGAACCGCCGCGGCAATTGACGCGCGACAGCTTCGCGCAAGCCATGGCTGATGCCATGTACGCGGATGCGGCCTGCGACGTGGATTTGCTGGTGCGCACCGGGGGCGAGCAGCGCATCAGCGACTTTCTGCTGTGGGAGGCGGCGTACGCGGAGATGGTCTTTACTCCGCGCAAGTGGCCGGACTTCGACGTCGAAGACCTGGCGCTGGCGGTGGAGGAATTTCACCGGCGGGAGCGGCGATTCGGCGGCGTGCCGGAAGCGGTGGCCAGCGGCCAGTGGCTGGCCGCTGCGGAATTAAGCAAACAACAATGAAGAGGTAAGAATGCAGGAGACGAAGTAAGTCAGAGGTCAGAACTCAGAACAGTTGGGTGCCCATTGGGTAGAACTGGTTTCATAAAAGGGTTTGGTGGAATCATAAAAGGGTTTGGTGGAAGGGCACGGATTCAGCCGTGCCGCAAGGGCTGCGAAAACATAGGCTTTAGCCCCTGAGGGCAGGCACTCTGAGGCGCCGGCGTCATTTATGAAACCACTTCTAAGCACTTTCTCATATGAAACCACTTCTAAGCACTTTCTCAGTAACTTCGATCAACGCTCGCAGTTTTTATTCTTAGTTCTCACTTCTTAGTTCTTAGTTCCCCCTCTTCCAACCTGCTGTTCGGCTTCGGCGTCCTAGTAGCATCATGGAAACCACCAGGCTCTCGCTGACGGCGGCGGCCAATTTCATCGTGATTGCAGGGCTGCTGTTATACGGATTTACGCTATTTGCCGAGTACTACGCCAAGGGCCGCTGGGCGAAGAACGTGACCGGGCTGCTGGCCGGATTGGGCATGCTGTCGCTGGCGGGCGCACTGTTGCTGCTGCCGCACAATGCGGACACGCTGGCCAGAATCGCGCGCCAGACCGACGCGTCAAAAATCTTCCTGGCCATCAGCAGTGGCCTGCTGCTGGCTGCCATCGCCGCCTTCGGCGTGATCACCTACACCAAACCGTTGCGCCTGTGGCACGAACGGAAGATCGAGCGTGACCTGAGCGGCGAACTTCCCAACATCCCATAGAAAACGAGGCGAAGCAGAGGGCCGAGCACATGGATCTATGGGGAGGAGAACGCCGCAAGGGATCGCCTCGCGACCGGGGGCGCGGCCGCCTGATCAATTTCCCTGCGCCACCCGCGCCGCCACAGCCGCCGCAGCGCCACGGATGGTGGAAGCTGTGGCATGTAGGGCCGGGCGTGGTGACCGGCGCCTCCGACCTGGATCCATCGGCGGTCATCACCGCGACCGTGGTGGGCGCTGCCTACCAATTGTCGCTGCTGTGGGTGGTGATCCTGTGCGTGCCCTTCCTGCTGGCGCTGTTCTCCGTCACCGCACGCATTGGAGTGGAGACGCGCAAAGGCTTCCTGGAACTGATCCGCGAGCACTACGGCCGGGGCTTTGCGCTGGGGCTGACGGCGCTGGTGATCTTCATCAACCTGGTGGTGATCATCGCCGACCTGATGGCGGTGTCGGAGGCGTTCTCCATCATCCTGGACGTGCCACGGCTGTACATGGTGGCGGTGATCGCCTTCAGCGTGTGGTACATCCTGATCTTCCGCGACTACCGCCGGATTACCAAGGCGCTGGTGGTGTGCTCTCTGCCGCTGTACATCTACGTGGCCTCGGCAATCCTGACCGGGCCGCCGCTGGGCAGCTTGCTGCACCAGATCTTCGCGCCGGCGCTGGCCCACAAGCCGCAGCTGGTGGAAGGCGTGGTGGCGCTGTTCGGGTCGCTGCTGACCCCCTACATCGTGCTCTGGCAGACCAGCTCGCGTACCGATCCGGCGCACGAGCCGCACAAGGCCGATGCTTATGCCGCAACCGTGGTGGCGGCTGTGCTGGGCATTTCCATCATCATCGCATCGGCCTCGGTGCTGCACTTCAATCGGCCAGTGGACATGACGGTACTGCAGGCGGCACAGGCTTTGCGCCCGGTGGTCGGAGACATGGGAACATTATGGTTCTCGATCGGAATCATCGGCTCGGGGCTGGTGGCGTTGCCGGTGCTGGTGGCGTCCATGTGCTACACGCTCGCCCAAGCCATGGGTTGGCGCTACGGGCTGAGCGAGCACCCATGGGAGGCCAAGAGCTTCTACCTGCTGATTTCAGCGACCATGATGGCGGCGACGCTGGGCAACTTCATCCACATCAACCCGGTGAAGGCGCTGTACTGGTCGATGTTGCTGGCGGGAATGGCGACCATCCCGACCTTCCTGTTCGTGCTCATCGTCTCCAACGACCGCCGGGTGATGCGAACCACCAACACCCGGCTGGAAAACTTCTGGGTGGGGGCGGCGACAGGTGGGTCGGCGGCGGCGACGCTGTGGTACCTGTTGACAAAGCTGTTGGGCCGCTGACAAAGAAACGTGCTTTCGCGGGCTGGCGGGATTCGTGGCGCGGCGCCCCGCAGCGGCATCAACTCGCCGCAGCCGTCACTGCCTCGTGGAACTCCTGCAGCGGGTAACCGCGCTCCCGCCAGCCTTGAAATCCCCCGGCCAGCGGGCGGACCCGCGTCACTCCCAAACGCTTCAGTTGCTG
This sequence comes from Terriglobia bacterium, assembly GCA_963797035.1. Taxonomy (GTDB): domain Bacteria; phylum Acidobacteriota; class Terriglobia; order Terriglobales; family Acidobacteriaceae; genus JAIQGF01. The sequence continues at coordinate 560,187 of CAWCOC010000007.1, forward strand.
CGCCACCCGGGCGCTGGTCGCTTCGTTGGGTCAAGTGCAGTACAGGATGATCTCCCGGTCGCGTGGGATCTCGCCGTTGCGCTGCTCAATCTCTTTGGGCGACAGCCGGATCGCTCCCGGAATCACCTGCGGATAAGGCAGGAAATCCAGCGGATGGCGCAGATCGACAATTGCCAGCGGCTCGACCGCGTCCATCTTGGCTTTCAATTCCTCGGGCGTCACCCGCGCCATCCACAGCTCGCGCTGGAAGCGGCGGCGCGACAGGTATTTCCTCACGATGTAGGCGGCGAACAGCAGCACCACCAACACCACCGCCGCATTCCCCAGCCGCGAGAAGTAAAACGCCAGGTCTTCCAGCTTCTCGCTGAACAGATATCCCACCAGCACCGCGCCACCCGCCCACAGCATGGCTCCGGCCGCGTCCAGCAGGACGAAGCGGGGTAAGCGCATGCCGGTCATGCCGGCCATGGGCGGCGCTGCCGTATTCAAACCGGGGACAAACTTGGCCAGCAGCAGCGAGCGCGAGGCATGATTTTGAAAGGCGTCTTCGGTGCGGCGTACGCAGGACTCCGGCTCCAGCGAAATGCGGCACAACAGGCCCAGGATTTTTCCGCCACGCCGCTTCCCTAGCTCGTACCACAGCAGGTCGGCGATCATCGAAGCTACCACCGCCAGTCCCACCCCGGCGAAGAAACTGAACTTGCCCGCTCCGGCCAGCGCGCCGGCGGCCAGCAGCAGCGGCAGCGATGGAACCGGCAGACCCAATTGCTCCGCCAAGACCCAGGCGAACATTAGCGTATAACCGTGCTCGATGAGGAAGTCGATGGTTTCGCGCATAGCAGCGGCTTAGGTAACAGATGCAGCAGCAGCCCTCAGCGCGCCTGAATTATGCGCCGCGCAACAGAAAAGCCGGGGACCCGCCCCGGCCTTCACGACTCGGAACTCACAACTCGCGACTCGCGTCTAGTCTCCCCTCCCGAAGCTGTAGCCGACCGATACTCCCACGCTGTTCGCCCGCGGTCCGGCAAATTCCAGGTTGTTGCGCACCAGGTACAAGTGCGCCTCGGGGCGGACGAACATGTTGCCGTGGACATAGAGCCGCAGCCCGCCGCCGAAGTGTCCCATGAAGTGGCTGTTGCTGACGTAGTTGGTGCAGCCGACAAAATTGCTGCAGTTGACCACGCCGTAAAAGCGCAAGCTTTCCGCCCCGATGCCTGCCATCAACTCCGGCGAAACGGTGCGTGAAACCTGCGGTACCCAGATGGCGTTGAAGTCGTAGAACAGCGGTCGGAAGGGTTGGAAATCCTGGTATAGCGTCTGGCTCGCCCGCCAGGAAATTTCGCCGTTGATGCCGAAGTGGTGCCTGAAAAGGAAATCGGCGCTAAACGTCGGGAAGGCGCCCCCACCGATGTATTGCGGAAAATAATTTCCCGTCGCGCTTGCCGCCGGAGTGCCCATCAGCGACCGTACGCCAAACGCAGCGTCAACCTGTTGACCGCGGGCCGTCCCCGCGACGAGGCAAAACACGCAAAACGTGGCTATCACCAGCAGCTTCTTCACTGGGTTCTCCTTTTTGTCATGAAACGTGTCACGCCCCATGTGCAAGAACCCGCTGGGCCACAAAAGTTCCGGCCGGGGCTGTGGTTGCGACGCAGCTCCGTTATCCTCGCTCCGCCCTCGGAAGCTTCGCCTTCCGCCGTGCAACTGCTTCGCAACCAACAACTTCCCAAGACCACCCCGATTTGGTTTCGTGGCTCTAATTAAGACAGGCAATCAACCGAAAGTCTGTGGACCGACAACACTGAGAGGGAGGTTATTGGTATGAGATTTCTATCTACTTTGGCTGCCGCCTGCGCGCTTCTGATCGGCGCCGCAGCAGCTCAGCAGTATCCAGCGCAGAACCAGCAGAACCAGCAGTACCCGCCGCAATACCAGTACCCGGCGCCGGACCAGCAATACCCGGCGCAGAACCAGCAGTACCCGACGTATTCCAACAATGGCCCCTACGCCGCCAACACGATTCCTGCCGGCACCCAGCTGCAAATCCGGACCGACGAGAACATCACCGCCGATTCCCAGAGCGCCGGCCGTACCTACTCAGCGGAAATTGCCAGCGATGTGATGGGACCGAACGGCCAGGTCATGATCCCGCGTGGCTCGCCCGCGCAATTGACGGTACAGAGCGTTGGCAGCGGTACCATGGGCGTCGGCAGCAACCAGGTCGCGCTCGCGCTGCAATCGGTCAACGTGAACGGACGCACCTATAACGTGATTTCCAACACCACCTCGCAATCCGGGAATCGCGGCATCGGCGCCAACAAGCGCACCGCCGAAATGACTGGTGGCGGCGCCTTGCTCGGCACCGTGATCGGCGCTGTGGCCGGTGGCGGTAAGGGTGCATTGATCGGAGCGGTCGTCGGCGGCGCCGGTGGCGCGGCGGCCCAGGTCCTGACGCGCGGCAAGGAGGTCAAGGTGCCGGCGGAATCCATGCTGACCTTCCGGCTCGATCAGCCGCTCATGCTGCAATGAAGATGACCGCGTAACACCCTGTTTTGACCCGGGCCCCGGCGACTGCGTCGGGGCCTCAGTTTTTGCGGGGAAGCTCTAGCTTGCGGCCGCGCTCGCCGCGATGACCAGTTGACCACGTTCCAGGTCGAGCAATCTCTGCTTCAAATCCAGTCCGCCGCCGTACCCGCCGAGCTTGCCGTCCGAGGCGATCACTCGATGGCAGGGCACAATGATGGCGATCGGATTATCGTGGTTCGCCATGCCCACGGCGCGAAACGCCTTCGGTTGTCCGACCACCCTTGCCAGCTCCGCATACGACCGCGTCTCCCCATAGGGAATTCTCAGCAGCGCCTGCCAGCAGCGCATTTGGAAATCGGTCCCGCGAAGGTCCAGCGGCAGGGTGAACTCCCGCAACTCGCCCGCGAAATATCTCTGCAGCTCGCGCCGGTAGAGCGCAAGCCTTGCCTCGGACTCGACCAGGTTCGTCCTGCCTCCGGCTCGCGGTCCCCCGTTAGAAGCCCGCGCTTTCCCGAATTCCAGCCGGACCAAGCCGCGCTCCGATGCCACCAGCGTCAGCGGCCCGATAGGCGACTGCCAGATTGAGTAATACAGCGTCTCCATTGCGTCATCCTAGCACCGGCCCAAGCGAACCCGTTAGCAAGCTGGGTAGCGCAGGCCCAATGAAAAAGCCCCTCGTTTCCGAGGGGCTCTAGAAGGGGGGCGCCCGGTACGCACGGGGGAGCGCGCACCGGGCTTCGGGGGTTGCTACCGCTGAGGCGGATTCGACTGCTGCGGCGGAGTGCTGGGGGGAGCGCTCTGCTGCTGATCGGCAGGCGAAGCCGGCTGGGCAGTAGCGGGGGCACTGCTTGATGCCGGGATGTTCATATTGGAAGCCGGGCCATTCGAGGTCGGCTGCTGCGTATTGCTTTCCGAGGCCGGCTGCGTCGCGGTGCCGCTCACGCCGCCCTGCGTCGAGGACCCGGTCGAGGAGATCGGCTGCGCCGAGCTCAGCTGCTCCAGGTCGTTCTTCAGCAGGCTGACGTCCACCCGCGAACCGCGCAGGCGCTTCGCCGTGGTTCCGTCGCTGTTCTTCATGGGCATGTTGCCCAGGCCGAGAACGTGCACGCGGTACACCGGAATTTCATTGTTGATGACCAGGTAGCGCCGCACGGCTTCCGCCATGCGCTGCGAGTGCTCGATCGCTGTCGCGCCGCGGCCTGCCGAGAAGCCCTGCACTTCCACGATGTAGCCCTTCTGGTCTTTCACACCCTTCGCCATATCGTCCAGCGCGTCCTTCGCCTTCTGGCTGAGGACGGTCTGGCCGGGGCGGAACCGGATCTCGGTTTGCGTGACCGGCTTGTACTGGTCGATGTTGGTCACCACCTGCTCCACCGTGTTCAGCCGGGTGGAGGCCTGGGTAGCGGTCTGCTGTGCCGCCTGGGCGCGGTTGCCGGCTTCGACGGCGTGCATGTCGGCTTCGTTCGCCTTGTTGTGCGCCAGCTGGATGCCCTGCTGCGCGCGCGCGTCCACGTCCTTGATGTTCTTGGCGTTGGCGGCGGTCAATTCGTCAAGTTCGTTGACCCTGTCGCGGACCGGGCCGAGTTGCCGCTGCACGTACTTCTTGCGGGCGAAGGGGTTGATCTTGCCCCAGAAACCCTCGTGCTTCTCATAGGTCAGCGGTTGGCGGGCCTGCGTGCCCTGGTCGGCGGCTTGCTGGTCCGCGGTCGGCTGGCTGCTGGTCGCGGCTGGAGTGTTTTGATTGCTGGAACTGGGGGAAGTCTGCGCGGCGGCCGGGATAATCAACATAGCCGCCAGCGGCAGAGCGATCCAGAAACGTGTCTTCATTGCGAAATTCCTCCGAGAATCGTGAGCGGCATCCCGGCTTGAGCCAGGGCGAACCATCTGCGGCCTTTCTGACCGGCCTCGCGCTCCGCTGCTACATATAATCAAGTTCATTGCCAAAGTTCTCGCTGGTTTTTTGCTCGTAACCTGCTGAATTTTAAAGACGTGGCACTTCCGGTCATGGCCCCCGGTGCGTAGGAAAGGGTCGAGCCGCGTAATTTTGTCGGGGACTCCTTGCGCTTGGCAGCCCACCCCCGCTGCAGCCCCCACATCCTATCTACGACTCTCACGAGCAGCCTGCTGCAACCCCTGGCGCAGCGGCCGGAGCATGGTCGCTTGGCGCTTCGCCGCGCCTGCCCCATCTGCCGTGCGGGATGAGCCAACAGGGAGGACAGGTACCATGAGGAGACTGACAGGAATACTCGTGCTGGTCTTGGCGCTGGGATTGTTGGCGCCGGCCATGTTCGCACAGGAGGAACACGGGGAGTTTGGCGTCTTCGCCGATTACACCCGCTTCAACAATCTCAACAACCAGAATTTCTGGGGTGCGGGCGGCGTGCTTGGTTTCAATCTTAACAAGTACATTCAGCTCGAAGGCACCATGGCTTATGACTTCGAGCGCAACTTCGTCAGCAGCACCAGCACCACCTTGGGTACCGTTGGAAGCTTCCAGAACACCAAGTTCCGAATCCTGAACGGGTTCTTTGGCCCGAAATTTCAAACCGGCGTCGGCCCGGTGAAAGCCTTTGTCGCCATCAAGCCCGGGTTTGAGAATTTCGGCATCACCAACCAGGGCGTTGCCACCGGCTTCGTTACCTCGGTCAATAACGTTCCCACCGGTGACACGCACTTCGCGCTGTTTCCGTCGGCCGGTCTGGAATTCTTCTTTAGCCACGGCTTCGGTATCCGCGCAGAAGCCGGCGATACCATGTACTGGCAGAGCAAGTTCACCGACAGCGCCGGCCGTACTTTGAGCGGCGGCGTTAATCACAACTTGACGGTACGCTTCGGCCCCCAATTCCGCTGGTAGGTCTCGACCTGCTAATCTGCCCAGCGCCCCACTAGAGGGCGCTTTTTTTTGCCCTAATTCCGCTTGACCCTGGCGAGCCGGCGCCGTGGCTGTGATAGTATCCGCCGAAATTCCTATTGTGATCTCATAAGCGGCGCAGCGGAATGACACTGCGCTGGGCTTTAGTCCTATGCCGGCGTTTGTGAGATCGCTTTGAGCTTCCGCCAATGCTCTTTTTCCGCCGCCGTGCCCGTGTTGCCGCCTCCTCCTCCTGGTTCGCGATCGCCTGTCTGGCCTCGATCTTGCTCCCCGGCGCCGCTGCCCAATCGATCGACGGGAACGTCCACCTGGTTCCGCGCACGAAGCCGCCCGCTGTCTCCACGGAACCGGCGCTGATTCCTCACGCCAAGCCGATTCGCGCCGATGTTGAAGTCGTGCTGGTTCCGGTCACCGTCACTGACACCTTGAACCACCCCGTCCTCGGCCTAAACAAGGACAATTTCCTTCTCTACGAAGGCGAGCAGCCGCAACACATCCGCTATTTTTCCACGGAAGACGCGCCCATCTCGATCGGCATTCTGCTCGACCTGAGCAAGAGCATGGGCAACAAGATCGACCTGGCGCGTGAGGCCCTGGGCGAGTTCTTCAAGACCGCCAATCCCCAGGACGACTACTTCATCGTCACCTTTTCCGACCGCCCGGAAATGCTGGCCGACTCCACCCAATCGGTGGGCACCATCCGCGCCAAGCTCGCTGGCGTTAAGCCCGCCGGCCACACCGCACTGCTCGATGCCATTTACCTGGGGCTGAGCAAGTCGCGGCACTCGCGTTACCAGCGCCGCGCCCTGCTCATCATCTCCGACGGCGGTGACAACTGCAGCCGCTACCGCAGCCGCGAGATCAAGAGCCTGGTGCAGGAATCCGACGTCGAAATCTACGCCATCGGCATCTTCGACTCCATCTTCAAGACGCCGGAGGAGTGGGCCGGCAAGCGCCTGCTCAACGACATTAGCGAAGCCACCGGCGGCCACACCGTGTCCGTCGGCAATCCCCGCCAGTTGCCCGAAGTCGCCGCCGCCATCAGCCTGGAACTGCGCAGCCAGTACGTGCTCGGCTATCTGCCCTCCAATGCCGCCCACGACGGCGCCTGGCGCAAGATCAAGGTGCGCCTCAATCCCTCGGCCACTCCCGCCCAAGGGCAGGTATACGCCAAGCGCGGATACATGGCGCCAAGGTAGTCCGTAGGAGTTCCACGAGCAACTGACGACTGCGGCGAGCGGATGCCGCTCAGCGGCGCCGCGCCACAAATCCCGCCAGCCCGCGAAAGAACTTTTCCTCCCCGTATCCTCTCAGGGGCCGCGCCGTGAAGCCGGCGGCGCGCAGGTCGGCAAGAACCTCGCGAGGCGCGTACAGCCGCAGCCGGTGCACCTCCTCGCTACGGCGATAGCGCTGCCCGACTTTGCGCAGGATGGTCATGTGGCGAATGAGCAGGCCCTCTTCGCGGCTTACCTCCAGCAGAATTGCCCAGTCTTTGCCCGTAGTCCAGCGGCGCGGCACCCGGCCGAGTTCTCTCTCCGGGCCGGCCAGATCGAAGATGAAAACACCGCCGGGCTGCAAGGCTTGATACACGCGGCGGAAGAAGCGCGCCATCTGGCGGCGATTGTTATCGCGATCAAACATGTAATTCAAAACTTCGCCGACGGCCGTAACGGCGGCGCACGCAGGCAACTTGGCTTTCAGGAACGATCCCGACCGGAATTGGGCTCGCGGCGCGCTCTTGCGGGCGAGTGCGATCATGGCGGGAGAGATGTCGATGCCGAGGGCGTCGTAGCCCCGGCAGGTCAACTCCTGCGCCCACAGGCCAGGCCCGCATCCCAGGTCCACCACCAGCCCGCTATCGATCCGATTACGATGCAGAATGGAGAGCAAGCCGGGCGCCGCAGCGCGGACGTAAGCGCTGTAGCCGACCTGGTGGATGTACGCGAGATCGGTGTTGTAGGCGGGTTTCATCGCAAGCAGCCAGATTATAATGGCGAGCAGCTTTCGCTGGACTCAGAGGACTTGCCGGCTGGCGCAGCTCAGGTAAGATGGCCGAATCAAGGAGAGGAATTGATATGGCTGCATCGGTTGAGCGCCGCAAGGGAGAGCGTCGAAAGGGGCCGATCCGTTCTGGAAAGGACCGCCGCGACCCAACAATTCCCCCACCGCCGAATGCCACCCGCTCCGGCCAGGAACGCCGCACCGCCGACCGCCGCCGCGGCAACCGCCGTAAGTCGCGGTAAGGTGAGAACTTATATCGCTTCGGCTGGGCAAGATTTGCGCCTACAATAAGGTCGCCTGCATCTATTGCAGGTGGACAGGTGGTATCCGCTGCGGCGGAACTGCACTGGAGGTTGAAGTGAGCGTCGTTCCCATCGGCGATTCCCGCCAGAAAGTCACTACCCTTTCGATAATCGAGAAGAAACATCGGCGCGAGCCCATCACCGCGCTGACTGCCTACGACTACGCCACCGCGCGCCTGGTGGACGAAGCCGGCATTGACGTCATCCTGGTGGGCGATTCCCTGGCCCAGGTGATGCTCGGCTACGACAACACGCTGGCGGTGAGCATGGAGGAAATGCTGCACCACACCCGGGCGGCGCGGCGCGGGACCAAGCGGGCGCTGCTGGTGGCCGATATGCCGTTTGCGTCGTATCACCTCGGCCTGGACGAAGCGCTGCGCAACGCTTCCCGGTTTGTAAAAGAAGCGGGTGCGGAAGCGGTAAAGATCGAAGGCGGCGAAAAACGTGTGGATACGGTCCGGCGCATCATCGATGCCGAGATTCCCGTCATGGGGCACATCGGGTTGACGCCGCAGTCGGTGCACGCCATGGGCGGATACAAGGTGCAGGGCAAATCTCTGCAGGCGATCGAGCAACTGATGCGCGACGCGGTGGCGCTGGACCGCGCCGGCGTGTTCTCCATGGTGCTGGAGGGCATTCCACGCGAGGTGGCCGCCATGATCACTGCAGAAGTCAACACTCCGACCATCGGCATCGGCGCCGGGCCGGAGTGCGATGGGCAGATCCTGGTGATCCACGACATGCTCGGCTTGAATTTCGGCACGCCGGCCAAGTTTGTGCGCCAGTACGCCGATGTGGGCGCGGTGCTGCGCGGCGCTGTCGAAAGCTACAAAAACGATGTGGTCGCGGGCGGCTATCCCAACGACGAGGAGTCCTATCACCTGCCCAAGGACACGCGCGCGGCGCTGGAAGCGATCCTGGAGCGCAAGAGCGGCATGAGGTCCGGAGATTAACCACCGACGAACACGGATCAACGCAGAGGAACTGGCCATCAGTGTTCATCTGTGTGAACCAGTGGCCGGATGAGTCGCTTGAAGATACTCAAGGACCCTGACGACATGCACGCTGCCTGCGAGCAGCGCCGACGCGACGGCCGCCGCATCGGACTGGTTCCGACCATGGGCGCGCTGCACGACGGGCACCTGTCACTGATTCGGGCGGCGCGGGCGCAATCGGACGTGGTCGCCGTTTCCCTGTTCGTGAATCCTCTGCAATTCGGGCCGAATGAAGACCTCGCGAAGTATCCGCGGACGTTCGAGCGCGACTGCCAGTTGCTGGAAGCGGAAAAAGTTGATCTGCTGTTCGCGCCCTCCAATGACGCCATGTATCCGGCCGGGGCCACCACCTTTGTCGTCGTCGAGGGGCTGAGCGAGCGGCTGTGCGGGCGCTCGCGGCCGGGGCACTTCCGCGGCGTCACCACGGTGGTCGCAAAGCTCTTCCAGATCGTCACACCCGACTTGGCTTTCTTCGGCCAGAAAGACGCCGCGCAGGTGGCGATCATCCGGCGCATGGTGCGCGACTTGAATTTTCCGCTGCGCATCATGGTCTGCCCCATCGTGCGCGAGAGGGACGGGCTGGCAATGTCGTCTCGCAACGCCTACCTGGACGCACAGCAGCGCAACCAGGCGCTGGCGCTCTACCGCTCGCTGATGCGGGTGCAGACGCTAGCCGATACCGGCGAGCGCGACGCGGCCAAGCTGATCGAGGCGGGCAAACAGGTGATGGCGGAAGAGCCCGGCGCACGGCTCGATTACTTCGAGATCGTGGATCCCGATACGCTCGAAGCCGTGCCCGACATTGTGCGCGGTGCTCTCGTGGCGGTGGCGGCATTTGTCGGCAACACGCGCCTCATCGACAACGTGGTGCTGCACGGCGCCGGCGAAGCCCGCATGCCAAACTAAGTCAGAATTAAGAAATAAGAAGCCAGAAAGTGCAATCGCGCTAGATTTTGTAGCTGCCCCCCATGAAGGCGTCATTCCGAGCGCTGAGAACAATCTGCTGCGCGGTGCTGCTTCTCAGGCCCGCGTCGCCGAGACGAATGGATTGGCGGCGACCAGGTAGCGCAACTTCGCTTCCGTCGCCTTGGTGATGCCAACGCGCGGCGTGGTAGCAACGCGGCCGACCGGTGAGCGATCGTCCAGGATGGTGAGGTCGGAAAATGTGGTGAGGTCTTTGCCGTTGTCGCGGGCACGTGTGATGCCCAGAGCTTGGGTCAACCGTCCCGGGCCGGTGGTCAGCAGGCGGAGGTCGGCAAGTCGCGGCTCTTCCGGCACGGGAAGCCCGCGCGCGGCGTACATTTGCTCGAGTCCGGTCACCGGTTCCAGCGCCCGGAAGAGCACGCAACCCGCCTTGCCTTCCGACATGCAGGAAACATTCAGGCAATAGTGGTTGCCATAAATAAAATAGACGTAGGCGAAGCCGGGTGGGCCGAACAGCACCAAGTTGCGCGCGGTGGGCCCGGGGACGGAGTGAGCGGCAGGGTCGTTCACGCCCATGTAGGCTTCGACTTCCACGATGCGGCCGGCCAGCAGGCGCCGCCCGTGCTTGCGGACCAGAAGCTTGCCCAACAACTCGCGCGCAACCCGACGCGGATCGCGATCGTAGAAGCGGCGCGACAGCGGGCGGGCACGCGCAATGTCAAATCCCGGATCGCGCATAAATTAGCCGCAGATCAACGCTGATCGACACTGATAATTCGAGCAGGATCAGCGTGCATCTGCGGTGATCAGCGGCAAATTACTTCAGCGCCGCCAGCACTTCGGCGGCGTGGCCGGCGGACTTGACGCCGCGGAATTCGTGCTTCAGCTTGCCGTCAGGGCCAATGACGAAGGTGCTGCGCTCGATACCCATCACCTTTTTGCCGTACATGTTCTTTTCCTTGAGCACGCCGTAGGCCTGGGCGAGCTTCTTCTCCGCATCGGAGAGCAGCGTGAACGGCAGGTTGAATTGCTCCTGGAATTTCTTGAGCGCGCGCGGCGAGTCCGGCGAGGTGGCCACGACCTCCACTCCGGCTTTCTTGAATTTGGCGTATTCGTCACGAAACTCGGACGCTTCCACGTTTCAACCGGGGGTGTTGGCCTTGGGGAAGAAATACAGGACCACGGTCTTTCCCGAAAAGTCCTTCAGCGAGGTGCTGTTTTCGTCCTGGTCGGGCAAATTGAACTCGGGGGCTTTATCATTGACAGGCATGAAATTTCTCCGGCGAAAAAGTATCTCATACCCGGCGCTGCTGGTGTGCCTGGTGGTCTCGTTAGCAGCGTCGGCGCAGTATGCAAGGCGCAAGGCGAAGGGACCGCGGGCGCTGGCCCTGGTGGAATGGCCGGCCAACGGCGGCAGCCCGCGCGTGATCCCGGTGGCCATCCTGGTCGACGGCCGCTACTACGACGCTTCTATCTACAAAGCCGACCCGGTGCCGATGGCGCTGGATTCCGGGAACGTGTACGAGGTGGAACAGAGCGGCGAACCCATCGGCATGGTGACGCTGACCACTGCGCGCCAGGCCCGCAACGGCGCGTGGCTGGCGGATGGGCACTTCCAAACCAGCGCGCAACTGGCAGCGGCGCACCGCCCGCGCGAAGTGACCCCGAATTCGGCGAGGTTGCCATCCGAGGGTCCACCGACGCTGCGTCGCGGAAGCGGCCGCCGTTCCGGGCGCGACAAAACGCAGCGCCCGACCGGCAATCCGCAGCCGACGTCGGAACCGGAACCGAGCCGCGATGATGCACCGCCCGTGCTGCGCAAGCCAGCCAGCGAACAACCGTCACCGGAAGCATCCAAGCCTGGCGACAAGGCTGGCGCACAAGCCTCGCCCACTGCCGCGAGCACTCCCCCGCCGCCCAGAGCAGAGGATTCCGAGCATCCGGTGCTGCGGCGCGGACGTCCGACCGCCGAGCAGGCGGAAAACCTGCCGGGCGCAGTGGAGGCCAAGGCGGCGCCGAAGCCCCCCGCGTCAGGACCGGTAACAACCGCGACCAAAGCAGCTGCGACGCATCCGGGACGCGTCCTGCCCGCCATCTCCGATGCCGGCGGCCCGGAGCCGCACACCTACCTGCTGCCTTGGCACGGGGACGACCAGACGAAGATGGAGAATGCGATGCAGCAGCTGGCGAGCTCGGCATTGCAGGAGTTCGCGCGCACCCACGGCGGCACGCATCCCGGACCCCTGCAGGATGTGCAAGTCCGCGCCTTCGATCTCAGCACCCGCAACGAACCGCAGATTGTCCTGATGGCGCGCGCCGTGGAAGCGCCGGTCGCTCCGGTGCGTCGCCCAGCCGGCAAGACTGCACGAGGTGCAACGCCGCCACCGGCTCCCGCCACCGGAGAGGCGCTGACCTACTGGATCACCGTCGCGGCGCGGCAGGACTATAACGGTGAGCTGCGCAAGTTGAAGGTGTGGGCCACCGACAGCAGGCACCTTGATGCCTATCCGCGGGCCGAGCTGATCGACGCCGTGGACGCCGATGGCGATGGCCGCGGCGAGTTGCTGTTCCGCGAAATTTCCGACGAGGGGCAGAGTTTTGCGATCTATCGAGCCATGCCGGATTCGCTGACCGAGCTCTACAACAGCGCGGAGTTGGAGCGGTAAGAAACGCCGGTGGCCGGCGAGTGCCGCTTTGGCCATCCCCGAAGCGACGACACTGGACCAGGAATGATCGGCTGCGTGTACAATGCTCCGCGTTTCAAAAGGAGCGTGCATGCGGAGAATCTTGTGGTCGGTCATCCTGCTGGCGGCGGTGGCGGCCGCGCAAAACCGTGATTTCAGCAAAGTAGAGATCAAAGTTACGCATGTGGCCGGTTCGGTGTACATGCTGGAAGGCGCGGGTGGAAACATCGGCGTCTCCGTAGGCGACGACGGGATTGTCATCGTCGACGATCAATTTGCGCCGTTGGCGGAGAAGATCCAGGCGGCGCTGCGCCGGATCACCGACAAGCCGGTTCGCTTCATCATCAATACCCACTGGCACTTCGACCACACCGGCGGCAACGCCTACTTTCAGAAGCAGGGTCCGATCATCGCCCAGGAAAACGTGCGCGAGCGCCTGGAGAAGGGCGGCGAGGCGGCGGGCATGAAGATTCCACCCGCCCCCAAAGAAGCGCTGCCCATCATCACCTTCAACGACCGCGCCACCGTGCACCTGAACGGCGAAGACATTCGCGCCATCCACTTTCCCCACGGACACACCGACGGCGATGCGGTCATCTTCTTTCCGCAATCGAATGTGGTGCACATGGGCGACGACTTCGTGACCTATGGCTTTCCGTTCATCGATCTGGAGAGCGGCGGCGGCGTGCGCGGCATGATCGCGGCGGTGGAAAAGGTGATGGCGACGGTCCCGGCCGATGCGAAGGTGATTCCCGGACACGGCCCGCTTTCCAGCGTCGCCGACATGAAGCCCTTCGTCGCCATGTTGAAGGACTGCATGGGACGCGTGCAAAAAGGCATAGCGCAGGGCAAGACCATGGAGCAGCTGAAGCAGGAAAAAGTGCTCGCGGGCTACGAGAGCTGGGGCGGCGAAGGCAAATTCATCACCACCGACAAGTTCATCGAGACGCTTTACAACGACCTGAAGGGCAACAAGACGGGCGAGTTCGTGAAGCACAACTAGCTCGCGGCAGTCAGGCTGACAATCAGCCCAACTTCTTTTCCAACAGCTCGTTCACCAGCGCGGGATTCGCCTGCCCCTTGCTGGCTTTCATCACCTGGCCGACAAAGAAGCCCTTCATCGTGGTTTTGCCGGCGCGGTATTGCTCCACCTGCTTGGGATTTGCGGCGAGCACGTCGTCGATCATCTTCTCGATGGCGGCGGTGTCGGTGATCTGCTGCGGTTTTTCCTGCTCGTAAACGTCGGGAAAATCCTGCTTGCGCTCAAACGCCTTGTCGTAGAGGTCTTTCAGGATTTTGCCCGAAATGGCGCCGGATTCCACCAGATCGGCGGACATGGCCACGCCCCTCATGGAGATCGGCGATTGCTCGATTTCCAGGTCCTGCGCCTTGAGTCGTCCGAGCAGGTCGCTGATCACCAGGTTGGCGACGCGCTTCGGGTTCCTGGCGGCGCGGGCGGCCGCTTCGAACTGTTCGGCCATCGCCTGGGTGCGCGTGAGCGTGTAGGCGTCGTCCTCGGTGAGCGAGTATTCGCGCATCATGCGCGCGCGGCGCGCCTCGGGCAATTCCGGCAGCCGGGCGCGAATGCGCGACTGCCATTCGGCGTCCACCACCAGCGGCAGCAGGTCGGGCTCGGGAAAATAGCGGTAGTCGTGCGCCTCTTCCTTGGAGCGCATGCCGTAGGTTTTGCCCTCATGCGGGTTGAACAGGCGCGTCTCCTGCAAAATGCGTCCGCCGGACTCGATGACCGTGATGTGCCGCTCGATTTCGTAGTCCAGCGCCTGGCGAATGAAGCGAAACGAGTTCACATTCTTGATTTCGGTCTTGGTGCCGAATTCTTGCTGACCCGCGGGGCGCACGCTGATGTTGGCATCGGCCCGCAGCGAGCCTTCCTCCATGTTGCAGTCGCTGACGCCCGTATAAAGGATGATCTCCTTCAGGCGCGTGAGATATTCCTGCGCCTCCTCCGGCGAGCGGATATCGGGCTCGCTGACAATCTCGATCAGCGGCACGCCGCAACGGTTCAGGTCCAGGTAGGTGCGATCGTGGGAATCGGAAAAGCCCTCGTGCAGGCTCTTGCCCGCGTCCTCTTCCAGGTGCACGCGGGTGATACCGATCTTTTTCGTTGCTTGTGTGTTCGTTGCTTGTGTGGCACGGGTCTCCGACCCGTGGCTGACGGGCACTTCAATCCACCCGAACTCCGCCAGCGGCTTGTCGTACTGCGAAACCTGGTAGCCCTTGGGCAGGTCGGGATAAAAATAATTCTTTCGCGCGAAAACCGACCGCTCGTTGATGCGGCAGTTCAGCGCCATGGCGGCGAGGGCGGCGAATTCCACCGCTTTCTGGTTTAGCACCGGCAGCGCGCCCGGCAGTCCGAGACAAACGGGACAGACATTGGTATTGGGCGGGTCGCCAAAGCGGGTGGAGCAGGAACAGAAAATCTTGCTGGCCGTCAGCAAGTGGACGTGCACCTCGAGACCGATGACGGGCTCGTAGCGAGCGCGAACGGCAGTGCGTGCGTCGTGAGTCGTCGCCATTGGCTTCTTTAAAGACGTTATTAAACGTGTCAGGGCACGACTTCAGTCGTGCCGCACGAGCCCAACTTTGAAGAGGGCTTTAGCCCCTGAGAAAGTTTCACTTCCCCGCCAACTCCTTCTTCACCGTCTCGCTCACCAGCTTGCCGTCCACGCGCGAACCGGCAAATTTGGCCATCACGTTCTTCATGACCGCACCCATGTCTTTCATGGTCGGCGATCCCATTTCCGCGATCGTCGTCCGCACCATGGCCGCGATCTCGTCTTCGCTGACCGCCTTGGGCATATAGGTTTCGATCAGCACGATTTCGGCGGCTTCCTTGTCGGCCAGGTCCTGGCGTCCGCCTTTGGTGAACTGCTCAATGGAATCCTTGCGCTGCTTGATCAGCGTGCTCATCACCTGCAGGGTCTCGGCATCGTCGAGCGGCGCGCGCTTGTCGATCTCCTTGTTCTTGAGGGCGCTCTTCACCATGCGAAGGGTAGAGAGACGGCGCTCGTCGCGCGCTTTCATCGCCTGTACCATATCTTTTTGCACTTGCTCGCTGATGCTCATGGGAACTCCGTAAGGTGGACCGCCCATTATAGGTCGAGGCCGCTCCGGAATTGCGCTGCTTGCGGCCGTGACCTCCAGGGCAGGGAATCCATGGCATTACGGGTGCGTCTCTCGTAAACTACAGAACATCCGAATTACCCAGGACGGCAATCATGTTACGCAAGAATCGGCTCTTTACTCCCGGGCCGACGCCTCTTCTCCCGGCCGCACAGATGGCGATGGCGGCGGCCAATCTTCATCATCGCACCGCGGAATTTCGCGCCCTCTACACGCGCGTGCTCGCCGACCTGAAAACCTTCATCGGCACGCAGAATGACGTGGTGCTGATGGCGTCGTCGGGCAGCGGGGCGATGGAAGCGTCGGTGGCCAACCTGACTTCGCCGGGCGATAAGGTCCTGGTCCTGACCGCCGGCAAGTTCGGCGAGCGCTGGACGGAGCTGGCCAAGGCGTATGGCCTTCAGGCGGACGTGCTCAGCGCTCCTTATGGCCAGACCTTCACGCTCGATGCAGTGCGGGCGCGGCTGACTCCCGAGGTCCGCGCCGTCTACATGCAGGCGACGGAAAGCTCGACCGGCGTGCGGCACGATGTGGAAGGCGTGGCGCGGCTGGTGCGGTCCTCGGGTCACGACACGCTGCTGGTGGTGGACGCCATCACCGGGCTGGGCACCACGCGTTTCGACGTTGATGGCTGGGGAATCGACATCATCATCGGTGGCTCGCAGAAGGCCGTGATGGTGCCGCCTGGCCTCGCCTATTGCGCTGTCAGCCAGCGGGCGTGGTCGCGCATGGAGACCGCGAAATCGCCGCGCTATTACTTCGACCTCCGCAAGGAGCGCAAGGCGGGCGCCAAAGGCGAATCGGCGTTCACGCCGGCCATCGCGCTGGTCGCGGCCTTGGCCGCGGCGCTGGACTACCTCCGCGAAGCCGGTTCGGGCGACCTGTCGGCTGGCCGCGAGGCGCTGATTTCCAACGCCGAGCTCTGCGCCGCCATGACGCGCGCCGGCGCACGCGCGCTGGGATTGAAGCTGTTCGCCAGCGTGCCTTCGAACGCGCTGACGGCGGTTACATCGCCGGAAGGGATGGAATCCGGCGTGATCGTGAAGGCATTTCGCGACAACTTCGGCGCCGTGGTCGCCGCGGGGCAGGGCGACGTGATGAAGTCCGCTCTCTTTCGCATTGCGCACCTCGGATACTACGATTACCTGGACACCATCGGCATCGTCGCGGCCCTGGAGCAGGTGATGGCGCGTATTCGCCCGGTGGAGTTCGGCGCGGCGGTGGCGGCGGCCCAGAAGGTCTACGCGGAAAAGACTTCGTCGAAACCAGCAAAGGTCGCGGGCTGAGGGCGCGCCTTCAGCCTGTGTATGCTCATCAACGGCAAATCCTATGAAGATCGTAGTTGCGGAAAAAATCTCTGCTTCGGCCATCGAGATCCTGCGCGAAGAAAAACGCTGGACCATCGTCACCCCGGACCAGCTTGACGGGAAACTGGCGAATGCCATCGCCGATGCCGACGCGCTGATCGTCCGCTCCGCCGTGCAGGCGGACGCCGCCCTGCTGGAGCACGCCCAAAAGCTGCGGGTCATTGGACGCGCCGGCGTGGGCGTGGACAATGTCGACCTGGAAGCCGCCACCCGTCTCGGCATCGCGGTCATGAATACGCCGGGCGCTAACGCCGTCGCCGTGGCCGAACACACCGTGGGGATGGCGCTGGCCATGGCGCGTCACCTGTGCCGCGCCGATTCCCTGCTGCACGCCGGCAAATGGGAAAAGAAATCGCTGCAAGGAACAGAGTTGCGCGGCAAGACGCTGGGCATTGTGGGACTGGGCCGCATCGGCATGGAAGTCTCCCGCCGGGCGCGCGCCTTCGGAATGAAGTTGGTCGCGTACGATCCCTTCGTATCGCCGGGCATTGCCCGTCAGGCGGAGATCGAGTTGACCACGCTCGACAAGCTCCTGGCCGCGGCCGATTACGTCACGCTGCACATGGCGCTGACGCCGCAGAGCGCGGGGATGATCAACGCGGAAACGCTCCGCAAGATGAAAAAGGGTGCGCGGCTGATCAACTGCGCGCGCGGCGAACTGGTGGACGAAGAGGCGGTCGCCGCGGCGTTGCGCGATGGCCACCTGGCCGGGGCTGCGGTGGATGTGTTCAACGAAGAGCCGCCGAAGAATTCGCCGCTGCTCACCGCGCCCAACGTGATTCTCACCCCGCATATCGGCGGTTCGACGCACGAGGCGCAGGAGGCAGTGGGAGTGCAGATCGCCGTCCAGGTCCGCGAATTTCTGCGCCGCGGGGTGATGCAGAACGCTGTCAACGTGCCCTCGGTTTCTGACGAAGAATATGCCGCGCTGCAGCCTTACATGACGCTGGCGGAACGGCTGGGAGGATTCATCGCGCAGGCGGCGGGGGCAGGGCTGGAGGAAATCGGGCTGCAATACAGCGGACCTATCGCCGGCAGCAAGACGCCTCTGGTGCGCAACGCGGCCCTGGTTGGAGTGTTGAATTCCGTGCTGGCGGAAAAGGCAAACCTGGTGAACGCCTCCGCCATGGCGGAGGAGCGCGGAATCCGAGTGACCGAAACCGCAAAGCCGAAAGTATCCAGCGGCAGCGCGGGCAGCGTGATCACCATCAATCTGAAGACTCGCGAAGGCGAGCACCAGGTAAAGGGCACGGTCTTGCGCGGCAGTTCACCGCGGCTGCTGGCGGTGGACGGCATCGATGTCGAAGCGCCGCTGGAGCGCAACCTGGTGTACCTGCGCAGCCGCGACGTCCCCGGCGTGATTGGCCGCATTGGGACAATCCTGGGCGAAGCCAAGGTGAACATCGCCAACTTTTCCCTGGGACGCGCCGAGCAGGCGGTGAGGGCCGCGCGCGCCTCCGCATCGGCCGCCGCCGAACCGCGCGGCACCGGCGCGGTGGCCGTCAGCGTGGTGCACGTGGACTCCGCCGTGCCCGACAGCGTGCTGCACAAATTGCGCGCGCTTCCGGCAATCACGCTGGCACGCGCCATCCGGTTGGGCTGAAGCAGTCGTCCGTCGTGAATTTTCTAGAATCCGAGCGGGAGCTATTCCTGTTGCTGTTGCTGGTCGTGCTTGAGGCGCTTGGTCTCGGCGAGCAGCGACATGCTGTGCATCAGGTTCTGCAGCGTCACGATGCCCACCAGACGGCCGCTGTCCACCACCGGCAGCACGGTGACACCCTGCGAAGTCAGCTTGCGGAAGGCGGAGGCCAGAGTGTCCCCGGCCTGGCAGACGGAGAAGACGCGGTTCATGGCCGATTGCACGTATCCGTTGCCGCCGGAGCGGAGGGCGTCCAAAACCTTCTGGCGCGAGATGACCCCGACCATATCGCAGCCGCGCACCACCGGAAAATCATCCTGCAAAGTGTGGACTGCCTTATGCAGCGCGTCTTCCAGCGTGTCGGCGGGGGAAAGAGTGGAAAAGTCGGTGAGCATCACGTCTTCCAACCTCACTTGTTCGAGCACCGACTGAAAAACGGCGGAACGGTCTTCCAACTGTGCCGCCACGAAGAGAAAAAATCCCACCAGCATCAGCCACGTGTTCCAGATGCCGGCCAGGATGAACGCCATGGCGAATCCTTGGCCGATGGAGACTGCGCGCCGGGTGGCACGCACCTGGTCCATGCGGCGGGCGAGCACCGCGCGCACGATGCGGCCCCCGTCGGCGGGATAGGCGGGCAACAAGTTAAAGACGCCGAGAAAAAGATTGATCCAGAAAAAACTGCGCGGCAGGTTGCCGGAATAGACGAACGGCTGCTTCCACAACCCGGTTTCCGGGACAACGCTGAGCACCACGGCGGCGATAAAAAAGGCCATCAGCAGGTTGAGCAGCGGGCCGGCGAGGCAGATGCGGAGTTCGCGGTTGGCGTCGAGTTTCTGACGCGAGGGCTCCTGTAGCAGGCTGACGCCGCCGATCGGCAGCAGCACCACCGATCGCGCCGGCAGGCGCTGGTGCAGGGTGGCCAGCATGTGCGCCATCTCGTGCAGCAGCACCGAGGCCAGCACCAACCCGACCAGCGCGAGTCCGCGTCCGACCCCGGAAGCGCCCAGCTTGGCGGCTTCGGTCAACCAGACATAGACCAGCAGGAAGGCAAACGTGAGGTGGACACGAATGTCCATGCCGAAAATGCGACCCGCCGGAAACGACCAACTTCTCATCTGGAGAACACCTGTTTCATTGTAAATGGTGCAGGGGGGTTGGCAGCAGCCTTTCGGTCTTCTTGTTGAGTCAAGACCGGCGGATAGACCGAGGGCCCGTGAGGCCGATAGACTCGCAGTGTGCGGGTGATCGCGGGACAATATCGCAGCCGGCCGCTGCGTTCGCTGCGCGGCATGGACCTCCGGCCGACCTCGGACCGCCTGCGCGAGACTTTGTTCAACGTGCTCACCGCCGGGTCCTCCGAAGCGCTGGCCGGAAGCGTCTGGCTGGACCTGTTCGCCGGCACCGGGGCGGTAGGAATCGAAGCGCTGAGCCGGGGAGCGCATGCCGCCTACTTTGTCGAATCGTCGGCGCGCGCCGCCGCCGTCATCCGGGAGAACCTGCGCGCCCTCGGCATCGTCGAAGGATTTGAGATCCACGAGCGCGAAGTGCAGCGCGCGCTGCGCCTGCTCGACAGCCAGGCCGTGGCGCCGGACTACGTGTTTCTTGACCCTCCATACCGCATGCAGGAAAGCTACGATGAGACGCTTGGATTCCTTTCGCAATCGCGGCTGCTGCGGCCGGCGACCGTGGTGATTGCCGAGCACGAGAAAAGATTTGATCCGGGTGAACGTGTTGGTGCGCTGGAGCGCTACCGCCGGTTGCAGCAGGGAGATGCGGCGCTGAGCTTTTACCGGCTGGGCGGGTAACGGCTACATCAGCAGTTCGTCGGTGCGGCGGACGATGGGATGTTGGCGCTCCGCGAGTTCGTTCTTCACCTGGTTGAGGCCGAAGACGCACTCCT
This sequence comes from Terriglobia bacterium, assembly GCA_963797035.1. GTDB lineage: Bacteria > Acidobacteriota > Terriglobia > Terriglobales > Acidobacteriaceae > JAIQGF01. Next base: position 580,544 of record CAWCOC010000007.1, read on the forward strand.
CGAAGCGCGCCGAGAGCTTGGCAAACAAGGGCGCTGCCTTGGCGTACTCGAAGAACTCGAACTTGGAGACGATGTAGTAGCTTTCCTTGCCCGCGCGGATCAGGTCGACGAAGTTTTCCAGCCGTTGCCGGCGCAGGCGCCAATGATTGATCGCCTCCGGAAACATGCCGGTGAAGAACAGGGTGTAGTCGCCGATGTGCTTGCGCACGGCGCGCTCGCGATCGAACGAAGGCGCTTCGCCGAACACCGGGTCGGCTTCCAGCAGCATTTCGCCGACGTCATCGAGCGGGCGCCCGCCGGCATCGCGGATGCGATGCAACTGTTCTACCTCGGTAAATTCGGTGAGCATGTTGGCGATGTACTCGCTCACCTGGGGATCGCGCAGGCCAAGCGTATTGTGAAAATGTTCGCTGACCAGATCGTAAAAAAATCGCTGCAGTGGGTGCGATTCGGGAATCAAGTTTCTGTCCTTCCCGGTGCCTGCTGCGGTAAATACCGCAACTAGCTCACAGGCGCAAGTGACTTTTGGCACCACCACGGGTGACCATGTCGCCGGCCCCGGTTCTTCTCAGGGGATAACCGTTTAGACGAGTAGCAGGCGCAGTTTGGTTGGTACCGCCCTGTGCGAAAAGGCGCGTCCCGCGCGGCTTTAGCAGCCAACCCCGCGGCAGAGTGCCAATCCGGATGTCCTCCGTAGCGCGTCTGGTAATCTTGCCGGATGCAACGATGCTGGAGACCTCTGCTTGCTGTCCTTGTTTTCACATCCCTTTGTGCCACCGTGCCCGCGGCGGCGCAGAAGAGCGCTGCCGACGCGGCGCTGGACCAGGCATTCGCGGTGCAGCGCTTCCGCCAGACTGCCATCTCGCCTGACGGCACGCGTGTCGCCTGGGTGGAGTCGCTGAGGGCGGAGGACGGAGCGCCCAACGGCAACGCCGCCATCTATGTCGCAGCCCTCAGCAACCCACCAGCAGCGAAGCGGATCAGCGCCGAGGCCGGCGCACAGCACCGCGAGCATGACATCGCGTGGTCGCCGGACAGCCAGGAACTGGCATTCCTTTCCGATGCGGAGAGCTCCGGCCAGCTGCAACTCTACGTTGCGAACCCCAGTTCGGGCTCGGTGCGCCAGTTGACGCACCTGACGGGCGATGTGAGCGATCCAAGCTGGTCGCCCGACGGCAAGACCCTTGCGCTGCTCGGCATCGAGAATGCGCCGCGTGCGGCGGGGCCGCTGGTCGCCATGGATCCGGCGGTGGGTGTGATCGAGGAGAAGATTTACGAGCGGCGTCTGACGACAGTAAGCGCGGCGGGCGGGCAGGCGCGGGCCATTTCCCCTGCCGATATGTACGTCTACGAATATGACTGGTCGCCCGACGGCAAGAGCTTCGCGGCCACGGCGGCGCATGGATCCGGCGACAACAATTGGTGGATCGCGCAGCTTTATACCCTGCCGGCCACGGGCGGAGAGATGAAATCCATTCTCCAGCCCCCGTTGCAGATCAACCTGCCGCGCTGGTCGCCGGACGGCCGAAGTATCGCTTACATTAGCGGCCTGATGAGCGACTTCGGCGCCATCGGCGGCGACATCTTCACCGTTCCGGCAGCAGGCGGCGAGGCGCGCAACCTGACGCCGGGCATGAAGGCCTCGGCATCGTGGATCGCGTGGCTGGCGTCGGGAAAAATACTGGCGGTGGAAATTGCCGACGGTCAATCCGCCATTGCCATGGTCGATCCGGCCGGCGGCGCGTCCAGCACGCTGTGGACCGCTGAGGAGACGGTGCACGCTCGCGGATGGAGTCCGGCGGTATCAGTGGCGCGCGACGGCGCCACGTCGGCGGTGATTCGCAGTTCATTTGCACGGCCGTTTGAAGTGTGGGCCGGACCGGTGGGAGCTTGGAAGCAGGTGACGCGCGCCAACCAAACCGTTCGTCCGATGTGGGGCGAGGCGAAGAGCGTGCACTGGTCCAGCGAGAATCTGCGGGTACAAGGGTGGCTGCTTTTTCCGCGGAATTTCGACCCCATGCGCAAATATCCGCTCGTCGTGGTCGTACACGGCGGTCCCGCTTCCGCGTGCCAGCCCACCTGGCCGGGATGGCCGTTCGAGGCGCCGCTGGCCAGCCATGGCTATTTCGTGCTGTGTCCTAATCCGCGCGGCAGCTACGGCGAAGGCGAAGCGTTTACCCAGGCCAACGTAAAGGATTTCGGATACGGCGATTTTCGCGACATCGTTGCCGGGGTCAACGAGGTGGTGAAGCAGTTTCCCGTGGACGCGCAGCGCGTGGGGTTGACCGGCTGGAGCTACGGCGGATATATGACCATGTGGGGCGTGACCCAAACTCATCGTTTTCGCGCCGCGATGGCGGGCGCCGGCGTTTCCGACTGGCTCAGCTACTACGGCGAGAACGACATTGACCAATGGATGATCCCGTACTTTGGCGCCTCGGTGTACGACGATCCCAAGGTCTACGCCAGGAGCGCACCCATCACATTTATCAAGCAGGCGAAGACGCCGACTCTGGTCGTGGTCGGCGAGCGCGACGGCGAGTGCCCGGCGCCGCAGTCGTTTGAGTTCTGGCATGGGCTGAAGAGCTTCGGAGTGCCAACCCAGCTGGTGGTTTATCCCGGGGAGGGCCACAGCTTCAGCCAGGCCGAGCACCAGCGCGACGTGGTGCGGCGCATGCTGAGCTGGTTCGCGAAGTACATGCCGGAAGGAAGTCAGAAGTAACTAGAGCGTGTTCATAAACGGTTCTTTGAAAGGGCGCGGCAGCCGCGCCGCCCCGGGCCGCAACTGCTGCGGTTTAAGCCGCTGAGGGCTACGAAAAGTCTGATTAAGTGGGCGTTTTGAAGGGGGCAGCCTTCAGGCCGTCCGTAATAGCTGCGGCTTTAGCCGCTGAGGTGCTCCTCAACGCACTTGATCAGAGCTTCTCTAAGTCACAAGTCACAAGTCACAAGTCAGAAAGAAAGTTCGGCGCGGACGAGTTGGTCCCGTCCGCGCCGTTTTTTTCCCTCTACATTCCCGGTCCGGCGGGATAGGCCGGCAGATCGGGAGGACGCGGCGGCAATTTCCTGGGATGCTTGTTCATGTCGTCGGTGACCATCTTGATCGCGGTTTCCAGTTGCGGGTCTTGCCCGGCCAGGACGAGGTCAGGGCGATTGTCCACCTCGACGTCGGGCGCAACGCCGCGGTTCTCGATCATCCACTTGCTGTCCAGGCCATAAAGTGAGAACTCGGGGCGCGTGATGTAGCCGCCATCGATCAGCGGAATCTCGCCGCGGATGCCGCGCACGCCTCCCCAGGTGCGTTCGCCGATCAGGGGCCCGAGCTTGTAGACCTTGAAGAAGTAGCTGAAGTAGTCGCCGTCGCTGGCGGCATAGTGGTTGGTGATGCAGGCCATGCTGCCGTAAAAAACGTTGGATGGCTCGGTGTCGGACTCCCAGTTGCGCGCCGATCCCATTCCCGCCAGCACGCGCCGCAGGCGTTCGAAGATGATCTGATCGACGAAGCCGCCACCGTTGTAGCGCACGTCGAAGATCATGCCTTGCTTGCGGATTTGCGGGAAGTACTGCTTGACGAACTCGTTGAGCCCGTGGGACCCCATGTCGGGCAGATAAACATATCCGATGCGGCCGCCGCTGGCCTTCTCCACCTTGCGCCGGTTGCTCTCAATCCAATTCAGCTCGTGCAGGCCGTATTCGCTGGGCACGGGACGCACCAGGACGTTGCGCGCCCCGTCGAAGCTGGGGTTGGCGTTCACCGTGATCGTGACCGCCTGGTTGACGGTGTTGAGGAACATCTCGTAGGGGTTCTGCGGCGCCTTCAGGGCCCGCCCATTCACCGCCAGCAGGAATTCGCCTTCCTTGACGTTGACCCCAGGCTCGGTGAGCGGCGAGCGCAGGTTGCGGTTCCAATTTTCGCCGGGATAGATCTTGGCAATCCGGTACAGGCTGCTCTTGGCGTCGGGCTCGAGATCGGCGCCGAGCAGTCCGACGTTGACGGTATCGATGTCGGGATAGTCTCCGCCGCCGACGTAGGTGTGCGAGTTGGAAAGCTCACCGATCAACTCACCCATGATGTAGGTGAGGCTGAGGCGGTCCGCGACATAGGGCAGCAGGGCCGCGTATTTGTCGCGCTCCGCCGCCCAATTGACGCCGTTCATGGAAGGTTCGTAGAAGTAATCCCGCTGCTGGCGCCACACTTCGTTGAAGATCTGCTTCCATTCCGCCCGCGGGTCCACTTCCATGCGCATGGCGTCGAGCTTCAGTGCGCCATCGCCGGCCTTGTTCAGCGACTTGGGCTCGGGAGTCTTATCTTCTTCACCCGGCACCTTGGAATCGATGATCCCGTAAGCATAGGGTCCTCCTCCACCGCCCTCGTCACTTGCCGGTGCGGCCTGATCAGGAGGAGTGGCGGATGCGCGGTAAAGAATCTTGCGGCCATCGAACGACAGTGCGTAAGCGTCGGCGCCCTCCAGCACAACATGGTCCTTCCGAGACTTGAGATCGAAGCCGTGGATCGCCGGCGCCTCCCCGGGCAGCGGTCCCGACAAGCCCGTAACCGGCATGGTGACGTAATAAATGACGCCTTTGGCCGCCGTCAGGTTCTGCAGGTTGCCGGGTGGGATGGGCAGCGCCACGATGCGGTTCTGGATTCCATCCAGGTCAATGTGGAAATTTTTCAAGGGCGGGCGCGTGCCGGGCGTCTGCTCTTCTTCCGCCTTCTTCTCCTGCGGTGTTTTTTCTTCGCCCGGCTTCGCCTGCTGCGGCGGAGGCGTTTTCTTGTTCTTGGCGCCGGCCGGTTGTGGCGGCTGCTCCGGAGGCGTCTGCGGCATCTGACCCGCGGGGGTCGGCGTCAGCAAAACGTCCGGCGGACGGCGGGTGGTCACTTCATCGCTCAGCACCGGCAGCGGCGACGGCTCATCGGCCCGCAAAGTCACGATGTACACCCGTCCCGCCTTGGGATTGGCAAATTCCAGGTCGAAGACGCCGAGCACTTCGTTGAAGTCGCGGTTGGAGAGAAAGTAGAGATACTTCCCCTCGGGGTCGAAGTAAGGCGCTGAGCTGTCGCTGGCGCTGGTGGTCACGGCCGTGATCTTGCGGTCGGAGACGCTGTAAAGATAGACGACGTTGTTGTGATTGTCGGAGGCCTTGGCGTACGCCACCCAATTGCTGTCCGGCGACCACTGGTAGTCGGTGAGGTCGAAATATTTTCCCTGGTCGATAAGCACCGGTTTTTTCTGATCGATATCGACATAGAAAAGCCGCGCTTGCTTGTCGGCGAAGAGCAGCTTGCGGCTGTCCGGCGCCCAGATGGGCGGCAGACGAAACATCTTGCCGTCGAAGGTGATGCGCACCTCCGGACTCAGCCCGTCTTGCGGGCTGAGGTAGAGCTCGTCCTCTCCGGTGCGGTCCGAAAGGTAGGCGACCCAGCGGCCGTCGGGCGACCAGGCGGCATACTTCTCGCGGATGCCGGGCGTGCGCGTCAGGTCGCGGATGCTGCCTTCCTTGGCGGGGACGGTGAAGATATCGCCGCGGGCGGTGAACACGGCGCGCTTGCCGTCGGGAGAGATGTCAAAGTCGCTGATGAGCTTGCTCACCGGCGCCCAATGGCGACGCGCTTGGTCGCGATCGCCGGGCAGGTAGATGGCGAGTTTGCGCTGCTGCTGCGCGTTGAGATCGTAGGAGTAGAGGAAGCCGCCGTTCTCGAAGATGATGGCGTCCGGCCCCAGGCTGGGCCACATGACGTCGAAGTCGGTGAAGTGCGTGAGCTGTTTGATCTCCTTGCTTGCGAGGCTGTAGCTGTACAGGTTCAGGCGGTGTTCGGGACCGCGATCGGAGCTGAAGTAAATGGTGTCGCCGTGCCACATGGGAAAGGTATCGGTCCAGTCGGTGTGCGGGATGGTCTCGATGTGGTGCGACTTCAGGTCGAAGATGGAAATGTCCTGCGCCATGCCGCCGGTGTAGCGCTTCCAGGTACGGAAATTGCGAAAGATGCGGTTGTAGGCGATCTTGCTGCCGTCGGGAGAAAACGAAGTCAGGCCGCCCTTGTCCAGCGGCAAGGCGCGCGGCAACCCGCCGTCGATGCTGACCTCGTACAGCCGTCCGAACCAGTCATTGAAGGTGTCCCGCCGCGTCAGGAAAACGATGTTTCGGCTGTCGTTCGTCCAGGTGATGATTTCGTTATGAAAGCCCATGCGTTCGTTCAGATGGTCGCCGCCGGGATGAAAGGTCAACTGCCGCGGCTCGCCGCCATCCGACGGCATGACATAGACGTTGTAGTTGCCATCGTACTGCGCCGTGAACGCGATCCATTTCCCGTCGGGAGAGAATTTGGGGAACAGCTCCTGGCCGGGATGCGACGTGATGCGGCGCGCCACACCGCCCTCGCGCGAGGCAAGCCACAGGTCGCCCCCGTAGCTGAAAGCAATCTTGTCCTTGGAAACATCGGGGAAGCGCATCAGCCGGCCTTCCGGCATTTGCTGCGAGACAGCCACTGAGACGAGGATGGCGAACAGCAGGGCTACGATTAGCTGGTACACACGCGACATGTGATCTTCCTCCCGCAAAGCCCGAGCAGAGCAATCGGCATTGTAATAGCTCGGGACGAATGCAGACCCGCAAATTCCGCGACAGCGAAAGCCTGTTGGCCTGCGTCGTGCCGCCAAGCGCTTTCACTCCGCGGGGCTTCAGTTTCCCAAGAATCTGTTTTTCGAAGTTTTTCAGCACCTTGCTGTGAGCATGCCCAGCCAGAAGGCATTTCCGTCAGCCTTGAGCACTGCCCCTTCCAACCTGGTGCTCTTCAATGCTGTCTTGCGTTGAGCAGGGAGTCGACGGCGGATTGAAGAGACTCGAACGACTGATCGGCGGCGGGAGCGGCCTGGAGGCGGCCCTGACGATCGATCAGGAAAACCGCGGGATACCGCGCAATGTCGCGATAGAGGCTGGGGACTTCGCCGCTCAGCGTGAGAAGCGGATAGGTCACTGGGGTGTCGCGCAGGAATTTTTGCTGCACCGCGACGGACTCGTCAGAAATGCCAAAGACCATGAGTCCTTTACCCTCGCGGTCGCGGTACAAGCGGTCGAGTTTCGGCATTTCCGCGCGGCATGGCGCGCACCAGGTGGCCCAAATGTTGACCAGCACGACCTCCCCTTTGTGATCCGCAAGGCGCTGCGTTTTGCCGTGGATGTCCGGAGTATCGAAGAGAGGCGCGGCCACGTCGCGCAGCGCCATGTTTCGCTCCTGCTTCCACCGGTTCACTCCATCGCTGACCGGCTTCGCGGCAAGCCCAAGCGACAGCACAGCGATCCCGAGACCGATTTTTCCGGACCGAGAAAATGACTGCTTGCGCCGATCTCCGGCGGCCAAGAACAGCGTCACCAGAAAGGGCACGATCATGGCTAGCGTAGGAACGGAAAGACGAAACAGCCAGTCTCTTTCCAGATCGGTGCTGCGGCGCGTCAGGATCGCGTAGACAAGTACATAAAGGAACAGCGCCGCAAACGGAGAAAGAATCCCCCAGATCAGCACACGGTGTGGGGACAATCTGTTCATGGGTCTTTTCATCTCCAGGGCAATCGTTCGTCCGCCGATCACTTTTGCCCAGTGTCGCGGGGCCAAATGTTAACAAACCGCTCGCCAATGGTGGCGCAAAACGCCAGTGCGCCAATCGGGATTAAGCTTCGCAGTCGGACATCCGAGCGGCGACTCCCACGTGCGCTGAAATACCCCACTTGCAGCCTGGCGTGCAGCAGATGGTCGGGACATATGCTGCTGAGTGACCCCGCTATCAGCGGGGCGTCCAAGAGACGTGGCTGGTGAACAGTCCGTTGACGAAGCCGATCTGGTAGGCAATAAATACACCGAAAGCCAGGCTGATCAGGCCTGCGGCCACACCAAAGTGGCGCCCAATCCGCGCATATCGCTTTTGCCCGTATGCAAACGTAGAACCGAGGGTCAGCGTAATCAGCATCATTCCTAGAATCGTCCCAATTCCGAAGACCGCAAGATAAGCCACAGCCCAGTTCAGACTCGGTATTGTGCTCAGAACCAGCAAAGCAATGGCTGCCGATCCGGCTAGACCATGCACGACGCCAACGATCAACGGCCGCAGGAGCTGATACGAGCGAAAACTCGTGAACCAGCGATCCAGCGCGGCGATGGGGTTTCGGCCGGGCTCGTGCGGATGAGCGCTGGATTTCGCGTGCGAGTGCACGTGGACATAGTCGCCATGCGCATGATAGCGAGGGGCCGCTTGTGCAGGATCGGGCTGATCGGTACTGACCAATTGTGCCGGCCAGCCGAACAAGCCTCGCAGATTCCTCAGACCGAGTAGGATCAGCATCATGGCCACCGCGAGTTCCATCGCCAAGCCGATGCGCGGCGGCAGAGTGATGCGAAACAAGATGATCACGGTACCAACCGCAAGGATCGTGAGCGTATGGCCCACGCCCCACGCGGCGCCGATCCATGCCGAACGCCTCACGTTGTGTTCACGCGTGACAATCGTGCTGACGGCGATCACGTGGTCGGGATCGGTGGCGTGACGCATTCCGAGAAGAAACCCAATCGCCACGATGGTTAGCAAGCCGATCATACGGCGCGCGCTTCCGCCAGAGTCCGTCGTGAAGTGAGGAATCGCTCCAATTCATTGATGCCCATATTGGCTCGCGTCGAAACCTCGAAGATCGGCATGCCGGGGCGAACACCGTGAATGTTGCCGGTGAGCAGCTCGCGATCGAATCCGGCCGCTTCGGCGAGGTCGAGCTTGGTCACGATGGCTACGTCCGCGGTGTTGAAAATGGTGGGGTACTTGAGCGGCTTGTCCTCACCCTCGGTCGTGGAAACCAGCACCAGGCGCAGGTCCTCCCCGATGTCGAAGCTGGACGGGCAAACCAGATTGCCAACGTTCTCGATAAATAGAAAATCAAATTCTTCCACCATCCAGCCTTCCAACGCGCGCTCCACCATGCTTGCATCCAGGTGGCAGATGGTTCCAGTGGTGATCTGCTTCACCGGCGCTCCGGAGCGCGCCAGGCGTGCCGCGTCGTTCGCGGTCGCCAAATCACCGACCAGCGCCGCAACACGAAAGTCCTTTGCCAGGTCTGTAAGCAACCGCTCCAGCAACGTCGTTTTCCCGGAGCCCGGACTCGAGACGAGACTGATCACCTGCACTCCTGCGCTCTGAAACTGCTCTCGCAGCCGGTGCGCCAGGAGATCATTTTCCTTGAGGATTTTTCGTCTGACTTCCACCATCCGGGGTTCGTTCACGTGACGACCTCCATTCCGGTGATCTCCAGTTCCTCGCCGCGGACAATATGGCCGGAGATCGTTCCGCATTCGGCGCAGGTCAGCACGGGGAAGGAACGCGTTGCCCGTTCGGTCCCGCAGATAGGACAGAGGATCGCGACCTCAACATCCTCGATCACCAGGCGCGACTGTTCCAGCACCGTTTCCTGGCAGGCAATGACGTAGGAGAACTGCAGCGCATCCTTGTCCACGCCGGAGAGCCGCCCTACGCGCAGATGCACCGCGGAGACGCAGGTCAGTCCGCGGCGCTGGAGTTCTTCCAATGCGCCGTCCACGATACCGAGCGCAATCGAGAGTTCGTGCATGCGCACGCCTCACATCATCTTCATCTTCACGTACCGTTGCAGGTCGCCCCGAAAATAGATGAGGCCGCCCACCACCGCTGCCAGCGATCCCCACTTCAATACATGTTTCATTTTTTGCTTCTCCTATTCCGCTACGCAGCGGTTGCTTCGCTGCGCGCGCGTGCAATCAACTGTTCGATAATGCGGACGGCCTCATCGACTGCCGCGCTCACTGCTTCACTCAGGCCGATATTTCCTTGCTCGTCCGGCTCCAGGGTCGCAGGTTCGCAACCGACCACAAGCATGCGGCCGACTTTGCCGCCGAGCGCGCCGACCATCTGGAGAACGCTCACGGGGTTCATCGTGTGCGCATCGAGCGATGCCGGCGCCTCGCCATCCGCCGGCAACTCGGGCTCCAGAACGCAGACAGTCCCGGGCTCGCTGCCACGCGGCAGCGCATCGACGAGCACCACGAGGTCCCAGGGCTCCATCAAGGCGTAAGCCAGGTCGTAGCTGCGAATGCCGAAGTCAACCACCTTGACCGTCTCGGGCTGCGGGCGCCGGGCCAGACGCTGCGCGACTTCAACACCGAAGCCGTCGTCCCCGAGAAAGATGTTGCCGATGCCGGCGATCAGCACCTTACCGTTCATGCGGCGCCTCGCCATTCAGCGCCAGCGGCTCGACTTCCTCGGGCGAAAAAAAGAAGCGATGCCCCGGCTGACGCAACATTCCGAGATCCCGTCCGGGATCGTCGTCGAGTACCACCGCAAGCTGGACTTGATCTTCAAAATCGCGCTCGATGGCTTCCACCACCGCAATCCTGCCCTTCAGCGCCAGGTCCATGATGTCGGCGGTCTTCTGCGGCCAGAGCCGGACGCGGTCTCCGGGATGGATCGGGAGACCGAATGCGGTAACGCTCTCGAGCGGCGTAGTCTCGGGCTCCAGCGGGTTCCAATCGCTCATGGTTTGCTCACCGGGCGCATGCTGCGGATGGTGCCGTGCGTCTTCCTCAGTTGTTCGAGTGCGCTTTGCTCGGTGCGTTCCAGTAACTGGCGAGCGCGGTCGTCGGTTGCGCTCATCGCCTGCTTCTCCTCCGGCGTCAGCGTCAGTACGCGCAGTGTCAACATCTCGTCCATCTCGGTGCCGTCAAAAAAATCGCCGGCGCTCTCGGGCGCGATCTGCGGATAGTCATAAAGAATGATGGGCGAGCAGAGCAGCATGTCGCGCTCGCCCGCTTGCCCTACCAGCACAGGAAAGCATCCGACGTTGTTGCACTGGCCGGCGGCTCCGCGCAGATTCTCCGCCGGATCGAGAAGTGAGACAAACTCGCCATCCATCGCATACAGGATGATGTGCGCCGAAATCATTGCGCTCGGCAGCGCCTGGACACGTGTCGCGTCCGCTGCGAGCGCGGTTTGGTTCGAGAGTTCGACCGTAAGTTTCGATACGTCGCTGCTGATCTCGACCGCTGAAAACCTCACCGCAGCGACAATGCCGCCGATGTCCAACGCCCGAGAACCTTCTTTCTCCGCCGGCTGGATGCCGAATTCCGTCGAGCGCTCCGCCGTCTGGTTCCAGCCCTCGGTCTGGTCGGACAGAAACTGCAGAAACCGCACGCGAATCGCAATCTCCGCATCCCGTTTTCCCGAGAACAGGCATTCGACGTGCATCTTCGCCTGCTCGGTACCGCGCACGACCTCTTCATACGCCGGCGGATACAGCGTCCCGAAATTCCAGCGCTGCTGGTTCTTGACCGACGAAGCACGGTATGGATAAAGCATGTAGCCTTCGTACAAAACCGTGTTCGCGATCTTCTCCGCCAACTCGCGGTTCACGACTTCACCTCTGTCTCCACCAGCAGCCGGTCCAGTGTCTGTTCCCAGGTGGGCAAGCCATGGCGCGCCTTGAACTCGTAGAGCCGCTCGAAAACATCGCGCCGCAGCGCGATCCATGCCGTGTCGGGATAATGCAGTTCCATCATTTCCTTCCACGCTTGCACCGGCACGCGATAGCTGGCCTCCCGGTCCCACGGGATCTGCGCAATCTGCAATCCCCTCGGGCCGGCGTGGAACACCGTCCCGCTGAACAACAGCGATGTCGGTAGCTCGCCATTCTCCAGCCCGTAGATATATTTCGTGATTGCCACGTTGAAATCGAACGTGCATGGTATGGGCACGTCGATCATGGTGCTTCCGGTAAATCCTGGAACGTTGACATTCACGTTCGCCCACAACAACGGGTGCAGCGATGTGCTCCACCGCTCCGGTTCACCGAACAGTTCCTTCAGACCCTCCTGCTCGGCGGCGGTATAGCGCCTCCGGGTCGGCTCGATCTGCACCTGTGCGCGCAATGCGATCGAATGCACCGCTTCGGGTTCGGAGTTCGTGATCCGCACCTTGAACGACAGTTGCGGCGATGCCGCGTTGGGCGTTGCCGACACGTTCTCGATCTGAAAGTGGAGGTCAGGCACTCTGTGCTCCTGACACCTCATTCAACTGACGGAAGAACTCGTCGATCTGCTTCCACACCTGGTCACCACCTGACAGCCCGCGCCAGTGCGTGCGGATCAGCCCAACCAGTCGAAAACACTGGTCGATGGGCGCGCGGTAATACCGCGGCGGGCTGGCAATACGATTCACCAGCAACGCCTCGACGTCGGGTTCGAGCTTCTTCAGCACAGGGTTACGCTCGACGATCGCGCTCCAGTACTCCAGCTCCAGCGACGATTCCATTGCGCCTCCGGGGCTGGGATAGTTTGCGATGACCCTTCCCGCTGCACTGCTGTGGAAGAAATAGGCCATGTTGATGGGGATGAGCAGGCTCTCCCACTCCTGGTCGTCCATAGCAAAATCGCGCAGCTCACAAACCTCGCGCGGGATGCGGCGATAACGCTGGTTCACGTGTCCGCTGAAGAGGATCGAACAAGCGTCGCAAGCGCAGGTCACGCGCCGCTTCTCCAGTTCAAGCAAGTGCTGATGGCTGGACGCCAGCGGAGCGGCGCACAGCTCGCACATTTCCACCGCCTGGCGTGGCTTGCGCACGAATTGCCGCAGCGTTGCCAGCGGATTGTGGCCCGCCTTTTCGATCAGAGCGCCCATCGCGTATGGCTATGCAGGCGGCAAGTGCGGCATCCTGGGATCGATCGGCTCGCGTTTGTCGGCGTTGATCCCGGTCGCATCGCGCGCCGTGCGTGCGGCTCCCTCACGCCCTGGTTCTTTGCTTCCTTTGTACGCCCATTCCTCTCCCCGCTTCGTCCCCGGGGTATGTGCATCGATGTCAGGCCGCGGATTCTTCATACTTCTTGTCCTCTTTCGTGGCTGGCTGGATCATGTTGAGCGGGACGAAACCGGAAGGTGCACCATCGAGGAGAATTTCCACTACTTCGGGTGCGGCTTCCAGGATCGCCTGTTCCACTGTGGCCTTCAGCGCATCGGTCGACGAGCCGCAGCCGTTTCCGGAATGCTGGATCTTCACCTTGACGGAGGTGTCGGCAACGCTCATCAGCTCCACCGTTCCACCTTGCTTGCGCAATTGCGCGCCGGCGTTCGCGATCGCTTGCTTAACGCGATCTTCCAGTGTCATCGGATGGACCCCGTACAGCACCAGCAACCCGCAGACAAGTGGATCACTGCCCAGCTTGCCGAGGGATGTGCGTCCCGCCTCGCCCGAGTTGTTGAGCACCTCCACCAGGCGAGTGACTACCGCCCCATGCAGGTCCATGAGCGATTGCAGCAGTTCCAGCGCAGTGGTGCGCGCGTCTCCGTCCGCAAGGTCAGAGACGCGTTGCACCAGTTGGTTGACCTGTTCCGCGTATGCGTGGAACTCGCCGTTATCCATGGCGCTCATTTCCCGCCCATCACGCCGAACATCGGTGAGTGCCTCGTCTCTAAAACCTTGCCATTGCCCAGATACATATGGACGCCGCAGGGCAGGCACGGATCGAAGCTGCGCACCGCCCGCATGATATCGATGCCCTTGAACTTGTCTGGGCCGTTCTCTTCGAACAGCGGCGTGTTCTGCACCGCGTCCTCGTACGGCCCGGGAGTTCCATAGACGTCGCGCGGGTTGGCGTTCCAGCAAGTGGGCGGATACGGGTGATAGTTTGCGATCTTGCCGTCGCGGATCACCACGTGGTGCGACAGCACGCCGCGCACCGCTTCATGGAAACCGCAGGAGATCGCATCGTCGGGCACCTTGAACGGGGTCCAGGTCTTCGAGCGGCCCGCCATCAGCTCTTCCATCGCCTTTTCGCAGAAGTGCAGTGCCGCCGCCGCTGCGTATGCCTGGAAGTAGGTACGCGCGCGGTCGCGCTCGATGGCGTTGCTCCACTGCGGGATGTTCCACTCGAACGTGGTCTCCGGCAGGGTCGCGCCCTTCGGCAGATTGATCTGTACACTGTGGCCGGTCGCCTTGATGTACCCGATGTCAACCAGCCCCGCCAGCGCCGTGGCCCACAAGCGCGCGATCGGACCACCGCCAGTGTCCAGAGCGAGATGGTCCCCGCTGCGCTTGTCGTACCAGCGCGGCGACATCACCCACGTATAGTTGCCCTCGAAATCGCGCTTCTGCGGACGCGGGATCGTCGTCTGGTTCCACGGGTGACGCTTGTCGATCGCGTTGCCCAGCGGATCGGTCTTGACGAAGGTCTGCTCGTTCTGCCAATCATCGTAGTACGAGCTGCCGAGCAGGATGCGAAGGCCGAGATTGATGTCCACCAGGTCGTTGGTGACCAGTTTTCCATCCACCACGATGCCCGGCGTGACGAACATCGCCCGTCCCCACTCCGACATGTGCTCGTACTTGTAGTCACACACATCCGGATTGTTGAACGAACCCCAGCAGCCCATCAGGATGCGCCGCTGCCCGACCTTTTCGTACCCCGGCAATGCCTCGTACCAGAAGTCGAACAGGTCGTCATGCAAGGGCACGCATTTCTTCATGAATTCCACGTACTTCATCAGCCGCACCAGGTAGTCGGTGAAGAGCTGCACTGTGGCAACCGTCCCAACTCCGCCGGGATATAGCGTCGATGGATGTACGTGTCGGCCTTCCATCAGGCAGAACATCTCGCGCGTCAAACGGCTCACCACCAGAGTCTCGCGATAGAACTCTCCCGTAAACGGGTTGAGCGCAGTCATGATGTCGGCGATCGTGCGATAGCCGTGCTTAGCGGCGTTGGGCGCTTTCTTTTTCTGCGCTTTCTCCCACAAGCCCGGATTCGTCTCCTTCACCATCTGCTCGCAGAAGTCCACCCCAACCAGGTTGTCCTGGAAGATGTTGTGATCAAACATGTACTCGGCCGCTTCGCCGAGGTTGACGATCCACTCGCCCAGGGCCGGAGGCTGAATGCCGAACGCCATGTTCTGCGCATAGCACGCGCAGGTGGCGTGATTATCCCCGCAGATCCCGCAGATGCGGCTGGTGATGAAATGCGAATCGCGCGGGTCCTTCCCTTTCATGAAAATGCTGTACCCGCGGAAGATGGACGAAGTGCTGTGGCATTCGGCCACCTGCTTGTTCTCGAAATCGATCTTGGTAAAGATGCCCAGGCTGCCCACGATGCGGGTGATGGGGTCCCAATTCATCTCCACCAGGTTGCGCTTCTTCGTCGGAGTCTCGGTGAACTGCTCTGTCATCGTTCCCATCGTTTTGCCTTCCCCTTCGCTCAGGCGACTTTGCGGATCGGCGGCGCCGTGTAAGCGCCGGGCCTGGGTTTGTAGCCGGTGATAAGTTCACGCCCGCGACGCCGCCACTCGGGCTCGCCGTTGACCGTGTTGTTGGTGATGGCGCGTAGCGCGCGGATCATCTTCCCGTACAGTGTGAGTGCGGCGGTGGAGAAGCGCGCTCCGGACGGTTCGTCCATGAACGGCATGAACATGTCGGGGAATCCCGGCATGGTGCAGCCGATGCATATGCCGCCCACATTCGGACATCCGCCGATACCGCGCATCCAGCCGCGCTTGGTGACGTTGCAGTTGACCACCGGCCCCCAGCAGCCCACCTTCACCAGGCACTTCGAGCTCCCATATTCCAGGGCAAAGTCGTCCTGCTCGTAGTAGGCGGCACGATCGCAGCCTTCATGGACCGTCTTGCCGAACAGCCACGTGGGACGCAGTTGCGCATCGAGCGGGATCACCGGCGCCAGCCCCGCCGCCTGGAACAGCAGGTAGAGCACCGTCTCCATAAAGTTGTCCGGTTGAACCGGGCAACCGGGAACGTTGACCACCGGGAGCCCGGCTTTCGACCGCCACTTCCACCCCAGGTAGTCCGCCAGTCCCATGCAGCCCGTGGGGTTGCCGGCCATCGCGTGGATGCCGCCATAGGTCGCGCAGGTCCCGGCGCCCACGACTGCAAGCGCCTTGGGCGCGAGACGGTCGATCCATTCGCACGTGGTGATGGGCTGACCCGTCTTCGAGTCCGTACCCATCGCAGCCCAATAGCCCTGGTCCTTGATCTGCTCGTTGGGGATCGAGCCTTCTACCACCAGGACGAACGGGTCCAGTTCGCCGCGCTCGGCTTGATAGAAGTACTTCATGAAGTCGTCGCCGACCTCATAGGCCAGCACGGGATTGTGAAGATAGACCTTCGGCAAGCCCGGTATGGCTCCCAGCAGGACGTCCTCGATGCTGGGCTGCTCGGCGGCGGTCACGGAGACCGAGTCTCCGTCGCAGCCCAAGCCGGCCGTGATCCACAAAATGTGCACTTCACTGACCGGCGTAGGTGTGGAAGCTTTTCTTCGGGTGAAGGGGATTGGTTCAGGAGTCATCGACGCCTCCTTTCGGGTCGGCGGGCGCTGCGGAAGGGCGTTCTTGATTACATCGGGTTGCGATAAATCCGACGCACTGCTGTGTCTAGAATACGAAGCGCTGCCGCGAGTTGCCCTTCAACAAATCCGCGGCAGCTGCTCACCGAATAGCGTGTCCAAAACCCGGGTTCCGCCGATCTCCGTCTTCATCAGCACCATGCCCGGAGGATCGGCGACCACTTCGCCAATGACGCGCGCATCGCGTCCCAACTCGTTCTGCTGCATCCGCTCCACGATGGCGTCGGCGAACTCCGGCGGCACAATCGCCACCACCTTGCCCTCGTTCGCCACATAGAGCGGGTCGAGCCCGAGGATTTCACAGGCGCCGCGGACGGTGTCGCGCACCGGCAGTTCGGTCTCGCGCACCAGCATGCCGACTTTCGACCGCGCCGCTATTTCATTGAGCACCGTCGCCACCCCGCCGCGCGTCGGGTCGCGCAGGCAGTGCAAGTCCAGCGATACATCCAGCATTTCGGCAACCAGCCCGTGCAGTGCAGCGCAGTCGCTCTCAATCACGCCTTCAAATTCCAAGTTTTCCCGCTGCGACAGGATCGCCATCCCGTGATCGCCGATGTAACCGCTCAGGATGATCTTGTCGCCCGGACGCGCCTGGTCGGCTGAGATAGTCACCGGCTTTTCGATCAGGCCAATCCCGGTGGTCGAGATGAAGATCTGGTCGCCCTTGCCTTTGTTGACCACTTTCGTATCGCCCGCGACCAGTTGCACCCCCGCGTTCTTCGCGGCCTCGCTCATCGACCGCACAATGCGGCTCAGGTCAGCGGTCGATAGTCCCTCCTCCAGGATGAACGCCGCGGCCAGGTACAGCGGTCGCGCCCCACTCATCGCCAGGTCATTCACCGTCCCATTGATGGCCAGGCGCCCGATGTCGCCGCCCGGAAAAAAGATCGGCGTCACCACAAAGGCGTCCGTGGTAAACGCCAGGCGCGACCCATTGATCTGCAGCAAGGCCTGGTCGTCGAGCTTGTCCAGCAGCGGGTTGCTGAACGCCGGCAGAAACACGCGCTCCAGAAGCTGTGCGCTCAACTTGCCGCCGCTGCCGTGCCCGAGCACGATCTGCTCCTGCTGCAGGATCGGCAGCGGACAGGTTTCACCGGGCAAGGAGCGCTCTTCCAGCTTCGCCGGCGGCAGCGGCACTTTGACGGCGGCCTCGCTCATCAGATGATGTCCTCCTCGCCCAAGGCGACGTGCGTCAGGTCCCATAGGATGTGCAGCAAGGCAACGTGCGATTCCTGGATGCGATGAATGCTGAAGCTGGGAACGGTGAAGCAGTAGTCGGACACCTCCGGCAGCCGCCCTCCGTCTTTGCCGGAGAATGAGATCGTCAGCATGCCCTTCTCGCGCGCCGCTTCCAGCGCGTAGATAAGGTTCGGCGATTTCCCGCTCGTCGAGATCGCCAGCGCCATGTCGTCCTTCTCGCCCCACAGTTCGATCTGGTCGATGAACACACGCGCAAAATCCTTGTCATTGGAAATCGCGGTCACCACCGGAATCTGGCTGACCAGGTCGAGCGCCGGCAGCGCCCGCCGCTTTTCGATGATCGGATGGATAAACTCGACCGCGACATGCTGGGCGTCGCACGCGCTGCCGCCATTCCCCATCACCCATAGCCTCCGGCCGCGCGCAAAGCGTTCCGCCATGTTCTGGCTCAGTTCTCCGATGTCGTTCGCATAGTGCTCGAAGAACTTGTTCTTGATTTCCACCGATTCGCGGCACTTACGCATCACCTTGTCGTGCCACTCTTGTTGCGAAATCGCGGGGACGGCAGCTGCGGGATTGCTCATGCGGCGCCTCCCATCCGCGATTGCGCGGCGGCTTGGGACTTCTGCTTGTCGAGGTGGCGCCCGTAAGCGTAATAGGCGGCACATGCGCCTTCGGCGGAAACCATGGTTGCCCCCAGCGGAGTGAGCGGCGTGCAAATCGTGCCGAACGCCGGGCAATCGTGCGGCTTCTTGATGCCTTTGAGGATCTGCCCGCTGATGCAGATCGCCGGTTCCTTGGTGTCGATCTCTTTCACTTCGAACCGGCGCTCGGCATCGTGATCGCGGTACTCCCAGCGCAGTTTGAAACCGCTTTTTGGGATCCAGCCCACCCCGCGCCACTTCCGGTCCGAGACTTCGAACACGCTGTTGACCAGCTTTCGCGCCGGTCGGTTCCCTTCGCGATCGAGAATGCGCGAGTACTGGTTTTCCACCACGGCTGTTCCCGATTCCAGTTGCCTTACCACCATCAGCGTCCCCTGCAGAAGGTCGAGCGGCTCGAACCCGGTAATGACGATCGGGACTTTGTAGCGGTCGCTGACCGGCTCGTACTCGCGGTAGCCCATGATGGCGCAGACGTGTCCCGGACCGAGGAAGCCCTGCACCCGGTTCTGCGGCGATTGCAGGATGTATGTGATCGAGGGCGGCACCAGCGAATGCGACACCAGGATCGACAGGTTCTTCACCTCCTCCTGCCTGGCGCGAAACACAAGCATCGCGTTCGCCGGAGCTGTGGTCTCGAAGCCGATGGCAAAGAACACGACGCTCTTTTCCGGATTGGCGCGAGCGATCTTCAGGCAATCCAGCGGCGAGTAGACGACCCGAATGTCCGCGCCCTGCGACTTCAGCGTGAACAGGTCGCCGTGCGAGCCCGGCACGCGCAGCATGTCGCCAAAGGAGCAGAAGATGACCTCAGGGCGCGCCGCAATGGCATGGGCTTTATCAATCGTCTCCAGCGGCGTCACGCACACCGGACAGCCCGGTCCGTGCACCAGTTCGATCCCTTCAGGCAGCAGGCGGTCGATGCCGTGCTTCACGATCGAGTGCGTTTGCCCGCCGCACACCTCCATGATCACCCACGGCCGCGTCTGGATGCGCCGGATCTCGTGGATCACCGATTGCGCCAGTCGCGCGTTCCGGTACTCGTCGATGTACTTCATTGCGGCTTCCTCGCCGACACTTCGTCCACCACCGGAGCGTTGAGTTCGGTCAACTGGTCGAGCTCTTCCAGGGCCTGGTAGGTGCGAGCGGCTTCCGTCGCGTCCACAGTGCTGATCGCAAAACCAACGTGTACCAACACGTAATCGCCAACCTTGGCGTCCGGCACATAATCGAGCGAGGCCTCGCGCACGATCCCGCCGAACTGCACCTTCGCCATGCGCATGCCGCGCTGCTCGAACTCTTCCAGGACACGCCCGGGAATTGCCAGGCACATGAGCTACGCTCCGGAATGCAGGATTTCGTTCGCAATGACTGCTTGTCCGAGTGCGATGCCTCCGTCGTTCGGCGGCACCGCTGAATGCAAAAAGACTTCGAAGCCCGCTTTTCTAAGAAGCGCGATCGACCGCTCCAGCAGGTACAGGTTCTGGAAAGTCCCGCCGCTCAGGCACACACGGTCCAGCCGCTCGCTGGCTCGGATGCGTCCGCACATTTCGGCGACGACCGCCGCGATCGTGTTATGGAAGCGGCTCGCCATCACTGCCTTCGCCACCCCGTGCCGCACATCGCACACCAACCCGCGGATCGCTGGACGCATATCGATCTGGGTCACTTCAGCCGCGTCGACGTCGAACGAGTACGCGTCGTCGATCCCTGGTTCGGTTGTCATCTCCAACTCGATAGCCGCCTGTCCTTCGAAGGTGACTTCGTGCCGCAGCCCGATGATGGAAGACACGGCATCGAAAAGCCGTCCGCAGGAAGAAGTCAGAACAGTGTTGACTCCCCGCTCCATCATGCGTTGGACCAGCCCAACATCACGCTCGCCCACGTGCTGGAACAAAGGCAGGTCGTGGGGAAGTTCATGCCCGAACGCCTCCCGCAGCCAGCTCAGCGCCGGACGCCACGGCTGTCGCACGGCTGCATCGCCGCCGGGCAGCGGCACATATCGAAAATGCGCGCGCCGCTCGAATCCGCCGTAGTCGGCGGTCAGGAATTCACCGCCCCAGATCGTTCCGTCGGTGCCGTAGCCGGTGCCGTCGAATGCAACGCCGATCACCCGGCCGCGCACTCCGTTCTCCGCCATGCAACTCGCGATGTGCGCGTGATGGTGCTGGACGCCGATCTTCGGCAGGGGCAGCTCCTTCGCGAAGCGCGAACTCAGATAAAGAGGATGCAGGTCATGGGCAACGACCTGCGGTTCCACTCGGAACAGCTTCTTCAGGTTCGCCAGCGTCTCCCGGAAGAATTCCAACGTCTCGTAATTCTCTACATCGCCGATGTGCTGGCTCAGGATCGCGTACCGCCCTTTCGTGAGGCAGAAGGTATTCTTCAGCTCGGCGCCGCAGGCCAGCACCTCGCTCATCGGCGCCCCCAGCTGGATGGGCAACGGTGCGTACCCGCGCGAGCGGCGCAGCACGCGTGGGCGGCCTGCAAAGGCGCGCGCCACCGAATCGTCCACTCGCATATAAATGTCGCGGTTGTGGAACAGGAACCAGTCGCCGACGCTGCCGAGCCGCCGCCAGGCCTCTTCATTCGACGTGACGATCGGCTCGTCGCTGATGTTGCCGCTCGTCATCACCAGTGCTGTGAACTCAGGCAGCGCATCCGCCGAGTCTCCAAACAACAGGAAATGCTGCGGCGTATACGCCAGCATCACGCCGACAGTATTGTTGCCAGGTGCAATGTCAGGCGCCAGATTTGTCCCCGCCAGGCGGCGCAGGATCACGATTGGCCGCTGCGGACTGAGCAGCAGTTCGCGGTCAGCGGACGACAACGCGCAAAACTTTTCGACGGCCGCGACATCCCTTGCCATTAGCGCGAACGGCTTGTCGCTCCGCTTCTTCCGCCGCCGTAATTCCCGGACCGCCACCTCATTCTCGGCATCGCAGGCCAGTTGGAATCCGCCCAAGCCCTTGACGGCAACGATGGCCCCACCGTGCAGCAACCGCCGGACCTCGCTGAGCACCGATCGCGAGATATCCCCGAATCCGTATGCTTCCGTCGGCGGTAGGAACGATCCGCTGCGCGCCAGCGCGAGCGAAGGTCCGCACGCCGGACAGGCATTCGGCTGAGCGTGAAAACGACGGTTCGATGGGTCATGAAATTCAGCTTCGCAATCCGTGCACATGCGGAACTCAGCCATCGTGGTCGTCGGACGGTCGTAAGGAATGTCGCGGATGATGGTGTATCGAGGGCCGCAGTTCGTGCAGTTCGTGAAGGGATACCCGTAACGCCGGTTTCCCGTATCGGCGGCCTCATGCAGACAGTCGTTGCAAGTTGCTACGTCCGGGGAAACCAGCACGAATTCGCCGTTGACTGGCGTGCTCTCCCGTATCTCAAAAGAGTCCTCGCCGGCAACCGGCAGTTCCGCCGTGGACATATCCACGATGCGCGCCAGCGGCGGCGCATCGGTTTGCAAGGACCGCAAGAAACGTTCAAGGTCCGGCTCTTCGCCCTCGGCTTCGATCGTCACCCCCGACGACGAGTTACAGACAAAACCTCGTATTCCGATACGTTTCGCGAGATGGTAGACAAAAGGGCGGAATCCGACGCCTTGCACGATACCTTGCAGGCAAACCTGGCGTCGCAGAACTACGGGATTTGAAAGGGTCGCCATGGAAGCGACGAAAGAGACACCATCCCGACGCCGCGTGAGATGCCCGGGCAGGTGGCGTCGTTGTCCGTATCTGTGGAAATCGCTTTCTGAGGTCAGGCCCAGTTACACCGCGGGAACCGGCGAGATATAGTCCAGCAGCGGGACAATCTGTGCGCCAAGTTCACGGTTCCAACAGAAATTCCCATTCCGCCGCTTTCGATCCTGCATGTTCTCGAAACCCGGCGAAACTAGCGTTGGCTACATGTGGCTGCCATGCAGAAATCGGCGGGTGGGCATCGCGGCGGTTTTCCGGACTTCGTGAGAACCGCCGCCACTAGAACGCCAGTTACCTCGCGGAGAGGTGGCAGAGTGGCTGAATGCGGCGGTTTGCTAATTCAACCGGCCCGATTCGTACACACCGACCTTCGAGTGTTTTGAATAATTTAGCAACGTCTCAGTTGCGCCGAAACACCCCATTTGCAGCGTAGTGTGCAGCAAGTGTGCAGCAAATTTCTGGATAATTCCCTGTGTGCCGGTCGCATCAGGTGTGGGCCGTCGGCAGCTTCAATAATCTCCGAAGGGCATCGATATCGGGACGAATTACGCGGGGATGCAGGGCTTTTTCTTCGCACCTCTCCCAATCCAAGAGCAGCGATTCGCGATCTCCCGCCCATCCCGATTGACCATTCCGCGATCCCGGGCACCGCCCGCACGGCGTCGGCCGCTGGTGGCGTTGATCAATACAAGTGCTGCACCGTCTGGATATGTCGCGCCGCAATGGGCGAACCGGCGAGCGCACGAGCAAGCTTCTCGTCAGCAGTAACCATCTGCGTCTGTAGCCGCACAGCCAGGGCCAAGTACATGGCATCGTGTGCGCTGCGCTTGGTGGCGATCGCCAAGGCATACGCATCCGCCGCCAGCGCCCGGCAAGGCACTGTCTCCACTGCGACAGTTTCGATGTCGCTAACAAGCTTCTTTCCGTCGGACAAAGAAAGTTCCCCCCGGACCGCTTTTTTCCAGATTGCGTTCGCAATTTCGGCGAAGAGGAGGTCTGGTGCGAAGTACTGGTGGTCACCTTGGAGCAAGCGGCGAGCTGCCTCGCTGTGGATCTCCGGAACGAACCACTTGAGCACGACGCTTGCATCAACGACTAGGAGGCTCATCGCCTGGCTCGCGCCGCACGGATGAGATTCGTGCTGTCCGATTGTGCACTTTCTCGTAGCCGGTTGAGCCAATGAGCAGAGATGCGGCGCGTCTCCGCCAAGCTACGCATGCTTGCACGCTGCAGTGCGTCGTGGATTTCCCCTTGTAGTGACCGCCCGTGTGCTTTCGCAGCCAGTTTCAAGCGAGACAGTACATGCTCGTCGAGATCGCGTATGAGAAGGTTCGCCATAGACCGCCCTCTAGTTTTCTATGGTATCATATCGATACCACCCAAAGATCCGTTTTGTTCCCGCACAATTTCGTAAGGTTAAGACGCCGTTTGCATCACCATTGGCGGCGGTTTTCCGGACCTCGAAAAAACCGCCTCCACGTGAACGCGCATTGATTCTGCGAGATTTAAGTTCTCCGAAATCCAAGAGATTGCGCGTCGTTGCCTGTCCAGCGTGCAGCGAGCGTGCAGCAGCAGAACTGAAGGGCGCGTGCTAAACTGTTGAACGTCACGCCAGTTACCTCGCGGAGAGGTGGCAGAGTGGCTGAATGCGGCGGTTTGCTAAACCGTTGTACGGGCTAAAACCTGTACCGGGGGTTCGAATCCCCCCCTCTCCGCCAGTTCTTTACGCTGCCAAGAGCTTACATACCCCTGCACCACCCACCCAGAGCCAATTCGCGGCCGAGCTTTCAGGAACCCGCTTCCTAGTTGGGAAGCGCGTCTTCACGCCAGGGCGCTCAATCTGTCGAACGGAGCTGATGTGTCCTGCCTGCGAAACAGAGCTCTGGGACAGATTCTTGACATGAGCTCAGGTGTGCTCCAGATTTGTTGCACAGCATGAAATCGTTCTCTGCCTACGTGTTTGCGGCCGTTTTGTTCGCGGTGTGCAGCGGTTGTGGTGGCGCGTCGATCGACCACTCTCCATTGGCAAACAAATGGGCTTCCGCTAGCCGGCGTACTCGGAGATGGCATCCACCCATCCCCGGACGGATATAAGAGGATGAGTTAGGTGTTACAGAAGCAATTGCCTTGAGCTCAACGCCAGTTCAGCTTGCCTGCTTGCTACCGGACCGCCCGCCCGTTGCGCTCTTCCTTCAACTTCACGAACCACAGATAAATCTCATCCACCCGCCGGATGTCCTCTGCCAGGACAGGCCCATCGGCATACCTGTGGACGTCCTGCTCACTGTGGCGTTGCCGCAGCGCAGCGACGACCTGGTAGAGCTCGTCGACCTTGGAATGCATGATGCGAAGATCGGCGACAAGTCGAACTTCTTCGATATCGAGAGAACGATCCTCGATTTGGGAAGGTGGGAGTTTGCGGCGCGCAATCATGCGAGAATTATATGCGAGAAGGACCTTCGCCTGGGTTGCGGCACCCGCCAGTGAACTTCGATTTGTGAGTGCCGGATTTTCCGCTTAGCCCGCCAGTACCCCTTCGGCAGCGGCGACCGGCGACTTGCTGAGCACGTCCATGGCGGCGGCCACTCCGCCTGCCTTGTGGGGAACGCCGGCCGCGCGCAGACCCATCTCCACGCCGGAAAGCGTGCCCATGAGCATCAGGTCATTGAAGTCGCCGAGATGGCCGATGCGGAACACCTTGCCCTTGAGTTTGCCGAGCCCGGCTCCCAGCGACATGTCGTACTTCTCGAGCGTGATCCGGCGGAACGCGTCGGCATCGTGTCCCTGCGGCATGAGCACGGCGGTCACCGCGCTGGAATATTCCCGCGGATCGAGCGCCAGGTTCTCCAATCCCCAGGCTTCGACAGCGGCGCGGGTGGCGGCGCCATGCCGGATGTGCCGGGCGAAGACATTCGCCAGCCCTTCCTCATGCAGCATGGCAATGGCTTCCTTCAGGCCATAGAGCAGCGTGGTCGCCGGCGTGTAGGGGAAGTACCCGCTCGCGTTGTCTTTGAGCATCGCCTCCCAATCCCAGTAGGAGCGGCTGAGGCGCGCAGTTTTGTTGGCGGCCAGCGCTTTTTCGGAGATGGAGTTGAACGCCAGGCCCGGCGGGAGCATCAGGCCTTTTTGCGAACCGGAGACCACCACGTCCACCTGCCACTCGTCCTGGTTGAGTTCCACGGAGGCGAGGGAGGAAACAGCGTCGATCATGAGCAGCGCGGGATGTCCGGCGGCGTTGATGGCCTTGCGCACCCCGGCAATGCGGTTGGTCACGCCGGTAGATGTCTCGTTGTGCACTAGCATGACCGCCTTGAAGGCGTGCGCGCCGTCTTCGCGCAGTCGACGCTCGATGTCGGCGGGAACGACGCCGTGGCGCCAGTCACCGGAAACGAATTCCACGTCCAGCCCATGCCGGCGTGCCACCTGCTGCCACAAAGTGGCGAACTGCCCAGTTTCGTGCATCAGGACCCGGTCGCCCGGCGAGAGCGTGTTGACGATGGCGGCTTCCCATCCGCCGCTGCCGGAGGAGGGAAAAATAATGACATGTCCGGAATTACGGAAGATGGACTTCATGCCCTCGAGGACGTCCTTGCCGAGGTGGGCAAAGTCGGGGCCGCGATGGTCCATGACGGCCTTGTGCATGGCGCGCTGAATGCGGTCCGGAACGTTGGTGGGGCCGGGGATCTGCAGGAAGTGGCGGCCGGGACGATAAGACATGGGATCCCTCCCTAGCGATAATTTCGATGCATGTCGAAGCCTCTATTGCGACACAGCAGGGCCCAATTTTCAAGTGCGGGAATCACATGCCAGCGCCGATTGCAGCACGCGGGCAACATGCACGGCCCCCCGGCCCGCGCCGGCTTCGATCTGGTGACGGCAACTGGTCCCGTCGGCAACGATGAGCGCATCCGCAGGCGCCTGGCGCACCGCCGGCAAAAGGCTGCGCTCCGCCATCTTCATCGAGACTTCATAATGCTCTTTCTCGTAGCCGAACGCGCCCGCCATGCCGCAGCAACTCGATTCAATCACCTTGACGGAGAGATTGGGAACCAGCGCCAGCGCGCTGACTACGGCGGGCATGGCGCCAAACGCTTTCTGATGGCAGTGCCCGTGGAGAAAAGCCTCGCGCGGGCCGTCATCGCGCAGGTTGAGTTTCAGGTTGCCTTGCGCGAGCGACGAACTCTTCGAACAAGAACGATTGCGTCGCGATGGCATCCACGGCGTCGCTCTTGAGGATGGCTTTCATTTCGTCGCGAAAGGTAAGCAGGCAGGAGGGCTCGATTCCGACGATGGGCACGCCGCGCTGAGCGTAGGGGCCGAGCGCGGTAAGCACGCGCGAAAGCTCTTCCCGCGCCGGTTCCACCAGCCCAGCGCTGAGAAATGTCCGCCCGCAGCAGAGTGGACGCCCGTGGTTGGGCTCAACCACGTTGTAACCGGCGGCAGTAAGCACGGCGCGAGCGGCGTGGGCGTTTTCGGGTTCGAAGTAGCGGCTGAAGCAGTCCACAAACAGCACGACTTCCCTGCCAGGGTTCGCACCACCTTGTTTGCCCGATTCCGGCAACGGTTGGGCAACCGGGCATGAGTAAACATCGCTCCGCCACTCGGGCAGCTTGCGGCGGGCGCTCAGGCCGGTGAATTTCTCCGACAATGCCGCCAAGACCCCACCCCAGCCGGCGCGGCGCCGCCTGGGGACCCCGATGCCGGGGATCGAGTTGCGCAAATTCATCAGTGGCGCAAGCCGGCTGGCGAGGGGCGCGTAACGCGGCAGGTAAGCAGTCAGCCGGGTACGCCGCGAGACCCCCTTGCGCTGATGCCACTGGTGCAGGAACTCGATTTTCATGCGCGCCATGTCCACCCCGGTGGGACATTCGCGGCGGCACGCCTTGCATCCCACGCACAGGTCCATGGTCTCTTTCATGGCGTCGGAAGTGAAAGCGTCGGGGCCGACCTGGCCACTGAGGGCGAGCCGCAGACTATTGGCGCGCCCGCGGGTCACGTCTTTTTCATCGCGAGTCGCGATATAGGATGGGCACATGACCCCTGCGTCAAGTTTGCGGCAGGTGCCGTTGTTGTTGCACATCTCGGCCGCGCCGAGCAGGCCGCCCCAGTCTGACCAATCGAGGACAGTCTCGATGCGCTTCGGCCCGTAGGCGGGTTTGTAGCGGAACAGGCTGCGATCGTCCATGCGCGGCGCGCGCACGATCCTGCCGGGATTGAATAGGCCGGCCGGATCGAAAGCGTCCTTGACGGCTTCAAAAGCGCGCACCAGGCGCTCGCCGAACATCTGCTCATGAAATTCCGAGCGGGTGATTCCGTCGCCGTGCTCGCTGGAGTGCGACCCCTTGTATTCGCGGACCATGGCGAAGGCTTCCTCGGCGATTTGCCGCATCTTCTTAATATCCGCCGGGTTCTTCATGTTAAGCACAGGGCGAATGTGCAGGCAGCCGACGGAAGCATGCGCGTACAGCGTGCCGCTGGTGCCATGTTTGCGGAAGACGTTGGTCAGCCGGTCGGTGTATTCGGCGAGGTTGTCGAGCGGGACGGCGCAGTCTTCGATGAAGGAGACGGGTTTGCCGTCGCCTTTCATCGACATCATGATATTGAGCCCGGCCTTGCGGACGTCGGCAAGCTCGCCCTGGGTTTTATTGTCGATGGCGCGCACCACGGAGTTAGGAAAGCCGTGGTCGGCGAGCAGCTCTTCCAACTTGCCGATGGAATCGATCAGCGGCGCCTGCTCATCTCCGGCAAACTCCACGAACAGCAGGGCGGCAGGCCGACCGCGCACCATGCGATCGATGGTCGGCCGAAACGCGGGGATGGCGTGGGCCAACTCGAGCATGGTCCGGTCCAGCAGCTCGACCGCCGAGGGATTGAGCTCCACGATGTGGCGCACCATGTCCATGGAATCGTAGAAGCGGTCGAAGTGGCAGACGGCCTGCACCTTGTGCTTGGGAATGCGGTGCAGCTGAAGCTTGATCCTGGTGAAAAATCCGAGCGTGCCCTCGGAGCCGACCAGGATCTTCGCCAGGTTCAGCGGCGCGGCATCCATCATGTACAGGTTATAGCCGCCCACTTTGCGCATCAGCTTGGGAACGCGCTCTGCGATCTCCTGGGCATGGTTGCGATAGAGGGCGCGCATGGAGTCGGCGAGCTGACGTACCCGCGCCGGCGTTCCATTTGCGCTTTCCGGTACTTCTCCAACCACGCAGCGCGACCCATCGGCAAGGATGGTTTCGATCTCCAGGACGTTGTGCACCATGATTCCGTACTTGATGGAGCGGGCGCCGGCGGAGTTATTGCCGGTCATGCCGCCGATAGTGGCGCAATTGGAAGTGGAGACATCCACCGGGAAATACCAGCCACTCGACTTCAGCTTGCTGTTCAGGTGATCGAGCACGATGCCGGGCTGCACGACGGCGGTGCCGCCATCGCTGTCGAGTTCCAGCAGTTGATCCAAATGTCGCGAGGTATCGAGAACCAGGGCTTGGTTCACCGTCTGGCCGCACTGGGAACTGCCGGCGCCGCGCGGCAGGATGGGAAATCCCTCTTCGCGCGCGATTCCAATCGCGGCTTCGACATCCGCGACATCGCGCGGCAGGGCCACGCCAATGGGCTCGATCTGGTAAATGGAAGCGTCGGTGGAATAGCGCCCGCGCGTGAATTGGTCGAACAGGACTTCGCCGCGCAACGCCTGGCGCAGGCGGGCGGCGAGCGCGGGATCGCCAATCCGGTTGCCCACGGCGTCACCTCAAAGCCGCTGCGAAGTAGCAACGGTAGCAGAGCAGCATAGCAAGAAATCCCTTGCCTGCTGCGGCAAAGAGGCAGATTATACGTGGCTCCCCAGCAGGTGATCAGGCAGTCCCAGGCGATCGTCGCCAGGAAGTTCGTAGCCGCGAGGTAGTCGGATTAGCGTTCCGGCTGCTGTTACTCCCCAGGCGGCGGATTGGCCGGCGGCGCCGGCTTCGCGGGGGTTACCGGCGTCGGCGGAATCGGGTTGTAGAACCCCAGCGCCTCCGCCGGAGGCATCACTCCCTTCGCGCCAGATTCGACCCTGGCCGCCTTCACCGCTTGGATCTTGCCCACGTACAGGTTTGCAAGATGGTCGTACCGCACCTGCACGTTCGGCAGCCAGTACGGCCGGCTCTCCTTCAGCCACAGGTCAGAATAGAATTTTTCCGCGCGGGTGGTGGCGTCTCGCAAGTCCTGCAGGCGCCCGTTGGTTGCGCTGATCTGCGCGAAATCGCGATTGATACGCGAGCGCGTCGCTGGGTTCTCTCTCACCCCAGTCGGCGCGGCTTCCTGCTGCGCCTGCAATGCATCGCGATAGTAGCGGTTGATCTCGTCGGCAAACTGGACCTTCATGCCCAGCAGATCCAGCCGCATGCCGGCCACCACCATGTAGTCGAGCGTGTCGGCGTGCAGGTGCGCTTTACCGGCGTCCTGGTAGAGGGCGACCAGTGCATCCTCCGCCGCCAGGCGCACTTCGTGCATCACCGGCAGCGTGCGTCCCACCAGGCGTGCGCCTTCCGGCGTGAACGGATCCAGCCAGAACAGATCGTTCATCGCCGCGCCGGCGCCGGCCTGTTTGAGCAATGCGTTGGTTTTGTTCAGATTCAGGATGGCATCGCGGAACGTGTGGTCCCCATAATTGCGGTAGAAGGCCCAGTCGTAGTCGGCCAGGACTTTATTGATATCGACCTCGCCGGGCTGCCAGGCGGCGGCTGCGCCCAGCACCAGCGCGGGCCAGGTGGAGCCAAAGAATGCCTCGCCATCATCGTCCCACGTGGTATTCAACATTCCAATCGCGCCCAGTTTCTGGCCGTCGCGCACGAAATTGCGCACGTTGACGAACGCCACCTCGAAGTCCGGCCAGATGTGGTTCCAGGAACTCGATCCCGGAGAAACAAAGACGTCGAGGCCGTGATCGCGAAACGGCTTGATCTTCGAGGTGAAATCGGGGCGCGGATTGTAGTCCCAGGCGTTGGCAATCAGGTCCTTGGGAAGGACTCCCAGCAGTTGCGGATATTTCTCCGCGACGTCGCCCCAGAACAGCAGCCGCTTGTGGTACGGCTTCATCAGCTCGTAGAGCTTGACGATGCCGTCGAGGTACACCTTCCCGAGTCCTTCCTGCTCGGCTAGCGCCCGGGTGCGTCCCTGGCCAAGCTCGAAGGTTTCATCCGCCCCAATGTGAAACAGCGGAGAGGGGAACACCTGCACCAACTCGGAGAACATGCTGCGCACGAACTCGAAGCTCCTGGGATTGGTGGGCGTAATCACGTGCCCGTGCGGAGTTTCGGCAATGTCCTGGTAAATCTCGTACTTGAGCGCGTGATGCAGGTGCCCGAAGGGCTCCTGTTCAGGCATGACCGTCACGTGATAACGGCTCGCGTAGGTGACCAGTTCTTTCACCTGCTCGGGCGTGATCGACGCCTCATGCGGCGCCACCAGCGGCTGGCTGGCATAGTCAAACACGTGTTCCATGTACAGCGAGAACAGGTTCAACTTGTACTCGGCCAGCGTGCGTACTTCCTTCTTCATGTAATCGAGAGTGGGAATGGGCCCGCGGCTGATGTCGTCGTGCGCGCCGCGCCAGCGCATCGCCGGCCAGTCGCGGATCGCGACCGCCGGCACGCCGAGCTTCTTGGAATCCGCCTCCGTCGACAGCAGCAATTGCCGCAAGGTCTGCGCGCCATAGAACACTCCTGAGGCGGTGCGGCCGACAATCAGGATGCCCAATGGCGTTGCGTCGAGCACGTAGCCCTCCTCGTCGTCGGGAACTTGCAGTTTGGCGGCGTGCAGCCGTCGTGCAATTCCGGGCTCATCGCTGCGCGCCAGGTAAATCAGTCCTGAGGAGGGCGCAGCGCCGGTGGTAATGCGCAGCTTGCGCCCGGTTGCGTTCTCGACCTCTGCGACGATGGCTTCGGCCGCCACCCGATCTTCTGCCGCGTGCCTCTTCCCCACCACGATGCGCGTGGTTGCACCGACTTTGAATGTGCCTCGGTTGCGCTGCACCTCGCGCGGCTGCGGAATCAGTCTCAAATCTTGCGCTGCACTCAGCGGCACTAGTGCGCACAGCAGCAACAACATTACGGATGATTTATGCATGACGCTTCCCGAGAATCGAGGGGCAATGGTATACCGGGCCGCGAATCTTAAC
Organism: Terriglobia bacterium; assembly: GCA_963797035.1. Classification (GTDB taxonomy): domain Bacteria; phylum Acidobacteriota; class Terriglobia; order Terriglobales; family Acidobacteriaceae; genus JAIQGF01. The sequence continues at coordinate 611,678 of CAWCOC010000007.1, forward strand.
CCCCGCTCAATCCCGCGGCACCCGATGGAACGCAGAAAAATAGGGCCTGCGCGAGGCAGGCCCTTCCGTTCCGTCAACTCGCGCTAGAAGTTCAACTTCATCGCCAGTTGCACGATGCGCGGATCGCGCGTCGAGGTTACCGTGTTGTACGACGACACCGCCAGGCTGGTGGAAGAACAGCAGACCGGGTTGGTGTGGTTGAAGGTGTTGAAGCTCTCCAGCCGGAACTGGCCGGTAAAGGCTTCTGTGAACTTGATGTTCTTAAACAGCGCTAAATCCGTGTTCCAGAAACCCGGAGCTCGGATTGCGCCAGGACGTTCGCTGGGCAGGTCCGTTTGGGTTGCGCTGGGGGCGGCAAACGCCCCGGCGTTGAACCAATTGTTGTATGCATGCAGCGCGTTGCTGTTGGGGTCGCCCACCTGGTTGACGCGGCAGCCGACCGGGGTAGCTCCAAAGCACGCCGAACCGATCGCGTCGATGCAGTTGGCGCCGGTCCCGAAGCAAGTCGCGTTGCCGATGAAGGCGGTCAACGGCAGTCCGGTCTGGAAGGTCTGCACGCCGGAGACCTGCCATCCGCCCAGAACGTGCCCAGCCACACCCTGCTGGCTGCGCATCCACGGCAACTCCCAAACGAAATTCGCCGTCAGCACATGGCGGCGGTCCGCAACCGTGGGGCCGTAGTTGTTGATGAACGCCGTGGGCGCTTGCGGCAGTGCGCTGGCGCCGGTCGAGCGGTCGGCCGGATCGGTGGTCAGCCCATGCGACCAAGTGTAGGCGACACCGATCAGCGAGCTGCCGCTGAACCGCTTGTTCACCTGCACCTGCAGCGAGTTGTAGTTGGAGGTGTAAATGTCCGCAAAGCCAACCGCCGGGCCGTACCCCACGAACGGCCGCAGCACATTCAGCTTGGTGGTGGATGCACTGGAGTTCACAATCGGGCTGGCCCCGAAGTCCACGCCATTGGCCGCAACGGTCACCGGTCCGGCAAAGCACTTCGCCGTCGGCGTGCAATTCCGGTAGGCAAACGGAGCCGGCTGATTGAAGTCGGTTATGCCCGGCAGGTGGATCCCGTTGTTGCCGTAATACCCGACATCCACGAACCAAGTATTGGTCAGTTGCCGCTGCACGTCTAGGCTCCACTGCTGCGTATACGGTGACTTGTATTCGATCGGCATGCGCGCCTGGATGGTAAACGGCGTGGTTGTGCTGAGGACCGTAGTTGCCCCAGTCGGACTCGCGAAGCTGCTGCGCGTGATGCTGAGGTTGGTCAGAAATCCCTGGCTCAAGCCGACGTTCAGCTCGGGATTTCCGAACTCCAGCCCGTTGTCATAGAACATGCCCCAACCCATGCGTACCGAGGTGCGTCCATCGCCGAACGGGTCCCAGGCAATGCCCAGCCGCCCGGCAATCGCCCGGTTGAATTCCTTGCCCACCTTGCTGCCGTAGGGCGACTTGGCGCCGACGAAGCCGTGGAAGTTCGGCGGGTTGGCAAAGATCAGCCCATTCAGCGGCGAGTAGTTGGGATTGCAGGTGCTGGCCGTGGGCACGCCATTCACCAGGCTCACGTCCATGGCGCCGCTGGAGGTGATGCACGGCGCCTTCGCGGGATCGTAAGCCGCGGGATCGAAGTTCACCAGCCGGCTGCTGCCGCCCGGACCGCTGGCGTCGGTCGGCTGGCGGAAGAAGGAGTGGCGAATTCCATAGGTGACGGTGAAGTTGGGCCGTACCCGCCAGGTGTCCTGGGCGTAGTACTCGAACTGGTTGTCGAAAATGTTAGCGGTCACATCCAGCGAGGCCTGCGAGAACGCCGAGTTCTGGCCGAGCAGGAAGTTCGCGTACGCCTGTTCGAACGAGAATGGGCAAGTACCGCCGGCAGCGCCAGTGCCGGTGCAAACCGGAGAACCGCCGAACATCGTGGTTGCGTCCGGCGCCCTCGTCGCGTCGAACGAGAACGAACCGTTGTTGCTGCCGCTCAGTTGGTTCTCATGCTTGTTGTAGTGGTAGAAGATCGCGCCGAA
>CAWCOC010000008.1:0-5960 GCA_963797035.1 Terriglobia bacterium
CAGGCCGTCGAGTTCGTCCTCTTCTGCCGCGACCGCGCTGTCAATATCCGCGGCGGCGCCGGCACGGGAAAAACCGCCACCCTCCAGGAGCCGCATCGCGGTTTGCGGGAAGCCGGGCGCGAGGTGCTCGCCATCGCACCCACCATGAGCGCCGTCCAGGAGCTGCAGAAAGTGGGCTTCGCGCATGCCGTTACCGTCCAGCGATTGCTGTGCGATCCCCAGGCACAAACGGATGTGCATGGCAAAGTTGTCATCCTCGATGAGGCTGGTATGGTCTGGGCAAAGAGATGGCGGAATTGCTCGCGCTCGCCGAGCAGCACTCGGCACGGATCGTTTTCAGCGGTGACACCCGCCAGATTCAGAGCGTCGAAGCCGGCGACGTCTGCGGATTCTCGAAAAGGAATCCCAACTGAAAAGCACGTCCTTGACTCAGGTACAACGGCAGACCGCGCAGCAATACCGCGAGGCGATTCAGGAACTGCGGCGAAATTCGCAGCGGGGCTTCGAAAGGCTGGAGGAGATGGGCGCGGTCCAGGAGGTCGCCGGGCAGGACCGGGCGCGTAGTGTCGCCGCCGCCTGGCGCGAAGCGGGCTCCCGACCGAACGGCAAGGGTGAACGAAGTAACGTCCCTGGTAGTCGGCGCGACGCACGAAGAAATCGCCATGTCACCGCGGCCATCCGCGCCGAACGGCAGCATGTCAGAGAGCTGGGCGAGGGGAGCTGTCGAGCACCTGGTTCCCCAGAACTACACCGCCGCGCAGAAGTCCGACTGCCGAAACTATCGCAAAGGCCAGATGCTGGTTTTTTCGCGCCACCAAGAACCTGAACCGTAATGAGACCCTGGAGGTGGTTCTGCCACAAGGTCAAAAGCTCGTAGCGCGGGACAGAGCAGGCCGCGAATACGAATTGACCAGCAAGCAGTCCCAGTGCTTCGAGGTTTACGAACGGCGGGCCATTGAAGTCGCGCCCAATGACCGGCTGATGCTGACCGCAAATCGGAGGGAAGCCGGATTCCGGGCTACCAATGGGGAAACGGTGGTTGTTTCCCGGGTGGATGCACAAGGCCGGATTCACTTGAGGACGGTCGCGCCTTGCCAGCCAATTACCCGCATTTCGATTACGGGTATGCCGTCACGGCGCACCGCAGCCAGGGGAAATCGGTAGATGCGGTGGTGATTTCCGGCGATGCCATCAAGAAAGAGCTTTTCTATGTGGCTGCCTCGCGCGGGCGGGAGAGCGTCACGGTGCTGACCAGCGACAAGGCACTGCTGCGAGAGTCGGTCGGCCGCTCCGGGCAACGTCAGTCGGCCTCCGAACTCGTCCGGAAGGGGCAGGGGAATCCGTCGTGGTTCCGATGGCTCGTCGTGCAAATCGGTCTGGATCGCGGGTTGCGTCGGGCGCGGGAGCTGGCTTGCAGGGCGGCGTTGATGGGACGGCAAGCCTCGGATTCCCCTTCCCTGCCAATGCGCGATCCGGAAAGATCACGAGGAAAAGATCATGGCATCAGTCGATGAAAAACCTTGGATCGTGGATCGGGCGGGCCGCCCGTACGCGCTGCAGATCGTACTGCTGAAACGCGTATATGTGCTGCCGTGGACCCAGTTCCTTTACGCGGAGGGATCGGGCGATGAAGTGCAGGCTGTATTCAGCACTCACGACGTGCTGGTGAAAGGCAGTGATCTCACTTCTCTGCTCGCGGATTTCGCTTCTCAGCACATCACTGTTTTGAAGGAACCGGCTCGAGCCGACAAGTTCGCGGCAGCATCTGGTCCGCGCGTTACGGAACTGCAGGTGCGCCGGGTAGACACAATCGGTTCAGACCTTTAAGTGAGGCAGGGACGCGTGGCGAGATCGCGTTAATCCCGCACGCGATAAAACGGAGCGGGCGGGCACGTCAGTAAAATTTGTGATAGATTGCAAGTTCTTCATGAAGCATCTGGCTGTTGTGGGGACCGGGTACGTCGGGCTCGTAAGCGGAGCCATGTTCGCATCGGTTGGCAATCGCGTGACGTGCATCGACAAAGATCCCCGGTCGTCGAGTCACTCCGGGCGGGCAATGTCCTATCCATGAACCAGGGCTCGAGGAAATCCTGCGCAGCGGCAGTCGCCGACGGCACCCTCAACTTCACTACCGATACGGCGGAGGCGGTCAAAGCCGCGGATGCCGTATTCATAGCGGTGGGAACCCCATCGCGCGAATCCGGGGCCTACGATTTTCAATATGTGGAAGCGGCGCGCCGTGAGATCGGTCAAGCGCTGGGCGAGCACAAGCGATACCTGGTGGTGCTGAAGAGCACGGTGACACCGGACATCTATGCGCGCGTGCACGCCATCCTGACCAAAGAGACAGCGGGATCCGGCGCGGAGTTCGAGGTGGTATCGAATCCCGAATTTCTTGCCGAAGGGACCGCCATACGCGACTTCGCCCAGCCTCACCGAGTCATCGTTGGAGTGGTTTCACAGGAAGCACAGGAGTTTATGGAGGCCCTCTACTCTCCGTTTACGAAACGAAAGGCCGGCCTGCTGCAGTTTACAGATCCGAAATCGGCGATCGTCACCAAACTAGCCGCCAACAGCTTCCTCGCCTGCCGGGTGGCGCTGATCAACGAACTCGCCCGCTATTGCGACGCCGTCGGGGCCGACATCGAATCCGTGCGCACCGGACTGGCCAGCGATCCACGGATCGGCCAGCTGTTTCTCTACGCGGGGCCGGGTTACGGCGGAAGCTGTTTTGGGAAGGATATCCGGGCACTGCGCGAAAGCGCGCGCGAGCACGGGACCGATGTCAGCCTTATCCCGGCGATCGAGGAATCGAACAATCGGCACAAGTTCCACCTGCCGAAGAAAATAGAACAGCTACTTCGGCTCGGTGGCGGAGAAGACAATCGCAGTTTGGGGCCTGGCGTTCAAGGCCCGGACAGACGATATGCGGGAATCGCCGGCAGTGGACGCGATCGAGTATCTGCTTCAGCGCGGGGCGCATATCCAGGCGCACGATCCCCAGGCTTTGCGGCGGGCAGGCAAGAACTATTTTGGCAATCGCGATTAAACAGTTCGAAAACAAATACGCTGCGGTGTGCGGCGCGCAATGCGCTGGTGATCATGACCGAGTGGGATGCCTACAAGAGCCCCGATTATCATGAGCTGCGGGAGCGGCTCACGGACCGGGTCATTTTTGACGGGCGCAATATTTTAGAAGCTAACGAAGTGCGCCAAGCAGGCCTCATCTACATCGGAATGGGGAGACCCCCCGCCGGGGGCGGTGTGACGTGAAACCACGTCGCCCTTTGTCCACGCCACGGAAGACGGTGACGAGAGCGATGTCCAAACCAAATGAGCAATAAGAGAATTGTGGTAAGGCATCGTAAATAAATAACATTTACATCTACTCTCTTGATGTGTTATTACATTGGGCATGGACACCGATGTCCAACTCGCCCAGTACTTCGCTGGCATGTGGCCGCATCTTGACGAACACGCCCGCCGCCTGGTGGCCGCCAGCAAGGCCGTGGAGTTGGGTTATGGCAGCGTATCGCGCGGGTCAGCCGCGCTTGCGGTCTGTCGCGCGTCACGTTGACCAAGGGCGTTGAGGAATTGCAGGCCGCACCGCTGGCGACGGGCTGGAAACGCAATCTCTCGGTCTATGACATGCAGCGCGAACTCGCTGCCGCCGGCCACACCATCAGCGTCAACTCCCTCACCGTCTTGCTCCGCGAGGAGGGCTTCTCGCGTCTTCCCCGCCGCGCCGACGACGAACGCCCGGTTACGGTGAAACCGGAAGTCGCCGACGTCGCCGATGTGCGCCGCTTGGATCTGTCCCCCGGTTCCTTCCGTACCCCTTTAGCCGGACTGTTCCTGTTTTTGCCCTTGCTGGATCGCATCGACCTGCAGGCGGTCGTCACCGCGGCGCGCTTGCCCAGCTCGCAGATGATCCCCGCCGCCCAGGCGGTCCGCAGTCTCCTGGCCTTGAAACTGATCGGCGCCGAGCGCAAAAGTCACGTCATGGACCTGGTGACGGATCGGGCCATCGCACTATTTGCGGGAATCAACGTGGTTCCCAAACGCTCCTACCTGGCGGCCTATTCCTCGCGCATCGATCACAAGGTCTGCCTGCGCTTCATGGAAGCTTGGCTGGAACAGGTCGAGCAGGCCGGCTTGCCCCATGGCTCCTCTTTCGATCTGGACTTTCATAGCGTGCCCGCCAACTCCGCCCAGGAACCCCTGGAAAAACACTATGTCTCCAGCCGCAGCCGCTCGCAGAAGGGGATCCTGGTCTTCCTGGCGCGCGATGCCGAACAGCGGGTTTTGCGCTATGCCAACGCCGGTGTGACCAAAGGCGAGCAGGCCGACGAGATTCTCCAGTTCGTCCGGTTCTGGAAGCAAGCACACCGGCCACTACCCGCCGAATTGGTTTTCGACTCGCAACTCACCACCTACCAAAAACTCTCGGAGCTGAACCGCGAAGGGATCTGCTTCATCACCCTGCGCCGACGTTCGGAAAAGATGTTGCGCGAGATCTACAGTCAACCGGATTCTGCCTGGCAGCGGATCAGCTTGCCGGCCCTGACCCGCATCTATCGCAATCCCAAAGTGCTGGAGAATCGCGTGACCCTTCCCGGCTACGAAGGCGAACTACGCCAGTTGACCGTGATGGAACTGGGACACGAAGAGCCGACCGTGCTGTTGACCAACCACCGCAAACTCGGTCCGGTCGAACTGGTGACGCGCTACGCGCAGCGCATGCTCATCGAAAATGGAATCTCCGAGGCCGTCCAGTTCTTCCACATCAACGCCCTCTCCAGCATGGTCGGGATGAAGGTGGATTTCGACATGCAACTGACGCTCGCGGCCAGTTCGCTGTACCGCATGATGGCTCAGCGCATCGGTAGAGAATACAGCCACTCCCAGGCCAAAACCGTCTTTCGCAATCTGTTGGATCTATCCGGCAAAGTGGAGATCACGGCAGCCTCGGTTGTGGTGACGATAGACAAGCGCGCCCACAATCCATATCTGGTCGCCTCCGGTCTGGCCGATCAGCCCACACCGATGCCCTGGTTCGGCAACAAGAAGCTAATCATCCAATTTGCCTGAGTCGCGCGTCGATCGCTCAAACACGCCATTCGCGTTACTGAATTATTACGCGTGGAAATCGAGGCTAGGCGCGATCTTGAGGCCGACCGCCCGGAGAAGCTCGCCCGGCAAATACCGCAGGACTGGCAGACTCAATATGGAAATCGTCCCTTGCTGCTGAAAACTCTGGTGGACCCCCAAACGCTTTCGTGGAACCTGCTACCGAGACGCCAACTGGCTCCATGTTGGGCAGACCCCCGGGCGCGGACGTATCGATCAGGAACACCAAAAGCACGGTCAAGCCATCAAAGACATCTACATGTATCCGTTGGTCAGCCGTGCCAGGGAACGCCTACGCGGCGATCCCACCCGGCAAACAAATACGATCGGAGCTGTGGTCGAGCGCGTGGCTGGGCTTCAAGTGCCGAGTTTTGGAAGGCCTTGCGCGACTCCGCCCTGAAAGGCCCGCCCTTCTTCCCGAGTTGTCGCGGCTGTAAAAGGCAAGGAGCGTAATCCCGATTCCCACACTGTGTGGGGAATTTCCTTAGTCCGGAAGGTAGAATCCCGAACTAACTTTCCGACGGACGGCATGCAGATAACGGCCGGCGGTTGCGACCTACGCATGGCCGGGCATCGCTTGAACCAGATGCATGCGGAGCCCCACTGTGGTCAAGTGCATGGTGGGCTTCGCAACTTGCGAAGCACTCGTCAAGTGCCGATTTTTGTGGGCCTTGCGCGACTCCGTCCAGATAGGTCTTCTTCTCCCGGGAGTTGTCGCGGCTATCAAGACAGGAGCAGAATCCTGGTCGACTGCGTGGGGACTTTCCTTAGTCTGGAAGATAGAATCCCGAACTTTCCGAAGGTCGGGCATGCAGGTACCTCAAATGTGC
>CAWCOC010000009.1:0-170304 GCA_963797035.1 Terriglobia bacterium
CATCCGTATATACTCTCCGCACCCGTGGGGAATCCTGTAAACGCCGAACCCAGTTCGCTCGCCGACCGGTCCTCCGCCGTAGTCGACAAAGAAGCCGGCCTTCACCGCCAGCTCTCTTCGCCGCAACTGGCGATGATCGCGATCGGCGGCGCCATCGGGACGGGACTGTTCCTCGGCAGTTCGCTCGCCGTGCGCCTGGCCGGCCCGGCCGTGATCCTCACATTCGTGCTCGGCGCCGCCATCACGCTGCTGCTGATGGGCGCGCTCTCCGAGATGTCGGTCGCTCATCCCACCGCCGGTTCTTTCGGTGTCCATGCCGAAATTTACCTTGGGCGCTGGGCCGGCTTCGTGGTGCGCTACACCTACTGGGCGGTGCAGGCCATCGCCATCGGAGGCGAAGCCACCGCGGTCGCGGTCTACTGCCGCTGGTGGTTCCCCCATGTTCCTTCCTGGCTGTGGATCGTGGGATTCTCCGCTGGACTGCTGTGGGTGAACGCGCGCAGCGTGGGCAGCTTCGGGACGTTTGAATACTGGTTCGCGATGATCAAGGTGGTCGCCATTATCCTGTTCATCGTCTTCGGCGCCGCGGTGCTGCTGGGCGTCGGTCATGCGGCGATCGGCGTGCGCAATTTCACCGTCGACGGCGGATTTTTTCCTCACGGCTGGCAGGGCATGTGGATGGCGCTGGTGTTCGCTATTTATGGCTACATTGGCGCGGAAATTGTCGCCGTCACCGCCGGGGAAGCCAAGGACCCGCAGCGCGCCGTACCTCGCGCCATGCGTTCCATGGTCGGACGGCTCATCCTCTTTTATATCGGCTCCATGATCGTGCTCATCGGGGTGGTCCCGTGGACCCGCATCCAGCCCGGCGCCGACGTCACCGCCAGCCCGTTCGTCACCGTCTTCCAGTTCATGGGGATTCCGGCGGCGGCGCACCTGGTCAACTTCGTCGTGCTCACCGCGGCGCTTTCCAGCATCAACTGCAATTTCTACCTGGTCACGCGCATGATGTTTTCTCTCGCCCGCGGCGGCTATGCGCCCCGAGTTTTCGGCAACGTCTCGCGCCAGGGGACGCCGGTGAACGCGCTGCTGATTTCCACCTTCGGGCTGGCGCTCGCCACTTTGATGGCGGCGCTCTATCCGCGCAGCGCCTACGTCTACATGTTCGGCATCGCGCTGTTTGGCGGGCTATTCATCTGGCTGATGATTTTCCTTACTCACCTGCCCTTTCGCCGGCGCTGGGAACGCAGTGGCGCACCCCGCCTGCCGGTGCGCATGCCGGGATATCCGTTCACGACCGTGCTGGGCGCGGCGTCGATCGTTGCCATCCTGCTGACCACCTGGTGGGTGGAGGGAATGCGGGTGACGCTGCTGGCGGGCATTCCGTGGCTGGCATTTATCTCGATGTGTTACCTCGTATGGCGAAGAGCGAACCGTTAGCTTGAGCCGCTTTGCGGGCGTGAGCGAGGCGCAGCCGAGCGGGAGACCGCAGGCGAAATCCTGAGCGGAGCGAAGGATCCCGGTGCTCTGCGACTGGCGAAGAGTGAACCGTTAGCTTGAGCCGCTTTGTGGGCGTGAGCGAGGCGCAGCGGAGCGGGAGACCGCAGGCGAAATCCTGAGCGGAGCGAAGGATCCCGGGCTCTGCGACTGGGGCCTGCTTGAGCCGTGAGCCTCGGGCCTGATAGATTGGTGCGCCGGATTCTTTACTGGAATGAGAGTGGGGCTCATTCATGTATCCGCACGCTTTCCGCTACCATCGCGCCGCTTCGCTTGCCGAGGCCGCCGCCGTCCTCGCTGAGTTGGGCGAGGATGCCAAGCTGCTCGCCGGCGGCCAGAGCCTGATCCCCCTGATGAAGCTGCGCCTTTCTTCCCCGTCGCACCTGGTGGACCTGAACTTCGTTCCCGGTGTTTCTTACTGCAATCGCGTCAACGGCGATCTCCGCATCGGCGCCATGGCCAAGCACGCCGAACTCGCGGCTTCCCCGGCCATCCACGCCATCCCGCTGCTGTACGATTGCGCCGCCGGCATTGCGGACGTGCAAGTGCGGAACCGAGGCACCATTGGCGGTTCACTGGCCGAGGCCGATCCCAGTGGAGATTGGGGCGCCGCCCTGCTCGCCCTGCCTGCCGAGGTGCGCTGCGTCGGCCCGGGAGGCGAGCGCACGGTTGCGATTTCCGATTTCTTTCTCGACGCCTACACCACCGCGCTCGCGCCCGGCGAGGTCGTCAGCGAAGTTGTGGTGCACGCGGCCCAAGGCGGTGGCGGCGCCTACTTGGCATTCAAGCGTTGCGCGCCCGTCTACGCCACGGCCAGCGTCGCCGCGCAGCTGACCATGAACGACCGCTCCAGCTGCCGTGAAGCGCGCATCGTGCTGGGCTGCGTCGGTCTTACTGCCATCCGCGCCCGTGCCGCGGAAGACGAACTCGCCGGCAAGGAACTCAACCCGCAGGTCATCGCGCGCGCCGCCGAAGCCGCCATGGCTGCCGCCGATCCCCAACCCGACATGCGCGGTTCCGTCGATTACAAGCGCGCCCTGGTGCGATCCCTCGCGCGGCGCGCCATTGAGGTTGCCCTGCGTCGCAGCCGCGACGAAACCGTCCACGGGGGCCACATCTTATGCCTGAAATGAGCCAGGCGCGGGAGAGCGATGCCAAAGCGGCCGGCGCCGAGCGCCCGGGTCCCCAGTTGGCGCCGCGCCGACAGGGATGGGAGCGCGTTACCATCACGCTTAAGGTGAATGGGAAGGAGTACACCGAAAATATCGAGGCGCGCACCCTGCTGGTGGATTTTCTGCGCGAGGCGCTTGACCTGACCGGTACCCACATCGGATGCGACACCAGCTATTGCGGCGCCTGCACCGTGCTGCTCGACGGCCGTGCCGTGAAGTCGTGCACCGTGTTTGCCGTGCAGGCTGATGGCGCGGAGATCACTACCGTGGAAGGTCTTGCCATCGGCGGTGAACTCAGCAAATTGCAGGAGGCCTTTGCCGCCAATCATGGGCTGCAGTGCGGCTACTGCACGCCTGGATTCCTGATGGCCGCCACGGAACTGCTGGCCTCGCACTCCAATCCGACCGACGAGGAGATCGTGAAAGGCATTGCCGGCAATACCTGTCGCTGCACCGGCTATCAGAATATTTTCAAGTCCATCAGGGCCGCGGCCGATGGCGCGCGTTCGCCTTCGAACGCGATGGGGAAATAGCGTGGCTTTCAGCTTCGGAGGCGACTTCACCGTTCAGCGCGCGCTCGAGGAGACCTACGACTTCCTCACCGATCCGAACCGCTTCTGCCCGCTGCTGCCCGATTACCAAAAGGTGGACGTGCGCGACCCGGAAAATTTCGTGGTTGAGGTGAAGGTCGGTATCTCGCACATCCGCGGCACTGCCGCCGTCAAGCTCCACCTGGCCGAGCACAACCGTCCGGCGCACGCGCTATACACCGGCAAAGCCACCATGGCGGGTGGCAACGTTGACCTGACTGCGCGCTTCGATCTGCGCGCGGACGGCGCCGGCACGGTGGTGAGTTGGAAAGGCGAGGCGCAAGTCTTTGGTCGCCTGACCTCCATCGCCGGCGGATTGCTGGAGCCGCTGGCGCGCAAGAATATTCAGAAGGTGATTGGGACGTTACAACAGGCGATGAATCAGGGGTCAGGAATCAGTAGTCAGGAGTCAGTTGCAAAAGAGGAGTCAGGAGTCAGGGCTCAGGAGTCAGTAACGAGGACTCAGCCTTAGGAACGGCATTCTTCGCTGAAAGCTGACTCCCGACTCCTCTTACGAGGACGACGTGCCGATCAACAAAGAGGCAAACATCGCGACCCCCTGGACCGGCCAACCGCTCCGCCGCCGCGAAGAAGATCGCCTGGTGCGCGGCATGGGGAAGTTCGTTGACGATTACAAGTTCGAGGGCATGCTTTACATGCGGCTGGTGCGCTCGCCTTACGCGCACGCGCGCATTAACAGCGTCGATGTCAGCGCCGCCGAAGCGCATCCCGGGGTGGTCTGCACCCTCACCGGCGCGGAAGTGAAAAAAATCACCCAGCCGTTCCCGGAGATTGCCTCCGGTCCCGGCGCCAAGATCCAGGATTATCCGCTGGCGGTGTCCAAGGTGCGCTTCCAGGGCGAGCCCGTGGCCGCCGTGATCGCCGACAGCCGGCTCGCCGCCGAAGACGCCGCCGAACTGGTGCAGGTGGACTATGAGGCGCTCGACCCGGTCATCACCTGCGACGACGCGCTCGCCGACCGCAGCATTCTTCACGACGAAGCCGGCACTAATCTCGTCTGGGAGGGCCACTTCGACTACGGCGAGGTCGACAAGGCATTTGCCGACGCGGCCTCCATCGTCACCATCGACCGCATGCACTTCCATCGCTTTTCATCCACGCCGCTGGAGACCAACGCGGTGATCGGGCAGTGGGACGCCGGCGACAACACCATCCAGTACTGGAGCAACAACAGCTTTCCCGCGTTCGCCATCCAGTTCCTGGCGCCGCACCTCGGCGTACACATCGACGCCATCCGCACCCAGAGCTACGACATCGGCGGCAGCTTCGGCATCAAGATCACCAACTATCCTTATATGGCGCTGTGCGCGCTGGCCTCACGCAAGGCCGGCGGCCATCCCGTGAAGTGGAGCGAGACCCGCACCGAGCACCTGATGGCGAGCGCTCACGGCAACGAGCGCACCTTCCTGAAGACGCGGGTCGCGCTCGACAAAAACGGCGTCATCACCGCCATCGAATCGCAGCATGTCGACGACTGCGGCGCTTACCCGCGCTACGAGCCGCTGGGCTGCATCATCTGGGCGCAGGTGCTGCCCGGGGCGTATCGCTTCCGCAACCTGCGCATCGATTTCAAGCAGGTCGCCACCAACAAGTGCCCGGTCGGCCCCAATCGCGGCTACTCGCGCATGCAGCACCTGTGGTTCCTGGAGCGCGTGGTCGACACTTGCGCGCGCGAGCTTGGCATCGACCCGGTCGAGATGCGCCTGCGCAATTACATTCAGCCCTCCGAGATGCCGTACACCACGCCCAACGGATGCGTCTACGACTCCGGCAACTACCCGGCGATGCTGAAGAAGGCGCAGGAGCTCATTGGCTGGGACGAGTGGCAGAAAAAAATTCCCGCGATGCGCCGCGAAGGACGCGCCGTAGGCATCGGCATCGGCACCACGCTCGATTCCGGCACCAACAATTTTGGACAGGCACGAATCATCAATCCCTTCGCGCCGTTCTCGGGAAATTCCAAGGCCGCCACCGTCAAACTCGACATCTACGGCGAGGTCGTCGTTCTGCTCGGCTCCGTGCCGCAGGGCCAGGGACACGAGACCACCGCGTCGCAGGTGGTGGCCGACGTCCTTAACATCCCGCCCGATACCGTGCACGTTCGACCCGGCTTCGACACCGATTTCAACGTGCACACCGGCCATACCGGCACCTACGCCAGCCAATTCGCCGTTACCGGCCTGTCCGCGATTTACGGCGCGGCGGTGAAGTTGAAGAAAGAACTCGCGCAGCTTGCCGCCTTCGTGCTCGAAACGAGCGCCGATGACCTGGAATTCGGCGTTGGCAAGGAAGGCCCCGAGGTGCGCGCCAAGGCCACGGACAAGGCGATCAGCTACGGCGCGCTGGCCAACATCATCAACGTGAACAACGCCGGGCTCCCCGAAGATCTCGACGTCACCCTGAATTGCCGATATGTCTATCGGCCGCCATTCAAGGTCCCCGACCTCGATAAGAAATACGGCAACCTGACTTTGACCTACGCCGCGCAATTGCACATCGCGGTGGTCGAAGTCGAGCGCGACACTTTCGTTCCACGCATCCTCGCCTACGCCTGCGTGGACGATTGCGGGCGCGCCGTGAACCCGCGCATCGTGGAAGGCCAGGTGCACGGCTGCACCGCGCACGGCATCGGCGCCGCCATCATGGAGACTTGCGCCTACGATCCCGCGGGCAACCTGCTCACCAGCACCTTCAGCGATTACACGCCGATTACCGCGGTCAACATGCCGCGCCTGCGCTACGGCCACATCGAGACGCCCTCGCCCTTCACCTTCAACGGCGCCAAGGGCATGGGCGAAGGCGGCGCCGCGCCGCTGCATACCATGTGCGCCGCCATCCAGGACGCCGTCTACCCGCTGAAGGTGTTCGTCAGCGATTCGCACAACACCGCCGATAGCTTGTTCGCCGCCATCCAGGCGAGAGCGGATCGTGGAGTGAACCTAGAGAGGAAGAATTTGTAATTGGTAATTGGTAATTTGCAATTTGAGTTGTGACGTATTTTGCACTGATGGAAGCAAGATCGTCAGAAATTACAAATTACAAATTACCGATTGCAAATTAAAGATCGCGCATGAAGCGAGTTCTCATCGTCGGCTGCGGCTCCATCGGCTCGCTTTATGCCGCGCACCTGGCGCGGGTGAGCGAAGTCTGGGCGCTCGTCCGTCGCGAAGACCACGCCCGCGTGCTGAACGAGTGCGGCATCCGCGTGACCGGCCCGCGCGGGTTTGTCGCTCACGTGCGCGCCACCGGCGATCCGCGCGAGCTGCCGGAATTCGACCTCGCCGTCGTCGCCACCAAGGCCACGCACACTCGCCAGGCCTTTGCTCCGGTCGCCAGGCTGTGCGATCGCGCCGCCGTCATCTCCGCGCAAAACGGCTTGGGCAGCGAGGAAATGCTGGCCGAACTCACTCGCGGGTACGTGATCCGCGGCACGACTTTCATGAGCGGGACGCGTCATAGCGATTGCGACATCGAACTCGAGCTCGATCAGTACACCTGGCTCGGACCGTTCGAGCCCTGCGGCACGCCGTTCGCGTTGGTGAAGGAAGCGGCTGACCTGATCGCGGCCGGCGGTCTCAAGGCGGAGGCGCTCGAAGACGCGCGTCCGGCGCAGTGGTCGAAGCTGATTTTCAATGCCTCGGTGAACGCGGTGTCCGCGCTCACGCGTTTGCCGCACTCACCCGAGTTTGCCGACGAAAGTTCACCCGAAGCCCTGGGCCGTCTGCTTCACGACCTGATTGATGAAGGCAAGCGAGTGGCGCAGGCCTGCGGCATCGCGCTGCACGAAGACCCATGGGAGATGAACAAGATCGGCGCGCGGACGAATCATCCGACCTCGATGCTGTTCGACGTGGACCACGAGCTGCCCACCGAGATCGATTATCTTTGTGGCGCCATCGCCCGCGAGGCCCAGCGCGCCGGCGTTTCGGCCCCGCTGCACTCCGCCATGTGGCGCCTGATCAAGGGCACGGAAGCCTCCTGGCAGCACGAGAAACGCAAGAAGGCCACGCAACGGACATGAAGGAATTTCGCTGATCCGCCGTCATTTGTGAACCCGATGCCATACCCGATCGATACCGCCAAGCTCGACCGCGTGCGCGCCCTGATGGAGCAGCACCAGCTCGACGCCATCGTGGCGCGCGCACCCGACAATGTGATGTACCTCACCAACTACTGGTGCATGAAAGGCTACGACGTGGTGGTCTTTCCGCGCCGGGGCGAGCCGACGCTGATCGTCATCGAGCCGCAGCTCGGCGACGCCTACCGCATGGCCTGGACGCGCGACATCCGGCCATTCAAGTTCTACGACGAGCGCGACCCACGCCCGCCCACCGCGCGCTCGCTCGACCTCGCGCTGCAGGTGCTACGTGAGCGCGGGCTCAGCGAGCGAGTCGGCATCGAGTTGAGCAACGGTTCGCAAGCCGCCGACCGCATGGTGGGCGAGCCCACGGTGTACACCCAGCCCTACTTCGACGCCTTTCGCGGCGCCTGCCGCGAGGTCGCCGATGCCATGCCCGCGCTGATCGAGGCGCGCGCCATCAAGACGCCGCAGGAAATCGAACGCATGCGCCTCGCCAATGAGCTTGCCGCCCTCGGCATGGAGTATGCCCGCGATCACATGAAGCCAGGCGAGCATCGCGAGAGTGATGTCGCCGCCATGATCGAAGGCCGCATTCACGCCGCCGGCATCGGCTACAAGAACAAGGTCGAAATGGCGCGCGCCTTCACGCTCGTCTGGTCGGGCAAGGGCATCGCCACCTTCACCGCCACCAAGGAAAATCCCATCCAGGAGCACGAGCCCACGCTGGTGGAGATCTGGGTTTGCGCCGACGGCTACTGGAACGACCTGACCAAGAACCTTTGTCCCGGACGCCTGACGCCGGAATACGACCGGCTGCTGGAGATGCTGCTCGGCGTGTTTAACGATGCCGCGAATTACGTTCGCGACGGCGCCAGCCTGCCGGAACTCGATCGCCGAATCCGTGCCGGCATTGCCGCCGGCGGATATCCCGGCCAGCCCTCGCATCCGGTGGCGCACGGGGTCGGCGCGCGCGCCCACGAGCCGCCCTATGCGCACCAGGCCGGCACCGGGACCATCCGCCAGGGAATGGTGCTCGCCATCGAGCCGGGATGCTACTGGCCTCAAGGCGGCGGCTTGCGGCTGGAGGATAATTTCCTGGTCACCGCCACCGGCTGCGAAAAATTGTGCAGCTACCCGGACGATTTCCGCGTCTTTTCCGCCAGCGCCACGGCGCAGAACCGGTCATGACTCAACCCGGCGTCGAAACTTCGAAGCTCCCGCACGACCTCGCCGAACGCATCGTCGCCCAGGTGCGCGAGGACGAAATTGTCTCCATGGCCACCGAGGTCATCAACATTCCCAGTCCCACCGGCGACGAATCCGCCATGGGCAACTACCTGCAACGCCAGTGGGAAGAAATGGGACTGCCGGTCGTCCGCCAGGAAGTGGAAGAGGGCCGCGCAAATATCGTGGCACGATATGAAGGGCGCGGCGCCGGGCGCAACCTCATGTTCAACGGCCACATGGACACCTCCAACACCGGGCGCGAGCCGTTCCTTACCGGCATCGGCTACAAGCCCAGCGCGGTGGTGCGCAACGGAATGATCTACGGCCTCGGCATCTACAACATGAAAGGCGCGCTGGTCTGCTACACCCAGGCGGTGCGCGCGCTGCAGCGTGCCGGCGTGGCGCTCGAAGGCGATATCATCCTCGCCGCCGTGGTCGGCGAAATCGAAAAAACACAGTGGGGAGAATTCACCGGCAAGGAATATCGCGGCTACGGCGTGGGCACGCATCATCTGGTCAACCACGGCGTGGTGCCCGACATGTGCATCCTGGGCGAACCCACCGACATGGCGGTCGTGCTCGAGCACTTCGGCTCGCTGTGGGCGCGCATTTCCGTCGCCGGCAACTACGTTCACACCGCGTTTGCCGAGGGCAAGGAAGACCAGAATTCCATTCTGCGCATGGGCGATGTGCTGGAAGCGGTGCGCCAGTGGATGCCGCGCTGGCAAACCATGGCGGCGCATGGCGGTCACCAGGGCATTGTCAACGTTGGCGGGATTCGCGGCGGCCACCCGTGGCGCGCCAGCCGCACCCCCGAGCGCACCGACCTGTTCCTCGACCTGCGTGTCCCACCGACGATGGAAATGGCGGAGGCGCGCCGCGAAATCCAGCAGCTCTTCCTCAAGCTGCGCCAGCAGCACCCGGATTTCGGCCTCGAATTTGAGACCTATGTCTCCGTTCCCGGCGCAACCATCGCGGGCGATCATGAAATGGTGCGCGCCATCGAGGCCAACCATCGCCGCGTGACCGGCGACACCCCCCAGCGTGACGTTGTCACCTGGTGCTCCGATGCCAGCGTGCTCTCGCGCTACGGCATTTCCACCGTGAATTACGGGCCCTCCAGCGGGCCGCGCGATGCCGAAGGCGAAAAGGTCGCCATCCGTACCTTCGTCGACATCACGCGCGTGTACGCGCTCACGGCCGCCGAACTCTGCGGCGGGCGCGGCGCATGAGCCCGCGGTGCAAGAACGGCCCGCCGATCACGCGCCAGGAAATCGACCGGCGCACCACCGCCCTGCGCGTCGCCATGGAGAGCGACCGCCTCGACGCCCTGCTGGTCTGCGGCAATCAGTATGCCGGCTTTGAAGGCGCAGTCCGCTACGTCTCCGGCTTTGAGATCGTGCATCGCTACGCATACGCGCTCGTGCCGCTGGCCGGCGAACCGACGCTGCTGTTTCCCGCCGAGGCGCGCTGGATCGGCGACAAGAAAAAGCCCTGGTTGCGCGACCAGGTCTGGGCCGAGGTCCCCGGCCGCTGGCTGCGCGACCGCATCCGCGAGCGCGGCTGGAAGCGCCTCGGCGTGGTCGGCTTGGATTTCGTCATGGCGGTGCGCGACTATCGCGAGCTCGCGCCAACGGCATGCGAAATCGTGGCCTGGGATTTTCCCTTCGACATGGTGCGCGCCGTCAAGAGCGCCTGGGAGCTGGCGCACATCCGCCAGAGCATGGAGGTGATTCTCGACGGCTTCGACGCCCTGGTGCGCAACTTCGAGCCCGGCAAGACCGAGGCTGAAATCATGGCGCCCGCCGTCGAGCGTTTTTTTGCCGGCGGCGCCGGGCCGCGCATGATGAACATCGTCCTCTCCGGCCCGTACGGCGAGGCCGAAGCGCACTTCAAGGTTCCGGGCGACCGCGTCGTCGGCGCCAATGACCTGATGCTGTACTCCTTGGAGATCGGCGGCTACGAAGGTTATTGGGTGGAATTCTCGCGCGCCCTGATTCGCGGAACGCCGAGCGCGCGCATCCAGCAGATGGCCGCCGCGTATCCCGAGGCGATGGATGCGGCGCGGCGCCGGATGCGCGAAGGCGAGCGTGCCAGTGAGGTGCATCGCGTGGTCGCCGAAACCTTCGCGGCGCACGGCTTCAAGCTGGGGCACCTCTCCGGCCACTCGATCGGGCTGACCATGTTGGAACACCCGTCCATCGGCGCGCGCAGCGACGTCGAATTGCGCGAAGGCATGATTTTTTCGCTGCACCCGCAGGTCATCGACCGCGACGGGCAGGTCTGCCTGTACACGCAGGACACCTTCCGCGTCGGAGACAAGGAAGGCGAGAACCTGGCCGAGGTGGAGTGGAAGTTTTATCAGGGCGGAGAAACCAGGCGCGCGGTTCCGCATGTTTTGTCATCCTGAGCGAAGCCCCCGCGGGGCGAGCGTGAGGACCTATAGCCCGGTCGTACGGAAGAGCAGGGCGCAAGCCCTGCGGTGCTAAATCATGCGCATCTGTGTGATTGGTTGCGGCGCCATCGGCAGCCTGTTCGCTGCGCACCTGGCGCGCGCCGGCGAAACCGAGGTGTTCGCCCTCGACGCTGCTCGCGACCACGTCTGCGCCATCCAGCAAAGCGGGCTGCGCATCTCAGGCGAGGCCGACTTTGTCGCGCGCCTGCATGCCTCGACCGATGCGGCTGAAATTCCGCGCTGCGACTACGGCATCGTGGCCACCAAGAGCACGCACACCGGTCCCGCAATCGCCGCTGCCGCCCGCATCTTCGACGACCGCAGCCCCGTGTGCTCGGTGCAGAACGGGGTTGGCAACGAAGAGATCATCGCCGAGCACGTGCGCCATGTCATCCGCGGCACCACCTTTCCCGCCGGTCACGTCGTCGAGCCCGGGCACGTCGGCTTCGACATTCGCGGCGATACCTGGATCGGCCCCTTCGAGCCCGCCTCCACGCCCATGGAAAAAGTCACCGAACTCGCCGGCCTGCTCACGCGCGCCGGCATGAATACCATCGCCATGGCCGACGCGCGCGGCGCCCAGTGGAGCAAGCTGATTTTCAATGCGGGCACCAATCCCGTCGGCGCGCTGACGCAGCTGCATCACGGCGCGGCGGCATTGTTCCCGCCCACCGGCGAACTGTTCGACGCGCTCATCGACGAAGGCCTCGCCGTGGCCAAGGCGCTCGGCATCGCGCTTGACAGCGATCCCAAGGCGCTGGTGAAAAAAGCGGCGCATGCGCCCGGCAAGCACAAGGCCAGCATGTTGCAGGACATTCTCGCCCGCCGACAAACCGAGGTCGATTTCATGAACGGCGCCATCGTGCGCTGGGGCGAAAAAACCGGCGTTCCCACGCCGCTGAACCGCGCCGTCTGGCAGTTGATCAAAGGACTCGAGCACTCGTGGACGGAGCCGTGACACCATTTCGCATCGGCGTCCTGCAACTCAGCATGGAACCCACGCGCGAGACTGTGCGCATGGCCCAAGCCTGCGAAGAGGCCGGCTTTGATACTTTCTGGCTGGCGGA
Source organism: Terriglobia bacterium (assembly GCA_963797035.1). GTDB lineage: Bacteria > Acidobacteriota > Terriglobia > Terriglobales > Acidobacteriaceae > JAIQGF01. The sequence continues at coordinate 12,111 of CAWCOC010000009.1, forward strand.
AGCCTATCCCTGGTGGCGCAAGCATGGTTACGAAGCCCGATCCTCCACCGCGATCACCGCGCTGATCGCAAACCAGACGCGCCGCATCCACGTCGGTTGGGGAATCATTTCGCCCTATACCCGCCATCCGGTCGAGATCGCGATGGAGGCGCGCGTCATGCAGGACCTGTGCGGCGAGCGCTTCCTGCTTGGGCTCGGCGCCTCGAAGATTTTCATGAAAGAGATCGGCGAGGGCGAAGGCAAGCCCGGAACGGGTCCCGCGACCGTGATGCGCGAGAGCCTGGAGATCATTCGCGGTGTGCTCGACGGCAACGCCTTTCTCTACGACGGCAAGGTCTTCTCCGCCGATGTACCCGCACTGCGTGACGATGCTCACACCGTCCGCGTACATACCCCGATGTACTTCGCCGGCACCGGGCCGGTGCTGCAGCGCATGGCGGGCAGCCACAGCGACGGGCTTTTGACCGCCAGCATCACCACGCCGGAGTTCGTGCGCTACTCGCGCCGCAACATGGAAGAAGGCGCGCGCCGGGCGGGCCGCGATCCATCGCAACTCGATCTCGGATCGGTGATCGTGGGCAGCATCGCGCGTGATTCGCGCCGCGGAAAAGATGGCGCCCGCGAAATGGCGGCCATGTACCTCGCCAACAAGGTGCAGAACATCAAGGGCTCGGCCGACGTGCTGCTGCAATCGGCCGGCCTCAGCTTCAATGAGATTCGCCCCATCGCCGAGGCCATGGAGCAGGGCGGGCGCAAGGCCGCGGCCCGCGCCGTGTCCGACGAGGTGTTTGAAAAAGTGAAGCCCATTGCCGGCACGCCCGAAGAATGCATCGCGCGCATCCAGGAATACCGCGATGCCGGCTGTACGCACATCATGCTGGAGGTCTGGGGCGAAGACCGCGAGCAGCAGGCCAAGTTGTTTGGGGAAGCGGTGCTGCCGCACTTCTCTGGTGACAGCAGCATCACGCGGTAAAGCCAGCCACAGATGTACACAGATTCTCACGGATTTTCTGACGATCTGTGTTGATCTGTGTCGATCAGCGGCTAGTGTTTTCCGACTGCGCGAGCACCGGCCAACTCCCGATAGATGGCGCGGAACTCCGCATCGGTGACCAGCCCGCGCTTGGCAATCGACTTCTTCTTCACCTCCGCCAGTAGCGCGGCGCGCTGCTCGGGCGCGATCTCCAGCTTCAGCTCGCGGCATTTCAGGTCGATGGAATCCAGCCCGCTCTTCTTGCCCAGCACGATGCTGCGGGTCGCGCCCACCAGTTCGGCGGCGTAGGGTTCGATGGCTTCGGGAATGTGGAACTGCGTGGCCACCGCGCCACTCTCGCGATTGAAAAGATTATTTCCTACCGCCGGTTTCCACGGTTCCATCTGGTATCCCGACAAGCGCTGGACCGTGGCGGAGGTTTCGCGCAGCTTCGACAGGTCCATCGCCACCGGCACGCGATACAGGCAGCTCAGCGCCAGCGCGGTTTCGCCCAGGTCGCAATTTCCCGCGCGCTCGCCCATGCCGTTGATGGTTCCCTGGATCCAGGTCGCTCCGGCGCGCACGGCCGCCACCGAGCACGCCGTGCCGAAGCCGAAATCGTTGTGCCCGTGCCAGTGGATAGGAACGCCGTCGCCGACCCAGCGCTTCACCTCGGCGACCAGGTAATCCACCGCCTCCGGGCCGCAGACACCGATGGTGTCCACCACCACCAGCTCGGCCGCGCCTGCCTCCAGCGCCGCCAAGTAAATTTCCTGGAGAAATTCCAGCCCGGTGCGCGTGCAGTCCACCGGAAAAAACGCGACGCGAATGCCATGCTGCCGCGCCAGCGCGATGGCGTTCACCAGGCGCTGCTTCGCCTCCTGGCGCGTCAGGCCATAGGCTTTCAGCTTCAGGTCGCTGGTGGGAACCTCGATGACCGTCGCCTTCACTCCGAGCTCCACCAGCGCTTCAATGTCGCCCTTCTGCGCGCGCGAGAATCCCCAGATCTCCGCCTTCAGGCCGGCGCGCGAGATCAGGCGGATGGCCTCCGCGTCCTCCGGGCTGACGCGCGGAAACCCGGCCTCGATGCGCGAGATGCCGAGCACGTCCAGGTGGCGTGCGATGTCCAGCTTCTGCTCCGGCGAGAGCACAACGCCGACCGTCTGCTCGCCATCGCGCAGCGTGGTGTCGTAGAAGCGAATCGGCTGGTCAACATGAAACCGGCCGTGCTCGTTGTACTCGCTGACCCAGACTTTGCCATCGTTCATTTTGTTTTTCCGTGCGCCTGCTCCCACGCGATCACCGGGTTGCGCAGCACGCCGATCTGCTCGATCTCACATTCCATCACGTCCCCGGGCTTCAGGTACAAGGCCTTGGGGTCGCCGGAGAACGCCGCCACGCCCGACACGGTGCCGGTCGAGATCACGTCGCCGGCGCTGTAGCCCATGGCGGAGTAGTGCGCCAGGATCTCCGGGATCTTCACCGACATCTTGCCGGAGTGCGACTGCTGCCGCGGCTCGCCGTTGACGCGCAACTCCATGGCCAGGTTGTGCGGGTCCGGGACCTCGTCGGCGGTCACGATCCAGGGTCCCAGCGGGCAGAAGGTATCGATGCCCTTGCAGAAGCTGAACACGCCCGACTTCATCTCGGTGCGCTGGATGTCGCGCGCCGTGATGTCGTTGAAGATCACGTAGCCGCCGATGTAGTCGCCGGCCCGCTCCGCCGTGAAGTGCTTGCCGGCCTTCTTGGTCACCACTGCCAGCTCGAGCTCGTAGTCGAGCTCCTGCGTCAGGTGCGAGGGATACACCACCGGCTCATCGGGGCCGATGATGGCGTCGATGTTCTGGAAGAAAACGATCCAGGGCAGCACCGGGTGCGAAAAGCCTGCCTTGGTCGCCTCCTCGTGGTGCTCGCGGAAGTTGCCGGCGGTGTGGAAGAACTTGCGCGGGATGATCGGCGCCTTCAGCTTCACCTGGTCGCGACGAAACACCACCGGCTCGCCGGAAGGTCCGTGCAGCGCGTCGCCCGTTGCCGTCGCGTAGGCGAGGGCCTCGCGCGCAGCGTCCAGGCTGGCGTCGCCGCCTTCGAACAGCAGCCGCATGTCGGCGGGTACAAGCGCATCGGCCAGCCGGTAGGCTGCCGGCCCGTCGCATGAGTGCTGCGCCGCGCACGCCAGGTTCAAGTCCACCACCCGGTCGCTGGGCGCGAGGGCCCCGGCGCGGCGCTGCCGTAGAGGGTTTTCAAAGGTGACGAGGCGCATAGGGCGTTCTGGTGCGGCAGTTTATGTGATGCGGGAAGGCTTGTCCAACCCGGGTTTTGTTGCATCCGTCGGTGTGTGCGGCACATCTAGTTTCAACCTATGACGCGCTATTCCTTGCTCGCATCGCGCTTGACCGAAGTCCTGGGGCTCAGCCGGCGTCCGGTGGCGGTCGCATCCTCGCCGCAGCCCTTCAGCGGCATGACGAAATTTTCCGGCAGCGTGCCCTCCGGCTGCAGCTTCTGGCGGCTGGCCGGGGAAGGCCGCTCGTTCTACACCGAAGCCGCCGACCACTACAACTGCGCTATCGGCTGCTACACACATAGCATCGCACTGCCCAAGGAACGCGAGGCGGAGCTGAGCGCGACCGTCGAGTTCATGACCTCGATCGGGTATATCCGGGCGGAAGACGTGCCGGGCATTGCGCGCCTGGCGAAGCCGGCGAAGTACATGGCGTATGCGCCGCTGGCGGAGGCGACGTTTGCGCCCGAGGTGGTGATCCTGGTCGGACGCCCAGGACGGCTGATGCTGCTGCAGGAGGCGGCGGCGCGCGCCGGCGTCAAGACGCAGCCATCGCTGCTGGCGCGGCCCACCTGCATGGCAATTCCGGCGGCGATGGCGGGCGGGACCACGGCGTCAAGCGGCTGCGTAGGCAACCGCGTCTACACCGAGCTGGGCGACGACGAGCTCTACGTCATGGTACCGGGTGGCGACCTGGAAAAGATTGCCGCCGAGCTGGACACGATTGTCGAGGCCAACGCCAAACTGAACGACTACCATCGCCAGCGGAAGGCGGAGCTGCTCAGCACGCGATAGTTTTTTGCACAGATGTTCCACGGGGAACATTTGTGGAAAAGCCCGAAACGGGAACGAGCTGGAGGGCAGGCTCGCCGCAGGCCTAAGAAAACAAAGGGAGGCTGGCGGGAGGGGTTTCACGTTCCGTTTTGGGAAATTTTCAGGACGGCGGCGCCGTCGATTTTGCTGTGCTTCAGCGCCTGCAGGGCCTGGTTTGCCTGCTCCAGTGGGAAGATCTGCACCGCGGTCTTGACCGGGACCTCGGCGGCGAGCTGGAGGCACTCGCGCACGTCGTCGCGGGTGCTGTTGGCGGCCGACCGCAAGACACGCTCCTGGTACAACAGCTCATAATCCATGGCGGGAATCTGGCTCATGGTGATGCCGGCGAGGGCAACCGTGCCCCCTTTGCGCACCGCGCGCAGCGCCTCGGGAACCAGCGGTCCGGCGGGAGCAAAGACGATGGCGGCGTCGAGAAGTATCCCACCCTGTCCGCCCAAACCCGGGGCGGACAAGGGTGGGCCACCCGATAGATTTGCGTCGCCTGCCCAGGCCGCGCCGAGCGACAGCGCCAGCTCACGATGGGCCAGGGCGCGGGTGAAGACGTAAACCTCGCAGCCGAGATGCCGCGCCATCTGCAGCACGATGTGGGCGGAGCCTCCGAAGCCATACATCCCCAGCCGGTCTCCCGGACGCGCCTGGCTCAACCGAAACGAGCGGTAGCCGATAACACCGGCGCAGAGCAGGGGCGCGGCGTGCGCGTCATCGAAGCGCTGGGGAATGGGGTAGGCGAAGTCCTCACGCACGATGACCGCTTCGGCATATCCGCCATCGACGTGAAACCCGGTGAAGCGCCCGTTGTCGCAGAGGTTTTCCTGGCCGCGCTGACAGAAAGGACAATCCTCATCGACGGAATAGAGCCAGGGAATGCCAACGCGATCGCCGGCGCGGAACAGCGATGTATCGGGACCAAGGGTTTCCACGAGTCCTACGATTTGGTGACCCGGAACAACCGGCAATTTGGGCAGCTTGAGATCGCCTTCGACGATGTGCAGGTCAGTGCGACAGACGCCGCAGACGCGCACGCGCACGCGGATTTCACCGGCGCCGGGAGTGGGGAGTCGGAGATCGCGCGCGCTGAGCGGGTTTTGTTCCGCCGGGCGAGGGTGGTCGAGGACCATGGCGCGCATGAGCGGAGTGTAGCAAGAATGAAGAATGAAGATTGAAGAATGGTTATTGAAGATTGGCCAAGGGCGCGGATGCTGCGAGCGAACCGGGGGTCCTTCGACTCGGTCGCAACGCGCCAAACCCGGGCGCGTTGGACCTCGCTCAGGATGACAAGTCTTCAATAGCCGGCAATGCTCTTTAGTGCGTGGCGGTCTTGGCCGAGGGCTTGGATTTTTCGGAGAGCCAGGCGTTCACTTCGACTCGGTCGCAACGCGCCAAACCCGGGCGCGTTGGCCCTCGTTCAGGATGACAAGTCTTCAATAGCCGGCGATGCTCTTAGTGCGTGGCGGTCTTGGCCGCGGGCTTGGGTTTTTCGGAGAGCCAGGCGTTCACGGTTTGCTCCAGCACGTCCAGAGGCAGAGGACCGTTGCGCAGGACGACGTCGTGAAATTCCTTGAGGTCGAATTGCGGGCCGAGCTGGCGGCGGGCGCGCTCCCGCAATTCGCGGATCTTTAACTGGCCGATCTTGTAGCCGAGCGCCTGGCCGGGCCAGGCAATGTAGCGGTCAATTTCGTTGACGATGTCGAGCTCCGCCTTGGGCGCGTTCTGCATGAAGTAGTCGATCGCCTGCCGGCGCGTCCAGTGCATGGAATGGATGCCGGTATCGACCACCAGGCGGACGGCGCGCCACATTTCGTAGGTTAGCTGGCCGAATTTTGAATAAGGGTCGGTGTACAGGCCCATGTCGTTGCCGAGCGACTCGGCGTAGAGTCCCCAGCCTTCGACAAACGCGCCATAGCCGCCGTAGCGCCGGAACTTGGGCTGCTGGCCGGCTTCGTAGGCGAGGGCAATCTGCAGGTGATGTCCGGGCACGGCCTCATGCAAGGTGAGCGCCATCATCTCCCACTTGGGGCGCGTTTCGGGCTTATAGAGGTTGACGAAAAACGTGCCGGGGCGGGAGCCGTCGGCGCTGAGCTGGCGATAGTAAGCGGTGGTGGTGTCGGGCGCGGAGATTTCGGGAATGGGCTCGACGCCGTAGGGCGTGCGCGGCAGCGTGCGGAAGACCTTCACCAGGTTGGGATCGATGGTCTTGGCCAGCGCCTTGTAGGCTTCGAGCAGGTCGCCCGGACTCTTGTAGAAGAAGCGCGAATCGGTGCGCAGGAACTGGAAAAATTCCGGCATCGAACCCTGGAAGCCGGTTTGCGCCTTGGTCGCCTCCATTTCGGCGCGAATGCGCTTCACCTCGTCGAGCCCCATCTGGTGGACCTGCTGCGGCGTCAGGTCGGTGGTGGTGAACTGGCGCACGAAGTAGGCATACATCTGGTCGCCATGAGGAAGCTGCCAGATTCCGACCTGGTCGTAGCAGGCGGGCAGGTACTCCTTGACGAAAAATTCATGAAAGCGCCGGAAGGAGGGGACAAGCTGCTCGCGGATGGCTTTCTGGGCGGCTCCGGAGAGGCGCTGGCGGTCGGCCTCGGTGATAGAGGCGGGAAAATTCTTGAAGGGCTTGTAGAAGGAGTTGGCGGCCGGATCGGTGACGATCTGCTTTTCGATCTGGGCGGGGACGCGCTCCATGATGACCTTGGGCAGCACGATGCGCTCGCGAATGCCCTCGCGCATGAGCGCGATGGTCTGGTCCATGTGCTCGGGAAAGCGCTGCAGGCGGGCGATCCAGTCTTCATAGTCCTTCACGGTGGTGAAGCGCAGGGCGTCGCCGAGTTCATTGGCGGTCTGAATGCCGCCGCGCTGGTTGAGCGGGACCAGGTACCAGTGAAACTGGTGGCCCTGGGCGGCGGTCTCGAGTTGGCGCTGAAACAGGTCGTAGTTGAGCTGGTCCGGAGGCGAGAGGCGGGCGCGGTCGATGCGCTTGAGTTCGTCGAGCACGGCGAGCGTGTGCCGGTAGCGGGCCTCGATGTTGGCCAGGCTGTCGTCTGCCCAGCGGTCGTTCCAGCGGCGGTCGCCGAGGGAAGAGGCGCGGGTGGGATGCTGCTGCATCTGGTAGTCCCATTCGCGATCGAAGAGGGCATGCAGGTCCGAGGTTTGCGCGAAAGCCGGAGCGAGAAGGAGCAGCAGGGAGAGCAGGAGTCGCATGGCGCGGAAGAATAACATTATTGAAGAATGAAGAATGGTTATTGAAGATTGGCGAAGGGCGCGGATGGTACGAGCGGAGCGGGGGTCCTTCGACTCGGTCGCAACGCGCCAAACCCGGGCGCGTTGGACCTCGCTCAGGATGACAGGGGTTTAAAGCATAGCAAGATTGGCGGGGCGAACTCGTGGTCGGTAATGCGTAATTGGTAGTCGGGCCGGGTGAAAATGGGAGATGCGTTCCTGCGGGCGGGGGCGCCCGCAGAGCGATGATTTCGGGGTAAGTTGAAGGTTGCCCCAGCGAGGGCGCTGGGGCCTACAAATATCGTTATGGGCATGGCTGCACACGCGAGGGCGCGTGTGCCACAGCACAGACTAGAACGCGAAGAGGTAGGAGAGCTTGGCGAAGAACTGGTTGCCGAGGTCGGTGACACCGAAGGGGGAGCGGCGCTGGCGGTTGTAGCCGATATAGAAGGCGCTGCGGGCGGTGAAATCGTAGGCAAACAGCGAGTTGATGCTGACATCGTTGCCATGCCGGTCGCTGGCGTACTGCGCGAAGACGCGGGCGCGGGCCTTGGTGTTGAACTGGTAGGTCCAGCGGGAGATGAAGAATTTCCTGTACTGGAAGTGGCGGCCGTCGAGGAGATGCTCGTCGATCAGGATGGCATTGAGTTCGGCGCGCAGGTGGCGGCCCAGGCGCGCCGTGGATTGCAGTTGCAGCTCTTTGAATGAGCCGTAGAAGTTCTCGTTGAACTGCACCATCTTCTGCGTCTGGAAGAGAGCGTCGAAGTAGACACGCTGGCTCTGGCTGGAGGAAAGCTCGACGATGTAGGTGGGCACCTGGTAGCCGCGGGTGTTGGGCAGGCGCTGGAAATTGGGCGTGAAGTCGAAAAAGCGAGTACGAGCGTAGTTGCCGCGAAAGCGCGCGGTCCAGAAATTCTTGAACTGGGCTTTGAAATCGAGATAGGCGTTGGAGTCTTCCAGTTCGCCATGCGTGCCGTTGCTCTCGTCGTAATTCAAGTTGAAGAAGAGCTGGCGAACGCCGTAGCGGTTGATGAAGGGTTTCCAGGTTACATTCTGCCAGCCGATCCAGCGGTCTACCTCGGGCTCGAATCCGGTATGGCTGAGGTCGGTCTTGTTGCCGAGGAACTTGCCGCCCGTGTCGTAGGTAAACCGGTCGGAGTCGTAGATGAATTCCGAAGTCCAGCCGAGGTGCTGCGCGTCCACCCCGGAATAGCGGTCGCTGGTATTGACCATGGCCTGGGAAACCCAGCGAATATGCGGTCCGGAGAGGATGCTGAGGTCGACGGCGTGGGTGCTCTCGTTCTGGCCGATGCTGCCCGCTTGCTGGCGGCGGTTGACGGTCATGAAGCCGAAGGCGGACTTCTGAAATAAATCGTGCTGCAGGCGCAGCACGCCGAAAAACTCGCCCGGCGCCTGCTGCAGCGTCTGGGTTGCGGGGTCGACGTAATCCTGCGTTTGGGTGAGGGCCTCGAGCGCGCCGATAGTCCAGGGTCCGGATTTGCCGGTGACCTTGCCGCCTTCCAGGATGCGCTGTGGTTCGCCATCGGGCATGGGAGAGCCGATGCGGCGGGAGAAGAAGAGATCGAGCGGGGTGGCGAAGTAGTTGGCGCCCTCGGTGAAGAACTGGCGCTTCTCGGGAAAAAAGATTTCGAAGCGCGAGACCTCGGCGGTGAACTGGTCGGCCTCGGTCTCGCCGAAATCAGGATTGACGGCGAGGAGCGCGGTGAGATTCTGGAGCAGGCCATAGCGCGCATTGAGTCCGCCGTTGGCGGTGAACTTGTTGAGTTGGGGCTGGCGTCCGCCGCTGCGATCGGCGCCGCCGGCAAAGGGGACGAGTTCGACGTGGTGGCCGACTTGGAGGTCTTCCAGTCCGGTGAGCACGCCGGCGCGCGAGGGCTTCATGAAGCCCTCGAAGAGCGGCACCGGGACCCAGAAGGCGAATTCGTTGTCGCGCAGGCGCTCGCGTCCGATGTTGATGCCCCATTCCTGGGACGAGCCTTGCGAGATGCGAATGGACTTGAAGGGAATCACGATCTCGGCCGACCATCCCCAGTCCTCGCGCGAAACGCCGCTGTACCAGACGCCGTCCCAGGTGAGGTCGATGGTGCCGAAGCCCTGGCCGCCCTTGGATTCGTCGAAGGTGCCGTCGAACTGAGCTCCGGCGGCGGTGACGCTGAAGAAATAGCCGGTGCGGCGGTCGTGAAAGGTGTCGAGCAGGATGTCGGCGCTGTCGGAGCCGCTGGAGACGTCGCGAGCGACGAAGTGGTAGTTGATGCGGTCGGGCTGGTCCTCGAAGCGGAAGCCGAAGTAGAGATTGTTCTCATCGTAGAAAATGCGGACTTCGGTGTGGTGGCTGGCGGGCGCGCCTTCGTGGGGCTGAGTCTGGGTGAAGTTGGTAATGGGCTCGAGGGTGGCCCAGACCGGCTCATCCAGCTTGCCATCGATCTTGATGTGCGCGTTCGCGACGCGGGCGGCGCGGATGCGGTGGTCTCCGCGGTTGCCGGGCGGTTGAGCCTGGGCGGCAGCGAGCAAAGGAATGGCGAGAATCAGGGCGAACAGGATGCGTGGAATCATGGGAAAATGACCGGCCAGAATACCGCAGCGGCGCGCGAGAGAGCAGTGTTTTGGCTGCGAGAACAACTTTTTACAAGTGTGAGGGTCTATTTCAGGAGTCAGGAGTCAGGAGTCAGGAGTCAGGAGTCAGGGGTTAGGGGTCAGGAGTTAGGCTTCGTATTCCAGGTGGCGGTGAACATGAGAAGTTGCATTGCAATCTTATTGCTGCTGGCAACGCCGTGGATGTGCGGCGCGCAAACCAGCGATCAACCGGCCGACAGACCGGCTGCTCCCCAGGGCGAGCAGCGGCGCGAAGGCCGCTTCATGCGCGAAGGCCAGGGAGTGGGCGGGACGATCGAAGCAATCAAGCCCGACGGGTTCACGGTGAAAACCATGCAGGGCAAGACGGTGACGGTGAAGGTGACGAGCGAGACGCGCTTTCGCAAGGACCGCCAGGATGCGAAGTTCAGCGACTTCAAGCCCGGCGACATGGTAATGGTGGGCGGCGAACCGGCGGGCACCGAGACATGGACGGCGCGCTTCGTGGCGTCGCGTACGGGAGGCTTCGCGGGCGGCGGCGGAGGCGGCATGCAGGCGCTGCGCGAAGGCATGGGCAAGCAGTTCATCGCCGGAGAAGTGAAGGCGATTGACGGCACCAAGTTGACGATCGCGCGCGTGGATGGGCAGACGCAGACGATCGAGGTGGACGAGAACACGTCGTTCCGCAAGAATCGGGAGAGCATCACGCTGCCGGACATCAAGGTGGGAGACCATGTGTTCGGGCGCGGCGCGGTGAATGCGGCGGGGGTGTTCGTGCCGACGACGCTCAACGTCGGCGAGCCGCGCATGATGATGATGGGGGGAGAACGGCAGCAGGAACCGCAAAAATAGAGGCTCACCACAGAGGCACAGAGACACAGAGAAAATAACGAATGCACGATTCAGGATGCGGAGCGCTTCTCCGGCTCGTTCCTAGTTCTTCATTCTGAATTCTTCATGGCTGCTCTCTGTGCCTCCGTGCTCTGTGGTTACCAGGGGCCAGACTTGACGAAATTTTACGTTGTTCTTACACCGCGAATGAGGCTGAATCGCTTACCTTCGGGTTAGTACACTCGTCTCCATTTTTGGGCCGATGAAGTCTTTGCCAGTGCTTCCGACATTATTGCGGGGCGGTCGCGCAGCGGCCTTCGGGCTGCTGTTGGCCGCGGCGTCGTGCGCATTAGCGCAGGCGCCGGTCTCGTCGTCGTGCGAGGTGGCGGGAAAAGTAGCGGCCGGCAGAGCGCCGCTGCCCGGGGTCACGATTTCGGCTTCGAATTCGCTGACCGGCAAGAAGTCCGCGACCTCCACCGGGGTGGACGGCAACTACGTGCTGGCGGCGCCGTCGAATGGGCGTTTCGTGATCCGCGCGGAGTTGGCGGGCTTTGCGGTCGCGACCAAGGAAGTGGTGGTGAGTGCGGCCAACTGCCATCCGCGTGTCGACCTGGAAATGATGCTGCAATCGCGCGCGCAACAGGAAGAGCAGCGGCAGCAGCGGCAAACCCAGCAGCAGATCGCAGGGATGGCGGGACGCGGCTTTCAGAACCTTTCGCTGGCCACCGATCCCACCGCCATGATGCAGGGTGAGGGCGGGGGAAACGGCGGCGGCGCCACCGATATGAGCGGTCTGCCGTCGCAGGCGCTAAATCCGGACGCCGCCACGGAGTCGGTGGCGGTTGCGTCGTCCAACAATGCGGCGCAGAGCAACGACACGATGTTCGGCGGCAACGACGAGCAGATGCGGGAGCGGATCCAGGAGATGCGCGACCGCGCCGCCCGGGGAGAGAACGTCGGGTTCGGTGGAATGGGTGGTCCGGGTGGCGGGCCGGGAGGCTTCCATGGTCCGAGAGGTCCGGGCGGACCTGGGGGTGGGCAGATCATCAGGATTGGCGGGCGCCGCGGCTTCAACCTGAACAAGCCGCACGGAGCGCTGTTTTACTCCGCCAGCGATGGCGTTTTCGATGCCAAGCCGTATTCGCTGAACGGCGAGCCCACCACGCAGCCGAGCTATTTCCAGCAGCGCTTCGGCGCGACCCTGGGCGGCCCGCTGAAAGTTCCTCACATCTATAACGGCGGGACCAAGACGTTTTTCTTCCTCAACTATTCCGGCAACCGATCGAATAACCCCTACGATGTGTTCTCCACCGTGCCCACGCTGGCGGAGCGCGCGGGGGATTTTTCCGGCGTGACCACGCGCACCGGAGCGCCGGTGCAGATCTTCGACCCGGTCACGCACCAGCCGTTTCCCAACAACCAGATCACTGTCATCAACCCGGCGGCGCAGGCGCTGTTGAAATTCATACCGCCTCCCAACCAGCCGGGCGACTTCCAGAATTTTCACTACATCACGTCGACGGAAAGCAACAATGACAACGTGAATCTGCGGCTTGTCCACAATTTTGGCTCCTCGCAATTGCCGTTCATGATGGGCCCGGGCGGTGGGGGGCGCTTCGGGCGCGGGCCGCGGAACAACCTGAATTTCGGGATCCACTGGCGGCGCACCGATGCGGTGCAGAACAATCCGCTGCCGACCATCGCGGGGCGATCGAAGTCGAGCGACTTGGATATTCCCGCCGGGTGGGCCTACGGCAAGGGCCACCTGACCAACCTGCTGCGGTTCGATTTCAACCGCCGGAATTTCTCGACCAACAATTTGTACGAGGGCGTGGAGAACATCGCGGCGGAGGCGGGAATCCTCGGGGTTTCGCAGAACCCGTTCGATTGGGGCCTGCCGGGACTTTCGTTCACCAACTTCGTCGGGGTGAACGACATTAACCCCCTGGCGCGGCGCGACAACACCTGGACACTGGCGGACATCCTGATCTGGAATCATGGCAAGCACAACGTGCGCTGGGGCGGGGATTTCCGGCGCATCCATCAGAATCCGCAGACCGACAAGAACGCGCGCGGCGGCTTCGTGTTTACCGGCCTGTACACGTCGCAAATCGTGAACGGGATACTGGCGCCGGGGACGGGATTTGATTTTGCCGACTTCCTGCTCGGCCTGTCGCAGCAGGCTTCGGTGCAGTACGGCGCGAACGATTATCACTTCGCGGCGAATTCCTGGGACTTGTTCGTGCAGGACGACTGGCGGGTACGGGGCAACCTGACCATCAACGTCGGGTTGCGCTATGAATACGTGTCGCCCTTCACGGAGGAAAACCATCAGCTCGCCAACCTGGACGCGGCGCCGGGATTTGTGGCGGTGACGCCGGTGTGCGCGGTCGCGATCGGAAACTGCTCCAGCGTGGGGCCGTACACCGGGGTGTTTCCGGCAACGCTGGTGAATCCCGATCGCAACAACCTGGCGCCGCGCATCGGCATTGCCTGGAAGCCGATGGCGAAGACCGTGGTGCGCGCCGGTTACGGCATCAATTACAACACTACGCAGTACTCGGCGATGGTGCAGAACCTGTCGTTCCAGCCCCCCTTCGACATCACCCAGACCAACGTGGGCACGATCGGCGGCCCGCTGCTGCTGCAGAACGCGTTCAGCGGCGTTTCGGCCGCCACCACCAACAACTACGGCGTGGACCGCAATTACCGGCTGGGTTACGTGCAGATCTGGAACCTGGACGTGCAGCGCGAGCTGACACGCACCCTGGTGTTGAACCTGGATTACAACGGCAGCAAGGGAACCCATCTCGACCTGCTGCGCGCGCCCAACCGCACGCCGACGGGCGGGCTGCGGATTGCCGGGGTGCAGCCGTTCCTGTGGGAGAGTTCGGACGCCGATTCCATCCTGCACGGCGGCAGGGTGCGACTGCGCAAGCGGATGTCGAATGGGCTGTCGCTAGGCGGCAGCTACACGTACTCCAAGTCGATCGACAACGCGGCGTCGATTGGCGGCGGCGCCTCCGTGGTGGCACAGAACGACCGGGACCTGGCGGCCGAGCGCGGGCTCTCCAGCTTCGATCAGCGGCACAAGCTGACGGCGGATTACGTCTACGAGTTTCCCATGGGCACAAACAAGCGCTGGCTTTCGACGACCTCGCTGGCGTCGCGCATCTTCGGCGACTGGCAGTGGAGCGGCAATATCGCCTTTGCCACCGGACTGCCCTTTACCGCGCGCGTGCTCGGCAGCTTTACCGACGTGGCCAGCGGCGTGAACGGCACGCTGCGCGCCAATACGACCGGGCAGCCGGTATCGATCGCCGACCCGGCGGTGGCGGAGTGGTTTCACACCGCGGCATTCGTCATTCCGCCCGCCGGAACGTTCGGCACCGCCGGGCGCAACACCATCGAAGGCCCGCACACGTTTTCGGTGAACATGGCGATGGCGAAAACGTTCAGCCTGGGCGATACCAAAGCCTTTGAAGTTCGCGTGCAGGCGACCAACGTATTCAACAACCCGCAGTTTACGACCATCGATACGGTGGTGAATTCGCCGACCTTTGGGCGAGTGGTCGGGGCCGGCGGGATGAGGAAGATGCAGTTTTTGGCCCGATACAGATTTTAGTGAGCAAATGCCTTTCGGAGGTGCAGGTCGTGCAGGCGAACGCGGGGTCCTTCGACTCGGTCGCAACGCGGCAAGAAGCACGCCGCGTTGGACCTCGCTCAGGATGACAGGTGCTTAGTTTTGCGGTGAAACCGATGACAGGCGTTTAGTTTTGAAGTGAAACCAGAGTGAAACCAAATTTGCCAACTCGTGTACTGGCGGTCGCGCTGATCGCGGCCATGCTTGCACCCGCCTTGCCGGCGCAGCAGCAGAGCGGGTCGCTCTACCGCTTCAAGGTGGAGACCGACGTGGTGCTGGTGAACGTGGTGGTGCGCGACAAGAGCGGCGCCATCGTACGCGGCTTGAAGAAGGAAGATTTCACCGTCTTCGAGGATGGCAAGGCGCAACACGTCGCCAGTTTTGATTTCGAGCAGGCCGAAACGCAGGCGGTCCCGCAACCGGCGCAGGCAGTGCTGGTCTCGCCGCGTACCACGCCCACTGTGGCCGTGGTGAAACCCAACGACAAGCTGGAATTCCGCGACCGTCGCATCATGGTGCTGTTCTTCGATCTCACCTCGATGCAGCCGGAGGAGATCGAGCGCGCGGTCCAGGCAGGGCAGAAGTTCGTGGACCAGCAAATGACGCCGGCGGACATGGTGGCCGTAATCTCGCTGGCTTCGTCGCTACAGGTGAACCAGGACCTAACCTCCGATCACGATCTGTTGCACAAGGCCCTGGCGCGGCTGAACCCCTCGAGTGGCGGAGGATTCGACGCCGGCCTGACTGGAGACACCGAAGGCACGGCCGACACCGCGCAGCCCTTCACGCCGGACGACACCGAGTACAACATCTTCAATACCGACCGGCGGCTGGAGGCGCTGCAGTCGCTGGCGGATTCGCTGTCGCGCATCGAGCAGAAGAAGTCGGTGATTTATTTCAGCAGCGGCATGGACAAGACCGGGATCGAGAACCAGTCGCAGCTGCGGAACGCCATCAATCGAGCGATCCGCAGCAATGTCTCCATTTACCCGGCGGATATGCGCGGCCTGCAGGCCATCATTCCCGGCGGCGAGGCGCAGCAGGCGAGTTTGCGCGGGACCTCACCCTATTCGGGAGCGAGCGTGCGCAACGCCTTCGATTCCAACTTCTCCACCCAGGAGACGCTGGTCACGTTGGCGCAGGATACCGGCGGGCGCGCGTTCCTGGATTCCAACGACTTCGGCGCGGTGTTCAAGAAGGTGCAGGAAGACACCTCGGCCTACTACGTGCTCGGCTATCGCAGCACGAATCCGGCGCGCGACGGGCGCTTCCGCAAGATCACGGTCAAGACCTCGGTGGCCAACGTCAAGATCGAGTTCCGCAAGGGCTACTACGCGCCGCGCGACTTTGCGCACTCCAACCGGGACGACCGCGAACAGCAGTTGGTGGATGAATTGAATTCGGAGCTGTCGTCCACCGACCTGGACGTGTTCCTCTCGGCGGCGTACTTCCGGCTCGGCGACTCGCGCTTCTTCGTGCCGGTGTCACTGGTGGTGCCGGGATCGGAAATTCCGTTCACGCAAGCGGGCGACAAGTCCAAGGCGACGTTGGACATCATTGGCGTGGTGCGCGACGAGTTGCAGCGCCCGGTGGGCAACGTGCGCGACACGGTGAAGCTTAACCTCGACGAATCGCAGCAGGTGCGCCGCAAGAACGTGCAGTACCAGACCGGGTTCACGCTGCCGCCGGGCAAGTTTCATTTGAAATTCGTGCTGCGCGAAAACCAGAGCGGCCGGCTGGGATCGTTCGAAACCGATGTCGTGATTCCCGATTACAAACGCGAGAAGATTCCACTGAAGCTCAGCTCGGTGGTGATGGGGACGCAGATTCAGAACGCAAGCAAGCACAAATCGGACAACGTCCTGGCCCGGGATGGCGCGGAACTGATTCCCAACGTATTGCACGTCTTCTCGCCGGCGCAGCACCTGTATTTTTATTACGAAGTGTATGAGCCGGCGAAGTGTGGCACAGCCGCCCCCGGCTGTGCACAAACGGGGGCGGTCAAAGGTGCGCACATTCACCTGCTGACCAGCATCCAGTTTTTCCAAGGGAAGGTGAAGGCGTTCGAGACCCAGCTGGTGGAGGCGCACCAGTTGACCGCGCCCGACCGCAAGGCCGCGATCTTTCAGTTCGATGTGCCGCTTTCGCAATTAAAGCCCGGCCTCTACACCTGCCAGGTGACGGTGATCGACGATGCCGCCGGAACCTTCGCGTTTCCGCGTTTGGCGCTGCTGGTGAAAAACGAGACGAAGGCGGCGAGTGCGGCAACCGCGGGCGGAGAGTGATCTTTAAAGCAGATCCCTCGCTGCGCTCGGGATGACACCGCTTTGATTGATGACAGGCGCTGGGTTATGTGTGGTAGTCGGCGTTGATGCGGACGTACTCGCTGGTCAGGTCGCAGGTCCAAAAGGTGGCGCCGACCTTGCCGCGGCCGAGCATCACGCGGACATCGAATACAGGCTGGGTCAGGTAGGCGTGAACTTTGCTTTCCTGGAACTTGGCGGCGACGCCGCGGCGGCATACACGCTGCTTGCCGAAGAAAATGTCTACCTTCGACGGATCAATGGCCACGCCTGAGTAGCCGACCGCCGCCAGCACGCGGCCCCAATTGGGGTCGGCGCCCGCCCAGGCGGTCTTCACCAGCATGGAATTGCCGATCGCCTTGGCGACCTGCGAGGCCTCGGCGTCGGAGCGTGCGCCCTCGATGCGCAGGTTCACCACGTGTTTCACGCCCTCTCCATCGCTGACAATCTGTTTTGCCAGCGACTCGCAAACCGCACCCAGCGCCGCGGCAAAGTCCTTTCGCTTGACCTTGCCCGCCTCGCCGCTGGCCAGCAGTAGAGCGGTGTCGTTGGTGGAGGTGTCCGAGTCCACGTTGATGCGGTTGAAGGTGGCATGCACGGCGTCGCGCAGCAATTCGCCCAGCTCGCGCGGGCCCGCTTCGGCGTCGGTAAACAAATAAACCAGCATGGTCGCCAGGCGAGGATGGATCATGCCTGCGCCCTTGCACGTCCCGAACAGAGTGGCGCGACCGAAGCGCGCGGAGGCGGTCTTCATGCGCGTGTCAGTGGTCATGATGGCGCGCGCGAAACGCTGCGCCGCCTCGGGGCCGGAGGAGCGAGCGGTGAATAGCCCAGGCAGGGCTGCGATCAATTTGTCGGCGGGAAGCGGCACGCCAATGATGCCGGTGGAAGCGGGGAAGACTTCGTGCGCTCGCACTCCGGCAATCTTGGCCATCGCGCGGCAAACCTGCTCGCACGCATACAGGCCCGCTTTGCCGGTGGCGCAGTTGGCGTTGCCGGAATTGACGATCACCGCGCGTACTCGGCCTTTGGTTTTGCGCAAGTGTTCGCGCCCGCAGAGAAGCGGGGCGGCGATCACCCGATTGGTGGTGAACATGGCGGCCGCATTAGCGCCGCGGGGTGCGAGCGCCAGCGCGAGGTCAGGCGAGCCCGAGAGCTTGATGCCGGCGGTGGCGGAAGAAAACAGGAAGCCTCGCGGTAGCAGGACCTCGGAGGCGAGCTTCATGATTCCGCGTTGCCGATGCTGACCAGGGTGGCGATGGCCGGCTGGCGATCAGGACGGAGCACGTCAAGTTCACGCGTGCATTCCGGAACCTCAGGGCGCGCGGCGGCGCCGGCGTAAATCATGGCGGTCTCGTCGCAGCGGGTGAACAGGGGGCAGTTGCGGCAGTCTTTAAAAATCTTATCGGGCAGCACGGCATGCGGCACTTCGACAAAGCCGAGCCGCCCGAAATATTGGGGCGAGCGCGTGAACAGGCAGACCTGCGCAACCTGGTGCTGACGCGCCTCAGCGAGCAAGGCGTCCACGAGTTTGCTGCCGGCGCCTTGTCCCTGCGCCGCGCGCGCCACCGCGATGGAGCGCACCTCCGCCAGGTGACGGCCGTAGAGGTGCAGCGCGCCGCAGCCGATCACGCGTCCGTTCTGCTCGACCACGGTGAAGTCGCGCACGTTTTCGCAGATCTCGCCGATGGTGCGCGGCAGCAGGATGTTCTGGCCGGCGTAGCCCTCGATCAGGGCATGGATGGCCGTGGCATCCGGGAGGAGCGCCTTGCGCGTGCGATTTTTTTTTCTAAAAGACATCAGTGTTTTTTGTGGAGAACGGCCGCGGGCGAGGGCGCCCGCGCCACAGATTTCGCTTCCACCTCGGTGAGCGCCTGGTCCAGCAGCTTCATGCCTTCGTCGACCTGCTTTTCGGTGATGATGAATGGCGGCAGGAATCGCAGCACGGTGTCATGCGTGCAATTGATGATCAGGCCGTGTGCCAGGCAGGCGTCCACCACGTCCTTGCCCGGAACCGCGAGCTGCAACGCCAGCATCAGGCCGATGCCGCGGGCCTCGACCACCGAAGGATGCTTGCGCTTGAGGGTCTCCAGCCGCTCGCGGAAGTACTTGCCCGCGCGCCGCACGTTAGCCAGCACGCGTTCGCGCTGCAGAGTGTCGAGAAAGGTTATGGCGACGGCGCAGGCGAGCGGCCCGCCGCCGAAGGTGGTGCCGTGCAGGCCGGGCTTGATGGCGGCGGCAACGTGCTCGCGCGTCAGGATTGCGCCCAAAGGCAGCCCCGCGGCCAGTGGCTTGGCCAGCGCGAGGATGTCGGGCGTGACGCCGTGTTTCTGAAACGCGAAGTACTCGCCGGTGCGACCGAGGCCGCACTGGATTTCATCGGCGATGAGCAGCGCACCGTGCTTGTCGGCAAGCTTGCGGGCGGCGGCGAAGAATTCCGGTTGAACCGGGTTGATGCCGCCTTCACCCTGAATGGGTTCGATGACCACCGCGCACACGCTGCCGTCGAATTTCTTCTCCAGGTCGGCAACGTTGTTGAACTTGACGAAGCGCACCCCGGGCACGAGCGGCTCGAAGGGTTCGCGATATTTCTTGGTCGCGGTCGCTGCCAGCGCGCCCGCGGTGCGGCCGTGGAAGGAGTTCTCCATGGCGAGAATGCGCCACGGCGCCTTGCTTCCATTCTTGTTGTGCAAGCGGCCGTAAGCGCGGGCCAGCTTGAGCGCGCCCTCGATGGCCTCGCTGCCGCTGTTGCAGAAGAACGCGCGGTCGAGGCCGGAGAGCTTGGCCAGCCGCTGCGCGAGCGCGGCCTGGTAATCGTGGTAGAAGAGGTTGGAGATGTGCACCAGGCGCGGCGCCTGCTTGCGGAGTGTCGCCAGCACGGCGGGATGGTTATAGCCGAGCGCGCACACCCCGATGCCGGTGAGCCAATCGAGATAGCGCCGGTCGCGGTCGTCCCACAAGTAGCAGCCCTGGCCGCGGCGAAACAGCACGCGCTTGCGATCGTAGGTGGGCAGCAGAAGTTTTGCTTCCGCCTGCGCCACCGCCTCAAGATTCACGAGATCAACTCCGTTCCTACCTGGATTGCACCCCGGGCCAACTGGCTGAGCGCCTCCATCTGAGTGCCCGGAAGAATGTGCACCGCAGCCACGCCGCCGGCCAGCGCGTGCTCGCACGCTTCCAGCTTGGGCAACATGCCGCCGGTGATGATACCGGCCTGGCGGAGTCCTGCGATATGGTTGGCCGGCAACAGCGGAATCACGCAGCGGGAGGCGTCGAGCACGCCGTTCACGTCGGTGAGAAACGCCAGCCGCGAAGCTTCGCAAGCCACCGCGCACGCTGCCGCCATCTGGTCGGCGTTGATGTTGTAATACTCGCCGTCGGCGCCCAGGGCGAGGCTGGCAATCACCGGCACGGCGCCGGCCGCCCAGATGGCGTTCAGCCAGCGCGGATCGACCGAAGAGATTTCGCCGACGAATCCCAGGTCCGCGCCGCCGTTCTGGCGCTTGCGGGCGCGGAAGCTGAGGCCATCACCGCCGCACATGCCGACGGCCGGCTGCGCAAGTTTTCCCAACGCGCCCACCAGCTTTTTGTTGACCCCGCCGGCCAGGACCATCAGCGCGGTGTCGCGCGTCTCCGCGTCGGTGACACGCAGGCCGTTCACGAACTCGCTTTTCTTGCCCAAGCGGTCGAGCAGACGAGTGAGCGCTTTGCCGCCGCCGTGCACCACCGCCACCTGGTCGCCGGCGGCAACCAGCTCGGCAACACAGCGCGCGCAGCGCTCGACCTGGGTGGCGTCATCGAGGAGGGCGCCGCCGATCTTGATCACCAATTTCAATGGACTGCCCCCGTGACGTAGCTTGCCTGGGTCGCGGCCGCCACGTAGGCGGCGCGCGGGAAGCGGCTGCGCACGGCCGGCACCGGCATCAATCCCTCGCGCTCGTCCCAACCGTACATCAGGTTCATGTTCTGCACCGCTTGTCCGGCCGCGCCCTTGATCAGGTTGTCGAGGCAGGAGACCAGCATGAGGCGACGTCCGTCGGGCGCCAGCACCCAGCCGATGTCGCAAAAATTGGAGTGCTGCGAGTGCTGGATTTCGGGCAGGCGCGGCGGGGCAAAAATCCGCACGAAGGGGCTGGACGCGTAAAAGTCGCGAATCAGCTCCTCCAGCTCCGAGGCCGTCACCAGGCGGGTCAATCGCGCGTAAATGCTCGACAGGATGCCGCGGCGGATGGGCAGCAGGTGAGTGCTGAATGCCAGTTGCCCGGGCGCAAGCTGCAACTGCTCCAGGATCTCGCCGGCGTGGCGATGGGTAAAGGCCGAGTAGGCGCGGAAATTCTCGGCGGTCTCGACGAAATGAGTTTGCGGCGTCGGCGACTTGCCCGCGCCGGAGACGCCGGATTTCGAATCGCAAACCACGCCGTGCTCCAGGTCGAGCAGCCCAGACCGTACCAGCGGCGCCAGCGCCAGGATGGCCGAAGTTGGATAGCAGCCAGGATTGGCGACCAATTGCGCGTCCGCCAGATGGTCGCGGCAGAGTTCCGGCAGGCCGTAGAGCGCCTTCGCCATGAGGGCGTCGGCGGCAGGCGAACCGATGTCTTTGAAGCCGTACACGGCGGCATACTCGTGGGCGCGCAGCCGCCAGGCGCCGCTCAGGTCGATGACGCGCAGGCCCCGGTCCACCGCCTCCGGCACCCAGGCGCGCGAGATTTCGTGCGGCGTCGGCAGAAACAGCAGGTCAACCCCGCGCTGGTGCAGCAGGCGCCAGGAAAAGGGGTGAATGGGGACGGTGGTGCCGTCTACCGGGGAGATGATTTCGGCGGGCGCGTGGCCGTTGTCGCTCTCGCGCGAGAGCAGCAGCGGGGGCTTCATGCGCGGGTGCTGGAACAGGATGCGGGTCAGCTCCTGGCCGGAATACCCGGTGGCGCCGACGACGGCGGATTGCAGTTCTGCGCTCATCACGGCCTTCTGGAATAATTATTCACGCGATGAATATTTATGCACTCATTGCGGGCTGTGTCAAGCGAAAATCGGGGGCACAAGGCACAAGACGCAAGGGTAGTGCGCAGCGGCCGAGGGCGGCCGCTGCCCTGAGGAGCGGGGCGGGGTTGAAGGCGGTCCCGGCGAGGGCGCCGGGACCCACCAATCAAATTTGATTGCGCGGCGAGGGCGCATGGCCCGCAAATTTCATTGGGCCTGGCTTTGGTTTTGGGCAGCCGAGGGCGGCTGCCCTACGTGGCTTGGTGGCTTGTCCGGGTGCGAATGCGCAAGGCAGGAGTCGCACGTAGGTGCGCAGCGGCCTTGCCCTTGGGCCTTGAAGGCTTTCTGAATCCGGCTTTACAGTCGCCGCATCTTACTCAAAGAGCGGAATTTGGGCGCGCCCTGCGGTTTGTCTTTTGTTCGGCGGAAGCGTATATTTGTAAACGACTGCTGTGTCGGACAGCTTCGGCGACGATATCCAGTGGGCGAGAGCCCACTTTTTATTTGAGCTGTCTGAGCCTGTCAGAGCACCACATGGCGATCGACGTGGAGCACGTGCGGCAAATTGCCGAGCGCGTTACCGCATCTCAAGGTCTCGAACTGGTGGAACTCGAGTTCCGGGGCGGCGGCAAGGCCCGCATGCTGCGGTTGTTCATTGACAAGCCAGGCGGGGTGACGCACGAAGACTGCGCCTCCGTCAGCCGCGAGTTAGGCACCATCCTGGATGTCGAGGACGTGATTCCGGGGTCGTACACGCTGGAGGTTTCTTCCCCGGGGCTGGACCGCAAGCTGATGAAGCCGGCGGATTTCGAGCGCTTCGCCGGCAGCCGGGTGCGCTTGACGGCGCGCCAGCCGGTGGAAGGCAACCGTCATTTTGAAGGACGGCTGGTGGGCTTGCGCGATGGCCGGGTCGTGCTGGAGGTCGGCAGCAAGAACGCGCCGGCGCACACCGTCGAGTTCGAGTTCAGCAATATTGAGCGGGCGAACCTGGTGCCCGAGTTTTAAGGACGTCGTTTGGCTTCCGTGGCCGGCGACGAGCGACAGGAAACTATGGCGAGCGAGCTTTACAACACCATTGACGCACTGAGCCGCGAGAAGGGCATTGACCCGCAGATTGTAGTCAGCGCGGTGGAGGACGCGATTGTCGTCGCCACCCGCAAATACTACAAGACGCAGGAAAACCTGCGCGCCGAACTGGACAAGGACAGCGGCCAGATTCGCGCCTTCGTGGTGAAGCAGGTGGTGGAAAGCCCGGAGCTGATTGAAGACGCCACCAACCAGATCACGATTGATGACGCCCGCCGGCTCGATCCCAAGGCGGAGATCGGCGGCGAACTGCGCATTCCGAAAGCCACCGACGTGCTCGGCCGGATTGCGGCGCAACTGGCCAAGCAGGTCATCTTCCAGAAGGTGCGCGAAGCCGAGCGCGACACGGTTTACAACGAGTACATCGGCCGGGTCAACGAGATCGTGAATGCCACGGTGAAGCGAGTGGAGGGTCCGGACCTGATCTTCGATATCGGCAAAGCCGAGGCCCGCATGCCGCGCAAGGAGCAGTCACGGCTGGAATCGTTCGCCCCGGGCGAGCGCGTGCGCGTGGTCATCACGCGGGTGGAGAAGGCATCCAAGGGCCCGCAGGTGATCGTCTCACGGGCCGCGCCGGAGCTGGTGCAGCACCTGTTTCAGACCGAAGTGCCGGAAATTTACGACAGCACGGTGGTCATCCGCGCCATCGCGCGCGAAGCCGGGGAGCGCACCAAGATCGCGGTGCTGTCGAAGGACAAGGACGTGGACGCCGTGGGCGCCTGCGTCGGCATGAAGGGCATGCGCGTGCAATCCATCATCCGCGAGCTGCGCGGCGAGAAGATCGACATCATCGAGTACCACGAGGATGCGGTCACCTTCGCGGAAAAGGCGTTGCAGCCCGCCAAGGTGAGCCGGGTGACAATCGTCGATTCCGCGGAAAAGCATCTGGAAGTGATCGTCGACGACAGCCAGCTTTCGCTCGCCATCGGCAAGAAGGGGCAGAACGTGCGCCTGGCCGCCAAGCTGCTGGGCTGGAAGATCGATATCAAGAGCGAGGAAGAGAAGCGCCAGGAGGTCGAGCAGCAGATGTCGGCGCTGGTGGGCAACCAGGCCACGCCGCTCTCGGTGGTGCCGGATATGGGCGAAGGCCTGGTGGAGAAGCTGACCGCCGCCGGCATCAACACGGTGGAGCAGCTGGCCGATATGACGCCGGAGCAACTGGAAGCGATTCCTGGCATCGGCCCCAAGACAGTGGAAAAAATCAGTATTGCGGTCAATAATTATTTTTCCAGCCTGGAAGCCGGGGAAGCGCCATCGGCCGCGCCCGTGTTTGACGCGACCGACGAGCTTCCCGTCCAGGGTGAGGCCGGGCCAATGCCCCCCGACGATGTTGGACCCGATTCGGCGGGTCAGTCGGGTGACACCGAGGGGCTGTCGCAGGCTTCACCGGAATCTCCGGAAAGCGTCAGCGAACTGGTGGAAGAAGGCCAGGATCTGGAAGCGGCGAGCGTCAGCGGGGTGGAGAACGCTCCGCCCGCCGACGAAGAAATCGTGACCACGCACGACGAGCATCCTGGCGAAGAGAACATTCCGAACGAAGAGAAGTAGCACTTGTCGTTGACTGCCGGCGGAAGCGGCCGGCGGATGGCGATGTAACAGCAAATTGGAACCGTGAGGTAGCTATGAAGACATAGCGCGGCACACGGAGGAAGAAAAAAGCTCGGATGGTAGACACCTCTAAGATTCGAATTAACGATCTGGCCAGGGAACTGGAAGTCAAGAGCAAGGCGATTCTCGATGTTCTGCCGAAAGTTGGCGTCACCGAAAAGAAAACGCACTCCAGTTCCATTACCGTGGAAGAAGCGGTCAAAGTGCGCCAGCACTTTGCCGCGGACAACAACGGGCAGAGCGGCGCTGCGCGAGCCGCGCGCCCGCGGCCGGACGACATCAAGACCAAGATCGATCTCTCGCACATCTCCAAGCCCGGCGACGTCCTGAAGGCGCTGCAACAAAAGCAGCAAGCGGCCGCTCCGGCTGCGCCGCGGCCGGTCGCCGTGCCGCCGCGCGCGCCCGAACCGCCGAAGCCCGCGATTCAGACCCCGGCCGCCTCGGCACCGGTTGCCGTGCCGCCGCCGCCCAAGCCGGTTGTGCAGCCCGAGCCGGTGACGCCAGCGCCGCGCCTGGTGAAACCGGTCGAGGCTCCCGTGCGCCCGGTGTACCGCGTTCCCGAACCGCCGCCGGCGCCGGAGCCCCAACCCGAGGCCGAAATTCCACCCGTTCCTACCCAGCCCATTGCTGAGCCAGAAAGGCCCGCTGCCTCTGTGTCCATGTCCATGCCACCCGTAAGCGCTCCTCCCGTTGCGCCACCTGCCGCACAGGCTCCGCCGGTGCAATCTGCACCGCCACCGGCCGCGCATCCCAAGGCGCCTGCGGTACCGCCGCGCCGCGTCATCGTTCCCCAGACCGGGCCGCGTCCGGTTTACACCGCGCCGCCGCAGGTGAACCGGCCGGTTGCCAGCACGCCGCGTCCGGCGCCCGGCCGGCCTGTGCCCGGCCAACCGATTTTCCAGCGTCCGCGTCCCGCCGCCCCCGGATCGCGTCCGCCGCTGCGTCCGGGCGAACGCCGCCCGATGCATCCTACGCGCAGCTCTCCCACCGGCGCGCGTCCCCTGGGCGTCGGCCCGGGTGCTCCCGCCTCGGCGCCCAGCGGACGGCCCGCCGGACGTCCGGCGCCGTCGCGCCGTCCGGGACAGCGCTACGTTCCACGCGGGGTGAAGGAAGGCCCCATGAAGGGGTTCGTCCCTCCACCGCGGTTGACCATTTCCAACGAGCCGCTGCCGATCACGCGCGCCATTACCATCACCGAGGGCATCAGCGTGAAAGACCTGGCGGAGAAGCTGGGCATTCGCGCCAAGGACCTGATCACGCGGCTGCTGGCGCGCGGCGTCTTCGCCACCGTGAATCAGACGCTGGACGGCAACTTGGCGGGCGACATGGCGCGCCAGTTTGGCGCCGACACCAACGTGATCACCTTCGAGCAGCAGGCCGCGGCTGAGGTGGCGCAGGCCGAAGCCGCCACGGCCGAAGAGGGTGGTATCCGCCTCGGCGCCGTGACCCGTTCCCCGGTTGTGACCATCATGGGCCACGTGGACCACGGCAAGACCACGCTGCTGGATTCGATCCGCCACGCCAACGTTGCCGAGGGCGAGGCCGGCGGCATCACGCAGCATATCGGCGCCTACAAGGTGACCATTACCGACACGAACTCTCCGGCGTATGGCCGCCAGATCGTGTTTATCGATACGCCGGGCCACGAAGCGTTTACCCGCATGCGCGCCCGCGGCGCCAAGGTCACCGACATCGTGGTGCTGGTGGTGGCCGCCGATGACGGCGTCATGCCGCAGACCCTGGAGGCGATCGATCACGCCAAAGCCGCCGAGGTCCCGATCATCGTCGCGGTCAACAAGATCGACAAGCCCGACGCCATGCCCGATCGGGTCAAGAAGCAGTTGGCCGACCGCGGACTGCTGCCCGAAGACTGGGGCGGCACCACCGTGTTCGTCGACGTCTCCGCCAAGCAGAAGCAGAACCTGAATCTGCTGATGGAGCTGATCTGCCTGGTCGCCGACCTGCAGGAGCTGAAAGCGAACCCGGAGCGCACCGCCACCGGGACGGTGCTGGAAGCCAAGCTCGATCGCGGACGCGGCAGCGTGGCTACGGTGCTGGTCGCCGATGGCACGCTGCACACCGGCGATAACTTTGTCGTGGGCAACACCTTCGGCAAAGTGCGCGCCATGTTCGACGATCGCGCCAATGCCCTCAATGAGGCTCCGCCCTCCACCCCGGTCGAACTGCTCGGATTGGAAGGCCTGCCGCAGGCGGGCGACCAGTTCGTGGTCGTGGCCGACCGCGAGAAAGCGCGCGGCATTTCCGAATACCGCGAGCAGAAGGCGCGTGAAGCCGCGCTTGCCAAGAGCTCCCGCGTTTCACTGGAAGGATTGGCCGAGCAGCTCAAGACCTCCGGGGTGAAGGATCTGAACGTCATTCTCAAGGCCGACGTCCAGGGCTCGGTCGAAGTGCTCAGCGATCTGCTCGCCAAGCAGTCCACCGATAAGGTCAAGGTGAAGATCCTGCACAGCGGCGTCGGCGCCATCACCGAGACCGACGTGCTGCTGGCCTCGGCGTCCAACGCCATCATCATCGGGTTCAATGTCCGGCCGGAGCGCAAGGCGGCAGAGCTGGCCGAACAGGACAAGGTCGACATCCGCCTGCACTCCATCATCTACGAGTTGCAGGACGAGATCCGCAAGGCCATCACCGGGCTGCTGGAGCCGGTGATCAAGGAGACCTACCAGGGCCGCGCCGAGGTGCGCGACACCTTCCGCATTCCGAAGGTGGGCACGGTCGCCGGATGCCTGGTGCAGGACGGCATCATCAAGCGCGATTCCGAGGTCCGGCTGCTGCGCGACAACGTGGTCGTCTTCAAGGGCAAGATTTCCTCGCTGCGCCGCTTCAAGGAGGACGCCGCCGAGGTCCGCAACGGCCTGGAGTGCGGCATCGCCATCCAGAACTACGGTGACGTCAAGGTGGGCGACGTGATCGAGGCGTTTGTCACCGAGCGCGTGGCGGCGGAATTGACGGCGTAAGAATCACTGGTTGGTGGCTATGGCGAGTGGTCGTCGGCTTTGCCGGCAACTGATGCTAGCCACTGACCAGGTTTATGATCGCCTTTCTCACCCTCGAAATCCGCATCGAAGCGGCGCACTCGCTCAAGGACAAGCGGCAGGTGCTGCGCAGCCTGAAAGACAAGCTGCGCGCCGGCTTCAACATCTCGGTGGCGGAACTTGACACGAGCGATCTTTGGCAGCGCGCCACCGTGGGTGTGGTAAGTATTTCCAGTTCGCGCGATTACCTGCGCGGGCTGATGGAAAACGTGGAGCGCGCGGCAACCAGAATCGCCAACAACGCCGGCGCGGAAATCACGGATTCCTTCATCGAATATTTGTAGCGCGTCGGTCAAGCTGCGTACATGGGGCCGAGGCCCTGCGCAAATCCGGTCCGGCTAAGAGCTAATTGCTAACAGCTAAGAGCTCCTATGGAACACCGCAACGCACAACATCACTATGATCGGCTGGGCGAGACGCTGCGCGAGGAGATCTCCGCCATGATCGAGGGGGAGTTGACCGATCCCCGCATCGGGCTGGCCACAGTCACCGACGTGAAGATGACGCCCGACGGCAAAGCCGCGCACGTCTCCATCCATGTCACCGGCAACGAGCGCGAGGCGGAACAGACCCTGGCCGGTTTGGAGGCCGCCCGCAACTATATCCGCCACGAACTTTTGGACCGTTTAAGGATTCGTCATGCGCCCGATCTGTTTTTTCATCTGGACAGGTCGCAACAGTTCGAGACTAGAATTGACGAGCTACTCCGGCGAGTGAAGAAGCGAAAGAAGTAGCCCGGGTGGGCTGGCGCGGAATTGTCAGGACGAAGCGGTCGTGGGAGAGACGCTCAACGCGATACTGGCGGAAATTGGACGGCGTGAACGCTTCGTCCTTACCTCCCATGCGCGTCCCGACGGCGATGCCATCGGATCGGCCCTGGGCTGCTGCGAGATCCTGCGCCGCATGGGCAAGCAGGCGGAGGTGGTGCTGAACGGCGCCGTACCCCACATTTACCGCCCGCTGCCGTTTGCGGATGCGGTGATCAACGCGCAGCGCATCAACGGACACTACGAAGCCGCCATCGTGCTGGAGTGCGATAGCATCCAGCGCGCCAACCTGGCAGGGCTGGAGCACCAGTTTCTCATCAACATCGATCACCACGTGAGCGGCAAGCCGTTCGCGCACGTCAATTGGATCGATCCCAGCGCCTGCGCCACCGCCGAAATGGTCTACCGTCTGGCGCGCGCTGCCGATGTGCCCATCTGCCCCAACGTCGCCACCTGCCTGTACACCGCGGTGCTGACCGATACCGGCGCGTTCTGCTTCGTCGGCACCAGCGAGCGCACCTTTGCCCTGGCGCAGGAGTTGGTGCGCGCCGGCGCCGATCCGGCTCGCATCGCGCAGAGCGTGTATTTTTCCATGCCCACCTCGAAGATGCGCCTGCTGGGCGCCGCTTTGTCCGGGCTGCATCGGGACGCCGATCTGGCATGGATGGCGGTGAATCGCGAGCAGATGGAGCGTTGCGGCGCGCGCGACGAGGACTGTGAAGGCCTGGTGAACTACATCCTGGGGATCGAACAGGTGGAGGTCGCGGTCTTCTTGCGCGAACTGGCCGACCGGCGCTGGCGGGTCAGCCTGCGCAGCAAGGGCGCGGTGGATGTTTCCCGGGTGGCGGCCCGCTTCGGCGGCGGAGGCCACTTCTGCGCCAGTGGCTGCGCTCTCGATGGCCCGGTCTCGGTGGCCGCCGAACGCGTGCTCGCCCAACTGCGGCTGCAACGCAAGACCAACCTCTAAGGCCGATTGCGATCCGTTGGCGTGAGCGCATTCTGCACCTGCGAAGTCGCCTTCAGCGCGTCCAGGTTGTTCACCAGCTCTTGCCACTCCTCGGGATGACGCTTGGTTTCGAGCGGGACGCCGAGATCGCGGTAAAAGGCGAGAACATTGTCGCGCAAGTCCGGGGTCAGCAGGTCGAAGTTGCGCTTGGCCAGCTTGTGCAACAGGGTGGCGTAGGCTTTGTCCGTTAACTTATATTCCCCTGGACGCGTGGGTTTGCCGGTATCGAAGTCGCGGTTGTCCAGGCGCAGCCGCCCCGCCTTGACCTCGCGCAGCAATTCGTTCATGCGCTCCACCGACGCAGCCATGCTCTTGATATAAAGCTGCTCGGTCTGCGGGGTGGGATCGGTGATTTTCATCGCCTTGAGCGGACCGACTTTGGGGAGCAGGCTGATGAAGAAGGCCAGGATTCGGGTGCCGATCCCGGCACGCTGATAGTCCTTGCCCCATTCGTGCTCGTACTGGGCTCGCGAGAGGTAGTAGCGGAATTTCTTGCGGTCGAAGTTCGGGTACTCCTTGACGATCTCCTTTTCCCGCGTGACCAGCGCGACCTTGGTCATCTTGGGAATGATGGAGCTGATGGCGCGCCGGTAGCTGCCAATGGTGCGGTCTTCATTGTTAAAAATGTCGGTGAGTTCGATGCCGTAAGTGTCGCGAAAAGCGCGCTCCAGCAGCGGCTTGGGAACTTCGAAGCCGATGAAATCGTGGTAGGAGTCGGAGGTGTAGCGGTTCTTGGCCACCTGCACCACGTCGAAGCCGAACTCGGTGCGGATGTGCGCCGTGGGATCGTCTTCATAGGTCACCTTGGAGCCGTACTTGCGGCGCAGCTTGGGAAAGCGGAGCGCCACCGACTCGTTCACCGCGGGGTGCCCGGTGATGTCGGCGGCATAATGCGCCAGCGCGCCCAGGGCGAAGGCGTATTCATCGAGGTCCTGCGCATCACGGACCAGGTTGACGACGAAGTCGCCGCTGCGCACGTAATGCGTGAGGTCGCTGAAATCCTTGTTGCCGAACGGGTAATAACCCATGTCCTGGATGAGCGAGCCGCCATAGGCATTGGCGTGGGCATGGCGAAGCTGCTCCTCGGTGCTGCCCGGGAACCGCTTCATCAGCATGGGGCGGATGTGGTCGAGCCACACCATGTCCACAATCTGCTCGTGCGACAGGACCGAATAGGCGTCCGAAATCCCACTACAGCCGAGCAACAGGCACACCACAACCGTCGCCCGCAAGAAAGCTGTTCGCACGCGTACCTCCTGAGACGAACGCGCTGTTACTTGGATGCATTCTGGCGCGCTCGCATCGGTGTTTCCGCCGCACGTGGGTAAAATGGGTTCGATGAACCACCCACCGATGCCGGCAGGGATGAGGTGAGCGATCTCCGCATCGCCGCTCCTGCCCTCCGCGCCAGGGCCTGGACCGAACTGGTTACTCTAGCGGGATTCTGCGCCTACTTGTTCTTCTTCGGCCTGGGAAGCTTTGGCCTGGTGGGCGCCGATGAACCCCGCTATGCCCAGATCGCGCGCGAGATGCTCGCCCGGTACGATTGGATCACACCCACACTCAACGGCGTCCCATGGCTGGAAAAACCGGCGCTTTATTACTGGAGCGCCATTGTCTCCTACAAGCTGTTCGGGGTGAGCGATTGGGCGGCGCGCGTGCCTTCCGCCGTGTTCGCCACCGCGATGATCGCGGCAATTTACTTGTTTGTGCGGCGCTTCCACGAGGGGATGCAGCTCGACGCGGCGCTCATCGCCGCTTCCTTTGCCGCCGTCATCGGATTCGGGCGCGGCGCTTCCACCGACATGCCGCTGGCCGCGACCTTCACTGTGGGAATGCTGGCGTGGTACGCGTGGCGGGAAACCGGGCGCAAATGGTGGCTTGCGATTTTCTATTTCATGATGGCATTGGGCACACTGGCGAAAGGCCCGGTGGCGCCGGTGCTGGCGGGGGTAATCATCGCGGTGTTCGCGTTTTTGGTCAGAGAACACGGGTCGGAGAATCGTGCCACACGATGGTCCCTGATCGCACAGACTTTGTGGATTCCGGGCGTGCTGTTGTTTCTTGCCATCTCTCTGCCCTGGTATGTCGCGGTGCAAAGCAAGACGCACCAGTTCTTCCAGGTGTTCATCCTGCAACACAACCTGGAGCGCTTTGGCACCAACCTGTATCGGCATAAGCAGCCTTTGTGGTACTACGTGCCGGTTTTCATGCTGAGCGTGCTGCCGTGGACGGTGTACGTTGTGGCCGCGATCGCGGCTGCGCTGCGTAAAAGTTCCAGTCCCGGGGCGGAGAGCCGTGCCACGCAATCCGGCCCATGGCGCATGTTCCTGATGGTATGGATCGCGGTGCCGCTGGTGGTGTTCACGATTTCGCAATCGAAGCTGCCGGGCTACATTTTGCCTTCGGTTCCGGCGTGCGCGCTGCTGCTGGCGGACTGGCTGGCGACGCGGGTGCCCCACCGCGGCAGTGTACCGCTGGCCACCCTGCATTCGCTGGCCGGCGGGCTGCTGCTGGGCGCAGCGCTGCTGGCGCCCTACTTCATCGTTCACCTGCACCCGCCGCTGCAGGCGGTCATCATCTCCGCGATTGCCGCTGCCATCATTGCCGTTGCCATGCTGGTGAGCTTGCTTTGGCAGGGCCTGCGCGTGCTTCGCTTTGTCACCCTGGTACCGGTGGTGCTGGCGCTGGCGTTCGTGCTGCGGGTCAGCGCGCCGGCCATCGATCGCACCCAATCGGCGCGGCCGGTGGCGCTGGAGCTTTCGCGCCTCAACACCCGAGGCGCGAAGGTTGCCGCCTTCCATGTCTCGCGCGAGCTGGAATATGGTTTGGACTTCTACCGCAACCAGCCGGTCCAACGTTACGAACGCGGCGAGGTGCCCGCGGAGGATCACCTGCTGATCGCCCGCGCCGGCTCGGAAACGCAGCTGGATTCCTATCTCCGCGGCCGGCGCTTGTCGCGGGTGGCCGGTTACGGGCCCCAGAAGCTGGAGATTTTCTGGGTTTCATCCGGGTCAGCGTCGCGTCCCCATTGAACCAGCCAATAATCGGGCTGCACCACTGAATCCCGGGCCCCTGTTAACCCCAACTATTCCCCCGTTTGCCTGAATGGGGCCTCGCGTCTAGACTTCCACGTTACCTCGAATCCTGAGCAGCATCGGCGGCATCGTAGCGAGTACCGGACTGAGCGTGGAGATTCTCGATCTCAGGCATTTTTCGTCGTCGGACCTGCGTCCCCTGCTGGACGAAGAGGCGCAGCTCTGGTCCAAGCTGCTGGCCTGGGACTACAGCAGTTCGACGGAGATGATCCTGCGCTACATCGATGCGCGCATCCTGCCGGGTTATGCGGCGCTGGAGAAAGGCCGCATCTGCGGGTATTCGTTTTTCGTGTATGAGGGCAGCAAGGGAGTGATTGGCGACCTGTTCGTGGAAGGCGACGGCGGGCGCTACGACGCCCCGGTTGAACACCCGGTGGAAACCCGGCTGCTCTCGCACGTGATCGAGACCCTGCAGCAGTCGCCGGGCATCCACCGCATCGAGGCGCAGCTGCTGGTGCATCCCACGGGCGCCGTGGCCCGGCCCTTCCTGGAAGACGGTTTCCACCGGCATCCCCGCTTGTTCATGGTGCTGCCGCTGGCGAACGCGAGAAACAGCGAGTGCCGGCCCGTGGCCGCGGGAATCGATATCCGGCGCTGGAGCGAGCAGGACTACCAGGCGGCCGCGGCAGTGATCACGGCGGCCTACCGGGGCCACATCGACTCCGAAATCAACGACCAGTACCGCACCATCGCCGGCTCGCTGCGCTTCCTGAACAACATTGTGCGCTTCCCGGGATGCGGACAGTTCGACGGCGGCTCCTCCTTCATTGCCTATCACCGACCTTCCCGCACCGCCGTGGGATTGATCCTGTGCTCGCGCGTGAAAAACGATGTCGGACATATTACCCAGGTCTGCGTTCTTCCCGAGCATCGCGGCAAGGGAATTGGCGAGGCGCTGCTGGCGGCCAACGTGCAAGACCTGAGGCGGCGGAAGTTTTCCATGCTGTCACTGACGGTGACGGAAGCGAACAAGTCGGCGGTGGAGCTGTACAAGCGCCTGGGCTACCACATCGAGCGGGTGTTTGACGCGTTTGTGTGGGAGGGATAAGGAGGGATTGCCGAATTTCCGAATTTCAGAATTGCCGAATTGAGCTGTGGAATTCGTTAATTCTAAAATTCGTCAATTCTTCAATGACGCAGCAGCCACATTGCCCAGCCGGCCACCATCACGCCCACGATAAACAAGGTGAAGCAATAGGCGCCGTAGCGGACCATGTCGCGCGGGTTGTTGCGCTGCGTGATGCCGAAGACGATGGAAGCGAACACGGCGAACAACAGCGCGGCGGTGAAGTGGGAGAGGTGCAGCGGCGTCATGACTTCTTTCCGATGGCGATGTGGTAGGAATCGACCGCGCTGATGATATTCAGCAGCCCGGCCACAATCAGGTACTTGGTGCCGTAATCGGCGGTGGCGCGCGCGATGTTGCCGGCGCCGTAACCCTGGGCCTTGCCGATGATGTACAGCCCGCCGGCGCCGATATCGCCGATAAACCCAAGCACGTCGAGAATGTCGCCGGTATTGGGCGAGTAGAGCTTGCCTTCCATCAGCAGCCCGAGCACGAACATGGCGACCACGCAAAGCATCAGGAGCAGGCCGCGGAGCCAACGTTTCTGCAGCAGGTGCCCGGCGCCCGGAATCAGCCATCCCACGGCGGGCGCCACCACCGCCATGACGGCATTGGGCTGGGCTGCGGCTTCGGTCCGCCCGACGTTAGGCTTGCTCGCCGCCATCAAATGATCACCAACTCGCGCTGCACTTTGCCGGTCACATCGGCCGAGCCCTGGCGCACCATCACGTTCACCTCGCTGCGCACGCCGAATTCCGGCAGGTAAATTCCCGGCTCCACCGAGAAGCAGGTGTTGGGCAGGATCTGGCGCTCGTCATGGATTTCCAGGTTGTCCATGTTGGCGCCATTGCCGTGGACTTCGGTGGCGATGGAATGCCCGGTGCGGTGGATGAAGTAGCGCCCGTAGCCGGCCGCGTCGATGACATCGCGCGTGGCTTTGTCGACTTCCCAGCCGGCAATCTTCTTTCCCGCGGAAATGGCGGACTTCACTTTTTCCACGCCCGCATCGCGCGCCTTGGTTGCGACCTCGAAAACCTCGCGATGCTTGGTGGAGGGCGATTTGCCGACAAAACCCATCCAGGTGATGTCGTAATAGACCGCGCCGGGCTGGTTCTGCTTCGCCCAGACATCGAGCAGGACCAGGTCGCCTTCCTTAATCGGCGAGTGATGCTCGGCCGAAGGCCCATAGTGCGGGTTGCTGGCGTTGGCATTGACGGCGACGATGGGCAGATCGTCGGTGACCAGGCCTTCACGCTGGAACGACTCGCCGAAAAATTTCTGGATGTCGAACTCGTTGGTACCGCCATCGCGCACCCGGCGGCCGATTTCCTGGAATGCGGCCGCGGTAATGGCATCCACTTTCTTACCGGCAGCGAAGTGGGATTCGATCTGCTCTTCGAGCAGCGAGGCCTCGAAGCGCGACACCAGGTCGGCCGAGCTGACAATATTCTTGTCGAAGCTGCGCACCAGCTCTACCGTGCCGGCGTCCACCAGTGAAACCGTGAACACGATGTTGTTCGGCGAGTACTGCATGGCGACGTTGCGGTAGGGGCCCAGCATGGAGCGGAGGTTTTCAAACAGCTCCTGCCAGCCGGAGTACTCGCGCTTGGTGCCGGGCAGCGAATCCAGATGTCCGGCCTCGATGCGATGCACCAGCTTGCGCGGCTCGCCCTCGGCGGGAATCACGTAATACCAGCGCCGCGTGACCATCAAGTGCTCGGGAAGTCCGAGCACGCGGTAGGCGATGGGATCGCGATGGTGGTGGTCGTAAAACATCCACGCGTCGATTTTCTGTTCGCGCAGGGCAGACTGGATGGCGGAGAGGTTCATGAGCGAAGCTCTATTGTATCGAACCCGTTACGATTTCCGCGAATCCTGCACTTGGCGCTCGAGGCGGCTCACGGAATCGTCAACTTCGCGCAAAAATCCCGCGGCTTCGATGGCGCCGAGCTGCTGCTCGAACGAGGCGACGAACGGCGGCCGGTGCTCGAACATCATGCGCTTCAGCGCTTCCAGGTGGAGCTTGAGTTCGCGAATCTGTTTTTGTTGGGCGAGGAGAAGCTCGTAGATATTTTCATTCATGATTTGTGGTCTCGATTGCAAACTTTCTGATGGCGAACCATCAGCTGCCTGCTGCTTTTGCCAGCACTTTCGCCTTGGTTTTCGGCTCCAGTGTTTCACAGGCGGTGCGCAATACCAGGCGGGGCGAACGCGTCCGCAGTTTCATCAGGAGTTTGACCGCGTTGACTGGGTCGGCCTTGGCATACTCGCGCAGCAGCCAGCCCAGGCCCTTCTGCACCATGTCGTCGGGGTCCTCCAGCAGCATGGCGGAGAGGCGGGCGATCTCGCGGCGGAACATCTTCTTGCGCGCGCCTCGGATCAGCGCCACCGCCGAGGCGCGGCGGCGCCAGCGGCTCTTGGAGCGCGCCCACATGAAAACGGAGCGCACCCGCGCCGGCTCGTCGGCGATCATCGGACCGATCAGGTAATGCAGCAGCGCATCGTGGTCCGCCCAGTTGGAGACGCGGTCGAGCCACCGGTCGAACAGGCGGAATTGTTTCGGCCCGAAGTCGTGCACCGACTTTTCCAGCAGCATCACCGCCATGTTTTTTTCTTCCAGCACGCGGCCGCGAAACAGCTGGTCGGAAACCGACACCAGGTAATCCAGCCCGTGTTCGTTGAGCAGCACGCGATGGAAGCGGAACGCGACTTTGCGCAATTCGGCGGTGTACCAGCCGCGGGACGCCACCTCTTCCTTGAAGAACCGTTGCACATCTTCCGAGTGCGGCGCCGACGCTCCGTCCAGGAGCACGCGGCGGATATGGTCCGCCATGTAGGAGGGAGGCTTCATCACCGAACATTATAGTGGCCGCGGATGCGTGGCTAGAGGTCAGCGCCGAGCGCTGCTTGCAATCGGGACCTCGATCTCTTCGTTCCGTTCGCTGGCGCGGAACTCCTGGCGGGCGCCGAGTTCGACGTGCACCGCGCCATCTTCCACGCGCAGCAGCAGGTCGCAGTCGCGTAACGTGCTGAGGCGGTGTGCGATCAGGAAGGTCGTACGGCCATACATCAGTGCTTCGGTGGTGGTCATCATCTCCGACTCGGTTTGTACGTCCACGGCGCTGGTGGGTTCGTCGAGGATAAGGATGGGCGCGTCCTTCAGGATGGCGCGAGCGACGGCAATCCGCTGGCGCTGCCCCCCGGAGAGGCGGTCGCCGCGGTCGCCGACCTCGGTCTGGTACTGGTTGGGAAGCAGCATGATGAACTCGTGCGCGCCCGCGGCCGTGGCGGCGGCAACGATCTCGCTTTCGGTCGCGTCGGGACGGGTGAAGGCGATATTTTCCGCCACCGTAGTAGAGAACAGAACATTGTCCTGCAGGACGATGGAGAACTGTTTGCGCAGGTCCGCCAGCCGATAGTCGCGCAGGTCGGTGCCGTCCAGCAGGATGCGGCCGGCGCTGACGTCATAGAAGCGCGCCATCAGCCCGACCAGCGTGCTTTTGCCGCAGCCGGTGCGGCCCACGATGCCGACGCGCGCACCGGCGGGGATGTCAAACGAGACGTTGTGCAGCACCCCTTCCTCCGGGCCGTAGGAAAACGAAACATTCTCGAAGCGGAGGGCGCCCTCGGCGCGACGCAAGGGGAGCGCACCCGGGCAATCGAGTGCCTCGGGAATCTCGTCGAGCAGTTTGAAGGCGCGTTCCAGGCTGACCAACCAAGCCTGCAGTTCGGGCAACTTGCTGCTCACGGTGCGCAGCGGATCGTAAAGTTGCGCCATGTAG
Source organism: Terriglobia bacterium (assembly GCA_963797035.1). Classification (GTDB taxonomy): domain Bacteria; phylum Acidobacteriota; class Terriglobia; order Terriglobales; family Acidobacteriaceae; genus JAIQGF01. Next base: position 49,224 of record CAWCOC010000009.1, read on the forward strand.
GACATCACCAGCAGCAGTTCGCCCAGGGAAAGCCGGCCGGCGCGCACGTGCAGCACGCCCAGCATCAGCGCCGCCGCGGTGCCGATGGCAATGGTGAAACCGATGGCGGTGTGATAGCCCGCCTGGATCCAAGCCAGCTTCACCTGGCTCCACATGCGGCGGCTGGAGCGCAGCAGGAAACGCTCGTCCTCGCGTTCTTCGCGGCCGAACGCCTTGACCAGCCGCACCGAACCGAGCGCCTCGTCCATCACCGCCATGGCCTTGCTGTCCAACTCCTTCACGACGTGCCAGCGATTGTGCACGCGCACGCTGGAGCTGCGCGCGAGCACGAACAGCACCGGCGATAGTCCGACGGCCAGCAGCGCAAGCTGCCAATCGAGTCGCGCGGTGATGTACATCATGGCGGCAAAGGCAAAGCAGGAGCTGAGCAAGGGCACGGCGCCCTGGATGGTCACGTACTGAATGGCAGGCGCGTCGTGCTGGATGCGGTAGGCAGTGTCGCTGGAGCCGCGCCGGTCGTGGAAGTGCAAGCAGAGCCGTTGCGCGTGCCAGAAGAGCCGCTGGCGAAAATCGAGCACCAGTTTTTCGCCGGTGTAGGTCTGCAGGATCCACGTGGCCAGCGCGTGCAGGTGCAGGATGGCGCCGATGGCCAGCAGTAACGCCGCCGCCAGCAGCAGGGTGGAATCCTTGGCAGAGCCGGGCGCCAAGGCGCGCAGCCAGGCCGGAGCTGGGCGCTGGGCGGCAATGCTGTCTACCACGATCTTGAGCGGCAGCGGCAGCAGCAGCCCGATCGGCGCCGCCAGCAAGCTCAGCGCGGCGATGCCCGCCAATTGCGGCCAGCAGGAACGAGCCTGCTGGATTATGCGGCGAAGGGTGGATGCCCCCTTCGGCGCCTTCGTACGTTCGCCGATGACGTGAAAGCTGATGCTAGAAGTGGCGGACATGGACGGTGTTGTAAGCTGAGCGGTGCACCGTCGTTATATTAAGGACGGCGCAACTTGGCGCGTTACGGGCAGTCGTACTAGGCTACTTACCTCAAACGCCTTAAACCGGACCGTTCCGACCTTAGACGCCGGTTACCAAAGTCATCGCAGGAGCCTTCATGTTCTCTCGCCGCGAAGTTTTGAAGTCGGGCGCTGCTGTCGCCGGCGCTTTGTTGTTGCCGTCGCTGTCTGCCAGCGAGCAGGCGGCCCCGCAGCCTGCCTCCATCCAGGCACTGACCTCGATGAAAGACCAGGTCCGGCCGATTACCGTCGAGGAGCGGCGGCAACGGATGGAGCGTGCGCGCCAGTTGATGGCCGGCAATACGCTCGACGCCATCTTCATGATCGGCGGCAGCTCGCTGATGTATTTCGCCAACGTCAGTTGGTGGAACAGCGAGCGGCTGGGCGCGCTGGTCCTGCCGGCCAAAGGTGCTCCGTTTTTTGTAGCGCCGGCGTTCGAGGAAGGCAGGCTGCGCGAGCAGATTGCCAAAGGCCCGTTTGACGGCAACGTTGACGTGCGGGTTTGGCAGGAAGACGAAGATCCTTACCGGCTGCTAGCGCAGGGACTCAAGGACCGCGGCATCTCGGCCGGGACTCTGGGGGTGGAAGAACGAGTGACGTTCGTATTCAGCGCCGGGGTGGCGCAGGCGGCGCCGGCGCTGAAGCTGGTGAGCGCCACGCCGGTGACCGCGGGCTGCCGCATGCAGAAGTCGTCGCACGAACTCGAGCTCATGAAGATTGCCAACCAGGCGACTTGGCTGGTCTACCGCGCCGTGCACCAGGCAATGAGACCGGGCATGACGCAGCACGATGTCAGCGCCCTGCTCGCCGCCGCCTACTCCAAGGTAGGCTTTCGCGGCGATGCGCTCATCGAGGTCGGCGAGTACAGCGCGCTGCCGCATGGGTCGGTGGCGCCGCAGGTGATCGGCGAAGGAACGCCGGTCTTGCTCGACGGTGGCTGCCGCGTGGAGGGCTACGAATCCGACGTCACGCGCACTTGGGTCCTGGGGAAGGCCACTGACAAGCAGAAGCGCGTGTTCGAGATCGTGCAGCAGGCGCAGAAAGCGGCGCTGGGTGCGGCCAAGCCTGGCGTTGCATGCGAGGCGGTGGATGCCGCCGCGCGCAAGGGGATCGTCGACGCCGGGTATGGCCCGGGATACAAGTTCTTCAGCCACCGGGTGGGCCATGGCATCGGCCTGGATGGCCATGAGTGGCCGTACCTGGTGCACGGCAATACCCTGCCGCTGGCGCCCGCCATGACCTTTAGCGACGAGCCGGGCATCTACATTCGCGGCGAATTCGGGGTGCGGCTGGAGGACGACATGCACATCACCGACAAGAGCGCGGAGCTGTTCACAACTCCGAGCCCGTCGATTGAGCACCCATTCGGATAACAAGCGCGCATTTTTTTTGGCCGCCGGCGCGCGCGACGGATGAGCAAACCCTTGTCCAGAGCGGTCTTTCGCGGGCCGCCGAGCACGTCACACCCCTTTAGTGACATACGTCACTGACGGCTGTGCCTTGCTCGGGAACAATGCGCAGCACCGGATGAACCCCATGGGTGGGTGCGACGAACGCCGCAGGGCAGGGAGACGGCGCGTTAGCGTAATTCAGCGGCGCATCGTCGTTAGTTCGGAGACCCGGCCTCTCCCTCTTCTCCGCGTCCCGTATCCGGTCTGCTCGCGAGCCAGCGGCGGACTGTTGTCCCACCCCCGAAATTGGCGCCCACGCGTGCTTCGGCGGGAGCGTCGCGGCCTGAGCCAGGTCGAAACCGTTCTCGGCCTGTAAGCAGTTTCCATCATGGGCTCCGGCCCATGGCGTTACTTCAGCGTATCTGGGACCATTTCGATCTTTAGTTTCAAGCTGCACCGGGTCCGCCGCTTGCGGGGGGCCCCGATGCCGCCACTTTGAATGGAGGTTATTTACCCCATGCGACGTATCATCAACGCATTTCTGGTAGTGGCTGTGGTCCTGACCCTCACCGGAACCATGCTGGCCGGCGCTCAGCCGGACCCGGCTGCACCCGCTCAACAGGCGAGCGATCCGCTCGTGCGCCTGCTGGCGGCCAAAGGCGTATTGACCGGGGAGGAAGTTCAAGCTCTGGCTGCGGTCCCGGTCGCGGAGCAACGCGACCAGCTCACTGCTCTGCTCCTGAAGAAGGGGATTATTTCACCCAACGAGCTTCAGCCTGTCTCAACTTCTAACGAACGTTCGATAGGTTTCTCGTCCTCGGCCACGGCAGCGTTTAAACCGGCGGTACTGGTGACGACGTCCGCGCAAGCCGCGGCCCCGAAAGCCCCGCCCGCCCCAGCGGTGATTCCCGCGATCGCTCCCATTCGCGTGCTGGCGCTGGGCGCCCCCACGCCGGGCGGCATGATTCCGGACCTGAAGCTGGGTTCGGGAGCGAAATTGAAGCTGTACGGGTTCCTGAAGGCCAGCGTGGTGTACGACAGCAGCAGCCAGCAGGGCAATGATTTCCCGTTGCCCCAGTTCCTGGGCGACACCGGTCCCAACGGCTCGCCCGAGTTTCACATCAAGGCGCGTGCGGCGCGTGCGGGCGTCAACTTTGAATGGCCCGACCTCGCCAAGGACCTGACCCTCACCGGAAAACTGGAATTCGACTTCGAGGGCAACTTCACGCGCGTCAACAACCGTAACATCTCTTCCATTCGCTCCAGCCAGCCGTCACTGCGCCTGGCCTGGATGCGGCTGGACAAGATCATCAATCCCGACACTTCCGTGCATATTCTGTTCGGGCAGGACTGGACGCCATTCGGCTCCTCCACCTTGCCCAATCTGCTCGAGACGACCGGCCTGGGCATCGGCTTTGGATCGCTCTACACCCGTGAACCGCAGGTGCGGGTGGGGGTGGTCCACAACTTTGGCGGATCCAGCAAATTTACCCTGTCGCCGGAATTTGCCGTCACCTTGCCGGCGTTCGGCAACACGCCGACCGACATTGCCAACCAGCTCGCCTACGGCGAACGGCAAGGAGTCGATTCGGCGCGGCCTGGGCTGGAAGGGCGACTGGTGGCGCAATTCCAACTGGATCACGCCAAGGGAGTCGCGCCTGCGCAGATCATCTTCAGCGGGGAGAATCGCGAGCGGAAGGAAGTCGTTCTCGCGGCCAATGTCCCGGCTGCCTTCAAGGCGGCATTCCCGACCGGCGCCGAGCTCACCAGCAGTTCCTACGGTGGCGCGGTGCAAGCCCAACTGCCAACCCGCTGGTTCACCTTCCTGGCCAGCTACTACAACGGCGAGGACCTGAGATGGTACTTTGCGGACCAGGTCTTCTCCACGTTTAACGACTTTCATGGATTTGCTCCGCCCAGTCTCGCCTCGGCCACGGCCATTGACGGCAGCACGGTGTTCTTTGGCACCAATGCGGCCGGCAGCAACGTGCTGGTGCCGCAGCGTCCGGTCAGAGCGGAAGGCGGTTTCCTCAACCTGGGCATTCCGCTGTCGAGGATCGCCCATGCCGAGCCCGGCGGCCGCAACTCCGGCTGGACAATGTACTTCCACTGGGGCTTGGACAACTCGTATGCGCGGGATGCGCGGCGGGCTGCCCAGGCGACTCCGAGCATTGCCACACCCGCACCGAAGGGTGCTGGAGTGCGGTGGCGCAGCGACCTGGAGGCCGTCAACCTGCAATGGAAGTTCAACAAGTTCGCAACCTTCGGCTACGAGGTTTCGCGTTACTCAACGCGCGCGGCGAGTGGCTTAAACGGCGGATCATTTCCGCTGGCCGTGGGCGTGCCGCAGCACGAGTTCCACGACCTTCGTTCCGAGTTCGCGACCATCTTCACCTTCTAACCAACTTGTAGCCCTTGCGGGGCGGCCCTTGCCGCCCCCTTTCTCGACCCTGTTTTGACCCATCGCGTCACGATGAGTATGATGTCCCGCGCCGTATTATGGCGCTCGTGGGGCACAGGGCCGGCCTAGGATTCACTGCTGTTCGGCATTCAAGGAGGAATTACATATGGCGAAAAAGCGCAGTGGAGGCTTTACTCGTAGAGACTTCCTGAAGACCACCGGCGGCGCCGCCGTAGCGGTGGGTGCGGGCCCGTACTTTCTGTTTCCGGAAAGAGCGCAGGCGCAGCAGAAGACTCTGAAGATTGCGCAGTGGAGCCACTTCGTTCCGGAATACGACAAGTGGTTCGACAACGAATACACCAAGGCATGGGGGCAGAAACACAACACCAATGTGACGGTCGACCACATCGCGATCACCGAGATCAACGCGCGCGCCGCGGCCGAAGTTTCCGCCAAGAAGGGGCACGACCTGTTCATGTTCCTGTCGCCCCCCGCGGCCTATGAGCAACAGACGGTCGACATGACGCACGTCTACCAGGAGGTCGAGAAAAAGCACGGCAAGAAAATCGACCTGGCGCACAAGTCGACCTACAACCCGAAGACCAAGAAGTATTTCGCCTTCTCCGACTCCTATGTGCCCGATCCCGGCAACTACTACAAGGAGTGGTGGGCGGAGGCGGGCTATGCCAACGGGCCGGACACCTACGACGACCTGCGCGCGGGGGCGAAGAAAATCCGCGACAAGCGCGGCAATCCGTGCGGTATAGGGCTGTCGCAGGAGCTCGACACCAGCATGGCGGTGCGCGCCCTGTTGTGGTCGTTTGGCGGCGCCGAGCAGGATGAGCACGGCAACGTGACCATCAATTCCAAGAACACCGTGGAGGCGCTCAAGTTCATGAAGGCGCTCTACCAGGAATCGGAGACCCCGGAAGTCTTCACCTGGGACCCGTCGTCGAACAACCGCGCCATGCTGGCGGGCAAGACCTCCTATGTGGCCAACGCCATTTCGGTGACGCGCCAGGCGGAGCGCGAACACAATCCCATTTCCAGCCACATCATGATCAGCCGGGCGCCCAAGGGGCCGGTGCGGCGGATCGCCGCCGAGCACGTGATGGATTGTTACGTCGTCTGGAACTTTGCCGAAAACAAGGAAAGTGCGCAGCAGTTTCTGATCGACTACATCGACAATTTCAAGCAGGGGTTTGAGGCCGGCAAGTGGTACAACTTCCCCTGCTTCCCGACCACCGTGCCCGACATCAAAACCATCATCCAGAACGACCCTAACGCCGATCCGCATGACAAATACAAGGTGCTGGCTGACGTGCTGGATTGGGCCACCAACGTCGGGTATCCAGGATATGCCACCGCGGCAATCGACGAGGCGTTCCGAACTTGGGTGCTGCCGACGATGTTTGCCAAGGTCGCGCGCGGCGAGGAAACTCCCGAAAACGCGGCCAAGGCAGCCGAGGCGGAGTACAAGCGCATTTTCGCGAGATGGAAATAACAGCTAGAGGGATCGATGGCGGTTGTCGAAACCAGAAAATTAACCAAGGTCTTTAAACAGGGAGAACTCGGCGCAGTCAACGATGTGAACCTGGAAACCCGCGAAGGCGAGTTTCTGGTCTTCCTCGGTCCCTCCGGATCGGGGAAGACCACGCTGTTGCGCATGATCGCCGGCCTGGAAATTCCCACGGCCGGCGAGATTCGCATTGGGGGCCAGGCGGTCACCCACCTGACCCCTCGTGAGCGCGGCATCGCCATGGTATTTCAGAGCTACGCTCTCTATCCCCACCTTTCCGTGTACAACAACATTGCCTTCCCCTTGAAGGCGCAAAAGGTCCCCAAGCAATTGCACAGGCAGAAAGTGGAGTGGGCTTCGGGACTGCTCGGCATCGGGCAACTGCTCAGCCGCAAGCCGCGCGAATTGTCGGGCGGCGAGCGGCAGCGGGTGGCGCTGGCCCGCGCCATCGTGCGCGAGCCTTCGGTCTTCCTGCTCGACGAGCCGCTGTCGAATCTGGACGCCAAGCTGCGCGCCAGCGCTCGCGAGGAACTCGAGCTGTTCCACAAGCGGGTTGGCACCACCACTATTTACGTCACTCACGACCAGGTGGAGGCCATGGCGATGGGCGATCGCGTCATGGTGCTGCACAAGGGATTCGTGCGGCAGCTCGGCACTCCGCGCGAGGTCTATGACACGCCGGCCGACACCTTCGTCGCCACCTTCCTGGGCTCCCCGCCAATGAACCTGATGGAGAACGGAGACTTTATCGTGGGCTTCCGCCCCGAGCATCTCCTGCCCATCGAACTCACGCCCAACGCGGCGATCACCTTCCGCCTGAAAGTGAAAGTCACCGAGTACCTGGGCGCGGAGTGGATCCTCTATGGCGTGATCGCGGGCGGAAAATTCGATGGCAAGCAGGTCATCTCGCGGCTGGGGGCAGCCGAGTCGTTCAAGCCTGATGAGGTTTACGATTTCGGCATTCGCCAGCCCGATCTGCATTTCTTCGATCGCAAGTCCGAAAAGCGCACCGCACCCCAGGTCCTGGCATGGCAGTAACGCCCAATCCGCCGATCGGGAGCGCCGGGGGCGGCGCGCCTCCGCCGCGCGACGAAGCGCCGGCGGTCAAAGTTCCCTGGCATCGCACTCCCGAGAACCGCGCCAAGCTCCTGGGCGTGGCCATGTTCTCTCCCGCCGTCCTGTTCATTGCCGCGCTGATCGGGGTGCCGTTCATCCTGGCCTTCGTCTATGCCTTCACGGACGTTCGGATCGCCAGCGTGACCTCGCACTGGGTGGGGCTGGAGAACTTCCGCAGCATCCTGCAGAGTCCCAGCTTCCGAAAGGCACTGGTCAATTCCTTCGTCTTCACCATCATTTCGCAGGTGCTGGTGATCGTGGGGTCCACCATTCTGTCGGTGGCGCTGAAGGAAAAATTTCACGGCCGCGGTTTCATCCGATTTCTGATCCTGCTGCCCTGGGTGGCCCCGATCTCGCTGGGAGCGATCGGCTGGAAATGGATTCTCGATTCGCTGTACAGCGTCATCAACTGGGTGCTGGTGGCGCTGCATTTTTACAAGCCGTATAGCGCGCCCATGTGGCTCGGTGAACCTTCGCTGGCCATGGCATCGGTCATCCTGGTGCACACCTGGCGCCTGCTGCCGTTTTCCACCGTGATCCTGCTCGCCGGCTTGACCGCCATTCCCAAGGACATTCCCGAGGCCGCCGAAGTCGATGGCGCCGGGTTCTGGCGGACCTTGTTCCAGATCACCATCCCCATGATGCTGCCCATCATCATGGTTGCGGTGCTGTTCGGCATCATCTTCACCTTTACCGACATGACCGTGGTCTACGTGCTCACCGCCGGCGGACCTTACGATTCCACCCAGGTTCTGCCGTCGCTGGCCTTCTTCACCGGAATTCTCGGCGGCGACCTGTCGCAGGGCGCGGCGATTTCGTTGTTTCTGGTGCCCATCATGGTGGCGGTCACTTACATCATGCTGCGGTTGGCCTATAAGTCGGAGGTGGCCTGATGCAGCGCGGGCAGACTCGCAGCGTCGGCTACGTCGTTGCCCGCTGGACCGTGCTGGTGGTGTTTGCCGTCCTGCTGGCCTTCCCGTTCTACTGGATGTTCATTACCACCTTCAAGCAGACGGCGGACCTGTACACCCTGCAGAACAATCCTTTCAAGTTCAACATGCCGCCCACGCTGGAGCACTTGAAGGTGCTGTTCGAGCAGACCAAGTACATGACCTGGGTGACGAACACGGCCATCGTCGGCGGAATCGTGGTGGTCATCACGCTGGTGCTGGCGCTGCCGGCGGCATACGCGCTCACGCGCTTGACGGGACGCTGGGGACAGCGCATCGGCGTCGCCATCTTTCTTACCTACCTGGTGCCGCCGACCCTGTTGTTTATCCCGCTGTCGCGCGTGATCGCCATTCTCGGGCTGCAGGACACCATCTGGTCGGTGGTGCTGGTCTATCCCACGTTCACCGTGCCGTTTTCCATCTGGCTGCTGATGGGCTTTTTCAAGTCGATTCCGCGCGAACTGGAAGACGCCGCCATGGTGGACGGGTTGACCCGGCTGGGCGCGTTTTTCAAGCTGGTGGTGCCGATTTCGCTCTCCGGGATCCTGACCGTCGTGATCTTTACCTTCACCCTGGTGACGCAGGAGTTCGTCTACGCGCTCACGTTCATCTCCACCGAGAACAGCCAGATGCTGAGCGTGGGCGTGCCCACCTTCCTGGTGCGCGGCGACGTATATTTCTGGGGCTCGCTGATGGCCGCCTGCCTGATCGCCAGCGTGCCCATTGCCATTCTCTACAACCTGTTCCTCGACAGATTTATCGCCGGGTTCACGGTTGGGGCGGTGAAGTAAGAAAGCTGGCTTCAAAAGCCCATTGGTTGCACTGCGCGATCTCGCGCCTCGACATGGCCCCAATCTCGATCAGGAACCGCTGCTCCCGATGGACATTGGTCTTGTACAGTTCCGGGCCGTCGGTATTCACCGTCATGCGGACGCCGTGCTGCAGCAACCGGCGGATGATTGCCTTCAACTGACGCTGATCGCGAACCATGGAATTCTTCAGGTTCGAGGTGGGGCAAATCTCCAGCGTGATGCGCGCTGCCGCAATGTCCCGCATCAACCTGGCATCCTGTGCGGCCGCGATCCCGTGCCCGATGCGGCGGGGCTTGATCTCCCGGACCACGTAGCGCATCTCTTCGATTTTTCCGGTTTCGCCGCAATGGATGGTAACTCCCAACCCCGCCTCCTTGGCGCGATGAAACAGGGGCGCATGCCTGACCATCGAAAAGGAACGTCGATCCGGACCCGCGAGATCGATTCCGACGATCCCTCGGCCCTGGTACTTGATCGCCTTCTCCACGATAATTTCGTTCTGCGCCAAGGTAAGACGTCGGTCCATCATCAGGATGAGTCCCGCCTTCACCCTGGGATACTCGACCAAAGCCCGCTCCAGCCCCCAACGCGCGGCATTGATGATGTGGTCCAGGTCGCGCTCGCCGCGCCGGTTGCGGAACATCGGATTGAAGCGCAGTTCCTGCAGGACCAGGTTGCACTTCCGATATCCGCCGCCAATGACACTGGCAACCGACTCCTGCATCGCTTCCGGTGACGACTGAATCAGCTCAGTCCAGCGATAGAACCGCTCGTTCATCTCCTTGAGACCGCGATTGCGATCGTGATCGCTCATGGTGACCATGGCTTCGAACTGCCAGTAGTCCTTCGTCGGAAGGCGAATTCCCTGACGGTGCGCGATCGACCACAGAATGGGGGGATCGACCGCCCCACCCAGGTGGGTGTGCAATTCCGCCTGCGGAGTCATCGTGCTGGAAGGCATTCCCTATCATAGCCGGATCGCCGGAGAAGCTCATGTCGTGACGCACATCACATGTCCATGTAACATCGTAGGGGTTACAATGGTTCGCCTCAGGGGGAAGCCCGCCCTTCCCGATTGCGGCGCCCTCTGCCCTGGAATTTGTGGCCTGACTGCCGAAGACGCCTTCCGGCAAGAACCTGCGTCGTTTCCTGAAGGCGAAAGAGGCCGGGCAGGATGTAGGGGATGTCTTGACGATGGAGCAGTGATCGGCGACGCTGATGAATCGTAAACCGATGAATCGCAAGACGATAGGTTTTCCGCCCAGCAATCCGCGATGGCGGGCAACAGCGCTGAGGCGGGCGGAATCCAGTCTTGTGTTCAGGTCTGCCGGCTCCGCTGGTGTGCCGCGAATCGCGATGTTGCCCCCCGGTGGCGTGTCGAGTTCGGGGATGCTCCCGCGCTTCCGCAGACGGCTAGGAGAAAGCCTATGGGAAGCAATACACCGGTCCGTCGAGATCTGACCATCGCCTCGCAGCAAGCTCCGAAAGTGGCGAATCCCGCGCCGCTGGGACTGGCGGGGTTCGGTTTAACCACGGTGGTATTGAGCTTCATCAATGCCGGACTGATTCCGAAGGAAGCTGTGTCGGCGGTGGTGCCGCTGGCGTTCGCTTTCGGGGGAGCGGCCCAGTTTCTCGCCGGGATCCTGGAGTTCGCGAACGGCAACACCTTCGGCACGGTCGCGTTCACCTCGTACGGATTGTTCTGGTGGTGGTTTGCGCTGCTCAATTGGACGGTGGGCGCGGGCTGGATCAAACCGCCGGCGCCGAGCGGTGTGGCGTTGATCCTGGTGATGTGGGGTGTGTTCACGCTGTACATGTGGGTGGCCACCTTCCGCTCCAACAAGGGAGTATGGACGGTGTTCCTGCTGTTGTGGATCACGTTCTTCCTGCTGGGCGCCGGCGACTTCGGCTGGGCGGCAGGGAAAGCAATCGGCGGTTGGTTCGGCTTGGCCACCGGCATTGCCGCTCTCTACGTTTCCTTTGCCGAGGTGACGAACGGGGCGTTTGGACGGGCGGTGATTCCGTTGGGCGAGCCGATCTCGAAAGATCGTGTGCCGCCGGCCACAGCCGAGCGGGTGGCCTAGAGCAAGAAGAGTTCGCGATGACGAGGGGCGGCGTGCGAGCGCCGCGGGGGCCCAAAATTTCTCTACGAAAAGCGAAGGAGGCCTGAAGGCCTATGTCAACCGAAGCCGTCACTCCGAAGACGAATATCGACTCCGTACTGCAGGAGAGCCGCGTGTTTCCACCTCCGGCCGAATTCAGCCGGCGAGCCCACATCAAGAGCATGGCGGAATACGAGAAGATCTACAAGGAATCGGTGGAGAATCCGGAGAAGTTCTGGGCCGGCATCGCCCAGGACCTGCACTGGTTCAAGCCCTGGAAGACGGTGCTGGAATGGAACGCGCCCTGGGCCAAGTGGTTCAGCGGCGGCGAGATCAACCTCTCCTACAACTGCCTCGACTTCCAGATCCAAAAGGGCAGAGGCAACAAGACGGCGATCATCTGGGAAGGCGAGCCGGCCGGGGAAATCCGCAAGCTCACCTACCAGGAGCTGCTCAACGAGGTCTCCAAGTTCGCCAATGCGCTCAAGAAGCTGGGGATCAAGAAAGGCGACCGGGTGGCCATTTACATGGGCATGTGTCCCGAGTTGCCCATTGCCATGCTGGCCTGCGCCCGCATCGGCGCGCCGCACTCGGTGGTATTCGGCGGCTTCTCGGCCACTGCCCTGGTTGACCGCATCACCGATTCGCAGGCGGTGGCGGTCATTACCCAGGACGGCTCCTACCGGCGCGGCGGCGAGGTCAAGCTCAAGCCGGCGGTGGATGAGGCACTGGAATCCTGCCCCTCGGTGAAGCACGTCATCGTCAACAAGCGCACCGGGACACCGGTGACCATGAAGCAGGGCCGCGATCACTGGATGCAGGAGGTGATGAAAGACGCTTCGCCCAACTGCCCAGCCGAGCCGCTGGAAGCCGAGCACCCGCTGTACATCCTTTACACCTCCGGCACTACCGGCAAGCCCAAGGGCGTGGTGCACACCACCGGCGGCTACTCGGTCTACACCTACATCACCGCCAAGTGGGTGTTCGATCTCAAGGACGAGGACATCTACTGGTGCACGGCCGATATCGGCTGGGTCACCGGGCACAGCTACATCGTGTACGGGCCGCTGCAGAACGGCGCGACCAGCTTGATGTACGAGGGCGCGCCCAACACGCCGCAACCCGACCGCTTCTGGGACATCATTGACCGGCACAAGGTCAACATTCTCTATACCGCGCCCACCGCGATCCGCACCTTCATCAAGTGGGGCGAGCAGTGGCCCAACAAGCACAAAATGGACACGCTGCGCCTGCTCGGCACGGTCGGCGAGCCCATCAATCCCGAGGCCTGGATGTGGTATCGCGAGGTCATCGGACACGACCGCTGCCCCATCGTCGATACCTGGTGGCAAACCGAAACCGGCGGCATCATGATCACGCCGCTGCCCGGCGCCGTTCCGACCACGCCCGGCACCGCCACCCTGCCCTTCCCCGGCATCGTGCCCGACGTGGTTAGCATGGATGGCAAGTCAGTTCCGCTCGGCTCCGGCGGCTTCCTGGTGATCAAGAAACCATGGCCGGGCATGCTGCGCACCGTCTACGGCGATCCCGATCGCTATGTGCAGAATTACTGGTCGCAGATTCCCGGTATCTACTTCACCGGGGATGGCGCGCGCCGAGACAAGGGCGGTTACTTCTGGATCATGGGCCGCGTCGACGATGTCATCAACGTCAGCGGACACCGGCTTTCCACCATGGAAGTGGAATCCGCGCTGGTCGCGCACCCGAAGGTCGCAGAGGCCGCCGTGGTCGGCCGTCCCGATGAACTGAAAGGGCAAGCCATCGCTGCCTTCGTCACCCTCGAGCAAGGTAACCAGCCCAGCCCCGAACTGAAAGAAGAGCTGAAGAAATGGGTGACCAAGGAGATTGGCGCGCTCGCCCGTCCCGACGACATCCGCTTCAGCGACGTTCTTCCTAAGACGCGCAGCGGCAAGATCATGCGCCGCTTGCTGCGCGAACTGGCCACCAGCGGCGACGTCAAAGGCGACGTCACCACCCTGGAAGACCTGGGCGTGATTGCCAAGCTCAGGGAGGAAGAAGAGTAGCGGGAAGTAAGAAGTAAGAAGTCAGAAGTCAGAAGTAAACCAGAGTTGGATCGTGAAGCCCGGCCTCCATCGGCCGGGCTTTTCCTTTTCCCTGAAGCCTTGAGCCTGGCGCCTGAAGACTTGCGCCTGAGCAGGACAACACCCGCTCTGCTGGCCGAATCCAATTCCGAGTAGCTCGATTTTGGGCCTATAGGAACATATGAAAAACACCAATTTCTACTGCTTCGCGCTGGGATGCCTGCTGTTCGGCTGGTTCATGAAGCGCAATCGCCAGCAGGAACTCGATCCGGTCATGCGACTTCGCCTCGCTGGTGCACTCTGAGCGGCAACGGCCTGCGCGTCGCCGCCATCTGAAGGGTAAGTACGTTCTGCGCGCCCGCGCCGCGTGAGGCCCTTTGAAGATCACCATCTTTGGCCTGACCATCTCTTCTTCCTGGGGCAATGGGCACGCCACGCCGTATCGAGCCATCCTGAAGGCGCTGCACCGCCGCGGCCATCGGGTCAGCTTTTTCGAAAAAGATGTTCCCTACTACGCCCGCCGCCGCGATTTCGATGCCTGCGACTACTGCGATCTGGTGCTGTACCCGTCATGGGACCAGGTGCGCGAGCAGGCGCTACGCGAGGCGCGCGACAGCGACGTCGTCATCTGCGCCAGCTATTGTCCTGAAGGCGGGCGCATCGTAGACGACGTTCTGGCCCTGCAACGCCCGCTGCGCGTCTTCTATGACCTGGACACGCCCATCACTCTGCACAATCTGGAGCACGGCGATCTCGATTATCTCTGCCGCGACCAGGTCGCCGGCTTCGATCTCTATCTGTCCTTTACGGGCGGAGAGATTCTGCGCGTCCTGGAGCAGCGCTGGGGAGCGCGCATGGCCTGCCCTCTCTACGGTTGCGTTGATCCTGACGTCCATCGTCCCGTGGCCGAGCGCGACGACCTTGGTTGCTTGCTGAGCTACATGGGGACCTATGCCGCGGACCGGCAGCACAAGCTCGATGCGATGTTCCTTGACCCGGCGCGGCGCCGGCCGGATGCGTCTTTCGTTCTCGCCGGATCTTTGTACCCGCGCGATCATTTCTGGCCGGAGAACCTGCGCATCCTGGAGCACGTTGCGCCCGCCGACCACCCGGCGCTGTATTCGTCGTCGCGCTTTACGCTGAACATCACGCGCGATGGCATGGCACGTTACGGTTACTGCCCCTCCGGACGGTTTTTCGAGGCGGCCGCCTGCGGCACCCCCGTGATAACCGATTGGTGGCCGGGCCTGGAGAAGTTTTTCTGCCCCGGCGACCAGCTGTTGGTCGCCCAAGGCGCGGACGATGTGCTGCAAGCCCTGGAGATTTCCGACGAGGAATTGTCGCGCCTGGCCTGGCGTGCCCGTGAGCGGACGCTTTCCGAGCACACCGGCGATGACCGCGCCCTGCAGATGCTTGCCTTGTTTGAGCAGGCGCGCGCCGGGACCGGTCGCTCGGCGTACCCAGCTTTTTCGCAAGCCGCTGCCGGACTGAAGCCCGCAGCCTGAAGCCTGGAGCCTGTCATGATCGGAGTGATTCCCGCCGCCGGCGCCGGACAGCGCATTCAGCCCCTGGGTTGTTCCAAGGAGCTTCTGCCCGTCGGCTCGCGCGTGATCGAGGGCGTCGAGCGCCCCAAGGCGGTGGCGGAATACCTGGTGGAGCGCATGATTGCCGCCGGCGCCACGCAGATCTGCATGGTCATCTCGGCCGAGAAGAGCGACATCGTGAAGTACTTTGCCGAGCGCGCCTACGCGGCCGAAATCTTCTACGTCGTGCAGCAGCATCCCCAGGGCCTGTGCGATGCCTTGTTTCGCGCTGAACCCTTCGCCCGCCACCAAGGCCAGGTGTTGATCGGCCTTCCCGACACCATCTGGTTTCCCGAGAATGCCTATCACACGGCGTTGGAAAACACGGACGGCGCCGGCGTGAACCTGGTCTGCTTCCCGGTGCTGAATCCTTCGGCTTTCGACGCCGTGGTCAGCGACGATCTCGGCTACGTGCAGCGCGTCGAGGTCAAGCGCAAGGACGCGCACTCGCACTGGGTCTGGGGGGCGGTCACCGCCACCGGGGAAGCTTTCCACGCGCTCAAGCTGTTATGGGATTCGCGCCATCGGGAGGATGAGTATCTCGGACACCTGCTCAACGCTTACCTTGACGCCGGCAATATCGTCCGCGCCTCCCATTGCGGCGAAAAGTACATCGATGTCGGCACCCTGGAGGGATATCGCCAGGCCCAGGATTTCCTGCGCGCACTGCGCGTCGGCGACAACCGGCCGAAGGCGGCTTGAAAAGCAGGCTTCAGGCGCACGGCTCAAGGCTCAAGGCGCCAGGCACATCGCACAACATTGCGCGTGAGGGTTGGTCCGTTGCGAAAGAGAAATGGCACGCCGCAGCGGCCATGTCATGCGGCTTGCGCCGTGACCTAGGATTGTCCCTTCAGCACTTCGCGGATCTCGCGATTGATACGCGCCGCATCCCGCGCCGCGTTGTCAATCAGCTCCAGCCATTTCTTGTTGGTGTCGTCGAGTTTGGCCTGCGCCAGCAGGTAGGAAGCTTGCATCACCGTCTCGATCGAGTTGCTCAGGTCGTGGGCGAGTGAGCGCAGCTTGGTGTTAACTTCCGGAGACATCTTGGCTTGTTCCATACGGGTCTGCGGCGGCATTCGATTCTCCTGCCTGGTGAAGAAAACCCCGGTGTGCATGCCCCAATGCTGTTGGACTCCCTTTTCGCCGTTAACGTTGTTTTAGCAGCTCAGTTTCTTTTGCCGGCGCAGGCCTCGGCATTGATAACCCTTAGTGCGCTAAGGCAAAAAGGACGAGGTACTTAGACGGTTTGCCCGACTTGCCTTAATCCCCCTTAATCCTACACTCTGCGCATGTTTCCCCTTAGTTCCAGAGGATTAATGCGCAATCGGGCGTTGCTTGCCGTGGTCGTGGTCTTTTTCTTCTTTCTTCCCGCGTTATTGGCCGCCGACCTTCCAGCCTCCACCACCACGCTGACGGCGGAGACCGCGAATAATACCAGCGCCAGCCCGGTGTTCCTGGCGCAGGCGGATGGCAATGCGGCCCCGGGAAATATCAGCAAGGTCCCGACCCGGGCGCTGCTCTATCCCGGCGCGACCACCAAGCTGTATGCCCACGTGGAGCCCTGGTGGGGAAGCTCGAAGCATCCCGACATCGGGTACAGCTCACAGGACCCAAGCCAGGTTCGCCGGCAGGTGGTGGACATGATCAGCCGCGGCCTGGATGGCGCCGCCGTCGACTGGTATGGCCCCGAAAGCTACGAGGCCCTCGGCGCCAAGCTGCTGTTGACCGAAGCCGAGTCGCACCCCAACTTCACTGTATTCGTCGAGGTGGAACACGGCGCCGTTCTCTGGAATTCCTGCTACCCGGGCTGCAGCGCCACCACCGCGGTCATTCAGCTCTTCACCCGCGTGGCGAACGACTTCTTCTACTCCGCCGCCTACACGCGGATGGGCGGACGCCCCGTGGTCCGCGAATTCGCCATGGAGGCCATCCCGCTTCCTTCCGGCCAGACTGATACCTCGTGGAGCGTGGTGGATTGGAGCGCCGTGCAAGCGCAAGTCCCCGGCAATCCGCTGATCATTCATCGCAATCTCGGCGGCTTCTCGAAGCCGCAAAGCGGCGGCGCCTTCTCCTGGATGGAGCCCAAGACGCTGGCCAGCGAGCCGGCCAACTACGATGGCACCGACGAGCTCAACTGGTTCTATTCCAACGCGGTCGCCAGCTATGCCGCCATGCCGGCATTCGGGGCGGCGTGGAAGGGCTTTAACGACATCCTTGCCGGCTGGGCGCCATCCGGCGGGCGCCACATCGAGCAAAACTGCGGGCAAACTTGGCTCCGCACCTTTGCGGCTGTGAACCGCTACTACTCCAGCTCTCGCCAGCTGGCGGCGCTGCAACTTGTCACCTGGAACGATTACGAGGAAGGCAGCGAGGTGGAAACCGGCATCGACAATTGCGTCAGCGTGTCGGCCAACGTCTCCGGCACGAGCCTGCAGTGGAGCATTACCGGCGACTCCAGCACCCTGGATCACTACACCGTGTTTATCTCCACCGACGGGGAAAAGCTCGCCTCGCTGGGCGATTTTTCCACTTCCACCTCAACCCTCGATCTCTCGCGCTTCGCCTTTCCCGCCGGAAGCTATTCTCTGTTTGTAAAAGCGGTGGGCAAGCCGACGTTGCGCAACCACATGTCAGCGGCGGCGAAGCTGACCATCGCGACAACCGGCGGCGGGACGGCCAAAGACATCACCATCACGGCCACGCCATCGTCGCTCCAGGTTCAACGCGGCCAGACGGCGCAGTTCATGCTGGCCCTGACCCAAACCGGCGCCTCCGATCCAGTTTCGCTCTCTTGCGCCAACCTTCCCGCCGGCGCCTCCTGCAACTTCGCGTCGTCGTCGCTGACTCCTGGGGCGCAGCCGTCGTCGGTTGCGCTGACGGTATCGACTTCGGCGATGACCGCGACGTTGCGGCACCACCAGCCGGTGTTCGCCTTCTGGTTTCCCAGCCTGGCCGCGATCGTACTGCTGCCCGGCCTGGGCGGCATGAAACGGCGGCGGCTGTCCGCCCGCGCCAAGCGAGGAATCGGCTTGTCGCTTCTCGTCATGCTGCTGGTGATTGCGACCGCCTGCGGCGGCGGCGCCAAGACGCAATCGCCTTCACTGCAATCGTCAACGTCGTCAACGGCGAGTTCCACCAGTTCAGGCACGACGACCTCCGGTGCTACCACCACGTACCCCATCACGGTGAATGCGACCTCCGGAACCATGACGCGCTCTACCATCATCAACCTGACCGTGCAGTGAGATGAGTTGTGAGTTTCGAATTGCGAGTTGCGAGTGGTGGTTCACTCTACTGAGCCGTCGACCGTCGACCGTCGATCGTCGACTGTTGACGGACGGCCGACGGCCCACGACCGCAGACCGACGACCTGGGACGGCGTTTGCATGCCGCCGTTCGCGCCTGTAAAATACATTCCGGTGTAAGCCTTCGCGGCGCCGTTCGGCAGCCGCGCCACGCCGAAGTGGCGGAATTGGCAGACGCGCATGGTTCAGGTCCATGTACCCGCAAGGGTGTGGGGGTTCGAGTCCCTTCTTCGGCACCAAGGTTTCTAAGCCCTGAGTAGGCATCAGCTTACGCAGGGCTTTTTGCTTTGTGCCTAATTTCCAGCCCCGCATTCCGTCAGCTAAACTCGGTGGCAGCCGCTTTATGACTAACAAGCTTTGAATTATCAATAACTCGGGACACCGATCGAATCGTCGATTCCGGCCTCACCTATTGTGAAGCGGTCTTTTGGGAGCACTCGCGGAAATCTTTTTCGGCATCGATGCCGAGGCTGAAATCGTGGAGGTTAAACGAGTAACGGGATGACCGGCACTCCCCAAGCGAAACCTCCGAATGATGCACTTTCATTCCTCTAAGGATTTCCAGTTGCTTCAAGATCTTGGTCCAGGAGTGTCCTTCGCTTTCCCATGCGCGCTGGGCGTTGGCATGGGAGTAGAAAGCGAGAATATTTTCGCGCACCCCGGGCGGCAGTTCGCGGTTCGGAACAGCAGTGAGCCGACGAAGCAGTGCCGCATAAGTTTCATCGGTCCGGCGATAGGCTCCGGGCAGTTCCTTTCTCCCGGTGTCGAGATCGAGATCGGGCAGCAGTGGCGCTTTGCTGTCATTTTTCAAATTGTTGAGGATGATCTCGAATCGATCCACGGTGTTATTGACGCCTCGGACGTACCATTGCTGGGTCTCGGAGTTCGGGATTTTGATGGCGAGCAGAGAGATTGGACCAATTTTTGGCAGAATCCAGACCACAACGGCGAGCAAATGGGAGCCGACACCCGGCCCTTTAAATGCCTTCTGCCAATGTCGCTCAAAAATAGTGTCGGCAACCCGGCTAGCGTAGAGATCGAATTCAAGATCATGTCTGTCGGGGAGAAATTGCCTATGGTGGAGTACCACTTCGGCTTCTGCAAAAGCGGGGATAAACGTCCGAACAGCCCACCGGTAACTCCGCAGAGCAGGATGAGCGCGGCCGATGATCTCGTGCGCCTCGATCCCATAGGTGCGCTTGAAAGCACGTTCCACCAGCTTGCGGGGGACTCTGAATCCAACATGTCTTAGGTACGCCGGTGGGGCAAGGCGCTTTTTCGTGAGTTGATCGATGTCGAATCCGAACTCCGTCCGCACATGGGCGTGCGGATTCTCGTCATAAGTCACCCTGGGTCCGTATTTCCGTTCAAGCTTGGGAAAGACGATGGCGGTAGCAGGATTCACTACTTCGCGGTGACCAATTGAATCGCCAAGATAATGAGATAACGCCCCTATAGCGAATGCATACTCGTTCAGGGTACGGGCCTCGCGGAACAGATTGCTCACGAAATCGCCAGTGCGCACGTAGTGCGTCAGATTGCTGAACAATTGGTGGCCGAATGGGTAATACCCCATGTCCTGAATGGCGGAGCCGCCGTAAGCATAACTGTGTGCTTCGATCAGTTGTTGTTGGGTTGCGTTCGGAAATCGCGCCAGCAGCAGCGGGCGGATGGAATCGTGCCATGCCAGATCGATCAATGCCTCGTGAGTGAGAACGGAGTATCCGAACGCCCCTCGGTCGAGAATGCACACCATCAGGACCACGTATACAACCACGCGACGAAACGACATTCGGTCAGCCTCCGCATACACCAGCACGCAGTTGGGCGGGATGCCGCAGCCCTCATGGTATCCACCCGGTTTCCTCAGCTTCTGCCCGACTGGCTCAATTCCGCCTTTGGCGCCCCCTGCCATGTTATTAGGAACTGGCAACTTTATCCCTCGCCAATGGGTTCTCACGACAGTCGGCACGCAGTGGTGGGAACGCGTGCTGTCCAACGGAGGGTAAATGAAGATTACAAGATGGGCATTGACGCTGGCTTTGGCGGTGGCTTGCTGTGGATGGGTCCAGGCTGCTCCGCAAAATGAGGATCACCGGAATGCACAGGTGGGCCAGGAACACCGGGCCGACCAGGATCGTGACCGTGACCGTGATCGCGACCACGACCGCGATCGGGAAGAGAGCCGTTTCTACAGCAACAAGTATTACCAGCAGGGCTGGAAGGACGGTGCGAAGCACAAGCACTCGCACCGGAAATGGAAGAACGACCTTGATCGCGAAGCCTACCAGGCCGGCTACGCTCACGGCGAACGGGGCGAAGCCTGGCATAAGCCAGACCATCACCGGGACCATGATCACCACTGATTCTTCGGTGCAGGAAATTTAAAGGCCCTGTGGAGCGCTTTGACCAACTCCACAGGGCTTTCGTTTGTCTCTCTAGTCTGCCAGAATTTCCGCCTCGTCTCCGTGCAGCACCTCGCCCGGCCGGCTGCTCACCAGCGCTAGTGCCAGGCTGAGGACCGAGATCGCCGCCAGCAGCGCCACGCAGCCGCGCCATCGCGCCCACTGCCAGAACCATCCCGTCACCACCGCGCCCGCGCTGCCGCCCAGGTAATAGAAGGTCACGTAGAGGCCGGCAGCGGAGGAGCGCGCCCGCCCGGCGATCGCGCCCGTCTCCACCGTGATTGCCGCTTGCGCGATAAAGACTCCCGAGGAAAAGATCGCCAGCCCGG
This sequence comes from Terriglobia bacterium, assembly GCA_963797035.1. Classification (GTDB taxonomy): domain Bacteria; phylum Acidobacteriota; class Terriglobia; order Terriglobales; family Acidobacteriaceae; genus JAIQGF01. The sequence goes on from CAWCOC010000009.1 coordinate 70,204, forward strand.
CGATGACCACTGCCAGCGACGGCGCCAGCGTCAGCAGCAGCCCGGCGATCATCATCGCGCAGTACAAAAACACCATGCGCCGGAAGCCGTAGCGGTCGAGAAACTTTCCCGACATCGGCGTGATCACCACACCCACCAGGTAAACGAAGAAGATGCTGCCCAGTTGCGCCGCGTTCAGATGATAGGGTGGCGCCGCCAGGTAAAAGTTGGCGTAAGTAAAGCAGCCGACCAGCGAAAACAGCACCGCCGCGCCGGTCCCAAAGTTCGCCAGCAGACGAGGGTTGCGCATGTGACGGCGCGCCTCTGCCAGCGCGTGCGACATGTGCTCCGCTTTTACGAACCGGGTGGCCAGCGGCAACCAGGCCCGCACCAGCAACGCGCCGGCCAGGTTCAAGGCGGCCAGGGCGACGAAGGCGGCGCGCCAGCTCCAGTGGGTGGTGATCAGTCCCGACACAAACCTTCCCAGGAATCCGCCCAGCACCGTACCGCTGACATAGGCGGCCATGGCGCGCCCCACCCCGCGTCCCTCCCACTCTTCGTTAATGTAGGCCAGCATCACCGCGATCACGCCGGGGACGAAGATGCCCTGCATGAATCGCCAGAAGATCAGCGTGTGCAGGCTGGTGGCGCTGCCGCACAGGGCGGTCGGCGCCGTCAGCAGCAACAGCGACGGCACGATTACCTTTTTGCGCCCCTTGCGCTCGGCGATCACTCCCACAAACGGCGCGGTCACCGCCACCGCGAAGATGGTGGCGCTCACCGTCAGGCTGACTTCCACCTCCGAGGCTTGAAACAGGTGGCGGAAAAAGGGCAGCAACGGCTGCGTGGGATAGACATTCAGGAAGGTGCACATGCCGGCGAGCATCACCGCCGCCATCGTTTTGTCGATGTGCGCCTGGTTCGGCTTCTGCTGTGGTCCCGCCAGCGGACTCTCCTCGTGTTCACCGCGCCAAACTGACGATCTTACAGAAAACCGCCACCCCATGACGCGCGGGTGGCAGCCGGGGGCGGCTGCCCCTACGTTAAGGCGAATGGCAGCCGAGGCCGATGGCCCTACGTTGTGGTCGCCGCTTAAGTACAATTTCAATCATGTCCGCTGTCCCTGCCCATCCCCTGGCGCCCGACGTTGCCGCCTACTGCCGCCGCATCGGATATGACGGCGAGCTTGCGCCCACCGTGGCAACCCTGCGCGCGCTGCACTGCGCCCATGTCGGCGCGATTCCCTTCGAGAACATCGATGCCCTGCTCGGCCGTCCCATTCTGCTGGATACCGCCAGCCTGGAACACAAGCTGGTGACCTCGCGCCGTGGCGGCTACTGCTTCGAGCAGAACCTGTTCTTCAAAGATGTTCTGGAGAGCCTGGGGTTCACCGTCACCGGTTTGGCGGCGCGCGTGGTGATGGGCACGACCGGCATCCGGCCGCGTACTCACATGACCATGCTGGTGGAAGCGGAGCGCCAACTCTTCCTGGCCGATGTCGGGTTCGGCGGCACGGGCCTGCTGGAGCCTTTGCCCTTCATCGCCGGTCGCGAATTTGAATTGCCGCTGGTCTCGTTTCGCCTGGACGAGCATCAGGGCCTTTGGACGCTGCAATCTACCCAGCGCGGGCCGTGGAGCGATCTTTACGCCTTTACGCTCGAGCCCCAGCAGCGCGTCGATTACGAGGTCGCGAACTGGTATACCTCGACCTACCCCAATTCCGCCTTCCGCCACTCGCTCACCGCGCAGCGCATCCGCCCCGAGGAACGCATCATTCTGCGCAACCGCGACCTCACTATCCTCGGCCCCGGCGGAGAAGAGAAACGCCCGGTGAACTCCGCCGCCGAAGCGCGCGCCATCATGGCGGAAAGAATCGGCCTGCACCTTCCCGGCGACTTCATTCTTCCGGAATCGATCTTCGCGGGAGCGTAGTACCGCTCGCAGTCACCGACAGCCCTGGGCCGTCGATCGAAAGACCTGCGCAATCAAGAGACATCTTTACTGCTTCTCGTACACCGCGAGATTGTTCACCGGATTGCCCTTGGGATCGGTGCCCTTGAAGGTGGAGGTGCGGACTTTCCCATTCTTGGAGACGACGGATGTGACGGTCATCACGATCTTGCCGTCTTTTTTGAGCGTGATCACGGAGGTGTCGGCATTCACACGCTTCATGGAAACCGTGTCGGTGTTGCTGACCCCCTTCACGGGAGTATCTTTGCCGTCGTAGTTGACGTAGAAATCGACTTTCGTAGGCTTACCGTTGGCGGCAATGCCGGTCTGCACCAGGTGGATTCCGTTGCCCTTGGCCGCGATCTCCATGGTGACCTCTTTCGGCGCCGGCCCGGGACTGTAGGTCGATATCGCGGTATTGAGTTTCCAGGTCCCTACATTTGGGTCGGCGCTGGCCGCTGCCGCACTCATTGGCGAGGCTACTCGCCGCGAGGCTACTCGCCGCGAGGCTACTCGCCGCGAAGCTACACAGAAACATCACGATCAAGGCCGGAATGCGCATTCTTCTCTCCTGGATCAAGTGTTCAACGTGTTGGCGCGAATTGTATGAGCTGCGACCGCTGGGAGCAACCCTTCAATCCGCGGCCACGAAACGCGAATTCGACATCTCGCAAACCTCGCGGAACCCGGGAACCGTTTTCTCCCCGATCCGAATCCAATGGGGCGTGTCGCAACCTGAAACTATGGAAGGGCAAGGCAAGACATGGCAGGCAAGCTTGATGGCAAATCAGCATTAGTAACCGGAGGAGACCAGGGGATTGGCCGCGGAGTTGCAATTCGCCTGGCGCAGGATGGCGCTGACGTCGCCATCGTTTACCGCAAGAACCAGCAGGGCGCGCAGGAGGTGGTCCGGGAAATCAGCGCCTGCGGGCGGCAGGCGTTTGCTATCCAGGCTGATGTTGGCAAAACCGCCGATGCCGAGCGTCTGGTGGCCGAGTCCTGGGCGCGACTGGGAAAAATCGACATTCTGGTCAACAACGCCGGAGTGGAAAAGAACGCCGCCTTCTGGGAGGTCACCGAAGCGGACTACGACCTCATCATGAACGTGAACCTGAAGGGGCTGTTTTTTGCGACGCAGGCGCTGGTGCGGCAGCTCATGAAGATTAAGCGCGGCGGAAAAATCATTAACATCAGCTCGGTCCACGAGGAGCTTCCGTTCCCTAACTTCGCCGCCTATTGCGCCAGCAAGGGAGGCGTCAAGATGCTCACCCGCAACCTGGCAGTGGAGCTGGCGCCGCTGGGCATCACGGTGAATTCGGTCGCGCCGGGCGCCATCAATACCCCGATCAATCGCGCCCTGGAGAACGATCAGCAAAAACTCAACGCCGTGCTGGACAACATCCCCCTGCATCGTATGGGCGAACCGGCCGACGTTGCCGGCACGGTGGCGTTCCTGGCGTCCTCCGATGCCGACTACATCACCGGCGCATCCATAATTGTCGATGGCGGCCTGCTCTGGAATTATCGCGAACAGTAATCGTGAAAGTGCAAGCAAGGAGAGCAATCCATGAAAGTCGCATTCCTGGGTCTGGGAAGCATGGGCCGGGGCATGGCGCGCAACCTGCTCAAGGCCGGCCATGAAGTCGTGGTCTACAACCGTACTCGCGCCAAGGCGGATGAGCTGGTTAAAGAGGGCGCACGCGTAGTCGAGCAGCCCGCCGCCATCGCCGCCGATATTGCCATCACCATGGTTGCCGACGACGCCGCCCTGGAGCAGATCGCGCTTGGACCGCAAGGCCTGGTTGCGGGCTTGCCCAAGGGTGGAATTCACGTGTCGATGAGCACGGTCAGCGCGGCCCTGGCGAAGCGGCTGACGGCGATGCACCAGGAGCGCGGCCAGTTCCTGGTCTCCGCCCCGGTCTTCGGACGTCCCGAAGCCGCGGAGGCGGCCAAGCTGTTCATCGTGGCGGCCGGACCGCAGCCGGCCATCGAGCGCTGCCGTCCGCTGTTCGACGTCATGGGTCAGAAGACCTTCACCATCGGCGAAGAGCCGGTCATGGCCAACGTCACCAAGTTGAGCGGCAACTTCATGATCGCCTCGGTCATCGAGTGCCTGGGCGAAGCATTTTCCCTGGGACGCAAGCACGGCGTCGAGGCGGAGAAGATGCTCGACGTGTTCACCAACTCGCTGTTCGCCGCGCCCATCTACAAAACCTACGGGACCATCATCGCGCAGCAGAAGTGGGAGCCGGCGGGCTTCCGACTGCGGCTGGGATTGAAGGACGTGCGCCTGGCGCTAGCTGCCGCCGATAGTGAAGCCGTACCCATGCCGGTCGCCAGCTTTATCCACGACAGCTTTCTTTCCGCCGTGGCGCGGGGCATGGGGGAGCAGGACTGGTCCGCGCTGGCGAAGCTGGCGGCAGAGAGGGCGGGGCTGAAATAGGTGGGCAGCCGAGGGCGGCTGCCCCGACGCTAACGTTGTGTGATTCCGCGTATGGTCATCTCTTGCGCCGGGTCGCCTCCGGCCACGCCTTGCGCGATGATGAGTTGCCGCGCCTCGGCACGCCATCCCGGCAATCGGGCGGCAAACAGCGCCGAGCCCGCAATGCACGCCACGCCGCCAATCGCGACCGTTAAGGCGGCTCCCACCCGGTCGGCCAGGGCGCCGGCAAAGAACGACCCGAACGGCGCCATGCCCATGAACATCATCGAGTACACCGCCATCACCCGGCCGCGCAGGTGGTCCGGCACCATGGACTGGATCAGCGTGTTCGACGACGCCATCTCCACCATCATGGTGAAGCCCACCGGCATCAGCAGCACCAGGGAGAGCCACATCGTGCTCGAGAAGGCGAACGCCACCAGGCTCACCCCAAATCCCACGGCGCAAACGGCCACCCACTTGCCCAAGCCCCTCAGGCTTTGCTTCGCCGCCAGCATTAAGGCGCCCAGCAGCGCTCCCAGTCCGGTTGCGCCCATCAACAGGCCCAGTCCGGTTGCGCCCACGTGCAGGATGCGGTCCGCGAAAATCGGCATCAGCACGGCATAGGGCATGCCCACCAGGCTCACCAGCCCGAGCAGCAACAGCAGGGCGCGGATGGGACCGGTCTGCCGCACATACTGAAATCCCTCGACGATATTTTCCAGCGTTGACGCGCTGCGCGCCGGCGGTTCGTAGATGCGGACCTTCATCATCAGCAAGCCCGCGATCACCGCCAGGTAGCTCACGGCGTTGGCAAAGAAGCACCAACCCTCGCCCACCGCCGCCACCATGATGCCCGCCACCGCCGGCCCGATAATCCGCGCCCCGTTGAACATGGAGGAATTCAGCGCGATGGCGTTCATCAAGTCGTCGCGACCCACCATGTCCACCAGGAACGCCTGCCGCCCGGGAATATCGAAGGCGTTCACCACGCCGAGCAACGCCGCCAGCACGAAGATGTGCCACACCTGCACGCGCCCGCTCAACGTCAGCCATGCCAGGATGAAGGCCAGCACCATCGAGACGACCTGGGTGGCGATGACCAGGCGATGGCGATTGTGCCGGTCCACAATCGTTCCCCCGATGGGAGCCACCAGGAAGACCGGGAACTGCGACGCGAATCCCACCAGGCCCAGCAGCAGCGACGATCCCGTCAGCCGGTACACCAGCCACGACTGCGCCACCGACTGCATCCAGGTCCCGACCAGGGAAATCAATTGTCCGCTGAAAAAGAGCTGGAAATTGCGGTGCCGCAGCGAGCGGATGGCCTGCCCCATTTTGCCGCGTGGGCCTGGGCTGGCGCGCTCCGATGAATCCACTATCGGCATAAACTTTGGATGCTTGCGGAAAACAGAATAGCAGGGGGGCACAAGGCGCAAAGCGCAAGCCACATGGAAACGTAGGGGCAGCCGAGGGCGGTTGCCGCTACGCTACAATCGAAGCAATGCCCCTCAATACCAGCCGGCTCAGAAAGTGGCTCGCCGCCGCGGCCATCCTGGTCGCCGTGCTGGTCGCCGGGTTTTATTTCTATGGCCGCATGCGGGTCCGGCGCGCCATCGGCGAGGTCCCCAAGAACCTCGGGATCAACATCCAGCAGAGCACGCAGGGCTTCACGCTCTCCAAATCGGAAGGCGGCCGCACGCTGTTCACCATTCACGCCTCTCGCGCCGTGCAGTACAAAGAGGGTGGCAAGGCCGAACTGCGCGATGTCAGCATCGTGGTCTACGGCCGTCAGGCCAACCGCTACGACCAGATCTACGGCTCCGATTTCGAGTACGACCCGCAATCCGGCGACGTGGCCGCCAAGGGCGAAGTGCACATCGATCTCGAGGGCAATGCCGAAGGGCCGCTCAATCCCGACCAGGCGCCGCCGCGGGAACTCAAGAACCCCATTCATGTAAAGACCAGCGGGCTGCTGTTCAACGCCAAGACCGGGCTGGCCAGCACCCGGCAGAGCATCGAATTTCGCGTGGCGCAGGCCAGCGGATCGGCGGTCGGCGCCGGCTACGATTCCAAGGCTGCCACCCTCACGCTCAGCTCCAACATCGTGGTGCACTCCACCGGCGACAACCCTACCACCATCACCGCGCGTCACGGGGTCATTACCAAGGGGCCGAACCGGGCCATCCTCGAGGGCGTGCACGTGGAGCGCGACACCGGCTCCTTCGCCTCCGACCAGTTGACCGTGTACCTGCGCGACGACAACACCATCGAGCGCATGCTCGCCACCGGCGACGTGCACGCCGACAGCAAGGGTCGGTCCACCGCCGACGTGCGCTCCTCGCGCGCCGAAGCCTGGATCACTGCCAAGAATGCGCTCACGTTGGCGGTCTTCTTCGGCGGCGTGCAGCTGAACAGCGGCGGCGAACAGGTCATGCAAGGAACCGCCGGCAAGGTGACCATCAATTTTGCCGCGCGGAATCAAGTCGAAAAGGTCATTGCCGGCGGTGGCGTCAAGCTGCTGCAGCAGCCCGCTGGCGGCAAATCGGCCCATCCCGTGGAGATCGCGGCGGAAACCATCGACTTTCTGCTCAAGGACGGGCGCACCCTGCAGCAAGCGCTCACCTCCGGGCCTGCCAAGGTCACGGTCCTACCCCTGGCGGGCGCTTCCGGCCCCAACGCCGGCCAGACCGCCGCCACCGCTGGCCGCTTCGAAGCGCGCTTCAACCGGCAGAACCGGCTGGAGCATCTGAGCGGCGCGCCCAACGCCCGGGTCGTGCTCTCCTCCCCGGGCCAGGCTGACAAAACCAGCACCAGCGATTCACTCGAGGTCGCTTTTGACCAGTCTGGCGCCATAGCCTCGATGCTCCAGGATGGCCATTTCCATTACTCCGAGCCGGCTGCGGCGGGAGGCAACAATCGCGGCGCTTGGGCCGACCACGCTCGCTACACGCCCGCCGACGAAGCCCTCGTGCTTACCGGTTCGCCGCGCGTAGTCGATGGCGGCCTGACCACCACCGCCGAAATCCTGCGCCTCGATCGCCGCTCCGGCGACGCCACCGCTACCGGCGAGGTTAAGAGCACCTACAGCGAACTCAAAGCTCGTCCCGGCGGGGCCCTGCTGGCCTCCTCCGATCCCATCCACGTTACCGCTCCGGCGATGCGCGCAATGCGCGGCAGCGAAATCGCAATCTACTCCGGAGGGGCAAGGCTGTGGCAGGGATCGAGCATCGTGCAGGCGCAGGTCATCGAGTTCAATCGCCGGGAGGGCAAGCTGGTGGCCAAATCCAATGCGGCTGCCACCTCACCGGCCGCGGTGACCACGTCTTTCGTGCAGCAGGACCAGAACGGGAAAATTACTCCCGTCAGCATCCGCTCGGCGCAATTGATTTACCTTGACGGCGAGCGCAAAGCCCGATTCGGCGGAGGCGTGGTGGTGCGCAGCGCCGACACAACCGTTGCTGCGCAGACTGCTGACGTCTACTTGCAAGCCATGGGCCAAGGGGCTGCTGCCACCGGACAAGCCGCGCCCAGCAGGGTGGAACGCATCGTGGCCGAAGGTCACGTGACCATTCAGCAGCCGAACCGGCGTGCCACCGGCGAGAAGCTCGTCTACACGGCCTCCGACGGCAAATTTGTACTGGTTGGCGGTCCGCCTAGCATTTTTGATGCCGAACGAGGCAGAATTACCGGCGATTCGTTGACTTTTTTCAACCGCGATGATAGGGTCGTCGTTGAAAGCAGCAACTTTTCCTCACCAACCGTTACCAAAACGCGGGTAGCCAAGTAGATGCAGACCCTGGCGACAGACGAGATTGGCAAATCTTATCGTGGGCGCCGGGTCGTAAGTGCCGTAAACCTACACGTCAATCAGGGCGAGGTTGTCGGTTTGCTGGGGCCAAACGGCGCCGGCAAGACCACCACCTTCTACATGATTGTGGGCCTTACCGCTCCCGATTCGGGGCGCGTAACCTTCGACGGCCAGGACATCACTGCTGTCCCTATGTACTTGCGGGCGAGGAACTTCGGCATCAGCTACCTGCCCCAGGAGCCCTCCGTTTTTCGCAAGCTGACGGTCGAGGAGAACATCCTGGCGGTCCTGGAAGCGCAGCCCATGTCGTGGCACGAGCGCCGCGAGCGTATGGAGAAGTTGATCGGGCAGTTGGGTTTAGGCTACATCCGCAAGAACCGCGGCTATGCCCTTTCAGGCGGCGAGCGCCGGCGGGTTGAGATCGCCCGCGCCCTGAGCATCCAGCCTAAGTTCATTCTGCTGGACGAGCCTTTCTCAGGCATTGATCCCATTGCCGTGCTTGACCTGCAGAAGATCATCTCTGATTTGAAGGCGAGCGGCATCGGCGTGCTGATTACCGACCATAACGTGCGCGAGACGCTATCGGTTACCGATCGTGCCTACATCATCACCGAGGGCCGGATTTCTTTTACTGGCACTCCGGAGCAACTCGGAAACAACCCGGAAGTCAAGCGTGTTTATCTAGGGGAGAGTTTCTCGTTGGTCTAATGCTGTTTCTTACGCCGGTAACTTGCTCTTCGTCGAATTCGGAGCGACACTTTAGAGTGGTGATTGGCTGACAAAGTGGCTGACGGATTGCCTCTACGCAATTCGCATACCAAATCGGCGAATCGCTGAATCTAAAGTTGGCAGGTTTTTAAGAGAATCCATGGTACTGCTGTCACCAAGGCTCAATTTAAGGGTTTCGCAAAAGCAGATCCTGACCCCTGGCCTGGTCCAGATGGTCAGCGTTCTGGCGCTAAACAAAATTGAGCTCAAGGACATGATCAATGCGGAGATGGTGGAGAACCCCGTCCTGGAGGAACTGGACGGCACCGTTCCCCTGCTGGATGAAGTCGCCGGCAAGGAAGAGGAGCGCGATCGCCTAGCTGCTGCCCAGACCGAACCCGCCCCACCCGACAAGAAAGATCCCTTCGACGAAATCGATTTCGGCTCCTTTTTCCAGGATTACCTCGATCCCGGCTATCGCAGCCCGGAAGGCGAGGCGATCGACAAGCCCTCATTCGAAAATTTCCTTTCCAAGGCCAGCACCCTCACTGATCACCTCATGTGGCAGTTGGGCGCCATAAGCGTCACGCCCGGCGTGCAGGAGGCTGCGGAGCTGATTATCGGCAACCTCAACGAAGAGGGATACCTGACCGCCAGCGAAGACGAACTAATGCTGGCCGCGCAGCCGCTGGTGAATGGCTTGCGTCCGCAGCCCGTGGTCGCGGAGCCGGAGCCTGAACCCGAGCCGCCGTTGAACCCCGACGCGCTGCTCGATCGTCTGGAGGGCGACGGCGATGCGGTGGCGCTTGAGATTGCCGAGGCGCTCCAGGCGACGGCGGAACAATCGGCGGCCGAAGAGAAGGACTTACCCGTCGCAGTCGTCGATTCGCCGGCTGCCGCTCAAGATCTGACCGCCACACCTGCCGAACCCGCGCTCCAGGCCGATGCCGAACCGCACCTGGTACTGGTTCCCGGCAGCGATCAGAAGCCGCTGTTCACCCGCGACGATCTGCATGAGGCGCTGAGCCTGGTGCAGCAGATGGATCCGGCCGGCGTCGCTGCCCGCGATGTGCGCGAGTGCCTGCTGGCGCAACTCCTGTTTCTGCAGCATACCCACAAGCAGACTGCAGCCAACGGCAACGGAACCGGCGAAGCCCTGGCCGATGCCATTCTCATCGTCAGCGATCATCTCCGGGCGGTGCAGAACAAGCAGTTGAAGGAAATCGCCAAGGCGATCGGGCGGCCCCTGGAAGCGGTGCAAGCCGCTCTCGACCTGGTGAAGACCCTCGATCCCCGTCCCGGCTTGCGCTACAACAAGGTGGAACCTCGGCTGATTGAGCCTGACGTCGCCTTTATCAAGCACGGCGACGAGTACCTGGCCGTCCTCAACGACGACGATGTGCCCCAGCTTCGGCTCAACACCACCTACAAGAAGCTGCTCAGCCGCGAGGCCGCCGAAAAAGATGTTCGCAATTACGTCAAAGAGCGGTATAAGTCCGCCATCCAGTTGATCAAGAACATCGAGCAGCGCAAGCAGACCATCTTGAAGGTCTGCTATGCCATCCTCGGCCGGCAACGGGATTTCCTGGACCAAGGAATCGACCAGTTGAAACCCATGATGATCAAGGAAGTGGCGGAAGAGATCGGCGTGCATCCTTCCACCGTCAGCCGCGCCGTGGCCAACAAGTACGCGCACACGCCCCAGGGCGTGTTCGAACTCCGTTACTTCTTCAGTGAAAGCGTCAACGGGCCCGAAGGCAGCAACACCTCGCTGTTGATCCTCAAGCGCCGGGTCAAGAAGCTGATCGACGAAGAGGATCCCACCAGGCCGTTAACCGACGAGCAGATCACCCGCATCCTCCAGTCGCAGGGCATCCAGGTCACTCGCCGCACGGTCGCGAAGTATCGGGAAGACATGCACATCCCGAGCACCCACCAACGCAGAGTGAAAAACTGACGTGGTTGTTGTGTGACCCGGGTCCCGGATCCGGGTGCAGCGTTCTCAGGTAGTGGGTAGTTGAACGCACCAGCGATGGCACACCTTTCGGCCTGTTTTCCTGATCGGTGGAGAACATCCTGGCGACAAAGGGGGCGTTCGATGAACGTGGAATTTACCGGAAGGCAGTACGCAATCACTCCCAAGGTCCGCAAGCAAGTAGAACGTGGTCTCGGAAAACTCAGCAAAATCCTGGGCGACAATCTGGAATCGAAGGTGATCCTCGCCGTCGAGAAGCACCGCTGCAAGGCGGAAATCACCGTCACTGTGCGCAGCAATCCGATGGTCGGCATGGCCGAAGCGGGCGACATGACCTCCGCCGTCGGCGAGGCCCTGGATCGCATTGAGCGCCAGGCCATCAAGAGCCAGACGCGCTGGCGCTCCATGAAGCAGAAGGCGCGCAAGAAGCAGCCCGCCAGCGCCGCCGAGGTGCAGGTCGAGCAATATCGCATGGCCGTAGGCGCCAGCGCTTCTACCGCCGTCCCCGTCGTGGTCCATGCCTACCCGGTCGTCGCCCGCACCCTGGAGGCCCATGTCGTACCCTCCAGCGATGCCGTGGCGCTGCGTCCTATGACGGTTGAGGAGGCCGTCAAGGAAGCCCAGTTCAAGGACCGCGACGTCTTCGTCTTCCGCGATCCCAAGGGCAAAGTCAAGGTCTTGCATCGCACCCGCGACGGCAAGATGGAGTTGATCGAAGCGCCTTAAAGCAATTTCCAGTTTTTGTTCTTAGTGAGGAGGGAGCACGCATCGTGCTCCCTGTTATTTCATCCAGTTTTGATTGATGTCATCTTGAGCGAAGCGAAGGATCTATGCATTTCTTCGACCGCTCTCTCTGCCGCCCGCAGCCCACCGCAAACCAAAATCCGATAGCGGAAGACTCATGGCAAACCGCCTCCCCAATTTGCGTTTCCGCACTTCTGGGTTACGATTCAGCTATCGTGGGAATCCGCTCCAAAAAGCCTGGCGCCCGCCGCGCCACCTCGTCTCGCAAGGCCGCACCGGCGCGCCATCGCCGCCACCCGGAGTTGGTCATCATCACCGGCATGAGCGGCTCGGGCAAAGCCTCCGTCCTCAAGGTATTCGAGGACCTCGGCTACTACGCGGTCGATAACCTGCCGATGGAGCTGCTGCCGCGCTTCGCCGATTTGGCGCGCTCCTCCGATATTGAGCGCACCGCGCTGGTGGTCGACGTGCGCGAGGGGGCCAAGCTCGATCGCCTGCCCGTCATGCTCAAGCAGATCAAGCGCACCCTGCGTACCACCGTGCTCTTCCTCGAGGCCAATGACGAGGCGCTGCTCCGCCGCTTCAGCGAGACCCGCCGGCCGCATCCCCTGGGCGCATCCGCACCGGTCAAGTCCTCTATCACTGCCGAGCGCCGGCGCCTGCGCCCCATCTCCGCCGTTGCCGACGTGATCCTTGACACCTCCAAGTTCAATGTCCACGAACTCCGCGAGCACGTCATGCGCCGCTTCCAACGCGAGCGCTCCGAGAAAAATATTCTCGTCTCCTGCGTCAGCTTCGGTTACCGGCATGGCGTGCCCGAGGACTCCGACCTGGTGTTCGACGTCCGCTTTCTCCCTAACCCGCACTTCGTCCCCGAATTTCGCCCTTACACCGGCCGCCACCCCAAGGTCGCCAAGTACATCCGCTCCTTCCCGCAGACGCAGGAGTTCATCAACCGCATCTCCGACCTGCTCGTCTATCTGCTGCCTCATTACGTGAAGGAAGGGAAGAGCTACCTGACCATCGGCTTCGGCTGTACCGGCGGCCAGCACCGCTCCGTCATGATCACCGAAGATGTCGCCAAGCGCCTCCGCCAGGCCGGCTACCAGGTCAAGGCCATTCACCGAGACTCTCCGCGATGAAGCGCAGCATCTCGGTCCAGAATCTTCATTCTTCAATCTTCATTCTGCAATGTTCCGTATTCCGCTAAAATAAGTCCTTGCCTTCGTTTCCCCACATTGCCTTCCCGGTGGTGCGCTGATGCGTGCTGCCTGGCGCCTGGTGCGCTACATCCGGCCTTACGCCCTGCAGCTGTCTGCTTCGGTGGTGCTGCTGGCGCTGGTCGGCCTGCTCGATGCCTTTCGCGTGCTGCTGGTCGGCCCCATCTTCGACAGCGTTCTCCGGCCGGCGTCGCAATCCAACGGCATCGTGCTCTTTCGGTCGCCCCTGTCGCACCAGGCCATCTACCTCCAGCAGTTTGTTCCCAGTCACTTTCACAACGCGTGGACCGTGGTCGCCTTTGCCCTGGTCGCCTCCACCATTGCCAAGGGATTGTTCGACTATGCCGGCACTTACCTGGTGAATTACGCCGGCTTCGGACTGATCACCGACCTGCGCGACGACCTCTACAACGCCATCCTCCGCCGCTCCGTCGCCTTCTTCCACCGTTTCTCCACCGGCACGCTGCTCTCTACCCTGATCAACGACATCGAGCGCGTGCAGGTTGCCATGTCAGCCGTGCTGGCCGAGTTCCTGCAGCAATTCTTTACCCTGATCTTCACCGCCATCGTGGTGGTCCTACTCGGCGGCAAGCTGGCCTGGGTGCTGCTGCTGTTCATTCCCTTCATCGTGGTCTCGGTGCATCGCATCGGTCGCCGCGTCCGCCACACCACCCGCCGCGGGCAGGACAAGCTGGCCGAGATCCACAACATCCTGCACGAAACCATCACCGGCAATCGCATCGTGAAGGCCTTCGGCATGGAGCTCTGGGAGGCCCTGCGCTTCCGTGGCGCCGCCAAGCGCCTGTTCCGCGCCAACCTTCGCTCCGTCCGCGCCGCCGCGCTCAGCTCTCCCCTGATGGACACTATCGGCGCCATCGCCATCGCGCTGCTGCTCCTCATGGGCCGCGACCGCATCAAGACCGGGGTGTTCACCGCCGGCACCTTCCTGGCCTTCATCGTCGCCGTCTTCAAGCTCTACGATCCCGTCCGCAAGTTCGCGCAGTTCTACAACAACTTTCAGCAGGCGATGGGCGCGTCCTCCGCTATCTTCTCCTTCTTGGACGCCAAGGACGACGTGAAGGAGCGGCCTAAGCCCGTCCAGTTGCCAACCTTCCACGATGCCATCCGCTTCGACCACGTCAGCTTCAGCTACGACGACGGCAATGGCGCCTCCCGTCCCGTACTCCAGGACATCGTCCTGGAAGTGAAGGCCGGCGAAGTCGTCGCCATTGTCGGTTCCAGCGGCGCCGGCAAAACCACCCTGGTGCACCTGATCCCACGCTTCTTCGACGTCACCGGCGGGCGCCTCATCATCGACGGCCACGATGTCCGCGAACTCAGTCTCGCGTCCCTGCGCGCCCAGATCGGCATCGTGACCCAGGACACCATCCTGTTCAACGACAGCCTGCGCAACAACATCGCCTACGGCCAGCCCAACGTTCCGCCGGCCATGGTGAAGGCCGCGGCCGAAGCTGCCCTGGCCGACGGCTTCATCCGCCAACTGCCCGAGGGTTATGACACCGTGATCGGCGAGCGGGGCGTGCGTCTTTCCGGTGGCGAGCGCCAGCGCATTGCCATCGCGCGCGCCCTGCTCAAGAACGCGCCCATCCTGATTCTCGACGAGGCCACTTCCGCCCTCGACACTGAAAGCGAGTCCCTGGTTGCCGCCGCGCTGCAGAACCTGATGTCGGGCCGCACCACCGTGGTCATCGCCCATCGGCTCTCCACCGTGCGCCGCGCCGACCGCATCGTCGTGCTGGAAAACGGCGCCATCAACGACATCGGCTCCCATGAGGACCTCATGGCGCGCCTCGGAACCTATCGCAGGTTGTATGATTTGCAGTTCGTGGAACTCGAGCCCCCGAAGGCAACCGCGGAATCGGCCCGCGGGGCAGAGGGAAGTTGAAATTGGAAATTTGAGAATTTGAAATTTGTCCGGGTAGTGGCCGCACTCCGGAAATTTCAAATTTTAAAATTTCAAATATCCAATCATGTCCATTCGCTCCATGACCGGCTACGCCCAGGTGAAAGGCCAGGTGCACGAGCGCCTTTCGTTCACCTTGTCGCTGAAATCGGTGAACCACCGGTTTCTTGACCTCCACCTGCGCATGCCGTCGGAAACCGACGCTCTGGAAATGCAGCTCCGCCGCGCGCTCAAGACCAAGCTGGCCCGCGGCCATGTCGAACTCACCCTGTCCCTGGAGCGCACCGACGCCGCCGGCATTATGGTCAATCGCGAGCTGGTCAGCGGCTACATCGCCGCCTTCCGCAATGTCGCCCGGGAATTTGGTCTGCCGGCGGAGCCCGATCTCAATGCCGTTTTCAAGATTCCCGGCGCGCTCGCCGGCGCCGGCGCCGATTTCGATGGCGAAGTCGAGAAGGCTGTCCTCGCCCGGCTCGACGACGCCGTCCAGCGCCTCGACTCGATGCGCGCCGAGGAAGGCAAGGGCATTGACCGCCAGTTGCGCGAGCACATGCAGCGCCTGCTCCAGGCCACGCAGGAGATCGGCAAGCATCGCGCCGCCGTCTCGCGCGCCTACATGGAAAAGGTGCAACTGCGCATGCAGGAGCTGATCGGGGCCCATGCCGATCGCGACCGCATCCTCCAGGAAGCCGCGCTGCTGGCCGAGCGCAGCGACATCCGCGAGGAACTGGTGCGCATGGAGACGCACGTCCAGCATTTCCTCGGACTGCTCGACCAGAGCGGCGAAGTCGGCAAGAAGCTCGACTTCCTACTCCAGGAGATGGGCCGCGAGGCCAACACGCTGCTGTCCAAGACCTCCGGCCTGGCCGGCGAAGCCCTGCGCATCACCGAGGTCGGTCTGGGCATGAAGGCGGAAATCGAAAAATCTCGCGAACAGGTGCAGAACGTCGAATGAGCACTCCCGACAGCCCCGGCGGGTGCGCGGCATGAGCGGCATCCTGTTCATCATCTCCGCCCCTTCCGGTTCCGGCAAAACCACGCTCACCAACGAACTCCTCACCGTTGTACCCGGGCTGCAGTTTTCCATCTCTTACACCACCCGCCCGCCCCGCGGCAGCGAGCAAAACGGACGCGAGTATTTCTTCATCAGCGCCGCGGAATTTGAGGAGATGATCCGCCGCGGCGAATTCCTCGAGCACGCCTGCGTGTTCGGCCACTACTACGGCACCGCCCGGCGCTTTCTCGACGAAGCCCGCAAGTCGGGCCGCGACCTGGTGCTTGACATCGACGTGCAGGGCGCCGCACAGGTCGCCACCATGCCGCAGGCGGTCAGCATTTTCATCCTGCCTCCCTCCCGTGAGGTTCTGGAGTTCCGGCTCCGCAATCGCAGCCAGTCCGAACACATGGATTCTGAAGAGGTTATCCATCGCCGCCTGGAAGGGGCGCGGAAAGAGATTGAGAAATACAGGAACTATGATTATATTCTAGTCAACGACCGCTTGGAACAATCCATCGCCCAGCTGAAGGCCATCGTGGCGGCGGAGCGCCTCAAGCGCTCCGGAACTCAGCCTTCGGCGGACCATGCCGGCGAGTTGGCCGCAGCCGAAAAATGTTGGCTGCCCAATATTCGTCCGCGCGCCGAACAGATTCTGGCTTCCTTTGCTCGGCCAGCTACGGACACGAGGTGAAAGTACCATGAAGTTGATGGAAGGCTTTGACAGCAACTATCGATACATCCTGGTGGCCGCACGTCGGGCGCGCCAGATTCAATCCGGTGCCCGGCCCATCGTCAGCACCAGCTCCCGCAAGCCGTGCCGCATTGCCCAGGACGAGATCAAGGCCGGCAAGGTGAAATGGTTCATCCCCGAGATTCCGAAAACCGCGGTCGCGGTCGCCGAAGAGTTCTTCGAGAAAACCGTCACCGACAAGTGATCGCGCTTGGCGGGCGTGAAGCCGAGCGCAGCGAGGCTGGGAGTCCGCCGCGATCATCCTGAGCGAAGCGAAGGATTTGATTGTCGACAGGTATGAGCCAGCAGCCCCGCAGAGGCGAACGCTGGTAGCCCAGGGCGGCAGCCCTGGGTTTGGGTTGGCACTCTCGGTCGAGTCCCGTAGGGACGGCTCGAAGCCGCGTCGGTTGCTGTCGCATCGAATCATTAGTTCAGTTGCCGCAGCCAGTCGGCCCCGCTGACCGCTGACGGTTGAAAGCTGAAAGCTGCATGCGAATCGCCCTCGGTGTTACCGGCGGAATCGCGGCTTACAAGGCGGCGGAAATTCTTCGTCTCCTGCAAGACCGCGGCCTGAAGGTGCAGGTCATCATGACCCGCGCCGCCCAGGAATTTGTTCGTCCTCTCACCTTTGCCGCGCTCTCCGGCGAAAAAGTCATCACCGAGATGTTTGCCCGCGAGGGCGGCGAACCCAATCTGGAGTCAGCCATCGAGCACATCGCCGTCGCCGAGCGCATTGACGCCCTGCTCGTCGCCCCGGCCACTGCCGACATCCTCGCCAAGTTCGCTCACGGCATCGCCGACGATTTTCTCTCTACCCTGTTCCTCGCCACCCGCGCGCCGGTCATCGTCGCGCCCGCCATGAACGTCAACATGTGGAGCAACCCGGCAACCCAGGAAAATCTGGTTACGCTTCGTAACCGCGGCGTGCGCGTGGTTGCCCCCGGCAGCGGATACCTGGCGTGCGGCATGGTCGGCCCCGGCCGCCTGGCGGACAACGAAGCAATTGTCGCCACGACCATGGAGGCGCTGGGCGCCTCGCAGGATTTTGCCGGCCAGACCGTGCTCATCACCGCCGGCCCCACCCGCGAGGCCATTGATCCCGTGCGCTACATCAGCAATCGCTCCAGCGGCAAGATGGGTTACGCCCTGGCGCAGGCCGCCCTCCGCCGCGGCGCGCGCGTTCTGCTGGTCAGTGGCCCCACCGCGCTCCAGGCTCCCGCAGGCGCCGAGCTGTTCCCGGTGGAGAGCGCGGCGGAAATGCACCAGGTGGTGATGGCGCGCGCGGCCGAGGCTGACATCGTCATCAAGGCCGCCGCCGTCGCAGACTATCGTCCCAAGACATCCTCGGTTCAGAAGCTGAAACGGCACGATTTCCTGCGCGATGGCCTGCAGGGGTACACCCAACTCGACCTCGAGCCCACGCCCGATATCGCCGCCGAACTGGGCGCTCGCCAGCAGGATCAACTGGTCATCGGCTTTGCCGCCGAAACCGAAAACGTTCTGGAAAACGCGCGCAAGAAGCTGGTCGCCAAAGGTCTCGATGCCATCGTCGCCAACGACGTCTCCCAGCCCGGCATCGGCATGGATTCCGACCGCAACGCCGTCACCATCATCACCGCCGCCGAGGTCGTAGACGTCCCCGAAGCGCCCAAGTTCGAAATCGCCCAGCGCATCCTTGACGCCATCCACCGCCTCCGCGCCAAGCCATTGAAGATTGCAGATTGAAGATTGCAGATTTGAAAGTCGGGTTGAGGTTGCAATCTTCAATCTTCAATTCTCCCCATCTGCGATAATCTTCCATTCATGCCCCGCAACCTAACTCCCACTCAGAAGCGCGCCCTGGCCGCGCGTGTGAACTACTATCGCGACCTCGGCATCTACGATCTCTACCGTCGTGAAGCGGATGTCGCACCTAACACGCCTGTTGTGGCACACGCGCCCTCGCCTGTGCAGGGAGCGCGAGAGGACCATGAAACGGAGGCCCTCACCACTGCCCATGGGGCCATCGTTTCCGCAGCCGAATTCACACAGCCGCGGGCGGCTGTGCCACGCGAGGCTATGCCACGCGATCCCGCCGAAGTCCTGCGCATCATCCGCGAAGACCTCGGCGAAGACTGCAGCCGCTGCAAGCTTCACAAGCTTGGCCGGAAGCAGATTGTCTTCGGCGTCGGCAATCCACGGGCCGAGTTGATGTTCATCGGCGAAGGCCCCGGCGCCGATGAAGACCAGCAAGGCGAGCCTTTCGTCGGCCGCGCCGGGCAGTTGCTCAACAAGATGATCGAGGCCATGGGCCTGAAGCGCGAAGAGGTTTACATCGCCAACGTCGTCAAGTGCCGCCCACCGGGCAACCGCACGCCGGAGCGCGACGAGTGCGAAACCTGCATGCCTTTCCTCATGCGCCAAGTCGAGGCCATCAATCCCAAGGCCATCGTTGCCCTCGGCGCCGTCGCCGCCAAGAACCTGTTGCAGATGAACTCGTCCATGGGCGACATGCGCTCGCGCTCCTACGACTTCCGCGGCGCGAAGTTATTCGTCACCTATCATCCGGCGTACCTGTTGCGCGATCCGCGCCAGAAAACCGAGGCCTGGAAAGACCTGCAGCAGGTCATGAAGCACTTGGGCCTCAAAATGCCAGCGAAGAATAACGGCTCTTAGCCCTTAGCTTTTAGCTCTTAGCCAATCCCCTCAGGTTTCGGTTGTCAGCTCAGCTAACAGCTAAAAGCTAAGAGCTAAAAGCTAAGAGCTTTTTCATGCCTGAATTCTGCGACGTCGCCCTTCCCGTTCCGCTCGAGGCGAATTTCACCTATCGCCTCGACGGCTCCATGCCGGTCATCGGCGGGCGCGTCATCGTCCCCTTCCGCGAGCAGCGACTGCCCGGCATCGTCGTCGCGCTGCACGACACGCCGCCCAGGATGGCGGCCAAGCATGTCTTGACGGTCTTGGACGCATCTCCCGTTCTCGATCCCGGGTTGATGAAGCTTGGCCAGTGGATTGCCGACTACTACGTCGCCCCCCTGGGCGAGGTTTTTCGCACCATGCTGCCGCTCGGCGCCGAGTTCCGTCGCGCCCGCGGCTATCGCATTACCGACCGCGGCCTCGAAGTCCTGCACAAGGCCGCCACGCGGGGTGTTCGCGACATTGGCGTCAGTGCAGATCACCCGATCACCCGATCGCCCGATTACCCGATGGAATTCGCCGTCCTCAACCAGCTTCTCGACCGGGACATTGTCCGCGAAGAATCTCTCCGCTCCGCTACTCGCGCCTCGCGCACCGCGCTGAACTCGCTGGTGCGCAAAAAATGGATTGAGCGCGTCGACCTCTCTGCCGTCCGCGACGCCGCCCGCACTATGCGCGTCGCCATCCTCAACGAGTCCATGGAGCCGCGCTGCGCCGAAGCCAAGCCGGGCCGTGCCCTCAACGCCAACCAGAACGCGCTGCTGGACGCGCTGAGAAAATCCGGCGGGCGCCTCGCCGTAGATCAACTGAACGAGCTTCCCATTCCGCGCACCACGCTGGCGACGCTCATCAAGCGCGGCCTGGTGAGGGTGGAAAGCCAGCCCGCCGAGTTTCACATTTCGTCGCTGGCGACGCGCGGTCTCGACTTCATCTTCAGTCCCAGGCAGAAATCAGCGCTCCAGCACATTAACGGCGCCGTCGCCGACAAGAAGTTTTCCGTCACGCTACTCCACGGCGTCACCGGCTCGGGCAAGACCGCGGTGTATCTGGCGGCCATGCAGGAGGTGCTGCGCTCCGGGCGCTCCGCCATCATGCTGGTTCCCGAGATCGGCCTGACGCCCGCCGCCGCCGCCCATCTCCACCAGGTGTTCGGCGGCGAGGTTGCCATCCTGCACTCCGGCCTGAGCCCCGCCGAGCGCGCCGAGCAGTGGCATCGCATCCGTCGCGGTGAGGCGCGCATCGTGGTCGGAACGCGCTCCGCCGTCTTTGCCCCCGTCGGCGACCTGGCCCTCATCGTCGTCGACGAGGAGCACGACACCTCCTACAAGCAGGAGGAAACGCCTCGCTACCACGCCCGCGACGTGGCCATCATGCGCGCCAAGATGTCGGCGGCGGCGGTTGTGCTCGGCTCCGCCACGCCCTCGCTGGAGTCTTACCACAACGCCCGCGAGGGCAAGTACGCGCTGCTCGAATTGCCCGACCGCGTCGAGCGCCGCCCCCTGCCGGCGGTCGAAATTCTCGATATGCGCGAGGAGTTTCGCGAGACCGGGGTCAGCGGTGCCCAGCTCATCTCGCGCCGGCTGGCCGCCGAGATCGGCGAGCGCCTCGCCCGCCACGAGCAGATCATGCTGCTGCTCAACCGCCGCGGCTACTCCAACTTCGTGCTCTGCCGCACTTGCGGCGACACCGTGCAGTGCAAGAACTGCGCCATCGCCATGACCCACCACAAGCGCCGCCGCGTGTTGGAGTGCCACTATTGTGGCTACACGCGCCCCGTGCCGCAGACTTGCCCCAAGTGCTCCAGCGAGTACGTGCAGTTCCTCGGCGCCGGCTCCGAGAAGCTGGAAGAGCAGCTCCACGGCATGTTTCCCCAGGCGCGCATCGCGCGTCTCGATCGCGACACCGTCCGCGGACGCGATGACTTCGAGCGCGTGCTCTCCGCCCTGCACGCCGGCGAGTTTGACATCGTGGTGGGCACGCAGATGATCGCCAAGGGGCACGACATTCACGGGGTGACGCTGGTCGGCGTGGTCGGCGCCGATCTCGCGCTCGTCTTTCCTGACTTTCGCGCCGCCGAGCGCACCTTCCAGTTGCTGGCGCAGGTGGCGGGACGCGCCGGACGCGGCAGCGCGCCGGGCACGGTGATCGTGCAAACCTACTTTCCCGATCACTACGCGGTGCAGTTTGCCGCGCAGCACGATTTCCGTTCTTTCTACGAGAAGGAACTGCGCTACCGCAACTGGATGCGCTATCCGCCATTCAGCGCCTTGGCCAACGTGCTGGTGCGCAGCGATCGTCTGGAGGATGCGCTCCAGTGGGCGGGAATGCTGGGAAACTGGCTGGAAAAGACGCCGCACGAGGGCATTCGCGCGCTGGGCCCGGCGGCCGCGCCGTTATCGCGTCTGAAGACCGAGTATCGCTACCACTTT
This sequence comes from Terriglobia bacterium, assembly GCA_963797035.1. GTDB lineage: Bacteria > Acidobacteriota > Terriglobia > Terriglobales > Acidobacteriaceae > JAIQGF01. The sequence goes on from CAWCOC010000009.1 coordinate 91,769, forward strand.
GTGCTGAAGTCTTCCAGCCGCGCCAAGCTCAATGGACTGTTGCGCGCCATGCTGGCGCACGCCGTCGCGCAAAAAATCCCGCGCACCAATGTGATTGTGGATGTGGATGCGCTGTCGCTGCTGTGAGCGATTAGCGATTAGCAATTAGAATTGCGATCAGCAATTAGCGCCATCAGCAAGTAGTGATTTTTCAAGGGCGTCATCCCGAGCGCAGCGAGGGATCTGCTGTAAATCGCCACCAGCAACTCAGGTAGTCTCCGAATCGAAACCCACTCGAAACCAGCTAACAGCTAATTGCTAATGGCTAATAGCTTTCCTCACCGCAGCGCCACTCCCGTGAACGGCTCCGGCACGAAGGTCAGGATCAGCATCAGCACCGCCAGCAGCGCCAGCAATTTTCGGTTGGCGCGCAGGCCGGGCCACAGCGGCACTTGGGGATGGCGGAATCCGCTGATGGTCAGCAACAGCGCCCATACCAGCCATCCCGGCCAGAGGAAAAATCCCATGGGCAGCAGGATGCCGACGGTCAACCGTGAGACATGCTTGTGCAGGCGCGGCGAAATCGCATAGACCATGTGTCCGCCGTCGAGTTGCCCGCCGGGCAGCAAGTTGAGTGCGGTGGCAAACATTCCCACCCAGGCGGCAATCGCGGTGGGGTGCAGGTAGGCCGCCTGCAAGGGAATCTGCCCGGTTGCACCCAGGCCAAGGGTCCTCAGCGCCCAGTGCGCGAAGTGAAAGATCAGCGGATATCCGAAGACGATGTCGGGGAGCGGCACGCCCGCCGGCAGCGGCTTGGAGAGGCTGAGCGCCAGCACCAGGGTAACCAGCGCGACCACGAACCCGGCAATCGGTCCGGCAATGCCGATGTCGAACAGCGCCTCGCGCGACCGGATCGGCGACTTGATACGGATGAACGCACCCAGCGTCCCGATCAGCGTCGGGGCGGGAATGAAGAACGGCAGGGTGGCGTCCACGCCGTAGCGCACGCAGTAGAGGAAGTGACCCATCTCGTGCGCCAGCAGGATCAGCATCAGCGTGCCCGCGAAGGGCACGCCCAGCAGCAGGCGCGAGGGTTCAGCCAGCACCCACCCCAGCTCGAAGAAGGGCAGCGTGCTCTCACCGATGGAGAACGGCGCCAGGTCGTTGGCGAAGTTGTATTGCAGCCGCGCCCCGACCACCAGCGTCGTGAACACGGTCGCCAGCAGCAGCAGCGCATGCAGCCAGTAGCGCCGGCGCGGGCGCTCCTGCACCAGGAACACTTCCATGGGCTGAAGGTCGTAGGTCGAAGAGGCGGGGGGAATCGGTTCCGACATCAGTTCAATCGATGGACTGCAGCTCTTTTCCCGGTTTGAAGCGCACTGCCTTGCCGGGAGGAATGTTGACCTCGGCGCCGGTGCGCGGATTGCGGCCAATCCCGGTCTTGCGGGGACGGACATTGAACACGCCAAAGCCGCGCAATTCAATGCGGTCGCCGTGCGACAGCGCCTTCTTCATGCTGTCGAAGACGGTTTCCACCGCCAGTTCCGCCTTGGTTTTCGTGATGCCGGTCTTATTGACCACTTCGTTGATGATGTCGAGCTTGATCACCGGAAGCTCCCAAACTGTTGCAAATTGTTGATGCTAAAGAGACAAGCGCGGAAAGTCAAATGGTAGCTGGGGGTTGGAGGCGATCGCCGTCCGAAATGGGAATCGGTCCGACCTACCAGCAACAAGCTACCAGCCACGCACCCCGATTCTCCACAGATTTCTCTCTCATTCCACAGATTCTGCACATTTCCGGCGCGATCCCGTCTTGCCGCCCGCCGCCTTTCTTGCCATCCTTGCTCAACATCTTGAGCCGCTTCGGAATCCCCAGCTTCTAAATTGAGGTAAAAATGTCATCTTCACCGTCCATCACATCGGAACCTGCAACCAGGAGAAGCATGGCTGGCATCAAGAGCGACCGCTGGATCCGACGCATGGCGCTGGAACGCGACATGATCAACCCGTTCTCCGAAAAGCAGGTGGGCGCCGGCGTCATTTCTTACGGCCTTTCCTCCTACGGCTACGACCTGCGGGTGGCCGACGAGTTCAAGATTTTTACTAACATCAATGCCACGGTGGTGGATCCCAAGAACTTCGATGAGCGCTCGTTTGTCTCCATGCAGTTGGAGTGCGCCATTATTCCGCCGAACTCGTTTGCCCTGGCGCGCTCGGTGGAGTACTTCAAGATTCCGCGCGACGTGTTGACCATTTGCGTGGGCAAAAGCACCTACGCGCGCTGCGGCATCATCGTCAACGTCACCCCCTTTGAGCCGGAGTGGGAAGGCTTCGTGACCCTGGAAATCTCCAATACCACGCCGCTGCCGGCCAAGATCTACGCCAACGAGGGTCTGTGCCAGATCCTGTTCTTCCAGTCCGATGAGCCGTGCGAAACCAGCTACGCCGACCGCAAGGGCAAGTACCAGGCGCAGCAGGGAATCGTGCTGCCGAAGGTGAATAAGAAATAGGTCAAGCCCTCAGGGCTTAAGGCTCAAGGCAGTAAGCTCCTGAGTCGCGAACTTTGCAGCTCTTTTACCACTGGTAGGCCCCGGCGCCCTCGCCGGGGCTGCCTTCGAAGCTATCAAAATCAATGTGGCGCGGGCGCCCGCGCCCGCGACTGCCCTAGCCGATCGATCGAGTTACCTTCTGTGCAGGGTTCGTGTTAGCAGCGCGAAGCCGGCGCCGAAGCCCAGGAAGACGAGCGCGGCCATCAGTACAGCCATCGAGACCTGCGAGTAGTGCAAGCCGAGCGGATGGGCAAAATGCCCCCGGGCGGCTTGGCGGTACATGAGGTAGGTCACGAGGACGACCAGGAAGCCGAGGAAAGCGCCGCCCACACCTCCCACCAAGGCGCGCTGGAAGCTGGCATGATCGGTACGGCCGGAGGTCGCGGCCCGAAAACTGAGGTAGGCAAGGCAAGCACAGATGGCGGCGAAAACGAACGAGGAAGCCCGCCAGTGGTGCGGCGTAATAAAGAGAACACTAATCCCGCGCGCGGCCAAGGCGGCGAAGCACACGCCGAAGACAGCGCCGAGCATCGCCACCAGCCAGCGCCGGGCGTGCATTTACCTGCGCGAGGCGAGCCAGCCGATGAACCCGCCAAGGATGATCCCGCAGGCGAAGGTCGCCGCCATGGTTTCAATCGGGTGACGTTTGACGCGTTGGGTGGTATCGTCCATCAGCTCTTCGGCGGCATCGCCGCTGCGCTTGACGGCATGCTTGATAACGCCGACCCCCTCATCGATGGCGTCGGCCATCGCGGTGGTTGCGTGGGTCAGCTTGCGGATGGATTCGGCAACCTGTTCATCGGCCCGGTCCAAAATGTCCTTTGCCATGATCAGCTCCTTACGGATCGCAATAGCAAACGCCAGTCTATTATCCGATAAGCGCCCGCCGCCGGCACGTGAAGTTGCGGAAAATCGGGCCGGAGCACGGCTTTTTCCCTGACTTCCCCAAGCAACCCCTTCCAAACGGCTAAGCCTGGTCGAACAGCTTCACCGCGAGTGCGCCGTGAGTGACGGCGGCCCCGGCGCGAAGCGCCGCCGCCAGCATGGCCGCTTCCGTGACCTCTTCGCGGGTGGCGCCGGCGCGCTTGGCCGCTCGGGTATGCACATCGAGGCAATAAGGGCACTGGGTGGTGCAAGCCACCGCGATGGCGATCAGCTCGCGGTACTTCTTGGGAATGGCGCCGTCTTCACGGCCAACAATCTTGTCGAACTGCACGAAGGCGGAAAATTCCGTGGGCGCCAGCTGCTTGAAATCGCCCAGCCGCTTCAAGTCGTCAGAATCGTGATAGTGCATTCATATCTCCTGTGCTGCAACGTAGGTTGGGTTGGACTGATGCAACCATAAATAGAGTCTTGAACTCTGATTTGGTTCCAACAAAAAGGGCGCGAAAAGAAAACCAGCAATCCCGGGAACTCGCCGGCGCGGACGGCAGCCTGACTATCCTGATTACCTTCCGCAGGTACCAAAGTACCCTTCCACCGCCCGATAGGGCGGACTAAAGTCAGTGCTGCCCACATGCCAGTCAAACGAATCTTGCGGAAACTGTCGGACTTGCGCCGGTCGGAGACGCGGCGCATCAAGGCAGTCCTGCTTCCGCAGCGCCAGCTTCCACGGGTGTACCTGGCCACCGACGTGAGCGTGGAGGGGCACGAGTTGACCTTCACCGCGCGCAGCGTGCAACTCGGACCGAAAGGCATGTCGCTGGAGAACGCGTGGCAGCTTGCACTGGCGCAGCCGGTATTGCTGACGTTCGCGTTGCCATCCGGCTGCACGATCAGAGTAGGCGCAGTGGTGTGGTGGAAGGCTAAGGGACTGGTGGGCGTGCGCTTTGACCCGCGAGACCAGAACCCTCCGATCCAGGACTGGATCCAGAGATCGGTGGCGGTCCTGCAGAGCCTAGAGTTCGCGACCAACAAAGACAAAACCTTGGTACCTCGCTTCTAGCACCGAGATCCAGGAACCGAGACTCTACCGTAGAGGCGTCCAGGCGAAGCACTCTGCCGCCGTGATCAAGGAACCGATCGGCGCACCCACCTTGTAGCGGATGACTGCGTCCGAAGTCGAGCAGAAGCTTCTTGCTCCCGTGCTGGTTGTCAGCGGCGTGCCCATAACGATGAAGTCCCTGCACTGGCCCTGCTGGCAGTCGGCAGTCATGCTGAAGCGGAAGCCTGCCTTGGTGCACCACGCCGCTGCCGTGCAACTCGGATTGGCCAATTCCGCGCTGAGCAATCCCGCATGCTCGGCCGAGTGGATGGTTGGATTGCGCGGGTCCGGCCCTAGCGTGGCCAACTCGTTCGCGAAGCCTCGGTCGGGGTAAGTGCTCGAATAGACAAGCTGGGCGGAATTCACGGCTCGTAACGTTCCAACCGCCGATGCCTCATTGGCAGCGATGCGCGAGCGCAGCAGGTTGGGGATTGCAATAGCTGCTACCACCAGGATGGCGCCGGCATCGACCGCGGCACTCGTACTGGCGCTTCGAATCGTGCTCTCCTCGCCATAAGCGCAAACCACCGCCGGAGGCCCTTCTCCTGCCGCTTGCGCCAGCGACCCGGCAAGCGCCGGCATCAACGCCTGGAGCCGCAGTGCGGTCATGGCAATCGGGTCCTGGTACAGCATCGCGGACATGGTCACATCGTGGCCGGGCGGCAGGGCTGCCAGGAACTTTGTCGACTTGCCCAAGGACTTGCCGTTCCGGTGCAGTTGCACGGCCTGGGCCAGCATTTCCGGTTTGGACGCGATCACCAGGTAGCCATCCACGAATGAAAACGCAATTTCCATCGTCATCCTCGGCGAGGGAATTCGGATCACCGAGTATGGCATTCCGTCCAGATGCGATTCCTCGACTGCCATGTGCCAGACCGTAAGAAGGTGATGCAACGTCTGTTGCAGGCGTACGGGGTCATTCGCCCGAAGGATCGCCTTCCAAACCAGTTCGGGTGGTGTGACGCGGTCAATCTCCAGCGTGATCTCTCCTCCCAACATCCGCAGCAGGTCGTCTTTGAGGCTTAAATTCAACTGCCGCTCCATTTGGGTGACGGTCGCAAATGCATTGGGATTGGCCGCAACGGCCAGCCTTCGTATGTCGTCGAAAATCTGCGGTGGATTGTTCAGGACCAGGGAACTGACCAGGATTGCCCGGGGGGAGACGAACTCCAGGCTGCCGAGCGGCTGTGCCGGGGCCAGCCACGAGGCCATCCCGCGACGCGGCCTGAGAAAGCTGAGCTCTGTCTGGCTCACCGACTGGCCGTCCACCGTCTTGTGCTCCCAAACCAGGTACTTCAGGTCGGCAAAGCCGGACTGCTGGAACGAGCTGTTTTGCGCTGCCTCAGGCGGAGCATGCTTCAGGATGTTCTGTAAATCTGCGCCCGCGACCAGCGTCGCGCCACCTTCATAGCTGTGTGCCAGGCGCTGCGCGAACGGCGTCGAGGCGAACTCCTGGGTCGTGCGATCCAGACTGGCGCTAAAACTGCGCAGGGTCCCCAGATCGAACGATGCCACCACAAAATCCGGACGCACCAGGATGATCAGCTCCTGGGTTGTGCGCGGCGCCTCGACTGTGGCGAGCTCCTGCAGGTCCAGGATTCGCAACCCGGGCTTGGACTTTCCGGACAACTCGTTCACCATCTGCCGCAGGTAGTCCTTCAATCCGGGCTTGCGGACCTCCGCCAGCAGCAGCACACCGGGTTCTTGCCGGTCGATCTTGGCCGAAACCACGATCTCGTCGCCCAGGTATTGCGAGAGTTTGTAAGCCTTGTCCAGCGTATCCATCAGCTTGCGTCCGGACGCAGCCGGCTCCGCCTGCTGCCACCACTCTCGCAGTACGGCGCTCTCCCGCAGCTGCTGCTGGAAGATCATCATCGCCTGGTGCACGGCATCGCCATAGTTGGAAAACGCCATGTAGGAGATGGTCTTGGCCGGGAGTAGCGGCAACAGCCGGCTCTGGTTGCGCGCTGGAGGGAGCTGTACCTGCTGGACCTTCTCGAGCACTCGGCCGAACTCCTCGATCAGTCCTGGGTACTTGTTCAGTTCCTGTTGCCACTGCTCGGCAGGAGTGCGACTCGGCTTGCCCTGGGCGGCGCAAATGGAAGCGACAATCACGAGCACCACCATGAGGCCGTAGGCGCGCTTCATGAACCCGCGTACGCGCAGGTGGGACAGAGTACGAGAGTGTTGCATGTGCTTGTCCTCGCTCGGAAGCTACAGAATAGACTGCTTCGCTCGCCTCGACAGGTAAGCACTTGGGTCCCTTTGGGTGTGGCGAGTGGCAGCGGTGCTGCAGAGCTGGAGTTTCTCGACGAACAACCAAGGAAACCCTGGACCCTCGCTGCGCTCGGGACGACAAGATTACTGCGCTTCGGGATGCCAATAATCCAAGAAGCTTCGGGAGTTGAGGCCGCTTGTATCGCTGACGTCGCGGCGAGGGCGCCCGCGCCACAATGATTTTGTCAGGTTTGAAGGCAGCCCCGGCGAGGGCGCCGGGGCCTACCAATGGTAAGAGAAATGTCAGGTTCTTGGATTACCGCCGTTCTTCGCTGGCCTTGAACATGTACTTGATGGCGGCCTTGTAGATGAGGACGTTGGGCTGCCCGGTTCGGTTGATCTTGATGCAGCTCCGGTCGTACCACTCGATAACGCCCTGCATGGAATCGCCGTCCTGCAGGACGATGACCATGGGAGTTTTGGCCTGCATCTGCTTCTGATAATAGAAATTCTCAGCGTGGGTCTGTTCCGCGGGAGGAGTTTTCTTGCCGGCGGCGGCGCGTTCCGGGCGCTCGCGGCGGTCGCCGTCAGAGCGGACTTCGTTGCGGTTGAGAGTAGGACGGATCAGCTTGCGGTTGGCGAATCCCTCAGCCGGTTCCGGCGCCCTTCCGACAGCGGCAGAATCGATGTCCTTCATATTGACTGGCGGCTCCCCATGCGGCCGAAGCAGGACAAGCTGCCCGGGCCGGATTCTCCGACGCGGCTTCCCGGCGGAACGCCACACACCGAATGATTGCAGTGACGCGTGCGCGATGCGGTTATGACAGGTGTGGACTTGCGGATAACGTATCACAGGGCGCGGTTGATGACAATCCCGAGGCTACTTCTCCAGGGCGGCAACCATGGCGTCGAGCGAGAGGGAACGCAGCAGGTTACGGCGCATTCCGCTTTCGACTTCGCCGATGCGCTGGGCCGCGGCGGCGATCCAGGGGAAATCGAGCGCTGCCGCCAGCCGCTTCAGCTCGGAGGCGATGTCGGTGTTGCGCGCCAGCTCCGGCGTACCCGACTTCAGGTACATGAGGTCTTCCAGCAGAGAGTACAAAGTGCGGAGAAGGTGGTCGGTTTTTTCGCGGCCCTCGGCGCCGGCGCGGTAGGTCTCGGTGGCCCGGAACAGCGCGGTGTGGTCGTCGGCCTGGATAGCGGTGCGGAGCAGCAATAGCCCGTCCTGGCGGGCGGCGGTGTAGGCGGGGAGATCGAAGGCGCGGGCACGGCCTACGGCGCCCTCCGAGAGGCGGGCGACCAGGGCCCGCTGCGCCGGCTTCCACTCGGGATGCAGGCGCGCCAGGTCGCGCTCGATTTCATCGGCGGCAAGCGCGGCCAGCTGAAAGCTGACGCAGCGCGAGCGGATGGTGGGCAGCAATTGCCCGGGATTTTCCGTCAACAGGAACAGGGTGGCGAATTCGGGCGGCTCTTCCAGGACTTTGAGCAGCGAGTTGGCGGCCTCCTTCATGAAGGCGGAGCTGGTGAAGATGTAGACGCGGCGGCGCCCTTCGCCGGGCAGAAAGTAAATGGTCTGGATGACGTGGCGGACCTGGTCGACCTTGATCATCATCTGCGGCGGATCAGGCGGCACGATGAGTACGTCGGGGTGGGCCTGGACAAAAATGCGTGTTTCCTTCTTGTCGGTCTCGCGCAGGCCGTCGCGGGCTTCGACGGCGGCGGCGCAGCGGGCTTCCAGGTCGTCGGTTTCGGCGATGCGCACGCAATTGGTGCAGCGTCCGCAGAAATCCGGGAGCGCGCCGGGCGGCGGCGACAGGCAGTTCATCGCCTTGGCCAGCATTTGCGCCAGCGTGTATTTTCCGGAACCGTGGGGACCGGCCAGTATGACGGCGTGGGGAAAGCGGTCGCGCCCCAGCATGCCACGCAGGCGGTCAACCACCTCGCGATTGCCGTGGAACTGGTCGAAACCCATGAATCCATTTAACCACGGAGACACGAAGACAGGGAAAGTATGGAATGTCAAAAAAGCTGGATCAAAATAACCCAAGCGCTTAGGATCTATGGTAAGATTCAAGCATGCCGACGGTACTGCGGTTCGGCAGATTGCGAGTGGTGATCTATCCAAACGATCATCGCCCGGCACACGTGCACGTCATCGGAGGCGGGCATGAAGCGGCATTCAAACTGAACTGTCCTGCCGGACCGATCATAGTGCGGGAGAATTACGGGTTTTCGCGGCCGGACATCAGCCGCATCACCGGAGTGTTACGGCATCAACTGCGGCATCTATGCGGTGAATGGGAGAGAATTCATGGCGCGGCGTGACAATTTCGGACTGGCGAACCAAAGAGGAAAGAACCGGCGCGCGCGGTTCCCGATGGCGGTTGATGCGCATTACGACCGCCGCCTCGATCGCGTGATCATCCGCCTGGATTCGGGAGTGGAGTTGGCGTTTCCTCCTGGGCGCGCCCAGGGATTGGAAGGCGCGCGAGCTGCGCAATTGGACGCCATCGAAATCACCCCGTCAGGGTTTGGCATTCATTTTCCTAAACTCGATGCCGACCTGTACCTTCCTGCGCTCATCGAGGGGCTGTTCGGTTCCAAGCGCTGGATGGCGTCGCGACTGGGTGCAGCGGGCGGAAAGTCCAGGAGCAGGTCGAAAATCTCGGCATCGCGGGCGAACGGGCGGCTCGGGGGACGACCCAAGGTTGCTGGGTAGCTCAGGCGGTCTTGGCGGCGCCGAGAAACCGCTGCCGGACGGCTTCGACGATGTCGCGATGTACAACGTCGGAAGGGCGGCGGGCGTCGAGCATGAGGACGCGCTGCGGCTCGCGTCGGGCGATAGCGAGATAGGCCTGGTGCACGCGGGTGAAGAAGGCCTGGTTCTCCTGCTCGAAGCGGTTCTCGTCGGCCTCGCCGCCCTGGGCGGTGGCCACGCGTGAGAGGTTGCGGCGGCGGGCGCGCGCCACGCTGGCGGCGACGTCGGAATCCATCAGCACAGTGAGATCGGGCTGAAGATTGCCGCACAGGACCCGATGCAGGGTGAGCACGGCGTCGGAACCGAGTTCGCGTCCTCCTCCCTGGTAGGCTTCCGATGAGTCGGTGAAGCGGTCGCAGAGCACCCACCTTCCGGCATCGAGCGCGGGAAGAATGATTTCCCGCACCTGCTGGGCGCGGGAAGCAAACAGCAGCGCAAGCTCGGCCTCGGGAACCAGCCCGGCGGTTGCGGAATCGAGCACGATACCGCGGATGCGCTCGCCGATGGCAGTGCCGCCCGGTTCGCGCGTGACCACCACCTCGATGCCTTCCTGGCGCAGGACCGCGGCCAAATTTTTCAACTGCGTGCTCTTGCCGCAGCCGTCGAGTCCCTCGAAGGTGATGAACCGGCCTCGGGTTCGGGCGCTCACGGGCGACATGATACCATCGCGCTTCGGCCACCAGCGTGGGGTGTGCCTGTGGGAACGCACTCGCAAAACTGCAATCGAGGAAACTCTTCCGACCAGGAGAGCAAATGTTCGCACCTCGGGCTCGCCTTGCCGTACTCTTTCTTGTCCTGACATCCATCATTGTGCCGGTGGCCGAAGCGCGGTCGAAGAAACCCGCGCCGGCAAAGGGCCCCATCATGCTGGCGGTAGACGCCAGCCAGGCGGCGCAGAAAATATTTCATGCGCGGCTGACCATCCCGGTCTCGCCGGGGCCGCTGACGCTGCTGTATCCGAAGTGGATTCCGGGTGAGCATGGGCCGACCGGGCCGATCCAGGACAACGTGGGCGTGAAGTTCAGCGCCGGCGGCCAGACGATCCCGTGGCGGCGCAACGAGATCGACATGTTCACCTACCATGTGATCGTGCCGGCGGCCGTGAGCGAACTGGAAGTCGAAATGGATTACACCTCGCCGGCTTCCGGCGAGAGCGGATTCTCCGGTGGAGCGAGCGCCACCGACAAGCTGACGGTCATCAGCTGGAACCAGCTCCTGCTCTATCCCTCCGGTTTCAGCAGCGACCAGCTCACTTACCAGGCATCGCTGAAATTGCCGGTGGGATGGAAATTCGGGACCGCGCTGCCGCAGGCGGAGACGCAAAGCGATAGCATCACGTTTCAGCCGGCCACGCTGACCACACTGGTGGATTCACCGGTCATCGCTGGGGAGTTTTTCCACGCCGTGCCGTTGTCGCCCGCCGGCGAAGCGCGTCCGGCGGAGTTGGATGTTGCGGCCGACAGCGCGGCCGCGATCGACATGAGCGCGACGGTGCAGGAACACCTGCGCAACCTGGTGGCGGAGGCGGGCGTGCTGTTCGGGGCGAGGCACTATCGCGATTATCACTTCCTGCTGTCGCTCAGCGACCACGTCGCGCACTTCGGGCTGGAGCACCACGAGTCCAACGACAGCCGGACGGCGGAGCGCGCGCTGATTGACGACAACCTGCGCCGGGTCGCTTTCGGCGACCTGTTGCCGCATGAGTACACCCACTCGTGGAACGGGAAGTACCGGCGTCCGGCGGGGCTTAGCACGCCCGATTTCGAGCAGCCGATGAAAGGCGAGCTGCTGTGGGTATACGAGGGCCTGACGCAGTACTTCGGCAAATTGCTGGCGGCGCGCAGCGGCATCTGGTCGGCGGACGATTTCCGCGACAACCTGGCGCTGCTGGCGGCGGAGCTGGCCCACCGTCCCGGGCGGCAATGGCGTCCGCTGCAGGACACGGCGGTGGCGGCGCAGGTGCTATATGACTCGCCGCTGCAGTGGTCGAGCTGGCGGCGGGGCGTGGATTTCTACGACGAAGGCGCGCTTATCTGGATGGACGTGGACGCAACCATTCGGCGTTTGACCAATAACCAGAAATCGATGGACGATTTCGCCAAGCTGTTTTACGGTCCGCCGGATAATCCGGTGAATGTCGCGCCGCACGCGAAGCCCTACACGCTGGATGACGTGGTGGCCACGCTTAACCGGGTGGCGCCGAACGACTGGCACAAGTTCCTGCTGGACCGCGTGAACTATGTCGGCTCCAACCCGCCGCTGGCGGGCCTGGAGGCCGCCGGCTGGATGCTGGTGTACACCGATACGCCGAGTGACCTGCAGCGCACGCGCGACAACATCGAGCGGGTCGGCGACTTCCGGTTTTCTCTCGGGCTGCTGCTCGGCCGGACCGGCCGCGTGGGCGATTCCATCTTCTTCATGCCGGCCTACAAGGCGGGCATCATGCCGGGGATGACGGTCGTGGCGGTGAACGGGCGTAAGTATTCGGCCGACGTGCTGCACGACGCGGTGAAGGCGGCGAAGAACAATAAGGCGCCGATCCAGCTGCTGGTGGAGAACGCGGAATATTACAAGACGTATGCCGTGGACTACCACGACGGCGATCGTTATCCGCACCTGGTGCAGGACAAGTCCAAGCCGGATTACTTGGGGGACATGATCAAGGCGAGGAAACAGTGAATTAGCAATTAGCGATTAGCGATTCGTCACGGTGAGGGAAGGTTATAAACGCCGGCAGAAATGATGGTGATGACAGCAGATTCCTCGCTGCGCTCGGAATGACAGCTCCTTCCTTCGAAAGTTCACGAATCTTCTACTCCTTCGAACAAGTCGGTCTCTGGCTTCAAGGTGCTGGGCGTAGAGCGCGCGGCCAGGTGGAACAGCTCCTTCGGCCCCCGCTGACGCACGTGGCTTTCAAACATGGAGAACAGCGGTTGCTGGCTGGTGTGCGCCTTGAAGGCGGCAATCTTGGTTTCCAGGTAGGCGCCGATTTCAATGGTGGTGGTGACCGGAGGGGGCGCGATCGGCTGGCGTCCAGGCATGGTGAACAGCGCCGCGGCGTAGTAAAGCTTCTGCGCCACGTGCGGGGTGAGTCCGGCGGTGAGTTGCTCGACGAAGCGGTTGGCGCGGCCGGCCCAGTGAAAGGCCATGGTGGCGAAGATGGACGCCATGGAGTGGTCGGGATGCGCGGTGACGGCGCCTTCCGGACCGAAGGTGACGATGACCTGGGGGCGGATGGTGCGGACGCGCCGCACCAGGTCCGCGACCACCCGATAGAAATCGGCGCGGTCCAAGGCGGCGTCGGGATAGTCGAGCACCTCGCCGCGTGTGATCTTCAGGACCTGGCACGAAGCCGCGAATTCCCGCCGCCGTTGCGCGCTCAGCTCCTCCACCGATCGGGCACCGCCGCGATGGGTTGCCGCCTGGCCCGGGGTCAGGCAGACGACGAAGGTCTCCACGCCGCGCTTGCCATAGAGCTGCAAGGACCCGCCGAAGCCTCCGGCCTCGTCGTCGGGATGGGCCGTAATGCACAAGAGTCGGAGCATGGACCGGAAATCCCCCGCCCGCGACGGAACGCACATTGGCGCAACCCGCGGGAGCTACGTTCCGCATCTTACAAGACGGCGGCGGCTCGGCGGTTCGTGGGCGCCCGCAAGCCGCAAGAATTCTCATGTCGCGCAACAAGATTGCTCTCGCAATAATGGCGTTGGCGATGACGCTGGTCCTGTCCGGCGGCGCGCTGCAGGCATCCGGACCGGGCCTGCAGGCTGAAGCGGGGAGCTTTGTTTACCGCGCGCTGATTCCGCTGGGGAACGAGACCTTCCAGGTGCAACCCTGGAAACGGGTACTCACGGTGATGGCGTCGGCCGGAAGCCCGAGTTTTGCAGGCTGGCGTCGACAGCCTGCCGGTAGACGCTGGCGGCTGCTCGATGCCGGCGGTCAGCCGGTGCGCTATTACCCGAGAGACATCGATTTCCGTGTCAGCGTTGGAACGCGAACTCATCTCGATGGCGCCGATCCCTTTCCTCTGCGCACCGAGTTCGCGGAGAACGACTACCTGCTGAAATTGCGCTTTCGGGTAAAGATTTTCCACGGCTTGCGAAAGACAGTCGTGGAACCGGCATCGGTTGAACTTATCGGCGTTCCCTCCGACATTCCGTACGAGGAGCGGATTTATCACATGTCGTTCGCCCTGCCGGCAGTTTCAATTGCGGACCGCATGGTGCTCGAAGTGTTGACCCCGAGCGGAGAGCGGCTGTGCAAGTTTCATCTGGATCTGGAATAGCGAGACTCCCTTTAGCTGATAGATGAAGGCTGATAGCTAAGATTGGTAGGCCCCGGCGCGCTCGCCGGGGCATCAGTCCGCAGCTTACGAAACCTGCGCTCCCGCGGGCGCCCTCGCCCGCGGACTCAGCTCACAGTTGATCGTTTTCGGCTGTCAGCTCTCAGCTTTCACTAAGGCGTCCTCCCCCTCTTCCGACAGCATGAATTCCAGCACTTCCTGGGGATGTTGCGACATCCACACCGGCGCGAAGGACTGCCGATGAAGCGGCGACGGGCCAAACTTCCGCAAGCTGGCAATGTGCTTGGGGCTGCGGTAGCCCTTGTTGGAGGCGAGGTCGTAGGCGGGAAACACCGGCGCCCAGCGGCTGACCAGTTCGTCGCGGTAGACCTTGGCGACGATGGAGGCGGCGGCGATGGAGGCGGAGAGCGCGTCGCCGTGGATGATCTTGGTTTGGGGGCACTCGCATTGCAGGCGCACGGCATCGAGCAGCAGGTGGTCGGGCTGCGGCTGCAGTTGGGCAATCGCCTCCGCCATGGCAAGCAGCGAGGCGTGATAGATGTTGATCTGGTCGATGCGCGCCGCGTCCACGGCGGCCACCGCCCAGGCAACGCAATGTTGCTTGATGCGCTCCGCCAGCACCTCGCGGCGAGGAGCGGGCAGGAGCTTGGAATCGCGCAGGCCGCGAATGCGGTAGTTGGGATCCAGAATGACGGCGCCGGCGACGACGGGGCCGAAGAAGGCGCCGCGCCCCACCTCGTCTACTCCGGCGACCAGGGTGGCGCCGCTGATCCATGCTTTCTTTTCAAATTTCAGGGTGCACTTCAGGCGCTTGAGCAGGCGCATCTTCGCCGCCGAAGGCGAAATCTCTTCCAGGGGTTTGAGCACACGGGGCAAAGAACAATACCGCCACAGATGAACACAGATCTACACAGATTCTATAGGAATCATCGGTGTAGATCAGTGCAATCTGCGGCGAAAATTATTCCGCTTCGCGCAGGCGGGCAGCCTTGCCGCGGCGGGCGCGGAGGAAGTAGAGCTTGGCGCGGCGCACGCGGGCGGAGCGTAGGACTTCGATCTTATCGATCACCTTGGAATGAACCGGGAAGATGCGCTCCACACCGTGACCAAAGCTGATCTTGCGAACGGTGAAGCTGGGCTGGGCGCCGCGGCTGCGGGCGATGACGATGCCTTCAAATGCCTGCAAGCGCTCCTTGTCGCCTTCCTTGATTTTCACGTGCACGCGCACCGTGTCGCCCGGATCGAAGGCGGGTAGGTCGGTGCGGCGCGTCTTGGCAAGCAGCTTCTGAATGATCGGTGAGGTAGACATGACAATTTTCCTTCGTAAGTCGAACTTTAAATATAACAGGCACAAGGCTTAAGGCGCTAGGCTCAAGGCTTAATGCCAAAGGCGCAAGGCAATAGCGACAAAATCTGTGTTCCAAGCCGCCTTGCGCCTAGTGCCTTGAGCCTTGCGCCTTGAGCTCCTCCAGAATTTCCCGATCTTCCTCGCTCAACTCCGCCGTCTCCAGCAGCTCCGGCCGGTTACGCAGGGTCTTTTCCAGGGCCTTTCGGCGTCGCCAGCGTCGGATGGCCAAGTGGTCGCCGGAGGCGAGCGGCTCGGGAACGGTCATGCCGCGGAACTCGGCGGGCCGGGTGTAGTGCGGGTAGTCAAGCAGGCCGCCGGCGCTGATGGTGGAATCGGGAATGCGCTTGCCCTCGGCGTCCACAGGAAGGCGAAGATTGACCTCACCGGCGCCGAATGATTCGGTGCGCGCCGAAGCCTCGTTACCCAACGCCCCGGGCAGCAGGCGGGTGAGTGCATCTACAATGATCGCGGCCGGAAGTTCGCCGCCGCTGAGGATGAAATCGCCGACCGAGATTTCACGATCGGCGAGGAACTCGCTGACCCGTTCGTCCACGCCCTCGTAACGTCCGCAGATGAGGAAGACCCGATCCAACTGCGACATCTCGGCGGCCACACGCTGATTGAACAGCTCGCCCTGAGGAGAAAGAAGAATCACGGATTCGCGGGCGGGCCGGCAGCCGGGGGCGGCTGCCCCTACGCGCTCGGCTCGCGGCGTTACCCGCAGGAACTCCAGGCAGTCGAAGATCGGCTCCGGCTTCAGCACCATGCCCTCGCCGCCGCCGAAGGGACGGTCGTCGACGGTGCGGTGCTTGTCTTTGGTGAAGGTGCGCAGGTCGTGCACCGTGATCTCCACCAGCCCGGACTCGCGGGCCCGCCGCACGATGCCATAATCGAGCGGCCCGCGAAAAAAGTCGGGAAAGATGGTGATCAGATCAAATTTCATGGAACAGCTCTTAGCTATTAGCTCTTAGCTTTTAGCTACAAAACTCAGAGCCCGGTGATTGCAACGAGGAATCTGGCATTAGCTGACAGCAAAAAGCTAAAAGCAAAAAGCTAAGAGCTAAGAGCTATAAAAGCAAGCTAAAAGCTAAAAGCTAAAAGCTAATTATTCTTTTTCTGCTGCAATTCTTTTTCTTCCTTCGACAACGGCGCGTCCAGCTCCAACATGCCCGCGGGCAGTTCCATTTCGATCAGCTTCTGAGCGGTGTCAATGCGCCGCAGATATGCCTGCGCGAGCGGGATGAGGAATTCGCGCGCGCCTTCCCGCACCACCAGGAGCGGGGCCTCGCCGGCTCCGAACTGCACGTCGGCGACAGTCCCGATCGCCTTTCCGCCAGTTATAACCGTGCACCCGGACAGGTCACCCACGTACGCCGACCCTGCTTCCAGCGCGGCCCGCTGTTCGCGTGGTATCTGTATCTCGCAGCCGATGAGCGCCTCGGCATCAGTGATGGAATCCACACCCGCGAACTTCAGCACCATCCGTTCTTTGTGTGGCCAGAAGTCCTGCAGGCGCAATGGGCGGCGCGCGCCACTTTCTTCCAGCGCGAATACCTGCCTGCGCTCCGCGAAGCGTTCGGGAAAATCGGTGAGGATATCGGCCGCGACTTCGCCGTGGCGCCCCTGCGCCTTGACCACCCGGGCGATGGTGATGAACTCGTCGGCTATTCCAGGATCTCCAATTCGAAGCGGCGGTCCAGCTTCATGCCGGCGGCGCCCAGGAGAGTGCGAAAGGCGCGCGCCGTGCGGCCCTGCTTGCCGATGACCTTGCCGACATCGCCTTCAGCGACGCGCAGTTCGAGCACCGTGGCATCGCCTTCGTCGACTTCCTCCACCGACACTTCGTCCGGAGCATCGACAATCGACTTGGCGATCTGCTCGATCAGCGCGCGCAAGTCGACTTCGGGCTGTGGAGGACGCGGTCCTGTGGGCTCGCTGGCCATGGGATTCAGTCGTCAGCTATCCGGCTGCAACCTACGCTGCCGGTTCGGCGCTAGCTGGGGTGTACTTGGAAACCAGGCGCGCCACGGTTTGCGACATCTGGGCGCCTTTGCTGACCCAGTAATCAACCCGGTCTTTCTTCAAATTGACGCTGGCCGGAGTCGTCCTTGGGTTGTAAGTGCCTACCACTTCCACCGAGCGCCCGTTGCGCGCCCGCTCTTTTTCGATCACCACCACGCGGTAGTGCGGTTGTTTGCGCGCGCCCACGCGCGCCAGTCGAATCATTAACACAGAGCAACTTCCTTTCCTGCTGGTTCTGGGTTTCCTGCGGATGTCCGAGGAGCTAAGGCAAACCCTTATTATTGCGGAACCTGCGGGGATTGGCAATCACAAATGGCGCGCCACCACTTCCCGCGGCTCCGCCCTGAGGGTGTAATCGGGATCGGCATGGCGGTGGAGCACCGTTCCGGCCTGCGCGATGACGTAAACAGCCGGCAGCGGCAGCTCCCAACTGGGCTCGCCGTTGATGAACGGCAGGTTGACGAAGCTGCGCGCGTACATCTCCTGCTGATAGGCGGGGACCCGGTAGACCAGGCCGAACTGCCGCGCCACCTGGTCGCCGGCATCGCTCAACAGCGGAAAGCCGAGCTTGTGCTGGTTGTGCATGAGGTAGGACTGATGCACCGTCTGCGGCGAGACGCCGACCAGCGCCGCTCCGGCCGCGCGCACCTGAGGCAAGACTTCGTTCCAGGCTTCGACGGTAGCGACACAAAATGGACACCAGCGCCCGCGCAGGAAGAGAACGACCAGCGGCCCGGACGCGAGCAGCGCCGCCGAGTTGACGGATTTTCCATCCTGGTCGGGCAGTTCGAACCAGGGTGCGGCGGCGCCGACGGGCAGGATTCGGTCGAGCATGCCGGATGCGCGCAGCTCCTCGACGGCGCGACGACTGATGGCGAGGGAATCGGCAGGGACGTACTTCTCCATCAACGCGCGCCGCTCTTCCAGCGCCGCTTTCAAGGTCGCGTGACCGAGCCCGGATTGCGCCTCTTCGAGGCCGCGCCACTTCATAAAACAGTCTCAGTTTCGAGTTTCAGTTTCCAGAATCGAATTGCTCCCTGCCTTGAAACTCGAAACTGAAACTTGAAACTGCCTCACATTCCCGGGAATTTCATGCCCGCCAGCTTGCGCGAGAAGCTGGCCTTGCCCATGTCCTTGAACATTTTGCGCATCTGGGCGTACTGGCGGAGAAGCTGGTTGACCTCCTGCACGGTGGTGCCGCTGCCGCGGGCGATGCGCTTGCGGCGGCTGCCGTTGATGACGTCGTGGTGGTCGCGCTCATGGGGCGTCATGGAGTTGATGATCGCCTCGACGCGGGTGATCTGGCTTTCGTCCACATTGTCGACCGCCTTCTGCATGTTGGCGAACGGACCCACGCTGGGCAGCATCTTCATGATGCTCTGGATGGAGCCCATCTTCTTTACCTGGCGCAACTGGTCGCGGAAATCCTCCAGCGAGAAGCCGTCGCCGGCCAGGGCTCGCTTGGTGAAGTCCTCGGCCTTCTTGCGGTCCATGGTCTGCTCGGCTTTTTCGATCAGCGAGAGGATGTCGCCCATGCCGAGAATGCGTCCCACGATGCGGTCGGGATGAAACGGCTCCAGCGCGTCGTACTTTTCGCCGATGCCGATGAACTTGATGGGCTGGCCGGTGACTTTGCGGATGGAAAGCGCCGCGCCGCCGCGGGCATCGCCGTCCATCTTGGTGAGCACCACGCCGGTAAGGGTGAGCTTCTTGTGGAACTCGTCGGCACTGTTGACCGCGTCCTGGCCGGTCATGGCGTCGGCGACGAACAGGATTTCCTGCGGGTTGAGCAGCTGTTTCAGCGACTGCATTTCCTCCATGAGCTGCTCGTCGATGTGCAGGCGGCCGGCGGTGTCGACGATGAGCACGTCGCTGCCGGTGACCACGGCCTCGCGCCGGGCTTCCTTGGCGAGACGTTCGACGGTAGTGGTGTTTGCCTCCTCGACCTGGCCCTCATAAAGGTTCGCGCCCACCTGCTTGGCGACCACTTTCAACTGCTCGCGCGCCGCCGGGCGATAGACGTCCACCGAAACCAGCAGCGGCCGGTGCCCGCCTTTCTTCAGCCAGTTCGCCAGCTTGCCCGAGGTGGTGGTTTTGCCCGAGCCTTGCAGGCCGGCCATCAGGATGACGCTGGGCGGCTGGGAGGCCAGCTTCACCTTGGCGGTATCGTGGCCGAGGAGTTCGACCAGTTCGTCGCGCACGATCTTGATGACCTGTTCGGCGGGGGAGAGCGCGGTCATCACTTCCTGGCCGACCGCCTTGGCCTGGATGTGGTCAATCAGTTCCTTGACCACTTTGAAGTTGACGTCGGCTTCCAGCAGCGCCAGGCGGATTTCGCGCAGCGCCTCCTGGATGTTTTCTTCGGTGAGCTTGCCCTGGCCGCGCAGGTTCTTGAAGGCACGCTGGAGTTTGTCGGTGAGGTTCTCAAACATGGCTGATCATATGATTCTATCAAGCTCTTAGCTGTTAGCTTTTAGCTCTTTGCTAAAATTGATCCGTGAAGAAACAGAAGTCAAGCAAGCGCTCGTCAGTCGATTCGATGCAGCCCGAGTACGACTTCAGCAAAGGTGTGCGCGGCAAGCACGCCGCACGGTACCGATCCGGCGTGAAGATTACGATTAAGTCTCGTCCGCGCACTTCGCGTTAGGCCCGTCTCAATCGACAATCTGCAATCGACAATCAGCAATGCTGTTCGATTTTCAACTCGCCACTGACCACTAGCCACCGACCACTGTTTCCGCCCGCACCCAGCCATATTGCGTGTTGCTGGGCTCAGCCATGCCCGATGCCTTGTACATCTTGCGCAGCCGCTGCAGGTAGTCCGCCGGCATGGGATTGATTTTCTCCTTGGGATCGATTCCGTAGACGCGCGCCGCGTTCAAGCCGAAGATCTGGCGCTTCACCTCCGGCGTGAGCGGCTGGTAGCCAAAGCGCTTCTGCAGGTCCGGCGGCATTTCCAGGCGGCGGAAGGCTTCGATCTGCCACTGCGGCGATCCCCACCAGATAGAATCCGTGCCCCACAGGACATGGTCTACGCCGAAGGCGTCGATGATCATGCCCATGACGTAGGCCGCCAGCAGCGGGCTGGTGGAGACCATGAGCGCGAAGGTGCTGCCCATCTCCATGAAGATGTTCTTGACCTCGGGATTCTTCTTCTTCCAGGCGCACAGGTCCGAGGTCCAGGGGATGTAGGTGGTCTTGTGGAATCCGTCCTTTGCCGCGGCCATCGCATCCTGTGGTCCGCGGAAGCCGGAGTGATAAACAAGGAAGTTCAGGTTAGGAAAATCCTGGGCTGCCTTGGGGACATCCATCGGGCTCCACCAGGCGGGATCGCCGGGGAAGGGCAAGCCCTTGTGGATGCAGATATTTTTTACTTTCTGCTTCTGCGCCCGTTCCAGCGCCGGGTAGGCCGTTTTCTCATCGTCCAGCTTCCAGCCTTGCTTGCCCTTGGCCCGGGCGACGCCGGTGTAGCCCTTCCAGGCATTGATCTTCAGCTTAGAGAGCTGCGCGTCCATCATGTCGAGATTTTCCGGCCCCAGGTCGGGCGAGAAATAGCCGTGGCTGATGACGCGGGGCGAGCTGGTGAGCTGGTTGATCCAGCTCTTGCTCTTGAAGATGACCTCCGGGGTGAGCACGTCGGTTTCTTCCGATGAGCCCGGCAACGCGCTCAGCGCCACCACGTCGGTCTCGCTGTCGAGGAACACTTCCTTGATGTAGTTTTCGAGATAGGCATCCTCGATTGCGGCCTTGCGGTCCTTGAGCGCGGGATTGATTTTCGAGGCCATGTTGCGCATGCCAACCACGGCGTCCAGGAACTGCTGGTCGGCGTGCGGCGCCTGCTCCGGCATGGCGACGTGGTGGGTCTGCACGTCGAAGATGAAAGCCTTGAGTTTTTTCTCGTCCACGGCGGCGGGGTCGAACAACTCTTCCGCCTCCACGGTGAACATCCGCCCGAAGACGGTGTTCATGGCGGCGAAGGCCAGGGCCATGCCGCACGAGCTCTTGAGGAATTTGCGGCGGTCCATGCCCAGTTGCCTGGCCTGGCGCTCGGCGCGGGAGAGGATTTCGAGTTCCAGCCGCCGTTGCTCCGGGGTTTGAGGAATCGGCGTGTACTCCTCGTTGGAGATAACCTGCGTGGGTACCGGCAGATAGCGGTCGAGCCAGGCGTCCAGCTCCGACTTGCGAATCCACCCGTTGTGGTTGTCCGGCTTCGGCGGCTTCGGCGCGGTCTTCGAATTCGGCATGTTCTCACCCCAAAACGTGGAGCAAGGATACGCCCGCCAGAGGCGGCGAACAATGAGCATGACAGGCCTTATCCTCAGGTCCAGATTGAAACCCTGCTCCGGACAGTAAGAAACTTTTATTGCTTCACGTGGCAAACTCGGCGGTAAAATCAATGCACTTTAAGTTCGGTTCGGTGGTGCCGTTTTTCCGTGTGTGATCTGCAACGTGCGGACCCTGAGCAGCGTCTGAGTAGTAATAGATCGTCAATCGGCGAATGACACTGATTCCGAGAGGAGGTCACGTGCACATTCTGAATAGCTGGAAGGAAATCGCGAACTATCTAGGACGCGGCGTTCGTACCGTGCAGCGCTGGGAACGTGACCTGGGCCTGCCTGTCCACCGGCCCAAGGGGAAAGACCGCAGCGCCGTGCTGGCCTTTCCACAAGAGCTGGACAATTGGTTGCGGCAAACGCCGGTGCGCTCGACCGAACTACTTTCGATTCCGCAGGTGGTCAAGCCCGAAGTCGTGGCCGACCAGTCCAAGCGCGATTACAGTATTCTGATTGAGCATGTCCGCTCGACCTCAAGACGCTCGCAGATGCTGATGGAATCGCTGGTACAGACAGCCGGGCGTCACCAGGCGCTCACCGCATCGCTGTGCAGCACCCTGACCAAGATGACCCGGCGCCGCGCCGACACTTCCGCGGCGTAGCCCCAGCAAGGCCCGCATTGGCCAAACCCAGGCACAGGTGGGCCACCCTCAGGCATAGCTGGGCCACCCTCCGAACTGAAACGCACTTCCTTAGCAGCACCGAACCGCCTTATCCCGCGAACACTTCCTTTGCCGCCACCACCGTGTTGGCGTGGATGGTGACGGTGTCGTTCACATCCTGGGCGTAGCCACCGGCCAAGGTCACCATGACCGGGATGCCGCGCGCTTTGGCCAGGCGAAAGACGAACTCGTCGCGCTTCTTGAGGCCTTCGATGGTCAGGTTCAGCCCGCCCAGTTGATCTTCGCGGTAGGGATCGGCGCCGGCGACGAAGCTGATCAACTGCGGCTCAAATTGTCGCAACGCGGAGCTGGCCGCGTTGTCCAGCCATCCGAGATAGTGCTCGTCGTCGATGCCGTCGGGCAGGTTGACGTCAATGGACGATGGCGGTTTCCAGGTGGGGTAGTTGTTCTCCTGGTGCAGCGAGATAGTGAAGACATCCTGGCCGTCGACCGAAATCTCGCGGATGGATCCGTGCTCGGTTTTGCGCAGCGTGGGAGCGCCCACCGAGGGCAGGGGCTGCAAAGCCTGCGCCAGGGCCCGCTTGTGCCCGAAGATGACGGCGGTCCCGTTGCCTTGGTGAACGTCACAATCAATCACCATGGCGCGCTCGATCTGCTTGTCCTTCTGCAAGCGGCGGATGGCGACCGCGATGTCGTTCACCATGCAGAAGCCCTCGCCGTGGTCGGGAAAGGCGTGATGGAAGCCGCCGCCCAGGTTGATGCCGACCCCGTCGCGCAGAGCGCAGCGTCCGGCGAGGATGGAGCCGCCGGCCGCCAGCCAGAAAGCGTCCACCAGTTCGTCGGAGTAAGGAACTTCCATCTGCAACTCCTCGCGGGCGCTGAGCGTGCCGGTCTGCAGCTTGTAAACCCAGTCGGCGCCATGCACCAGCAGGACGTCGCGGTCGTCGGCCTTCTCGGGAACCACGAAATCGCCGGGTCCAGCGATCCCACTCTTCAGCAGAAAATCGTGGACCATGCGGTACTTAGCGGCGGGGAACACATGCTCCCCGATCGGCAGGTAATAAGCGTCACTATAGACAATCTTGAAGGGCAGCATCGCGGAAGGGGCAGCTTAGCCCTTCTGCAGGCTCCTGCACAACGGGGATGATGAGAGCTGCGGCCCGCCGGAGCTGCCGGGCAGCAGTTTCCCCACAGGCGGGCCGCGCATCCAAACGAGGGCTGCGAGCAGTTCCACAGGGGAAAAGTGTATGGGCCTGATTGACAAGCTCCGCCACGCACAGGAGCACGGCCGGGGTGCGGCCTATCGGGGGATGGAATTGGCGCGCGATAGCTGGGACGACGCTGAGCGGCGGCTGCGCCGCAAGATGCGTCTGCATCCCAGAAGCGCGAACCAAGCACCGCTTCCAATGTCCGATGCGGTTTCGCACGCCTCCTCCGTAGCGGAGGACGATGCTACCCTGCCAAAACGAGCGAGCGCCAAAGGCGCCGCCTGATAACAGTGGCCAGGGGCTGGGAGTCAGCCGCTATCTGGGTTGCGATGGTTTCACAATCCGGTTAGTAACTACTGCCGGCCACCGGCCACTTTTTCTCTCCTTCCAACTTGCACCGTGCGGTGATTCCGGTCAGAATCGTTCGACTACTTCAACCTCATGTCTTCCACCAGCATGGCGCCCGCAACCGGCGCGTCTCCCACGGTTGTGCAATCCGTGGTGCGATCCGATGACACGCGTCCCGCGTATCTGCCTTGGGCCGTATTGACCGGGTTGGCGGTGCGGCTTGCCGTCATGCTGGCCACCAAGGCATACCTGTTTCCGCCCGCGGCGCCGATCGCCGACCCGGAGAAACAAGGCTGGTACTTCGGATATGAGATCGGGCGGGTGGCGCGCTCCATCGCCGAAGGCCATGGATTCGCCTCGCCATTTCACGGCAATACCGGGCCCACAGCATGGCTGGCGCCAATTTATCCCTACCTTCTTGCCGGCGTGTTTCGCGTCTTCGGGACATACTCGCACGCCTCGGGGGTGGCGATCCTGGCCTTCAACAGCCTGTGCGCCGCGCTTACCGCCATCCCCATCTACCTGATTGCGCGGCGCACGCTGGGGACGCGACTGGCGCGGTGGTCGGCATGGTTGTGGGCCGTGATGCCGGTGTTCTACTGGACGGCGGTGCGCTGGGCCTGGGAGACCTCGTTCTCGACCTTGCTGCTCATGCTCGCCCTGCTGTTGACGCTCAAGCTGCAGGATTCGGACTGGCGAGCATGGTTTGCGTGGGGTCTGCTGTGGGGCGCGATCGCGCTCACCAACCCCTCGCTGCTCTCCCTGGCCCCGTTCGCGCTGCTGTGGGGGATGTTGCGCAAGCGAGAGAGCGTGTGGCCCGGGTCTTCGACCCGGGTGCGCGGGTCCGAGACCCGCGCCACACAAGCACCGTGGGTTTGTGCGTTGCTGGCGATATTGGTGAGTGTGGCAACGATTGCCCCGTGGCTGCTGCGCAACCGGCGGACCTTCGGAGAGTGGTTGTTCGTGCGCGACAATTTCGGCGCTGAGCTGAGTATGGGCAATGGTGAGCAGGCGCGCGGCATCTGGATGGGGTGGACCGACCCGCCGCTCAACGACAGCGAACTGGCGCGATATCGACGCTTGGGCGAGGTGCGCTACGTCGCCGAGAGGAAGAAAGAGGCGCTCGCGTTCATTCGCCGGCGGCCGGAATTCTTTCTGGACCTGAGTGCGCGGCGATTCCTGCTGTTCTGGGTCGGAGTGCCGAAAGATTTTTCCGAAGACATGACCGGGCGCGACATCCTGCCGCAGTGGCCCGACGTGGCGCTGGCGACGCTGGCGTTCATCGGTTTGGCCGGACTGCTGCGACGAGGCCGGGTTGAGGCGTGGTTTTTCGCGCCGGCGCTGCTGGTCTATCCGACGCTCTATTACATCACCTTTCCCGACGCGCGCTACCGGCACCCCATCGAGCCGCTCATGTTGATGCTGGCGGTGTTGGCGGTCGCCCGGAGCCGGCGGAGCTCGGCGGCGAAACCCGTGGCGTAAGCCGCCCGCGGTCGCGCGTCACAGAAGTGAAGCTGAGCCTGGGGTATAGTCGCAGGTTGGGATTTGGGCCATGTTGAGGAACAGAAATTCGGACCGGAGCACGCCACCACGCCGCAGGCAACGCGCGGCATGGCTGATGGTGGTCGCTCTGGTGATGCTGCTGATCGTGCTCGCCGGGTGCAAGCGTGGAGGAGCGAAGCAGGCGGAGACCGCTTATGTTGCGGTGCCGCAAGCCAACCTGCGCGATCGCGTTTCCGCCCTCTACAACAAGACTGGCGTGGTGCACAACGGCGAGCGGGTGGAAGTGCTGGAAAAAAGTCGCCGCTTCCTCAAAGTGAAAAGCGAACACGGCGAGGTGGGCTGGATCGAGGAACGATACCTGGTGGATGCCGAGGTGTATGACGGCTTCGCCAATCTCGCCCGGGCCAATGCGAAGTTGCCGCCGCAGGCGCGCGGCACCACGCGTGCCTCGGTCAATATCCACCTGAGCCCGGGGCGCGACGCCGAGCATTTGTACCAGATGACCGACGGCGCCAAGGTGGAAGTGCTGAAGCGGGAGACCGCCGAGAAGCCGCAGGCGAAGATCAATCCCGCGCTGCCGCGGGAGACCAAACCGGGGACCAGGAAAGCAGCCGCCAAGGAAGACGAACCGCAGGTCCCGATGGAAGATTGGCTGCTGGTGCGCGACCAGGCCGGGCACACCGGGTGGGTGCTCGCGCGCATGATCGACCTGGATGTTCCGCTGGAGGTCGCGCAATATTCGGAAGGGCAGCGCATTGTCGCCTACTTCGTCCTCAACCGGGTGGAGGATGGGGACAAGAAAGTTGCGCAGTACCTGGTATTGCTGACCCAGAACAAAGACGGGCTGCCCTGGGACTTCGACCAGGCCCGCATTTTCACCTGGAACGTGAAGCGCCACCGCTACGAGACGGCGTATCGCGAGCGCAAGCTGGTGGGGGTGTTTCCCGTGACCGCGGGGAGCGCCGATTTCGGCAGTGAAGGCGTGCTGCCCACCTTCACCTTGATCGTCAAAAACGACGACGGCACGACGATGGAGAAGAAGTACAAGCTGAACGGCCCCATCGTGCGCCGGGTGCTGGCCCCGGGTGAAGAACCGCCACCGGTGAAACGCAAGCTGAAACGCAAGAGGAAATGAGCGGTCCGGTTCCAGCCTCAGATCAGAAAAGCAACAATAACCACGGAGGGCACGAAGTCACACGAAGGCAATTCATTCCCCTTTGTGTCTCTTCGTGTCCTTCGTGGTTTATCTTCCTCCTTTTGGCTCCGCAACAAGCATCGCTGCGTCTGCCATGAAAAACCCGCGGCCAAGAGCAGGCATCAGAGCAGCTTGGAACGGAATCCAAACTTGCGGGAGTCCATATGTCCGAAAAAGTAAAGAAGTTGGACCTGCCGCGCGATTACAAAAAGTATCTTTACTTCATTGATGGCGATGGCAACGTGTGCCAGAAGCCGAAATCGGGAGAAGGCGACTCCCAAATCCTGGTGAAAAACGCGGTGGAACGCGACAACCGCTTCCTCTACTTCATCGACAAGGATGGAGACGTCGCCCGCTCCGAGCGCGGCTCCAAGGGCAGCAAGAGCAAGAAAGTCGCCTGATGCCTGCTGAAAATTCGTGCAACATGTGGGTGTTCCGCGAGGGACACAACACGGTCAGCGGACCGAGCTTGCTCCGCGGCGTGGGCGCGGCGTTGCGCCGCGTGTCAATGGATAATTCGCAGGACGCGCTGGTGGATGCCCTGCTGCGCTCCAGTGAGATGGAGTGCGCGCTGGCCGACGTTGCATCGCCGGACGCTAAGGCGGCAGCCGAGATTACCGACGCCACGGCGGCCGCGCTGGGCGAACTCCCCGGCTGGCCGGCAGTGGTGGAGCGCGCCGCTGCGCTGCTGACTGGAATTGCGCTTCCCCCTTCGGTCGAGATTTCTCCGCAAGAAGGTTTTGCGTATTACGCGCTGCACCCGCTGGACTTTGCCGCGCTCGCCGCGCGGGTCGTGCTGAAGGATGCGCCGGCTGCGGTGGTGGGAATTCGCACCATCGGGGTTGCGCTGAGCGCGGTCGTGAAGGCCGCAGTGCTTGCCCGCGGCGTGGCCGCCAAGCGGATCACGGTGCGGCCCACGGGACATCCCTACGCCCGCAGGACCACGTTCTCGGCGGAACAACTGCGGTGGATCGCGCAACAGCGCGCGGCCTCGGCACAATTCCTGGTGGTGGACGAAGGGCCTGGCCTCAGCGGGTCGTCGTTTCTGTCGATAGGCGACGCGCTGCTTGAGGCCGGAGTTGCGCGCGAGTGCATCACGTTTCTCGGCAGCCGCGACCCCGATCCCGAAAAGTTGGCGGCGCGCGACGGCGCGGCCCGCTGGCGGTCGTTCCGCTCCATGATCGTGCTGCCCACCGAGCTTGTTCCCGCAGAGCGCAGCCAGTACCTGGGCGGCGGCGAGTGGCGCCGCCAAACTTATTGCGATGAATCGCAGTGGCCGGCTTCCTGGGTGCAGATGGAGCGGCTGAAATTTCTGTCCCGCGACGGGCGGCGCATGTTCAAGTTTCACGGGCTGGGCCGCGTTGGCGACGCGGTGGCGGAGCGCGCGCGCCTGCTGGGCGAGACCGGATTTGGACCGCGCTTGTTGGCGCACTGCTCCGGATTCAGCGAGTTTGAGATGGTGGACGGCCGTCCCATGCGTGCCATGCAGCTTTCATCGGCGGTGGTGGAGCGCGTTGCCGATTATTGCGCGCTGCGGGCGGTGGAATTCGGAGTTCGCACGACCCATGCGTCCCAACTGGAAGCGATGGTGCGCTTCAATCTCCGTGAACAGTTCGGATATGAGCCCGGGGAATGGCTGGCGGCGCTGAACACGGACCGGCCGGTCATCGCCGACGGCCGCATGCTGCCCCACGAATGGCTGGAGTCGTCTGCGCTGCTCAAGACCGACAATGCCACCCACGGCGACGATCACTTCTTTCCCGGGCCGGTGGACATCGCCTGGGATCTGGCGGGAGCCGTCATCGAGTGGGGCATGACCACCGGCGCAGTCCATTTCCTGCTCGATCGTTATTGCCGCCGCAGCGGCGACGACGCTCGCCGCCGGCTGGATGCTTACCTGCTTGCCTACAGCGTGTTCCGCATGGCGTATTGCGGCATGGCGGCGTTCGCCATGCGCGGCTGCGACGAAGAACCGCGGCTGCGGCGCGCGGCCCTGCATTACCGCAAGCTGGTGGAAGCCGAACTCAGACGGTTCCGCCAGGCTTCAGCTGAGCGAAATGCGCGGCGCCACCAGCAGCCGGGCGCCGCTGTGGAGCGCGCGCTCGCAATCGGCGATGGCGGCGCGGGCCGCCGATAGATTCACGCCTTCGTAGTGATCCGGATAGTCCGAGAGATTGCGTTGCGCGCGCGCAAGCAGCGAGCGTGCCCCCTCCAGATTGCCGCGGCTGTGGTGATGCAGCGCGACTGCGACCTGGATCACGCCCTGCAGGAACTTCTTTTGCTCCACGGGAGCGGCGCGCCACACGTCTTCCCAGACTTCATGGGCGTCGAAGTATTCGCCGGCGTTGAACAGGGCGAGGCCGCGTTGGAAGCCAGCTTGGTCCACATGAAGTACCGAGTACCAGGTACTGAGTACCCGGTACTACTTCCCGAACATCGGGTAATGGCTCGCCGCGCCCATGAAAAACAGCATGGGAATGGAGAGCACGAAGCTCAAGCGCGACGCCAGGAACGACAGCCGCGCCATCTTTGCCAGCTCTGCCGGCATTGTTCCGGCGGGATTTTCGCGCGTCCAGCGGATGATCTTTTTCTGCACGCGCCACACCAGTCCCCAGACGTTGAACATCATGAACCAGCCAATACCGCCGCCAATGCCGATGGAGAGCAGGCGGTTGCTTTCCCATCCTTGGCTGTTGATGGCGAGATAGGCCCAGGAGGCAGCGATCACGGCCAGGCCGCAGATGACGCCGAACACAGCGCCCTTGCGCAGCACTTCGGCGGGCGACATCAGCGCCCCCATCTCAATCGCAAAGGCGACCGTCCAGATCACGAAGAAACTCCAGATGGCGCGGCCCGGCGAGGCGCCGGCGTTGTGCGCGTCGCTGGTCACGACGGTCATCCAGTAGGAGATTCCAGCCAGCACCGTGACCACCGAGGCCCAGCGGAACCACCACATCGCGCGGCTCATCAGCGGGGGAACCACGCGGGCGCGGGTCCCGCCGTCCAGTTCCTTGAGGAATGGCGTATTCACCAGGTTAAAGAAATAGAGCAGTCCGATCCAGGTAATGCCCGCCAGGAAATGGATCCAGCGGACCAGCATGAGGGCGGCGCCGCCCTCGGGCAACGAAACATGGACCTGGAGTGCGGCCATGGCGGGCGCAACAGTCATCGATCCTCCTGGGAGGCGCTCGGGCCTCGGGCTTCTGGCTTCAGGAAAACGAAAGGAAGAACTCTTCCCCCGTCCCCGGTCCGGAGCAGCGCGATTCTAGCAGAGCAGAATTCACAGGCCGGAGGTTGAAAAGCGGCGTGCGCCGCCGTATCGTAAGTACGCTGTTGGGTCTGGTGGGAGACTTGGCCTCGCTTGGGGCATTGGCGGTTCTTGACATAAGGAGAGATCGGCAGATGGAGAAGCCGGCG
Source organism: Terriglobia bacterium (assembly GCA_963797035.1). GTDB lineage: Bacteria > Acidobacteriota > Terriglobia > Terriglobales > Acidobacteriaceae > JAIQGF01. The sequence goes on from CAWCOC010000009.1 coordinate 121,557, forward strand.
CAGAACATTCAGGATTCCTTTCTCAATACAGCACGCAAAGACAAAGCGACCATCACCATCTACCTGCTCAGCGGGGTGAAGCTGACGGGACGGATCCGGTCGTTTGACAAGTATTCGGTCGTGCTGGAAACCAACAACCAGGAGCAGCTCATTTTCAAGCACGCCATTTCCACCGTGGTCATGGCGAAGGGAGTGCATATTGGCGAACGGCACGAGCCGCGCCCGCTCGGCGAAGGCAAGCCGGCGGCAGCCTCTTCCGCTCCCCATGGCAATGAGCCCGCCCCTTCAGGCACGGAAGGGTAACAGCCTCCATTGCGCGGCCCCGAATCCAAACGCAGTCTGGAGGGGGTTCGGGGCCGTCGTGCGCTTCACGAGAACCGCGATCGCAACGCTCGGGAGCGCGCCTTCCTGATCGGGCTGGACTACCGCGCGCAGGCTAGGCGGCCGGCAGATGCCGCGGTTCCGCCATCGGCGCGGGCGGCGCGCGATGCCGCGTCCGTTCCTGCCGAGGCGAAGTCGGCGCGCCAGCCGCAGTTCAGCGCGGAAGAATCGCTGGCGGAGCTGAAGGAGCTGGCCGGCAGCGCGGGCGCCGAGGTGGTGGGCGAATTTCTCCAGCACAAGGAGAAGCCCGATCCGGCAACCCTGATCGGGCGTGGCAAGCTGGAGGAGATCGCCGGCGCGGCCGCCATGTCGAACGCCGACCTGATCATTTTCGACCACGATCTTTCGCCCTCGCAGCAGCGCAACATCGAAAACCAAGTCAAGCCCCGGGTGATCGACCGCACCCAGCTCATTCTCGACATCTTTGCCCGGCACGCCCGCACTCGCGAAGGCCAGCTCCAGGTGGAGCTGGCGCAGCTTCAGTACCTGCTGCCGCGGCTCACCGGACGCGGCGTGGAAATGTCGCAGCTCGGCGGCGGCATCGGCACCAGGGGCCCCGGCGAAACCCAGCTGGAAACCGACCGGCGAAAGATCTTTCGCCGCATCCGCCACATCCAGGAGCAGCTGGAGAACGTGCGCAAGATCCGGGCACAGCAGCGGCAGCGCCGCGAGTCGGTGCCGGTGGCGACGGTGGCCCTGGTGGGCTACACCAACGCCGGAAAGTCCACGCTGTTTAACGCGCTCACCCAGGCCGGAGTGCTGGCGTCGTCGAAGATGTTTGCCACGCTCGATCCCACCATCCGTGGCGTCGCCCTGCCCTCGCGGCGCAAGGTGCTGCTGTCGGACACCGTAGGATTCATCCGCAACCTGCCGCACACCCTGGTTTCGGCCTTCCGCGCGACCCTGGAAGAAGTGCAGCGCGCGGCCCTGATCGTGCAGGTTTCCGACGCTTCCAGCCCGATTCGCCCCGAGCAGGAGGCACAGGTGGAGAAGGTGCTGCGCGAGTTGGAGTCGGAAAAGAAGCCGCGGCTGCGGGTGGTCAATAAAATCGACGCGCTCGGCGCCCATGAGCGCGAACACCTGCGCGACGACGAACACACGGTGCACGTCTCGGCTTTGCGAAGAGAAGGCTTGGACCAGTTGCTGGAGCGCATCGATCATATGCTCGAGGAGGACCCGCTGCAGCGGGTGCATCTGCGCGTGCCGCAGTCGGAAGGCAAGGCGCTGGCGATGCTGGAAGCTGGCGCCAGGATCGACTCGCGTCGCTATCGCAACGGCATGGTGGAGATGGAGGCGCAGGCGCCGCAGAGCGTGGTGCGAAAAGTGGGGAAGTTCATCGTCGGAAAACAGAAAAGCTGAGAGCATATCCTTCGGCTACGCCTCAGGATTTCGGCTGCGGGTCAGCCCGCTTGCAAGCAAGCAGATCGCGTTCAGCCAGGCTGCGATGGCCGAAAGCCAACGGCTGAGAGCTGATGGCTGAAAGCTGATAGCCGGAATTTAAAATGGGCCGGCGATCAAGAAGCGGTGACGATTCCTTGACCACAGGCCCATTCGATCCTGAATCGGATCGGAGGTGATATGTATATGTTAACCCTCTGGGCGCGGAAGTCAAGCTAAACCGCAAGTTTTTGCACCTAGAAGTCGCTGCCCGATTTCCTGCGGCCACTCCCCCCTGGAACACCGATTCAGCGGGCGGAAAGTCCGTCATAATCAAGCAAATGCGCGTTGACAGCCGCTCTGGCGCGATGGTAGCTTTATCGTTCCGAGAAGCCATCTTAAGCTAACCTGGTTTGCCCTTCGACATGGATGAAACACTCCGACAATTAGGCGGATTACTGCTCGGTTCGGTCCCCACGGTGGTGCTGTTTCTGGTCACCTACTTGGCCTACCGGGTCATCGTGCACGGCAAGCTGGAATCGGTGCTCCAGGAGCGCTACCAGCAGACCGAGGGGGCAGTCGAGAAGTCGCGCGCCGACCTGGCAGCGGCGGAGGCCAAGACCGGCGAATACGAGCAGCGCTTGCGCGAAGCCCGGGTGGCGATTTTCAAGGCCCAGGAAGAGCGCCGCCAGAAACAGCTGGCGGCCCGCGCCGTTGTTATCGCGCAGGCGCGCACCCGTGCCCAGCAGGCAGTAACCCAGGAGCGCGAGCGCATTCGCCAGGAGTTGGAAGTGGCTAAGGGCCAGTTACTGCCGCAAACCGAGCGCCTGGCCGGCGAAGTGATTCGCACCATCCTGAAGCCGGCGGCGGTGGCGCAATCACCCGCCGGGGGCAGCCAATGAACCGGCGTCTCAAAATATCTTGGCTAGCCGGCGTGCTCTGCTTGTTGCTGCTGCCGCTGGCTGGCGGGCAGCATCAGCCGGCAGCGGCCGAGCCGCCTGCGAAAGCAGCCCAACCCGCCAAGCCGCACCAGTCGGCCCGCGAAAAGGTCGGCGAGCAAGGCGAGAAGAATGAATCGCTCGGGCAGGAACTGACCGAGGCCTCCGAGCACGCCGCCGGAGAAGGCGAAGAAAATGCCGAGTTCAAGCAGTCGGGTTCGGTCAAGCTGCTGGCGCGGATCACCGGGCTCAGCCTGCACTCCGCATATTGGCTGGCGATTGGACTGAACTTCGCGGTCATCGCCCTCGCCATCGTCTGGTTCAGCCGCTCGAAGCTCCCCGGAATGTTCCGCTCGCGCACCGAATCGATTCGCAAGACCATGGACGAAGCGCAGCGCGCCAGCGCCGAAGCGCAGCGCCGCCTGGGCGAGATCGAGGGCCGGCTGGCCAAGCTGGATGGCGAAATCGCGGCCATGCGTTCGCAGGCCGAGGCCGAGGCTTCGGGCGAAGAGGCGCGCATCCAGGCAGCCGCGCAGCAAGAGGCGCGCAAGATCGAAGAACAGGTGGCGCAGGAGATTGAAGCCGCCGCCCGCCTGGCGCAACGCGACTTGAAAGCTTACGCCGCCGAGCTGGCCATTTCGCTGGCGGAAAAGCGCATTCAGGTGGATGCCTCCACCGATCGCGCGCTGGTGGAAAGCTTCGTCGGACAGCTCGGGCAAAACGGCAAGGAGGGCAGCTAGATGGCCGCCATCACCAGCCGCTACGCCCGCGCCTTTGCCGATGCGGTGTACGACATGAAGGCCGCGCCGCCGGCCATGATCGCGCAGCTCTACGAACTAGTGTCGGTGCTGAAGAGCAGTGCAGCGTTGCTGCGCGTCTGGGAAAACCCGTCGGTGCCCTCGGAGCAGAAGCACCGCCTGCTGGATGCGATTGTGGCGCGGGAACAGATGTCCAAGCCGGTGCGGAATTTTGTCGCCGTGCTCATCGACCATCACCGCGTTGGGCAACTGCCGGAAATCGCGCGCGATGTGGAACGCGAGTTGAATGCGCGCCTCGGCTTCGCCGAAGCCGATGTCACCAGCGCGCGCGAGCTCTCTGAAATCGAGAAACGCGCGCTCGAAGGCAAAATCCAGTCGATGACCGGCCGGCAGGTGCGGGCGCACTACGCCATCGACCGGCAGCTCCTCGGCGGCGCGGTCGTCCGGCTGGGCAGCACCATTTACGACGGGTCGGTGAAGGGGCAATTGCAACGGATGAAAGAGCAGTTGGCCGCGGAATGAAGAAAGCTCTTAGCTATTAGCTCTTAGCTTTTAGCGAAAGCGAGTGGCGGCCGAATGACTCGTCGCCAGGTTCCGGAGTAGTGGTCGAGAGAAAAGATTCAAGCTCTGGCTGAATAAGCTGAGAGCTAATAGCTAAAGGCTAAGAGCTGCTCTTATGGCACAAATCAAAGCTGACGAAATTACGAAACTGATTCGCGAGCAGATCGAACACTACGAATCGCGCATCGCGGTCGACGAAGTGGGCTCGGTCATCTCGCTGGGCGACGGCATCGCGCGCGTCTATGGCCTGGACAAGGTCATGGCCGGCGAGTTGCTCCAGTTCCCGCACGGCGTGGCCGGCATCGCCATGAACCTGGAAGAAGCGCAGGTGGGCGTGGTGCTGCTGGGCGAGTACACGGAAATCAAGGAAGGCGACGAAGTCAAGCGCACCGGACGCATCGCCAGTGTTCCCGTCGGCGACGCCTTGATTGGCCGGGTGGTCAACGCGCTGGGCGAGCCCATCGACGACAAGGGGCCCATCGCCACCAAGGAATTTCTTCCCGTGGAACGCATTGCCCCGGGCGTGATCGACCGCCAGCCGGTGCGCGAGCCAATGGCTACCGGCTTGAAGGCGATTGACGCCATGATTCCGATCGGCCGCGGACAGCGCGAACTCATCATCGGCGACCGCCAGACCGGCAAGACCGCCATCGCGCTCGACACCATCATCAACAACATGGGCCGCGACCTGATTTGTATCTACTGCGCCATTGGGCAGAAGCGCTCCTCCATCGCCCAGGTGGTGAAGATCCTGGAAGACCAGGGCGCCATGGATTACACCATCGTAGTCGCCGCCTCGGCCTCCGAGCCCGCTCCCATGCAGTACATGGCGCCCTATGCGGCCTGCGCCATGGGCGAATATTTCCGCGACAGCAAGCGGCACGCGCTCACCATCTACGACGATCTTTCCAAGCACGCCGCTTCCTACCGCGAGATCTCGCTGCTGCTGCGGCGTCCGCCCGGGCGCGAGGCCTATCCGGGCGACGTGTTTTACCTGCACTCGCGGCTGCTGGAGCGCGCCGCCAAGCTGAGCGACAAGAACGGCGGCGGCTCGCTGACTTCGCTGCCCGTCATCGAGACCCAGGCGGGCGACGTTTCCGCCTACATTCCCACCAACGTCATTTCCATTACCGACGGCCAGATTTACCTGGAAACCGACCTGTTTAACTCCGGCATCCGCCCGGCGGTGAACGTCGGCCTTTCGGTGAGCCGCGTCGGCGGCGCGGCGCAGATCAAGGCCATGCGCCAGGTGGCCGGCACGTTGAAGCTGGAGCTTGCCCAGTACCGCGAGCTGGCGGCATTCGCGCAGTTCGGCAGCGATCTCGACAAGGCGACCCAGGCGCAGCTCAATCGCGGCCAGCGGCTGGTCGAGATCCTCAAGCAGGACCAGTACACGCCGCTGCCGTTCAGCAAGCAGATTTTGATTATCTTCGCCGGCACCAACGGCTTTCTCGACGACCTGCCGGCGGCGCAGTGCCGCGATTTCGAAAAATCGCTTTACGCCTACGTGGACGCCATGAATCCCGGCCTGTTGAAGCAGATCGAGGACAAGAAAGTGCTGGACGACGAGCTGAAGGCCGCGATCAAGAAGATCGTGACTGAAGCCAAGGAGCGCTTCCTCAGCGAACACCAGGTGGCGGCGGCGGGAAAAGCATAATTGTGTAATCGGGTTATTGTGCAATCGGGGAATCGGTATGAGGACCCGCGGGTGTTCGCGGTTTTGCTGAGAGCTGATAGCTGATAGCTAAGCATGGCAAACGTACTCGATATTCGGCGGCGGATTCGCAGCGTGCGCAACACGCGCCAGATCACCAAGGCGATGAAGATGATCTCGGCGGCGCGGCTGCGGCGGGCGCAGGACCGCGCGCTCTCGGCCCGGCCGTACGCGCAGATGCTGACCAACGTGCTGAAGTCGCTGGTCTCGCGCGCCGAGATTTTCGATCCCGAAACCGGGCAGCCCCGTCACCCGCTGCTGGCGCAGCGTCCGGAGCACAACATCCAGGTCATCTTGGTCACCGCCGACCGCGGGCTGGCCGGCGCGTTTAACGCCAACATCATCAAGGCGGCCATTCGTTTTCTGGCGCGGCATGAAGGCAAGAACGTCGATATCGACGCGGTCGGCCGTAAGGGACGCGACTTCCTGCGCCGCCGCTTTCCCACCGTGGCCGCGGAGCAGGCGGAGCGCGCCGGCCCGGTACAGATTGTGGGCGAGCACATCGGCGTGCTCGGCAAGTTGAGTTTCGAGTATGTGCGCGATTTCTCCGAGAGCGTGATCGACCGCTACGCCAAGGGCGAGATTGATTCCGTGTACGTCATCTACAACGAATTCAAGTCGGTGATCGCACAACGCCTGGTGGTGGAGAAAGTCCTGCCCATCGAGGAGATCGGCAAGCAGAGCGTCGCCCTGGCAGAGGAGTTGACCAAGGAAGAGCGCGAGCAGCGCGCCGAAGCCGCCAAGGCGGCGGGAATTTCGCTCGACGCGGCCGATACCCGGGAGATCGACCGCCGCGCCGCCGAGTTCGGCGCCGCCAACGTGGATTATCTCTACGAGCAGCCGCCCAGCGAGATCTTCCGCGACATGCTGCCGAAGTACGTCGCGGTGCAGATTTACCGCGCGATGCTGGAATCGGGTGCGGCTGAGCATGCGGCCCGCATGACCGCCATGGAGTCGGCTTCCAGCAACGCCGACGAAATGATCGACAAGCTGACGCTGGCCATGAACCGCGTCCGCCAGGCCAAGATTACGAAAGAGATTATCGAGATCGTGAGCGGCGCAGCCGCGCAATAAAGCTGTCAGCCGTCAGCTATCAGCTCTCAGCCAGTTGACCAGAGCGAGCTGACAGCTGAGAGCTGATAGCTGAGAGCCTTTCTTATGGAAAACATCGGAAAAGTCATTCAAGTCGCCGGGCCGGCGGTGGACGTGCAGTTCGCCGAAACCAGCCTGCCTCCCATTTACGAAGCATTGCGCGTAGTCAGCGAAGGCTTCACCGTGCCGATGCCGATCGACGTGGTGCTGGAAGTGCAGCAGCACCTCGGTGAAGGCCGCGTGCGCTGCGTCGCCATGCTGCCCACCGACGGCATGGTGCGCGGCATGAAGGCCATTGACCTGGGCGGGCCCATCCGCGTGCCCGTAGGACGCGGCACGCTGGGGCGGGTGATGAACGTGATCGGCGAGCCGGTCGATAACCTCGGGCCCATCGAAGCCAAGGACCGCTTGCCCATCCATCGCCTGGCGCCCGCCTTCGACGAGCAGGCCACCACGGCGGAGATGTTCGAGACCGGCGTCAAGGTCGTCGACCTCATCCAGCCCTTCCTCAAGGGCGGCAAGATTGGGTTGTTCGGCGGCGCCGGCGTCGGCAAGACCGTCGTCATCATGGAATTGATCAACAACGTCGCCAAGCAGCACGGCGGATTTTCCGTCTTCGCCGGCGTTGGCGAGCGCACCCGCGAAGGCAATGACTTGTGGCTGGAGATGAGCGAGTCCAAGGTCATCGTGCCCGGCAAGCCCGATCAATCAAAGGCGGCGCTGATTTACGGCCAGATGACCGAGCCTCCCGGCGCGCGCCTGCGCGTCGCCCTCACCGCGCTCACCGTCGCCGAGTATTTCCGCGACGTGGAAGGCGCCGACACGCTGCTCTTCATCGACAATATTTTCCGCTTTACCCAGGCGGGCGCCGAGGTTTCCACGCTGCTGGGCCGCATGCCCTCCGCCGTCGGTTACCAGCCTAACCTGGCCACCGAGATGGGCGAGTTGCAGGAGCGCATCACCTCCACCAAGAAAGGCTCGGTCACCTCGGTGCAGGCGATTTACGTGCCCGCCGACGACCTTACCGATCCCGCTCCCGCCACCACCTTTGCCCACCTCGACGCCACCACCGTGCTGTCGCGCGCGCTCACCGAATTGGGCATCTACCCGGCGGTCGATCCGCTGGCCTCCACTTCGCGCATTCTCGATCCCCACGTGGTGGGCAGGGAGCATTACGACGTCGCCCAGCGCGTCAAAGGCATCCTGCAACGTTACAAGGACCTGCAGGACATCATCGCCATCCTGGGCATCGATGAATTGAGCGAGGACGACAAGCAGATCGTGTCGCGCGCCCGCAAGGTGCAGCGCTTCCTCTCGCAGCCCTTCCACGTGGCCGAGCAGTTCACCGGCATGCAGGGCCGCTACGTGAAGGTCGCGGACACGATCAAGGGCTTCCAGGAAATCGTCGAGGGCAAGCACGACGACATTCCCGAGCAGGCTTTCTACATGAAGGGCACCATCGACGAAGTGATCGAGCACGGCAGCCGCCTGAAGTCGGCGGCGGCAGCGTAAAAGCTCTTAGCTATTAGCTTTTAGCTGGAGTACGTATGACAGGTCGTCCGTTTGATCGAATTGGTCTTGCTCAGGCCCAGAGGACAGGACCCACAAGAAGTACGGATTTGTTTGACTAAGAGCTAAAAGCTAAGAGCTAAAAAAGCTAAGAGCTAAGAGCTAAAAGCTAATGGCTGATGTCTTACAACTCGAAATCGTCACTCCCGAGCGCCTGGTGGAGCGCGACCTGGTGCAGGAGGTCCAGATTCCCGGCAAGAACGGCTACCTGGGAATCCTGCCGGGGCACGCGCCGCTGATTACCGAACTGGGCGTGGGCGAGATCACCTACAAGGCCGACGGCATGGATTATCACGTTGCCATCGCCTGGGGTTTCGCGGAAGTGCTGCCCGACCGGGTAACGGTGCTGGCCGAAACCGCCGAGCGCGCCGAGAACATCGACGTGGAGCGCGCTCGCCAGTCGAAACAACGTGCCGAGGAGCGTCTGCGCTCCGCCGGCGCTGAGGTGGATGTCGATCGCGCGCTGGTGGCGCTGGAGCGCGCCAATGCCCGCCTGGATGTGGCGCAGCACCGCAAGTAATTTCCCAAGTGCATAGCTGCTTCGCTACGCTCAGCATGGGACCCACGACTGCGGCGAGCACAAATATCCTTGCGTTTCCGCGAACTCCAAAAGTACAATCCGCCGGTTTTCCCGCCTGGATTTTTTGCCCCAAGAAAGCGTGACCGGCGCGCGGTGGTTCGGCCGGCGTCATACGTGTGCGGACGAGCAACTTGGTACGGAGCACAGCAGGGTTTTGATAGCATAACGCCGAGCACAATGAGCCTCTCAGTCCAAGTTGCCGGGAAGAGCGACCTCGGGTGCGTTCGCCAGAACAACGAGGACAACTTCGGCTTCGACACCCGTTATGGCATCTACGTCGTCTGCGACGGCATGGGGGGCCAGGCGGCCGGTGAAGTCGCCAGCAAGCTGGCGGTCGATACCGTGCTCACTTACTTCCGCGACGCCGCGAAGAACGCTACGTTCCCGCAGGTCGGGCCTCCGTCGGAGGCGGTTTCCCCGCGCGCCAACGCCCTGGGCAGCGCCATCCACTTGGCCAACCACGCGATCTACGAAGCGGCCGGCCAGGATCACGGGCACTCGGGCATGGGTTCCACTCTCGTCGGCGTACTGGTGGAGGGAAATTTCTATTCCGTCGGCCACGCTGGAGACAGCCGCATTTACCGCATCCGCCAGGGCGCCATCGAACAGCTCACGAAGGACCATTCCCTGGTGATGGAGCAGGTGCGCCGCGGGCTGCTCACCATGGAAGAAGCGCAGCGTTCGGAGATGCAGAACATCATCATCCGCGCGCTCGGTCCCGAAGACAAGGTGCAGCCCGACCTCGACGACCAGATAGCGCAGCCCGGCGACGTGCTGCTGCTGTGCAGCGACGGCCTCAACCGCCACGTCCCCGACGACAGCATTCTCGATATCGTGCAGGGCACCATCAGCCTGCAACTCATGGCCGACCGGTTAATCGATGCGGCCCGCGAGGGCGGCGGCTCCGACAACATCACCGTGCTGCTGCTCCGCTTCCAGCAGCTCTCCTGGTACAAGCGCATCGTCCGCTGGCTTTTAGGCGGTGAGGTTCCGCAGTGGCAAAACTCTATTTGAAGTTCGAACAGGCGGTGCTCAAGGAGTTCAAAATCCTTGAGGGCGTGGTCACCATCGGGCGCTTGCCCGACAATTTGATCCAGGTGGACAATCTCGCCGTCTCCGGCCATCACGCCCGTATCTACTGGGACCAGGACCACTTCGAAATCGAGGACAACAACAGCCTGAACGGCACCTTCCTCAATAACCGCCGCATCAGCAAGTCGGCCCTGAAGGATGGCGACGAGGTGCTGATCGGCAAGCACACCGTGCTCTTCAAGGACCTGGGCGAGGAAGAGGGAGTCTCCAGTGCCGTGGAGCAGGCGATGCCCGCGGTCCCGACGCTGGACGCCACCGTGGTGCTCGACACGCGCCGGGTGAAGGAGATGCTGGCGTCGCCGCCGCCGCCCGCCGCGCACGGCGCCGATCCGGCAAGCGCCGCCTCTCCCGCGACGGCCAGAGGCAAGACCGGCGTGCTCACCGTGCTCTCAGGCAAGACCGACCAGCAGCGCTACTTCATTTCCGGCAAGATGACCGTCATCGGCAAAAGCGAGATGGCTTCGGTCAGGCTGAAGGGATGGCTCAAGCCCAAGGTGGCCGCCGTGGTGAACCATCGCGATTCCAGGTACTTCATTGCCGCCTCGAAACACAGCATTCGGCTGAAGGTCAATGGTGAAGCCATCGCCGGCCAGCACGAGCTCAGTGACGGCGACGTGGTGGAAGTCGCCGGCGTGAAAATGACATTCCGCTTCAACGAGTGAGTTCTCGGTTGTCGGTTGTCGGTCTTCGGTTCGCGGTTTAGAGATCGACGAGTTCTTTTACTTGGAGTCACTTCTTCTTACCGACAACCGAAAACCGATAACCGATATCCTCTTCTGCTACACTTTCCGGTTTTCATTTCCCCATCGAGGCCATCATGGAGATCAAGATCGTCGGCGTCGTCGGCGCGGGCACCATGGGCAACGGCATCGCGCATGTCTTCGCCAAATCCGGCTACCGGGTGCTGCTGCGCGACGTCGAGCAGCGTTTCCTCGACCGCGGCCTGGAAACCATCCAGAAGAATCTCGAGCGCGAGGTCGCCAAGAACAAGATCACGGCGGAGGAGCGCACCCAGGCGCTGGCGCGCATCGAACCCGGGACTGACCGCGGCGCACTCGCGCAATGCGACTTCGTGGTCGAGGCGGCCACGGAAAAATTCGAGATCAAGGCCGAGCTGTTTCGCGAGCTGGACCGCCTCTGCCGCCCGGAAGTCATCCTCGCCTCCAACACCTCGTCCATCTCGATCACCCGGCTGGCAGCGCTGACCGCTCGTCCCGACAAGGTGATCGGCATGCACTTCTTCAATCCCGTGCCCATGATGAAGCTGGTAGAAGTCATCCGCGGGCTGGCCACTTCGCAGCCCACCTTCGACGCCGTCTGCCATCTCTCGCGAAAGCTCGACAAGACGCCGGTGGAGGTCAACGATTTTCCCGGCTTCGTCGCCAATCGCGTGCTCATGCCCATGCTCAACGAGGCCATGTACGCCGTCATGGAGGGCGTGGCCACCCCCGAAGCCGTGGACGAGGTGTTCAAACTCGGCATGGCGCATCCCATGGGCCCGCTGACTTTGGCTGACTTCATCGGGCTCGACGTCTGCCTCGATATCCTGCGGGTGATGGAATCCGGTTTCGGCGATCCCAAGTACCGCCCCTGCCCGCTGCTCATCAAGATGGTCGACGCCGGCTGGCTGGGACGCAAGAGCGGTCGCGGCTTCTACCAATACTGAGGACGATGCATGCGCAAGCTGATTGTGCCGGTCTTGTTGCTCGGCGCGTTTGCAGTTATCGCGTCGGCGGAAGAGAAGCCGACCTCCTCGCGCCGCCTAGCCGCCGCGGTGGAAGCCAATATGAAGACCCCGGAGGGCAAGGCCTACGACGCGCAGTTCAGCAAGGAGCTGATGGACAAATACCTTCCCATGATGAAGGACTGCAAGGCGAAAGCGGGCTCGGACCTGCGCGACTTCGACATCCTGGTCAGGGTGGAGAAAGATGGATCGGTGAAGGAAGTCCTGCTGTACCGGCCGACGAAGATGTCGGAATGCATGCGCGGTCCGCTGTTGAAGGCCGTGTTTTCCCCGCCGCCCAAGCCCGCCCACTGGGTGGACATTCACATGGTCCTCAAGCACTAGCCTGGGAACCATCATTTTTGGTCGTTCCAAAGCGGACTTTTCCACAATCCGGACTCCTGGCCTGCGTCGAATTGCGCCAAAACAGGGACTTGCGGTTGGCTTCCCGCCGGACTGCGCCTATGTTGCCGCCATGCTCCCTTATCCATATGGTCATAGCGATGTCTACAAAGCGGCGCTCTGTTTGCGCGAACAAGCCGTGGTTCGCAAGAAACCGGAGTGCTGGACCTGTTCATGGTGCGTACCTGGGTCGGACGTCATGGCGAGCACGCCGGTCGAGGCGCGCGACTGCAGAGTCGTGCGCATGATCGCCGCGAAGAACCAGCAAGTTTCGGGAGGCCCCAGCCGTCGCGCAGCCTGATGGTCCACAACCTGGGAAATACGCGGTCACCGGTCGGAGGCCGCTGTATGCGACCAGAGGTTCTTGACGTCAGAAATGAAATTGACTTCCTCGCGCCAAGTTATGACGCGGAGATTGTGGATCCATCGCAAGGCGTCTGGATGCGCAGTTGCCCGCACTGCAATGCCGTTTTGCGCAAGGACTCTCCGTGGGAGACGGTGCGCTGCCCCTGTGGCTGGGAGTGGCAATCCTAGCTCGTCCCGCGGCCTTGTTTTCACGCATCGCGCCATTCGCCGAGTTAAAGGGGAGCGCCTTTCTTTGCTCCGGCCCCAATCATCGTCGGGAGAGTATGTTGGTGGTGTGACCGCAGCGGGAATGGCTCCTACCAAGAGTGAGAATATTGCCGGCGGGCGCGACTGGCCGTTCGTCGCCGCCGCGCTCGCCTGCGGTGCGCTCATTGGCTACGCACAATTGCGCTTCGGCGAACTGGCAATTTCAGCCTTGCTGGTGGCCATGGTCACCATGTCGCTTGGCGCCATGCGTCCCCGCCGGCCCTGGCGGTGGGCGCTGCTGGTCGCCCTGTGCGTTCCCGCGGCGCTGTTCATCGCCCATCTCGGACGCGAACACTTCACCCGCGGCGCCATCTTCGGTTCCTTCGCCTTGCTCGCGCCCGCATTCGTCTGCACCTACTGCGGCGCGGTAGGACGGAAACTGTTGGCAGAACTTTTCAAGCACTAACAACACAGCACACCAATACCAAATTTGCTTTCCTGCAGCCTGCAGCCTGAAGCCTGCAGCCTGCAACCTGAAGCCTGCAGCCTGCAACCTGCAGCCTGAAGCCTTGCTGTCCCCCAACGTGGTGTTGACTCCTTTGTCACTCCCTTTCCACATGCCAACCCCGCTATTCTCGCTGCATGGTTTCGCTCACGGTCCTGGCAAGCGGGAGCCGCGGAAATTGCACTGTGCTGGCGAGTTCACGCACCCGGATCCTGGTGGACGCGGGCCTTTCCTGCCGTGAAATCGGCCGGCGCATGAGCCTGACCGGCGATCATGTGCTGAACCTTTCGGCGGTCCTCATCTCCCATGAGCATTCCGACCACATTGCCGGGCTGTACGTGCTGGCGCGCAAGCTGAACATTCCGATCTTCATGACCGGCGCCACCTACCACGCCTGGCAGCGCTGGGCGCGCCAGAAAAACGATGGCATCAAGCCCGATCTGGCCCGGCTGGAGACCTTTGAAGCGGGACGCAGTTTCTCCATCGGCGACATCACCGTCGCGCCGTTCACCATTCCACATGATGCGGCCGACCCGGTGGGCTTCACCTTTCGTGCCGAGGGGGTGAAAATCGGGATTGCGACCGATTTGGGCTACATGCCGGCCAGCGTGGTGGACAACCTTCGCGGCTGCGACGGGTTAGTCATAGAATCCAACCACGACGTGGAGATGCTGCGCGGCGGGCCCTATCCCTGGGTGGTGAAGCAGCGCGTCATGTCGCGGGTCGGGCACATGAGCAACGACGCGCTCGCGCAATATTTCGCCGGTGACTATGACGGAAATGCAGCGTTTCTCGTGCTGGCGCATCTATCACAACAGAACAACCATCCCGACTTGGCGCGCCATGCGGCAGAACAGGCCCTAGCGCCACGCCGCGACTTGTTGCGGAACCGCCTGATGCTGGCTTCGCAAGACCGGCCCCTGGAGCCGATCAGGCTGTAGACCATGAGACCGCAGTGCACTGACAAATTCGTTGGCGCTATTCTTGCCGGATGGCGCTACGACATCTCCGGCATCACCCCGGAGATGCGGGGCGACTACGAGCAGCACTTCCGCGACTGTGAACACTGCCGCTACTGGCAGAAAGTCCACCGTACCATCGACGTCTCGCTCATCATCCTGGCGGCGCTGTCCGCCGGGGCTTTCCTGCTGGCGTTTGGCGCCATCTATCACTTTGCCCCGCGGCACGCGCTCTGGCTGGAACTGGCGGCGCTGGCCGGATTCGCGCTCTCCGCCCTGATTTGGCTGATTGTCGCCGTCGCCACCCCGGCGCCCATGGCCATGGCCGATGCCGCCCGCCTGGGCGCGCGCGCCGTGCATGACCGTCTCCCGCCCGAGATCCGCGAACGCATTCCGGAAGAGCTGCGGCTGAAAATTTCCGGCCAGTCCTGAAGTTACTCCGTCTTTAACGCTCCTACCAGTTCAGTGATCTTTTGCACGCGGTGTTCCAGGCACCAGCCCTCGAGCGCGTCCACGATTTTTTCCGTGGCGCACGGGTCCCAGAAACTGGCCGTGCCGACTTCCACCGCCGCCGCGCCGGCAAGCATGAATTCCGCCACGTCGGTCGCGGTGGAGATGCCGCCCATGCCGATCACCGGAATCTCCACCGCGTGCGCCGCCTCGTAGACCATGCGCAGCGCAATCGGCTTGATGGCCGGGCCGCTCAGCCCGCCGACAATGTGCGAAATCCGCGGGCGCCGCGTCTTGGCGTCAATCGCCATCCCGACGAAGGTGTTGACCAGCGAAAGCGCGTCAGCGCCGGCATTGGCCGCGGCGCGCGCCATCTGCGGAATGTTGGTCACGTTGGGCGACAGCTTCACGATCAGCGGCCGCCGCGCCGCCCGCCGCGCGATCGATACCACTTCTTCCAGCAGCATCGGGTCGGTCCCGATCACCATCCCGCCGTGCCGCGTGTTGGGGCAGGAGACATTCAGCTCGTAGGCCGCGATGCCCTCGCCTTCATTGAGCACCTTGATCACCGCTTCGTAGTCTTCGCGCGTATATCCGAACACGTTGGCGATGACCACGATGTCTTTCTTCTTGTTGAGCAGCGGCAGCTTCTCCTCGACAAATGCCCGTGCCCCGATATTCTGCAGCCCGATGGAGTTCAGCATGCCGGCCGAGGTTTCAAACAGGCGCGGCGGCGGGTTGCCGGGCATGGGCTCGCGCGACAGTCCCTTCACCACGAAGCCGCCCAGCTTCTGCAGGCTCACGATATCTTCGAACTCGATGCCGTAGCCAAACGTGCCGCTGGCGGCGATGACCGGATTTTTGAACTGGATGCCGGCGACGCTGACGCTCAGGTCCGGCGGCCCTTGCACCCGCCGCGGCGTGGTGCTCATCGCGCGCTCTCCCGACGCAGCCCCTCGGTCAGCACCCGTCCGGCGGCGTTGTTGGGAGGATTCACGCCCAGCAGCGAAGCCAGCGTCGCCGCCATATCCACCGGTTCGCAGCGTCCGCGGTAAACCCCCGCCTGGAATGGAAGCCCGAAAAACGCCAAGGGAACGTGCCGGTCGTAGCGGTACCAGGAACCATGAGTGGTCCCGGTGTGGTTGTCCCAGAGGATCGAAAACGGTGGAGGAACAACCATCACGTACCATCCGCCATAGGCGGAGTAGCTGTGCAGCAGCAGTTTGCCCGTGGCATCGTTGGCCACCCTCCCGGCGGCAAGCTGCTCGCGCGTCACGTAGGAGCGAACGCCCATTTGAACCAGGGCATCGCCCGCTATGCGCTCTCCCTCCACTTCGTTTGCCATGCCGGCGGCCGCGAAGGCGCTCTCGGAGATGAAGACGTAGTTTCCATCGTTTCCTTCGACGTAACTGCCCGGACGCTTCAGGCGCGCGGCAATGGCCGCATTCAGGTCGGTCTTCAATTTGTCTGAATTCAGCATTTCCGCCGGCAGACGGAACTGGTGCGCATAGGCAGGCACCGGCGAGATGCCGTGGTCCGCGGAGAGCACGATCCACACGTTGGCCAGCCCCACGCGCTGCCCAAGGAAGCTGAAGAAATCCGCTAGTTGCCGGTCCAGGGCCAGCACCATCGCCTTGTGTTGCGGCGAATTGGGGCCCACTTTGTGCCCCAGAATATCTGCTGCCGACAAGCTCACCGACAGGAAATCCGTGGCCGTTCCCTCGCCCAGTTTTTCCTGCTCGATCAGTTCGCGCGCGAACGCCAGTTCGTACTCATTGCCGTAGGGTGTTGCGCCCACCGCCTCGTAAAAATCCGGCTTCTCCTGTTTGGTCGTCTTGCGCAGCACGTTGCCCTGGCTGTCTTTCCAGTCGCGGTTCCAATAGGACTCCGCCTTGCCCGACGCATTGAACTTCTGCGCCCATGCCGGAAGCTGCTGCATGTAGAAGGTCGAAGTCACGAACGCGCCAGTCTTGTGGTCGATCCAGTACGCCCCGTTGGCGGCGAACCCGCCCGGCAGAATGGCGGCGCGGTCTTTCAACGAGACGGCGAACACCCGCGATTTTCCGTCCGTTGCCAGCCTCAATTCGTCGCCGATGGTGTCGCTGAGCAGGTTGTGCGGCGACGCGCCCACGCCCTCCACTCCCACCAATCGCGTGTCGTTGTCCTGCACCGACGTAACCATGCGCTTGGAGCGGGCGTCCCACCACCGATTGGCGGCGATCCCATGTCCGTTGCTATAGGTCCCGGTGAACAGCGTGGCGTGCCCGGGCGCGGTTTCGGTGTTGGCGTAATCGTAGTAGCAGCCGGGGAAGTACGCGCCCCGCTCGGTCAGCAGACGAAATCCGCCCGCGACCAGTTGATCGTGCGCCCGGTCCAGAAAATCGGGACGGAACTGATCGATGATCACCACCACCACCAGCTTGGGGCTGGCGTTATAGGCGCTGGCCAGGCTGGCGCCCGTCGCCGCCACCCACACCAGGACAATTGCGCAGATTCTCCGCAAAGAAAATTTCATCGCGCCCTAGTGTAATTCAGTGACTCAGTAATTCAGTAGTTCAGCGTGACTCAGTAATTCAGTAGTTCAGTAACTCAGTAACTCAGCAATTCAGTAACTCGTTTGTAGTTTGGTAGGCCCCGGTGCCCTCGCCGGGGCTGCCTTCGACCCCGCGAAGATCAATGTGGCGCGGGCGCCCCCGCCCGCGGCAGCAACAATCCAATTACTCGCGCACCAGGAGCCGACGCCACATCCTCGCTCATTCACTGAGCCACTGATTTACCGACCTGCTGATAAACTACTCTGTTTATGCTCGACCTGAATTTCGTCCGTGGCAACCTGCCGCTCATTGAACGTCGACTGCGCGACCGGGGCATGAAGCCGGAGGAGGTGTTGCGCGATTTTTCGGCCCTCGACGCCCGCCGCCGCGAGCACATCACTGGCGTCGAGCGCCTGCGCGCCACCCAAAACAAGGCGTCGGAGGAAATTGCCCGCCTCAAGCGCGAGAAGCAGGATGCCTCGACGCAGATGGCGGAAATGCGCCGCGTGCGCGAGCAGGTCGCGGAACTGGAAAAGCAGGCCGCGGTCTACGAAGCGCAGTTGCAGGACATCCTCAAGACCATTCCCAACCTGCCGCACGAGAGTGTCCCCATCGGCCAAAGCGCCGAAGATAACCTCGAGGTCCGCCGCTGGGGTGCGCCGCCGCAGTTCGATTTTGCTCCCAAGCCGCACTGGGACCTGGGCGCGCAGTTGGGCGTGCTCGACCTGGAGCGTGCCGTCAAGCTGACCGGCGCCCGCTTCGCCGTCTACTGGGACCTGGGTGCGCGCATGGAGCGGGCCCTGGCCAGCTTCATGCTCGACCTGCACACCCGCGAACACGGCTACACCGAAGTCCTGCCGCCGTTCCTGGTCAACAAGGATTCCATGTACGGCACCGGCCAGCTGCCGAAATTCGAGGCGGACCTGTTCAAGGTCCCGCACGGCGACACCGCGCTTTACCTGATCCCCACTGCCGAAGTTCCGGTCACCAATCTCTATCGCGACGAGGTGCTCGAGTCCGCCCGCCTGCCGGTGAAGCTCACCGCCTGGACCCCGTGCTTTCGCAGCGAGGCCGGCAGCTACGGCAAGGATGTCCGCGGCATCATCCGCCAGCACCAGTTCCAGAAGGTCGAGTTGGTGAAGTTTGCCCGCCCGGACACTTCCTACGACGAGCTGGAAGCGCTTACCGCCAACGCCGAAGAAGTGTTGCGGCGCCTCGGACTTCATTACCGTACCGTCGCGCTCTGCACCGGCGACATGGGATTTTCCGCTGCCAAGACCTACGACATTGAAGTCTGGCTGCCGGGCCAGCAACTGTTTCGCGAGATTTCTTCCTGCTCGAATTTCGAGGCCTACCAGGCACGCCGCGCCAACATCCGCTTTCGCCCGGAAGGCAAGAGCAAGTCCGAGTTCGTGCACACCCTCAACGGCAGCGGCCTGGCCATCGGCAGGACCTGGCTGGCCATTCTCGAGAACTACCAGCAGGCCGATGGCAGCGTCCTGATTCCCGAAGTCCTGCGGCCCTATATGGGGGCGGACCGGATCACCCCCAAGAAATTCTGAGCTGAATTTACGAATTGAAGAATTTACGTATTGACGAATTTCCTGCATGTCGCCAATTCGTAAATTCTCCAATTCCTAAATTCGACAATCTGTCTCCTGCCTCACTAAAATCATCGTCGTCAACCATGTCCCGCATCTGGCGAACAATTCGGAGTTACATCCTCTGGAACCACGAACGTGGCAGCATGCAGTACGACATCATGGTCACGCTCATCCTCGCCTTTATTTTCCTCGCGCCCATCTGGGTGAACTTCAAGGACAAACCGGTGGAGCGCTCCCCGCATCCAACCGGAGTAGTCGTTTTTCCCGACGGGCAAAGCGGGTTCGTCTACCAGATCGACGCCTCGGCCGTTTCCGGCAATCCGGCTTCGTTTGAAGATGAGCTGTTGCGCGTCATCGAACCCATCGCCGGCGAGGTGGACATCACTCGCTACGAGGGGTTGCGCGATGCCCACGGCAAAATCGTTGGCTACAAGGTTTGGGTGTCGCGCTAGGAGTCAATCAGTCTCCGGGTGTGCAGTTCATCGATCGAGCGCGGACCTCAGACTGAAAGACTGAGAGACTGACAGACTGACAGACCGAACGACAGCATGAAACTCACGATCCTTTGCACATCGCTGCTGCTGATCGCGCTTGCCGCAGCCGCCCAGGTTACGCTCGCCCCCGCTGCCAAGCCGCAGGCCATGGCCGGCAGCGTGACCCTGGAGACGGCGCTCAACTCCATGGACCGCGCCGCTGCCGGCTTCAAGACCGCCGAGGCCGAGTTCGTCTGGGACCAATTTTCCAAGGTGGTGAACGAACACGATATCCAGAAGGGGACCATCTACTATCGTCGCTCCGGCAACGCGGTGGAGATGGCCTCCGACATCACCGTCCCGTCGAAAAAATATGTGCTGTTTCGCGGCGGCAAGGTCGATGTCTATCAGCCCGACATCGAGCAAGTGACCGAATACGATGCCGGCAAGAACAAGGCGGCCTTTGAGAGCTTCCTCGTGCTCGGCTTTGGCGGACGCGGCCACGACCTGCCAAAGTCGTTCGACGTTCGTTTCGACGGCACGGAAACTGTGGACGGCGTGCAGGCGGCAAAGCTCTCGCTCACCCCCAAGCAGGCCAAAGTCCGCAGCATGTTCCAGCAGATCATCCTGTGGATTGATCCGGCTCGCGGCATCTCGGTGCAGCAGCAGTTTATCGAGCCGGCCAGCGGCGATTACCGCCTGGCCAAGTACAGCAACATCAAGCTCAACCAGAACATTCCCAACGATGTCTTCAAGCTCAAGACCACGGGCAAGACCAAGCTGGTGCGTCCGCAAGCGGAATAGGACCGGATTCTCATTCCGAGACAGCACTAAAGCCGGTGCACATAAGGTAATTTTTTTCTGTTTGCGGTGGGATTCTTTTGTGGAACCATACTGACCGCAAGCTTATACTCGCCATCACAGTACAGGGGATTGTCCCCAGCCAGGCAACGTAGCGCAAACCATACGAGCGTACAAACTTCGCTCTTTTAGGATCAGCCGAGCACAATGGTTATGGCCAAAGTTTTTACCATCCCTGTCACGCCCAATCCTTCACGCCGCAACAAGCGCGACCGCTCCTCCGACCCGCGTTACGTCGAGGGCCAACGCCTGCTGGTGGAGGCGATGAAATACCTGGCGCAGAGCAACAAGGACGCCAACCGCCAGGCCATCGACTTCCTCTTCGAGCACTTCCAATCCAACTTCCGCATCAGCGACACGCCGCTGAATTCGTAGCCGTCGACATTTTCAGCATTGCAGTGACTCGAGGCTAGTTATCGCATAAATCTATTGGGAAGGGCACGGCTTCAGCCATGCCGCTCAGGCCCGCCAAAAACGAGGGGCTTTAGCCCCTGAGGGAAGCTGCGAGTCGATCAACCATTGGTACCGCCCCTCAGTAACTCAACATTGCAACACTGAGTTACTGACCACCTGACCTACGCTTAAAGCTTCGACTGAGCGCGGCGGCGGCCATGGTGATCACCACCGGATAACACTCCAGCACGTAGCGCGGCTCCGGAAAAACTAGCACCGTCATGATGACCGTGCGCAGCATCACGAACCCCACCAGCATTCCGGCGTAGCGGATCTCCCGCCAGCCAACGACAGCTCCCACCAACCCCAGCCCGACGTAGGCCGCGTTGATCGCCGCCAGCAGCAGCGACCACGCGAAGTCGCGGCGATCATCCCGGAACTTCCACCAGTGCGCGTCCAGCGGAAGCATCGCGGTGCGCGGCCGCAGCCAGAGGTCCACCGCGCGCAGCACCGGAAGCTCGACATAATAGCGGAATGGCTTGCGCTGGATTCGCTGGCGCGCCAGTTGGTCGAACTGCGCGTCCAACTCCGGCGTCATGTTTACGGTTTCGTTGTGACGCTCGAACAGCTCTTCTGTCCGGCTGCGTTCGGCGGCAGTATCGAAGGCGCGATCGGGCAGGAGATGGACGTCAATCTCCTCGCTGTCGATTCGAAACCCAATGTCCTCCAGCGAGGCGTAATCGGCCAGCCAGGTGCGCATCCAGCGATCAAAGCCGGCGGCGTAATACTCTCCCGGCGCATTGGCATGGGTGGGCGCCAGCGGCATAAATTCGTGGAACACACGCCAGTTGCGCAACGTCCACGGCGCCAGCGTAAGTAGCGAACACAAGCCCAGCACTACGCCGGCCCATACCGTCAGCCGCCGCCGCCCCCGCCACCCCAGCCGCCACAACAGGTAGCCGCCGATGGCGATCAGCAGGATTCCGCCATCCGGGCGCAGGTAGATGCCGGCCGCAATCGCCAGCCCGCAACCCGCCCACTTGCCGGCGCTCACCCTGCCTGAGCTTTCCTGCCACGCCAGCCCGGCCTCGGCGAAGTCGAGTGCCAGCGCCGCCAGGAATATGGCCGGCGTTTCCGTCAAGGGCACCGCCGTGTAGTTGGCCAGGAAGGGGCACAGCGCCGTCAACGCAAACGCCCATTTCGCCGCTGTAGGATTAGCTAACCGCGGGTGGCCCACCCTGGCCGGGTTTACCAGGGTGGGATTAACCACTCGCCTTGCCAGATCGGCCACTACAAAGCACGTCCCCAGGTCGATGGCCACCTGCGCAAACCGCACCGCGGTGTAGTGCTCCACGCCGAAGATAGACCACAGGGCGGCCATGAGCGCCGGGTAGCCTGGCAGTCGAATGTAGGTCGGCAGCGGTCCGCTGGCCTCGCTGAGCCCATAGACGTGGTGCAGCAGCCAGTTCTTAGCCAGCTCGCCGTAGATGACTCCATCCGGCGTGATGCCCGCAAAGCGAATCGCGAACAGCAGCCGCAGGGCGAGCCCCGCGCACGTGAACCCCAGGAACCACCCTCGGTGCTGCTGCCACAACTCGCGCCAGCCCCGACTAGCCGCCGTTTTGGTGGTATTCTGCATCTAAGAGTCAGCGTCTTTCCTGAATGACACTGCCGCCCTCTGCAGGTGCGGTGGCATCCGTCCGGCAACCATTTTCATGGATGTGCGGGGAGGTGGCGCGCGCCTCGTGTGCGCCATTGTAGGATAAGCAACCGGAGTTCATGGCCAAGCCGATCTTTTACGACCCGCAGCGCAAACGGTGGAAGCGCCTCCGCCGCCTGATGGACATCCTCGGCCTCACCGCCTCGGTGTTGATCATTTACTTTCTCGCCAGCGCGCTCAGCAAAATGTCCCTGACTACGCTCCAGCTCGGTGACTTACGCCGTCCTTACAAAGCCCTGAAGGAGAAAGAGCGCAAGCGTCCCAAGCCGCGCGTGGCCGGCCGCAAATCGAAAAAGCCTCCTACCGAGGTGGCGCTGAACTCCGGCGACGGCGTGCGCGCCGCCTTCTACGTCACCTGGGACGCCGCTGCTTACTCCTCGCTGCGCGAATACGTCCGCCAGATCGACATTCTCTATCCCGAGTGGCTGCACGTGCTCACCCCGGATGGGCGCATTCAGGCCGTCGATGCCGAGCTCAAGCTGTTCAACGTGGTGCAGGGGCCGGTGGTCCACTCGCCCGACAGCAAAGAGCGCCCGGTCATGAAGTTTCTCAAGGATGAGAACGCCGAGACCGAGGTGCTGCCGCTGGTCAACAATTTCGATCCCACCAAGAACCAGTGGATCGCGAACCTCGACCCGTTTCTCAACAGCCCGGAGGCGCGCGCCGATTTCATCCGCCAGGCCACCGCCTTTCTCGCCAGCGACCACTACAAGGGATTGACGCTCGACTTTGAAGGCTTTCCGCAGTCAGCGCAGCCCGGGTTTCGCAGTCTCGTCGACGAGTTGCACGCCGCGCTGCAATCCCGGGGCATGAAGCTGCACATCGCCGTCCCGGCCAACGACGACGACTTCGCCTATACCTACCTCGCCGCCCACTCCGACGGGCTCATCCTCATGAACTACGACGAGCACTACCAGGGCGGCGATCCCGGGCCCATCGCCTCCCAGGAGTGGTTCACCAAGAACCTGGTCGAAGCCCTGAAGCTGATTCCGCGCGACAAAATCATCTGCGCCATCGGCAGCTATGGCTATGACTGGTCGCTGGTGGAACAGAAAAAGGGCAAGCCCAAGGTCGACAGCGCGCGCAGCATTGACGACCAGGAAGCTTGGCTGAGCTCTTCCGACTCCGAGGCGCCTGTCCAGTTCGATTCCGACAGCCTGAACCCGCACTTCGCCTACGAAGACGAAAAAGGCAAGCGGCACGACGTCTGGTTTCTGGACGCCGTCACCGCCCTCAACCAGATGCGCGCCGCCGTCAAGCTCGGCATCAACACATTCGCTCTATGGCGGCTCGGCTCCGAGGACCGTTCCCTCTGGCCGGTGTATGACCTGCCCGGCAAGGTTGGCATCACGCAAGAGCTGCGCTTCGTCCCTCCCGGGCAGGACGTGGATTTGGAAGGCGCCGGCGAGGTCATTCGCATCGGCAACCAGCCAGCGCCCGGCGAGCGCTCCTTCACCCTCGACGCTGCCACCGGCCTCATCACCGGCGAAAAAATGACGGTGCTGCCGCGGCCCTACCAGCTGGACCAGTACGGCTCTCATGCCAAGCGGGTTGTGCTCACCTTCGACGATGGTCCCGATCCCGACTGGACTCCCAAAATCCTCGACGTCCTCCAGCAGAAGAACGTCAAGGCGGCGTTCTTCCTCATTGGCCTGCAGGCTGAAAAGTACCCCAACGTGGCGCAGCGCATCTACGCCGAGGGCCACGAAATCGGCAACCACACCTTCACCCATCCCGACATCAGCAACATCCGCAAAGGCTATATGCGCGTCGAGCTGAACCTGGCGGAGCGCCTGTTCGCCAGCCGTCTCGGCGTCAAGCCGCTGTTGTTCCGGCCTCCGTATTCCATCGACCAGGAGCCCGATACCGCTGACCAGGTGCGTCCGCTGGAGATAGCGCAGCAGATGGGCTACATCACCGTCGGCGACAAGATTGATCCCCATGACTGGCAGGACCGCCCCGCGGCCGACATCGTCAGCGACGTCTTATCGCACCTGCCGCCCTGCGATCCCGACGACCAGCGCTGCGGCAACATCATCTTGTTGCATGATGGCGGCGGCAACCGCGCCCAGACCGTGCGCGCTCTGCCCATGATCATCGATGGCCTGCGCGAGCGCGGCTATGAAATCGTTTCCGTCTCGCAACTGCTGGGCAAACCCTACAGCGAAGTCATGGTCCCGCTGGCGCACAACGAGCGCTGGTCGGCCCGCATTGACCGCTTCGGCTTCTGGCTCTTCGGGCTCATCGGCTCCGCCATTGTCGTCATCTTTTTTCTCGGCGACATCCTGATGTCCGCGCGCCTGTTTTTGGTCGGCGCCTTCGCCATCTTCGATCGTTTCCGCTACGCGCTTCGCCAGCGCGATCACTCCCAGGTGGCGGCCGCCCAGGCCTATCGGCCTGCCGTCGCCGTCGTCATCCCCGCCTTCAACGAGGAAAAGGTCATTGAGCGCACCGTTCGCGCCGCGCTTCACTCCGATTACCCCAGGCTCCGCGTCATCGTTATCGACGATGGCTCCTCCGACCGCACTCTCGAGCTCACCCAGAAGGCCTTTCGCGCCGAGATCGCCGATGGCCGCGTCACCCTGCTCACCAAGCCCAACTCGGGCAAGGCGGAGGCGCTCAACTACGGCCTGGAATTCGTTTCGGAAGAAATCTTTGTCGGCATCGATGCCGACACCGTCATCGCACGCCACGCCATCTCCCGCCTGGTTCCCCATTTTCTCGACTCCCGGCTCGGCGCCATCGCCGGCAATGCCAAGGTGGGTAATCGCGTGAACTGGTGGACGCGCTGGCAGGCCCTGGAATACGTCACCAGCCAGAATTTCGAGCGCCGCGCGCTCAACGTGCTGGGCGCGGTCAGCGTCGTTCCCGGCGCCATTGGCGCCTGGCGCACCGCCGCCGTGCGCGAGGCCGGAGGCTTCCACCTGGATACCGTCGCCGAGGACGCCGATCTCACCATGGCGCTGCTCAGCCGCGGTTATCGCGTGGAATACGAAGACCGGGCCCTCGCCTATACCGAGGCGCCCATGAACGCCAGCGGCCTCATGCGCCAGCGCTTCCGCTGGTCCTTCGGCATCATGCAGTCGGTGTATAAGCACCGCGCCGCCTTCGGACGCAAGGGCGTGCTCGGCTGGGTCGCGCTGCCCAACATCGTCATCTTCCAGATCTTGCTGCCGCTGGTGTCGCCCTTCATCGACATCATGTTCGTCGTCGGCGCTCTCGAATATGCGGTCGACCGCTACTTCCACCCCGAGACCGCCGATTTCCGCAGCTTCGAGAAGCTGGTCACCTACTTCGCTATGTTTCTGGTCATTGATTTCATCGCCTCCGCGTTGGCCTTCGCCCTGGAGCGCCGCACCGCCGACAACCGCGAGGACATCAAGCTCCTGCTCCACGTGTGGCTGCAACGCTTCGCCTACCGCCAGTTGTTTTCCATCGTGCTCTTCAAGACCTTCAAGCGCGCCATGACCGGCAGCGCCTTCAACTGGGACAAACTGGAGCGCACCGCCGCCATGCCCTATGCCAAGGTCGGCGGCTGATTCCCGACTCGCAACTCCCGCCGCGCGCGTTTATCATAGGCGGAGCAATTGTCAGTGCTGCTCACATCAAGGAGGCGGGCATGGGACTGCTGATCTTCGGTGGCGTACTGGTCGTCATCATCGTCGTTCTGATCGGCCTCTATAACAGTCTGGTGCAGCTGAAAATCCGCGCCGATTCGGCCTGGTCCGATATTGACGTGCAGCTCAAGCGCCGTCACGACCTCATTCCCAACCTGGTGGAAACCGTTAAGGGCTACGCCGCCCACGAGAAGAGCACCTTCGAGAACATCGCCAAGTGGCGTTCCGCGGCCATGTCGGCCACCGCGCCCGCCGACCGCGCCCAGGCCGAAGGCCAGCTCACCATGGCGCTGAAGTCGCTGTTTGCCGTCGCCGAGGCCTACCCGCAACTGCGGGCCAACGAAAATTTCATGTCGCTGCAGAACTCGCTCTCGCAGATCGAGAGCGACGTGCAGAACTCGCGCCGCTACTACAACGCCGTGGTGCGCGACTACAACACGCGCATCCAGAGCTTCCCGGCCAACCTGTTTGCCGGCGCCTTCGGCTTCCAGTCCCGCCAGTTCTTCGAACTCGATACTCCGGCGGAGCGCGAAGTCCCCAGCGTCAAGTTCTGAACGGCGATGCGGAAACAGCTAAGTCGCTGTCATCCTGAGCGAGGGCGCGCCGACACGCCCGGCCAAGTAAATGCCTGTCATCCTGAGCGAGGGCGCATGCCCGAGTCGAAGGACCCCGGGTCAGCCCGCAGTGCCGGTGCTGTCGGAGGGCTTTCTCACGCAACTCCCCGCAATCTTCAATCGTCAAGCTGCAATCGGCAATTTGTAAGGACCCTGCTCGCGCTCGCGCTTCTCCTCGCTTCGGCGACCCCTGCTCTCGCGCGCAGCTGGCGCATTGCTGATTTCCACTCCACCGTTGCCATCGACGATCACGGCGGCGCCAGCATCGCCGAGCGCATCACCCTGGTCTTCGTCGGCCACTGGAATGGAATCTACCGCACCATCCCGGTCGAGTATCCCGGTCCGTCCGGCACCAACTACTCGCTGTTCCTGAAGATCGATGGTGTCACCGACGAAAGTGAGCACCCGCTGAAATACGAAGTCAAGCGCGAGGGCCACTACAAGAAGCTCAAGATCTACCTGACCGGCGCCACCGATACCACCAAGACCGTTCTCATCACCTACAGCTCGCCCAACGCGGTCCGCTACTTCGACGATCACGACGAGTTCTACTGGAACGTCACCGGCAACGACTGGCCGGTGCCCATCGACCACGCCTCCGCCCTGGTTTCCTTGCCCGACGCGGCCGCCGGCTCCTTGCGCGCGCAGGCCTTCACCGGCGCCTACGGTTCCACCAGCCACGAGGCCAGCGCCGACGTCAAAGGCTCGCACGTGGAATTCGAAACCACCAACCCGCTGCCCATGCGCGGCGGCCTCACCGTCGACGTTTTCATCCCCAAGGGCATCCTGCATCAGCCCGGGCCGGTCACTCGCCTGGGATGGTTTCTGCGTAGTAATCCCGCCGTCTTTTTGCCCTTCTGGACGCTGCTGGTGATGTTCGCGCTGTGGTACTACAAGGGCCGCGATCCCGATCCCGGCCGCTCCGTCGCTCCTCAGTACGAGCCGCCCAAGGACATGACTCCGGCCGAGGCCGGCACGCTGCTCGACGACAGTCTCGATCCTCGCGACATCACCTCCACCGTGGTCGACCTCGCCGTTCGCGGCTATATCAAGATCGAGCAGGTCGAAGGTCCCGGCCTGATTTTTCACGGTAAGGACTACGTCCTCCACCTGCTGAAGCCGAGCGCCCAGTGGTCCGGGCTGGCGCCGTTTGAGCGCGTCATGCTGGAAAATATTTTTTGGGGCGGCGAGAACACCCGCATCTCCAGCCTCAAGAACCGCTTTTACACCGCCATTCCCGTCATCCAGCAGGATATTTTCGCCTCCCTCAAGGGCAAGGGAATGTACTGGCTCGATCCCCAATCGGCCGCCGGATATTCTTTTCTCGGAGTCGTCGCCAGCGCCGCTCCCTTCATTCTCATCCAGGCCACCGGCGCCGCCAACCTGTTCGACTCTCCGCTGCTGACCATCGTGGCCGCCGCCATCTCGCTGGTGATCGTGTGGTTATTTGCCCGCCAGATGACCTGCAAGAGCCTGCTCGGCGCGCAAACCCGCATCGCCATCCTCGGCTTCCAGGAATTCATGGACCGCGTCGATCGCGACCGCATCCAGCGCATGCCGCCCGACACCTTTGAAAAATTTCTGCCCTATGCCATGGCGCTCGGCGTCGAGCATCACTGGGCCCAGGCCTTCGCCGGCATCGTGCGCCAGCCGCCCAGCTGGTACGCCGGGCCGATGGGCGACGGCATGTTTAATCCCGTGTTTTTCTCCAGCAACATGCACTCCATGGCGCAGACCGCGCACCAGGCCTTTGTGGCCGCGCCTCGCGCCAGCTCCAGCGGCTCCGGCTGGGGCGGCGGTGGCGGCGGCGGCGGCTTCTCCGGTGGCGGCTTCGGTGGTGGTGGCGGTGGCGCCTTCTGAAGAAATAAAAAGTGTGTCATCCCGAGCGCAGCGAGGGACCTGCTGTAAACACCAACCCGAAATGCCAGCGCGTCATGCGTACTGTGGGAAGTGTGTCATCCCGAGCGATTCTTGCCCAGTCTGTCATCCTGAGCGAGGGCCCATGCCCGAGTCGAAGGACCCCGGTCAGCCCGCATCACCCGTGCTGTTCACGCGTTTTCAACTCAAACACCCCTTTAGAAAATTCCGCCGCTCTGTCCGAAGCTCGACAGATGCCTTCTGAAACCGCTAAACTCCATTTTCCCTCCCAACACCCGCGCGCAATTCATCATCCAACCCTAAGTAACTGCGAGGGGAGAAAAGCCATGGCAGAACCGGTGTACCCCAACAATCAGACGCGATTTCCGGCCTATCCTGAGCCGGGCGCCGGTCCTCCGGCTGAACCCCACTATTCCAACCTGTCGCCGGCAAGCCGCACGCCGACCCGCTCCAGCCTAGCCTACAATCCGCTCGCGGAGAAGGTGGGCGATGTGGTGGGCAGCGCCATTGAGTCGGTCAAGAGCCTGCCGGACCGCCTGCAGGAGATGAAACAGCGCTTCACCGTCATTCGCGGACGCGCCCAGGAAGACCTGGCTGCCCGGGCCAGCGATGTGGCCGGTGACGTCAAGGAGCGGGCCTCGGACCTGCGCAGCCGCGCCCAACGCATGGCCCGCGAGGATCCCCTGAGATTCATTGCCCGTGCCGCCGTCGCCGGCGCTGTCATGGGCATCGTGCTGCGGATTTGGAGGGACCATGCCGAATAACGAGATCAACGGACGCACCCTGGCCGGGGTGGTCGCCGAACTCAAAGACGAATTCAAGGAATTTGCCTCCACCCGGTTGGCCATGCTGCAATCGGAGATGAAGGACAAGATCGGCGCCTTCAAGACGGCGCTGCCGGCCATCGTCATCGGCCTGGTCATGCTGGGCACCTGCTGGCTGCTGTTCACCGGCGCCCTCGTGGCCGCCATTCTCGTCGCCTTTGCCGGCAATCCGTTCGCCCCCGCGATCGCGCTTGCCATTGTGGGCGTCACATATGCGGTGGCCGGCGGCTTGGCGGTTGCCTTCGCCATCCGCTCCCTGCGCGAGCAGGAGCTGCTTCCCAAACGCACCATCCGTGTGCTGAAGGACGACCAGCTCTGGATCTCCAACGAAGCGAGGGTACAGCTATGAGCAGCTCTGCCAACCTGGGCGCCACCGTGCCCACCGACATTCTGGAAGTGCGGGCGGTCGAGCAGCGCCGCCGCATCCACGACACCGTGCTCTCCCTGCGCGAGCAGCTGGACGACAAGCTGGACGTGAAGAAAGTCGCACGCGAATACGTGCTGCCCGCCTCCGGCGCCGCCGCCTTCCTGGGCCTGCTGTTTGGCTATGGCTTTGCCTCCATGTTCAGCCGCCCCCGCTCCTGATCTTCCTCCGCGAAGAGGCGGAGCCTGCCCTGGTCGGCCCTGTGCCCGGTATCAGGGTGGTCTCCGCCTTGATTCTTTTGGTTGCGCGCGCCCTGTGATATAACCGCCCCAGCAATCGAGCTTCTTGCTTTTCGGAACGGAGGACGCTTGCCCGACGCGCGCACCGGTCGTCGCTTTCCCTTGAGTTTGCCCGTCAAGATCAAGGGCGGCAATTCGCGTGCCGCGCGCGCCGCCACCACCGACCTGAGCGCGGCCGGCGTGTTCATCACCACCAGCCTGCCGTTCAAGAAAGGCTCCAAGCTCGTGTTTGAGATCACCCTGCCTGCGCCCATCATCGGCTCTGCCCGTGATGTCGAAGTCAAGTGCGCCGGTCGCGTGGTCCGGGTGGACGCGCCCGCTCGCGGCAAGCGCCGCGGCGTGGCCTGCGTCATCGATCAATACCAGTTTGTGCCGCAGCGCAAGACGCCGCGGGAGGCCAAGTAATGCTCAAGATGGTTCTGGCCGATAAACAGGCAATTTTCCGCGCCGGAATTGCCAAGGTGCTCGGTGTCGAAGACGAAATCCGGATCGTGGCGCAGGTGCAGTCGCCGGACCAGATTCCCATGTCGCTGGAAAAGTTCCGGCCCAACGTGCTCGCCTTCGCCGCCAACCTCGCTCCCAACCTGCATGAGCTGATCAGCAGCGCCACGCAGACCAAGACCCGCCTCATCATCCTCGCCGAAACCGGCGAGAACGGACACGCCTACGTCAACCAGGGCGTGCACGGCGTCGTCTACCGCAACGTCACCGGGCCGGCTTTGCTGGAGTGCGTGCGCAAAGTTGCCGGCGGCGAAACCTGGATCCAGCCCCAGACTCTGGCCCCCGAAGAGGCGGAGAACGACATGGTGGGCGCGCGTGTCCGCGACCGCCTCACGCCCAAGGAACTGCGCATCGTCGCCCTCATCGTGCAGGGCTACAAGAACAAGGACATCGCCACCGAGCTCGGCACCACCGAGCAGGTCATCAAGAATTACCTGCGCAATATTTACGACAAAATTGGCGTCTCTGACCGGCTGGAGCTGGCGCTGTTCACCATCCACCACCGCATTTTGGCCGAAGCCGCCGCCGCCACCGGGCGCTAGCCTCGCGAAACGGTTTGCGCTCCGGCAGAGGCAGGAAGATGGACCCCAGGCGACGCGCGGCTCCCTGCGCATTCCAAGACGTGTCATTCCGAGCGCAGCGAGGAACCTGCTGTATTGGCCACTCGGATCCCGCGAAATCTGACGGTGCCTGCGCAGAGTGCCCATACCCACCCTACGAAAACCGCGTAGGGTGGGGCACCCACAGCGGTATGATCCATGGAAGAATGCTGCACGAAAGAGTGTGGGGCCACCCGGCCCTCGGCCGGGGGGACTCAGATGTCATTCGTGACTCGCAGGACGGGTTCCCCCATACGTTCGTCTTGCCCCACCCTACGAAAACCGCGTAGGTGGGCTACTCAGTTTGAGTGGGCCGCTCGCCCGTCAGTTCGTATCAAGAACGGCGTTGAGGTGTACTTCCGAACCATCGAGTACCGAAAAATCACGTTTCCAGTCGCGGTACTTTGCGCGTGAGACCTTCACGCTGTGGTTGCCCGGCGTAAGTTTCAACTTCGCTGGTGAGCTACCAACAAAAACTCCGTCGAGGAATATGTCAGCACCGTTCGGCACGGTTGTGATGTTGACAATGCCAGCAGTCGATGGTGTCGCATTCGGTCGAGGTGTGCCCAACCCAAACTTCGCTGTAAGCCTTTGCTGCTCCAAGGCGGCGATTGTGTCTTCAATTGTTGCGATCCGTTGCTCAATCAGTGCCTTGATGAGACCACCGGAATATTTTTGATCCTCCACGCTTGCATCAGCCAAGGAGGCCCTTGCTTTTTTGAGCCTGACATCAATCTCCGCGATTCGAGCAAGGTCTGGCAGTCTAGTTTTTGCCCCTGATTCAACGTCGGCCAACTGGCTCGTGAGAAGAGCTTGTGTGTTCCGCAGGGTGGCGAGGCGGTGTTGTATCTGGGTCTTAATTAGGCCCTCACCAAACCGTGTCTGTTCCTTTTCTGCATCACGTAGTTGATCACCGACTATCGTCAACTCAGAACGAATGTCTGCTGCAGTACCTCCTGCGGTCTGAGGCGCCGCTGCGCCGAGTGGCGAATCCGCAGCCCCGACCGAATTACCTCCGTCCGACGCGGCATCCTTGAGGTCTGCCTCAAGGTGATTTTGTTTCAAGTACTCAGCGAGCCCAGTACCCTTCCGTATGCGCACAGATGGAAGACCCGCATTGCAGGAATGACTACCATCATCTTCCCAAATTTCACCGTCAGCAAACTTCGCCTTAATCAGCCATGCGTCAGCTTTGCTGGCGGTCTCTTGATAGATTGTCCAAATGCCAGTCTTCGGTTTCTGCGGTTTGCCCTCCGCGTCACGTTTCTGCTCCCACCTAAGGACTTCATCGTCCAAATAGCCGGTCGACGAGTCGTAGGGTTCGTCGAGCTGATTAAAGAACACCGCACCGAATTTAAGGGCGACGATGTTCTTTCTGCTGACGTTTTGATAATCAACTCGCAGGAAACGCTCTGTAATGCTGATGTATTGGCCTGAATTCTTAACCCACACGCCCGCCCACGTAATGTTAACTGGGCATTTGGGTGTGTCTTGAGACCATAGCAGCGAGCTTACGAATAATATTACGATGGTACAAATCAGCTTCATGAGACCACTCCGGATTTATTGCGCTGAGAACGCGCCAGAATCTCTGACAACAAGATTGCCGCCTTGTTTTCAGTGCTTTCCACATCAGATCACGGAGCGTACCAGAGTACAAGCGAGTAGAACGTCACGCGTTTTCTCGCAGAGCTGTGGAATTCGCTATCGAGCGCTACTAACAAGTCCATGATTGGACAGAAAGGCCGTTCCGTACTGGGAATTCTCGATGGCGTACCCGACTCTGAGAGCTGCCGCCGCTACCGGAAGATAGGTGCAACAGAAAAGCTAAGGCAGGAATCCAAGCCTAAGGAGAATCCGTTCCTGTTGTCTCGTACACTTGGAAAATGCAACTCATATTTCACAAGGGACAGGTCTCCATAGGCTGGGGGCTAGACAGACATGGAGAGGTCGTGCCTGCATCGCAGCCACAATCGCTCGCAGAACGCATTCTTGTGAGCACATGCTCTAGCGAGATTACCGAGGAGTGGCTCCAGAAATTCAATGAAAGTGCGGCAGCCGCCGAAATGCTGTATCACCAGCGGCCATTTCACGCGCTGCTGGCCTGGACCGAAGAAAACCGCTGCAGCATCGTGTTCGGGTCGCCTGTTCACGACAGAGTCGACGCATGGTTTCGGCATCGCTCTCCACCACGGGCACATGATATTGGGGCGCTGTTCACCGGGGTATACTTCTATGACGGGCACTGCTGGGGCATCCCAATGCCCCTAATTTACGGAAGCGTTCGACTCGATCCGTGGGCAAGCCTCGTCGGTATGCCGGAAGCCGTCCTTGCCAAACTGAAACGGGAGAGGGCGGGGTGGGTCGATTTCTTCTCCATCTGGGCGGACTGCATCGATTACGGCTTTGGTCGTGACGACGTGCTGGCCACTGCACCAAAGGAATTCCCCAAGCAGTTGTTCGCGAGCGCCAACCAACAGCTCGAGGCTACCGTTTCGCTGCTGCTCGAGAAGGTGCCGAATCCCAAAGCGATGGAATGCGCGCGTCTAGCTGTTGAAATGTTCCTAAAATCCTTCATCGGCTTCCAGCAGGGCATCAGCGAACGCCAAGCGAAGGAAATCGGCCACGATCTCGGTCGGGCGCTGAAGGAGTGTTTGTCTGTTCGGCCCTCATCAGAACTCGCGCGGCTTGAACCGCGACTTGCGGAATTCCCGCCGGTGGGAGCGCGCTACCAGGCGGACCATTATCAGCGGTACGAACTGTGGTCCGCTTACGGTACGGCGCAGTTTGCCGGGAGCGCTCTCGTCCGTTCCATCACTAACCGCAATATGCGGAAGCAAATGGAGGACGCGTTGAACAAAATTCACACAGCAACAGCGAAATAGACTTTCAGGGACTTTTTGATCCTTTCGTGAAGCTGTTGCCCAAGTAAGTAGGCGACGGCTGCCTCAGTGGTCGCTCGCAGGGTGGCCTACACTTGCCGGGGTGTGGCAAATGTGGAGATGTCTCTCATGCTTCTTAGTGCTGTCTTACGCCACTCTGGTTCTGCCGTTGGAGGCCGGCAGCGTCACCGTGAACGTCGTCCCTTTGCCTACTTCGCTGTGGAAGGAAATGTTTCCACCATAGGACAGCAGGATCTTCTGCGCGCCTGACAGGCCCAGTCCCGTGCCTTGCGGCTTGGTAGTGAAATAGGCGAAGAAGACTTTCTTCTGCTCCTCGGGCGGGATGCCCATGCCCACGTCGGAAATTCTCGCCACCACGCTGCCGTTTTGCGGCTCGCACGCGATGCTGATTCGCCCGCCTTCCGGCATGGCTTCGATGGCGTTGATGATCAGGTTGGTGAACACCCGTCGCAAATCGGCGGCGTCGGCATTGACCTTGGGCACCGGCTGCAAATGCTTGATGATCTCGATGTTCGCCTTCTGCCACAGCGGGCGCGTTAGCTCAGCCGCCTCTTCGATGATGCCGCACAGGTCCAGCGGGCGCGGCGTGCCATGCCCGGTGCGCAGGTATTCGCGGATGCGCTGCACCATCTCCGCGCCGCGGTGCACCGTGTTGTGGACCA
This sequence comes from Terriglobia bacterium, assembly GCA_963797035.1. Lineage (GTDB taxonomy): Bacteria > Acidobacteriota > Terriglobia > Terriglobales > Acidobacteriaceae > JAIQGF01. The sequence goes on from CAWCOC010000009.1 coordinate 156,056, forward strand.
TGTCGAGCAGCGGCTTGCGCACCGCCGCGGGCTGGTCCATGTTCATCTCCAGCACCGCCGCGGCCTGGCCGATGGTATCGAGAAGATTGTTGAAGTCGTGCACCAGCGCGGCTGCCATCTGGCCCATGGCGCGGTGCCGCTCGATGTCGCCGATGCGCTGTTGCAGGCCGGTCAACTCGGTAATATCGCGCGCGATCACCAGCACCGCGACCGCGGTACCCTGGTCGTCGAGAATGGCATTGGCCGAGACCAGCAGTTCATGCGCCTCGCCGGTCTTGGGATTGTGCGCCGTGTGGCGCTCGTGCCGCACCGTCTGGCCGGAGAGCGCGCGTCGCACCACCGAATTGCGCTGCGGGTGCTGGGCATCGTCCAGCAGGCGTCCGACATCCACGGCGCCATTGCCGCGGAGCTGCTGGCGCGTTCTGCCGGTAAGGTGTCCCGCCGCGGTGTTCGCCTCCACGATGCGGCCGCGGGAGTCCACCACGATAGCGGCTTCCGGAATGCTCTCCAGCAGCGCGCCGATTTCCATCAGTCGCCGTGGATCGATCTTGTCTTTCTTGCCGCGCCGCTCCACCAGGTGAAGGCTGCTGGCCAGCAGCAGCGCCGCTCCCAAGCCATGGCCGCCGCTCGCCAGCGGTCGAAGCGTCTCGGAAATCAGCGCGCTTAAGGACATTTCCTGCTCCAGAGGGCAGGTCTGCAAGATAGCTATCCGCGAGATGTTAAGAGGTTGGATGGCGCAATTTGGCGCACGGGATGTGCCCCAAATTGTAGGAATTTAATGCGAAGCAGCTCGGTCGCTGGTTTTCAGCAGTTCGTTAACGATGGTGACCAGTTCCTCCGGGTTCACCGGCTTCTCCAGGTAAAGGTCGGCCAGCGGCTCGGTGGCCTGAAAGGCTTCGGTGACATAGCCGGAGACCACCACCACGGGCGTGCTGGAGTGCGTCTTGGCGGCCTGCACGACGGCGCGGCCGTTGGCGTCGCCCAGCCGCCAGTCGGTGACCACCGCGTCGTAGCTGTTGCTTTCCAGCTTCTCGATGGCATCGTGCGCCGAGGTGGAGGCGGTGACAACGTGGCCCGCGGCTTCCAGGATTGCGCACTTCAGAGTGACGACGTGGGGCTCGTCGTCCACACAGAGAATTCGCGCCATAGAGAAGACCTCGCGACCGTAACCATGGCCGCTGCAACGTCGGACGTATTGTCAGGCGCGGTTGTCAGGGTTGTCAAATAAGCTGTCGCATTAAGCCGGGCCATTGCCGCCACGGTCAACAACCGCCTGGTTCAACCCCGACCACCGCGCGTGTTTTACGTGAGCTTCTCCCCGATCGATTTCGCCTGGGTGAACAGGAACAGGTAATCGGGGCCGCCCGCCTTGGAATCGGTGCCGGACATGTTGAAGCCGCCGAAGGGGTGCGCTCCCACCATGGCGCCGGTGCACTTGCGGTTCAAGTACAGGTTGCCGACGTGGAACTCGCGCTTGGCCTTCTCCAGCTTCTGCGGCGAGCTGGAATAGACCGCGCCGGTCAGGCCGAACTCGGTGTCGTTGGCGATTTCCAAGGCATGGTCGAAGCCGTGCGACTTGATGACCGCCAGCACCGGCCCGAAGATCTCTTCCTGCTCCAGCTTCGACTTGGGCTTGATGTCGGCGATCACCGTGGGCTGGATGAAGTAGCCGTCGCCGTGCTTGGTGTCGCGCCGCCCGCCGGTGATGATGCGACCGTCGCGCCGGCCGTGCTCGATGTAGTCCAGGATGCTCTTCATGGAGCCTTCGTTGATCACCGCCGCCATGCCGGGGTTCTGCGTGGGATCGCCGAGGGTGATCTTCTCCACACGGTCTTTCAGCTTGTCGAGGAAGGCGTCGTAGATCTTCTCGTCCAGGATCAGGCGCGAGCAGGCGGAGCACTTCTGGCCCTGGAAGCCGAAGGCAGCAGCGGCCACGCCTTCCACGGCGGCGTCGATGTTGGCATCGGCATCGACAATGATGGCGTCCTTGCCGCCCATCTCCAGCACCGTGCGCTTGATCCAGATCTGCCCGGGAGCGGCCTGTGCGGCCACATGATTGATGCGCAGCCCGACTTCGCGCGAGCCGGTGAAGGCGATGTAGCGCGTCTTGGGATGGGCCACCAGCGCGTCACCGAAGCTGGCGCCGGCGCCGGGGCAGAAGTTCACCACGCCCTCCGGCATGCCGGCCTCAATGAGCGCTTCCACGAACTTGGCGGCAATGGCGGGGGAATCGCTCGAGGGCTTCAGGATGACGGTGTTGCCGCAAACGATGGAGGCCAGCGTCATGCCGCCCATGATGGCGCTGGGAAAATTCCACGGCGGAATCACCACGCCCACGCCCAGCGGGATGTACCACAGCAGGTCGCGCTCGCCGGGCAGCTGGATGGGAGGCTCGGCCTTGGCCAGGCGCAGCGCCTCGCGTCCGTAGAACTCGCAGAAGTCGATCAGCTCGGCAATGTCGGCATCGGCTTCGGCGTAGTTCTTGCTGACCTCGAAGATCATCCAGGCGGCAAATTCGTGCTTGCGCCGGCGAAGGATCTCGCCCACGCGGAACAGCAGGTTGGCGCGCTCCTCGACCGGAGTACGGCTCCAGGATTCAAAAGCCTTGAGCGCCGCCTTCATCGCCGGCTCCACTTCTTCCTTGCCGGCTTTCTGGAACAGGCCGACCAGTTCATGCGGATTGGCGGGGTTGATGGAGCGGATCTTGTCCTTGGTGGTGACGGTTTTGCCGCCGATGATGAGCGGATATTCGCGGCCCAGCTGGGCGCGCACCTTCTCAATGGCGGTGCGCATGGCCTGCAAGTTCTCTGACTTGCTGAAATCCGTTGCGGGCTCGTTGTGGAACGGCCCAAGGGTAATGGCTTCGGGCGCCTGGACGGTAGCCATAAAGTGCAATCCTCAAGTTAAGTCCGAGTGAGAGCAGGACCGGATGCAAAACTAACTATTTTAACAGCTACAAGCGGGCGACATTGCTGGCCTTCTCCGGAAGCAAACAGGCTCGCGCGAAAGAGCACGTCGTTTACAAATAAGTAAACCTTAGGCGTTACCCACCCCCCTCCCCCCGTCTCTCGGGGAGTCATAATGGAATGTGCAAGATAGGTCCCGAATACTGGCTCAGTAACTGAGGATACCTGCAGGTAACCTGGGGGTTTCGGCAGGCAATGCAGAGAACCGGAGAGCCTGGGAGCTGGGCGCAATGGTTGTCAAAGATCTAAAGGGACGCTTCGCGGACACAACACCCTCGTGCGTTTGCTACGCCAAATCAGCATAGGCGATTACGGTTGAAGTGTCTGTGATTCGGCGGAAAATATTTTGCTTCTTGGGGAGAGGAGATTCCGGAATTGGGAAAGCAATTAGCGATTAGCGATTAGCTATTGCGGTCGGTATGTGTCACTCAGTTCGGCGGCGCAAAGAAAAAACCCAGATCCTTCGCTGCGCTCAGGATGACATTCACTCTTAAGGTGTCGCTGAGAATACATCTCAGTGACGCCAGGCACTTCTCAGTGACGCCAGGCACTTCGGTACGGTTAGCGGATCGATCGAGTGTTTGGACGCAACGCCGGGCTGTCCGGACGGCGGGTGCGCACCGACATGGGCGGGCGCTTGCGCATGGAATGGCCGAGCACCGCGCGCAACAGTTCATGGATGTTGGCCGGTTTTTCCACGATCGAAAAGTTGGGCAAGGCGGCGGAGAGAGCGCAGGCACGCAGCATTCCGAGTTCCCCGGTGTGGAAGACGATGCGACAGTCCGGCGCCGCTTCGACCACCCGGCACGCCAGTTCGACTCCCAGCATGGCGGGCATGGCGACGTCGGTGACCAGCACCTCGGGTGGAAATTCGGCGACCATGGCCAGGGCGGTCAGAGGATCGACAGCCGAGCGCACATGACAACCCTTGGTAGTGAGGACCGCCGCCGTAATTGCCACCACGGCGGGGTCATCATCCACCACCAATACGCGGAGGAGGGAACCCTGCATCACAACACCCCGGCCGCTTGCGCCGAATGTAAGGGAATTTATTGCACAGAATTTCCACAGCGCAGCAAGTATTTTATTGGTGAACGAAGCCTTGGCGCGTGTTGGCGCGCGGATTGCACCAAGGCAGGGCAGTGAGCCCGCGGGGCAGGATCGGCGATCACGGGCGTCAAGGAAGTGGGCAGCCGGGCAGACCAGCGGCCGGATAGGGCACTACACGTCCTGGGTATCGCGTTTGTGCTGGTAGAGGGCGGCATCGGCGCGCTCGAGCAGTTCGCTGGCAGTCTCACCGCGCTTGTGCTCGACGCAGCCGATGGTGAAATCGATGGCAATCGTCTGATCGCGATGGGTGCAGACGAAGCCTTTCATGCGCTCGACCGGCCGGGAGATGTTGCCCAGCGGACATTCGGAGAGAACGATCATGAAGGCGTCCTCGCCGATGCGCACCGGAATATCGGCGCTGCGGATGACCTTCTTGATGTGGCGGGCAAAGCCCTCGAGGGCGTCGCCGGCGGCTTCCGGCCCCAGCCTCCGGCTGATCGTGTCCCAGTCGTCGATCTCGATCATCAGGATGGTGAGCGACTGCTCGGTGCGGTCGCAGCGCGCGATCTCGTGCGGCAGGTACTCGACGGCAAAGCGGCGGTTGAACAGCCCGGTGAGCGGATCGAGGATGCAGAGCCGCTCGAAGGTTTCGGCGCGGGCGTGAAGCTCGCTGAGGGCCATCATCTTGGCCTGCAAGCGGGCGCGCAGACGCTTGGCCTGGTACTGCTGGTAGAGAGCAAACACGGCGAACAGCAACACCAGGGCGAAGAGCCCTTTCATGGCCCACACCAGCTGTTCCTGGCGCACCGGCTCCTGGCGCTGGAGCTGCAACAGGGCGGGCAGGGAAAAAGAGAAGACGGCGAAGCAGAGCAGCAACAGGACGGCGATGGAAGTCAGCCAGAGCCACCAGTCGCGGCGCTCCAGTTCCTTCAGGCGGAGGCGAACGTCGTGGACAGCGGGGAGCGGCGCCTGCTCGAGATCGGAAGAATCCATGGGCATCCCCAAGCCTTCGATTGCGCCAATCTTAGCGGTTACGATAGGAAAACTCCCGAAACATTCGTTGTGGCCGGGCTGTGGAGCGCCGAGTGCGGGCCCGCCATTTGCCGAACTCGGGCAGATGAGGGGCGCGACACATTCCACGATCGCGTCGTAGCCGGCAGCCGGGCAACCGCGCCCAACCGCCGGCTACGAGGACAGCAACCAACCACGTAATTCTTGTAAATACAGTAATTCATGGAACGAGTGAAGTACCTTGCGTTGTACCGGCGGGAGCAGCGGAGGGTGACAGGAGAACGCCGCGTTGAAAGCTGTTAAGATGTTGAATTGACAAGCGCCGGGATGGCGGAACTGGCAGACGCAGCGGACTCAAAATCCGCCGGGCTTCGGCCCTTGGGGGTTCAAGTCCCCCTCCCGGCACCAGCCTTAGTTTCAGTTTCCAGTTTCAGTTTCGAGCGAGTGCGGCCGATTGTCCGCACCAGTTTTTTGATCCGGGGCTGCAGTTCGCTGCTCGGCGGGTTCGTCCTAAGCGCCTTTGGCCCGCTTCAGTTGTCGGCGCACAAGGTCTCACGCGGCGTGCGGCCCAGTAGCGAATCCGGGAAATGATCATGGTCAGGTCTCCTGGCGTCCTTCAAAGAAACGAATTGTCCGCACCAATTTTTTGATTTTGTTTTTCACCTGAGCCAAGCAATCCATCTCCTGCGCGCGGGTATCTCAATCAGTTCGAAAACAAACAGCAGGGGGCATTCATGAAGACTCGTTCCAGGTCAGCGAGGAAGACCCATGGAAAACAAACCAATCGTGCACGAACCCGTGCGCGGCGAACCGTGTCGATACGTCCAGTCGCAGTAGAGACGAGCGCGAGGGGCACGGAAGCGGCCATTCCGGTGAGCGTGCGAGGCGAAGGTAGCTCAGCAGAGGCCCTGATTCCGGTTGAAGCGAGCACGAGTGGCAAGACCCGCAGACGCGCCGCGCTCGTGCCCATAGCTGTCCAGAGGCGTTCGGCCCACACCCGCAATTCGGCCCACACCCGCAGGCGGAGAGCACGAACGCGCCGAGAACAAGCGGGGAGGCGAAGATTCGAAGCTGCATTCACGAAGCCGTGGCGGACGTTTGCGGGGGACGCTGTGAGTAGCATCCTGGACCTCGAGCAGGCCGCCCTGGAGTTGGGCGTCGACTACGGTCAAACGGCGGTCGCCGTTTTGCAGAGTATGTTGTGGCCGATTTTGGGGCGACCCGTGGACGTGGAGCCAGTTGGCCGAAGCAGGGTGTTGGCCCAGAAGACTCCCGCGCAGGTGGCTGGTGAGGCTATGGCGAGGGCGGCATGAGCAGGTTGTGTAACCGCGCTCGCGCGAGCGTTCGACCCAGTCTCAGAGTTTTGGGTTTCGGCCTCGAGAGCTACGCGCCGCGGGCGATGATCATGGTGAGGTCGTCGTGGCGGTCGCCGGAGCGGAACTCGTCCACCGCCTGTTCTACTTTGTCGAGCAGGGACGCCGCCTCCAGGTCGTGATTCATGCGCAGGGTGCGGATGAGGCGAGCTTCGCCGAACTCTTCGCCGTGGGCGTCGTGCGCCTCGGTGACGCCGTCGGTGAACATGCTGACGATGTCCCCGGGCTCGACCTGGGTTTCGCCAACGGTCCCTTCCCACTCGGGAAACAGGCCGAGGACGGTGGCGGTCGCGTCGAGCCAATGGGTGGCGCCTTCGCGGCGCAGCAGCAGGGGAGGATTGTGCCCGCAGTTGACGTAACGCAAGCGGCGGGTACGGTCGTCGTAGCAGCCGAGGAACAGGGTGACGTAGCGGTGGGCCTCGGTGTGCTTGTGGAGGTGGCGGTTGACCTCGGCCAGCAGGCGAAGCGGATCACGCGAGCCGAGCGCACACTGTGCCTGCAGGCTGCCGTGCAGGTTGGCCATGAGCAGCGCGGCGGCGAGTCCTTTGCCGGATACGTCGGCCAACACCAAGCCGAGGTCGCCGGGCGCGAAGGGCAGAAAGTCGTAATAATCGCCGCCGACGTTGCGCGCCTGGATGCAGTGCCCGCTGTAGTCGAGGGTGCGCAGGGCGGGCATGTGCTGCGGAAAAAGCCGGTCCTGCACGGCGCGGGCGCGCTCGATCTCCCTGGGTAGCCGGTGGTCGGCGGTGATCTCAAACGAATCCAGCTTCCAGATGTTGACCTCGGGCGCCAGGCATTTCAGCCCGCAACGGTCCGCGCCGGCGCCGGACCCGACCCAGACGACCTGAAAAAGCGCCTGGCGGTCGCCGTGGTGAACCGTCAAGACGTCGCCGGGACTGAGCGCCACCTTGACGCCGGCCAGGCAAGCGCCGGAGAGCGATAGGTCGATGGTGCGGGCCAACTGCAGAGTGCGGTCCGTACCGGGGCTGCAGAGGCGCACCGGGTACTGAAGCCGGAAACGCTGGTCCCGCTCCCGCTGTTTGTGGACCTCGAAAACCGAGGCGCTGAAGCGGCGGATCTGGCGGGCGCTGTCGAGAACGGCGCGGCATTCGGCCTCGCTGGCGAATGGGCCCAGGCGAGTGGGGCGATGCGCGGGCGACGGCGTGCCGGGATGGGAGGTCTCGATCAGGTACCACTCGAACTCCTCGTCTGGCTGCGTCGTCGCCCGGACGCTGGGAGGGACAGATGGCGCGGTGAATGGCATCGCGCCTCAGGAGTACCATGCATTGGCGGAAATGATGGCGAGGAAGCACGCTTCGGAGGCGGGCGAACAACCGTATTGGGAGGCGGTTCCAAAGCAGCACAACTGCTGGGGAAGATCGATGGTCTGCCGGGAACTCAATTGTGAGTAGGGCGGGTCAGCGCGGTGGCAGGCGCAGCTTGGCGACGGCGCGGGTGAAGATGCGGGACACGGTCTCCTCGGGCAGGTCGAGAACCTGGGCGACGGTGTACAAGGCCAGGCGCTGCTGGGTCTTGAGGGCGAAGACCAGGCGCTCGCGTGCGGAGAGTGCGGCATCGGCGCGGGTGTGGCCGGCATGGTGTCCGGCCCAGGCGAGCCACTGATGGCTGGCCAGGCGATAGAACCAAACGTACATGGATGGCGCACGGCGCCGCGGCATCTCTCGGTAGGCGGTGAGCAGAGTGGCATGGCACAGGTCGAGGGCCACCTGCTCGGAGCCGGTGAGGGCCAACAGAAGAGCAAGGATGGCGTGGTGGTAGCGGGCGGCGATTCGCTCAAAGGCGGCGCCGTTGCCGCGCTCGGCTTCGCGGAAGAGCGAGGCGTCGAGCGGGTCGAAGGAAGCGGCGAAGTTCGCCGGCTTGCTGCCGAGCGGGCGAATTGAGTCGGGGGCGGCCATGGTTAGCAATTAGCGATTAGCGATTAGCGTTAGCGATTAGCAATTAGCGATTAGCGGAGATTGCTAGTCGTTAATCGTTCTCTCCGTCGTGATGACAACCCCTCCGAGTCTTATTAGAACCAGCATGACGCTAAAACCTAGATCCCTCGCTGCGCTCGGGATGACAAGCGCGGAAGGGTGGACCTAGGTGTGGCGAATCACCAGCAAGCTGACATCGTCCTGGCGCGGCATATCCACGGCGAAATCCTGCAAGCCTCCGAGGAGCGAAAACAGGGCGGCGTGCGCGGGCTCGCCGGCGTGCTGGCGGGCCAGGTCGACGAAACGCTGGTCGCCAAACTCTTCGTCGTTGCGATTGCGGCATTCCAGGACGCCGTCGGAGCAGCCCAGCAGCACGTCGCCGGGATGAAGCAGGGTGCGCGCCGACTCAAACGCAGCATCGGCGATGACGCCCAGCACGGGGCCGCCGGTCTCGAGGCGCTCGAGCGCGGAATTACGGCGCAGCAGCAGAGCGGGCGGATGGCCGGCGTTGCAATACTCCAAGCGGTCGGAGTGCCAGTCGAGGCGCAGCAGCACCATGGAGGTGATGGGCGGCGTGGGGCGCAAGGCGCACAGCTCGCGATTGACGGCGCGCATGACGGCGGCGGTGTCGTCGCAGGCGGCGGCATTGCAGCGGATCAGGCTGACCAGGTGAGTGAACCACATGGCAGCCGCCACGCCCTTGCCGGCAATGTCGCCGAGAAAAACCCAGGTGCGCTTGCCGACATCCATGACGCTGACAAAATCGCCGGCCAGGTAGCGCGCCGGGAAGACTTCGCCGGCAATGTCGAAGACGCCGCGGGTGAGCTGGCGCGGGCCGCTGAGGCGGCGCTGGACGTGGGCGGCCTCCAGCAATTCGAGGTGAAACTCGCGGCGCTCGCGCTCCAGCGCGGCGAGATGAAATTCCAGGTCGGAGGAGGGGGAGGGCTCGGCGCGCGCGACTTCCGGGGCGAGGGTCATCAGGATTTGTTGGAATTCAATGCCATTCTGCAGGCGACTGGTGGCCATGGGAAACTCCAGTTTCAGTTTCGAGTTTCAGTTTTGAGTTCCAGTATCTGTTTCGAGTTTCTGTTCTTGCTTCGTCACCGGCGGCACTATTACCCGACGAACTTGTAGCCGACGCCGTGCACGGTGAGAAAGAAGTGCGGCTGTTCGGGCGAAGGTTCCAGTTTCTGGCGCAGGCGGACGATGTGCGCGTCCACGGTGCGGGTGGTGGGGAAGTGCTCGTAGCCCCAGACTTCGCTGAGCAGGCGCTCGCGGCTGAGGGTCTCGCCGGAGTGGCACAGGAAGTACTTGAGCAACTCGAATTCCTTGGCCGAGATTTCCACGGCCTTGCCGCGGCGGGTGACGCGGCAGCTCTTCAGGTCGACCGAGACATCGGAGAAGCCGAAGGCCTCGCCGTTGCCGCTGGACTTGGAAACGCGGCGCAGCACGGCCTTGGTGCGGGCAATCAGCTCACGGATGGAGAAGGGTTTGGTGACGTAGTCATCGGCGCCGAGTTCCAGGCCGACGACTTTGTCCACCTCCTGGCCGCGCGCCGTCAGCATGATGATGGGAATGCCGGGGCGCTTGATCTTGAGCTGCTTGCAGACGTCGAGTCCGCTCATGCGCGGCATCATGACGTCGAGCAGGACGAGGTCGGGTTGCTCCTTGAGGGCGCGCTCCAGGCCCTCGACGCCATCGTAGGCGGCGGCGACTTCGTAGCCTTCGAACTCGAAGTTGTCGCGCAAGCCGGAGACCATGTTGGGTTCATCTTCAATGATCAGGATTTTGGTCATTATGCCACCCCCACACCCTGGCCAATGTCAGGTCGACTGCCAGAGTTACGCATTGCCGCCAGCGGCGGTTCCACAGGAATTAACAAACTGAATTTGCTGCCCTTACCGGGCGTGCTCTCTACTGAGACCTGGCCGCCGTGAGCGTGCGCGATGTGCTTCACCAGGCAAAGGCCCAGGCCGCTGCCCTTGGTGTTGTGCACCAGCGGATCGCAGACGCGGTAAAACTTCTCGAAGATCTTGGGCTGCTCGTCACGCGGGATGCCGATGCCGTGGTCCACCACCTCCAGCTTGACCGAGCCGTTGCTGCGCTTTAGATTGACGGCCAGATAGCGGTCGTCGGAGGAATACTTGATGGCGTTGTTCACCAGGTTGAGCAGCGAACGGGCAATGGCCTCGCGATCGATCACCACCAGCGGGATATCTTCGGCGATGTGTTCCTCAAACCTGAATCCCTGCTGCTCGATCTGGTAGCGGTAGGACTCCAGGGTGGTGCGCACCAGCTCGGGCAGATCGGTGGAGCGGAAGTCGTATTCCTTGCGCCCGGCCTCGATGCGGGAAAAGTCGAGAATATTGTTGATGAGCGAGGTTAGGCGCTCGCTCTCCTTGCGGATGGTGCAGTAATACTCCTGCTGCTTGTCGGGATTAGTCACGCGGCCGAGTTCGAGCGTTTCGGCGTAGAGGCGGATGAGCGCCAGGGGCGTGCGCAGCTCGTGAGAAACGTTGGAGACGAAGTCGGATTTGGTCTTGGCGAGTTCCATCTCCTTGTTGACGCCGCGGAAGGTAAAGACCATGCCGGCGGCGAGCAGCAGCGACAGCCCGCCCAGCACCAGGAAGCTGGTGCGCAGGAACTTCTGGCCGATGGCATCGACCGTGGTGCCCTTGAACTTCATGGCCAGCATGAGGCCGGGGAAGCCGGCTTCCAGCTTGCGCTCCATCTCGGGCGTGCCGCCGTCCCAATCGGAACAGGCAGCCATGGCGGGCTCCCTGGGGGAGTGAATCATCATGACGGCTTCGGAGTGGCCGTTATTGTTGCGGGTATCGGCCTCGCTCTCCGCCATCATGTTGTTCATCATTTCAGGAAAGAACTTGTCCTGGAGAAAATCGGGATCGAAGACGATGCCGCCGATTCCTGAGCTGTTTTCCTTCAGGGGAAAGAAGATGGCGGACTGGAGCACGGGCTTGCCGTTGCGGTTGATCCACTCGGTCGACGGCACATAAGGGAGATCGCCCTTGCCGGCGATTTTTTTCATCTTCTCCACCATGCTGCCGCCCTCCATGTCGAACCAGCCGGTAATCATGGCGGCCATTTTCGCGCCTTCGGCATTGATCTCCGGGACGTCGGAGGCGTAGCGCGACTGGGAGCGGATGACGGTCCCCTTTCCCTTGGTCCACGTAAAGACATGGGCGAATTCGGGGTGTTTCTCGAGGATGGCTTGCAGGCGGGGGCCGGCATCGGAATCGTAGGGGCAGGGCACCTTGGGCTGGACCTGCGCGACCATGTCGTAGGCCTTATGGGCCATGCGCTTTTCGGTGATGGCCATCATGTGCTGGAAGTCGCGCTGGATGGCGGCCTCAATGGCCTTGTCGCGCTGGATGGAGCGCAGGTGAAGCACGCTGAAGCCGATGAGCGCCGCCGCCGGAAAGACCACGAAACCCAACGTGATCAGCAGCCGCATGCGTTCACTGCGTGGCCGGTATGCCATAGCAACCTCACTGAAAAGCGACGACGGCTAGTAACATAGCGAATTCGGAGATGGTTTGTGTGAAGCCGGGGTAAAAAGACGTAAAAAGTTGTGAACGCGAAACGGGTTGCCAGAATGGTAGCGCATTTGGGAACAGGAATCAGGAGTCTGCCGCGGGCGAGGGCGCCCGCGGCTGGAGGAATTACGGCGAGTATTGAGTGCGGCCCCGGCGAGGGCGCCGGGGGCTACGGCTTAAGACTAAGAACCTGGATCCCTCGCCGCGCTCGGGATTAGCGGCCGTCGAGACCGAGTGGAGGAGCGGATCATAGCGCGAAGTCGCTGAAAACCGAGAGCTTGCGGGCTTGTTACTGGGGTGATTACTGGCGATTACGGAAGTGACATTTACTTCCCGAGAGGGTGAGTCATAATCCCGTCGTTGTAAGGCAGTTCTGGGGGAGGGCTGCCGTGGCGTCCCGGTGAGAGCCGGGACGTCGCATTTAAGGGCGGTTCACAGGCGTCGGCATCCACCTAGGGCAGGCCCGGCCTGCTCGCCTCTCGGTCCCCTCTTCTGTTGACTCGCAACACTCTGGAACGATCAACTCCGACGCCTGTGGGCGGCTCCCAAGCCGCGAAATCGCCGCCCGGGCTGCTACTTCTTAGTCATTCCTGCATCGAATGTAATGGTAGGATGTTGGGCCGCCCCATCGGGCGGAGGGCACTTGCGCACTTATTTAGGGGGATAGATGGCAAGTAACACGATTTTTGAGGTGACGGACGCCAATTTTGATCAAGCGGTGTTGAAGTCGGAGCAGCCGGTGATCGTGGACTTTTGGGCAGCCTGGTGTGGTCCGTGCCGCGCCTTGGCGCCGATTGTGGATGAGGTGGCCAGCACCTATGCCGGCAAGGTGAAGGTCGGGAAGATGGACGTGGACAAGAATGCCGCCACGCCGCAGCGCTACAGCATTCGCGGCATTCCGACCCTGCTGATCTTCAAGGGCGGACAGGTGAAGGAACAGATCGTCGGATACGTGCCGAAGGAGCAGATCGAGAAGGCGCTGGAGCGGCACATCACGGCGGAGAAGACAGTGAGTTCGTAAGCAGCTGTCAGCTGTCAGCTTTCAGCAAAACGGAGCCCGGTGAGAGCCGGGCTTTTTGCATGAATGGTTAACGGTTCTCGGTTAAGTTTTCGGTAAGCGTGGGCAATTGGATTCGCTGACAGCTGAGGGCTGACAGCTGAAACCCAGATCCTTCGCTGCGCTCAGGATGACATTGTTCGAAATGAATGGCTGATAGCTGAGAGCTGTTAGCTATTTATCCGACCAGACGGCGAGCAGGTTGCCGTTGGGGTCGGTAAAATGGAAGCGGCGTCCGCCGGGAAAATCGAAGGTCGACTTGGTGATCTTGCCGCCGGCGGCGATGATTTTGGCGTAGGTGAGCGCCAGGTCGTCGGCGTAGATGACCAGCAGCGGACCGCCCTTCACCACCGGCAATCCCTTGGCGAAGCCGCCGCTCAGCCGGCCGTCGTGGAAGCTGGTGTAGTCCAAGCCGTAGTCTTCGAACTTCCAGTCAAACACCCGGCTGTAGAAAGTCTTGGTCGCCTGGATGTCGTTGGCCGGGAATTCGACGTAATCCACCTTGTAGTTTTGTTCGCTCGGCATATTCCGGCTCAGTTTATACCGCGGGAGAGCGGCCGGCATAATTATGGCAAAACGGGTGTGCCAGAGTATTCAATAGGTGCAGGGCGCTAAGTTGCAGGAGCTAGTGGCTAGGGGATAGCGGCTAGCCCCTAGCTACTCGCTGGGTGGTTCGTCCGGCTCAGTACTTACGCAGCACGCCGATGACCCGACCCTGCAACTGCACCGCCGCGGCCGAGACCATGATGGGCTGCATGGCGGCGTTGGAGGGTTGCAGACGGATGCGGTCGCCCTCCCGGTAAAAGCGCTTCAGCGTGGTTTCCGAACCCTCCACCAGGGCGACCACGATCTCGCCGTCGCGGGCGGTTTGGGCCTTTTCCACCAGCACGTAGTCACCATCGAGGATGGCTTCGTCCTGCATAGAATCGCCGCGCACCTGCAGGACAAAAACGTCCTTGGCGCCGGTGAAATCCTGCAGGCTGATGGTCTCCGGATTCTCCATGGCTTCGATCGGCTGGCCGGCGGCAATGCGTCCCAGGAGCGGCAGGGAGAACGGCGCCGCCATGGTCTGCTTCATGCGCCCGCGCGGCGGGATGACGTCAATGGAGCGGCTGCGGTTATAGTCGCGCTTCAGCAGCCCTTTTTTTTCCAGGTTCGAGATGTGCTTGTGCACCGTGGCCAGCGAACTGAGGCCGAGGCCGCCGCCGATTTCTTCAAACGAGGGCGAGTAGCCTTTGGCGTGCACGAAGCCGGCGATGAAGTCGTAAACCTGGCGTTGGCGGCGAGTCAGGGCCATAGAGAAG
>CAWCOC010000010.1:0-976624 GCA_963797035.1 Terriglobia bacterium
CCCGATGGCACCCTGCTCTGCTATCAACCGTACGGCAGAGAGGGGCTGCTGACCGCCGACCTCGACCTCGATGCGGCCACGGGGCTGCTTGCGATGCGCTGCAAGTCAGCGGGCTAGGACTACGGTCAGCCCGGCCGGCGCTGCGGGCGCTGCGCGTCCTCCGCTGGTATGAGCAGTCCGCCGCCTGAGCTGCGAAGCCGTGACGGAGGAGCGTGCTTCACTCTGACACGTTGGCTTCTCATCCTGAGATTCGAGACGAGATAGCCTCGCTGTAAGCACTGAGTCCAGCTCATGGAAGCTGTAGAAATTTGCAAGCGTTCCTACAGTTAAGCTGCATTACATACACGTTGGTGGGCAATTCCGCGATCTTTGGTCCACGCTTCAATCGAGTTGTCCCAAATCAAGACTCCAAATCCACTCACGGAACAAATGGTTACTAGCGTGCAACTCGATGAGAACAAAACCACAGCAGCAGGAGAAAGACCAACCATGCAAGTCCGCCGCACCTTGGTTGGAGTCGTGGGTCTCGTACTCATGATCTCCAGCCTCGCTTACGCCGGTACAGCGACCGCCAATCTGTCGGTCACTGCTACCATTAATGCCAACTGCACAATTTCCACTGGAACCGTCGGCTTTGGCACTTACGATCCGATTGTCACCAATGCAACCAGCGCCCTCAACGGGACTGGTTCGGTTACGACCACCTGCACTAGTGCCACCCCAGCGACCATTACGCTGGGCCAGGGCTCCAATCCCAACACGGGATCCACCGACACCGCTCCGTTGCGTCGCATGAAGAACGGGACGGCATATCTGGGTTACAGCCTTTACTCGGACTCCGCCCGCACCGCGGTGTGGGGCAACACCACCGCCACCGGTGTTGCATCCACCGGCACCGGCTCTGCGGTGGCAGTCACCGTGTATGGCCAAGTTGCCGCGGGCCAGAATCAGCCTGCCGGCAGCTACTCCGACACGGTGGTCGCCACGGTTACGTTCTAGGCCGTCGGACTGGCAGCGCCGGCACGGGCTGCCAGCCCACTTGCGTTTGGAGAGTCGAGCCATGCTTCGTCGAATCTTATACGCCATTGTTGTGCTCATCGTCGCCGCGCGGGCTGACGCCGGCTCGTTCACCGTCAACCCGGTACGCATCGAGCTCTCGCCCGCCCGACCCTATTCCGTGCTCCGCATTACCAACCTCGCCGATGAGCCGGTGACCATCCAGGCGCACGTCGAGCGATGGGAGGCAGACGGAGCCGAAGCGCTCATCGACGATGTCCTGCTCAGTCCTCCGATTCGCACCATCGCTTCCGGGCAAACGCAGTTCATCCGCCTTGGTCTGCGCAGCTCGAATCGGTCGGTAATGGAACAGGCCTATCGACTGATTCTGGAGGAAGTCCCGCGACCCATCGCGGTGGATTTT
Organism: Terriglobia bacterium; assembly: GCA_963797035.1. Classification (GTDB taxonomy): domain Bacteria; phylum Acidobacteriota; class Terriglobia; order Terriglobales; family Acidobacteriaceae; genus JAIQGF01. The sequence continues at coordinate 1,421 of CAWCOC010000010.1, forward strand.
TCTGGCCTCCGCACCGTCCTGAAAGTTCGTGTTCCGATTTTCTCCAAGCCGATTGCGGCCGTGGCGCCGCACCTGAGCTGGGAGGCATGGCCCACTGCAACCGGATTGCACGTTGCGGCCTTCAACCGGGGGAATGCTCACATTCAAGTCCGACGATTGATTCTGATCGATAAGAACGGAAAGCAATCGATCATCGCAACCCCCAGCTACGTCTTGCCTAATGAATCAGCCGGGTGGACGGTGGACAACCAGCAACTGCTTGGGGCCGCCGAAGTCCGGCTCATTGCTGATACCGACGCGGGGGGAATCGATGAAGTCGTACTGCTCAAGCCCAGGCAGTAGACGACAGGTATGCATTCTGGCGCTGGGACTGTGGCCCGGCATGCTCGCAATGGCGGTGGAGCCGCCGGCAGTGCCCGGCGCTTCCCAACCGGCCGCGGCCGCCGCGGCGCCACGGCCTGGCGCGATTCCCGGAAATGATGCCGCCGTGGAATTGGCGGGCGGGGCCGATCCCGCCGCCGTTCCGGGCAGAACGCCGGAATTTCGCGAGTCGCTGGTTGCTATTCGCCTGAACAACCGGAGCTTGCTGGAGTTTGCCAGCGTCTTGCAGGATGGGCACGGCCGCTTCTACACCACTGCGGACGTGTTCCTGCAATCGCGGCTGCGCATGCCGGAGAAGGCTTCCACCCGCTTTCGAAACCGGGAGTATTTTCTGCTGGATCGTCCCAGCCCGAGGATTGCCTGCCACTTCGACGATGCCGCGGAGGCGCTGAACATCTCAGCCCCACCCGAAGCCTTCACACCGACGATCACCGATGCGCTGCAAGCACCGGCGACCCATGCGCAGCATGCCGAGCCAGGATTCCTTCTGAACCACGATTTTCAGCTGACGCGCGCAGGCACGACGACGGCGGTTTCCGGATTCGCCGAGACCAGCGTGTTCAACCGCTGGGGAGTGCTGGACGCGCACTTCGCGGCGCAGAATGTTTTTGCGGGCTCGCCCTCCCTGGCTCGCGTGGATACCGCATTCATTCGTGATTTTCCCGAGCGGTTGGCGACGCTGTCGCTGGGTGACTCCATTACTGCCGGCGGGATCTGGGCGCGGCCGGTGCACTTTGCTGGAATTCGCTGGGCCAGCAAGTTTTCCACTCAGCCGGAATTTACCTCCGTCTCGTTACCCACGCTCGACGGCCAAGTGGCCGAGCCCTCCACCATTGACGTCTACGTGAACGGCCAAAAGACGCTTCACCAGCCCATCGATCCTGGGCCTTTTTCCATCCACAACGTCCCAGTGGTCACCGGCCAAGGCGATCTTCAGATGGTGGTCACCGACATTCTCGGTCGCCAGCAGGTGGTGACGCGTGCTTATATCACGACCAGCGAGCTGCTTCGCCCGGGAGTGAGCGACTACGCGTTCGAGGCCGGCACGCTGCGACAGGCCAGCTTGTTGCGCAGCAGTTACAGCTCCGCCTTTCTTTCCGCCAGTGACCGCCGCGGCCTGACACAGAAACTCACGGTGAATGGGCACGCAGAGGTCCTGGGAGCGCAGCAAACACTCGGCGGCGGGGTCGACTACGCCTGGATGCCGTTGGGCCTGGTCAGCCTGGGCGGCGCCGCCAGCCATTCCCAGGGCGGCGGGGCCATGGTCTATGCCCAACTTGAGCACAGGCAGCGGGCCCTGGGCTTCTCCGGGCAGGTGCAGCTTGCGAGCAGTAACTTCCGCCAACTGGGAATGGCGACAGGTGAGCGGGCAGCAGCGTTTCAACTGCAGGCACAGGTGACGCATAGCGTGGGGAATCGCGGCTCTGTCGGTCTGGGATACCTGGCGCGACACACTCGAAGCTGCCTGGTGAGTTGTTCCCAATTGCCGGACCAGCCGAACCTGAGCGCGATCACGGCGTCGTCGAGCATTCGCGTCGGCAGCCACACGTTCTTGTCCGCGTCGGCGAATTATTCGCCCGACTTCAAACCGCACACCACGATGACGGTCAGCCTGGTCGTGCCGCTCGGGCGGCAGAAAGCGTTCAGCTCGCAAACCACCTTCCAGGGAAGCCACCCAAGTTCAACCGCGGAATTCGCCAAGCAACTCGGGTCGGGGACCGATTATGGTTATCGGGTTCGCACCAGCACCAACGATCCCACCCAAATTGACAGCTCCTTCTCGTACCAGAATGATCGCGGTGCGTATGAAATGCAGGCCAGCCAAGGCTCGTCCGGTTCGAGCTGGCGTTTGCACGAGATGGGCGGGCTGGCATGGATGCGCCGTTACATCGTCCTGTCACGGACCTTGGGAGACAGCTTCGCCGTGGTGCAGGTGCCGGGGACTCCGGGGGTGCGAGTCTTCGCCAACAATCAGCTCATCGGTACCACCGACCGCCGTGGGCTGGTGGTCGTGCCCACGCTGGTACCTTATTTCCGGAATACCGTGCGGCTTGACGATAGCGGCATTGGACTGGATCGCGAACTGGAATTGAGCGACCGGCTGGCGGTGCCCATGTTCCGCAGCGGCCTGTTCATCAAGTTCCAAGCCGAAGCGCTGCAAGGGGCGCTGCTTCGTTTAGTCACCCGCGACGGTTCGCCGGTGCCCCTCGGTGCGCTGGTTTCGGTGAATGGCAGCGCCGAGGTGGCGCAGGTCGCGCTTCGCGGCGAAGCGTACCTGGAACACGTCACATTCCCGCTTCACCTGCGCGTCCAGTGGAGCGGCGGAAATTGCGAAGTTCGCCTGCTGTCGCGGCCGAGCGGAAATCCTCTGCTGCCCATCGGCCCGCTGAGATGCGCGGAAGCGGAACGATGAAAACGTACATCCGCGCTGCGGCAATCCTGATCGCGATCCTGATGGTAGCGGCGGCGCCATCTTCCGCAGCCACCTCGTGCACCGTGACGACCGCGGGAGAGGCCTTCGGAAGCTACAACCCTCCGGCTAACACCGCCGACCTGACCACCGGCACGATTACGGTGACCTGTACGGGCAGCTTCTTTGCCCAGGTGTCGTATTCGATTGCCCTGACCCGCGGAAGCGGAACGTTTTCCTCCCGCCAGATGCACGCCGGCGGCAACGCGCTCGGGTACAACGTTTATACCAATAGCGCCATGACCACGATCTGGGGCAATGGCAACAGCGGTTCCAGCGTAGTCTCAGATTCCTACCGGCTCTCCTTTCGTCCGACCATGACCCGCACCTACACCGTCTATGGCCGCATTCCTAATAATCAGACCGCCGCCAGGACCGGAAGTTACTCGGATGCTCTGGTCGCAACCGTCACCTACTAGCTGTTTGTCGGGGATTGTGCCAATAACCATCGGAAGCGATGAGTGCATCCGCCTCCTTCGGGCCCCAGCTTCCACGCTTGTAGGTTCGAACCCGGTGGTGGTGTCGGAGAACTGGATCGACCACCGCCCAGGCGGCCTCCACGGCGTCCTCCCGTGTAAACAGCGCTCCATCGCCGATCATGGCATCACCCAGGAGTCGCTCGTACGGCGTTTCCTCTCCCGGCTGTTCCTCAGACAGGTAGAGCTCTCGTTGTTCTCCGACGAATTCTTTCCCCGCAAGCTTGACACGGGCGGCCAGCGCGACCGCCGAATTGGGGGAGAGCCGGAAGCGAAGGTAGTTGGCCCGTCCGGACGTGGGCGCTGAGTCGGCGAACAGTCTCTGCGGTGGCGGCTTCAGCTCCACGATGACTTCAGTTGCGGTATTGGCCATGTATTTGCCGGAGCGCAGGTACCACGGCACTCCTTCCCAGCGCCATGCGTCGATAAAAAGTCGCAGAGCGCAGAAGGTCTCGACATCGGAATTCCTCGCCACGTTGCGCTCCTTCCGGTAGCCAGCGTACTGGCCGCGCACCAGGTCGTCGGACTTCAGAGGCCGCATCGCTTGAAAGACCTTGGCTTTCTCGCTGTGTACGGCTCCATAGTGCCTGCCGGAAGGCGGCTCCATGGCCAGCAGAGCGACGATTTGAAAGAGGTGGTTTTCGATCACGTCGCGCAGACAACCTGAGGACTCGTAAAACGCGCCGCGGTTCTGCACCCCGAAATCCTCAGATAGGGTTATCTGCACGCTGGCCACGTAGTTGCGATTCCAGATCGGCTCCAGGAAGGAATTGGCGAAGCGAAAATAAAGGATATTCATGATCGCCTCCTTCCCGAGGAAGTGGTCGATGCGGAAGATTGCGTCTTCCGGAAATACCGAGTGCGCAACCTGGTTGAGCTCCCGTGCCGAGGCCAAATCCCTTCCGAACGGCTTTTCTACAATCACTCGCGCATCTTCCGCCAAGTTCGCGGCGCCGAGTCCTTGGATGACGGTCTCAAAAAACAATGGTGGGATAGCGAGGTAGTGCGCCGGGCGTCGGACCCTGCCCAATTCCCTCCTGAGCGACGCGAACGTGCCCGGATCTCTGTAATCTCCGCTCACGTATCGGAGCGAGGACAGAAGATGGCGCAGGGCGCGCCGGTTATCGATGCCGCCTGACCGCTTGATGCTGTCCGTCACGCGCTTGTGCAGACGAGCCAGATTCCATTTCGGGAAGGCGACGCCGATCAACGGGACGTTGAGGGCGCCCCGTTTCGCCATCGCATAGAGTGCCGGAAAAATCATCTTGTGGGCCAGATCACCCGTCACACCGAAGAGCACCAGCGCGTCCGAACGCGAAGCGGTCATGAGGCGACTTCCTTCATTTCAAAGGCCAGAGTGGTCCCCACTTCGTTGTAATCCCTGGGAAGGACCCTTCATTTGTACTAGAGTTAGCATGAACGCGTATTTGTTGCCCGGTCCAACTGCATCGCGGGTTAACTTTCCGCGTTGTTCTTGCGCTGAACGCTCATCCCGAATCCCACCCCGGAGGAAGCATGTCCCCCACAAGACAGAAGATCACGATTGACGGCAACGAAGCGGCAGCTCATGTCGCCTACCACACCAGCGAAGTGATTGCGATTTACCCGATCACCCCTGCGTCTCCCATGGGCGAGTTCGCTGATGAGTGGGCTGCTAAGGGGCGGAACAATCTGTGGGGCATTGTCCCGACGGTGATCGAAATGCAGAGCGAAGGCGGAGCGGCGGGGGCGCTGCACGGGGCCATCCAGGCGGGCGCGCTGGCAACCACCTTTACCGCCTCGCAAGGCCTGTTACTGATGATGCCCAACATGTACAAGGTCGCCGGAGAGCTTACCCCGGCGGTCATCCACGTGGCCGCACGCACCGTGGCGTCGCACGCGCTTTCCATCTTCGGCGACCACAGCGACGTCATGGCGTGCCGCCAGACTGGCTTCGCTCTGCTCGCTTCCAATTCGGTACAGGAGGCGATGGACCACGCTCTGATTGCGCGCGCCGCCACCATGGAATCCCGCATTCCTTTTCTGCACTTTTTCGATGGTTTTCGTACTTCCCATGAAGTGGCCAAGATCGAACAACTGACCCTGGACGATATGCGCGCTCTGCTGGACGAGGAACTCATCCTCGCCTACCGGGAGCGGGCGCTTTCACCGGAGCGGCCGGTGCTGCGCGGGTCAGCGCAAAATCCCGACGTTTTCTTCCAGGCGCGGGAGGCCGTCAACCCGTTCTATCTAGCTTGCCCGGAGATTGTGCAGAGGGTCATGGACCGGTTTGCCAAGCTGGTCGGACGCCAGTACCGGCTGTTCGAGTACGTGGGCGCGCCCGATGCCGAGCGCGTGATCGTGATGATGGGCTCCGGGGCTGAGGCAGCGCAGGAGGTCGTGGAGCATCTGAACCGCTCCGGCGCGAAGGTCGGCCTGCTGAAAGTTCGCCTCTACCGGCCGTTCTCCGCGCAACACTTGCTTGCCGGCTTGCCGCCCAGCGTTCGGTCGCTGGCCGTGCTCGACCGCACCAAGGAACCCGGCGCCGCCGGCGAACCTCTCTACCTTGACGTGACCACAACGCTCAGCGAAGCGGTGGCCGCGGGTCAACTCCGGTCCATGCCGCGCATCATTGGCGGGCGGTATGGTCTTTCCTCGAAGGAGCTGAACCCGGGAATGGTGAAAGCGGTATTCGATGAGCTGGGGCAAGCGCAGCCCAAAAACCACTTCACCCTCGGCATCATTGACGATGTCACCCGCACCAGCCTGGATTACGACCCCGACTTTTCGAGCGAGAGCCCGGACACGGTGCGCGCCGTTTTTTACGGGTTGGGCTCGGACGGGACCGTGGGCGCCAATAAGAATTCCATCAAGATCATTGGCGAGGACACCGACTTTTACGCCCAAGGGTACTTCGTTTACGACTCCAAGAAGGCGGGTGCCCTCACCGTGTCGCACCTGCGGTTTGGCTCCAAGCCGATCCGCTCCACCTATCTGATCCGCCAGGCAAACTTTGTTGCCTGCCATCAATTTTTGTTCGTCGAGCGTTTCGATGTGCTCAAGCTGGCTCAACCCGGGGCCACCTTCCTGCTCAACAGTCCATTCGGTCCCGAGGAAGTTTGGGACCATCTGCCGAACTCAGTGCAGCGCGACATCATTGCCAAGAAGCTGCGCTTGTTTGTCATCGACGCCGACCAAGTGGCCGAAGGCGCCGGTATGGGACGCCGCATCAACACCGTCATGCAGACCTGCTTTTTTGCCATCAGCGGAGTGCTCCCGCGGGAAGAGGCTATCGCAGCCATCAAGAAGGCGATCGAAAAGACCTATCAGAAGCGGGGCGAAGCGGTGGTGCAGAAGAACTACGCCGCTGTCGATGCTGCCCTGGCTCACCTGCACGAGGTGAAGGTGCCGGCGCAAGCCAGCAGCAAGCTCACCGTGGAGCCGCCGGTGCCGGCCGCCGCGCCCGATTTTGTCCAGAGGGTCACCGCGCGGATCATCGCCGGCGAAGGCGACCTGTTGCCGGTAAGTGCGCTGCCCGTGGATGGCACCTTCCCCACCGGCACAGCGCGCTGGGAAAAGCGCAATATCGCGCTGGAGATTCCGGTGTGGGACGAGCAACTCTGCATCCAGTGTGGCAAGTGCGTGCTGGTGTGCCCGCATGCGGTGATCCGGGCCAAGATCTACCAGCCGGATGCGCTCGGCAAGGCGCCGCCCACATTCAAGTCGGCCACGCCAAAATGGAAGGAGTTCGAAACCTTCCGTTACACGTTGCAGGTTGCGCCGGAAGATTGCACCGGCTGCAGCCTGTGCGTGCAGGTTTGTCCGGCCAAGAGCAAGTCGGAAGCCAAGCACAAGGCCATCAACATGGAACCGCAGCCGCCATTGCGGGTGCCAGAGCGCGAAAATTGGGACTTCTTCCTGGCTTTGCCGGAGACCGATCAGGAACAGCTCAAGATGAGCCAGGTGAAAGATGTGCAGTTGCTCCAGCCACTCTTCGAATTTTCCGGCGCCTGCGCCGGCTGCGGCGAAACCCCATACATCAAACTGCTGACCCAGCTCTTCGGCGACCATCTGATGGTCGCCAATGCTACCGGTTGTTCTTCCATCTACGGTGGCAATTTGCCGACGACGCCTTATACCGTGAACTCCGCGGGCCGAGGTCCGGCTTGGTCGAACTCGCTGTTCGAAGACAACGCTGAGTTCGGACTGGGACTCCGCATCGCCGTAGAAAAGCAGGAGGAGTATGCGCGGGATCTCCTCCGCCGCTTGGACGGGCAGCTGGGATCGCAACTGGTGGAGGCACTTCTTTCGGCCGACCAGTCCACCAACGCCGGCATCGAGCAGCAGCGCGAACGCGTGCGACTCCTGAAGGACAAGCTGAAGCTCCTTGGCAGTCGCGAAACCCGCGACCTGCTGGCGGTCGCGGATTCGCTGATCCGAAAAAGCCTGTGGATCATCGGCGGCGACGGCTGGGCCTACGACATTGGGTACGGCGGACTCGACCACGTGCTGGCCTCCGGGCGCAACGTCAACATCCTCGTGCTCGATACCGAGGTTTACTCGAACACTGGCGGGCAGCGTTCCAAGGCCACCCCGAGGGGCGCTGTGGCGCGCTTCGCATTCGCCGGCAAGGAAACCGCCAAGAAGGACTTGGCGCTCATGGCGGTCAACTATGGCAACGTATACGTCGCACGTGTGGCCATGGGCGGCGGCGACATGCAGACGGTGAAGGCGTTCGAAGAAGCCGAGGCATATCCGGGACCTTCTCTGATCGTCGCCTTCAGTCACTGCGTGGCCCACGGATACGACCTGATGCACGGAATGGAGCAGCAGAAACTTGCGGTCCAGACCGGCTACTGGCCGCTGTTCCGTTACAACCCGGAGCTGATCAAGCAGGGCAAGAACCCGCTGCAACTGGACTCCCGCCCGCCCAGCCTGCCCCTGCAGAAGTACATGTTGAACGAAACGCGTTTCAACATCCTCAATCAAGCGGATGCCGAAGCTGCGAAAAAACTGCTGCGGGAAGCCGAAGACGATGTGCGCAGCCGCTGGGCGCTCTACGAAAACCTGGCTTCGCTTCCGCCTGATAAGGCAGTGAATGCGCTGGCCGCGGCGGGAAAAGGAGGAAGCAATGATTGACCTAAGCACGACTTACTTGGGACTTCAGCTGAAGAATCCGGTGGTGGTGTCGGCGTCACCCCTGCAACAGGAGCTTGACAACATCCGCCGCATGGAACAGGCCGGCGCCGCAGCCGTGGTCATGCACTCGCTGTTCGAAGAACAGATTAATGTCGAGAGCCTGGAACTGAACCGCTGGCTGGAGAACCAGACCGAGACTTACGCTGAGTCCCTGCGCTACCTCCCTGACCTGGAGAACTACAATCATGGGCCCGAAGCTTACCTGGACCACCTGGCGCGCGCGAAGAAATGCGTGAGCATACCCGTGATTGCCAGCTTGAACGGGAGTTCGCTCGGCGGTTGGACCCGCTACGCCAAAATGATGGAAGACGCGGGAGCGGACGCGATCGAGCTGAACACCTACCACGTCCCGACCGATCCATCCCTCACGGGGTCGAAGGTCGAGCAGGTGTACATCGACCTGGTAAAACAGGTCAAGGCGTCCGTACGCATTCCGCTCGCGGTGAAGGTATCGCATTTCTTTAGCTCCATTCCCAACATGATGCGGCGTCTGGCTGAAGCGGGAGCGGATGGCCTGGTTATGTTTAACCGCTTCTACCAGCCGGAACTGGATCTGGAAGCGCTGGAGGTTGTCCCTTGCCTGGCGCTGAGCCGCTCCTATGAGTTGCTGCTGCGCCTGAACTGGGTGGCGATTGTGTACGACCAGGTCAGCGCCGACCTGGCGATTACGGGAGGTGTTCATACCGCTCAAGACGTGCTGAAGAGCATGATGGTGGGCGCCCAGGTCGCCATGATGACGTCCGCCCTCCTGGAGAACGGGATCGATCACATCGGGGTTGTATTGAGAGATCTCAGCGATTGGATGCAGGAGCACGAATACGTCTCGATCCGCCAGATGCAGGGCAGCATGTCCAGGGCGGCCGTTCCCGATCCTACGGCGTTTGAACGCGCCAATTACATGCGGGTGCTGAGCTCGTACGCTCCGAAAAAGGTGGCCCGGTAACCTTCCAGAGCCACCCTGCTCAGGGCACGTTCCACGGCTGTCGATGTCGGCCTCCACCGGCTCGGCATTGGGATTTGCAGGTTCAGTTCTCCTTTTGCTCGCCAAGGCCGAGAACGCGGCACACCGAGCGCGCGATCATTAGTTCTTCGTCCGTCCGGATCACGCGGACCGCAACCCGGCTGCTCGCCGCGGAGATCACGCCCTCATTGGCCCCATTTCGCTCTTCTTCCAGTGCGATTCCCAAGAATCCCAGCCCGTCACAGATTCGGGCGCGGACCGCGGGCGCGTTTTCTCCGATGCCGCCGGCGAACACCAGCGTGTCCAGCCCGCCCAACGCTGCCGCGAATGCGCCGATCCATTTTTTGACCTGATAGCAAAAGAGCCCGACCGCTTCGGCCGCTCGCGCGTCCTGCGCCTCGTGCTCCAGCAGGTCGCGCATGTCGGAGCTGCTCTCCGACACGCCGAGCAGTCCGGACTGGAAATTGACCATCTCGTTGAATTGCTTGGCGCTCATTTTTTCGGTGCGAGCCAGATACCAAAGCAGCCCGGGATCGAGATCGCCGGAGCGGGTGCTCATCGGCACCCCGGCGGTCGGCGTGAAACTCATGCTCGTGTCCTCGGATTTGCCGTCGCGCACTGCCGCCAGGCTGGCGCCATTGCCGAGGTGGGCAAGGATGACCCGGCCTTGCGCCGCTTCCGATCCGGCCAGGCGGGCCAATTCTCCCATTAGAAACGCATAGGACAACCCGTGGAACCCGTACCGCCGCACTCCCTGCGCTTCGTAGCGGCGCGGGATCGGCAACAAGCGGGCCACGCGCGGCAGGTCATGATGAAAAGCCGTGTCGAAACAGGCCACTTGCGGCAGGTCGGGAAATCGCCGATGAAACGCTTCGGTCAACAGGATCTCCTCCGGCAGATGGTCGGGGTCGAACGGACTGAGCCGATGCAACTCCGCAACCATTTCCGCCGTGATTGGCTGCGGCTGGCTATATCTCGGCCCGCCATGCACCACGCGATGCCCCACCGCGGCCAATGCGTCAGGACCGATGCGTTCCTCGAGCCAGTCCATCAGAACGCCCACCGCCACCAGGTGATCCGTGGCCGTCACTGGCCGGGAAAAATTGTCCGCCTGATTCACGCCTTTCACGCGCAAAGCAGCCCCGGGCAGTCCAATCCGGTCGATCGCGCCCTGCAGAATCCGCGGGAACGACTCAGCAGCCTCGAACAGAGCGAACTTAACGCTCGATGAGCCGCCATTGATCGTCAGGATGAGCGGGTTAGCCGGTTTCATGAATGAATGCTTCGTCACTCTGCAATCCGAAGGAAGCCAGCTTCGCGCCGGTGTACCTGTAATCCGTGTGCAGAATGCTTGGAATCCCCAAACCTTCCGCGACCTGCACGAACATGGGCGTATTTTCGATTGTAGACCACCTGCCGGGCTGACACTTGGACGATGTACAGTCGGCGTCGGGCTTGCGGAGGTGGACGAAGCAGGAGGAAATAAAGGAATCTACAAACCCGTCCAGCTTGGATTTCCGGATCCGATACTGGCAAAAGCCACTTGGCGCAAGCCATCGGACAAGCCGCCATCCAACAGGGCTATCGCGTGCTCTATCGCGAAACTCACTCCCTGCTCGACGACCTGGCCGACGCCACGCTGGACGGCACCCGCAAGGAGATCATCATGCGCCGCTACGAACGCGCCAGCACCATGCTGACCTCGAATCGGCCGGTGGAAGACTGGGGCAAACTCTTGGGCGACGCAGCCGCCGCGACCGTCAGCGCGAAGATTTGTTTCTGCACACGCCAGGGCGCGTGTGCCACAGGATGCGCTGCTCACTCAGGTCTGAGGCACTGAAGTACTTCGGGACTGGCTTTCAGCCCAGGTTCAGCGCGTCTTTGAACGAGCCGCGTTCCTTCTGGATTTTTTCCTGCAGCAGGGTGAAGGCGTAAATCAGCTGCTCGGGACGGGGCGGGCATCCGGGTACGTAGACGTCAATCGGGATCACCTGGTTGACGCCCTGCACCAGCGCGTAATTGTTGAATACGCCGCCCGAGGTGGCGCACGCTCCCATGGAAATCACCCACTTCGGCTCCGGCATCTGCTCCCAAAGCTGGCGGATGACCGGCGCCATCTTCTGCGAGACGCGGCCGGCGATGATCATCAGGTCCGATTGACGCGGCGATGGGCGAAAGACTTCGGCGCCGAAGCGCGCGATATCGAAACGCGAGGCGCCCATCGACATCATCTCGATGGCGCAGCAGGCCAGGCCAAAAGTCATGGGCCAGAGCGAGTTCTTGCGCACCCAGTTCACCGCGTTGTCCAAGGTGGTCATGATGACCCCTTCGGGCTGCATTTCCCCGAAGTTCACCTCGCGGATGGTGGTCCTGGGCTCGTGCTGGTGGCTGCCCTCGAGATTTTCGAAACGCTCTTCGCCGTTCATGGCTGAACCATTGTAATTGCCTAATAGTTTGGATGCCAGACGCGCACGAGAGACGCGGAATAGAAGTCAGGAGTCAGCCCGGAAATCGGCAATCGACAATCGACAATCGGAAATGCTCTTTCTTCCTTCTCCGTGTCTCCGTGTCTCAGTGGTGAATCGTTCATGGCTTGAGCACGATTTTCCCAAACATCTGGCTTTTCTCCATTTTCGATGCCAGACGCGCACGAGAGACGCGGGATAGAAGTCAGGAGTCAGCCCGGAAATCGACAATCGACGATCGGAAATGCTTTTTCTTCTCTGTGTCTCCGTGTCTCAGTGGTGAATCGTTCATGGCTTGAGCACGATTTTCCCAAACATCTGGCTTTTCTCCATGCGCTCATGGGCGGCGCGGACGTCCGACAGCGGGAAGGTGGAATCCACAACGCCCTTAATCTTGCCGCTGAAGACGTGCTTCAGCATCTCGTGCAGGTTGCCCATTGTTCCCATGTACGAGCCGAGAAACGACAGTTGCTTGGCGAACAGCACGCGCAGGTCGAACTCCGCCTTGGGACCGGTGGTGGCCCCGCAGGTGACGATGGTCCCGCCCGGCTTGAGCGACTTCATGCTCTCGGCCCAGGTGGCCTGGCCAACGTGCTCGATGACCAGGTCGCACATTTCCTTGCCGGTAATGCGCTTGACCTCGTCGGAAATTTTCTGCGTGTAGTGGTTGATGACCTCGTCGGCGCCGAGTTCGCGGGCGCGCCGGCTCTTGGGCTCGTCGCCGGCGGTGGCGATCACGCGCGCGCCAAACAGCTTTCCGATCTGGATGGCAGCCATGCCCACGCCGGAGTTTGCGCCCAGCACCAGCACGGTCTGCCCGGGACGGATTTGCGCCCGGGTGACCATCATGTGCCACGCCGTCAGGCCGACCAGCGGCACCGCCGACGCCTCTTCGAAGCTGAGCGCATCGGGAATGGGAATTACGCAGTCCTGGCGCGCCGCGATCAACTCGCAGTTACCGCCGTCCACGCCGTTGCCGACCACGGTGAACTCGCGGCACAAGTTCTGCAATCCGGCAACGCAGAAGCGGCAATGCCCGCAAAACACCATGGGCGCGACGATGACGCGCTGGCCCTTGGCCAGGCCGCTGACATACTCGCCCGCCTCCACCACTTCGCCGGCAATGTCGCTGCCGAGGATGTGCGGCAGCTTGACCCCGGGCAATCCTTTGCGGACCCAGAGGTCAAGATGGTTCATGGCGCAGGCCCGCACCCGCACCAGCACCTGGTCCTTGCGCGGCTGCGGATCGGGCACGTCTTCGTACTTCAGCACTTCCGGGCCGCCAAACTCGTGGAATCGGACAGCTTTCATGGTGTGACTCCGTACAGATGGACTCAAGACTGTTTCAGAACCAGCAAAATAGCACAATGCGCCCGGACCGTCTCTCGGTCGATCAGTCTGACGGTCTATCAGTCTCCCGTCGTCACCTGAAGTCATAGACCGAATGACCGATTGACCGATAGACTGCTTGACATGGCACGTTCGCCAAGCTTCTGCGGCGTGGTCCTGGCGGCGGGGGAATCCTCGCGCATGGGACGCGACAAGGCGCTGCTTCCGTGGCGCGGGTCCACCTTCCTCGGCGGCACCATCGATCTGCTGGCGGCGCAGACCGAAATGGTGATCGTGGTTGCCGGCAAGAACGCGCCGCAACTGCAGTCGCTGGTTTACGCCTCCAGCGCCTACCTGGTACTGAACCGAGACCCGCAGCGCGGGCAGTTCAGCTCGCTGCGCCTCGGGCTACAGGAGGTGATGAACCACGGACGCGACGCCGCCATCGTCGCCCTGGTGGATCGTCCGCCCGCGCAACCGGCGACGGTGGCGCTGCTGAAGAACCGGTTCCTGGACCGCGCGGCGGAGGGCATCTGGGCCGTGGTCCCGCGCTATGGCGAGCACAATGGCCACCCGCTGGTGGTGGGACGCGAGATGATCAACGCTTTTTTGTCCGCGCCGCCGGAGGCCACCGCGCGCGACGTGGAGCACGCCCACCGCCAGCATATCGAGTATGTGACCGTGGACGATCCTCTGGTCGTCTTGAATGTCGATACCCCTGAGGATTACCAGCGGATTACCAGCGGATGAGCACTCCCGGAAATTCTCCAACTTCTAACCTGTCGCCGCGCGCCCGGCAGTTCGTCGACTCGGTTCTGCGCCGGCGCCCGCAACTTGCGGTGTTTGATTGCGACGGAACGCTGTGGAACGCCGACGCCGGCGAACTGTTTTTTTATTGGGAGATGGACCGCGGACTGCTGTCTCCCGAGGTTGCCCGCGCCGCCCGGGCGCGCTACGAGGACTATCGCGCCGGGCGCGTTGGCGAGGAGCAGATGTGCGGCGAAATGGTCACTATCAACCGCGGAGTCGCTTGCGAAACGCTGCAACGGGCCGCCCGGGAGTTCTTCGCGGCGCGCATCGTGCCCGTCATTTTTCCGGAAATGGAGGAGCTGCTGCGCCGCCTCGCCCACTCCGGTTGCCAGATCTGGGCGGTCTCCTCCACCAATGATTGGGTCATCAGCGCCGCCGCCGAACGCTTCGCCATTCCCGCCGGCCGCGTGATCGCCGCCTGCGTCGCCAATGAAAACGGGTGCTCCACCGACCGCCTGATCCGGGTCCCCACCGACGAGCTGAAAGCCTCGGCCATTCACGAGCTGCTGCCGCGCACGCCCGACGCGGTCTTCGGCAATTCCATCCACGATCTGGCGATGATGGAATTGGCCCAGCACCCCTTCGCCATCAATCCCAATCCTGACCTGGAGGAAATTGCGCGCGCGCGCGGCTGGACGGTCTACCAACCGGAGTGAAGAATGAAAATTGAAGAATGAAGATTGAAAATTGAAAGCCAAGCTTCGGGCGTTAGCGGGTCGATCCGGCAATCTTCAATTTTCAATCTTCGTCACTGCCGTCCCGGCACCTGGCTGAGCGCTTTTCCCAGCACATCGATCGCCAGGTGGCTGGCATGCAACGAAGCCCTGGGCAGGCCTCCCAGCTTCATGACCAATTCAATTCGGCGCAGCGCGCGCGCCTCGCTGAGCGTGCGGCCGGCGATCATCTCGGTCAGCGCCGATCCGCAGGCGATCGCCGCGACGCAGCCCTTGGCGCGAAAGCGCACCTCGACGATCCGCTTCTCTTCCACGCGCAGCCACAGCTTCATGACGTCGCCGCAAGCGGGGTTCTCCATCTGTGCCACGGCCGTGGGACTGGCAATTTCGCCGACATTGCGCGCATTCTCGAAGTGGTCCAGGACCTGGGCGGAGTACATGGCATACATTGTAACTAGAACCTGTTTCATAAATGGCGTTCGATGATCTTCTTGGTTGGCCCTCAGCGGCTAAAGCCGCATGGTTGGCGGCCCAGAGCGGCGCGGCAGAAGCCGCGCCCTTTCAAAGAACTATTTATGAAACACGCTCTAGGCGGAAGCCTACGGGCAGGGGTAGGAGTTATCGGCCGGAGAGCTGGAATTTCTAGCTTCTAGCTGCTAGCCCCTATAATCGACCCGTGGGGTTCAACTATTTCCATTACGCGAAGAGCGTGTTCCGACCCGCGGGCCTGGAATCGGTCTTCCTGTTTGTTACCTCGACCTGCAATTCGCTCTGTCGCACCTGTTTTTATTGGGATGAACTCAACCAGGGACGCGACCTCACGTTCCAGCAAATCGAAACCCTCAGCCGCACGGCGCCGCAATTTCACAAGCTCTGGATTTCCGGCGGCGAACCTTTCATGCGAAAGGAACTGGCGGAGATCGTCGAGCTGTTTTACCTCAACAACGGCGTGCGCCACATCAACCTGCCTACCAACGGACTGCTGCCGGCAAAGCTGGAGTCGGTGATCGCCATACTGCTGGAGCGCTGCCCCGAGCTGGTGATCGACCTGAATTTTTCTCTCGACGGCCTGGCCAACACGCACGACGCCATTCGCGGCGTGCCCAACAATTTTCAGAAGACGCTGGCGACCATGGAAATGGCGGCGGCCAAGTGGCGTGGCGTACGGCGCCTGCGCCGCAACGTGGTGAGCTGCGTGACGGCGGAAAATTATCGCGAACTGGTCGCGCTCGGACTGAAGATGTTGCGCGAAAGCGAAAGCGACGGCCACTACTTCGAGATCATCCGCGGCAGCCCGATGGACGCCTCACTCAAGCGCCTGCCGCGGGAAGAGCTGGCCGCGCTGCATAAGAAACTGCTGTGGTTCCATCAACAATACGCGGAGCGCCTGTTCGACCACTTGCCCGCCCTGCCGCGCGCGCTGGCCCGCGCCTACTACCTGGGAAACATCAAGCTTCACTTTGACATTCATGAGCGAAACCATTACAGCAACAAGGCTTGGCCCATGCCGTGCACGGCGGGCCAAAGCACCATCGTGATCGACCACGACGGTAACTTTCGCGCCTGCGAGTTGCGCCCCAAGCTGGGCCGGTTGCAGGATTTCGATTTCAATCTCTCCGCGGCGCTGGCTTCCCCGGAGATGCGGAACGAAGTGAAGGCGATCCCGGAAGCTAAGTGCTGGTGCACGCATTCCTGCTGGATCCACTCATCGTCGAAATTCAGTCCGCGGGTGCTGCTGTTCCATATTCCGTGGGCGTACCTGAAGTCGCGGTGGCAGCGCTTGCCGGAAACCGAGATCGCGGAGCTGGAACGCTTCCGCGTCACCGATGCCCCCCTGCCGACGTGAGCCGTCAATCACAAGTCGCAAGTCACAAATCGCAAGCTGAGGGTTTTTTGCCCCGCCGCATCGTCTCCCTCCAGCCCAGCGCCACCGTCATCCTCGACCGCCTGGGACTGCTGGACCGGGTTGTGGGATGCACGCGTTACTGCGCCGATGTCTGTCCTCAGGCCGCGAACGGGCGCACCATCGTCGCCGATTCCTGGACGGCGCAGGCGGACCAGATTCTTGCCGCCAGGCCCGACCTGGTGATCGCGTCCGTGCCCTACCAGGAGAAAGCGGTGGGAGAAATCCTGAAGGCAGGCATTCGCTTCCTGGGCTTTGCGCCGCGCACCCTCGCCGACATCTATGGCGATATCGCCTCGATTGCCGGCATCCTGGGCGCGTCGATTCGCGGCGAGAGCGTCATCGGCGCCATGCAAGCTGATATCGCCGCCGTCGCCGCGCGCACTCGTGGAGCTTCACGCCCGCGCGTCTACTGCGAAGAATGGGGCAAGCCGCTCATCCACTCGCAGCCCTGGGTGGCGGAATTGGTGGAAGCCGCCGGCGGCGAGTTCATCGGCCCGCCCGGCAAGCCGACCACGGCGGAGCAGGTTCGCCAACTGGACCCTGAGGTCATCATTGCCGCCTGGTGCGGCGCCGGCGATCGCGTCCCGCTGGAAAAGATGGTTCGCGACCGCCAGTGGCAGGCTTTGACCCCAGTGCGCCAGCGACGGGTGTACTGCGTGCGCGACGAGCTGCTGAACACGCCCGCGCCCACCCTGGTCGACGGCCTTCGCGCGCTGGCCCACGCCCTTCATCCTGAATGGTTCCCTGCCGCCGAGGGCATCCGGCAATTGCAGGCGTCTGTGGTTTAATACCGCCTATGACCACGGCGAGCCAACCGGCGGACGTGATGCGCGAACTGGACCAGGCGGCGCGCTCGGCACAATCGGCCGACGAGCTGATGAACTCCATTTGCCAGCACTTGCACCAGCGCATGCTCAAGTACAACTGGGTCGGCTTTTATATGCTGGAAGACGATGCCGGCGAGCGCGTCCTGCAGCTCGGACGCTTTGTCGGCAGCATGACGCCGCACACGCGTATCCGCCTGAACCAGGGCATCTGCGGGGCGGCCGCCTCAACTGGCGCCACGGTCGTGGTGGACGACGTCCACAAAGATCCCCGTTACCTGGCTTGTTCGCTGGAAACCAAGTCGGAAATCGTGGCCCCCATCTTCGTACGCGGGCAGGTGGTCGGCGAAATCGATATCGACAGCCACTTCCCCGCCGCCTTCACCTCCGACGACCGCAAACTGGTCGAGCACTGCGCCGCCCTGGTGGGGCAAATGCTCGAGAAGCAGGGATGAAGGCGAGACCGGCGAAACCGGCGCGGCGCCCATCTCCCATGAAGCGCGTCTCCGCCGCCTTCATCCTGCAGCGTGGGAAAATCCTCATCTGCCAGCGCACGCGCCACCAGACGTTCCCCCTGAAGTGGGAATTCCCCGGCGGCAAGATCGAAGCCGGCGAAACGCCGCGCGCCGCGCTCCGCCGCGAGCTGGAGGAAGAGCTCGGCATCGACGCCATCATCGGCGACGAGGTCCGCCGCATCCAGCATACCTACCCGCGCGGCAGCACGGTCGAGCTGCGCTTCTTCCTGGTGGAGGAGTTCACCGGCGAGATCGAGAACCGCATCTTCAAGGACGTGCGCTGGGTGGCCCGTAAAGAGCTGCCGCAGTTTGATTTCCTGGAAGCCGACGCCGGTCTGGTGGAGGACCTGGCGCGGGGAAAAATACTTTAGACCGATTCGAACCTGGCGTCATCCCGAGCGCAAGCGAGGGATCGATTGTAAACGCCGGCAGCACTGGCCGGCAGATTCCTCGCTGCGCTCGGAATGACACAGTAACAAAAATGGGGCACCCGAAAGGGTGCCCCAAGTCTTGCAGAACGCAATTGCCTTAGAAGGTGAACTTCGCACCCAGGATCATGCGCCGGCGTCCGATGCCGCCGGGGATGGTCGCCGCGGTGTAGTCTCCACCGTTGTTGTTGAAATAGTTGTTGCCGAAGCTGCCCTGATTGGCGAGGTTGAAGTCCTCGTAGAACGGGTCAATCGAACCGCGGAACTGGCGGTTCAGCACGTTGTACACCTGTGCTTCCAACCGCATGGTCACGCGCTCTGCGATCTTCGTGCTCTTATAAAGCACCAGGTTCGCGTTGTTGATCGTTTGCCCACGGAAATGTGGGCTGCGGCTCACATTGCCATACGGCGTCCCGAAGAATCGGGCGGCTTCGTTGTTGTTGACGATGTAGCGCACCGCGTTGTTCGTGGTCGGCGTAGCCGCTGCGGCAGCTGCAACCGGGTCACCATCAATATTAAACGTGGGAAGGTAGGTGTTGAGGTCCACCAGGCCGCAATCGGCGGCTGCCGCATTGGTGCAAATCCCGACAGCGTCGATGGGGGCCGATGGATTTCCCGAGAACGGGCGGCAAGTGGAGATGCTGCCGAAGAACGCCTGGTCGAAGGTGTTCTGGCAGGCATCGTTGGTAATGCCACCTTGTGCAAGGTTGAACGCGAACTGGCCCGGAGTAGACAGCTGGCCGCTGCTATACCGCCAGGTGGTGTTGACGCCATATCCGCCCAGCAAGTGCGCCAAAAAGCCCTTCTGCGACTTGAAGAACGGGAATTCGTACAACAGGTAGATGCTGGCGACGTGCGGGAACGAGATGCCGCTTTCGCCCTTTTCACCGGCCGAGATATTAAACGGGTTTTGAGCGCTGGCGACGGTCGTCCCGCCCTCACCCGTGGAGAAGATCTCGGAGTTGTTGTCGATGGTCTTGCTGAAGGTGTAGCTCACGCCAGCCGTCACCCCATGCCAGCCGCTGATTCGCAACTGGTTCTGCCAGCCATGGTAGTACGACCAAGCGCCGTTGATACGTTCACGGACATTGCGGAAGTTGCAATCCGCACGCCCTTGGGAAAATCCCGGCGCTGCCGTGCCGTTAGACAGGGTCGACGTTGCGCACTGCGTCACGCCCGAAGGAATGAAGCTGCTAAAGCCCAACGAAGCCAGTCCATCCAGCCGTGGATTAGCGTTCAAGGTAAAGAAGTTGCTGTTCACGCGGTTGCCCACGTAGCGCGACTCCAACGCGATCTTGCTGGTGATTTCACGCTCCAGTCCGAACGACCACAGGTAGGTCCGAGGTTCGTGGAAGTCAGGCGAAACGGTGGTTCGGTTTGCCAGGCCGGGGTTCCCGCCTGTGGGAAGCTGAACCAAGTGGGCGGCCCGAATTGCCGCACCGGTGTAGGTACCCCCGATGGGCAGGCAAGGCGCGCTACAGCCAGCTCCCGTGATGTTCCCGGCGTTCACAACTGGGGCCGCCGAGGCAATATTGAGGAAGATGTTGTAGTAAGCCGGGTCATACGCGATGCGTGCGCCGCCGCGGAAGACGGTCTTGCCATCGCCGATGAACCAGCCTTTCGGTGTCCATGCGAAGCCGACGTTGGGTGCAAAATACGTCTTCTTGGCCGGGACATCAGGCAGCGTGGTGACGCTGGTCGGCAGCGTCGGATCCCAGACCGGGACGGAGCGGGCCTGGTTGGCGCGCGTAATAGCGCTCAGCAGGTTTACCGCCTGGGTGGAATACTCCCAGCGGAGTCCGAGGTTCAACGTCAGGTTGTCCTTGATGCGCCAGTCGTCTCCGAAGTAAAGGGCCGCATCCTGCTCCTTGAAGTTGAACCCCTTCGGGCCATCGGTAAGCGATAGCGTGCTGACGGTGTTCGCCAGGAAGGCATTGAAAGAGCCGAAGCTGTACGTGCCGTTGATGTTGGGCAGGAAGGTGTTGGGGGAACGCTGCCGGTCGTACTCGCCGCCGAACTTGAAGGTATGGCGGCCGCGGACCCAGGAGGCGTTGTCCTGCCACTGCGAGTTGTTGATCAGGCGGCCCTGCGGCAGGTTGTTCTGGATGCCGAAGGGAACCTGGCTGGAGGTGGGACCCGGCTGGATGCCGGTCGGACAGCCCAAAATGTTCGATCGAGTACAGGCAGGGAACGACCCGCCTTCAAAACCGAAGCCGGCGCGGCTGTAGCTGAAGCGCGCCTGGTTCACAATTGTGTTGCTGATGGTGCGCACCCAGTCCAGCGCGATCTGCTGGTCCTTGGCCGGAATGTCCACCCACGCGCCGGCAGCGAAGCGGCCGGTAGCGCCGGTGTTGTTGTTCTTCTGGAAGATGTAGCGCACGCTCAGGCGGTCCTTGCCGGTAAGCTGGAGGTCGGTTTTTCCCACCAACTCCCAGTCGTTGTAGACCGATGGAACGTTGCGCGTTATCGGCGCGAAGTCGACCCCCGGGGTTGTGGTCACGCCATCGCTCACACTCAGGCTCTGATGCGTGCCGATAGGCGACGGACCTCCCGTTGTGACCGCGTACGGCCCGATGGTCTGCAAGGCTTTGACGGCCGCGTTGTTCGGGTAAGCCGCCGCCAACGTCGCGATTCCCGCCGGCGTCGGGGTAATAGCCGATCCCGAAGTACTCGGTGAGCCCGCCGCGCGCGTCTTTTCTTCCAGGTAGGAGCCGAAGAACCACGCCTTGTTGCGGATGATCGGCCCTCCCAGGCTCCCGCCGTAGCGGTTGTCGATGTACTTGGACGGGTGGTCAGGCTGCGAGCACGGTCCGCCCGTCTCTGGAATGACGGTGCCGGTGGCCACGCCCGGTGGGCAGAAACCGAAGATGGTTGACCGCTCATTGTTGGTGTGCGCGTCGAACAAGGAGTTGGTGTTGGCTTCGAACACCGACCCGTGCAGCGTGTTGGTGCCGCTCTTGGTGACGTAGTTCACCACCGAGCCCGAGTTGCGCCCGTACTCCACGCCGAAGTTGTTGGTGACGACGTTCACTTCCTGGATGGCATCTTCGTTGGCCATGAAGATCGAGGGGCCAGCGACCGAGTTGTCGTTGTTGGACTGGCCGTCAATCTGGAAGTTGTTGGAGCGCCCGCGCAGGCCGTTGGAGGAGAAGCCGGCGCCGTTGGTATTACTGAAATTGTTGTCGCCGGCATCGGCGATGCCGGGGATGAAGAGGGTCAGGGCGTCGAAGCCGCCGGCCAGCGGCAGTTCCGAGAGCTGCTTGGTGCCGAAGTTGGTCGTCACCTGCGAGGTCGTCGTCTCCATCAGGGGCGCCGCTTCGTGCACTTCCACAACCTCGGTGCCGCTGCTCAGCGACAGTTTGGAAGTGCCCAGCGCCGTTTCCTTGGCGACAGCGACTTGAACATTGGCGATTTCCAGTTTCTGGAAATTCGGAGTCTCAATCGTCACACGATAGATGCCGGTGGGAGCGGCTTTGACCGTCCAATACCCGACGTTGTTCGTGGTCGTGGTTAGCGCCAGATTCGTACCGGTGTTGGTTGCCGTGACCTTGGCGCTGGGAACCATGGCGCCGGTCGGATCGGCAACGTAGCCCGAAATGGAGCCGGTGGCGATACCTTGGGAGAACGCCGGCAGGCTTGCGACCAGCGCAAACGCCACCAGCACTAACATAGCGAATCTAAATCGCGTGCTAAACGTGCCTGTCACTTCAGACCGCATAGGCAAACCCCCTCCACGCAAAAACTGAGTCAGAATTGTGTTACTTAAACCTGGGAAAGCACTTACGGCAGTGCACGCCAGACTCCAAAGATTTGCTTTATAGAATCAATCACTTGGAGATGTTTTTTGGGATGTTTGGGAGAATAGTCCAGAATTTCATAGGCTCGCCTATGGAAAAGCGAACCTGAGTGTCAGTTTGCTGGTAGAGAACGGGTTCCAGTCAACCGGCGAGACGTTGCTCGGCGCCGCGAAACATCCGCCGCATGGCGCCGATTACGAAGCGGATCAGGTACACGATGCCGACGAGCAAGATCAGCACGAACCCGGCGGCAAGAAAGGGATGGCGGGCGGCAAACCAGGTGAGTCCGACCGCCACCACGTCTTCCCCAAGACTGAGCGCGGCGTTGGAAAACGGTTCGGGAGAAGGCGTCACGGCGGCGCGCGCCGCCGTCTTGCCGCCGTGTGCTGCCAGCGCAATCGCAGCGCCCGCAAGGGCGCTAATCGCCTGCGCCGCCGGTGGAAGCTGCGCGGCGGCCCCGTAGGCGAGCAGGGCCGCCACCGGAATGCGCACGAAGGTTTGCAGCGCATTCCAGATCAGGTCGAAGGCGGGGATTTTGTCGGCAAAAAACTCGATCACAAACATCACCAGGCAGACCACGATGACCGGCCAGCTTTCCACCAGGTGCAACGAGGCCGGCAATCGCAGGACGCCGGCGCGAGTCAGCAGACCGAGAGTCGCCACCGTGGCGTAGACATTCAGCCCCGCCGCAAAGCTGGTGGCGGCGATCAAGGCGGCGAGCTGATCAGGGGCGAAGGACATAGTGGATATGAAAATCGCGATCCTTGATTCCTGGGGAAAGTCTGATGAAGTGTGCGTTTTGAAAGGGGCGGCCTTCAGGCCGTCCGTAATCGATGCGAAAGAAAAGCGGCTTTAGCCGCTGAGGTGGTCATCAACGCACTTGATCAGAGCTTCCCTATTTCTCCCGGGGTTTCTGCCACTGATTAACACTGATGAACACGGATCAAGAAAACGCGATCGAGCATTCCTGATCAGTATGGATCTGTGTTTCATCAGTGGCTGATTTGTTCCGGCGGCACGGCTCAGCACTCGTGACTCGCAAACAAAACGGGCCGCCTCACTGGCGGCCCGCGGTCCGATGTGCGTTCAATTAGAGAGTGGACTCGATTTCAAATCCCCACGCTTCGAGCAGGGGTTCGGGGATGTACTTGGAGTTCTTGTTGCGGCGCGCCCACTCACGCAGACGCGTCGAGCGCAAGTACTGGTCGGGTGAAAGCTTGAACTCGCGCACCACTTGCTCAAATTCGGTAATGGTCGGGGTGACCGGCCCAATCGGCTCCGGCTTACCCCAATTCGGATTTCCGCGTCGCTTCGCCATGATGAGTTCTGTCTACCTCAAGAATGGATTTATGTCCTAGATTTTTAAGGGCCAGTTGTTTGGATTCCCGACTACTCCGGAAGGATTCACTGGAAACGCGCTGGGTTGCCACAGTCCCAGCTACAAAGTACGTTCAGGAAGCCCCGTCAAAACGAACGATTCTAAAGTGTTTCCCTCATGTGGACAAGCAAAAAGCGAAAAAACTTGCAACGGTTCCGCCGGTTCTAATCTAATTGCTTTGCCATCAATGGCTTAACCGCGCGCCATTCACGCCCGCCTCATGACATAAAAACCGAAGAATCAATGATTTGCACATGCCGTGCGCTCCGATTAAAGGAACACAGGATTGGGACAAGTTCAAAACGGTTGGCCAAGGGTCTGACGACTGGTTGCCCGGGGCCGGACTTGAACCGGCACGTTGAGGGGTTCTGCGGGCGTGAGCGCAGCGGGAGCCCGCAGCCGAAATCCTGAGCGCAGCGCGAAATCCTGAGCGCAGCGAAGGATCTGCGAGCAAGGACCTGGTGCCCGGGGCCGGACTTGAACCGGCACGCCGCTTTCGCGGACTCGGGATTTTAAGTCCCGTGCGTCTGCCAGTTTCGCCACCCGGGCACGACTCGATTGTTGCACGCGAACCAGGCCAGCGCGCGCCTAAAACGTTATCGTAACCGCGATGCCGGGGCCGGGCCGTGCGCGGTTATACACGTAGTAGCCGTCGTCGGTGTAATCCAGATAGACCTCGTCGGTTTCATACCAGGTATCCGGCCAGGTCTCCGGCCATGGATCGACAAATGTGACCCAATAGCCGTCGTAGCGGAAACGCGGATATCCGCCGACGAACACCATGGGCAAGGAATAGACCCGGAAGTAGTGCGCCGGTCCCCAATACTGGTGGAAGCGTTGGGGAGGAACCCGGTAGCCGTTATAGCCGCCGCGCTGCGTCCAGCTGCGATGGTCTTGGCGCCACTCATGGGCGCGAGACTCTCGGAAGCCGCTGCGCACTTGGTCATGACGTTGCGGAACACCGCTGTGATGCACTCCGCCGTAGGTCTGGCCATTGGGCCGGACGCCGCCGTGATAGGCACTGCCGTAGGGCGCTTGCGGTTTTTCCGGCGCGGGCGCAGTCTTGTTGGCCTGCGGCGGATGTTGCTGATGTTGCTGCGGCGGATGCGCCTGCTGCGTCCCGGGCTGGTGTTGTTGCACCGGATGCTGCGGCTGCGCCCCGGGCTGATGTTGTTGCACCGGATGCTGCGGTTGCGCTTTTTGCGGTTGTGGTTGCGATTTGTGCTGTTCTTTTCCCGGCTGCTCCTTGGCTTGCTGGTCGTGCTGGGCGAAGGCCGCGGCTCCAAGAAGGAAAAACAGAATAGCGGTGGTGATCACGCCAGCTTGTTTCATGGGGTCTGAGCTCCTTTTGAGCGCAGGGGGTTTAGGCCAGGTCCGCCACGGCGCGCGATGTAACTTGATTGCCGACCCATCATACGGGACTCGCAGCATTCCTGCTCAACCAATCTTGGCCGCGCAGAGTATGATCTCGCATTCGCCATGCCGAAACGGAAATCGCTCTCCTCGCGCGCCAGCCCGTATGACGAGAAGTTCTATGCGGGCAAGGACCAGGGGTCGTATCGCTCCGCCGGCGTGGTATTGCCGCTGGTGTTCTCCGTGGTCGCTCCGCACAGCGTGGTGGACGTCGGCTGCGGGACCGGCGCCTGGCTGCGCGCGGCGGACGAACTCGGCGCCCACGACTACCTCGGCTACGACGGCGCGCACGTTCGCCGGCTCTCCATTCCGTCGGAACGGTTCGTTGCCGTCGACCTCGGCCGCCCTCTTTCCGCCGGCCGCAGATTTGACCTGGCAATCTGCTGCGAAGTCGCCGAGCACCTTCCGTCAGCCTCGGCAGCAACCTTGATCGCGTCGCTCACTTCCCTGTCCGACGTTGTCCTGTTTTCGGCCGCCATCCCCGGGCAGGGCGGCGTCCATCACGTCAACGAGCAGTGGCCGGCCTACTGGCAAGCATTATTTCGCGCGCGGAACTACTCTGCCTACGACTTCCTCCGTCCGCGGCTGTGGACCGACGATCGGGTGGAGTGGTGGTACCGGCAAAACACCATCCTCTACGTCGCTGACAGCGCCGCTTCCCGCTTCGCACTGCCCGAGCCGACGGCGGAAGTGCCCGGCATGGTGCACCCGGCGCTCTACGAATCGCAGCTGCGGAAAAGATTTCTGCGCAGCGCGGTGCGCGGCGCCCGGAAAACCTGGACGCGCTGGACCGGCCGGGACCGCGGCGAGTGAGCCCTGGCCTTCGCCCTGCCGCCGGCTTGCGCTTCCGATTAGAATAGAGCTTCTCCACCCCAGCAGCCATGGAGGCAGCATGCACCGATTCCTCTTCCACAACGACCGTGTCCTTCCGCTGGAAGACGTGCGGCTGTCGCCGGGGCAGGCGGGCCTGATCAACGGCTGGGGAATTTTCAGCACGGTGCGCGTCTATGACGGTATTCCCTTCGCGCTGGAGCGTCACTACGATCGCCTGGCGCGTGACGCCGAGCGCATCCAGCTTCCGCTGAAGATGGGCCTGGGTGAACTGCGCGACGCCATGCTGCAGATGCTGCAGGCCAATCGTGCCTCCAACGCGTGCGTGCGGGTTTATTTCATCTTCAACACCATCGGGATCTGGAAGAGCCAGGAGCCGCTGCCGCAGGTCGATCTCATCATGTACGCCGTCGACGTGCCCACGCGCGTGGGCGCCACCACTCTGTCGCTGCAGGAAAACGGACGCCATGCCGCGCATCCCCTCACCGGGACCAAGGTGACCTCGTGGCTGAACAATGCGTGGATGGTGGAGCAGGCGCACCACCGCGGTTTCGACGATGCCCTGCTGCTCAACGAACGCGGTGAAATTTCGGAATGCACCGCCGCCAACGTGTTCTGCGTCCGCGGCGGCGACGTGGCCACGCCTCCGCTTTCTTCCGGCTGCCTGGCCGGCGTCAGTCGCGCCATCCTGCTGGAAGAGGCCCCGAAAATCGGCGTCGCGATTTCCGAGCGGGTCCTGAAGCTCGACGACTTTCATTACGCCGACGAGGTCTTCGTCACCTCCACCACGCGGCACGTGCAGCCCATCTCGCACATCGAATCGCGCGCCATGAAGCAGGCGCCCGGGCCGGTGACGCAAAAACTGGCGAAGCTGTTTGACGATTACGTTAAGGAGTACTTAGGACGCGCGGCGGCGGCCGTGAAGTAGAAGATTTCCAGGCTGAAGGCGCAGGGCAGAAGGCAAGTCACCGCTGACTGGTTCGCCTTTTCCGGTGCGCCTTTCGCCTAGCTTGGTTGGCGCGCCATCACCTGGCCTTCGTTGAGGAAAAATTGCGCCGAGCACTTATCAGAGCCGCAAATGATGGGAATCAGCCCCGCAATCTGCCGGCGGGTAATCAGTCCCAGGGTGCCGCAAGCCGGGCAGGCCAGCACCGCCCAGTAGGGATCGTCGGCCTCGCCTACCTCACCAGCGTTTTCCAGCACGAACATCGCGCCCGGCCCCATTTGCTCCGGGACCCACTCGTTCAGGACGTCAACCTCAGCGACCATCCGTCACCTCCACGGAAGATGGCGTTGCTCGTCTACGAAATACGCCGGGCGCGCAACCGCCGCGCACCGGACTCGGAGCGGACTGTTTTCTTCTCACGCGCGGCTTCCCCGGAGCGCCGCTGGGACGCATCGGGTTGCAACTCGGCCCGGATTTGCCGCACCGTGTCGCTCAGGCAGATGGTGAACATCGGCTGCCGCGAATTTTTCAGGATGTCGATCACCTGCTGCGGCGAGGTCTCCAGGAACAGGCGCCGGCCGTCGGTGAGCAGGTGGTAATCGGAAGCGGCGCTCACGGTCTCCACCAGCCGCTTGCCGAATTCTTTCTGCAGAAAGCGAATCACCTTGCGGACGCGCTGCAGCGAAAAGCCTCGCCCCCGCAGATCGCAGATCACCGCCACTTCGGCGACGTCGTCCAGCGTGTACAGCCGGCGATGACCCTGCTTCAGCGGCGCCACCAGGCCGCGCTCGTCCCACCACTGCAGCTGGCGCGCGGTGATCCCGGTCAGCCCCATCACCTCGTTGGATGTGAACCTTCGCTCCATGCCGCCGCCGCCCGTCGCACTCAAAATATTTTTGCCATTAAAACATTTTCCGACAAAAATGTTTAAAACATTCTAGGCAGGGCATGTTGAATGTCAAGCGGGAAAGCGGGAATCCTGTTGACTCCGTTGACGACGCCTGGGATGGGTGTAGCGCCGCTCTGGCCGCTCAGCGCCGGCCGCCGCCGACGAAGTGAACGATCTCCAGCCGGTCGCCTTCCGACAGCGGCGTTGCGGACCAGCGCTCGCGGGCAACGATGTCGCGGTTGAGTTCGATGGCAACGCGGTCGGATTTCATCCCCATGTGTTCGACCAGCCCGGCCACGGTGAGCCCGTCAGCGGCAAACTCCCGCTCCTCGCCATTGATGAAGAGACGCATGGGTTGATGAACGAGAGAATAACACCGCCGAAGAGGGCGGTGCATGCGCCGGCTCCTCTTGGCGCAAAAGAAACCGTCCGGCCAGAGCCGGACGGAGCATCTCTTCGGATTCGACTCAGCGGCCAGTTCTTCGGCGCAGGACGGGAATACCAGCCAAGCCGGCACAAATCAGAGTCAGGCTGCCCGGCTCAGGGACATGACGCACCCTCGTGTCCGTTTTTCTAAGCTTAGAGTACGTGTTGAAACCTGGGCTGTTGCTCGATAGCCACGCAGTCAAGTCTCGAACCAAGCCTTTGAACCCCGACAGGCCCCTAAATTCCGCTCCCACATCCACCGTCGCGCCGGACGCGGTCGAGTACGGCTGCGACCCGCCGCAGTAGCTGTGATAGCTCTCCTTGCTGTCGCCCTCGCAGTAACGGGTTTCATCCGAGCCGAACAGGGCAAACTTTCCGTTCTTGAAGTCGCTGAGATTAAGGCCAAAGTGGTTGCTGAGGGTTGGCAACGGGCCAGCCACCTTGGTGAACGGGTTCAGGGTTGTCGCCGTGTTGAACTGCTCCGCATAACTACTGGACAGATGCCTGACAGTATTTGCGGCTGCAGGAATGGCGACAGCTGCCACCAAGACCAGCGGAAGGAAACGAAACGCAGAACGTGTCACAAAATTTTCCCTTCTCCTACGAACACGAGAAACGGCGAACGGAGTTGATGAGCATTGCGACTTCCATTCCTTCCTGAGAGAAAACTCCCTAAAGGTGGAAAACTAGTTGCAGCACTCTGCACATCCGAGGGAAAGCAATTCTCGTGATTAAGAATTTTCCCTTAACCCGTTCGCTGATCACCAGATTCCCTTATCGCTGCCGGTCAGCTTGTAAGCCACGGCGGCCACCGAGGCCAGCGGCGGCAGTAGCGACAGCCGGATGGTCGCCGGCACGTCGCCGCGCATCGCGGTTCGCGTCACCTGCCGGGTGTAGAGCTTGGCGCCGTGCGGGATCACCGGCAGGCGGATAAAGCCGTCGCGCACGAACAGCGCCTTGCCCCCGAACAGCGCTGCGTCATCCACGGCGCGCGGCAAAGCTGGCATTACCCCGCGGTACTGGCCCACATAATCGCATACCAGCCGCAGGTAGGTCGCCACCCCCGGCCAGATCCCGCCCAGCTCGGCCGCGCTGCGCAGCTCCTCGAAATCGACCGCATTGGATTCCAGCAGCGCCGCCGTATTCAGGATGTCGGAGAGCCGGAAATAGAAGTGGCGATACATGCGCTGCAGGGTGGCCACGATGATGCGCTCTTCCGGCGCGGGCACCGGGAAGGTGTACGCCTGGATGCTGCGGTACTCGCGGCGGGTGACAAAGCGCTGCGCCAGCTCGGTGTGTTCGCCGGTCTGGCCCAGCCGCTGGCAATGGACCTCCACCGATTCGGGCAGCCCGGGAACGGCGAAATTGATCTTGTGCGCCAAACGGTCGCCCCAGCTTCGCGCCTCCACCTGGGCTTTGAACTCGGCCATCATCACCCGCATCACGCGCTGCTCGTCGCCCGTGGTATAGAGATCGAGGTCGCTGCCCAGGTCGGGCCAGTGTTCCAGCGACTTGATCACCGTGGTGGCGCAGCCGCCGGAATTCAGGGCGCGGCTGATGCGGTCCAGATACGGCAGCGCGTGGTCGATGCGGGCGTGCTCCTGCGCCAGCATCTCGCCGGCCCAGCTCACCACGTCCGTCTGCGCCGCCAGCGCGGCATCCTGCTGCAAGCGCGCCAGCGCCCGGATCACCACGTGGTGCGATTGCGCGGCCTGCAGCAATTCACTGCGCTGACGCGCGTCGAGCCCGGCAACGAACATCACCGGATCCAGCGTGGTCGCCGGCTGCGAGTGGCGGCCGAGAGTCAATAACGAGAGTACGTGGACACAGTCACGATCGGTGGGGATGGATGCAGACACGAAGACCTCGGAAACGGGAATCAAAGTCCGTCTTTTTGGATGAGAGCTGCGGGCTTGGAGTTAGCCGCCCTTGCCGGACTTGGCGGAAATCGCGCCCCGAGCCGAAAGCCGAGAGCTGTCAGCTGAGAGCGGATGGCTGGCAGCTATAATCATCCCTCCGTGAAGGACGACAATGGCCTACGACGATTTGCGCGACTGGATTAAGGCCCTGGACAAGGCCGGCGAATTGAAACGCGTCCGCGCCGAGGTGGATCCCATCCTCGAGATCACCGAAATCACCGACCGGGTCAGCAAGCTGCCCGCCTCCGCCAAGTCGGCCGCCGGTGGTCCCGCCTTATTGTTTGAGAACGTGAAGGGCTATCCCGGATCCAAGGTGCTGATCAACCAGTTCGGCTCGGCGCGGCGCATGAACCTGGCGCTGCAAGTTGAGTCGCTGGACGAAATCGCCGAGCGCCTGCGCATGTTCATGGACGTGAAGTCGCCCCAGGGACTGCTGGACAAGATCAAGATGCTCCCCATGCTCGCCGATCTCGGCAAGTTTTTCCCCAAGACCGTGCCCACCGGACCCTGCAAGGAAGTCATCCGCAAAGATCAATTCTCGCTGCTCGATTTTCCTATCCTGCAATGCTGGCCCCAGGACGCGGGACGGTTCATCACCCTGCCCTGCGTCATCAGCCGCGATCCCCGCACCGGCAAACGCAACGTCGGCATGTATCGCATGCAGGTCTACGACGAGCGCACCACGGGCATGCACTGGCAGCGGCAGAAAGTCGGCGCGGAACACTATCGTGAAGCGCTGCGCGCCGCCGCCGCTGGAGCGCGCTCGCCCTCGAGCGCGGCTGTCGACATCATGGCCCGTACCTCTGGCGGTGCGCGCCTGCCCGAGGGCGAGCGGACGGCGGGGAAGATGGAGGTCGCGGTCGCCATCGGCACCGAACCTGCGCTCACCTTTTGCGCCATTGTCCCGGCGCCGCCCGACATAGAAGAATTCATGATCGCCGGCTTTCTGCGACAGAAGCCGGTGGAGCTGGTGAAGTGCGAGACCGTCGACCTGGAGGTCCCCGCCGCCTCCGAGATTGTGCTCGAAGGCTACGTCAACCTCGACGAGTTGCGCAGCGAAGGGCCCTTCGGCGATCACACCGGCTTCTATTCGCTCGAAGATCTTTATCCCGTCTTCCATGTCACCTGCTTCACCCACCGGCGTGACCCTATCTACGCCACCACCATCGTCGGCCGTCCTCCCATGGAAGACGCCTGGATGGGCAAGGCCGTGGAGCGCATTTTTCTTCCCCTGATGAAGCTCACCATTCCCGAGTTGGTGGATGTCAACCTGCCCATCGACGGCGTGTTCCACAACCTGATGATCGTCTCCATCCGCAAGTCCTACCCGGGCCAGGCGCGCAAGGTGATGAACGCCATCTGGTCGCTCGGCCAGGCCATGTTCACCAAATGCATCGTCGTGGTCGACGAAGATTGCGACGTGCAGGACCTGCGCGAAGTCGTACTCCGCGCCTTCAACAACATCGATCCGGAGCGCGACATCCAGTTCACCCTCGGGCCGGTGGATTCGCTGGACCATGCCTCGCGCCTGCCGGACTTCGGCTCCAAGATGGGCGTCGACGCCACCCGCAAGTGGCCCAGCGAAGGCTTCACCCGCCCTTGGCCGGATGAGATCACCATGGACGCCGCCACCCGGGCCAAGGTCGACCGCATGTGGAAGAATCTGGGAATCGAATAACCAGACGTAGTCGGTCGTTGGTCGTTGGCCGATTCATCCCGATCACAGATCGCCCGATCACCAGATCACCCGATCTTCCTGCCATCCTCTTCCCCGGCATTCTGCATCGCTCTTATCAAGAGCGGTAAAAGGGGGAATAGCCGTATGCCATCGAAGACAACGCTGAAACGCGCTGAAGAAGACAAGCGCGAAGGCAAGTCGCCGAGCACGCAGGCGGGCGAGTTTGTGCATGAGGAGATGGAGCACGTCCGCCAGGGAAAACACGGCGCGCGCAATACCAAGCAGGCCATCGCCATCGGGCTTTCCAAGGCGCGGCGCGCGGGCGTGAAGCTGAAACCGCCAAAGAAAGGAACCACCTCCGCCAAGACGCGCAAGTCGGCGGAGAGCGCTTATCGCAAAGGGCAAAGCGGGAAAAGGAAAACATCGCGCCGGCGCTCGCGCGCGGTGGAAGGCGCCCTCAAGCGCGAAGGCCGCTCGGCCGCGTCGCGCAAGAACCTGAGCCAGCAAACCAGGTCGGCCGCGCGGAAGCGCAGCGCCGCGTCCCGCAGCCGCGCCGCTCGCAAGGCCGCGCAAACCCGGCAACGGGAGCGGAAGGCGGCCTAGTAGCCTCCGGCGGTCAGCAGTTCGTGTTGTGCCGCTCGCGCTTCTTGCGCGCCGGGTGGGTCAGTTGCGTCTCATGCGCGCTCGCGCTGATGTCCACCAGGGTGGTGCCCTCCAGAAACTCCAGGTAGCCGTCGCGCACTTTGCCCCAGTGTGCGTGGGCGGCGCAGGGTTTGCCGGCATTGCATTTCTTGTCGCCGCGCAGCAGGCAGTGCGGCCACTGCGTCGGGCCCTCGAACAGGCTGACCACGTCGATCAGGTGGATGGCGTCGGCGGGACGCAGCAGCATGTAGCCGCCGCCGGTGCCGCGCGTGGCCAGCACCAGCCCGGCATTGCGCAGCGCGAGCATGATCTTGGCCAGGTATTGCTGGGGTACGCCGCTGGATTTCGCCAGGTCGCGCCCCAGGATGGCTTCGCCGCGCGCGAGTTGCGCCATCTGGCTCAGCGCGCGCAGCGCGTATTCCGAGGTGGTCGAGAGCATTGTAGACCTCTTGATAAAGAAGTCCTTTTTTACCGGGAACGCCCCTCCCCGCGCTGTGACATTCGTCACCGTTTGGAGTGATGAGTCGCGATGCGATACAGTCGCTGTGGGTCCGGTCGCCTCCCGGTTCGCTCCAGATCTCCGCCGCCGCCGCGTCCGATCGCCACCTCATGACCGACGAAGAGATCCTCGGCCGCCATCAGCACCGCCCCTGGCCCCTGCCGCCGGGCCCGTGGATCATGCGCCAGCGCTGGAACCGGCTGCTGTTCGCGCATTGGCCGCTGCCGCCGCAAAGCCTGCGCGCGCTGGTCCCCTCCGTTCTCGCGCTCGATACCTTCGACGGCCAGTGCTGGGTCGCGGTCACGCCGTTCTACCTCTCCGGCCTGCGCCCGCGCGGCTGGTCGCTGCCTCGCCTGTCGTTTCCCGAACTCAACGTGCGCACCTACGTCACGCTGCAAGGCAAGCCGGGAGTGTTTTTCTTCAGCCTGGACGCGGGATCGGTGATGGCGGTGTTCGGAGCGCGCGCCGTCTATGCCCTTCCCTACTTCTACGCTCGCATGAGCATGACCTGCGCGGGCGACGCGGTCGATTACCGCTGCCGGCGCTCGCGCCTGGGAACGGTCGCGGAATTCCACGGGCACTACCAGCCGGTTTCGCCGCCCCGTACCGCAACGCCGGGAAGCCTGGAACACTTTTTGACCGAGCGCTATTGCCTCTATGCCGTGGAGGCGGGCCGGCTCTACCGCGCCGAAATCCACCACGAGCCCTGGCCCTTGCAGCAGGCGGAAGCCGAGATCGCGCGCAACACCATGGCAGCCGCCGCCGGCATCGAGCTTCCGGACCAGCCTCCGCTCCTGCATTTCGCCCGCGCCATCGACGTGCTGGTGTGGCCTCCGCGACGCCTGCAGTAAGCTATCATCGGCTTGTCCCGCGTGGCCCGCCCGCCGATCCCGGGCGCCTGAGGAGCTGTTGCCGCCATCCCCACCATCACGCCTCGCCTACATCGACTGGATGCGCGGCCTGGCCTGCGTCCTGATGTTTCAGACGCACTGCTACGACTCCTGGCTCGCCGCTCCAGCGCGCAAAACCAGCTTCTTCATGTGGTCGCAACTGGGCGGGACGCTGCCCGCACCGCTGTTCCTGTTTCTGGCCGGCATCTCCGTCGCCCTGGTCACCGACAAGCTCCGCCGGCGCGGCACCTCGACCGCGGAAGTCGCCCGCACCACGATTCGCCGCGGCGCTGAAATTTTCGCGCTGGGATTGCTGTTTCGCCTGCAGGCCTTTGTTCTCGCCTGGCCGTGGGCGCCCTGGACCGATCTTCTGCGCGTCGACGTGCTCAACATCATCGGCCTGTCCATCATGATGATGGGCGTGGTGTGCTGGCTTGCCGGCTTGTCTGGCACCGCGATTCGCCTGCGCTCGATGGCCGCCGCCGGCGCGGTCGCTATGGCATCCCGCTGCTGACGCCCCCGCTGTGGACCACCTTGCGTCCGCGCTGGCTCCCCTGGCCGTTGGAATCCTACCTGAACGGCGTTCATACCTACGCCGTGCCGCAGGCCTGGCTCTTCCCCATGTTTCCCTGGAGCGGGTTCGCCTTCGCCGGCCTCGCCATCGGATTTCTTCTGCTCAGCGAACCGGCGCGCCGCCACGAAGCGGCCGTATTCGGGATCGTGGGCGCCAGTGGAATTGCGCTTATGACTTTAGCGCGCTCCCTCGACCACAGCCAGCGCCAGCTCTACGCGGTCTACGATTACTGGCACACCAGCCCGAACTTCTTTCTCTTCCGCGTCGGCCTCATGCTGGCGATCCTCGCCGGCGTATATGCCTGGTGCCGATGGGGCGCCGCCTCCTGGAGCTTCAGCCCGCTCATTCAACTGGGGCAAACCTCGCTGCTGGTCTATTGGGTGCACATCGAATTCGTTTACAGCGGACGCCTGGGCATCCTGCGCCGCCATGCCAACAGCATCCTGATCGCGACCCTCGGGTTACTGTTCATCACCGTGGCCATGCTGGTTCTTTCGCGCCTGCGGACGGAATGGAAATCGCGCCACGGTCTCGCCGCCCGTGCGCAAGCTACCGCCGCAGCGCAATGATGTTCGGAGAGGAAGCTGCCGAGGAAATGCTGGACCTGACCAGACGACGAAGGATCTGCGATTGGGACGGACTGATTAAAGAATTGCAGGAGCTGACCGGGTCGGATTGTTCCTGTTTGCCTCAATGCGGTACCGACGCACGTTTGCGGCAGGCACCGTAAGAATCCCCACGTCACCCACCGCCGGCACGCAGCGATGGATTGCGTATGCCCTGCTACTCCATTTTGCGCTTGGCCCTTCTGGCCAAACCGAGGCAGTAAGCTCCGAACACGCAGGTACCTATACCCACGATTAGAAGCTCCTGGCGTAACTTTTCACGACCGTGCCAATAGAAATCGCCACGACGCCAGAAATCAGGAGCAGAGCTGCTATGGCTGAGGAAAACCTAATGAACTGCCGCTTGAACGCGTCAGTCATCTCGTAATTGGAGGACGACATCGCGTGCTTCATTTCGGCTATCAAGCTGTTCGCCACGAGGTAGCCCACCCCCCAAACGACCACTGCAATGGCCACAATCGTTGACTTCAGCGTGAGTTGGGAGCGAGCTGCGAATAGAGCAATCGCCATAGTGCCGACGACGCCGGCACCAAAAACAATCCACAAGTAACGAGGCAGCCTAACCACACTCCCTCCCATAACTATTGACGGCTGAGTGGTCAAACTCATTGGCATCCAGCAGGCGGGATCTGCGATTTGGACGGAAATTTTAAGATAGATTTGGTGGACCTGACCGGGATCGAACCGGTGACCTCATCGTTGCGAACGATGCGCTCTCCCAGCTGAGCTACAGGCCCACAGATGAATTTCATTCTAGCAGCAGCGCGCCAGCCCTCGCCACATTTGCAGCGCATTGGTAGTGGGTTAGTTTGACTTGCCGACCCACCAAAACTGGAACGGGACCTTGTCGGTCATCTGCACGCCTGGCACTGGAACAAGCGCCTTCGATCCATCGACGGTGAGGCGGCGGCGCACATATTTCATTGGTACACCGGAGCGAAGCTGAAGTGCGGCGGCGCGAAACTTCGTTCCCGGCATGGACTGCAGGATGGTAAGCAGGGCGTTGGTATCCGCAAGCTCTGAGCGTCTGTTGGGTTTCATCGTGTATGCCTCCGACCCATGTCGCTTTTCTCGACTTCTACCTTTGGAAACGCGAGCCACGATCAAGCCGCGTCATTGCGCCTGCGGCCATTGCGGGCGTCACGCGGGATTTTAGGTGAGTCCTGATCAGTTTCGCATGCGTTGAGGCTGCTATCAACCTGAGCCAGTTTCAAAGTGGCCCACTACCCGCGCATTCCCAGCAACCACCGGGTCACGCGGCATTGTGATCGGTTCCGCGCCGCCGGCCGCCAGTTCGGGCGAATATAATGAAGCTGTGACCCCTTCGAAACAGGTGCGCAAGGTCGCCGAAGCCGATTTTCCCACCCGCTGGGGCGCGTTTCGGATTTATGGCTTCGAAGGCCCCGCGGGCGCCAACGGCAGCGGCGACAAGGAAACCGCGGTCGCGCTGGTCATGGGCGACATTCACGCCTGCGCGCCGCTGGTGCGCATCCACTCGCAGTGCCTCACCGGCGACGTCTTCGGATCGTTGCGCTGCGATTGCCGCCTGCAACTCGAAATGGCGCTGGAGATGATCGCCGCCGCCGGCTGCGGCGTGCTCGTCTACGAGCAGCAGGAGGGACGCGGCATCGGCCTGATGGCCAAGCTCCAGGCCTACGAACTGCAGGACCGCGGCCTGGACACCGT
The DNA here is from genome assembly GCA_963797035.1 of Terriglobia bacterium. Lineage (GTDB taxonomy): Bacteria > Acidobacteriota > Terriglobia > Terriglobales > Acidobacteriaceae > JAIQGF01. The sequence continues at coordinate 38,032 of CAWCOC010000010.1, forward strand.
CGAGGCCAACGAGAAACTGGGCTTCGCCGCCGACTGCCGCCAGTACGCGCTGCCGGTCGAGGTGCTGAAGGCGCTCGACCTGAGGGCCATCCGGCTACTGTCCAATAATCCGGAGAAGGTCGCGGCGGTGGAAGCGGCCGGCATCGCCGTCGAGGAACGCGTGCCCTGCGAGCCGGAGCCGAAGTCGGCGCACTCCCGGCAATATCTCAAGACCAAGAAAGAAAAGATGGGGCACCTGTTTTCCAGCTAGCTCCGCAAGCATGCCAGGCAACGATTCCAGCGGAGGCGCATGACGTCCGGCAAATTCGATGTGGTGATCATTGGCGGCGGCTTCAGCGGGACGGTGCTGGCGGTCCAGTTGCTCTGCCGCGCCCCTGAACTCGCCGTCGCCGTCGTCGACAAGAGCCCCTCTCCCGGACGCGGAGTCGCTTACAGTACCCAGCACAGTTGCCACCTGCTGAACGTTCCCGCCGGCAAGATGAGCGCCCTGCCCGACGATCCCGGTCATTTCCTGCGCTGGGTTCGCGGCAACTATCTCGCCTCCGCCCAAGAGCACACTTTCCTACCGCGCGCGCTCTACGGGCAATACCTGTGGTGGCTGCTGGAGCAGTCGCGCGGTCGTCCCAATGGCTTCGAGTGGATCCAGGACCAAGTCCACTCCGTCGAGCGCAAATCCGACCATGTAGTAGCGCGCCTGAAGAGCGGCAGCGCCTTGCCGGCACGCTCGATGGTGCTCGCCACGGGCAATTTTCCGCCCGCCAACCCCAGGGTTCCGGGGCTTTCATCAGCCAGCAAACGCTACGTTCCCTACGCCTGGTCGCCCGATGCGCTCGATGGCCTGCCGGCCGACGGCAGCGTGCTGCTGCTGGGCTCCGGGCTTACCAGCCTCGACCTGGCCCTTGCCCTGAAGTCCAAGGGCTTTGCCGGCCGCATTCATCTCGTCTCGCGTCGCGGACTGTTGCCGCAAGCCCACCAGCCAACCGCCGGCTGGCCGCAATTCTGGAACGAGCAATCGCCGCGCACCGCGCGCGGTATGCTGCGGCTGATTCGAGACCAGGTCCTCGCCGCGTCGCAGGCGGGCGTTGACTGGCGCGCCGTCATCGATGTCCTGCGCCCGGTGACGCAACAGATCTGGCGGTCTTTGCCGGCGCCCGAGCAGCGGCGTTTTCTGCGTCGCCTGCGCTCGTATTGGGAGGTGCATCGCCACCGCATCGCTCCCGAACTCGGCAAGCTTCTCGCTCATCTCGTGCAGGCAGGCCAGTTGCGGATCTACGCCGGACGCGTCACTCTTTACCGCGAGTCCGGCTTCATCGCCGAGGTCACAATTCGCGGCCGCCAAGATGGCGCCGAGCAGACGCTGCGCGTCCACCGCGTGATCAACTGCACCGGCTCGGAAACCGATTGCCGCCGCATCGACGATCCCCTGATCACCGGATTGCTAGCGCAAGGACTCGCTCGCCCCGACCCGTTGTCGCTTGGCCTGGATGTCGACGAGGATGGCGCGCTGTTCGAGGCCGGCGGGAATCGATCCGAATTTCTTTACGCCATCGGCCCGGTGCGCAAGGGCTGCCTGTGGGAGACTACTGCCGTCCCGGAAATCCGCGTCCAGGCGTCGCAACTGGCCGAGCACTTATTGCATGCCTCCCGCCTCGGCCAGGGTCTTGGCGCCACGGCGGAATGAATTTAGCGGCGCACTCTCGACACTTGAAAATCCTGGCCCGAGCTTGAGTACGTGAAGCCGCTGCCGTCGCGATTCATCTTCAGCCGCGCCCAGAATTGCCGGTCCACATATTCCCCGTGCCCAAGCGGCACCAGCGCAGACTTGAAGCCTCCACCCCAATCAAGGACGGGTTCGCCATTCTCTACGCGCACCGTAACCTCGGCGTTAGGACGAAAGAAATCCGCGCCGAAGCGATAGGCGCCCGCCACCTTGTTCAGCTCCACCGCGCTCACCGCCACCGGCACGATGTTGCCGGCCGGCTGGACCGGCTTCCCCAGTGCCATCGCCGCCAGGTCCTCGGCGATCGGCGATTGTGAAACCGGCGAATAGGAATTGCTGAGCACAATCACCGCGAGCTGGGGACCGGGATGATACTCAACCGAAGAAGTGAAACCCGGACTTCGTCCATTGCTCGCCACCGCCAGCTCTCCATGCCTCTGGCGCGCGAACCAGCCAAATCGATTGCCGTGGTGCTCGCTCCAAACCTGCGCCACGGTTTCGCGCTTCACGATTTTTCCGTGCGCGTAAGCCTGAACAAACTTCAGGAGGTCGCCGGTGGTGGAATACAGGGAGCCGTTGCCGGTTTTCGCCGACCAGTCAATGCAGGGGGCATTCTCCGACTCCGCCACGCCGCGCGGCTCGTAGCCCGAGGCGAGGCCAGGAATGATGTCGGATGCTTCGCCGTCATGCGCGGTGTTGACCAGCCCCTGCGGCTGCAGGATGTTGTCCCGCAGGAATTCGCCGTAACTCTTGCCGCTCACCTTTTCGATGATCAACGCCAGCAGGTTGTAATTCGAATTGCTGTACTCGTATCTTGCGCCCGGCGCGAAGTTCAGCGGTTTGTCCTTGAACAGCTCAATCAGCGAGCGCGGCGTCTGGTGCGCCCGCTGCGCCGCCGCGTACTCCGGCAGGTCGTTCACATTGACGATGCCGGAGGTGTGCGTCAGCAGGTGCAGCAACGTGATCTCCTCGCCGCGTGGAAAGTCCGGCACATAGCGCGAGAGCTTGTCGCTCGTGCTCAGTTGACCGCGCTCTTCCAGCAGCAGGATGGCGGCCGCGGTGAACGGCTTGGAAATCGAAGCGATGTGAAACCGCGTCGCCGGCGTATTGTTCACGTGCAGCGAGTAGTTCGCTTCGCCGTAACCCTTGTTGACCAGCACCCGGCCGCCCCGCGCAATCAGCACGGCGCCGGTAAAATTCTTGCCCTGGATGAACGGCGCCAGGTATGCGTCCACCTTCTGCTGTAAGTCCTGATCCTGCGAAAGTCCCACGCACGAACAGGCGATCATCAGCCCCAGCAGCCATGCCAGGCACGCTTTCCGTCCCATATGATCGGTCTCCACTCTGTGCGCTTACCGCCGCTCCGCCGGCAGCGCGCTGTTGATCGCCTCGCGCACGGCGACGATCAGCGCATCGCGGTCCGCAAAATTCCCGGGCAAAATCTGCGGATGAAAAACGATCTGCGCCCGCGCCTTCTCCGCCGCGATCAGCCACTTCCCTTTCGGCAGGATTTCATACGTGCCCAGCAGCGTCACCGGCACGACGGGGCAACCGGATTCCATGGCGAGATAAAACGGGCCCTTTTTCAGCGGCTGCAGCCGCCCATCCAGCGAGCGCGTGCCCTCCGGAAAGATGGTCATGCTCAGTCCGTCCTGGATCACCTCGGCGGCCACCCTCATGCTGGCGATGGCGGCCTCGCGGTTGCTCCGGTCCACCGGCACCAGGTGGGCCACGCGCATGGCGAACCCGAGAATCGGAATGCGGAACAGTTCCTTTTTCACCAGCACCGAGGTGCGGCCCGGCAGCAGCGGGATGAGCAGCGGCGGGTCAAGGTTGGACACGTGGTTCGACATGAAGATGTAGGTCTGCTTCGGGTCGAGCCTGTCGCGCCCCACCATCTCCACCTGCACCCCCGACAGCCGCATGCCGGTGCGCACCACCCACATTCCCATGCGATAGAGAAAATTGCTGTTGCCGGTCAGCAGCGCGTAGGGCAGCGTGAGCACAGCGGTGATGGGCGTCATCAGCGTCCACCACGCGAGTGTGAGAAGGGTGTGCATGGCCGGCCGGGTGGTTCAGGTTTCTGAAACTCGAAACTGAAACTCGAAACTCGTGTTACTCCGATTCTCCTCGCATCCACGCCGCGCGGCGGGCGCGTTGCTCCGGCGTCGCTCCCTCGCGCTCCACCAGCGCGTAGTTCTCCGCCGGGGCCCCCGCCAGCTTGAACTTCACCCGCCGCGCGCCGCCGGCGCCGGCGACCCGCATCTCTACCGTGTCCCCGATGCGCAGGACCAGGATGTCATTTTCCGGGACCGGACCAGGCGCTTTCCCGTTGATCTTCTGAATCATGTCGCCGGCATGCAGGCCGGCCTGCTCGGCCGCGCTGCCGGGATCCACGCTCGATACGATAGCAACATTCCCCACCCGGCGCGCGCTGCGGAATCCCGGATCGGGCAGCGTCACGGTTTGCTTATCCAGCCGCAGCCCGACGGTGGCGAAAAATTTGTCGTAAGGAATGGGATCGGTGCCCGCCACATAATGAGCGAAGAATTCCCTGAAATCTGCGCCCGTCACCGCCTCGGCCGCGTCTTCTACCCCTCGCGAATCGGGAAAAAACTTGCCCTGCTTGGCGTAGTGCTGGTTCATCCACTGGAACAGGTCGCGCAACGATTTCTTGCCCGCGCTCGCCTCCCGCATCTGCAGGTCGAGCAGCAGCCCCAGGATCTCGCCCTTGTTGTAATAGGAAATCGAGCGCTGCGGCGCCTCGTACGCCGGATATTTTTCCAGCCACGCGTCCAGGCTCGCCTCTTCCACCGATTGCGTCAGCCGCGCCGGACGGGCTTCCAGGTTGCGGATGTCCGCCGCCAGCTCGGCGAGAAATCCTTTTTCGTCCAGGTACCCGGCGCGCACGCGTATGAAATCTGCGACCGTTGAGGTCACGCCTTCGCTGAACCACAGCGCGCGCGTGTACTGCTCTTTCGTGTAGTCCACCGGTTCCAGCGACTGCGGCCGGATGCGCTTCACGTTCCACAGGTGAAAAAATTCATGCGCCGTGATGTCCGCCAACGACAGCGGGTCGCTCTTCACGCGCTCGGCCGTAGCGTCAATCGCCGTCGAGGTCGCGTGCTCCATGCCGCCGCCCGCCGGCCGCCGCGGAAAGTGGAAAATAAAAACGTAGTGGTCGAAGGGGCGGTCCTTCATCCACTCGACTTCCGCAGCCGCCAGCTTGCGCGCCATCCCGGCTACGGCCCGCCCCTCGTAATCGGATGGATTCGCGTCCACCACGACGCGGTAATTCGCGCCGCCCTCTTCGAAGTCGAGTTCCTCAAAGGGCGCAAGCTCGACGGGCGAATCCGACAATTCATCATAATTGTGGACCTGGAACTCAATTCCAGCCGCCCCCGCGGTACTCACCGGCCGGTCCATCAGAGGTGTGGCTACTTTCCACTCGGATGGAAAATCAGCAAAGGTCAGGGTGAATGGCCGGTCCTTGGCGCCGACCACATAAGCGCAAACCTGCGCAAGATTCAGAAATGCGTGGTGCTCGTTCACCTCGGCCCCGAAAGGCCCGGGCCGCTCCGCGAGAATGTCGTAGTCAAGGGTAAACGGACCATCGCCGCCAATTTGCCATGTTGTCTTGTCGAGCGCGGTCACGGGCAGCGGATTGTGAAAGACATCGTGGGCCAACGCGTCCTGGACGTACTGCGAAAAGTCGCGCACCTGATAAAGCGCGTTCCATACCGGCAGTTGCACCTGCCGCGGATAACCCTGAGGTACTCGGATCCGCACGTGCACCAGGCGCTGCATTCGACTCTTTAGCGAGATCGTGTAGTGCAGCGCTTCGGGCGGAGGAGGCGAGAATCTTGCCGGCAACTGCCCCCAGGCTGAGGCCCAGGACAGCAGCGCGCAAATCAGCAGGACGTTCCGGCGGGCGAGGGTGCCCCACATCCGCCCGACTTTGGCTGATGTGGCTCTCTCCATCAGGGAAAGTTTCACGCTTTGGCCGAGACCTCGCGGCCCTGCAGCGCCTTCGGCAGCTTCTCATAGATTCCGCCAAAGCCGCCATTGGAGAGGATGGCCACCACGTCGCCGGCGCGCAACTCGGGCACGATGGCGCTGACGATGCTGTCGGCATCGGGCAACTGCCGCGCCTGCCTGCCACGGCGGCGCACTTCCAGCACCACCTCGCCCACATCCAGCCGCTCCGCCGCCGGAATCGACTCCGACTTGAAAATCCCCGCCACGATCACCTCGTCGGCCATGGAGAGGCTGTGCGCCAGCGCCGCGTGAAATACATTGCGCCGCAGCGTGTTGGAGCGCGGCTCCAGCACCGCCCACAGCCGGCGCCCGGGATAGCGCGTGTGCAGCGCCTTCAGGGTTTCGGCAATTGCCGTGGGATGATGCGCGAAATCGTCGATGATGGTGACTCCGCCGATCTCCGCCTTCACCTCCAGGCGCCGCTTCACGCTCTTGAAGCTGCGCAGCGCCTGCGCAATCTGCGCCACCTCGATCCCGTACGACGCCGCCATGGCCGCCGCCGCCGTCGCGTTCAGCACGTTGTACTCGCCGGCCAGCGCGAACTCCAGCTCCGCCCACTTCTGCCCGCCGCGCAACACCGACCAGCGCGTGCTCTCCGGACCGTAGCGGAGGTTGGTCAACCGCCAGTGCGACTGCTGCTCCAGCCCGTAGCGTTCCACTGGACACAAGGCGCGGGCCACGCATTCCTCCACCTCGGGCGCGCCGTCCCAGGCGATCACCCGCCCGCGCTGCGGTACCAGGTTGACCAGGCGCTTGAACGCGGTCTTCACCGAGTCCAGGTCTTTGTAGATATCGGCGTGATCGAATTCCACCGAGGTGAGCACCACGGCGTCAGGAAAATAGTGCAGGAACTTCGGGCCCTTGTCGAAGAACGCGGTGTCGTACTCGTCGCCCTCGATGATGAACTCGCGCCCTTCGTCGAGCTGGAAGCTGGCGCCGAAGTTTTCCGCGATGCCGCCCACCAGGAACGACGGCCGCTGCTGGGCCACCGCGAAAATCCACGCCAGCATCGAGGTGGTGGTCGTCTTGCCATGCGTTCCCGCCACGGTGATCACCTCGTGGCCGCGGAGAAATTCGTCGTACAGCAGCTGCGCCATCGATTGGAACGGGATGCGGTCGTTCAACACTCGCTCCAGCTCCGGGTTTCCGCGGGAGATGGCGTTGCCCACAATCACCAGGTCAGGCCGCGCCTCCAGGTTCTCCGCCGCGTACGGCTGCATCACCGGGATCTGCAGCGCCGCCAGGAAATCCGACATCGGCGGATACACCGCGCTGTCGGAGCCGCGAACGTCGAAGCCGCGCTGCTTCAGCATGCCCGCCAACGATGCCATGGCGGTGCCGCAAATCCCGATCAGGTGAATGTGTTTGGAATGGGCCATTAGAAATCCAAATTGGATGTCATCCTGAGCGCAGCGATGGATCTATGCATTTCGCTCCATCCAGACAATACATAGATCCATCGCTGCGCTCCAGGATGACACGCATTGAAATTTGCTTCGGGGCCAATCACCCGATTACCCGATCGCCCGAGGTTTCGATCCCGCGCGCTGCCACCGCACTCTCCAGGAATTCCAGCCGCACCGTTTCCTCCGTCACCGTCAGCCGCGCCCGTACTCCAAACGGCAGCGTGGCATTGTCTCGTGAGACGTGTCCCGACCTCAAGCCGTACGCCACCGGGATGTTCAGGTCGCCGACGATTCTCTGCACCACCTCCTGCAGGGTGTATGCCTGGTCGGGCGATTGAATGCATTGCATCATCTCGCCGAAGACGATGCCGCGCACCTCGCGAAATTTTCCCGCGTACTTCATCTGCATCAGCATGCGGTCAATCTGGTACGGCTTGGCCCCCACGTCTTCCAGGAACAGCAGCTTGCCCTCAGTCTGCGCTTCGTAGGCAGTGCCCAACGACGCCACCAGGATCGACAGGCAGCCGCCGTAGAGCACGCCCTCGGCCCGGCCGGGGACCATCGGGTTCAGTCCGAACGACTGGTGCGATCCCAGCTCCCAGTCAGGATTTCCCGCCGTGGCCGCCTGCCACGACATTTCGTTGATCCCGTGCTGGCGCGCGAAATCGCCGGTAATCATCGGACCATGAAACGTCACCAGCCCGGCCGCGTCGTGCAGCCAGCTGAGCAGGCAAGTCACGTCGCTGTAGCCGACGAAAACTTTGGGATGCTGGCGGATAATGTCCAGGTCCAGGTGCGGTAGCAGGTAGTTGGCGCCGTAGCCGCCGCGCACGCTGATGATGGCGCGGATATCGTCGCGCCCGAACATTTCTTCCAACTCGCGCGCGCGCCGCGCCGCCGAGCCCGCAAAATACAGATCGTGGTCGAAGATGGTGTCCAGGAACACGGGCTCGTATCCCAGCCGCCGCAGCCCCTCCACGCCCTTGTCGAACAACTCGCGCTTGAAGTAACTGGCCGGCGCAACCAGGCCCACGCTGTCTCCGGGCCGCAGTGCCGGAGGCTTGAGCAAGGTCGGTTTGTCGGTGCTGGGCATCGGGCTCATCTTAGCAATGTCTGTTGGTCTCTCGTCTGTCGTTTTGGCCGCGCTGGCGGTTTTTCGGTCTGTCGGTCTTCCGATCGCTCGATCACCCGATCACCCGATCTCTTGATCCCCGATCACTCGATAAAAAACTCTCCGCTACACACAATCTCTGCCGGGCCGGTCAGAAACACCTCGCGCTCCCAGCGCACCGTCTGCGCTCCGCCCGGCGATCGTACCCATACCGGAGATTGCGCCCGCCCGCTGGCGATGGCGGCCACCGCCGCGGCGCACGATCCCGTTCCCGACGAGCGCGTTTCCCCCACTCCGCGCTCGAAAATTCGGATGTCGATCTCTCCTTTGTTCACGGCGCGCACCAGCTCAACGTTCGTTCCGAACTTGAAGTCGTGATGGTGCTCCACCTCGCTCGCCTCCGCCTGCCACCCGGGAACGAATTCATCCACGAAGAGCACGAAATGCGGATTGCCCATGGAGACCGGAATGCCCACCTGCTCTCCGAATGCCACCTTCACCGGGAAGGGATCGCCCACCTGCGGCTCGCCCATGGCGGTTTCGAATTCGTAATGCTGTCCGTTCCGGCGCACCAGCGTGCAGGTCTTGATGCCAGCGCCAGTGCGGATGCTCAGTTGCTCGCGCGGATGTTGCGCCACCAGGTAAGCGGCGACGCAACGCGTTCCGTTGCCGGAAATTTCGGCCTCGGAGCCGTCGGCATTGAACAGGCGGGCGCGCGCGTCGGCCTGCGGATCGGGAAAGATCCACTCCACGCCATCGGCCCCCACCCCGACATGCCGGTCACAGATCCGGCCGGCAAACGACTTCAGGTCCTTGGGGGCGTGCTTGCCCTCGATCAGCAAAAAGTCGTTGCCGCAGGCATGCGCCTTTATAAACGGAATCGCTGACATCGGTCTCTTTCTAGCGTCTTTACAACGGTCGTTTCAAATTACCAAATTACCCGATTACCAAATTACTCAATTCATTTACCGTTTCCTTCGATAAATCCTTACCGGCGGCTGGCCCGCGGTCTGCACCACGATCAGCAGGTCCAAGTTTTCCGGATGCGCTGCTACCGCCTTTGCTACCGGATCTCCCGCGCCCGCGATCACGAAATCGGCGCTCGCGGCAGGCGCGCTCAGGGCAGCATCCCACAGCCTGAAATTTCCCTCGTTGATGGTGCGCTTCAGCGGGATCGCGGCCCGTTCCAGCGCTCCCACATGGTCGCCAAGATACATCAGCAGGGTCGAATCGGGCGGCAGTTCCACCAGCAGCGACCCCAACCGTCCATCCAGGGCGTAGCGCGAGGCGCCGTTTGCCCGAATCTCCCGCAGGCAGATGGGCACGTTGCGCCACACCGAAGCATAACTGCCGGCCACGAACGCGCACACCACCGCCACCACCGCGACCCGCCATACCGGCGAGCGCTCGCGTGTCATCGCGAAGTACGCCAGCAGCGCGACACAGGCCGCGAACCCCGGCAGCAGTTGCAGCCCGTAGCGCGTGTTGTAGTAGGAAAACGGCCACCACTGCGGAATGAAGATGGGAATCGCCCCCCACGCAATCGAGATGGCGTAAAACACTTTGGGAAGCCACAACAGCAGCCAGGGCAGCAGCCCCCGGCGCCAGAGGAGGACGATGCCGGTTCCGGCCAGCGCCAGAAACATCCAGGTGTTCTCCACCCACGACGAGGGCGAGCGCGGGTCCTGCCGCGTTTCTCCCAGCGTCAACGTCGCGTTGCGCGCGAAGTACTGCGCCGCCACCAGCGGGCTGTGCCAGCCCGGATGATGCGGCTCGCCGGGCTGGCGCGAACGCTCCTCGATCGCCATCGCCGAATACGGCCCGGTGGCAAACTCCAGCGGATTTCCCCACAGGAACGCGTTGTAGGCAAACCACAGCGCCGGCGCCAGCCCATTGATCAGGACGAAGACCGCCAGCGCGCGGCGCAGGTTTCCCAGCAGGTTGCGGCGCAGCCGAGCGCGCGAGGCCACGACGGCCACCGCGGCCGCCGCCAGCACGAAGGCCGCGCCGTAGAACCAGCCGTCGTAACGCACCAGCATGTCGCACATCAGCAGCCAGCCCGACCACTTCAGGTGGCGCGCCGCCTCCTCGTCCTCGCCTTGCAGCGCGAAGTGCGCATAGTCGGTGAAGAAGGCCGTGGCCCAAACCAGCAGCGCCAGGCTGATGGGCTCGTTGAGCGCGGTGGTCTGCAAGTAGACCAGGTTGGGGTTGGCGGCGAAGATGGCGGCGGCAATCCAGGCAGCGACGCGGGCCGGGCCATCCTCTCCCCCCATCCAGGCCAGGCCGGAGCGCACCAGGCGAAACATGCCGAGCACGCCGATCACAAACGCCGCCATGGAGGGAATCGCGCCGCCGATGCCGCTGCTCCAGCCGGAATCGGCGATGATGAAGGGGATGGTCAACAGATGCTGCAGCGGCAGCCACACGGTGCCCAGTTGCTGCGGGCCGGGGGTGCGCGAGTCGAAGACGCGCCGCGCGATGTTGATGTGCGCCACGGCGTCGCCGGAGAGCAGGATCTGTCCCCACTTGTAGTAGTGGGCGACCGCCGCGATGGAGAGCGCCATGGCGGCCAGCGCCAGCGCCTGCACTTCGCCGATGCCGAGGCCGCGCGCCCGCAGGCGCTCGGCGCGGTCGCGGCGCACGCTCCAGTTGTCAGGGGCAATCGGCATCGTAGAAGCTTAAACGACAAAGACCGAGGCACTGAGGCACAGAGGAAGTTGAAGTCAGAATGAAGACTGAGGTTGAGGTCCCCCGCAACCTCGCTGATTCTTCTGTTTCAAATTACAAATTGCCAATTGCAAATTACAAATCCTCCGTGCCTCCGTGGTGAACCGATCATTCCAAATGCGTCAGCTCGCGGAAAATCTGGAAGCGCGCCTCGATCTCCTCCCGGCTGAGGTCTTGCAAGCGCTCCGGCCCGAAGCGCTCCACCGCGAACGATCCCATCACCCCGCCGTAGAACATGGCGCGCTTCAGGACCTCGCGGTTCAGCTCGGCCTGCGAGGCGATGTACCCCATGAAGCCGCCGGCAAAGGAATCGCCGGCGCCGGTGGGATCGCGGACTTCAGAGAGAGGCAGCGCGGGCGCGCGAAACGGATGACGCCCGACGCCGAACATGTGGTCGCCGAAAAAGATGGTCGCGCCGTACTCGCCGTGCTTGATCACCAGCGCCTTCGGTCCCATGGCCAGCACCTGGTTGGCGGCGCGCAGCAGGTTGCTCTCCCCGGCCAGCATCTTGGCCTCAGTGTCGTTGATCAGCAGCACGTCCATCAGCTGGATGGTTTCGAGCAGCTCCGGCCGCTTCTGGTTGATCCAGTAATTCATCGTGTCGCCGCCCACCAGGCGCGCCTGCTTCACCTGGCGCCGCACCTGCGCCTGCAAAACGGGATCGATGTTGGCCAGGAACAGGAACTCCGACTCCACGTATGCCGCCGGAATCTGCGGCTGGAATTTTTCAAACACGTTGAGTTCGGTGAAGTGGGTCTTGGCCTCGTTGACGTTCTCCCCGTACTCCCCGCCCCAGTGGAAAGTCTTGCCGGCCGCGCGCTGCAGGCCTTCCAGGCAGATGCCGCGCTTGCGCAGCACCTCTTCGTGCTGGCGGGTGAAGTCGTCGCCTACCACGGCGACCACGCGCACCTCGGTGAAATAGCTGGCGGCCAGGGAAAAGTAAGTCGCCGCGCCCCCCAGGATCTTCTCCACTTTGCCGAACGGACTTTGAATGGTGTCAAACGCAACCGAGCCCACAACCAGGATGGCCATTTACGCTCCCGCTTTTTTTTCGCCGAGATATTTATCCAGGATCAGCTTCAGCCTCTGGCGCGTCTCCGCGGGAATCAGCTTGGGATCGGTCATGATGGCCGATGCCAGCGCCGAACCGCAGTGGCAGGCGCGCTCCCGGGGCATCCGCTGCACCGCCGCGCGCACCACGTTGCAGGCGTTGGACGCGTTTTTCAGCAGCACCTGTACCACCTGCTCCACCGTCACTGAATCGTGGCCCGGATGCCAGCAGTCGTAGTCGGTCACCATCGCCAGGGTCGCGTAGCACAGCTCGGCCTCGCGCGCCAGCTTGGCTTCCTGCAGGTTGGTCATGCCGATCACGTCCATGCCCCAGGAGCGGTAGAGGTTGGATTCCGCCTTGGTGGAAAACTGCGGGCCTTCGATGCACAAGTACGTGCCGCCGCGCTTGCCGGCCACCCCGGCTGCCCCGCAAGCCTGCTGCACCACCTGCGCCACCTCGGGACAGACGGGGTCGGCAAAGGCGACATGCACCACAATTCCCTCGCCGAAGAAGGTGGAGATGCGGCGCTTGGTCTGGTCGAAGAACTGGTCGGGGATAATGAATTCCAGCGGCTTGTGCTCTTCCTTGAGCGATCCCACGGCCGAAAGCGACAGGATGCGCTCCACGCCCAGCTTCTTGAAGCCGTAAATGTTGGCGCGGAAGTTCAGCTCGCTGGGCATCAGGCGATGGCCGCGGCCGTGCCGCGAAAGGAACGCCACCTTGCGCCCCTCCAGCGTGCCCAGGACGTAGCTGTCGGAGGGATCGCCGAATGGGGTCTCCTGGCGCAGCTCCCGCGTGTCGGTCAGCCCGGGCATCTGGTACAGTCCGCTGCCGCCAATGATTCCAATCTCCGCTTCCGCCAACGATCTCTCCTGAGCGTGGGGTAAACGAAGGATTATACAAAACAAGAAATTGCGGCAGGATGACGGCCGCCAAATTCGCGTCATCGCGAGCCTAGCGTCATCCCAACCTTAAGTTCGTGTCATCCCGAGCGTAGCGAGGGACCTGCTGTCGTCACCACACCAAATGCACGCGCGCCATCCCATCGTGGTAAAATCCGCGGACAACTCCCATGAAGTACCGGAATTTTAAGTTGTGCCTTGCGGGCACGCTCGCCAGCCTCTTGTTGCTGGCCGCGTGCTCCGAATCCAGCCCCAACAGCACCGAGCCGATCAACGTCGGCGTCATCACCTCCCTGACCGGCACCAACACCGCCTTCGGGCAGGCGCACAAGGCGGGCTACACCATCGCGGTGAACGAGATCAACGCCCGCGGCGGGGTGAACGGCAGGAAGATCCGCCTGGTGTACTTCGACGACCAGAGCAAGCCCGACCGGGCGGCGCAGGGCGCTGCCAAGCTGGTGGATGAAGATCACGTCGCGCTGCTGCTGGGGGCCTATTCCAGCGAAAGCACGCAGGCCATCGTGCCCGTGGTGAACGCCAAGCAGGTGCCGCTGATTATTCCGACAGCGGTGGCCGACAACATTATGCAGAGCAACTCGCCGTGGATTTTCCGGATCTGCGCGGGGTCGGGAGAGTACGCGCGAGCGACGCTGGATTTTCTGAAAAATAACGGCAATCCCAAGACGATGGCGATCGTCTACGAGAACACCAACTTCGGCCAGGCGAACCGCAAGTCGATGGCGGCGGCCGCCAAGACCGCCGGGCTCGACGTGGTGGCGGAAGAAGGTTACCAGGCCAAGTCCCCGGGTTACGAGGCGCTGCTGCAACGGGTGAAGGCGCGCAACCCGCAGGCGATTTATTTTGCTTCCTACCTGCTCGACGCCAACGTGCTCATGCGGCAGGCGGCGGCGGTCGGCTTGGATCCCAGCTACTTCACCTCGGCGGGCACCGGCTTTGCCGCGGCTGAATTCCCCACCGACAAGGGCGCCGGGAAATTCGCCAACTACACCTTCTCGGTGTCGCAGTGGCTGCCGACGACGAAGTGGCCGGGTTCTAAGGAATTCGACGAGAAGTACTATCAGCTGACGTCGGCGCACCCGGCTTATCATGCCGCCGAAGCCTACGCCGGGCTGCAGGTGGCAGCCGATGCGCTGCAGCGCAGCAAAGCGAAATCGGCAGCGGAGATTCGAGACGCCATCCGCGGCACCGACCTGCCACAGACCACGTTCGGTCCCATCAAGTTCGATGACCGCGGCCAGAACGCCCACCCCGTGCTGGTTACGCAGGTCCAGGACCAGCACTACAAGGTAGTGTGGCCGCCGGACGCGGCCGAGACCAAGCCGATCGTGCCCACGCCGCCATGGTCGCAACGCTGAAGGACTCGGGACGTGCCAGTGGTGACGCCGGAAGCAAGCCTGCAAAATAAGTTTTTCCAGATCCAGGGGAGGTTGCAATGACGGAGGTGACTCGCGCGCAAGAAAAGCCGGCGTGGTGGCGTTGGGTCCTGGTGGCAGTGGTCGTGGTGCTGGCGGCGGGCCTGGCGATGTACTTGAAATCCCGCGGCAACGCCGGCAGCAGCGCTGCCGCCGTCCCAAGCAATTCCATCTTGTGCCTGGCCGGCGCGAACACCATTGGCGCAAAACTGGCGCCCTCGCTGGCACAGGCCTTCCTGCAGCAATTGGGCGCCACCCAGATCAAAGTCGTGCCCGGCTCTGCCTCCGGAGTAGAAACCGTGCAAGCTATCCTCCCCGGAGCCACCTCGTCTTCGTCCATTGAAATTGACGGCCGGGCAAATTGGGTTGCCTTTGATCGCCTGGCGGATGGCACCTGCGACATTGGTATGTCGGCGCGCCGTATCAAACAGGACGAGATCACCAAGCTGCCCTACATGGGCGACATGACCTCTCGCTCCAACGAGCACGTGCTCGCGCTCGATGGTATTGCCATCCTGGTGAATCGTGACAATCCGGTTGCTTCCCTCACCACTGAACAACTGGCTGGAATCTTTTCGGGCGCAATTACTGACTGGTCGAGTGTCAGCAAGACGAAAGGAGCGATTGTGCTTTATGCTCCGTTCGCGAATTCGGCCACCGAAGATGGATTCAGGTCTATGGTGCTCGGCGGCGGTGCTGTCGCTCCCACGGTCAAACGGACCAAGGACATGGCTTCCGTCGCCACCTCGGTGGCCGCCGATTCCATGGGCATCGGATTCACGGGCTCCGGCTTCATCGGCGGCGCACGCGCGGTCCCGGTTTCGGAACGCGGCACCACCGCCCTGCTGCCCAGCCGCATGACCATCGCCACCGAGGATTACCCGCTGACGCGGCGGCTGTATCTTTATACCCCGTCCAAACCGGCCAACCAGTACGTGCAGCGCTTCCTCGACTTCGCATCGTCCAACAGCGGCCAGGAAGTGGTTGCGGCGGCCGGTTTCGTTCCTCAGAATGTTGTCGCCGAGCCGAAGGTGCCCACCCCGCAAGACGCTCCTCCTGAATACAACCGGCTGACACGCGGCGCGGGCCGCCTGTCGCTGGACTTCCGCTTTCTTCCCGGCGGCGCCGTCCTCGACAACAAGGCGATTGCCGACATCAACCGGGTGGTGGACTTCGTGGGCGACCTGGGCTACGGCGGCAACAATCTCCTGCTCTTCGGGTTCGCCGACAACACCGGAGATCCGCAAAAGAATGTGGAGCTCTCGCAAGCGCGAGCCTCCGCCGTGGCGGACCAGTTCAAACAGCGAGGCTTGCGGCCGGGCCTGATCAAGGGCTTTGGTGATTCCCTGCCGGTGGCGAGCAACGAAACGGCCGAAGGCAGGGAGAAGAATCGCCGCGTCGAGGTATGGCTCAGGAAGTGAACGTCACGGGTGTGGCGTGAACCTGACGATGATCGTGGTTTCCACCTCCACCGGCTTACCACCCTGCCGGTAGGGTTCGTAGACCCATTGGCGCACGGCATCGATGGCGGGCGCGGCCAAGGCTTGCGGTCCCCGCACCAACTGCACGTTCGCGATTTTTCCCTGCTTGGTAATCAGCGCCGTCAGCACCACCGCTCCGCCCACCCCCTGCGCTCGGGCGGATGCCGGATAGAGCGGCTCGACCTTGTGCAAGAGCTGTCCGGGCGTGATGGCCGAGGCGCCGGAAGCCTTCTCGTCCAGCCCGGCGACAGAGAGAGAACTCTGCTCAACCGTGACTTCCCCGGTCGGCTGCGATCCGGTCGCGGGGGTTTCCGCCTTGGTTGTCGGCGCCGGGACCGGAGTTGAAGCCTTCTGCCCGCCAATCGCGTACCAGCCCAGCGCAAGCAACAGTGCGACCGCAATTCCGATTCCGGCCTTGCCGGTGGTGGTCGCGGGCGACCAGGGAGGCGGCGCAGGCAGCAGCTCCTCTTCGGCTTCCACGGCAGCGAATGAAGACGCACGCTCCGGTTCGCGAACTGCAGCCGCGACGGAAGCGCTGTTGCCGGCAGGCGTGGAGGCCGTGGCAGCATCAGCATTTTCCCGCGCCTGGACCGTGCCGGCATGGCTGAGCAAGGCCGCGATGCCTTGCGCAATGCTGGATAGGTGCTCGCGATGGGTAGCATCGAAGGCATGCGGCTTGGAGGAGACGACTTCCAGAATTCCGTGCAGAACTCCATCCACCACAACCGGCACGATCAGCAGCGAGCGCAGGTTCATCCGGCGGCTTGCCACTGGATCGACGCGAGCATCGCTGGCGGTATCGTCGCACTGGACAACTTCGGCCGTGCGCAGGCAAATTCCGGAAAGCCCGGAGTCAGGGCCCAGCAAGACGCCAACCTCGGGAGCGTTGCCCAGGCTGGTGCAGCAGGACATGGTCCCGGCATTGCCGATGGCGATGGCGACACCTTCAGCGCCGGTAATGCGGGCGGCTTCTTCGGCAGCCACGCCCAGCGCAGCAGCGACGTCAAGCCGCGGAGTTTCCTGCGAGCTGACGGTCACACTCGGCGGGGCAGACGCATCTGTCCCACGGCTGTCGCGGGCCGGTCCTTGAACTCGAGGTTGCACTCTATTAGCCGGAATCGTCGCCAAATCCGGACCACCTTCGTCGGTATGGCCCAAGTTTATACAACTTTCTTGCCGACAAACAAATAGGCTTTGCACCTGAAAAGGGCAAAATCGGGGACCGGTTCCCGGGCGTTCCGTTCCGGGCGGCTATCAGTGCTATCGCGCTAGGCGGCTCTAATCGACTTGGCCCGGCGCAGCAGTTCAGTGGACTTCAGCCGCCGGCACTGTTCCTCGAAGCGCGGCCGGGGCCCTCTCCAGCGAAGCTCGTCGACCGTGTCGAAGACCGGAACGTCCACTCGCAGCGTGGCGAGGGTCCGGAACAGCAGGGCGTCGCTCCATCCCTGGAACAGCGTTTCTGATAGCGGACGTGCCTTGCGGATGGAGGCATGCCACTGCCGCCAATCCTTGGGAACGTCTTCCAGGTGCGGATACTGCGAGAAGGTAAGAGCAGCGGCCTTGACTCCCCAGCCCGGTATGCCGGGATAGCCATCCGCGCTGTCGCCCACCACAGCCAGGTAGTCGGGAATGGAATGGGGATGGACCCCAAACTTGGCGACGATGCCGGCTTCATCGCGCACAATGTCGCGCCGGCGGTCGAACTGCACCACGCGCCTGCCCGTAACGCACTGGCCCAGGTCCTTGTCCGGCGTGCAAATCAGCACTTGGTTGACGCCGGCGTCCTGCGCCGCCTTGGCGGCAGCGGAAGCCAGCGCGTCGTCGGCTTCAAATTCGACCATCGCCCAGACCAGCACGCCCATGGCTTGCAGCGCTTCCTCCAGAATGGAAAACTGCGAGAGCAGCTCCGGCGGCACGCCCTCGCTGGTCTTGTAGCCGGGATAAAGATCGTTGCGGAAGGACTCCACCACGTGATCCGTCGCCACCCCGATGTGGGTTGCGCCGCGCTCCAGCATCGACAACACGGAAGCCAGGACACCGCGCACGGCGCCGACTTCCTCGCCGTTCGCCCCTCGCATTGAGGGCAAGGCAAAGAAGTGCCGAAACAATTCGTAGGTCCCGTCAATGAAGTGCACGTCCATGCCGGCGACTTTCTCCCCAGATCATCCTAAGTGATCCCGCAGGCGATTAGCGAGCAAGCCGGCTGGTGTGGCCGAAAACAATGGTGCTATGCTCCGGCTCCAAGGAGAGTCGCGTGGCGGGGCAGCATCGCATCGTGGTATCGACCGAGAACAACGGCTACGCGGGATGGCAATCGAAGCTGTTCTACTACTCCTGCGTAACCCGGACGCGGGTGCTGCCGCTGTTCATGGTGCATGCCCAGGGCAGCGAATGGCATCCGGATTTCCTGGAGCTGGTCAAGGCGGGGGCGCTGGTGCGCTCGGCGCCGAGCTATATTCGCACCCCGCACGATTGCTATCTGCCGAAGAACACCGCCGGCACACTGCTGCACGCCGCCGACTACTGCGACGGCGACGACCTGATCGTGCTCTGTGATCCCGACATGATTTTCCGGCGCTCGCCGGAGTTTCCCGGCCGCTTGTCCGGCGATTATTACTCCTATTTGAATTACCAAGGCCGACCCACAATCCGCACCGCCGCCGAGCGCCTGAACATCGCGTGGGAGCGCGTGCTGGAGCAGCATGAGAGCCTGTGCTGCGGCGTGCCTTACGTGGTCCCGGTTGCGCAAGCGCGCCAGCTTGCCCACGCCTGGCTTGAGGCGGTGGACGCCATCCCGCCGCGACATTGGGAGGACGTGATGTATGCCTTCGGGCTCGCGGCAGTGCGCCTCGGGCTTCCCATCACGCTCACCCAGTTCATGGAGCAGGACCATCTGCCGGAGGACCCACCCAGCACGGACATGATCCATTACTGCCAGGGCAATGCCCTCTGGGACAAGCGCAACTACTTCCGCGAAGAAGCGACGCACAAGGTGTGGACGCCGGAGGTCGGGGCACGGCGCGACACCGTCCTCGGTGAAATCCTGGCCCAGATCGAACAGGCGCGTGAGTTTTACGCGGTTGATGCGGGGAAAGCGGCTGCGCTCTAGTTCAGATCCACTGCACTGGGACCGGGCCGCAGATCCAGGTGATCAACACGAACTTCTCGCCGCGCGTGACCGGCTCAGCGCAGTGATAGTACGCGGAAGGAAAGATGACGGCCTTGCCGGTCCGGGGCTGGGCCTGGTAGGGCAGCGAGGGAAAGCTGGTGTGCCCGCCCTCGAAGTCGTCATTGAGGTAGCAGACCACGGTGAAGTACCGATCGGCGAAGGTTTGCCCGCTGTCCTGGTGAGTGTCGTAGTGCCCGCCGGGCTTGTAGCCCACCAGTTGTGTACCCTCGATCCCATCGAAGTCAGCGCGCCAGATTTCGGAGATCAGGGGAAGAATCCGGCGGCGCACCTCGGCTTCGAAGCGCGCGAGAATGTCAGCCCCCGCGGTGACGTCGAGAATGCGCGCGCTGCGGGTGGAGGTGTCCACCACCACGTCGGCGGTGCCGTCGCTGTGCTCCACTGTGATGTCGGCGTCGTGCCAGGGATCGAGGGCGCGCGCCTCGGCCAGTACCGCGGCACATTCTTCCGCGCTGAACAATGTCGTGGCGTACACGCCGTGACACTCCTGCGTGTACGCCGTGGATGGGGCTCCCCTCATGGTCTGCAATCCGGCGGCCGCGGCGAGCCCGCCTTAGTGGTGTTTGACGGGCGGCGGAATCGAGGGCTTGCCGGGTGTCGTCGAGTCACGCCGCGGCGGCGGAATCGTAGGCTTGCCGGGTGTCGTCGAGTCGCGCCGCGGCGGCGGAATGGAAGGTTTCCCGCCATGCGCCCGCATGACCGGCGCCGCCTCTTCGGGCGGGGCCTCTCCCAACAGCTCGTGGGGGACGGCGAAGACGAGCGATCCCAGAAGCTGGTCTTGGATGGGTTCATTGTGCTCGCGAAATACCTTGGACAACGCCGCCAGCGTTTCCAGCCGCAAACGGCTGTTCATGTGCATCCTCAGCCGCAGCTGCGCCGCTGCCTGGATCGATTCGTGCACCGTCATGTCAGTTCTCCTGGTCGGATAAGGCCGGAAACAATATTGCGGAGCGCTCACCCACCCCACTGTGGAAGGAGACGGATTGTAAGGCCGGGCCGCGCGGACGAGCAAGACAAATCAGTTCACTGCGCCAGCCCTGTGGCCAGGTACAGCTCCGAGAGGTGGCGGTCGGCCTGGTAGACGTAGCTGGCGCCGTCGGCCGACACGTAGACGCGCGGCGAGCCCAGGATGCCGGCGGGATCGGCTGGCGTGATCTGGCGGATCAACTCGCGGCGGCCGGTGCGGGGATCCAGGCGATGGATGGTGATGGGCAGTTGCCGGCCCTGATAAACGAACAGCCAGCGACTGTCGGCGCTCCAGCGGACGATGTATTCGGCTGGCGCCAGTCCCACTAGGGCATGTGTTTCGCCGGTCTTTACCGACACCAGCACCGGCTTTCTGTCGGGTCCAGCGCCCACCAGCAGGCTCCCATCGGGCGAGAGGAGCGGGATCGAGAGCAGGACGAAGCGTGAGCCGATGATGGTCGGCGCAGTGATAGGTTGCGGAGCGCCTCCGTCAATGCTCTGCACGTAGGTTCGTGGCGGCTTGCCCTTCTCCTGGCCGTCGAACACAATCCCTCGCGAGTCCGCCGTCCAGCCGTAGCCGTGGAAGCGCTGCACTCCCTGGTGCGAGATCTTGCGAACTTCGCCCGCCCCGGTCGGCATCAGCACCGCAAGCGATTGATCATCTACCGCCGAGGCGGCCCACTTGCCGTCCGGGGAGAGCGACACGGCCGTGCCGTCGCCCAACCGCACCGGCGGCGAACCGTCGGTCTTGCCCAGGTAGGAGGCATAGGTGGCGCCGCTGCCTTCGCCGTAATACTGGAACAGAAAAGTGCTTCCGTCGGGCGAGAGGTCGAAAACCCCGACGTTTTCCAGCGACGTGAGGTCGCGCTCTTCCTGTTGCCCTGGCCCTTGCCCCATGACCGGCGTGGATGTGCGATAGCTGGTAAGCAGTACCGAACCGTTGCTCGCGATGTCGTGCAGCATCAGGTTGCCGGGAATCCGCGAGACCACGCGCTGCTTCCCTTGGAGGGTCACGGCATAGACTGCATCGTTGCCTCCGCCCCTGGCGCCGCTGAACCACACCTCGTCGCCGCTCGGCGACCAAGCCAGGCCTTGCAATTCACCCCACGATCCGGTCAGGCGGGTACGCTTGCCTTGCAAGTCGATTACCGTCACAAAACCGCCATCAGTGCCTTCGGAGTGCTCCAGAACGGCGATCAGGTCGCCCTGGGGCGAAATGCGTGGCGACCCAATCCGGCCGGCGGTCTCGAACAGCAGCTTGCCGATGGGGTACTCCAGGCGATATTTGCCGCCCACGTAGCGCACCACGGCCAGGTTAGCGCCATTGGGGGAAAAATCGGCGCCCATGGCCTCTTCCATCACCTCGCGAGGAGTGCCTCCGCCCAGCGGGACACGAGCCAGGGTGCCGACCGGATCAAACCGGTTCGAGTTGCAGCGCAGCAACACCGCCATCTCGCCGGTGGAGGAGATGGCGAGCAGGTCGGCGCGGTCGAAGTGGAAGGGACGCGATTCGGCGGGACTATCGGTGCGCGTGGAAAAGACATCGGCGGGCTGGCCATTGAATGAGGCGCTGTAAACGATGCTGTTGGCGTCGGGGCTGAAGCGGGCCGCCCATACCGTGCCACGGCGCGCGGTGAGTTGCTGGTATACCGGCATCGGCTTGCCCAACAGGCGGTGTCCCACCACGGCCCCCACCGCCAGCAGCGCGACCAGCGCCAGCCCGACCAGCACTCGCCGCAGGACGCGCCGGCCGGGGCGCCATTGCGGCCGGACCGCGGTCGCCACCACGTCGCTCATGCCGGCCAGGGTCTCCAGTTCGAAAACCAGGTCGCGCGCCGACTGGCATCGGTGGTCCATCTCCTTCTCCAGGCAGTGGCGCAGAATGCGCTGCATGGCGAAGGGAATCTTGCGTTCCAGCACCGGCAGTTCTGGCGGGTCCTCCTTGAGGATGGCGGTGATGGTGTCGGCCAGGGTTTCGCCCTTGAAGGCCCGCTGGCCGGTGAGCATTTCGTACAGGATGGCGCCGAAGCTGAAGATGTCGCTGCGATGGTCAACCGGCTTGCCGCGCACCTGTTCCGGCGACATGTAGCCGCCCGTGCCCACCACCATTCCAGCGGCGGTCACGCTGGTGCGGGTGTCGGCATCGCTGCCGCCCAAGGCATCCGGGCGGGTGAGCTTGGCAACCCCAAAATCCAGGATTTTTACATGCCCGTCGCGGGTGATGAACACGTTGTCGGGCTTCAGATCGCGGTGCACGATGTGCTTGTCGTGGGCCGCCACCAGCCCGCGCGCAATCTGCGCCGCGTAATCGATAGTGGAGCGCACCGAGAGCGGCCCGGCGATCAGGCGCTCGCGGAGCGTGGACCCTTCCAGCAGTTCGGAGACAATGTAGGGCGAGCCGTCGTGCCGGCCGATGTCGAAGATGGCCAGGATGTTCGGGTGATTCAGCTTGGCGGTGGCGCGGGCTTCCTGCTCGAAGCGCTTCAGCCGCTCCTCGTCCGCGGAAAATGTCGCCGGCAGGACCTTCACCGCGACATCGCGTCCCAGGCGCGAATCGTGCGCCCGAAACACTTCCCCCATGCCTCCGGAGCCAATCTGGGCCAGCACCTGGTAATGACCAAGCGTCTGTCCGACGATCGGGGAGGCCGCCACAGCGCGCGATGTTACGTGACGCTGGAAGCGCAAGTCAACGAAACCGGCGGCCCGCTGCCGGTTTTCAGGTTTCCTCCTGGGAAATGTGCGTGAGCCGCGCGGAGTTCGTGCCGGGATTGAATGCCGGGCGCTAGCTTTGTGCTGCCCCCGTGGTTTCCAGCTCTTTCCCCACGAGTTCCGGGTCCTGCGGCCGGTAGAAGTAATAGCCCTGCGCCAGGTCGCAACCCAGCTCCTTCAGCAGGTAAATCTGGGCTTCGTTTTCCACACCCTCGGCAATCACCCGCAGCCCGATAGCGTGGGCGAGCAGAATGATGGTGCGCACGATGGCGACGCCGGCGGCTTCATTGCCCAGCTGCGCAATGAAACTGCGGTCGATCTTCAGGGTATTCACCGGCAGATGCTTGAGCCGGCTGAGCGAAGAATGTCCGATCCCGAAATCGTCAATCGCCAGGCTGACACCCACTTCCTTCAACTCCGACAGCACCTGGTTGGCCACCTTGGGATCGCCCATGGCAACCGTTTCCACGATCTCCAGCTCCAGTCCGGCGGGTTCGGTGCCCGCCGCGGCCAAGATGCCGGCAATATCGCGCGCCAGGTGGGGCTCGGTGAAGTGCCGCGCCGTGATGTTCACGCTCATGAACAGCGGCGGATCCGACGGGTACAGCGACCGCCATGCATTCAGGTTCTGGCAGGCTTCCAGCATCAGCTGACGGTTGATCGGCACGATCAGGCCGCTGTCATTGGCCACTTCGATGAACTCGCCGGGCATCACCATATTGCCGGGGCGCTGCCAGCGCGAAAGCGCTTCAAATCCCGCGATGCGGCCGGTCTTCAGCGAAACTATCCCCTGGTAAAAAACCTTCAGCTCATGCAGCGCGATTCCCCGGCGCAGGTCCGACTCGACCTGCAGGCGGCGAACCGCCTGGCTGTGCATGGCGTTGTCGAATAACTCGAAGCGCGACTTGCCGCCTTCCTGGGCGCGGTGCATGGCGATTTCCGCGTCGCGCAGGATCTCTTGTGGGTCGGTGTAGGTGGGCTCGTAGAGCGCCACGCCGATACTCACCGAGATGACGAGTTCGTGACCGCGCACCATGAACGGGGTTTCCAGCACCTGCTGCAGCCGGCGGGCCACGCGTACGGCATCGCTGGCATCGCGAAGATCATCGAGCAGCACCGCGTACTCGTCGCCGCCAAGCTTGGCCAGCACGTCGTCCTTCGCCGCCGGGCCGCCGTCCGCTGCGTCCGCCTGTGGGCGCGACACCGTATCCAGGCCGCGCAGCGACGTGCTCAGTCGCACGCCGAGCTCAATCAGCAGTTCGTCGCCGGCCTCGTGTCCCAGGCTTTCGTTGATTACCTTGAACTCGTCGATATCGAGCAACAGGACGGAAAACTGGTAGTCTTCATGGCGCTTGGAAAGCGCGAAGGCCCGCGTGAGCTGGCGGAGAAACAGGGCTCGATTGGGCAGCTGCGTCAGCCCATCGTGCAGGGCGTTGTAGCCCAGCAGGTCTTCGGCGCGCTTGCGGTCGCTGATATCGCGATTGACGATCACCAGCTTTTCAATCGTCCCGGCCGCGTTCCGCACCGCGCTGGCCGTCGATTCCAGCACGCGCCAGGAGCCGTCCTTGTGGCGAATGCGGTATTCCAGCCGCTTTCCCACCCCGGTGGCGCGCGCCCGTTCCGCCGCCTCCCGCACCCGCTCCTGGTCCTCGGGATGGATCTGGTCCACGCCGCGCGTGGATTGCAGCTCTTCGGCGGAGTATCCCAGGATTTTCTGGTAGGCCGGGCTGTTGTACAACCGCCGGCCTTCGAGATCGACCACCGCGATCATGTCGGCGGCGTTCTCGGTGATCAGCTGAAACAACTCGTTGCGTTCCGCCAACTGCCGCCGCATGTGGCTGAGCTGCAGATGCTGGTAAATGCTGTAAAGATCGAACAGCAGGACCAGGGCCGCCAGGCCGCGCACCCACTCCTTGGCCTCGAACCACTCGTTGCCGGCCGCCAGGTTGAGTCCCGGGTAAATCAGCGCCGCGATGGCCAGGGTAAGGGCAAGGGTGACCAGCACCACGAACCCCCACAACCACCACTCGCGGCCTTCAATCTGCTTCGCCTGCAAAGACACCGGCGCACCCCTGGTCTCCGGCGAATGCTTGGTCTGGTTCATGAGCTGTTTTCGCGCCGATTGTAGTTGAGAACAGCCAGGGCAGGTAGTTACCTATGTAGCACACTCAGCCTGGCCCGCCGGACGCCAGGATTTCCAGAAGTTTTAAAGCTTGTTAGAGATCGTGAGTTGGGAGGAACGCTGTCCAACTTTTGTGATTACTTCCCCAGAACTGCCTGGCGAACTTTTCCCAACGACTCCGGCGGCACGCTCTCGATGGCGATCACCGTGTCGCCCTCCACCACGAGCTCCACTGGGCCGGTGGTCGTGTTCCATCGTGTCCACGCCGTGGCCGGGCCGCCCGCTATTTCTTCCGCCCGAGCGCCTGGCACGGCTGGTTCAATGGTGTAGCGCTTTGCTACCGCCGCCGCGTACGCCCTGCGGAACTCGCGTGCCGCCTCCGGGTTCGCCCATCGCGTGGCCATCACCAGCGCCAACTCGCCGCCATTCTTTCGCCGCGCCGCGTAGTACCAGCCGCCACGCCAATGCGGAGAAATTTTCGTGGCCGCTTCCGCGTCGGAATAAATTTCCGCCATCACGGTGACATCGAACTCGCCGATGGAACCGACGTCATATTTCTGCCAGTCTTTTCCCAGCAGCTTGGCGACATCCGGGACCGGCATCTCCGGCAGTTGCTCGCCCGCCAGGTAGGTGGCCGGCTCCATCACCTGGCGAGTATTCTGCGGCGGCGACTTGAACACGCCGGCGAAAGCCTTCTCCTTGCCGCCCTTAACCAGCAGTTCGCGCTCGAAGTTGAGTCCTTCGCGATACGGAAACAGCATGACCCGCTTGATGAACAGCGGCGCGCGATTGAACACCGGGGTATCGGGGCTGTCGGCCATGCCCTGCTGGATCGCCTCGGTAATGGTCGGCGAATTGACCACCGAGTTACCGGTGGGCGCCAGCAGGTAATCGATCATCACCGCCATGGCCTGTCCCTCGACCACGGCGTGACGCGCTGCGATTTCCTCGTCGCCCCGGGCTTCCTCGGTCGGCGTTTTCTCCGAGGTCCCCTTCCCGATCCATTTTTCCAGCCCGAAATCCTGGTCCTGCAAGGCGTGCGTCAGCTCGTGCGCCATCACCGGCAATTGCTGCTCCGGCGGCAGCCAGTCGAGCAGGTACACGGTCTTGGTCTTGGTGTCGTAGTAGCCGGCCACCTGCTCGCGGAGCATTTCCACCAGGAACGCCTGCAGGTCGAACTCGCGCGGCAGCAGGCCCAGCTTCTTGAGCACGACTTCGGAGTTGCGCAACCGCTGCGCGTCCTCGTCGTCCTTCATCCGGTCCTCGATGTACTTCTTCACCTGCTCGCGGTCGGCAAGCTGGCGCTTCACCGCGTGCTTGATGCGCAGGCCGCTGTCGCCGCTATCGAACCGCAGCACCTCGTCCACCGAGTTGAGCAACTCTTTGGCTTCCTCGGGCGTGATGCGGCGCTCGGGCGCGGCCTGCGCCGGCTTGGTTCCCGGTTCTGGCGAGTTCTGCTTCGGCGCAGCAGGATCGGTGGGCGGCGCCTGCGCGAACGACGCCATGGAGAGCAGCAGGAGAAGAAAGATTCGTGGGATCGTCAAAGCAGGTTCCTCGCTGCGCTCGGCATGACGCTTAGTTAACTTCCAGGTTTCACTATCGCCCGATCACCAGATCACCCGATCATCCGATGCCGCGATCAGCCGACGCGCTTGGCGATCCAGTCGCCGACCTCGCGCGTCCCCTTGTCGCCCCCGGCGTCGGCGGTCAACTGTTTGGCGCGGACCGCGGCCAGCACCGCTGCGTCGATGCGCTCGGCGTGCTGCTCCAGCCCGAGGTGCCCCAGCATCATGGACGCGCTCTGGATGGCGCCCATCGGATTGGCAACGTTTTTTCCCGCCAGCGGCGGCGCCGAGCCATGCACCGGCTCGAACATGGAAGTGCGGCCAGGATAAATGTTGCCGCTGGCGGCCATGCCCAGCCCGCCCTGGAGCGCCGCTCCGAGGTCGGTGAGGATGTCGCCGAACATGTTGTTGGTGACCACCACCTCCAACTGCCGCGGCTCGCGCACCATGGTCAGGCAGAGCGCGTCCACGAACATGTGCTGCGGCGCGATCTCCGGAAATTCCTGCGCCACTTCCTGGAAGACGCGCTGCCACAGGCCGCCGGCGTAGGTCATGACGTTGGATTTGTCGGCCATCAGGAGCTTCTTGCGATGGTGCCGGCGGGCGTACTCGAAGGCGTAGCGAATGATGCGTTCCACCCCTTTGCCGGTGTTGATGTCCTCCTGCGTCGCCACCTCCTCCGGCGTGCCCGGCTTGAAGCGCCCGCCCATGTCCATGTACACGCCTTCGGTGTTTTCGCGGATGACGGTGAAGTTCACGTCGGTCGGCTGAACCCGCTTCAGCGGGCAGAGGGCTTCGTCTAGCAGGCGCACCGGGCGGACGTTGGCATAGAGGTCCATCTTGAAGCGCATGCCCAGCAGGATTTCCTTGGCGTGAATGTTGCTGGGCACGCGAGGATCGCCGAAGGCGCCCACCAGGATGGCGTCGAACTCGCGCCCTAGCATGTCGAAGCCGCCGTCGGGCATGGTGGTGCCGTCGCGCAGGTAGCGGTCGGCGCTCCAGTCGAACTCGGTCAGGTCCACCGGCGCGGCGCTGGCGCGCACCACCTTCACCGCCTCGGCAATCACCTCCTTGCCGATGCCGTCGCCGGGAACCACCGCGATTTTTTTTCTCTCGCTCACGGCAGAAACAATACAGGAGTCGACCGTCGACCGTCGACGGCTGTGACCCGTCAGCCGTCGACCGCAGGCCGTCGACTATAATTAAAGGTTCAGCCATGCCCACGACTCCACTCCATGACCGGCTTGTCTCCGCCGGCGCGCGCTTGGGCGATTACCTGGGCGCGGAAACCGCGGCCAGCTTCGGCGATCCGCGACGCGAGTATGCCGAGCTGCGCTCCGGCTGCGGCATCTACGACCTGGGCTGGCGCGCCAAGATGGTGGCCACCGGCGCCGACCGGGTGCGCTGGATGAACGGCATGGTCACCAACAACGTCCGCGACCTGGAGACCGGGCACGGCAACTACAATTTCCTGCTCAACGCGCAGGGCCGCATTCTTGCTGATCTGTATATCTACAATCGCGGGGAGTACCTGCTGCTCGACACCGCGCAATGGCAGGCGCCCAAGCTGCTCGAGGTGATGAACAAGTTCATCATCATGGACGACGTGGAGCTCACCGACATCAGCCCGAAGCTGACCTCGCTGGCGGTGCAGGGGCCGCGCGCGCGCCAGGTGCTCGGCGCCGCCGGCTTCAAGGTCGCCGAGCCCGGGCCTCTGCAAGTGCAGGACATCGCGTGGAACGAGGTCGGGCTGTCGATCACGCGCATGGCGAGCGATATCTCCGACACCTATGAACTCTGGCTCGCGCCCGCCAATGCCGGCGCGGTGTGGGACGCGCTCGCCGCCGGCGGCGCCAAGCCCGTGGGCACCGAAGCGCTGGAAATGTTTCGCTTGGCGGCAGGAATTCCCCGCTATGGGCAGGACATCACCGAGCGCTACCTGCCGCAGGAGACCGACCAGCAGCAGGCCCTCAGTTTCAAGAAGGGCTGCTACATCGGGCAGGAGATCGTGGAGCGCATCCACGCGCGCGCTCTGCTGCATCGCAGGCTGACCGGGCTGGAAGTGGACGGCGCGCCGCCGGCGCCGGGAGCGAAGATCCAGCAGGACGGCAAGGACGTGGGCGAGATCACCAGCGCGCTCCGCGTTCCCGGCAACCAGGGTGACCGTACGCTGGCGCTCGGCTACCTGCGCCTGGAGGCCACCACGGCGGGCGCGGCGCTGAGCGTCGAAGGCGCGCCTGTGGCCGTGCGTTCGCTGCCCTACAAGGAATTGGCGGCCTGAACCGTGTGGCACACGCGCCCTCGCGTGTGCAGCCGCCGTGGGCGGCGGCAGAATGTAGCCCACGGCGTAAGCCGTGGGTACGCATAACCTAAAGGGTCAGAGCCCGCTTCAGCGGGCGACAGACATTTTGCAACATATGGCAGATAAAAAAGAACCCGAGTTCACCGTCACCGACCGCCGGCGATTCACGTCGGACGGCGAAACCGAAACCTCGTCGGAACCGTCGCCGCCACCGGCGCCGGAAACCCCGGAACCGCCGAAAGTGGCCACACCTCCGCCGCCGGCGGACGACCGCGTGGTCCCGCCTCCGCCGAGTGCGGCCGACCGCCAGGCGCAGCACGACGCCTTCAAGGAGTCCTCGAAGAAGCTGGATGCGCAGATCGAGTCTGAACTCGGCGGACGCCGGCCGCAGGATTTCGAAGTCAACTTCGAGCGCTTCATCGCCTCCCTCTACATGAGCGCGCTCATGCAAATGGGATTGATGCACGAGCAGGGCGCGCCCCCGGGCGTGGATTTATTCGGCGCGCGCCAGACCATCGACACCATCGGCATGCTGGCCGACAAGACTAAGGGCAATCTTTCGCTGACGGAAGATAACCTGATGCAGAACGTGCTCTACGAACTGCGCATGGCCTACGTCGAGGTGACCAACGCCATCGCCCGCGGCCCGCAAACGCCGGGCGCGCCGCCCCCGGGTGGAATCAAGATCAAATGAAAGCCATCCTCACCGTGCTCGGCAGCGGGACGTCCATGGGCGTGCCCACCATCGGCTGCCGCTGCGCGGTGTGCACCTCCACCGACCCGCACGACCGCCGCACCCGCCCCTCGGTGATGGTGGAATTCGGCGAACACCGGGTGCTCATCGATTCCACCCCCGACTTCCGCGAGCAGGCCATCCGCGAGGGCATCCGCCACCTCGACGCCGTGCTCTACACCCACGCGCACGCCGACCACATCCTCGGACTCGACGACCTGCGTCCGCTCACCTTTCGCGGGCCGGGCAAGATCCCGCTCTACGCGCAGGAATCGGCCATCGGCCGCATCCGCGAAATGTTCAGCTACATTTTCCAGGGAGATTATAAATTCGGCGGCATTGCGCAGGTGGAGCTGAACCGGCTAGACGGCCCGCTGGACCTGTTCGGGGTGCGCTTCGATCCCATCGCGGTGATGCACGGAGACGCCGAGATTTGCGGCTTCCGCTTTGGCTCGGCGGCCTATCTCACCGATTTCAGCGAAATTCCGGAGCGCTCCATGGAACGCCTGCGCGGGCTGGACATCCTGTTTCTGGACGCGTTGCGCCACAAGCCGCATCCCACCCACTCCACGGTGGAGAATTCGCTGGGACTGATTGAGCGACTGAATCCGCAGCGCGCGTTTTTCACCCATATCTCGCACGATCTGGGACACGAAGAGACTAATGCCAGGCTGCCGGACAACGTGCGGCTGTCGCACGATGGGCTGAAGCTGGAGTTTGAGCTTTAGGAGATGAATTCGAATTGATGTCATCCTGAGCGAAGCGAA
The DNA here is from genome assembly GCA_963797035.1 of Terriglobia bacterium. Lineage (GTDB taxonomy): Bacteria > Acidobacteriota > Terriglobia > Terriglobales > Acidobacteriaceae > JAIQGF01. The sequence continues at coordinate 68,252 of CAWCOC010000010.1, forward strand.
GGATCTAGGTTTTTAGTGGCGAAAAACAATGCATAGCCGCTTCACTGCGCCCGCCGTGACCGTACTTAGAGCATGAAAGTCTTCCGCCATTTCGACGAGGTTCCGGTCGACCATGGACCCACCATTGCCTCGGTGGGCAACTTCGATGGCGTGCACCTGGCGCATCAGCGGGTGGTCAGCCAGCTGGTGCGGCGCGCGCGGGAGATCGGCGGCAGCTCCATCGTGGTCACCTTCGATCCCCACCCCATGCGCGTGCTGCGTCCCGACGTCGGGCAGCGCCTGCTCACGCCCCTGCCGGTGAAGCTGCGCCTGCTGGAGCAGACCGGGGTGGACGCCGTACTGGTGCTGCCGTTCACGCGCGACCTGTCGCTGATGACGCCGCTGGAATTCGTCGAGCAGGTCATCGTGCGCGCGCTGCATGCCCGCGAGGTGCACGAAGGCTTCAACTTTCACTTCGGGCATCGCGCCCAGGGAAACGTGGAACGGCTGGCCGAGTTCGGACGCGAGTTCGGCTTCGAAGTCAAAATCTATCCGGCGCTGACGATTCGCGGCGAAGTGGTTTCCAGCTCACGCATCCGGGAGCTGCTGGCGGCGGGCAACACGCGCCGCGCCAGGCACCTGTTGGGGCGCGTGTTCAGCATCGTCTCCACCCCCGGCCGCGGCCGCGGCTACGGCCACAAGTACACCGTGCCCACCATCAACCTGAGCCGCTACGACGAGATGGTGCCGCGCAACGGCGTGTACATCACGCGCACCCGGGTGAACGGGGAGAGCTTCGATTCGGTCACCAACGTCGGCGTGCGTCCCACCTTCGGGCCCGATTCTTTTGCCATCGAAAGCCACCTGCTCAACTTCCATCCCATCGACCTGACGGCGCAAACCGATGTGGAGCTGTGCTTTCTGCAGCGGCTACGTGACGAGCAGAAATTTCCCAACGTGGATGCCCTGCGCGCGCAGATCGCGCATGACGTGAAACGGGCACGAAGGTATTTTCAGTTGGCGGAAAAGCGAAAACATTAGCCACTGATTTACACAGATAAACACTGATTGCGTGAACGATCTGTGTTCATCTGTGTTCATCAGTGGCGATTTTTGTTGAGGTTATCGGTTTTCGGTTTTCGGGCTCCAGTTTGTTGCCGCCAAACCGTCGACCAACGACCGCCGACCATCGACCGTCGACCTTTTTTCTGTCGACTGTCGACCTTTTTTCCGTCGACCGTCGACCTTTTTTCCGTCGACCGTCGACCGTTTTCCGTCGACCGTCGTCGGCCGATTCCACACCAATCACGGATCCAGCCCGCGCAGCGGGCGAAGAGAATGTGTAGCCCCGGGCGTAAGCCCGGGGTCAACCGTGAAATTCACTCCGAGTCCCGTAGGGACGACAGAATTTGTTTCGGGTGGCAGCCCACCCCTGGTTCAGTTTGTTGCCGTCGACCATCGACCGTCGACCATAGACCGACGACCGTCGACCTTTTTCCCGTAAAACCTTGTAAATTTCGCGCCAAAACTCGGACGCCGGGAACAATTGCGCTACTCTGGCGTATGAATATGACAGGGTCGATAACCAGGCTGCGCCCACCACGTCTATAGCAACACGGCGATATGCGTCTTCTGATCGATATCTTCGGGCAGATGCTGCGCACCTTGTGGGCGCACAAGACGCGTTCGTTCCTCACCATGTTCGGCATCGCCTGGGGCGTCGGTTCCCTGCTCCTGCTGGTCGGGTTGGGCGAAGGCTTCCGCACCGGGCAGAAGAAGCAGCTCTCCACGCTGGGCGAAGATGTGCTGTTCATCTGGGGCGGACGAGCGCCAGCGGTCGAAGGCAGCTTCACCGGCATGCGGCAGTACTACCTGACGGTGCGCGACTGGCAGGACATCGTGAACGAATGCAACCAATGCCGGGCGGCCGCGCCGGGAATTTTTCGCGGTGACATCCGCGCGGTCAGCGCCTTCAACAGCTCCTCCGGCCAGCTGATGGGAGTGACGCCGAACTACAACACCATTCGCTACGCGCCCATCAAGACCGGACGTTGGATGAACGACGGCGACAACTCCGAGCGCCACCGGGTGGTGGTGCTGGGCGACGAAGCGCGCCGCATCCTCTTCCAGGGACAGCCCGCGGTGGGCAGCACCATCCTGCTCAACGGCGTGCGCTTCGAGGTGATCGGCACGGTGGAGCGCATTGGGCATGGCGACAACAACACCCTGAACCTGCGCATCATGATTCCCTTCGAGACCATGCGCATGTACTTTCCCCGTAAAGATGCGGGCGAGGTGCAGGACGCCATTTCGTTCATCAATTACCAGCCCCGGGTGCACGCGCTGCACGAATTGGCGCGCGCGCAGGTGCACCGGATCGTGGGCCGCAACCACCAGTTTGACGGTTCCAATAAAGACGCCTTTGACGAGTGGGACTCGATCCAGACCTACGACATGATCGGCAAGATCTTTGACGCCATGGACATGTTCCTGGGCACGGTGGGGCTGGTGACCCTGGCGCTCGGCGGAATCGGGATCGTGAACATCATGCTGGTGGCGGTGGCGGAACGCACCCCGGAGATCGGCCTGCGCAAGGCGCTGGGCGCCACCAATCGCAGCGTCATGTTCCAGTTTTTTGCCGAAGGCGCGTTCCTTACCTTGCTGAGCGGCGGGATCGGCATGGCCGCGGCCGCCGGCCTGTGCGCGGCCCTCGGTACACTTCCCGCCCCGCCGGGATGGGACACGCCCAAAATCGTGCCCTCGTCGGCGGCCATTGCTATCGGCAGCCTGGCCCTGGCGGGCATCGTTGCCGGACTCTACCCGGCGCGCAAAGCCGCCATGCTGCAGCCGGTGGAAGCGCTGAGGAAAGAATAATGGGCGCCGACCTGCTCAAGATGGCGTTCGAGGCCATGCGCTATAACCGGCGGCGCACGCTGTTGACCATGCTCGGCATGGCCTGGGGAATCGCCACCGTGGTGCTGTTGCTTTCCTATGGCGACGGCTTCGGGCGCGCCATTTACGCCATCTTCAACAATTTCGGCGCCAAGGCGGTGGGCGTCTTCCCCGGACGTACTTCGATGCAGGCGGGCGGAAACAAGGCGGGCGTGCAGGTGCGCTTCACTGACGACGACCTGGAGCGCCTGCGCAACGTGGTGCCTCTGGTGCGTCACATGGCGCGGTCCAACGGCAAGAACGTCCCGGTGCAGTACGAGGAGCGCGGCTTCAACTTCGACGTGCAGGGTATCGATCCGCCGGCGCAGGAGATCTGGAACCTGACCATCGAATCCGGCCGCCTGCTTTCCGACGAAGATAATTTCACCCACGCGCGCGTCGCCGTTCTCGCCTGGGAAGCCAAGCAGAAGCTGTTCTCCGGAGCGCCCGCGCTGGGCCAGAGAGTGCGACTGGGCGGCGTGTCGTTCGAGGTGGTCGGGGTGCTGAATGCGCGCATGCAGGAGGGCGACGACGACATCAACCGCATCATCTACGTGCCCTACAGCACCATGGGCCTGCTGAAGGACACGCATTACGTCGGCGGCATCTGGCTCGACTACGAGTCGCTGGACCACGACAAGGTGACCAAGACCATTCGCGCCACCATGGGCCTGGCGCACGGATTCAATGCCGAGGACCAGCGCGCCATCTTTGTTTTTGACGCGCAAAAGCAGCTGGCGCAATTCGAAATGATCACCTTGGGGATCAAGATCCTGATGGGCTTTGTTGGCTCGCTGACGCTGGGCATCGGCGGCGTCGGCCTGATGAACATCATGCTGGTGTCGGTCACCCAGCGCACGCGCGAGATCGGCATGGAAAAAGCCCTCGGCGCCCGCAAGCGCGACATCCTGTTCCAATTTCTCGCCGAGGCGCTGGTCATCACCGCCGTAGGCGGCATCTGCGGAATCATCATGTCCTATTTGGTCTCGCTCGGCGTGGGCCGCATCACCCTGTACAGCGCGATGGCCTCGCACGCCGAGGCCGGCGACATCACCCTGCTGATCAACCGGCAAATCCTCGTCATTGCCACCGCGATTCTCGCCTTCGTCGGCCTCGCCAGCGGCATGCTGCCGGCAATCCGCGCCGCCAACCTCGATCCCATCGAAGCACTGCGCTACGAATAATAACTATCAGCTCATCAGCTCTCAGCTCTCAGCTTTCAGCTTTCAGCTGGTAGCTCTCAGCTCACGGCCTTCTGCTCGCAGCTATTTCAATTTGTCATCCTGAGCGAGGGCGCATGCCCGAGTCGAAGGACCCCAGGTCATCATCTGTCACGCCGCTGTTCAAAGGAATTCTCACGCGAATGCCTCTTAGCAGTCACTCACTGACTCCTGACTCCTGACTACTTTCCTCAAGCATCGACAATCCAAAATGCCTTTGTTCTAATGCCAGCCCATGCCGGAAAAGCCCTGGCTCCTTACCCTCACGCCGCAGGAGCGCTCCACGCTGATTGCCACCTTCGGCGGATGGGCGCTCGACGGCATGGACGTGATGGTGTACAGCTTCGTCATCCCCAGCCTGATCGCGCTGTGGCAGATCAGCAAGGGACGCGCCGGAATCCTGGCGGCCGCGACGCTGATCATCTCCGCCATCGGCGGCTGGCTGGCCGGAATGCTGGCCGACCGCTATGGCCGCGCGCGTGTGCTGCAGATCACCATTGCGTGGTTCGCCCTGTTCACCTTCCTGAGCGGCTTCACCAATTCTTTCTGGCAGCTGCTGCTCACGCGCGGGCTGCAAGGCCTGGGATTCGGCGGCGAGTGGGCGGTCGGGTCGGTGTTGATGGGCGAGACCATCCGCGCCGAGCATCGCGGCCGAGCCGTGGGCACGGTGCAGGGCGGATGGGCGATCGGATGGGCCATCGCCGCGCTTTTCTACGCCCTGCTCTTTTCCACGCTGCGGCCGGAGCTGGCGTGGCGCGCCATGTTCTGGATCGGGATCGCGCCCGCCCTGCTGGTCTTCTACATCCGGCGTTATGTGCCCGAGCCGGAGGTCTACCGCCGCACGCGCGCGGACCTGGCGGCCTCGGGCGAGCGCCATGGGTTCCTGGAAATTTTCTCGCCCTCACTGTTGGGTGTGACCGTGCTCACCTCGCTGATGGCAACCGGCGCGCAGGGCGGATACTACGCCATCACCACCTGGCTGCCGACCTATCTGAAGACGGCGCGCGGCCTGTCCGTGCTGAACACCGGCGCCTACCTGCTGGTGGTGATCGCGGGCTCCTTCACCGGCTACATGGTGAGCGCATGGCTCACCGACCGGCTGGGGCGGCGGCGCACCCTGATCCTGTTCGCGGTGTGCTCGTTCATCACCGTGGCGGTTTACACCTATCTGACGATCGGCAATGGGGTCATGCTCGTGCTGGGATTTCCGCTGGGTTTTTTTGCCTCCGGTTCGTTCGCCCCGATGGGAGCGTTTTTGACCGAGCTCTTCCCCAGCCGGGTGCGGGGCTCCGGCCAGGGCTTCTCCTATAACTTCGGCCGCGGCATCGGGGCGCTGTTCCCGGCCCTGGTCGGATTCCTGAGCACGCGCATCTCGCTGGGCGCGGCGATTGCCACCTTTTCACTATCCGCCTACCTGCTGATGATCGCGGCCGTCGTGCTTTTGCCTGAAACGAAGGGGAGAGAGCTGTGATTGGTGATCTGGTCCAGTCCTAGTCGCAAATTACAAATTACAAATTAGCAATTGCAAATTACATATCATTCCATCGGCTCCACCAGCTCCTCTTTCCCCGAGAGTTGCACCAGCACGGTCGCGGTTAGCACCACCACGATCCCCGCCACCTGCACCGGGCGCACCAGCTCTCCCAAGGTCAGGGCGGCGATCAGGATGGAGAACACCGGCTCCAGCGAGCTGGTAACGATGGCGCGCGTGGCGTCCAGGTACTGCAATCCCGCGATATAAAACGAAAACGGCAGCAGCACCGAGATGATGGAAAAGACCGCCAGGTAGGTCCACTGGGCGAGGGAGTAGTGCTCGGCGAAGACCCGCCACGGCGGGTTAATCACCAGCCAGCACAAGGCCGAGCCGACCAGGATGTGCAGCAGCACCTTCCAGCGGTCGTGGTGCTGCAGCAGCGGCGGAATAAAGAGGTTGTAGTAGGCGAACGACAGGGCCGCCGCCATGCCCGCCGCCAGTCCGATGGGGTTGATGCGGAGGCCGCCACTCCCCACCACCCCAATCGCCAGCGCGCTGCCAACCACTGCCAGCGCCACCGAAAAGACTCGCGACGGCGTTGCCTTCTGCGCCCCGCGCGCCACCATGTACAGCAGCACCCACACCGGGGCGGTGTATTGCAGGATGATGGCGGTGGCGACGTTGGTCTTCTGGATGGCGAGGTAATAAAAATAATTCGAGGCCGCCACGCCCAGTACTCCGATGAGCAGGGCGCGCCCGAAATCGGCGCGCGACATGCTCAGCCCCGCCGCGCCGCGGCGTGCCAGCAGCACCGGTCCCAACACCAGCAAGGCAAGCGTCACGCGGGTTTGCGCCAGGATGAGAGGGCCGATGGGCGGCAGCGCGTGGCCGGTGACCAGGCGTCCGGTAAAGGCAGCCCGGCCCAGCGACGCGGAGATTCCCCAACACAGCGCCGCGCCGGCGATGAACAAATAGCCGCGAATGGGATGCGGGCGGGTCGTCGTCTTGCGCGGAATAGTCGGAACCGCTGTCATCCTGAGCGAGGGGCGCACGCCCGAGTCGAAGGACCCCCGAAAACTGCGCAGTGCGGATTGTCGCAGCGAGGCATTTCTGCCGACAACGAGCGACCGTCCAAAGTATGTCGCGTCGCTCTCAGCCGCTCATCAGTTCATCGAGCCGGTCGGGATCGAAGCCGATCATGACTTCCTCGCCGATCACCAGGGTAGGAGTGGAGCGGCTGTTGTAGGTGTGGACCAGTTCGTCCACTGCCTGCGGGTCAACGGAAACGTCGCGGTCCTGGAACTCGATACCTCTCGCCGAGAGGTAGGCCTTGGCGGTGCGGCACGGCGGTCAACCGGGTTGCGTAAAGATCACGACGGACTTGGGCATGCAGCCTAAGACGCCGCAACTCGTCCCCGGGCTGCAAATATTTTCTCGGTTCGTCTCGAAGTCGGCAACTACTCCGACCGCCGATCGCCCCCGACGCCACCGAGGAAAAGCCGTTCCATCACTCAGGCTGGAGCTCAATCTCGGAGGTGATTTTCGCCGTCTTGGCGAGCATTTGCGAGACCGAGCAGTACTTCTCTTTCGACAGGCGCACCGCATCCTCCACCGCCTTGCGCGACACCTTGCCGCCAACACGATAGCGCAGGTGGATCGACGTGTAGACCGCCGGCGGTTCGGGCGCGCGCTCCGCCTCGGCGCTCACCTCCAGGCGGGTAAACGGCTCGCGCTTCTTGCGCAGGATGCTGACCACGTCGCTGGCGGTGCAGGCGCACAGCCCGATCAGCACCAGCTCCATCGGGCTCGAAGCGGTTTTGTCCTTCGAGGCGTCCACCACCAGAGCGTGCCCGCTGCTGGCGATGCCGGTGAATCGCTCCCCGTCCGTCCACATTGCGGAAGCAGTTGTCATGTTTCTTCCCTCAAAGGGCAAAACCACTGCCGATTCTAAATTGCGGGTCTTCGAGGGAATCGGAAAGATTATGCACCCTTAGAACGCTGTCAAATATGCATCCTAAAGCACTGTCATCCTGAGCGAGGGCAAAGCCCGAGTCGAAGGACCCCTGCTGATCGGTACCACCACACGGTTGGCAGGCATTCTCCCAAGAATTTTTGCAGGAATGCAGCCGGTCAGCTTAAGCGAGGTCGGCTGCCAATCACAATCGAAAAGCCGCCATCCAGCGCCCGCCAGACCAGAATGACAACTTCGTTGTTGTCCAATCGCCAATCGCCAATCGACAATGAAGTTGATTTCTTCCCATGCGATTCCTAGCTCTTGCCACTGATTACGATGGCACGCTGGCCACCCACGGCCGGGTCGACGGCGTAGTGCTGCTGGCGCTGGAACAGTTGCGCGCCTCTGGGCGCAAGCTGTTGCTGGTCACCGGACGCCAGCTTCCCGACCTGCAGGAAGTTTTTCCGGAATCCGCGCTCTTTGACCGGGTCGTCGCCGAGAACGGCGCGCTGCTCTACCGGCCATCGTCGAATGACGAAGTGATGTTAGACGGGCCGCCCCATGCCGGCCTGCTGGCAGCACTCCGGGGCCGCGGAATTCCGTTCTCGACGGGAAGAACGATCATTGCCACCGACTCCACCCATCACGCGGCGGTGGCGGCCGTGATCCACGAACTCGATCTCTCCGGAAAGGTCCACATTGAGTTGAACAAGGATTCGCTGATGGTCCTGCCCGCGGGCGTGGACAAGAAGACGGGCCTGCTGGCGGCGCTGGCCGAACTGGAACTCGCACCCGCCAGCGTAGTGGCCGTGGGCGACGCGGAAAACGACGCCAGCCTGCTGGCCGCCTGCGGATGCGCCGCGGCGGTGGCCAACGCTCTACCCCTGATCAAGCGAAACGCTGACCTGGTCACCGCTTCCGGGCACGGCGCCGGGGTCGCCGAGTTGATCGGGCAGCTTCTCGATAATGACCTTGCCCGGTGCGCCCTGCGACACACCCGCGGCTAGCGTGAGCAGCGGACGCCGCGGTGGCGCGGACGCGTCCAGCCGGACATCGCACAGCGTCCCGATCAGGTTGGCGGCCCAGCGATACACGTTGTGCTCGCGCACCACCCGCCGCATGCGATGCATGCGCGCCCGGCGCTCCGCCGGGTCCATCTCCAGCGCTTCGTAGATGGCGTCAGCCAGCTTCTCGGTGTCGTAGGGGTTCACGATCAACGCGTCGGGTAGCTCGCGCGCCGCGCCGGTAAAAGGGCTGAGGACAAGCACCCCATCGTCATCCTCTCGTGCCGCGATAAATTCCTTGGCCACCAGGTTCATGCCGTCGTGCAGCGAGGTCACCATGCACAGGTCGGCGGCGCGATAAAACCGCTCCAGCTCGGCGTGGGTGTGGTGGTAATTGCGGAAGACAATGGGCTGCCACTTGCCTGAGCGGAAGCGGCGGTTGATGCGCTCGGCCGTGCTCTCCACGTCGTCCATGAAAGCCCGGTAGCGCGGAATGCTGATGCGGCTGGGAGCGCCGATCTGCACGAAGGCGAACCGTCCCTGGTACTCCTCATATTTTTCCAGGAAGCGTTCCACGCCCAGCATGCGCTCCACGATGCCCTTGGTGTAGTCCACGCGGTCCACGCCAACCGCGGTGTAGAGCGCGTCGACCCCGATTTCGCGCAGCAGCTCCGCCTGCTGCTTGTGCGGGTTCGGCCGTTCCGCGTTCTCGGGAGGCGCTTGCGGCATCACGATGCTGATGGGGAACGGGCGCACCATGGTCATGTGCTCGCCGCGATTCACGTTGCGGCGGTCCCACTCGATGCGCGATTCCAGCACGCGGTCCACCGTCTCCAGAAAATTGTCGCAGTGCGCCTGGATGTGAAAGCCCACCAGGTCCGCTCCCAGCAGCCCGTCCAGCAATTCGGCCTGCCACGGGCAGATGCCGAAGGCCTCCGGGTTGGGCCACGGGATGTGCCAGAAGACGCCGACGCGCGCGTCGGGACGGCGCTGCTTGATCATGCGCGGCAGCAGCGCGAAGTGATAATCCTGGACCACCACGATGGGCTGCTCGACGTCCCGCATCTCGTCCCAGAGCGCGTTGGCGAACTTCTCGTTGACCCGCTGGTACTCCTCAAAATCGCCGGCGCGAAACGTCGGGCGGGTGTGCGCGATGTGACACAGCGGCCATAGCCCCTCGTTGGAGAAGCCGTAGTAATAGCGCTGTTCCTCCTCTTTCCTGAGCCACACCCGGCGCAAGGTGTAGCGCGGGTCCTCGGGAGGAACCCGAACGCACTGGTTGGCATCGACGGTCTCCGGGTCGGCGTCGCCGCTGCCATGCGCGATCCAGGTCCCATCGCAGGCGCGCAGAATGGGCTCGATGGCGGTCACCAGGCCGCTGGCCGGAACCACGATCTCCACCGCGTTCCCTTTGCGCGTGTGCATGTAAGGCTCGCGGTTGGAGATCACGAACAGCCGGCTTCCCTCCAGCCGAGTCCGCAGCGACACCGCGAGGCGCTCCGCCGTCCATTGCGATTGCGCCGCGTCGCGCATGCGGGCTTCCTGCTCGGCCGAGGCGCGCGCCTCCGCCAGGCTCCGGGCGAAGATGTGCGCCTCGTTGGCCAGCGGCTTCAGCACATCCGATCCGCCCAGTCCGGAGGCCCCGGGATTGCGCCCGTGGCGCAACTCGCGCATCCAGGCGGCGGTGCGCGCAATCGGCTTCACCACGCTGCGCTGGAACATGATGATGGTGACCACAATGATCAGCAGCACCTGCGCCAGCACCCGCACCGACATGTCGCGCCAGGCCTGGCGCCGCGCGGTGACGATGTAGGCCGCGTCGTGCACCACCAGCAGGCCGCCGACAACTTTGTCGTCGTCATGGAGCGGCAGGGCGCGGAAGTGGACGGGATGATCGTTCAGCCGCAGGAAGGCGCTGCGCGGCGCGTCTTCCTTCATGGCCAGGGAAAGAGTTTCAGGACGCTCTGCAAACCAGCCGGTGAGGCTCTTCGAGATGGCCAGCGGGCTGGCCGCCTCGCCGTACACGACCAGACCTGCGAGTTGTTGCTTGCTGACAAAACGGTCCACCATGCGCCTCAGGGCCGTGGTCTCTCCCTTGTGCAGCATGGATTCCACGCGCGGCTGCAGGCTCTCCGCCAGCACGTCGGCGCGCTGCTCCAGTTCCCGGCGAAGCACAATCCTTTCCCGCTCCGCCTGGTAATACGAGGAGAACACCGACACCAGTAAAACCGACAGCACCAGGCAGCCGATCAGCCGGGCAACAATTCGCATAACACCTCGTTCCTACCTTCGGCCCTCAACAGATTTCCCCGGTACAGGCGCGCAGCCACTCGATCAGGAACTGCACCAGGTCTTCGGCCGGTGCGCCCTCCGCCGAAGACTGCCCATTCCAGAACCGCGGACAAACGCGCAACCGGTGCGCCGGAAGCAAGCCGTCCTTGCCGCCTTTCAGGTACGCCAGCGGAAACGAGCCGCCGAGAGCATCAAGATCCAAGGCAGCCATGTCGCAACAACCCCATATCTCAGGGCCGGGCTGCGCAAAGTACCCCCGAACCTCCCCCACCGGCCGGGCGCTGATCACCACCACCCGGGTGCCGGTCATGCTGACAATGCTGTCCAGCACCTCCGGCGCCGTGGGATAAGGATACCCCCTTTCCGAGTTCCCCACCTGCGCTATCGTGCTATCGAAATCAATCACCAGGACGCCGCGACGGCGGCGCGCCAGTGCATCAAAGAAGGATTGGATTTCAAGTTCAGGACTCGACACCGCAGCCATTGGACTCCCCCCATACACCGCCCATCAAACGGTTGAGCGCAAGCAATAGAGATGGAGCAGCCGGCCATGGGTGGGAATGTTCGCCCGCCCGTGCATTCCGCTGGACGCCGATTCCGGCGCTCGCGGGGCTCAACTGGGTCAGACGAAGAAGCGTGGGCTCAGGGTACTGTAACCGGCAGGGAGATGGCTAGACCGGAAACCCTAACCCATCTCCCCTTTTCACCCTAGAGGCAGTGACCTTCGGGCTATTCCTTGCCGGGAACGCCGATGGGCAGTGCGTCCTTGCGCGGGCGCCGGTTGGCCTGCAGCACCTTCTTGCGCAGGCGCAACGATTTTGGGGTGACTTCGACGTACTCGTCGTCGGCCACGAACTCGATGGCCTGCTCCAGGTTCAAGGTGCGGAAGGGCACCAGGCGGATGGCCTCGTCGGCGGTGGAAGAGCGCATGTTGGTCAGTTTTTTCTCGCGCACGCAGTTGACGTCGAGATCGTTGTCGCGCGAGTTTTCGCCGATGATCATGCCCTCGTAAACTTCCACTCCCGGCCCGACGAACAGCTCCCCGCGCTCCTGCAGGTTCCACAGCGCGTAGGCGGTGGTCGAGCCGGCGCGGTCGGCGACCAGCGCGCCCGTCAAGCGATGCGGAATTTCCCCTTGCCACTCGATGTGTCCGTCAAACAGCGAGTTCATCACCACTGTGCCGCGCGTGTCGGTGAGCAATTCGCTGCGCAGGCCGATCAGCCCGCGGCTGGGCACGCGAAATTCCATGCGCACGCGCCCGTAGCCGTGGTTGTGCATTTTCTGCATCTCCGACTTGCGCATGCCGAGCTTTTCCATCACCACGCCCACGAACTCCTCGGGAACGTCGATGGTGAGCCGCTCCACCGGCTCCATCAGCTTGCCGTCCACGTTGCGGGTGACGATCTCGGGCTTGCCGCCCATCAGCTCATAGCCTTCGCGGCGCATGGTTTCGATCATGATGGAGAGCTGCAACTCGCCCCGGCCCATGACTTTGAACGAATCGGTGCTGCCGGTTTCCTCCACCCGGATGGAAACGTTGGTCAGCAGCTCTTTCTCCAGCCGCTCGCGCAGGTTGCGCGACGTGACGTACTGCCCTTCCCGGCCCGCCAGCGGTGACGTGTTCACCGTGAACTGCATGGCGATGGTGGGTTCGTCAATCGCGATGTGCGCCAGCGGTGCCGGATTTTCAATATCGGTGATGGTCTCGCCGATGGTAATGCCGGTCACGCCGGCGACGGCTACGATATCGCCCAGCTCGGTTTCCGTGATGTCGATGCGCTGCAGGCCGTCAAAGGAAAACAGCTTGGTGATGCGCACCTTCTCCAGCGAGTGGTCGAGCTTGGCAATGCCAACATCCTCGCCGGTGCGCAGCGTCCCATTGAACACGCGCGCGATCGCCAGCCGGCCCAGGTAGTCGCTGTAATCGAGGTTCGCCACCAGGATCTGCAGCGGGCTCTCGGGCTGTCCGCCGGGCTCGGGGATGGTGCGGACTATGGCGTCAAACAGCGGCTGCAGGTTTTGGCCGGGCTTGCTGGGATCGGCGGACGCGGTACCCGTCTTGGCATTGGTATAGAGCACCGGGAAATCGAGCTGCTCTTCGGCGGCGTCGAGGTCGATGAAGAGATCGTAAATTTCGTTGAGCACTTCCTGCGGGCGCGCGTCCGCGCGGTCAATCTTGTTGATCACCACGATGGGCGGCAGATGGGCTTCCAGCGCCTTGCCCAGCACGTAGCGCGTTTGCGGCAGCGGGCCCTCGCTGGCGTCCACCAGCAGCATCACCCCGTCCACCATCTTGAGGGCGCGCTCCACCTCGCCGCCAAAATCGCTGTGGCCCGGGGTGTCAACGATATTGATCTTGATGTGGTGATAAAAGACGGCGGTGTTCTTGGCCAGGATGGTGATGCCGCGCTCGCGCTCCAGCTCGTTGGAGTCCATGACGCGGTCCACCAGCTCCTGGTTGGCGCGGAAAACTCCGCTCTGCCGGAGCATGGCGTCCACCAGCGTGGTCTTGCCGTGGTCGACGTGGGCGATGATGGCGATGTTGCGAATGCTCAAAATGAATTCCTTGCTTGCCGGCCATCTTTGAAGTGGCGCGGCTTCAGCCGCACCGGCCAGCGCGCTTTACTTATGTCATCCGAACGGGCTTCAGCCCGTGAGGAGGAAGGAGGCAGAACGGCAACGATTTGGCTGCCCCCCAGGGATTCGAACCCCGATATGCTGATCCAGAGTCAGCTGTCCTACCATTGAACGAGGGGGCAGCGTCAGCGGCTGGTTCGGCCCGCAACTGCGGGCCTGAATTGATTTTATGGGGCGCTCCCGACTGCGTCAAATCACCCCTCATGATTCAATTCAGACGCCGCTCACGACTCCGCGTTTCGGACCAGGCGAAACAGGGGCCAACCCTTTCAGCTCAGCTTCGGCCCAGAATGGAACGGAAATACTGACATGCTGAAATACTGAAAAACTCCAACTGCGGCTACAATTCCTGTCGGGAGCAAAATTATGGCAACCGTGACCGGCATCATCGAGACCGTGCATGAATCGACCTCCATCGCGCGCCGCCCGCTGCAGGCCGAGCAGTGCTCGCTGGTGGTGGTCGACATCCAGGAGCGCCTGCTGCCGCCCATCTTCGAAAAAGAGCGCCTCATCCGCAATTCGCAGCTGCTCATCCGCCTGGCCAACATCCTGAAACTACCCATCCTGGCGACCACGCAATACGAGAAGGGCCTCGGTCCCATCGTGCCGGAGATCGCTTCCCTGCTGCCGCCCTCGCGGGCCATCAACAAAATGGAGTTCGGCTGCTTCGGCAGCAACGAATTCTGCTCCACCCTGAAGTCGCTGCCCGGCACTCGCAACACCCTGCTGCTCTGCGGCATGGAATCCCACATCTGCGTGATGCAAACCGCGCTAGGCGCGCTCAATGCCGGTTACCTGGTGCACGTCGCGTCCGACGCGGTCAGCTCGCGCACTGAGTGGAATTGGAACATCGGCCTGCGCCGCATGGAAGCCGCCGGCGCCGTGATCTCCTCCACGGAAATGATGATGTACGAGCTGATGAAAGCGTCCGGGACCCCGGTGTTCAAAGAGATGTTGCAGCACCTGAAATGAAGTCAGAAGTAAGAAGGTCAGAACTAAGAAGTAAAACCTGGGCGGCCCGCGCTAGCCGGTTTTGCTGGGGTGGGGACTACGGAACTCGTTCTGACTTCTTACTTCTTAGTTCTGACTTGTCTGTTCCTCGTCCGCCACGTTGTCTTTCTTCTTCACCCTCACCACGATGATCTTGGAAAATCCCTCGTCGAACCTCGGGGCGCGGAGCTTGGCGGCCATGCGCTGCATCACGTCTTCGGGCACAATGCGTTCGCGGCGACGGTTTCGCTCCATGCAGACTTCCAGCGGCACGTCGAAGAACACGGCGTGCACGTCGTAACCGAACTCGCGCGCCATCTTGATCCAGCCATGACGCTCGCGCGGCGACAGGTTCGTGGCGTCCAGGTAATTCCACGGCATGTGCGCCACCAGCCGCGCGCGCAACAGCGAGCGCAGCGTGCCGAACACCAGGTCCTGGTAGCGCTGCTCGGTGGTGTCGTCGAACAGCAGGGTGCGCAGCAGGTCGCTCGACAGGGGCGTCACCCGGCGGCGCTTGAACCAGCTGCTTTTGCCCGATCCCGGCAAACCGATGGCGAGCACTACCGCGCCCTTGGGCTGGCGCGGCGCGCGATGCGCCGGTTGCGGTGGGCGAGGCTCCAGCGGAACCCCCGCCGACGGCAATTCCGGCGCCACTTCCGCCGACCCAGGCTCCTGCGCTTCCGGCGGCGCCTGCGGCACCGCAGGGGCGGAGCTGCGGCCGCGTCCACGACCGCCCCGGCTGCGGCGGCGCTGGCCACGCGCCGGACGCCTTGATTCTCCGGGCTGGGCCGCGCTCGATTCGGGCGCGATATCTTGCGGCGGCGCTGGCTCAGCTTCCGGCCGCGGCTCCACTTCGCGATTTGACATCTGCAGCGAGCGGTCCATATCGGGATACGCCGGCTGCAGCGGCTCCGGCTGCTGCCCCGCCGCTTGCGACGGTTCTGCCGACTTCGCTTTGCGCCGCCTCATGCGGTCGCGCTGCCACTTGCGCATGAAAGGATTGGAACACACCGGGCCGACCTTCGGCAACGCGCCGCCTCAGGGTCGTTAATGGTTCGCAGCGCTCGTTGCCCGCCGCGGGACCCGTACCATCTGCCGTCGACCGTCGACCGTCGACCTTCCCCGTCGACCATCGACCGTCGACCTTCGACCTTCCTTGGGTTTGCTTGCCACTGGCCTCGGTGTTACGATTTTTTGTTTCGCTCACCGCGCCTAACGTTTCTGTGGGCTCTCGATTTCTTGGAGGCAAGATGGCAATTAAAGTCGGTATCAATGGTTTTGGCCGCATCGGCCGCAATATTCTTCGCGCCTCGTTGGGCGAATCCAACCTGGAATTCGTCGCCGTCAACGATTTGACCGATCCCAAGACGCTCGCTCACCTCTTGAAATACGACTCCGTTCTTGGCAACTTGGCCGAGGAAGTGCGCGCCGAACAGGACTCCATTACCGTTGCCGGCAGCAGGGTGCGCGTCTTTTCGGAAAAAGATCCCGCCAAGATCAACTGGGAGTCGGTGGGCGCGCAGGTGGTGGTGGAATCGACCGGCCGCTTCACCAACGCCGAAGACGCGCGCAAGCACCTGCGCGGCCCGGTGAAGAAGGTCATCATCTCCGCTCCCGCCAAGAACGAAGACATCACCATCGTGTTGGGCGTGAACGAGGACAAGTACGATCCCGCCAAGCACACCATCATCTCCAACGCCTCGTGCACCACCAATTGCCTGGCGCCAATTGCGAAGGTGGTCAACGACGAGTTCAAGATCGTCAGCGGCACCATGACCACCATCCACTCCTACACCAACGACCAGGTCATCCTCGACTTCCCGCACAAGGACCTGCGGCGCGCGCGGGCCGCGGCCATCAACATGATTCCCACCACCACCGGCGCGGCTAAAGCCGTCTACCTGGTGATTCCCGAACTCAAGGGCAAGCTCGACGGCTTCGCCATGCGCGTGCCCACGCCCAACGTTTCGGTGGTCGACCTGGTCTGCTTCGTGGAGAAGAAGACCACGGTGGACGAGGTGAACGCGGCCATGAAGAAAGCCTCGCAGTCCGGTCCGCTGAAGGGTTACCTGGGCTATGAAGAGGAGGAACTGGTCTCCTCCGATTTCAAGCACGACGACCGCTCCTCCATCCTGGACGCGCCGCTCACCCGCGTGGTGGCCGGCAATTGCGTGAAGGTCATTTCCTGGTACGACAACGAGTGGGGCTACTCCTGCCGCGTCCGGGATTTGATCAATTACATCGGCAAGAAGGGTATCTAGAAGGTTTCACGTTTCGCGTTTCGAGGTTTCACGCTGGTCCCCGCCAACGTGAAACATGAAACCTCGAAACGCGAAACATCACGACGACCGGGGTTTCACGTTTTATGTTGCAAGGTTCCACGCGACTTCCAGCAACGTGAAACGTGAAACCTCGAAACGCGAAACCTACTGGAAACTAGAAACTGAGAACTTTTATTTATGCTGGCTGAATTTGCCGCGCGCATGCAGGAGTTAACGATGAACAAGCTCTCCATCCGCGACCTGCCGCTGAGCAGCAATCGCATTTTCATGCGCGTGGATTTCAACGTGCCGCTGGACGAGGGCGGACACATCACCGACGACACGCGCATTCGCGAAACGCTGCCCACCATCGAATACGCGCTGCGGCATGGCGCGCGGCTCATCCTCGCCTCCCACCTGGGCCGTCCCAAGGGCAAACCCAACCCGAAGATGAGCCTGCGCCCGGTGGCGGAGCGGCTGCGCATGCTGCTCGACCAGGTGCTGGGACGCGGTGAAAACGTCGGCTTCTGCACCGATTGCATTGGCATCCAGGCGGAAGAGATGGCGGGCAAGCTGGAAAAAGGACAGACCTTGCTGCTGGAGAACCTGCGCTTCCACCCCGAGGAAGAGGCGAACGACGCCAAGTTCGCCAAGGAACTGGCCAAGCTCGCCGACTACTACGTGAACGACGCCTTCGGCACGGCGCATCGCGCCCATGCTTCCACCGTGGGCATCGCCAAGCACGTCGACAAAGCCGCGGCCGGGCTGCTGATGGAAAAAGAACTCGAATACCTGGGCAGCGCGCTGCACGCGCCGGCCAAGCCCTTTGTCGCCATTCTCGGCGGCGCCAAGGTGAGCGACAAGATTGGCGTCATCAAGAACCTGATGCCCAAGGTGGACGCGCTCATCATCGGCGGCGGCATGGCCTATACCTTCCTCAAGGCCCAGGGACACGAGGTCGGAAAATCGTTGGTCGAGGAAGACAAACTCGAGCTCGCCAAACAACTGCTCAACGATGCGCGCGTGAAGAAAGCCCGGTTCCTGCTGCCCATCGACCATGTCACCGCCGGCAAGATCGCCGCGGATGCGGTAACCCACACGGTCGGCGAAGGCCAGCCGATCCCGCCCGACCAGATGGGCCTCGATATCGGGCCGCAAACCATCGAGTTGTTCACGGAAGAAATTTCCCGCGCCAAAACCATCGTGTGGAACGGGCCCATGGGCGTGTTCGAGATGCCGCTGTTTGCCCGCGGCACGCGCAAACTCGCTCACGCGGTGGCGGAAAACTCGGGCGCGATTTCCATTGTCGGCGGCGGCGACACCATCTCGGCGGTGCGCGATGCCGGCGTCGCCGACAAGATGACCCACATTTCCACCGGCGGCGGCGCCACCCTGGAATACCTGGAAGGCAAAAAGCTGCCCGGCGTGGAAGCGCTGTCTGATAAGAAGTAAAGGCTTCAGAGGCTCAAGGCTCCAAGCTCAAGGCTGAAAGCTCCAGGCTTCAGGCTTCAGGCTCCAGGCTCAAAGGCATGGGTTTGAGTAGCTGCTGAGGTAGCAGTCCCGCACGGACGCCAGAACCCAGCCCGGCACGTAAGTGCCGGGTCAGAAGCAACAATTTATGTTTGAGTCCTGTAGGGACGGCAGAATAGCCCGGGTTTACCGCCGAACCCTGTCGGCTTTAGCTGCTGCGGTAGCAGTCCCGCACGGACGCCAGAACCCAGCCCGGCACGTGAGTGCCGGGTCAGGCGCAACAATTTATGTTTGAGTCCCGCAGGGACGCCAGAACAGCCCCGCAGGGGCGTACGCTGGTAGCCCAGGGCGTCAGCCCTGGGTAACGCGATTAAAGAGTTGCGAGAGTCCCGCAGGGACGGCACGTCAAGTTCATGCCCCAACCCATCCGCATCCCGATCTCTAACGCGCGCTCCATCACCCTCCTCACCGGTGACATCACGCTCCAGGACGCCGACGCCATCGTCAACGCCGCCAACGAACACCTCGCGCCCGGCGGCGGCGTTTGCGGCGCCATTCATCGTGCCGGCGGCCCCGCCATCTGGAAGGAATGCCAACAGATCGTGCAGCGCCGCGGGCCTCTGCCGACGGGACAAGCGGTCGCAACCACCGCGGGCGCGATGCGAGCCCGCTACCTCATCCATACGGTGGGCCCGGTGTGGCACGGCGGCAACAGCGGCGAACCCGAGAAGCTGGCCGGCTGTTACCGCGAATCAATTCGCGTCGCAGATGAACTGGCGCTCACCATCATCGCCTTCCCTTCCATCTCCACCGGAATTTTCGGCTATCCCGTGGATCTCGCCGCGCCCGTAGCCCTGCAAGCCGTCGCCAAAGCCCTGGGAACTTCCCACGACCTCCACGAAGTCCGATTTGTGCTGTTCGATGCCGCCACCATGAAAGCGTACGAAAAAGCCGCCGATTCCATACTCATGAAACGCGAAACGTGAAACGTGAAACCTTGCTTTTCGCTGAAAGCTGATAGCTTCTATGAGAAAGAAAGTCATCGCCGCCAACTGGAAGATGTTCAAAACCCCGGACGAGACCTTCGCCTTCCTGCAGGCGTTTCTGCGCGAAGTTTCCGGGCACAATCGCGACCAGATCGTCATCTGCCCATCCTTCATCTGCATTCCCACCGCCGTGCAAGCGGCGCGCCACTCCAACGTGCAGATCGGCGCGCAGAATATGTTCTGGGAGAAGCAGGGCGCCTTCACCGGCGAAGTCTCCGCCGCCATGATCCTGGCCGCCGGATGCTCGCACGTCATCATCGGCCACTCCGAGCGCCGTCAATATTTCGGCGAGACCGACGACACGGTGAACCGCAAGCTGCTGGCCGCGCTCGAGGTTGGCCTGGTGCCCATCGTCTGCGTCGGCGAAGTCTTGCAGGAGCGCGAGGCCGGATTGACCGAGGAAGTCCTGCGCCGCCAGGTGACGGGCGCCTTCCGCACCATCTCCGGCGACAAGGCCGCGCCCATCATCGTGGCCTATGAACCGATGTGGGCCATCGGCACGGGAAAAACCGCGACGCCCGCCATTGCCGCCGACGCGCATGCCGTCATCCGCGCCGAAGCTGCCAAGGCCTTCGGCCAGATCGCGGCCGACAACCTGCGGATCCTCTACGGCGGCAGCGTCAAGCCGGAGAACGCTCACGCCCTCATGTCGCAGGCGGAAATCGACGGCGCGCTGGTCGGTGGCGCCAGCCTCGATCCCAAATCGTTCACCGCAATCGTGAAATACTAAGCGGGCCGCTGATCAACACTGATGAACAATGATGAACAATGATCTTCACGAGGGTTCACACTGATTTCCACTGATATTTTCTCCTGCCTGATCAGCGTTTATCAGTGTTCATCTGTGGCCTTTTTTTTCTTCACCGCGCAATGACCGCAGCGATGAAAAACCGAATTGACCACTGACTCACACCGCTTTTCACTAATATTTTTTCCTGCCTGATCAGTGTTTATCAGTGTTCATCTGTGGCCGTTTTTCTTACCGCGCCATACTGCTCGCGCAGCGCGGCCACTTGCTTCATGTGATGGCGGGTATGCGTCCAGTGGAACTTGCGCCACTGCTGCGCGGTTAGCGGCCCGATGATGGGGTGCACGGCAATCACTCCGTCACCGAGTTTCGACTGCGCCTCGGCGATTTTGCCATCCATCTCGATCAGCGCGGCGCGGATGGTCTCCACCGCCTGCGCTGCGTCCAGACCGCGAGGACGCGTCCATTCCGGGGCCGGGCGGCCCGAGGGAAAGTACCCGAGCTTCACCACCAGCAGCGTCGCGGCCCACTGCCTGGCGGTCGCCTTGGTCTTCGGCGCATGACCGGCTTCCAAGGCGCGCTCCATGGCCTTGCTGGTGCTGCTGAAGGCGAGCGCCAGGTGTTCCAGAATTTCGGCCGCGCTCCACTTGTCCCAGCGCCGCCAGGCCAGTTGCTGCGCCGGCATGCCGCGGGTTTCCGCTTCAATGGCCTCCAGCGCGCGTTGCAGGTAGAAATCCATTCCGCGTCCGCTCACGTCCATTACAATGATGGTTTTGCCCGGCACGCGGCTGCGGAATTTGTAAGCGCCGCGGGTCCCCAGGAGCAAGCAAGATGCGCAAGTCCTCATTGTTCCTCGCCTTCCTGACCGCAGCGGCTGCCATGCTGGCGCTCAGCGCCTGCCAGAGCGGCCCATCGGAAAAACCCGCATCGTCGGTTGCGCCTAAGAAAGAAGAGCCGGCCGCCGTGCTCTACACCGGCCGCGAAGGCTTCCAGAAGATGTACACCGCGGCGCACCTGTGGGCCGCCGACGCCCGCCCTTACAACCTGCAATCCACTCCCTTCAAGGACTACACCGGCAAAGACGGCAAAGCGGTGATCTGGCGCGCCGGCTTCGCCTCGGCCGCGCGGCGCTCCATCAAGTCGTTCCTCTGGTCGGGAGTGAAGTCGGAAGACGCGCCCTCGCCCGGCGTCAGCTCCGGCGTCGAGGATACTTACAACCCGCGCAACAGCTCGACCTTGGTGTTCGACTCGGCGTTCCTCAAGGTGGATTCCGACAAGGCCTTCGAGACGGCCGAAAAACACGGCGGCGAAAAACTGACCAAGGCCAATCCCAAGCAGCCGATCTCTTATCTGCTGGACTGGAACCCGCAGGAGAACATCCTGACCTGGCACGTGATTTACGGCACTAGTGCGGCGGAAGCGAAGCTTAGGGTGGCGGTGAACGCCTCTACGGGCGCTTTCCTGCGGGTGGAGAAGTAGCGTTCTTGGCCTGCGAGTCCAGCCGTGACAGCGCGGCCTTGGCCTGCGCCGCGAACTCGCCGCTGGGCAGGATCTTCAGATACTTCTGGTAATTGACGCGCGCCTGCGCCGCTTTTCCCAGCTTCTCCTGCGCCTCCGCCAGCTTGTACGTGGCGGCGGCGTGGTTGGGCATGTACTCCAGCGCCTCCGCATACCGCGATTCAGCCGCGCGATAGTTATTGCGCTTGAAGTAGAAGTCGCCTACCTCGACATCTTTATCTGCCTTGTGCGGGTTGTAAGGATGCACTTCCTGGACGTCGGATGCTGGACCACTGCCGATATCGCCCGGAAAGCGCGTGTCCCGGCTGAACTGCGGGTCCTTGCTGGAGCTTTCCCCGTCATCGGAGCTACGCGGCAGCGGCTGGCTTTCGGGTACTTTCGGCTGCTGCGGCGCAGGCTGCTCGCCGGCATCTTCCTCGCCGCTGGACTCCTTGCATTTTTCCAATCCGCCAATGTGAATGCAGTTGGGCGCGCCGCGCTTCAAAGTACGCTTCAGCTTCGATTCCGGCTTCTTCGGCTGTTCCTGCTCTTCCGGCGGAGGCACAGGCGCCGAAGGCGGAGGCTGCGCCTGGGGCTGCTGCTGGGGAGCGTCGGGTAGCTGCGACTCGGGCTGCTGGGCCACTGCCAACCCGCAGAGCAGGACCACCGCGCACAACATCCGAACTGCCAGCGAACGCACCATCACCTCCAATTCTAACCCTACGATCGCGTGGAAGTGGCGCGATTCGCTGCCAACAACAACGCCAATCAGCAATCGACAATCGACAATCGACAATCGACAATCGACAATGTCGTTGTTTTTCAAAAAAAGGGCCGTCCGTTGGGGGGAACGGACGGCCCGGCTGCGAAGGTCCCAGGGAAGGGAAAATCGTTTACGGCTGCTGCGGCGCGCTGCTGGAAGCCGAGGTCGGATTTTCGCTGATGTTGGTCATCAGACGAACATCCACGCGGCGGTTCTTCGCACGGCCCGCAGTGTTGCTGTTTGCCGCCACCGGCTTATCCTTGCCCAAGCCGATGATGTAAATCTTGTGTGCCGGGATCTGGTAGGTCGCCACCAGGTAGCTGATCACGGCGTCGGCGCGACGCTTGCTCAATATGTAGTTGTAATCGGCCGGGCCGGTAGAATCGGTGTTGCCGTCCACCACCATGATGTAGTGCTTGGTGTTGGGCAGCTCGGCGCCGAGTTCATCCAGCGCCTTTTTCGCCTTGGACGTCAGGTTGTACTTGTCAAAGCCGAAGTGCACCGCGGTCTCGACCACCGGACGATAGTTGTCCAGGTTAGCGACCGTGCCGGTCAGGCTCTCGGCGCGATTGGCGGCCTGGGTGGCGAGCGTCTGGGCCTGGTCAGCGGCCTGCCCGGCGGTCATGGCTTTCTGATCGGCGGTAGCGGCGGCGGCCTGCACGGACTGGATTCCCTGTTGGGCGCGCGAGTCAACGTCCTTGATGTCGCGCGTGTTCTTGGCTGTCAGGTCGTCCAGCTCGTTCACTTTGTTGATGGTGGGGGCGGTCTCGTTACGCACGTACTTCTTGCTGGCGCAGCCGACGCTCAACGGCAGGCTGGCGGCGATCACCAGGGCGAAAACGGTGTTCCTGTTCATGGGGGAGGACTCCTTATGTTTGCGGCAGCCCGGCTGCACTGGCGCGCCCGACTGCGATCCACAGAACCGCCCACGAAGCGACGGCACCCGGCAAAGAGCACGCATCCTGCCATTTGAGAGCGCCCGATGACCGCCAGCAAGCTGCTTGTTTTGTTGTACTTGCCGCTTCACCTGTTGATCGGCATCAACTCTGGCAAAGCAATCCTGGGCCTTAGCCGTAAAATTTTTACCGGGCATGATCCCCCTCAGCCACCGGCGCTATGTAGCCCGGCCGCCCACGGCCGGAGCAGTCGTCGAGCGCGGCAGGAATGGCTGCTGGCTGCGGCGGTCGGGGCGGCGGCGTCTCCAGCCTTGCGTTGAAGTCGTAGAGCCCGCCGGGAGAATTGAGGCGTTCACTCTCGGCAACGCTTTCTTCGGCGATGCGCTCGGCCTCGGTCATGGGCATTTGTAGTGAATCGAGCAACTGCTTGATCCAGGATTGCTCCTGCTCGACTTCGGCGGACTGGGCGATCTGCTGGCCCTCCTGGTGGAGGCGCTTGAGGTTGGAGGCGGCGATCTGCAGGGCGTAGAGCATGAGAGCGACGCGCTTGGTGTCCACCGTCTTTTCGGCAAGCAGGCGCATGACCTGAAAGAGGGAGTGCTGCAGGGTCATGGCGTCCTCGACGATGTGCAGGACGTAATCGGGGGTTTTGGTGTGCTCGGCGGCGTGGAAGACGCAGTACTTGATGCCGCGGCGAGCGGGAGCGGCGCAGGGCTGGCCGTTGAGCTTGGTGTGCTGGCAGCGGGGAGCGTTGTCGAGTTTGGCAACAGGCATAGGTTACTACCCCCTCCCTGGGGGGTGTACGTGGAATGAACGAGATAAGCCCAGGTAACCTGGGAAAACGGCAGGTAACCTGGGGGGCGACGGTCGATGGCCGATGGCCGACGGTCGATGGCCGAACAACCCTGCCCTTCGACAAGCTCAGGGCAGGCGCTAGGCAAAACCGAGCTAGACCGGGGCACCCGGGGAAGACAAATTCCTCAGCGGCTAAAGCCACTCGTGCGGGCGAAGGTTCGGCAGCGCTGAAGCGCTGCCCCTTCAAGGCAGGGCGGAGTTGGGCGAAGACACGAGTGCGAGCCGTCATGATATGGCGTCGAACAGCGGAGCCGGAGTGAGCAGGTTGCCGGGACGGGGACGCTTGAGGCAGGCGATGAAAATCGCGATCAGCGACCGGGGCCGTCGGGGCAGAAACAGCTCACGTTATTTGCATAACATAGGTGTCAAGGGAAAAGCTGTGATTGCGGGGGAATTATTTTGGGGTGAGTTCCGAAATGGGAATTGGGGATTCGTTCACCACGGAGGCACGGAGACACAGAGGGGATCGCCGGAGGCTTGCGTCTGTCGCCAGGAACGGACCCACATTTGCTAGAACAAAGCAAATGTGGGCCACCCGCGGCTTCCGGAACCTGCGGGATAAGTACGGCCTCACAGATGTACTGTTGCCACTCCTCGATCGTCGGTGGATGTCCAGTCCGGAGACTTGCCAGTGGTTGACCGCACCGAAGAAGTCCAGGTGCACTCTGAATTTCATCGCTCTGCAAACCATATTTTCTGGAGTAATCAATCAGTACTCTGCGGACCTTGCTGCTGTTCGGCGTTGATCGTTACTCCAACGGTAGATCCATGTTGGCTGCGGCGGATTTGGCGCGGGGGGCGCGTTTGAAGGTGGCTCGGTCGGAGCCTTTTTTCTGCTCGTACGGACGCGCGCCGACGAGGGAGAGCGCCCACCATTGGAATTGGTAGGGGTCTTCTTTGGCGAGTTGTTCGGCATCGGGCAGAGATGTGGGCTCGCCGATGACGTCGTAGGTGCCTTCGATCTCACCTTTGAAGCGGTCATTCAGGCGTTTCTTGATTAGATTGATAGCGAGGTGGGTGATATCGATGCCGATCCAGCGACGTTTGAGGTACTGTGCGACAACGACCGCGGTACCACACCCGCAGAACGGGTCGAGGACGAGGTCGCCTTCCCCAGAGCTGGCACTAATGATGCGTCCTAGGAGGGCTTCAGGTTTCTGCGTCGGATATCCGAGGCGCTCTTGAGCTTGAGAATTTATTTCGGGAATGTCGACCCAGAGGTTTTGAATCGGCATTCCTTTGAGTTCGTCGGCATAACTTTTTCTGCGGAGCCGCCCCGCTTTGTCTTCCGGAAAATAGATGCGGCCTTCTTTATCCCACTCCTCCATTTTTTCTTTGGTAATCATCCAGCCGTTCGCAGGTGGCTGATAACCCTTGTACTCATAAATCAAGTTCGGCCTGTAAGCGGGATTTACTAAACTTGTCGCTTGGAACTTCCTGCCGTTCTGGTCAGCCATGGTAAACCGCTCGTTTATGTAAGCCTGATATTCCGGTGTGTCCTTGTTGTATTGAGGTGCAAACGCCGCACTATCACTTTTCGCGTAGAAGAGGAGAATGTCGGTGCAGATACCGAATCGATTGGACTCGTGGACAGCGCTGCTCATTCCTACGCGTCTCTTCCAAGTGATCTCATTTCGGAAATTTGTCGCCCCAAACACCGCATCCATCAGCATTTTCAGGTAGTGGCTGGCGGTGGGATCGCAGTGCAGGTAGATGGAGCCCGTGACCTTGAGCACGCGCTTCAGTTCCATGAGGCGCGGGGCCATCATGGCGAGGTAGGCCATCATGTCACTGCCCTTGAGGAAAGTGCGGAAGGCGCGCATGACGTCGGCGACCTGGCCGCCCTGCTCGACGAGTTCCTCATAGGTGCGCTCGGCTTCCTGATTCCACTCCCAGGTGTCCTCGAAGGCCTTGATTTGTGAGCTGGAGCGGGAGCCGTCCTTTTCGGCGAAGAGGACGTTGTAGTCCTGGCGCGAGTTGAAAGGCGGGTCGAGGTAGATGAGGTCTACGGACTCGTCCTTGACGTAACGGCGGAGAACGTCGAGGTTATCGCCGTAGTAGAGGTGGTTTTCGGGCATTGATGGCGGGAATGTAGCACAGTTCCGAGGTTTGCGGGCTGGCTGTGTCGGGCGCGAGTTGCACCGATCGTTACGTGGCGTGTGCTGACGAGAAAACCCAAGGTCCCTCGACTCACGCTCCTTCCCATTCGGTCGGTCGCGCTCGCTCGGGATGACACGTGGTCGGGGCGACGTGGAGGCACTCACAGCATGCGCGCTGGGGACGAGTGCGCTCCAACAATCGTAATTGAAAAGCGGCGGACGGCATGGTGGCGCCGGAACCGCTGGGGTCCCTCGACTCGGGCGTGCACCCTCGCTCGGGATGACAGCACTAAGCAATTTAGGCCGAGAGCCGATGGCCGAAAGCCGTTTCCCCGGCCGCGACCAGCATGGCGGCATCGGAAACCCAAGGTCCCTCGACTCGCGCTCCTTCCCATTCGGTCGGTCGCCCTCGCTCGGGATGACAGGTGGTTAGGGCGGGACTCGCACGCCCGCGGCTCCGCTACATCCCTGCTAATCTAGAAACAGGTGGATCTGCACGAGAAAATCCGGACGCTGCCGCTGCGGGCCGGCGTGTACCTGTACAAGAGCGCCGAGGGCGAGGTCATCTACGTCGGCAAGGCGAAGAACCTGCGCAGTCGGGTGCGCAGCTACTTTGTCGAAGGCCGGGCGGAGGACGCCAAGACCGGCAGCCTGCTGCGCGAGGCGGTGGATGTCGAGTACATCGTCGTCGACAATGAAAAAGAGGCTTTGGCGCTTGAGAACAACCTGATCAAGCAGAAGAAGCCGCGCTTCAACATCCTGCTGCGCGACGACAAGAGTTACCCCTACGTGAAACTCACGCTGGGCGAGCGCTTTCCCCGGGTCTATGTCACGCGCAGGTTGAAGAAAGACGGCAGCGAATATTATGGCCCGTACTTCCCTGCCAACCTGGCGTACCGGATCGTAGACCTGATCCACCGGCATTTTCTGATTCCGAGTTGCAAGGTTGACCTGAACCGGTTTCATCCGCGTGCCTGCCTGCAGTACTACATCGGGCGCTGCCTGGGTCCGTGCGTGCAGGGACTGACCACCCCCGACGCTTATGAAGAAGCGGTGCGCGACGTGAAGCTGTTCCTGGAAGGGCGGCAGACGGAGCTTTCGCGCTCGCTGCGCCGGCGCATGGAGGCCGCCGCGGAAAATCAGCAGTACGAGCTGGCGGCCAAGTATCGCGACCTGATCTCCACCGTCGAGCAGTTGCAGGACAAGCAGCGCATGGCGGCCGTCGAGGGCACCGACGTCGACGTGTTCGGCTACCACTGGGAAAACCAGATGCTCGCGGTCAACCTGTTCCACATGCGCGGGGGCAAGGTGCTGGATCGCCGCGAATTTTTCTGGGAAGACCTGCCGGCCTGGGTGGCCCAGCCTGATCGCTCCCAGAGCGATAGGGTGGGATCGGGCGAAAGCGAATTCGTTCCCGGGGAATTTTTCTCCGCGCTGCTCAAGCAGGTCTACATCGGGCAGCAGTACGTGCCGCGGGAGATCTTCGTGCCGGTGGAGTTCGAGGACCGCGAGAGCCTGGAAGAGCTGCTCTCCGAGGCGTGCAGCCACCGGGTGCAGATCACGGTGCCGCAGCGCGGCGAGAAGCGGTCGCTGATCGATCTGGCTGGGCAGAACGCGAAGCAATCGTTCGACCAGCGCTTCCGGGTGATGAAGCCGGCGGCCAAGGTAATCCAGGAGTCGTTGCAGGAGGCGCTCACGCTGCCGGAGTTGCCGCGGCGCATCGAGTGCTTCGACATCTCGCACATCCAGGGGGCGGAGACGGTGGCCTCCATGGTGGTGTGGGAAGACGGCCGGATGAAGAAGAGCGACTACCGCAAGTTCATCATCCGCACGGTGGAGGGCGTGGACGACTTTGCCTCGATGCGCGAGGTGGTGACGCGCCGCTACAAGCGCGTGCAGGAGGAATCCACCCCATCACGCGCGACGCGCGATGGCGACCCCGGGTCGAAACCGTCGAAGATGCCGAGCCTGGTGCTGATCGATGGCGGCCTGGGACAACTGCACGCCGCGGCCGAGGCGCTGGAGTCGCTGGAGATCACCAACCAGCCGCTGGCCGCCATTGCCAAGCGCGAGGAGATCATCTACGTCCACGGGCAGGAAGACGAACCGGTCGTGCTGGACCATCACTCGCCGGTGCTGCACCTGGTGCAACTGATACGCGACGAAGCGCACCGCTTCGCCCTGACCTTCCATCGCAAACGGCGCGCCATGCGCGACCGCAGCACCGAACTGCGGGAGATCCCCGGCGTCGGCGAGGGGACCACGCGGCGCCTGCTGCAGCATTTCGGCAGTGTGCAGGCAGTGAAAGAAGCGGATGCGGCGGCGCTCTCGTCGGTGGTCAGCAAGCCGCAGGCGGAAGCGATCTTGCAGCACTTCAGGAACAGCAATTAGCGATTAGCAATTAGCAATTAGCTTTTGGCTTCGACTCGCTGTTTCGAAATTACCCACGACCGAGCTCAGGCCGAAGAGCTGACAGCTACGAGCTTCGATTGAAATTCCAGAGTAGCCCTGCGATTCGTGGCAAACCGTGCGTTGCTCCCTACCTCTAACGAGCTAGGGCAACAGGTTCAGAGTTGCGGCCCGCTTTGACTGCACGAGGGGAGAGAGAGCGATGAAGAAACTGGTACTAATGGCGATTGCGATGTTGTGTTCGTTGCTGCTGTTTGCGGGATGCAGCCACCATCCGGCCACGGCGGCGACGCCGGCGGGCGTGGACGCGCAGAAGGCAGAACTCGCCAGCCGCGTCAATATGGCTGGCGATGACCTGACGCAACTCATTCACACGCCGGAGAGCGAGATCCCGGAAACGATCCTGGCAAAAGCCTCGTGCGTGGCCGTCATTCCCGACATGGTGAAAGGCGGATTCGTGATCGGCGGCCGGCACGGACGCGGCCTGGCAACTTGCCGCGAAGGCAATGGCTGGAGCGCGCCAGTTCCCATTGCCCTGAGCGGTGGAAGTTGGGGAGCGCAGATCGGCGTCCAGTCCGCCGATGTGGTGCTGGTGTTCATGAACGATCATGCCCTCGCCGACCTGCTCAGCAACAAGGCGCAGATCGGCGCCGGCGCTGCCATTGCCGTCGGGCCAGTGGGCCGGCGCGCGGAAGCGGCCACCAATGCCACCTTCAAATCCGAGATCCTCAGCTACTCGCGGACGCGCGGCCTGTTTGCCGGGCTGACGCTGAACGGCGCCAAGGTCTCCCAAGACATGGACACCACGGTGGCGATGTACGGCAAATCGATTCCCTATCACCAGATTCTCAACGGGCGCGTTCGCCCGCCTGAGGTGGCGGCGAATTTCATGAACGCCGTGCGCAAGGACTTTGCCGTCGCCAGCGCAAAGGAATAACGCAATTTCAGCAGAAAACGAAGGGGCCGAGACAGTTCGGCCCCTTTACTTTTTTCATCATGACGTGTGTCGGCTAGATGCGGCTGAGGGCGGCTTCCAGGTCGGCAATGATGTCGTCCACGTCCTCGATGCCAACGGAAATCCGCACCATGCCGTCGGTGATGCCGATGGCGGCCCTTCCTTTTGCGCCGAGCGCGGCGTGGGTCATGGTGGCGGGGTGCGAGATCAGGGTTTCGACGCCGCCCAGCGATTCGCCCAGCGAGAGCGTGCCGCGGCATTGCTTGAGCAGACGCTTGGCGTTTCCGAGCGACCCGGTTTCGAAGCTGATCATGGAGCCAAAGCCGCTCATCTGCTTCTTCGCCAGCGCGTGCTGCGGATGGTCGGGCAGGCCGGGATAGAAGACCGCTTTCACCTTCTTGTGTGCGGCGAGGAATTCGGCGATGCGGCGTCCGTTTTCGTCGTGGCGCGGCATGCGCACACCCAGGGTCTTGACGCCGCGCAGGATCAGCCAGCATTCAAACGGCGAAAGGATGGCGCCCGCCGACTTCTGAATAAATGCAAGCTGCTCGGCCTGGCGCTCGGTGGTGCAGACGACAACGCCGCCGAGCCCGTCGCTGTGGCCGTTGAGAAACTTTGTGGTGGAGTGCACCACCATGTCGGCGCCGAACTCGATGGGGCGCTGGAAAAACGGCGACATGAAGGTGTTGTCCACGATGACTTCGGCGCGGCGGCGATGCGCCAGGCTGCAGATAGCATCGAGGTCGCTGATGGTCATCAGCGGGTTGGTCGGGGTCTCGACGTAAACATAGCGCGTGTTTTTGCGCATCGCCTTCTCGACGGCGCGCAGGTCGGAGGTATCGACGTAGGTAAATTCCAAGCCGAAGTTGGCGAGAATCTGGTTGAACAGGCGCGGCGTGCCGCCGTACATGTTGTCGGAGCAGACCAGGTGGTCGCCGGATTTCAGCATGGTGCAAATGGCGTTGATGGCGGCCATCCCGCTGGCGAAGACGCGCGCGGCCGTACCGCCTTCCAGCGCCGCCAGGTTTTCCTGCAGGCGATCGCGAGTCGGGTTGGTGACGCGGGCGTACTCGTATCCGAGACGCGGCTTGCCTAGCTCGTCCTGAACGTAGGTGGAAGTCGCAAAAATGGGGAAGGAGACGGCGCCAGTGACGGGCTCCGGCTCTTGCCCGGCGTGGATGGCGGTGGTGGAGAAGCCGCGGGAGTTCTTCTTAGCCATGAGTTTTGTCGTTAGTCGTAAGTGTGTGTCGGGAGTCGATGGTCGATGGTCGATGGTCGACGGCGCCGGCGATGAACAAAATGACAGCTGCGACCGAGCACACACCTCCAAAGAGGAGGCCCTCAGGTCCGCCATCCATGAACAAGGAGGCCGCGCCAATTGCACATCCGATCGCGAGCAACATCTTTCGGCGCCTGGACATAGTCGCGCTACGGACCTTCGAAGATATTTTTCGATAGATAGCGTTCGGCGGAGTCGGGGATCACGGTGACGACGCGCTTGCCGGGACCGAGTTTTTTCGCCACCTCGATGGCGGCCCAAACCGCGGCGCCACCACTGGAGCCGGCGAAGACTCCTTCTTCGCGCGCCAGGCGGCGAGTCATCTCAAACGCCTCCGGGTCTTTGGCCATGATGACGCCATCAGAAAGCGACATGTCGGCGGTCTTGGGAATAAAGCTGGTGCCGATGCCTTCCACTTTGTGATCGCCGGGCGGCCCGCCGCCATAAATGGAACCCTGGGACTCCACCAGGTAGGCATGGATGCTGGGATTGCGCTCTTTCATGAATCGAGCCACGCCGGTAAAGGTACCGCCGGTCCCGGCGCCGAGCACGACCGCGTCCACTTTCTCCTGCATCTGCTCCCAGATTTCACTGGCGGTGGTTTCGTAGTGGTAGTCGGGATTGGCGAGGTTGGAAAACTGGCCGGCCATGAACGAACCGGGAATTTTCGCCGCCAGCTCTTCGGCGCGACGGATGGCGCCCGCCATGCCTTCGTCGTCGGGAGTGCGAATCACTTCCGCGCCCAGCGCCTGCATGAGCACGACTTTTTCCTTGGCGAATTTCTGCGGAATGCAGACGATGACGCGGTATCCGCGGTTGACCCCGATCAGCGCCAGGCCGATGCCGGTGTTGCCGGCGGTGGCTTCCAGGATGGTAGAGCCGGGATGCAGGCGTCCTTCGGCTTCGGCGCGATTGATGATGCCGATGGCGGCGCGGTCCTTGATGCTGCCGCCGGGATTCAGGTACTCGAGCTTGGCATAAACCTCGGCCACGCCGGGCGGCGGAAGCTTGCGCAGGTGCAGCAGCGGCGTTTCACCCACCAACTCCGTGATGTCCTCGGCGACGCGCAGGCGGGAGTGGACCGTCATGGGAGGCACGGTTCAGAGTAAGAGAGGTGGGGGGCGGAGTCAATTGCGATTGAGGGACGGCGGAATTGCCTCGGGCGTTCGTTCTCGCTCAGTGTGACAACTGCAGAATGAAGAATGAAGACCTGGGATTTGGGTGAGAACGCCTGTCAACGGAGCGTGCACTGCAAAGGAACCCTAGGTCCTTCGACTCGGGCTTCCGGCCTCGCTCAGGATGACAACTGCAAATTGAAGAATGAAGATTGAAGATTGAAGAGTGAAGAGTGAAGAAATCGTCACGCATCAGTGCCGCTATTCCCCAACCGGGAACTGGTCGCCGGCGGCGGTGTCGTAGAAATCGGCGAGGTCGGCGTGGCCGGCGAGGGTTTCACGCTCCTTGCCGTCCACCAGGATCTTGATGCGAATGATGCCCGGCATATTCGCCGACAGGGTGCGCGCGATGGAGGCGACCGTCAATTGCTCCACCAGGATGCCGGAGCGGTGGGTGTCGGCAAAGGCGGCGTTGGCGTCGACGATCGCCATGTTGGGTTGCACCAGGAACACGTAATTGATGTCGGCGCCGCTGCCCAGGGGATGTGGCGAATTCTTCTCCAAGTACACGGAGAACAGGGCGCGCAGAATCTGGCGGGCGCGCTCGCTGGGATCGGCGGGCACGGCGATGGCCGCTTCCTGGCGGTGCAACATGCCGTCGCGGTCGCGGGCGACGTAGAGCGTGACGCGCTCGGTGGGACCGGAAACCGGCGGCGAGATGGGGCGCGTGTCGAACGCCATAGTCGGCAGCTTTTCCGCCTGCCGCTTCAGGTGGAACGCGTAATAGCCCATTGCCGCCACCACGATGACCAGGATGGTGAGCGCGATTTTCGCGCGCCGCGTCATCGCCCGCCTCCCGCCCGGGGCGAGGCCGGCTTGACTGCGGCGGCCACGCCATCGGCGATGGCGACGCAGACCAACTGCTGATAGGAAGCGCTGGCTAATCCGGCGACGTCGGCCGCCGGCGGCATGACTTCAATGGCGATGGCGGAAGCGGAAATGTTGTTCAAGGGCCGCAGCAGGACGGGGGCGGTGGCCACCGGAATTTCGCGCCGGTTAATTTCCGCGACGACGCTGCCGGCCAAGCGTGCGGCTGCCATCAAGAAACGCGCTCTGCGCCGTGTCCCAGGGAAGGAAGCTGCCGGGGCGCGGCGCGCTTTCGCCGAGGTGGGCGGTATAGACGCGGACCCCGGTCCCGCCGGTTCCGGCATGCAAGGTGATGAAGACGAGCGGACGCGCCGCGTTGGAAATGGAAGCGCGCTGGTCGAAGGTAAGAGCGGTATCGGACTCGCGCAACAGCGTCGCGGGTATTCCCTTCTGCTCCAGCGCGGCGCGCAGGTGGCGTGCCCAGGCCAAGGTGACGTCCTTCTCCACCAGAGTTTCGGAGAGGGCGGCGCCGCGATCGTCGCCGCCATGGCCGGGATCGATGACCACGGTGGCGCGGGGATGCGTGACCTGCGGCGCTTCCGCAGTGCCGGGCGCCGGGGCAGTGGGTGAAGCCGATGTCCCAGGAAGCGCGGCGGACGGAGGCGGCGGAGCGGCCGCCTGCGTTGGCGGCACCGGCGCGATGGTGATGGTGCGGCCCTGGTCGCTGAACGCGGCCATCACCGGCGCGAGGGTACGAATCGTCAACTCGGCTATGCCATCGTGCTCGGAAAATTGTTCGGCGCGAATGACCTTATCGTCAAAGGCCTGGCTGCCGCCGGATGCGACCAGCGGCTCGCGGTTGAAGATCATGCGCAGCCGGCCGGGCTCGGTGGAGATGGCGGGATTGACCGGAGCGGAAAAGTGGAGGACCAGCCTGGGCCCTGCGGCTTCCCACTCAGTGGAAAATCTCGTGGCCGCCCCGCCGAGAAAGACGCGACGCGCCGGCTCGCGAACCTCCACCGTGCCCGGTACCAGCCGGGAGAGCACGATGCCCAGAGAATGGAGCGGCACCAGGCCGCGCCCGTTTTCGATGATGAACGGCGCCGACAGCTCCAGGTTCTTGCGATGCACCCGGGCCTTGGTTTTTCCGTCCTTGAATTCGGAGTCGGTCTTGTTGAACTGCAGCTTCCACTTGTCGCCCTCCTGGCGGGCGGAGGCCGAACCGAGCGAGGCCAGCACGTCGAGCAGGGCCACGTACTCGCTTCCCTCGCGCTCCAGCACATTGACCGAGAAGGAAGTTTGCGGGGTGTAGACGCTCAGGCGCTTGTCGTCGGCGGCGCTGGCGGTGAGGGCTGCGATGGTGAGCACGATCGCGACGGCATGGTTCCAGGATTTCACGGCGGAGAGGAATCTTAAACCAGTTGTGAGCTCGAAGTCCTGATTCCCGAGTCTTATCGCCCAACAGCCTTCGTTGCCGCGACTAAAAAGCGCATACTTACGATGATCACCGATTGAAGTCGCGCAGAGCTTCTCGCATGGCGTTTGATTGGACCTCTTATAGCGAAGCAGTTCGACTGGCGACCACTGGCCACCCCGAAGAGGGACTGTCCCGGTTAGACTCGTTGGATGCTACAGCAGAATCTGAGGTGGAGCAGGGTGCTCTCCTGCTCGGGAAATCTACCTGTTACGCGCACCTTCATGAATTGCAGCGTTCACTGGCGTTGCTCGACGCCGCGAAGCGACTGTCCACGAACGATCGGCAGCTCTTGTCGCAGATTGAGTTTTCGCAGGCTAACTGTGCCGCGCTGATGGGCGATCATGATCGAGCTTGCAACCAATATGCTGAGATTAGGCGTAATTATAGAGATTTGCTCTCCGATCCAGAGAGCAACGACTTTGCAGAGGAATTGGACGCCAGGCACGCCTACGCACTCGTAGACGCGAAGCGCTACAGAGAAGCGATGAGCTTGCTAAGGCCGCTGATCGCGTCAGGAACATATGACGATCTTCAGAGAGTGCAGCTCTATATGGGAGTGGCGCTCTCTGCTGCGGGAGAGTCACACGAAGCGCACCTGCAACTCACTGCTGCGGCTCGTGGGACAGATCAGGGCCTGTCGCAGCAGGCGCTTGAGCATCTCACGACACTTTCTTCAAAACAGTAGAAGAGGCCCCTCTGTTTTCAACTGGCGTGAAATCGCCTTCACGTAATCCGGCGCTGGACTCCTGTTTCGAGAGTTACTTGAGTGTGAATAGCCCTGTTCCCGGTGCAGAATCGTAAGTTACGATAATGTATGGTCCGCCGCCTGACTGCAAGAGGAGTCGCAAGCCGATAGCACAGTCTGCGTAAATGTATCCGGCCTCTTAGTTGGAGATTTTTCTCCGGGCCACGATGATGATCCGCGCGTGCTGGTCCTTATAAGAGCTTCGGTCAGAAGCGACCATTAGCGTAGTCAGGTTTTCCGGCACGCCGTTTGACTGTTCTTTCGTCCTATTCTCCTTAGCAGACTTCATGGAAAAAGACTCAGGCCGCGGTGACGGCTGCGGCTCGATATTCGTTGCCGCTGGACAGCACCGCCCAGGCGATGCGCGCCAGTTTGTTGGCGACGGCGACGATCACTTTGTTGCGCGGCGCTCGCAACTCCAGCTCCCGGGCCCACTGGCCCAGCCGGCCGGTGTCGTACTTGACGCGCAACAGCACGGCCCGCGCTCCGTGGATGAACATGCGCCGCAGGTAGGCGTTGCCTCGTTTGCTGATGCCGAGCAGTCGGGGCTTGCCGCCGGTGGAGTGTTGTTGGGGAACAAGGCCGAGCCAGGCGGCGAACTCGCGCCCGCGGCGGAAGGCCGATCCGTTGCCGATCGCCGCTACCGTGGCGGTGGAGACCAGCGGCCCGATTCCGGGAATCTCGCGCAAGCGCTGGCAGCCGGGATCGTGCTCGGCGATCTGGTCGATATCGCCGCTGACCCGTTCCACGTCGTCGTCCAGTTGCTTCCACTCCTGCCACAGCGAAGCCAGCAGGCGGCGCATGCGTGGGGTGAGGTTCTGCTCGGCGTCTTCCAGCAACGACGGCATGTTTCGGCGGAGGTTGGCCGGCCCTTGGGCGAAGGTGATGCCGCGCTCCAGCAGAAAGCCGCGGATCTGGTTGATCACCGCCGTGCGCCGTTGCACTAGCCGGTCGCGCACACGATGGAGTGCCTGCAGGTCGAGCTGGTCGTCGGTCTTGATGGGAACGAAGCGCATGTTCTGGCGCCCGACCGCTTCGGCGATGGCTTCGGCATCGAGGAAGTCATTCTTGTTCGACTTCAAAAACGGCTTCACAAACTGCGCCGGAATCAGTCGCACCTCGTGGCCCTGGTTGCGAACTGCGGTGCCCAAAAAGTGCGCCCCCGAACAGGCTTCCATGCCGATCAGTGCCGATGGAAGGTTGGCGGTGTAGGCCAGCAGTTGCTGGCGGGAGAACTTCTTCCTGGTGACGGCTTTGCCCTGAGCGTCCAGTGCCACCAGGTGGAAAGTGTTCTTGCCGATGTCGATGCCGACCGAAGCTATACTCATATCGATGATCCTCCGTGTACCTTCCATCATCCCACTGCGGGATCACACGGCGGACCATCTCATTAGAGCTGTTATCAACAATTATGAATCCCATGCTCAATGCGCTTCGCTTTTCCGGCCTTCTAGTGCTGAATGTATTGGTCGCGATCATCGGAACAGCGATTGTGGACACCGCGCTTTGGAAACTGGTTCCGACACATACCGTGGCAGCGGTGCTGTGGAAAGAAGTGATTCTCAGTGTTCTTTATGCCGCCGCAATCGGCTTCGGGATGTGGCGGACGTGGCGAAGCGAACCAGCGAAATGGACATGGGCGATTACCGCTCTGTGGTTTTGTGTCGGGGCGGCTGCATTTGCGGGACACGGCATCTGGGGGCCGCTCTCCGCCGACTCACTGGGTAATTTCGGAGCGCCGCAAATGAGAACTTTCTCGGCGTTCACAGTCCCGCTAATTCGCGGCGTGTCCTACTCCTTGGGCGCATTCATCGGGTCGTTCATTTATCCTCGCGCAGCCCTTTCTCCCTCATGAATAGTTCTCAATTGACGATAAATCGTCTTCACGTAAGTTACGGAGCCGGGATTCTCGGAACCACTGGAGCATTAGAATGCGGCGTCAAGACGGCGGAAGCAAGCCGCGTCATTGCGGAGCTGTGGGCAGGATGCCAACCTGGCGCATAATGCTGGCTGAGTCGTAGTAGTCGCGGTTGGACGAAAATTTCCCGCCGCGTAGCTCGTACACGCTTGCGCCGCGCACCGAGAACTTCTTTCCAGTCTTGTAGAGTCCAACATCGGTGCCGCTGAACACCCACTCGACTGACCCACGGTTTCCCATCGACGTGTTGCTGACGACCTCCAGCTTGAGGTCAGGAACACCCGCGAAGAAGTCTGCGGCCATTTTTCGCATCTCGGCGTGGCCACGCGCAATCAGCCCGAACGCCACGTCTTCGTAGATCACGTCGTCGGTGTACAACGATGCGACCTTGTCGGCATCGTGGGCGTTCCACGCGGCAAAGTTACTCTGAACTAGGTCGGTGCTCTTGTCTCTCCTGCTGGTCGCGCCAACGCAGCAGATGCTGATGATCACGGCAACAGCGGTTGCGATTCTCGGCTTCATGCTCACCTCCGTTGGCCCGCATTGTACTTGGCCGCTCCCGAACGCCGCGGCGGAATGGCGTGAAATAGGTCTGGAATAGTGCGATTGGCGATAAATCGTCTTATCGTAAGTAATCGGGCGCTGGATTTCCATTTTGGGATTACTTACGCTTGTTATCACTCGATGACCCGACGCATCATTTGCATAGTCATGCTCAGTAGAATTGCTAGCGCCGTTGGAGGGCTATTCTGCCTCGTTCTCGTGACCTGCCCCCTTACTCCGCATAGTTGAGACTACGACAAGTTCCTCCCATTTCGTTGGCGTTTTCAGCGGGGATGGGGGTGTGGGGCAAGGGGCCGGCGTTTGAGGTCCCTTGCCCCACTCCATCTCCGTAGAAGCTTTCCGTTCTTAGCTGCGCTGCAAACTCCTTAGGTGTTCGATAGCCTAGGCTGCTGTGAGGACGCTCTTCGTTGTACTCCTTCCGCCACGCCGCAATCTTCCGCCGCGCGTCGAATAGGTTCTGAAACCAGCTCACCCGCAGACACTCTTCCCGCAACTTCCCGTTGAAGCTCTCCAGCCGTCCGTTCTGCGCGGGCTTGCCTGGCTGGATGTGCAGCAATTCGATCCCGCGCTCGATGGCCCAGGCCAGGAAGTGACGGCTGGTCAACTCCGGCCCATTGTCGCAGCGGATCGACTGCGGCACGCCACGCTCGGCGATGATCGCCTCCAGCACACGTGTCACTCGCCGCGAGGCAAAGCTGGTGTCCACCTCCAGCGCCAGGCACTCGCGGGTGTATGCATCCACCACCGTCAGCACCCGGATCGTGCGCCCGCACTCGACTATGTCGTGCACGAAATCTAAGGCCCATTCCTGGTTCGGCGCGGTTCGCTCTACCAGCGGCTTTCCGACCCGCACACAGTGCTTCCGCTTCTTCCGCCGAATCATCAATCCCGCCGCGCGATACACCCGATGCAATCGCTTGTGGTTCACCCGCTCTCCCGTACGCGACAGCAACACGTGCAGCCGCCGATACCCGAACCGCGGCTTCTCCCGCGCCAACTCCACCAGCCTGGTCCGCAGCGGCTCGTCCGTACGCCGAGACCGATAGCGATACGTTCCCACCGCCACCAACATCAGAGCGCACGCCCGCCGCTCCGTGAAGGCATACTCCGACAGCATCTGCTCGATAGCTGCCTTCGTCGCTACGAGCTCCAGCCGTTTTTTCGGATCACCGACTGCAACGCTTCCTTGTCCAGCGACAGGTCCGCCACCAGCTTGCGCAAGCGGTTGTTCTCAACGCGCAACTGTTTGCTCTCCTGCGCCTGGCTGGCGTCCATGCCGCCGTACTTCGCCTTCCACGCATACAGCGTGTGCTTGCTGACGCCCACCTCACGCGCCACGTCTTCCGCCTTGCGGCCTGCCTCCATCTGCTTCAGCGCTCCGATCATCTCCGCTTCCGTGTGCCGGCTCCGAGACATGCTCCTCCCCGATCTTTCGCTTCCGGGAAACTGTGAAATCATACTCAGTTGTGTGCGGATCTAGCGGAGCAGGTCACTCGCCTATACGCTTTGGGAAAACGGCTATTACGTCTACTTGTACTCCGTTGCGCATCCCACGACTACTGTTTCCAATCGCCTGTGGCGGGCTTCGGTTGGTTTGGCGCTGCTGCACATGATCTCGGTGGCGATGCCGACTTACGGCGGGTACAAGCTGCTTCGGTTCGCGTTCCGCCGAAAAGTGGCGCATCACACGGCATGATTGGCGTGAAATCGTCATATCGTAAGTAATCCCGCGCTGGACTCCCGTTTCGGGATTACTTACGATAAGAGCTGTTATCGCTCGTTAAGAGCGCACTGACGGTGCTGCCGCAATGAAATACTTTAAACACGCTTACGTCTGGATACCGTGTGCGATGTTGCTGAAGGATTTCATCGCAACGATGGTCGTATTATCAAATGAGCCGGGAATTACCGCAGCGAACGTGCGCCACTATCACTTGGCGCTCATGCCCGGAGGATTTCTGTTCGGGGGTACCGGAATGACGTGGCTATTTAATTTGCTGGTCGCAGCGACGGTAGGCTTTGTGCTCTCACGCATTGGTTACGGTATGCCGAGCCGAAACTTACGATAAGGGCTGTTCACGCTCGTCAAGACCATGATCTCGGTCATTTCCATTCTCTTGATGGTGCTCGGTACTGCGACATCATCGTCATCAGTGCAACAACAGCACTGTGGCTTTGTGTATACGGCGCGAGGTGCAGTTTGGTCGCCGGACTGTCAGGCGTATTTCGTGAACGAAAGGGGAACGCGGATGATCACAGATCGTCACCCAGTCGTAACGGGCCGTTTTGGGGTGGCAACGGTGAGAGTCATTCGGCTAAGGGATGGACTTCCACTGATTACTGAGCCTACCGAACGCGTTCGTCAAGACATCATTCGCCAGACGCCACCCTGCGTGGATTTGAGAATTGATGTTGTCGGGCTGAAGTGGTTTGACTCGAAGCAGTTGCTGGTTGATGCGAAGTCTACATGCAATAGTAAAGGACGAGTTTGGACGTATGTCATTGATGCAAACTCGGGCGAAGTTGTCCGAGCGTTTTCGAGTAACTTACGATAAGAGCTGTTCACGACAACCATGAAACGCGTGGGCCTAATCATTTGCGCTACTGCCGTACTTATCGCCGCAGTCGCATTCCTAAGACGCGAATGGCATCGTGAGGTCGTATGGGAATCGACCGCATCGATTCGAGCAGTGAACACTGCGGCGGACACTTAGGCAGAAATGTACCCGTCCGTGGGATTTCCTCAAAACCTTGAACAGTATAGGTATTGCGGCGGAAGGTTAACCTGTTGGCAGAAGACAGCGGACTATTGACCTGTGCTCGCTCTGGGCCGTAAGAGCGGATACGAATACTCGTATGTCGCTGAACCCGGCGAGGGTGGCAAAGCCGTGACATACAAATTGCTCGTTCGACCTCAGCGATACGGCGAAAATGGAAAGCGCGGATACTAGAGAGACCAGAGCGGAACCATACGATTCACAGATGAAAACCGTTTCGGACGGCTTAGACCCGCTTCTGCAGTAGGCCATATCCGATCAACGAGCGTGAAATCGTCTTAGCGTAAGTTTGCGCTTTTTTTTCGCTAATAGAAAAGGTTCGGTCCCATTTGACGAGGCTGCGCCGCAATTGAAGTTTCGTTCGCAGGCTCTCAATTTAATCCCGAGTACTTTTTTTGATTTGGATCTCGCGGCTATTCCATCGAGTAAATCGCTAATCCGCTGAGCAGCTTGGGATAGAAGTCGGTGGATTTCTGCGGCAGGACTTCGCCGGCCAGGGCGATATCGCGGACCTGCTCGATGCGCACCGGGTTCACCAGGAAGGCGACGTTGGCCCCGGCCCGCGCCAGCGCGATGGCCTCGGCGGCTTCGCGGACATACTTCAGGTTCTGCTGCTGGCGAATCGCTTCTTCGGAAATACCCATCACGTGCTCGAGCACAATTTTGTGGAGATGCACCAGGTCGAGTTGGCGCTGGCGAGCGGAAACCGCCGCCAGCACGGCGTCGGCGGCGCCGGGGCGGGCGCGCAGCAGGAACGCCTCGTGTCCGATGGCGGCGGCGAAGGCGGTCCCCTGCTGCCCGGCATGATGGAGAAGCGCGAGCAGGCGGGTTGGGTCGGTGGCGCCGGCCTGCTCCACCGTGAAATAAGGAAAGGCGCTGCGCAGGAATAAATCCTTGTCGAAGCCGGGCAGCCCGATCACCACGCGATGGGTGGGGAGGATGACCAGGCCGGGAGCATCCAGGTTGACGAAGGTCATGATCGCGTAGTCGTAGGGAGGAGCTTCCGTGAACGATCGGACTGCCGTCCAGACCGTCTCCTCCCTCGAGGCCGCTTCCGCAGCCATCTCCGCATGGTGGGCTCGCATGGACTCGATCGTTCGCTCCTGGCGATAATCCATGGCGGTTTCATAGCGATGGTGGCCGTCGGCGATGATCACCTTTTTTTCGGCCATCAGGCCGACGACGCGGCGAATGGTCTCGCGGTTGGAAATGCGCCACAGGCGGTGCTGCACGTTGTATTCATCGCGCACCTCGAGGTCGGGCGCGGTTGGGGTTGCCAGCAGCGCGTCGACTTCACCGCCGGGGTCGCTGTACACCATGAAAAGCTGCTCGAATTGCGCGCGGGTGGCCCGCAGCAGGTTCAGCCGATCCTGCTTGGGCTTGGCGAGGGTGCGCTCATGGCGGAAGACCACGCCCTCGGAATAATCGTGGAGGCGGCCCAGCGCCATCAGTCCCCGCCGTTCCACCTCCTGGGTCGATCCAGGCAGGGGGAAGCGCTGGCTATAGAAGTAAAGGGACGCGTCGGGGTCACGGCGAAGCACGCCCTGCTCGCGCCATGCGGCAAAGTGCGCCGCCGCCGCCTGGTAAACGTCGGGCTTCTCCAAGTCCTGATTTCCCAGGATGATGCGCACCAGGTTGAAGGGGCTGGCCTGGTAATAACGGGCCTGCATATCGGGGGAAATCTTGTCGTAGGGCTGCGTAACCACGTCGCCGACGGAGACTCTGGTCGGGTCATAGCGGAAAGCAGAAAAAGGCGCGATCTTCATGCCGGCGATTGTAATCCGTTCCGCCATTCGTCCCCGGTCGTTTGTGACTAGTCCGTATGGCCGAAGAACCGCTTGCATGGCTGTGTTACCATGCGCCATATACGAGGCTAAGATGACCCGCCGCAGTACCCAAAGCGGGTTCTGCCCCTTGGGGAAGCTACCAAATCAGACTGCGTTTCTGACCCGGTCACCATGGGCGGCAGAT
The DNA here is from genome assembly GCA_963797035.1 of Terriglobia bacterium. GTDB lineage: Bacteria > Acidobacteriota > Terriglobia > Terriglobales > Acidobacteriaceae > JAIQGF01. Next base: position 110,445 of record CAWCOC010000010.1, read on the forward strand.
CCGTCGCATCGCTCCCGCAAGCTGCGGGTGCTCGCTCTCCTGCTGATTGCCGTGCTGATGTTTGCCGCCGCGGGATGGGGGCAGATCCAGGACGAAGTCCACGTCCAACCCCGCGCCAAGCCGACCGATGCCGCGGCCAAGATCAGCAACCCGGCACTGAAGACCCATACCAAGCCCCTGCGCGTGGATGTGGACCTGGTGCTGATCCCGGCTACGATCACCGATCCCATGAACCGGCTGGTCACCGGGCTGGAGCGCGATAATTTTGAGCTCTTCGAAAACGGCGAGCGGCAGGAGATCCGGCACTTCTCCAGCGAAGACGCGCCGCTCTCGCTGGGGGTGATTTTCGACATCAGCGGGAGCATGAGCAACAAGGTCGAAAAGGCGCGCGAGGCGGTGGTGGAATTCTTTCGCACCGCCAATCCGCAGGACGAATTTTTCATGGTCACGTTCTCGGAGCGGCCCGAGATACTCAGCGACTTCACCTCCTCGGTGGAAGACATCCAGGGCCGCCTGATCTCGGCCGTGCCCAAGGGGCGCACTGCTTTGCTGGACGCCATCTACATGGGCATGAACACGATGCGGCGGGCGCACCAGCAGAAGAAGGCGTTGCTGATCATTTCCGATGGCGGCGACAATCACAGCCGCTACACGGAGAGCGAAATCAAGAGCCTGGTGAAGGAGGCCGATGTGCAGATTTACGCCATCGGCATCTTCGATTCGACCCCGCGCAGCGAGGAGGAGCGGATGGGTCCCACCACGCTGGGCGCCATCACCGATGTGACTGGCGGGCGGACGTTTACCATCGACAATCCGAACGAATTGGCCGACGTGGCGACAAAGATAGGGGTCGAGCTACGCAACCAATATGTGCTCGGATACCGTCCAAAGAAACCAGCACGCGATGGTAAATGGCGGAAAGTGAAAGTAAAACTGAATCCGCCTAAAGGTCTGCCGCCTCTGCATGTGTATGCGAAAACGGGTTACTATGCTCCCACGGAATAGGTCCCTGCTTGTGCTGGTGTCCCTGGTTGCACTGAGTGTGTTGCTGGGGGCGCAATCCTCCTCGTATCCCGGCCAGGCGCCCGCGCCGCCGGGGCAATCTTCCGGCCGGCAGCCGTCCACGGCGGAGCCGCTGCCCGGGGACGCTCCCAATCAGCCGGGCAACACCGTGCAGGTGCCCTCCGGGACACCGCAAGGACAGGAGCCCACGCGCGAAGAAAATGGCACCTACGTATTCACCAAGAAGGTCGAAGAAGTGGCGCTGCATGCCACCGTGGTCGACGACAAGCACCGGCTGGTGACCGGGCTGACGCGGAACGATTTCCAGGTGTTTGAAGACGGCGTGCCGCAGCAGATCCGCTCCTTCCGGCGCGAAGATATCCCGGTGGCCATGGGAATCGTGATCGACAACTCCGGCTCGATGCGCGACAAGCGGCCGGCGGTGAACCAGGCGGCCATTAACCTGGTGCGCTCCAGCAATCCGCAGGACGAAGTTTTCATCGTCAACTTCAACGACGAGTACTACCTCGACCAGGATTTCACCAATAAGGTCCCGCAGCTGAAGGAAGCGATGGAGCGGATTGAATCGCGCGGCGGCACCGCACTCTATGACGCGGTGGTGGCTTCCGCCGATCATCTGAAGAAAAACGCCCGCCTCGATAAGAAAGTTCTGCTGGTGGTGACCGATGGTGAAGACAATGCCAGCCGCGAGTCCCTGGAGCAGGCCATCCGGCGCCTGCAGGCGGAAAATGGTCCCACGGTTTACACCATCGGCTTGCTGGGAGAAGAGCGCCAGCGCCGCGCCCGCCGCGCCCTGACCGAGATAGCGGAGCAGACCGGCGGAGTTTATTTCTTCCCCAAGAGCCTGAACGAAGTGGACGCCATCACCCAGTCGGTGGCGCACGATATTCGCAACCAGTACACCATCACCTACAAGTCGACGCGGCCGAAGACCGAGAGCGGCTATCGCACCATCAAGGTGGATGCGCACGCCCCCGGCTACAAGCACCTGATGGTGCGTACCCGCAGCGGGTACTATCCGGGGCAGGAGCGGGCAGCGAAATAATTTCCGAACTGCGGGATTGCCGAACTGCGGAATTGAGGCGCGCCCGGGAAGCGCGCCTTTTCCGTTGCTGGCCGCAATGGAGACCCAGGGCCGACGTTCAATTCGGCAATTCGGCAGTTCGGCAGTTCGGCAATCCAGTACAATTCAACCCCCATGGTTTATCGCAGCGATAACCGAACGCCGGAGCAGATGCGCCCGGTCAACATCATCCCCGACTTCATCTCCACCGCGGAAGGTTCGGCGCTGATCGAGTTGGGCAATACCCGCGTGATCTGCACCGCTTCAGTGGAGGAGTCGGTGCCCGCGTGGCTGCGCAATAGCGGCAAGGGTTGGATCACCGGGGAATACGCCATGCTGCCGCGCTCCACCTTGACGCGCACGCCGCGCGAGTCGGCGCGCGGGCGCATTGGCGGGCGGACGCATGAGATCCAGCGCCTGATCGGCAGATCGCTGCGCGGGGTGGTGGACCTGGCGCGGCTGGGCGAGCGCACCATCTGGATCGACTGCGATGTCATCCAGGCGGACGGCGGCACCCGCACCGCCTCGATTACCGGAGCGTTTGTCGCCCTCGGCCTGGCCTTGCAGAAGCTGGTGGAAGCCGGCACCCTGTCGCATGCCCCCATTCGCGATTACATTGCCGCCACCAGCGTGGGCATGGTGGATGGAGAGATCATGCTCGACCTGAGCTACGAAGAAGATTCGCGTGCCGAGGTCGACATGAACTTCGTGATGACCGGATCGAAGAAAATGGTCGAGGTGCAAGCCACGGCGGAGCAACGCCCCTTCGACGACGCGCAACTCAAGCACATGATCGAGTTGGCCCGGCGCGGCGTGGAATCGCTGATCGCCAAACAGCAGGCGGTGCTCAGCAATCTGCTGCTGCGGCAATAGGGCAGGCGTTAGAATTGACCTTTCCCGACCCCCGGCCGGTCATCATCTAATCTTACTAAGCACCTGAGGAGGTGGCGCGTGAAGTTGACTCCTGGAAAGCTGTCCGGACTGAAAGCGGTATCGACCGAGCGCGGCATCATTGCCGCGGCGGCCATGGACCAGCGCGGCTCGCTGAAAAAAGCGCTGGCCAAGGAAAAAGGCGGAGACATTACCGACCGCGACATGGAAGAGTTCAAGACGCTGGTAGCGGAGGTGCTGACGCCGCATGCCAGCGCCATCCTGCTCGATCCCGAGTGGGGGCTGCCCGCCTCTAAGCGCCGCAGCCGCAACGCCGGCCTTCTGCTGGCGTACGAAAAAACCGGATACGACAAGACCGAGCCGGGCCGCTTGCCTGACCTGCTGGACCACTGGTCGGCGCGCCGGCTGAAGGAATCCGGGGCCGACGCGGTGAAGATCCTGCTCTACTACACGCCCCTCGATGCCAAGGAAATCAACGACCAGAAGCACGCCTGGGTGGAGCGCATCGGCGATGAATGCCGCGCCAACGATATTCCCTTTTTCCTCGAACTGGTCGGGTACGAGGAAGGCGTCGACGAGAAGGGCTTCGAGTTCGCCAAGAAGAAGCCGGAAGTGGTGCGGGCTTCGATGGCCGAATTTACCAAGGACCGCTATGGCGCCGACGTGTTGAAGGTGGAAATCCCGGTCAACATGAAATTCGTCGAAGGCGCCAAGAGCTGCGCCGGGCAGAAGGCCTATTCCAAGCAGGAAGCGATGAACCACTTCCGCGAAGCGGCGCACGCCGCGACCAAACCCTTCATTTACCTGTCGGCGGGCGTGAGCAACGCCGAATTCACCGAGGGGCTGGAACTGGCGGCGGAGTCAGGCGTGAAGTTCAACGGCGTGCTCTGCGGCCGGGCCACCTGGAAAGACGGCATCCCGATCTATGCCAAGCAGGGCGCCGATGCCTTCCGCAAATGGCTGCAGGACCAGGGCGTGACGAACATCAACAACGTCAATGCCCGGCTGAAGGCGGCGACGCCATGGTTCGATCTCTATGGCGTGCAGGCGGAAATGGCAGGAGCCAGGAGGCAGTAAGGAGAGTTAGGAGTTAGGAGTTAGGAGTTAGGAGTTAGGAGTTAGGAGTTAGGAGTTAGGAGTCGGCGGCGAGTGGTCAGTTGGCGCGGCGTGGGTGCCGCGCCTTTTTTTCGCTAATCTGGAACACTACTCGCCCGGATTTTCAATCCCCCCACGCACAATTTACATTACAACCACAATTGCCGGCCGCAGCGACTTGCCTCCGACGCTGGAGCGGGTGTATACAGCGTGGAACACAGTGGCGGCGGGTGTGGGACGCAGCCACGCGTGGGGTCTCAAAATCCAGCCTAATCGCCGGAGGTGTTGCGATGGAGCGCGTCCGGTTCCTCGATCACGAAGGGCAACGCATTCTGCTGCTGGACTGCACCGATTGCGGCCCCAGCGAACTTCTGCAAGTCTTCAGCCAGGCCCAGGCGGCGATTGCCGCCGAGCCGCCGCATTCGCTGCTGACGCTGGCCGACTTCACGGGCGCGGAATTCGACAAGAAAACCGCCGACCAGATGAAGATCACCGCCACTTACAACCGGTCGCACGTGAAGCGCTCGGCGCTGGTCGGGGTGGAGGACCTGGGCGATGTTTACTATCACAACCTGGTCTCTTTTTCAGCGCGCGATTTTCCGGCGTTCAAGACGCGCGAGGAAGCCATGGACTGGCTGGTTTGCGAGAGGGCCGAGCGCGCCATCGGATAGAATCTTGACGCATGATCTCGCCTGAAGTCTTCCGCCGGCTTTACGACTACAACTACTGGGCACGCGACCGGCAACTCGAGGCCTGCGCCAAATTAAGCGGTGAACAATTCACCCAGCCGCTGGGAGGAAGTTTCGCCTGCTTGCGCGACACGCTGGTGCACACGGCGGGCGCCGAGTGGATCTGGTGCGAGCGCTGGAACGGCCGCTTCCCGCGCGCGTTTCCCACGCCAGAACAGTTCGCCGACCTTGGCGCGGTGCGGGAGTACTGGCGCGGCGTGGAGCGCAACGTGCGCTCGTTCGTAGGATCGGTCACCGAATCCGCACTGCTCCAGCGCTTGACCTACACCAACCTGACAGGCGTGCAGTGGACCTATCCGCTGTGGCAGACCATGTTCCACCTGGCGAATCATGGGACCTACCATCGCGGGCAGGTGACGACCCTGCTGCGGCAGTTGGGCGCCAAGGCTGTGGCGGTGGATTTTCTCGACCAGGAAGATTCCAAAGCAGCGACAGGGTGAACTTGAGTAGCTGGGTTCGCGGGTCAGAGACCCGCGCCACACAACTACTCCCACTCGATGGTGCCCGGCGGCTTCGACGTGATGTCGTAGACCACGCGGTTGATGCCCTTCACCTCGTTCACCAGCCGGGTGGAGATGCGCTTGATGACCGCCCAGGGAAGTTCGACGATGTCGGCGGTCATGCCATCCTCGGAGTGCACCGCGCGGATGGCGCAGGTGTAGGCATAGGTGCGCTGGTCGCCCATCACGCCCACCGACATGACCGGCAGCAGCACGGCGAATGCCTGCCAGATCTTGTTGTACAAGCCGGCAGCCTTGACCTCGCCGACCACGATCTCGTCAGCCTCTTGCAGAATGGCGATGCGGTCGGGCGTCACCTCGCCCAGGATGCGCACCGCCAGCCCGGGACCGGGGAAGGGCTGGCGCTGGAGAATTTCTTCCGGCATGCCGAGGTCGCGGCCGATGCGGCGCACCTCGTCTTTGAATAGGTCCTTGAGCGGCTCGACCAGCTTGAGCCGCATTTTTTCCGGCAGGCCGCCGACGTTGTGGTGCGACTTGATGGTCTGCGAGGGGCCGCGCACCGAGCGCGATTCGATGACGTCGGGATACAGCGTGCCCTGCACCAGGAATTCCGGCTCCTTGTTGCGCGTCTTGCGCCGGTCGCGGGTCACGATCTTCAAGGCTTCTTCCTCGAAGACCACGATGAACTCGTTGCCGATGATGCGGCGCTTCTTCTCCGGGTCGGTGACGCCGGTCAGCTTGGCGAGAAAGCGGCGCGAGGCGTCGACGGCGATCACGGTCAGGCCGAGGCTGCGCAGGTTCTTCTGCACCTTTTCAAACTCGTTCTTGCGCAGCACGCCGTTGTTGACGAACACGCAGGTCAGGCGGTCGCCGATGGCCCGCGCCACCAGGGTCGCCGCCACCGAGGAATCCACCCCGCCGGAAAGAGCGCAGATGGCGTGCGCGTGCGGACCCACGGTCTTCTGGATGTTGGCGACGGTCTCATCGATGAAGCGCTGCGCCGTCCAGTTGGGCTCGGCGTGGCAAAGTTCGAAAATAAAATTCTTCAGGATGGCGGTGCCGTGCGGCGTGTGGTGCACCTCGGGATGGAACTGCACCGCGTAATAGCGCCGCGCCGGATCTTCCATGGCGGCCACCGCCGTGGAACTACGTCCTACGGTTTGAAATCCGGTGGGCAGCTCGCGCGCGTGATCGCCGTGCGACATCCAGACCTTGATCTTGCGCGGAATGCCCTTGAACAGCAGCGACTCGCCCTCGAGTTTCACCTCGGCATGTCCGTACTCGCGCTTGTCGCCGGGCACGACCTTGCCGCCGAGGGTGTGCGCCATGTATTGCAGTCCGTAGCAGATGCCGAGCACGGGCAAGCCCAACTCGAGGACTCGCTTGTCGGCGGGCGGGGCATCCTTGTCGTACACCGAGCAGGGCCCGCCGGAAAGAATGATGCCCACCGGGCCGTAGGACTTGACTTCCTCCAGGGGCGCCGTGCAGGGGAGCACGACCGAGAAAACACTTTGCTCGCGGATGCGGCGCGCAATCAGTTGCGTGTACTGCGAGCCGAAGTCGAGGATGACGATGGATTGGTGTTCCACTTTGTACGGTCTCAGATGCTGGGGGAAGAGTAAAGCGACATTATAGCTATCGGCTGTCAGCTATCGGCTATCAGCTGTCAGCTATTCGGTTCGCGGTTTTCGGTTCGCGGTTTTCGTGTTTTTGGCTTTCGTGTTTCGAGACGACTTTAATGCTATGTCATGCTGAGCGCAGCGAAGCATCCATGCATTCTTTGATAGGAACGAAATACACAGATCCTTCGCTCCACTCAGGATGACAACCGGTTGAGAGTCCGCTCAGGATGACAGCCAATCAAGAGCTCAAGATGGACGCCAATCAAGGGGCCGGCGAGGACAGCGGCTCAGGAATTATCGGTTGAGGGCTGATGGCTGACAGCTGAGAGCTTGCATCCAGCGCGATGTACGCCGCCAGGCGCGCCAGGTAGAGAAAATCCGCGAGCGCAAAATAGACGAGGGTAATGACCACGCACATTGCGACCGCGGCCGCGGGCGTGGCCCGGGTGGCAATCACGGCGGCAACCAAGGCCGCGAGCATGGCGGCGGTGCGCAACCAACCGAACCACCAGGCGATGCCGACGTAGGAGGCTCGAGTGCGCTGGTAGAACCCCACCGAATCGGCGATGGATCTGAGCGCCGGGCGGCCGTCGCGCACAATCCAGATGGGCGCCAGTGCCAGCACCCAGTTCACCAGCGACCATGACAGGCCGATCACCGACGCCAGCAGCAGGCCAACCAGGACGGCGGCGGCGGGATTTTGCGCCGACATGGTCGCTCCGACCAGCAGCAGACCGCCCAGGTAGGCGACCAGCGTGGCCAGCGTAAACACCGCGCGCAGCAGGTTGAGCACGGCAAGACGGCTGAGGTGGAAGTTCGCGTTGTCGGCGGGCCGATCTTCCGCATCTCGCGAAAGCAGGGCGCGCAAGGTGATGCCGCGACCCAGGGTGGCGGCGGCGATCCACAGGATGGCGATGGCGGGCGCCAGCACCAGGCCGTCGCGCGCCAACTGCGGCAGCACCTGCACCAGGATGCGCGCGCCGGCATCGGCAATCAGAAAAACATCGCTGCCGCGGGCGATGAGCCGCTCAACCTGGGTGACGTCCACGTGCGCCAGGATGTGGCGCAGGACGAGGATAACGAGCACCCACGCTACCGCGCCGAAACTCCATCGCCAGGCGATTTCGCCGAGCACGACGGCGGGCTGCTGGAACACGGCGCGAAATCCGGCGCGGACAAAGTGCACGCTCCCGATTTAACCACAGAGGGCGCCCAAGAAAAAACTTAGCCACAGATGTACACAGATCAACACTGATCACAAATTATCAGTGTTAATCCGTGTGAATCTGTGGCCGATTTCCGTCATTTCACGCGCTTGGGAGATTTCCGGCTCAACACGTTGATCAACTCCCTGCCGGCGGCGGGCATGCCGACTTTGCCGCGCTGCACGATGTCGCGCGCGTTGAGGCTCTTGCCATAGAGATTCTTGTTGGCGCCGCCGTCGCTGCGCAGGGTGGAGCCCTCGAGTGACACGCCGGCAAACAGGCCGCGGGAGCGCGAGTAGCTGAGAATCTCCGCCCGCATCACGATGTCGGTGGCCGCGGCAGCGTCGCGGCCCTTGGGTCCGGCGGCGGCGGCGGCATCGGCGCCCAGCTTGACCTTGCTTCCCAGGACCGAATCCGCGCCCTTGTCATTCATCACCAGGAGAACAAAATCGGTGGCCTGCCCGCCGAGTTGGATGCCGATGTTGCCGCCCTCCAGCGCCATCATCGCGGGCGCGCTCCAGGGACCGTTGTGGTTCTTGCCGGTGCGGCAAGTGATAGCGCCGCGCCCGTAGCTGCCGCCAATGCCGATGGCGAACTTCAGCACCGACGGGATCACGATCACGCACTCTGCCTTATTCAAAATGTTTTGCGGAATGCCCTCGGGAATATCGAGGACTTCTTTCATCACCTCGGCGGATTCGTGCAGCCGGTCCTCTTCTTTCTGCTGGGCGAAGGCGGGAGCGGCGACGGACAGCAGCACTGCGATGGCGATCAGTTTGCGCACGGCACACCTCGTTGAGTTTCACAGCATTGTAGTACCGACCCAGGCCACGAGCAGCCGAGGGCGGCTGCCCCCTACGCAGCCGGGGGCGGCGGGGTCGGGCAGCCGAGGGCGGCTGCCCCTACGCTATTTCACTACGATGTTGACCAGCTTGTGCGGCACCACGATTGCCTTCACGATCTGCTTGCCGTCGAGCGAGGAGAGCACCTTGGGATCGTTCAGCGCGAGCTGGCGCACTTCTTCCTCGCCGGCATCGGCGGAAACCAGCAGGCGCGCGCGAATTTTTCCGTTCACCTGGACGACGATCTCGATCTCCTCTTCGCGGGCCAGCGCCGGATCGTACTTCGGCCAGGGCTGACGCAACAGGCTTCCCTTCTCGCCCAGCAGCTCCCAGAGCTCGTGCGACAAGTAGGGAGCGAAGGGATGCAGCAACAGCGCCAGGTCGCGCTGCGCCCGCGCCAGCAGCGGCAACGGAACCAGGCCGCGCTCGATTTCGGGGCGCAGCAGGTAGAACTCGTTGACCAGCGACATCAGGGTCGAAACACAGGTGTTGAAGTGCCAGCGCCCGGCAAACTCGTCGGTAATGCGTTTGATCGCCTGGTGCAGCCGGCGCTGCATGCGGCGCGCCTCCGGAGAAAGTTCGGCGGGCATGGCGCCGCGCCACCCCGCTGCGTCCGGCCGGGCATTGGCCGCCACGAAGCGGTACACGCGGGAGAGGAAGTCCTGCACGCCCTTGACGCCGGCGTCCTGCCAATCGAGATCGCGGTCGGGCGGCGCCGCGAACAAGGTGTACATGCGGGTGGCGTCGGCGCCGTAACGCGCCACCATGTCGTCGGGGGCAACCACGTTGCCCAGCGACTTGGACATCTTGGCGCCATCCTTAATGACCATGCCCTGGGTGAACAGGCGCTGCGCCGGCTCCGAATTCTCGATCAGGCCCATGTCCCGCATGAACTTGGTCCAGAAGCGCGAGTAGATCAGGTGCAGGATGGCGTGCTCCACGCCGCCGATGTACTGCTCGATGGGAAACCAGTAATTGGCGGTGCGGCTATCGAACGGGGCGCGGTCGTTGCGCGCGTCGGTATAGCGATAAAAATACCAAGACGAATCCACGAAGGTGTCCATGGTGTCGGTTTCGCGGCGCGCCGGGCCGCCGCACTTCGGACACGTGGTGTTCACCCACTCCACCACGCGGCCCAGCGGAGAGCCGCCGGTGAGGGTGATCTCCACGTTTTCCGGCAGCGTGACCGGAAGGTCCTTTTCCGGCACAGGAACGATGCCGCAACCCTCGCAATACAGCATGGGGATGGGCGTGCCCCAGTAGCGCTGCCGCGAAATTCCCCAGTCCTTCAGCCGGAAGGTTACGGTGGCTTTGCCAAAGCCGTGCTGGCGGGCGTATTCCGCCATTCTCTGCATGGCTTCGATGCAGCCCAGTCCACTGAACTCGCCCGAGTTGATGAGCAGCGAGTCCGTCCCGCTGTAGGGGATGGTGGCATCGTTGGCCTTTTCGTCTTCCGAGTGGCCTTCGCGCCGCGGCAAGACCACGACGCGGATTTCCAGATCGTATTTTTTCGCGAACTCGTGGTCGCGCTCGTCATGCGCCGGGACCGACATGATCGCGCCCGTGCCGTAATCCATCAGGATGTAATTCGCCACCCAGATCGGCAGCTTCTCCTGGTTGAACGGGTTGATGGCATAGCGCCCGGTAAACACGCCGTGCTTCTCGATGGCGCCCACGTCGCCCACTTCGCGGGCCTTGCGCTGCTCGGCGAGCAACGAGTCGATTTGCCGGCGGAGCTCGGCCTTGTTCGCTGCCAACTGGCCCACCAGCGGATGCTCCGGCGCAAGCTGGATGGAGGTTGCGCCGTAGATGGTGTCAACGCGGGTGGTGAACACCGCGATCTTCTCGGCGGAATTCTTAAGCTGAAACTCGACCAGCGCACCTTCACTGCGCCCGATCCAGTTCTGCTGCATGATGCGGACCTTTTCCGGCCAGCCGCTCAACTGGTCGAGGTCGCGCAGCAGTTCCTCGGTGTAGTTGGTGATGCGCAGGAACCATTGCTCCAGCTCGCGCTGCTCGACCGGGGTGGTCTCATGCCGCCAGCAGCAGCCGTGCACCACCTGCTCGTTGGCCAACACGGTGGCGCATTCCGGACACCAGTTCACCTTGCTCTTCTTGCGGTACGCCAATCCCTTCTCGTAGAGCTTGAGGAAGAACCACTGGTTCCAGCGGTAGTAGTCGGGCAGGCAGGTGGTGACCTCGCGCTCCCAGTCGTAGGCGAAGCCGAGCCGCTTCATCTGCGACTTCATGTGCGCGATGTTGCGCAGCGTCCACTCCCGCGGCTGCACCCCGGCCTTGATGGCGGCATTCTCCGCCGGCAATCCAAAGGAATCCCAGCCCATGGGATGAAGCACGTTGTAACCTTCCATCCAGGTGTAGCGCGCCAGCGCGTCGCCGATGGAGTAGTTGCGCACGTGCCCCATGTGCAGCGCGCCGCTGGGATAGGGCAACATTTCCAGCACGTAATATTTCTTCTTGTCGCTGCTGGGCGGGTCGGCACGATAGAGCGACGGATCGCTCTCAAAGCGGGCGAACCACTTCTGCTCGATCGTCTGCGGATCGTAGCGCTCCTCGCGCTTTTCGGTAATTTGCGGAGTGTCGGCCATTTTTTTGATTTTACAGCGTTGACGGTTGACGGTCGACGGCTGACGGTGGAACAGGCCCGAACCGAGAGCCGGATAGAAACGCCTTTCAGCAGCAGGTGCGGCGTGGAACCCGCAGGGTCCTTCGACTCGCGTCGCGGCGCCGCCTCGCTCAGGATGACATGGGTTGGGCCTCAGGATGACATGGGTTGGCGGTTGATTATGCCTATCGAAATCAAATGCTGTTGATCAGGGTTCATCTGCGTTTATCTGTGGCCAGTTTTCGTTTCTTTTCCACCACGAGCGACTTCAACATCTCCACATTTCGCGCGTCGTCCCCGGGTTCATCAATCGGTGTTTCGGCGATGAAGGCGCACTTCGTAAGCCGCGGATCGTTCAGCAATCGGCGGAAGGCTTCAAGGCCAATCGTTCCCTTGCCGATGTGCTGATGGCGGTCCAGCCGCGAGCCGCGCGCCGCCTTGGCGTCGTTGCAGTGCCAGACCGGCGCGTGCTTCAGGCCAACGGTCTGGTCCAGGTGCTTGATCGTGAGCTGGTAGCCTTCTTCGCTGACGATGTCGTAGCCGGCGACGTGGGTGTGGCAGGTGTCGATGCAGGCCGCGACCGGAACGATTTGGCGCAGCACTTCAACCAGCGCAGCCACCTGCTCGAAGCTGCCGCCGAGAGAAAACTCGGCGCCGGCGGTGTTCTCGATCAGGAGGGTCAGCCCGCCGCCGCGCAGGTCGAGGCCACCGGCGGCTTCGGCAATCGCGGTCGCGGCCCTTACCAGCCCCTCTTCCCTGCTCTGCCCGCGAAACGAACCGGGATGTACCACCAGGTAATCGGCGCACAAGGCCAGGGCGCGCTCGATTTCGCCACGAAACGCGATGATCGACTTGCGGTGGAAATCCTCGTTGCCTCCCGCCAGGTTGATCAGGTAATTGGCATGGATCACCAGCGGCTTCAAGTCATACTTCGCGCGCAGCCGGTTCATTACGTCGCATTGCGAGGCGCTGAGCTGGTAGGGCGCCCACTGCCGCGGGCTCGAGGAAAAAATCTGGAAGGCCGAGCAGCCCAGGCGATAGGCGCGCTCGGCCGCCAGCTCGGCGCCGCCCGCGGTCGAGGTATGGATGCCAATGCGGCGCGAGGTGCGCCACGGCGGTGCCTTCGGCGGCGGCTGCTTGAGAATGTCGCGGTGTTCCTGCGCCATGCTGCGGGGCATCGATATTAGATTGTAGATTGCAGAATGAAGATTGAAGACTGAAGATTGCGAATAACCGATAACCTTTAACCGACAACCGTTAACCTCCGCCCGAGGTGAGCAGATGAAAATCGCCAACGATGTTACTGAACTGATCGGCCGCACGCCGCTGGTGCGCTTGAACCGCGTCACCGAGGGCTGCCGCGCCACGGTGGTCGCCAAGCTGGAGAGCTTCAATCCCTGCAACAGCGTGAAGGACCGCATCGGGGTGAGCATGATCCGCGAGGCGGAGCGCGCCGGTCGCATTCATCCCGGCACGACGACCATCATCGAGCCGACCAGCGGCAACACCGGAATCGGGCTGGCCTTTGCCGCCGCGATTCGCGGCTATCGAATGGTCTTCACCATGCCCGACACCATGAGCCAGGAGCGGCGCGTGCTGCTGCGCGCCTTCGGCGCCGAGGTGGTGCTCACGCCCGGCGCCAAGGGCATGAAGGGTTCGATTGCCAAGGCGCAGGAGATTCTCGCCCGAACGCCGGACGGGTTCATGCCGCAGCAATTCTCCAATCCCGCGAATCCGAAGATCCACTTCGAGACCACGGGGCCGGAAATCTGGGAAGACACCGGCGGCAAGGTCGACATCCTGGTGGCGGGCGTCGGCACCGGCGGCACCATCACCGGAGTCAACGAATACATCCGGCCGAAGAAGCCGGCGTTCCGCGTGGTCGCCGTGGAACCGGCGGAGAGCGCGGTGCTCTCCGGCGGGCAGCCGGGGCCGCACCAGACGCAAGGTATCGGCGCGGGCTTCATTCCCGACGTGCTGCGCGTTGATTCCATCAATGAAACCATCGCCGTGCACAGCGACGACGCCATTGCCATGGCCAGGCGCCTACCACGGGAAGAGGGCCTGCTGGTGGGGATTTCGTCGGGCGCGGCCGTGATTGCCGCGTTGCAGGTGGCGCGGCGCGAGGAAAACGCGGGCAAGCTGATCGTCGTCATCCTGCCCGATTTTGGCGAGCGCTACCTGAGCAGCGTGCTGTTCGCCACCCTGCGGGAAGAGGCGGAACACATGAAGACCGAGGAGGTAACGGTTTAGGCTGCGGGCTTCTGGCTACAGGCTGCAGGCTTCGGGCTGCTGACTGACGACTGAACAGTGACGACTGGAGCTAGATTTGTGCCGCATGCTTGCTTCGCATTAGACTGTTGGTTTCTAGTCGAAGCACAGGGGTAGCTATGCTGGTCGTGATGAGCGCGCAGGCCACGGAAGAGCAGGTGCGCGCAGTCTGCGAAAAAATCGAGTCGGTGGGACTGCGTCCGCACGCCATTTTAGGCGCGCAGCGCACCGCCATCGGCATCACCGGCAACCAGGGCATGGTGGAGATCGGCCTGGAAGACATGCCGGGGGTGCAGGAAGTCATCCGCGTCAGCAAGCCTTACAAGCTGGTGAGCCGCGACGTGAAGTCCGAAAATTCTGTCATCACCTTTACCGGCTCCGATACCACCATCGGCGGACCAGATCTGGCGGTGATCGCCGGACCCTGCGCCGTGGAATCGCGCGAGCAGGCATTCACGGCCGCCGAGCGCGTGGCCAAGACGGGGGCGCGCTTCTTCCGCGGCGGCGCCTACAAGCCGCGCACCTCGCCTTACGCCTTCCAGGGATTGGGCGAAGAAGGTCTGCGCATCCTGTCCGATATCCGCCAGCGCTTCGGCCTGCTGATCGTGACCGAGGCGGTGGACTACGAATCGCTCGACCTGGTGGAGCGCTATGCCGACATGATCCAGATCGGCGCGCGCAACATGCAGAATTTTTCGCTGCTCAAGCGCGCCGGCCGGGCGCGGCGTCCGGTGCTGCTGAAGCGCGGCATGTCGGCCACCCTGGAAGAATTTCTCATGGCGGCGGAATACGTGATGAGCGAAGGCAATTACCAGGTGGTGCTGTGCGAGCGCGGCGTGCGCACTTTCGCCGACCACACGCGGAACACGCTCGACCTCAGCATTGTCCCGGCGGTGCATCGCCTGAGCCACCTGCCCATCCTGGTAGACCCCAGCCACGGTACCGGCAAGCGCGACAAGGTGATTCCGCTCTCGCGCGCCGGGATTGCGGTGGGCGCCGATGGCTTGATCGTGGAAGTCCACCCCGATCCCGACCGCGCCATGTCCGACGGCCCGCAGTCGCTCTATCCGGAGCAGTTCGAGGAACTGATGGCGGAGATGCGGCAGATTGCGCCCATCGTAAAGCGCAGCGTGCCGCAGCCGCTGACGGTCGCAGCCGCGGCGCCTCGGTAGGACAAACGCAGCCACGGATGAACACTGATGACCCTGATTTACTGATATCTGTGTTCATCAGCGTCGATTTTTTAGCCGCCCCGCTCCTTGACTGCGGGTTCTTGTTAGAATCGCTCCTCGTTGAACAAGTCTCTGCTCATCGTGATCGTGTTCCTGGCGGCGCTCACCGCGTGCCGCCAGCAGCGCGACTATGCCGGCGACCTGAACGCCTACGTCAGCAACGGCAAGAGCGACACCGTTTCCGTGATCGACCTGGGGCAATTCAAGATCACGAAAACCATCGCCGTCGGACACAATCCCAGCGGCGTGACCGCCAATCCCCGCAAGAACGAGATCTACGTCGTCAATTCCGAGTCCAACAACATCAGCTTCATCGACGCCACCAGGAACGTGGTGGTCTCGACCGTGGGCGTGCATCGGGCGCCGTATTTCATCGAGGTGTCGGCGGACGGCACGCGCGGCTACGTGGCCAACTCCGGCTCCGCCAACCTCAGCATCCTCGACCTGGAGCAACGCCGCGTGCTCACCACCGTGGGCGTGGGCGCCAATCCCGGGCTGGCGCGGGTCTCGCCCGACGGAAAAACCGTGGTGGTCTCCAATCGCGGCGGAGACTCGGTTTCCATCCTCGACGCCGCTGCCATGAAGGTGCGCGCCACGGTGCCGGTGTGCCAGCATCCGGAAGACATCGCCATCCTGCGCGATTCCAGCAAGGCGTTTGTCGCCTGCACCGGGTCGGCACAGGTGGCGGCGGTCGATCTCAAGTCCGACAAGCTGCTCGCGCTGCTCGATGTCGGCAAGACTCCCATCCACCTGGCGCTCAAGCCCGACGGCGGCGAACTTTTCGTGTGCAATTTTGATTCGGCGTCGGTATCGGTGATCGAGACCGGGGCCAACGAAGTCGGCGCCAGCTACCTGATCGGCAGCCAGCCGGTCGACGCCCTGGTCAGCGCCGATAATTCCCTGCTCTACGTCAGCAACTTCGGCTCCGACGCGGTTTCGGTGCTGAGCATCGACGCGGGGCGCGTCATCGACTCCATCCCGGTTGGCAGTCATCCCGATCAACTGGCGCTCACCCCGTCGGAAGATTTTCTGCTCGCTGTCGACACGCAGCCCGGGGACGTTGCCATCGTGCGGCTCATCAAGCTGCCGCGCGGCAACAAGATCAGTTTGCCCGAGGCCCTGCTCAAGGGACAAAATCCCAACAAGCCGCGCGGACTTTTTACCATGGTGCCGGTCGGACTTCAGCCCAACGGCATAGCGGTGAAAGCCATCGTGCCCTGACGTTCGTCCCACCTTTCGTACCTGCAATGTTTCCGCTGCTCTGCTCACCGGCGGCGACCGCGCCCGTCCATCCACGCATGGGGGGATCGCGCAATGCCGCCAGGGGAACGGCTTTCAGCCGCTTGCCCTCGCGCGGCCACACTCAGGTTGTGCGATCAGGAGACGAACAATGAAAGGCATCAAGGTTCTGGCAATCGCGTTTTTGTTACTGGCATTCGCGTCCGCGGCGGTGGCATCCGGCTCCGGCAAGATGGACTCCGGCAAGTCGTGGCACCTTACGTTGTATCACCCGACTCGCGTCGGCACCGCGTTGCTGCCGCCCGGCGACTACAAGGTGCAGCAGGTCCAGGATGGTGAACGGACATGGCTGGCCTTCAAGGCGGACAGAAAAGAGGTTGCGCGCGTCGGTTGCAAGATCGAACAACTGCCGACGAAAGCCGACAAAACCGCGCTCCTCGAAAACACCAACAGCGCCGGCGAGCGAGTGCTGGTGGGCATCGCCTTCGAGGGCGACAGGTTCAAGCACGACCTGGGTGAATCCGTGGCGCAAGCACGCTAGTGCACCCGCGGGCCGGCGGCCAGCCAGCCGCCGGTTTTTCTCTTTGCGGCACGCGCTTTTGTGGCACGCGCTTTCGTGGCACCCGCGCCCTCGCGTGTGCTCAGGCTCTCACGACTCGGGTCCGCGTTGAGCTTTGTGTATAGTGTCGCTGAGCCGGTCATGCAGGTCCTGGAACAAGTGCCGCTGGCGCCGATGACGACGCTCAACGTCGGAGGACCGGCGCGATATTTCGTCACCGCCACCAGCGCCGCGGAGGTGCAGCAGGCCGTCGACTGGGCGAATTCCCGCCGGCTGCCGCTGTTCGTTCTCGGCGGCGGCAGCAACCTGGTGGTTGCCGATCGTGGATTTCCCGGCCTGGTGATCAAGATCGCCATCGGCGGCGTCGAGCGGCTCTCGGAGAACGGTAAGCAGGTGTTTGAAGCCGGCGCGGGCGTCGAGTGGGACGCGCTGGTTGCCCAGGCGGTGGCGGCCAATTGCGCCGGGCTGGAATGCATGAGCGGCATTCCCGGGAGCGTGGGCGGCACGCCGGTGCAAAACGTCGGCGCCTACGGCCAGGAAGTCTCGCAGACCATCGCGGAGGTGCAGGTGCTCGACCTGCGCGATGGGCAACTGCGCAGCCTGTGCAACCAGGCCTGTTGCTTCGAATACCGCGGCAGCGTCTTCAACCGCAGCGAGCGCGGGCGCTTCATCATCCTGAAAGTTTCCTACGCGCTTGAACCGGGTGGCGGGCCCACGATCGCCTATCGCGATTTGCAGGCGCACTTCTCGGGAGCGAAGCATCCACCTGGGCTGTCGGATGTGCGCCAGGCGGTCCGAAACATCCGGCTGTCGAAGGCGATGCTGATCGTGGAAGGCGACGAGGATTCGCGCAGCGCCGGTTCCTTCTTCAAGAATCCCGTGCTCTCGCCCGCGGACTACGAGCGCGTGGCCGACCTGGCGGGAGGGACACTGCCCAGCTATCCCGCGCCCGGCGAGGCCCACAAAATTCCCGCCGCCTGGCTGGTGGAAAACGCCGGCTTCCACAAGGGCTACACCCGTGGCCGCGCCGGCATCTCGCGCAAGCACGCGCTCGCCATTGTGAACCGCGGGGGCGCCTCAGCCGCCGAGATTGTCGCCCTGCAAGACGGGATCCGCCGCGCGGTCAGCGAGAAGTTCGGCATCGAGCTTGTGCCCGAACCGGTGTTCGTCGGCTTCGAGTAATTCCGAAAAGGCTTCCGACACTCGTATGCTGCAAGTTAACGCGGGGTCCCTCGACTCGGCGTCGCGGCGACGCCTCGCTCAGGATGACAATCGCAAGAAAATTGAACTTCGGCTTCTCCGGCGGCGGCAGCGTCCCCATTTTTCAGCGCAGCAGGTGGCAGGAATAGGTCTTGATCACCAGCCATACCTCGCTGCCGGTTTTCAACTCCAGCGCGTGTTGCGCCCCGGGCGTGAGGTGGACCTCGATCTCCAGGCCGCCGCTTCGCACGCGCGCCACCACGGTGACATCGCGGCGCGCCAGCGACGCGACAATCCCGGGCAGCAGGTTGCGCGCGCTCAATCCCGCAGGCCGCTCCCGCGCCAGCAGGATGTCGCCGGCACGGATTGCAATGCGAACACCGTCGCCCACGCCGGCATGCCCGAGCGGCGCTTCCAGTTGCAGGTCGCCGGCAAGACGGCAGGTCATGGTGCCGAGGTCCTCGTGCAGCGCGCTCACCACGCCGTCGAAGATGTTCTCGAAGCCCGCCGCCTGCGCCAGCGTTTCCAGTCGGGGCGCGCGCAGCACCTCCTGCGGCAGGCCCTCGGCGACTACTTTCCCCTGCTCGAGCGCGATCACGGCCTCGCCCAGCGCGAACAACTCGTCACGGCTGTGAGTGACGTAGAGCACAGGAATGCCGTGCGCGTCGTTCCAGGCGCGCAGGTCCTGGATGATGGCGGTCTTGGTGGCAACGTCGATCGCCGATAGGGGCTCATCCAGCAGCAGCACCAGCGGGTCGGTCACCAGGGCGCGGGCCAGCGCCGCGCGTTGCCGCTCGCCGCCGGAGATTTGTGCCGGATGCCGCCGGCGCAAGTGCGCGATGCGGAAGCCCTCCAGGACCATGGTCACCGCTTGTTGCCGCTCCTGGGGCGCCCGGCCGTCGAGTCCGTAGGCGATGTTCGCCTCCACGCTCATGTGCGGGAACAGCGCCAGGGTTTGGAAGACGTAGGCAGCCCGGCGGCGCGGCACCGGCACATTGGTCCCGGTCTCCGCGTCGAACAGCACGGTGTTGCCCACCGCGATGCGCCCGCGCTCCGGGGTCAGCAGACCGGAGATACACTCCAGCAGCGTGGTCTTGCCGGCGCCCGAAGGCCCGAACAGCATGGTGATTCCCGGCGCCGCGGTGAACGACACGTCGAGCGCGAAATTCCCGGAAAGCCGCTTGTGGAGCGAGACGGCGAGCGCGGATGTGGATGCCCGGTTCGTAGTCCCGACATTGTAATCGCTGCGTATTTGCAACTCTTGGTCAGGGCCCACTTTTCCGTCCCGGCGCGGGCCGTCCACATCTAAGCTAGTGTCCGATGTCGATTGTTCCGGCCAAACTTGTGCATGCCAGGGTGGCGCCGCAGGTGAAACTGCTGGCGGCGGCCTCCTTCTGGACGGCGCTGCGCCGCTGGGGCGGCCCCGGTCTGTTGCTGATTGGCATCGTGGACAGCTCGGTGATTCCGACGCTGGGCAGCCTCGATATTTTCAATGCCGTGCTGGCCGCGCGCCATCGCGACCTCTGGTGGTACTACGCTGCCATGAGCACCGCGGGATCGGTGATCGGCGCCTTTCTCACCTACCGCATGGCCAGCCGCGCCGGGAAAGGCTGGTTGCAGAAGCGGCTGGGAGCGGCGCGCGTCGCCCGAGTTGACTGCATGCTGGAAAAATACGGCGTCGCCGCGGTGGTGATCTCGGTGATTGCGCCGCCACCCTTTCCCAGTTCGCCGTTTCTCGTGGCGGCAGGAGCGCTGAAGTTTCCCATTCGCAAGTACATGGCGGCGGTGACCGGCGGCCGAGCCTTCCGCTACCTGCTGGTGGCCTGGATCGCCTCTCACTACAGCCGCCGCGTCATCCGGGTCTTCCGCCATCCGCAGCAGTACTTGCCGATCACCATCGGCATTACGGTAGCGCTCATCCTGCTGGCGATTGCCGGCGGCTGGATTTGGCATCACGCCGGCGAGGAAGCCGAGCACCTCCGCCAGCACGGGAAACAGCAAGTCCCGACCTGCTAGCGCAGCGGCCAGGCCGCCCCCACCTTGCGGTTCACCGCATAGACCAGCGAGAGCACGATGAAAGAGAACAGCAGCAGCAGCAGCGCGGTTTGTCCCGCCTGCGCGAACTCGGCCGCCTGCACCCGGTCGTAAATATCAATCGAGGCGGTGCGCGTGACTCCCGGGATGTTTCCACCGATCATCAGCACCACGCCAAATTCCCCCACCGTGTGCGCGAAGCTCAGGGCAACTCCGGTCACCAGCCCGGGCTTCGACAGCGGCAACACCACCCGCCAGAAGGTGCGCCATCCGGAGGCTCCCAAGGTCGCGGAAGCAGCCAGCAGGCGCGTATCCACGGCGGCAAACGAGGCCGCGAAGGGCTGCACCGCGAAGGGCAGGCTGTAAAGGATGGAGCCCACCACCAGTCCGGAAAAGGTGAACGCCAAGGTGTGGCCGGTGAGGGACTCATACCATCGCCCAAACCAGGTGGCGTTGCCGAACAGCACCAGCAGGTAGTAACCGAGCACCGTGGGAGGCAGGACCAGCGGGACCGCCACCAGGGCTTCGATCAGGAACTTCCAGCGGCGGCGCGAATAGGCGATCCAATAGGCGATGGGCAATCCGATCACCATCAGCACCGCGGCGACCATCACCGCCAGTTGCCCAGTCAGGATCAACGCTTCCCAGTTCATCGACGAGGCACTCCGTAACCGTAGCGGCGAAACAGAGCAGCCGCTTCTTCGCTCTTCAGGTAATTCAGAAAATCGTGGGCCAGCTTTTCGTTGCTGGATTTTCTCAGCACCACCGCGCCTTGTTCCATCGACGGGTAAGCATCCGGCGGCAGCTCCCAACGCTGGCCGTGGCGCATCTCCGGCGCGACGGCCAGCGAGAGCGGAAGAATTCCGACCTGCGCATTGCCGGAGAGCACGAACTGCGAAGCCTGCGCCACGTCCTCGCCCAGCACCAGCTTGGTCTTGACCGCGTCGTACAGCGTGGCCCGGCGCAACGCAGCCACCGCCGCCTTGCCATAGGGCGCATGCGTCGGGGTTGGCGATCGCGATGCGCCGCACCTGGGGCGCGGACAGCGCTTTCATCCCCAGCACCTGCAGGTCAACCGGGAGGGTCTTAGGCGCCCACAGCACCAGCTTTCCGGACGCATAGATCATCATCGAGCCCAGCACGCCTAATCCTTGACTCTCCAGTCGATGCGGGTAGTCGAGGTCGGCGGACATGAAAACGTCATAGGGCGCACCATTGGCAATCTGCGTGGTCAGGCTGCCCGAAGACCCGAACACCAGCGCCACGTGGGTTCCGGTGCGCCTTTCGAAGTTGGCGCTGATTTCGCGCAGGACCGGGCCCAGGTTGGCGGCAGCCGCAACCGTCAGCGTGCTCTGCGCCCGCAGCGCGCCGCCGGCGCAAACTACCGCCAGCAATATTGCGCCTGCAACCCGCCCCAGGCATCCCGCAGAGAGATTGACCGAGCGGCTTAGCGGACCGTCTCACGATAAGTGGTTCTTGTGAAGGCATGGCAATTTAGAAAGTCGATTGTACGCGACAGCTTATGCAACGGCCTGGTTGCGGCTGATTTCCGCCTGCGCCACAATAGAAGCAGCATGTAATGTTTTGTAAAAAACAAGGGGCCGTAGCTCCCCTGGGCGATAAACTAAGAGGTTCCTATTGCCATATTTGGCCGTCATTCATAGCGGACATAGTAAACACGGCGAGAGGCAGTTTTCTTGGTGAACATCCTGAAGAGTAAGTGGACGATTGTAGCCGTCATTGTAGTCGCGGTGGTGCTGTTTGCGGCCTTCGGTCTCAATCGCAAAGATAAAACGCAGTACTTCACCGCCCGGGCGGAGCGCGGCGACCTGCGCGCCGTGGTCGAAGCCACCGGCACCATCAACGCGGTCACCTCGGTGCAGGTTGGCTCGCAGGTCTCGGGCAACATCTACAAGCTGCACGCCGACTTTAACTCCAAAGTGAAGCGGGGCCAGTTGATCGCGGAAATCGAGCCCTCGCTATTCCATGGCGCCCTGCTCCAGGCCAAGGCCGATTACGAGAACGCCAAGGCCAATGTCTCCGCCGCCAAAGCGAACCTGGAAAAGGCGAAGGCCACCCTCGACCAGACGAAGGCGGATTACGAGCGCACCGTGAGCCTGGCCAAGGCAGCGGTGATGAGCCAGCAGCAGCTCGATCTCGCCAAGGCCAACTATGATTCGGCGGTCGCTGCCGTGTCCGCCGCCGGCGCCCAGGTCACCCAGGCCGTCGCCCAGGTGGAGCAGCGCAAAGCCGCAGTTTCCGTGGCCCAGACCAATCTCGATCACACCTACATCTACGCCCCCATCGACGGCACGGTCGTGAATCGCGCCATCGACGTCGGACAAACCGTGGCCGCTTCTCTGCAGGCGCCTACTCTGTTCACCATCGCGCAGGACCTGACCAAGATGCAGGTCTACACCAAAACCGACGAGAGCGATGTGGGCCAGATCCGCGTCGGTCAGAAAGTTTCCTTCAAGGTGGACGCATTTCCGCGCCAGACTTTCACTGGGGCGGTTTCGCAGATCCGCATGAACCCCACCACGGTGCAGAACGTAGTCACCTACGACACCATCATCGATTTCGATAATCCCGAGCTCAAGCTCTTCCCCGGCATGACCGCCTACGTCACCATTCCGGTGGCGAGCGCGCACGATGTCCTCAAAGTTCCGAACGGCGCCTTGCGCTACAGCCCGGACCTGAAGCCCGATGAGCTGCGCGCGCTGCTCAAGCAGAACGGGATCGAGGCCGGCGGCGGCCGGCGTCATCAGCCGCAAACCGAGGCGGAAAAGCAAGCCGGACCAGCGCCGGCGGCAGCCCAAGCCTCTTCACCAGCGGCCGCGGGACAAGGGCCAGGGCGGGGCGCGGGGGCGAATGGCGGGCATCGTGCCGGCCAGGCTGACGAAACTCCGGGCGGCGGCATGAGGCCGCACGAGGGCGCGCCGTCCGACCTCGGCATCGTCTGGACCCAACTGCCCGACAGGACGCTGAAGCCGGTCCAGGTACGCACCGGAATTACCGATCACACCGTGACGGAGGTCGTGCAGGTGGTGCACGGCGAGCTGAAGGAAGGCGACGAGCTGATCATCGGCGCCGCCAAGAGCGGCTCGCGTGCAGGCGCCGCTCCCGGCATGGGCCGACCGGGTGGCCGCTAGACGGCTCTCGGCGTCTTAAAGCAACGCTTTAATCATTCATGGCAACCAGCTCACAAACCTCGTCGACTACGCCAGCCAATGCCACCACGTCTGTCATCCACGTCGAGGACGTGCACAAGTACTACGACCTCGGCGAAACCCGGGTGCACGCCCTGCGCGGCGTCAGCGTCCAGATCGCCGCCGGCGAGTTTGTCGCCGTGATGGGCGCCAGCGGCGGGGGCAAGTCCACGTTCATGAACATTCTCGGCTGCCTCGATCGCCCCAGCAGCGGTCGCTACCTGCTGGAGGGCACCGACGTCTCCACCCTTGCCAAGCACGAATTGGCGGCCATTCGCAACCGCAAAATCGGATTTGTCTTCCAGGGGTTCAACCTGCTGTCGCGGACCACCGCCATGGAAAACGTGGAATTGCCCACGCACTATGCCCGCATCGCGCGCGAGGAAGGAACGCGGCGCGCCGTGGCCGCGCTCAAGCAGGTGGGGCTGGCCGATCGCGCCGAGCACTTCCCTTCCCAGCTTTCCGGCGGACAGCAGCAGCGCGTCGCCATCGCGCGGGCGCTGGTTAACCTGCCCACCATCCTGCTGGCCGACGAGCCGACCGGCAATCTCGACAGCCGTACTGCGGTGGAAATCATGGATATTTTTCAGCGCCTGAATGAAGACCGCGGCCTCACCATCGTGCTGGTGACGCACGAACCCGACATCGCGCAATTCGCCAAGCGAAATCTTTTTTTCCGGGACGGCAAGATCCGCCGCGACGAAGTGCTCTCCAACCGCCCTCGCGCCTCCGAGGTCTTGCAGCACATGCCGGTGCTGGAGGACTAGAACTTGTTGCATAAAAGGCGTTCCATGGTCTTTTTGGTTGGCCTCAGCGGCTAAAGCCGCATCGTTGGCGGCCCAGAGCGGCACGGCTGAAGCCGCGCCCTTGCAAAGAACTATAGGTGAAACACGTTTTAGTCGCTCACGAGGCGCTGGGTGCGCCGCCGTGCGGATGCTTGGCCTTGCTGGCTGCGCCTGCCAGGCGATGCACCAATTCCGTGTCGCGCGCAAGTTCGGCGGCCTGGCCGGAATAGACGACCCGGCCATCATCGAGCACGTAGGCGCGGTCGGACACCGAGAGCGACAGGGCCGCGTTCTGCTCCACCAGCAGCACCGACAGGCCCTCATCGCGCATGCGCGACACCACCTGGATGACTTCCTTCACGATCAGCGGCGCCAATCCCTGGGAGGGCTCGTCCAGCAGCATGAGCCGCGGGTTGAGCAGCAGCGGACGCGCGATGGCCAGCATCTCCTGCTCGCCGCCGGACAACTGCCCGGCAAGCTGCGAGCGCCGTCCGGCGAGCTGCGGAAAAAGCGAAAACACGTTGTCCAGCGACCACTTTCCCGGGCGGCTTCGCGGTACCCTGAGATTCTCGAACACGGTGAGCCCGCTGAAGATCTTGCGTCCCTCGGGAACGTAGCCGATGCCGAGTTGCGCGATGCGGTGCGCCGCCCAGCGCGTGGTTTCATGTCCCAGGATGTTGACCACGCCGGCCCGTGGCGGGGTCAATCCGGTGAGGCTGCGCATCAACGTGGTCTTGCCGGCGCCGTTGCGCCCCAGCACGGTGACGATTTCGCCTTCGTTCACTTCCAGGGAAACGCCGTGCAGGATGTGGCTCTTGCCATAGTAGGTGTGGACGTCCTGGACCTTAATGGCGGCGCTCACCGTGTTTCTCCCAGGTAGGCGGCGCGGACCCGCTCGTTGGCCGAGATTTCCGCGGGTGTTCCCTCGGCGATCTTGTGGCCCTGGTCGAGCACGGTAATGCGCTCGGCAATTTCGAAGACGATGTCCATATCGTGTTCGATGAACAGGATGCTCACGCCGTGTTCCTTGTGCAGGCGGCGGACCAGTCCCACCATGTGTTCGGTTTCCGCATCGCTCATGCCCGCGGTGGGCTCGTCGAGCATCAGCAGGCGCGGCTTCATGGAGAGCGCCATGGCGATTTCCACCGAGCGCTGGTCGCCGTGCGCCAGTTCGCCGACCACGCGGTGCGCCTTTGCGCCCAGATCCAATGTGTGCATCAGCTCCGTGACCTGCTGGCGGATGCCGTCGCGCGATGTTGGCGGCAGCCACGGCCAGCGATTGACGCCCGCCGAAGCTTCCACCGCCACCTGGATGCTCTCAAATACCGTCAGGTCGGGAAAGATTTCCGTGATCTGGAAAGTCCGCACGATGCCCCGGCGCACACGTCCTACGACGGTGCGATGGGTGATGTTCTGCCCGTCGAACCAGATCTGGCCGCCGCTGGGGGGAAGGAACCCGCTGATCAGGTTGAAGAAGGTGGTTTTGCCGGCGCCGTTCTGCCCGATCACGGCGCGCAGTTCGCCCGCCGCCATCTCGAACGACACGTCGTCCACCGCGCGCAGCGCCCCGAAGTGGCGGCTCACGTGTTCCAGGCGCAGCAACTGCCCGCGCTGGCCCGGCGGGGCAAATGCGCCGCCCGGTGCGGCCGGCATCGGCATTGGTTCGGCGTTGCCGGCGCTCATGTTGTCCCCGTGTCCCTGCCGACCATGCCCAGCAGCCCTTTCGGAAACAGCAGCACGATGACCACGAAAATCAGGCCGACAAAGCTCATCCAATTTCCCGTGATGCTGGAAAGATAATCCTGCGCGATCACGAAGATCGCCGTGCCCAGCAGCGGCCCCCAGAAGTTTCGCATCCCGCCGAGCACGATCATCATGACGAAGTCGCCGGAGAGGATCCAATGCAGGTCCTGAGGCGAGGTGAAGTTGAACAGCAGCGCGTTCAAGGTCCCCGCCAGGGCGGTGATCAGGCCGGCGATGGCGAACGAGGCCCAGACGTAGAGATCGGTCTTCACCCCGAGAAATTGCATGCGCCGGCGGTTCTCGCGGATGG
This sequence comes from Terriglobia bacterium, assembly GCA_963797035.1. GTDB lineage: Bacteria > Acidobacteriota > Terriglobia > Terriglobales > Acidobacteriaceae > JAIQGF01. The sequence goes on from CAWCOC010000010.1 coordinate 136,601, forward strand.
CAACCCAGGTGTGCCCCAGCGGCGACCGCAGCAGCATGCGCATCACGATGACGCCGGCGGTGAAGCAGATCAGCACCAGGTAGTAGAAATGGGTCTGATCCAGGTCGACGATGAAGCGGCCGAAATGGATGGGCTGGCGGCCGAATCCGGCAAGCCCGTCCTCGCCGCCGGTCACGTTGTTCCAGCGCACCGCGACGAAATAGAAAAGCTGGCCGATGGCGATGGTAATCATCGCAAAATAAATGCCGCGCCGTCGCATGACCAGCGGGCCCAGGATGGCGGCGGCAAGTCCTCCGGCCAGCGTGCCCAGCAGGATGGCCAGCGGAGTGCTCGGGGCCAGGTACTTCAGCGTCATGCCCGCGCCGTAGGCGCCAATTCCGAAGTAAGCCGCCTGGCCGAATGACAGGCCCCCGGTAAAGCCAAACAGGATATTCAGGCCCATGGTGGCCAGACCGAAGATCAGGATCTTGGAGCCGAGCGCGGAGTAGCCTCCCATGTGCGGCAGCCACCAGGGCAGCGTGACCAGTGCCACCCAAAGCAGCAAGACCATGGCGGAGCGCCGCTGGGCCCAGGCGGTCTGGAGGTTCATTCGAACAGGCTCTCTTTCCCCATCAGCCCGCGAGGCCTGAGCACCAGGACGACGAGCATGATGAAGTAGATCACCGCTTCGCTGGCGGGGGGGTAATAGGCGGTGGTAATGCCGGCCGCCAACCCGATCAGCAAACCTCCCAGCACCGCACCCGCCAGGCTGCCCACGCCGCCCACGATCACGGCGACAAAGCTGGGCATCAGCAGGCTGTCGCCCATGGGTGGCGTCAGGCCAAGAATTCCTGCTGCCAGCACTCCCGCCAGTCCGGCGAAAAAGCAGCCGATTCCGAAGTTCAGCGCGCGCAGCATGTAGATGTTCACGCCCAGCGCGGAGACGGTTTCCAGGTCACGCGTGCCGGCGCGAATCCGGATGCCGACCAGGCTATAGCGCAGCAGCAAGAACAGAGCGATGGCAACGATGGCGGTGATGCCGAGGACAAACACGCGGTAGCCGGTGATGAAGAAGTAGGTCGTGCTCATCGGCCGGTTCAAGGCTTCCGGGACGGCAAACGGCAGGCTCTGCGCGCCCCAGAAGGTGCGCGCCATGTCCTGGATGATGAGCGCCAATCCGAACGTCAGCAGCAGCGAGTACAGCGGGTCGGGCCGCTTGTAGAGCTTGCGGATCATGGTTTGTTCCACGGCCAGGCCGAAAATGCCGGCCAGCAGCGGGCCGCCCACCAAGGCCCCCCAGAATCCGATGTAGGGAGTGAGGGTGTAAGCCAGGTAGGCGCCGATCACGAGAAAGCCGCCGTGCGCCATGTTGATCACCGAGCTGAGGCTCAGGATCAAGGCCAGGCCGAGCGCCATCAGGGCATAAAAGACGCCTTGCAGCAGGCCGTTGAACGCGCTGAAAAACAGCAACTCCATGCGATAGTTTTCTCCGGAACAGCGCGCCCCCGAAGCTGGGAGCGCGCTGCGACACTATACAGGGTTGCAATTCTTTACGCCGGGTAGTCGAGTTTACAACCGGTTTGCGTAGCAGCCTTTGCCACATTGTCTCCGGCGATGATCTGCGAGACTTTGAACAGGTTCGGGTACGAACCCTTGATCGCCTCGCCGGGGAATTCACTCGACATCAGTTGGTGATCGGGGGCACGAAAATAGACTTTGTTGGGCTGCAGCTTGATTTCGGGCGGCAACTCCAACCCCTCGAGCGCTTTCGCCACCTTCTTCGGCTCCAGCGACTTGGCGCGGGCAACGCCGAGGGCGAGGGAGTGGAGCCCGGCATAACCAAACCAGGTTCGCGCGCTCGGGTAGGAGCCGTCCGGATAGGCCTTGCGGTAGGCGGCTACCCATTCCTTGACGTGCGGCGTGTTGGGTTGGTCCCACCACCATTCCAGCGACGTCCAACCGGTCTGTGCCTCCGGAGGCAGGCCGCGCAGCACCTCGAGTTCGCCGAGCCCTCCGCCGATGGCGAACTTCTTGAACAGTCCGAACTCGGCGGCCTGCTTCAGCGAGTTGAGCCGGTCCTGGCCGTCGGTGAGGTTGACCAGCACGTCGGGATGGGTCGACGCCGCCTTGATCAGGTACGACGAAAAATCGGTGGTGCCCAGTGGCGCCAGGGAGGTGCCCAGGTTGGTGCCGCCGAGCTTCTTGAGAATCTCCTCGTAGCCCTGCTGCAAGGTATGCCCGAAGGCATAGTCGGGAGTAAGGAAGTACCACTTGCCGCCGAATTTCTTGAACAGCGTGCCGGCAAGGCCGGCGGCCAGCATGTAGGTGGTGGTGCAGACGCGGAAGGTGTTCCAGTGGCATTGCGATCCGGTGACCGGGTCGGTGTGGCCGCCGGTGCACATGTAGACCATCCCTTGCTGGTGCGCCACCTGGCTGACGGATAGTGATGCCGCCGACGAGACTGTCCCCATGAGGAGCGCAATCTTGTCCTGGTCGATCAGCTTGTGGGCTTTCTGCGCTGACATGCCGGGGTTGGCGGCGTTGTCCTCGATGACCAGCTCCAGCTGGCGGCCCAGCACTCCGCCTTTCGCATTCACTTCGGCGAGCGCCATTTTCGCTCCTCGCGTTTGGCTTTCGCCCTCCGCCGCATAGGTGCCCGTCAGCGGATCGATATCGCCGATCTTGATGGGCGCTTCGCCGCGGCCAAAGCTGAGAATTGAGGGTGCTCCCAGGGCCAAAGTGCCGGCTCCGGCCCAGAGACCCGCCTTGAGGATGTCACGTCGAGTAACTTTGGTGCGCATGTTGCCGACCTCCATCGTGCTTAGGATTGCCGACCTAAAACCCGTGTTGCATGCCCCGATGAGGATGCGAGCCCGGCCCGCCCCATGCCGTGCCCCAATGCATCGCGCCACGACGTACCGGCAACACGGCGCGCAGCAGTATACACAATTCATGCGCCCGGAAAGCTCTTTGTAGTTTCAGGAGGTTCCTTGCTTCGCTTTGGACGCGCAAATCCGGCAGAGGCTCAAGGCACAAGGTTCAAGGCACAAGGCGCAACCAAAAGGCTGAAAGTCTTGCGCTTGCGCGCCTGCAGCCCAAAGCCTGAAGCCTGCAGCCTGCTAAGCTTCCTTCCTGATTGACAGAGTTCCTGACCAGCAACATACTTGCATCGATTTCTTCCAATTCTTGGTATTTCAGGAACCATGAGACCAAGCTTCCGGTCATTCTTTGCCCTCGTTTTTTCACTGCTGCTAGCTTCGTTGGCTGTTGGGCAAGGCGCCAAGCTGTCCTCCGAGGCCCCCACGGAGAGTGAACGCGACCGTCCCCAGGAGCGCGCCCGGTGGTTCCTGCGCGGGCGCGTGGTGGATGGCAAGCCGGGGGCGGAGCAACTCCACCGCGCCTACGAGCAGAAGCTGAACAATCGCCGGTTGCAGCGGGATGCCGGCGGCGCCCAAGCCACGTCGCCCCGCCCGCTTTTTGTCACCGCGCCGCCCGATAGTCCACCGTGGAATTTCCTGGGCCCGGCGCCCACCGCCACCGTGGCGGCCAACGATTCCAACAACCAGCAGAATTATGGTCCTGCCATCGGCCGCGTCACCGCCGTGGTGGTGGACCAGGGGGACCCGACGGGCAACACGGTCTACATCGGCGGGGCATCCGGCGGCCTGTGGAAGACCAGCAACGCGGTCAGCGCGGCGCGCGCCTGTGATGGCAAGGGCGTTTGCACCGCGCCTGTTACCTGGACTCCGCTCACCGACGGCCAGGCGACGCTCACCGTAGGTTCGATCGCGCTGCAACCTGGCAACCGCAACCTGGTCCTGGTCGGCACCGGCGAGGCCAACAACTCCGCTGACTCTTATTACGGCCTGGGTATTCTGCGCTCCACCGATGGCGGCGCCACCTGGGGCCCGATCATCAGCAGCGCGATCTGCCCCATCTCGAATCCGGCCTGCCCTTCGGCTGGAAGCGTGTCTTTGCGCGGTCTGGGATTCACCCGCGTGGCGTTCGCCACCGACCGTCCCAATCTTGTGGTGGCAACCGCGGCGGCAGCCAGCGGCGGCATCACGGTTGGCGCGGAGAGCGCCGGCAGCAATGCGCGGGGAATTTATTACTCCACCGACGCGGGCGTCACCTGGACACGCACCACCGTCATGGACGGCTCGACCACTCCTGACGCCGGCTCGGCAAATTCCGTCCTCTATAACTCGCAGCAGCAGAAGTTTTACGCCAACATCCGCTACCACGGCATTTATTCCTCCAGCGACGGCTCAACTTGGACGCGGCTTACCGCCCAGCCTCCTGGTTTGAATCTGACAGCGTGCCCATCGGTGCTGCCGCCGGGAAAATCCGCTTGTCCGCTCTATCGCGCGGAAATGGCCATGGTGCCCGGCCGCGACGAGATGTACCTTTGGATTTACAACGCCGACGACGATGACCAGGGGATTTTTCAAACCAAGGACGGCGGCGCCACCTGGACCCGGATCTCGACCGCCGGCATTGATAACTGCGGCGACAGCCAGGGATGCGGCACCGGCTCCGGCGGCCAGGGCAGCTATAATCTCTCGCTCGCCGCGGTCCCCAACGGGGCTACCGCAACCGACCTCTATGCCGGCGGCGTCAATCAATACAAGTGCACCATCTCGTCCATCAACGCCACCTGCGACTCCACGCCCTTTTTGAATTTGACCCACGTTTACGGCTGCTCACCTGCCGGCAGCACCCACGTCCACCCCGACGAGCACGGCATCGATTTCCTGGGCAACGACGGCACCGGCGCCTTCTTCGCCACTCACCAAAGCGCGAGTCCTCCGGTGTTTTTTGGAAATGACGGCGGTGTTTATCGCGTGCTGCAAAGCTCGTCGCTAACCAACGGGTCCTGTCCGCAGGCGGGGACCACGCCTGCCAGCCCTTTCGACAATCTCAACACCGATCCCCGTTTATCCATGATCCAGTTCGTCGGCTTCTCCCACGCCGCGGCCGACGCCTCCACCCTTCTCGGCGGCACCCAGGACAACGGCTCTCCCGCGGTCAGCAGCGCCGCTCCATCGCAGGGCAACTGGCTCTCGGTCAACAACGGGGACGGCGGTTTTAACGCTATCAACCCGACCGACGCCAACGTCTGGTTCACTTCCAATCCCGCGCCCCTTACTGCCGGTGGCGGAATCCAGCGCTGCACCAACGGTATTCAGTGCTCCTACAATCCCGCCGCCAACCCGGCTGGATTTGCCTCGGTGGTCACGCAAAGTCAAATCGGCGGCGACAACTCCTCCTTCTACACGTTCTTCACTCTCGACCCGCAAGCTTCCAGCCGCATGCTGGTCGGCTCCTGCCGCGTCTGGCGCGGCAACAGCAACGGAACCCAAAGCGCCGCTCTGGGCGGCAATTGGTCGGTCAACTCCTCCAACGGCACGCCCCTGAGCTTTTAATCTTGACAGCCCCCCGACTACCGCCAGTTGCGCCTCCTCCGCGTTTTTTGTGAACACCATCGCCGCCGGCGGCCCGTGCAATGGCCCCTGCGACCCCGGGGCCAACCCCGGTTCCGGCAGCGGCGGCGGTTCGCAGGTCATGTGGGCGGGCATGGAAGGCATTGCCGACTCCACCAACGCCGCTGCGGCATGTCCCCCGATCACCGGAAACGCCGCCCCCTGCGGCGGCCAGGTTTGGCGCACGCTGTGCGGCCGACTCCGGCCCCGGCAGCTGGAGCGAAGTCAGCGGCCTCACCGCGCACCCGGGCACCGCCTGCACCTCCGCGCCCACGGCCTGCAACATCAATCCCAAGCACTACCCGATTTCCGGTATCGCGCTCGATCCTCACGACACCACCGGCAACACCGCGTACGTCACCGTGATGGGCTTCGGCGTCGGCCACGTCTTCAAAACCACCGACGGCGGCTCCACCTGGGCAATGCTCGACGGCAATCCCACCACTACCGGTCTCCCCGACGCGCCCGCCGACTCGGTGGTCGCCGACTCCGACAGCCGCCAACCTGGTGTATGTCGGCACCGACGTCGGCGTCTTCAAATCGTTTCCATCACGGCGACGGCACATGGACTGAGCTTGGTCCGGCCACCGGCGCCGGTTCCCTGCCCAATGTCACCATCACGCAATTGAAGATCTACAACAATCCCAACGACTCCATCCCGCTGCGGCTGCGTGCCTCCACTTACGGCCGCGGCATTTGGGAGATCCCCATCAGCTCGCAGCCGGGATATAACCTGCAGATCTCCGACCCCAACCTGTTCGCCTTCGCCGGACAGACCGCCAGCTTCAACGGTGCGATCGCTCCCTTCCTCGGCTACGCGAATTCCGTGAGCATCAGCTGCACCGGGACTTTGCCTTCCACCTGCAGCCCGGCAACCGTGGCCAATCCCGCCGTGTCGGGCGCATTCACGGTGACCGTGGAAAATTCGACTCCCGGCGATTTCAGCTTCAACCTGACCGCGGTGGGCAGCGATCCCAAGGCGATCACCCAGCAGTCCGCGGTCACCTTCCACGCGGTTGATTTCAGCCTCGGTTCGGTTCCCGTGGCCAACGTGCCTCAAGGCGACAGCGCCGATGTCAGCTTCACCGTCAGCGCCGACCACCAGTACACCGGCAACGTCACGCTCTCCTGCTCGGGCCAGCCGGCGGGCACTTCCTGCACCTTTTCGCCCGCGGTGGTCAGCCTGACGCCGGGACTCACGGCCAACGTCCGGCTCACCATTCCCACCAACGCCACTATCGCGATCGGCGCCTACACCGTGACCATCACCGGCAGCGGCGCCTTGGGGACCGCCACCAAGATTCACACCACGCCCGCCCCGCTCACCATGAACGTAACCGCAGTGTCGCAATCGTTCTCGGTGACCGCGGTCAGCTCTCTTGTGCCCAGCCCGACCAAGCCCGGCCAGGTGCCCTTACCCTCCGCGGCGGTGAACATCGCGTCGCAAGCGGCCTTCGCCGGCACGCTCGCTCTCAGTTGCGCCTTCGATTCCCTGGCCGCCAGTCCGGGCGCCGCCGGCTGCACCATAAACCAGCCCAGCATCACCCTGGCAGCCGGACAAACCCTGCCGGCCACGCTGACCGTCAATACCGCCGGCGCCGTTGCCGGCGTTCCGCGTGTCATCGTCACCGCCACCGATACCGCCAATCACGCCAGCAGCGGCACCCCGCTTTCCTACACCATCATCGACTACTCGGTTGTACTCGGCTCCGCCGCCCCCACTTTCGCGGGCGCTTCGACCACCGCCAGCGTCACCATTGCAGCCGCGGGGACCACCGGCTATAGCGGCATCGTCGCGGCCAGTTGCGTCGCGCCCTCGCCGCTGACCTGCTTGCTCAGTCCCGCCGGGCCTTACACCATCACTCCGGCCAACGGTGTCACCGCCACCGCGACCATCAGCGTTCCGTCCAACACGCCCGCGAAAGCCTACGCGGTGAACCTCAACACCAACGACGCCGAGTTCACCGCCCTCACTCACAACCAGGCCATCAACGTCACGGTGCAAGACTTCAGCGCGCCCACGATCTGCAATTCGAGCACGTCCGGTACGTGCAGTCCCGCCGCTTCCGTGAAGGCCGGCGCCAGCACCACGTTCAATATCTCAGTTGCCGCGCTCGGCGGCTTCGGCAGCACGGTCACGCTCTCCTGCTCGGCCGGCCTGCCGTCGCTCAGCGCCTGTTCGTTTGCGCCCGCTTCTGTTGCGCCGGGAAATTCCAGCACGCTCACCATCTCCACCACCGCGCCCTCGGTCTCGCAATTCCGTCCGCCGATGGCGCGCCCCAACGCGCCGCTGTACGCTCTCTGGCTCACTCTGCCCGGCATCGTGGGCATCGTTGCCGCCGGCATCGCTCCCAGGCGCAAGCGTTCGGGCCTCTTCGGAATTGTCGGACTCGTGCTGATCGCGGGAATCTCCCTGACGCTGCTGGCCTGCGGCGGCGGAGGCGGCGGAACTACCACCACGCCACCGATTCCCAAGCCCGGCACGCCCGCCGGCACCTACAACATCACCATTACCGGTACTTCGGGCGCCATGTCGCGCAGCTCCGTCATCACCTTGACCGTGCAGTAAAAAGAAAAATCGGGTGATAGGGTGATCGGATGATCGGGCGATCTGGTGATGGAACCCGGCTCGCGATCACCTGATCACCCGATGCTTCTGCTTTTACTTCTGGCTTGTTCTCGCTGAGCGCGAAAGTGCGCTGCCTGCCTCTGCCGCGATGGTGAAGTAGAAGGTGGCGCCGCGTTCCACCGCGCCCTCGGCCCAGACGTCGCCGCCATGGCGCTGGATGATGCGCTGCACCGTCGCCAGGCCCACTCCGGTGCCGGGAAATTCCGCCGACGAGTGCAGCCGCTGGAAAGGCTTGAACAGCTGGGCTGCGCTCGCCGGGTCAAATCCGGCGCCGTCGTCGCGCACGAAGTAGCTCTGCCGCCCGTCGCTCTCCACGCAGCCAAACTCGATGCGCGCGCGGGCATGTCCCGAGGTGTACTTCCAGGAGTTGCGCAGCAGGTTTTCCAGCGCGATGCGCAGCAGCCGCGAATCGGCCTCCACCGGCCGGCAGTGCCCGATCACGAACTCCACCTGGCGGTGCGGATCGCTGCGCTTGATTTCCGCCGCGATCCGCGCCGCCAGCGCCGTGATGTCCACTTTTTCGCAGTGCATAGCTACCGTCGTCACCCGCGACAGGTTCAGCAGGTCCTCGATCAGCTCCGCCATCCGCCGCGTCGCCTGCCGCACCTGTTCCAGGTATTCCCTGGCGGTGGCATCCAGTTGCGGGCCGTATTCGGTGAGCAGCATGTGGCTGAAGCCGTTCATCACCTCCAGCGGCGCGCGCAGGTCGTGCGACACGGTGTAGGAGAACGTCTCCAGCTCACGGTTGGCCGCCACCAGTTGCCGGGTGCGCTCGTTCACCCGCTGCTCCAGTTCGTCGTGCGCCGCTTGCAGCGCCTGGTCGCCGGCCTGGATCTCGTCCAGCATGTCGTTGAAGGCCTCCACCAGCGTTCCCACTTCGCTGCGGTCGCCGGTGGGCAGGGCGCGGATGGAGTAGTTCCCGTCGCGCGAAATCGTGCGCGCGGTCTCCGACAGGCGCACGATCGGCTCCGCCACCGACCTGCGGAAGCGCGACGAGATCAGCAGCGCCGCCAGCAGCGACAGCAGCAGCACTCCCAGCGCGATGATCGAATACTGCACCAGCCGCCGGTTCAACTGCCCGAGTCCGGCGCGGATATAGACGGCGCCGATCGGTTTGTTGTCGAGCACGATGGCGCGCACCAGCACCACCTCATCGCCGTCCACGATGTAGTTTTCCCAGCGGCCCGCACCCAGCGTCGGCACTTTTACCATCCGCTCAGAGCCGCTGCTCGAGTACTCGGCAAACATTCGTCCGTCGGCCGTCAGGATGCCCGCGGAGCGGATATCGGGCGTGTTCCTCAAGGCAGAGAGCGTGCTCTGCGCCGACTGCGGATCGTTGAAGGTCAGGGCCGAGACGCTGTTGGAGCCGATGATTTGCGCCTGCGCCGACAGGTTGCGCACCAGCGCCTGGCGGAACGTGATCTGGTCATAAGCCAGGAACGCCGCCCCCGCCAGCCCCAGCGCCACTGCGCTCGCCAGCAGGGTCATCCACATCAACTTCTTCGAAATGGAATACGGTTCCAGCATTACCAAACGCCTTTTGCCTTGAGCCTGAAGCCCGAAGCCTGAAGCCTCTTACGACTCCTTCTTCACTTTTGTCGCCACCTTGAGCAACTCGGAGCTTAATGTCAGGCCGCCCTTTTCCGCCGCCGTCAGGTTCACCGCGAAGCGGACCCGGTTGTTCTCCATCACGAACTGGATCATTCCGCCATCGTCGGTGAAATGCGGTATGTCGCTCACCGTCAGCACGCCCGGATCCAGGCCTGCCAGCACGCTCCTCACCCGCGCGTCCTCCGACGAGCTGACGTAAACAATGCGGCATCCGCGGGCGTCCTTTTGCGACACCACCCGGCGCACCACCACCGTCTTGCCTTCCACCCGCTCGCCGGAGACGGTGGCGTCCAGCGTGGCGCCGAACGGGTCGTGCCCCAACACGCAGATGGTGAACGCCGTTTCGGGTGCTGCCGCCGGCGAAGGCCACTTGACGAATTTTCCGAAGTTAAAAAGGTAGGCGGCTTTGACGTCGCTCTCGGTGGCCTTTCTGGATTGCGCCGGCGACGGTTGCCACTCCCGCCAGCAGCGCCAGCAGGCAGAGCAATGCCGCGCGGGCTGGGTTCCACCTTCCCGCCGCGTTCGCTGTTCCGCGTTCGCCGAGGACGCGATGCATCAGTGAGTGTCGGAACTCCGCCACGTGATTTGGCCGTATACCGCTCTCTTGATGCCGACCAGCGGGCCGGGGTCGCCGCCATATTCGAAATGCTGCGGCTGCAAGAGATTCTGGCCGGTCACTGCAAGCTCGATGCGCGGCACGATGCGCCAGGCCAGCCGCGCGTCGGCGGTCGAGTAGGCCCGCACTTTCTGGTCCGGGATGGCGCTCACATATCGGTAGTCGAGGCTCAGCTCGAACTGGCGCACGTTCCACGAACTCTGCACTACCACCTTGTGCGCCGGGCTGTCGCCTTCTTCCTGCATCACGGTAGAAGCGTCGTCGCTCCCCGGCTTGCGCCGCACGTTGAGATGCAGGTACGAATAGGAACCCCGCACCTGCCACGCTTTCACCGGCTCCCACACAGACGAAACCTCGAACCCCTTGGTGTTGCCTTCAATGCCGTTGCGCAAGTAGATGGGCAGCACCAGGTGCGGCGGCGCGGGCGAGGCCTCCACCACCAGTGGCCGGTTTTCCACGCTCAGCAGATCGTCATAGTGATTGTAGTAGGCGTTAATCCCGATCAGCCAGTTACGCGTGGCGCGCGCCCGCCAGCCCGCTTCGTAGCCGACCATCTGCTCGGGAGAAAAATTTCCGTCTCCGATCAATCGCAGGAAGAGAGGAATCGCCGGCACCGCCAGGTAATCAAACTTGAACCCTTGCTCGATTCGCGACGGCGTCCGCAGGGCCCGCGTGATCGCCGCCCAAAAAGTTTGCCGGTCGGTCGGCGTCCAGGACAGCCGCCCGCTCGGCTGCGCGTCGAAGCCGCTGAAGCTGTTGTGCTCCAGCTTGGTGCCAAGCGTCACCGACAATCGGCGCGCCACCACCGCGATTTCGTCCTGCACAAATCCGGTGTACAGGCTGTAGGTTTGATGATGCGGCTCAAAATCGACGGTCGGCACCAGCTGGAAAAAGCGGCTGGGGCTCTGCCGCATCCCCGCCCCCCAGATCACGTTGTGGCGGCCGAAGCTGATGTGGTGGATAAAGTCGATGTCGAAGGTGTTGCGGATTTCATGGAAATTCAGATCGTCGCGGTCCGTCCGGTCCCAGTAGGCTTGTACCGCCAGGTCGGAGCGTTCGCTGAAGGTGCGCTGCCAGCGCGCCAGCAGGTTTCCACCCGAGAGGTTGGCATTCCCTTCCTGGTTGATCAGCCTGGGCGGAGAGTAGGTGCTGAGGCCCAGTTTCTGCCCGGCAATGCTGTCGTAACCGCTGCCTTGAATGGTCAGCGCATCGCGGTGGCTGGGCGCCCAGTCGGTGCGGAACCCGACCTGGGCCCTTCTCCAATCGTCAAACTGCCGGTTGTCCTGGTGGAACTGCGGCCCGCGCGTAAACGTCTTGCCCCAGATCCGATAGCTCAACCGGTCGTCGCCGGCGCCATAACGGAAGTCGGCGAAGCCCTGCTCCACGTTGCCGCCGCCGGCGGAAAACAATGTCCCGCGGGTGTCGCGGGCGTTCTTGGTGATGATGTTGATGACGCCGTTGATGGCGTTCGATCCCCAGATCGTGCCGCCCGGCCCGCGAATCACCTCGATGCGCGCAATATCCTCCAGCAGCACATCCTGCATCTCCCAGTACACCCCGGCGAACAGCGGCGTGTACACCGAACGGCCATCGATCAGCACCAGCATCTGCTTGGACAAGCGCCCCACGAACCCGCGGATGCCGATGGCGTACTTGTCGGAATCGATCTGTGCTACTTCCACCCCGGGCACCAGCCGCAGCACGTCGGGAATCGTCCGCGCGCCCGAGCGGCGGATGTCGTCCTGCGTCACCACGTAGATCGCCGCCGGCGTCCGAAAAGCCTTCTCCGGCTCCTTCGACACGCTGGTGATCTCCACGTTGGCGAGCTGCTCCAGGGTGAGGCCCTTCACCGGGTTCTGCTCCGGCTGGCTCGATGAGCCGCGGGCAGACCCCGCCATGCTGAGTGCCGACACAACCAGCAGGCACACTTTTGGCGCGAAGAAGCGCTTGTTGGTCTTGGCCATGTTGGCGGTGCATCGCCCTCGGGAGGACGACGATCTGCTGCCTGCTGACTGGTGCGTGCGTTGGATGCCTTCGGCAGCTATTCCGGTTGCCTGAGGAAAACTTTTGCCGAGCTAAAACCGCCGAACTCTGGGTGCCCCACCCTTCGCGGTGTTCGAAGGCTGGGAGAACAGAATCTCGAAGTCACTATTTCAAACCTGACGAGGCTACCTGGGGCGTGTCCAACACTGAGTCCGGATTTTCAAGTTTCCACCTTTCCAAAGGCGGGAAAGGGTGAGGCACCCAGGTTTGAGGCGGCCAGAGAAAATGCGAGGATGAACACCCGCCTGTGAAATTCGATTGGGAAGACTCTGGTGAGCGCGGCAGGATTCGAACCTGCGACCCATGCCTTAAAAGGGCATTGCTCTACCAACTGAGCTACGCGCCCACAGTTTATCTTTCACCACATCCCACAGCGTTATTTGCACCACGGGATTGGAAGCGAAGCTTCCGGTGACAATTGTACGGGCTGCGTGCACGGCAGTCCAATCGCGCGCAAGCGAGGCCGCTTCTCCACCATGCTGCTTCGCAGCGGGGCGGTTGTTCGCGCAGTTTGCCCGATGGTGTTCACAACTCCTGGGTTGTCACTGTATAGTCAATTCACCCCGCCAAGACAAGGAGCAACAACGCCATGAGATCCACCCTCCTCATTTTGATCGCCGCCGTCCTCGCCTTCGGCTCGGCCCTGGCGCAGAACGCCACCTCCGATGTCGGCAAGGCCGGCAAGGAAACCGGCAAGGCCACCGAGAAGGCCGCGAAAAGCACGGCGCATGGAACCAAGGTGGCTGCCAAGGGTACTGCTCACGCCACCGACAAAGCTGCCACGAGTACTGCCAAGGGAACCAAGAAGACCGGGCATGTGACCGGACACATCGCCAAGAAAACCGCGCACGGCGTCAAGAAGGGCGCCAAGGGCGTTGCCAAGGGTACCGGGAAGGCCGCCGACAAAACCGCGGACAAGGTGAAGCAATAAGTTTCATCTCATGACCCGGCGCGTGATGGAAACTGAGCTGCGCGGGCCAGCGGTCAGGTGGATGGGAATCGGTGGATGCTCCGACGTCGCACTACTTCCCTTCGCCGCGGTTCATTTTTTGCTGTGACCGCCGTCACGTTGGCTTGGGCTATCCATCCTAGGAGTTGCTGGTTACTATAGTTACTCTGCAGGTAGGCGATCAGTTACTGTACAGAAAAGCGACGCGCCATTACTGTACGAGCTGTCATTCTTATGCATGCCAAATGTGCCAATCGGCTGTGTTCGTCGCACCGTACCGGGGATGAAGGGAAACTGTTCCGCCTCGACCTCGACATCGCGAACACCGCGGGCGAGAGCCAGCGCAAGACCGCCTACGTCTGGTTGTGCGACCCCTGCGCGCTGCAGATGAGGCCCAGCATCGAAGTGGCCGGCGACACCGTCCTGGTGCGGCTCGGCGCAATCTCTCCCCGTTCCCGCCGCGACAGCCTGTCAGCACACTCGGCGCCGCCGCGCGTGAACTGAACACCGCTGCTTCCACCCGCTCTTCTCCGCCTTTCATCTCCGTGGATCTTGTAACGTGGAACGGCGCACGGCGGGTTGCGCGGTTTTGTTCGCCCGGTTTCCTAGTGTCCAGCAGGATGCGCGGCCTGCATGTGGCCCTGCAGGTCGCACTTGGAACTAGCCGTGTAGTGGCACTGCGGACACTGCAAATCGCGGCGGTCGCTGCCGGCGCACGACCGTGGAAAATCGGCGGGGCGGCGGAAGGGGATGATCTGTGCCATTGCGGCAGGATACGGAATTCAATCACCTGCGTCAGTGACCACGGTCACCGTCGTGGAAGCGGTCGACGCCGCCGGCGGCCCTGGTATGTTGCGACCTTCAAAATCGCAGTAAACTGATCTGGCTCGAGGAGCAGCGGTATGAAGCCCCTCTTCGCCTTCCTGGTTCTCGCGTCCCTGATGCTGGCGGGCTGCGGCGCGATCATCGTGGGCGGCACGCTGAACGGAGGCAACGCCGCCGTGGCTTCCGGAGTGGTCAGCGTGGTGCGCCTGACCTTCGCGTCGGACGGCAACGGCGCCTCTATCACGGTCACCGTCGTCACCCTGACGCAATCCGGTTCGGCGCAAGAGTTCACCTTCTGCGGGTCGCAGGTCAGCCAGTTCCCCATGGACACGTTCGTCACCACCCGGTTCACGGCCGGGACCGCCTGCTCCACGCTGCTCAGCGTGACCTCCGGCCCCTAACGCTCGGCAATTCCCTCCAGCGCCTGGAAAAATTCCGGATACGAAATCCTCGCCGACTCCGCGCCATGAATCACCGTCTCGCCCTCGGCCCGCAAGGCGGCGACGGCAAACGCCATGGCGATGCGATGGTCGCCGTGAGAATCCACTTTCGCGCCGTGCAGCTTTTGGCCGCCGGGCACCAGCAGTCCGTCTTCGCGCTCCTCCACCCGCGCGCCCATGGCGCGCAGATTTGAGGCAACGGCGGCGATGCGGTCACTTTCCTTCACCCGCAACTCGCGCGCATCGCGGATCTCGATTCCGTCCTCGGTGTAGGGGCCAATCGCCGCCAGCACCGGCAACTCGTCAATCAGCGATGCCGTGTCCGCGCCGTCGATGATGGCGCCTCGCAGCTTGCCGCCCAGCGCCCGAATGGTGCCCGTCAATTCGCCGTGTCGGTCTTCGGCGTCCAGCAACAGGGTCCGCAGGCCCAGCAGATTGAGCAGGTCAATGATTGCGGTCCGCGTCGGGTTCAGCAGCACGCGTTCCACCGTCAGGTCCGACTCCGGAAACAGCGACGCGGCGCACAGGAAAAACGCGGCCGACGATAGATCGCCCGGAACCTGCGCCTCGATTCCCGACAGCCGTTGTCCGCCGCGAATTCCCGCCCGGTCCTCCGCCCTCTGCAACCGGGCGCCGAAGGCCTGCAGCGCCACCTCGGTATGATCGCGCGTCGCCGCCGGCTCCTGCACCCAGGTTTCGCCCTCGGCGAACAGTCCCGCCAGCAATACCGCCGACTTCACCTGCGCGCTGGCCACCGGCACGTGGTATTCGATGGCGTGCAGGCCGCCGCCGTGAATCCGCAGCGGCGAACAACCGTCGTGCGATTCAATGCGCGCTCCCATCCGTTCCAGCGGTTCGATGACGCGGCGCATCGGGCGCCGCGACAGCGAGTCGTCGCCCACCAACTCGCTGGCGAACTCTTGCCCGGCCAGGATGCCGGAGAGCATGCGCATGGTCGAGCCCGAATTTCCGCAGTCCAGCGCCTGCGCGGATTGACGAAGCACCCCGCCGCTGATTTCCACCGCGCCCTCGGCGCCGCGCTCGATGCCGGCGCCCAGCGCCGCCATGCAGGCCAGGGTGCTGGCGCAATCGGCGCCCGAGGAAAAATTCATCAGACGGGTTCGCCCTTGGGCAATCGCTCCCAGCATGGCGTAGCGGTGGGAAATCGACTTGTCGCCCGGCGGCGCCACGCTGCCGCGCAGGTTGCGCGCCGGACGCACAACTACGGGTTCCTGGTTTTCCATCGTTTTTCCTGTCGAACCAGTGCTCACGCGAGTTGCCTCTGCTTATGAAAATTTCGGCGCACCACGGCGCACTCTCCTTGGCAACGCGGTTGACCATCTTTTCTGTCCAACATCATTAGCACGGCAGTACTAAGCCGTGCCGAGCGCGATCTGAGCTTGGCGAGCCCCCTGCTTCCCAGCCCGGAATGCCCTCGATAACAAGTTCGGGTTGAACTATCCATGAAGTCTCGGGTCCTTTACCTCTCGTTGTTGCTCGCGACCACCGCCGTCCTGGCTTCCGGGCAAATGAATAACCCCTTCTCCATGCCCAATGCCGGACATAACGGCTTCGGCCAAACCATGAACAACCTGGCGGGTTCGGTCCGAACCACGGCCGGCCAGCCGGTGCGGAATGCCCGCGTCGAACTGCGCACCATGAGCACCGGTCAGCCGGTCGCCTCAGGGTACACCCTGCCCAACGGGAGCTTCGAGTTCAACAACGTTCCGCCGGGAAGCTACGATCTGGTCGCTGTGCTGGGTGTCAACGAGGCGCGGCAGCGGGTCGATCTCCGTCAGCCCAACATCGGTGTCCAGCTCATCCTGGCCACCGACGCCGATGCGAATTCCGGCAGCGGCAATGCCACCGTTTCGGTGGCGCAACTCCACGTCCCCGACAAGGCCCGAAAGCTGTTTGCCAAGGCGGAAGAGGCCATGCACAAGCAAAAACTTCCGCAGGCGCGGGAAGCGGTTGCCAAGGCATTGCAGGTGTTTCCCCAGTATGCCCAGGCCCTGACTCTGCGCGGCATTCTCAACCTGCAGGACAACCACGTCGACGCCGCCTGCGCCGATCTGGAGCAGGCCATAAAAGACGACTACTCCTACGGCATGGCCTATGTCGCTCTCGGCGCCGCTTACAACCTGGTGAACCGCTTTGACGATTCCCTGCGCGTGCTGCAGCGCGGTGTTTCTCTCTCGCCGGCTTCCTGGCAAGCCCACTTCGAATTTTCCAAGGCGCTGCTGGGCAAGGGACAGTTCGCGGCCGCTTTCCGCCAGGCAAACAAGGCGGCGGAGCTGGCGCCGGTGAATTATCCCGCCATTCACCTGGTGCGGGCCCATGCCTTGCTGGGCATGAAGGATTACAACCAGGCGGTGGCCGAACTGGAACAATTCCTGGGCACCGAGCCGGCGGGCGCCGATTCCGCCCATGCGCGCGAAACCTTGAACCAGGTGCGCGCGTTTATGGCCAAAGAAAAATAGTCAAACCCCGGAGGTAGGCCCCGGCGCTTCGCCGGGGCTGCCCGTCAACGCGACCGCAAATTGATGTGGCGCGGGCGCCCTGGCCCGCGCTATCCAACCCCGAGACACAGAGCGCAAAAGTTCGTTCTCTGTGCCTCTGTGTCTCTGTGTTGATCGTGAACTCGGCGCGCGGTCAATCGCGCGTGGCCGCTCCTGGCTTCAGGATTTCGCTTTCGCCGTTTCCTGCAACACACTGGCCGGAACCTCTTTCACCGCGACGGCGAATTCGAACATCGGGGTCTCCACGCCGCGGCCCCAGCGGTTCACCTCCCAATGCGCGCGCAGGAATTTGACTTGCGGCAGTTGCGTCAGGTCGAGCAGCAGAGGATGCTGCCCGCGATAAAATTTTTGCGGGAACGCGCCCAACGCCTTGGCGTCCCAGGCGGCGCCGTCGGCGGAGCCGAAAATACTGACGTCGAGCGACTCCTGCTCAATCACGTTGCTGATGTTCAAGGTCAGCAGGAAGACGCGACTCTGCGCCGCGCTGATATCGACTCCCGCCCCGTCGCCCTTGGCGGCGACCGTGGTTTTTTCCGGTACTAAGAAGGCTTCCACCATGATGCGAGAATTCTAACATTGGCGAATTTCGCGATTTACAAATTTACGAATTGAATTCCTGTCTTGGATTTTATGCCGGCAATCCGTGCTCCTTCCGGCCGCAAATTCTTCAATTCGTAAATTCTTCAATTCGCAAATTGGTTCACTTCCTGGCCTGCGAATCCAGGAATTGCCGCATCAGGCGCGCGCCCTCCTCGTGCCGCTCGAACACGGCGTAATGCCCGGCTTTCGCGATCACCCTCATGACGCTGCCGCGGATGTTGCGCTGCATCAGTTCGGCCTCCTGCACCCCAGTCAGCACATCCTCTTCTCCGGTGATCAGCAGGGTAGGCACATCAATTGTCGCCAGGGTCGCCACCGAATCCGGACGCGCCGCCATGCCGCGCTGCACCGCCGCGATTCCCGCCGGCGACATCTTCATCATCATCGTCCGCGCGGTTTCCACCAGGTCGGGGCGGTTGGTGCGCGTGGTCTGGCCCAACAGCTTGGGAATCATATTCTCCAGGAACCACTCCACCCCGCGCTTTTCCACCTCCTCGGCCGATTTCAACCGGTTGGCACGGGCTTCATCGTTGTCGGCGCCGGCTTTCGTGTTGCATAAAATCAGCCCCGAGACGCGCTCCCGCAGGCGCCGCCAGAACTCGAACAGGATGTACCCGCCGATCGACTCCCCGGCCATCACCGCTTTCCCGACGCCCGCCTCATCCATCACCCGCGCGATGTCGGCCACGTGCTTCTCCATCGTCGCCGGACCTTCGCCGGCGCCCGATTCGCCATGCCCGCGCAGATCAGGGACGATCAGACGATAGCGCGACTCCAGCAGCACCGCCGCCGGCGTCCACACTCCGTGATGCGCGGGAAAGGGATGCAGCAGGACCACGTCCGGGCCGTGGCCCATCACCTGGTAGGAAATTTCAATATCGGAGCTTCTTACTTTCATCGACGGTGAGGATACAACGGAGTTATCGATTACCCGATTACCCGATTCCGCAATTCGGCAATTCCCTCAGCCGTGCTGCGCGCTCACCGGTGTGCCCGCCGGCACGATCGCCACCACCTCGGGCTCGTCCGGCACCACAATCCAGGCCACGATGTACGCGATCTCCCACAGCGGGAACATCACAATGCCTCCGACGATCCAGATCAACCGCACCAGCGTGACGTCCAGGTCGAAATAATCAGCGAAACCGGCGCACACTCCCGCGATCTTTCGTCCGGATTTCGGCCGGGTCAGCCGCCGCCTCACGCATACCGCCGCCACCTGCTTGCCGCAGTAAGCGCAGACGTTGGCATCATCCTGGATCACCTTGCCGCAATAGTTACAGTACATAGGCCTCCTCCAGGTCTCTCGTGTCAAAAGATACGCCGCCAGGAGAAGAAATGTTCCGCGCTTAAGGCCATAAGACTAGGCCTTGATCCCTGATCCCTTGTGCCTTGTGCCTACTCCCGGTAGGGCTGCTTGATCCGCTTCTTCGCCAGCTCCGCCCGTTCCGACCCGCCCGCGATCGCCGCCTGGTAGCGCTGCACCGCCTGCTCCCGGTTGTGCAGCAGGTCGTACATCTCGCCCGCCGCCAGCTCGGCGCGTTGCCGCAGGTCCGGGTCGGCCGCCTTGAACTGCTGTACCGCGTCGTACGCCTCGGCCGCGTGCTGGAAGTCATGTTGTCCGCGCAACGCATCGCCCATGCCGTAATAGGCCATCTCCATGCGCGACTCGGCAAACATTCCCGCCTTGCTGTCGTCCAGCAGCTTGCGATACGCCGCCACCGCCTCCGCGCCATGTCCGGCCGCATTCAGCAGGTTGGCGTTCTCCAGGCGAAACAGGAAATTCCGCGGGAACTGCGACTGCAGGTCCCCGACCAGCTTCAGCGCCTCCGGATACCTCTGCTCGCGCCGCAAAAATAACGAGAGCGCGATGCGCGCATCCACCGACGTTTCCCCGCCGCCTCGCCCCGCCGCGTACAGGTATTCAATACCCTTGCTCTTGCTGCCACTCAGCCCCACGATGGAAGCCGCCATCTTCATGGCAAAATTGATGCTGCCGACCACGTAATTGTGGATCCCCACCACCATTTTGGCGTCGACGTAGTTCGGATCCAGCTCCAGCACGTGTTCATGATCGCGCCGCGCTCCCACCGCGTTGCGCAGCGCCGAGAACCACGCCTTCTCCACCAGCCCGATGTACAGCGACTTGGTCGCCCGCGTCACGCCGCGCGCGTAGAGCGCGTCCACGTCATTGGGGTTCGCCTTTAGCCGCGCTTCCTCCAGTTGGAAGGCGCGTTCGATCAGGCCCTTGATTTGCGACTGGATCTTCGGGTCCACCGGAAATTGCTTACTGGTGAGAAAGCTGTTCTTGGCATACAGCTCCGTATCCAGCGCGCCGACGCGGTACAGTTCGCGGAACAGCACGCCCGACAGCAGGTGATTGGTGGCCGAGGGATCGTCGGGGTGCGCCTTCAACGCCAACTCGAACTCGCGCACCGCCTGGTCATACTCCAGGTTATAGAGGTGCTCGAAGCCGCTGCGGGTGTTGGCGTCATCCGGCCGGAACTTCAGCTTGGCGATCCCCTGGGCGCCGGCGACTGCCTCACCTGGTTTGGGTGAACCAGGGGGCGGAGTTTCCCTCAGCGCGCACAGCGCCATCCCGGTCGTAACCAACCCAACAATAACGATCTTGAGTAGCTTGCCCGCGATATAACCGGTGCCGCCGGAGCGGCAATAAGGTCTCATAACTATGGCCTTTGCGCAGTTTACCTGATGGCCGCACCCTGCCTGAAGCAGGTACAAACGTTTTGCTCAAGAGGCCAACCAACCACGATGCAGAACGCAGACAAGCCCTTCAAGCAGTACTATACCGAGGCCGAAGCCGCGCTCATCCTCGGCGTATCCCTGACCCGGTTGCACATTATTCTCGACGAGCACATCTTTAACGACGGCTCCGAGCGGCCCGACAATCTCATCCTCCAGGCCTCCGACCTGGTGCTGCTCCGCTTCTGGCATCGCAGCACGCCGAACCCGAAGGTCATCCGCATGCCACGCGCGCGGGTCTGAGTTGTGAGCTGCAGTTGCCGTGGCGGCTGCTTTTTACGGTTTCCGCGTAAATTCTGCAAACGACGCCACCGCAACCCGCCGCACCGGCCACCATAACTAATTGATAAACAAGATGTTGCCGCAGCTCCACTTTGGTGAGTTACTTGCCCTATAACAGGATGGGGATGGAGGCTGCAATGTCTGACGCGGCACACAACGTTCAGCAGGAATATTGGCGTCCGCCGGCTCCGCCCGCGCGCGTCGCGGAAGCGCCCATCGGCAAACGCGGCCAACTGACCTGTGAGCAGTGCGGCACCGAGTTCGTCATGGGCTCCCGGTTTTGCCACGTGTGCGGCGGCGAACGCGAACCGCTGGTCGGCATCGGCAACAGCAGCTGGGCCGAAATTCTGGATTTCACCCGCATTCGCGAAGCCCTGGGCCTCTCCATCGGGTCGCTGATCGCTTTCATCGCCGGCATCGGATGCACCATCGCCGCCATCGTCACCGGGTTCATGTTTAGCGCCTCCACTCTGCTGGATTGGCAGGCGGTCCAGGTTTGGCGCATCGAGTGGCTGCTGGCTGCGGCCGCCGCCTTCCTGGCCGGCATCCTGCTGAAGAAAGCCAGCTCGTAGCCGCTATCAGCTATCAGCTATCAGCTCTCAGCTATCAGTGAATTTACACATTGGTAGGCCCCGGCGCCCTCGCCGGGGCTGCACTCGCTCGCCCCAAAATGCAGAAGTCGCGGGCGCCCCGCCCGCGACTCAATTCCATTCTTGATCTGAAGGGCCCTGTCATCCTGAGCGAGGCATCGCCGCGATGCCGAGTCGAAGGACCACTTCTTCGTCGACCCAATCCGCGCCGCCGACAGGCATTCCGATTCGCGACTTGGGCCTTGTGCCTAGCGCCTTGAGCCTGCCTTATTCCCGCGCCTGGCTCACCGTCACCGTGCGCACCCTGTAGCCCTTTCCGACGAACTCCGCCGCCACCCGCACGTCCGATCCCACCCGCACATCGTTCGGCACCACGCCGCGCTCGAACTGTAAATCGTAGGTCTTGTTGTCGGTGGCGTTCTCCACCGCGATCGTTCCCCGGCTCATGTCCAGGTAGCGAACTATGCCGGCAAAGGTCACGGTGTTTCCCGGGACGGCCAGCAGTTCCACTTCGCGCGCCACATCGAGATTCCTCTTGTCCAGCGAGAAGCGCACCTTGACCAGCGACCCCGGCACCAGCTCCATTGCGCCCTGTCCGCCGCCGCCCTTCACGACGGTATCCTTGCCCACGCGAAAATTCACCGTCGTCGAGGAAAGCTCGTCGCGCATTGTCATCCGCCCGCTGCCCGCGTCGTAGGAGATGATCTGCCCCTGCGCGTCGCTGGGACGCAGGCTGGTCACCACGTGGACATTGCGCGCGAACAGCCGCGGCCCATCCAGCATGGAATCGACATACACCCGATCGCCCTGGCGGATGCCGCGCTCGGTTGTCTCCACGCCGTCGCGATAAATATGAGTGCGCTCGTCGAAGGCGAATTTCATTTTCTTACTGGGATTGCCGAAGGTCCTCACCGTGATCCGGTTGCGCAGCCGATCCATCTTCTGCACCGTCCCGCCCACCAGCGACACCTTGCCTTCCGGCAGTGGCGGCACTCCGAACAGCGGATCATTGGGGTCAGCCGCTTCCGTCGCTGGCGGCTGCGCCTTGGATTGCGATTTCTCCGCCGCGGAGCTCGCTTGCGCCGTCTTTGTCCCGCCCACGTTTGCCGAGACCGCTTGCGAGGGTGCACTGGGAACCGGCGCGTTCGCCGTTTGCGCCGTGGCCGTCAACCAGAAAAAGACAACCATTGCCGCTACTGTGAATACCAGGGAGATTCGTTTCATCCTCATTTACCCCAACTCCAGCCCGCGCACCGGGCGGAATTCGTTAGTCCATCGCGGCAGCGATGGGAAAGCTCAAAGGCGGCGAACGCCGGCGGCTCGGTACCCAACCGATCACCGACAACCGAGAACCGGGCCACCAGCAGTTTTGGATGCCACCGCGCTCAACCGAGTTAGCACGCCCATGTCCAAAAAGAGCACTTAACGTTTGCTGCGCTGGCAAACGCGTAACCAGTATTCCCATCCAATCAAGAGGAAAGCGGCTGCCCAACTGTGGCATGACTGTTGCTTCCCAGATTCCCGGAGGTCGATCCCTGGTTATGAGGCCTTCTACACAACGCGGCCCTCTCCTGCTGGCGCTCTTTCTCGCGGTCCTTCTGCTTCCGCTCGTTTGCCACGCCGGCGATCTGAGAATCACTTTGCCCAAGCGCAGCAAGCCGACCGCGGTGCAGAAGCTCAACCAGGAGGGCGTGCGCGCCATCCAACGCCACCGTTATGACGAGGCCCGCAAGCTGTTGTACCGGGCCTACCTGCTCGATCCCGACGATCCCTTCACCCTCAACAACCTGGGTTACATTGCCGAACTGCAGGGCGACGTCGACCGGGCGCAGCGTTTCTACGAGCTGGCGGCTGAGAATCCCTCTGACGCTACCATCGAGCGTTCCACGGAAGCGGATTTCAAAGGCAAGTCGCTGAAGGAAGTCGCCGGCAAGGCCGACGACAAGAAAATGCTGGTCAATCGCTACAATGTCCAGGCATTGGGCTTGCTGATGAAAGACCGCGCGCCCGAGGCCGACTTGCTGTTGCAAAAGGCCCTGGCGCTCAACCCGCGCAGTCCTTTTACCCTGAATAATCTCGGCTACGCCAAGGAGAAACAAGGCGAGCTCGAGCAGGCATTCACCTTCTACAGCAAGGCCGCCAACCTCAATTCCGACGACCCCATCGTGGTCACCGCCAACAAAGACTGGCGCGGCAAAGGCATCAGCCGGATCGCCTCCGAGAACGCCCACAAGCTGCAGCGCCTGATGGAGCGCTCGGAAGACGTGAATAGCCGCGTCGCCCGCCTCAACCTGGAAGGCGTCTCGGCCATGAATCGCAACGAGCACGCCGCCGCGCGCAAGTATTTCCAGGAGGCTTACCGCCTGGCGCCCGACAATTCTTTCACTCTGAACAATATGGGTTTTCTGTCGGAGATGGACGGCGACCGCGAGACCGCCGACTTCTACTACAACAAGGCAGCCGAGTCCCGTGGCCGCTCGGCCCGGGTCAGTGTTGCCACCCGTCGCGACGTGGAAGGCCACCCCATCGGCCAAGTCGCGGAATTCGGCGACAACCAGATTGCCGCCCGCATGGAACAGGAGCGCCTGGCCCGCATGCGCGAGGGCGGACCGGTCCTGCTGAAGACTCGCAGCGGTACCCCGATCGTCGAGCCGGACCACGCCCCGCCGCCGCTGCCCTCCGAACCGATCGCGACTCACGACGAGTATCGTGCTCCCGAGGAGTCGCAACCCGCGGCCAGCCAGCCGGTTGCGGCACAGCCGTCTACCCAACCCGCGCCGCCGGTCCGCCGCAAACCCGATCCGTCACTCGGACCGTTACCCGGCAGCACGGAACCGCTTCCGCCGGCCGTGAACCCCGGCAACGTCATGCAGCCGCTGCCTGACAACCAGCAGCCTCCGGCGGTGCAGCAACCCTCCAACCGCCCGCCGCAGATGTAGAGTCAGTAGTCAGGAGTCAGGAGTCAGGAGTCAGCAGAGACGATTTTCGCTGACTCCTGACTCCTTGCGTTAGATTCCCGCATTCCGTACTAATGGGCCCTTCACTTTCCGGCCGATTCTATGGAGTCCTTCAGATCCAAGCCGCGCGCCGAAGTTGCAGCCGCTGACTCCTGACTACTGACTACTGACTCCTATAATTTAGGCTTCCCGCATTCCATACAAATGATTGATCGGCCCGGTGCCTTTTCCCACCGGATATGCCCGCGCAATAGCCCGGCGCACGTACTGTCCGGCGGATTGAACCGAGTCCTTCAAATCGAATCCGCGCGCCAGATTGCAAGCCAGCGCGGTGGCAAAGGCGCAACCTGTGCCGTGGGTCGAGTTGGACTCTATCTTCTTCCCCGCAATCTCGGTCTGCTTTCGCCCGACGCTCAGCAGGTCCACCGGCTCCTTGAGGTGGCCGCCGGTCACGACCACGGCCCTGGCGCCCATTTCATGCAGTTTTGCTGCAGCTTTTTTCATCCCGTACAGGCTCTGGACCTTGACCCCGGTCAGCGCCGCCGCCTCTTCGCTATTGGGGGTCACTACGTCCGCCAGTCTGAGCAGCCTGGTCTTTACGACCTCGGTCCCTTGCTTGTCCAGCAACTCGGCCCCCGAGGAAGCCTTCAAAACCGGATCCAGTACGACATTTGGCGGCGCCGACCGCTCCAGGAATGCCGCCACCGCCTCGGCCACCTCGCCTGAGCCCAGCATTCCGATCCTGACCGCCCCCAGGGCCACGTCAAACGCCAGTTCCTCCAGGGTTTCCGCCACCAGCTTCGCCGAAACCAGCTCCACCCGTCTCACTCCCTGGGTGGTCTGCACGGTCAGCGCCGTGATGCAGGTCATGCCGAAGCACCCATGGGCGGCTATGGTCTTGATATCGGCGGTTATGCCCGCCCCGGACGAGGGGTCGTATCCGGCGATGCTGAGCACGATCGGCCTAGTTTCTGGCATGGCTGGAGTCTACACGAAGGTACTTATTGCTAATAATTTGTACTCTGTTTCATTTTGAAACTCGCGCAAAAGCTGCCTTGAGCAGCCAACTTGACCGCAAAACCGCGCTTCTAAGTCCTTAATAGCAGGGGGAATCCTGTTAGTTACCCTCCCCGGATTCCGTCTGCCGCCGCCACTCGTCTTCGCCGCCACTTCGCCCTGTACTTGAAACCCTGAGGTCGCTGGCCCACAGGTCAGGTTGACTTCTGCCCCTGAGCTGGTAGCCTTTACGAATCGTTTCTCGGGGGAGGGACGACTATAGAACGCGCGAGGTGACAATGCGACGAGTACTGTCTTACATCCTGGTGGCCATTGTTCTGGTCACCGGCCTGGAGGCGGCACCCCGGCACAAGACGCACCCCGAAGAGTACGTTCAGAGCATTACCTCCAGACCCCGGCTGAAGTCGCGGAAGGCCTACCAGGTCGGTACCGCTTCCTGGTATGGACGATACTTCCAAGGCAAGCCAACCGCCAGCGGTGAACCGTACAATATGTACCAGTTCACGGCGGCTCACCGGCATCTGCCCCTGGGCACCATTGTCCGGGTGACGAACCTGGCTAACGGCGAATCCGTCGTGGTGCGGGTCAACGACCGCGGTCCGATGCCAAAATCCCGCATCATCGACCTGTCCTACGGGGCGGCTCGATCGATCGGCATGAGCGGAGCCGGCATTGAGCCGGTCCGGCTGGATCTCGTGGAGATCGAGCCGGAAACCGCCCAAAACGACGCCTTTTTGCCATAAAACGGCTCCTTTTGGGCTTAAACTGCGGACATGCCTGAAGCCCGTGAGCGCCTGATCGTTGCCCTTGATGTTCCCAATGCCCCCGAGGCACGTAGAATCGTGGCAGCGATCGGCGACTCGGCCCAGATCTACAAGGTCGGAAAACAGCTTTTCACGGCCGAAGGACCCCAAGTCGTCCGCGACCTGGTGGCCTCCGGCCGCGACGTTTTTCTCGACCTCAAATACCATGACATCCCCAATACGGTTGCCGGGGCCGTCCGCCAGGCCGCCGAGCTTGGCGTCCGCTTCCTGACCGTGCACGCCTCTGGGGGCTTCAAGATGCTCAAAGCCGCCGTAGAGGCCGCTGCGGAGGTCTGGCCCGAGTCTTCGACGCAGGATCGCGGGTCGGAGACCCGCGCCACACGCCCGCTAATCCTGGCGGTTACCGTCCTGACCAGCCTGAACGACGAAGACCTGCAGGAAATCGGCGTCTCCGGCCGGGTGATCGATCAGGCCCTCCGGCTCGCTTCCCTGGCCCGTACCGCCGGCTGTGGAGGGGTCGTAACCTCCGCCCGCGAGGCCCGCGAGCTGCGCCGCGAGCTGGGTTCCGGATTTGCGGTCGTCACCCCTGGCATCCGCCCCGCCGGAGAGGCCAAGTCCGACCAGGAGCGGGTGGTTACGCCCTCTGAGGCCATCGCCGCCGGCGCCAGCCATATCGTCGTAGGACGACCAATTACCGCAGCTCAGGATCCGGCCGCCGCCACCCGCCGCATCCTGGCCGAAATCGCCTCCGCCACGCCGGTAATGGTCTAGCGGCATGGTAAGAGCTCGGCGTTAGGACCTAGGGTCATCTGACCCGGCAGCTACCCTCCGTTTGATTTATTTCCCTTGGTCGAGTGGGACTAATGCTTCACCTTGGACGCCGGGGCCTACCGCGACCTAAATTCCCTCAAATTTTGCGGGGCTGATCGAAGCACACGCGAGGGCGCTTGTGCCACATTGTCCGCATTTTTGTTGCGGCAGCCGGGGCGGCTGCCGCAGCGGTGATTTCGTGCATAGAAAATGTGGCCCCGGCGAGGGCGCCGGGGCCTACTTCGGGTTTGGGGCTTGACAAGAATTTTGGGGCGAGTCGAAAAAAATCCCCGGCCTGCCCAAAACCTGGGCAGACCGGGGCACCCGCACTGAGCTACATCGTCGAGGGTTACCGGCTGAGGCTTTTTTCCGTCAGCAGGTGATTCTCCACCGAGAACACTCCCGCCACCTCGTTGGCGCGGATGCCGGCGATGTTGCGGTCCATATTGTTCATCACCACACCGTAGAGCGCGACGTGACCGTTGTTGACCACGATGCGGATGGGCGCCTGCGGGTCCATGCCGTAACGGCTGAGTGCGGGATCGCGGTAGATGGCCCGCGCCACGCGGAGGCGGAGGTTGTCGTCAAAGAACGAGGTGGGAGCAACCTTGATGTTCTCCACCACGCGCTTGACCCCGGGAGTATTGACCACCTCGGCGATGGCCGATGAGCGGTCGACCGGGTTGCGGACTTCGCCACCCAGGGTGACCACGCCATTGTTGACGCCGACGGTGAGCACGTTCCAGACGTTGCCGTAACCGACGCGATCATAAGCCAGCTTCTTTTCCAGCTTCTGCCGCAGCGCGGCGTCGGAAATCTGGGGTCCGGCAACGGTGACCAGGTCGCGCACGGCGGTGACGTGGTCCTGCTTGCGAGCTTTGTTTTCGGCATCGAGCTTGTGCTTGTAGGAATCGACGGTGCCGGCCAGGGTGACCACGCCGTTCTGCGCGGTGGCGCTGACGTCCTTGAACTCGGATTTCTTTTCGAACTGCGCCGCCAGCCGGGACTGGATTTCGAGGTCGCGGCCGGTGTCGGCCAGGGCAAGCCCGCCCAGGGCCATGGTGGCGGCCAGCAACCAGGCGGCAAATTTCGATGTGGGATGCATAGGCTTTCTCCTCACTCCTTAACTAACCGTTTAGTTAATTAGACGCGCGGAGGCGGGAAAAGTCGCGAGCGGAGGGGTAAAGGTTTGTAAAGAAAGCTGTCAGCTGTCAGCTATCAGCTTTCGGTTTTTCGGTTTTCGGTTGTCGGTTGTCGGTTCGCGGTTTTCGGTTTGCGGCGCGGCTTTGAGTGGTCAGGCCAGCAGATTCCTCGCTGCGCTCGGAATGACGCCTCAGGGGGACTGCGTTCGGAACGACGCGCGCCGGGGAGTGCTCGGAATGACGCTCAAAGGGACTGCGTTCGGAATGACACGCGCCGGGGAGTGCTCGGAATGACGCTCAAAGGGACTGCGTTCGGAATGACACGCGCCGGGAGTGCTCGGAATGACGCCTCAGGGGGACTGCGTTCGGAATGACACGCCGGGGAAGTTCGGAATGACGCCGGCCGTCCGAGTTGAAAGCTGAAAGCTGAAAGCTGAAAGCTGAGAGCTGAGAGCTGAAAGCTGAGAGCTGACACCTGAGAGCGGAGAGCTGAGGCTCCTCCCTACTCCTCCGCCGCGTAGTAGCCCTGTTTGGCGTGGACGCTGAGTGACGGCAATCCGTGGGGCGGCAGCAGCTTGACGCGAATCTTGTGCCACTTGCCGTCCTTGGGTTTCTTCACCGGTTTATAGGCGAGGACGTACTGGTTGCGCAGCTGGATGCCGATCTTGGCGGCCACGTCGGGAAGATCGTTGGGATTATCGAGGGTGAAGGTGCGCCCGCCGGTGACGTCGGTCATCTCTGAGAGCAGAGAGGGACCGAAGCGCTCTTCCTGGGTGCGCGGCACCTGGTCGAAGATGCCGATGGCGAAGATCTGGACGTCGGCTTCCTTGATGGCGGACTTGATTTCGCTTTCGCTATAGCGGCTGTGGTTGTCGCCGCCGTCGGAGATGATGAGCAGCGCCTTGCGCTCATGGCGGGCGTGGCGCATCTGATGCATTCCCATGTAAATGGCGTCGAGCAGCGAGGTCATGCCCTTGGGGGCGGTGAGGACGAGCTTGCTCTGGATGTCGCCGACGGAATCGGTGAAGCCGGAGAGCAGCAGCGGCTTTTCCGAGAAGCCGATGACAAAAAACTCGTCGTCGGGATTGGCGGTTTCCATGAACTGCACCACCGCTTCTTTGGCCTTGTCGAACTTGTTGCTCATGCTGCCGCTCATATCGATGAGGATGCCGACTGAGACGGGAGCGTCCTCGGCGGAGAGATGGCGGATCTGCTGCCTCTGCTTGCCTTCGAAGACCTGGAAGTTGTCCTTCTCGAGGCCGGTGACCAGGCGGTCCATGGGATCGGTGACCGTGACCGGCACCAGGATGAGGTCGACCTCGGAGCGCAAGGGCTTGGTGTGGGTCTTCAAGGCCGGATCGCCGGGAACATTGGCGGGTTGAGCGTTCGCTGAAATCCGCGGGGTGATGTGAACGTCAGCATTCTCCTGCGCCGCCGCCGGAACGACAGCCGACAACAGCACGATCAGCGCTGCGATCGAAGACAGGGAAAACCGGAAGGGGATGCGGTGCCGGCGTGAAAAACGATTGGAGGCATGCATAACGGCTCTCTAGGCCAGAGACCGACGGCGTGAACAGTGAGATGAGAAAACCGGTCCAGCAGTTACCTGGAAAGCGGCGTCGCTCGTGGCTTTTAGCTCTTAGCCCTTAGCTCTTAGCACGGGGGGTCGAGTATGCTGTTCGACCGGAGGTGGTCAATGTCGCGTCTGATTACGCTTGTGACGCTGGTATTGTGTGGGCTGGCGCTGCCGGCATGGCCGGCGGAGGCCCCGCAGTACAAGGCGCTGAAGCACATCGCGCTCGGGGGTGAGGGAGGCTGGGACTATGTTGCGGTGGACAGCGCGGCGCGCCGCGTTTACCTGTCGCGTGCGACGCATATGATGGTGGTGGACGCGGACTCCGGCAAGCCGACAGGCGAGATCCCGGACACGCCGGGGGTGCACGGAATCGCCCTGGCGCCGAAACTGAACGAGGGATTCGTCAGCGCAGGAAGGGCAAATCAGGTGGTGGTGGTGGATTTGAAGACCTTGAAGGCGAAGGCCAGGGTGGAGGCGGGCGAGAATCCGGATGCCATCCTGTATGAGCCGGGGACCAAGCGAGTGTTTGCCTTCAACGGGCGCAGCAAGAACGCGACGGTGGTGGACGCAAAGTCGCTAAAGGTGCTGGCCACGATTCCATTGTCGGGCAAGCCGGAATTCGCCGCTTACGACGGCCATGGGCGAGTGTTCGTGAACATCGAAGACAAGGGAACACTGGCGGCGATCGATGCCAAGGCCATGAAAGTGACCAGCGAATGGACGATGTCGCCCTGCGAGGAGCCGACCGGGCTGGCGATCGATCGCAAGAAGGGCCGCCTGTTCGCGGGATGCTCGGGCAACAAGGTTATGGCAGTGGTGGATGCCAAGAGCGGGAAGGTGCTGGCATCGGTGCCGATTGGCGCCGGCTGCGATGGCACGGCGTTCGATGAGTCCAGCGGCTTGGCGTTTGCCGCGAACGGTCGCGACGGCACGGTGACCGTGGTGGGGGAGACGTCGCCGGGAAACTTCCAGGCCGTGCAAACGGTTCCAACCCAGGTGAGCGGGCGTACGATCGCGCTGGATGATAAAACGCACCAGCTTTTTATCCCCGCGGCGAAGCTGAAGCCACCAGCAGCGCCCGGACAGCGTCCCACGATGGAGCCGGGAAGCTTTGAGCTGGTGGTGGTGGGAAGGAACTAGAGCTGGTTTCATAAAGCGCACTCGAGTCTGTCCATAGTTCCAACAGTTCTTTGAAAGGGCGCGGCTTCAGCCGCGCCGCTCTGGGCCGCAACTGATGCGGCTTTAGCCGCGGGGGGATGAAACACGCTCTAGGAACTTAAGAATTCAGCATGAAGAATGCTGCCACAGGTGAGGGCACAGGATTCGGAGGTCGCGATGGCAAGGTTGATCTTGATGGTGAATGGAAGTGAGCGGCGGGTGGAAGCGCCGGCGGAGGAGACGCTGCTGTCGGTGCTGCGCAACCGGCTGCAGCTGACCGGCACCAAGTATGGCTGCGGCGAAGGCGAATGCGGGGCGTGCACGGTGCTGCTGAACGGGCGTCCGGTGCGCTCCTGCCGGACCCGCATCGGCGAGGCCGCAGGCAAGAAAATCACCACCATCGAAGGCTTGGAGCAGGACGGGCGGCTGCACCCGGTACAGCAGGCGTTTCTCGAGCAGGAAGCTTTCCAATGCGCTTATTGCACGCCGGGGATGATCATGCATGCGGTGGGGCTGCTGCAGGCGAATGCCCTTCCCAGCGACGAGGAGATCGTGCGCGCGATGAATAGCAACATCTGCCGCTGTGGAACGTATCCGCGGATCGTGGCGGCGGTGCGGCAGGCGCGATTAGGAGTTAGGAGTTAGGGGATAGGGGTTAGGAGTTTGGGGTTAGGAGTCGGGAGTGGCCTCCGAAGCGGGTGGTGAGATGAGCATGGATCGGGAACTGGCGCTGGAAATGTCGCAGCAGGAGGTAGAGGGGCTGCACTGGTTCGAGGTGAACCGTCGCGGCTTCTTGAAGACCCTGGGCGGCGGCTTGTTGGTGTGCGCCGCGGTCAAGGCCATGCCGGCGCAGGAATCGGGACGCGGATTCCGGGGGCATGAATTGCCGCAGGAGATCGCGGCGTGGCTGCACATCGCGCAGGATGGCGCGGTCACGGTCTACACCGGCAAAGTCGAGATGGGGCAGAACATCCGCACCTCGCTGGCGCAGCAGGTGGCGGAGGAGCTGCGCGCGCCGATGGAATCGATCAGCCTGACCATGGGCGATACCGAGCTGACGCCGTGGGATGCGGGAACGTTCGGCAGCCGCACCACCCCGACCATGGGTCCGCAGTTGCGCAAGATGGCGATGGAGGCTCGACAGGTGCTGGTGGAGATGGCCGCCGAGAAATGGAAGGCGCAGCCGGCATCGCTGGCCGCGGCCGATGGCAAGGTGACCAATCCCCTGACCAGGCAGTCGTTCACCTATGGCGAGCTGACGCAGGGGCGCAACATCGTGAAAGTGATGAGCGCCGATCCGTCGCTGACGCCACCGGCGGAGTGGAAAGTCGCGGGCAAGCCGGCGCCGAAGGTGGATGGTCGCGCGTTTGTCACCGGCAAGCACCAGTACACGTCGGACCTGCACGTGGACGGCATGATGCATGGCAAAGTGCTGCGGCCGGCGGGCTTCAACGCCAAGCTGAAGTCGCTGGATACGGCGGCGGCCGAGAAGATGGCGGGCGTGAAGGTGGTGCGCGACGGAGAGTTTGTCGGCGTGGCCGCGCCGGATGCGTGGACCGCGGAGCGGGCGGTGAAGGCGATCAAGGCGGAATGGAGCGTGCCGCCACAACCCTCGAACGCGAACTTGTTCGAGTACCTGCGGAACAACCAAGGCAAAGGCGGCGGCGACACCGCGCGGGAGCGCGGCTTTCATCACCAGGCCGGCTCGGTTGGGGACGCGATGAAGACGGCGGAATTCAAAGCCGAGTCCAGGTACACCGTCGAGTACATCGCGCATGCTCCGCTGGAAACGCGAGCGGCGGTGGCGGAGTGGAAGGGTGACAAGCTGACGGTGTGGACCGGCACGCAGCGTCCCTTTGCGGTGCGGGATGAGCTGGCGGAGGCGTTTCGGATTCCGACTGATAACGTGCGCGTTATGGTGCCCGACACCGGCGCGGGCTATGGCGGCAAGCATACGGGCGACGCGGCGGTGGAAGCAGCGCGGTTGGCGAAGGCGGCGCAAAAGCCGGTGAAGCTGACGTGGACGCGGGAAGAGGAATTCACCTGGGCGTACCTGCGCCCGGCGGGAGTGATGGAAGTACGCAGCGGAGCGCGCAAAGACGGAACCATCGTGGCCTGGGAGTTTCACAACTACAACTCGGGTCCGGCGGCGATGGGGACGCCGTATGAGATCGCCAACCAGGCAATCGAGTTTCATCCCGTGAAGTCGCCGCTGCGGCAGGGTTCCTATCGCGGGTTGGCGGCAACGGCCAACCACTTCGCGCGCGAGAGCCACATGGACGAACTGGCGCACGCGGTGGGAATGGATCCGCTGGAGTTTCGTCTGAAGAACACGACCAACCCGCGGCTGCGGGCGGCATTCCAGGCGGCGGCCGAGAAATTCGGCTGGGGACGGGAGAAATCGACGGCGACGCGCGGATTCGGCGTGGCGGGCGGAATCGAGAAGGGCGGGCACGTCGCGTGCTGCGCGGAAGTGGCCATCGATCCGAAGACGCGCGCGGTGCGCGTGGTACGCGTGGTGGAGGCGTTCGAGTGCGGCGCGGTAGTGAATCCGAACGGACTGCAAAACCAGATCGAGGGTGCGATGATCCAGTCGATCGGCGGCGCGATGTTCGAGGCAGTGAGGTTCGAGAACGGGAGAATCCTGAACCCGCACTTCGCTTCCTACCGCCTGCCGCGGTTGAACGATGTGCCGCAGATCGAGGTGGTGATCGTCGATCGCAAGGACTTGCCGCCGGCGGGGGCGGGAGAAACGCCGATCGTGGGCCTGGCGCCGGCGGTGGGGAACGCGATCTTTGCGGCGACCGGAGTGCGGCTGCGCAGCATGCCGATGTTGCCCGACGGGAAAGTGCCGAGCACCTAGAACTGGCACGTCGTATCAGAGGATATTACCCGCTGCTTCCGGCATCTTATGAAGTAGATGCCGCCGCACGTCGAACGCCCAGCCAGCATGCCCAAGCCTGAAGCCTCGGCGCACAAGTGGGGCTTCGCGCTGCGCGCGTTGCGCCACCGCAATTACCGCTTGTTTTTCGGCGGGCAAAGCGTGTCGCTGATCGGCACGTGGATGACGCGCATCGCGACCAGCTGGCTGGTCTACCGGCTGACCGGTTCGGCGCTGCTGCTCGGCGTGGTGGGATTCGCGGGGCAGATTCCGACCTTCCTGCTGGCGCCGTTTGCCGGGGTCTGGGTGGACCGGCTCAACCGGCACCGTGTGCTGGTGGTCACACAGGTGCTGGCCATGCTGCAATCGTTCGCGCTGGCGGCGCTGGCGCTGGCCGGTCGCATCACGGTGTGGGACATCGTATGGCTGAGCGCCTTCCAGGGACTGATCAACGCCTTCGACATGCCGGCGCGGCAGGCCTTCGTGGTGGAGATGGTGGAGGAGCGCGAAGACCTGAGCAACGCCATCGCGCTGAACTCGTCGATGGTGAACATCGCGCGGCTGATCGGGCCGTCGCTGGCGGGCGTGATCATCGCGGCGGTGGGCGAAGGCTACTGTTTCCTGATCGACGGCATCAGCTACCTGGCGGTGATCGCTTCCCTGCTGCTGATGCGGCTGCGTCCGCAGGCTGCGCAGCGGGCCCGGACCAACCTGCTGGACGAATTGAAAGAAGGCTGGGCGTACGTTTCGGGATCGATGGCTATCCGCTCGCTGTTGCTGCTGCTGGCGCTGGTCAGCCTGGTGGGAATGCCGTACATGGTGCTGATGCCGATTTTTGCCGGCAGCGTGCTACACGGCGGGGCGCATACCCTGGGCTTCCTGATGGCGGCCTCGGGAGTGGGCGCGCTGGCCGGCGCGCTGCACCTCGCCTCGCGCAAGACCGTGCTGGGACTGGGGCGCCTGGTTGCGATATCGGCGGCGCTGTTCGGCGCGGGATTGCTGGGCTTCTCGCTGTCGCGCCAGTTGTGGCTGTCGCTCGGGTTGATGCTGGTGACCGGCATGGGCATGATGCAAACCATGGCGGCCAGCAACACCATCCTGCAGACCATCGCGGAAGAGGAAAAACGCGGCCGGGTGATGAGCTATTACACGATGGCCATCGTCGGGATGATACCGTTCGGCAGCCTGCTGGCGGGCAGCATCGCGGCCCGGATTGGCGCACCGCGAACCCTGTTGATGAGCGGCATCTGTTGCCTGGCGGGGGCGGCGTGGTTTCGGCTGCACCTGGCGGAGGTGCGTCGCGAGGTGCGGCCGATTTACCGCGAGCTGGGAATCCTGCCGGCCATCGCGGAAGGAATCCGGTCGGCATCGGCGCTGCAAACGCCGCCGCAGGAGTAGGAGTCAGGAGTCAGGAGTCAGCGGTCAGGAGTCGGGAGTCAGGCTTCGGGCTTTGGGATCGGGAAAACAGATTCCTGGCTGGGCTCGGAATGAGGCAATTGCCATTCGCGGAATGGCGCATCCAGAGCGGGTTTTGGGCTATCACATAGGGGTGTGATAAAGCGGGCGTATAATCGCCGCAGGTGAGGGTGATCCCCCAGAGAGGCTTCCCATCGCGATGAATCTTCTTCCACGGACGCTTGGCGAGCTCCGCAACTCGCAATTTTCTCCATCACGCCTGAGCAGCCGCCGCGTGAAAGACGAGCTGCGCGAAAACCTGATCGCCAGGCTGCGGCAGGGCGAAACCATGTTTCCCGGGATCGTGGGCTACGACGACACGGTGGTGCCGCAGATCGTGAACGCGGTGCTGTCGCGGCATAACTTCATCCTGCTCGGATTGCGCGGGCAGGCCAAGAGCCGGATCCTGCGGGCGCTGACTTCCCTGCTCGACTCGCAAACGCCCTACCTTGCCGGGTGCGAGATCCACGACAATCCTTACCAGCCGATCTGCCGGCGTTGCCGCGAACTGATTGCGGAACAGGGAGAGAAGGCGCCGGTGGCGTGGCTGACGCCGGAGCAGCGCTACGTGGAAAAGCTGGCGACCCCCGACGTGACGATCGCGGACCTGATCGGCGATATCGATCCCATCAAGGCGGCCAAGAGCGGGCACGAACTGTCGAGCGAGCTGACGGTGCACTACGGGCTGCTGCCGCGGGCGAACCGCGGGATTTTCGCGATCAACGAACTGCCCGACCTGGCGGGAAAAATCCAGGTGGGCTTGTTCAACATCATGCAGGAAGGCGACGTGCAAATTAAGGGCTACCCCATCCGGCTGCCGCTGGACGTGGCGCTGGTGTTCAGCGCCAACCCGGAGGACTACACGGCGCGCGGGAAAATCATCACCCCGCTGAAAGACCGCATTGGGTCGGAGATTCGGACGCACTACCCGGCGACGGTGGAGGAAGGAATCGCGATCACGTCGCAGGAGGCGTGGGCGCAGCGCGACGGCTACAAGCTGCACTTGCCGAAGTACGTGCGCGAGGTGATCGAACGGATCGCGTTCGTGGCGCGCGAAGACAAGAAAATCGACAAGCGCAGCGGAGTCAGCCAGCGGCTGCCGATCACCTGCATGGAGAACGTGATTTCCAACGCCGAGCGGCGCGCCATTCTGCACGGCGAGGAGATGGTGGTGCCGCGCATCGGGGACATTTACGCCGCCATGCCGGCCATTACCGGCAAGCTGGAGCTGGAGTACGAAGGCGAGGTGAAAGGCGCCGACAGCGTGGGGCGGGAGCTGATTCGCACCGCCATCGCCAACACCTACGACGAATACTTCCACGGCGCCAACATGCAGCAGATCGTGCAGTGGTTCGACCTGGGCGGGAACATCAAGATCCAGGATGGGTCGCCGGCGGCGAAAGTGCTGGAGGAAGTGAAGACCATCCAGGGACTGCTGGAGAAGCTGAGCGCGGTGGGCGTGAAGCCGAAAGACGCGCCCGAGATGCAGGTTTCGGCGGCGGAATTCCTGCTGGAAGGCTTGTACGCGCACAAACGCATCGGACGCAACGAAGAGCGCTTGTTTACCGCCGGCGAGAAGCAGCCGCGACGGGCAGAAGCGAGCGGAATGCGGGGAGAAGAACCCCCGTTGCGGTCGAGGAGACCGTTTAATTAATTAGTGTCCTTGGCCACAGAAAAAACCCAGATTCCTCGCGGGCTGAAGCCCGCTCGGAATGACACAACTTAGGATTTGCCCGGCGCGGCTGAAGCCGCGCCCCTTCAAAGATGAAGCGGGTCACATATAGCAAATACGTGCCGGATCCGGCGGGCGAGATGAGCATGGAAGACCTGCTCAGCGCGCTGTCGGATTACCTGCTGCAGAGCGGGTTCCAGGATTCCTATGGCTTCATGGAAATGCGCGATCCGGAGCAGACGCTGGACGAGCTGCGACGGGCGATTGAAAACGCGCTGATGAACAGCGACATGATGGACCAGCTTCAGGAACAGCTGCAGCAGATGCAGATGGAAGGCAAGCTGGATGAGCTGATCGAAAAATTGATCGAGCGCATGGAGCAGGAAGACTACATTTCCATTGATCAGCCGCAGGACCCGTCGAAACAGTCTTCGGTGGGCGGACAGATGGGGCAAAACCAGTCGCAGGCGAAGTTCGAGATCACCGACAAGAGCCTGGACTTCCTGGGCTATCGCACGCTGCGCGACCTGCTGGGATCGCTGGGAAAATCGAGTTTCGGGCGGCACGACACGCGCGACCTGGCCACCGGCGTGGAGGCCAGCGGCGCCGCCAAGACCTATGAATTCGGCGACACGCTGAACCTGGACATCACGGCAACGCTCTCGTCGGCCATCCAGCGCGAAGGCGCGCAGGTGCCGCTGAACCTGGAGTACAGCGACCTGCAGGTGCACCAGTGCGAATACCAGTCATCGTGCGCCACGGTGCTGATGCTGGACTGCTCGCACTCCATGATCCTGTATGGCGAGGACCGCTTCACGCCGGCGAAAAAAGTGGCGATGGCGCTCTCGCACCTGATCCGGACGCAGTACCCGGGAGATTCGCTGTCGTTGATTTTGTTTCACGATTCGGCCGAGGAAGTGCCGCTGTCGCAGCTGGCGCGAGTGAAGGTGGGGCCGTATTACACCAACACGCGCGAGGGGCTGCGGCTGGCGCAGCGGCTGCTGGCGCGGCAACGCAAGGACATGAAGCAGATCGTGATGATCACTGACGGCAAGCCCTCGGCACTGACCATGGAGGACGGGCGCATCTACAAGAACGCCTTTGGCCTGGACCCGCTGGTGGTGAGCCAGACGCTGGAGGAAGTCTCCAAGTGCAAGCGTGCCGGGGTGATGATCAACACCTTCATGCTAGCCAGCGACTACGGGCTGGTGCAGTTCGTGCAGAAGGTGACCGAGATGTGCCGTGGGAAAGCGTATTTCACCACGCCCTACACGCTGGGACAGTATCTGCTGATGGATTACATGTCGCGCAAGACGAAGACGATTCATTAGAAAGCTGTCAGCTATCAGCTTTCAGCTGATTCTTCGCCCGCGGAAGCGGGCTTTTCTTTTGATCGGCGCCGCTGCCCACGGCCCCCATGGGTGCACATTCTGCGCTCGCTTAGGAGCTGCTCAGGCACATAGCTAGTAACGCCCACCAATGAGTTTCCTGTAAGATAGCCAGCGCAAGAATCTGGGCGCGAGAGGACACGATGGCGGAACCGACATATGAAGAGCTGAAGGCAAAGGTCGCGGAACTGCAGAAGCAGCAGGGGCGGCAGCGGAGCGGCACGCTGGAATTTCGGGTCAGCGAAAAGGGTGCGGTCAGCGTATACGGCATGGGGCGGTTCCCGGTCACTCTGTACTACGAGCAGTGGGTGCGGCTGCTGGAAGCGTCGGAACGGCTGAAGGAGTTCCTGGAGGAAAACAAGAGCAAGCTGAAGATGAAGAGCGCGGAGTGAGGTGAGCTTCACGTTTCCGGTTTCGGGTTTGTTGAAGTTCGCCCGCTTCGCGGCAAGGATTAGGGGCTCCTCCAGACGCAGCCCACGGCTTAGGGCGCCGTGGGCCTGCACATTACTTTTTTGCTTCGGCGGCGGACTAAGTTTTCTGCAGCGGCGGACCTTCTCAGGCCATGTTCGACTCCACATCGCATCGATTCACATCTGCAAGATAAGCTGGGATCCGCATGCGCGCCGAGCATAGGCGGTCATCCCTTGGCCGGGCTGCTGGCGGGAGGATCGGTGACCACCGGCTGGGGATGCTCCTCGGCTTTCACCGCGGCTTCGGCAGCCTGAAAGCCGATCTTGGAATGGGTGCCGTCGCAGAACGGCTTCTGGACGCTGGCGCCGCAGCGGCAGAGCGAAAATGCCAGCTTGCCATCTTTGATCCGGGTGCTGATGTCGTAGGGATTACCGTCAGCATCTACCAGGTCGATGGATCCCGGCGGTGCTTCCACGCGATAAGGGCCGTTCTTGCGGATGGTGATTTTCACATCAGCCATTTAATGTCTCCTGCATTCCACAACAATAGATGTGGGGGGCGGCTGAGGGACGGAAAAGCTTGATTAGCTTTTAGCTTTTGGCTTTTGGCTTGTGGCTTTTGGCTTTTGGCTTTTGGCTTTTGGCCTGCTTAACTTTTCGGCATTTCAGCTGCAGCGGCCGGGGGCGGCCGCTGCCCTGCAAATCTCGACAGTATCCAGCTGGTCCCGGCGAGGCGCCGGGACCTAGCGTCGGGACACGAGGGCGCGGGAATTGGGGTCACGAGGGGACCTAGGTTTAGCGGGCGCCGGGATCCTGCCATAGGAGCTAAAAGCAAGAGCGTATGGCGAAAGCTATTTCTTGAATGCGACGTTGACCAGAAGTTTTTCGCCTTCGACG
The DNA here is from genome assembly GCA_963797035.1 of Terriglobia bacterium. Classification (GTDB taxonomy): domain Bacteria; phylum Acidobacteriota; class Terriglobia; order Terriglobales; family Acidobacteriaceae; genus JAIQGF01. The sequence goes on from CAWCOC010000010.1 coordinate 176,057, forward strand.
TCCACCACGTTGCAGAAGGTGCGGGTGCCCTGGCGGGAGAAGTCGAGCCCGACGCGGCTCTGGCCGATGCGGAGATTGCGTAACTTGAGGTGGTCGAGCCAATCCGGAAGTTCGGGGTTCACGATATTCAGTTCCTTGCGCTGGGCGCTGGGGCGGATGCCGAGCACGGAATTGAGCATCAGGAACAAGGCGCCGGAGGCCCAGGCCTGGGGCGAGCAGGACACCGGGTAATGCACGGGATCGTCGTGCTCGCGGCGCTGCACGCCACAGAACAGCTCGGGAAGCCGGTAGTCGCGGAAGCGGACCGCGGCCTGGAATAACGTGGTGAAGACGCGCAGGGCGGGATGGCGAAATTCATTGAGCGCCATGCCGTGCACGGTGAGGGAATTATCGTGCGGCCAGACGGAGCCGCGATGATAGCTGAGCGGGTTGAAGACGCGCTCTTCGGCCGACATGGTGCGCAGCCCCCAGCCGGAGAACAGGTCGTCGCGCATGAAGCGGTTGACGACGGCGCGCGAGCGCTCCCTGCCGATGGCGCGGTTCCACAGCAGGTGGCCGGGGTTGGAGGAAACCACCTGCAGTTGTTTCTTTTCGCCGTCGAGCGCCATGGCATAGAAGCCGCGCGACGGCATCCAGAAGGATTTTTCCAGGCGCTTGGCCAGGTCGGAGGCTTCGCGGCGCAGGCGCTCGGCATTGACAGTGTCGCCAAAGGCGCGCAGCAGCGACGACATGCGGTACTTGGCGTCGTAGACGTAGCCTTGCACCTCCACCAGCGCAATCGGGGGGCGCGCCACCGAGCCGTCGCGATGCATGTTGGCGTCCCAGGAATCCTTCCAACCCTGGTTGACGAGGCCACGGGGAGAGCGGCGAAGGTATTCCACGAAGCCGTCGCCATCGAGATCGCCGTAGGAGGCAATCCATTCCAGGGCGCGATAGGCGGCGGGCAGCAGGTCGCGCACCAGCTTCTCATCCGCCGTCCAGTTGTAGGTTTCGCTGAGCAGGATGAGGAACAGCGGGGTGGCGTCGACGGAGCCGTAGTAAGGACCAAACGGCACCTCGCCGTTGCGCGTCATCTCGCCGGTTCGGTATTCGTGGAGAATTTTGCCGGGCTGCTCGTCGCGCCAATCGTTGACCTCCCTGCCCTGGTAATGCGCCAGGGTGCGCAGGGTCTCGATGGCGAGTTGCGGATTGAGCGACAGCGACTGGTAGGCGGCGATGATGGAATCGCGGCCAAACATGGTGGCAAACCAGGGGATGCCGGCGGCCACCACGTGCTGGTCGCCCTCGGGAATTTGCAGGGCGTGGAAATCGCCGAGCGCGGTGCGCAGGGCGGCGTCGAAGACGTCGTGGCTGCTGCTGAAGTTGGTGGAGCGGCTTTCCCAGGCGGCAAAAGCTTCGCGGCGGGCGCGCAGGTTGGCAGCATGATCATGGGTGCCGGAGCGACTCTTCTCTCCCCCGACAAAGGGTGTAACCTCCACGTTGACCTGGATTTTGCGCAGCGGCGGCAGATTAATGTCCCAGCGCGCCACCTGGCCTTCGATCTGCGAGGGCGGCGGCGAGAAATCGATCTGGGTCTGGCGCAAGACGTGGTCCAGCCCGCGGTAGAAGAACGCGAGGGTGCGCTCGCGGACCACCGGCTTGAAGTACTGACCGTGGCCGGAGCGGGCGCAGCCGCGCACCTGGAAGACGTCGACGAAATCGGCGTCGTAGCGAATCTCCAGCGCAAAGCTGACGGGCACGAGGTTGAAATTCTCGAACGTCAGCCGGTCGAAAAAAGTGTCGCAGGCCAGCAGTTGTTCGCGCCGGATGTGGATCGTGTTTTCCGGCAGGTCGAAGGATTCGCGCAGGGTGATGGCGCCGGTGGTCATCTCCACCTGGTTGGCGAAAGTCTTCTCGGTGTTGGAGGAGAGCACGACGGCGCGGTTGCCCATGACGCGCAGCTCCATGTTGCTGAGGAAGCGGGTATCGTCGTGGAAGAAGCCGACGTCGGGCGCTCCCGCCGGAGTGATGTCGCCGGCCACGGTGGCGGAGAGAAAGGTCTTGCCGTCGATCAAAGTGAGGTTATTGACCTTCCGCGGCTCCTGCGTCTGGAAGGCAATTCTCGGCTCCACGTGCGGGGTGTCCATTTCCACCAGCACGTCATCGGAAATTGACAAACGCGTGCTCATGCAATCGCGCGGGTGCGAACCGTAGTCTCCTCCGTCAGGGTTGGCTTCGCAAGCGGGACGGAAAGAATTCCCTCGTAGACATCAGCATACTGGCGCACCATGCGTTCCAGGGAAAACGTGTTCTCCGCATAGGCGCGCAGGGCGGCCGGGCTGAATTCCCCGGCCTGCTGGGCGCGGACGACCATCTCCTCGACGGAACGGCAGACGTATCCGGAGACGCCGTCCTTGACAATCTCCGGCACCGAGCCGCCGGGCAGGGCGATGACCGGAGTGCCGCAGGCCATGGCTTCAATCATGACCAGGCCAAAGGGCTCGTCCCACTGGATGGGAAAGAGCATGGCCATGGCATTGCCGAGAAGCTGGTTTTTCTCCTCCAGGTTGGCCTCGCCGATGTACTGGATAAACCGGCCGTCGACATGGGGCTTGATCTCGGTCTCGTAATAATCCTGGAACATGGGCTGGATTTCGCCGGCAATCTTGAGCGGAATGCCGGCCTTTTCCGCGACCGCGATGGCCAGGTGGGTGCCCTTGACGGGGGCGATGCGCCCGATGAAAGCCAGGTAGGGCTGCTTTTCTGTCGTGAGACGATATTTCGTGAAGTTGAGCCCGTGGTGAATGGTGGTCAGGTGCGGCACGCTCTCCCGATGGCGCTGGAAATCGCTGATGGTGACGTAATGCACGTTCGGGTAATGGCGATAAAAATCGCTGAGCGACGGCTCGTGCGGGTGGTGAATGGTGTACACGAAGGGCGTGCTGATGAACCGGGAAAACACCAGTCCGGGAGCGTTGTTGAGGTGCAGCAGGTCGCAGGTGGAGTGCGCGTCGGCCACCGCCCAGGCGCTGTGATTGATGTCCTTCAGACTGCCGTGCACGTCGCCGTCGATGGGCCACTCTCCCTGGTCGTAAAGCCAGCGGCAGTCGACCGGCACGGTGGATTCCCCGTTGGTGTAGACCACCACGTCGTGGCCGAGTTTCTTGAGGCCACAGGCAAGATGAGCGATGAACAACTCCGTCCCGCCGTACTTGGCGGGGGGGACAGAAATAAATGGCGGCGCGATCAGTCCAATACGCATAGGGCCTCAAGTAAGAAAACCAACGATCAGGACGTGAGTCGTAGCTCCGGCGCACACCAACGCCAGAGGGATTCCTGGTTACAAACCGACACCAGCGAACAGAAGGACTTGACTTGCTTGTGTATAAAGATGCGGGTCATCGCCGAAGCGTTGGCGCAAAACGGCGCACCTTAGACGATGCTGGCGGAAAAATCGGCGTCGAGAGCCGCGGCCTGGCTGCGGGCCGAATGCAAGGCATCTTCAAATTCAACCGCGCGCCGGATGTTGGTGTGCTCGGAAAGGACGCGCTCCTGGGCACGGGCGCCGATGGCCCGCAGCTCCTGATGGCTGATCCCGGTGAGATAGCGGGCAACATCTTCGGCGCAGGTGGGCAACAGGATTTCCTGCTGCGGACGGAAGAAGGTGTCCAGCCCCGGCCAGTTGTCGGAGACGATGGCGGCGCCGCTGGCGGCCGCTTCGAACAGGCGAACGGAAGGCGAGTAACCGGCGCGCACCATGTCGCGGCGAGTCAGGTTCAAGGTGAGGCGCGAGGAAGAATAAAAACGGCTGTGCCAGCGCGGGTTCAGGTGGGTGATGCGGCGGACATTGGCCGGCCACGAGATGGACTTCGGGTACTGCGGGCCGGCGAGAATGAACGATTGGCCGGGAAGCAGGCGGGCGGCGGCACAGAAAAATTCCTCGAGCTTGGGCTGGCGGTCGGGGGCGTAGGTGCCCATGTAACTGAAGTTGCAGGCGAAGCGCTGGTTGACGGCAAACCGGCGGTACTGCTGCGGATCAAAGGAGCAGTACAGCGGCAGGGCGAGGCGCGCGCCGTAGCGGTTCTCGATCTCCTTCAGCATGGGTCCGCCGGTGAAGCTGAAGTACAGGTCGAAGCCGGGGACCTGGTCGCGGCGCAAGTAGCCGGCGCCGCCCTGCTCGCGAAGTTGGGCGATGGTGATGGGAGTATCGATGTCGTAGAAGGCCTTCAGCGGCGCCGGGGAGGCGAGCACCTCGTCGATGGCCGCTATGCCGTCGGGAAAATAGGAGCCGACGAGGGCTACGTCGCAATCGCGGAGCTCGGCGCGGGCAAAGGGGAGCACGTCGTCCCAGCGATTGAAGATGCGGACCTGGCAGAAATCGGGTTGGGGAAGATCGCGGTTGTGGGCGTACCACTCGGTATCGTGCTCGAAGAACACGATGCGGTGACCGCGGGCGTGCAGCGCCTTGCACAACGCACGGAAGGTGGTGGCGTGACCGTTGCCCCAAGACGAGGTGATGGCGAGGCCAAAGATGACGATCTTCATAAAGCAGTTTCCAGTTGCCGGTGTCCAGTTGCCAGCTCAAGCGGCACGACTAAAGTCGTGCCCTGATACAACATCAACTTCAACCACACGCGGGGGCGCGTGTGCCACATTTACATCAACTGCACACCGCGAGGGCACGGCGCCACACGGCGCGTGTGCCACACCTAACCGGCCTTGGCGAGCACGGGGACGCGGGAGCTTGCCAGGACAGTGTCCACCTCGCGGGCGCGCAGGGCGTACGTGTGATCGCGCAGGGCGCGGGCCCGCATGGCAGTGCCGACCTCGCGAGCGTCTTCGTTGTTAAGCGTCCGCAGCCAGCGGACAATGCCCTCCGCCGAAGAAGCGACGAGGATCTCGCGGCGGAGGTCGAAAAAATGGTCAACGCCCGGCCAGCTGTCGGTAATCAGGCAAGCGCCGGCGCCGGCGGCCTCAAAAACTCGGGTCGGCGGCGAAAATCCCACGTCGGCCATGGATTTGCGGTTGATGTTCAGCACCATGCGCGCGGAGCAGTTCACGCGGTTGTGATCGGCGGTGCCGACATGGCCAATCCAGCGGACATTTGCGGGCAACCGCTTCCCTGCCCAGCCTTCGCCGCCGAGGATGAAGCGCAGGTCGGGCGCCAGTTCAGCGGCGCGCAGGAAGAATTCCTCGACGCGCTGCTCGCGATCGGGCAGGCGATGTCCGACAAAGGCGAGATCGCAGGCGAGCGCAGGATCGGGCGGCACGGGATGGTGCGTGGCGGGGTCGAGCGCGTTGTAAATGGGGTGGCAATTGCGCGCGCCCAGCTTGCGATAGTGATTCATCACCGGCGGGCCGCCGCCATAGGTGAAAATGAAATCGTATTGCGGGACCAGGGAGCGGAACGCGTCGGCGGGATCGTCTTCCACGCGGGCCAGCGTGGCGGGAGCATCCACGTCCCAGAAGGCAACCTGGGTGGAGCAGGATTGCAGACCGAGCACGGCGCGCTCGAGGAACTCGTCGTCGGCGCCGACGCCGCTGTGCTTGATGACCAGGTCGGCGCCCACGGCTTCGGCCAGCACGTGGTCGAGATCGCGCGGCGTCTGGTACACCAGGATGCCGGCGTAATCGATGTCGCCGGCATCGCGCTTCTGCTGGCGCTGGTAGATGTCGGGCTCGGCAAAGGTGATGCCATGGCCCAGGGCGTGCAGGTTCTTGTAGATGCCGCGGTAGTAGGTGGCCGCGCCGTTCCAATAGGAGGAAGTCAGGCTGGAGCCGATGACGAACAGGTTCATAAGGGTTGTCGGTTCTCGGTTGTCGGTTTCGGTTATCGGTTTTCGGCTTTCGGTTTTCGGTTCTCGGTTCTCGGTTTTCGGTTCTCGGTTTTCGGTTCTCGGTTTTCGGTTCTCGGTTCTCGGTTCTCGGTTTTCGGTTGTCACTACAACAGATTCCTCCCCCTTCGCTCTGCTCAGGGTCGGAATGACGCCTATATGGGGGATGACCCTCCTATAGGGGAATGACGCCTCAGGAAGTGTTCATCTGCCCAGTTCATCGCAAATTTCCAAAAGCTGCTGCGCCCGGTGGGCGCAGGTGTGGCGGTTGCGTATAGTCTGCAGGCCGTTGTCGGCGATCTGGCGGCGGGCGCCCTCGTCGTGCAGCAGGCGCTCGATTTCGCCCACCATGGCTTTGCCGTCGGCAACGCAGAGGTAGTCTTCGCCGGGCCGGAACAGGCCCTCGGCATCGGTCCAGGGCGAACACAGCAGGGGCGCACCGCAGGCCAGCGATTCGAAGACGCGAATCGTCGGAATGCCGCTTAATCCGTTGGTGTACTGGCGGCGCGGCACGTGCAACGCCAGGCGGCTGCAGCCGTAGGCCTCGGGCGCGCGCAGGTTGGGAATGTAGCCGCGGTAGTCGATTCCCGCGTTGGCCAGGGCGCGGCGAGCAGCGTCGGGATAACGGACGCCATGCACCGCGAAAGTGCGATGCTTCAGGTGCATTGCCGGGGTGATGAGAAATTCGTTGAGCTCGCGGGTGCGCTCCTCGTCGCCCCAATTGCCGATCCAGACCACATCGTCGCGTTTCTCCAGCGGCAAGGGGTGGAAGGCGTCGACGTCGGCAGCCTCGTGAAACACCCAGCCGCGCGCGATGCCGAAGCCTTCGACATAAATGCGGCGAATGGCTTCGCCGAAGGCCAGCACGCCGTCGAACAGATCGAGGCGGAACTTCAGAATCTCGCCGGCGCTGGTATAGGCGCGATGATGCGTGTCGTGCAGCAGGGCGCGAAACCCAAGCTTCTGCTTCAGCCCCAGAATGGTGTTCACCACGATGGGATCATTCCACTCGTGCACAATGACGAGATCGGCGTGGCGGAGCTGCTCCTGGGCGAACTCGGCAAAGCCGCCGTCATTGTTGAAGAACTGGATATTGAGGTCAGGATAGACGTGGCGAAAGCCATCGATGGCGTCAATGGCGCGCTCGCCCTCCTGGCGCACCAGGTTCGACAGCGACCAGGAGCCCAACTGCTCGTAGCAGGTGACCCGATGGCCCATCCGAATCAGCTGGCGCGCCAGCCCGCGCAGAAAGTGCGCGTTGCCGTGGTTCCAGTCGGAAACCCAGGAATGCGCGAAATAGTGAATGTTCAGCGATTGCTTCATGCGACTGCTGCTCCTGCCGGTACCAGGGATGCGTACAGGTTCATGTAGTCGTCCACCATGCGCTCGGCGGTGTAACGCTGACGCGCCCGGTGATAAGCGAGGTTGGCGTAGGTGAGGCGCAGTTCACGGTCGCCCTGGAGACGGGCGAGAGTTCGCGCCAGGTCTTCGGCGTCGTTGTAGCGAAAGTAGCAGGCGGTATCGCCCCAGATCTCGTGAAAGGTGGGAATGTCGTTGGCGACGATGGCGCACCGCGAGAAGGCGGCCTCCAGCGGGGCCAGGCCGAACGGCTCGTAGCGCGGGGTGGCCACGTACATGGAAGCGCGGCTGTAGAGCTGCACCAACTGGCCTTCCGATTGCGTGCCGCGGAATTGCACGCGGCGGCGCGCCGGAAATGCGGGACGGGCGCCGCGCAGCACCTCGTCCGGATGCTTGTCGGAACCGGTGACGCAGATCGGGACTTTCTGATCGCACTGGCTGAGCAGGCTGACCTGCTTGGCGGCGTCCCACAAGCGTCCGACGCAGAGCGCGAGGTCGTCCTTGGTGCTGTGCGGGTTGTACAGGCCGGGATTGCGGCCGTTGTAGACCACGGCGGCGTGCGCCGGGCGGGTGTAGTTAGCAGTGATGGACTCGAGCATCCAGCGCGAGGGCGTGACCACAGCGCTGGCGCCGGCCAGGCCACGGGTCACGGTATCGCGGTACCAGCGGATCCACCGGGTGTCGCGCGGCTCTTCGCCGTGCACGCTCTGCCACCAGCCGACCACGTCGCTGTGAGCGACCACCACGCGCGGCAGGTCCACCGGCAGCGCTCCGTAGCAGTACTGGCTGAAGTGAGCGATCTCTGGCTTGATCTCACCGATCAACGACATCAGGAATTCAGAAGAAGCTTCCAGGTCCTGCTCGGCCTCCTGCATCCACTCCAGGCGAAAGGCGGTGGGCCTGAAGTCGAGGCCGCGCAGGCCGTCCATCCATTCGCACTGCTGGGCGGTAGGAATTTCGCCGAAGCTGACCAGGGTGACACGAACCCCGCGGCGGGCCAGGCCCGTCACCAGTTCGCGAGTGTAAGTCCAGACTCCGCCGACCGCGTCGGCGGTGACTAGCACGTGCATTCCAGGTCCTCGATGGGCGCCGGGCGTTGCTCCTGGATGTCGCTGAAGCCCTTGCCGGAAAACGCGTTCAGATAATGATGGTGCGCGCGCTCCCAGGCACGATCGTCGGGCGGCCCGAACATCTGGGTATAGAGCGGAGTGCCGGGAAATGGAAACATAGGCACAGGCTCGCTGACCCAGACGTCGTGCGACTTCAGGTGCTGCTGCCAGCGGCGAATCTGGTTCTTGTCATCGTGCTCGGTCAGGATGAGGTTGGCCTGCACCCAGGGAATGCGGCGGCGTGCGTAGATGAGCAGTTCGGTCAAGCGCTCGGTGCTCATGCGGCAGCCCTTGTTCAGTTGGTCGCGGCCCTGGGCGGTAATCGACTCGATGCCGCACTCCATGGAAATGCAATGGGCACGGCCGAGCAAGTCCAGGCTTTCCTCGTCCCAAAGATCAATCCTGCTCTGAAAACCGATGCTGAGTTCCCGCTCCGCGATGCCTTGCAGCAGCCGGCGGACGCTTTTGCCGACGCCGAAAATCTCGTCGATGAAGTAGACGTAGTCGACGCCGCGGGCAATCAGGCGGTCGATTTCCAGCAGCACCTGGTCCACATCGCGCTCGCGGAACTTGTTGCGAAACAGGGTCTTGTTGCAGAAATTGCAGGACCAGGGGCAGCCGCGCGCAAACTCCAGTTCGGCGCCGCGGCCCTGGCCGGAGAACACGTGGTGCCGGTGGGAGTGCTGCTCGACGCTGTAATTATGGAAGTCGAGGGCGCGCAAGGTCTTCATGTCCACCACGCCGAGCGAGGGCGAGAGATGCTCGCCCTGGTCGTCCCGCCAGCAGCAGCCGTCAATCGTGTTCCAGGGCTGCGAGGCAAGCTGCGGGAGAGCCCGCTCGGCTTCGCCGCGCATGCCGACCTGCACGTTCATTTTGCGCATGGCGGCCAGCGGGGTGGCCGAGGTGTGCGGGCCGATGGCGACCTTGACCGCCTTGCTGTCGAGGGCGGCAAACCACGCGCGCGGCACCCGCACCTCCGGTGGCGGACAACGCCAGAATAGATACGAGGGCGCGGTAGGGATCACCAGGAAATCGGGGGCGAAGGCATGGACGCGACGCCGCGCTTCGGTGGTGTTCAGATTGTCGTTCTGCGCGTCCAGCAGCAGGGGCTCGTGACCCGCTTCGCGAATTTTGTCGTAGGCAAAGAGCAGCTCCAGGGGATAGTGCGGCTCCTGGCAGCCAAAGTAGGTGGAACCGTTGAAGTCCCAGTTCGGATTCACGAGTGCGAACTTCACGCGGCCTCCGGCAGTTGCCGCAGCGCCGGGACTCGCTGCGCCTGTGGAACCGGCTCGAACAAGTCGCGGTTGTGTTTCCACCACTCGTAGATGCCTTCGACGGTCTGGCGAAGGGTCATGCGCGGTTCCCAGCCGGTGTCGCGGTGGAGCTTGCTGCAATCGGTGACATAGACCAGTTGGTCGCCAGGCCGGGCCGGGGCGGTCTCATATTCCACGCGAAGCCCGGTGAGGTCCTGGATCAGGGTGAGCAGTTCGAGCAGCGAGATGGTATGGGCCGGGCCGCCGCCGACGTTGTAAATCTGGCCGGCGGTAACGGGCTGGTGACGGCGCACGGCATCCATGGCCAGCACCAGGTCGTCGACGCAAAGCACGTCGCGCACCTGGCGACCGTCGCCGTAGATGGTGATAGGCAGGCCTTGCAAGGCCGAGTAGAGGAAGTGCGCCACCCAGCCCTGGTCTTCGTTGCCGAACTGGCGCGCGCCCGCAATGCAGGACATGCGAAAGACGACGGTGGGAATGCCGTAAATGCGCGAGTAGTCGCGGACGTACTGGTCGGCCGCACCCTTGGAGCATCCGTAGGGCGAATGAAAATCGAGAGGCTCCGCTTCCGCAATCCCGTGGGTACTCTGGTAGGCATAGCGCGTGCCCTGGCTGACGGTACGGTGCGAGGCCATTGCGCCATAGACCTTGTTGGTGGAGGTGAACAGCATGAAAGGGCGGTCCCTGGATTTGCGCGCCGCTTCCAGCACATTGAAGGTGCCCAGCAGGTTGACCTCGAAGTCATGACGCGGTTCGGCCACCGAGGTGGTGACCGCCACCTGGGCGGCGAAGTGATAAATCTCGGTGGCGTCGCGCACCACGCGCTCCACCATGACGCTGTCGCGGACGTCAGCGATGGTGATCTGCAGGCGTCCGGAATTGCCCGCGGCCTTTTGCAACGCGCTCAGATTATTACGAACACCGCTGCGCGAAAGATTATCGAAAACGTGTACCTTGACGTCGGTCGTCGTGAGCAGCCTATGAGCCAGGTTCGACCCGATAAAGCCGGCCCCCCCGAAGATGACGACAGATCGGAAACGATCTGGATTCTTCATGGCCGTTTATCTTCTCTTCTCTTATAAATTTCTCAGCGGCTCAGGCGGTAAGACCGTAGACCCCAAGCTGCTGCGTGGCCTCCGCGACGCGATCTTCGGCGGTCTGCTGGCGCAGCCACTGGACCAGTTCGCGGACACCCTCGGCAAAACGAACTTTGGGCTTGTAGCCCAGCACGCGCTCGGCGGCCGAGATATCGGCGTAACAATGCCGAATATCGCCGGCGCGATATTTTCCCGTGAGTTCGGCGGGGATGACCGTTTCGAGAGCCGCGCTGAGCACGCGCGCCACCTGTTCGATGGTGACGGGCTCGCCGGATCCGACATTCAAAGCCATGCCGTTGGCCTGCGGGCGATCGATGGCCAGCAGGTTGGCCTGCACGACGTCATGCACGCTGACGAAGTCGCGCATTTGCCGGCCGTCTTCAAAGACCATCGGGGCGCGACGATTGAGCAGGCGCGAGGCAAAAATGGCCGCCACGCCGGTGTAGGGATTCGATAACGCCTGGCGCGGGCCATAAATATTGAAGTAACGCAAGGCGACTACCGGCAGCCCATAGGTCCGCCCGAACAGCAGCGCCATCTCTTCCTGGTCTTTCTTGGAAAGGGAGTACATGGAGCTGCATTGCAGCGGCTTGGATTCGTCGGTGGGGATGGGCGTCAGCTTGCGCCCGCAGTGGGGGCAGAGAGTGTCCCATTCCTTGCGCAGCAGTTGCTGCTGGGAACGGACCGGGGGGGCCACGTCTCCGCAAGCGGAACAAGCGTAGCGTCCTTCGCCATAGATGGACATGGAGGAAGCAACTACCAGCTTCTCGATCTTGATTTTCGTATCGAGAAGCACTTGCAACAGGTTGGCTGTGCCCTGGGTGTTGACGCCGATGTAGTGTGCGATCTCGTACATTGACTGGCCGACACCGACCGCAGCCGCGAGGTGAACAACAATGTCAACGTTGCGGACGGCATCGCGCAGCCGCTCGAGGTCGCGCATGTCGCCGCGGATCAACTCCACATCCGGCGCCAGGTAATCCGGCAGCCCGGCGGGATGGACCTGGGGCGCGAGGCTGTCGAAGATGCGGACTGCGTCGCCACGACGCAGCAGGGCGTCCGCCATGTGGGACCCGATAAAACCTGCGCCGCCGGTAATCAGGATTCGCTTGCTCATCAGTCTTGCGCTCCTACCTGTACGCGCTCGCGGATGAGTTCGCCGGCCACGGGAGTTTGCAATGCGACGGCCGGGGCATAGCGGCCCACCGCCCAAACCGCAAAATCGGCGAAGCTCTGCGGGTCCTTGGGAGGGCTGGTATAGTGCGGCGCCATCCCGAGGTGCTCAGGGGTGAAACACAGGGTCAGCGTGGTATCGAACTCGGCCAGGGCGCTCATCTGGCGGTCGAACCAGGCTTCGGAATTCTCGCGGAACGAGTCTGCCCAACTGATCCCGGTGCGCAGGTAGCGCACGTTGAGGCGGCGGAGCCAATCCACGCCCGCCTCCAGCCGCGGGTCCTCGAAATGAAACCACTGGCAGATGCCCAAGCCCTGGGGAAACTCAGCGGCGGCGAGCTTAGGCGTGCCGTCTTCCCGCACCAGGCCCATGTAGTAATGGCGGTAATACGCGCTGCCCTCGGACTCTTTGTGCCGGGTGGTGGCCGTCCAGGTGGCGGGCAGGTCGAAGAGGCTGTACCAGTGCACCCGGTCGATGCGGGGCAGCAGCAGCTCGGCGGTTTTGTGCAGGCCGAAGAGCTGAACCTCCTCGGCGCCGAAGGAGGAGGCGCCGGCTTCGGAAACCCAGATGGGCTTGCGGGTGACGCGGCGGATTTCCTCGATCTTGTTCGGCCATTCGTGAATGCTCCAGTGGTTCCAATCGAGCGGGAAACCGTGGAGCGCCACGACGTCCACGTGATCGAGCACGCCGTAGGAACCCATCAACTGGATGAAGTTGGGATCGATGGGCGAAATGCCGCCGAGCACGATGGGCAGATCAGGATTCACGCGGCGAATCGCCTGGGCGGCCGCAATCGCCATCTCGGCGAACCTGTTCCACTGCGGATCCACTTGAAAATCCCAGTGGGAAAGATTGTTAGGCTCGTTCCAGAGCATCACCGCTTCCACCATCGGCTGTCCATCCTCCTTTCGCGACCGATCTTCCAACCCGGCAGCGCGCGAGCCACCGCGCGCGCCGCCGCTTCGCTAAAGAACTCCGGCCAGTTCCAGTTCGTGGATGTACTGGCCGTCGCGCCCCACATTCCAGGGCACGCAAATCCAAGTTTCCGACTCCGGATGCGCTTCAATCTGCAGGCCGGCGCTGCGCAACATTCCTTCCGCGGCCGCCCGGTTCGGGATCCACCAGTTGGTGGGATCGTTGGCGTAACTGTGCTCGATGAAGTACATGCAGGGAAAGTCCGGCGATTCAAAGATGTCCTTGTTCCAGAAGTGATAGTTCTCCTGCAGCGAGCGCACCTGCTCCGAGCCGCGGATCATGGTCTGGAACACCAGCTTGCCTTTCACCTTCTTCACCACCTTGTCGAGGGCGAACAGCGGATAACGCAGGTGGTAGAGCACGCCCATGAAGAGCACGTAATCAAAATGGCCGGCCAGGGAGTCGACTTCGTAGACGGAGCGTTTCTGGAATTCGATGTCCAGCTCCAGCACCTGGGCGGCAAAGCGGGCCTGGGCGAGATAACGGTCGTCCACGTCGATGCCGAGGACGCGCGAGGCGCCGCGGCGCTTCATCTGGATGGAATAGAAACCGCCGTTGCAGCCGATGTCGAGGACCGTTGCCCCGTTGAGGTTCTCCGGGATGGAAGCAGCGATGTGCTTCCACTTCACGTTGGGAAAATCGCCCAGGAAATGATTAGGCGCAGTCGGCACTCCGAACAAATCGAGGTTGTGGAACCACTCGCCGAGTTCGCCAATGCGCCGCGCCAGAGCTTCGCGATCGACATTGCTCGGCGAAGGATCCTGAAGAAAAGCAAAATTCTGACGGGTGGTTTGCAGGCGTGCGCTCATCTTTCAAGTTGGACGAACTTCGTCCTTTTGAACAGATTAGAGATGAGCCTATCTTCTCGGGATGCCTCGTCGCCGGCTGGGAGTCCTGGGCAGTTCTTTCAGCGGCGCAACTTGTCGCACCAAAAACACCAATCCTTGCCACCGGCGCCGAGGGCCAACCCCAGCCTAGCTCGCAACCCCCAGGCGCTCGCGCATCTTGTCGGCGACTTCATACACCGACTTCAGCTTGGCTTGAGCGCCGGCGGGCAGCGCTGGAACCTCCAGCGCCTGCTGCGTCCACAGCAGGATACCGGTCAGCTCGCCGCGCAACTGGCTGCGCAGTTCGGATTCGACCGCGCTGCGGGCCACGGAGCGCTCCTGTTCGGCGCGGCGCAGCGCCGCCTGGATATCGCGAACCACGCGCTCCATGCGGCTGACCGCGAGGTTCACGAACACCGGCACGGCACGGCCCAGATGCTTCACCAGCATGTCGATGGACTTGGCGCTGGGTTCGAGCAAGCTCTCGTCGATGACCACGGCGCTGAATTCCCGGTCGCGAAGATGGGCCAGGGCGCTGCGGATATCGGGAGCCAGGGTGGTTTTGATTTTAGTAGCGGCCAACAGAGTTGCGGCGCACTCCTGGCCATGCGACGAATTTGTGATCAGCAGAATCATGCCTGTGGCATTGCACGTCCGATGCCACGGCCCGCGCAACTGAAAACAAGGCAACTGCGCAGCTTGGCGCGCGTTTTCTCTTCCCGGAACGGGAGCCTGAAGCGGGAATGGGCCCAAGGCGCAGTTAATCGGGTGATCGGGCGATCTCATGGGCTCTGATCACCCGATCACCGAAACCACAAACACTAGCCACTTAAACCACTCGCCTACTGACCACGGTTTTTCAGTCTTCCGATGCGGCGTACTCCTTCAGCTTGCGATAGAGAGTGGTCTTGCCGATCCCGAGCAAGCGGGCGGCCAGCAGCTTGTCGCCCTTGAGTTGATCGATGGTGCGCAGGATCGCTTCCTTCTCCAGGTCGGCGATGGGGACGATCTTTCCATCGTTCACCTCCGACAGGACGGGATGCTTGGCGTTCTGGATGGGCGAGGGCAGATCGGCGGTCTGCAGGGTGGGCCCCGAGCTCAAGGCGCAGGCGCGTTCCAGGCAATTCTCCAGTTCGCGCACGTTGCCCGGCCAGTCGTAACCGATCATGAGGTTGAGCGCGTCCTCGCTGAGCGTGCGCAGCGAGCCGCTGGTGCGCGACAGCCGTTCCATGAAATGCTCGGCCAGCAGCGGGATGTCCGCCTTGCGGTCGCGCAGCGGAGGAATCTTGAGGCTGAGCACGTTGAGCCGGAAATACAGGTCGCGGCGGAAGGTGCCTTCGGCCACCGCAGTCTCCAGGTCGCGATTGGTGGCAGCCAGGACGCGAACGTTGATGGAAACGCGCTTGGTGCTGCCCACCGGCCGGATTTCCTTTTCCTGGATGGCGCGCAGCAGCTTGGCCTGCAGGTCGACCGTCAATTCCCCGATCTCGTCGAGAAACACGGTGCCGCCGTTGGCGATGGCGAGCAAGCCTTCCTTGGCGCGGATGGCGCCGGTGAAGGCGCCGCGCACGTAACCGAAGAGCTCGCTTTCGATCAGGGTGGGAACCAGCGAGCCGCAGTCCACCGGGATGAAAGGCTTGTCGTGATACGGCCCGGAGTAGTGAATGCTGCGCGCCACCAGTTCCTTTCCCGTGCCGCTCTCGCCCATGATCAACACCGGGTGGGTGCTCTGCGCCGCCTTGGCGATGATGCGGTAAAGCTTCTCCATCTCGGGAGAGCGACCGATGATGGAGCCAAAGCCGTGCTTGGAGCGCAAGCGCTCGCGCAGCACCCGCTTTTCGGTGGTCAGCTTCAGCTCGTCGATGGCGCGCTCCAGCATGATGCGCAGTTCGTCGAGGGTGAACGGCTTGCTGATGTAGTCGAAAGCCCCTATCTTCATCGCCTGCACGGCCGAGGAAACAGTGGCGTAGCCGGTGATGATGATGACCACCGCGTTGGGACGGCGGGCCTTCACCGTGCGCAAGGCCTCCAGGCCGCTGGCGCCGGGCAGCTTCAGGTCCAGCAGCACGATGTCGACGTTCTGGGTGTCGAGCACCTTGTAGGCGTGCTCGGCGCTATCGGCCACAAAGGTGTTGAAGCCGGCGGTCTGCGCGGCGTCGCGGCAGCCTTCGCGTACGGCGCGTTCGTCGTCTACCACCAGCAGGTTGAGCAGGTTGGCGCCGGGAATCTCACGCGCCCCGGACATTACATCCATGCTTGAAATCATGACAATCGCCTTTCGCGCTCTGCGCGCACGCCCGCGGCGCTGGCCGTGGAGCGATGATCGAGTACTCCTCGGATCTTCTCGGCGAACTGTACGCTCGAGAAGGGCTTGAATAACAACGGGGCGCCAGCCACGGCGGTGCGGGCCTGGACCGGATACCCGGAGATGAACAAAACCTTGGTTTCGGAATGAAGCTCTTGTACGTGGACCGCGAGTTCGTTGCCGCGCATGCCCGGCATCACGATGTCGCTGACCAGCAGGTCGATGTCGCCGCTGTGGGCGCGGGCCAGGCGCAGCGCCTGGTCGCCATCGCGCGCCTGCAACACGCGATAGCCGTATTCCGTCAGCAGGTGGGCCATCGAGGAGCGCACCGCGTGATCGTCTTCCACCAGCAGGATGGTTTCGGTGCCGGTGGGAGTGCCCGCCGAGGTGGTGCCCTCTTCGTCGGACAGCTCGGCTGCTGCATGACGAGGCAGGTGGATGGTAATCCGGGTACCCACGCCCGGCTTGCTGGCCACCGAGACCACTCCCCCGCTCTGGTGGACGATGCCGTAGATCATCGACAGGCCCAGCCCCACGCCTTCGCCGGTGCGCTTGGTGGTGAAAAAAGGCTCGAACAGGTGGGCGCGGACCTTCTCATCCATGCCGCAACCGTTGTCGCTGACGGTAAGACTGACGTACTCGCCGGGCGCCAGGCCGGGATGGCGCTGGGCGGAACGCTCCGTCAGGGTGCAGTGAGCCGTGGCAATCCGGATCTGGCCGCCCTGCGGCATGGCGTCGCGTGCGTTCATCACCAGGTTAAGGACCACCTGTTGCATCTGGGCGGGGTCCACCCGCACCGTGTCCGTGTCGCAATCGAAGCGGGAGATCAGCTCGACGTTTTCGCCGAGCAGCGGCTCCAGCATGCCGCGCATGGAGCCGATGACGGTGCGCAGCGAGACCAGGCGGGGCGCCAGGGGCTGCTGCCGCGCGAAGGCCAGCAACTGGCGGACGATGGCGGTCCCGCGCTGCGCCGCCAGGTGGATCTCCTCGGCTTCGCGGCGCCGTTGCGTGCGCTCCAGCAACAGGTCGGCATAGAGGGTGATGGCGGTCAGGACATTGTTGAAGTCGTGGGCTACCCCGCCCACCAGCCGTCCCAGGGCCTCCATTTTTTCCGATTCACGCAGCCGGTTCTCCAGGCGCTTCATCTCGCTGACATCGCGCACAATGTGCAGGGCAAGGCGGCGGCGTCCGCTGCCGAACTCCATGCGGTTACAAGCCAACTCCAGCTTGCCGCCTTTGCCGGAGGGTTTAGCCTTGCTTACGCGGGCGGCAACCTCGGCAGCCGGTTTACCGAGCAGGCAGCCACGACCGGCCAAACGGGCGTAGGCGGGATTGACGTAGGCGACTCGCCCCGCCTGCTCGATCATCAGCCCGTGCGGACACTCGCGGGCCGCGGCTTCCAGGAACTGAACGCCGGAGGGCTGCACGGCCGAGGCCGCCGATTTCGAAATGGGACGCGACATGGGAGGACCCACCACCTGTTTGGGCCCAAGATGGTACTCAGCACTACCCAGCTTAAGGAATTCCGTTTTGGAATAAAGTGACGTAAATCACAGGTGCGGCGGACATTAGGGGCCTGCGGCCGGCCGGGCCCAAAATCGCCAGTCCGGATGAAGGAAACAATTCGCTCCCGGAACGGAAAATTCAAAGCGGGAAATTCCCGTTTGCGGAACCCGGGGC
This sequence comes from Terriglobia bacterium, assembly GCA_963797035.1. GTDB lineage: Bacteria > Acidobacteriota > Terriglobia > Terriglobales > Acidobacteriaceae > JAIQGF01. The sequence goes on from CAWCOC010000010.1 coordinate 193,670, forward strand.
GCAAAAAATCGCGCCCCACAACAAGGCAAGGCGCGCCGCAGCGCGCCTGTGCCGGGAGGAAGGATGGATTAGTCCTTGGAAACCAGCTCTTGCGTGAGGCGGAATGTCAGACGGCGCTCGGGCGCAAACGAAACGTCCTTCTTGCCGGTGGCATAGGCGCCGGTGGTGCCGGCTCCCGCGCCGATGGCGCTGCCGATCAGTGCGCCTTTGCCGCCGCCGGCGATGGCGCCAATCACCGCGCCGGCCCCCGCGCCGCCGCCGATCAGGGCGAGATTGCGCTTCTTGTGCTCTCCGCCGCTGGCGAAGACGCTGGAGGTATGCACCGGTACGGCTTGGCCGTTGATCTCGACGGAGACCAGCGACAGGCGCAGGTATCCCGAATTATGCAGGCGCCCGGAGGAGCGTGCCGCCAGCACGCGCCCGCGGACGGGGGCGCCGCGCGACACGACCGTTTGGCCGTTCACCACCATGGCCTCGTCGAGGACGGCGGAAAACTCGTCGCCGGCGCGATTGGTCGCGCTGGAAATGGCGTTCTGCAGACGGACAGAGATGGGAGTCCCGGCCGGAACCGTGATCTCATCGGGCACCAGCGGATGCGCGGTCGTGGCCGCCGATTTGGCTTCGGAGAATGGCGGAGAAGACGGACCGCCGGCAACCGAGTTTGCCGCCGTGGCAGTTCCCGGTACCGAACCGCAGCCCACGGCCAAAACCGCGAGGCTGGCAACCACCAACAGCGAGATTGTGACCTGGAGTCTCATGGCCGGATTTCCTGTCTTAGCCTGCACCCACATTAGGGCACATCGAATGCCAACAGTGGCGCTTTGTTATCACTAATTTAGGAGGATTAATTGAGGCAGAGGTATGTACTTTTTTCCGGCTCGAGGGAGGCGCCCTTGAGCGGCTCTTAGTTGAGGCGAAAAGTTACTCCGGACGCGCGAAAGCCGCGCGGGATTGGCGCGGCCTTCGTTTTCAACTTGAAACCTGGTTGCTCGCGGCTACCGTGCGCCGTCCGCAGATGCGGCCCGCAGTGCTTGAGCCTGGTCTTCGGGCTGAGCGACGATGCCGCGGAAGGGCGTAATGCCGAGCAGGCGCCTGCCGGCCACGCTGATCTCGCGGATGGCAACGCCGGCAGCGGCGGTACGGCTCCAGGTCTGGCCATCGCTGGTGGAGTAGATTTCGCCGGAGCGGGTGAGCCCGAGCAGGTGCCCGGTGGCCCGGTCATAGCGGATCGACGTCAGGTTCTGCGGTGGGGCGCCGGCGAGCACGTGCTGCCAGTTGCCGCCATTGTCGTTGCTGAAAAATACACCGGCGCGGGTTGAAATCCAGATCGCCGACGGCGAGAGCGCCACGCCGAACACGGTGCTGACATAGGAAGGCAACGCCACCGATTTCCACGCCATTCCGCCGTCACGGGAAAAAGCCAATGCGTTGGGAGTGGAGGCGACCACCCTGTCTCCCTCGGCGTCGATGGAGAAGAAATCACGCTGCCCATCCGCCGCGCCGCCATGCCAGGTGCGGCCGTGGTCGGTGCTGGCGAAGACGCCCTCCGAAGTCGCGGCATACCAGCGCTCGCCGGAGACGACCACGCCCGCCACGCGCGCATGCAACTCCGATTTTGAAGTCTCGTGGCGCGTGCTGACGATTTTTTTCCTGGTCTTGGGTGAGCGCCGGGTAACCGTAATCGTTTTGTCGGTAAGGATAGTGTTGATCGCGACCCAGCGGACCTGCTTGCGCTGGTAAAGATAAACGCCGCGATGGGTGCCGGCCAGCAGATCGCCGGTGGAAGACTGTGCCAGGCTGAAGATGTCGTGTCCGGCGAGTCCGGCGTTCATCTGCTGCCATTGCGCGCCACCGTCGTGGGTGACGAACACGCCTCCAAATTCCTTGTCGTTGATCACCCCGGCGTAGAGCGTGCTGGGATCGTTGCGGTCGGCGACTACGGCCGAGACCTGGCGATGGGAGAAGCCATGGTTGGACGCCCTGACGGTCTGGCCGCCATCGTCGCTAGCGAGCACACCGCTGCGATCGGTGGCCAGCAGGACGTGGGTGGGCCGCTGCGGGTCCACCATGACATCGTTCACGATCAGGTTGGGCGCGGTCACGCGCCGCCACGTCTTGCCGGCATCGAAGGTCTTCCACAAGCCTTCCGTGGTGCCGGCGTACACGATGTTCGGATTCACCGGGTCCTGGTGCAGCACGCGGGTGCGCCGCGCCGAGAACGGGATTCCCTGGATTTTGTGGAACAGTTCGCCGGCGTTTTCGCTCTTGTAAATACCGGAGCAGGCGCTCAGGTAGACGTTGGCCGGTTCCTGCTGGTCGATGATGATGGAGAAGACATCGGAGTCGTCGACGATGCCCTGCTTCATCGAGGTCCAGGTGCGGCCGCCGTCGACCGTTTTCCACGGCAGGTGCCAGGTGCCGGCATAAATGACATCGGGCGAGCGTGGATCGATGGCCACCGATTCAATGTTCTTGATCTCGGCATGGCCGGCAGGCGAAATGCGTTGCCAGTTGTCGCCCGCGTCCGTGGAGCGGAAGACGCCGTCCAGCGCGCCGGCAATCATGGTGTGCGGGTTGCGCGCGAAGATGGCGAAGCTGCGCACCGATTTTCCGTGCATCGCCGGCAGCGGCTGCCAGCTGCGGCCGTTATCGCGGGAGCGGAAAATGTCGCCGCCATTGTTCTCAATGCTCCAGGCGGCAACGTAAATCGTCTTGGAATCGGCGGGATCGACCACGATGTGGTCCAGCACGTAGTCGTTGCCGCTGCCCAGGTGGGCGTAGTGGGTCCAACTGGCGCCGCTATCGCTGGAGAGATAGAGCTCGCCGGCGCTGGTGCCCAGGAAAATGCGGCTGGGATTATGCGGGTCCAGCGCCAGGCTGCGCACGTCGCCGCCTTCCGGGCCGAGCGCGATCCAGGCTGAATTCGAGGCCGCGTTCTGCGCGCTGGCCAGCGCAACCGTCGCGAACAAGAGCAGGGCGATCAAGCGCCAGGGACGGGAAAGCATAGACACCCATTCGTGAGATGCAGCGGATGCGGTCACGTTTTCCATGCGCAAGATACTGCCGTGATTTTCTCCCCGGCGCTACTGCGCAATAGTATCAAGTTGGATGACGAAAGTAGCAGGACGAAAGCTTCGAAGACCTTCGGCGCGCCGGCAAGCCAAAGATTTCAAAAGAAAGGCCGGCCGAATGATATCGGCCGGCCAGAGCTATGCACAGCGTTCGGCTACTTCTTCACCGCCGGTGGATGGGCCGCCTTTTTGCGCGGGGCCTTGGGCGCCGGCGCGTGCGGGTAGGCATTGACGCCCGCCTTGAGCTTGCTGGCGTCGAAGGCCTGCGTGCCCTGCAGGTCGAAGGTAGCGCCCGCCGGGACCAGGTAAATCTCAGCGGTGCGATTGCCGCCGCTGCCGGTGCGCAGATCAATGCGACTCGGATCGATTCCCTTCTCCTGCGTCAGGTAGGCTTTGGTGTTGACGGCGCGCTGTTCGGCGAGCTTCAGTCCGTTGCGCTCGCCGGCTTCGTAATTGCCGACCACCACGGCCTTCGCATCGGGTTCGCGCTGCAGCCGCAGGGCAACGTCGTCGAGGATGGCCTTGGCTTCGTTGTCCACGCGGGCCGGCTTGGCCGGGTTCTTGAACTCGATCTGGTTGAGCTTGCTGGCGGTAGGCGGTGGCGGCGGTACTTCCACGTTCACCGCGGTGGTATTGCTTGCGCTGAGGCCACGATCGTCGGTGGCGGTGCAATTGACGGTGATGGGCCCGGCGGGAGCGCCGGCAGTGTCCAGCGTGGCTTGCGCGCCATTGGGGGCAATGCGCCCGCCGGTGGCGGTGAAGCTATAAGTCAGTGGACGGTTGTCGGGGCTTTGCCCGGTGGCAGCGATGGTCGAGGGCGTGCCGGCCTGCACCGTCGCCGGATTGGCGCTGCAGGAGACCGTCGGCGGATGCTTGGGTGGCTCCTGCACGGTGAAACTGCCACTGCATGTGGCGGGCGGCATTTTCTTCGCTTTGGGATCGGTCACAGTGGCATTGACGGTGTACTGGCCGGGCGCCAGACCGGCAGTATCGATGGCGACGGTGCTGTCCTTGGGCGTCGCCTTTCCGCCCGTCGTCTTGAAATCGTAGGTGACGGTGTGCCCCTTGGGCACGTTGCTGGGGGTGGCGCTCATGGTAACCGGCTCACCCGCCATCACCGAGGCCGGGTTGAGAGAGCAACTGGCGGCCAGAGGCGCGGGCGGCGCTCCGCCACCGAAATTCAGCACAATCCCGGTACGCAGGCGCGCACCCGTCAGGTTGACACTTTTGGAAATCGTCGGCCGGTAGTTGTGGTGGGCCCAGACGTAGTCGCCCTCGATCACGCGCCAAGAAAAAAGATGGGTCAGCGGGATGTCAAACCCGCCGCCCAGAACGGCGCCAATGCGGTTATCGGTGCCCAGCCCGGCCACCGACAAGCGGTGCAACCCGACCAGGGCCTGACCGAAAATATTAAAGTGCTCCTGGCGGAACATGAGCCGCGGTCCGGCCATCACGCTGGAGATATTCTCGACGTCTCCGTAGTGGCCTTCCACGTCGATGCTGAAGCCGCCGTACTGATTGAAATTGTAAGTGGGGGTAACCCCGAATCCTTTGGAGAGCGAGGGTAGAGACACGCCATTAATCTTCCCTCCAGGATCCATCCAGGAGTAGCCGGCAAAGATATCGACTTTGGGGACAGGCTCGTCCTGAGCGAATAAAGCCGAGGAAGAAAGCAGGAGGGCGATGGCCGCGATGCAATACCAGGTGCAGCCAGAAAACCTTTCACGAAGCGACATGCTAGATCCTCCGTATTTCTCCGGACTGATTCCAGCAACAGTTATTTTAAGACTTGATATGGTGAAACCGGGGGCCTGGCCACAGGCAGTCCAGCTCGACTTACAACCGCAGAATTGTAACGCATTGAGGTCAGGCTGCAAAGTTCAGCGCCGGGTCAATAAGCAGCAACCGATGCCGAGGGATTTCCGGTCAAGCTCAAGGCCTACTCCCAGGGCAAAATAGTGTGTAAAAGTTACTGCCGAGGAAAAATCCGCATCCTAATCCAGGAGCTACTCGGGACCCAGGATCCAGCCTATTCCATCGTCGCGCAAGGGGCTGCGCGCGAGGGCGGTTGCCGAAAAACCCGCCAGCCTGAATAATGGGAGCAAGACGTCATTTATGAACCAGGAAAAAGTACTCATCGTCGAGGACGAGGAGAACGAACGCACCGGCTTAGCGGAGCTGGCCACGCTGTGGGGATTCAAGTGCGAAACCGCGCGCGACGGGATTGAGGCGCTGGAAAAAATCGAGTCCTGGTCGCCCGCCATCGTGGTCACCGACCTGATGATGCCGCGGCTAGATGGGATGGAACTGCTGCGACGGGTCGCCGACCTGCCCCAGGAGTGCAAGGTGATCGTGATGACCGCGCACGGCAGCGTGGACAGCGCGGTGGAAGCCATGAAGATAGGCGCCTACGATTACATCCAGAAGGGCGGCGATCCCACGCGGCTGCGCACCATCCTGAAGCACGCCGTCAGCCAGCGCGACACCGAGCGCGAGCTGGAGGTGACGCGGCGCAGCTTGCGCGACAAGGGCGTGATGGGTCCGATGGTGGGCTCGTCGCGCAAAATGCAGGAAATTTTCCATCTCATTGAAATGGTGGCGCCGAGCACCGCCGCGGTGCTCATCACCGGCGAGAGCGGCACCGGAAAAGAGCTGGTGGCGCGCACCATCCACGAACTCAGCCCGCGCAAGGGCAAGCCGTTCATTGCCATCAACTGCGCCGCCATTCCCGAGACGCTGATCGAAAGCGAAGTCTTCGGCCACGAAAAAGGCGCCTTCACCGGCGCGCTGGAGCGCCGCGTGGGCTGCTTTGAGCTGGCGGAGGGCGGCACCCTGTTGCTGGATGAAATCGGGGAAATGCCCATCGGCACCCAGGCCAAGCTGCTGCGCGTGCTGGAAGACCGCAAGCTGCGGCGCCTGGGCAGCAAGGTGGAAACCTCGGTTGACGTCCGCGTGCTGGCCGCTACCAACAAAATTCCGGAAGAGGCGGTGGCGCAGGGACAGCTGCGCACGGACCTGTACTACCGCTTGAACGTCTTTAACATCGCCATGCCGCCGCTGCGCGATCACAAGCAGGACCTGCCGGAGCTGGTGAACATGTTGCTGGCGGAGATGAACGAGAAGCATGGGCGCAAGGTGCAGCTGGTGAGCGACTCGGTGATGTCGCTGTTCTCCTCCTTCGCCTGGCCGGGCAACGTGCGCGAACTGCGCAATACGCTGGAGCGCGCGGTCATCGTGTGCGAGGGCGGGGTGGTGGAAACCAAGCACCTGCCGCCGGGCTTCGGGCAAGTGACGCCGCGTCCGCCGGTGCAGGAAGCCAATGCGGTTCGGCTGGGAGTGGGCACCACCGTGGGCGAGGCGGAGAAGCTGCTCATCCTGAAGACGCTGGAGGCGACCAACAATAACAAGACGCGCGCGGCGGAAATCCTGGGCATCAGCCTGAAGACGCTGCACAACAAGCTGAAGGAATACGGCGCCAGCCAGGTCGCGACGGCGGAAGTGGGGCAATGAGATCGGCTTCAGGCGTCAGGCTCCGGGCTTCAGGCGGCGTTTCACCTGGAGCCTGAAGCCTGCAGCCTGAAGCCTTCCTGCTATGCGGCTCAAGCTCAAGACGAAATTGGTGATTTCGATCAGCGCCATGGTGGTGGCGCTGGTGACCGCGCTCTCCTACATCTACGTCTCGCAGATCATGCGGCAGCGCATCGCCGAGGCCTATGCCAGCGGCGACTTCACCGCTCACCAGATCTACCACGGCGCGCGCGAGGCCCTGGAACTGGACCTGAGCAACTCGCGCGTCGATCCGGACGATCCCCAGGCGGTGGAAGCGGTGATCGAGGACAGCCTGCAAACCGATCCCGGTCTCAATTCTCTGTTGCAGTCGATCGTGGGTTATTCGCCGACCATCTATGACGCGGCCATCTCCGACACCAGCGGGCGCGCGCTGTTGCACACCGATTCCGAGATGCAGGGCAAGCCGGTGCCGCAGCGCCCCGATTTCGAGCGCGTGGTGAAAGGCGGTTTCCGCGAGCAGATGCGCATCGTCTTCGGCAAGCCGCGGGTGTTCGAAGTGCGGCTGCCGCTGAGCCGCGCCGGCAAACCCTTCGGACAGATCCGGGTTGGCCTTTCCACCGTATTTCTGAAGAGCGAACTGCAGCCGCAGATCACGCACGCGCTGGAGTTCACCGGGATTTCCATCCTGATCTCGCTGCTGCTGGCGGCCGCGCTTTCTAACTTCGCGCTGCGCCCGCTGGAGGCGATCGGGGAGCGCCTGGACCGCATGACCGCCGGGGAGATCGAGCCTGTCCCGGCCAACCGGCCGGCGCGCTACGACGAGTACGGCCTGGTGACCACCAAGATCGACCGCCTGGGCCAGCAGATGCGCGACGTCAAAGAGGTGTTCTCGGCGTTAAAGGGAAACCTCGACCAGATCATGGGCAACCTGCAGGACGGCCTGATGCTGTTCACCAAGGACGCGCGGGTGGTGCTGGTGAGCGCGTCGGCGGAGCAATTCGTGGGGCGGGAACGCGGCCAGATGCTGGGTTCCGGCGTCGCCGACATCTTCGAGCGCCACACCCGCCTGGGCCGCGTGGTGCTGGAGGCGTTCGAGCAACATCGCGCGGTGTCGCAGCGCGAGGTCGTGGCGGAGAACGGACGCCGGGTGCAGGTGTCAGTCGATTTTATCGAGGAAGGCGGGCAGCGGATCGGCGCGCTGCTCACCATGCGCGATGCCGAGTCGGTGCGCAAGATCGAAGACGAGATCGAACTCTCGCGCCGCCTGGCGGCCATCGGACGGCTGACCTCGGGCGTCGCCCACGAGGTGCGCAACCCGATTAACGCCATCATGGTCCACCTGGAAGTGCTGCGCGAAAAGATCCGCCAGATCGATCCCGAATCGAAGCGCCACATGGACGTGATCGGCAGCGAGATCCAGCGCCTGGACCGCGTGGTGCAGACGCTGGTGGATTTCACCAAGCCCATGGAACTGCGGCTGGGCGAGATCGACCTGCGGCGGGTGGTGGAGGATGTGTCGGTGCTGGCCGCGCCGGAAGCGGCGCGCCAGGGCGTCACGGTCACCTGCGAGCTGCCACCCCAGCCGCTCTCGGTGAATGCCGATGCCGACCTGGTGAAGCAGGCGGTGCTGAACATCGCGATCAACGGCATCCAGGCGATGCCCGGGGGCGGCGCGCTGACGCTTTCCGCGCGCCGCGAAGACGATGCCATCGAAATCGAGGTGCGCGATCATGGCGCCGGAATTCCGAAGGAGATCCGCGACAAGGTGTTCAACCTGTATTTCACCACCAAGAAGTCGGGCAGCGGGATCGGACTGGCCATGAGCTATCGGGTCATGCAACTGCACAACGGCTCCATGGAGTTTGAATCCGAGCCCGGCCTGGGAACGGTGTTTCACCTGCGCTTCCCCGCCGCGGAAGCGGTCCGCCGGGCGTCCTCGGCGGAGGGAGAAAGCGCGCAGAAGGTCCCGGCATCATGATGTCCTTGCGCCGGAAGCGGGAAGGGATTTAGAACTTCACTATGCGAATTGGGCGCGCCACCGTCGCCGGCATCCTGCTGGCCTGCATGCTGGCCCTGGGCGGGTGCAAGAAGAAGAAGCCCGCGGTGCCGCCGCCCCAGGCGCAGGCGCCCACCATTACCCAGCCGCAGCCCGAGGTCCAGCCTCCCGCACCGGCAGCGTCGGAACCCAATCGTCCGCAACCCGAGGCCCCGCCGCCGGAACCCGCGCCCCCGGCCGTCACTCCGGCGCCCAAGCCGAAGACCAAGCCGCGGCATACGGCGAAGAAGCCTGCGCCCGTGCCGGAAAAGCCCGCCGAAGCCGAAGACAAGCCGAAAGCCGTTGTTCCCGAGGGCGGAACGCAACCGGCCACGCCGCAGCTTTCGCCCACCATGCCGGGTGATCAGGGCATCCGCCAGAAGCAGAACACCACCCAACTGCTGGAGGGCACCGATTACAACCTGAAGAATATCTCCCGCGCCCTCAGCGCCGATGAGCAAGGCATGGTGCAGCATATCCGCAGCTACATGCAGCAGGCGCGCGATGCCATGAAGGACGGCGACAACGAGCGCGCCTATAATCTCGCCCTCAAGGCCCACCTGCTGTGCGACGAACTAATCAAACGTTAGTCCGCGATTGACCAGCTCTGCATCTAAGGCTTACAGTTCGGCTACTGGGGTGGGGTATGGCGAAGCGGGGCGGGCTCCTCCTTGTTTGCTGTTTTTTCTGTCTTGGCTGCGTTTTGCCGGTGGCGACCGTGGCGGCCGACGATGCCGGCGCCCGCCATGAGATCGCGCTCGACAAGCTTGGGCCGGTGAATTTCGCCGTCACCTGTTCGCCTGCCGCACAAAGAGCATTTCCGCAGGCGGTGGCGCTGCTTCACTCCACCGCCTACGAAGACGCGCTGGCGGAATTTACCGCGATCGCCACCCAGGATCCCAAGTGCGCCATGGCGTATTGGGGAGAAGCGATGACCTGGTGGCGTCCGCTCTGGTATCGTCCGGACGCCAACGCGCTGCGCAACGGCGCCGCCGCCATTGAGAAGGCTGCGCAGCAGGAAATCCGGACCGGGCGCGAAAATGGCTACATCGTCGCGCTCCGCGCCTTCTACAACGATTACGACAAGATCGATTACCCCACCCGCGCCATGACCTATCGCGTTGCCATGGAACGGCTGCACCGCTATTTCCCCAAGGACAACGAAGTGGCGGTGTTCTACGCGCTCGGGGTGTTGGCCACCGCATCGCCGACCGACAAGAGCTACCGGGAACAGCACGAGGCCGGCGCCATCCTGGAAAAAGTTTTTGCCGAGCAGCCCGACCATCCTGGGGCGGCGCATTACCTGATCCACAGCTTCGATAATCCGGCGCTGGCCAAGGAGGCGCTGCTGGCGGCGCGCAGTTACGCCCGCATCGCTCCCTCGGAGCCGCACGCCCTGCATTTACCGTCGCACATCTTCACCCGGCTGGGATTGTGGCAGGACTCCATCAACTCCAACCTGGCGGCGGAACAGGCGGCGAAGCAACTGGCCCAGGCCAGGCACTTGCCGTGGGCGGCCGACCAGCAACTGCACGCCATGGACTACCTGATGTACGCCTACCTGCAAACCGGCAGGAATCAACAGGCGGAAGGCGTGCTCAAGGAACTCAGCGGGATCAAGTCGGTGCAGCCCAGCGAGGCTTCGTTTTATGCCGAGTCGGCAATCCCGGCGCGCTACGCCGTGGAGCGCGGCGATTGGGCGGCGGCCACGAAGCTGCAGATTTACCACGGAGGGACGCTGGAGACGCAGGCCATTACGCATTGGGCGCGCGCCATGGGCGCCGCGCATAGCGGCCAATTCGAGCAGGCGCGCGCGGAATTGCAGGTACTAGAAGCGATCCGCTACCAGCTGAAGCAGAAAAAACAGGGCTACGACTGGGGCACGCAGGTGGAAATCCAGCGGCGCGAGGCCGAGGCGTGGCTGGCCCATGCGGAACATCACGATGACGCGGCGCTATCGCTGATGCGTTCAGCCGCCGACCTGGAAGACTCCACCGAAAAGAGCGGGGTGACACCGGGCCCGGTGTTGCCGGCGCGCGAACTGATGGCCGACCTGCTGATGGAAGCCGGTCATCCGGAGCAGGCCTTCCAGGAGTACTCCACTTCGCTGAAGGCGGCGCCGCATCGCTATCACGCGGTGCGTGGCGCGCTCCATGCCGCCGAGACCGCGGGAAAGCACGATGTCGCGCAGTGGTACGAACGCGAACTACGGGAGTTGACCGGCTCGCAATCCGAGGTCGCGAGCCTCACCTGGAGGAGCGAAGCAATCCAGGGACGATGAAGATTGCTATTTCTTCGATCTCGCCGCTTTGATCTTAGCGATCAGATCATGGGCCGGTTGCTGGTATGGCCCCTCGATGTTGCCCGCCTGCGTCAGCGCGTTCATCGCATCGGTTGCCCGCTCCATCTTCGCGTAAGCGAAACCGAGGAAATACCAAGCCCCAGCCAGGTCCTGCGGAGAATCCTTGAGCAGCGCGGTCGCGGTCTTCAACTCCGTGGCGGCGGCTGGAAACTTGCTCTCCTGCAACAGTGAGCGCCCGAGCACGGAGTGCGCGACCCCGGCCAGCTTGCGATCGGTGGGACTGGCATCGGCTTCTGCCTTCTGCAACTCGATAGCGCGGCGGGCGTAGGTCGCCGCCTTCGCCATGTGCTCGGGTTCGGCGGAATAGGCGCTGGCCAGCACCGTGAGCAGGCGCATGTCCCTGGGATTTTGCGCCAGCACCCGATCGGCGAAGGCATTCAGGCCGGCGGAATCCTTGTTTTGCTGCAAGGTCATGACCGCCAGCGTCTCTAGCGGCTCGGCAAATTCCGATGCCGCAAACGCGCCCAGGTATTTTTCAATTTCCGGCATGCGCCGGCGCGCGTCCTGCTCCCCGGTAATGGCGTTGTAACCGGCAACCTCCAAGTAGCGATAACTCTGCTTGAACGCCTCCTTCTCGGAGGCAACCTGGCTGGCGAACTCCTGCGCCGGCATCTCCGCCGGCTTCGACTTTTTGCCGATGCCGTCAATCATGGTGGCGCCGCGCACCGCATAGTCCACCACCTTGGAGGAATCCTTGAGCTGCTGCGCTACTTCGACTTGCGACACCAGGATTGCGACCTCATCGGGCATGGCATCGAGCGCGCGGTCGCCATAGGCAAGCGCCTTCTGCGGATCCCCGGCCGCGACCGCCTGCTGCGCCAATTGCCAGTTCCCGTACGCAACCGCCGCGGGATTGGAGGCGAACTTCTTCACGAATTCTTCCAGCATGGCGCTCCGCTTCTGCGGGTCCGCCTGGTTGGTGATGGCCTGCAACTCCTGATCTTCGGGGGTGCCGGCCGCAATCGTGATCTTCGATTGCGACCACGCCAGCGGCGCGAGCAACGCCACCCCTAGCACGATCGCCATCCATCGCCGGATATTCATGGGGCCCTCCCGATTGCTTCCCTGATGAGGCGAATGCTATCCCTGAACCGGGACCGGGGCAAGCAGGCACTGGGGGACGAGGCTTCAGGCTTCGGGGCTTCAGGCTTCAGGCTTCGGGGCTTCGGGTTTCAGACGGTGGGAGACGGGAGCGGGGATCCGACGTGAACTAGGAAAAAAAGCTGCTTCACCCTTGCGGATGAAGCAGCCCTATGAAGCAACCATGCGCGAACAGAAAACTCTTAGCTGACCTGGGCGTCGTCGCCGCTGCGGAGCCCCTCGGCGGTCTCAGCTCGGCCGCGTCCCCGCACCGCCGGCAGTCCCACGTCGCGGATCTTGTAGAGCAGCGCGCGATAACTGATGCTCAAGGCGCGGGCTGCCCGTTTGCGGTTCCAGTGATTGGCCTGCAATACCTTGAGAATGATCTTGCGCTCCAGTTCCATCACCGCCGCGCGCGTCACCTTCTTCAGCGAAATGGGACCGTCGATCGGGATGTCGTCGTCGAACATTTCCTGCTTGTTGCGGACCACCAGTTCGGAGGTGACGGCCTCCTCGGTGCCGAGGATGGCATAGCGGCGCATCAGGTTCTCCAACTCACGAACATTGCCCGGCCAATGGTAGCGCTGCAACTGGGAAATCAGTTGCGGAGTAAGCGGGCGGGCTCGTGCATTGTATTTTTCGTTGTAGAGGTCGAGGAAGTACTGCACCAGCACCGGGATGTCGGTGGCGCGCTCGCGCAGCGCCGGCATTTGGATGTTCACCACGTTGATGCGGTAGAACAGGTCCTGGCGGAACCGTCCGAGTTCGACTTCGCGCTCCAGGTTGCGGTTCGTGGCGCAGACCATGCGCACTTCCACCCGCTTGTCTTCCTGCGCGCCAATCCGGCAGAACTGCCCGTCTTGCAGGACCTGCAGCAGCTTCGATTGCAGGCCGTAATCCAGCTCCGAAATTTCGTCCAGGAACAGCGTGCCGCGGTTGGCCAGTTCCACTCGGCCCGGTTTGTTGGCATACGCGCCGGTAAAAGCGCCCTTTTCATAACCGAACAGTTCACTTTCCAGCAACGTGCCGGGGATCGCCGGACAATTCACCTTCACCCACGGACCGTTGGACCAGGCCGAAAGGCGATGGATCATGCGCGCGATGATGTCCTTGCCGGTGCCGCTCTCGCCCAAGATGAGGACGGGAAGATTGGAGGTGGCGATCTTTTGCACGCGCTCGCGTACCGCCTGCATGGCGCGGCTGGTGCCAAACATCACCTCGTCGGGAGGCACTGGCATGGTGCGATCAATGGAAAATGTAGTTCCAGCAGCAGACATATTCGGTTTACTTCCTAGTCCTAGAATCTTGCGGACTTACTGATTCGTCTTGCACTCTATCCGCCAAACTTTTCAACCACTTTAGTGGTGCACAGGAGCGCAAGCGCCTATGCCTTAATGAGACTGGCGACGTATTTTCAGCTACTTAGCTGAATCAAAACGTCAGTTCGCTTCGTGGCTCGGGGAGAGGGCACAAAAGAATAGGAAATTGTTTTCCTATGCGGAAGCAATTTTCCCTTTTGCTGTCTGGTGCAACGCTCGATTGAACTTGAGTCCAAGTAAGTGACATCGTTCGCCATGGGTAATGCGAACCAGTCTGGCTTTCAGGCTGCGCACCGACTGTGGGGAAACAGTGTTGGGAGGGAGAGGCGCAACCGGGATCTCAAGCGAAAGGCTGGTGGAGCGCGGTAAGCTGCGCCTCGTCGCCAGCAGGATGCCTCCAGCGCTAATGTTCAGAGCGGTGGCAAACTCCAGAAACTCCTTCCCGTCTTGATCGACTCCGCGGACAAAAACCGGTATCGATAAGGGGAGGCGCTGGTGCTTTCGTCGCTCAGAGCCAGACTTACTCATCGTTGCGTTTCCCACAGCCTCAGGCGCACACCATGGGCCAAACAAACAGAATTGTGAAAACCGCGTGGAAATCGCGGCTAAAAACCGTGAACTCAGTCAGTTACGGCCAACATTGCCGGTCTGCGCGCGGCCAAATCGCAGTGAATCGTGAAAGTCAATGCAGCAACCTTTTGCGACTTGCGAGGAAATTACTTGCACCAATGGTTGACTTCACCTTTCTATTCTCCTAATATCGAGCGAGAACGAAGCCGCCTGCATCGTCTTTCTCCCCCTTTATATATGTCGCCGGCCAGAAGCTTGTGTCATGTCTGAACGTGCCGAAAACGCAGCCGCTGCCATGGCCGCAAAGAAGTCTGAAACACGCAATCCGGCTCTTGGCGAAGATGGGGCGCTCAAAATCCGTCCGGCGGGCGACGACTTAGTACGCGCCTATCAGCAACTGGAAGTTGAGTATGGCCGTTGCGCGCAAGCCCTGGCCACGGCGGCCCATGACCTGCGCACGCCGCTGGCGGTGGTTTCCGGCTACATCGAGTTGCTGATGAGCGGCAAACTGGGTCCGCTGACCGATCGGCAGTCACGTTGCCTGGACGACATGTACTCCAGCAGCCAGCGCCTGCACCGCCTGATCACCGACTTTCTCACTTTCAGCGCGCTGCAAACCGGCAATCTCAATCTGCAACTGAACGAGCCTCGAGATCTGCACGGCTGCCTCACCGAAATCTGCAGTTTCTGGATGCCGCGCTTTCAATCCAAGGGGGTCGCTTTTTACTATTTGCCCAGTGAACACCTGCAGCCCTTTCCGTTCGACTACGACCGCATTCAGCGCGTCATTTCCAACTTGCTGGAAAACGCCCTGAAGTTCACGCCGCAGGGCGGCACGGTGTGGTTGAACGCGGAACCGCAGTTATGGGAGCGGCGCGCCCCCGACGCTCGCCCGCAAGTTCGCGAGCGGCGCAAGCAAGCCGTGGGTGTGCCCAACGCGGTGCGCATCAGCGTGGCCGACACCGGGCCCGGCATTCCTCCCGAGTTCCACCAGGAAATTTTCGGCGATTTTTTTCAGGTCCCGAATGGAGAGATGAACGGAGGCGGCATGGGTCTGGGCCTCGGCATTGCGCGGCGACTGGTGCAGGCGCATGGCGGCAAAATCTGGGTGGAGAGCGAGCCCAGTTGCGGCAGCAAGTTTTCTTTCGTCCTGCCGCTCAAGCACAGTTGATCGCGGATACAATCAACCAGCTAAACCCGAAAGGCAAAGAGTGGGACCCGATGGCGAACCCGCCTAAGATTCTTGTGGTGGACGATGAACCGAGCATGCTGCGCTACCTGCAGACCCTGCTCGAGGTCGAATCCTATAACGTCGATACCGCCCCCAGCGGCGAAGCGGCCCTGGTGAAGTTGCAGCAGGGAGCGCCCGACGTGGTGCTGTTGGACGTGCTCATGCCCGGCGGGATGGACGGTCTGCAGACGTTGGAACAGATGCGCGAGCGTTATCCACACCTGAAAGTCATCATGCTCTCCTGCGTCAGCGACACCCGCAAAGTGGTGCAGGCCATCCGCCTGGGCGCGCAGGATTACCTGACCAAGCCGTTCCAGAAAAATGACCTGGAGGTCGTGATCCAACAATGTCTCGGCGGCGCCGCCACCGTGACCGCACCCCAGGGAGAGATCGAAGACCTGGGCGACGATGTCTTTTTCGTCTGCGGCAGCGCCTCCATGCGCAAGATCCGCTCCCAGGCCAAGCTGGTGGCCAATGTGGACATCCCGGTGCTGATCCTGGGCGAGAGCGGCGTGGGCAAGGAAGTGATCGCCAAGATGATCCACAAGTACTCGCCGCGCTCGCACCGCACCTTCCTCAAGGTGAATTGCGCGGCCGTGCCCGCCGATCTGCTGGAAAGCGAGTTGTTCGGCTACGAGCCGGGAGCGTTCACCGGGGCCACGCACGCTAAGCCCGGCAAGTTTGAGCTCTGCAACAAGGGCACGATCATGCTGGATGAAATCGGCGAAATGCCGGCCGCGCTGCAGGCCAAGCTGCTGCACGTGCTGCAGGACCAGACATTTTCCCGGCTGGGCAGTCGCACCGTGCAGAAGGTGGATGTGCGGGTGCTGGCCGCCACCAACATCAACATCCAGGAAGCCATCGCGACCCGCCAGTTGCGCGAAGATCTCTATTACCGCCTGAACGGGTTCACCATCACCTTGCCTCCGCTGCGCGACCGCAAGGAAGAGGTGCCCCTGCTGCTGAAGCACTTCATGAGCCAGGTGGCGGAACGCTACGCGCGCCCGCCCCTGCCCCTCCCCCCGCGGCTGATGCAGGCTTGCGAGCAATATGCCTGGCCGGGCAACCTGCGGGAGTTGGGAAACTTCGTCAAGCGCTACCTGGTGCTGGGCGACGAGGAGTCGGCCATGGCCGAGCTGGCGCCGCACGGCGAGAAATCCATGGCTGCCGCCTCCGGCGCCGCAGGTGGATCAGCCGCGGGCAACAACGGGCTGAAGTCGCTGGTGCGCACCGTGAAAGACGAGGCGGAGATGGAAGCCATCAGCCGCGCCCTGACGGAAACCAATTGGAACCGCAAGAAAGCCGCCGCCCTGCTGAAGATCAGCTACAAGGCGCTGCTCTATAAGATCCGGCAATACGATATCCAGCCCTCATCGGAAGTCCACTGAACCGCGCAGCATCGCAGAACAGAAAGCCCAGCCGGAGCTGGGCTTTTTATTTTGGCCTGACTCCACTTGCGCTTGACGCTAATCCTTCATCTTCTCCTTCACGCGATGGGCCAGCTTTTCAATCTCTTCGGCCTTGCGCACCACGTTGACTGAAAGGACGTTCTCGTTGGTCTTGTCCACGTAGTGCTTCAGCTCGGTGGCCAGGGTCAGCAACTTGTCGGTATCGCGCTGGATGGCGGCCTGGCGCTCTTTGTTGAGCGCCTTAACGCGCTCGTGCTCCATCTGTTTCTCAGCCGGATCGGGTG
Organism: Terriglobia bacterium; assembly: GCA_963797035.1. Taxonomy (GTDB): domain Bacteria; phylum Acidobacteriota; class Terriglobia; order Terriglobales; family Acidobacteriaceae; genus JAIQGF01. Next base: position 210,541 of record CAWCOC010000010.1, read on the forward strand.
CGTTACGGCGCTGCCCGAACTGCGGATCGGTCGCAGGCCTGGGGTTGCGCCCCGAGAAGCCGCTGTGCTGGGCGGAGGCGAATGGGTATGACAGGAGGAGCAGAAGAGGTAAAAGGAAGAAAGTTCGCCGCACGGTAACCTCAAGATTTCTGGACTGCAGCGATTATAAAACTGTCCGCGAGCAAGAATCCGATGTCTACTGACTCGATTGCGCGCTCGCGTACCAGACGCTTGAGCGCGACGGTGCGGGGACGTGCTGCGAGTTCAGGCCACCTCCGAAGAGGCGCATGGCCTGCACCACCGCGGGAACATAATTCCGCGTCTCCGCGGGAAGGAACCGCTCGATTCCCAGGTAGCTTCGCTGACCGGAGCGTTCCATCGCCCTGCGCACCGCCTGTTCGCCGGCGTTGTAGGCGGCGAAGGCCAGTTGCCAATCGCCGAAGGCCTGGTGCAGGTCGCGCAGGTAGCGCGCCGCGGCGCGAGTAGACTTCACCACCTCGACCCGCTCGTCACGTTCGCCGCTCACGGCCAGGCCATAGCGCCTGGCGGTGTCAGGCATGAACTGCCAGACGCCGCGAGCGCCTTTGGGAGAGAGTGCTGCAGGCTGGCCCCCGCTTTCAACCAGGGCAACTGCGATCATCTGCGCCGGCAAACCTTCGCGGCTCAGGATGGGCTCCACCAGCGGACGTAGCTGCTGCACCCGCTGCACGGCGGCGTCGAGGCGCTGAATGGCAGTCGGTATGGTTGGCTGCGCTGTATCCGGATCCCGGGTTTGCATCCAGGGCCGGGTGGCAAGGGCGTCGGCCAGCGTCCTATCGGCCGCGCCGATCAGGTTGGCATGCAGCGTGGCGAACGGATCGTTCACCGCAGCCGGCGCGGCCTGCGCGAATGCCATCTGCGCAATCAGCACCCAGCCGGCGATCACATACGGCAGCATGCGCCGAAGATGGCAATCGAGCCTAAACATGCACCACCTCGTTCTCGGTCACCGGCGCGGGTAAGGTTGGCTTCTGCTTGTTCAGTCCCGGCTTGACCTCGAAGTTCCACTTCCAGATGCCAAAGATCGGGGGATAAATCACCAGCTCCATGAGGAAAGAAGTGATGATGCCGCCGATCATGGGCGCCGCAATGCGCTTCATCACGTCGCCGCCGGCCCCGACTGACCACATGATCGGCAGCAGGCCGAACAGCATGCAGCACACCGTCATCACTTTGGGACGCAGGCGCTTCACCGCTCCCACCACGATGGCTTCCCGCAGATCGTCCCAGCTGTTCATCTGCCCCCGGCGGATGGCGTCGTGGTACGCCAGGTCGAGATAGAGCAGCATGAAGACCGCGGTCTCCGCGTCCACGCCCAGCAAGGCAATCAGCCCGACCCAGACGGCGATGCTCATGTTGTAATTCAACAGGTAGAGGAACCAGACGGCGCCAATGGCGGAGAAGGGCACCGCCAGCAGGATAATGCCGGTCTTCACCGCCGAACCGGTATTGAAATAAAGCAGCAGGAACACGATGAACAAGGTGACCGGCAGCACGATCTTCAGCCGCTCCTTCACGCGCTGCATGTTTTCGTACTGGCCGCTCCACACCAGTTGATAGCCGGCGGGAACGCTCACCTTCTGCTGGACCGCGTTCTTGGCGTCGGTGATGTAGCTGCCGATGTCGCGCCCGCTGACGTCCACATAGACGTAGCCGCTCAGCCGCCCATTCTCGTCGCGGATCATCCCCGGTCCAGTCTTGATCGAGATATCGGCAATCTGCGCCAGCGGCACCTGCACGCCGGAAGGCGTGTTCACCAGCACGCGCTGCAGCGCGTCGAGATCGGAGCGGTAATCCCGCAGGTAGCGGACGTTCACGCTGTAACGCTCCCGACCTTCCACGGTGGTGGTGACCGCTTCCCCGCCGATGGCCGACATCAGAACTTCGTTAGCATCGTCGACCTTCAGCCCGTAGCGCGCCAGTTGATCGCGCTTGAGGTTGAAGTCGAGGAAGTAGCCGCCGGTGGTGCGTTCCGCGAACACGCTGGTGGTGCCGGGGATGTTCTTCAGCGCCTGCTCAACCTGCTCCCCGATTTTTTGGATTTCGCCCAAGTCGGAGCCCAGGACCTTGATCCCGAGCGGGGTGCGAATGCCGGTGGTCAGCATGTCGATGCGCGCCTTGATCGGCATGGTCCACGCGTTGGCGACGCCGGGCATGGTCAGCGCGTCGTTCAGCCCGCCGGTTCCGTACACCAATTCCTGGGTTGTCTTGTGGTCGGGCCAGAAGCGGCGAAACGTGTTCTGCGCCCACTGGGGCGCCCACTTGGAGTAAAAGCGCTCACGCTTCGGCCACTGCGTATTGGGCTTCAGGACGATGACGGTTTCCATCATCGAGTAGGGCGCCGGATCGGTCGCGCTCTCCACCCGGCCCGCCTTGCCGAAAACGCCGTCCACCTCGGGAAAGCTCTTGATGATCTTGTCCTGCACCTGGAGAAGGCGCGAGGCTTCCGTCACCGACATGCCGGGCAGCGTGGTCGGCATATAAAGCAGCGTGCCCTCATCGAGGGGCGGCATGAATTCCGAGCCCAGCTTGAAGAACACGGGAATGGTGGCGGCCAGCGCGATCAGCGCTACCGCAATTGTCTTCCACTTGTGTTCCAGCACGAACTCCACTACCGGGTGGTAAACCTTCATCAGCGGGCGGCTGATGGGGTGATGGTCCTCACTATGGATCTTGCCGACCACCAGGCCGTTGACGATCTTGGCCACCCACTTCGGACGAAATGTGAAATTGTCCATGCGCGTGAACAGCAGCCGCATGGCCGGGTCCAGGGTGATCGCCAGCACCGCCGCAATCGCCATGGCAAAGTTCTTGGTAAACGCCAGCGGCTTGAACAGGCGGCCTTCCTGCGCCTCCAGGGTGAACACCGGCAGGAACGAGACCGCAATCACCAGCAGCGCAAAGAAGCTGGGCCCGCCAACCTCCTTCACCGCCCCGATGACCACCCGCCGGTAATCGCCCGGTCTTCCCTCGGCATTCCATTGCTCCAGCTTTTTGTGCGTCTGCTCCACCACCACCACGGCGGCATCCACCATCGCCCCGATGGCCACCGCGATTCCGCCCAGCGACATGATGTTGGCCGTCATGCCCGACATCTGGATCGGAATGAAGGCCAGGATCACGGTGACGGGAATGGTGATGATGGGAATGATGGCGCTGGGGAAATGCCACAGGAACACCAGGATCACCAGGCTGACAATCGCCAGCTCTTCCAACAACGTGTGTTTCAGGTTCTCCACCGAGCGGTCGATCAGCTCGGAGCGGTCGTAGGTGGTCACGATCTTGAGACCCTTGGGCAGCGTGGGTTCGAGGTCGGCAATTTTCGCCTTCACGCGCCCGATCACCTTCTCCGCGTTCTCGCCGAAGCGCATGATCACTACGCCGCCCACCACCTCGCCCCGGCCATCGATGTCGGAAACGCCGCGCCGCATATCGGGACCGAAGGTGACGGTGGCCACGTCGCGCACCAGCACCGGCGTTCCCGTCTGCGGGTTCACCAGCAGCGGAATGCGCGCGATGTCGTCCAGCGACTTGATGTAGCCGCGCCCGCGCACCATGTATTCCCGGCCGGACTGTTCCACCAGCCGCGCGCCGACGTCGTTGTTGGACTTCTGCACCGCATCGACCACCATGTTGATCGGAATGCGGTAGGCCAGCAGCTTGTTGGGATCGACGTTGATCTGGTATTGGCGGACAAAGCCGCCCACCGCCGCCACTTCCGCCACTCCCGGCACGGCCTGCAGCGCATAGCGCAGGTACCAGTCCTGGTAGCTGCGCATCTGGTCCAGCGAATACTGGCCGGTTTCGTCGACCAGCGCGTACTGGTAGACCCAGCCGACCGCGGTGGCGTCCTTGGCCAGCTCGACGCTGACGCCCTTGGGCAGCCGCGGCGTCACCGAGTTCATGTATTCCAGGGTGCGCGAGCGCGCCCAGTAAATGTCGGTGCCTTCCTCGAAGATGATGTAGATGTAGGAATAGCCGAAATCGCTGAAGGCCCGAATGTCTTTCACCTTGGGCATGCCGAGCAGCGCCGAGGTGATGGGATACGAGACCTGGTCTTCCATGATGTCGGGGCTGCGGTCCCACTTGGCGTAGACAATCACCTGCGTGTCCGACAAGTCCGGAATCGCGTCCAGCTTGGTGTTGTTCATGGCGTGCCAGCCGAACAGCACGCCCACCGCGATGAACAGAAACACCAGGAACTTGTGTTGCGCGCAGGCTTCGATAATGCGGTCAATCATGGCTGTGTCTCCCCGGCGCTCACGCTGGCGAGCATGTGGTTCATGTCGAGAACGGCCCCGCCGTTGGTGGCGGCGAAGCGGTCGGCGTCCGCGCGCGAGGAGAATGCGAAGGTCCCCGGCGCGCAGCGGTCGAAGGTGGCCCGCTCCGCCTGCTTCATCTCGTTCATCCGCGTCATATCGTGCTCGCAGGCATTGATGCGGCTGCCATCCACATACCACGCCTGGGCGGGATTGAGCTTGCGGCCGCTGCTGTAATCGCTCACTTCGATCAGCCGCACCGGCTTGCGCTCCTGCAGGCCTTCGGTGACCGCGCAGTGGGCGCAGCACACGCGATGGCGCCGCCCGCCGATTTCGGCGATCACTCCCGCCTGCGGGTTGATGTGCCGCGAGCAGATACTGCAGAATTGCTCCGAGCGCCGGTGCAGGCTCCACTGGCCGGCGATCAGTGATCCGCCCACCGCCACCAGCAGCACCAGTGCAGCCATTGAGGCTTTGCGTTTCATCCTCTCTCCTAGTGCTGCATCGAGCCGGTCGCGCTCTTCAGACGGCTCTCGGAATCGATCAGGAAGTTGCCCGAGGTGACCACGGTCTCGCCCGCCTTCAGCCCGGACAGCACCACCACTTTGCCGTCCAGCTTGGCGCCGATGGTGATCTTGCGCGGCTCGAAGTACCCGCCGTCGCGGGCGACGAACACTATTTGTTCCTTGCCCGAATCGAGCACCGCTTCCTGCGGAATCACCACCTGGTCGCCGTAGCTGATCTTGATTTGCACGTCCGCAAACATCTGCGGTTTCAATTCGAACTTCGGATTCTCAAACTCCAGCCGCACTTTCACGGTCCGCGTGGCCGGATCGACCGTGGGATAGATGAACGACACGCGGCCGTTCCATTTCTTCCCTGGGTAGTAGCTGAGCTGCATCTCCGCGTGCTGCCCCATCTTCACGAACGGCACCTCGTACTCGAAAACATCGGCATTCACCCAGATGGTGGAGAGGTCGGCCACCGTGTACAGCTCCGTGTCCGGGTTCACCGAGGTGTTGGGAAACGCCTTGCGATCGGTCACAAATCCGGCGATGGGCGAATAGAAGGTCAGGGTCCGGCTCACCTCGCCGGTCTCGTCCAGTTTCTTGATCTGGTCGTTGCTGATGTCCCACAGCTTCAGGCGCTCGCGCGTGGAACGCAGCAGCGACTCCGAGCCTTGCGCGACTTCGGCAAACGGCGACGCACTCAGCGTCCGCTCGCCGCGTTTGGCGATCAGGTATTCCTCCTGCGTCGCCACCAGGTCGGGGCTGTAGAGGGTGAACAGCGGCTGGCCCTTCTTCACCAGTTGCCCGATGTAGTCGACATACACCTTGTCGATGAAGCCGTTGATCTTGACGTGCACGTGCGCGATCTTCGATTCGTCGGTCACCACTTGCCCGGTGGTGTGGACGTCGCGGGTCAGGGTTTCGCGCCGCACCTCGGCGGTCCGCACCCCGATGAGCTGCTGCTTCTCGGGCGAGATGGTTACCGCGCCGGGGGCCATGCTGGCGGCCTGCTCCTCGGCGTACTTCGGCACCAGGTCCATGCCGCAATCCGGCGCTTTGCCCGGCTTGTCCGCCTTGTACTGCGGATGCATGGGGTCATACCAGTACAGGATCTTGCGGTCGCCCTGCGGCGCCGGTGACGCAGTGGCATTCTTAGGCGGCGCGGCCTGCTCGTCGGCGTACTTCGCTACCAGATCCATGCCGTCCGGCGCCTTGCCCGGCTTGGTGTAATGGTTCTGGGGAGCCATTGCGTCGTACCAGTACAGCACCGTGCGCTCTCCTTGCGCGGCTTGCTGCTGTGCCGGATGCTCGTGCTGGAAGGCGGCCAGCACCTTGCCTCCGTATAACAGCCCAACCAGCCCAGCCACGGCGGCAATCAGCGCCAAACTCCGGATCCACTTCTTCGTATCTGCCATGTCCATGCCTCTTACGGTTTCGGCGGCGCCGCGGGCGCGCTCGCAATCGGAACTGCCTGTTCAGTGGTCAAATCGGCGCCGATCAGAGCTTCCATGCGTGCCAGCGCCGTTTGATAGTTCGCCATTTCGCGGTAGTAATCCGTCTGGTAGTTCAGCACGGTGGTGAAATTCCCTATCAAAGTCAGAAAATCCACGTTGCCGACCTGGTAGGACGACATCGACGCTTCCAAGGCCAGCGATGACTGCGGCACCACGCCTTGCGCGTACAGCTTCAGCAAGGTCTCGCTCGCCTTCGCCGCCAGGTAGCTCTGCTTCAGCTCGAAGTAGAGTTCGTTCTGCCGGTTATCGCGGGCGCTCACCGCGCCTAGCCCCTCTTCGGTGGCCTGGCGGACCTCTTCCCGCTGCTTGCTCTTATAAAAAACCGGGATATTCACGGTGAACGTCAGGCCGTGCATGTCCGGCATCATCGGGCGCTGCTGGTACATGTAGCCGACGGTCAGGTCGGGCAGGTAGTCCTTGTGCGCCAGGCTCACCGCCAGCTGGCTGCGCTCCACCAGCTTCTGCAGGCGCTGGTATTCGGTGTCGTTCTGCCGCGCGAGTTTGTAAAGGTCTTCCAGGGAATAGTTCAGCGGCGAAGCATGGGCGATGTCGGCGGCGGGCGGCAGCGGCGCCTCCGGATCGCGCGCCATCAACGCGTTGAGCCGGGCCTGCGCCGTGGCCCGCTGCTGTTGCAGCGTGGTCAGCTTCTGCAGCAGCATGGTGATCTCCACCTGCGAGCGCAACACGTCCGTCTGCACCACTTTGCCGACCCGATAGCGCGCCTCGGCAATCTGCGACAGCTTCGTCAGCAGCTCGCGATTCTGCTCGGTGGTCCGGATCGCCTTGTCGTAATACCAGTAGTCGTAATAGGAGGCCTTCACGTCGGCGGTCACCCTGCGGCGCACCGCTTCCACGTCCCACTGGCCGGCATCGGCTAGCTTGGAGGCGGCCCGTTCCCGCAGGCTGCGTTTGCCGGGAAACGGCACCATCTGCATGGCGCTGACGCTGCGGTAGCTCGACGGATCTCCGGTCTGCACGCTGAAGGGCTGGATATTGCCCATCCAGCCAATCCCGAATGTCGGATCGGGCAGCGCGCCGGCCTGTTTCGCTTTGGCGCGCTCGGCGGCGACTTCGTGCGCGGCGCTCCGCACCCCGGGATTCCTGGCCAGCGCGGTGCGGACCGCTTCATCGAGGGTCAGCACGCCCGCCGAGGACGCCGCCGGATCCTGCACCACCTGCGCCGTGACTTTCGACCCGGCCGGGGTGTCCGCCGCAAGCAGTGAGGTGGAGATGGTGGCCGTCACAAGGAGCATGAGTGCTCTTCGGATCATCGATTTCTCTCTTTTCAGTTGAAGGAGATTTCAGTATCAGCGGGCTACGCGCCGGCCAAGGACTCGGGCATGAAGAGAAAGGCGATCAGACGACGAAGGTGCAGAGTACGGCCTGGGGCGATGCGGTAGGCGGCGGGGACGCGGGACTGGCCGAGCTGTCGCTCGCTGGGGCATGCACGACCAACCCGCGCCACCCCGAAGCAACTACCGGTACGATGGTGGCGCTGGTGGGGACCGCGAGCAGCGTGTTGGGCGCCGGTTTGCCGGAGGACATGTCGCAGCAGGACCGGCTGCCCACGGCGGTCGTCATCATGCCGGCAGGGTGGTTCATCTGCGCCTGCGCCATCATGGGGCAGCCGGGTGCGCAGCCTGAAGGCGCGGCCCCGGAGCTACGCCAGCACGCCGACAGCGCCGATGCCGGCGCCGCCAGCAGGGCCAGCGAGGCAACCAACGCTACGAATTTGAATCCGCGGCTCATCCGATGCTGGTCCATGCTAACTGCCGGAGACACATGACGCTGTGACGAATATCACACTCTGATGTGCCCCGTAAACTCACCACGGTAACCAGCCGATGATGACCCCCCATCCGCCACCGTCCCAGGCGCGGCCGGCCTGGGTTGCGGGTCATATATAATCGCGCACCTGGCGGGCATGGCCGAGACCTCCATCCAGACCGCCTTAATTGGAAATTCATGGACCTGGGACTCAAAGATCGGGTGGTCATCGTCGCCGCTTCCGGCCAGGGTATTGGCCGGGCGACAGCGGAGGCCTTTGCTGCCGAGGGCTGCAAGCTGGCGATGTGCGCGCGCAGCACGCAAAGCCTGCGCCTGCTGGCCGGCACCATCGCCGGCCAGTATCGCGTCCCGGTGCACTGCGAGGGCCTTGACGTCGGCGATGCCGCCGCCGTCCGCCTCTTTGTCTCCAATGTTGCCGAGCGCTACGGCGGCGTGGACGTGTGCGTCACCAATGCCGGGGGCCCGCCGGCGAAAGGCTTTCTCGACACCACGGCAGACGACTGGCAAAAGGCCGCCGAGCTCAACCTGCTCAGCGTGGTCCACTTCGCCCGCGAGGTGATTCCGCACATGCAGAAACAAAAGTGGGGACGCCTGGTCGCCATCACCTCGCTGACCGTCAAGCAGCCCGTGGACCAGTTGGTGCTCTCCAACGCGGTGCGCACCGGCGTCGTGGGACTGGTGAAAAGTCTCGCCAATGAATTCGGCAAAGACGGCATCACGGTGAACAACGTGGGGCCGGGCTACACCGCCACCGACCGGCTGAAAGAGCTGGCCCGCGCCCAGGCCGGGGCCTTAGATGTCTCCGAAGATGAAATCTTCCGGCGCTGGGCCGCCGGTTCGCCGCTCAACCGGATCGCGCGTCCGGAAGAGGTGGCCGACGCCATTGTGTGGCTCGCCTCCGAACGCGCCGCCTTCATCACCGGCCAGACGCTGCTGGTTGATGGCGGGGCTTACAAAGGCTTGTAGCCGGGCAACCATGCCACTTTCTTGACTTCTGCCGCATCACACCCAGGACCGGGCCTGACATCTGTGCGCGGTGGCCGGTGCATCTTTATCAATTGACAGGATTATGCTGGTTCCGATTTCCATTGATGTTCTGGTCGGCGTTGCGTTGGTGGCGGGATGGTACCTATGGTTTCGCCGGCACAATCGGCGAAAGTCCATCGCGATCCTGCAACGAATCAAGAGCGCTTTCGCCGGCCACGCTCAGATTCTGGGCGTGCGCTGGGCCGGCGCTTCCCGCTTCTCCGTCCGGCTGCGGGTGCTGAGCGCGCTGTTCCAGCACGCCTCGGTGATGGTGGAGCTGCAACCGCGGGAGCTGCCTCCGAAGTGGCTGTGGGCGCGCTTGCGCCATCGCAAGGAAACCCTGACCTTCGAGGCCGACCTGGAATGCCCGCCCGCCTTCAACCTGGAAGTCCACAATCACCGCTGGTGCGGCCGGACCCGCAAAGTTCCCCAGAACGGCGGGCGCTTCGCGGTCGAGCACTGCGGTCCCTTCGTGCTGACCACGCGCAACGATTGGCAGCGGGAGATCACCACCATGATGACCGCGCTGGTTGCCTCCCGCGATTGTGACTTCCACTCCGTCAGCTTCCGCCGCACCTCACCGCACTTCTCCGCCACGGTGCCGCTGGAGTCGTTCTCGCCGGAGTCGCAGTGCGAAGCCGAAATTTTCGAAGTCCTGCGCGAGCTTGCCTCCTGCGCTTCGGCATCCCGCTTCTGATTCACCACCGAGACACCAGGCCCCCGGCGATTTCTTCTCTCTGTGCCTCTGTGGTGAAACGAAACCCTCAGAACTCTGTAATGGTTCTCGGCGGCGTCACCGCGCTCACCAGTCCCGTCACCGCGAAATTCAGGCACAGCGCGCAGAATCCGGCGTTCAGCCCGAACACCGGATCTCGTTTGGTCAGCATGAGAAACGCCACCGCCGCAACTCCCACCACCAGCCCGGCAAACACGCCCGCGGTGGTCACCCGCCGGGAGAAAAGACCGAGCACCATGCCGGGAAAGAACTGCGTCACCCCGGCATAGCCCAGCAACAGCAAGCCGACCAACGTGGTCGAACTATAGATGGCAAAGTAGAGAGCGACCGCCGTAATCACCACCACCATGAACTTGGCCAGGCGCGCCACCTGCGCATCCGTCATGTCAGGCGCGAACATGGGGCGATACAGGTTCTTGGCGAACAAGGTCGCGGCGGTCAGGATCTGGATGGCCGCCGGCACCATGGCGGTCAGCGCGCCCGCTCCGCCGATCAATCCCAGCGCCCACGCGGGAAACAGCTTCCGCACCACGGTGAGCAGCGCCAGGTCGCCATTCTTCAGCCCGGGAATCACCAGGATGGCGGAGTAGCCGACGAAAAAAATGAGCGGCAGCGTGATCCCGTAGAGCGGCATGATGACCGCGTTGCGCCGCAATGTATTGCCGCTCTTTGCGCTAAAGCTGCTGCCCACCTGGTGCGGCCACATGTAAAAACCGAACGAGGTGAGCAGCACCGTGGTGATGTACCAGGAATGTCCCAGGTTCGGCGTCGATCCGGGCATCACCAGGTGATGCGGCTTGGCGTGCAGCAGCGCGGAAAACATCGGCCCGATGCCGCCAAAATAGTGATACGGCACTCCGATGCCGATGACGAACGCGGCCGCCAGCAGCATGAAATCCTTCAGCACGCTCACCCAGGCCACCGCGCGCATGCCGCTGGTGAACACGAAGGCCGCCACCAGGGCAAAGGAGATGACCATCGCCGGCGTGCGTCCGATGCCTTCGAAGCTCGCCACCTCCACGATGATTCCCAGTCCGGTGAGCTGAAGTTGCAGGTAGGGGATGAGGAAGATGACCCCTACCAGCGACACGAACGCCGCCAGGTGTTTGCTGCCGTAGCGTTGCTGGAAAAAATCGGATTCGGTTTGCATCCCGTGCCGCCGGCCCGCTTCCCACAGCGGCGGCAGGATGTAGAACGACACCACGTACGCCAGCGTCAGGTAGGCCAGGATGTAGAGCGTGGGCCCGCCGCGGGCGTAGGCCCAGCCGCTGGCCCCGAGAAAAGAAAACGTGGTGTAGATCTCGCCGGCCATGAGCAGCCACATCAGCAGCAGGCCGAACCCGCGGCCCGCCACCGTCCACTGCTCCAGGTCCATTTTGTAGCGCGCGCCGGCGTAGAAACCGATGGCCGAGCCGAGCGCCACAATCGCGAAGATCACCGCCAGCGCCACCACGCTCGGGCTCATCGCGGGCTGCCCCCGTCTTGCCGCTCGGCGGCGTTGACATGGCGCACCTCGATCGCGTAGGCGCCCCACATGCACAGCGGCGTGAGCAGCAGCCACGACATCAGCCAGGCCATGTTGAATGGAATCCCCAGGATCCGCGGATCAACCCGGTCCCAGAGCGATACCGAAAAACAGACGGCGGCGAAGGGAATCAGTCCCAGCAGCAGCGCGCCGAGCGAGGGCCGTTTCACATGTGCCTCCATGTTCAGGCCCGGGACTGCTTACTTCGATACGGCGGTGCTATGGCTCTCGATGCCGGCCCACTTTTCCAGCAACGCCAGCGTGGCTGCGTAATCCAGGTTTTCGCTGCCTTCCTCGGTGGCGACCTCGTAGATTTCTTCCACCGTTTCCAACCCGGGCAGCTTCACCCGCGCCTCGCGCGCCGCTTCCAGCATGAGCTGAATGTCCTTGTGCATGAGCCGCAGCGGAAAGTTCGGCGAGAAATCATGGCGCAGCACGAAGGGCGCCTTGTAGTCGGAGACGCCGGAGCGGATCATCGACGCGTTCACCAGTTCCATGAAGCGCTCGCGCGGCACTCCCAGCTTGCTGACCAACGTGAGCGCCTCGGCGAAGCCTTCAAACATCAGCGCGATCATCAGGTTCCCGCCCAGCTTCGCCGATTCCCCGCTGCCCGTCGGCCCCATGTGGAGCACTTTTTTCCCCATGGCGGTGAACAGCGGCTCCAGCCGCGCCAGCGCCGCATCTTCCCCGCCGACAATGAAGATCAGCTGCCCGCTCTCCGCCCCGACCTTCGATCCGGTAATCGGGGCGTCCACGTAGTCGGCGCCCTTGGCGCGCACCCGCTCGGCAAACTTGCGCGTCGCGGAAGGCGCGATCGTGCTGGAATCGACGACCGTCATCCCCGGTTCGAGCGCGCTTTCCACGCCGTCGCTGGCGAACAACACCCGCTCCACCGCCGCCGTGTCGGAGACGCACATCCACACCACCTCGGCGCCGCGCGCCGCCTCCGCCGGGCTCACCGCCACCCGCGCGCCTTCCACGTGCTTGCCGGCCGAGCGGTTCCACACCGCGACTTCGTGCCCCGCCTTCACCAGGTTCGCCGCCATCGGACGGCCCATGATTCCCAATCCCAGAAACGCTACGCGCATGTCGACCCTCGCAGTGAACAGAAATGATTATACAAAGTCGAGACTCCAGATATGCAGCCCGGCGCCTTCTTCCGAGAGAAACGCGTCATTCCGGATGCGGCGAGAATCTGTTGTCGTCGCTGCCAGTCCTGCCGGACTTCACCACCGATCCCTCGTTCCGCTCATTGGCGTGCAGCAAGGAACTACCAACTTGCGGGCTCCCGCATCATCTTGGCCTGTGCCAGCGTCTAATATTAGGAATGATCAACGTCAGCCTCCGACGACGCGCCCGCCAGTTCACCAAGCTGGTGCGCCGCTCCGTGTTGACACCCCGCACCGGGCATCCCAGCAAGCCGGTCCTGACCGGCAACGGCCAGCTTGGCCTCACCTTCATCGGACACTCCAGTTTTTTTGTCCAGATTTCCGGGCTCAACCTGGTGATCGACCCGAACTTCGCGCGCTGGCTGTTCGTGCTCAAGCGGCTTCGCCGGCCGGGCGTGAAGATTCCCGACCTGCCGGGGCTCGACCTCGTGCTGGTGACGCACGCCCACTTCGACCACCTGCATCGCCCGTCGCTGCGCGCCCTGGTCCGGCACACCCGGCGCCTGCGCAAGCCCGCTCCTGCCATCGTGGTGCCGCGCCACGTTGCCGACCTGGTTTCCGACCTCGGCTTCCGCGAGATCATCGAGCTCGATTGGTGGGAAGAGTTCTCGCACGGCGGAATCAGCGTAGTGCATACGCCCTCGCGTCATTGGGGCGCGCGCGTCGTGCGCGACATGCACCGCGGGTTTGGCGGCTACGTGATCCGCTCGCGCCGGGAATCGCTCTACCACGCCGGCGACACCGCGTATTTCCCCGGCTTTCGCGAAATCGGCGAGCGCCTCCGCCCCGATGTTGCCATGCTGCCCATCGGCGCCTACGAGCCTCCCTCGTTTCGCAACGTGCACACCTCGCCGGCCGACGCGGTGCGCGCCTTCCTCGACCTGCGCGCCCGCTACCTGGTCCCCATGCACTATGGAAGTTTCCGCCTCTCCCACGAACCCATGGACGAGCCCCTGAAGTTCCTCTCCTCCGAAGCGAAAAAGCACGGCATCGAAGACCAGATGCTGATATTACAAGAGGGTGTGACGCAGGTGTTCGAATGAGTCATTAGCAGTTAGTAATTAGTAATTAGCCTTACCCGCTAAATTCCAGTGGTTTTGCCAATCGTCGATCATACTCGCCGTACTAATTACTAATTACTAATCACTTCTTTTGCTTATCCATCCCATCGAAATTATGCGTTTCCCTTCTGCCCGGCGCCGCGCCCACAATCCTTCCAGCCGCCTGCAGCTCCCACGGATTCGCGGCGGCGGAGTAAAACCATGCGGTGCCCGTACTGCAATACCGACTACACCCACGATCATCCTTGCTTTTGCCACCCCTCCGTCGAGGCCAAAGAGCCCGAGAATCAGCCGGCGCGTTTCCCCGAGACCTTTCCCAGCATCGCCTGGAATTCGCATCGCGGTGTGCGGCTGGACTAAGAACAGTGGCTAGGGGCTGGGAGCTAGCAGCTTGGGAAGACTGTGTATATCGCGCTAGCCGCTAATTGCTAATCGCTAATTGCTAATCGCTTTCTTCACCACGCCATCAGCACGCGCAAATCGCGCAGGTTGTTTCCTGTGGCGCCGGTGACAATCGCGTCGCCCAGGCTCTCGAAGAACGGATACGCATCGAAAGCGGCCAGCGCCTTCGCCGCATTCAGTCCTATCGACTGGGCGCGCTGGATGGTGGTGCCATCGGCCACCGCTCCGGCGGCGGGGCTGTTGCCGTCAATGCCGTCGGTCCCAACGCTGAGCACGGTGAGGTTTTCTCCCGCGATCTTCTGCGCGCAATCCAGCGCAAAGTGCGAGTTCCGCCCGCCCTTTCCGTGCTTGGACTTCACCTTCACCGTCACTTCCCCGCCGGAGACGATGCACGCCCGCGACACGCCCTGGCGCAGCTTGCGCAATCGGTGGAGCAGGTGGTCGGCCGCCTTGGCGTAATCCCAATCGTCGCAGGAGTTGTCCACCTCCACGGCGAATCCGTGTTCCGCCGCTTTGGCAGCCGCGGCCTGCAGCACTGAGGTGTTGGACAGCACCGGCCACCAGCGCGCCCTGACGAACGCCGGGTCGTCTGACTTCGGCGTCTCTTCCAGCAGCCGCTGGCTGAACAGCTCCCGGACCGGCGGCGGAAATTCCTCCACCATTCCATGGCGTTCGGCAATGCGATAGCAATCCTCCGCGCTGCTGGAATCCGGCATCGTCAGCCCGGACGACAGCGAGTCCTGCGCTTTGTCGGGGACGTCGGAGACCAGGATGGACACCTGCTGCGCCGGCGCCGCCGCCTTCGCCAGCCGCCCTCCCTTGATGGCCGACAGGTGCTTGCGGATGGCGTTGATCTCCGCAATCGGCGCGCCGGAATGGAGCAGCACCTCGTAAGTCTTGACGATGTCCTCCAGCCCGATGGCTTCGTCGATGGGATACTCCACGCAGGCCGACCCTCCGCCGCTGATCAGGAATATGACCAGCGCATCCGGTGGCTGGTTTTTCACGTGTTTCAAGATCGCCCGGCCGGCGGCCAGCGATTCGCGGTTGGGCAGCGGATGTCCGCCGTGGAAATAGCGAAACCTGCGCAGTTGGCTTGCAGGATCGCTGCACCCGGCGACAATCCCTTCGAGGTTTTCGCCCACCTGCTCCACCAGCGCCTCCGCCATGCTGTGCGCGCCCTTGCCGATGGAAATGACCGAAACGCAGTCGAAGCCCGGCAGCCCAAAAAGATCGTCGCACACCCGCAGCACCCCGCGATCATGGTTCACGTGACGGGCGAATGCCTGCTGGATGGTGCTCTGCGCCAGCGCATCGTGGAAAATTTCGCGCGCGCTCACCCGCAGGTCTCGCGCGCTACGCTCTCGCTCCGTCATACTGCCGGGTCGTTCCGCCATGGCAGTCGTTTCCTGTCTCCTGTCGCCGATGCAACGCACTTACAACTCGGAACTCGCAACCCGTTCCTGCACCCACTCCTCGACCGCGCGCCGCATCTCCGCCAGGTGTCCGGCAAAGAAATGGTCAGCCTCTTCGATGATCACCAGTTTCTTCGGCTCCGCCACGCGCGCCACCAGCCGCTGCAATTCGTGTCGTGGCCCGAACTGGTCCTGGCCGCCGCTGACGAACAGCTTCGGCTTGGCGCACGCGGCAAGGAATTCGTAGCCATAGCTGCGGCCGTTCACCGCCACCGGGGTGCCGAGCGCGATCAGCGCATCGGCCCGCGGATCTTCACAGGCTGGCCGCAGGCCGTGTGCCGCCCCGAACGAGAACCCGGCAAACA
This sequence comes from Terriglobia bacterium, assembly GCA_963797035.1. Taxonomy (GTDB): domain Bacteria; phylum Acidobacteriota; class Terriglobia; order Terriglobales; family Acidobacteriaceae; genus JAIQGF01. The sequence goes on from CAWCOC010000010.1 coordinate 226,349, forward strand.
CGATGGGTAGATCAAAATGCTGCTGCAGCCAGCGCAATGCGGCCTTAACGTCATCGGCCTCGCCGCGGCCTTCGTCGTGCGTGCCCTCGCTCAAGCCGACGCCGCGAAAGTTGAAGCGCAGCACCGGAAATCCGAATCCGTTCAGCGCCTTCATGGCGTGGAACACAACCTTGTTGTGAATGGTCCCGCCAAACAGCGGATGCGGATGGCACACCAGCGCGGCGTGAGTCGCCCCGGGCGCTCCCTGATTGAGCAGCGCCTCCAGGCGTCCCGCGGGCCCATCGAGAAACAGGGATTGAATGGCGCCGGCTTCGCTCACCGCAGCATTGTAGCCGCTGACGTCCTCAGGACTTGAGCTTCGAGTGCCGCGCGCCGCTCGCGCGACCGTAGACGTAAATCAGCAGCAGCAGGATATACAGCGCGATGCACAGCTTCCCGTGGCCAAACTGCTCCAGGTATGGGCATCCCCAGAAAAACAGGAACACCGCCGCCGCCACCACGCAGAGCGCCAGGGCCAGGCTTTGCCGCTGGATTCGGATTGCCATCGCAGCTTGGATGCGGGCCAGAGCAGTGGAAGTTTCACGGCTCGTGCACCGCAACCGATGAGCGCAGTTCGAAGCTGCTATGCTTGCTCGCATGCAAGTCGACGTCTGCGCGCTGACGCGGGAGCTGGTTGACATCGAGTCGGTCACCGGCAACGAAGGCGCGGTGGGAGAGTTTCTCCACCGCCGGCTACGCGATCTCGGCTACGACGCGCGCCTCGACACCGTCGAGCCCAACCGATTTAACGTGTACGCCGTCTCCCCTCAACCAGGCGCGTCCCGAGGTCTTTCTTTTCGACCCACCTCGATACCGTGCCCCCATTCTTTCCCTCGCGCGAAGACGGAACCCGCATCTACGGCCGCGGCGCGTGCGACGCCAAGGGAATCATTGCGGCGCAGATTGGGGCCGGTGAAAAGCTCCGGCGCCAGGGCCTGGCCGCCGGCCTGCTGTTCGTGGTCGGCGAAGAGCGCAACAGCGCGGGTGCCAAGTACGCCAACCAGCATCCCGCCGGCGGACGTTTCTTCATCGACGGCGAGCCCACCGACAATCGCCTGGGCCGCGCCACCAAAGGCGCGCTGCGGCTGGAGCTTTTTGCAGAGGGACGCATGGCGCACTCCGCTTATCCCGAACTGGGCGAGTCGGCGATTGACAAATTGCTCGACGCGCTGCAACGGGTGCGCCGCATTCGGCTGCCGGAAGATCCCGACCTCGGCCGCTGCACGGTCAATATCGGGCTGATCGACGGCGGCCGCGCTCCCAACGTCATCCCCGACCACGCCCATGCCGAGCTTTTCTACCGCACGATTGGGCCGACCGACGAGCTCAAGCGCCAGTTGCTGGCCGCCGCCGACAACCAGGTGCGCGTGGTATGGGGACTGGAAATGCCGTTCGTGCGCCTGCGCACCCTCGACGGCATTCCCACCATGATGGCCGCCTTCGCCACCGATGTTCCCTCGCTCACCAACTGGGGCGAACCGCTGCTGCTCGGCCCGGGCTCCATCCACGTGGCCCACACGCCCAACGAACACATCGAGAAGAAGGAACTGCTGGCGGCGGTGGATTTGTATGTGGACGTGGCAATGAGACTTCTAAAAGGGAGTCAGTAGTCAGGAGTCAGGAGTCAGCAGAGCGTGTTTCAGAAGGGCATTCGAGCCTGTCCATTGCTAGCCCTCAGCGGCTAAAGCCGCATCAATTGCGGCCCAGGGCGGCGCGGCTGAAGCCGCGGCCTTTCAAACAATCGTTTATGAAACACGCACACACGCTCTAGTCAGTAGTCAGCGAAATGCAAGGGACGAGCTACCATCATCCTGTCGGAATTGCTGACTCCTGACTACTGACTACTGACTCCTGACCCCCCACTCCTGTTACCCTAAACATCATGTCGAATGAAGAGACCAACTCCCTCGCCCAGGCCTCCTCCGCCTATTTGCGTTCCGCCATGCGCCAGCCCATCCGCTGGCATCAATGGGGCGAGGAAGCCTTCGCCGCCGCGCAGCGCGAGAACAAGCCCATGCTGCTCGATATCGGCGCGGTGTGGTGCCACTGGTGTCACGTCATGGACCGCGAGTCCTATGACGACCCCGAGGTGGCGCGCATCGTCAACCAGAACTTTATCGCCGTGAAGGTCGACCGCGACGAGCGCCCCGACATCGACAGCCGCTACCAGTCCGCGGTGCAAGCCATGACCGGGCAAGGCGGTTGGCCGCTCACCGCCTTCCTCACCCCCGAGGGCAAGCCGTTTTATGGCGGCACTTACTTCCCTCCTGACGATCAGATGGGACGTCCCGGTTTCAAGCGCGTGCTCATGGCCATTGCCGACGCCTTCCAGGCCAAGCGCAGCGAGGTCCTCGAGCAGGCCGACACCGTGCTGAACGCCATCAGCCACGCGGAATCGTTTGCCGGGCACGCCGGCACTGTTCCGCCCACCCTGGTCCGCGCGGTGATCGCTTCGGCGCTCAAGATTTTCGACCCCGACCATGGCGGCTTCGGCAGCGCGCCCAAGTTTCCGCACCCCTCCTCCATGGACCTGATCCTCCATTACTATTCGCGCACCGGCGACGAGCACCTCCGCGAGGTGATCGGCAGCACGCTGGAGCACATGGCGCACGGCGGCGTCTACGACCAGCTTGCCGGCGGCTTCCATCGCTATTCGGTGGACGAACGCTGGGTGGTGCCGCACTTCGAAAAGATGTCCTACGACAACTCCGAACTGCTGAAGAACTACGTCCACGGCTATCAGGCGACGGGCAATGTGTTGTTCGCCGCCGTCGCCCGCGACATCATTCGCTGGATGGACGCGTGGCTGAGCGACCGCGTGGAAGGCGGCTTCTACGCCTCGCAGGACGCCGACATCAACCTCGACGACGATGGCGACTACTTCACCTGGACCCTGGACGAAGCCCGCGCCGTGCTCGGCGACGACGAACTGAAGGTCGCCCAGCTTTATTACGACATCAACGAAGTCGGCGAGATGCATCACAACCCGGCCAAGAACGTGCTCTTTGTTCGCGCCTCGGTGGAAGAGATCGGCGTGCGCACCGGCATGAACCGCGACCGCATCACCGCGCTGCTCGACTCGGCCAAAGAAAAGCTCTACGCCGCGCGCCTCACGCGTCCCACGCCCTTCGTCGATAAGACGGTCTACGTCGGCTGGAATGCGCTCTGCGTTTCCGCTTACCTCGACGCCGCGCGCGTGCTCTCGCTGGAAGACGCCCGCCACTTTGCGCTGCGTTCGCTGGACCGCATCCTCTCCCAGGGCTTCACCGCCAAAGGTGGCCTCAAGCACGTGATCGCTTACTCCGATCCGCAAGCCGCCGCCCGCGAGGTCCCGGGCATGCTCGACGATTACGCTTTCACCGCGCTTGCCTGCCTCGATGCCTACGAGGCGACCGCCGATCTCAGCTACTTCAATTTCGCGCGCAAGGTGATGGATGCCATGGTCGAGCGCTTCTACGACCAGACCTCCGGTGGCTTCTTCGACTCCGAAATCAGCGCCGCGCTCGGCGCTCTCGCTACCCGCCGCAAGCCTTTCCAGGATTCGCCGACGCCCGCCGGAAATTCCGCCGCCGCCATCGCGCTCTTCCGTATGCACGCCTACACCAACGAAAAGAGCTATCGCGAGAAAGCTGAAGATACGCTTGAGGTTTTCGCCGGAATCTCCGAACAATACGGCATGTTCGCTGCCACCTATGCGCTGGCGGCGGTCTGGCTGCTGGAGGGCCACACGCAGGTGGTGGTAGTGGGCAACGACGAGCGCGCGCGCCAACTGTACGCTGCCGCCGTCGCGCCCTTCGCGGTGAACAAGGCGGTGCTCAAGATGAGCGACAGCTCCGCGGCGCCGCAAAATCTTCCCCCGGCGCTCGCCGAAGTGGTGCCCAACCTGCCGTCCGTGAAGGAGGGAAAGTCGACGGCGATCATCTGCTCCAACTTCACCTGCCAGCCGCCGATCAGCGATCCCGACGAGCTGGCCAAATTGCTTCACGACGCCCTGATGGCGAAGGCGGCATAAATAAGGGGTTAGTGCTCGCGGTTAGCGGCTAGTGCTTCCACTTTCAAACGTGTAAAGTATCCGGCTACATTGGCTAGCCGCTAGCTGCTAGCTCCTAGCCCCCTTGGAGTCTCCCATGGCGCGCACCTCTCAACTCCTCATCAAGGCCGAGCACAAGCCCGGCACGCTTGCCAGCATCTGTTCGGAGATGGCGAAGAAAGCGGTGAACATCACCGCCATCATGGCCGCCTACGATCAGCCCGGCGGACGCATTCGCCTGGTGGCTACGCCGCACGCCGCCGCGCGCAGGGTCTTGGAATCGATGGGTATTCTTTACGGCGAAGAAGAAGCGGTCGCGATTCGCGTAACCGACCGGCCCGGCGCTCTCGGCCGCGCCACCCGCAAGCTGGCCGACGCCGGCATCAACGTCAAGTACGCCTACGGCTCGATCGTGAAAGGCAGCGACCGCGCCTTGATTATTTTGGGAGTGGAAGACGTCGCCAAGGCTGAGAAGATTCTCTAACCACCCTGCCCTGATCCCCGGCCGCTGATTCCTGACTATCCTGACTCCTGTCTTAATACGCTCGTCAAAGGCAGCGACCGCGCCTTGATTATTTTGGGAGTGGAAGAGGTCCCCAAGGCTGAGAAGATTCTCTAACCATCCTGCCCCGATTCCCGGCCGCTGACTCCTGACTACTGACTCCTGTCTTTAATACGCTTCGTCCAGCAGCTCGACGACGTGCGCCACGCGCATCTTCAGCCCGCGCGCTTTCACGCCGGCTCGCAGCTGCAGCATGCACCCGGTATTGGCGGTGGCGATAATTTCCGGCCGGGCGGCTGCGACCTCGTCCATCTTCTGGTCCAGGATTTTCATCGACAGCACGTTCTGCGTCACGTTGTAGGTTCCGGCGCTGCCGCAGCAATAGTCCGGGTGAGTCATCTCCACCAACTCTGCACCGATCGCCTTCAGCAGCTCGCGCGGGGCCGAGCGCACCCCCTGGGCGTGCGCCAGGTGGCATGGGTCCTGGTAGGTGACCCGCGCCTTCAGCGGTCTTTTCGGCGGTCTCAGTCCGGCATTCGCCAGAAATTCCGTGACGTCCTTCACCTTCGACCCGAAATCGTGCGCCCGCTCCGCGTACTTGGGATTATCCGCCAGCAGTTCGCCGTATTCCTTCATCATGGCGCCGCATCCGGCGGAGTTGCTGATGATGGCATCCGGCGCCGGCTCCAGCATGGCGCGAAGGTTGCGCCGCGCCAGGTGCCGCGCTTCCTCGCGATATCCGGCGTGCGCCTGCAACGCCCCGCAGCAGCGTTGTCCCGGCGGGATGAAGACGTCGAAGCCGTTCTTGTTCAGCACCCGGACCGTGGCTTCGTTCAAACCGGAAAACGCGACGCTGGCGATACATCCCACGTGAAACAGCACCCGGCCGCGCGCTTCGCCCTCGGCGTGGTTCATGGTGCCGATCTTCGAGAAGAAAAATTCGCTGTCCACGCTGGGCGCCAGCGCTTCCACTTTCTGCAGTCCCAGCAGCTTGAGCGCACCACTGGCACGTGCCAGCGTCTGCAGCCCTGAGCGCTGATACGCCCGCAACCACCATGCCCAGCGTTCCAGGTTCTTGCGGTTGTGCAGCACGCCGGTGAAGAACCAATCGCGCAGCCGCCGCTCCAGCCCCGAGCGCGGGTAGTTGGTCTCGATCTCCGCCCGCGCCCGCTCCAGGATCCTGCCGTACTGCACGCCCGAAGGGCACGCGGTCTCGCACGCCCGGCATCCCAGGCAGCGGTCGATGTGCGTGACAAACGAATCGCCGATCTCGAGCCGCCCCGCGTCCACCTGCAGCACCTGGTAGATGCGCCCGCGCGGCGAATCGGCTTCGCGCCCCAGCACGCGATAGGTCGGGCACTGCTGCAGGCATAGCCCGCAGTGGATGCACTTGGAGTACAGCTCCCAGCTAGGCCGGTCAGGCGTGCTGAAGTTCGACGCCTTTGCCGCCGTGCTCGCTGCCGCGTTGGTGGTGGTGGCGCTCAGAACAGGAATCTCCCGCGGTTCAGGATGTCTTTCGGGTCGAACGCGCGCTGGATGGATTGCATGGTCGCCAGGTCGTTGGGCGTGCTGCCCCACACGTTGAAGTGCCGCTTGGCCTCCACCGGGCAGCGCAGCACGATCGCCGAGCCGTGGCGCGGCACCGCCCCACGCAGGAACGACACCGCATTCACGTACTGCACGGCCGCCGGCGGGTCCACCGCCACCGGCGCCAGGCCCACCAGCAGCGATCCCACTCCGATCCGGCCGCTGACCGCGCAGACAAAATTGTTATCCGTGGCCGCGCGCTGCGCCGCCTCGATCACCGCCTGCACATCTTGCAATGCCAGGTCCAGGCGCAGCAGCATCGCGTTCTGGCTGCGCTCAAACAAAACGTGCGGGAATTCGGCGATGCGCCGCCAAATTTCGCGCTCGTCGTCGCCTCCGGCCTCGCCGGTGATTGCCGGCCCCAACTCGGCGCGATAGCGTGCCAGCACCGTGTCGCTGCCCGCCGCCCGCAGCAGCACACGCCACGCATCGCCTTTGGCTGGATCTCCGTGCAGAATCACGGCCGCGTCCGGCGACACAATTTCCAGGCACAGCGGCGAGAGCGGCGAGCACAGCACCTGGTCGCGAAACGCAATCGCTTCCGCCAGCTTCGCGAATTTCGCGATGAAGGTGCGCGTCTGCCGCGGCCGCGGAAACAGCTTGAAGCTGGCGCCCGTAAGCACCGCCACCGTCCCGAAGCTGCCGATCAGCAGCTTCATCAGGTCGTAGCCCGCCACGTTCTTGACCACCTTCGCGCCCGCCTTGGCCATCTTGCCGTCGGCGGTGACAAAGCGCACGCCGGTGCAGTAATCGCGCAGTCCGCCATAAAACTGCTTGAGCGGCCCTTGCGCCGCCGACGCCAGCCCTCCCCCGACGGTGCATAGCTCCGGCTGCGGCGCATCCAGCGGCAGCATCTGCTGGTGCGGGCCGATCTTCCGCTCCACCTCCGCCAGGGTTGTGCCCGCGCCCACGCCGATCATCATGTCGCCGGCGTCATAGTGCTCCACCGCCTTCAAGCGAATGGTGCGCAGCAGGATGTCGATCTTGGCGGGAACGGCGCCGGTGAACTGGTGGGTCATGCCGCCCGCCGGGACCACCGCCAGGTCATGCGCGTGCGCATACTTCATCACCGCCGCGACTTCTACGGCCGAACCCGGCTCCACCAACACGCGCGGCGTCACTCCGTCAATGGCGAACGCCGCGGTGCGCGCGGGATCGTCGGTGGCGTGCTGCTCGCCGGCAATCGCTGCCAGCTCGCGCGCCAGGGCGGGGGCGGCGGCGGTGGTGCTCATCGCGAACCTCTCTGCGTATCGGCGATATTGGTTTCGCGGCAGCTGCGCGGGGTGGGAAACAGCTTCTGCGGGTTCAGGATCGACTCAGGGTTGAGCGCATCGTGCACTCGCTTCATGACCTCCAGATCGTCTTCGCTGAACAGCAGCGGCATCAGTTCGTTTTTTTCCATGCCGACGCCGTGCTCTCCGGTGATGGTGCCGCCGCAGTCCACGCAATATTTCAGGATCAGGTATCCGGCTTCGTGCGTGCGCTTCACCTGGTCCGGATCGCGCAGGTCGAACAGGATGCAGGGGTGCATGTTGCCGTCGCCGGCATGAAAGATGTTCCCGATCTGCAGCCCGGTTTGCTGAGCAACGCCCTCGATGTAGCGCAGCACCTTGGCAATGTGGCTGCGCGGCACCACCCCATCCTGGGTGTAGTACGCCGGCGCCAGGCGGCCGAGCGAGGCGAAGGCCGTCTTGCGCCCCTTCCACAGCAGTTGCCGCTCCTGCTCGTTGGCGGCGCGCCGCACCTCGCGCGCATGGTGACGCTGGCAAACCGCGCGCACCGCATCCGCCTGCTCGCTCACCACCTCGCGCAATCCCTCCAGTTCGATCAGCAGCACGGCGCCGGAATCCATGGGATATCCCGCGTGGGTCGCCTCCTCCACGCAGCGCAGCGTCTTGCCGTCCAGCATTTCCAGAGCGACCGGCGTGATCCCCTCCGACGTGATCTCCGCCACCGAGTTGGCGGCATCGTCAACCGTGTGGAAGATGGCCAGCAGCGTCTCCACCGCCTCCGCCAGCTTGGTCAGCTTCACCGTGATGGCAGTTACGATCCCGACCGTGCCTTCGGTCCCGACAAACAATCCCGTCAGGTCGTAGCCGCAGCCGTCCACTGCCTTGCCGCCCATCTGCACCACACGTCCATCGGGCAGCACCACTTCCAGCCCAGTGATGTGGTTCACCGTAACGCCATGCGCCAGGGTGTGCGCCCCGCCGGAATTTTCCGCCACGTTGCCGCCGATAGTGGAAGCCTTCTGGCTGGCGGGATCGGGCGCAAAGTACAGCCCGTACTGCGCAACCGCGGCCGACAGGTCGGAGTTCACCACTCCGGTCTGCACCACGGCGCGCCGGTTGGCGGGATCCAGTTCCAGGATCCGGTTCATGCGGGAAAGCACCAGCACGATGCCGCCGGCCCGGGGAATCGACCCGCCGCTCAACCCGGTCCCCGCTCCGCGCGGCACCAGGGGTACCTTCATGCGCGATGCCAGGCGCGCGATCTGCGACACCTGCTCCACCGTCTCCGGGAACACGATGTACTCCGGCGAGCCCGTCGACAGCCCCGCGTCGTACTCGTAGAGCATGAGGTCTTCCGGGCTGGTGAGCACAGCCTCATTCCCGACGATCTTCTGCAATTCTTTCGCGATCGATGAGCGCGGCATGTTGGAGGTGACCACGAATTCTATAACGTTGTCGTGTCGCCTAGTCAGACGGCCCTACCATTATTATGTTCGCTTGGGTGATGGTGGTCAGTTCCCGGCAGTTCTTCGGCGCCTGCCCGCGGCGCGACCGATCGACTGACCGACTGGCCGACTGAACAATCAAAAGACGACCGATAGAAGAAAAAAGGCCGCAGCGCATGCCGCGGCCTCGCCAACGAAACTTCGAAACGGTTCTTACGTGCTCTGCGAAATGTAGGCTCTCATCATCTGCACTTCGCCGTCTTTTTCCACCACCGCGTGCGCCAGCAAGTCGCGCAGGGAAATCAAGCCGCGCAGCTGTTTTCCCTTGCACACCGGCAGGTGACGGAAGCCGCGTGCGCGCATCAGTTCCAGGCAATCCTCCAGGCTCCGCTCCGGAGATACCGTAACCAGGTCGCGCGTCATCACCTCCGACACTCGCGTTGTCCGGGGATCCATCGAGTCATGCACCACGCGCTTCATCAGGTCGCGTTCGGAAAAAAGCCCGGCGAGTTCGCCGTTGCGCAGCACCGCCACCGCGCCAATATTGTGTTCCACCATGGTGTTCACCACGTCGAGCACGAACTGGTCGGCTTCGACGTGGAAAGTCTTCCGGTCGCCAATCAGGCTCTCTACCGATCCCATTGACCCCTCCTCACCGGAGCAGCAAGTATCGAGACCGCCGAGTATATGCCTGAACAGACGTCTGGCCAAGCCTCATGGCTGCCTGAAAGCAGGGTTAGGGCCCGTGACCAGGGGCAAGGCAGATTTGCCGGAACTCAACTCCTGGACTTGTGGAAGACGTGGCTCACTCAGCAGGCAGGGCTGACGGACCTAGCTGCCAGCTACTAGCCCCTAGCCCCCTTTTACTCCTCGTCGTCCAGGTTGAACTGGTCCGCGACCCGGCTGGACGGGTCCAGCAGCAGCACCTGGTTGCCCAGCACCACCCGGCTCCAATCCGCCGGCAGCCGTGGCAGGCGCGCATTGCACGAATCCGGCAGCGGTTCCGCCCCTTGTTCCAGCGCCGTCGGCAGCGGGGCATTGCGCTGGATCTGCTTTTCCAGCCCTGGCGGCAGAGGGTCGCGCCGCGCCATCCCGGGCGGCAGACCGGCGGTATCGACAAAGCATCCCCGGATGTTCTGCCGGTCGTAGTTGGTAAATTCCGGCTTGAACTGCCGCCCGCGCCGCCGTTCCCGCCGCTGGTCGTACGGACGATGATCGGAGCGCGAGTCGGCGTCGGCGCGATACTCGGGCTCGCGCTGGGCCGCGGAGGTTACCGGCGCCTGCCCTGCCGGCGCCAGGGTAATGAAGGTCAACAGCGCCTCCGACTCGATCTTCGCATCTTTCTTCCCGGTCGCCGCAGCCGTAGCGGTCCCCGCGCCCGCGCCCACTCCGGCGCCGATGGCGGCTCCCTTACCGCCGCCGGCGATGGCGCCAATAATCGCTCCCAGCGCCGCCCCGCCACCGATCTTGGTGGTGTTGCTCTTGGTGTGCGACTCGCCCTTCAGGTTCCACGGACCGGTATAAACCGGATAGGAGCGCCCGCCGGTGGTCATCGAGTTCAGCACCAGCTCCAGTTCGCCGGGATCGCTCAACCGTCCCGAGGCATGCGCGCGCGTGACCGTTCCAGTAACATCCGCGCCCTTGGGATAGAGCACCCTCCCGTTCACCTCGATCGGCTGCTCCAGCGTGCCGCGAAACGTGTCGCCCTCGCGCGCCGTCTCGCTGCTCAGGCTGTCAATGATCCGAATCGTCACCTGCGTGCCTTCGGGAAGAGCACCGCCAATACCGGCGCTCCGGCGTTCCTGCGCTCCCGCCAACCCGCTCACCAGCATGACGGCCACGACTGCCGCGATCGTACGCTTCACCTGCATGTACCTGTCCTCCGTCGAACTCCAAAATCCTATGCTGTGAGAATCGAGAGCACAAGTGGGGGGAAAACCTGAGATTGACGAATTGAAGAATTTACGGATTGACGAATTGCTGTGGCGTCGCATCCCGCTTCAGTTTGTAAATTCTTAAATTCGTCAATTCTGCAATTCGTCAATTCTCGTCCCCAAAGAACAGGAAGTAGGAGCATGTCCACAGCCCGGTGGGAATGCTGCCGCGCGGGCGCGCGGTCAAGATCACGTTGTAGTCGTCGGTCACGTGCAACTCGTCGAGCAGCGACTCGGACGCTTCCTCCGCCGGGCGCGGCGCGGCCAGCGCCAGGTAACGCAGGAACTCGTAGATCTCGTTTTCCGCCTGGTACCCGGGCGCGGCAAATGAAAGCTCGGTATTCTCCCCCGCGAAATGCCACGCCAGCGACGCCGCCAGGTCAATTCCTCGCTCGTAAGCCGCGCTGCCGATCGCCCCGGCCGCGGGATTATCGAACACCACGCGCAGCTTGCGCTCGTCTTCGCGGGTGAATTCTCGCACTTTCAGCGACCCAGTGCGGGCTGAGGCCTTCCAGTCCACGTGCCGGGCCGAGTCCTCGGGCAGGTGCTCGCGGATGCGGTACAGGTCGTGACCGCGCCCGCGAAGGAACGCCTCGAATTCCCCGGTGATCATCGGCAGGATTTCGAACAGCTCGTCGGTCGGCTGGACGCTGGGATACACCACTACCTCGCGCGCCAGCGGCACCTTGCGCGTCTTCACCAGGAAGGAAAAAGGAAAACGCGTGGACAGCCCGAGTGCGTCCTGCACATAGCGTCCGCGGCGAGCGAAGCCGAGTTCCAGCTCCCGGCTCACGGTGGCGCGCGGCGGTACGTAGGGAAAGTAGGCCGGGCCCTGGAAGATGCCGGGCGCGCTCTCCCGCTCCGCCACGATGCGCAGTGACAAGTCCGGCAAGTGCACCCACTGCCTGGCCCGCGGCGCATGGGCGGGAAACACGAACCTCGAGCGCTCCCATATCAGCCGCTTGTGCCCGCGATGCGTCTTGGGCGGCGTCACGCTCACCGACATCGCGGGCAGCACGCGCCGCAAATTCCGCAAGCTCAGCCGGACCAGCACCGGCTCGTTCGCAAACAGGTGTTCCGGCACGCCTACATCCAGCTCCAGGCCGCGCAGGATGGCCGCCGAGGCCACGCCGGAAACAATGATCGCCGCCAGCATCGCCGACACCACGATGAACAGCAGGTTGTTCCCGGTGTTGAGCGCGGCCACGGCGATCACCAGCACCACCGCCAGGTAGGCCAGGCCTTCGCGGGTCACGTCGTAATCGAAGGCTTCGCGCACCCGGTGCAGCGCCACGCGCCGCGCCAGGTAAGGCACCGTCGTCAGCCCCACCAGACCGGCCAGCAGCAGCGCCGCCGAGGCAAAGATGGCCGTCGCCCACACATGGCCCGCTTGCCGGGTCACGGTGGAAAAAATGGCGGCGCCAAAGGCCATCGCCAACCCGGCGATCGCCACCAGGAAGCGGACCCAGGCTTCTTTTTCCATTCGCAGTGATTTCAGCAGAGAAGACAATCTGGTCGGTCCTCGGCCTTCACGCCTTGATGTTACGCGATTCCTTCGCTTCCGGCTTCGCGCGGCGTGAACGCTTCCTCGTGTGACGCCAGTAATACAACCCGATGGCCACCACCACGACCAGGATGACCAGCTCGGTCTCCTTCAACACGCCGGCAACCGCCCGGTACTGGCTGCCGAAAAAATATCCGGCGCAGGCGATTGCCGTCACCCACGCGATTGCGCCGGCGGCATTGGCAATCAGAAATTGCGTCCACTCCATGCGCAGCACGCCCGCCAGCGGCCCGGCGACAATTCTCATGCCGGCAATGAAGCGCGCCAGGAAGATCGCCGCCGACCCGCGGCGCCGCAAAAAGTCCTCACCCGCCTTGATGGTCTCGTCGCGGATGTGAAACAGCGTCTTGTATTTCTCCAGCAGCGGGCGCCCGCCGCGACGTCCAATCCAGTACCCGAGGTTGTCGCCGGCGGTGCAGGCGACGATTCCCACCAGGATCACCCACGGCAGCTTCAGATGATGGTGATAGGCGGCGAAGCTGGCCATCAACAGGATGGTCTCTCCCGGTAGCGGCAGCCCCGCATTTTCGCCCAGCAGCGCCACCGCCACGGCCCAGTAGCCGTAATGATGAAGATAATGACGGGCGGTCTCGACGATCCAGTGCATGAAGGCAGTAGTTAGGAGTTAGTAGTTAGCTGCAGCAAGTAGAAATTGGAATCTCCTCTGGCGTTAATTGATAATGCTAATAGCTAATCGCTAATTGCTCTTTAAAAATTCCAGCAGCAGGCGGTTGAATTCCTCGGGGGCTTCCTCATAGGGCAGGTGGCCGACCCCGGGCATTATGACCAGCTTCGATCCGCGAATCGCGCGCTGCACCTGCGTCGCCGATGCGGGCAGCACCGCCGCATCCCGGTCTCCCCAGAGCAGCAGGGTGGGTACACGGATTTTTTCGTAGACGGGCCCCAACGCGGGCACATCGCGAGACCAGCCGCGCACCACTTTCAGCAGGTAATCCGCCGAGCCGGCAATCTTCAGCGCTTCGGCATAGCCGGCAAAAGTCCCCGGCCGAATGCGGGACGGATCGGCGTAGAGCCGCTCCAGCACCCAGTTGTTCAGCGGATCCAGGCGCAGGAACGTGCTTCTGAACAGCCATCCGCCCACCGTGCTGGAAAGCACGCGAATGCGCTTGCGACCGATGGGCGACCACGGATTCACCGGCGCCACCAGCACCAACCGCCGCACCCGCTTGCCCATCTCCGCCGCCATGATGGTGGCCAGCGCTCCGCCATGCGAGGTCCCAACCAGGTCGACCTGGCTCAACCCAAGCGCATCCAGGAATTCAATCATCCGGCGCGCCGAGGCGGGCATGCTGCAGTCAAGATCGGGAACGCGCTCGGAGAAGCCGATGCCCAACACGTCCGGCGCATATACCGTGAACTGTGGCGCCAGTGCCGGAATGGTGAATCGCCACGAAAAGGAGTGCGCCAGCAGGCCGTGAATCAGCACCAGCGCCGGACCGGATCCGGCGCGCTGAAAGTGCACCCGATACCCGCCCACCATAATATCAAGGTCAGAAATTGCCGGCGCGGCAGGCGCGGTTTCGCCCGGGACTGCTTTTCCGAGCTTCTCCCCTTTCGCCGACCGAGTGGCAACCGAACTGGTATCCCGCGATTCCAATGGATCGATATCGCCTCTGTCGCTTCCGTGGGGGAGCCCCTGGTGGCTCCCCGTTTTTGTGTGCACCGGATCGTGGCCGGACTTCTCGCCGCATAGACGATACTACCGCCCGCAACCACCTTTCCAATGCAGCCAGGATTTTCGCTTCCAGCAAGTCCGCACAATGAAGACGCAGTTTCAGGACCATCCAGCTAGCAATCCATCCCTACCAAACGCTGTAATCGCTACTGAAATTAAGATTTCCAAGGTTTTGCGACGCTTTATCCCAGATTCCAAAAAATAAGATGCGGCTCCCAAAAATTGTATTTTCCTGCCTCCGACCCTGCTATCATTTCGCAAGTCCCATCCCTGGCATGGGATACAGACATCGGAGACGTTCAAACCGTGGCAGCCGAGTTGCAATCCAAGCTTCTTGAGCAATCTTCGTCCCTACCGCATCGCGCGGTGGCGAGCGAAGGACTGCCTCCCCGCCCTCCGATGACCAAAGATGTTCAAGTCCGGTTTGTCGCCGTCCTGCTGGCCTTAGTGACAGTCGCGGCCGCCGTCTTCGGTTGGATCAACTATCAAAAGGAGCGGCAATTTCAGATTCCCTACGACGGTGTCTGGTGGGTCGAGCACAACAGCCACCTGATCGCCGAACGGGTCGAGCCCGAAGGTCCGGGCGCGCGCTCCGGCATCAAGGCCGGCGACCTGCTGCAGGGCATCAATGACCACGATATCGCTACCATCTCCGAACTGAGCCGGCAGATGTATCGCACCGGCACCTGGGCCAAGGCGACCTACAACCTGCGGCGCGATGGCGTCCCGGTCAACGTACCCGTGGTGCTGGTTCCGTTCGATAAATCGCTCTATGTCGGCTTGCGCTTCATCTCGCTCATCTACCTGGGCATCGGTCTCTATGTCCTGTTGCGTCGCTGGACCGCCCCCAAGTCCACTCACTTTTATCTCTTCTGCCTGGTCTCTTACATTTTCTATGCCTTCCATTACACCGGGAAGCTGAACCAGTTCGACTGGATCGTCTACTGGTGCAACGTGGTGGCGGAGCTTTTGCAGCCCGCGCTGTTCCTGCACTTCGTGCTCACCTTCCCCGAGGTCAAGGAGCAGGTGAAGCGGCGTTCCTGGCTGGTGCCCGCCTGCTACGCGCCCGGGGTGCTGCTGCTGGCGGCCCACATCGTGACGCTGCAACTGCTGGCGCCCAGCGAGCTGCTGCGCTACAACCTCGATCGCCTCGAGATGCTCTACCTGGCGGTGTTCTTCATCGGCGCCGCGGGCGTGCTCTGGCACAGCTACAAGCATGCCTCCACCCCCATCCTCCGCCAGCAGATGAAGTGGGTCACGCGCGGGACCATCCTGGCCGTCGCGCCCTTCACTCTGTTCTACGTCTTGCCCTACCTGGACGGGACGCAGGCGACGGTGCTGATGAAGGTTTCGGTGCTGTCGCTGGTCTTCCTCCCGCTGACCTTCGGTTACGCCATCTTCCGCTACCGGCTGATGGATGTGGACGTCATCTTCAAGCGCGGCATGGCCTACACGCTGGCCGCGGCGTCCATCGCCGGCGTCTACTTCGCGGCCATTGGCCTGTCGGCGGTGCTGTTGAACCGCCACCTGCCCAGCACCGGCACCACCGGCATGATCGTGGTGATCGTGGTCACCGCCCTGCTGTTTGACCCGGTCAAGAAATGGTTCCAGGAGCGGCTCGACCGGTTCTTCTACCGCAAGCGTTACGATTATCGCAAGACGCTGATCGAATTCGGCCGCGAGCTGAGCTCGCAATTCGATCTCGACAAGATGCTCAGCTCCATCGTCGAGCGCATCACCAGCACCCTGCTAGTGGACCGCATGGCCATCTTCCTGGCGGCGCCCGATTCGCACGAGCGCTTCAGCCTGGCCAAGTCCTTCGGCATCTCCGAAATTCCTCACCTCGACCTCAGCTTCCTCGGCGAGGAGCGGCCGGAGCTGGCCTCGGGGCATCTGTTCTTCGACAATACCCACGCTGTGGTTCGTGAGACCCCGGGCGCGCAGTACTCCATCGCGCAGCTCGACATGAACTACTTCATTCCCTGCTCGGTGCAGGGGCGCACCATCGCGGTCATGGGCCTGGGCAAGACCAGCGAGGGCGATTTCCTCTCCAGCGAAGACGTCGAACTGCTGGAAGCGCTGGCCGGCTATGTCGGCATCGCCGTCCAGAACGCGCGCCTCTACGCCTCGCTCGAGCAGAAGGTCACGCAATACGAGCGCCTGAAGGATTTCAACGAGAACATCGTGGAATCCATCAGCGTCGGCGTGTTCGCCGTGGACCTGGAAGACCGGGTGGAATTCTGGAACTCGCAGATGGAGGTCATGTACGCACTGCCCCGCTGGCAGGCGGTGGGCAAGAAGCTGATCGAGGTCTTCCCCGCCGAGTTTTTGGAAGAGTTCTACCGCGTGCGCACCAATCCCGGCATTCACAATCTGTACAAGTACCGGCTCACCACCCCGGCGGGCGAGACCCGCATGACCAACATCGCCATCGCGCCCTTGGTCACTAAGAAGTTCAGCGTGATCGGCCGCCTGGTGCTGGTCGACGACATCACCGAGCGCATCGAACTGGAGTCGCAACTCAGCCAGGCGGAGAAGATGTCGTCCATCGGCCTGCTGGCGGCGGGCGTCGCCCACGAGGTCAACACCCCGCTGGCGGTGATCTCCTCCTACGCCCAGATGCTCGCCAAGCAATTGCAGGGCGACGAGAAAAAGTTCGGCCTGCTCGACAAGATCACCAAGCAGACCTTCCGCGCGTCGGAGATCGTCAATAACCTGCTGAACTTCTCCCGCACCAGCGGCGCCGAGTTCGGCGAAGTCGACCTGAACCGGGTGATCCACGATACCCTGGCGCTGCTCGACCACCAGCTCAAGACGGCGCGCGTCAAGGTGCAGGCCGAGATTTGCGAACACCTGCCCACCATCCACGGCAATGCCGGCAAGCTGCAGCAGGTGTTCCTCAATTTGTTTCTCAATGCCAAGGACGCCATGCCCGACGGCGGCACGCTGGAGGTCCGCACCGCCAACGGCAACGGCGTGAACGTCACCGTCTCCGACACCGGCTCCGGCATCGCGCAGGAGCACATTGACCGCATCTACGACCCGTTCTTCACCACCAAGAACTCGCCGCGCGATGGCCGCCGCGGCACCGGTCTGGGACTGTCGGTGACCTACGGGATCATCCAGGAGCACGCCGGCAAGATCCGGGTGGAAAGCCGCATGGGAAGCGGGACCACGTTTCATCTCGAGTTCCCGCTGATGCGCAAGGCAGTGAATGTCTAAGTCTGGCGACCGTGGAAGGTCGACGGCAACACCGAATCTGGGCGGCCATCGACGATTGACGATTGACGATTGACGAAGTGAGCTGAAAGAAACGAGGCAACGTTGAGCGAAGCCGCCGTTATCACCCGCCGCAGCGCCGGCAAGGAACCAGCGCCCGCGCAGGGCACCATCCTGATCGTCGACGATGAAGCGTCGATCCGGGAGTCGTTGCAGACCCTGCTCGAGATGGAAGGCTTCACCGTGGAGACCGCGTCCACCGGGGAAGAGGGCCTGGCCAAGCTGGCCGAGCGGCCCATGGACCTGGTGCTGCTCGATTTCGCCTTGCCCGACCGCAACGGCCTGGAAATCCTGCACGACATCCGCGACCGCGATCCCGAGCTGGGCGTCATCATGATCACCGCCTACGGCACGGTCGATAAGGCCGTGGCCGCCATGCAGGCCGGCGCCACCAATTTTATCCAGAAGCCCTGGGACAACGAGAAGCTGGTGGCCGACGTGCGCGCCGTGGTGGCCCGCCGCCACGCCGAGGAAGAAAACATCCAGCTCAAGCGCGCCCTCAAGCAGCGCTACAACTTCGAAAACATCATCGGCAAAAGCGAGCCCATGCTGAAGATTTTCGACCTGGTGGCCCAGGTGGCGCCCAGCCGCTCCACCGTGCTGCTGCAGGGCGAGAGCGGCACCGGCAAGGAGCTGATCGCCAAAGCCATCCACATGAACTCGTCGCGCAAGGACCGTCCCTTTGTGCCGGTGAACACCGGCTCCATGCCGGCCGACCTGCTGGAATCGACTCTCTTCGGCCACGTCAAGGGCGCCTTCACCAGCGCGGTGGCCTCCAAGAAGGGGCTGTTCGAGATCGCCGATCACGGCACCCTCTTCCTGGACGAAATCGGCACCATGAGCATGGAGACCCAGGCCAAGATCCTGCGCGTGCTGCAGGACCGCAAGTTCATGCACCTGGGCGGCGTGCAGGAACTCCAGGTCGACGTGCGCATCATCGCCGCCACCAATGTCGACCTGCGGCAGCACTCGCGCGAGGGCCGCTTCCGCGAAGACCTCTACTATCGTCTCAACGTCATCACCATTGACTTGCCGCCCATGCGCCAGCGCCGCGAGGACATTCCTCTGCTGGTCGATCACTTCATCCGCAAGTTTGCCGAGGAGAACGAACGGCCGGTGCGGCAGATTGCGCCCGAGGCCCTGCGCGTCCTGCTCGAGTATGGCTGGCCGGGCAACGTCCGCGAGTTGGAAAACGTGGTCGAGCGCGCCGTCGTGCTCTCCTCCGGCCCCACCGTCACTCTCGACCTGCTGCCCGATCACATCGTGGGACGCGGCGCCGCTCTGCAGATGCTGGAGCACCGCGCCGATGCTTCGCTGTTCGATATTGTCGAGGAATGCGAGCGCCGCATCATCAACGACATGCTGGAGAAGTGTCACTGGAACCAGACCGAAGCCGCCGAGCGCTTCAAGATTCCGCTCTCCACCCTCAACCAGAAGATCAAGCGGCTCAGTATCGAGATTCGCAAGCGCGGCAGAGAAGCCTAGGCCTCGTCAGCAGTGTCTCTAACCGATCACCGTTAACCGGGAACCGACGACCCGCTTCTCTGCTTTACATATCTTTACATAATCCTGCCTATTCTTGACCGTCGCCCGCACACCTTCGGGGTTCTAACCCAGTAAGAGAAATTCCTAAGGAGGTGAAAGGCGTGCAGCCCGGGATTCCGGGCAGTCGCCGGAGGGGACCCATGAAACTTACTAACTGGAAACCAATCGCGTTGGCACTCGCGTTGTGTGTAGGGATGAGCGGTGTGGCTCTCGCCCAGGAGCATCACGACCAGGACGATCAAAATCGTTGGAACCAGCATCATGACCGCGATCACAAGGACCGCGATCATGATCGGGACCACCGCGATCGCGATCACGACCGCTACCGCAACAACAACGGCCGCCATGGCTACTACGGGAACAACAACGGCTACTACCGTTATCCCAACGGCACCTACGGCCGTAACCCGAACGGCTATTACGGCCGCAACAACGGCTACTACGGATATCCCAACAGCGGCTACTATGGCTATCCGAACAACGGCTATTACGGAGGCGCCTACGGCAACGGGTCGGCGCAGCAGGGCTACCAGTACGGTCTGAAGGCGGGGCAGGAAGACGCCGCCGGCGGTCACAGCTTCCGTCCCACCGAGCATGGAACCTACAAGGACGGCAACGCCCAGTTCAAGTCGGGCTACATGCAGGGCTACCGGGCCGGCTATGGCCGCGGCGGCCAGTCCTACGGGAACAGCCGCTGGCCCTGGGCCCGCTAACTGACTCTAATGCGGTACCGACACCATGATTCACTTCCAGGGCCGCGCCCCGCGGCCCTGATTTTGTGTCCCTCAACTCCCCACTAGCCACTAACCACTGACCACTGTTATATTCCGAAGCTCCGCATGGAACTCATTGCGCCCATCGATCTTGCCAAGCAAAGCGTGCTCCGAGTCCAGGAGTACTCGTTTCTGGCTTGGCGTTCGATCGCCAACCTGTTCGCCCATCCGCGCTATGTTTCCGACACCTTGCAGCAGGCCGACAGCATTGGCGTGGGCTCGGTTCCGGTTGTCGTGCTCACCGGCATGTTCACCGGGATCGTGCTGGCGCTGCAGAGTGCCAACTCCCTGGCCCGCTTCGGCGCCCTCTCGCTCACCGGGCAACTGGTCTCGCTCTCCATGGTGCGCGAACTGGGGCCGGTGCTCACCGGCCTGATGGTGGCCGGACGCAACGCCTCCGGCATGGCCAGCGAACTGGGATCCATGAAGGTGACCGAGCAGATTGACGCCATGCGCGCCCTCGGCACCGATCCCACCAAGAAGCTGGTCACCCCGCGGGTGATTGCCTCCGTCTTCATGTTGTTCTTCCTTACCATCATCTCCGACCTGGTCGGTCTCTGCGGCGGCTACCTCATCGCTTACTTCATCCTCGGGCTCGACAGCTATCAGTACTGGAATTCGGCCTATCAGTCGCTGGTCTACGGCGATGTCTTCATGGGCCTGACCAAGCCGCTGATCTTCGGCTTCATCCTCTCCACCACCGGCTGCTATTACGGAATGACGGCGCACGGCGGCACCCAGGGCGTAGGCCGCGCCACCACCCAGGCGGTGGTCGCTTCCTCGGTGCTCATCCTGATGATCGACGCCGTCTACACCCGGCTGCTGTTGCTCGTCTTCGGCATGCGCTGATGTCTCTCTCCCCTGCCCAGCCCGGCAATGGTCATGAACCCGAGCACGTCATTGTCTTCGACGACGTCGCCATCGCCTTCGACGAGAACGTCGTCCTCGACGGCATTTCCTTCCAGCTGCGGCACGGGGAAACCAAGATATTGCTGGGTGTGGCCGGCTCCGGCAAGAGCACCGTCCTGAAACTCGCGCTCGGACTGCTCAAACCCGACCGCGGCCACATCTGGACTCTCGGCCACGACGTCACCGAGATGAAGGAAGAGGACCTGTTCGACCTGCGCCGCCGGGTGGGTATTGTCTTTCAGGAGAGCGCGCTGTTCGATTCCTTCACCGTGCGCGAAAACGTCGCCTACCGGCTGATCGAGGAGCATGTTCCCCCCGAGGAAACCGAGCGCCGCGTGCGCGAAGCCTTGCGCTTCGTCGAGCTGGAGCACACCCTCGACCTGTTTCCCTCGGAGCTGTCAGGCGGCATGCGCCGGCGCGTCGCCATTGCCCGCGCCATCGTCACCCAGCCCGAGGTGCTGCTCTACGATTCCCCCACCGGCGGCCTCGATCCGGTCACCTCCACCACCATCATCGAGCTCGTGGTCAAGCAGCGCGACGTCTATCACACCAGCGCGCTGCTGGTCACCCATCGCCTGCAGGACGCCTTCACCATGGCCACCCACTACTTCGACACCCAAGCCAACCAGATGCGTCCGCTGCCCAACCACCAGATCAACCTCGACACGACTTTCATCATCCTGCGCGACGGCAAGATCATCTTCGACGGCACCACGCTCGAACTGGCCCAGTCCCGCGACGAGTACATCCGGGAGTACATCGCGTAGCAGTTTCGGTTTCAAGTTTCAGTTTCTAGTTTCTGGTGACCATGTCGGTTGACGAGTTGTGATCCCGAGCGAGGGCGAATGCCCGAGTCGAAGGACCCCCGGGAATCAACGCCAATCCGATGTCCTAGGGAATTCTCACCACGAATTCTCGGTAGAAAACGCCTGAATGCAGCAATCGCACCGTAAACGGCTCGGCGATCCCTCGACTCACTTTACCCAGGATGACAACCAGAAACTAGCCTTTCGCCGCTGCCTTCGCCCGCATCTCCGCCATCTTCTTGAAGCGGTCTTCCATCCACGCCACCCGCTTGCGCAACTCCGGCGTGCTGTTGGCGACCTTCTCCACCTTGCCCATCCAGTCCGGCATGTCATTGAACTCGCGGATCTGCTTCATCCAGGGCTTCATCTTCACGTACACGAAGATCATCTCCATGCCCCAGTCCATGAACAGCTCCTTGTGGACCGCGCCATGCAGCACCAACGATGCCGCGTTTTCCCAGTAGGTGAGCACCTGTCGCATCCAGGCGTTTTCCTGCGAGCCGAAATTCATGCTGAGCTTGACGATGTCGTCAAACGAGGCTGGGGTCCACGAGGCAAACCAGGCGCGCGCCTTGCGCATTTCCGTTTCCCGGCGCAGGTCGTAGAACTTCATCACGATTTCGGCATCGGCCGCAGTCGCTTTCTTTCCGCCAGTCTTCGCCATATATGTCTCTCCTTCAAAATAAACTTACATGTGGAAGTCTGAACGGCGCAGAGCGCACCGTCATCCAAGGTTTCAGGAAAGATAGCACAACTGCAGGATTAGATCACCAGATCACCAGATCGCCCGATGATGCTCACGCCACCGCGCCCTCTTTCGGCTCCAGTGGCCGCGAGTAATCGCACTTGACGGTGCTTTCCGCCTCTTCTTCGCCCTTTTTGCGCCGGCGCTTGGGCTTTTCCTCTTCTTCCGCCGTGGTGCGCTTGTTGTTCGGACAAGCCAGAACCGGCCCCGACTTCAAGTTCTTCTCCACCAGGTACGGGCTGCCGCACTGCGGGCAAGCTTCCGCCACCGGCTTGTACGCCGAGGTGAATTTGCAGTTCGGGTAGTTGGAGCAGCCGTAGAAGAGGTTGCCGCGCCGCCGCGCTTTCTTCTCCACCAGCTCGCCGTCCTTGCACTGCGGGCACTTCACGCCAATGTAATTCTGCTTGACGTACTTGCACTCCGGGTAGCCGCTGCACGACACGAATTCCCCGTAGCGCCCGTGGCGCAGCACCATGTTGCGGTCGCACTTCGGACATTTTTCTTCCAGCGGTATGTCGGGGACTTTCTTGCCCTGGTCCAGCCGCCGCGTGGTCTTGCAATCGGGATAACCGGTGCAGGCCATGAACTGCCCGAAGCGCCCGCGCTTCAGCACCATCACCCGCCCGCAGTTCTCGCAGTATTCCTCCTGCGAGGTTTCCTGGACGTCGGCCGAATCCAGGTCCGGCAGGTCAATTGGATTTTCCTTGGTAAACGTGCAGGTGTTCGGGTCGTCCTTGTCGTAGGTGCTGCAGGCGAAAAACGAGCCGTGCCGGCCCCACTTGATCACCAGCGGCGCGCCGCAGCGCTCGCACGTCTGGTCGGTGGGCTTCTCCATCCGCTTGATGTTTTCCATGTGCTTCTCGGCGTAGCGGAGGTCTTTCTGGAACTTCTTGTAGAAATCGCCGAGCGCCCGCGTCCACTTTTCCTTGCCTTCCTCGATCTCGTCCAGCTCTTCTTCCAGCCGCGCCGTGTACTGGAAATCGAAAATGTCCTTGAAATTCTCCACCAGCAGGTCGGTCACCACCAGGCCGATCTCGGTGGGCACGAATTTCCCGCCCAGCTTCTGCACGTATTGCCGTTCCTGGATGGTGCTGATGATCGCCGAGTATGTCGACGGCCGCCCAATCCCGCGCTCTTCCAGCTCCTTCACCAGCGACGCTTCGTTGTACCGTGGCGGCGGCTCGGTGAAGTGCTGCTCCGGCTTCAGTTCCTTCAGCGTCAGCGCTTGGCCGGGCTCCAGCATAGGCAGCTTGTGCTTCAGCGCCTCGTCTTCTTCATCTTTATTATCTTTAGCTTCCTCGTAAATCTTCAAGAAACCGTCGAACTTCAGCACCGACCCGGTCACGCGCAGCAGGTACGACGTTCCGTTGGATTTCGCCTCGATGTCGACGCTCGTCTGGTCAAACACCGCCGGCGTCATCTGCGACGCCACAAAGCGCTGCCAGATCAGCTTGTAGACTTTGAATTCGTCTTCCTTCAGATATTGCTTGATGCTGTCGGGATGGCGCACCGCCGAACTGGGCCGGATGGCCTCGTGCGCCTCCTGCGCTTCCTTCTTCGACTTGTACACGTTGGGCGATTCCGGCAAATACTCCCGCCCGTATTGCGAAGCCACCATGTCACGCACTTCGGTGAGCGCGTCGTTCGACACCCGCACCGAATCGGTACGCATGTAGGTGATCAGGCCGACGGTGCCTTCCTCGCCCAGGTCGATGCCTTCATACAGCCGCTGCGCGATCATCATGCTGCGCTTGACGCTGAAGCGCAGCTTGCGCGAAGCGTCCTGCTGGAACTTGCTGGTGGTAAACGGCGGCGCCGGCGAGCGGCGGCGTTCCCGCTTGTCCACCGAGCGCACCGACCAGGTCGCCGCCCGCAGCGCGTCCACGATCTTCTTGGATTCCTCTTCATTCGGAATCTCGGTCTTTTCTTCCCCGATCCCGAGGAAGCGCGCGTCAAAGGCCGGCGGCTTGGCGCCTTGCAGGTGCGCGTCGATGGTCCAATATTCTTTTTTCTCGAACGCCTTGATCTCGCGCTCGCGATCCACGATCAGGCGCAGCGCCACCGTCTGCACCCGCCCCGCCGACAGTCCGCGGCGCACCTTGTCCCAGAGCAGCGGCGATACCTGGTAACCCACCAGGCGGTCGAGCACGCGGCGCGTCTGCTGCGCGTCCACCAGGTTCCAATCGATGCCGCGCGCGTGCTGGAATGCCTCCTGCACCGCGCGCTTGGTGATCTCGTTGAAGGTGACGCGCCGGATTCTTGCGTCGCCCTTGCGCTTCTTCTTGCCGTCGACCGATAGCTCTTCCGCCAAGTGCGCGGCGATGGCCTCGCCTTCGCGGTCCGGGTCCGGCGCCAGGAACACCGCGTCCGCCGACTTGGCCAGCTTCTTCAGCCGCGCCAGCACCTTTTCTTTCCCCGGAATCACCACGTAGTCGGTCTCGAAATCGTTGGCGATGTCCACGCCCAGGATGCTCTTGGGCAGGTCCTTGACATGCCCCAGCGAGGCCTCCACCTCGTATCCCTTGCCGAGATACTTGGCGATGGTCTTGGCCTTCGTCGGCGATTCGACAATTACTAAGTTGGACAAAAATTACCCCTTGTGGTTTTCAAGCTAGCACGGTCTGTCGGATGTTGGCTAATCCCACCGGTCAACAGCTCTCAGCTTTCAGCTCTCAGCTCTCAGCTAAGCCACTCGTTATTCACGCGGTTGCGCGTAATCTGGAAAGTAACGACGCAAGCATCCGCTTCACCTTGGTAACTTCTCCGTTCAACCGTTTGTAATCGGAGGAGGCGAGAATGTCGAGGTCAAACGCGAGAAGCAGATGATATTCGGCCTCGCTGGCAGATCCCATCGCCATCTGCACAAACCTGCTCATGTCCGCGTCAGTGCGGCGTCCGCAGCCCTCGGCAAGATTGGCACCAATCGACGCACAGGCGCGGCGAATCTGGCTCGTCAACCCAAAGCGCTCGTCAGCCGGAAATTGTCGCGTCGTCCGATAAGCATCCAGTGTGAACCGGTGCGACTTGGACCAAACTTGCTGGTTACGGAAGTTCTGCATTTTTCCTCCTCCACCAAACTTCCTCACCCCACACTTGGTTTAGCTGAAAGCTGAGAGCTGACAGCTGACAGCTTCTTCAGAACACTTTCACAAAATTCTTCCCCGCCATCTGCCGGATCTTTCCCGCCAACTCCAGCTCGAACAGTGCCGCAAAAATCTCCGACGGCGACATCTCTCCCTCCAGCTTTTCCACGATCTCGTCGATCTGGGTGGACTGGTCGGTTTTCAGCGCCGCCATGATCTTGCGTTCGTGCGGCGGCATGGCCTCGGTTGGAAACAGTGATGCGGTAGCGCCCGCTTCGGTCGCAGCCGGAGCATTCGACTCCAGCTTCAGGCGCACGTCCGCAGGCAGGTCCTCCCACACGTCCTCCCACGTCGCGGTCAACTTCGCGCCCTGCTTGATCAGCGTGTTCGGACCCCAGGAATTGCGGTTGGTCACGTTGCCGGGCACGGCAAACAGTTCGCGGTTCTGCTCCAGCGCGCAGCGCGCCGTGATTCGCGTTCCGCTGTACTCGCCCGCTTCCACCACCAGCACGCCCACCGCCATGCCGCTGATGATCCGGTTGCGAATGGGAAAATTCTGCGGCGCCGCAAACGTGCCCACCGGAAATTCCGACACCAGCGCTCCCCCGAGCGCCAGGATCTGCTCGGCCAGCCTGCTGTTTTCGCGGGGATAGTAGACGTCGATGCCGGTGCCGAACACGGCGGCGGTTTTTGCCTTGGCGGCCAGTGCGCCCCGGTGCGCGGCGCTGTCTACGCCGCGTGCCATGCCACTCATAATGATGATGCCACGGGCCGAAAGGTCGCAAGCGAGTCTCTCCGCCATGCCTAGCCCGTAGGGCGTCGGATGCCGCGTCCCTACCACTCCGATGCCGGGAGCCGAGAGGATCGCCGCGTCGCCGCGCACGTACAGCGCCACCGGGGGATCGTAAATCTGCTTCAGCAGCGCCGGGTAGGCCGCATCGTCCAGCGTCAGGATCTGTGCCCCGACGCTGGACGCGCGCACCATCTCCTCCTGCGCCAGCTCCGACGATTTGCCCAGCGCGATGGATTGCGCCGCCGTCGCCGCCAGTCCGGCCCCTTCCAACTCGGTCAGGCTGGCATGGAAGATTGCTTGCGTGCTGCCGAAGTGTTCCACCAGCCGCCGGCAGCGGCTCGGCCCCAGCGACGGCGTCAGCGCCAGCGCCAGCCAGTGCAGTTGGTGGGTGCTAGTTGCAAAGTCACTATCAGACACGAAAACTCCCTCGGTTCAGTCGGTCAACCCGCAAAAACTCTAACTGTAACTCGCACAGGCAACAACGTCAGCGAACCCGGTCACATCTGTTTGTTACAATCGCCTGTTGCCATGCCTCCGTTGCGCGTTTCTGCCATCTCGTTCCTCAACACCGCGCCCCTGATGTGGGACTTCAACCAGGGCGCCACTCCCGAGCAGCACAGCGACCACGATCTCCCCCCAGAGCTGCGCGACGACTTTACTGTCGAGTACACCGTCCCTTCCAGTTGTGCCGAGGCCCTGAAGAGCGGGCGCGCCGATATCGGCATCATTCCCGCCATCACCTATGCCACAATTCCCGGGCTGGTCATTCTGCCCGACGCTGCCATCGCCGCCAAGTCCGCCGTGCGCTCCATCCTGCTGGTGGGCCGCAAGCCCATCGAGCAGGTCAACACCATCGCCGCCGACACCTCTTCGCGCAGCTCGGTGGCGCTGGCCCGCATTCTTTGCCAGAAACTCTGGGGACGTGTTCGCCACTTCCACAACTACCCGCCCGACCTCGATTCCATGCTCGCCGCCTGCGACGCCGCCTTGCTCATCGGCGACCCAGCGCTGCGCATCGAGCGCACGAAGTTTTTCGTCTACGACCTGGCCGAGGAATGGCGCCGCTTCACCGGCAAGCCGTTCGTGTTCGCCTTCTGGGCGGTGCGCATGCAGGCGCTGGGCGAAATCCGCCGCTCGCTCGATCTCGCCGCCGTATTCCGCAACTCGCGCGACCACGGTGTCCTGCCCGCCAGCTTGGCCGAGATCGCGCGCCGCTGGAGCTCGCGCGTCGGCCTGCCCGAGCCGGACATCACCAGCTATCTCACGCACAACATCCACTTCTCTCTCGACCCGGAGAACCTGGAAGGCCTGGAGCTTTTCTTCCGCTACTCCGCCGAGTGCCGGGTCATCGACGAAGCCCCGTCCCTCCGTTTCCTCGGCATGGCCGCTCCCCAGTTCGTCGGCTAAACAGGCAGAACGTGAAGATTCTGTCATCCTGAGCGAGGGCGGATGCCCGAGTCGAAGGATCCCCCGAAATGCCCCCGCCCACATTGCCTCCAACCGGCATTTCAACCAGCCAATAACCCCATAGGCCATCAGCCATCGACCATCGACGTTTTTTGCCTTCCACCCACTCTCCTTCGCCGCCAATTGCGTCTAACCATGCGGGAGTCCCGGTCTGCCCATGGAATTCATCTGCCTCGCTGTTTTCTCGGTCATGGACTGGCTGCACCGTCTCGGCGCCGTCGGCCTGTTCTTGGTCGGCATCATCGACAATTCCTTCATCCCCATTCCCGGCGGCGTCGACATCTTCATGATCCTTCTCATCTCCGGGCACCGCTCCGCCTGGATCTACTACGCCGCCGTGGCCACCGCCAGTTCGGTCTTGGGCGGCTGGCTCACTTACCGGCTGGCCCGCAAAGGCGGCGAGGAGACGCTGGAGAAAAAGGTCGGCAAGCAGCGGGCGGAAAAGGTCTACAAGAAATTCGAGAAGCACGGGTTTTCCAGCATCGTGATCGGCGCCATCCTGCCTCCTCCTTTCCCCATCGTTCCGGTCCTGATGGCGCCCGGCATTCTGGAGTATCCCACGCGCAAGTTCATCGCCGCCCTCACCCTTGGCCGCGGCCTCCGCTATGCCGCCCTGGCCTACCTGGCGCATGTCTACGGCAACACCATCATCGGCTTTCTCACTCACTACGAAGCGCCGCTGCTCTACACCCTGCTGGCGCTCGCCGTGCTGGGCGGCATCGGCGCGCTCGTCTACTTCAAGTACTACCGCCCCAAGCGCCGCGCCGAGGAAAAGCGCCGCGGCGAGCCGGTGGAAGAGCTACCAATCCCCGGCCAGGGCAACCAGAAGCTGCGGGAGCAAGGCAAGGAAACGAAGACGGCGTAAGACGGCTGTGAGCTCCACCACCGCTGATGGACCGGCAGCACCCTGATTCGTGTCATCCTGAGCGAGGGCGAACGCCCGAGTCGAAGGACCCGCGTCGCCTGCACTCACGGCATAGTTGAAAGGCATTTCCCATCCAAAGTTCTTCCCAGTAGGTCAGTGCGGAAAGCGAGCGGGATATAATTCAATGGTTGGAAGCTGATCGGATCTTCAGTGGCGGACGATTGACCGGGGAACTTGCTAGCAGTGCCTCGCACGTCAGCCTCCGCATGATAGCGATTCCATGTCTCTGACCCGCACCCAAGCCCTCGACTGGTTCCGCTCCGACGACCTCATCGGCCTCGGTCTGGAAGCCGACGCACAGCGGCGCCGCCTTCATCCCGACGGAATTGTCAGCTACATCATCGACCGCAACATCAACTACACTAATTTCTGCACCGAGTACTGCACCTTCTGCGCCTTTTACCGGCCCCTGAAGGGCAAATTGGCCGCCGAGGGCTACATCCTCGACTACGACACCATCTACGCCAAGATCGCCGAGACCGTCGCGCTCGGCGGCACCGGCGTGCTCATGCAGGGCGGCCTGCACCCCGACCTGAAAATGGACTGGCACGAGCGCATGCTGCGCGGCATCAAGCAGCGCTTCCCGCAGGTCTGGTTGCACTGCTACTCGGCTTCGGAGATCATCGCCATCGCCGAGTACAGCGGGCTCTCGATTCGCGACACCATCGCCCGCCTGCGCGATGCCGGCCTCGATTCCATCCCCGGAGGCGGCGCCGAAATTCTGGACGACGAGGTCCGCTACCGCATCGCGCGCCTCAAGTGCCTCACCGAGGATTGGATCAACGTCCACCGCACCGCCCACCAGCTCGGCATGCGCACCACCGCCACTATGATGTTCGGGGTCGGCGAGACTCATGAGCACCGCGTCAACCACCTGCAGCGCCTCTACGAATTGCAGGAAGAGACCGGCGGCTTCACCGCGTTCATCCCCTGGAGCTTCCAGCCGCATAACACCGCGCTCGGCGGGCGCGGCTGGGACGAGGCCACCGCGGTCGAATACCTCAAGGTGCTGGCCATCTCGCGCCTCTACCTCTCCAACTTCCTCAACGTTCAATCCAGCTGGGTAACGCAGGGCCTGAAGGTCTGCCAGCTCGGCTTGCGCTTCGGCGGTAACGACGTCGGCTCGGTCATGATCGAGGAAAACGTGGTGCGCTCCGCCGGGGTCACCAACTGCACCACCGAGGAAGAGCTGCGCCGCATGATCCGCGACGCCGGCTTCCGCCCCGTCCAGCGCGACACCCTCTACCGCACCTATTTCCTGAACTGACCGCGCGGCAGAAATCGGCGCTGTGGTTGGCCGGCAACCTTGCCACTTCGGTTACAATCAACTGTTTGTACCTTGTCCGGGCGGCTTGCCCGTGCTCCACCGGAGTACTGCACTGCTACCAGCCTTTTCACTGTTGGCGATCTTTGTCGGCTCGCGCGGCTTCGGGCAGTATTTTCGATCCCATTTTCTCGACACCACCTTCCGCGGGCTCTACCAGGCCAACGCCTTCGACCTGGCGCTGCTGATTCCCTATTTCATCGTCCTCATCTGGCTGGCCTCCTACGGACTGCACCGCTACACCCTGGTCTACCTTTATTACAAGAATCGGAAGAAGCGAGCCTCGTCGGACAATCCGCCGGCGCGCTTCGCCGACCTGCCCCGCGTCACCGTGCAATTGCCCATTTTCAACGAGCAATTCGTCATCGAGCGCCTGCTGGATGCGGTCTGCAAGCTGCAATATCCGCGGGAGAAGCTGGAAATCCAGGTGCTCGACGATTCCACCGACGAGACCGTCCAGGTCGCCGGCGCCGCCGTGGAACGCTGGGTCGCGCTCGGCTATCCCGTCACCTACCACCATCGCACCAACCGCGAGGGCTACAAGGCGGGGGCTCTGCGCGAGGGCATGAAGTCCTGCAGCGGCGAGTTCATCGCCATCTTCGACGCCGACTTCGTTCCCCCGGAAGATTTCCTGATGCGCTGCATCCACCAGTTCACCGCGCCCGACGTCGGCATGGTGCAGACCCGCTGGACGCACATCAACCGCAATTATTCCTTCCTCACCGAAGTTGAAGCCATCCTGCTCGACGGGCACTTCGTCCTCGAGCACGGTGGACGCTCACGCAACGGCCTGTTCTTCAACTTCAACGGCACCGCCGGCATGTGGCGCCGCCGCGCCATCGACGAAGCTGGTGGCTGGCAGCACGACACCCTCACCGAGGACACCGACCTCTCCTACCGCGCGCAACTTAAGGGATGGCGCTTCGTTTACCTGCAGGATGTGGAATGTCCCGCCGAGTTGCCGGTCGAGATGACCGCCTTCAAAACCCAGCAGGCGCGCTGGGCCAAGGGCCTGATCCAGTGCGCCATCAAGGACCTGCCGCTGGTGCTGCGCAGCAAGGTCCCGCTGCGCGTCAAGATCGAAGCCTGGTATCACCTCACGGCCAACATCAGTTATCCGCTGATGATCGTGCTCTCCACCCTGCTGCTGCCCGCCATGATCATCCGCTTTTACCAGGGCTGGTTCCAGATGCTCTACATCGACCTGCCCTTGTTCATGGCCTCCACCTTCTCCATCTCCAGCTTCTACCTGGTCTCGCAGAAAGAACTGTTCCCCGGGAAATGGCCACGCTGCCTCATTTTTCTTCCCTTCCTGATGGCCCAGGGCATCGGTCTCACCCTCACCAATACCAAGGTGGTGCTGGAAGCGCTGCTGGGAAAGCAGTCGGCGTTCGCTCGCACCCCCAAGTACCGCGTCGAAACCAAGAAGGACAAGGTGCGCACCAGCAAGTACCGCAAGCGTCTCGGCCTGGTGCCATATTTCGAGTTGCTCGTCGGCGCTTACTTCGCCGCCACCGTCTGGTATGCCATCGCCAACGAGAACTACATCACCGTTCCCTTCCTCTGCCTGTTCGTGCTCGGCTACTGGTACACCGGACTGATGTCGTTGCTCCAGGGCCGCTTCGAGCGTCTCTTCTATGGCCGCCAGCTGAGGGAACCGCAAACCGCCAAGCCATATCCCGTCGGCGTGTGATGGTGTGGCACACGCGCCCCGCGTGTGATCATGTGGCACACGCGCCCCCGCGTGTGTTATGCCTTGCCTGAAGCCCGAAGCCTACTTCCCCCACTCAGCCTTGCGCTTGAGCCGTTGTGTGGCACACGCGCCCTCACGTGTGTATGCCTTGCCTGAAGCCCGAAGCCTGAAGCCCGAAGCCTACTTCCCCCACTCCTCAACGATCCGCTTCGCCAGGTTCGCGATCAGCACCTCCGCATCGTTCTCCGGCATCCAGCGCTGATCTTTGTTGTCCCAGGTGAAGATGGAGATCACCATCGGCGCCGTCTTGGTCGTCACCAGCGCCACGTCGTTGCGCACCGCGTCCAGCTTCCCGATCTTGTCCCCAATCGCCGTCACCGGGCTGTCCTCTCCCAGCTGGATATAACGCCAAATCATCCCTTGGTCCTGCTGCGCGCGCAGGATCTTCAGCATCTGGTCGCACAGCGCCTGGTCTTTCAGATCGCAGCGCTGCACGCTCTCCATCGCCTCCGCCATCTCTCGCGCCGTCGTCTTGCCCAGCCCAAACTTTTTCTGGTCCGCCGGCATCGGACCTTCCGCCGGCCTGAAAACTTTCTTGTAGAGATACGTATTCTTCAGGCCCATGGCCGCAATGCGCGCATTCACCGGCGCAATTCCGATGCGATCGATCACCATATTCGTCGCCGTGTTATCGCTCACGATCATCATCAGCGTGATTGCATCCTTCAGCGTCGGCTCCAGCCCGGGATCCAGTTGCGCCAGCACGCCCGAGCCCGGCACCTGGTTGTCCTGGGTAAGCTTCAGTCGTTCCTCCAGCTTCACCTTGCCGGCCTTGGCCTCATAAAACGCTTCGATCATGATCGCCAGCTTGATCACCGACGCCGTTTGCACCGGCTCGTCGGCGTCGATCGCCACCGTCGCGCCCGTCTTTAGATTTTTGGCAAACAGCGCCACCTTGCCGGCATGCTGCGCCGCCATCTTGTCCAAGTCTTTTTGCAGATTGGCGCCCAGCGCCAGGGGTGTAGCCAGCAGCAGGAGTATTACGCACGACCGCAGAGGTCTCATGCGAAACAACATACAGCATGCGCTCGCCATGCGGGCGTGCCAGGCAGGTGGCCTACCCTGGCCAAGTTTGCCAGGGTGGGGTCATAGAAAATAGCGGCAACTACTCCGGCCCAGCGACGTTCTCCGCCACGATCCGCGTGGCACGCTTGATCTCTTGTCCCACATCCCCCTGGGCTGCTGACTTTGGACCATCGCCCGCGATCGCCGAACTGGCCGCCAGCGTAAAGCGCAATGCGTCCGAAGGATTGTCGAAATACAGGATCACCTGTTTCGCTGCCATGGTAGGTTCCTCACTCTGGCCGCGATCTTACCCCCATCTCGATTCCCCCGCCGCTACTCTCTTGGTTCGCTTCCGCGTCAGCATCTGTTCTAGGAGATGGACCGGGGTAAGGTACCCCACACTTAAAAGAGCCTGTAACAAAACCCTCCCGCAGCGTCGCAGCGGCAGAATGGGTCCTCGAATCCGAAGAAAAACGAAAACATAGAGCGCTTATCGCGAGATTGCGTCGTCGAGCACGACATTCGATGACTGGAGCAGAGATCCGATCGCACGTTCCAGCGAGATGCGAGCTTTGACGTAGGTGCTGCGAGCTACAACTTCGGTGGAACGCGCCTGCGCCAAGTAGGCCTCGTCCTGCACAACGAAGAAGTTTACCGACGCTCCAACCGAAAGCTTCTGCTTCTCCGCATCCAGCAACTGTTCCTGATATTCCCGGCTGCGGACCGCCGCTGCATAGGCTGAACGTGCGACCTGCAGCGCGGTATAAGCGTTCTCGATTTCATCACGCGCCTGGTTCTCCAGTTGCTGCAGCCGAGCCTGCATCTGGCGGAGCTGCAGCTCGTCCCGAGCGGCGTCGGCTTGGGCAACGCGGTTCCGTAAGGGCAAACTGAGCTGGATGCCAGCTTCATAAGACTTGTAAGAGCGTGAGTTCGGCAGCGAAGGAGGCAATGCAATTCCTGTGACATTAATGAGGCCGGCACCGCCGGGAGTGCCCCGGGTCTGAGCGGTTCCGATGAGATCGAGCTGCGGGCGCAGCTGGTTCCGCGAGCCGCTCACGCTGATCTCACCGTTCTTTATCTGGATAGCCGCCTGAGCCAGATCGGCCCGGTTCGCCAGCCCCTGAGTGATCAGCTCCGGAAAAGACGGAAAATGCTCGGCTTCGGGGACCACAATCGTATCGGTTGGCCGGACACGCACGCCGGCCAGCAACGGGGCGGCGGTTCCGGTACGCGAAATGACGGTCTTCCCAACTGTTTCCTGCTGCGCCAGCAATCCCTCGGAGTGTTTCCACTTGGCCGCGCATGACCAGCGACGATCCCTGCGGCAAGCGCCCTGATTTCGTCTCGTTATCAAGGATGTTTTGGATATCCCGTGCTACAGCGCCCAGGTCTCGAAGGCCGGTGTCGCAGAAAATGTCGTACACCGGCTGAATGTTGTAGTGGCTCACAATGTCCGGAGCCGAGCTGCGCTCCACGTTTGCCACGTTGGATAGAAGCTGCGTATCTCGGGCACCGCCGGCTGAAGCCATGATCGGGGTGCTCTGCATTGCGTCCATGGAATCGATCAAGGCCTGCGGCGTTTGCACCGTCACCTGGTAATTAACGCCGCTTGCGGGGTTCACCCATTGGTTGGGAGCTGTCTGATAGCTGCCGCTCAGCGAAATAAGAACGTTTTGCGCAATGTCGCGCTGGGTCAGCCCGAATTGCTGCGCTTTCGCTCGATCCACGGTTACGTTGAATTTCGGGTGGTCGACCTGCTGGTGAATGTGCGCGTCGACAACACCGGGAACGTGGCGGATACGAGTGAGCAGTTTTTGCGCGACGTCATAATTCCGAACGGCATCCCGGCCCACGACGTCAATGGGCGCGGACAGGCCGAAGTTCAGGATCTGCGTCGTCATGTTCGAGGCGGTAAAAAAAGAACACCTCGTCGGGGAATTTCGCGGTGAGTTCCGTCCGGATACGCCGCATGTATTCGCTCGTGGGTCCATGTTTCTCGGGGTTCAGGGCGATCAGAATATCGCCATCGGAACTGCTGATCGTGGGCGAGTCGCTGAACGCCAAATTCAATCCGCTAGGGAGTCCGATATTGTCAATGACAACTTGAATCTCATTCGGCGGAATAATGCGTCGGATCTCCGCTTCCACCTGCGCAAACACCTGCTCAGTACTTTCGATCCTCGTCCCGGCCGGGCACCGCACATGCAGCCGCATTTGGCCGGAGTCCACGTCAGGGAAGAAGTCTTGACCGATGATCAGCACGAGGAGCGACGACGCGGCCACAAACAACGTGAAGAGAAGCATCACGAGTCTGCGGTTGTGCAGGCTCCATTCCAGCCGCCGCCGATAGCGCTCGCGGAACCGCTCGAAGTAGTCATTGAACTTGAAGTGAACTCCCCAGACCCATCCGAGTCCCTTGCGGTGCGCTCCGTGCTTGCCTTCTTCGGTGGCGTAAATCGGAACCTCAGCGCCGAGCATGTAGTGCACCATGGTGGGCACCAGAGTGCGCGAAAGGAAATAGGAGGCCAGCATCGCAAAAACGACCGCCATGGCCAGTGGCGTGAACAGGTAACGCGCCGCTCCGCTCAGGAGTAGCACCGGAACGAAAACGATAGAATGGCGAGCGTGGAAACGAAAGTTGGGATGGCAATCTGCTGCGCACCATCGAGAATGGCGCGCGTCAGCGGTTTTTTCATTGCCATGTTGCGGTGTACGTTTTCGATTTCGACCGTCGCATCGTCCACCAGAATGCCGACTGCCAGCGCCATCCCGCCCAGGGTCATGATGTTAATGCTCTGGCCAAGGGCACTGAGAATGACCTGTGACGTCAAAAGAGATAGCGGGATCGACGAACAGACAATCAGAGTGCTCCGCCAGCTGCCCAGAAAGATGAGAATCATCAAGGCAGTTAAAAATGCAGCAATCATGCCTTCGCGGATTACTCCGTACATCGACGCGCGCACGAAAATCGACTGGTCGAACAAGGGAGTGATTTGCAGGGCCTTGGGCAGGCTCGCTTTAACGCGGGGCAGGGCGGCCTTGATCGCCTTCACGATGTCCAGCGTAGACCTGACCATTTCTGATCACAGTCAGCAACGCCGACCGAGTGCCATTTGTGCGGACGACATTGGTCTGAGGTAGATAGCCGTTGCGAACCTCGGCAACGTCCTTCACCAGTACTACGGCCCCATTGGCGGCCCGAATCGGCAGCTCATTCAGCCCGGCAACGGTTAAGGGACTGCTGTTCAAACCGACGAAGTACTCGCGGTCGCCCATCTTTGCCGAGCCGGCAGGCAGGGTAAGATTCTGCGCGGAAAGCGCATTTGAGACGTCAGCAGGAGAAAGATGCTTGGCGTAAAGCTGATTGGGATACAAGTCCACCATGATTTGGGCTTGCTTTCCGCCGTAGGGCGGCGGAATAGTAGCCCCCTGCACGGTGGCTAATTGGGTTTTGATGAAGTTGAATCCAAGGTCATACAGTTGTTGCTCGCTCAGCCCTTCACCCGAGAGACCGAGCTGCAGAATCGGGACAGCCGAAGCATCGTACTTGACGATCTGCGGAGGAAGGGTGCCGGGCGGCAAGAACCTCAGGGCCGTCTGTTGGATGGCGGTCACCTCCGCAATCGCCAGGTCGATCTTTACGTTGGGATGGAAGTAGACCCTGATGATGCCGACACCACTGTAGGAGTGCGACTCCATGTGCTCGATGTCATTCACCGTCGTCGTCATCGCGCGTTCGGAGATCGCCACTATGCGGTTCGCCATGTCCTCCGGCGAAAGCCCGCTGTAGGTCCAGATGACACTGATGACCGGAATATCGATGGTTGGAAAGATATCCTCGGGCGTCGTGGAAATGGCAGAGATGCCGAGAATGAAGATCAGCAGAGATACCACGACGAAGGTCTAAGGCCGTCGAAGTGCTAACCGTACAATCCACATTGAATGCCACCCACGCGTAACCTAACGAATCCTGCAGTAGCTCCGCCGCTTATTTGAATAGCGCTACTTCCTTTAACCCGGCTGCCGCTGAGTATTACGCGAACGTTCTTCACGAACTCGTAACTTCCTTTCCCATTCCTGAACGAGCGGCGGTGCAATTGGCCTCGGTGCCTCAAGAGATCTGAGTTCACCCGAAATGCCGCTCGGTAAGCTTGCCTCCGAGAACAGGCGCTACCAGACGCGCAGCGCGCTAAAACACAGGCGTAGGCACCTTCCCCCATGCTGTTTCTGCGGGCAGACTCTTCGCATTGACGATGCGAAGCTCATGCACATTCAAATCGACCATGAAATCAGGCGTTCGAGTGGCATTCACGGCAAACACATCGGAAGGCTTACTGCCGGGCGCGGCGGTGACTTTTACAAAAATCAACCGCCTCACCATGCTGTCGCTCATGCTTGCGTTCATCATGTGCGCCGAATGACTGCCGGCGCCGGCATGGTGACCTCCCGCCAAGTGACCGAACGGATGTATTACAAAATCGGTGATCATGCTCATGGAATGATGCTGCTTGTACAGCTGCCAATCGCCGCCTGTGTCGCCCATTAGGCCCTGCATGATGTAATTCGTTGGCAAGAAGTAGACGAGATACAGCGAGTGGGGATCCAGTCGAGATTCGACTTCTGGAACGTGGAGTATGTCGGCCATCCTGAACTCCAACATCCCTTGATCACCGGGGACAATGGGAAGCGCCACGATGTTTGACTCGGCCCACACAGGCAGATGATGAACGGTGTAATCACGCAGGAGAAAAGCTCCACCGACTGCGAGCCCAGCGACCACGATAAACGCTGCCGCTTTCCCGCCGTTCCTTAAGAAATGAATCGCATCTTCAACCCTTTTCGGCAGCAGCATTCCCGTGTTTTTCATGTGCTCGGGGTATGTTTCCGGATGCTGCTTCTGCATCCGGCGCTCTTCATCTCTGGCCAGCAGGTAATAGACGAGGACCATCAGAATCCAGAGAAACACAACGAGAAATCGCGGCCAGAGAATCGCCAGGCCAATTCCGGCAACCGCCAGGCTGAGGTACTGCGGGTGACGAATATGGGAATACAGACCCTTCAAAGCGGGTCCCGTTTTAAAGAATTTGCTGGCATAGACCTGGAGTGCACAGATGAGAAAGACCACCATCCCGAAAACAAAAAGCACCGATCCCATGATGCGAATGAATTTCAGAAAGTCATTGGGGGGAACCAGCAGGTGGGTAAAGAAGAACGAGCTTAGCCACCGCGTCTCAGGATATTTCGCCAGCCCGAGAAGCACAGGGTTGAACGCCGAGTAGTAGAACCCGGCGAACGGGCTGATCATAATCAGGATTTCAAGACAGATAACGAAGTAAAGTACGATTGCGCTGTTCAGAAGTGTTCTGCTCTTATTCATGTCACAACCTCAGATTTGCCAGCTCTTTCGTTACCGCGCCGACTGAGCTTGCGCCTTAATGCCGGAGCCAGAAGGGGCGAAAGCTGGTTTGCAGCCCCCGGGTGCGCATTGGCCAAGCTGTAGAGCAACCCCGCTTTGGCGCCCGACGGAGTCGTTGCCAGTTGCCGGTCCCAACCCGCCAAGGTGGTCGAGAGAGCTCGCCGGAGGTGCTGCAATTCCTGGATACGCTCCTGCAGCGCCTTCAGCTTGTTCGCGGCGAGTCGGCGAACCTCTTGACATGGAGCGAGTCCCCGATCGCGAGCCCCCAGAATCTTGGTAAGCTCATCCACACTGAACCCAACCGCCAGCGCCGACCGAATCACGCGCACCCGACTGAGCGCTTCCAACGGATAATGACGGTATGCGTTCGCCGCTCGCGGCGGTGCAGCAAGTAAGCGCTGTCGCTCGTAATACCGCAGGGTGTCGGTGCTTACGCCCGCTAACCGTGCCAATTCGCCAGCGCGGTAGAACCGGCGCCCAGCGGTTCCCTTATTGCCATCCTGATTGTCCACCTTGGAACCTGTTCCGGAGTCAAGCGATTTCTGAGGCATTGTCTTACCCTCCCAGCCGGATTATCGGTACAACGCGATCGAAAACGCAGTACCGATCAGGACTATCCAGAGAACGTTCGCCTTCAGGCGCAACGCGACAAACGACGCGACAGCCAGCAGCAGATGCACCCCGTCCCACGTAACACCTTGGGCAAAACGTGCAGTGACGACCAGTAACAGCCCGACAAACGAACACAAAGTTCCGGCAATGATCTTGTTGAACACTGGCGAATTCTGCATTCGCTCGAAGTAAGGCGCAATCGCAATCAGCATGAGAAACGAAGGCATGAAGACAGCTATCGTCGCCGTCACGCCGCCTGCCAGGCCCGCGAATACATAGCCAATGAAAGTCGCGGTGATCACAATCGGGCCGGGCGTCACTTGGCCGAGCACAATTCCATTGAGAAGCGTTGAGCCATCCAGCCACCGGTGCACCTCGACGGTTTCGTGGAACATGAGTGGCACGGACGAGAAGCCGCCGCCGAAAGCAAACAGGTCGATCCGGAACATCAGCGCGGCCAGGTCAAACAGGCGGCGGTGGGTAATCCAGAGCCCGAGAAAAACGAACACCACCGCCAATACCAACGCCATCACAGGCCTGGCGGTGGAGCTCATAGTCTGGCGAGTCCCCGCGAATGAGACGCTAGGCTTTAGTGTTGAAGCCGGGATGATCGCCACTCCCAGGAGGCCGGCGAATACGATTACCAGGAACGGATTGACCTCCCACACGAACAACGCTGCCACCATCGCGGCGATGAGCACATGCGCCCAATGCTTAAGTGAGGACCTCCCGAAGGATACGGTCGCGTTCGCAACCAGCGCCACGATGATCGCCCGCAGGCCGCCGAATACCGATGCAATTACAGGAATCTCATGCGTGTGAGCGTACAAAGCCGATAGGACGAGCATCAGCACAAATGCCGGCAGACCGAAGCCCAAGAAACTGGCAGTTGCACCGGCGACGCCGCGTACCCGCAAGCCGACATATGCTGCGGTCTGCATTGCCGTCGCGCCCGGGATCGCCTGGCAAAGCGCCACGCCGCTATCGAATGCGTCAGCATCGAGCCACCGCTTCTTCTCCACGGCCATCTGCCGGATGTAAGCCACCATGGCCGGACCACCGAAGGCGGTCAGGCCCAACCTCAAGAACGAGCCGAACACACCCAACAAGCCTGGCGTGGGCGTTGCGTCTTGAAGTAGGGCCACTTTTGCAACTGGACTGGCGTCGATTATGTTTAATTCCATCTTCTCTCGCACAGCTAAGGTTCTATGACCATGTGCAGCGTGTAAGCGGGGCCACCGGTTAGTTGAGCGGCGATTTCTGCTGTCCCCGCCTGAGCACCCGCCGTGGCTCGAAACCGCACGATTCCCAAACGGGCGAACCCTGGTCCAAATGCGACCGGCGTAAGGGTCACCTGTTCCCCACGCGCAGTGATCGTGCCGATCTGTTCGTTATCGCCGAGTATTAGTAAGCCGCCATCGGATGCAGAACGCAACGAAATCGGCGAGCGTGATTTGTCAGGAAGGTTGACTAGGAGATCAATCGGCAACGCCGCAGTCTCACCGCTTCACATGCTGCCAGTCCTCGTTTCGCCCTTCGTGCAGCTGGTTGTAGGCGGCGATGACTGGAACTGGAGCGCGAGTGATTGCTGCCATTACGGTGGTGTTGCCGGAGAGCTCGCCGGCGTTGCTGAACTGGATCTCGATCGGGTAGTCGCCCGCCTTGGCTGGATTTGACTCTCCAGTTTTCAAATGAATCGCCTTCAGTCCCGGACGATCGGGAGGCGCTGCCGGAATGCCTTCTTTGAGTGTGACCACGATCGTGCGCGCATCCCCGGGGTCAACGGCGACCTCAAACTTGACCGGAACCGCCTTCTGTGGCCATCCATAAAGAAAGACAACTTCAGGCTCAATGTGGGCGACCGGCGTAAACGCCTTGCCGA
Organism: Terriglobia bacterium; assembly: GCA_963797035.1. Taxonomy (GTDB): domain Bacteria; phylum Acidobacteriota; class Terriglobia; order Terriglobales; family Acidobacteriaceae; genus JAIQGF01. Next base: position 266,695 of record CAWCOC010000010.1, read on the forward strand.
ACTTGAAGCGCATGGTAGCTCCAGCCGGAACCGCATGCCCCGGCTGTGCGGGGTCAATCGGCTTATCCAGCATGATCCACGCCTCAAACGGCTGGCCTGCCGCCAAACCACTGCTGGTCATCGGCTGGTACGCCACAGTGGCGGATACAGCGTGGGCCTGCGTACCTAACAGAACGGCGAACAGCACCGCGAGCAAGAAATGACGGAACTGCTGATAACGTGCAATTCTGGATTGGTGTGCACGGACACCGCATCGCCAGAGGTTCATAACCTTTTCCTCCTGCTCATCGTTTGCACTTTAGGAACGGCCTGTGCGCTGAGTGCAGTTGTTATTGTCCACCCTGGAACCTGTTCCGGAGTCAAGTAAATTCGGAAACCGCATGGAGAGCTTGCCGGAGGCGGTCGGCCAGAAAGGGCGACCACCACAGCCCGCGCGGCTGTCGCGCTCATCTTTGCGGGTTATCCAATAAGCTACCGGCGACAAAGTGGCCGAGATTCGCCGCACCGTAGGCCACGACTGCCATAGCGGCGAAACCAGCGGCTAGATGACATGCTCTGCGATTGCAACCGGGCTGTTCTGGATTGCCGAAGAGGAGACGTGATGGACAGGAACATGCGTCGCTACCGCCAGCGCCAACGACACCAGGAGAATCACGGTGCCGGAGACCTGTTCCGGAGTCAAACAAAAAGCAGGAGCAAGAACGTTTAGCTCGATCGGTCGGATTCGGCCCTGTTTTCACCCCCCAAAAACAGCGCGCACCGAAGAACTGTCGACAATGGCACGCGACCAGTCGATCTGAACCCATGAGCACCTCAGGCCAGAAGATGTATTCAGCGCTCTGCAAATTGCCGTTGTGGAAGTTTTGTTACAGCTTGTAAGTGTTATCGGACGTAAATTGCTCTCCCAGGTATGATCTTCCTCGGCTACCACCACCGTACGAGGTCAGAAATTTGAAACGCTTCCTGGTTCTCTTCCTGCTCCTCGCCACCGCCGCCTTCGCCCTCGATCGCCAGCCCAACCAGACCTATCGCGCCCGCCGCGAGGCCCTGGCCAGGAAGGCGAATGGCGCGCCCATCGTCGTCTTCGCCACCACCGAAAGCGACCTCACCGAAGCGCTCACCGGTTTTCGCCAGGACGAGGATTTCTGGTACCTCACCGGCGTCAACGAGCCCGGCGCCGCCGTCCTGATCGTACCCGCGCTCGACGCTGACGCCCTCAAGCAGATGAATGCCAACTTGCCGCCCGGACGTCCCGCGACCGTGAAGCCGCGCGCTTATTCCGAGGTCCTGTTGCTGCCGCCGCGCAATCGCGCCGCCGAGCGCTGGACCGGGCCCAAGATCGGGCCCGCCGATCCCGACGCCAGCAAAACCGGTTTTGATCGTGTGGTGCCCATCGACGCGCTGCGCGACGAACTTGCCGCCGTCATTCCTCCGCTTGGCGGCGTGGTCCTGGTCAATCAGGGCCCTGATTCCAAGCTCGCGCTTGACTGGCTCAAGCACGGCAACCTCTCCGTCTATGCGCGCGACGTGAAGCCGCTCCTCGCTTCCCTGCGCATGATCAAGGACGCGGGTGAGATTGAACTCCTTCGCAAGGCCGCCGACGCCTCGGTGGCGGCGCACCTGGAGCCTGGAAGATCATCAAGCCCGGAACCGCCGAGCGCCAGGTGGCGGCGCTCATGGTGTACGAGTTCGAGCGCCGCGGCTGCGAGCGCCCCGCCTACGGCCCCATCGTCGGCGCCGGCTTCAATTCCAGCGTGCTGCATTACGACCAGGACTCCGGCCCGATCCACGACGGCGACGTCGTGCTCATGGACGTGGGCGGCGAATACTCCATGTACGCCACCGACATCACCCGCACCGTGCCCGCCAACGGACACTTCACCGCGCGCCAGCGCGAGATCTACGACATCGTGCTCGGCGCGCAGCAGGCCGCCATCCACGCCTTCAAATCGGGGAGGTCAATGCTCACCGGCCGCGACGAAAATTCTCTGTTCCGCGTCGCCTTCGATTACATCAACTCGCACGGCAAGGACTCGCACGGCCAGCCCCTGGGCCCCTACTTCATCCACGGCCTCAGCCACATGGTCGGCCTGAACGTGCACGATCCCAGCGAACCCGGCGTTCCGCTCGGCCCCGGCATGGTGTTCACCATCGAGCCCGGCATCTACCTTCCCGAGGAAAATTTCGGCGTGCGCATCGAGGACACCTTCCTGGTCGACGCCAATGGCGGCCTGGTCTGCCTGAGTTGCGCCATTCCAAAAACCGCGGAGGAAATCGAAAGGTCGATGGCCGGACGATAACGGCACGGACAAAGATTGAAGAATCAACAACCATTTGGGACCGGCGTGCCGGCCAATCTGCAATCTTCAATCTGCAATCTGCAATCCCTCTGGTATTCTTACGGCGGTGTTAATCAAGATTCTGTACGTCGTCCTCGTGCTTTCCATGGCGGCGCTACTGTGGGCCGCCGCGGCGTGTTACGTGCGTGTCCGCCGGCACCTGGCGGCCAGGCACGAGGTGGAAGAGCACGAGGCACGGCGCGCCTTGCGCGGAGATTAGCCACGGTTGAGCCTTCGGGAAGGTCGTAGCTGATACTGACAGCTGACAGCGAAGGAGCAGTGATGCCAAGATCTATTTCCATTGTCCAGGAACAAGTCGGCGCCATGAGCGCGGCGCGGCAGGGGGCAATCGTGGTCGGCGCCAGCCTGTTCGTGGCGCTGTGCGCGCGGCTGTCGCTGCCCTTGCCCTTCACTCCGGTGCCACTTACGCTGGCCAATTTCGGCGTGCTGCTGGTGGCGCTGCTGCTGGGCAGCAAGCGTGGCGGCGCGGCGCTGGCCCTCTACCTGGCCCAGGGCGCAGCCGGCCTGCCGGTGTTCAGCCCGGCTGGTCCGGGCGGCATCGCGCAGTTGCTGGGCCCAACCGGCGGTTACCTGCTGGCCTACCCGGTGGCGGCGTTCGTGGCCGGATGGATCGCGGAACGCGGCGCCCGCAAGTTCGGGCGGTTCCTGGTGGCGGCGCTGGCGGCCGAGATCGTGATCTTCACCGGCGGCCTGGCGTGGCTCGCGATTCTGACCCAGGGCGCAACCCAGGCGATGAGCTTCGGGCTCTATCCCTTCGTATTCGCCGAAATCGCTAAGATCGCGGCCGCCGCCGCAGCCGCGACCAAGTTTGATCGGTAAGAGAGAGCGAATAAATTGAAAATTGAATATTGAATATTCGAAAACTCAGTCGTAAGAAACTCTTTTTCAATTTTCAATTTTCAATCTTTAAGTCCATGACTTCGACAGCTTCCACCAAAACTCGCATTATCAGCATCGCGCACAGTCCGGATTCGGATGACGCGTTCATGTTCTACGGCCTGGCGACCAACAAGGTGCGCGTGCCCGGCTTGAAGTTCACCCACACTCTGTGCGACATCGAGACCCTGAACCGCCAGGCGATGGAAGGCGTTTACGACGTCACCGCCATCTCCTTTCACGCCTATCCTTACATCCAGGACAAGTACGCGCTCATGTCCTGCGGCGGCAGCGTGGGCGACGGTTATGGGCCCATGATCGTGGCCACCAAGGCGCTCTCCATCGGCGAGGTCAAGAACCGGCGCGTCGCCGTTCCGGGAACCATGACCACCGCGTACTTGGCGTTAAAGCTGTTCGCGCCCGAGATCGAAACCGAGGTGGTTGCCTTCGACCAGATCATCCCGCGCGTCATCGCGGGCCAGCACGAAGCTGGGCTGATCATCCACGAAGGCCAGCTAACCTACGCCAAGTCGGGACTGCACCGCATCCTCGATCTCGGCAAGTGGTGGCGCGACAAGCAAGGGCTGCCGCTGCCGCTGGGCGGCAACGCCATCCGCCGCGCCCTCGGAGCGGCCACCATCGCCAGCGTCTCCGACGCGCTGCGGCGCAGCATCCAGTACGCGCTCGACCACCGCGAGCAGGCGCTGAACTATGCCATGCAGTTCGCGCGCGACCTGGATACCCAGTCGGCAGACAAGTTCGTCGGCATGTACGTGAACGAGCGCACGCTCGATTACGGCGAAGACGGCCGCGCCGCGGTGTCGCTGTTGCTCAACTTGGGCCACAAGGCGGGCTTGATTCCACAAGAGCCGAGAGTGGAATTCGTTTAGAGCAGGACCTACTTCGCGGCGCGGGAAACCAGGAAATACTTGCCGATCAGCACGCCGATTTCGACCGCGGCCTCCGGATCCAGCCCCTGGAACTCGAAGCCGACATTGCCGTCGGAGCTGGTATAGCGCTGCACTGCCTGGATCTCGCGGCGCACGCCGTCGTCCTCGCCGAGGATGGTGAAGCTAAGCACCTCGCCGGCGGGAAAACGGCGATTGGTCTCGATCAGGAAACCGCCGCGCCCCAGCATGCGGATGCGCCCCAGGCGATTGCCCAGGTCATCCTCGAGAAACATGTTGGCGGTCGTAGGAATGCTGACACGATCGAAGTAGCGCCGCTCCTTGTGCTCCCATCCCATCATTCCACCCGCTGCGGAAACGAGAAGTTCGGCGTGATGTCCACCGGCAGGTCGGCGACGGTCGCGAGCGCCGCCTTCAACTCCGCCGGCATCACGTCGTACTTGGCAAACCAGCTTTCGGCGCGCGCGCGGTCGCCGGTGGCCTCCATCTCCAGCAACTCCTTGGCGAGCGCGGCAATGGCGGTCGCGGTGCGCGCGTAGTCGATCACGTACTTGCCGGCGGCATCACGCTGGATCGCCTTCTGCTCGACGAGATAATTGAACTCCATCATCTCCGCCTTGCCGTGCGCCTCCGCGGTGCCAAAGCGCATGGTGCGGAACAGGCCGGCGAGATACGACGAGTAAAACTCCGGCAAGCGGTCCTTGGGAATGGCGCCGTGGTCCACCAGCCACTTCAGCCCGAACAAGCCGACCACGTCGGCCTTGGCTTCTTCCAGGCCATTGAAGGCCGGACCGATCGCTTCGCGGATGTCTACCTGCTTGCCGTTCTGGCGCGCGAAGGCCGGGCCGAGCCCGTGGCAGATCTCATGCAGCAGGGTGTGCGCCAGGTAGCCTTCGCCGGAAGCTTGCGCGGCCTGGTCGGCCCGCATCAACCGCTTCGCGATCGGCAGAATCACCACGTTGACGCGCGCGTCCATGAAATTCTTGAAGAAGATTTTCTTGGTCCCCTTCTCCTGGTGAATGCGGGCGTCGTTGGGCAGGTTATCGGCCACCGCCTGGTACCCGTGGTTGAGGTCGCCGGAGCGGAAGGGCGTGTCCATCACCTCCATGGGCGTCGTCTGTCCGTGCTTGGAGGGACGGTCTTCGGGCGCAAGCGGCAACGCGTCCTGGATGTCGGGCACGTACTTCTCGTAGAGTTCGAGCTTCTTGCTCTCAGCTTCGTTGCGGACCAGCACGGCGCCACCGTAGCTGGCCTTGATGCCGAGCAGACCGTCGTCGTAGGTCTCGTAGGGGGCGAAGATGATGTCGAACTTCGGCGACTTCAGGTCCAGCCAGGCAATGTCGCTGGGGAAGTAATCGTCGGAGAGCAGGGCGTCGGCCCGCAGGCGAAGAAACTTGGCAAACTGCGGCTCGTCGGCCAGCGCGGCGGCCTCGCGCAAGGCCTTGGCCGCGGGTTCCAGGAAGGATCGATAGGCGACGTGGTAAGGCACGGCATCCAGTTGACCGCCCTTCCAGCGGACGACGGCGCGCGGGTCGTAGATGGCGGCTTTCTTGTCGGGATGTTGCTTGATGAACTGCTCCACTTGTTCGCGGGTCAGCCCATGCGGATAAAAGCCGCGGCCGGGATACATGGCCGGGCACGCGCCGCCATTGGCGCCAGTCTCCGAGGTGGCACAGACGAACGGCTGATTGTCCTCCAGCAGGTCGAAGCGGCTGGCGTTGATGAACACGTACTTGCGAGCCTGTTCATCGGCCGGCTCCTTGCTGCCGGCCAGTTGCTGGTAGAGCGCGAGGGCCTCGGGATCGCTCTGCCGCCAGTAGATGTACTCAATGTAGTGGTTGGCTTCCACCAGCTTGTTCACCAGCTGGCGCTCGCGCGCGCTCAGGCCTTCCGGGCTGAAGGGCATTTCCACCGGCTTAAACTTGGCGACGCGCTGGGCAATATCGGGAACCACCTTGAGCGCGGGCGCCTTGGAAGACGGCTTGGAGTGGCTTTGTGCGTCGACGAGTGGAGACATGACGAAGACCAGCAAGAGTGCCGCAAGTGTAGCGCGCATAGTGGAGGAATTCTAGCAAACAGTGGTTGATAACATGGCCTCGGGGAAGCGAACGGCGGCGCCTGGCCCAGGATGACAGGTGTGAGGGTTTCGTGGAAACTATAAGAGATATGTCCGGCCCTCTCTCCAACAACGGCGCGCAGACGCTGCTCATCGATGCCGATGACACGCTGTGGGAGAACAACATCTACTTCGAGCGCGCCATCGCCAGCTTCATCTCCTACCTGAACCACCGCGAGTACTCGCCGGTGCAGGTGCGGGAGGTGTTGAACCAGGTGGAGCGCGAGTGCATCGTTTCCCATGGTTACGGGCTGAACAGCTTCGCCCACGCCCTGATGCGGACCTTCGAGCACCTGGCGGTGGAGCCGGTGACGCCGGAGCAGCACGAGCGCATCCACAGCTTCGCGCATGCCATCGCCGAGCATCCGGTGGAGATCCTGGCCGGCGTACCGGAGACGCTGGACTACCTTTCCGGCAAGCACCACCTGATCCTGCTGACCAAGGGCAATGTCACCGAGCAGTCAGGAAAAGTCGAACGCTCAGGACTGAAGGAGTACTTTGCCGCGGTGGAGATCGTGGCGGAGAAGAACGCGCAGACCTATGGCGAGGTAGTCGGGAAGTACGGGCTGGCACACGACGCCACCTGGATGATCGGGAACAGCCCGAAGTCAGACATCAATCCGGCGCTGGCGGCGGGGCTGAACGCAGTGTTCGTGCCCCATGACCAGACCTGGATCCTGGAGCACGAGGACGTGGCGGAGGCCCCGCGCGGGCAAACGCTGCTGGTGGTGGAGAGGTTTCCGGGACTGCGGGAGCACTTTTAAGGTCGATGGTCGAGAGCAAGAAAGCAAACTTGAAGATTGAAAATTGAAGATTGAAGAATTAAAGATGCCACCGGCCATTGAACGTTGCACGTCTACCATCAGCCAACAGCCATCGAACGTCGACCGACTCTCCCTGGTTATTACCGTAACTGATTGCCAGCACACGAGTTTGAACCAACCTAGCTAACACGCGCGAGTAGACCGGGCAAACGCGAGGCGTGGTAATCTCAACTCGCTCAGCGATTCATGCTCCCGCAAGCTACATGGGAGTTAAGAACGATAATTTCCGGCGGCTCCTGCTGACCTTCCAGGCCCTGAGCGAATTGGGCTCGGAGATGACGGCGGACACCGACTTCGCGCAACGCGCGCGCTCCATCCTCACCTGCGTGATGGAGGCGGCGGACGCGCGCGAAGGCGCGCTCTTCATCTTCCGCGATAAGCCGGCGGTGCTGAGCACCGTGGCCGCAAAGGGCTTCGCCTCCTTCCCCGACCAGGCCGTCATTCCGCTGCTGCCCAAGCATGTGCATGCCCTGAACAACGTGCGCGCCCCGCTGCTGATCTCGCGCGCCACCTGGGAGCAGTACATGAGCCCCAACGGCAACGTGGCGCCGGAGCTGTTCAAGTGCATCGCTCCGCTGCGGGTGCGAAACAAGCTGGTGGGCATGATCGGGCTGGGACACCGCGGCGAGGACGCGCAGTACGACGAAGACGATCTGCAGGCGATCGGCATGATGGTGCACTACGTGGCGCTGGCGGTACACAACCACACGCTGTCGGAGTCGCTGACGCAGCGGGTTTCCGAGCACCTGAAGCTGCTGGGCTCGGTGCACAATTTCTACGACACCGCGCTGGAGACCTTCGCCAACGCCATCGACATCAAGCACGTGAACGTGCGCGGGCACTCGCTGCGCGTGGGCCGCTATGCCGCCGGAATCGCCGACGCCATGGGCATGGACCAGCCGGAGGTGGCGGGGCTGCGCGCCGCCGGATACCTGCACGACATCGGCAAGGTGGCGGTGGACAAGCGCCTGTTCGCCAAGCCGACCGCGCTGGATGAAGAGGAATTCCAGGAGATGGCGGACCACACCGTGGTCGGGCACCAGATTGTGCAGGGCGTGGAATTTCCCTGGCCGAAGGTGCCGGAGGTGGTGAGGTCGCATCATGAGCGGGCCGATCGCACCGGCTACCCGGACCGCCTGGCGGCAGACGAGACCTCCATGCCGGCCCGCATCACGGCCGTGGCCGACACCTTTGACGCCATGACCAGCGAGCGCCCGTATCGCTCGGGCATGACGGTGGGTGAGGCGCTGAGCGAGATCGTGCGCATTGCCCACTTCAAGTTCGACGTCAACGCGGTGCAGGCGCTGATGGTGCAGGTGCGCCGCGACGCAGTGGGCCGCAAAGAGAATCGCTTCCTCGACGACCGCACGGTGTGCAACATCGCGCCCAGCGACATTGACGTGCTGGCCTCAGCGCTGAACCACAAGGTGACGCACGGACGCATCTATTCGGCGTGAGAAAAAAGCCATTAGCAATTAGCTATTAGCAATTAGCCTGCCGCGAAATCCAGCAACTTCTCAGCTTTCAATGGGTTCATAATTCGCATGGGATGGCACCCGTTCGGAGACCGACCATGCATGGAAAACTGCGGTTAAAGCCGCCTGTTCCGCGCCATCGTGTCGCCGGGCTGAAGCCCGGCGCTCCCACCAAAGCACGCCGCTTCACCACATTCCTGCTGATTGTTCTCGCGCTCACTCTTTCGGCCACCATCTGGGCTGCCAACAAGAAGAAAGACAAGCACGCAGCCGCGCAAATGGAAGAGCAGCAGCGGGCGCTGCACGCGCTCAACCGGCTGACGTTCGGGCCGAGGCCGGGCGATGTGGAGCGGGTCCGGGCGATGGGCGTAGACAAGTGGATCGAGCTGCAACTGCATCCGGAAAAAATCGACGACTCGTCACTGCAGGCGCGGCTGGCGCCGTTGCGCACGCTGCACATGGACGCCCGCCAACTGGTGGAGAACTTCCCGCCTCCGCAGGTCATCAAGCAGGTGGCCGAAGGACGCAGGTCCATGCCGTCGGACCAGACGGAGCGCGCCATCTACCAATCGCAGGTCGAGAAATACGAGGACAAGAAAGAGAAGAAAGCCGCCAAGGCCGAGCCCGTCAATCAGCCCGGTGACGATCAGCAGATGTCGATGACCGACGAGCAGAAGGCGGAGCGCCGCGAGGCCCGCAGGGCGGCGCGCCAACAGGCGGAGAACATCCTGGCCCTACCGACGCCGGGACAGCGCATGCACGCAATCCTGGCCATGGATCCGCAGCAGCGCCAGATGCTGGCGCGGGCGCTCGATCCGCAGGACCGGCAGCAGTTGATGGAATCGCTGACGCCGCAGCAGCGCGAGCAGCTGATGGCGATGAACAACCCGACGCTGGTGGTGACCACGGAGTTGATGCAGAGCAAGATCCTTCGGGCCGCCTACAGCGAGCGCCAGCTCGATGAGGTGATGACCGATTTCTGGTTCAACCACTTCAACGTCTTCATCGGCAAGGGCGCGGACCGCTACCTGCTGAACGAATACGAGCGCGACGTGATTCGTCCGCACGCTCTCGGCAAATTCCAGGACCTGCTGCTGGCCACCGCGAAGAGCCCGGCGATGATGTTCTACCTGGACAACTGGCAGAGCGTGGGACCGCATTCCGCGGTGGGCATGGGCGGGCCGTTGCGGGCGAGGAACAATGCGCGCTTCGGGCGGAATCGCCCGTTCGGCGGGCCTTTTGGGCGGCCCTATCCGCCGCCGCGGCAGCGCCCCCAGCCGGCACAGCAGGCCAACGCAAGGAAGCAGCCGCGCGGGTTGAACGAGAACTATGCTCGCGAATTGATGGAGCTGCACACCCTCGGGGTCGACGGCGGGTACACGCAGAAGGACGTGACGGAAGTGGCGCGCGTGTTTACCGGTTGGACCATCCGCGAGCCGCGCCGCGGCGGCGATTTCGCTTTCAATGAGCGCATGCACGAGCCCGGGACCAAGTTCGTGCTCGGACACACCATCAAGGAGCACGGCGAGGATGAAGGCGTGGAAGTGCTGAAGATGCTGGCGCATCATCCCGCGACAGCGCATTTCATCTCGAAAAAACTGGCGATGCGCTTCGTCTCCGACAATCCGCCGGAAGCGCTGGTGAACCGCATGGCGGCGACCTTCCTGAAGAGCGATGGCGACATCCGCCAGGTGCTGCGCGCCATGCTGGACTCGCCCGAGTTCTGGGCGCCGGAGGCGTACCGCGCGAAGGTGAAAACGCCGCTGGAATTCGTGGTCTCGGCGGTGCGGGCCAGCGGCGCCGACGTGAACAATGCGTTGCCCCTGGTGCAGACGCTGAAGCAGATGGGCATGCCGCTGTACGGCGCGCAGCCTCCGACCGGGTATTCCATGAAGGCGGAGACGTGGGTGAATTCGGCGGCGCTGCTGAACCGCATGAATTTCGCGCTGCGTTTTACCTCGGGGCGAATGCCGGGCGTTGAGTTTGCGCCGGAGCGCGTGCTGGGATCGCAGGCGTCGAGCGACACCACGGCGGCGCTGGCAAAACTGGAAAACACGCTGCTGGCGGGGGATTTGTCGAAGCAGACGCACGACACCATCCTGAAGCACGCGGTGGATCCGCAGGTCACCGGGCGGGTGCTGGACGATCCCGCGCGGCCGGTGAATGTGGGCGTGCTGGCGGGACTGATTCTAGGGTCGCCGGAATTTCAGAAGCGGTAGTCAGGAGTCAGTAGTCAGGGAGTCAGCGATGGCAATTACACGCCGAGTATTTCTCAAGGGCGGGGCGATGGCGGTGGTGGGGACGACGGTGGTGCCGGCGTTCCTGCAACGAGTGGCCATGGCCTCGGAGACCGCAGGCAAGAAGCGCTTCGTGGTCATCTTCCAGCGCGGCGCGGCCGACGGGCTGAACATCGTGGTGCCGCACGCCGAGCCTTCGTACTACGCGATGCGGCCGACCATCGCCATCCCGCGGCAGCAGGTGATCGACCTGGACGGATTCTTCGGGCTGCATCCGGCGATGGCGTCGTTCAAGCCGCTCTGGGACCAGGGACACCTGGCGATCGTGCACGCCGCGGGCTCGCCCGACCCGACGCGCTCGCATTTTGACGCGCAGGATTACATGGAGTCGGGCACGCCCGGATTGAAGGCCACCGAGGACGGATGGCTGAACCGCGCGCTGCGGACCGAAAATGTGTGGCACGGGTCTGCGACCCGTGTTCCCGGGCCGGAGGCCCGGGCCACACAAGCATCTCCCTTCCGCGCCATCGCGCTGGGCAGTTCCCTGCCGCGCATGCTGTCGGGAAGCGCACCGGCGGTGGCTGTCAGCAACGTCAACGATTTCGGCGTAGGCGGACGAAACCCGCAGGCGCAACCGCTGTCGAACACCTTCGAGGCGATGTACGACCAATCGGTGGACGCGGTGCTGCACGGCACCGGGCAGGAAACCTTTGACGCGGTGAAGATGCTGAAATCGGCCGACTCGGCCCGCTACACGCCGGCGCCGGGCGCGAATTATCCGCGCGGGCCGCTGGGCAACGCGCTGCGCCAGGTGGCGCAATTGATGAAGGCGGACCTAGGGGTGGAGATCGCGTTCTCCGACGTCGGCGGCTGGGACCACCACGTCAACGAAGGATCGGTGCAAGGCCAGATCGCGAACCGGGTGGGCGATCTGTCGCAGGCCATGTCGGCCTTCTGGACCGACATGGGAGATCTGGCGGAAAACACCGTGGTGGTAACGATGTCGGAATTTGGACGCACCGCGCGCGAGAACGGAAACCGCGGCACCGACCACGGGCACGCCAACGTGATGTTCATCATGGGCGGTCCGGTGCGCGGACGCCGCGTCTACGGACGCTGGCCCGGACTGGCGCAGGAGCATCTGTACGAGGGCCGCGACCTGGCGCTAACCACCGACTTCCGCACCGTGCTCAGCGAGATCGTCGCCCGGCACCTGGGCAACCGCAACCTGGGCGGGGTGTTTCCGGGCTTCCATGCCGACCCCGCTTCGTTCCTGAAGTTTCTTGCATGAGCGAAATTTGTCCACGGGACCTCGCGACTGAAGATGGTCGCGAGGTCCTGTTTGGCACAGGCGTGCCCTTTTTCTCTTTGCGGAATCTACAGCCCGGCTTCGATGCGGGCACGAGGATCGAGGAAATCGCGTAGCGCGTCGCCGATAAAGTTGAACGACAGCACGGCGAGCATGACGGCCATGGCGGGAAACAGCACCAGGTGAGGCGCGTCGAACAGGTGGGCGCGGCCGTCGTTGAGCATGGAACCCCAACTGGCGGCGGGCGGCGGAACGCCGAGCCCGAGGAAGCTCATGGTGGCTTCGGCGAGAATGGCGCCGGCCATGCCGATCGCGGCCTGCACGATGACCGGCTGAATCATGTTAGGAAGAATGTGGCGGGTGATGATGCGCCAGTCGCTGGCGCCCAGGGCACGCGCCGCCTCCACAAACTCGCGCTCGCGCGTCGCCAGCACCTGCGCGCGAACCAGGCGGGCGTAGCCGACCCATCCGCCGATGGAGAGCGCCATGATCAGGTTGAACATTCCGGGTCCGAGAAAAGCGACAAACGCGATGGCCAGCAGGATCCCGGGAAAGGAGAGAAAGGCGTTCATCACCACGATGTTGACGAAGCGGTCCACGCGTCCGCCGTAGTAGCCCGCCAGGCATCCGATGAACAGGCCCAGAATCAGCGCCACCGTCACGACGCTGGAGCCGACCAGCATGGAAATGCGGGCGCCATAGATAATGCGGGAGACAATGTCGCGGCCCAGCTCGTCGGTGCCCATCCAGTGCGCGGCCGAAGGGGCGGAGAGGCGCGCCGGAAGATTGATGGCGGCGGGATCGTAGGGGGCGATCCAGGGGGCAAAGATCGCCAGCATGGTAAAAATAATGACCAGGACCACCCCGGCGGCGGCCAGCGGGTTCAGCAGGATGGCGCGCCGCAAGCGCTGCAGGGCAGGCAAGGTGGACGGAATGCCCGAGGGTGCGGTCGCAACTGTCGCCATAAGTTAGGGTTCTAGTGATAAGGCCTGCGCCAGTTTACTTCAGTTATAGTGTCGCGAGGGGCTAGGGGATAGAACTCTGGATTAAAGCTTTTGTTGCGCAACCAACCCACGCATAACAGCTAGCCCCTAGCTGCTAACCCCTAGCCACTGGATACAGAGAATGCGTAAAGCGCTGATCGTTGGTTCGTTCCTCATCATAGCTGCCGCGTACGCCCTCGCCGGCGTGGAATTCGTCGCGCAGACGCGCAGCGATGGCGGCGGCGACGTCACCGTGCACGCCTACGTCAGCGGCGTGCGGGCGAAGGTGGTGTTCGTGGAGAGCCAGGCCGACGACTACGCCGTCGGCGACTACATGCTCTCGCCCGACGAGGGCAAGACGCTCTACCTGGTCAGCCCGGCAACCAAGACCTACACCAAGTACGACGTGCAGAGCATGATGGCGGGCATGGGCGGCATGGTGCAAGGCATGCGCGGCATCATGAAGGTGAACTTCGAATCGCCCAAGGTCGAAAAGCTGCTGGAAGAAGATGGCGGCCTGCTGGCTGGGCTGCCGACGCGGCATTACCGTTATCGCACCAGCTACACGGTTTCCATGCACATTACGGGCTCAAAAAAGGTATCCACCGTGATGGAGGAAGACATCTGGACCACCGAAAAGCTGACCGACCCGGCGCTGAAAGTCTGGCTCAAGCAGGATCCGCCGAGCACGGGCGACGAGCAGGTGGACAAGATGATCCGCGCGGAGATGAGCAAGGTCGAGGGCTTCCCGCTGAAGCGCGTGACCGTAACCCGCACCTCCGACGCGCGCGGCGAACACAGCACGCGCAGCGAGATGGACGTGATGGAGGTAAAGCAGGTGAGCGTGCCCGGCACCGTATTCGCCATGCCCAAGGGCTATCGCGAAGTGGTGCCGAAGAGGGTGATCGAAGAAGAATAAGTTGGGATTTGCAATTTGCGATTCGAGTTTTGTTTGTAGGTTCTCAATCTGACTTTAGAGAGTTGCCGAATCAGCCGCGTAGCGGCGGCAGAATGTAGTCCCGGGCGTGAGCCCGGGGAAAACTCATTCTACCGCCCGCTGCGCGGGCTGGGATGCGGGCGTCTTGATGGTTGTGAAATCGCCATATGTGGCGTCCCGCAAATTGGCGAAATAAGTTGAGACCCGATCATCTTGTGCCCTCAGCGGCTGAAGCTGCTGTAATGCTCGCCTTGTGCGGCGCGGCTAAAGCCGCACCCCTTCAAAGCAGGGCAACAGTTATTCAGCGAACTTGTGGGACGCGCGGCTAGCGGTGCGCCAGGTGGTGGGCCGGCGCCTTCTCCGGCAGCGTGAAGGAGAAAGTGCAGCCGTGATTGAGCCGGCTGTCGACGCGGATGTTGCCGCCGTGGGCGCGCACGATGTGCTTGGCGATGGCAAGCCCAAGACCGGTGCCGCCGGATTCGCGCGAGCGCGCCTTATCGACGCGATAGAAGCGCTCGAACAGGCGCGGCAGATGTTCGGAGGCGATGCCCGGGCCTGAATCGCGAACGTAAAACTCGACGCCGCTCTCGTCGTCGCGCGCGCCGACTTCGATGCGCGCACCCGCTCCCGCATACTTGATGGCGTTATCGATCAGGTTGGTGAATACCTGGTGGATGGCGTCCTTGTCGGCGTGCACGTCGCGGGTGGCGGTGTTGTGGACCGCCAGTTCAATGCCGGCGGACTTGGCGACGGCAAAAAAATTCTCCACCGCGTCATCCAGCAAGGCGGCGGGGCGAATGGCGCGGAGGGTGAAGGCGCGCTCGCCGGATTCGACGCGCGCCAGCACCAGCAGGTCTTCAGTCAAGCGCGCCATGCGGGCGGCGTTCTTGCGAATGACCTCCAGGAAATCCAGCTTGGTGGCCGGATCGGCGCTGCCGGAGGATTCCAGCTCGAGGAGAGTTTCGGCGAAGCCCTGGATTGAAGTCAAAGGAGTGCGGAGCTCGTGGGAGACGTTGGCGATGAAATCGCGGCGCGTTTTTTCGACGCGTTCAATGTTGGTGTGGTCGTGCAGCACGGCGACTGCGCCGCCGCCAGGCAAGGGGGCGGCGGTCACGCCAAAGGTGCGTCCGGGAAGCAGGGCGTTGGCACGGGCGGTGCGGATTTCGTTCTGTTCCAAGGCGCCCTCCACCGCCGCCAGGACTTCCGGATCGCGGATGGCGCCGACCAGGGGCGAGCCGATGGAAACCGGCGCGATGGCCTTCATGGGGCCATTGGACCACTGCACGCGGCCGTCATGGGAGACGGCCAGCACCGCGTCCTGCATGCTGTTGAGCAGCGCTTCCATCTCTTTGCGTCCGGTTTCCACGGCGGCAAAGCTGCGCTCCAGTTGGCGAGCGGTGGCGTCCAGGGCGGAGGCCACGTGGGCGAATTCGTCGCCGGAAGAATTCTCGATGCGAGCGCTGAGATCGCCGGCGGCAATGCGATCGGCAAAGACGACGATGCGCTGGAGACGGCGGGAGATCAATCGCGCCAAAACGGCCACGAGGATAGTGGCGAGAAGGAGCGCGGCCAACGAGGCCCAGAGCAAGTGCAAGCGAATGCGGCGCGCGGCCTGCTGGATGGAAGCCAGGGGATAGGCGAGGCGCACCGCGCCTCCCGGCATGGGCGCGGCGACGTAGAGAAACGGAATGCCAACGGTGTGGCTGGTGCGCGTGGCGCTGCCGATTTTGCCGTGGAGCGCGGCGATGAACTCCGGCCGGGTAGCGTGGTTTTCCATTTCGGCGGAATTGGCACGGGTGTCGGCCAGCACCGTCCCGTCGCCGGCGATGACGGTGGCGCGGGCAACGGCGGCACGGGCGACATCGTCGGCGATCGCCTGCATGCCGCGACGGTCGCGGTCGTGCTGCACCGCCTGGGCAAAGAGCTCCGTCTTCTGCTCCAGCCCGGCATGGATTTCGTCGTAGAGAGTCCCTTCCGTGGACTTGCGGACGGAGAAATCGATGGTGACGGTGACCACCGCAATCACCAGGATGAAGGCGCCCATCAGCTTGAAGAAGATGCGGTTTGTCATCGCGGCACCTCGAAACGATAGCCGGTGCCGCGGACGGTCTTCAAGTAACGCGGGTCTTCGGGGTTGCTTTCGATTTTTTCGCGCAGGCGGCGGACGTAAACATCGACCGAGCGCGGGGTGACGAAGGCGGTGTCGCGCCAGACGGCATCGAGCAACTGGTCGCGGGTGAAGACGCGTCCGCTGTGGCGGGCGAAATAATCGAGCAGGCGAAACTCGGTGGCGGTGGCGGAAACATTGTTGCCGCGGACGGTGAGCGTCATCGCGCCGGTATCAATGCGGATTTCGCCGAGTTCGCGGACGGCGGAGGGCAGCGGCGGCTCGAAGCGGCGCAGCACCGCCCGGACCCGGGCCACCAGTTCACGCGGGCTGAAAGGCTTGGAAATATAGTCGTCGCCACCGGCCTCGAAACCCGCCACGCGGTCGGCCTCCGCGGTTTTGGCGGTAAGAAAGATGATGGGCGTGGGGGCCAGGATCTCCGATGCGCGGATCTGCTCACACAGGGCCAGGCCGCTGCCGCCCGGAACCATGATATCGAGCAGAAACAGCGCCGGACGCTGCTTGAGAGCGTCGGCCAGCACTCCGGAGACTGAGGGATAAGAACGCACCACGTAGCCGGCGGTCTCCAGGTGATGGCGCACCAGGCGCGTGATGTCGGCGTCGTCTTCCACCAAGAACAATTGCGGTTTCACTGTGCCTAGTTTATCCGGGCAGGAGCTTGCGATACCAATGTGCTCCGGCCATTTACCGAGAATTCACCCGGTTGTAACACGGCTGTAACAAATCGTGACTACAAAGTCAGGTAAGAAGAGGAGGATTTCAACTTGATACGACGAGTGATGTTGTGCGCGGTGCTGGTTCTATTCGCAACCGCGGTGATGGCCCAGACCAACCTGAACGGCGCGGGAGCGACCTTCCCCTATCCGATCTACTCGAAGTGGTTCAACGAATTCCAGAAGGTGCATGGCGTGCAGATCAACTACCAATCCATCGGCAGCGGCGGTGGGATTCGGCAACTGCAGTCGGGAACGGTGGACTTCGGCGCCAGCGACATGCCCTTGAATGACCAACAACTGAAGGAGATGGGCAAGAACATCATCCAGTTCCCCACCGTGCTGGGGAGCGTGGTGCCCGCCTACAACGTGCCGGGAGTGTCAGGCGAGATCAAGTTCACGCCGGAGGCGCTGGCCGGGATTTACCTGGGACAGATCACCAAGTGGAACGATAAAGCGCTGACCGGCCCCAATCCGGGTGTCAAGCTCCCGGATACGGACATCGTGGTGGTCCACCGTTCTGACGGCAGCGGCACGACCTTTGTGTGGACCGACTACCTCTCCAAGGTCAGCCCGGAGTGGAAATCGAAGGTGGGCTCCAACACGTCGGTGAAATGGCCGGTGGGACTGGGCGGCAAAGGCAATGAAGGGGTGGCCGGAGTCATCCGCCAGCAACCGGGCGCGATGGGCTACGTGGAATTGATTTACGCGCTGCAGAACAACATCCAGTTTGGCCCGGTGAAGAACGCAGCCGGAAATTTTGTAAAAGCCAGTCTGGATTCGACCACGGCAGCAGCGGCAGGCACGAAGGTTCCGCCGGATTTCCGCGTCTCTATCACCAACGCTTCCGGAAAGGAAGCGTACCCGATTTCAAGCTTTACGTACCTGCTGGTGCCGACGCAATGGCAGGACCAGACGAAGAAGACCGCGATGGTGAATTTCCTCACCTGGATGCTCAACAGCGGAGAGCCGATGGTGACCCAACTGAATTACGCTCCTCTGCCCAAGCAGGTGGCCGAGATGGAAAAAGGAAAACTCAAGGACATCCGCTAGTCGAATTGGCGGCGAATCAGCAAATGGAGGGCGACGGTGAACCAGCCGGCGCCTTTTGTTTTCTGCGGCGGTAGGCGCTGACGGGGTTTAACAATCCTGTAACAAATGTCTGCTAGCGTCATTTCACGGATTTTGAGCACCTATCACAAACCGGAGTTTCACGTGCCTGAGCCACAGCCGAATGCCCCGAAGCCGGAGGCTGTGGCGGGTCCGTCCCCCGGACCGTCGCCGCAAGCTCGGCCTCCGCGCGCAAAAACCGCGCCGGACGCAATTTTCAAGTACTTCACGGTGGCAGCGGCGTTGTCGGTGGTCGGCGTGGTGTGCCTGATCGTGTTCGAGTTGATCTGGCATTCCAGGCTGGCAATCTCCAAGTTTGGTTTCAGTTTCTTTGTCGGCAGCGACTGGGACCCGGTGAGCGGCGAGTTTGGCGCTTTCCCCTTTATTTACGGCACCCTGGTGTCGTCGCTGATCGCGTTGATCATCGCCGTGCCGTTGGGCATCGGCGTGGCCATTTTCATAAACGAGATGTGCCCGCGGAAGCTGCGCGGGGCGCTGTCGTTCACGGTCGAGTTGCTGGCCGCGATCCCGAGCGTGATTTACGGGTTGTGGGGGATCTTCGTGCTGGTGCCGTTCCTGCGCGTCCACGTGGACCCGTTCTTGAAGGCCAAGCTGGGGTGGACCGGCCTGTTCACCGGCCCGATCTACGGAATCGGAATGCTGGCGGCGGGCGTGATCCTGGCCATCATGGTGGTGCCGTTCGTGTCCTCCATCACGCGCGAAGTCATGCTGACGGTGCCGCAGCACCAGCGCGAAGGGGTGCTGGCGCTGGGCGCGACGCAGTGGGAGATGATCCGCACCGGGATCTTGCGCAACGCGCGGGTGGGCATCATCGGCGGGATCATCCTCGCGCTGGGACGCGCGCTGGGTGAAACCATGGCGGTGACCATGGTGATCGGCAACCGGCCGGAGATTGCGAAATCGCTGTTCGCCCCGGGATACACCATGGCCAGCATGATTGCCAACGAGTTCACCGAGGCCACCGGCAATCTGTACCTGAGCGCCATCATCGAAATCGGCCTGGCCCTGTTCCTGCTGACGCTGGTGGTGAATGCCCTGGCGCGGTTGCTGGTATGGATGACCACGCGGGGTTCGCCGTCGAGGGTGTATGGCTGAGCAGCTTGCAATCCGGGGCTTGCAGGGATTGAGCCTGCGGCGGCGGGTCACGAACATCTCGGTGATCGTGGCGACCGGCATAGCCGCCCTGCTGGTCCTGGTGCCCCTGTTCCTTATTCTTGGCTTCCTGCTGATGAAAGGCGTGGGCTCGGTGAACTGGGCCTTCCTGACGCACACTCCGAAACCGGTGGGCGAAAGCGGGGGCGGGATGGGGAACGCCATCGTGGGCACCTTCATGATTCTGGGAGTGGCCACGCTGATCGGCGTGCCGTGGGGGATTGCCGGCGGAATTTACCTCTCGGAATACGGCAGGAACAAGAAGTTTGGAAATGCGATCCGGTTCACCGCCGACGTGCTCAATGGAGTGCCGTCGATTGTGACCGGGATCGCGGTCTACGGGCTGGTGGTGGTGACGCAGAGGCACTTTTCCGCCTTCGCGGGAGGGATCGCGCTCGGCATCATGATGATCCCCATCATTATCCGGGCGACGGAAGAGATGCTGCTGATGGTGCCGCAAACCATCCGGGAAGCGGCCCTGGGGCTGGGCGTTCCGCAATGGCGGACGACGCTATCGGTCACCTTGCGGACCGCCAGCTCGGGGGTGATTACCGGCATCATGCTGGCATTTGCGCGGGTCGCCGGGGAAACGGCCCCGTTGCTGTTTACCGCGTTCGGAAACCAGTTCTGGAACTTGAAGTTCAGCCAGCCGACGGCGGCGCTGTCACTGCAGGTCTATACCTACGCGATTTCGCCGTATGATGACTGGCACCGGATGGCCTGGGCAGGAGCGCTGGTGCTGATCGTGATGATTATTGGAACCATTTCGGTGGTGCGGCTGGTCGCCAGCCGCGGCCTGTTGAAGGGGACGACGTAAGGTGGGAGTTGGCATCGATGTTCGCGGCCTGCACGCCTGGTTCGGCAGCACCGAGGCGCTGCACGGCATCGATATGAATATGCGGCCCAACACGGTGACGGCCGTGATCGGCCCATCGGGCTGCGGAAAATCCACCTTCGTGCGCTGCATCAACCGCATGCACGAGACCATTCCGGGAGCGCGCGTCGAAGGCAAGGTGACCATCGGCGACACGGATGTGTACGGCAACGGCACCCCGGCGGTGGATGTGCGGCGGCGGGTGGGAATGGTGTTTCAAAAGCCGAATCCGTTCCCTACCATGACCATTTACGATAACGTCGCGGCGGGACTGAAGCTCAACGGCTTTCGCAAGCGGCGCGAGCTGGACGAAATCGTGGAGCGGTCGCTGCGCCTGGCGGCGCTGTGGGACGAGGTGAAAGACGGGCTCAAGAAGCAGTCCGGCGCCAGCCTTTCAGGCGGACAACAGCAGCGCTTGTGCATTGCGCGCGCGCTGGCGGTGCAGCCGGAAGTCTTGCTGATGGACGAGCCGGCCTCGGCCCTGGACCCGATCTCCACCGCGAAGATCGAGGATTTGATCTACCAGCTGAAGGAACGCTTTACGGTCGTGATCGTCACGCATAACATGCAGCAGGCGGCCCGCGTGGCGGAGTGGACCGGGTTTTTCCTGTTGGGCGATCTGATCGAGTTCGACAAGACCCAGAAGATCTTTACCACTCCTGGGGACAAACGCACGGAAGACTACATCACCGGCAGGTTCGGATGACGCGCACTCGCTTTCACGAAGGATTGGATGAACTGAAAGACCGCCTCCTGCGCATGGCCGGGCTGGCGGAGCTGTCGATTACGCGCGCCGTCAACGCGTTTCGCGAGCGCGACCGGGCGCTGTGCCAGTTGGTCTTCGAGAGCGAGGCCGCCATCAATGCCGACGAGCGCGAAATTGACGAGCTGGCGCTCGACCTGCTCGCCATGCAACAGCCCATGGCGGTGGACCTGCGCTTCATCCTGGCGGTGATCAAGATCAACGCCGACCTGGAACGCGTCGGCGACCAGGCGGTCAACATCGCCGAGCGGGTGGAGCAATTGCTGACCGTGCCGGCGGTGGAGTTGCCGATTGATATCCCGCTGATGGCGGAGACGGCGGGAAAAATGATCCGTATGGCGCTGGAGGCGTTCGTGCTGGGCGATCCCGACATGGCCGAGCGCGTCCTGACCATGGACGATACCGTGGACCGGATGAACCATGAGATCGCCGACATCATGATCCAGCTCATCAAGAAGTCGCCGGAAGTGACGGAGCAGGCGATGGATGCGATCATCATCGCGCGCAACCTGGAGCGCGTGGGCGATCATGCCACCAATATTGCCGAGGATGTGATCTTCTGGGTGCGCGGCGCCGACGTGCGCCACCACCAGGGCGGCAATAACATTCGAGGCGAAACCACCCGCTGAGCGATCGCACCTCTCCCACTCAGGGACAGAAAAAAGCCCGCAGCGGTTGAAAATCAGCCCGCTTGCAGGCGCTCTTAAATGGCAGATTTACAGGCTGGCTATTGTGTCTCTGAGCTTTTCGGCAGACCTACAGAGATAAACGAGTACTGCCGGAGGCGATCCAGTTCGGAATGCTCCGCCATCCAGAGGACGCGATTGAGTAGTTCGTCGGCCTCTTCTTTACCCATGTGATTCGTGGCTGCCCAGAATTTCGGCGGGTGGAACCAGATCCGTTGCTTGCGCTGCTCGGGATTGGCCGTCACAGAATCCTCCCTGCGGGGAACTTGAAACAATGAATTATCCGACAAATTCGGCCCGCAGGGAAGCTCCGCTGAATCTTTTAACATTCCTGTAACAATTCAAAACGGCTCTGGCCCAAGTTGACCATCATGGTTCGGCGGGCGAAGTGTGAACGAGATTTCACACGGTTGTGACCGAACGTTAACGCCAGCCGTTTTCTAATGCAGGTATGGGCACCGTGATCGCCGACACCATTCTCGTGTCCGACCTGCACCTGGGATCGGAGACCAGCCGCGCCCGCGAAGCGACGCAGTTTCTGCGCTCCGCCATGTTCAACCGTTTGGTCCTGCTGGGCGATATCTTTTGTGACCTGAATTTCCGCCGGCTGAAAAAAGAGCACTGGCAATTTCTTTCCCTGATCCGGAAGCTCTCCAATCCGAAACGAGGAGTCGAAGTGGTGTGGGTGGAAGGCAATCACGATCGCGGCCTGGCGCAATTGATGTCGCACCTGGTGGGCGTGCGGGTGTACCAGGAATACGCCTGGCAACACCGCGGGGTCCACTATCGCGGCATTCACGGGCACCAGTTCGATCGCTTCCTGGTAGACAGCACGGTGCTGAGCGCGCTCGGCGAGTTTCTTTACCTGCACATCCAGAAGGTCGATTTCAAGGACAGCAAGATCGCGCGCTGGCTGGACCGCCTGAATTCACGCTGGTTGCGGCTGACGCCGAAAGTGGCGGCGGGCGCCTTGGCGTTCGCCCGGGCGCACGGCGACGACGTTGTGTTCTGCGGACATACTCACCAGGCGTACGAGGCAAGCGAAGGCGGCGTGCGCTACTTCAACACCGGCTCCTGGACGCACGAGCACCTTACCTACGCAGCGGTCGATGAGAACGGACCCCACTTGGGCGAGTTCATTCCACCGGCGCGCGACGTCGCAGCCGACGGCGATATGGCGGCGGACGAGCGGCCCGATGCCGCGGGTGAACCACTGGCCCCGGCGCGCGGATGAGGACCTTCGCGCTTCTGTACAACCTATCGTGTGGGACCGGGCAGCGGGCCCAGGCCCGGCTGCAACGCCTGCGCCACGCCTTTCGCGCCCGCGGAGTGGAGTTGCGTCCCTTTTGCACGTCGACGCCGCTGAGCACGCCAGCAGTGATGAGCGCGGCGAGCGCCGGCGATTGCGAAGCGCTTGTCGCCGCCGGCGGCGACGGCACCTTCAACGAACTGTTGCAAGCCGCGATGCGCCAGCCCAACGGCTTGCCCATCGGCATTGCTCCCTTCGGCTCGGGTAACGTGCTCTCGCACGACCTTGGGATCGGCGGCGACGCGGCCTGGATCGCGCAAACGTTGGTGGGAGCGACCGCAACCGAGGTCCCGGTTGGCATGATGACCAGCCGGCTGGGCGATGGCCGGCGGGTGACCCGATATTTCGCGGTGGCGGCGGGAATTGGCGCCGATGCGCGCGTGATCTGCGGCGTGAACCTGGCGTGGAAAAAGCGCTTGGGTATCGGCGCGTATTACGCCGAAGCGACCCGCCATCTCTTGTTTTCGCCGGCCGCGCTGCCCTTGTTCGGCGTGCGATTCACCGATCTGAGAAGCGGCGAACCACGCCAGGAGACGGTGTCGCAGGTGATCGTGGAGCGCGTGGGCTATTTCAGCGCTCCGCTGATCGAGAAGAATGGATGTGCTGCGCTGCGCAGCCCCGCCTTCCGCCTGATCCTGTTCAAAACCCAGCAGCGCGCCACCTACCTGCGCTACGGACTGCAGTTGCTGGCGAGCCGGTTGCATTGCCGCGCCACGGGCGATCGGCGGAGTGGAGGTGGCGCAAGCGGCGTCGGTAGTCTGCGAATCCCTGCCGGAGAGCGCCGGCGATGTGCTCACCGAGGCGGACGGCGAGCTGGTGGGAGGATTGCCGGCCGAGCTTACGCTGATCCCGCGTGGAATCCGGCTGCTGTTGCCGCAGCGCGACTGAACCGAGTTGCACAACAGCGGTTTCACGGCAAATTCACACAGCCGTGATGATCCCGCAACAGCGCATGGTTACAGTCGGCGCATACAAGCAGGAGGGTGCGCCCAGCGTGCAACGCATCGCCTTCGTGTACTTCGACGCCGGCGGCGGCCATCGTAGCGCCATGGAATCGCTGCTCACCGTCATTCAGCGCCAGCAACGCCCGCTGGGAAATTTCTACGCTCAATCTGCAGGAAATCCTTGATCAGCATGACGTGGTGCGCAAGCTGACCGGCCTTCGCACCCAGGAGGTTTACAACCGCATGTTGACCTCCGGGTGGACGCTGGGCTCGCCGCAACTGTTATGGGCGCTGCAGGGCGCCATCCGCGTACTGCACAACCGCATGGTGTCGACCTTGGCGGATTACTGGCGAAAGCATCCCGCCGAGACCGTGGTCTCCGTGATTTCAAATTTCAATCGCGAGTTGGCGGGCAGCGTCAGGCTGGGTTTGCCGGGCGCGAAGTTTATGACCGTGATGACCGACATCGCCGACTACGCCCCGCGTCACATCTGGATTGTGCGGGAATCGGAATACCTGGTCTGCGGCAGCGAGCGCGCCGTCGAACAGGCGCGCAATTTGGGCCATAGCAACGGCAAAGTGTTCCGCACTTCGGGGATGATCCTGAACCCGAGGTTCTACGAAAGCCGCAACCTGGACCGCGGCCAGGAGCGGCAACGCCTCGGACTCGACCCGGATTGTCCGACCGCCCTGGTCCTGTTCGGCGGCCAGGGATCGAACGAGATGCTGGAGATCGCGCGCCGCCTGGAGCATTATCCCGGCGCCCTGCAGTTGATTTTCATCTGCGGACACAACCGGAAGCTGGCAGCCAAGCTGCGGAACATGCGCACCGGCAAGCACCGGCACGTGGAGGGCTTCACCACCGAGATCCCGTACTTCATGCGGCTGGCGGATTTTTTTGTCGGCAAGCCGGGCCCGGGCAGCGTGAGCGAGGCGCTGGCCTGCGGGCTGCCGGTGATCGTGGTGTGCAATTCCTGGACGCTGCCGCAAGAGCGCTACAACGCGGAGTGGATCGCCGCCCATCGCTTTGGCATCGTGCTGCGCGATTTCCGCGGCATCGGCCGGGCGGTTGCCGAAATGCTGGGACCAGACGCCATGTTTCGCGCCAACGTGGCGCAGTACGCCAACCGCGCAGTCTTTGAAGTGGTCGACATCCTGCAGGAAATTTTCGACGGATCGCCTTTACTCGCTTCGAGCACAGGCGAGCGGCTGAGCCCGTCTTCGATGTGAGATCTGATCGCAGCAAGTCTTCTGCTTTTAACTCCATTTTCATCCGCCGGCAACATGCCCGTAACACGCACCCGCTACCTTCGCTGTGCTTTTGATCTGGCCATTTCCAACAAATCTTGTGCAGGAGAGATGATGATCCGAGCTAGATTCTTACTGCCTTTGATGATGCTGTCGCTGAGCATGTCCGCGGCGCAGAACGCGGCGACAGGCGCGCCCCATACGAATCGAAGAGTTGCCACCCGAAAGAAAGCGCGGAAGCCGGAACCGCCGCCGGCGGCCGCCACTGCCGACGACGTTCGCCAGCTGCGGGAAGCGCTGGCCGCACAGCAGCAGCGCGTGCAGCAACTCGAACAGCAGGTGCAGCAGTTCCAGTCACAGTTCCAGCGCACCGAAGCGGCGGCCAGCGATGCGCAGGCGAAAGTCGCGGACGTACAAGCGTCCACCAGCAAGCAGCACAGTGACTACACCAGACTGCAACAGGATATGAGCGATTTCCGCGCCAACATGAGCGCCCAATCGGTCGCCACGCAAGAAGAACAGAAGCGCGTGACGGCGCTCGCCGGCCTGCTGAACCGGGTGCACTGGGGCGGCGACGTTCGCGTCCGCCAGGAAGATTTTTTTCTGAACGGCCAAAATCCGCGCGTGCGTGAGCGTATCCGCCTGCGCATCGGGATGGAAGCGGCGCTGAACCAAGATTTCGCCGCCGGCGTGGCCTTTGCTTCCGGCACGCTGGCCGATCCAACCTCCACCAACGATACCCTGACCAACTTCTTCGAGCGCAAGGTGGTCGGCTGGGACCGCGGGTATGTCACCTACCATCCCCACGACCACAAGTGGCTCACCCTTACGGGAGGAAAGTTCGCCTTCAACTGGCAGAAGACGAACCAGACCTTCGATCCCGACATCAACCCGGAAGGCTTCAGCGAAAAGCTTTCCTTCGATGTCAAAAGCAGTTTTCTGAAGAATGTCACCTTCAACGGGCTCCAGTTGTTGTTCTTTGAAAACTCCAACACCCGCTTCGGAGTGAGTGGCACTGACTCGTTCGCCGCTGGTGGTCAATTCCTGCTCAAGCTCCAGCCCCACAAGCGCTGGACCATAACCCCGTCCTACACGGTGCTGAATTGGCGCAACGAGGGAATCCTGCTGAACGCGCCCGCCTTCGCTGGGGCATTCCCGGTCAGCGGTACCGCCAGCATCGTTTGCAATCCGGTGACGGCGTTGAACACCTCGCCGAGTTGCACATTCGCCACCGTGCCATTTGCGCCGAACGGAATGACCAATGCCTACAAGGTCGCCAGCGTTGCCGCCAACGGCAACGTCGTGCGCTCGTTCCTGAGCAAATTCCTTTACAGCGACCTGATCATCGACAACACCATTGACACCGGCTTCAAACGCTGGCCCTGGCGCCTGATGTTGGAGTACGAGGAAAACCTGCGCGCCGCCAGCAACAACTCGCACATGTACCAGGCAGAGACCAGCGTTGGGCAGACCAAGAACAAGGGCGATTTCCTGGTCGGGTATGCCTTCCTGCGCCAGGAACAGGATTCCGTCATCGCCACGTTTGGCGAAAGCGATCAGCGCGTGCCGACCAACGTCCTGCAGCACAAGCTCTATGCTCAATACAAATTCCGGCCCAAGGTCACGCTCGCCTATACGCTCTTTGTCGGCCGGGTATTGAACAGTTCGCTGTTCGCCGCGGTTCCCATTGCCGGGAGGACCACTACCGATGCGCTGCAGCCTGGGTTCCTGGCGCCCGGGGTTACGCCGGGCCAACTCGACAAGTACTTAAAGCGGATGCAATTCGACGTTATCTATAGCTTTTAGCAGCGGAGCCACCCTCTACCTCTGCGGCTCCGGTGTAACCCCTTGCACCGGAGTCTTTTTTTCGATTGTGCGAATCCGAAAAGCCCGCGCCAGGGTTCTACCGGGCCGCAACTCCCTGTTCGGCTTCGGCGACGTTGGGGAATATGGGAAAGAATTGTTCCACGTTGGCGATGCGCAATGCGGTGCGCACGCGATCGGCGACCCCCGCCAGGACGAGGCGAGCGCCGGCGTTCTGATGGGAGACGTAGCCGTTGACCAGGCAGCCGATGCCGGCGGAGTCGACGTAGGGGACCGCAGAAAGGTCCAGGATGAGGCTGCTGTTGCGGTCGGCCCGGACTAGATTCTGGAATTCAAAGCAGTTCTTGAGGGTCAGCGGTCCCTCCAGCCTGAGCACACGACGGCCGGCCGTGCTGGGAAGTTTTTCAATTCGCAACGGAAGATCGGGCATTAGTAAATTGTACTGGACGGGTTGCGAACGCATTGCAAAAACCTGATCAAAACAAGGCCCGGCGGAAGATGTGCTGCCGATAGGGAACCCTTCCTGCCGATCCTTTCTGAATATCGGGCGGGTTATTGCTTAATGTCGGGCGGCGGTAGAACCACGTCGGTTCCGTGCAGGCCGAGCCGGCGAAGAGTAAGCTCGCGGGAATCGATGACCTGGCGCTTATCCATGTGGCACCACTCGCAGCGGGTCAGCTCAGGTTTCTTGTTCTCCTGCGCCTTCTTGAGGTGACATCCGATACACAGCCGGTGCATCGCCTCGGTATAGGCAACCGCGCGGTATTGCTTGATCTTGATGGCAGCCCCGGCGGGGACCAGCGCCTTGTGACACTTGTCGCAAGTGACCGAGGTGGCGGCGGTGCGCGCCTGTCCCTTGGCGTGGCACTGATAGCAGCCGAGGCGGCCGCCGGCGGGTGAGGCGTGCCAGTCGTGCCGGAAGGCATCGCTTGCCAGGTACATGTCGCGGTGGCAGCGGAAACAGGCCGTGCCCTCGTCGCGGGGAAAATTCATGTGGTGGCACTTCACGCAGGACTGCTTGGCGCCCTCGCGTCGCTCGTGTTCGGCGTGCTTGAAGGTGACGCCGAAGCCGTCCAGGTTGCCGTCGATCCAAAGGATATCGTGCCCGCCACGGGCCTGGTGGACGGGGGTAGGATCGAGGCCGCGCGTTTCCGCCGCCTGGACATGCAGGAACCCGAGGCCCAAAGCGGCGGCGACGATGAATGCCATGGAGTAGGTGGTGCGGGCTGCCACTCCCGGCACTCCCAGCCAGGTACCACCCACCGGATCCAACTCCGGCAGCTTGAGCGGGTCCTGTTCAGGATCGGCCGGGCGCTGCTCCCATACCTTGAAGCGCTCCACCATGAACAGGAAGGCCAGCGCGGCGGCGGCGACCACGCCAACACTCATGGCAACTTCCGTCCAGGCGGGCAGGTAGAAAGCGCCCTGGGGCCGCAGGTGGGCCACGCCTCCGACATCGATGCGGTTCAAGACGATTCCGAAGACGATCAGGGTGGCGGTTGCCCACTGCCCGGCGCGACTCCGGCGGACGCGTTCATTCAAAAAGAGAGCGATAGGCGCGATGGCCATCAAGGCCACTTCGGCCCAGAACATTGCCGTCCGCCAATCCAAGTCCGTGAGGCTCCCAGCCTGGCGGCGGAGCAGTAAATCGGCAAAACGTACCGCCAGGTAGATGGCCAGGACCCAGGTGGCGGCGCGGGCAAACAACGCCATCAACTCGCACTCCGGCTGACGGCGGTAGAGATAGGCGGTGAGGTGGCTCTCGAAGATCACCATCGCCAATCCGAGCGCAATGGCGGAGAGCAGGAACAGCACCGGCAGAATCGGCGAGTACCACAGCGGATGCAGGCGGCCCGGCATGATCAGGAACAGCGATCCGAGCGAGGACTGGTGCAGCGTGGAAAGCCCGATGCCCACGATGACCAGCGGCAAGCGCGCCTTGAGCAGCACGGCGCGTACTTTGCTCAGCCGCGGAAATTCCTCCGCCGGCACCGGAAAAAATTCCAGCGTCAAGATGGTCAGGTAGAGCATGACGCACCAGCCGACCTCAAACAGCGGCGAGTGCGGATTCCAGAACACCATCATGTGCCAGATGTTCCACGGCAGGCCGAGGTCGAGCAGCAGAGAGATGGCCACCGCAAGATAACCAAGAAAGGCGGTGAGCACGGCGGGGCGGACGACGGAGTGAAAGCGCTCGAGTTTGAAAATGTAGACGGTTGCAGTGACGATGAAGCCGCCCGCCGCCAGGGCCACTCCGCCCATGACGTCGAATCCAATCCAGAACCCCCAGGGATTGGCGTCGGAAAGATGAGTGCTCGCGCCCAGGCCGAACAAGAAACGGGGAACGGCCACCGAGGCGGCCAGGCCGAGCAGCGACCACAGCGCGAATTTCAGATGGCGGACCCTATTCATCCGGTTCGTCCTGGTTGCGGTTCATGCGCCGGTGGATCACCCAGTTGACGCCCGCCATGACCGCCAGCACGCCGCAAAAGGTGAACGGCACCGCTTCCATCGCTACCGCAGTCGTGGTTGGCAAGGCTTTCGTGCCGGGAGAATGGCCGCCGGTCAGGAAAGAAAGATCGACGTTGGAGATGTAGAGCACGGAGCTTCCACCCACGTCGTGCTCTCCCCAGACATTGTGAACGTAGGCGCCGGGGTTCTCACTGATCCGCCGGTGCGCCTCGGCCAGCAGTTGATCGCGGTCGCCGAAGATGGTCGCCTTGGTCGGGCATGCCTCGGTGCACGCGGGCTGGCGTCCGGCGCGGATGCGCTCATAACAGAGAATGCATTTGCGGACATAGGGCACGGCGGACTGCCACTCATAACGCGGAATTCCGTAGGGGCAGGCCATCATGCAGTAGCGGCATCCCATGCACTTGGCGGCGTCGTAAACCACGGCCCCGAGGCTGGTCTTATGCAGGGCGCCAACCGGGCACGCCGAGGCGCAGGCCGGTTCCAGGCAGTGGCGGCATTGCTTTCTCACCAGCGACTTTTGCGGGCCTTCGACGATGGAGGTCCAGTTCCTGGCCGAGAGGCCGTCGTCCAGATCCCAGCGGCGCGGAACATCCAGCGGCAGATGGTTT
Organism: Terriglobia bacterium; assembly: GCA_963797035.1. GTDB lineage: Bacteria > Acidobacteriota > Terriglobia > Terriglobales > Acidobacteriaceae > JAIQGF01. The sequence goes on from CAWCOC010000010.1 coordinate 296,575, forward strand.
TCCCGCTTACAGGCGACCACGCATTCATGGCAGCCGTTGCACTTGGTGGTGTCGGTCAGAATGGCGGCTTTCATTTCACCGAGACCTCATCGACCGGCATGGCCCGGTCCATCCGCGAATTCTTCTGCCAAACCGGGCGGTCCGCGTATCCCAGCGTGGCGGCGACCCGGTCGCCGGCGCCGCCGGGAAATTTCCACGCCACGGCCGTCACCAGCTGTGACAGCGGGGCGAGCACACAGTGCGCAATCTTGGTGAACGGGACCAGCAGCAGGACCAGGTCAGCGGAGTAAACGTGCACCAGCAGCGCGACGTTATACGTCCTGGCGCCGATGGCGAGACTGGACTGAACGTATCCGCTGACAAAGGGCACGAGCAAGAGCAGCGGCCACGCCAGATCCTGGCCGCGGCTCAGTTGTCGCGCGCCTGGATGCAGCACGCGCCCGGCAAAAAGGCCCGCGCCGGCGACGATCGCCAGCAGGGTGAGATAGTTCGCCCAATGCTGCGGCAGGGCCGGCCATCCCAAGCCGAGCGCGCGTTTCCACAACAACACATGCGCCGCCAGGAACACGGGAACCAGCAGCAGTCCGGCATGAAACAAAACCGACAGCGTGCTGTAGACCGGCCGCTGGCGCCACAGGCGGTGGACGGGAAACAGCCAGCCCAGCGCCTGCTTGCGCACTTCACGCCAGTTGATGATCTTGTCGGGACTGCGGCCGTAGGCTTCGATTAACCCGAGGATGGTGAGCGCAAATACCCGCGCCAGGCCGAGCAACATCAAGGCAAATGCGATGCGGAACAGCGGTCCACGCCCGAATTCAATCCACGATTCCACTTCTGTTGACCTCAATCAGTCGAACGCGATGGCCTTGTACAACAGATCGTGCAGGCCGACGATCTGGCAATCAATGTTGTGCGCCGCCACCAACTCGCGCAGCTGTTTTTTGCAGTTGGCGCAGGGCGCGACGCAGTACTTTGCTCCGGTGGCCCGAATCTGCTCCGCCTTGGCGCGCCCGCCGACCAGCATGCGGTAGGGCTGGATTTCGTCGATCGAAACCGTTCCGCCGCCTCCGCCGCAGCAGATGTTGTCGCGCCGGTTGGGCGTCATCTCGACATAGTCGCTGCAGATGGCCTTCAGCAGTTCGCGGGGCTGCTCCACGATCCATCCCGGCCGCGCGATGTTGCAGGGATCGTGGTAGGTGACGCGCTCCGCGATGGTCCCGCTCTTGAGCTTCAGCCGCCCTTCCTTCCACGCCTGGTGGGTGTACTCCATGATGTTGACCACCGGGAGAGCGTCCTTGCCGCCGCAGAAGGTCGGGTAGAAGTACTTGGCGGTACGCGAGGCATGCCCGCATTCCCCGATCAATATCTTATTTATGCCGAGGCGCTGCGCCTCCGCGTAAATCTTCTTGACCACGTGTTCCAGGATCTGGTCGTTGTAGAACAAGCCGTAGTTAATGCCGTCGAAATAGCCGGTGCCGATGGTCCAACTGTCGCCGGTGGCGCGAAACACGGCGGCATTCCCCATGAGCGTCTCGGCTTCCATCAGGAAGTCCGACACGGCAGGCAAGAAGAGGTATTCCGCGCCTGCCTGGTCAATGGGGAAAGGCACGTCAATTCCGATTCCGTCTTTGAGTTCCTCGGTCAGAAATTCCAGGGTATCGAGCAATGCGGGAACGGGAACGGCGGAGGTGTTGCCGGTCTTGCCCAGCAACTGCTCGCGAACGCTGACCGCCAGGGCGCGCGGCGCGATTCCGATTTCCGACAGGATGTAACGTCCCAGGTGGGTGATGAGGCCGTGGTCGACGCCCATCGGGCACTCGAAGTAGCAGCGGCGACAAGCGGTGCAGTTGTAGAACGCCTCCGCCATCTGCTGGATGTTTTCGTCCGTCAACCCGGCATCGCCCAGGACGCGCGCGCGCAGTACGCCGGCGATGGTGAAGTGACGGCGATAAACCGACAACAGCAATTCACTGCGGCGACAGGGCAGGTCGCGAGCGTCGCCGGTGGCGAGGTAAACCTGGCACTTGACCGAACACCGGGAGCACTTGGCGCTGACGCGCACGTAATGGTCCAGGGCCAGCCGGTAATTGGTATGTTTCAGAATCGCGGCAAAGGCCTCGAGAAAGCGCCGCGGCCGGTCCGTGACCTGGAAGTCCTCGACGTGGTACCGCACCGGCAGGCGTTGCCGGGCCACCACCTCCTCTTTCTTAGAGGACGCGAACGCCTTCTGCCTCTCTTCGCTGGACAGCGGCATCATGCGCCCAGCGTACCCCTGGCCTGTCCTCGATTGGTGTGACGCGCATCACGGCTCAGTGGCAATGCGCGGCGTGAAAGATGGCTTTCCCGGACAATTATTTTGCAGGATGGACCGGCGGGCGGTTGGAAGCGGCGCGCTCTCGAACGAATTCCTGGTAGGCTTCGCGGCCGGCAATCTTCTCCAGCAGCTCGCGGCGGCGGGCTTCGGGCAGATCGCGCGCCATGATTTCGCGGCGACGGCGTCCTACGTCCTCCACCCAGGCCGCGTACTCCGGGCCAAACTGCTGCTCCAGTTCCACGCGCAGGCGATGAGCCAGCGCCGGGCTGTGTCCGCCGGTGGAAATGGCGATCTGCAAGGCTCCGCGGCGGACGACAGCCGGATAGAAGAAGTCGCAGCGCTCAGGATCGTCCACCACGTTGCACAATGCGCCGCGCTGGCGGGCGGCGCGAAATACTTCTTCGTTGACCTGCGCAGAATCGGTGGCGGCAATCACCAGGAAGGCTCCCTCCAGATCGCCGGGAACGAACTCGCGGCAATGCCAGGTGAGTTGGCCGTTGCGCGCCAGAGCCTGGATGGACTCGGTGGCGCGTGGCGCGATCACCGTGACCTGTGCGCCACACTCCAGCAGCGTGGCCGCCTTCGATTCCGCGATCTCGCCGGCGCCTACCACCACGCATCGTCTCGCTTCCAGCCTGACCACCATGGGAAACAATTCCATCGGCTTCCTCGACGCCCATCGACGCGCGCTTCATGGTACCCCAGCGCGGGCCGCGCCAACAGGGCGGGCCACGCCGTTCGATGATGTCCGCACCTCGGTGTCCTGGGTCACAAGAGCGCGTGATGGCGGTTGCGCCCGCGCGTGACAGGGCCCGATCACACGCACGCTTGACCGGGGTCACATCACGGGCGCTCAGCTCGGGCCTAGACTCGCCTTGTTAACAAGCTTGTTGTCCGGAGAAAAATCCGGGTGCAGACAAGGAGACATAATGGCCGACGCCACGAACGGAAAACCCAAGACGGAGTTACTCGACGATCTGGAAAAAGGCCCCTGGCCCAGTTTCGTCAAGGAGATTAAGTCCGCCGCCGAAAAGAGCGAAAAGGCAGCGGGCCTGCTGCAGCAACTGGAACGCTCCTACGAGGAAAAGAAAGGCCACTGGAAGCACGGCGGCATGGTGGGCGTGCTGGGGTATGGCGGAGGGGTGATCGGCCGCTACAGCGACCTTCCAGAAGATTTCCCCCAGGTGGCGCACTTCCACACCATGCGGGTGAACCATCCTGCGGGCTGGTTCTACAACAGCGACGCGCTGCGCACCATCGCCGACATCTGGGAGCGCCACGGATCGGGGCTGACCAACATGCACGGCTCCACCGGCGACATCATCCTGCTGGGCACCACCACCGATCAGCTGGAGCCGACCTTCCAGGAACTGGCGCACGCCGGGTTCGATCTCGGCGGCTCCGGTTCGGCGGTGCGCACCCCCAACTGCTGCCTGGGCATGGCGCGTTGCGAGTGGGCCTGCTACGACACCATGAAGCTGTGCTACGACGTGACCCAGAACTACCAGGACGAACTGCATCGCCCGGCCTTCGCCTACAAGTTCAAGTTCAAGTTCGCGGGCTGTCCCAATGACTGCGTGGCTTCGATCGCGCGCGCCGACCTTTCCGTGATCGGCACCTGGAAAGACGACATCCAGGTGGACGATGCCGAGGTGGCCAACTACGCGGCGGCCGGGGTCGACATCCAGAAGGAAGTCTGCGATCTCTGCCCCACCAAGACGATGGGCTGGGACGGCAAGAAGCTGTCCATCGACAACCGGGAATGCGTGCACTGCATGCACTGCATCAACGTGCTGCCCAAGGCGCTGCGGCCGGGCAAAGAGCGCGGCGCGGTGGTGCTGATCGGCGCCAAAGCGCCCATCATGCAGGGCGCGCTGCTCTCCTCCGTGCTCATCCCCTTCGTGCCGGCGGAAGAACTGTTCGATACGTTGAAGGAGCTGGTGCAGCGGATTTGGGATTTCTGGGACGAGTATGGAACCAACCGCGAGCGCATCGGCGAGTTGATCCAGCGCGTCGGCATGCCCGCCTTCCTGGACGGAATCGGGCTGGAGCCAGTGCCTGAGATGGTGACTGCGCCCCGCGACAACCCCTACATCTTCTTCGAGAAAGCGAATGGAGGCGCGAAATGACGACCGCACCGACTACTCCACGGCTTACCGATATCGGCCCGCCCCACTACGAGAAGTTTCTCCCTCCGCTGATCAAGAAGAACTACGGCCAATGGAAGTATCACGAGATGCTGGGGCCGGGCGTGCTATGTCACGTGGCCGAATCGGGCGACCGGCTGTACACGGTGCGCGCCGCCACGCCGCGCCTGATGGCGGTGCAGTCGCTGCGGAATTTTGCCGCCCTGGCCGACAAGTATTCCGGCGGGCATCTGCGCTTCACCAGCCGCAACAACATCGAGTTCCTGCTCGAGGACAAGAACAACATCGAGCCGCTGAAGAAGGAACTGACGGAGTTGGGGTTCCCGGTGGGCGGGACGGCCAACTCGCTGAGCAACATCGTGCACACCCAGGGATGGATCCACTGCCACTCGGCGGCGACCGATGCCTCGGGCATCGTGAAAGCGGTGATGGACGCGTTGTACGACCGCTTCACGCACCAAGACCTGCCGGCGAAGCTGCGCATCGCCCTGGCCTGCTGCCTGAACATGTGCGGCGCCGTGCATTGCTCCGACATCGCCATCCTGGGCATCCACACGGTCCCGCCCAAGGTGAACCACACGCTGTTGCCCAAGGTGTGCGAGGTGCCGACGCTGATCTCGTCCTGTCCGACGGGCGCGATCCGGCCGGCGACGCTGGAGGGCAAGCCTTCGGTGGACCTGATCGAAGAACAGTGCATGTTCTGCGGCAACTGCTACACCGTGTGTCCGGCGATGCCGTTGAACGACCCGGAACACGACGGGCTGTCCATCTGGGTAGGCGGCAAGGTCAGCAACGCGCGCAGCACGCCGAAGTTCTCCAAGCTGGCGGTGCCGTTCCTGCCCAATAACCCGCCGCGCTGGCCCGAGGTGGTGGATGCGGTAGTCAAAATCGTGGATGTGTACGCGCAACACGCCCGCAAGTACGAGCGTGTCGGCGAGTGGATCGAACGCGTCGGTTGGCCGCGCTTCTTCCAACTGACCGGCTTCGAGTTCACGCGCTATCACATCGACGACTTCAAGCACGCTGGTTTGACGTACGCGCGCTCGGCGCAGATCAGGTATTGATCGCGCCGGCGGGCAAGGTTGGGGGCTCATGGCTCTGTTCAAGGACGTAAAGAAACCGGTCCTCAAGGGGGCGAGTGCGGGCAACGGCGACGTCAGCCCGCTGCGCCCCCGTTACGTTGAGAAAACGCCGCCGTGCGCGGACCGCTGCCCGCAGGGAAACCAGATGCGTGAGGTGCTGGTCGGCCTGGCGCAAGCGCAAGCTTACGGACGCACCCCGGCGCAGGCGATTGAACTGGCGTGGCTCCAGGTGACGGAGCGCAATCCCTTTCCCGCGATTTGCGGGCGGGTGTGCCAGCATCCCTGCGAGCTGGGGTGCAACCGGAAGGGGAAAGACGGCGCGGTCGCCATTCACCTGGTGGAGCGCTTCCTGGGCGATTACGCCATCGCGCACGAATTCCGGCTGGCCAAGCTGGAGGCGGGGTCCGGTCAACACGTCGCAATTGTAGGCGCCGGCCCAGCGGGGCTGTCCTGCGCCTACCAGTTGGCGCGGCGCGGCTATGCGGTAGCGGTGTTTGACGCCGCTCCCCAACCCGGCGGCATGATGCGGTACCGCATGCCGCGCAGCGTCATTCCCGGCGAAGTGCTGGATGCGGAGATCAACAACCTGCGCGGGCTGGGAATCCAGATCGCGTGCGGTTCGGCGATCGGCCGAGACCTGACGCTGGCCGATCTTCGCCGCCATCACGCCGCCGTTTTCTTCGCCATCGGCCTGCAGAAAGGGTCGCAATTGGCGCTGCAAGCGGATGGCGAGGGCGCGGTGGTGGTGGGAACGCCTCCCACCGAGCTTCCCGTGCCGAGCGACGGCGAAGTCGCTGAACTCGATGCCAGGGTCGCCAACACCATCAGCCCGGCGATTGCGCAGGGCCGCGCCGTGGCGGAAGCCATCGACGCGTATCTGCACGGTCGCAAGCCGGAGACGCGGACCGCTCCCCCGGTGATCAAGGCGGAGCGCATGAAGCTGGACTGGTATCCGGCGGCGCCGCCGCACCCCGACGTTTCCCCCGCCCTGCAGCTGGGTCTCACCGAGGCCGAGTTGCTGGAAGAAGCCAAGCGCTGCATGTCGTGCGGCATGTGCATGGACTGCGAGACCTGCTGGATGTATTGCAGCGCCAATTGTTTCGCGAAGCTTCCCAAGGGCGAGCACTACAAGATCAAGCTTGAGTTGTGCAACGGATGTAAGAAGTGCGCCGAAGTGTGCCCTTGCGGGTACATCGATCTGAATTAAAAGCGAGGTTAAACCGTGCCAGTATTCGAAATCGAAGGAAGAAAGTACGAAGTGGATGAAGATGGGTTCCTGCAGGAGCCAGACCGCTGGAGCTCCGACGTCGCCAAGGACTTTGCCTGCACCGAAGCGATCACCGCTCTCACCGAAGGTCACTGGAAGGTGATCAATTACATCCGCAACTACTATCTCCAGTTCGGCATCGCGCCCATGGTGCGCAAGGTGTGCAAGGAGACGGGATACAAGCTCAACGAAATTTACCAGCTCTTCCCGTCGGGCCCGGCCAAAGGCGCCTGCAAGCTGGCGGGACTGCCCAAACCAACGGGCTGCGTGTGATCGCATGGCGAGCCCTCACGACCTGGCAGAACAGTGGTTCGCGCAGACGCTGGAGTCGTATCCCCGGCTGACCTCGCAGTTTATGGAGGCCGAAAAGGACCCGTTCCGCAACCCGGTGGGCCACGCGTTCCGGACCGCAATGCCGGTCCTGGTGGAGGAACTGCTGGGCGAGATGAATCGCGAAAAAGTGGCCCGGTCGCTGGACGCGATCCTGCACATCCGGGTGGTGCAGGAGTTCACCCCCAGTCAAGCCGTGGGATTTGTTTTTCTGCTGCGGGCGATCCTGCTGGGATCGAACCCGCCGCGGCCGGCGATGATCGAGGCGCGCATCGATCAACTCGCGCTCCTGGCCTTCGACCAGTACATGAGGTGCCGCGAGCAGATTGCGCAGGCGCGAGTCAACGAGGCCGCGCGCAGCATGCGGGTGCGGCCGGCGATGCAACGCAAGTGAGGCGGAGGGGATGCAGGCGATTTATTCACTGGGCGCGGTAGGGACGGTGGTCCTGTTGGCGGCGCTGGCGTCGCGGAGCGCCGGCAACACGCTGCTGATGCCCGCTATCGCCTACGCCGGCTTGGTTCTCTTCCTTGCCGGCTTCTGTTACCGCGTGGCGCGCTGGGCGGCAGCGCCGGTGCCCTTCCGCACCCCGACCACCTGCGGCCAGCAAAAATCGCTGCCCTGGATCAAGAGCGCCCGGTTGGATAACCCGTCCACCGCAAGCGGCGCGGTGGGGCGCATGGTGCTGGAAGTTCTGCTCTTCCGCTCGCTGTTCCGCAATAGCCGGGCACAATTGCACGAAGGGCGGCTGATCTTCTCGGAGCAGAAGTACCTGTGGCTGGCGGCGCTGGCATTTCACTGGTCGCTGCTGGTCATCCTCATCCGCCACCTGCGGCTGCTGGTGGAACCGGTTCCGGCGGCGCTGCTGCTGGTGGAGCGGGTGGACGGATTCTTTCAGCTCGGAGCGCCGCCCGTTTATCTCTCCGACGTTGTGTTTGCCTGTGCCCTTGCCTACCTATTGTGGCGCCGGTTTCGCGACCCCATGGTCCGCTACATTTCCCAGTTCAGCGATTACTTCGCGCTGCTGTTGCTGGCCGGCATTGGAGTCTCCGGGCTGCTGATGCGCTACGCGACCCGGGTGGACGTGGTGTCGGTGAAGCAGTTCGCGCTCGGCATGGCGACGTTGCATCCGGTGCGCCCGGCGGCGCTGGGGTCCATGTTCCTGATCCACCTGGCGCTGATCAGCCTGCTGGCGGCGTACTTCCCTTTCAGCAAGCTGATGCACATGGGCGGAGTGTTTCTGAGCCCGACGCGCAACCTGGCCAATAACAACCGTGCCCAGCGGCACATCAACCCGTGGAATTACCCGGTGAAGACCCACACCTACGCGGAGTGGGAGGAGGAGTTCCGGGACAAGCTGGTAGCAGCAGAAATTCCCCTCGAGGCCGACCATGTCAGAACCGCTTCTGCGGATTGAGGCGAAAAAGCCGGACGGCGACTGGAAGAACCCGGCGGTGGAGTTCCGCAAGGGCTTCTTCTGTTATAGCGCCGCGGCCAAGAACGTTCGCGCTCTCGGTCTGCCGAATGCTCGCGACTGGCAGCCATTCGATGCCGATTGGAAGCTGCCCGAGGGCTGGCAGCAGATCCTGCTCGAGGGCATGAAGGAGCGGCTGAAGAAGTACCGCTCGTTCCGGTTGTTCATGGACATCTGCGTGCGTTGCGGCGCCTGTGCCGACAAGTGCCATTTCTTCATCGGGTCCAGCGATCCCAAGAACATGCCGGTAGTGCGGGCCGAACTGATGCGCTCCATCTACCGCCGTTACTTCACTCTTACCGGCCGCATTTTTGGCACGCTCGCCGGCGGGCGCGAGCTGACCGAGGAGGTCGTCAAGGAGTGGTATTTTTACTTTTACCAGTGCACCGAGTGCCGGCGCTGCTCGGTGTATTGCCCGTACGGCATCGACACGGCCGAGATCACCATGATGGGCCGCGAGCTGCTGAACCTGATCGGCTGCAATACCAATTGGGTGCTGGAACCGGCGGCCAACTGCTTCCGCACGGGCAATCACCTCGGCATCCAGCCGCACGGCTTCAAGGACAGCCTGGAATTCGCCGCCGACGAACTGGAAGAGATCACCGGCATTCGCGTCGAAGTGCCCATCAATCGCAAAGGCGCGGAAATCCTGTTCATTATGCCGTCGGCCGATTACTTCGGCGAGCCCCACTACTTCACCCTGCTCGGCTACATGATGCTGTTCCACGAAATCGGCCTGGATTTCACCTTCAGCGCCTTCGCCTCCGAGGGCGGCAACTTCGGGCTGTTCAGCTCGCAGGAGATGATGAAGCGGCTGAACGCCAAGGTATACGAAGAAGCGCGGCGGCTGGGGGTGAAGTGGATCCTGGGTGGGGAGTGCGGCCACATGTGGCGCGTGCTGCACCAATACATGGACACCATGAACGGCCCCGCCGATTTCCTGGAAGAACCGGTTTCGCCGATCACCGGAACCAAGTTCGAGCATGCGCGCTCCACCCGCATGGTGCACATCTGCGAGTTCACCGCCGACCTGATCCACCAGGGCAAGCTGCGGCTGGACCCCTCGCGCAACGACCGCTGGAACGTGACCTACCACGATTCCTGCAATCCGGCGCGCGGCATGGGCCTGCTGGAAGAGCCGCGCTACATCCTGCGCCAGACCTGCAACCGCTTCCATGAAATGCCGGAAAACACGATTCGCGAGCAGACATTCTGCTGCGGCAGCGGCGCCGGGCTGGGCACCGACGAGAACCTGGAAATGCGGCTGCGCGGCGGTTTTCCGCGCGCCAACGCCGTCAAGTACGTGCACGAAAAACACGGCGTCAACCTGCTGGCCTGCATCTGCGCCATCGACAAGGCCACCTTGCCCACCCTGATGGATTACTGGGTGCCGGGCGTGCAGGTCGGAGGCGTGCACGAGTTGGTGGGCAACGCGCTAGTGATGCGCGGGGAAAAAGAGCGCGCCACCGACCTGCGAGGAGAACCGCTGGCGGCCGAAGCGGCGGAGGTGGTCCATGCGTGATCGCATGCTCATCGCTCTCGGCCTGGTCCTGTTCGTTGCGCTCGTCACCTACCCGGTATGGCACGGGGTATACGCCAAGACGACCGCCGCCGGCCCGCAGCTCAAGCTGCCGCAGCAAGCGAAAGAATGCGTGGCGCCGGTGGCTTTCATGCGCGCCTCGCACATGAAGCTGCTGACCGACTGGCGCGAGGGCGCGGTCCGCGAGCACCGCCTGGATTTCAATTCCTACGACGGCAAGAAATATCGCGTGAACCTCAGCGCCACCTGCCTGGGCGAGTGCCACACCAGCAAAGCCGAATTCTGCGATCGCTGCCACACCTACACCGCGGTTTCCGGCCCGTACTGCTGGGATTGCCACGTCGACCCGACCTCGATGGCACGGAGGACGCCGTGAAGATCACCCGCAAGCAGTTCCTTCGGGTTGCCGGATTGGCGGCTGCCGGCGCGGGCGCTGCCAAAGCGGTGCAGGCCATTGGCGGCGCGGCTGATTCCGCGAAGGCTTCCACCCCGGGCAAGCGCTGGGGCATGGTGATCGATTTCCAGAAGTGCCGCGCGGACCACGACTGCGACGACTGCCTGAACGCCTGCCGCTCGGCGCATAACATCCCCGAAATCCCCGATCCGGCGCGGGAGGTGAAGTGGGTGTGGAAGGAGCGCTACGAAAAAGTATTCCCCTTCCAGCAGACCGATTACACCCGGCGCGCCTACGAAGGCCACGTGCTTCCCATCCTGTGCAACCACTGCGCCCAGCCCGCCTGCGTTCGGGTTTGCCCAACCGAGGCTACCTGGAAACGCGAAGACGGCGTGGTCATGATGGATTGGCATCGCTGCATCGGCTGCCGCTATTGCATGGCGGCATGCCCCTACGGATCGCGCAGCTTCAATTGGTCCGATCCCCGGCCCTACATTCACAACCTGACATCGGAGTTCCCCACGCGCACCAAGGGCGTGGTGGAAAAGTGCAATTTCTGCGAGGAACGACTGGCCGTGGGACGCGCGCCGGCCTGCGTCGAGGCGTGCCGCCAGAAGGCCATCGTGTTCGGCGACCTGAACGACGAGCAGTCTGCTGTGCGCCAACTGTTGCGCACGCGCTACGCCGTGCAGCGCGCGCCGGAGCTGGGCACCGGGCCCTCGATTTTTTATTTGGTTTGAGCGCTATGTTCATGGTGGAAAAAGCGATGGTGGGCAGCCGCAAGTACTGGGGCTGGCTGGCGTTCCTGCTGCTGCTGATCGCGGTGGGCGGGGCCTGCTATCTTCGCCAGTTGCGCGTAGGACTGGCCATCACCGGCCTGAACCGCGATGTCACCTGGGGGCTCTACATCGCGCAGTTCACGTTCTTTGTCGGCGTGGCGGCCTCGGCCGTCATGGTGGTCCTGCCCTGCTACCTGCACGACATCAAGGCATTCCACAAGATCACGATTCTCGGCGAGTTCCTCGCCGTCTCCGCCGTCACCATGTGCATGCTGTTCATCTTCGTGGACATGGGCCAACCGGCCCGGGTGCTGAACGTGCTGCGTTATCCGACGCCGCACTCCATCATGTTCTGGGACATGGTCTCGCTCGGCGGCTACCTGCTGCTGAACGCCGTGATTTCCGCGGTTATGCTCAGCTCCGAGCGCAATGCCGTGCCCGCGCCGCGCTGGATCAAACCGGTCATTCTTCTATCCATCCCGTGGGCGGTGTCGATCCACACCGTCACGGCATTTCTCTACAGTGGCTTGCCGGGGCGCACCTTCTGGCTGACCGCCATCCTGGCGCCGCGGTTCCTGGCGTCGGCGTTTGCTTCCGGGCCGGCGCTGCTCATCCTGCTGTGCCTGCTGTTGCGCCGGCTGACCTCGTTCGACGCCGGCACCGAAGCCATCCGCAAGCTGGGCGTGATTGTCGCCTATGCCATGTCGGTGAGCGTTTTCTTCGTTCTCCTCGAGTTGTTCACCGTGTTCTACAGCCACATTCCCGAGGAGATGGAACACTTCCGGTACTTGTACGTCGGACTGGACGGCGATTACCACCTGGCGCCCTGGATGTGGATCTCGGCCATCGCGGGGGTCATCGCGCTGGTGTTGCTGCTGGTTCCCAGGCTGCGAAACAACGAGAGGCTGCTGGCGGCCGCTTCCCTGCTGGTCTTCGTTTCCCTGTGGATTGAAAAAGGACTGGGACTGATCGTGGGCGGCTTTGTTCCTTCGCCGCTGGGATCGGTGACTCGATATTCGCCGACCGCCCCGGAGTTCGCCATCGTGCTCGGCGTCTGGGCGATCGGAGCACTGCTGATCACCGTGTTCTACAAGATCACGGTGTCGATACGTGAGGCAAGGTAAGCATGCCGCAGCCGGGAAAAGTCTATCTGGTCGGCGCCGGTCCGGGTCATCCGGAGCTGCTGACCATCAAGGCCGCCGAACTGATCAAGACCGGCGACGTGATCGTCTATGACCGCCTGATTCAGGAGGAAGTGCTGGCCCTGACGCGCTCCTCGGCGGAGCGCATTTACATGGGCAAGCCCGTCGGGAAGCACGACTCGCGCCAGGATGAAGTGAACGAGTTGCTGATGCGCAAAGCGCGCGAAGGCAAAGTCGTGATCCGGCTCAAGGGCGGCGATCCTTTTCTGTTCGGGCGCGGCGGCGAAGAGGCCGAGTACCTGGCCGACCACGGAATTCCCTTCGAAGTGATTCCCGGGGTGTGCTCGGCGTTGTCGGCGCCGCTGAGCGCCGGCATCGCGGTCACGCATCGTGACGCCGCGTCCTCGGTGGCCATTGTCACCGGCCACAACGCCGACGGCACGGAGTCGCGCATCGACTGGAGCGCGCTGGCGCGGCTGGACACGCTGGTGTTTCTCATGGGCGTTCACAACGTGGACAAGATCGCCGGCCACCTGATCGCCGCCGGCCGCGACCCCCAGACCCCGGCGGCCATGGTGCAGATGGCGTTCTGGCACGACGAAGCAACAGTGGTCGCTACCCTGGCGACCATAGCCGAGGAGAGCCGCCACGCCGCCGTGAAGGCCCCGGCCACGCTGGTGGTCGGTGAAGTGGTCCGTTTGCGGGAGAAGCTCAAGAGTTCGCAGCGGGACCTGGCGCGGGCGCGCGCAGCCGCCACCACCCTGGGCCCGCTGCCTGACGAAGTCTTCCGCCTGGCCAGTGCCGGTTTTGGAGCGCAGGTGATGGGATGGGCGCTGGAGAACCAGCTCTTCGATTTCCTGGACGAGCCCAAGCCGGTGTGCGACATCGCGCACGCGCTGCAATGGGATTCGGAAGCGCTCAGCGAAATCCTGAACACCCTGGTTGCGCTGCGCCTGCTGGAGTCCCGTCCTGACGGCTATCGCAACCTGGAACTCGCTTCGCAATACCTGCGCGCCGATTCGCCGCAGAGCCTGCGCGCCGCGCTGCTCTACCAGGCGCAGCAATTCTGCAATTGGGAGGCGCTCTCCGACTTTGCCCGTTTCGGCAAGCAGACCGGGTTCGTCGCGCGCAATTCCGCGCTGCGCGCCGAGGCTGCCGAATGCCTGGCCGCCGCGGCCGCGTCCCGGGTGGTCGAAGGCCTCGGTACTTGTCCGCCGGCCCCGGTGCTGGTGGTTGGATTTGGATACGCGGCCTATCGCCGGGCCTTTGCGCTGCGCTGGCCGGCGCTTGCGGTGCACGGCTGGAACCCGTTCGGCGGCCAGGATGCCGCCCTCCGCGCGGAGGTCGGGACCGTGATCATCTCCGGGGTGCTGGAGTGGTGCGGCACCGCCGAACTTCAACGTTTGTTATCGCAAGTCTGCGTGCAACCGGACGGACTGCTGCTGGTGCAGGATGCGCTGTTGCCCATCGGTGTGCAGCCCACGCCGCAGGACGCTTTGCGGAACCTGGCGCGGCAGGTCGCCGACGGCAACGCGCACAACTGGTCGCTGGACCGGCTGGCAGCTTCGCTGCAGCGGGCGGGATTTGAAGCCTGCGAATCCAAGCCGCTGCTCGGCGACGACCGCCTGATCCTGGCGCACCGTCCTGCATTGCAGAACACAACCGTCGCGGCTTTGGCCGCGGATTAGACCCAGGAGGAGTTATGCCGGAAAACGTAACCGTGGAACAAATTGCAGAAGCGATGTACGCCCTGGTCGTCGAGTGTGCCGGAAAGAAAAATCTCAAGGCCGGCGACCTGACCAAGGCCATGATCGCGAAATTCGGGGAACAGTCCTGCAACAAGGAACTGTGCAAGCAGGCCATCCGGATTTTGATCGATTCCGGCCGCTGCATTTACAGCTATCTCGGCGGCTCCTACATTCAGCTGCCGGTGAAGGAAGAAGTGCCGAGCGCCTAGGGGGCTTGCGATGGATTCTCCCTTACCCCGCGTGGTGGTTGCCGCGCTTGGCGGCGGCAGTGGAAAGACGGTGGTCTCGCTGGCTCTGTTGCTGGCCGCGCGACGTCTCGGCCGCCAGGTCCGCGCCTTCAAGAAGGGCCCGGACTACATTGACGCCGCCTGGCTCAGTTGGGCGGCGGGCACTCCGGCGCGAAATCTCGACAGCTATCTGATGGGGTTCCCGGCGGCTGCTGGTTCCTTCCAGCGCAATGCGGTGAGCGATGGCTTGAACCTGGTGGAAGGCAACCGCGGGCTGTTCGACGGCATGGACGTGGCGGGCACCCACAGCAGCGCCGCGCTCGCCAAGGCGCTGGGCGCGCCCGTGCTGCTGGTGCTGAATGTCACCAAGATCACGCGGACCGCGGCCGCCTTCGTGCTGGGCGCGCAACAGCTCGATCCCGAGCTGAACCTTGCCGGCATCGTGCTCAACTACGTCAACGGGCGGCGTCACGAGCGCATCGTGCGCGAATCGATTGCCTCGGTGTGCGACATTCCGGTCGTCGGGGCTGTGCCCAGGCTGGACATCTCGGAGCTGGTTCCGGAGCGCCATCTCGGTCTCGTCACTCCGCAGGAACATGAAGAGCACGACGCGCTGGAGCGCACCCTGCTGAGCCAGGTGGTGCCGGCGCTCGATCTGGATGCCATCCAAGGCATCGCCAACAGCACCGGCCCGCTCAGCGCCGCCATCGAGCCCGGCCCTGCTCTCCCCGACGGGAGCGGCCTGAAAATCGGCTACTTCAAAGATTCGGCGTTCAGCTTTTACTACGCTGAGAACCTGGAACAATTGGAGCGCTCCGGCGCCGAGCTGGTGGCGATTTCGCCGCTCGCCGATCCGGCCCTGCCCGGCGATCTCTCCGCGCTCTACATCGGTGGAGGTTTCCCGGAGGTGCACGCGGCTGCGCTCTCGGCCAACAGCGGCATGTTGTGCTCGCTCTACGCCGCGGCGCAGAACGGATTGCCCATCTATGCCGAGTGCGGTGGGCTGATGGTGCTGGCCCGCGCCATCGTCTGGCAGGGGACCAGGTACCCCATGGCCGGCGTGTTTCCGTTCGATGCCCACGTCTACGCCAGCGCGCAGGGACACGGATATGTTGAATTGGCCGTGGACCGCTCCAATCCCTACTTCCCTGCCGGCTTGACCCTCCGCGGCCACGAGTTTCACTACTCCAGGATTGAGCTGGTGGATGGCCGCCTGGAAACCGCGTGCGAAGTGCGCCGCGGGTCCGGGATCGGAAAAGCTCGAGACGGCGTGATTTTTAATAATGTTTGGGCTGGCTACACGCATCTTCATGCGCTTGCCACACCGGAATGGGCAGCGGGCTTGTTACATGCCGCGCGGCAGTTCGCCTCCGTGCCCAGGGCGGTTGCCATTGCACAATCAGAAACTTGATTCATATAAACCTGATTCATAGATCGAGGAGCGATCCTCACCGGAGCGTCCTAATGAAAAAGTCCTTGAATCGCCGCGAAGTCGTTGTCCTGCTGGGTGGAGTTGCGGCTGCCGGTAGCGCTGGGACCCTGCTGCGGGCACAACAAGCCGCAACTCCAGCAGCCAAGCCGGCGGAAGGCCATAAACTTCCCTGGCCGTACAAAACGCTTGACCCCGATGTCACGGCCCAGCGCGCCTTCGACGGCTACAACAAACACCATTGCATGTACGGCGCCTTCGTAGCCATCGTCGAACCGATTGCCGAAGAACTCGGGTCGCCCTACAAGGACTTTCCTTACGACATGCTCGCCTATGGCGCCGGCGGCATCAACGGTTGGGGGACCTCCTGCGGCGCGCTCAACGGCGCGGCCGCCGCGTTGCAGCTCTTCTCTCCCAAGCCCGAGCCCCTGATTGACACGCTGTTCACCTGGTACGAGAGCGAAGCGCTTCCGAATTTCTATCCCAAAGGCGCGAAGTTCCCGGAAGTGCGCTCCGTGGCCAAGGTGCCGCTGTGCCACCAGTCGATCGTGGAATGGTGCAAGGTCTCCAACAAGCGTGCCTACTCGAAAGAGCGCGCGGAACGCTGCGGCACCCTGACCGCCTCAGTGGCGCGGCACGCCGTGACCCTGCTCAACGACCAGGCCGCGGGCAAGCTGGTGACTCTGGCCCTGCCCAAGGAGACGCAGAACTGCATGGTGTGCCATGAAAAGGGCGGCGCCCTGGAGAACATGCGCACCAAGATGAACTGCGGCGGCTGTCACGCGCCGCTGATGGGCAAGCATCCGCTGAAGAAAAGCTAGGATGCTGGTGGGCAAATGATGCTGACTCGACAGGGCAGGCTTGGAGAGCCTGCCCTGTCCATTCCCCCCGGCCGGGGTGCGGCCGGGGCTACACGAGCCAAGCTGCACGAGCCAAGCTGCACAAGCCGGGCTGCGCCAGGAGCCGGAAGCCCCTGCGAGTTGCGCCCCAAAATCTAGTACTTTGGTGATGTTCCAACTGGGACAAAGGGCTGCAAACTGCTCAAAAAAGTCATGTTATACTGCCAGCAGCTCACGGTGAGGACAAGACGAGATGTCCTCGGGTCGGCGACCCGAGCCACACCACCCAGTCGCACCGTCGCGCCGGAAGGATTTCGATCATCATGCTGCGTGGCGCTCGCCGCTCCATTCTGCTCATTGTCCTGGTCATCCTGGTGTGTGGTTTCCTGGGAGCGTTGTTTGGCCAGCGCATCAACAGTACGCAACCGAGCTCCGACAGCGATGTGCGCGACAGCCTGCGCTCGTTCTCCCAGGTGTTCGACGTGGTGGAGCAGAACTATGCCGAACCGGTGAACGCCGACAAGGCGATCTTCAACGGCGCCATCCCGGGCATGCTGCGGGTGCTGGATCCGCACTCCAATTTCTTCGATCCGAAGTCGTACTCGCTGCTGCGCGAGGAGCAGCGCGGCAAGTATTACGGCGTCGGCATGTCGGTGGGGCCGCGCAACAACAAAGTGATCGTGCTGATGCCCTTCGTGGGCACGCCGGCGTACAAGGTCGGCATTCATCCGGGCGACGTGATCGCCGCCGTCGACGGCAAGCCGTGCGACAACCTGAGCACCAGCGAAGTGGCCGACCTGCTGAAGGGGCCCAAGGGCACGCAGGTGCGCATCACCATCCTGCGCGAAGGCGCGCCCAAGCCGATGGAGTTTACCGTCACCCGCGACGAGATTCCGCGCTACAGCGTGGATTTGCATTTCCTGATCCGGCCGGGGGTGGGATACCTGCACGTCACCGGTTTCCAGGAGACCACGGAGAAAGAAGTGCAGGACGCTCTCGACCAGTTCGGCGAGCTGAAGGGGCTGATCCTCGACCTGCGCCAGAACCCGGGCGGGTTACTGAGCGAGGGCGTGGGCGTGGCCGACAAGTTCCTGTCCAAGGGAGCGGTGATCGTGTCACACCGCGGGCGCTCGTCGCCGGAGAAGGTGTATCGCGCCAGCCACGGCAACGGTGGACGCAACTACCCGATCGTGGTGCTGGTGAACCGGGGCACGGCCTCGGCGGCGGAGATTGTCGCCGGCGCCATCCAGGACCACGACCGCGGGCTGGTGGTGGGCGAGAATACGTTTGGCAAGGGCCTGGTGCAGACCGTCTATCCGTTGTCGGAAAATACCGGCCTGGCGCTGACCACGGCCAAGTACTACACCCCGAGCGGGCGGTTGATCCAGCGCGATTACAGCAGCGTCTCGCTGTATGACTATTATTACAACCGCGAAAACGGCGAGAACGGCACCGCCAACACCGCCAGCCGGGAAGTGAAGATGACCGACAGCGGACGCCCGGTGTACGGCGGCGGCGGCATTACGCCCGACGTGAAGGTCCCGGCGATCAAGACCAACCACTTCCAGGACACGCTGCTGCAGCACTACGCGTTCTTCAATTTCGCCAAGCACTACCTGATCAACCGGCAGATTCCGAAGACGATGGAAGTGGATGACGCGATGCTGCTGGAATTCCGCAACTTTCTGAACGACCAGAAAATCCCCTGGACGGAAGCCGACCTGGCCGGGGTGAACGACTGGATCCGCGCCAACATCAAGAGCGAACTGTTCATCGACGAGTTCGGACAGATCGAGGGGCTGAAGGTGCGCGCCGAAGCCGATCCGCTGGTGCAGAAAGGCCTGGAGCTGCTGCCCAAGGCAAAAGAACTGGCGGACAATGCGCGCCACACCATCGCGGAGCGGAACAGCGCGCGCGCCACGGCGCCGCGAAACTAGGAAACAGTGGTCAGGAGTCAGGAGTCAGAAAGAACAGAGGGCACGCTGAGAATGCGTGCCCTGATTTTTTGAGCCGAATGTGTTGAACAAAATTTAAGTTCTTGATCCGAAATTTTGCGCGCAGCCACTAGCTACCAGCCGCTAGCCACTAACCACTGTTTTCAAGCCGCGACGTGTTGGTCAGCCAGACACTTTTTGACCTCTTCCAGCACCTCCTTGTCATTCCACTTGCAGGCAACGCCATGCGCGCCCAGGTATTGCAGGTATTGTTCGGAGAACGGATGGCGCGCGGTGGAGTGCATGACCACGCAGGGCGTCCAGGACTGGCCTTTGCGCAGCATCTTCAACAGGCGCTCGCAGTTCAGGTCCGGGGGATGATCGCCCACCAGCAGAATATCGAATTGGGTGGCGTCCATCAGTTTGAGAGCTTCGTCCAGTTCCCACGCGATGGCGGTTTCAAATCCTTCTTCCTCCATGACTCGTTGCAGAGCGATCAATACGGATTCATCACTGTCGACAATCAGAATTTTCCTGCGCTGCTCGCGCATGGCAATCACCTCTTGAGACGGGAGTTCACACACGTAGCTGGCAGCCGAAAGCAAGGCCGGGACCCGCAGCAGCGGACCACAAAACACACAAGGATTGAAGGAGATGGCGCAACTGAGACAATCGCGCTGGAATGCGGTGCTCATGGGAAGCTCGATCCCTGGCTGCAGGACAGGCGCCCCGACCGAGACTAGCTTACTCCCACGGGCGGCGATTTGCAGCCATTACTTCGGTTACTCACAAGGCGCGATTTCCCGAAATAGCGATTCGGTCCGAAAGCGGTTTTCGGTCACGGTTGCGGCACGAACAGGAGCCGCAAAAAGGGCGACCCGATGGGCCGCCCTTCGGTTCCAGATTGTTGGCCGATGAAGCTAAGCCGTCTTTCGCTGTGCCTGCATGCTGGCCCAGAAGGCCTTGGCGCGCTCTTCGATTTCCTGCTTGCTGAGGTCCTCTTTGTGGGTCGCGATGCCCCAGGTGTGTCCGAAGGGATCGGTGAAGGTGCCATAGCGATCGCCCCAGAACATGTCCTGCACCGGCATGGTTTCCTTGCCGCCGGCGGAGAGGGCCTGCTTGAAGCTGGCGTCGACGTCGGGCACGTAGAGGTTGAGGGTGGAGGTGCAAGCGCCGAGGGTCTGCGGCGACTTGGGACAGTTGCCGACGCCGGGAAATTCGTCGGCCAGGAAGATCACGGAGTCGCCGATCTTCAACTCGGCATGGCCGATCATTCCACCCGGGCCAGTCATGCGCGACAGTTCCTGCGCGCCCAAGGCCTTCTTGTAGAACTCGATGGCATTGGCGGCGCCCTTGATGATCAGGTGCGGAGTGACGGTGTGGAGACCGTCGGGAATTGGTTTCTTCGCGGGTGTGCTCATGAATCCTCCTCGGTTGCAGGTTGGAGTTGAGGATGTGGGCTGAGGTCCTACGACGTGGGAATGATTATAGGGAGCGTAAGTAGCGGGAGCAACGCGGGCGCAAAGATTTTACAAAGCTGTCGGCTTCGAGGATTCGCGGGCGAAGGCGCGATTTTCGTGCATGGACAAGGCAGCCCCGGCGAGGCGCCGGGGCCTACCAATTTGAGAGCTGTCAGCTGTCAGCTGGCGGGAATTCGGGTTCGCGGGCGAGGGCGCCCGCGCCACATTCCTTTCAAGGGCACGGGCGGCGGTGACACAGCAATGCCGGTTTCAGTTATTGAAACGCCTGTTAAGGGTTGGGGGGCTGCGGGCGAACGCGGGGTCCTTCGACTCGGGCATGCGCCCTCGCTCAGGATGACACGGAGAACAGCTTTCAGCTATCAGCTATCAGCTTTCGGCTGTCAGTTTTCAGCTGTCAGTTTCAGTCAGCCGGATCGGACTCGCGGCGCGGAGCCTACCAACAATGAAAGGTGGGAGCTGGTAGCTGACAGCTGACAGCTGAGAGCTGAAGCTTCAGTCGGCGGTGACGGCTTCGTGGGCGGCTTCTTCGGGCTCGGACTCGGGTTTCTTGAAGCGCTTGCGCGACCACTGCTGGGCGCGGTCGAGATAGATGTAGAAGACAGGCGTGATGTAGAGGGTGAGCATCTGCGAGAAGACCAGGCCGCCGACCACGGCGAGGCCGAGCGGGCGGCGGGACTCGGAGCCGGCGCCGATGCCGGCGGCGATGGGCAAGGTGCCCATCAGCGCCGCCATGGTGGTCATCATGATGGGGCGGAAGCGCACCAGGCAGCCGTAATAGATGGCGTCGGCGGCGGTCTTGCCGGAGTTGCGCTGCGCGTCGAGCGCAAAATCGATCATCATGATGGCATTTTTCTTCACGATGCCGACCAGCATGATGATGCCGACGAAGCCATATAAATTCAGATCGAGGTGGAAGAGCTTGAGGGTGAGCAGCGCGCCCACGCCGGCGGCGGGCAGTCCCGACAAAATGGTGATGGGATGGATGAAGCTCTCGTACAGAATGCCCAGCACGATGTAAATGACCAGGACGGCCATGATG
This sequence comes from Terriglobia bacterium, assembly GCA_963797035.1. Taxonomy (GTDB): domain Bacteria; phylum Acidobacteriota; class Terriglobia; order Terriglobales; family Acidobacteriaceae; genus JAIQGF01. The sequence goes on from CAWCOC010000010.1 coordinate 317,739, forward strand.
AGCAGGATGCCCATGCCCTTGAAGGAAGACTCGAAGGCCTGGGCCGCGCCCTGGAAGCTGGTGGTGATGCTGAGGGGCAGCACGCGGCGGGAGACGCGATTGATCTCGTTGACGGCATCGCCCAGGGCAACACCCGGCTTGGTGTCGAAGGAGATGGTGACCGCCGGCAACTGGCCGAGGTGATTGATGGCCATCGGCCCGAGGTTGCGGGTGATCTTGGCCAGGGTATAGAGCGGCACCAGTTTCCCATCCTTGTTGCGGATGTAGAGCAGGGCCAGCGCCGAGGGATCGGCCTGGTACTGCGGCTGCAGTTCCATGACCACCCGATAGGCGTTGTTGGGGGCGTAGATGGTGGAAATCTGGCGCGAGCTGTAGGCGGTGTAGAGCGCGTCCTCCACCTGGGTGGCGGTGACTCCGAGCTTGGCCGCTTTGTCGCGATCGATTTCGATATTGACCTGCGGGTTCTTGACCAGCAGATCGCTGGTGACGTCCTGCAGGATGGGGCTCTTGCGCAGCTCGGCTTCCAGCTTGGGCGCAGCGGCGTACAAATCATTGGGGTCGGGGCTCTGCAGGGTGTACTGGTACTGGCTCTTGGTGAGCTGGCCGCCGATGCGGATGAGCGGCGGGTTCTGCAGGAAGCTCTGAATTCCGGGAACCTTGGCCAGCAGCGGGCGCCAGCGCTGCATGATCTCGTTAATGCCCGGGCGCTCGCCCAGGGGCACGAAGCGCGCCACCATGAAGCCCTGATTGCTGGCGCCGCGGGGCACGGCGGAGAACAAGGTGTTGATGTAGCGGCCGTCGGGGGAATCGAGCAGGGTGCGCGCCACCGCCACCTCGTGTGCCTTCATGTCCTCAAACGAGATGCCCTGCGAAGCCTCGGTGAAGACGTAGATCTGTCCCTGGTCTTCACTGGAGAGGAAGCCCTTGGGAATGGTGACGAACAGGTATCCGGTGGCGACCAGCACGATGGCCGAGACCACCATGACGGAGAGCTTGTGGCGCAGCACCACCTGCAAGGTCTTATCATAGACGTGCAGCATGCCGTCGAAGAACCGCTCCGAGAGCATGTACACCTTGCCGTGCTTGACCTCGGCGTAGGGCCGCAGCAGGCGGCTGCACAGCATGGGAGTGAGGCTGAGCGACACGACGCCCGACACCAAAATGGCAGCGCCGATGGTGACCGCAAATTCGTGCAGCAGGCGCCCCACGATGCCGCCCATGAACAGCACCGGGATGAACACGGCGGCCAGCGAGAGGGTCATGGAGACGATGGTGAAGCCGATTTCGCGCGAGCCGCGGAAGGCGGCCTGCATGGGCTTTTCGCCCTGCTCCATATGGCGCACGATGTTTTCCAGCATGACGATGGCGTCGTCGACGACGAAGCCCACCGAGAGCGTCAGCGCCATGAGCGATAAGTTGTCGAGCGAATAGTTGAGCGCGTACATCACGGCGAAAGTTCCCACCAGGGAGAAGGGCAGCGCCAGGCTGGGAATGAGGGTCGCCGACAAATTTCGCAGGAAGAGGAAGATGACCAGGATGACCAGGCCGAGGGCCAGGAAGAGAGTGAACTTCACGTCATCGACGGAGGCGCGAATAGTCTTGGAGCGGTCGTAGAGCGTATCGAGGGAAACCGAGGCGGGAATTTGCGCGCGGAACGAGGGCATGAGCGCGCGAATCGAATCGACCACCTCCACCGTGTTGGTGCCGGGCTGCTTCTGGATGGCGAGCACGATGGCGCGGTTCAGGTTGTGCTCCGGCCCGGCGTACCAGCTTGCGGTCTTGTCGTTCTCGACGCTGTCGAAGACGTTGCCCAGTTCGCCGAGGCGCACCGGGTTGCCGTTGCGGTAGGCGACAATGAGCGGGCGGTACTGGTCGGCGTTAGTGAGCTGGCCGTTGGCCTGCACGGTAAACGCCTGGCGGTTGCCCCAGAGCGTTCCGGTGGGCAGGTTGACGTTGCCGTTCTGCACCGCCATGTTGACTTCGTCGATGCCGATCTGGTGCGCCGCCAGCTTCTTGGGATCGAGTTGCACGCGCACGGCGTACTTTTGGGCGCCGTAGACGAAGACCTGCGCCACGCCGCTGACCATGGAGATGCGCTGCGCCAGCAAGGTCTCGGCGTACTCGTCAACGTCGGAGAGGCGGAGGGTGGGCGAGCTAACCGCAAGGTAAAGCACCGGCTGGTCGGCGGGATTGACCTTCTGATAGGTGGGCGGGGCGGGCAGGTCCTGGGGGAGGTCGCGTCCAGCCTTGGCGATCATGGCCTGCACATCCTGCGCGGCCGCGTCGATGGTGCGGCCCAGGCTGAATTGCAGGGTGATCTGGGTGGAACCCAGCATGTTGGTGGAGGTCATCTGGTCGAGGCCGGCAATGGTGGAGAACTGCTTCTCCAAGGGCATGGCGACGGCGGAGGCCATGGTTTCCGGGCTGGCGCCGGGCAGCGCGACCTGCACCTGGATGGTGGGAAAATCGACGTTGGGCAGGTCGCTGACCGGCAGGGAGCGATAGCCCATGATGCCAAACAGAAGAATGGCCAGCATGACCAGGGTGGTCATGACGGGACGCCGGATAAAAAGTTCCGCGATGCTCACAGTCCGCTTCCCTGCCGTTTGCTCTGTGCGCCTGCAGGCGGTGAGGTCCCGCGCTGCGCTCGGGATTTCGGCAGCGGGCTCACGCCCGCATCCGCGGGCTCACGCCCGCTAAGCGCCTCAACTTCGGTGTTGCTGGCGGCATTGGCCGGCTTGGATAAGGCCACTTTCCTTCCGGGTGTCAGGCGCACCTGGCCGTCCGTGACCACCTGCTCGCCGGCGTGCACGCCGGAGGTAATGACGGAATCGCTGCCCACCACGCGCGATACCGTCACGTTGCGCAATTCGGCGGTGTGGTCGGGCGTGACGACGAAGACGTATTGCCCGTTCTGTCCGGTCTGCACCGCCGCGCTGGGAATGAGCACGGCATTCTTGTCGGTACTCAAGGTGAGGCTGACGTCGGCAAACTGCCCCGGCCACAAACGGCGGTCCTGGTTGGCGAAGGTGGCCTTCAGCTTGATGGTGCCGGTAGCGGAGTCGACGGTGTTGTCGATGAAGGTGAGTACGCCTTCGGCCGGCTTGGGCTCGTTGGGCACGTGCACGATGACCTGCAGCTTGCGGCTGGCCTGCGCCCGCTTGATCTCCGGCAAATACATCTCCGGGACGGCAAAGGTAGCGTAAATGGGCTGCACCTGGTTGATGGTGAGGATGGTAATGTCGTTGGCCTTGACCACGTTGCCCTGATGCACCATGACATTGCCGGTGCGGCCATCGAGCGGCGAATTGATGGTGGTGTAGGTGAGGTTGACCTTGGCGGTCTCGACCGCCGCGCGATCGGCTTCCACGGCCTGTTTCAGGGCATCGGCCGCGGTGGTGATCTGGTCGTACTGCTCGCGAGAGACCACGCCCTCCTTGAAGAGCGCGGCGTAACGGGTGGCCTGGGCGCGCGCATTGGCCTCGTTCGCGAGGTCGCGAGCCAGGTTGCCCTGGGCCTGCGCCAGCGCCGCCTGGTAGGGCCGCGGATCAATGACAAACAGGAGGGCGCCTTTGCGCACGTCCTGACCCTCGGTGAAGGCCTGCTGGGTGATCTCGCCGGCGATCATGGACTTGACCTGCACGTTGGAGTAGGCCTCCACGGTGCCCACGGCCTTGACGTCGAACGGAATGTCACGCTGGATGGCCGGGGCAACCACGACGGGAGCGGCGGAGTCTGCCGGCGGGCCAGCCTTGGTTTTGGAGCAGGCGGCGGCGAAAAAAAGAAGAGTTGCCATCGCGGCGATTAGAGCAGTTCTATTTGGCAAAAAATTCATGAGATGAAACGCCTTCACGCAGCATGATCACGACCAACAAACCTGGGGTCCTTCGACTCGGCGTCGCGGCGACGCCTCGCTCAGGATGACAACCGTTAAAAGAATAGCAATTAGCAATTAGCAATTAGCGATTAGCTATCTGCACTCGTTAAACTTCAGTCTTCGTCCTGTAATCTTCACTCTGCAATCTTCAATCTGCAATCTTCAATGTTTTTCCATCCCATGCAGCCACAGGTCCACCAGGGTGGAGGCGACGTGGTGGGGATCGAAGGTTTGGACGCGCTTGCCGCCGAACAACTCCTGGATCTGGAAGTGATACCAGATCATGCCGAGGAAGGCGCGCGCCGCCAGCAGGGGGTCGACCTGACGAAAGCGCCGGTCGGCAATGCCCTGGCGAATGTAATCGGCCAGCAGCTCCAGGTATTGGGCGACGTGGGTGCGGAAAAAACGGTGCGTCAGCTCGTGATTTTCGAGCGCGGTGTAGAGCAGCAGGCGGCTGAGAGTGACGTCGCGGCCAAGCAACTCCTCGGCGATGGCGGTGAGCAGTTCGCGATCGCTGCCACCGGCCGCCAGCCGGGCTTCCAGGCGCGCCCGCCCGCCACGAACCTGGATCTGGTTCTCGATGACGGCCCAGTACAGATCTTCCTTCGTCGGGAAGTGACGAAAGATGATCGCCTCGTTGACATGCACGAGCTGGGCGATCTGGCGAGTCGTAGTCCCTTGATAACCCTGCCGGGCAAAGAGTGCGGTGGCCAGTTCCAGGATCTGCTGACGTCGCTCCTCCGCCGGAATTCTCACCTGGGAGGTCGACATTGTAAGCACCCACTTACCTTTTATCCGAGGCAGTGGGGTAAGTCAATTGGAAAGCAACTTTGAATGGGCGCGGCGGCGGGACTGCGACGAGCCTCAGCCGCGCTTGGGTTCGGTGGGGCAGACGGCGGTGCGTTTTTCCAGAGGCGGTTCACCGTGGAGGCGGCGCATGAATTGCTCCCATTCGGAATCGCTGCTGAAGGTGCGCTCGTGCCAGGCGCGGAAGCTCCACCAGCCCTCGGAGTCCCACCACTCGCGGAAACCGTTGACCATGTCGCCGGGCAATTCAATCTGCGCGCGCCACTTCTGGGCTTCGTCGCAGGGCTGCTGCTCGCGTTCTTCGTCGCTCATCATGTCGTCCACCCCCAATGTCTGCCGCCATTCAATCGCGGCTGGGGGCGTCGGGCCAGATACCTCACGTAATAAGGGGGCAATCGTCGGTAACCACCGGAAGGGCGAGATGAACCAGAGGGGCTGCATTTTGGGCAGAAAAACGGAGCCAGGCGGGCGAAACCGGCCGGTTTTCAGGGGAGAACCAGGGAGATCAGGCGGTTAGCGACGGGGAACACAAAGCGGGGCGGTCGCCGCCTGGCTTCCGCCCCTGGATCTGTCCGAAATGTAGGCCGCCCTCAGTGACCCGGGCGCTGGTTGACGCCGGGAATGCGGCGCAGCCCGGGCCGATCTACTTGCGCTTACGGCTGGCAAGGCCGAGGCCAATGGAGCCCAAGCCTAACAGGCTAATCAACGGCAGCGGCGAAGCGGTTTGCGGCAGGGCGCCACCCTTGCGGCTCTTCTTGGCGTGGGTGCCGGTAGCGTTCTCGTCGCTGGTCGCCGCCTGGTTCGCATCCTGGTCGGTGGTGGTAGTGGTGGTGGTGGTCTGGTCGCTGGGGGTGCTCTGGCTGGCGGACGGAGTCTGCGCGCTGCTGGCCGCATTCGAGTTCGGGTTGGATGGGTTCGAACTGCTGGACTGCGCCACTGCCATGCCCACGGCGAAGATAACCACTACTAGCAGAAGCAGGATCTTCCTCATGTTGTCTCCTCGAGTTGGTGCGGGACTGTGTCTGACAGGTGTTTAGACCTTGGCGGGGTGGGCGGGGTTGACCGCCGGGAGTGGCAAATCGAGAGCAGCCGGATTTGTGCGGATTCAGGGTTGCTGGTCACCGAATTCGGGTTTGTGCAGCGGCTATAATCAGGGTGTCTTGCGTTCCCTTTCGCGATATTTCGTCGTAATCCTTCTTGGCATGGCCGTCGGCAGCGCCGCCGCGCAGATGCGCCCGCCCAGCGCCGCGGCGCAGACCCTGCTGGTGCTGCCGTTTGAGAACACGTCGAAGGCGCCGGGGCTGGAGTGGATTGGGGAGTCTTTTCCCGAGGTGCTGGGGCAGAGGTTGGGATCGCCGCTGCTCTACATCGTGTCGCGCGAGGACCGCAACTATGCCTTCGACCGCGCCGGAATTCCGGGCAACATCCATCTCTCGCGCGCGACGCTGTACCGCATTGCCGAGCAGATGGACGCCGACTACGTGGTGCTGGGCGATTACAGTTTCGACGGGCAGAGGTTCACGGCGCGGGCGCAACTGCTGGACATGAAGGCGCTGCACCTCTCGGCCGAACAAAAAGAATCGGGCGCGCTGGTGAAGCTGATCGAAATCCAGACGGCGCTGGCGTGGGATTTGCTGCGGCTGCTGCATCCCGAACTGGCGCCCGCGCGCAACCAGTACCTGGCAGCGGCGCCCTCGATCCGCCTGGACGCGTTTGAAAACTACATGCGCGGCGTGGTGGCGACCTCGCGGCCGGCGAAGATCAAGTACCTGCGCGAGGCGGTCCGGTTGAGCCCGGATTACATCCTCGCCATGCTGCAACTGGGGCGCACCTATTTCGACGGGCGGGATTATGAGCAGGCGGCGACGTGGTTCGGGCGCGTGCCGCGAAGCGATCCGGCGGCGCGCGAGGCCGGCTTCTACCTTGGGCTCGCCAGCTATTTGATGGGCGATTTCGCGAAGGCGGAAGAGGCCTTCGGGTTCGTCGCATCGCGGCTGCCGCTGACCGAGGTGTACAACAATCTTGGGGTGGCAGCCGGGCGCCGCGGCAACAAGCGCACGGAGATGGAATATCTGCAGAGGGCGGTGAAAGCCGATCCCAATGACGCCGACTACCGTTTCAACCTGGGGGTTGCACTGTACAAGGCGGGGGACGCGTCCGGCGCCTCGCGGCAATTGCGCGAGAGCCTGACGTTGCGCCCCGGCGACACGGAAGCCAAGGCGCTGCTGGACACGGTTGCGGCCGCGGGGGTGACCCGCGCCTCCGACACCAGTCCTCGCGGCAAGGCGCCGATAGAGCGCATCAAGCGCAACTATGACGAAACCTCGTTCCAGCAGCTGGCGCTGGAAGTGCAGAATGCCGCCGAGTTGCGGCTGGCGAAGACCGATCCGCGCACTCACGCAGCCTTCCACGTCAGCCGCGGAGAGGAATACCAGAGCAAGGGATTCAAGGCGGAGGCGGAACGCGAATTTCGCGAGGCGGTGCAACTCGACCCGACCAGCACCGCGGCCCACCTCGGGCTGGCGCGGGTGCTGGAGGACATCAATGAGCCGGCGGCGCGCGCCGAAGCGCAGGCGGCACTGCATCTGCAGCCGATTTCCACCGACGCGCTGCTGGTGCTGGCACGGCTCGACCTAAAGACGAACCAGCGGCAGTCGGCGGAACAAACCGTGGACCGCGTGCTGGCGATGGAGCCGAACAATGCGGCCGCGATCGCGCTGAAGCGGATGATCGCGGAGAAGCAAGGAACGAAGCCATGAGAGAACACCTGCACTGCCGATTGCCGCTTGTCGATTGCCGATTGCAAAGCAGCGTTTGTCCGTCAATCGGCAATCGGAAATCGACAATCAGAAATGGTTTTCGGTACCCATTGCTTGCGCTTCTCGCGCTGTTGATGATCGTGCCCTGCTCCGGCGCCGAGGTGCTGCGGCTCGACGTCAACGACACTATCCAGCCGATCACGCTGGAATACATCACGCGCGGCATCGAGGCGGCCAAGGCGCAGCATGCCAGCGCGGTGCTGATCCGGCTGTCCACGCCCGGCGGCCTGTCCGATTCCACCCGCCAGATCATCCAGCAAATCGTGGCCTCGCCGGTGCCGGTGATCATCTATGTGGCGCCCAGCGGAGCGCGGGCGGCGTCGGCGGGGTTCTTCATCCTGGAATCGGCCGACGTGGCCGCCATGGCGCCGGGCACCAACACCGGCGCGGCGCACCCCGTCGGTCCGGGCGGCGGCGACATTCCGGGCACGATGGGCAAGAAAGTCGAGAATGACTCCGCCGCCCTGATGCGCTCGGTGGCGAGCAAGCGCGGGCGCAACGTGGAGGTGGCCGAGAGCGCGGTGCGGGAGTCCAAGTCGTTCACCGACCAGGAGGCGCTCAAGGACAAGCTGATCGAGGTGGTCGCGCAGAACCAGGAGGACTTGTTCAAGCAGCTTGAAGGACGCACGATCACGCGTTTCAACGGCGAGAAGGTCACCCTGCACCTGGAAAACCAGCCGGTGCACGACTACGAGATGACGCTCAAGGAAAAAATCCTCGACTTCCTGATGGACCCCAATATGGCGTTCGTGCTGCTCGCCATCGGGCTGCTGTCGCTGTACATCGAATTCAATCATCCGGGGGCGATTGTTCCCGGGGTGGTGGGATTTTTCTTCGTGGTGCTGGCGGTGTTCGCGCTGAATATCCTGCCGGTGCGGTTCGCGGCGCTGGGGCTGATCCTGGTGTCGTTCGTCTTTTTCACGCTGGAAGCGAAGTTCGCCTCGCACGGGGTGCTGACGATTGCCGGCATCGTGTCGCTGGTGATAGGCGCGCTGCTGCTGGTGGATGGGCCCATTCCGCAGCTGCGGGTGCAGCTCTATACCGCGCTGGCGGTGGCCGTTCCGCTGGGGGTGATCACCACCTTCCTGATGGGAATCGCGCTCAAGGCGCGACGCAGCAAGGTCACCACCGGAACACAGGGATTGGTGGGGGAAATTGCGGTGGCGCGCACCCCGCTGATGCCGCAAGGAAAAGTCTTCGTGCACGGCGAACTGTGGGACGCGATCGCTTCCCTGCCGGTGGACGCGGGCGAACGGGTGCGAGTGCGCGCGGTCGCCGATCTGCACCTGGAAGTGGAGCCGGTGCGGGTGACGACGGCGAAGTGATGATGGCATTCGGTAAGAACGCCTTTCGACAGCAGTTCGCACTGCCTGCTTTTCGGGGGTCCTTCGACTCGGGCGTGCGCCCTCGCTCAGGATGACAGCCTTTAAGATTTTGAATGTAAGCGCGAGCTCTATTTCGACCTAGCGGAGCAAACGGCCGTCTTCGGCGATGGCGAACAGGGCCGATTGCGCGATGCGCTCGGAGAAGGCGGCCTGCTCCATGGTCAAATACATTCCGTCAGCCTGCGGGTGTGTTGCCCGAAATTCTCTTGCGTGTTCTTCTGAACAGAAGAATACGGTCTGCATTCAATAATCGTGGACGATGCTGGGGGCATGGAAATTCGCCCAGTCCATGGTGGGTTCAAACAACAGCGGCGGGGCGCCGGGCGAGAGGACGCGCCAGCGCAGCTCGTCGTCGACTTCAAGCATGAGCGGGCGCGCGCAATGATGGCACTGTGAATCGATGCGCACCCGCAGGCGATCTCCGCGAAGGCGTCCTTGCACGAAGGACGTGGTAAAGGCATCCTCCGCTCACGCCCCGAAGATCTTCTCTCCCGTGGAAAAGCTCAGACGGTGCGGGGTGGGCGCAGTGGTGACCGGGAAGGCCCAGTCGACGTTGCCGGCGGCATCGCGCACCAGGAAAAACAAGTGCTGTTCCAAGTCGGCGAGAATGGCGTTGACACGGTCGAGCGCCAGGCTGGTGGTTTGCGCGATGCGGGCGGGCGGCAACGGCCGGCGCTGGCGCGGCATCTCGCGGACCACGAAGTCGCGCACCAGGTGATGCTCGCGGGTCATGAACGCCAGGCGCGCCTTCATGCGCGCCGGGGTATTGCGCATGCCTTGAACAAAGCCATCGTCGGGAATGCTGCGGATTTCGCGGCCGATGCCCTGGAAGATGTGGGAGCTCATGGGGACAATGGTACTTGGTGTTGATTCGTCTGTCAGTCTGAGAGGCCGACTAATGTCGAACTTCGACGCGGGTCCCGTCGGGCACCGACTTCCAGATCTCCTCGATCTCCCGGTCGGTGACGGCGATGCAGCCGTCGGTCCAGTCGGAGAGGCGATGTTTCTTTCCCACCCAAGCGTAATCCGGAGGAAGCCCGTGGATCATGATGTCGCCGCCGGGGCTTACTCCCAGGCGCTGGGCGCGCTGAATGTCAGTCGATTGCGGGTAGGAGATATGCAGCGCCAGGTGATACTGGCTGGCCGGATTGCGGTAGTCGATGGTGTAAATGCCTTCCGGCGTCCGGCGATCGCCTCGTCTGTGCTTGGGGGCCAGGCCGCCGCGGCCGAGCGCAATGTCGTAGGACTTGACGACCCGCGTTCCGCTCAACAGCAGCAGCTTGTGCTTGCTTTTGAGCACCAGGACGCGATCAACCTTGAGCGCACCCGAAGCGGACGTGGCGGTCTTAGGGGCAGCCGAAGCGGCCGTCGCCATGAGCACGAGCACCAGCAGGCGCGCGAGTTTGCCGACCGGGTACATTGTTCAGAGTGTATGAGCAGGAACATACCTCGGCTGGCTGCCAGCACCTAGTACTTTTTGTGGGTCTTAGCGGGGGTAGGGATAACCTTGGGCCAGGACCCGTTGGAGTTGGGCGTCGTAGCCGTAGAGGTCGCGATAGAAGTGAATGTCCCCGCTTTCCTGGGCGGAGACCGTGGCGTAGAGGATGAGGACCGGAACCGGGTGGGGAAGGTCGACCTTCAGGTTTTTCTGCCCGGTGAGCATGGACTGCCGCACCCGGTCGGCACTCCAGAGCGGCTGATCGCGCAACATCCAGGCCGCCAACTCGGCAGGCTTCTCCACATGGACGCAGCCGTGGCTGACCAGGTTCTGCGGCAGCACGAATTGGAAGTCGCGCTGCGGGATGTCGTGCAGGTAAACCTCGTAGCGGTTGGGGAACATGAATTTCAAGGAGCCCATGGGATTGTCGGGCCCGGGGCGCTGGCGGATGCGAAGCTTCCCGGCCCGAAGCTGCTGCAGCAATTCCCGAGTGACCACGCCGGCGGCCCGCGGCCCGGCGGGCGTGATCAGGTCGAAGTGATTCTGGGAAAGCCAGCGCGGATGCTGGGCGAGGAAAGGAACGAAATCGTCTTTCTGAATCCCCAGCGGCACATCCCAATAGGGACGAAAGACGAGGTAGTCAATGCTGTCTTCCAGCACCGGCGTGCGGCTCTCCTCGAAATCGTCGCCCACCTCGACGCGCATGTCGAGAGCGGTCTTGCCGTCGGCATCGAGGGCGTAGAGACGGAGCGCCGGGATGTTGACGATCACGGTGGGCCGTCCAGGGTCATAACGCGTCCAGCGCAGGCGCTCCAGGGTCAGACGGATCTGCTCGACGCGATGCGCGAGCGGGACATTGAGTTCCTGGATGGTGGCGGCATCCAGGTAGCCGGTAGCAGGCAGGCCATGGCGCTCCTGGAAGCGCCGCACGGCCTGCAGCAGGGCAGCGTCGTAGACATGGGTGCTGGCGGAATAATCCGGCGGCAAGTCTCCGAGGCGGCGCAGCAACTGGGTGAGGCGAGTTACCCCGGCGTAAGGTGGACCGGGATAGCCGGAGCCGGTGGGCTGCGGAAGCTTCTCGCCATCGTCCTCTTTTGCCAGGCGCATGTAGCGCACCAGCGCCCGGCGTAGCTCCTGATAGCCAAGCAAGGAGGGCTCGATGGCCGCCAATTCAGCGTTCAGGTCACTGGCGTGCACAATGCGCCGCTGCAGGAAGGTGGGCAGGTCCAAGTCAGTTGGGGACAGCCCGAACTTGAAGTAGCGCGGGTCAATCCTGCCGGCCCGAAGCACCGAGATGTAGCGCATGGCACAGACGGTGAGGGCGGCGTCGAAGCGCAGCTCGTCGGCGTGCGAATGCGGGCTGCGCAGCAGCGCCAGCCGCGCCGGCCAGCGGGAAGAATCGTAATCCTCGGGGTGGAGGCCCTCGCTATCCGCCTGCCGCAAAATGGCGATCATCTGCAAAGCTTGCGGCGTCGGTTGGCCATCGCGGACCCAGGCCGGGCGGTTGTCCAGGCTGGAGTAGAACTCCTCCACCTGGGAGCGGTAATCAGAAAAATCGGGCCAGCGGAGGTCGTCGAGGTGGCCGGCGCGAAGCAGCGACGGCAGAGTGACCTGTGGCGCGGAGTCAGGCGCGCTCATCAGGAAGTAATCGTCTTGGCCTTGCGCGGAAACTCCCACGGCGGCCGCGATCAGCAAGAGCAGCACCAGAACAACGCGGAAGATGAGATTACGCGTTGGCATGTGGGCGCGGTGGCGCGCGCGCCTCCATGTAATAAGACGCTACTCGGGAGCACATAGTTGCTGTTTTTAGACGGAAACTCCGGAGCAGCTGCCGCCCGAGTGGGAACGCGCAGCGGCTCCGGAGCGGGTGCGTTTACTCGGAGGTTTCACGGCGGCGAATGGCTGACATGGCGACGCGCGAATGCTGTTACAATCCGCGCAGAAGTTATCGCAAAGCGCGCTGCGGAGGCGGAACCCGACATGAATCCGCTTACATTCATTCCGATCGCCATTTTCGTTCTTTACCTGCTCAACTCCATCAAAATTCTTCCCGAGTACGAGCGCGGCGTCATCTTCCGCCTGGGGCGGTTGCTCGATGCGCCCAAGGGGCCGGGAATTTTCCTGGTGTTCGCGCCGCTGGACAAGATGGTGCGCGTTTCGCTGCAGCAGGAAGCGCTGGAAGTTCCGCCGCAGGACATCATCACGCGCGACAACGTCACGCTGAAGGTGAACGCGGTGATCTTCCTGCGGGTGGTGGACCCGCGCAAGGCGGTAGTCGAGGTGAAGAACTACCTGTACCAGACGTCGCAGTTCGCGCAGACGACGCTGCGCTCGGTGCTGGGCGAAGTGGAGCTGGACGAACTGCTCTCGCACCGCGACAAGCTGAACCTGCGCATCCAGAGCATCCTCGACCAGCACACCGCGCCCTGGGGCGTGAAGGTGGCCAATGTCGAGGTGAAGCAGGTGGACCTGCCGGAATCGATGCTGCGCGCCATGGCCAAGCAGGCGGAAGCGGAACGCGAAAAGCGCAGCAAGATCATTCACGCGGAGGGCGAATTCTCGGCCGCGCAACGCCTGGTGGACGCAGCGCACCTGCTGGCCACCGAGCCGGTGACCATCCAGTTGCGCTACCTGCAGACCTTGACGGAGATTGGGGTGGAGAAGAACACCACCATCGTTTTCCCGCTGCCGATCGATTTGATGGAAGGACTGCAGTCGCTGCTGGAGAAGCGGATCCAGGAGCGGCCTCCGGCGGGAACCACGCCATCAGCTGGGAGTTAGAATGAGCGAACAGCATGAGGAGATCACGCTGGGTACGGGCCGGTTGCTCGGCCTGTTCTTCGGCCTGGTAATTATCTGCGCGCTGTTTTTCAGCGTGGGATTTACATTGGGACGCCGTTCGGCGCCGGAGACGAGCACCTCCGCGTCCGGCACAGTGGCGGAAGCGAAGATGACTTCGTCGCGGGCCGAGACGGCAAACAAGCCGGATGCGGATGCGGCGCCGAAATCCTCCACCGACGAACTGACTTTCTACAAGGCGGTGGAGCAGAACGAGCCCAAGGCGAAGCTGGATCCGCCTCCACTCCGGGTTGCGCCGGTGAGCGCCCGGACAGTGGAATCGAAGCCGGTGGAAACGCGCCGGGCGGCGATCGGAGCGGGCTACATGGTGCAAGTGGCCGCCGTGCGCAAGCAGGAAGACGCCGAGGCGCTGGTGAGGGCCCTGCGCCGGAAGAGTTATCCGGTGGTCAATGCGGCCGGAGCCGGCGACAAGCTCTATCACGTGCAGGTGGGGCCGTTCGCCGATCTGAAGGGGGCGGAAGCGACGCGCGCCAAGCTGGTGGGCGACGGGTATAACCCGATCGTGAAAAAGTAAAAAGTGAAATTGTAAAAAGTCAAAAGTGAAAACCGATCGGCGTTGAACGCAGATCTGCTTTTACTTTTTACTTTTTACAATTTCACCTTCTACTTGTCCGAGAACCTCTGCTCCTGAAACGGATCGCCGTACATGTGGTATCCGTTCTGCTCCCAGAAGCCGGCCTGATCGCGGTCGAGAAATTCCAGGCCGCGGACCCATTTCACTGACTTCCAGGCGTAGAGATGCGGCACGATCATCCGCAGAGGATATCCGTGGTCGGGGGTGAGCGGCTCGCCGTCGTGGTGAGTGGCGAAGATCACGTTGTCGCGGTCGAGATCGGCGAGCGGCACGTTGGCGGTGTACCCCTGCTCGGCGTGGACGAGCACGAACTTGGCGTGCGGCTGGAGCTCGACCAGCTTGAGAACATCGCGAAACAGGACCCCGATCCAGGTGTTGTCGAAGCGGCTCCAGCGGGTGACACAATGGAAGTCGCTCTTCACCCGCGATTTCGGAAGTCGGTTGAACTCTTCCCAGGTGAGGCGCACCGGGCTGGTGACCAGCCCGGAGAGGCGAAAATCCCACTGCGCCGGATCAAAGCGGGGCACCGATCCGTAGTACAGCACCGGCCACTTCAAGGTCAGCGATTGGCCCGGAGGCAAACGTCCCGACTGGCGCATCTCGCGCTCGCGCTCTTTACGTTCGTTGCCTTCGAACAGCATGGGGAAAGTGGTTATCGGTTAACGGTAACCGTTAACGGTTAACGGTTAAGAGGTCGGATTCGAAGCGAGAAAAAAAGTTTCAGTTTCAGCTCCGGATTGGTGGAACTGAAACTGAAACTTGAAACTGAAAACTCTTTTACGCGCCCAATTTGAAGTTCACGGTGATGTTGGTGTCGATTTCCACCGGCTGGCCGTTGAGGACATAGGGCTTGTACTTCCACTGCTTCACCGCGTTGACGGCGGCAGAGGCCAGCATGGGATGACCGCTGATGACCTGCACGCCTTGCACCTTGCCGTCTTTGCCGATCACAGCGTGCAGGACCACCGAGCCCTGAATACGCGCGCTCTTGGCCAGCGGCGGGTACTCGGGCTTGACCTGCTTCATCAGCAGTCCCTGGGTAACGCCGGAGGACACTTTAACGCGCTTGGGCGCGGCGAGTTTCGGGATGGAGTTGCCAACACTGTTGAGCACGCCACCCATCACTCCGCCGATGGTGCCGCCCTCAACGCCACCCGGAACCCCGCCCACCACGCCGCCTGCGGGCGCGGCGCTTGCCATCTGGTCGGATTGCGGCATCTGCTCATGCACCATGGCGACCTTCTGAGGAATCCTGACCGGCACCTCCAGTTCGCTTTTGACCTGAGTCGGCTCGGCGTGGCGCGGAGTGGAACTCGCCGCGGCCGCGGGGGGTGGAGGCGGTGGAGGTGGCGGCGGTGCCACCAGGGCCGTCTCCAGCATGCGGGTGGGCAGCGCCTGGGTAAACATGAGCGGCAAAATGACGAGCACGGAAACCAGGAGCACCTGCAGGACAAACGACAAGACCGTGGCCCTGCCGCGTTTTGTTTTGATCTTCTCGTCAATCAGCATGTTTTCAAACATGGAATCCCCTCCTGGCGAAGCTGGCGTCGTCGGGCAAAGCTCGGGGCCCTTAACAAGCCCGGTACTCACTCACTCTTAGTTGCTTACTATTTAGATGGGCGGCGGAAAGGATGCGAATCTGCTGACCAGCAGCAGTGTTGGGACGAGGAGAGAAGGAGCAGCTGAGTCATTAGACCTGAGTCCCGAGGTGCCTGGCGCCCGCGCGGCCCGCAACTCGGGATTCGGGATTTGGCACGATGGGCAGCCGCGGGCGGCTGCCTTTACGCGAATACTTACTTGATCACTCCGGCGAACAAGTCCGATTGCACCAGGGACTGGAACTTCTTCTCGTCGGACTTGAAGGTGAGCTTCAGGTTGGCGCTGTCGGAATTCACGGTGACGCTGTCGAGCGCGCTTTTTTCCACGCCTTTGGCATTCATTTTGCGGAACAGGACGCCGGCCTGGATGAGCGAAGACAGGGTGGCGGCGGTCATGGAGTCGGAGGTCACCACGGCGAGGTCGAAGTTCACGCCGTTGGTGAAGTCCATGGTGTAGCGCGAACCGAGCAGCCGCTTTTTTACCATTTCGTAATCGGTAAGCTTGGCGGCATCGCCCAGGGTGGAGTGCAGCATGTTCTGCGTGCCCTTCGCGTCCAGTACGCTCCACACCGGACCGGAGTCGACGGCGGTGATGTTATCGGCGATGGTGGAATTGGTACCCAGGGCGGGAGCTTCACCGTCGCGGGCGTCGAGCGCGGCTTCAATGGCGGCACGCTGTCCGAACAGCATGGTGAAATCGTCGAGGAAGGTCATCTCCTGCCCGCCCGGCATGGAATACAGGTCGCTGAGGCGGTACTTGAATGCCTTGATTTTCTTCAGCTTCATGCGCGCCAGGATTTTCTTAGTGGGAAACGTGCCCTGCGCCAGCCCGATGATCTGGACATTGTTCTTGGAGCGGAAGGAGGCGAAAGTGAGCTGCTCGACGTCGTTGTCGGCATCGATGCCGAAGGCCTTCAGGGAGGTTTCGAACTCCTTGAGCTGGTCGGGCAACACGCGCGCCTTCAGCGCCTGCGCGGTGGAAGAATTCTTCAGCGCGCGGTAATCGACAGAGATGATCTGCTGGATGTCGGCGGGGATGACCACCCGGGCCGACGTGCCCAGCGGCATGGCCACGACCGGCAATGCGGCCAGCAACAACAACAAACAACCCAAACTGCAATCCGCTTCATGCGACCTCGTAAGAATGGTTCCTAGAAATCCAGATGGTGTTCACCCGCTTTTGGTTGGAACCCGGTTCTGCTCACATTGTAGCGGAATTTCCCCGCGGTTATGTACGCGGTTTGCCCTAGTTTGAAAACGGTTCACCGGTCGTCGGTTGGCGGTCTTCGGTAACCCTGGTTTTCGGTTGACGGTTAACGGTTATCGGTTCGTCCAGCATCACGCGAGGGACGAGCAGACGAATGCATGGAGCCTTCGCTGCGCTCAGGATGACAAGTCGATGAACGTGTTCTTGAAACGCCTTGTGGGCCGCGGGGGAGCTGCGGGCGGCCTCGGGGTCCTTCGACTCGGGCTTCGCCCTCGCTCAGGATGACAGCGGTTTTAGATGAAACCGCAACCGAAGACCGAGAACCGAAAACCGTAGACCGAAAACCGAAAACCGAGAACCGCTGATGTATTCTTATTCGCTATGTCCACGCTCGTGGAGTGTGTACCGAATTTTTCCGAAGGCCGCGATCGGGCGAAAGTCGATGCCATCATCGAGGCCATGAAAGTCCCGGGCGTCTACCTGCTGGACCGCGAGATGGACGCCGACCACAATCGCTGCGTCATCACCCTGGCGGGCGACCGCGAGCAGATCGGCGAGGCGGCGATTCGAGGCGTGGGCAAGGCGGCGGAGCTGATCGACCTGACGCAGCACCAGGGAGCGCACCCGCGCATGGGCGCCGCCGACGTCATCCCGTTCATTCCCATCGACGGCGTCACGCTGGAAGATTGCGTGGCGATTGCGCGCCAGGTCGGGGAGGAAATCTGGCGACGATTCCAGATTCCCGTTTACCTGTATGAAGCGGCCGCGGCAAGTCCGGAGCGGCAAAATCTGGAGAACATCCGCCGGGGACAGTTTGAAGGCATCCGCGAGGAGATCGCGAGCAACCCGGCGCGCAAGCCCGACTTCGGCGAGGCGCGCGTGCATCCCACGGCGGGCGCGACGGTGGTGGGAGCGCGCAAATTCCTGATTGCCTACAACGTTTACCTCAACACGCCGGAGGTGGAGATCGCGAAAAAAGTCGCCAAGGCGGTGCGCTTTTCCAACGGCGGGCTGCGCTACGTGAAGGGCATGGGCATCCCGGTGCGCGGCCTGGCGCAGGTCTCCATGAACCTGACCGACTTCGAGCAGACGCCGGTGGCGCGCGTCTTCGAGTACGTGAAACGCGAAGCAGCGCGCTACGGCGTGCTGCCGGCGTTCAGCGAGATCGTGGGGCTGATCCCGAAAAAAGCGCTGGAAGACGCCGCCGAGTGGTTCCTGCAGGTGGAGAATTTTGACGCGTCGCTGATCCTGGAGAACCGGCTGTCGGCGGTGATGAGCGGGAAGATGGCCGTCGGGGGGCTGTGCGCCGGAGTGGAGCCGTTCATCGAGCAACTGGCGGCGCCCACCGCGACCCCGGGAGGTGGAAGCGCCTCGGCGGCGGCAGGCGCGATGGCCGCAGGGCTGGCGCACATGGTGGCGACAATGTCGCGGGGCAAGAAAAATTACCTGCAGCACGAGCGCGAGTTGAGCGATGCCATCGCGCGGCTGGCGCAGTTGCGCGCCGAGTTGAAGGCGGCGATTGACGCCGATGCCGCCTCCTATGAAGCGGTGGTGAAGGCATACAAGGAAGCCAAGGGTCCCGCCGGCAAGAACAGCGCGGTGAACGAAGCGCTGCGCAACGCGACCAACGTGCCGCTGGCGGTGGCGGAGCGCGCGCGCGAGGTGGGGCGGATTGCGGAGGGCCTGCGAGCGATCACCAACCCAAAGATGGTGTCGGACTTGACGGTCGCGAAAGCACTGGCGCGGGCGGCGCTGGAAGGGGCCATCGCCAACGTGGAGATCAACCTGGAGTCGTTGCAGCAGGAAGAGCCGATGTTCGCGGAAGAGGTGCGAGGGAAAGTGGCGGGAATCAAGAGCGGGAGTTAGGGGCTGGGGGTAGTACCAGGAGTCAGGAGTCAGGGGTCAGGAGTCCGGGGCTAGGGGCTAGGAGCTTGGTTGACGATGAGTGCTGCTGAAGTGATTTTGTATACGCGGAAGGGCTGCCATCTCTGCGAGGTGGTGAAAGAGACCCTGGAGCGCGTGGCACATCGTGCCGCCTTCACCTGGCGCGAGGTGGACATCGACAGCGATGAAGAGTTGCGGCAGCGCTATAACGAGGAAGTTCCGGTGGTGTTCATCAATGGGCGGAAGGCGTTCAAGTACAGCATGGAAGAAGAGGAGTTTCTCAAGAAGCTGAAGGAGCGAATGAGTATTTGAGATTGGAAATTTGAAAACGTGAAATTTGCTGGCACCCTGCCGCTGGTTTAAATTTCAGATTCTCAAATTTCCAATTTCAAATATTCGAATATGTCCTCACGCCCCGAACCTTCACCCATCCGCACCCAGCTTTACGCCGATCCCGCGGGGATCTTCGTGCACGGCGCCGTGCTGGACGCGTGCCGCAAATATGCCGGCAAGACCGCGTTCATCGATACTTCCTACCCGGCGGCGCGCCGGATTACTTATGCCGAGTACGGCGAGCGAGTTGAACAGTTGGCGCGGGGGCTGGTGGCGGCCGGGATCCGGCCCGGAGACCGGGTGGCGATATTCTTGCCGAACTCGTGGGAATTTGCCGCCACCTACCATGCGGCGACGCTGGCCGGAGCGACGCCCTCGCCGCTGAATCCCAGCTACAAGGAGCGCGAGGTCCGCTACCAGTTGGAATGTTCCGGCGCCAAGATCCTGGTCACCGACGGGGCGCTGATTGCGGACGTAAACCTTCAGGGCCTGCCCGGGCTGGAACGCGTCTACACCACACGCAGGCCGGCCGCGGGCGCCAGCGAGTTTTCCGAGCTGCTCCGGCCGATCAGCGCCGCGCTGCCGTCGCCGGAGAAGCCGCCGGAGCTGGCGCTGGCGGCGCTTCCCTTCTCCAGCGGCACCACCGGCCTGCCCAAGGGCGTGATGCTCACGCATCGCAACCTGGTGGTCAACGTCTATCAGCTGATCGGGCCGCAGGCCGCGCCATTCACCCACGAGGAAATCTGCCTGTGCTTTCTGCCGCTGTATCACATTTACGGGCTGAACGTGGTGCTGAACCCGTGCGTCATGCTGGGCTGCACGGTGGTGCTGATGCCGCGCTTCGATCCGGTGCGCGCCCTGCAGCTGATGGGCGAGGAAGGCATTACCTTCATGCCGCTGGTGCCGCCGGTGCTGAACGTCTTCTGCCAGGCGGCGGAGCGCGGCGAGTTTCCGCGCCAGCACCGCATCAAGTGGGTGAAATCGGGCGCGGCGCCGCTAGCCCCGGAGCTGGCGCGGCGCTTCACGTCACTCACCGGCGTGAAAATCGCGCAGGGATACGGCATGACGGAGGCGTCACCGGTGACGCACGTGGGATTTGAAGACGGCCCGCTCTACAATCCGTGCTCGATCGGGCAGCCGGTGGCGCTGACCGAGTGCCGGCTGATCGGGGAGTCGGAGACCGACGTGGGCGCGGGCGAGAGCGGCGAACTGGTGATGCGCGGGCCGCAATTCATGCTGGGATACTGGAACGCGCCGGAAGCGACCGCCGACGTGATGCGCGACGGCTGGTATTACTCCGGAGACGTGGCGCGACGTGACGAGCAGGGACTGTATTACATCGTGGACCGGCGCAAGGAGATGATCAAGTACAAGGGATTTCCGGTGGCGCCGGCGGAGGTGGAGAGCGTGCTGCTGGAGCATCCGGCGGTGCGCGACTGCGGCGTGGTGGGGCGCAAGGACGATGCGGCGGGCGAGATTCCCTGCGCGTTCATCGTGCTGCGCGAGGGCTTCCCGCTGACCGAGAAGACGAGAGATGAAATTTGCGGTTACGTGGGCGAGCGCCTCACCGGGTACAAGCAGCCGAGGGAGGTGCGCTTCGTCACGGCCATTCCGCGCAATCCCTCGGGCAAGATTTTGCGCCGAGAGCTGCGGAAGCAGTTGTGAGTGGTGAACTCCGAGTAGCGAGGCAAACAGATTCCTCGCTGCGCTCGGAATGACACGTCGTTGGATTTTGCGCTACTTCGGCTTTTCTTCCGGCTTCTTCTCCTGCGCCGGCTTGTTGTCATAAATCGAATACTGCGGCTTGGGGCGATGCAGCTTGATGGTGATTTCCTGCGTCTGCTGGTTGATGTCGAAGTCCTCGCCGTAGGTTTGAAAGCCGCGCATCAGCACCTGGATGCGGAGCTTGCCGTAGGGCGCTCCCGGAAAGCTTGCCTTGCCCTCAGAATCGGTTTTCAATTCGTAGCCGCCGTGGCTTTGGCTGCCATCCTTGCGCAGCGGGTGCAGTACGACCGCGGCGTTGCGAACCGGCTTGCCGTTGTCGGCCTTAATCACGAGGAAATTGAGGTTGGCGGATTTTTCTTCGGCGTGAAGAGCAAGGGCAGCGGCAAGGCACAGGACGATCGCGGCCAGTATCACGGAGGGTTTCATGGTGCGTCTATTGTAAATCGTAGCTATCAGCTATCAGCTGTCAGCTGAAGAACCGTCCACGTGCATTCGGCGGGCGGCAGTCAATACCGAATGAGCAACCTGCATCCTCAGCCAAGGTCTGAGCGCTTCGCTGAGAGCTGAGAGCTGAAGGCTGACAGCTGACAGCTATTTCTTGACCGCTATCCCGTTCATCTCGAAATGCCCACCACGCAACAGCGAGCCGGCACCGACGAAGGCGCGCGCCGGGTAGTCCTTGCCGAAGTAGGTCTTGTAGATGTCGTTGAATTTTCCGTAGAGCGACAGGTCGGGGCAGAAGACCTGGACGAAGACCAGGTCATCCATGGTCATGCCAGCCTCGGTGAGCACCGACTTGAACCCGTCGAGCAGGATGTGGACTTCCTGCTCCACGTCTTCGGGCGGCTTGCCGGTTTTGGGATCGACGCCGATGCGTCCCGCGATATAGAGCGTGTTGCCGACGAGCACGGCATCGCTGAAGGGCGCGACCACCGGCTTGGGCAAATTGATGTAGCGGCGCGAGGATTGCGCCGCGCCCTTCTTGGGCGCGGGTTGCGCGCACAAGCTTGCCGCGGTGAGAAGCAACAGCGTGATCAGCACAAGAGTTTTCTTCATGTTCATGGGGGCTCCGTGTTTTAGCTATTAGCGATTAGCAATTAGCAGGAATCCGGTTTGGCTAATTGCTAATCGCTAATTACTAATTGCTTGTTTTTCCCGCGTCATCCTACCGCAAACCGGGAGTGCTATGCTTCGGCCATGGCTTCGCCGAAGGAAGTGGAAGTCAAGTTTGTGCTCGATGACGTGCGCGCCATGGAGCGCAAGTTGCGCGCGCAGGGCTTCCACCTCCAGACGGCGCGCACTCACGAGATGAACACGCTGTACGACCTACCCGGTGACGTGTTGCGGCAGCGCGGCGAGTTGCTGCGGCTGCGCAAGTACGGCGAACACTGGAAGCTGACGCACAAGGCGCCTGGGCGCGCCGGCCGGCACAAAACGCGTGTGGAGCGGGAAACCGGGGTGGAAAAGGGCGAGGAGATGGCTGAGATCCTGAGCGCGCTGGGTTTTGCCCCCAGCTTCCGCTACGAGAAATATCGCACGGAGTGGAGCGACGGTACGGGACACGTGGTGCTGGATGAAACGCCCATCGGCAACTACGGCGAAATCGAAGGCCCGCCGCGCTGGATCGACCGCACCGCGCGCGCGCTCACCATCGCCAAGTCACAGTACATCACCGACTCCTACGGGCAGTTGTTCGCGAAATGGAAAGAGCAGACGCGGAGCCCGGCCGAGGAAATGACGTTTCGGGCCATCCAAAGGAAAAAGTGAAATCGGGTAATCGGGAAAAGTTAGGATTTTTCACAATTACCCAATTCGACCTTCATGCCGCTTTGCGCATGCGGGCATGCTCGTAGCCGACGACGGCGTAATAGGCAGCGCGGTCGAAGAACTGGTCGAGCAACTGCAAGAGTTCGATTTCACTGTAGAGCTGCACCACGCCTTCGGCATAACCTTCGCGCTGCAGAAACGCGAACAAGTGTTCCTTGCTGACCATGATCGCCCAGAGGAATTGCGAGAGCGGAATGCCCTGGCTGGAGCGGCGGGCGCCCAGTTGCGTGTAACGCACTTCGATGTCGCTCTCCGTCTTGGTGAGCAGCCAGTCGCCGAGGTTGAGATAAATTTCATGTGCGCCGTGCTTCAGTTCCTCCGGCGGCACCTTGCGGAACTCGGTGGTACGGTCAGAGCTGCGCAACTTTTGGACTAATCCTTCGGCGAGCGCCTCGGCATGGCGCTCGATCAAGCGAACCAGATGGCCTCCCAGCATGGATCCCTCCCCTGTTTAAATGGGATGCAGAGGGGAAGCTATCAGCTGTCAGCTGTCAGTTATCAGTTGTTCAAATGTCATGCTGAGCGGAGCGAAGCATCTGCATTTATGTGGTGACAAGACAATGCATAGGTCCTTCGCTGCGCTCAGGATGACAGGGGGCAGGGCGGTTGCGCTGGACAATACTTGAACTGCGCTGAGCGAACACCTGGATCCTTCGCTGCGCTCAGGATGGCAGGCGCCAGGTTTTCTTGATAACAGTTGTTAAGGTTTTGTCGCGGAGGAAGGAAAAGCCCGGCCGAGGGCGGCCGGGCTACGTGATTTCTTCGCTGAGAGCTGATAGCTAACAGCTGAGAGCTGCCTACGTTCCCTCGCTCCAGCTGGCCAGGTATTCTTCCTGCTCGGGAGTGAGGCGGTCGATCTTGATGCCCACCGATTCCAGCTTCAGCTTGGCAACGCGCTTGTCGAGGTCGGCTGGAACCACGTACACCTTTTTCTCCAGGGCATTGTGGTTCTTCACCAGGTAATCGACGGAGAGCGCCTGATCGGCGAAGCTCATGTCCATGACCGAGGCCGGGTGACCCTCGGCGGCGGACAGGTTGATGAGGCGGCCTTCGCCCAGCAGGTTGATCTTGCGCCCGTCCTTCAGCGAGTACTCCTCGACGAAGTTGCGCGTGGTGCGCTTGGAGGACGACATTCTCTCCAGCGCGGGAATATCGATCTCGACGTTGAAGTGGCCGGAGTTGCTGATGATGGCGCCATCCTTCATGAGCTCGAAGTGCTCGCCGCGGATGACGCTCTTGTTGCCGGTGACGGTGCAGAAGACGTCGCCGATCCTGGCCGCTTCCGCCATTGACATGACGCGGTAGCCGTCCATGACCGCTTCCAGGGCGCGCGTGGGATCGATCTCGGTAACGATGACCTCCGCTCCCTGGCCGCGCGCGCGGCTGGCCAGCCCGCGCCCGCACCAGCCGTAGCCGGCGACCACGAACTTGGAGCCCGCGAGCAGGAAGTTGGTGGCGCGGACAATGCCGTCGATGGTGGACTGCCCGGTACCGTAGCGATTGTCGAACAGGTGCTTGGTATCGGCGTCGTTGACGGCAATGATGGGATAAGCGAGGACGCCGTCCTTGGCCATGGCGCGCAGGCGAATGACCCCGGTGGTGGTCTCCTCGGTGCCGCCGAAGATATTGGGCAGCACGTCCTTGCGCTTGGTGAGCGCGCAGGTGACCAGGTCGGCGCCGTCGTCCATGGTGAGGTTGGGTTTGTGGTCGAGCGCCGCCATGATGTGCTGGTAATAGGTTTCGTTGTCCTCGCCCTTGATGGCGAAAACCGGGATGTTGTAATCGCGCACCAGGCAGGCGGCGACGTCATCCTGGGTGGACAGCGGGTTGGAGGCGCAGAGCGCCATTTCCGCGCCGCCATCGCGGAGCGTGATCGCCAGGTTGGCGGTTTCCGCGGTCACGTGCAGGCAGGCGGAGATGCGCACGCCCTTGAGGGGCTGCGCCTTGATGAAATCTTTACGGATGATTTGCAGGACTTTCATCGACTGGTTGGCCCAGTCAATGCGCTTCTTCCCGAGATCGGCAAGGTCCATGGCCTTGACGTCGCAGGCTACGTGTACAGGTGTGGTTGACATAATCTCCTAAACAGTTTCAGTTTCGAGTTTCAGTTTCGAGTCAGAAGACTCGGGCCCGCTCACCGCATTCGAGTTGATCGCGCGCGGCTTAAAGGTCGGTCAACGCAACTATTTCTTGGCGGCGTGTGCCGTACCGTGGGTCACGGCCGTGGCCTGCTCGCGCAGCGCTTTGGCTTTGTCCGTGGCTTCCCAGGTGAAGTCTTTGTCCTCGCGCCCGAAGTGGCCGTAGGCGGCCGTCTTGCGGTAGATGGGACGGCGCAGCTTCAGCGAGTCAATGATGCCGCGCGGAGTCAGCTGAAAATTGGCGCGCACCAGCTCTTGCAATTTTTCGGTGGCGATCTTGCCGGTGCCGAAGGTATCCACCAGCACGCTGACCGGTTCGGCCACGCCGATGGCGTAGGCCAGCTGCACTTCGCAGCGGTCGGCCAACCCGGCGGCCACGATGTTCTTGGCAATGTAGCGCGCCATGTAGGCGGCAGAGCGGTCCACCTTGGTCGGGTCCTTGCCGCTGAAGGCGCCGCCCCCGTGACGTCCCATGCCGCCGTAGGTGTCCACGATAATCTTGCGTCCGGTCAGGCCGGTATCGCCCATGGGGCCGCCGATGACGAAGCGTCCGGTGGGATTGATGTGGTACTTGGTATCGGCGTCGAGCAGTTCGGCGGGAATAGTGGCCTGGATCACGTGCTTCAGAATGTCGGCGCGCAATTCATCGTTGCCGACGGTTTCGGCGTGCTGCGTGGAAATGACCACCGCATCCACCCGCACCGGCTTCTGATTTTCGTCGTACTCGACCGTGACCTGCGATTTGCCGTCGGGACGCAGGTAGGACAACGTGCCCTTCTTGCGGACTTCGGAGAGCTTCTGGCAGAGCTTGTGGGCGAGCGAGATGGCGGTGGGCATCAGTTCCGGGGTTTCGTTGCTGGCATAGCCGAACATCATGCCCTGGTCGCCGGCGCCGCCGGTGTCGACGCCCATGGCGATATCGCCGGATTGCTTGTTGATGCTGGAGATCACGGCGCAGGTGTTGGAGTCGAAGCCGTAGAGGGCGTTGTCGTAGCCGATGGAGGCCACCACGCCGCGCACCAGCGTCTGAAAATCGACGTACGCCTTGGTGGTAATTTCGCCGGCGATGACGACAAAGCCGGTGGCGGTCAGGGTTTCGCAGGCCACGCGGCTGTAGGGGTCCTGTTCAAAACAGGCGTCGAGAATGGAGTCGGAAATCTGGTCGGCGATCTTATCGGGATGACCTTCGGTCACCGATTCCGAGGTGAACAAAAAACGATTCTTGGATGTCAAACCTCAACCTCCTGCTGTGCTAGGCGCTACGGGCGGGTACAGACCGCAGGAAACATAATTTCTGTGCTATTCAAAGTAGCAGATGGCTCCTGTGGCCGCAACGCAAATTGCGCGCCGGATACCCGTCATTAACCCACGGCGGGACCCACATCCGCACGATATCCGCAGTCAATGGTGTGTTTTAGCTGCTGAACCGCAACCCGGAGACGGGCTGATTACGGGCGTAACCCCGCAGCGGTAAATTCCAGGGTTTTCACCTCGCCGTCGCGGCCTGACACAGCTACCGGTTTGTCATTGTGGAAGAGCTCGATGGCAGCGACATTGCCAGCCTTCAGCCGGAGATTGCGTTGCGCGCGGATGGATTTATCCGCGCCGGCCGGAAGCGTCTCCTCCAGCACCAGCTTGTCGTCGGCGGTGACGGAAACCCAGGAGCTCTGCTTGGCCCGGATGCGCACCACGAAAGCCTCGGAAGTTGCCGCAGGCTGGGCGGCAGCGGCAGGAATTGCGCTGGAGCTGGATGGCGGCGAAGGTCTCACCGGCTGCGCCGCAGCTTCCGCTGGCGCGGGCGCCCTGGCGGCGGGTCGATCGATGTCGGCGGCGGCGCGCACGTGCCGCAGCTTCGGCAGGCCGTTCCGGGCGATATACCGCCAGGCGCTGAACACCAGCACCACCAGGACGACTACTATCGCGAGCAGCCCCAGCGGCAGGCGGCTGGGCCCGCCGTCGTCAACCTCGTCGACGAGCTGGTTACGGTCCGGGGGTTCCTGGCGGAGGGCTTTGCCGGCCGCCAGAGCGTCGTTGAGGGCGGCCATGTAATCGGTGACGGCCTGTTCTTCGTCGAGACCCAGGTAACGGGCGTAGGCGCGCACGAATCCCTTGTTGAAGATCCCGCCTGGAAGCTTGTCGAAATCCTGTTGCTCGAGGGCCCGCAGCGACCGGGTGCCGATCTTGGTCGCCTCGGCTATTTCTTCCAGGGTGATGCCGCGCATTTCGCGCTCGCGCTGCAGTCGATCACCAAACGATCCCACGCAACATCCTCGAATCAGGGACCCGGCCCGAAAAAATAGGTGGAGGAGAGCGCCGTCATCATAGGTTTCACGCCTGGCAGTGTCAAAGAAAAAACCGTAACACTCGGCCCCCGGAAGCGGCGTGCCCGGCACCCACCAGTACGGGGGCTTAAGAGTACCCTTCTGACGATTGAATGGCGGCCAAGAAACCTTATAATGCGCGCAGCGAATGCACCCACGCCGGGACCCAATTATGAGCGAGGCCGCTGCCACCGACCGCAAACGGCATCTGCAGGAACTTTCTATTTTCCATGAAGTGGCGAAGGCACTGACATCCTCGCTCAACCTGGATTCCATTCTGCAGACCATCATGGAGAAGGTGGCGGAATACTTCCGCCCCGATACCTGGTCGCTGTTGATGGTGGATGAAGGCGCCGACGAGCTTTATTTCGCCATCGCGGTGGGCGACGCCGCCGATGCGCTGCGCACCGTGCGGCTGAAGATGGGCGAGGGGATCGCCGGATGGGTGGCGCGGCACGGCGAGCCGCTGATTGTGCCCGACGTTTATACCGATCCGCGTTTCGCCAAGCGCATCGACGAGATGACGAAGTGGCAGACGCGCTCCATCATCTGCATTCCGCTCAAGTCGAAGCACCGGGTGCTGGCCGTCATCCAGCTGATCAATGTCCCCATGTCGAGCTTCAGCGACAGCGAGATGTTCTTCCTGCGCGCCATCTGCGACTACGCCGCCATCGCCATCGATAACGCGCGCGCGGTGGAGCGCATCCAGGAACTGACCATCACCGACGACTGCACCGGCCTGTACAACGCCCGCCACCTGTACAAGACACTGGAGTCGGAGGTCTACCGCTCGGCGCGCTTCGGCTACGAGTTCACCGTGCTGTTCATCGATCTCGACCACTTCAAGGCGGTGAACGACACGCACGGGCACCTGGTGGGAAGCAAGCTGCTGGCGGAAATCGGGTACACCATCAAGAGTCACCTGCGGTTGATTGACTACGCCTTCCGTTACGGTGGCGACGAGTTCGTGGTGCTGCTGCCGCAGACCGGCAAGGACTCGGGGCTGATCGTCGCCCGCCGCCTGCTGGATTCCTTCCGCAAGAGCAAACTGCTGAAGGACGAGAATTTGAACCTCAACATCCGCGCCTCCATCGGGGTGGCTTCCTACCCGGAAGACGCCAAGAGCGCGCACGAGATCATCCGCCAGGCCGACGAGATGATGTACGAGGTGAAAAACACCAGCCGGGACAATATCGCCGTTTCCCAGCACGGTATGCTGAAATGAGGACTTTGGGCGCTGGGCGCCGGCCTGAGAGCCGCCACCCCGGGGAATCTATCCCAGCAACACTCGCTAACCTAAGTAACTTGAACCTTGGTACAGAAACCTTATGCTGACCGTGGAGAAACAGGTCTTCCCGCCGGACTATGGGCAATAACGACAGAATCGCTGCGGCCCGGTCTTTCGTGCGCAGTTGCAATGTCTTGCTCAAGCAGGCTGCGCTCTACGGGTTGAAGCACATCCGCGCCGCCGCCCAGTTGGACGCGACGTGGAAAGAGCTGCGCAAGGCGCTGGCGAGCGGTACCAAGCTCCTACTTTGCGTCACCAACGACAAGATCACGCTGGACGGCACCTCGCTGGGCTCTGGCGCCGCGGAGCGCAGCCTGGCGAGTTTCCTGGTGAACGCCAATATTGGACGGCTCGACTTTGATCCCCGCATCACCGTGGAAGAATTCACCACTTTTGTTCAGATTTGCTCCGCCGCCAAGCCCGCCGACGTGCTCGCCAAGCTGAAGCCGGAATTGGGCAAGACGATTGGCAATATCCGCGTGGTCGAGTTCCGCGTGCTCGATACCGCCGCGGTATCGGAAGCCGCGGACGGACCGACGGTACCCGGGACGGTAGCGGCCAGCGAACTGGCGGGTTCGGGAATCGACCTGGGAGTTCTGCTCAGTGACCCGCATAAGCTCTTGCAACTGATTGACGCGATTCCCAGCGAGTCGCCCAGCCTGCCCCCGGGCATGACGAGTTCAGGTGGCGCCATGGGCGGCCATGGTTTTCAGGAAGACGGAGCAGGCGGCGGCGGTTTTGGTGGCGGCACGGGCGGGTCTGGTGGTTTTGGCACCGGTATGGGGGAACCTGGCGGCTCTGGTGGCTACGCTGGCGGCGCGGGAGCATCCGGCGGTTTCGGCGGTGGCGCCGGAGGTTTCGGCTTTCCAGAAGGCGGATCCGGCAGCGCCGGGGGGTTCGGCGGCGGCACAGGCGGCACGGGAGGATCCGGCGGCACCGGTGGTATTGGTGGCGGTACGGAGGGCTCCGGCGGAACGGGCGGTTTCGGTGGATCAGGCGGCCCTGGTGGCGGCACGGGAGGATCTGGCGGCACAGGTGTGGGTGGCGGTACGGGCTCCGGTGGAACCGGCGGTTTCGGTGGATCAGGTGGCGCTGGTGGTGGCACGGGAGGCTCCGGCGGCTGGGGCGGTGCTCCTGGCGCTCCGGTAGTCCCCGGCGTCTCGAGGGACATGGTCGGCGCCGCGGGTGGACCCGGCGGCAGCGGAGTTGTCCAGGTCGCCTCGGCTGGCGCCGCCGCCGCAGGCGGACTTAGTGTTGGCACGGCGGTTGTTGGCACGGGCAGTGCGGCAGTTCCTGGTGTGTCCATCGGTCCTGGTGGTCCCGGGGCACCTGGTGGACCTGGCGGTCTTCCCGGCGGAAAGGGAGGTCCCGGCGGCCCGGGGGGCGGTTACGGAGGACGCGGTGGATCCGGTGGCCGTGGTGGACCCGGCGGTCCTGGCGGACCCGGGGGCCCAGCCGGACCTGGCGGTTATCCAGGCGGCAAGGGTGGCCCTGGCAGTGGGGGCGGCGGCACCTTCCAGGAAGGCGACGTGGTCGCCTCGATTCAGTGGCTCACCAAGTTTGCCGGGGCCAAAGGTGAATTGCCCAGCGAGCCGGGAAAGCCCGTCTCCACCCTGCAACAGGCACTGCAGAAAATCCTGCCGGCGAAGCCCACCCAGGACATGCGCGGAGCTTTGCTGCTGCAATTGGCGGAACACGTCGCCTTGCGAGCAGTCAGCGACAAGTACAAACGTGAAGGCCTGAACGTCACGGCCATCCAGCAAATGCTGGACCGGATGAACAGCGAACTCGGCAACCTGAAAAAAGTGCTGCGGGCGCGCGAAGAGGAGATGGGCCGCGCCGGCCTGCCGGTGGAGAGCCACGCCGACCTTCTCGATCACAAGTTTTGGAAGGACATTCCCGAAGAATCCAAGCGCAAGGTGTTGCTCTCACCCGATGCGTGGGTGCTGGCGCCGGTGATCATCCGTTCTTTTGTGCAGCCGCTGCTGGCGGCGCGCGCCGAGATCGACCTGGCCAGTTCCGTCATGCGCAACTACTGCGGCTTTCTGGATGGCGACAATGCCGAGGCGCGCAGCAAGACCGCCGAGGGCATCGGCAAACTGGCCGATCTCTACTCGCGGGTGAGCTATCTGGGCAACGCCATCGATTGCGTGGGCGAGAACCTGGTGGCCGACACCTCGGGCAAACTGGCGCCGGAGCTGAAGGAGTCCTTTATCCTGCTCGGCCTGGAAGCGGTCACCGCCCGGGATTATCTCGCGCTCGATCACTGGCTCTCGCTGCTGGAGGGGATCGAGCAGCGCAATGCCGAAATCGCCGCCTCCATCCGGGCGCGCGTGCCGGTGAACGATTCCGTGCCGGAGATGGTGCGCATCGCCACCCAGCCGCCGCTGCCGCCGGAAGGCTTGATCGCGGTCTTGCAGCGCGTACCCGATCCCTCTGCGCGCTATATTGCCGAGCAGTTTGCCTTGTGTTCCACCCGCGAGGAAGGACTCCGGCTGGCGCGCGTGCTCAGCGTCCTGGGACCGGTATCCATTGATCCGCTGCGCGAAATGCTGTATCGCGGTTCACCCCGCGACGCCATCGCCGCGCTGGGCATCCTGACCATGCTCGATCCAGATTTTCTGCGCCCGCAACTGTCGGCGCGCCTCGGCAAATGGAGTCGCGCCGAGCAAGATGCAGCCCTGCGTCAGATCTCCGCTTCCGGCATACCGGAGCGCGGTTCGCTTCTGCTGGACTTTCTTGACTACCTTGATCCCTTCGTTCTTCCGCTAGCCATCGACGAAATCGGCATGGCCGGCAGCGTCTCGGCCTCCAAGCTGATGCACTTGGCCAAGGGCCTGGGGCGGGCGCGCGGACTGCCCTACCTTCGGGTGAAGGCCATCGAGGCGCTGGGCCGGCTGAACGAAAAATCCGCCGTGCCCTTGCTGACCCAGTTGGTCACCGAGCGCCACATGCTCAGCTGGCAGCATCCCAAGGAAATTCGAGTAGTGGCCGCGCAGTCGCTGCAACGCATCGATCCCGAAGCCGCCCGCAAGATTCTGCCCAACAGCGGGCTGACTGAACGCGAACTCAACATCGGCCCGGCAACCGAGATCAACCCCAGCTGGATCCGGCAGCGCAAGTACTCCCGGGTCAGCGTCGACGACAATCTGGTGGCGTCGCTGGAGGCGCCGGGTGGCTCCTCGAGCATGAGGATTCACGACATCAGCCTGGGCGGCGGGTTCGGCAACACGATCCGCGATCCCGAAGGTCTGACTGAAGCCACGCTCGACCTCTACATCGGGTTGCGCAAGCTGCAGACCAAGGTCTTCATTCGGCGCACGCGGCCGCACGAAGTCTGCTTTGAGTTCGTCGACATCAGCCTGGAAGACCGCACCCGCCTGCGCGAGTTCGTTGCTGAGAAGTGTTTCGGCGCCGAGCCCGATAAAGCTAAGACCTCGGCTGCGCAGCGGCGGGCTACCGAACCCATCATCAATCCGTAGCCGGCACGGTTCGGACTTTCTCGTTATCCCGGTTTTTTGCGTGTCGCGGGCCGCTTGGCCGGCGCCGGAGTGACCTTCTTCGGCGGCTCGCGGTCTTTCTTCACCTGGTCGGCAACGACTTGCGCTTCCTTTTCGAAGGCCGCCATCACGGCGTTGACGCCCATCTGATCGCCATCAGCCGCCAGCGGCGCCTGCTTCAACTCCGGCAGCGGTTTGCCGACGCGGTAGAGGGTGATCGCGAGCAAGGCCTGGTACCTGGACTTGTCGAGTGAAACGCCATGTAGCGCAGCGGGCAGAACCACGCCGCCCGAGCCGGGCTCTTTCACCTGCGCGGCATCGGTGTAGAGAACGTAGTCGCAATCTTTCGACTTGGCTTCGTCCATGATGGCCGTGTCGCTGTCGGAATCGAGCGGGACCGCCTCCATCTGGCGCAACGAGACCTCGCTCATCAGGTTGATGCGCAGGTTTTCCGTGGGCAGAAATTGCTGGCTGTCGTCCTTGATCTTCACCACTCCAACCCGCACCACGCCGCTGGATTTCGGGGCCATGGCCGGCGCCGGCGGAGGAGGCGGCGGCGCAGGCTCCGGCTTGGCCGCGGGTTCTGGGGCAGGAGCATGCGGCGGCGCTCCCGGACGTCCGCCCATTATGCCGGCCATCATGCCGCCTATGTTGATTAAGTCCTGGTAGTTGGTGACCACCCTGCATCCGGCCGGCATTTCAAACAGCGATGCATCGAGGGGCCCGTTGTCCACCGCCACCACTTCCGACACGGTGGTGAAGCTGTGTCCCTCCACCTGCATGGTGGTCGTCTGCTTGATCGGATAACCCGGATGGCTGCCGCCGGTGTGCTTGAAACGCACCGTGTCCTGGCATCCGGCGCGGCCGCCGGAGCGCGAAGGCGGCGGCATCATGCCCATCGAGCAGGAGAGCGAGGGAGCGATGTCGGCGTACCAGCCGTCGCTCTCGCTGTGCATGCTGGTCTTGGAACAGGCGCCTGGACTGGATTCCGCGTTCATCGTGCTCTTGATATGCCGCACCGTCAGCCCCAGCATCTTCTGGCGCTCGCCGGTATCCACCGTGTTGACGGTGAAGGTGATCACTCCGCCCTTGCCGCTGGACCCAGCCGCAGCGGCCGTCGCCGCAGGCCCCGGACCGCCTTCTCCTCCCAGCGGCACGACCATGCAAGTATTGGCCTGCGGATTAATGGTCACGATGCGCTTCTCGTCACACTGGGTCAGCGTCACCAGGCCGGGCCCCATGCCCATGGCGGAGGTCTCGCTGCGCTCGCGCGCGCCTTTGATGTACACCGTGCTCTCCGTGCTGTGGCCCATCATGGTGTGCTTGGTTTTAATCTTGGAATCGGCGGAAACAAGAATTGAGAAAAGAACCAGGATGGCGAGAGCCAGCGACTGCCGGTTGTCCATTGCGACCTCCGCAAGTAAGTGTGCCTGAAGAATATTGAGCGGAGGAATTCTAATCAAGAATGCGTGATTTGATCAGTGATTCGAAAAGTGCCGGCTTCAAAATCAAACCACGCCGGCGAGAAGCACTTCCCCGCTGACGCCGTGCACCGCGGCGCCGATCCACTGGTTCGCCGTGTGCCGTCCCGCCAGGCGCATCTTGAGGTAATTGTCGGTCAGGGCCTCGGTGGAGAGCGCGTCACCGACGCTGAGCGTGATCGCCGGCAGTTCGCGCCCGACGAACGACTGCATGAAGGCGCGCTTTTTTTCCGCCGCCAGCGCGCGCAGGACGCGGTTGCGCTCGCGTGCCACCTGCACCGGGACCTGGTTGGGCATCGCCGCCGAGCGCGTTCCCGGCCGCGATGAATAGGTGAACACGTGCAGGTAGGTCAGCGGCAGCGCTTCGATCATGCGCCGCGTTTCCTCGAAATCGGCGTCGCTCTCGCCGGGGAAGCCGACCATGACGTCCGCCCCGATTGCCGCCGACGGCATGGCCTGGCGGATGCGGCCAATCTTCTCCGCGTAATGCCAGGGGCGATACTTGCGATGCATGGCGCGCAGCACGCGATCGCTGCCCGACTGCATGGGAACGTGGGCATGCTTGGCGATGCGCTCGCACCCGGCCACCAGTTCGATGAGCTCCGGTGTCCAATCCATCGGTTCCACCGAGCTGATGCGCAGTTTTTCCAGCTTGGTGCGCTCTACGATGGCGCGCACCAGGTTGGGGAAGCGATCGGGCCGAGGAAAATCCCGCCCCCAGCGCCCCAGGTTGATGCCGGAAATTACCAGCTCGCGAAATCCGCTTTCGACCAAAGCGCCGACTTGCGCCAAAACCTGCTTCATCGGCAGCGACCGGCTGGCGCCACGCACCGCGGGAATAATGCAAAACGAGCAGCGATTGTCGCAGCCGTCCTGCACCTTCAAGTTCGGCCGCGTTTTTTCCGCGCCACCATCGAACACCGGGGCCGCCAGCAGTTCGGTGTGGGCAAAGATGTCGCCCACGATAACCTGTGCAGAGGAGAGGACATCGGGAGCAGCCAACGCTCCCAGCGGGACAAATCCGGCCGGCCCTGCTATCACCTCTCCGACCTGTTGTTTGTGTGAGTTGCCGACCACCCACCGCACTCCCGGCAGCGCCGCCAATTCCTGTGGCGCGCGTTGCGCGTAGCAACCGGTCACCAAAATTTTACATTCCGGATTGCCGCGATGAATCCGGCGGATGCTGGCGCGCACGTCCTGATCGGCGGACGCAGTGACGGTACAGGTATTCAGCACCACCACGTGTGCTTGTTCGGCTTGCGCGGCGCGATTCCATCCCCGCTCGCGCAGCTGGCGCTCGATGGCCGCCCCGTCGGATTGGGTGGCGCGGCAGCCAAAGTTTTCCACATAAAAGCTCGACACGGGTGATATTATACGCGCAGGTTTTCGCGCCAATTTTGCAGGCAGCTACTTACAACTAACGCCAGCGTTTGGTGCATCCAACGCTTCGAAGCGTGACCGTGGGGGTCAAAATCCATGAAACGCCGCATCCTCCTGGTGGATGACGAACTAGCCATTTTGCTAACCCTGAAAGCGATTCTCGAGATGAATGGTTTCGAAGTCGAAACCGCTTCGTCGGGAAAAGAAGGGGTGCAGAAGCTCGACTCCGGCGTGTTTCAGATGGTCATCACCGACATGCGCATGGAGACCGAAACCGCGGGCTACGATGTGATCCGCGCCGCCAAGCAGAAGGCCTACAATCCCGCCACCTCCATCCTCACCGCCTATCCGTCGCTGGGCAGCGATTGGAAGAGCAAGGGTGCGCAATCGTTGCTGGTCAAGCCGGTCAATACCCAGGACCTGCTGCGCCAGATCGAAGCGCTGCTGATTTCGCACGAAGACCAGAAGCGCGCCGGCGCGGCTGCCACCGGCAAGATGGGCTCGGCGTCGCGGTCGACGCGGCAGGAAGCCAAGAAGGCCAGCTAGACCACTCTTTGTTTCGAAAAATTGTTTGGGGGACTATTGCGCGCGGCGTGGAGGCACACCCCTGCGCCTTCGGACACACCCATCTACTGTCCTACGAAAGTGGCCCCGGTCAGAGACGGCTCAGAAAGTCAGGCGCTTGCGGCCGAACTGCGCTTGGACACCTGGAAACACTCCCGGCAAAACACCGGGCGTCCTTGCGTCGGCTTAAAAGGCACCGTGGTTTCTTTCCCGCATTGCGAACAGACGGTCCGGGTCTCCACCTTGGGATAACTGCCGGGGGTGGCGGTCCCCAGCATACTGGCGCGCTTTGCCTTGCACGGCTTGCAACGCTTGGGCTCGTTCTTGAACTGCTTATCGTGGAAGAATAGCTGTTCCCCCGCGGTAAACACGAATTCAGCGCCGCAATCGATGCATTTCAAACTCTTGTCCTGGAATTCCATCGAACCTTGCTCCCTTCAGGGTCCCCCACCTCGCGCCCTGCTTGCGCGAGGTGAGATTTAGCCCATGGTCCCCACCCGCGACTCACAGCTTCGCGGGCGCCTGCTGCTACTGGGCCCGGCCGCCAGAAACGGCGGCTGTACAGCGACCACGATGATGCCGGCACGGAATATGAATGCGCCCGTCCTGATGCGGCGGGTTATAAAAAGAACGGGCCGCCAGGGGGGAGAAACTGCGGCCCGCGTTTGTTGACGACTAATCCTGCTCCTTGCGCGCTTTCTTGCGGCTGCGCTTACGTGCCAGCGCTTCCTTGGCGCGCTTCTTCTCGCCCGGCTTGAGGTAGAAGGAGTGCCGCTTGACCTCCTTGATGATGTCCTCCTGCTGGACTTTGCGCTTGAATCTACGAAGAGCGTTCTCTAACGATTCGCCTTCCTGTACGCGAACTTCCGCCAAATGCGATACACCCCCAAACCCGCCCAGTTGGACCAACGTAGTTATCCCAAGCTTTGAGTGTCAAAGTCAAGCGGGAATTACAGTTAGCGGCTCAATTTGACACAAAACAGCGATTAGCTGAGCGATTAGCGATTAGCAATTAGCGATTAGCCGGTTACGAGTTCCGAACGTACTCTCTTGCCTGCGGGGCACCTGAGTCGTTGCGCCAGAGAGGCAAGCATGCGCTGCACCTCAAGTACACGTTTCTGTAATTGCTCGTAATCTCCTGCCGGCAGGAGATTTAGATCCTGGGCAAGAAGCAAGTGATATTCCAGCTCCCGGGCTGAGCCCGAGGCAATCTGCACAAAACGCCCCAACTCTCCATCGCTGTCTTTGCCACATCCCTCGGCAAGGTTGGCTGCAATGGAAGCACTGCAGCGCCGAATCTGTGAGGTCAGCCCAAACTGCTCTTCGCGCGGGAAGCCCGCCGTTGCTGCATATAACGCGAGCGTCAACTGGTGTGCCTTCTCCCAAACCAAGAGCCTCCGGAAATCCTTCATGACTCCCCCGTTGCGCCCATTCGCTGATCACGAATCATGTATTTGCTAATTGCTAATCGCTAATTGCTAATTGCTAAAAGCTCACCCTCACCCCAAACTGAATCTGCCGTGGGGCGTAGGCGCTGGTGGGGGACAAGAATCCTTGCGACTGGCGGAAGGAGGCCGGGTACTGCTTGCCGCCGGCGGTCACGTCGCCCTGGACAAACGTGGCCGCGGTATTCAGATATCCGTCGTCGCTGATCTCCAGCCTGCGGTTGGCCCGGTTCAGCAGGTTGAAGCTCTCGGCCAGCAATTCCAGCTTCCAGCGATCGTGCAGCAGCAGGCGGCGCGAGATTCGCAAATTCGCGCTGGCATAGTTCGGGCCGGTAAAGGCATTGCGGCGGTAGCCGGGCAGGCGGTCGTTGTAGAGATTGCCGTCTAGATTGGCGTCGCCGACGATGCGCGCGCTGACCGGCCGGCCGCTGCCGACGGTGACCACGCCCGCAAAACGCCAGTCGTTGAACATCCAGCGCAGCGCCGGATGGTCGCGATGAAACGGCTGCGGGGCCGCCGTCCAGGCCGCCACGAAGCGATGCCGCTGGTCGGTGGTACTCGGGCCCCACTCCAGGGTGGGCAAGTAGGAGTTTTCCACCGTCGCCGGCCGGCCCACCACCAGCGCGTCCTGCCCGTCGTCCATGGCGCGCGCCCAGGTGTAGGCGAGGCGCAGCCCGAAGCCGCGGTGCATGCGCCGCCGGAACGATACGGTCAGCCCGTGATAGGTGCTGGTGGCCGAACTCTCAAACACGTCCACTGAACCCAGCTGGGGCATGGGACGCTGCACCTCTCCCACGCAGGGCGGAAACGGACAGCTCAGCGAACGCGCCGTGCTCCAGGTGGCGAAGGAGTCCACCGTGTAGTAGCCGAGCAGGTTGGCGCCGGATGCGTCATATAACGGGTAGCTGACCGGCGTGGGCGGCGGCAGGTTGACGTCGCGGGCGCGGATCAGGTGCATGCCCCGCACGTAGAGGTAATTCACGCCCACCGCGGTGCGCGTTCCGATCTCCTTTTCCACGCTCAGGCTGGTCTGCTGCACCACCGGAATCTGAAAATCGTGAGCGAAGGCCGAGACCTCGGTGCTCATGTGGCTGAGCAACTCCGGCGGCGGGGCGCACTCGGTGGCCGCGACGGCGCACTGGAACAGCGGCGCCGGATAGGTCGGGAACAGCGGCCGATCGTCCTGCTGCGCGTTGCTCAGCATCAGGTGCATCCGACGGTCGCCATTCTCGGTCTCGATGGCCGAGGTGTACATGGAGGGAATGCGGGTGTAGAACAGGCCGTACCCGCCGCGGACGACGAGCGGATGCCGGTCGCCGATGGAGTAGGCCAATCCCAGGCGGGGCGCGACATTGTTGCGGTCCAGCGGCACGCGCCCGGAATCGCGGAAGTAGTAGTTCGAGATCAGATTGTCGGTGCGGAAGCTCTGGAAATCGTAGCGCACGCCCAAGGTCAACCCGAAGTGGCCGGTGACGCGGATGGTGTCCTGTGCGAAGCCGGCGTACTCGCTGGTGTCGGGATGGGAGACCGCGGTCCCGAAATTCTGGATGTAGTAGCGCGGCACCATGTGGGCGTAGGCGCGCAGCGGCGTGATCTTCATGCCGTAGGTCTCGGGCGTGAAGGTCCACGGGTTGACCGTCACGTTGTCGAAGATGTATTCACCGCCGAAGAGCGAGGGAAAGAAATTGTAGATCCAGGTGCGGATGAGGTCTCCGCCGAACTTGAAGGAGTGTCGCCGCCCGGAAAAGGCCAGCGTCTCGGCGGCGTGCAGGCGGTGCTCGCGCGTGCTGCGCGGCAGGATGGAAGAGCGCCCGAAGCCGTCAACCGCATCGTAAATGCGGGTCAGTGGAAACGTGGAATTCGGCGAGGACTCCTGCAGGTCGCGCGAAAACTGCAGCCGCAGATTGCTGGTCAGGCGGTTGGTGAGCCCGCTGGCCAGGGTCGCCGAAGCCGTCTCGGTGTGGACTTTTTCTTCCCCGTTTTCGCTGCGGGCATAGGTGGTTATGGGGCTGGCCGGATCGAAGAAGACGTTGTTGGCGCCGTAATAGCGCGAGGTGTTGACCCGCGCGCTGAGGTGATGCCGGGGAGTGATCGTCAAATCCAGCTTGGCAAACCCGGCGTTGCCCAGCAGGCGAGCGGGATACTCGCCGCCCATGGCCGACAGGGCCTGGGCGGTCGCCATCACCAGCGGGTAGTCGCTGTATTCGAAGTCGTTCACCGTCGGCACCAGCACCGGGTAGCCGTTCAGAAAATGCACCACCGTCGGCACCTGGAAGATGTGCTGGTCAAACCCGGCAAAGAAAAACGCCCGGTCCTTCTTGATCGGACCGCTCAGGGTGCCGCCGAACTGGTGCTGCCGGTCCTGCGGCTTGAACCCGAGGTAGTCGGGAGTGGCGTTGAAGCCGCTGTCGCGCAGGTAGTAGAAGCCGGTGCCGTGAAAGTGATTGGAGCCGCTGCGCGTCACCACGTTGATGACCGCGCCCCCGGCCCGCCCTAGCTCCGCCCCGTAGGTGTTGGAGGAAACCCGGAACTCCTGTACTACCTCGTTGCTGAACTGGTAGGGGGCGCGGTAGCGACCCCGCGCCTGCGCGAAAAAGGCGTTGTTGTTGTCGGCGCCGTCCACCAGATAGCTGGAGTACACACCGCGAATCCCACCGTAGGCCAAGTCGCCGTTGGTCGCCGAGGTGAGCGAGCGCGGGTCGGTGGTCAGGTTCGGAGTCAACAGGGCCAGGTCGGCGAAACGCCGCCCGTTCAGCGGCAGGTCGGAGATCTCTTGCTGGTCAATGACAGTGGAGATGGCGCTGGTCTCGACCGCCACCATGCCGGCCTCGCCGGCCACTTCCACCGTCTGGTGCGCGGTGGCCAAGCGCAAGCGCAGCCGGAGCTCGACGGTGGCGCCGACCTCGACCAGCGCCGCCTGCTCTTGTGGGGCCATCCCGGCCGATTCCACGCGCACGAGGTAGTCCCCGGGCGCCAGCAGGGGGACGCTGAACCCGCCTTCCTGGTCGCTGGTGGTCTTGCGCGTCCAACCCGTGCCGGTCGCGCTGACTACGATGGCGGCGCCGGAGACCCGCGCCCCGGCCGCGTCTTCCACCGTGCCGCGAATCGCGCCCGTCGCCGAGTCCTGGGCAAACGCTTTCCGTGACAGGCAACTACCAATCGTCAATGAAAGAACCAACAGGACGAAGGAAGGAAGGATGGAGCGTGCCCGCCGGGGAGCACGACTTGCAATCGGCGATCGAGCATCGCCAATCGAAGATGCGGTGGATGGAGCGCAGAATTGCTGGTCGTGCCTGCTGCCTGCCTCTGCCAAGACTTCACCTGGGGGAACTTAGGTCTATAGCATGGTCCCAGGCAGGGACTCTCCCAAAAACGCACATTCCCGGAAAGTAGTGGTTCCAAAATGGAACCGGATAGATGAAGAAGGAGGCGGCTGCCCAACCGCCTCCGGCAAGTATTCATTCCAACAACCGTGGTTACGACATGCCGTGCCGGCGCAGCTGTTGCGCCTGCTCGCGCAACAGCCGCGCCAGTGCTTCGGCTTCGGCCCCTGGCCCATACTCCACTTGCTGCTTGAGCGCGGCCGACAGCTGCCGCACCAGATCCCCGTAGAAATGTAGCAACTGCCGGTCCCTGAGGTAATTCAGCGCCGCGCCGCAGCCCGCGCCGATCAGGAAAATGGTCATCTCGATGAGGCCGTGGTCCATGCCTATGGTTGTACTGCGGTCCCATGTGCGGGCCAAGCAATTCCGCGGCTTTCCGGGACGGTCCGGACCCGTTTTGGACAGCGTTTCAAAACGGTCGCGGACAGCCTCGTTGCCGGCGGCGGCATGGGCAGGCAAGAAAGGGAAACCTAGATGCCCCGCTGCGCTCGGGATGACAACTTCAAAAATGCGCTCACGATGACGGGGGGAGCGCTCGCGATGACTGCAGGGGAGCGCTCGCGATCTTTTCGTCCCGCAATCGGCAATCGACAATCGGAAATGATTCGCTTTCCCCTCTGTTCTGCGACAATTCCCCCGGCTGTGTTATGTTTTTTTGCCGTCATGATCCGAAGCTATAAAGGAATCTCGCCGCGCGTCCCGGCCACCGCCTTCGTCGACGAATCAGCTCAACTCATCGGCGACGTCACCCTGGGCGAGCACGCCAGCATCTGGATGAACTCGGTGCTGCGCGGCGACGTGCACTACATCAAGGTCGGCGCCCACACGAACATCCAGGACAACAGCGTGCTCCACGGCATGAAGGAGCAATGGCCGGTCGAGCTCGGCGAGTGGGTCACCGTCGGCCACTCGGTGACTTTGCATGGCTGCGTCATCGAAGACCGCTGCCTGATCGGCATGGGATCCATCATTCTCAACGGGGCGCGCGTTGGGAAAGGCTCCATCATCGCCGCCGGCACGGTGATCCCGGAAAACACCCACGTGGAGCCGGGCACGCTGTGGATGGGCGTTCCGGGCAAATTCCGAAAGAAGCTGGGGCCCGACGACCAGCAGACCATCATGGCTTACGCCAAGCGCTACCTGGAATACAAGGACACGTATTTGCGGGAGCGGAAGTAGCAGTTAGCAATTAGCGATTAGCAATTAGCGATTCACGATCGACACCGACACTCGATTCGCCATCGACCATCGACATGATCCGCTCGGTCCGAGGAACGCGCGACCTGCTGCCGCCGGAAACGGCGCTGTGGAACTTTGTCGAGGCCGCCGCCCGCGATGTCTTCCGCGATTACAACTTTCGGGAGATCCGCACGCCGATCCTGGAAGATCTGTCGCTGTTCCAGCGCTCGGTCGGCGAAGAAACCGACATCGTCAGCAAGGAAATGTTTGCCTGGCAGGACCGTGGACGCGCGGAGAGCGACAAGGGCCAATGGCTGGCGCTGCGTCCGGAAAACACCGCCGGCGTGGTGCGCGCTTATATCGAACACAAGTTGTGGGAGCGCCCCGGAGTGCAGAAGCTGTTCTACATCGGGCCGCAGTTCCGCCGCGAGCGCCCGCAGAAGGGCCGCTATCGCCAGTTCTACCAGATCGGCGCCGAGGCGATTGGACCGCCCGCCGCCGGCAGCGAATCGCCGGCGCGCGACGCCGAGGTCCTGGAAATGCTGGTCACGCTGCTGGAGCGGCTCGGGATCCGCGACTGGACGCTGCAACTGAACTCGGTGGGCTGCGCCAACGACCGCCCGCGCTACCACGAAGCCCTGCGCGCCGCGCTTGCGCCGGTGGTCGCCAACATGTGCGCCGATTGCCAGCGCCGCGCCGAAACCAATCCGCTGCGCGTCTTCGACTGCAAGGTTCCCGAAGACCAGCCGATCATCGAAAAGCTGCCCACCATCGGCCAGTTTCTCGACGACACCTGCCGCGCGCACTTCGCCGAGGTGCAGCGCATCCTCAGCGCGCTCGAAATCCCCTTCGTGCTCAACGAGCGCCTGGTCCGCGGCCTGGACTATTACGAAAAGACGGCGTTCGAATTCACGCACGGAGCGCTGGGGGCGCAGAACGCGATCCTGGGCGGCGGGCGATACGACGGGCTGTCGGAGACGCTGGGCGGGCCGCGGGCGCCGGGGATTGGGTTCGCGATCGGCGAAGACCGGCTGATCTTATCGCTGAAAGAAACGGCAGAGGCCCTGGCGAAAAAGCCGGACGCATACGTCGCACCGCTGGGGGCGGGGATGAATGCTGAGGCGGCACGACTGGCGCGCGAGTTGCGCCACCACGACCTGGTCATCGAACTGGGCGACGAGAGCTTCCGGCTGAAGAAGTCGCTGGAGACGGCGAGCAAGACCGGCGCGCGCTTCGTGGTGATCGTCGGCGAGAACGAGGTCAAGGCCGGCGCCTTCGCGCTGAA
Organism: Terriglobia bacterium; assembly: GCA_963797035.1. GTDB lineage: Bacteria > Acidobacteriota > Terriglobia > Terriglobales > Acidobacteriaceae > JAIQGF01. The sequence continues at coordinate 360,036 of CAWCOC010000010.1, forward strand.
GAACCTGGCCACGGGCGAGCAGGTCACGGTGGCGCGTGCGGAATTGCCTGGGCGAATCCGAGAAAGCTAGGTTGTCGGTTTGCGGTTTTCGGTTATCGGTGCTTCCGGATTCGAGACTGGCCACTGAGCACTGGCCACTGACCACTTTGTTTCAGCACTGACCGCTTCATTCTCCCCGTGTAGAATTGTGTGCTCGTGAGCACACGCGAGGGCGCGTGTGCCACACACAGCCATGCTTGATTTCCTGGGAGATCTTCGGCGGACCCACAGCTGCGGCGCACTTCGCGCCAGCGACGCCGACTCGCGCGCCGTGCTGATGGGATGGGTGAACCGCCGGCGCGACCTCGGCAACCTGATCTTCATCGACGTCCGCGACCGCACCGGCATCACGCAGGTGGTGTTTGACCGCGAGCGCTCCCCGCGGCTGCACGATAAGGCGGCGGCGCTGCGCTCCGAGTTCGTGGTGGCCATCATCGGCGAGGTCAAGCAGCGCGAGCCGGCGACGGTGAACCGCAACATCCCGACCGGGGAAGTGGAAGTAGTCGCGGAAGATCTGCTCATCCTGAACGAGTCCAGGAACCCGCCCTTCCTGCCCATGGAAACCACGCTGCCCAACGAGGAAGTACGGCTGAAGTACCGCTACATCGACCTGCGGCGCGCGGCCATGCAGGCCAACATCGAGCTGCGGCACAAGATCGCGCTGGCCATCCGGGAATACCTCGCGTCACGAGGTTTCCTGGAGATCGAAACCCCGTTCCTGACGCGCTCCACGCCGGAGGGCGCGCGCGATTTCCTGGTCCCCAGCCGGGTGCAGCCGGGCAGCTTCTACGCCCTGCCGCAGTCGCCGCAACTGTTCAAGCAGATCCTGATGATCTCCGGCTTCGACAAGTATTTTCAGATCGTGCGCTGCTTCCGCGACGAAGACCTGCGGGCCGACCGGCAGCTGGAATTCACCCAGGTCGATTTGGAGATGAGCTTCCCGCAGCAGGAGCGCGTGTTCGAGGTGACCGAGGGGTTCCTGACGGCGGCCTTTGCCGCCGCCGGAGTCAAGATCCAGACGCCGTTCTCGCAGATGACCTACGACCAGGCGATGCGCTTCTACGGCAGCGACAAGCCTGACCTGCGGCTGCCGCCGATGTACGAAGTGGGACGCGCGCTGCCGCCGGAGGCGTTTGCGCAATTGAAAATCGCTCCGGACGCGCCGGTAATGGCGATCCGCATCCCCAAGGTGGGCGAGCTTTCGCGCAAGGAGCGGGACGACATCAAGCCGCTGTTCGGGCAACGCCCCGAAGCCAAGATGTTCGAAGACCTCAAGCGCCTGGAGAAATCCTGGCCGGAGGCAATGGACAAAGTCCGGCACATCGCCGAGGCGGCAGCGGACGATTTGGTCGTGCTGGTGGCGGGTCCGGAGCGCCCGGGAGAGCACAAGTCGGAGGGCGGCGTGAAGCCCGAGGTCAAGCAGCACGACCGTCCGGTGTACACGGCGGCGGGCGCGCTGCGCCTGGCGCTGGGCCAGAAATATGCCGACCGGCACAAGGCATTTGCCGGCGCGCGCAGCGATGCCGCGTCGTATCAATTCCTGTGGGTGACGGATTTTCCCATGTTCGAGTGGGACGCGGAGGGACAGCGCTGGGCGGCGGCGCATCATCCCTTCACCTCGCCGCACGAGCAGGACATGGACAAGCTGGAAAGCGATCCGGCCGGGGTGCGCGCACTCGCCTACGACGTGGTGCTGAACGGGACCGAGCTGGGTTCGGGCTCGATCCGCATTCATCGCCAGGACATCCAGCAGAAAATTTTCAAGGCGCTGGGCATGACACCGGAAGAGGCGCAGGCGCGGTTCGGATTTTTCCTGGAGGCGCTGACCTACGGCACGCCGCCGCATGGCGGCATCGCACTCGGCCTGGACCGAATCGCCATGATCCTGGCAGGCGCCGATTCCTTGCGCGAGGTGATTCCCTTCCCCAAGACCGCCCGCGCGGTCGACCTGATGGTGGACGCGCCCACCCCGGTGAGCCGCGAGCAACTGAAGGAGCTGAGCATCGAGGTGAAGGCGAAAAAAGAGGGCGCGGGGGATTGAGGGAATTGCCAAATTGTAGTATCGCGGAACTGCGGAATTGCTCGAAAAGCCGCGTTCAGCGTGTTCATCGGCTTGCGCTTCATTTGCTCGCCGCTGCCGGCCGCTCGCGCACTGCCTGCTCCGGCTCAAACCGCAGAATGTCGCCAGGCTGGCACGAGAGCGAAGCGCAGATGGCGTCGAGCGTCGAGAATCGGATCGCGCGCGCCTTGCCGGTCTTGAGGATCGAGAGATTAGCCAGCGTCATTCCGACCCGGTCCGCGAGCTCGGTCAGTGTCATGCGCCGATCATGGAGCAGGTCGTCGAGCTTGACGGCGATCGCCATGGTTAGACCGTCCCTTCGAGATCTTCGCGCATCAGCGTGCCTTCCGCGAACACGCGGGCCAGCACGAACATAAGAACGACCGCGAGCCAGCCGCTGATCGAAAAACCGGCACCGAGATGGACCGGATGCGCCGGAGTCGAAATCGACTTGCCGATCGCGCCGATGGTGATGCTGAGAAGCTGCAGCGCGAGCAGCGCCCAGGCGATTGCCTGCAAGCGATACGCGTTGGCGCCTACGAATGGGTCACCGGTGCGAACCGTTAGAACGATCGCGAGCAGCCGTTTGAGGACGGCGTAGTTCAGCGGGATGGCGACCAGGCCGAGCACGGCGACCGCGCGCAAGCCCAGGATCAGCCGCTCTGTGTCGGGGCCAGGAGAAAGCTTGAAGGCGGCCATGATCCAGTGCTCATTCGGCGTGGCGACAAGCAGGGCGAGGATCCCGGCGCCCATCAGCCAGTTCACGACGATGAGGATTCGCAGCACGACATACGCGACGGGCAGCGCGGGGGATGACGAGGCTGGCCTTGACATATTCACTACCTCCAGAGTTATCTATTATCGATAAACAATTTATTGATTATCGTCAAGTAGAATATTGATAATCAATAACCTGAGGCGCCCCGGCAGCCCTGGGTACTTCGGGGCCGAAGGCGAAAAAGAGGCGCGGAAGATTCGCGGCTCAGTCGCAGCAGGTCTTTCCCCGCAGCGCTTCAATGCCTTCGCGCGCGATCAGGGGCGCCATCGCCAGCGCGGCGACCGGGTCAGCCCACCACCAGTGCAGCAGGGCGTTCAGCAGCAATCCACCGAGCAGGATGGCGGACAGGTAAGCGCAGATCGAGGTTTGCCGGGAATCGGCGTGCAGCGCGCCGCTGTTCAACTGCGAGGCTACCCGCCGCTTGGCGCGCGCCAGCAGCGGCATGGCGACCAGCGACGCGACCGCCACCGCGATTCCCAGCCAGCTGGTTTCCGGCAGATGATGGCGCAGCAAAGAGGTGATGGCGTCATAGGCAACGTAGATGGCAAGCGCCAGGAAGCTGACGCCCACCAGTCGCAGCGCCAGTTGCTCGCGGCGCTCGCCGGCTTCCCCTGCTCGCAGGCGCCAGAGCAGCACGCCTCCGGAAAAGCACTCGATCACCGAATCCAGGCCGAATCCCACCAGCGCGATGGAGCCGGCGATAAGACCGGCAACAATGGAGATCACCGCCTCCAGCGAGTTCCAGGAGAGAGTGAGGTATTCGAGGCGGCGGCCACGACGAACCACATCGGGTGATCCGATGATCGGGTGATCGGGTGATCGCAGAACCGAATTTGATAAATCAGAACCCAATTCGTCTCCAAGTCAGATCATCCGATCGCCCGATCACCCGATGTGCCTATTTCTGCTCCTCGCGGCGCATCAGCAGGTAGGCGCGCATGAAGGGCTGCAGGTCGCCGTCGAGCACGCGGTCCACGTCGCCCATCTCGTAGCGCGTGCGCACGTCCTTCACCATGCGGTAGGGCGCCAGGACGTAGGACCGGATCTGCGAGCCGAAATCGATGTCGAGCTTGGAATCCTCGATCTTCTTGCTGGCGGCGCGCTTTTTCTCCAGCTCATATTCGTAGATGCGCGAGCGCAGCATGCTCATGGCGCGCTCGCGATTCTTGTGCTGCGAGCGCTCGTTCTGGCAGCTGACCACGATGTTGGTGGGCAGGTGGGTAATGCGCACCGCGGAGTCGGTGGTGTTGACGTGCTGTCCGCCCTTGCCGCCGGAGCGATAGGTGTCGACGCGCAAGTCTTCCGGTTTGATGTCCACCTGGATGGATTCATCAATTTCCGGGGAGACGAAGACGCTGGCAAACGAGGTGTGGCGCCGCTTGGCCTGGTCAAAGGGCGACATGCGCACCAGGCGATGCACGCCGATCTCGCTGGTCAGCAGGCCGTAGGCGTAGTCGCCGGTTACGGTGAAGGTGGCCGACTTGATGCCCGCCTCCTCGGCGGGCTGGTAATCGTTGAGCACGGTCTGAAAACCCTGGCGCTCGGCCCAGCGCATGTACATGCGCAGCAGCATCTCGGCCCAGTCTTGCGATTCGGTGCCGCCGGCGCCGGGATGAATGGTCACGATGGCGTTGCGCGCATCGTTTTCGCCGGAGAGCAGGGTCTCGGTCTCGAGCTTCTCGACGAGATCGCGGAGGGCGCCGATCTCCCGGCCGAGGTCGGCGGAAACGTCTTCTCCCTCGCGGCCGAGTTCGAAGTACGCATCCAGATCGCTGATGCGGCGCGCCAGCTCGGCCTCGGTGGAGAGCATGTTCTCCAGGCGCTTGCGCTCGCGCATCACGGTCTGGGATTTTTCGGGATTGGACCAGAGGTTGGGGTCGGAAGCTTCTTTTTCCACCCGCTGCATCTGCTCGCGCAGCCGGGGTACGTCAAAGATACTCCCGCAGCTCGCGCACCTTGTCGCGCAACGGGAGATATTGCTGTTCGAGTTCTTCGAGCATAAGGGTTATCGGTTTTCGGTTGTCAGTTATCGGTGATCGGTTTAACGGAACGGAAGAGGACCGAAATCACAAATGCTGCCACGGAAATTATCGCACACAGCCAGACGAACCAGTTGCCGTGACGCGAATAGAACGTAGTGGCGCTGACGATGCTATAGGGGACGTCAATGTAGGTGCTGACGTTGCGCCGCGCCTGCGCCACCACGCGTCCGAAGGGGTCGATAGCGACGGTGATGCCGGTATCGGTGGCGCGCACCAGCCAGCGATGGTTCTCGATGGCCCGCATGCGCGCCTGGTTGAGGTGCTGGAAGGGCGCGGCGGTCTGGCCGAACCAGGCGTCGTCGGAGATATTCACGAATACCTGCGCGCCGTTGTTGGCGAACTGGCGAATTTCCCCGGGATAGACCGCTTCGTAACAGATGAAGACGCCCATGCGGTCGCTGCCCAACGCCAGCGGCTGGCGCGATTGGCCGGGAAGAAAATCGCCGACCTCGCGCGTGAGCTTGCCGGCGAAGGTGAGCAGGCGTTTGAAGGGAACGTATTCGCCGAAGGGCACGAGGTGGATCTTGTCGTAGCGGGCAATCCATTCCCCGCTGGGCGCGATGACGGCGGCCGAGTTGTAGAGCTGCGAGGGCGGCTGGCCGGTGTTCGGCAAGCCCAGGCTGCCGACCACCAGGGTAGCGTTGGCGCGCCGCGCCACCTCGCTGACGGCGGCGCGGAATTCAGGATTGTTGACGAAAAACGGCGCCGGCGATTCCGGCCACACCACCAGGTCGGGCGCGGGCTCGGTAGGCGCCAGTTCGCCGGGACGCGGGACGCTCATCTGGCTGAGTTCGCGCAAGGTGTTCTGAAAATACTGCCACGTCCACTGCTCGGAGTTAAGGATAGGAATGTTGCCCTGCACCAGGCGCGCCGTGCGGTCGGCGGCCAGTCGCGGTGGTTCCACCAGTTCGCCCGCCTGCAGCAATCCGGCTACCACGATGGCGGCCAGCAGCACCAGCCGGCGCCTCTTTGGAACCACCAGGAACGCCGCCGCGAATGCGGTGTTCACCAGCACGATCTCGAACGACAGCCCGTAAACCCCGGTAGCGGTGGCGATGCGCGTGAGGGGAATGTTGTTCACCAGCACGGTACCGAGCGGATCCCAGGGAAAATCAAAAGGAAAGCCGCGTACGATTTCCAGCGGGACCCAGAGGAATGGCGCCAGGAACAGGGCCCGCTGGCGCATGACGCCGTTGGCGAGCACGGCCAGCAGCAGCCCGAAAACTCCCCACATCACGCCCAGGGCAAAACAGAACAGCACCAGCACGCCGAGCGAGGTGGGGCCATTCAGGCCGCCGTAGATGTGCATCACGTGGTAAATCCAATAGGTAGTGCCGAACGACCAAATCACCCCGCCGATGTAGGCGAGCAGAAATCCTTTGCCGGGGCTGACCGGCTCGCCTCCGCCGGCCGTCTTGCGCCCGCGCAGGATGGCGACGAGCAGCGGAGCCAGCGCGATCCAGCAAAGAAACGTCAGGTTGGGAAGCGGGTAGATCAAGCTTTGCAGCACGCCGGAAAGCGCGGCCAGCAGCCAGGCTTCGCGGGTCACACGCGATCGCCCGCCCAGTTCGGCGGGCTCGACCAGACGGGGGCGCGCGCGTACGCCGAGTTCCACCAGCCGCGCGCGCTTGCGGTCGTTGTCGTTGTCCATGGCTCCCCGCGATTCTACCGCGCGGGACGGATGGGCTCTGCTAGAGTATGCGGTTCCACTCAGTCATTCGTTCCCAGTTATTCAGTCCTGGACCGATTGCGCTGGCAACGGCAGCCCGGCGGCAGGTACTGGGAACTCTTTTGGAGAACTCATGCATTCGGCTCGGCTTCGCATGGCGCTCGTCATCATTCTTGTTGTTGTCGTAATTCAGCCCGCGTTTTCCTGGTGGGACAACGGACACATCCTGATCAACCGAACGGCGGCGCTGAAGGCGCCCCAGAGCATGCCTGGGTTCATGCGCGCGGCCGCCGAACGCATTGCTTATCTCGGGCCGGAGCCCGACCGCTGGCGCCTGACCTCGGAATATTCGCTGAAAAATTCCCAGGAGCCCGACCACTACATCAACCTGGAGCAGGTGGCCGACATCCCGGAACTCCCGCAGGGCCGCTATGACTTCTACCGTCTGCTCTACGCCAAGCGGGTCGCCGCCAAGGGGCACGGCGACGACTTCCTGCCGGAAAAAGTCGGCACCCAGCCCTACATCACGATGGAGATTTACGGCCGCCTGAAGGTGGCGTTCCGTGAATACCGGCGCATGAAGGCGCAGAACCTGCCCACCGAGGGCGTGGAGCAGAACGCCGTGCTTTACGCCGGCTGGCTTGGCCACTACGTGGGCGATGGCGCCAATCCCATGCACACCAGCATCAGCCACGACGGATGGGTCGGAGCGAATCCCAACGGCTACACCACGCAAAAGGGCATCCACGCCGAGTTCGAAGGCCGCTTTCCGACGCGCGTGCTGGACCAGATCGAGATCGCCGGCCTGATTCATGACCCGGTTCGCCTGGCCGATCCGTGGAACGATTACCTGAAGTACCTGCGCGATTCCAATCAGCATCTGGAGAAGATTTACCAGATGGAAAAAGACGGCGGGTTCAAGGACACGGGCACGCCGGAGTCACGCGAATTCCTGCGCCAGCGGCTCGCCGCCGGCACACAGATGCTGCTCAACCTGTGGTACACGGCGTGGGAGGAAAGCGCGATACCGGCGAAGTCGCCGTATTAGGCTGCAGGCTGCAGGCTTTAGGAAGTTGCGGTCGGGGTCACGGCTGGTGGTTACCCGCGTGACCCAAGCCGGTTACCCTCGCCACCTTCTATCGGGATCGCATTGCGCATACAGTCGCCTGCAATGGGGGTGAGATCATGGAGCAGGCGATCATCATCTGCTTCGAGTGTCACCAGCGAACGACTCTGCAGGAAATCAAGGCGGGCTACCACAGTCATGCTGACGTTCTGGAAGCAGAGAGCCCGTTCGATCCCGCGGTCAACGCGGAAGACTAGCCGGCGGCACGCGCGCCTCGCTGGAAGAGTCGCGCCAGTTCAGTGTGCCCACGCTCAAGGGCAACATCGTTCGGCGTTTTTCCTTCCTCATTGGCGGCCGCAGGATCGGCTCCGTTCCGCAGCAGAATCTCCGACATCTCGCGATTGCCCTGGTTGGCCGCCTCGTGCAGCGCGGTCCAGCCCAGGTGCTGCCGGCCATTGACCGGCGCGCCCCGTTCCAGCAGCGCGCTGACAATTTCCGTCTGCCGTCCGGCGACCGCGCTGTGCAGCGGTTGCACGCGCATGGGATTCCGCGCCACCGCGCCGGGCTGGGCTCCGCGCTCCAGCAGCAGCCGCACCACCGGTTCCTGTCCAAAGAAGCAGGCCAGGTGCAGCGGCGTAAAGCCGTCAGGGGACCAGGCGTCCACCTGCCTGGGATCGGCATCCAGCAGTTCGCGGACCCGGTCCGCGTGGCCCAGCGTGGCAGCCTGGAACACATCGAGCGTGATTCCGGAGGCGAGCAACAATGCCACCACCTCGGTCTGCCCGCGATAGCGCGCGTTCATGATGGCGGAGACGCCGTTCTCGTCACATTCGTTGGCCAGCCCGGGATTGGACTGCAGCAAAGCCTTGGCGGCAGTTGTGTCGTTGGCCTTGATGGCCGCAATCAGCTCATTGCCCGTCATAAGTGGCGACCCCCGTCGCAGATGCTAACCCTTGGGGAGCCTAGGGGCAAAAAAAATCCGCCGGAACCGGCTGGCGGATTTCTGCGCACCTGGCGCTTCGATTATGCAGTCGATTACCGCGGCGGACAATTGCCGGCGACCGTGCCCGAGGGCTGCGGCGTGGTCGTGTTCGAAGTTGTGCTCTGTGTCGCGCTGGGAGTCGTGCCGGTTGCGCCAGTCGTTGTGGTTGCACCCGTAGTGGAAGGTGTGGTGGCCGCGCCCGTACCGGTGGCGGTGGTCGCCGCGCCACTCCCGGTCGCCGTAGTGCCCACGTTGGTCGCGGGGGTTGCCGGGCACGGATTGGACATGCCCGTCGTCCCGGTCGCAGGGACGCCGGTTGCGCTCGTACCCGTGGTGGTATTGGGAGTGATGGTTGTGCCAGCCCGATTCGAACCTACGCCAGCCGTGCCCGCCTGCGCGCCAGCTCCGGTGTTGGTAGTCGGATCCGCGGCCCCGGTGGTGGTTCCGGTCGGGCTCACGCCGGTCGTGGTGTTGGGCACCGTGGTGGTACTCGGAGTCGTCGCGGGAGCCTGTGGTGTGGTCGCTGGGCTGGCGGAGGTGGCTGCGCCGGTTGCCTGCCCGGGTGTGCTTCCGGTCGTGCCTGGGGTACTCTGCGCCACGGCCATGCCGACGGCCAACAGCAGCGCGGCCACAAGTGTGATCCATGTTCGCATGTGTCTCTCCTGATGAGGTTCAACTTTGCCCTGAGTTTTGGATTTTGTCGCAGTTCAAGAGATGGGATGACCCGTGGGCGCGGCATGATGTCCGCGTGCCCGCCATCTCCTGCCCGCATCCAATGACGACGAGGTGTTCCGATGGCGATGAAGCCATGCGAGTCGGCAATGGCGCTAGTCCCGCCGCTACCCGAGGCGCGCGATCCCGAGGACCGCGTGGTCCCGGCCGCGCCCGAGTTTATTCGCGACAAGATGCTCGACAAGACCCTGGCCGATTCGTTCCCCACCAGCGATCCGCCATCGTCGATGCCCGACCCCAGCGCGGACGACTCCTTCGCCACCGAGGAAGAAAAGCGGCTGGAACAGGAGCTGTGTACGGAGGTTGCGCTGCGGGAGAGAAAAACCGCCTGAGGGCTATGCCTGGTCGCTCAGGACCTTCCTCAAGTAAAGCTCGACGTCCGGCCCGCGGGGGTTGCCGAGCACCTTTTCCACCCAGGCGTTGCGCTCGAACCAGAGAATTTGCAGGTCCCAGACGGTGCCCGCGGTGCCGCCGGCGGTGACGTTCTCCAGTTCGTCGGGCACTCCGGGCGCCGAGCGATACACATGACGCTGCAACTCGCTCTCCCGGCGCCACCAGTTAACGAACACGAAATTCTCGTCGTGTCCCTCGTGGACACTGAGAAAGCCCACTCCGTGAGCGCCCTGGTGATCGCAGTCAGGCGGCAGGCACTCGGCGGCGATGCGTTTGGCGGCGGCGACCAGTGCGGCGCTGGGCTGCTGGTGACGCCGCGAGATGCCATACACCTTCAGCCGCCATCCGCCGTGTTCCCATAGCTCCAGGAAATGCACCGGCTGCGGGCGGAACGGCTCGCTGAGTTGGACCGGCTCGCGCTTTGGGGATTCGCCGGCGGGCATCGATGCCAGTGTCCTACATAAGGCCCGGTTAGTAAATTCAGTAAATCTGGTAGGCCGGGGCAAGCGAGCGAACGTCGGGCTTGCGGCCGGTGAGCAGCAGCGCCCCGATGCGCTTGAAGTCGCGCAACTCCTCGGCGTTGCGAAACCACTTGCCGCTGTACTCCTCCGGGGTAGGCGTTTCGTCGGGAATGCGCATGGCCTGCACGTCTTCGAAAGCGTGCGCCTTGAGCAGTTGCACGTACTCTTCTTCGGAGCGCACGTGCACCGGGACTTTCAGTTCGTCCACCCAGCGCAGCGAGTAAGGATTGTCGCGGTACAAATTAATCAGCAGGAAAAAACGTCCGCGCGGCGCGAGCACGCGGAACAACTCGGCCAGGGTGCGCTCCTGGTCGGGATAGTAATAGAACGCCTCGACGGAGAGCGCTTTGTCGAAGAAGTTCTCCTCCCAGGGAATACTCTGCGCCGAGCCCCAGATGTACATCACGTTCTCGAAGTCGCGGGAGGCGGCGCGCGCCTGGCGGATCATCTCGTCGGACAAATCCAGGCCCACCACCTGGCCGAAGCCTTGCGGCCCTTCGCCCACCAGGCGGGCAAGCAGGCGCGTGGCCCAGCCGGTGCCGCAGCTCAGGTCGAGCACGCGCTCGCCGGCCCGCAGTTCCATCAGGCGGATGGTCTTTCCCGTGATGTCGAGATGATGCTTCTCCATCTCCGCGCCACGGCCGGTCTCAGCCCAGCGATTGAACTCGTCACGCAGCTGCTGCTCGGGGGTCATCTGTACATTCTAATAAACTCGCTGCGGGAGGTGTAGGGATTGACGGATTGACGGATTGGAATTCTGCAGTTCGGCAGTTCGGCAGTTCGGCAATTCGATAGACTTCCCTAGATGCCAGAACCAAGCACGCCGCCGGCTAAGGCTCCGCTGCTCTATTGCCCGCAATGCGCCCGCGAGGTCAGCGATCCGTTGACCTGCGGCGATTGCTCGGCGGTCATCTGCCGGGTCTGCGGCACCCCACTGGAATCGGCGGACGAACTCGGCATCGGCTGATTGCGGGCAAAAACCGTATAGTAGGAGCGCATGGGCAGGGTGCTATTCAGACTGCCGGTGGGCGACTTGCACTACAACGTCACCGGCGCCGACCTGGTCGCGCTGGCGGCGGTGCTGCTGCTGTTGTTCGCCTACCTGTGGCTGCTGCGCTCGGCACGCCACCGCCAAACCCGCTTCACCAGCCAAGCGCAGCGCGCCATCGCCTTCGCCCGCGTGGAGGCCGAAGGCCTGCAGTCGCCGACCATTGAGCCGGTGCATTTGCTGCTGGGACTGCTGCACGTGCCGGTGGCGGGAATCGTGCGCTTCCTGCCGCTCGACTCTCACCAAGCCATCCGCGACGAAGTAAAAGACCACGTGGGTGGCGGCGCGATTGTCGATTACCGCGATGACCTGCCCTTCAGCGACGATGCCCGTCTCGCCCTGGTGGCGGCCGCTCGCGAAGCCCGCGGCTTCAGCTCGCGCCAGATCGAAGCCGAGCACCTGCTGCTCGGACTGCTGCACTCCGAAACTTCCCTGGCCGCCCTGATGCTGCGCGAGCGCGGCCTTCGCCTGGAACCGTTGCGCGCCGCCATCGGGGGATGGCAGGAGTGAGAAGAGGCAGTAATTAGTAATTAGCAATTAGCGTGCTCATCGCTAATCACTGATTACTCGCCTATGCAATTGCGTTGTCGGCTGCGGGTTCTGTAATCTGATTTTTCGCTCTCACGGAGGTGCGCACGGTGAAACTGCTGGTGATTGGCGCAGGCATGATGGGCTCGGCGGCGGCGTACGACATGGCGCGCGCCGAGGCGGTAGACTCGGTCACCCTGGCGGACACGGACCGCAAGCGCGCGCGCGACGCCGCGGCACGCATCAACAAGCTGGCGCGAACGCGCAAGGTGCGCGCCGTGGAAGTGGACGCGAGCAGCGAGAAGGCGGCCTACAAGCTGATGCGCGGGCACGACGCCGCGCTCTCCGCCGTGCCCTACTTCTTCAACTTTGGCCTGGCCCGCGCCGCGGTGGAAGCGCGCTGCCACTTTGCCGACCTGGGCGGCAACAACGCGGTGGTGCGCCAGGAATTCGCGCTCGACAAGAAGGCAGCCAAGCGCGGCGTCGCCCTCGCGCCCGACTGCGGCCTTTCTCCCGGCATGGCCTCGGTGCTGGCCGGCGAATTGATGCGGCGGATCGGAGGCGAAGCTGCCGCGCTCAAGATCTACGTCGGCGGACTGCCGCAAGATCCCAAGCCGCCGTTCAACTACCAGCTGGTGTTTTCCGTCGAGGGCCTGATCAATGAATACGCCGAGCCGGCGAAGATCCTGCGCAACGGCAAGATCATCGAGATCGAGCCGCTCACCGAACCTGAGGTCTTCCGCCTGCCCGACTTCCCACCGCTGGAGGCGTTTCACACCTCCGGCGGCACCTCGACCCTGCCGGAGACCTTTCGCGGCAAAGTGGGCGAGTGCTTCGAAAAAACCCTGCGCTACCGCGGACACCTGGCCATGCTGCGCGCGCTCTATGACCTGGGCCTTTTTTCCAAGGACAAGAAAAAGCTGCGAGACGTGGAGGTCGGGCCGCGCGAGCTGATGGCCAAGCTGTTCGAGGAGCGCTTCGCCGGCATGGACCCCGACGTCACCATCCTGCGGGTGGAGGCGCACGAGAAGCGTCCCGGAGGATTGCGTGCGCTGCTGGCGGAAAAGCGGCCGGCGCGGGTTTTATCGTTCACCCTGGTCGATCGTCATGAAGCGAGCACCGGCATGACCTCCATGATGCGCACCACCGCCTGGCCGGCGTCCATCATCGCGCAGATGCTGGCGGGCGGCGAAATCGCCAAGCGCGGCGCGGTGCGCCAGGAACTCGATATCCCGGCGGAGGCATTCCTGGCTGCCATGGCGCAACGCGGAATTCAAATCCACTACGAAGAGAGATGAAGCGTTGACCAAGTATCTTGACCGCATGCAGCCGCTGGCGCTGCTGACGATGCGCCTGGCGCTGGCGACGATCATGATCGCGCACGGTTCGCAGAAAGTGTTTGGCGGCATGCCGCGCTTCCACAACATGGTTTCCGGGCTCGGATTTCCCGGCTGGATGGCCTACCTGTCGGCCGCCGCCGAATTTGGAGGCGGCATCCTGGTGCTGCTCGGAGTGTTGACCCGCTTTGCAGCCCTGGCCATCACCATCGACTTGGTGGTCGCCATCCTCAAGGTGCATCTCAAGGCCGGCCTGCGCGGACCCGGCGGCTTCGAGTTCCCGCTGGCGGTGGTGACGATCGCCTTTGCCTTGATCTTTTTCGGAGGCGGGCCGATCGCGCTGGACACAATTTTCAGCGGGCGGCCCAGTCTGAGGCGGGAAAAATAACGGCGCAGGCGGCTCGAGGGCGAGCGCGCGAAGCAGGCTTAAGGCGCTAGGCTCAAGGGGGAAGGCGTCGCGCTCCTTCGCGTTCGCTCGGTCGCGCTGGTCGATTCACCCAACGCTTTGTTGGCACGGCTGAAGCCGTGCCCTTCCCGCCACCCGACGCTCCTCCCGTGACCCGAAGCTTGGAAGGGCACGGGCTGACGTGCCCTTCCCGCCTTGAGCCCTGCGCCTGCAGCCCGCAGCCTGTTTACGCCGCCTTGGCTTCCACGTTGATCCGCTCCGCCAGGTGGTTCAGCAGCCGGTCGGTTTCTTTCTCCTCGTCGAGTGTCTGCTGCAGCAGCTGCGCCCACTGCGCCTGGCCCAGCAACTGGGCATAGGTGCGGACGGTGCCATAGCCGGCCATCTCGTAGTGCTCCACGCGTTGCGCGCCCGCGATCATGCCGGCATCGCGCGTGTCGGCATCCTTGGCGTCCTTGATCAGCTTTTCGCCTTCCTTGATGATGCCCTTGATGCCTTCGCAGGTCTTGTCGTCGCGGTCGATGTCGGGAATCTGGTCGAAGATGCGGTCCAGCCGCGCTTTGTGTCCCTTAGATTGCTGCAGGTGGGTGTTGAAGGCGTTGCGCAGTTCGCCGGACGACGATTTCTCCGCCATCTTGGGCAGCGCCTCGATAATCTGATCTTCGGCGGAATACAAGTCCTGAAGTTCGTCGATGAATAGCTGTCGCAGGTTCTCGATTTTCACAGTGTTCTCCCTTCCCTTGTACCTGGGTTCGATTGAAGATTGGTCGGCAGACTAATAAGAATCGCGACGGCGGGCGGAGGTTGTCATGTTATCTGGAGATCGGATGATCGGGCGATGTTCTCGGGTGATCGGGCGATCAGCAGCGCGCGACAGCAGGGCAGATGAATCGACATCGCAACCAGATCCTCCGATCACCAGATCACCCGATTACCCGATAATCAGAATTCGCTCAGCTGGAGCATGGTCTGGTAGATCTGCTCGGCCTGCGGCAGGATCTCGTCTTCCAGCACGGGTTGGTAGGCAACAAAGGTGTCCAGCGCTCCCACGCGCTTGACCGGCGCGTCCAGATGCTCGAACAGTTCGTCGGCGATGCGCGCGGCGATTTCGGCGCCGTAGCCCCAGCTTCGCGTGTCCTCGTGCACCACCAGCACACGGTTGGTCTTGCGCACCGACGCGGCAATCGCCTCCCAATCGTAGGGATTCAGAGTGCGCAGGTCGAGCAGCTCGGCCTTGGTCCCGTGCTCACGCTCCAGCCGCTGCGCCGCCTGCAGCGCCCGCGGCACAGTGGCGCCGTAGGTGACGACCGTCAGGTCATCGCCGTGCTGCACCACCCGCGCCTTGCCGAAGGGCAGCATAAAATCCGGCCCGGGATAGGGCGCGCGTCCGAAAGTTTCGCGATATAGGCGCTTGTGCTCCAGGAACAGCACCGGATCGTCGCAGCGAATGGCGGTGCGCAGCAGGCCGGCGGCATCCAGCGCATTCGACGGAAACACCACGCGCAACCCGGGAATGTGGGTGAAGATACTCTCGCCGCACTGGGAGTGATAAATGGAGCCGCCGGTCAGGTAGCCGCCAATCGCCACTCGCACCACCAGCGGGCAGGAGAACGCGTTGTTGGAGCGCCAGCGGATGAGCGGCATCTCATTGCGCAACTGCTGCATCGCCGGCCAGATGTAGTCGAAAAACTGGATTTCCACCACTGGCTTCAGGCCGCGCGTCGCCATGCCGATAGCTCGTCCCACGATATTGGCCTCGGCCAGCGGCGAGTTGAACACCCGGTCGGCGCCGAAATCGCATTGCAGCCCCGCCGTCAGCTTGAACACCCCGCCTTTGCCCTTGATCAGCTTCTGCTCCAGGTACTGCTGGCGCGAGCAGTCGGCCACGTCCTCGCCGAACATGACGATGCGCTCGTCGCGCCGCATCTCGTCGCGCAGGGTGGCGTTCACCAGGTCGGCCATTGTCTTCTCACCCGGCGACGGCTTGCCGGGCTCGACGTGCGGGAACTTCGGCTGGGTGTGAAACGCCTCCGCGCGCGGGTCCAGGTCCGGGGAATACACGAATTCGGTCACGCTGGCCGGCTTGGGAAAGGCGGCGGCCACGGCGCGATCGCTGGCTTCCTGCACTTCCTCTTCGACTTCCTTCTCCAGCTTGTTGATTGCCTCTTCATCGAGGATGCCTTCGCGCAGCAGCAGCAATTGCAGGCGGGTGAGCGGGTCGCGCTTGGCTTCTTCCTCGCGCTCGGTGGTGGGACGGTACAGGCGCTCGTCATCGGAGAGCGAATGCGAATACGGACGCACCACGTGCCCATGCACGAACGCCGGGCCGTTGCCGCCGCGAATGTGCGCCGCCGCCTTGGAAATTGCCGCGTAGCCGGCGATGGCGTCGGTACCGTCGATCTCGGCAAAATGGAAATTCGGGAAGTTGGCCACCAGCCGCGAAATGTTCCCGCCGGGCGTCTGCACCTCCACCGGGACTGAAATCGCGTACTCGTTGTCCTCCACCACGAACAGCACCGGCAGCTTGCGGGTGGAGGCGGTATTCATCGCCTCCCAGAACTCGCCTTCGCTGGTGGTGCCCTCGCCGCAGGAGACGTACACCACCTCGTCGGCATGAAACACAACGTCTTTGAGCGCGCGGTAGTCGCCTTCACCCTTGTTTGCGGCTGGCGGATGCTGGGCGAAATAACGGCCGGCCTCGGCGCATCCCACCGCCTGCAGAAGCTGCGTCCCGGTAGGCGAGGACTGGGTGACCACGTTCAGCTTACGGCTGCCCCAGTGCGAGGGCATCTGCCGCCCGCCGGAGGCGGGGTCGTCGGCGGCGCCCACGGCCTGCAGCAACTGCTCGTAGGCCGTCATGCCGAGCGTCAGGCACAGCGTGCGGTCGCGATAGTAGGGATAGAACCAGTCGTAGCCGGGCTGCAGCGCCATGCCGGCGGCCACGCCGAGAGCTTCGTGCCCGGCGCCCGAAATCTGGAAGAAGATTTTCTGCTGGCGCTTGAGCAGGATTTCGCGGTCGTCTACTCGCCGCGACAGGAACATCAGGCGATACATGCGGACGAGTTGCTCTGCCGTCAGCCCTTCATAGTTGCGCTCGGGCTTGCTCTCGCGCCGCGCCGGTTTTGGCTCGGTCCTGGTGGTCGCCATGCAAGGTCCTCATCCCGGTTAGATGTGCCTGCGCCATTGTAAATGCATGTGCAAACAGCGGATATACTCAACTTGTGCCGGGCGGAACCGAGCCCGGTTACCTTGGTGCGATGCTCAAAATCAACCGACCCGTTCCCCGCGATGGTATCCGCCTGGTGATTTTTGACCTGGACGGTACATTGGTGGATTCCCGCCGCGACCTGGCCAACTCCATCAATGGCATGTTGACCCACTTCGGCCGGCCCGAGCTGCCGCTGGAGGTGATCGCCAGCTACGTCGGCGACGGCGCCCCCATGCTGGTGCGCCGCGCCCTGGGCGATCCCGAAGACGAGCAGTTCCTGAAGCAGGCGCTCGAGTTTTTTCTTGCCTATTATCGCGAGCACAAGCTGGATACCACGGTAGTCTATGCCGGCATCGCCGACGCCTTGCGCGCCATGCGGGGCAACGGCAGCGACGCCCGACGCATGGCAGTGCTCTCCAACAAACCGGTAAATCCTTCGCGCGCCATCGTCGAGGCGCTCGGACTGGGGGGATTTTTTGTCCAGGTCTATGGCGGCAACAGCTTTTCCACCAAGAAGCCCGACCCGCTGGGAGCGCTGACCCTGGCGCGGGAAAACGCGGTCGAGCCCGGCCAGGCGCTGATCGTCGGCGACTCCGACATTGACGTCCTCACCGCGCGCAATGCCGGCATGTGGAGTTGCGGGGTGAGCTACGGCTTTTCGCCCCATTCCCTGCAGCAGGCGCCGCCGGACGTGCTGGTGGACACGCCGCAGGAGTTGGCGCTGATTTTCAGCCCGTTATGAGTTGCGGGTTGTGAGTTGCGAGTTGCGTCATCCCGAGCGCAGCGAGGGACCTGTTGTGAAGACCGGCAGAAATGGTAGTCACTACAACAGATTCCTCGCTGCGCTCGGAATGACACCCAAATAGGAACGTCCACACCTCATAATTTCCCCCAGAACATCCTCGTCTCCTGCTCCAGCTTCACCCTGCCGTCCTGCTGGTACTTATCGAATAGGTTGTCGATGGCGCCCAGCATCGGCGGGAAATCAGGATGACCGCGGTGCGGCATGTACGAAGCCGACAGGATCCTGCCCGTCAGCCCCTTGCGATCGAAGACTTGCGAGTTTTCGAACACCATTCGACTGACACCGTCCGGACCGAAGAAGTCGGGCAGTGAGTGCTTGCTCCACAGCGGCTTCACCTTGTGGTAATCGACGCTGAAGCGCACCAGCAGTTGCTCGTAAGCGGTCATGAACGGGGTGGCATCCATGCGGCGCTCGTTCCACAGCAGCACCACCCATCCGCCCGGCTTCAGGATGCGCAGGAACTCGCGGCGCGTCGCCTTGGGTTCGAACCAGTGAAAAGATTGCGCCGCGGTCACCAGGTCCACCAGCCCCGATTTCAGGGTGGTAGCCTCGGCCTGGCCGAGCACGGCCACAAATTGCGCGCAGTCTCGCAGGGCTTTGCGGGCGGCTTCCAGCATGGACGCGTTCGGCTCGACGCCGTAGACGCGATTGCCGGCATCGCACAGCAGCCGCGACAGGATGCCGGTGCCGCAGCCGATATCGGCCACCACTGTCTCCGCCGTCAGCCCACACTCCCGGCGCATGGTTTCCAGCACTTGCGGCGGATATGCCGGCCGGTAGCGGGCGTAATCCTCAACGCGATTGGAGAAACGGTGAGTTGGATCCATCCTCGATGTGGCGCGGGCGCCCTCGCCCGCGATTCCCTCCCCTTTCGCGCGATGCTTGCGCATTCGTGCTCTTGCCAGCATTATTGCAGTTTCAAGTTTCAGTTTCGAGTTGCGGCTGATGCAGGCATCCGCAAAGCCATGCCTGCCCCACGATTGTGAAACTGAAACTCGAGACTGAAACTCCCCTCATGCCCAACAACTCGATTTCCGAATTCACGCCCGGCGAGTTGCGCACGCTGCACTCGCTGAAGACGCCTTGCGGAGTTCAGAAATTTCTCGACTCCCTCCCCTACCACCTGGAAGATACGTCCTGGTCGCCGCGCAAGGTGCTGCGCCATGGGACCGCGCATTGTCTGGAAGGCGCGATCTTCGCGGCGGCAGCCCTCCGCGTGCTGGGATTTCCCCCGCTGCTGTGGGACCTGGAGGCGGACTATGACACCGATCACGTGCTGGCCATCTTCAAGGTCCGCGGCCACTGGGGGGCGGTCGCGAAGTCGAATTGGGCGGGCTGCCGGTATCGCGAACCGATCCATCGTTCCCTGCGCGAACTGGCCCTGACTTACTTTAATCTTTATTGCAATCGCCGCAAGCAGCGCACCCTGCGGCGCTATTCCCGTCCGGTCAACCTGGCGCGTTTCGATTCCCGCCACTGGATGACCGCGGAAAAAGATCCCTGGTTCATCGCCGAGTACCTCTGCGAGATACCTCATATGCCCTTGTTGAAGCCGGCGCATGTGAAACGGCTCTGCCCGGTGGACGATCGCCTGTATCGCGCCGAGTTGACCGATCATCGCTGGAAATGAAGGCCGCGTGCCCCGCTCCAGCCAGGGTTCGGCCGGGCCGAAAGTTAGCGCTACATTGGTTTACGAATGCCGGATCTCAAACCATCTGCCGAATTTTCCCGCCGCGCCGCCGCCCGCGCTGCGGAAGCCAAGCGCCTGGACCGCCGCTCGGTACTGCTCGGCAACTTGAAGCTGGCCGCGGTGATCGCCTTCTTCGTGGCCGGGGCCTTCTATGTCAAGCAGCACGGCTTCTCACCCTACTGGCTGCTGTTGCCGGTGATAGCTTTTTTCGCGCTGCTGGTGATTCACGACCGCGTGATTGCCGCCCGGCAAGCGGCTGAGCGGGCAGCGCGCTTCTACCAGCGCGGCCTGGCCCGGCTTGAGGACCGCTGGTCCGGCAGCGGTGATACCGGCGAGCAGTTCCGCGTTCCCGATCACGTTTACGCCGACGACCTCGACCTGTTCGGCAAGGGCAGCCTGTTCCAACTGCTGTGCTCCGCGCGCACCCCCATCGGCGGGCAGACGCTGGCACGCTGGCTGCTCGCCCCCGCGGCGGTGGATGAGATCACTGCGCGGCAGCAATCGATTGACGAACTACGCTCGCGCCTCGATCTCCGCGAGGACCTGGCCATCATCGGCAACGACCTGCACTCGCCGCGCCAGCCCGAGTGGCTGGTGGAGTGGGCGGAATCAACGCCCGTCCTGAAACATCGCATTGTGCGGGTACTCGCCGCCATGCTGGCGCTGGCCGCCGTTGCCGCCCTCGTTTATGCCGCCCTGCGCGGAGACTGGATTCCGCTGCTGGTTGTGGTGGGCATCGCCGCATTGGTTTCTTCTCGTCTCGGAAACCGCGTGCACTCGCTGCTTGACGGAATCAGCGCTGCGGCCGATGAACTCGCGCTCATCTCGGCGCTGTTCGAGCGCGTGGAGCGCGAGCCGTTCACCACGCCCTGGCTGCGCGCGCGTGCCGCCGGCCTGGAAACCACCGGATCGAGTCCCTCCCGCAGCCTGGCCCGCTTACGCTATCTCGCCGACCTCGCGAACGCCCGCCACAACCTGTTCGTCAAACTGATTGACCCGGCGTTGCTCTATTCGGTGCAGGTGGCCTTCGAGGCCGAGTCCTGGCGCGGGCAGCATGGGCACGCGGTGCGGCAGTGGCTGGCCTCGCTGGGCGACCTGGAAGCCGTGGTCGCATTGTCGGCCTACGCCTTCGAGCACGGCGACGATCCCTTTCCGCAATCCCTGCCCGAGCGCCTGCCCGCCCTGCTCGACGCCGAGCAGATCGGCCACCCGCTGCTGCCCGCCTCGCACTGCGTACGCAACAGCCTGCGCCTCGGCGACCCGGCGCAACTGCTGCTGGTGAGCGGCTCCAACATGAGCGGCAAGAGCACGCTGCTGCGCGCCATCGGGGTGAATGTGGTGCTGGCGCAGGCGGGGGCGCCGGTGCGCGCCGCGCGGCTCACCCTATCGCCGGTTAACCTGGGAAGCTCGATTCGCGTCGGCGACTCGCTGCAGGCGGGCCGCTCCGGTTTTTACGCCGAGATCGTGCGCCTGCGCCAGGTGATGGCGCTCACCGAACAGGGCCGGCCGGTGCTCTTCCTGCTCGATGAACTGCTGCACGGCACCAACTCCTACGACCGCAAGATCGGCGCCGAGGGCATCCTGCGGGCGCTGCTGGAGCGCCGC
Source organism: Terriglobia bacterium (assembly GCA_963797035.1). GTDB lineage: Bacteria > Acidobacteriota > Terriglobia > Terriglobales > Acidobacteriaceae > JAIQGF01. The sequence goes on from CAWCOC010000010.1 coordinate 380,941, forward strand.
GCCATCGGCATCGCCACCACGCACGACCTGGCGTTGACCGCCATCGGCGAGACCGCCGCCGACGGCCGCGTGCGCAACGCGCATTTCGAAGATCACGTGGAAGACGGCAAGATGCGCTTCGATTACCTCCTGCGCGAGGGCATCGTCACCAAGAGCAACGCGCTGGAGTTGATGCGCTCGATCGGGCTGGACGTGTAGGTCACGCGGTGGTCTTTACCTCGTCACCGGCAAATTTGCGAATGCACTCCGGGCAAAGCCCGTGGGTGAAGTTGGTGCCCTCCGCGTCGTGGAGGTAGCGCTCGATCACCAGCCACTCGCCTTCGCGGTTGCGAATCCGCTTGCATCCGGCACAGATGGGCAACATCGCTTCCAGGCGGCGAACGTGGTCCAGCGTGTCCTGCAGTTTGCGAGTGGCCGCCTCGGCACGGTCCACGGCATCGCGCAATTGCCCTTCGAAGTAGCTGATCAGCAGCGACACGGCCACGAACATCAGCGTGCGTACCACCCAGTTGATGGGATTCTCGATCGTCTCCGGCGTGCGGTGAAATACCAGTTCAAAGGTGAGAACCGAGGCGGCGGCGGCCACCAGGCCAGGGATTGCGCCGCCGTACCAGGCGCTGACGATCACCGCTCCCAGGTACACGATCGATACGGTGACCTGCATTTGCGGACGCAGCAGCCAGGTGATGGCGGTGGCGGCCGCCACCGAGCCCATCACCACCGCATAGGTGCGCAGATACTTCATCGCACACCTCCCAGGGACTTCTCTTCCATGCTTAGCATAGGCGCAAGCCTGCGCCGGATCACCCGAATCCGCCCGGGTCACCGACCTTGGTCACTCCCAATTTGGAATCGGGCGGCACGGTATAATCGAGAATTACTCACCCGCCGAAATTGGCTTCTGTGGGGCCGCGGCACGGGTCAGCAGCTGAACGCCGAGAGCTGATAGCTGAGAGCTTCTTCATGCCCGATTTCAAGCTGGTCAGTGATTACAAGCCGCGCGGCGACCAGGAAAAAGCGATCGAATCGCTCAGCCGGGGTGTGTTCGACGGCGACAAGCACCAGGTGCTGCTCGGGGTGACCGGCTCGGGCAAGACCTACACCATGGCCAAGGTGATGGAGCAGGTGAACCGCTCCACCCTGGTGCTGGCCCACAACAAGACCCTGGCAGCGCAGCTCTATCACGAGTTCAAGAGCTTCTTCCCGCACAACGCGGTCGAGTACTTTGTATCGTATTACGACTATTACCAGCCGGAAGCTTACATTCCCGCCGCCGACGTTTACATCGAGAAAGAAGCCACCATCAACGACGAGCTCGACAAGCTGCGCCTCTCGGCCACCAAGTCGCTGTTCGAGCGCCGCGACTGCATCATTGTCGCCTCCGTGAGCTGCATTTACGGCCTGGGCTCGCCCGAGGCGTATTACGGCATGCTGCTGTTCCTGGAGAAAGGCCAGAAGATCAAGCGCCAGGACATCCTGCGCAAGCTGGTGGAAATTCTCTACGAGCGCAGCGACACCGATTTCCGCCGCGGCACCTTCCGCGTCCGAGGCGACGTGATCGAGATCTATCCCACCTACGACGACAACGCCTATCGTATCGAGCTGTGGGGCGACCAGGTGGAATCGCTCAGCCAGATCGATCCCCTGTTCGCCACCGTCAAGCAGAAGTACGTGCGCCTGCCCATCTATCCCAAGACGCACTACGTGATGAAGCCGGAGACCAAGACCCAGGCCATTGATTCCATCCTCAAGGAGCTGGCGTGGTGGGAGGTGGAGCTGGAAAAGCAGGGCCGGCTGGTGGAATCGCAGCGCGTGCACCAGCGCACCCGCTTCGATGTCGAGATGATGAAGGAAGTCGGTTACTGCCACGGCATCGAAAATTATTCCCGCCACTTCACCGGCCGGCTGCCGGGCGAGCCTCCGCCCACGCTGCTGGACTACGTGTCGCGCGATTTCATGCTGTTCATCGACGAATCGCACCAGACCATCCCGCAACTCCACGGCATGTGGCACGGCGACCGCTCGCGCAAGGAGACGCTCATCGAGTACGGCTTCCGCCTGCCTTCGGCGCTCGATAATCGCCCGCTCACCTTCGAGGAGTTCGAACATCGCGTCAACCAGGCGGTCTACGTTTCGGCGACGCCCGGGCCCTACGAGTTGACCAAATCAGCCGGCGTGGTGGTGGAGCAGATCATCCGCCCCACCGGGCTGATCGATCCTGAAGTCGAAGTGCGGCCGGTCAAGGGACAGATCGACGATCTGCTGCACGAGATCCGCGCCCGCGTCGAGAAGGGCGAACGCGTGCTGGTGACCACGCTCACCAAGCGCATGGCAGAAGACCTGGCGGAGTACTACAGCGAGGTCGGGGTGCGCTGCCGCTACATGCACTCCGAGATCGAGACCCTGGAGCGGGTGAAAATCCTGCGCGACCTGCGCAAGGGCGAGTTCGACGTGCTCATCGGCATCAACCTGCTGCGCGAGGGTCTGGACCTGCCGGAAGTCTCGATGGTGGCTATTCTCGACGCCGACAAGGAAGGCTTCCTGCGCTCCGCCGGTTCGCTGATCCAGACCATGGGGCGCTGCGCCCGCCACCTCAACGGGCGCGCCGTGCTCTATGCCGACCGCATCACCGATTCGATGAAAAAAGCGATGGACGAAACCACCCGCCGCCGCGCCATCCAGCAGGCGTACAACGAAGAACACGGCATCACGCCGGAATCGATTGTGCGCCCGCTGGAAATGTCGCTGGCGCACATCATCGAGGCCGATTACGTGGACGTCACCGAGCAGGCCGAGGGCATTCCGGAGTTCAAGTCGCAGGAGGAGCTCAACACCTACGTCGCCAAGCTGGAAACGGAGATGCGCGAAGCAGCCAAGCGCTTCGAGTTCGAAAAAGCCGCCAAGCTGCGCGACGCCATCCGCGAGTTGCGGACGAAGGAATTTTTGTTTGCGTCGTGATTTGTGCCAGGGAAATATGTGTCAGGGCACAACTTAAGTCGTGCCGGCAATCGTGGTATAAACCCGGGCTTTAGCCCCTGCATATGGCCATTCCTTCACAAAATGCGCGTCCGGATGCGATCCGCCGTGAGAAGCGTAAAGGCAGAGTAAGAATGCCTTTCGGCAGCGTTTCGCACTGCCATCTTTTCGGGGGTCCTTCGACTCGGGCGTGCGCCCTCGCTCAGGATGACAGGGGTTAAGGCGGGCGTACGCCCTCGCTCAGGATGACAGGGGTTTGTTCGGGTTGCGCGCATGTGCATCGCTCGCGATTGCTAGTTTCCAAAATGGAACCTAACAGTTGTCATCCTGAGCGAGGGCGCATGCCCGAGTCGAAGGACCCCTGGCATCTGCATGCTAGGATGCCGCCCGAAGGCATTCTCATGACGGATTACCGCTTCTGGGTTTACATCATGGCCAGCAAGTCGGGCACGCTGTATATCGGGATCACCAACAACATTGAAGTACGCGTCGCCCAGCACAAATCCGCACAGTTCGAAGGATTTTCCAGCAAGTACGGTTGTGATCGGCTGATGTGTTACGAACAGTTTCAGAACGTGCTGCATGCAATCAGCCGTGAGAAGCAGTTAAAGGGCTGGCGACGGTCCAAGAAGATCGCGTTGATCGAATCCGTCAATCCGCGCTGGCAGGACCTGGCGGAACACTGGGGACAGCCGATGGCGTTTGCGAATCAGAGCATTCGGTAAGAACGCCTTTCGACAACAGTTCACACTGCCATCTTTTCGGGGGGCTTTCGACTCGGGCGTGCGCCCTCGCTCAGGATGACAGGGGTTAAGGGGCGTGCGCCCTCGCTCAGGATGACAGCTGGTGAGAACCTCTGAGAGCTGAGGAGCTGAAAGCTGAGAGCTGAAAGCTGAGAGCTACGACGCTTCAATCCCCAACAGCCGATCGATGATCCCCAGCATCTCGCTCGGCGGCTTGCCCTTCACCATGAATCCGTCCACCGTGGCCAGCACCTCGGTCGGCAATTCCGAAACGCCGGTAAAGAGAATGATCGGGACCTCGGGTTTCATGCGCTTCATCAGCGCCGAGACCGCGGTGCCGTCCAGTTCGGGCAGATTGTAGTCGAGAAGAACGGCGCTCACCGGCTGGGTGGCGAACAGTTGCAACCCTTCCTCGGAAGCGAAGGCGCTCACCACGGTGTAGCCGTGCTGCTGCAGGTAGAGCGACCAACCGGAGACCGCCACCTGGTTGTCGTCGATGCACAGGATGGTGTGTTGTCGGCGCATCAATCCTTGGCAGGGCTAGGCGCGCCCGATGACCGCCGCCGAGGCCGCCTCCACCCTTTCCGTTTTCACTGCCGGTGGGCTTTGCGCCGGCCGCATCTGCGCTACCGCCTGCGTAAGCTGCTCGGAAGAGCGTACCATCTGCTCCACAATCTTGACGGTCTGCCGGCCCTTGGCCGAATCCTGGCGAAGATTGGCGCCCATCTCCTGCACCGCTCCCGCCACGTGTTCGGTGCCCTGCAGTTGCTGCGCCGAGGCCGCCGAAATTTCTTCCGCAAACTTGGCAGTCTGGTGCAGCACGCTGGCAATCGAGCTGAAAGCCTGGTTGGCCTGCTCCATCATGCGCGCGCCGTTCTCCGCCACCCGGTTGCCCTGGTCCATCACGGCCACCGCCTCGTTGCTTTCCGCCTGGATGGATTTCAGCAGGGTCACGATGTCGCGCGTCGCCGTCCGCGAGTGGTCGCCCAGCTTGCGCATTTCCGCGGAGAGCACTTCCATGGAATGCCCGGCCTGGGAACCGCGCGACGATTCCATCAGCGCGTTCAACGCCAGCAGGTTGGTTTCGTGGATCAGGTTGATGATCTCGTAGATTTCCAGCGAGCGGTCGCCCAGCGACTTGACCTTCTCGGTGGTGGCCTGCATGGCGCTGCGGATGCGCTGCATGCCCTTTTCCGCCTCGCTCAACGCCTTGGCGCCCTCTCCGGAAAGGTCCAGGGCGCGCCGGGCGGCTTCGCTGGTGGCCGCCGCATGGCCGGAGACCTGCTGCGTGCTCTCGGTCAGCTGGGCGATGGCCGCCGCGGCATTCATGGTCGATTGTTCCTGCTGCGCCGCTCCCTGCGACATTTCGGAGGCCGCCGCCGTCACCTGCGAAACCGACCCTGCGATATCGGCGCTGGCAGTGCGCACGCGCTCCAGGCGGCGCCCGCAGTTTTCCGCCATCGCGTTGAAGGACTCCACCACCGGCGTCAGAAAGGGATGCGCCGCCTCCTGCGCCCGCGCCGCGAAGTCGCCGCGCGACAGGTGGTTCACCGCCTTTTCCAGTTCGCCCAGATCGGAGCGCAGCAATTCTTCTCCGGTCTTGATGGCCGCCGCCTGCGCCACCAATTCCACCGCGCGGTTCCAGTTCTCGGCAATCAGGCCGAAATCGTCGGGCGTGATGTTGGCGCGGCTCTCGTAATCGCCGGCCATCATCTTCTCGGAAGCTTCCAGCAGTTCGCGGGTCGGCTTCACCACCTTAAAGCCCAACTGCACCAGCAGCACGATGCTGGTCGCCAGCACCAGGAACACCGCTGCCAGGAACTCAAAGCCTGCCACCTGCGGCAGCGCCCCGAAATCCAGCAGCGAGAGTCCGCCGGACCGCGAACCGGCCGCATAAGCCAGCAACAGCACCACCGTCAGCGCCCCGGCATTCAGGCCAACCAGGGTCCATACGCGCGACTTCACTCGGTCCTTCACAAACTTCTCCTAATGATTTCAAGAAACCATGAAGACGGCTGGGCAGGGTCGTCAAGCGTACTGTACTGAAGAAATTCGTCCGCGAATACCGGAAATTCGGCCATGCACCTTAGCGTACAGCGGCAAGTCTTGTCTGCGGCACTTGCATCTCAGAGTGAGATTTGGTGGCCAGCTTGATTTCCGATTCCATCGAGCTGAAGCGCTGCACGATGTCGTGGATGCGCAGCGCCATGGTGTGAATGGTCGCCAGCTGGTCGCGCACTTCGGCGCTGAAGGCTCCCGGCTCCAGCAGCATCAGTTCGGCATTGCCCAGCACCGAGGTCAGCGCATTGTTCATGCTGTGACGCATGTCGAGCATGTAACGGCCCAGCATGGCGTGGCCTTCGGCCTGCGCCTGGATCTGCTCGGCATGGCGGGCCCGCTGGTTGGCATCGAGGCGGCGCAGGCTCTCGCCGGCCAGCGCGACCACCACGTCCACCCAGCCTTCATGCTCCCGGACCACCATGAACCGCGGAAATTGACTGCGCACGCGCTGCAGGTCAAAGCCGCCCGCCGCCAGCAAGACCACCGGCTTGCCCGACGCGTCCACTGCCTTGAACAGCGGCGCAACGACATCCTTCACCCCGGCCATAACCACCATTTCGCATTCTGCCAGCGGCGATTCGTTCCACGCCGCGGTCGTCATCAGCAGGAATGTCGGCATGCTGCGCTCGGTTTGCCAGCGCGCCATGATGGTGGGCGCAAATTCCGGTTCGTCGGAGATGATCAATACCGATGGCTGCGACACGTTGCCACTCCCAGGACGCCGCGTTTAGCGCCCACAAGCTACCAAGCTCGAAAACTACAGTGCACGGAAAACTCCAAACCGGCGTCGCCGCTAAGCTGCTGATTCAGCACGGTTAACCACAACCCAGCGGGTGGCGTCTCCGTCTCACCCTGAAATTTTGTCTCAGAACAGCAGGGCGCCGGCCCTGACCTGCTTCGAGCACCTTTGGCAAGAGGGTCAGCTGTTGTACTACGATAGGCGACCGTCTGTGTGGGGAAGCCCAAAGGAGCAATCGATGGCCATCACTCGACGAACGTTCCTGCAAATGGCGGCAGTCATGGGCGCTTCGGCGGCTTGGGGGAGCCCGTTCGGCAAGCCCTCGCACGTCGCCTGGCAGGAGCGCCGCGATCTTTATCCCGAGGGCGTCGCCTCGGCCGATCCCGATAGCCACAGCGTCCTGCTGTGGACTCGCCGCTCGCCCGGCACTCCCGCGCAAGCCCGTCGCCTGGCAGTGGAAGTGGCCGAAGACCAGGCATTTCGCAAAGTGGTCGCCACCGCGAAGGTCCCGGTTTCCGAGGCCACCGATTGGACCTGCCGCGTGCTGGTGGGCGGGCTGAAGCCGTCGCATGTTTACTGGTACCGGTTCACTGACGAAGAGGGTTTTGGCAGCCGTGTGGGCCGGACCATCACCGCGCCGGCCGACGACGATCCTCGCCCCGTCCATTTCGCCTTTGTCAGCTGCCAGAATGCCAACCAGGGCGCGCAGAACGCCTATCGCCGCATGATCTTCGAGGACGAGCGGGCCGCCGAGCAGGACCGCCTGGGATTCGTGCTGCACCTCGGCGACTTCATCTACGAGATCGTCTGGTACCCGGAAGACCGGCCACAAGGCATGTACGACCGCCGCCTGCGCGACGTCGTGCGCTATGCCCATGGGGAGAAGATCAAGGACTACCACATTCCCACCACGCTCGACGACTATCGCGCTATCTACCGCGCCTACCTGCACGATCCCGATCTGCAGGACGCGCGCGCCCATTGGCCCTTCGTCAATATGTGGGACAACCACGAGTACAGCTGGAAAGGCTGGCAAGGACTGCAAAAGTTCGAAGGTAAGGATCGTCCGGCGCAGACTCGAAAAGTCGCGGCGAACCAGGCCTTCTTCGAATACCAGCCGGCGCGTATGGCCAATCCGGGCAGCACCTCGCCCGATCTGTTCCACGCGCCGAAAGTGAGCGATGCGGCGATCACGCGCTTTGACGACCACGGGCTCGGCCAGGAACCCAACAACCTGGCGGCGATCAACAGCCTGAAGGGATACCGCGCGTTGCGCTACGGGCGCAACGTCAAACTGATTATTACCGACCAGCACAGTTATCGCTCCCAGGAGCCTACCGACCGCGCCGAAGCCGAGCCGCTCTCCAGCAAGGACTTCCCCGAGTTCATCGCGGAGGAAGCGGTCGAAGTGCTCGATGCCGGGAGCGCCTGCAACAACGGCAAACCTCCGGCAACAATCTCCTTCGGCGATACCACAATTCCGAACTTCCGCCGCGACGAGCCGCCGCAGACTGTCCTCGGCGCCGAGCAGAAGCAGTGGTTCCTGGAGCAGTTGCGGGCTTCCAGTGCGACCTGGAAAATCTGGGGCAACACCGAAGCAACGCTGGAAATGCGCGCCGACCCGCAGAACCTGCCACCGGGATTTTCCAAGCCTTGGCCGGGCAAGGGCTATGCCAACGCCGGCCCGGGCGATTTTTCCACCGCATTCCTGGAGCGCGGCGAGATCTACGACTTCGTGCGCCGCCAGGGCATCACCGGCTTTGCCACCGTGGCCGGTGACCGTCACAGCTTCTGGGCGGGACTGGCGGCCAAGGCCCTGCCGCCGGCGACATTCGATCCGGTCGGAATCGCGTTCGTCGTCGGTTCCATCTCCGCGCCGGGATTAGTAGAGGCCTTCGAACACCGCTTCCCCAACCCGCATCCCATGCGCCCGCTGTTCCTGGGGCAGGCGCCTGGAGATCAGCGCCCGCAGCCTACGGTAAACATGCTGCTTCATCACGGCGTCCGCTCCTGCCTGGAGTATTCGAAGAGCGGCGACGTGGCCAAGGCGCGCGCCTTGTCGAATCCCGACCTCTCGCCGCATGTCTCCTTTGTTGACATGGGAGGACACGGTTATGCCGTGGTCCGCGTGGCCAGCGACAGCCTGGAAACCGAATTTGTCTGCATTCCCCGCCCGCTGGAACGCAGCGAGCACGATGACGGCGGTCCCCTGCGCTATCGAGTGCGGCATCGCGCTGCGTTATGGCGCAAAGGCGAGCGGCCGAAGCTGGAGCAGAAGATCGTGGAAGGCGATCCGAAGTTTTCGGTGTGAGTGGTAGCTGGTAGTTGGTAGAAGGCGTTTCATAAATGTCGCCGGCGCCTCAGAGTGCCTGCCCTCAGGGGCTAAAGCCCAATGTTTTTGCAGCCCTTGCGGCACGGCTGAAGCCGTGCCCTTTCACAAAACCATTTATGAGACCGAGTTCTAGTCAGTAGTCCGTAGTTCGATTCCTGACTGCTAACTCCTGACTACAAACCCCTAGCTCTTAGCTCCTTCTCTCAGCTTAAACTCCAAATGCTGCTTCACCGCCGGCCACTCGGCGGCGATGATCGAAAACACAACCGTATCGCGCAGCGTGCCGTCGGAATAAAGCTGGTGGCTGCGCAGGATGCCGTCCTGCTTGGCGCCCAGGCGCTCGATCGCCCGGCGGCTTGGGTAGTTGAAAAACCCGGTGCGGAATTCCACCGCGATGCAGTTCAGCGTCTCGAAGGCGTGCCGCAGCAGCATCAGCTTGCATTCCGTATTGAGCGCCGTGCGCTGCGCCGATTCGGCATACCAGGTGGAGCCGATCTCGACCCGGCGGTAGCGGGCGTCAATGTTCATGTAGGTGGTCATGCCGACGATCTTGCCGCTGGGCAGGCTGCGCACCGTCCACGGATTCATTGACCCGGCCTGCTGCAGCGCCAGTCGCCGCTCGATTTCCGCGCGCATGCCCTCCGGCGACGGAACCGAGGTGTACCACAGCTTCCAGATCTCGCCATCGCGCGTGGCTTCCACCAGGCCGTCGTGATGCGCCAAGGAGAGCGGCTCCAGCGAGGCGTGTTGGCCGGTCAGGGTGATGGGAGCGGTGAATGGGTTCATGGCTTCGGAACTATAACAACACCATCGTGGGTGGCCCACCCTTGTATCTTGCACCGCGAGCGTAACACGGGTGGCCCACCCTTTCGCCCGGGTTTGGCGAAGGGTGGGGAAAGCGAAGGGTGGGGAAAACAATTCCGTGCCCTATCACAGACTGCCGAGAAGTCCTGCGCTAGACTCCGCCTTATGCCCCGCGATCTGCGTCGAGTCCAGCACGCGCGCGACTTGCACTACATCACTTTTACGTGTTACCACCGCGCACCGCGCCTGGCATCTCCCGGGGCTCGCGAATGTTTCGAACAAACCCTGGAACGGGTGCGCCGCTGGTACGACTTCTACATCAATGGGTATGTGGTCATGCCCGAACACGTGCACCTGTTGATCAGCGAACCGAAGCGCGGGGAGCTGTCAGTGGCTTTGCAGATGTTGAAGCAAATCGTTTCGCGCCGACTAGGCGCCGGCTGTAGCGAGCCGTTCTGGCAACGTCGCTACTATGACTTCAATCTTTGGAGTGGCCGCAAGTTCGTTGAAAAGCTGCGATACATGCATCGCAATCCAGTGCAGCGGGGGCTGGTTGAGCATCCTGAAGACTGGGCCTGGAGCAGCTTTCGCAACTATGCTTTGGGAGAAGCAGGAACAGTGGAGATCGAGTCGCAATGGACAGCGCGCAAGCGGGAATGGCTCGGGATTGATCCGGTCATCAAACTGCGCCAGCGTTCGTGACAACCCACCCTTCGCCAAACCCAGGCGAAAGGGTGGGCCACCCGCGGAAACTATCGGGAGATGTGCCACCCGCCTTAAAGTACCGCGATTGGAATGCTAAGGAACAAAGAGAAGTTATGCAGGGAGCTAAAACAGTATGAATGCCCCAAGTCGCCGCGCCCTGCAGGCGGGCCTGGCGTTAATAGGAACTGCCACGCTTATAGTGATATTTTATAGTGCGAGAATTCGGACAATCGACAAGTTAGCTCGCGGTGCCCTTCGTCCGGAATATCCACGTCCAACAACTGTCGACCGTCTAGCCAGCTATCGCGGTGTCTATGCCACAAGGGCATTGCTCTCTATAGCCATGAATGACCAAGCCCCCGATGATAACAGTGCAGCAGCAATTCGGGCGCTTGGCAGGCGTTCTGATCGTGAGATTAGTCCAGCGCTTGCTACAAAACTGCGGCCCGACGTTGACTTGTTCTTGAGAGGAGTAGTGTCAGAAGTAATCTCTACGCGCGAATGCGGCAGCGGATGCATGGAGTCGATTCTAGAATACTTACAACGGCGTTTTTGGGGTGAGAAAACGGGAGAAGAAAACCTTGATGAACATGTAGTCGATCCGAGCGAGGTTCAGCTTGAACAGAGCCTTCGTGCTATCCTGATGAGTCACCCGCTGCAACTCAGAACTTTGCTTGCCCAGCGCTTCGGTCTGAGGAATGGAAGTCGGGCTCCGAGTCCCTTCGCTATTGATCTTGTTTCAAGATTAGGCTTGAAATCCTCCTGCGCTGATTTGCACAGTTCTCATGCGGAGCTCGAGAAATTCCGCGCTCGGAATATCGAACTGTTGAACGACCTCGCTGCTGCGGAGCAACGGTTAGCTTGTTTGGAAAAATCTGAGCCTATTAGAGAATGATGTCTCGTGGTGTACGGGATCATCGGAACTGAAGATCGTACGTTCGCGTTCCCGCTGAATTCCCCACATTGACCTCAAAGATTGACGGGTCGCCTACATTTGCCCAAGTTTGACAAATGTGGGTAGCTCATAGTGTTAACAGGAGAGTCTTCAACTGTCTCTTCCTTGCCGTCGCTTGCGGGCCCTAGTTGCTCTGCGCCGCGATTTGTGCCTGCGAGGCGCCCTCGATGTGGTAGCGCTTCAGCTTGCGATATAGCGTGGCGCGGCTGATGCCCAGCATCTTGCCCGCCAGCGCCTTATCGCCGCCCACCTGCTGGAAGACGCGCTCAATGGTCTGCCGCTCGATGTCTTCCAGGTCGGTGGAATTGGGCGCCGGGATCGAAGCCGACATCGCCGCCATGGGCGTCTCCGCGGTCAACGGCAAGGCCGGGCCGGCTGAACGTATGGCTGCCGGCAAATCCTGCACGTCGATGGTCTTGTGATTGCCCAGCGCAATGGCGCGCTCAATGCAGTTTTCCAGTTCGCGCACGTTGCCCGGCCAATCGTACTGAAACAGCGCGTGCATCGCCGCGGGGGTGACCTGCACGTTTTCCTCGGGGGCATAGCGGGCGAGGAAGGCGCGCACCAGCACCACCATGTCGCTTTTGCGCTCGCGCAGCGAGGGCAGGTGGACGGTGACCACGTTGAGCCGGAAATAGAGGTCCTTGCGGAAGGTGCCGGCGCGATAGGAGGCTTCCAGGTCGCGATTGGTGGCGGCGATGATGCGCACGTCCACCTTGACCTTGTCGTTGCTGCCCACGGGGCGAACTTCTTTTTCCTGCAGCACGCGCAGCAGCTTGGCCTGCATCTCCAGCGGCAGCTCGCCTATTTCGTCGAGAAAAATGGTGCCCGTATTGGCCGCCTGGAACAGGCCTTGCTTCGTCTTCAGCGCGCCGGTGAAGGCGCCCTTCTCGTAGCCGAACAGCTCGCTCTCGATCAAGGTGGGCACCAGCGAACCGCAATCGACGGCAACAAACGGGCGCTTCTGCATGGAGCCGCGGAAGTGGATGGCGCGCGCCACCAGCTCTTTTCCGGTGCCGCTCTCGCCGGTGATCAGCACCGGGGTGCGCGTGTCCTTGAGGCGCGAGACCATGCGCAGCACGTCCTGGATCTTGGCCGAGGAGCCGTCGATGACGTTGAGCTCCTGCTGGTTGCTGACGCGGTCGCGCAGGTACTCGTTCTCCGCCACCAGGCCCACCTTTTCCTTCATGCGCTGCAGCACCAGTTTCAGTTGTCCCGCGCCGAAGGGCTTGGTGATGTAGTCGTAGGCGCCGAGCTTCATCGCCTCCACCGCCGACTCGATGGAACCGTGGCCGGTGATGATGGCCACTTCGGTACGCGGCAGCATGTTCTTGATCTGGCGCAGCAAGTCGTCGCCGCTCATGCCGCCGAGCTGGCGGTCGAGCACCACGATGTCGGGCGACTCGGTTTCCAGATAGGCGAGCGCGGCCTCGGCGCTCTCCGATTCGGCGCATTCGAAGCCGAGAGAGGCGCCAATCGCCATGCACAGTTTGCGGATGCTCTGCTCGTCATCCACGATGAGAAAGCGGACGCGAAAATCTTCCGTCATTTCGGGCCCCCAAAAACTTTTTCCACGACTCCCAGGAGTTGTTGTACGCGAAACGGTTTTTCCACGCAGGGCGCGCCGGTGCGGCGCAACGCGGCGGCGGTTTCCTCGTTGACGATGTCGCCGGTAATGAAAATCACGCGCGACACCAGCTCCGGCTTGTGGCTGGAAATCCAGGCGTGCACATCGGCGCCATCCACGCCGCCGGGCGTGCGCATGTCGGAAACCACGCCGAGAAAGTTTTCGCGCGCCAGGATGCTGAGCGCGTCGACGCCGCTGGCGGCGGGCACCACGCTGTAGCCGGCGCGCTCCAGCGCGGCTTTCACGAAAGAGAGCACGGCGGGCTCGTCCTCAATGACCAGCACCGGATACTTGACTGACTCGGCGGTCATCATCGTGGTCCTCCGGGGGCAACGCCCGCGACCGGCAAGCGAACAGTGAAGGTGGCGCCCGAGTTGTCGGGAGTGTTGTGGCACAGAATTTCGCCGCCGTGCTCGCGCACGATGCCGTAACAGATGCTCAGGCCGAGCCCGGTCCCCTTGCCCACTTCCTTGGTGGTGAAAAAAGGATCGAAGATGCGGTCGGGATAGGCGATGCCGTGGCCGTTGTCGCGGAACACGACCTCGGCATGGCCCCCGCTCACGGCGGTGGAAATCTCGATGCGCCCCACATGGTCGGTCTCGCGGACCGCGTCGTAGGCGTTGTTCAGAATGTTGAGAAAGACCTGCTGCAATTGGTGCGGGTCGCCGATGATGTCGGGCACGCGCTCGTTGAGCCGCTCGACAATCTGCACGCCGTGGCTGGCGAAATCGTAGGAGCGCAGCGCCAGGGTGCGGCGCACGATGGCGTTCAACTGCACCAGGTCGCGCTGCGGCGGCATCTGCCGGGCGAAGCTCAGCAGGTTCTGCACAATCTGCTTGGTGCGCTGCGCTTCCTGCAAGATGACGCGCAGATCGTCCTTGGCGTGCACCGGGATCTCAGTGCTCTCCAGCAGCAGGTCGGTGAAGCCCAGCACCGCGGTGAGCGGGTTGTTGACCTCGTGGGCGACGCCGGAAACCAGTTGGCCGACGGCGGCCATCTTTTCGGTGTGCATCAGCTTGGCCTGCAGCATGGCGGCGTCGGTAATATCGGTCATGACCACGACAATGCTGTTCACGTTGCGGGGCTCGTCGCGCATGGGGCTGAGATTGACGGAAAACTGCCCGCCGCGTCCCTGGCCCAGCAGCACGGGCAGCTCGAGGTTGTCCACCTGGCCGCCGGCCAGGGTTTCCGTCAGGGCATCGATGAGCGCCTGCCGCCGTCCGGGCGGGACCAGTTCCACCAGCTTGCGTCCGAGCAGGTCTTCCTGGGTGTACCCCCCGGCTTCGAAGCAGCGCTTGTTGGCGTAGCTGATGAGCCCGGCGGTATCGACCACCAGGATCATGCTTTGCGTGTTGTTCAGGATCTTGTTGTTGAAGTCGCGCTGGCGCTGCAGTTCGGACTGGAAGTTCTTCACCTCGGTGATGTCGAGCATGAGGCCGCGATATTGCACCACCTTGTCCTGGCTGTCGCGGACGGCGAAGGCATTCTGCAGGGTGTAGATGAGGGTGCCGTCCTTGCGGCGCAGCGTCTCCTCGTAATTGCGCACCACGCCCTTGGCGTTGATCTCCTCCACGAAGTGGCTGCGCTGGTCCGACTCGACGTAGAGTTCGGCGGCGATATCGACCTGCAGCAACTCTTCGCGGCTCTCGTAGCCCAGCATGCGCACCAGGGCATCGTTGACCTCGATGAAACGGCCGTCGGGAGTGGAGAAGAAGAGGCCCTCCTGGATGGTGTCGAACAGCTCGCGGTAGCGGCGTTCGGCCTCGCGCCGGTCGGTAATGTCCTTGAGCACGTGGATGGTCTGCAAGCCCTCGTTGGCGGCGCCGTGAATGCGCGAGGTGGAGACCAGGTAGGTGCGGTCCATGACCGGGTGCACGTATTCGTCGGTCAGGTCGGGTCCGCCGCGGCAGAAGGGACAGGCCTGCGCGCTGTCGTCGCTGGCCATGGCGATGAGGGCGCGGACGCTGACCCCGATCAGCTCCGGCGGGCGCACGCCGATCAGGTCGGCCAGGGAGCGGTTGACGCGCAGCACGCGATAGGATTCGTCGTGGACCACGATCAGGTCGGTGATGGCGTCGAAAATTTCCATCCAGTGGCGATTGGCCTGGTCCATGCGCGTGAACCAGCGCGCGTTTTCCAGGGCCACGGCGGCGTGCGCCACCAGCGCCTGCAGGAGCTGACGCGAATCGTGCGCCAGCGACCCGCCGCAGTCGGCCAGGCACAGCAAGCCGATGAACTCGCCGCCCCCGCCGCTCAGCCGCGCGATGCTCAGGTCGCGCCATCCCAGCGAGGCGGCCAGCGGTTCGCCCAGTAGTTCCCCCGCGGCGCCGAAGATCAGCGCATCCTGGTATTGGGCGGCCACGTCGGCGAGCGCGAAATCGAGGCGATGGTGGGCCGTGGAATCGTGCTGCGCTCCCGGATCGTAGAGCACCACGGTATCGAGGTGCTTGCCGTGGACCAGCGCGAGCGCGGCGGCGCGCGCCCCCAGCATGGTGGCGGCCCGCACGGTGAAAGCTTCCATGAACTGGGGCAACCGCACCGTGGAGTTCAGCTCCAGCGCGGCCGCCATCAGGTTTTCCGAGCGACGGCGATGCTGGTCGGCGGCATACTGATTCTGGGTCGCTTCCAGCACCACGGAGGCTTCCGCGGCGAGCGAGCTGGCACGGTGGAGATCTTCGGCGGCCACGTTGTTGCCGTCGGTGCGCTCCAGCAGGCCCACCATGCCCAAGGGCTGGCGGTTCGACCCCAGCAGCGGAATCACCAGGCACTGAGTGGAATTCAGGGCCGAAAACGGCTCCGTATCCCCCTCCGCCCACTGGCTGAGATCGGTGGTCCAGAAGGGCTCATCCACCGAGTGCGCGCGCCGCTCCAGCATGGCAGGAAGCTTGGCGCGGACCGGCCGGGCGTGGCCCTGTTCCGCAACCCAGCGGATCTCATAGGAGCCGGACTCGGAGAGGGCAATAAACGCCCGCTGGAAGCGGAGGTACTCAGCCGCTCGCAACACATAGCTCTCCAGGTACTCGTCCAGCATTTCCGCCCGCCGGCGGTCGAGCGCAAGCATGCTCTCGGGAGGAGCGGAAGCCAGGACTACCGGTTTTTCTCCAGTCTGCATGGACCGAGCTATGTGATTGTCTCGCTTGAGAGAGAATCACGCTATCTCAATTTGAGTCAAGGGAATTGCTCAGCCGGATACCAACTCGCTAACCTGCCTCCTGCGATCGAAATCTCACGCTGAGATGGTTATTTTCAGCTCTTACGTGTGAAGTTGAGACAAAATCTCGCACCCTAGGTTTACTCGGGGCCGCGATTCACCTGCTGCAAGCCAACATCAGCCCTGAATTCAGTTGCTTACCGACCAAAGCCCAAAAGGCCAGATGCCCTGCCCGGGCTGGCAGCCACCGTGCAATTGCACAGGCTGGAGTTTTCCCTGGAGACGGCCATGTTGGGAGGGCGAAAGTCGCATTGGCTCCTGCCGATCATACTTGCTTTCTCACTCTGTCATGCGGCGGTTGGAGCTGAAGCAGAACGCAAAGTGGTGACCCGAGTGAAACCCGCCTATCCGGAGTTGGCGCGGCAGATGAACGTGAGCGGGACGGTGAAGATCGAAGTGCGCATCGCCGCCAATGGAACGGTGAAGAGCGTGAAGCCGGTCGGCGGTCATCCCCTGTTGATCCAGGCGGCCAGCGATGCGGTGCGCAAGTGGCGTTATGCGCCGGGTAACGAAACCACAACCATCGTGGAATTTCAGTTTCATCCCAGCGAATGAGGTCCCGACTGCGAAGGAGCAGCCATGACGATCAGTAAGAAGCTGTACCTGAGTTTCGGGGCGATCCTGGTGCTGCTGCTGGCGCTGTTCTTCGTCAACATGACCGCCGTGCAGCGGGAGCACGCGGCCCGCAACTCGGCCTCGCACGCGCTGGAACTGGCGCAAGAGAGTGAGTCGGTCCGCTACCAGATGATGCAGAACCGGCTGTACCTGCGCAACTACCTGCTGAGCGGCGATTCGCGCGAAATCGACAAGATGGATGAGGGCATCGGTCATCTGCACACGCACATCAAGGCGATGACCCCCGAGGTGAGTTCCGAGAACCACCGCGCCGCCCTGGTCCGATTGGATGAAGCCGAGCGGCAGTGGGAATTCGCTTTTGCGCGCCCGCTGGTGGAAAAGCGCAAGCAGGTGGACTCCGGCGCCGCCACTGTAGCGGACCTGCAGATCTATTACCTCCAGCTCAATCCCAGCCAGTGGATGAAAACCTCCACCGGGTTCCTGGACGAAGCGGAGGCGGCCGGCGCCAAACTGCTGGACGCCGAACGCAAGAACGACGAATCGGCGACCTCCGCGACCACCGTCATCAGCATCGTTGGAACCTTGCTGGCCATCCTGCTGGGGATTGTGATTTCCTACCAAACCGCCCGGTCGATCACCAACCCGCTGCGGAAGCTGATTGCCATGGCCCTCACCATCGGTAAGACCGGCGACCTGGACCACGAGGTGGACAGCACACGAAAGGACGAGGTGGGAGAGCTGGCGCGGACTTTCAGCGCCATGGTGACCTACCTGCGCGAGATGGCGGCGATTTCAGAATCCATCGCCGGCGGCGACCTGGCGGTCGAGGTGCACCCGCGGTCCGAGCGCGACACCCTGGGCAATGCCTTCGCCAAGATGGTGCGGGGCTTGCGCGCGCTGGTGAGCAGCGTCCGCGACAGCGCGGCCCAGGTGGCCAGCGGCTCCAACCAGGTGGCGGGCGCCTCGGACGAGTCGGCCAAGATCAGCCTCAACGCCGCCTCTGCCATCGACGAAGTCACCAGCACCATGCACGAGATGACCATCAACGTGCAGAACATGGTGAAGAACACTCAGGTGCAGGCCTCCAGCGTGAGCGAGACTTCGGCCTCCATCGACCAGATGGTCACCTCCATTCAGCGCGTCGCCGATACCTCCAAGGTGCTGCTCGATATCAGCCAGCGCTCGCGCGAAGAGGTGCAGAACGGCATCAGCACCATGGAGAAAGCCACCGAGGGCCTCACCCGCATCAACCACTCCATTTCTTCCTCGGGAGAGATCATCGGAGTGCTGGGACAGCGCGCCGACGACATCGGCAAGATCGTGGAAGTAATCGACGACCTGGCGGAGCAGACCAACCTGCTGGCGTTGAATGCGGCCATCGAAGCCGCCCGCGCCGGCGAACACGGTTTGGGATTTGCGGTGGTGGCCGACGAAGTCCGGAAGCTGGCGGAAAAATCGGCGCAGTCCACTAAGGAGATCGCCGAACTGATCGCCAGCATTCAGAAGGAAGCCCGCAAGGCGGTGGACAACATGGAGAAGAGCACCGGGATCGTGAACGAGGGCATCACCTTCGGCAACGATTTGAGCCTGGCGCTGCGCAAGATCTCCACCGTGGTCACCGAGGTCTACAAGTTTGCGCAGGAAATCGGCGCCGCGACCAACGAGCAGTCGCACGGCTCTTCTCAGATCGCCCGGGCCACCACCCGCCTCAACGAGATCACCCACGAAATCAACTCGGCGGTGGAAGAACAGGCCTCGGGCGCGCAAGCGGTGGTGAAAGCCATGGACCGCATGCGCGAACTGGTGCAGCGCTCCACCTCGGGCTCAACCGAGCTGGCGGCCTCCTCTGAGCAGATGTCCAAGATGTCGCGCAGCCTGCTGGAAGCCATGGACCGGTTCGTGCTCGAGGGCTACAACGGCAACGGGAACGGCCGCAAGGCCGCGCGCCTGACCGCGCCGGAGCCGCCGGCGGTGTCGGCGGAGAGTTACGCGGAAATGGCGAAATCGTGAATCAGGAGTCACTAGTCAGTAGCCAGGAGTCAGCGGTCACGCCCCAACGACAACTCCTGACTACTGGCAACTGACTACTGACTACCGACTACTGTTTTTCATGGCCAAGGAACTCCAGATCGTCGGCTTTCGGATCGGGCGCGAGACCTTCGGGCTGCCCATTGCGCTGGTGCACGAGATCGTTCGCCCGCCCGATATCACCAACGTCCCGCACGCCCCGGACTATGTAGAAGGGGTCATGAACTTGCGCGGGCGCATCGTTCCAGTCATCGATCTGCGGCGGCGATTCGGCGGCAGCGCGGGCGAGAACACCCGCAAGACCCGGGTGCTGGTGGTGGACGTGGAATCGCGGGCGGTCGGGCTGATCGTCGACAGCGCTTCGGAGGTGCTGCGCATCAGCGACACGCAAATCGAGCCGCCCCCCACCGTCTTCACCGCCGACGCCACCAACTATGTGACCGGCGTGGCCAAGCACCAGGGCCGTCTCATCATTTTGGTCGACCTGAAACGGATTTTGCAGAGCGGCGATTTGCGCATCCCGGAAACGGTGGAGGCGTGAGCGACCCACCATGAGCAGCCAGTCGATTCCGCTGTCCGATCCCGAGTTGAAGCTGTTGCAGACCCTGGTCTACCAGGAATGCGGCATGTTCTTCGACGAGCGGCGCGCCCATTTCCTCCAGGACCGCCTGCAGCGCCGGCTGCGCGCCTGCCGCCTGGAATCGTTCTACAGCTATTACCGGCTGCTCACCAGCCGCGAGGGCCGTACCGAGTTGGCGGCGCTGCTGGAAAACCTGACCATCAACGAGACCAGTTTCTTCCGCAACAAGCCGCAGCTCGACCTCTTCCACAAGGTCACCCTGGAAGAACTGCTGCGCAAGAAACACTGCGAACACGACTTCTCGCTGCGCATCTGGAGCGCCGGCTGCTCTACCGGACAGGAGCCATTCACCATCGCCATGCTGCTGTGCGACGCGCTGGCTTACTACTCGCTGCGCAATGCCGCCGCCTTCGACCTGCCCTCGCCCAAGCCGCTGGTGCCGCCGCCGTGGAAGGTGGAAATCCTGGCCTCCGACATCAGCTACTCCGCCCTGCGCACCGCGCAGGAGGGCAACTACAGCGAGCAGCAGATGGAACCGGTGGATTTTATGTACCGCCTGCGTTACTTCGACAAGATCGACTCCCGCTACGTGGTCAAGCAGCCGGTCCAACAAGTCGTCAAGTTCGACTTCCACAACCTCAAGACGGAATACCTGCCGCAGGGCATGGACGTCATTTTCTGCCGCAACGTCATGATCTACTTCGACGAAGCGGAGCAAAAGCGCCTCATCGAAAAGCTTTATCGCTGCCTGCGCCCCGGCGGCTTTCTCTTCGTCGGGCACGCGGAATCGCTGTTCGGGCTGAGCGACAAGTTCCGCATGATCCACCACAACAGCGGGACCGCATACCAGCGCAACGAGGTGCGGGCGTGAGCGCCAACGAGATGCGCGACCTGTTCTTCCAGAGCGCCCAGGAGCTGCTGCAGGCGCTCAATGAACAGGGCCTCGCCCTGGAACAGAACCCGTGCAACGCCGAGGCGGTGCGCGAAATCCGCCGCGTGGTCCACACCTTGAAAGGCGATGCCGCCGCTTGCGGCTTCCGCGAACTCAGCGAACTGGCCCATGAACTGGAAGACGTACTGGCGCCGGAGACCTCCGCCGCCAATGCCGCCTCGCTGCCGGAGGTGGTGCTCAGCGCCGCCGATATGTTCGACGCCATGTGCGCCGCCTATCGCGCGCGCCTCGATCCGCCCAACGGCGATCCGCTGCGCGCCATGATCTGGCGCATGGCCCAGCGCCCTTCCGCGCCCCAGCTCCAACCGCCCATCCGGCCCAAGTTTGCCTGGACCGAGTACGAGCAGCTCGCCATGACGGAAGCGGCGGGACGCGGCCTTCAGATTTATGAAATCGCCGCCGCCATCGCGTCCGACTGCCCCATGCGTGCCGCCGGCATCGCGCTGCTCAAGAAAGTTCTGCAGGAAGCCGGGACGCTGCTGGCCAGCTCGCCCGAAGAACCCCTCTGGGCGGAGGCAAGCCACGTGGAATTCGCCCTCGCCAGCGATCGCGACCAGGCGTGGCTGACCGCCAAGTGCCGCGTTCCCGGCGTGGTCGCGCAGGTCAGCGTCGAAAAATTTGTACCCGCGCCGGAACTCGCCGCGGAGAACGCACCCGCGGCAAGCACAGCGTCTCCCGCGGCGGGCGCAACCCCGGGCGCCGCTGCCGATGCGGCCGCGAGCCGCGGCCCGGCGCATTCCGAGAGCACCCTGCGGGTGGAAGCCGAACGCATCGACAACCTGCTCAACCTGGTCGGGGAGCTGGTGATCGGCAAGTCCATGCTGCACCAGTTGCTGCACGAATTCACCGCCCGCTCGCCCAAGGACCCGCTGCGCGCCAAGTTTGCCGACGCGCTGGCGTTCCAGTCGCAGGTGCTGAACGCGCTGCAGCGCTCGGCCATGAAAATCCGCATGGTGCCGGTGGAGCAGTTGTTTCGCCGCTTCCCGCGCCTGGTGCGCGACGTCGCCAAGACCTGCGGGAAGGACGTGGCCCTGGAGATCAGCGGCCAGGAAACCGATCTCGACAAAGGACTGCTCGACGCGCTCGCCGAGCCCATGGTCCACCTGCTGCGCAATGCCGTGGACCACGGCATCGAGACTCCGGCCGAGCGTCGCGCCGCCGGCAAACCCGAACACGGCACCATCCGGCTGCACGCCTTTCATCAGGGCAACCAGGTGGTGATCGAGATCAGCGACGACGGGCGCGGCATCGAGGCCGCCGCGGTGCTCGCCAAGGCGGTCGCGCGCGGCCTGGTGACGCCGGAGCGCGCCGCCGGCATGAGTGGACCGGAGGCCCTCGATTTCATCTTCGAGCCCGGCTTCAGCACCGCCCAGCAAGTCACCGAGATTTCCGGCCGCGGTGTCGGCATGGACGTGGTCAAGGCCGCCATGCTGAAGCTGAAGGGCGCGATCACCATCGACACGCTTCCCGGCGCCGGCACCACCTTCCAGATGCGCCTGCCGCTCACCCTGGCCATTATTCGGGCCATGCTTTTCCGCGTCTCCGAGCACCTGTATGCCATGCCGCTGGAAGCTGTGCTGGAGATCGCGCGCGGCCATGAGGGCGACGTGCACCGCGTCGATGGCTACGAAGTGCTGCAACTGCGCAATGAAGTGCTCACCCTGGTGCGGCTCAACCGGCTGGCGCCGGCGACCGCCGCTTCCGCCGACGGGCGCATTTTCGTCATCGTGATCGGCAGCGGCGAACGCAAGTTCGGCCTGGTGGTCGACAAGCTGGTCGGCGAGGAAGAGCTGGTCATCAAGCCGCTGGACGAGACCATCGTGGCCAGCGAACTGGTGAGCGGCGCTTCCATTCTCGGCGACGGCACCGTGGTGCTGATCCTCAACGTGGGTGAAGTTCTGCGCAAGTTCGCGCGCACTCCCTTGGCGCCCGCTTCGCTTCCTACCGCCGCTCATGGACGGTCCGTGGAGGCCCGGGCATGAGCCAGCCGATCCGAGTCCTGGTGGTCGACGATTCCGCCTTGATGCGGAAGCTGATCCCGCAGATGCTGGAGCGCGACGGCTCCATCCAGGTGGTCGGCACCGCCATGGACGGTTCCTTCGCACTGCCGAAGATTGATGAATTGAAGCCCGACGTCATCACGCTCGACCTGGAAATGCCGCGCATGGACGGGATTGAGACCTTGCGTGAGATCACGCGCCGCCACCGCATCCCGGTGATCGTGGTCAGCGCCCACACCACGGCGGGAGCGTCGGCCACCTTCAAAGCGCTCTCCATGGGCGCGCTGGATTTCGTCGCCAAACCGTCCGACGCCCCCTCCGCGCACATGGACGAGATCGCGGCCGAACTGACCGCCAAGATCAAGGGCGCCGCCCACGGTGAAATTGGGGTCGGGCCCGCCATCGCCCACCTGCCGCGCACGGCGAAGCAGCCGCGGCCGCGCACCGCGCCCACCAAGGTGATCGCCATCGGGATTTCGACCGGCGGGCCCAACACTTTGCAGTACGTGCTCTCGCAGCTGCCCGCCGATTTTCCCGGCGCCATCCTGGTGGTGCAGCACATGCCGGAAGGATTCACCGAGATGTTCGCCCGCCGGCTGAACGATACCTGCGCCATCGAGGTGAAGGAAGCGAGCTCGGGCGATTTGCTGCTCGCCGGACGCGTACTCGTCTGCCCCGGCAACCGGCACATGCGCCTGCGCCGCATGCCGCTCGGGCCGGTGGTGCTGCTGACCGATGAGGACCGGGTCAACGGGCATCGTCCCTCGGTGGATGTGTTGTTCCGCTCTGTCGCGCAGGAATTCGGTTCCGGCGCCATCGCGGTGCTGATGACCGGCATGGGCGACGACGGCGCCGACGCCATGGGCGCGGTGAAGAACGCCGGCGGGTTGACGATCGCGCAAAGCGCCGATTCGTGCGTCGTCTTCGGCATGCCTAAAGCCGCCATCGAGCGCGGCCATGCTGTCCGCGTGCTATCGCTCGACGCACTGGTCCACACTTTGCAGGCGCAGTGCGTGATGCACGCCACGGCTCCGGCAAACGTCGCGCCGGCGCAGCCAGCAGGATGAAACGAGTTCGTCGTTCGTGGTTGTGGTTCGTGGTTCGCAGAACAGTGTTGGCCGTCGACCATCGACCGACGGCCACCGACAGATTGAGGTGGGTCATGGAACAATTCGCGGCGCTGCTGCGCAGCAAGGACAAGCAGCCTATCCGTTTCCTGGTGGTGGACGACTCCGTCTTTGCGCGCAAGAACCTGTCGCGCATGGTGGAATCCTTTGGCGGACGCATTGCCGGCGAAGCCGGCGACGGTTGCACCGCCATCACCGAGTACAGCCGCACCTTGCCCGACGTCGTGCTCATGGACATCATCATGCCGCAGATGGAGGGCATTGAGGCGGCGGAGAAGATTGTGCGGCTCCATCCTCAGGCGCGCGTGGTCATGGTCTCCTCGGTCGGCTACCAGGAGAACATCATCGCCGCACTGCAGAAGGGCGCGCGGCATTTCGTGCAGAAGCCGGTCAAACCCGAGGTCCTGTACGAGGTGGTGAAGTACGTGATGGGTGAAGAGGCCACCACCGCCTTGGAAGCGGCCACCGGAGCGGCGCGATGAAACTGGAGCTGATCCAGCCCTTTATCAACGCCGCCGACGCGGTGCTGGCGCAGAACCTGGCGTGCAGCACGCGCGTCTCCGATGTCACCATGGAGCCCGAGGTCTACCGCCCCCGCGGCCTGGCGGCGGTGGTGCACATGCAGGGCGACATCGAGGGACGCATCGTCTTTGACCTCGACCGCAAGATCGCGCACGACGTGGCCGCTGCCATGGCCGGTGGCGAGGGCTCGGATTCGGAGGAATTCATCCGGGAGACGATGTGCGAACTGGCCAACCAGGTGATCGGCAACGCCGTCACCAGCCTCAACGACCAGGGCTTCCACTTCCGCATTCTGCCGCCCGAGGTCAACACCAGCGGTCACGGGTTGAGCGGCAGCGAGGATACCGAAGCAGTCGTCATGTGCTTCGAGACGCCCAGCGGCAGCGTGTTCATGAACATCGCGCTGCGCTTTCCCTTAACGGCTTAGGAGTCAGGAGTCAGCAGGTAGAAATCAAATTTCGGCAGCGACTCGCTGACTCCTGACTACTGAGAGCTGACAACTGTTCTTACGATCTTGCCATCTCCTCGCGAGCCATCTTCTCCGCTTCCGTCTTCAGCGACTCCAGCCAATCCTTGTGCATGGCCACCAGCGACTGTTTCATGCCGCTGCCGAACAAGGCAGCCACCAGCCCGGAGATGTCTTCCCACGTCTTGATCAGGGTGGTGCCGTCGGGCTGCGCCTCGAAGCTGAACCAGTGTTCGCCGGTGAACCCGGTCGTCTTGCCCACCCAGCCGACCTTGTTGGGCGGCGCCGATTCCAGGATCACCGGCCGGAAGCTGATTTTGCGCGGGTACACCAAGTCCATCAGGAACTGGCTTCCCGTCTGCCACGGTTGTCCGCTCAGCCACTTCGCCCTTCCTACCACGCGGTTCCACCAGGGCCACTCTTCTATCTTCTGAAACTTCTGCCACACGTGCTCCGGCTTACACTTCGCCGTGACGGAGTATTCCAGTCTTGTCGCCATCTCTTGGGAGTCCCCCAAAAATTTAGGAGTCAAAAGTCAGGAGTCAGGAGTCGGGAGTCAGCGCCTGACTCCTGACTACTGACTCTTGACTACTTCTTCCGCCGCCTCCACCGCCCGCTCGCAGCCGCCGCGATCGACGTCCATGTGGGTGACGAAGCGCACCAGCTCGTTGTTGACGGCGCCGCAGAGCACGTTCTTTTCGGCCATCCGGCGGGTGAAGTCCGCGGCAGCCAATCCGGTGCCGCTGATGTCGCAAACCAGGATGTTGGTCGCGACCTTGGCCGGATCGATGGTGAGGCCGGGCACGCGCGCCAAACCTTGCGCCAGGAACTTCGCGTTCTCGTGATCGACGTGCAGGCGCTTGGGCATCTGCTCCAACGCGATCAGTCCCGCCGCCGCCAGCACGCCCGCCTGCCGCATGCCGCCGCCCAGCGATTTGCGCACCACGCGCGCCTGCGTGATGAACTGCCGGCTGCCCACCAGCAGCGAACCTACCGGCGCACCCAGGCCCTTCGACAGGCAGAACATCACCGAGTCGAATTTGCGCGTCATCTCCGCCACCGGCTTGTCCAGCGCCACCGACGCGTTGAAGATGCGCGCCCCGTCCAGGTGCACCGGCAATCCGGCAGCGTGCGCGCCGTCGCAGATTTCGTCCGCCACCGGTTGCGGGTACACCGTCCCGCCCGCCATGTTGTGCGTGTTCTCCAGCGAGACCAGGCCGGTCTGGGCGTAGTAATAAG
Source organism: Terriglobia bacterium (assembly GCA_963797035.1). Lineage (GTDB taxonomy): Bacteria > Acidobacteriota > Terriglobia > Terriglobales > Acidobacteriaceae > JAIQGF01. The sequence continues at coordinate 406,584 of CAWCOC010000010.1, forward strand.
TCTGGGGCGAAATCTTGCGCTCCACCTGAGACCAGCGCAGGATGCCGTCCTCGCCATGGATGGGACGCGCCAGGCACCCGGAAAATTGCGCCATGGTCGCCATCTCGTAGTTGAAGACGTGGCCGCGCTCCTCGCAGATCACTTCCTGGCCCGGCCGGGTGTGGATCTTGATTGCGATCGCATTGCCCATCGAGCCGCTGGGGACAAAGATCGCCGCCTCACGTCCGAAAATCTCCGCCGCGCGTTCCTGCAGGCGGTTAATGGTGGGATCTTCGCCGTAGACGTCGTCGCCGACCTCGGCCTCCGCCATGGCGCGCCGCATCTCCGGCGTGGGCTTGGTCACCGTGTCGCTGCGCAGGTCGATGGTCGTGACCCGGGTGCGCTGTTCCGTCTGTCGCCCCGTTTCGCTGGATGTAACTGTGCTCATAGAAGTCCCATCTAGTAGTTGCAGGCCAGTGTAATGAATTCCTGCGCTCGATTCCATGTCAGCCTGAGCGCGGCGAAGAAACTGGGTTTTTCATGGCAGCCGAGGACAACCCAGATGCTTCGCTTCGCTCAGCATGACATCCAAACAAATGTCAGCATGACGACAATTCACTCTCGAGCGACTGAGCGATCGAGAGACTGATCCGCAAGAAATTTCTCAAACACTTCGTTGGAGAGCAGCCGCCCGCGCGGCGTCAGCCGGGTCGCTCCATCGCTCACTTCAATGAGCCCCAGCTCGCGCAGTTCCGCGATCTGCTCGCGAAACATCGTCGCGGCCTCCGGCCCGTAACGCTCCGCCAGCTCCAGCGCTCTCAGCCCGCGATTCAAGCGCAGCCCGAGAAAATGTGCCTCCTCGACCGCTGCCGCGTACGTCACCTCGGTGCGCTGGTGGGGCTTGCCCGCCATGTACGCCTCCAGCGAATCCGGCGTGGCCAGCCGCACCGACTCTACTCCCAGCCGAGGGTAAAAATTCGAATCCTCGGATTCGCGCGCGCCGCCGAAGTTCGGCGCGTGCTCCAGGTAATCGCTGATCTCGCGCTCCATGGCGGCGCGCGCCGGCCGCGAATCAACGGGCAGCATGGAGTGCGCGTCCACCCCGAAGCCAAGATACGGCTGGCGGGTCCAGTACTTCAGGTTGTGCCGCGAAGCGAAGGTTGGAGCGCGCTCGCTCCGCACCGCCGGGGACGACTGTGCCACACGGTCCCGCACAGCCGGGGGCGGCTGTGCCACACGCCAGATCGGATGATCGGGCGATCGGGTGATCGGGTGACGCTCTGGGCCGTTGCGCGCGAAGTTAGAAATTTCATATTGCTGAATTCCCGCCGCGTTCAGCCGCTCGCACGCCTGCAGGTAAAAGTCAGCGGTCGCATCGTCGTCGGGGACAAAGTGCGCGTGGTAGCGCGTGCCGCCCGCAATCAGCTCCCGTCCCAGGCGCGACTCCTCGTCCACCTCCAGCATGTAGACGCTGACGTGCGGCACGCCCGTCGCGATCGTCTCTGCCAGCGAATACTCCCAACTTTCCCGCATCTGGTGCGGGAGGCCGGCAATCAGGTCAATGCTGATATTGGTGATCCCGGCCGCGCGCAGCCGCGCCAGGTCGTCGAGCACGATGGCCCGCGTGTGCAGCCGCCCCACGCTCGACGATTCCTGGTCGACAAACGACTGCACCCCCAGGCTCACCCGGGTCACGCCGCAACGGCACAACGCCTCCATGACTTCCGGCGCCAGCGTGCCCGGCGCGCACTCCACCGTGATTTCGGCATCGTCGCGCACGCGAAACCTGGCGCGCAGCGCGGCGAACATTCGCTCCAGTTCCCCGACTTCCAGCACGGTGGGGGTGCCGCCGCCAAGGTAAATCGAGTCCACATCCGGCCGGTGGGGCCCGGGACTTTGACCAGCGTTCACGGGTCGAAGACCCGTGCCACACCGTCCCCAGTCGCAGTTTTGAATGTCGGCGCACACGCGGTCGACGTAGCGCGCGAAAACCGCCCGCGACACCACGCCCGACGCGAAGTTGCAGAAGCTGCACTTGGTGCGGCAAAACGGGACCGAGATGTAGATGCCTAGGGCCACGGCTTTAATTATCCCAGACAGCCGCGCTGAGGAGTCAGTCGCCAGGAGTCAGGAGTCAGCGGGATCGGTCCGGGGCTGACTCCTGACTACTGACTCCTGACCCCTGTTTCCCATACTTTTTCCATCCCGAACCCTGTCAAACTCGTCTGATAATCTAGACAAAGATGGCGGCCAACCAAGAAGAAGAGGTCCTGGGAAAAGCCTATGACAGCCGGTTGATGAAGCGGCTGCTGGGATTCTTGCGTCCTTACAAGCTGCAGGTGACGCTGGCGCTGATTGCCATCGTGCTTAAGGCCGCCGCCGACGTTGTCGGCCCTTACCTCACCAAGACCGCCGTCGACAAATATTTGGCGCCGGCGGCGCGCAGCCACGGTTTCCTCGATCGCATGTTGAGCTCGCAGCCGCTGGTCGGAATTGCCCAAATTGGCGCCCTGTACGTCGGCTTGCTGGTCTTCAGCTTCTTCCTCGACTTCGTGCAGATCTACTTCATGCAGTTGACCGGGCAGAAGGTCATGTTTGACCTGCGCAGCCAGATTTTTCGCCACCTGCAGCGCATGCACATCGGCTTCTACGACACGAACCCGGTCGGCCGCCTGGTCACCCGCGTAACCACCGACGTGGACGCGCTGAACGAAATGTTTACCTCCGGCGTAGTCGCCATCTTCGAAGACGTCTTCGTGCTGGCCGGGATCGTGATCATCATGCTGAAGATGGATTGGCGCCTGGCGCTGATCACCTTCTCCGTGCTGCCGCTGATCATGGTGGCGACCATGATCTTCCGCAAGTACGTGCGCGACAGCTACCGCCGGATTCGCGTTGCCATCGCGCGCATTAACGCCTACCTGCAGGAGCACGTCAGCGGGATGCTGGTGCTGCAGCTGTTCAATCGAGAGAAGCGCGCCTACGACCGTTTCGAGAAAATCAACGCCAGCCACATGGAGGCTTACAAGGACGCCATCCTCGCCTACGCCTTCTACTACCCGGTGGTCGAAGTCCTGTCGTCGATCGCCATCGCCGCCGTCATCTGGTACGGCGGCTCGCAGACGGTGCGCAATGCCGCTACCCTGGGCACGCTGGTCGCCTTCATGCAGTACGCGCAGCGCTTCTTCCGCCCCATCCAGGACCTGAGCGACAAATACAACATCCTGCAATCGGCAATGGCGTCGAGCGAGCGCGTCTTCAAGCTGCTGGATACGCGGGTTGAGGTGGAGTCGCCGGCGGTGGCCAAGCATGTAACGGGCCCGGGGCGCATCGAGTTCGACCACGTCTGGTTCTACTACCGCACGGTGCCGGAGCGGAACGCGGAGGGCGAGATCAACGCCCATGCCGGCGAGCCTGATTGGGTGCTGAAGGACGTGAGCTTCGCGGTCGAGCCGGGCGAGACCGCCGCCATCGTGGGCCACACCGGCGCCGGCAAGACCACCATGATTTCGCTCCTGCTGCGCTTCTACGACGTGCAGCAGGGCGCGGTGCGCATTGACGGCGTGGACGTGCGGGAGATGGACCTGGCGGAGCTGCGCCGCCGCTTCGGCGTCGTGTTGCAGGATCCGTTCCTGTTCACCGGCACGGTGGAGCAGAACATCCGGCTGGGCTCGGTGCATGTCACCGACCAGCAGGTGGAGCGCGCCGCCGAGGACGTGAACCTGGCGGAGTTCATCCGCTCGCTGCCCGGCGGCTTCCAGGAGCCGGTGAACGAGCGCGGGAGCACGCTTTCCACCGGGCAGAAGCAGCTCATCTCGTTCGCGCGCGCCTTGGCGCACAACCCGAAGATCCTGGTGCTGGATGAAGCCACTTCCAGCGTCGATACGGAAACCGAGTTGCGCGTCCGCGAGGCGCTCAGTCGGCTGGTGGAAGGACGCACCTCGCTGATCATCGCGCACCGGCTGTCGACCATCCAGCGCGCCGACAAGATCATCGTGATGCACAAGGGCAAGCTGCGCGAGATGGGCTCGCACCAGCAGCTGCTCGCCCAGCGCGGCATTTACTGGAAGCTTTACCAGCTGCAGTACAAGGACCAGGAATTTCCCGCCGGGACGGCGCCGGCGCAACTGGGCGGTCCGGCGGTGCAGGTCAGCGCCGACGACTAGGCTCGGCCTGCAGCAGACGTCGCGTTTTTTCCAGCAATTCCACATTGCGCGTAACCGCTTGCAACAGGAGATCCAGTTGTTGCTGCGCCACCGGCCAGTTTCTTGCTTCCACCGCCTCGGTCAAGCCCGGCAATTCCAAGTGCGCGTAGGTGTAGCGCGCGCCGTACAACAGGTGCTTGAACCACGGCCGGCCGGGAATTCCCTCCGGGTTCAGCCAGTTGCCCTCCACCTGCATTTGCGCGCGGTTCAGCTTCTCCAGGACCTCCGCGCCAGACCTTGCTGCCGCAAGCTGCCGGCGCCCGGCTGCATTTAATTTGGTTCCTTGCTGTTCGAATGCGGCAATGGCTTTCAGCAGCGGCGCCGTGTCCAGGTGACCGGCTAGTTGATTTTTCTTCCGCAGGTCGTCGACAAAATCGCGGAGGGCGCGGCCATAAGCGGCGAAGTCAAAGGGCAGCGCGTCGGCGTTGGCCAGGCGCAGCGCCAGCACGCCCCACAGTTGCGACATCAGGGCGTGGTAACGGAAGCCGGGATCGCCAAAATGCTCGATCCAGAAGTGGTCGTCGTACATGGAGTGGTAGACGCCGTAGGGGCCGTCGAACTCCAGCCCGATGACCGGCACGCCGACATGATTGAGGAACACGGTGTGGTCGGAGCCGCTGCCGATGCGCACGTCGGCGAGGTTCGCGTCGGTGACCGGCTCTTTGCTTTTTTCCTCTCGCTGCTTGCGCTGCCGTGAACGGAGCCACGCGGCATAGAGCGAGGCGCCGGAGGGATCGCGCAGCGATTTCGTGGTCTCCACCAGCAGCGGCGCCAGCGAGGCCACCGCGCTGCCGATAAAGTCAGGACCTGAGGTGGAAGAATCGACGTTGATGTAGGCCACCGCCTTCTGCTTCAGCTCGCCGGCAAACTGCTCGCCCCACTCGGTGGAACCGGTAAGCCCGACCTCCTCGCCGTCCCAACTGCAAATCACCAGGGTGCGCCGCGGGCGAATGCCCTGCTGGAGCAGCGCGCCCAGGCTGCGCGTCATCTCCAGCATGGAGGCCGTGCCGCTGCTGGGATCGACGCCGCCGAATTCCCAGGCGTCGCGGTGATTGCCAAGGACGATCCACTCGTCGGGCAATTCGGCGCCGCGAATGCGCGCTTCAACCACGTAGTTGGGCGCGACACGATTGTCCATGTCGACCTTGAGGTGGACGCGCCCCTCCCCACCCAGCCGGTAGGTGATGGGCAGCCCGCCTTGCCAGTCCTTGGGCGCGACCGGGCCGCCCATGTGCTCCAGCAGCGGCTTGGCATCGTGCCAGGAGAGCGGCAGGGCGATGATCTTGGGCAGCGAGCGCGCCTCTTCCGGCGCGATGTGCCTGGCCCCCGGCACCGACGCCCAACCCGGCGTGAGCGGATCGCCGGGCACGATGAAGTCGTAGGTGATGGCGCCGCGCTGGAAGTGCGTCTCCGGGCCCCAGGGTCCGTCGGGAAAGACCTTGCCCTTCTTGTAGCCGTCCTCGGCGGGATCGGAGTAGACGATCATGGCCGCCGCGCCTTCGCGCTCCGCGGTCAGCGCTTTGAAGCCGCGATAGCTGTAGGGATTGGAGTAGCGCACCAGCACGACCTTGCCGCGCGGGTCGATGCCGTGCTTGCGCAGCACTTCGTAATCTTCGGGATTGCCGCTACGGGCGTAGACGATGGGCGCGGTCACCTCGCCCGAGGCGGAGAGCCCAAGATATGCCGACTTGACGCGCGGATTCTTGGTGTCGGGATCCTGCGGGTAGGGGGCCTCCCGCAGTTCGGCCTTGTAGGTAACGGGCGAGACCATCTCGAGGGAAGTGGAGCGCGGAAAGGAGTTGAGCACGTCGTATTCGCGGATGGTGACGTCCTCCAGCCCTTGTTGGCGCCAGATGTCGGCGATGTAGCGCGCCAGTTCATTGTTGCGCTCCGAGCCGGCGGGATGCGGCTCGGCGGTGAGGTAGCGGTGGAACCTGCGCTCCTGCTGGGGCGAGATGCGGGCTTTGAATTTCTGCTCGACCGCAGCCTGCTTCTGGGCGGACTTGCTGGTGAAACCGCTAATTGCGGCAGGCCGCGTTTGGCCTGAGACGGCCACACCAAGAACAACAAGCAAGAGAACGATTCGACGAGCGAACATGCCGCTGCATTATACGAGGGTTGGCGGGGGTGCCCCACATTTGCCTGGCTTTGGCATGTCTCCTGCATCGCGACGGCGATCAGCCGCTAGTCGATCTGGTTAGCCCATCAAGAGAATTTAGTAGTGCTGCGAATCAAAGTAGCATTCCCGTACCCTAAAAGGGCAGCGATCCAAGGAGATCCCAATGAAGAAGGTTGCGCTTGCTTTCGTGTTCTTACTACTGATGTGTTCCTCCGCCTGGGCGGATACGCTCACTCTCACTGCCACCGCTGGAGTCAACGGCGGCAAAGATGTGTACACCCTGGACAATATTACCTTCGGCACTACCCTGACATTCGAGTATCAATTCCTGGAGGTAACGTGGGGAGGGCAGGGGCAGCCGTTCTTAAACGTCAACGGCAAAGATAGTATTGATTTTTCAGATTACAATGACTACCAGAACGCCGTGACGGGCCTTTTGCTGGGCACGATCGATACTTCTGGGGTGAGCGGTCAGATAGGTAGCGTCACCTTCACCGCCGACACGTTCAATGGCACGGGCAATTACGTAAAGCTCCTCATCCAGAACGTGCGCGTGGACGGTCAGATCGTCGCCTTCGACTCGACGGCCGTTCCCGAACCGGCGACACTGCTCCTACTGGCTCCAGGTCTGAGTCTTGTTCTGCTCCGGCGATTACGAAGGCGCTAACAAAGAACCGTTCCACAACCGCAGCAGGTGGACGGCTGGCCCTTTAGGATATGGTGAGGTGTGCAGCGCGCGAAGCCTGAGCCTGCACGCCTTTTCTTGAGTTCCCCGCCCGCCCTACAAAACGCGTAGGGCGGCGCTGCCAACTGCGGGAAGTTCACCTTCAATGCTTAACCCCACTGGCTTTTGACAGCTGCTTTCACCGCCCCGATAATCCCTACTCATGCACCCATCTACACAAGCATCCTGGCCGGCGGCGATGCCGCGCTCGTTCCGCAAACAGTATCCGCGCGCGGTGCGCGGCGAGCGGGCGTGGCTGTGGGACGAGCACGGCAAGAAGTATCTCGACCTGGCGGGCAGCGCGGCGGTTTCCTTTATCGGGCATGGCGATGCGGAGATTGCGCGGGCCATGGCGGCGCAGCTTGGCCAATTGGAGTTCGCGCACACCAGCCAGTTCGCGACCGGCGTGGCGGAGGAGTTTGCCCGCGAGTTGCTGGAGTTTGCCGGGCCCCCGTTCAGCGGCGGTGCGGTGTACCTGGCGGGCAGCGGCTCGGAGGCAGTAGAGACGGCGCTGAAGCTGGCGCGGCATTACCAGGTGGAGAGCGGGCACGAGGAGCGCTACCAGGTGATCAGCCGGCAGCAGAGCTATCACGGGGCGACGTTGGGTGCGGTGGCGGTGTCGGGAAATCCGCGGCGGCGGAAGGAATATTTGCCGATGCTGCGCGAGTTCGCGCACATCCAGACGCCGTATTGCTATCGCTGCGCGTATGGCTGCGATGATTGCGGCACGCAATATGCCGCCGAACTGGAACGGGCGATTGGCGAGGCCAAAGGCACGGCGGCGGCATTTATCTGCGAACCGATCTCGGGTGCGACTTTGGGCGCGGTGGCGCCTCCTGACGGATATTTCCGGGAAGTGCGCCGCATCTGCGACGCGCACGGCCTGCTCTGGATTGCCGACGAAGTGATGACCGGCTGCGGAAGGACGGGGAGGAATTTTGCCTGGGAGCATTGGGGCAGCGCGCCCGACATCATCGTGGCGGGCAAGGGCCTAGCAGCGGGATATGCGCCGCTGAGCGCGGTGATCGCGTCGCGACGGGTGGTGGAGGCGATCGCCACCGGCTCGGGCATGTTCATTCACGGCTTCACCTTCAACGCGCACCCGGTGTCGGTGGCAGCGGGGCGCGCAGTGATGCGGCGCATCCGCGAGCTTCGGCTGGTGGAGGCTGCCGACTCGGCAAAGTCCGGTTCCCTGGCTACGGAATTCGGAGAGGCCCTGGAGAAGCTGCGCGAGTGCGAATGCGTAGGCGACGTCCGCGGGCTGGGGCTCCTGTGGGGGGTGGAATTCGTGGCTGACCGGAAGACCAAGGCGGCGTTCGATCCGGCCGCCGGGTTTGCGGGACGCGTCTTCGAGGCCGCCCAGCGGCGCGGCGTGCTGGTGTACCCAATGCAAGGTTCGGTAGACGGCTACCGCGGCGATCATCTGCTGCTGGCGCCGCCGGCGGTTACCACTGCTGCGGAAGTGCGCGCCGGAATCGCCGAACTGCGCGCCGCCATCCGCGAGGTGCAGCCGTGAACAAAGTGTTCGCCACGCCGGAGGACGCGGTAGCCGATATTGCCGACGGCGCCAGCGTGATGATCGGCGGTTTTGGGCTGTGCGGCATTCCGGAAAACCTGATCGCGGCGCTGGTGAAGAAGGGCGCGCGCGGGCTGACCACCATCAGCAACAACGTTGGTGTGCAGGGCTTCGGAGTGGGACTGCTGCTGAGCAACGGGCAGATCCGCAAGCACGTCGGCACGTTCATGGGCGACAACCCGCTGTTGCAGGAGAAGCTGGCGCGGGGCGAGATCGAGCTGGAGGTGATTCCGCAGGGCACGTTCATCGAGCGCATTCGCTCCGCCGGGGCCGGCATCGCCGCGTTTTATACGCCCACCGGAGTGGGAACGCTGGTGGCGGAGGGCAAGGAAATGCGCCAGTTCGAGGGCCAGGCCTACCTGCTGGAAACCGCGCTGCGCGCCGATTTTGCGCTGGTGAAAGCCTGGAAGGGCGATAGCTTCGGCAACCTGGTGTATCGCAAGACGGCGCGCAACTTCAACCCGGAGATGGCGATGGCGGCGCGGGTGACTATCGCCGAGGTCGAGCACCTGGCGCCGGTGGGGGAACTGAATCCGGACCAGGTCCATACGCCGAGCATCTACGTGCAGCGCATCATTCTGGGTCCGGCGTACGAGAAGCGGATCGAGAAGCGCACGGTGCGCGCCAGCTGAAGGCAATCGCTTGCCGAAGATGTCCTCGTGACGCCGCGGGCAGCGCTGCGGTATTCTGCTGAATTCCCATGCGACTGCTGATCTCGGCCGGGGAAGCCTCCGGCGAAAGCTACGGTGCACAATTGGTCGCCGCGCTGCGACAACGCGAGCCGGCGCTGGAGTGTTTCGGCGTGGGCGGCGAACGCATGCGGGCGGCGGGCTGCCGCCTGGTGGTAGAAGCGAAGGACATCGCGGTGGTCGGGCTGGCGGAGGTGGTCACGCACCTGCCGAAGATCTGGGGACAGTTCCGGCGATTGCTGCACGCGGTGGACGCCGGCAAACCCGACGCCGCCGTGCTCATCGACTTTCCCGACTGGAACCTGCGGCTGGCGCGCCAGTTGCACGGGCGCGGGATTCCGGTGATCTACTACGTCAGCCCACAGCTGTGGGCGTGGCGGCCGCAGCGCCTCGAGCAGATCAAGCGCTACGTGCGCAAGATGCTGGTTATCTTCCCCTTCGAGGAGGCCTGGTACCGCGAGCGGGGAGTCGCCGCCGAATATGTGGGCCATCCGCTGGCCGACCTGCCGGCGCCCGACAATGTGCCGCCGCTCCGCTCGCCGCAGATTCCGATCGCGATTTTGCCGGGAAGCCGCCGCAAGGAGATCGCGCTCAACTTGCCGGCGATGCTCGCGGCGGCCCGCGTCCTGGGCAAGCAGTACCAGTTCCTGATTCCGGTCGCTTCCACGGTCAGCTCGAAGTGGATGGTGGACTTGATTCACCGGGCGCTGGGCGACGATCCCGGGGTCAACCTGAAGCTGGAGAGCGACGCGCGCATGGTGCTGGCGCAGTCGCGCGCCGCCATGGTGGCCAGCGGGACGGCGACGGTAGAGGCGGCGCTGATCGGCACGCCGTTCGTCATGGTGTATCGCGTTTCACCGCTGACCTGGAAGGTGGGCCGGCCGCTGGTGAGTGTTCCCTTCTTCGCCATGCCGAACCTGATCGCCGGGCGCGAGGTGGTGCCGGAGTTGGTGCAGGACAATTTCACGGCGGAAAACCTCGTAGCGCATATGAACCAGATCATCGCCGAAGGCCCCGGGCGGCAGGCGATGCTGCAAGGATTGCAAGAGGTGCGCTCCAAGCTGGCAGCGCCGGCGGGATCGGCAAGCGCGTCGGAGCGGGCCGCGGAAGCGCTGAGGCAGGCTGCAGGGGAACAAGTCGGCCAATGATTTGCACAGACGTCGGGATTCGGGTCTTGGGGGCTACAGGCGTCAGGCTGCAGGGGAACAAAAAGGGCGGCGCGCAAGGGATTTGGGACGGAGAGAGCATTTCCCGTTGAAATCGGGGCGCCGGCGCGACGAACCGGGCTCGGCTGGGTTACAGTAGTAGTGGGTCATCAGCCGCTCAGATGTGGTTTTCCGCAATTCAGCCATCGGACTCACCCGTTCACAGCCAGGCCCCGGAGTATGGTCGCCCGGGAGCGGGCTGGGGTGGCGGCGATGGCTCTGCCGGGAGCTGGCCTGAGCGCATCTTTCATGCCCGCCGAAACATCCAAACCAGCGGGTACTTAGCCGGAGATTGTTCATGTACCAAGCATTACGGCCGCTGAGGCGTGTCGTCCTGTTTCTGATCAGCGTCGCGGCGCTGGCCTTGCCCGCTGCCGCCGCTGAACGACCGCGCCTGCGGGTTGACGATTACCAGATTCAAGCCGAGATTCAGCCCAAGACACACCGCCTGATCGCGCACACGCGGGTGCAGTTCACCGCACTGGAAGATATCAGCGTGGCCACCTTTGAGCTGCATAACGCGCTGCGGCCCACCCGCATCGCCGACGCCGAGGGCCACACGCTGTCCGCCGAGCGCATCTCGCAGGACAATGCCATCCGCATCGCGCTGCCCAACGGGCTGGCCAAGGACGCCAGCACCGCGCTGGAAATCAATTACGAGGGCACGCTCTCCTCCGCCGACGACAGCCCGGTGCAAGGGCTGAAGCTGGCGTATGTCGGCGACGATACCAGCTACCTGCTCTATGCCGGACGCTGGTTCCCGGTGAGCGGCTACGGCACCAATCGCTTTACCGCAACCATGAAGATCACCGTGCCGGCGGGATGGAAGGTGATCGGCAGCGGCGGCCAGAACATGGGCGTACCGGGGCACACCAGCGAACTAACGCCGTCGGTGGTCCCAGCAGCGCAGAAGGAAAAAGAAGAGCCGAAGCTGGCGCGCGGGCGCACGCGCACCACCGCGCCGGCGAAAGAGCCTCCGCTTCCCGCCATGACCGGCAGCAAGACGTTTACCTTCGCCTGGACCAAGCCGAGTTTTCCGGGAACGATCATCGCCGGGAATTTCCAGGAAAGCAGCAGTAACGCCGTGGGCCTGAACCTGCGGGTTTACTTCAAGCCGGCGCACAAGAACCTGGTGGCCAACTACACCGAGACCGCGGTGCGCGAGTTCCAGTACTACACGGCGCACATGGGACCCCCGTTGTCGAACAATTTGAGCCTGGTGGAAATTCCGGACGACACCGTGCCCAGCGCCTGGGCGCCGGAGGTTGCCGCGCTTGCCTCGCGCGCGCTTACCGCGAAGGTGAATTACCGGCTGCTGGCCAACACCATCGCGCACCAGTGGTGGGGCGCCGACGTGAGCCCCGCCAACCGCGTCGACTGGTGGTTGAGCGACGGCTTCGCGCGCTATTCCGAGGCGCGCTACGTGGAATATGCCGCCGGCCAAACCGCCTTCACCGAAGCGGTGAAAGACATGGAAGTGGGCGCGCTGGCCTACGACACGGTGCCGCTATCGAGCGTGGGGCGGTTGGACCCGTTCGCGCCGGAATTTCAGGCGCTGGTCACCGACAAAGGCGCCATCATCCTGAACATGCTGCGCTGGGTGATCGGCGATGCCGCCTTTGACAAGACGGAGCGCGCCTTCCTGCAGCAGTACGCCGGCAAGCCGGCTACGGTGGACGATCTGCGCAAGATCGCGGAGCAGAACTACGGCGACAAGCTGACCTGGTTCTTCACCCAATGGATCGATTCCACCGGAGCCCCCGAATTCAAGGCCAAGTACACGGTGTATCGGGTGGCCAAGGGCTTCCGCGTGGTGGGCGAGATCTCGCAGGACCTCGACCTGTTCCGCATGCCGGTGGAGTTGAAGATCGATACTGACGGCCAGAGCGAGGAGCGGCGTGTGGAGGTGGTGGGCACCAATTCCGCCTTCCAGGTGGAGACCTTCGGCAAGCCGCGGCGGATCACCATCGACCCCGACAACCGCGTGCTCAAGAATTCGCAGGAGATCAAGGTGCGCGCTTCCATCATGCGCGGCCAGGGACTGGTGGAGCAGGGCGACCTGGCGGCCGCGCTGCAGGAATTCCAGAAGTCGCTGGACGCCAACAAGCACAGCTCGCTGGCGCACTACCGGATTGCCGAAGTTTTCTTCTTGCAGAAGAATTACCAGGCCGCGGCCAATGCCTACCGCGAGTCGCTCGACGGCGACGGCGAGCCGCGCTGGACCGAGGTCTGGAGCCACCTGCAGCTGGGGAAAATTTTCGACATCACCGGGCAGCGCGACCGCGCCACCAACGAATACCGCCAGGCGTTGCAGACGCGCGACAACACGCAGGGCGCGCAGGACGAGGCCCGCAAGTATCTTTCGACGCCGTATCAGAGGAAAGAGGCGAAGGAGGGATACTAGTCAGTAGTCAGGAGTCAGTGGTCAGGATATGTAGCCCGGCCGCCCTCGGCCGGGTTTTGTTTTTTGAACAGATGCAGCTCGACCGCCGTCGCTGTTTGCCTGTCATCCTGAGCGGAGCGAAGGATCTATGCATTTGTGGCTCGCAATCAGAATGCATAGATGCTTCGCTTCGCTCAGCATGACACTCAAGAAAATTGAGGATCGTCCCCGCTAGCGCGCGAACTTCAACCCGCTTAACGTCTTGGCGCTTTCCTTCCCGATTCCCTTTCCCATCACCAGCACATCGAAGACCTCGCCCATGCCCACCGGGGTGGCGATGTGCTTCAACTGCAGCGCTACCTTGGCGCGCTCCTGCGGCAGGCGGCAGTCCTCGAAGGCGTCGGCAAACTGGGTGTCCTCGCCGATGCCCATCAGAAACTGCGATTGCGTCACGAGGGCGAGCGGCTCGAGTCCCGCCCGCTTTCCCGTCTCCATCAGCGCGGTAAAATTCACGTGCGCGGTGATGTCCTGCTCTCCGGGAGCTTCGTAGGGATTGGCGCCGGCAGTATGACCGCGGTAGGTCATCAGGGTGTCGCGATGGCGCCCGGCGAGTTGCTCCTGGCGGGTGTAGCCGTAATCCACAAAGATGCAGAAACCGCGCGCCAGTTGCGGCAGCGCGGCCGCGATGCGGCGCAAATATTCCAGCGACGCCAGCGCGGCCTCCACGCGCTCCCCGGGCTCGGGATGAACGGAATAACGGTCGAGGTATTCCAATTCCTCCGGCGACGGCGGCACGAATGTTTCGACTAAATGAGTGCTTGTGTGGCGCGGGTCTTCGACCCGCGTACCCGGGTCAGAGACCCGGGCCACACCAGCCTGGGCCACACCGACCCGTACCGCACCACGATCGGCAATGACCTCCACGGGCAGCGCGTCGAAGAACTCGTTCGCGAACACCATGAATGCGCTCTGCACCTCGGCCTGCTCGACCTTCTCCACGACGCTGACCTTGTGCGCGGCGACGTGGGCGGCAAAGCGCTCTTCCAGGCGGGCGCGCAATCCGGGCGACGCTTCCACCAGCGTGTAGTGCAGCGCGTCGTGGAAGGCGGGGAATTTTTTCGTCGTCCAGTCGAGCACGTCCTGGGCGAAGAGGCCGCGGCCCGGACCAAGCTCCACCAGGTCAATCCGCGAGGGCGAGCCCAGCGCCCGCCACATCTCGTCGAACTGGCGCGCCAGCAGACGACCGAAGACCGCATGGACGTCGCTGGAGGTATAGAAATCTCCCGACTTGCCGAACTGCTCGCGGACGCGCGAATAGAAGCCGGGGGGATCGCCGCCGGGAGCGCCGTACAGGCACAGCTCCATGTAGCGCGAGAACGGAATGGGCCCGCGTTCGGCGATCTCGCGCTCGATGTACCCGCGGAGGGTCAACTGCGAGTTTCCTCGTTCTGCGCCTGGGCGCGCGCGTCAGCCTTCTGGGTTTGCGGCGTGCGCACGAACATCTCGATCAGGTAATCGTGCAGGCAGGCGAAGAGCTGGCGCTGGAAGGTCCACTCGAATTGCGGGTGATCGAGATCGCGGGGATGCATGCTGAAGTAGTAGGTGTGCACGGGCACGTCAGGATTGCGAAAGTTGATAATGACCTCGACGCCGTCGCCCTGCTCACGCGCGTCGAAGACCAGCAGAGGATGCTCGTAGAGGCGGAGTTGATCGAGCACGCGCTGCAAGCGAAGATTGGACGCAGTGGTCACGAGGGAATTGTACAGGGAGGGCCCCAGTGCACCGCTTACAATACCTGTGTTGTTTCATCAGGAGCACCTATGTCCAGCACTCATCCGGGAGCAACCGGCGCGCAATCGCTGGAGTGGACTACATACGTGGAGGACTTCCGGCGTGCCGGCCACGAGGTCGTGGATTGGATCGCGCATTACCTGGAGCACACGCGCGATTATCCCGTGCTGCCCAAGGTCAAGCCGGGAGAACTGACAGACATGCTGCCGCGCTCTGCGCCCGAGGAGGGCGAATCCTACGCTGCGATTCTCAAGGACTTCGACAAAGTAATTCTGCCGGCGGTGACGCACTGGAACCATCCGCGGTTCCTGGCGTATTTCGCCAACAGCGCGTCGGCGCCCGCGGTGCTTGCCGAAATGCTGGCGGCAGCGCTGAACACCAACGGCCTGCACTGGAAAACCTCGCCCGCGGTCGCCGAACTGGAGCAGGTGGCGCTGGGCTGGCTGCGGCAATGGACGGGGCTGCCGGAGGATTATTTCGGGATCATCTACGACACGGCGTCGGTGAGCAGCCTGCACGCGGTGGCCGCTGCGCGCGAGATGGCCGATCCCGAGGCGCGCGTGGAAGGAGCGAAACCCGGGCTGACGCTGTACACCTCGGCGGAATCGCATTCGTCCATCGAGAAGGCGGCAATCGCGCTCGGCATCGGGCAGAAGAACGTCCGCAAGGTGCCGGTGGACGACGAATTCCGCATGAAGCCCGACGCGCTGGCGCAGGCGATCGAGGCGGACGTACAGCAGGGCAAGCGCCCGTTCTGCGTGGTCGCGACCGTGGGCACGACCTCCAGCACCAGCGTGGACCCGGTGGCGGCCATCGTGGAGGTGGCGGAGCGGCACAACCTGTGGGTGCACATCGACGCAGCCTACGCGGGTCCGGCCGCGATCCTGCCCGAGTGCCAGCACATCCTGAAGGGAGCGGAGCGGGCGCACTCGCTGGTGATGAATCCGCACAAGTGGCTGTTCACGCCGGTGGATTTGAGCGCGTTCTACACGCGACGGCCGGACATCCTGCGGCGCGCGTTCTCGCTCACCCCGGAATACCTGCGCGCCAGCGAAGACCCGCGCGCTATCAACCTCATGGATTACGGCATTCCGCTGGGCCGGCGCTTCCGCTCGCTCAAGCTGTGGTTCCTGATGCGCTATTTCGGACGCGAGCGCCTGCAACAGCTCTTGCGCACGCATATCGCGTGGGCAAAGCGGCTGGAGGAGATGATCCGGCGCGACGCGCGCTTTGAAGTAGTGGCGCCGGTGCCGTTCTCGGTGGTGTGCTTCCGCTACAAGGGCAGCGATGACGACAACCGCCGGCTGCTGGAGGCGGTGAATGCGACGCGCGAGGTCTACCTGTCGCACACCGTGCTCAAGGGCAAGATCGTGCTGCGCATCGCGATTGGAAACTTGCAGACGGCTTGGGAGGACGTCGCGCGCGCCTGGGAGTTGGTGCAGGAAAAAACAATTAGCCACAGATGAACACTGATAAACACTGTTCAAGAAAGAGATCCGTGTTCATCATTGCTGTGTTTTTTCTCGGAGTTGGTGTGGTGACTACAGCAGATCCCTCGCTACGCTCGGGATGACACTCTCAAAATGTCGGATCGCCGGCTAAGCTTTTGTTTCCTTCACTGCTTGCGCTGCCGGGGTTTTCTCGGCGTAGGTGAACACGCCGCGGCCTGACTTGCGTCCCAGCCGGCCGGCCTTCACGTACTGCACCAGCAGCGGCGAGGGGCGGTATTTTTCGCCCAGCGTCTTGTGCAGGTATTCCAGGATGTGCAGGCGGGTGTCCAGGCCCACCAGGTCCACCAGTTCGAACGGGCCCATGGGGTGATTCAGTCCCAGCTTCAGCGCCTTATCAATGTCCTCGGGACTGGCGATGCCCTCCTGCAGCATGTAAAACGCTTCATTGCCGATCATGGCATTGATGCGGCTGGTGATGAACCCGGGCGATTCGCGGATGACGACGACTTCTTTTTTCATGCGGCGCCCGACCTCGGCCGCTGTCGCCAGCGTGTCTTCGGAAGTCTCCAGCGCGCGGACAACTTCCAGCAGCTTCATCTTGTGAACGGGGTTGAAGAAGTGCATGCCGACGCATTTCGTCGGACGGTAGGTGACGGAGGCAATTTCGGTGACGCTCAGCGAAGAGGTGTTGGAGGCGACAATGGTTTCGGGGCGGCAGATTTTGTCGAGCAGGGTGAAAATCTCGATCTTCGACTCCATCTCCTCGGGCACCGCCTCGATGACCAGGTCGGCGGCGCGGGCGGCCTCATCGACCGTGCCTGCGTATTCCATGCGGGCGATGGCGTCCTTGGCTTCCTGGGGCGTGACCTTGCCGAGTTCCACCGCCTTGTCGAGATTGGAGCGTATCTCGTCGCCGGCGCGGCGCAGGGCGCTGGGCAGGATGTCCTCCAGAATGGTGCGATAACCGCCAAGGGCGGCGGCGTGGGCGATGCCGCGTCCCATGATCCCGGCGCCGATCACCGCGACGGTGCGGACCTCCATCTACTTGGACTCCTTCTCCAGGCGGTCGATGAGTCCGGCGACGCTGGGGTCGGACTTGCGCATGTAGTCGGCCAGGCGTTTTTTTTCTTCGTCGGTCATGAAGGTGACGTTGGCGGTGATACGGCGCACCGTGGCGGAAATGTCGTCAACGAAGTTCATCATGCGGATCAGTTCACCGCTTGCAGGCATACGTGGCATCCTCGTTTCTGGAGCTATCAGCTGTCAGTGATCAGCTGAAGATGATTGCACGCCCGAGGCAGACGGCACCGCGAGCGTTCAGGCAAACAACCATTGTGTGCCGCGAGGGGCGGTTTAGTAAAGCGGACACGAAAACAAGGCTTCAGGCTTCAGGCGCAAGGCTTCAGGTCGCAGGCATAATAGAAACATGCTGCGCGACCGGAATTTGATCCCCCTCTCCCATCAGCACCAGCACGCGCTTGCCTTATGCGTTCAGATTGAGCGCGGGCTGCGCTCTCAGAGTCCCGACCCGCAACACTGGCAACAGGAGATTGCGGGATTATTCGACAGTGAGATCCGCTATCACTTCGATGCCGAGGAAAAAGTCCTGTTCCCGTTTGCCGAGCGCGCGCCCGGGCTGCGCGACCTGGTGGATGAACTCCGAGTCGAGCACGCCTTGCTGCGCCAGTACGCAGCGGGGGCTGCGGCCCGGCGCCTGACGGTCCCGGAGTTGCAACTGTTCGCCGCCAGCCTGTCCAATCATGTGCGCAAGGAAGAGCGGCAGTTGTTCGAGGGGATTCAGGAACTATTCGCGGCGGAGGAGTTGGCCAAGGCCGGAGCGGAGCTGGATGCTTACTTCCTGCACAGCGGAATGCCGGGCGCAAGCTGCGCAATTCGGCCGCAGAAATAGCCTTTTTCGGTCAACCTCGAGCGCGCAGCCCACCTCCTACTTGAAAGCAACCTTGCAAACAGGAGGGGAAGATGAGAAAGCTAGCAGCAATCCTGATTTCCGTTGTGCTGGCCTCGGGGGCGGCGTTGGCGTCGGCATCGCACTCCGATACCAGCAAGCGCCTGGACGACGCAGCCAACATTATCAAAGAGATGACCCATGGCACGGCGGGCATTCCCGACGATGTTTTCAATGGCGCCAACTGCATCGCGGTGGTTCCCGGGCTGGTGAAGGGCGCCTTCATAGTCGGGGCCGAGCACGGCAACGGCGTCGCCACCTGCCGCACCGGCAGTGGCTGGAGCGCACCGGCCTTCTTCCAGATCAGCGGCGGCAGCTTCGGGGCGCAGATCGGCGGCCAGAAGACCGACCTGGTGATGATGATCATGAACCAGCAGGGCATGGACGCGCTGCTGAAGGGTCATTTCAAGGTAGGTGCTGAAGTTTCCGGCGCGGCCGGCCCAGTGGGCCGGGAAGCGGCCGCATCCGGCGGATGGAAGGCCGGCATCCTCACCTACTCGCGCAGCAAGGGAGCGTTCGCGGGGGTGGACCTGAACGGCGCGGAGCTGCAAGTGGACGATAGCGCGATGCACGCCCTGTACGGCAAGAGCGTGACGGAGCAGGAGGCGTTGAAGGGGACGATACAGCCGCCGCCGCAGGCTTCGGCGTTCCTGCATGCCATCGAGAACGCCAAGGCCACGTCCGCTTCCAACCAGTAGGCACACGGCGAAGAAGT
Organism: Terriglobia bacterium; assembly: GCA_963797035.1. Taxonomy (GTDB): domain Bacteria; phylum Acidobacteriota; class Terriglobia; order Terriglobales; family Acidobacteriaceae; genus JAIQGF01. Next base: position 425,387 of record CAWCOC010000010.1, read on the forward strand.
CAGAAGGTGGGCTGCCTCCTTCTGACTTCGGCCTTTGAACTTACAGCGTTCCCGGCGCGTAGTGGCGCCGTTCCCGCACCACCGCGCGACGGTGTCCGCTGTAAACCACCACCGCGCCGTTGTCGATGAGGGCGCCGCGCTGCAGCCCGGGCGCGCTGGGCGCCTTGGGAGCTTGCGGGGGAACGGGCGGCGCCGGCAGGCCGCTGGACTGCCGAATTTGTACGTCACCGCGATCGTTGGTCAACTTCACCTGCGGCCCGCCGCTGCCCACCGAACCGCTGGCGTACTGGGAATGGCTCTCCGTCCGGACTTGGATGGATGGAAAGTCACTCTCGATGTCGCCGCGGTTGGTGCGCGCGTCCACCTGGAACGAGCCATTCTTCGGCAGTGTCACCTGCACCGTGCCGCGCTGGTTGTTGATCTCAACATCGCCCTGGCCTTTGCCGGCGCGGTACTCCACCATGCCATTGCTGTTGTCGATCTTCAGGCTGCCGGAGACATCGTCGAGGTGAATGTCCTTGGCGCGGGTAGCCAGGTGCATCGGGCCGGCGATGGCGTTGGCGCGCAGGTCGCCGGATTCCATGGTCAGGTCGCCGTCCAGCCGCGCCATCTGCATGTCGGTGCGCGAGGAGTGGAAGCTGACGCCGCGGGCCACCTTCGCCAGGTTCATCTGCCCGAAGAAGTCGCCGCTGAGCCGGACCTCGCCGCTCACATCGCTGATGTTGGTGTCGTCGACGCGGCCGTCGACGTTCACGTCTCCCTTGATATTGGAAGCGCGGACATTGCCGCGGCGCAAGCTGATATTCACGTTGCCGGCATTGTCGGCCACGGTGACGTCGCCGTGCGAGTTGGTGACCACGTTGCCCTCGCGCCCGGCCACGCGAATGTCGCCGCGCCGGGTGGAGATTTCCAGGTTCGCCTTCTGCGGGATGTAGACCTCCAGGTCGCTGGCCACGGCCTTGTTGCCGCCGGCGCCGCCGGTGTTGGCGCTCAACGTCATGGTATTGCCGGCGGTGATGAAGGTGGGCTGCGTCTGGCTGTCGATTTTCTTGCCCTGCTCTTCGTTATCGGCCACCACCTTCTTGCGCACCACCACCTTGATCTTGGGTTCAGTCCAGGTGTTCACCACCACGTCGCCACGGTCGGAGACAACGCGCAGTGCGGTGCCGGCGGCAAACGCCTGCTCCACGGTCGCGCTGTAGTTGTAGGCATTGCCGAACAGCCCGTTGAAGTCGTCGTCGATATCCATCTGGCCGCGCAGGGCGCCCCAGTTCACGCGGTCGCTGGCGGTAAAGCCCATGCCAATCAGGACCAGGAAGATGATCAGCACGACGCCGCCGGCGCCGATGCCGCGCGAGGGCAATCCGGCGCGAGTGTCCTGCATGTGCTCGAGCAGCTTGATCAAGCCCCAGAGGATGAGCAGCGCGGGCCAGTAGCGCGCGAATAAATGGTGCAGCGAAGCCCAGCTCAGGTAATGCAGGTTGCCGAGCAGGAAGATGACACCGATCGCGATCAGTACGATCGGACCGGCGATCGAGCGGCGGCGGCGATAACCGACCTGCGGTGCGGGGCTAGACATGGTCCACCTGCCGGGGTTCTGGATTCTGAGGTTGCGCCGCCGACGCAGCTCCCGGAGGCAGCACCTCGATGTGTCCGGCGGTGCTGCCGCCGAGCACTTTGACCAGGCCGATGACGATCAGCAGGATCGGCCAGGTGCGGTGGAATTGCGCCACGTTGAACTCGCTCAACAGGAAGAGGACGCCCAGCGTCACCAGGACGGCCGGCCCCATGAGGCCGCGGCAGCGGCACCGGGCACAGTTGCATTGGGGCGTGCCCGCTGCTGGTATCACGTAAGCGTAATCCGTGTTGTATTTCTTCTCCTCCATGGCTCGCCTCCTACATCTGCCTCGACGCGCCGCCCGGGGGTGAGAAGCGCTTGATAAAAAGCCACACGCCAAGCCCAATCAAAATCAGCGGCCACAGCCGGTGCACCCAGTAGACGTGGAACACACCGAGGGTGTTGAGCAGGAACAGGATGCCCAGTCCGATCAGCACCAGCGCACCGACCGGGACCTGGTTGAAGTCCATGCGCTCGCCGCTGCCGAACATGCGGGCCAGCCCGAAGGGGTCGGGAGCGGGCTGTCCGACGCGAATGGCGTGCGCGGAGCGGACGGCGTCGATGATCTGGTAGATGTAGAAGAACGCGATGCCGAGTCCGAACACCGGCCCGAACGCACTGCCGCTTTCATCCGCTTGCGATACGCCCAGAATGAGCGCGACGAAGATCAGCATGTGGGCCAGTCCCTTGGCGTACTGGCCGTTGTAAACCGCGCCCACACCGAAGGGAAAGAATCCTGCCAGGACGCCGGCCAGCCCTGGGCTGGGGCCGCTGGCCACCACCACCGGCGCGGCGCCCGGGATGACGCCGGCGGCGGGCGGCGCTGCCGGCATGGTGTCGTGCAGGCGGGTGGCGATGCAATCTTCGCAATAGACGACGCCGCGCACGCTGTGCGAGCACTTCTCGCACATGGCCTTGCCGCAAGTGCGGCAAAAGGAGGTCGCCGCGACGTCGGAATGGACTGAACAGTTCATGAGTTTCCTTATCTCCCTGCGAAAACCTGGCCGGCGACCTCGGTGGCGTCGAATAATTGCGCCAGCGTGATCGATTCCTTCTCCCGGCTGTAATTCCGATACCGGTTCTGATCGGGATTTTCGCTGCGGTCCTTGTCCTTCTGCTCTTTCTTCTGCTGCGCCGGCGGATTGCTTTCCTCCGGGGTAGTAGCGCGCTTCAGCTCGCGCACGCGCGACTCGATCTCATAGACGAAGCGGATATTCTCGTAGTACTTCACCACCCGGCCCTCAGCTTCGTAAGCGCCGCGCATGATGGCGCTGGGGCTGAGGTCAAGATGGCGCAGGTTGCCGATCTTCACTCCCGCCAGGTTGAGCACCAGCGAGATGGAGAAGAACGCCATGGCAAACGACATGGCGAACTTGGGCTGCAGCACCGGCCCACTTCCCTTCCGCAACCCGGCCCGCAGCTTCTCCCACCAGCTCTCGGCGGCGCGCGCCGCGGGCGTGGTTTCCTCGAGACGCCCGATGGTGGCGGAGAGCACGTTGTGCACGAAGTTCGCCGGCGGATCCACTTCGGCCAGCGAATGCAGCAGCTGCATCCCGCGCTGCGCCTCGGCAAACACCGGGCCGCAGGTCGAGCACGCGCTGCGATGGGCTTCGAACCGTGCCAGCTCGGCCGGGGCCAAGCTGTGGTCCAACGCCTCGCTCAGCAGCGCGTCAAACTCGTGACACTGCATTCCGGGTTTGGGTTCCTCGTACATCAATTCACCTGTCTATACGTACGCGAAAGCAGCCTTCCAAGTTCCGTCCGTCCCCGGTTAATCCGCGACTTCACTGTACCTTCAGGCACTTTCAGGGCTACGGCGATCTCCCGGTAGTCCATGTCCTGCAGGTCGCGCAGGATGACTGCCTCCCGCAATTCCGGGGAAAGCTTCTGCAGGGCCTTCTGCACCATTTCCTGGGTCTCGCGAGTCTGCAGGCGCGCATCGGGCGAGGGGCGGGAATCCTCCAGCCGGTCGGCGGCGCTGATGGAATCCTCGTCCGGGGTGAGCGGCTCGTCCATGGAGTCGGTCACCCGGTCCTGCTTGCTCTTGCGAAAGTGGTCGACCAGCAGGTTGCGCGCCAGGGTGGCCACCCAGGTCATGAAAGCGCCCTTTTCCGTGTCGTAGGATTTCAAGGTGCGGTAAATCTTGATGAAAACTTCTTGGGCGAGGTCTTGGGCATCGTCCTGCGATCCGGTAAACCGATAACAAATGTTGAAGATGCGGCGATGGAAGCGTTCGACAATCTCCTCCCAGGCAACCGCGTCGCCGGCTACGCAGCGACGGACCAGAGAAGCCACGACTTGATTGTCGTCCAACCAACACTCCTCGGAAACTCCTGATCACACCAAGCCTTGCAGCAAGATACGCAAGTTATGGCCAGAAAGTTCCGTCCCAGGATTAAGGGGAAAATAGGCTGATTTTAGCAGCCTTCGGCAACAACTTACCGGTTCCCGGCGCGGTAGGATAACAGGCCGAGAAGCAAATCGAAGGTTAAAGGCGAACATTCATGAAACTACGCTGGGCAGTCTTGGCCGGCATTGTAGTTGTGGCCACCGGCCTTGGGATTCGGGAAGTGAAAGCCGCTCCGCAGCAGCCGCTGACCTCGCCGTGCGTGGTGATGGTCCCGTCTGATTGGGGAGAGTTCAAAGGCATTTCGAAATTCGGGCTGGTATTTGAAGACAAGGCTGGAACCTTGCGCGTCATCGACAACATGCCGTGCGACATCCAGGGCGGCTACCACGGCGTGCCCAACGTCAGCGTGGAAATCCGGAGAAAGTAGCGGCGTGCCGAGGGCTGGCCGCTGCGAGCTATTCCGAGGTGAAGTAATCCACCGCCACCGGGCTTTCGAACAGCGAGTAATCGCGGGTGACGACGGTGATGCCGCTGTCGGTGACGAAGTAGCGCTGGCGGTCGGTCTCGGTGTCGTAGCCGATGATGGTCCCTTCGGGGATGTGCACGTCGCGGTCGACGATGGCCCGCCGGATGCGGCAATGCCGCCCGATATTGACGTGGCTGAAAATGATGCTGGCGTCCACTTCGCAATAGGAGTTGACGCGCACGTCGGGCGAGAGCACCGAGTTGCGCACGCTGCCGCCGGACAGGATGCAACCCGACGAGACGATGGAATCGAAGGCGGTGCCGGTGCGGTTGGGATCGGAAAACACGAACTTCGCCGGAGGATATTGCCGCTGGTGAGTGCGGATGGGCCAACTGCCATCGTAGAGGTTGAACACCGGGGAGACGGCCACCAGGTCCAGGTTGGATTCGTAGTAGGCCTCCAGCGTGCCCACGTCGCGCCAGTAAAGAGCTTCCTTCTTGTTCTCGTCGATGAAGTTGTAAGAGTAGACGCGGTAGTCGTCGACCATCTTGGGCAGGATGTCGTGGCCGAAGTCGTGCGAGGAGGAGGGATCCTCGGCGTCCTTCAGCAGCACCGGAATGAGCACGTCGGTGTTGAACAAGTAGACCCCCATCGATCCGGAAACCATTCTCGGATCGTAGGGACTGCGGACCTCGGTGACCTTGGGCTTCTCCAGGAAGCCGACGATCCTGCCCTCGCGGTCGACGTCGACCACTCCGAAGCGGAAGGTCTCTTCGGGATCGATGAGGATGGTGGCCAGGGTGACGTCGGCGCCCGACTCGGCGTGCTGCCGCAGCATGCGCGAGTAGTCCATCTTGTAAATGTGATCGCCGGAGAGAATGAGGACGTGCTTGGGCTGCTCGGCGCCGATGGAATAAATGTTCTGGTAGACGGCGTCGGCCGTGCCCAGGTACCAGTTCTCGCTGACGCGTTTCATGGGAGGCAGGATCTCGACGAACTCGCCTAAATCTCGTGCCACGATATTCCAGCCCTCGCGGATGTGGCGGTTCAGCGACAGGGCCTTGTACTGGGTGAGGATGTAGACGCGGCGCAGGTCCGAGTTGATGCAGTTGGACAAGGTGATGTCGATGATCCGGTAGATGCCTCCGAAAGTGACCGCCGGCTTGGCGCGGTCTCGCGTCAGGGGATAGAGGCGCTCCCCGGCGCCTCCGGCCAGCAGGACTCCAAGCGTGTCTTTCATGGTCGCCATAGTCTCGGATCAGCGCAGCTGAATCGGCCGGAAATACCTAAGAGAACTTCGATGGTAGCACAACGAATTGCGTAACCGGACGATCGCGTGCTGGTCCGGCGACGACCGGAATACCCGGATTTTCAGGCCGCGTCGTCAATGCTGATGCGCAGCGATTTCAAGAATTTCACGTCCTGCGCGTTGACCTTGAAATCGGGATGGCCGGGGCGGGTAGCGACCAGGGTGGGACGCGCCGCCGCCGGTTCTTCGTGCTTGTTGAACCCGATGGTCGCCTCCAGCACCAGGAAGACATCGTAGCCCCCGGCCTTGATTTTGGAAATCACCTCGGCGATCTGGTCGCTGTCAGAAAGCGATTCGTTGATCGCTTCGCCGAGTTCCTTCATCAGTTGCTTCAGTCGCTGGTTCACGAGAGCCCCTTGGGGGACAGTTTCATGGTCGGTTTCAGGTTCAGCCCCGAAAGCTGACGACAATTCATTGGATGCCGGCTGATGTCACACGGTTTTGTGATTTATGACCAAAGCCCAGGGTCATGCGCTGCTAAAATGGGCCCGTGCCAGGTATTTCCACTGCCCGCAAACTGGGAATTTTCGGCCGCGTGGCGGCGCGGCAGGCCGGGCAGAGCCGATGGCTGCGCGCCGGCTACTCCGCTGTCCAAGTCACGCTGCGGCACTTCGGCCGCGTCCTGCACCTGCTGTGGCTGGAAATCACGGGAGTGTTTTTTCTGTTTTTCGCCCTGGCCGGAGGGCTGGCGTGCTGGCGCGAATACCTGAAGTGGCACGCAGGCAAGATCGGTCCCGGAAAAATGATATTCGCGGCCTGTTTTGGGCTGGTGTTTCTGTGGTTCGGGCTGAGCTCGTTCTGGCGGACACAACAATCGGATGATCGGGCGACCCGGTGATCGGGGCCGGTTTCATAGTTTGTTTGGAGGACGGCATGGCAGCGTCGAAAAAAGCCAAGCACATGAAGTCCAAGTCGAAGGCTGGTGCAATTAAGGCAAGCGTGCGATTCGGTCAGCATAGCAACAAGAAGATGGTCATAATCACAATACGAATCCCGAGAAAGAGACTCACCAACCGGCTCAATGCCCTGCAGGAATGACGTCTCTTTGCCATGCTAATTGCTAATCGCTAATCGCTAATTGCTCTTTTCGGAGGTTCCCCGATGGCCGATAAAGACGTCTTGCCCGAGATCAAGAAAACCTCCGAACGAAAAACCGGCGAGCAGCACACCTCCTCCCACATTTCGGTCCATCCGCTGTACACCCCCGCCGATCTCGCCGGCTTCGATTACGACAAGGACGTCGGCTATCCCGGGCAGTTCCCTTACACCCGCGGCGTGCAGACCACCATGTATCGCGGGCGGCTGTGGACTATGCGGCAATACGCCGGCATGGGCGATGCGGAGGAATCCAACAAGCGCTACAAGTACCTGCTCGCCAACGGCACCACCGGGCTGAGCGTGGCCTTCGACCTGCCGACGCAGATCGGCATGGATTCCGACAGCCCGATGGCTATGGGCGAGGTCGGCAAGGTGGGGGTGGCCATCGATTCCATCGAGGACATGCAGCGGCTGTTCGACGGCATTCCGCTGGAGAAAATCACCACCTCGATGACCATCAACGCCACCGCCGCCATTCTGCTGGCGCTCTACATCGCGGTGGGCAAGCGCCAGGGATGCGATCCTGCCAAGCTGGGCGGCACGGTGCAGAACGACATTTTGAAGGAATACATCGCGCGCGGAACCTACATCTACCCGCCGGCGCAGGCGATGCGCATCGTGACCGACATTTTTGCCTACGCCAACCAGCATGTGCCGGAGTGGAACACGATTTCCATCAGCGGCTACCACATGCGCGAGGCCGGCTGCACCGCGGTACAGGAAGTGTCGTTCACGCTCGCCAACGGGACCGCCTACGTGCAGGCGGCGATCGACGCCGGGCTCGATGTCGACAAGTTCGCGCCGCGTCTCTCGTTCTTTTTCAACGCGATGAGCAATTTTCTGGAGGAAGTGGCGAAGTTCAGGGCCGCGCGGCGGATGTGGGCGCGCATCATGCGCGACCAGTTCGGCGCCAAGAACCCGCGCTCCTGGATGCTGCGCTTCCATACCCAGACGGCGGGCTCGTCGCTGACGGCACAGCAGCCGGAGAACAACATCGTGCGCACCGCGCTGCAGGCGCTGTCGGCGGTGCTGGGCGGCACGCAGTCGCTGCACACCAACTCCTACGACGAGGCGCTGGCGCTGCCCACCGAGCAGGCGGTGCGTGTCGCCCTGCGCACGCAGCAGATTGTCGCCTACGAAAGCGGCGTGGCGCAGACCATCGATCCGCTGGCCGGGTCGTATTACGTCGAGTCGCTGACCAACGAGATCGAGAAGCACGCTCTGGGGTATTTGGACAAGATCGATGCCATGGGCGGAACGCTGAAGGCGATCGAGCGCGGCTACGTGCAGCAGGAAATCCAGAACGCGGCCTACGAATACCAGCAGGCGGTGGACCGCCTGGAGCAGGTGGTGGTGGGCGTGAACCGCTTCGAGCAGGAGCAGGAGCGCTCGATTGAAATTTTGCGGCTGAACGAAGACCTGGAGCGGCAGCAGGTGGAGCGTCTGCGCGCCCTGCGGGCCCGGCGCGATCCCGGACCTTGGTCAGCTTCCTTAAAGGCTGTGGAAGAGGCGGCGCGCTCCGGCGCCAACCTCATGCCGACGATCATCGCCGCGGTGGAGGCGAACGCGACGGTGGGCGAAATCAGCGACACGTTACGGAGAGTGTTTGGGGAATACAAAGAGGCGGTGGTGATTTAGGCGGATTTGTGACTGCACAGCTTGCGATGACGTTGGTAAATCGTCAAATAGATTTGCGCAAGCCCTGTTCGAGCGCCGCTATGATCTGATCTTTATGGTCCGCTAGGGTGATCCCGACTCGATTAAATCAATCGAGTTGTGAGCGTCTATCCAGCAGCAACACCGGTGGCACACCTACTCACTGAGAACGACGTTCTGACGACAACCCGCTCCACGCGGCCGCACTCCAACCTCCTGTCCGCCCATTCTGAGGAGCTTCCCATGTTGACCCGATTGCACGACCGCCGCGATCCCGTCTTCGACGAACTACGCGGGGCCGATGTTCATTCCATCGACGGTGAAAAACTCGGCACCGTTGACGACGTTCTCCTTGACTCGGATTCAGCCGAATCTCGCTACCTGGTCGTCGATGCCGGCTGGCTGGCCACCCACGAATTTCTCGTTCCCGTAGATCAGCTGTTTGCCGGCCCCGCCGGCGACGACCTCAACGTCGGCCTCACCAAGGAGGACGTCAAAGCCCTGCCGGAGTTTCGCCAGGAGTTTCTCGATTCACCCGAGCATTTCGACGCCTACGAAAAGCGCTACCGCGCCGCCTCTCACTTCGACCGCAGCCGCGCCCTCGGTCGGCCCAGCGGGCGCCTGGAGCGCCTCAAGGAATCCCTCCGCGCAAGTTTGCAGCGCGAACCTGCTGTGCGCGAACCCCACGCGATTGTTCGCGAGCGCAACGCCGCGCCTGTCGCCGCTCCCAGCGTCTCCGTCCCGGTGGTTCATGGCAGCGCCGTGTACGGCGTCTACTCCGACCGCGATCAACTGGAGCGTGCCGTCTCTGAATTGAAAGATCTCGGATTCTCCAACCGCGACATCTCCGTCGTCTTCCCCGACCCCGCTAAGACCCGGCAGTTCGCGCTTGAAAGAAGCACCAAGGCGCCCGAAGGTGCCTTGACCGGCGGCGGCACCGGTTTGGTGGTCGGAGGCGTGCTCGGTTGGCTGGCCGGGATTGGAGTGCTCGCTATCCCCGGCGTCGGACCGATTGTGGCCGCCGGCCCGATCGTTGCTGCCATCACGGGAGCCGGCGTGGGCAGCGCGGTCGGCGGAATTGCGGGCGCGCTCATCGGGGTCGGCGTCCCGGAAGTGGAAGCCAAGCGCGTGGAATCGGAAATCAAGAAAGGCGGGATGTTGCTGTCCGTGCAGTGCAGCGATATCCGCTTCGCCGAAAGTGCGCGCAACGTCCTTCAGCGCACCAAGGCCAAGGATATCTTCACTACGGAGGAAAAGCGCGCGGCCTGACTACGGTCGTCCGACACCGGGGCACCGGCGCTGTGGGTGCCCCAGCGCCCGCGGCGGAGTTTTCGGCAGTGGGTGTTCACAGGGTGAGGCCGGCAATCGGGAAGACTGAAGAGTGCCTTCCCAGCGTCTCTCGCCCGCTGAGCGGCCGCAGGCAGCACGGCATTTATGGAGCATCAACTATGCCGTCTTGCGCTTACTTGCTTTCCGCCGGGTACGAGTGATTTCGGTTCGGCTTGTCGGTGTAGCTACCGTGGCCTCGCCCAGCGCTCTCGCTAACGTCACCGGCTCACGCCGCAGTACAACCGCAGGCTGAGACACGACCTCTGTCGTCTCTTCTACCATAACGTACCATAACGTGCCTCGTGCGGCCTTTCTTTGCCCGGCTCGGGGCTTTCTTCTTTTTCTTTTTCGCAGACTTCCTCATGGCAGTTCTCCCTGCCCGCCGCCATTCAGATCGACACTCAGGCCGTGAGCGCGCACGCCGTCGGGCGCGGTAAAGATCGGGTCAACATCTTTCCGCGGAATTCGTTTCTTCTTTGTGGTCGCCCCCCGAGTATTGCGTTGGTTTTCGATTCGCGGCTGATTGGGCGTGTCGCAAAGAGCTACGGCATGCTTCCTGTGCCCGGCAGCCTCGACTCGTCGTTTGCTTTCTAAGCGCGGGGCGCCGCCGGCGACAAACATGGCGCGCACATAACTGTCTTTGTGTTGCTCCGAACAAAAATGCACGGCCAGGGGATGAGATGCCCATCGCGACGACCACTCGGCCATGATCGTGAGCTCGAGACGTGCCGAAACGGCTCCAATGTTTTCCTCAGCAAGCCCCAGAATCCATCGCTCCCCACGACGCTTGGGGTGTCTGCACCATTCGCACAGGTACTCCAGCAAGACTGCCTCCGTTGGGGAACACTAGGTTGGATGCACCCCCGGGCACCATAATCGTCCGCAAACGTGCAGAATCCAGCACCAGTCGTACAACTACGAACCTCCGACTAGTTCGGGAGGCGATTTTTCAAACCCGGCTGGGACAAGGCACCCGTTCGGTTACAGGTACCGCTCGCGCAAGATGTTGGTGTGGTGCGTCAGGTGGCCGGCGATGATGAAGGCCAGGGCGCGGACGGTGAAGCGGTTGTCGCTGGCGATGCCGCTGCGCTGCCATGTCTCCGGCGGCAGGTTGCGAAACAAGGAAATGGTGGCAAGGCGAACGCCGCGGAACTCTTCGACGTGCGCCCGCCAGGCGATGGTGTCGGCCTGCGCGGTAGCGGCGGCAACGTCCTGTTCGTAGCTGGGCAGCGGAGTGTCGAAGCCGCGCGCGAACCAGAGCGCCCGGAAGGCAAAGGTCCGCTCGCTGTCGTTGACGTGGTTCAGCACCTGCCGAATGCTCCACTTCTCCGGCAGGTAGCGGTAGAGAGAGTTCTCCTCCGAGATCGTGGAGAGCCAAGCCGGCGTCTCCTCCAGTTGCGCCTCGATGACGGCGAGCGCATCGTCGCCCCCAACCTTATCGATATAGCGGAAGTAGTAAGGCGCGGCTTCGGAACGTTGCGGACGTCCAAGCGTGAGCATAAAAAATTCCGTTCGCCGAGAGGGTGAGCCGTTCGCCGCTCAAGCGCGACATTGTTTCACGGAAATCCCCGGCTCGCGCCGTGGTCAATATCGCTGGCAAACCGCTGCGCTGCAACGACGGTTCCGGCAGCTCTGCTCATCCCACCTCAGGCCAACCTTACAGCTGCCGTGGGAATCCTTTCTCCATTCCCAGGTTCCGGACGCCCCCAGGTTCGCAACCAGACAGGAGTACGCATGTCAAAACTACGCTACGCCATCGTCATCGGTGCGATCCTCGCCTTGGCAGCGACCGCGCTCGCACAGTCACCCGCCACCCAGCCGGGAATGTCGGCGCAACAAGCGCAACCCACCATGCCCGGCCAACAACCGCCGGCCACGCCAGGTCAGCCGCCGGCCGCGCCGGGTCAACAACCATCCGCGCAACCGCAGACCAGCCAGAGTACGCCCTCCACCGGCGCATCTCCCGCCGATGACGCCGCCAGACAGTTGGCCCAGGTGGTGAACCTGAGCGAAGCCCAGACGTCACAAGTGCGGGACATTTTCCAGGGCGAGCATAGCCAGTTAACCGCCCTGCAAAGCGACCGCACGATGTCGTCTCAGGAAAAGCAGACCAAGCTGACCGACATTCGCCGCACCGCTTCCAACAAGGTCATGGCCGTCCTGACTCCCGAACAACAGCAAAAGTTGAAGGACGCGGTGCAAAAGCATCAACAGCAAAATCAGCCCAGCACGCCGCAGCCGGCGCAAAAGCCGCCTCAGTAATCGAAACCGATTGCCCCACCCTGGCCGCTTCCTCGCCGGAAACGGCAGGGTGGGTCATTCCCCTCCGCAACACGTCCTACTGCAGCCCGCGATGTTCCAGCAGCGGCTTGATGTCGGGCGGGCCACCGTAGAACTGCTCGAACAACAGTTCCGGATTAGCGCTGCGCCCGCGCGACAGCACCTTGGCGCGCAGGAACTCTCCGTTGGCGCGCTGCAATCCGCCGTGAGTGTGGAACCACTGCTCGGTGTCGCGGGCCAGCACTTCGCTCCAGATATAGGCGTAGTAGCCGGCCGCGTAGCCGCTGGCGAAGACGTGCGCGAAATACGGCGTCAAGTAGCGAGGCGGGACCGGCGCGTACTCCACGCCGTATTTTTTGAGCGCGGCATCCTGAAACGCCATGACTTTGTCGGCGGCCGGCGCCTGCTCGGCACTCACCTGGTGCCAGGCCTGGTCGAGCAGCGCCGCCGCCACGTACTCGGTGGTGGCGTAGCCCTGTCCGAATTTCTCCGCTGCCAGCACCTTGTCGAGCAGCGCCTTGGGCATGGGCGCGCCGGTCTGGTAGTGCCTGGCGTAGTGCGCAAACACGATCGGCTCGCGCGCCCACATCTCGTTGTACTGCGATGGGAACTCCACGAAATCGCGCGGCACGTTGGTGCCCGACAGCGACGGGTAATTCACATCCGAAAGCAGGCCGTGGATGGCGTGCCCGAATTCATGGAACATGGTGCGGACCTCGTCGAAGGTCAGCAGCGTGGGCTGGCCCGCCGGCGGCTTGGGAATATTGAGATTGTTCGACACCACCGGCTTGGTCCCCAGCAGCCACGACTGGCCGACATAACTGTTCATCCAGGCGCCGCCGCGCTTGTTGTCGCGCGCGTAGTAGTCGGCGAGGAACAATCCCACGGGCGCGCCATCGCGGGAAACTTCGAAGACGCGCACCTCCGCCCGGTAGACGGGCAGGTCGTGGCGCTCCTTGAAGTCGAAGCCGTAGAGTTGGTGCGCGGCGTAGAAGACGCCATCGTGCAGCACGCGGTCCAGCTCGAAGTATGGCTTGACCTGGGATTCGTCGAAGCCGAAGCGCGCCTTGCGCACCTGCTCGGCGTAGAAGGCCCAATCCCACGGCTGCAGCGTGAAGGTCTTGCCGGCCTTGGCCTGCTCTTCGATGAGCTTCTGGCTTTCAGCCGCTTCCTTCTTGGCGTTAGCGATGGCGGGCGGCACCAGGCGGGCCAGCATCTGGTTCACCGCCTCTGGTTTTCCGGCGGTCGCGTCGGCGAGCGCGTAGGCCGCAAAGTCCGGGTAGCCCAACAGCGCCGCTTTTTCCGCGCGCAGCTTCACGATCTGCGCCACCACCGCGGTGTTGTCCTCGGCGCCGCCGTTGGCGCGAGCGATGGAGGCGCGGTAGATTTTTTCCCGCAGCGCGCGGTCCTTCAGATCAGCCAGCAGCGGCTGGATGGTGGTGTTCTGCAGGGTGATCAACCACTTGCCGTCCAGCTTGCGCGCCTTGGCGGCTTCGGCGGCGGCGCCGATCTGTTGCTGGGAAAGGCCGTCGAGTTCGGCGACGTTGTCCACCACCACCGCGGATTCTTTCGTGGCCTTGAGCAGGTTCTGCTGGAACTTGGTGGTGAGCGAGGCAATCTGCTCGTTGAGCTGCCGCAGCCTGGACTTGTCGGATTCCGACAGCTTCGCCCCGGCACGCACGAAGCGGACATGGCTGCGCTCCAGCAGCTCACGCGACTCCGGGTCGAGGTCCAGCTCGGCGCGCTTCTGGTAGATGGCCTCGACGCGCGCGAACAGCGCCGGATCCAGCAGGATAGCGTCGCGGTGGGCGGCCAGCTTGGGCGCCATTTCGGAGGCAATCTTCTGCATCTCGGGATTGGTATTGCAGCCGTTGAGATTGGAGAAGGTAATGCTCACCCGGTCGAGCAGCTCTCCGGATTTTTCCAGCGCGACGATGGTGTTTTCAAAGCGTCGGCGCGGCCGGATTGTGGGCGATGGCGTCGATCTCCTTGCGCTCCTCGGCCATGCCGGCTTCGATACGCCGGGACGAAAGTCGGCGTCCTTGATGCGGTCGAAGGGCGGCAGGTGATAGGGCAGCGAGCTTTCGCGGGCAAACGGGTTGTCGGGTGAAAGTTGGGCAAAGGCCAACGTCGCGCCGGCCGGCGCCATAATGGCGAGCGAAAGAATTGCGAACAAGAGGCAACGAGCGGTCCTAATGTGCATGACATGACTCCGCTTGAATCTGCCTCGGCGATCGAGGCAGTTGTTGAACAAGGAATTGAAGACGGCAGCGGCATTTTACGTCGGCGCGGCGAGATTCCCAATGCCGAATCGCGCCGAGCGGGCATGAAGATTCCCCTAGGTTATCGGAGAGGAATTGCTGGTAGGCGGAGAAATCCGCCTCGGATCGGAAATGGGCCCTCTGCTACGAGAGTGCCCCTGGCAGATCGTTCTTCATGGAACGACAGGCCAGTAGCCCCTGGGGAGACGCCACGTCTCGTCATTTAATGTCAACAACTTGCAAGCCTCGCCCGGTCGGCCAGCAGCCTTCGGGACATTGTTGGCGCCGGGGCCCCGGGGTACAACCGGGTCATGCGATTACTGAACACGATCACCAGCCGATTCAACCGGGTCACGGTGTTGACCGAGTGTCCCAAGGGCCACGAACGCGCCATCACTTGCGACAAGCGCACCCCAAAGCAGGACTGGACGCTGGCCTGCCCGCTCTGCGGCGCCGAGCATCGCATCGTCGTCCCGCAGATTCTGCGCTCCGACCTGAACTAACTCGAAGGCCGGCATGACAACCCGCGGTTGCGAACCGTACTCCAACGTCTGACCACCGAACGGAGGGGTACCGATGAGCGTTTTCACCATCCTGTTTATCATCCTGCTGATTGCCTGGATTGTGGGCTGGGGCGTGTTTCACGTCGCCGGGTTCCTGATTCACCTGCTGCTGATCGCCGCGATCATCATGCTGATCCTGCACTTTGTGCGCGGCGCCAGTCGAGCCGTCTGATTCAGCGCGAGGACGACCTTAACGCGCGGGTGAAGAAGGGGGCTGCACGGCAAACTCCACGCCGCGCTCTTCGTTCGCCCTGCGGGTGGCATCGAGGTCGAGTTGGGCGAGCGGCACCTTGCGCGCGCGCTCCTCGGAGAAGATCCACAGCGTCTGCCCGGCCACGGCGTAGTTCTGGATTTCTGAGCGATGCCCATCGCGGAAGACCAGGACGGTGGGAGGCGGAGGAGGTTCCGGGCGGGGGGCCGGAACCGCGCGGGGCGCTGCAGTTGGTGTGTTCAGCGCGTATTGCTGGCGCTCGTTCTGCGCCGCCTGCTGCTGCTTGATCTGGTCCAGCTCCGCTTGCAGGCGATAGAGGTCGTTCTGCAGGCCAGTATCGTGCTCCGACATATAGGCAGGCGCGTCTTGCGGCACGGCGCCATTGGCGTATACGAAGTCGCTCTGCAGGCCAACGCCGTAGTACGGGTACACCGTGTACGGGTAAATCGGATAGTAGGGATAGGCGGCGTACGGGTAAACAAAGCGGCGATGGCGGAACCCGCGCTGATTAAACCCGCGCTGATTAAAGAAGACGCCAAAGCGGGGATTATGTCCGAAGCCCACGCCGCCGCGCACTCCCCAGCCGGGCCGCACGCCGTTCACGATGACGCGTCCACCGGGACGCGCGCCGACGGCAACGCCGGCGCGTACTGAGGAACCTCCACGGCGCTGCGCGCACACCGGCAGCGTACCCACCAGAAAGAGAAGCGCGGCAATGAGGACGCTCCGCCGCATAGGCACATTATAAGCCGCTTTCGGCTTCCAGCGCGGATTTTGGGACAAGCGCCGGGGACGGGCGGGTCTGCTTTTCAGGCAGCGGGCTCGCAGCCGCTCTGCAAATTCTTGCGCGCGTCTTCGAAGCGCTCACCTCCGTTTCGCCGCATCACGAACCGGATCTCGTCGGCAAGCTCCGGCAGATCGGTTTCGGCGATCACCAGGGAACGTCCCTGGCGAAGCAGCAGGCGGTAGCAGCCGATATCGTCGCGCGGCACGCCGTTGTCGAGGAGGGCCTCCTCATCGGCGCCGATCTTGGCGCCGATGGCAGCGCCGGTCAGCCCGAGGGCCGCGGCGGCGCCCAGTCCAATCGCAAAAATGGTTCCTACTCCGGGCACGAACAGCGCGGCTGCCGCAGTTCCGAGCCCCAGTCCGGCGCCCGAACCGATGGCCGCGCCGACCACGCCGGTAATGGCTTTGCCGATGCCGGGCCGCTCCGCGTCGGTGGTGGGAATTTCGGAAACTTGATCAGGGGAAGCTTCCGGGGTCAGGAAAATGATTTTTTCCGAGCTCAGCTTGTGGCGAAGCTCATGCACGACGACCTCAGCTTGGGCTCGCGAATTGAAGACTCCCACAATTCCTTCCATCGTCGCTTTCTCCTTAATGTGAGTTGGATGCGGGAAGACGGTGCCTGGTGGTTGGCAGGTTCTCGGTTGTCGGTTCAGGGTCACTAGAACCCTGCCACCGCAAACCGACAACCGTAAACCGACAACTATTCACGACAGCTTCTTCTTCGCGATGGGCCGGGCAAAGGCGTTGGTCGGATTGTGGCTGTTGATGGTGAGAACTTTCTTGTAGTAGTCAGCGGCTTGCGTCTTGTCGCCCGATTTTTCAAAGGCCTGCGCCAGCAGCACCAGGATGAAGGGATCTTTCTGGTTGCCCTTTTGCAGGTCGGCGATGGCAGCCTTGTAATCGCCCAGGTAATACGCGACGTAGCCTTCCAGGTAGGGGAAGAACTGCGCCTGATCGGGATTGGTGCCCTTGTCGAGGATGGCCTTGGCGGCGGCGACGTGCTTTTGGGCTTCGGCGCGACGGCC
Organism: Terriglobia bacterium; assembly: GCA_963797035.1. Classification (GTDB taxonomy): domain Bacteria; phylum Acidobacteriota; class Terriglobia; order Terriglobales; family Acidobacteriaceae; genus JAIQGF01. The sequence continues at coordinate 442,339 of CAWCOC010000010.1, forward strand.
GCTGCGGGCGGCGATGCGGGCCTGCGCGTGCTCCCAGCGGAAGTTCCACAGGTCAACCGTGGCGGGCTTGATGTCGGCCTCTTTCAGCCCGGCTTCGTGGCCCATGGCATACCACTTGTGGGAGTTGTCGAGGTCGCCGGACTCCAGGTAAATACGGGCCAGCTCATTGGCCACTTCGCCGGCGGCAAAAAATTTCTTGCCGGCAATGTCCTCGTCGTAGAGCGGCTGCTCATACTTGGCCGCGTCGGCAGCCTTGCCCTCGAAGGCGTAGGAGAAGGCCATGTTGCGCATTGCCTGCGGCTTCGATTCCGGGGGCGCGACGGCGATGGCCTTGGCGAGGTGCTGGCGGGCTTCCTCGTACTTGCCATCCAGATCGAGCACCGCCCCCGCGCCAAGGTTGGCCTCGTAAGAATCGGGATTGGCCTTGAGCGCCTGATTGAGCAGCGCCAGCGCCTGGTCCTGCTGACCTTCATTGTTGAGCTTGCGTGCCTGTTTGACCAAGTCGGCAGGTTCGCTCTGCGCCAGGGCGATGACCGAGAGCAGCAGGAGGGCGGCCAAAAGATTCGCGGTTTTCATGGGAGCGGAATTATCGCGGGGAGGGCAAGGAAAATGCAAATGGCGGTCGCCGGAATTGTGGTTGACGAGGAGGAGATCAGGCGCCCAAGGCGTCCGCGTTGAGCGAGGAGTCGGTCATTTCATTGAGCACCGCGATGAGAGCATCGGGGCCATTGGCGCCCACCACATAGCGGTCGCCTTCCAGTTCGGGAACTTCGCCATACACCCGCACCATGATGAGGAACTGTCCCGAGGGATTGTTCTCGCGAAAGACCCGCATCAGGTGCCTGGCGGTCCCGGGCCACATGCGGTAGCAAACGATGCAGACGTCGAACCGGTCCTTTTCCGAGACGGCTTCCAGTGCGGCCGTGTCCGTCAAGGGCGCGACCACGGTGTACCCCGCCGATTCCAGGAGACGCCGGCGAAGCAGCGTCAGTTCCAGGTCCCGGCTGAGGGAGAGAATGCGCTTCATGGGTCCTCGCTCGGAGAGGAGAGTCGCGGTTTAGCCGGCGGTGGCGGCGGTTTCAGGGCTGAAGGACTGTACGGCGGCAGCTTCGTCCTGGAAGACCTCAAACACGCTGAGCAGCCCGAGGATTTTCAAAGTCTGGGAGACCAGCTTGGAAGGGTTGACGAGCTTGAGCGCGCCGCCTTTCTGCTTGAGCGAGGACTGGTAGCGGACGAGCACACCGACGCCGCTGGAGTCGGCCATGGGGACCTCGGTCAGGTTGAGCACGACGGAAAAACCGGATTCGGCGACGATGTCGTCCAGAGCGGAGCGCAGCTCGTCGACCGCCTCACCCAGCTTCAGTTGTCCCTTCAACTTGATGGTGTGCACTTTGCCGTACTTGCGAACATCGATATCCACGCCCGACCCTCCATGGCCCCGACCCGCCATTCTAGCCGCAATCATCGAACCGCGAAACCCCGCTGTGGTGGCTTCAATTCGTTGACCCGGAGTTGCGCGTTTGTTACAGCCCGCAGCACGTTACGGTAGTTCTTCCGGATTTGCAAGCCTGTTGCCGGCCCGTCCGCCATGGCGCAGGCGGGGTCATCGCACCATCCAATCGCCCTCCCGCAAGCACCACTCTCTGGCTAGCCAGGCGGGTTAGTCCAAGCCGGCTACGACATCGGGAGAGTTGACGGGTCGACGGCTTCTGCCCCACACTTGCATCCTCTCCCCCGAGCTTCGGCCCATGGAAAATGGCCGACCCACGGGTACTCCCATCATGATGCAAAGACGAAGTGAGCCCAGGACCTCACAACAGCTTGCGGTCCGCGTCTTCGGGTTGGACAGCGCCGGAAGACCGATCAGCCAGCCCAGCTATTCGCTCGACATCAGCAAGCGCGGGGCGCGCCTCATGGGACTGCCCCATTGGAGCGCCCCCGGGGAAACCATCGGGGTGCGTTGTGGCGCGGAGAAAGCGCGCTTCCGAGTAGTCTGGACCGGAGCGCGGGGCACCCCCAGGGAAGGCGAGGTGGGCTTGCTCTGCCTGGAAGCATGCCGGGTCATCTGGGGGATGATGCACCCTGTCCCCGAGGCGCGGACGATGGCAGCGGCTGCCGTTCCCCTGTCAGGCGGCCCGCAAACCGGCGTCCTTGGGACTTCCATTTTGGGGCGGCGCTACAACCGGCGCGGCAGCGGGCGCTACCGCTGTGGCGGCGGCGCCAAGATCCAGGAGATCGGCGCATCGGCGGGACAGTGGACCATGATGCAGGACATCAGCCTGCACGGCTGCTACGTGCAGACCACTTCGCCGTTGCCGGCGGGGACTTTGGTCGGCGCCACCGTACTGGTGGGAGATGTGAAAATTGCCACGCTTGGGCAAATCACGGAGACGGACCGGATGGTGGGCATGGGCGTGCGCTTCACCGAGATGACACCGCTGAACCGGCAGGGACTGCAAGCCCTGCTCGAACAACTGATGCAGAGCGGCGCCCGAGAAGCTTGATCGTACGGGGTTGCCGGTCGTCCGGCATGAGACCTGCGGCAGGCGCGCCCCGGCGCTTGCCGCTCTCTCCTCCAGCGAACGGCAGTTATTTTCCGCCGAGCACGAGCTTGGCGATGGTCGCCAGCTGCATGTTGGACGTGCCCTCGTAAATCTTGCCGATCTTGCAGTCGCGGAAATATTTCTCCACCGGGTAGTCCTTGGTGAAGCCGTAGCCGCCGTAAATCTCGACGGCGAGCGAGCAAACCCGCTCCGCCACCTGCGAGGCGAACAGCTTGGTCATGGCGGCTTCCTTGACGAAGCTCATGCCCGCATCCTTCATGCGGGCCGCGTTGTAGACCATGAGGCGCGCGGCCTCGACCTCAGTGCCCATCTGCGCCAGCTGGAACTGGATACCCTGGAAGTCGGCGATCGGCTTGCCGAACTGCTTGCGCTCCTGCGCGTACTTGAGGGCGTGCTCCCAGGCGCCGCGCGCCACGCCCATCATCTGCGCCCCGATGCCGATGCGCCCTTCGTTCAAGGTCTCAATCGCGATTTTGTAGCCCTTGCCGACCTCGCCCAGCAGGTTCGACTTGGGCACGCGGCAGTCCTCCAGGATCAATTCACAAGTGGAAGAGGCGCGGATGCCGAGCTTGTCTTCCTTCTTGCCGACCGCGAAGCCGGGGAAACTTTTCTCGACCAGGAACGCGGTGATGCCCTTGTACCCGGCGCTCGCGTCCACCGTCGCCAGCAGGATGAACAGCCCCGCCTCCTTGGCGTTGGTGATCCACAGCTTGCGCCCGTTGAGCACGTAGTCGCTGCCCTTGAGCTCGGCCTTGGTAGTCAGCGCGAAAGCGTCGGAGCCCGAGCCGGCCTCGCTGAGCGCGTAGGCGCCCACGGTGTCAGTGGCCATCTTGGGCAAATAGCGCTTCTTCTGCTCGTCGGTGCCCCAGCGCAGCAGCGCGTTGTTGACCAGCGTGTTCTGCACGTCGACCACAACGCCGGCGGAGGCATCCACGCGCGAGAGTTCCTCGACCGCTAGAATGGCTTCGAAGAAAGTTCCGGCGCCGCCGCCGAACTGTTCGGGGATCTCGATGCTCATCAGGCCGAGCTGGAAGAACTGGTCGATGAGGGAGCGGTCGAAGACGCCTTTCTCGTCCATCTCGCGGGAGAGCGGGGCGACCTTTTCCTCCGCGAACTGGCGGATGTTGTCGCGGAAGAGCTGCTCGTCTTCGGTGAGCGCCACCAGCGGCGCGGGAACGTCGGAGCGGAGTGCGGCGACTTCGGGCATGAGAGTTCCTTGGAAGAAGAATCAGGACAACTGAACCCTCGATTCTAATACGAAGCTGTCCGCTCTCAGCTGTCAGCTTTCAGCAAAACCAGGGTGTGGCGGGGGGTTGGAACGGACGTTCGAATGAGGCCCGGTGTAACCGTTTTCCCGGAAATGAATCAGAGGACATCAGCATGAGAAAACCGGGTATCGCCTTTGTCCTCGCCATCCTTTTTCTCGGCGGATTGCGCGCCACGGCACAGTCGTTGCGCATCGACCCCGAGCGCTCCACCATGACGGTGAAGGTCTCGAAGGCTGGCCTGTTCTCCGCCTTCGGACACAACCACGAAATTCGCGCGCCGATCATCTCCGGCATTATCGTCCCTTCGGGCGCGCCCTCGGTGGAGTTGGCGGTCGACGCCCGCCGTATGCAGGTGCTCGATCCGGACCTCGCCGCCAAGGACCGCGCCGAGGTGCAAAAGACGATGCTCAGCGACGCGGTGCTCGACACCGAGCGCTTTCCGGAGATTCGGTTCGCTTCGAAGACCGTCGAGGCCGGCGGCGCCGGCCATCTTCGCGTGAGCGGCGAGCTGACGCTGCACGGCGTGACGCGCCCGATAACGATCACCGTAGAGCAGCGCGAAGGGCATTACATCGGTTCGGCCAAGCTGAAGCAGACGCAATTCGGAATGAAGCCGATCACCGTGGGTGGCGGAACGGTGAAAGTGAAGGACGAGGTGGAGGTAGTGTTCGAGATTGTGACGAGTGCGCCGTAAGAACAGGACACAATTCCTTAAATCACCACAACATTTCAGCTGTGCCATCTCCTTAGCTTGCGGGCGCCGAGCGTATTGCAACCGTTCAGTCGCCGGTGGCCGCGATGGGGGTAGAAAGCTCGGCGGCAAGGGCGCGGTCTTCGGCGATCACGGCTACGCCGTCGCGATAGCTGACCGTCCTTCCTGAAATCGCGGGCACGCGCTCGCCGGGAACGATGATGCCCACCAGGTTTAGCGGATCGGCGGCCGAGACGGTGATGATCTCGCCGGTTGGCTCGGTGCGGCGCATCGCCCGCAGCGACTCCACCGCCACCGGCAGCGCGTATTGTTCGCCGATAAAGCCGCTGACGAAGCGTCCGCCGCGAATGTCGCCGCGGGCTTCCATGCGGCGGAAGGCCTGCACCAGTTCGCGCCACTTGGGCAGGATGGCCTCGCGCGCCAGCAGGTCGCGGAAAACCACGCCGTAACGCGCCAGCAGCATGGCGCAGGTGGCCTCGATCATCTTGTCGCGATTGGGCTGCTCGATGGGATAGAGCACCGACCATCGGCCCGAGGAGTGGCGCGGGCGGGCGGCGCGCCCGCTTCCCTGCCCGGAGCGGCGGCGCGGATCGATGAGCGAGCGCAGGTTATCGAAGCCGTCGGCCGTGACCAGCCCGGCGGCCACCAGCTCCCAGAGCCCCGTTTCCACCTCCGACTTCAGCTTGCCGGTGCCGCGCACGATGTCGGTGAAGAACGACGCTCCGCGCTGCCGCAGGAAGGTGAGCACGTCGCGCGCGCCCTGGCTCAGGCCGCGCGCTTCTTCCTCCTGCGATTCGGGACGACGCGGCGTCATCCAATCCGCTTCCTCGCGCACGAAGAAGGTGATGGGCGCGACGCTGGTGGGAATAACGCGGCGGCGTCCGTCACGCGCATCCTCCAGCGTCGCCGGATGCGGCGAGAGGCGGCCCCATCCGATGGCGCCGGTGAGGCAGAGCTGGTCGAGCTGCTTGGGATCGTAGTCGGCCAGGCGGCGCGCCAGCACCTGCCGCTCCCAGGCGTTGGCCGGCACCTCGAAGCCCTGCAACTGGCGCAACACTTCCAGCAGGCCGCGCTCGCCCACCAGCTGCGAGCTGGGCGCGACGTGTTCCCAACGCAGCAGCCAGCGCATGAACTGCGCCTCGGTGACCGGCTCGATCTCCTTGCGCAGCGCGCCCAGCGTCAGGCGATGAATGCGCGCCAGCAGGCGGCGGTCGCACCATTCGGTCTACGGGCGATTGTCGACGGCCGACGGGTGTCCCCACGCGAGGGCGCGTGGGCCACACGGAAACTGCCGCGCAGAGATGGCGCCGGTGGACTCCAGCCGAAGCAGCGCCTGGTCAACTTCGCTCTCGGCTAACGCCAGCATTTGTGAGAGCTCGGCGGCGGTGGTGGGCCCGAGGTGCTGCATCCAGCCATTGAACATCTGCAGCAGGGCATCGGAGCGAGAGGAGTCGACGGTCGACCGTGGATGGTCGACGGCCACCGGTTCGGACTTTCGAATTGCGCCTGGGATAGATGGCGCGGAATGCGGGCGCGCGCTCGGCGGCTACCCAGAAGGTAAGCTTCTGGCCTGGCGTACGCGGGTCGGAGACCCGCGCCACACAAGCGCGACGGGCGGCGAGGAGCGTCTCCAGGTGCGGCTGCCAAGAAACCGGAAGGTCCCTCGACTCCGACGCGGCTGGCTCGCGGCCAAAAACGGGCCGCGCGCCGGCTGCCGCGTCGTACAAGCTCGGGATGACATCAGCTTGGGCCGTAGTGCTGAGCGCGGTTTTCGGGCAGGGCGATGAATGTCAGCAGCGCGTCGTGCAGCTCGTCGGCGTCGCGCACGTCGGGCCAGGCCTCCTGCTGCACCTGCGCAATCGCGGCAGGATCGAGCCGCCCCACTTCCTGTAACACCGATTCCGGCAGCACCTGCCGCATCTGCACGGCGCGCGCGCGGCGCTCCTCCAGGGGGGCATCGTCAAGATAGGCGTAGGGGTTCGCGTTCAGGATCTCGTGCGAGAACTGCGACGGAATCGGCGTGTCCACGGCCAGGCAGCGAATGGAACCGTCCTGGATGCCGGTGAGCACGGCGCGCAGCCCGTCCAGGTCCATGGCCTCGTGGAGCACGTCCTTCATGACTTCCTTGACCAGCGGATGGTCGGGAATCTGGATGTCGCCCTCGATGTTCTCGCCGCAGGCGGCGACATCGGGAAACACGGTGGCCAGCAGGTCGTCGGAGAGGATGCGCTGCACCTGCGGCGGGATTTTTTTGCCGCCGCGGAAACGCAGCAGAGCCAGCGCTCGGGTGGCATCCCACCGAAAGCGGGTGCCGAACACAGGCGCGCCGGTCAGCACCGCCTGCTCGAGCACGCCCTGCACCGTCTCCGGCTGAAGAAAATGGAAGACGTCACCCAGCGGAAAGCTGTGCTGCTCGGCCAGCGCTATGTTCAGGCCATCGTCGGTGGCCGCGGCCTGCAATTCGAAGTTGAAGCTGCGGCAAAATCGCTTGCGCAGCGCCAGGCCCCAGGCCTTGTTGATGCGTCCGCCGAAGGGAGCGTGGATCACCAACTGCATGCCGCCGCCTTCGTCAAAGAACCGCTCGGCGATGATGGTCTGCTGCGTCGGAACATCGCCCAGCACGGCGCGTCCCGCCACCAGGTGGTGGATGGCCTGCTCGGAACCGGAGGCGTCGAGCCCGCACTCCTGTTGCAGCCACTCCATGGCGTCGGCGACCTCGGGCGACTTCGGCGACAGCGCAAGCGGCGAGCTCCTCGGCAGCCTGGCGCTCAGTTCCTCGCGCAACTTGGCGACGTGCTCCGAGAGTTCGGCGGTGCGCGCAGGAGCTTCGCCCAGCCAGAACGGGATTCCCGGGGGCGCGCCGTGCGCGTCCTCCACCAGCACGCGTCCGGAGGAACTCTCGATGCGGCGGATGCGCCACGAGGTGTTGCCCAGCAAGATGATGTCGCCGGCTAGCGATTCCACCGCAAAGTCTTCGTCCACCGTGCCGACCACCGTGCCTTCCGGCGAGGCCACCACGGTGAACAACGCATTTTCCGGTATCGCGCCCCCGCTGGTGATGGCGGCCAGGCGCGCTCCGCGGCGCGCCCGAACGCGTCCATTGATGCGGTCGCGATGGAGGAAGGCCCCGAAGCGTCCGCGGCGCGCGGAAATGCCCTCGGAGAGCATTTCGAGGATGGCGTCGAAATCTTCGCGTGCGAGATTGGAATAGGGATAGGAGCGACGGGCGAGCGCGAAGAGATCGTGTTCACTCCAACTTTCGCTCTCTCCGTCGACGGTCGACGGTCGACTGTCGACACCGCCACCACTCGCGCAGGTCGCCACCAACTGTTGCGCCAGGATGTCCAGCGGCGCCTGCGGAATCAGGATGCGGTCCAGCTCACCGTACTTGATGGCGCGGAGGAGCGCAGCGCACTCGAACAACTCATCGCGCGTAGTAACGAACAGGCGCCCCTTGGGAATGGCGCCGCGCCAGTGGCCGGCGCGTCCCACCCGCTGCCAAGCGACGGCGATGGAGCGCGGCGAACCGATCTGGATGACCAGGTCGATGGCGCCGATATCGATGCCCAGCTGCAGCGAGGCGGTGGCGACCAGCACGCTGAGTTCACCGTTCTTGAGCTTGTGTTCCGCGGTCAGGCGCAGCTTGCGCGACAAGCTGCCGTGGTGCGCCGCCACGGCTTCCTCACCCAGCTTTCCCGCCAGATGATGCGACACGCGCTCCGCCATGCGGCGCGTGTTCACGAAGACCAGCGTGGAACGGTGCTGCCGAACCAGCTCGGCGATGCGCTCGTAGATCTCGTCCCACATTTCGTTGGAAGCCACCGGGCCGAGCTCGATGCCGGGCACCTCGATCCGCAGATCCATGGCGCGGCGGTGGCCGACATCCACAATGGCCGGAACACACGGGTCGGAGACCCATGCCACACGATTTCCGGTGAGGAAATGTGCAATCTCATCAATCGGCTTCTGCGTGGCCGAGAGTCCGATGCGCACCGGCGCCGCGCGTCCACTGCTCTCGACCAGCGCGTCGAGGCGCTCCAGCGAGAGCGCCAGGTGCGAACCCCGCTTGTCACCGGCGACGGCATGGATTTCGTCGACGATCACCGTGTCCACGTCGCGCAGAATTTTGCGGCTCTTTTCCGCGGTGAGCAGGATGTACAGCGATTCCGGGGTCGTAACCAGGATGTGCGGCGGGCGCTGCAGCATGGCGCGACGCTCGTGCATGAGCGTGTCGCCGGTGCGCACCGCGGTGCGGATTTCCGGCATCAGCAGGCCGCGCTCGGAGGCAAGCTGAAGAATTTCCCCCAGCGGTCCTTCCAGGTTTTTCTGGATGTCGTTGCCCAGCGCCTTCAGCGGCGAGACGTACAGCACCTCGGTGCGGTCCTGGAGATCGCCGGCCAGCGCCTGCCGCACCAGGCGGTCGATGCAGGCCAGGAATGCCGCCAAGGTTTTGCCCGACCCGGTGGGCGCGGCGATCAGGGTAGCATGGCGCGCCAGGATGTGCGGCCAGCCCTGCTCCTGCGGTTCGGTCGGGCTGCCGAACTTTCCCACGAACCAGTCGCGGACCACCGGATGGGCCCATGCCAGCGTGTTTTCACCCCGGGACGACATTCTTAAGCATTGTATTTGAATTTTTCAGTTTCGCCAATTGTTCGCCCAACAGTACCGAGTACTGAGTACCTGGTACCGAGTACTGGGTCCGTAGTTGTTTGACTGCGAACTCCACAGCCGGCTGTCGCGACGACAGGTAGAATTGAAACGTGAGGACGTTAAAGGACATCATCCGCTGTCCGAAGTGTGGCGGCAGCGAAGTTGTGTACTCCTGCGAACCGAAGTGTTGCTTCAACCACGTCTGCGCCGATTGCCGCAGCACGTTTGAAATCAACACGGTCAAAACCGGCCAACTGATGGAACCGCCAGCGGTGGAAGAGCCGACCTCCGGTGAGCCCACCACCTGCTGCGCCTTATGCGAGAGCCTGCGCGTGGCGGTGTTGAAGACCGAAGGCGACGAGACCCTGCTCGTTTGCGGCAACTGCGGCGCGATTTCGAAGCTGGCGATCGAGGAGTTTGTGGCGGGGAGCTTTTAGCTCTTAGCTCTTAGCTAGCTGCTGTGGTCGGGTTCGTCAGCGCAATTGATGGTAGTGCTGCGGCTTACTGGCGCCGCGAATAATCCGCGCACTGGTTTTCTCCGGAAGAAATGCATAGATGCTTCGCTTCGCTCAGCATGACACCATGACAAGCTGAGAGCTGAAAGCTGAGAGCTGAAAGCTATAATCCCGCCATGTCCGAAGAACGCGCGCGCAAGATCAAGCTGCTGCTCATGGACGTGGACGGCGTGATGACCGACGGCACGCTGTGGTTTTTTCCCGCTCCCGCCGGAGCGCCCCAGGAAACGCGGCGCAAGGCCGGCCAATTCGCCGATGCCGGCGGTTCCGGCATCTCCAGCCCGCGGGCGATCGAAGCCAAGGGATTCAACGCGCACGACGGCATCGGCATCTCGCTGGCGCGGCTGGCCGGCCTGAAAACCGGACTGATCACCAAGCGCACTTCCGACACCGTGGCCCTGCGCGCGCGCGACCTTCGCCTCGACCACGTGTACCAGGGCATCGCCGACAAGCTCACCGCCTTCCGCGAAATCCTGCGCAAGGAAAGCATCGCCGCCGAAGAGGCTGCTTATATGGGCGACGACATCATTGACCTGCCGGTAATGCGGCATTGCGGGCTGGCGATCGCGGTGCCGAACTCGCGCGCCGAGGTGCTGCAGGCGGCGCACTTCGTCACCGAACATCCCGGCGGACACGGCGCGGTGCGTGACGCGGTGGAGTTCATCCTCAAATCGCAGGGAAAGTTGCAGCCGGTCATGGAGAGCTATCTGGAGGGCAGGTCGCCCAAGAGGCGCCAGAAATAATAAAAGCCCACCGGACGCTTGCTTGGGGCGTGCTGATTAGCGTCCGGCGGGCCACCGTTTCCCCTGACTCACCTATTGCTTTCAGGAGGCACTTAAATAAACTCCACTGCGGCGAAAAAGTTTTTCACATTTCGCAAAAATTTTCGTTCTACGACCTTCGCCCGCCGTCCACGTTCAGCAGCGCTATTGCGGAATCACCGCCGGTTTGCTGTTCATCAGTTCCGCGAAGCGGGGATCTTTCCTCAACATGGCGAACCCCTGGTCTTTGTAGACCGTATCGAAATCCTTGTAGCCGTCTTCCAGGGCCTTGCGCAAATAGAGCAAGGCGCGATCGAGATAGCCCGACTTGGCGTACATGCGCGCCAGCACGAAAGAATAATAAGCCCGGTCCTCGGGGGAAGACATGTGCGCTGTGATACCGGTCTGCGAGCGGTGCTCGAAAACGTCGGGATCGATCTGCATGGCGCGCCCATACTCGCTGATGGCCGACGGATATTCTTTGAGCGCGAAGTACGCGGTGCCGAGATTACTGTGGTACGACGCGTTTTCGTCGGTGATGGCCAGCGCCTTCTGGTATTCCACGATGGCCTTGCGGTAGCGCTTGACCGCGCCGTGCGGGACCGACTTGCCTTTGCGTTCAGCCTGCGCCTGCTGCTGCGCCCCCTGGATGTAATACACCGCCCCGCGGTTGTTGTAAGCCTCGGCGATTTTTGGATTGAGCTTGATGGCGTGATCGAAGCTCTTGATGGCATTCTTGTGGCGCGAAATCTGCAGCTCGGTAATGCCCAGCTTGTTCCACAGCGATGCCGAGGGGGCTTTCTTGATGGCGGCGCGGTAGTAGTCAATCGCGTCAAGATACGATTTCTCGGCACGCAGCTTGTCCGCTTGGATTTCCAACTCCATCGCGCTGGCGTTGTGCGGCGGCGGGCCGACGCGGACCGGCGCCGGTGGGGCCTGCTCCAGCGGGGATGGACTTTGCACCGGGGCGGGCGGCGCCTGCGCCGCCGACACACCCAGCAACATGGCGAGGGTCAAGGTGGAGAGTAGTGCCGTGTGACGGTTCATGACGAATCCTTCCCTGCACCGGGCACGGGATGGACCCTTGCTTCCCTGCTCAGCGCGGATTTTTGCCGTCCTTCTGCGGAGGTGGGGAGGACGGCTTGTCGTCGCCTTTGAAGATACCTACTATTTTGCCGAAAAACCCTTTCTTTTTGTCCTGGTCCTTCGAATCCTGTGGGACGGGCTGCGTGGTGGGCACCGGCGCCGGCATCGGGGGGCGCACGGTGGTGCTGCTGGCCCCGATGATGGGCGGCAGCGGCGCCGGACTGCCCCCGAAAATGCGCGTAAAGATGCCACGATGCTCGCCCATGGGCTGATCGCAACTGTCCTTGGGCTCGGTGCCGGCGATGAACGCCACGGTATAGGTATCGGGACAGGCCGCGGTTGCCAGGCGGTTGGTAGCTTTATCGAGGCGGACATCGACCACGCCGGCCGGCGGCTGGAAGGGCACCGCGTCCTTGTAGGCGGGCAGTTTGACGGCGCGCTTCATGAATTCCGCCCAGATGGGCGCCGCCGTGCTGGCGCCGCTCAGGCGAAGATCGCTGTAGTCGTCGTAGCCGACCCACACGATGCACAGCAGGTTGCTGGTGTAACCGGCAAACCAGCCGTCGTGCGAGGTCCCGGTCTTGCCGGCCGCGGGTGCGGCAAAGCCCATGCCGCGGACGCCGGCCGCGGTGCCGTTATTGATGACTCCTTCCATCATGGTGGTCATCACGTAGGCCACTCGCGGGTCGAGCACCAGGGTGCGCTCCCCGGTGAAATTCTCCACCAGGTCGCCGCGCGCATCGCGCACCGAGGTGGCCATCATGGGGGAGATCCGCACCCCGCCGTTGGCGAACACGGTATAGGCGGCGGCCATATCGAGCGGCGTGGCGTCATAAGCGCCCAGCGCCATGGCTGGCGTCGGTTGCACCGACTTGATGCCGGCAGCCCGCGCCAGCGCCGCCACCTTGTCGTAGCCCACCTGCTCCGCCAGCTTCACCGTGGCGTTGTTCAGCGATTGCGCCAGCGCGAAGCGCGCCGAGACCACGCCGTGGTATTCATCCTTGTAGTTGCGCGGCTCGTAGATCTGGTCGCCATAGGTGTAGGTGCCGGGCGCATCGTCAATCAGCGACGCGGGAGTGATGGCGTTGGTGGTGTCGCCGCTCAGGGCGGTATTCAACCCGGCGGCATACACGAACGGCTTGAAGATCGAGCCAGTGGGACGCTTCGCCACCACGTGGTCCAACTGGCTGAAGCCATAATTGCGTCCTCCCACCAAGGCGAGCACGTCGCCGGTGTGCGGATCGATGGCCACCAGCGCCACTTGCGGCAGCGGTCCGGGAAGCACCTTCACCTCGGTCTTGGCAGCCTTACCTTTGCCGACCTTAATGCGGCGCGTGCGCAGCTTCTCCACCTGCGCATCCACCTTCTTGATGCCTTCCTGCACCGCCTCGGCGGCCGCTTTCTGCAGGTCTTGATCGAGCGTGGTGTAGATGCGGTAGGAATTCTCGCTCAGGTCGCGCTCACTGTAGCGGCTGAGCATGCTGTCCTTCACCAGGTCCACGAAGTAAGGCGCGTCGCTGGCCTCGACGTTGGGCGGCGCCAGCTTGAGCGCCACGGCCTTGGCCTTGTCCGCCTGCTCGCGCTTGATGGCGCCGGTGTCCACCATGGCCTCCAGCACCAGGTTGCGCCGCTCCAGGGCGCGCTCCGGATGCCGGTAAGGAGAAAGATAGCTGGGACGCTGGATCAAGCCTGCCAGCAAGGCAGCTTCCGGCAGGGTGATGCTCTGCAGGTCCTTGTTGAAATAGGAGCGCGAAGCCTCGGCGAACCCGGTGATGGTGTAGGAGCCGCGCTGCCCCAGGTCCACCTGGTTGGCGTAGAGCGAGAAGATCTGCTCCTTGGAGAGCTTCTGCTCCAGCTCCACCGCGATCAGCATTTCGGTGAGCTTGCGCTTGATGGTCTTCTCCGGGGTGAGAAAGAACATGCGCGACACCTGCATGGTGACGGTGGAACCACCCTGCCGGCGCGCTCCGCCCTGCCGAATGTCCACCCATGCCGCCTGCAGGAAGCGCCAGTAATTGATGCCGCTGTGCTGGAAGAAGCGGCGGTCCTCGATGGAGGTGACGGCGTCGACCAGCACCTTGGGAATATCTTTATAGTCCACCAACTGGCGCTTGAAGCGCTGCTCGGTATCCACCGCGGTGATCAGTGCGGGCTCCAGTTCGTAGGCGGAAAGCTCGCGACCGTCGGAGCCGCCGGTGCCGACAATACGCTCAATCTTGCCGCCGCTTTCGCGCACTACCGCGCCGTCCTGGTTGTGATACGACTCGGGGCCGGGATGGATTTCGATGCCGTGGCTGGTCAGCCGGTAGCTGCCGATACCGTTGGACTTGTCGGCGTCAATGTAGCCGGCGCGGCGCAAGTCGGAAGCGATTTCTTCCGGAGCAACGCTCTCCCCCACCCACACGCTGGCCGGACGAGCATAGATCCTGGTCGCCGTGCTGAACATCTGCCCGTGCAGCCGGTGGTCGATGATCTTGTCGTACTTAACGTAGTAGCGGATGAAGACGCCCAGCACCACCAGCGTCACCACCAGAAAAGCGATGGCGCCGGCCCGCACCAGCGGATCGGACAGGCTGAAATGGCTGACTCCGGCCGACGAAGTACGTCCGCCCTTGGCCGGGGCCTTGAGCCGCGGAATTTTGATTTTAATTGCCACTCTGAAGCCCCGCGCTGCAGACGGCGCGGTTCCCCTTCCTCATTGCGTGCTGCACCACTCCTGATTCAGACGGCGGCGCAGCCAAAAAACATTATCCCGCTGCTGCCGCGGACGAAGGACACAGGATTCGCTGGACAGGCCGGCCAGAAGCTAGCCTCATTGTAATTCATCCTAATTCATCGGAATCGTAGTTGAGACGAGGTGTTCAGCCGGTGGTCGTGAGTCCCTCGTAACAATCCCCGACGCAGGGATGGCCCTGGGACGAGAGGTTTGCCTAGTAAGCCTTGTTCCTGGTTGATGAATGGAAGGTCAAATCCACCGGGTGCATGGGCAGGTCGACGTGGACGGTGTAGTCAAGCCAGATGGTTACGGTTTGGCCCTCGCGCTGCACGTTGACCTGGTCGCGGGTCACGGGAATGTCCAGTTGCTGACACTTGCGAAAAATGGTGTCCCGCATTTCCTCCACCGGCTTCTGGGTGTAGGTGTTCATGCGCGCCTCGTCGACGATCGCATCCTGCAGTTCGTAGTTGTTGTAGTAGGGCGGAACGATCCTCACCAGGACCAACGCCACCACCACAATGAGCCCGATCCCCAGGACCGCTTTGACAGCCTTCATCCTTCCTGTTCTCCCCGGTCTTGCCCTCTCCGTTCAGTGCTGGACCTCACCATTCCGGAGCAAGTTCCGGAGAATGTCAATAATCTCCGGGATACCGGCGTCCTGCGACTTTCGTGTCGCCCGGTGAAACACCTCCACTTTCCCTTCCGCCAGCTTCTTGCCGACCGTGATCCGGAACGGGATGCCGACCAGGTCCGCATCCTTGAATTTCACCCCCGGACGCTCGTCGCGGTCGTCGAGCAGGACGTCGTAGCCGGCCGACTGGAGCTGCTGCGCGATCTCTTCGGCGGCCGCCAGCAGTTTGGCGTCGGCCACGTTGGTCGGCGTCACCACCACCAGGAATGGCGCAATCGATGCCGGCAGAAAGAAGCCGTCGGTGTCGTGGTTCTCCTCGATGGCGGCGGTCAGGATGCGCTCGATGCCGATGCCGTAGCAGCCCATGATCGGCATGACTTCCTTGCCCTCTTTATCGAGCACGCGTGCGCCCATGGATTCCGAGTATTTGCAGCCGAGCTTGAAGATGTGCCCGATCTCTACCGCTTTTGCGACTTTGAGCGGCGTGCCGCAGTTGACGCAGGCCTCGCCGGCTTCCACCGAGCGCAGGTCCGCCCACATGTCCTCGGTTACAGGAAAGTCGCGCCCCGGGGTCACGTTGCGCAGGTGGTAATCCTCCTGGTTGGCCCCCGCGATCAGGTTCTTGCGCCCCAGCAGCGCGCGCTCCACCAGCACCTTGGCCTTGATGCCGCGGTAATGCCAATTTTCCGAACCAATCGGCCCCAGAAAACCGGCGGGCGAGCCGAACACCGCCTGGATTTCCTCCGCTTGCATGGGGCGGAAATCGCCGGTGCCGAGGGCCGCCGAGAGCTTCGCCTCGTTGAGCGAGTGGTCGCCGCGCAGAAATGCGACGACGGCAACTTCGCGCTTTTTGCCGCCTTCGTTGCCACTCGCCATCAGCGCTAGAGTCTTCATCTTGTTTTTCGGCGAGACGCCCAGAAACTTGGCGACATCTTCAATGGTCTTCATGCCGGGCGTGTGCACCGGGACAGGCTTGCCATCGCCGACGTCGGCATAGTCTTCCACCGCGTCCAGCCGCGAGGTCGCCTTCTCCAGGTTGGCCGCGTACTTGCATTGCGGACAGCTCACCACCAGGTCTTCGCCGGCCTCGCTGTAAACCATGAACTCGTGCGACTGCGAGCCCCCCATCGCGCCCGAGTGCGCTTCCACCACCACGTATTGCAATCCGCAGCGGTCGAAGATGCGGCAATAGGTTTGGTGGTGCTTCTGGTAGGAAACGTCGAGCCCGGCCGCGTCCAGGTCGAAGGAGTAGGAATCCTTCATGGTGAATTGACGGACGCGCAGCAGGCCGCTCTTGGGACGTGGCTCATCGCGGAACTTGGACTGGATCTGGTACCAGATCTGCGGCAGTTGCTTGTAGCTGCGCAGTTCGCGGCGGGCGATCGTGGTCATCACCTCTTCTTCCGTCATGCCCAGCACCAGGTCGGCGCCCTTGCGGTCCTTCAGGCGAAACATGTTGTCGCCCATCGCCTGCCAGCGCCCGCTTTCCTGCCAGATTTCCGCCGGATGCAGGGCCGGGAGATAAAACTCCTGCCCGATCTTGTCCATTTCCTGGCGCACGATCTGCGTGATCTTCAGCATGGCGCGCTGCCCGAGGAACAGGTAGGAGTAAATTCCGGCTGCCAACTGGCGCACGTAACCGGCGCGCAGCAGGTACTTGTGACTGGCGACCTCGGCGTCGGCCGGGGCCTCGCGCAGCGTGGGGATAAATAATTGCGACCAACGGTACATGTCGGGCTGTCCTTCAATGAGCAGAGTTTTTCATTGTAAATGACGGTCCCGCCGACGGTATGATTTCGCGCTATGGAGATCGTGGTGGCCTGCGCGCTCAAGACACAGCCAATTCACTTCAACATCTCAAGAGAAGCGTTTTGGGTCGCTTGGATCGGGTTCCTGACCCTGTTTGTGCTCATGCTGTGGGCCGCCTCGCAAGCCAAGAAGAAGCGGCGCGCCGCGCTGGAACAGTTCGCCATGGAGACGGGCTTCGTGTTCAACGAAAGGCCCGACGATGCGCTGGCCGCGCGCCTGGCGGAAATTCACATCAACGTCGCGCACATGGAGTCCACGGTGCGCTACAGCAACGTGCTCCAGGGCACGGCCGCCGGCTGCGAGGCCATCATCGCCGAACGCAGCGTGGGCAGGGGCAACAACCGTTCCACGACCACCCTGTTCGCGTTCAATTGCAAAACCCCGCTGCCGCAGTTCCAGCTCTGCCCGGAGAACGTGCTCTGGCACCTGGTGGAAAAATTCGGCTACTCCGACATTGATCTTGATGGGGCGCCGGAGTTCTCGCGGCGGTTTTTCCTGCACGGCAAGGACGAAGCCGCCGTCCGCGCGCTGTTCACGCCGCAGATCACGCAGGTGTTCGAGCAGTTAGACCCGAAAAACAATTTCTACATCAACTCCTCCGGATCGTGGCTGGTGCTGACCCGCCAGGGGAGACCCATCCGGCCCGAGCAGTACCGCGAGATCCTGCAGCAAGCGGAGCCGATCGCCTCGGCCTTTCGGCGGACGCAGTCGGACGGAGTATTTCGATGAACCCATCAGCCGGTCTTGTCGAGTTTCTTGATGTCGCGGAGGGCCAGCGCCAGGAAGATCCCGATTCCGGCTTCCACCAAGGCAAAAATGCGCCACCCGCCGCCCAGCCATATCAAATAAAAATGCAGTGCCACCACCAGCGGTAGCAGGACGAGTGCGAACATTTTTTTGCGCGGCATTTTCTTGCCCGGCATCGAAGCCGGTATTCTGAACGATCGCCATGAAGAATGGAATCTTCCAGAAGATTTTGCGCCAGGTGCGGCGCATTCCGCGCGGCAAGGTCGCGACCTATGGCGACGTCGCCTATGCCGCGGGATTTCCGGGCGCGGCGCGGCAGGTGGTCTGGGCGCTGCATTCCGAGCGCGGGCTGCCCTGGCAACGCGTGGTCGGCGCGGGCGGAAAAATCCTGCTCACCGGTGAGAACGCCATGGAGCAGCGCTTCCGGCTGGAGAATGAAGGCGTGAAATTCGTCGGCTTGCGCGTCGACATGCAGGCGCACCACTACAGCTTTTTCGCGAAGAGGAAGAAGCCCGGGAAGAAGAAGAGAGCGGTGAGGTGATTGAGTAGTCAGGAGTCAGTAGTTCGCACTACGGTCTACGGGGGTTCCGCGTCAGCATCCGCTCATTACGCAGCTTTGGCCAGGCCCGACAACAGTTGCTTGCCCACCTTCTGCAACTCCCCAAACTGCCGCTGGTATTCCACGAACAGACGGTTCAATTCCAGCGAGCGGTCGGGCGAGAGCTTGGCGCGCAACATCATGTCGCGCACGTGCACGGGGTTAGGCAAGACTGCCTCTTCCTTCAGTTCCTCGAGTGCGGTGTCGATGTCGTAGTGGTACATAGAATGTGAAATTGGAAATTTGAAAATTTGAAATTTCGTACCTTACACATACGTGGGATGACCACCCATACTGACAGGACGCAATCAATTCAATTTCAAATTCTCAAATTGCAAATTTCAAATTTCCTCACACCATTTCCGTCCCCCACAGATCATGCAGGTGAATGATGCCCTCCAGCCGGCCGCTTCCCCCGACCACCGCCAGCGAAGTGATCTTTTTTTGTTCCATGACGTTCAGCGCCGCCGCGGCAAACTCCTCCGGCCGGATCGTCTTCGGATCGCGTGTCATGCATTCGCCGGCGGTCAGGTCGAGCACGTCCTTGCCGCGCCGCTCCAGCAACCGCCGCAGGTCGCCGTCGCTGATGATGCCCACCAGCTTGTCACCCTCCGTGACCATGGCCACGCCCAGCTTCTTACGCGACATTTCGTAGATCACCTCCGACATCGAGGTCCCGGGCGTCACCCGCGGAATGGCGTCGCCGGTATGCATCAGCCGCGACACCCGCGCCAGCTTCTTGCCCAGCTTGCCGCCGGGATGCAGGTCGGCAAAATCTTCTTCCTTGAAGCCGCGCTTCTCCGCCAGCGCCACCGCCAGCGCATCGCCCAAGGCAACCATGGTGGTGGTGGACGCGGTAGGCGCCAGCCCAAGTCTGCCCGCCTCCTGCGCCACCGAGCAATCGAGCGTGATGTCGGCGGCCTGCGCCAGCGTGGAACACGGTTCGCCGGTCATGGCGACCAGCTTCACCTGCAACCGCTTGATGGTGGGCACCAGGTTCAGGATCTCTTCCGTGTCGCCGCTCTGCGAGAGCGCCAGCACCACGTCGCCGCGCACGATCATCCCCAGGTCCCCGTGCACCGCCTCCACCGGGTGCATGAACAGCGACGGCGTGCCGGTGGAGGACAGGGTGGCCGCGATCTTGCGCGCCACCAGCCCGCTCTTGCCCATGCCGGTCACCACCACGCGCCCGCCGCAAGAATAGAGGCACTCCACCGCGCCGGCGAAGGCTTCCGCCATCGGCCCGGCCAGCCGGTCGGCCAGGGCATGCAAGGCGTCAGCCTCCACGCGCACCACGTTTTCGCCAATCTTGTGCATGGAATAGGTTTGTCATTCCGAGCGCAGCGAGGAATCTAGGTTTTAGTTTGCGGCACGCGAAACCTGGATTCCTCGCGGGTCGGAACGACAATCAGTTGAAAACCACGAGATGTTAGCAGATCAGCGGGCCGCCGCCGGTTTCCATTTCTTCAGAAACGCGACCAGGTCGTCGGGATCCAGGTTGCGCGCCGATTCGAACTCGCCGTGCTGCTGGCTGTAAAGCAGCGTGCCGTCGGGCGCCAGCACGGCCAGCGCGGGCACGCCCTTGGCGATCGGGACCTTGTACTTCTGCGCCAGGTCGAGATTCTTGTCCATCTGCCCGATATCGACGTGCACCACGATAAAGCCGGCGCTCACCAGCGGCGCCACGTCGGACTCATGAAACGCCGCTTCCAGCACATGGCAGTCGTAACACCAGTTGCCGCCGAAATCGAGAATCACCCGCTTGTGGGTGCGCGCCGCCCTGGCCAGCGCCTGGCGGATCTGCGCCTTGGCGTCGGCATCTTTTTCGTAGAGGTGCGGATTCATCTTGGAAGGCGGCACCGGGCGCATCTTCAGCACCGGGGTATGCGTCACCGCGACCATGCGCCAACCCTGCGGCTGCTGCTGCCATCCCTGCTGCTCGATGACGTAGCGCTGCCGCGTGCCTGACGCCACCATGGTGCGATACGAGACTTCCAGCTTCACTACCGTCAGTCCGTTGTTCTCCTCCGAGCTGAGGACACTGGCTGCAGGCTGGATCATGCCGGCGGCTCGCGTCTGCGCCCAGAAATCGCCCTCAGCGCTGATGGGAAGGTGCTGCTTGCCGTCGGAGGAAACCGCAAACGCGGGCGGATTGATGGAATAAAGCGACTGCATCGCCGCGGTGTCGCCGATCGCGACCGCCGACTTCCATTGCTCCAGCGTTGCAGCCAGGCCGGGTGGGACGGTTTGCGCGGCGCTGGTTAGGGCGAAAGCGACGGAAGCAAGAAAGACCAGCGCAGGGTTGCGAATCATGGGCTCTAAGTCATTTTCGAGGATTGTGTCATCCCGAGCGGAGCGAGGGATCTGTTGTGAACACCAGCGAGGCTGCCGGCGACTACAGCAGATTCCTCGCAGCGTTCGGAATGACGCGACAATCCTACCGCGCGATAACGATGCTAGTTTACCTGACTGCGGGCCGCCGTCACTGCCGCATGCACGGCCAGCAACTCGTGCAGCACCGGCCGCAGCCACTTCAGGTCGAGCGCGTTGGCCCCGTCGGAAAGCGCTTGGGCGGGATTGTCATGGACTTCGACAAACACTCCATCCACGCCCGCGGCCACCGCGGCACGCGCCAGGATGGGTATGAACTCCGGCTGGCCGCCGGACTGAACCGCGCTCGTCCCTGCCGAGGGTGATCGGGCTGCATCCGCCTGCACAGGCGAGGGCGCCTGTGCCACACCCGCCGACGGCAATTGCACCGAGTGCGTTGCGTCGAAAATCACGGGCGCAAACTGCCGCATGATGGGTAGCGAGCGCATGTCCACTACCAGGTTGTTGTAACCGAACGAGGCGCCGCGCTCGGTCAGCAGCACGCGGTCGTTGCCCGACTCGCGGACTTTCTCGACCGCGTGCCGCATGTCCCAGGGCGAAACGAACTGTCCCTTCTTGATGTTCACCGCGCGCCCCGATTTCGCCGCCGCAATCAGCAGGTCGGTCTGGCGGCAGAGAAACGCCGGAATCTGGATCACGTCTACATATTCGGCAGCAGTCGCGACGTCGTGCGCCTCGTGCACGTCGGTCAGTACCGGCACATGCACCGTCTCGGCCACCTTGCGCAGGATCGCCAGCCCTTCCTTCATCCCCGGGCCGCGATAGCTCTTCACCGAGGTGCGGTTCGCCTTGTCGTAGCTGGCCTTGAAGATGTAGGGGATCTTGAGCGCCTTGGCCACGCCGGCAATGCACTCCGCCATCTTGAGCGCGTGCTCTTCGCGACTCAATGACGCACGGCCCAGCGATGAGGAAGAGCGTGCCGTCGCCAATGGTGATCTCGCCGAGTTTGAAGGAAGAAGGCATCAGCCGCAGATTAACGCAGATGAACGCGGATAATACCGAATACTAGACCGAGTGACAGCGTTGCGGGTAAGAACATCACGAACCACCAGCGGGAGGCCCGAGCGCCAGCTATAGCGATCAATACGGCCGAAAGAAAGAACAGCAGCGGCGCTGCCTTGAACCACCACAATGCCCCACAAGCCGCATCAATGCCGGCATGACCCATCGCCCGCATTCTCAGTTCACATTGCAATTCAACAACCCACCACAGCGCAAGCAGCGTCGCACCAGCGCACCCGGCAATCGTCGCCGCGACTGCCGTTCCATGGACTTTTTGCCCAGCAGCGCCCACGTTCAACTCCGCGTGACCTTCTCCGGCCTCAGAAACATCTCCACTTCGTTGGCCGCCTTCTGCTCGCGCCGCCGCAGCCGGTTTTCGTATGCCGCTTTTACGAACGCCACAAACAGCGGATGCGGCTCCAGCGGTTTGCTTTTGAACTCAGGGTGGAACTGGCAGCCCAGGAAGTACGGGTGCTCTTCCGCCCCAACTCGACAATCTCGACGTAAGTCCCATCCGGCGTCGCGCCGGTAATTTTCAGCCCGGCGGCGGTCAGCGGCTGCTCGTATTCGCGGTTGAACTCGTAGCGATGCCGGTGGCGCTCGCTGATTTCGTTTGTCCCATACGCCTTCGCCGCCAGCGAGCCTGGCTCCAGCTTGCACTGCCAGGCGCCCAGGCGCATGGTGCCGCCCAACTCCTCCACGCCTCGCAGCTCGCGCAGCTTGTAGATGATGCGGTGCGGGGTGGCGGGATCGAACTCGCTGGAGTTGGCGTTCTCCAGGCCGACCACGTTGCGCGCAAATTCGATGCACGCCGTCTGCATGCCCAGGCAGATGCCGAAGTAGGGCACCTTGTGCTCGCGCGCGAAGCGGATGCCGTTGAGCATGCCGGCAATGCCGCGCTTGCCAAAGCCGCCCGGCACCAGGATTCCGTCGTAGCCCTCCAGCTGCGACTCGTATTCGCTGCCCTTGGTCTCCAGCCCCTCGGCCTCAATCCACGACACGTTCAGCTTCAGGTTCTGCGACAGCGCGCCGTGCACCAGCGCTTCCTTCAGCGATTTGTACGAGTCCTCGTACTCCACGTACTTGCCGACCAGCCCGATGGAAACTTCGTCCTTGGGATTGTTCACCCGGCCCAGCAGCTCTTCCCAGCGGCTGATGTCGCGCACCCCGCCATCGATGTGCAGGTAGCGTAGCACCAGCTTGTCCACACCCTCGTGCGCGAAGGTCAGCGGCACCTCGTAAATGGAACCGACGTCGATGGCGGTGATCACCGCCTCTTCTTCCACGTTGCAGAACAGCGCGATCTTCTGCTTGATGTCCTTCGAGAGGAAGCGGTCGGTGCGGCACAGCAGCATATCGGGCTGAATGCCGACGCTCAGCAACTCCTTCACCGAGTGTTGCGTCGGCTTGGTCTTTAGCTCGCCGGCGGCGCCGATGAACGGCACCAGCGTGACGTGCACGAACAGCGTGTTCTCGCGCCCCAGGTCCTGCCGCATCTGGCGGATGGCCTCGATGAACGGCAGCGACTCGATATCGCCCACCGTGCCGCCGATCTCCACGATGCAGACGTCCACATCGGTCGAGACCTTCTTCATCGCCGCCTTGATTTCATTGGTCACGTGCGGGATCACCTGCACCGTCTTTCCCAGGTAGTCGCCGCGCCGCTCCTTGGCGATGATCTGCTCGTAGATACGGCCGGTGGTCCAGTTATTGTCGCGGGTCAGCTTGGCGTGGGTGAAGCGCTCGTAATGCCCGAGGTCCAGGTCAGTTTCCGCGCCGTCGTCGGTCACGAAGACCTCGCCGTGCTGGAAGGGGGACATGGTTCCGGGATCGACGTTCAGGTACGGATCGAACTTCTGAAGATTCACTCGCAAGCCGCGGCTCTCCAGCAGGCATCCGATGGAGGCCGCCGCCAGGCCCTTGCCGAGAGAGGAAACCACACCGCCGGTCACGAAGATGTACTTAGCCGACATCCGCTTCAACCTCGTTCGCAGATTTTTTGGAGGAAACTTCGCCCAGGCCGTGGAAGGTCTCTGCCTGGGTACCGCTCGTGGGGTGCACGACCAATTATGCCAGAAAAGATGCTCGAAAGAAATGCTTCAGGCGGCGCGTTTTCCGTGCGTGTGCTGAATGGTCGCCTGGGCCGCTTTTCGCCGGCTGCGCAGGTAGAGCGCGAGCACCCCAAAGGCGATCACAACCACGATTCCCGCTCCCACTCCGCGCGCCGACCCGCTGCCGAAGCCGCCATGCCCGAAAATGGCGACCACCGAGTAGCCGATCACGTAGAGAGCGATCAACGACAACAATGCCACCACCAGCACGCCGACCGCGATCATCACCGTATTCAAAACTTTGGCTGCCATACCGGGTTCGATGCCGGAAGGAAGTCTTTCGATATCCCGGGGCCGTCTCGGCACAGGACCGCCCCGGCGCGAGATAATGTTGGTATGGCAGTAGGGTTCTCTCAATCCATCGTCCGCCCGGCCGCCGCCTTGATCCTCGGAGCTTTGCTGGCGGCGTACCCCGCGCCTGCCCAGCGCGCTCGCAAGCCGGCGGCGCCCGCCAAGCCGGCCATCAGCGAACCGGCGGCCAAACCCTGCCCCTTCCCTCATCCCGACGGTCCTTCGCACCGCCTCATCTTGACCGACGGCAATTACCAGATGTCGGGCAAGTGCGAAATCATCGGCGATCGCGTGCACTACATGAGCACCGAGCGTTCCGAGTGGGAAGACCTGCCTCTGGCCATGGTGGATTGGGAAGCCACTCGCAAGCATGAGCTCGGCGAGATGGAAGCCCCCAAGAAGAACGCCGAAGTGGCCGCCGCGGACGCCGAGGAAGCGGCCGAGCGCCGCCAGGAAGAAGAGAAATCGCCGGAGATCAAGCCCGGCCTCCATCTGCCGTCCCAGGGCGGCATCTTCCTGCTCGATGTCTATCGCGACAACCCCGAACTCATCGAGCTGGTGCAGAACGGCGGCCAAATCAACGCCAACCGCAAGAGCAACGTGCTGCGCGCCGCCATCAACCCTCTCGCCAAGGCGAAGCAGACCATCGAGATCAAGGGTGCGCGGGCCGCCGTGCAGGCGCACGTCCCGCAACCCACCATCTACGTCAACATCGACATGGACCAGGACCCCAACACCGGCCCGGGCGCGCGCGACGTCTCCGACCACTTCCGCATCGTGCGTGCCAGCCCCAAAAAGAACTCGCGCGTGGTCGGCGCCATCGAGATCGCCGTCTACGGCAAGGTGAGCCAGAAGCAGGACTACGTTCCCACCCGCTCCGAGCCGCTGAACAGCCAGTGGATTAAAGTCGTCCCGACCAAGCCGCTGGAACCCGGCGAGTACGCGCTGGTGGAAATGCTGGGCAAGGACGTCAACATGTACGTCTGGGATTTCGGCGTCAGCCCCACGGCGCCCGAAAATGCCAGCGCCTGGAAGCCCGCGCCGGTCGCCAACACCGAAACCGGCACCCGCGAAAGCCCGGTGCTGAACAAGCGACCTCCGGAGAACTAGGAGTCAGGAGTCAGGAGCCAGGAGTCAGTGGTTCGGCTCCTAATAAGGACTCCTGGCTATGGACGATGGATCCTGGCTGCTGACTCCTGACTACTGTTTCCCAGAGTTACTGAGCTACCGAATCCCCAATCATTCCTTGCAACGCTGACGAAGACGCTAAGTTCTTACATGCTATAATCGGCAGACTTTTTCGCCTCAGGAGGCTTGCATCGATAAGAGGTACATTCGCACCAACGATCGTATCCGGGCACGTGAAGTCCGCGTGATTGACGACGAAGGTAAGCAGGTCGGCATCATGCCCCCGTACGAAGCGCTCAAAATGGCGAGGGAACGCAGCCTCGACCTGGTGGAAATCTCGCCCACCGCCCAGCCGCCCGTTGTCCGCATCATGGATTTCGGCAAATTCCTCTACCAAAAAGAAAAGCAGGAACGCGAAGCCAAGAAGCACCAGAAGGTCATCACCGTCAAAGAGGTCAAGTTCCGCATCAACGTGGACGAGCACGACTACCAGACCAAGAAAAACCACGCCGTGCGCTTTCTCGAAGAGGGTGACAAGGTCAAGGCGACCATTTTTTTCCGCGGCCGCGAGATGACGCGCCAAAGCCTGGGCCGCCAGATTCTGGAGCGGCTGATCACCGATTTGGGCGACAAGGCCATCGTGGAATTCCGCCCTCGGCAGGAAGGCAACACGCTGCACGCCATCCTGGCGCCGGCCAAGGCCAAGCAGGAAGTGAAGCCCAAGCCGCCGCATCCTCCGCAGGCGCAGCAGCCGCCGCCGCAGGCAGCGCCCGGCGCCTAGCAAGTCGTATTGTGTAATTGTGTAATCGGGTAAGGTTCGCGGCGATCAGCTTTGCTACAATAGAAGTTTCGCGTACGCTTGGTAAGGGTTACATCCGGCCTGCCGCCAGTCCGCGCGGCCGTTTTCACTTTACCCAATTACCCGATTACGCAATTACCCGATTGCCAGAGGGGCTATGCCGAAACTGAAAACGCACAGCGGCGCCGCCAAACGCTTCAAGAAGACCGCCACCGGGAAGGTGAAACGCGGCCATGCCAAGGCGCGCCACATTCTGACCACCAAGACCACCAAGAAGAAGCGCCATCTCGACCGCGACGTCATGCTCGACAAGGCGGACGAGAAAAAAGTGAAGCGAATGATTCCGTACTAAATAGTTTCAGTTTCAAGTTTCAGTTTCAGAAAGATCAGCTGAAACTTGAAACTGAAACTTTGAAACTTTCAGAGCGTGTGAAGAGGCCCGGATTTATCTCCTGCCTCCAGCCGCCAAGAAACAGTTTCGAGTTTCACGTTGTCCGGTTTTGCGTGAAACGTGAAACCTCGAAACGCGAAACGCAAAAAGGAGCCACACCATGCCTCGCGTAAAACGCGGCACCAAGCGTCGTGCCAAGCGCAAAAAGATCCTGGAACGCGCCAGCGGTTATTACCTCACCAAGTCCAAGCTCTACCGGCAGGCAAAAGAGTCGGTGGAGCGCGCCCTCAAGTTCGCCTACGCCGGACGCCGCCAGAAAAAGCGCCAGTACCGCTCGCTGTGGATCGTGCGCATCGGCGCCGCCGCCAAGCTCAACGGCCTCAGCTACAGCCGATTTATCAGCGGGCTGAAAAAAGCGGGCATCGAACTGGACCGCAAGATCCTGGCCGATTTGGCGGTCAACGATCCCGCCGGGTTTGCCAAGCTGGCGGACCAGGCCAAGAGCGCGGCGGCGTAGCCGTCAGCTCTCAGCTGTCAGCGTTTAGCTAAAAACCGGCCACGGATCAAGACGGATTCTCATGGATTCTTTCGGATCACGTTGAACCGTGTTCATCTGTGTGAATCTGTGGCCGATTTCGTAACGAACACAGCTCTATTCGGGTTTCGGGACCCAGCCCCGCAGGGGCGGATGAAGGTAGCCCGGCGCTTCAGCGCCGCGTACGCCGCCAAATAAAGGTCCGAGTCCCGTAGGGACGGCACGATGCCGTACACAGTCCCCAAACTCGACGACTACTCACCCGAGGCGCTCGATCGCGCGGTCGCCGAGTTCACCTCCGCCCTCGAAAACGAATCGGCCGCCGTCAAGACCGAAGGCGATTGGAAGGACTTCCGCGACCGCTGGATGGCGCGCAAGAACGGCATCCTCACCCAGATCAACGAGCTCTGGCTGAAAGCTGCTCCAGGGCCGCAGAAGCGCGAGGTTGGCCGGCGGGTCAATGAGCTGAAGACCACAGTTGAAGCGCTGGTTGAGGGAACCGGCAAGCGCATTTCCGGCGCGGCCGCGCAATCCAAGCTCACATCCGGCGCCCTCGACGTCACCCTTCCCGGCGCGCTCCGTCCGCTCGGCGCCGAGCACCCCATCGTCCGCACCATGAACGACATCGTGGCAGTCTTTAAAGCGATGGGTTACTCCGTCGCCGAAGGTCCGGAGATTGAGACCGACTACTACAACTTCGAGTCGCTCAACTTCCCGCCCAATCATCCGGCGCGCGACATGCAGGACACCATTTTTCTCGCCGGGCAGGAGCAAAAGCAGGCGCGCGATCGCCTGCTGCTGCGCACCCACACTTCCCCGGTGCAGATTCGCACCATGGAAAAGCAGAAGCCGCCGGTGCGGGTGGTCATTCCCGGCCGCGTCTACCGCAACGACGCGCCCGACGCCACGCACTCCCCGATGTTCCACCAGGTCGAGGGCCTGGCCGTCGACACCAACATCACCTTCAGCGACCTGAAGGGCTCGCTCGACCATGCCATGAAGTCGCTGTTCGGCTCCTCGGTGAAGACGCGCTTCCGGCCGTCGTTCTTTCCCTTCACCGAACCGAGCGCGGAGGTGCTGATCTCCTGCATCTTCTGCGGCGGTTCGGGATATCAGGGCACGGCGCGCTGTCCCAACTGCAAGGCCAGCGGCTGGATCGAACTGCTCGGCTCGGGCATGGTGGACCCGGCGCTCTATGGCTTTGTCGGCTACGACCCGGAGAAGTACAGCGGCTTCGCCTTCGGCATGGGCGTGGATCGCATCGCCGCCATGCTCTACGGCGTGACCGATTTGCAGTTGTTCTTTAACGGTGATGTGAGGTTTTTGGAGCAGTTTGCTTAAGCGTTTCACGTTTCGCCTTTCGAGTTTCGCGAATCGAACGCAACGCGAAACGTGAAACTTGAAACGTGAAACCTCGAAGGGCAGTTTGTAGTGAAGATACTCCCCAGTTGGCTTCGCGAATTCGTTGACATCCCGGCGGACGACCGCAAGCTCGCCGACGACCTCACCCTCGCCGGCATCTCCGTCGAATCGGTCGAGGGCGAAGGCGCGCGCACCGTGTACGACGTGGACTTCACGCCCAACCGCGTCGACGCCATGAACCACTACGGCGTGGCGCGCGACTGCGCCGCCATCTACGACCGCGACCTGAAGCCGATCGAAACCGGTGTGGCCCGGGTCACAGACCCGAGCCACACCTTCGAAATCCAGATCGAGGATCCCCAGGGCTGCGCCCGTTACACGGCGCGCATCATTCGCGGTGTCAAGATCGCGGCCTCGCCCGACAACATCGCGCAGCGCCTGGAGCTGCTCGGCTCGCGCGCCATCAACAACATCGCCGACGCCAGCAATTACACCCTGCAGGAGATCGGTCATCCCACCCACTGCTTCGATCTCGACTTGCTGGAAGGCGGCAAGATCATTGTCCGCCGCGCCCGGCCGGGTGAAAAGCTGAAGACGCTCGACGGCGCCGACCACCTTCTCCATGCCGACGACCTGGTCATCGCCGACGCCGTCAAGCCGGTGGCGCTGGCCGGCGTGATGGGCGGCTTCGATTCCATGATCATGGAGAAGACCCGCAACGTGCTCATCGAATCGGCCTGGTTCGATCCCGCTTCAGTCCGTCGCACCGCGCGGCGTCACGGCATGCATACCGACGCCTCGCATCGCTTCGAGCGCGGCGCCGACCTCGGCATCACGCCCACCGCCTGCGCCCGCGTCGCCCAGTTGATTCTGGAAACCGCCGGCGGAACCCTCGATGGCCCGGAGATCGACGCCTACCCGCGCCGACTTCCGCGCCCCACGCTTACTTTGCGTCGCAGCGAAATTCTCCGCCACCTCGGACAGGACATTCCGGACACCGAAATTGCGCGCATCCTGCGCCGTCTCGGCTTTGGCGTTACCGCGGGAAAAACATCGGCCGCCGCCCCGATCCAGTCGGTCACCCCCGCCGGCACGGGCGGCGCTCATGCGGCGGTCGCCGAACAGGTAGCCGATTTCACCGTGCAGGTCCCCACCTGGCGGTTGGACGTGGAGCGCGAAATCGATCTCGTCGAGGAGATCGCACGCATCTACGGCTTCGACCGCTTCCCCAACACGCTGCCCGGCTTCGTCGGCGGCGTCATCGAGCTTCCGGATGCGCGCAAGGAGGAAAGGCTCCGCGCCTCGCTGCTCGGGCTCGGCTACAGCGAAGCCGTCTCGCTGACCTTCATCTCGCACGCCGACGCGCAGCGCTTCTCCGCCTCCACCCCAGTCGAAATCGCCAATCCGATCAGCGAGGAAGCGTCGGTAATGCGCACCTCCATGGTTCCCAGCATGCTCAACATGCTGGCTTACAACCTGAACCGCGGCAACGCCGACGTCCGCCTGTTCGAGTCCGGCAAGATCTACGAGGGTGCCGGCGCGCGCACCGAGGAGCAGCGCAGGCTCGCAATCGGCGCTACCGGCTCGGTGATTCACGCCAGCGTTCACGCGCCCGGACGGCGATATTCATTCTTCGATCTGAAGGGCGATGTCGAGACCCTGCTCGGCGCGTTCCAGCACAACGCGCTTTATTTCGATGCCACCACGCCCGACTACTACCATCCCGGCCGCTCCGCGCGAGCGGTAATGGATGGCGCCACGGTGGCCCGCTTCGGCCAGCTTCATCCCGAACTTGCCGCCGACCGCAAGCTGCGCCTGAGCGCGCAGGAGTCGCCGGAAATCTACATCGCGGAAATCGATCTCGAGCGCCTCTACCGCCACTCGCTGCGCCAACCGCGCTACCAGGCGATCCCGCGCTTCCCCGCGGTCGACCGCGACTTCTCCTTCATTTTCGACGATGCCATCACCTTCGAGGGCATGCGCAACGCGGTCTCCGCGCTCCGCATCGCCGAGCTGCGCGCTCTGCTGCCGGTGGAAATTTTCCGCGGCGGAGCCATTCCCCCCGGCAAGTATTCCATGCTCGTGCGCGCCACCTTCCAATCCGCCGAGCGCACCTTGCGCGACGACGAGGTCGCGCTCTGGTCGCAGCAGATCATCAAGGCGCTGGAGTCCCTGGGCGGCACGCTGCGGGCGTGAGCCACGCCCCGATGAGCTGGTAACCCCATGCCGGGTATTAGTAACCCGTACTTTGTTTTACAATGCGCCACTCAGGGGTGAGCCATGGCTTTCTCACGCAGAAGTTTTCTCGGCACTCTCGGCCTCGGCGCCGGCGCCGCCGTCGCCGGCTTCAGCGGGCTGGAACGCGTCGCCTTGGGTGAACCGCCCCGCGCCTCCAGCCCCGGCGGTCCCATCCTGCTCAACGCCAACGAGAACGCCTACGGCATGTTCCCCAGCGCGGAGAAGGCCGCTGTCGAAGGCCTGAAGGTCGCCAACCGCTATCCCTTCAAGATCTACAACGACGTGGTGGCGCGCATCGCCGCCTACAACCATGTCTCGCCCAAGCAGGTGCTGCTCGGCAATGGCTCAACCGAGGTTCTGGCGATGTGTTCGCGCGCCTTCACCGGCCGCGGACGCAAGCTGATTGCCGCCGTTCCCACCTTCGAATCTTCTCTCGCCTACTCGCGCGACCGCGGCGCGCAGGTGGTGGAGGTCCCGCTTACCGCCACCTATGCTCACGACCTCGACGCCATGCTCGCCCACGCTCGCAGCGATGCTGGGCTGGTCTACATCTGCAATCCCAATAATCCGACCGCATCGCTGACCCCACGCCGCGATCTGGAAGCCTTCATCGGGAAGCTTCCGGCCAATGTCTACGTGCTCATCGACGAGGCCTACCACCACTTCGCCACCGACTCGCCCGATTACACCTCGTTCATCGAGAAGCCGGTGGACGACCCGCGGGTCATCGTGGCGCGCACCTTCTCCAAGGTTTACGGCATGGCCGGCCTGCGGCTGGGATACTCCATCGCCACCGAAAAAACCACCAAGCTGCTGCAGTCGTGGCAACTGGAAGACAACGGCAACATGATCGCCTTGCACGCCGGGCTGGCCGCGCTTGACGACGACATCGCCATGCACGCCGCTGTCGCCCGCAATGCTGCCGATCGCAAGGAATTCCTGCGTCAGGCGGCCGTGCGCAAGCTGAACGCCATTCCGTCCTACGCGAATTTCGCCATGGTCGAGACCGGGCGTCCGGTTCGCCAGGTCATCCAGCACTTCCGCGGCGACAACATCGCCGTCGGCAGGCCCTTCCCCCGCATGGAAAATTTTCTCCGCGTCTCCTTCAGCACGCCCCCGGACATGGCCGCCTTCTGGCATTGCTGGGACCGGCTGGGCACGATGGCGAAACAGTAGTCAGGAGTCAGGAGTCGGGAGTCAGGAGTCAGCGGTCAGCGATCCTTATCCCGATCACCCGATCACCCGATCACCCGATCACCCGACCACCCGACCACCCGATCACCCGATGAAGATATTCACAGCCCCAAACTTCCTGCCGTCGCTATATACTGCCCCCGCATTGACCAAAATTTAACCCCGAAGCGAGCGGACGAATGTCATTGAAGGCTGTGCGCGAGTTCTCCCCTGAAGTTTCTACCGACGACTTTCATTCGTTGGAAGAGAAGATCTATCGCACCATCGAGCTGCTGAAGTCGGCGCGCGAAGCCAAGACGGCGGCCGAGCGCGACGTCTCCCGCCTGCGCGAGCAACTGGAGATGCGCGAGGAGGAAATCGAGTCCATGCGCGGCGAACTGATCGGGCTGCGCAAGGAGCGCGAGGAAGTCCGCGGCCGGGTCGAGAAGATGCTGCGCCAAATTGATGAATTGACGGCTGAAGAATCCGGGGCATAATGAGCACCAGTTGTGAGTTCCGAGTTGCGAGAACCGGGCGCGAATGAGCCTCGCGATTCGAAATCGGCGGCTCCGAGGAGAACTCGAAACTCGCATCTCGAAACTCGAAACTCGATTTGAGGAGACGCGTTGAATCCCCCCAACGGAAACGTAAACAGCATCCGCGTGGAAATCTTCGACCAGGCTTATAACCTGCGCGGCACCGATCCCGACTACATCTTCAAGCTCGCCGAGTTCGTCGACACCAAGATGCGCCTGGTCGCCGAGCAGACCGCCACCATCGATTCGCTTCGTCTCGCCGTTTTGGCCGCGCTCAACATCGCCGACGAGTACCACATCCTCAAGCGCAAGTACGATGGCATCTCCAAGGACATGAACCAGCGCACCAGTTCCCTGGAAAGCGCCCTCGACGAAGTCCTCCAGGATTCGCGCCGCGCCGGGTAAGATCTTGGCCTCGCTGATCGCGACCGGCGCACCTCTAGGATGCACATACGGAAAAACTATTTCCGATTTCGATTCTCAATTGTCGATTGGCACCAAACCGAAGCTGAAATTCGGCACTCGACAAGCGAAAATCGGCAAACCCTGTGTATTTCATTTGTTCCAGTGCAAGCCGCTTGCCAACTATTTACGTCCAGCTACTTGCCATTTCTGCGGCTTTTCCCCTAGCATCTCCTCTTGTAGTCGACCTGCAAAGCAGGTGCTGGTGGTAACCGGATTTTGAACCAACACCTCAATGAACGGGAGCTCGACTCGACTTCAGATCCGGTGTGCAACGTCCGCCATGCGGAAATGCCTAAAGGATTGCGGCGGGTTCCCACCTTGCTGAGCAAGGTTCATTGACGGCCCACCACACGGCCCCGCGGGTCGGCTTTTCTTGTTGCCGCTCCTCCTCCTGCTTCGCAGCCCACAAGGGCTAACTGCTGCTAGCCCGCCGCCAGTGCCAACAAGAAATCGGCTTTTCTTTTTCGGCAACTCCCTTCAGCCCCGCAGGGGCGAACGCCGGTAGCCCAGCACGCCAGTGCTGGGTACGCACGACAGAAAGCATCACCAGTCCCGTAGGGACGACACGATCCGCCTCGCTTCCCTGTTAAACTGGTTCCTGTGTCCGGCGCGCCGCCCGGATCATCCAACAAACAGTGCTTCCCCGACTTTTTCATCTCGGCAGTTTCAGCGTTCCCACCTACGGCCTGCTCGTCGCTACCGGCGTGATCGTCGGCCTGTTCATCTCCGCCCGCCTTTCCGAGCGCCAGGGCATTGACCCGGAGAAGGCCTGGAACCTCGGCATCCTGGTGGTGCTGGGCGCCATCTTCGGCGCCAAGCTGCTGCTGATCATCAACGACTTCGATTACTACTCGCGCCATCCCCGCGAAATTTTCGGCCTCGGCGTTCTCCAGGCCGGCGGCGTCTTCTACGGCGGCGTCATCACCGCCCTGGTGTTGTCCGTCTGGTACATCCGCAAGAACCACATGCCCTGGTTGCGCACCGCCGACGCCTTCGCGCCCGGCTTGGCCCTGGGACACGCCATCGGACGGATCGGGTGCTTCGCCGCCGGATGCTGCTACGGCAAGCCGACCAGCCACTGGTGGGGAGTCACTTTCACCAACCCGCTGGCGCATACCTGGGTGGGCACGCCGCTCAATGTGCCCCTGCAGCCGACGCAGCTGTTCGAATCGGCGGTCGAGCTGGTGAACTTCTTCATCCTCTACTGGCTCATCAAGCACAAGAAATTCGAGGGCCAGGTGATGGGAGCTTACCTGTTCCTCTACGGGGTGGCGCGCTACTTCCTGGAATTCATCCGCGACGATCCCGACCGCGGATCCGTCTTTGGCGGCGCCATGACCGGGACGCAGCTCATCTCCATCTGCCTGGTCATCCTCGGCGGCATTCTCTGGCTGCGCCGCGTCCGCCTGCAGCAGCCTGCCGCCATCGCCCGCGCCGCCCGGTAATTGTTCGGCCACTGATCTCCACGGATTGACACTGATCTGACTTGTTCATTGCCGATCTGTGTTCATCCGCGTTAATCCGTGGCTGGTCTTTTCTGCATGGAGCAACGAATCCAAGGCGTTCCCGAGGCCGCTGTGCCGCCCGCGAAGTTGCACCGTTCCGTTTGCCTGTAGCTACAATTAGAGTTATAGTATCGCAAGATGAAGCTCGAATGGGACGAGCGCAAGAACCGCGTCAACATTCGCAAGCACCGAATTGATTTTGCGGACGCCGAGGAACTATTCGCTAGCCCAGCTGTATTCCGGCCCGATACGCGGCAGGACTATGGCGAAGAGCGATGGCAAGGAGTTGGTCTCGTCCGCGGTCGCGCCCTGGTGGTGGTTTTTGCCATTTGCGGCGAAGAAACATTCCGCATCATTTCCCTGCGAAAAGCGACTCGAATGGAGCGGGTATCCTATGAAAAAGAAATCAAGAACCGACTGGGCTCGAATTGATCGGATGAAAGACTCCGACATCGATTTTTCGGACATTCCCCCGCTCGACCGGAAGTTCTTCGAGGAGGCGGTGTTTTGGCCCGGCCGAAAGCGTCAGATCACGCTTCGCTTAGATCCCGACGTTCTCGCCTTCTTTCGTAAAACCGGCAAGGGTTACCAAACCACCATCAATGCCGTGTTGCGTAAGTACGTGGAAGCCCAAAAGCGCCGTGCAGGATAACGCAGTCGTCTTCGCAGCTGAACCCGAGCACGCCGGCACGCGTCTCGACCAGTTTCTCGTCGCCCAGCTTCCCGACCTCAGCCGCGCGCGGGTCCAGGAACTGATCGCGCAGCAGAAGGTCTTGGTCGACGGCGAGCCCGCCAAGCCCTCCTTGCGCCTGCGGGGCGGCGAATCCGTCAGCGTGCTCGCCCCCGCGCCGCGCCCGCCGCTGCGCGCCATCCCGGAAGAAATTCCCCTCGACATCGTTTACGAGGACGATGATCTCGCGGTCATCAACAAGCCCGCCGGCATGATGGTCCACGCCGGCGCCGGCTCGACCGACGACGCGCGCAATCGCGGCACCCTGGTCAACGCCCTGCTGCACCGCTTCGGCGCCCTCTCGGCGGTCGGCGGCGAATTGCGTCCCGGCATCGTGCATCGTCTCGACCGCAACACCAGCGGCCTGATTGTGGTGGCCAAGAATGACCGTGCGCATCGCAGGCTGGGCGAGCAGTTTGCCCGCCGCCAGGTGCACAAAACCTATCTCGCGCTGGTCCATGGATCCCTCAAGCCGGACAAGGGCACGGTTCAGTCCGCGATCAGCCGCGATCGCCTGCGCCGCACTCGCATGACCACGCGCCGCGCCGGCGGCCGCGAGGCCGTTTCCCACTTCCGCGTCTTGCGCCGCATCGATTCCCCCTACGGCAACTTCACGCTCCTGGAGGTCAAGATCGAAACCGGGCGCACCCACCAGATCCGCGTGCATCTCTCCTCGCTCGGACATCCGGTGGTCGGCGATGCCCTCTACGGCGCTCCCCGCGAGATCCTGCCGCATGGCAAATCTCAGCCCGGACTGGCCGCCTTAGCTCTCCCAAGAAACTTTTTGCATGCTGCTGCCATCGAACTTGAGCAGCCTCTCACTGGTGAGCCACTCGTGCTGGAGCGGCCGTTGCCGCACGATTTGCTGGAGTTCCTGTCGCGTCTGGAGGGGCGGGCATAGATCAGCGAGTGCAGCTATAATGAAATTTCCCATGAAACACCTTCTCAGCGGCGTTCTTGCCCTGCTCATGGCTGCAGGCGCGGCCGCGCAGCAGACCAATTCTCAGGACCTGCCTTCGGCGCCTTCGGCCAGCATCGCGCCGGCGCAGCCCGCGCCGCAACCACCGCCCAAAGCGCAAACGCCGCCCGCCGCGAGCGAACCTGCTGACGGCAAACCCGCGCTGCAAGACCTGCCCGGCAGCACCAAGCCCGCTCCGGCCGCCGCCACCCCACAAGCTGCCGAGCCCGATACCGAAAGCGACACTTCCCTTCGGCAGCAGGCCAAGCAGACCAATGCCGCGGACAAGGAAAACCTCACCCGCGACGAGCGCGGCAATCCCCTGGAGACCATCAAGGCACGCGTCGATGAAGTCAACGTCGTCTTTACCGTCACCGACAAGCACGGCCACTTCGTGAAGAACCTGACCAAGGACGACTTCCGGGTCCTTGACGACAACAAGCCGGCGGCTTCCATTCGCAGCTTCAGCAGCGAAACCAACCTGCCGCTTCGCGTCGGCCTGCTGGTCGATGCCAGCAATTCCATCCGTGACCGCTTCCGCTTCGAGCAGGAATCGGCCATCGAGTTCCTCAACCAGATCATTCGGCCCAAGAGCGACCGCGCCTTCGTCATCGGCTTCGACACCACCGCCGAGGTCACCCAGGACTTTACCGACAACTCGGAATTGCTTTCGCACGGCGTGCGCCAGTTGCGTCCCGGAGGCGGAACCGCGCTCTACGACGCCATCTACTATGCCTGCCGCGACAAGCTGATGAAGACACATCAGAACGGTCCGGCGCGCAAAGCGATCATCCTGCTCAGCGATGGCGAGGACAATCAGAGCCGCGTCACCCGCGAGGAAGCCATTGAGATGGCGCAGCGCGCCGAGGTCATCGTCTATACCATCAGCACCAACATCAGCGGCATGAAGTTGCGCGGCGATAAGGTGCTGGAACGCCTGGCCGATGCCACCGGCGGCCGCGCCTTCTTCCCGTTCAAGATCCAGGACGTCGCCAACGCCTTCTCCGAAATCCAGGACGAGCTCCGCAGCCAGTACCTGCTCGCCTATAAGCCCGCCGACTTGCGGGCCGACGGCCACTATCGTTCCATCGACATCATCGCCGAAGGCCACAAGAGTTTACGGGTCCGTGCCCGCAAGGGCTACTACGCTCCCACCCACTAAATTCCCCAAGCGCAATCCTCCGTTGTGCGGCCGTTGAACCCGGTTCCCGAGCGCGTTTCGGGAGGCTTTTCCATTTCTGAGTCTCACTTTGGGCCAGGCAGCCCGTGCGTCTCAAATTGACCCCGCCGCAACTCCTTTAAGTCCAAGTGCCTCAAGCAGTTGCAATATGAGCCTTTGTGGCAACCGCGGTGCATTCCTTTCGTTGGGCTTTGTGTCTGGCGGGAGCCTGCTCTCATGAATGACATGTCGCAAGTGGAGTCCGCACGGGCCTTCGCGCGCAGCCTCAACATCCTGCTGAAGTACGTCCGGCTCTACGGCGTGGACCACCGACGCACCCAGGCGCAATTGGAAGTCGCCTGGAACGAACTGCGTAGCGCCACCGCCCCGGAAACCGGCCTGCTGCTCGGCACCGCCGATGGCAAGCTGGTCATCGACGGCATCCACCTCGAAGGTCATGCCGAGCGCAGTTTCGCCGCCTTGCTCAATAACGGCGGCATCGCCAGCCTGCACTTCACCTCCGGTTTAATGCGCCGCGAGTTCGAGCGCATGATCGCCGCCTTCACCTCCGGCAAGCCCGCTGAATTGGGAGCGCAGCTGAAGGCCGCGTTGGGCAACAACAGCGCCATCCGGGTGAACGAAATCCGCTTCGTAGCGCAAGATGCCGCCGGGGTCGCCGAGCAGTTGACGGCGCGTACCCTGGGCGAGAGCGCCGAGCACCTGGTTCCCTGGCTTCACGACCCGGAAAAACTTTTGCAGTTGATCGCCGCCGCTGAAGGCGAACATCACGACCCGGGCGCATCTGGGCCTGGCGAAGGCGGCGGTTATGGGCCAGGCGGCGGTTCCGGTTATGGTCCGGGCGGCGGTCTGGTTAGTTCCGGTGACCCTGGCAGCGGTACAGGCTATGGCGCGCCCGGAAGTGGCGGCGGACAGGGTGGATTCGTCTCTGGCGAGGACCAAGGCACGGGTGAAGGCCAGTTTGGACCGGGCCCGGGTGGAGAACGTGGCGTCGGTGGATCGGGCGGTGGTGCAGGTTTGAGTGGATCCGGCGGCAGCGGCTCCGGCACTGGCGAAGGCCAAGCTGGGTCAGTCGGCGGTGGATTCGGCGGTTCAGGCGGCGGCCCAGGTTTCGTTGGGACCGGTGGCGGTGGATTCGGCGGTTCAGGCGGCGGCCCGGGTTTCGCTGGTTCCGGCGGCGGCTTCTCTGGACCGGGCAGCGGTACAGGCGGCGGCCCGGGCCTCGGCGGACCCGGCGGCCGAGGTTTTGGTGGGTGGTCCTCTGGCAGAAGGGGCTATGGCGGCTCCGGCCTGGGAACGTTGAGCGAAGAGTCGGTCATCAAGGCCCTGCGCCTGCTGGCCAGCATCGCCACTCTGCAAACCGGCGAGAATTCCGACACCATTGTGCTCGGCGAACTGGCCAAGGACGCCGATGCTTGCAGTCTGCTGCGCCGGGTCATGCTTTCCCTGCCGCTGGAGGATGAGGCCCCCGACGGTCCCACGCTGGCCAAGCTGGCCGAGCGGCTGGCAATTCGCTTCGCCTTGCAACAGTACGAGCGCGGCGACGTGAAGGTGAACGCCGTGCACGAGCTCATGGAGCGCATGGGCAAGCAGATTGCCTCGCTGCGCTCGGTGCTCGATGCCCACGAGACCAAGATGGCCCGCGCCGGCATGGCCGTCGAATCCTACGCCGACGCGCTCGACCGCAAGTTCTGGGCCTCGGTTCCCGAGCAGGGCAAAAAAAGCGTCCTGCTGTCGGCCGACATGTGGTGCATTCCGGCGCGCAACATTCGCGCTTATATCGAGGAGCTGATCGCGCGCGGCGACCAGTCTCTTGCCGGCCAGATCTTGCGCAATTGCCTGCGCCAGCTGGAGAACAGTGAATTCGAGGCGCGCCGCAAGACTTCCGCCATGGTCAGCGAAATCGCCGACCTGTTCGGCAAGGTTGGCGCCGATCTTTTGAGTGACGCCCTGCGCCAGGTCGGGATGCGGATCTGCTGCGAAGAAGCCATGGACATGCAGACCCAGCTCGGCGCCGCCTACGTTCGACTTTCGCAGGAGGCCGGCCAGCAGCGCGATTATCCGGCAGTGATGCAATCGCTGCTCACGCTGGAGCGCCTGCACGAATACCGTCCGCGCACCGCGCAGGAAGTTCGCCCGCGCGTGACCATCGATAACCGGCTGCGCGGCTTCATCAGCGACGCCGTCAAGCAGCCCATCGTGCCCAACGGACTGGTGCCGCTGCTGGCGCGCGTTCCGCAGGCTGCGGCGCACGAACTCGCCGTCCAGTTCGGCCAGTGCACCCTGCGCAGCGAAGCCAGTCGCTTCGTCGAGCTCACCCAGGGCGTGGGCAAGAACGTCATCGAATGCCTGGTCGGGTCGCTGCGCGCCGGCGCCTCCAGCGAAGTTGTGGGCACGGCCGCGCTGCTCAGCCGCCTGCGCCCGGAGATTGTCGAGCAGGAGTTGCCGGGCCGGATCAAGATCTTCGGACGTCCCCAGCAGGACGCCATTCTCCGCGCGCTGGCCGCGGCCGGCGCCGAGCAGCGTGGTCGCCTGCTGCTCGATGTCCTGCAGGAAATTGATCCGCTGTTGCTGCCCGAAGCGGTCGATGAGATCGGCTTTTCCGGCGATGCCACCGCCGCCGGTCGCCTCATGGAAATGGCCGCCGGCGACGGCCTGGGCAAGGGACGCCCGCTTGTCCGGCTGAAAGCAATTGAAGCGCTCGGCCGGCTGGGCGCCTCCGATGCCGCCAGTATGCTGGCGGAAATGATTTCGCCGCGTGGCCTGTTTGCCTCGCGCCGCTCGCGCGAAGTGCAGCTCACCGCGGCGCGCGCCCTGCTCACCATGGATCCGGAGCGCACCGCCTCCGTCTATTCCCAGGGCGGCTTCGGGCCGCAGGAACTCGCCGTCGGCGCCTTGCAGGGAGTGGAATCCGATTGGGTCCGCCAGCGGCGCTATCCCCGCATCCACCCGCAGCGCGCGCTCAGTGCCCTGGCTATCACGCCCAAGGGCAAGTGCTCGGTTGACGTGGAGCGCCTCAGCCTGGGCGGAGGACTCATCGCCCCCGACCATCGCCTGCCGCGCGGCGGCGAACTGGTGCTGGAATGGCAGACCGGGCTGCATCGGCTGCGTAGTCATGTCATGCTGCGCCACCTGTCCACTCGCGAGCTGGCCTTCGAGGTCCTGGACATGGACCTGGACGGCCGCGGCCGCCTGCGCAAGATGATTGTCGATCACGCCCCCGCCGGCATGAGCGTCGGCGCCGCCGGCTGATCTTCAACTTCAGCGCGCTCGGCGGTCTAATGCTGCGCCAACCTTAAGCATTTGTCATCCTGAGCGAAGCGAAGGATCTATGCTTTTCCCCTGCGCCGAACAACCGTGTGCGCTGCTTACTCGAAACTGAAACTCGAAACTAAAACTACGAGTTCCCCTCCAGCCCCAGCTCCGGAGCAATCCCCTTCATCGCCTCGATGCAGAACGCGATGTGCTCATCCAGGTCCACTCCCAGCGCCGCCGCCCCGTTGACGATGTCGTCGCGGCTCACGCTGCGCGCGAATGCCTTGTCCTTCATCCGCTTCTTCACCGACTTCGCCTCCAGCGAGCGGATGGATTTGTCCGGCCGCACCAGCGCCGCCGCGGTAATAAATCCCGCCAGCTCGTCGCAGGCGAACAGCGCTTTTTCCATCGGCGTCTCGCGCGCCACCCCGGTATAGTCGGCGTGCGACATCACCGCCCGCTTGATCTCCTCCGGCCAGCCGCGCTCGCTCAAAATTTCGTTTCCACGGTAAGGATGGTCTTCCAGCGAAGGCCAGCGGTCGTAGTCGAAGTCGTGGATCAGCCCCACCACGCCCCACTTTTCCTGGTCGTCGCCAAGCTTGCGGGCGTAAGCGCGCATGCAGGCCTCCACCGCCAGCGCATGTTTGCGAAGATTTTCCGACTGCGTGAACTCAGTGAGCAGTTTCCAGGCATCTTCTCGCGTCATAGTTTCAGCGACTGAAATCCGAGATTTCTTCGTGCGCAGCCCCACTCATGGCGGTTGAGAGACCGCCGGGAGCACCCGCGGAAATCTTACTCCCTGGCGCCGGCTTTGCGCGCTCGGGCGGGCGGGAGGTCCACCTCTCTGGGGTTGCTAGGGTGGGAATTGCGAAATTGAAATAAGCGCTCGGCGTCAGCTGTGGACGGATCCCCCGATCTCGCGTATTTTCGACGGCACCATGAAAGACATGACAGGCAAAGTGGCTTTGATCACCGGCGCCGGCAGCGGCATCGGGCGCGCGACGGCGGAGTTGTTCGCGGCGCGCGGCGCCCAGGTAGTTCTGGCCGGGCGCACGGAGGCACCATTGTCGGACTTGGCGCGCAGGATCGAATCGCAAGGTGGTTGTGCGACCTGCGTGGTCACCGATGTCAGCCTTGCCCCGCAGGTGGAGCGCATGGTCGGCCACGCCATGGAAAAGTTCGGAAGAATCGATTACGCCGTCAACAACGCAGGATTCGAAGGGCAGCTCTCCGGCATTGCCGATGTCACCGAGCAGGACTGGGACCGGGTGATGAACGTGAACCTCAAAGGCGTATTCCTCTGCCTGAAGTACGAGGCCCGCGCCATGTTGGCCGGCGGACAAGGCGGCGCGATCGTGAACGTTGGCTCGATCAACTCATTCCTGGGTATCCCGTGCTTCGCGCCCTATGTTGCCTCGAAGCACGCGCTCATCGGGCTCACTACCAGCGTTTCGGCGGAATTGGCGCCGCGCGGGATCAGGGTGAACCTGCTGTGCCCCGGAATTATCGACACCCCGATGCATCATCGCGGGCGCCAGCTTTTTGGCGACGCCATCTATGACGGTATTCTCGCCAGCCGGGTTCATCTGCGACGCGCCGGCCAACCGGAGGAGATCGCCCGCGCCATCGCATTTCTCTGCTCGCCCGAGGCAGCCTATATCACCGGTTCCGCCCTGTTGGCCGATGGAGGATTGACGCACACAGTTTAAGCGCCGGCTGAAGGCTCAGGTTCGAGTCCGTACACATCGTAAGCGACCGAAAGGCACTGTTGCGGGTGCAGATTCATAAGTTACGATAATGTATGGTCCGCCGCCGCACTGCAAGAGGAGTCGTAAACCGAAAAGCAAAGTCTGC
Organism: Terriglobia bacterium; assembly: GCA_963797035.1. Classification (GTDB taxonomy): domain Bacteria; phylum Acidobacteriota; class Terriglobia; order Terriglobales; family Acidobacteriaceae; genus JAIQGF01. The sequence continues at coordinate 484,297 of CAWCOC010000010.1, forward strand.
GTAAATGTATCCGGCCTCTTAGTTGGAGATTCTTCTCCGGGCCACGATGATGATCCGCGCGTGCTCGTCCTTATAAGGGCTTCGGTCAGTCGCCGACCTAAAGCGTAGTCAGGTTCTCGAGCACGCCGTTTGACTGTTCTCTCGTCCTTGGCTCCTCAGCAGACTTCATGGAAATGGCCTAGGCTGCAGCCGGGGCCGCAGCTCGATATTCGTTGCCGCTGGACAGCACCGCCCAGGCGATGCGCGCCAGTTTGTTGGCGACGGCGACGATGACTTTGTTGCGCGGCGCTCGCAACTCCAGCTCCCGGGCCCACTGGCCCAGCCGGCCGGTGTCGTACTTGACGCGCAACAGCACGGCCCGCGCTCCGTGGATGAACATGCGCCGCAGGTAGGCGTTGCCTCGTTTGCTGATGCCGAGCAGTCGGGGCTTGCCGCCGGTGGAGTGTTGTTGGGGAACAAGGCCGAGCCAGGCGGCGAATTCGCGTCCGCGGCGGAAGGCCGATCCGTTGCCGATCGCCGCTACCGTGGCGGTGGAGACCAGCGGCCCGATTCCGGGAATCTCGCGCAAGCGCTGGCAGCCGGGATCGTGCTCGGCGATCTGGTCGATGTCGTCGCTGACGCGCTCCACGTCGTCGTCCAGTTGCTTCCACTCCTGCCACAGCGAAGCCAGCAGGCGGCGCATGCGTGGGGTGAGGTTCTGCTCGGCGTCTTCCAGCAGCGACGGCATGTGTCGGCGCAGGTTGGCCGGCCCTTGGGCGAAGGTGATGCCGCGCTCCAGCAGGAAGCCGCGGATCTGGTTGATCACCGCGGTTCGCCGCTGCACCAACCGATCGCGCACACGATGCAGTGCTTGCAGGTCGAGCTGGTCGTCGGTCTTGATGGGCACGAAACGCATGTTCTTGCGCCCGACCGCTTCGGCGATGGCTTCGGCATCGAGGAAGTCGTTCTTGTTGGACTTCAAAAAGGGCTTTACGAACTGCGCCGGAATCAGTCGCACCTGGTGCCCCTGGTTGCGTATCGCGGCCCCTAAAAAGTGCGCCCCCGAGCAAGCTTCCATGCCGATCAGCACCGCATCCAGCTGGGCGGTGTAGGCCAGCAGTTGTGGGCGGGAGAATTTCTTGCGGGCAACGACCTTGCCATGAGCGTCGAGTGCGACCAGGTGGAAAGTGTTCTTGCCGATGTCAATGCCGACCGAGGCTATACTCATAGCGATGATCCTCCTGTGCTGCTGCATCATCCCACTAGGGGAGACCAGCGGCGGACCATCTCATTAGGGCTGTTATCACTCGTTGATGCGGTCAATGGGCTTCAACTTCTCGGACTCCACAACGCCACAGGTAGAGGCACTTTGGCGAGCGAACCTTCCGAATACTCACTGCCGGATCGCACGTCGACAGCGCCATCGCGAGATACCGCCACGCGATGTTTACCGGCGTCTAGGTGCGATGACGTGCGGCCACTGTAATCCCATTTCGCGCAGTCCTTCGTTAAATCGGGGTCAGTGAGCGTAAAGACATACGTGAGATCATAGCTGGTCGGCTCACCGCTGCATTGCTGGCACTCATACTGCGACTGTTTGGCGCTTTGTAGCGCGGCATACCTTAGCATCGGATGACCAGCAATAACGATTGCGGATTCAACGGTGCCGTTCTCCCGAATCCTCAGGTGAACGTTTACTGTCCCCGTGATTCGCGCCTGTTGTGCAATACGCGGATAAACCGGATCAGCCAGCTTGACCAAGACTCCGCCATTTTGCGGATTGCGGAGTTTTGGAGGGCTGCGCCACGGGAACTCGATACGCGCAAACGCACATGACCAAGCAGATGAGAGCGAAACGCTTCACAGCCGGCAGTTTACACCCGCTAAAGCAAGGGCGATCTATCATGGTTGGCGATAAATCGTTTTAGCGTCCCTTTGCGCTTTTCTTTCGCCTCATACCCGAGAATAAGCGCCCCTATTTTCTTTCCCCCTCCGAACCCACTTAGTCAACATCCCGCCCTCTCACGGCTATACACGGCTTTCTCCCTCGATTCGCCCATTCTTTTTGGTTCTCTTTGGCCTGCTTTGGGATTTCCACAGGATATCTTGCGGAATCACCCCAAATAGCTCTTGACACACCTTAACACTTGCCGCACATTGTGCACCAAGCTTGGTGCTTGACAAAAGCGCCCAGCCGGTAAGGATGCCCGCTCTGGCATCTTCCACAACCTGATGGCCACAACTCTAGCTCCTGTAGATTCAAGGGACGTGGTGAGATGCGATCGCTGCCAGCTCGTCCAGTTCCGTACCAACAACAATAATTGCCGGCGATGCAAAATGTCGCTCGACCAGGAGGAGCCCGAGCCCGTCCTGGCCCAGCCCGAACCGCAGCCGCAGCCCCCGGCGATGCACCGCCATGGCATCCAGGTGGCGCTGGCCATCCGCAACCTGCGCCTGCGCAGCGGTCTCAGCCAGCGGCAACTCGCCCTGCGCATGAGCGTGCCGCGCACCTACGTCTCCAAGATTGAAAACGAGAAGGCCACCCCCACGCTATCCTCGCTGGAGCGGCTGGCCCGCGCCCTCAACGTCACCGTCCCCGACCTCATCGTGGGCTGCGGTCACGACGAGGAAATCCGCGAGCTGATGAATGACGAGTTTATCGCCGAGCTGGTGCCCTTCCTTGCCAAGCTGAACGGCATGCAATGGCAGAGCGTGATGTCGCAAATGCGCGACATGACCACCCGCATCCGGCGCACCTCGTAAACCGGTTCTCCCTGCCTTGTTCCGCCGGAGCCCGCGCGCTCCGGCGTTGTTCTTTGCATCGGCATCGCTTCGGCTTACATGGGATGTCGGCAGGCGGTACAATGACCAGGGCACGAGGCCCGTGCCGCGTACTCCAGTTCCCTTCTGTCGAGGTTGCCCTTGGAAGTTAGTGTGCCCTCCGGACTCAACCGGAAGGAAACCGAAATCTATCGCCAGCTCGATCCGCACCGGCTGCCGCAGCATATCGCCATCATCATGGACGGCAATGGACGCTGGGCCCGCCAGCGCCACCTGCCCCGCATTGCCGGCCATCGCGCCGGCGTGGAAGCGGTGCGCTCCACGGTGGAAACCGCGGCCCGCGTCGGCATCCAGTCCCTCACCCTGTACGCCTTTTCCACGGAAAACTGGCAGCGCCGGCCGCGCACCGAGGTCGGGTTCCTCATGCGCCTGCTGCGCCAGTACTTGAAACAGGAATTGCCCACCCTGCAGAAGAACAATGTCCGGCTCGACTACATCGGGCGGCAGCACGAGCTTCCCCCGGAGGTGCAGGAGCGGATGAACTGGGCGCGCTGCGAGACCGCCGGCAACACCGGCCTGCGGCTCACCCTGGCGCTGAATTACAGCGCCCGCCTGGAGCTGGTCGATGCCTTCCAGGCCATCGCCCACGCCGCCGCCCACAACGGCGGGCTGGCGCACCTGGAGTTCAACGAGGAACTCGTCGCCCGCCATCTTTACACCCGCAATCTGCCGGAACTCGATTTCGTCATCCGCACCAGCGGAGAAATGCGCCTCAGCAATTTCCTCCTCTGGCAGGTGGCCTACGCCGAAATTTACGTGACCAACACCCTCTGGCCGGAGTTCCGCGGCGCGCACTTGCTGGAAGCCATCGCCGAATATCAGAAGCGCGAGCGCCGCTATGGCGGCCTGAGCAATGGCAACGGGAGCAACGGGAGCCATCCCGGTAAATGAAGCGCGTCGCCACCGCGGCCGTTCTCATCCCGATCGTTCTCCTCCTTGTGCTTCGCGCGCCGGTGCCCCTGCTGGCCGCGGTGGTTGCCGCCATCGCCGTGCTTACCCTGCGCGAGTACATCACCCTGGTGCGCCACTACAACGTCGAACCCTTTCGCGCGCCACTGTATGTCGTCACCATCCTCGCTTTTGCGGCGCTGGCTTTGCAGACGGGCAGCGATTACCTGGTCGCCACCTCGCAGATGTTGTTTGGTCTCGGGCTTGCCGTGGTGGCCGTCGCCTTCCTGTTTCTCGCGCTGGCCATGCGCCGCGAACCCCTAGCCACCGGCTTCCCTGCCGCGGCGGCCGCAACCTTCGGCTTTCTTTACATCGCGGCACCCTTGGCCATGCTCGTACAGTTACGCCAGCAAGGCTCGGGCGCATTCCTCATCCTCTACGTGCTCATTGTCGTCTGGATGGGCGACACCGTGGCCTACTACACCGGTCGCGCGCTCGGCCGCCACAAGCTGGCGCCGCGCATCAGCCCCGGAAAAACTTGGGAAGGGACCTTAGGCTCCTTCCTCGGCGCCATCGTCTGCGGAACGCTGGTCTTTGCTTACTCGCGCCAGATCAGCAGCGGGCTGATTTCCATCGGCCTGCTGACCCGCGCCCAGGCGTACTTGCCGCCGCAAATCCCGCCGCTCTGGCATTTCGCCGCGCTCTCGGCGGTCATCAACGTCGCCGCGCAGATCGGCGACTTGGCCGAATCCCTCATCAAGCGTGGCGCCGGCGTGAAGGACTCCGGCGCCATCCTCCCCGGGCACGGCGGGATGCTGGACCGCATCGACGCCCTGCTCTTCGCCGCCCCGGTGCTCTGGTACTATGCAGCTTTCAGGGTCCTGAGTTAGCAGCGGTAATCTTGTGGTTCAGCTCATCTTTGTCCTAACCTGCTGAAGCGTACATGCAGTCAAACTCGTCTAAGTATCTGCGGAGACGCTCTTGAAGATAGACGAACGCTTAGAACGGCTGACTGAAAGACATGAGGCTCTCACCCAGAGCCTAGAGCTGCTCACCTCGGACGTTCGCAGCCTGGAGAAACAGCTCGGCTCGCTGACCGGATACGTCGGCGAAATCGCAGAGGGCACCGCTCGTTTGTTGCACATTGCGCAGATTCACGAAGACCGCATCACTCGGTTGTAAGATACGGACAAGACGTAGCCGATTTCATTGACCAATCACCAACTGCCGATCGCCATTCAATGAAAACCATCGCCATCCTCGGGTCCACCGGTTCCATCGGACGCAGCACGCTGGCGCTGGTCAGCGCCTACCCTGAGCGTTTTTCCGTGGCCGCGCTCGCCGCCGGTCACGACGCCGACGCCCTCTTCCGCCAGGCGCTCCGCTACAAGCCGAAGCTGGTATCAATCGCCAACGAAGAAGACGCGCACTCCATCCGCGAAGGACTGGAGATGTCCGGACTGGAGGGCGTCGAAGTCGTGCACGGACCCGCCGGCAATGTGGCCGTCGCCACCCACCCCGAGGCTGAGTTCGTGGTCAGCGCCATCGTCGGCGTCGCCGGACTGGAAGCCACTTATGAAGCGGTGCGGGCGGGCAAAACCCTGGGCCTGGCAAACAAGGAATCCCTCGTCGTTGCCGGTGAATTGATCACCGCCGAGGCCAAGCGGCAGGGCAAGCCGCTGCTCCCCATCGACAGCGAACATAACGCGGTTCACCAGTGCATGCGCGGCGGGCGTACGCAGGAGGTGGAGCGCATCTGGCTCACCGCCTCGGGCGGGCCGTTCCTGAATACCCCCTCATCCGAATTCGACGCCATCACGCCCGAGCAGGCGCTCAATCATCCCACCTGGAAAATGGGGCCGCGCATCACCATCGATTCCGCCACCCTGATGAACAAAGGATTCGAGGTCATCGAGGCTTGCCGCCTCTTTGGCCTGCCGCCGAGCCGCATCGGCGTCATCGTGCACCCCCAATCCACCATTCATTCGCTGGTCGAATTCCTCGACGGCAGCCTGCTGGCGCAACTCTCGATTGCTGACATGCGTCTGCCCATCCTGTACGCGCTCACCTACCCGGACCGCATCGGCTCCGATTTGCGCCTCCCCGTCCAGGAACTCCGCCGGCTGGATTTCAGCCCGCCTGACCTGGAGCGCTTCCCGTGCCTCCGCCTGGCGTACCAGGCCGCCGAGGCCGGTGGAACCAAGACCATCGCCCTCAACGCCGCCGACGAGGTCGCGGTGGCCGCCTTTCTCGACCGCAAGATCAGCTTTCCCGACATCCCCCGCGTCATCGAAAGCACACTTCGTGAAACTGCCGACTCCCATCCTGAATCTATTACTCAGGTACTGGCCGCGGATGCTGAGGCGCGCCGGGTAGCTTGCGATAAAATTGGGAGCGGCAGTCCAACTCCACATTCTGCGCAAGTACGCTAGCTAAAGGACTCCTTACCGCTTGATGGAAAATTTCTTTGTCGACCTGGCGGCAGTGGCCGTCGTGCTCGGGGTCATGATCATCGTCCACGAGTTCGGACACTTTGCCGCCGCGAAATTGTTTGACGTCCGGGTAGAACAGTTCGCTATCGGCTTCGGCAAGCGGCTCTTCGGTTTCAAGCACGGTGAGACCGACTATCGCGTGAACGCGCTGCCCTTCGGCGGCTACGTCAAAATGTCGGGCGAGAACCCGCTCGAGGCCCACACCGGCGACCCGCGCGAGTTCCCCTCCAAGCCGCGATGGCAGCGCTTCTTCATTGCCTTCGCCGGACCCTTCGCCAACGTCGTGCTCGCCGTCGGATTGCTGACCGGCGTGTTCATGGTCCGCTATGAGCAACCGGTGTACCTGGAGCAACCTGCCGAAATCGGCTTTGTCGCGCCCGGCTCGCCGGCCGACAAGATCGGCATTCAGCAGGGCGACCGCATCGTCCGCGTCGACGGCCAGCAGAACCCCACTTGGGAAGATGTCCTGCTCAAGGCGATGCTCAGCCCCGGTCACCCGCTGGACATCGCCGTGCAGCGCGGCAATGTCATCACCCAAAAGCAAATCGTTCCCAAGGCTGTCGGTCCAAGCGAAATCGGTGAAATCGGGCTCATCCCCAACCGCCCCATCCAGGTCGGCAAGCTCGATGATTCCATGCCCGCTGCCCAGGCCGGCATGCAGCCGGGCGACATCGTGAACTCCATCGGCGGCAAGCCGGTGCGCTCCATCGAGGCCTTGCTCGCCGCGCTTGAGGCCAACAAGGACAAGCCCGTCACCGTGGGCGTCTTGCGCAAGGGCACGGAGCTGAACTTGAACATCACTCCGGTGCTCTCCGACGTGCAGGGGAGCAAGCGTTATCGCCTCGGATTCCAGGCCGTCGAGCCCACCCGCGCCGAGAAGCTGCCCTTCGGCAAGGCGTTCGCCAAATCGCTGGAGCAGAACAAGAAGAATTCCTTCCTCATCATCGAACTGGTGGAGAAGATGGTGCAGCGCAAGGTCTCGGTGAAGCAGTTCTCCAGCCCCATCGGAATCGCGCAAGCCTCCGGCGAAGCCGCGCGGCAGGAAGGCTGGACCCCGCTGCTGCAACTGATGGCCGCCATCAGCCTCAACCTGGCGATCTTCAACCTGTTCCCGTTCCCCATCCTCGATGGCGGCATGATCCTGTTCCTGGCCATCGAGGGCGTCCGCCGGCGCGATATCAGCCTGCGATTGAAAGAGCGGATTTACCAGCTCGCGTTCGTGCTGCTGGTCCTGTTCGCGGTGATCGTCATCTACAACGACCTGGCCAAGACCATCCCCAGCCTGCAGCGCCTGCCATGACATGCGAAAGGCGAACGGCTCACTGCAAATCACTAATTGCCAATTGCTGATTGATCGCTGACCGCTAATTGCTACTTTGATTGCTGATTGCTAATCGCTAATTGCTAATTGCTTTTTTAACTGGTAGGCCCCGGCGCCCTCGCCGGGGTTGCACTATCTTTGCCCGAAATCGCCGCTGCCGCGGGCGCCCTCGCCCGCGGCTTCGCTATTTGCCATCTGCCATCGACCGTCGGCTATTGATTCTCCGCGGCTGACAACCGACAACCGATAACTGTAAACTGAAAACGATGGCCCAAATCCACCGCCGTAAAGCTGTGACCGTCGACATCGCCGGCGTCCGTGTCGGCTCCGACGCCCCGGTCGTCGTGCAATCCATGACCAACACCGACACCGCCGACGCGCTCTCTACCGCGCAGCAGGTCGAAGCCCTGGCGCGCGCCGGCTCCGAACTGGTCCGGGTCACGGTCAACAACGACGCCGCCGCCGAAGCCGTTCCTCGCATCCTCGATCTGCTCGACCGCCGCGGCGTCTCGGTCCCCATCATCGGCGACTTCCACTACAACGGCCATCTCCTGCTCAAGAAGTATCCCGCCTGCGCCCGCGCCCTCGCCAAGTACCGCATCAATCCCGGCAACGTCAGCGTCGGCCGCAAGGACGACGACAACTTCCGCACCATGGTCGAGGTCGCCGTCGCCAACCAGAAACCGGTGCGCATCGGCGTGAATTGGGGTTCGCTCGACCAGGCGCTGCTCACCCGCATGATGGACGAAAATTCGCGCCTCCCCGAGCCGAGAGAAGCCCGCGACGTCACCATGGAAGCCATGATCGTCAGCGCGCTCAACTCCGCCGCGCTGGCGGAAAAATATGGCCTGCGCCGCGACCAGGTCATCCTCAGCGCCAAGGTCAGCGGCGTGCAGGACCTCATCGACGTCTATCGCGGCCTCGCCGCCCGCTGCGACTATCCGCTGCACCTCGGCCTCACCGAGGCCGGCATGGGCACCAAGGGCGTGGTCGCTTCCACTGCCGGCATCGGCGTGCTCCTGCAGGAGGGCATCGGCGACACCATCCGCGTCTCGCTTACCCCCGCGCCCAACGGCGACCGCACCGAGGAAGTGATGGTCGCGCAGCAGATCCTGCAATCGCTCGGCATCCGCAGCTTCCTGCCGCAAGTCACCGCCTGCCCCGGATGCGGGCGCACCACCAGCACGTTTTTCCAGGAAATGGCCGACGACATTCAAACTTACGTCCGCCGCCAGATGCCGGAGTGGAAGCAGCGCTACGAGGGTGTCGAGGAGATGACCTTGGCGGTCATGGGGTGCGTGGTGAACGGGCCGGGCGAATCCAAGCACGCCAGCATCGGCATCTCTCTGCCCGGCACCTTCGAGGAGCCTGTCGCTCCCGTCTTTGTCGACGGCAAGCTCGCCACTACTTTGCGCGGCGATCACATTGTCGAGGAGTTCATCCGCATCCTCAACACCTACGTGGAATCGCACTACGCCCGCAAGGCGGAGGTCACCGCTCCCGGCGCCTGATCTCCAGGTTTTTAGAATTTCACAATCGCCGATTCAATCTTCATTCTTCATTCTTCGATCTTCAATTTTCAATCTTCATTCTTCATTCTTCAATCTTCCTACTCACCCGAGCATTTCGCGCCCAGCCATCGACCGCTTCCCGTGGCACTGCCGGTCACCGGTTGTCCGTTGAAGCTCGTTGCCCAGTCCCCTGCTCCCTTGACGTGCTCGGAATCCACGACGTGCAGCTTCAGGTGGACGTTCGCCTTCATTCCTTGTCTCGGATCAATCGAGCATTCCGTTGCCTTCACCTCCATGTCGCTGTCGCTGGAGTTCATCACGTACCAGGCGCACTTCTGGTCGGGATCGCTAAACGGGTTGGAATTCAGATCTTTGCTGCTAATGCAGTTCTTGTAGGTAACGTTGTGCGCCCTGCCCCCTTCGGGAAGGCCGGCAATCGAGTAGGACTCGGTGACCTCCCACTGCCCTGGCTTGATGTTCAGCGGCTGATATTTCCCGCCGCCTGCAACCGCTGCCGACGACAACAGACAAACCACGGCCAACAATATCTTTGTCATTGGACTCCTCGATTGGTCCCGAACCCGGAACCGGAATTCCCCACGGCGACGTATTTTATCCCTTCGAGACGAGTTGCGCCCGTCGTCGCCCCGGGGAGTCGCATTCTTCACTCCTCTGAATCTGCAATCTTCATTCTTCAATTTTCCATCGTTCACGGAACCTTCCTCCCTCGCCTTCCGTACTTATACCCAGATGGGATGGATGACCTGCTAACGAAAGCCGCCATCCCCCGTCCAAGGCAACAGGATCGGAGGAAGTTATGGACGCCAAGTACAACTGGATCATCGACAATACCGGCATCCGTCTGGCACTGAACGTCGCGGGATTTGCCATTTGGCTGCTGGCCTGCGCGGCCCTGCTTAGCTTCTAGCCGATCGCTGCACGCCCCCTCCAACGGCCTGGGAAAGCTGTTCGGATCTTGCGGCGTGCCGGGACCCAAGGGCCGAAGCAGGGTTGATCGTCCACCACGGCGACGGAGCTTCCGCCGCTCGCAACAACTCAGCCACCGGAGACCGGGAGATTGGTTGGAGGGCAGATCGCCTCTCACGCTCCTCGTGTTTCTCCGCATCCTCCCGGAACTCCGTGGCTGAGTGTTCTTCATCCTCTTCTTGACAAGGCCGCTGTTCCTGCCGATATCGATTCCTGTCGAGGCAAATTACATGCGATGATCCCCCTGGGCCGCTGCACATCCCACCAAGGGAGATCAGCAGCGGACCGACTCATTAAGCTCTGCATTACAATTCCCTCGGGAGAGCATCGTGCTTTCGCGCATCGCACTCGCAACCGTAGTTCTTCTGAGTACTGCTGCAGCCTGGCAGTCGTTGAAGGATCAACCGCCCACCCCTCCACCGTCCGCCAGCGCCGACTATGTAGCGTCCTGCGCCGCCTGCCACGGCAAAGATGCCAAAGGCAACGGCCCCGCTGCGGCTGCGTTAAAAGTGCCTCCACCCGATCTCACCACGCTCGCCAGGAAAAATCATGGCCTGTTCCCCAAGACCCGCGTGTATCAAATCATCGTGCACGGCGGTTCCATGGCGGCCCACGGTTCCAAAGACATGCCGATGTGGGGCCCTGCATTTCGCTCGACCGACCGGCAGGACCAGACAGCGGCCGAGGCGCGAGTCAGAAAACTCGTCGACTATCTCGAAACCTTGCAGGTCAAGTAATCGCCCCACGATGTTGCTTCGAAGCCCCGAAGGAACGACACTACAAGTGCGCCTAAACTGCTCCCGAGTCCCGCAGGGACGAACGCAGGTAGCCCAGGTCGCCAGTCCTGGGCTACCTGCATAACAATGAGGAAAGAGTCCCGTAGGAACTCTTACACCTGTTGCAAACACGTAAGTTATTGATTCCTAACTTCAATGAGCACAACGAGCCAAGCGGGACAAGGTTTGAGCCGTACACTCTCGGACAATAGCCGTACAACCCGTAACTTACGGGAAGGCGATTTATCGTCAAACGACTAGGAATCAGGCGTACTTTGGTTGCCGATGCCGCGTCTTTCTGCGATTCTCGCCATCATTGTCCTGGTACTGTCTGCGATCCACACGACTGGCCAAGTGCGGCCGATGTTCTTGATCGAAAACAACCGAATCCAACCCGCAGCGCCAGGTTGGCACTGCCAAAACGGAATTCTGAACAGACCGCCAAGCCCAGCTCAAAGTGAAAGACCAGTGCTCGTCAGTTTATGCGAGCTCGAAACCGTGATAGGAAAACGAGAATTCATCGACCTCAAAATCTTCCAAGTGAACACTCGTGCGGACGCCGCGCTCTCACTAGCTCCGCAGCGAGACAGACGGGTGGCCGCAGGCTGGACCGTGACGAGGCTCAACATCGGTGATGAATCTTACTCAGCGACATACAGGGACGGAGGCCAGTTCGAGATCAAGTTCCGCTACGGCTTGAATGTGGTAGAGGTCAGCGGCAAATCACTCGCCCTTGTGAGAAGAGTTGCGCTCGAAACTAAGTCGCAACTACCATTGCGGCTTGTTCCGCCGGGTGACGAGCGATAACAGCCCGCCCTAGCCGGGTTTGCTAGGGTGGGGATTGCGAAACCGCTCGCGCTAAATCCTCTCGGGCACACAATGCGTGTCTGCCTTGAGCCGCCGACCTATGGGCGGCTCAATCGCTTTTTATGTCCTTATTTTTCAATATTTTACGTGTAAGTCCCACGAGCGGAATATTCTGCAGAAGATTTCTTCCTAAATCTTGATTCTAAAAGATCGACCAGGGGGGGCGGCCTCCTGTCAATGATCGGACTTCAATTTTCGACCTCGCGCGCGCCGGACTCATCTCACAGCCATGAGCAAGACCATCTCGAAACTTCTCCTCGCCTGCCTGCTGCTCTCAAGTCTCGCCCTAGCCCAGCAATACGACTCAGCGGCGGAACAACAATTGGTGAAATTGCTCAACCTGGAGCGCGCCCGCGCCGGTCTGCCCAGCCTGAAGGTCGACGACCGCCTTACCCAGGCGGCGCGCGCCCACTCGCAGTTGATGGCGCAGGCCGGTGAGTTGTCGCACCAACTTCCGGGCGAACCGGTGCTCTCCAAGCGCCTGGCCGCCACCAATCTGCGCTTCAACAACGACGGGGAGAACGTCGCCTACGACTACTCCGTCCAGGCGGCCCACGACGGCCTGATGAAATCCCCGCCCCATCGTGCCAATATTCTCGGCCCCAACTTCAACACCGTCGGCCTCGGCGTGGTGCGTCGCGGCGAGGTCTACTGGGTGACGCAGGACTTCGCCCATCGTCTCGAGGAATATTCCGTCGATGAGGCCGAAGACGCCATCCTCGCCGCCTGGCTGCGCGAGCGCAAGCACGCCCATCTTCCGCCCGCCCAGGTGGTGCGCCTTCCGCAGTTGCGCCGCATGGCCTGCTCGATGGGCAAAAGCGGACGCCTCGATTCGCGCGCGCCCTTGGCTTTGCCCGACGTCGAGGCCGCCGTGGTTTACAACGAGTTTGAGCCTTCGCGCCTGCCGAACAACGGAGTGAAAATGGCCCACGATCCCAACGTCAAGCGCATCGGCGTGGGCGCCTGCTTCGCCGGCAACGAGCAGTACCCGGCCGGCACCTGGTGGGTGGTGATGGTCTTCTTGTAAGTACCAACGCCATAAAGAAAAAAAGAATTGCCGGATGAGAAGCGCGGATTGAAGAAATTGCTTCTGCTCCGCCGACGCTCGTCCTACAATCAGGCACCCCCAATCGAACACGGAACCGGATGACCTCGTTACTCCCGCTGATCCTCGTTTTCAACCTGGCCGCGCTGGTGCTTCTCGTTGTGCTGTGGCGGCGTGGCGCAGCTTCCTCCGACTCCTCCGCCGCCGTCACCAGGCTGGGCAACGACATGCTCTCCCTGGAACGCGGCCTGGGACAGAGCTTCGCCAAGTCCGCCGCCGATATGGCCCAGCGCCTGGAAAAAACCAAGGGCGACCTGCGCCAGGAGGTCGCCGACCGCCTCACCGCCGGCTTCAAGGAGATCCACGGCACGGTGGAACAGCACCTGGTCACCGGCCGCCGCGAGCAGACTGCGGCGCTGGCCCAGGCGCGCACCGAGTTGACCACCTCGCTGGCCACGACCACGGCTCAACTGAAAACCGAGTTTGATGGGCTGAACCAGCGCACCGAGCAGAAGCTGGAAGCCATTCGCGGGCAGGTGGACCACAAGCTGATGGAGATCAGCGGACAGGTGCAACAAAAGCTCACCGAGAACATGAAGGAAGGCTTCGAACAGTTTGAAAAAGTTCAGCAGCATCTGAAGGCCGCGGAAGAGCAGTTGCGCCAGGTCGGGACGATCGGCAACTCCATCAACGACCTCAACAACCTGCTCAAGCTGCCGCACCTGCGCGGCGCCTTCGGCGAGGCCAGCCTGGAGCGCCTGCTGGAGGACTTCCTTCCGGCGCACATGTACGAACTGCAATACTCCCTCGCCGGCGGGCGCGTGGACGCCGTCATCAAGTTCCCGGAGCGCATTCTTCCCATCGACGCCAAGTTCCCGCGCGAGCAGGTCCTGCCGCTGTTTGAAACCAGCGACGAGCGCCAGTTGGAGGAAGCTCGCACGCAGCTGGTCCGCGTGCTGACCGCGCAGGCCAAGAGCATTGCCGGCTACATCGATCCCGAGCACGGCACCATGGACGTGGCGCTCATGTACCTGCCCAGCGAAACCCTGTATATGGAAGCCATCCGCAACACCGATGCCATGGCCACGCTGAGCAATCTCAAGGTCTTTCCCGTTTCCCCGAACACCCTGCTGATGACCGTGAAAACCATTGCGCTGGCCCACAAATGGTACGAGGTGGCCGCGCGCTTCGAGGAAACCCGGGTCGAGATCGCCAAGGCGCAGCGCTCGCTGGGATTTTTCCAGGTCCAGTTCGAAAGCCTCGGACACAGCCTGGAGAAGGCGCAAAAGGCATACGAAACCGCCGCCAAGCACCTGAAGACCTACACCAAGCGGGTGAGCGCCATCAGCGGCGAGGAAGTGCCCGAGCAACTGGAATTGTCGGAGCCGCCGCTGCTCAGCAAGGGCGAAGCCAGCGGAGCATAAGACCGTCTTCAGCCTGGCCTTACACTTTGCGCCTTGCGCCTAGCTTGCCGCCTGCGTCCCCGCGCTGCGCTTGCTCTTGATTTCCGCCAGCAGCTTTTCGATGGCGTCTTCCTTTTCCATGGCGGCGAAGCGGTCGTCGACGTTGTCGCCGGCGAGCTCGGACTTGGCCTGGCTGACCGCCTCCTCATGCGTGACCTTGCGCTTCATGCGATCAAAGCCGGCGGCCTTGGAGCTGTCGTCGATGCTGGAGCGAGCGTCGCTGGCCTTGCCCAGGGCGCGCGCCCGGCGATGCTTCGCGATCAGCAGGTCGCACTTGTTCTGCGCCTCGGCCAATTTCTGCTCCAGCTTGCTGAGCGCCGTCTTCAGGCTTTCGACCTGCGCTTTCTGGTCGGCCACCTGCTGGGTAAAGCTCTCCGCCAGCTCCTTGTAGCTGATGGAGCGCTCCAGGGCAACCCGCGCCAAATCGTCCTGCTTCTTGTCCACCGCCATCTCCGCCTTGCGCACCCACTCGGACGCGGCATCGTGGTTCTCTTTCTGCTTTTTCTCCAGCAGGTGCTGGTCGGCGATGGCAATGGCCACCTGCGTCTTCACCTGGAGAAGCTGGTTTTGCATGTCGAGGATGATCTGTTTGATCATCTTCTCGGGGTCTTCCGCCTTATCAATCAGATCGTTCAGATTGGCGCGGACCAAGGTCGAAACTCGTTCCAGTAATGCCATAACGAACTCCTTGAGCTCTCAGCTATCAGCCTTCAGCTGCTGCGGTTGGACCGGACTCTTGCCACGGCGGCGGGCGGCGACGGTCAGCACCGCTCCCATGGCCAATCCCGCACAAATCCATACTGCGATGTGTCCGGTCAGCATGCCCATCGCCGCTCCGATCAGGATTCCTGCGACCAAAAAGTAAGTTCTTTCCATAATGCGCAACTCCTTAATTCCGTCCCACCGGCCCCGGCCGAAGGCGGCCGGGGCTACGTGACTAGTTCCCTGCTCCGGCGCCTTTGCTCTTGTCGTCGACCGGCGTATCGGGCCGCGGGCCCTTATCGCCGATCAGCCGCACCTTGCCAAGCAGCTCCGACATCTTCATGCCGCTCAGCGTCTCGAACAGCGCCGGCACCTGCGCCGCCATTTGTGCGATGTCGCCGGTGATCTTGTTCATGCCGGCGGAATCGCCGTTGCCGGTGCTGACGATGGTGATCTTGTCCACGTTCGCCAGCGGCGCCGACAGGGCGCGCACGATGTCGGGCAGCCCGGTGAGCAGCTTGTCGATCACCGCCGCCTGGTTGTATTCCTGGTAGGCCTCGGCCTTCACGTTCATCGCCCGCGCCTCGGCGTCACCTTTCTTGAAGATGATGTCGGCTTCGGCCTCGCC
Organism: Terriglobia bacterium; assembly: GCA_963797035.1. Classification (GTDB taxonomy): domain Bacteria; phylum Acidobacteriota; class Terriglobia; order Terriglobales; family Acidobacteriaceae; genus JAIQGF01. The sequence goes on from CAWCOC010000010.1 coordinate 499,797, forward strand.
TTGCGCGCGGATGGAAGCCGCACGGCCGTCGGCCTCTACCGTGAGGCGTGATTTCTCGGCGGCAGCCAACGTTTCGATGCGCTGCCGCTCGATCTCCGCCTGCTTGAGCACGGTCGCGATCAGCTCTTTCTCTCGGCGCAAAATCTCCGCTTCCTGTACCTTGACCTGCTGCTCCTTCTCCACCTGCTGGATCTTCACGGTCTCGGCCACGACCTGTTGCTGCATGATCTGCGTCTGAATCTCGTACGACTTGTCGGCCTGGGCCTGCTGCTTCTTGCTCACTTCCAGGTATTGCGCCTGCTTGATGTTCAGGTCGCGCGTCGCCTCCGCCTGCTTGGCTTGCGACAGCGTCTGCGCCAGCACGCGCTCCTGGTCGGCCTGCGCTTCGGCCACCGAGGCTTCGCGCTTGGCCACGGCGCGCTTGATCGCGGTGTCGCGCTCGGCTTCGGCGGCGGCGATATCGGCGTCGCGCTTGATGCGCGCGATGTCGGGCCGCCCCATGTTGGCGATGTAGTCGTTCTTGTCCTTCACTTCCTTGATGGTGAAGGAAATCACCTCCAGGCCCATCTTGTTCATGTCGTCGGCGCAGGTGGAGCGCATGCGCTCGGCCACCATCTCCGGCTGCTTCACGATCTCTTCCACCGTGAGCTGCCCGATGATGCCGCGCAGGTGGCCTTCCATCACCAGCCGGATCAAACCCTCGCGGATTTGCGGCGTCTTGTTGAGGAACTGCTCGGCGGCGGTGCGGATGGACTCAGGATCGGACTTCACCTTGATCTGCGCCACCGCCTCGACGGTGACCGCCACGCCCTGCTTGGTGTACAGGTCCTGCTGCGGCGCCACGTCGAACGACATCAGCTCCAGCGACAGGATGCGGCACTGCTCGATCAGCGGAAACACGATCCGGCCGCCGGCTTTGACAATCGTTCCCTGCTGGCCGCGGAACCCGGTAATGACCAGCGCCTCGTTGGGCCCGGCAATGCGATACAGCCGCGTCAGCACTCCAATGATGAAGAGCACGGCCATGATCGCCAGTCCCACCATCACCCAAACTCCCATTGCGATTTGCATATCAGTCTCCTAGGCAGTGGCTAGCAGCTAGCCAAAGAAATCGTTCGCTTGCATCTCACAACTCGAAACTCAATCGACAATCGGCAATCGACAATCTTCAATGCCTTTGCTTTTTCATTTCTTCTCCGCCGTCCCGCTCACGTCCGCTTCGTTCGTCATCTCTTCCCAAGTCCGGACGTAGGCGATACCTTTTTCATAGCGCGTGATCACCACTTCCGTGCCGCGAGCGAGCGCCTTGCCGTCCTCGCTGCGTGCGCCGCAGGTGCGGCGTACGCCCTCCTGCGAAAAAATGATTTCCCCGGTGCCGCCCTCGCGGATGCCGCTGCAAACTCGCCCCAGCACGCCGTCCATGCGATAGTCGCTGTCGTACAGCGTGCTGTCGGTGTGCATCAGCACCTTGGCGAGGAAGACAAAGACGATGGCCGCGCCGGTGGCGCCCGCCATGGCGGAAAACGCCAGCACCGCCAGCGCTCCTACTTTGCCCCACGCGGTCAGCAGATATCCCGCGCCCCCGAACCAGGCCAGGAACGCCATCGCGGTCGAAAAGTTAAATGGCGAGGCGTGCAGCCCGGGAGCGCCCGCATCCGCTCCGTTGGCGTCCAGGTGCAGATGCGCGCCGTGTCCGAGATGGGTGTGCAAGTGCACGTGATGCACCCCGGGCAGGTGAATGTGCCATGCCCCGATCACGAACGACAGCAGGCTGAGGATGAATCCCACCAGGAAACAGAACATGTAAACGTTGGCCCAGTTCATAGCGTCTCCTTCCCGGCATGTGTGGCGCTGGTCCCAGACCCGTGTCGAACTTCTTCCGGCCGCAGCACCTGCAGCAATCGCTCCGCCAGATTCGGGGTTTCTAGGATCGCCTCCAGCAGGATCAGGCACCTGCGCGAATCGTCATGGCGCGCCACCGCCAGCAACGCTTCGCATACTTCCGGATCGCGGCGAAACTGCTCGGCGCCATTGATCAGCCAGAGATCCAGCTTGTCTTCGGCCGCGCGCAGGTCCGACAGCAGCTCGGTGTGGTAGCCCTCGGGATCGTCCACCAGGTATCCCGGGTGCACGTTGAAGAACTTGGCCAGCAACATGCGGCTGGAGTTGGTGAGGTGAGGGCGCGCCCCGCTTTCGATTTGCGACAAATAGGACTGGCTGATGGGCTGGTGCAGGCGCCGGCGGATGGCGTCGACCACCTCCTGCTGGGTCATGGCGCGGCCCAGGCCGTGGAGCGTGCCCTCCACCTCGCGCAGGTAACGGATTTTCTCGCCGAGCTTCATATTGCTAATCGCAATATTAATATTGCTATTTGCAATACAAGTCAAGAGCTTTATTTATCGTGTTTTCAGCGGATTAGAAGCGTCGACTGTCAGCTCTCAGCTCCCAGCCGCTAAACAGGTGAAGGCTGACAGCTGAGAGCTGATAGCTGGCAGCTGACCGCCCTTTACCATTCTTTACGAACTTCGGTGGCGGGCAGGGGTTCAACTGACTGGGGCGTGCGACTCGCGGAGTCGCCGGTGCGCAGCCTTTGGGAAAAAACGAACTGCAACTGGGTCTGGACCTGGATGGCGGTCTATAACTGTTCGTTCAGCATCCTCGCCGTCTACGCCCTTTCTACCATGGCGGCGAAAGCGGCAGGCAGAAGTAAGAACTAAGAACTCAGAACCTGTACATAACCGTCAACGCGGATCTTACTTCTGACTTCTTCGTTCTAACTTCCCTGGATTTCCACCAACACATCCTCGCCTTCCACTTTCAGCGGATAGACGGCGACGCGCGCGTCGGGGCTCACGTCAGCCTGGCCGGTTTTGGGGTCGTACATCCAACCATGCCAGGGGCAGACGATCTTGCCGTCCAGCACCACGCCCTGCCCCAGCGGCCCGCCACGGTGTACACAGACGTTGTCCATGGCGGAGTAGGCGCCGTCAACATTGGCGACGCAGACAGTCTTGTCGCCTAGCGTGAATTCCCGGGCTTCACCCTCGGCGGGCAGGTCGGATTTAGCGGCGATTCGGGTCCACATGGGAGCTCAGCTATCAGCTATCAGCTTACACGAACTGCGGTGCCCGGGCATGGTAGCCAGAACGGGAAGAGGGCAAACAAAAGCCCAGCTCAAGGCCGGGCTGTTTTTGCTGAGAGCTGATAGCTGAGAGCTGACAGCTACTTCGGCTGCAATGTCTGCGCGATCATCACCTGGCGCTTGAAGTTCTCCACGTCGGCCTCGCTGAGCCGCACTTCGGTGGGTTTCTTGGCCAGCGACATCTGGTCGATTTTGTCCTGCAGCTTGAGCAGCGCGTAGAACAGGTTTTCCGGCCGCGGCGGGCAGCCGATCACGTACACATCCACCGGCACGATCTTGTCCACACCCTGCAACACCGCGTAGGTATTGAACGGGCCGCCCACGGAGGAGCAGGCGCCCATAGAGATCACCCACTTGGGATCGGGCATCTGGTCATAAATGCGCTTCACCACCGGCGCCATCTTCAGGGTGACGGTGCCGGCGACGATCATCAGGTCGCTCTGCCGCGGGCTGGGACGGAAGACCTCGCTGCCGAAGCGCGCGATATCGAAGCGCGAGGTGGAGGAGGCGATCATCTCGATGGCGCAGCACGCCAGGCCGAAGGTCATCGGCCAGATGGCCGACTTCCGCGCCCAGTTGAAGACGTAATCCACCGTGCTGATCAGGAAGTTCTTCTCGAATTTGTTCTGCAACCAGGAAGACATTGTTTTCCAAGCTGTCAGCTCTCAGCCTTCGGCTGCCAGCCCCTTCATTCTCGCAACTTCTCAAACATCCTCGATGTGACGCCGGTCACAGGCGCGTAGGGGCGGCCGCCCTCGGCTGCCCAATCCAGCTGCTAACCTCTAGCCCCCTGACTACAGCTTTTCGTAGAAATCGCAGCCCGAGCACGAGATGTAGATCCCGCCCGGCACGTTGCGGTCGCGGTCCTTCACCCGCTTGACGATGCGCGTGGGCTTGCCGCACTTGGGGCAATCCGTGCTCTTGGTGGTGTCCATGACCTTCTTGCGGTCGGCCGTCTTTGCGATTTTTGCCATTTACTCTCTCCGGATGCGCGGGAATACTGGATAATTGCGCTCTGCGGGTCTGCCTTGATTTTACACTACGGCGCCGTCGCTCAGCCGGTCAGTCTCTCAGTCGCGAAGTGACTGACCGACTGATAGACTGACAGACTCTTGCGAGTGATTTCCCATGCCCCTCAAATACACCAAGTGGTCCGACGTCGAACTCGAGCACCTGAACCCGCAACTGGACCGGCAGATGATCACCGGCGAGAAGCTGATGATCGCCCGCGTGCTGCTCAAGAAGGGCGTCGTCGTCCCCGAGCACAGCCACGAGAACGAGCAGGTCACCTACATCCTGGAGGGCACGCTGCGCTTCTGGATTGACGGCCGGGTGATCGACGTCCACGGCGGCGAGGTGCTCTGCATCCCGCCGCACATGCCGCACAAGGCGCAGGCCATGGAAGACACGGTGGACCTGGACGTCTTCTATCCGCCGCGCCAGGACTGGCTCGCGAAAAACGACGCCTACCTGCGCCGCGAGGAGAACACGCGCCAACCGGCGTGAGCGGCGCGTTGCGCCGTTAGCTCTTAGCTGTTAGCTTTTAGCTCTTAGCTCAACGTCGTGTCATCCCGAGCGAAGCGAGGGATCTGTTGTGAACACCGTAAGCGCTGGTGGCGACTACAGATTCCTCGCTGCGCTCGGAATGACTCCGATTGTGTATAAGAGCTAACAGCTATGTCCCTCAAATTCCGCGGCGTTGACTTCCTCGAATTCGATTCCCTGCTCTCGCCGGACGAAATCCTGGTCCGCGACAACACCCGCAAGTTCATCGAAGAGAACCTCATCCCCATCATCGAGCCATGCAACCGCGAGGGCCGTTTCCCGCGCGAACTGGTGAAGCCCATGGGCGAACTCGGCTTCTTCGGCGCCAACCTGAAGGGCTACGGCTGTGCCGAGATGTCGAATGTCGAATACGGGCTCGTGATGCAGGAAATGGAGCGCGGCGATAGCGGCATCCGCAGCTTCGCCAGCGTGCAATCGGCGCTGGTCATGTACCCCATCTACACCTTCGGCAGCGAGGAGCAGAAAAACAAGTGGCTGCCGGCGCTGCAGAAGGGCGAAGCCATTGGATGCTTCGGCCTCACCGAACCCGATGCCGGCTCCAACCCGTCGGCCATGCGCACCCGCGCCCGTCGCGACGGCGACAGCTACGTCCTCAACGGCGAGAAGATGTGGATCACCTCCGGTTCTATCGCGCAGGTGGCGGTGGTGTGGGCGAAGAACGAAGAAGAAGACGGCAAGATTCGCGGATTCGTAGTCGAAACCGACCGTCCCGGCTTCCGCGCCGCCGACGTGCACGGCAAGTGGTCGCTGCGCGCCAGCGTGACCTCCAGCCTGTCATTGCAGGACGTCCGCATTCCCGCGTGCAACCTGCTGCCCAAAAGCGACGGTCTGAAGTCTGCGCTCATGTGCCTGAACCAGGCGCGATATGGCATCGCCTGGGGCGCGATCGGCGCCGCCATGGCGTGCTACGACACGGCGCTACAATATGCCGGATTCCGCAAGCAGTTCCGCGACCAGCCCATCGCCGGGCACCAACTGGTGCAGGAAAAGCTGGTGTGGATGATCAGCGAAATCACCAAGGCGCAACTGCTGGCGCTGCAGGTCGGCCGCCTGAAGGACCAGGCGAAAGCTCGCCCGCAACACATCTCCATGGCCAAGCGGAACAACGTCTGGATGGCGCTGGAGTGCGCCCGCATGGCCCGCGACATCCTCGGCGCCAACGGCATCGCCGACGAATACCCGGTCTTCCGCCACATGGCGAACCTGGAGTCGGTGAAGACCTACGAAGGCACCCACGACGTGCACACGCTGATCATCGGCAACAGCATCACCGGGATTGATGCCTTCTAAACGCCTGCTGGGCGCGGGTTTGCGCCGCCCGTCCCAGACCAGTGTAGGACTGCCGACTGGCCGCGGTTTGCGATGCCTTTAGTAACTTGCCCCCTCCGCATCCCCGCTTTTACCGTGGTGTTGATAGATGTGGGCCGAGTTGCGGCCGGGTTGGCGAGGTGCCAATTTGATTCGTTATCGTGTTCTGTCCGTGAGTTGCAACCATCGACTGCTGGCAGCGCGCCATGCCCTGCTGGAGCGTGCCGGTTTCGATGTGACCTCGGTGGGCACCACCTTCGGCGCGCTCGACTTGCTGGAAAACCACGAATATGCCGCGGTCGTGGTCGGCCATTCCTTTTCTTTCACTGAAAAACAGCTCTTTGCCGCCGATGTCAGCGAACGCTGGCGCATTCCGGTGGTCGTGCTTCATGCCGGCGAGGCAGATTTCGAATGGACCGGCGATGCCCAGGTGGAGATCACGGAAGGAGCGGCGGAGCTGGTGGCGAGTTTGAAGTCCCTGATTGCCGAGCGGTCCCGGCGCTCCGCCTGAAAAACGGTTTTCAGTCATCGTCCCTTTACATCGATGGAGCGAACGCCCCGCCCACCCGAACCGGCCAGAACGGGGCGTGCGCCGCAAGCTCAGAACAGGTAATCCACGTTCTCACCGCGAATCTGCAGGCCGATCGCCCGGTTTCCGCCGGCCAGCAGCAATCCAGTATGGGCCGGGGCCGAACTTGACTGCTGGGGCAGCGCGCTCACTTCGGCGACAACCTCGCTGGTGTACACCGGCAGCCCCTCGGCGGCATAGGGGTCATAGGTCCAGCGGCTGATCTCGATCACCGCGCCGGTGGCCGTGTTCTTCGCCCTCACTTCGTACTCTCCCGGCTGCAGCAGGTAGCCGGAGACTTGAGTAGGGGCTTCAATCTTCAGGGTTCCATGGTTATTTCCGATGCTGGCTTCGGCGAAGCCGTTGAGGGTGAACAGCACAGCGGCAACGGCAGCCGCTACGATGGCGCGCGTAACCATAGACTTCAGGGTTTTCATCTCATCCTCCGATCCAATGTTCGAAATGCTCCGTGTTCCTCTCTGCTTACATCCCGGTGGCGCCACCGTTTTCGCTTTGCACAGAGGAGAACCGCTTCGGGCGGGATTTATTCCCGCAATGCGCTATTGACGCAGCTTTGAACGGAGGCGCATGATTCCCCTTCTTCGGCCCAGGCAACCGCGAACGCCGGAGAGCTGAACTCATCGCCGCGTTAGGAGAGATTCATGGCTTCTGTCCAGACACCTACCAAGTCGGCCAAACAATTCGGAGTCAATATCGAGAGTGACCTGGCGCTGGAATTTCTGCGGGTCGTGGAAAACGCCGCCATCGCCTCGGCCCACACCATGGGACAGTGCGAGCGTAAGTATTCCGACCACGTTGCCACCGAAGCGATGCGCCAGACCATGGATACTGTCCCGATGAAGGGCACCATCGTGATCGGCGAGGGCGAGCGCGACGAGGCGCCCATGCTCTACATCGGCGAAAAAGTCGGCGCCGAATTTCCCGACGGCCAGCCCGTGCCCGAGATCGACATTGCCGTCGATCCCCTGGAAGGGACCAACCTGTGCGCCACCGGCTCGCCCGGCGCTATCACCGTGCTGGCGGCTTCGGAAAAAAACGGCCTGCTGAACGCGCCCGATTGCTACATGGAGAAGATCGTGGTGGGGCCCTCCTGCCACGGCGCCGTCGATATGGATGCCCCGGTCGCCGACAACTTGAAGAACATCGCGCAGCGCCTGGGACGCGATGTCGACGACCTGGTGGTCATCGTGCTCGACCGGCCGCGCCACGAGAAGCTGATCAACGACATTCGCAAGGCGGGCGCGCGCATCAAGCTGATCAGCGACGGCGACCTGTCGGCCGGAATCTCGGCGGCCGTGATCGGCACCGGCGTGCACGCGGTCATGGGATCAGGCGGGGCGCCGGAGGGTGTGCTCACCGCTGCCGCCATGCGCTGCCTGAATGGCTACATGCTGGGCCGGCTGGTGATTAACACGCCGCAACTGGAAGAGCGCATCGCGAAAATGGGCATCAAGGACAAGCACAAGGTCTATACCGCCGACGAGCTGGCGCCCGGCAAGCAACTCATCTTCGCCGCCACCGGCGTGACCGACGGCGCCCTGATGCGCGGCGTGCGCTTCTTCGGCGAAGGCGTGCGCACCTCGTCGCTGATCATGACCCGCTCCACCGGCAAGGTGCGCTTCGTCGACAGCATCCACCTGGAGCAGCACAAGAACGTGAAGATCCGCTTCGCGTAACTGCCACCCTGATTCCTGCACTCCGGGCGGGCGCAGTTGCTCGCCCGTTTTTCTTTTGACGCCTTTGTCATCCCGAGCGACGGCGGAGGACCGAGTCGAGGGACCCCTGCACCGTCAGCGTTCTACCTGAGCTGCCGATAGGCGTCTTCACCCGCCCGCGTGTCGGCCACCGCTCCCGTCGTTCCTTTGTGGGACTCCGGTCCATTTCCGATTCTCGACCCTCTCTCCAAGCCGCATTCCCGGCAACGATCGCGAACTGCGGTGCTAGCGTGGCAGCCGGTGTCCCTGGCTGGTCGGACGGAGGAATGTGTGAGTCGCACCGCAATCGCTTCCAATCTTCGCGCTATCATTCGATCCAACTCGCATCTTTGCTGCGCGCGCCTGGCGTTCGCCGTTTTCTGCATGGCGCTGCTGGCGGCCACGCCGTCATTCGGCGTTCTGCCCACGGTGGTCTTCAACGGGGTCTTCGCGCCATTGAGCACCGGCTCGGTCGGGCTGAACCAGCCCGCCGGCATCGCAGTGGACAGCGACGGCAATGTCTTCATCGCCGACACCGCCCATAACCAGATCGTGAAGGTGACCTCCACCGGCGTCGCCTCGGCGCTCGTCCTGTCGGGGCTCAGCACGGCGCTCAGCGCTCCTGCCGGCTTGGCCCTGGACGACTCCGGCAACCTCTTCATTGCCGACACTGGAAATAACCGCGTTGTGCAGGTCAATGGCGAGACCGCCACCGTGGTCGCGCTGGGCGCCGTAACCCTGGCTTCGCCGCAGGGAGTGGCCACCGATTTCTCCGGCAACCTGTTCATCTCCGACACCGGCAACAACCGCATCGTGAAACTGCCTGCCGGAGGGGGCGCCGCGGCAGCCTGGACCATCACCGGCCTGGGCACAGCGCTGAATGCGCCCGCCGGCCTTGCCACCGACACCGCTCGCAACGTCTACGTGGCCGATTCGGGCAACAACCGCATCGTGAAGATCACTTCCGGAGGCGCGGCATCGGCCCTCAGCATCTCCGGCCTGGTGACGGCGTTGGCCGCTCCCTTGGGCGTTGCGCTGGATGTTGCGGGGAATCTTTCCATCGCCGACAGCGGCAACAACCGTGTCGTGTCCGTCACCAGCGGCGGCGCCGGCTCGGCCCTGAATACCGGCTCAGTCACCCTCAGCTCACCCGCCGCGCTGGCCCTCGGCTCCTCCGGCGCGCTCTACATCGCCGATACTGCCAACAGCCGCGTCATCACCGCCATGACCTCCGCGGTTGGGTTCGGCCATGTGCAGCTGCAAGCTTCGTCCGGTGCTTCCCTCACCTTGCCCTTCACCATCTCGGGAGGCATCACCCTCGGCGATGTCCAGGTCGTCATGCTGGGAGCCGCGACAACCGAGTTCACCGCTGGCGCCGGCACCACTTGCGCCAACGGCACCACCAACACCACCTGCACCGTGGATATCACGTTTCTTCCTGCCGCACCCGGACTGCGCCGCGGCGCCGTCGTTTTCTACGACCAAAGCCATAGCCCGCTGTCGATGCTCTCTCTGTACGGTACCGGCGATGCTCCCTTGACGTCCTTGTCGCCCGGCGCCGCCAGCGTGATCGGCAGCGGCAGCGTGTCGCTCTCTTCTCCCTTCCAGTCGGCGATGGACGGAGCGGGAAACATTTATGTCGGCAACTACACCTCGAACACCGTGACCAAGATTCCCGCCGGCGGAAGCAGCGCCACCCAGGTCAGCACCGGCGCGATCACCCTCGGCGAAGTTACCGGAGTTGCGGTAGATGGTGCCGGTAACCTGTTCATCGCCGACTACAGCAACAGCCGGATCGTCTCGGTCACGGTGGGAGGCACTGCGACGGTACTCAGTGTTTCTGGCCTGAGCCAAGCGATCAGCCTGCCCACGGCCCTGGCCATCGATGCCGCCGGCAACCTGTGGATCGCCGACTACGGCTTGGGCCGGATCGTGCGCGTCACTCCCTCGCTGGCCGCGTCGGTCGTCAGTACCGGCTCCTATGTCTTCTCCAGTACCACCTTGACCGGCCTGGCGGTGGATGGCAGCGGAAACATCTACGTTGCTGACCGCAACAGCAATGCCGTCCTCAAGATCACGCCCGCCGGCGTGACGACGGCAGTGTCGACGCCGGGTTTCACGCTCACCAATCCCCAGGGGGTAGCCGTGGATGGCGCCGGCAATCTTTACATTGCCGATTCCGGCCACCGCCGCGTCGTCGAGGTCACCCGTGCCGGCGTCGTTTCGGTGGTGCAGACTCCCGGTCTCGCCATCGGCACCATCATCTTCGGTGTCACCGCCGACTCGGCCGGCAACCTGATCGTCGCCGACTGGGCCAATAACCGGCTGGTCCAGGTGGACACCGCCGCTTCCGCTCTGGCGTTCGCCGATACCAACCTCGGCGCGACCAGCACCGACAGCCCCAAGACCGTCACCGTCACCAACCTCGGCACCCAGGCGCTGGTTTTCGCTAGCAATCCGGATTACTCCGCGGACTTCTCCGAGAACTCCGCCGGCGCCAGCCTGTGCGCCGCTGCCACCTCGCTGGCCGTGGGCGAGACCTGCAATGTCTCGGTCAACTTCACGCCGCAATCGGTGGGCAGTCTCAGCCATTCCATTGTGGTGACCGACAACTCGCTCAATCTCACCTCTGCCACGCACGCCGTCGCGGCCAGCGGACAGGGCATCAACGCCGCGCCCGCGGTCACGCTGGCCTCCTCCGCCAATCCCGGCTTCCTCATGAGTTCGGTCGTGCTCACCGCCACGGTTTCCTCGGGCACGGGAACTCCGACCGGCACCGTCAGCTTCCATGATGGAACCACGCTGCTGGGCTCGGCGACACTCAGCGCGGGCGTCGCGACCTTCGCCATTTCCAGCCTCGATGCCGGCACCCACTCCTTGACCGCCACCTACGGCGGCGACGGCACATTCCTCTCCGCCGGCAGCACCGCCTTGCAGCAGGTGATCACCGATCTGGCGCTCGCCATGGCAGAGACCTCGAATGTCTACGCCGCGGTCTCGCCGGGCGGCACCGCCACCTTCAGGCTGGCCGTTGGCCCGGAGCACTGCGGCACTTTTCCCGGAGCCGTTACCCTGTCAGCCAGCGGCGCGCCCGCCGGCTCGCTGGTGAATCTCAGCCCGCAGACTCTGCCCGCCGGCTCGGCCGCAACCGAGGTCACATTGACGGTCGTCGTGCCCCTGCAAACTGCAGCCAATGTCCGCTCCCGGGGACGATGGGCAGCCAATCTCGCGCTCGCGCCACTCATGGGGGCCTTGTTCGTGCTTGGCTCCGGGTTGCGCCGCCGCCGCGGCAGGGGTGCCGCGCGCGCGGCACTGCTGCTGCTGGTACTTGCGTCACTCGCCGTGCTGGTGAATTGCGGCTACAGCCCGCCGAGGACCACGCCACAAACCCGCAGCCACACCATCACCGTCAACGCCAATGCCGGCGCCTTGTCCCGCTCCACTACGGTGACCTTGGTGGTGCAGTAGGGGTTGTAGAGTTTGCTGGTGGAGTCGTGCGCGGCGCCGGTGTGGCTGAAAGCTGAGAGCTGAAAGCTGAGAGCTAAGTTCGCGCTCCCTCCGAGGCGAGAAGCTTCTCCTTGCGCTCCATTCCCCAGCGATAGCCGCCGAGCGCGCCGTCGCTGCGCACCACGCGATGACAGGGGACCAGCACCGCCACCGGGTTGGCGGCGCACGCCCGCGCCACCGCCCGCACCGCCCGGGGCTGCTTCAGCGCCTGCGCTATCTGCGCGTAGCTGCGGGTTTCGCCCCGCGGAATGCGGCGCAACGTCTCCCACACCTTCGCCTGGAACGCGCTGCCGCGAATGTCGAGCGGGATGTCGGGGTGGGTGTCGCTGCCGTGGACGCAGTCCACCACCTGGCGCACCACGTCGTCCAGCAACGCCGCATCCGCGCGCGCTTCCGCTAAAGGAAATTCGTGGCGCAGCTCCGCCACCAGCTCGGAATCGGAGTCGCCCAGGCGCACCGCGCAGACGCCGCGCTCCGTCGCCGCCACCAGCACGCGTCCCAGGTTTGAGTTGCCGAGCGCGTACTTGATCTGCGCTCCCGCCCCGCCGCTGCGGTAGGCGCCCGGAGTCATGCCCAGCCGTCCCGCGGCGTGCTCGTACAAGCGGCTGCTGGAGCCGTAACCGGCGGCGTACATGGCGGAGGTCACGTCGTCGCCGCTCTTCAGGCGCGATTTCAGGTTGATCAGCCGGCGCACCCGCGCGTACTGCAGCGGCGAGACTCCCAGCACGCGCTTGAACGTCCGCTGCAGGTGAAACGCGCTCAGCCCGGCTTCCCGGCCGAGGACGGCCAGGTTGAGGGACTCCTCGATGTGCGCGTCGATATAGCGGCACAGGCGCTGCACCACCGCCGCCTGCGGATCGCGAAAGGCGGTTTCGCTCGGCTTGCAGCGCCGGCAGGCGCGAAATCCGGCGCGCTCGGCTGCCTCCGGCCCGGCGAAGAAGCTGACTTGCTCGCGTCGCGGACGGCGCGAGGCGCAGGTCGGGCGGCAGTACACGCCGGTGGACTGCACTCCGTAGACGAACAGGTGCTGAAAACGGCGGTCGCGCTGCAACACCGCTTGCCAGAATTCCTGCGGGCCGATGTGGCTGGGCATCTTTTCCATGGCGGTTACCATAGCTAGAGATTACGCAGGCACGAAAAAGGTCGCTATCCGATTCTTGCGGGCAAAGTGATTAAGGTTGCGGATGCGACGGTGGGCGCTGGGCCGGCATCAGCGGAGGCAGCGCCGGACGGACGGGCTGGAGTTCCATATGTCGCGCCAGCTCGCGCAGCATGGCCGGTAGTTGCTCGTCCCAGAACGCCCAGCTGTGGATGCCGGGGGCTTCCTTGTAGGTGTACGCGATCTTGCGCTGGTGCAGCAGAGCGACCAACTGGCGATTGCTCTCCAGCAGCCCGTCTTCGGTGCCGCACGCGATCCAGAAATACGGCAGTGCTGAGGGGTTCGCTTTTTCCGCCAGGGCGAAAATGTCATTGGCGGCCCGCGTCGGGCTGCCCGCCGGGCCGTAGATTTCCAGCACTTGCCGGTTGTACTTTTCGCCGAACGGGATCTTCAAATCCGGATCGTGAACCACGACTTCCGCGCCGCTGAAATTGCCGGCAAAGACGAACAGGTTGGGGTACTTGAGCGCGAATTTCATGGCGCCGTATCCACCCATGGACAGCCCGCTGATGGCGCGCGTGTGCCGGGTGGCAATGGTGCGGTAGGTCTTATCGATTTCCGGGATGAACTCCTTGGCAATGTAGTCTTCGAAGCGGTCCTGCGGGTTGGCGGCCGAATTCGTGTACCAGGAATCGCCGGCCTCGGGCATCGCGATGATCAACTGCAGCGCGGCCGCATATTCTTCCAGGCGCGTCCTCGTGTCCCAATCGAGATAGCTGCCGGCCAGCCCGTGCAGCAGGTAGAGCACGGGGTAACGGCGCACGGTGCGGTCATAGCCGGCGGGGAGCAGGATGCGGTACTTCATCGCCCGGCCTAGCACCGCGCTCTGGTAAGTGGCATCGCGGACAGTGGTCTGTAACGCAGGCGGCAGTTGCAGATGCGGCCGCGCTGCCGTGCCCACCTGGGCAGGCGCGGTCATCGCCAGGCAAAGCAGGATCGAAAGGAAGAGAGCGCGTCGCCGGGCCATCGCTACCTCTTCCGCGGCTCGCCCGGCCCGTAGTTCGGCCGCCGGAAGGGCTCACGCGCCTGCGGCGGGAACGACAGCGGCGATCCTTCAAACAGCGCGACAAAGTTTTCCAGCCGCCGAGTTCCGTCGTGCAGCGTGTATTGCCGCGGGACCTTGGACGCGCTGTGGCTCCACAAGGTCACGCCGGCGTAGGCGCCGTCCTTGCGCAAAATGTAGAACTGCATGTCGACGTAGCGCAGCTTGGCGGGATTGTGCTGGTAGTTGCGCACAATGCGCTTCAGCGCGTCCATGCCGGCCTCGCGCGGCGACATACCATGCCGCATGTTCTCCACGATGGTGTGCGCGCCGGCGATGCGAATATTTTCCTCGCCGCTGCCGGTCGCGCCCGCCGACCCGACATCCTGGTCAGTGTAGGACCCCGCGCCGATGATGGGCGAATCTCCGCAGCGTCCGGGAATTTTCCACGCCAGCCCGCTGGTGGTGGTCATGCCCGACATCTCGCCTTTGGGCGTGACCGCGGAACAGTGAATCGTGCCGTGCGTCGGATGGAGCACGCGCTCGACGCAGTGCGCGCGCCACTCCAGCGGGATTGCCATCTCCGCGGCCAGTTCCTCCAGCTCCGTTCTTTTCTTTTGCCACCACTGGGCGTTGGGCGCCGGCGGCGCCTGCAGGTCAGGCGGAACTTTGTATTTCGGGTCCGACAAGCCCGGCCCCCACCAGCTGTCGCGATGGCTCTCCTTCCACAACAGCCACGCCTGGCGCGAGCGCTCGGTCAGCAACTGGTCCTTGGGAAAACCCATGGCCTTGGCAAAGCGGTCGGCGCCCTCTCCCACCAGCATGACGTGAGCGCTGTGCTGCATCACCGCCTGCGCCAGCAGCGAAGCGCTTTTCGTCCAGCGGACGCAGCCCACCGATCCTGCCTGCCGCGTCGGCCCGTGCATGCAGCAGGAATCCAGTTCGACCACGCCCTCTTCGTTCGGTAGGCCGCCGAGTCCGACCGAGTCGTCGCTGGCATCGTCTTCCTGGGTCTTGCCGACCGCGATCACCGCGTCCAGGGTGTCGGCGCCGTCGAGCAGCATTTGGTAGCCCTTGTCGATGCCATTCCACCCGTTGCGGCTGGAGATCATCACCGGCTTGCTGGGCGGACCTCCGATGGCTGCCGCTTCGTGATTTGCGGCAGCCTGTTTCTTGACCTCTTGCGCTTCCAGGGAAAGGCCGATCGAGGCGACGGTAGCGGCGGTGAGAAAATTGCGGCGGTCCATGGCGCGCTCCTGGGACTTCGCTAAAACCGGAAAGCATAGCAGAGGCTGTCAGCTCTCAGCTATCAGCTCTCAGCTATCTGTTCGCAGTCAAAACGTCGCCACCAGAAAAAGCCCCCGGATAGCAGTGCTCTCCGGGGGCTAATTGCTAATCGCTAATCGCTGCTTCTATCCCGCCTTTTTCTCCTCCGTATTCTGATCGGCGCGGAAGCGCAGCACGGCCGCGATGCCGCCCACCGAGGCGAGCTCGGGATTATCGGGAATATGGATGATTTCGATCCCCTGCCGCACCGCCACGCGCAGCACGGCGTCGGCCACGTCGTCCATGTGCTCGGTCGGCTGCCCGCAGACCGCGCAGGTGTCCGGCATGTGGCAATCCAAGTGCCCGCAGTTGCGGCACTGGCTGGCGCCGGCGGCGAAGTTGCGCGCCAGCAACAGGGTTTGCACTTCGCCGGTCTCCAGCGCTTTCAGGACCTTTCGCAGTCCGATGGCGCCGCGCCCGTTGCGATGCGCCTCGCCGATGGCCTCGCGCACCAGGCCGGCCCGGCGGTTGTCGCGGAAGGCGTTGTACAGCGCCTCCGCCCCCTCCCTCACTTGGGTGATCGTGGCCGCCGCCGGATCCAGGGCAAAGCGTCCCACAAAGCGCTGCCGCACGTAAGGGTGCAGGGTGGGCTCGAATTCCGGCCAGGTCTCGTCGCGGCAGCCGACCAGGAAGCGCTCGTAGCCGCTGTCCTGCATTTCGCGCATCCGTTCCGCCAGCCGCTTGTACCAGTGCATCGCCTCCTGCTCCACGTGGCGCTCGGCGTGCCCGGCATCGTAGCCGGCGAAGCCGTCGCTGCGGCCGCGGCGCGGCAGCTCGTTGGCAAATTTCTCGCGCTCCGCAATCTCATCCATCCACAGCTCGAAGAAGCGGGCCTTGGTTTTGTCGGCGGTCACGATCAGCAGCCGCGGCAGCACGTCGGCGATGGCGGTCAGCGGGCGCAGGTGAAAACGCCGGTTGAGAAACAAGCGCGAGCCCGCCAGGCGCGGCGGCAGGTCATACTCGCGCCAGAAATTGTTCTTGCTGCTGGCGAACACCGCCTTGGCCCGCCCGCCGTTGCCGTGCAGGCGCTCCGCCAGTTCGAGGATCTTCTGCAGGTCCTCGCGGGCGCTGCCGTTCTTTCCGTTCTTTTCCGCTTCGCGGACTGCGTTGCGCACCAGGTCTTTCACCAGGATCAGCTCTTCCCGGTGCGATTTGTCCTTGGGGGTTGACGGCTGGTAGTAAAAACTCAGGGCGCCCCCTTCCGGGGATTCAAAACCAGCTAACTCGCGAATGTTGTCACGCGTGATCATGCACGACTCCTGAGAGCCAAGGTTTGGCGTTATTAAGCGATTTTGGAATGCTGCAGAAGCTTGTTCTTGAATTCGTCGGGCACCACCAGGCTCTTGCGCAGGTGCTCGCGCGCAACCGTGATCGAGGCGCGTGCCTGCTCCACCGGCCGGCTGGTAATCACCGAGATTTCGTCGGGCGTGAAGCCCTCGACCGCATAGAGGAGAAAGGCTTCGCGGTCCTCCGGTTTGGCGCCCAGCAAGGCGTATTCCACCAGGTTGATCATCTCGTCGCCGGCGGCGGAGGCCTCGGGCGTGGCCACCCGCGCGTCCGCGATCAGGTCCTGGTTGGCTACCGCCTCGTCGGGCTGGTGGAACTGCATCTGGAGCTCGTCCGCGTTGGGCACGTTGGTCTGGCGATAGGCGTGGTCCAGGGGCACCTGCGGGATATCTTCTTCGTTGCGGCTGGCCACCTGGTCGATGGCGCGCCGCGCCAGCCGGTACAGCCAGGGTTGCAGGCTGACCAGCTCGGGCTTGTCTTCGCCGTTGCCGTTGTCGAGCGCGTTGGCCACCGCTTCGTCCACCACCTCCTCCGGCGAAACCTGGTTGCGGCGGATCAATCCCAGGTTCTCGCGGTAGCGCAGCTCGCGCTCCACGAAGCGGAACAGCAGGGTGAAGTTGGCATTGATATAAGAGCGTACGTCTTCCCCGGAAATCGTGGGCGGCTGCACTGCCGCCAGGGTCTGCTCGAACGGTACCTGCGGCTCCGGGCGCTCGGCCCCGGTGCGCCGGCGGTGGGGCCACTTGTGCGCGTTGCGCAGCAGGTCCTTGTGCTTGGTGAGCTGCTCCACCAGTTGTTCGAACGCTGCCTTGATGGCCGCCGTCGGCGTGGGCCCATTCTCCTTCGCCGCCATCTGCCCCGAGGGCAGGCGCAGGTTCAGCGCCACCGAGGGACCTTCGCGCGGGTTGTTCTCCTCCACGATGGCGTGCAGATGCACCAGCTCCGGGCGAAAGAACTGCAGCCGCTTACCTATCTTCTGGATCTGCTGGTTGAACTCTTTTTCGAGGTCGGGAGTTTTGGACACCTTGTAGCTGATGTGGACATTCATGCGGAGCCTCGTCCACAGGCTTGAGCGCCTGTGAGCCCACAGCGATTACGAGTGGAATTTTACACCTGCCCATGTAGAGGCAAGCACAGAGTCAAGCGTTGTCCCGTCGAATTGCGGCATAAAACGTGCTAGACCGGGAAAAGCATAGTCCCGGAATGGATTGCGAGCACGAGGATTATTTTTGCTCGACGCGAACAGATCCTTGACATCGCCGATCCGTTGTCTCTACACCGCCACCGTCACCGAGGTCTCGGTCCGCGTCACCGGACGATAGAGCGTGTCGCGCTCCACCGGCTCGCGTCCCGCTTCCCGGATCAGCCGGACCAGCTCCTGGCGGCGGAGTCCCTGCGGCGTGGTGGCGCCGGCGTCGTGGTAAATCTTCTCTTCGATCACCGTGCCGTCCAGGTCGTCGGCCCCGAAGCGCTGCGCGATCTGCGCGATCTTCGGCGTCATCATTTGCCAGTACGCCTTGATGTGCGGGAAATTGTCCAGCCCCAGCCGCGCCACCGCGATGCTCTTGATGTCGGCGAAGCCGGTGGTGGTCATCAGGTGCTGCAGCGGCGTGTTCGCCGGGTGAAACGCCAGCGGGATGAAGGTCTGGAACCCGCCGGTTTCGTCCTGCAGCACGCGCAGTTGCAGCAGGTGGTCCACTCGGTCTTCGTCGTTTTCGATGTGCCCGTAGAGCATGGTGGCATTCGACTTCAGCCCCAGTTGGTGCGCCAGCCGCGCCGTCTCGATCCACTGCCGGCCGTCGATCTTGTGGTCGCAGATGATGTGCCGCACCCGGTCGGTGAAAATCTCCGCTCCGCCGCCGGGCAGCGAATCCACTCCCGCCTCCTTCAGCTTCAGCAGCGTGTCGCGGATGCTCAGCTTGCCGATCTTCGCCAGGAACGCGATCTCCACCATGGTGAACGCCTTCAGGTGTACCGCCGGGAAGCGTTGCTTCAGGCCGGAGATCAGGTCGAGGAAGTACTGGAACGGCAGGTCGGGATGCAGCCCTCCAACAATGTGGAACTCGGTGACCGCCTCGGAGTAGCCGGAGGCCGCGGTCTGAAACGCCTCTTCCAGCGCCATGGTGTAGGCGCCGGGGGAATCCTTTTTGCGGCCGAAGGCGCACAACCGGCACGCCGCCACGCATACATTGGTGGGATTGATGTGCCGGTTGACATTGAAATACGTCTTGTCGCCGTGCATCCGCTCGCGTACGTGGTTGGCCAGCCATCCAAGGGCAAGAATGTCGCTGGAGGCATAGAGCGCGAGCAGGTCGGCGTTGTCAAGCCGCTGCCCGCCCATGACCTTGCCGGCCACGGGACGAAGCCGCGGGTCGTCGGTTGTGAAGGCGTGCGTCACTGCCCTTGATGATACCTGAAGACAGAGCTTTGCTTCTGAGTTTTGGCGCGGTTGTGCAACTCGCAGCTTACTGTCTCTTCTTCCTCGGCGTCATTGCCCGGCTGTCGGCGGCCAGCAGTTCCTTGCTGTCGGAAACTGTCTGCTCGCTGCGCTTGATGCGATCTCGCGATATCGTCTTGTTATCGGCCCTGGCCCTCTCGCGCACCGCCGCGCCGGCGCTGATCGAGAACGGCACGCTGGTGCCGCACGAGAGACAAGTTTCACGCAGCGGCGTGTCGGGTTCTGCAGCGGGCTGCTGGATGGAAAACGAACGCAGGCATTCCGGGCAGGTCAGGATGATATAGCCGGAGGCGGAACGCGGAATCCACACCGCCGCCGAACTCGATTTGGGCCGCGAACCGCGGATGGGAGATTCGCTGACCAGGCTGCGGACCGCCTCCATCAATTCGAAGATCAGGTTGGGCCCGGCGGACAGGAAAACGTCGGCGGTCGTCTCGTTGGGCAGGGTGTGCGGGGTATAGTCGCCGCTGATGGCGACCACGGCCACCTGCGGAAAGCGCTCTCTCACCACCGAGAGCAGCTCGAACCCCGACATCCGCGGCAGGTTCAACTCCGAAATCAGCACATCCGGCGGGGCGCCCCGGAGCACGCACAGCGCTTCAAATCCATCGCGCGCGATCTGCACCTCGTACTCCGGCCGGCGGAACTCGGCCGCGCACTCCTCCAGAAAACTGGCGTCGCCATGAACCAGCAGCACCCGGCGCCGAAATTGCACTTCTTGCGCGATGCCAAGATCATACCCCCGCGTAATACTCCGGGTAGCCCGATTCAGCTACTCGGATTCTGAATTTGCCGCAACTCGGCGCTTCTTGGCATTTTCGGCCGGAAACCCTTTTCCGTCAAAATTGCCTCATATTGTTTGCGACAGTTTTACCGCAGCTTAATGGGAGTTTTGTGTCACGCCAGCTAAGACACGACGTGGACCAGACCATTGTCCAAGCCAGGCAGATCATCGAGAGAAGCCGCGCGCTGTGTGTCACGGCCTCCGATCTGGCCCGGGAGTCGAAGGAGCTCCGCCTGTCCATCACCGATCATTGCAGCGAAAACACGAAATCCTGCGGCCCATGGAGCGCACCCCCCCCGGTAAACGCATGAGAGCCCCGCCGAAATGTTCGCTTATCGTCCCCGCAGCAGGAAATTGGCGGTCATGAACAGCAGGAACACCATCGAGATCACCCCATTCATGGTAAAGAACGCGGCGTTCAGGCGGGAAAGGTCGTGGGCCGAAACCAGCGAGTGCTCGTAGGCGAGCAGCAATCCCACCGCCGCCACGCCGGCAATCGCGATCGGACCCAGGCCGAAGACATATACCAGCAGCCCCAGCAGGCTCAGCGTCACCAGGTGGAAGACGCGCGCGATCCACAATGAGCGCGCGATGCCGAAGAAGCGTGGCACCGAGTACAGGCCGCTCTGGCAGTCGAAGTCATAATCCTGGCAGGCGTACAGCACGTCGAAGCCGCCGCCCCAGAATGTCACCGCCGCCGTCAGGATCAGAATCCGGGGGTCCAGCGATCCACGCACCGCCACCCACCCCGCCGCCGGCGCCAGCCCCATGGCAAATCCCAGCACCACGTGCGACCAGCGCGTGAACCGCTTGGTATAGGAGTACAGCAGGATTACTCCCAACGCGATCGGCGACAAATACAGCGCCAGCCGGTTCAGCTCCGCCGCCGCCAGCACCAGCAGCAGGCTGGAGAACACCACGAACACGCCGACAAACTGCCGCGATAACGCCCCCGCCGGCAGCGCACGCGTGCGAGTGCGCGGGTTGGCGGCGTCGAAGCCGTGGTCCGCCAGCCGGTTGAAGCTCATGGCCGCGGCGCGCGCCGAAACCAGTCCCACCGCGATCCACAGCAGCTGCCGGGTTGCGGGAATGCCACGCGCCGCCAGCACCGCCCCGGTCAGGCCAAAGGGCAGCGTGAGCACGGAGTGCTCCCACTTGATCATCTCCAGCGTCGTTCCCAGGCTGCGCAGGATGGGCACGGGGAAATTCTACGGGGCCACCGGTGGATCGGTCTAATTGAAATGATGGACGAAGAATTTACGAAATCACGAATTAAAGAATTGACGAATTTGCAGAACCGACGAATTGCAATTCTCAAATTCGTAAATTCTTAAATTCTCAAATTCTTCAATTGCCTATCTTCTTCTCCGCTTGATCCTAACGTCGAACGACAGCACCCCGTACTGATCGCGCGTGGCCAGGATGGAAAGCTGCCGGCTGTAGTTGTACTCCACCTGGATGATCTGCTGCCCCGAATGCGTCAGGTCGGTAACGTAGGTGACGGTGAATTCCTTGGAAACCTGCTGCTCGATGGTCACGCGGGCATTGGGGTCGAGCGCCTGGCTGGCCGCCAGTTCCGGCGAAATCTTAATCCGGCTCACGCCAAACAGCCGCTGCATGCGGTTGCTGGAGGCCGCATTCAGCGCCTGCCCCAGGATGGCCTGCGACGCCGATTCGGTGAAGCTCGGGTTGGCCTCGGTGGCCATCACCGCCTCCTCGCGGGTGCGCCCGAAGGCCAGCAGCGCGATGATGTCGGAAGTCGGCAGCGGCGGATCGGAGCGATAGGTGGTGCTCAGCCGGTCCAGCGGCCCGTGGAAGCCCAGGGTGATGTCGTAGTCGCGCACCCGGGTGGTGGCCTCCACGTCCAGCACCGGCTCGATGCGCACCGGGTTGCTGAAGGTAATGTCACCGCGCTCCAGTTGGTAGTTGGTGCCGTTCAGCGTCACCTGGCCTTCGGTGATGTTCACCCTGCCCAGCAGCAGCGGACGCGTGGCCGTGCCGCGGATATTCAGATCGACATCGCCGGTCAGCCGCGCCAGCGAAGTCTGCACCTGCAACTCCGGCGTGGAGACCACGTGCACCGCCAGGCGCAGGTTGTTGAGCGGAGACTTCGGATTTGGCGCCTCCGGCGCCTGCCGCGCGCGCGCGATCGCCAAACCCAGGTCAAATTGCGCCGTCATGCCCAGCTTGGTCACCGTCGCCGTGCCCTGCAAGGTCGCGTTCTCGACGCTGCCGCTCAGGCGCAGATCGCAATCCAGCACCGTGCTCAGGCCCTGCGGGTAGCGGAACCGGATGTCCTTGCCCTGCAGCGTCAGGTTGAACGCCTGCGTCTTGGAATAGGTGATGAACCCGCCCATGGTCAGCATGCCGCCGCCCGTGCTGGCGGTCAGCGACTGGATCTGCATGCGGTCCTGGTTGAAAACAATCTCGCCATTGATGTCGCTCAGCCCGTTGGGAAAATTAATATTCGCCAGCGCCCCGTGATTGACGTTGGCGCGGCCAAACAGCACCGGGTGGTCCACGTTGCCCCGCGCGTTAATGTTGAATTCCACCATGCCCCCGGTGTGCAGGTCGGGGTTGAAGATCTGCAGCAGTTTCAGGTGCACGTTGCCTTCGGCGCGCAGGTCCAATTCCCTGGCCCCCGCCAGCGAGACCGTACCGGTGGCCGTCATCTGCGTGTTCTCCTCCCCGGCCATGTGGAACTGTTCCAGGGTCAGCACCTGGTTGGCCACCTTGAAGCGCAGCGGGCCCTGGTTGTGCACGCGCACGTTTTCCATGTCGGCGGAAAACTGGCTGATGTCGCCCGTCACGGTCAGCAGCCGCGGATGCCGCAACGGCCCCGCCAGCATGGCCGATCCGCTCATCGAGGAGTGTCCGGTCACGCGCCCGCGCAGGAACTCGTGCAGCAGGGCGTCCACGTCCAGCCGGGCGAACTTCAGCGCCAACTCGGCGGGAAAATCGCCGTGCATCCCGACCGTGCCGTCGAGCGCAAACTGCGCGGTGGGAAAATCGCTGCGGGCGGTAATGCGCATCACTCCGGCGCGGGTCACCGCTTTGGCGTCCAGGTTTCCGGCGCGTTCGTGGTTCAACTGCACGTCGCGCACGTGCAGGTCGGCGTCCACCTCCAGCGCCGACGTGGTGCCCGAGCCGCGCGCGTCGAAGTTCAGCACGCCCCCCAGGGCAAGCCGCGGAAATTGCAGGCTCGCGAACTCCTCCAGCTTGAAATTGCTGCCTTGCAGGTTGAAGCGGAAGGCGGTGGTCGTCAGGTTATAGGCGGCTGTTCCGGTCACTCGCGCCCCGTTGTGGCCGATCACCAGGTTGGCCAGCTGCGCCTCGTGGTCGGCAAAGACAACGTCGGCGCTGATGTGGCGGTAGGGTTCGCCGTCCACCATCACCCGGGCAATGTTCAAGTGCCCGGAACCCAGCGGATCGTCCGGCGTCCCGCTCATCTGCAGCCGGGCGGTAGCCAGGCCGCTGATGGGATAGTCGAAGCCCAGGATGGCCTGCAGGTCGCGCACCTCGAACTCGCGAATGTCGGCGCCCAGAGTCAGCGGCAGGGCGCTGCGATACGCGCCTTTGTCCAGCGCCATGCTCATGGTGAAGGAAGCATTCTCGCGGCCGCGCCGCAGGCGCGCATTGCTGAGCGCGAACTGGTAGGGCGAATACACCACCTCGGCGGTGAAGGAATCGAATCGCGCCAGCCGCGACGGGGGCTTGCCGGTCGGCGACTTCAGCGGGATGGGCAGGCTGAAATCGGCGAGCGTCAACTGCCCGGCCAGTTGCTCCTCGCCCAGCGCGCCGGTCAGGTTGCCGGTCAGCGTTCCATGGCCGGTGACGCCCTCCGGCAACCGGCCGGAGGCGCTCAGGGCCGCCAGCAGCGGATCCAAGTCCCGCAGATTTCCCACCGAGAGCGCCACCCGCAGGTTGTTCTTGCGGGCCACGGTGCCTGAAGCTTCCAGCTTCAGCGAGCGCGCCGTCGCGCTCAACTGGGCCAACTCCAGCGCCAGCGTGTCGATGGCATAGGTGCCGCGAATGGCCGCGCTCACCGGCAACTGCTGCCCGTTGGCCTCCACTGGCGTCAGCTTCACGTCGAAGTGGGCGTGGGCATGCGCCGGCGATCCGCGAAAGGTCACCTCCATGGTCCCGCTGGCCGCGCCCACCGGGTTCAACTTGTCGAGTGGCAGTGCGCGGGTGGAGATGGCCGCGGCAATGCGACCCACCGAGAGCTGCTCCAACCGCAGCCGCGCCACCGCCTCCGCCGCCGGCGACACCAGCCCGGCGCGCGCTCCCGGCTTCAGCGCCGAGGTCCAGTTGCGGATCTCCGCCCCTCCGGTGATGCTTCCTCCCAAGGCGTGCGCGAACAGGTGCGGAATCGTCAGCTTGTCGTGCTCCGACTTGAACTCCGCGCCGCCATTCAAGCCCGAGAGCCGGATGGCGGGATCTCGGTATTCCAGGTTCTGTACTCGCAACGATCCCGAGGTCGTGAAATCTTCGGCGGTAAAGGTGCCGCTGCCGTTCACCTCCAGCACGCCGGCGCGCAACTGCGCCAGGCGGGTGATGTCGGCAATTTGCGCCAAGTCGAGCCGCGACTTGTAATCCAACATCAGGCGCGGGTGATTGAAGTCCACCACCTGCCCCGTCACTTCCACTGACGAGTTGCCGGTCGTGAGCTTCGCCGATTTCAGCTCCAGCTTGTTCTTCGCGACGTGGAAGGTGGCGGCAACCGCGGAGTCGAAGGGCTTGTAATCGCCATAGGCCAGGTGAATTCCGCCGGCGCTGAAACTGCCGTCGTATGCTTCGACCTTGGCCACGTACGCCAGCTCCGCCTGCACATTGTTCGCCGCCAGGTCGAAGGGCACGCGCCGGTCGTTCACCAGCAGCACGCCATCGCGCGCTATGACGTGGTCCGCTTGCAGCGCCAGCAGCGGCTCGACGCCGCCTCCGCTGCCCGCTTTCGGCTTCGGCTGGTTGGTGCTGCCGTCCTCGTGCACGATCACGTGAATGACCGGCTGCTCGATCTCCAGGTTCTGCAGCCCCATCCTCCGCCCGGCGAGCGACAGAATTTTCAGCCGGATATACACCCGGTTGGCGTGCAAGTAAGGCGCCTCGCTCGGCGCCTCCGACCCGTGAATGGTAAGGTCATGTGCCACCAGCGAAAGCGTGCCGAAGCTCCAGTCGAGCTTGCCTACCTCGACTCGTCCGCCGGTCATGGTTTCCAGCCGCTCGACGAATCGCGCGCGCACCAAGTTGTGAAAATGCGGGCTGGTCACGTACCAGGTCGTCCCGATCACGATGGTCACCATCAAGATGGCGACGATCGCCGCGGTCCATCTCCGGCGCGGCTGGGTTTTCTGGTTCATCGCGACCCCTGGGCGGCGGTGGCGGCCGTCGGCGGCGACAGCGCCGAATCATCGATGCGGATCTCGCTCTGCTGCCGCAAGTCTTTCAGCAAGTCCGCCAGCAGTGAATCCAGGCTCTGCTGCGACAAGATTTCCTCGATCTGCCCCGAGACCTCCACCAGCGGCGTCTGCCGGGCGCCCTTGGCCTTCAGTTGCGGCAGCAGCGTGTCGTAGTAGTAGGCCTCGATGCTGCGCCGGTCCACGTGCACCGTCGGACGCAGGCGAATGTCGATGAAGCGCAGGATCTCCATCTGCTCGGCGATGCAGTCCTCAATTTCGCTCGCCGTCAGCCCGTAGCGGTTCAGCGCCGCCTGCCACCCGGCGTCGCTGGTTGCGCCGGGAAATTGCTTGCGAATCTCCTCCACACGGCTGTGCAGGCGGTCTTCTCCGGCGGGCTGCAGTTGGAAGGTGCGGATTTGCTGGCGCAGCAGTTCCTGGTCGATCAACCGGTCCAGCGAGGCCCGCGCCGCCTGTGGCGTGAACTGCAGTGGACGCTGGTCGAGAAACGCCTCGCTGCGTATAGCGATGTCCCAATCGCTCTGCAAAATCGGCTGCCCGTTGACGGTGGCGACAATGCGGTCCACGATCTCCGCCTTCGCGTCCGGCCCGGCTTGCGCCCGCAGCGCGACCAGTCCGGCCCAGGCCAGGCACAGCACCGCGATTTGCAGCCCGCGTCGCATCAGAACGTTTGTCCTACGCTGAACACGAAGTTGAAGTGCCCGAGTTGCTGGAAGTGAAACGGCGCAAAGTTGTTCGACGCGTCGGGATACACCGGGAACGTCGGCGGATTGAAGTTATACCCGAAATCCAGCCGCACCGGCCCGATGGGCGTGCGATAGCGGATGCCCCCGCCCATGGCGTGCGAAATGTAATTGAAGCTGCACTGCTTCCCGGTGTTCTCCTGCTTGCACAGGTCGGGATGGGGCTGCGACCAGCGCGCCAGGCTGTGCACCATGCTGTTGGTGGTGGAGAAGACATTGCCGGCGTCATGAAAGATCACGAAGCCCATGTTGTTGCCGATCCACGGCAGCGCCACCGTCGGGGTCCGCAGTTCAAGGCTGTTCACCACCATCGCATTGCCGCCCAGCGGCTCGCCCGTCGTCAGGTCGCGCGGTCCCGCCTGGTTGATGGAAAATCCGCGCAGCGAATTGCCGCCGCCGGCGAAAAACCGCTCCGGAAACGGCAGCGCCTCGGTGCTGCCGAACGGTTCGGCTACGCCCAGCCGCAGGCTGCGCGCAAACACCCAGCGCCGGTGATGGAAGGGATGATACGTGGTGTTCTGCCCGAGGAAGCGTCCAAAGGCCGCCTCCGAACCGAACACTCCCGAGGCCACGCCGGTATCGAAGGTGTTGTAGCTGCCGCTGTGCGAGTCGATGGGATCGTCGCGCCGGTCGCGGATGTAAGTCAGGCTCGGCATGCCGACCCGCACCGGCTGCGAAAACAGCGGCACCAGGATGGGCGAGATCACCAGGTCGGTGGCGCGCACCCGGCGATAGGTGAAGCGGTAGAGCAGGCTGGTGGCTTTGCTGACAATCTCCTCCAACTGGATAGAACCCTCCAGCCGCTGCGAAGTGAAGGTCCGCACGTCCAGCGAGTTGTCGTAAAACGCGCTCACCGTGAGGCGCAGTTGGTCCTTGGTCAGGAACCGCGGAGCGTCGTAGCTGAGCAGCGCGCGCTGTTCCAGGCGGCCCACGTGCGAACTGAAACTCACCGTGTGCGCCCGGCCTCCGAAGTTGGTGCGCGTCACGTCGAAGCTCACGCGCGGGCTCACCCCGGTCGTCCCCTGCGGAATCTCTCGCGTTCCGAAGGCCCCGCTCTGGATCTCGATGCCCAGGCCGTAGGTGAAATTCCAGCGCCGCGCCTCCTCGAACTGCAGGAAGATGTCCTTGTAGCGCGCCTGTCCGTCCGGGTTCTGCACCGCCAGGTTCACGGCGTAGAACACCCCCAGGTCATAGAGCCGCCGCTGCGTGTCCAGCAGTTGCGCCTGGCTCAGCGGCTGCAGCGGCTTCAGCTGGTATTGCCGCTTCACGATTCCCGGCTTGGTGTAGCGCAGCCCGGAGGCCAGGATGCGGTCCACGAAAACCTGCGGTCCCTCCTTGATGCTGTAGCTGACCAACTCCCGCGTCGCATCGCCCTCCAGTGGTTTGGCGGTGGCGGTAAACACCGCGTCCAGGAAGCCGTGATTGAAGTAATAGTTCAAGACGCTGTCCCGGTCCTGCGCCACATTGGTTTCAGAATACGGCTGGCCCTCGGTGGTGGTCAGTAGCGGACGCAGCTGGTCTTCCGTAATCACGCTGTTGCCGGTAATGGTGAGCGACGACACCAGCGTCTGCGGGCCTTCCTCGATCTTGATGAACACCGCCATGCGCCCCACTCGCCCCTCGTAGTCGTCGCGGAAGCTTCCCGTCACCTTTACCGACTCGAAGCCGTTGGTCCGGTACAGGTCGCGGATGTTGTCCAGGTCGCGGTTCAGCAATTCCTGGCTGAAGCGTCCGTGCCGCATCAGGAAGCTGGAGTGCTGTACCGCCATGCGCTCCAGGATCAGGCTGCGCGGGAAATACTTGTTGCCCTCGAGGAAGATGTCGGTCAGCTCGTGCTTCTCGCCCTTTTCGACGCTGTAGATGATGCGCACTTCCTGCGGCTGCTGCGGGTCGCGCCGCTGGCTGAAGTTCACCTCCGCGTCGAAGTAGCCTTGGGTCTGCAGGTAATCGCGCAGGTTGCGCCGGCCTTCGTTCAGCAGGTCATCGTCCAGGGCGTGTTCCTCATACACCGGGATGTAGCGCCGCAGCTTGCCCTTGCTGATGTCGGCGCCGGCCACGCCGATGTCCACCACCGGCCCCCGCACCACCCGAAACACGTAATCCACCGTGTTGTTCTCCGCGTGATAGCGGCGCTCCACCACCGAGATCTGCGCTTCCAGCCGCTCCTTCTTCGAGTACTGCTTGCGCAACCGCGAGAGCGCGCGCGTAATGTGCTCCGCGCTGATTGTCCGCCCGGGACGCAGCTTGGATATGCGCAGGATCTCGGCATCGCTCAGCCCGGGACTGCCGGTTACGATCACCTGCCCCAGTTTGGCCGCCTCTCCGGGGGTCACGCTGAAGTGCAGGTTGATCTGCTGCGTCTCCGGATGCTGCTCCTCGGTCACCGTGACCGCTGCCTCGTGGTAGCCGTTATCCGCCAGCAGGCTCTTCATGCGCTGGATGGCCCGCTCCACCCCCGCCTGCGAGTACGGCTTGCCCAGTTCGAGCTTGCTGGTGTCCCGCAACTGCGCCCCGCTGGGCCGCCGCGGCGCGCCAAACACCGTGACCGAACCGATGAACAGATTTTCCGTCGCCACGAACACCAGCGAGAGCTGGTTGCGCTGGTTGCGCTGCGCCTCCACCTGCACGTCGGCGAACCGTCCGGTGGCGTACAGGGCGCGCACCGTGCGCCCCAGTTTCTGCCGGTCCAGCGGCTGGTTCAGGTTCGGCGCCACCAGTTGGCGTAGGTTGTCCATTACCGGCGCGTCGGCCTCGATGCCGCGAAACTCCACCTGCGTCACCCGCATGCCCTGCAAGCTGCTGACCCGGCTCAGCGCCGCTACCGCCGGCGGATCCGGCGTTCCTCCGGGCTCGGCGACGGCCTGCGCTTGCGTCTGCTCCCATGCACACCCCGGCCCCAGCAGCAGCGCCAATACGACCACGGTCCCGCGCCGCAGCACGAGTTTTCGCGCCTTTCGGATTAATCCCATGCCTGGTCGGTTAACCGCGCTTTCGGGTGCCCCGTTCCGGCCTGGGTTGAGCCGGGGCGGGAGTTTTTCTTCGCCTGCGCCGCGCCAGAACGTTGTCAGGTGAGCTTCGGCGACCGCCTTGGAGCGCTGCTTTGGCCGGGAGCTCAGCACCAGTGCCACTTATAATACGTTCTGAACCCTACAGGACGGCCAATGTCGTTGACTCCGGAGGAACGCTACTCGCGCCAGGTGCTGTTCCATGGCATCGGCCCCGAGGGACAGCAGCGCCTGCGCGCGGCCCGGATTGCCATGGTCGGATGTGGCGCAACCGGCTCGGCCGCTGCCGGGCTGCTGGCGCGCGCCGGCGTCGGCGCCCTCCGCATCATCGACCGCGACTACGTCGAGCCCAGCAACCTGCAGCGCCAGACCCTGTTCGACGAATCCGATGCCGCCGAGTCTCTGCCCAAGGCCGTCGCCGCCGCCCGCAAGATTGTCGCCTTCAACAGCGACATCGCGGTCGAGCCCCAGGTCGCCGACCTCACTCCCGCCAACATCGCGGAGCTGCTGGCCGGCGCGCATATCATCCTCGACGGCACCGACAACTTCGAGACCCGCTACCTGCTCAACGACTACTCCGCGCGTGACCGGGTCCCCTGGATCTATGCCGCCGCCGTCGGCAGCTATGGCGTCACTATGAACGTGCTGCCCGGCGAGACTGCCTGCCTGGCCTGCGTGTTTCCCGAGTCGCCGCGCGGCAGCTTCGAGACCTGCGATACCGCCGGCATCCTGAACTCGGCGGCGACCACCGTGGCCGCCATCGCCGCCACCGAAGCTATCAAGTTCCTGGTGGGCGCGCGCCCGGCGCTGCGTTCCACCCTGCTCTCCTTCGATTTGTGGCGCAACGATCGCTCGGAAATCTCCGTGCTGCATCCGCGTGCCGACTGCCGCGTCTGCGCTGCCCGCGATTTCGTCCACCTGGCCGGCAAGGGACGCCCCCACATCACCCTCTGCGGGCGCAATTCGGTGCAGATCCACGAGCGCCAGCGCCCCATCGACTTCCGCGAACTCACCCAGCGCCTGCAGCCCCACGGCACCGTTCGCCATAACGAGTTCGTGCTCAAGTTCTGGCGCGAGCCTTACGAACTGACCCTCTTCCCTGACGGCCGTGCCATCATCAAGGGCACTACCGACACTGCCATCGCGCGCAGCCTGTACGCCCGCTTCGTGGGATCGTAAGCGAGGCTTCAGGTTCTAGGCTTCAGGCTTCAGGTTTAGGCGGCGACGATTACGCTCGAAGCCTGAAGCCTGCAGCCTGAAGCCCGAAGCTGAAGTCCGAAGCCTACCTTCCTGGCATCCCCATTTCTCCGCCGGCAATCCTAATCAGCAGGCCAGCAGGTGGCCGTCTGCCCGCTGCGGGCACCCTGGGTTAGGAGCGGTCATGAAGCAGATTGCGGTATTTCTTCTGTTGTGGACAGTTTCGGTATGGGCGGTCGCGCAGAGCTCAAGCACCAATCCGAGCAACCCTGCCCCGCAGACTTACGTAATTCCGGCAGCACCGGGCGGCGTGAGCACCAACACCGGGACCGCGATCATCGTGGCACAGCCCACGGCCCCGCTGGTGGTCACGCCCGAGATGCATCTCACCACCGTGAACCCCTCCGTCGGCGCCAGCAATGCGACTGCCGGCAATACCGCGGGAGCGGCAAACGCCACCACCTCCATGCCGGTGTCGCCTCGCATCGTGACCACGGTTCCGCAATTCGCCACCGCCGGCGCCAGCGTCCTGCAAACACTTCCACCGCCGGAGTCGCAGCCTGCTGCCCCCGCTTACAATGCCGCGGGAGGAACCATCAGCGGCACGCCGGTCATGGTGGTCAACAACGGAGTGCTGTTTGACCGCGGTGTCGGCTCCGGCAGCAGCGTGGTCGCAGGCGAAGCCGCCGGCGGCGAGAGCCTGGGCCAAATCGCCCGCCAGAACCGCCAGCACGAAGCCACCGCCAGCGCGCACGTTTACACCAACAGCGACATCGACCGCATCAACGCGCAGCCTGCCACCGGTGGCCTTTCCGGCATGGCGGTCGGCGCCGGCAACGAAACTCAACCGCCGCCGGCCTCTAACAACCCGCCGGCCGTCGCCCAGCCTTCCCCGAATCCTCCGCCGAATCCCGGCGTCAGCCAGCCGGTGCCGCCGGCCAGCGCCACGCCGCCACCCAAGCAGCAGAGCCAGGAAAAGCAGCTTCCCTCCGGCAGTTCCAACTTGCCCCTGATGACCGCCGTCGGCATTCTCGCCACCGGCGCCGGACTGCTGGCAAAGTAGTTCTCGGTTTTCGGTCGTCGGTTTGCTTTTCTCCGCTTACCGTGAACCGGTAACCGACAACCGATAACCAGCTGACAACTGACAACCGTAAACTGCCAACTCTTCTGATATGCGCCGGAAGCCTTGCGCCTTGCACCCGAAGCCCGAAGCCTGAAGCCTGAAGCCCGAAGCCTGAAGCCTGACCCGAAGCCCGAAGCCTGAAGCCTTGCGCATCTTCTGATATGCTCACGCGCAACGCATGAGCGATATCACCACGCCTGCCGTTTCACCCTCGCAACCGGCGCGTCCTCAGCCTTCGCGCTTCTATCGCTGGGCGGTGCTGGCCGTCATCAGCCTGGCGATGTTCGGCAACTACTACGTCTACGATTGCATTGCCCCGGTCGCCGACCTGCTGGCCCGGCAACTGCATTTTTCCGACTCCAACATCGGCCTGCTGCAAGCCATCTACAGCGTTCCCAACGTCTTCATGGTGCTGGTGGGCGGAATCCTGGTGGACCGCCTCGGACTGCGCAAATCGCTCTTGATCTTCGGCGCGCTCTGCACCTTGGGCGCCGGGGTCACCGTCCTGTCGCCGCGCTTGCCGGTGATGGCTGCCGGACGCCTCATCTTCGGCCTGGGCGCGGAATCGCTCATCGTCGCCGTCACCACCGGCACCGCCAAGTGGTTTCGCGGCAAGGAGCTGAGCTTTGCCTTCGGCATCAACTTGATGATCGCGCGCTTTGGCACCTGGCTGGCGCAGAACTCGCCTACCTGGGCCAAGGGCGCCTATGACAACTGGCGCTCCCCTCTGCTCATCGCCCTTGGCTTCGGCGCCATTTGCATTCTCGCCCCCCTGGTTTACTGGGCGATGGAAGTCTACGCCGAGAAAAACTACTCCCTCGGCCAGGCCGGCGAGCCCGATAAGGTCGATCTCGAGGAGTTCTCCAGGGATTGGAAGCGGCGCGATCCCGTCTGGATCGTCCTCGCCGCCGCGCTGCTCATCGCCTGGTTTTTGCCCGGTCGCGATTGGACTTACTTCTTCTGGGCGGTGGTCAGCGTGGTGGGCGTCCGCTTGCTCATCACCAGCCGCCGCATGTTCGGCACCTCATATCTCTACATCGTGCTGCTCTGCATCACGTTTTATTCCGCCATCTTTCCCTTCGAGACCTTCGCCATCAAGTTCTTCATCGAGGCGCACGGCACCTCGCGCGAGCTCGGCGGCTTCCTGGTCAGCATCCTCACCCTGTTCACCATGTTCGGCACGCCCGCCTTCGGGCTGGTCGCCGACAAGATCGGGCGCCGCACCCTGCTCATGATGGCCGGCTCCTTCCTGCTCATTCCCGTCTACCTGATGATGGCCTACACCAACGTC
Source organism: Terriglobia bacterium (assembly GCA_963797035.1). Taxonomy (GTDB): domain Bacteria; phylum Acidobacteriota; class Terriglobia; order Terriglobales; family Acidobacteriaceae; genus JAIQGF01. Next base: position 532,375 of record CAWCOC010000010.1, read on the forward strand.
TCGCTCTATTTGCCGATGGCGATGATGGGCGTGGCCTTCTCCCTGGTGCCGGCCATCCTGTGGCCCTCGGTGGCTTACATCGTGCCCCAGGCCAAGCTGGGCACTGCCTACGGCCTGATGACCATGATCCAGAACATCGGCCTCACCGCCTTCAATCTCCTCATCGGCTGGTCCAACGACTACTCCCACGCCGGCGCCTCCAACCCTCGCGGCTATGCCCTCGGCATGTGGATCTTTTCCTGCCTCGGCTTCTTCGCCGTCTTCTTCTCCTGGCTGCTGCGGCGCAACGAGATGGGCCCCCACTCCCACGGCTTGGAGACCATCACCGCCAAAAGCGGCTAGCATCGCCCTTTTCGCGGGACCCGCGTCGATTTGTTTTTGACATTGTGATCAACAATGTTACGATTTCGTCGCCGGCCCGCTTGAACAAAAATGCCCGCAACCAGTGCCCGCTCGCTCAGGCACCTCCCCCGGACGCTCGCTGGAAGGCCGCCGCTGGCGGCTCGAGCGAGGCAATAACCACCGGCGTCGAATCCGTACGGGGTGAGGCTTAGTGAAACTCCAAGTCAAGTTCAGCCTGATTTTCCTTCTCGTTTTTGGCGTGCAGCTCGCGGTCGCGGGCTACGTCTGCGACGGATTCCTGCAGCGCAGCGCGCGTGACCAGGTCATGCGCCAGGCGCAGCTCATGATGGAATCCAGCCAGGCCACTCGCACTTACACCATCGAGCAGGTCAAGCCGCTGGTCAACCCAAACGATTCCGTCTTCCATCCCCAGACCGTTCCTGCCTACGCCGCCACCGAGCACTTCAATTACTTCCGCTCCGCCTACCCGGAGTTCAGCTATAAGGAAGCGACGCTCAATCCCACCAACCTGCGCGATCGCGCCGTGGATTGGGAAGCCGACGTGATCGAAAGTTTCCGCAACAACCCGGCCCAGCGCGATTTCTCCGGCGAACGCGACACGCCCATGGGACCGGCGCTCTATATGGCGCGGCCCATCAAGGCCGGCGCCCCCTGCCTTTCCTGCCACAGCACTCCCGATGCCGCGCCGGCCAATGTCGTCAAGGTTTACGGCCGCACCAACGGCTTTGGCTGGAAGGCGGATGAGATCATTGGCGCCCAGATCGTCACCGTTCCCCTGGCCGTGCCCATCCGCATGGCCAACGCCGCCCTGCGCGATCTCATGACCTCACTGGTGCTGGTCGCCATCGTCACCCTGCTCATCCTCAACCTGACGCTGCATTTTGCCGTCATCCGGCCGGTGCGCCGGTTCTCCGTGATGGCCGACCAGATTAGTCAGGGCAACCTGGATTTTCCCGAACTGCCCGCCGGCGGCAACGACGAGATCGGCGTCCTGGCCGGCTCCTTCAACCGCATGCACCGCAGCCTGGCCAAAGCCATGAAGATGCTCGACCACAAGTAAGCCGATGGACGGCCCTTTCTCCAGCCCCGACCGCATCTGGATGTGCAGCATCCTGTTTCTCGACATCGTCAATTACTCTTCCCAGTCAGTGCAATTGCAGCTGCGCTGGAAAGACCGGTTCAATCGATACCTGGAAAAGGCGCTGGCCGACGTGGCGGAAGCCGAGCGCGTCATCCTCGATACCGGCGACGGCGCCGCCATCTGCTTCCTCGGCGGGCCCGATACCGCCATGATTCCGGCCTTGAAGATGCGCAGCTTCTTTGTCGGGGAAGAGCCCGCCCAGCGCCACCCCATGCTGGCGCGCATGGGCATCAACCTGGGACCGGTCAAGCTGGTGCAGGACATCAATGGGCAGCGCAACGCCCTGGGCGACGGTATCAACGCCGGCCAGAGAATCATGAGCTTTGCCGGCGACAACCAGATCCTGGTCTCGCGCTCGTTTTACGAAGTGGTCAGCTGTCTCTCCGACAGCTTTGTCCCCATGTTCTGCTTTGTCGGCGCCCGCAGGGACAAGCACGACCGCGAACACTTGGTCTACCAGCTCGCGCCCGCCGGTGAAGCGCTGCCGCCGGCGCCTGCCATCGCTGAGCCCATCGTTGCGCCTCCCGGCCAGTTCGATGCCGCGGTCCTGGAATATCTCCAGTCCCTGCTCGCTCCCGTCCTCGGCCCCATCGCCGCTTACATGGTGAAGGAGGCAGGCCGGAAGCACACCAACCTGTCCGATCTCTGTTCCGAATTGGCCATTCACTTTGCCGTCGGCAGGGAGCGTGCCCGTTTTCTCGAGCAATGCAGCAAGCAGCTGGGTGTCGGCGCAATGGACGCGCCGCCGCTCGTAAAATCGCCCTCCGCCATCGTCTTCGATCCGGCAATGCTGGAGCGTGCGACTAAGGAGCTCGCCCTTCACATCGGTCCCATGGCCCGCCTCATCGTCGACCGCACCGCCGGCGAGGTGCACACCATGGAAGATTTCTACGAAGCCCTTGGCCGCGAAATCCCCTCCACCCAGGATCGCGCCCGCTTCCTGGCGCGCTGCAAAGCCGGCGCCTAGGCAAGGTCTGATTAAGTGTGCGTTTTGAAGCGGACAGCCTTTAGGCCGTTATTGCTGCAAAGCCTGAAGCCTGCAGCCTGAAGCCTTTACTTCGCCAGCTCCCTCACCAGCCGATCATAAAAATCTACGCCCCAGTAGAAATCGCGCACCCCGACGCGCTCGTCCTTGCCATGGGCGCGGTTGTTCTCCGGATCGATGAACACGCCTGAGACGCCATAGGTCGGGATGCCGGCCAGCCGCAGCCATTTGCCGTCCGTCGCCCCGGTTTCCATCATGGGGAAGAACGACAAGCCGGGCCACATCTGCCCGACCGCCGCCGCCATCGCCTTGTCCACCTCCGGGCTGGGCTTGGTGATCGGCGCGGCCGACGGCGTGTCCACCAGGCTGATCTTGACCGCCGGATCGTTTACCGCCGCCGTCAGCCTCTGCCGCACCTCCTCCAGCTTCATGTCCGGCAGCACGCGACAGTTTACGTTGGCGCTTGCCACCTCGGGCAGCGCATTGCGCGCGTGGCCCGCCTGCATCATGGTGGCGACGCAGGTGGTCCGCAGCAGCGAGTTGTAAAACGCGTTCTTCGACAGCCGCTCGATCGCGCCGGCATTCGGCGGCTGGGCGGCGGCGCCTCGCATCTCGGCCGCCAGCTGACCGCCGACCAGCGCCGCCTCTTTCGCGAAGTAGCCGCGGACCACCTCGTTCGGCTGCGCCGGAAACTGCAGCTTTTGCAGCCGCGCCAGCGCGGAGGCAAGCTGGTAAATCGCATTGTCGGGCCGCGGCTGCGAACTGTGTCCCCCCGGGTTGATCACCTCCAGCTTCCAGTCGACGTACCACTTCTCCGCCATCTGCACCGTCGCCGCCAGCGGCCGGCCTGCGCGCGAGAGCAGAAAATCGCCGCTGTCGGTGTTCAGACAGTAGGCGGCGTCGACCAGCTCGCGATGTTTCTCCAGCAGCCACTTCACCCCGTTGGCGTCCCCGCCTTCCTCGTCAGCGGTGAGCGCAAGCACGATGTCGCGATCCGGCTTGAACCCCTCCTGCTTCCAGCGAATGAAGTTGGCCAGCAGAATGCTCGCGCCCTCTTTGATGTCGTAGGTCCCCCGCCCGTAAAAGTACCCGTCCTTCTCCACCAGTTGAAACGGATCGGTCGCCCAGTCGGCGCGCGGCGCTTCCACCACGTCCAGATGGGCGAGCAGCAGCACCGGCTTTTGCTTTCCCGAGCCGTGAATTCGCGCCACCAGGTTTTTCTTGCGCTCGTTGGGCCCGATCACTTGCACATCGGAGGCGGGAAAACCGGCGTCGAGCAAGCGCCGCGCAGCCGCTTCTGCCGCCGGCGTGCTCCCGGCCAGCGATTCCGTGCTCGGAATCGCCACCAGCTCGGCCAAAATGTCGCGCGCCAGCTTCTGGGTGGGAGTGCTTGGCGCACTGGCCGCCGCCGTTAGCGTAGCCCCAGCCGCCCTCAGCTTTAGCGTAGCCCCAGCCGCCCTCGGCTGGGGGAATAGCCAACCCATCAATAACAGTGACGTCGTCAATAAAATGCGCATGGTTTGCTCTCTAATGCTCCCCACTGTTGCAGATTGTTTTGCTATCGCTGGCTAGCGGGCGCGAACGGCCGCCAGTAAACCGTACGCCTCTTCCAGCGAGCACACCACGTGGAAGTTGGGGCGCGAATCTCGCGCCAGGTCCTTGTATTTGCGGGCGGCAAACTCCAGCGCCGCGGGCGCGACCACGATGTGCAGGGCCGAGTCGCGAAACAGGCTTGGGCTCGCCGCCATCGTCGCCAGCGTCCCTTCGGACACCAGCAGCGAAGCGACTCCGCTGAGGTCCACTATTTCCGAGAATGCCGGGTTGAAATCCGGATCGGATTGGATCTTGGCGCCGTGCCCCAGCAATTCTTCTCCCGTCACTTCGCCATAGAACGTGGAGACGACAATTTTTCGGCGGTTGTCGATTTTGACGACAGCGGGCAACGGCTGGATTCCTCGTGTGCCGTCATTTTGACATATCCTGTGGCACACGCGCCCTCGCGTGTGTAAGTTTCACACCCGCCCTCGCCTATGTTCCCTCGCGCATGCAAGCTCGCGTGTGCAAGACAGTGGGTCCCGGCGCCCTCGCCGGGACCGCACTCCGCATAACCCCGATCATCGCGGCGCGGGCGCCCAGCCCGCGCCCACCCATCCTTTCCTCCGTCTCCATTCCCAAAACCTCTTCAGCCGCGCGCTGGTTAACCGCCTGGTTAACTTTCGCTCCTGCGAACTGCGGCCAACCATTAACTGAACCGTACACTCCTGCTGTTCAGAAACTCCGGGCTACCCCGCGGTATTCCGTCGCTTACCCAGTGTGCAGTTTTCGCCGTAACTTCTTGCTACTCAATGGTTTGATAAGACCCTGCCAGAATGGTATGGGGAGGGGAGTAGTCAACCCCACGCTCGGTAGAGTTATTACTTCTCCAGTTACTCTCGATGCGCCTCGTAATCCCTTCATTCCGTTTGAGATTCGACCCTTCTTTGCGACTGGAAGCAACCAAAGCAGCCGCCTTGCTCTCTCTAGTTCAGCCGACGCCGAGTCGCGCGCCGTCATCTAAGTTTGGTGTGGCGTACTTTTGACACGGAAGTGATACAACGACCAGCTACTTAGCTGCATCACACCAAGGCGGCCTCAAAAAGGCATTGATACAACAAAAGAAAACTATTGCGTCCGGGCTCTCGGAAGCAGAGGCGATTGACAGAGCCAAGCAGGGCGACGCCGAATCCTTCGAAGGCCTGTACGGCCTGCACAAGCGGCGTGTCTACTCCCTTTGCCTGCGTATGACCGGCAACACCGCCGAGGCCGAGGACCTGACCCAGGAGGCGTTCCTGCAGCTCTATCGCAAGATCGCAACCTTCCGCGGCGAGAGCGCCTTTTCCACCTGGCTGCACCGCCTGGCGGTGAACGTGGTGCTCATGCACCTGCGCAAGAAGGGGCTGCCCGAGGTTTCGCTCGAAGAAAGCCTGGAGCCGCAGCAGGAAGACGGGCCGAAGAAGGACATCGGGGCGCGCGACAACGTGCTGGCCGGGTCCATCGACCGCGTCAATTTAGAACGGGCAATTGAAAGTTTGCCGCCCGGTTATCGCATTATTTTCGTGTTGCACGATATTGAAGGCTACGAACACAACGAAATTGCCGAGATGATGGGATGTTCGATCGGCAACAGCAAGTCGCAGCTCCACAAGGCGCGCATGAAATTGCGCGACCTCCTCAAGACCAGCAGAGCCGAAAAGGCCGTCAAGCGATGAGGAGGATGGTTTGAAACCGGAGCGGGCGAGCGGGGAGAGGAAAAACATGACGTGCGCAGAATTTCAAAAGGTTCTGCCTTACATCATCGAAACCGGGGGAAAGCCGGAGGAGGAGCAGCACCTGCGCGAATGTCCGGTGTGTTCCGACCTGGTGCAGGACCTGAGGTACATCGCTGAGCAAGCCAAGCTGCTGGTGCCGATGGAAGACCCATCGCCACGAGTATGGGACGGAATCAAGGGATCGCTGCAGCGCGAGGGAATGATCAAGCCGGCCCGCGCGAGGGGGCGACTTCTAGGACCCCTCCCCTGGATTAGCGCGCTCGGAGCCATCATCCTGATTGCCTTCGGGGTATTCCTGGTGGAACGCGGACGTCAGCAGCGACCGGCCGCGCAGTTGGAAGAAACGCCTCCGCCGGCCGCCACCCGAGTTTCTCTCAACACCATCGCGACCGAGCAGGACGATCAGCTGTTGCTCCAGCACCTGGCGACGGCGCGTCCGGCGAGCCGACAGGCCTACGAAGCCAACCTGAAGCAAGTGAACGCCTCCATCGACGAGGCGAAGAAATCGCTGGAGCAGGACCCCAACGATGGCGAGGCGCGGCAATCTCTGGGCCGGGCCTACGAGCAGAAGGCGATGATGTACGAACTGGCGACGCGATCGCTGCAATAACAACCGTGGCCAGTGGTCATTGATCAGTGGCCAGAGCAAATTAGCCAGATGCCAACCAACTCACATTCGGTGATGCTGGGCCTGATTGTCATTGCGCTGGCAATCCCCTCGGCTGCCGCCGAGAAAAAAGAATTCCGCTACAACGTGACCCCAGGCGCCAGCCTCACCGTGGTGAACGACTACGGTCCGGTGCGGGTGCGCGCCTCCCAGGGACGCCAGGTTGTGGTCACGGCCACGCCCAGTTCGAACAAGGTCGAGGTCGATGGCTCGCAAACCGCCAACCGGGTGGAAGTGCGCACCCAATTCCTGGAAAAAGCCGGCGACAGCGATGGGCGCGTGGAATATGAGATCCAGGTTCCCGCCGATACCGACGTGATGGTCCGCACCGCCACCGGGCCGGTCGAGGTCGAAGGCGTTAAAGGCGATGTCTCGGTGGATGCCGACACCGGCAAGGTGGAGATCCGCGACAGTGACGGGCACGTGCGCGCCCGCAGCGTCAGCGGGCCCATCACGCTGGCCAACATGAAGGACGGGTTCGTCGATGCGACCTCGGTGGGCGGGGCGGTGACGCTGAATCACGTCTGCGGGAAAAATGTCTCCATCAACACCACCGGCGGCCCGATCGTCTACACCGGCGATTTTGCCGGCGGCGGGCAATACTCCATCAGCAGCCATTCCGGGACCATCGACGTGACCATGCCGGCCAGCGCCTCGGTGGATGTGACCGCGCGCTCGGTGAGCGGCAGCGTGGAAAACAATTTCCCTCTCAATCCGCCGGCGCATCCCACCAAAACGCCGGCCATGGGAAACTCGCTGGCCGGAACCTCCAATGCCGGCGCGTCCTCGGTCCACCTGCGGACCTTCAGTGGTAAAATCCGGGTCAAAAAGCAGTAATTAGCAATTAGCGATTAGCAATTGGCGCGTCGCGAATGTGCGAGTGATCGTGTCGCCAAACCAGTTTGAAAGATTCGCCATCGACCGTCGACCAACGACCTTGGACCGCATTGTCCTGGTGGGCTTCATGGGCGCGGGAAAGACGACGGTCGGCAGGCTGCTGGCCGAACGTCTGCAGCGGCGGTTCGTCGATCTCGACGACCGGATTCGCCGGCGCGAAGGACGGGAAATTGCCGACATCTTCCGCGCCTCGGGCGAAGCCTACTTCCGCCAGGTGGAGAGCGAGTGCTTGCGGGAGTTGGTGTCGGAAAGCGGCCCCATGACCGTGATCGCGGTGGGCGGAGGCGCTTTCGTGCACGCCGGCAACGCGGCGGTGCTGCGTGAGCACGGGTACAAGAGCGTGTTTCTCGATGCCGGCGTGGAGGAGTTGCGCACGCGCTGCGCGGCGGAGGGAAACCAGCGCCCGCTGTTTCGCGATGAGAACCAATTTCGCCAATTGTACGAAGCGCGGCGCAGCGGTTACATGGCTGCAGACCTGCGGATCGATACCGAAGGCAAAACTCCGGAGCAGATTGTGGAAAAACTCCTGGAGGTCCGCGAGTAGACTGGCTTGGGTTGGGCGGTGGTAGTGAGGTCATGGATGAAGTTTCCAGGGAAGCTGGTATTGCTGTTGATGGCCGGGATGGCGGTGAGTGGCTTCGCGGCGGACAAGAAGCCGGCCGCCACCGGTAAGCTGGTTGACTCGGGTTCCTTCGGCGTGTTCGTGAACGGCAAGCGGGTGGCTACCGAGACCTTCCAGATCGAGCAGATGGCGGACTCGAGCGTTCTCCGCTCGGAGTTCAAGACCGATCCGCCCGGCGCCCCGGCGGCACAAACCGCCGAAATGGTCATGGCGCCCAACGGCGACTTGCTGCGCTACGAGTGGAACGAGACCAGCCCGACACCAGCTACGGCGGTGGTGGAGCCGCAGAAGCAACTGCTGGTGCAGCACATCACGGGCGGGCCCACGGTCAAGGCAGTCGACCAGCAATACATACTGCCCTCATCGACGGTGATCCTGGACGACTATTTCTTCTCGCAGCGCGAAGTGCTGGCGTGGCGCTACCTGGGAGAAAACTGCCACACCGATCAGCGAGGCGGCTGCAACCTGCCGCGCGCGCAGTTCGGCGCGTTGATCCCGCGGCAACGCACCTCCACCCTGGTCAACATGGAGTACATCGGCCATGAGACCGTCACCGTGCACGGCAAAAAGCGCGAGCTCAGCCGCTTCAACCTGCAGGGCGACGGCATCGATTGGGGCTTGTGGCTGGACGAACACAACATGCTCGTCAGGGTGTACATTCCCGCGGAAAAAATCGAAGTGGTGAGAGACTGAAATAGGGCTTCAGGCTCTCGGCTTCAGGCTTCAGGCAGCGGGTTTGAAGTAGTCCCAGCCAACTCGCCTCTGGTGGCGTGGTATCTTACCCGCGAGTTGCTGCTTTTCGACCAACGCACGGCGCGCGCAGTCTTCACCGTCCTGGTGATCGCGGGCATCCTGGCGTTTATCTACGGCGCACGCGACACGCTGGTCGCATTCCTGTTCTCGATTTTCTTCGCCTACCTGGTCGATCCGCTGGTCTCCTATGTACAGCCTTGGGTGAAGGGGTCGCGCGGGCGGGCCATCGCCGCGGTGTACCTGGTGTTCACCGCCATCCTGGTGGTGCTGGGCTACCTGTTGGGGTCGCGGCTGGCGGACGACTTCCGGCACCTGACGCAGACCCTTCCGGCGATGTTCCAGCGGCTGGCAAGCGGCGAGATCGCGTACACCATCGGGCGGCAGCACGGCTGGAGCTACGAAACTCAGGTGAAGCTGCAGAATTTTCTCGCCAGCCATCAACAGGAGATCCTCGGGTGGGCGAAGTTATACGCCGGAAAGCTGGCGGAGGAAGCCAAGCGCGCGTGGTGGCTGTTGCTGGTGCCCATCCTGGGAGCATTTTTTCTGAAGGACGGGGCCAAGTTCGCGCAGAGCGCGATTGAGATGCTGAGCCGGCGGAAAGAGCGGGAGTTTCTCGACGCCGTGCTGGGCGACATTCACGTGATGCTGGCGCACTTTATTCGGGCGCAACTCATCCTGGCGGTGCTGTCGGCGGTGGTGTATACGGCGGCGCTGCTGCTGCTGCGGCTGCAATACGCGGTGGTGCTGGGCGTGGTGGGCGGGGCGCTGGAGTTCATCCCGGTGGTGGGGCCGCTGGTGGCGGCGGTCGTGATTGTCTTTATCGCCTTGCTGACCGCCTACAAGCACCTGCTGGTGCTGCTGATTTTTCTCGGCGCCTGGCGACTGGTGCAGGACTACGTGAACGCGCCGCGCATCATGGGACGCCAGACCGAACTGCATCCCCTGGCGGCGCTGTTTGGCGTGCTGGCGGGAGCGGAAATCGCGGGCGTGATCGGTGTGTACCTGTCAATCCCGATCATGGCGAGCCTGCGCATCGTGTGGCGACACTGGCGCACGTACGTCGACAACGCCGGAGTGCAGGTGGTCAGCGCCGGGCAACCGGTGCCTCCGGGCCCGCGCTAGAAAAATTCCAAGCTACTTAACAATCAGTCGTCCACCTGGACCTGGCGCAGGAACTCGGCGGCCGCTTCCGGCAGCACGGTGTTGATGAACATGCCGGAGCCCAGCTCGAAGCCGGCGACACGGGTGAGGCGCGGAATGATGCTGATGTACCAGTGGTAGTAGAGGACACCGGCGTTTTCGTGGGGCGCGGTGCGGATGGCGTAGTTGAAGTCGGGGTCCTTCAGGCCGAAGTACAACTTCGCGAGCACGGTCTTGAGCACGCGGGCGAGGTCGAGGATTTCGGCGGGAGTGATGTCGCCGAAGCTGGCCATGTGACGGCGCGGATAAATGTAGGTGGCGAACGGAGAAGCGGAGGCGAACGGCTCGACCGCGATAAACAGTTCACTGGCCAGGACGATGCGCTCCGGCTCTTCCAGGTCTTCTTTCAAGCCTTCGCAAAAAATACATTCGCCGAATTCGTCGTAGTGGCGCAGCGCTTCATAAAGGCGATGGCGGACCTGCGAGGAGATGACCGGCGTGCCGATGAGTTGGGCGTGCGGATGCTCCAGGCTGGTGCCGGCGGCGACACCGTTGTTCTTGAAGATGGTGATGTGGGCGATGCGCCGGTCGGCGCTGACCTCGGTGAAGCGCCGCCGGAAGCAGCGCAGCACTTCGGCAACATGCTCGACGGGCAGCAGGGCGGTGGTGAGGGCGTGGTCGGGAGTCTCGACGATCACGTCGTGAATGCCGACACCGTTCAGGCTGCGGCGGGAGCGCTCGATCTTGCGCGTCAGCTCGCCTTCGCGCGCGAGAGCGGGAAACTTGTTGGGAATGACGCGCACCTGCCAGTGCTCCTCGGCCGGTATAGCCAGGACGGCAGGCGGGGCCATGTGTTCATTGCCGGGGCAAAATGGACAGGTGGCAGAGTAGTGCGGCAACGGCGGATGCGGCTCGCGCTGCGCCCGGAGTTCCTCGGGACGCTTGGCGCGCTCCGTCGCCATGATGACCCACTCCTTGGTGAAGCGGTTCTGGCGCAGCTCAGGCATGCGCTCCTCCCAGCAGGGAACAGCCGGAGCATACCACCGCGCGCGGGCACCGAGGGCGGAGCTCGATTCGTGTAAAATCCGAGAAAACCGTTCCGGAACTTGAGTGCTGGTTTGGACATCGCCGAGACCGGAAGAGGCTGCAGCCATGCCAACGAAAATTCCGGTCGGAATCCTGGGCGCGACGGGAGTGGTGGGCCAGCGTTTTCTGCAACTGCTGGAGCATCACCCGTGGTTTGAGGCCTCGTGGCTGGCAGCCTCGGACCGTTCCAGCGGTTTGCCTTACGAAGAAGCGGTACGCTGGCGGCTGCGCACACCGATTCCGGAGCGGGTGGCGAGAATGAAAGTTTCGCCGGCGGAACCGGCGGGGGCGCCGCGAGTGATTTTTGCCGCGCTCGATGCCGAGATCGCGCGCGAGCTGGAGCCGCGCTTCGCCGCCGGCGGCTGCGCGGTGATCACCAATTCCAGCGCGCTGCGCATGCAGCCCGACGTGCCCCTGGTGATCCCGGAAGTGAACCCCGATCACGTCAAGCTGGTACACGCGCAATGCTGGCATCAGGACAGCGGCGGGTTCGTGGTGACCAACCCGAATTGCTCGGCCATCGGCCTGGTGATGGCACTGGCGCCCCTGGAACAACGCTATGGACTGGAGAAGGTGATGGTGGTCACCATGCAGGCGGTCAGCGGCGCGGGCTATCCCGGCGTGGCCTCGCTCGACATCCTGGGCAACGTGATTCCCTACATTGCCAAGGAAGAAGAGAAGATGGAGGAAGAGACGCGCAAGCTGCTGGGGCACGTGGAAGCGGGGCGCGTCCGCTCCGCCGACTTCGCCATGAGCGCGCAGTGCAACCGGGTAGCGGTGGAAGACGGGCACACCGAATCGGTATCGGTGAAATTGAAGACACCGGCGCGGGCGGAAGAGTTGATTGAGACCTGGCGGAATTATCGCGCCCTGCCGCAGGAGCTGCGCCTGCCGAACGCGCCCGAGCAGCCGCTGGTCTACGACTGCGCCAGCGATCATCCGCAGCCGCGCTTTGATTTGGACCGCGGCGCCGGCATGGCGGTGAGCGTGGGACGGCTGCGGCCGTGCGGGGTGCTGGACTGGAAGTTCACCGTGCTGTCGCACAACACCATCCGGGGCGCGGCCGGGGCGGCGCTGCTGAACGCGGAACTGCTGAAGGCGCAGGGCTACCTGGGGGACTAAATACAAGTCGCCACTGATTCGCACAGATCAACACTGATCCAAGAGACATCGCCAACCATGCCGGTCACGTGAATCGAAATGAGAGTTATTCTTCATCTCTATTTTTTGGGTGTGCATCTGTGGCTGATTATTTAACTCACGACGGTGACAGCTCTGTTGCCATGAAGAGAGTCGGCAAGCTGCTTCTCCTGGCCGCGCCTGCCGGCTTCGCGGTTGGCGCCGCCTATGCCTACATGGAGTACCGTCGGCAGCGGCTGAAACAGGAGGCGGCGCGATTGTGGGAGCTGCTGGCGCTGCGGCCGGGAGCGCGCATCGGAGACGTGGGGGCGGGAAGCGGCGATCTGACGGAGTTGCTGTCGCGAAAGGTAGGAGCGTCGGGACGGGTGTTCGCGGTGGAGGCCGATCCCGTCAAATTGCGCCGGCTGCAGAAGCGCAAGCAGCGCGCGGGGTGGAGCAACGTCGAGGTGATCGAAGGCCGGCCCGAGAGCTGCAACCTTCCGGAAGGCGCTTGCGACGCGGTGTACATGCGGGGCGTGTACCATCACCTGACCGCTCCCGCGGCCATGGATGCCAGCCTGCTGCGGGCGCTGCGCCCGGGCGGAACGCTGGCGGTGATTGATTTCGCGCCGCGCTGGTTGCTGGCCCCTTGGACGCCTAAGGGAATTCCGGAGAATCGCGGCGGCCACGGCATTGTGCACACGCTGCTGACCGAAGAGATGGAGCGCGCCGGATTCGACGCGGTGCGCACGCTGCAAGACTGGCCGGGAAACCGCTATTGCGTGCTGTTCCAGAGACCGATTGCGGCGTGAATGGAAAACCATTTGCCACTGATGAACACAGAGAACACTGATGAACCTGATCGCCATACCCTGTGGTGCTCCGCAGTTGATCCGTGTTGATCAGTGTTTATCAGTGGCAGATTTGTTTTTGCTGAGAGCTGATAGCTGATGGCTGTGGTCATGAAATTCGGCGGGACGTCGGTGGAGGACGCGGCGGCCATCGATCGCGCGGCGCAGATCGTGTGCCACCGGCTGGCGCAGGACCCGGTGGTGGTGGTGAGCGCCATGTCGAAGGTCACCGACCAGCTGGTAGCCATGGGGCGGGCGGCGGGCGCCGGCGACCGGGACAGCGCGCTGCAACTTTCGCGGGCGGTGCGCGAGCGGCATTACAACGCCGCTTCCGAGTTGCTGGGAACGGCGGTGTTCGGGCAGCTGCACGGCGAACTGGAAGCGGACTTCGACGCGCTCGACGAGTTGCTGCGCGGCATCGCGGCGGTGGGCGAACTGACGCCGCGCACCACCGATAACGTGCTCTCTTTCGGCGAGCAGCTCTCCAGCAAGCTGGTGACGGCGGCGTTCCGGGCGCGCGGGCTGAGCGCGGTGCTGGTGGATTCGCGCGAGTGCATCGTTACCGACGCCAGCCACACCAAGGCAGTCCCGCACATGGACGACACGCACGACAACCTGCGCGCGCGGCTGCGCCCGCTGCTCGAAAAAAAACGCGTGCCGGTGATGGGCGGGTTCATCGCGGCAACGCGCGAGGGAGTGACGACGACGATCGGCCGCGGCGGCTCGGATTTTTCCGCGGCCATCGTGGGCGCGGCGCTGGAGGCCGAGCGCATCGAGATCTGGACCGACGTGGACGGCATGAAAACCACCGATCCGAACCTGTGCCCGGAGGCGCTGCGCATCCGGTCGATCGGGTTCGAGGAGGCGGCGGAGCTGGCTTACTTCGGGGCCAAGGTGCTGCATCCGGCGACGCTGCTGCCGGCCATCCAGAAAAATATCGCGGTGCACGTGCTGAATTCGCGCAACCCGCAGAACCAGGGGACCACGATTACGGCACGGGCGCCGCATTGCCGCAACGCGTTCAAGGCGATCGCGGCGAAGAAGCGGATCACCATCGTCGACGTGGTGGCGACGCGCATGCTGGGCGCGCACGGATTCCTGAAGTCGATCTTCGACGTGTTCGACCGCCACCGCTGCGCCGTGGACGTGGTATCGACGTCGGAGGTGAGCGTGTCGCTGACCGTCGATTCCAACGAGGCGATTCCGGCGATCGCCGCCGACCTGGAGACGCTGGCCGACGTGAAGTATTCCGGACGCAATGCCATCGTCTGCCTGGTGGGCGAGGCGATTCGCGAGACCGCGGGCGTGGCGGCCAAGGTGTTCGGCGCCTTGGGGGACATCAACGTGCGCATGATTTCGCAGGGCGCGTCGGAGATCAACATCACCTTCGTGATCGACGAAAGCGATGTGCCGGAGGCAGTGCGCAGATTGCACGAGATGTTTTTCGCCGATCCGGACCCGGAAGTTTTCGCCCGGGACTGACCTGCGTCCTTGCGCCCTTCGCCTCGAATCGTTATCTTTCTCAGCCATGAAACTAATGGTCGTCGGCGGCCTGGGCAAGACCGGCTCGCTGGTGGCGGATGTGGCGCGCGAACGCGGCCATGCCGTCACCATCGTGGACGTCGCCAACACCGCCGGCGCGCGCTCTCTGACCCGCGACTTGGCCGGTAGTACGGATGTCGTGGTGGATTTCACCGCCCCGCACGCCGTGGTGGAAACCATCGCCACCTGCATCCAGGCCAAGGCGAACATGGTGGTTGGGACTACCGGCTGGTACGGCGAAATTCCGCGCCTGAAACCGTTGATCGAGCAGAGTGGCATGGGGTTTGTCTATGCTCCCAACTTCTCCGTCGGCGTGAACCTGTTCCTGGAGATCGCGCGCGCCGCCGCGCCTGCCCTGCGCTATGGCTATCAGGGGAAAATCCTGGAAAAACATCACGTGCACAAGAAAGACGCGCCGTCGGGAACGGCGATGATACTGCGCAACGTGGTGCGCGAGGCGTCGCAGGCGGAGTTGCCCATCGAGTCGGTGCGCGAGGGCGAGCTGGTAGGACTGCACCAGGTGACCTTCGACTCGGCCGGCGACACCATCACGCTGGTGCACGACGCCAAGAGCCGGCGCGGGTTTGCCGAGGGCGCGGTGCGCGCGGCAGAGTGGCTGCAGGGAAAAAGCGGCTTCTACGAATTCAAAGACATCTTCCACGAATTGCGCTAAAGTTCCCCCTTCCGCGGGCGGAGAATTTAGACTGAGATCGGGTGATTTATGAAGCAGATTTACGGTTGCGGCACAGCCCTGGTGACGCCGTTCAAGTCCGATGGCTCGATTGACGAGCCCGCGCTGCGCGGCCTGGTCGATTGGCAGGTAGAAAACGGCATCGACTTCCTGGTCCCCTGCGGCACCACCGGCGAGACGCCCACGCTCTCGCGCCAGGAATGGCTGCGGGTGATCGAGATCACCGTGGAAGTGGCGCTGGGGCGCGTGCCGATTGTCGCCGGCGCAACTTCCAACAGCACGCGCGAAGCGGTGGAGAAGGCGAAGACGGTGGCCGCCATGCAGGGCGTGGACGCGATCCTGACGGCCTCGCCGTATTACAACAAGCCGACGCAGGAGGGGCAGTACCAGCATTTTCGCGCCATCGCCGAGGCGGTGGACAAGCCGCTGATCCTGTACAACGTGCCGGGACGCACCGGCGCGAACCTGGAGCCGGCGACGCTGGCCCGGCTGGCGCAGATCCGCAACGTCATGGGAGTGAAGGAAGCCAGCGGAAACATTTCGCAGATTGCCGAGGTGTTCAACGCCGTCCCGGAAGACTTCCTGGTGTTCTCGGGCGACGACGCGGTGACGCTGCCGGTGATCTCGCTGGGAGGCGTGGGCATTATTTCCGTGGCCTCGAACGAAATCCCGCGGCGGATGTCGGAGATGACGCGGGCGGCGCTGGGCAACGACTGGAAGAAGGCGCGCACGCTGCATCGCCGCTACCTGCCGCTGATGCAGGCGAACTTTATCGAGTCGAATCCCATCCCGGTGAAGGCAGTGCTGGCGATGATGGGGAAGATTGAGGAGAATTATCGCCTGCCGCTGACGCGCATCAAACCGGAGAACCGCGCCAAGCTGCAAAAAATCGTGCAGCATCTCGAACTGGAGAAGATGGCGAGCGTGGCCTCGTAGGAGGAGAAACTCGCCGAAATCGCGAACACCAGGCGAGGACGCCTGTGCCACATGCGAAGCGCCCGACGCGGGCGCTTTTTTTATGCTGCGATGGAGCTGCATTCCGGCTTGGCGCGGCCGGGCGCCAGGCGGTCGTAGAGCGCCTCGTATTCCGCGGCCATGCGGCGGGCGGAATAATTGGCTTGCACGTGCCTGCGGCAGGCCAGGGGATCGATTTCATCCAGCCGGCCGAGGGCTTCGGCCATCTCCGCGGCGGTACCCACCACCAGGCCGGTGAGGCCGTCGCGAACCACCTCCGGGATGGCGCCACGGCGAAACGCCACCACCGGCGTGCCGCACGCCATGGCTTCCATGGCGACCAGCGAACTGGTTTCGCTCACCAGGCTGGGCAGCAGCAGCGCTTCCGCCCGCCGGAGAAGGTCGACTTTTTGCGACATGGAAGGCCGGCGGCAATAAATGACCTGGCGCCCGTCGATGTGTGGCCGGATTTCGCGCTCGAAGTACGCGCGATGATAGGAGAAGGGATAGACGTCGCCGGCGATGACCAGCCGGCGCCCGGCGCGGCGCGCGACCTCGATGGCAAGGTGAGTTCCCTTCTCTTCGCAGATGCGGCCGATCCACAGCAGGTGGTCAGCACGGCGGGCGGCCGGCGGCGAAAAATCCTGCAGGCGAATGCCGTTGCGCACCACGCCGAACGTGCCGGGAAGAAATGGAAAGTCGCGACGCTGGGAGTCGGAAACAAGATTGAAATACAGATTGGCCGGCGCGCCCTGGAAATCATGATCGGAATGAGCGCCGGCATAGAAGCGGCGCGGCAGGTGAAGCGTGGCGAGCACCGGAGCGTCGACGGCGCGCGCGTGGCGCCAGAAGGTGCCGCTCTTGTCGTGGATGAGGTGGAAGCGCGCCGGCGTCGGTTGCACGCGACCCAGCATGCGCAGGATGCGCTCGGCGTGCTCGGCATCGCGCGGTTCGAAGCGGTCGAGCTGACGCGAGGGAGCGCCGGTGGAAAACAGCTTGCCGGAGACCTGCGATCCCTCGCAGGCGGCGACCACCGTCTGGTGGCCTCGGCGGGCCATTTCCGCTTCCAGGGTCCACAGCATCTGCTCGGCGCCGCCGCAGCTGGCCTGCATCACCGGCAGCAAGGGGTAAGCAACGAAGAGGATGCGCAATCCGTGACCGTTCCTCATGCCAAGCCGCGAATTGCCGAACCGGGATGGGTGATCTCAAACGGATGCAGGTGGCGCTCGATGCAGCATCCGAACGCCTGCACCACCTGCGAGCCGGTGACCGACCACTGCCAGGCTTCGTAATTCAGGACGCCGGGATGCGGGGGCTGGCGGAAATTATATGCGGCCTGCGGGCGGAAGCGCTCGACGGCCGGGTTGAATTCGCTGATTACATCGTGCTGCGATGCATAGGCGAGCAGGGCGCGGCGCTTGCGCTCCACTTCGGCCAGGGTGGCGTCAAACAGCACCTCGTCGCCCTCGGGGACGATGAACTCCTGGCGCACCATCACGCCATCGGTGGAACGATGGTAGAGCGGAAATTCCCAGGCCGGCAGGACGTGCTCGCGGGCGATCCACCAGGCCAGAAAGGCGCAGGTATCGTGGTCGGGATGGCCGCCTTCATAAGCCAGGGTGAGCAGCGCCTCCGGGCGCATGTGGATGACGATTTCCGAGATGGCCTCCAGCGCGCGCGGGATGTTGAGGAACAGGTCCTGGTCCAGGAAGAGCTGGCGGGGATTTTCGGCGGGCGGCAAGAACTCGAACTGGTGGACGCCGAGTTCGGCCAGCGCCGCGCGTGCTTCCTCACGCCGCACGCGAGCATAAGCATCGCGCGACCCAAACGGCTCCCAGAAGTAGCGGTCGCGGGGGGCCCCATCGGTGGCAAACAGCACCAGCGGCTCGCGCACGCGCTGCAGCAGGGCGCCGCAACCGACGATCTCGTCGTCGGGATGCGCGACAATGACCAGGGTCTTCCCCAATAGCGGGACCAGGCGCTCCATGCCTCACTCAGATGCTGAAAGGCTGGTGAGTGGATGGAACCGGCGTGGCTGGATATAATCCGGCAAAATTCCATCGAAGAGGGGTAACGTGGGCAACTCGGGAAATCGTGGGGTAAGGATTGCAGGCTGGATCGTGGTGGCATTGATTGCGGTCGTCGCGGTGGGGATTACGGCCACCGTGGGATGGCGGCCGATCATTGGTCCGAAGGTGCGGCCGGCGACGGACAAAAAGTTCGAAGCGACGCCGGCGCGACTGGAGCGCGGGAAATACCTGGCGGAAAATGTCATGGGATGCATCGAGTGCCACACGCCAGCCAAGGACGATGTAGTTCCCCCGGTGCGCACCGGCCCCGCCGGCTCGGGCCGAGTCTTCCTGGAGCGAGGCAAACTGCGCGTGGTGGCCTCTAACATCACTCCCGATCGCGCAACCGGGCTGGGCACATGGACGGATGACGAGATTGCGCGCGCCATCCGCGAGGGCGTCGATAAGAACGGGCGCACGCTGTTCCCCATCATGCCGTACCAGGAATTCCGGACGGTATCGGATGAAGACGTTGCCTCGGTCGTGGCCTTCATTCGTACCCTGCCGGCGGCGCAGAGCTCCCTGCCGCCAACCACAGTGCCGTTTCCGATCTCGCGGTTGATCAACAATGCGCCGCAGCCGGTCACCGCGCCGGTTCCCGAGCCCGACTTCAGCAACCCCATCCAGCGAGGCAAGTACCTGACGCGCGCCGGCGGGTGCATTGGCTGCCATACGCCGATGGAAAGGGGCCAGCCGCTGCCCGGGTTGGAGTTTGCCGGAGGCCAGGTGTTCGGCGACGTGGCTAGCGCCAACCTGACGCCGGATTCTTCCGGAATCTCCTACTACGACGCGCCACTGTTTCGCGAGGTGATGCGCGAGGGCAAGGTGACGGCGCGGACGCTGAAAGTGATGCCGTGGTGGGTGTTCCGCGGCATGACGGACGACGACCTGAACGGGATTTTCGCGTATCTGAAGACCGTGCCGCCGGTGAAGCACCGGGTGGACAACACGGAGCCGGCGACGCTGTGCCGCATTTGCAAGAACAAGCACGGGGCGGGCGATAAAAACTGAAGTCGGTTGTCGGTTCGCAGGTGTGGGTAGCGGCGGGCGAGGGCGCCCGTCGCAGCTGTATTTCGGTACGCGGTCAACGGCAGCCCCGGCGGGGGCACCGGGGCCTACCAATAATTATTCTGAGTTTCATTTCTTCATTCTTACTTCTGACTTCTGACTTCTGACTTTTTACTTCTGACTTTTCCTGCTGCCTTCTTACTTCTCACTTCGCTTATACTGCCGCTCCATGGATGCCAGGCAGACGGACTCGCTGCAATCGTCGATCGAGCGGCTGTTTTCCCTCGGCGCCGCGGTGGACAAGGCGGACGCGCGCCGGGTGTTTGGCGAGTTCCTGGCAGAGCTGAGCAGCGGACAAATCCGCGCCGCCGAGAAGCGCGATGGGCAATGGCAGGTCAACGTCTGGGTGAAACAGGGGATCCTGCTGGGCTTCCGCCTGGGCGACATCGTGGACATGAGTGGCCAGGGCGGGCTGTCGTTCGTGGATAAGGACACCTTCCCGGTGCGGCGCTTCACCACCGGCGACCGGGTGCGGGTAGTGCCCGGTGGATCGTCGGTGCGCAGCGGGGCCTACGTGGCCCCGGGCGTGATCTGCATGCCGCCGATGTACATCAACGCGGGCGCTTATATCGACGAAGGCTCGCTGGTCGATTCTCATGCCCTGGTCGGCTCCTGCGCCCAGATCGGCAAGCGAGTGCACCTGAGCGCGGCGGCACAAATCGGCGGTGTGCTGGAGCCGGTGAATGCCGCCCCGGTCATCATCGAGGACGACGTACTGGTGGGCGGGAATTGCGGCGTCTACGAAGGCACGCAGGTGCGGCGGCGCGCGGTGCTGGGCGCGGGCACCATCCTGACCCGCTCGACGCCGCTCTACGACGTGGTGCGCGGCGATATCTATCGTGCCTCCGGCGATCAGCCGCTGGTGGTGCCGGAAAACGCGGTGGTGGTCCCCGGCTCGCGGTCACTGAGCCGCGGCAAGGCAATCGAATGGGGCGTCTCGGTGTACGCGCCGGTGATCATCAAGTATCGCGACGAAAAGACGGACGCCAGCGCGGCGCTGGAAGACGCGCTGCGATAGGTAAGCTTCGGTTCAGAATGGTGTCATTCCGAGCGCAGCGAGGAATCTGCTTTCATGACCACGATGCTTCCGGTGGTTTTCAAAACAGATCCCTCGCTGCACTCGGGATGACACCATAAATAAAAATTCGATATTTCCATGAAAACTCGTTCGCTGATTGCCGCGCTCGCTCTGTTCTTGGTTGCCGCCGTGCTGTTGGTGGGAGAGCGCTTTGCCATATTCCACGCGCCCGCGGCGGCCACCGCCATCGTGCGCTGGCTGGCAATTCTCGCGCTGGTTGGGTATGCGATTGCCCGCCGCTCGCTGACCACCTGGATCCTGGTCAGCATGGTGGTGGGCGCCGAGATCGGACACGACTTCCCGCACGTCGCGGTGAACCTCAGGATCCTGAGCCTGATCTTCCTGCGCTTGATCAAGACCATCATTGCGCCGCTGCTGTTCGGCACGCTGGTGGTGGGCATCGCCGGACATCATGATCTGAAACAGGTAGGGCGCATGGGGGTGAAGGCGCTCATCTATTTCGAGATCATCACCACGATGGCGCTGTTCATCGGCCTGGGCGCGATCAACCTGAGCCGGGCGGGTGTGGGCGTGAACGCGCCGCCGGCGTTGCACGCCGAATTGCCGCCGGCCACCAAGCAGTCCGCCAGCGACATCCTGCTGCACTCCTTTCCCGAGAACATCGCCAAGTCGGTGGCGGAAGGCCAGGTGCTGCAGATCGTGGTGTTCAGCATCGTCTTCGGCATCGCGCTGGCGCTGCTCAACGACCAGAAGCGCCGGCCCATGCTCACATTCTGCGAGAGCCTGTCGGAGACGATGTTCAAGTTCACCAACATCGTGATGCTGTTTGCGCCCATCGGGGTGGGGGCGGCGATCGCCAACACCGTGGGCCACATGGGACTGGGCATCCTGGTGAACCTGTTCAAGCTGCTGGCGACGCTTTACGTGGCGCTGATCGTTTTTCTGGCCGGCGTGCTGCTGCCAGTGGCGCTGGTGGTGCGGGTCCCGCTGAAGCGATTCCTGAAGGCGATTGCCGAGCCGGCTTCCATCGCGTTTGCCACCACGTCGTCGGAGGCGGCGCTGCCGCGCGCCATGGAAGCCATGGAGGCGATCGGCGTGCCGCGGCAGATTGTCGCCTTCGTCATCCCCACCGGCTACAGCTTCAACCTGGACGGCAGCACGCTGTATTTGTCGCTGGCGTCGGTGTTCGTGGCGCAGGCGGCGGGAATCCACCTCAGCTTCGCGCAACAGCTGGTGATGGTGTTCACGCTGATGCTAACCAGCAAGGGCGTGGCCGGCGTGCCGCGGGCGTCGCTGGTGATCCTGCTGGGCACGGCGGCTTCATTCCACCTGCCGGAGTGGCCGATTTTCGTGATCCTGGGAATTGACGAGCTGATGGACATGGCGCGTACCTCGGTGAACGTGATCGGCAACTGCCTGGCGACGGTGGTGATTGCGCGCTGGGAAGGCGAGTTCGGCAAAGAGCAGCCGTCGGAAACGGTGCAGGCGGCGGTGAGCGGCTAATCATCGGCAAACGGCAATCGGGGGAGAACATGTTGAGGGACACGGCGCACGGGCACGGGATCGGAGTCGAGAAACATTTCCGCTGGCGCGCCGGCGAGATTACCCGGCTGGAGGGCTTCAGCGACGCGGTGTTCGCGTTTGCGCTGACCCTGCTGGTGGTGTCGCTGGAAGTGCCGCACACCTTCGACGAACTGCTGGACACCACGCGCGGCTTCGTCGCCTTCGGCATCTGCTTCGCCATCCTGGTGCAGGTGTGGTTCTATCACTACCGCTATTTCCGACGGTACGGATTGCAGGACGCCGTCACCGTGGTGCTGAATGCGGCGCTGCTGTTCGTGGTGCTGTTTTATGTCTACCCGCTGAAATTTTTGTTCACCATGCTGGTGGGCAGCCTGACGGGAGGAGCAACGGTCGGCGGAAGAACGCCGCTGGACGCCATGATCGGGCCGCAGGACGTGCCCATGCTGATGACCATCTACGGCATTGGCTTCGCCGCGGTGTTCGGCATTTTGGCCCTGCTGTACTTTCACGCCTACCGCAAGCGCGGTGAACTGGAGCTCGACGCGCACGAGACGCTGCTCACCGAGCACTCGCTGGTAGAGAACGTCGGGGTGGCTTGCATCGGATTGCTTTCGGCACTCACCGCGCACCTGCTTCCCATGGCCAGGTCCGGGCTGGCAGGATTCATTTACTTCCTGATTCCGGTGTACGCCACGGTGTGCGGAATGTACTTCGGCCGGCGCGAAAAGGAGATGCGGCGCAACCATAAACAGGCCGCATCGGTGTGATTCGGCTAAGCGGCCCGCGATTCTACGGGGCGGCGCAGCACTTCCGCCACTTTCTTCAAATCTTCCACCAAGCGGCGCATCTCCTGGCGCCGAGTTTCGTCGTCGGGCGCGCGCAGAATCGAGGACGGGTGCACGGTGGCGGTGACGTAGGGCGCGAGGCCGGAAGCCACGAACTCGCCGCGATGCTGCGTCACCTTGAAGCTCTTTCCCAGCAGCGCCTGCGCGGCGGTGGCCCCGAGGCAGACAATCACTTGCGGCTTGGTGACCGCGATCTCCGCATCCAGCCATGGCCGGCAGGCGGCAATTTCCAGGGAGTTCGGCTTTTTGTGGATGCGGCGCTTGCCCCGCGGCTCCCACTTGAAGTGCTTCACGACATTGGTGACGTAAACCGTGCTGCGGTCAATGCCGGCTTCAGCAAGACATTTGTCGAGCATCCCTCCGGCCGGACCGACGAAGGGATGTCCCTCGCGATCTTCGCGGTCTCCCGGCTGCTCGCCCACGAAGATCACCCGGGCGTGCGGCGCGCCTTCGCCGAAGACGGTCTGCGTGCCGCGCTTCCACAGCTCGCATGCCTGGCAGAAAGCGGCAACCTGGCGCAGCTTGGGCAACGTAGCGCGGGGTGGAATCAGCGGAGCGGCCGTGGTGGTTGTGCGCTTGGCCATGGAGAAAGAGTTGCCAGTTGCCGGCGGTTAGTTGCCAGGAGTCCCAGCAGCTACTTGGCTTCCGCTTTGGCGAGTTCGATGGAATGGAGGTGGGTGATCCACCCGGTCTCGGGATTCATCTCGGCGGTAACGCGGTAGGTTTCGCGGCGCGCGACGTAGCCCTGGCGCTCCAGTTCCAGCACCTTGGCATGAAACTGATCGGCATCCCATTCGCGCACGACTACCAGGTCGTCTGCCATAAACTTCCTTGACACAGAGTAGCACCCGCGGTCGGTGTGGAAGAGTCGGTGTAGAAGAAAAGATAAGGGCGCGGCCTGCAGACTGCGCCCTCCCCCGTTGGGACCGTCGGGGGCCTAATCGTCGCCGTGAACTCCCGCCGGGGTAAGCTGCGCATGCTCCTGCCACTCGCCCTCTTCGAGCGTCGCGGTCTGGTCGTAGGAATGTCCGGTCACCAGCCCTAGAACAAACCAGCCCAGCACCAGCGCCCCAAAGGCAAACAGCGAGTCACCGAACATCCGGCTCCAACGCAGCTTGCCCATGAGGCCGGTCTGGAGAAACTCGGCGGAACGCGCGTACCAGGTGCCGTATTCCACCGATGCCCAAGCCTGCATCAGGCCGATGGGCAACATGCTGATCAGCACCATGGCCGCCAATCCGAGGTTGATGCACCAGAAGGAAATCGCCAGCGGGCGATTTTTCCACGCCAGCCCCGGACGAAGCGCGCGCAGGCAGAAGAGCATGAGTCCGAGCCCGAGCATGCCGTAAACACCGAACAGCGCGGTGTGGCCGTGGACCGGGGTGGTGTTCAGGCCCTGCATGTAATAGAGCGCGACCGGCGGGTTGATGAGGAAGCCGAACAGCCCCGCGCCCACGAAGTTCCAGAACGCCACCGCGACAAAGAAGTAGATCGGCCATTTGTATGCCCCCACCCACAGGTGGTGCTGGCGGGCCCGAGCCAGGCGGATGTTCTCCCAGGCTTCGAAGCCGATCAAAGTAAGCGGCACCACCTCCAGCGCGCTAAACACCGAGCCGAGGGCGAGCACGATACTCGGCGTGCCGGTGAAGTACAGGTGATGGAAGGTCCCGATAATTCCTCCGGAGAGGAAAATCACGGTGGAGAACAGCACCGACCGGGTGGCGGTTTCGATCCCGAGAAGCTTCAGGCGCACGAACAGGAAGGCGATAACCACGGTGGCGAAGACCTCGAAGAAGCCCTCCACCCAGAGGTGAACCACCCACCAGCGCCAGTATTCCGCGGTGATGAGCGGAGTGCGCTGTCCATACATCAGTCCCGCCGCGTAGAAGAGCGGGATGGCGATGGCCGAGACCAGGAACAGCGTGAGCAGGGGACGCATGGCATCACGACGCTTGAGCGCCGGCGACAACCCGCGCCACATCAGCCACAACCAGAAGCAGAGTCCGGTGAACAGCAGGATCTGCCAGAAGCGGCCCAGGTCCACGTACTCATAGCCCTGGGTGCCGAACCAGAACGAGTTCAGGTTGCCGAGCTTGTGCTGAATGCTGGCCCACTCTCCGGCCAGTGAGCCGACCACCACCAGGAGCAGCGCGCCAAACAACGCGTTCACGCCGGCGCGCTGGAACCTGGGCTCCGACCCGCTGACCGCGGGCGCGATATACAGGCCGGTGGCAAGCCAGGAAGTCGCGATCCAGAAGATGCCGATCTGCAAGTGCCAGGTGCGCGTGACGGCATAAGGCAGCCAGCGGTCCAGCGGGATGCCGTAGAACCCGGAGCCTTCCACGCCGTAATGCGCCGTGATGGCGCCCAGCGCGACCTGCACCACCCACAATGCCGCCACGACGAAGAAATACTTGACGGTGGCGCGTTGCGAGGGCGTGGGCTGCAGCCCGAGCAGCGGATCACGCTGCGGGAGCTCGCCCTGCATGGACTCCTTCTCCCGCGAACCGAAGTACCACACCATGGCGCCGATGCCGCCCAGCAGCATGACGAAGCTCACCACCGTCCAGATCATGGTGGCGCCGGTCGGACGGTTGCCCACCAGCTCCTCGTGCGGCCAGTTCTGCGTATAGGTCACGCTGTCGCCGGGGCGCTGGGTGCTGGCGGCCCAGGAAGTCCACCAGAAGAAACTCGCCATCTGCCGCAGCTTCACCGGGTCGGAGAGCGCGTTCCGCTGGATGGCGTATTCGTTGCGGCCGTTGGTGAACACGTCGCTGTAGTAAGCCAGGTTGGCCTCAAAGGCCGCCGCCCGCGCCGGATCCAGCGTGATGACGCCGCTGCCGGCGTCGTAAGTGTTGCGCCGCATGGTTTCCTGCAGCCTGGCCTTGAGCACGGCCTGCAGGTCCTGCGGCAGCGCGTTGAAATCGGCGGCGCCGGCGGCGCGGGCCCAGTAGTCGAGCACGAAGGTGGATTCGCGATGCAGCCAGTCAGCGCTCCAATCGGGGGCGACGTAAGCGCCGTGTCCCCAGATGGTGCCCACTTCCTGGCCGCCCATCGACTGCCACGCCGACTGCCCCTGGCGAATGCTCTCGCCGTCGAACAGCACGCGCCCGCCGGTGGTGACCACGCGCGCGGGAATCGGCGGGCCACTTTGAATGGCCTTGTAGCCCACTCCACCAAGCACGGCAAAAGATGCGGTAATCACGATCGCCAGAGCGATCCATAGCTTTTTGTATGAAGTCATGAAGTCCTCTCCCCCGCACTTGATTGTGCCGAGGGGTAATCACATTCGTCTGTGACGACTGTCACAAGGGTTGTGAGCAGGCGCGCTCTTTCTAGGAGCCGGCTTCCATGGCGATCGCCCGCGGAAACAGGATGTTGTTCTCCAGGTGAATGTGCTGGTGCAGGTCGGCTTCGAATTCCCGCAACGCGCTGTACAGGGTGCGGTAACTGATGCAGGCGTCGTCGGGCGGGGTCAGGTCGTTACTGGCCTCGCGGATGGCGCGCAGCGCAGTGCCGGCCGAGTCGTGCTCCATCATCATCATGTGCACCGGGTTCTTGACCGTGCCGAAGGCGGGGCGCCGCGGCGGAGCGAGCGCGTTGACGGATTTTTCCAGCTCGATGATGTACGGGAACAGGATGTTTTCTTCTTTCATCAGGTGCATGGAGAGCTCCTGGCCGAGGCCGGCGAAGGTTTCGCGGATGACTTCCAGCTCAGGATGGTTCTGACCATGCACGGAGCAAACTTTGGCCAGCAGCAGTTCGAGGCGCGGCACCTCGGACTTCACATAGGAGTGGTGGGTGGTGACGATGTGGGCGACCAGGGCCGCCAGCGAGTCCTGCTGCCAATCGGCGGACGGCGCCGCTTCCGGTTGCGAGGCCAGCGCGGCCAGCACATCGTTGACACCCAGGTTGCGCGCGCCACAGGCTTCCTCCAGCGACTTGGCGCCGCCGCAGCAGTAATCAATGCCGAGCTTCTCGAAAACCCGCGTCGCCTGGGGAATCTCGATTGCCAGTTCGCGTACCGTCTTTGCCGTATCAATGTTCATGATCTTCTCCCTTGTTGACCTCGAGGTAGAGAATAGCGGGGGCGGGAGCGCGGGCCGATGACTTTTGTCACAGGGGAAAAACCAGGAGTCAGGAGTCAGTAGTCAGGAGTCAGGGGCTGGGGGCTAGGGTGAAAAGCAAGAAGTAAGAAGTCAGAAGTTAAGAATCCGCCCTGACGAAATCTGGTTTTCACTTCTGACTTCTGACTTCTTACTTCTGACTTTTTCTCACTCCTCTTCGAGCTGCTCTTTCAGCGCCGCCAGCTTGGGAATGGTGACGGTGCGGCCCTCCAGCTTGATCAATCCTTCGGCCTGCAGGCGGCTGAGGTTGCGCGACACCAGCTCGCGTACCGTGCCGATGTGCGAGGCCAGCTCCTGGTTGGTGGCCGGCAGTGTGATTTGCACCTCGGCAGTGGCGCCGCGGGCCTGTTCGCGCGCCAGGCGCAGCAGCAGCGAGATGAGGCGCGAGCGGACGGTGGTGAAGGAGAGTTCCTCGATGATGTAGACCAGCCGGCGCAGGCGGGCGCCGACCACGCGAATCACCTTCAAGGCAACGGCGGGATGGGTAAGGCAGAGGGAATGGAAGTCCTGCTTGCTGACAAACAGCAACTGCGCCTCATCCACTGCGGCAGCGCTGGCCGGATACTTGCCGCCGTCGAACACCGGCAGCTCGGCAATCGAGTTTCCGGGCTTTTCGATGGCAAGCACCTGCTCCCGGCCGCCGGCGGAGGTCTTGAACAGGCGAACCGTGCCGCTCTCGATCACGAACAGTCCGGCGCATGGGTCGCTTTCGGCAAAAACCAGCTCTCCGGGAGCGTAGCGGCGCGGAACAGCGCGTTCCGCCAGAAACTTGAGCTCGGTTTCGGAAAGCTCGGCGAACAGCGGCACCCGGCGGAGGACTTCGGCTGCGCTCAGAG
This sequence comes from Terriglobia bacterium, assembly GCA_963797035.1. GTDB lineage: Bacteria > Acidobacteriota > Terriglobia > Terriglobales > Acidobacteriaceae > JAIQGF01. The sequence goes on from CAWCOC010000010.1 coordinate 560,002, forward strand.
GAGTGGGCATCGCCGGGTATTTTACTCGCGCGACTTCGCGATTACTGCACGTCCAGCTCTTCGGGGGCCCCGTGGCGCCGCAGCAGCGAGGGCAGGTTCTGCGAGAAGGAGGAGCGCGGGATCACCATGTCGCAACCGGCTTCCATGGCCTTCACCTTCAGGTCGCCCTGCACGTGGGAGAGGAAGCCGATGATGGTGGTGCCCTTTTTCAGCTCCTTCTTCAGCCGCGGAATGGTGGCCAGCGGCTTGGCGCCCAGGTTGTTGAGATCGAAGATGATCAGCGACGGCTTGCCGTTCCCGTTCTGCGCCATCCGCTCCAGGATGTCTTTCTCCGTCTTGACGAACTCCACCTTGACGTTCAGCTTGCGCGAGGTCTCCTGGATCTTGGCCAGGAAGAACAGGTCGTCAATGAAGGCGAAGATGCGGGTAGCGGCGCTCTCATGCTGCTGCGGAAGCGGCTCCGGATCGGGTTGCAGGTACTGGCTGCCGGCGCCGCGCTGGCCATTGCCGGCCATGGCCGCTCGGTAGCTGTGGTCCATGGGATGGGTGAATACCCCGCCGGGATTGTTGTGCTGCTGCTTGTGCTGTGCTTTGCCGCCCTGGTGTCCTCCAGGACGTGATCCGCCCGGCCCACGACGGCCGCGACGGCGTCTTCCCTTCCCTCCGTGGCCGGAGGGATGCTTCTGTCCACCAAAAGTCATGTTGCTCTCTTCAGTCCCGCGAGGGAGCGGGAACATGGAATTACGCTGATGTGAATCACACGAGACGCCCACTCGGCCACGCACGACCCCGAATCTGGTTTCCCGGATGCGGATGGAAAGCGTGAACCAATCTCGTCCGCCAAGGCGCATGGAACTTGGTGCGCGCGGACCGCGGTACGGGAGAGTACCGCTCGGAGGCCGACCTTGATACTACCTGCCCTTGCTGTGGAAAGGCAAGCCCATGCGGGAGGAACCAGCAAATTGGTAACTGCCCGCAGCACACTAGATGCGGGGCGGTGACCGGAGGCTTCACGAATGGCGCCATCAAATTTGTGGGTCCATTCTCCCGCGGCTGAAAAACCGCAACCCGGACGGGCGCCAGGCGGCGGCAGCCGCTACACTGCTGCCATGTCCGAACTGCTCTCCACGCCGCCGGCGGTTGCCGATCGGAGGGTGCGCTATGGCGCCGAGCCGGAGCAGTTCCTCGACCTGTATTTTGCCGCGAACAAGGCGGCGGCGCCACTGGCGATCAATATTCACGGTGGATTCTGGCGGGCACGCTATGACCTGGCCCACGCCAGTCATTTTTGCGCCGCGCTGGCGGCGCGCGGCATGAACACGGCGAACCTGGAGTACCGCCGGGTCGGCTCGCCCGGAGGAGGCTGGCCGGGCAGCTTCGAAGACGTCCGCAACGCCTATCGTTACCTGCTGCAAAGCGCGCCAGGATGGGGGATTCGCTCCGTGCCCGCTCTCCTTGTGGGCCACTCCGCCGGTGGACAACTGGCGCTCTGCCTGGCAGCCCACGAAAAGCCGGTGACGCGCTGCGTCTCGCTGGCCGGGGTGCTGGACCTGCGTTGCGCCTGGGAGCTTCACCTCAGCAACGATGCGGTTGTGGAATACCTGGGAGGCACGCCCGAGCAGGCGCCGGAACACTACCGCGAAGCCTCGCCGCTGGAGCTGCCCATCGAGGCGCGCCAGGTGGTAGTGCACGGCTTGGCCGACGAGGTGGTTCCGGCAGACTTCAGCCGCGATTACGCGGCCGCCAAGCAGAAACGCGGCGAGAAGGTGGAGTTTGTTCCCATCCCGCGGGCCCGGCACATGGACGTGATCGATCCAGGCAGCACGGCGTTCGCGCAGGTGGTGGAGGCGATGATGGGGTAGGCGACGGTTTGGAGCCATCGACCATCGACCGTCGACCTCAGGAAGCCTGGAGCCTGTCTGAAAAATGGTGGGCGCTGAAGGATTCGAACCTTCGACTTCCACCGTGTGAAGATGGCACTCTACCGCTGAGTTAAGCGCCCACTCTTATTGCTGCAGATGCGGTCTGCGGTACGGATGACCGTAAGAAAGCCTACCAAACTTCAGCCAGTCTTGGCCAGATGCGACCTCGCCGGCCAAGCCCCGCTTTTCGTTCTGTGGCGGGCGAGGCGCGGCGGCAATCCCGCATGGAGCAATTGGCATCACTGGTGACATCCCCTGGGACCAACGCGCCGGAGCGCGTTCCCATGACCCGTGAGCAACTGCAAGAGGCAATTGCCAACCTGGAATTCCTGATCATCAATCACTCCGATCCGGTCAAGGTGGCGAACTATTTTGCGGAATTGCAGGAGCTGCGCGAGCAGTTGCGGGCACTCGATCACAATGATGCCGTGCGTTCCGCGGCCGCGGAGTGACCGCCGGTCCAGGCTGCACGCAATTGGTCAGTGTTCCAGTAGCGTGAACGGGATGACTCAGGCTTGTGGAACGGCCTGAAAGCGCTCAATGGTAGCCGCGATACCGTGCTGGCCCTCGATGTTTTCGCTGCGCACAATTTTTCCATGGCAGCAGACCATCTCGCTGGCCGGCAGTCCCAATTCCTTGGGCAACATCAAAACCACCTCGATGTCGGCGCCCTCGCCCAGCTTGGTGTCGGTGAAGATGAACAAGCCGCCCAGGCTGACGTCGCGGGTGGTGGCGGCCAGGGTGTGTCCGCCGGCCCTGATGGTGGCAGGAGTGCTCGTTTTGTGGCGCTTGTACTGTCGCTTGGTGGTGTAGTCCACTGCGGCTGCCCTCACTACGCGCTGTAGGGTAAACCCCTGAAGGCCGCCGCGCAATCAGGAATGCTGAAATTTGGTGGAATTCCGCCTGCCCGGTTCCCGAACGCCTTCCGGTTCCCGGAATTGGCCGGAGCCGCCATTGCACAGCGCAGTGTGCGCTGCGTCACCGTAGCGCCCTGGGCTTGGTGCTATGGCGTATGCGACTGATTACGGGTGCCGTCGGCGTGCCGTATGCGCTGGCGGTGGTGCGGTAGTCGACCGAGTCGGGTAGAAACTCCCTGAGTTCGGCAAAGAAAAAGACCCCGCCCGAGGGTTATCGAGCGGGGTCTTCATCAGCTAGCTGCAAAACTTCCGGCCTACTTGTCGAAAATCCGGCCACGGCGCATGTTGCTGCGCCCCCAGTTCCACCCACTGCGGGAGTCGCGCTGATTGCGCCAACCATCGTTGTCGCGCCAGCCGGCGTTCGCGCCGCGGTCGTCGCGGTCGTGATCGCCGTCACCGCGCTGGTACACGTACGGGTTGTAGCCGCGACGGTCGTCGTCATCACCTCGCCACTGCTGCCCGCGGTTCGCATTGTCGCGGTCGGCACGATAGCTGCGGTTCACGGCAACATCGCGATCGTGGTTGGGCGCCGGTTGCGCCCAGGCGGCTCCGGCCATGCCGAGGCCGAGAATCAGCGTGCTCAACATCAGTTTCGTGCGTTTCATAATCACCTCCGCCGTCCGCAGCTCGTTTGGCCTGTAGGCCGGCTTACTTGCGTTCTACCTGCTTAGACACGCCGGCGGGAAGAACGACCGTAAGGATTGGTCACAAGCAAGTAAAGCTTTGTAGCGAGCGGCGCGATGCGAGTGACCCGGGGACACTCTCTTCCGTTACTCACGATTTTTCTTGATCGCGAGCCGGAATGAGCGCACTCTTTGCGCGTGAAAAACGAGCACAGCCACTGCATTTGCGAGGAAGACCGCTCCGATTGGCGGCGCGGCCATTACGAACCCGGAGAACCGCCCGAGGCAGAAAAGAAGGTGGTCGCCCGGGACCCGCAAGGCCGGGGAGTCCATCGTCGCGAACGACACAGGCCGGAAGCACGGCGAACCAGTTAGCGCCCGCCGGCGCTACTCTCCCATACATCGCCACAAGTCTCTTTGTCGCACAGGTGAACTGCGCGCCCCGGTGTCCATGACCCTTCGGATGGCCGGAAACTAATCCGGCAACAGGCGATTGTGGAAATCCGGCATAGAATTCCTGAGTACCGGGGCTGATCAGCGGTTGAACTTTGGACTGAGACTGATCTCATGAGAATGCGATTTGCTGTCACTGCGGTTGCGATAATGGGAATTGTGTTAAGCGTTCCTGCGCTCTGGGCGCAGGACCTTGGCGAAGTCGCCCGGCGGGACCGCGAGCGCCGTTCCCGAATGGCCATCCACGGACCGGTCCTGACCAATGAGGACCTGGCGCGCCCCCAAATCCTGACTCCCGAGTTGAAGGCCCGGATCCTCAGTCAAGGCCGCAGCTTCCCGGTTCCAGACGAGCCGCCGACCATGACTGCGTTTTCCGTTCCTCGGGCGCCGTGGGCCTATGAGATCGTGCCTCCGGCGGTCACTATCGCCACCGTGCAAGAGCTCCGCCGAGCCAATTACCAGCGGCCTGAGGTTGAAGTGCTGCCGCCGGCGGCGATCGACGCACAAACGCTGCGCGCTATCACCGTGGCCTATAGTGAGCCGGTTGTCTCGGTGGCGGAGCCCGCCGGTGAGCCAATTTCGCTCGGCGAGTATGCCCGCCAGCTGCGGGCGCATAAGGCCGAGAACATCGTGGTGCGGGCGCCGGAACTCCCCGCGATCGTGCAGGCGCCGGAAGTTAGCGTCGCCGACACCAACGTCCCGGCCAGTCACGACGATGGCATTTCACTGGGCGAATATGCTCGGCAATTGCAGGCGCGCCGGGTGGCGGAACCGCTGATGGCACGCGGGCCCGTTGCCGAGGTAACCCTCGCCGATGCCGGCCAGCCGGTCTCGCTGGGTGAGTACGCGCGGCAACTGCAATTGCGCCACGTGGCGGAGCCGCTGGTGGCTCGCGAACCGGAAGCCTCCGAAACTTTGGTCGATGCCGGGCAGCCGGTGTCGCTGGGCGAGTACGCTCGCCAGTTGCGCACCATTCGTGCCCTGCCCGAAGTGGAATCGGCCACGCTCACGCCGCTGCCGCCGCGCATCGAGGAGCAGCCGCGCCAGCCGGAAGTCTCGCTCGGCGAATACGCGCGTCTGCTGCGCATCCGCCGCGCGGCCGACGAATACGCCCGGCTGCTGGCGCAGGACGAATTTCCCGTCGTGACCAGGCTCACGGCCCTGGCGAAGCCTCCGCTTCGCTATCACCAGATCCGCCTCAACTCCCCGGCGCAGCCGCCGCGCCAACTGGCGCCGACTCCCGATTCTCCGGTTCTCCAGGGACACATCGCGGTCACCGTACGCCGTGGAGATTCACTGTGGCGGCTGGCGCGCATGTACATGGGAGCGGGCGCACGCTGGCACGCCATTTCCTTCCTCCATGGCCACCCCGGTTCACCGCAACTGATCCGGGAGGGCGAGGTGGTGCTGATTCCGGTTTCCGATGAGCAACGTGCCCGCGCCTACGCCATGGCACGCCGCCACTCCGCTAACCGGGTCCGTTAAGCGCCAATTTCCATAAGTTGATGAAGCCGGCGGACGACGCTAGCGGCAGGATTCCGCCGGCGCCTCGTCCTCTTGCAGCTTAGCGGGAACTTCTCCGATTCCGTTGCAGGTCGGGCAGGGGGAGCCGTCAGCGCAGGTTCCATAGCCTGAACAGGTGGGACACTTCTTGGTTTTCTGGACCGCCATGAGGTGTACTGATGCCTTCGAGCAGGCATTCGGTTTTCTGCCGAAGCTCGCTGTTGCGGGAGCGCGATAACTCAAGATGGCGGGGCTGAGGTTCCTGACAGGGCGCGCAACGTGCCAACCAGGCTGGAAGGGTCGTAGGGATCCACGGTGGCGTCGGCCAGCGATCGGAGTCGGTCCCGAGTGCCGACGGCAATCACTCGACTATTGGGATTGTGTCGCCGGAACGCGGCAATCAGCCGGCCGGCATCCGCCTCCTCGACGCCGCTGACAACCAGGGCATCGAATGGCTCGGCCTCGACCACGCAAAGCGCCGCGTTCATCTCCGGCGACACGACTTCAAATCCCGCTCCCGCGAGGATGAGCCGGCGCAGCTCACGCACGTTTTGTTCGGCTACCAGAACCAGGACGCGCGGCACTTGGACCAACGTTCAAGATGGAATGATTAACCCTGATGTTAGTTCCCGGATTGGGCGGTTGCAAGCGTCGTAATGCGCCAAACCGCCGGCTCAGGGCCTGGAGCGGCGTGGCGGCGGAGGCGGTTCGGGCTCGGTGTCCTGGCGATCAGGCTCGGGCTGGTTCCACAAGCGCAAGGCGAGGTCGGCGAGCGCAACATAGCGATTCGTCGGCAGCCCGCCGGGGTCTCTACCTTGCCGGGCGCTGGGAGAATTCGCCTCAGGCAGGGGAATCAGGCGCGGCCCTTCGTCGCGGGCCGCATCGGCATCAGGAGTTAGCTTGGGGACCCGCAGCTTGAGCGCAGGAGGCTTGCGCTTCCCTGCCTTCTGCTTGCGGGACCTGCGCCGGGCCATCGAATCCCTCCTGGCGGTCCTTGGCACGAGTCCCGGGCTACGGCCTGCGAAGGCCCAGGACAACGGTCTTCATCAGACAAAGTTAGAGATTGGCAGCCAGCATCGGAGGTGCAGGTTGATGCAGTGAGTAGCTGCCAGGTTGTACTCGCGCGGGAGCAACTGGTTATACGGCAACTCTGGCCGGACGGGTACGCCAACTTCGCCCCACCTTCGCCGCCTCCCCAGGCGGCCTCCGTTGCTGTATCCTTGCAGGGCGGGAGCAGCGCCGATGTCGCTGGCCGATCCCGCGATTCCGAGCCCCATGGCTGATTTCAACCGCAAGTCCGAAGCTTCCGGAGGCGACTCCGAGGCCGGTCATCCCCCCTCCCCGGACCCGCAACTTTCGCCCCGTATAGGGGTTACAACGGGTGTGAGCAGCGTTGCCATTGACCGAGGGTTGCTCCCGGGGGGGCGGCATCCCAGCGAGGCGGGGGTGCGGTTGACCTCACCGGTCAGCTACCAGGGCATGGTCGATGCCGACGTCATGCTGCGCGTCAAGGACGGGGACGATGCGGCCTTCGAGTACCTGGTCCTGAAATTTCGCCGCCCTATGTTGAGCTTCATGTACCGCATGGCGCGCAACAGTTCGGTGGCGGAGGAACTGGTGCAGGAGGTGTTCCTGCGCGTGTATCGCTCGCGGGCCACTTACAACGCGGAAGCCAAGTTCAGCACCTGGCTGTACCGGATCGCCACCAACCTGGCGGTGAACCACGCGCGCGACACCAAGTACGAAAAGCCGGAGCTGAACGTCAGCCTCGACGAACCGGACAGCGAGACCGGGCAAACCCTGGACCTCTCTGACGGGGCTCCGACCGCCGAGCAAGCGCTGCTGCGGCGCGAGCGACTGGCGGCCATCCGGCAGCACGTGCACAACTTGCCCGAACGGCAACGCATGGCGGTGTTGATGCATAAGTACCAGGGAATGGACTACCGGCAGATTGCCGAAGTGCTGAAACTCAGCGAGTCGGCAACCAAGTCGCTGCTGTTCCGAGCCTATGAAACATTGCGTGAAAAACTGAAGGACTTTGTGTAAGGGTGTGGTTATGAATTGCAATCATGTTCGCGAGCATCTGCTGGACCTGATGACGGCTGAGCCCGGTCCGGGCGAGTTGCGGGACCACGTCAAGGCGTGCGCCGCCTGCGCCGCCGAGGTCGCCTCCATGCGGCAGACCATGGCGTTGCTGGATGAGTGGCAGGCGCCGGCCGATACCAGCCCCTATTTCCTGACCCGCCTGCGGGCCCGCGTGCGCGAGGAGCAGGAGCGTCCCGCCAGCTTGCTGGCTTGGTTTCGCAAGCCGGTTTTCGCGGTCAGCATCATGGTGCTGATGATCGCCAGCATCAGCCTCTTCCATGGCACCTGGGAAGTGAAGGATAATACCAGCTATCGCACCACCGTCTCGCTCAAGCCGGGCACTGCGGTGGGCGACTTGCAATACCTCGACCGGAACCACGATCTGTTGACCGATTTTGAATTGCTCGACGATCTGGATAACGCGCCGAGTACAGCGCAGAACTAGCAGACGAGGAGAGGGAAGAAGTTGGGGGGCAAATTCATCAGCGTGATCGCGGTCGTCGCCTTGGCTGCGGGCATGGCCGGCGCGCAAGCGCGCGGTCACGACAAGAAGGACGACAAGCGGTCGAAAGAATCGCCTCCGGTGCTGGCTCCCGGATTCGCCGGCCGCGGCCGTTCGCAAGGACCTGCGTTCCGCGGGCCCGGCCCGCACATGGGCGACTGGTTCCGCCGCAACGACAATCTCCCTCCCGACCAGCAACTGAAAAAGCTGGAACAGAATCCGGACTTCCAGCACCTGTCGCCGGACCGCCAGCAGCGCCTCCGCGAGCGCCTGCAGAACTTCAACAATCTTCCGCCGGATCAGAAAAACCGCATCCTGCAGCGCATGGAGACCTACGAACATCTCGCTCCCGAGCAGCAGCAACGCGTGCACGAGATGTTCCGCCAGTACCGCGGTCTGCCGCAGGACCGCCGCCAGGAGCTGAAGCAGGCATTCCGGAACTTGGAGGGCATGAGCCCGCAGGAGCGGCAGAAGGCCCTGGATTCTCCGGAGTACCGCCGCAACTTCACCGACCAGGAGCGCAACCTGCTGCGCGGCATGAGCACCATCGGCGTCACCCCGGGCCGGCCTGCGCCGCCTTCCCAGTAGACTGCGGCCGGCGTCATGCTTTGGCTTCCGCCACTTCAGAAAAACTTAGTTCTAATTAGCTCCATTGGGCAGGTTCAATCGGGCGGCCCCGACTTCTACATGGTTCACCTGAGAAGTCCTACGAAACTTACCTAGAGCATTTGGGGTGTTCAGCTCATTGTCTTATCGGTAAACACATCCTAAGCTGCGGATCAATGAAGCAGCTGCTCGTCTTGTCAATTCTCCTGTCCATCTTTGTGCTTGCGCTCGCCGGTTGCGGCGGACGCCCGGCTCAATTCCAAGCTAGCGCCAAGCTTGCGGCTAGCCCCGCCGATCCCAGCGGATCCACGGCAACGCCCAGCACCACACCAGCCGGCACCACGCCCGCACCGAGTACGCCGGCCGCGACAGCCACACCCAGCCCGTCGGCGACCGCGGCGCCATCATCGAGCCTGCCGACTCCGCCCAGCAGCGCCACCGTCTTCAACCAGATTCAGAATGCGACCGGCAACTGGCAATCCTGCGCGCTGTGCGCCCAGGGCACCAACGTGACCACCAGCTACTGGATGGCGGCCAACCAGACATCTCCCTCCATGACCGGCAGCAGCCGGGAATTTTTCATCGGCGGGCCGAAGTGGTCGAACGCGCTGTTCATTAAAACTTACGACGATCACTTCGACGCCACGCATTTCCTCTGGGACTTCTACGTCTATTGGGACCCGACCTCGATGTCCAACATCTGGTCCGCGGAGTTCGATTTCTGGCAGGTTTCGGGCGGCAAGGAATTCATGGTCGGCAGCCAGTGCAACTTCGGCGACGGCTATTGGGACATCTGGGACCAGAAGGCCAACCAGTGGCTGCACAGCGACGTCCGCTGCCCGCGCATGGAACCGAACAAGTGGCACCACATCCAGTGGTCCATGGAGCGCGACAACAGCAGCTACCGCTACGACACCCTGGTAGTAGACGGCAAGTCCTACGCCGTGAACCGCACCTTCAGCCCCAGCGCGAGCACGTGGAGAAATTCCATGGGCGTGCAGTGGCAGCTCGATAAGAGCAGCACCGGGGTTGACATCCACGAGTGGGTCGACAACGTGAAGCTGACGGTGTGGTAGGACGGTTATCGGTTCACGGTTATCGGTTCATTGGTTATCGGTGAACGTACGGCATGAATGTCAGCACCGAACCGTTAACCGACGACCGATAACTAGTTCAGCCTGGCCAGCGATCTCCGGATCGAGAGCGCGGTGTGGCGGATCTCGTCGGCATCGGAGGCGTCGGGCGACATCTTGAGATACAGCTCCAGGTCTTCGATCGCGCCGCGCATCTGGCCGATGTTGTAGCGCAGCAGCGCGCGCTGCTTCACGTCCTCGGGCGAGCGCGGGTAGATAGCGCAAATCAGGTCCACCACCTCCAGCGCCTTGCGAAAATTTCGCGCCCCCATGTACACATTCTTCAGGTTGTTCAGGATGCGGGTCAGCATCTGGCGGCGGCTTACCGAGAGCAGGAACTCGGGCTGCAGCGGAAGTTGTCCGGAATAAATCTCGTCGAGCCGCGTCTGGCACTCGCGCTCGCTGACCACCGCGCCGTTGTTGAAGGCGTCGATCAACGTCTCGCGACCCTCGACGTCGTAGTGCTTCAGCAGGAAATGCCCCGGCATGCCGACGCCGAACAGAGGAAACCCGATTCGCCGCGCCACCTCCATGTACACCAGCGCCAGCGTGATGGGAATGCCCAGCTTGCGATCGAGCACCTGGTTGAGGAAGGAATTCCGCGGATCGTAATAATTCTCGCGATTGCCGCGGAATTCCTCCTCGTGAAACAGGACTTGGTTGAGCGCCGCGATGGTCTGGGCGGAATCGGCAATCGCCGGAAGCCGGGCCTTGACCCGCTGCGCCAGCTCCTGCAGGCGTCGCAGATACCGATCGAAGTCGAGGCCGGGATATTCGGTGCGCGCAATGGTGAGCGCCGCGCGCGCCAGCGGAATGCGCTCCTCCTCGACATGTTGCCCGACCAGCGACTGCAAATGCCTCGGCGACCGCGCCGGTTTTCCCTTCATCGGCCACCCACCGATGGTATCAAGAGCGCGGTGAGGGGCGCACGTTTCTAGGTGCCGGTCTTGACCTCCCGGGTTTTTGGGACCTGGTAGGTTCCGGGCACAGTTCGGATGGCGATATTCAGACGGTTCCAGGTGTTGATGGAGCAGACGGCCAGGGTCAGGTCTGCGATCTCTTTGTCACTGAATTGCTGGCGAACTTGCTCGAACACTTCATCCGGCACATGGCCGTCGCGGACATTGGTCACCGCCTCAGCCCAGGCCAGGGCCGCCCGTTCGCGATCGGTGTAGTAGGGCGACTCTTCCCACGCATCCAGGCCGTAGAGCCGCTGCTCAGTTTCACCCGAGGCACGCAGGTCTTTCCAGTGCATATCAATGCAGTACGCACATCCGTTGATCTGGGAAACGCGTAATTTGATCAGGTCCATCAGTGATTCCGGGAGACCGCATTGGTGAAGATATTTTTCCAATCCGAGCATGGTTTCATAGACGCCGCGGCCGGCTTTTACATAATCGATCCTGGCTTGCATGAATGTCCCTCCTGGGAAATTTCACTTTCTATTTTTTATGTGATGTTCGGCGGCCGAAATCGGCTCAGGGCTGCCGCTGCAAATCCGCGTCGAGTGAGAAACCAACACTCGTGTTCCGCACGCTTAACCGGGTACAATGCTCTCAACGTGGGGACCCCAGGCACTTTTTGAATAGACGAGGCAGGCCGTTTCCATGCCCGTGAAGCGCTCCATCGAGTCCAGCCCGCTCTACAATCCGGACCTTGCGCCCACCGATCCGGCGCGCCGCACCTGGGGCACGTACAACTTCGCCGCTTTATGGATCTCGATGGCGCACTGTATTCCCACCTACATGCTCGCCTCCGGACTGATCGGCGCGGGCATGAACTGGAAACAGGCGCTGCTCACCATCCTGCTCGGCAACACCATCGTGCTGGTTCCCATCCTGCTGAACTCGCACCCCGGCACCAAGTACGGCATTCCGTTTCCGGTGTTCGCGCGCGCGGCGTACGGCACGCGGGGATCGAATCTTCCGGCGCTGATGCGGGCGCTGGTGGCGTGCGGCTGGTTCGGCATTCAGGCGTGGATCGGCGGGCAGGCGTTGAACGTGTTGTTCCGTTCGCTGTGGCCGGGCTGGACGCACGCTATTGCCGGGACCTTCGGCGGCCACACTCCGACGGAGTGGATTTCGTTCCTGCTGTTCTGGGGGCTGAACATCCTGGTCGTCTACCGGGGCATGGACTTGCTGCGCAAGGTGGAGAACTGGGCGGCGCCGTTCGTGCTCGTCATGACTGCATTGCTCGTCTGGTGGGCAATAACGCGGGCGCACGGGCTCGGCCCCATCCTGGCACACCAGGGTAAATTTGCCGGCTGGCACGAGTTCTGGCCGATTTTTGTGCCCTCGCTGACCGCCATGATCGGATTCTGGGCGACCCTGTCGCTCAACATGCCGGACTTCACCCGCTTCGGGCGCAGTCAGCGTGAACAAGCGGTTGGACAAGTCGTCGCGCTGCCCACCACCATGACGGTGTTCTCCGCCATGGGCGTGGTGATCACCAGCGCCACGGCGATCATCTACGGCACGGCCATCTGGGACCCGGTCGAACTCGTGGGACGGTTCACACAGCCGTGGATCGTGGCTATCTCCATGTTCACGGTGGTGGTGGCGACGCTTTCGGTGAACATCGCGGCCAACGTGGTCTCGCCCGCCAACGATTTCGCCAATGTCTTTCCCCGACTCATCAACTTCCGTCGCGGAGGCGTTCTCACCGGGCTGATCGGCATCCTGATGCAACCCTGGAAGCTGCTGGCCGACCCTTCCGGCTACATCTTCCAATGGCTACTCGGCTACTCGGGAGGACTGGGATCGATTGCCGGCGTGCTCATCGCCGATTACTGGATCGTGCGCCGGCGGCGGCTGGAGGTGAACGATCTTTACCTGAAGGACGGCATCTACGGCGAATGGAACGTGCGCGGCATCGTGGCCACGCTGCTGGGTTGCGCCGCTGCCTGGATCGGGCTGGTGGTGCCCTCGCTGCGCATGCTGTACGACTATTCCTGGTTCCTCGGATTCGGCGTGTCATTCCTGGCGTACTGGCTGCCGGAGACGGTCAGCAAGACGTACACGGCGGAGGCGAAATCTTCTGAGGGCGCCGCGGATTAGGCACGCGCTTATCCGCGGAACAGGTTTTTCGCGATAAAGAACACGTTGGCCGGGCGCTCCGCCAGGCGGCGCATCAGGTAGGGATACCACTCGGTGCCGAACGGGACGTAGACGCGCATGCGCCAGCCCTCGCGCACGATGCGCTCCTGCAGGTCGCGGCGGATGCCGTACAGCATCTGGAACTCGAAGGCATCGCGCGCCACCTTTTCTTTTTCCGCGAACAACATGGTCTGCTGCACAATGCGCTCGTCGTGGGTGGCGATGCCGTGATAAATGCCGCTCTTCAACAGCAGCTTCGCCAGCCGCAGGTAGTTTTCGTCGACCTCCGACTTGCGCTGGTACGCGATCTCCGGCGGTTCCTTGTACGCGCCCTTGCACAGCCGGATGCGGATCCCGGCGGCAATCAACTGTTCCGCGTCGGCCAGGCTGCGCTTCATGTACGACTGCAGCACCGCGCCGGTGTGGCCGGGAAAATGGCCATGCAGTTCGTGGACAAACTCCAGCGTGCGCTGCGTGTAGGGCGAGCCTTCCATGTCGATGCGGACGAAATTGTCGAGCTTGCGGGCGTGCTCCACCAGCCCGCATACCAGCTTTTGGCAGAGCTGGGCATCGACGTCGAGGCCCATGTGGGTGAGTTTCAGGCTGACGTTGGCCTGCAGCCCCCGCTGGGTCACCAGGTCGAGCAGTTGATGATAAAGCTGCGCGCTGGCCTCGGCCTCGGCCGCGTTGGTGACGTTCTCGCCGAGATTGTCCACGCTCACCGTCATGCCCTTGGCATTGACGGCCCGTGCTGCGGCCAGCAACTCCTCCACCGTGGTCCCGGCGACAAAACGCCGCGACATCTTCAGACCCAGCGAGGATCGTTCAGCGAAGGCGCGCAAGGCGCGGCTGGTGGAAAGGCCTATGAATAGTTCCCGTAGCATCCGTCTCCGCAGGCAAACTGATGTTTGTACCACATCGCGCGACTGCGGTCATTAGGACGCGGGTCACACGCGAATGTTCACACGCAATTCGGGACGAGAAACGGGTTTCACTCGCCGCGGGCTTCCAGAAATTTCTCCACTTCCAGCGCCGCCATGCAGCCGGTGCCGGCGGCGGTGATCGCCTGCCGATAGCGGCGGTCCTGGACGTCGCCGCAGGCATACACGCCGGGTACGCGAGTGAAAACGTAATCGCGGGTAATGAGATAGCCGTCCTGGTCGACATCCAGTTGGTCGCCGAACATCTTGGTGTTGGGAATGTGACCGATGCCGAGAAACATCGCGCTGGTTGGAAAATCCCAGGACTCGCCGCTCTGCAGGTTGCGCAGGCGCAGGCCGGTGACCTCTTTTTTCGAGACGTCGTAAACGTCGTCCACCACGGTGTTGAGCAGGAACTGGATTTGCGGATGGGCGCGGGCGCGATCGAGCATGATCTTGCTGGCGCGGAACTGCTCGCGGCGGTGGATGAGGGTGACCTTGGTGGCGAAGCGGGTCAGAAACAGCGCCTCCTCCATGGCCGAATCGCCGCCGCCGATAACTACGATTTCCTTGCCGCTGAAGAAAAATCCGTCGCAGGTGGCGCAGGAGCTTACTCCGTGCCCGATCAGCGCCATCTCGCTGGGCAGCCCGAGCCAGCGCGCCGAAGCTCCGCTGGCAATAATCAACGTCTCGGTGCGCAGCATGTCCTTTCCGATCTGCAGCGAAAACGGATAATTCCGCAGGTCGGCGCTGACCAGGTCGCCGGTCAGGTATTCGGTGCCGAAGCGCTCCGCCTGGCGGCGCATGTTTTCAATCAGCTCCGGGCCCTGCACGCCTTCGGGAAATCCGGGAAAATTTTCCACCAGCGTGGTGAGCGACAACTGCCCGCCCGGCTCGTGGCCCTGCACCAGTAACGGCTTCAAGTTGGCGCGCGCCGCATAAATCGCGGCCGTAAGACCGGCGCATCCCGAGCCGATAATGATCGTCTTTCTGACGTTCTCCATGTTTGTTGGATTACGCTTTCATGGTTTGGATTCGGGCGCGCGCCGCCGCCCCATCGGTTTCACGGTGGTGGGCCGGTGCCCGCCCGGACCTCGGCCTAGTTCCGACGGCACAATCCGCTTGGCGCCCAAACGCTCGCGGTAGGCCGCCATGATCTGCGAAGCGGTGCGGAACAGCGGCTCGTACGCGCTCTGGTCTGCGTTCGGACAGCGGGCCAGCACCAGTGACGGCTTGCCGAAACGTTCAATGCGAATGTGGCTCACCGGCGTCTCCGCGGCCAGCGCTGCCGCCGGACTGGTCCCGGCAGCGACATGGTCTTCGAGCGCGATCTGCATTACATCTTTGGCTTCGCGCGAGTAAAAAACCGTGGTTTCGCTCACGCTTTGCGGATCATCGACGTAGGAAAATTGTACCGCCAGCAGCGGCATGGCTTTGGGAAACTCGCGCCGGATGCGCACCCACTCCGAGCCGGCGCCGTTCTCCAGCGTGGTATAGCCGCGCGTGATCTCGTAATCGCGCCCGAAGCTGGGCTGCCGCGGGACCCGCGTCAGGGCGATTGCCATCTGTTTCTGCTCTTCCTCCGGCGGTGCGCACACGTTCAGAATATTCACCCGCATGGGTGGCGCCTTGGGCGGATGTTTCCCGGGTTGCTGCTGCGCCCAGCCGCCGACGGCGCACCCCAGCAGCAACGCGCTCGTAAGTTTCAGCACGGGGGCATTTTAAACCACGGCTGCCGGTCCGCGTCTTCGTCGGCCATCCGGAAGCCCGCAGCCCGGGCCTATAATTTCCCCATGGCGAATTTATGTCTGGTCTACGGAATGCGCCTGCTGCCCTCGGAGGACATCGAGGAAGTCGGCGATGCCACCATCAAGCTGAAGCACCAGCGCACGGCGCACGTCACCATGCATGTTCTTGAGGGCAGCAAGGACGATATCGAGAAGCAGCTCCGCACCAGCATCGAAGCATTTTTCGACCTGTACCCGGAAATTTAGGATTACGCGCTCTGCTTGCGTGCCAGCCGGCTGACGTTGTCCAGCAGGTCCTGCACTTCGATCGGCTTAAACAGCAGCATGATGTGTTTCCGGTCCGCTTCGTCGCCGAGTTCGCGGGTGGCATAGCCGGTGAGCAGGATGACCGGCATTCCGGGGTAGCGGGAGCGGGCGAACTCCACCACGTCAAGCCCGCTGCGGCTGGATTCCAACGCCAGGTCGCAAACCAGCATGTCGAACCGCCGCTCCGCAATGACGGCCTTCGCCTCGCGCGCGGTGGCGACGCCGGTCACTTCGTAGCCGTTGTGGCGGAGGATCATCGAGTAGGTCAGCAGGACGGACGGTTCATCGTCCACAACGAGAATGGAAGGCCGGTGGCCCATTTGCAGAAGAATACACCCGCGGGTTGTCACCATTGTTGACCGAATCCGGAGTTTCACAATTTTTTCCTGTGCATATCGAAATTTCCTGTGCAAAACGAACCGCCCGCGGCGGGAATCCGGAAGCAAGTGGGAAAAGAATTGCAACTCGACGCGGTCGTGGTTCCTCAGACCGGACAGCTATAATCGACGTTTCAGATCCTCCTGAGCTTAGGGTTCATGCTGAGAGTTGCCCAACGTTACTTGCGCCACCAGTTCTACCTGCATTGGCCGCGCATCAGCCGCCTGGCTCGCGTGACCGCGTATTTCGCCGGCTTGGACCTGCTGCTGCTGGTGATCTGGTCGGTGACCCTGCTGGGCAAGCCGGGAGGAAGCGCCAGCCTGGCGGGCTGGGTCAGGTTCCTGGCGTATCTCACCACCGCACTCGTCTTCGTGCTCGGACTGCGCTGGCTGCGCCGCAAGCTGATGTGGCGGCTGCGCAACCGGCTGATCGTCACCTACGTTTTCATCGGCGTCATTCCCGTCATCCTGCTGCTCTGCATCGGTTTGATCACCGCGTATCTTTTTGCATGGCAGTTTGCCACCTACGTCGCCAGTTCCGATCTGCGCAGCGAACTGACCACGCTGGGAGCGTTGAACCATCGCATGGCGTTGCAAGTCGCGGAGCGTCTCAACCGGGGTGCGACTCCGGGTGAGGCTTTGCTGCGAGAGGCCAGCGGCCTGGAGCCCAGCTACGCCGATCGCGAGGTCACCGCCTGGTATCGCGAGAAGCCTTTCACCCTGACCTCCGGCGCAACCCCGGTTGCGCCGCCTCCCGAGGGCGCAAAAGACGTCAGGAGCCTGGCCTTGGATGGACGGCGGGTCCTGTTGCGCACCGCCGACGCCGTCCCCACCGCCAAGGGAGACCTGGTGCTCATCTCCAGCGTGCCGGTTGATGAAGCTCTGCTGGGAAAAGTCGGCGCGCGCCTCGGCGAGATTTCCATTGCGCTTTTTTCCAGAGCTCCGCGAAGCAACGCCGGAGACCAGGCCGCAAAGGCGCCTCCCCATCCGCAAAAAGGGCCCAACATCACGATCAGCGGGGAGCAACTCACCTTCGGAGGCGAGCGCGACGCCGGCACACCCGCGGCGGTCAAAGCAGGCACCTTGCCGCCGCCCGCCAATCGCTTCGACCGTGAAATCACCGGCGGAAGCCTTCTCCATGTGTTGGACTGGAAAACCGGCAAGAACCACACGGCGCTTTTGGCTGTGGTGACGCGGCCATCCCTGCTCTACGGACAGCTGTTTCGCACCGTGGGACAGTCCGCCGGCTTCATTCTCGGCGTGCTGGTGGTGGTGGTAGTAGCCTTCGGCGTCATCGAACTGCTGGCGCTGATCATCGGCGTGCGCCTCACCCATACCATCACCCGTTCCGTGGCGGCGCTCTACCGTGGTACGCAGCACGTCAACCGCGGCGAGTTCAACCATCGCATCGAGATCCGGAGCGAGGACCAGCTGGCCGCGCTGGAGAGCTCGTTCAATTCCATGACCGCCTCGCTGGAGCGGCTGCTGCTGGAGCAAAAAGAAAAGCAGCGGCTGGAAAACGAGCTGGTGATCGCGCAGGAAGTGCAGGCACAACTGTTTCCGCGGCAGTCGGCCGAGGTCCCGGCGCTGGAATTGCACGGCATCTGCCGCCCCGCCCGCACCGTGAGCGGCGACTACTACGATTTTCTACCCCTGGAGGGAGACAAGGTGGCGCTGGCGATGGGCGACGTCAGCGGCAAAGGCATTTCGGCGGCGCTGCTGATGGCCACCATCCACTCCGCGGTGCGCGCTTACACGCTGGAAGCCGCGGTGTCGCCCTCTTTATCGGCGGCGGCCACCGGCGGCAGTGGATATCACGGCGCTGCGCTGGCCTATGCTAACGGCGACCTTTCGCCGGCCGCGGTCATGTCGCTGCTCAACCGCCAGCTGTTTCACAGCACGCCGAGCGAAAAATACGCGACCCTGTTTTTCAGCACCTACGACGGCCAGAGCCGCGCGCTCAGCTACTGCAACGCCGGCCACCTTGCTCCCCTGGTGCTGCACCAGGAAGGCATGACGCGCCTGGAGGTCGGCGGCACCGTGGTCGGCTTGTTCGACTCCGTGCCCTACGACGAAACGCAGGTGCCGCTCGCCCCCGGCGATATCTTCATCGCCTACAGCGACGGCATCACCGAGCCGGAGAATGATTTTGGCGAGTTCGGCGAGCAGCGCCTGGTCGACCTGGTGCGCGAGAACCGGCACTTGCCGCTGGCGCGCATTTCCGAGCTGGTCATCTCCGCCGTGCTCGATTGGATTGGTGGCGTCGAGCAGCCCGACGACATCACGCTGGTGCTGGCGCGGCCAAGATAGTTGCCGGCTTGCAGCCGGAAGCAGCGCAGTTTTTTGCGCTGCAAACTGACAGCGGACAACGGTTCAAGCGTTGGTTCGCTTTATCCGCGTGCTGCGCTTGTGCAGCGTCTTGGGCAATTCCATCAGTTCGCTGCCCAGCATCTGCACCACGTCAAAGCACAGATCGCCGCGCTGGCGCAGGAACTCCACCACCTGTTCCGCGGGGATAAACGCCACCTGCGCGTCGTCCATCAGCTCGGCGGTAAACATGTAATTGCGGTTCAGGATGGTCCCCGGCAATCCCAGCACATAGCCCGCGCCCACGTTGCGGAAGGTCACGCTGCGGCCGGTGTCGGCGCGTACCGAGAGGTTCGCCTTGCCGTGAAGAAGCAGGTAGACACCGCGCGCCGGATCGCCCTGGCGGAACAGGGTCGTGCCCTGCGAATAGAACCTGGCCGGGGCCAGGCTCTCAAAGCCGGCCCGCAGGTCCGGATGTCCGGTAAATGCCTCGCTGGATTTATTGCTTACCCTGGACTGCATCTTGCTCGCCATGGACACACCTCCGCCCGAATCTTGCTTGTAACGCCGAAGGTGCGCTCCATGCGGTGACCCTTATCACAGTTGCAGGTGAGCAGTCGCGGCCCCAACAGCCCGCGTGAGCCGTTCCGTTGTTGGCGCTGAACGGCGAACCGGGCCTGGAATGCCAACCGTTGGTTTCACCCGGGCATCTTTCCCAGGGGAGGATCGATATGCCCGTGCTGCAAAAAGGTGTCGCCGCGCTCGCCCAAAAAATGCCCAAGGTGATCTCCCCCAAAACCCATGCCATTGCCGATTTCGCTGCCATCGGCGCCTTCGGCCTGTTGGCGGGCTTGTGTTTTGGGCGCAATCGGCGGGCGGCGATCGCCGCCATGATCTGCGGTGGCGTCGAGTTGACCACCGTCCTGCTGACGGATTTTCCCGGCGGTGTGGCCGATGTGATCAGCCTGCCGACACACCTCAGAATCGATTACATTCTCGCCGCTACAGCCAGCGCAGTGCCCAGCATGATGGGATTCGACGAACAAGCCGAGGCCAAGTGGTTCCGCATCCTCGGACTGAAGATCACCGCGGTCGCCGCCATGACGGAGGCGGGCGAAGGGCGGCGTGCCCGCGGCCGCCGCCGGGCAGCATGAGATAGACGGGACTTGAAAGCTCGGCTTCGAGGCTAGCTAGTGCTCGCCGTCACTTTGGCTCGCGTCAGGGCGCGTTGCAGGGTCTGGTCCAGCGCCGATTTCGCGGACTGGTACTCCGCGTCGGAAATGCGTCCCTGCTGGCGCTCGACCTCCAGTTGGAACAGCTCTTCCTTCAGACCCTCCAACAGCATGGCCGAGCGCGGCATCGCCTGCCCGGAAACTTGCAGCGCGTCCAGGGGGAGCGCCGCCATGCGTGGGGCTGCCACGCGAGGCGCTGCGACCGGCGGCGCCGGCGGTTGCCCGTTTGCCGGCTGGTTGCGAGTTGCAACCCATCCACCACCGGCCGCCAGCAGAGCCAGAGAAGCGCCTAAGATCGCCCATCGATATTTGTGGATGGGATCTGGAGTTCCCTCGGGCGTGCCCAACCCGCCCCCGGGACGTCCCGCGCTCCCGCCGCCGCCCATGGCCCCGCCTGCTTCAGCTTCCTGCTGGCCGCCGCCTTGTCCCTGCTGCTGGTCGGCCAGCATGCCCGTTCCTGCCACGCGGAAGGTGAGGTCCTTCGCCGACGTCACCTGGGTGGCCACCTGCAGGTTCGACTGGCCGTTCTCATCGTTCACCGGCGAATACACGCCCTTCGACCGTGCGCCGAATTCCATGCTCTTGGGCAGCATCACCGCGAAGTGTTCCAGCTTGCCCATGACCTTCGGATTCAG
Organism: Terriglobia bacterium; assembly: GCA_963797035.1. GTDB lineage: Bacteria > Acidobacteriota > Terriglobia > Terriglobales > Acidobacteriaceae > JAIQGF01. Next base: position 580,366 of record CAWCOC010000010.1, read on the forward strand.
CGTCGCCTCGCCCGAGTACGGCAGGTGATACGCCACCTGGAACCGCGTCTCTCCCGGACGGAGCGGAAAAATAAAATAGTATTTGCCCTTCACGTGGTCGTCGGGAACGGGCGCGGTATTCACCGGCATGCCGCCGGGCCCTTGCGCCACGCCCTCATCCACCTGCGCGTTCGCGGGCAGCATGATCTCGTAGGTGCGGTCGGCCATGAGCGAGCGCGGCGGCGACGATTCATTCTTCACCGAGATCAGTTCAATCACCTGCAGCGAGTTCTGGTCGGCCTGCACGCGCATCACGCGCACATTCTCGGCCACTCCCTCCAGCTTCTTGGCCGAATCGAACACCTTGATTTCGGTGCTGGTGGCGCCGGGGCGAATGGGGCCGCCGCCGGGGAAGTAGTTCACACCCTGGTGGTTCACCCGCACCAGGTGCAGCCCGCCATCGGTGATATTGAAGCTGAACTTGCCTTGCGCGTCGCTCTTGGTGCGCCCCGATTCCTGCATGCCCTGCGAGAGCGAAAGCAGCACGACATCATCGCCCGCCCCCGGTTTGCCGGTGGTCGCGTTGGTGACGGTCCCGCTCAAGGTTTCGGCTGCGGCCAAAGTGGCGCAAGTCAACAGCAACGTTATGGCCCCAAGCTTGACGCCAAGAAACAAACGCATCGACAAAGATGACTTCAAACTTCACTCCTCGCTACTCAGGTACTCATGTACTTGTGACTTGGTACTGCGTTTTACGCGCTCATCACCGGATTCGCCACTCTTCCCTGCTCCAGCGCGTCGATCTCGGCCAACAGGGACGCAGCTTCATCTTCCAGCGCGGCGCGCATCGCCTGGTAATCGGCTTCGGGATATTTTCCGGACTTGTATTCGAAATTCAGGTCGCGCAGGTTTTCGTAGACCATTTCCTTGCGCTCGCGCAGGTAGACCAGCCGGGTTTTTTCTTCCCCCGGATCCACCTGCGGCGGCAAGGAGAAGATGTACAGGCAAAGCGCGGCGGTCATGAGCACGCAGGCGGCGATGATCATAGTTGTGTCTCCTCGTGCACCCGCCGGCGCATCTCGTCAAGCTCGCGCGCGTCAACCGTGGTCGCGTCCGCGGGAACCACCGCGCGGCGCTTGTTCCAGGCACTCACAATCACCACCACCAGCAGTAAACCGCCGGTCAGCGCCACAAAGGGCATGATCCAGGCCACGCGATTGAAGCCGGTGCTGGTCGGCGCGGCCAGCACCGTGGGACCATACTTCTGCACGAAGGCCTGCAAAACCAGGTCGTCGCTGTCGCCGCGCTGCAATGACGCCATCAGTTCGTTGCGCATGCCGTCGGAGTAGGTGCAGCCCACGTGATTGCATTCCAGCAACACCTGGTTGCAGCCGCAGCGGCACATCAGCTTGTGTCCCAGGTCATTGAACCGGCCGTCAAGCGTGTCGCCGGCGCCCATGAACAGAACGACAACCAAAAACAGCAGCGCGAGCCCAGCCATGCGCCGCACCGCCTGAAGCCTGAAGCCTGCAGCCTGTAGCCTGTTCATCGTCCTGCCCCCACCGGCTCGGCCGCCGCCTGCACTCGGGCAGGCGCGGTCACGCGGGCCGGCGCCGCATTCGGCACCAGCGCCACCCCGGTTCCGAAGATCACGATCATGACCCCGATCCAAATCCACAACACCAGCGGATTCAAGTGCGCGCGGATGATCGGATTCCCGGTCTGGTCATTGAGCCCGCTGTACACCAGGTACAGGTCCTCGCGCAGGGTGGAGCGGTTGGCAACGATGGTCGCCGTCTGCTGGCTCGCCTTGTAAAACCGCCGCTCCGGGTACATGGTCGCCAGCGGCTTGCCATTCTTGCTGACGTCAATGATGGCCCACTGGCTGCGGTAGTTCGGGTTGTCGTCGTCGGTGTAAGAGCGGCAGGCCAGGGTATACGCCCCGACGGACATCTTCTGGCCATTGCCCAACTCGTGCTCCACGTCCTTGTTAAACGCCGAGCCGGCGAAGCCGATCATGATCACGATGACGCCGAAGTGCACAATGTAGCCGCCGTAGCGTCGCGTGTTGCGCCGCGTCAGCTGCAGCATTCCAGCGGCCAGCGAACTGGAGCTGTGTCGCGCGATCACCCGGCCTCCGCGCACGAACTCCGAGATCACCGTGGCCGCCACCAGTACCGAGAGCATGATCGTCATCAGCGAGAACAGGTACGACGAATCCTGCCACGGCCGCATGCCGAACGGCCCGCCCCAGGAAGGCGGCGTGATCATCAGCGCCACCACCGCGCCGATGGCGATCAGCGCGGGTACCATGAAATTGCGCTTCAGGCTCTCCAACGAGGTCTTCCGCCACGCCAGCAGCGGCCCCACCGCAGTCAGCAACAGCAGCAGGAGCGCGACCGGAATATTCACCCGGTTGAAGAACGGCGGGCCCACGGTGATCTTGTGCCCCTGCACCCACTCGCTCAGGATCGGGAACAGCGTTCCCCACAGCACCGTAAAGCAGGCCACCAGCAGGATCAGGTTGTTGAACAGGAAACTCGACTCGCGCGAGATCAGCGATTCCAGCCGGTGCTCGCTCTTCAAATGCGAGCGGTTCTTGACGAAGAAGAACACGCAGGTGGCAAAGGTCAGCGCCAGAAACGCGACGAACCAGTCGCCGATTGACGACTGCGCGAAGGCGTGCACCGAGCTGACCACGCCGCTGCGCGTCAGGAAGGTGCCGAAGATCGACAGCAGGAAGGTGGCGAAGATCAGCCACATGTTCCACATCTTCAGCATGCCGCGTTTTTCCTGCATCATCACCGAGTGCAGGAACGCCGTGCCCGTCAGCCACGGCATCAGCGACGCGTTCTCCACCGGGTCCCATCCCCAGTAGCCGCCCCAGCCCAGCACGGCGTAGGCCCAGTGCGCGCCCAGAAAGATTCCGCAGGTCAGGAAACCCCAGGTCACCATCGTCCAGCGGCGGGTGATGTGGATCCACTTCTCGCCCGGATAGCGCATGATCAGCGCCGCCAGCGCGAAGGCGAAGGGTACGGTGAAGCCCACGTAGCCCAGGTACAGCATGGGCGGATGGATCACCATCTCGGGATATTGCAGCAGCGGGTTCAGGCCGTTGCCGTCCGCCGGAATGGCGCCCTGGGTGAGCGCGAACGGGGGCGCGGCAAAGTTCACCAGCAGCAGGAAGAAGACCTGCACCGCCGCGATCACCACCGAGGCGTACGCCACCAGGCGCGTATCCACCTTGTGCCGCATGCGCAGCACCAGCCCGTAGCTGGCCAGCAGCAGCGACCAGAACAGCAGCGAGCCTTCCTGCCCCGACCACAGCGCGGCAAACTTGTACGGCGCACTCAGGTCGCGATTGCTGTGGTGCAGGATGTAGGCGATGGAGAAGTCGTTCTGGAAGGTCGCAAACACCAGAACCGCGGCCGCCAGCACGATGGCAGCCCAGGCGGCGATGCCCGCGCGGCGTGCCGTCTCTCCCAGGCGCTCGTACCGAGCGCCGTGGCCAAACAGTGCGATTGCGCCGGCGGCAAAGCAATAAAAGCTGAGCGCCAGTGCCAGGACGAGCGAGAAACTACCAAGTAGAGGCATTACGAGGGACTCACCACCGTGTCCGCTATTTTTTCAGAAACTTACGCGATCGGCAACTGTGCTGGGCGGCCTTAGTTCAGTTGGACTGGCCCGGACGGATGAAATCCGCCCAGGTCCCATATCGGTTCCCATCCCGCAGCAGGAAATTTGCGGCCTTTCTTGCGCGCATCTTCGGCTGCGCGGCCGCCATTCCGGGTTACGTTTTGCCTGAGCGAAGGCCCTGCTGGCCCGCTGAAGCTGGAACTTCTATGACAACTGTTCTCACCATCGAACAGAATGACAATGTCCGCCACCTGATTCGCGAGGTCCTGGAGCGCGCCGGCTACCGCGTAGTGGAGGCCGCCACCGCCCGGGAGGTTGCCGAACAACTCGCGCAGGAAGATCCTGATGTCATTATTCTTGATTGCCTGCTCGGGGGGCCCGGCCTCGGACTCGAGCTGTTACGCGACCTGCGCGCCTCGCCGCGCACCAGCGCGATTCCCGTGGTCATCACCACCGGGCTGCCGGAGCCGGACATTGATGCCCGCCTCCATCGCTGCGGCGCGTCCGCTTTCCTGCTGAAGCCGTTTGGTCCGCGTGACCTGGTGCAGGCTGTCGCCGTGGCCCTGGCATTCACTCCGGAGCATGCGGCCGTGTCCTGAGGCGCTCACGAACTCCTTAGCCGGGCCGCGCAATCCGGCGTCCCACGGCAGCTACTCGGGGGATGGTTTCGATCCGGCATTCATGGCATTCCGCACCAGCATGATTAATTCCGGTGGAGGGCAGGGTTTCTGCCGGAAGATGACTCCCAGTCCTTCGTATTCCGATTCCGCTTCCGGCAGGCCGGTGATCACGATGACCGGCACCGCGGGCTTGATCGCCCGCAGTTGACGCACGAAGTCGGCGCCGCTGGCGCCCGGCAGGACGTGATCGGTCACGATCACCTGTACGCTCTGGCCGACCGGTTCGCTGCGCAGCAGAGCGTGGGCGCTCTCCGCCGTGGTGGCGATGCACACTTCGAAACCCGCGTCGCGCAAGACAGCTTCGCGCACACGAAGTTGCAGTGGACTGTCGTCAATGAGCAGGACTCTCCGCACTCACCGCGCCGTCAATCGGAATTTACTGTGACCCCATCTCACTGCTGCTACGCCGTACGCGAACCGTGGGAACGAACCTCCGCCTCTGCCTGGAACCAGTCGTGGAGAGCCAGGCCATCCTGGCGGCCTCGCTTCTCGTACAGTTCGTAAGCGCGAACCCGGATCGTCGATTCCACGTCGAGGACCGTATTGACGCGGCTGTTTTTGCCGTTGGGTTTTCCGACCAATATCGAGGTGGCAGTCTTGGCAGGGGCTTCCATCGTCGTCTCTGGCGAACGCTTTACTCTAGACATTGCTCTCATACTCCTAGGGATTGGAAACTATGGCAGACCCGCATTAGCAGCGGTGTTAATCTCACCATTATGAGTTTTACTATAAACCGTTCTCCTGTGGATTTGGCGGCGACGAAAAAAATTTCTCGGCGCGCGTGGCGCGCGCATGCAGCAACTCTGCATGCAGCCTGAATAAAGCGGGCGCCGGCGATGTTGACGCTTTCGGTTCGAGCTCAGTGAAAGTCGTGCGAGCGGGTTTCCGCCGCGGTCACCGGCAGCGGCAGCACCCGCTGCGCCTTCACCGAAATCACATGGTCTAGGTTCTGCAACACGCCTTCGATCAGCAGGAATTTTTCCCTCACCAGCAACAGCCGGTTCTGCTCGAACAAATCCGGCGTCACGATAGCGTTGGCTATGCCGGTTTCGTCCTCCAGGCTGAGAAAGACGAAGCCGTGGGCTGTACCCGGACGTTGGCGCGCGATGACGCAACCGGCGGCGCGCACGAACTGCCCGTTGGGGATGGTTTCCAGTTCAGCGGCGCTGCGGATGCCCTGGGCACGCAATTCGGCGCGCCGGTACGCCATGGGGTGCGGTCCCACCGTCAGCCCGGTCCCGCGAAAGTCCGCGACCAGCCGCTCCTCGCGGTCCATCATCGCCAGCGGCGAGGCCGCATCCGGTTCCGGAACGTTGCGCAACAGCGGCCCCTCACCCCGGCTCGCGCTCGCCACCTGCCAGAGAGAATCCCTCCGATGGAATTTGTGATTTGCGATCTGTTGGCCATGTGGAGGAGCCGAACTGCATTTCTGATTGGCGATTGTCGATTGTCGATTGGGCCCATTCCACTCCGGCAATCGGCAATCGACAATCGGCAATCGGCAATGGTTTTGTTCGTCAGCAGCCTGGACAGAGTTGAGTGCACCAATTTCCGCCAGCGTCTCCAACTCTGTTGTTCGCAACTCGGGCACGCGCCGCGCCAGGTCGGTAATCGATTCGAACCGCCGCTGCTCCCGCTGCCGCAGCAGCGCCCGCGCCGCCTCTTCCCGCAGCCCGCGCACATAGCGCAGTCCCAACCGCACACGGTATTCGCATTGCAGGCTGCAATCTGAAAGGAATTTCTGATTGTCGATTGTCGATTGTCGATTTTGTTGGAATTCGTCCGGCAATCGGCAATCGACAATCGGCAATCGGCACTGGTTTTGTGCGGCTGTCGACCGTCGACCATCGGCCGACGACTTTTCCACCGTGCATGCCCATTCTGACTTTGTCACATCCACCGGCAGAAATTTCAGCCCGTGCCGCTGCGCATCCTTGACGATGGTCGAGGGGTGATAGAAGCCCATCGGCTGGTTGTTGAGCAGCGCCGCGGTGAAGGCCGCCAGGTAATGCGTCTTTAAGTACGCGCTGGCGTAGGCCAGCAGCGCGAAGCTCGCCGAGTGCGACTCCGGGAACCCGTACAGCGCGAACGAGGTGATGGAATCGATGATCAGCTCCTGCGCATCCGCCGCGATCCCGTTGCGCGTCATGCCCGCGCGCAGCTTCACCTCGATGTCGCGCATGCGTTTCTCCGAGCGCTTGAATCCCATGGCGCGCCGCAGCTCCTCCGCCTCGCCGCCGCTAAATCCGGCGGTGATCATCGCCATGCGCAGCAACTGCTCCTGGAACAGCGGCACGCCCAGGGTCCGCGACAGCACCGGCTCCAGCGAGGGATGTGGATACGTCACCTTCTCTCTTCCCATGCGCCGGTTCAAAAACGGATTGACCATTTTTCCCACGATCGGCCCCGGCCGGATGATCGCCACCTGCACCACGATGTCGTAAAACTTCTGCGGGCGCAGCCGCGGCAGGCACGACATCTGCGCCCGGCTCTCGATTTGGAACATGCCCACCGTGTCCGCTTTCTGCAGCGCGGCGTACACCTCGGGATCGTCCGCCGGCAGGTGCGCCAGGTCTTCCTCCACCCCGTAATGATCGCGGATAAGCTGGATGGAATCTTCCAGCACCGCCATCATTCCCAGGCCAAGCAAATCCACCTTGATGATGCCCAGGTCGGCGCAATCCTCCTTGTCCCACTGCACCACCACGCGGCCGGGCATGGAAGCCGGCTCCAGCGGCACCACCGAATCCAGTTGTCCCTGGCAGATCACCATCCCGCCGGAGTGCTGCCCCAGGTGGCGCGGCAGGTCCTGCACCGCCAGGCACAGCTCCAGGAACTTCCGCATGCGCGGATGGCGCAAGTCGAATCCGCCATAGCGAAACTGTTTTTCCAGCGTGTCATCCGGGTCCTTGTACTCCCAGGTCCCGACCAGCCCGGAAAGCCGCCCGACTGTGTCTTCGTCGAAGCCGAGCACCTTGCCCATCTCGCGCGCCGCCATGCGTCCGCGATAGGTGATCACGTTGGCCGTCATGGCGGCGCCAAAGCCGGGGCCCCCGGCACGCCCGCCATTGGCGTGCTGGGGTGGGGGTTCACCATGGCGCCGGTAGACATACTGGATGGCGCGCTCGCGCTGGTCGCCCGAAGGCAGATCGAGATCGATGTCCGGCCACTCGCCGCGTTCTTCGCTGAGAAAGCGCTCGAACAACAAATCCATTCCCACCGGATCGACCGCCGTGATTCCCAGCGCGTAGCACACCGCGCTATTGGCCGCCGAGCCGCGTCCCTGGACCAGGATTCCCTGCTCGCGGCAGAAGCGCACGATGTCCCAAACGATCAGGAAATATCCTTCGAGCTGCAGTTTCTCGATCAGCGCCAGCTCGCGCTCCACCTGCCGCCGCGCTCGCGCCCGCATCTCGCGCGCCGCCCGCCCGTAACGCTGCTGGAATCCTTCCTGGGTGCGCTTGCGCAGGAACGACATCATGGTCTCGCCCTCCGGCACCGGGTAGCGCGGGAATTCGTAGCCCAGGTCGGCCAGCGTGAACTCCAGGCGCGAGGAAATTTCGTTGGTGTGGGCGATCGCTTCCGGCAGATCGGCAAACAGCTTCTCCATTTCCGCCGGCGATTTCAGGTGACGCTCGCTGTTGCGCGCCAGCAGCCGCCCCGCCGTGGCCAGCGTCCGGTGATGCTTCAGGCAGGTGAAGACGTCGAGAATCTGCCGCTCTTCGGCTTGCGCGTGCCGCACGCCGTTGCTGGCGACCAGCGGCAGTCCGAGCGCGCGCGCCACCTCCACCGATGCCAGGTTGCGCGCTTCTTCGTCGCGCAGAAAATGCCGCTGCAATTCAACGTAGACATTGTCCCGGCCGAAGATGCGCGCCAACCGCTCTCCCTCGCGCTTCCCTTCCTCCACGCCGCCGCGGCGCAGCGCCGCTGCCAGCGGGCCATCGTCCCCGCCGGTCAGGCAGATCAGCCCGCGCGCGTGCTCCTCAAGGTCCGCCTCATTTGCCACCGTGAGCGGTTCGCGTGTAGCCCGGCCGCCCCCGGCCGGATTCTTCGGCCCCCTTGCTTTTATCTTTGTCACCAACCGGCAAAGGTTCTGGTAGCCCTCGCGATTGGCAACCAGCAAAGGCAATCGGGTGATCCGGTGATCCGGCGATCCGGTGATCTGCACCGGTTCTTTGATCACCCGATCACCCGATCGCCCGATCACCCGATGCTTCTGCGGTGAAAAAGTAATTTCACTGCCGATGTGCGCCTTCATCCCGGCTTTTTTCATGGCCAGGTGGAACCGCGGCGCGCCGTAGACGCCATCGCGATCGATCACCGCCATTGCCGCCATGCCGCGCTCCGCGCACACCGCCGCCAGCTCCTCGGGCACACTGGCTCCCTCGAGGAAGCTGAAGGCGGACGCGGCATGAAGCTCAATGTACATTTGCAATTTGTAATTTCTAATTTGTAATTTCTTTGCGATCGCCTGCACTCCCCGGCAAATTACAAATTACAAATTGCAAATTACAAATTTCCGCAATTACACGATTCCGCAGTTCCGCAATCAATCATAGCTTCCCTCCACCCACCACTTGCCCCCGATGTCGTCGCGGTAAATCCGGTACAGCGCCACTCCTTCTTCATTGCGCAACGCGACGTCCCACTCCTCGCGCGACCAGGCTTGCTCGGTCCACCACTCGCCGGAGGACCGCCATGGCCCCGCGCACCACACCACTTCACCGCGCATCGTCGGCCGCTCCGGAGAGGCCACGTGCGCCGGTTGCCCATCCTTCATTGCCACCACCGCCGCCAGCGCCGGCCGAAACACCCGCAGCGCGGTTGTGGCACACGCGGGTGTGGCACACGCGCCCTCGCGTGTGCCGTTCCCGGGATGAATGGGGGTAGGCCCCGGCGCCTCGCCGGGGCTGCCAGTGATTGTGTGGCACGGGTCTTTGACCCGTGTACCCGGCTCTGAGACCGGGGCCGCACTAGCTGTCGCGGGCGCAAACGGTTTCATGCGAAACCCATCCTGCCGATGCGTGTCCAATATTTCCGGCGACCCCACCCGCACGCCTGAACTGCTTTGCCGATTTTCGATTTCCGATCCTCGATCTTTCTCGCCACTCTCTTGCACTCGACAATCGACAATCGGCAATCGGCAATGCTTTTGCTTTTCTTCTCCCACCACTTTCTTGATTCTCGCGATCGTCAATTCCAGCTTCTCCGCTTCCGGCGCCTCCGGCACAAACAACCCGTTCTGCGTCCTGCGTGGCTCCGCCGGCTCCGCCCGCAACCAGATTTTTGTCACCGGCGCCTGCGGCGGATGCGCCTGCAAATCCAACTGCAGGAGCTTCAGAAAAACTTTCGCGTCCAGCATGGGCACCGGCAGGCGCAGCGTGCGCGAGAACTTGCTTTCACCACGGAGACACGGAGACACGGAGGACTTGCCATTCTGAGCCGGGGCACCGGGTTTGCACGTGAGCGATGACTCCAGGTCTTGGCAATCGGCAATCGACAATCGACAATCGGCAATGTCTTTCTCCCCCGTTTCTTCCGTGTCTCCGTGCCTCTGGGGTGGATTTTCAATATCCGCGGCCATCTCCAGTTCGAATTGCAATTTCAGCTCGTTGGTCGCCAGCGCCCGGGTCGCCAGCCGCGCGCACAACTGCTCCAGCATGTGGTTCAGCAGGAATGCCAGCGGCTCCAGCATCTCCACCGGATATTCCAGCTCCGCCGCCTCTTCAAACACCAGCGGAGGCTCGGTCACCACCAGCGGACGCCGCGTCTGGCCGCGCGCCAGCTTTTGCAGCCGCAGCCCCTCGGGCCCCAACCGCTCCGCCAGCGCCACTTCCGGCAGCGCCGCCAGCGCCCGCAGGTTGCGCACTCCCCAGCGCTCCAGCGTCTCCAGGATTTCCAGCGCACGTGTGGCACACGCGCCCTCGCGTGTGCTGATCCTCGAAACTGCTGAAATGGGCCCCGCCACCAACCCGGTCACGGATTCCTCAATCGGCAATGATTTTCCCCAGTTCGCCGCCACCAGGATCTCGACTCCCAGTTCTCCCAGCCGCTCCGCCTCTTTTCCTTCCGCGATCACGGTCACACCGGCAAACCCGCGCGCCGCCAGCACCGCGGAGTCGGCATTCGACGCCACCGCAACGTTCGCCTCCAGCCCCATCTCCGAACAACGCCGCGCCGCATCGCGCGCAATCTTGGCCGGCGCGCCGAAAATCCGCTCCAGCCCGGCCAGATCGAGCGTCACCGTGTCGGCGGCCGTGTCCTCCACGCGCGGCGAAAACCCGCAGGCGCAGTCCAACAGGGCGGCATGCGCCGCCGCTTCCCGCTCTCTCGACCTCTGCCGGATGGTCCCGGCAACTGGAGCTGCCGATCGAGATTTGGAGTTTTTGGCAGGCCCCGGCGCCTCGCCGCGGCGGCACTCGATCTCTTCCGAATATTGAAAGCTGCGGGCGCCCTCGCCCGCGGATGACTGCCTTCTGTAACTCGAAACCTGGGACTCGCGCCTCACTGTCGATCCGAGTGAAGCGATGATTGATTCCGCCTCCAGCTTCGTCATTCCCGGCTCGACGCCCGCCTGCGCCGCCCGCTCATTCACCGCGACCACGTGCACCAGCGGCGGCGTGCCCTCCACCACCGCGACCGCCTGCTCGCGCAACTCCGGCTCGGCACGTACGATCGCCTCCACCGGAAAATCGGGAACGTAAATGGCAGCGAACATAAGCTCTCAGCTTTCAGCTCTCAGCTTTCAGCTCTCAGCTATCAGCTATCGGCTATCAGAAAAACGATGTAGCCTGGCCGCGGTGTAGCCTGGCCGCGGTGTAGCCCCAGCCGCCCACGGCTGGGGAAAAGTTCAAATTACAAATTTCAAATTACAAATTCTTCATCCCGCCCACTCCGTCCTGCTTTCCCATCTCGACCACGCTGATTGCACCGGTTTCTTTCGTTGCGCCGCCGAGCGCACCAATTCCGCACTGATTTCCAGTCCCGACAAAATCCGCGCATGCGCCGGAGCGTGTTGTTCCTGAAGCCCGCAACCTGAAGCCTGCAGCCTGGCCGACAGCTGCGAGCTGACAGCCGAGAGCTTCACCACCACCGAGGCGCACGTCTTGGCGTACGGCTCCTGTTCCAGCACCATCAGCACCGTCCGCGTGTTTTCCACCGCGCGTCGAAACCGGAACCACGAGGTCAGCGGCACCCGCCGCGCCACCTGCGCCGGCACATCGCCCAGATCCACCACCACCAACCCGAACCCGCCGCCCTGCAGCAACAGGTCCGTTGCCTTCAACGCCTGTTCCAGGCAGTCCAGGGTCGATGTTCGATGGCCCGCGAAGCCTCCCGTCCTGCCAACCGACGCTCTGGCCTGACGCGCGCCGCTGCCCAATTGCCCCCGACCTGTGTTTCCGCAATCGGCAATCGACAATCGGCAATCGGCAATGCTTTTCTCCGTGTCTCTGTGCCTCCGTGGTGAGCAGCGGACCCAAAGCAATCTATTCAGATCGACCCCTGCCGAAGAAGCCGACTTGGGATCGAAGCTGTCGCAGCCGTCCACCAGCGCGCACACTTCACCCTGGACCGTCATCCTCGCCATCACCGCCAGGAGCACGCTGGTTCGACCCGACGATGCCGGCCCGCAGATCTCGCTCAACCCGCCCCGCGGCAGCCCACCGGTGAGCGCATCCAGTTCCTCGATCCCACTCAGAACCGTCGCCGCCGCCGGCCTGTCTCCCAACCGGGACGCCGGCAATACCCGCGGCAACTCCATGGCATGGGCGCCACGGGTCAGGGAAAACCCGAAATGCGAAGCCGGCGTTTCCTGGGAAACCGGCAAATCGAAGCTGGAAACGGGGATAACGGCGCTCATGGCAAACCTCGGTTGGGCGGAAGCGAGGGCAGGAACTTACTTTCGCTTTTTATTCGCCTACAAGTGGGATTCTGCTACGCCCCGGCGAGGTTGTCAAGGTCGCTTAAAAGCCGCTCTGGAAGCTGCTTTTAGAGGATCGACATGGCGGGGGCAGAGGTGGAACTGGTTTGGCAGCTGCGCTGCCCAGCTGCTCACAAGTCTAGGCCGCTTTTGCCCTGCTGACTGATTTTTCCGCGTACCTGATCTTGCCGGTATAGGCGTCGACGGCAGCATCCCGCAGCGCGATATCGAGCCGCGCCATCGCTTCCTGCGCCAGCCGGTCCGATTCCGCATCGCCCCGGCGCTGCACCGCCAGGCATAGCGGGAACACCGCGTTACGCACGTGATGGTTGAGTTCCGACATGTTGGCGGCCCGCTCCGCGGCCACGCCAAAATGCCGCTCCTCGTGACGCAACTCAATCGAGAGCGCGATCACCACCGCGATCAGCCCGGTCACGCAGTTGGCAATCAACAGGTGGAGTAGGGTGGTGCGGTCGCGCGGCAGCAGGGCCACCCCCACCGCCATCCCGGCGCCCAGGACAATCAACCCGCCCAGCAGAGCGGAACCAACATGGGTGTTTCGTTGTTTCAAGGGACCACCTCTGATCTGCCTGTCCTATGAGATGCAGAATCGCTGCCCGGAAGCTCTCCTGACACATCCCGGCGTTCTTGATAAAATCAATGGGCTTCCCCGAAGTGGCGCTATCGTCTAGGGGTTAGGACGGAAGATTCTCAATCTTCAAACCCGGGTTCGATTCCCGGTAGCGCTACCAACTCCCTGTTTCCTGGCGTGCTCAGCAGCTGACTCTTTGAACAAGTAGCTCGCTTCGGGAGTTGGATAAACTCCTCCGCAAACTCGACCTTACGCCGGGAGCCCAGAACCGCGCCTGATTGCGAAGCGCAGTGGACATCGCCGCTGGCAGCCGAGCGCGTGGAATTTTTCTGGGACGAAATGCAGAGTGGCGTGGACGAAATGGGCGGGCTCTTGTGTCTCGCGACCAATTCCGTTGTATGGTGCCGTGCATGGAATTACGTGGGGTTTGACAATGAGGATTCGCGCTTTCGGTGTCGCTGCCCTTCTTCTCGTTTTCACTTTCTTCGCGGCCGCGCAGGCCACTGAAGAACCCAACTGCTCGGCTCCACAGTTCCGCCAATTCGATTTCTGGATAGGCGACTGGGACCTGTCCTGGCCGGCATCGCAGAGTTCCGACATGAAGCCGGGACACGGATCCAACCACATCAGCGCCGCCTTGGACAATTGCGTGATCATGGAGAACTTTGACGGGACTGCCAGCATTCCGCTCCGCGGCACCAGCCTCTCCACCTATAACCGCCGCTCGCACAAATGGCAGCAGACCTGGGTAGACAATACCGGCGCCTACCTTGATTTTGCCGGTGAGTTCAACGATGGCGAAATGATTCTCACGCGCCAGGCGGTATCTCCCGCCGGCAAGCGGGTCCTACAGCGCATGGTTTGGAAAAACATCACGCCGAGCGCCCTCGATTGGAGTTGGCAACGTTCCACCGACAATGGCAAAAACTGGGAGGTGCTTTGGCCGATTCACTATGCACGAAAACCAGGTTCGAAGCCGGGGAAAGGCACTTCATGAAAGCAGTGTTCCCGTTGATCTGGTTCGGGTGCCTGCTGATGTGCCTTGGCGGGAGCCTGCCCGTCGCCGCGCAGGAACGGCAGTTTGTGGTTCCGCCACCCCCGCCGGAGACGGCCCAGTTCGATTTTCTGATCGGGACATGGGACTTGACCATCTCGCCGAACCTTCCCAATGTGCCCGGAACTCTGCACGGCCGGTGGACGGCAAAGAAAGCCGCCGATAGCTACCTGGTCACCGATGAGTACCGCGCTTTCGACGACCAGGGGCGCACTATCTACCTGGGTGAAACTTACCGCGTCTATGACGCTCGAAAACACCAATGGGACTTCCGGTACTTGGAACCATTCCATGCCGCGTGGTACGAGGGCACCGGAACAAAGGCGCGCACGGAGATGCACTTGATGCAGAGAAGTAGCGACGGCATAGGGCCGCTATTGAAAATCCGCATCTACAACATCAGTGCAAATCATTTCAGTTGGAGTTCGCAGCGATCGCAGGACGGAGGCAAAACCTGGACATCGGGAGCAACCATCGAGGCCGTTCGCCGCAAATGAGCCATTATTTGTGAAGAAATGACCCTGGATCCTTCGCTTGTCTATGAGTTAAACGTACGAGAGCCCCAGTATTCTCGGCAGAATTGAATGGGCACCTGTCCCGATTCCCGCTAGCGCTACAACGCCTGCCCTATCCTTCTTTCGTCGACCGCCTACTCCCCGCGCGCGGTGTTCCACAGCACGCTGACGATCCACCAGCGGGAATTGTCGTTAAACAATTGCACGCTGTTCGCGCCGCGTTCAAACGGCTCCCCGGCCGGGCTGCGGAGCGATTCGTAGGAGCTCAGGACGTGCGCCACGCGCCCGAATGTTTCGGTCTTACGGCTCGACTCGCGCTCCCAGAAATCCTCAACCGCGAAGATCGGCTCCACGCGGCGGATGTACTCTTCGGGCGTAAGCACCCTCACGCGAGCTGCTTCTCCGGGCAGCGCTACCACCGGAATCAGGCGCGCGCCCGGGGCGTAGAGGCTTCGGAACCGGTCCCAATCGCGCGGCTGGCCGGCGGGCCCGGAGATCACCTCGTACATCGCGCCCAGGATGGCATCCAGGTTCGCCACATCGCTCGCACGGGCCGAGGCATTTGACATACTTCCCCTCCCTTAATCTTTTCCGTGTGTTTATCGGCAGCTCTCTTGCGTGCGCGTGTCAGCTGCGCGTGAACGCCAACTTTCAGCTCCCGTTCTGCCGCAGCGCGTGCTCGATCCGGCGATCCGGAATCAGCCAGAGGAGCGCGACAACCGTGTAGATCGCCTGCCCGATCCATGACGAGAACACGCTGGCGGCGATGCCGGCGATGTAGAGTACGGGAGACACCTTCCCCTTCCAGTCACTGCCCACCGCCTTCCTGAGCACCGAGTCGGGCCCTTGCGCAGCGATGATCGCGTTCTGCAGCAACAAATAGGCGAACGCCGCCATCAGCAGCACGCCGCCGTACAGCGCTGACGGCGCCGGAGCGAAGTGGTTCTCGCCCATCCACCCGGTCGCGAATGGGAACAGCGAAAGCCAGAACAGCAGGTGCAGGTTGGCCCACAGGATCGCCCCGTTCACCCGGGTGTTGGCGTGCATCATGTGGTGGTGATTGTTCCAATAGATTCCGACGTAGACAAAGCTCAGAACGTAGCTCAGGAAGACCGGCAGCAACGGGCGCAGCGCCTGCAGGTCCTCGCCGTGCGGCACCCTCATCTCCAGCACCATGATGGTGATGATGATCGCGATCACGCCGTCGCTGAAGGCTTCCAGCCTGCCCTTGCCCATGGGCGATGATGATACCGCGGCGGCTGCGGAATCGAACGACGGCTGCTTCGGCGGCCTGGCAACCGCCGAGGCGAAGCGGGAGTCGAAACCGTAGACCACGAGCCCGGCCGGCGAGTGCTGCTTGTCCTGCTTGTCCACAGCAAGGCTCTTTTGTCATGTCGAGGGGATCGCAGAACGTCGTCTACGCCGCCATCGTGGCCAACGTCGCGATCGCGGTTAGCAAGTTCGTCGCGGCGGCTTTGACCGGCAGCGCCGCCATGCTGGCGGAAGCGTTTCACTCCAGCGCCGATACCGGCAATGAACTCCTGCTGCTGCTTGGGCTCAAGCGAAGCGCTCGTCCGGCGGACGATCTCCACCCCTTCGGCCACGGGCGAGAGCTGTACTTCTGGGCGTTCGTCGTCGCCATCTCCATCTTCGCCGTTGGCGGCGGCGTCTCCATCTACGAAGGCATTACCCGGCTCGCCCACGTCCATGATCTTGAAGATCCTACTTGGAACTACGCGGTGCTCGGCGTGGCCAGCTTTTTTGAGGCGTACAGTTGGGCCGTCGGATTTCGAGAACTCAACCGGCGGCGCCGGCCGGGCGAGTCGCTCTCGCGCGTGGTCCGCAGGAGCAAGGACCCTTCCGTGTTTACGGTGTTTGTCGAAGACACGGCGGGACTCGCGGGCTTGGTCATTGCTTTCCTCGGAGTATTTCTGGCGCACCGCTGGAACGCTCCTTGGCTCGACGCCTCCGCTTCGATTCTCATCGGGATCGTCCTGGTCTTTGCGGCTGGAGCGCTCGCGTTGGAGACCGGCGGCTTGCTCGTGGGAGAAGGAGTGGACGAAGAAACATTGGAGGATCTGAGAAACATCATCGGCGGCGATGCGGCGGTTCGGTCGGTGGGAAAAATCCTGACCATGCAACTCGCGCCCGACGAGGTCTTGCTGGTCGCCGATGTCAGCTTTGAGCCGCAACTCGGCACAGCCCAGTTGGAGCAGGCCATCGACCGCATCGAGCGCCGGATCCAGGGCCGCCACCCGTCCGTGAAACGCATCTATTTTGAAGCCGAGTCGTTGACCGGACAGACGCGACGCGCTGCTTGAGGGCTGCACTTTCCGCTGGACTGTTGCGGCATTGGAGGGAGACCTGGTGACACCTTATCCCGCATGGCTGCATGTTCTCTCGTGGATTTCCCTGGCTGTGGCGTTCGCTTGCGCGCTCGTCATCGTGCTCGACACGGTTCGCCGCCCGCAAAAAATGGGCATCATGAACGTTGTCTGGCCGGTCACCGCACTCTACTGGGGCCCGCTGGGCTTGTGGGCCTACTTCCGCGTCGGACGCAGAACCACCAAGCAACACCACCAGCGCAACATGAATCGCGCTCCCCAGCAGATGAAAGAGGACAAGGAGCAGCTCAAGTCAGCGCCGCCCACGCGCACCCAGGTTGCGGTGGGCGCCAGCCACTGCGGAGCCGGATGCGCGCTGGGCGATATTGCAGGAGAGTGGTGGGTGGCGGCGATGGGTTTAACCTTCGCCGGCGGCGTCCTCCAAACCAGGCTGGTGGTCGATTTCATCCTGGCTTGGGCGCTGGGGGTTGCGTTTCAGTATTTCACCATTGTCCCCATGCGCGGGCTGCCGGTCGGCAAAGGAATCGTGGCGGCCATCAAAGCTGATACGGTCTCGATTGTCGCCTTCCAGATCGGAATGGCGATCTGGATGGCGCTCACCTACCTGGTCTTCTTTCCCAGCCCGCATCTTCGACCGACGGAAGCTGTTTTCTGGTTCATGATGCAGATTGCCATGGTGATCGGCTTCTTCACCGCCTATCCCGCCAACGCCTGGCTGCTGAAGAAAGGGCTCAAGGAGAGAATGCCGGAATCTCCCGACGCAGCCCGCCAATTGGATCGCGTGCGCGAGGCGGCGTAGAGGACCGCGGCGATCAAGCGGCCTGGGTTTCGTCACGCTGCTGCTTCTGCTTGAACTTTTTCTTCTTGTGACGCCACATGAAGTACCCAAAGGCAAACAGTGCGCCGGCGATGATCCACGAGGCAGTCTCGATGTAGCTGAGCAGCGTGTCAAATTCGTTGGCGAACAGGTAGCCCGTCAACGAAACCGCGGTGACCCAGCTTGCCGCACCCAGGACGTTGAAGAACACAAACCGCTTCCAGTCCATGCCCAGCATTCCGGCCAGCGGCCCGGCGATGGTGCGCAACCCGAAAATATAGCGCGCGAAAAAGATGGTTGTGCCGCCGCGCCGGCGTATCAGGTCCTTGGCAGCGCCGATGTCTTCCTCGTCCAGGTGAAAGATTTTCCTGGTCCAGCGAATCAGCGTCTTTCCGAACTTTCGACCCAGCAGGTAGCCCAGATTGTCGCCGCCGGTGGCAGCGGCCACTCCCACCAGGATCACGAATACAAGGTGCAGGCTGGTGTTCTTATGCGCCAGAAAGCTGGCGAACATCAGGGTGGTTTCCCCGGGCAGCGGCAACCCGGCATTTTCGCCCAGCAGGGCCAACAGCACAGCCCAGTAGCCCCAAGAGACAAGCACATGCCGGACAACGTGATAGACCCAATGCACCTGGCGTCACCTGTTGTCCTATTTGGAGGCGCAACCGAACGCCCAGGTTTGCAACGATGTGTGATTGTCTTCCCGCCGCGAAGGACGGCCCCGTGGAGCTGCCGCGCCGCTCGGAGGCGAGCCCAGCTCCCGCACTCCACTCGAGCAGAAACTCTGGCCCGCGTCGCAGCGATTCAGTTGACGTCTTTCACCCGCGCAGCACGCCCGCCTCGGGCGGCTGCGCTTCGCGGTAGTTCGGCCCCACCAGCAGCTGGGTTCCATCGCCGAGCACCACCGAGGTCAGCCGTCCATCCTGGATGTTGCGCTCCTGCACCGCCTGCTCGTTCACCACCACGCAGCGATGGATGCGCCGGAAGCCTGCATATCTCAGCCTCGCCGCCAGGTTGCTAATGGTCTCCCGAAGTTCGAACGTACCCCCGCTGGTGTGCAGCTGGACGTAATTGCCCGCCGCCTTGATCCAGAGAATGTCCTCGGTACTGATCGTGTGCGGCTCCCCGTTGGCGTCGGTCACGTCAAGCTGCTTCACCGGGGCCCGATCGCTGCCGCAGTGCGCCATGTACGCGCCCAGCAGCGCGGACAAGTCGGCGACCTTGATTTGCAGGATGCGCGAGGCCGCCATCGCCAGCGCCTCCGCCACCTGCACCTCGCGCACCGGCAAGGGAACGTCATACACCACGCGTTCCGACTGGCCGGGGCCGCCGGCAATCGTGATCATCACCGGCAGCGCGGCCTGGAAATCGGCAAGCCCGGGCCTGCATGCGGTACTGCAGATCGCAAGTTCCGGCAAATCGCGCGCCACCACCTCGGCGCACTCGCCACCGCTTCCGGTTTCGGCGACCAGATCGTAGCTGGGATCGCTTTCCACCAGCCGGCGCAGCCACACCCGGCGCGCAATATCATGATCGGAAATCACTGCCCTCATCCGCGACAGGCGCCGTTTCATAAGACCAGGCTCCGCAAACATAACTTCACCCTCTCCTTCTCTGTCTTATGGCGACTTTGACGGATGTGGCCCGGTTTTGTCGCGCCCCGTGGGACGAGTAACCGGATTTGCGACGCCAACACCCCGGTTCCCGCGAAGCGCCGGGACGGTTTGGCGTATCCATGGGTACAACATTTGGGAACGGCAGCTCCCGTGCTGACGTATTCCCTGATATCGAATCGGCAGCTCGCGCGTCCAACAGGCAAAGCGTGGATCCGCAGTCCGATTCAAGAACCTATGACATTCTGGAAACGGACCTTCACGAATGTGGAAGAGCAGTTGAAGTGGGCGGTGCTCTTCGCCTTGCTGCTGGCCACGCTGACCACGGTCCGGGATGTCGCCGCCATGGACGAGCGCCAGGAGCTGGTCATCTGGCTCTGGGGCATCGCGGCGCAACTCACCTTGTTCCTCTACTGGGCCTTCGCCACCCCGCTGGTACTCCACGTCATGGACTGGATCCGCCGCACCGGCCGTCATCGGCTGCAGGCGGCTGCCATCCTCCTCGGCCTCTATGTTCCGCTGGGCGCGCTGTTCTTCGGTTTCGTCGCCCTGGTCAATGTCAAGCTGTGGCCCATGTGGGGTGTCACCTCCGCCTGGAAAATGTTTCTCAAGCCAAAGACGTTCGGCGTCATCCTGCTCAACAGCGCCCTCAAGTACTACGTCCCGGTCCTGCTGGCCGGCGCTTTCTACGCCTATTACCGCGGCATGCGCGAACAAGAGTTCAAGGCCGCGGAGCTGAAGCAACAGCTTTCGGAGTCCCAATTCCGCCTCCTGAAAATGCAGCTCCATCCTCACTTCCTGTTCAACGCCCTGCATTCCATCTCCACCCTGGTCTACACCGATCCTCCCCGGGCAGACCGCATCATCGTGCAACTCAGCGACCTGCTGCGCCTTTCGCTCGAGACCACGGAAGTGGTCACCGTGCCTCTGCAAGAGGAGCTGCAGTACGTGATGAAATACCTGGAAATCGAACGCATCCGCTTCTCTGACCGCTTGCAGACCAGCTTTTCCATCGAGCCCGGCACCGTTTCCTTGGACGTGCCCAACCTCATCCTTCAGCCGCTGGTGGAAAACGCCATCAAGCACGGCACCTCGAAGCTCTCCGAGGGCGGCCGCATCGACATCAAGGTGTACAAGGAACGTGGAGGCTTGGTGATCGCGGTGGAAGACAACGGGCCCGGCTTTGCCAGGAACGCAACCTCCGGAGGCGTGGGCACGCGCAATGTACGCGATCGGCTCCAACGCCTCTACGCTTTTCGCGCCAGCCTGACCATAAAGAACCTGCAGCCTCACGGCGCCCGGCAGGAATTATTCATTCCCATTGACGATGTCGCCGCCCTGTTCGAGGCGCGCCCGGTGGAGTCCCAGTCCCTGTCATGAACGAGATCACCACGCTCATCGTCGACGACGAACCGCTGCCGCGAGAAAAGCTCCGCATGCTGCTCGGCCGCGATCCCATGTTCCGCATTGTCCAGGAGTGCAGCACCGGCCGCGAGGCCATCCGGGCCATCTATGCCCACCGGCCGCAGGTCATGTTCCTGGACGTGCAGATGCCCGACCTCGATGGCTTCAGCGCGCTCAACTCCATCGATCTCGCCACCCGCCCGCTGGTCGTCCTGACCACCGCCTATTCCCATTACGCCGTCCAGGCATTCGAGGCGGAGGTGCTCGATTACCTGCTCAAGCCGTTTGACGAAGAGCGGCTCGGGCGCTGCATCCGGCGAATCAAGTCGCGCCTGTTGCAAGCCGCGTCTCCGGCCGGCGCCGCCGATTCCCTGCAGCGGACCTCCGACGCGATCGACCGATTCCTGGTGAAATCGGAGGGCAGGATCCTGTTTTTCGACGCCCGCGAGATTGACTGGATCGAGGCTGCTTCCAACTACGCCGAGATCCACACCGGCTCGCAGTCGTTTCTGGTCCGCCACACCATGAACGACCTGGAGAAAAAGCTCAACCCCATGCAGTTCCTCCGCATTCACCGCTCCTTTATCGTCAACCTCTCCAAGATCCGCGGCGTGCAGCCGTGCAGCAGCGGCGAATACATGATCCGGCTGCAGAGCGGCAAGGAGCTGCCCTCCAGCCGCGGGTATCGCGATAACCTCGCTTCCATCCTGAAAAACGCCATCTGATTTTGCGCGCCGGCAGTTCCACCTAGGTGGCGTCGCGACTCTCTCATCGCGGGACAAACCATGTGGCCTGTTTTCGTCATGGGACGAAGACCCGCGCTGGGCGCTGCTTTCCGTCCACACCGCGCCCGCTCCACCGGTCTCACCATCCTTCTCAGCCCTGATCGCGGCCCATTCGGCCCTCCATGGCGCACGTTCGTACCCGCCGGACGAAAGCATGTTCGCCGTGGCAGCCGCGTTGCTCCTTCAACCGCGGGCGGTGCCGGTTAGCCCGCTCGCACGCAAGCACAACTCGGCGGCGAGCATTCAGGAGGAGGAAAACGAAATGACCAACGTGCTCACATCTTGGCGGCGGGCGACATCGCGCTTTGCGTGCGTCGCCGCGGCGGCCGCGCTGCTGCTGTTTTCATCGGCGGCGCTGGCCCAGTTCGAAAAAGGAGTGGTCGCCGGGACCATCACCGATAGCTCAGGCGCCGTCATTCAAGGCGCCACCATCACCGTAACCGGCGCCGGCACCAACGCGGTCCGCACCGCCACCACCGACAACACCGGCGCCTACACCGTCACCAATCTCGCGCCCGGAGCGTACGTGCTCACGGTCAAGCAAGCCGGCTTTGGCGAAACCAGGCAGAACGTCCAGATTGCGCCCGGTGTGCGCTCCACGCTCGACGTCAAGTTGCGCCCGGCCGGAGCCGAAACCACGGTCGAAGTGGTCGGACAGGGCGCCACCACGGTCGAGACCGAAAGTTCGGCGATCACCCAGGTTGTCGACAGCAAACGAGTCGCGCAATTGCCCTCTCTCACTCGCGATCCTTATGACTTCGTGCAAACCCTGGGCAACGTCTCCCAGGATTCCTCCTCGGGCACCGGCGGCAAGGACGAAATCACCCGCGGCGCCGGCGTCTCCATCAACGGGCAGCGCTCCTCCGGCGTCGACATCCTGCTGGATGGCGGGGAGAACGTGGACCTGTTTACCACCAAGGTCGGCCAGTCGGTTCCGCTCGATGCGGTGGAGCAGTTCTCCGTCACCAGCAGCAACTTCAACGCGGAATACGGACGCGCCTCTTCCGGCGTCATCAACGTCGTCACCAAGTCGGGGACCAACCAGTTTCACGGCTCAGTCTACGATTTCAACCGCGTCTCGGCCCTGACCTCCAACGACTACGATTCCAATGCCAACGGCATTGCCAAGCAGCGCTACACCCGCAACCAGTTCGGATACTCGGCGGGCGGGCCCATCGTGAAGAACAAGCTGTTTTTCTTCAGCAGCACCGAATGGCAGCGCGTGCGCAGCGCCGCCACCGCCATTGCCGTGATCATGGATCCTGCGTTCCTGGCCGTCACGGCGCCCAACACGCAGACCTTCTTCAACAAGCCGTTGCGCTCCGGGCTCACCACCCTGAGCACGCTCAACGGCGCTCAGGCCGGCCTTAACTTTGCCGCTCCAGGCTTTGCGGCAACCAATCCCCTGTTGACCGCCTATGGAAGCAGCGCGCCGATCTTTGACAAGGTCAGCTACACCGTCCCTGCCGATTCCGGCGGCGGCGCTCCCCAGAACCAGCGCAACATGATGCATCGCATCGATTACCATCTGTCCGACAACACCATCATCTTTGGCCGCTACGCCCTGCTCAGCCAGAACGAGTTCGCCGGCTTCCTCAACAACAGTCCCTACGCCGGCTACGACACCGGCCAGACCAACTACGACAACAACGCCATGCTGTCCGTCACCCACGTCTGGAGCCCGCGGATCGTCACCGACTCCAAGCTGTTGTTCAACCGCCTCAACAACGTGCAGCCTCTGGCATCCACGCAGCCGGTGCAGCCGACGTTGTATTTCAGCTCCAGCGCGGCGGCGAAGGTGAACGGTGACTTTATCGCCCTGCCCGGCTACTCGGAATTTACTCCGGGCAATGCCATCCCTTCGGGTGGCCCGCAGAACGTGGCTGAGCTTTCCCAGTCCCTCACCTGGATCAAGGGCAAGCACGAGTTCCACTTTGGCGGCGAATACGTGTACACCCGCGACAATCACAGCTTCGGCGCCTACCAAAACGCCGTCGAGGCGCTGAATGCTCCCAGCCTGATCTCCGGCGGCCTGGAATTGCTGCTGGCCGGACAAGCCAACTGGTTCCAGGTCGTAGTCGATCCTCAGGGCAAGTTCCCCTGCAGCAAGGACGTGACCGGGGCTACCATCGCGACCCCCGATTGCACCATCAACCTGCCGGTCGGTCAGCCCTCGTTCGCGCGCAGCAACCGCTATAACGACATGGCTTTCTATGGACAGGACACGTGGAAAGTCACGCCTCGCCTCACTCTCAACCTCGGTTTGCGCTGGGAATACTACGGAGTGCAGCACAACAAAGACGCTAGTCTGGATTCGAACTTCGTCTTCGGAGACGGCTCGACGATCTTCGACCAACTCCGCAATGGACGCGTGTACACCGTGGCCGCCACTCCCTTCAGTCCCGCTAGTCCTGTAGGTGGGCTGTGGAAGCCGCAGTACCATAACTTCGGTCCGCGCGTCGGTTTCGCTTGGGACGTCTTCGGCGACGGCAAGACCGCGCTTCGCGGCGGTTACGGCATCGCCTACGAACGCAACTTCGGCAACGTCACCTTCAACGTGATTCAGAACCCGCCGGGCCAATTCAATTCCATCTTCAACCCCAACCCGGCCGGGATCACCACCAGCAACGTCGGACCCTTCGCCGGAACCGGGACCAAGGCCCTGCCCAACGCCAGCCTGCGCTACGTCCGTCAGGACATCCCCACCGCGTACAGCCAGCAGTGGAACTTGACCCTGCAACGGCAGGTGCTGCACAACTCGGTGCTCGCCCTGGAGTACAGCGGCTCGCACTCCATTCATCTCTACAGCATCGAGAACACCAACCAGGCCGGCTTCGGCGTCGTCTACGAAGGTACCGACCCCACGGTCAACCCGCTCGACCGGCTGAACCGGCAGTTCGGGAACATGAACACCCGCGGCGCCAACGGCTTCGGGTACTACCATGGACTGAACACCCGCTTCACCTCCAGCAACCTGTTCAACAAGGGCCTGGACATCACGATGAACTACACGTGGTCCCACGCCATTGACAACATCAGTTCAACCTTCAGTGAGACGCCGCAGGCGCAGGGCTTCCTCGGCCTGCTGAATCCCTTCGACCCCGCCTTGGACAAGGGCAGCGCCGACTACGATGCCCGCCACCGCATCGCCATCAGTGCGGTGTGGACCGTGCCCTTCGCCAAGGGAACGCATGGGATTGCGCGCCAGGTATTGGATGGCTGGGAACTCTCGCCCATCCTCGTGGCCCGCACCGGCAATCCGTTCACCGTTTTCGACAGCAACGGGTTTCTGAGTACGGACACGATTGCCTCCCGCTACATTCCCACCGCTGCCTTCGACCTGAGCGGCACCAGCAGCACTTCCAACCCGACGGCGCCCAACGCCTTCGTCTACAGCAACCTGCCGGGTTCCAACACCTACACCGACCCGCTGGTCGGATCCGGTGAATTGCCCACCTGCGACATGGTCACCAATGCCGCCGGTCACCTGGTGTCCACCGGCCAGAATTGCCACTACCCGTCGAATATGACTGGACGCAACACCTTCCGTCAGCCCGGCTGGTACAACCTCAACTTCTCCATCGGGAAATACTTCCCCATCAACGAGCGTTTCAAGCTGCAATATCGCGCCGAGTTCTACAACGCCCTGAATCACTCGAACTACTACGTTCAGACGAGTCAGGCGGATGCGGGATTCTTCGGCTCGAATGTTCCCTTCCAGATCCTTGGCAAAAAGGGCGTCAACCCCGCCGTCGGGATTGCGAACGAGCGTCGCTTCATCCAGATGGCGCTGCGTCTCACCTTCTAGACATCGGTCCGTTTCCCAGGGGAGCCTGCGGGCTCCCCATTTTTTTGCATCCGGCCCGCAATTGAATTTGTACCGTTCTGATCTTCCAAGCAGACCATCCAGCAATCGCTGATGGGTGGGCCCCGGTGTGGCGCGGGCGCCCTCGCCCGCGACTTCTCGCTCATCCCAATCCAAATCCGCCGCATCCACTGCAGCCCTCAGGAATCTAATACCAGAGCAACGGAGGCCCTACCGTGTCCAGCCTTTCCAGCCATTCCCACTTGGCCCCGAGCCCGGCCATCTTCCAGCAGCGCCGTGTCGATGTGCTGGTCTCAGTGCAGAAGGCCGCTCAGCAGATTGGTTCCATCCTCGAGCTCGACGACCTGCTCGACACCATCGTTCACCGCATTGCCGTCGACTTTGGCTGTATTGAATCCAGCATCCTGCTGGTGGAAGGCAACGAGTTCCACCTCGCCGCGGTGCACGGCTGCACTCAAGCGAACAAGGGCGAGCGATTCCCCATCACCGAGGGCTTGTCGGGCCAGGTCCTGGTCACCGGCAAACCGCACTACGCTGCCGATGTTTCGCAGGAGTTGCACTATCGCGCATGCGAGCCTGAGACCCGCTCCGAAGTCGTGATCCCCTTGACAGTCGGCGACCGCGTCATCGGCGTCTTCGGCGCTTCCCACCATGAACTGGACGCCTTCCCCAAGACGCAAATCGAAATGCTGAAAGCCCTGGCCGGCCATATCGCCGTCGCGGTCGATAATGCCCAGCGCATCCAACATGAGCGCCGCCAGAGCAAGCAGTTGCGCGCGGAGCAGGAGGAAGCCCGCCGCATTCAGCAGAACCTTCTGCCGCGCTTTGCGCCTGCGCTCACGGGATTTCACCTGGAAGCGGACTGGGTCCCCGCCGGCGCCGTCGGTGGCGACTGGTACGACTACATCCCGCTCTCCGAGGGCCGCGTCGCCATCGTTCTGGCCGACGTTTCCGGCAAGGGCATGCCGGCGGCACTGCTCATGTCAGCCGTGCGCGGTATCGTGCGCTCCTTGGCCCCGCTGGCCAGCGGCCCGGGCGAGGTGCTCCAGCGCGTCAACCAGATGCTGCTCGACGACGTGCCCACCGGCCGCTACGTCACCATGATTTATGCCGTACTCGACCCAGCCCGCCGCACGCTCACCTTCGCCAGCGCGGGACACCCATGGCCGCTGCTCTGCCATGGCCACGAGGTGCGACCACTGCACACCGACGCCGGCACCCCCCTCGGCCTGCTGCCCAGCGAGTTCACCGAGCACACCGTGACCCTCTGCCATGACTTCCGGCTGCTGTTCTATACCGATGGGATTTCGGAAGCGCTGGATTGCGACAACCAGGAGTTCGGCAGCGAGCGTCTCCACGAGTTCATGGGCACGCACGATTGCAGCGTCTCGCAGTTGATGAAAACGATTCGCGAGTTCGGCGGCGATTGCGGCCTGAACGACGATGCCACCGTCATCCTGCTGCGCGGCGCCTAACTACTCTTTAAACATTGTCATGTTGAGCGAAGCGAAGCATCTAGGTGTTCTCTTCGCGTTTGCAGAACAAGCGGAGTGGCCGAGCCCTACCCCGACTCTTAATTCGTGGCTTCCGCCAGCGGCAGCCACACTTGGAAGCGCGTGTCGCCGGCCTTCGAGGTCACCTGGATCGCGCCGCGGTGCTTCTTGACGATGCGCTGCACCGTATCCAATCCCAATCCCGTGCCTTCACCCACTCCCTTGGTGGTAAAGAAGGGCTCGAAGATACGCGGCTGGACCTCAGGCGGAATTCCCGGGCCGTTGTCGCCGATCTCCACCACCACGCAGCTGTCGTCCCGGTAGGTCCTCACCCGCAATTCGCCTTTGCTGCCCATCGCGTCGATGGCATTGTCGATAATGTTGGTCCACACCTGGTTCAACTCGCTGCCGAAGGAGTTCACCAGCAGAGGAATCGGCTCATACTCGCGCTGCACCGCCACCGCGCGCCGCTTGAGCTTGTGGTTCAGGATGGTCAGCGTGTTCTCCAGGCTTTTGACAATATCCACGTTCTGCAGCGGCGACTGGTCCATGTAGGTGTATTCCTTGATGGCCAGCACCAGCTCTGAAATGCGCGACGTGCTGCTCTCGATTTCATTCAGCAGCGTCGCCACGTCCAGCGACGCCGCAATCCTGACCAGCGCGGCCCGCGCCGTCTCCGCGTCGAGCATGGCAAACAGCGATTCCAATACCGTCGGCTTGATGTTCCTGCGCGCCAGGTCGGAGGCCAGTTGCCACAGATCACTTTGACCATGCGCCTGCAGCCACTGCTCAATCTGCTCCTCCAGGTCGCTGATCGTCAGCGCATCCGGCGGCGGCTCGTTCTGCGCGGTGAGCGACGCTTCCAGCTTTTCGATTTCCGCCTTCTGCGCGGCCGTCAGCTCCCGCCTTCCCAGTTCGTGGCTCGCGTCCTTGATCCGCTTCAGGATGTCGCGCAGTTGGCTGGTGGCGCGCTTGGCCGCCGAAGCCGGATTGTTGAGCTCGTGCGCCAGTCCCGCCGACAGCTTTCCCAGCGCCGCCAGCCGGTCGCGCTGCTGCTCGATGCGCGTGACTTCGCGGATCCGGTCCGACATCACGCCAACCAGCCGCTTGGTCAACTCCGGCATCTTCTGCACCAGTTCCGGAAACAGCGCCGCCGGAAATTTCAGAATGCGGCTGGGCGCGACCGCCCGCCCGGTGACCTTGGCGCGCGTCATCCTGGAAAACGGCAGCGCGCCTGTCACCGCGCCCGCATGCACCGGAATCATGACCGTCTCGCCGCCGAAGTCTCCCCGGATCTGGAGTCCCCCCTCCAACACCACGAACATGAACTCCGCCGGATCGGTCGGCCGCACGTAGGTGTCGCCGGTCTTGAGATGCACCTCTTCCGACTGGCTGAGGAACCACGCCAGCTGGTCCTCGGGCAGGTCGGCGAATGCCGGGACGCCAAGCAATTCAGAGATTTCGACCATTTAAACCTTGCTCAAATACTGATGGATGAACTGCACCGCCACCGATCCTTCACCAACTCCGGAGGCCACGCGCTTCACTGATCCGTGGCGCACGTCGCCCACCGCGAACAATCCCGGCACGTTGGTTTCCAGCAGGTACGGGTCCCGCTCCAGCGTCCACCCCTTGGGCCGTTCTCCATCGCGCAGCAGGTCAGGCCCGGTCAGGAGAAAGCCGCGCTCGTCGCGCTCCACCACGTTGGCCAGCCAGTCGGTACGCGGCAGCGCGCCGATAAAAATGAACATCGCGCTCGCCGGCACGCGCTCCGTCTTTCCGGTGTCGGAGCACAGGACCGAAATTTCCTCCAGGTGGGTTTCGCCATGCACCTCGGCCACGCCGGCATGGGTCCACAGCTGAATATTCTTGGTCTCCTTGATCTGATCGATCAGGTACTGCGACATGCTGCTGGCCAGCGATTCGCCGCGCACCAGGATGACCACGCGCTCGGCGTATTTGGAAAAATTGATCGCCGCTTGCCCCGCCGAGTTCGCCCCGCCCACTACGTACACGATTTCGCCCTTGCAGGAGAGCGCCTCCGACGACCCGCCGCCGTAGTAAACCCCGGCGCCCTGCAGGCGGTCGATGCCCGGGGCTTCCAGTCGCCGCCATTGCACCCCCGCCGCGATCATCAGCGCGTGGCAGGAGATTTCGCTGCCGTCGGCCAGTCGAATGATCCGGTACGGCCCCTCGATGCGCAATCCGACCGCCTCCAGCGGCGACAGGATCTCCACCCCGAAACGCTGCGCCTGCACCACCGCGCGGCGCGCCAGGTCGTTGCCGCTCAGACCATTCGGGAATCCCAGGTAATTTTCAATGCGCGAACTCATTCCCGCCTGCCCTCCCGGGGCCTCGCGCTCGATCATCACCGTGTGCAGTCCTTCCGACGCGCCATACACCGCGGCCGCCAGCCCCGCCGGCCCTCCGCCCACGATCGCCAGATCGTAGAAGTTGGTCTGCGCCCGGGTCCGCAAACCGATCTTCTGCGCGATCTCCGCCGGCGCGCTGTCCAGGCACTTGGTGCCGTCGGGAAACAGCACTACCGGCAACCGGGAAGCGTCTTCGCCCAGCGCCTCCAGCAGCCGCTTGGTCTCCGGATCGTTGGCCGAGAGTTCGACGTCAATCCACTGGTAGGGCACATGATTGCGCGCCAGGAAATCCCGCAGCTCGTAAGCGCGCGGCGACCACCGCGTTCCCAGCAGCCGAATGCCCTCGAACGTCGGGTGATGGGAGTCTCGCCAGTCGTAGAGCAAATCATCCAGCTGTGGATACAGGTGCTCGGTCGGCGGGTCCCACGGCTTCATGAAAAAATAATTGATGTTGGCTTCGTTGATGGCGCTGATGGCAGCCGTGGTGTCGGCATAGGCGGTCAGCAAGGCGCGCTTGGCGTCGGGAAAAATCCGCGTCGCTTCCTGCAGGAATCCCACCCCGTCCATGTGCGGCATGCGCTGGTCCGCCAGCAGCAAGGCCACGCTGTCGTTCCGCAGCTTCAACTGACGCAAAAGCTCCAGCGCGCCCTCGGGAGAATCCTTCCCCATCACCCGGTATTCGCCGCCGTACTGCGACCGCAAATCGCGTTCGATCGACCGCAGAACGTCCGCGTCGTCATCAACGCTCAACAGGATTGGCTTTGCCACGGTGGGCCCTCAATGGTTGCTCGCAATGCTTCCGGGCTCGGAAGCAGAGCTCTGAGTGTACCCACTATCTGATTAGGCAGGGTTGGGTTCGGTCGCAGACCAAAATGTAACTGCTGCCATCCATCACTGTCATCCTGAGCGAGGGCGAACGCCCGAGTCGAAGGACCCCGCGCCTGTTCGCAGCTTCCACAGCGTCTACAGGCATTTCAATAACTGCCCCTGCAAGCGCCGCTGTCATCCTCAGAGTACCTACTTCCCCTTCCGAACCAGTCCCTCCAGCCGTTCCATTGCGCTCTCCAGCCGCTGCGGGCTGGAAAGCACCGGCGCGAAAATGTCGCCCAGATGCTGGAACCGCGCCCGCACATTGGCCAGCGTGAAATCCAGCGGCGACAATCCCGGACGCATCTCGCTCCAGCGCAGCGGAGTCGCCACCGGCGCCTTGGCGTGCGCGCGCAGCACGTAAGGCGCGGAAATCGTCTTGCCCCAGGAGATTTGCAGGTAATCGAAATACACTCTTCCCTTTTCGCGCTGCGTCACGGTGCGCGGCGTGGTGAACAGCTCGGGCCGCTCCGCGATCACCAGCCGCGCGATGATTTCCGCGAACGTCCGCACCTGCTCGTAGCTGTACACCGGCGCGATCGGCACGTATACGTGCATGCCGTCGCCGCCGGTCGTCTTGGGATATCCCTCCAGCCCCAAATCTTCCAGCTTGCGCCGCACCAAGAGCGCCGCCTCCACGATCCGGTCGTAGCCGCAGTGGTAAGGATCGAGGTCGAGCACCATGAAGTCCGGGCAATCGAGCGATCCCACGCGGCTGAACCACGGATTCTGGTCGATGCATCCCAGGTTCGCCAGGTAGAGCAGCGTGGCCTGGTCATCGCAGATGACGAACCGCTTCGCCGCCGCGTCCTCTTCGCTGACGATCCGCTCCGTCCGCAGCCACGCCGGGAACGACGCCGGCGCGTCTTTCTGGAAAAAGTACTCGCCTTCAATCCCGTTGGGATACCGCTTCAGCGAGAGCGGACGGCCGGCAAGGTGCGGCACCAGCAGCGCCGCGACGTCGTTGTAGTAGTTGATCACGTCGCGCTTGGTGTAACCCTCGGCGGGATAGAAAACCTTCTTCAGGTTGGTGAACTTCAGCCGCTGCCCGCCGACCTCGAGAATCATTTCCGCTTTGTCCGCCGGCAGCAGCGGGGCCATGACGGCGGCCGGCCTCACCGCCGCCGAATTGCTCCGCTTCCCAAGGGTGGCCCACCCTTGTCTCGCCCGGGTTTGGCGAGACAGGGTGGGGATATTCTCGATTGTCTCCCGCACGCATTCCTTTGCGTCCAAATCCAACCGCATCCCCGCGAACACCGGCGCGCGCAAGTGATTGTCCGCTCCCCACCCCGTGTAGCGGACCGAGCAAACCAGCTTCGGCGCCGTCCAGGCGACCTCGCCGGCCTCCGCCGGCAGCGCGAACAGGCTTTGCTTGCTCTCCAGCTTCTCGATCTGCGCGTAGATCTCGGCCAGCAGCTTTTCCGTGAATCCCGTGCCCACATTGCCGGCCCAGGTCAGCTTGCCGTCGTCATAGCAACCCAGCACCAGCGATGAGAACGGCTTTCGCCGGCCGATGGTGTATCCGCAGATCACGAATTCCTGCTGCGTGGCGAACTTCACCTTCATCCAGCAACGGCTCCGCCCCGATTCGTACTTGCTGTCCAGTCGCTTCGCTACCACGCCTTCCAGGCCGTGCTCGCGCGCCGCCTGCAGCACTTTCTTTCCGCTGCCGGTAAACGACTCCGAGACTCGCAGATGGTTCCCGGCGCTCGCCACGCTGCGCAGCAGGTTCTTTCGTTCGCTCAATGCCGCCCCGCGCAGGTCGTATCCGTTCAGGTACAGCAGATCAAACGCCACCAGCGACACCGGCGCGCGCGTGCGGCTCTCCACTTCGACAAAACCGGTGCGTTGTTGCATCAGGCTGAAGCTCGGCCGGCCCTCGCTGTCGTAGGCGACGATCTCCCCGTCCAGAATCGCCGTCTCCGCCGCAATCGATTTCGGCAGCGAATCCAACTCCGGAAACAACCGGTTGAACTGGTTTCCATTGCGCGACTCGATCCGCAGCTTCCCATCTTTCAAGAAGCACAGCCCGCGAAATCCGTCCCACTTGATCTCGTACGTCCACTCGCTGCCCTCCGGCAGATCGCCGGAAAGCGTGGCCAGCATGGGCGCGATGCGCTCCGGCATGGCCGCCGGCTTGGCTCCTGCCACCAGCGAGAGGTCGGCGCCGCGGCTGCGCACCGGTTGCAAATAGCTCTCCGCGTCCCAGCCCTCCTGCGCCGCGAAATCCGGCTTCTTCAGCAGCAGCCACTCGTCCTTCTTGCTGCTCTTGATCCTGACCAGCGCAAAATTGCCCATCAACTTTTCGCCGTGCAGTTGAAACTTGAAGTCGCCGCGCTCCAGTTGCTGCTCCGCCGCCATCTCGCCCAGCGTTTCAAACCTTCCGCAATCCCAGATGTTCACCACCCCGGCGCCGTAATTGCCTGCCGGGATGGTCCCCTCGAATTCGCCGTATTCCAGCGGATGGTCCTCCACGTGGACGGCCAGCCGCTTCTGTTTGGGATCGAGCGTCGGCCCTTTGGGCACGGCCCACGACTTCAGCGCGCCCCCGATTTCCAGCCGCAGGTCATAGTGCAGCCGCCGCGCTTCGTGCCGGTGCACCACGAAGCGGCTCGTCTCGGCCGCCGGCGAAACCGGCGGCGGCTCCGGCGTCCGGGCAAAGTCGCGCTTCCGGTTGTAGTCCTTCAGTGTCATGTTCCGCTTGGCAAAAACGCTGATTCCATGATACTTCTATTGACCCTCTCTTCCCCAACACTCTGGCGAGGTGCAGGATGGCAAGCACAGTGTGGAAGGGGCACCTGACGTTCGGATTGGTGTCTCTGCCCGTAAAACTTTTCAGCGCGGCCCGCAGCGAAAGTGTCAGCTTCAACCAGTTGCACGCGGCCGATCACTCCCGCGTTAAGCAGGTCCTTTTCTGCCAGGCCGAAGACAAGCCCGTCGAGCGCAAGGAGCTCGTGAAGGGCTACGAGTACGAGAAGGACAAGTACGTCGTCATCGACGAGGACGACATCAAGAAGGCCGCTCCTCCCTCCTCCAAGGCGATGGAGATCCTGGAATTCGTCAAGACCGACCAGGTCGATACCGTCTACTACGAGAGCTCCTATTACATGGCGCCTGACGACGCCGGTGAGAAGCCCTACGCGTTGCTGTTCGAGGCGCTCAAGCGCTCCGGCTACGTGGGCATCGCCCGGATCGCGATGCACAATCGCGAGCACATCGTCATCCTCCGCCCTGGCCAGCGCGGCATCCTGCTGCACACCATGTATTACGAGGACGAGATTCGCAAGGTCGAGGAGTTCCGCACCGACACCTCACTGGTCAAAGACAAGGAACTCGAGCTGGCCATGACGCTCATCAACTCGCTGGCCGCCGAGTTCGAGCCCGTGAAATACAAGGACAGCTATCGTGAGAACCTGATGGCCATGATCCAGGCCAAGGTGCAGGGACGCCAGGTGGTCGAAGCCCCCGCCGCCCAGCAGCTTGCGCCCGTCATCGACATCATGGAGGCGCTGAAAGCCAGCCTCGCATTGGGCAAGAAGCCGGTGCGCTCCGCTTCGGTCTCCAGCGAAGCCGCCGAACCTCGCGCCTCCGAAAAGCCGAAGCGTCCGCGCAAAGCGGCGGGAGCATGAATCCCATGAGCAACCACGACCGCTGGCTGGAATTCCAGGGCGGCTGTTATGACCAGGTCCCGTCCTGCGCGAAATGCGGCTACGAGCTGTGCGAGCACTCGGTCTGCCTCTACTGCGTGGGATGCGCCCTGTGCGATGCGCAGGACGAAGCAGAGCAACACTCCCGCAAGCCGCCCGCATCCATTCCCGCGCGCGGGCAGCAACGAAAGACCGGGTAGCAATAAGAATGACGATTACAGGTCGCTGACGCCAATTGCGCGTCAGCTCTCTTCAATCTTCAATTCCCATGCACTACCTGCTCAAGACCGAGCCTTCCGAATACTCCTTCGCCGACTTGCGGCGGGACAAGAGCACCATCTGGGACGGCATCACCAACCCGGTCGCCCTCAAAAACCTGCGCGCCATGAAGCCCGGAGAC
Source organism: Terriglobia bacterium (assembly GCA_963797035.1). GTDB lineage: Bacteria > Acidobacteriota > Terriglobia > Terriglobales > Acidobacteriaceae > JAIQGF01. The sequence continues at coordinate 614,312 of CAWCOC010000010.1, forward strand.
CAGCTCATCCTCTACCATACTGGCGACGAGCGCCGTACCGTGGGCGCGGCTTCCGTGGTCAGCGTCGACATCAAGGACCCGAAGAAACCACAAGTGAAAATCAAGGCGGAGCGCGAACTCCCGGCCCCGACCTCGCTCGCCGACATCAAGGCCAACCCCGCCTTCCGCGATTCCCCACTGCTGAAACAGGGCAGGCTCTCGGTGGTGCCGCTCACCGATGCGCAGTACCGCGTCCTCGCCGGCGGCTAAGCTCTGCTTCCACCAAGCTACAGTAGCCAAATTTGCCAATAGCGGTTGGTTCCGATTTCAGAACACAATGCACTCGTGAGCTCCCAGGAAGCCAAGGAACTCCGCAAACGCCCGCGCTTGCCGGTCTCGTTTCCCCTGTTCGCGCGCGGCACGGATGCCTACGGAAAGCACTTCAAGGAACTCCTCACCGCTCTCAACGTGAGCGCCAGCGGCATGCTGGTGCTGGCTTCCTCCAAGTTCATCCCTCCTCTCTACCTGCAGCTCGACCTGCCGGTGGGTGTGGTGGATCAAGATCAGGAAGCTCGGCAGAAGCACAAGGAAATCCGCGCCGAGGTTGTGCGCACCGAGCAACGCGCCCGCGGTAAGCTCCTCGGCCTGAAGTTTTATCGTCCGATCGCCTGAGTCCCTACTCGAACTGCTTGCGAAACTCCGCGAACTGCTGGCGCAGCGCGGCCAATTCCGCTTTCAGGTTGCTGACTTCCATCTCCAGTTCCGCCATGCGCGCCGCTTCCACGGGCTCTCCGGTCGTCTCAACACTCTGGGTGCCCCGCTCAAGCCCGGGTTTGGCCGCGCCGGCATCCTCCACCTCTCCGCTCAGCAGGTGAGCGTAGCGCGACTCCTTGGTCCCCGGTTGCCTTCGCAGCATCGCCACCAGCGCAGGATCGCGCTGCATCATCCGCTGCAACACCGACTGGACGTCGGACAGCTCCTGGAACTGAAACATGCGCTCGGTGCGTCCCCGCAGTTCGCCGGGTGTCTGCGCTCCCCGCAGCAGCAGCACGCACAGCACCGCCGTTTCCGCGCGCGTCAGGTTGAAGACCTCCTGCAGCCGGTGCTCGTATTTCGGCACCCGGCTGTCGGCGGTGCTCACCGGGCCTGCGAGCCGTTTTTCCTGCAGACTGGAGAGCGCCTCCCGCACCGCCCCCTCATCCAGGGTCATCACCGGGTCGCGGTTCGATTTCTGGTTGCACGCGTTGACCAGCGCATTCAACGACAGCGGATAGTAGTCGGGTGTGGTGGTCTCCTTTTCAATCAGCGCGCCTAACACCCGGGCCTCGGTGGCGTTGAGTACGGGGTTCACGCTGGAGATTATACGGGCTGGGTCTCGCAGGGCCACTTGTGAGCAGCATGCGACCTGGGATTGCTTTGCTGTGATTTATAAGTTACAATGTGCCACGTGATTGAGATTCGCCGGTATGTCACCCGGAGTGGCAAGGAGGTATTCGGCGATTGGTTGGCTCGTCTCAGCGATGTTCAGGCGCGAGCGCGAATTGCCGCGCGTATTGATCGCCTCTCGCTTGGTAATTTCGGCGACTGCAGGCCTTTGCGGGAAGGCGTGTCCGAGCTCCGGATCGACTGCGGGCCAGGGTACCGAGTCTATTTCGCGATGGTCGCCAGAAGTTGCGTCTTACTGCTGTGTGCTGGTGATAAACGAAAACAGTCCTCGGACGTCAATCGAGCGATTCAGTATCTCCGCGACTACAAGGAAAGGACTCTGCACGCATGAAACGCAAGGCTAGTGTCTCGCACGATGAATCGATGGTGCGTGAGCTCCGTGCCAACCCGGACTTTGCCGCCGAATATTTGCGGGCAGCTCTGGAAGACACGGACGATCCTCGCGTCCTGCTGGTCGCTTTACGTCGTGTGGCGGAGGCCCGGGGCGGCGTTGCCAAAGTGGCCAAGGCCGCCGGCATCGAGCGCGAGAGCCTCTACCGTGCCCTGTCCGCGCACGGCAATCCTCGCCTCTCCACGCTGGTCGCTGTGACCAAGGCCATGGGCCTGAAGCTTACGCTCCAAGCCGGGCGATAATTCCGCGTTGTCCGCGCGCTTCATCAATTTTCTCAATTCTCCTGAACGAAATTCTGCGTTGTACTTCGCGCCACCAATCGGAGACCTTAACCTTTGGGCAGTCTTGCCGGTCGCCCGAGGCACGCGCCTGATCACCCGTGAAAGAAGAAGCTGCAGCAATGAAATCACCCGCGCCATCCGGTTTGCCGCCGGCGCAAGGACTGTACGATCCGCGCTACGAGCACGATGCCTGCGGCATCGGCTTCGTCGCCAGCATCAAGGGCACGCGCAGTCATGACATCGTGCGCAAGGGCATCGAGGTCCTGGTCAACCTCACTCATCGCGGCGCCTGCGGCTGCGATCCCGAAACCGGCGACGGCGCCGGCGTCCTCATCCAGCTTCCGCACCAGTTCTTCGCCCGTGAATGTCGCCGCCTGAACATCCTGCTGCCCGGGCCCGGACAATACGGCGTCGGCATGATCTTCCTGCCCGTCGAGCGCCACGACCGCCTGCGCTGCGAAGCCATCCTGGAGCGCATCGCGCGCGAGGAAGGTCTCGCCGTCCTGGGCTGGCGCGACACTCCGGTCGATGGCAGCGTCATCGGCCGCGTCGCCCGCGTCTCGCAGCCTTACATCCAGCAGCTTTTCCTGGGTGCCCCACATTTGCCCGAGGGTGGCCCGCATTTGCCCGGGTTTGGCAAATGTGGGGAAGTTCCCAATCCCATGGACCAAGACGAAGCCGCTCTGGAGCGCAAGCTCTACATCGTGCGCAAGCGCGCGGAGAGCGAAGTCGCCGCCTCCGACATTGACTCCCGGGAATTCTTCTACGTCCCGTCGCTGTCGGCGCGTACCATCGTCTACAAGGGCCTGTTGCTCGCCCCGCAGATCGATCGCTTCTACAAGGAGCTTTCCGATCCCGACGTCTTGAGCGCGCTCTGCCTGGTCCACCAGCGCTTCTCCACCAACACGTTTCCCACCTGGCACCTGGCGCATCCCTACCGCTACATCGCGCACAACGGCGAGATCAACACCCTGCGCGGCAACGTCAACTGGATGCACGCCCGCCAGTCGGTGCTCGCCAGCCCACTGTTCGGCGACGACATCAAGAAGCTGTTTCCCGTCATCACTCCCGGCGGCAGCGATTCCGCCAACCTCGACAACGCGGTGGAACTGCTGCTCCAGTCCGGCCGTTCGTTGCCGCACGTTATGGCCATGCTCGTTCCCGAAGCCTGGGACGGCAACCCGCACATCAATCCCAAAAAGCGCGCCTTTTACGAGTACCACGCCTCCATCATGGAGCCCTGGGATGGCCCCGCCGCCGTCGCCTTCACCGACGGCCGCATGATTGGCGCCACCCTGGACCGCAATGGCCTGCGTCCCGGCCGCTACGTGGTCACCGATGATGACCTCGTCGTCATGGCCTCCGAAGTCGGCGTGCTGCCGGTCGAGCCGAAATCCATAAAGCGCAAGGGCCGCCTTCAGCCCGGCAAGATGTTCCTGGTGGACACCGTCGAAGGCCGCATCGTCGACGACAAGGAGATCAAGGAGCGCCTCGCCACTCGCCATCCTTACGCCGAGTGGTTGCAGCAGAACCTGATCACGCTCGATCAGCTTCCCGAACCCATCCGCGTTCAGGGTCCGGACCACGACACCATCCTGCAGCGGCAGCGTGCCTTCGGCTACACCGACGAAGACATCAAGGCGATTCTCACTCCCATGGCGACCAACGGCGAGGAACCGGTCGGCTCCATGGGCACCGACACGCCGCTCGCCTGTCTCTCCGACAAGCCGCAGCCGCTGTTTCACTACTTCCGCCAGCTGTTCGCGCAAGTCACCAATCCGCCCATCGATCCCATCCGCGAGCAGATGGTGATGTCGCTCACCAACTATATCGGCAGCGAGAGCAATATCCTCGAGGAAAAGCCCGAGAGCTGCCACACCCTGAAGCTGACCGCGCCCATCCTCTCCAACCGCGAGTTGGAAAAACTGCGGCGCGTCTCGCGCGGCGACCTGCTCGCCACCACCTTGCCCATGCTGTTCCGCGTCGAGGAAGACGGCAAAGGCTTGGCGCGCGCGGTCGAGGGCCTGTGCCGGCGCGCCTCGCTGGCAGTCAAGGCCGGCTATACCCTGCTCATCCTCTCCGATCGCGGGGTCGACCAGGAGTACGCGCCCATTCCCTGCCTGCTCGCGCTCACCGCAGTGCACAACCTGCTAGTGCGCGAGGAAGTCCGCACCCAGGTGGGACTGATCATTGAATCCGGCGAGCCGCGCGAGGTCATGCACTTCGCGCTGCTGCTCGGCTATGGGGCCAGCGCCGTCAATCCGTATCTCGCCATCGAGTCCATCGAGGACCTCGCCCGCCGCGGCTATCTTCCCAGCCAGGTCGGCGCCGAACCTGCGCTCAAGAATTTCACCAAGGCGGTCAGCAAGGGCCTGCTGAAGACCTTCTCCAAGATGGGCATCTCCACCCTGCAGAGCTACCAGGGGGCGCAGGTCTTCGAAGCCATCGGCCTGAACCGTGACATCGTCGAGCGCTACTTCACCGGCACGCCGTCGCGCATTAACGGCATCGGACTCGACGTGCTCGCGCGTGAAGCCGCCATGAAGCACCAGCATGCCTTCCGCCCCATTACCGATTGCGAGCCTGAACTCGCCATCGGCGGCAACTACGCCTATCGCGCCGGCGGCGAGTATCACCTCATCAACCCGACCACCGTCAGCAAGCTGCAGCACGCCGTGCGCCAGGCCAATTACCAGACCTTCCGCGAATTCACTGACGCCATCGACGACCAGAGCCGCCACCTGTGCACCCTGCGCAGCCTCATGCAGTTCAAGAAATCCTCTGCGCCGGTGCAGCTCGCCGAAGTCGAGCCCGCCTCTGAAATCGTCAAGCGCTTCACCACCGGCGCCATGTCGTTCGGCTCCATCAGCAAGGAAGCCCACGAGACCCTGGCCATCGCCATGAACCGCATCGGCGCAAAGTCCAATACCGGCGAGGGCGGCGAGGATGAAGGCCGCTTCCCGCCCGATGCCGGCGGTGACTGGCGGCGCAGCGCCATCAAGCAGGTCGCCTCCGCCCGTTTCGGCGTCACCACCAACTATCTGGTCAACGCCGAAGAGCTTCAGATCAAAATGGCCCAGGGCGCCAAGCCCGGCGAGGGGGGACAGTTGCCCGGCCACAAGGTGGACGACGTCGTTGCCCGCCTGCGCTGCTCCATTCCGGGGGTCGCGCTCATCTCGCCGCCGCCGCACCACGACATCTACTCCATCGAAGATCTGGCGCAGCTCATCTACGACCTGAAGAACGTCAACCCGCAGGCGCGTATCGCCGTCAAGCTCGTCGCCGAAGTTGGCGTAGGCACCGTCGCCGCCGGCGTCTCCAAGGCGCACGCCGACGTCGTGCTCATCAGCGGCGACAGCGGCGGTACCGGCGCTTCTCCCATGAGTTCCATGAAGCACGCCGGCGCTCCCTGGGAACTGGGCCTCGCCGAGACCCAGCAGGTGCTGGTGATGAACGATCTTCGCGGGCGCATCCGCGTGCAGACCGACGGCAAGCTGCAGACCGGCCGCGACGTTGCCATCGCCGCCCTGCTCGGCGCCGAGGAGTTCGGCTTCGCCACCGCGCCCCTGGTTGCCATGGGCTGCATCATGATGCGCAAGTGCCACCTCAACACCTGCTCGGTCGGCATCGCGACGCAAGATCCGCAGCTGCGCAAGCAGTTCAAGGGTCAGCCCGAACACGTGATCCAGTATTTCTTTTTTGTCGCCGAACAAGTGCGCGAACTCATGGCCGCGCTCGGCTTCCGCACCATGGACGAGATGATCGGCCGCGTCGACATGCTGGAAATGAAGCCCGCCCTCGACCACTGGAAGGCGCGCGGCCTGGATTATTCCGCCATTCTTCACAATCCCGAAGTTCCCGCCCGAGTGGCGCGCCGCTGCCTCCAAAAGCAGGACCACGGCTTGCAGCAGGCGCTCGACTATCAGCTCATCGAAGCCGCTCGCGCCGCCATCGAGGTGCGCGTCCCGGTCGAAATTTCGCTGCCCATTCGCAACGTGCATCGCACCGTCGGCGCCATGCTCAGCGGCGAAATTGCGCGGCGCTACGGCTCCGACGGCCTGCCCGACGACACCATCCAGTGCCGCTTCACCGGCTCCGCCGGCCAGAGCTTTGGCGCTTTCCTCGCCCGCGGCGTCACCCTGACGCTCGAAGGCGACGCCAACGACTACGTCGGCAAGGGCCTCTCCGGCGGACGCATCGTCATTTATCCGCCTCGCGATTCGCGGTTCGTGCCCGAGGAAAACATTCTGATCGGCAACGTCGTGCTCTACGGCGCCACCGCCGGCGAAGCGTTCTTCAATGGCATGGCGGGCGAGCGCTTCGCCGTCCGCAATTCCGGCGCCACCGCGGTCGTCGAAGGCATCGGCGACCACGGTTGCGAGTACATGACCAAGGGCCTGGTCGTCGTCCTCGGCAAGTGCGGACGCAATTTCGCCGCCGGCATGAATGGCGGCATCGCCTACGTGTTCGACGAAAAAGGCGACTTCGCCTCCCGCCGCTGCAATCTCGCCGGCGTCGACCTGGAGCCTGTCCTCGACCCCGCCGACGCTTCCCTGCTGCGCTCCGTCATCGCCCGCCACTTCGAGGCCACCGCGAGTCCCAAGGCAAAGGAAGTTCTCGCCAACTTCGCCGACCTGCTGCCGCGCTTCATCAAAATTTTCCCGCATGAGTACAAGCGCGTGCTCGGCGTCGCCCGCGCCGAGCGCCCCTATATTCCCGCCGTGGTCACCGTTCCCGTGATCGCGCCGACGGTTGGGCAGGTGCAGCATGGGTAAGACCACCGGCTTCCTGGAGTATTCGCGCGAGCTGCCCGCCCGTCGCCCGGTCATCGAGCGCATCAACGACTGGTTCGAGATCTACCGCGATTTCCCCGAGGAGAAGCTCGGCGTGCAGGGCGCTCGCTGCATGGATTGCGGCGTCCCCTTCTGCCATACCGGGTGTCCGCTCAACAATCTCATTCCCGATTGGAACGACCTGGTCTATCGCGGCCTGTGGCGCGAAGCCGTGCGCCAGTTGCACGCCACCAACAATTTCCCCGAATTCACCGGCCGCATCTGCCCCGCGCCCTGCGAAGCTGCCTGCGTCCTCGGCATCAACCAGCCGCCGGTTACCATCAAGGAAATCGAGAAGAACATCATCGAGCGCGGCTTCCAGGAAGGCTGGATCCGCCCGCTTCCGCCGCAAACTTCCACCGGCAAGCGCGTCGCCATCATCGGCTCTGGACCCTCCGGGCTCGCGGCCGCCCAGCAACTGCGCCGCGCCGGGCACGCAGTTACCGTCTTCGAGAAGTCCGATCGCATCGGCGGCCTGCTGCGCTACGGTATTCCAAACTTCAAGCTTGAGAAGCGCCTCGTCGACCGCCGCCTCGAACAGCTTTCCGCCGAAGGCATCGAGTTCATGACCCGCGCCCACGTCGGCCACAACGTGCCGGTGCATGACCTGCGCCGCGACTTCCATGCGCTCCTGCTCTGCGGCGGCGCCGAGTCGCCGCGCGACCTGCGTGTCCCCGGCCGCGAGCTCAAGGGCATCCACTTCGCCATGGAATTTCTGCCGCAGCAGAACCGCCGCTGCGAAGGCGATAGTGTGGCCCGGGTCTCTGACCCGGGCACATGTGAAATTCTCGCCACCGGCAAGCGCGTGGTCATCATCGGCGGCGGCGACACCGGCGCCGACTGCCTCGGCACCGTGCATCGCCAGAAGCCGCTCTCCGTTCATCAGTTCGAAGTCATGCCCATGCCGCCCGCCGCGCGCGCGCCACAGACGCCCTGGCCGCTGTGGCCGCTGCAGCTCCGCACCGAGGGCGCGCATGAAGAAGGCGGCGTCCGCGACTGGAGCATCGGCACCACCTCGTTTTCCGGCGATGAATACGGGAACGTCAGGCAGTTGCACGGCGTGCGCGTCGGCCCTCCGCCGAAATTCGAGCCGCTCCCCGGCACCGAGTTCACCATGGACGCCGACCTCGTGCTCCTCGCCATGGGTTTTCTCGGCCCGGTCCGCAACGGCATGATCGAGCAACTCAGTGTCGAAATCGACCCGCGCGGCAACATCGCCACCGGCGCTGCCTACATGTCATCTGTCCCCGGCGTTTTCGCCGCCGGCGACATGCGCCGCGGCCAATCGCTGGTCGTCTGGGCCATCGCCGAAGGCCGCGCCGCCGCCGCTGCCGTCGACACATACCTGCGCCAGCGCCCGCAATAGCGAAGCGCGACCTGCGTGGCATACGCCATGTGGCACACGCCATGTGGCACGCGCGCCTCGCGTGTGCAGCCTGCGCCGCAGGCGCAAGAATGTGCGTGGCACACGCGCCTCGCGTGTGCAGCCTGCGCAGCAGGCGCAAGAATGTGTGTGGCACACGCGCCTCGCGTGTGCAGCCTGCGCCGCAGGCGCAAGAATGTGCGTGGCACACGCGCCTCGCGTGTGCAGCCTGCGCAGCAGGCGGCAGAATGTAGCCCCCGGCGTAAGCCGGGGGGCAATCGCAACCACAGGACCCGAGCCCGCTTTAGCGGGCGAAAGAACCAGCTGAGGCGCGGCATGAAACCGCTCCCAACTCAGCACCTGCCCTTTCCGGCACAATAAAAAACATGTTCGTATCCGCGAAATTCGGCATTCACTAAAGTTATAATCCCCACTTCCTCCATAAGCAGGACGTCATGGACTTTGACCAGCTCGTCACCTTCATGGAAGTCGCCAAGCTCGGCAACTTCTCCCGCGCCGGGCAGAAGGTGTTCCGCTCCCAATCCGCGGTCAGCGCGCAGATCCGCCAGCTGGAGATGGAATACGGCGAGAAGCTCCTCGACCGCGCCGGCAAGGCCGTGCGCCTCACTCCCGCCGGCTCGGTCTTGTTCGAATACGCCAAGCAGTTGCTCGCCCTCCGCCAGGAGTCCTTGCGCGCCGTCGCCGACCAGGGCGCCACCCCGCGCGGCATGCTCGCCATCGGCGCCAACGAGGCCACCTGCCTCTACGTCCTTCCCGACGTCTTCGCCGAGTACTCGCGCATGTACCCGCAGGTCCAGATCAACATCTATCGCAACTTCAGCCGCAAGATCCTGGAGCGCTGCGAGGAAGGCTCCATCGACGTCGGCATCGTCACCATGCCCGTCAAATCGCCCTGCTTGAAAGTCCAGGTCATCTATCGCGACCGCCTCATGCTCATGGTCGCGGCCAACAGCCCCCTGGCCAAGTACGACTCCGTGCCCATCAGCAAGGTCGCCGAGCAATCGCTCATCTTTCCCAAGACCGGCTACACCCGCCAGGTGCTCGACAAGCTCTTCCGCCCCTACCAGTCCACTATGCGCCTGGTCATGGAACTGCCCAGCGTGGGCATGATCAAAGGCTTCGTCGCCGCCGGACTGGGCGTCTCCATCATCAGCAACAGCTTCGCCGCCAACGAAGTGCGCTCCGGCGAGGTCAAGCTGCTTTCCCTCGAGGATGTGGAGCTCTGGCGCGAGCTCGGCCTCGTCTACCGCTCCGACCGCACCCTGCCGCGCGCCGCCACCGCCTTCGTCGAACTCATCCAGAGCCGCACCCGCCTGCGCTCCAAATCCAAGTCCGCGCTGCAAAGCTGACCTCCCGGCCATAAGCGAAAATATCGATAATAATAATCGCTTATATTAATCAAACAATTTCAAGGATTGACTTATACTTGGTTCCGCGATTTACTGAACGCTCGTTCGCCCCATGCGTGCCCCGCATTCCAATCCGCTGCCTGCTCCCGGAGCCCCTCTGGTCCTGATTACCGCGCTCCTCCTTGCGGGGAGCGTAGGCGCGGGATGACAGGCCAGCGCAGTTTTGAAACCGCCGGCCATCATCCAGCAACGATGATGGCCTTCGACTTTTAGGGAACTGATTTGAAAAACGCACCTCCAGCCAACGGCAGCCTCAAGCGCCACAGCAGCGCCATCACCGACGGTCCCAGCCGCGCGCCCGCCCGCGCCATGCTCAAGGCGGTCGGCTTCGACGACGACAAGCTGCGCCGCCCCATCATCGGCGTCGCCAACACCTGGATTGAAGTCGGTCCCTGCAACTTCCATCTCCGCCATCTCGCCGAAGAAGTCAAGAAGGGGATCTACGCCGCCGGCGGCACGCCCATGGAGTTCAACACCGTCTCCATCTCCGACGGCATCACCATGGGCACCGAGGGCATGCGCGCCTCGCTGGTCAGCCGCGAGGTCATCGCCGACTCCATCGAACTCGTCGCCCGCGGCAATCTCTTCGACGGCCTCGTCGTCCTCGTCGGCTGCGACAAGACCATTCCCGCCGCCGTCATGGCGCTGCTCCGCGTCGATGTTCCCGGGCTTGTCCTCTACGGCGGCTCCATCAACCCCGGCCACTTTCACGGACACGACGTCACCATCCAGGATGTCTTTGAAGCGGTGGGCGCGCACGCCCGCGGTGTGATCACCGACACCGAGCTCTGTGCGCTCGAGAACAGCGCCTGTCCCGGCGCTGGCGCTTGCGGCGGTCAGTTCACCGCCAACACCATGGCGCTGGTCATCGAGATGCTCGGCATCGCTCCCATGGGCGATTCCAGCGTTCCCGCCCTGCATCCCGACAAGGACGCCGCTGCCCAGCATGCCGGGCAGCTGGTCATGCAGCTGGTCGGGCAGGACCTTCGCCCCACCCACATCGTCACCCGCGCCGCTCTCGAAGACGCTATCGCCGCCGTCGCCGCCAGCGGTGGGTCCACCAACGCCGTGCTCCACCTGCTCGCCATCGCCGGCGAGGCCGGGGTCCCGCTCGCCATCGACGATTTCGACCGCATCAGCGCGCGCACCCCATTGTTGGCCGACCTCAAGCCCGGCGGACGCTTCGTCGCCACCGATCTTTACCAGGCTGGCGGCGTTCGCCTGCTCGCCAGCCGCCTGCGCGATGCCGGCGCCCTGCACCCCGATCGCCCCACCGTCACCGGCAACACCCTCGGCGCTGAAGCCGCCAAAATGACGGAGCAGCCCGGACAGCAGGTCGTGCGCCCTGCCACCCAGCCCCTGCGCGATAGCGGGGGCTTGGTTATTTTGAAGGGAAATCTCGCGCCCGAAGGTTGCGTGGTCAAGACCGCCGGCCACACCGCGCAATCGCACCGCGGTCCCGCCCAGGTCTTCGACAGCGAGGAAGACGCCTTCGCCGCCCTGCAGCAGGGACGCATCCAGCCCGGCGACGTCGTCGTCATCCGCTACGAAGGTCCGCGCGGCGGCCCCGGCATGCGCGAAATGTTGGCTGTAACTGCGGCGTTAGTCGGCGCCGGCCTCGGCGATTCGGTCGCGCTGCTCACCGACGGACGTTTCTCCGGCGCCACCCACGGACTCATGGCCGGCCACGTCGCGCCCGAAGCCGCTTGCGGCGGGCCCATCGCCGCTGTGCGCACCGGCGACATTATTGCCTTCGACATTGCCGCGCGCCGCTTATCGGTCGAACTCAGCGACGCGGAAATCCAACAACGGCTGGCCGCCTGGACTCCGCCCGCGCCCCGCTTCACCCGCGGCGTCATGGCCAAGTACGCCAGCCAGGTCTCGTCGGCCTCTCTGGGCGCGGTAACAACTCCATCGTTTGCTGCGGCTGAGACTCTTACCGCGAAAAAAAATCAGCCTGCGCAGCAGAATGCAGCAGCGCCACACAATCAGCCTGCGCAGCAGGCGAAAGCACCCGATCAGTGTGCGAATTCGGATGCCGCAAAAAATCAGCCTGCGCAGCAGAATGCAGCAGCGCCACACAATCAGCCTGCGCAGCAGGCGAAAGCACCCGATCAGTGTGCGAATTCGGATGCCGCAAAAAATCAGCCTGCGCAGCAGAATGCAGCAGCGCCACAAAATCAGCCTGCGCAGCAGGCGAAAGCACCCGATCAGTGTGCGAATTCGGATGCCGCAAAAAATCAGCCTGCGCAGCAGAATGCAGCAGCGCCACAAAATCAGCCTGCGCAGCAGGCGAAAGAATGTGTAGCCCCCGGCGTAAGCCGGGGGTAGGTACGCAAAGCAAAACCCGAGCCCGCTTCAGCGGGCGAAAGAAAGTATCAGGACACGGCTTCAGCCGCGCCAGAAACGGCCCCAAGGTTTGTCATTCCGGGGCAGCGAGGAATCTGGGTTTTTGCTCGGTACTTCGTCCTCGAAACTGGCAACTCGCAACTGGAAACTGCTTATGAAAAAAACCGGTGCAGAAATTCTCTGGGAATGCGTTAGCCGCGAAGGCGCCACCCACGTCTTCGGTTATCCCGGCGGCGCCATCCTTCCCGCCTACGACGCGCTGGGCAAGTTCCCCGCCCTTCGCCACATCCTGGTGCGCCACGAGCAGGGCGCCACCCACATGGCCGACGGCTTCGCGCGCGCCAGCGGACGGGTCGGCGTGGCCGTCGCCACCTCCGGCCCCGGCGCCACCAACATGGTCACCGGCATCGCCACCGCCATGATGGACTCTTCCCCCATCGTCTGCATCACCGGCCAGGTCGGCAGCAAGCTCATCGGCTCCGATGCCTTCCAGGAAATTGACATCACCGGCATCACCCTGCCCATCACCAAGCACAATTATCTCGTCACCCGCGCCGACGAAGTTGCCTCCGTGGTGCGCGAAGCCTTCATGATCGCCCGCAGCGGACGCCCCGGGCCGGTGCTCATCGACATCACCAAGGACGCCCAGCAATCCAGCTGCGAATTCACCTGGGAGACCACCCAGACGCCCGCGCACCCGCCGCGTCCCGACCGTCGCGCTCCCGCCGCCGATTACTCCCGCGCCCTCGATCTCATCAACTCCGCCGAGCGCCCGCTCATTCTCGCCGGCCACGGCATCCTGCTTTCCGGAGCGCTGGCCCAGGTCCGCGAGCTCGCGGAAAAAGCCAGCATTCCCGTCGCCCTCACCCTGCTCGGCATCGGCGCCTTCCCTGCCTCCCATCCGCTCAATCTCGGCATGATGGGCATGCACGGCGAGGCCTGGGTCAACACCGCTATCCAGGAAGCCGACCTGCTCATCGCCCTCGGCATGCGCTTCGATGACCGTGTCACCGGCACCCTGAAAACCTACGCGCCCAGCGCCAAGAAAATTCACGTCGAGATCGACCCCGCCGAGGTCAACAAGAACGTTCCCGTCGACGTCGCCCTCATCGGCGACCTGCGCAGCGTCTTGACCGAATTGCTCCCCGGAGTCACCGAACAGCGGGTGCCCCGGTCCAGCCCAGGTTTGGCTAGGCCGGGGGTTTTAGCTCAAGCGAATGCGGGTGGCCCACATTTGCCCGGGGTTGGCAAATGTGGGGATGTCCCCAACGTCGATCGCGCTCCCTGGCTCTCTCACATCGCCGAACTCAAAGGCGAAGTCGCCGTGCGCGACATCCAGAATCTTCCCGACAACGGTCACCTCTACGCCGCGCACGTCATCTCCGACCTGTGGCGCGAGACCGGCGGCAAGGCCGTCATGGTCACCGACGTCGGCCAGCACCAGATGTGGGAGGCGCAGTACTACAAGCACGAGGAGCCGCACACGCTCATCACCTCCGGCGGCCTCGGCACCATGGGCTTTGCCCTGCCCGCCGCCATCGGCGCCAAGTTTGCCCGGCCTGACGAGGAAGTCTGGGTGGTGGTCGGCGACGGCGGATTCCAGATGACCATGAGCGAACTCGCCACCGTCGCCCAGGAAGGCCTGGACATCAAGATCGCGATCATCAACAACGGCTATCTCGGCATGGTCCGGCAGTGGCAGGAATTTTTCTATGACCGCCGCTATCACGCCACGCCGCTGGTCAATCCCGACTTCGAAAAACTGGCGCAAGCCTTCGGTCTGCATGCCATGACCGTCAGCCAGCGTTCCCAGGTGGTTCCCGCGGTGCAGAACGCGCGCGCCCATCGCGGTACCACGGTCATTAATTTCTGCGTCGAGCAGGAAGACTCGGTCTTCCCTATGGTTCCCGCCGGCGCCGCTTTGGACCAGATGATCCGCCGCCCCAGTCCCTTGGTGGAGGTCGCGACCGATAACTGATGTGGCAAAGAGCTTTTAACGTTTGTCATTCCGACTTTAACGTTGTCATTCCGACTTTAAGGTTGTCATTCCGACTTTAAGGTTGTCATTCCGACTTTAAGGTTGTCATTCCGAGCGCAGCGAGGAATCTAGGTTTTGCCGTCGACCGTCGACCAACGACCGCCGACATCTTTTGGAACTCACATGCTCAACACCTTCGTCGTTTACGTCGAAAACAAACCCGGGGTCCTCAACCGCGTCGCCTCGCTGTTCCGGCGCCGCAACTTCAACATCGAGTCGCTCACTGTCGGCCACACCGAGAACTCCGGCATCTCGCGCATGACCATCGTCACCGACACCGATGCTGGCGGCGCCTTTCGCGTCGAGACCAATCTCTACAAGATGCTCAACGTGATCAGCGTCGAGAACATTACCGCCGCGCCCTCGGTGTGCCGCGAGCTGGCCATGATCAAGGTGGCCGCCAACAGCGCCGAGAACCGCACTCAGCTCATGCAGTTGGCCGGCGTCTTCCGCGCCCGCGTGGTCGACGTTGCGCCCACCGCGCTGGTCATCGAGATCACCGGCACCGAGGACAAGATCGACGGCCTGCTGGAAGTGCTCCGGCACTACGGCATCCTCGAGATGGTGCGCACCGGGCGCGTCGCCATGTCCCGCGGCGCCAACGGCAACGGCGCCTCGCTGGCCGCCGCCGCCGCGGCCGGCGTCGATGTCACCGCGCCCACCTTCGACGACCCCGACGACGGCATGATCGCCTTCTCGGTGTGACGTTCTGGTTTTTGCCGTCGACTGTCGACCGTCGACCGTCGACTGAAGAGCAACTTTTAGGAGAAACGCAAATGGCCAAAATCTACTACGACAATTCCGCCGACCTCGCTCTCATCCGCGCCAAAAAGGTCGCCATCCTGGGCTACGGCTCGCAAGGCCACGCCCATGCCCTCAACCTGCGCGACAGCGGCGTCTCCGTGCAGGTCGGTCTGCCCGATGGCAGCCGCTCCCGCGCCAAGGCCGAACAAGCCAATTTTAAGGTCTCCACCCCCGACCGCGCCTGTGCCTGGGCCGACGTCATCATGGTCGTCACCCCCGATACCGGCCAGCCCGCGCTCTATGCCTCCGCCATCGCCCCGCACCTGGCGCGCGGCAAGACGCTGATGTTCGCCCACGGCTTCAACATCCACTTCAAGACCATCCAGCCGCCTGCCGATGTCGATGTCACCATGGTCGCGCCCAAGGCGCCCGGACACCGCGTCCGCGAGGTCTTCACCGAAGGCGGCGGCACGCCTGCCCTGCTCGCCATTCACCAGGACGTCAGCGGCCAGGCCAAGGCGCTCACCCTCGCCTATGCCAAGGCGCTCGGCTGCACCCGCGCCGGCGTGCTCGAAACCACTTTCAAAGAGGAGACCGAGACCGATCTCTTCGGCGAGCAGACGGTGCTCTGCGGCGGCGTCAGCGCGCTCGTCAAGGCGGGATTTGAAACCTTGGTCCAGGCCGGCTACCAGCCCGAGATCGCCTACTTCGAGTGCATGCACGAGCTCAAGCTGATCGTGGACCTGTTCTACCGCGGCGGCCTCTCCTACATGCGCTACTCGGTCAGCGACACCGCCGAGCACGGCGATTACACCGGCGGCCCGCGCATCATCACCGACGAGACCCGCAAGGCCATGCGCCAGATCCTCACCGAAATCCAGGACGGCACGTATGCCAGGAATTGGATCGCGGAAAATCAGGCCGGACGTCCCTGGTTCAACGCCACGCGCCGCCGCGAGCAGGACCAGTTAATCGAGCAGGTCGGGGCTCAGCTCCGCAGCCTGATGCCCTTCCTCGATCCGATTGATGTGCGCGAGGAAACGCGTCAGGCCACCGTGGAACAGAAGACTGCGCCCGAACCGGCCACGCAAGCCGCCGGCTCCAGCGCCGCCGACTGACGTGTGGCAATGAGGTGTGGCACTGAGGTGTGGCACACGCGCCCTCGCGTGTGCGCTACCGCCGACTGAACTTAACTGAACTTAAGGGAATCCCGGGTTCGGTTTTCAATTACCCGATTTCCCGATCACCCGATCGCCCGATCACCCGATCTCACGATCACCTGAAATTCGGAGTCACAATGCAGCTCTACGATTGGGACCACATCAAGTCCGACCAGATCACGCCCTTGTACTCGCGCAAGGTCGCCTTCGGCGACAACGTCACCGTCGCTCGCCTGGAAGCCAAGAGCGGCGCCGCCACTCGCCTCCACACCCATCCCTACGAGGAAGTCATCGTCGTGCTCCAGGGAAAATGGCGCTTCATCCTGCCCTCCGGCGAGGTGACCCTGGAGGCCAACCAGATGCTCAAGATTCCTCCCGGCACCGAGCACGGCTCGGAAGTGCTGGAAGACGCCGTCGCCATTGACGTCTGCTCGCCCGCTCGCCAGGACTGGGCCAACGGCGACGACCGCGTACTCCACTACGACCCCGAACAATATCTTTGGGCGGTGTGATCTTACCGTCTCATCCCGCACGCAACGACGGATCCCTAACCACGTGTCATCCTGAGCGAGGATGCGGCAACCAGCGCGCCCGGTTTTGGCGCGCTGGTTGCCGCATCCGAGTCGAAGGACCCCGCGTTCGTCGGCAGCGCCCATCCGGTCAAAAGGCGTTCTCAGCCCCACCCCGGCAATCTTCAATTTTCAATCTGCACTCTTCAATTCCTTTGTCATCCCTAGCGCGGCGAGGGATCTGATTTTGTAAGCACACGATTGCTCGACCGACTTGCGTCCAACCTCCGCCTTGCGCCTTCCGTCCCCGCGGCATACGATCTCCCCAACGTGGGGTTCCATGAACGTCCTTCTGCTCTCCATGCCCGATTACTTCGAGCACATGGCGCCGGTCGCCATCCGCATGCCCAATGGCGCGCTCACCTCGCTGGCGGGAAATGTCGATCCTCATCACCGCGTGGCCGTCGCCGATCTCATCCTTTGCTATCGCCAGGTCCGCCCGACCGTCCTCAAGCTGCTGCACGACTTCGATCCCGACGTCCTCGGGCTCTCGGTCATGACCTTCCAGCGCCGCACTGCCCTGCGCATCATCGAACTGGCCCGCGCGCTCAAGCCCGCCATCAAGGTAGTGGTCGGAGGCTATGATCCCAGCCTGGCGCCCGAAGCCTACGAGGCAACGGGCGTCGACTTCATCGTGCGCGGCGAAGGCGAAGTCACCTTTCGCGAACTCCTGCGCGCCATGGAGAACGAAACCGGCGGCGGCCTCGAAAACATCCGCGGCCTCTCCTACCGCGATCAAGACTGCTGGCGCCACAATCCGGCTCGCCCGGTGCATCGCCTGGAAGACGGCGAAATCCGCCTGCCCAACCGTGCCGCGCGCGTCCTCCGCGGCTACACCCTGCTCGGACGCCAGGTCGATGTCGTCGAAACCTCGCGCGGCTGTACCTACGACTGCAGCTTCTGCTCCATCATCGAAATGCGCGGCCGCAATTTCCACACCTATTCTTTCGATCGCGTCCTCGACGACATCCGCGACGCCCGCCGCCACGGCGCCCGCACTATTTTCCTGGTCGACGACAACATCACCCTCAACGTCCACCGCTTCCAGGCCCTGTGCCAGGCCATCATCGATGCCGAGCTCAACCAGCTCGACTACTTCGTCCAGGCCATGACCTCCTCGATCGCTGCGCACGGTGAGACGCTCGCGCCGCTCATGCGCCGCGCCGGCTTCCGCTACGTTTTCCTCGGCATCGAGAACATCCTCGACGACGACCTGGAATTTCTTCGCGCCGCTGCCAAGAACACCTCGCGCCAGGACGGCGCCAGCCGCGGCAACGCCACCCTGCAGGCCATCGAGTGGATCCATCGCAACAAGATGTACGTCGTCGGCGGCCTCATCGTCGGTAATCCCGACGACACCCGCGCCTCCATCGAGGCCAACCTCGCCTTCGCCCGCCGCTACGTCGACTGGCCCTACATCCAGCATCCGACGCCTTACCCGCGCACGCCTATGACGGAAGACTTCCGCCGCCGCGGCCTGATCACCATTGATCGGCTCGAAGAGTACGACGGCACCACCGCCGTGGTACGCACCGAACACGTTCCGGAGGAAGAGGTCGAGTATCTGCGCTGGAAAGCCGAGCGTTGGATGAAAGTCCGTCACATGCCGGCCGCGTTGTCCCACGATCCCTGGTTCGTGGTGCGCCACGCCGGCGAACTGCTGGCCCATACCTTCCGCGGCTCCACGCTGGCTTCCGCCCTCGGCCTGGAGGACAACCGCAAGGCCTTCGCGCGCTACAAGGCCATTCGAAAGCAAGAGCGCGCTTACCTCTGATCGTAGTCAGTCAATTGCCGGCCCAGCGCCTGAAGCCTGGAGCCTGAAGCCTTCTGGATTGCGCCTATAATCAGTGCATGGTCCTGGTCGATCCTGAACGCGAACGGCAGCGCCTGGCGCAGCTTTACGCCGACATGAGCGATGGCGAGTTGCTGCGCGTCGCCGAGGATCCCGGCGCGCTTACCGACGCCGCCCTCGACGCGCTGGAGGACGAAGCCGACCGCCGCGGATTGCGCCTCGACCTCGATCCCGTCGCCGAGCCCGCCATCGCGCCCGCTTTTGGCGAGCTCGCCCTGGTGCGCAAGTTCCGCGACCTGCCGGAAGCCTGGCTGGCGCAGGGCGCGCTGGCCGCGGCCGGCATCGAATCCCATCTGCTCGACGAGAATCTGGTCCGCCTCGACTGGTTCTATTCCAATGCCATCGGCGGCGTGCGGCTGTGCGTCCGGGTGGACGACGCCGCGCAAGCCTTCCGCGTGCTCAACCAGCCTCCGCTCGACACTCCGCGGGAAGAGGAGCGGTAGCAAACCGAGGTTTCACGTTTCGAAGTTTCGAGGTTCACGTTTCACGTTTCAGCTTTCGCGACTCACGGTCGAACGCTTTCGCGACTGCTGGCCTTGACCCACTGGAAACTCGCAACTCGAAACTGTTTTTATTCCGTTCTCGTCTTCTTCTTCGGCCGGCGCTTATGTTTTTTCGGACGGTTTTTGGACATGAATCGAGTGTACACGAAGCGACTTTTCGCTCGATCCCGGACCGCCGCCGATCTAACCCAATCGCCTAGCTTGGCGAGTTAGTCCAATCAGGCTAATTCGCTTGGAGACTAGCCAAACAGGCTAGTCCCAAGCAATGCTTGCGGCATCGTTTCCCATTAAGAGGGCTTTGCAAGGTGCTTGTCTGGGAGGGCTGGCACCGCGCGAAGTCCTTTTTTCTTGGCTACGCCGTGGCCGCCGCCGGCTGCCGCTGCCGCGCCCCCATGATGACCAGCCACAGCATGATCGCCAGCTCGCCCATGGAGAGCGGCAACAGCGTATTCCACAGCCTGGCCGCATACTGCGGCCACATGATGGCGGTGACGCTGTGCGCCACGTAGACGCAGCCGTTGAGCAGCAGCCAGACGCCCAGGATGCGCGGCAAGAACCGCGACTTGTAGACCAGCAGTCCGAAGGGAAACAGCCACAGTCCCCAGAAGACCTCGTTCACCGTCACGCCGTGATTGTGCAGGCGCAGGAAGAGCATGGCCAGCGCCTCGCGCTGCGGCTTGTCGAACACAGCCAGCCAGTCGGCGCCGCGCACCAGCAGCAGCGCCGCCGCGTCGTTCAGAGTATTGAGAAAGTAGATGGGGACCACGACGATGCCGCCGAGAATCACCATGGCCCGCGCCAGGCCGCGGTCCACGTCCTTAAACAGCCGGTACAGGGCCAGCGTGAGAAAGATGCCCATGGTGGCGGTGAACAGGTCGCTGAGCATGCCCAGGCGAAACAGCGTCTGGTGCGCCGTGATGTTGTTGGCCGTCGCTGCCGCGTCGTGCGACACGATGATCTTGCTGGGAATGTACATCAGGCGCAAGGGCGCGGTCAGCAGCGTCAGGTAGAGAAGTCCCGCGATCCTGGCGTTTCGGCTCAGCGTGGTCATGTGCGTACCCCATGCGGCGGATTGTAGTGGGACATACGCGGGTCGGGAGGCGGAAGTTCCGCAGGATCAGGAGCGCTGACGTTGAGTCTGCCGGGTTCCTGCAAGGGCGGCGGGGGCGGGAAACCCGCGAGAGGTCGCAAATGCGGATTGAGCGGATCCGGCATTTCAGCGGCGAGCTCGGCCGCGAGTTCCTCGGGAGTTTCCGGGATGGCGAGCTGCTTGAGGAACAACTTCACGAGGGACTGATCCTCGACGGCTGCGGCGTTTTGGGTGGCGAGTTGGCGCTCGTCGCGCAGGCGCTTGAAGTTGGAGGCGGCGATCTGCAGAGCGTAGAGCAGCAGCGAGGCCTTCTTGTAGTCGAGGAGTCCGTCGGCGAGGGCGCGCATGACGCGATTGAGGGCAAGCTGGAGGCTGGCAGCATCCTCGACGATGGGAAGGATGAACTCGCGGCGGGTGGGGGCAACGGCGCGATGGAAGCGGCAGAGGTCGGTGCCACGGAGTGCGGGCTGACCACAGGCGTCGCCGGAGAGCAAGGTGTGGCGGCAGCGGGGCGGCTGGTGGCTGGCGTCGAACTGGGTGGGGTTAACTAGTTCGTCAGAGTGCATGGGACCCGGTACTCCCTTCATAATGGAATCAATGAGATAGGCCCGAGATCACGGGGCGGACGGTCGGCGGTCGATGGTCGACGGACGACGGTCAGATGGCCGACGGCAGAGGCACGGAGAGAGGTGGTTGGGGGCTGGGGGCTAGGTGGCTGGAGGCTGGGAAGACAGTGGTTAGTGGGTAGGTGGAAGGTGGTTAGAGGCTTGGAAGAGGCGAGGGTTAGGAAAGAGCGGGGGTGAGGCGGGAGCGAAGAGGCGAGCAGGGCAGACATACTTTTCCCACAACTCCTCCCTGGCGCCCGAAGAAGAGGCTAGAACAAATCGGTGCGTTTGTCTGTGATGGTCAAGGGATTTCTGTAGAAATTTGTGGGGGGTGATTCCCGAAATGGGAATGGAGAAGGTCACCACGGAGGCACGAGGACACTGAGAAAGCTTGACCGAGCGAGAGCCGCGGCCTTGGCGCAGGTCGCGTCACAAAAAAGATCCCACCCTGCGAGAAGTGCAGGGCGGGAGTTCACTGCACTTACTTTTTCTCTGGCGCGAGAGTGATAGTTTTAATGTCCGGAAACTCGATGTGGGCGTTGTTCTCGACGCGCATCGTGATTCCAGATGGAAAGTCTTTCCCGGGTTGATACGTACGCGACCCCCTCGAATCGCCAGCCGTAAGGTTGACCAGTTCGTAAGTCCCGCTAGAAACGTTGTTAGGTACAGTTCCAACAACGTCATATTCAGTCTGGGAAATTCTCGAGAGCTGGCTGCCATCGACGACGGTGCCGAAGTTGGGTTGGTTGTGCTGAACAGGACCCTGGTTGGTAAATCGGAACCAGACTGAAGTCAGCTCAATGGGGGACTTGAAAATGATCGTCAGGCGTACCTGATCGCCAGGACGTTTCGTCATGCCGACGCCAATTTCTTGGGCCGACAAAACGGCGGACAACAACAGGACCAGCGTGCCTATCAACAGCGTGGTTTTGCTTCTATTCACAATAAGCCTTCACCTTCTGCGACGTTGATGTCGCGGGTTCGGGACCGCCCGTTGCAGTGGTGAGGCTTGCGACTAGGCTCCAGCCTGCTGTAAGCTCTGGACGGTAAACTGCTGTGCGCAAGCACGGTAGCCGGCAGTCGTTGACTGCTACCCGCCGACCGAGGTCGCCACCGAGGTCGGCGCTCACATTTTGGGTCAAGAAATTGTAACATGATTTTTGCACGGTAGTACTGTCTGTAGTATCATGTGAATAACAGGAGCGCCCTCGCGACCGAAACCTTGGTAACCAAGTCGGGCCTAGCGCATCTAACTACTTGACATACCAGTACTGCGCATAGTACTAGTCCGCAGTCCGTAAACGGGGGTGGTCAGTGAAGCAGGTTGTCGGGCGTGGAGAAGCTGAAGGCAGAACTCGTCCGGTTGCGGGGATTGAAGCATTGCTGCTTCGACGACCTAGATGCCGTTCTGCGCCGCATGAAAACCAAGTACGGCCACCTTTTCCCGAAGCTTACCGTCAACCGCAAAGGCAGCCGTTTTGTCACCGACTTCGGCCAGCCGGAACTAAAACCGATCAGTCTGGAAAAGGAACACGGATCGCGCGATTGCATTCCAAAATATTATGCGAAGATCGCGATGGACGGCATTGAAGACGTAGTTGCTTACATTGAGGCTCAAGTCGTTCCCCCCGAGCCCTCCGACCCGTCCAGTGCCGACCCGCCAGAACAGGAAGAATGTCATGACGAAGACAGCGGAACAATACCAAAAGCTTAGATACCCAATCGAGATCGTCGAGGATGAAGACGGGCGATTCGTAGCGACAATTTCCGACCTCGCGGGATGTGCCAGCTTCGGCGACTCCATCGATGAGGCGGTTAAGGGCGTCTTAGAAGTAAAAGACTTGTGGATCGCCGGTCGAATTGCGTCCGGCCAGTACATACCTGAACCTTCTCACTTAGAGGACTTCAGTGGCAAGTTTGTCGTGCGTCTGCCACGGAATCTCCACAAATCTCTGGACCATGAGGCCAAGAAGCAAGATGTGAGCCTTAACCAGTACATCGTGCACCTGCTTTCGGAACGCCACATGGGTGACGCCTTTAAGAAAGTGTTTGAAGAATCGGTCCGGGCGACCCTGGCGGCCATGGTGTCACGACCCCATACAATCGTTGTGAATGCAAGTCCCGGAGAATTAGGAGGTAACTGGCACGTGCCAAACCAGCGTTGTTGGTCTTTCATTCAGCAAGCAGGGGCGGCAGACGACGACGTGCTGGATTTCCTTCCGGATGTAACAAAGCCGCCCAAAACCTTGACACAAGTTGTGAAGCAGAGGGATAGGTTAGTGTTCGAATACGATCGCTGATAACGACAATGCCGACAAAAAAACAGAGTGCTACACCTGATGCCGGATATGCTGAATTCATTCGGACTTTACAACTTGTCGGACTGTCTATGTCACAGTCGGAGGTTCGTGTAGACCGGAATGCATATTTGCAAGCAGATGATCAACGGCAAGTGCTGGAATGGACTTGCAAGATAGTGAAGATCGAGAAGAAGCACTTCGATGTCATTGCGGGCGTCAAGGTGCGCGCCACTAAGCCAGGATCACTAAAACCGTTCTTCGACGTTAGCGCGGATTACCTCCTACACCTACATTCGGCAAGGATATCGGAGGCGTTCGTCAAGAGGTTTGCAGATTCCGAGGTGCGGCTCGTGGCGTGGCCTTATTTTCGTGAGTATGTGAGCAGCATCTGCGGTCGCGCACACGTTCCACCCATCATACTTCCATTCGCTGGCCGCACTTAGAATCCGGCTTCAGCCGCCTGGGGGGCCTTTTCGCGCGGCGAAACAGGACCTCAGGGGCTAAAGCCCGTAAATCTGATGGCTTTTGTGGCACGGTTGAAACCGTGCCCTTCCACCCGAGCCGCACGGTTTCGCGCGGCGAAACGGGAACTCAAGGGCTGGAGCCCGATCTCTTCCTGGCATTTCGTGGCACGGTTGAAACCGTGCCCTACCCCTCGTGCCGTCCCTGCGGGACTCGGAGTCATGTGGGGCGATCGTCCCAGGACTGAAGTCCCTTCGACTCCGCTCAGGGCAGGGTTTGAGCTACTGGCGGTCGTCCCGCTCGGGACGAGTTTGGCGTTGTCAACAAAAGCAGATCCTTCGCTCCGCTCAGGATGACACCCACCGAAATGTACCCTCGGCTCCTGGCGGAGTTCCTCGGTGGTGGAGAAGGGCTCGAGGTAAAACTGTATCTACCCCCTGGCGCCTCGGTGTTCCTCGGTGGCGGAGACGGGTTCGAGGTGGACGGCTGGGTGCGGAATCGTGCGGGGCGCAGCCGTGCCGGCGGCGGTGGTCGGCGAGTTCGGCCGTGACCTGGTTCAGCTGGTCCTCTACCTGCTCGAGCTTGCGGCACTCGCGCAGCCACTCTTCGGTGTCGGCGAAAAAGCCCTGGGCACGCACGTCCTGGCGAAAGAATTCCATGGTGAGAGCGCTATGCGTGTTCAACAGCCGGTCCAGCTCTTCGCAATACATCTCAGTACCTCGGGGGAGATAGCTCTCAGCTCTCAGCTCTCAGCTGTCAGCTTTCAGCTGTCGGTTTTCGGTTAACGGTTGTGGGTTTTCGGGTAAGGGCAAAAGCCAAAAACCTGTGGGCCGATCTACGAGCGGCCCTGTGTAATTCGATGCTCCCATCTCCGGCCTGCGGCGGCAACGTCACGTCCGGACAGGTTACTTTGGTATTAGGGCTCCTAGCTTTTAGCTTTTAGCTTTTAGCTTTTAGCTCTTAGCTCTTAGCTCCTAGCTCCTACCGCTCACCTTGGGTTCTTCGTTCCGTTTACCGCAGATCCCTCGCTGCGCTCGGGATGACAGACATTGAAGGGCTGCATTGCCAAAGGCCGGCAGCCGAGGGCGGCTGCCGCTACTTGGACTAATCCAGCCGAGGGCGGCTGCCGCTACGCTCTGTTCTGTTCGATTCTCTGTGTCTCTGTGTCTCCGTGGTTATCAGTCCTCTAACTGCACCCGCTGGTTGAGCCGCAGCTCAGGCAGCGGAAGCAGGAGCCGTTGCGGGTCATGAGCGAGCCGCAGAAGCTGCAGGAGGGCGCGTCGCCGAACTCGACATATTCGGACAGAGCGTCGGTGGCGTGCCCGGAAGCGGTCGACGGTCGACGGTCGACGGTCGACGGCGAAGAACCGGAGCCGGCCGGAAGCGCCGGCTGCTCGTGCGGTTCGGGCTTCATCCCGGGGAAGAGCAACTGCTGCTGCCCGGTGACGAACTTCTGCTCCAGCCAGCGGAAGATGTAGTCCATGACGGAGGTGGCGTAGCCGATGTTCTCGTTGCCGGTCCAGCCGGAGGGCTCGAAGCGGGTGTGCTTGAACTTTTCGCACAGCAGCTTGAGCGGGACGCCGTGCTGCAGCGCCATGGAGATGGCGAGGGCGAAGGAATCCATCAGGCCGCTGACGGTGGAGCCTTCCTTGGCCATGGTGATGAAGATTTCGCCCGGCTGGCCGCTGGGGTAGACGCCGACGGTGATGTAGCCCTCGTGTCCGGCGATGTTGAACTTGTGGGTTAAAGACGCGCGCTCCAGTTGCAGGCGATGGCGCACGGCGCGCGGCGGGCCTTCGGCATCACGGGAGTCGACGGGGTTACGGTCGACGGTCGGCGGTCGACGGTCGGCGGCGGAGGAGTCGTCGTTGGCACGCGATTCGGCGGTCTTGCTGCCGGCTGCGGAAAGGGGCTGCGACTTCTTGCAGCCGTCGCGATAGATGGCGACCGCCTTGAGGCCGAGCTTCCAGGCCTGGAGGTAGACCTCGGCGATCTCCTCGACGGTGGCCGATTCCGGCAGGTTGACGGTCTTGGAGATGGCGCCGGAGATGAACGGCTGGGTGGCGGCCATCATCGCGCAGGTGTCCCATGTAGTGGATGGAGCGAGTGCCCTTGGCGGGCTTGAAGCTGCAATCGAAGACGGCGAGGTGCTCGTCCTTGATGTGGGGCGCGCCTTCGATGGTGCCGGTGGCGTCGATGTAGCTGACGATGGCGCTGACCTGCTCGGGGGCGTAGCCGAGTTTGAACAGCGCCGCGGGCACGGTGTTGTTCACGATCTTGATGAGCCCGCCGCCCACCAGCTTTTTGTACTTCACCAGCGCCAGGTCGGGCTCGATGCCGGTGGTATCGCAATCCATTAAAAATCCTATTGTTCCTGTCGGGGCTAAAACTGTGACCTGAGAGTTGCGGTAGCCGTGCTTCTCGCCGTGGGAGAGAGCTTCGTCCCAACACTGCTTGCTGGCTTCGACCAGGGACCTGGTGGCGGGGGAGGGGGCGATGCTGTTGACCGAAGCGCGGTGCATGCGGATGACGTCGAGGAAGGGCTCGCGGTTGAGGTAGAAGCCGGGGCAAGCGCCACCGTGGGAGGTGGAGCTGGCGACCTGGCCGTTGGCAAAGGCGGCCTTGGTGCGCTCACCGGCGGGTTCCAGCGAGGGGCACAGTTCGGCGATGCGGGCGGACTGGAGATAGGCCTCGCCGCACATGATGGCGGTGACGCAGGCGGCGTAGTCGCGTCCGGCTTCGGAGTCGTAGGGCAGGCCGGAGGCCATGAGCAGCGCGCCCAGGTTGGCGTAGCCGAGGCCGAGCGGGCGATAGTCGTGCGAATTGCGGGCGATGGACTCGGTGGGGTAGCCGGAGAAATCGACCAGAATCTCCTGGGCGGTGATCATGACGTCGACGGCGTAGCGGTAGGCCTCGATGTCGAAGGTGCCGTTGGGGGCAAACTTCATCAGGTTGAGCGAGGACAGGTTGCAGGCGGAGTCGTCGAGGAACATGTACTCGCTGCAGGGATTGCTGGCGTTAATGCGGGCGGTGTTCTTGGCGGTGTGCCAGCGGTTGACGGTGGTATCGAACTGCATGCCGGGATCGCCGCAGTGCCAGGTGGCTTCGGCGATCTTGCGCAGCAGATCGCGGGCCTTGAAGGTCTTGTGGGCGGAGCCGTCGTGCACGTTGCGGGTGGAGAAGTCGGCATCGCGCTCGGCGGCGAGCATGAACTCGTCGGTGACGCGAACGGAGTTATTGGCGTTCTGGAAGAAGATGGAGGAGTAGGCGGGGGCGTCAGGATTGGAGCCGTCGTAGCCTTCGCGAATGAGGGCGTGCGCCTTCTTTTCCTCGGTCATCTTGCAATCGATGAAGTCGGGGATGTCGGGATGGTCGATGTTGAGAATGACCATCTTGGCGGCGCGGCGGGTCTTGCCGCCGGATTTGATGACGCCGGCGAAGGCGTCGAAGCCGCGCATGAAGCTGAGCGGGCCGGAGGCGGTGCCACCGCCGGACAGGGCTTCGTGGGAGGCGCGCAGCGGGCTGAGATTGGTGCCGGTGCCGGAGCCCCACTTGAACAGCATGGCCTCGGTCTTGGCCAGGGTCATGATGGAATCCATGGAGTCCTTGACCGAGTTGATGAAGCAGGCCGAGCACTGCGGGTTGTGATAGCCGGAGGGCGCGAATTCCACGGTCTGGGCCTGGGCATTCCAGTGCCAGTTGGAGCCGTCGGCGTTGGGCTCGATGCGGTCGCAACCGACGTTGAACCAAACCGGCGAATTGAAGGCCGCCATCTGGCGGAGCAGGATGTGGCAGAGCTCGTCGTGGAAGATGGCGGCGTCGTCATGGGTGCGGAAGTAGCCGCCGGAGATGCCCCAATCGCGGATGGTTTCGGCGACGCGGGAGACGAGCTGGCGGACGCCGGTTTCGCGCTCCGCGGTCCCGAGCTGGCCGTGAAGGTACTTGCTGGCCGCGATGTTGGTGGCGGTCATGGACCAGTCCTTGGGGACCTCGACATCTTTCTGCTCGAAGATGACGTTGCCCTGGGCGTCGGTGATGGCGGCGGTGCGAAGCTCCCACTCCAGGGCGTCGTAGGGCGAAATGTCGGGCTGGGTGAAGTAGCGGCGGAAGGAGAGACCCGTGGCTTTCTTCGTCTTGGTGACAGGTGCGGTCGTGGTGGTGGTGGTGTTAGTGGTGTTGGTGGTGACGTCAGCCATGGGGAGCTCCAGTTGCGAGTTGCGAGTCGAGATCAGCCGTCGCTACGGGACTGCATTCGTTATTGCCTCTACACCCGGCACTGAAGTGCCGGGCTATTCTCAATCGCCGCTGCGCGGCTGGTTCGAGAGCGGCCACCCGTTCCGTCCGACAATAGGCCGGAACGGGTGGCGAACCATGAGCAACGGTCACCGCGGAACTTCGAGGCCCTCGCGATCAGGGGCCGGTGACAAGTCATTGAAGAGCTCTAATTCCCGCAGCGGCCAAAGCTGTGTCAAACCCGTCTTTGGCCGGCGCGGCTAAAGCCGCGCCCCTTCAAAACTCAGAGCAACGAGGTGTTGCGCAAGCTCCGATTAACCTGCCGACGACGGTCACCTCTGGCCGCCGTTTTTCAGAGAGTCGGGAGGGTTTTTCGGCCTTCCGAACCCTTTGTGAGATGCGAAATTACGCCTGTATGTTGTGCCTGTCAAGACCTCAATACCATATATTGTATGATTTCTCCGTATCTGACACAAATCAGAGCGAAAAAAGCGATTCTTACGCCCGCTGCGCGGGCTGGAATTAATGACTGCTTTCCACCCCCGGCTTACGCCGGGGGCTACGATCTTGGGCGCGCTGCGCGCGCTCGAGCATGAGCGAATTTCGCAGGTTTTCATGCGGCTCTGCCGACAACAACGCAGGTTTCCATACGGCTTTAGCGAGAACAACACAGGTTTCCATACGGCTTTGCCGACAACAACGCAGGTTTCCATACGGCTTTAGCGAGAACAACACAGGTTTCCATACGGCTTTGCCGACAACAACGCAGCTTCCCATACGGCTCTTGCCGACAACGCGGGTTTCTATAGCTTTTACGACAACAACGCGGACCAGGCTGGATTGTGGCGCGGTGCAAAGAATGTAGGGCGATTCCGAGTGGAGAACAAGGCAGAAGAGTGGTGCATTGGGGGTGGTCGCGGAAGAGCAGACGTAGGGCTATTTAGGGAGAGATTTGCTTTGGAATTTCCACAATGGGTAGCCGCGGACGAGGGCGCCCGCGGCGGTTGAGATTCCGGTTGGATGATAAGCCAGCCCCGGCGAGGCGCCGGGGCCTACCTGGGGTGGAAAAAGCATTGGCGTGGGCTAGGGGGCTGGAGGTTAGGGGCTGGTCGGGTAGAATGCACGGCTGCGAAGGGGATTGAAGAATGAGGAATGTTGAGTGAGAACGCCGGTTGACAACGCGGGCGCTGCTGGCTGAACGGGGGTCCTTCGACTCGGGCGTGCGCCCTCGCTCAGGATGACAAATGGAAATTGAAGCATGAATTGAAGATTGAAGCATGAATAAATGAAGAGTGGCATGAGCCGGGGGGCAGAGGCATGAGGCTGGCTGGCGTCGGCGCAGTTGTAATTATTGTTGCAGCGTTTGCTGGTGTAGGTGACATAGCGGCGCAGGCGGTACCGGGAGCGACGGAGACCTACCTGCGCTGCGGGACTTTGATTGACGGCAAGTCGGGGCAGGTGCGAAAGGACGTCACCATCACGATCCAGGGGAACCGGATTGAAGACGTGGGCAGCGCGGGCGATGCACACGCGGGGGCGCGTGTGCCACAAAGTTCCTCAGGATCGCGCTTGGGGGCGAGCGCGCGCCAAAAACAATCTCAGTCACCCTCGGCGAGCGAGCGCCAACCCGAGACGATTGACCTGTCGAACATGACGTGCCTGCCGGGATTAATAGACGTCCACACTCACTTGCTGCTACAGGGCGACATCATCGTGGATTACGACGAGCAGTTGCTGAAGGAGTCGGCGGCGTATCGGGCGATCCGCGGAGTGCGTGCGGCGCGGCTGGCGCTGGAGCATGGCTTCACTTCGATGCGCGACCTGGAGACGGAGGGCGCGGGATATACCGACGTGGATTTGAAGAAGGCGATCAACCAGGGGATCGTGCCCGGACCGCGGCTGCAGGTGGTGACGCGGGCGCTGAACGTGACCGGGGCTTACGCTCTGCTCGGCTACAACTGGGAGCTGGAAATGCCGCACGGGGTGCAGGTGTGCGATGGCGCGAACGGCTGCCGCAAGGCGGTGCGGGAGCAGATTTCGCACGTCGCGGACTGGATCAAGGTATACGCCGACCAGCGGACCTGGGTGGATGGCGGAATCCTGCATTCACGGCCGACGTTCACGCTGGAGGAGCTGCGGGCGATCGCCGACGAGGCGCATCGCGAACGGCGGCGGGTGGCAGCGCACGCCAACGGACTGGAGGGCGTGCACCTGGCGGTGGAGGCGGGCGTGGATTCGATCGAGCACGGGGCGTACATCGCGGACGCGGACCTGCAGACGATGGCGGCACGGGGAACGTGGTACGTACCGACACCGTGGCTGAGCGAGTATCGGGCGGAGCGGATTCCCGAGCAGGCAGCGCGGGCGCGGGAGAACCTGCGCATATATAAAGACACATTTCAGCGGGCGCGGAAGGCGGGGGTGAAGATCGCCTATGGAACCGACGCGGGGGCGTTCGAGTGGGAGATCACGCCGGCGATGCAGTTCAAGACGCTGGTGGATTTCGGGATGACGCCGATGGAGGCTATCCAGGCGGCGACGGGCGTGGCGGCGCAGTTGATGCAAAGCGATGTTGGGGTGATCGAGGCGGGACGCATTGCGGATGTAGTAGCGGTCTCAGGGGACCCTACGGCGAATGTGCGGGTGCTGGAGAAGGTGGGATTCGTGATGAAGGATGGGGCGGTGGTGAAACATTGAAGATTGCAGATTGACGATTGGTCAGGAGTTGAGTGAGAACGCCTGTGGGTAGCACGGAAGGTGCGAACGGCGTAGGGGTCCTTCGACTCGGTCCGGCGTGCGGGACCTCGCTCAGGATGACAACTGCAAATTGAAGATTGAAGAATGAAGATTGAAGATTGAAGATTGTAGGGAGTTGAGTTAGAACGCCCGTCGGCTGCGCGGGCACTGCAAACGAACGCTGGGTCCTTCGACTCGGACGCTGCGCGTCCTCGCTCAGGATGAAACGACTTTGAAACCTTTTCTGGAGGGATTGATGAGGCGCTGGAATTTTTTTGCAGCGGTGGTGATGGTGGCGGTGCTGATGGCGTGCGGGCCGAAGAAGCCGTTTGCGCAATTACAGCCGACGGTCGACGGTCGACGGTCAACGGCAGTTGCGAGTTCCGAGTTGCGAGTTGCGAGTGCGGGGGCGCCCGCGCCACAGCAACAACAGCGCCCAGCACCGAGATCGAGTCCGTCGGGAGCAGTGGAGGAGCAGGCTTCAGGTTCCAGGCTGCAGGCTGCAGGCAAGACGACGGTGCTGCGGTGCGGGAGCTTGCTGGATGTGAAGAGCGGAGAGGTGCGGCGGAACGTCGAGATTGTGGTGCGGGGGAACAAGATTGAGAGCGTGGGCAACACGGGGGCCGACAACAGCGCCGGTCCAACGACAAGCTCACGAGGCAGGCGCTGGCCAAACCCGGGGCAGAGCGGGGCACCCAGATTGATCTTTCGAGCATGACGTGCCTGCCGGGGCTGATTGATACCCACACCCACGTGCTGCTGCAGGGGGACATCACGGCGGAAGACTACGACGCGCAGTTGCTGAAGCAGTCGAATCCCTACCGGGCGATCGTGGGGGCGGCGACGGCGGGCAAGGCGCTGAACTACGGGTTCACCATGCTGCGCGATCTGGAGACGGAGGGCGCGGGATATTCGGATGTCGATATCAAGAAGGCGATCAATAACGGGATCGTGCCCGGGCCGCGGATGGTGGTGGCGACGCGGGCGCTGGATGTGACGGGGGCGTATCCGCTGCAGGGATACAACTGGGAGTTGCGCGACATTCCGCACGGAGTGCAGTTCTGCGATGGGGCGGAGGAGTGCCGCAAGGCGGTGCGGGAGCAGATCTCGCACGGGGCGGACTGGATCAAGGTGTACAGCGACCGGAGTTACTACATCGAGGAAAATCCCCACCCTGTCTCGCCAAACCCGGGCGAGACAAGGGCGGGCCACCCGACATCGGGACTTGTTTTGAAAGACGTGCCGACGTTCACCATGGAGGAGCTGCGGGCGATCGTGGACGAGGCGCACCGCGAGCGGCACAAGGTGGCGTCGCACGCCATCGGAATGTACGGCGTGCACAACTCGGTGGAGGCGGGAGTGGATTCGATCGAGCACGGGGACTATATCGCGCCGGAAGATCTGCAGGCGATGAAAGCCAAGGGCATCTGGTATGTGCCCACGTTGTTTGTGGGAGAGTACGTGGCGCAGGGCCGCGCCAATGCGGGGGCGCCGGTGTGGGTGCAGATGCTGAAAGTGGCGGAAGACACCTTCCGGCGGGCGCAGCAGGTGGGCGTGAAGATTGCGTTCGGGACGGATGCGGGTGGGTTCGACTGGAACATCAATCCGGCGAAGGAGTTCACCATCCGGGTGAAGTATGGGCAGCCGGCGGCGCAGGCGATCCGGTCGGCGACGGTGGACGCAGCGGCGCTGCTGGGCATGCCGGAGGTGGGGACGATCGAGCCGGGAAAACTGGCGGACATTGTGGCGGTGGCGGGAGATCCGCTGGCGGACGTGACCTTGCTGGAGAAGGTGCAGTTCGTGATGAAGGATGGAGTGGTGGTGAAGCGATCGGGTGATCGGGCGATCCGGTGATCGGGAATGAAGAATGTTGAAGATTTGAGTGAGAACGCCCGTTAATAGCGCGGGCGCTGCGGGAACCGCAGGGGTCCTTCGACTCGGTCCGTGCCGGACCTCGCTCAGGATGACATTTCTTTAAGCGATCGGGTGATCGGGCGATCCGGTGATCGGGCGATCCGGTGATCGGGCGATCCGGTGATCTGGTGATCTGGTGATCCGGCGATCCGTAAATTGAAGAATGAACATGGGCGGGTTCGTCCCCGAAATGGGTAAGTTCATCCCAGAAAATTGGGACGCTGGGTTACGAAACGGAACCGGGGCGGTCTAAGCTCACGTATCTGAGTGGGACGGATGGGTGCGCCTGGGCTTGTATACTGAGCATTCCGTCCTTCAGCTAGCAATCTTGAAAGAAGACCTAAAAGGAGATTTCTTATGAGAACAGCGCCGGGAAAGTTCGCTCTGGCGATGGTGATGCTCGCGGTGATGAGCGTGGCGGCGTGGAGCCAGGATTATTCCCAGCCGGCCACGGCCCAGGCGGCGACAGCGAAAGCGGGACAGGCGAGCCAGTTCCCCACCATCAAGTACGAGAAATTCAAGTTGAAGAACGGGCTGGAGGTGATCTTGAGCGAAGACCACCGGCTGCCGCTGGTGGCGGTGGACCTGTGGTATCACGTAGGACCGGCGAACGAGAAGGCGGGAAGGACGGGATTCGCGCACCTGTTCGAGCACATGATGTTCCAGGGATCGAAGCACGTGAAGGCGAACGAGCATTTCCGGCTGCTGGAATCGGCGGGCGCAACCGACGTGAACGGGACCACCGACTTCGACCGCACCAACTATTTCGAGACACTGCCGGCCAACCAGCTGGAGCTGGGATTGTGGCTGGAGAGCGATCGCATGGGATGGCTGCTGGACAATCTGAACGGCAGGAACCTGGCGAACCAGCGCGACGTGGTGCGCAACGAGCGTCGCGAGGGCGAGAGCCAGCCTTACGAGCTGGTGGAAGAGGGCATGTTCCACGAGCTGTTCCCGAAGACGCATCCTTATTATGCGGACGTGATCGGGTCGCACGCCGACATCGAGAGCGCGGAGCTGAACGACGTGCGCGACTTCTTCAAGACCTACTACGCGCCGAACAACGCCAGCGTGGCGATTGTGGGAGACTTCGATCCGAAGACGATCAAGGCGCAGGTGGAGAAATATTTCGGGCCGATTCCGGCTGGCCCGCCGGTGCCGAAGATCGACGCGGTGACGCCGCCGATCACGAAAGAGCGGCGGGCGGTGATCACCGATAAGGTGCAGCTGCCGCGAGTGTACATGGCGTGGCTGACGCCGGCGTTCTTCAAGCCCGGCGATGCCGAGCTTGACCTGCTGGCGTTGGCGCTGGCAGGAGGCAAATCGAGCCGCCTGTACAAAAAGCTGGTGTACGAAAAGCAGATCGCGCAGGACGTGCGGGCGGCGCAGCAATCGCTGATGCTGGGCTCGATTTTCCAGATCATCGCCACGGCGAAACCGGGAGTGAAGCCGGAAGAGCTGGAGAAGGCGATCGAGGAAGAGCTGGCGGCGGTGCAGAAAGACGGGATCACGCAGGCGGAGCTGGAGCGGGCGCGCAACACGACCGAGACGCGCAAGATCCAGGGTCTGCAGCGGCTGGGCGGGTTCGGCGGCAAGGCCGACACGCTGGACCTGTACAACCACTACCTGGGCGATCCGGGATATCTGCCGAAAGATTTGGCGCGCTACGCCAACGCAACGCTGGAGTCGGTGAAGAAGCAGGCAGAAACGCTGACCGCGAATTCGCGGG
The DNA here is from genome assembly GCA_963797035.1 of Terriglobia bacterium. GTDB lineage: Bacteria > Acidobacteriota > Terriglobia > Terriglobales > Acidobacteriaceae > JAIQGF01. The sequence goes on from CAWCOC010000010.1 coordinate 648,318, forward strand.
TGGTGGTGTACGGCGTGCCGGGCGAAAAGGTGGTGAACGATGTGCCGAAGCGTCCGCAGCCGGAGTCGACCGAGGCGATGGCGGGCGGTCCGGGGAACGACGCGTGGCGGGCGACGCCTCCGAAGCCGGAAACGATGAAGACGCCGCAGCTGCCGGTGCCGAAGCAGTTCAAGCTGGCCAACGGCATGTCGGTGTACCTGGTGGAGCAGCACAACCTGCCGGTGGTGACGGCGCAACTCTCGGTGCTGCGCGGGAGCGAGGCGAATCCGCCGGAGCGGGCGGGGCTGGCGTCGTTCACGGCGATGCTGCTGAACGAGGGGACGGAGAAGCGGACGTCGCCGCAGCTGGCGGATGACATCGCGCAGATCGGGGCGACGCTGGCCGCCAACTCGACGGCGGACGCGACCCAGGTGAGCGGCGGAGCGTTGACCACGAACGCCGACAAGCTGTTCGAGCTGATGTCGGACGTTTCGATCCATTCGGCGTTTCGGCCGGAGGAGATCGAGCGGGTGCGGAAACGCCGGCTGACGGCGCTGATCCAGCAGGACGATCAGCCGCAGGCGGTGGCGCAGCGGGTGCTGCTGCGCGAGGTGTACGGCGAGAAGAGCCCGTACGGATATCTGGAGACGGGGACGCCGGAGTCGACGAAAGAAACCACACGCGAGGACCTGCTGAAGTTCTACAAGAGCGGCTTCGCGCCGCAGGATTCGGCGCTGGTGGTGGCGGGCGACGTCAGCGAAGCAGAACTGAAGTCGCTGGCCAAGAAATATTTCGGAGGATGGACGGGGCAGGCCACGGCCTCGAAGGCGCCGCAGGTGGAAAACACGCTGAAGCGGCGGATCGTGATCGTGGACAAGCCGAACTCGCCGCAGAGCGCGTTGCGCATCGGGCAAGTAGGATTGCAGCGCAACAGCCCGGACTACGCGCCGGTGCTGGTGATGAACGACATCCTGGGCGGATTGTTCTCCAGCCGGATCAACCTGAACTTGCGGGAGGCGCACGGGTACACCTACGGCGCGTTCTCGTTCTTCCAGTTCCGGCGAGGCACGGGGCCGTTCGTGATCGGCAGCATGATCCGGACCGACGTGACGGCGCCGGCGGTGCGAGAGGTGTTCAACGAAGTGACGAAATTCCGCGACGGGCAGGTGACGCCGCAAGAGCTGTCGATGGCGAAGGAATCGAATGTGCGCGGGCTGACGGCGGACTTCGAGACCACGCTGCAGACGGCGCGCACCATCTCGAACCTGTTCGTCTATAACCTGCCGCCCGACTACTACCGCACGCTGCCCAGCAAGATCGAGGGAGTGACGGTGGCGGACGTGCACAAGATGGCGGAAAAATACGTTGCGCCGGAGCGGATGGTGGTGGTGGTGACCGGAGATCGCGCCAAGATCGAGGACGGGCTGAAGAAGCTGGACCTGGGCACGGTGGAGGCGCAGGACACGGAGGGCAAACCGGTGGCGGAAAAGGCGGCGGGAGGCGGGAGTTTCTAGCCTTTCAGTTTCTGATTGCGGCGGGCGAGGCGCCCGCCGCGGCTGCGTTTTAGTCATTCAATGAAAGTAGCCCCGGCGAGGGCGCCGGGGCCTACCTTTAATTCAGCGGATGTGAAAAAGCCCGGCCAAACAGCGGCCGGGCTTTTTTCTTCCCCACGAAGAAAGTTTCAGTTTCGAGTTTCAGTTATGACCAGCACACGCGAGGGCGCGTGTGCCACAGGCGCGTGTGCCACATGTCACGTGTCACAGGCGCGTGTGCCACATGGACCTAGCGGCCTTCCTTGAGGCGGCGGTTGATCTCGTCCCAGTTAATGACGTTCCACCAGGCCTTGAGGTAGTCGGCGCGGCGGTTCTGGTACTTGAGATAGTAGGCGTGCTCCCAGACATCGTTGCCGAAGATGGGGAAATTGCCGTCGAGCAAAGGGCTGTCCTGGTTGGCGGTGGAGAGCAGGTCGAACTTGCCGGCGGAGGTGCGGACCAGCCAGGTCCAACCACTGCCGAAGCGCTTCACGCCGTTGTCGTTGAACTTTTCCTTGAACTGCTCGAAGCCGCCGAACTGGCCGATGACCTGGGCGATGTCGCCGGTGGGATTGCCGCCGCCATTGGGCTTCATGATCTTCCAGAACATGGAGTGATTGACGTGGCCGCCGCCATTGTTGCGGACCGCGGTGCGGATATCTTCGGGGATGGAGCTGAGGCCGCGCAGCAGGTCTTCGGCGGACTTGGACTTGAGTTCGGGATGCTTGTCGAGGGCGCCGTTGAGGTTGGTGACATAGGCGCCATGGTGCTTGTCGTGATGGATCTGCATGGTCTGGGCGTCAATGTGAGGCTCCAGCGCAGCAAAGTCATAGGGCAGGGCGGGAAGTTCGTGGGTGGTCTGCGCCGCGACGGGCTTAGACACATCTCGTAAAGCCATATATTTCCTCCAACGTAGGTACAGATGCGCCCAGTGCGGGAGGGATGTAAAAAAAAGCTATTCGCTCTTAGCTGTTAGCGATTAGCGATTTGCTGCCCCGTGGGCTACGGCCGCTTGCGGACGCAATACCGGCTGGAAGACCCGCATGTCGCCGTCATTGGGAGCGGGAGCGACGTGCAGCAGGTGGGCCAGCAGCGGGTAAACGTCAAGGTTGGGAAAGCCGGGCAAGGTGCGGTGCGGGCGAAAAGCAGGACCGGCGGCGACGAAGATGGCGCGCATCTCCGGGGCGGCATTGTCGTAGCCATGGTCGCCGCCGTACTTGCGGTCGGGATGCTTGGCGACATCGGCATGGGAGGTGATCTTCCAGCCGACATCGGCGACGGCGATGACGGGCGTGATGCGCGGATTGCCGCTGAAGTGCAGCCGCTTGGGCACCGTGTCCGGGGTATAGACGGTGAGGTGGGGGACGAGCTTGAGCCGGGCGACGAGCGCGGCATTGTTGCCGTCGCGGGCCTTGGCGGCCAGCACCGGGTTGGTGTCGATCTGGATGACGTTGGCGAGATCGACGTAATCGTCGAGCATGATGAGGCGCTGGCGGGAGCAGGCGGCCATGCCGTGATCGGAGACCACGATGATGTTGACCTGGTCCTCGATGCCGCGCTCCCGCAGACCTTGGAGAAGCAGGCCGATGTTGCGGTCCACCCTCTCGATGGCTTCTTTCACCTGCGGTGAATCCGGGCCGTACTCGTGGCCGGCGGAATCCACAGCCTCGAAGTAGAGGGTGAGGAAGGTCGGGCGCTCGGAGGCCGGCAGATCGAGCCAGGAGAGGAGCTTGTTGACGCGGTACTGGTACGAGGTTTTGTGCTTGTCGTCGTAAGCCTCGTCGTAGGTGGGCGCCTGGCCTTCGATGGCGGCCTCGCCCCCGGGCCAGTACATGGGCGCGGTTTTCTGGCCCGCTTTCTGAGCCGTCACCCAGATGGGTTCCCCGCCCCACCAGCGGGCGTCCTGCACCTGCTGGCGGTCGGACATCTTGAAGGTGGCGTGGAGCCGGTCGTCCCACATGTTGTTGGCGATGATGCCGTGGTGCGCCGGGTAGAGCCCGGTGACGATGGTGTAGTGATTGGGAAAGGTCTTGGTGGGAAACGACGGGACCATGTAGCGGGCGCGAACACCGCGGGAGATGAGGGAGTCAAGATTCGGGGTGGGGGCCTTGCTGAAATAGTCGTAGCGAAAGCCGTCGATGGAAATGAGGATGACGGTGGGCCTGAGATCGCGAATCCCGGCGGCAAGAACGGTGTGAGCGATGAAAAGGAGAGCGAGGACAAGAGGAGCGCGAAGTTTTCGGAACATGAGAAATCAAGGATAACATTCGCTCTGGCTGCGAACTGCAAATTGAAGATTGAAGAATGAAGATTGAAGAATGAAAAGACCTGGGAGTTGCGTGAGAACGCCGGTTGGCTGCGCGTTGCACTGCAAAGAAACCGGAGGTCCTTCGACTCGTCCGGCGTGCGGACCTCGCTCAGGATGACAGGTGGAAATTGAAGATTGAAGAATGAAGATTGAAGAATGCGGGGAGTTGAGTGAGAACGCCGGTTGGCGGCGCGTGCACTGCAAAGAAACCTGGGGTCCTTCGACTCGGTCCGGCGTGCCGGACCTCGCTCAGGATGACAGGTGGAAATTGAAGATTGAAGAATGAAGATTGAAGAATGCGGGGAGTTGAGTGAGAACGCCGGTTGGCGGCGCGTGCACTGCGAAAGGACCTGGGGTCCTTCGACTCGGTCCGGCGCGCCGGACCTCGCTCAGGATGACAGGTGGAAATTGAAGATTGAAGAATGAAGAAGAGTTTTTCGTGAAAGAAAAAGGGCGGCGGAGTGATCCGCCGCCCGCGAGGATTCGGTCAAGTTAGAAGATGAACTTGAACGAGAACTGCGCTTCGAACGGGACGCCGGAGGAGTTGCTGGTGAGGATGGCGCCCGTGGTTGGGTTGTGAGTCTGCATGAAGAGTGGATTCGCGGTCCAGGCTGCGCCTGAAACGCCGCAAACCGCCACCGACACGGTGCAGAAGTTGGTCTGCGTGCTGGCGTACTGAAGGTTCATCACGTTGAACAAGTTGAACATCTCGGCAGAGAGCTTAACCTGCTTCGATTCCTTGATCTTGATGCTCTTCTGTACGCGCAAATCAACGAAGGTCTGCGACTTGTTGGTGAAGTTGTTGCGGATGAAGGGGACGCCGAAGGCAAAGTACGGCCGGTCGTTGCTGGCCTTGTCCTGGTTGAAATCGGTACCCGCGCTCGGGCTGAACGGGGTGCCGGACAGGAAGCGAATAGCGTTGGAAATCTCGAATCCCCAAGGCAGGAAGAACACCGGGCTGAGAACGATCTGGTGACGGCGGTTCTGGTCGGAGTATCCGTAATCGGGAATGAAATTCCGATTGTCCATGGAGCGGAAGCCGCTGGCATCGCGCTCGTTGTCGTCGTCGGTCAAGTTCTCCGAGAGCGTGTAGTAGGCATTGATCTGCCCCCATCTGCGGTTGATGTTGGTGCGCAAGGTAAGACCGCGATAGAGGGCCTTGGCGGTGGCGTCGCGGATGATCACCTGGCCCAAGGTGGCGATGGGACGAGTGACTCCGCCGCTGAGCAGGCCGTATAAGGGGCGGCCGGCCGCGTCGACGGTGGCGGGGTTGGGAAGGTTGAGGTCAAGGTCGCGCTGGATGTGGACGGTCTTGATCCAAATGCCCTCGACGCCGGCAGTCCAGCCTTGCGCAAGCTGACGTTCGATGCCGAAGCCGGCCTGATAGGCGCGAGCGTTGTGGAAGTTGTTCGCGGTGGTAATCAGGTTGGCGCCGGTCAGCGGGTTAAACGTCGTGCCGCTCGCGGTTGCGATCGACTGCGCAATGGAGAGGATCTGGTCGGCGGTAAGAATCGGCAGGCTGTTGAGCGCGAAGTTGTTGAGATTGACGCCGGCCAGGTAGTTGAGCTGCTTCCAAACGGTGTTGCAGGGCGCCGGGCAGGTGCCGCCCGGGCCGCTCACCACCAGGGTTTTGGGCAGCGAAACCGGGAGCGCGACCGACACGTTCGCCGGTGGCTGGCGGTAGTCGCCCATGGTGTTGGAGTAAAGCAGCAACGGAGTGGCGGCATAGTAGATGCCACCGAAGCCGCGGATGACGGTCTTGTTGTCACCCTTCGGGTTCCAGGCAAAACCCAGGCGAGGGGCGAACTGGTTGGTCTGGTTGTTGGTGTCCGTCGGGTCCACGCTGCGCCCATTGGGGAAAACGAAACCCTTGACCAGGGCGGCGGCGGAGTTGTTGTCGGCGCCGGAGGGCGGCGTCGGGTTCAACTCAGCTTCCCAGCGGAGACCGTAGTTGATGGTGAAGGTGGGCCGCACGCGCCAGGAATCCTGCGACGAAGAAGGCGATCTGGTCGCCGCCATAGGCGGCCAGCAGGTTACCTACCTGCTTGTTGTAGAACGCCGAGTTGCCGTCAAACCGGTTTGCCGTTGGGATTACAGAGTGGTGCCGCCGCACGTGTTCGCGGCAGAAATGACGTTGGAGATCAGGGCCAGGCCGTTGGCCACACCACTACCGCCAGCTGCCCGTCGAGCCGGAATGCCATACTGGCCAAACTGGTTGAAGCCGAACAGTTGACTGGCGTAGAGGTGATTGTATTCGCCACCGAATTTGAAGGTGTGCGAACTCTTAATCCAAGTGATGTTGTCGGCGAACTGAATGCGATAGTCGTACTCGGTCGTAGGCAAGAAGCTGGTGGTGCCATAGGTGCCGACGGAACTCACCGCCACCGTCGGGGTCTCTGCGTTGGACAGGCGAGGACGAGTCTCACGGGAGTACTGGCCGCGAAGCTCATTGGCGAAGTGCGAGAAGTAGCTGGCCAGGTTGCCGGCCACCGTTCGGGTCTTATCCAGTTCCGTGCCGTTATTGGACAGCGCGGAGTTCAAGGTGGGATCCAGCCGAGTGCCGACGGAAACGGCGTTTTGGCCCTCGTAATTACTGTGGTTGTAACGGACACTCAGGCGGTGCCGGTTGCTGAGCTGATAGTCGCCCTTAATCAGGAACAGATAAGCGTCGTTGGTTTGAGTGAAGGGCGTCTCGAAGCTGTTGAACAGGTTGAAGCCTTCCTGGGTTGCGACGGTTGGAGTAAATCCACTCACCCTGGTGTTGGGGAAAAAGATCTGGTGCGGCAGGCGCTGGCGCTGTTGATCGTAGCTGCCGAAGAAGAACAATTTGTCCTTCTTGATCGGGCCGCCAAAGGAGCCGCCCCACTGGTGGAGCGTGGGATTGGGATTGACCACGCAGGTGGTGCAAGTCGCGGGCAGGGTGGTCTTGATGGCGTCGTAGTATTCATTGCTCCTGCCCGCATCGCTGGGGCGCAAGACATACTGGGCGGTGCCGTGGAAGGATTGGTTCCGGACTTGGTGATGGCGGTGATAGCGCCGCCGGTGGAGCGGCCGAACTCAGCGGTGTAGCCGGAGCGCACGATCTGGAATTCCTGGATGGCGTCGAGCGGGATGGTGGGGGCAAAGCCGGCGCGCTCGCCGCCCTTGATGCCGCCGAAGAAGGGCTGGCCGTAATCGGAGCCATCAACGTTGACGCTGCCGGTGTTTACCATCTTCTGTCCGGCCAGGGTGATGCCGCCGCGGGTAGGGTCAATGGCAGCGGTGGGGGTGGTGAGGACGATGTCCTGGAACCGGCGCCCGTTGAGCGGGATGTTGGAAACGACGTCGGCGCCGACAAAGGCGGCCGCCTCATGGCGCTGAGCTTCAATCGCCTCGGCGGTGACGGTGACTTCTTCTTTGCGGCCGCCGACATTCATGCTGACGTTCAGTTCGGCGGTGCGGCCGACGCCGACACTCACCTGCGCCAAGGCATCGGAGAAGCCCTGCTTGCTGATCGTCACCTTGTAGTTGCCGGGCGGCAGCAAGATGAGCCGGTAGATACCATTTTCTTCGGTGTTCACGGACTGGTTGAAGCCAGTCTGAGGATTGTTGGCGACGACGGTGGCGCCCACAATCACCGCGCCGGCGGAGTCCTTGACCGTACCGGCGATCTGACCGGCGCTGGCCTGCGATTGGGCCAACGCTTGGGTCGCAAAAAAGCCCATCGCCAGGACGAGCAGGCAAAGAATGAATCTTGTCACGTTAGACTTTGACATCGACTTCCCCCGATAAAAATTTGTTTTGCAGGTTGAACAGATTGGACGTACTGGCGCACCCAGCCTGACAAGGTGATTGCTTGCCTCGCCAAAATTCCAATGACCAAAAAGAGCTTTTCTTCGGCTGGGCGGGAAACATACCATGAGAGTTACTGCTTGGGAACAACAAGGAAATGAAAATTTGAAAAAATCCTGGGGCCGCACCGTTGCCGGAGCAGAGGTTACAAAACCACCCAAACCGAGCTGCCGAATCGACACTAATCGCTCCCCAGCGAGCAAACTACGCGAATCAAATTTTGCTGGATTCGGGAGGAAATCAGAGTTGCACGCGGCGAACCAAACTGCAGCAGCGATTTCGCCTAGCAGAATGAGCAGGCGGTGGAAAACCGGGCTGAGTAGATCCTGTTTTTGAAAGAAACGGGCGCAAAAACTACAGAAGTTGGAAGACTGCGACGCGGTTTGCTTCCCAAAATGGTTTGGTCACGGGACTAAGGGACGAACTAAGGGTTGGCGCTGGAGGCGGGGGCGGCCGCGGGATGGGAGCCGCGGACGCGCGCCAGGACCTCGGAGGTGGATTGCTCCAGCGAGGCCTGGCCGGAGATGACCAGATCGGCAAAGCGGCGCGTGGGCCGGACGTAGAGTTCGGCCATGGGGCGGACGGTTTCGACCCACTGCTTGTGCACGGATTCGGCGGTGCGGCCGTGCTCGATGACGTCGCGGACCTGGCGGCGGGAGAGGCAGATGTCGTCGGCGGCATCGACGTACACCTTGGTGCCAAACAAAGAACGGAGATCGTCCCAATGGAGGGCGAACAGTCCTTCCAGGATGAGGAAGGCGCCGGGAGTTACGGTTTCCCAGATCGAGGAGCGGGTGTGAAGGTGGCAGTCATAGACGGGGCGCTGGACCGGCTTGCCGGCGGCGAGGGAGGTGAGATGTTCGCGCAGCAGGTTGTGATCGAGGGAGTCGGGAATATCGAAATTGAAGCGGTAGCGCGATTCCAGGGGGAGGAAAGCAAGGTCGCGATAGTAGGCGTCCATGGGAACGAGGGTGGCGGGAAGCTGGCGCGCCAGTCGTCTGGCCAGTTCGGTCTTACCGGCGCAGGAAGGCCCCGCGATCGCGATGATGTGGGTGGCAGACAAGGTCAGTTTCAGTTTCAGGCAGATTGGAGTTGGGAGCAACAGCAGATTCCGCGCCGGGTTCGGAATGTCAACAGGCGACTGCAACCCGGGACAATTAGGAACCGGCCAGATCTTCGACCTGCGGCATGATGGCTTCCAGCAATTGGATGAACTTGACCTTCACGCGTTCGCCGGTTTCGAGGACCTCCTTGTGGTTGATGGGGCGGTCGAGAATGCCGGCGGCCATGTTGGTGACGCAGGAGATGGCGAGCACGCGCATGCCGAGGTGGCGGGCAGCGACGACTTCGGCCACGGTGGACATGCCGACCACATCGGCGCCGATGGTGCGCAAAAAGCGAATTTCCGCCGGGGTCTCGTACATGGGGCCGTATAAGGCGGCATACACGCCCTCGTAAATCTCCACCCCGATGCGCTTGCCGTGCTCGAGGGTGATCTGGCGATAGGGGCGGAAGTAGGCCTGGGTCATGTCGAGGAAGCGGGGGCCGAAGCGCTCATCGTTGGCGCCGACGAGCGGATTGACGCCCTGCAGGTTGATGTGGTCCTTGAGCACGACCAGGCAGCCCTGGGTGTAAGTCTCATTCACCCCGCCGGCGGCATTGGTGAGAATCAAGCCGCGGATGCCGTAGCGATAAAGCGCGCGCACCGGGAAGACGACGTCGCGCACGCTGTGGCCTTCGTACAAGTGGACGCGGCCCTGCATGCAAGCCACCGGCACGGTGGCGAGATTGCCGATCACCAGCTGGCCGGCGTGGCCTTCGGCGGAGGGCTTGGGAAAGTGAGGGATGTCGGCATAGGGAATGCGGGTGGCGCCCTCGAGCTGGTCGGCGAAGGAGCCGAGCCCGGAACCCAGCACCAGCGCGACCTTGGGATGGAGCTGGCAACGGGAGCGCAGGTGGGCGGCGGCTTCTTCGGCGCGAGTGAAATCGTCGGCGGGAAGGCGAGTCGGTTCGGCGGCAGGTTTCATAAGCAGTGGTCAGTAGTCGGTAGTCAGTAGTCAGCCCTCAGGGTGCTGAGGGACTGATGCTACTTCATCAAGATTCCTACAATCGAGGCGGACATCAGGTTGGCCATGGTGCCGGCGAGCATGGCGCGAAAGCCGAGCCGGGCCAGGTCGGAGCGGCGGTTGGGCGCCAGGGCGCTGATGCCGCCAATCTGGATGCCAATGGAGCTGAAGTTGGCAAATCCGCAGAGCGCAAAAGTGGCGATGGTGAACGAGCGCGGGTCGAGCGTGCTCTTCATGGGTCCGAGATAAGAGAATGCGACCAGTTCGTTGATCACCATGCGCGTGCCCAGCAGGTTGCCGACAGCGAGGCAATCGTGCCAGGGAATGCCGATGACAAAGGCGATGGGGGCGAAGAGCACGCCGAAAACTTTTTCCAGGCTGGAGGGAAACCAGCTCGCCCAGTGATTGTGAATGCCGCCGAAGATGCCGTTGACCAGCGCGATGAGGGCCAGAAAAGAGATGAGCATGGCGGCAACGTTGAGGGCGAGGTGAAGACCATCGATGGTGCCGCGGGCGATGGCGCCGAGGACGTTCTCGTCCTTGTGGTTGATTTCCAGCTCGACGGTGGCGGCGGCGGCTTCGGCGCCGGGAGGATGGCGGTCGGAGGTGAGCGGGATTTCGGTTTCCGGCACCAGCATCTTGGCCATCAGGATGGTGCCGGGGGCGGTCATGATGACGGCGCTGAGCAAGTGCTTGGCTTCGATGCCATACAGGATGTAGGCGCCCATGATGCCGCCGGAGACGTGGGCCATGCCGGCGGTCATGACGGTCATCAGCTCGGAGCGGGTGAGCGAGGGCAAGAAGGGGCGGATGCTGAGCGGGGCCTCGGTCTGGCCCATGAAGATGCTGGCGGCGACGTCGAGCGACTCGGCGCCGCTGGCGCCCATGAGCTTCATCAGCTTGGCAAACTGCTTGATGATGAACTGCATGATGCCGAAGTGGTAGAGCACGGCGAAAAATGCCGAGATGAAGATGATGGTCGGCAGCACCTGGAAGGCGAAGATGAAGCCTTGGGGCGAGAGCTTCTTGCCCAGGTCACCGAAGATGAATTGCGAGCCGGCAAAGGAGTAATCGAGCAAACGGGTGACGCCGGCGCCGGCCTTGGCGAGCGCCAGGCGTCCGACGTCGAAGCGCAGCACCAGGAAGGCGAAGGCAAATTGCAGCCCAATGCCCCAGGCCAGGGTTTTGAGACGGATCGCGCGGCGCGCCGTGGAAAAGGCGAAGGCGAGACCGAGCATGGTGGCGAGTCCGAGGATGCCGACGAATCTATACATAGTTTCAGTTTCGAGTTTCAGTTTCGAGAAAACTAGATTCTTCGCGGGCTTCGGCGCTTTGCGCCTCGGTCACGGCTAAAGCCATGACCTATCTCGCCCGCTCGGAATGACACGCTTTTATATTGCTTTCTTGGCACGGCTAACGCCGTGCCCTTCCCTGCTTCTTACGCTTGCGAGCGGTCGTGCAGCTTTCATTTCGTGAATCAGACGATGCGGTCGTGCAGCTTTCATTTCGTGAATCAGACAATGAGCACACGCGAGGGCGCGTGTGCCACAAAACTCATTCACAAACCCATTCACAAAACCCATTCACGAAGCTCATTCACAAAATTCCGACTCTCCAACCACCCAAAACTCCTTGCGACTCGCCAATCGCACCAGACTCCTTATGACTCTCCGATCACGCGATGCACCAGCTTGGGCAGCGACGCCGGTGGCTGCGGCGCCAGGGTGTAGGCCGACAGCAGCAGGCGGCGGGCCTCATCCAGGCGCGCGTCGGAATTGTAATGCACGGTGCACAGCGGCTCGCCTTGCTTGACCTGGTCGCCCAGCTTCTTGCGCACCATGATGCCGACGGCTGGGATCGACCGAGTCCTCTTTCTTCTCGCGGCCGCCGCCGAGCACGACGCAGGCGGTCCCCACCTGCTCGCACATGATGGTACTGACGAAGCCGGCGGCCGGACTTTCAATTTCGACGGTGTGCGCGGCCCGCGGCAGGCGGTCAGGATGGCGCAGCACCGAGGGATCGCCTCCCTGCAGCGAAATAATCTCGCCGAATTTGGCCAGCGCTGCGCCGCTGACAATGGTCTGGGCGGCCAGGGACTTGCCCTCTTCCACGCTGGCGACGCGGTCACCGAGGAACAACATCCAGCCGGAGAGTTCCAAGCAGAGCTTGGCCAGGTCTTCCGGGCCCTTGCCGGAAAGAACGTCGATGCACTCCTGCACTTCCATGGCGTTGCCGACGGCGCGGCCGAGCGGCTGGCTCATGTCGGTGATGAGGGCGACCATGCGCTTGCCCATGCGGCGGCCGGTTTCGACCATCAACTCGGCGAGATGGACGGAGTCTTCCTCTTTTTTCATAAAGGCGCCGGAGCCGGTCTTGACGTCGAGCACCAGGGCATCAATGCCCTCGGCCAACTTCTTGCTCATGATGGAGCCGCAAATCAGGGCGGGGCTTTCGACGGTGCCGGTGACGTCGCGCAGGGCGTAGAGTTTTTTGTCGGCGGGCGCGATCTCGGCGGTCTGGCCGATCAGCCCGCAGCCGCACTGGCGCAGCACACGGCGGAAGTCGTCGAGCGAAAGATTGACGTTGAATCCGGGAATGGATTCCAGCTTGTCGAGCGTGCCGCCGGTGTGGCCGAGGCCGCGCCCGCTGATCATGGGAACGACCACGCCGGCGGCGGCGACGACCGGAGCGAGGACCAGGGAGGTTTTGTCGCCCACACCGCCGGTGGAATGCTTGTCCACCTTGCGCCCGGGAATGTCAGAGAGATCGAGCACCTCGCCGGAGTGCAGCATGGCCTCGGTGAGGGCGGCGAGCTCGGCCTGGGTGGCGCCCTTGAGCAGGATCGCCATCAACAAGGCAGAAATCTGGTAGTCAGGAATCGCGCCGGCGGTGTAGGCGGAGACCAGGTAATTGATCTCGTCGCGCGTCAGTTCCCCGCCGTCGCGTTTGCGGCGAATGACGTCGACCACGCGCACGCTGCGCGCGCGTCCCGCCGCTCCAGGGCCGTAGGCGCCAGGGCTCACAGGGTGAAACCCGCTGGGAGCAAGGCGCGCGCCGTGGAGTGCTCCAGGCCCTGGCGGCCCTGGAAAATGACGTCCGCGTCCGGACCGAACTCGAAGATCACCTGGCGACACGCGCCGCAAGGCGAGCAGGGAGCGTCGTTGCCGTTGAACACAGCGACAGCTCGAATCTTGAACGCCGGCCCCTCGGCGGCAATGCCCGCGGAGATAGCAGAGCGCTCAGCGCAGATGGTGAGGCCGTAAGAGGCGTTCTCGACATTGCAGCCGGCATAGATGGCGCCGGAGACGGCCAGCACCGCCGCGCCGACATGGAACTTGGAATAGGGAGCGTAAGCGCGGGCAAGCACATCGCGCGCGCTGACGAAAAGGCGTTCCTTCTCGACGGCAGACAAGGGAACTTTCGCGGCAATGTGGGGATGAGCGCCGGACACGGATCCTGCTGACAGTTGGAAATGAACTATCCGAGATTATAAGGGGGATTTGGATTTTGTGGGTTGCGGTTCTCGGTTCTCGGTTTACGGCTACAGATTCCTTTGCAGCGGGCGCCCGCTGCCCTTGCACTCTCGGGTGCATGACAGTGCAGCCACCAAGGAGCGGGCTTTGGGTGGCGGCCAGTGGCTAGTGGTTGGCAGTTGGCGGTGGGCGGTGGGCGGTTGCGGTTAGCGGTTGGCAGGTGCAGTAGTCGTCAGTAGTCAGGAGTCAGTAGTCAGGAGTCTGGGTCGTCGAGTCTGGAGCCCGAAGCCTGAAGCCTGGAGCCTATTTCAGAGCAGCTTGGGCGGCGGCGGTCACTTCCAGCGTGGAAGGGTCCTGGAGGAAGACGACGGCACGGAGTTTATCGCGGCGCCAGGAGGGGTCCAGGGACAGTTGCGGCTGGGCGGCGAATTGGCCGGATTTGGTCTTGCCGATTTTGCGGAGTTGGCGCGCCACCGCGGTATGGTGGAGCAGGCGGCCATGATTTTCGCCGCGTCCGACCTGGGTGCTCAAATCCGATTCGGTAATGGCGAGCAGGACGTTGAGCGAGCGCGAACCGGCGTTGCCGACGTTGACATCCACGGCGTTTCCAATGGCGGAGATGGCAATGGCGGCCTGGGAGTCGCGCAGGCGGCGGGCAGCCTCTCCGATGGCGGAAGCGGCGCGCGAGCTATCGTTGCCGACGAATTCGGTTCGGCCATTCACCACCATCTGTGGGGTATAAACCGAACCCAGGCGAAAGCGCGAAGCGTAGGAATTCTGTCGCTGGGAATATTCCGCCGAAGAAAAGCGGTCCTTCCATCCCAGCTGGTTCCAGTAGTCGACATGTTCGCCGAGCGCGATGACCTCGGCGCCGGGCACCGGCTGGCGCGAATCGAGTTCAATGAGCAGAGCGTCGGCGGGTGGACAACTGGAGCAACCCTCGGAGGTAAACAGCTCGACCAGCACGGGAACGCGTGCATCGGAGTCGGCGCCGGCGGCGAGGGTGGCCGTCAACAGCAACAGGGCGCTGATCAGGATGGAGCGGTACACACTGACTTAAGATGCGCGGGCTGGGGAAGAGTTACGAGTTGTCAGTTGTCAGTTGCGAGTTGTGAGTTCTGAGTGGCGTAAAGGAAACCTAGATCCCTCGCTGCGCTCGGGATGACAACTCTTAAGTTTGCTGAGAGTAATATTTCTGTCCAGGAGCCTGATGCCCACCTTTGCCGCCGTCGATATCGGAGCTAATTCGGTACGGCTGAAAGTCGCGCGCCTGGTGCGCCAGCGCCTGCGCACGGTGCACGAGGACCGCGAGGTGGTGCGCCTGGGCGAATCGGTGTTCCAGGCCGGGATGCTGGCGCCGGCGGCCATGGCGCAGACGGTGAAGGTGCTGCGCCGGTTTCACAAGGCGGTGCAGCAACACGGAGACGGGCAGGTGCGGGTGATGGCGACCAGCGCGCTGCGCGACGCGCACAACCGGCAGGCGTTCATGGACTGGGTGCACATGCGCACGGGCTGGCGGGTGGAGGTGATCTCGGGCACAGAAGAGGCGCGGCTGATTCACCTGGGAATCATCACCAACCTGCGGATCGCGGCGTCGCCGCTGCTGCTGATCGACTTGGGCGGCGGCAGTTGCGAGCTGACGATCTCGGCGCGCCGTCATATTCGCGAGACGGTGAGCCTGCCGCTGGGCGCGGTGCGGCTGACGCAGGAATTCCTGCACCACGATCCGCCGCGCGATTACGAGTTGCACCGGCTGAAGAGCTTCATTGCCGAAGAGGCGCAGCGGGTGGCGCGCAAGATTGTGGCGGCGCGCCCGCAGGCGGTGCTGGCCACCTCGGGCACGGCCGCGGCGCTGGCGACGAGCGCGCAATGGCTGCTGAAGAATCCCGGAAAAGAAAACACCGTCCCCACGCGCGCGCTGGTGCGGCTGAGCGAGAAACTGAGCCGCATGAGCTACGCGCAGCGCATCAAGATTCCGGGCATCGGCACGCGGCGGGGAGAGATCATCGTGGCGGGGACGGCGGTCTACGCCGAGCTGATGCAGCGTTGCGGCCTGGGCGGGTTCCGCTATTCCGAGCTCGGGCTGCGCGACGGCCTGCTGGCGCAGATGGCCGCCGACTACACGCGCACGGCGAAAGGCACGCAGCAACTGGAGTCGGAACGCTGGGACGCGCTGATCGCGATGGCGAAGCGCTACCGGGTGGAGATGGAGCAGGTGCTGCATGTGCGCAGCCTGGCGATGCAGTTGTTCGCCGGGCTGAAGACGGTCCACCAGTTGCCTGCCGACTACGCGGAATGGCTGTCGGCGGCGGCCATCCTGCACGAGATCGGAACTTATGTGAACCGCACCGGGTGGCACCGGCACGCCTATTACCTGATCGCGAATTCGGAAATCCTGGGCTACACCCCGGCGCAGCGGCGGACGATCGCGTCGATCACGCGCTACCTGGGCAGCGCGTTGCCGTCGTCGGGCGACAAGCTGGTGAAATCGCTGGAGCCGGAAGACCGCGAACATCTCCCCAAGGCGGTGGCCCTGCTGCGGCTGGCGCGGGCACTGAACCAGGGGCGGCGGCGCGCGGTCACATCGGTGCGGGCGCGGGCACGGCAAAGCCAGGTGGTGCTGCGAATCACCGGCCGGCGCGCCACCGGCGCCGATCTGGAACGATGGGCACTGAAAAAAGAGCGGGCCTACTTTCGCGCCGTGTTTGGCCGCGAGTTGGACGTGGAGACGGGATGAAGCGCGCCGTGCGGCGGGATTTTTCTTGGTGCGAGGGCGTCAGCACCTTAGTACTCCAAAACGACTTTTCGAGAGAAATCGTAAGGTCAACGCTTGAGTGTGAGTAGATGGCACGGTAAGGTTTGTTTCCGGTAATAATCCTCTTTCGACAGGTGTACCAGTGCGACTGGCAATTCGAGACTGGCTGCTGAGACAAATGAACGCCCGCGATTCTCTGGACGGCTTGACGGTAACGGTGAAGCTGGCGGTGACCGAGTTCGGCGCCAAGCGGGTGGCGCGCGAATTACGCTCCATGGCTTCCTCGTTGGAATGCCGTGGAGGATTGCCGGGATTGAATTTTCACGAAATCGAGATGAATGCAAAGCCGGGCCGGCGCGGCAACGTGGCCTGAGCTATTTGCTTCCGGGCTTGGACTGCTGCGGCGGTGGCGAGGCGGTCAAGGCCCGCACCAATTTGGGCGTGAGACACCAGGTGAGCACGCCGCGCTGGCGGTCGACCTCGACGCGCGCCACGCCGGCCTTCTTCAGATCGATGGCGGCGCCCTTGCCGCCGCTGATCAGGCGTCCCAGAAACTCACTGAAGTTGGGATTGTGCCCGACCACCATGATCGACTCCTGTTTGCGGTGGCGGGTAAGCAGCCGGCGGAACTGGGCCCAGTCGGCATCGGGACGCAGCGCGGGGTCGAGCTCGATCTGGCCCTCAAACGCCAGCTCCTTGGCCACCAGCTCGGCAGTCTGGGCGGCGCGCGTCAGCGGGCTGGAGATGATGGCATCGACGCGGGTCTCCATGCCGGCGAGGGCCCGCCCGACGTAGCCGCATTGCTCGATGCCCTGGCGATCGAGGGGACGCTTTTCGTCCTTGCCAGGATCGAGTTTGTGAGACCCGGCGGAGGCGTGGCGAAAAAAGTAGACGAGCA
Organism: Terriglobia bacterium; assembly: GCA_963797035.1. GTDB lineage: Bacteria > Acidobacteriota > Terriglobia > Terriglobales > Acidobacteriaceae > JAIQGF01. Next base: position 665,160 of record CAWCOC010000010.1, read on the forward strand.
TTTTGCAAGTCAGAAGTCAGAAGTAAGAAGCCAGAAGGAAGTCACGAGTTGCAGTCGCGAAAAAAACTCACACTCGCTTGAAACACCCAATCCAGTACAGATTCTGCACTCTTCATTCTGCCTGCTTCATTCTTTGGACCCGGCAATCCGCTTTGTGCAATCCGGCTGGTCAGGAAGCGGCCGCGCCGGGCTGTCCACCGGCGGTCATGCCGAAGGGCAGGACGCGCTTGGGACCGCGCTTGCGCACCAGCAGCAAGCGAATGCGTTCCAGCAGTTCGACGGGCGCATACATGCCCTTGGGAAGGAAGATATCGGCGTGCATGTCGCGCTCGTAGATTTTCACCTTCCCGGAAAAAAGGATGGCGGGAGTGTGGGGCGAAATTTTCTTGATCTCCTCGATCAAGCGGTGTCCGTCAAGCCCGGGCATGATGAGATCGGAGAGCACCAGGTCAATGCCGCCTTGCCGGAACAGCTCCAGCGCCTCGGTGCCGTTGTTGCAGGCGACAACGCGATAGCCGCGGGTTTCCAGCATGATTTTGCGGATGGAGAGAGATTGTTCGTTATCGTCGATGCAGAGAATGGTTCGTTTCGGCTTCATGGCCCTTCCCAAGTGGCGATGGGAGCCGCGCGCAGGACGCAATTACGCCGTACCGTGGGCGCGGAACTTCCAGAATTTTTGTATCAATAGGGCGAACAAAACAAACGATGCGCGGATCGTACGGTCAGGTGCGCACGCTGTAAAGTAGCGGAAAAGATATTAGGAATCTGGGCAGTTGAAAAGAGTTTTCTTTTCTGAATTTGCGAATCGCCGCACTGCGAGGCAGGACGCGGGCTTGCGCGTCAGAGAAACACTTCGCCGCGCATGACCTCCACAGAATTTCCACCGACGCGGACGTTAACAACGCGGTCACCCTCCCGCGCGCCGCGCACGACGATGCGGCTCGGCCGCAACATTTCAAGCCCCTGCTCGATGAGCGCGCTCTCCTCCGGCTGGGCGACGCCGTAGGCGACCATCCAGGCAGCAGCGCAGCCGGCGGCCGAGCCGGTGGCGGGGTCCTCGCCGTTATAGAAGATCATGCGCGCGTGCAGGCGGGCGGATGGGTCCACGGTTTCGCGGCTCACGAAATAAAAAAACTTGCCGCCACTCCGCTCCAGGTAGGCGCCGGCAACTTTCAGGTCGGGCTGCAGGGCGCGCATCGTCGCCAGGGTGCGCACCGGCACGATGGTGAAGGGCAGGCCGGTGGAAACGGTCTGAATGGGAACATCGTCAGCCAGGTCGTCAAGCTTGAGGCCGGCAGCCTGGGCGACATCGTCGCGGGCGTGACGAGGGCCGAATTCCGGGTCACGCTGGCGCATTTCGCCGAAGACATGGCCGTCGGCGCCGGTGGTGAAGCGGACGGGAATCTTGCCGGCGTTGAGGTCGAGCTCGATCAGATCGGCGGCGCTCTGGCCGCGCAGCACGGTAGCGGTACCCAAGGTGGGATGCCCGGCGAACGGAAGCTCCTCCTGGGTGGTGAAGATACGGACGCGGCGCCCGCGCTCGCGCTCCGTGGCGGCATCGCGGGGAAAGACAAAGGTGGTTTCGGAAAGATTGGTCTCGCGCGCCAGCGCCTGCATCTCCGCGTCGTTCAAGCCGCGGGCGTCGGGAAACACGGCGAGTGAGTTGCCCTCCAGCGGCCGCGCGGTGAAGACATCAATCTGCACGTGCTGAAAACGGCGGGCGGTTGCGGACACGGGTTCTCCGGAAAGCAGCCACGGTCACGCGGGCGAAGCGCGCGACCGTGACCTTGCAAGCTGATTACGCTGACTTCTTGCTGGCGCTGGGCTTGGGCTGGGGGACGATGCGAATGTAGGGACGAGGTTCCTTCCAGGCGCCAAAAATCTTTTTGGCATCCTCGTTGGAAACCGAGCCCGAAATGATCACGTCGTCGCCCTGCTTCCAATTGGCAGGTGTCGCCACCTTGTGCTGGGCGGTCAACTGGAGGGAATCGATGACGCGCAACACTTCGTCGAAATTGCGCCCGGTGCTCATGGGATAGATGAGAATCAGCTTGAGTTTCTTGTCTGGACCGATGACGTAGACGTTGCGCACCGTCTGATTGTCGGCGGCGGTGCGGCCTTCGCAGGATCCTTCCAGGGTGGCGGGCAGCATGCCGTAGAGCTTGGAAATTTTCAGATCGGTGTCGCCGATCATGGGATAGTTGGGGGCGTAGCCCTGGGTTTCCTTGATGTCGTTCGCCCAGCTCTTGTGGTTCTCGACGGGATCGACGCTGAGGCCGATGATCTTGGTGCCGCGCTTATCGAACTCGGGCTTGATCCTGGCCATGTAGCCAAGCTCGGTGGTGCAGACGGGGGTGAAATCCTTGGGATGGGAGAACAGCACCGCCCAGGAATCGCCGATCCAGTCATGGAATTTGATTTTGCCTTCGGTGGTTTGAGCTTCGAAATCCGGAGCGACATCGCCAATCTTCAGAGACATTGTGCAAACCTCCTAAAATCTTCGGGCCCCGCAATTCGACATGGCACGGCGCGAATGAAAGCAAGGCACCACGAAATAGCCGGTCTGCCGGATGCGGCCAACGCTCAATTAGAGTCGCCGGAATTATAAAGGGCGCAGAAAGTGTGGGACGCCAGGGCAGATCAGCGCTGGGGACGTGCCGGGGTTTGCAGCAGGGTGGCGAGGGCGCGCTGGTAGCCGGGAATGTGCGGGGCCAGGCGAATGGCCTCGCGGAGATGGCGCTCGGCGGCGTCGCGCCGGCCTTCATTGCCCTCCAGCACGGCCAGTTCATAGAGCGCGGTGGAGCGCGTGTCGTTGTCGCCGCCGATGGCAACCGCGCGTTCCAGGTAGGGGCGCGCGGCGGCGTACTGACGGCGAGTGTAGTAATGATGCGCCAGCGCGCCGTTGATCTTCGCCGAATGCGGATAGCGCACTAATGCCGTCTGCAGCGTGGCCGCGGCCTTGTCGGGCGCGCCGGAGGCGGTGTAGGTATCGGCCAGCAGGAGAAGCGCCTCGAAATTCCCGGGCGCCACCGCCACCGCGCGCTCGCAGACCGCGATCTCGCTTCCCCAGATCCGCGCCTCGCTGGCGGTGATGCCCGCGAGCACGGCTGCAATCGCCAGGGCGGCAATGGCGGGGGCGTGCGGTGATCGAAGGCGCAGCCAGGCTGCCGCCCGCTGCAGCAGGAAAACCAACATCAGCGCAATCCCGAACGACGGCAGGTAGAGATGGCGGTCGTGCAGTTGAATCCAACTGAACTCACCGATCACCGGCAGCAGGGTAAGCGCGACCCAGGCGGCGGCAAACTTGAGCGCCGGAATGCCGCGCGCCCAGCGCCAGTAGAGAAGCGCCGCGATCAGCAGCGCCAGGCCGGGCAACAACACCTGGGACACGGAAAATTTTTCGATCACGAGCAGGGGATAGAATTCGCTCAGCCCATAGGGCAGCATCACCTGGCGGACGAGCAACCAGCAGGCGAGCGGGGCGGTGAACAGCACGCGCAACAGCGATTTCGGTACCGCCGTATCTCCCGCGCCATGCAAGATGGCGGTCCGCACCAGGATGAAAGCGGCCAGCACTAGCACCAGGACCGCCAGTCGCACGGCCAGCGGTCGCCAGGCAGTGCGCTGCGGCGGCGTGCGCGCGATGGTGAATTCATAGGCGACGACGATCGCCGGAAACACGACCGAGGTTTCCTTGGTGAGCAAGGCAGCGGCGAAGCAGGCGGCCGAGAGCGCCAGCCACGACCATCGCTGCCGTGAACGAATATAGGCGATCAGCGCCGCGAACAGAAAGATAGCTTGCAGGGGCTCGGCGGCGCCGGCGATCCAGGCAATGGTTTCTACCTTGGTGGGATGGACAGCGAACAGCAGCGCGACCATGGCCGCGGAGGTGGAATCATCGAGCAACATCCTGGCAAGCTGGTAGGCGAGGCAGACGGCGGCAATGTGGGTGAGGACCGCGGCGACATGAAACCATCCGGGTGCGCTGCCCAGCGCATGTTGCACCACCCACAGCCAGGCCAGGTAGATGGGGCGGTAGTGGCGCGCCGGGACGACCATGTCGAGGTAGGCGCCGGAGTGCTGGGTGAAGATGGCTTTCAGTCCCGCCCAGGATTGCAGCCAGGGGTTGGCGACGATGAGCGCGAAGTCGTCATAGACGAAGCCGAAATTCACCGTCTGCGCGTAGGCGGCGACGACGGCAAGCAAACTGAAGCGCAGGATTGCGTCGCTGCCCAACAGGCGGTCCCATCGCGGAGTCTGCATAGCCCGGCTGAATTATATGAGAGCGGGATGCTGCTTCCGCCGACGTCGTGGGACAGGTTCCCGATGTGCCACGGGTTGATTTTGTGGGCCATAGCGGCGCGCGTTACACTCGCAGTGATCACTCTCCCGACTGCCCTGCCTCACCGGCGCCTGGAGCGAAAACGGAAGCGAATGGGGTCCGGTGATCCTCCTGGTCTTCAAAACCAGCGCTCGACCGCTTTGCGCGGCCGAGGGTCGGTTCGACTCCGACACGCTTCCGCCATTTTCTTAGAACAGGTGGAGTCCGAAGGCATTCTGTCGTCCCTGCGGGACTAACCCTCGATTGTGACGTGTACACGCCTTCGCTGGCGACCCATAAACGACAGCGGTGTTACCACTTCCCTCCTCCCGCGGGGTTTGACCCATGCGGCGAGCAGACCGTACACTTAGAATTCAGCCCGCCCTAGGCCAGCTCGAGGCGCGGCGCGCGTGTGCGCCTTGGGACCCGGAGTGCTTCAGGAGCTATGTGTTAACGCGATTTTCCCGACAATTGGCGGTCATCACCGTGTGCCTGTTGGCGGTAGCGGCGGCGGCGCAGACGACATCGAAAATCACGCTGGACGCGAGCGAGACGATCTTCAGCGTGGTGGCCGCGATGCGCAACTGCGGGTATGACGCCGGGTCCACCGACCCGCTGCGCACGCAGATCACAGAGGAAATTGCCAAGGCGGTGGGGGCGTCGCGGGAAGCGCAGGCCGCCAGCGCGGAGATGTGCGCCTTCTATCGCGACCACCGGCAGGCTGATGCGGCGCGCGACCTGGCGCAATACGTATCGCTGGCGCTGTTCCTGGGAGAGGCGCCGAAGTTCAGCCTGAAAACCAAGGAGGCGGACCTTCCGCCGGACGCCAGCTACGTGCAGGGATTCGTGCCCTTGCTGGCGCGCTTTGGGCAGGCCAGCAACCTGCACAAGGTGTGGCAGGACCATCGCTACCAGTATGACGAGCTGATCGAGCGCTTCCACGAGCCGGTTTCGAAGATGATCCTGAGCACCGACGTTTACATGAAGCTTCCGCTCAGCGGGTACGTGGGGCGTGCATTCACGGTGTACCTGGAGCCGATGGCGGCCTCGGGGCAGGTGAACGCGCGCAACTACGGCGCGGATTACTTCATGGTGGTGTCGCCGGCGGGAGCGAACCCGCGGATTGACCAGATCCGGCATACCTACCTGCATTTCATTCTGGACCCGCTGATTATGAAACGCGCCAATCAGCTGGCGCGCATGACGCCGGTGCTGAAGACGGTGCAGAACGCGCCTCTGGAAGAGGTGTACAAGAAGGACATCTCGCTGCTGCTGACGGAATCGCTGATCCGCGCAGTGGAAGCGCGGCTGGCGGCCAGCGGGAAGAACGCGGAGCCGGTGCGGCAGCGCGAGGCCGACAAGGCAATGTCGGAAGGCTACGTGCTGACCCGCTACTTTTATGAGCAGTTGGTAAAGTTCGAGGCTGAACCCACCGGATTGCGCGACGCGCTTCCAGACTGGCTGTACTACCTGGATCCGGGGCGGGAGAGCAAGCGGGCGGAAAGCGTCCACTTCGGTCCCGCGGCCGCGCCGGAGGTCTTGTCGGCATCGAAATTGTCGGCATCGAATTCCCAGGCCGGGCTGCTGGATTTGGCCGAGCAGCGGCTGGATGCCGGCGATCACGACGGCGCGCAGAAGCTGGCAGAGCAGGCGCTGGACCAAAAAAAGGAAGATGCGGGGCGGGCGCTGTTCATCCTGGCACGCGCGGCCAGCATGAACAAAGACATGCGGGGGGCGCGCGATTATTTCGAGCGTACCGTGCAGGTGGCGCACGACGCGCGCCTGAAAGCCTGGGCGCACATATATCTGGGCCGGATTTCCGATCTCCAGGAAGACCGGCCGGCGGCGCTGGAGCATTATCGTGCAGCGCTGGCGGCCGGAGACAGCACGCCGGAAACCAAAGCGGCGGCGGAACGGGGTCTGCAAAGACCCTACGAGCCGCGACGTCCATGAAGAAACATTTGCGGCGGAGCCGTCGATCCGTTTTTCCGCTCGCTAACGAGGAGAAAGAATGATGAAGCGTTTATTGCTTGTGATGGTTCTGATCGCTATGGCCGCCACGTTGGTGCAGGCACAGCGGCCATCGGTGCCGAACCAGCCGACGGTCAGCCCGGGACAATCGGTGCAGACCGGGAACCAATCGACCAAGGAAGGCACGCCCGCAGCCAAGACCCCGCCGCAGATGAGCGCCACCGGCAAACCCATGCCGCAGGCCAAGTCGCAGGACGAGTTCAAGGCGTACCAGGAGGCGGTGAGCAAGACGAATCCGGCCGAGGTGGAAGCGGCGGCCGACGAATTCGCGACGAAGTTTCCCTCGAGCGAGCTGCGTCCCCTGGTGTATCGCAAAGCGATGTACGACTACCAGAACACCAACAACGCCGATAAGACGGTGGCGATGGCGAAGAAGCTGCTGGCCATCGATCCGCAGAATCCGGAGGCGCTGGTGACCTTTGCGACGGTGACCGCGCAGTCGACGCGGGAAACCGATCTTGACCGCGATGAGCGCTTGAATGAGGCGAGCGCGGACGCAACCAAGGCACTGCAAACCATCGACACCGACCTGCTGATCCCGGCTAACGCGCCGCCGGAGCGGGTGGAGGCGTACAAGAAGTCGATGCGCGCCATGGCGTACGACGCGCTGGGCACGGTGGCCATGGTGAAGAAGGACTACCCGGCAGCGGAGACCAACCTGCGGAAATCAGCGGAGCTGAACGCGCAGCCCGATCCGGTGACCTACCTGCGATTGTCGGTGGCGCTCGATCAGCAAAAGAAATATCAGGAAGCGCTGGACGCGGCCAACAAGGCGGTGCAGTACTCGGCCGATTCGCCGCAGGCCAACAACCTGGCAAAAATGGAGCGGGACCGGCTGCAGAAGCTGGTAACTTCGGGCGGCGCCGCGGCAGCAACGCCGCCAACCTCGCCCTCGCCGACTTCACCGCAGCCAACGCCGGTGACGCCGCAGCCCAGCAAGCCGCCGCTATAGGCGGCTGTCGGTTTCGGTTCGCGGTTCTCGGTTCGCGGTTGTCGGTGATCGAAGTCGCGATCGAAAGATTAAAGATCTATGAAAGCGCGAGACGTCAGTGCACTGGAGGAAAGCCTGGGGCATCAATTTGCCCGCCCGGAGCTTTTGCAGCAGGCACTGACGCACAGTTCGCACGCCCGCGAAGCGGAATCCAGGAACGGCGGCGAGGCGAAACTCGTATCCGATAATGAGCAGCTGGAGTTCCTGGGAGATGCCGTGCTTGGGTTCGTGACCAGCCAGGAATTATTTCAGCGCTTTCCGCAGTTCAGCGAGGGCGAGCTCTCCAAGCTGCGGGCGTACCTGGTGAGCGAGAAGCACCTGGTGCATCCGGCGAGGCAGTTGCAGATCGGACGCTACCTGCAACTGGGACGCGGGGAAGAAAAAAGCGGCGGCCGCGGCAAGACCACGCTGCTGGTGGACGCGCTGGAGGCGCTGGTGGCGGCGATGTACCTGGATGCCGGCCTGGAAAAAACCCGCGCCTTCATCCTGGACAAAGTACTGGAGCCGGAGCTGCAACGGATGACGGAGGGCAGCAGCGAAGGCGAGGCGCTGCCGGTGACCGACTTCAAATCGGCGCTGCAGGAGACGGCACATTCGCTGGGCTGGACGCAGCCGGCGTACGTGCTGGTGAAGGAGCGCGGGCCGGAGCATCAGAAGACGTTCACAGTGGAGGCGCGGGTGCGGACGCAAGCCAACGAGAGCGAACCGGAATACATCGCCCGCGGCGAAGGTCCGACCAAGAAACAGGCCGAGCAAGGCGCGGCCAGGAAAGCACTGGAGCATTTACGGAAGCTGGACAGTCTCAACCCGAATTCGGCGCGGACGTTGAAGGATTGAACCAAGCCAATCCCGTAGCGGAGGGCACCGAAGCCGGCATTTCGGATGGCGCAAGCGATGCGCGCGTTGCGGAGGCGGCAGCCTCGGCGGAAGCGGCGGCAGAGAAGCCGGCCGGGCAGCAGCGCGAGAGAGAGCAGCGCGGCGGATGGCTGTCGTCCGTGCAATCGCTAGCGGGAACGGTGGTGATTGCGGTGTTCGTGATCACGTTCATCGTGCAGGCGTTCCAGATCCCCTCCGAGTCGATGGAAAACACGCTGCTGATCGGCGATTACCTGCTGGTGGACAAGGTGCACTACGCCCATGGCGGCATCTGGGGCAGGGTCTTGCCCTACGAGGACATTCGGCGGGGCGAGATCATCGTCTTCCGCTACCCAATCCGCCCCTCGCAACACTTTGTGAAACGCGTGATCGGCGTGCCCGGCGACCACGTTCGCCTGGTCAATAAACAGGTGTGGGTAAACGGCGTTCCGGTGGCGGAGAAGTACGTGGTGTTCCGGTCGCCGGTGCGTGACTACTATCGCGACGACTTCCCCGACCTGAACTACCTGTCGGCGAACGTGGAGGCGCGCTGGTGGCTGAAAATGCGCACCCTGGTGAAGGGCGGCGAACTGGTGATCCCGCCGGGGCAGTACTTCGTGCTGGGCGACAACCGGGACGAGAGCCTGGACAGCCGGTACTGGGGGCTGGTGCCGCGGCAGAACATCATCGGGCGTCCGCTGATCATCTATTGGTCGTTCAGGAATACGGAGCCGAGCGCGGGACCGCGCGAGGAGGATGGTAGACTCAGTCGTTTGGCATACATGATCACGCATCTTATGCAGGAGACGCGCTGGGACCGGGCGTTTCGCGTGGTGCGGTGAAGCAGTAGATCTCATAATACCAGGGGCAATCAATGTACCTCAGGGGCTAAAGCCCAGAATTTGTGCGGCTCTGAACGGCGCGGCTGAAGCCGCGCCCTTTCAAAACCGATAATCTTTCAAAACCGGTAATGAGGTAACTTCTAGTACCGCGTCGAGCAAGACGGGAGACAATTGGCAAAGCAAGGAAGAACAGCCGTCGCAGTGGAAACACCGCCTGCCGAGGAGAAAAAGGGCGAGACCAAGGCGGAGTTCATCCAGTCCATGGCGCTGGTACTGGCGGTGGGGCTGTTCATCATCACCTTCTGTCTGCAAGCCTTCGAGATTCCCTCCAGCTCGATGGAAAACACGCTGCTGATCGGCGACCACGTGTTCGTGGACCGCGACACCGTGGCGCCGAAAACAAGCTGGATGCCGCTGATCCCCTACCACCAGGTGAAGGACCAGGACATCATCGTGTTCCTGCACCCGGCCGAGCCGGGGCTGTACGTGGTGAAGCGCATCATCGGGCAGCCCGGGGACCGCATTCGTCTGAAGGACGGGGTGGTTTACCGCAACGGGAAGAAGCTGGACGAACCGTACGTGCTGCGCAACGGGAGTTACAACACCTATCGTGACAACTTTCCGGCCTTTCCTCCGGGCGAGGTGAACAGCGTGACGCCGGAGTGGCACCTGACGATGAGCAACTACATCGATAAGGGCGACCTGGTGGTGCCGCCGAACAGCTACTTCGCCATGGGCGACAATCGGGATGTCAGCTACGACAGCCGGTACTGGGGTTTCATTCCGCGGGAGAACATCATTGGCCGGCCGATGTTCATCTACTGGTCGTTTGAAACGCCGCCGGGACAATATCTGAAAACCAGCATCGGCGACCGGCTGGCGTTCATGGGGCGCGTGGTCATCCACTTCTTCGACCTGACGCGCTGGCGGCGCATGCTGCACATGGTGCGCTGATGGCGCGCTACATCAACCGGCGAACCGTGCTGGGAGCAGTGCTGCTCCTGCTGCTGGGCACGTTTGTGCCGCCGCTGATCAACGTCAGCCGGTTTCGCTTGCGCATCGCCGACGCGCTGGGCAGGGCTTTAGGACGGAATGTCAGCGTGGGGGCGGCGCACCTGCGGTTGTTCCCGCGTCCCGGCCTCGATATCGACAAGTTGGTGGTGCAGGATGACCCGGCCTACAGCGCGGAGCCGCTGCTGCACGCCGACGAGGTGACCGCCGCGCTCCGCCTGACGTCGCTGTGGCGAGGACGCCTGGAAATTGCCAGCCTGAGCTTGTCGTACCCCAGCCTGAACCTGGTGCGCGCGCCGAATGGCCACTGGAACCTGGAGTCGCTGCTGGAACGAGTGCGGCAAACGCCCACGGCGCCGACGCCGCTGCGCAGCGCGGAAGCACGTCCGCGATTTCCTTACCTGGAAGCCAAGGGCGGACGCATCAACCTGAAACTGGGAGCGGAAAAGACGGTGTACGCGCTGAGCGACGCGAATTTCGCGCTCTCGCTGCCGTCGGAAAACCTGTGGCAGCTTCGGCTCTCGGCGCGTCCCATGCGCACCGACGCCAATGTGGGGAACGACACCGGCATAATCCGGATCGCGGGGACCATCCAGCGGGGATCGACCTTGAGAGACACGCCGCTTGACCTGCGGGTGGTGCTGGAAGGCACGCAACTGGGGCAGCTCACGACGCTGATCTACGGGCGGGACCGCGGCTGGCGGGGAAGCGTGCGGGTGTCCGGAACGCTTCGCGGTACCCCGGCGACGTTGCAGATCGCGGGCGATGCCACGGTGGACGATTTCCGCCGCTACGACATCGCGACCAGCGGCTCGCTGCGCCTGGCGGCGCACTGCAGCGCTGGGTTCAGCACCCGCACGCAGCAATTCACCAAGGTGGCGTGCATGGCGCCGGTGGGGAATGGGGCGGTGGTAGTGCTGGGCAATGTGGACGGCATCCTGCCGGTAAGAAGCTACGACCTGTCAGTGAGCGTCAAGGACGTTCCGGCGGCGGGCATCCTGGCCCTCTCCCGGCGCATGAAGAAGGATTTGCCAGATGATTTGCAGGCCGGCGGCGGAGTGAACGCCGCATTTGAGTTGCGACCTGGGGCATGGACGGGAACAGGAACCACCTCGGGGGTGCGCTTGAACTCCAAGTTAATGAGCGCGCCGCTGGAGCTGGGGCGACTGGAGATGGTGCTCGGAGTCCCGCCGCAGCCGCGCGGCAAGCGGCAGACAACCCCGACCATGCTCCGCATCAGCCAATTTCCGCTGGAAATTGGCGGCGCAGCGCCGGCCAAGGCGCAGGCATGGCTCAGCCGTGAGGGTTACAACCTGGACGTGCAGGGTGACACGCGCATCAATCGCCTGTTGGAACTGGCCCATGCATTGGGGGTGCATGCGCCGCAGACGAACGTCGCCGGCCTGGCGAATGCCGACCTGCAGGTCGCCGGCAACTGGACGAGATTTGCCGCCCCGGTGGTAACCGGGAACCTGCACCTGCGCTCGGTGACGGCGACCATCCCCGGCATCGCGGCGCAACTGCAGGTGACGACGGCGGCGCTGCACCTGGCGCCGGATGCAGTGGCCATTTACGACCTGGCGGGTGGCTTCGCCGGCACCCACCTCAGTTTCACCGGGTCGATGCAGGTGCCGCGGAGCTGCCCGAAGAGTCCCTGCCCGATCGCGTTCCAGTTGCGCGCCGACCGGTTGTCGACCGACGAGCTGAATGCGATGTTGAACCCGCGGGCGCAGAAGCGGCCGTGGTACGACATCCTGCGGGCAAGCCCGCAGCCCTCGCTGCTTCCGCAGCTGAACGCGGTGGGCAACGTGACGGCCGGGCGCCTGGAGATCAAGACCCTGGTCGCGAAACACGCCAGCGGCAATCTCCGCCTGGAGAACCGAGTGCTATCGATCAGCAACCTGCGGGCGGAGGTGCTGGGCGGTTCGAGCAAGGGCGAATTCCGCGCCGACTTCACCGGCGCGCAGCCGGCTTACAGCTTGAGCGGCTCGCTGCAACAGGCATCGATGGGCGCGCTGGCAACGCTGATGCGCGACGCCTGGGCCACGGGCAAAGCCGACGCGACCTATCGCTTCAGCGCGTCGGGATGGGATGCGGGACAAGTGCGCGCTTCCGCGGCGGGAGCGATGACGTTCGACTGGCGAGACGGCAGCCTGGCGCATATCGCGCTGAACGGTTCGAAGGCGCCACTGCAGATCCGCCAATTTCATGGAGAGATTGCAATCGCCGAGGGCCAGATCAGCTTCCGGCCAAGCAAAATGGAAACCCCGGGCGGCATCTATGTGGTGAGCGGCACCGCTTCGCTGGACCGGCAACTCGGCCTGCGGCTGATGCGCGGCAAGACCGACGGCTTTGACATTACCGGCACGGTGGAAGAACCGAAGGTCGCGCCCGCCAGGCTTCCGACCACGCAAGCGGCCGCGATGAAGCCATGAAGATTTTCATTTCTTTTACTTTGCTGAGCCTGTTGTGGATTCCTGGTTCTCCCTCAGCGGCTAAAGCCGCCGGTTTAGGGGGGCTAAGCGGCGCGGCTAAAGCCGCGCCCTTTCAAAACAATCAGCAACGGCCTGCAGCGTCGGGAACGCAGGCGATGTACAACGCCGCTGCCGCCAGCGCCGATGCCAAGCTGCGGCACATTGAGGAGAACGCGCGACGGAATCCTCCGGACCAGCGGCCGACGGTGCTTACGGAGCGCGAGATCAACGCCTACCTGGCATCGGGCCAGGTGGAGCTGCCCACCGGGGTGCGCTCGGTGCGCTTCACCGGGCAAAGCAACGTGGTGAACACAACCGCGCGGGTGGATTTCGACGCGATCACGGCGCAGGCGAGATCGTCGAACCCGCTGCTCTCGCTGTTCAGCGGCATCCACGACGTGCACGCGGTGGCGCACGCTAGGGGCAGCGGCGGACGTGGCCGGGTGCAGATCGATTCCATCGACATTGACGGCGTCAATGTGCCGCGCATCGCGTTACAGTATTTTCTCGACCACTATGTCCGCCCCAAGCATCCCGAGGTGGGCATGGACAGCGAATTCGCGCTGCCGGCGCGGATCGATACGGCGAACATCGGCGATCACCAGCTGATCCTGACGCAGAAGTAGCGGTCCGAGGCCCCTCCCGTTTACACTCTTGCATACCCTGCGGCTTTCACGCGCCAAGGACATCCAATCGCCATGCAGCGTTTCGAATACCTCAACCTGAAGCCCATGCCCGACGCCGAGAAGGCTTATCTCGGCTGGATCGAGGGCTTGCACCGTGAATTTGAAGATCGCGATGTGGAGCGGCGCAGCGTGATCGTGCGCAACGCACTGCACGAGATCTACACCGGCCGCAAGTACGAAGCGCCGGAGGCGGGCAAACTCTCGCCGGCGGAGCTGGCGCACCTGCACTGCTTTGACCCCCGCAATGCCACGCTGGAGCCGGAATACTACGGCGAGATGGACATTTCCAGGTATGCCGAGCGCAAGCCGCTGATCTGGTTCTGGATGATGTTCGACCGGTCGCCGCTGGGATTGAACCATTGGCTGGGTTACCAGGTGCGCTACATGATCGCTTCGCACGTGCTGAAGCACCTGGGCAAGAACGTGAAGATCTTTCACGGGGTGGAGGTTTCGTTCGGCTACAACCTGACGATTGAAGACAACTGCGTCATCCACAAATACGTGCTGCTGGACGACCGGGGAGAGATCATCATTCACGAGGGATCGTCGGTCTCCGATTACGCCAACATCTACTCGCACTCGCACGACCTGAACGACAGCATGCTGGTGGCCAACGTGAAGACCGAGATCGGCCCCAAGGCGCGCATCACGTATCACGCCACCGTGCTGGCGGGAGTGAAGATTGGCGAGCACGGGCTGGTGGGATCGATGGCAGTGGTTTCGAAGAACGTGGAACCATATCACATCGTGGTTGGCATTCCGGCCAAGACGGTGAAAGTGAAAACCATCGCGCCACCGGAGATGCAAAGAGCGGTGGAGCGGAAGGACGGCAAGTAGCCCGTCTCTGCGACGCAAGAGCAGGTTGTAAAAGATGATTGTCCTTCCGAGCGCAGCGAGGAATCCAGGGTTTTGTTGTGGTGCGTGCAAAAACCAAGATTCCTCGCTGCGCTCGGAATGACAACCAGGGTGGGTGGATGACCGTGCGAGGGGTCAGTCGTAGCGCCGCGTTCCTGTTGCTGGCGGCGGCATCATTGTTTTTCGCCTGGGGACAAATGCAAGCCCAGGCGCCGGGGCAGATCCGGCCGCGTCCGGCAGAGGGACGCCAGCCCGACCTGCCGCTGCCCAACATCCGCGAGTACAAGCCAAAATCCACGCTGGTGGTGCCGGCGCATCCGGTGCCACGGGCGAAGTTCCCGGTGGTAGACATTCACAGCCACCATCCCACGCCGATTTCGCAGGAGATGTACGCGCGCGTGGTCAAAGCGATGGACGAGCGGAACATCCGGGTGATCGTGAACCTGAGCGGAGGCTGGGGAGACCGGCTGCGCCAGGGGCTGGAGGCAATTAAGAACAGTCCCTATCCCGATCGCATGGTGCTGTTTGCCAACGTCGATTTCAGCAACCTAGGACCCGGATCAGGGGAGCGGGCGGCGAAGCTGCTGGAAGCCGACATCAAGGCAGGGGCCAAGGGGCTGAAGGTCTTCAAGGACCTCGGGCTGTTCGATCACAAGACGGATGGCTCACGACTGAAAGTGGATGATCCCGAGCTGGATCCGATCTGGGAGACGTGCGCGCGGCTGAACGTGCCGGTGTTGATCCATACCGCCGATCCGGAGATGTTTTTCGAGCCGCTCGATTACCACAACGAACGCTGGCTGGAACTGGCGCTTTATCCCGGGCGGCGCTACCAGGACCGGTCGAAGTTTCCTTCGTTCGAAGAGCTGATCGCGGAGCGGGACCGGATGTTCGCGCGGCATCCGAACACGCGGTTCATCCTGGCGCATTTCGGATGGGAGGCCAACGATCTGGCGCGGTTGGGCGCGTTGTTGGACCGGCTGCCGAATGTCTATCCCGAGGTCGCCGCCATCTTGTATGACCTGGGACGACAGCCGCGGACGGCGCGCGAGTTCTTTCTCAAGTACCAGGACCGGATCCTGTTTGGGAAAGACAGCTTTCAACCCGACGAGTATCCGTATTATTGGCGGACGTTTGAGACCGGGGACGAGTACTTCGACTACTATCGCGACTACCATGCCTTCTGGAAGCTCTACGGGCTGCAACTGCCGGACACGGTGCTGAAGAAAATTTATTACCAGAACGCGTTGAGGATCACGCCCGGCTTGCCGCGCCAGGGATTTCCGGACTGAGCGCATTCAGGGTCCAGCCCGGGCCGCGTGATACCATCGAAGCAGTGCCCGCATGACACGTTCGCACGTCGAAATCCTGTACCAGGTGATCGCCTTCGTGTTCGCCATCTGCGTGCACGAGTCGGCGCACGCGTGGACGGCAAACCAGTGCGGCGATCCGACGGCGCGGATGCTAGGGCGAATTTCGCTGAATCCCATCAAGCACGTAGACCCGATCGGCACGATCCTGGTGCCGCTGATCGGGCTGTATTCCGGGATCGGCTTCATTGGCTGGGCCAAGCCCACTCCGGTGGATCCGCATAACCTGCGGCACCAGATCAAAGACGACATCCTGGTTTCCCTCGCCGGGCCGGTGAGCAACATCCTGCTAGGGGTGATCGCGGTGGTGGTCCTGTTCGTGGTGGCGCGCGTGGCGGGAAACGCGGGGCCGGATTCGATCGCGCAGCCGATCGCGCTGCTCTGCTACGCGTTTATCAGCGTCAACATTTTGCTGGCGGCGTTCAACCTGATTCCCGTGCCGCCGCTGGACGGCAGCCACGTGTTCCGGCATATGCTGCCGGAAGCGAGCCGGCGGGTCTACGACATGGTCGGGTACGTGGGCATCCTGCTGCTGTTTTTCATGGGTGGGCCGGTGATCCGCGCTTTTGAGTATCCCTTCATCAAGTTCTTCGGTTATCTTCTGTCGGGTATCTGATGGCGGACCGCACCCTGAAAAAACCGCGCGTACTGAGCGGCATGCGCTCCACCGGCAAACTCCACCTGGGAAACTTCGTGGGGGCGCTGGACAACTGGGTGAAGCTGCAGGACGGCTACGACTGCTTCTTTTTCGTCGCCGACTGGCATGCCCTGACCACCGACTACGCCGACACTTCCGGCATCAAGCAAAACTCGATGGAGGTGCTGCTGGACTGGCTGGCGGCCGGGCTGGATCCGGAGCGCTCCACCATGTTCATCCAGTCGCATGTACCGCAGCACGCCGAACTGCACCTGCTGCTCTCCATGATCACGCCGCTGGGCTGGCTGGAGCGCGTGCCCACCTACAAGGAACAGCGCGACAACATCAAGGAAAAGGACCTGGGGACCTACGGATTTCTCGGCTACCCGGTGCTGCAGTCGGCCGACATCCTGATCTACAAGGCGGACTACGTTCCGGTGGGCGAGGACCAGGTGCCGCACGTGGAGCTGACGCGGGAGATCGCGCGGCGCTTCAACATGTTTTATGGCGGCAAGCGCAGCTACGTCTTCCCTGAGCCGCAGCCGCTGCTGACGCCCACGCCGAAGCTGCCGGGCACCGACGGGCGCAAGATGTCGAAGTCGTACGGGAACACCGTCATGCTGACCGATCCCGAGCCGGTGGTACGGGAAAAGCTGAAGACCATGGTGACCGACCCGGCGCGGGTGCGGCGCAGCGATCCTGGGAACCCGGACGTTTGCCCGGTGGGTGATTTGCACAAGATTTTCAGCGATCCGGCGACGCTGGAGAAGGTATACGCCGGCTGCCGCTCGGCGGGGATCGGGTGCATCGAGTGCAAGACCTGGGCGGCCAATTCGCTGGTCAGCGTGCTGGCGCCAATGCAGGAGCGACGGAAGAAATACGAGGAGAACCCCAGGCTGGCCTGGGACGTGATTGAAGCCGGCGGCGCGAAGGCACGCAAGATCTGCGATGCCACAATGAGCGACGTGCGGCAGTCGATGGGGCTGACGCGCGACTACGAGCCGCCTGCCCAGCAAGCGGAATCGAAAGCATCAACCACGAAGGCCACGAAGTAACACCAAGGACCTTCGTGATCCTTCGTGTACTTCGTACGTAAGAAAAACCCCAGGAATGGCAGAGACGCCACAATTCGCGAAGCAGCAGAGCGAGACCGAGTCTCCGTTCGCGGTGTCGGTGGGGACGGTGTACGACGGGCCGCTGGACCTGCTGCTCGACCTGATCCGCAAGCAGGACATCGACATCTACGACATTCCGATCGCGCAGATCACGGCGCAGTACCTGACGTATGTGGAGCGGATCAAGCAGCTCGACGTGAACGTGGCGGCGGAGTTCATCTACATGGCATCGGTGCTCATCCAGATCAAGTCGCGCATGCTGCTGCCGCGCGATCCCTCGCGGGCGGAAGATCAGCAGGAAGACCCGCGCACGGAGCTGGTGAACCGGCTGCTGGAGCACGAACGCTTCAAGACCGCGGCGCAGATGCTGCTGCAGAAATCGCAGATCGAAGACGCGGTGTGGTCGAACCCGGCGCTGAAAGAGTTCAAGGACGATGCGGGAGCGGAGCCGGAGCTGGCCGCCGACGTGGTGGACCTGGTAAAGGTGTTCCAGCAGATCGTGGAGAGGGCGAAAACCCGGCCGATCATCGAGGTGGACGAGGAGCGGGTGACGGTGGCGCAGATGATGGATTTCTTCCGGCGGCGGCTGAGCCTGGAAGAGCGCCCGGTGCGCCTGAAGCAAGTGTTGAGCACCATGCAATCGCGGCAGGTGCTGATCTGCGCCTTTCTGGCGCTGCTGGAGATGGTGCGGCTGCAGGCCATCCTGCTGCGCCAGGACAAAGTATTCTCCGATATCATCGTGAAGAAAAATACAATGTTCGATACCGTGTTTGGCGAGGGTGGCGCGGCGGCGATGCGCGATGATTGGAAATAATGCAACAAACGGTTGGACCGTCGAGGATTACGTCCTCAACGTCATAGCCGATGATTACGAATCGTGGCTCATGATACTTAAGGAAGTTCGGCGGATGTCGAAGCAAGATGGCGTGACCGTCCGCAGATCGGAGATATTGAAGGCTCTCGATCACATCGTCACGACAGGTTTGGCCAAGGCATACGTGCTCTCGTCGACTCAGCCGTACGCCACTATTGTGGACTGGAACCGTGATCGCGTCCGCGAGTTTTATTACTACGTCACGCCTGACGGAGTGCGTCTCGTAAGAGGTCGATTAAGCTGATTGCCACTGGCTGAATGCCAATGGCTAAAAGCTAAGAGCTAAGAGCTAATGGCTATTAAGGGACAAATCGAAGCCATCATCTACGCGGCGGAAGAGCCGGTGACGGTGGAGCAGATGGCGCTGGTGCTGAAGGACACGGTCGCGGCGGAAATCTCGGCCGGTGACACCGCTCTGGAAGGCGGCGCGCTCGATGCCGAGATCAAGAAGCGGGTGCGAGCGGCGATCGAGGAATTGACCGGCGATTACGCCAACGCCGATCGCGGGATGGAAATCCGCCAGGTTGCGGGCGGATACCGCATGGGCACCAAGCCCGAGCATCACGACGTAGTGAGGCATTTCGCTAAGAACCTGAAGCCGCCGGTGCGCCTGTCGTTGCCTGCGCTGGAGACGCTGGCGGTGATCGCCTACAAGCAGCCGGTGACCGCGCCGGAGATTTCCGAAATTCGCGGCGTGGATTCCAGCGGCGTGCTGGCCACGCTGCTCGACCGCAAGCTGATCACCACCGCCGGGCGCAAGCAGGTGGTGGGGCGGCCTATCCTGTACAAGACGAGCAAGGACTTCCTGCTGCGCTTCGGATTGAAGGACGTTGGCGAGCTGCCTAGCCTGGAAGAATTCGAAAAGCTGGCAAACGAGGGGCAGGAAAATCTGTTCCAGCCGGCAGCGCCCGAGGAGCCGGTCGCAGACTCGCGTGAGCCGGCGCCCAATGTGCAGGTGGAACCGGAGCAGGAACACCCTGCCACACCGGCGGCTGATTTCAATCACTCATAACGTGTCGTCCCTACGGGACTCGGGGATTTTTGGTTGCGGCGTTTCCCGGCACTCACGTGCCGGGTTATGGGCTGCCGTCCCTGCGGGACTCGGGGGCGAGGCGCGCATGTTTCCTGCCGTACTGTGCTACCAGCGGTCGTCCCTGCGGGACTGTCGAGCCTTGAATTCCTCGTGTCGTCCCTACGGGACTCGGTGTTTGTTGTTGTACGTTTACCCAGGGCTGTCGCCCTGGGCTACCAGCGTTCGCCCCTGCGGGGCTAACAGAACGGAAATCGAAAAATTTCCTTCTTGGCGGAAATCGAAATCCCTTCTTAAACGAAATCGAAAATTCCGTCTTAGCCGAAATCGGAAACTCCTTCTTGACGGAAACGGAAAAACCCCTTTTTGGCGGGAATCGAAAAACCCTTCTTCCGCCGTTTTGCTGGACGGGCGGACGCAAAACTCATCTAATGGTCAGCATGGCTGCTGAACGACTGCAGAAGATCATTGCCGCGGCCGGGATCGCGTCGCGCCGCAAGGCCGAGGAGCTAATCACTTCGGGACGCGTGTCGGTGAACGGCCAGACCGTGTCCACGCTGGGCAGCAAAGCCGACCCGGAGCAGGATCACATTCGCGTCGACGGCAAATTGCTGCGCGGTCCCGAGCGCCACGTCTATTTCATTTTGAACAAGCCCAAGGGGTACGTGACGACCGTCACCGACCCGGAAGGGCGGCCTACGGTAATGAACCTGGTGCGCGGCGTAGGCGCTCGCGTGTATCCGGTCGGGCGGCTGGATTACCTGAGCGAAGGCCTGCTGCTGATGACCAACGACGGCGAGCTGGTGGCGCGGCTGATGCACGCCTCGTCCAAGGTGCCCAAGACTTACCTGGTGAAGGTGAGCGGTACTCCGCCCGAGGAGGCAATCGAGAAGCTGCGCAAGGGGATCATGCTTGGTCCGGAACGTCGCTTCAGGCGTGATGAAAAGTCCCAAGCCGCCGCTGCCAAAGGCGCCGCGACAAGGATTGGGCCACCGCGCGGTCGAACGCGTGACAAGGGCGTGAAGACGGCGCCGGCGAAGATCCGCCTGCTGAAGGAAGCGGCCAATCCGTGGTACGAGGTGACGCTGATCGAAGGCCGCAACCGGCAGATCCGGCGTATGTTCAAGCAGGTGGGACACGATGTGGAGAAGATCAAGCGAGTGCGCTACGGGCCGCTGGAGCTGGATGTGGAGACCGGGAAGTTCCGGCCGCTGACGCCGGTGGAAGTTGCGCGGCTGAAGGCGGCGGTCCGGCCGACTGGCGCAGCCACGGGCGCCATTTCGGGGCAGCCGGGAAAGCGCGCCGGCCATGGACGAAAAGCACAGTAACCGGCCCGGTTCGCGTTCGATGGCAGATGCGCTCGCGGAGCGCAGTCGTGGTAGAAGTCGGAGAGACATGAGCGATTTCGAGAAGCTGGTTCTGCAACACGTACGGGCCCTGGGCGGCTACGTTCCCGGCAAACCCATCCAACAGGCAGAGAGGGAGAGCGGCGTGCGTTGCATCAAGATGGCGTCCAACGAGAACCCGTTCGGCCCGTCGCCGCTGGCAGTGGAGGCGATGCGGCGCGCGGCAGAGGAAGTGAACCTGTATCCCGACAACGAGGTGACGTCGCTGCGGCAACACCTGGCCAAGCGCCACGGCGTGGGGACGGAAAACGTGCTGGTGACCGCGGGTTCGACTTCGTTTCTCACCATCATCGGCCGTACGCTGCTGGCGCCGGGGTTGAACGCCGTGACCAGCGAGCGATCCTTCATCGTGTACCCGGTCGCGACCGAAGCGCCGGGCGGACGATTGATCACTGTGCCGATGCGCGGCGACAGCTTCGATCTGGAACAGATCCTGGCGACCATCGACCCGGAAACACGCATCGTGTTCATCGCGAACCCCAACAATCCCACGGGAACGCTGCTGGCGCCAGCCGAACTGGACCGCTTCATGGAGCAGGTGCCGGAGCAGGTCTGCGTAGTGCTGGACGAAGCCTATTCCGACTTTGCGGAATACTTCGCGCGGCAGCGCGGCGTGGAGTACTCGCATTCCATGCAGTACGTACACGAGGGACGCAATATCGTGGTGCTGCGCACCTTCTCCAAGGCGCACGGCCTGGCGGGAGCGCGCATCGGCTACGGCATCGCACCGGCGAAGCAGATCTCGTTTTTTGCCCGCATGCGAACTGTGTTCTCAGTCGCCAATGTTGCCGAAGCGGGCGCGCTGGCCGCCATGGAGGATGAAGAACACATCCGCAAGACCCTCCAGAACAACGCCGCCGGCGCCGAGTCCCTGGCAAAGAAGCTCGGGGAGATGGGATTGCGCGTGGTGCCGACGTGGGCGAACTTCCTTTACGTCGAGGTGGGCGAAGACGCCGCCGCACTGGGCAAGCGCCTGCAGGACGAGGGCATCATCATCCGCCCGTTGACCGGGAAATGGGGCGCGCCGCAGGCCATCCGCATCACGGTGGGCACGCCGGAACAAAACCGGAGGTGCGTGGCGGCGCTGAAGAAGGTGATGGACAAGGCGGCGGTCACGGCAGACTAAAACCGTCTCTCAGCCAATCAGTGCTATCGCGGCGTGAACTGCGCCAGGTCGTAGATGCCGAGCTGCTTTTCGATGGCCGCGATCTTGTCCACGTAAATATCAAAGCCGTCGCCGCCGAAGGTCTGCCGCTCAATCTTGTCGAACTTCTCGCCCAGCGTGTCGTATTCGCTGCGCGAGACCACCTGGTGCAGCGCGGGAAACAGCACCGTGTCCTCGCGCGCCTCATGCGGAGCATACATGCGAATGAAAGCGTGGAGATCGCCGGCCAGCTTATCGCGTTCCTCCTTCGTCTTGAGCGAGGGCACGGTGACCAACACGCGATCGGTAACCCGGCGTCCTGCCTGATGCTGGGTTTGCAGGATGTCCACCAAGTCCACCAGCTTGCCGGCTTTGCGGAAGCGCGGAAACAGGTAGTTCTCCTCCAGCTTCTCGTGATACTCCTCGATGAACTTGCGGATGATGTTGGCGGAATCGGTCACCGCTTGCGGCGGGAACTCCTGGTTGGCGCGGATGCGGCGGATGATTTCGCCGTAAACAAGCAGCACCCGCTTCAGCACGCCGTGCTCCCGCATCAGGTCTTCATTGGTTGAGACGTCGTCTTCTTCACTCTTCCCCGCGCTCTTCTTCTCATCGGCCAGAAGCGGAAAACTCGCGCCGACGGCGATGGCGGCGGCATAGACGGGCGCGCGGAAAATCAAGTTTCTCCTGGCAGGGTCGGCGGGATTAGTGGCTTTCATTCGTGCTCCTCCTCACCAGGAATAGATGCGGCGGCAACGGCGGGCAGCGCAGAGCTATTGAGGCTTCCGACGAGAAGAGCGGCGGCGCTTCTCGCGCAGCTTGTGGGCAACCTCGCGCAGGCGCTGGGATTCGCGCATCAGGTCCTCAGCCTGGCGGCGGAGATTGGCGGAGGTTTGAATCAGGATTCTTGCGTCGTCGGCAACATCATTTTTCTTGGCCATGGGTCGGTCTCGCGTCGGCAGCGTTGGCAAAATCAGGCCAACTTGCGCTGGTCCTTCTCCTTGTCCTTGGCCTCACCCGCTGGCGTGCTCCGGTCGCGCTCCACCATGGGCAGACGCGCGGCGCCGTACAGGCCGGCATCGCTGCCCAGGAGCGCCTGGGTGATGATGGTCGGCTCACCCGTGGTCGCGGTGGAAACTTCGGCGGAGGCGCCAGCGGGCGGAGTCACGTGTTCCGCCGGCGCGGTGGCCGCGTACACCATGGAGCGCTTGCGCACCTGCTCAAACATCGCGGGGCTGAAGACGCTCCACGCTGCTGCCACGCCGCCACCAATGACGTACATATTCAAGTTGAGGATGTTGACCAGGTCGGCCAACAGGATGCCGAGGGCCCAGCCGACGCGACGGAAGATATCGCGCGAGGGTTGGTCACCCTGGACGGCCAGGTTGTACACCACCTTCGCGCTGAATTCGACATCGGACGCGCTGGCGGCGCGATGCAACTGCGGGGCACGCCCGTTCTGGATGGCCTCCCCGGCCATGCGCATGATGGCGGTGGCGGAGGCATATTGCTCGGCGCAGCCGATGTTGCCGCACTTACAGGGCGGGCCGTTGGGGTCGATGGTGGTATGGCCGACCTCGCCCGCCATGCCGGTCATGCCGTGCCAGATCTCGCCGTTCAGCACCAGGCCGCCTCCGACCCCAGTGCCCAGGGTGATCATGCACATGGATTCTTTGCCGCGCGCGGCGCCAAGCCAGGCCTCGCCGAAGGCGGCGGCATTGGCGTCATTTTCCAGGGTCACGGGCGCGGCCAGACGCCGTTCGATCTCGTCGCGGACGGGGTAATTGTCCCAGCCGGGCAGATTGGGCGACTCGCGCAACATCCCGGTGCGGCGGTCGATGATTCCAGGAACGCCGATGCCGGCGCCGATCATGCGCCCACTGCGGCTGAACTTGGCCGACAGCGAGAGGATAGCGTCGCACATTTCGGAAATAACGAAATCGCGGCCGCGCGCAACCTGCGTGCCCAGGGTGACTTTTTCCAGCATTGCGCCCTGCTCGTCGACGGCGGCGATGCGAAGGTTGGTACCGCCCAGATCCACTCCGATAGCAAAAGCAGACATGGCTGGCATTGTAAAACAGCTCGTAGCTTTTAGCTTTTAGCTCTTAGCTTTTAGCTTGCTTTGCGTGAGCCGTGACAATGCTGTCGTGGGAATTTGCTGGTTGTGTCGACGCGGATCAAGCCAATAGCTAAGAGCTAAGAGCTACTTCTGGCATTTCGGGCAGTAGTGGCTGCTGCGGCCGGCGATGATGACGCGCTTGATAGGGGCGCGGCAAGCCAGGCAAGGCTCGCCTTCGCGCCCGTAAACGCGATGCTGAAACTGAAAAAAACCGGGCTGGCCGGCCGAGTCGACGTAATCGGAAACCGAAGAGCCGCCGGCGGCGATTGCCTCCTTGAGCACCTGCTGCACGGACCGATACAAGCGCTCAAGCTCGACGCGCGTGAGGGTGGCGGCGCGCCGGCGAGGACGAATGGCGGCGCGGGAGAGCGCCTCGTCGGCATAGATGTTGCCGATGCCGCGCAGCAGCTTCTGATTGAGCAGCGCGCTCTTGATCGGTGTCTTGCGCCTGCGGAACAGGCCTGCGAACCGTTCGAAGCTGATGTCCAGCGGTTCGGCGCCCACGGTCTCGAAGGGCTCGCGCGCCACCGCCAGTTTGCCGAACATGCGGGGATCGATAAAGCGCAGTTCCCTGCCCGATCGCAGGCGCGCGACCAGGTGAGTGTGCTTGGGCAGCGGCTCCTCCGGCGCGACGACCAGCAAGCGGCCGGTCATGCCGAGGTGGACGATGAAATGGGAATCGGGTGATGGGATGGGGCCATCGGGGGATCGGTTGATCGGTCCATCGGACGATCGGGTGATCGGGTGATCGGGTGATCTTGCTTTCTTTCTCGCGGGCGAGGGCGCTCGCGCCACATGCAGATCGATCACAATGTGCTTGCCCATGCGGCGCAGGCCAAAAATGCGGGCGCCGGTGAGGACGGCGGCGATTTCCGCGGGCGACGATTTCAGCGGCTGCTTGCGTCCGCTGAGCCACACTTCGTCGATGGCGTCGCCCACCACGCTGTGGCGCAGCCCGCGGACCACGGTTTCGACCTCGGGCAGTTCGGGCACGGGAACAGGATACATCCGCACCCGGCTGTGACCCGGGTTGGGAGAGGGCTGGAGCCATCACCCGGCCGGTTAGCCGGCTTGTGACCGCGGTCACATAGAAGGGTGACAGGCTACGGGATGCTTCCGGCCACTTCTGACCGATACTTTAGGCATGGCCCAGGTAAAGACCCGAGGAGCTGTGCCGTGCGCGTTCTGCGGTCGATTATGGCGGTCCATCTCGGCGCTGACTCAGCACCTCGATACCGAGCACCCCACCTGGATTGACACCGTGATGGAACGAATCGGGCTGGAGCCGCCAAGAATCTACCCGGTTCCCGAGTACCGCCAAGCGCTGGCGGAATCCCTGGCCCTGATCGAGCGCTGCTTGACGGGCGACTGACACTCTGATTGCCCACAGCTTCAGGAGAGGGTAAGATTCTATGTACACTCCTTCGGCTGGCGAATCCCTGTAATTGAGGCCCGTACGATCGCGCCGCCGTCAGTGTGCGCATTCCCCCGCGCGCGAGGCCGAGGTTTGAACCATCCCAACACAGCGGTTGTAGTCGGCGCCCAGTGGGGCGACGAGGGCAAAGGCAAGATCGTGGACGTGCTGTCGTCGCGCTTCAGCGTGGTGGCGCGCTATGCCGGCGGGCACAACGCCGGACACACGGTCACCATCAAGGGCAAGCGCTTCGTGCTGCAACTGGTGCCGTGCGGGATCCTGCGGCAAGGCTGCCGCGCGGTGATCGGCAACGGCGTGGTGCTGGACCCGTTCGCGTTGCTCAAGGAAGTGGACGCGCTGCGCGGCGCCGGCGTGCCAGTGGACGGAAACCTTTTCATCAGCAACCGCGCGCAGGTGATCCTGCCCTACCACCGCATGATCGAGCTGGCGGCGGAGAACGCGCCCGGGCGGGTGAAGATCGGGACAACGTCGCGGGGCATCGGGCCGGCCTACGAAGACAAGATGGGACGGCGCGGCCTGCGGGTGGTCGACCTGCTGGATCTCGAACTGCTGAAGAAGCACATCGAGAACGCGTGCCGGGAGAAGAACATGATCGCGCACGCGCTGTTCAACTCCGAGCCGCTGGACGCGGAAGAGATGTTCCGCGAGTATGCCCAGGCGTCGAAGCAGATCGCCCCGTTCGTCTGCGACACGGCGGCGCTGCTCAACCAGGCCATCGCGCGCGGCGAAGCGGTGATGTTCGAAGGCGCGCAGGGCACCATGCTCGATATCGACCACGGGACGTATCCGTTCGTCACCTCGTCGAGCGCGACCTCGGGCGGCGCGGTCACCGGTACCGGCGTTGGCCCGACCTCCATTGGGACGGTGATCGGCGTAACCAAGGCGTACTGCACGCGAGTGGGCGAAGGGCCGTTCCCCACCGAACTGCATGACGCCGTCGGCGACGCGATCCGCAAAAAAGGCAACGAATATGGCGCGGTGACGGGACGTCCGCGGCGCTGCGGGTGGCTCGACCTTCCCCTGCTGCGCTACTCGGTGATGATCAACGGCATCGCGTGGCTGGTGGTGACCAAACTGGATGTGCTGGACGAGCAAGCGGAGATTCCGGTGTGCGTCGCCTACCGGATCAACGGCAAGAAGACCACGGAGATTCCGGCGCAGGCTTCCGGGTACGAGAAGATCGAATGCGTGTACGAGACCCTGCCGGGCTGGCACAAGTCCACCGAGGGCATCGACGTGTACGACAAGCTTCCCGCCAAGGCGCGCGACTACCTGGCGTTCATCGAGAAAGAAAGTGGCGCCCGCGTAGGCATGATTTCCACCGGGCCCGGCCGCGAGCAGACCATGCTGACCGCGGAATTCGCGGCGGAGCTGGACAAGCTGCGTCCTGGGAGCTAGCAATTAGCTATCAGCTGTCAGCTGTCAGCTATCGGCTCTGGCGGACGGGCGGAATCCCTGTGCCCGTGGGGACGGTTTGCGGACAGTGACGCGGCCATTTAGAATCACTGACCCGGAGCCGATCATGCTGGTTTTGCTGGTGCAATTCACCGCCACCCACAGTTCAGAAGAGCAGGCACGCCATTACATCCAGAAAATGCAGGAACTCTCGCGGCGCGAGCCGGGATGCCGGATGTACGTGGGACATCAATCCTCGAAGGACCCGCGGCATTTTTTTCTTTATGAGCAGTATGACAACGCGGAGGCGCTCGATGCCCATCGCGCCGCACCGTACTTTCGGGAGAATGTGACCAACGGCCTGGAAAAGCTGATGGAGTCGGTGACGCGAGAACTTTACCTGCCCATCGAATGAAGAGCGTTCATGGCACACGCGAGGGTGCGTGTGCCACAGGGCGCGTGTGCCACACACCCGGCTTCTACTTTCGATCAACCATGAGCACGCCGCCGCGGGCGTAGCTGTCCTGCTCGACATCGACGAAGGTGACGACGATGCCGTCACGGGGCGACTTCGCCTCTTCCACCATGACCTCGGTGATGCGCTCGGCGATGCGGCGCTTCTGCTCCGTGGTGCGGCCCTTGAGGAGCGTGATTTGGATGAGGGGCATAAGGCAGCCTGACCCCCGGCTCACGCCGGGGGCTACACATTCTACCGCGCGCTCCGCGCGCTAAATCCCTGCCGACCCGCTGTGCGCTAAGTCCTTGCCGCCAACGCGAACTGGTCAATAAACCCCTATCAGCTCTCAGTTGATCAGTTCGACCGATAGCTGAGAGCTGACGACTGACAGCTCTTAGTGGATCAGTTCGTATCCCGCAAAAAAATACGAAAGTTCGAAGCGGGCGGTGTCATCGGCGTCGGAGCCGTGGGTGGCGTTGGTTTCGATCGAGGAGCCCCACTTCTTGCGAATGGTGCCTTCGGTCGCGTTCGCCGGGTTGGTCGGGCCCATCAGGTCACGCCACGCCTTGATGGCTTCTTCCTTCTCCAAGGCGATCACCACGATCGGCCCGCTCGACATGAACGTAGTGAGCGAATCGAAGAACGGCTTGTCGGCATGTACCGCGTAAAAGCCTTGCGCTTCGTCTTTCGAAATGTGCAGCGTCTTCATCCCGATGATGCGGAAACCGTGCTTCTCAATGGTGGCGAGGATGTCGCCGGTAGCGTGCTTGGAGACCGCGTCCGGCTTCACGATGGCAAGAGTGCGTTGTAGTGTCTTCATTTCTTTTCCAGTAGTTGGTAGTTAGGAGTTAGTAGTTAGGGCATATCGGTTAGCGCATATTACGGCAGCCACGGTGCATCCCGAAATCCGCGCCATGCAGAAACTCAGACCTCAGAAATCGCAACTCGCCAATTAGGCGCGCGCGGCCGCGCCGATGACCGAAAGCACGGCATCGCCGATGTCGGCCGGTGATCTTGCGACCTTGATGCCGGCCGCTTCCAGGGCGCGAATCTTTTCCGCCGCGGTGCCGTGTCCGCCGGAGATGATGGCGCCGGCGTGGCCCATGCGGCGTCCCGGAGGCGCGGTCTGCCCGGCGATGAACGAAACCACCGGCTTCTTGACGTGCGAGCGGATGTACTGGGCGGCGGTTTCCTCGGCATTGCCGCCGATTTCGCCGATCATGACAATCGCCTCGGTCTGGGGATCGCGGTTGAACAGTTCGAGCGCGTCCACGAAGTTGGTGCCGATGATGGGATCGCCGCCGATGCCGATGGCGGTGCTCTGTCCCACGCCGCGCTGCGTGAGCTGGTAGACGGCTTCGTAGGTGAGGGTCCCGGAGCGGGAGACGATGCCGACGGGGCCTTCGCGATGGATATGCCCGGGCATGATGCCGATCTTGCACTTGCCCGGCGAGATGATGCCTGGGCAGTTCGGGCCGATGAGCCGCGAGCGCCGCGTCTGCAGGAATTCCCAGACGCGCAGCATGTCGTTGGTGGGCACGCCCTCGGTGATGCAGACAATGAGTTCGATCTCGGCGTCGGCGGCCTCCATGATGGCGTCGGCCGCAAAGGGCGGAGGAACGAAGATGACGGAGGCGTCGGCGCCGGTTTTGTCCACCGCTTCCTGCACGGTGTTGAAGATCGGCCAGCCCTCGTGCGTGGCGCCGCCTTTGCCGGGCGTGACCCCACCCACGATTTTGGTGCCGTACTCGGCGCAGGCCTTGGCGTGGAACGTGCCTTCCTTGCCGGTGAGGCCCTGGACCAGGACTTTGGTTTTCTTATCGATCAGTATGCTCATTGTCAGCTCTCAGCTGTCAGCTATCAGCTTTCAGCAAATCACAAATTATGCACCTGCAATCACGTGGAAGTTATACGCAAGAGCACCAGTTGCTAGCAATACTAAGCTCCACATCAGCGCTGCATTCCTGAGTGACCACTTTCGCCGAATGACAGCGATGATAACCAGCACCCAAGCTGGAATGATGGCGATCAGACTAACTGCAAACAGAATTGCCCAAGTCACACCCGCGATGCGCGCAATCAAACCCGGCTTGCTCCACCACGCCGGAGCAACAGCTATCAATACAAACGCCCCTATCGCCGAGGCGCCATATATCCAGATGGTCGTACTAGTTCGGGTTGGATTTATTTTCAAATCGTGCCAACCCTCAGCGGCTAAAGCCAGCCCTTCAGTGACCGCTGTTCGGCACGGCTGAAGCCGTGCCCTTTCAAAAACCGGGTTTACCTGCCTGCGGCTGCGACTACCTTCTCGGCCGCGTCCTTCATGGTTTCGGCGACGATAAAATTCAATCCGCTCTGCTTCAGAATCTGCCGCCCCTGCTCGACGTTGGTGCCCTCCAGGCGGAGCACGATGGGAAGCTGGATGTTCATTTTGCGGGCCGCCTCCACCACGCCGTTGGCGAGGGTGTCGACGCGCAGGATGCCGCCGAAAATGTTGATCAGCACGGCGCGGACGTTCTTGTCGCTGAGCAGGATTTCGAAGGCGTGCGTCACCTGCTCTTCGTTGGCGCCGCCGCCGACGTCGAGGAAGTTCGCCGGCATGCCGCCGGCGTACTTGATGATGTCCATGGTGGCCATCGCCAGCCCGGCGCCGTTGACCATGCAGCCCACGGTGCCATCGAGCTTGATGTAGTTGAGCCCGTACTTGCTGGCTTCCACTTCCAGCGGGTCTTCTTCGGTGAGGTCGCGCAGATCGCGAATTTCCTGGTGGCGGAAAAGCGCGTTGTCGTCGAAGTTGACCTTGGCGTCGAGCGCGATCAGCCGCCCATCCTTGGTGGTGATCAGCGGATTGATCTCCACCAGCGACGCGTCGGTTTCGAGGTACGCCCGGTACAAGCCGCCCAGGAAGCCGACCGCCTGGTTGACCAGCTTGCCATCCAGGCCGAGGCCGAAGGCGAGCTTGCGCGCCTGATACTGCGCCAGGCCCACGGCGGGCTCAATGTGTTCCTTGAGAATCTGCTCCGGGTGCTCGGCGGCAACCTGCTCGATTTCCATGCCGCCGGCCTGCGAGGCCATCACCAGCACTTTGGCCTCTTCACGGTCCAGCAGCATGCTGAGGTAGAGCTCGCGGTCGATGGGCAGAGTCTCCTCCACCAGCAACCGCCGCACGACGCGACCTTCCGGGCCGGTCTGGTGGGTCACCAGCGTCATACCGAGCATCTTCGTGGCCAGCTCGCCGGCTTCCTCCACCGACTTGGCGATCTTGACGCCTCCGCCCTTGCCGCGTCCGCCGGCGTGGATCTGCGCCTTGACCACGACGCCCTGCGCGCCCGCCGAGATGAGCCGGCGAGCGACCTCCTGCGCTTCCTGGACGGTGGTGGCCATCTCGCCGCGCGGTACCGCGACGCCATACTTCGCCAGAATTGCTTTTGCCTGGTACTCGTGGATTTTCATAACAGGAATCCGCTGTACATCGAGTTTATGAGATAAGGCGAAACTGGTGATTGTATAAAACTCGGCGCAATGCGTAAACGGAATTACGGCGTTGCCGGTTGTCACCGGAATGGGTTTTCGGAGGCTTTCCGATGCATGGGAGCTTGCGGGCAGGCGGATTATAGGAATTGAAGATCGAAAATAGAAGATTGAAGATTGTCGGGCGGGCGCGATTACTCCTCGCTCGTCCCTGACGGGACTTGGCACACTGTTCACCGAGCGGATACCCAGGGCTCGCGCCCTGGGCTACCAGCGTTCGCGCCTCTGGCGCTGTGATGTTTGTGATAATTTGCTTCCAATGATTTTGGAAGCCATCCACCGCATCGCCAACCATCGCGAGTCACTGTCGCGGCAGGACGCGCACAGCGTGATGAGCGAAGTGCTGGCCGGCGGCGCCAGCGATGCGCAGATTGCCGCGCTGCTGGTGGCGCTGCACATGAAGGGCGAGACGGTGGACGAGATCGTCGGCTTCGCCGAGGCCATCCGCGCCGCCGCTACGCCGCTTCCGATCACGCAGGATTCCACCATCGACGTCAGCGGCACCGAACGCGATGCCCTGGTGGACACCTGCGGCACCGGCGGCGATGCCAGCGGCACTTTCAATATCTCGACCGCGACCGCGCTGTGTGTCGCCGGTGCGGGGGTGCGCGTGGCCAAGCACGGCAACCGCAGCGCCACCTCGAAGTGCGGCTCTGCCGACGTGGTGGAGGCGCTGGGAGTCAATATCACGCTGCCTCCGGCGCGGGTGGCGGCTTGCCTGGAGCAGGTAGGAATCGCGTTCCTATTCGCCCCGGCGATGCATTCCGCGATGAAGTACGTGCATCCGGCGCGACGCGAGCTGAAGTTGCCCACGGTCTTCAACTTGCTCGGTCCGCTGACCAATCCGGCACACGCGTCGGCGCAGGTGGTCGGCGTCTACTCGGCCGACCTGGTGGAAAAACTGGCGGAGGCGCTGGCCATGCTGGGATTGCGGCGCGCGCTGGTGGTCCACGGCAACGATGGGCTCGACGAGATCACCATCACCGGCCCGACGCGAGTGGCCGAGATGCGCGATGGCATCGTGCGCGGGTACGAGGTCACGCCCGAAGAGTTTGGCCTGCAGCGCGCGCCGCTGTCGGCCATCTCCGGAGGCGACGTGCAGGAAAATGCCGCCATCATCCAGGAGATCCTCGACGGGAAAGAATCGGCGCGGCGCGATGTCGTGCTGCTGAATGCCGCCGCGGCACTGGTGGCCGCCGGACGGGTGGACACGATCCGGGAAGGCATTCCGCGGGCCGCGTTCTCGCTGGATTCCGGCGCCGCGCGCGTCAAGCTGGACGCGCTGGTAAGCTTCACCAACCACGCTGCATCGCGCCCTGCGTGAACTAAACGCTCTGCCCCGCACCCGCCGGGACTTTCTCCATGTACTGCGCGACGTCAACGCGCCAGCGTAATTCCTTCGTCATCGAGTCGCGCAGGGCCGCTGAAGCCGCGGGTTCGCCGTGCACCAGGTAGGTCTGCGCGGGCGCCTGCTTGAAGGTGTGCAGCCATTCCAGCAGCTCCGGGGTGTCGGCATGATCGCTGAACTGCTCCAGCGCCTCCACCTGGGCGCGCACCGGAACGACCTCGCCGTACATCTTCACCTCTTTCGCGCCGCTCTTGATACTGAAGCCGCGCGTTCCTGGCGACTGGAAGCCGATGAACAACACCAGGTTCCGCGGATCGGGCAGGCGCTGCAACAGGTGGTGCAGGATGCGGCCGCCGGTCGCCATACCGCTGGAGGAGACGATGATCATCGGGTAGTGGCTGTTGTTGATCTTCTTGGACTCCTCGGGGGTCTGGTCGAAGTGAAAATCGTTCCACTCGAGCGGCGATCCGTAGCGGGCGATCAGCTGCCGGGTCTCTTCGCTGAACTCCTCGGTGTGCTTGAGGAAAATGTTGACCGCCTGAATCGCCATGGGGCTGTCGGTGTGGACCGGGACGCGCGGAACCTGGCCTGACTCCATCAGCTCCTTCAACATGAACAGCAGCTTCTGCGTGCGCTCGACGGCGAATGCGGGCACGATGACGCAGCCGCCGCGCTCGACGGTTTCGCGCACTCGGCGCGCCAACTCCGGACGCGGATCCGTGTGGGGATGCAAGCGATTGCCGTAAGTTGATTCCATCACCAGCAAGTCGGCGGTCTCGCCCTCGGTGGGACCGGAGTGAACCACGCGACCGGGAGCGATGACGGAGTCGCGCACGCGGCCGATATCGCCGGTAAACAACAGCCGCCGGCCGTCAAGCGTGATCTCAACCATGGAAGACCCCACGATGTGCGCCGCGCTGACGAAGCGAAATCCGAAGCCGGGCTGCAACTGCTGGGCGTTGCCGAAATCCACCGGGCGGAAATACTTCATGCAGTCTTCCGCCTCCTGCGCGGTGTACAGCGGCAGCGCCGGCTTGTGCTTGGAGGACTTGCGCTTGTTGTGGAAGGCCGCGTCTTCTTCCTGCAGGTGTCCGGAATCGGGCAGGAGGATGGAGCACAAATCAATGGTCGCCGGGGTGGCATAGATGGGCCCGGTGAATCCCAGTTTCACCAGGCGCGGAATCCAGCCGGAGTGGTCGAGGTGCGCATGCGTCAGGATGACAGCATCGATTTCATGCACCGGGATCGGCGGCGCATGCCAGTTACGCTCCCGCCATTCCTTCTGTCCCTGGAAGAGCCCGCAATCGATCAGCACCTGGAATCCGCTGCTGCCGTTTTGCGCGGTGTTGATCAGGTGCTTGGATCCGGTGACCACGCCCGCGGCGCCGAGAAACTGGATGTAGGCCAAAGAGACCTCCGCAGAAAGCGTGATTCTAGCCAAAGCGATTAGCAATTAGCGATTAGCTCGTGAACAACAGTTGGCAATAGCTTTGAATCGCGCCTGGCTAACTGCTAATTGCTAATTGCTAATGGCTAATACCTATTTCGGCGCGACGGCCAGCGAATTGTTCTTCGTATTCGATTCCGGCACGCTGCCGTCGTTGACCGATGCCTCGGTGGGCGCGGTGGGCACCTCGACGCGCTCCACGCCCTTACTCTTCCCCTTCACCAGCACGCGCCGGGTACGCTCGCCGCCTTCGGCACGAACGAATACCGGCACCTCCGCCCCCGACGCGCCGTCATTGGCAACCGTGACCGTGACCACGTACGTCCCGTTCAGCGTGGCGCGCGGGAAGATGGAATCCACGTGAAAATCCGGAAGCCCACGATCGCGATAGAGCCAATCGTCAAAAAACCATTCCAAGTCGCGCTTTGCCCCCTGCTCCACCAGACGCGGCATGTACGCCGTATCCTTGTCGTCCCCCGGCCGGTACTTCCTGAATGCCTGCTGCAGAACGGGGTCGCCGACCATGTCGCGCAGCATCCACCAGACGTACATCGCCTTGACGCGGTACATGACCGGGTCAGTAGAGTTGACCAGGCCAGGAGCACGAGTCGGCGAACCGGCGGCCTGGGTCGGAGAGTTCTGCGTCGCAGCTTCCGCCTGCTGCAGCGGGGGCAGCAAAGTCTGCATGTAGGCGAGGGCAGCCCCCCGGCCGTTCTGTTGCTCGCGCTGCAATGCCTGCGCGAAGTGCGCTGCGCCTTCCTCGATCCAGGGCCGCGGCGAGCGGAACGATGCATGCACCAGTTGGTGGACCATGCGGAGCTGGATGCCGTTGCGATCGGTCAACTCCAGCGGGGTAAACAGCAGCGGCCCGCTTTCAAAGGGCAGGTCGCCTATATTCGGAAGCTGCACTACCTGGACCTTCGTGCGCGGCGCGCCAAACCACTCACTCTCGAAGGGCAACACCTTCTCCGCCGCCAACGCGTATTCCTGCGCCGCCGGGCCTTGTTCCGGCAGATGATAGACGTTGATCGAAGGCCGGGTGAGGGCGGTATATTCCGCGATGGCAAACGTCGGCACCGTGTCCGCCACCGGGGCGAAGACGTACAGCGAGCAGCCCATGTTGGTCGCGGCATCTTCGCCCGCGCCCAAGGCGTGCCGCGTGACCCCTTCTGCGGTGCCATTGGCGACCGTGGTCAGGTTGCTTTCGCCCACCCAGCAGAAGTTCACCCGCATGGTTGTATCGTGCTGCGATCGTTTCCACTCATCGAGGGCGGCAAACAGCGAGTTGTCGGACATACTGGCCGCCGGCAGCGAGGCCGGGTACCAGGCGACGTACCCGATGCCCCGCACCGCCGTAATCGGCTCCGATACCTGGTCCCAATCATTGTGGGCGGCGGCGGCGGCCGGCATTCCGATGCGGGTGAGCCGGGTGGCGTTCTGCGCGATCTCGCCCGCATAGCCGACCTCCAGTTCCACAGTTCCCTTGGGAGGCACCGCCGAGGGTAGCGTGACCACCGCTTCGGTCACGGCGCCGGTGTGATCGATGTCGGTGGTGTACGCGTCGGCGACATACGGCAGCGGTTTGCCGTTCAACTCGATCAGCCGCCAGCCGAGTGACGACGAGATCTGCAGTGTCAAGTCGCGCTGCGGGGCGTTGGAATCGTTGCGCAGGCGTATCTTGCCGCGCGCGGCAATCGCGTGCCCCTGCGGATCGATGCGGACTTCCAGGTCGTAATTGGTGAAGGTGAAGGCCGTGCGATCGACGCAGAAAGCGCAACCACAAAGGACACAAAGGACACAAAGGACCTGCAACGACAACTTCATGCCTTCGTGTCCTTGGTGGCCTTCGTGGTCGGTGCTTTTCTGCGTTGGCGAGCGACCTCGTACATCACGATGCCCGCGGCCACGGAGACATTGAGCGACGGCACTTGCCCAAGCATCGGGACGCGAACCACGAAATCGCAGTGCTGACGCACGTGCTCGTGCAAGCCCTTGCCTTCGGCGCCCAGCACCAGCGCGCAATCCATGTTGTAGTCGACGTCGTCGTACGACCGGTCGCCCCGTTCATCCAGGCCGACGGTCCAAACGTTCTTACGCTTCAACTCGTCAAGCGTGCGGCTGATGTTGGTGACCCGGGCGATCGGCATGTGTTCGGTGGCGCCGGCCGAAGCCTTGGCCACGGTTCCGGTGACGCCCGCGGCGCGGCGTTCGGGAATCACGATGCCGTCGGCGCCGGCGGCATCGGCGGTGCGGATAATCGCGCCCAGGTTGTGCGGGTCCTCCACGCCATCGAGCACGACGAGGAAGGCATAGCCGGAGCGGCGCTGCGCCAGCAGGTCGTCGGCATCGGAGTAATCTTTTTCCGAGGTCACCGCCACCACGCCCTGGTGGGACTGCGTGGCGGCCAACCGGTCCAGGTCCTGCCGCGGCGTCGAACGGACGGCGATGCCATGGGCGCGGCATTCGGCGATGATGCGCTGCACGCGCTGGTCATGCCGCTCGCGGGCCACCGCCACGTACTCGAAGCTGCGCCCGCGCGACTTCAGCGCCTCGCCGACCGCGTTGATGCCGTAGAGCACGGCCATGCGTAGAGTCTAGCAGTTGAAAAGCTTTCAGCTCTCAGCTATCAGCTATCAGCCAAACCGGCAAGGCTAGGAGCTGATAGCTGAACGCTATTTGCTGCTAGACTAAAAACGTGAGCGACGTATTCATTCTCTCCGCGGTGCGCACTCCGATCGGGAAATTCGGCGGCTCGCTGGCATCGCTGACCGCTGCCGACTTGGGCGTGGTCGCCGCCAAGGCCGCGCTGGAGCGCGCCGGCGTGGGCCCCGACCAGGTAGAGGAAACGATCTTCGGCAACGGGCGCCAAGCCGGGGGCGGCCCCAATCCCGCGCGCCAGATTTCCGTCCGCAGCGGCGTGCCGGAAACAGTCCCGGCCTACACCGTCAACCAGGCCTGCGCGTCAGGCATGAAAAGCATCGCCTTGGGCTGGCAGGAGATTGTCCACGGCAACATGGAATGCGTGCTCGCCGGCGGCACGGAATCCATGTCGCGCCTGCCCTACTACCTGGAGGGCGCGCGCTGGGGCTTGCGCATGGGCAACACCGAGGTGGTGGACGGCATGTACCGCGACGGCTTCTTCTGTCCCATGGCGAAGATGGTGATGGGCGAAACCGCCGAGTTGCTGGCGGAAAAATACAAGATTTCGCGCGAGGAGCAGGACCAGTACGCGCTCTGCTCGCAGCACAGGGCCGAGCGCGCCCTCAACGCCGGACGCTTCAACGACGAAATTGCGCCGGTCACGATCGAGAGCAAGAAAGGCACGCAGGTGGTCCCCCGCGACGAGCACCCGTTCCTGGGCGCGACCCTGGAGAAGATGGGCAAGCTTGCGCCGGTGTTCTCCAAGACGGGAACCATCACCGCGGCAAATTCTTCCGGCATCACCGACGGCGCGGCCGCCGTAGTGCTCGCCTCCAGTTCTTTCATGAAGCAGCACAACCTGAAGCCGCTGGCGCGAATCATCGGCGCTACCTCCGCCGGCGTGGACCCGCGTTACATGGGGATCGGGCCGGTGCCCGCGCTGAATAAGTTACGCGACAAGTTCGGCGTCTCGACGGCGGACGCAAGCATCATCGAACTGAACGAAGCATTCGCCGCGCAGGTGCTGGCCTGCGACCGCGAAATGCATTTCGAGCGCGAGCGCCTCAACGTGAACGGCGGAGCGATCGCCCTCGGACATCCCATCGGCTGCACCGGAGCCAGGATTACCGTGACCCTGCTGCACGAGATGCTGAAGCGGCGGGCCAAGCGCGGCATTGCCACGCTGTGCGTCAGCGGCGGCATGGGCATGGCGCTGGCGCTGGAAAATGCGGAATGAGGAATGCAGAACGCCATTCTGCATGCTGACTTCTTCATTCTTTATTCCGCCGCGATATACTAGAGATTGTTTCATAAAGGGTATTCGAGCTATACATCGTTAGCCCCCAGCGGCTAAAGCCGCATCAGTTGCGGCCCAGAGCGGCGCGGCGGAAGCCGCGCCCTTTCAAAGAACCGTTTATGAAACACGCTCTAGTTAGTTTGCTGCTTGTGGGGGATCATGCCTCTGTCCGCGGTTATTGTTGACGATGAGCAGCTCGCGCGCGACGAGCTTGCCTTCCTGCTGAAGTCCGTGGACGACATCCAGGTGGTCGCCCAGGGAAAAAATGGCGTCGAAGCCGTGAACCTGATCAAGGAACACGCGCCCGACCTGGTCTTTCTCGACGTGCAAATGCCTGGTCTTGACGGTTTCGCGGTGATCAAGAAACTGATGGACAAGAAGGTCCCGCTGCCGCAGATCGTGTTCGCCACCGCTTACGATCAGTACGCGGTGAAGGCCTTCGAGGTGAACGCCGTCGATTACCTGCTGAAGCCCTTCGACAAGGCGCGGGTGGCGCAATCGGTGAAGAAGGCGAAGGCCAAGGTGAGCACCTCGGGCATGCCCAACGAACGCCTGGAAACGCTGATCCGCAGCCTGGAAACCAAGCCGCACCAGCCGGCGAAAATTTTGATCAAGGCCGCCGGGCGGCTTTTTCTCGTCGATCAGAAGGACATCTGCTACGCCTCCATCGAAGATGGCGTCATCACCGTGGTGACGGCGCAGATCGAGGGCCAGTCCAACTGCCGCACCCTGGAAGAGCTGCTCGCCTCGCTGGACCCCAACCTGTTCTGGCGCGCCCACCGCTCCTACCTCGTGAACATCAACCGCATTCGCGAGGTCGTGCCCTGGTTCAAGAGCTCCTACCAACTGCGCATGGACGATAAGAAGCAGGCGGAGATTCCCGTCAGCCGCGCCCAAACCAAGCGACTAAGAGAACTGTTCCGCCTCTGAACTCAAACTCGAGCGAAACTCAGGCCGCGGTGGCGCCGCGAATTGCCGCTCGAATACGATTGCGCTCGTCCTCGGTTAGCGCCCTGCGGTTGTGTCGTTCCTGGCCGTGGCGTTCGACCTCGGCAACCACCTCGTCGACGTTCTTGCCCCGCGCTTCCCACGCACAATCGCAATCGGCGGCATCGGAGCAGGTGAAGCGCTTGCCGTCTTCCAGGTTGATGATAATCGCCATGTCGGTTCTCGGTTTTGTCGGTTTTCGGTTCTCGGTTTGCGGTTTTCGGTTTTCGGTTTTCGGCTGTCGGTTGTCGGTTTTCGGTTGTCGCCATCAGGTCACCGGCAACCGATCACCGCGAAGCAACAATGCTGTACTACGCCGCTTTCCGCTGGATGGCGCCACGAACTCTCTGCCGGGCGCTATCGTCCATTTGCATGTTGTGCGCGTCGCGGCCGTGCTGCTCCACCTGCTTCATGATGTCGTCTTCGTTGCGGCCCCGGGCTTCCCATTTGCAGTTCTTGTCTCCCACGTCCGCGCAGCGGAAACGCAGGTCTTGATCTGGCGGTTTGTTGATGTCGGCCATGAAGGTTCCTCCAGTAGTTGCGATTCGCGCCGTGGAATGCGTGTTGTCCGCAATCGAGAGCGCCGGCTCAGCGCTGGATAGTCTCGGTATCGATGGAAGCCTAGGTGTACGTATCGCTCAACAAGAGTGTGCTCGACCCGGCTTGCGCGGGCGAACTGAACCTGAGTGCCAGGTATCCCGCCACTGCCGCCATTACCGACGCCAGCAGAATGCCGGTCTTGGCGTAGCTGGTCAGCGCCGGTTCGGCAAAGGCCAGGTCGGCGATGAAGAGTGACACCGTGAACCCGATTCCGCCCAGCAGGCCGATTCCCGCCAACTGCGCCGTCGATAGCCCATGGATCGGGCGCACGACACGCAAGCGCACCGCCAGCAGGGTGAACAGCGTGATGCCGACGGCTTTTCCCAGCAGCAGCCCCAGAACAACACCGAGAGTAATGCGGCTGGACAAGGCATGGCCGACGACCGCCGCAGACAGCGGAACGCCGGCATTGGCGAGCGCAAACAGGGGCAAGACCAGGAAGCTCGACCAGGGATGCAGCAGCCGCAGGACGCGTTCCGCCGGCGATTCGGTGCCGGCCGTGAGCTGGTCAAGTTCGCCCAGCAACGCCGCCGCAGTTTCACTATCGCCGCGGGAGCGCGCGGCATCGAAGTTCCCGACCGCGTGCGCGGCGCGGCCGACAAACACCGCTGGGCTGAAGTACGCCTCGGTCGGCATCAGCAGTCCCAGGACAACGCCCGCGATGGTTGCGTGCACCCCGGATTGCATCACCGCGAACCAGAACAGTGCAGCGACCGGCACGTAGTACAGCAGGTTCATCACTCCAAACCGGCGCATGCCGATGATCACCGCCACCAGGAAAACGGCCGAGAGCAGCGGAATCGCGGCTACGCGCTCGGTATAAGCGACGGCAATCACCAGGATGGCGCCGATATCGTCCACCGTGGCCAGTGCCAGCAGGAAAACCCGCGCCGAAGCGGGCACCCGTTTTCCGGCCAGTGCAAGTACTCCCAGGGCGAACGCGATGTCGGTAGCCATGGGGATTCCCCAGCCACGGCTGCCGGCCCGGCGCCAGTTCAGTGAGGCGTAGAGCAGTGCGGGAACCAGCATTCCGCCCAAGGCTGCGATCACCGGAAGAGCGGCGCGACGCACACCGGCGAGTTCGCCATGTTTGACCTCGCGCTTCACCTCGATTCCTACCACGAAGAAAAACAGCACCATGAGGGCGTCGTTAATCCACTCGCGGAGATCATGTGCCAGGGAGAACCCGCCAATCTGGACTGAGACCGGGGTGTGCCAGAAGTTTTCGTAGGATGCGCTCCACGACCCATTTGCCCATATCAGGGCGGCGACTGCCGACAGCAGCAGCAAGATTCCGCTGGAGGTTTCGGTATAGAGGAAGCGTTGTAGGGGGAGCACGAGGCGGCGAGTCACGTAGGATTGCTCGGCCCGCGTCTGGGCGGCGCCGCGACTCCTGGATGACAGAACCATCGTGCTCCCCCTGCCCGGTCCGGAACGGCCGGCACGGCGCAGCTTACGCCGTTAGCCGCTCCCCGGAAGTTGTTTTCAATTGCTGCAGGCAGGCGGCAAAGGCGCGGCTCACTTCCGATCCGCGCATCGGCCACTGCCAGGCCTCGTAATTCAGCATGCCGCAGTGAGGCGGCCGCAGGTAATCGTATGCCGGCTGCGGACGGAAGCGCTCCACCCGGCTCGGCACGAACCTCGACAGCCCCGGTTGTGACCGGTAGCACTCCAGCATTCTCCATTTGCGCCGCAATTCGTCCTGGGTGGGACGCAGAACGTGTTCCTCACCAATCGGGGCGAGGAATCGCTGAACCACCAGTTCGCCCGAGGGCAAGCGGTGATACAGCGGCATCTCCCAGACGGGTAGCGAGAAGCGTTCGCCGATGAGCGCGGCAAGGAAGCTGCAGGCATCGTGGTCGGGATGTCCGCCCTCGTAGGCGGGAGCGAGCAGCGCGTCGGGGCGGTATTCCGCGACCGCCGCGGAGACGGCCCCCAGAGCCGGCGCCAGCACGTCGTGCAGGTGCTGGTCGCGGCACGCGGGCTGAGCGTCGGCAATAAAACGAATGTTATTCACTCCGGCGGTAGCCAGAGCGGCGAGCGCCTCGGCGCGTCGCAACTCCGCATAAGCCGTCCGGGATTCACAGTTAGGCCAGAACCAGTGGTCGTCGGGCGCGCCGTCGGTCGCGAAAACTACCATGGGATCGGCGGCGCGCTGCAGAAGAATTCCGCAGCCTCCGGTTTCGTCGTCGGGGTGGGCCACCACCACGAGGACACGTCGAAATAAACGCTGCATAAGCACTCCTTGCCGCTAAGGAAAGTTCATTCATGGGCGCCAAGGGCCCCGGGGATTTCAGCGCTCTTGGGGCAGATCAGCAGCGGCGCGTACAAGTGATCTCGAGCAGTGAATCCGCCGGCAGGTAACCGGAGATGTCCGAACGCAGATGCTGCAGAACGCGCTTAAAGGACAGCGCCAGGGCCGCCGCCCAGACGGCAACAATGGCAAGGAGAACCAGCACGCGGAGCGCATGGCGGCCCGATTGCAACGTGGTGTAAGGAAGGTTCAAAACCGGTGAGACGAACACGATGAGGATGCAGACGGCCAGCACCGATGCGATCAGCAGGTGCACGCGCGCTCCCCTCATAGGATCCAATTTAAACGGACGGCAATGATGAAGGTCAACCGGAATCGAGAGCTGCTCCCCGATTCATGGCGGCAATCTGCGGGCACTCCTCTGGCGGTATAATCACGGCATCCATGAAAGCCTATGTGTACGTATCGCTCAAGAAAAGTGTGCTCGACCCGCAAGGCAAGACGATCCACGGCGCACTGCGAAAAATGGGCTATGCGGGCGTCTCCGACGTCCGCCAGGGCAAGTATTTCGAGGTCTCGCTCGACGGGCTTGACGAGGCGCAAGCCCGGCAGCAGGTGGAGCGCATGGCGCGCGAAGTGCTGACCAATCCGGTGATCGAGGAGTTTCGCTACTCCCTGGAGACGCAGTAATTACGTCGGTAACATGGCCGAATCATCGGGTCCTGCGAGAGAATCAAATTGGGATAGAGTAGCTGCACCGGGCGCATCTCCTGCTGCCCGAAGTCTGATGTCTTTGCCTTCGAGGGTAATCACGTGTGCGGAATAGTTGGATATGTCGGCAAAAAGCGCGTGGTGCCGGTCATCATTGACGGCCTGCGCCGGCTCGAGTACCGCGGCTACGATTCCGCCGGCATCGCGGTGGCGGGCAACGGCGACGGTCTCGAGGTGCGCCGCGCCGAAGGCAAGCTGCGCAACCTGGAAGAAGTGATCCGCCTCAAGCCGCTGGACGGCACCTACGGCATCGGACACACCCGCTGGGCCACGCACGGACGTCCCACCGAGGAAAACGCCCACCCGCATCGGGACTGCACCGGGCGCGTGGTGGTGGTGCACAACGGCATCATCGAGAATTACCTTGCGCTGAAAAAGAAGCTCGCCGAAGAAGGCCACAAGTTCTCCACCGAGACCGACACGGAAATTATCGCGCACCTGGTGGAAAAGCACCTGAAGCCGCACAACGGCGGGGCGCGTCCCGCGCTGGAAGAAGCGGTCCGCAAGACGGTGAAGGAGCTGCACGGGGTATACGCGCTGGCGGTGATTTCCGTCGACGAGCGCGACAAGATCGTGGCCGCGCGCAATGGCCC
This sequence comes from Terriglobia bacterium, assembly GCA_963797035.1. Classification (GTDB taxonomy): domain Bacteria; phylum Acidobacteriota; class Terriglobia; order Terriglobales; family Acidobacteriaceae; genus JAIQGF01. Next base: position 707,676 of record CAWCOC010000010.1, read on the forward strand.
GCCGGCGGTGATCGGGCTGGGCAAGGACGAATATTTTGTCGCCTCCGACGTGCCCGCCATCCTCTATCACACCCGCGACCTGTTCTTCCTCGCCGATGGCGACCTGGCGGTGATCACGCCGGAGGGGGTCCAGCTCAGCGATTTCGACGGCAACCCCATCGTGCGCCAGGTGCAGCACGTCACCTGGGACCCGATCATGGCGGAAAAAGGCGGCTTCAAGCATTTCATGCTCAAGGAAATTTACGAGCAGCCGCGCGCCGTCCGCGACACCACGCTGGGCCGCGTTTCCCTCGACAGCGGCAAGATTTTCCTCGAGGAGATGGAGATCGCCGAATCCGAATTCGCCCATCTCGACAAGATCAACATCGCCGCCTGCGGCACCAGCTGGCACGCCGCCCAGGCCGGCAAGTTCATGATCGAACGCCTGGCGCGGGTGCCGGTGGAAGTGGACTACGCCAGCGAGTGGCGCTATCGCGATCCCATCGTCGACCCGCGCGCGCTCACCATGCTGATCACGCAGTCGGGCGAGACCGCCGACACCATCGCCGCCCAGCGCGAGGCCCGCGCCAAGGGCTCCAAGACCGTGGGAATCTGCAACGTGGTGGGGTCCATGGTCACGCGCGAAGCCAACGGCACCATCTACACCCACGCCGGGCCGGAGATCGGAGTGGCCTCCACCAAGGCGTTCACCGCGCAATTGACCGCGCTATTCCTGTTCGCGATCTACCTGGCGAACCTGCGCAATGCCATCACGCACGACGAGGCGCGCATGTACATCGGCGAACTCGGCAAGATTCCCGGCAAGCTGGAATCGGTGCTGGCGCGGGAAGAAGACGCCGAGGACCTGGCCAAGGAATATCATCGCGCCCAGGATTTCCTGTTCCTCGGACGCGGCATTCACTACCCGATCGCGCTGGAAGGCGCGCTCAAGCTGAAGGAAATCTCCTACATCCACGCCGAAGGCTATCCCGCCGGCGAGATGAAGCACGGACCCAACGCGCTGATCGACGAAGACCTGCCGGTGGTGATCCTGGCGACCTGCGATCCCAAGGATGCGGGTTCGCAGATGCGCTATGAAAAGACCCTATCGAACCTGAAAGAAGTGAAGGCGCGCAGCGGGCGGGTGATTGCCGTCGCTACCGAGGGCGATGACGACATCCGCGAGGCCGCCGACCACGTCATCTACGTGCCGCCGGCGCCGGAGCTGCTTTTGCCCATCCTGGAGATCGTGCCGCTGCAGTTGCTGGCGTACCACATCGCGGTGCGGCGCGGCTGCGACGTGGATCAGCCGCGGAACCTGGCAAAGTCAGTGACGGTGGAATAGCGGTACCGAATGGCTGGCCTGCGTATCTTTTTTCTGATCATTCAGGTTCTGTACATTGCCGGGATATTGGCATTTGCGCGATTCTACTCTCATTCCATCCCCAAACTCGAAGAGGGGACGCGTCGGGCTCGGCTCATCGCGGTGATCGGCGCGTTTATCGCGGTGGTGCTAACGCTGGTTTTCGGCAACGTTATGGGTGGGGTGATTGGCGTACTAGCCGGGTTCTACGTTACTGATCATAAGAATCGTGGCCGAGGATGGGCATTTTTGCCGCTGCTCCTTGGACCAATTGGCATGTTGGTTGTAATTTTCCTGCCAAAGTTGCACGACACATCCACTCTGTCGCTTTCGTCATAACGCGGATGGCTGTATTCGCGAAGCGCTCTGCTGTGCGAGATAATCAAAGAGATGAGCGTCGAACGTCCGACATTGACCGCCCGGCTGGTTCGCTCCGTCCCGCTTTCGGCGGATACCAAGCACCTGGATTCGTTCCCCTCCTTCTAGGGATCACCCGCCGCGGGGTGCTGCGAATCGACTTCAGCCCCGTCATGTGCCGCCGCCTGTTTTGATACCTCGTCCTCGGTGTGCGTCCGCGCCAGTCGCGTCACGCGCTGCACGTACCGAGGATAATTGCGATAAACCATGATGTGGAACACCGGCTGTTCGAATTCCTCCACCCCGTAGAGGTAGCCTTGCCGGTGCAGCGAGTACAGCACGGCGCGCATCCACTGCCGGGCCTGCGGCGACATGGACCGCTTGGAGATATCGACGGTCGCGCCCGTCAAGTGCGACGATCGCAACCATCCGACCGCATCCGCGGCGTTGCCATTGCGGCGAGCCAGTTGCTCCTGCCGTCCCACCGTGCGAACCAGGCTGGTGACGCGCAGCGGCTGTCCGAACCTGCGATAGAACTGCCGGCTCAGCCGCTCGAGGAATACTTTCGTCCACGGCCGGCAGTAACGATACGCTGGCGGAATCCCGTGCAGATAAAAGTAGCTCGTGCGGGCCGGCACCGGCGCCAAATATCCCTTGCTGCGGAAGCGCTGGATCATGCGCACATCGCGCATTCGCGACAGATTGTCGGCATCGGCGCGGGCATTCTGGACCGCCTGCGATTCCACGTCCGCGAGCAGCAGACTGCGATCGCTGGACCACAGGCATGCAGGAAAGATCAAAACCAAGAGGGTCATCCAGGCAAACGCGCGCATGGCTGGAACTCACCTTAGAATTCCTGGCGCCTCGATTTCAACTGGTATTCTGCCTTAGACGGGTTACATAAGTGTGTGCTGTGTAAATTTGTCGTAGCACGATGGATTAGCTTTTCCAGCGCGCACCAGTGGTGGTTTCGCATCACGACCCCGTCGGACGCCGCTGCGGCGGCTCGGCAAATTGCTTCCTTCGCGAAACTCCTGCTGATGCGCGATAATCAAACCATAGAGATGATCCCCGAACGTCCGACACTGACCGCCCGGCTGGTTCGCTCCGTCCCGCTTTCGGCGGACACCAGGCACTTGGAGTTTGCGGTCGAGGATGTTCCCCGCTTCGACTTTACCGCCGGGCAATTCGTCTCCATGAAGGAGCCGCACGACGGCCGCGAGATCACGCGCGCTTACTCCATTGCCTCGCCGCCGCGGGGCAACAACACCTTTGACCTGTGCCTGAACCGCGTGCCTGAGGGCTTCTTCTCCAACTTCCTGTGCGACCTTGCGGAAGGGGAGGCCGTCCCGTTCCATGGGCCGCACGGTTATTTCGTGCTCAAGAACCCGGTACGCGATTCCCTGTTCATCGGCACCGGCACCGGCATCGCCCCGCTGCGTGGCATGTTGCAGTGGCTGCTGGCGAATGAGGCGCGCCACGGCGGCCGCCAGTTCTGGCTGGTGTTTGGCGTGCGCTTCAAAACCGATCTCTATTACAACGACGAATTTCTCGAACTCGCGCGGCGGCACCCCAACTTCCATTACCTTCCCACCCTGAGCCGGGAAAATCCCGGCTGGGAAGGCGCGCGCGGCTATGTGCAGGAGCACGTCCGGCGCCTCGCCCAGGGCCGCACCGATATGGACGCCTACATCTGCGGGCTGCGCGACATGGTGCTGGCCAACCGCGATCTGCTCAAGGAATTGGGCTGGGACAGGAAATCGATTCTGTACGAGAGATTCGACTAGTCAGCGGACGGAATGACAGAGGTGTCTCGCTGCGCGGGGTCCCGGCTTTCTAGTCAGGATCGCGAACTAGTCAGGATCGCGAAATTGATAGGCCCGGTCAGCCTTGGTTCGTTCTTCGCGATCGATTCTTGCCCGCTCTTCCGCGGTCAGCACCCAGGCGTCGTGCATGCGGCTCATCACCCGCTGCCCGACCATGCAGAGTACGCCGATCATCATGAAGAAAGCGCCGGCAATCCCCATGGCGAGCCGGTCTTCCAGGGCCGCGCGGTGCTGGAGCTTGGTGAAGGTCACCAGGGCGGCTCCCCCGAGCAGGCACACCGCAGACAATACGTTCCACAAGCGCGACTCTTTTTTCGTCAGGTGCGTCTCTTCCACATGCAGCGCGCGGCCGGCCAGGAATTCCGCCGCCCCCGCCATCATGATGAACGAGGAAGCCATGCCGTACTGCAGCGCCCGGCGGTCCAGCGAGGCCAGTCCGTACTTTCCGTACGTGTAGGCCAACAAAAGTCCGCCTGCAATCCCGACCACCAGGCCCACCGTCTGCCATAACCGAGCTTCCGCCGACCTCTTCATGCATCTTCCTCCGGGCGTGGCGCGAGTTTAGTACTGCTCATCACCCGATAAAAGTAGTTTTCTGGGGTCGCGCTGCCCGGGTGGGTTGGCACTTCGGCGTCAATCCTTACACCGCGCTGAAAGGCTGAATCCGACAACTCAAGGTCTTGCAACGTCCTGCCGGGCGGCGTCATCTAACACCTTGACAACGTTACACTCAAGTTCTATATTGCGCTTGTTATAAACCAGAGTTGAAGCAGGAAGTGTAAGCGTTTCAAGCACATAAGAAGTAGGAGGCAGGCTCCCATGGGAAAGATTATCGGCATTGACCTGGGCACCACCAATTCAGTGGTGGCGGTGATGGAAGGCGGCGAACCCAAGGTGATCGCCAATGAAGAAGGCGGCCGCACCACGCCCTCGGTGGTTGGTTTCACCAAGACCGGCGAACGCCTGGTCGGGCAGGTCGCCAAGCGGCAGGCCATCACCAACCCGGAAAACACCATTTATTCGATCAAGCGGTTCATGGGACGCCGCTTCGACGAAGTCAACGAAGAAATGAAGATGGTTCCCTACAAGGTTGTCCGCGCCGGCGATCATGTGGCCGTCGTGGCCCAGGGCAAGGAATACACTCCGCCCGAAATCTCGGCCATGATTCTGGGCAAGCTCAAGAAGGCAGCCGAGGACTACCTGGGCAGCGCCGTCACCGATGCGGTCATTACCGTGCCCGCCTACTTCAACGACGCGCAGCGCCAGGCCACCAAGGATGCGGGCCGCGTCGCCGGCCTCGAGGTCAAGCGCATCATCAACGAACCCACCGCGGCTGCGCTCGCCTATGGCCTGGACAAGAAGAAGGACGAGACCATCGCGGTCTACGACTTTGGCGGCGGCACCTTCGATATTTCCATTCTCGAAGTCGGCGAAGGGGTGGTCGAGGTCAAGGCCACCAATGGCGACACCCACCTGGGCGGCGACAACATCGACCAGCGCATCGTGGAGTGGCTGATCGACGAGTTCCGCAAGAAGGAAGGGCTGAACCTGCGCGACAAGGGCAACGAGATGGCGCTGCAGCGTCTGCGCGACGCCGCCGAGCGCGCCAAGATCGAGCTCTCCACCACCATGGAGACCGAAATCAACCTGCCCTTCATCACTGCCGATGCCAGCGGGCCCAAGCACCTGGTGGAGCGGCTGACGCGGGGCAAGCTGGAATCGATGATCGAAGACATCATTCAGCGCTCGGTTGGTCCCTGCCGCGCCTGCATCAAGGATGCCGGGATCGATGCCAGCAAGATCGACGAAGTGGTGCTGGTCGGCGGCCAGACGCGCATGCCGCGCATCCAGGCGCTGGTCAAGGAACTGTTCGGCCGCGAGCCGCACAAGGGCGTGAACCCGGACGAAGTGGTTGCCATTGGCGCGGCCATCCAGGGCGGCGTGCTCGGCGGCGAGGTCAAGGACCTGCTGCTGCTCGACGTCACCCCGCTGACGCTGGCCATCGAGACCCTGGGCGGTGTTGCCACCCCGATGATCCCGCGCAACACCACCATTCCGACGCGCAAGACGGAGACCTTCTCCACCGCGGCGGACAGCCAGACCTCGGTCGAGGTGCACGTGCTGCAGGGCGAGCGTCCGCTGGCCCGCGACAACCGCACGCTGGGCAAATTCCACCTGACGGGAATCCCGCCGGCTCCGCGCGGCGTGCCGCAGATCGAGGTGACCTTCGACATTGACGCCAACGGAATCCTCAACGTCACGGCGAAGGACACGGCGACGCAGAAGGACCAGAAGATCACCATCACCTCGTCGTCCGGCCTGAGCAAGGAAGAAGTCGAGCGCATGGCCAAGGAAGCCGACGCGCACGCCGCGGAGGACAAAGCCAAGCGCGAGGAGATCGATGCGCGCAACCAGCTCGATTCGCTGGTCTACCAGGTAGACAAGATGCTGCGCGAGCACGGCGACAAGATCTCCGGCTCGGAGCGTGGCGACGTCGAAAGCGCCCTGGCCGACGCCAAGAAGGCGCTGGAAGGCACCGACGCCAAAGCCATGAACGCCGCCAAGGACCGCCTGACCGCCGCCTCGCACAAGCTGGCGGAAGCTATGTACAAGCAGGCGCAGCCGCAGGGCGGAGCGCCGGGCGCAGGTCCGCAACCCGGCGGTCCCGAACCTGGGGCCAACGGTGGCGAGCAGAAAAAGAAGGACGAAGGCGTCATCGACGCCGAGTACGTGGACGTGGAGGAGAAGAAATAGCTAATAGCTCTAGCTTTCTAGCTTTTAGCTTTTAGCTTTTAGCTTTTAGCTTTTAGCTTTTAGCTTTTAGCTTTTAGCTGCCAGCCTTTAGCTGTCAGCCGTCAGCTTTCAGCTATCAGCCAAACCGGGAAGGGCACGGCTTTTAGCCGTGTCACCCAGGCGACCATTGGTGGCGGCTTTAGCGGCCGAGGTGAGCGCGCGAAGCGCGATAGAACGTGTAGCCCACGGCGTACGCCGTGGGTTACGCGCAGAAACTACGAGTGAGCCCCGCAAGGGGCGACAGAATCGAGGCCCGAAGTTGCAATTTGAAGTTAACGAACAGTCGTATTTCCTGAATTTCATCCCCGAAAAGGGGCGTTGGTTCTTGTTCAAGCCAACCGATGCGGGGATCGAAGCTGTGGCTGTCGTGGATGATGACGGTCGCCTGCCTCCGCTCATCGACGAGGACGTCCTGGAAGTGGATGCCGACCCGGAGGTCGTGAACTAGTGAAATATCTCGACCTGCGAAAGACCATGCGGGCCGGTGTGCCGGTCGCCATTGTGCTGCTGACGTTGGCGCTCACCGCCGGCGCGCGCGAGACCAAGCCTTCGTCCACCGCGCGACAACTGACCACCCTGCTGAACCAGTTCCTGGACGCGGCAGGCCACGGCGACCGCGCCGTGTTCGACCGCTTCTTCGCCGACGACGTGATCTACACGCGCTCCGTGGGCAAGACCGTGGATAAGTCGGACATCATGAAAGCGCTCGGCCAGCGCGAGGAGGGCGAAGAGCACGTACGCGGCCGACGACGTGACCATTCACGACTACGGCACCACCGCCATCGTCAACTTCCGCCTGACGGCGCGCACCGAAAAAGACGGCAAGACCGAGACCTCGCACTACCGAAATACGGCTACGTTCCTGAAGCGCGGCGGACGGTGGCAGGCGGTGGCGTGGCAGGCGACGAAGGTTCCGGAAAAACAGTAATTGGGAGCAGGTAGTTAGCAAGAAGTATAGGTTCTGTCATCCTGAGCGAGGGCGCACGCCCGAGTCGAAGGACCTCAGGGAGTTGGCGCTGCGACGCCGCAAAAGGGCATTTCTTTAAATACTGATCGCGGCTGGTAGGCCACCGATTACCGAAAAGATAACCGATAACCGACAACGCTCTTATGGCGACAGCGACGAAAAATTATTACGAAACTCTCGGCGTGAAAAAATCCGCCTCCACCGAGGAGATTCGTAAGGCGTTTCGCAAGCTGGCGCGCAAATACCATCCTGACGTCAACCCGGGCGATAAGGCAGCCGAAGAGAAGTTCAAGGCGCTCTCGGAAGCCAACGACGTCCTCAGCGATCCCAAGAAGCGCAAGATCTACGACCAGCTCGGCTACTACTCGGACAACATCGACCCGGCGGCGGCCGAGGCTTACGCGCGCGGCGGCGGGTTCGGCGCCGGTGGATTTGGCGGCGCGCCTCCGGGTGGACGCGGCGGGGCGCAGGAAGTGCCCTTCGATTTCAGCGGCTTCGATTTTTCCGACCTGTTCGAGGGCGGCGGCGCGCAACAGCAGCAGCAGCGGCAAGGCGGCGGCTTTCGCGACATCTTCTCCGGCATGTTCAGCGGCGGACGCGGCGGCGCGGGCGCGCAGCAAGGGCCGGAGCCGGGGAGCGACCTGGAATACCAGGTGGGCGTCGGCTTCTGGCAGGCGATCCGCGGCGCGGTGCTGCGCCTGAACATCACCCGCCTGGTCACCTGCTCGAACTGCCACGGCAGCGGCTATATGGAGTCGCCCGGGGTCTGCCCCGAATGCAAGGGTTCGGGCCACATCCAGCAAACCAGCGGGCGCATGAAGTTCAATACCGCGTGTCCGCGCTGCGGAGGGACCGGCAAGCTGCGCTCGGTGTGCAACGTGTGCCGCGGCGAGGGCGTGGTGCAGCGCGCCGAACCGCTCGAGGTCCGCATCAAGGCGGGCACGCGCGACGGGCAGCGCATCCGCATTCCCGGCAAAGGCAACGCCGGCCCGCGCAGCGGCGCCCCGGGCGATCTCTACATCATCGTCAAGACCGAGGACCACCCGGTGTTCCATCGCGAGGGCGACGACATCTACGTCACCGTGCCGGTCAGCGTCACCGAAGCCGCCATGGGCGCCAAGGTTGAAGTGCCGACCATTGACGGCCGCGCGCTGCTGCGCATCCCGCCCGGCACGCAGTCGAGCCAGAAGCTGCGTCTGCGCGAAAAGGGCGTGCCCTCGGCAGTCAAGGAGGGCGTGCGCGGCGACGAGATCGTCGAGGTCAAAATCACTGTCCCCATGCCGCGCGACGAGAAGACGAAAGAACTACTGCGCGAGTTGGCTAAGCTGAACCCGGACGACCCGCGTGCAGAGCTGTGGAAGCAAGTCTAACCACATGGCTAAGAGACGTGGCAAAGGCGCGTACATGATCTCAGCCGTGGCCGAGATGTACGGCATTCATCCGCAGACCTTGCGCCTGTACGAGCGCGAGGGCCTGCTGAAGCCGTCGCGCACCGAGGGCAACACCCGCCTCTACACCGATGATGACCTGCAGCGACTGGAGATCATTCTGTCGCTGGCGCGCGACCTGGGCGTGAACATCAGCGGCATCGCCATCATCCTCGACATGCGCGCCCGCATGGAGGAGATGCAGCGCCAGATGCACGAATTCCTCACCCACTTCCAGCAGGAGATGATGGCGCGCATGAGCCAGGCCGATGCCTCCCGCGGCGCACTCATTCCGGTCCGGCGGCGGCCGCGCCAGTTCCATCCACTAACCCTAACAAGGAGAGGAAGTAGGCGCGGGTTTTCCACCGGCACGCACAAATGTTCCACGTGGAACATTTGTGCAAACTGTGAAAAATGTGGAAATCTACTGCGCCGCTGCCTTCGCCATCTGCGGCAGACGCCCGGCCTTGGCGAGTTCGCCCTAGACGTTGTGGAAGCGGACGATGCGGGTCTCGAACTTGAAATCGTGCCAGTAATATTGGCAGAGCTGTTCGGCATACAGCTTTTCCCAGCCGTGACCCGGCTCAGGGTCGGCGGGGTAAGCGTCTTCTTCCTTGAGCGGCGTAACGTCGGCCTGCTTCTGCTTGTAGCCGGCATAGACGCAGGCGGAGGAGGAAAACAGGAAGCGCCGCACGCCCTTGACCCGTGCCGCCTCCAGCATGTGGGTGTTGATCAGGGTGTTGTTGCGCGCGATGTCGGCGAGCGAGGCGGTAATGTAGCCGATGCCGCCCATATCGGCCGCCAGGTTGTAGACCTGGCCGATGCCGCCGCGCGTGGCCAGCAGGCAGTTGTCCCAGGAGCGCAGGTCGAGCAGTTCGAACTCGTCGGCGGGCGAAGGCTCGTATTCCGGCAGCTTGATATCCACGCCGCGCACCCAGCAGCCATGGCCCTTCAGCCGCTTCACCAGGTGGTGACCGATGAAACCGCCGGCGCCGGTCACCAGTACACGTCGTTCAACGCTTTCCAAGGTTCTCCTCCGTCTTCACAGCAACTCCGGGATCACACACGCACAAACTCAACCGGCCAAGTGCATTGCCGGGGAATGCCCGCTCAGACCTGGGATCACAGAATGCGCCGAGAATATCACGCTTGACGAAGGCACCCGCCCAAGTAGTACCCGCATGGGATGGAATTCGTAACTAGTACCACGGCGGCGACAGCGCCGCAATCAGGTGGCCGCGGGCCGCTGGTTGCACATATAATCCGCGCAGACGCGATGGAGCTCACAGTCGTAACACCCACGTTCAACGAGGCGGGCAATGTCGAGCGCTTCCTGCGCAGCGTGTCGGAGGTGCTGCGCGGAATCGAGCACGAGATCGTGATCGTGGACGACGATTCTCCGGACCAGACCTGGCGGGTAGCGCAGGAATTCTGCGGCGCCTATCCCGGCTTGCGGGTCTTGCGGCGCCAGGCCAAGCGGAGCCTGTCGGGTTCGGTGATGGACGGCTTTTCAAATGCCACCGGAAACGTGGTGGCCTGCATCGACGCCGATTTGCAGCACGACCCCTCCATTCTTCCGAAGATGCTGGCAGAACTGCGCGCCGGGGCGGACCTGGCCATCGGCTGCCGCTACATGCCGGGCGGAGGCACTACCAACTGGAACTGGGTGCGGCGCTGGCAATCCTGGATGGCAACGCGCCTGGCGCAGGCCTATCTCGGGTTGCGCCTGCGCGATCCAATGTCGGGTTATTTCCTGATGTGGCGAATGGATTTCCTGCGTATCAAGCGCCAGTTGAGCGCGCAAGGATTCAAGATCCTGATCGAGATTGCCGCCCGGCTGCAGGCGCCGCGCATTGTCGAGGTGCCCTACGTGTTTGGCCCCAGGCTCGCCGGCACCTCGAAGCTGACCGCGGCCGTGGCTTTCGATTACCTTGCCCAGCTCCGCCGCTTGCGCGCCACCGCCTGCCCCTCGCGACAGAATACCGCCCCGTCCGCCACCTAGAAAGGCCGCGGTTTCACATTGGCAAGTGATCACGGTCACAGCATGGTGTACAGCACAGGGTAATACTGATTCTGTTTCCCGCACTGCCGCTATTGCCGGCGGCTTCGAAGCGGGCGCCGATGCGCCGCAGGGGGAGGAAGTATGTTTGAGCAGGAACTGGAAATGGAACGCAAGTCGTCCTCGGTCATTCCTCTGTTGCTGATCATTGCTTTGGCGGGGGTCATCGTGGGCACCGCCGGCTACTGGTTCGTGCAATCGAAAAAAGTCCTGACCAAGCAGGATGCAACCACGGTGGTGAACGCCATCCTCAAGGCCCAGGGCCCGGCGATGCTGCGCTTCCACACCGGCGCAGTCAAATCCAGCATCAACGAAAAGCCGCGCGACCCGCATTACAAGCTGCTGGAGAAGGCCGGCATGGTGAAGGTTTCCCAGGTCAAGGGCAAGGAGATCTACAACATCTCCCTCACCCCCAAGGGCGAGAAAGAGCTGAGCGTGTTTCCCGAGTTCCAGAAAATCGCGGAAAAGGACGGAACCTTCGCCCTCACCGTACCCCTGGCCCACCGCACGCTGGTGGAGGTCAACAAGGTCACCATGAACGGGCCCAGCATGGCCCGGGTGGAATATACCTGGAAATGGGACGCGACGCCGGTGGGCGACCTGTTTGACGCCAATGGCGAGATGATGAAGGCCTTCAACCTGTGGGAGACGCAATCCCTGATCGAGAAATACGGCGCCAACTTCTACCACGGCGAAAGCAAGAAAATGGCTGTCAACGTCGTCAAGACTGATAAAGGTTCCTGGCAGGTGATGAGCGAGTAGATCGCTCCCGCAGGGGACCGCGAAAGCCACGGTTAACTAGCCGTGGCTTTTTTCGTTTTTCGGGTAGTTGGGGAACCGGACAACAGCCGGAGCGGAGCGCGCCATCCTTAGTCGGAATGAGCGGGCGGGTGCACATCGGCACCTCAGGATGGCACTACAAGCACTGGTGCGGACCTTTTTACGAGGAGAAGCTCTCGCCTATGCGGATGCTGGCCTCGTATTGCGATCGCTTCGACACGGTTGAGATCAATAACAGCTTCTACAAGCTGCCGAGCGCGGAGACGTTCCGCTGCTGGCGCGAGTCTACCCCACCGGGATTCTGCTTCGCGGTCAAGGGCAGCCGCTTCATCACCCACATGAAAAAACTAAAGGATCCGCAGAACGCGCTGGACAAATTGCTGCCGCGGGCGGAAGCGCTGAAGGACAAACTCGGCCCCATCCTGTTCCAGCTGCCGCCGAAATGGACGGTGAATGCCCAGCGGCTGGAAGAATTCCTGAGCGCGCTGCCCCGCCGCCATCGCTACGCCTTTGAGTTCCGCGAACTCAGCTGGCACCGCGAAGAGATCTTCGACATTCTGCGGCGGCACAACGCCGCCTTCTGCATCTTCGAACTGAACGGCTTCCGCTCGCCCGAGCCGCTGACCGCCGATTTCGCCTACATTCGCCTGCACGGCCCCCTCGGCCCCTACCAGGGCAGCTACCCGCCGGAGACGCTGCGCGATTGGGCTCGAAAAATCGAGCGCTGGCGCGAGCGGCTGGGGAACATCTTCGTTTACTTCGACAATGATCAGGCCGGCTATGCGGCGCAGAATGCACTGGCGTTGAAGAGACTCGTGAACCGAAGCCAAGGGGACAAGGCGGCCTGAGCATGGTTGCCGTTTTCGCAGCGGGCTTTTGTTTCGATTGGTCTTGCCCTCCTTTCGCGCACAACATCTTCCTCAATCAAGTCATCCGATTTCACGAGGAGAGGTTATGGCGCGCGATCCCGTCTGTGGCATGAATGTGAATCCCGACGAAGCCATTGACTACGACGAGTACAAGGGCACGAATTACTACTTCTGCTCCATCGAGTGCGCGGAGAAATTCGAATCCGAACCGGAGCGCTATGCCGGGCCCGCGACCGCCGGAGAGCTGCAGAAGCCGCCGCAAGACAACGTGGCGTGAACCGGGGGGACCCATGGCAGGGAAAACCTCGATCAAGCCGCTGTGACCCGGGAGCAGAAGCCGCGCGCCGGCAGAGCAACCATTCACCCGATGCCCACGCGGGGCAGCCCGGAAACCACGGCAGCCTGACAGCAGCTTTCAGGTTTCAGGTTTCACGTGCGACGGGATGCTTATGAAAGGGAGGCGTAACAGGAGGTTCAGGTCCACGCATTATGCAAGGGCAGGCACGTTTAGAACTTCACAGCGTGAAACCTGAAACGTGAAACGCGAAACCTAAACCACGTCGCCGCCGGTGATGGCGCGCTTGACCTCGTTGAGCTTGCGCCGCAAGAACTCGGTGTGGTCAGCTTCGAAGTTGGCGAGTTCCGCATAGATGGAGCGCAGATTGCGGTCGTGGGTCCGCTCGACGAGCTGCCCGTAGTAGCGCAGGGCGGTCTCCTCGGCGTCCAGCGCCACCTGCAACGCGGCCTTGCGGGGCGCCACCGTGGCGTTGCCGCGTCCGAAGGCGAACAGCTCCCCGCTCTCCAGCTTCGGCACCTCCAGCAGCTCGCAGATGTCCTCCTCGGTCACCACGCAGGCCTGGGTTCCGTAGCGGTCGAAGTAGCGTTCCTGCAGCATGGTGCCGTGGCCGCGTTCTTCGTTGGCCATGTCCCAGAAAACCTGCGCGATCTCCAGCGAGTCGGGGTCTTTGAATTCGGCAAACAATTCGGCGAACTGCTGGTAAAGCTCGGCGTTGCGCTCTTCAATGAAGATGGCGACGTGCAGGGCCTCTTGCGGAGTCAAGGAAGTGAATTCGCGTTTCATGAACGTGCTCCCGGAGATCGAAGCCCCAGTCTACAACGCAGTTGCGGCCGCGGGAGTGCGGAATTGTGCGTCGGTTCCCGAAATGGAACCTCCGGCGGCATTATGCAGTGCGCGTCCGGCGCTCCTGTTCCAGGCGCGCGATCACGGCGCGCAGCCAACTGATCATGGCTTCCTCTGCCCGGGGCTGGTTGTTGCCCTCCTCCAGCGCGGCCACAGTTTCCCCCGCCGGGGTCAGCGGAATGTGGTGGCAGGGGACCTGCTCGTTGCGGCTCGATTCGGGAACGAAATCGATGAGCATGCACTCGCTGCAGGGATGCACCCGCTGCGGCTCCCCGAAATTGAGGCAGGTGATGGAATCCTGGAACATCGAGGTAGGCTTCTGCGGAGTGTGGACGGAGCGCCCATACCCGCCCTGCTCCAGGAAATTCAGCTCGAATTTCAGCACTTCAAGGACATCGCGCTCGTCGGCCATACGGCACCTCCTCACCTGCCATGATTGTCGCGCGCCCTAGCACATCGGGCTGTGACCTACGGCACGAGGATTTGTGACGAATGGCCATTTTGACCCAACACCCTGTGAGATGAATCACATCGGAGGGTGGCTCAGCCCCCCGCCTTGCTGCTCTTCGAGACCAGCCGGTGATCGAGGGCGAACAGCGCCAGCTCCAGCCGGGTGGAGACGCCCAGCTTGCTGAAGATGCTGGTCAGGTGGTGCTTCACCGTGTCTTCACGGACGTTGAATTTCTGGGCAATCTCCCGATTGCTGGAACCCTCGACGATGGCGGCCACCATCTGCATCTCGCGGCGCGTCAGGCCGTAGCGCCCGCCGGGCTGCTCCGGGGCGGCGTTGTCCAGCACCAGTTCCTTGAGATCGGGTACGCTCTCGCGGCCCACCCAGTATCCGTCCCCCATGACGGCGGCAATGCTCTTGAGCAGCACCTGGGTGGCCGACTCCTTCAGCACCACGCCGCGCGCGCCCAATTGTAGCGCCTCCAGGATCTGAGGCCGCTCCACCGAGGCGGTGAGCAGGATGGTGCGCACCGGGTGCTTGCCGGCAGCCAGTTCGCGCAAAGCCTCCATCCCCGGAACCCGCGGCATGGCAAGGTCGAGCAGCAGGATGTCGGGCTGCAGTTGCCCCACCATGGCCACCGCTTCGGCGCCGTCGGCGGCTTCCCCGATCACGCGCAGGTCGGGCTCGGCTTCCAGCAGGCGGCGCAGCCCGTCGCGGAAGATGGGATGGTCATCGGCAATCACAATTCGGATCGGAGTGTCAGACATAGGTGGCATGGGCTTTTTGCGGGAAGGTCACCTCGATCCGGGTTCCCTGTCCGGGGAGGGATTCTATCTCCAAATCGCCGCCGAGGATACGGACGCGCTCCTTGATGACCGCGGGCCCCGTGCGCGCGGCATCCAGTTCGGACAAGGATTTTTTTCCGGTGAATTCGAATCCGCGGCCGTCGTCTTCTACCTGCAGCATCCAGTTGCCTTGATGAACCCCGAAACGGACCAGGACGCGCCGCGCGCCGCTGTGCTTACGCACGTTGGCCAGCGCCTCCTGGGTGATGCCGATCAGCTCGCGGCAAACTCGCGGCGTCAGGTCCACATCCTCGAGCGCGGAGGTGAAGTCGGCCTGGATGCCGGTGTCGCGGCGGAAGCGCTCCACGATGTCGGCCAAGTTGTCGAGCAGTTGAGCGGAACCGGGTTCGGCCGGGCGCATCTGCTGCATCAGGGTGCGGAGGTCGTACACCTGCTCGCGCAGCATCTCCTGGACGCGCTCCAAGCGGGGCGCCAGGCTGGCGGCACTTTCCGAACGGGCGGTTTCACGCCGCAAGATGTCCACTTCCATTTCCACCGCGATCAGCGCCTGGATGGCGCCGTCGTGCAGTTCGCGGGCGACGCGGGCGCGCTCCACCGCCCCGGCGCGCGAACGCAGCCGGCGCAACAAGTAAACGTTGTAGATGGCGGGACCGATCTGGCGAAACAGCTTCTGCGCAAAACGGAGTTCCTCGACCTTGTCGCCGCAGTGGGCGTCGAACAGCAGCAAGCTGCCGGACCATTCCCGGCCCATATTGACCCCGACCGCAAGCACCGAGTTGGCCTTTCGTAACTGCGGGCACGAGGCGGGCGTCCAAGCGGGGTTAATGCGCGTGCGCTTGCCCTCGGCATCGATGGCCCAGGTGGCCCAATCCCGGCTGCGACGTTGCGAATAGGAAGCATGCGCCGGCAGGGAGAAATCATGCTGGCGCCGTTCCTCCGGCCCAGCCTCGGAACCGGCGATGCTGTAGCCGCCATCGTCCAGGGCGCGCGACTCCCACAGGAAAACCCGGCCCGAGCCTTCCTGCCGGACCAGGGCCAGGGCACGCGGCGCGAGAAACAGTCGCATGGTTTCTCCCAGCACCGCCTGCATGGTGCCGCGTAAGCCGACATCGACGCGTGCCTTGGCGACCACGCGTCCGACGAAGACGTCCTCGGCGCGCGACTGCTTCTCTGCTTCCGCCAGGTAGCCGAGCAGCACTCCCAGGATCAGCAGGTAGGAGAGCCGGATGACCAGCCGGTTGACGTCGTACTCGCCCTCCAGCCCGGTGCCGATCAGTTTGCCGTAGGTCAGCAGCACCGCCTCCACCATCATCAAGGTGCTGATCAGGATGGCGGTCAGGATGGTTTCGATAAATCCCCAGCGGAAGGCGGCCGCGGTGAGCACAAAAACGAAGAAGAGGAAGAAAGGACTGTTCGGTCCCTCGGTGATCATGGTGAACACCGCGGGAAAGAGCATGTCTACCGCGTGCATCCAGATAAAGGAAGGTACGAACTCGGGAAAGCGCCGCAGCAAGGCCCACACCGCCACGCCGTATAGCACGTAGCTGACAACCAACCCATAGGCGAAGTGGGAGTAACGCGTCGGTTCGGTGGGATCGAGATAGATGGCCAGCAGTCCGGAAACCGCAAGAAACACGCGGGCGGAGGCCAGCACGCGTTCAATGCGGCGCTGATCGTCACGGTCGACCGGCGCACCCAGGCGGGTGAGAAATCGCGGAATTTTGCTCAGCGACAGCATGGATGTGCGCCTAACTCTATCTGGGTCAGAGGAGGGCAGCAAGCCTCCATCGTTACCGGCGGGCTGAAGTGGTGTGACGCAACTCACAGCGCCGGGGGGCCGGCGGGAGTAGCCTTTTTACTGGATAGCTCCGAGATCACAGCGGCCATCGCAGCGCCGCGGGAAGGAGCAAATCATGCTGAGACATAAGTTTGCACTGCTTTGCCTGATCGTCATCTTCCTCGCTCCATGGGCCTTGGCGCAGAAACCCGCCCCGGAAACACCGAAGTACGACGTGGCCACGGAGGTCACCCTCAAGGGCACGGTTGCGGAAATCAAGGAAGTGGCGAATCCGGAAGGACAAATCGGCATTTACCTGATGGTGAAAACCACCGAGAACGTGATGGAAGTACGGCTCTGCCCCAACAGCTTTCTGAAGGAATTCGCGGTCGTGTTCAAAGTCGGCGACTCGTTGACGATCACCGGCTCCAAGGTGAAGGTCAACGATAAGGACGTCATCCTGGCGCGCGAAATCGAGAACGGTAACAACAAGCTCACCCTGCGCGACCCGAAAGGCGCGCCGGTTTGGACCTGGCTCACCAAGGGCGGCAGCCACTAAGGAGCAGATCGGGTTCTTCTGAATTGAGGTTCCAAGGCCGCTGGGCTTCTGGAGCGGGTCTCCGGCAGAAACGCTCCCTCCGGCAGCCCCGTGCTGTATTCTTCTCCCTGCCATTCGGCAGCAGAACTCTAACAATTAGCAACTGGAAACCGCCGGTTGGGCTCTAACTTGGGGCAGGACTGTGATCACGAGGCCTCATGCGCACCCCTGACACGGATGTTCAAATCTCGGCGGTCAGCTACGAGTTCTCGCTGCTGAGCGACTACGACCTCCACTTGTTCAACGAAGGGGCACACAACCGCCTCTATGAAAAGATGGGCGCGCACCTGGCGGAATGGCAGGGCAAGCGCGGGGTGTACTTCGCGGTGTGGGCGCCGGACGCGGAGGAAGTGAACGTCTTCGGCGAGTTCAATGGCTGGAACAAGTATTCGCACCACCTGCGGCCGCGCGGACACTCCGGCATCTGGGAGGGATTTGTTCCCGGCCTCGCCGCCGGAACGCACTATAAGTACTACGTCGTCTCCCGCTATCACGGCTACCGGGTGGATAAGGCCGATCCGTTCGCGTTTTTCGACGAGGTGCCGCCGCGCACTGCCTCCATCGTGCGCGATCTCGATTACAGCTGGGGCGACCAGCAATGGATGCAGGTGCGCCACACCCACAATTCGCTGCAGTCGCCGATCTCGATTTACGAGCTGCACATCGGCTCCTGGCGGCGCGTGGTGGAAGAGGGCAACCGGTCGTTGACCTATCGCGAACTCGCCCCCAAGCTCACCGAATACGTGCAGCGCGCCGGCTTCACTCACGTGCAGTTCATGCCCGTCATGGAGCACCCGTTCCACGGTTCCTGGGGATACCAGATCACCGGGTTCTTCGCCCCCACCAGCCGTTACGGCTCGCCGCAGGATTTCATGTACCTGATCGACTACCTGCATCAGAACGGCATCGGCGTCTTTCTCGACTGGGTGCCGTCGCATTTTCCGTCCGACGAGCACGGGCTGGCCTATTTCGACGGCACGCATCTCTACGAGCACGCCGACATGCGGCTGGGCTTCCATCCCGACTGGAAAAGCTACATCTTCAATTACGGGCGCAACGAGGTGCGCAGCTTCCTGCTCTCCAGCGCCATTTTCTGGCTGGACCATTACCATGCCGACGGTCTGCGGGTGGACGCGGTCGCCTCCATGCTCTACCTGGATTACTCGCGCAAGGAAGGCGAGTGGATACCGAACCGCTACGGCGGACGCGAGAACCTGGACGCCATCACCTTTCTGCAGCGCCTGAATCATGATGTTTACCAGGCCTTTCCGTCGGTGCAGACCATCGCGGAAGAGTCCACGGCGTGGCCCATGGTTTCCAAGCCGACCTATCTCGGTGGGCTCGGCTTCGGCCTCAAGTGGGACATGGGCTGGATGCACGACACGCTGCTCTACATGAGCCGTGACCCCATCCATCGCCGCTACCATCACCACCTGCTGACCTTCCGTGGGCTCTACGCCTTCACCGAGAATTTTGTGCTTCCGCTGTCACATGACGAAGTGGTGCACGGCAAGGGATCGCTGCTCGGCAAGATGCCGGGCGACCTCTGGCAGAAGTACGCCAATCTCCGCCTGCTCTACGGATACATGTGGGCGCAGTCGGGAAAGAAACTGCTGTTCATGGGCGGCGAATTCGGCCAGTGGCCGGAGTGGAACCACGATTCCAGCCTGGAGTGGGACGTGCTTCAGTATGCCGATCACGCCGGCGTGCTGAAGTGGCTGGAAGACCTGAACCGGGTGATGCGGTCGGAACCGGCGTTGCACGCGCTCGACATCGATCCGCGCGGCTTTGCCTGGATCGACGCCAACGACGGCGATAACAGCGTGCTCACCTTCATGCGGAAGACCGAGGATCCGAACGACAGCATCGTGGTGGCGCTCAACTTCACCCCGGTGCCGCGCAAGAGCTATCGCGTAGGCGTGCCACAGTGCGGCTACTGGCGGGAGTTGCTGAACAGCGACGCGGAGATGTACGGCGGATCCGGAATGGGCAACGCCGGCGGTCGCCAGTCCGATCCGGTGCCGTGGCACAACCAGTCTTGTTCCATTAATCTCGTCTTGCCGCCACTGGGGGCGCTCTACTTAAAGCGCCAGCGCTAGCAGCTTACAAACCTTTTACATCCTCCAAGCCGACTGTTTACGCCGGCCTGGCCAGGGACGTGTTCCTATACGGTAGAAACATTGCTCCTGCGATGCCAGGATCAAGGTACGGAGATCACTATGAAAAAGCCTCTGTTCGCCTCTGTTGTGCTGATGTTGTTCGCTTCGGCGCTGCTGTTTGCGCAGACCACTTCCACGCGCACTCCGCCCACGCCTGCGGAGCGGGCGCAGCACCGCGTGCAGTTCCTCACCAACATGTTGTCGCTGACCGCGGTGCAGCAACAGCAGGCGACCACCATATTCACCAACGCCGGCACGGCGGAAGATACCGTTCACAACAGCATGAAAACCGCTCATCAGAGCTTGCACGACGCCATCAAGAGCAACGACACGGCCGCCATCGACCAGTGGTCCAACACCATCGGCGGACTCAGCGGGCAGTTGGTCTCGATTGAAGCCAAGGCGCACGCCGCGCTCTACCAGACCCTGACTCCGGACCAGCAGGCCAAACTGGAGAAGATGCCCATGATGATGCACGGCCCGCACGGCGGCCATCCCGGCATGGGAATGGGTTTCATGGGCCGTCATCCGCAACCTCCCCAGTAATGTCCCTTCGCACGGCAGCCTGGACGGCCCGGCCCTGCAAGCCAGGGCCGTCCACGCCGCGCCGGCGCTGGATGGGCGCTTTACAAGCTGTTTACAGCGCCAAATCCCGCGTTCTGGCACACTGCCAGGGTACGGCGCCGGCGGTAAAGCCCATATAATGGGCAAATAGCTGCCCTTGCCGCCAAGCGATGAAACTGCCGCCCAAGGAGCGTCTTACTTCCCTCGCCGCCGTGATGGCGCTGGCGGCGGTGTTGGTGGTTCTGGGCGTACTGCAGTATCGCTGGAGCCGCGAGATCAGCGAGGCCACCACCATCCGTATGCAGGTCAGCCTGCATACCTCGCTGCTGAATTGGCGCCAGGACCTGTATCGCGAACTCGCCCAAGCGGGCGACGCCTTCCAATTTCCCGCCACCGGCGATGACAAGGCAACGCTGGCCGAGGCCGCGCGCCGTTATCACGACGCCCGGCGAGTGGCGGCCCACCCGCAGCTGTTTAAGGATGTGTTTGCCTACGTCCCAGCCGGCGCCGGCCGGGGCTTGCGACGGCTGAATTCCGCCAGCGGTGAATTCGAGCCCGCCCCGTGGCCGGACGAATTTCAGCAGCTTGGCGAATGGCTGCGACGCAGCCAGGACCTCGCCGCCCTGCACCCGCGGCACATGAATGAGGTCGGCATCCAGCAAAGGTTTGTCGCGCCTGAGCCGCCAGGCTCCGGACCGCCGGGTGAACCTGGCCGGGACAGAATCTTCATCGCCACCGAGCATGGGCGCATGAGGGGTCCTGCGGCGTGCCGGATTGCGCAGGACGTCCCCGCGTTAGTGTGTCCCGTGCTTCAGGATGGCGGCAAGAACGCTCCGCCGCGCGTGGCCGCGTATTTCCTCGTGCAACTCGACATGAACACGCTGCGCGAGCACGTGTTTCCGGAGCTTACGGAGCGTCACTTCGCAGGCGCCAGCCCGGCTTACCAGGTGGCGGTCGTGACCGCCGGGCCGGAACGCAAAGTTGTCTACACCACCGATTCCGCGCTCGCAAAACAGGAAAAGGCGGGGGCGGAATTCGCCATCAATATTTTCGGTCCTCCGCTCAGCGGCATGATGGTCCGCGGAGCCGTTCTGCCGCCGCCGATTTCTGCCGGCGATCCACAGGTTCGCCGAAGGCTTCACGCCCTGGCCGCCTTCTCCTTCATGCGCTTCGAGCCGATCCACTATGGTCCCCCGGCCGACTGGCAAATCGTGGTCATGAGCCGCGGCGGCTCGCTGGAAGCCGTGGCCGCAGCCCTCCAGCACCGCAACCTGGCCATCAGCTTCGGCGTGCTGCTGGTGCTGGCCGCAACCACCGGTATCCTTCTCTTGACTGCGCGGCGCGCGCAGCGCCTGGCCCGGCTGCAGATGGATTTTGTCGCCGGGGTGTCGCACGAACTGCGGACGCCCCTCACGGTCATCTCGTCGGCTGCCTCCAACATCGCCGACGGAGTCGTCGACAGTCAGCAGCAGGTGATTCGCTACGGCAAAGTCATCCAGACGCAGGCGCGCCAACTGATTCATCTGGTGGAACAGGTGCTGCTGTTTGCCGCCACCGGCGATGGCGGATTCCGCCATCACTTGCGTACCCTCAGCGTGGAGGCGGTGGTGAACGCGGCCCTGGAATCGACGGCGGAGCTGGTTTCGGCCGGCGGGTTCAAGGTGGAAAAGCAGATTGAACCCGATTTGCCGCCCATCTCCGGCGATCTGGTCGCGCTTTCGCAGTGCCTGCAAAACCTGATCACCAACGGCGTCAAGTATGGCGGTGAGAGCCGCTGGATCGGGGTGCGCGCTTCCCGAGACGGTGGCGGGAGCGAAATCCAGATTGCCGTTTCCGATAAGGGCAGCGGCATCGCTGCCGACGATTTGGAGCATATCTTCGAGCCTTTCTATCGGGGCGCATCGGCCACCGCGGCGCAAATCCATGGCACCGGGCTGGGACTGCCGCTGGCCAGGAGCATTGCCGAAGCCATGGGCGGCCGCATCACGGTGGCCAGCGAACTGAACCAGGGCAGCACGTTCGTGTTGCATCTGCCTGCCTCCGGCGCCGCCCCCATCCAGCCCGAAGTCGCGCAGGCGGCAGTAGAGGGAGTCAAGGTCTCCTGATTGTTATGGACGAAAGAATTCTGTTGGTGGAAGACGAGCAGGCGCTGTGCATGACGCTCAGCGATCGCTTTCGCAGCGAAGGCTACGAGACCGACTGCGCGCACGACGGCGAGCTCGGCTACCGGCGCGCCACCGAGGGCGCCTACGACCTGATCATCCTCGATCTCATGCTGCCCCGCCGCAGCGGATTGGACGTTTGCCGCGATATTCGCGCCGCCGGTTTGATTACCCCGGTACTCATGCTGACGGCGCGTGGCCAGACGGTCGACAAAGTCGTGGGCCTCAAGCTGGGCGCCGACGACTACCTCACCAAACCGTTTGAGATGGCGGAACTGCTGGCGCGCATCGAGGCCCTGCTGCGCCGCGCTCCCAGCCGTCCCGCCGACAGCGCCGCGGTCTACGAATCCGGTCCGCTCACGGTGGACGTGCGCGGCACCGAGGTCCGGCTCAACTCCAGGCTGGTGAACCTGTCAGCGCGCGAATTCCAGCTCCTGCGCTATTTTCTCGAGCACCGCGGCGCCACCCTGTCGCGCAACGAGATCCTGAAGCAGGTCTGGGGATACAACGTGGAGACCTTCACCCGGACCGTGGATGTCCACGTCGCCAGTCTGCGGCAAAAACTGAACGACGACCCGCGCCAGCCGCACTACATCCTCACCGTCGCCGGGCTCGGTTACAAATTCGTCGGTTGAGCCCGCCCTACAAGTTCTTTACAAGCCTGTAACAGCCTTGTTACCCCGCCGTCTCTTCTGCGGTGTTCTTATCGACGCAGGACAAAAGAGCCCTGGGAGGATGCAATGGCTTCCTACGTACCATCCCGAGAGCACGCGGCGGCCCCGATAAACGAGTTCACGCATCCCGCCCGCAGGCGGCTGCGCGTCGTGGTGGCGGACGACACTCCGCACATGCTCGATTTTCTAACCTCCGTGATCGAAATGGAGGGGCGGAACGAAGTGGTCGCCACCGCGACCAACGGCATTGGGGCGATTCGCGCCGCGTTGCGCATGACGCCGGATGTCGTCTTCCTCGACGTCTGCATGCCGCTGATGAATGGATTCGAGGCCGCCATGCACATCAAGCGACGCTTGCCCGGGACCAAGGTGCTGCTGGTTTCCGCCGACAATGATCCTGAGATGGGCCCGACCGCCGGCGATTGTGGCGCCGACGGCTTCCTGTGGAAAGGATCGTTTGCCGCTCACTGCCAGGCGAAATTGAGCGCGATGATTCTTCCTGGCTGACCGGGAGCAGCGCGCAATCGAAAGTGCCTCAACCGAACTGGCGATACAACCTACCTTCGCCGGGATCGTTCTCACTTCTCAGTGATCATTTCAACCTGAGGGGGGAGAGTAGCTATGACAAAGAGGTTCTGGCGCGGATTTGCGGTGGGAGCGGCAGCGGGCGCAGGCAGCGGGATCGGAGCGTATCTGGCGATCAGTTCCCTGCTCGGCGGGCGCCAACGACACATCGTTCGCCTGGAAAAAAGCTTGCAGATCGGCCGCAGCGTGCCCGAAGTATTCGAAGCGTGGGCCAGCCTGGAGCGGCTGCCGCAGATTTCCGACTTTGTTCAGGACATCCGCCGTCAAGGCAATCGCTCACACTGGTCGGTGCGGGTGGACGGGCGCACGGTGGAGTGGGACGCCGAAATCGAGCAGTTCATTCCCAACCAGGCTATCGGCTGGAAGACCGTCAACGGACCCAAGCACACTGGCCGCATCACCTTCTCGCCCATCGGGAAAGACACGCTGCTGCAGGTGACCATGAACTACGTGCCGCCCTCGCGCCTGCTCAAGCCGATGGTGGAAAATTCCAGCGGCCTGCTGGAACAGTACGTTGAGCAGGTGCTGCGCGACTTCAAGTCAGCCCTGGAGGGCAAAGGCCAGGAAGGACGCAAACCGGCCGTCCGCGGCAGCGACGTGGGTCCTGGAACCGGGATGACCCAGACCGAAGCCTCCCGCGCTACCGGCACCTTCGGCGCATCCCCTTCCTCCCGCCCACTTTCGCCGAATGACGTGGCGGACCGGTTCGGCAATCCCGCTAACCCGGTGGAATTTACCGCTCCGCCGGAAGCCAAACGCTGATCGATAGTTCACGATCTTGCTGTTGCCCCATCCTGGTCGCCCCGGATTTGCGAGACAGGTGGGGGGACGCACACGCGAGGGCGCGTGTGCCACAAATCCGGAGGGCTGGGGAGCGCACACGCAAGGGCGCGTGGGCCACAATTTCAGCGGCCACGGCGGCCTTCAGTCGCGCGGCTTTGGCGGCATGTTCGCCTCCGCCGGAAAAGACTTGAACACCACCTCGCGCTGCTGCGCTGTGGTCTTGTGGTCCTTGTTCTCAGTGATCTCGGTCAGCGTGCCTTTGATCACGTGGTAGGCCTCCGCGCCGGGCGCCTTCCCTTCTCCGCGCTCCAGGGTCCCCTTGAACTCGAACGAGATGCCGTGCACCGAGCGCGTGGCAAAGGCGAGTTGGTTGCCTTTCATCGAGCCCTTGGTGAACATGTGGTCCAGGAAAGCGCCGCGGTCGCTATCGCGCTCGCCGTAGCGCGAGATGAATCCGGTGACGCGCCCGTCCGGCTCCACGTCCACTTCCACGAACTCGCCCTCGCGCAGGAAGGTGTACATGCCGGAAACATCGTCGGCGGCGGGTTTTGGCGGGCTCGCCTGCGCGCATGCGGCAACGCCGGCCAGCAAAATGACGCCGAGCGCCAGATAGCTGGTACATCGTCTGCGACGAAGCGGCAATGGCCGCTGCCTGGCGCCTGGTGCCCGGTACTTCAGAAAAAAACAAGCGATGGTCATGGTCATCCAAAGGTGCTGGGATGATTAAACCACAAGCCGGAAGCGCGCGCCCCGCCCGCTTCCACGCTATAATCCGGGTACACTCTCTTGGGTGCTGGATGCAGCAAACCCCTGCCATCGAAGTCCCGGAAACTCCCGTGCCGCTGCGCCTGCCCCCGCCTCGCCTGCTGGTGGAGCGGCCGGCCGCATATCGGGTATTCCTGGGAAACCTGGCCGATCTCCTGCTCTTCCGCCACTCGCGGCAGCCGCGCCCGGCCGCGGATGCCGAATTCTGGCCGGACGTGTTTGTCCATCGGCCGGTGGCGTGGCGCAGCATGTTCACCTCGGCGCTGTATCACGTCTTCCTGGTGGTCTCCATCTACGGGCTCTCGGTGACCTACGTGCAGCGCGCGCCGCTCAAAACGGTCAGTCCATTCGACAACAGCAAGATCACCTATTACAGGGTCTCCGAATACCTGCCGGAAATTGATACCGGCAGCGCTCCCGCGCCGGCGAAGGTGGAGCAGAAGGGCGAACCCAAGCTGGCGAAGCAGCGAATCATTTCGCTTCCGCCCGCGCCCGACAGCTTCCGCCAGACCATCGTCACGCCGAACCCGATCAAGCTGCCGGGCGACGTCGCGATGCCGAACCTGGTCGCCTGGACGCCGATTCCGTCGCCCGTGCCGGAAGCGGCGCTGGCGCAAACGCCCTCGCAACTCAAGCTGCCTGCGATGACGCCGGAGGTAGTCGGTCCAGCTCCGTCGCCGGAGACACTGCGCTCGAAAACGGCGGCGCCGCTGCAACCCGAGGTGGTTGCGCCCGCGCCAGCCCTGGACGCGGCCAAGTCTCGCCTGCCGAAGGCGCCGGAACCATCGGTGATCGAGCCTCCGGTGGCCAACACGCAACACCTGGGCACAATGAACGTGGAGCGACTGGATCCGACGGTGGCTGCGCCCAAGCTGCCGGCGCCGGAACAGCGCGCCGCGACGGCGAGTTCGGACGGTGGCGGAACGGCGCACAATGCGGTGGTGCAGCCTCCGCCGAACGTGGCGGGAATCAGAAACGGCAAGCGGGCCGCTGGGCAGTTGATCGCGCTCGGGCTCGATCCGGCGGCGGTAAACGGTCCGATTGCGGTCCCGAACGGCAGCCGCTCCGGACGATTCGCCGCGACACCGGAAGGAAATCCCAACGCGTCGGGAACGCCCGACATCAAGCGCGGAGGAAGCAATGGCGCGGGCGGAAACGGGCACAGCATTGACGGCAGCAACCGCGCGGGCTCGGGACCTCCAGGAATCTCGGTTGGACCTGCCCCGACGTCGGCCGCATCGGACGCGGTGGCGCAGGGAGATCCGCTGGACGTGCTCAAGTCAAACGCCAAAGCACCGACGCCGACCATGATGGCATCGCTGGAGCGATCGCGCGAAGCGGAGATGTCGAGGCGGCTGCAACCGGCGCACATGGACGCTCCGGAGAGGATCGAAGATAAGGTCTTCGGCGGCAAGCGCTATTACACGATGACGTTGAACATGCCGAACCTGGCGAGCGCGGGCGGCAGCTGGATTATCCGCTTCGCGGAGCTGAACGAGACCACGCTGAAGGGCGAAGTGGTCGCGCCCCAGGCGGTGGTGAAGGTGGATCCTGCTTATCCCGCGGAGCTGATGCGCGACCGCGTGGAAGGCACGGTGACGTTGTACGCGGTGATCCGCAAGGACGGAACCGTGGGGGAAGTGAAAGTGCTGCGCGGAGTGGAAGAGCGATTGGACCAAAGCGCGCGCGCGGCGCTATCGCGGTGGAAGTTTCATCCGGCGACCAAGAATGGAACGGCGGTCGACCTGGAAGCGGTGGTGCAAATTCCATTCGCAGTGCGGAAAATGCCGTTCTAACATCTGCGACGCGGCGTAGATTCGCGTGGTCTTTCCAGCAGAGGTGCGGGCTTGAGTGAGCGGCGGCCGGAAGGCGGCCGCCGCCATACAGATTTCGGTCTCGGTGAATGTGGCCCCAGCGAGGGCGCTGGGGGCCTACCAATCGACAAACTTATGTAGATACCGCTCATGGGTATGTGGCTCCAGGAGGAGCTGGGGCCTACTTTTTTCTTAGCAAGATGCGCTCGGTATTTGCAGCAGGTCCCTCGTTGCGCTCGGGATGACACGACTTAATTCGAATGGATAGAAAACATGGCGGGTTGATGGCGGACCGAGTTTAGCCGGCGACGTTGGCAGCTTGGGCGATGTGGTTCTCGACGTACTCGTAGACGGCTTCGTTGGTGCACACCTCGTAGTAGCTGGTGTTGGTCCAGCTCTTGAAGGAGAAGTCGCTGGCATCGATGCGCGGGATGCGGCCTTCGCGGATGACGATGCGCTGAAAGGCCCCGCCGCTGAGCGGCACCAGGCCGCTATAGAGATGGACAATCTCCTTGTCCCAGAGATTCGGCAGCTCCACCTGGTGGGTCTGGAGGGAAATTTCCTGCTGCAAGGCGCGGAAGGCGACGTCGTTGAGGTTGACGCCGCCGACGTTAAAGCGCATGAGGAACTCGTCGGGATTGCCGCCCGTATCCTCGTCGTCGAAGGTCTTGAACAAATAGACATTGAACAGGCTTTCGGTATCGACCAGGAAGCGGCGTACGCCCTTGTTGCAGGAAGAGAGGCGGTCGCTCTCGTTCAGGGCGCGGGAAATCATGATGCGGGTGCTGCCGTCCATGAGGTACATGGGCTCGGAATCCTGGTAGGAGATGCCGATGCCCAACTCCAGGGTGGGCAGGCCGCCCTTGCGCGAGCGCTGGTTGTAAGCGTGCACGACGGAGATGATTTCGCGAGCCATGACGCAGGTGCGGCCGACCGGGAACCCCTGCTTGCCCTCGTAACCGAAGATGCCGAGGATGACGGCGTCGCCCTCGATGAAGACCTTTACGGCCTGGTACTTGGAGAGCAGCTTATTGACCGGATCGTAGAAGTTGAGGCTGAAGTAGGAGGCGGGATTGAGGCCGCGCTCCATCAGGTCGCGGGTAAGAGTGGTGGACTCGCGCACGTCGGCCTTGAGGATGACGTGGTTGACGACCTTATCTTCGGCGGGCTTTTGCTCCTGCGGCAGAAGGAATTCGTAGAGGGTGCGATTGATGGCGGAGAGTTCGCGCAGGCGGTCGTTGCCGATGACGTTGACGGTTTCGAGGGCGCGGTTCAGCACCTCCAGGCTGCGCAGGTCGCGGTGATAGCAGATAAAGTCGCGCAGAAAGCGGCCGGCAATCTTGGCGCGGTCGGCGGCGCGGTAGTTGTGAAAGCGGCGCAGAGCGGCCTCGAAATTATCGGGCGAGAGGCGGCTGTGCTCGTCGAGCAGGCGCTGCACACGAGTGCACTCGGTGCGGTTAATGAGCGCGTTCTTGAGCTGCTGCGGGTGAAGCCCGGGTGAATATTGCGTGAGCAGAGGAACGGCCTCGTAGGCGGCGATGATGTGGTCCATGACGCCGTTGCGTTCCAGGGTCTCGGTCCAGGCGGCGAGCAGCGCTTTTTGCGCCCGTCGTTTGGGAGTGGGCTCATCGGGAGCGCCGGCGGCGAACAGCTCCTGGGCGTTTTCCGGAACGCTGAGCAGCGCATCGAGATCGACGTGATCGTGCCCTTCGGGAGCGGGCAGGTCGAGATTGGCGAGGAAGACGCGGGCAATTTCCTGCAAGGTGGCAAAGCGGTCGGGATCGCGTTCGAAATTTCCGACCATGACGTAGTGCTCGGCGTTGATGTAGTCGTCGCGCCCTTCCTCAGTGAACATGAGACGGTTGATCAGCAGGGCGTAGCCGGGTAGATCGGCGCCGCCGAACAGGGCACGGCGCATGCGCGCCAAGGTTTCTTTTTCCACTTCGCGCAGGGTCTGGAACAACTCCTGGCCGGCCTTGCGCAGCAACTGACGCTTGGCGAGTTGGAAAGTGGCGCAGCGCTCGCGGATTTCCAGGCCTTTGTGAAAGTTGGCATTGCGCGGATTCTCGAACTCCGCCTGCTTGGCGCGCAGCCGCTCGAGAATGGCGTCGAACTGAGCGTGCAACTCGATGCGCAGCAGCTTGATGACGGCGAGCCGGGCGAGCAGGTCGAGGCTGACATTGGCGTCGGCCTTGGCCCAGTTGAGCGCCAGGATCATCAGGTCAGTGAGCAAGCGCTTGAAGTCGGCAGGATCCGCGCCCGGCTTAGGCTGCTGTAAAGGCGGCCGCTCACCTTTGACCCAGAAAAAACTGGGAGGAGCGACCGGAGGCGGAGGCTGCTTGACGTCGGGCGCTAACAGGTCCTCGACGTTGCCGTACAGAGCAATGAAGCGCTGGACGTGCTGGCGCACGACATCGCAAAAAACCGGGCTGAGAAAGACATCGTGGCGAAGGTTATCGATGCCGGGCAGTAAGCCGCGGAGCTCCAGGTTGGGAGAGTAGCCGACCAGAGACACCTGGCGGGCAAGCTCAGTCAGGCTCTCGCGCTGGAGAAACGGAAACGGCGCCATAGTAGTTTAGGAGGCTTGTGGTGCAAGAGGTTAGCACGATACGGAGACGGAGGAAGGTAGTAAGGGGGGTTACTCTTGGGCTATCAGTCCATCGGTCTACCGGTCTCTCGACGCGCTACGAGAGACCGGCAGAGCCGAGGGGTTACTGCAGGCCGTTGCGCGAGCTGGATTGCAGGCTGGCCTTGCGGACGGCCTCGAATTCGTCGCCCGGCTGCCAGCCGATGCCCTGGGCCTGGGAGGCGGCCTGCCAACCCAGATCAAAGCCGAAGCGGGCAATTTCGGCGATGCCGGAGAAGTCCCAGTCGGCATGGAATTCGTCGCTGGGCTGATGGTAGTGGTGGAGATTGTATTCGCGCTCCTGCTGGATGCCCCACTCCAGGTCGTGTCCCTTGAACTTCATGCCCTCGTTGACGGAGAAGGCGGGAATGCCGACGCGGGCAAAGCTGAAGTGGTCAGAGCGGTAGTAGTACCCGGCGGAAGGGTTGGAATCGGGCTTGATGGCAAGGTTGAACTGGCGGGCGGCGTTCTCGACCACGGGATAGAAGGAGGTGCGCTCGGCGCCGGAGACCTCGATCTGCTGCGGGATGCCGTTGGGCGCCAAACCATCGAAATTCAGGCCGAGGCTGATGTTGCCGGCGGGCACCGGAGGATGCTTGCCGAGAAATTCAGAGCCGCGCAGGCCCTGCTCCTCGGCGGTGACCGAGGCGAAGAATACCGAACGTTTCGGACGCTGGGCAGAGACGGAATAGGCGCGGGCCATCTCCAGCAGGGCCCCGCAGCCGGTGGCGTTGTCGACCGCGCCGTTGTAAATGTTGTCGCCGGGCTGCTCGGGATGGATGCCGAGGTGGTCGTAGTGAGCGCTGTAGAGAACGGCCTGGTCCTTCAAACGGGGATCGGAGCCGGGCAGCATGGCAATGACGTTCTGCGAGAGGAAGGGGCGAATCTTGTTGACCATGTGTCCCTGGACGCGAATGGGGAGCGCAATCGGCTTGAAATCGCGCGACTGGGCGACCTTGAGCAGGTGGTCGAGGTCCTGCCCGGAATCAGCGAGCAGCTTGCGCGCGACGTCCAGCTGAACCCAGGAGGCAAGCTTCAGCTTGGGCTGACCGTCGGCGCGAAGATAGGAGCGCTCGCCGCCCCAGGAGTTCTTGACCACGTCCCAGCCGTAGCTGGCCATGTCGGTTTTGTGGATGAGGATAACGCCGACAGCGCCTTTGCGCGCGGCCTCTTCGTACTTGTAGGTCCAGCGGCCGTAATAGGTGAGGGCGTTGCCCTTGAAGAACTTGGGATCCTCGGAGGGCGGCTCGTTGACCAACATGAGAAGAACCTTGCCGCGAACATCGGCATCCTTGAAATCGTTCCACTGGTATTCCGGGGCGTCGATGCCGTAGCCGACAAAGACCAGGTCGGCCTCGATGTCGTCGGCGGGGTTCTGAGTTTCGTCGATGGCGACAATGTCGTCGCCCAGCTTGAGCTTCTGGGTTTTGCCCGCCTGCAGCAGGTAGAGGCTGGTGGTAGGGTCGGTGTCGATGCCGACCATCGGCACCTTCTGCATGAAGCTGCCGTTGTCGCCGGCAGGCTTGAGACCATAGGACTCAAACACGGTAGCGATGTAGTCGGCTGCGATGTCGCCACCGCGCTGGCCGGTGCCGCGTCCTTCCAGCAGATCGCTGGACAAAAACTGGACGTGGGCGCGGATGCGCTGCGGGTCGATGGCCTTCATGGCCGCGACGGCGGAAGGCGGCAGGCCAAAGGCGGAAGCGGTTTGCGAGGCTGCACGCCGGGATTTCGAGGTCCTGGATGGTTGCGCGGTGAGCGGCGCGGCCAAAAGCGTGAGCAGGAGAATGAAGACAGCGGTTTTGCGCATGAAGTAAGTACCTCGGTGTTCGTTATGTCGGTATTTGATTATGAATAACTCTAATCGCGTTCGAGGGCGAACGCGCTCCAATTTAAATTCCCGCCCGCCGACCGCGGGTCAGTTCAACGAGCCTCAACCGGCCTTGGCATCGATGACGTCTTCTCCGCGTTGGAACAGCGCGGGAGGCGATGCTTGCCCGGCGAGGAGGCGGTTGATGTCCTCAAGCTCCCGGCGGTTCCAGCCGACGCTGGAGATCTCAATCTGTCCGCCGGGAACAACACAAAAGATGGTAGGGACGTTGGTCAGGCGATAGGCATTGGAGGCCGGGTAGTGCTCGGGATCGTCGAGCAGGACGGGCATGGTAATGCCATATTCCTTGAGAAACATCTGCGTCTCTTTTAGGGGGTGCTGGGACACGGCGACGACGCGCCCCTTGTACGCGCGATAGAGGCGCTCGACGAACGGCATGGCGTACTGGCAGACCGGGCAGGTCACCTTGAAAAACGCGAGCACAACCGGCCCGTGACGCAAGGCGCGGTGCAAAGAAAACAGTTCGCCGTGCATGTCGGGAAGCGAAATCTCGGGCGCGGCTTTCCCCGCCGTGAGCGCTGGCATGATGATCTCAGCTCCTGGTTGCCGGCCGCACATCCGCGAAAACCGCGGACATGAGGGAGCAACGTTGAACCCATGATTCTAAATCAGGGAGGCGCGGCGGAGAATCCTGCGCGCCAAGCCGGTGAGAGGAAGGGCGGCGGCTTCCGGAAGCGGGAACCAGCGGCCGCCGCTCAGCCCGAAGGCCGGAACGCGGCAGACGTGCGCGGTGTGGTCGGTGACGGTGATGGAGTGGCGGAGGGTGAATTCGGGCAGCCAGCCGTTGGACCGAAGTTGCGGAAGCTCCCACATGCCGGGCATGAGCGATTCCCGCCGGCCGCGGCGGACCAGGTAAACGCGTCTGGCGTTGCAAGCCAGGGCGTAGGAGGTTTCGGCGGTACGACGTGGAGGGTTGCGCTTTGCCGGCGGGAGGAGCCGCGGGTTTCGCCGTCGGCGGGATTGCGTGGCGCACAGGCTGCTGACCGGGCAAACATGGCACTGAGGGGAGGCGGGCAGGCAGACGAGCGCACCCAGCTCCATCATCGCCTGGTTGAAATTGCCGGGGGAGCGGCGGCTGAGCAATTGCTGGGCGGCATCCCAGATGCGCGATGTGGGCTGGCTGGGCCAACCGAAGAGGCGGCGAAGCACGCGCTCGACGTTGCCGTCGACCACCGCGCAGGGTTCCTGGAAGGCGATGCTGGCCATGGCATGGGCGGTGTAGCGGCCGATGCCGGGCAACGCTTGCAGAGCTTCGGCGTTGGCTGGCAGATGGCCGCCGTGATCGCGCACCACGATGCGCGCGGCGCGGTGCAGGGCGCGCGCCCGCCGGTAGTAGCCGAGACCGCTCCAGGCGGCAAGCACATCTTGAGGCCGTGCCGCGGCCAGCGAATCCAGGCAGGGAAAGCGGCGCAGGAACTCGGCGTAATGCTCAAGCACGGCGGCGACCCTGGTCTGCTGCAGCATGATCTCGGAAACCCAAATACGGTAGGGATCGCGGCTTTGCCGCCAGGGCAAAGGACGGCGATGAGCGCCGTACCAGCGGAGCAGCGCCGCGCGAAACGCGCGTTGCTCCGCGGCGGAGAGCGGGATGGAGATAGCGGGCAAGAAAAGCCGGGGTTCGTCCGAGTCGTTGGCGGGCATTGTAATCAGGCTGGTAGGCAAAGTCACCGGGCTTTGCGGAAAGAAAGTTTTAAGGGCGAAGTCTTGAAGAAGCACACGCCAGGGCGCGTGTGCCACAAGCGGCTAGCGTTCGAAGCCCATGCTGCGCAAGACGGCGTCGGGAACCGAGATGGTCTGCGGGATCTGGGTGGGCTTGAAGGCTTCGGCTCCGGCGATGGCCTGCTTGACGAACATCTCATCGAGGCTGATGGGGGCCTGGGTGAGAAAATTCATGACGTCTTCCTTGCGGTCAATCGCCACGCCGCGGTACAAGGCGGCGGAACACACGAAGAAAACTTCATAGTGGCCGCTGGTGAAGGCGACCTTGAACCTGCCCTCGAACTGTTCCTGCTGCGGCTCGTCGGAGTCCTGCATGTCCTGGTCGTCGCGAAAGCTGCGGGAGTCGGCCTGCGTAACCGCGTCCCACATCTGCAACAGGCGGAGCTCCTGGGCGTTCAGGCGGCGTCCCAGGCGTTGCTGGACGTTCATGACGTTGGCATCAAAACTAGGCATAGACAGAGCTGTTGTACCACAGTTCGCGAGGGCCGGACAGACGATGGTATTCCGAGAGTAAATTTTCCAGACTCAATCCCAACGCAGGGACGGCGCCCGGTTCGCCGGCGCCGCGACAGCAATCACTTCGTCAGAGCCGGTTGGGGAGCGGAGGCGTGATCGGCGGGGGAGGATTTCCCGCAGTCTGCCCGGCGGCGGCGCCGGTCGCCTTCAACTTCTCGATTTGCGCCTGGTTGGCCGCAATCTCCGCCTTGGCATGCATGACGACTTCACCGAGGGTGCCGATCAGGCCACGATCCTCGGTGCTGTCGATTTTCTCCTGCAGCTTCTTGATTACTCTCTGCAGATTCTCATTGTCTTGGGTCAATTGCTGCAGCCGCGCTTGGGGGTCGGAGGGAGCTGCCGGGTTGGCGGCTGCGTCCCTGGCAGTTGCATCCTTGTCGGCGGCCGGGGCATTTGCCTTGTCGGTCTTGGCGGGGTTGGCCGGTGAGGAAGGCGGATTGTTTGCCTCGGGACTGGGTGGAATCTCGTCGTTGGTGACTACACGTTTTGCATGGGCCGCCGATTTTTGCCTGGCGACATCAGCCAGGGAAGGCTGGTCCGATTGCGCGCAAAGGGTGGCGCCGTAGCCGAGCAAGCAGATGGCCGCGCAAGCCAGGGACAGGGTCCGGTTCATACCAACTCCTTAGTACGAAAGTTCCCGCATCGACAGCACCTGCAGCGGCTGCGGTTGCTTGGTTTGTTCAAGGGCACATTTGTCGTACTGAACGTTGATGCCGCCGGACAGCGCGTCGGCCACGGAGCCATTGCCGGCGACGATGGAGCCGATCACGTTGGAGGCCTGGCCGGTACCGCTGCCGGAGAAGGTCAACACGCCGCGAACGATGATCAAGCCATAGAATTCCAGGCCGCCGTGGATGGTGAGATCGCCGTCAACGACAAGCACGCCGGCCCCTTTGGTGTGCGCCTGGATGTCAAACGAGCCGGGTACATAGGTGATCTGGTTCACGATGCCGACCGGGTTGCTGGGATCGGCGGGCGGAAACGGGTTGGGCAACGTCCCCAAGATTCCGGAGTTAATCTGCCCACAATTGGCGTAGGGCGTGCCGGAGGTGCAGGAGATGTTGTAGGGCGCGCCGCTGGTGTTGATCGCTCCCGGCTGCCTGGCGTACTTATTGATCAACGCCGTGACGTCGTACGGGAAAGGCTGGTTTTGAGCAACCGCGGGGCTGGTGCCGGCGACCAACGCCGGACTGCCGCTGGTGGTGACCGTCTGGCTGCTGTAGATGGCGTAGGTGTTGCCGGTGCAAGCAGCGCCGGTATTGCGGTCGGTGCATACAGGGACGCCACTGCCGTGCGGGTTGGTGCAGGAGCACTTGCAATTGTCGAAGCCATCGACGGTGACGGAGGAACCGTGGACGGTGACAAAGTCGTTGGTGTCGAGCGCCGCGTTGGTGACCAGCGGCGGGTTGTCGGCGATTTCCATCTGCATCATGCGACGCGAGCCGGAGGTGGTTACAGCCAGCGAAGTCAGAAGGTAAACCGGCATGGAAGACGACGACGTCAGCGAGCAATCGGTGCCGTTCGAAGGGGCGAGAATTTCCCTGAAACCATCCCAGCAAACCGCCGTACCCCGCTGTGCGGGAGTCGAATTCGATGAACTATCGACGAAAAACGGGCTGGCGGAATAGTTGGTCTTCATCTGGATGCGGACCCAACGGTATTCCAAGGCATTGGCGGTGCCGGTATTCGGGGAGATGCTCGGAATACTGGTGTTGTTCTGCCAGTTGGGGCCAATGTAGGTGCTGGCGCCGCCGCTATAGTAGCCATGCCAGGAGGTGGTGGTGGTGAACGGCACATCGCTGCAAGCAGAGCCAACCCCGGGATCGGTGACATCGGCCACCCCGAGGCCGAATTCGTGACAATACTCGTTGTCGAAGTAGGGATCGGAAGCTGACCAGGGCTGCGGCGTAACCGTGTTGCCGGCGGCATCGAGGTAGGGATTGACGATGTAAATGGTCCCGCGAGTGGAGATCGGGGTCGTGGGAGGCGCCTTGATGGGGATGGCGGTGTCGGAGCGGATTCTGTCGCGGGCTTCCTCGATGCCGGCGAGGGCGGCATAGTAGGCACGCGAACTGCTGCGATAGTTGCTGTTCACGGCCGTCTCGGTGTTGGCCGAGTACATCATGCCCAGGCCGATGGCCGAGAGGATGATGAGCGCAAACAGCGCCATCAGGAGAGCCACACCGCGTTCCTGGCGACGATTGCGACGTAATGGGTTCATGCTTCCTCGTCTCAAAGGCAACTGTTCGACTGCCCGGTAGTGGCTTGCGAACAATTGATCGCCCGCACTACCGAGCGAAGGGTCGTGATGGGGTAGGCGCCGGTTTGAATGTCGGGCACGTTGCCGCGCACCTGCAGTACGACTTCAATGGACTTAATGCTGGCGATGCTGGCCGGACTGGAGTTGATATCGACGGGCAAGGTGACGGCGGTGCCGTCGACCTTATAGGCAGTGAAAATGGCCGTGTTCTGGACATTTTCAACACCGTCTTGGAGGGAAACAACCTGGCCGGTCAGCGAATTGCCCGTGGTCTTAATGGACTGGCCGCGTTGCAGAGTGCCGGAGTTTACCTGGTAAACGACGGCGATCACGTTGCCCTGTTCGTCGTATGTCTCCAGACGCAATTCGCCGCTGTCCACCTTCACCAGTCCGATGGCGTTCCTGGCATCGTTCAGGCCGTTGGCGATCTGGCTTGCAACCTGGACGCGCGCTCCGGGATAGCCGGAGGTATGAATGTCGCGGCTGATCAGATCGAGGAAGTCGCGCGCCTGCTCGAAGGCGTCGATTTTGGATTGCTCCGCGCGCGAGCGCTTCTGCACCAGGTCAACCTGCTGAAACACCACGCCCAACATGACGGTCAAAATCAACACCACCACCAGGAGTTCCAGCAAGGTGAATCCTGCCTGCGCGCGGCAGCGGCGGAGGTGGATGCGTCCCTGGGCCCTCATTGGCCCACCATGGCGCGGAGAGTCACCGGCAAAGCAAAAAATCGATTGGCAGTCGCGCCGCCCAGGGTGCGCGCCCCGATGACCACGTAAGTAGTGTGGGTGGTAGCGGCGGCGACGTTCCAACGGATGTCATAGGTGGTTCGCTGGCCGGTGGCGTCACAGACCACGTACTTCATGTTGTAGTTGGCGACGGTGGCAGCGGTGAAATCAATGACGCCGCCGTTGAGGGTGGCGCCGCCGACGGCGGAATCGATGAACCAGGTGTTGGGCGTGGCGGCACAGTCGGTCACCGTGGTGGTGGTCGTGGTCCCTTCCGGCAGGGTCTGGATGCGCTCCAGCACCATTTGCGCCAGGGCGTTGGCGGTTGTGTCTTTCTTGTTGCGGCCATTGGAGGCCACGGCGTTCATCATGAGCACCATCACGCCGGCAAATCCGACGACGAGAACGACGCCGGCGATCAAGAGCTCGATTAGGGACATCCCGGCTTCCGAGCTCCCCCCGCGCCGATGCCGAAGCATTACTTGCATGGACCCTCCGCTCCTCCCGTTGGCACCATCCGAACACCAGAATGATGGCACAGCAGGGCTCAGTGGAAACTGCCCGAAGGTCGCTGAACCCTCGAGCAGGGTTCTGATTTTGTGGGGGAGTTTGGCCGAATTCTACCGTCGCCTGCTGATCCCTTGATGCAGCCCGGGTTGCGGCCCTAGGTAGCAAGAACGGGAGCAATGCCGGAACGGGAAGCAATAAATTTTTTCTGGCCCTAACTTTAGAAAAACACCCGGAATCCAGGAAATGAAGTCGCCCGGCGTGGTCAGCGCCAGGCACTCCCAGTCCACGTCCAAACCTTCATGCGACCGGCGGGTGAAACGGTTATGGCGGTCCAGCCATTGGACCCGACCGGACGAGTGTCGTTGAGGAAGATCTGATAGGAGGCAATCGTGGTGACGCCGCCGGTGCTAAAGGTATTCAGGCAAATATTTCCGGTCACCGCGCAGGGCGTACCGCGGGAGCTGAAATAGGGGTCAGAGGAAGCCGCCAGCGGCGTGAAACCCAGCCCCATGGTGGATAGTGTGGAGTCGGGGAATCCGGCGACCTGGCGCGTGATATTGCCGCTCAACTGCACCGTGGGATAAGTATTGGTCCAAGTCGTCGTGCAGTTGTGGTTCGAGCTGTTATCGATGAAAAACAGGGCAACATTTCCGGTGGCCGCGCTGCTGGGGGCGTAGCAGACAGGGTAATAGGTATTGTCGCGGATGGAGCGGAAATGGGCATCCTGCAGCAGGCCGGCTACGTCGTTAGCGGCGGAGCGCAGCCGGATGTTGTAAACGGCATTGAAGACGTTGGGGAGCAGCATGGCAGCCACGATGAGTGAGACGGCAACGACAATACACAACTCCAGCAGCGACATGCCGCGGGCACGATGAAAGCGCTGTCCAGGATTCATAGGGTCTTCAGTTTCCGGCAGATCGATCTGGCCGGCCGATGGCTGAAATTGATTATGCGAGGGAGGGCTAGAACATCCTAGCATTAAATTTCAGCAGCTCGTACCGACTCGCGAGTTTTGCGCGCCCGCAAGGACATGTCCGTTGGTGACGCGCCCCAAATGGTGGCCTATTCTGAACCGCAAGGATTACGGTGAAGATGGTTAGATATTGCGCCGTCGAATTGAGGTCGATATCATCCGCTCGAAGATAGAGCTATGGGACACCTGTCTCCGGGACAAGTTGCGTTACTGATCCTCGCCGCGCTGTCGGCAACCGGCGTCGTAATTTCGCTGCTCCGCAGATGGTCAACGTTCGCCGGTTACGGCGATGTCGCTGACGAAATACGGCGGCTCGCGCCGGCGATTTCCGGCGAGGTGTTTCGCGACGGCGCCGACGTGGTGGTCTCCGGCAGATACAAAGACCGGCAAGCCGTGGTGCGTTTTTCCAACGCGGAAAACACGCCGGGGCTGAACATTCGCATGCCGGCGGCAACCACCTTTCACCTTTCCGTAGCCCATGCCAGTGCGCGGATAGGGAGCGAGGGCGGGCGCATCCTGGTGAGGACCGGGAATGCGAACTTCGATGCCCGGTTTGCCACCCGTACCGACCATTTTACGGAGGCCAAGCTCTTCCTGGGAGGCGCCAAGGCCGAACAACTGCAAAAGCTGGCCTGCTCGAACAACACCTTCCTGACGCTGAGCGGCGGAGTAATCGAGCTGAGCGAGCTGGTGATCCCCGACTCCAATACGTGCGGACATGTGCTGGAACACCTGGAATCGATGGCGGAGCTGGAGACCGCGCTGCGGGCCATGCCGGGATCGGACCGGGTGAAGGTGGTAAGCATCAAGCGGGAGCGGCAGGTAGCGGGGCGAATCGCGATTGCGGTGGGCGTGGCGGTGGCGCTGGGCAGCGTATTGGCGGCCACCAAAATGCCCTCGGCGCCGGTGTTCGACGAAGTAAATGCGACCATGGCGAACGGGATTCCGCCGGCTGACGCCGTGTTGATCCGCGATGTCCAACGGTGGCGAGTGGCCGGCGTCTACGATCTGGATCCCACCGCTTCGGCGTGGCTGCGCAATCAAGGCCAGCAGCCGGTAGGAAGAATCAAGGCCGACTTTTCCGGCCTGGGATCGGCGCAGGATGTTGCCTACCTGCTGATCGGCCCGAACGACCGGCACCGCATTACCATTTTGGCGAAACATGCCAACCACCTCGACGGCGAAATGATGGGAGCGGCGCTGATCGCGCGCATCCCCAAGGGTGCGATCGGCAGCATCCAGTGGAAGGGGGGCAAGGCGCCGGACAACATCCTGGGAGATGGCCTGCTGGTGGTGCAGCAACAAGGCAACACACAATCGGCGGTGGTGTTCTTCCTCAGCCCGTCGGGTACCGTGTCCGGGGCGCCCGTGGATTACCAGCAGATCAACGCGGCGCAATAAGACCGAGCTAACCGGGGAGCTTGCTCTCTGAGTGCGCCACCATGACCCACCCTTTTTTCAACTGCTGCCAGACACTGAGAGTGGCCACGGTGGCGGGCGCCGCGCCGCTCCAATTCGCCCGCAGCGTGCAGGTGACCATCAGGTCGGCGCCGTTGCTCTGGGAATGACACTCGGCGAGGGCGAAATCCAGAAGGGGCGCTGCTTGCAGTTCGCGCAGGAAGGCGTCGCGGTCCATGGCGCCGGAAGCGGCGGCGCCGGCAAAAGTACTCGCGATGTGACGATCTACCTCGTTCCAGTTCTTGTCCTGCACATCCTTCCAGAAGAGCTTCTCAATGTGCTCGCCCCCGGTGGCGCCAGGCCAACCGGAGGCGGGCTTGCTCCACATGCTGCAGGCGAGTGTGGGCACAAGGATGAGGACGATGAGGACGAGGCGCGTGCGCATGGCCCGGCATTGTAGCAGCGGAAGCACGAGTTAGGAGTTGGGAGTTAGTAGTTAGGAGTTAGGAGTCGGCGTCCCGGGAACCCAACGTCGACTCCTTATTTTTCGGTTAATCAGCTGATCCGCATGGGGCGCACGGCACTTCCTGCCCCTTGATTGCGTGCAGCGGCTTTTCCAGCGGCACGGAATATTTCTTCTCGATTTTCTCGCGAAACGTGGGACCGGAGTTGTAGGCGCAGAAGGGATAAATGAGGCCGTTGGGCGCGGCGTAGTGAATGACGCAACGTTTCACGCGCTCGACGTCGTAGTTGTACAGGTCCATGAAGTGCATGCCGGCCACCAGCAGGGTGCGATAGGTATAGCGGCCGTCCATGCCGTCGCGACCAAGTTTTTTGTTGGTCATGCCCTGCAGGGTCTGGAGAAACTTATCGAAGGTCAGACCGGGCGGGGCGAATTGCGGCTTGAAGTGGCGCTGCAGCGATCTCCAGGCCTTCACCTTGGTGAAGATCTGCAGGATGGAACGGCGGGTGGAGCGCGAGTATTCCTCCATGTCCTGCAGCATGGCGCCGACATCGATGAAGCGAGTGACCGGGACCGCGGTTTTGGTCTTGTCGTCGATGAACAGATAGGTGCCCATGGAGCAGTGCGGGTTGCAGGTGAGGGTGGGGACCTCCTCGCCGCGGATGGCAGAGGCCAGCCGCGAGAATGGCGAGACGCAGGCGAGGGGGAAAAAGTCCTGGTAGGGATCGAACATGCCGGTCTGATCGGCCATGGCATGGGCCCAGTCGCCGAGGGTGAAGCGCTTGGCTTCAAGTTCGTTACGGTTGATGCGGCCGGTGAAGGCGACGGGCTGAAAGCTGATGCCGGAGACGCAATCGATGTTGTCGATGGCCATGCGCACGATGTCGCCGATCTGGTGATCGTTGACGCCGCGCACGATGGTGGGCACGAAGACGATCTTGAGTCCGGCCTTGCGGCTGCTCTCGATGCAGGCCAGTTTCTTTTCCATCAGCGATTCGCCGCGGGTACGGCGGTAAATGTCGTCGCAGATGCCGTCGAACTGCAGGTAGAGGGTGGTCAGGCCGTTGGCCTTGGCCTTCTGGGCGAACTCCGGATCGGCGAGCATGATGCCGTTGGTGGCAGCCTGGATGTGGGAGAAGCCCATGTCGCGCGCCATGGCGCAGATCTCGAAAAATTGCGGGTGGATGGTCGGCTCGCCGCCGGAGAATTGCACGATGCGTCCGGCCACCGGCTGCTCGTCGCGCAGCGCCTGCAGCATGCGGCGCACGTGGTCGATGTCAGGCTCGTAGAGATAGCCCTGCACGTTGGCATTGGCGAAGCAGACCGGGCAGGTCAGGTTGCAGCGGTTGGTGAGGTCAACATTGGCCAGCACGGTGTGCGAGATGTGCATGGAACACAGGCCGCACTGTTCGGGACAGCGGGTGGCATTGGGGATGGCCGGGTTCTTCAGCCCGCGATTGTCGCCGAAATGCCAGTTCTCCATCTTGAGGTAGAGCTTCGCGTCGGGAGAAATCAGGTCGCGGAAGCTGCCGTGCGCGGCGCAGGCTTTCTCCATGTACACTCTGCCCTGCTCTTCGAGCAACGTCGCTTCGATCAGTTGGCTGCACTCCGGACACAGCGATTGGGTGGTGCGCGGCAGGCCTTTTTGCACCGGGACGATGGGCGAACCGGTGTAGGTAGTCTGGGGCTGCACGATCTTAAAGTCCGGGCGGCGGGCCGGGGCAAAGGCCGGTCGCGGCGATGTGGGAATGGTTTGCGTGCTCAAAGCAGGGTCCTCCTCGTCAGTCCTGGCGGCCAAGCACACGCGGGTGCGCGTGTGCCACTCGTTCGGCACAGTTCCGGTGACTGACTGATTAGAACCCCGCAAGGGAGGAAACCCCAAAAGCGCTCCGATGCGGGAGGCCGCCGTTGGATGCAGGGGCGCGCCGTTCACACCCGGAAAACAGCCGGGAATGCCGGTTGGTCACGCACCAGTGTGAGGCAGATCACAATGTAGCTGTCCGCTCTGGGCTATCAGCTTTCAAACGTAGAAGTTGGAGCGGTTGTTATACTTCGTAGTCCGACCTATGCGAACACGCGAGAAGTTTCTCTCCGGCATTTTCCTTTCGCTGCTTGCGCTGCTTCTTGCGCTTGCTGCCCCCGCTCAAACGATTACACCGGAGCTGTATTCCGGCATGCACTGGCGGATGATTGGGCCCTTCCGTGGCGGGCGCAGCCTGACCGCAGCAGGAGTGCGGGGACAAAGCAACGTCTACTACTTTGGAGCCGTGGGCGGCGGAGTGTGGAAGACGGCCAATGGCGGACATACCTGGTCCCCGATTTTCGACGGGCAGCCGATCGCGTCAATCGGGTCGCTGGCTGTGGCCCCTTCGGATGCCAACATCCTCTACGTGGGGACGGGGGAGGCGTCAATCCGCTCCGACATTTCCTTCGGGAACGGTGTATATAAGTCTACGGATGCAGGAAAGACATGGCAGCACGTCGGACTGGAAGAGACGCGCCACATCGGCCGCGTGCTGATTGATCCCAAGGACCCGAACATCGTGTTTGTCGCGGCGCTGGGACACGCCTACGGGCCTAGCCAGGAACGCGGTGTCTTCCGCACCACCGACGGCGGTCGCAGCTGGCAAAAGGTGCTTTCTAAGGATGAAAGCACCGGCGCGATTGACCTGGCCTTCGATCCCGAGAATTCCAAGATTATCTACGCCACGCTGTGGAACGCGCACCGGCCGCCGTGGAGCACCTACGCTCCAATCCAGGGTCCGGGCAGCGGCCTGTATAAATCCAGCGATGGCGGAAGCACATGGAGCGAGATCAAGGGCCGGGGTTTGCCGAGCGCGGATTGGGGACGCGCCGGGATCGCGACCTCGCGGTCCGTGGTGTATGTCCTGGTGGATGTGCTGAAGGGCAGCGAGGCGGGCCTGTATCGCTCCGACGATCGCGGCGCTACCTGGCGGCGCGTAAGCAGCGACAAGCGCATCTTTGGGCGACAGTGGTATTTCGCCGAGGTGACCGCGGACCCGAAAAACCCCGATATCGTGTACGTGCCCAACGTGGCGTTATACAAGTCCAGCGACGGCGGCAAGAATTTCACGGCGCTGAAGGGCGCGCCAGGCGGCGACGACTACCACTTCCTATGGCTGGACCCGGACAATACTTCGCGCATGGTGGTGGCCAGCGACCAGGGGACGGTAGTCAGCGTGGATGGCGGGGAGACGTGGACGTCGTGGTTCAACCAGTCGACGGCGCAGTTCTACCACGTCACCACCGACAACCAGTTTCCCTATTACGTGTACGGCGCGCAGCAGGACAGCGGCACGGTGGCGACGACCAGCCGGAGCGATTACGGCTCGATCACCTATCGCGACTGGTATTCGATTGGGGCGGGCGAGTCGGGTTACATCGCGCCCGACCCGAGCGACCCGAACACGGTGTACGGCGGCAGCACCTACGGGCGCCTGTTCCGCTTCGACAAGAGAACCGGGCAGTCGAAGGACATATCGCCGACGGCGGTGGAAGAGTGGGGCTCAGCCATCGACAAGAAGAAGCTGCGCTTCACGTGGACCTCGCCGGTGGTGTTCTCGCCACATGATCCGAAGACGCTCTACATGGGCGCGCAGTACGTGCTGCGGTCGACCGATCGCGGCGATTCCTGGCAGAAAATCAGTCCGGACCTCACCGTCCCCGACCCTCGCGCGGTCACGGCAGCGAAGGACGAAAAGGCGAATGGATACGGAGTGGTCTACACCATCGCGCCGTCGCCGCGGAGCGCCAACGTGATTTGGGCAGGCAGCGACACCGGCGTGATCGAGGTCACTCGAGATGGCGGCAAAACATGGCAGGATGCGACTCCCCGCCTGATCAGCTATTGGAGCAAGATCAGCATGATCGAGGCATCGCATTTCGAGGCCGGCAAAGCCTATGTCGCGATGGATCGACACCGCCTGGACGACTACGCGCCCTACATCCTACGCACGCGTGATTTCGGAAGCAGCTGGGAGAAAATTGCGGTAGGCATCAAGGCGCCGGCGTTTGTTCGCGCGGTGCGCGAAGACCCCCAGCGGGAGGGCATGCTCTACGCCGCGACGGAGATGGGCGTCTACGTCTCGTTCAATGATGGCGAAAGCTGGATGCCCTTGCAACTCAACCTGCCGGTCGCGCCGGTGCACGACCTGGTGGTCCACGACGACGACCTGGTGATCGCGACGCACGGGCG
Organism: Terriglobia bacterium; assembly: GCA_963797035.1. Taxonomy (GTDB): domain Bacteria; phylum Acidobacteriota; class Terriglobia; order Terriglobales; family Acidobacteriaceae; genus JAIQGF01. The sequence goes on from CAWCOC010000010.1 coordinate 751,675, forward strand.
CTCGTTCTGGATTCTCGATGACCTCACGCCGCTGCGTGAAGCACATTTTGCCGCCAACAAGCCGGTTGCGTACCTGTATCAGCCGCAGACCGCAATCCGAGTGCGCAGCGACAACAGCCATGACACGCCGATTCCACCGGAAGAGCCGGCCGGGCAGAATCCGCCCGCGGGTGCGATTCTGGACTACTACCTCGCGCAACCGGCCAAGGAAGTCAGGCTGGAGATCGTGGACGGCAGCGGCAAGCTGGTGCGGCGCTTCTCTTCCAACGACAAGCTGTTCGAGGCGGACAAGACTGTCCCCTTCACGAGCGGGTGGTTTACGGCGCCGACGCGGCTGGAGACAGCCCAGGGCGAACATCGCTTCGTATGGGACCTGCGTTATCCAGATCCGCCAGCGCTGCGGAAGAATTACGATGTCTCCGCGGTGTGGGGCGTCGGGGTCAGCGGCCTGCCACGCGGTCCGCTGGTAGTGCCGGGCGAGTACCAGGTTCGTTTGATCGTTGCGGGCGAGAGCTACACGCAGTCGGTAACGGTAAAGCTGGATCCGCGCTTGCACGCCGGTGCCGCGGACCTGCAACAACAGTTCGGGTTGGAAATGGAAATCAGCGCGGCGATGCGGCAGGCGTATGCGGGGCTGGAGAAGCGCGGACAACTCTCGTCAGCACGACAGCCCGGAGAGGTGAACCCGCTGGCGCAAACGCTGAACCGGCTTGCGACCCTGCTTGAAGTGGTGGATACGGCGGATTCCGCGCCCACGCAACAGGCGCAGGAAGCCTGGCAGGAGTTGCGGGCACGCCTGAACGAGGAGCTGCGAGAACATTAGTCAGCGGCAGCCGAGGGCGGCTGCCGCCACGCGCATTCGGGTTCGGTTGAATGCAGCCCCGGCGAGGGCGCCGGGGCCTACCAGACACTTGCGATCCGACGCGAAAGAAAACCCAGATCTCCCTCGCTGCGCTCGGGATGACACTCCGAAATTTGGGATTGGAAACCAAAAACGTGAAACTGGAATGGGAGAGAAAAAAGGCCACCGTTGCCGGTGGCCTGTACGGAGGTAGACCCAGAATTAGTCGCCGAGCACCGCTTCGTGCTCCTCGTGCTTGGCGTGACCAGTGCCATTTCCGTTGCCGTTCCCATTGCCGTTGGCAGGGGCGAGGGTGGTCAGCGGAATGAAGCCATCCGGCTGTTTTTCCTTGAGCACGACCTCACGATACATCTTCGCCATCTTCTCGTTGTAGGCGGGATCGTTCTTCTGGCGGGCGTCGCGGGCGCGAGTTTTCTCTTCGCGCGCATTCTTGGCGATGCCCAGGTGCTCGAGGTCGTGCTGCTCTTCCTCGGTAACCAGGTCGCGGTTCAGCTTGAGCGCCTTCAGTTGCACGCCGTCGCTGATGGAGACTTTCTTGCCGCCGGCAAAGATCTCGTGCCGCCCGTGTTCCTCGTACCACTTGGTGAGGGTGGCGGTCATGTGCATTTTCTCGATGATGTTGCGCCAGCCGATGCCGGTGTTATAGGCGCAGAAGCTGATCTCGCCCTCCTGCGTGGCGTACGGAATGATGCACTGCTCGGTGCGGCGGAAGTCGTAGTTGAACAGGTCCTGGAACCACATGCCGGCGACGAACAAAACGTTCCACCGGTCGTTGCGGCGCTTCTCCACATCTTCCAGGGTGCGGTCGGCGCTGACCTTACCGTATCCGCCGGTCTGCGCCTTCTTGCTCACGCCGAAGCTCTTGTCGAGCTTCTTGAGGAACTCGAAGATGGTGAAGTGCGTCGTGGTCTTGAACGGGTCGTAGTTGCGCGTCAGAGCAAGCGCCATGCCGACCGATGACCAGAACTTGGTGCGCCCGCCATCGGTGACCTTGGCGACGTCCTTGGCAAACTGGTCGGCATTGATGAACGCGGTAATCGGGGCGGCTTCCTTGGTGATCTTGTCCACCATGATGCCCATGCCAACGCCGCAGTTGGGATGGCAGCCGCAGCTAAGCTGTCCCCACTCCGCGGTCGGGCCATGGACCAGGTCGGCCCAGTCGGAGAAGGTGCCCATGAAGGAGAGCGGGAACCAGTCGCGCGCCGGCTCGCCCAACCCGGTGCGGTTCTTCACGTCATGGGCCAGATGCGACAGAGTGTAGCGCTGCGCGGTGCGGCGCTCGTCGGTAATGGCCTCATCACGGCCGGTAAAGGAAACCGGCTGGAAGGAGATGAACGAGATGACCCGGGGATTGTCGAGCGCGAACTTCACCAGGTTTCCGACTTGCTCGTTGTTGATGCCGTTGACGATAGTGACGACGGGGACAATGTCCACCCCGGATTCGAACAGATTCTCGATCGCCTTCAGCTTCACATCGAACAGGTTCCCAACTTTGCGGTGGGCGTTGGCGGCGTTGCCGATGCCGTCAAATTGCAGGTAGGCGTAGCGCAATCCGGCTTCCGCCGCCTGCTTGCAGAATTCCTTGCTCTTGGCGAACTCGATGCCGTTGGTCGCCGCCTGCACGGACGTGTAGCCGACTTTACGCGCGTACCGAACCGCGTCCAGGAAATACGGCGAAAGCGTCGGTTCGCCGCCGGAGAACTGCACCGACATCTGGCGCTTCGGCTTGATGGAAATGGCGTTGTCGAGGACGGTCTTGATCTCTTCCCACGTCAACTCGTGCACAAAGCCAACCTGGTTGGCGTCCATGAAGCAGGGATCGCACATCATGTTGCAGCGGTTGGTAAGGTCGACGGTGAGCACGGCGCCGCGGCCCCACTTGACGGTGCTGGTGCCGTGGTTGTGCAGCTTCTCGTCGTTGTGGGCGCGCATGTCGCGGCCGGGGAACACGGCTTCAATGTGCTTGAACATGTCCGTGTCGATCGACATGACGTCTTCGAAGTGGCCGTGCTTGGGGCAGTCCTTCACCATCAGGATTTTGCCGTCGCGCTCGACGATCTGCGCCCTGATCTCGCCGACCTTCTCGTTCAGCAAGATTTCGTGCGGCAGCTTGCCGTCGAGGATCTGCTGGCGGATTTCGGGCACGCATCGCGGGCAGAGCGAGTCGGTGGCGCGCGGCCAACCGAGCGGCGGCTTTTGCTTCTCGTAGGATTTCAGAAGAGGTTTGTCGGACCATTTGGGCGTGAACGAAGGCTTCTGGTTGAAACGGTTGGCGAACTCAAACACTTTCCAGCTAGCCTTGGCAGCGTACACTAACCCCAATTCGACCAACTTGATCGGCTTAGGCATCGTCAATCACCCTTTCGCGGTGGCACAGCAACGACGGTCTCGGCAAAGATTGAATGCACCCCAAAACCAGATAACAAAAAAGTCCCGCGGCACCGGTCCCACAACCGGCGCACTGCGGCCCCACGCTCGATATGGTATCGGCTGCAGCGCTGCGGCCTCATTCATAAAGCATGAAAAGGAAGGTTTTGGCCGTTCAGTGGTGCGGATGTGCATTAAACGGGATCCTGAATTCAGCAGCTAACTGCTTGAAAACAAGGAGCATTGTCGAATTTGGTTCCGATTGGTTTGGAAGCCGAGGCAGCTTGTGCAGTTGTCCGGGGATGAATGTGGCGCAGATCGACGCTAAGGCTGGCCGTTATCGCCGGTGATTTGGGCCGGCATTTTCTCTTCGATTCGCTTCAGCGACTCGGGAGCGTGCCGCTTGAAAATGCGGAGAATGTCGGGCGTAAATTCGCGCAGGACATTGCTGGTAGCGTCAGCCTGGATGGATCCCAGCATGCAAGTAAAGGCGGCGCCGGCACCGCGCTTGGCGTCCGGCATCCATGCCATGTTGAGCGAACCGGTGAAGGCGATACCCAACATGCCGGAGCTGTTGAAGGCGTTTCTGCCATCGTCGGTGCGCGTGATAAAGACTCGGCTGATGGCGTGCAGACCGCGCTGCATCACCGTCCCCTTGTTCAGGGCGAAATAACGCGGGTCCTGATGTAGAAGCACGGGAAACAGGAAGGTGCCGAAAAAGCTGCGTGCCTCGGTTTGTGCGGCGGCCGCGCCCAGACGCTTGCCCCAGCCTTGCATGCCACCGCCATACTCGTGCGGTTCACCCCAGGCCTGGGCCCAGGTGGCGTCGTAGATGGCGCCGGCGAACGTATAGGGCGAGAACGTGTGGTGGACGAAGCTCTGAAATTTCTCGCGCGGCGACAGCGGGCGATAGGGAGCGTCGGCCGGCGCCGCCAGCCACCAGGACTGCGCCAGATGTGGCGCCCGGTTCTGCGCCAACTGAGTGACCTCCGGAGGCGGAGGTACCGAAGCCGAGGGTGCATCCGGCAACGTCGATGGGTCCACCGGAGCGGTGACGGTGGCCGAGGCAGGCAAAAAGGGACCACGAGTCTGCGCAAGTGCCAATTGCGGCAGAATTAGCGCCAACATCAGCCAACTTGCGACAAAACTTCCCGGCGTGTTCATCCCGTTAGCGATTCGCAATCAGAGTCGTACTAACTAGTCAGTTACTAAGAGGGGTGTTGTTGCCGCCGGGTTTGCAGGACTAAGGCAATTAAGAGGAGGGTGAGGCGGCAGCCACCCTGGCGGCAGACCAGAGTTGGCGAGCATCCCACAGGAGAACAGCTCATTGACGCCGAAGGTACGAGTGATTGCTTCTGCCCTCCAGTCCGGCCGATAATGCAGGAGCCTGGCCTCGCGCTGCGAGCGTGGAAGACGCGAATGACACCATCCGACAAGCGCCGCTCTTCGCGACCTGCTTTCGAGGACGCCGGACGGAAACTGGAAGAAGCTGCCCGCCGGCTGGAGCAGGAGACGGAGAAATTCATCCGCTACCTCAACGACGAAGTGGTGCCGGAGGTACGCGAGCACTCCAGCCGCGGACTGCGCCGCGCGTCCAAGGAACTGGCCAAATTCGCCGACTTCCTGGAAGAGACCCAGAAGAAGCGCTAGCCGAGTGTCGATGGCCGATAGCCGCTTCGCGTCCCGGCAAAAAACAGCAATCAATGCGGCGCTGGGTTGTTCTGTGTCTCTGTGTCGCTGTGTTATTTGGCACGATCGGTTGCGGACACAAGAAAGTAGCCCGCGCGCCCATTCCGCCACCACCACCTCCGCCGCCCAGAGTGGAGGTTCCTCCGGAGACGGCAAAAGTTCCCCCGCCCGAGCAGGGCATCAAGCCGCTGTGGGTGCAGATCGGAAAGGCGAGTTGGTACGGGGCGCCGTTTCACAACCGCAAAGCCGCCAACGGCGAGACCTACAACATGAATGCGCTGACCGCGGCGCACCTGACGCTGCCGTTGAATTCCATGGTGCGCGTCACCAACCTGAAGACGGGACAATCGGTGAAGGTGCGCATCACCGACCGCGGGCCTTTCGTGGAAGACCGCATCATTGATTTATCGGCCGCCGCCGCCAAGGCGATTGACGTGTGGCGGCGCGGCGTCGCGCTGGTGAAGGTGGAGGTGCTGGAGTCGCCGGCCGGCATCCGCACGGGCGGACGCTGGGCGGTGCAACTGGGCGGCTTTCCGGAAGAGAGCGAGGCGCGCCGCATCCAGAGCACGCTGGCGCGGCGCTATCAAACTGCGAAGGTGCTGGCGTTCAGCAGCCCGGTGGGCGATTGGTGGGTGCGCGTCCGCGTCCCGGGTGACGACAAGGTGCGTGCGCAGGAAGTGGCCAACGGCAGCCCCGCCGCGGCTGATCACACGTTCCTGGTTCGTCTCGATTGACTCTCCGCTGTCAGTCAGTTCCCGGTTTTAGGCGACGCCGGATTGCTGACGTCCTGAAATGCTGAAATACTGACCGACATTGAAACAACGGTGACGCCAATGGATTGCCTGTTCTGCAACATGATCGCCGGCAAGACGCCGTGCCAGAAAGTCTTCGAAGACGACGAGGTGCTGGTCATCGAAGATATTCGCCCCGTCGGTCCGACGCACGTGCTCGTCATTCCCAAGAAGCATATTCGCGGATTGAAGGAAGCGATGCCGGAAGACGCCGGAGTCATCGGGCACTCGCACCTGGTGGCGGCGCGGATTGCGCGCGAGCGCGGCATCGAGGACGGGTATCGCACGGTGTACAATGTCGGCCCGCGTTCCGGCCAGTCCGTGTTCCATTTGCATCTGCACCTGATTGGCGGGCGCGACATGAAATGGCCACCGGGATAACCGCCACACATGCGGGAGGCGTAATGAGCAACCATGACCCTGGGCTCAGAATCCTACTCAACGTGTCGCGCCGACGTTTACGCATGCTGATCGCCGTTGTGCTGCTGGTTTGCGTGGTTGTCATCGTGATTTCTCCGTTCATCGATTTGCCGGACTCGGCCTTGCGGGCCCGCGCAGCGGCCATTCTCTGCCAACTGGCGTTATTTGCCATGGCGTTCATGTTTCGTGGCCTGAGTGACACCGCGCTCCGGCCCAGCGCAGCCCCCACACCGTTCTTACCGATCACACGCCCGCTTCACGAGGCCGTCTGCGCCTGGTTGTGCTAGGCGTCTCTCCGCCCGATAGTTCCGCGTGTGTCGCCGACCGCGGAGAGCGGTGAACGCAGCCCTGGTCCAAGAAAGAGCCCCCGATGAAGCTGCTGCTGATCAGTCCCAACAACCCCTACAACATTTTCCGTGTGCCGCAGATGTTCAAGATGGCCGGCCGCCTTTCGCCGTGGATGCAGGTGCGCGCGCGCGCTGCATTCCCGGGCTTGAACCTCGCCATCATCGCCGCCATTACTCCACCCGATATTGAGGTCCGCATCATCGACGAAAGCGTGGAGGAGATCGACTTCGACCAGGAAGCAGACCTGGTCGGGATCACCGGTATGACGAACATGGCGAACGTCGGCTATCGCATGGCGGACGAGTTCCGCCGTCGCGGCCGCAGAGTTGTCATGGGAGGCGTGCACGTGACCGTGTGCCCCGACGAGGCGCAGCAACACGCCGACTGCGTGGTGGTGGGAGAAGCGGAACCGGTGTGGGCGCAACTGATTGCCGACTTCCGCCGTGGCGAACTCAAGCCGCGCTACAAGGCGCCGCAACTCTATGACATGCGCGGATACGGCATACCCCGGCGCGACCTGCTGCGCTACGAGCGCTACCTGTTTCCCAGCACGCTGGAAACCGGCCGCGGCTGTCCGTTTGACTGCGATTTTTGCTCGGTCAGCCGCACCGCCGGCCGCGGTTATCGCTTCCGCCCTACCGAGGAAGTGCTGCGCGACGTGGATTCGCTGCGCAACAAATGGACATTCTTCGTGGACGACATCATCAACGGCCATCGCCAGCACGCGCTGGAACTGTTTCGCGCGCTCAAAGGCAAGGGCCTGCTGTGGGCGGGCCAGGCCACAGTGATGATCGCGCGCGACCAGGAACTGCTGGACGCGGCGGTGGAGGCGGGTTGTCGCGGCCTGTTTATCGGGTTTGAAACCTTCTCGTCACCGAACTTGAAGAAGCTAGGCAAACCGGACAACTGGCGCGAGCGCTTCTTCGAAGCTTGCGAGGCATTGCACAAGAAAAAGGTCGCGATCTGGGGCGGGTTCGTGTTTGGCCTCGATACCGATACCGCCGCCGGACTGCGCGAAACCGTCAAGCTGGCAGAGCAGGCCAAGCTCGAATTCGCGCAGTTCTCTCGCTTAACACCTCTGCCGGGCACGGCGCAGTGGAAACAGTTCCATGCCGAGCAACGCATCCTGGAGACCGATTGGAGCAAGTACAATTTCCAGAGCGTGGTCTACCAACCCAAGCTCATCGCGGCCGACGAGCTGAATGAATGCGTTCGTGAAGCCTGGTTGCAGTTCTATCGCCCGGCGACGGTGGCGCGGCGACTGATGGGCTTCCGCCCTCCGATCAGCAAGGGCAACCTGGTGCTTTGGGCGTTGAACCTGGGAATCTCGCGGATCGCCTCGCAGCACGCGAAAAAACGCAAAGTGCGTGCCGAGGAGATGGCGCCCTCGGTGTTTGAGAAGATGCAGCAGCCAGCGCCGCAGAGCGAGAAAGAACCGGCGCCGGCGGGACTGACGCAGATCGCGACGCTGCCCCAGCCTTCCGGCGATGCTGCCGATTAGTGAGAAGTCACTCGCGATCGGCAATCACCCGCTTCATGCAGCGAACAACGCCGAGCGCGTGCTGGGGAACGACCTGTGCCACACCGCCGCCAGCAACGCGAATGGCGGCGTCAGGCGGGCGAAGCCGTCTACCATTTCCTCGATCTCCTTCCACTGTTCGGTGGTGACGTGCTTGGCGGCAGCGTGATGGTCGCGGACCGGCAGTCCGCTCAGCAGGCCCAGGGCGCGCTTGTTGAGGCGATCGCGCGCCAGAAGAAACGAATCTTCGCGCATGATTTTCTTCGCTTCCAGCCATACCGAGGCAAGATAGCCGGGAAAGGGTGAAATGACGCGCAGCAGGCTGGAGACGTGCTGCGCTCCGGTGGTTTTCCGGATGTCGTTGTACAGCAGCCACACCCGCAGGCTGGCGTCGCGCTCGTTGGGCACATGCAAAGTCACCAGCCGCGACAGCGCCGGCACTTGCTTGCTGCCGCTGACTCGTCCCGGCTGTCCGCCCGAATATCCGCGCTGTACCAGGCGGGTGAACAAGAGCATGCGCGGCAGCATGCGAGCAAAGACGCAGACCATGCCGCCGACGCTTTCAATATCGTCGGAGGAAAATTTCTGCTCCACCAGGATGCGTTGCTGGTCGGAAAAGTGCCAGCCGTCGCTGACGGTAAGCGAGCGGGTGAATTCTTCCATCGCCAGCCCGGCTGCCTGGAACTCACGCGAACGCGCCACCGGGCCCAGGTCATGCCACATCGCCTTGAGATATTCCGGGACTCCGGCGGCAGCCTGGAACAACGAGGGAACAAACGGGACGTCGAAGGCTGCGCGGATGTCGTCGTAAATGCGGCGCAACTCCGGCGCCAGTTCATGTTGCTCGTAAAGACGCGTCAGGGCCATGGGGAAAAATGCCTCTTCCCGATTGGACGTGAGCAGCGGGTTGATAGTTGCTAGGGTTACGAAATCGGGAGTAGGGCGACGTACAAGCCCCGTCTCAAAGGCAGTAGGCGACGATGAGCAGCGAACCGAACAGAATCCCGTGGGCGAGTTCGCTCCAACCCAATCGCTTGACCGCAAGCGGCTGAGCCCCGGACTTGAACCACAGGAACCCGCGCGCCAGCAGGGGCAGGAAAGCCAAGATCGCCAGGGCAGGTAGGAGATGAAGACGCCAGGCCAACGCCAGGACGGCAATCATCACCAATTGACCTAGGAAAAACCAGCGCCCATGGCGCAATTTTTCTCCGATGCGGGAGGCGCGGGAGAAATGGATCCGGAGTTGAACAAAGTGGACCTGGTTGCCGGCGAAAATCCAATTGGCCAGCCACAAACCCAGGGCGCGCGCATCGAGGTTTCCGGTGAGCACGTACCAGGCAGCGGGCGCGGTGGCGGTGAGGCCCAGCGCGCCGATGATCTGCGACGGCATACGCCCTGCGCGTCCCATTCGCTTCACGATCGCTTGCGCGATGAACGCGACGCCGGCCACGGCCCCCAGCAGCAGCAGCCCACGATGGGCGCCGTTCCATAGCAGCGCCGCAATGCAAACCGTGGCAATTGCGCCCAAGAAGGCGATCGCCAGCAGCAGTCCGACATTTTCGGCCTGCGACTGGGCGCGCATGGGAGACGCGCCCAACGCGTTCTCCACCGGGGTCCGCAGCCAGAACAATGCCAGCGCGGCGACGGTAAACAGCCCCAGCGCGGTCCAGTTCCGCTCGACCGCCAGGCCGGCAACCGCGCCCGTCAGCAGCGGGATCAGCAACAGGCCCCAGGCCCCGTGTTCGCGCGGCAGGACGAGGGCACGCAAGCGAGAGCGAGAGACGGCGACGGATTGGAAAGCAGTGGCAGCCATGTCCGAAATACTAGTGATGATCTTCACCGCCGGCTGTGACTTAAGTTCCAGGGTCAGGCGGCCCCAGGTGCAGGACCCTGCCGCTTGTTTTCGGCTTTCCGGGGCCCTGAGCCTGGAGCTGACCTAATCGTGGACTCCGACCGCCGCCTTGCGAGACTTGAGCGCTTCGCTTTTCGGCTGGTAAACACAGAACGGCTCCTCGTCGAGGTAATCGCCGGTGGCGGCGTAGGCGCGCGCGCGGCAGCCCATGCAGATGTTGCGGAACTCGCAGCAGCCGCACTTCCCTTTCAGGTTGTCGGTGTCGCGCAGTTCGTTGAACACCACGGAATTTTCCCAAATGTCGGCAAAGGACTGCTTGCGCAGGTCGCCGGCAATCGCCGGCAGGTAGCCGCACGGGAACACTTCGCCTTCGTGCGAGATAAAGCAGACGCCCGTGCCCGCCAGGCACCCCTTGGTCATGGCGTTCATGCCGCCAGGATGACCTCCCATGCCGGCGTGCTCCGCATTCTTCGCCGCGGCAGGCGGACGGGAACCGTGCGGATGAATCACCACGCCGGTGGCGCCCGGCATCATCATCTCCGCCGGGCCGATTGAGGGCGCTGCGGTATCGCTCCCCTGAGCGCGGCGGTCGGCAGCACGACGCTGGCGCGCTACCCGGAAATAATGCGGGGCGCAGGTCGCCTTCAGCTCAATGCCGCCCTCGAGCGACCGGTCGTAGAACCAGTTCAGCATGGCTTCGTATTCTTCCGGCGCCACCATCTGCTCGGCGGCAATATCCACGCCGCAGCCGACGGGCACCAGCAGGAAGGTGTGCAGCGCATCGGCGCCCAGGGCGCGGGCCAATTCCAGCACCTGCGGCAATTGGCGGGCGTTGTGGCGCGCGATGGTCATGTTGATCTGGACCGACATGCCGAGGTCTTTCAGGTGGCGCAAGCCGTAGACGGCGGCGTCAAAGGCGCCCGGGATGCCCCGAAAGCTGTCGTGGGTGATGGAATCGGCGCCGTCCAGGCTGATGGAGACGCGTTGCACGCCGGAATCGACGATGCGGCGCGCCAGTTCCCGGGTCACCATGGTCCCGTTGGTGGCGAGCGCAACCCGCAGGCCTTTGTCGGTGCCGAAGCGCGCGAGTTGGAAGATGTCGCGGCGATAGAGCGGCTCGCCTCCGCTCAGCACCAGGATCGGGTTGGCGTAGGCGGCGATCTGGGTGATGATGTCGAGCGCGCGCGTGGTCGGCAGGTCGGTGGGCGAACTCAATTCGGTGGCAGTGGCGCGGCAGTGGATGCAGCGCAGGTTGCACCCCTTGGTCACTTCCCAGAAGATCAGCCGCGGTTTGGATAGCTGCGGAGCTTGGCCGTTCCCGGTTTCCATCCTCGTTCTCCTCTACCTGCTCAAGCGTAGACCGGGAGGGCACAACGGGCCGTGACAGTTGTCACAATTTGGTGTGAGGTGGGTCACGGGGGAATTAAAAACTGCGGAATTGCCCGCAGTTCGACAATTCCGCAGTTCTGCAGTTCCGCAATTCGGCAATTCCTCTACGGCCCCAGCCCGCCGTTGTGACAATCGGAGCAATTGACGGCGGTCATATCGCCCAAATCAACCGGGTGCTTGAAGGCCATGCCCTGGGTGCTGCCGTAAACCGGCTGTCCGCTCTCCACCTCGGCGATCACCGTGTGGCAGGTATTGCAATTCTTGGTCACGGCTTTGCCGTCGGCGCTGACGTGGTCGCCGTCGTGACAGCGGAAGCAGCCGTTGGACATGAAGTGGCCGATGTTGTTCGGGTGCACCCGCCAATCCACTTTCATCTCCGGGAAGATGGTGGTCTTGAAGATGCGCTGCACCTCGGCGATGGCGGAGCGAATCTCCAGTTCTTTACTCTTGGCCAAGGCCGGATATTTTTCGCTATAGAACTTTTCCAAGTTGGTGGCAATGGCCTGCATCGCCTCCGGGGTCGTGTTATAGCCGGCGCTGAGGACCGTGACCGCCTGCTGCTTGATGTAGGGCAGGCCGGCATCCATGCGTTTGGCAACCAGCGACTCGTCCACCGAGTGGTCGGGCGAAGGATAGATGTGGGTGGGGCGATTGTGGCAGTCCACGCAGTCCATCCGGTGCTTGGGCATGCTGGCAATCTGCTCCGGCTTCAGCGGACTGTCGCTGGACTGGTAGACGGTGACCCGCCCGCTCTGGTCCTTGACCTGCACCCAGGGGATGACCTGGCGTTGCTTGTCGCTGGCAATATAGGTGATCTGGTTGCCGATGTTCATGTGCCAGTGAATGCCGGAGGGCGAACCGGTGGCGGGATCGCCGCCGCCGGTATTGATGAGCATGCGGATTTGGCGCGGCGTGTTCTGCTCGTCGTTGCTGTAGTGGTAGAAAACCTTCAACTGCGCCCCATAAAACTTGCGCGGCCAGTGACACTGCTCGCAGGTTTCCTGCGCCGGGCGCAGGTTCGCCACTGGAGTCGGAATGGGCTTGGGATATTTGTGGAAGGTGACCGAGTACACCTGGTAGGCGCCGGAAAGCTTGGAGCGCACGTACCATCCCGCGCCGGGACCGACATGGCAATCGACGCAGCGCACGCGGGCGTGCGGCGACTGGCTGTAGGCGACAAATTCGGGGTTCATGACGGTGTGGCACAGCTGCCCGCAGAATTGCACCGAGTCGGTGAACTCGTAGGCGCGGTAGCTGCCGGCGGCGCTGAGGGCGACGAAGACGATGGCGAAGGTAACAAAGAAAGCGAACGCGCTGCGCTGCTGCGGGTCGTTCAGGTCAATCTTCGGATAGCGCGCCATGGAGGGCGCCTGCGTCCGGCGGCGCGAGCGCTCCGCCCACATTCCCACCGGGATGAGCAGCAAGCCCAGCACCATGAATGCGGGCAAGATCATGTACGCGAAGATGCCGATGTAGGGACTGGGCCGGGCAGAAATGTAATCGATAAAAATGAGGAATGCGACATTCCCCGCGCTGATGAGGGCCAGCGCCGCGCCGATCAGGCTGATGGGGTTTCGAAACAGACCCGGCGGCGGGCCATTTGGGTCGGAAGGCGAGGCGACTGCATCCGGGGGCTGGTCGGCCATCCAAAATCCTCCTCAATGTTCTAGAGCAGTGCTGCGCTCTCAGCAGGCTGCGGCGGCAAATCAGACAACTGGGCAGCTTACGTCAAATGGAATCGGCTGACAAACATGCGCCCCTGAGAAACTTCAGCAAGGGGCATGTTGAACCCGCCACAGCCAATTGGGCTGCGCACCCGCAGCGCTCAGGAACGCGGGGCGACAGGATGCTCCTCCTCCGCCTTTTCGGCGACCGGCACCGGCTCGGGCGCGCCGCTCTCCGCCGCCTCGGCATCCACCGCCCGGCAAACGCTCTCGCTATCGAGGCCGTGCTCTTCCTGGTAGTGCTCCACCGACATCCGTCCGTCGTACCACGCCCAATTCATGGGATAGATGTCGGGATCGAAGAACACCTGGTAGAAGTGCCACACCAGGATAGCCAAGGTGGCCAGTATCGCCTCGTAGAAGTGGATGGCGGTGGCCACATCCAGCCACCAGCGCGGGAAAACGTGACCCACCTGGACCTTGAACCACAGCGCCAGGCCGGTGCTGGCCATGACGATCGTGCCCCAGACCAGCGCCCAGTACTCCATCTTCTCGGCGTAGTTGAAGCGCTTGAACTGCGGCTTGGGAACGTTGAAGCCAAGGTAGTGACGCATGGTGTCGCGCGCGTCGAGCGCGTCCTTGGGTTCGGGCAACATGCTGAACATGAGCCGCCGCCCTTCGGCGCTGGCAATCAGGTAGACGACATGATACAGGCCCACGGCGATCAGCACCCCGCCGGCCGTGCGATGCAGGATGCCGCGCAGGGTCTCGTTCAAGTTCAACAACTCGGCAAACCAGGAGTCCGGGTATTTCAGTGCGAACCCGGTCAGCACCAGGACGAAGAAGCTGATCAGCAGGGTCAGGTGCTGCACCCGCTGGTTGGTATCCATGCGGCGGATGATGCGGCGATGGGCATCGCGGCGGAGCAGCGCCTTGCGCCGCCAGATAATAAAGTTGTGCAGCAGCATCGCTCCGATGGTGACCAAGATCAGCATCAGGTACATGCGCCGGATCCAGCGCACCGCCACGCTGCCGACATCAGCTGACAGGGGAGCGTCGACGTGCACCTTCCCCAGCAGGAACTTGTCACTGATTCCGGGGTGGCATTGACCGCAAGTGGCCTTCAGATTGGCGTGGTTGACCTTCGACCTGGGATCCGAGGAGGGCAGGATATTGTGCGCGCCATGGCAACTGGCGCAGTTGGCTACTACCGTAGAGCCGCTCTCCGAGGCCAGGCCGTGGTAGGTCGCCCGGTAGGTGCTTTCCCGTCGCGCCGGCATGCCGAATTCGCTCGCCAGGCGCACGCTCTCATGGCAGCGCCCGCAGGTGTAGCGGGAGATGTTCTGCGCGCTTACCGAGGAAGCAGGGTTGCTGGGCGCCTTGATGGTGTGGATACCGTGGCAATCGGTGCACACCGGAGCCTGCCAGTTGCCGCGGGTGACTGCCTGGCCGTGGATGCTGGAAATGTACTTCTGTTCTACGTCGGTATGGCACTTGCCGCAGGTGAAGGGGACATTGGCCTTGAAGATCGAGGATTTCGGGTTGCTGCCGGCGAGAATATCGTGGCTGCCGTGGCAATCGGTGCAGACCGCCGCCTTGCTCTTATCGCCTTCCTTGGCGATGGACATGCCATGGACGCTCTGCTCGTAGTTGATGAACGGCTCAGCGGTCAGTCCACTGGCCTCCATGACGAATTTCTGGCCGTGGCAGGCGCCGCAGGTGGCTGGGATGTTCTTGCGATGCACCTTGGAGTTGGGATCGGTGACGGGCAGGAGCTGGTGCACGTTGCCGTGGCAGTCCTGGCAGGCGGCCGCCATCTTGTCGCCGTTTTTGACCGCCTGCGCGTGGAAGCCGCGATTGTAGGCGGCATCCTCGTCGGCATGGCAGGTGGCGCACTTGGGCCTCGCCGGGGGGGTGTCGTGCGGCGCCGACTTGATGTCAGTGTGGCAATCGGTGCAGGAAAACATGCCATGCGCCGAGCCTTTGAACTTCTGCTCGTCGACGGCGAGCGAAACCTGTTTGCCGCTCACTTCCTTCGTCATGCTGGCATCCGCGTGGCAGGCCAAGCACTCGGCGTCGGTAAGCTTCGGCTGCTGTTTCGGCTGCTTGGCGGCCCACGATGCAGCGCTGAATATGAAAAGTAGGAATGCCAGCGCGATCGCAATCCGTGTACTGCTGCGTTTCAACATGCCAGGACCCCTTTTCTCTGCGCGCCGGACTACCGGTACGCGAACAGCATCGCGTAGATGATCAACACGATGATGCTGAAACCGATGGACAATGCCACCCAGGCAAACATGCGAATGGTTTTCACCACGATGGCCGGCTGCGGATCCGCCAAATGCTGCTCCAAGCGCCCGCTGGCGACCAACGCCTCGTATTCCCGCGGTTTATCGCGCTTCAATTCCGCCAGCGGCATGTGCCCGGTGAACACGGTGGTGTCCATGGGAAATTTTTCCGGCCGCAGGTGGGTATTAAAGAAGTGGACGGTGAAGATAAATCCGGTGGCCAGCAGCGCCTCGTCGCTGTGAATGATGGTCGCGACGTTAATGAACGACCCGGGAATAAAGCGCGTGAAGAACACCGGGAACCAAAGCGTCAGGCCGGTGGAACCGATGATGAACACACCCCAGAACACGGCGAAGTAATCGAATTTTTCCCAGTACGTCCAGCGCCCGTACTGCGGCCGCTCTCCCTGCCCCACGAACCACTTCATGGTGGCAATGAACTCCAGCAGGTCCGGCTTCATCGGGATCATGGAATTCGGCCCGAGCATCAGCTCCTTCCACGATCCGTATTCGCGCTTCTTCAGCCGGAACAGGTCGACCAGGTGGGTGATGAAGGTGCCGAACATGATTACCGCGGCGGTGCGGTGGATGAAACCGGCGGTCTGAAATCCACCCAGCATGTGCGACAGGAAGCGCGCCCAACCGGTATAGGAAAACTTGAGCGACATGCCGGTCAGCGCCAGGGTGATGAAGCTGACGATCATGCAGGCGTGCAGGGTGCGGTGCAGGTGCGTGAAGCGGACGAACTCGCGGCGGTCGGGCGGCGCTTCCGGTCCCCACTCGTCGCTGGCGATGGCGGCGGTCTCCTGCGCCGCAGCCGGTTTCGCGAGGGCAGCTTTCGGTTCCGCAACGAAGGTTTCTTTCTCCTCCTTAACGATCGCCATCGTGCTTCTCCTCTCGCGCTTGTTGTTCGGCCGCTTCCCTGGCCTGTTCCGCTTTCAGTTCACGGCGCATCTGGAACGCTCTCGGCAGCCATAACAGGGTGTGCACGCCGCCGATGACGAACGTCCCCAGCAGCAGCGAGGTCATGCCCCAGAACGTCCAGAACAGGAAGGGATACTTCTTGGGATCATGGTGGGTGGCGTGCGTCAGGTAGCCGGCGAAACGCCGCGTCGCGCTGGCGTGGCACTTCTGACAGGTCTGCACCACGTTGGCGCGGCTCAGGTGCGAGCGCGGATCGGTGACCTTCAGGATGTCGTGCGCGCCATGGCAGTCATAGCACTTGGCGGTCTTGGTGTAGCCGAGCTTCGATACCTTTCCGTGATAGGTGTCGAAGTACGTCTTGGCGATTTCGGCGTGGCAGCGGCCGCACTTGGCCATGATGTCGAGTTTGAAGCCGTCTTCATCCGCGCGCCGGATCTGATGCGCGGTGTGGCAGTCGTTGCACACCGGCAGCTCCGCCTTGGTGTCGGTCACGGTCCGTGAGTGCACGCTGTTGACAAACTGCTCCTGGATGCCATGGTGACACTGGCCGCAGGTGGCGGGAAGGTTGCGCGGATTTACGCTCGAGTCGGGGTCCGACTTGGGCAGTTCGCGGTGCGCCGTGTGGCAGTTGGTGCAGGTCGCAGTCACGGTCAGGCCGCTCTTCAGCAGCCCTTTGCCGTGAATGCTCTCCTGATAGTGCGGGATGATGTCGTGCTGGGTGCCGACATAGCGGACGGCCGCCTTCTTGCCCTCGCGATGGCAGCGCGCGCACAGCGTGGGAATATTGGTGGGGAAGGTCACCGACTGGGGATCGTGCTTGCCCAGCACCCGGTGCGTGCCGTGACATTCCTTGCAGACGGGCGCGTTGGCGTCCTTCTTGGCGAACAGTTGCCCGTGCATGCTGCGCTGGTAGTCCTGGCCGATCTGCTCATGGCACTTGGAGCAGTCCACGGCAGTGGTAATGGTTTCGCACGGGCGCACGCGCGAAGCGTTCACCTCCGAGTGGCACTGGCTGCAGGCCACTTTGGCGTGCCGCGATGAGGCCAGATCGGCCGCGTGCACCACGAGCGGCCGCCCGTCGCGGGCCTTCAGGCTAGGATTGGCATGGCAGCGCATGCAGTCGGCATCGGCCATGCCCTGGGTATAGAAAACCTTGCGCACCTTGTGAGGCTGGTGGCAATCCACGCACGCCGGCAGCACGTGCGCCTCTTTTTCCCACAACTCGCCCTTGATCGTCTTGCGGTGGACGTCCTCGATGCGCGCGTGGCACTTGGTGCAGGTCTTGGCGATGTTCGCCCGCGCGATGGAGGAATTCGGGTCGGTGTGCGGCAGGATGTTGTGCGCGGTATGGCAGGAGGCGCAGTTGGCGGCCACCACTAGGCCCTTCTTCAGCAGACCCTCGCCGTGGATGCTCTCGGTGTAGTTCTCCAGGATGTTGTGCTGCTCGATCGGGCGCTGCGTCTGCACCGGCGTGCCTTCGCGATGGCATTTGCCGCAGGTGAAAGGCAACTGCAGCGGCGAGACCGGCGAACGCGGGTCCTTGACCGCGAGGATGTCATGGTTACCGTGACAGTTCATGCAGCGCGGTGCCAGCGCATCACCGCGGGCGAGGGCGCGCCCGTGCAATGATTTGGCGTGCTGCTTGGCCTCCTCGCCGTGGCAGGCGCCGCAGTCCACCCGCTTGAGCGGCGATTCGTGCGGCAGCTCTTTGCCCTCCAGGTCGGCGTGGCAATTGGTGCAGGAAAGAGAGCCGTGGATGGAGGAGGAAAATTTCTTCCCGTCCACGTACAACGAGACGGTGCGCCCGGCGCGCTTGGCGGTGAGCGTCTTGTCGGCATGGCAGGCAAGGCAGGTGTCGTTCGGGTTGTCTTCCGCCGCCGCAGCGGCGCCGGCCAGCAGCAGGGCTGCCGCCAGCAACAGCGCGCACGGGATGAGTGTCCGGAACATCGATTGTCGGGATGCGGTCATCGGTACCTGCTCTGCGAGCCTGGTCGGACTAACCCTTGCCCTCGTGACCTACGTCACGCAGGCTGGGTCGATCCTACGTTCGCAGATTGGCGACCATTGGGCTGTGAGACGCCTCACGTTTGGCGGTGATATCAGTCACCCTGGCGGTGACGAGGAAAACTAAAGACCGCTGCAGCGGGGCAAAAAAAGAGGGCGGCCGCGGGGCCGCCCTCACCGAAGAACCCCTAGCTTCGGAAGCTAGAAGTGGTATTCGATGGTAGCCGTGAAGACGTGCGCACGGTACGACGGTTGATCAGCTCCGAGGAACAGCATCTTCTGCAAAGCCGTTGCGCCGGACGGGTCAACAGCAGTCCCGACAAAGCTATACGGATTTGCCGCGCCGGTCTGCCAATCGTTGTTGGCATTCTGCCGGAAGATGTACTGGAACTTCGGTATCAGGTTCTGCGTCAACTTGAACCGCGTAATCGTGCCCACTTCGTGAATCCGGTTGACGTTCTGCGGATACCCGAAGCTCACGGCAGGATTGGCGGCGGTATCGAGGGTCCAGTTGCTGAAGTGCGTGTCGCAATAGGAGGTCCCGGTGGTCCAGCCGTTGCCGATCTGGCAGTTCACGCCATCGCTGTTGACGAAGCTCTGCGCCAGCGACAAGTTGTAATAGACGCTGAAGTCGAGCTTCTTGGAAGCGGTGATGTCGAAGCCGCCATAGTAGCTGTTCACCACGTCTTTCGAGTTGGTGAGCAGGTCGTTGATCGGGATCGCAGGAACTGGGATACGTAAAACCGGTGCCTGTGGGTGTGCAAGTTGCGGGGGTGTTG
Source organism: Terriglobia bacterium (assembly GCA_963797035.1). GTDB lineage: Bacteria > Acidobacteriota > Terriglobia > Terriglobales > Acidobacteriaceae > JAIQGF01. Next base: position 770,571 of record CAWCOC010000010.1, read on the forward strand.
AGTCCTCTTCCCTGGAGAATGACGCCCGTGTTTTTCTCACGCGCGTACTCCGCGAAGACGACTACCTTGGGAGTGAGCGCGTAATTGGCGCCCACGCCGTAGTTCCGCCCGATACTATTCAGCAGCCCATAAGCGTAATACGGTCCATAGATCGGCGTGGGGGCGGCGCCAGCCAAGGCCACCTTGCTGAAGCTGGCGTCCCCGAGTGGCACCAGGCTATTCACCGAGCTGCGCTGGTTGTAATTGTCCTGCAGCGTTCCAAAGAAGGCATTGAGGCTCAGCCGGTCTGTGGCGTCCCACTGCAGAGTCGCATCGCCGCGATTGCGAACCCGCGTTGCCTGGTCAAGCATGCGCGAATACAGGTTGCTGGTATCGGCCTCGTACGCCTCCGCGCCACCTTGCGGCAGGCGGTTCTGGTGACGTCCGGAAACCCGCAGCAGCAGGTGCTTGCGCAGGTGCATGTCGAGGGCGCCATAGAGCGAATCCTCGATGGTCTCGGCCACTTCGCGGTGCGTGCGGTCCATCCAGCCCCGCTGATAGCCGAACTTCACCGAGTTCTTTTTGGTGAAGAACCAGGTGCCGCCCACGTCGAACAGTCTTGCTGGTGAACGAGGTCTGTTCGGCATCGCAGTAGTAGGTGTAGGTCGCGTCGATGGTGTAAGTCTTGTTCGGGTCCTTGACAGGATCAAAGCAACCGGCGGTGGAACCGTGGAACGAGGTGCTCACCAAATAGCTGGTGTCGGCCACGGTGGGCCTGAGCAGCAGGTCGGGCGTCTGATTGTCGTACCTGTAGTGCTGGTACTTCGCTGTAAATGCCAGGCTCTTCGCGGCCTGGAATACGGCCGTGTAGTTCATCGCCAGCGTGTTCACCTTGCCGTCCAGATTCTTCGTCGGCACGAAGTCCGGATAGCCGGCCGGAGGAGTGGAGGCGAGGAAAGTATTGGTTGTCAGCGGCTGGAAGTTGGCCGTCTGCGAAATCCATCCCGGAGTGACGTTCACCATCAGGTGGACGCGTTTGCCCAGTTCGACTGCACCCTGACCTACGAATTGCTGATAGTTGTTGTCCGGGTACAAATCCATCCGTGCCGTGGCCGGACCCACCGTGGTGTTGTTGTACACCGTGGAAAACGGGTTCGTCACCAGCATGCTGGGGGTGTCGTTCTGGAAGAATGACCCTTGGTAGGCAACCGATGCGTCCCAGTGCTTCTGGCCAAACTCGGTGCCAGCCTTCACGTTGTTGGTGTAGTAATTGATCGATTCCGGCGCTTCCGCGATATAGCCGGTCGAGGAAGCTCCCATGACAAAGCCGATGGGCCGGGTGCCTGCCTGGTGCTCGCGCGAGAACACGGCGAACAGGTTCACGTTCGGCGTGAGGTTCCAAGACATCAAACCGGTAATCGCTTTCCGGTTCTCCTGTTGGGTGAACGCTTGCACACCGGAAACACCGGGTACCAGGGTGCCGGTTACGGCGCCGTTTAACGCATTGGCAATCGCGCTGACGCCGGCGTTGCCGGAGGGCGGCGCCTTCAATGCGTTGTACAGTGCTGACTGCAGCGCCGGATTTACGTTCCACACCCCCGCCCCACCACTGGTGAACATCGTGCTCGTGGTGCCGGTGAAAATGTGGGGTGTCTGGTCATAGCGGAATTGCAGTTTATAGTGGCCGTATTGACCCAGGGTAACCAGCACGGATTGGTCCCGGCTCGGGCTACCTCCGCCATTGAAAGCAAAGCCGTTGCTGGCTGATTGCATCCGAATGTAGGTGTTGGAGCCGAATAACTGGTCAAGCTGCACATTGAATTTGGGAATGTAAAAGGCGTTCCGGTAATCGGAATAAGCGTTAAGCGGAGAATTCAACAGCTTGGGATAAAGGTTCGATCCCGGCGCCGTGGTTGATGCAAGGAAACTACGGCCGTAAACCTCGCCGGTCACCCCGCGGAAGCCAAACTCCATAACGCCGCGCTCGGGAGCCGCCGGTTCCTGGGCCCAAACCGCAGCCGGAACAAGCAGGAGCGCGAGCAGTGTACAAACCGCGAATAGCTTGGACGTTTTCATTGCTCTCTCCTTTCTCCTAGCGGACGAAGAATTTACCCGACGGGGCGTTGGTCCCGTGGATCTTGGAGTGGCAGTTCGCACAGCCACGGTTGAAGGTCTTGTTGGGATAGCCCATGGCAACACCATTGTTGGAGACATTGCCCAAGGGGTATCCGATGGTGCCGGTGCCATGGGCGAATTCGTTGTGGCATTCCTGGCAGAGTCTGGGAATCCGCGTTTTCAGCAACTGCGGGTTGAACGTGCCGTGCGGCTCGTGGCAGGTGTCGCAGTTTTCCGTCACCGGCTGATGAGCCCACAGGAACGGCCCGCGCCTTTCGGCGTGGCAGCTATAGCAGTTCTCGTTGACGGTGGCCTGCTTCAGCTGCGCCGGGTTGGGTGAACCATGCGGGTTGTGGCAGCTGCTGCAAGTGACCTTGCCTTCGCGGAACGGCATGTGCGAAGAGCGCTGCAGTTGCGCGCGCCGCATCTGGTGGCATTGCAGGCAAAGCTCGGTCTCCGGCTTGATCAGACCTCCGACATCGCTGACGCGTTCGGGGAGGAAGGTCTCGCGGCTCGCCGACTTGGTGAGTTGCTGCTTGATGTTGTGGCAATCGACGCACCGCATGCCGCGGGTTTGGTGCGGGCTGCCCGCCCAGAACATGCGATTGCCTCGCTTGTGGCATTGCACGCAAGAGTAGTTCTGTTGCTCGACTGAGGTCTTGCTGTCTTTGCCGTAGGTGACGGGAATGGTGTTTTTGCCGCCGCCGGCCTCAACGTGCGCCCTGCCAGGTCCGTGACAGGATTCGCAACCGAGTTTTTCGTCGGCCGTGTGGGGGTTGGCGAAGGCCTTGCCCATCACGGTGTTCTTGAATCGACGATTTTGATCTTCATGGCACGTGATGCAGACGTCGCTGCCGACGTAGTCGCCGCCGACGGTCGGGGCGGGCGCCGCCTTCGGCTGCTCGCCGGCGACGCTGACGCCGGTCACAATCAGCATGACCAGCAGCACAGCGGCCAGACAGACCGCGAACTCCTTATGATTTTTGATTTCCATTGCTATTAGCTCCTAGGCAGCGCCGGGGGATCCGCATCGGGGACCGCGACGTGCAGGCGTAGCATCGTCCAACTGCTGGCCAAGAGGCTGTGAGGCCGCTCACATCGACGAGTGACGTGGATTACCGGGCAGGTTACGGCCGCGGCCGGCCGGCGCCGGCAGCGGCTCCGGGCGCGAAAAAACGCCCGCCGAAGCGGGCGTCAGTGAACTTCCGTAATCGTGTCAGTTGGTGTGCGCCGAGGCGTGGGAGGCGGCATGCACCAGGTGCGGCCGGCGCGCGCGCGACAGCCCGATGGAGCGCACGCGGTCATAGGCCTGGTGCAGGTCCTGGCTGAGCAAGTGGACCACCTGCAGGCAGGCGACGCGGTTTTCCCGCAGGAAGTGCAACAGGTCTTTGCGGCGGACGAACGCCACTTGCGAGGTGTCCAGCATCTCCGCCGTCACTTCGTAGGGCCGCCCCGACATGGCGGCGCTGAGCCCCAGGACCTCGCCCGGGCCGGCAACCCGCAACATCAGGCGCTTGCGACTGTCGGAGCAGACCGAGAGCTTGGCGCGGCCCTCGCACAAGACATAAATGCCCCGCGGCTGTTTGCCTTCGGCGAACAGCGTGGCCCCGCGGGGCACGCTGGTCGTGGTCTTGATCGCGTCGAACGCCTGCAGCGCTTCGGCCGGAAGGTCGCAAAAGACGCGGTCGGGCCGCATCTCGCAAGTGAAGCAGCTCTGGTTCTTGGCGCTTTCCATAGCAACGGAATCATGCTTGCGGCGACCGTGCAAGCACAGTGACTGCTATCACTGTTTGCGGTGATGCATAACCGGAACAGAAGCGCCCTCGGCGGCAGGCGGCAGAAAATAGAAGGGGTTCCCCGCCGCTCCCGGGGTGGGCGCGGCGGGACCCGATGCGATGGGCCGTCGGCGCTAGACGCTGGCCAGCGCTTTCAGGGCGGCCTTGTTGCGGATCAGCAGCGTCGACCCCTTGGCGTGGACGATCTGCCGCTTTTTCAGTTCGGCGAACAGACGCGTCACCGTCTCGCGCGAGGTACCGATCATCTGCGCGATCTCCTCGTGCGTCAGGGCCATCTTGACGCGCGACTCCGGCTTGGCCGCCTCGCCGTTTTTCGAGCTCCACTCCAGCAGCAGCTTGGCCAGCTTTTCCGCCGCCGAGTGCGACAGCCCCAGCGAACGGATCTCGTGGCAAGCGGTGTTGTACTTGTCGCTCAACTGCTCGGCCACGCGGAAGCAGGCCTCGCTGTGCTCGCGCAGGAAGCGCAGGAAATCTTCGCGCTTGACGAAGTTCACCTGGCAGGGATCGATGGTCTCCGCCGTGAGCTCGTACGGTTTGCCGGAAACGGTGGCGCTGAGCCCCAGCACTTCGCCGGGTTCGGCGATTTTCAGGATCAGCGTTTTTCCGTCGGTGGAACAGATGGAGAGCTTCACGCGCCCTTTGCAGAGCACAAAAATTCCGCGGGGCGACTGGCCTTCCACAAACAGCACGGCGCCCTTGGGATATGCACTGGCGTATTTAATGGCTTCGAAAGATTGCAGGGCGGCTGTGGGCAAATCGCAAAAAATTCGGTCGGCCCTCAGCTTACAGGTGAAGCAGGATTCTATGATGTCCAGTCCATAAGGTGATAACACGACACAACCCCCTGTGACATTCCAGTTTACGCTCCAGGTCAAGGAAAAAATTTCGAACGCCCGTCCGGTGTGCCGAACGGACGTTCGTCGGCGGAGGCGGAAACCCGCATCCATCCAAGGGTTAGGCCCTCCAGCGGCCAGCGCCGGACCCCACTTGACAGGCCGGTTTTGCATCGTATGGAATGGTGCGCCCATGTGGCCCACGTCGCTCCTGGTTGTGACCTTGCTCACCGTACCGCTGTACATGCGGAACGCGGCAAAGGCGCATGAAACCTGGGGTTGGCGCGTTTCCACGATTTTTGCCGCAGCCCAGTCCGCCGCCGCCCGCCCGGCGCGCTCCGAGGGAGCCATGCAAATCACTAGTAAATTGATCCCGCCCGGCGGCCAATTCCCAAAACGGGAAACATGCGACGGGCAGGATACCTCGCCGCCGCTGGCCTGGAGCGGCGCTCCACCGCAGACCAAGTCCTTCGCCTTGATCCTGGACGATCCCGACGCTCCCCGCGGCACCTTCACGCACTGGGTGCTGTGGAATCTTCCGGCCGCGGCACAGGAAGTGCCGGAGAACCTGCCCAAGACCCCGCAATTGCCGGACGGCGCCCGCCAGGGCCGCAACGATTTCGGCAACCCCGGCTACGGCGGTCCGTGTCCTCCGCCGGGCAAGCCGCACCGCTACTTCTTTCGCTTGTACGCGCTCGACAATGCGCCCGCGGTCAAGCCGGGCGCGGGCCGCGGCGAACTGGAGCGCGCCATGGAAGGCCATATCCTCGCGCGCGGCGAACTGATGGCACGCTACGGAGGTTGATATCACCCGTCAATTTCCCCGCTGCGATCACCAAGGTAACCTCCTGCGATTACGCGGGCCATCTTTACCGATGGATCGGGTCGCGATAGGTTGGCCCCAGTTGGGTCACATCGTCGCTTAGGGCCAAAGGGCGCGACCCGGCAAACCTGCTGGTCGCGCCCGTTCATCGAGAGCTTCGCGGGGGTGAGGTTATGTGGCGTGCGATTTATTTCTGGGCGGGGCTGGTGCTGGCGCGCTACCTGTTCCGGCGGCGGCCCGTACAGGTTGATGTCGACCGCCTGCGCCGGGCGGGGATGTAACCCGCAATTTCCAGGAACCGCAACTAGGAGCCGATCTTCCGGTACCTGGAAAACTGGTGGTCGGCCACTCTGCGGCAGCTCATCCAGCGCCACCAGGGCGCGTTTTCAGCGACAAATCCGGGCGCATTGAATGTTGTCGGCCGATACGGCGAAGGATTACGCAAGTCCGCCGCCGACTTCTCCTGCTCCGGAGGAGTAAGCTGCCCGACTTCCACCGGCGACACGGTTACGAACTTCTCGTCCACCAGGCCGTTGCGCGCCAGGTATCCGTAGAGCGTGGGGCCGCCCTCGCACAACAGATGCTCAATGCCGAGTTCCTGCCGCAAGCGGCCGGCGGCCAGGTTCAAATCCACCAACCCCTGCTCGCCGGCGGCAATCACCCGCACGTGGGGATGATCCGGCTTGGCGGCGAGCCGCCGCGCCCCGGCTTGGGTAGTCACCACCACGGCATCCACCAGTTCGCCGTCGAAGAGCCGGTAGGCGGAGAGATCCAGGGTTGCCGAGCCGGTCACGATGATGTTCATCTCGCGCCGCTTTCCCAGCCTCTGCCGCAGACGGAGCAGATCCGCGTCCATGATGCGGAACACCGGCCCACGCGGCCTCGCGCCCAGGTCGGTCTCGTCGAGCAGGGTGTTCACGCCCATGAGCACGGCGTCGGCGTGAACGCGCAGCAAGTCCATCAGCCAGCGGTCTTCCGGCGAGCGCGAAATATCCGCCCCGGCCGCGTGTTTGCCCTTGAAGGAAACGATCCCGTCCAGCGATTGCACGAAATTGGAGTAGATCCAGGGCCTGCCCGCCGGCGCTGGAGGAAATCCGAGACGGCCGTACGGCTGGCAGGCTGCATCATCCACGGGCGACGCCTCGCCCTCGTCGAACAGGACCTCGAACTGGCGCATGACGGAATTGTACTTGGCGAGCCGGGAGTTCCGAGTTGCCAGTTGCAGGATCGGAATCCGGCAAATTCGCGTCATCTATTTCCGAGCTGCAATACAAAATTCACAACTCGAAAGTTCCGCGCCGCCATCTATTTACTTGTGCCGTGGAAAAAAGGCAATCGTCTGCAAATGATCGCGGAAGAACAGGCTGACGATTCCGCGCGCCAGGTGTTCTGCGAGATCAAGCAGGCGCTTGGGCTTCCCGTGCTGCGAGTTTTCTTCCCCGCCCTGGCCGTCTACCCGCAATTTCTTCAGCTGCACTGGAGAATGTTGCGCCCGATGGTCTCCAGCGCCGAGTTCTTCGCCTGCGCCGACCGCCTGCGAGCCGATGCCGACACGCGCGCCCACAACTATCTTCGCATTCCCGACCTGTGCTCCCGCCTGCAGGACTTCGGCCCGGCCGCCGGACAGCAACTCGTGGCTGCCCTGGACCTGTTTCACTACTCCAATCCACTCCTGCTGCTCATGTTTGCAGCCCAAGTACAGGCTTTGGAAGGGCCCGTAGGGGAGGGCTCGGCAACGGCCGCTGCTTCGCATCCCATCTTTGCCGACGCCCCGCTGTTTGTCGAAGAAGAAAGCGCGCCGGTGGAAGCGCGCCGCCGTTACGAAGAGATGCGGCGCGTGCTCGAACTCCCTTACATCAATGCCGAATACGAGGCCATGGCGCGCTTCCCCGGCTTTCTCCAACATTATTGGGAGCTGCTGAAAGGGTTGCAACAATCGCCGGTTTACCAGGAATCGCAGTATGGCATTCGCGAGACTGCCTGGAACCTGGTGCGTGAACTTCCCGGACCGCTGGAGCTCTCCATCGACCGACTGCTCGAGGCGGGGATCAAGCCCGAGGACGTCGCGTCGCTGGCCCGCATCCTCGATCTGTTCGTGAAAAATCTCAGCGGGCTGGCAATGAACGTCGCCATCGCCAAGATCGCGGTGGAAGGCGGGAACATCGCTGCTCGGCGCCAGCCTGCCTCGACGCCCAGCTCCGAGCGCGTGGCTTGAACGGAGTGTGCCTTAGGCTATGCTTGATCGACCTACTTGGATCTCGCGGCTTCCCTGTTCGCGGCTTTCTTCAATGCCTCTCGCACAAACTCGACTACTTCCTGGTTGACGTAACGCGGCGGTTGTACCCGGAACACGGGCTTGCCGCGGATCAATTTCAGGGACACTCCGCTCCACGCCGGCAAGGCATCGGGAGGCGCGTCGTGCAAAATCACCGCCGATGCCAGGTCCAGGTACTCGCGCGCCGTGGGTTTGAAGTCGGCGGTGCTGTAATCGAGGACCGTCAGGTATAGGTCGGGGCGCAGAAATTTCATCACGCTGTTGGATTCGATGATCACGCTTTCCGCGCCGGCAATCTGCTTGCGCAACGAGGGCATGGCTTCCGCCAGATTGCCCTGGCGCGTTCGCACCCACAGCGAACGCTGCGCGCCGGCAACCAGGAAGCGCGAGGTGTCGCTCTGGCCGGTGCGGTCGCGCTCTTCCGAGATCGCCCAGGCATCGTCGGCGGTGGCGCAGTCGCACAGTTCGGCACTCGCCGAGCAGACGCCGTGTCCAAATTGCGTGATCTTCACGGCGGTCCAGCGGCGCTCCGGCAAGGCGGCGATCAGGCCCGCCATCACGCTGGTCTTGCCCACGCTGCGCGAGTGTCCGCCAATGACGACAACGGCCATAGCTTCCAGTTTCCAGTTCTGCTTTCCAGCTACCAGAAAAATTGTGGACTATTTTCTCGCCAGCCTTGCCAGCACCGCCAGTTCCTTCAAATACTGCCGGATGGGACGCGCCGGCGTTCCCCAAAAGAGCACCCCTTTGCCGCGGATGACTTTGCCGGTGGGCACGCCGCACTGCGCGCCCAGGATTGCGCCGCTCTCCACCGTGACATGGTCGGCGATGCCCACCTGCCCGGCGATAACGGCGCCATCCTCGATCACGGCGCTTCCTGAAATCCCGGTCTGCGCCGCGATCACAACGTTCTCGCCGATGCGCACGTTGTGTCCGACGTGCACCAGGTTGTCGAGCTTGGAGCCGCGCCCGATGACGGTTGCGTCCAGCGCCCCGCGGTCGACGGTGCTATTGGCGCCGATCTCCACGTCGTCGCCGATTTGCAGCCTGCCGATCTGCGGAAACTTGGTGTACCTGCCGCTCTGTTCGTCGCGCACGAATCCGAAACCGTCGCTGCCCAGCACCGCCCCGGCATGAACCACCACGCGCTCGCCCAGGGTGGCGCCGGGATAAATACTGACATTCGATTTGATGTCGCAATCCGCACCCAGGCGCACGCCGGCGCCGATAAAGGCGCCCGCGCCGATGGCGCTCCGTTCGCCAATCGACGCATCCTCGGCCACCACCGCATGCGGACCGATTGAAACTCCCTTGCCGATCACGGCGCTCTCATGGACCTCGGCGCTGGAATGAATGCCGGGGCTGGTTCGCCGCGCCGGATGCAGCAACTTCGCCGCTTCGGCAAAGGCCAGTCGGGGTTGGTTCGCAATCAGCAGCGGCTTGCGCGGCATGGATGTCTGGCCCGCCGCGAACTCGCCGGCAATCACCGCCGCGGCCTTGGAGCCCATCGCCGCCGTTAAATGCTTTGCTTGTTCCACAAAGACCACGTTCTTCGCCGTCGCTGACGCGATGCTGGCAACGCCGCCAACTTCGACATCCGCGCCTTCGATCCTCCCGCCAACCTGTCTGGCAATCTCGCTCAGCTTCATGGTTCTTCCGCGACCTTCAATACAGCGCCTTCTCCCCTTCCGGCCGTGTCTTCCACCTGCGATGCACCCACAACCACTGTTCGGGATGCTTGCGCACGTAGTCCTCGATCACCCGGGTGAACAACTGCGTGGCTTCCACCACGTCGCGTTCATCGTCCCCGGTTCTAGCGAGGGTCAACGGTGGCGCAAACGTGATGCGATATTTCCGCAGCGTATCGTCCCAGATGGTAAAGGCCGGCACCACTGCCGCGTCCGTGCGCAACGCCACCCGCGCGATGCCGCTGGCGGTACAGGCCGGCACGCCGAAGAAATCCACGAATACACCGGCTGGCGGCGTCATGTTCTGGTCCATCAGCAGCCCGACAGTTTCGCCGGCCCGCATCGCCGAAATCAACCCCCGGGCGAAATCCTGTTTTTCAAAGGTCGAGTTGCCGTGCAGCGTGCGATAGCGTTCCACCATGCGGTCCAGGTACGGGTTATCGAGCGCGCGAATCACGATGCGAAGCTTGTGCCCGTAAACAGAATGAGCAAACGATCCGACCTCCCAGCCGCCCAGGTGAGCGGTCAGGAACAGCACGCCCTTGCCTCGCCGTTCTGCGGCGGCGAAGTTTTCGAATCCCTCGTACACCGCGACCCGCGACACGTTCTCCCGCGTGTAACGCGGAAATTGGCAGAATTCCGCCAGTTGCCGGCCCAGCGACACGAACACGCCGCGAACAATCTTCTTGCGCTCCGCTGCCGGCATCCCGGGGAAGGCGATTTCCAGATTGCGCAGCCCCACCTTGCGCAAACGTCCGTGCAGGGTATACACCCCAGCTGCCAGCAAAATGCCGAACGCCCGCGCCAAGGACCGCGGCAACGCGCTCAGCAACTTCACCACGGGCCACACCAACGCATACTCGAGACGATGGCGCATTTCGCAGGTTCACCGGACGCTAGCACCCGGGGATTTCACTGTCAAACCGCCGCCGCGGCGGGAAGCCTCCCTGCGGCGCCGATTTCTCATCCGTACGTTAAGATGGCAGCCATGTTTGAACGCCGGATTTTGCCCAAGGTGGTCTTGGTTGTCACTCTCGCCGCGATGTTGGCGTCCTGCCGCGCCAAGGCGCCGGGAGAAGCGGAAGCCGCGCTGGTCAACGAAATCAAGAAGGAGACCATCGGCGGTAAGAATTGGACGAACCCCCTCCCCGACACGGCGGAGTCGCGCAAGACCGGCGCCGAACATTTCCAGCACCATTGCCAGGTTTGCCACGGTTTGGACGGCCACAATACGGGGATCCCGTTCGCCGATACCATGTCGCCGCCGATCGCGGACCTCGGCGACAACAGCGTGCAGGCCTACACCGACGGGCAGTTGAAGTGGATCCTCGTGAACGGAATTCGCTTCACCGGCATGCCAGGCTGGAGCAATATCTTGGACGATAAGGAGCAGTGGGCCATCATTCGTTATCTGCGCCACCTGCCTGCCAAGGGATCGCTCGGCCCGCCGCCCGTCTACAAACAGATGGAAGAGGAACACCGCCAGGGGAGTACGGGCCCGCCGGCAAACGAGCACAAGCACTGAAGAAGGAGTTAGGAGTTAGCGGCAGGCGTCCAGGGCTAACTCCAGACTCGCTATTGACGAAATTCCTACTGTTTTTCTCGCGGGAGTCGCCGGCTTAGGCGTTGGCGCTTGCACCGGAGCGTATTGCCGCAGGGTTTCCAGGTACGGATTGGCATCGGCCGGCGCCGGGTGCGCTCCGGTCAGCAGCGAGCGATAGGGCACCATGCGCCCGTAGAACGCGCGCGTGTCATCGCGGTCCTGCTTGATGACCGCGCCGTTCAGCGAAATGCCGGCAAAAACGCCGCGTGCCCGCGAGTAGGTCAGCACCTGCGCCCGCATCTTCCAATCGGTGGCGCCTTCGGCATGGCGTCCCACCGGTCCGGCGGCCACGGACGCATCCGCGCCCAGCTTGAATTTGCTCGACAGCAGCGCGCGCATGCCGCGCTCGTTCATGATCACCATCACCACGTCCACCGCCTGCCCGCCGATCTGGAATCCGAAGCTGCCGCCTTCGACCCGGAAAAATGCCGGCGCGCTCCAGCCGTTTGCGGTCTTGCAGCTGGCCAGGCCTTTGCCGTAGCTGGCGCCGACCACGAAGGCCCCCTTGAGCATCGACGGCACCACCGCAATGCATTCCGCCGAGCTCAGGATTTCCTCCGGAATGCCCTTGTCGGGCGCACTCATGATTTCGTTCATCACCGTGCCCGCCTCGCTCACCCGGTCCATGACCTTGTCGCGATCGCCTTCCGCCCAGCCCAGAGTTGTGAACACACCCAGGAGTATGCAAATCAGGAATTTTTTCATGAGATAGGATTCTCCGCCTGTTCAGATACTACCGCAGAGAAGCTCTCCGTGGCGCGTGGTTGGAGGTGTGGAAAAAGAAAAAACCGGGAGCGAGGCCCAGTTCGCTCCCGGTTTCCGTTCGTGCCCGGATTCGCGGTGTGGCCGCGACCCGGGGTGATACTCCCAGGGTTCTGTGGTAGGTGAGCGCAGTATGTGCCGGAACTCGAAGCCGCGCAAATGACCGCGGTACCGGTACGAAAGTAATCAGATCAAAACCTGGGACGACATCGTGCGCGGCGCTTACTTCGTTACCAGCGAATGCGTGATGGCATGAACCGACAGGGCAATCCGGTTCTGCACGCCAACCTTGCGCATCAGCTTGGCGACGTGCGCCTTCACGGTCCGTTCTTCGATCCCCAGCGCCGCCCCGATTTCCTTGTTGGACCGGCCTGCCACTAGCATTTCCAGAACTTCCTTTTCGCGATCGGTGAAGGTGACGCGTCCGGCGGGGAAAATACGCCCGGGTGAGGAGGTTACCCGCTCGATGAAGATGGAGAGCACCCGCCGCGGCGCCCACACCGATCCCTGGTTCACGATACGGATGGCCATGGCGAACTCTTCCGGCGTCGCCGCCTCGTCCACGTAACCCTTCGCTCCGGCCGCCACCGCCTTCAGGATGGTCTCATCGTCCGCGCCCGAGCCGCACACCAGCAGCCGCAAGTCCGGACGCGACGCCTTCAGGCCAGCCATCAGGTCAAACAGGTTCTGCGACCCGTGGCTGCCCAGCATCACCATGTCGAGGTCCGGCTCGGTGGCTACTTTGTCCAAGGGAACGGAGACGATTTCGAATTCCGGTTCGGAATCGAACAAGGCGCGAAAACCGATCAGCCGCAATGGGTCAGGCTCGATGACGGCAACTCGAATCTTGGGTTTTTTAGCCGGGGCCGCTCTCATAAATTTATCCTTGTACCATTTCGCGTAGCATACCCTAATTCGGCCAAAGGCCAATGGCCGTATGGACATGTCCCCTAGTCACAATCTTGGGTCTCTCTGGGGATCGGTCTTGCTGATTGAAGCGCCGATGGATTTTAGTTAGACCGCTGGAACAAAATTGGAGGCACGATGAAAGCCCTGCTGCTGGTTCTTCTTTCCGCACTCACCGCGCTCGCCCAGGGCGCTCCGCCGCAAGCTGCCGCTGACCAGCCCTATACCATGGAGTACTACTACAAAGTGCAATGGGGACATCAGCAGGAGTTCCTGCAACTCTTCCTCAAGAACCACTATCCGCTGCTGAAGAAGAACGTCGAAAGCGGACGCATGCTTTCCGTCAAGATCGAAACACCGGCCAACCACATGACGGAGGATGCGCGTTGGGATTACCGGGTCACCCTCAAGTTCAAGAACTCCACCCTGGCCACCACAGCGAATCCGCAGGAAGAAGCATGGGTCCGACAACTTTATCCCGACCAGGACACCTTCAAGCGCGAAGAACAACGGCGCTTCGAAATCCTGCTTGCCCACTGGGACCTTCCGGTGAGCGAGGTCACGCCGAAATAGGTTCTCAGTTAACGGTTATCGGTTGTCGGTTTACGGGTCTCGGCAAACCATCCTGTGGAGTTCTCATGATCCTCGACATCGGCTTGCGCGACTACGATCTCCGCGGCGTTGCCGACTACGCGCGCCAGGTAGAAGCGGCGGGCTGCGGCTGCCTGTGGACGTCGGAGACGCAGCACGATCCCTTTCTGCCGCTCGCCGCCGCCGCCGCTGCGACGTCGAAACTCAGCCTCGGCACCTCGATCGCGGTCGCCTTTCCGCGCAGCCCCATGGTCTTGGCCTACACAGCGTGGGACTTGCAAAAAGCTTCCGCCGGACGATTCATCCTTGGGCTCGGTTCGCAGGTCAGGGCGCACAACCAGCGCCGCTTCTCCGTCAAGTTCGAAGCCCCCGGTCCCAAACTGCGCGAGGTGGTTTGCGCGCTGCGCGCCATTTGGGACTGCTGGCAGAACGGCGCGCCGCTCAATTTTCGCGGCCGGTTCTACCAGTTCGATCTGATGACTCCCTTCTTCAATCCCGGCCCCATCGCGCACCCGAAAATCTCGGTCTACATCGCGGGCGTGAACCACTACATGTGTCGCATCGCGGGCGAGGTGTGCGATGGGTTGCACGTCCACCCCTTTCACACTCCCAAGTACCTGCGCGACTACGTGCACCCCGCCGTCCAGGAAGGACTGCAGTCTTCCGGCCGCTCGCGCCAGGATTTCACTTATGCCACGGCCGCCTTTGTAATCGTGGGTGACACGGAACTGGAACGCGCCCGCAACGCCGAAGCGGTGCGCCAGCAGATTGCCTTCTACGCCTCTACTCGCACCTATGAACCGGTGCTGGCCTCGCATGGGTGGGAAGGAATTGTGCCGGAGTTGCACGACCGGTCGTTGCAGGGAGATTGGAAAGGAATGGCCGCGCTGATCACCGACGAGATGCTCGACGCGATTGCCGTCAGCGGCGCCTGGGATTCCATTGGCCCTAAACTGCGCGAGCGCTACGCCGGGCTGCTGGACCGCGTCGCGCTCTATCAGCCTTATGAGGTTCGCTTCGAGCCTTCCCGGGTGGCCCTGCTGGCGCAGCAACTGGGCCTGTGACCTGCTAAGTCCCGGTCAGTTCGTTCTGCTGATCTGCCGCAGCCGGCGGTACACGTTCGGTGTTGATGCGGCTTTCCGCACGCCGTGTGAGCGCGTAGGCAATCAGCTGCGCAAACAGGGCGTGCCGCCTCAGTTCGTCCTGGCAGGGCACGTGCGCCTGAGGAAAGTGGGTCGAGAGTGCGCCAATACAGGCGTCATTGCAGGTCAGGACCGGAACCGACATGCCTGCACGAATCCCGGCACGCCGGGCGCCGTCGCGCGCTGATTGCGGGAATAAAGGATCGTTCCAGATGTCGGCCACGTACCAGGGGAGTTTGTGCAGGACGGCCCTCCCGCAGCATTGCTGTCCCACCGGGATCTCACCACAGCTTTCGACGAACTCCTGCGGAAGATTCACCAGGGTTGCGGGCTTGAGCACGCCGCCGCTGTCGTCCACTAAATAGAGCGCACCCATGTTGCTGCCGGTCATTTCCGCCGCCACCCGGACCAGGTCACGCAGCGCCTTATCCAGGTCCACAGCGTTGGCGACGTAACGCTTGCCGTTTTCAAGAAACTGCTCATCGTCGTTCATCTTTTTCCAGGCACCTGCGATGACCGCCGGACTTGAACCAATTACCCGGCACATCTTTCTCCCGGCGTGTTAGGGACCGGGACCGCGTACGGCTCTTCTTTCTGGAGATCTTGCCTGACCAGTTTGTGACCATTGATCTCGACGGCCTTCCTGAGCACTTCCACGATGGGCACGGATTCGAATTTGTTTGTCATCTTCTTCACGCTGACCCCACTGGTAAAAACATAGACCCAAAGAGCTGATACGGGGACTTTTTCTTTGCTCAAGAGACTGCGAAATCTTTAGCAATCAACGACTTATAGCGGATGCAGTTCTGGCGGGACTTTTACTTGCAGAATTGTTTTCGTTAGTGTAGCATTATGAATACGTTAGTGGTACTTTAGTGATTCTTTAGCGACGGATCGCTACGGAGCAAATTCCATGCCCAACATCAAGCAGAAGAAACATCTCAGGTTCAACACCACGGCGCGCGTCAACGTGCCCACCGGAAGGAACGGCAAGCACAAGTCGGTCGTGACCGACATCCTCGCCAACCTGGAGGGGCTTGCCGAAGGTCAAGCGCTGAAAATTCCGCTTTCCGATTTGCCCGACACCAAGGTGAACATTCGCTCGGCGCTGAACCGCGCTACCCACAAGCTGCACCGCTCCGTCGCTACCGCGACCGATGAAGAGTTTCTCTACGTCTGGAACTCGTAGCCGTGGGAACGGTCAGCCGGTGATGTTGGCGCGCGCGCAAGCAGAGGACGGGATTTCCATGCGCGCGCATTTGCGATAGCTTGTATACGCCCGCTGAAGGTGCTCTCATGCTCAGCCGCCTCGCCGTCGCCGTGCTCGCGCTCTCCATTCTTGCTCCCGCGCAGTCCGCCTACACACCGCAATTCAAGGGCGACCCGGCGCATTCCAGCGCCGAGGCGGGCGCGCTGGGCTATATGCGCACGCTCGCCATGGCCGAGCGGCTCTACAAGAAAAAGCACGGCGACTACACCACTTCCCTCCACGAGTTGGTGGGCCACGGTTCCTTCACCCGCCGCATGATCAATCCCGACCGCGGCGACTACACCGTCCACTTCACCTCCACCGGCAAGGACTACACGCTGGCGCTGGTTCCCAAGCAGTTTGATTCCGCGCACCGCGCTTTCTTCACCGACGATACCGGCCCGCTGCGCGTCGAAGAGGACAAACCTGCCACCGCCTCTTCTCCTAAACTGAAGGCGGACTGAAGCGGCGATCGGCATTCGCAATGTTTTTCGCGACCCTCTGAGACGCACGCTCATCTTGTTTTCATGAGCGACTTTCGCGACTTCTCCCGCCGCGACGCACTAAAACTGGGTGCGTTGGCGCTGTCCGCCGTGGCGCTGAATCGCTTTTCTTCCGGTGCCGAGATGCCTTTGCGTGATGCCCGCGACGCGTTCGACCACATCCTGATCGGCGCACCCAACCTGGAGGAGGCGATCGCCTGGTTCGAGAAAGCCAGCGGGGTCCGGCCCATGGTCGGCGGACGTCATCCCGGCCGCGGCACGCGCAATGCTCTCGTCTCCCTGGGCAAGCCGCACTATCTCGAACTCATCGCTCCCGATCCTCAGCAGGCCGGCACCGACTCCGCCTGGCTTTCGGAGCGCCTCAACCAGATCCGCTCCTTGCCCGGACCGCACGCCTTCAACTGGGCCGTTGCCACCCATGATATGGAAGCGACGCGGCGGGCCGTGCAAACCGCAGGGCTGAAGTTTCTCGGTCCGTCGCCGGGCTCGCGCAAGCGTCCCGACGGCCGCGTGCTGGAGTGGTCCTCTCTCACTTTGGCGGACGACGATGGCGGGCTCATCCCGTTTTTCATCCAGTGGGGACCGCAGTCCCTGCACCCTTCGGAGGACTCGCCCCATGGTTGTACGCTGAAATCGCTGCAGTTGATCTCGCCCCATCCCGGAAAGCTCGAGTCGACGCTGCGCGCCATCGGCCTGCAGGTCGAAGTCCAGGAGGGTTCGTCTCCCCGGCTCGCGGTTTCCCTCAATACTCCGCACGGCGTTCTGGAACTTTAGGGCCGGCTGGCAGCCGTAGAAGCTTGCGAATTGCTCGTGCGCCTAAGGCAATACGGAACTTGACGCAGCTTGAGAGACGCGCAAAACTCTGGCACACTCCTCCGGAGGTTGGCCCGTGAAGTTACTTGCTGCCAAGGAATCCTATCGTGCCGGTGACCGCGTGTTTGCGCTCCTCGATCGCCCCGATGTCGCGCTTCTGCTCACCTGCGAGGCGCCCAGCAGTTGGACCGCGATGCTTTTCGACATGGGCAAGAAGCAGGCTGTGGCCTCCGCCAGCCAGCCTACGATCGCCGAGGCCCAGAGGTACGTCATCGCGCAAATGCAAGCGCACTACAAGATTGCTCCGCCGGAAGCCGAGATCCGGTGGCAGCAAGCGCTGAACCGGCCTGACATTCTGCAAACCTGAAATTTGATTAGTTGACAGCCCAGCAGGTCAAGGAATTGCGGGAGCGGCGGCAGCGCCAGTTCCAGGTGTGCATCCCAGGATTTTCGTGAACGTATTCGTACATATCGCGGCGCTCGGTCTGTCCCCAGTAGGTGACCGGCCAAACTTCCGGCGAAATTTCCGGCAGAGTACCGGCCACGCAGCCGAGAAAGATGACCCCGCCATCACTTTCCGGCAGGGCGATGCACGGGCGCTCTTGCCCGACGGCCCAGTCAGCGCGGCCAAAGTACACGGTCGTCTCCAGGCGGTGCGGCACCCAGCCGGCGCGGTTGGCGGCGCGCGCCACGCCCAGGCACAGAGCGATCATGAGCAGCACCAGGACTACGACCAGCTTCGCCCGGTTCATGTTGCTCAATTTCCACGGCACGCCGGAATCGGAGATCGCGCCCCGGTGCGTGGCTGCGCTCAGCTCCGTGGTCGGGCTCGTCCCCAAGGTCGCACTTGTATCCATGGAGCGAATTTTAGCGAGGTTGGCACGAAAATCAGAGATTACTTGCGGGCTTGACCCCCGGTGCTCATCCGGCTGCCGCCCCTGATACAACGCACTCCACGCGCTCACAAACACGCTCCATCACTGCCTAAAGGATGGCCTCAGGTGTCACGCCGTCAATCAAACCAGGCCGCGCCAGCGCCGCAGCGCCGCTGGTGGAATCTCGAATGGTTCCAGGCCGCGACCCTGATGGCCATGGCCATCGCCGTGTACCTGCCCGCCCTGCGCGGAGGATTCATCTGGGACGACCGCATGTACCTGACGCAGGGCACGCTCCTGCGCGCCAGCTTGTGGAAGCTGTGGACATCTCCGGACTCGGTGGATTACCTGCCGCTGACGTTCACGCTCTACTGGCTGCAGTGGCGGCTGTGGCCGGACAGCGCGATGGCGTTTCACCTGGTCAACGTGCTGCTGCACGGCGGCGCCGGGGTGGTGCTTTGGCAAGTGCTGCGCCGCTTGCAGGTGCGTGGCGCCTGGCTGGCCGCGGCGATCTTCGTGGTGCATCCGGTATGCGCCGAGTCAGTAGCGTGGATTGCCGAGGAGAAAAACACGCTGTCGCTGCTGCTGGCCGGCGTGGCGCTGTGGCTCTACCTGGACCCGCAGCGGCGGCCGCGACGCTACTGGACGGCGGTTGTCATTTATGCACTGGCCTTGTTCGCCAAGCCCTCGGTGATCATGTTGCCGCTGGTCCTGCTGCTGCTGGCATGGTGGAAAATTGGACGAATCCCGCGCCGTGACTGGCTGCGCAGCGCGCCCTTCTTCGCGCTTTCGGCGGTGTTTGTTCCGGTCACCGTGGCCTGGCAAGCACGCTCCATCGGCACCATACGCATCCCGCTCGGCGGAGCGGGCGGGCGCCTGGCGCAGGCCACGAAGGCGACGTGGTTTTATGCCAGGCAACTGCTGCTGCCGCACCGGCTGGCGTTCTTTTATCCGAAGTGGCAGCACGACGGCATGGATGCGTTCGCGGCTGCCGGCATAGCCGCCTTAGTCGCCGTGGCGGCGGGCTTGTGGTTCCTGCGCGCAAGATGGGGACGCGGTCCGCTCGCGGCGGTGGCGTGCTTCGTGGCCCTGCTGCTGCCGGTGCTTGGGTTGTTCGACATGGCATGGTTGCAGTTCGCGCCGGTTGCAGACCATTACCTGTATCCGGCCATGGTTCCGCTGATCGCGCTGGCGGTTTCGGCAGTTGCCAATCCGGCTCTCTGGGGCGCTGCGGCGCGCCAGCGAACCGCGATTGCCGCCGTGACGCTGGTCGTGCTCGGCGCGCTTACCTTCCTGCAGGCCCGGCAGTATCGCAGCGAAGATACCCTGTGGCGCGCCACGCTGGCGCGCAATCCGCGGGCCTGGGCGGCGTGGGCGGGACTGGGCTTGACCGCAAGTGAGCGCGGCGACACGGCGGGGGCAATCCTCAACCTGAAGCGCGCGGTGGAACTGAATCTGCAATCCTCGGCGGTGCACAACAATCTCGGCGCGGAGTACCAGAAGAGCGGCGAGATCGAGCAGGCCATCGCGGAATACGAGGCGGCGGTGCGGTGGGACGCCGAACTGCCGGCCGCCCAATACAACCTTGGCGTGCTCCTGCTGCGGCAGAAGCGTGCTGCGGAGGCGGAGCCGCACCTGGTTCGAGCGGTCACCCTGATGCCGGGCAGCTCGCCGGCGGAAACCAAATTGGGCTCGGCTTTGTTCGAACAAGGCAAGCTGGCAGGGGCGGAGCAGCACCTGGCGCGGGCGACGCGGCTGGATGGGACCAGCTTCGAAGCGCATGCTTATCTGGCGGAGTGCTTGCGCAAGCAGGGCAAGACGGAGCAGGCATACGCGGAATACCAGAAGGCGATTGCGTTGCGAGGAAAGTAGCACGTGTGAGTTGGGTAGGAACTGGCTGCGAACAAAAAATTGCGCCGGCTGGTAAGGCCGGCGCGAGACAGTCAAGAAATCAACAGACCTCGACGGTGCGATCAGGCATTCGCTTTCTGATGGCACTCGGTGCACTTGGTCGGGGCCTTTTTGCCCTTAGCGTTTTGCGCCAGGTGGCAATCGATGCAAATGCCCTTCTTGGCCATGGCATCGTGGAAGGCCAGCTTGTAGGTGGTCTTCATCGGGGCCGTGGCAGCCTTGGTGTGGCAGTCGCTGCAAGCCTGGGTCGCGGCGGTGGCCGGCTTTTCAGTTTTCGATGGATGATGGCAGGTATCGCACTTAATGCCGCGACCCTTGGCGTGAGCCGAATGCAAGAACTTCACGCCGCCCATGGGATTGCCCTTGAGAATGATCGTGTCCTGCGGCGCCTTTTGCGCGGCAAAAGCGGGGCCGCACATGACGAACAGTAAGGCCAAAGCCAGGAGAACAGCCAATAGCTTGGAACTCTTCACGTCGCCTCCTCGCGAGATGAACGACAAGAAAATGAACAACGCAACCATTACTGCGTCAGGAATTATAGAGGCGGAAGGAAGCTAAACTCAGTAACCAAAGCAGGATGTCACGCGAATCGGTGCGCGGCATCACAGGTTGCAGGGTTGTGCTGTTTTCGGAGGCGGTGGAGCGTGCGACTCGAACCGCGCGGACAGAAGAAACCCCGCCTTGCCGCGCCCACGGCGCAAGACAAAAGCGGGGTAACCCAAGAATCCTCTAACCCGGCGAGCAGGCGTCAGTAACCGCGGCCGTAGCCTCCGCCACCGCCGCCTCCGTAGCCGCCGCGGCCCCCACCACCGCCGCGACCACCGCGGCCGCCGCCACCCCCACCACCGCCGCCGCTGCGCTCCGGCTTGGGACGGGCTTCGCTGACGTTCAAGTTGCGGCCGCCGACGTTGCTGCCGTTAATCCCAGCGACGGCTTTCTCAGCCTCGGCGTCGTTGGTCATTTCGACGAATGCGAAGCCGCGGGGCTGGCCGGTATCGCGGTCGCGAATCATGTTGACGCGCTCCACCGTGCCATAGCCCTCGAAGAGTTGGCGCAGCTCTTCCTCGCTCGTCCTGAAATCCAGGTTGCCCACGTAGATGTTCTTCATAGTGTCCTCGCGGTTGAGGTCCGTTGATTGGGGCTTGCTCGGAAGCAGCGGAAGGCAGTGCCGAGTGCGGCTCGCGATCTCAAGACCGAAATAGCAGTATCCACCCTTTACGGGCGGTAACAGCCTACCACTTAGAATGCGATTCGGGAGATCATGGCAAAACTTTTTCTAAGGGCCACCGTTTCATTTTGGTTAATAGGTTGGTTATAAGCCCTGTGCCAGGCCGCCGGAGCCCACGCCAGGGCTTTGGAGGGACATCGCGGTGACTGAACCACGGATGGTGCGCGTACCCGAGGGCTGGTTCTGGATGGGCAGCGGGCAGGGCCTGGACTGCGAGGCTCCGCGACATCGGGTTTGGGTGGACGGATTTGAAATGGCAGCCACCCAAGTGACCAACCGGGAGTATGCGCTTTTTATTTCGGCCACGGGTCGGGAGCCCGCGCCCCACATGTCCGATGCCGGCTTCAGCGGTCCCGAGCAGCCGGTGGTGGCGGTTTCCTGGTTCGACGCGGTTGCTTACTGCGATTGGCTGTGCGCCACGACGGGCCGGCGATATCGCCTGCCCACCGAGGCGGAATGGGAGCGTGCGGCGCGCGGAGGCGTGGACGACAAGCTCTATCCGTGGGGTAACGAGCCGCCACAGTCGCGCCCGGACTACGCAACCCGGTGGCAGACGGGACCGGAGTGCGTGGGGCAGAGCGAACCCAACTCTTTCGGACTGCAAGAGATGTGCGAGAACGTGCACGAGTGGTGCAGCGACTGGTTTGAAGCGGCGTACTATCTGAACTCACCGGAGCGGAATCCGCAGGGGCCGCAGAAGGGCACCAGGAAAGCATCGCGTGGCGGGTCATGGAGGCACCACGTAAAGAATGCGAAGTGCTACACCCGGTCGAGCATTCCGCCGGAATTTCAATACGCAGACTACGGCTTTCGGGTGGCACGTTAGCCCGTACCCGTTAACCATCGCGGTCGAAGGCAGGCACCTGCAGCGCTAATTCAGGACTGCTTGGTTTCGATGGGCGTCTCCTCTGGCTCTTGCTCGAGCTCTTCTTTGGGCGCCTCTTGTTTCGGTTCGCCGGAGAGCGCGGATCGAAATCCCTTAATGCCCTCTCCCAGGCCTTTGCCCAATTCGCCGATCTTGCGCGGTCCGAAGATCAGCAGGGCAATACCGAAAATAACCAGCAGTTCGGGAAGTCCCAGTTCACCCACGATCAAACTCTCCTTCGCCTAGTCTAAACGATTCGCTGGGCGACGCAGACGAGACAATCCGTAAAACATGGCTGCCAGCGCGGCGAAGATCAGGCCTACGCCGGTAATGAAAACCGGAATCACGAAAAAGTGAACGTTGTAGCCGGCCTGGATGCGAATGTCAGACGGGTCCGCCGGGTTGTAGCGGACGGAGTGGTTGCTGCCCACGGGAAATGGGGCAAGCTGCTTCTGCTTGCGTTCGGCGTGGGTGCTCAGGTGCGGAAACTGATAGACCCCAACGTAATCGCGCCCATTGACGCGATAGCTGAAGGTTAGCTGCCCGGCATAGAGGGCGCCTCCACGCTCGTCGGCAAAAGGTACGATCGCGCGATTGACCACCATGGCGTCCACGGCAGGCCAGGTCTTCAGGATGCGGTGTTGTTGCCAATAAGACGGCGCGGCAACCACCATGCTGGCAACGGCCAACAGGATACAAGCGGCGGAGAGGAATTTGAGAAACGTGCGCACTGCAGGAGGCATGGTATCGGATTCGCGCGGGCCGAGCGCGACGCAACTCGCGAAACGCTAGCTGCGGTTGAGGTCGTCGATATCGTCGCGCAAGCGCTGGTAGCCGCGGGTGAGAATGACCAGGTAGACGATGTGAATCGCCCAGGCGGCGCCGTAAGCAAGGTAAACCCAATTCATCGTGTCCCCCGCGAAGCGCCGGCGATCGCCTTCATGGCGTGCGCCTCTTCCACCTGCTGGCGCAGGCGCTCCAGGCGGTAGCGAAGCCAGAGCACCAGGAATGCCAGGGCCATGAACCCCAACCAGTTGATCAGCAGCGCGTGCATCATGCGGGGATCGATCCCCGACCCTTCGCCGCCGCCGATAACCGGCTGCGGATGCTGGGTGCGGAACCAGCGGATCGCCATGTACACGAACACCACATCGATGGCGCCGAAGACGGCGAGCACCGATGCCAGCACCGGGTTCTGACCGGCAGTAGAGTAGCGGCGCAGCAGCAGGTAGCTGACGTAGATGAGCCAGAGGACGAGGGTGGAGGTGAGGCGCGCGTCCCAGGTCCACCAGATTCCCCAGATCGGCTTCGCCCAGATGGGTCCGGTGACCAGCACCACGGTGGTGAACACCACCCCGACTTCGGCGCTGGAGAGCGCGATGGCGTCCGCCTTGGGATCGCGCGAAGCCAGGTACCAGAGCGAGGCGATGAAATTCGCAAAGAAGCAGACAAACGCCGTCCAGGCCGAGGGCACGTGATAGTAGAAAATCCGCTGCACGTCGCCCATGGTCATTTCTTTCGGGGCGGCAATCAGAGCCTGGTAAAGCCCATAGGAGAGCAGCGCGAGCGTGAGCAGAGCGAGGATGGAAAAAGCCGATTTCATTCCGCGTTTAAGACCGTATCGAAGAGGAACAATCCGACGGTGGTAAAGACTATATCGTACACGCCGAGGAAGACCAGCGAGAGGTAAGGAGAATCGTCGCCGGTGAGAATGGCGGTGGTGGCGGCCACCATGGCCAGCAGCGCGGGAATGGAGATGGGAAACAGCAACAGGGGAAGCATCACCTCACGGCTGCGGGTGCGGATAGACATGGCGGCAAAAAACGTGCCGTTCACAACCAGGGCCCAGGTGCCGAGCGCGGAGGCGATGGCCAACTGGTAAGCAGGGCCGACGCTGCGCAGGTTGTAAAACACCACGAACAGCGGCGTCATCACCGCTTCCAGGATGATGACGAAGAGGAAATTCCCGATCGCCTTGGCCAGGAACAGCGATTCGGCGGGCGCGGGCGAGACCCGGTAGGCATCGAGCACCTGGTTGCGCAACTCGCGCGCCCAGGTTTGATTGAGCGCAACCACGGCGGCAAACAGCAGCGCCACCCACACCAGTCCGCCGGCAATGCGACGCGACTCCTCGGCGGTAAGCCCGAAGGAGAAGCTGAAGATCACCACCACCAGCAGGGCGAAAAACAGCATGGAGTTAATCGCGTCCTTGGAACGCCACTCCAGGCGCATGTCCTTGGCGAGAGTCACGCCCAGGATGTCGAGGAAGCCTGGAGAGGGCGCGCGGTGGGACACGATGGCGGAAGCGCTCACAGGGCCACCGCCAGGTGGGTTTGAATTCGTGTGCCGAGACGCGGAATCCAGCGTGGCACGCTCTTGCAGTAGGTCTGGTACGAGGGACCGAATTTGCCGCGCAGCGTGGGCTCTTCATAGAGCAAGACGAAGAGGTGGAACATCAGGAGCCAGGGCAGGCAAAACAGCAGCCCCGCGCCGGAGCGGAGGTAGAGTGCAAAACCGGCAAGCAAAATCGCTCCGCCGATGTACATCGGATTGCGTACGTAACGATAGGGCCCAACCGCGACGAACCGCCGTGGCGCATCAAACGGCGCGGGCGTGCCGCGTCCCACCACGACAAACGTGCCGATGCACGCGATGCACAAGGCGGCGCCGACAATGGCGACGGGAATGGCGAGCACTTGCGTCCATGCGGGCAGATGCAGGTTGTAGAGGTGGTCGTAACGCCGCAGGCCGAGCGCGACCCAGGCCCACAGCCAGAGGAAGACGACCATGACAACCAGCGCACGAACCGTGATGAACAGGGTCTTCACAAAACGCCTCGTGGCTGAAGTTCGCGGCGCGGCGAGCGATCGCGGGCGATGATCTGGCCGGCATTCATCCTGACCGACTCGTCGGCAACGCCATCCAGCAGCGCAGGCTGGTGGGTCACGACAAAGACTGTTTTTCCGGCGTCGCGCATCTCGGCCAGCAGGCGGACCATCTCGCGCGCGGAAGCAACGTCCACGTTGGAAAAAGGCTCGTCGAGCAGGACGATGGCCGGATCGTTGAGAATGGCGCGGGCCAGCGAGAGCCGCTGGCGCATGCCCTGGGAATACTGGCCGACGCGGCGCGGAAGGTCGGGGTCGAGACCGACGGCGCGCATGACTTCGGCGCCGCGCTGCGCGCCGCGAATGCCGTAGAGACGCGCGAAATAGCCGAGGTTCTCCAGGCCGTCCATTTCGTCGTACAGCAATGGGGCATGCGCCATGTACCCGATTGCGGCGGCGCTGGAACGCAGGTTCGGCGAGCCAAGCACGGTGACCGTGCCGCGCGAGGGGCGCATCAGGCCGGCAATGGCGCGCAGCAGGGTAGACTTCCCCGCTCCGTTGTCGCCGAGCACAAGGTAGAGCCTGCCGGGGAGAAACTCGGCGCTGACGCTGCGCAGGGCGGCGAAGCGGCCGAACAGCTTGGTGACTTCGGTGAGGACGATCGCGGGTACGGGTTGGTCAGCGGAAATCAGCAGTCACGAACCCCGCGGAGCGCAAGGCGATTGGAAATTTGAAATTGAAAATTTGAAATTTGACCGGGCTTGATCTGCGCATTCCATTTTCTGCAAATTTCAGATATTAAAATTTTCCAATTTCAAATCTTGCAACTCTATTGCGCAATTCCTGGTCCAGTTGGCCCTCCGGCCTGGGCTTTCTGCAGCGGCTTGGCAGGTGCGTTGGTGGGCTGCGCACCGGGCTGGTCCGGAGCGGGCGCGTATTTGGAAGCGCACTTGGCCTGGAGCTGGTTGGCGTGGAAGACGCCATCGCGCCCGAAGCGGCCTTCGGCCATGGCCTGGGAGTCGTCCTTAAACGTGTCCGGCGGGGCCTCGGTGCCGTAGTACACCACCGGCAGGGTGAGATCGTTTTCCTTCAGCGCAAACTCGACGTGCGAGCCCTGTCGCTTGATGGAACCGGGCACCACGTTGCCGGCAACGCGCAGGCGCTTGGCATATCGGCTGTCGTTCATGGCCTGCAGTTCCTTGATGGTGACGTAGTAGCTCTTGCTCTGCTGTACGCCGGTAAACGCCAGGTAACCGAGGGAAACGACAACCAGGGCAATGGCGACACCAAAGCGGATATAGGTCAAACGGCGTTTCGCGTCAAGCATACGAGCTCCCCACACTGCTCACTGTACCCGGAGCCGAATTCCGGGTCAACATCACAGGATGCTGTGATTCAGGTCGCGGGTGCACAGATCGCACACCGGGGTATAATATAGGTTTTGGGAGGAGCCGACCAACCCCATGAGTAACGCAAACAACAACGGAAACGGACACGAAACCAGCAGCGTGGATCCAGAAGCCGCGCGAGCGGAATGGATCAGCAAGCGCCGGGAGGAAGCGGCGCGCAGCGGCGACGGCAATTTTTCCCAGATGCACTACGCGCGCCAGGGCAAGATCACCGAAGAGATGGTGTTCGTCGCGGAGCGGGAGCGGATCACGCCCGAGGTGGTGCGCGAGGAAGTCGCCGCCGGACGGATGATTATCCCGGCCAACATCAATCATCCGGAGCTGGAGCCCATGGCCATCGGGGTGGCGTCCAAGTGCAAGATCAACGCCAACATCGGCAATTCCGCGGTCGCCTCCAACATCGACGAAGAGCTGCGCAAGTTGCACACCTCGGTGCATTACGGCGCCGACACGGTCATGGACCTTTCCACGGGCGGCGACATCCACGAGATCCGCGAGGCCATCCTGCGGCACTCGCCGGTGCCGATTGGGACGGTGCCGATTTACGAGGCGATCGCCCGCGTCAAGCGGTTGGAAGACCTCGACGCCGACATCATGCTGGAAGTGATCGAGGAGCAGGCCGCGCAGGGCGTGGACTACATGACGATCCACGCCGGCGTGCTCATCCAGTACCTGCCGCTGGTATCGAAGCGGATCACCGGCATCGTAAGCCGCGGCGGCGCGATCCTGGCGCAGTGGATGGCCCATCATCACAAGCAGAATTTCCTCTACGAGCGCTTCGAAGACATCGTGCAAGATCTGCAAGAAGTACGACGTCAGCTTCTCGCTGGGCGACGGGTTGCGGCCGGGCTGCGTGGCCGATGCCAGCGACGAGGCGCAATTCGCCGAGCTGAAGACCCTGGGCGAGTTGACGGCGATCGCCTGGAAGGACGACGTGCAGGTCATGATCGAAGGCCCGGGACACATCCCGCTCGACAAGATCAAGGAGCAGGTCGAGAAGGAAGTGGAGATGTGCTACGGCGCGCCCTTCTACACGCTGGGGCCGCTGGTCACCGATATCGCGCCCGGCTATGACCACATCACGTCTGCCATTGGGGCGGCCATGATCGGCTGGTACGGCGCGGCCATGCTGTGCTACGTGACGCCGAAAGAACACCTCGGCCTGCCCAACGACAAGGACGTGAAGGACGGCATCATCGCTTACAAGATCGCGGCGCATGCCGCCGATATCGCGCGGCAGCGCCCCGGCGCCCGCGACCGCGATGACGCGCTCAGCTTCGCGCGCTATACCTTCGACTGGGAAAAGCAGTTCGAGCTGTCGCTTGACCCGGAGACGGCGCGCTCCATGCACGACGAAACTCTGCCCGACAAGTATTACAAGGAAGCCGCCTTCTGCTCCATGTGCGGGCCGAAATTCTGCTCCATGAACTACTCGTCGAAGGTGGACGAGTACAACAAGCAGGTGCACGGCGTCGAGAAGAAAGACTACTCGGAGCTGGTGAAAAAGCTGGTGGCGATCAAGTAGGCTCGGGCTTCGGGAGTACCGAACCTAAACTTTTACCGAAAAGAGCCGCGTGCGCGACGCGGCTCTTGTTTTGCCTGAAGCCTGAAGCCTGAGGCCTGCTATTAGTCCTCGTCCGAGTAGCGACGGACGCCGGCGGTGGTCTGCGCGGGCTGCACGCGCGAGCCGCGCAGGTGGTGCACGATGACTTCATCTTCGGCAACCACATCACGCTCCCGGGAAGAGCGCCGGGCACGGGACTTCTGCGACTTCGCTGCGCTTGGTTTGGGAGAGGCCGACGTGCTTGATAGGCCTGCCTTTCCCGATTTCGCGGACCGTGGAGCAGTCTGAACGGCTGAGTGCGGGGCAGGCGCGGGCGGCTTTTCGGCGGACGAAACGTCGATCCTCGCCGGCCCGAATGGAACCTGCTGTTGCACCGTGTTCTCAATGAGTGCGGCCGGGAGAGGCGAACTGGGATGGACGTTGGCGGCGATGGCGAAACCGATCATGGCGGCCAGCGTGGCGATCGAGGCCAGCAAGGCGGCGCGCTGCCACTGGCGCTCGCGCGGCGAAGCGCTCCTGCGCGGGCGACGCGGCCTGGGCTTGGGCACGGGCGCAACGTCTGCAAAAGCAGCATCGAAAACCGGGACTGGCGCCACCCGCTGCGGCGGCGCCACCGTAGCTTCAACCGGTGAGACGGCCGGCGGGACCTGCTGTGGGCGCGAGACTTCGGCTTCCACTTCGCGTTGCTGCCGGAGACGTTGCACCCTCAAGGCGGCGGCGTAGCGCTCTTCCTGCTCCCGAAGCACGCGCTGGCGCTCCGCTTCCACGGCGGCGGCCCGCCGGCGTTCCTCTTCGGCGGCATAATCAAGCTCGGCGCGCCGCGCGGCTTCGCGCGCCATGGCTTCGCGCGCCAGCTGCTCGCGTTCGGCGCGGAGAGCGGCTTCGCGCGCCAGCTGCTCCCGCAGCACGCGTTCCCGCGCAGCCGCCAGGCGCTCCCGCTCCGCAATCGTGCGCTGTTTTTCTTCGGCTTGGCGGCGCAGCTCAAGCTCATGCTGGCGTCGCCGCTCTTCGCGCTCATTCTCCCGGCGCTCGCGTTCCAGGCGGAGCGCGCGGACTCCCTCCAAGCGGCGTTGCTGGAATCGCGACCAGGAGCCGGTGACGCGCGCGCGCAGGCCTGACACGGCTTCGCGAATGCCGGCGCCGCCGTCGGCCAGGGCCGCGCCGAGTTGCTCGACCGTTTCTCCCAGCACGCCGGCGCTTTCAGCCACCGCTACCTGCGCATGCTCGGGGCCATCCGCGTTTCGGCTTACCGGCAGCGGATCTCGGCCTCGGCGTCAACTACGCCGGGCGCGATGAACAGGTCGGAACCACCCTCGCGCGCCAGGCGCAAGGCTGTATCCACCGCCTCGCGCGCGGGAAGCTCGCTCAGTTCGATGACCAGGTCAGCGTCCGAGGCAGCCGCATCCGGGGTTACGACTTCGACCTGGTAGCCGGCGGCCCGTAAACGCTCGGACAATTCATGGAGAGCTGGGGATGGGGCGACGTGGCGGCTAACGATTCGCGCGACAGGCATGCACGTTCCTCGAAAATCTGTGCTGAGGACAGCCGAACCTTAAGGGCGCTCTGTTAGACGCGTGCTCGGAGAGAGCAGTTGTCAGCAGGTGTGACTTATTGGGTCTGGGGCGCCCGGGGCTGGTTCCCCGGGGACAAGCAGAGGCGCACGCATCGGTGCCCGCAACTAGTTGCAGCGCGCGAACTCCATGCCGGCCGCGGTCTGCATGCCGGTGATGATCATGGCGTGGTACTGGAGGTTGAGATAGGCGCGCAGGATCTGGATGTAAAGAAATTCGCGCTCCTGGGGCGAGCGGCAGTCAAAGCGGAGCAGATCAAGCCGGGTGTAGGTTTCGTGCGCCGCAATGAATCGCTGAATCGCTGCTTCCATGTCGTTCTCCGATTCGCAATTGTCGGGCGGCCACGAACTTCGGAGAATACTTGGAAACCCTTAGTTGTCGGGCAGGAATGTTCTGACGCAACCACGAGGCGTCAATGAGCGTGCGATCGAAGGGCGGTGCGTCTCCATTTAGCGTGCAGCCAGATCAGGATGCCGATGGCACAGGTTTCGATGGGGCCGGTGGTGATCTGCACTGCGTAAGCCGGGATTACGCTGTTGGCAGCGGCCCTGACTCCCCAGATCACGCCCGCGGCGGCGATCATGCTGGCGATCTGCTCTTCTGTATGGATGGCCATCTCTGAAACCTACCAGCGCCGTTCCGCGGACGCCACGTCACGGTGGGGCCATGGACTTTGGCAGCTTGCCCCATGGACTTTGGTTTGGACGTTCCGGCGCCGGCTTCTCTTCACCGCGGCTCTTATTTGCGCTTCAGGACACGCTTGACGGCCGCCACGATGTAAGGGGCGGTCAGTCCGTATTTCTCCATCACCTGGTCGGGGGTCGCGGATTCGGCGTAAGTGTTCTGGATGCCGACAAACTCCATGGGCACAGGATGGGAGGCGGCGACTGACTTGGCCACCTGCGAGCCCAGGCCGCCGTCGAGCAGGTGTTCTTCCGCCGTGACAATGGCGCCACACTCGCGGGCGGCCTCGGCCACCGCTTCCTCGTCCAACGGCTTGATGGTGTGCATGTCGAGGACGCGCGCAGAAACGCCTTCGTCTTCCAGTTGCGACTGTGCCTGCAGGGCGTAGCCGACTTCCAGGCCGCAGGCAATGATTGCGACATCGCGGCCGTCGCCGTGCTGCTTTGCCTTGCCGATTTCGAATGGTTCTTCCGCGGTGTAGATGATGGGCGCCTTCGGACGTCCGGTGCGCATGTAACAGGGACCGCTCCACTCCGCCATGCGATGCACCAGGGCGCGGGCGCAGAATTCATCGGAAGGTATGAGCACGACAAATCCCGCCAGTGCGCAGGCCAGCGCGATGTCCTCGACCGCCATCTGGCTGGGACCGTCTTCGCCGATGGAGATGCCGCCGTGCGAACCGACAAACTTGGCATTCACGCGCGGATAGGCCGCCGACATGCGGAGCTGATCGTAGCCTTTGTCCATGAGGAACACGGCGAACGACGAGGCGAAAGGAATTTTTCCGCTAAGCGCCATCCCGCCGGCCATGCCGACCATGTTGGCTTCGGCGATGCCGATGGTGAAAAAACGGTCGGGAAATTCCTTGGCGAACTTGGAGGCGTAGGTGGACTTGGCCAGGTCGGCATCGAGCGCGACCACGTTCGGGTTGGCGCGGCCGAGTTCGACCAGCGCCTGCCCGTAGGCCTCACGCGTGGCCACCCCCATTTTGAGCTCGAATTTTGTCGTGGCTTTCATCTTGCTCCGTAATCCATAGTCCGCAGCCCGCGGCCGTGCGTCGAATGCCAACAAAGAAAGTGCCAAGGCGCTTCCAGCGAGGCGCTCATCCCGCCGCACCCAGCTCCCTCAGCGCGGCCTCGACCTGCTCTTTCTTGGGCGCGACGCCGTGCCACTCAGGATTGTTTTCCATGAAGGAGACACCCTTGCCCTTGATGGTATTGGCAACCACCGCGGTGGGCCGCGAGGTCACGCCGCTGCGCGCCTGCTGCAGCGCGTCGATGCACTGCTCCAGGTCATGGCCATCGATTTCGATGACGTTCCAGTTGAAGCTGCGGAATTTGTCGCCCACCGGCGCCGGGTCCAGGATATCGGTCAAGAATCCATCGAGCTGCTGCTTGTTGTAGTCGACGATGATGGTGAGGTTCGACAGGCGGTGAAAGCCGGCGTACATGGCGGCTTCCCAAATCTGGCCCTCCTGGATTTCGCCGTCGCCGACCATGACGAAGGTATGCCAGTCGCGATGGTCCAAGCGCGCGGCTTGCGCCATGCCGATGCCGATGGAAACCCCTTGTCCCAGCGATCCCGTGCTGGCCTCCAGGATCGGAAGCATGCGTTTATCGGGATGGCCTTGCAGCGGCGAGCCCAGCTTGCGCAGCGTGGGCAACAGCGCGGAGTCCAGATAGCCGGCCTCCGCCAGGGTGGCGTAGAGCACCGGGACGGCGTGGCCCTTGGAGAGCACAAAGCGATCGCGGTCCGGCCACTCGGGATGCTTGCGGTCCTGGCGCAAGACCCGAAAATAGAGCGCGACCAGCAACTCCACCGCGGAGAGCGAGCCGCCGGGATGTCCGCTGCCGGCGGCGCCGATCATCTTGATGATGTCGACGCGAATGCGGTTCGCAATCTGCTTCAAGTCCGTGAGTGGCTGTGCCAAAGCGTTCATCAGCGGCCCCTCTCTCCGGCGGCGGCGCGCAATCGCTCCTGACGTTCCGACTCCGAGCCGGCCCGCGCGACCCCGGCACGGACGGGCGACTCCGGCTGCTTGACCGCAACCGGCGGGACGGCGAGGACAGCCTCGCGCGTCTTCATGACCAGATATTTGCCCCGCCCAACGAGAAACTTGGCCAGCGCATTGGCGACTCGCCGCAGCAGGACGCGGTCCTGCTCGCTGAAGGCGTCAAGGCGATCGCTCTCCACGTCGATCACGCCGATGACGTGGGCCGCGATCTTGATCGGCATGACCAGCTCGGAGCGAGTCTGGGCAAAGACCTTGACGTACTGCGGGTCGCGCGAGACGTCCGGTATCAGCTTGCCGGCCCCAGTTTTCGCCGCTTGGCCAACGTTGCCCTCGCCCAGCCGCATGGAATCGCAGCGCGGCTCCAGCCCCGCCGAGGCGACGCGGAACACGCGGCCGCCGGCCTCAAGGAAAATGGTGACGGCCGAACATTGGCGCCCGTCTTGCAACAGCCTGGTCACGTGCGTGAGCGGCGACTCCGGTAACTGTGCGCCACGAATAGCACGCCGCCGGCTGCGCGGGGCCAAGCGAGGCTTGCTGGCCAGCACCTGCTCGACGGCCTCAAGCACTTCACGCGCGGAACGATAAGTTTTCACGGCAGTACCTGATTCGAGGGGAATGTTCTTAGTCTATCCGCGAGCATTTGCCGGGTCAATCAACCGCTGATAGCATTGGCGGCTTTGTGCTGGTGCACAGCTCTCTCACGGGCTGATAATCGCCAGTGAGGAGGGGGAGCGTTCCATGGGTAGGCGACGAGCCGCACGGCTGCAGATCGAGCTACCCGTGTCCGTTTCCGGCTTCGACGCGATTGGCAATCCCTTCGCCAAGACGGCAAGAACGTTGGATGTAAGCT
This sequence comes from Terriglobia bacterium, assembly GCA_963797035.1. Taxonomy (GTDB): domain Bacteria; phylum Acidobacteriota; class Terriglobia; order Terriglobales; family Acidobacteriaceae; genus JAIQGF01. The sequence continues at coordinate 803,445 of CAWCOC010000010.1, forward strand.
GGACCGGAATCCGGCTGCGAGGCGTCCCCGACGCCCCCGGACTGGGCGAAGTAGTACGCGTGCAATACAAGGACAAGCGGGCGCGCTACCGCATCGTGTGGATGGACAAGGAAGCCGGCACGCTGGGGCTGGTGGGCGTGGAGGGCCCCACGCCGTTGTTCGTCGATCATCTGCCGCCTGTGACCACGGACAGCGATCTCGACATTTTTGAAGTGCCGGCCACGCAGATTGAGCCCGCCGCCCCCCTTGGACATAGCAGCGAGCGGCGCGAGAGCGAGCGCCGCGCCGGAGAACGGCGTCGATACAAACGCTTCAACTGCTCCGGCGTGGCCCAGGTGCGTGAGGAAACCAGCCAGTTCGCGGTGGAAGGCCGCATTCTCGATGTTTCCATGTCGGGCGGTTACGTGGAGATGATGTCCCCCATGCGCGTCGGCGCCCATATCCATCTTGACGTGAAACTGTGCGGGCTGATGTTGAGCCTGCCGGCAATTGTCCGCGTGTCGCAGCTCAACATGGGCATGGGAGTGGAGTTCGTCAATTTCCCCCCAGGACAAAGGGAGAAGCTTGACCAGGTGATTACCGAGCTCAGCAGGGAGCACGGAACCGGGACCTTCGCGGCCTTAGCAACGCCGACGGAGCAATCTGGGCCTGCAATGGTCGACCCGAGCGAGATTGGCAGCGCGGTCTTGAAGTGGTTTGCAACCCACGATCAATTGAGCCGGGAAGAATTCCAGAAGCTGCTGCGGGAAAAAATATAGGGACTCGGCCACAAAGAATCAGCTGGAACCGCCGCTTTGCGCCGGTGTGCACAGCAGTTCCTCGCGGCGCGAGGGATCACAATCGTGCACCGTGTGGTGCCGCCGTGGTCGAAGCCGCAGCCGAACCTACGCCGGCGATGGCGCCTTGACAGGCGTGGCCAGCGGCTGCGGTTGCGGCTGAGCAAACCATTGCCGGATGGCCGGCAGGGCATTACGGGCCGCGATTTCACCGGCGCGGATCAACTCCGGAGCGCGGTCGAAGCCGTCGTAGCTGAAGCCGCGCACGTCGGGCTGAAGAATCACATCCGCCGCCGTTTCCCACAGGCCGCACATCTTGGACTGCGCAATCGAGAAGCACTGCCCGATCACGTCGAAGATGTGCCGCGGCCCGTTCAGGTTGACCCAGTGCGCGCTGAGATAGACGGCGATCACGCGCTGCGCTCCCATTTCGCGCAGCGGGACCGTGGGCACCGCGTGCGCGAGCAACCCGTCCACCATCAGGCGCCCGTTGACGTTCACCGGCTGAAACATGCCCGGGTAGGCGCAACTGGCGCGCACCGCGTCCACCAGCGGGCCGGAGCGGAAGACCACGCCTTCGCCGCTGGTGAAGTCGGTGGCGGCCACCGCCAGCGGAATTTTCAGGTCCTCAAAGGTGGCGCACTTCAGCACCTTGTGGAGGAACTGCGCCATGCGGTCGTTGCTGGCAAAGCCGTAGCGCGAAAGCGTCCAGCGCGCGAAGTGTTTGAAGCGCACCAGGCCGGCAATCTCCTCCAGTTCGCGGGCGGAGATGCCGCTGCAATAGGCCGCGCCGATGACCGAGCCGACGCTGGTTCCGGCGATGAAATTGACGGGAATGCCCTCTTCTTCGAGGACCTTGAGAATGCCGATATGGGCCAGGCCGCGGGCAAAGCCGCCGCCGAGCGCCAGACCGACGCTGGGTACTTCAGGGGCCGCCGGGGCGAGCGGCACATCGGAAATGCGTTTCAATCCGCGGGAAAATGCGCGAACCGAACGCGCTAGTTTGTTTAACATACCTAATTTACATCCTGCCCCACGCGGACGTTACATATCGGTATGATGCCCGGTGCTGCAGGAATGATGCAGCGGCCGCCCCGGGACTGCTAGATTACCGTAGTCACCAAGACCCCGGATTTCCGGTTACCAGAGGCAACTTTCCCCATGGTGCGCGAATTTTCCGCTGGAGGTGTGGTGCTCCGCCGCAGGCAGGGGCGTTGGTGGTCGGCAGTGATCGAGCCCCAGGGCAAGCCGAAAAACCGTGCTTCTGCCACCGTACTGGCCCTCCCCAAGGGCAACGTGGATCCAGGCGAACGCCCCGAGCAGACGGCGGTGCGCGAGGTCCGGGAGGAAACCGGCGTGGAAGCCGAGCTGGTCTGCAAGCTCGACGACATCAAGTACATCTACGTGCGTAGCTGGGGCGACCACCAGCGGGTCTTCAAGGTGGTGAGCTTCTATTTGCTGCGCTACCGCAGCGGCCGGATCGGGCAGATCAGCCCGGAAATGCGCCGCGAGGTGCGGCAGGCCCTGTGGGTGCCGCTCGACGAAGCACCGCGGAAGCTGAGCTACCGCGGCGAGCGCGAGGTGGTAAAGCTGGCCCTGGAGTATGTGAACCACCATCCGGAACTGTAGGAGTAAAGAGGACCCATGCCGCAGACGCCGCACATCGAAAAGCACTTCACCTCCAGTGAAATCGTACGCGATATCGTGATCGGCATGGCCGATGGGCTGACGGTGCCGTTCGCGCTGGCCGCCGGGCTGTCGGGGGCAATCAAGACCACGCACGTCATCGTCGTGGCCGGGCTGGCCGAGATCGCCGCCGGATCCATCGCCATGGGCCTCGGCGGCTACCTGGCTGCCAAGACTGACGCCGAACACTACGTACAGGAGCGTGCCCGCGAATGGCGCGAGGTGAAGGAGATCCCGGAGGAGGAGGCGCGCGAGGTTTCCGAGATCCTGCAGAACTACGGCATGGCAGCCAGCGAATCGGATACGGTGGTGGCGGCCCTGGAAAAAAGGCCGGAGGCTTGGGTGGATTTCATGATGCGCTTTGAACTCGGGCTGGAGCCGCCGGAGCCGGGCAGGGCCCTGCGCAGCGCCGCCACCATCGCCGGTTCCTACGTGGCCGGGGGCATGATCCCGCTGGCGCCCTACATCATCCTGGACCGCGCTGCAGCTGCCCTTGTGGCCTCAGTGTGCGTCACCTTGATCGCGCTGGCGGCGTTCGGCTACGTCAAGGGGCGCTTCACCGGCGCAGTCCCGTTTCGGAGCGCGTCACAAACATTGGTGACCGGTGCACTTGCCGCCGCAGCGGCGTACGTGCTAGCGCGACTCATCTCCTAAGTACAACTCTAACAATGATTTAGCTTGACGGCAACGAGGGCCTTCGCTACTCTCTACCTAACTAATAGAGAAGGGCGCGCCGCTGCCATCCTCACCCCACATCTACGCGGCGCGCCCGAATTTTTTTTGGGGCGCCCCTTCATTCCCGCAAAAATGATGTCCCAGAAGGGCAGAATTTCTTTCGCGCCAGACCCGGCTGCGTCACAGGCGGGAGGGGTTTCCAACTGCTATATTGTCGCCGGGATCCCCGGGGTATTCCGTCATGACCAAACGCATTGATAAAGTCGCCGTCCTCGGCGCCGGGACCATGGGCGCGCGCATTGCCGCGCACCTGGCCAACGCCGGCGTGCCCTCGTTTCTTGTGGATATCGTTGTGCCTGACGCCGATGGCGACGCGCGCAATCACGTGGCCGCCTCCGGATTGCAGGCGGCCCGCAAGAGCAAGCCCGCGGCGTTTTTCGAGCCTTCGCTGGCGCACCTGGTCACCATCGGCAACTTCGAAGACCACATGAAGTTTGTCGCCGAATCCGATTGGGTGATCGAGGCGGTGGTCGAAAATCTGGACATCAAGCGCTCGCTGCTGAAGAAAGTGGAGGCCGCGCGCCGTCCGGGCACGATCGTCACCACCAACACCAGCGGCCTGCCCGTCGGAAAGATCGCCGAGGGCTTCAGCGACGACTTCCGCCGCCACTGGTTCGGCACGCATTTTTTCAATCCTCCGCGCTACATGCGCCTGCTGGAGATTATTCCCACCCCGGACAGCGATCCCGCGGCGCTGGAGGCCATTGCCCACTTCTGCGATGCGCGCCTGGGCAAGGGCATCGTGACCGCCAAGGACACGCCCAATTTCATCGCCAACCGCATTGGGACCTTCTCTGCGCTCAACGTAATGCGGCTGATGCAGGAGATGGACCTGAGCATCGAAGAAGTCGACGCGCTTACCGGCAGCGCCGTCGGCTGGCCGAAGATGGGCACCTTCCGCCTGGCCGACATGGTGGGACTCGACATCCTGGGCCACGTGGTCTCCAACATGACCACCAGCCTGAAGGACGAGCGCAGCGATCTGCAACTTCCCGCCTTCTTCCAGGCCATGCTGGAGCGGAAGTGGCTGGGCGACAAGACCAAGGGCGGCTTTTACAAGAAGGCCAAGAGCGCCGCGGGCAAGGAAGAGGAGCGGCTGGGGCTGGACTGGAAGACGCTGCAGTACCGGCCGCGGCAGAAGGCGAAATTCCCTGCCCTGGAAATGGCCAAGCAGATCGAGGACACGCCGCAGCGCCTGCGCACGCTGCTCGGACTCGACGGCGCCCCGCCGCAGAAGGGCGACAAGGCCGGGCAGTTCCTGTGGTCGGTGCTGACGGAGCTGTGGACCTACTCGGCCAATCGCGTCGGCGAGATTTGTGATTCCCTGGTGGACATCGATCGCGCCATGCGCATGGGCTTCAACTGGGAGATGGGGCCGTTCGAGTTGTGGGACGCCGCTGGCGTCGACGCTACGGTCGCGCGCATGAAGAAGGAAGGGTGGCCGGTGGCGGAGAATGTGGAGCGGCTGCTCGGCTCGGGCAAGAAGACCTGGTACAGCGATGCCGTAGGCGCGCGCTCTGGCGTGGCCTACTTCGATATTCCCACCACCAGCTACAAGGACCAGCAGGTCTCGCCGGGAATTTGGTCGGTGCAGGTGGCCAAGAAAGCCGGCGGCGTGGTCAAGAAGAATGCGGGCGCGACGCTGGTGGATTTGGGCGACGGTGTAGGCGGCATCGAGTTCCACACCAAGATGAACGCCATCGGCGGCGACATCCTGCAGCTTGTAACGCAGTCGTTAAAGGCGGGCGGCCCCGGCGACAATTTCGACGCCTTCGTGATCACCAACGACGGCCAGCACTTCTCCGCCGGCGCCAACATCATGCTGTTGCTGATGGCCATCCAGGAGGAAGAGTGGGACGAGATTGACCTCATCATCCGTCAGTTCCAAGGGATGACGCAGGCCATCAAGTTCTCTCCGAAACCCGTGGTAGTGGCGCCTTTCGGGATGACCCTGGGCGGCGGTTGCGAGGTCTCACTGCACGGGGCGGCGCGGCATCCCCACGCCGAACTCTACATGGGGCTGGTGGAGGTCGGAGTCGGACTGCTGCCCGGCGGCGGCGGCTGCAAGGAGATGACGCTGCGCGCCGTGGATGCCGCCTCCTCCCTCCGGCCCGAGGGCCGCGGCGAGTCGGTGGAACTGATGGAGGCAATGAAGAAGGCGTTCGAAACGGTCGCCATGGCGAAGGTCTCGACCTCCGCCGCCGAAGCGCGGGGTTTCGGATTCCTCTCACCCGGCGACCAGGTGACCATGAACCGCGACCGCGTGCTGGCCGACGCCAAGGCCCACGCGCTGGAGTTGCTGCGGTCCTACAAGCCGCCGCGCCCGCGCAGCGATATCCCTGCACCCGGCGAGAGTATTTTGGCAACTCTGAAACTCGGCGTCCATCTAATGAGGCAAGGCGAATACATCAGCGATCACGAAGTCAAGATCGGCAACAAGGTCGCCGAGGTTCTTTGCGGAGGCGCGGTGACGCCCGGCACGCCGGTCAGCGAGCAATATCTGCTCGACCTGGAGCGCGAGGCGTTCAAGTCCCTCTGTGGCGAGAAGAAAACTCAGGAGCGAATCGCGTTCACGCTGAAAACGGGAAAGCCGCTGAGAAATTGATGTTGCAAGGTGACTGACAGGGTTCTGCGATTGAGGTTGGCATGGCCAGGCGAATGTCTGACGAACGGGTGGCGGCCGTTGCCGCGATCGGACTGCTGGCACTGGCGGCCCTGATCGCCCTGGGGATCCACCCGGATCCGCATGGCCAGGCGACCTGGTTTTTCGCGCTGCTGCCCGGAGCGTTTGCGGCGCCAGCGTTCCTGGATGTCGAGTGGAAGTTGCTTCACCGCGCCGGACCGGAAGTGATGTGGACCACGGTGATGCTGTTTAGTTACGTCTGGTACTTCATCATCGGGTATGCGGCGGTGAAGGCTTACCGGCTCTTCGTTGCACCCGCGGACGACAGAATTACGTTGCACCGAATGTAAATGCATTCGGCGATATTCAAAACATAGCTCCTCCGTTCGCGCAGGATGACAACGCGCAAGCATTGGAGCTAAGAGCTAGAGCTAAGAGCTGAGAATTATGAGAGAAGTCGTAATCGCATCGTCCGTCCGCACACCCGTCGGCAAGGCTTACAAGGGCACGCTGCGCGCCACTCGTCCCGACGAACTGGGCGCGATCGCCATCCGCGGCGCGCTCGAGCGCGTGCCGCAACTCGATCCCAAGGAAATTGAAGACGTCATCATGGGTTGCGCCATGCCCGAGGCCGAACAGGGAATGAACGTGGCCCGCATCGCCTCCCTGCGCGCCGGACTTCCGGTGGAATGTTCGGCGATGACGGTGAACCGCTTCTGTTCCTCGGGACTGCAGGCCATCGCCATGGCGGCCGAACGAATCATGGCTGGAGGCGCGGAAGTGATTGTCGCCGGCGGGCTCGAATCCATGACGATGATTCCTATGGGCGGGCACAAGGTTTCGGCCAATCCGTGGCTGGTGACGAATTATCCCGATGCCTACCTGTCCATGGGCCTGACCGCCGAGCGCATTGCCAAGCGCTTCGGCGTGACCCGCGAGATGTCGGACGAGTTCTCGCTCAACTCCCACAAAAAAGCCCTGGCGGCTATTGCGGCGGGGCGCTTCGAAGAAGAAACCGTTGCCGTGCCGGTGAGCTTCACCACGCCCAATGGCGCGAAGCCGAAGCGCCAGGAAATCATTTTCAAAGTTGACGAAGGCCCGCGCGCCGATACGACCATGGAAGCCCTGGGCGCTTTGAAGCCGGCATTCCACGCGCACGGCATCGTGACTGCCGGAAACTCGTCGCAGATGTCGGACGGCGCGGCCGCCGCGGTGGTGATGTCGGCGGAGCGCGCACAGCAGCTTGGCATCAAGCCGCTGGCTCGGTTTGTGTCGTTCGCCACCGCCGGCTACAAGCCGGAGGAAATGGGTGTGGGGCCGGTCTATGCCATTCCCAAGGCACTGAAAATCGCGGGACTCAAGCTTTCCGACATCGAAGTGGTTGAGTTGAACGAAGCATTTGCCGCGCAGGCGCTCTGCGTCATCCAGGAAGCGGGGCTGGATCCTGCGCGGGTGAATCCCAACGGCGGCGCGGTGGCGCTCGGGCATCCCCTGGGCTGCACCGGCGCGAAACTGACGGCCACCATCCTGCGCGAGCTCAAACGCCGCCACGGGCGCTACGGCATTGTGACCATGTGCGTCGGCGGCGGCATGGGCGCGGCGGGCATCTTTGAGAACGTGCAGTAAACGTCCAGGCAAAATGAATTCACCACGGAGGCACCGAGACACGGAGAAGAAACTTCCGATTCAATCTTCCGTGCCGTCCGTGTCTCCGTGGTTAACAAAGGTTGTGAAGAGGAGTTTATGGCGACAGCGACACCGGTATCACGCAAGAAGATCAGCGGCGGAAGTTTCCTGATTGAAGAGCGGCAGCTCGATGAAGTCTTCACTCCCGAGGATTTCACCGACGAACATCTGCAGATCGCTCAAACCACGGACGAGTTCGCGCTGAAGGAAATCGCGCCCGCGGCCGAGAAGCTGGAGAAGAAAGACTTCGCGCTCACCCGCGAACTGCTGAAGAAAGCCAGCGAGCTCGGCCTCACCTCGGTCGAAATTCCCGAAGCTTACGGCGGCATGGATATGGACAAGGTCAGCGCCGCCATTGTGGCCGAACACATCGCCAAGTACGGCAGCTTTGTCGTCACCTTTGGCGGGCACTCCGGCATTGGCACGCTGCCCATCGTCTATTTCGGCACCGAAGAGCAGAAGCAGAAATACCTGCCCAAGCTGGCGACGGCGGAATATGTCGGCGCCTATGCGTTGTCGGAATCGTCCTCCGGCTCCGACGCGCTCAACTGTCGCACCAAGGCCGTGCTTTCGCCGGACGCCAAGCACTACATCCTGAACGGCGAAAAGATGTGGATCACCAACGCAGGATTTGCCGATGTATTCATCGTTTTTGCCAAGATTGATGGCGAAAAGTTTACCGCTTTCATCGTCGAAAAGAGCTTCCCCGGGTTCTCGGTCGGCGGCGAGGAGCACAAGATGGGCATCCGCGGCTCCTCCACCTGCCCGCTGATTCTCAACGACTGCAAGGTCCCGGTGGAGAACCTGCTCGGCGAAATCGGCAAGGGCCACATCATCGCATTCAACATCCTGAACGTCGGCCGCTTCAAGCTCGGCGCCGGATGCGTCGGCGGCGCTCGCACCGCGTTGCAGGACGCGATCGCTTACGCGAAGCAGCGCAAGGCGTTCAACACCACCATTTCGCAGTTCGGCCTGATCCGCGAAATGATCGCCGACATGGCGGTGGACATCTGGACGGGCGAAAGCGCGGTGTATCGCACCGTCGGCATGATGGACGTCGCGCTCGGGGAAATTGACAAGGGTTCGCCCGAGGCGGCCAAGGAAATCCGCAAGGCGATCGAGGAATACGCGGTCGAGTGCTCCATTATCAAGGTCTGGGGCTCAGAGGCGCTGGACCGCGCGGTCGACGCCACCGTGCAAGTGTACGGCGGCTACGGCTTCGTCGAGGAGTATCCGGCGGAGCGCGCCTACCGCGACTCCCGCGTCAACCGCATCTTCGAAGGCACCAACGAGATCAACCGCCTCATCATCACCGGCTTTCTGTTGAAGCGCGCCATGACCGGCCAGTTGCCGCTTATGCCCGCCATCAAGAAACTGATGGACGAGGTGCTCGGCGGGCCGTCGATGTCGGAGACTCCGGAGGGGCCGCTGGGCGCCGAAAAAGCGATCGTGGCCAACGCCAAGAAAATCGCGCTGTTCACCGCCGGCGCTGCGTCGCAGAAGTACATGCAAAAACTGGTTGACCAGCAGGAAATCATGGGAGCGCTGGCCGACATCATCATTGAAACCTATTGCATGGAATCGGCGGTGCTGCGCGCCGAGAAACTGACGGGACGCGACAGCGGGTTGGCGACGGCGATGACGCAGGTCTACGTGGCACGCGCCATGGAGACCATGGAAGCGGCCGCGCGCAAGGTGATCGCCGCCATTGCCGAGGGCGACATGCTGCGCACCCAGATGGCAATCCTGCGCCGCCTGCTGAAATACGAACCCATCAACACGATTGCGCTGCGCGAAAAGATTGCCGCGCGCGTCATCGAGCAAGGCAAGTACGTAACGGCTTGAAGAATCACTCACCACAGAGGCACGGAGACACTGAGTACTACTGGTCTCGGTGATTCCGTGCCTTGGTGGTCAAATCTAGCTCGCCGCCGCCGTCTTCAACAGTGGTTCGAACATCGCCCGGTTCGCCTTCAGCCAGGTTTCGAACCTCTGCATGGCCGGATACAGCTTGCGACTCTGCGCCAGGTCGGCCTTGCGTTCCCGAAGATACAGCCGGTTGAACTCAAACATGTCCGCCAGTTCCTCTGCTCCTGGAAACGGGAACTTGGCGTAGACATCGCGGGGAATGTAATGGTAGGTGGCTTTGCGGCCGAGCACGCGGCTCATCACCTCGGCGTAGTGGGAGGGCGGAGCATCTTCGCCGACCACTCCCACCGTCTTGCCGTCAAATTCATCGAAGCGCTCCAGCACCGCGGCTACGACTCCGCCCAGGTCCTCAATGCCCACGCCTGCCAGCGGGGTATCGCCCTGCGGAAAGCCGAACGACAATGTGCCGTCCGGTTGGCGCTGCAGCATCTGGAAATTGACGAAGTTCTGGAAGTAAAACGCCACGTTGAAATAGACGGCGTGCAACCCGCGGCTGCGCGCGTAGCGCTCCATCTCCGCCTTGCTGTCGAGGTGCGGGACCGGAATTTTTCCGCCGCTGATGGTCTTTGCGTCGGGCAACGTGCTGAACAGGAACCGCGGGAGCCCGGTTTCGACCGCGGCATCCACCAGGTTGCGGCCGTGCTCGATTTCCTTGGCGGAATCGAAAAGCTCCCACCAGTTGGTCACCGCGAACACGGCGTCGCAGCCGGCCATGGCGGCTTTGAGGCTGGCGCGGTCACCCAGGTCGCCGCTCACCACCTCGGCGCCCTTGCCGCGCAACGCCTTCGCCTTGTCGGTATCAGGTTTTCGTGTCAGGCAGCGCACCGTGTACTTGCCGCTGCGCAGCAGATGGTAGGCCACGGATCCACCCTGCAGACCGGTCGCGCCGGTCACCAGTACAGTCATTTTGCTCATCGTCTCACCCCATTAAGTCTGTGGTTCGCGTTTTGCCTGCAATTCCTGCATCACGCTCTGCAGCAGCTCTTTTGCATCCCCCAGTTGCTTCATGATGATCTGAATATCCATCACCGGCTTGCCCGGCCAGCGCTGGCTCTGGCAGTAGACGCCATGCTGGCCGACGAAGGCCATGGCATCGGTGATCAGGTCCATGGTCACCGCCAGCCGCCCGCGCGGAATGCCCATCATGAACTCGTATTTTTCCAGCTCTTCGCGTTTTTCTTCGAAGACTGACATCCGGAGATTGTACGGGAAAGGCCTCACATTCAGTGCTTCCGGACAGCAGGTACGCGCATCTATGGACAGCATCGACATTTTGATGACGGAGGAACCATGAGACGTGCCAATCTGTGCGGAATTGCCGCCTGCTCGCTTGCGCTGTTGATGCTCATACCGGCCTCGAGCAGCGCGCAGCAGGACAAATCAAAGCGGCCCAGCCCGCCGGGAACTGCGAGCTTCAAGTTTGACGACGGAAAGACGATCAACGTCGATTACAGTCGCCCCAAGGTTCGCAACCGGAAGATCTTTGGCGAACTGGTTCCTTACGGAAAAGTGTGGCGGGCGGGCGCCAATGAAGCGACTTCCCTGGTCACGCAGGCCAATCTCCAGGTCGGCGGAACCACCGTACCCGCAGGCAGCTACACGCTTTTCATCCTCCCGCAAGAGAGTGGCCCGTGGAAGCTGATCATCAGCAAGAAAACCGGCGAGTGGGGCATTCCCTATCCCGGCGAGGCGAGCGACCTGGCGCGCGTCGATATGAAAACTGCCAAGACGCCCTCCGCGGTGGAGGAATACACCATTTCATTTGACCAGCGCGGCGGCAGCGCCGGAGTCATGAAGTTCGATTGGGAAAATACCAGCGCGTCGGTGGACTTCAAGGAAGCAAAGTAAGCTTTCGACCATCTCCTGAGCTCGTGAGGTTCTGCGAGCTCAGGATTCTGTTTCCCATTTCCGGCTTCTACTCTCCATTCATTGTTCAGGCAGGTTGCACTCTTGCCGCCGAGTGACTAGAATTTTCTGACCACTCCCGGAGGTGCTCATGCCCCGGTACGAATTTTTCTGCGAAGACTGCCAAAAAGAGTTTGAGACCATCCTCACCCTGGCCGAATACGAAAAGGGCAAGGTGAAGTGTCCGAAATGCGGGGGCAAAAACGTTCACCAGGAAGCGGCGGCATTCTTTGCCGTGACCTCGAAAAAATCTTAATCACCGCGAAGATCACGAAGGACAAGGCCGGAGCATGTTCGTCCGGTCTTCGGGCTACTTCGTGTCCTTTGTGGTGAACGTCTTTAGTCGCCTTTAGCCGACTGCGCTTGCGGCTTCCAGCGCAGGATCGGTTGCCGTGCCGCCCGGGTCTCATCCAGGCGCGCGGTGCGCGTGGTGTGCGGCGCGTTGAGCACGATTTCCGGCTCGCTCTTGCACTCGGCGGCGATGTTTTTCATGGCCTCAATAAACAGGTCCATCTCCTCCAGCGACTCGCTCTCCGTGGGCTCGATCATCAGCGCGCCGTGCACGATCAGCGGGAACGACACCGTGTAGGGGTGGAACCCATAGTCGATGAGCCGCTTGGCGATATCGCCTGTCTTGATGCCCTGGGCGGCCTGCTTGCGGTCGCTGAACACCACTTCGTGCATGCTCGGCGTGGAGTAGGGCAGGTCGAACGCGCTTTCCAGTTTCTTGCGGATGTAATTGGCATTGAGCACCGCATCTTCCGTGGTCTGGAGCAGTCCGTCGCGGCCGTTGGCCATGATGTAAGCCAGCGCGCGGACGTGCATTCCAAAGTTGCCGTAGAAGGCGCGCACCCGGCCGATGGACTGCGGCCGGTCGTAATCGAAACCCAGCAAGCCGTCCGGCTTGGTGACCACCACGGGAATCGGCAGGAACGGCTCCAGGATTTTTTTGCACGCCACCGGGCCCGAACCCGGGCCGCCGCCGCCGTGGGGCGTGGAAAAGGTTTTGTGCAGGTTCAGGTGCATCACATCGACCCCGAAATCGCCGGGGCGCACCTTGCCCACCAGCGCGTTCATGTTGGCGCCATCCATGTAGACCAGGCCGCCCTTGCGGTGAACGATGTCGGAGACCTTGTGGACCTCCTGCTCGAAGACGCCGAGGGTGTTGGGATTGGTGAGCATGAGCGCGGCGACGTCTTCGTTCATCTGCGCTTCCAGAGACGGGATGTCCACCATGCCGCGCGCGTTCGACTTCAGGTTCTCCACCTGGTAGCCCGCAATCGCCGCCGTCGCCGGGTTGGTGCCGTGCGCCGAGTCGGGGATCAGGATCTTCTTGCGTGGATTGCCCTTGGACTGCAGGTAGGCGCGCGCCAGCAGGATGCCCGTCAGCTCGCCATGGGCGCCGGCCGCCGGTTGCAAGGTAATGGCGTCCATACCGCAGATTTCCATCAGCGTCTTGCGCAGCGCCTGCAGAATCAGCAACGCGCCCTGCGACACTTTTTCCGGCTGATAGGGATGCGCATTCGCCAGGCCGTCCAGGCGGGCCACGATTTCGTTGATCCGCGGGTTGTACTTCATGGTGCACGAGCCCAGCGGATACAGCCCGGTGTCCACGCCGTAGTTCCAGGTGGAAATGCGCGTGAAGTGGCGGATGATCTCGATTTCACTGACTTCCGGCATGTTCCCCAGGTCGGCGCGGGCGGCGCTCCCCAGCAGCTTGGCGGGATTCACGTCGGGCACGTCGAGTTCCGGCAGCTTGTACGCCTTCTTCCCCGGCGACGACTTCTCGAAGATCAATCCCTCGTTCTGAACGACGTGAGTGGTGGCCTTCTTGATTTTTTCGCTCATCGCACCACCCCCTTCGCCGCCGCCTCAATCGCTACTCTGCGGGTCAGCTCGGTGCAGCACCACAGCGACGCGTTCCCCAGCTCGGGGTAAAACTTCTGCAGCGGAAATCCTCCGATGATCTTCTGCTCCAGCATGCGGTCGTTCAGCGCCTTGGGATCCTCGGCGGTTTGCACCACGAACTCGTTGAACCGCGGCGCTCCCTGGAACAGCACCTTGGCGGTCTTGCCAAATTGCTCCACCGCGTACGCCGTTTTCGCAAGGTTGTGGGTCGCCAGCTCCTTCAGTCCCTCACGCCCGTAAACGGTCATGAACACCGTCGCCATCAGCGCGATCAGCGCCTGGTTGGTACAAATATTCGAAGTCGCCTTCTCGCGCCGAATGTGCTGCTCGCGCGTGGATAGCGTGAGCACGAAGCCGCAATGGCCGCGCTTGTCCAAGGTTTGGCCGACCAGCCGGCCCGGCATCTGCCTGACGAACTTTTCCTTGGTCGCAATTACGCCGGCGTAGGGACCCCCAAAACTGAGCGGCACGCCGAACGACTGCGCTTCCATGGCCACGATATCGGCTTCCTGGGGCGGCTTAACGATGCCGAGCGAGACCGCTTCGGCAATGGCTACCACCAGCAGCGCCCCTTTGCGATGCGCAATCTCGGCGACCGCGGCCACATCTTCAAGGGTGCCGAAGAAGTTGGGCGACTGGATGAGCACGCACGCGGTATCGTCGGTAATCGTCTTCTCCAGCGCAGCCGTGTTCACCCGCCCGGTCTCGAGAAACGGGACCTCCGCGATCGGCATGCCCTGGTTCTTGGCGTAGCTGGCCAGCACCTGGCGATACTCCGGATGCACACTGCGCGCCACCACCGCGCCGTTGCGCCCGGTGACGCGCGCCGCCATCATCGCCGCTTCGGTCGCCGCGGTGGACCCGTCGTACATGGAGGCGTTCGCCACCTCCATGCCGGTCAGTTCGCAAATCATCGTCTGGAATTCAAAGATGGCCTGCAACGTTCCCTGCGAGATTTCCGGCTGGTAAGGGGTGTAGGCGGTGAAAAACTCCCCGCGCGAGATCAACGTGTCGATGACGACCGGCCGATAGTGGTGGTAAGCGCCGGCGCCCAGGAAGTTCGCATAAGTGGAAGCGGCAGTCTCGGAGGCCCGCTGCCGGTACCAGTCCAGGATGTCGGCTTCCGCCATCGAAGGCGCAATATCCAGCTCGCGTTGCAGCCGGTATTCCGCCGGAATGGGAGCAAAAAGCTCGTCCACGGAGCGGATGCCGATTTCGCGCAGCATCAACTCCCGGTCTTGAGGGGATTTCGGAAGATAGCGCATAGGATTTGTAATTGAGTAATTTGTAATTTGTAATTTGAAGAAGACGAGTGCGGCACAAGCGTGCGCGCTGCCTCGGAGCGGCAAATTACCAATTACAAATTACCAATTACAAATCCGGGGTTAACTTCTATGTTATCAGGCCCGCGAAATCAGTGCCCCGCTTCCTCGGCGACGAACTTCTCGTAATCGGCGGCGGAGAGCAGGTTTTTCACCTCCGACGGATTGCTGAGCTTCACCTTGATCATCCAGGCGCCGTGCGGGTCCGAGTTGATTTTCTCGGGTGCGGTCGCCAGCTCCTGGTTGACCTCGGCCACGGTGCCGGAAGCGGGCGCGTAAATGTCCGAGACCGCCTTCACCGACTCCACCGTGCCCAGGGTCTTGCCGGCGGTGAGCGTGGCGCCGGCCTTCGGCAGCTCGACGAACACGATATCGCCCAGCGCCTTCTGCGCGTGGTCGGTGATCCCGATCACGCCGGTATCGCCTTCCACCTTGATCCACTCATGCTCTTTCGTATATTTCAAATCCGCCGGATAGGCCATCTTTCTAACTCCAGAATTGCTGGTTGAAAATCAAACGCCGGAATCCACTGAAATTGCAACCCCAGCCAGGAATTCGTAATTTGAAATCGTAGAATATGAAATTTTCGCGCGCGCACACTTTGTAAATTTCAATTTTCAAATTTCAAATTTCCAATTATCTACGCCGCCTGCTTCTTCGGCCGCTTATAAAACGGCACCGGCACTACCTTGGCCTTCACCGCCTGGCCGCGAATCTCCACGTTGATCACCGTGTCCAAACTCGATTTCGACGGCGGCACATAAGCCAGCGCGATGTTTTTCTTCAAGAATGGTGCATAGGAGCCGCTGGTCACGTACCCGATCTGCCGGCCGGAGTCGTCCACCACCTTGTATCCGTCGCGGCCGATGCCGCGCTCGATCATCTCCAGTCCCACCAGCGCGCGCGTGATGCCGTCGGCCTGCTGGCGTTCCAGCGACCGGCGTCCGATGAACTCGCCTTTGTCCATTTTCAGCCAGCGATCCAGGCCCGCTTCCCACACTGTGATCGAATCCGAAATTTCGTGCCCGTAGAGCGCCAGCTTGCCTTCCAGCCGCAGCGTGTTGCGCGCGCCCAGGCCGCAGGGCAGCACGTTGAACGCCTGGCCCGCGGCCATCACCTCGTTCCAGACCCGCTCGCTGGTCGCCTCGTCGCTGGGAACGTAGATCTCGAACCCGTCCTCGGCGGTGTAGCCGGTGCGCGCAATCAGCGTATTCTTGATGCCGCACACCGTGCCGCGCGTGAACCAGTAAAACTTCACCTTCGACAGGTCGGCGTCAGTCAGCTTCTGCAACACCTCCACGCCGCGCGGGCCCTGGATGGCGATCTGGGTGAAGTCGTCGCTCAAGTGCTCGACTTTGCAATCGAAGGAGCGCGTATTCTCGCGCACCCACGCGATGTCCTTTTCGCGCGTGCCGGCGTTGATCACGAAGAAGAAATCGCTCTCCCCGAAACGGTGCACGATCACATCGTCCACGAACGTTCCCTGCGGGTACAGCATCGCCGAATATTGGCATTGGCCGATCTGCAGCTTCGAGGCATCGTTCATTGTGATGTGCTGCACCGCGACCAGCGCCTGTCGCCCGGAGATGCGGATATCGCCCATGTGGCTCACGTCGAAAATTCCCACTCCCGTGCGCACCGCCACGTGTTCCGCGATCAATCCGGCGGGATACTCCACCGGCATGTCCCATCCGTTGAAGTCAACCATCTTCGCGCCCATCTTGCGATGGACTGCGTTGAGCGCCGTCTTGCGAACGATTGCAGCGGAAACGTCGGGAGTGGAAGACACCGTAGTTCTCTCCAGGACGCTCTATCCGGGCGGATGCGGAGCGATGAACGCGCTAAGGTATCACGCGCTCTGGGGCCGGTCAAACCTCACTTCGGGTTCGTTTTGGGAACCTGCGCTCTTCTCATCCGGCCGGTTTCGCGCTACATTCGCGCCATGGCCGACATTTATCGCTGTATCGTTTGTGAGCTGGAAGAGTCCAAGTGCACCTGCGACAAGTACTGCTACATGTGCCAGGGCGGCCACGATGTTCGCCTCTGCGAGGATGGGTTGTACTATTGCCTGGAATGCCGCGAAGCTTGTGAGATGTACGCGCAGAGCTAGTTCCGGCTTATGGCAGCTGGCCACTCGCCGCTCAAAACTTCGCAACTCTCATGACCGACCGGGAACTCTTATACGAAGCCCTCCGCGAGGCGCGTCAAGGTTTGGCCGAGGGCGGCCTGCCCATCGGTTCGGTGCTGGCCGACGCCGCCGGACAGATTGTGGCCCGCGGTCACAACCTGCGGGTGCAGACCGGCGACCCGACGGCGCACGCCGAAATCGTTTGCCTGCGCAATGCCGGTCGACGCCGCGACTGGAGGAAACTCACCCTGGTTTCCACGCTCAGCCCCTGCATCATGTGTACCGGAACCAGCCTGCTGTTCCGCATCCCACGCGTCATTGTGGGCGAAAACCGCAATTTCCTGGGCGCCGAAAACTTGTTTCGAGAGCACGGCGTGACGCTGGAAGTGAGGGACGATCCCGAGTGCATCGCATTGATGCGTGCCTTCATCGCCGAGCATCCCGACTTGTGGAATGAGGATATCGGGGTCTAGAAGGACCCAGCGAAAAGGTCAGGAGGCCCGGGCCGCCTCGGAAAATCCATCCAGCGCCTCGGCGAGAGTGGCGTACACGGGCACGATCAGGCTCATGCGGGTCAACTTCAGGGTCTGGTCGACCACCCCGGTTGCGCCGGCAAGCCGCAGTTCCCCGCCCGCTCCTTTTATCTTTCCGGAGCACATCACCAGGATGCCGACGCCGCTGCTGTCCATGTATTTCACTTTGGAAACATCGAAGACGATCCTGGTCTGTTTGCCGCGTACCAGTTCATCCACCAGAGACTCGATCTGCTGGCAATCACGGCCCAGAGTGATTCGCCCGGTCATCTCCAGCACCACCGTGTTGCCGACCGTCTTTCTTTCGATTTCCAGGATCATGGCTCCCCCGGCGCCGGCCCACAGCGGCGCTGCTCCGGCATGGTATTGTGCGCCCCGCTCGCTCGTCAACGGCTGCTCTGAATTTCGGCCTACCCAGCGCCGCCCACCGGGCATCGACCATCGCCGCGCTTCGGAGTACATTAGGCGCTCTCGATGGACGCTGAACTCACCGTCGAACTCGGGCGTGAAGATCCCACGCTGGCGATTCCCTGGTCCTCCGCCGACGGCCGCCTGCGTTATCACGACCTGAAGCGCCGGCCTGACCTGCTGCTCTATGTTGACGAGGCGAGCCGCTTCCAGGAATTGGCGGAGTTCCTGGTGCAGATCAACTCGCCCGGATCGCTGCTGCAATCGGCCAAGTGCGACGCCTGGTACAGCACGGAACTGAACGAAGAAGAAGCCATCTACGGCGCCGCCGGCAAATTCGTCTCCTACGTGGACGTGTTTATTGATGCCGAGGCGCCGCGCTATTCCTTCGAACAGCACCAGGAATTCGCGCGCCGCCTTATCCAGTTGCTGGGACGCGCGCCGCAAATCTCTTCCGCCGCCGAGTTCATCATCCGCCGCTGCTATTTTGAGGACCAGGGCGATCCCTCGAAACCCGCATCCGAGGGCTTCTATTTCACCCTTTACTTGTCCGGTTACGGTGACGACGAACCCGACGCGCGCCAGCGCTGGGGCATCGCCCTTAAGCTGGTCGGGAATGCCATCCTGCAGCTCTCGGCTGCCAGTCCAGCCATGGAAGCAGGATGAGTAAGCAACAGGTCGGGAACAAGAAGCAGAAAGTCAATTCACCTGTCCAGCCAAAAAGCCAACAGACGACCGCCAATAGTCACTTGCAATCCGGTCCTGTTTCGTCTTAATTGTTCTTTTCCGGGAGGCTACATGGACGGGAATTCGGTTTCGATGTCGGTTCGGCTGCAAGACGCCACGGCTGAGTTGCACGAGGTTGAGGCCTTGCTGGCCTCGGCCGACCTGGATGCCCGGATTCTGTCCGATTTCCGAGACGCCGTGAACCGGGTCCGCAGCGCGGCTTGGGCAACCCAGCAGTATGCCGAATCTAAAGATACCGAGCGAGACCCCACTAAAGTGCTATCCCTGCTCGCCGGAGAACGCGTCCGTGCTACCTACCAGCTTTGCAAGGCCGTTTGTCAGGACCTGGAGAGGCCCGACCTCCGCTTTCAGCCCGGACAGCTGCTCCAACTTCAACCGCCGTCCAGGAGTTATCGCAGCGCTTGAAAGCCGTGATTGGCAATGGAAGGTGAATTCCAGCATAACAACGTTTTCCAGCACGCCGTTTGATTGTTGTTTCGTCTTTCTTCTCCTTGCCAGTGACCCTGATCGCAGCTTCGCCTCCCCCAGCGAATGGTCTAGGCGACTGCTCCATATGGCGGATATCCTCGGATTTCCTCAATCAGACCATGCAGGTCAGATACAACCCAGCGCTCCATCAGCTTGCCGGCATCTACCCGATAGATGGCGATGCCCTTGAGCGCGATAGGCCGGCCGGTGGGAGCGATGCCACGGAAGTCACCCTGGTGTGTTCCAAGCAGTCTCCACCGCACCACTACCTTGTCGCCTTCCGCAATCAGATCATCGACTACATATCGGGCGTCTGGTAACGCTGATCGTATGGCCGAATAGAAATCCCTGAACGCCGGCGGACCGGTTGGGCCGCCTTCTGCCCAATCGTGGGATGTGAACTGAGGTGACAGGACCTCGTCCACCAGAGCCATATTCCAGTCGACGAAGACCTCTTTGTAGAATCGGCGGACAAGACCTTTGTTCGCAACTGCGATTTCGTCAGTCATGTGTAGGTCCTTTCGTTGGGATGCTGGCGGTGCCGAAACACCTAACGGTCGGTCCGCGTTCTTGGCGTTTCGTCGGGCGCACGCCTTAAAGCCTGGCCCGCTCCGGCAGCCGCAACCATTCCGGAACTTTGCTCGAACTCATTGGCAGGGCTATGGAAGAGAGATAGCGATGGTAGCGCGAGAGTTGTCTGTCGCCAAGGCGGGGCTTCCGCCGGGGCGATGATCCATTGAGTGGCGGGCCCGGCGTGATTCGAACACGCGACCCTCTGCTTAGAAGGCAGATGCTCTATCCAACTGAGCTACGGGCCCCCGACGTTATTGTACCTGCATCGCTACCGATGCTAACCCCTGGGCCGCTGGCGCGCATCTCACTCTCCAACGGTGGCGGCGGCAGGTTTTTACGGTCTTCCCTGCCTTGAGTCGTGCTGAAGCGGAACCGTGCCAGGCGGGACTACGCCACTCGTTGTCGCTCCCCGCAAACGTTGCGCGCGCCGCTGCATATCGTCGAGAACGACTCTCCACATATCGATTTCAAGCTCGAACTGGTGTTTGAGCGGCGTCTGCGTGGTCTGCACGAATGCCAGGTTCATCTCCATCTGCTGTAGCAGCGTCCGCATACGGGCAATGTCACGGGTCAGCGCCTCGGCTTCCTGCCGGTCAACAACCGGCGCCGGCGGGTGACTCTCATGCTTTTGGGGTGTCGCCTGCGCCAACGCCATCAGCGAAATTCCCAGCACACAGGTTACGATTCCCAAACACCTCATCTGTCACCTCACTATTCAACTCGCCCCGGTACTCGATACTTGTTAGTCGGTACTGGTTGGCTGGTAGGCGCTGTCGACGAGGGTGCCGTCAGGTCAAACAGGAAGGCGGGAGCTGACGTAAGCATCATCAATGCTCTGATGCCATTTCGACCGTCGCATCGATCTGATTCAAGACACAGTTGTGCGGGCTTACCCGGCCACCCGCGGGTCTGTGGAGGGAGGAAGAAATAGGGCACGGCAGAAGCCGTGCCCCGAACCGAACACCAACTGGTTCTAGTAGGCTGCCAGCCCCTGAGCGGTCGCTTCTGTAAGATCGCCCGCCGTGATGGGGTAAGTGGCTTTCAATGTGAGCGTACCGTCGTCGTTGATTCGGTAAGCGTAGACCGACTTGTCGGCGGAGACGACGACGTATAGAAAGCTTCTGCCCTTATCCTTAACTATCTGCAGGTCGTTCGGGCCGAGTGTTGCGCCACCATTCTGGAGCACGGCCGCTTGTTCCTCCAGCAACTCGAGAGTGCCGTCGGAGGCGACAGTGAACGACGAGATGCTGCCGGTCACGTTGTTGGTGGTATACGCGTACTGAACCCCCTCTGAGCGGTCATGGCGGTCGCGCTGCTGCTCGAACTGCGCACCAAACGGGCGGTCGTCGCTTTCGTCGTCGCGATCCTCGTCGGTTTTGGCGCCGCCGAGCACCTCAACGTCCACGGCCAGCCAGCAGGAAGCGGTCTGACCATCAGCTACGTGGCTGCTGATCGGCGTCAAGGAACCGTTTCTGCCGATCGTGAACGACGATAGCGCGCTGGCGCCTCCCGCCGGGAAGGTCGCGGATTTGCCAAACGGCTCTGTAACGATCAAGTTGCCGGAGGCATCGAAAGTGAATCCGAAATAGGTGGGTTGCACCATCGCGTCTTCGTGGTCTTTAAAAGCGAAAACGTTCGGGTTTCCGAGATATCCGAGCCCATACGGGAACACATAAATGGAGTTGGTTCCCTTCACGGTAACGACGACGTGCCTGCCATCTGGGGTAAACCCGACCTGCCCAGGCGAGCGCACAAACAGCGGCGGGCTCTGGCCGCAGGGCGGTAGGCCGTTGCTGGTGTCGCAGTTCAAGAACCCGGCGGGGCCATCCGGACCCGGATCAATGGGCCGCGTAGAGAACGGAAGCTGGACCATCTTGCCATCGGGGAACACGTAAAACCCGGTGACGTTCGGATTTTTATTCACCGCCATGCCGCAAGCCGATGCGGCACCTCCGCCGGCGTTCAGCACGTAGAGTACGTTTCCGCGAAGGGTCAAGCTATCGGGAAAGAGCCCGCCGGACGCAACCTTGCCGGCGAAGGTCAGCCTGCCGTTGGGGCGGATCACGAACGTGGAGATGCTGCCCTGATTGCAGTCCTGCAAGCCATTCGGAAGCAGGTTTTCACCGGTGTTCTCGGTATTGACCGCGAACAGAAGGCCATGTTCCCGGTCGAGGAGAAGGCTGCCTTGCGAGCCGAGCGTATCATCCGCATCGGCGCCCCCGAATTGGATTCCGCTGCCGCCGCCGTGCGTGCTGATGGTCTGCACCTGGTTTAGCGTGCCGTTGGCGCCGCGAGAATAAGCCACGATCTGATTGTGACCCTGCACGTTTGTCATGGTATAGACCGCGCCTCTTGCCCAGGCGCTGCATGGCACAACCAGGGCCAGGCAGCCAGACACGAACGCGACGAGAAGTGACCGCATAGTTACACCTCCAAAAAGTGCTGATCCCCACGAAGGATGGCTATTCTGTATTGGTATGCCCCACCGAAAACCGGATGTTGTGTGCAAGTGATGCAATTTGCATACCACTTCGCTGGTCTTTACCATCAGCTACTTACTGCCTTACTGCCTTTGCCAGGACGCAACAGTTTGCAACCGAATGTGAAACGAACAGGTCAAAACCGTGACTGCGCAGGCCCAGAACTCCGCTGCTGTGGCCACCCCACGCTGAATTGCGTCCGTCTATAGCATGCAACGCCAAGGGCGACAATTAACCAAAAGGTAAACACGGCCGCCGCAGGCGCACCACCACTGCCGAAAATGATGGAAAATATTTCTTGCAGAAGGATGGGGCACTCGCCCCCGGTACTCGGTACTTGGTACTCAGCACTGGTTTCCGCATCTTAGAATCGTGAACTCCACCACGATCCGCATCTGGCTGCTGATCCTCGCTCTTGGCGCTCCGGCAGTCGCGCAATCGGTCCGCTTCGATCCGGTGCTGGAAAATCGTCAGGTCAGTGTCTTCGCGCTTGATTTGCCGCCGGGCCGCCGCGCCAACGTTTTTCAGAACACCCACGACATCTTCTGGATCGCGCTCAGCCCCGGCCACGTCAGCATGTCGGATGCGGATGGCAACCAGTCGCCCGTGAATTTCCGTGCCGGCGAGGCGCGCTTTTTCCCCAGCTTTCGTACCAGCTTTATCACCAACCATGCCGCCGACCCGTTCCGCGCCGTCCTGGTGGAAATCAAGCCGCGCGGCTTGGCCTCCTCCTGCGACTGCGACGGCGCCGCCCAGGCCGCGGTTTGCGGATGCCCTGGCGCCAGAGCGCTGCCCGCGATGTGGGCCGTCGGAATCGGCAGCGTGGTCATTGGAGGCGCCGCGCTCGCTCCGCGACAGTCGTTTGCTTCCGCCGGCGAGCGCGGTGAGACCCTGCTGATTGCGGTTTCGCCCCTGAGCCTCGCCGACGATGCTTCTCTCGACGCTGCTCACCCCCGGCTCAATCTCCAACCCGGAGGCGCTATCTGGCTCCCCGGCGGACGGCAGAAGTTTCGCAATACCGGCGCCACCGAAGCCCGCTATGTCACCCTGGAATTCTGAGCTGCCGCCGCTACTTCGCCTGGACTCCCGCAAGATGCGCAATCGCTCTGCGTACCGTCGCCAGCTGCTGCTGTGGTGTTAAGCCAAAGCCCTCGCCGTTGTCGTGTATCTTTTGCAACTCCTGCGCCAGCGCCTCCAGTTGCACAGCAATCTCGGGCAGATTGCGGTTCAGCCGTTCGAGTTCCTGGACAGCGCTGGCGGGCTTCAGCGTGATCCGGTTTCCCGTCTGGGCGGCATCGAGCATCACATCGGGCGCCCAGCCATTCGGCCACGCTTCTTCGGCCATCGCCATGGCGTGCTTGACGCGCGCGATTTTTCCGGCCGCGCCCGCGAGCAGAAATTCTTTGCCCGCGAATTGCGCCGAGAAATTGACGGTCACTGCAAGCTTGCTGGTAACCGGCTGCTTCGGCAGAGTAACGATCGTGGTGAGATGGTCGCCGTCGTAGCGCCAGCCCGGGACCGCGCTCTCGCGCGTGAACGGAACGGGCTGCCCGTTCGCGCTCACCGATTCCGGCGGCCAGGAAACCGGAAGCCGGATCTCATAGGCGCGCTCGCTGGCCATCCCCGGATAGCTCCCTTGCACCGGCATGATCTCAATCCTGAGAGTGCTCGCCTGTCGCGACTGGCGCACCTCGGTCCAGGCGAATTCGCTGCTCTTGTATCCCAGGGTGTTGCCGGCGTCGGCATACACTCGCGTGGAACCTTCATCACCGGGGAAAACCGTGAGAATCAGCGGATTCACCGGCCTCTCACCGGTGTTCAGCATTTTGGGCTGCATGGGAATGATGGCCCCGGCCCTGACGTACACCGGGATTTCGTCGAGACCGAAGCTGCGCTCCACTTTGGCCGGTCCCTTCAGGACCGCGCCCGTGAACCACTCCATCCAGGTGCCCGGCGGCAGCCAGATGGATTTCGCCGCCAGATCGTTGCTCGCACCCAGCGGCGCCGTGATGGGCGCTACCAGCATGTCGTCGCCGAACATGTACTCATCCTTGAAGTCGTACGCCTCCGGCGCCTCGGGCCAGTCGTAGTACAGCGGCCGCAGCAGCGAGATGCCGCTGTCGTAGGCCTCGCGTGCCGCGGTGTAAATGTAGGGGATCATCGCGTAGCGCAGCAGGTAGGCGTTGCGCATGATCTCGGCATACGGCTCCGGATATGCCCAGATGCGCCGCTCCGAGTTGGGGTTCTTGGTGGTATGCGTCCGCAGGATCGGACTGAAAATGCCGAACTGGATCCAGCGCGTGTAGAGCTCAGGCGCGACCGGGCCCGGCTGGTGCCCGCCGATGTCGTGACTCCAGTAGCCGTAACCCACGTTGGCGGCCGTGGCGGTGAAGTAAGGTTGGAAGGCCAACGACTCCCACACCGAAATCGTGTCGCCGGAAAAACCGATCTGGTAACGATGGTTTCCCAGGCCGCCCCAGCGGTGGAACAACAGCGGGCGCTTGCCTTCGCGCTCCATGTCGGTGAAGTGCACGTAATTCAGCCACCAGGTATTGTTCAGTCCCGGCAGCGACGTGTCCGGCTCCTGCTGCCAGTCGAGCCAGAAGAAATCAATCCCCAGCTTCTCCAGCGGGTGGTGCAGGATGTTCATGTAATTCGTGGCAAACTTCTTGTTGGCAATGTCGAACGGGACGTACTGCTTGGTTGCCGGATCGATTCCCATGGCGTGCGCCATCTCCGGATACTGCTGCTCGAAGGGTTGCACGCCCGAGGCGGGATGCATGTTGAGCGTCGCCTTCAGCCCCTGTTGGTGCACCCACGACAGGAATCCCCCGGGATCGGGAAAGTAGAGCGGATTCCAGGTGTAGCCGGTCCAGCCGAGCACGTGGCCCGAAGGGTCTTTCTTGTTTTCCCACCAGCGCACGCCGAAGGTCGGATGCCAGTCCATGTCGATCACCAGCACGTCGAGCGGAACGTCGTGCTCGCGAAACTGCTGGACCAGGTCCTTGAACTCCTCGTCGGTATAAGCCCAGTAGCGCGACCACCAGCTTCCGAACGCAAAACGCGGCGGCAGCGGAATGCGCCCCGCGACCGCTACAAAATCGCCCAGCGCGCGCCGGTAATCGTGTCCATACCCGAAGAAATACCAGTCCTGGCGCTCGCCCGGCGGGCGCGACATGGCCCAGGGCCAATCGCTGTTGTCGAACAGCGGGCGTTTACTGTCGTCCACCACCACCCAGCCATCGCGCGACACCAGCCCTGCACTCAGCGGCGCCGAGCCTTTCACGCCGTCCAGGGTGCGGAGCGTGCCCCCGAGATTGCCCTTGTCCTCCATGCCGGGTCGCCAGGTGACGCGCTTGCCGTTGAGTTGAAAACTGACTTCAAGATTGTCGGCGGTAAAACGTCCGCTGCCCTTGCGATAGCGAAGCTTCAGTTTGTCGGTCGCAATGTTGAGATCGCGGCCACTCGTGGCGACGTTGAACTTCGGGACCGGCAGCCTGCGAACGATGAATACCAGCGACGCGTGATCTTCAAACTTGCCGCTCTCCGACCACTCCATGCGGATCAATTGCGGCGTCAGCACCGTGAACCGTGCCTGGCCGGAGATGACGATCGCCTTGGGGTCGGCGACCGGATGGTTCGGTTGTGCAGCGGCAACAAACGCTGATCAGCAGGAGAGAGAGGAGGAGACGCAGCCGGATCTTCATGACGGACGCATATATAAGCGCCCGCGCTGCCGGCGTCAACCCGCCGGTGCCTCGCCCATCTCGCGGAAGTACTCCACGATCTGGCGCTCCGCCCAGCGTCCGTCTGTCGCGTCGCTCTCTTCCACGAATGCGCAGTGCCCGCCGTGCTCGGTCTCGATGAACCTCACCCGCGGATTGGCCGCCAGCAGCGCGTGCGTTTCCGGAAGGATGCGCACAAAGGGATCGTCCTGGGCATGGATCACCAGCGTCGGCACCGCGATCCGCGGCACCAGTGGCGACGCACTGGCGCGCCGGTAGTAATCGTCCGCCCCGGCAAAGCCGCAGTACCGCGCGGTCACTTCATTATCGAAGTCGCGCAGGCTGCGCAGGGCGCGCAGCCGCGGGCGCTGAAAAATCTCCGGAAACAATCGTGCCTTGCGTCCTATGCTCTGCCACAACGACAGCAGGAACCGCCATTCGTAGATGCGGTTTGACAAGCGGTGCAGTTCCGCGGCGCTGGCGGCCAGGTCCATCCCCGGACAGATGGCGGCGAAGGCTTTCACCTCGCGCGGCGCGGCGCTGCCCCACTCGCCCGCCAGCTTCAGCACCAGGTTGCCGCCCATGGAAAATCCGGCGATCGCGACCCGCGCCAGGTGGTCGTCGTGGATGAGCTCGGTCACCACCGCGCCCACGTCGCCGGATAGCCCGGAGTGGTAAAGCGTGGGACCAAGCCTTTCGGTGCCGCCGCAGTTGCGCACGTTCATGCGGACCACGTTCATTCCCGCCAGCCAAGCCTTGCTGCCGGTGCCGATCACGTACGAGGAATCGCTGGAGCCTTCCAGTCCATGGACCACGACCGCAGTCAGCGGCGCTCCGCGATCTATCTGCCAGTGGCAATCGCAGCGCACCTGCACGCCATCGGCGACCGCGAACAGGCGGCGTTCGGCTGGAGGCAGCAGGTTGCGCCGCCCCAGGAAATGGCCGGCGAGTGTCTGAAGATGACCGCCGCGCAGCCCGCGACGCGGCACGAAGTCGTCGTGCCGCCACGTCCGCGGCGAAAGTCCGGCGTTGCTGGATGTTTCAGTCGGCACTTATAATGAAACAGCGAAGCAATTGAAGGTTTCTTTCATCGCTGTCGAGTCACACTTTTACTATGCCCATCTTCGAATACATCTGCAAGGACTGCAAGAAACCGTTCGAGGCGCTGATCATGGGTGGCCGCCAACCCGAGTGCCCCAGCTGCCACGGCCGCAACCTGGCGCAGCAATTCTCCGTCTTCGCCGCCGGCGCGCCTCGGAGCTACACCTCCAGCGCCGCTCCCGCCTGTGGCGCCGGCGCCTCCACTTGAGGACTCTCCCGCGGGCCGGGCGCCTGCTGCATGGAATAGGCTGCATGGAATAAATCCCCCGGGACCATCCCCCCCCCAGCTATTTCAACATTAAACTAGTTCTGAATCCTACTTCAACGTTAAAACATCTTATCGGCTGGAGGTCGCCTATGATCACCCTTCGTCCCGCGGCCGAGCGCGGCCATTTCGATCACGGATGGCTGAACACCTATCACACCTTTTCCTTCGCCGATTATCACGACCCTCGTCACACCCATTTCCGCAGCCTGCGCGTGATCAACGAGGACACCGTCCAGCCCGGCGGCGGCTTCGGCACTCATCCCCACCGCGACATGGAGATCATCACCTACATTCTGCAGGGCGCGCTGGCCCACAAGGACAGCATGGGAACCGGGTCCACCATCGTGCCCGGAGACGTGCAGCGCATGAGCGCCGGGACCGGCGTCTTGCACAGCGAGTTCAACCACTCGCGCGACGAACTGGTGCATCTGCTGCAGATCTGGATTTTCCCCGAGCGTCAGGGACTGAAGCCGAGTTACGAGCAGAAGACCTTTGCCGCCGAAGAGAAGCTGAACCGCCTGCGCCTGGTCGCATCGCCCGACGCCGGCGACGGATCGGTCACCATTCATAGCGACGCGCGGGTTTACGGCTCACTGCTCGAGCACGGAGCGACCGTCCAGCACGAACTGGCCGACGGACGTGGCGCCTGGATCCAGGTTGTCAGCGGCGCCCTCGAGGTCAACGGCAAGCGGCTTGCCGCCGGCGAT
The DNA here is from genome assembly GCA_963797035.1 of Terriglobia bacterium. GTDB lineage: Bacteria > Acidobacteriota > Terriglobia > Terriglobales > Acidobacteriaceae > JAIQGF01. The sequence goes on from CAWCOC010000010.1 coordinate 831,153, forward strand.
GGCGCCAGCATCGAGCGCGAAAAGCTGGTCTCGATCACCGGGCAATCGCCGTCCGGCGCCTCGGAGTTCCTGCTGTTCGATCTTGCCTGACGATCATCGCGCGGCGCCGAACGGGTCCTGGCCTCGATTACACCCGACGAGTATCGCGACCAGTAGGCGCTCAGGCCGGTCACTTGGCGTTGCGCGCCGCTACCGTGGTTCCGAGCTTGCGGGCGAGCGCCGCCAACGATTCCTGCTCCGCCGGGGAAAGCGCCGACATCGCGGCCGCCACTCGTTCCACGTGCCTCGGAAAAAGATGCGCGATCAGCCGTCTTCCCTTCCCGGTAATCGCAACCAGGAAAAAACGCTTGTCGGAGACCTGGCGGGTGCGTGTCACCAGGCCGCGCTTTTCCAGGTTGCCGACCACCATGGTGAGATTGCCGCCGCTCTTGAGCAGCTTGCGGGCAAGTTCGCCCAGGCATAGCGGACCGATGTGGTAGAGAGCTTCCAGCACTCCAAACTGGCTGGGGGTAAGGCCGGCGGGCTCCAGCCCCGACATCAGGAAGGAATCCACCGTGTCGGCCGCGCGCAGCAGCTTGATATACGCCTCGAGCGCGCGTTCCTCCCGGGCGGTGCCATGGAAATGTTTCACTGCTTCAATATTAAATCATTCGCGTAGAACGCGCCTCACACCTGCAGCACGTCTCCCTCGCGCGCGACCACGGAGTAAAGGACGGGACTTACGAAGAATCCGAGAACAAGCCGCGACACCAGGCCGGCGACAATGACAATCGCGAAGGGCTTCTGGGTATCGGAGCCGATGCCGGTGGAAAGCGCCGCCGGCAGCAAGCCCAGGCAGGCGACCAGCGCGGTCATCATGATCGGTCGGAGGCGCAGCAGCGCTGCCCGATAGGTCGCGGTCCGAATGTCGCTGCCTTCCAGCCTCAGCTTGTTGATGTAGGAATACAGGACAACCCCGGTTTCCACCGATACTCCCATCAGGGCAATCAGCCCCAGGACCGAAGAAACACTGAACGGCGTATGCGTCAGTTTGAGCGCGATAAGCGCCCCCACCGGCTCCGTCATCACCACGTCGAGCGCGATCGCCAGCGGAAATTTAAAATTCCCGTAGAGCGCGAACAGGATCAAGAAGATCAGCCCCACCGTGAGCGGAGCAATGACGTTGAGTTGCTTTCGCGCTTCCACGAACAGGCTGTACTCCCCGCCCCAGGTCATCCAGTAGCCCTGCGGCAGCCTGACCGCTTTGGCGACGGCATTCTGCCCATCGTGCACGGCGCGCTCCAGGTCGCGCCCCTCGACGCTGTACTGGATGCCGATGTAGCGCGAGTTGTCTTCGCGATAGATAAAGGACGCGCCATTGCCCTGGGAAATGTTGGCCAGCGCGCGCAGCGGAATCTGCTGCCCGTCGGGCGTGCCCACCAGCAAGCCGCCGATCTGCTGCGCGCTGCTGCGAAATTGCGGCTGCATGCGCACCACCAGGTCGAAGACCCGCTCGCCCTGGATCACCTGGGTGGCCGCCTGCCCGCCGACCGCCGCCTGGATCACCGCCTCCACGTCGGCAACGTTGATCCCGTAGCGCGCGATCTTCTCGCGGTCCACGTCAATCAGCAGGCTGGGCTGGCCCAGTTCGCGCACCACGGTGAGCTCGGTAAACCCGGGCACATGCTCCAGCACTTGCTTCACCTGCACCGCTTTGTCCTGCAAAACCTGCAGGTCAGATCCGAAGATCTTCACCGCCAGCGCGCTCTTCAGCCCGGTAAGCGCTTCGTCCACCGCGTCCTCGGCGGGTTGCGTGTAGTTGAAGATCACGCCGGGATAGGCCTTCAGCTTGTTCTGCAAGTCCGCGATCAACTCTTGCTTGTTGCGGATTCGCCCATGCCACCTGTTGTCGCTGTAAGGCGCCAAGCCGACGTAGAACTCGCAGTTGAAAAAACCGGTCGGATCCGTGCCGTCGTCGGGGCGGCCCAGCTCCGATCCGACGACCGTCACCTGCGGATACGACATCAGCAGCGTCCGCACCTGCGGAGCGAACTTGCTCGCTTCCTCGTACGAAATCGTGTATGGCAGCGTGGCGCGCACCCAGAGCGCGCCTTCATCGAGGTGCGGCATGAATTCGCCGCCGATGAACGGCGCCAGCAGCAGCGTCGCTCCAAAAATGAGAGCGGCGATCAGCATGGTGATCCCAGGCCGCGCCAGGCACCATTCCAGCCGCGACGAGTACACCCTCTTCACCCACTCGAATGGCCGGTTTACTTTCTCGCTCACTCCGCCCTTGAACCAGTACGAAGCCAGCACCGGGACCACCGTGAGCGTCAGGATCAGCGCCCCGATCAGGGCGAACGACATGGTGTCCGCCATCGGGTGGAACAGCTTCCCCGAGGGACCGCGCAGCGCGTAGATCGGCAGGTAGCCGGCGATGATCACCGCGACCGAGTAAAAAATCGGGCGGTCCACGTCGTGCGCCGCTTCCAGGATCACGTCTCTCAGCCTGTATTCCTGCCCGTGTTTTTCGGCGAGCACGCGGTAGATGTTCTCCATCATGACCACCGTGCCGTCGATGATGATGCCGAAATCGATGGCGCCAATGGAGAGCAGATTGGCGGGAATGTTCTGCGCGTGCAGGAAAATAAAGGAAAACAGCAGGGCCAGCGGGATGGTCAGGGTCACGATCACCGCTGCGCGAAAGCTCATCAGGAAAAAGAGCAGGACGATGAAAACCAGAATCATCCCGCGGACCAGGTTGGATTCGACCGTGTCGGTGGTCAGGCGCACCAAATCGCTGCGATCGTAAAACGGGCGGATCTTGACATCGGGGGGCAGGATGCCGTGGTTGAGCCTTGCGGTTTCCCGTTCCACTCCCTTCAAAACCTTCTGCGCCTGCTCGCCACGGCGCATCAGGATGACGCCCTCCACCGCGTCATCGTTTTTCTGAAATCCGAACTCTCCCAGCCGCGGGGCATTGCCGATGGTCACTTGCCCGATGTCGCGCACCCGTACCGGCACGCCCTTGTTGCTGCCGACGATGATGTTGCCGATGTCCTCGGTGGAGCGCACCAGGCCGATGCCGCGCACGTAATAGAACTGCCCGCCTTGCGAGTAGAATCCGCCGCCCGCGTTGCCATTGTTCACGGCCAGGGCCTGGATCACCTGTGGAACACCCAGGTGATACCCGTAGAGACGCGCCGGATCGAGCAGCACCTGGTACTGCATCACCGTGCCGCCGAATCCGGAATCGTCGGCCACCCCTGGCACAGAGCGGTAGGAGCGCTCGATCACCCAGTCTTCAATGGTTTTCAGCTCCTGCGGGGTCTTGTCGCTGCTTTCCAGCACGTAGCGGTACACCAGCCCGCTGGGGCTGAACAGGGGCGCCATGCTGGGAGTGACGCCCTGCGGCAGGCTGGCATTCCCCAGCCGCTCGAACACCACCTGGCGTGCGAAGTAATCGTCCACGCCCTCCTCGAAGGTCATGCGGATCTCGGAGAGACCATAGAGCGAGATGGAGCGCATCACCTCCATGCGCGGCACGCCGTTCATCTCGATTTCCAGCGGCAGGCTCACCAGGCGCTCCACCTCTTCGGCGGCGTGGCCGGGCCATTGCGTGATGATCTCCACCATCGGCGGCGAAAGGTCCGGATAGGCATCCACCGGCATGCGTTGGAATGCCATGGCGCCCGCGATGGCAATGGCAATGGCCAGCATCAGCACCAGGAAGCGCTGGTTCAGGGCCAGTTGGACGATGCGATGGATCATGAATTCAAGTTCGCCATCATTGTTGGAGCGAATTCTGGAACTGGATGAACAGGCTGCCGTCGGCCACCACCCGCTCTCCGGGCTGCAGCCCGCTCACGATCTGCGTCAGGTTGTTCTGGCTTTCGCCCAGCTTCACCAGCCGCTGCGCGAACTTGTTCTCACCCTCGGCGACGTAAACAAAGGGCTCATTCTCGGCCGTCCGCAACACCGCCGCATCGGGCACCGCGAGCGCGTTATCCATGGTCCCGGCCCGCACCAGCGCCGTGACGTACATGTCCTTCTTCAGCTTCTCGCCCGGGTTCTGGGTAACGATCCGGGCCTGCAGCGTATGCGTGTTGGGGTCCAGCGCCGCGCCCAGGTAGGAAATCTTGCCCTGGAACTTGTCTCCGTAGGCATCGGTCTGAATCATCGCGGAATCCCCCACGTGCACATACGCCAGGTCCTGCTGGTACACGTTCACCATCACCCACACCGACGACATGTTGGAAATGGTGAAGCACTGGGTATTGCCCGCCTGCAGCAGTTGGCCGGGAGCGACCAAGCGCTCCACCACCTCGCCGGTAATCGGCGCGTGCACCGCCACCTCCGGGCTCTGCTTGCCGCGAAGCATGGCGTCCGGATCGCTCACCCCCATAATGCGCAGCGACTGCTCGGCGGCTTCCAGGTCGGCCTGCGCCTGCACTTCGCCGGATTCGGCCTGCTCCAAATCGCGCTCCGCCACCGCGTGGTGCTCGTACAAATCCTTGGACCGGACGTAGGCCTTGTGCGCCAGCGCGTGCGCGTCCCGCGCCTTCAGGTAGTTGGAGCGCAACTGCGCGTAGTCGGGGCTGCTGACAAACAGCATCGCCTGGCCCCGTTTCACCTCCTGTCCCGGCACCACCGCGATCCGGCTTACCGGACCGCTGATTTGCGAAATCACCGGCGTGGTCGTGAACGCGTTGTAGGCCACCGACCCCGGCAGGCGCAGCACGCGCTGCATCTTGGTAGGTGTCACGCTGACAATCTGCAGGTGCGAAAGCTGGTCCGGAGCGACGCTAAACAGCCCGGGCGTGTCGCTCTTCTTATCGCTCGCCGAGTAGGAGGTCATGCGCCCGCTCTTGTCGCCCGCGCATCCGGCCAGTTGGAGCGCCGCCAGCAGCGCCAAGGCAAATGGAACGCGACGGATGGTAGCCATGCTCTTCATGGCAGCTTCCTCGTGCCCGTGGCCTGCCGAAGCTGCTCCACGCCGGTCATGTAGTTCGCCAGCGCCTGGCGATAGGCAACTTGAGTGTTGCGGTAGCTGCGCTCCGCGTCCAGCAGGTCCAGCAGGCTGGCGGAGCCCCGCTTGTAGGCGTATTCGGTAATGTCGCGCGACTGCTTCGCCTGGTCGAGATAGCCGGAGACGTACAGCTTTACCACTTCATCGGAGTTGCGTACCGCCTCGTAGGCATTGGTCACGTCGGTGAGCACCGCATCGGCCGCGGCCGTCGACGTGTACTCCGCCTGCCCGATGGCGTATTGGGTGCGCGCAATTTCGCCCTGGTTACGATCGAAGATCGGCAATTCCATGTTGAAAAAAAACGCTCCTGTATTCACCCCGGAGAGATGCGAGTAGTTGAAGCTGGTGCCCAGGTCGCGCTTGCCGTTGGCCTGGGCCAGCGAATACTGGCTGCGCGCCGCGACCACGCCTTTCTGCGCAGCCTGCAGGTCCGGACGGCTGCGCAGCGCGGCGGCTTTCAGGTCATCCAGGTTGAGCTTCAGCGGCTGATACGCGAGATCACCCGAGACATCGTAGCCGGCAGGCACCGCGTCAAAGCCGATGAGCGCTCGCAGGTTCTGCAAAGCCTGCGTCTTGGCCAGCCGGCCCCCGGAAACGTCGGTCTGGAACTGCAACAGTTGCAGCTTGATTTTCAGCAGGTCCCCCTCGCTGATGTCGCCGGCCTTGTAGCGCCTCTCGCTGATTTCCACGGTCTCCCGGTAGCTGGTGAAGGCCTCGTTGGCGTATTGCAGCGTCGATTCCGCCAGCAGGACATTGATGAACTCTTGAGCGACGTTAAAGGAGAGCGTGCGCTCCGCGTCGATCACCTGTGCGCGCGTCACCTCGGTGGCATCTCGGGCTGCCTGCAGCCGGTGCTGGCGCTTCTTGCCGCGCTCCATCAGGTAGCCAACGCCGAGGTCGAACTGCGCCGTGTCGTTGATGAAGTCCGAGCTGAACTGGCTTGGCTGAAACAGCGGGATAAACTGCGAGTCCCACGCCAGCGTAGGGTTGGGACGCAGGTTGGCGGTGATCTCCTGCGCCCGGCTCTGCTCAATCTGCGCCCGCGTCGCCTTCAGCGCGGGACTGTGCGTCATGGCGAGTTGAATCGCTTCGTCGAGCGTAATGCGTGCTGGCGTTTGCGCCGCCGCCCACGGGACCAGCCAGAGCACCAGCGCGGCGCACGTGCCAACCCGAAGCGATCTCGGCAGCATGGCCTCGGCATGGCTGGCGCAAGCTTCCAGGATCCGCAGGCCCACACGTCGTTGCGGGGTCCGCAATCGTAGTCGTTGTCGGTGGTCCAAACCCTCCTCCATTGCAGCGCGTGCGGCGCACGGCCAGCCAGAGTCGAATGCGCTGGTCGCGCCTGCATTCCCGGTGTTAATCGCTTACGAGGAAACTTCAGGCTGCAGGCGGAGGGCGGGTGAACAGCGAGAAAGTGCAGGTGGAAACATAGCAAGCGGGTTCGTCAGGGACCAGCGCCGCAGGCCGGCTGAACGCGACCATCGGCAGGTTGGGGCCGGCATGAACGGTCAGCGGCAGGTGTCCCGCAAGGCACAGCAGACAATGGTGCGGCGCGACCGGCGCCTCTTGCTGCGAACCGCCATGGATGTGGATCGCGTCGTAGCTACTGACGCACATCAGCAGAAGACACACGATCGCGAGGTGCCTAACCAGCCGATTGGAGCGCCTTGCCGGCATTACCCCTGTGGCTTCCGTCATCCTCACCAGCGGTATTGTAAACCCTCGTGTCCAGAGCAAGTTCCGAAACACCTGCCCGAGGGCGTGCTCGGGCAGCCATCGGGGGACGGTGCAAAGAGCTCCAATCAACCGGTATTCTTGTGACGCATGAAAACGCGACTGTTCTACGACCTTATTGCGGAAACGGGTCCCACTCTTCACTTTCGCGAAGCTAAAGAAATCGACGATGAAATGCAAGAGTTGCTGAAACAGGGTGTCGCCATTTTCGAGGTGAACGGAGCAGCCATTCACTCCCGCGAAGATTTGTTCCGGGCGTTCGCAATAGCTCTTCGGATGCCGAAAGACTGGTACGGCGATGAGGAGTTCGCGCCTAACGCCGATGCATTTCTTGAGTACCTTGACGATGTCCACGAATGGGTTCCAGCGAAAGGGCATATTGTCCTGGTTCGCGGGGCGGAGCAGCTGTGGGGCACTGATGCACGACTCGCCGGAATGTTAACCGAATTGTGGGAGTTTGCGACTCTTGGTCGTAAAGCAAACATCCATCTCGTGTTTGTGTGGTGACTCCCAATGCGTTCGACTCTTCAGACTAGCCTCCATCCGCGCTGCTAGGCCTGGCATTGTGCTAGGCTGCCGGGACATGAAACCGGTTTCCAGGCAGGCGAAGTCGTTGATCAGCGGCAAGGCGGAGCGCTTCACCGAGTCGGTCATCCGCGAAATGACGCGCCAGGCGATGCTCTACGGCGCCATCAACCTGGCCCAGGGGTTCCCCGATTTCGCGGCCCCGGAGGAGATCAAGCGCGCCGCCCAGGAGGCCATCGCCGCCGACATCAACCAGTACGCCATCACCTGGGGGGCCAAGCCGCTGCGCGAGGCGATCGCGCGCCACATGCAGAAGTGGCAAGGCATCGCCGCCGACCCGGAGCGCGAAATCACCGTGTGCTGCGGCTCCACCGAGGCGATGATCGCGTCGCTGCTGGCCGTCATCAACCCCGGCGACGAGGTCGTGATCTTCGAACCCTTCTACGAAAACTACGGGCCCGATGCCATCCTCTCCGGCGCCCAGCCGCGCTTCGTGAAGCTGCATCCGCCCTCCGGTGAAGGCGAGTGGAGCTTCGACCCGCGCGAGTTGCGCGCCGCCTTCAACCCTAAGACAAAAGCGATCATCCTCAACACCCCCAACAATCCCACCGGCAAAGTGTTCACGCGGGCGGAGCTGGAGCAGGTCCGCGAACTTTGCCTCGAATACGACGCGCTGGCCATCACCGACGAAATCTACGAGCACATCATCTACGACGGCGCGAAACACATCTCGATCGCATCTCTGGACGGCATGCGCGGCCGCACCATCACCATCAACGGCATGTCGAAGACTTACAGTGTGACCGGATGGCGCGTGGGCTGGGCGGTGTCGTCGCCGGAGTTGACCAATGCCATCCGCAAGGTGCACGACTTCCTGACCGTGGGCGCGGCGGCGCCGTTGCAGGCGGCGGGAGCGGTGGCCCTGAGCTTGCCCGAATCCTATTACCGCCAGTTGGCGAAGTCGTATTGCGCACGGCGCGACCGGCTGCTGCCCGCGCTCCAGCAGGCGGGATTCCAGGTGTTCACCCCGCGCGGCGCCTACTACATCATGACCGGCATCGCCGGCTTCGGGTTCCCTGATGACGTAAGCTTCGCGCGTCACCTGGTCAAGGACGTCGGGGTCGCTGTCGTGCCGGGATCCAGCTTCTACAGCAATCCGCGCGATGGCGCCCAGCAGGTTCGCTTCGCCTTCTGCAAGCGCGATGAAACCCTGGACGCGGCCGCGGAGCGGCTACGCAAGATTGGGTGTTAATTGGTCACTCGCGAACGCGGCGCCGCCTGCGTTCCATCCCAGCGCCGCATCACATCGAGGTGCAGATCGAACTGGTCCAGCGCGCGCATGGCGACGTGGTTCACCACCTCGTCCAGCGACTGCGGGCGATTGTAAAAAGCCGGCACCGGCGGAAATATCACCACCCCCATGCGCGAGAGCTTGAGCATGTTTTCCAGGTGGATGTCGTTGAGCGGCGACTCGCGGACCAGCAACACCAGTTTGCGCCGCTCCTTCAGCGTGACGTCGGCGGCCCGGTGAATCAGGTTCTCGCCGTGCCCATGAGCGATCGATGCCAGCGTGCTCATCGTACATGGCGCGATCACCATGCCTACCGTAACGAACGAGCCGCTGGAGATGGCCGCGCCCTGGTCGCCGATCGGATAAGCGTGGGTCGCCATCGCCTGCACCTGCTCCACGGTGTACTCCGTCTCTTCGGCCAGAGTGCGCGCGCCCCAGCGACTGATGACCACGTGAGTATCCACGTCCGTCCCCTGCAGCACTTGCAGGATGCGGATACCGAAGATGGCGCCGGTGGCGCCGGTGATGGCGACGATCAGGTTGCGGCGCGTCATTTCCTTTTCCGCAATCATTGTATTGGCTGCAACCCCTCGAATGCGACCCTGCCCAAGTCCCACCACTCACACTGGACTCGTTAAGTACTTCTTTATCAATCACTTAATTAATCTTTGAATTGGGACAACAGTGCGCCAATGTGCGCCATCGGACTTGAGGATAGGGCAAGCGACATTTCAAACGGCGGGATCATCCAGCAGCCGAGTCGGATTCCGCAAGGGTGACTGCGGCGCCTTCAGCCTACCCGCGGACCACAGAGAGCAGGTATGGTATGCAACTTCGAATTGAATCTGTGAACGGATCTCCGATTAACGATTACCGCACTACCGACGACGATCTTATTCAAATGAGAATTCTCGATCCCTCAGGTCATCGCTTTCCCGGCGCTGACAGCAATTGGAGATTCCTCGACGACAACGACATTCAGCTCCATCACGCGCTCGGGACGGTAGTTTCCACGTGGCTGCGGTTTCGTCTCGGCCATACTGGCTGCGGCCGGCAGTAAACCCGCCTGGGGCCGTACCCCGATCTGCTCCATCCGCGGCGCTCATCCCTGAGCTGTGCTGATTGCAAGCTGCTCCCGATCTTGCGAACCGCCCTACCCTCCACCCTGTCCAAGTGGTCAATCTCCATCGCAAACCTGTCCCTCCGGACAGTCAGCCTAACCCGGTCTCAGGCGATAAAACCTAGATCTCCTAAGTAGTGCGCCCGACTGTTTTATCCCTGCCGCTCCGTTATAAATAAAGCCATTATTTACATCATTAACAAGAAATAGGGCTCATGAGAAAGCCTTTTATTGGCACTTTTCTTTGTCTTCTTTGCGTCATTATTTTCTTGGTCACGGTCATTCAGACCGCCGACGCCGCCACCATTGACTACAGCTCCGGCTTCTCCGGATCGGGCATTACCCTGAACGGAAGTGCAACCTACAGCGGCAGTTCGCTGCAGCTCACCAACATCTGGACCAGCCAGGCTGCGAGCGCGTTCTACAACACCCCGGTCAACGTCCAGTCCTTCACCACCGACTTCACCATCTGGCTCACCAACCCGGTCGCCGACGGCATGACCTTCGTCATTCAGAACCAGGCCCCCACCGCCATGGGCGATACCGGCGGTGCGCTTGGCTATGCGGGAGACGGCGGAGGGTTGGCCGGCAGCCTGCTTGGCGGCGGCGGCGGCACGCCCGGCATCACCCACAGCATCGCCATCAAATTCGACCTCTACGACAATAACGGTGAAGGATCGAATTCCACCGGTCTGTATGCCAACGGCGCTCAGCCAACCACCCCGGCGGACCCGATCGCCGCCGTCAACCTGCACAGTGGCAACCCCATCAAGGTCCACCTGGCCTACGACGGCGCCTCCCTCGCCATGACCATGAAGGACACGGTCACCGGCGCAACCTTCAGCAAGACTTGGACGATCGACATTCCCGCCACCGTCGGCGCTAGCACCGCGTACGTCGGGTTCACGGCCGGCACCGGCGGCCGCACCGCGACCCAGCGCGTCATCGACTGGACGCTCACCGACGGCGCGCAACCGCCTCCGCCTCCACCGCCGCCGGTTGCGATCTCAATTTCGCCCTACGCGTCGTCACTTCTCACCGGCGCCACCCAGCAGTTCAGCGCCACTGTGACCGGCGCCAGCGATCCCACGGTCGCGTGGCAGGTGGCCAGCGGCGGCGGCTCCATTTCGTCCAGCGGCCTCTACACTGCCCCATCCCTCGCCGGCACGGCGACCGTCAAGGCGATCAGCCTCGCCGATCCTACCAAGACGGCTTCCGCAACCGTGACCATCAACGCCGCTTCCACCTGCACCACCGGCGATTCCACGTGGAAGGCGAATCCGCTCGCATCCAGCCAGTCGGGTGCTTTCAGCGTCAGCTTCGATGCCACGCCTCAGGCCAATGCCATCGATTCCGTCATCGCGTTCTCGCCAGGCGCACCGTCCGCTTACACCGACCTTGCGGCCATTATCCGATTCAGCCCGGCTGGCATCATCGATGTCCGCAACGGTGGAACCTACGCCGTCGATTCCCTCCAGGCCTACAGCGCAAATTCCACCTACCACTTCCCATGTCGGTGAATGTCGCGGCCCACACCTACAGCGTGTACGTCACCCCGCCCGGAGGGACGCAGCAGGCGCTGGCGACCAACTACGCATTTCGCGGCGAACAGGCCGGCGCGACCAACCTGAACGACTGGGTCAACTACCAGGATCCGGGCACTGCCGCTCCTGCGCAGGTCTGCAACTTCACCCTGGGCGCGGCCCCAGCTTCCAGTTCGACGGTCGCAGTTTCAACTTCACCCGCGTCGTCGTCGCTGTTGACCGGCGGCACCCAGCAATTCACCGCCTCGGTGAGTGGCGCCTCCAACACCGGCGTGACTTGGTCGGCCACCAGCGGAACCATCTCTTCCACCGGCTTCTACACGGCGCCTGGCACTCCTGGGACTTACACGGTCACCGCCACCAGCGTTGCCGATTCCACTAAAACGGCCAGCGCGACCGTGCTCGTCGGAGCGGCGGCCGTCAGCGTCAATCCGATCAGCGCCACCGTCGCCAGCAACGGCACCCAGCAATTCACCGCCACGGTCACCGGCGCCGGCAACACGGGCGTCACCTGGTCAGTATCCAGTGGAGTCGGGACCATCTCATCCAGCGGCCTCTACACCGCCCCGTCCACCGCCGGCACAGCGACCGTGATGGCCACCAGCGTTGCCGATCCCAGGGCCAGCGCGGCCGCCGGCATCGTCGTCAACGCGCCCAGTACGGCCTTATTGTCAGCTTCACCGGCTTCGCTTTCCTTCGAATCCCTGTTGGGCTTGGTCGTAAGCAAGACCATCACTCTTGCGAATATCGGCAATGCCTCGGTGACCGTCTTTTCCGCCTCGACCACCGGTTCCGGATTCAATCTCGTCGTGGTGCCGTTCCCCTTTACCTTGGCCGCCGGCGCCAGCCAAACCGTAACCGTCACCTACCTCCCATTGCTGAGTGGTTCCGCCACTGGCAGCATCTCGTTTGTCAGCTCCGCCACCAACTCGCCCCTGACCGTCTCCCTCGGCGGCTCGGGAACGGCCGCCCAGCCGCACTCCGCTACTCTGAAATGGCAGGCCGGCAGCTCAACCCTGGCGGGCTACAACATCTACCGAGCCCCCACCAGCGGCGGCCCCTACACTCGCCTCAATACCGTCGTAGACTTAGGCAGCAGTTTTGTCGATAGCACGGTCCAGCCCGGCCAGACCTATTACTACACGGTCACCGCCGTCTCGGTCGCCGGCGATGAGAGCGGATATTCCAACCAGGTGCAGGCGATCGTCCCGACGCCGTAACAGGCTCTGACGCGTAACAGGCTCTGACGCCGTAACAGGCTCTGACGCCGTAACAGGCTCTGACGCCGTAATAGGCTGACGCCGTAACAGGCTCTCAGCCCCGCAGGGGCGAACGCTGGTAGCCCAGGGCGGCAGCCCTGGGTAGCGCGATTCAAAAAATTGCGAGAGTCCCGTAGGGACGATACGAATTGACCCCTGCCTTAGAATTTCGGCCCGGAGGGAACCCCGCATAACAGCTTGGTTTTCAATTGGTCGGGGCGACAGGATTTGAACCTGTGACCCCCTGCGCCCAAGGCAGGTGCGCTACCAGGCTGCGCTACGCCCCGACTCTGTTTCATTATAACCACGCCATGCGCCCCGCGGGCCCGCCCCTAGTCCGCCGGAGGATGACACCACCAGCGGCAGGAATATAATGCTCTGCAGCCATGGCCTCTCCGCAATATGGCGTGGTCGCCTACGTCAGGTGTCCCGTCGGCATCTTCGTCGAAGCCCTGCGGCGCGAGTTTCACCCCACCCAGGCCCATCTTCCGGCGCACATGAGCATTCTCCCGCCCCGCAGCCTGCAGGGCACCGAGCAGGAGGCGCTGGCCACCCTGGAACACGCCTGCCGCGATGTCGCCCCGTTTGAGGTCGTGCTCGGCGAGGTGGCTACCTTCACCCCGTTGACCCCGACGGTATTCATTCGCGTCGCCCACGCCGCCTATCGCATGCGTGAACTGCACGACCGCGTGAACGTGGGCGCGCTGCACGGCGCGGAGCAGTGGCCCTACATGCCGCACCTCACCTTGTTCCGCATGGATACGGCGGAGCAGGCCTCCGCCGCGCTCGAGGAGGCGCGCCGGCGCTGGGAAGATTACCGCGAGTCGCGCCGCGTCCTCATCGACCAGTTGACCTTCGTGCGCCAGGTCGGCGCCAATAGCTGGATGGACCTGGCGCCCGTGCCGCTCGGCCGCAGGCTCGCGCCCACCGCCTGATTCCCACAATTTGCCCTGCTATAATCGAAGTTTGCGGTGGGAGTAGCTCAACTGGCAGAGCACCGGACTGTGGCTCCGGACGTTGTGGGTTCGATTCCCATCTCCCACCCCAGCACCTCCACATCATGCATCCTGCTCCGGTTCATGCCACGCCCCCCGCTTGGTCAAGAAGCATGGTCCGGAACGCCAGCCTGCGCCGGTCTGCGAAACACTTCCCGAAGCGCGGCGCGCAATACTGCTAAATTCCCGCCGATCAACTAAACTCAGTCAACCCCAACTTGGAGGCTCGACGAATCGACGATGGCTCTCTACCTGGTTACCGGGATTGCAGGTTTCATTGGATCGGCGCTGGCGCACGCCTTGCTGGAGCGCGGCGAGCGCGTGCGCGGCATCGATAACTTCAGCACCGGGAAGACGGCAAATCTTGCCGATATCCGCTCGCGCCTCGAACTGATCGAAGCCGACCTCAACGACGCTGCGGCGGCCGCCGAAGCCTGCCGCGGAGCGGACTACGTACTGCACCAAGCGGCGATTCCGTCGGTACCGCGATCAGTTCTGGATCCGCTGGAAAGCAACCGCGCTAACGTGGACGGCACCCTCAGCCTTTTGATTGCAGCGCGCGACGCCAAGGTCAAGCGAGTCGTGTACGCTTCGTCATCGTCGTTATACGGCGACACACCGACATTCCCAAGCACGAAGACATGCTTCCCCGTCCGATTTCTCCCTATGCCGTCGCCAAGCTTGCGGGCGAGTACTACATGGTGTCGTTTTACCGGGTGTACGGCCTGGAGACGGTAGCGCTGCGCTACTTCAACGTCTTCGGGCCGCGGCAGGATCCGACATCGCAATACTCGGGGGTCCTTGCCAAGTTCATTTCCTGCATGCTGCGGGGCGAGCGACCAACCATATTTGGCGACGGCGAACAGAGCCGCGACTTCACCTTTATTGACAACGTAGTCAACGCGAACCTGCTGGCCTGTACAGCGCCGGCGGAGCGGGTTGTGGGGCGAGCCTTCAATGCCGCCACCGGCCACCGGATCACTCTCAATCAGACCTACGCGCTGTTGCAAGCGCTCACCGGCTACGACGGTCCGCCGGCGTACGGCCCGGAACGCGCCGGCGATATCAAGCACTCTCTCTCTGACATCGCCAAGATTCGAGAAGCCATCGGGTACGATCCCTCGGTCATGGTCGAGGAAGGATTGCGGCAGACGGTGGATTGGTATCGGCTCACAGAGCGTCCGAATTCCGCTTCAGCCTAGCTGACCAACCTGCGCACGGATACGAAGCAGAACAGCGACACGGCAGAACGGTAAGCATCGTGACGCGATAAAAAGAAAGGCGGCTTTCGCCGCCTTCCTTCTTTAGCAGCCACATCCCCCATGCGGCCGCATACTCTGCCCACCACGCACCGGGTGCGCAGGGACCAAACGCACCTTCGAAACAGCAATTGCCGTTCCACATAGATCGAAGAGGCCGTCTAGATTTTCCATCTACTTACGAGAGATGGCGAGCTGATACGGCTTGCCCGACTGCAAGAAATTGCATTTTTGGGTCAATCACGGTCACCCGGGGAGCAGCCCCACCGCAAACGAGAAGCCGCTGCGGATAAAGGCTGTGAAGTTGCCGAAGCCGTCACCCGGATAATTCCGCTTCGATCCAGCGCCTTGCATCTTGGAGTACGACCACGAATCTGCTTAAATGAAAGCACCGATGGTTGACATCCATAGCCACATCCTTCCCGAGGTGGACGACGGCGCCCGCTCCTGGGAGATGGCGGTGGACATGTGCCGCATGGCCGCGGAAGACGGCATCGAGCACATGGTCGCGACGCCGCATGCCAACCACGAGTTTACCTACAAACGAGCGCGCCTGTGCGGCATCCTGCAAGAGTTGCGCGCCCGCGTCGGGTCCAGCCCCACGCTCAGCCTGGGATGTGATTTCCACTTCTCCTACGACAACCTGGACAGCCTGGCGGAGAATCCCGACGACTACACCATCGAAACCACCCCTTATCTGCTGGTCGAACTGAGCGACTACTCGATCCCGCCGGCGATCAACCACGAACTGGTGGGGCTCATCCGGGCTGGATTGCGGCCGGTCATTACTCATCCGGAGCGCAATCCTCTGCTGGCAAGAAATCCCGAGCGCGTATTCGAATGGGTCCAGGCGGGATGCGTGGTGCAGGTGACCGCGTCCTCGGTCACCGGCAAATGGGGCCGGACCGCGAAGAACTTTGCGCACTGGCTGATCGAGCACGGTGCGGCTCACATCCTGGCCACGGATTCGCACAATCTCCGCCAGCGCCCCCCCATCTTGTCAGCCGCCCGCGACCTGGTCAGTCGCAAATTCGGCGCCACGGTCGCCGCCGCGCTCGTCGACGAAAACCCCCGCGCTGTTATTAACGGCGAGCCCATGCGGAATTCTATCGGCCTCTGATTTGCAGCCGGAGCGGGCAACAATCCCGCGACAGTGACCAAGGTAACGTGGGGGTGATTACGCCACGCGAAGAACAGCCGAGCGACAACGCCGCCTTCAAAAGGAAAGTTGATCTCCACAGCTGCAAGAACTTGCATGTATTAGAAAACCTCTCTTAATCCCACTCTCTAAACTGTTGATCTGTTGGGTGCTTTCCGTGGCGGACTCTGGAATTGCGATTGCACTAGCAATGGCGACGTTAGAGACTCGGCAAGAGGTCCTGGGGGTTCGGATGCGAAAATTACTGGCTATAGCGCTCTTGGTAACCATCGTGACCATCGCGCCAGCCGCGTTCGGTGACACGACCACCAACATCGTAAATAATGGAACGTTCCAGATGGGTTATGACATTGGAGGCGCTGTCCACCTTTATAGCGGCTCGACTGCTCTTCCTGGGTGGACGGTTTCCGGTGCTGGCGGCGTGGACGTGATAGGTTCCTACTGGCAAGCGCCTCCATCTGGCGGGAATTCGGTGGACCTCAGTGGGAACAGCGCCGGCTTAACCAGCCAGGTGCTCAACACCAGCCCTGCAGGATCATATTGGACCATCAGCTTTTACTTGTCCGGCAACCCGGATGTTGCCGGGGTCAAGACGGTTGAAGTAACGTTTGGGTCAGACAGCTGGATTTTCTCCATCGACACCACCGGTTCCACCCACGACAACATGAACTGGCAGCTGATCACGATCAGCAACATCCTGATCGACACGACTCCGACTACGCTGACCTTTACCAGTTTGACCCAGTCGGCTTGGGGACCGGTAATCGGGGGCATTTCGGTGGTTGACCCGATCATCACGCCAGAGCCCGGATCGATGCTTTTGCTGGGCAGCGGCCTGATCGGCTTGGCAGGCCTGAAACGCAAGAGATTGTGAGTTTTTGCTAGGTCGTTACAAGGTTACAAGAAATAAGGAAGGCGGCTCAATTGGCCGCCTTCCTTTTTGCGCTTTGCAACCAACTTCGAGTACCATCCAGTGAAAGACGGGTGAAATTGCTCTCCTATAACTTCATCTCGTGTCCTGGATGTGGAGGTAAGCTCCGCAAGTCACGGCGCCGCGGAGTTTGGGAACGCTATGTGTTACGGATATTGCCGGTACGCGCGTTCCGTTGCCATCGGTGCAACCGCCGATATCTCTCATTTCCTGCCTTAGTGCTCCCTGCACGAGAATGGGAGAACGATCCGAGTCAGGCCACGAGAAGGAAAAGGCAGGATTCCGAATCTACGCCGCAAGCCCCCGAATCCGCCCCGAAATCTACTCCGCCTCTGCGGTGAAATCCACTATGTCTGGCGGGCGTCGTTTACGAGGGCGCCAAGCCAACCTCGGTTCCGGGTCCGCAGGGGCGGTGGCGATCGCTGCCAGCACGTAAAACAGCGCGGCATTGCCCACGATGTGGAAGTTAAAATCGAAGATGTTATGAACGAGCATACCGGTGCAGCCGACCAGCGCGGCTGCCGTCTGCCAGCGCATCGCAGAGCCGGGCCGCCAATCCAGGCGCTTCAGCCCCGTCCCGTACAACAGGATGATGAATAGCGCCACCGCCGCCGCTCCGGCGATCCCGGTTTCCACCAGCACTTGCACGTAGTCATTGTGCGCCTCGTTGATGAAATTGTTGGTGGCAAAGCTGCGGAAGCCCGGGTAGACGACGGGAAACACATCCAAGCCCCAGCCCAGAAGCGGCTTGGCCCGAAACATCCGCAAACCATCGGCAGCAATGGTAAGTCGGTGCCCGTTCACGTCGTTGTTGAAAGCGTCGAAAACCGTGGCCGCCCGGTGCATCAGCGGCGCCGACCCTAACCAGGCCGAAGTGCACAGAATTAGCACCGCGAAAATCACGATCAGCATTCGCGATGAACGGCCGGAGCGGCGCACCAGCAACAATCCCACCAAGGCAATCTCGCAGACCAGGGCTATCATGCCGGCGCGGGAGCGAGACAGGACAATGGAACTCGAGGTGAGCAACGCGCAAAATCCCCACAGCAGCCAGCGCGGCTCCGTGCGTGGGGTCATCAGCCATTTCACCAGCGCAACGCCGGCCACCAGTTCCATGAAGCCGGCGAACAGGCCATGGCTCGCGTACGGCCCAAACACCGTGCCGCTGGCCGGGACGGCGATGCGCCAATAAATCTTTCCCGGTGAACTCAAGTCCTGGGCGATCGCCTCAACCGACAGCGCCGCACCAAAAATCACCAGTGCGGAGAGGAACCGATGGCAAACCACGCGGCTGCGCAAACTGTCGGTCGCGGCAACAAAAAGACATAGGTAGCCGACATATCGCAAGCTTTCGGCTACGGTCGCGGCGGCATAGGCGGTGCGATGGAAGCTGATTTGGATGACCACGACAGCGGCAAACAGCAGCATGGGCGCAAACAGCGGATTGCGCAGCGCCGTGAAATCGGAACGCACCACCATGCGCGTCCAGGAACCCAGGAAGAGAAGTCCGAAAGCCACCTCGCAGGTGTAGACGGACCATGGCTGGGTTGCTCCGAACGCCAGCGATGCCCCGAAAATCGTCAGGGCAATGCCGCCGGCAAGCAGAGTTGACCACGCGCTGGAAGAAGCTGTGGCGGTGCGCTCGACGATCGATTCAACGACTGCCATTGGGCCCTGAAGATTTGATTTCCACGTAGTCAATCCAAAGCTTCCCACGGACATGGCTTGCCGCTGCTTGCCCCACCCCAACCTTCAACAGGCGTGACTGCGGGCCGGCGCGAATTGTCTCAGTAATCTTGACCCATCCACCGCTCGTACCGCTGATCGAGCCGGCGGTCGTGGCGAGCGCCCCGGTGTACGCATCGTGGAATTCGAACCGTAGCGGCATTGCGGTGGCGAGTTCCTCGGATTTTACGGTAGCGAGGAAGGCGTAGGAGCTGCCCGGCCGCACCGGGACCACCTGGTAAAGGCCGGTGTCGCCGACCTTCTCCCCGCGAAAGCTCAGAAGCAGTGAAGCGGAGCCGGTGCGCGACTCGTTGGAATCGAGAGAAAACTCCACTGCCCCGCCGGCAGCGGGGAAACGCCAGTCGAAGCCATCGTTCAGCAGAGGCTGCTCCCAGCGCCAGTTGGTGATCAGGTTCTCGTCGTCGTGATATCCGCGTAGCGCCGGGTTCAGCGTAAGCAGCGATTTCCAGGCGGCCTCGGCTTCGCCGACTTTCTTCCGCAGAATCAGCTCGTCAACGTAGGTCAATCCTGGCTGCAGTGGGATGGGCTGGGCAAGGTCCACGATGGCGCTCCAAACTGCGTCCGCGTCTTCAAATGCGCCCACACTGATGAGTTGTCGCAGCAAGCTCAGGTACGCCGCCTGCTTCCGCGGAAGCACTTCCTGGAGGATGCGGCGGGAATCGTGGAGCGCCCGCCAGCACAACTCCACCACGCGGTCGTACTCCCCAGGAGCACTGATCAGAAGGGTGCGAAAGGTCTGCAGCGCCAGGCGATCATGCCCACTGACGATCAGGTGGGTGGCGGCTTCCCAGGCAATTTCGGGCGAGGTCGGCTCCACGGCGGCAGCCCTGCGCACCGCCGCAAGTTCTCCGGCGTTATCGCCGAGTTCGAGCCTCGCGGTGGCCAAGTCCAGCCAGTATCTTCCTACGTATGGATTGAGGCGCACCGCGGATTCGAACCACCACGCCGCGCGATTCGCATCGTTGTCAACCAGCAGTGACCTTCGACCGGCCTGGACGCGGAATTCCGCCTCCAGCGGGTTCCATCGGACGGCACGCTCCAAGTGGGTCTTGTCCAGCTTCCGCGACCCGCGATAAGCGGCATAGGAGAGAGTGATGGCGAACAAAAATACCGCCACAAAGCCATAACCGGCCAGCAGAAGCACCAGCTTCCGCCGGGGAGACAGGGCTGCCTCCATCAATTGTGGTTTGTAACCCTTCATGCAGGAAAAGAACCGGCGGCTCTCGGATCCCCATCACACCGCATGGGGTCACTCCTCGTGATAGTAATCCCCGTAACCTTTGGTGCCGTAGTAATAGGAATAATGATAGTCGGGGGAATTCAGATTGACGGCGTTAATCACAACTCCGAGAACGTTGGCCTGCACTTGTCCGAGCAGCGCGTAGGAGCGGCGAAGCGCCGCCCGAGTGGTCTTGCCCGCCCGGGCTATGATCACCACCGAATCCGAAACCGCGGACAGCAAAACCGCGTCAGTGACGGTCAACATCGGTGGCGTATCAATCACAATGTGGTCGTATTCACTGCGCCACTTCTGCAAGAGGTTGGTAAACACGAACGAGCCCAGTAGTTCGGCCGGATGGGGCGGCGTGGATCCTGCCGGCACGATGAACAGAGTGGGCAGCGCAGGGCTGACGTGAACGATGTTTTCCACCTGCTCATGCCCAGCCAGCGCTTCGCTGAGCCCGGGCGCCGACGCCAAACCAAACGAGCGATGGACGGCGGGGCGACGCAGATCGGCATCGACCAGCAGAACGCGACGGCCCTGCTGTGCCAGCACCACCGCCAGGTTAATGCTGGTGGTGGTCTTGCCTTCCTGCGGCAGCGAACTGCCGACCAGCAGGACCTTGGGAGCATGTCCAGGACACGACAGTAAGATCGCGGTGCGCAACGAGCGGTATGCCTCCGACGACTGGGAGCGCGGTTTCACGATCGTGGTCAATTGTGGCAACTCCCCAGGTTGCAGCAGCGTGGGAGCGCCGGCCGTGAGTCGCTTGCCCAAGCTCTTCGCCCGGCCCAGGCTCAACGTGGAATCGGAATACGGCACCATGCCCAGGCAGGGCAGCCCGGTGGACAATTCCGCAATTTCCCCCGTCGACACAGTGTTGTCCATCGCCTCTAAACCGAAAGCGAGAAGCACGCCGCTGACCAGGCCCAGCAACAGCCCGAACGACAGGTTACGCTGGCGGTTGGGGATAATCGGCGCTTGCGGCACGCGCGCTGGATCAACGATGCTCACGTTGCTGGATCGCAGGCCCGCCGCCAAGCCGGCTTCCTTCAGTTTCTGCAGCAAGCTGTCATATAGCTGGCGGTTGGAGTCCGCGTCGTGCTTCAAGACGTTGTATTCGATCGCGCTCTGGTTGAGCTTGTTGGCCTCTTGTTTCTGCTGCTCGAAGGCATCCCGCAGCATCTTTTCCCGTTGCTGCGCCGCCAGATAGTCGTTGCGCAGGCGGACGACCATTTTCTGTTTTTCCGCGCTGATTGCCTTCGACAACTCCTCGAGCTGGTTGTTGAGTTCTTGGACCTTAGGATGGTTGGGACCGAATCGCACGCTGGCTTGCGCGATCTGCATCTTCAGCGCAGTTTCATCGGCGTGCAGTTTGGAGAGAGCATCGGACCCGGTTTTACCATCTTTACTATCGAGCGGCGTTTCCGGCACCTCCCGGGCAGACCACTCGTACATCGCCTGTTTCTGGATGCGGTCGGACTCGGCTGAACTCAATTCCCGGTTCAGAGCCTCCAGCTTGACGGTGATGATGTTGTTCTTGTCGTCCGCCCCCAGGATCTCGTGCTCCCGCTGATACTGGACCAGTTTTTCCTGTGAGCTCTCCACCCGAATCTGGAGGTCGGCAAGTTGGCCGCCCAGCCAGTTTGCCGCCTGCATCGTGGAGTCGTATTGCGTCTTAATGTTCCGTTCCTGGTAGGTATTGATCAGCGCGTTGGTGGCGTCAGCGGCAAATTTCGGGTCCGGGCTGTGGAAGTGAATTTCCAGCAGGCGGGTATTCGGCACCTGCGCTACACGCAAACCGCCCTTGATGGCGGTAATCAGGCGCGCGTCGGCTTTGACATCGGCGACCGGTGCGGCGTTCGCGGCCGCCGGGGCAATGCCCACCCTCCGCTCAAGATGCATATCACGCGCCGTCTGCAAGGCCATCGCATCGCTTTGCAGAATCTTGGACTGAGTTTCCAGCGAAACCGTATAGTCGTATTCCTCGGCGCTCTGGCCATTCATGTCTTTCAGGCCGAGCATCTGGACCGAGTTGTTGGCCCCAATGCTGATGCGCGCTACCGCTTCGTAAATCGGCGTCGTGCGCGCCGTGATAATGATACTGGCCGCCAGCGCGATGATGGTCGCGGTGATGATCAACCAGGCGCGTTTCAACAAGATGCGCCAGTAGTCGATAATCGTCATGGTGGAGATAACGTCGCTGTGCGGCGGTGCCATCAGGCGTCGCCCATCAATGGCGTTCTCCTGGCCGGCCGGCACTAGACTGACCGGTCTCAGTCCTTGCGCTTCCATTCACACTCCCGACATGTTGGCTGGAGATGGTTTGAGATGTCCGCCCTGGGCGGAGCTGCTGATCGTAATCTTAGCACGCGATTTTCCACCCACCCTGTTGAAAACTCGCTTTGTTCTGTTGTGTCTTATGGCTCCTCGCGAAGCCCCTCGGCGTGACTCACGGCATGGGTTGGCAGCGATGCGGCGCGCCATTCTGACCTGGCGGCCAAGTCGTAGTAAAGCCGTCGCATGTCGCCGAGCAGCCGGTCGGCAGAATACCGCTGCAGCACCAAAGCCCTTCCCTTTTCTCCGAGCTCGCGCCGCAGTTCCGGATTTGCCGCCAGAAGATTGATCGCTTGCATCGCCTCCGCGGGCGCCTCGAAAGTCAACCCATTGCCGCAGTGGAGGGACTCTCCGTTGAGCGGCTGCGCCGGGCATGCGAATAAATCAATCACCCCGCCCACCGGGGTGGTGACGAAGGGTTTGCCGGCGGCCATGGCTTCAATCAAGCTGCTGGGGGTACCCTCGTTGCGCGAGGTCAGCAACGCTATATCCGCCGCGCTCCATACCGCCGCCATGTCTCTCGCCCATCCCACCAGGCGAACGTTTTCGCAACCGGCAAGCGCGGCTTCAAGCTTGGGACGCTCCGCCCCGTCGCCCACGATGACAAACCTGACGTCCTTTCGCTCGCGCGCCAAACCTGCCACCTGAGCCAGGAGTTCCACGTTCTTCACCGGCACCATCCGGCCTGCCCATACCACCAGCGTCTGCTCGTCAGCGATGTTCCACTCGCGACGCAGAGCAGCGCGGCCGGCGTGATCAGGGAAGCGCGAAAAATCAAAGCCATTCGAAATCACCGCAATCCGGCTCCGCGGCGCAACTCTGAATTCCTCCGCCAATTCTCGCGCCTGCGACTCTGACACGGTGACAATCTGCGTGGTAAAGCGATTCAGCAGTCGCTCGATGGTGAGGAACAGGCGTGTGAAGCCGGCGTCAAAATAGCCTCCGCGGAAAATATGGCCGTGATAGGTGTGGACCACGATGGGCACACCGGCCAGCAGCGCGGCTATTCGTCCCAAGGCGCCGGCTTTTGCCGTATGCGTATGCACAATGTCGGGACGCTCACGGCGCAGCAGACGCCATAAACGGACCAAGGTCGCCAGGTCGGAAAGCAGCCGCACCTGGCGCGACATCGAACTGACCCAGACCACGCCACGATCGCTCTCCAGCAGATAACTCATGTCACCCTCGCCTTTGTCCAGGCGGCCAACGGCGAGAATGGTTTCGAATTCCGGATAAAGTTTCTGGTGAAGGTAACAGGTATGGATGGCGGGGCCGCCGATGTTCAGGCGGGCGACAGCGCGTACGACCTTGAGTTTCTTGTGGGCGGCAGCGCGCGTCATCGGCCCATCGCCTTGCCCCTCTGGATGCAACCCCGATGGCGGCGGTGACACTTGCGGTGGCGAGGTCAAGGGCGTATTTCCCGGCCGGCGGGAATTTCGAGCCGTGGTTGGCGGATCATGTCGCGGCAATATTGTACTGAAATTTCTCTTTTGAGATTCGAGCTGACGCCATTGTAACCTTGGTTCGTGCCCTTACCCGCGACCAACCTGGTGAATCCTCCCGTGCCGGAAAATCGAAACCCTGTCGTTCGCGGGATTTGCATGCTGGTCGCCGACATCGATTCACCGACCGGCGGAGTGCAAGCGCAGTCGCTCCGGCTGCTGCGAGGATTGGCGTCGCGCGGAGTCTCCGCGTCGGTCTGCACCCGCAACTACTTCCACCTGCCTCGCAACGAAATCCGAGACGCAATCCGGATTCATCGCTCACCCGTGTGGCGCAGGGAATTTCGCGTCATGAATTCAGCCGCGTACCTGGCGGATTCCCTTGCCTGGCTGGTCCGGAACCGGGATGCCTACGAAGTAGTTCATTGCCAGCAGATGTTTGGGCCGGCAATCGCCGCCCTGGCCGCAAAGCCACTGGTGAAAAAACCGGTGATCGTGCGCGTCAGCTCCACCGGAGATCTTGGCGAGGTGGCCGATTTGCGCCGGATGGCGTTTTCATCATTGCGTCTTCGCCAATTGAAAAACGTTGACCACTGGGTCGCGCTCACCGAACTGATGGCGACGGAAATCAATTCGCTGGGCGTGCCGGCCGAGCGGATCACCATGGTTCCGAATGCGGTCGTCATACCCGAAGAGAGCGCAAGCAACCCGGAAACCCGCGCGCGGTACCGCCTCAAGCTCGGGCTGGACGGCCGGCGCATCGCCATTTACTCGGGACGGCTGAGCAGCGAAAAAAACCTGGATGTGCTGCTGCAGGCCTGGGCGCGAGTCGCGCAACGTTACGAAAAAGCGCAGCTCTTGTTGGCCGGCGGAGGCGGCGCGTTCCGCAATGTCGAGTCGCAATTGCGGCAGCAGCAGAGGGTGCTTGGAATCGAAAATTCAGTTCGCTTCCTCGGCCACGTCTCGAACGTGACCGAATACCTGCTGGCGGCAGATTTGTTCGTCCTGCCGACATCCACCGAAGGCATGTCCAACTCGCTGCTGGAGGCGATGGCCGCGGGAAACGCCATCATCGCCACCGACATCGCGGCCAATCGCGAGGTCGTGACTCACGAGGTGGATGGGCTGCTGGTTCCACCTCGCGATGTGGAGGCTTTCGAGAACGCCGTCGTGCGCGCGTTCGACTCTGCCGAGTTGTCCACGCGCCTGGGCTGCGCAGCACGCGAAAGGGCGAGGACTCGCCATTCCGTGGACGCGATGACCGAGGCCTACCTGTCAGTGTATGGGCGCGTTGTAAGCGAGAATCGGTGAACCCGAATCGATTCTTCTCCGGCCGGGGCCGCCGCGGCCTCGTGCTATATTTGTCGAAATTTCCGCTGTTGCCACGGACCGCGAGAGTCCGGGAGGAATGATGTTATGGAGTCCACCTCGCTTCGAGGCGCGGCGTATCGAGTGTTGTCAGCGCCTGTTATCCGTCCCATCTGGCGCACATTTCGCGATACGCAAATCGTGTACAGCTGGCGGCGGGCCGGATGTCCCATTCCTCCTCCGCACGCGTACAAACAGCGGGTGGTAAGGCAATTTGCCGCGAGGTTCGGCGCGACTACGCTGGTCGAGACCGGTACCTTCCAGGGCGAGATGGTAGCGGCGGTCGCCAAGTACTTCTCGCAGGTGCATACCATCGAGTTGGGGACCCAGCTCGCGGCACTCGCGAGCGCGAAATTCCGCTCCGATCCGCGCGTTCACGTGTACAACGGCGACAGTCGTGAAATCCTGCGGCGTATTCTGCCCGCAATCGAAGAACCGACACTGTTCTGGCTCGACGCGCATTACTCCGGAGGAATCACGGGACGGGCGGAAGTTGACTCACCGGTTGCCGAGGAACTGGAAATCATTTTGGCGGCGCAGAAGCGACCGATTATTCTGATCGACGATGCACGCGTGTTCGACGGCAACAACGGTTACTTGTCGGCAGCGGCCTTGCACACCATGATTGAAAGTCATCGTCCCGGTTGGAGTGTGGAGTTGGAAAACGACATTTTCCGCATCTTCCCCTCCCTGCGGGCCTAGCCGCCGCAGCCTCAGCCTGGAGCAATGCCGCGTGCCATCCCATGATCGTAGGTCATCTGACAGGCGGGCTTGGCAATCAGCTCTTTCAATATTGTTGTGCCCGTACCCTTGCCCAATTGCGCGGAGTTGCGCTGAAACTGGACCGCAGCGTAGTGGCCCGCGACGCCAAGCGCTCCTACTCTCTCGGCGCCTGGAACATCCCCGAAGACTTCGCGTCCAGGGCTGAGGTGCTGGCCCTCAAAGTTCGACACCGCATTGATCTTCGGTTGCATCCCGAGAAGCCTTACTTCCGCCGGGCCATGCTGATTGAGCGCGAGATTCCCTTCGATCCTCACGTCCTGAATGAATCCTTGGGGTCCTGCCTCGTCATCGGCTACTGGGGGAACGAGCAATACTTCAAGCCGATTGAATCGATCATTCGGCGAGAATTAACCCTTCGCCACCCAATCAGCGATGCGACGAGCCGCCTCGCCGAGCGGATCGCCAAGACGGAAAGCGTCTTTCTCCATGTCCGTCGAGGAGACTTCGTCAACGATTCCGAAACCGCTGCCCAAATGGTGAGCTTGGAGACACAGTACTACCGCGCTGCTTTCGCTTATGTGCTCGAACGCGTCTCGGAGCCGCATTTTTTCGTTTTTTCCGACGAACCGGAATGGGCCAAGCGGAACCTCGACGTTGGCGCGGCAACAACATTTGTGGACCACAATGCCCCCGGCGACCGCCACCGCCCGGGACGCGAACACGAAGACCTGTTCCTGATGTCGCTTTGCAGACATGGGATCATGGCGAACAGCACCTTCAGTTGGTGGGGCGCCTGGCTGAACCCTACGCAAGACCGCATCGTAATCGCTCCAAGTCGCTGGGAGCTCAATCCCCGATCTGAGCCCGCCTACCTTCTGAAGTGGTGGGTAAAGCTGGCGAACTAAAAGGCTGCTGAAAAACTCCTATTCATTACTGGTTGATAAACCTTAGACGGAGGGTACCCCCCTCCCCCCTTCCACCGGAACCAGTCCAGTAGAACCAGCAACTTAGCTACGGAATACCGGCCCAGTAACCGAGGGATACCTGCAGGTAACCTGGGGGTTGCGGCGGGAAAAACAAGGACGAAATGAGGAGCAATTGCGGGCATTCCAGGTTGTCAAATATCTAACGACGAAGGGTGGAGACACGCCACCCTGTGCAAATTCGCACCAGGTTCATGGTAAGCGGCTGTCAAGGGTTTGTCTGTGATCGAGGCGGAAATATCTTCCGGTGAATTCCTGATTTGGGAAGCGGGTGTGCGTCAGGGCTCTGCCTTCACGACGGTCGGATCGCCGGTCTGGTGGTCCTCGATCTGGAATTTGAGGAAGTCGTGAATGGCGGCAACCGCGGCCGGGTCTTTGCTGGTGATGCGCAAGCGCCCGCCGCGATCGAGTTCCTCGTACCGATAGCGGATTGAAGACTTCAGCTTCTGCATCTCGGGCACGCCAGGGGGAACGCGGTTGTGGGTCAACTCGGGCGCGCCGAAATCGCCGGCAGCGAATTTTTTCGCCTGCATCCGCAGGTGCATGCGGATGTGGTCGCGGTCCATGGTGTCGCCGGCATCGTTGGCCTCGACCTGCACGAAGCCGCCGTCGGGCAGGAGGCGGAAGTGATGGGTGGTGGCGGTCTGGGAAAAGCCCATGGCCTTCTCGCCGCGGGCATTCATGGCGTTGTGATCGTGATGATGTTCCTGGGCGGCGGAAGAGAGCGCAAGCGCCAGAACGGTGAGGGCGATGGGAGCAAGTCGCATGGTGAAGTTTTCAGATTCTGTTGTGGCGCGCAGGATGCATTTCTTTGCGGTTGACCGGTCTTGCGAGTAAAACTTCGGCACCCTCTTGACCTGCCCACCTGTGCAACGTTAAAACCAGTGCCGCACCGCGTTGCGAGAAGAGGTGAGGTCTGCGCGAGCGAATTTTGGTGGTCGACGACGAACCGGGGATTCGCGAAACCCTGGGCGCCATTCTGCGCCTTCAGCAATACCAGGTCGAAGTCGCTCCCGACGGCGTGCTCGGCTATGAAAGCGCCCGTTCCTTCCACCCTGACCTGATCATCAGCGACGTGGTCATGCCGGAACGCAACGGCATCGAACTGGCCATTCTGGTGGCGGAGAGCATGCCCGGGACAGGAATTCTGCTGATCTCCGGCCAGGCCGCAACCGCCCAGTATCTGCAGGACGCCCGGCAGCGCGGTTACGATTTTGAGTGCCTGACCAAGCCCGTGCCGCCGCCAGAATTGCTGAAGAAAGTGGAAGAACTTCTCCGGCAGCGGCGCTCCGCCAAAACCGGGGGCTAGGCGGCGTTGACCGCCGGCCGCTGCTCCGCGGGCGCTTGCGGCAGTCGCACCACGATGACCGTGCCCGTGCGAGGGCCGTGGGCGCGGGTCCGCACCCGAATGGAGCCGCCGTGCTTCTGTACGATCTCCTGGACGATCCACAGACCCAGGCCGGTGCCGCTGTTTTGCTTGGTCGTAAAAAACGGCTCGAACATCCTGGCGAGGTGGTCGTCCCTGATCCCCGGCCCGGAATCGGCCACCACCACCGCCGCCATGGCATTGCCTGTGCGCCAATCGCGCACCTGCTTCCAGCGGACGCGGATGGCACCGTTGCTTTCGACCGCATCCACGGCATTGGACAGCAGGTTCATGATTACCTGCGTGACTTCGTCTTTGCTGCCGAAAACCGCCAGCTCCGGGTCTCCCATACACTCCACGTGCGTATTCTTGGCCCGGCACACGGGCTCAAAAATGCCGGCCACCTCCTCGATCAGCGCGGCAATGGCAACGGCTTCCTTCTGCTGGCCGCCGCGGTAAAAGCTGAGAGTCCGGTTGGCCAGCCTGGCGACGCGCTTCAACTCCCGCTCCGCGCTCTCGAGTTGGCCGCACCGCTTGTCGCTGTCGTTCTCCCGCTGCGCGAGATACAGAAGGTTGATGGCGATGGTGAGCGGATTGTTCAGTTCATGCGCCACCGTCGCCGCCATGCGGCCGGCTACGGCCAGCTTTTCGGACCGGCGCAGGGTTTCGGCCACCTCAGCGCGCAACCGGTGCTCGCGTTCCGCGGCTTCGTGCCGCAACCTGGTCATGGCCAGGTGCGCACCCACGCGCGCCAGCAGTTCGCGCGCGGTGAACGGCTTCACGATGTAATCGTCGGCGCCCGCCTGCAAACCCTCCACGCGGGCGTCTTCTCCGGCACGCGCCGACAGCAGGATCACCGGGATGGTGCTGGTGGATTCCCTGGCCCGAAGTTCGCGCAACAAAGCGAAGCCGTCCAGCTCCGGCATCATGACGTCGGTCAGCACCAGGTCAGGAGGATGGCGGTGCGCCGCCGCCAAGGCCTCGGCGCCGTTGGACACGACTTCCACCTCGTAGTAGGGACCGAGCAGGCGCTCGACATAGGCGCGCATGTCCGCGTTGTCGTCGGCCAGCAGAATTCGCCCGGTGGATGGTTCAGCGTGCGGCGCCTGCACCGAATCGGACGCGAAGACCGGCAAAGGCTGGGGCGCGCGCTCCTTCTCCGGCAGCCAGCGTAGCGCTTCGTCGACGTACGCCGACGCCGCCACTCCGGTCGAGCTCAGCATGCGGACCGACCGCAGCCGCTCCGCGGGCAGATGCGCGCTACCTTGCGGGATGGAAACGATGAACGTGCTGCCACGGCCCACTTCACTCTCCACCCGCACCGTGCCGCCATGCAGCTTGACCAGCTCGTGCACGAGTGAGAGCCCGATGCCGGTGCCTTCGTGGGTGCGCCCGTGCGCGCCCTCCACGCGATGGAAGCGGTCAAACACCTTGGGCAGTTCCGCCGGAGGAATGCCCGCGCCGGTGTCTTCCACGCGCAGCTCCAGGCGGCCCTGGGCAGCGCGGGTCCGCACCGCCACCGTGCCGGCCAGGGTGTACTTGAAGGCATTCGACAGCAGGTTCAGGACGATCTTTTCCCACATGTCGCGATCGACAAAAGCGGGCTCGGGCAGGGGCGGGCAATCGATGACGAACTTCAGTCCGGCTTGCTCCATGGCGGAGCGGAAGGCGCTCGCCGTGTCCGCCGTCAAGGTGGCCAGGTCCACCGGCTCGTACACTGCCTCCACCCGCCCGGCTTCGATGCGCGCGAAGTCGAGCAATGTGTTCACAAGTTTGAGCAGCCGCATGCCGTTGCGGTGCACCAACGAAAGCTCATCCGCTTGCACGGTGATGGCGGGCCCGCTCCGCTCCATCATTGCCTCCAGCGGGCCGAGCATCAGGGTGAGCGGGGTGCGAAATTCGTGGCTGACATTGGAAAAAAAGGCGGTCTTGGCGCGGTCGAGTTCCGCCAGCGCCGCAATGCGTTTGCGCTCCTGCTCGGAGGCTTCAGCGTCGGCCACCGCGGCAGCGATGTGACCGGCGACCAGGGAGATGAAGGAGCGATAGCTGGGATCGAGCCGCTTATGAGGGTTGAGCCCGACCACCACAAAGCCTTTCGGCTTTCCGCCGCCGGATTGCGGCAGCGGCAAAGCGACGCACTGGTCCAGGGTCTGCTCCCCAGGCGATGCCGCGCCAACATTTCCCGCCGGCTGGCATTCGACGATCGGCGCGCCCTCCAGGATCGCCTGCACGGGAGGCCAGCGGGCAGCCTCGTCGACGGTAGGCGGCACCCTGCTTTCCGCTCGCCCGGCCAGCGCCACCCGCCGCGCCGTGTTACCGCCGGGGTTAAAGAGATAGATCGCGGCGTAAGGCAGGTCGGCGGCATTTTCGCCCATCGCTACCGCAAGCCCCCAACACGCCTCTTCCGCGCTGCCCGCCTTGCCCGCCCGCACCGCCGCCAGGCGGCTCAGGGTGCGCAGGCGACGCTCGCCGATGACGCGCTCCGTCGTCTCCTGCACCGGCGTGAACACGCCGCCCACTTCGCCCGACTCATCCAGGATGGGACTGTAGCTAAAGGTGAAGTAACACTCCTCGGCATAGCCGTTGCGCTGCAGCGAGAGCAGCAGGTCGTCGGCCCGCACCGCCTCTCCGCGCAGCATGACCGCGGCGAGCATGGGCCCGATGGTGTCCCAGATTTCAGGGAAGACTTCCTTGCCCGGCGAACCCAATGCCTTGGGATGCTTGTTCGAAACCAGCGCCGAATAGGCATCGTTATAGAGCATGACCAGGTCCGGGCCCCACCAGACCAAGATCGCGAATGCTGAGTTCAAGCAGATGCTGACGCTGGTCCGCAAGCTCTGCGGCCAAGAACTGAGAGGGCCGAGGGAGGTTTTCGACCAGTCCAGCAAGCGCATCCGTTCGCCCATTTGGCCGCCCCCGGCCAGGCACTGGAACGCACGCTCGCCGTCAGGTGGTACGGGGACGGTCGACACGCTCACTTCCCACCCCCAGGGCGGAGGCGCAGAAATTCAACAGATGAAATGTGCGAAGGCATTTTGTTGTGGCGACGATCTCGCAGCCAGCGCCCCGTGGCGCATGAAGGCAAGCTTCCAAGCCAGAACCCGTACCGGGCCCTAACCTGAATTCTCAATAATACGCAATGCTTGGATGGCCACTTGGGCAGCTCAGGTTGTGTGGCTCGCGCTCCTTCCCTTCGCCAAGCTCAGAATCGGTGGCAGGAACGAGGAGCGTATGGGGCTTCGCGAACCTGAAGCTTCGCATCCTTCCCCGCTGTTCTGCACGCTTGCGTGTCGGGCGGAGCATCTATGCATTTGTTTGGAGCCGAGGAAATGCACAGATCCTTCGCTTCGCTCAGGATGACATGACGATAAGTCCATTCTGACATTCTGACTCTGACTTGTTACTTCTTACTTTTTACTTCTGACTTGCCATCATTCGTAGCGCAGGGCCTGCACGGGATCGAGTTTGGCGGCGTGGGAGGCGGGATAGATGCCCGAGCCGAGGCTGACGATCACGGAGAAGGCGAGGGCGGCCGCAACCAGCCACCAGGGTACCGACCAGAAAGTTTCGGGCTTCATGTCCTGGCGCTGGAGATAGATGTTGGTGCCAAGGTTGATGGCGCGGCCGATGGCCCATCCGAGTCCCACGCCGACCAGGCCGCCGAGAAAGCCCATGACGCCGGCCTCGGCGAAGAACAGGGCCTTGATGTCGCGGTCGTCCGCGCCGATGGCCTTCATGATGCCGATTTCGCGACGCCGTTCCAGGATGGCCATGACCAGCGTGTTGATGATCCCCAGCAGCGCGACGGCCAGCGCGAGGCTGCCGAAGATGCCGAGGAACATGTCGAGGATGGTGAAGAAGCGGCGCAGGCTGCGGGTGGCGTCGAGCAGGGAGAAAGTGGAGAAGCCCATCTTCTTGATGGCCTCTTCGGCGGGCTCCACATGCGCGGGCTTGTCGATGTGCACCGAGAGCGCCATGTAAGCGCGCCCGCGATAGGAGGTGCGCACCATCTCGCGCAGGTCGGCGCCGAGCATGACGTTCATGGTGGTGGCGAGCGCGGTGGGCACGAAGACGCGGGCGCGGGCCATGGCGCCGAAGCCGGCGCCCGGCTCGCGGTCGACGATGCCGACCACGCGCAAGGTCTTTTCGCGGCGGGCCACGGAGAAGCCGGAGGCGATCAGTTCGCCGATGGCGCCGGATTCGCCGCTTCCCTTCGGTGACGATGCGCCGCGCTCGGCATACTGCAACACCACGTCTCGACCAACCAGCGACTTGGGATCCGGCGCAAGCTGCTTGGCGAAATCGGAATCGAGGATGACCTCTTCGGCTTGCGGGGAGGAGAAGAACTTGCCGGTCATGCCGTCGAAGGCTTCGCGCTCGCGGGCGGAGGGCGGAAGTGCCGCGACCATGATGAAGCGGGACTTCTCGCCGTAGCGGACTTCGGCCATGAAGCGGATCTCGGGATTAACCTCGGCGACGTGGGCCAGGCGCTGAATGTCGGCCATTGCGGCATCGTCGAGGGGACGGGCAGGCGTGGCGGGCTGGTCGCGGCGCGGCCCGCGCTCCAGGTCGCGCGGCATCACGTAGACGGTGTTGAACAGGCCGGAGCGCGTCAGGCGGCGATTGGCAAGTTGCTGCAGGCCGATGCCGAGAGAGAGCATGGCGACCAGCGAGGCGACGCCGACCGCGATTCCAATGGTAGTGAGGGAGTTGCGCAGGACGGATTCGCGGAGGTTACGCGCGGCGAGTTCGACGGTGTCGTGGAGTTTCATGATTCAAGCTGTTAGCTATTAGCGATTATCTATTAGCTCGTGCCGTCCCTACGGGACTCGATAAATTCTTTTGATGACGTACCCAGGACTAACGTCCTGGGCTACCAGCGTTCGCCCCTTCGGGGCTTTGGGCAGCCGAGGGCGGCTGCCCCTACGTGATATCAGCGTTTACATCTTTAGGCGCTCCTACTCGGGTCAGAGACCCGAGCCACACAAGTCTGAACGTCGTCGAGGAGGCGTCCGTCAGCGAGAGTGAGAATGCGCTGCGCGTAGCGGTCGGCGAGGGCGCGCTCGTGCGTGACCAGCAGGACGGTGAGTCCTTGCTGCTGGTGACATTGACGAAGGTAATTCATGATCTCCTCGCCGGTGCGGCTGTCGAGATTGCCGGTGGGCTCGTCGGCAAGCAGGATGGAAGGGCGATTGACCAGGGCGCGGGCAATGGAAGCGCGTTGCTGCTCGCCGCCGGAGAGCTCGACGGGACGATGCAGGACGCGCGCCGAGAGTCCGACACGGTCGAGGGCTTCACGGGCGCGCTCGGCACGGTCGGCGCGGTCGACCTCGGCGAAGCGCATGGGCAGCTCGACGTTTTCCAGCAGGGTCATGCTGGGAATCAGGTTGAAAGCCTGGAAGACCATGCCGACGGTGAAGCGGCGATAGCGCGCCAGCTCTTGGGTTGACATCTGGGCGAGGTCGCGGCCGGCGACGGCGATGGAACCGGAGGTGGGACGGTCGAGGCCGGCAACCAGGTTAAGGAGCGTGGATTTCCCCGAGCCCGAGGCGCCCAGCAGCGCGACGAAGGCGCCGCCTTCGATCTGGAGGGAAAGGCCGCTGACGGCGCGAATGAGGGTTTCGCCCATGCGGTATTCGCGGGTGAGATCGCGGGCGGAGATGGAAGATGCAGTCATGAAAACCTAAATTACTCGCCGACGGAAGCCGCTACGTGACATCAGTGTTCGCCCCTTCGGGGCCTGGGCAGCCGAGGGCGGCTGCCGCTACGTATTGCCCAACGCGTACTCATGAAACCAGATCAGCTTACAACTTGGAGCGCACATCGGCCGCGCCGGCGACGGGCACGCCCCAGCGGCTGGTGCGCCAATTGTCGTGCGCCTGAGGCTGGCGGAACCAGGGCGGCAGCGGAACCAGCAGATAGCGCGCCAGGGCAGCGACGTAGGGCTCATACAAGCTACGCAATTGGGCGAGGCGTTGTTCCGCTTCCGGAGTCAGGGACCAAGCGACGCCGACCTCGGCCAGCTGCGCGCGCAAGACGGCGAGCGAATCGGGGGTCAAGCGGGGTTCCGGCGGATTCTGCGGCGCGGTGTTGTACACCTGCGCGAGGTCGACCACGGCGTGACGCGCCATGGCAAAGGTGAGTTGCGCCTGGCGAACGGGCGAGCCGGCCAATCCGGATTGGCAGAGCGCGCTGGCGTCGAGGATGGCGGTGAGGGCGGAGACCCAGGACTGGTTGTCATGCTGGGAGCGAAAGAATCCGAGGACAGGATAGGAGATGTGACTCTCGAGCATCTCGGCGGCGGAGTGTTCCCATTCGTGGAGGATCTCCTTCAGGTTGCCGTCGGTGGGATCGCTGTTGCGGCGGAGCAACTCGGCGGCGGTGGGCGGAGTGCCGGCGCGGCCGTCGAGCAAGGAAACATTGAGCTCGCGGCGGGAGAAGGACTGGTAGAGCACGGGCAGATAACTGACGACCATGGCGAGAAAGCCAAGGCCCAAGCCGGATTCCAGGACCGTGAGCATGCGGGCCGCGGTGCTGTGCGGAGTGAGGTCGCCCAAGCCGAGGGTGAAAAACGTGGTGCCGCTGAAATAGAAGTCGGCGGCAAAGCTGCGGCCCAGGCCAGAGCCTTCGACATTGGAGCCGGCGGCCCACTGCAAGAGCGCGAAGCCGAACACCATGCCCGCGGCCCAGAGGGCGATCAGGAACAGCAGCGACATGGGACCGTAGAGGGCGAGCAGGCCTTCGCGGCGCTTGACGTTGTGGATGCGGCGCGCGACGGCGGAAAACGGCGCCCAGGTGTTGCGATAAAAAACCCGGGTCAGGCGAAAACGGCGAGTGACGCGGCGAGGCAGAACGATGGTTTCGAAGGCCTCAAGCAGAACCCCGGCCACGATCAGCGCGCCCACAATCGCGACCAGAGCAATCATCAGGGCATGGTAATTGGTGCGAGAGCGCAGGGCAATGCGCGGCACGGGCTTCAGGCTGCAGGCTTCGGGCTTCGGGCTTCAGGAGTCAGGAGTCAGGAGTCAGGCTTCGGGCTTCGGGCTCGGGCTGCAGGAGTCAGCGCCGCAATTTGAAGCGCTGGATTTTGCCGGTTGCGGTCTTGGGCAGTGCGGGGAGGAACTCGACCCAGCGCGGGCGCTTGTACGATGCCATGCGAGTGGCGACGAATGCCTGAAGCTGGGAAGCGAGATCCGGGGCGGGCACGACGTCGTGGCGCAGAACGACGTAGGCGACGGGCTTAATGAGCGAGTCCTGATCTTTGCGGCCGACCACCGCAGCTTCCAGAACGTCGGGATGATCGAGCAGCGTGGATTCGATCTCCACGGGACTGACCCAAACGCCGCTGACCTTCAGCATGTCGTCGCTGCGTCCGGCGTACCAGAAATAGCCGTCGACATCCTGGCGGTACTTGTCGCCGGTGCGGAGCCAGTGCCCGTCGATGGTGTCCTGGGTTTTCGCGTGCTGGTTCCAATAGCAGGAGCAGACGGCGTCGCTCCTTATATAAAGGTTGCCGATCTCGCCGGCGGGAACGGGATGGCCATCGTCGTCGACAATGCGGGCGTCCATGCCGGGAATAAGCTGGCCGCTGGAGCCGGGGCGAGCGGCGCCGGGACGGTTGGCGATGAACATGTGCAGAGCTTCGGTGGAGCCGATGGCGTCGAGAATTTCAACGCCGAAGCGCGACTTGAAGCGCTGGAATATGGCGGCCGGAAGCGACTCGCCGGCGGAGATGCCGTGGCGGATGGAGGAGAGGTCGAAGTCCCGGCCTGTGCGCTGGTGCGCCAGCAGCGCGGCGTAATTGGAGGGGACGGAGAAGAAGAGCGTGGGACGGTGGCGCTCGATGATGTCGAAGACTTTGTCGGGATGCGGCGGACCGGTGAGCAGAATGCTGGTGCCGCCGACCGCGAGCGGAAAATAGAGCGCGTTGCCGAGGCCGTAGGCGAAGAACAGCTTGGCGGCGCTGAAGAAACGGTCGCTCTCGGTGATGCGGAGAATTTGCTTCGCGTAGAGTTCGGAGGTGACGACCATGTCGTGCTGCAAATGGACGCAGGCTTTAGGCGGTCCGGTGCTGCCGGAGGAGTAGAGCCAGAAGGCGGGGTCGTCTTTGTGAGTGGGCGCGGGGTCGAGGGTGGGGAGCTTGCTCGCGGATGAGATCGCGAGTACGAGATCGGGGATTGAAATGCCTGCGGGCAGCTGGTTTGAACGGTAGAAGGTGTGGGGGTCCCTCGACTCGGGCGTTCGCCCTCGCTCGGGATGACAGACATTAAAGGCTGCGCTGGGTGTGCGCCCTCGCTCGGGATGACATCGTTCAATGAATGTGTCGGGCGTTCGGCCTCGCTCGGGATGACAGTGGTTAAAGATCGGGTCGGGCGTGACCCCTCGTTCGGGATGACAGCATTCGAAATTTCAGAAGCGACAACTACCACGTGCTCGAGAAATGGGAGATTGCCGCGCGGAATGGCTTCGATCTGCGGCAGAAGGGCCGGGCTGACGATGGCGACGCGGGCGCGGCTGTCGTTGAGCACGTATTCGTAATCGGGCGGGCGGAGCAAAGTGTTGACCGGCACGGGCACGGCGCCGATCTTGATGGCGCCGAAGAAGCAGGCGGCGAACTCGGGGGTGTCGAGAAGAAGCAGCAGGATGCGCTCCTCGATGCGAACCCGGAGCGCGCCGCGCAGGGCGTTGCCGACGCGATTGACCTGGGCGACAAGCGAGCCGTAGGTGATGCGGAGGTGGCCGCACTCGATGGCAATTTTGTCGGGGCGGAGGCGCGCGTGCGGGTCGATGAAGTGAGCGGCGGCGTTGAAGCGGTCAGGAAACGACAGCATCAGGCGAGGCGGGCAGAGTCGGCAGCGGCGTTGAGCTCGCGCGCGAGGTTGGCGAAGGTGTCGCGAATATTTTTTTGCGCGGCGGCTTCGACCAGGCGTCCGCCGACGGAAGCGAGCATGCCGCCGACCTTGGCCTCGCCGCTGAAACGGACAGTGGTGGCGCCGTCGCCGTTGCCCTCGAGTTCGACGCGGCCCACGCCCTCGACAAAACCGGCGGTGGAGTTGGCGCGCGAAGTCAGGGTGTAGCTTTTTTCGGGGACGATGTTTTCGATGGTGATGTCGCCGTGAAAGGTGCCTTTCACCGGACCGACGCCCGCCTTGAGCACGGCGCGATATTGATTGGGCGCCTTCTCTTCCAGCGACTGGCAGCCGGGCATGGCACGCTGCAGCATGGCGGGGTCCATCAGGTTGCGCCAGACGGCATCGAGCGGGGCGGGAATGGTGTAGGTGCCTTCTAATTTCATGTTTGCTCTTTACGGCGCTCCTTCGGCGGTCGCATGCGCTCCCGGCTCAGTCGTTAGGCAGCCGAGGGCCGCTGCCTCTACGTACTCGCGCGGCGGGCCAGGCACTCCTCCAGCGCGCGGCGGGTGAACACGCGCGCCAAATGGCTGCGATAGTCGACGGAGGCGAAGTAGTCGCCGAGCACGTCGACGCCATCGGCGGCGAAGTCGCAGGCGGCAGCAATGGCGCTGGCGGGCTTGCCGGCAAGAGCCTTCTCGACGGCCGTGGCACGATAAGCAAACTGCGCCACGCCGGTGATGCCGATGGCGGCGCTCTCGACGGCGGCGGGGCGCGTCTTCACCACGACGGCAACGCCCACCACCGCCATGCCGGAGGCGGGGTGAGCGAACTTCTTGTACGCGGTGGCCGCCGCTCCGGTGACCGGCACGCGCACCTCGGTGATGACTTCATCGGCGGCGAGGGCGGTGGAGAAGAGCCCGGTAAAGAAATCGCGCGCGGCAATGATGCGCTCGCCGCGCTGGCTCATGGCGACGATTTCGGCATCGAGGGCGAGAATGGCAGCGGGGTAATCGGCGGCGGGATCGGCGTGCGCCAGGCTGCCGCCGATGGTGCCGCGGTTGCGCACCTGGACGTCGCCGATTTCGCGCGCGGCCTGCGAGAGCAGCGGCGACGATTTATGGAGCAGCGAGGAAGCGGCGACGTCGGCGTGAGTGGTCATGGCGCCGATGTGCACGGTGCCGCCGTTTTCCTTGATGTAGGAGAGGCCGGTGACACGGGAGAGGTCGATCAACACGGCGGGCGCGGCCAGGCGCAGCTTCATGGCGGGCAGCAGGCTGTGGCCGCCGGCGAGCAGCTTGGCGTCTTCGCGCGAGGCGAGCAGCGCAAGGACGTCATTGAGTTCGCGCGGCGATTCGTAGTCGAACGGGGCGGGGATCATGCGCGTCTCCCGGTTTTCCTGGCGTTCTTGGCGGCGGCCGCGGCCTTGAGCACCGCAGTGGCCTTGGTCTCATTGTGACTGGGCTTGATGTGCGCGTCGTGCACGGCGCGCCAAACGCGCTCCGGCTTCAACGGCATGTCGAGGTGACGAATGCCGAGAGGGGTGAGCGCGTCGCACACGGCATTGACCACGGCGGGCGTGCATCCGATGGTGCCGGCTTCGCCGACGCCCTTCACGCCCATGGGATTGACGGGCGAGGGAGTGCAGGTGCGGTCGAGCTGAAGGTCGGGAATATCGAGGGCGCGAGGGAGAGCGTAATCCATGAGCGTGCCGGTGACGAGCTGGCCGTCGCTGTTGTAGATGACTTCCTCGTACATGGCCTGGGCCATGCCCTGGACGATGCCGCCGTGGACCTGGCCTTCGACGAGCATGGGATTGATGACGTTGCCGCAGTCATCGACGGCAATGTACTTGTCGAAGGTGACCTGGCCGGTTTCGATGTCGACCTCGCAAGAAATGAGGTGGGCGCCAAAGGGGAAGGTGAAATTGGAAGGCTCGAAAAAGTGAGTGGCTTCCAGGCCGGGCTCGACGCCGGCGGGCAGCGACTTGGCAGAGTAGGCTGCGCCCACGACTTCAGCGAAGGAGAGGGATTTCCGGCTGCCCTTGGGGGCGATGCGGCCCTCGCGGAATTCCATATCGTCGGGCTTGGCGCCGAGCAAATGAGCCGCAATGGCCGCCATTTTCTTGACAAGTTTTTCAGTCGCGATGTAGAGCGCAGCGCCGCCTACCGCCGTGCCGCGGCTACCGAAGGTACCGATACCGTAAGGAACAACGGCGGTGTCGCCGTGCACGACGTTGATGTCGTCGGGAGTGATGCCGAGCAGGTCGGCGATCATCTGGGCGAAGGTGGTCTCCTGGCCTTGACCGTGCGGCGAGGCGCCGGTGAGCGCGGTCACCGTGCCGGTGGGCTCGATGCGAACCGTGCCGCTCTCCCATCCGCCGGCGGGCATGGCGGCGGAGGGACCCATGGCGCAAATTTCGACGTAGGTGGAGAGGCCGATGCCGTAGTACTTGCCCTGCTTCCAGCCGGCTTTCTGGCGGGCACGCAACTTCTCATAGCCGCCGAGGTCAAGGGCGCGCTTGAGGCTGCGCTGGTAATTGCCGGAGTCGTAGATGACGCCGGTGGCGGCGGTGTAGGGAAACTCGGCGGGCTTGGGGAAGTTGCGGCGGCGGATTTCGGCCTTGTCGAGGTTGAGCTCGCGCGCGGCCACGTCGATGATGCGCTCGATGAGGTAGGTGGCCTCGGGACGGCCGGCGCCGCGGTAGGCGTCAGTGGACATCTTGTTGGTGAAGACGCCGAGGACCTCGAATTCAATGGCCGGAATCTTGTAGCAGCCGGTGCTCATCAGGCCGGTGAGGGTGGCGATGATGGGCGTAAGCAACTGGTGGTAAGCGCCGAGGTCGGCGAGCACGCGGGTGCGCATGCCCACAATGGCGCCGTCCTTGCGCACGGCGAGTTCGACGTCGTTGATCTGGTCGCGTCCGTGAATGGTGGCGGCGATGTTTTCGCGGCGAGTTTCGATCCACTTCACCGGGCGGCCAAGTTTCATGGCCAGCCAGGGCACGACGGCCTCTTCCCCGTAGACATTGAGCTTGCTGCCGAAGCCGCCGCCGACCTCCGGAGCGATGACGCGCACGGAGGTTTCCGGAAGGCCAAGCATGAGCGAGACCTGGGTGCGCATCAGATGGGGGATTTGCGTCGAGGACCAGATGGTGAGCTGCTTTTCGCCGGGGAGATATTGCGCGACCACGCCGCGCGTCTCCATGGCGATGGGCGCCAGGCGCTGGTTGACGAGACGCTGCTTGATGATGCGGTCGGCGCGCTTGAAGGCGGCGGCGACATCGCCGTTCTTGATGATGTGGGTGAACGCCAGGTTGGTCTGGAATTCGTTGTGGACGAGCGGGCTGCTGGGAGCGAGCGCCTTCTCCATGTCGACGACGGCGGGCAGAGATTCGTAGTCGATGTTCACCAGATCGGCGGCGTCGCGGGCGGCGTAAGGGCTGTCGGCGACGATGGCCACGACGGGTTCGCCGACGTAGCGCACCTGGTCCTTGGCGAGGACGTAGTGGTTGGGGATTTTCAGGCCGGGCAGGCTTCCGGCGCAGGGAACGCAGCCGATGGATTCGACCTCGGCCTGGGTGACCACCATCAACACCCCGGGTGCGGTGCGCGCCGCCGAGACATCGAGCGAAACGATGCGCGCGTTGGCGTGGGGCGAGCGCACGAACACGCAGTGCAGCAGGTCAGGCAGACGCAGGTCGCCGACGTAGTGGCTGATGCCCTGGATGAGACGCGGGTCTTCCTTGCGCTTGAAGCGCTGGCCGACCCAGCGGGCGCCGGGGAGCGCCGCGCCATTTCCGTCGCCAGATTTTCCGTTGGACTTCGGCTTCATTGCCATAAGAGTGTTCTCGACAGCGTCACTTCTTGCCCGCGCCCGCGGCGGAACGGCGCGTCAGCTTGCGGGAGGCGGAGCGGACAGCACCGACGATGTTCTGGTAGCCGGTGCAGCGACAGAGATTGCCGCCGATGCCCTCGCGAATTTCGGCGTCGCTGGGGGAGGCATTGCGGACCAGCAGGTCATTGGCACACATGATCATGCCGGGCGTGCAGAAGCCGCACTGGAGGGCGTGTTCCTCCCAGAAACTTTCCTGTAAAGGATGCAAGTTGCCCTGAGCGGCGAGGGCTTCGATGGTGGTGACGGAGTGGCCGTCGGCCTGCACGGCGAGGACGGTGCATGACTTCACGGCGTGCCCGTCGAGCATGACGGTGCAGGCGCCGCAGAGAGAGGTCTCGCAGCCGATGTGGGCGCCGGTGAGCCCGGCGACGTCACGCAGGAAGTGCACCAGCAACATGCGCGGCTCAACCTGGGCGCGGCGCTCCACACCATTGACAACGATTTCCACCGAGTTCATGAAGCCCCCCACGGGCGTTTCGGGCGCAGAGAAGGGCGCGCTCGATTGGCGGGAACGATAACAAACTTAGAGGTAGGAGTACAAGGCAGGGGAAACTCAGTACCTCAGTACCTGAGTACCTTGGGCCACTGCGGTTGGGGGATCAGGTGCCTGGTATCAGGGTTTGGGGCGGAACCAGGGGTGCTGCGCGTGGGTCTTCTCGTAGCTGGAAATTTCCGGTTCGTGGCGCAGGGTGAGGCCGATCTCATCGAGGCCTTCGAGCAGACAGTGCCGGCGGAAATCGTCGATGGGGAAAGCGGCGGAGAAGCCGTGCTTGTCGGAGATGGTGCAATCTTCCAGATCGACGGTCAAACGGTAGGGCGCGTGCTGCTGGGCACGAAGCATAAGCAAGGACACGGCATTTTCCGGCAGGACGACGGTGAGCAGCCCGTTCTTGAAGCAATTGGTGGTGAAGATGTCGGCAAACGAGGGGGCGACAATGACGCGAAAACCGTGGTCGAGCAGCGCCCAGGGAGCGTGCTCGCGGGAAGAGCCGCAGCCGAAGTTGGCGCCGGCAATCAGGATGCTGGCCCCCTTATAACGCGGGTCGTTGAGCGCGAAGTCCGGGTTGGGGAGGCCGCCGGCAAGCTGCCGCCAGTCATAAAACAAGAACTCGCCGAATCCGGTGCGCTCAATGCGCTTGAGAAATTGCTTAGGGATGATCTGATCGGTGTCGACGTTGATGCGATCGAGCGGCGCGGCAACCCCGGTATGGTGGCGGAAAGCGTCCATGATTATTTCGCTCCCGCGGCGGGGGCGTCGCGGAACTTCCAACCACGGATGTCAACAAAGTGGCCGGCAATGGCGGCGGCGGCGGCCATCTCCGGGCTGACCAGGTGAGTGCGCCCGCCGCGGCCCTGACGCCCTTCAAAATTGCGATTGCTGGTAGAGGCGCAGCGCTGGCCGGGCTGGAGCACGTCGGGATTCATGCCCAGGCACATGGAGCAGCCGGCTTCGCGCCACTCAAAGCCGGCGGTCTGGAACACTTGGTCGAGTCCTTCGGCTTCGGCCGCCGATTTTACGGCCTGGGAGCCGGGCACGACCAGCGCCTGCACCTTGGGGTTGATGTGATAGCCGCGAATGACGCGAGCGGCGGCGCGCAGATCGTCGAGGCGCGAATTGGTGCAGGAGCCAATGAAAACGCGGTCGATGGCGATGTCCTGGATGCGGGTGCCGGGGGCCAGCGCCATGTACTCCAGGGCGCGCTCCCAGGCGCGGCGTTCGTCGTCGGTTTTGGCGGCGGAGAGGGCGGGCACGCGGTCGGTGACGGCGGTCACCATGCCCGGGTTGGTGCCCCAGGTGACAAACGGCGCCAGGGAGGAGGCGTCAATCTTGACGACGGCGTCGAACTGGGCGCCATCATCGGTGGGAAGGGTGCGCCAGTAGTCGATGGCGCGGGCCAGGTCCGGGCCTGGCGGAGCGAAGCGGCGTCCGCGAATCCAGGCGAAGGTAATGTCGTCAGGGGCGACCATGCCAGCCCGCGCGCCAGACTCGATGCTCATATTGCACAGGGTCATACGCTCCGGCATGGAGAGCGCGGCCACGGCAGGGCCGGCGTACTCAATGACGTGGCCAGCGCCGCCGCCGGTGCCAATCTGGCCGATGATGCCGAGCGCCAAATCCTTGGCGGTGACGCCCGGGCCGAGGCGTCCATGGACGTCGAGTTGCATGGTGCGGGGCTTGGTCTGGGGCAGGGTCTGAGTGGCGAGAACGTGCTCGACCTCGGAGGTGCCGATGCCGAAGGCGAGCGCGCCGAATGCGCCGTGCGTGCTGGTGTGGCTGTCGCCGCAGACGATGGTCATGCCGGGCTGGGTGACGCCCAGTTCCGGGCCGATGACGTGCACAATGCCCTGCTCGGGAGAGTCAATGTCGTAGAGGCGAATGCCGAACTCGGCGCAGTTCTTGCGCAAGGCTTCGACCTGGCGAGCGGCCACCGGATCTGAAATGACGGTTCTTGGCGAAATGGTGGGGACGTTGTGATCGACGGTGGCGAGGGTGCGCTGGGGAGAGCGAACGCGGCGTCCGGCGGCGCGCAGACCGTCGAAGGCTTGCGGCGAAGTGACCTCGTGAACCAGGTGGAGGTCAATGTAGAGCAAGGCAGGCTCGCCGGGAGGTTCGCAGACGAGATGGCCGCTCCAGAGCTTGTCGAACATCGTCCGGGGGGTAGGCATTGTTACACCGCGTGGTAGGAGCGCCGGCGTTCGCCAATGCCGGTGAGCGCGTCCTCGACAGCAGCCCCCATCTGTTCCGTGGTGACAGGCGGCGTGCGCCGGTCGCGAACCAGGTCGGCGGTGCGATAACCGCGTTCCAGCACCTCGGCAATGGCAGCTTCGATGTCGAGCGCTTCCTGTTCCATGCCACCAGCATAGCGCAAAAGCAGGGCGGCGGTGGCAATCGCTCCCAGAGGATTTGCGATGCCGCGGCCGGCAATATCGGGGGCCGAGCCGTGAACCGGTTCGAACAGGCCGACCTTGCCGCCGATGCTGGCCGAAGCCAACATGCCGAGCGAACCAGTGATG
Source organism: Terriglobia bacterium (assembly GCA_963797035.1). Taxonomy (GTDB): domain Bacteria; phylum Acidobacteriota; class Terriglobia; order Terriglobales; family Acidobacteriaceae; genus JAIQGF01. Next base: position 874,926 of record CAWCOC010000010.1, read on the forward strand.
ACGGCCGACTCGTCAGAAAGAATGTCGCCGAAGAGATTTTCCGTGAGGACCACATCGAAGCGCGCCGGGTTGGAGACCAAGTGCATGGCGCAGGCGTCGACGTACATATGATCGAGCGCGACGTCGGGGAATTCGTTGGCGACGGCGGTGACCACCTTGCGCCACAGTTGCGAGGCTTCGAGGACATTGGCCTTGTCGACCGAAGTGACCTTGCGGCGGCGTGCCCGCGCCTGCTGAAAGGCGATGCGCGCGATGCGCTCAATTTCCTGGGTGGAATAGCGCATGGTGTTGAAGGCGGCGGAATCGGAGCTGAAACCGCGCGGCTGGCCGAAGTAGAGGCCGCCGAGGAGTTCGCGGACGACCAGGACGTCGGCGCCGCGCACGATCTCGGGACGAAGCGGCGAGCAGTCCTCGATGGCGCGGTGGGAGGCCGCCGGACGCAGGTTTGCGAATGCGCCGAGTCGAGTACGCAGCGCCAGCAGCCCGGATTCGGGCTTGCGTTCAGGAGGCAGCGAATCAAACTCCGGGCCGCCGACGGCGCCGAGCAGCACGGCATCGCCGGCGAGGCACGCCTCGAGGGTGGACGGCGGAAGGGGCTGGCCGGTTTCGCGGATGGCCGCACCGCCGACCGGTTCAGAGCGGAAGCGGAATTCGTAGCCCTGGATTTCGGCGGTGGCGCGGAGGATGCGCACCGCCTCCCGGGTCACTTCGACACCGATGCCGTCTCCGGGAAGAACGGTGACGCTCAGCCGGATGCCCATCAGTCGCCGCAGGCCTGGGCCGCGCCCGCCATGGGCGGCGAAGAACGCACGCCGCGGCGCGGCAGCAAGGCAATCAGATCCCGATCGTAGATATTCTTTTTTCGGTCGGCGAGTTCGGTGAAGCGCGTGTAGACGGAGTCAAGTTCGGCAGCGGCGAGCGGATGGCCGAGTTCGGCGTAACGGCGCGCGAGCGCATGCCGGCCGGAATGTTTGCCGAGCACGATGCGGTTGGAGGGCAAGCCGACGGACTCCGGCGTCATGATTTCGTAGCAGAGAGGATTGCTGAGCACGCCGTGCTGGTGAATGCCGGCTTCGTGGGCAAAGGCGTTGCAGCCGACGATGGCCTTGTTGGGCTGGACCGGGAAACCGAGGATGCCGGAGAGGGCGTGGCTGGCAGGACAAATCTGGTCGGCGCGAATGCCGGTGGAGTACGGCAGGCGGTCGGCGCGGACGCGCAGCGCCATCACGATCTCTTCCAAGGCGGCATTGCCGGCGCGCTCGCCGATGCCGTTGATGGTGCATTCCACCTGACGGGCGCCGGCCTCGACGGCGGCAAGACTGTTGGCGACGGCGAGCCCGAGATCGTTGTGACAATGGACGGAGATGATGGCCTTCTCGATGCCGCGCACCTGCTCGCGAATGGCAGTGATCAGGCGGGTGAACTCCGAAGGCACGGTATAGCCGACGGTATCGGGAATGTTCAGGGTGGTGGCGCCCGCTTCGATGACGCCTTCGAGCAGCCTGCAGAGGAACTGCGGGTCGGAGCGGGTGGCGTCCTCGGGGGAGAACTCGACATCGTCACACAGGGTACGGGCATAGGCCACAGCCTCGCGTGACTGCAGCAGCGCGTCCTGGCGGCTGATCTTCAGCTTGTACTGAAGATGGATGTCGGAGGTGGCGAGGAAGACGTGAATGCGGGGGTGGGCGGCGCAGCGAATGGCCTCCCAGGCACGGTCGATGTCGTTGCGGGTGGAGCGGGCGAGGGCGGCGATGATGGGGCGGCGGACACGGGCGGCGACCGCTTGAACACCGCGAAAATCGCCGTCGGAAGCGATGGGGAATCCGGCCTCGATGACGTCGACCCCAAGCCGGTCAAGATGACCGGCGATCAACACCTTTTCTTCCAGGTTCATGCTGCAGCCCGGCGATTGCTCGCCGTCGCGCAGCGTGGTATCGAAGATGGTAATTCGGCTGTCGCTCACTGCGCCTCCCGTCAAACGTGCACGTCACACGGCTCTATGCGCAAGGCCCCAGGCAGATGTGAGGCGTCCCGGCAATCCGGGTCACTACGAGATGCTAAGCCCGCCCGGGCATAAAACTCCAAGTTATAATTCTTTTGGTTATCATTAGCTTTTCTGATGGCATAATCGAGGGGCGCAGGCCGGCAAAGCTGCTTGAATAGAGGCGCAATGGACCTGTTCCAACTGGAAGTGTTCGTCATGGTGGCGCGCGAAGGGAGCTTTTCGCGGGCGGCGGAAAAGCTCTACCGCACGCAGCCGGCGGTGAGCCAGGCGATCCGCAAGCTGGAGGACGAACTGGGGGAGGCGCTGTTTGACCGCTCCTCGCGCGACGGGCACATGACCGACGCCGGGCGGGTGCTGCACGAATACGCGCAGAAGCTGCTCAACCTGCGCGGGGAGGCGGCGGCGGCGCTGGTGGAAATGCGCGAGATGCGCAAGGGCAAGCTGAACATCGCGGCCAACGAGTACACCTGTCTTTACCTGCTGCCGGTGCTGGCGGAGTTCCGGCGCCTGTATCCGCTGGTGAAAACCACGGTGGAGCGGTCGCTGGCCAGCCGCATTCCACAGGAAATCCTGGAACACAACGTGGAATGCGGCGTGGTGTCGTTCAATCCCGAGGACCCGCTGCTGCGCAGCATCGTGGTCTACCGCGACGAGCTGGCGTTCGTGGTGTATCCGCGGCACACGCTGGCCAAGTCCCGTCAGGTGAGCATCAAGCAACTGGGGGTAGAGTCGTTCGTAGCGCACCACGTGCCCTCGCCTTACCGAGCCAAGGTGATCCAGTCGTTCAAGCGGCACAAGACGGCGCTGAACATGGACGCGGAGCTGCCGACGATCGAGGCGATCAAGAAATTCGTCATCATGGAAAACGGGGTGGCGCTGGTGCCGGGAATCTGCGTGGAAGACGAGTTGCAGCGCGGCGACCTGGTGCGGGTGCCGATCGCCGACCTGAAGCTGGAACGGAAGCTGCGCATCGTGTATCGCAAGAACGCGAACCTGTCGCATGCGGCGCGGGCGTTCCTCAAGGTGGCGGAATCGATGGCGAACGGCGGAAGATATTTGTTTCAGCCGGAGCGATAGCAGCTTCGTTCGTCCCTACGGGACTTTTGCAATTCTTTCATCGCGTGACCCAGGGCTGTCGCCCTGGGCTACTAGCGTTCGCCCCTGCGGGGCTGAAGCAAACCCAACTAGGTGGAGGTACCCGCGAACAGAGGTTTCCCCGGCTTGCGCCCGGGGCTACACTCTCTTTGCCCGCTCCGCGGGCTGGATTCGTATCTGGGCTGAATTCGTATTGCCCGTGGTTCCATCCCCCACAGGCGGAACCTCCACAAAAGCCGAGGTTGCAAGAGGCAAGCTGGCGTGTAATTCTGATCTGTACGCAAGCGAGCCAGGAGGCGTTTCTGCATGGCACCGGCCAGCCTGCCGGACCTTTCTCCACTGAAGATTGACGACCACGCCCGCGCCCGGGGTGGGCGGAGAATTCTGCCCTGGTTTGCCGCAGCAATCGGGGTTTTGCTGCTGGTATCGGGTGCAGTGATTGCCCTGCAGCGCCGGACTCCGGTAGTGGAAGTGGCGACGGCGCGCAGCAGCGGGGGCGATGAGCGGGTGGCGTTGCTGAACGCCAGCGGCTACGTGACGCCGCGGCGGCGGGCCACGGTGGCCGCCAAGATCACGGCGCGAGTGACCAAGATGTACGCCGATGAAGGCTTGCACGTGCAAAGAGGACAGGTGCTGGCGCTGCTGGACGATTCCGATGCCCAGGTCCGGCTGCAGTCGGCGATTGCGGACCGCGACTCCACGGCAGCGGCGTTGCGCGACCTGGAGGTAAACCTGGCCAATGCTGACCGCGAACTGCGGCGCACCCAGGCGCTGGAAAAGGGCGGGGTCAGCAGCCCGCAGGCACTCGACCTGGCGCGCACGACGGCCGACAGCTATCGGGCCAAGATCGCGCTGACGAAGGAGCAGATTCGCGCCGCCGAGGCCAAGGTCAAGGTCGCGCAACAAGACGTGGACAATTGCACGGTGCGCTCACCGTTCAACGGGATCGTGGTCTCCAAGGATGCGCAGGTGGGAGAGATGGTGTCGCCGATCTCGGCGGGAGGCGGTTTCACGCGCACCGGAATTGCGACGGTGGTGGACATGGAGTCCAACGAGATCGAGGTGGACGTGAACGAGTCCTACATCGCGCGGGTGCTGCCCGGGCAACCGGTGACGGCGACGCTGGACGCTTATCCGGACTGGAAAATTCCATGCAAGGTGCGCACCGTGATTCCGACTGCCGACCGCCAGAAGGCGACGGTAAAAGTGCGCATCTCGTTCGATAAGCTCGACCCGCGCATTCTGCCCGACATGGGAGTGAAGGTCGCTTTTCTGAGCGAGGAACCGCCGGGCAAGCAGAATGCGGCCAAGCAGGTGGTGATTCCGAAGTCGGCGGTGCGGGACGAAGGCGGACAGCAGGCAGTCTTTCTATATAAGGATGGGCGGGTGGAGCGGCGCGCCATCCTCGCGGGAGCCACGCGGGGTGAGGAGCAGGTGGTGCTGGCAGGGGTGTCCGACGGCGACCAAGTGGTGGTGGGCAGGGCCGAAGGATTGAAGGACGGCAACAAAGTGGGGATCAAGAAATAAAATAGTGGTTAGGGATTAGGGCTAGGGGTTGGGAGCGGCGGTCGTCGCAGCCGATGGTTCCAGGCCGGGGACTTGGGAACGCAAGGTCCCTCGACTCGGGGTTCCCGCGCCGGAACTACGCGCGGGAACCCCGCTCGGGATGACAGGGGGGCGTAAAAGATCTGGAGGACGTCGCCGCGGCCGAAGGCGGCCGCGGCCCTACAGGTTTGGTCCCAATGAAGGGCGGCCCCGGCGAGGGCGCCAGGGGCCTAGCAAAATGAGTTGTCGGGGTGGACTTGAGACCCACGGGGCCTACCAATGCCAGGACCCTAGCAATCAGTTGTTGTGGCGGACTTGAGACAAGGAGTAAGCAATGGTCAGGATTGACGGGAACGGCGGCGCGAACAGCCTGGTGCGGGTGCGCGGGCTGGACAAAAAATATCAGCGCGGCAGCGAAGAAATTCACGTTCTGCAAGGATTGAACCTGGACGTGGATGCGGGAGATTTTGTCGCCTTCATGGGACCGAGCGGGTCGGGGAAGACGACGCTGCTGAACCTGCTGGGCGGACTGGACCTGCCGACGGCGGGCAGCATCACGGTGGCCGGCGACGAGATCACGCACATGTCGGCGGGCAAGCTGACCGCCTGGCGGGCGCGTCACGTGGGATTCATCTTCCAGATGTACAACCTGATTCCGGTGCTGACCGCGTTTCAAAACGTCGAACTGCCGCTGCTGTTGACCAAGCTCTCCAAGACGGAACGGCGCAAGCACGTGGAGACAGCGCTGCAAGTGGTGGGATTGGGCGATCGCATGCAGCATTACCCGCGGCAACTGTCGGGGGGACAGGAGCAGCGCGTGGGCATCGCGCGAGCGATTGTGGCCGACCCGACGTTCCTGCTGTGCGACGAGCCGACCGGCGACCTGGACCGCAAAAGCGCCGACGAAATCATGGACCTGCTGTCGCGACTGGTGAGCGAACACAAGAAAACCGTGTTGCTGGTGACGCACGATCCGGCGGCGGCCGAGCGCGCGCACGCGGTGCTCCACCTGAACAAGGGCGTGCTGGAAGAAGCGCAGTGGGCGGAAAAAGCCGCCCGGAGAAGCTGAGATGAAGTACCGGCACTTACTGGTTTCGAGCTTGTTTCGGAAGAAGATCCGCACCACGCTGACTGTGGGGTCGTTCGCGGTGGCGCTGTTCCTGTTTGGCCTGCTGGCGGTGGTGCGGGGAGCGTTCAACCAGGGGTTGGACGTGGCCGGCGCAGACCGGCTGGTGGTGGTGAACAAGGTGTCGATCATTCAACCGCTGCCGATGTCCTACAAGGACCGGCTGGCGCAGATCCCGGGAGTGAAGGCGGTGACGCACGCCAACTGGTTCGGTGGGGTGTACCAGGACGAGCGCAATTTCTTTCCGCAGTTCGCCATCGACACCGCGACCTATCGCGAGATGTTCCCGGAGTTCGCCATGCCGGAGGAGCAGTGGAAGGCGTTCGTCGCCGATCGCGAGGGAGCGATCGTGGGCGAGGACCTGGTGAGGCGCTTCCACTGGAAGATCGGAGACCGGATTCCGATCAAGGGCACGATTTTCCCGGGCACGTGGGAGTTCAACATTCGCGGGATTTATCACGGCACGCGCCAGGCGGACGACGTGACGCAGTTCTGGTTCCACTACAAGCTCCTGGAGGAGCGGCAAAACCAGTACTGGCATGGGCTGGTGGGGTGGTACACGGTGCGGGTGGATAACCCGGATAACGCGGTGCGCGTGGCCAAGGCAATCGATGACAGCTTCGCCAACTCGCCCTGGGAGACGAAGACGGACACCGAGAAGGCGTTCGCTTCCTCGTTCGTCAAGCAAGCCGGCAATATCCAGTTCCTGTTGCTGAGCATTGGCGGGGTGGTGTTCTTCACGCTGCTGCTGGTGACGGGGAACACGATGGCAATCGCGGTGCGCGACCGCATCCGGGAATTGGCGGTGCTGAAGGCGGTGGGTTACTCCGACAATTTCGTGCTGCTGCTGGTATTGGGCGAAGCCTTGATCCTGGCCCTGGTGGGCGGCGGCCTGGGCATCGGACTGGCGAAACTGTTGACGCTGGGCGGCGATCCCACGCGCGGATTGCTGCCGTTCTTCTACTTGAGCACGAGCGCGGCGGCGCTGGGCATTGCGCTGGCCCTGCTGGTCGGGGTGCTGGGGGGAATTCTGCCCGCACTGTCGGCCATGCGGCTGCGCGTTGTTGATGCCCTGCGGAGGGTGTGAACCATGGCGATTCCTCTCACTTACAACCTTCGCAGCTTGCGGGTGCGCTGGGCATCGACGGTGGTGGCGGTGCTGGGCATCGCGGGCACAGTAGGAGTGTTCGTCGCCATGCTGTCGCTGGCCAAGGGCTTCAAGACGACGCTGGTATCTTCGGGGTCACCGCGCAACGCGATCGTGAGCCGCGCCGGATCAACGTCGGAGATGATGAGCGCGGTCTCGGTGGACCACGTGAGAATCATTGAAGAGGCGCCAGGAGTGCAGCGCGGCGCTTCCGGACCGCTGGTGAGCCCGGAAACAGTGGTGGTGGCGTCATTTCCCCTGAAGGCCACCGGAACCGACGCGAACGTGCAGGTGCGCGGCGTGTCGCCAAAGGCGATGGAGGTGCGCGACAACATCAAGATTGTTGCCGGCCGCATGTTTCAACCCGGACTCAACGAGCTGGTGGTGGGACGCTACGTGGCAGGCACGTACGCGGGACTGGAACTGGGCGACACGGTGAAGTTCGGCGGCGGGACATGGAACGTGGTGGGGGTGTTTGACGCCGGCGGAAGCGCCTTCGACTCCGAGGTGTGGGCCGATGCCAAAGTAGTGAAGGACGTGTACAAGCGTCCCCCGAACGTGTTTTCGACGGTGACGGTGCGACTGACATCGCCGGAAGCGCTCAAGACTTTCAAGGACGCGCTGACCAGCGACCCGCGGCTGACGGTGCAGGCCGAACGCGAGATCGAATACTACGACAAGCAGTCGCGGGCGCTGACGCGGCTGATCCTGGTGCTGGGGACGATGGTGGGGATGGTGATGGGAATCGGGGCGGTGTTCGGCGCGCTCAACACCATGTACTCGGCGGTAGCGGAGCGCACGCGGGAGATCGCGACCATGCGGGCGGTGGGATTCGGGGCGGGCAGCGTGGTCTCGTCATTCGTGTTCGAAGCGATCTGCATCGCGCTGATCGGCGGCGTGCTGGGATGTATTGCGATCCTGCCGCTCAATGGGCTGACCACCGGGACCATGAACTGGCAGACGTTCTCGCACATGGCGTTTGCCTTCCGCATCACGCCGGCGCTGCTGGCCGGAGGGGTGGCCTTTGCGCTGCTGATGGGGATCGTCGGCGGCGTCCCACCGGCGGTGCGCGCGGCCCGCGCGCGGGTAGCGGTGGCGCTGCGGGAACTCTGAGCGCAGCGGGCCCTCACGGGCAGAACTCCAGACTCGGCGCTTCGATTAGGTGGGGGCGTCCGCCACGGCAAGTCGGCAGACAGAAAGGGCCGGAGGGCAGGGATGATCGGCCTATGAAACGCAGTTTATGAAAGCCCCACCCACTCCGGCAAACTCGGGACCAGTTTGCGCCGGATCACCTCCGACTGCTTGTGATGTGAGTCACAGCTGGCAGTGACAAGTGCTCAGTTGGGAAACGGGCCCGGTGCAGGGACGGAACCGGGTTTACAGAGGAGATGAAAAATCAGCCAAGTGGCGCAGTCGCCGGCGCCTGGCGAGCATCTTATACGGAGGAGTTCTTGTGCTCAGGCGAAGCCAACCTATGCCAAAGTTCAACCGATCGATTTTGACCCTACTGGTAATTTTGCTGGCGTCCGGATTGTTAGGCGTGGTTTTCGGACAGCGCGTGCAGACGGCGCAGAACGATGACGCCGACATTCAACAGAACCTGCGGCAGTTCACGCAGGTGTACGACGTGGTGGAACAAAACTACGCCGAGCCGGTGAAAGCGGACAAAGCGATTTATGACGGGGCGATCCCGGGGATGCTGCGCTCGCTGGACCCGCACTCCACGTTCTTCGACCCGAAGGCGTTCTCGCAGCTCAACGAGGAGCAGCGGGGCAACTACTTCGGGGTCGGCATGGAGATCGGCCCGCGGGGAAACAAGATCGTGGTGATCTCGCCGTTCGTGGGCGCACCGGCGTACAAGGCGGGCGTACGCGCCGGCGACGTGATCATGGCGGTAGACGGCAAATCGACCGACAACATGACGACCGGGGATGTGGCCGACCTGGTGAAGGGCCCGCGGGGCTCGCAGGTGCATATCAGCATCCTGCGCGAGGGCGCGCCGAAGCCGTTGGAATTCACGGTGACGCGCGACGAGATTCCACGCCACAGCGTGGATGTCCATTTCCTGGTGAGGCCGGGCATCGGGTATCTGCACATCGGGTCGTTCATCGAAACTACCGAGCACGAACTCGACATGGCACTGGCGGAGTTCGGAAACCTGAACGGGCTGATTCTGGACCTGCGCCAGGACCCGGGCGGGTTGTTGAAGGAAGCGGTGGCGGTGGCTGACAAGTTCCTGCCCAAGGGGGCGGTGGTGGTATCGCAGCGCGGGCGGTCGTCGCCGGAGATCGTGTATCGGGCGAAGAACGGGAACGACGGCAAGGATTATCCCATCGTGGTGCTGGTGAATCGCGGAACGGCATCAGCGGCAGAAATCGTGTCGGGGGCGATCCAGGACCACGACCGCGGCCTGGTGTTGGGCGAGAATACGTTCGGCAAGGGCCTGGTGCAGACGGTGTATCCGCTATCGGACCACACCGGGCTGGCGCTGACGACGGCCAGGTACTACACGCCGAGTGGACGACTGATCCAGAGGAAGTACACTGGCCTGTCGCTCTACGACTACTACTACGGCGCGGGCAGCCCGAACAGCACGGCCGGGCGGGAGACGAAGGCGACCGACAGCGGGCGCGCGGTGTATGGCGGAGACGGCATCACGCCGGATGTGAAGTTCGAGACGCCGAAGACGAACCGCTTTCAGACCGAGATGCAGATCCACTACGCGTTCTTCGATTTTGCCAAGCGCTACCTGAGCAACCACCAGATCACGCGCAACTTCACGGTGGACGACCAGGTGGTGCAGCAGTTCCGGGAATTTCTGAACGCCAACAAAATTCCGTGGAGCGAGCCCGACCTGCAGCGAAACCTGGATTGGGCGAAGTCGAATATCCGGGGCGAGTTGTTCACCGAGGTCTTCGGGGTTGACGCGGGACTGCAAGCCAAGGCGGAATCGGACCCCGAGATCGCCAAGGCGCTGGAACTGTTGCCGCAGGCGAAGCAACTGACCGAGAACGCGCGGCGGGTGATTGCGGCGCGCAGCATGGGAGCGCCGGGAAGAAAGCACTAAGCGAGTTTCGGTTTATAAGTTCAGCGGCGGGCGTGGGCGCCCGCCGCGGCACGGATTCTGAATGAATTGAATTGGGCCCCGGCGGAGGCGCCGGGGCCTACCCTTTTTAGTGGGCTGTTTGCGGTGCGGCGCAAAGGCCGGCGCAAGGCGCAGAGGCGCGAGGCGCGAGGAAACAATCTATAAATAAAAAAATCTATAAATAAAAAGGACAGGCGGCCAAGGGTGGGACCGCCTGTCGGGGAGCGCCAGCTTTCGCCGGCAAACTTAGCTGGACGACTTTTCCGTCGAATGCAGCACGCGGAAGGTGTTGCCGCCATTGGAGTGAACCAGCAGCAGCGCGTCTTGCCCGTCGCGGACCTGGGAGAGCGCTTGCTTCACATCGGCGGCAGTTGCGGTGTTCTTGCGGTCCACCTGCAGGATGACATCGCCGGGGGCGAGACCGGCGTCGTCAGCGGGGCTGCCCGGTTCAACGCGACCGACGAGGGCGCCGTGCAGGTCGCTGGGAAGCTGAAGCTGCTGGCGCGACTCGGGGGTGAGGTCGGTGAGGCCGATGCCCCAACGCGCCTTACCATGCTGAGCGGCGGAAGCAGAACGTTCGCCGTTGTGGCTGCCCATTTCCTCGAGGGTGACCGGCAGAGTCAGGCTCTTGCCGTCGCGGGCCACCTGCAAGTTGACCTTGGTGCCGGGCTGCTTCTGTCCGATCATGACCTGCAACTGGCCGGCATCGTCGACTTTTCGCCCATCCACTTCAGTAATGACGTCGCCGATTTTCAAGCCGGCCCGGGCGCCGGGAGCGTCGGGTTCAACTTGGGTAATGACCGCACCGGTGGCGTTGTCGCGATGGAAGAACTTCGCGTTGGCGGGCGTGACATCGGCGATGCCGACTCCGATGTAGGAGTGGCTGACCTTACCGTCCTTGATGAGGGTGTCGACAGTGGGACGCGCGATCTGGGTGGGAATGGCGAATCCCATGCCTGCGAATGCGCCGGAGGGCGAAAGCAGGAAGGTGTTGATGCCGACCACCTGGCCGCGGGCATTGACCAGCGGGCCGCCGGAGTTGCCCTGGTTGATGGCCGCATCGGTCTGGATAAACTCTCCCGGCTTGCGGCCGTCGTCGGAGAAGGGGTTGGCGCGATTGACCGCGCTCACGATGCCGCGAGTGACGGAGAAGCGCATGCCGAGCGGGTTACCGAAGGCGAGCACGGTCTGGCCGGGACGCAGTTGCGTGGAATCGCCCCAGGGCACGCTCGCCAAGTTGGCGCCGTTCACCTTGATGACGGCGAGGTCGGTAAGCGGGTCGGCGCCCACCAACTTGGCCGAGAGAACGCGGCGGTCGCTCAAAGTGACGTGAATATCGACCGCGCCGTTCACCACATGGTTGTTGGTGACGATGTAGCCGTCGGGAGAAATGATGACGCCGCTGCCGCCGACGTGCTCGATTTGCGGCCGCTGGCGGAATTGATGGAACTGCGGTCCGAAGAACTGCTGGAAACCCGGCGGCAGGTTGGGAAAAGCCGGGCTCTGATCATCCTGGCCTTCGCTGGTGAGTTGCGCGTTGGAGCGCGACGTGACCGTGACGTTGACGACCGCGGGGGTGACACGGGCAGCCAGGGTCTCCATGGCCTTGTCCAGGGTAAGGATGGCGTTCACGCTCTCCTGGTCGAGCGCCGCCGCGGCTGGGGCTGCAGTGGCAGCGTGCACGTCGGTCGGCTTGACGAATTCATAAGCGCCGACGGATGCGACCATGGCCAGTGCGAGCACTGCGGAGATCATGGGGCGCGCGGCGATTTTCTTCCATTTGCTTGCGATCCAAGTTTTCACATTCCACCTCTCTGGGTTATGAACTAAAGATTTAGTTGTGGATGCCAAAAAAAATTTTCCCTCTATGTTTTTTTCTGCGGCGCCGCCGGATCTGCCGACTGCGACGGCTGGATGTGCCAGATCGCAAACTGGTAGACGAACGGAGTGGGGCCAAAGACCGGATCGTCGACCACGATGATCAGCACACCGGTGGTAAGGGCGGGCCGCGACGCGGCTTTCGTACTCGCCGGGATCACGCGTGGTTCTGCGTGACGCTTGGGAAACTCGAAATCACCTGTTCTGGCCACATCCGCAAGAGGATGGTCCGCCTGTTCCACCACGTCGAACTGCGCAGCGCGTGCCCTGGCCAAAACGGGTTTCGCTGCTGGCGAAGCAGTGACTTTGGTTCGAATTACTCGGCGCACACGGTCATGCTGCTTGAAAGCGGCGAGCGTGGGTTTGACATCGGCGACGCGGCCGAGCACGCCCGCACGGACTGAAGCCGACCCACGACTGGCCGCGGGCATCGCGATTCTCGGCGCGGGCGCCGTGGCGGCAAGGGCCGGCGGCTCGTCCTGGAAGTTGATCAGCCTGGGCAGCTGAGGAGCAACCGCGAGGCAAGCACAGGCGAAGAGTCCAACCATGACCACGGCGGACTTGCGGGCGGGCGCCGCTTGAGGGCGGTTGAGATCGAGAATTTGCGCGACCCGGAGCGTGGTCTGGCGAACGCGGTTCACCGCCGCCTGAGCCAGCGCGGCCCCGCGCCGCAAGAGACTCTTCTCGGCGAGGGTGGCCAGGCACTCGGCATAGGCGCGCGGACTGCCGGTTTCGGAGAGCACGGTGTCGTCGCACGCCATCTCGCGTTCCAGCGAAATGCGGTTCTCCATCCACCACACCGCGGGATGAAAGAACAGCAGCGCCCTGAGAAACTTCTGGACCAGGTTGGTCCAATCGTCCCAGCGACGAAGGTGGGCCAGTTCGTGGAGCAGGACGTGATTCAGCTCCGCCGGAGAAAGCTGCGCGAGCAGCGCGGCGGGAATGATGACGGCAGGACGGAGGAAGCCGACCGCGGTCGGCACTTGAATACGATCGGAGGTCAGGATTTCCACGCACCTTGCCGGGCAGAGGCGCGCGATGGTCGCGTGCCAGGCAGGATCGAGCGGCTGAATGGCGCGGCAACCGCGGCGAAGACGCCGCAGTTCGACAAAACCAAACGAAACGCGCAGCAGAGCGATCGCGGTGATCGCAATCCACGCCAAGAACAGATAAAGCGCCCAGGAAGCGGGAACCGAAATCAAGGGCTGGGCTGCAGGCGCAAGGGTCCCCAGAAATTCCTTCGGGCCGTGAAACAGGGGAAGAAAAGCGGTGGCGAGCAGGGCGGTGAACCAGACCGCGAAACGGGTGGCGGAATTCGGCCGTGGGAGGACGCGCAGCAAGGACCAGGCAAACACCGCGAGCGCCACGCCGATAAAGAGCGAGATGAGAAGCCGCTCCGCCGAGAGCTGCGCCATGGCATTCAACAGACTGTAGGAACCGATCATGGCTGGGGCGGCCCGCTTTCCAGCATCTGACGAAGCTTTTTCAATTCGGCATCGTCGATGCTGTCGTCTTGCAGTATGTTCAAGACCAGCTGCTCATGCGAGTTCTTGAAGAACCGGCTGACCAAGTGTCGAATTTCGAAGCGCGAGGCTTCCCTTCTGCCCACGAGCGGCATGTAGACGTGGGCGCGCCCGTCCTTGACGTGCCGGACGTAGCCTTTGTTTTCGAGGATCCGGATGGTAGTGAGGACGGAGTTGTAAGCGAGGGAGGGCTTGGGCGGCAGCGCGTCGAGCACCTGCTGGACGGTGGCCGATCCCTTCTGCCACAGGACGTTCATCAGCCGAAGCTCGGCTTCAGTCAGGGTTTGCGATTTCCTCGGCGGCATGGGTCCTATTTCATTAGACGCAAGAGAATGGATTTTGTCAACTAAACCATTAGTTGCATGGATCCTGGGGAGGGTTGCTTGAGCTGTGTTCGGCCAGCACCGCGGCTGTTGAGGCCCCCCGGCCTAGCCAAAACCGGGCTAGACCGGGGCACCCACCATTTCGGGTGTGTTTACAGCAGTTCCCTCGCTTCGCTCGGGATGACGCAATTTATCCATTTGCCCGGAATGACAATCTATCGATATTCAGGTCCCGGCGGTGGATGGCAATCTTTCTAACTTCAGGCTCCACGCGCACTATAGTCCGAGATAGGCGGCGCGGACTTGGGGGTTGTTGAGGAGATCGTGAGAGGGGCCTTCCAGGATGATGGCGCCGTTTTCGACCACGTAGCCGCGCTGGGAGACGCTGAGGCCGTCAACGACGTTCTGCTCGACGACCATCACGGTGATTCCCATCAGTTGAATACCGCGGATCTTGTCGAACACTTCGCTCACCAATTTGGGGGCCAGGCCGAGCGAGGGCTCGTCGAGCAGCAGCAGCTTCGGATCCGACATCAATCCGCGGGCAATCGCCACCATCTGCTGCTCGCCGCCGGAGAGTGTTCCCGCCATTTGTTTGCGGCGCTCGTGGAGGCGAGGGAAAAAAGAATATTGCAAATCCATCAGCTCGGCCATCCTGGGCCGAGTGCGCTTGCTGTAAGCGCCGAGCGCAAGATGTTCCTCGACGGTCATATAGGGAAACAGTTGCCGGCCTTCGGGAACATGGGTGATGCCGAGCGCGACAATCTCATGCACCGGCAGGCGGCTAATGTCGTGGCCATCGAAATTCACCGCGCCTTTGTTAGCGCGCAGCAGGCCGCTGATGACGCGCAGGGTGGTGGTTTTTCCCGCGCCGTTGGCGCCGATGAGGGTGACGATTTCGCCGCGATTCACCTTCAGCGTGATATTGAACAAGGCCTGGAAATCGCCGTAGGCAGCCTCGATTTCGTTCAGTTCCAGCAGGGGAGCATTGCCGTTGGAGCTCATTTCAGCAGCTCCTTGTACTTGGCTCCGAGGTAAGCCTCGATCACTTCCGGCCTGTGCACCACGTCCTGGGGTTTGCCTTCGGCGATCTTGACCCCGTGGTCGAGCACAACCACGCGATCGGCAATCTTCATCACGACCTGCATGACATGCTCAACGCCGCCGATGGCGGCGATGCCCCACTCCGGCAAACGCTTCAACAGGTCCGCCAGTTTCAGCGCCTCCGAGGTTGGCAAGCCGGAGACAACTTCGTCGAGCAGCATCAGCTTTGGCTTGGTGGCCAGGGCGCGGGCAATTTCCAGCCGTTTCATCATGGCGACGCCCAGGCCGCGCGCCGGCAGGTGCATGACCTTCGCCATGCCGAGAAACTGCAGCACCTTGGCCGCTTGGTCGGCGGCTTCATGGGGCGAGGAGGTGCGCAGAAACGCGCCCAACATCGCGTTCTCCAGAACCGTGAGGTTGCGCAGCGGCTTGACGATCTGGAAGGTGCGGCCGAGGCCGAGTTTCGCGGCATGATCGGGCGAGGAATGAGTGATGTCGTGGCCGTCAAAGATGATGTGCCCGGAATCCGCCTGATGAACGCTGGTGATCAGGTTGAAGAGCGTGGTCTTGCCGGCGCCATTGGGCCCGACGATGAACACGATCTCGCCGGCGTCCACGGTCATGGAGACGTCGGAGACCGCTTTCAGGCCACCAAAGCGCTTGCTGACGTTCTTAATTTCCAGGAGCGGCATGGTTCTCGAAATTTTATTCCTCGGCGGCGAAAGCCGCATTCAGTGGATGCTCGGACGGGGCAATTTAAGCCGCGTCCTTTTCCAAACAAGTCCCCAGCCGAGGGCGGCTGGGGCTACGTCCTGGGCCCCACTGCTACGTGATGCCGGCCTTTCCAAAAACTTCACGCACTCACCTCGGAGCTCAAAATTCACACGCGAGGGCGCGTGTGCCACAGGCGCGGGTGCCACATATGGGTCCCACTCACTCTGACTGTACTTGCGGCAACGGCACACGCTTGCTCTCTTCGGCCGGGCCGGGCGGGGGCGCGCTGGAAAACGGGGTCACCGGTGACTGCGGGAACCAGCGCAACTTCCGCATTAACGTGCCCACAATGCCTTCGGGCAGAAACAGCACCACCAGCACCACGAGGATGCCGTAGATAAGCAGGTGCGCTTCCTTGAAGATGTTCTTAAAAACTTCCGAGGCAGTCTCCAGCACGAGCGATCCGACCAGGGGGCCCAACAGCGTGCCGGCGCCGCCCAGCATGGGCAGGATGGAGATCTCGACCGACAGTTCAATGCCCAGCATCTGATCGGGCACGATGTAGAGAAACAGACTGGCATACAAAGCCCCCGCCACCGCCGACATGGCAGCGCTGAGCAGCAGGGACCACAACTTTACGCGCGCGGTGTTGATTCCGACCGAGAGCGCCGTATCTTCGTCCTCGCGAATCGCCATCAGGTAGTAGCCGAAGCGCGAGCGCTCCACCCAGTAGCTAATGGCGAAAGAAACCACGGTCAGGAGGATGCAGGCGTAATAAAACGACACCATGGTGTTGCGCGGAAAGAGAGAAACCACCGCGACACCGACGTCACCGCCCGTCAGGCTTGGAACATTCTTGGCGATGAGCCGTACCACCTCGGCGAAGGCGATGGTAGCGAGGCAGAAATAGGGCCCGCGTAGGCGAAACGACACGCTGCCGATAATCAGGGCGGCGACGAGAGAAAACCCGACTCCGCCGGCAATCGCCAGCCAGGGCGACATGTACGGGCTAAGCAGCGCCAGGCCGTAGGCGCCAATGCCGAAGAAGGCGGCGTGTCCCAGTGACAACTGCCCGGTGTAGCCGCCGACCAGGTTCCAGGCCAGACCTAAGGTCGCGAACAGGAAGAGTCGGAAAATTACCTGAAGAAAGTAGTCGTTGTGCACGAACAGGGGGACGAGTAGGGCGATGGCGAAGATGGCCGCGCCGATGATGACCTGCGGGCGCTTCATGCGCGCTGGCTCCCGAAAATGCCGCTGGGCTTGAAGGAGAGCACGAGAATAAAGATAACGAAGTCGACCACCAGGGCCCACTCGTTGCCCCAGTAGAGGCTGGTGAGACTCTCGACGACGCCGAGCACGAGGCCGGCGGCGGCGGCGCCTTCAATGGAGCCCATACCGCCCATGACCACCATCAAGAACGATTTCAGATTGAAGAGATGGCCGACATCGGGGTAGAGGTAAAACACGGGCAGCAGCAGAGCGCCGGCGATACCGGCGGCGGCCGCGCCCAGGCCAAAGGTCACGGCTTGCACGCGGTGGATGTTGATGCCCATCAGAGGGGCAGAGTATGGGTTTTGCGCGATGGCGCGGGCAGCCTTGCCAAACATGGTGCGCATGACAAAAACGTAAAGTCCCACGGCCGCCAGCAGCGCAATGGCGAAGGAGATCAGCCACGGAGCATTGAGCGAAATTTGCGGCCCCAGGCGAAAGTTTTTTCCCAGGAGCGGGAAGTTGAGCTGGTGGTAGTCGGCGCCGAAGATGAGCAGGACGCTGTCGACGGAGATCAGCGACACCCCCAGAGTAAGCAGGATGATCATGAACTCGGCCTGCACCGGGACATGGCGCACCAGGCCGGCATACACACCGACCCCGATGGCGAACAGCAGCACGCCGGCGGCGATGAAGCCAAAGTAGGGGTTAACGCCGGCGTGCTCGTAGATGACCCAGGTGGCGTACATGCCGAGCATGAGGAAGGCGCCATGGGCGAAATTGACGATGCGCATGACGCCGAAGATCAGCGCCATGCCCATCGCGATCAGAGCGTACAGCGATCCGGTCAGGATTCCGTTCAGGACCGCCTGCAAAAATGAATAGAACCAGTCCATGGGTTTTCGGTTAACGGTATCCGTTCGCCGGCCAGCGGTTGACCGGCAACCACAGCAGGTCCCTCGCTTCGCTCGGGATGACACCCCTCGAGATCAGCCTCACAGTCGCTCGGGCCGACACCCATCGAGAGCAGCCTCAGCATGGGTCGAGATGATGCGCGAGAGAAGCTGCCCTACAGCTCGCCTTTTTTCTTGCGTTCGGCCCAGGTGGGCGTCGGATAGATGGGCTTGGCTTCGGCCGCATCGGCAGGCCACACCACCTTATATAGCTGGTTCTGAATTTGAGTGACCAGCGTGGGATGAGCATTTTGTCCCTTGGCATCGAACTTGATGGGGCCGAAGGGGGTCATGGGAATGTCGGTCTTGCGCACCTCGTCGCGGATGGCGGAGGGAGAAGACATGTTCTTCTTCATGGCCTCAGCCGCGACCATCAGCGCCACGTACGCTTCCAGGGCGTGAAAGGATGGGTGTGTCTTGGTGAGGTCGAAGTATTTCTGATCGAACTCCTTGGAGCCAGCCCAGGAGGCGGTGGGCAGCCACTGTGAAACCGAGTAGGTGTAGTTGGCGTACTTGCCCGCGCCCTTGTCGGTGGGGAAATCGGCCACCGCGAAGCCGGTGCCGGCTGAGGTGTAGTACTTGGGATTGAAGTTCACCTGCTCGGACTGGCGCATCAGCGTGGTGGCGTCGAGCAGGTAGGAGGCAAAGTAGACGACATCGGGGTTCTTCGACTTGACGCGCTGCAGCAGCGCCTTGTAATCGGGCGAGCTGGCCTGGTAAGCCTCGGCATCGATGACGTCGAGGCCCGCTGCGGGCGCCTGTTCGTTCATGGACTTGTAATTCGCCAGGCCGAAATTGGTGTTCTCGTAGACGATGGCGAGTTTCTTGGGGTTCCCGTTGTTCTTCAGAAAAGCCAGCGTGGCCCGGGCATAATCGCCGGAGCCGGCGCACAGGCGGAAGATCCATGGCGAGCCGGTCTGCATGATGTTATCGGCGACCGAGGTGGGAATAATGAGCGGGACCTGCTTGGCGGTCACCACGGGGACGATGGCGCGGGTGCTCTCCGAGGAATAGGAACCGAGAATGATGGGCACGTGGTCCTGGTCGACGAGTTTGTTGACGCCTTGGACCGCCTGGTCAGGCTTGCTTTGATCGTCATAAAAATCCAGGTCAATTTTCTTGCCGTTGATGCCGCCCTTGGCGTTGAGATCGGCGAGGGCGATGGTATAGCCGTTCTTGTGCGCCTGGCCGAAGGCGGCCTGGCTTCCGGTGAGCGAGGTGATGACCCCGATGGTGACGGTATTGCCGGCGCCCTTATTTTGGCAGCCCACCAGGATGGCAAGACTGAACAATGCAACGGTAACGAGGACAGTAGAGATTCTGAGGCGCATGGCCGCTCCTCCACGAGAGTTCGATCGGCGACAGGACGGAACACCCGCGCGATCGTGCGCAGCGATTGTACGCTTCCGAGGCCAGAACGGCGACAGGCGCCGGTCCTGGAACCGGCGCCTGTGGTTGGTAGAAAAATCGGTTGAGTTTATGGGAAGTACCAACGGAAGGCGGTCAGAATTTCGTTCTGCGAAGTACTGACCGGCAGCGGGTTCGCACCCGTCGCGGTCTGCTTTCCGGCCCAAGTGGAACGATAGTAGTGTTCAAAGAACGCGCCAAATTGAACCGTGCCCGCCGGTCCACGATAGAAGCGGTACCAGAAGCCAGGCATGATTTCATACACGTTCTTGTTGGAGGCGGAGCAACCGTCGCCGGTGACCGGAATTTCCTCGTTGCAGCCACGCAGGTCCTGGCTGATCAGACCGTAGCCAGTGCCGGTGGGCAGCAGAGCTGTGCCACCAGTGTAGTAGGTTGTGCGCCGGGTATACTCGTCGCCGAAGTAAACGTGAACGTCTAGCTTCGGAGAGGGGTGAGTCTCGAGGCCGAAGTGGAATTGGTAGCCCATCACAGGCTGCAACTGGCCGTTGGAACGATAGACCGTGTCCGGCATGCCGGTTGTGCCATAGCGGCCAATACCCCGGCCAACCAAGCTGGAGAACGTGAGGTCCACCTTCTTGGGAGCCACCGGCAGAATGCCGTTGAAGGAAACGCCGCCGCCTGGCGTGGTGTGGTTGGCGCCGGCACTGGCAATGCCAACCGCTGTGGTGGGAGCAATGCGGTCACGGAAGAAGCGGGCGACTGCAGCAATCTCGAAGTGACCCCAACCGGGCTCAACGGCGAGTTTGCCGATGACGTCCGGCGCGGCATCCACCGAGAGGTTGGTGGCGAAGTTGCTGCACGGAGCAAGGCCCGAGACGGTGCGGTCAGCAGCGCAGTTGGCAGCGCCACCCGGCGACACCACCGGTCGTGCTTGCGTGCCCCAAATCGTCAGTCCGGCCGGAATGCTACCGGAGGTTGTGGCCTCAGGATTTTCCACGGCGAAGGCGAGGTACAGCTTCTTCTTGTCGCTCATTTCCCACTTCTTGTAGACGCGGAAGCCGTTCTGGCGAGCGTAATGGAAGCCGACCATGATGGAAGCATTGATGCCAGCGGGAAGCGCCAGGCCGCGCGGGCCTACTCCAGTGCGGTTCGCCGTCAGCAAGCTCCAGGTTTGGCCGCCAGTAAAGGAGACCCCGTGGGGAGCGTCAACGTTGGCCCATGCTTCACGAATGCGGGGTTGGAAGCTGTTGGTCTGGCCTTCGTTGGCGGTTTGCGCGCCACCTTCGAAATCCATCTCGTAGTAACCCTGCACGCTGAAGGTCTTGGTTTTACCCTGCGCAAACAAAGAAATACGGCTGTAGCGGGCAGTTTCGCGGAACTCGGTCAAGTGTCCCTGGCTGCTGCCGGCGAAGGGAATGGCGCCAAAGCTGCCGAAGTTATCCAAGTTCTGGTTATGTTGACGCCAGTTTACGTTAGCCGAAATGAAGCCGCCCGGCGTAATGGTGATGCCTTTGTACTTAATCGCCACAGGACTTTCCAACGCTTTCACTTTCTTGTCGGTTTCCTGCAGCGAAGTTGCCGTGGCGGTCGCGGTGGTAGTTACGGTGCCCACGTTGGTCTTCAAGGAGGCCAACGCGTCTTCATTCTGTTTGCTGCTGCTTTCGGCCGCCTGCGCGGTGGACTGCGCCTGCTGCGCGGTGGATTGCAACGAGTTCACCTGCTGCTGGACCTGTTGCAAGGCCGCGTCGCGGCGGGCAAGCTCGTCGCGCAACATCTGAATCTGCTGCTGCTGCGCGCTCACGGCATCCTGCAGCGTCTTGAGCTCGGATGCCCTCGTCGGCTTGGCCATCGGCCTCTTGGCCATCGGTTTTTTGGTTTTGGTGGTGGTGGTTTTGGTGGTGGTGGTGGTGGTTGTTTGAGGCTTGGACGCCGTTTGAGCCATCAACGGGACCGAAACCAGAACTAAGAGGATACTTGTCAGCCAAGATCTCATCGTCTCTCCCCCTCTACCTCGGTGGTGCTGGGCCCGTCTTCACCGATGGCGGTTTTCGAGCTCTTGGCTCACCGCGTCCTGCGATTGCTGAACAAGTGCTGAGTAACCGCCTCGGCTACTGAAAAAAGGTTTTCGAAAAAATTGATTAAGGTAACTTAGTACGCTCAGACCTGACTTGTGATCGCTCCGAAAACCGGAAAGACACAAGGAAGGCACACCGAACTGCGAACGGAGTTCCTCAATTCACAGACGGCAGGCCCTCGTCCGGTTACAATTTCCGCAGCAATATAGGAGATAAACCGCGTAAATGCAAGTGATTAACGAATTATTAACAAAGAGAGGGGTGGCGTCAGAGGTTACAGATTTCCGGCTATGGTCCACGGCGGCGCATGAGAGGGCGGGCGGCGGCAGTGTCCTCGGCCGCCGCTCTTCCTGTGCTAGGCGGGCGGATGGCCCAACATGTCATCGTGGCCGTCAAAAATCGGAGCCAGGTTGGTCATGGTGAACAAGTCTTTCAAGCGCGGGGTCAGGTTGACGAGTTTGAGCGGTGCCTCCCCCTTTTTGCAGGACACATAGAGACCGACCAAAGTGCCGAGCCCGGAGCTATCCACATAGCTGGTGCTGGCCAGGTCGAGGAGGATGCGCTTCTTGTCGGGGATCAGGCCGCGGACAAGAGTTTGCAGTTGGTCGCTGGTGGCGGCGGTGATCTTGCCGCTGCAACGAATGATGGTTTCGCTGGGAGTTTTCTGCGTCTCCAAGTTGATGGGGGCTGACGGAACAGCCGGGTTAGCCGCCATAAGGTCTCCTCAGGTTCAGGTTTTAGGGCCGGGGAGAAGAGCACGGTCGGCGCGGCTCTCCTCCGCGCCAGCCGATCATGCTACGCCGACTTTACCTTGGTTGATGGGAGTAGCCATCGCCGCCGATGAGGCAGCCATTGCATCGGTTTGGGCAATCGTTCTCTTGGCCACCGGCTTCAACCAGAACAAAGCCAGCAAGGCGGCAGTAACGTCACAGGCAATCATGGCCCAGAACACGCGCTGCCATGAACCAGTCTTGGTGAAGAGCCAGGCGGCGCCCGGACCGGCAAAGAGCGAGGCGAGGCCCTTGGCGGTGTACACCACACCGTAGTTCGTGGTTGCCCATTTTCTGCCGAAAAGATCGCCGGTGATCGCCGGGAACAAAGAGAAGATCTCGCCCCAGGCAAAGAAGCACAGGCCGGACAACATGATGAACCAAAGCGGGCGATGGATGAGGTGCAGCAACCCCCAGACCGCGGCAGCCTCGGCCATGAACGCGATGAACATGGTGTTCTCGCGGCCAATGTGGTCGGAGACCCATCCCCAGAACGGCCGGGTGACGCCGTTCAAGATGCGGTCAATTTCGATGGCCATGACCAGCGCCGTCATTCCCCCGAAGACGATGACCTGGTCGACATGGTAGGACTTGGCCATGGGCTTCAACTGGGCCGTTACCACCAAGCCGCCGAATGCGACCATGGTCATCATCAAGTAGATGACCCAGAAGGAACCGGTGCGCACCATTTGTCCGGGAGTGAGATCGACAACCGAGCTGCGGATCTTGGCGCGAATTTTTGCCTCCTTCTCTTTCCATCCGGGAGGCACCCAACCGGCGGGAGGCTTCGCCAGGAACAAGGCGGTCACCAGCACTACGCTCCCCTGGATGATGCCCCAGAACACAAACGTGTGCTGATAGCCGGAGGCCTTAATCATCCTGGAGATCGGGGCGACGGTGATCGCGGTGCCGATTCCGTAGGCTCCGGCGGTCAGTCCGACGGTGAGACCGCGGTGATCGGGGAACCACTTGAGGGCGTTGCCGATACTTCCGCCGTAGACAATGCCGGCGCCGAGTCCGCCGAGGGCATACCAGACATACAGCCCGTGAATGGATTCGGTGCGACCGGCGCCAATCCAACTGAGACCGACGAGGATGCCGCCCAGACCCAGCATCAACCTGGGTCCGATGCGGTCAACCAGGTAACCTTCAAAGGGCACCAGCCAGGTCTCCAGGGCCACAAAGAGGAAGAACGTGAACTGAATCACGGTCAGGGTTACATTGAAATGGGACTTCAGTGGAGTGGTGAACAGGGTCCAGGCATATTGCAGATTGGCGATCGCCATCATGGCGACGACGCCGGCCGCCAGCTGGACCCATCGATTGGGAATGCGGGACGGGTGAATCAGTTCCGCATGAGTAATTTCGGCCATACGTTGCACCTCCCGACGGATTCGTCGGATGAGAGTTACTCACAAAATGCCGAACTAACTTGCGTTCCGCTTTCGGAGGTGCTGCGTGCCGGAGATGAACCCCGCCGGCTTATGCCGGCGGGTTATCAGCGGCCAAATCTTTCTCGAACGGAATAACGCCCGGAATCAGCCACTTGGTCCACATCTCATCAATCTTACTTTGGAAATAATCCAGATCGTCGTTGGTGAAGTGCGCAAACCTTCCCTGCCGGAGCAAATAATCCCGAGCCGGCTTGCGCGGAATCTTGCCATCCGCGATCTGCTGCGTTCTCCCCGTGAGCCGCAGCTTGCCATCCTCAACTTCGTAAAGCGGCCAAATACCGGTCTGCACGGCCAGTTCACCCAGTTCATGCGACTGGATGGGATCGTAGTCCCAACCCTTGGGGCAGGGATCCAAGGAATGAATAAAGGTCGGGCCGCCGATGGTCAGCGCTTTCCGGATGCTGTTCATACCATGCAAGCCATAGGACATGCAAATGGTAGATACATAGCGGCAGGTGGGATGACCCACCGCCATCAGGCCGGCCATGTTCTTTTTCCAGCGGTGATGCATGATGCGCTTCACCGAGCCGGGCGTGCTGAAGGTGGTGTTGGCGCCCCAGGGAGTGCTGCCGGAGAGCTGAATATCGGTATTGGCGTACGACTCGTTGTCGTAGAGCAAGATCAGGCAGTTGTAATCGGGATGGGTCAGGGTGGCGGAGATGGCGCCCAGTCCCATATCGGCGCCGCCGCCATCGCCGCAGAAGGCGATCACGTTGATGGGCTCCTTCTTCATCTTGCCCTTACGCATCTGGGCCTTGAGGCCGGCGGCCACTCCCAGAGCAGCGGAACCGCTGCTCCCCAACTGGGTGTGCATCCAGGGCACTACCCAGGAGGTGCTGTAGTAGGTGGTGTTGGCCACGTACATGCAGCCGGTACTGCCCAGCACGATGGTGCGCGGGCCGGCGGCCTTGACCATCATCTTCATGACCAGCGCGGACTCGCAGCCCTGGCAGGTGCGGTGGCCAGAGGTGAAAAACTCGTGCGTCGGAATTTTCTTAACTGACTTGAAGGGATCCAGTTTTTGTGTTGGATCGATCTGAATGATGCTCGCCATAACTCCTCACCCTCTCTTCTGATCTTGATTGTGTGTCCAGTGGGTCCCGGGTCCGCGACCCGGGCCCAATGTGCTATTCGCGCAAGCCAATCCATTGCGTCATCGGCTGCGTCTTGCCTTCCGCCGCCTTGTAGACGGAATCGGTGATCTTCTCGATATCCGGGATGGTGACTTCGCGTCCACCCAGGCCGCAGATGAAGTCCAGCACCGGCGGCTTTTTGGCGGGACCGGGATACAGAGCGTTGCGCACCTCGCCGGCGAGCACGCCGCCGAGATGCGGCGAGCCGAACGAATAATCGCGGTCGATCACACCCACCGCCTTGAACCGGGACAAAGACTTGATGACGCCATCGGCATCGAAGGGACGGAACCAGCGCATGCGAACGAAGCCGACTTTCTTGCCTTCCTTGCGCATCTGGCGGATGGCCACCTTGACCGGGGTGGACAAGGTGCCCATTCCCATCAGCACCACGTCGGCATCGTCGGTCTCGTATTCCTCGATGAAGGGGTCGCCGTAGGAGCGGCCGAAGATGCGCTCGAAATCGGCGTAGGCTTCCCTAATGACGCCGAAGGTCCTCTCCATGGCCGCGTAATTCTGGCGCCGAATCTCCATCACCCAGTCTTCGTTCGCCTGCGGGGCGACGGTGATCGGGTTATCGGGATGGAGCAGCAGATCTGCACGGTTATACCTGGGCAGGAATTCGTTCACCTTTTCTTGCGACGGGATGGTCACCAGGGATTGCGAGTGGGTCAGGAAGGCGCCGTCGCAACTGATGGCGCAAGGCAGGAAGATGCGGCGATCTTCGGCCACGCGATAGGCGATCAGGGTAGTATCCAAGGCCTCCTGGCCGCTATCGACCCAGTTCAGCATCCAGCCGAGATCGCGAACGGTGAGGGCATCGTTGTGTTCGGTGCCGAAAGCGCCGGGATCGTCGAGCGCGCGGTTGCCCACCATGCAGACCATGGGAAGACGGAGCGCGGGGGTGACGGTCAGCGCTTCCATGGCGTACATCCAGCCCACACCGCTGGAACCGCAGAAGACGCGCGCGCCCACGGCCGAGGCGTGCTTCACGATTTCAAACTGCGAGTGCTCGCCTTCGGCGACGATGTATTCGCAGTCCATTTCGCCGTTCGACACCAGCTTCGAGACGTATTGCATGACGGTGTCGTAAGGACGGATGGGATAGGCGGTGACCACATCCACGTCGGCGAGCTGGCAGGCGACTGCGATGGCCTCGCTGCCGGTGATCAACGCGGTCTTTTCCAGACCTTTCTTTTCTTCTACCGCGGGAGCTATTGTCGCCATGACTTCTCTTCTCCTCTTATCCTTCTTGGGCGATCTGCAGCATTTCGCCGAGTTGTTCCTGGTACTGGCCTTTGTAGCGGAAGCCGTGCGAGCGCTCCGGCCGATTTTCGATCTTCTGGTTCAGCCATTGCAGATAGCCGGTGGAATCTTTCCGCCACATCTCCCACTGGCTGCCGTTGTCCTTGAATTCGGTTTCGGCGATCATGGTGACGCACTTGTCGACCGGGCAGACGGCTTCGCAGACTCCGCATCCGCAGCAGGCTTCCATGTTGGCGTCGTACAGGCCTTCCGGGGTGACGTCAAAACAAGTATCGGGACATTGCAGCCAACAGAGCGTGCACTTGATGCAGGTTTCGAAGTTAACCACCGGGCGCATGGTGCGGGTGGCATATTTCTTGAACGTGGAATTGCGGCCGGGACGAATGCCGCCCTGCACGTGCGTGGTGGGATCCTCCATCGGCTTGCCGGCGGGAATGCATGGGATGGCGATCCCTTCGCCCATCTCATGCCACTTGGGGAACTCAAACTTGTAGGGCACTTCGGGATTGCCCTGCCCCGGCTTCACCAAGGTCTTGGTGGTCAGCTTGTAGGCCTTCTCCGCCGAGGCGACCTTCACCGGATCCTTCCATTCGGTCAGGATGGTCTGCTTGATGGCGTTCAGGCTGAAAATATCGGGTGCGACCTTGGCGATGGCCCCCAGGATGCGGACATCGGTATGGTCGTCCTTGTAGACCCACAGTCCGGAGAAACTCCGGGTGCCCTTCAGGATGGCCAGGTTGTAAGGCTCGTCCTTGCTGTGGGCCATGCTGACCAGGGTCTCGGCCGGCTCCATCGAGGTCACGATGAGCGTGCCACCGGGCTTGGTCAGCTTGTTGATGGGCTGCAGCCCATACCAAGCCCAGGACTCGACGCCTTTGAACAAGGTGTCATCGACGCAGATGGTGACGTCGACTTCCTTGGGCTCGTATTTCGCCATGCCTTCCTGAAGCGTCTGCTCGTCGGAGGCGACGATGGCGAAGTACTTCGCCGGAATGCCATTGCGCTCCGGGCTGTCGCCGTACCGGCCGAAGCTGATGCCGGGTTTGCCATCCAAGTGGGCCGCCAGCACGATGGCACGGCTGATGTTGTTGGCCAGTTTTTTCTGGAATATGCCTCGATAAACAATCTCTACCGCAAACAACCTGCCCATCATGTCCTCCGCATGTGTCAAAACTTGGTGAGTACGATGTTCTCCACCGATTCGATGTGCCGGTACATGGCCGCTTCCGCGCCGGCCGGGTCCTGGTGTTGAATGGCCGCCAAAATCTCACGGTGCCCGGCCATGGAACGCTCCGGCCTGCCTTCTACCTGCAGCGAGCGCTCGCGCGTGTCGCGGAGCAAGTCCATCAGCACGTCAAGAACCTTCAGCACCACGCTGTTGTCGGCCGCAAGAGCAATCGCGTAGTGAAAGTCATTGTCTTCCTCGATCGCCAGATCCCCGGCACGCATTTTCTCTTCCTGGCGGCGAAGGATGTTTTCCATCTCCGCGACTTCGTCCGGAGTTGCATGCTGGGCAGCGCGCGCCGCCAGCGGGGGCTCGATCATCTTGCGGACATCGAGCAGCTCGCCGACCAGCTTGCGCTTCTGGACGAGCACGTTGGTGAGCGGATTGAGAACGGCGTCGCTGGAGCGCTCGCGCACGACCGTGCCTAGACCCTGACGCGCTTCCACCAGTCCGGAAAGCTCCAGGGTGCGGATGGCATCGCGAATGGAACTGCGGCTCACGCCAAACATGTCCGCGAGCTGCCGCTCCGGCGGAAGCCGATCACCGGGTCTCATTTTTTCGGCGATCATCTTTTCGATTTGCCGCGCAATCCCTTCGTAGATTCGGTTGCGCCGAACGGTTTCGAATTCGGGTTTGACGGCCTGGTCCATGACTGCCATGCGCTGGAGAGTTCCCGTTTTGGGAATTGGTCTGATGACCGGACCAATTCTACGCCTCTTGTGGACAAGCCTGTCAACATCTCGGAGCAATTTTTATTTCCTTTGTTTTGAGCGTGATAAATCGGGTACTGCAGACACAAGTTTTCCACAGCCGCTCGATTCGCGCGCTCAGTGGCTGGTTTTCGAGGCATGACACGCAGAGAACCAAGGCCTTGGCGGACCGGAAGCGCGCGATCACTCGGCGCGGCCCACTTGCAATCCACGGAACGAATTGGCGGAATCGATTTTCCGCGGACCCACGAGTCGGTGCGGCGCCCGCGCAGCACGAGCCTCGATGCGCCCGGGACTCACGAAACAGATTTCCAAAAGAGATTTTCTTGCTGAGCGCATGGGTCGCATCACGAGATATTTTTGCGCCGGCGATATTGCGCGTCGCAGTGAAAGCGGACTACAGTACACGACCAAATCTGATGGGGTGACACAACATCTTCGCTAGATTCCGATCCAGGAGGCGACACAATGAAATGGAGAGTTGCGCGCGCATGCGCGCTGGCCATGCTGGGCGCCGCCAGTCTCTATGCCGGCGGACAGCAAACTTCGAAAACGCACAACCAGAAAAGTTCCGGGGCCGTGGGAAAGCACTACACCCTGCCCGCAACCAAGGAGAACGTGCAATGGGGCTGGTTCGACGTCAATGAAAAGCCCCGGCTCACGGTGAATTCCGGGGACACGATTTCGGTGGAAACGTGGTATCACGCGCTGGATGCGATCAAGCCGAAGCCGACGGACCATACCCTGACGGGGCCGGACATGGACGAACTGGCGCGCCTGCGAAAGGAAAACGACGGTGGCGGACCGCATTCGATCACCGGGCCGATCTACGTGGAAGGCGCGGAACCGGGCGATACGCTGGAGATCCGGATCCTGAAAATCGTTCCCAAGGAGTACGGGCAGAATTTCAATCTGCCGGGTAAGCAATTTCCCACCGGCTTGCTGCCCAAGGAATTCCCTGAAGGGTTTGTCCGCTACTACAAGCTCGACCTGAAAAAGATGCAGACGGAATTCAAGCCGGGCATCGTGGTGGACTTGAAGCCCTTTCCGGGAGTGATCGCGGTGGCGCCCGACCCGGATGAACCCAAGGAAAAAGCCGGTCCGCCGATCAAGGACGCCAAAGGGCGCACCAGCACGCTGCGTCCGTGGAAGAACGGATCGAACATGGACCTGAACGAATTGCAGGCCGGGTCAAAGATCTACCTGCCGGTATTCGTGAAGGGCGCGCTGATCTGGACCGGCGATTCGCATTGCCGCCAAGGAAACGGCGAGATGAACCTGGAAGCGATCGAGTGCGCCTACAAAGAAATCGAAATCCAACCCATCGTGCACAAAGGCATGAAGACCGATTGGCCGTGGGCCGAGACGCCGAAGTACTGGATCTTCCTGGGCTTCGACGAGGACCTTACGGAAGCGACTAAAATCGCGGTGCGCAACACGATCGACTGGCTGTCGACGCAGAAGATGGTCCCCATGGACCGGTATGAAGCGTACGCGCTCACCTCAATCGCGGTGGACTGCGACATTACCCAGATGGTGGACATCCGCAAGGGAGTCCACTGCATGGTCCCGAAATCGATCTTCGTGAAGAAGTAGAAGACAGCCACGGATTTCGGCGGACCAGATCCTGATCTTCCGATCGGGGTTGCCGAATCATCCGTGGCTTTTTTCCGCTAGGTCAACTCGAACTTCAGCTCGCCCAGTTTTTCCAGACTGCAGGCGATCTTGTCTCCGGCTTTGAGCCAGACCTGCTTGTCCTTGGGCATGCCGTTGATGACGCCGTGCGGCGTGCCGGTATAAATAATGTCGCCGGGCTTGAGCGTCATGTGCCGGGAGACATAGCTGATGAGGGCTTTGCAGGGGAAGATCATGTCATTGGTGTTCCACGACTGTCGCGTTTCGCCGTTGACCCGGCACTCCAGCTTCAGGTTTTGCGGATCAATCTGGTCGGCGGTGACCATGTAAGGCCCGACGGGACCGAAGCCGTCGCAACTCTTGCCGATCAACCACTGGCCGCCGCGCTCGTACTGCAGATCGCGCGCGGTGAAGTCGTTGCCGGTGGCGTAAGCGGCGACGTAGGAAAGCGCGTCGGCCTCGCTGACCTCGTGTGCGGTCTTGCCCATGATGATGACCAACTCGATCTCGTAATCGAATTTTTGCGCCACTGCGACCGGCAGCTTGATGCTGCCCTGGTGCCAGTTCAGCGCGTTGTTGTACTTGTTGAACAGTACCGGCTGCTTCGGCCACGGCGCCTTGATTTCTTCCACGTGCCGCTTGTAGTTATGACCGATGCAGACGATCTTCTCCGGACGAGTGACCAGCGGACCATATTGAATGCTGCTCTCCTGGTAGTACGCCTTGGCCACTTTGTTCGACTTTGCCGCTGCATCCACCAGCGCGTTGAGGCTGGGGCCGTCTTCGTGTTGGAGCAGGTCGTCGACCGTGGCAGGAGCATGCATCTTCAGCATGGCCGCCGCGGCCGCGACGTCGAGGATTCCCTTGTCGGTCTTGACGCCGAGACGGCGCTGGTTATCACGGAAGATGTGCAGCACGGTGAGGTTCTTGGCCATGCCGCGCGCGCCCTTGCCGGCAGGTTCGTTTTGCGCATTTCCCATGTTGAATTCGCCGGCGGCCGCCAGGGCGCCGACCACGCCGGCTCCTTTCAGAAATGTTCTCCGGTTGCTCGCCATCGCTCTCTCCTATCGACCCCGGCCGAGGGCGGCCAAGGCTACGCATTACGGGCCGATGCGGTGGCGCATGTTAGCCGCGAGAACAGCCGAAGTCAATGTGAGTGGAATGGGGTCAGTGAGCTTTCTCCAGGCTGGCTGCTTCTTTCACGTACGCGGGGCTGAGTGTGTTCTTGCTTTTAGCGACGGGCAGCAGGGTTGGATAGAACTGAACGAAGGTAGTATCAACGGCGGCGCTTTTCTGGTGGCAGGAATAACAATCGGCGGAGGTGGGAATCATCTTGGCAGGTTGGTCGCCGTCAAAGCCGAAGAACGCCCATTTTCCGGGGAAGCGGGCCACATCCTTTATATGCACTTCCATACCCATCAGGTCGGTGTTCTGGAACTTGCCGGCATGATTGATGGAGCTCTTGGTTTCGGCACCGCGGGACTCGAGCACCAGCATGGTCTTGTCGGGCCAAGTGCCGGTTTCGAGGAAGGCCTTGTATGCCTCGAGATTCACGAACACATTGTCGAACATGGAGTGGTCCATGGCCATCGCACTGGGGCCGTAACTCATGTCGATGCCCGAACTGAGAAAGACCCACTCGCGGTAATCGGTGGGAGCTTCCAGGCGGCCGTCCGCGGTGTAGCGAGGCAGGTGGGTACTCCGGTTTGAAGTTTGCGCTTGCGTGGACTCCGCAGCGTAGTGCAATGCGAGGACAATCAGGAACCCAGCGAAAAGGCACAAGAGTTTTCTTATCACGCCCTCACCTCCACCTTGCAGACGTTCGAAATCAGATTACGTAAGCGAGAGCTGCCCGGTTCCGGGACAAATGAAGCAGCGCAATTCATCCCGGCGATGGGGCGATTTGGTTGTCGATGAGGAGCGGTTGTTTTCCGGAAAAAGTTCGGCCGCAGAGGTAAACCCTCATGCGGCCTTAAGGACGATGCGTGAACGGTCAGGCATAGTCGATGGGGTGGCGCTCGAGCCAATGCTCATCGCGAACGCGCTCGATATTCCTGATGGCGCCGGAAGCCACGCTGGCAGCCAGTCCGCGGCTCTTCCAAGCGACGCCCGCACCCAGGCCAACGACGCAACCGAGCACGCCACAAACGAAGGCGCGTACGCCAGAGCCGCGGCGGCTTCGGGGACGACTTCCGAGCAGGCCGAGACAAGCACCGAGCGCCGCCGGCCCCCACGCAATCCGCACCGAGCGGTTCAGGTAGGGAGTAAGGCGGGCCCCGGCGAGGAAGTCCTGCTCACCGGAACGCGCTCCATTGACTCCGGAATTCACCAGCTTCCGGCCGTACTGGAGACTCGAATTGGACCACTGGCGCAAGGTCATGGCTGCCCCCTCCATCATTCTGCGGCGGATTCACCTCGCCTTCAAGCCGGAACCGCGCCGCTGCGAGCGGCCTTGCCCGTTTGGGGAATCGCGACGGCCGGCAGGCTTGGCGGCAGCGGCGGCGGCAGGTACGGCTTGGCTGACGGCGCCGGGAACGGTTTCTCGGCGGCCTCTTTGTGCGCGGGCCCGGCAGCGGCGGCAACCCGCTCCTGAAACAAGAGCCGGCGAAGAGACCGGAGATCGTTCAGGATTCTCCGGCTCTTGCACAAATGCATTTCCAATTTCTCGAGGTTGTAGGCGGCAAGGCGCAGGGCATCCAAGCGGCGCGAAGCATCGGCGGTCAACTCGCGCTGAATGTCGGATTCAATGTCTCGCTTGGCGTCGGCGACGGAGTCGGTAAACAAGGTGACGAAATCGTGCGCGCTCTCGATGCTTTCAAAAGGACTTCCAGATGCGTGGTTCATGGCTGGTCCTATTCTCTGCAGTTGAAGGCTAGGCATCGATCGACGGCAGGGGGCAAGTCGGCAACGATGTTTTCACCCGCCGGAAATATGTTCAGTGACACGTCGCACAAAATCGGGTGACGAAGGGCGGGAGATGGCGCGAATCTGGAAAAAGGAATTCCGTTTTCGCACATTCCGCAAACAGGATTGAAACGCTCCTGATATGGGAAGAGAAGCGCAAGTTGGCGCGAGCGATGTGATGCACCTCACAGCAGACCCAGATCACGAAAACCATAATGCAATTCCGAGAAGTCGATACGACTGCGAGTGTCAGTTCGCGAGCAACCTCGCCATCACCCGACAGCCCTGCAATCACGAGTGGAAGCCCCAGCCATGGTCATCCATTCACCCGCGGAAGCGACATACTGGTTCATCCAGGGGACGACGCTGTATCTGGCACTGCACCTCCTGGGGCTGATGTGCTTTTGCTACATCGTGGCCAGGCGACTGGCGCCGTTGCTGCGAGCTGAGCGCGATCTTCGGTTCGACCGCCCGTTCCTGCGGCTGAGCAGGGTGATTCAATTCTGGCTGGGGCAGTGGAGGCATCCGCGCTTTCCGACGGCGGGAATCCTGCACATTCTTGTCTTTGCCGGCTTCATCCTGTTGGCGACCCGCGCCTTCACGCTCCTGGTGCTGGGAGTGGACGACAGCTTTGTCATGCCTGGCCTGGAGGGACGCGTCGGCCAGATTTACGACGTGGTCCGGGACTACGCGACGAGCGTGGTGTTCGTGTGCATGGCTGTGCTCATTCTCCGGCGGCTGGTGTTCAAGCCGGCGCGATACGCGGTGCCGTCAAGGTACGGCAAAGGCCGCGCCGCCGACGCGATCTTTCTGCTTGTGCTGATTGCGACCTTGATGCTGGCCGACAGCCTGTTCGACGCCAGCCAGGCAGCCGCCCAGGCGCAAACGGGACACGGGGTTGAATTCCTGGCGGTATTTTCCCTCCCATGGTTGCTGAAGGGCGCCTTCGCCGCCAGTTCGATCCCGGTGCTGCAGAACGTTCACCTAGGCGCCTACTTTCTCCATGAGCTGACCTTCTTCTTCCTGCTGTGCTACCGGCCTTTCGGAATCCAGTTTCACGTGGAGACGTCGCTGTTCTCCATTTACTTCGCAAAGCTGGACCGGGAAATCCTGAAGCCAGTGCGGTGGGGAGTGAGCGAGGAGCAACTGCAGGAGGTGAAGTCGTTCGGGGTGAAGACATTTACCGACTTCACCTGGAAGCACATGCTGGACTTCTATTCGTGCGCGGATTGCGGACGCTGCGCCGATCAATGTCCGGCCAACGCGGCGGGCCGGCCGCTCTCGCCACGCTTCCTGACCATCAAGGCGAGGGACTACAGCTTCCAGCATTACCCGGTATTCGGGCGGTCGGGCAACGGCGCGCCGCTGATTGGCGGAATTTACTCGGAAGACGAAATCTGGTCGTGCACCACCTGCGGCGCGTGCGAGCAGGAATGCCCGCTGCTGGTTGAGTACATCGACAAAATCGTGGATTTGCGCCGGGGCATGATCGACGACGGCAAGGTCCCGCAGACGTTACAGAAGCCGCTGAAAGCGCTGGAGAGCCGCGGCAATCCTTACGGAAAACTGGAAAAGAAAAAAGCCGACTGGGCGAAGGCGAAAGAACAACCCTGCGCGGTCCAGGTCCTGGACGGGCCCAACGGGGCTGACACCTTGTATTTCGTAGACAGCATGACGTCATACGACGACCGCATGCAATCGATCGCGCGCGCAACCGCCCGAATCCTCAGCGCCGCGGGAACGAAGTTCGGAATCCTGGGCGCGGCGGAAAAAGACAGTGGGCACGACGTGCGGCGGTTCGGCGAAGAGACGCTGTTCATGGCGTTGCGGGACCAGAACGTGGAGGCGATCAAGGCATCGGGAGTGCAGCGGATCGTCACCTCGGACCCGCATGCCTTCAACGCGCTGAAGCACGATTACCACGATGTGCCGCCGGTGGAGCACATCAGCCAGTTGATCGCGCGCGAAGTAAGGCGGGGCAAGATCAACTTCTCGCCGGCGGAGAGCGGCAACGTCTACACCTATCACGACGCCTGCTACCTGGGACGGCACAACCAGATCTACGAAGAGCCTCGCGACGTATTGGATGCCATCCCGGGGATGAAGCGGGTGGAGATGAAGCGGTCGCGCGACCGGTCGTTCTGCTGCGGCGGGGGCGGGCTGATGCTGTTTTACGAACCGAAGGAAGAACAACGGATCGGAGTGTTGCGGGTCAAGATGGCGGCGGAAGCAGGGGCCAACGTGATCGTGACCGCGTGCCCCTTCTGCATGGCCAACCTGGAAGATGCGATCAAGGTCGCGGGCCTGGAAGGAAAGATGACCGCGATCGACCTGGCGGAACTGGCGGACAAGCACCTGGTGCGCGAAGCGGCGCCGGGGTTGTGAGGAACGAGCAAGATCAAACCAAGGCGCGGAGGTCATGACGTGGAAATTCTAGTGTGCGCAAAACGCGTACCGGACACCTCGGAGAACGAGATCGAGCTCAACGATGCAGGCAACGACATCGAGCGCGACGACCTGGTGTACTCGGTCAACGAATGGGACAACTACGCGGTGGAAGAGGCGCTGCAGATCGTGGACCGCGTGGGTGGAGAGGTCACGGTGGCAACGGTAGGCGGCGAGGACGACGAGGAAGTGCTGCGCCGCGAGATGGCGATGGGCGTGAAGAAGGGCGCGCTGATCTCCGACGAACAATTCAGCGGCTCCGACGGCGCGGGCGTCGCCACCATCTTGAAAACATTTGTGCAAAAGGGAAATTACGACCTGATCCTCACCGGCGTGCAGGCGGAGGACGGGTGTGCGCAGGTGGGCGGGATGCTGGCGGCAATGCTGGATTATCCGTTCGCCTCGCTGGTGAATTCGATTGAAGTGCTCGACGGCAAGAAGCTAAAGGTGACGCGCGAAGTGGAAGGCGGCGACAAGGAGATCAACGAGATCGACCTGCCATGCGTGCTGTCGATCCAGACCGGGATCAATGAGCCGCGCTACGTCGGCATGAGGGGCATCCGGCAGGTCGCATCGATTCCCATCCCGACGCTGGGCGCGGCCGAGTTGGGGCTGGCACCCAATGCGGCCGGGGCGACGGCGGCGAAGGTGAAGCGTACGGATTACTTCGTGCCGGTACTCGGCAAAGGCGCCGAGATGCTCGCGGGATCGAGCGAAGAGATGGCCGACAAAGTAATTGAGCTGATGAAGACCAAGGGAGGCTTGCGATGAAGATTTTCGCTTACATCGAGCACAAGGCCGGAGTGGCCGATGATACCGCGGCCGAAATGGCGGCAGCGGCAAAGCGGATCGATCCCTCCACCGCGCCGACAGCGATTGTCACCGGTTGGGGCGCCGACCTGGATGCGGTTTGCAAAACTCTCTCGGGCGGCTATGGCGAGATCTGGAAAATCGCCAACGAGGCGCTTGCCTATCCGAATGCCGAGCTGGTCCGGCAGGCGCTGGTGAAGGTCCTGCCGCGCGGAAGCATCGTGCTGGTCCCGCACGATCACCTTGGAATTGATCTGTCACCGGGGCTTTCCATCAAGTTGAACGCGGCATTCGTTCCTGACGTGCTGCAAATCGAGGCCACCGGGACCCAGATGAGTCTGGTGCGCCAGGAGTTCGGTGGGCAGGTCAGCACGCATGTGAGCTGCGATGCTTCCGCGGGAGCGGTGATCAGCGTGCGGCCCGGCGCGTTCAAGGCGGCGGAGACGACGGCGGCCGCAATGACGGTAGTTGAGAAGTCATCGGAGGTCGGCGCGCTGGTGGCGAAGCGGCGCTATCTCGGAAGGCTGGCGGCGGAAGCCGGAGATGTGGACATTACCAAGCAACCCATTTTGGTCTCCATCGGCAGAGGAATCCAAGAGCAGGACAACGTTGCCATCGCGCAGGAGTTGGCCGACGCGATGGGCGCGGTGGTGAGCTGCTCGCGACCGGTGGTGGATGCGAAATGGATGCCAAAGTCGCGGCAGGTCGGCACCTCGGGTAAGACCGTGAAGCCCAAGGTGTACCTGGCGTGCGGCATCAGCGGCGCCTTCCAGCACCTGGCCGGGATCAAGGGAAACGCATTCATCATTGCCGTCAATAAGAACCCCAAGGCGCCGATCTTCCAGGTCGCCGACGTGGGAATCGTGGCCGACCTGCTGGAGTTCCTGCCGCAGTTGACCAACAAGATCAACGAAATGCACTGCGTAAAGCAATGAGAGAGGCACCCGCGATGATTACAAGCAAAACGCTGAAGCTGAGCCTGAAAGCACTGAAGGACTTCGCCAAAAAACGCCTGCCCGACGAAGAACTGCTGGCGCTCGACGAGCGCGACGAATGCCCGCTGGAGATCGTGCGGCAAATGTGCTCCGGAGATCTGGCGATCCAGCTCCTCTTTATTCCGGAGGAGTACGGCGGAATGGGCGGGGGCACGTTTGACGTCTATTGCGTATGCGAAGAGATGGCCAGGATCGACCTGGGAGTCGCAACCGCAGTGCTGGCGACGTTCCTAGGGAGCGATCCGATTACCGTCGGCGCAACCCCAGAACAGAAGAAGATCTGGCTGACGCGGATCGCGGAAGACGGACTCCTGTTCGCCTACGGCGCCACCGAGCCGGAGGCGGGCAGCGACCTGGGCGCGCTGAAGACCACCGCCGATCCGGTGAAAGAGAACGGAAAGACGGTCGGGTACAAGATCAACGGCAGCAAGCAATGGATCAGCAACGGCGGAGTGGCGGACGCATACAGCGTGCTGGCGAACACGCCGGCAGGTCCGAGTTGGTTCGTGGTGGAAAAAGGCGCCAAGGGTTTCACCCATGATGAGCCGGAAGAGAAGCACGGCATTCGACTGAGCAACACGGCCGCGCTCGCGTTCAACGACGTGTACGTGGATGCCGATCGACTGCTGGGCCTGGTGGAAGGCCAGGGTCTGCTGCAGGCGCAGGCAGTGTTCGGCTACACGCGCCTGATGGTGGCCGCCTTCGGGCTGGGCGCGGGATGGGCTGCGCTGGATCGGGCGATTCCCTATTCCAAGAAACGCATCCAGGCGGGTTCGCCGCTGTCAGAAAAGCAGGGATACACGCACAAATTGATCGTGCCGCACGTGGCGCGGCTGGAAGCGGCCCGCGCTTATATCGAGGAGACGGCGGCGCGGATTGACGGCGGCGCGGAAGGCAGTTTGAACACCGAAGGCGCGATCGCCAAGTACATGGCGACCGAAGCCGGCAATGCCGCTGCCGAGGCGAGCATCCAGGCGCTTGGCGGCTACGGCTACACGCATGAGTACATGGTGGAGAAGATCAGCCGCGACGTGCGCATTACCACCATTTACGAAGGCACCTCCGAAATCATGGAGATGACCATCAGCCGCGACCGCTGGCAGGCACACCTGAAAACTCGGGGGCAGCATTACCACGATGAGGCGCGGAAGCTGGAGGCGCTGCACAACCTTCACCCGGGCGCCGGCGCCAACCTTGCGGCCCTGGCGTGCCATGCGCTGGCCGAGGTGATGGAGAAGGCGCGCGTGGCCCGACTCACCCGCTACCAGCACATCTTGCTGCGGCTTGGCGAATTGATTGCTTTCGCGGAATGCGCCGGCAGCCTGGCGCGTCGCGCGTCGCTGGCGGCGGAGAACAAGCTGCACGAAAAGGCGAATCGCCGCTTCGATGTGGCCGCGCTGGAGGCGTTGAGCCGGATTTTCGCGCGCGAGACCGCGCTCAAGATTGCGGAGGATGGCTTGCGCCTGGTGATCGGAGCCGGCGGCGTGACCGACGCCGAGCTGCCGGGACTGGAAGCGGCCCTGCAACTGCCCGCCATCCACCGCGCACAAGCGGGTTTATTGGCCGACATGGATGCAATCGCGGACGTGCTCTACGATCGCGCAGTCAAGAGCGCACGACTGTCCGCCTGAGAATTTCGAACAACAGCAACCTGGCCCGGTTCAGCGCCAGCGAAGTTGGAGGTCGAGGAGCGCCATCATGGACAGCAATCTTCATCGAGCGATGGCAATTGTAGGGGTGGGAGCGGTCCTGCCCGACGCCCCGAATGCGACAGCTTTCTGGGAAAACATCAAGAGCGGGCGGTACAGCATTGCGGAAGTGCCGCCGGAGCGATGGGACCCGAAGCTCTATTACGATCCGGACCCGGCTGCGCCCGACAAATCGTATTCCAAGATCGGGGGATGGGTGCGAGAGCACGTGTGGGACCCGATGAAGTGGAAGCTGCCGATCCCACCGCGCGTGTCGGCGGCAATGGACGAGTCGCAGCAGTGGGCGATCGAATGCACGCGCGAAGCGCTGCAGGACTACGGCTATCCCAAGCGCTCGCTGGATCCGGAGCGGACGGCGGTGATCCTGGGCAATGCCATGGGAGGCGAGAAGCACTACTTCACGGTGATGCGCGTGCTGTTTCCGGAATTCGAGCGCGACCTGGCCGACAGCGCCAGTTTCGCCGCGCTCCCCGAGGATGTGCGAAAGAAGATCATCGAGGAGTCGCACCAGCGCATGCGGGACCGTCTTCCGCAGATCACGGAAGACACCATGCCGGGGGAACTGTCCAACTGCATCGCCGGAAGGATCGCGAACCTCTTCAACTTTCGCGGGGCCAACTACGTGGTGGATGCGGCCTGTGCGTCGGCGATGGCGGCCTTGAGCGCGGCGATGGACGGGCTGGCGGAACACGATTTTGACGTCGCGATTACCGGCGGCATTGACCGCAATATGGGCGCGTCGACTTTCGTTAAGTTCTGCAAGATCGGGGCGCTGTCGGGGACGGGATCGCGCCCCTATGCGGACGGGGCAGACGGCTTCGTCATGGGCGAAGGCGCGGTGGTCCTCGTGGTCAAGCGGTTGTCGGACGCGGAGAGCAACGGCGACAAGATCTATGCGGTGCTGCGCGGCATCGGCGGCTCCAGCGACGGCAAGGGAAAAGGAATCACGGCGCCGAACCCGGTGGGCCAGCGGCTGGCCATGCAGCGGGGCTGGGAAAATGCCGGTCTGTCTCCGGACATAGCGACGCTGTTCGAAGGTCACGGCACCTCAACGCGGGCCGGAGACGCAGCGGAGTTGCAGAGCCTGCTGGACGTGCTGCACGAATCTCACCTGCCGCCCCACTCGATCGCGCTGGGATCGGTGAAATCGAATATCGGGCATTTGAAGAGCGCGGCGGGCGCGGCCGGTGTGTTGAAATCCACACTGGCCCTCCACCATAAAGTTCTCCCGCCCAGCCTGAATTATGAGCGCCCAAATCCCAACGTTGATCTTACTCACTCACCGGTCTATGTGAACACCGAACTCAAGCCATGGAGCGTAGCGGCAGATTCTGTGCGCCGCGCCGGCGTGAGCGCTTTCGGCTTTGGCGGCACCAATTTTCACGTGGTGCTCGAAGAATACATCCCCCACAGATTGACTGGAAATGGCAAGCGTTCCCTGGCGATCAGCAGTATGCCGCCTGCAAGGGCGGAAGGCGGAGCGATGAATGCGAAGGAAGCCGTCTTGAGTCCTCAAGCCGAATTGTCAGACAAGGCGCCGTTGCGCGGAGCGCTGGTCATCGGCGCTACTTCAGCGACGGAACTCACGGACCGTTTGCAAGCGGTGCTGAAAGCTGCGCAAGCCGGCTACGCGCCTGCACCGGCCGCACCCGCACAATCCGATCTGCGCGCGCCGGAGCGGCTGGCGATCGACTATATCGACGCCCCCGACCTGGCGGACAAAGCGGGCAAGGCGCTGCTGGGGTTGAAGACCAACCAGCCCGCGATGTGGAAGGCGCTCCGAGCGCAAGGAATCTTTCGCGGTCACGGCCCTGCCGGCAAGGTGGCGTTCCTCTACACCGGGCAAGGTTCACAGTACGTCAACATGATGAAGCCGCTGCGGGCCATCGAGCCGATCGTTGCCGAGATGTTCGCGGAAGCGGACCGGGTGATGGCGCCGATCCTGGGAAAACCGCTGTCGGAATTCATCTTTATCGATTCCACGGATGCGACCGCGGTGGCCAAGGCGGAAGAAGAACTGCGGCAAACGGCGATCACGCAGCCCGCCGTGCTGGCAACCGACATAGCGATGACGCGGCTGCTGGCGGCTTATGGAATTCAGCCGGACATGACCATGGGGCACAGCCTGGGCGAGTACGGGGCGCTCATCGCCGCCGGGGGGATTCCGTTCGGCGATGCGCTGGAGGCGGTCTCGGCGCGCGGGCGCGAGATGATGCGCGTGTCTTTCGCGGACAACGGGAAAATGGCGGCCGTGTTCGCGCCGGTGGAGGAGATCGAACGGATCCTGAAGACGGTGGATGGCTATGTGGTGATCGCCAACATTAATAGCGACCGGCAGGGCGTGATTGGCGGAGCGACCAAGGCGGTCGAGCAGGCCATGGATCTGCTGCTGAAGGCCGGGTACGAGGTGGCAGAGCTGACGGTGAGCCAGGCTTTCCACACCTCGATTGTCGCTCCGGCAAGCGAGCCGCTGCGGCAGGTGCTGTCGCGGCTCGGTTTGCAATCGCCGCGCTTGCCGATCGTGGCCAACGTGAACGGCGAGTTTTATCCCACCGGCCCAGATGCGGTGCCGAAGATGCTCGACATCCTTGCGCACCAGGTGGCAGCCCCGGTGCAATTCGTGAAGGGGCTCCGCACTTTGTACGACGCGGGCGCGCGGGTGTTCGTGGAAACCGGGCCGAAGAAAGCGCTGTATGGATTTGTCGAGGATGTGCTCGGCGCGAGCGGTGACGTGATTGCGCTGTTCACGAACCATCCGAAGGTCGGCGACGTGGCGTCGTTCAACCAGGCGCTGTGCGGACTGTATGCGGCGGGCCTGGGCCATGGCCGCGTGGCCGCGAAGGAGGAGGGTCCCATGGTTGCAAATCAACGCGCAGAATCGATACCGATGATTCCAGCTGTGCCGGCACCGGCAGGTATCGCGCCGGCAAGCGACGACCGGACGATGGCGCTCGGCCGCATCTTCGCTGAGGCCCTAGAGCGCGGTCTGCAGGTGTTCCAAGGACCTAATCCAAGGACGAGCGGCCAGCCGGTGGCAATCACCGGGGCGGCCCTGGGCCTGCCCGGGACGGAACACATTTTCGATGACGGGAACATCGGCCGCATCCTGCGCGGCGAGCAGTTCATCGCGTCCATCCCGGCGAACTTGCGACGCGCCATGGTGGACAAGCACATCACGCGCCTGATGAAGAGCGATAACGGAGGTCCTACGTTTGAAACCATCACCGACGTGGCCGACGTGGTCAAGCTGGCAGGACGCGGGGGGGCGTTCGACCTGGAACATGAGTTCGGAGTGTCGGCGGAGCGGATTGCCGCTCTCGACCAGACTACAAAGCTGGCGATTGCCGCCGGCATTGATGCGCTACGCGATGCCGGGATTCCCCTGGTGATGCGTTACAAAACGACCAGCAAAGGAACCAAACTGCCCGACCGCTGGGGCCTTCCGGAAGCGATGCGCGACGACACGGGGGTGATTTTCGCGTCGGCATTTCCGGGCTGCGATTCGTTGATCGCAGAAGTGGCGCATTACCACGCTGACCGGGCCCGGCGCGAACAACTGGCCGGGCTGGAGCAGTTGCGGAATCGAGCCGTGGAAGCCAACGGGCATGCCTCCGGTTTGCTACAGGAAATTGAGCGGCGCATGGACGATTTGCGCGCAGCGATCGAAAAAGAGCCGTACGAATTCGACCGGCGCTTCCTGTTCAAGACGTTGTCCATGGGCCACTCGCAGTTTGCTGAATTCATCGGCGCGCGCGGTCCCAACACACAAATCAACGCCGCCTGCGCCAGCACGGCGCAGGGGATCGCGCTGGCGGAGGATTGGATCCACGCCGGGCGTTGCAGCCGGGTCATCGTGGTTTCCGCCGATGACGTGACCTCCGACAATTCGATGGAGTGGTTTGGCGCCGGGTTCCTGGCAACCGGAGCGGCGGCTACGGACGAAGTGCTGGAAGAAGCGGCCATTCCGTTCGACCGCCGGCGGCACGGCATGTTGATCGGCATGGGCGCGGCGGCCCTGGTGGTGGAAAGCGCCGAGGCGGCGCGCGAACGCGGCATCCGCCCGATCTGCGAGGTCCTGAGCGCCGAGACCGCAAACAGCGCTTTCCACGGCACCCGTCTGGACGTTCAGCACATCGGGCAGGTGATGGAGAAGCTGGTGGCGCGGGCAGAAACCCAGAGTGGAATTCAGCGCCACCAGATCGCAGGGAAAATGGTTTTTGTCTCGCATGAAACTTACACCCCCGCGCGGGGCGGCAGCGCCGCCGCGGAAATTAATTCGCTGCGGCAGGTGTTTGGCGATTCGGCGGACCAGATCGTAATTGCCAATACCAAGGGCTTCACCGGGCATGCCATGGCCACGGGAATTGAGGACGTGGTCGCGGTGAAGACGCTGGAGACCGCATGTGTGCCGCCGGTGGCCAACTTCAAGGAGGTCGATCCTGAGTTGGGAATTTTGAACCTGTCGAAGGGTGGCACATACCCGGTGGAGTATGCGCTGCGCCTCGCGGCCGGATTCGGATCGCAAATCAGCATGACGCTGTTGCGCTGGGTGGCGACCGCGGACGGAGTGCGCCGCAGCCCGAATGCTCTCGGCTACGAGTGTCGCATCGCGGACGCGAATGCCTGGAGAGGATGGCTGGATCAGATCAGTGGACATTCCGCACCGCGCCTGGAAGTGGTCAACCGCACGCTGCGGATTCGAGATGAGGCGCAGGCCGGACGCACGGCGGAGACGGCCAAGCAGACCGAGTCGGCACCCATGCCAACGAGGGAACCAGCAAAAATCGTAGCGGCAGAGAAACCGGCGGCCCCGGTCGCGGTGGCTGCTCCGGCAGAAAAGGCAGCGGGAACAACAGTGATGGCTGCCGCGCCGACCGCAGAAAAGGCGCCGGGGGCGAAAGCGATGGCTGCCGCGCCGACGACGGTACAGTCAGAGCCAGCCGATGCGGTGAAAAATCGCGTGCTCGCCCTGGTGGCGGAAAAAACCGGCTACCCGGTCGACATGCTCGACCTGGACTTGGACCTGGAAGCAGACCTTGGGGTCGACACGGTAAAGCAGGCGGAGGTGTTTGCCTCGATTCGTGAGGCGTACGGCATCGTGCGTGACGAAAAGGTCAAGCTGCGGGATTTTCCGACCCTGGCCCACGTGATTCGGTTTGTTCACGAACGGCGTCCGGAACTGGCCGGTACACCGCCCGCGGCAGCAACCAAGACGAAGGAAGAGCCAAAAGTGAACGCCTCGCCGACGCCAATCAGCGTAGTGGCTTCACCCGCAACCGGCGACGGAGTCAAGGAGAGGATTCTCGCCCTGGTGGTGGAGAAAACCGGGTACCCGAAGGACATGCTGGACCTGGACCTCGACCTGGAAGCGGACCTGGGTGTCGATACCGTCAAGCAGGCGGAGATGTTCGCGGCGATCCGCGAGATTTACAACATCCCACGCGACCAGAACCTGAAGCTGCGCGATTTCCCCACGCTGAAGCACGTCATCCAGTTTGTGTACGACAGGCGACCGGATTTGGCGGGTAGTGCCACACCGACAACTGCACCCGCAAAGCCAATGGAGAAGACCGCGCCGAGCACGCCGACGAAAACGGTGATCGCACCCGCGCACACCGCTGACGATTCGGTGAAGGAGCGCATCCTGGCGCTGGTCGTGGAAAAGACCGGGTATCCGAAGGACATGCTGGACCTGGATCTCGACCTGGAAGCGGACCTGGGTGTCGATACCGTGAAGCAGGCAGAGATGTTCGCGGCGATCCGCGAGATTTACAACATTCCGCGCGACCAAAACCTGAAACTGCGCGATTTTCCCACGCTGAAGCACGTCATCCAGTTTGTGTATGACAAGCGGCCGGACTTGGCGGCCTCGCCGACAGTTGCGCCCGCAAAACTAAGGGAAAAGACCGCGCCGAGCACGCCCGCTGCAACCGTAGCCGCCCCGTCACACGCAGCTGACGGTTCGGTCAAGGAGCGCATCCTGGCGCTGGTCGTGGAGAAGACTGGGTACCCGAAAGACATGCTCGACCTAGATCTCGACCTGGAAGCGGACCTGGGTGTCGACACGGTCAAGCAGGCGGAGATGTTCGCGGCGATCCGCGAGATTTACAACATCCCGCGCGACCAAAACCTGAAGCTGCGCGATTTTCCCACGCTGAAGCACGTCATCCAGTTTGTGTATGACAGGCGGCCGGAGTTGGCCGGGGCAACCACCCCAACAGCAGCAGTTCCACAAGAACCCTCGGCGAGCGCGCCGCCGGATGAGAAAGCAGCGGAGGCCGGCGATCCAATTACGGAAGCAGTGTTGAAGATTGTCGCGGAGAAGACCGGCTATCCGAAAGAGATGCTGGACATGGACCTCGACCTCGAGGCAGACCTTGGCATCGACACGGTGAAGCAGGCGGAAATGTTCGCTGCAATTCGG
Organism: Terriglobia bacterium; assembly: GCA_963797035.1. Taxonomy (GTDB): domain Bacteria; phylum Acidobacteriota; class Terriglobia; order Terriglobales; family Acidobacteriaceae; genus JAIQGF01. The sequence goes on from CAWCOC010000010.1 coordinate 919,496, forward strand.
GAAATCTACAAGATTCCGCGCGATCCGAACCTCAAGCTGCGCGACTTCCCTACCCTGGCACACGTGGTCAAGTTCGCGCACGAAAGATCGGCCGTACCAGGAGCGGCGGCGACGGCTCCAGCGGCAGGCAACAAGGAATCGACGGAGGCAACGCCGAGGGTGCGGCCGCAGGTCGCGAATTTTGACGCCACCAACCTGATCCCGCGGCGAGTGCCGACCCCTGTTTTGCGTCCGCCACTCGACATATGCAAGCAAACCGGTGTGACACTCGGGCGCGGCAAGCGCGTGATCTTGATGCCGGATAAAGGTGGGGTCGCAAGCGCACTGGCGCAGTTGCTGCAGGGATTGGGCGTGGAGGTGCTCCAGATCGAGAGAGAAGTTCCTGCCGACAAACTGAGCGAATGCCTGAAGCAATGGCTGGCAGCGGGCCCAGTAAACGGAGTTTATTGGCTGCCGGCGCTGGACGACGAGGGTAAGCCGGGCGAGTTGGGCCTGGCGGGCTGCCGCGAGGAATTGCGGATTCGCCTGAAATCTTTCTTTGTGACCATGCGCGCGCTCTACGAGCAAATTGCGGCGCCGGGGACATTCCTGGTTTGCGGGACTCGTCTTGGCGGACAGCATGGCTACGATGCAGCCGGAGCGAGCGCCCCGATGGGCGGCGCGGTGGTGGGCTTCAGCAAAGCTTACAAGCGCGAGCGCATCGATGCCCTGGTAAAAGCAGTTGATTTCGAAACCCAGAGCGACACGTTGCAGACTGCAGAAAACTTAATTGAGGAAACCCTTCGCGATCCGGGCGCCGTCGAGATCGGATACAAACAAGGACAGCGCTGGACGGTGGGACTGCGGGAATTGCCCGCTGTGGACGGCGGTCCCGGAATGACGCTGGACAAAGAGACAGTGTTCCTGATCACCGGGGCGGCAGGCAGCATTGTTTCGGCAATCACCACCGACCTGGCGGCGGCCTCAGGCGGCAAGTTCTATCTGCTCGACCTGGTACCGGAACCCGATCCCGATAATCCCGACCTTAAGCTCTTTGTGAATGACAAGGACGCGCTGAAGCGCGAATTGTTCGCCCGCATCCAGCAACGGAGCGAGCGGGCGACTCCGGCTTTGGTGGAGAAGGAACTGGCGGCGCTGGAACGAGCCCAGGCAGCGGCGAGCGCGATCCAGGCGGTGCAAGCAGCCGGCGGGACGGCGCAATACTTCAGCGTGAACCTGACCGATGCGGAAGCGGTTGCCAAGATCGTCGAGCAAGTGCGCGCCCGCAGCGGCCGGATCGACGTCCTGCTGCACGCCGCCGGCATTGAACGCAGCCACCTGCTTCCCGACAAGACTCCGAGCGAGTTTGACCTGGTCTTTGACGTGAAGACTGCCGGATGGTTCAACCTGCTGCGCGCCATCGGCGACATGCCCTTGGGCGCAACGGTGGCATTCAGTTCCGTGGCCGGTCGTTTCGGCAATGCCGGGCAGACGGATTACAGTTCGGCCAACGATCTGCTGTGCAAGCTGACGTCGAACCTGCGCACCACCCGGCCGGGCACGCGCGGCATCGTGATTGACTGGACCGCGTGGGGCGGGATCGGCATGGCAACCCGCGGGTCGATTCCGAAGATGATGGAGGTGGCCGGCATCGACATGCTGCCGCCGGAAGCGGCCACTCCTTTAATCCGCCGCGAATTGACGGCTGGAGCAACGCGCGGCGAGATGGTTGCCGGGCAACGGTTGGGAATCCTGGTGAACGAGTGGGATTCCTGCGGAGGAGTGGATACGAGCGCGGCCGCCATGACCAAGCGGCTGCAAGGGCCGATGATCGGCAAGATCACGGGCTTCGGGCTTCACACCGGACTTGCAGTTGAGACTTTGCTCGATCCCAAGCGGCAACCGTTCCTCTATGACCACCAGATCGAGAGCACGCCGGTGCTGCCAGGAGTAATGGGAGTGGAGGCATTCGTGGAAGCGGCAATGTGGATGCTTCCCGGGTGGCACGTCGAGGCCGTAGAAGACGTGAACTTTTTGGCGCCATTCAAACTTTATCGCAGCGAGCCACGCACCTTGACGACGGAAGCGATGTTTTATGCGGAGGCGGATTCGATCGTCGCGGAATGCCGCCTGGTCGGCCGGCGTTCGCTGCCCAATCAGAAGGAGCCGCAGATCACGACCCACTTCACAGGGCGGGTAAGACTGACGCGCAAGGCATTTCAGGCTGAAACTACGGTGGCGCCGCGTGCGCCGGAAGGTAAGACCATTTCAGCGGCTGATATTTACAAAGTCTATTTCCACGGACCGGCTTACCGGGTCATCGAGCGAGCGTGGCAGAGCGAGAAAGAGATGATTGGGCAGATGGCAAAGGCACTGCCGGTGAATCACTACCCATCGGAATGGCCGGCGGTGATTGCGCCGCGGTTGATCGAACTCTGCTTCCAGACCGCCGGGCTGTTAGAGATGAAACAGGACGGCCGTTTTGGACTGCCGCAGCATATCGACCGGGTCTCAGTCTGGCGGGCACCGGGCTTAGCCGATGCAGAATTGTTTGCCGTGGTTATGCCAAGTGCCGAAGGCAAATTCGATGCGGAGGTCATGGATGCAAGAGGGACGCGGTACGTGCGGCTTAACGGCTACCGCACAGTCGCCCTGGGCAAGATCGAGGGAGAAGCGCTGAAAGCCATGCAGGCGGTGGCCTGAACAGGCACGGGAGATGGAATCGGAAATCTACTGGCTGGAACAAACGGAGGCGGACGTTCCGCCGGAGGATGACTGGCTCAGCCCCGGGGAGAGGGTCATCCTTGAAGGACTTCGTTACGCCAAACGCCGCGCCGACTGGCGGCTGGGACGCTGGGTGGCAAAATGCGCGGCAAATGCCTACTTGAAGTCCATTCCTCCAACTAGCCTGGCAGAGATCGAAATACGCGCGCTGCCTTCGGGAGCGCCGCAGGTGATGCTGCCGAACGGGCTCGCGCCAGCGGCAATCTCGTTGAGCCATCGCAGCGGCATTGGAATGTGCGCAATCGGCCGACCCGACACGGCGATCGGGTGTGACTTGGAGGTCGTAGAAGCGCACAGCACAGCCTTCATGCGCGACTACTTCACGGAAGAGGAGGAGTGGGAGATCGCGCAGGCGCCCGCCGGCCGCCTCCAGACATTAGTGGCCGTGTTGTGGAGCGCGAAGGAGAGCGCGTTGAAGGCCCTGCAAGAAGGACTTCGGCTCGATACGCGGTCCGTATCGGTCCGGCTCGGCAGCTGGGCCAATGAAACGGCCCGCTGGTATCCACTGCAGGTCCGCTACCAACGCGGTGAGTTGTTCCATGGCTGGTGGCAACAGACCGGCAACGTGGTGCGTACCTTGGTGGCCAGACCAAAGCCGGAAATGCCGATGCAGTTGGCGATGGCGGGAGTCGAGATGCTGCAATCGGAACCCCGAGCCGCTGGATAGGCTCACCGACGTCGCGAGTTCAAGGCCGCGCCGACGGCGGTTGATTCTTCAGCCTATTTACAATCGCCTGGAACCCGGGGTCCGCGAACAGCGGCGCCAAAGCCGCATCTTTCTCCAGCACCTGCGCATCAATCCGCCCCGTATCGGCCGCGCGATGGACTGACTTCAGAGCGCGCTTCTTATCGCCAAGTGCGAGCTGCGTTTCGGCCAGCAGTAAGGATGGCCATGCCCGATCAGGCGCCGCCTCCAGAAGAATTTGGTAGAAGGGCAAGGCGTCAGAATACTGCCTCTTCGCCTGTCTCCGTTGTCCCTCTTCCACAATCTGGGCAAAGAGAGCATTGAAAGCGCGCTGGGCAATCTTCCCTTTCGCGGGATCTTTCCCCGTCAGCCCGCTGTGCCTGAGCCTCGCCATGTTCGATACGATTGCTTCCTTGGCTTCCGCCTGTGCTTGAAAGGTGAGCGCCGCGGATGACAATCGCGCCACCAGCATGGACGTGTCGCGTGTGAGTCTTTCCTGCTCCTCAGCATCATTGCGTTCTTTTTCTAAAACCCGCTTTAAATCGGGTGAGCGCTGTAAGGGGTGTAACTTCGATTCCACTTCCGGGGCGTTGACCAGCCCCTTGAAGTCTTCCATCAGGGCCCGATAGGCGAAGAACTGGCGGAGCGCGTCGTGAGAACTCTCAGCCTGGGCGATTTCGGCGAGAGCTTTCTCATGTTGTTCGCGAATGAATGTTTCGTCGCGAGGAGCTTTGCCGGCCTGCATGGCTCGTAATTGGAACCATGCAACAGCTTCCTCGAAGACACTCGCCGGCGACCATTGGTGCGGCCCGGGAAAAGTTCGGAGGCGATACGGAGAACCCAGGCGCTCTTTGGCCAAGCGGGTTTGCACGATCTCGGGATAGTTGAAATCCGTGTCGCCCAGGCCGATGAAGTACAGGAAAGAGTCACTTGCCGCTGGGGCCACGCCGGCCGGATACGTGGCCCCGCTCGCGACCACGCCGGCGATCCCGCAGGAGCGCGATTGAGAGCACTGGACTGCGATGAGGGTTGCCATGCGCGCGCCGCCGGAAAACCCGGTCGTATAAATGCGGTCCAGGTCCACCGAAAAACGCCGCAGTGCGTCTTCCAGCATGGCCTGCGTTCCTGCAGCCGCAGCCTGCCCTTCAAAGTTCTGGGAATCGTTCGACCCTGCAATGATGTAGCCATACTTTTCCGCCACATCTTTATACAGGCGAACCGGCACATCGCCCCGCGCGCCTGGGTCGAAGGCGTAAATGATCGGCCACTTCCTCTGAGGCGTGTAGGCGGACGGGAGATACAAGGCGTAGGAATTGTTGGGATGACGAGCGCAAGGAATTGAGTCAATGACGACGCCGGGGCGAACCTGGAAAGCTTGTGGCGCCTCGCTGCTTCTAGCGTCGATCCCCGTTGCGAAGAAGAGTACGACGATCGCGAGGGCCGAGGAAGAACCGCGCAAGCGACATTTCCAGTTCATATGTCCGCAGTGTTGGATGCAGCCGTCGCTCACAGGCATGCCTACAAAGTTCGCTTTGGGCGCTCCACCAGGTTACCGCCGCAATTAGGGCAGACCTTTTTCATGGCCGTGGCGCAGGCCGGACAGAAGGTGCACTCATACGAACAAATCAGCGCGTTCGCCTCCGGCGGGAGAGCGCATTCACACTTCTCGCATTCGGGTTTCATGGCGAGAGCCATCACGGCCGCTCGAAGAGGTCCTTAATGGAAGCGCGATACTTGCGGCTACAGGATAGCTCTTTGCCGCCTCGAAGCACCACGATGTACTCGCCGCTGTTGCACGGCAGTACTTCCTGGATCTTGGTGAGATTGACGATGATACTGCGGTGAATGCGCGCGAACAGAGTGCGCGGCAAGCGCTCGGCAAGATGACCGATGGTTTCGCGCACCAGGTGAGACTGGCTGCCGGCATAAAGGCGCACATAGTTTGCCGCCGCCTCGATCCAGTCGATATCGCCGGGGTTCAGGAATACAACCCGGCCCTTGCTCTTGACGATGAACCGGTCGCCCGGCGGGGTGGGAGGCTGCTTTACCATTTCCATCAATTGAGCCGCCAGCGTGCCCTGGCGCGACTTCAGCAGGTCGGCGCGCGCCCGTTCCAGGGCGTCGTGGAAGCGCTCGCGATCAAAGGGCTTGAGCAGGTAGTCCAAGGCGCGGGCCTCGAAAGCCCGGATGGCATACTGATCATAGGCCGTGGTGAAGATCACGCGCGGGCGGTGCTCGGGCGCGAACCTGTCGAGAACATCGAAACCGCTGCCGCCGGACATTTGGATATCGAGCAGCAACAGATCAGGATGCCATCGCTGGAGCGCCGCGACCGTCTCCTCCGGCTTGCTGCACTCGGCCAGCAACTCCACGTTCGACTCGGACTTCAGCAGAATTTTCACCTTCTCGCGGCACAGAAATTCGTCGTCCGCAACCACGATGCGCAGCGGAATGGGTCCGAGCGAATTCTCGGGTTTGGGCGTATTTTGCGACAGGCTGCTCATGACGCGCTGAGTTGCTCCACGATCGGTTCTCGATGCTCCGCATCGACGCGGAACGGCAGTTCGACCACCACTTCGACTCCCGACTCGGGGGTACGATGCATCTCCAAGGAGAAGTCCGCGCCGTAGAAGGCCTGCAAACGCTCACGCGTGATCCTGAGCCCGAGTCCCGACTTCCCATCAGGCAGTTGAACCTGAGGGTAGTCTGGGCCGTTGTCACGAACCACCATGCGCAGGCGGCCGGCAACGCGGGCGGAGGTAATGGAAAGTGCGCCGCCGCCGATGCGCTTCGAAATGCCGTGACGAATGGAATTTTCCACCAACGGCTGAAGCAGCAGGTGAGGCACCATGGCGTCCAAGGTTTCCGGATCGACGGCAAACTTCGTGGTGAGCCGCGCCCCGAGGCGGACTTGTTCAATACCCAGGTAGGTCTCCACAAAATCCATCTCGTCGCGCAAGGTGGTCTCCTGCACGCCGCTGGCGTCCAGCGCCTGACGAAGCAGGTCGCACAGGCGGATGAGCATGGTGTCGGCAGCGTCAACATCGATGTGCATGAGGGCGGAGATGGAGTCCATGGTGTTAAAAAGGAAATGCGGGTGAAGCTGCATTTTCAACGCCTGCAATTGGGCCTCCGCCAACTGCTTCTCCAGCCGGGAGGCGCGGACCGCTCCGGCCTTGGAGCGGCGATGGTAGGTCACGGCATGCGCGATCACCACGACGGGCAGATAGATCTGATACAGGTCATCCACGAGGTAATAAAAAAACAGGTTCTTGAAGACGTCGAAAGGCAATCCGGCCGTTTGAAACAAGCCGAAGACCGTACCCGACCTCATGTCGCGCAGAGGATAGAGCAGGAGCCGGATGCAAGTGTGCGCGACGACAAAAAGTACGCCGCCGGCGAGGTAGGCGGGAATGCGTCGCCAGAACGATGTTTTGTCGAGGGGATGTTTCAGCGCGATCAGAAGAATCAAGGGCGATAGCGCGGCAAAAATCCACTGGTTGATAAACGCAAGCGTCAGCTCATTCGGCGGTGTAGATAGGCCGAGAGAGCGGCGGAACTGGGACATCGAGAGCTCCCAGAGCAGCACGACAACAGTCCAGAAGACGAACGACGCCGCCCAAATCAGCAGCCATTGTTTGCGGCTGTAGGGCAGCGCCTGATCCATAGGCTTCACGCGATTTGATGACGGCCAATCATCAACACAGATTATGCTTCATACCTTCTCGCGGGCCCAAGCCGAGCCGCGTCGTGAGCACGGGAAATCGTCCCGAAAAAAGATGGGTTCGTCCCTTTGGCCAAGGCACACCGCCCATCGTGAAGCCGAGAGGCGGCGGAGAGAGAGTTGTCATGATGCCAACAATTTTCTTAGTGCGGCTTCCGCGGACCTGGTTTTACCGTTTCCCACGGCCCTCAATTCTGCCGGCGCGGAGCTTTGTTACAATGCGTTTCCGCTCATGCTTGGCCGTTACGAGATCTTCGACTCGGGTTCGGGAAGCAAGGCAGACTCGTTTTGTGCCTTGGCGGTCATGGTCAAGGCGCCGCGCACCGGGGAGGTGAAAACGCGCCTGGTGCCTCCGCTCAAGCCCGATGAGGCGGCCGCTCTGAACGTCTGTTTTCTTTGTGATGTCACGGCAGTGATCGCCGAATTGTGCGGGTCCGGCGAAGCCGACGGGTTTGCCGCGTACACGCCTGCAGGGGCGGAGCAGGCATTCGACAACTTGCTGCCGCCCGGATTTCGCCTGTTGGCACAGCGAGGTGCGCACTTGGGAGAACGGCTTCTACACGCCGCCCAAGATTTCTTCGCCGGGGGCTACCAGTCCATGTGCCTGATCAACTCTGATAGTCCAACTCTGCCGGTGGCGGTGCTCCAGGACGCTGTGAAGGCGCTGCGCGCTCCCGGCGACCGCATCGTGCTCGGACCGGCTGACGATGGCGGGTACTATCTGATCGGGCTTAAGCAGGCGCATCAGAGGCTGTTCGAGGACATTGCATGGAGCACGCCCACCGTGCTCGGCAGCACCCTCGAGCGGGCAAGAGAAATCGGCCTGGAATGCACGATGTTGCCGTCCTGGTACGACGTGGACGACGCCGACTCGCTTCACCGCCTTTGCCGGGAGCTGTTTGCCGCAACGCCCAGCACGAACGTCCTCAGGGGCTATGCCGCGCCGCACACGCGCGAGTTCTTGCGCAAACTGATCAGGATGGACGAGAACCAACGGCTGGGATTGAAAGTCTCAATCCGAGCAGCGTGCGTGGAATGACGAGAGTTCCCAAACCCATCGCCACGCTTGCTTTTTTGGGCTGTGCCCTGCTGGCGCTGAACCGGTTCGGCCTTGCTCAGCAACGCCAGGACAACCTGCCGGGGTTCATTGCTACAGCGCTTGCCGAGGGCCTGGTTTACCTGGCAGCGGTGTGGACGGTTTGTCGAATTGAATCGAAACGGTCGACACTGATTGCCGTGCTGGTGATAGCGGGGCTGCTTCGAGCCAGCATTGTCTTTGCTCCACCTTATCTATCGGACGACATCTACCGCTACATCTGGGATGGCCGCGTGCAAGCGGCGGGCATCAATCCCTACCGCTTCGTGCCGGATGACGAGGAACTGGCGCCACTGCGCGATCCATCGATTTATCCGCATATCAACCGCCGCGATTATGCTCCCACCATCTATCCGCCGGTGGCCCAAGCCATCTTCCTGGGCGTGACTCGGATCAGCGAGACCGTCACCTGGATGAAGCTGGCGATGATTGGGTTTGAGGCGATCGCGATGTGGCTCATCATTAGGCTGCTTCGAGCAAACGGGCTGGCGGCTGAACGAGTGCTCATCTACGCCTGGCACCCGCTCGCCATCTGGGAAGTCGCCGGGAGCGGTCATCTTGAGGCCGTTCTGGTCGCGTTCATCGCTCTCGCACTTTGGTTAGGGAGTCGCCACCTGCGGTGGCTGACGGGGGTGGCGGTGGCCGGCGCCGCACTGGTCAAGTTTTTCCCCGCCCTGCTGCTGGCTGCTTTCTATCGGCGATGGGATTGGAAGATGCCCCTGGCTTTTGCCGGCACGTTCCTGCTGGCGTACCTGCCGTATGCGAGCGTCGGAGCTGGTGCCATCGGGTTTCTTCCCGAATATTTCCAGGAGGAGGGACTGGCACACGGATGGAGTATTTTTCCGCTGAACGTCGTGGTCCGCCTGTTCGGACTTCACGAAGATGCGGGCACGGCATACATGATCTTCGCCGCTGCCGTCCTAATAATCCTTGCATTGTACTTGGTGCTGCGGAGAAAGCCGGTTGCAGGAAGCAGGTCAATTTCGGATGCATTGATCCTGGCGTTGACCTTCACGATACTTCTTTCGCCTCACTACCCCTGGTATTTTCTCTGGCTGGTTCCGATTCTTTGCTTTCGCGTTTATTTGCCGGCCCTGTACCTGACGCTGGCAAGTTTCCTCCTTTACGAACTGCTGCTTCATACTGGCGACGCGGTTTTGTTCCGCATCGGCGTGCTTCTTTACCTGCCGTTCGCATTGCTGGTTGTGATCTTTTGGTTGGCCGAGCGTTTTCGAGGTACTAATCATGTGGCCTCCCCGGAGGAGAGACGAAATGCAGCCTGTGTCTCCAAGTAACACCGGCCGGGACCAGGGCCGCTATTTTGAGCGCGTCGACTCGGACCTGAAGGTGGTGGTTGAGCGTGATCCGGTTTGTCTCTACCTGGAGACCACCAACCGCTGCAACTTGTTGTGCGAAACCTGTCCGCGGACTTTCGAAACCCTGGAGCCGGCGGCGGACATGAGCTGGGAGCTGTTTACCCGGATTGTCGATCAGTTCCCCAACATCGAGCGCGTGGTGCTGCACGGAGTTGGCGAACCAATGATGGTCCGTGAACTGCCCGAGATGATCCGCTATCTGAAACAACGCGGCATCTACGTGTTGTTCAATACCAACGGAACACTGCTGAACTTGCGCAAGGGGAAAGAGTTGATCGATGCGGGGCTGGACGAACTGCGCGTTTCGCTTGACGCCGCCGAGCCGGCGACGTTCAAAATCGTGCGCGGTTTGGACATGTTCGATCGCATTGTCAGCAACGTACGCGAATTCACTACCATGCAGCGCGAGACCAACCTGAGCACTCCCCGAGTCTCACTGTGGCTCACGGGGTTAAGGGAAACCGTGGCGCAGCTTCCCGCGTTTGTGAAGCTGGCGCACGACATCGGGGTGAACGAAGTTTACCTGCAGCGGCTGGTGTATTTGTCCGGAGGCCAGGGAATGGCGCGGCCGGAGTCGTCGTTGTTTGCGCATAGCGACGCTCTGGAGAAGGAGATGATTTCCAAGGCCGAAGAATTGGCGGCGGAGCTGGGCATGCGTTTCAACGCTTCCGGGGCGACGGAACCCGGCGCCAGCCTACAGCGCAAAACGGCCGACCAGCCATGGTCTTTGTGCCGCCGCCCGTGGACGCTCATGTACTTTACCGCGAATGGACGCGCGCTTCCCTGCTGCATCGCGCCGTTTTCCATGCGCGGGTACGACAGCTTTACGCTGGGCGACGCCACTCAGCAGACGCTGCGCGAGATCTGGAACGGTCCGCAATACCAGGAGTTTCGTCGCGCACTGTTGAGCGACCATCCCCACGCCGCCTGCGCCAACTGTGGATTGCGTTGGAGTCTTTGACGGATGCCACAATCCCAGTCCCAATCAGCGTCGCGTGACGAAGCGGCCGCCGTCCGGCCACGGGTGGCCGTCGTCATTCCGGCTCTCGATGAAGAAGAAGCAATCGCGGATGTGGTGCGCGCCATCCCCGCAACCCTGGTAGACGAGGTGATCGTTGTCGATAACGGCAGCACCGACTCGACGGCAGAACGCGCCCGATCGGCCGGAGCGAAGGTAATCGCCGAACACGAGCGCGGCTATGGACGCGCGTGCCGGGCGGGAGCACAGGCGGCATCGCAACCCGGCATCCTGGTGTTTCTCGATGGAGACGGAAGCGATTGTCCGGAGTTGATGAGCCGCCTGGTTGATCCAATCCTCGCGGGCACTCACGATTTCGTAATCGGTACTCGACTGCGCGGCCAGCGCGAAGCGGGCAGCATGAACCGGGCGCAGGTCTGGGCCGGAGTGACTGCCGGTGTGCTGCTCAATCTTGTTTATGGAGTCTCTTACTCCGATATGTGCCCTTTCCGGGCAATTCGCTACGACGCTCTCCAACAGCTCGGAATGCGGGAAGAGACCTACGGCTGGAACCTGGAGATGCAGATGCGAGCAGCCCGCGCGAAGCTGAGGATCCTGGAAGTCCCGGTGGATCACCGTCGCCGGTCAGGCGGGCGTTCGAAAGTTTCCGGAAACTTGGCCGGCAGCGTCCGGGCTTCCATCAGGATCCTGCTCACGTTCGCGCGTGTGCTGTTCAGTGCGAAGCGCTAGTGCGGGCGAGCGGTAAAGAGCAGAAAATAATCCACTCCCTGGTCGGTTTTTACGAAGTCGTATTGTCCTTGCAGTTGAAGTCCGGCTTTCTTAGCTTCCTCGATCACCACCGCCGCGTCGATCCCGTGATCTTCTCCGTTTCCATTGCGATCGATGATTCCCACCCGCGCGCCCGGCCGGAGCGCCCTCCGCAAATTCAGCAGAAACGGGATGGGCTTTGCGATCTCATGGTAGGTCTTCATGATCAGGACGGAATCAACGCTGTTGGCGGGTAGCCGTGGATCATCTTCTTTGTCGAGGATGGTTTCGATATTTTGCAGCCCATCCTGGTGTGCGCGCGCGCGAATGTGCTGCAAGAAATCTGGATTAATGTCCACCGCGTAGACCTTCCCTGCGCTGCCAGCCCGGCGAGCAGCCCGCACAGTAAACCATCCCGAGCCGGCACCGATATCGGCCACGGCGACACCGGGCTTGATTCCAAGCAGATCCATCACACGTTCTACCTGGAGGTTCTTGGCGCGGTCCCGGCCTTCAAACCTGGATAGATCCCCGGTAAAGGGAGGGCTGGTCTTGCGTGGTTGGGCCTGGAGATCGGCAGAAGCCTGCGGCGCCGCGGTGCTTGCAGCCGGAAAGTGCCAACCGGCGGCCAGAGAGGCCGCATACAAAACAAGAACGAGGATTGTCATGTTTGTGCTCCTCGAGAATCAAATTTATGTTTTACTACCGCACCGGAACCGGAGATAACGACTGTGTCCATCCATGCTCATGACGTTCAGGAAAAAATGGAGCACGCGCATTTCACGGGGAACAAGGCGGTCGGCCTCATGATCGCAATCCTCGCAGTTCTCTCCGCGATTGCGACCGTGCTTATCGAACATACCAGCACAGAAACCGTGATCGTGGAGACCAAGATCGCGGACTGGTGGTCGTACTCCCATTCTAACGACAGCAACGCCCGACTGTACGATGTCAATGCTAAGGTCGCCCAGTTGAGCATGGCGAACGGCGCGGCCGTGGCCAGCGAACTTCGCGCTGAACGCGATCGGCAGCTCAAAGAATCGGACAACGCGCGAGTGATGGCGCAAAAACTTGAACATGAGTCGGCGGCCCTCCGCCGCAAAGTCAGCTTCTATTCCATCGCTGAGTTGTTCTTGCAGGTCTCGGTCGTCCTGTGCTCGATCGCGCTGCTGACCGGGCTTAACTGGTTCTGGAAGGGATCGTTTGTCAGCACTGGGCTGGGATGTTTGCTGGTTGTGGTGGGAATGGCGCTGCGGTGAGCGGACCGGTTCAATTGCGAGCGATCACGATGGTCGTGCAAGAACTCTCGGATTTGGGCAGATCGCGGGCCGAGGCCATGCGGAGGTCAAGCCTGGGCGTGTCTCCGCGAACCACGGGACAGTAACAATCGGGTTGCAGCAAGGCGTTCTGGATCTTGCGGCGGCCGGCACATCCGCCACCGCACGTGGGTCGAAAAGTGCAATCCTGGCAAACCGCGGGTAGGGCGCGGGCCTGCGCAAAAGGCGGGCTATTCACCACCTGCTCGCCGGCGGCCAACAATCCCGACAGGTCTTCGCCGGCTCCCGGCCAATAGACACAGGGGTGCGTGGTGCCGCGGGCGGTTACGCGAACCGTCCTGATGCCGCATCCACCTTTCCTGGGAGGCAAACCAGCAATCGCCCGCACCAGTGGCTCACCGATGTCGATGACATCGGTTTCGGCAAATAGCATGCGGAAGCCCTCCCAGTATTCCTGGTAGCTCAGCGCATATAAGTCCGATCGCACCGATTGATAGACGTTGACGCGAAGCGGTGCGTTCCATTGCCGAGCCACGCGAGCGACCGCAGCGAGACGGAGGTAATTGGACTTCATCATGACCGCGATGATCGTCACCGGCACGCCCAATGCGACGCAGCGCGCGGCCTGCTGATGAACCAGCGCCCAGTTGCCGGCGCCGCGCTGCGCGTCCTGCTCGGCTTCCGAGGGATAATCCAGCGAAAACTCGACATCGTGGAAGGCGCGCACGTCGGCATCGTCCAGCACGGCGATACTGTGGCCGTTGGAGGTGATGGTCAGCTTGGCCGGCAGGCCGCGCAGGTAGCTCAGGATCGGTTGGAAGTCCGGATGCATGCCGTTCTCGCCGGTGCCGAGGTTCACCGATGCGATCGGCAGCCGTTCCATCACGGCGCGAACCTGATCAAGATTCAGACGATCAATTCGCGTGGGGTCGCGATAGCAGAACGAGCAGGCAAGATTGCATTCATTGGTGAGCGCCAGGCCGAGAGTAAATCCGGCGGACGCCGCAGGCACACTCTTGCTCTCCTGCCCCAGTTGCTGAGCGCCGCTCATTGGTCTGGCCTCGGCTCATCATTGTCCGCACGACCGCGGCGCGCGATCACTTGCGTGTAGCGGGCTATGGCAGCAAAGTCCTGCTGTGCTCCGAGTTTACGCTCCAGCGCGAGGAGAGCGGCGTAATTGGAATCCCCGGCGACGCTGGTTTGGGGAAGGTAGTCGCTGCACACACGAATCCCGTATTCGGCGAGCGTCTTCAGGCCCGCCAACGACAACATGGCTCGCAGCTCCTGGGGAGTGAACACGGAGACGGGCAGGTCCGCAAGTTTGGCAGTTACCTTTGGCGTGGTCAGGTTCTTCTCTGCCGCTGCCAGGTCACCGTTTTTCAGCGCAGCCGAAAGCACCTCGCCCGCTCGATTGCGCACGATCACCGAGGCAAATGCAGTCTCGCTTCGTGTCAATAGCGATGCGATAGATTGCAAGATCGTGGTTGGGCTGTCCACAAATTCGAGGATGTTATGGCAGACAATTACCATAAAAGACGCCGGCGTGAAAAGCTGTGTCAGATGACGGGCATCGCCGTGAACCAGGGTAATTCGCCGCCGGCGGCTCGCTTCCGCCGCCGCGGCGCGTTCGATTTCGCCGAGCATGGCCTCGGAGGAATCGAGCACCGTAACTTGCAATCCGAAGGCAGCCAGGCGCAAAGCCATCTCTCCGGTGCCGCCTCCTATGTCGAGCACCGTAGTGCCCGGCAGGGTGGGCAGAAAGCCGCGCAGATTTTCCCACGCCAAGTCGATACGCAAGCGGCCGGGAACGGTCCGCAAGTATTCGCTGTAAGCACCGGGATCGATCGCTCTGCTTTGCGAAGTTAACGTCAACGCAGATGCCTCAAAATCTTTTGAGCCTGTCAGTTACGCAACCATGTTTCGCGAGCTTGTTCGGGAACGTTGAGCGCCCGGTACGAAAGACGACCTCAGCGCATCGAGGCCCAGGCTATGCCCAGGCCCATATATCAGGAAAGTAATCTGGACGCCAAGCAGGAAAAAGTAAGTCCACGGCCACTCATAGGGGGCGCGATATAGCCCGAACCACAGATTGGCGGCCATGAGGGTACCGAGGAGTCCCCCAATACGAGTGAAGAAGCCCAGCATCAGCGACACTGCGATGACCACTTCAGTGCCATACACCTGGGGAGCGAAAAAATAAAAATGCGGCTGCACCACCTTCTCCACAAAATTCCGCTGGAATCCGAAGGCGGCATAATGCGCCATTTCGCCAACCCAGTAGTGGAGTCCGCCGCTGCCATCGGCTTGGTCGGTGTACGTCGGCGGCAGCTTCCAGAGCGACTGCTGCCACCACATGGCGCCGATAATCAGCCGGAACAGCCAGTTCCACACGTGAGCAATCGTGTGTTGCCGGGGATCGCGCCTCCAGTTGACGACAGCAATGACGATGCTGGCAACCAGCAGAAGCCAGAAGACGGCGGTGGTCCACGCCGGCTCAATCAGGAAACTGATGGTATCGGAAAAGGGGTTGGTTCTCACAACGACCTCCTGCCTACGCGGGATGAGACTCGCAAACGCCCAAAAAGTAGCAGCCGCGTTCGAAACAATTGCTGGACCGGAACCCCACTCAGTTTGCAGACTAGAGTCAAGCGGGGCGGCGAAAGTTTCAATAGAAAATTGTCACAAATTCCGGCCCCCGGAATCTCACCGTGCGAACGAAGGAATCCTTGAATATACTCTGCAGCAAGGGGTGAGGGCATGAGCAAGAAAAAGATCATCATCCTTGGCGGTGGTTTTGGCGGCTTATATGTCGCCACCGAACTGGAAAAATGCCTGGCAGCGGACCCTGAGGTCGAGGTCACGCTCATTAATCGCGAAAACTTCTTTTTGTTCACTCCCATGCTGCACGAGGTCGCCGCCAGCGACCTGGATCTCAGCAACATCGTGAACCCGGTACGCAAACTGCTTCGGCGCGTGCACTTCTTCGCCGGTGATGTGGAGAGCGTCGAGTTCGCAAGCAAGACGGTTACGGTTTCGCACGGGACCGATCACCATCATCATGAGCTCGATTACGACTACCTGGTGGTGGCGCTGGGGTCGATCACGAACTTCTTCAATCTGCCGGGCCTGGAAGAGCGTGCCCTCACCATGAAGTCACTGGGCGACGCCATCCACCTGCGCAACCGGCTGATCGAGTTCCTGGAAGAAGCGGACACGGAATGCGCACGCGACGTACGTGAGCCGTTGATGACCTTCGTGGTGGCGGGTGGCGGCTTCGCCGGCGTTGAGACCATCGCTGGGATCAATGATTTTGTCCGTGAAGCATTGAAATTTTATCCCAACCTCACGCACGACGTCGTCCGCATGGTGCTGGTCCATCCCGGGCCAGTGATTCTGCCAGAGCTCGGCGAGAAACTCGGCAGCTACGCGCAGCAGAAGCTTGCCCAGCGGGGCGTGGAAATTCGAGTGAATACCAAAGTTACTGGTGTTTCCGATGATGCCGTCGAACTCAGTGACGGCAGCAGGATTCGCTCCAAGACCCTGGTTTGGACCGCCGGCACTTCTCCCAACATGTTGCTGGCGAAGCTTCCCTGCAAAAAAGAACGCGGGCGCTTGCACGTCAACGAATACTTAGAGGTCCCCGACTGGCCGGGAGTCTGGGCTTTAGGCGACTGCGCCCTCGTTCCGGACTTGACCACTGGGCAGCATTGTCCGCCGACAGCGCAACATGCGTTGCGCGAAGGCAAGGTGGTGGCGCGGAACATCGCTGCGGAGATCCGGGGCGGCAGGAAGAAGCCCTTTTCGTTCGCCACCGTTGGCCAGCTTGCCGCCATCGGACGGCGGACCGGCGTGGCCAGAATTCTCGGCGTTAACTTTTCCGGCTTCATCGCCTGGTTCTTGTGGCGCACCATCTATCTGAGCAAACTGCCCCGGTTCGAGAAAAAGCTGCGGGTCGCGCTCGACTGGTCGTTGGACCTGTTGTTCAGTAAGGACCTAGTGCAGTTCGAGACGTTTCGGGCGCGCACGATTTCCCACGAAGAGAAAGACCATCTCGCCGTATCGCCCGGAGCTGAAGCCAGAGGCAGCACGAAGGCCAGCGTCGCGTGAGGGCCAGTCCGAAGCTAAGTAACACTCCGAAGCGAAGTAACACATTGAGGTGTTCCAATGCAGATTCGTTGCGATTCCAGTCTCTGCGGGGACCTGCAGCAGGCATTGCGGCGCGAGTGGCTGGAGACTAACGGCCTGGGCGGTTTCGCCGGTTCCACGATCGTAGGACTCAACACTCGCCGATATCATGGCCTGCTGGTGGCTGCCACCAAACCGCCCGTCGGTCGCGTTGTCCTGCTTTCGAAGCTGGAGGAAACGCTGGTGGTCGACGGCAACCGGTTCGAGCTTTCGGCCAACCAGTATCCCGGCGCCGTACACCCGCAAGGACACCGATATCTGAAGGAATTTCGTCTCGATCCCTTCCCGGTTTTCATCTACGACATCGGAGGAATCGAGCTAATCAAGTCGCTGTTCATGGTCCAGGGCGAGAACAGCACGGTCGTTCGTTACCAGGCCAAAGCGACTGGCGGAAATTGGGATTCGTTGCGCCTCGAGTTGCGGCCACTGATCGCGTTTCGCGATTATCACAGCACTACGCACCAGAATTCCGGGCTAAATTCCCGGGTCACGATCGAAGCCGGCGCTTCGATGGTTCGACCTTACGGTGACCTGCCGCCATTGTGGCTGGCGCATAACGGCGGCGTGCAACCCGGGGGTGACTGGTACCGGAACTTCGAGTACGAGGTAGAGCGCGAGCGCGGCCTCGACTTCGGCGAAGACCTGTACAACCCCATGGTACTGACATTCGACATCGGCGCTCGCGAAGCTTTCGTGATCGCCTCCACGGAGCCTCACGACGCCGGCAAGGCACAGGAATACGAAGCCCAGGAACGCCGCCGCCGGTCCGCGATTGTGCAGAAGGCGCCGTCCGACGGCCTGGTTTCGTCTCTCACCGCCGCGGCCGACCAGTTCATTGTTGCGCGCGGCGACCAGAAAACGGTTATCGCCGGCTACCACTGGTTCGCTGACTGGGGCCGCGACACCATGATTGCCCTCCCTGGCCTTACTCTCGTCACCGGCCGAGTCGATGTTGCGCGCAGCATCCTGCTCGAATTTTCCGAACACGTCGACCAGGGCCTGCTTCCGAACCGCTTTCCAGATGCGGGCGAGCAGCCCGAATACAACACCGTTGACGCGACGTTGTGGTTCATCGAGGCGATTCGAAAGTACCTCGAATCCACAGGCGATTTCGATTTGCTTCGCGCCCGCCTTTACCCCGTCCTGGCCGACATCATGCAGTGGCATTTCCGCGGAACACGGCACGGCATCCGGGTGGATGCGGACGGTCTCCTGGCCTGCGGTGAGCCGGGCGTGCAACTGACCTGGATGGACGCCAAGGTCGGCGACTGGGTGGTCACGCCGCGCCATGGCAAGCCGGTGGAAATCCAGGCGCTCTGGTTCAACGCTCTTGTGTTCATGCGCGACCTGTCGTTGCGGCTGCGCTACCCGGAGGACGCTAAGCGCTATGCCGCGGCGGCCGAGGCGGCGCGCGGCAGCTTTGTCGAGAAATTCTGGAACGCGAGCAGGAAATGCCTGTTTGACGTGGTTAACGGCGCGGACCGTGACCCATCCATTCGCCCCAACCAGGTTTTTGCGGTGAGCCTTCCTCATCCGCTGCTCTCGCCTGAACAAGCGTCTTCAGTCATCGACGTAGTGCAACGCGAGCTTCTGACGCCCTACGGACTGCGCACGCTTGAGCGCAGCGATCCGCAGTATCGCGGCACTTACGGCGGCGATCCGCTCTCGCGCGACTCGGCTTACCACCAGGGGACGGTCTGGCCCTGGCTGATAGGACCATTTCTGACAGCTTACCTGAAGGTACACAGCCATAGCCCTGCTGCCCTGCAGCAAGCAAAAGCCTGGCTTGCGACTTTCGAACAACACCTCCGCGAAACAGGTTTGGGGCAGGTCTCAGAGGTATTCAGCGGCGATCCACCACACCTGCCCGGCGGGTGCATTGCACAAGCATGGAGCGTGGCTGAACTCCTCCGAGCAACCGTCGAGGTAGAACAGAGGAAGCGCGTCGCGGAGCGGTCGAACGTGGCCGCGGCCGGCGGAGCGGTATCGAATTTGCAGAACACAGCCACCAAGACAGGTTGACGGAGTGAACCGTCCCATCCTTGCGGTTAACCGCCCGGGCTAGATCGTTGATTTATTTCCGCCTTTCAAGAGAGCAACTGGCTATAATCCCGCCGCTTACTTCTCCAATCACTCGCGGAGTTGTTTCTTCGACCATCGGTAAGGTGGACGCGTGATCGTCCCATGATCCCCGGGCAGCAAGTCTGCAAGGAGGCCGGATGCGAGCCGCACATCGAAGTTTTCCTCTTGGCAGCATTCTTCTCTTTTTCCTATTCGAGTTGGTCGCCGGTTTGACCGGATGGGCCCAAATATCGCAGGGCCAATTGACCACGCTGCAGCAGCTCACGCAGTCATTAATTTCTCTCGGCAGTGGGGGTGGATCTTCGCAGCAGGCGACCGAGGTGGCGCGCCAGCGCCACGATTTGCTGCTGAGCTTGGCTGCGCAATCGGCGCAGACGGTCATGCCTTACCTGTTGCCGGCGAGCGCCGGCGCCAATCTTCCCCGCTCGGCGCAAGCCTACCTCGAAACCGACGCATACCTTACTGGGCAATTGGAAGTCGCGATCGAGGATTACGGCCAGATGCACAAGACGCGCTACTTCCTCCAGACCAGCACCGAGCGATTGGAAATTTATTTTGCCACCTCGTCGCCTCCGCCTTTAGCCACCGGATCGCGCATCAGCGTGGCCGCCAAGCGCATCGACAATTTCCTGCTGCTGCAGATCGCGACTCCGAGCGGCGGGGAGGCGACGGTCCAATCCGGGACCTCGGCGATCAGCAACATGGTGGTGCTTGCGCTCGCAACAACCAACACCTTCGGCCCGCAGCGCACAGCCGTGATACTGGTCAATTTTTTCGACGACATGTCCACTCCTTTCAGTGTCGATGAAGTTCGCCAGACGGTATTCACGTCACCCGGCTCGGTGAACAGTTTCATGCTGGAAAACTCGCAGAGCCAGACCATGCTGGCCGGCGATGTTTTCGGCTGGTTCACCATGCCGAATGTGAGCGTTGCCTCCTGTCCGACCGATCTGTCGGGACCGGCGCAACAGGCAGCGGCGGCGAGCGGCGTGGACCTGAGTTCCTACAGCCGGTTCATCTACATTTTTCCCAAGAACGGCTGCTCGTGGCTGGGAGAGTCCACGGTGGGCGGGAACCCGAGCCAGGCTTTCATCAATGGCATCCTGAGCACGCAGGTGATCGGCCACGAATTCGGCCACAGTCTGGGACTGTTTCACTCGCACGCCCTGGATTGCGGCTCGACGACGCTGGGCGACCGCTGCACGTCGATTGAGTACGGCGACCTGTTCGACATCATGGGAGACGTCACCGCGTCGCACTTCAACGCGTTCCAGAAGGAGCTGCTCGGCTGGCTGAACTACGGAGTTTCGCAACCCATCCAGACAGTTACCGCCGCGGGCGACTACACCATCACCTCCTACGAGGGCGGCCCGGGCGTAAAGGCTTTGAAGATTTTGCAGAACACCGACACCAGCGGGGCAACCACCTCATATTACGTGGAGTACCGGCAACTGCTTGGGTTCGACCAAGGGCTCAGCACCTATCCGGCGTCGACCGCGGGCGTGCTGATCCATACGGGCTCAAATGTGGACCGGAATGGCAGCTTTCTGCTGAACATGAATCCTCCGGCGCCGTTCGATCATGCTGCCCTCGCGGTCGGGCAGAGTTTCGTCGACACTGCGGCCGGCGTGATTATCAAGACCAAATCGGTAGACGCGAACGGTGCAGTCGTGAACGTCCAATTTGGCCCCGGCGGTTGTGTGAATGCTGCGCCGCTGATTACGATTTCGCCGGCGCAGGCTCCGCCAGCCTCGGCGGGAGCGACGCGGAGCTTCACGGTTAGCGTGACCAACCAGGACACCGCAGGTTGCACTGGTTTCACTTTCCTCGTAAATGGCATACCACCAGGCACGCCCGCCGGCTGGAGCGCGGTGAGTGTGCCTTCGTCATTGAAGCTGGATCCGGGAGCGACGGGCACAACGACACTGCAGGTTACGTCACCGGCGGGAGCGCCTGCCGGCATGTACACAGTGACTGTGATGGCGGTAAAGTGGCCGGCTTACATCTATAACGCTTCTACCAGCGCGACCTACCAGGTAAGTTCAGGCGCAGCGCCCGATTTCGGAATCACAGCGCCGCCCAGCGTGACCATCCAGGAAGGAAGCAGCGCGCCGCTCACCATCGGATCGACGGTAAGCGATGGATTCTCGTCGCCGGTTTCGCTGTCGATCTCCGGGCTGCCGCCCGGCGTAAGCGCCAGTTTCAATCCGAGCACCTTCCCCGCGCCGGGTTCAGGAAGCTCGACGCTGACTCTGACGGTAAATTCAGCGGTAGCGGCCACATATAAACTCGTGGTCAACGGTTCGGGCGGAGGCGTGATGCACTCTGCCGCCATTTCGCTGACGGTCAGCGCACTGCCGCCTCCTCCGCCGCCTCCGCCGCCGCCCGGAAATTCAGTCTCCTTGTTCAGCATCTCGGCATCGCCGGCAGTACCCAATGCAAACGCAGGCGCGCCCCTGGAACTGGGAATGAAGTTCAGCTCTGACACCAACGGCTACATCACCGGAATTCGCTTCTACAAAGGCAGCAGCAACACCGGCACGCATGTCGGCAGCCTGTGGACGCGCGGCGGGCAACTGCTCGCCCAGGTCAACTTCACGAACGAGACCGAATCCGGCTGGCAGCAAGCAGACTTTGGCGCGCCGGTGGCCATCGTGACGAACACAATTTACGTTGTGTCGTACCACACGCCCGGCCCGTACAGCTACGATTCTGTATACTTCAACTCGCCGGTGGACAATCCTCCGTTGCACGCCGTATTGAACACCACCAGCAGTAACGGGGTGTACTCCTTCGGAGCGGCAGGCACATTCCCGACCTCCAGCGTTGGCGGGGCAAACTTCTGGGTCGACGTGGTGTTCTCCACCGCCACCAGCACAGGCTCACTGGTCTCGATCGCTGTGACGCCTGCGACTCCTTCCATCACGGTTGGATCGACGCAACCCTTCCACGCCACCGGAAGCTATTCCGACGGATCGACGCGCGACATCAGCGGACAAGTGACTTGGGACTCGGCGACCCCGGCTGTAGCGACCATCAACAGCTCCGGTGTCGCGACCGGCATCAGTCCGGGGACCTCGCGGATCAGGGCAACGTTGGGTGCGGTGAGCGGACAGGCGGCGCTGACGGTCAGCAGCGCCCCGCCTCCGAGCGGCGCCACCACGCTGTTCAGCAGCACCGCCACGCCCGCCGTCCTCGACGGCTATGCCGGCTCCCCGCTGGAGATGGGCATGCTGTTCACGGCCGATCGCAATGGAACCATTAGCGGTGTTCGTTTCTATAAAGCAGCGAGCAACACGGGCGCACATGTGGGATCGTTGTGGAACAGCTCCGGGCAGCTATTGGCGCGGGTGACATTCGACAGTGAAACCGCATCCGGCTGGCAGCAGGCTAACTTTGCCGGCCCGGTGGCGATTACGGCCAATAGCGTGTACATCGTCTCGTACCACAGCAGCGGACACTTCAGTTACACCCTCGGGTACTTCAACACCGCGATTGATAATCCTCCGCTGCACGCAGTGCGCAACGGCGCCAGTGGTAATGGCGTGTACTGGTTCGGAGCGGACCCTCTTGTTCCATCGATCGGCGCGGCCGGACAGAATTTCTGGGTGGATGTTGTGTTTCAGCCTTGAGCCGTCGACAGGTTGTCCGACACAGCTTGGCCCGGGGTTGAAGAGACGGGCAGCACGGCCGGCGCACCCCGCGTCCGCAGCAGCTTCAAAACGTCAGCACTGCAAATCGGCCGGGAGAACAGGAATCCTTGCACCAGATCGCAGTTCAGATCGCGGATGATTTTCAATTGCGCCTGCGTCTCCACACCCTCGGCGACCGTCTGCATCCCCAAGCTTTTCGCCAGCGACATGATGGTCTCGACAATCGGGCGGGTGCCATCGACGTCGGCAATTTTCTCGACGAAGGAGCGGTCGATTTTTAGCGTGTCAATCGGCAGGCGGTGCAGGTAGCTCAGCGACGAGTACCCGGTGCCGAAATCGTCGACCGCAATGTGGACGCCGAGCACCTTCAAGCTCTTCATCTGCCGCGAAGAGTCTTCCACGTTGTTCATGACCAGGCTCTCGGTCAACTCCAGCTCGACCAGGGCAGGATCAATACCGGTCTCGGCCAGGATCTTGGCGACATTGTCGGCGAAATCGATGCGATTAAACTGCAACGCCGATACGTTGATCGCCACTTTCACCGCCGAACCGGTCTGCTCTCGCCATTGCACGCTCTGCCGGCAGACCTGGCGAAGCACCCAATCGCCAATCGGCACGATCAGCCCGCTCTCTTCCGCAATCGGAATGAAGCGCGACGGCGGAATCATTCCCAGCGACGGATGACGGAAGCGGAGCAGCGCTTCCACGCAGGCGATCTCCCGGTTCTCGCAGAATTGGGGCTGGTACACGATTTCAAATCCACCCTGATCAACCGCCTTGCGCAGGTGCTTTTGAATGTCCAGGGCATCCCGCGCGTCGGCCGAGAAACATTCGTAATGGTTGCGTCCGCGGCTCTTGGCCCGGTACATCGCCTGGTCGGCCGCCTTGCGAAGACCCTCGCCATCTTCCGCGTCTTCAGGAAAAATCGCGATGCCGATGCAGGCCGTCGCGGGAAACGGGCAGTCCTGGATGATCAGTGGCTCCCGCAGCGTATCCAGCAGGTTTTCAGCAACTTTTGCGGGAATGTTCGGGCTGGAAAAATCCGCGATGACCGCGGTGAACTCGTCGCCACCCGTGCGCGCCAAAGTATCGGACGCGCGGACCCGCGTGTTCAGGCGCGCAACCACTTCCTTGAGATAAAGATCGCCGACATGATGGCCAAAGGTGTCGTTCACCTGCTTGAACCGGTCCAGGTCGACGCACAATACGGCGGCTCGCGTGTTGGTGCGCGCGGCGCGGGCCAGGGCTTGCGAAAGCCGGTCATCAAGAAGCACTCGATTAGGCAGTTCTGTGAGCGCGTCGTGGTGTGCCTGGTGAGCGAGCTTTTGACCGGCCTCGGCTGCCTCCCGGATCTGCTCTTCCAGGACCGTGAGAATCATTCCCAAGGCTACGACGTACACCGGCGCGTTCCAGGCGGCACCCTGCACGAGGACGTCTGAAAGACCATAAGTGTAAGCCCCAATGCCGAGCAGCGACGCGCCCCAGGCAAGCAGCCCGGTGGTAGCCGTAATCGTTCCAATGGACCAGCGCGCGAAGCGCCGATGAAACAGAACTCCGCTGAACAGAAACAGCGCAGCTTGAATGCTATAGATGCCGCTGGCGAAGTCCCCCGCGGATACTTCCCTGGCGATGAACAGTGCAATCGCGACGCAAGCCGCCAGGGTGCAGGCCACCTGCCGGTTCATGCGTCCATAAAGCCGCCAGAGCAAGCTCAGGATGGCTGCCATCCCGCAAACAATCACCGCAAAAAGCAGCGGCTTCGCCGTGAGATTCCACGCTACCGCATTCGTGTACATCAATGCGGGGATAGCCACCGCTCCCACAACGTAGTTCCGGTGTTGTGGGCTGCCGCAGGCGGTTGAAACTGCAAGCATGAACGACACGCCCGCCAGGATGGTCGCGCTTGCGCTGAGGCTCAACGTGATTCGGTCGGAAACCCCGATTTTCGGGCAGAGCAGGACCGCGAGCAGGTTGATGAGCAGCAGGACCCAACCTAAGAACCACAACTGCATTTGATCAGTAGTGCGACGGCGCAGGATTGATCCGAACACCAAGACCAGAAAGCCAAGAATCAGGATACTGAATGCATTGCTGGACTCCATCGCGGCCTCCCCGGGTTAGCTTTGCCTAAACAAACAGACGAGTAGTGCTCCCCCGGTTACCCTGAGATGAGCACCCCGAGTGCCGAACCGAAACCTCTGAAAACACATGAATAAAGGACTTAAATCAGGATCGCGCGCCCGTCCCCGCCAACATGAGACAACCCATGTCTCCACCTGAGACTAAGTGACCCAGACCTTTGCCTACCAGCCAGTCCGAGCCCCTGGGGAGACCCTCCACGCCATCCTCCGCTCATCTGGAGCGATCAGCAGCTAAGCGTCTCGACTAGGCCAGCGGTAGCCACCCTGTCGGCTAGCACAACCGGAGAATTGCGTCGCCGGGAAAAGCCCGTAGACTTCCGCTTCTTAACACCAATTCAATCAGCGTCCCTGAATTGCGCGCCGGGCGGCCAACTTCGCTGCCTGCTGCATACCAGCGGAGCGTCGTTGGCTGAACTCTGGATCGCTGACGTCAATCGCGATGGCCTGGCAAAGTTTGAGCGGGGTTTCGAATTCGCGGCGAACGGTGATTGGCGCCTTGTTGGCCGTTGGCCTGCTCCTGCCTGCGCTGTCGGGTTTCACCTCGAGCTCCAGCACAGGTCCGGCTTCCAATGCGGGAGCGCCGCAACTGGTTCCGGTGGGGGCCACCGTCCGGTTGGACGGCAGCCGCTCCACCAATGCCGGCGGCGGGCCGCTCACCTACCTGTGGTCGTTTGTTTCCCGCCCCGCCTCCAGCGCCGCCGCGCTGAACAATCCGACGGCCCCGGTCGCCAGCTTTTCCGTCGATCAGCCCGGCGCCTATGTCGTGCAGCTGGCCGTCAGCGACGGCACCACGGTCTCCAACAGCCAGGTGACAATCGCGACCGACGTCACCCCGCCCATCGCCGATGCCGGTCCCGGCCAGGTGGTGGTCGCCGGCGCCGTCGTTCACCTGAACGGCAGCGCCTCCAGCGACCCGGACGGCGATCGTCTCAGCTTTCAGTGGAGCCTGGTTTCGCTCCCTGCCGGCAGCCAGACTTCCATCTCCGACCCGGCCGCCGTGGCTCCCACCTTCGTCGCCGACCTGGCCGGCACCTACGTCGCGCAGCTGGTGGTCTCCGACACGCACGGCAACAACTCCAGCGCCAGCGTCAGCATCAGCACCCAGGATCTGCCGCCGCTGGCCAACGCCGGAGCGGCCCAGTTGGTGGCCGTCGGCAACACCGTCCAGCTCAACGCCGCCGCTTCTTCCGATCCCGGCGGCGATCCTCTGACTTATTCCTGGAGCTGGCTGTCGGTGCCCGCCGGCAGCGCCGCCGCGCTCAGCTCGGCCACGGCCGTGAACCCGACCTTCGTCGCCGACCTGGCCGGAACCTACGTCGTGCAGCTGGCAGTGAGCGACACGCACGGCAACTCGTCGCTGGCAACGGTGGAAGTCGCGACCGACAGCATTCCCCCGCTAGCCAATGCGGGAGCGGCGCAGACCGTTGCCCCGGGCGCCAACGTGCTGCTGAACGGCGCCGCATCCAACGACGCCGGCGGCGCGCCGCTCACCTACACCTGGACCCTGCTGTTCAAGCCGGCCGCCAGTTCGGCGGCGCTCGTGAACGCTACCTCCCCGAGCAGCTCCTTCGTCGCCGACAAGCCAGGTCAGTACCTGGCGCAGCTGGTGGTGTCCAACGGCCTCAACCCCAGCCTTGCGGCCACCGTGCTGACCACGGCGGCGGCCAGCGGCCCCAATCTCGTCCTTTCCCCCAGCACGCTGAATTTCGGCAACCAGCCCGTCGGCATCACCAGCAATCCTTCGCAGATAATCGTCAGCAACAGCGGCAATGTGAGGGCCGGTATTTCGCTCTCCATGGGCGGGCTGAATTCCGGCGAGTTCGCAACCACCAGCGCGCGCCTTTTCTCTATTGCTCCGGACAGCTCTGCGACCATCACCGTGGTGTTCGCTCCCCAGACCATCGGGGCGCGCTCGGCGCTTCTTATCGTCAACGACGACAGTGGGCCACCTCGCTACATTACCCTCGCGGGCAATGGCGGGACAGGCGCCCCTGCGGTTCAGTTCACTCCGCTGAACCTTATTTTTATTGACCAAGCGGTGGGCACCAGCAGTGCGACGCAGCCGGTGACCGTGACCAATACCGGCAACGCCGCGCTGCAGATCACCGGCATCTCCATAGGCGGCGACTTCGGATTTGCACCATCATTTACACCTCCCACTCCGGCTTCGCCGATCAGCCTCGAGGCCGGCGGCGCCATTACGATTCCGGTGTTGTTCAACCCAACGACAACCGACCAGCGCTCCGCCAATCTGTCGATCATCGACAACGCCGGCGACAGCCCACAATCAATGTCGCTCAGCGGCAACGGCATTGCGGCCCAACCACCTCCCAGCACCGCTCCTAAGGGCATCTCCGTCAGCCCGGCAGCGCTTGATTTCCAGAGTCAAACGGTGGATGTGCCGAGCACTCCGTTGTGGGTCACCGTCACCAACGGCAACAGCAGCGGCATCGTCATCTCGGCCTCTATGGGCGGAGTGAATTCCACAGACTTCGCGATCAGCAGTTCGCGCATTTTCTCAATTGCCGCCGGCGGCAGCGCCGCCATCAGCCTGGTGTTCACGCCGCACGCGACCGGCGCAAGGTCCGCTCTCATCATCATCAACGACGATACCGGGGACCCTAGCCACTACGTCACGCTGACGGGCACGGGCGGAACTCTCGCCCCGGCAGTTAAAATCACGCCCGCGAACCTGGGTTTTCCCGATCAGCCGGTGGGCACCAGCGGCGCGGCGCAGTCCCTCACCGTGACCAACGTCGGCAATGCCGCACTGCAGATTACTGGCTTGACCATCGGCGGCAGTGACTTTGGATTTCCACCGTCTTTTGCGCCGCCCTCGGCTGCCGCTCCCATCAATCTTGCCCCCAACGGATCCACCAGCATCCCGGTGCTGTTCAAGCCGAGTGCCAGTGGCGCGCGCGTCACCAACCTGCTGGTTGCCGACAATGCCAGCGGCAGCCCACATTCGGCAACGCTCACCGGCAACGGCACTCAACCGCCGCCTGTCAATACCGTGCCCCCGGGCATATCGGTGACGCCAAGCTCGCTGGATTTTCAAAGCCAGCCCGTCGGTACGACCGGCAGCCCTCTTCAGGTCACCATCACGAATGGCAACAGCACCAGCGCCGTCATTTCGCCGTCCATGGCGGGATTCAATTCCAAAGACTTCCTGATCACCAGTTCGCGCATTTTTTCCCTGCCGGCGGGCGGATCTGCCAACATCAGCCTGGTGTTCGCTCCCCAGGCCAGCGGCGCTCGCTCCGCGCTCATTATCATCAATGACGATACTGGCTCCCCGGGCCACTACGTCACGTTGACAGGAACCGGCTGGGCCGCCGCTCCGGCAGTTCAGCTGACGCCGGCCAGCCTGAATTTTGCGGATCAAGCCCTAGGCACCAGCAGTGCAGCGCAGGCACTGACCGTGACGAACACTGGCAGCGCCGCGCTGCAGATTACCGGCCTGGCCATCGGCGGCACCAACGCCAACGACTTCGGCTTCCCTTTCACCATGGCGCTGCCCACCTCCGCGTCGCCGATCAGCGTTGCCGCCAATGGCGGCACCGCCACCATTTCGGTCCTGTTCAAGCCCACAGTCACCGGCAGCCGCACCGCGACCTTGCAGATTTACGATAATGCCGGCGGCAGTCCGCATTCGGCGACACTTACAGGCAACGGCACGCCGGCGCAGCTGCCGCCCATTTCCGTGAGTCCCGGCAGTATCGCGTTTCCCAGTCAGACGGTCGGCAACAGCAGCGCTGCGTCATTGATTACGGTGACGAATAACAGTTCGAGCGGATTGCAGATCACCGGCCTCAGTTTCTCCGGCGCCAACGTTGGCGATTTCTCAACGACGGCGAAAGCTTCGATCAGCTTGGCGGCCAATGGCGGCACCGCCCTGATCCCGGTGACCTTCAAACCTTCCGCTACGGGTACGCGCTCCGCCGCCTTAACGATCACCGATAACAGCGGCTCCAGTCCCCACAGCGTCGTGCTGTCCGGTTACGGCAGCAGCGCCACTCCCGCGGGAATTTCCGTTACCCCGGCTTCGCTGGACTTTTCCAACCAGGTCGTCGGACTCACGAGCAACGCATTGCAAGTCGCGGTCACGAACGGGAGCAACGCCAGTATCGCCATATCTCCCTCCATGGCTGGACTCAACGGCACTGAATTTGTTGTCACCAGCGCGAGCCTGTTCTCGGTCGCCCCCGGCGGCATTGGCTATATCAGCCTTGTGTTCACTCCATTGGCGAGCGGCGCGCGCTCTGCAACACTGATCGTCAACGACAATACCGGCGCCTTGCCCCACTACGTGACGCTGACCGGTGCCGGCGTCCTGACGCTTCCGTTTCTCCCTCCGGACCCCTCCCAGCACAGCGCAACGCTGTCCTGGCAGCCCAGCGCTTCTCAAGTCAGCGGCTACTACGTGTATCGCTCCACCACCAGCGGCGGCGGCTATAGCAGGCTGAACCCTCTGCCCGTGTCATCCAGCAGTTATGCGGATTCCGGCGTTCAGTCTGGACAGACTTATTACTACGTCGTCACGGCCGTCGACACCACCGGCAGCGAGAGTCCCTTCTCCAATCAGGTAACCGCCGTTGTTCCCAGCCCATAGGAGTTGTTCGGGCTGACGCGGCACGGGCGAGAGATTGTCTTTCCACGCCGGCAACAGATCCTCGGTCCTTACATTCCGCGTTCAGTCGATTTCATTCGGTACCCCCGGCGTCGCCGCGGTGAAATTCCTCCAGTTATACTGACGAACTAGTTTCTGTATGAGATTGGCTTGAAGAACCTGACATGAAGCTCCGATTCATTGCGCTGTCCCTGATTCTCCTGGCTGGATTCTGCCAGACCGCTGCACAGGCGAGCCGGGCAGCGACAAATGCAGACATCGAACGCCGCATCGACACCTTGCTGCGGCGCATGACACTTGAAGAGAAACTGGGGCAGCTTTCACAGTACACCTCGGCCACACCACAGACGCTGGAACTGGTGCGGGAGGGCAAGGTTGGTTCGTTGTTCAACGTCACCGGCGCCAACAACACCAATGCGGCGCAGCGGATCGCAGTGGAGCAGACGCGGCTGAAGATCCCCTTGCTGTTTGGCTACGACGTTATTCACGGCTATCGCACCCTCTTTCCAGTACCCATCGCGACCGCAAGCAGCTTCGACTTGAAACTGATCGAGGAGATCGAACGTGTAGCTGCGAAGGAGGCCATGGCGGCCGGAGTGAAATGGACGTTCGCGCCAATGGTGGACGTGACGCGCGACCCGAGGTGGGGACGCATGGTGGAGGGCGCGGGCGAGGATCCGTATCTCGGATCGGTAGTAGCAGTCGCCCGGGTGCGCGGCTTTCAGGGACAGGACCTCGCCGACCCGGACAGCCTGATCGCTTGCGCAAAGCATTTTGCCGGCTACGGTGCAGCCGAAGGCGGTCGAGACTACAACACGTCGGACATGTCGCAGCAAACCCTGCGGGAGGTGTATCTGCCACCCTTCCATGCCGCCGTTGGCGCGCACGTGGGCACCATCATGGCCGCTTTTGAAGATCTGAACGGCGTTCCCGCAACTGCAAACCCCCAGCTTCTAACCGATATCCTTCGCCGCGAATGGGGGTTTAGCGGAGTGGTGGTCAGCGACTACAGCGCAGTCCACGAATTGATTGCCCACGGAGTCGCGGCCAACGATCAAAAGGCGGCATGGAAGGCGCTTACCGCCGGAGTGGACATGGACATGGCCGATGGCGCATACCAGAGCTTGCTGTCGCTCAAGTCAGGCAAGTTGCCAATGAAGAGTTTGGACGAGGCAGTACGGCGTGTCCTGCGCCTGAAATTTGAAGCAGGGTTATTTCAGCATCCTTACACTGAGGCGGCCCGTGAACAACGTGCTGAACTTACTCCGGAGAACCTGCAACTGGCACGCCGGGCGGCGGAAGAATCGGTGGTCCTGCTAAAAAACCAGAATAATGTTCTTCCCCTGAACAAGTCGCTGAAGACGGTGGCGGTGATTGGGCCGCTCGCGGACGACAACGCTGACCAGCTAGGCTCATGGGCGGCGCAAGGCCGCGCAGAAGACGTGGTCACGCCCTTGCAGGGGATTAAGGCCAAGCTGCCGAATGCGCAGGTACTTTATGCCAAGGGAGTCGATATCCCTTCCTTTGAACACCTGCCGGCCGCAACGACGCTGGCCGCCCCGGCGCCGCTAAGCGCAACCGGCATAGCATCCGGCAGCACAACAGCTGGGGCCGGCGGCATTCAGGAGGCGGTGCAGGCAGCCAGCAACGCTGAGGTGGCTGTCGTTTTCCTGGGAGAGTTGGCGGCGATGAGCGGCGAGGCCAGTTCTCGCGCCTTTCTTGATTTTCCGGGCCGGCAACAGGAATTGCTGGAGCGCTTAGTTGCAACGGGCAAACCGATTGTGCTGGTGATTGAGAGTGGCCGTCCGCTGGATATCCGCTGGGCCGAGGAGCACGTATCGGCGATTATGCAGGCCTGGTATCCAGGAGTGCAGGCGGGTAATGCCATCGCCGATTTGTTGTTGGGAGACGCCTCACCGAGCGCACGGCTTCCCATGAGCTGGCCCCGATCGGTGGGACAAATTCCGGTCTACTACAACCACTACAATACGGGCCGCCCCACTTCCGCCGACCGCTGGCACACCGGCTACCTGGATGAGAGTTCAACACCTTTGTTCCCCTTCGGCTATGGACTGACCTACACGACTTTCCGTTATCGCAACCTGAGAGTTCTGACCAGCACGGTTGCGCCCGGCGGAGAAGTTCGGGTACAGGCGGACTTGCAGAACACCGGGCAACGGAGCGGAACGGAGGCCGTCCAACTTTACGTGCATCGTCAGCTGGGACGGACGTCTTCCCGGGTGCGCGAGCTGAAGGGCTTTCAGCGTATCACGCTGAGACCGGGTGAGAAGACGACGGTGAGCTTTGCGATCAATACCAGCGAGCTGAGTTCTTACCATTCACACCAGAGCCCGTTCATACCGCCGGGCGTTTACGACGTATGGATCGCCCCAAATTCGACGGAAGGTGTCGCCGGTACATTCAGCGTCTCAGGTCCGCCATCTTCTACCGGCTCGCGATGACTAAGATGCTCGGGCAGTGCCTGATTTCGCCCATCCTTTATCAACAGCGGCCATGAAACTCCCGGCAGCGCGCTTGCATCTCTTGTCTTAACGCCTTTCGTCGATCGTCAATTCCAACTTCTGGCCAGAAGCGACTCATGAAGCAAGCTGACAGTTTTTGGAACGCCTGGAGCGAGCGTGTGTCGGCGCTGCGCAACGTCCCACCCGTTCTGAAGATCGTGTGGCAATCCGGCCCTGCGGTGGTAGCGCTCGGACTGCTGTGCCGGGTGATTGTCTCGCTGCTCCCGCTGGCCATGCTGGCGATTACCAAGCTGATTGTGGACGCCATCGTCCATGCTGTGGGGGCGCACCACGCTGTTCCGCGGCAATTCTGGTGGTTGGTGGCGACGGAGTTCGGGCTGGCGGTGCTGACCAGCGTGCTTGGGCGGATAGTCGATTATTTCGACGCTGTGCTCGCCGATAAGTATTCGCAACACGTCAGTGTGCAGGTGATGGAGCACGCCGCCGACCTGGATTTGCTGGCCTACGAGAACCCCGTTTTCTATGACCGGCTGGAGCGGGCCCGGGTGCAGGCCACAGACCGCCTGGCGATGATTCAGGCGATCGGACGGCTGATACAACAGGTGGTCGTTGCTGTATCTCTGTCGCTTTATGTAGCCAGCTTCTCGCCCTGGTTGCTGCTGCTGTTGGTGGCAGGTCTGATTCCGGCGTTCCTGGGCGAAAGTCACTTTGCTTTTCTCGGCTATGCCAAGAACTTCCGGCAGACGCCGATCCGAAGGCAGTTGGATTATCTGCGTCTGCTGGGCGGGAGCAAAGAGGGGGCGAAAGAGCTGAAGCTGTTCGGCTTGAAAAGCTTCCTGACGCAGCGCTTTGCCCAGCTGTGGAAAGTGATTTACGAGGAAAATGCCGATCTCTTGCGCCGCCGGCTGCTCGCGGGTGTGTTTCTCTCGGCGCTGGGCACGCTGGGATATTATTCGGCCTACGTTTTCGTCATCTGGCGCACTCTGACCGGAGCCATCAGCATTGGCGCCATGACCGCCCTGACCGGAGCAATTTTGCAGGTCAGCGGAAACATCCAGCAGTTGTTCTCGACTTTGTCCGGCATCGCCGACCAGGCTTTGTTCCTGACCGATCTGCTCGCCTTCTTCGAAATGCAGCCGACCATACGGTCCAAGCCGGGCGCTCTCCCTGCGCCGCGGCCCATCGCGCGGGGATTCGAGTTCCGCAATGTGTCGTTCCGGTATCCGGGAACCAGCCGCATGGTCCTACGAGATCTCAACTTCCATCTCAGGCCAGGTGAAAGCGTGGCGCTGGTGGGCGAGAACGGACAGGGAAAAACAACCATTGTGAAGCTGATTACACGCCTCTACGACCCTACGGAGGGAGAAATCCTGCTCGACGGAGTGGACCTGCGCGAATACGACTTGGAAGACCTGCATCGCGAGATAGGTGTCATCTTCCAGGATTTCATGCGCTACGAGATGACGGCGGCCGAGAACATCGCCATCGGCCGCATCGACCAACTCGACAACCAGGACATGCTCCAGGCCGCGGCGCGCAAGAGCCTGGCCCACGAGGTGGTGGAAAGGCTTCCACGCGGTTTCGAGCAGATGCTGGGCCGCCGCTTCGAAACCGGTGTTGACCTTTCCGGCGGCGAATGGCAGAAGGTCGCCCTTGCCCGCGCCTACCTGCGCGACGCACAAATACTCATCCTCGATGAGCCAACCGCGGGCCTGGACGCGCGGAGTGAGTTAATTGTTTTCCGCCGGTTCGCGGAACTCACCGCCGGCAAGACGGCGCTATTCATCTCCCACAGGTTCTCCACGGTGCGCATGGCGGATCGCATCGTGGTCATTGAGGATGGCAGGATCACCGAGGAAGGCAGCCACGAGGAATTGGCCCACATGGGTGGCCGCTACGCCGAAATGTTCGAAATGCAAGCCGCCAGTTATCGGTAACCGAGCGAAATGACCAAGAACACCCATCTTGAAATCGTCTGCGCGGAAGCCCAACGCTTCCCAGAGCCGCCGCCCGAGATGGACGGCAACCTGGAAGATGTGCGCATAGCTGCCGCCGAGTCGGCAAGCAATCTGCCGCTTGTCCACGGAGCGGTGTCCTCCCGCTTTTTCGCGCGGCGCTGGAATTCCCTCAAACGTGCGCTTCGGCCATTGATGGCCGAACTCGAGACCTCTCCCTGTATTCCCGAGGAGGTCCGCTGGCTGCAGGAAAACACACGCTTGCTGAACACGGCCTTGCAGGACACAGCGGAACTGGTGAAGGTGAAGCGGACACCGCACGTGCGCAGCGGCGGCAAGTCTATCCCCAGGATTGCGGTGGTTGCGGAGAACTACTTTGCGTCCGCCGACTATCGCTTTGACGCCCGATCCTTCGCCGCTTATCTGGATGCGCTCCAGGAAGTCGTGGTTCTGAATATCGGAGAGGTATGGGGGCTGGTCCCCTGTTTAAAGCTGTTGCTCCTGGAGCAAGTTGCAGTGCGGGCGGAGCAGCTGCACCGGGACCCGCACGGCAGGTACGGTGTAGCCGATTGCATCCGCAGTTTGCATCACGTCGGGCAAACGGCATGGAAGGATGTGCTCGAACCTAGAATCCTGGTGGACCGCATCTTGCGCGACGATCCGGCGGGCGTCTACACAGCCATGGATTTCGAAAGTCGCGATCGCTATTGGAATGCGGTTGGCGCTATTGCCGCCTGTTCCGATGCGAACGAAACCGATGTGGCCCTCGAGGCGGTGTCGCTCGCCGAGCAGGCACAGGCCAACAGTGTTGAGAACCACGCTGACCCACAACCGGCGGCACGGCGCGTTCATGTGGGGTATTACCTGGTCGGCGACGGAACTCCTCTTCTGCAGCGCAAGCTTGGATTCCATCCTGGACTGCGGCAGAGAATCACATCGTTTCTGCGCCGCAATCCGAACGCTTACTACCTCACCGGCATCGGTGCGCTCACACTTTTGATAGCAGCGGCGATTCTGCTGTTGGTCATCGGGCGGAATGCAGCTCTTGGACCGATTCTGCTCGCCATGGCTGCTCTGCTGCTGCCGAGTTCGCAGGTTGCGGTGGAGTTGATGAACTGTGTCACCACCTGGCTCCTGCCGGTGCAATTCCTCCCGAAGCTGGATTTTTCCAAGGGCATCCCGCGCGACTGCGCCACGGTGGTAGCTGTTCCCGCCCTGCTGCTGACGGAGGTGCAGATTCGCCAGCTGGTGGAGCACCTGGAAGTGCGCTTCCTCGGCAATCGCGATCGCAACCTGCATTTCGCGCTGCTCACGGATCTTCCCGACTCCCGGGAGCCGGCCCCCGAAGACGATCCGCGGGTCGACCTCTGCGCCAGCTTGATCGACAACCTGAACGAAAAGTATAGCGAGCAAGGCCGCGGATCTTTTTTGCTCCTGCACCGTCATCGTGTTTACAACGCCAGTGAGAAGCTGTGGATGGGATGGGAACGCAAGCGCGGCAAGCTGATGGACTTGGCCCGCCTGCTGCGCCAGGAATACGACAGCTTTCCGGTAAAAGTGGGCGACAGTTCGCTGCTGCGGCGAATTCGTTTCGTCATCACGCTCGATGCAGATACCGACCTTCCCCGGGAAGCGGCGCACCGGATGATCGGAGCCCTGGCGCATCCCCTGAATCAGGCGGTCATCGATCCGCGGCGGAACATCGTCGTCTCCGGTTACGGAGTCCTGCAGCCGCGGATTGGAGTCAGCGTTCCGAGCGCGGCGCGCTCGCGACTGGCCAATATCTACGGCGGCGAGCGGGGCCTGGACATCTATACCAGCGCCGTATCCGACGTCTATCAGGACCTCTACGGCGAAGGCATCTTCACCGGAAAAGGGATCTGCGAAGTCGATACCCTGCTGAGCGTGCTCAACCATCGTTTTCCGGAAAATTTGCTCCTGAGCCATGACCTGATCGAGGGAGTGTACGCACGCACCGGGCTGGTCAGCGATATCGAACTGATCGACGATTACCCCTCTCACTACAGCGCCTATAGCCGCCGCAAGCACCGCTGGATCCGTGGGGATTGGCAAATCGCGGAGTGGTTGTTGCCCCGCGTACCGGATGCGACCGGCAACCGTGTTCCCAATCCGCTCTCGCTGGTTTCCCGCTGGAAGATCTTGGACAATCTGCGTCGCAGCCTGCTAGATCCCGCCACCTTCCTGCTCCTGGTACTGGGATGGCTGGCGCTGCCCGGCTCGGCCCTGCGATGGACGGTAGCCGCTCTCCTTCTCATGTTTGCGCCCTCATGCTTCCACTTCGTGTTTCCGCTGCTGCAGGCGATCCGGAAACGCGATCTCGGTATTATCCGGACCCGGCTGGCCGGCTTTTTTGCAGGCAATGCTGCTGCCGCGCTGCGGCTCACGTTTCTTGTCCACCAGACCCTGCTTTCCCTGGACGCCACCGGCCGAGTACTCGTTCGCCGGCTGGTTACCCATCGCGGCCTGCTGGAGTGGGAAACGGCAGCCGAGGCCGAACTGCGCAACGGCGGCCAGACGGTTGTGGATCTTTATCTGAATTTGGTTCCGGCGCTCATGGTCGCCCTGGTTCTGCTTCCGTGGCTGCAACCAGCCATCACCCTGCTGGCAGCGGCTCCCCTGCTCTTGCTCTGGGCCTGCAGCAATCCTATCGCCCAGTGGCTGGACCAACCGCCTCGCAAGCGGGTGTACGAAACTTCGCATGAGGACCGGATGCTGCTCCGGCATACTGCACTGCGGACATGGAGGTACTTCAAGGAATACAGCAATGAGGAACATCATTGGCTGATTCCCGATAACGTTCAGGAGGAGCCGTTTCGAGTTGCCGGACGCACTTCCCCCACCGACCTGGGCCTGCTGGTGAATGCGCGCCAGGTGGCATGCGAAATGGGCTATCTCACGGTTCCGGAGTTCAGCGAATTGACGGCGCGCACCTTAGCCACAATTCAGGAACTCCCGAAATATCGCGGGCACTTGTTCAACTGGTACGACACGCGCTCGTTGGTTCCGCTGGCGCCTCGTTTCGTCTCCTCCGCCGACAGCGGCAACCTGGCGGCCGCGCTCTGGTCGCTGCAGCAGGGATGTCGGCGACAGCTGCGCCAACCGCTGCTCCCGGCGTCACTGCTGCGGGGCTTTATGGATCATCTGGCGGTGCTGGAGCAACACGGTGCTCCCGTGCGCACGCTGGCGCGTTCGGCGGAAAAGCGTTCCCGCCCGACTGAGTGGTTGCCGCAACTAGGAGAGGTGGCGGACACCATTTCCCGCGATGTTCATCCTGACCTGCAGTGGTTTTCGGAACACGCCCGCGAACGCCAGCAGAGCATTGCCCAGACCGTGCTCTTGTACTGCCCCTGGCTCATGCCGGAATTCTCTTCACTGTTGAAGCGTCCAGACCTTGACCTGAAACCGGACGGCGAGGAAGAAAGGCTGGAGCGGCTCCCGGCATACATCGATGCGCTTTCAGCCCGCTTGGCCTCAGCGGAAACCACAGCGCCGGCGGACCAGCAGGCAGCCTGCCGGAGCCTGCAGATACTGCTGGCCGAAGCACGACAGAACCTAGCGCGGCTGATCCGCGATCTGCAGGATACCGCTGCGCTGGCTGCTCGATTGGCCAACGACATGGATTTTCGCCTGCTGTTCAACCGCTGGCGCAAGCTATTGTCGGTGGGGTTTGATGTGGAGGAACAGGAGCTTCATCCTGCCTGCTACGATTTGCTCGCCTCCGAGGCGCGCCTGGCGGTGTTCGTGGCTATCGCCAAGGAAGACATCCCCCAGGAAAGCTGGTTCCTTTTGGGCCGCGCCCACACCTTGGATGACGGCCGGCCGGTTCTGCTCTCATGGACAGGCACCGCGTTCGAATACTTGATGCCGTCGCTCTGGATGCGAAACTACCGTGACACGCTCCTCGAGCGGTCGCAGTACGGTGTGGTTCAATCCCAGCAAGCGTATGCGGCGCGCAAGCACACGCCCTGGGGCATCTCGGAATCGGCCCATGCCATGCGCGATGACGTCGGCCACTATCAGTACCGTGCATTTGGTGTTCCTTCGCTGGCACTGCACAAAGACGAAACGGAAGCGCTGGTGATCTCACCCTACTCCACTCTCCTGGCACTGGCGGTGGATACCGGGGCCGCGATGCGCAACCTGCGGCGGATGACCAGTGAGGACTGGCTGGGAACGTATGGATTCTATGAAGCGGCCGATTACACGGCGGCCTCCTCCCGCCGTCATCCCTGCGAACTGGTACGTTGCTGGATGGCGCACCATCAGGGCATGAGCATGCTGGCGATTGCGAACCTGCTTCACGACAACGTCGTGCAGCGCTGGTTCCACAATAATGCACGGGTGCAGGCTACCGAACTGCTGCTGCAGGAGAAGCCGGTCGCACGGGTGCGGAAGCAAGATCTGCAGCGCGGATTCGCCGCGGCATGAGCGAGCGCTGAAGAAGCGGCAGGTTTCTGCAATTGTAGGACGCCGGCTTCGGTTCACTGAAAATCGTAACCGTCCTTGAGTTCACAACGATATGACTTGCTGCGGTCCTTTTCGGCGGCGACGGTACAGTTTGCCCAGCTCAAGCAAAGGCTCGGACCCAGCGGGAACACCATGGCCTGTCCGTTTGAGTCGGCTTGGATACTCACACCTTCACCCTGGCTGGGGACGCTGAAGTTCAGTGTCCGGCCGAAAATTACCGGGTAAGATTCCTGCACCGCCTCACTTCCAATGGGATGGTAGACCTCGGCTTGCAGGAGGAACGTCGTGGTATCGGACCAGTTCAGAACTGAAGCCGTGATCTGGTTCCCACCTTTCGAGTAGCCGTCGGATTCGATTTTCGTGAATGGGCATGGTCCGGCAATGCAGGAAAGCCTGGCATTGCGAAACTCGTTGCCTTCGCCCGCATCGAGCTTGATCGATCCGATGGCCGCCTTCCATTTTCCGTCCGGCGAGCAGGGCCGCCGGCCTTGACATGCGACGTTTCCAGTATTCATCACCTCGAAAGTCTGTACAGCGCTTCCGGTGTTGATCGCCGCCGTCGTCTTTCTTGAATAACGTATCTTTAAGTTTGCCAGCTTGGTTGATGGTCGCCTCGTGTCCTGCACGTTTGAGGAAACCGGCTCCATATGCACGAGGTAGATTTTGTCGGTGACCGTTGTCTTCACATCCAGGGGCTGGTACCCCGGGTGTCGAAAAGCCAGGTGAATGGTCTGCCCGCGCCGGACCCAGCGTCCCAATTGAATCGCGAAATAGCCGGACGCATCGCTTCGGGAGGCAGCGGAAGTCGAATCGACGACTGCCGCGACTTCGGCGTCGGCGATCGGCGACTGCTTTCGCGGATCGGAATTCTTCTCCAACACGGCGCCCCGCAGCAAGCTTGGCCCCTTCCGGCAACTCACGTACCCGAAGGCCAGCATTCCCACCAGCAGCGCGAGCGCCAGTCGCTGAATCACCGCTTTACCTTCATTGCGCATCCGCTGACTCCATGGTAACGGCTGTGGCCGAGGATTCAGTCGGAATTTGTCTTGGCAGTTCAGATTTCATTGGTAAGAAAGCGCCGCGGCCCGGGTTGCTGGGAACCGCGGCGGTGCGAATCACTTATAATTTCGTTGCTGAAACTTTATTGAATGAACACTAAACCTGGCAAATCGATGCAGCTTTCCCGCCGTGATCTGCTGAAAGGAATGCTGGGGACGGCCGCGCTTGCGCCGTTGACCCGAAGTATCGGTGCGGCTTTGGCGGCCTCGAAAGGCCAATCCGTCTGCGCAATGGGCCCCCCGGCGGCAACTCGTCTCTCCGAAGATGACGACCGGTTTCTGGAAGACCTGGAGCAGGCGAATTTCCTTTATTTCTGGCAACAGGCGAGCCCCGAGACAGGTCTGGTGAAGGACCGCTGCAAGGTCAACGGGCCGGACAACACCGTCGTCGCCAGTATTGCGGCCACCGGGTTCGGCCTCACGGCGCTTTGCATTGGCCACAAGCGCGGATACCTTGGACTCGACGAGGCGCGCAACCGAGTTCTTGTCACGCTGCGCTTCCTCTGGAAGTCGCTGGCCACGCACCGCGGATTTTTCTTTCATTATGCCAATGTAAAAACCGGCGAACGCATGTGGGAATCGGAAATCTCCTCCGTGGACACGGCCATTTTGCTGTGCGGGGTTCTCACGTGCAGACAATACTTCGAAGCGCACTCGGAAATTTCTCGCCTGGCGTACGACATTTTCAATCGGGTGGATTGGACCTGGCTTTCCGAGGACACTACCCTGCTCTCCGGTGGATGGGCCCCGGAAGTCGGTTTTCTCTCCTACCGCTGGCAATCCTATAGCGAACTGATGATGATGTACCTGCTCGGTTTGGGCTCCTTGACCCATCCCCTGCACCCCGAAGCCTGGACGGCCTGGAAGCGTACTACCTTTGAATATGACGGCCTGCGCTACATTGGCTCGTTCGCGCCTCTGTTCGTCCACCAGTACTCGCAAGCCTGGTTCGATTTCCGCGAGAAGCGCGACCGCTACGCCGATTATTTTCACAACTCGGTGATCGCCACCGAAGCGCATCGCCGTTTTTGCCTGGAACTGGGTACGCAGTTCCCCGATTACACTGAGGACCTTTGGGGGATCACAGCCTCCGACTCGCAAGCGGGCTACGTGGTTTGGGGCGGCCCACCCACCATCGGTCCTATCGATGGAACCGTCGTTCCAAGCGCGGCGGCCGGGTCCATACCTTTTCTTGCGCAGCCCTCGATGCGCGTTCTGCGCACCATCAAGGACCGATACCCCAAGGCCTGGAGCCGTTATGGGTTCGTGAATGCGTTCAATCCGCTGCGCGATTGGTACGATCCCGACGCGATTGGCATCGATACCGGAATCACGATGGTGATGGCGGAGAACGCGCGCACCGGCTTTGTCTGGCGCACCTTCATGAAGAACCCGGAAGCGCAGCGCGGAATGCGCCTGGCCGGATTCAAACCCTACAAATCGGCCGTGACTTAGGAACGTTGCTCAGCGGCCGTTGCGCGCACCAAGGCTAATCAGCCGCGGTATTGGGGACTGCCCGTTGCCGTGATTGCCACAGCTGTTCGATTTCTTCCAAGGTTTTGCCCTTCGTTTCCGGCACCAGGTAATACGAGAAGAACCAGCTGGCAACCGCGAGGCCGGCATAGAGCCAGAACGTCCAACCTGCGCCCAGCAATTCCACCAGGGTCAGGAATGTGATCGAGACCAGCAAATTGAAGATCCAGTTCGTTCCGGCGGCCGTTCCTTCAGCCAGCCCCCGGATCTTCAGCGGGTAAATCTCCGCAATCAGCAGCCAGAAGATGGGGCCGAGGCTGATGGCAAAAAAAGCGACGTACGCCATCAGGGTCACAACCGCCACCCAGGCAAGATTCGCATTGGCGGACATCACGCGAAACGCCAGCCCCAGAATACCGAGGCAAAGCGCCATGCCGGCAATGCCGGTCAGCAAGAGAGGCCGGCGCCCCACCCGGTCGATCAGCTTCATGGAGACGACCGTCATGATGACGTTGACCAGGCCAATGCCCGCGGTGGCCAGGATTGCGCCCGCGGCGGATGAAATTCCAGCGGACTGGATAATCGTCGGTGCGTAATAAATGACGGTGTTGATGCCGGTGATTTGCTGAAAGATCGCCAGCCCGATCCCGATCATCAGCGCGGGACGTAGAGCAGGAGCCAGCAGATCTGACCAACGGCCTTGCTCGTGGGAACCCCCGGCGCTGCGGACAATCTCCTCCATTTCCTTTTCCACGTTGGGGGTTCCGCGAATCCTCCCCAGTACGGCATAGGCAGCATTCGTGTCACCACGCTCGGCCAGCCAACGGGGGCTTTCCGGCATGAACAGCATGCTCATGCCGAGAATTGCGCCGGGCACCGCTGCCAACCCCAGCATCCACCGCCACGCTGCGCTCTCGGCAAAGGCGTAATCGACCAGGTAGGCGGCCAGGATCCCAATCGTGATCGCGAGTTGAAACAGAGAGACCTGCCACCCGCGGGCGTTGGCGGGCGATACCTCGGAGATGTAAACCGGCACGGTTGTGCAGGCTAACCCGATCCCTATCCCGACGACGGCGCGCCCCACCACCAGCACCGTGAGCGACGGCGCCACCGCGCAGATGATTGCGCCGGCAATGAAGATGACAGAGGTCACCAGCAGCATCCGCCGCCGGCCAAAACCATCGGCCAGGCGGCCTCCTGTTAAGGCGCCTATGGCCGCACCCGCCAGCACTACACTCACCACTAATTCCTGGGGGAACGTGGCCAGCAGAAAGTCTTTCTTGATGAAAATCACCGCGCCGGAGATCACGCCGGTGTCATAACCGAACAGGAGCCCGCCAAGAGCAGCGAACGCCGCGGCAAAGTAGACGAATCGCGCACCCGATAGCTGCCCGGCGGAGCGTCCTGTTGGCGGCGTCACTCCTGTATCGATTCTAGCCACACGGCACCACCTGTGTTGTCCTAAGTACTAGTGAGATGACTCAGGCGGGACGACCGGCAGCCCACCCCGAGGTTGCTCTACAAATAATCTTATATTCCCTTGCGGCTCAGGTGGAAGCGATCGAACTTATCCCCATCCTCGACAGTGGCCAGTGCGACACAGGTGTGGCTCCGCGACAGACTGGCACGGCTCTAGCTGCCGTGATGTTCGCCGACCGGGGCGACCGAGACGTTTCTCAGCGCAGCGAGCTGGTGCATGCATCTCGCAGTCTCAAATCGCGACGCAACTGAACGCCGCCGGGCCCGGCAGTGGCCTTTTTCCAATCGCAGAGAAGTTCGCCGCGCCAGGAGCTGAACCCCACCCTCGGCGCACGGCGGGTTGAGTACGGCGGCGAATTTAGGTTTGCATCATGTGAATGCCAGGAGATAGACTTTGTCACAATCCCTTGCAGTTGAGGCGTCTCCAGTCATGCACAATCGAGGGTTACGGTGGGCTACGAACCGGGTTGTGCTCGGCGTCAGCCTTTTCCTGGTCGGAGTCGGTTTCTGGGAATTCAAGTGGAAACCGCAATACCGGCCGTATTACGAACAGGGCGTAGCGGAGTACCAGCATGGCCATTATCCGGCCGCCCTACGGGAGATGTCGCGCGCCTACAACATTGCGCCCAATTCCACCGACGTCATCATGATGATGGGGTGGGTCAACCTCAAGTTGAAGCGCTATTACGAAGCCAATTACTACTTCCAGCGCGTCCTGAAGATCGATGCGGGGGCGGAGGAGGCCGAAATGGGGGAGGCCTTCGTGACCCTGGAATCAGGCCAGGGGAAATCAAGCAGCGCGATGATGGAGAAGATTTTCGCGCTGCGGCAGCATGATCCGAATGTCCGCATCCTGGAGGCAGGCGCACTCACGCGTGAGGGAAAGAACTGGCAGGCAGCGGCAATCTACCGCGAACTGTCCTACGACAAGAGCTACGGTCGGGCGGCGCGCGCCGCACTGGCGAATATGTTCGGTCTGTCGGGGTTCGATGATCCGCCACCGGCAGGTTTCCAGCCGGTATCGCGTCCAGAGCAAATGGAGATGCCGTACCGCGCCGCTGAGGGCGCCCTGGAGCGGAGGGGGGCTTCCGGTTGGGAGAAAGTCTACATCACCGGCGTTGATCTGGGCCCCGGGGCACCTGGGTTCTATCCAAGCGCGCCGCCGCTGGATGGAACGACGTACAGCCGCTGGTTGAACGACATTGCCGAGTTGTACGCCAACACGGTCCGCGTCTACACGCTGCTTCCGCCGGCTTTCTACCGCGCCTTCTCGCACGAGGTACGCCAGGGCAAGCAGTTGGCGCTGCTGCAGCAGGTCTGGATCGAGCAGCCTCCGAACGGAGATTTGTACGATCCCAAATACGTGGAGGCGACCAAGAGCGAAATTCGACACGTAATCGACGCCCTACACGGACATGGCGACGTGCCCGTCGCGCTGGGGCGCGCCAGCGGGATTTACGACCAGGACGTTTCGTCACAAGTGGCCGGCATACTTTTGGGGCGGCCGCTGGAGCCATCCGTCGTGGAGAAGACCAACTTCATCCATCCGGAGAAGGTCCGGTACGGGGGCGGTTATGTTGGGGTGGAGCGGGCGAGCGCGACCGAGGCGTGGTTCGCGGAGATGCTGGACTACCTGGTCGCATACGAGAGCACAACGTACAACAGCCAGCACCCGGTGGCGATCGTCAATTGGCCGCCACTGGATCCGCTGTATCACCCAACGGAGTCGTCGGCGTTTGAGGAATACAAGCTGCGCGCGAGTCGCGGTGAAATCGCCACCCCGCCTGCCACCGCGAAAGACGAAGGCAACGATTCTGTGTCCATCGACGAGGCCAAGTTTAAGGCCGGCCCGGCGTACCAGGCAGGGCTGTTCGCGTCGTATTCGGTCTACCCTTATTACCCCGACTTCCTGCTGCTGGATGCGCGCTATTTGAGGGAAAACGATGGGCAGGGACCCGACCCGATGTATGCGTACCTGCGCGAGCTGCACGCGCACATTCCCTATCCGCTAGTAGTCAGCGAGTTCGGTGTGCCCAACTCCATCGGCATTTCGCACTTCCAGCCCGACGGGTGGAACGAGGGAGGGCATACGGAAACCGAGCAAGCGACAATCGTGGCGCGGATGAGCCACGCCATCCAGCAGGCGGGATGCGCGGGTGGAC
Source organism: Terriglobia bacterium (assembly GCA_963797035.1). GTDB lineage: Bacteria > Acidobacteriota > Terriglobia > Terriglobales > Acidobacteriaceae > JAIQGF01. The sequence goes on from CAWCOC010000010.1 coordinate 963,932, forward strand.
TGGTGTTTGAGTTGCAGGACGAATGGTACAAGCAGAACTGGCTGACCAAGGACTTCGAGCAGTCGGCGGATCGCGCACTCTGGCAGAACCAGCTGGATCCGGACAACAGCTTTGGGCTGATCGGCTATCGGCCGCGGCGCTGGAGATTGTTCGCCGGCGATGCCGCCGATTGGAGGAAGGAGCGCACCATCTACAGCAGCGTGCGAACGCTTGCGGGGACGAAGGAGCCGGTGCGACTGGAGAGCGTGCAGGCAGCGTCGGATGAAGCGTTCTTGTACCTGCGTCTGGGCGTTGCCTGCGCCGAATGCGCCAAGAAGGCCAAGAAGAACGGTGGGTGGCCGCTGGGGAAGAGCGCATTTGCGGTTGCGATACAAACCCTGCCCGGTGCCGCGGGCGTGAAGCAAATGCCGTTCGGCTACTCGGTGCCGGCAGGCGCGAATTTCCTGCTGGTGCTGTCGACTCCGTCGGATTCGCAGCTGCTGGTGGCCGATAACTACAACCCGTACGAAACCGTTTCTGCTGCCGGCAACCAAGCGGAAGTGATCCTGCGGCGGCAGTTGACGGCTCGGCTGCAGGACAAGGGCGGCTTCGAGGAGATGTGGGTGCAAACCAACCGGCGACGCTTCGCACGGAACGGGACGATGTACCCGGCGCAGCGTTACAGCCGCAGCAGATTGCGCTACGGCAATGGAAACCCGAGCGCGCGCGACTACGATTCGCTGGCGGAGTGGTTTCTGGATCCGTCGGGCACCTATATCGTGGCACGGCTGGCGTGGGGGAAACTACTGGTGACCAGTCCGCCGGACCACAAGGTGTTCGGCGGCATCGAAGCTGTGCAGAAGCTGAGCATACTGCCCAGCCCGGGTGTCCAACTGACCGCATTTCAGCTAGAGATCGACCACGAAGGACAAATTCCGAACGCGGATCTTGGCAGTGCGTCGGTTGTGGCGGTTGCGCCGGCCCTGGTGGACCACACGACGCAACCGGCGGCGCTGTTCACCTGGGAAGGCTGGAACAGCGTGAGCCCGGAGCCGTTCTTGAAGAAGGCGTATTACGAAGTGCAGAAGGCCTTTGCGGCTGAATCACCCACGATTCCCGCGCGCAACACTCCGTTAAGAACCGCATCCCGCCACCGCGGGCGCAGATTGCGGACCGCGATAAGCTCCGCCTTACCTCCAGGGAAGTGACTGGTTGACGGTTCGGGGTTATCCATTCCAACAGAAGGCTGCTGTTGGCACACACCTGCGCGTGCGCACTTTCAGAATCACTAGTGCACTCCGTGGAAATGATAGAAGCGGCTGATGTCGAGAACATAGTCGCGGATCAGGGCCTGCTTTTCAGCGCGGACAGTGGCGGTGATGGGCATAAACGTTGGAACGTTCGCGCTCAGGTCGAAGTATTCGTCCGTGTAGTTGACACCATCGGCGACGAACAGCGTGCGTCCGTTGTTACTGACGACACCGTACACCGGGGCGTAGCTGGAGACAACGAGGTAGGAATCGCGGAGATAGGCGTCCTGCTCCTCCGGAGTGCGGGTGAACAGAGGACGGCCAAAGAGGGGGTTGTGTTCAACGTTGCGGTGGCCGAGCAGGTAGTAGAGAGTGGGCGTGATATCGGTCAAGAATGCCAGCCGGGCAGGATCAACGTACAAGCCGGTGCGGAGCGACGGCGGAAGATGAAAGATGAGTGGAACTCGGACGATCTCGGGAAATAGCGTGTAGGCGTGCCCCCAGCGACCGCCCTCGCCGAGTGAGTCGCCGTGGTCGGAGGTAAGGATCACCACGCTGTTGTCGTAAAGCCCGGCGGATCGCAGGAACTGAATAAATCCGCCGAAGCACGCGTCAACGCGGTGCAGGCGCGAGGCATAGGGCGCATCGAAACCAGGATAGCTTTCGCCACGGGGAGTACTGCGCCCCTCGTGGTTGATGACCGAGATGTGAATATTCTGCGGTTGGGCATAGGCGAACACGGGACGCGAATCGCTCCGGTCGGCGAGTCGTCCCTGGAGATCGGAGAGAGTGCGGCAGAATTCCTGTTTGGCGGGCGTCGCATCCTCGGCTAATTGCACAAGAGATGACGAAGGTTGGACGATGCTGCGGAGGATTTCGTCTTCGGCGACGAATAAGCGGTAGCCGTCGGTGTTGAGAAGTTTCTGCAGCGCGTTCATCGGATAAAACGGGGTGATGTACTGCTTGTGCAGCAGCAAGCTGCCCGTCCAGATGGCAGGCTCGGACAAGCCGGTTCCACCGTATTGGGTGAAGACGTTTTGCAGGATTACGCTATCGGCAGCGAAGGCCGCGATGGCAGGCGTGAAACCGACTCGCGAGTTATAGGGAGAGAGATAGTCGCGGCGGAGGCTGTCGATGACGAAGACGAAAATGTTGGGCCGCGCGACCGTGGTTGGTTGCAGCGACGCGACCAGGTTCACGTCGACCGGAGATACCGGCACAGAGCGAGGAATGTGGGTGTTCTGGGCCAGGAAGCTGTAGAAGCTGTCGGAGCCTGAACTGAAGAGACTGCTATGGGCCGGCGCCAAGGTGTGATAGGCCAGGCGAAATGAAACATCGTAATCTGCGTATTCCTCGAGCAGGCTGGAGCCGGATTGCGAGTTCTGAAACCAGCGTTCCCAGCGGGGCGCCAGCCCCAGGCCGGCCACATACACGACCAGCACCATCATGGTGCCGCCAAATAAGCCGGCCAGCGGCGGTTTCCAGCGCAGCGGCCTGGCTGTCAAGAATATGACGGCGAAGCCGAGGAACCAGACCAGCAGAACACCAAGCTCCTGAAAAAGGTAGCCCCAATCGAAGATCGCGGTCCTGGCTGCGAGGAAGTACGCAAGCAGGAAGATGGCCAGGAGGGGAAGGTACGAATAGGGCGGCTTCAGCGATTCTATGAACCGAAGAGGACGGAGTAGAACCGACAAACCACTGCAGGCCGGGCCGTCTGCCGGACGGTGCAGGCGCAGGGCAAGCCCAGCGCCGGAGACAACAACCGCAAGCGCTGTCAGGCCGGCGACCAGCCACGCAGCCGGCCCCGAAAAGGAAATGGCCGAGAAGATGACATACCGAATGATGGCCATCATGGCCAGCGCCAGCGCGGCGGTCTCCAGAAAGAACTCTGCCTTGGCGGCGCGCGAAAACAGGCCGGCAATGCCGGTGAGAAGTGAGAACACCAGGAATACGGATACGAACAACATCAGGTGCGATAGGGCGCTCCAGGCGGCCGCGATGAGCCATTGACCGAGAGTAAAGCCGGCCTGGGCAGGGCGCAGATAGCGCAGCGCAAAAACAAGCGCGTATACCCCGGCGACATAAAGCGCCGAGGAACACAGTGTCGCGAAGATGCGCTCCTGCTCGTTGACGACCACATCTCCCCAGCGCACGGCGGTACGGCCCGCAAGAAAGTCGATGGCACCGATGCCGGCCAGCGGCAGCAAGAAAACGAGGCTCCAGACCAAGCTGCCGGCATTGTTCTGCAAACTCGAGAGCAGTGGGTGAACCATGAGGAGCAGCCCGGCCGTACCGAGCAAGACGAGCAGTGCGCTGACTTGGCGGCGTAGTTCGCGGCAAGCAAGATCGCCTTTCATGGAAACGGCAAGGAGCAGCAACACCGCCCAGTAGCAGTAAGGGTGGAAGCGAACGAACCAGTTAAGGGAAGGAAGCAGGCCGCCAAGTTGGACCTCGTAATAGGTGAAGGGCAAATAGGCAAGCAGGCAGTCGGCAGAGGTGACGAGGAAGAAAACGACCGCCGCGAACCGTGCCGCTGCCCAGAACCACCGTTGACGCGCCAGGCGGTCAAGCCAAGCCGGGCCGGACCGCAATGTCGCGGCGGCGGTACGAGGTAACACGATGTCGCAAACCGGTGGCATTATCGTGGGACACGGGACAGCAGGGCGTCGCGCCGGGCGCGCAACTGCGCGTCATTCGGTAGCAACTCGAGCGTGCGGTTGTACTGCCGCAGTTCCTCGGCGTAGTCCTTTTCGTCATCGGCGATGCGCGCCAGGGTCAAATAAAAATCGGCGTATTGAGGCGAGAGCTTCACGCCGCGCCGGAGGTATTCCTTGGCCTTGCCGTAGTGACCCTGGCGGCTGTAGATAAGACCGGCGACCAGGAGCGCGTCGACCTTGTCGGGATACTTGTCGAGCACGCGCCGTACGGCAGCCTGTGCATCGCGAATGCGGTCGGTGCGCAGCCAGATGCGCGCCAGCCCCAATTGCATGTCGGGGTAATCGGGAGAAATCGACAAGCCGCGCTGGTACATGTCGGCAGCCCGCGGATAGTCGCCCTGCATTTCCAGGGCATGGGCCAGGTAGAAGACGAAGTCGGCGTTCTTAGGGTCCATTGATAAGCAACGCTCGTACGCCTTAATGGCAGGTCCTTGCCCCATGTCGCCGAGCTTCCAGTAGGCGAGACCGATCTGCGGACAGGCGGTGACCGGGGTGGGAGCGCGATCCATGTAGGTCTCCCAGTATTGCGCCTCCTCGCGGTAACGGCCGAGATGGTCGTAGGCGTCGGCAATCTGCTCGATGTAGATATGGTTATCGGGGTAGGCGGAGTGGAGCTTGAGCAAGGCATCCAGGGCAGCATCGTAGCGGCGGTCGTGGAGCAGCGCCTTGCTTTTTTCCACCAGGGCGGCGGAATCCTGCGGCGTCAGCTTCAGCGGAGCATGGTTGTCGTAGCGCAGAGGACGGGAAAACAGGACGGCGCAGAACAGCACCAGCATGCTCAAGGGAAGTACGATTCGCCAGAGAACGGGTCTTGAAATTCGCATTAGAATCGGTAGTACACGGTCCCTGCCGCGGAATAGTGGTTCAGGGAGTTGCGCTGCAGCTGGTCCTCGGTACTGATGGACCATTGAACGTCGGCTCCCCACCGGCCAAGAGTCTTGTCGAAATCGACAGCAAACTTGTTGCTGGCCAGGTTCTCGATGTTCAGCGTGGTAGTGGCTTGCGCCGGTGATGCGCCATGGCTGTAGCGGACCTCGATGAAATCGTGGATGCCTTCGCCCCCGAGAAAACGCCGTGCCGACCACACCACGGTGTGCGAGAGCCCGAGAACGCTATCGGGAGTCAGAAAGGCACGCGCGGTAAACAACCATGAGCGATAGTAGCGGGCCAGCGCCATGGTGGCGATGTTGATGTCGTCGCTGAATTGCAGGCGACGGAATCCCCCCGAAACTTCGAAGCCGTGACCGATGGTCTGATACAGGTCGGCGCCGACGCGATAGGAGGGATACAGGTTGTTGTCGGCGGAATAGCCGACATTGATGTAGCCATACGTTCCCGACCTGAAGTGCGGGTAAAAATCCATTTCTTCCTGGTAACTGGTCAACCCGAAGCGGTCCGCCCGGTTCAGGCGGCCGATCAGCGAGCCGAAGCGGGTGACACCTCGCAGGCTGGCAGAGGTTTCGTGCTGGCCGTCACGGCCGTCGCCGAACCAATCGTAGCTGTGATCGACGGTCAATTCCCAAGTGCGGGTGAGGAATTGCAGGTTGCGGCGCATCTCGCGCGCGGGCTCGTTTGCCGGTTCCAGGCTGATCAACTTATTCAGTACGAGGACGGCGTCGCGATTGCGGTTCATGTTGTGCAAGGCTCGGGCCTGCAAGAGCATCAGCGACGTGCGCTCGGGGTGGCGGACGAGGGCTTCGCGAGCGAGGCGTTCCGCGTGCGCAGGATGATCGGACCAAAGTTCGACGTTGATGAGAGCCGGCAACGCGTCGCCGTGGTCGGGCCGGTTCTTCAATACCGTCGAGAGCTGCTGGCGCGCCTCATCGTAGCGGCCATCCCAGGAAAGCACGGTGCCATACAAGACCCGCGATTCGACATCGCCGGGCTGCTGCTGCAACCAACCCTGCAGTAGATTCAATGCCTCGGCGCGATGGTCTTTGCCGCTAAAGGCAAGTTCGCGCGCGCGCGCGGGAGTGGTATCGGGAAGCGGGAGTGGTGTGCCCGCCCAGAGCGAGGCGCTCACAAGCAGCAAAGTGAGTCCAGCCGTCCATCCCCGGACTGTAACGAAACGGATATCGCTGAGGTGGCTGAACCAGGACATGGCTGTGTCCACAAGGCCCCCACAGGCTTGCCAGATCAGACGTGAACAGGCGCCCTTTGAGAGTTGCCGATGTGGTCGAAATTTTAGTCTACGAGGGTAAACCATGCAATCGCAATATTGCGCGGGGCGCGGGTTTTCGGCGGTCTGACGACAATGCATCGTGCCACGAGAAAGCACCGACTTCTTGCCCCCCTTGCTTCCCGCGGCTTAACCAGTTAACCAGCGACAGCGGACTCGTCTTTCTGTTCGGCGGCGGCGCGCCACTCGCTCACCGGGTGGCCGTCAACCTTTTGCTCGGGGAGTTCCTTGAAACTGGTGTCGCCAGGCATCTCCGACAACAAAGCGGTCGGCAGCCAGAGCGCGCCATGGGCGGCGTATTTCTGCATGTGGCCAGCGACGTCGATGACTTCGTCGCTGACTTCCTCCATCGCCTTTTCTGCTGGGAAGACCACCTCGCCAGCATTGATGCCGCAGCGGACGTTGAATCCGGTCTTGAGGTGATGGCTGCCCTGATTGAACCAGGACAATTCGGAGAGGACGTCCTGTGCGGCACCGACAGCGTCCGGCAGGAGGTGGAAGGCGCACATGATGCCATCTGGGGTCCACGCCACCTTCCAGATATTGTGGCTCTCAAGAATGCGCGTGACAAACTTCTTGTACTCGGCGAAAGCGTGCTCGATGACGAGTTTGTCCTCGCCTGCCTTCATCTTGGTCGAACCGACCACGTCGATGGAAAGAAAGGAGAGCGGCCTCTTTTCACGCGAAAGAAAGGTCCGCGCTTCGGTGTAGTCGCGAAGCATGTTCATGCGGCTGGAGGTAGGCGGTGCCAATTCCTGCAGGTTGACGGCGGCACCCTTCACTCCAGTTCGCGGGACGGCCTGGCTCTTGGCCCAGCGCTCCAGCTTGTCAGCTTCGATCATGATCCGCTGGCGAACTACGAAACCGATACCGGCAAGACCGATAAAGAGGAAATTCCATCCTTCGTAGATGGTGCGGAAATGGAGAGCCCTTTGGGTGAGGCCGGTAACGGGAGTCACGATGGAGGTGAACAGGAAGGCGAATGGCGAGTCGAGCACGACCTGCGGGTCAACAGCGCCGCTGGAGGTGAAGAACGCGGCGGCAAATGCGAGGCAAACGATGAGAGTCGCGACCGAAATTGCGATGCGCAGCACCCGGATACATTGGTAGCGCAGCTTGGCCTTCGACGGGTTCACCGTGGACAGCAATCGCGCCTGCGCCGTAGTTGCACCGGTCCCTGGGGACATGGACTGCAGATTGCTTGCTTGGGATTGCGCTCGGGACGCTTCTGGTATCACTGGACCCCCTATCCTGCCCCACGACGGGAATTATGGCTTGCCATACCTTGCCTTATCACTGCGCCTGGACAGTGATGATGGAACAACCTGGCGACGCAGCGTTCACCTAGGCATTCGTCGTCTCCATTCCTGCGCCGCTCTTCAGCACCACTTCCCACCGCTTGGGCCCAGTGAAGTACTGCCACACTCCTTGCGCGCGGAAGAAGGCGAGCATCTGGCGATAACCAAAGTTCTCCAGCACCGAGTACCCTACCAGGACGAGGACTTGGGAGAGCTTGGGGTAACGCCGGAGCGTGGTTTCCTCCAGCAACACCGAGCCGATCGACAGCAAGGTGCCGTAGCCAACCGCGAGAAACATCAGCAACAGGAACAGCCACAACGGTGTAGCGCCCACCAGAAAAGAGAAAGGAATCAAGATGGTGCCCAGGGCCTCGACCACGCAGCCGACGGCCTCGATGTACGCATGGAAAGGCATACTGACCAGGCCCATAAGGCCGTAACGTGGGTTGAAAATCATGTCATCGTGTTTCATGACCGTCTGCATCAGGCCAAGCTGCCACCTGCGGCGCTGCCGGGCCAGCATGGCGAGCGTCTTGGGCGATTCCGTCCAGCATACGGGATCGGTGGTGAAGACCATGCGGTATGTGCGCTTGTGCTTGCGCAGGTAACGATGAAGCGTGGCAATGAGGTCAATGTCCTCGGTCACGGTGTCGCGGCTGAAACCGCCGGCCTCAATGACGGCCGCGCGCTCCAGGAGGCAGAAGGCCCCCGAGCAAATGAAGGTTGCACCCATGAAGCTCCAGCCGGTACGGCCAAACAGGAAAGTACGGATGTACTCGACCACCTGGCAACGCTCGATCCAAGTGCGGGGCAGGCCTACCTCGGTGACGTGACCGGCGCGCACCGTGCAGCCGTTCAGGATGCGGACCACGCCGCCGCTGACCACGATCGGGATGGGCGAATCGATGATCGGCGTTGCCAGATAGAGCAAGGCATCCGGCTCGATGAGGCAGTCGGCATCGACCGTGACGAAATAAGGGCTGCGCGCCACGTTTAAGCCGACATTGAGAGCGTCGGGCTTGCCGCCGTTTTCCTTGCGGATCAGCAGAAGCTCGGGATTGCTCGGATTGTAATAGAACGCCAAAGGCTTCTCGGCCGGAAGCCTCTCGCGATAGGTCAAATCCATCTCCATCAACTGAAACCGTTCGATGAGGCGAGCAGCGGTGCCGTCGGTGGAACCGTCATCGACGACGATGATCTCTTTCTCGGGGTACCGGAGCTCCATGAGGGAGAGGACGGTTTGAACAATTCCCTGCTGCTCGTTGTAAGCAGGAATGATCAGCGCCACCGGCGGAGTGGTGGGCGAGTTCAGGATACGGTCGTAGTTGGTCGAAGCCGTGCGTTTGCTGTGCATGTTCACCGAGTACAAGGAGCAGAACATCAGGACCGCGTACATGCCATTGGTGAACACGAAATACGAGAGCACGATGGCGTTGAAGTAATCGAAGAACCGCAGCAACCAATCGTGCATGATCAATCCCACCCCACGGCGGTTTTTAAGGACGCAACCTGAACGCGCTGCAGGAGCATCGTCGCGAACTCGCGAATCGGGCCAGGGTCGCTGCGGGCCAGATCGGCGAGGACGGTGACAAACTGCGGTGTCGGGTGGGCGCTGAGTATTTTCATGATCTCGATCTGGGCGTCGGGAGCGTCGAGGAACGGCAGAGCGGAAACCAGCAGAGAACTCTTGCCCAAAACAGCGAGTTTGCGACACGCCTTCAGGGCCCGCTCCCGGTTCAAACCGCGATCGGCAGCCATGGCGAGCAGGTAGGGCACGCGGCCGCCGCGCTGCAGTTCATCGGCGATTTGTTCGCTGGCGTAGCGGTCGTCGCACGCCAGAAAAAAGGAATACAGGTCGGCCGCGCCGCTGGCGGTCAGCTCGGCGAGTGCGTTCACGGCAGCCTCCCGAACGCGCCAAAAAGAATCGCTGACTCGCGCCGTCAGTGCCTCGATCAGCTCACGGTAATGCCGAGCCGCACGCACGGCATGCAAACGAACAAACTCGTTTTCATCCTCCATTAAGCGGGCCAGCGCTTGGCGGCTGTCGTCGTCATGGAAATGCCCGATGACCTCGGCGCTGCGGGCACGGACGTCGGCATTGCTATCGCGCATCAAGTCGTTGAGAAAGGCGCGGTACAGTCGCGGGGAAAAGTCATTGCTACGAAGATGGGACTGGGCCGCGGCCTTGCCGCAGATCTCGCGAATGGCATCGACGACAACAAAACGGACCCGGGGATCCTGGTGCTTCAAGCCGGGGAGTAATCCGTCGAGAGACTCCATGGGAAAGGACACGACCGCGCTTTTCACGTCGCGAATGGAAAGATCGTTGTCGGCTTCCACGGATCGAATGAGCGTTTCCAGAACGATCGGAATGGCGACAGCAAGCCGCGCTTCGCCCATGGCGGCAATTGCGGCCTGCCGGACCCGGGGGGAGGGGTCGGCCATGGCGCGCACGAGAAAGGGATGAGCGAAGGCCGGCGCCAGACCACCGAGATGGCGCACGGCAGCAGCTCGCGGGAGGGCGAAGATCTGCATGGCGCGAAAAAAATCTAGGATCTTCGAGCGCCGCACCCGCCCCGGGAAAATCGGTCCGCTGCGGGCAGCGGCAACGAGTTCGTCGCCTTGTTTGCCGAAGGCTGCGCGGGCCCAGCGCGTTACTTGGCCGGTGGCAAGTTGAATCTCAGTAATACGCTCAATGCTGCCGGGAGTCGCACGGGAGGCGAGCAGGTCAACGATGCCGTCGCGCTCGGCCGCGGAATCGGGGCGCTTCAGAACTTGCACCAAATCCGGTACCGGGAGCGCCCCGCCAAGGCACGAATCGACGGGCGGGGCGTACCGCTCCGCGGCAGTTCGACGGGCCTGTTCATACCGCTCGCGCATCATGCGGCGATAAAACAGGCAAAAAAGAAAGAAAATGCTGGTGCAGATGGTCCCGGCGAGTAGGGCCTTCAGGATGACCGTCACATTTTCAATCAGGAACACAACCCCACCCACTCGTGCGCTACGTCTACATCGTTTGGCGACCCTGAGACAAGAAATTCGGTGGCGAATCTGTGCCGCGAGTATACCAGAGCTGCGCGATTGCGCAAAACGCCGGCCCCTCGGCCCGGGGTCGGGTGGGGTAACTTTCGTAATCCTCAAAGTTATGGCTGTGGTGCCGTTTGGTAGTCAGCCCGGAGCACCTATCCTAGTGCAGGCGCAACAATAAAGCCGTTGGTTTTGAAAAGAATTGGTCGGGGAGAGAGGATTTGAACCTCCGACCCCCTGGTCCCGAACCAGATTTGAAGAGTTATTGAAATCTGTTGAATTTTGCTGTTCGTAATTGATTGATGTTGAACCTGTTGCACGCTGGCCGATGAAAGCTATTGATCCGAATTGATTCTGGATACTTTCACCGCCACAAAATCGACTACAGCCACAGTCCAAATTGATGAAAAGTGCGAAAGTCTTGTTGCTGGATTTGGTGGCCCACAATTCGAAAGCCGCGAACATAGGGCACCCACATTCGGCTAGCGATTACGAAGACAGCCGTCTGCTGACGTTGCCTCTCAAGTCGCTCCGGTCGCTGCCTGGACGAACCAGATGCGAGACCTCCACTGCTGCAGCGACACCTATTCCGGTGGAGAAATCCGATCTACATTCATGGTGGACAGCCCCGGCTAATGGGTCCAGGGCGGGCTTACCCGCCGATCGTTAAATCTTACCTGTGCGAGCAGCAACTGGCTTTTCGGAACCCGGTTCGGCGTTCATTTGACGCCCTGGGCGGTCACCAGAAGTCGCTGAGTCTTATTGTCCAGCTCTGCACATTCGCGCATGATTGCGCGCGATGTTTTCCGCAGACTCTTGATGCCGGTCGGCACGAATCGCCATGCTCAAGGACTTCTATCCGACCTACAAGGAGGTGGCCTTTGATAACGCTAATCGATTCTCCTCCGGTAGCTTCAACCTCAAAAAGCATCGTAAATAGTATCCATGATACTTGCATATTCCCCAGAGGTCGGCCAAATCTACCGAAAAGCTCTAGCACAGATCGTCTGAGATGCTTAGGATGAAGGCATTTAATCTTGGCTGCAGTGCGAGTACGATAAAGCTGCCGACATCTCGGTATCGAACTGGAATGGGCCAGCGCTCGTCAGGCTTTAATTCCGTCAAATGCCTTTTCGCAAGCGACCGAGATGTGTCTCCGGCTTTTCTGAACGCTGTCCCATTAGCATTGAGCGTCCACACAGGATAGACCGAGATGCACGCCTTATGCAGTAAGATCGTGCTCCGGCGGGTGGCCCATCCTTTCTCGTCACCAAAATGTGGGTGCCCCACCCTTCGCGGTTTTCGAAGGGTGGGTAACGACGCGCCCGGCCCTCACACGTTTCAGTTGCTTCGGCCAATCCTGCACCTTCACCGCACCGGCTTCGGCGAAAGCGTACCACCGAAAACTGCTCCACGGCCAAAGTTCCGGCGCGCTCACCAGTCCGCGTGTCACTGGATTGCGATGCATATAGCGCAGCTTCTCCCGCTCCTTGCGCCCGCTCCACACGTTGAAGTCGTAGAAGCGACGCTGCCAGAAATGATCCACTCCGCAACCGCTCTCAAACAACTCACCCTGGCCCGCCTTCCGCCGCGACCTCCGCCTCAGCAAGCGATGCTCCACGCGCTGCTTCAGCACCTGCATCACGGTCGAAGGCGAGCCTTGCTCCGGTTCGCTGATCAGCAGATGAACATGCTCCGGCATGACGACGTAGCCCACTACCACGAATCGGTAGCGAGCGCGCACTTCCTCCAGCACGCGCAGCAATGCGTCGCGCCGCCGGGCGCTTGCCAACAGCGCCTGACGGCGGTAGCAGCTCGCGGTGATGAAATGCAGATCACGTCCGCCGTAATAGCGGCGCAGGCCCTGGGCCACGGGTGAAGTCTAGATGAAATTGCAGGCGCCGGATGGACAGCCACCAACTAAGCGCGCTTGGGGGGTTCGTTTTGGAACGAAATGATTCTGGTCAAGGTTCCTCTTCCCACCCTTGCCAAAGCCGGGCAAGGGTGGGGCACCCACATTTCGGATTCTGCCAGATCAGCATCAAGGCGGGGGCACCCGGCTTATTGTAATTGTTGATAAATCCTCTTGCGGTAAGTAATCGGGTCGGGACTCGGATCATTTTTGTTGACGTGCCATCCCATGGCACCCACATCTGCCAACCCGGGGCAAATGTGGGGCACCGGCAACCGCATCGTTTACCCGACTGCGATCACGATCCGGGCGGCTTGCCGCTGGGGATGCT
>CAWCOC010000011.1:0-256211 GCA_963797035.1 Terriglobia bacterium
ACCGTCTTGGTTTCCTCCGGGGTGAAGCCGGCCTCGATGAGCGCCTGCGGCGGCAAATCGACCTCCGCCTTGCACTCCCCGCACACCCGCCGCACCAGGCGCTGGGCCACGATCATGTGCACGGAGGTGGCCACCAGGAACGGTTCGATGCCCATGTTCATCAGGCGGCTGATGGTTTCCGGCGCGCCGTTGGTGTGCAGCGTGGAAAGCACCAGGTGGCCGGTGAGCGCCGCCTTGATGGCGATCTCCGCCGTTTCGAAGTCGCGGATCTCGCCCACCAGGATGATGTTCGGGTCTTGGCGCAGGAAGGCGCGCAGCGCGGCCGCGAAATTCAGCCCGATCGACTCCTTCATCTGCACCTGGTTGACGCCGGCCAACTGGAATTCAACCGGGTCTTCCGCGGTCATGATGTTGGTGTCCGGCTGGTTGAGCCGCGAAATCGCCGAGTAAAGCGTGTTGGTCTTGCCGGAACCGGTCGGCCCGGTCACCAGCACCATGCCGTAAGGCTTCAGGATGGCCTTCTCGAACTTCACCAGCGACTCGGCCTCAAAGCCCAGCTTGGTCATGTCCAGCCGCAGGTTTTCCTTGTCCAGCAGCCGCATCACGATCTTTTCTCCCCACAGCGTGGGCAGCGTGCTGACGCGGTAATCGAGCGCCTTTCTCCTGCCTCCAAGATTGACCTTCAGCATGATGCGGCCGTCCTGCGGCAGCCGCTTCTCGCTGATGTCCAGCTTGGCCATAATTTTTATTCGGCTCGTGATCGCGTCTTTCAGCTTCATCGGCGGCGACATGATGGTCTGCAGCATGCCGTCCACCCGGAAGCGCACGCGGTATTCCTTTTCATAGGGCTCGACGTGGATGTCGCTGGCGCCGCGCTTCACCGCGTCGGTCAGGATTAAGTTCACCAGCTTGACGATGGGAGCTTCCTCGGCCGCCTTCTCCAGGTCGGTCAGCTCCATCTCCGCTTCTTCGGCCTGTAGCTCGACGTCGGCGTCTCCACCTTCGGTCATCGACATCATGACCGCTTCCAGGTCCTCCTCATGGGCCGCGCCATATGCCTTCTCGATGCCCACCAGGATGCTGCTTTCCGAGGCCACCACCGGCTCGATGTTGAACCCGGTCATGAACTTGATATCGTCCATGGCGAACACGTTGGTGGGATCCACCATGGCGATGGTCAGCGAGGCGCCCACCCGGCTCAGCGGCAGGACCTGGTAGCGCTTGGCGGTCTCGTACGGGATCAGCTTGATCACCGTCGGGTCGATTTCGAAGTAGGTCAGGTTGATGGCGGGCACGCCATACTGCCGGGAGAGGAAATTGGTGACATCCTCGTCGGAGAGATACCCCAGCTTCACCAGGATGGACCCCAGGCGGGTGCCGGACTCCTTCTGCACCTTCAGCGCCTGATCCAATTGATCCGGCGTGATTACCTTCTCCTTCACCAGAAGGTCGCCCAACCGCTGAGACATACCCCTCCCTATCTCTCTTCTTTGCGGCGTAAACTGACCACGCCCGCACCTCGGCAGAATCAGCTCGGGGGAAAGTATTGACTCTGGGTAGGCCGAATCGTATGTTCAGTGACATAAATTGTCAATCGAGAAAGGGTACTAAAAAGGTAACGAAGTAGGCTCCGTAGGTCACTAAAGGACAAGACCTTAGGTGGGAATCGCCAAGGTTAATTTGGGCTCAGGATGCTTGTTTTTACACCCTCTCCGGGAGGAGAAATCAACCCCAATTCCGGGGCTGGAACCGGTTGGCCCCCAGGAGGACAAGAACCATGGAAAGCGCGATGCCAAAGCCACGCTTCGATATTCCAGGACTGGCCCGTACCGAGGAAGGAGCAGGCGGACTCGCCAAGGTGAGCGTCACCGGCCCCGAGGCCGAGGGGGAGATGTACCTGCACGGGGGCCTGGTCACCTCCTGGAAGCCGCGCGGCGCCCAAGAAGTCCTGTTTGTCAGCGCCCAGTCTCGCTGGGACCGCGAGCACGCCATGCGCGGAGGCGTCCCCATCTGCTTTCCCTGGTTCGGTGGTAAGGCGGACGATGCCAAGGCGCCGGCGCACGGGTTTGTCCGTGCCAAGGAATGGCAGCTGGAGTCGATCACCCAGCAAGGCGGCGCCATCACGGTCAGCATGTTCACCGCCAGCGACGCGGAGACCAAGCGCTGGTGGCCCGCCGATTTTCGCCTGGTCCACCGCGCTACCTTCGGTTCCGAGCTGAGCCTGGAGCTGGTGGTGACCAATACCGGTAACGCGCCGCTGCGCTTTGAGGAAGCCCTGCATACTTACCATCGCCTGGGCAGCATCGAAAGCGCGCGGGTGCGCGGCCTGGACGCGGTGGATTATCTCGATAAAACCGATGGCAACCGCAAAAAGAGGCAAGCGGGCGAGATCGCGATCACCTCCGAAACCGATCGCGTCTACCTGGATACGACGGCTCCGGTCGAACTCGATGACCCCGCCCTGCATCGCCGAATCCGGGTTGCGAAGGAAAATTCGCGCACCACCGTGGTGTGGAATCCATGGCTCCAGAAGGCGCATGCGCTTTCCGATTTCGCCGACGACGAGTGGAAGCAGATGATCTGCATCGAAACCAGCAATGTCGGCGAGTTTGCCGTGGAATTAGCCCCTGGCCGGCAACACACGATGAAAGCCGTCATCAGCGTTGCCGGGTTGTGAATTGGCCCGGCATGCAACGCGCTCCATCGGGGAGTAAAATTGATCTATTAAGGGTGCTGTCTTGGAACTTACCATCAATCCCCGCCGCACCGCCCTCGGCATCGCCGTGCTGGCCGATGCGCTGCAGATCGTGTTCTTTCCTCTTTTCGGCGAGGGCGCTCTCTCGCCGGTCAACGATCTGCTCGACATCGCCGTCGGCCTGCTATTGACGCGTCTCCTGGGCTGGCATTGGGTTTTCTTGCCCTCGTTCCTCACCGAACTGGTGCCGGGTCTCGACATGGTGCCCACCTGGACGTTGGCGGTCCTGGTGGTCACGCGGCAGATGAGCCCCGACCGCTCCCCCGAGCCGCCGATCATCGAGGGCCGGTTGTAGCCGGTCGCTGGCCATCAGGCCGCGCCCTTTTTGCGCGCCTCGAATTCGGCCCGGATCCGCTCGTATCTCTTGGCCAGGATTTCCAGCTCCGCCTCCGACAATTTTTCCACGTTGATCATGTCATTGTGCGCCGCGTGGACCGAGCGGATCAGTTCATCCAACTTCAAGTGGATGGCGCGAGCATCGCGATTTTGCGTATTCTGGATCAAGAACACCATCAGGAACGTGACGATGGTTGTTCCCGTGTTGATCACCAGTTGCCAGGTGTCGGAGTAATGATGCCGCGGGCCCGCTGCACCCCAGATCAGTACTATCGCCAAGGCCGCAATGAAGGCCCATGGCGTGCCCACCCACCCGGCTGTTTTCGTGGCTGCCCTTCCAAACACGTCGAGAAAGCTGGCCTTGGGTTGCTCCGGCATGCTACGTCACCTCTCTCCCTAACCGCTGATTCCGTCCACTTAGATGCAAGGCGGCGCCTAGAACCATCTCATAGGGCGGGGCACGGGCCGTGACGCCAAACCTGCAGGACGAACAACCCCGGATCGGACTGTGCGCCGATTGCCGGCACATGCGGCGCATCACCTCGGACCGGGGGACGACCTTCTATCGCTGCTGCCTCGCCGACACCAACCCTTCCTTCGCGAAGTATCCTCGGCTTCCCGTGCTGCAATGTAGAGGCTATGAACCCGGCGCGGACGCGAAGCCCGAAAATTAGTTGGAACGATTTGGACTCCCCCGCGGAATGTAGAGTAGGTAGCTGGAGAGCCGGGAGGCGGATGGCCGAAGCACCCAGCCATGATCGGGAGTTGCTCCGGCAACTCGCCAAGGGAAGCCAGGCCGCCTTCAACGCCTGTTACGAGCGTTTCCAGGGTCCCATCTACCGGTTCGCGTGGCATATGAGCGGAAACCAGGCCAACGCCGAGGAAGTCACCCAGGAAGTTTTCCTGCGCTTCATCGCGAAACCGCGGAACTTCGATCCGGCGAAGGGCTCTCTGGCCTCCTACTTGTTCGGCATCGCGCGCAACGTGATGCTCCGGCAGATGCAGTCCAGCCACGCGGCGCTCTCCCTCGGCGACGATGTGCCGGAGGACGATGTTGAGTTGGCCATCGAACCGGACTTTCTTTCCGACCTGGAGCGCCGCGAAAAACTCGAGTGCCTGCGCAAGTCGGTGCTGGCGATTCCCCAGCCCTATCGTGAAGCGCTGGTCCTGTGCGACCTGGAGGAGATGAGCTATCCGGAAGCGGCGGCGGTCCTGCAGTGCCCGCCGGGAACGGTGGCATCGCGGCTTCACCGGGCGCGAACCATCCTGAAATTGCGCTTGAAAGAAATGGGGTGCGTGCGATGAATCGGCCCGACGACGCACTTTCGAAGAACCTGCGGGAGTTGGCCGCTGCTTCGCCCCAGGGCGCTCCGCCGGAGCTCGGCGCGCGCCTCAGCCATGCCTTCGCGCGCCATCACTCCCGGCGACGTCGCCGCCGCATCGCTCTGGTGAGCGTCTTCTCGCTGTGCCTGCTCATTTCCCTGGCCTGGCTGCGCGTGTCGCATCCGTCGCACCTGAATACCAAGAGGGCCGAAGCGCCACGAACCCTCCGGCCGACGCCTGCCGCAGCGGCGAACTCTGCCGCTCCTGCACCCGTAGTTGCCCACCCACCGCACCGGAGAGCGCGATCAGAAAGAGCGGTGAAACCTCATGTCATCGCCAGCGCGCGGCCCGCAGTCGTCGCCAACAACGACTTTGTCGCCTTGCCCTTGTTTGATCCCTCCATTCCCATCGGTCAGCCGCGCATGGTGCGGCTGGAATTGCCGGGCTCGGCTTTGCAGTTGATCGGGTACCCAGTCAGCGAACAACTCTTGGAACGCCACGTTCTCACCGACGTGCTGGTCGGGCAGGATGGCGTGCCATACGCCGTGCGGTTGGTCCATGCTACTCATTAAGGAGCGTTGCTCATGAAATCAGTCGTTGTCCTGATCGTCAGTGCGTTTCTCTTTTGCGCCATCGCCGTAGCCCAGATGCCGGATTCTGGCGCGGACGCCATCTTCCTGCAGCAACTCCCGGCGCCCGGCCCCGACAATGGTCCCCCGCCGCCCAACGTGATGTTCCATACCCAGAGATTTGGCGACGGCAAAATGAACATGGGCTACGTTGCGGTCGGCGATTTCGGTAAGCCGGTGACCGGTGCGCCCTACACCGCCACCGCCATCACTGAGAGCACGCAGACCCTGGCCGACGGCAATCGCATCGTCAACAAGACCACCACCCTGCTGGCGCGCGACAGTCAGGGCCGCACCCGGCGTGAAGAAACCATGGGCAGCTTCGGCCCGCTGGCGGTGAAAGGGCCCAGGATGGTGTTCATCAACGATCCCGTCGCCAAGACCAGCTACATTCTCGACCTGAACGACCAGTCTGCGCGCGCCATGAAGATGGGTGGCGGACCTGGAGGCCAGATCATGGGCGGCGGCCCCGGAGTCACCACCGCCGGAGTGGCCGGCCCCGGCCCCGGAATCAAGGGCTCCAAGGTTCACGTGGAAAAAAATGTGATTGTTTCCGGCGGACCCGACGGCGGAGTCGAGCGGCGCGTCACCGTGTTCAACCCCGGCGGCGAGGGTACGCCGGCCAAGACCGAATCGCTGGGCACGCAGGTGATTGAAGGCGTGAGCGCCGACGGCAAGCGCACCACCCGCACCATTCCCGCCGGCCAGATCGGCAACGAGCGTCCGCTGGAGATCACCTCCGAGGTGTGGACCTCGCCCGACCTGCACCTGGTCGTGATGAGCAAGCGCAGCGATCCGCGCTTTGGAGAAACCGTCTATCGCCTCACCGACATCAAGCGCGTCGAGCCCGATCCCTCGCTGTTTGAGATTCCCGGCAGCTTTTCCACTGGCAGCCCGAAGAATTAATAAGACCCAGTGGGTGGCCCACCCTAGCCGCTTTTGCTAGGATGGGGTACACATTTGCGAGCACAGCGAGTTGTGTAGGGGCAGCCGCCCTCGGCTGCCCCGCTTTGCCCGATGCCGGCGACGGAGACAAGCACGTCCCGCTCTTAGCTCCGGGTGACCCTAGACGGGTTTGCTAGGTGGGGGTACACATCACATACATCGCGGGTGGCCCAAATCTATTGTCGGGGTTCGCGCTCCTCCAGCCAATCGCGGTGCTTCCAATTCCCGAACCAACGACTGAAGAATGGAAACCGAACATTGAGCAGGTGGTCAAGAATTCCCGGCAGGCGAGCAGCCTCGTCTTCTGCGATGACAACCGCGTCGGCCGCCGGCATTCTGCCAAGCGGAGTGTTCGCCGAAGGGTACACCAGCACGACCGGAACGTGAGGCTTGATGTCCTTCATCCGGCGCACCACCGCGCCGCTCCCCCACGTTTCGAAACCGAGAATGATTGCATCCACCGCATGCCTGCTGAGAACTGAGAACCCCTCCCGTTCACTGGTTGCAGTAACTACCTCGTAGCCATGTTGGGTGAGAAGTTCCTTGTGCCTGGTTCGTCCCACTTCACTGTCCATGCAGAGTACAAGTGGCCGTCGGGGAGACAACGGGTTCCCTCCTGAACTGGGTTGAGTTGACTCTCGCAATCAACAGCACCAACCCTGCCAAAGTGACGGCTTGTACAAGCAAAAGACAAGGCAGTGCATCGCTAACTGATTGCGGAAAGTAGGAGAGGGCTTTACCGGTCCGGTCCGAGGGGATCAATTCCGCAGCACGAAAATTGTGCTCGCCCGCTGGCATTTGTTTCTCAGGCAATGCGCTTAGGGTGAAAACAAGGCCTGATCAGCCCGCGAAGCGGGCGGCACAATGTGTAGCCCAGGGCGTGAGCCCTGGGTTAGGCGCGCCCCTGAGTCGCGAGCCAGTGCGGAATCTCCGCTGACGCGCCGCCCATTTCGCCGCCAAGTCTGCGCACGCCCAAGCGCGATAGATGTCCACCACGCAAGGCGCGAAATACATTAATCACCATAAGCCGCTTTATCAACCGCTGCATTGACACATTGGATTGCTCAGCGTATGTTCCACCAACCGTCAAAACTGATAATCGCCCATTCGCGCCGGTCCATCCAGCCGGTCCAGGACATCCCCAAGCTTCTCAACGCACACAAGGAGAGACTCCCCGTGAAAAGAAATATCGTATGGTGTTTACTCGGGTTGGTTTTGTTGGTGAGTGCCGCCTGGTCGCAAGCCGGCAAGAGCGGCGGGTCTGAGCAGGCCGTGGCCGACCTGGAGCATAAGTGGCTTCAGTCCCAGCAGACCAACAATCCTGACTTGATCGCTCCCGACCTGGCCGACAATGCCCTCTTCACCTCGGGCGAAGGCAAACTCAGGAGCAAAGCTGCGATGTTGAAAGAAGAGAAGGCGACCAAATACACCAGTGTCGACTACCCCGGTCTGAAGGTCACCGTGTTTGGCAACACCGCCATTGCCACCGGAGGATTTGTAGCCAAGGGAACCGATCCCTCGGGAAAGCCGATGGATCTGAATCAGCGCTTTACCGATACCTGGGTCAAGACGCCCAGCGGCAAGTGGCAATGTGTCGCGTCGGCAACCTCACCCGTCAAAATGTAACCTCAGAATTCCCCAGGAACCGCCCGCCCAATCGCAGGGCGGTTTTTCTTTGAAGCGGGCAAATTGAAACTGAAACTCGAAACTGAAACTTTTCTTGTCAAGTGCCGCAAATTGTCATTTCCCCGCTAATCTGCTGTACCTGCGGCAAATATAAACTTCCCCGATGTGGCGGGTTTACCCTGCTGAATATGCCATACTGGATGTAGAGCATTGAACAAGCCCTCCCGCTCGCGGAGGGCTTTTCTTTTCTCACTCCTTAAGCAGATCAAAGCCGAAGCCCAATCCCCGATGAAAGAAAACCGAAGTTACAAGCTCCAGGGCGAGCTCGTCGAGCTCCGCTTTCTCACCCGCGCCGCCGAACTCGGCCTGCGCGTCTCCAAACCCT
Source organism: Terriglobia bacterium (assembly GCA_963797035.1). Classification (GTDB taxonomy): domain Bacteria; phylum Acidobacteriota; class Terriglobia; order Terriglobales; family Acidobacteriaceae; genus JAIQGF01. The sequence continues at coordinate 8,000 of CAWCOC010000011.1, forward strand.
ACGGCGACTCCGCCCCTTACGACTTCCTGGTCGAAAGTGGCGGCGCCGTGTTCAAGATTCAGGTCAAGTCCACCGGCTTTCGCAACGCCAGATGTCAGGGATATGTCTGCGTCGCTCACCAGCAAGGCGCCCGCTACGCGCGTTGCGACGTCGACTTCATCGCCGCCTACATCATCTCCGAAGACGCCTGGTACATCATCCCGCTGCGCGCTATCTCCGGACGCGAAGTCTGCCTCAATCCCCGCTTCCGCCGCAACAAGTACCGCCGCTATCGCGAAGCCTGGGACCTGCTCATCCCCCGAACGCCGCCACCGCCGCTGGTTCCGCAAACCCAAATCCGTTCGCTGAAACCGTGGGTGCCCCGGGTAAGCCCGTTTTGGGCTTACCCGGGACTTTCTGTAGACATCCCACCTTCTTAGATGCCGATCGGCGCCGGGTGGCCCACATTTGCCCGCTGTTGGCAAATGTGGGGTTTTTTTAGAAGCGCCGTGCCCATCTTTTCAGGTTGTGGATCGCACCCGCCCCAGCCCGCGAAGCGGGCGGCAAAATGTATGTAGCCCAGGGCGTGAGCCCTGGGTCAGGCGCGCCCCGAGTCGCGAGCCAGTGCGAAATCTCCGCTGACGCGCCGCCCATTTCGCCGCCACGTCCGCGCACTCCCCAAGCGCGACAGGTCGGACATCGCAAATTATGAGATCCCGGCCCGTTGGTTACGCCGGGCCTTAGAAAGCTGTGACCGCTCGTCATACTTCAGCGAGACCACAAATCCCGCCACCACGTTCGTAGGTCGCCCCACAACGTGGCAGGGTTCTGCATGTCAACACCGCCGTGTGAGAGCCGTTGGGCAGGTCTGTATTCACCAGGTATTTCGAATTTCGCTGGGTCAATGGGTAAGCTTGCTAACTCGACCAATTCGGTGACCTCCTTGGATTCGCTCTTCTCCGAGGTGGAGGTCACAGTTTCGCTCACTGCCTGCCCTAGTCGCGCCTTCGCGTTGCCGATGCGCTTAAAGTCCAACCGTGGCCTCTGCTGTCCAGGGGCAACGGCGAATGAAAGCAATAAAGCATCAGGCCGAGGTTGCGTACCGGTCGCACCGGGTGCTGGTGTGTCGAGATACCATCCGTCGCGCTCGATGCGCTGCCCGAGAGATTCCGGTGCGCCACCGCTCGGAACCTGAGTGACTACCCGCCGCAGGTGTCGCAGCGTGAAGCCATTGATTTCGCGTCGCTCGCCGGTATCGGTCGTGTCCACGGTGATCGTGAGCACGCCGGCTTCAGCAGCTTGCGTCATTGGCGAGGCGTTGCCCGAATTGGCATCCTGCATCAACTGCCGGGTTCGTTTCTCCTGCTGCTCAGGGTCGAACTCAGCTATGAAATAGGTGCGCGCCACGGAATTGAGGTGAATGATCTGCTTGATGTCAGGCCGATAAATAGTCGCGTGCGAACTGGCGGGCGCTGGCCCGAACGCCTCGAATTGCTCTTCCCTTCGCTGCCGGTCGCCTTGTACGTACAAAGTAAACGTGCGTTCGCGGCCGGGTTGGACGCCCGCCGATGTTTGGAAGAAAAATCGGGTCCGCGTCTTCAGGACGATGTCAGGTGATTGCGCGAAGGCTAGGCTCGCTGCCAGGACCAGCAACAGCAACGTACCAATCATTGAGCTCATAGGCTGCCTCTGCCGCTTTAATGCTCACCGTTAAGCGACACGAGCCATTCCCAAACCGCCCGCCTTGGGCACTGAACCCGAACCTACGCATTCACCCCGCAGCACTTCTTGTACTTCTTGCCTGAGCCGCAGGGGCAGGGATCGTTGCGCCCGACCTTGGCGCCGCTGCGCACCCGCTGCTGCACCGGCTGGTATTCTCCGGAGCCCGCCATGCGCGCCTGTTCCAGCTCTTTGCGTTTGCGGCGCTGGAATGCCTCCTCGAGTTCGTCCACCGAAGTTGCCGCCGCGCGACGGTGCCGTCCCGCGCCGTCGCCGTTGCCGCCCTCGACCGGTTCCTCTGTCATCTGCGGCGCGCCTGCTTCGATCACCTGCATCAGGTACAGGTACCGGACCGTCTCTTCCTCGAAGCGGCCCATCATCGCTTCGAACATGTCGAACGACTCGCGCTTGTACTCCACCAGCGGATCGTGCTGCCCGTAGCCGCGCAGCCCGATTCCTTCCTTCAGGTGGTCCATGTTGAGCAGGTGGTCTTTCCACTGCTGGTCGAGCACGCTCAACATGATCATGCGCTCGTGATAGCGCATCTGCTCGGGGCCGATCAGTTTTTCCTTGGCGTCGTAACGCTGTTTCAGCTTCTGGAAGACGGCGTCGCCCAGTTCCTGCCGGTTCAGCGCCTCCGCCTTCACGCCTTCGGCGAAAATATCGACGCCGAAGCGGGTGAAAACCTCGTTCTTCAGCCCCTTGGTGTCCCAATCCTCGGGATGGACATCCTTGGCGGCGTACTTGTCGAGCAACTCGCTGAGGATGCCGGCGACGTAATCCTCCAGGATCAGGTCTTTCTGGTCCAATCCCTCCAGCAGCTGGCGGCGCAAGCTGTACACCGCCTCGCGCTGCTTGTTCATCACGTCGTCGTATTCCAGCAGGTGTTTGCGGGCCTCGAAGTTCTGCGCCTCCACCGCCTTCTGCGCCGCCTCGATGCGGCGGGTGATCATGCGCGACTCGATGGGCACGCCTTCTTCCATGCCCAGGCGCTGCAGCAGCGTTGACACCCACTCCTTGGCGAAGATGCGCATCAGGTCGTCCTGCAGCGAGAGGAAGAAACGGGATTCGCCGGGATCGCCTTGGCGTCCGGCGCGCCCGCGCAGCTGGTGGTCGATGCGCCGCGCCTCGTGCCGCTCCGTGCCGAGAATGAACAGCCCGCCCACTTGCACCACTTCGTCGTGCTCGCGGTCGGTTTCCGACTTGTAGCGCGCGAAGGCTTCGTTCCACTGCTGCAGCGGGCATTCGAATTCCGTGCCCTGGTAGTAGAACTTGATCGTCTCCTCGCTGCTGGGCGCGGCTTCCACCGCGCCCCCCACCTCGTGCAACGGGCGCGCGATTCCCTGCTTCACCAGCTCCTGCTTGGCCATGAATTCCGGGTTGCCGCCGAGCAGGATGTCGGTGCCGCGGCCGGCCATGTTGGTGGCGATGGTCACCATGCCGCGGCGGCCCGCCTGCGCCACAATCTCGGCTTCGCGCTCGTGAAATTTGGCGTTCAGCACCACGTGCTTGACTGCCCGCTTTTTCAGAATTTCCGCCACCCGCTCCGACTTTTCGATGGAAGTGGTGCCCACCAGGATGGGCTGCCCTTTCTTGTACAGCTCCGTGATGTGATCGGCCACCGCGTTGTACTTCTCCGGTTCGGTGCGATACACCACGTCGGGATTCTCCTGCCGACGCAGCGGCTTGTTGGTCGGAATCACCAGCACGTCGAGCTTGTAGATGCTTCCGAACTCGGGCGCTTCCGTCTCCGCCGTGCCCGTCATGCCCGCCAGCTTCTTGTACATGCGGAAGTAGTTCTGGAAGGTAATGGTGGCCAGCGTCTGGTTTTCGCGCTCCACCTTGACGTTTTCCTTGGCCTCCACCGCCTGGTGCAGCCCGTCGCTCCAGCGGCGCCCCGGCATCAGGCGCCCGGTAAATTCATCGACGATGATCACCTCGCCGTCTTTCACCACGTATTCGACATCCTTGCGGTACAAGGCGTGCGCCTTCACCCCGGTCTCGACGTGGTGCTTGAGGTCCCAGTTTTCCGGGTCGGCGATGTTGGTGATGCCAAGCAGCTTCTCGACCTTCTCCCAGCCCTCGTCGCTGATCGTGATGGTCTTGTGCTTCTCATCGACCACGTAGTCGCCGGTGAGAACGGCCGCCTCACCCGGCGCCTGCTCGATCTCTTCGCCCTTCTCCAGCTTGGGAATGATCTTGTTGACCTTGTAATACTTGTCGGTGGATTCCTCGCTGGCGCCGCTGATGATGAGCGGCGTGCGCGCTTCGTCGATCAGGATGGAATCCACCTCGTCGACAATGGCGAAGTTGTGCCCGCGCTGCACGCACTCGCGCAGGTCGAACTTCATGTTGTCGCGCAGGTAATCGAACCCGAACTCATTATTTGTGCCGTAGGTACAATCACTTGAGTAGGCGGCGCGGCGCTCTTCGTCGTCGAGATCGTGCACGATGACGCCGACGGTGAGGCCGAGGAAATTGTAGATTTTTCCCATCCACTCCGAGTCGCGCTTGGCCAGGTAGTCATTGACCGTGATCACGTGGACGCCGCGCCCGGGCAGCGCGTTCAGGTAGACCGGCAGGGTGGCGACCAGGGTTTTGCCTTCGCCGGTCTTCATCTCGGAAATTGTGCCGGAGTGCAGCACCATGCCGCCGATCAACTGCACGTCGAAGTGACGCATATTGACCGTGCGCCACCCGGCCTCGCGCACCACGGCGAAGGCCTCGGGCAAAATTTCTTCCAGGAACTGGTTTTCCGCCGCGCGCCGTTCGTCGTCGTCCTCCAGGCCTTCCAGGCGTTCGGCCAGGCGCCGGCGGAACTCGTCGGTCTTGGCGCGCAGTTGGGCATCGGTCAGGGCCTTCATCTGCGGTTCGAGCGCATTAATCTGCTCGACCTGCGGCTTCAGGCGCTTGACCTCGCGCTCGTTCTTGGTGCCGAAAATCTTGGCTGCAATGTGGTTAAACAAGGGTATCGGGATCCATCTCGCCCGCCGCCGGAGCGCCGGGACACTTTTGCTTACAAGGCTAACATAATAGATGCCGCAGCTTCTCTTAGGAGTCAGGACTCAGGGGTCAATCGGGCCCGCACCCTGACTCCTGACTCCTGACTACTGACTCCTTTTCCACCGCATTCTGCGTTAATCTCAACGTTTCCACTCATGCGCTCCATCCTGCGAATCCGGCCTCTGCGTCTGGTGTTTACCGCAAACGTCGTCTCCATGATGGGCAGCGGGATGAACTCCGCCGCGGTGATGTGGTTCGTGCTGCAGGAGACCCACTCCGAAATCGCCCTCGGCATGCTGGTGGTGCTGCAAACCATCCCGTCGATGATGATGCTCCCTTTCAGCGGGGTCATCATCGACCGCGAAGACCGCCGCCACCTGGTGATGCTGCTCGATGCCGGGCGCGCCCTGATCATCCTGACGGTGGCCATCATGGCGCTGGAAGGACGGGTACGCGTGTGGCACCTCTACCTGATGAACACGCTCGTCCAGCTTGGCTTCTGGATGTTCTGGCCGACCATCAATGCGCTCATCCAGGAGCTGTCGCCTCCGGAGCAGTACGTGCAATCCAACACCATCCTGATGGCGGGAATCCAGGGCGGGTTCCTGCTCTCGGGCGCGGTGGTGGGCTTCGTCTACAACCACATCCATCTCGGCGGCGTGCTGCTGATCGATTTTTCCACCTACCTGGTTTCGCTCGCCTGCTACTTCGCGGTCCGCAAGGGACGGCACGTGGTCCGGCTGACCTCTCCGAGCCAGCCCGCGGCGGAAGGCGCGCTGGCGCGTTACCTGCACGAGATGCGCGAGGGCATCCGCTACCTGCGTCCGCGGCGTGACGTGTGGCTGCTGGGGTGCAGCTTGTCGCTCTACCTCGGCGCCATGATGTCCTCCACCGTGGTGATGGCGCCGCTGGACGACCGCATCCTGCATGGCGGCGCGGTCGGCTACGGATGGATCTACGGCGGATGGGGGCTGGGCGCATTTCTCAGCGCGCTCTACGTGCCCCGGCTGATCGGCCGCATCGGAGAGCGGCGTGCGCTACAGGTCGCCATGGCCACGCTCACGGTTGGCATGCTGGTGATTCCCTTTTCGCGCGTGGTTGCCGTCGCGGTCCTCATCTTCATGCTCATGGGCTCGGCGCGCGGCGTCGGAGGAATCTCCATCTCCAGCAGCATGATGCACCGGGTTCCCAAGCACTTCATGGGACGGGTGCAGAACACGTTTTATTTCGCAGGGACCGGACTGCAGATCCTGCTCGCCTTTACCGCCGGATTGATTGCACACCGCCTATCGCTGACAGCAGCATTCGGCCTGCTGGGAACCGTTTATGTACTGGCGTTCGTGGCGTCAGTGTGGCCTGTCCCGGTGGCGCGCGAAGCCGAGCCGATTGCTGCGGCGGTGAACAGGAGTTAGGGGTTAGGGGTTAGGAGTTAGGAGTTAGGAGTTCAGGAGTCAGGGTTTAGGGGTTCAGAGCCGGTAGTCCGCCACGGAACACAAGGTCCCTCGACTTCGCTCGGGATGACACACCATTAACATTTGTTATCGCAGCGACTCCGCTCGGGATGACACACGAACCGATAGTCCGCCACGGAACACAAGGTCCCTCGACTTCGCTCGGGATGACACACGATTAACATTTGTTATCGCAGGCGACTCCGCTCGGGATGACACACAATTAACATCTGTTATTCTTTCCGGTTTACGCGGGGTGAATAAACACACATGCATCTGCTGGAAGGGAAAAATGCCGTTGTTTTCGGAGTCGCCAACAAGCGCAGCATTGCCTGGGCCATCGCGCAGCAGCTGCACGCCGCGGGCGCGCGCCTGGCGCTTACTTACCAGAACGAACGGCTGGCGCTGGAATCAAAAGACCTGGTGGAATCGCTACCCGGGACGCAAGCCTTCCAGTGCGATGTCTCCAACGACGCCGAGGTCGAGCGCCTCTTCGGGCAACTAAGGGATAGCTACGGGAAGCTGGACGTCCTGGTGCACAGCATCGCGTTCGCGCCCGCCGCCGAGCTGAGCCGGCCGTTCGTCGAGACCTCGCGCGAGGGCTTCCGCATGGCGCACGACGTCAGCGTCTATTCCCTGATCGCGCTCGCCCGCGGCGCCGCCCTGCTGATGACCGAGGGCGGCAGCATCATGACGATGACCTATTACGGCGCGGAAAAAGTAGTACCCAACTACAACGTGATGGGGGTGGCGAAAGCCGCGCTGGAAGCCACCGTCCGCTATCTCGCCGCCGATCTCGGCAAACAAAAGATTCGCGTGAATGCCATCTCCGCCGGGCCCATCAAGACGCTGGCCGCGCGCGGCATTGCCGGCTTCAGCGACATGCTGAAGGGCCACGTGGAGCGCGCCCCGCTGGGCCGCAACGTGGAGGCGGAAGAGGTCGGCAAGGCGGCATTGTTCCTGGCCTCCAACCTGTCCACCGCCGTGACCGGCGAGACCATCTACGTGGATTGCGGCTACAACATCATGGGATTTTGAATGAGCAATAAGCAATTAGCTTTTAGCTGCTCGCGGCAGTACTCGTTTCAGCTAATTGCTAATCGCTAATTGCTAATTGCTGAGTCAAAGTCCGCTCACCCGGATGCGGCGCTCGCTTTCGCCCATTCGACGGAATCGAATCTCGACGTGGCGCTCGCGTTCGAAGCGCGGAAATTTTTCTCCCCACTCGATCAGCAGGATGTTGGCATTGCCGTAAAGGTCATCGATCCCCAGCGTCTCCAGTTCGCGCTCGGTGTCGATGCGATAGAGATCGATGTGGAAGACGTTGATCGCCGGGCCGCGGTATTCGTGGATGAGCGTGAAGGTGGGGCTGGTGACGTCTTCCTGCGACGCCGCCTGGAAGCCTTCGGCAATTCCCTTCACCAGCGTCGTCTTGCCCGCTCCCAACTCGCCGCGCAGGACCACCAGTTGCGGCGGCTTGAGCTCGCGCGCCAGGTGGCGGCCCAGCTCGATCGTCTCTTCGGCGGAGTGCGTGGTGTATTCGCCGGTCGCCATGGCGGGGACAATTTAACCACAGAGGCAGGAAAGGGAAGGAAGATTGAAGAATGAAGATTGAAGATTGAAGAATGAGGATTGACTCTGTGTCTCGGTGTCTCCGTGGTGAATCGCTTCTTTGAAATGCCTGCTGGCATTGTCGTGAGTACCAGCGAACGCGGGGTCCCTCGACTCGGGCATGCGCCCTCGCTCGGGATGACAGACGTTTGGGTTTGTTGTTCCTCGACTCGGCCTGCGGCCTCGCTCGGGATGTCAGGCGTTTGGGTTTCTTATTCCCCACCCTGGCAAACCCGTCTAGGCTAGGCCACCCACGTGGCGCTGTACCGAGCTCAACCCCGCAAAGTCGTGAATGTGCACCAGGCGCTCGCTGCCGAACTCCACGCGGTCGGGTGCGCCGACCCACGCATGGTGGAGCACGTCCACTGCGGTCATGAACTGCTCGCTTGTGAACGCAGCTTTATCTCCTGCGTAACCATGCAGCCACACTGCCGCGCAAACCGCGCGCACCAGATCATTCGGAAACTGCGCGATCATGCCCGCGGTCAGGCCGGTGAGCACGTCGCCGGTGCCACCGCTGGCCATGCCGGGGTTGCCGGTCATGTTCACCCACACATGTCCGTCGGGCTCGGCGATCAGCGTGCGATGTCCCTTGAGCACCACAATGCATTGGTGATCGCGGGCGAAGCTGCGCGCCACGCCGAGGCGGTCCTGCTGTACCTGCTTGGTGGAAATGCCCGCCAGGCGCGCCATCTCGCCGGGGTGAGGCGTCAGCACCAGGGGACGCTTGCTGCCGTCCAGCTTCTCGGCGCAGCCCTCGAAGGCGTTCAGCCCGTCGGCATCAATCACCGTGGGCTGCGGATACTTGTCGACAATTGCACGGATGAATTGCACGGTGTCAGCGTGGCGTGAAATCCCCGGGCCAAGGGCGAGCACGGTCTTGCCATTCACGACGGCATCCAGGCGGCCGTAGTCGATGGCCGCGAGCGAGATGGTGCCGGCGTCGGTTTCGGCCAGCGGCTCCGTCATCAACTCGGCGGCAAAGCCGGCGACCATGGGCAGCACCGATCGCGGCGTGGCCACGGTGGAAAGCCCCGCACCGGCGCGCAGAGCTGCCATGCCCGCCATGGCGGCGGCGCCGGATTTACCCAGCGAGCCGCCGATGATGAGCACGTGCCCGAAGTTTCCCTTGTTCGCGTCCACCGCGCGCGGCGCAAAGCAGGCCTGGATGTCCGGCCAGGCGATCACGTCAAGGTTGAGTTGCGACTGAATCGCCTCCGCCGGCGAGCCGATCTGCCCGACGACAATTTCCCCGCGCGTCAGGTCGCCGAAGACGTGCGCCGGACGCGGCGCGGTGAAGGTGACGACGGCATCAGCGCGGCAGCGCGGGTGCTCTTCGGGCGCGAAGGCGTCGGCGCTGGCGCCGGAAGGAATGTCGACGGCGATGACGGGAACATGGGACGCATTGATCAGTTCGATGGCTTTGGCGAACAGGCCGGTAACAGGAGGCTTGAAGCCGGTGCCGAGAATGGCGTCCAGAATGAGGTCGTACTCCTGTGTGGCGCGGGTCTGTGACCCGCGTTCACGGGTCGAAGACCCGTGCCACACATTCGTGAGTTCCTCTTCGCTGCGGATCACGGTCGCGGCGAGCGGCAGTTTCTTCAGCATGGCGGCGGCGTCGCCCTTCACCTCGGCCGGATCGCCCAGCAGCAGGACCTCCACCTTCTTCCCTGCCTCATGCAGCTTGCGGGCGGCGACAAAGCCATCGCCGCCATTGTTGCCTTTGCCGCAGACGACGACAATGCGCTCGGCGCGCGGATAACGACTGAGCACGTACTCGGCCACGTGCGTGCCGGCGTTTTCCATGAGTGTGAGCGACGGCACGCCGAATTTTTCGGTCGTGATCCGGTCGATCTCGCGCATTTCGGCTGCGGTTGTAACTTTCATGGCAAGTTCACCACGGAGACACGGAGGCACGGAGAACAGATTGGCACGAATGAACGTGGATTAACGCGAATTCCTGTTGGGCATCACCCATCTCCGCCTGCATGAATTCCCCCACTCCTCCGTGTCTCAGTGCCTCCGTGGTGAATTGGTTCCTCTACGTTGAACCGCGGCTATGCGCCCGCCCCCGCGGATTCCTCCAGCTTTCGCAGTCCCGCGGGTTCGCCCATGGCGATGAGCGTGTCGCCGGCTTCGATGCGGTCGTCGGAAGCGGGATTGAAGCGCATCGTTTCATCCCGCTTGATGGCCAGCACGATGATGCCGGTGTCGCTGCGCATCTTCGAGGTGCGAAACGTCTGCCCCACGTAGCGCGACCCGGCGGCCACCTCGATTTCCGCGATCTCCAGGTCCACGCCGATGCGCGCGGTGGCGGAGTCGATAAAATCGAGCACATGCGGGCGCAGAAATGACTGCGCGATCCGGTGTCCGGCGAAGTGGTAGGGCGAGATCACGGAATCGGCCCCCGCCGTCTTGAGATGCTTTTCCGCATCCTCTTCGCTGGCGCGGGCGATGATCTTCAACTGCGGGTTCAGGCCGCGCGCGGTGAGCACGATGTAAATATTGGTAGCGTCGGTGGTGGTGGCGGCCACCAGCCCGCGCGCCCGCTCGATGTGGGCCTCGCGCAAGGTGGCTTCGTGAGTAGCATCGCCGCGAATCATCAGCCAGTCCGCGGGAAGGAGCTCCAATTTCGTGATCTCAGATTCGAGGATGACGAATGAGGCGTCCCGGGAGGCAAACTCGCGCGCCGCACTGCGTCCCACACGTCCGGCGCCGCAAATGATGAAGTGACCGCTCAGGCGGTCGATCTCGCGTTCCATGCGCCGCCTTCCAAAGAAATGCGTGAGTTCGAATTCTAGCAAAGCCTGCGCCACCACCCCGATGAGCAGGAACACCAGTCCCACGCCCGCAACAATGACGAACACGTTGAAAATACGGCCGGACTGCGAGAGCGCGTGCACCTCGGTATAGCCGATGGTGGTCACCGTGATCAGCACCATGTAGAAGCTGTCGAACCACGACCATCCTTCAATCCAGTGAAAGCCCACCGTGCCCGCGGCGAACAGCGCCAGCAGGGCGATGGCGACGAGTTTCAGGTTGCGAATGGCTTTCAAGAACCGGCTCCGGGATTCATGCTCTCGGCTTCAGGCGGCTGTTGAGTGTAGAACAGATTGCGGAATTGCCGAACTGCGGAATTGCGGAATTGTGCCGCATTCAATTTGGCAATTTTCAATTCGGTAATTCGGAAATGTAAACAACCAGCCCCTCGCATTGCACGAGGGGCTGGTTGCAACCAATGGGCGAACGAGCTTAGTCGGCCAGGACAGGTCCGGGCTTGGGCTTGGTCTGCGATTCGTCGCCGGCCAATTGCACCTTGCTGTGTTTGCGGCCGTAGGTGAAGTAGACAATCATGCCGATCACCAGCCAGACCAGCAGGCGGATCCAGGTGGCGGTGTTCAGGGAGACCATCATCAGCAGCGCGATCACGATGCCCATGATGGGCACGAACGGAACCAACGGCGTGCGGAACGGGCGCGGAGCGTCGGGGCGCTTCTTGCGCATCACCCAGATGCCGGCACAGACAATCACGAAGGCCATCAAGGTGCCGATCGACACCATCTCGCCGAGATCTCCAATCGGCACCAGGGAGCCGATGATGGCCACACAAACACCCGTGATGGCCGTCGACTTCCACGGCGTGCGGAATTTTGGATGGATGTCGCCCGCCCACTTCCACAACAGGCCATCGTGCGCCATGGAATAGAACACACGCGACTGGCCCAGCAACATGACCAGCATGACCGTGCTCAAGCCGGCGAGTGCCCCGGCGTTCACCACGTAACTGCCCCACTTCACGCCGGTGTGCCGGATCGCCAGGGAAACCGGCGCGCCGATGTTCAGCTGCGAGTAGTGCACGGTGGCGGTGAGCAGTCCGGAAACCAGCAGGTACAGGACGGTGCAGATGACCAGCGAACCAAGGATGCCGATCGGCATGTCCTTCTGCGGGTTCTTCGCCTCCTGCGCGGCGGTGGAGACGGCGTCGAACCCGATGTAGGCAAAGAACACCACGCCGGCGGCTCGGGCTATGCCCGACCATCCGTAGGCGCCGTAGTGTCCGGCATTCGGCGGGATGAAGATCGCCCAGTTGGCGGCCGCCTCGGCACGATGGCTCATGACGTACATGCCGGCCACGATGATGAAGGTGATGACCGCGATCAGCTTCACGAAAACGATGGTCGTGTTGAAGTCCGCTGATTCCTTGATCCCGATGATCAGGATGAGGGTCACCGCGATGATTGCCAGAAACGCCACCAGGTTGAACACCGCCGTGGCGTGCGGCAGCGTGTGCCAATCGATGTGGCCGCTGGTGAGTACCTTGTCGACCGTGCTGAGCGGCTGCCAGTATGCCCTCGTGCTCGGCGGGGTGGCGTACTTCACCCACACCGTGCCGGGGGTGTCACATATCTGTGGCGGTAAGTCGATGTTGTAGTCTTGCAGGAAGGCAACCAGCGTACTGCTCCAACCGGAGGCGACGGTGGCGGCGCCGAAGGCGTATTCCAGAATTAAATCCCAGCCGATGATCCAGGCGAAGATCTCGCCCAGGGTGGCGTAGCCGTAGGTATAGGCCGAGCCCGCGATGGGGATCATGGAAGCGAACTCGGCGTAGCACAGGCCGGCAAAAACGCAGCCCACTCCCGCCAGCACATACGAAAGCATGATCGCCGGACCGGCGTACTGCGCGGCGGCTTGGCCCGTCAGCACGAAGATGCCGGCGCCAATGATGGCCCCGATGCCGAGGGTGATCAGGTTGACGGGCCCCAGCGCCCGCTTCAGGCTGTGCTCGCCCGTTTCACTCGCTTCCGACATCAGCACGTCGAGCGATTTGGTCTTCAAGAGGTTCGACATTCGATTGTTATGCTCCTAGGACGAGGCGACCGGACTCTCCCGCCGGCCGCGACGCGACCACATGTAAAACACCGGAATCCCCACCAGAACAATGATCAAGCCCGGCCAAGTGTATTGCGGCTTGTATCGCAGCAGCACTATATCAATAAAGAGGGCCATCACGATGTAAATGGCGGGCAGGACGGGGTAGCCGAGCGCGCGATAAGGCCGCGGCGCATCCGGCTGCTTCACCCGCAGGACAAACAGCCCGAGGATGGTGAGGATGTAAAACACCAGCACGGCAAAAATAATGTAGTCCAGCAACTGCCCGTAAGTGCCGGAGAGGCAGAGGATGGAACACCAGAGCATCTGCACCATCAGGGAAACCGCGGGGGTCTTGTACTTGGGATGCAGGCGGGCGACGCTGCGAAAGAACAGGCCGTCTTTCGCCATGGCGTAGTACACCCGGGCGCCGGCCAGGATCAGCCCGTTGTTGCAGCCGAAGGTGGAGACCAGGATAGCGGCCGCCATCAGCAGAGCGCCGAATTGCGCGTATACGGCCTGCATGGCGGCGGAGCCAACCCGGTCTTCGGCGGCATACTGAATGCCGCGGGCGAGCACCGAGGTGCCATGCGGATCGCCGTGCAGCGGCAGCACCGACAGATACGCGAAGTTGGCGGCGATGTAGAGCAGGATCACGAAGCCGGTGCCCATGGCCAGCGATAACGGCAGATTGCGGCTGGGATTCTTGACCTCGGCGGCGGTGAAGGTGACGTTGTTCCAGGCGTCAGCGGAAAACAGCGAGCCGACCTGCGCCACCGCGATGATGGTGAGCACGCTGACCATCGCAATCGGGCCGCCGACGCCGACTTCCACCGGAAAGCGCGCGCTCCAATTGAAATGCCGCCAGAAGGCCGAGCCGAAATTGGCGGCTTCGGCCACCCCGTTGCGCCCCAGCACCAGCCCGACGATCACCAGTCCGGCCAGCGCCGCGGCCTTGGCGAAGGTGAACACGTTCTGCACCAGGGCGCCGGTGCGCACGCCAAATACGTTCACGATCGACAGCAGGACGATGATGATGATGCCGGCCAGGTTGGCGGTGTTCAGGCCAACGTCCATGTTGCCCAGCACCATCGGCCCAAGGTGGATGGGCGGCGCCTTCCAGAAATGAAGAATCCAGTGCGTGGAAGAGACGGAGGGGAAAAACACGCCGAGAAATTTCCCGAAGGCCACGCCCACGGCGGCGATGGTGCCGCACTGGATGACCAGAAAGAACGTCCAGCCATAGAGAAACCCCCACAGCGGTCCGAGCGAGTCGCGCAGGAAGACATACTGCCCGCCGGCCTTGGGCATCATGGCTGCCAGCTCGCCATAACTGAGCGCGCCCACGATGGTCATGAAGCCGGTGACCGCCCAGGCCGCAATCAGCAGCGCGGGAGAGTCGACCAGCCGGGCGATGTCGGCGGAGACGATGAAAATTCCGGAGCCGATCATCGAGCCCATCACCAGCGTGGTGGCGCTGGTCAGCCCGAGTCCCTTGACGAGTTCCTGGTCCTGCGGGGGTGCGGAGGGGCGGCGTGGAGTGCCGATCTGGGTGCTCACGAAGCTCCTTGGGGGCAAGCTGGGCAAGAATTTACACTGCTTTCGCGATCTTCTGCAAACGGCAGAAATGCCACGAAAGTGCCGATGGGCGCTAGCTTTCCGGCGCTGGCCGCGCCGGCGAAGGCGGGCGCGGCGGAAGCGACGTCACAAACACAGGTGATTCATATCACGGCGGGGCGGGACCTTGCGGTCCAAAGTAGTTGAAATTGAATTTCAATTTCAATACCGAGGCCGCCATGATCCCGCCCTTCCGCTCTTCCCTGCCCTCCCTCCTCCTGTTAGCAATCCTGGTTCTCCCCGGCGCCGGTCTGCGAGCGCAATCCATCCAATCGCCGGCCGCCGAGCCGACGATCCAGGACAACAGCTTCCTGATCGAGGAGGCCTACAACCAGGAAGCGGGCGTGGTGCAGCACATCAGCATGTTCACCCGGCTGTGGGACAGCCGGGACTGGGCCTACAGCTTCACCCAGGAGTGGCCGCTGCCGGGACGTCCGCGTCACCAGTTGAGCTACACCGCGGTGGTGACCAGCGCGGGGGCGTTTCCCGGTTCCGGCGCCGGCTTCGGCGATTCCCTTTTCAACTACCGCTACCAGGTGCTGGGCGACGGCGAATCGCGGGTGGCATTTGCGCCGCGAGCCACGCTGATCGCGCCCACCGGCGCATCCCGCTTCGGACGCGGATACGGCGGCTTCGGCTTCCAGGCCAACCTGCCGCTCAGCGTAGTGATGAACAAGCGCATCGTGACCCACTGGAACCTAGGTACGACCCTGGTGCCGAGTTCGCGCAACGCCGCCGGCGATCGCGCCGCCACCACCGCCTATAACGCCGGGCAAAGCACCATCTGGCAGGCCACGCCGCGCTTCAACGTGATGCTGGAAACGGTTTGGAGCGGCTATGAGATGGTGGTCGCGCGCGGCCAGACACAGCGGTCGCATTCCCTGTTGCTCAGCCCCGGCGTCCGGTGGGCACACAATTTCAAGAGCGGTCTCCAGATCGTGCCGGGAGTCGCGGTGCCCATGGGCGTGGGCCCAAGCCGCGGCGAGCGCGGGGTGATCCTGTATTTGAGCTTCGAGCATCCGCTGAAGCGGCTGTGCGGGAAGAAATAGAGGGTTCTGGACGGAGGGGCTAAAGCCGCGCCTTTTCTGCAAACCCCACCCTAGGCGGGTGCCCCACCCTTGCCGGATTTTGGCAAGGGTGGGAATCGGGAAGTTCGACTCCTGCGCAGCAAGACCCATGAGCACACAACTACGGCTTGCCCACCCTACGAAAACCGCGTAGGGTGGGGCACCCACATCAGGGTTGTTCATGAAAAACAAGCACAAACGGTGGGGCACCCGGCTGTTATCACTCATTGAGAGGTTGAGAGTGCATGAATCGACGGCGTAGTAGGTGGCCATTAGTAGTTGGCACACTCCTCTTAACGGGGCTTGGCGTTCTCAGGGTAGCAGCGCAAGCGGATAATCCCGAACTGGTATCAGCAAACATACCCTTTTATCCGCCGCTGGCTCGGCAGGCACACGTGTATGGAACTGTAAAGATATCGTTCACGCTACCCGCGAACGGTGGAGAGCCAGCCAGTGTTGAAGCCGTGTCTGGTCACCCTATTTTAAAGGCCGCGGCAATGGAGAACGTCAAGACGTGGCGATTCCGAAACAGTTACGCAGTAGAGCGCAAGTACGAGACCACATTTCACTACACATTGAGCGAAGCAGGGTCGCGACGCGTCACGTTCGAGTCGTTTAACTCCGTGGAGATCGTGTCTCCGATCCCGCCGTTTCTTGACAGTCACTTCTGAGCAAGAGCCTTGAACGTCCGCTCAATTGTCGTGAAATCGTCATATCGTAAGCAATCCGGCGCTGGACTCCCGTTTCGGGATTACTTACGATAAGGCCGAACGGCAAGTTCGTCCAACTTGAATACGGCGTTCTGTCCACCTGAGTTCGCAGCCGCTCGTTCCCCAGCCAGTCGCTGTGGACGAAGTACGTTGTACCGTTCATGTACGTCGCCAGGTGCCGCCCGTTCGTGTTCCCAACCTTCGAAAAACGCGAAGGGTGGGCACCCACATAGGGGTGGCGTAGACAAAGAACGGAAGTGAGAGGTGGGCCACCCGCCCGGGATCGAGTGGGTTGGATGTTCGTCTTCGCTGCCGCAGCTTACAACCTGGTTCGCATGCGACGATTGCTGCCGCAGCCGGCCTAAACGACGGGCCGCCAAGCTCCAACTCTGCTGCGGTGAGCAGAGCTGGGGCGAGTCAAGAACTCACCGCACGAGAAAAAACCTGCGCTTGAGGATTGCACCAGAAGAACAACAGTGTTTTTCAGCAGCCTCCTAGCGCCCCCGCCAGCCCGGCGTAAAAGGCCCGCGCTTGCCCGCTCTCGTGCACTAGGCGACGCTCCGTCAGTTCGCCCGTCTCCGCATCCAGCATGGCAATCTGCTGGTAGCGCGTATGCAAATCACAACCTACAATCTTCATGTGCTCGGCTTCTTCCTCCGAGCCTTGGTACTTTGAGCAAAACACCCAAGTCTACTCGGAGCTGGGAGCCGACACGGTTATCTAATCAGCCGACCACCCCATCAACCGCATCGAGGAGCTGTTGCCGTGGAAGATCGCAAGCGCCGCTCTCGCGCCCAGAAGCGCCGCATAGATTCGAAGACCGAGAGAAACGCACTCGCCGTCGAAGCCTCTCTCCCAAACATCGCCGAGTTGATCGACTATGGCGAGATCTCCATCGGCAACCTGCGCCCCGTCGGCTGCGTCGCTACCGCTGCCGACGTAGACTGCACCTACGCCATGCTGGTGCGCCGGGCACGGTGAGACCTTGGGTCAACTGCTCACCCGCCTCGCCCAAGCCATTCACAAGGCGTTTACCGAGCAGCTCTTCACTGACGAGATCAATCCACCGCCCAACCGGCCCTGATGTGCCCACATCCGTGATTCGTGGACACTTCGCCTGTCAATGTGCCACTCCGGACGGTTACCTCCATCCATAGATGACCGTCCATTGAATGAAGCCCATAAAAAAATGCCCCCACTCGCGTGAGAGCATCTTGCCATTGTTTGTGTTCGCTACATAGTGCTTCGTAACAGTCTAAAACGCCATCCCTTCCCCCGGACCCCATCCCTGCCTTGGCACGGACCCGGCCCCATTTGGGAGCATGCCAGGGGGTACGGAACCGTGAATGCGTCGTTGTAAATCCCTAATTGTTCACGACTTCGTGTCACCGAAGTGCTCGCTCGGTTTGCGAACCTCGGCTCAACAAACGCTTCCAACGGCGTACTAGCACGATCAGCAGCGTTATGGCGAGTAGTCCCGCAACCCATTGTGTGACCCACAATGGAAGACTGTTCCGAAATATTACCCTCTTATAGGTTTGTTCACTAGCGCGAGATGGCTCCCTTTGGTAGGTAGCTCTTGCAGAGACCACCTCGCGGCTGTTCAGGTGAACATCCCCGAGTGCAAATGCCAAGAGACCAGCTGCCAAAAGAATGCCTCCCAGAGTGAATCCGGCTTCTTTGATGTTTTTCAAAATGCGTTTTTCCATACACTACGTTGGCTTCTCCGGTTTGCGCTGCGGTGGTGGTTGGTAATAACAGCTACCATTGAAACACCTAAAGTGGTCTCCATTCTTATCGACGATAGCAGGACCAGGCAAACTTGGTGGGCCTCCATTCTTCGGCTTACTGTCCGCATCTGGATCTTCCATGAAGAGCGCATCTATGGGATGTTTGTCCCGATAGTATCGCTGTGCATTTCGGTCCGCCTCTGCCCCCTGAGTCATTGCCATAGAGGTGTCGCGTCTTTCCTCAAGCTCTCGTTTTTCCCTTTGCTCTTTCGGAGTCAAAACTCCATTTTCTTCCTTTTGACCGAGCTCAGCCAACCTTTTCAGAATAACCGGCAGTTCGGCTCCAAATCCTCGCTGTTCCGCTTTCCATCCGGGCTGGCTAACACCATTGGTCCAGTCATCTCGATGTTGTTCTCATGAGCATCTTCGGCATCGTTAGCGCTATTAAATTCGCTTCTATTCCAGCACACGAGCGTCCACTTCATCACAGTCACACAGTCGTGTCCGTCAGAATCAATCCGCGAGATCGGATTATTCCCCGCATAAGCGTAAAGGTTGAGGCTTTGCGGAGCCGAGAGGTCGGCAAACGGGACCCCTACGGGCTTGGAATCCCAATCAGTAGAGATAAATCTTCCGGCTACCGAGCCATAGTATCTGGCCCCGAAGTAGTCGAAGCCGGTTTCGGAATCCCGTTCTTTGCCCGTGAAATGGAGCGGGCTCGGATCAGGCGCGTTCGTCCCTTCTCCGAACGGCAAGTTGGTCCAACTTGAATACGGTGTTCTGTCCACCTGAGTTCGCAGCCGCTCGTTCCCCAGCCAGTCGCTGTGGACGAAGTACGTTGTACCGTTCATGTACGTCGCCAGGTGCCGCCCGCCGGCATACACCTCGCCTCGGGCCCACACTCCACTGGAATTGATCTCCGTGATGGCGCGTCCGCCCGTGTCGTAGACGTAATATGCCGTTCCTGCCCCACTGGTGCGCTGCACCCGCCGGCCTTCGGCGTCGTAAACGTACGTGGCCGTCGAGCCGCCATCCACCGCCAGAATCCGATTTTCCGCGTCGTAGGTGTAGGAGTGATTGCCGTCGTTCAGCAGGTTGCCGGCCGCATCATAACTGTAACCGTCCATGCGGTTGTTCCCGCCGGTGAACGAGGGTTGCGGCGTGAAGCATGACCCGCCGTACACATCTTGCCGCCAGCGATTGCCGTAGCGATCGTACGCCTCGGCGCAGCCGTAACCCGCGCCGCCGACCGCGGTTTGCAACCGGTTAAGGTCGTCGTAGGTGTAAGTCCAATTGCCGTTCACGCTGTCATTGCCAGAGCTTATGTTTCCGTCTGGAGCAAAACCCAGGCTAAACGCGTATCTCGCCATCATGTCCGAGCCGCCGGTCAGCGTCGAGCCGGACGCACTGGCTGAGAATGAGGGTTATGACCAATTTTACTCGCGAGCGAGACGGCTTGCCTACAAGGCACAAGGGCACAAGGCGCAAGGCACGAACGAATTAGGAATGGGCTGACTGCGTTATCGGCGGGGGTGTCCGGAAAAGACCCACAATTGCAAGGAAAGCAAATGTGGGCGACCCGCCCGCCCGACGCAGAGGGACGGAGACACAGAGGGAATCAGATTGGCCCCACCTTTTCGTCAAACCCGCGCGAAAGGGTGGGCTACCCGCCCGGGTGCGGTGCAAGGAAAAGACCCACATTTGCCAACACCGGGCAAATGTGGGCCACCCGCGTCAAACTCGCGCGAAAGGGTGGGCTACCCGCCCGGGTGCGGTGCAAGGAAAAGACCCACATTTGTCAACACCGGGCAAATGTGGGCCACCCGCGGCTGCCGAAACCCCGGCCTAGCCAAACCCAGGCTAGACCGGGGCACCCGTCAACTTTTATGGCAGCCGGGGCGGCTGCCGCTACGTCACTCTCTTTTATGGCAGCCGAGGGCGGCTGCCGCTACGTCACTTTAAGCGAGCAGGCGCTGGTACTCTTCGACTGCGCGACCGGGGTCCGAGACAAGGTCGGAGATGACGGCGACGGAGTCGGCGCCGGCCTCGATGACCGAGCGCGCGTTGGAACGCATGATGCCGCCGATGGCGACCAGCGGTTTGCGGGTGAGGGCGCGGGCGGCGCGTACGCCCTCCAGGCCCACCACGGGATCGGGATTCGTTTTGCTGGCGGTGGCGAACACCGGGCCGATGGCGAGGTAGTCGGCGTCGGTTTGCTCGGCGACGCGCAGCTGCTCCGGGTTATGCGTGGAAACCCCCATCCAGAGCGGCTTTTGCAGCCCATCACCCACAGAAGTGGCGGGTGCTGGTGACCCCGTCTTCCCCGTCTCTGCGAACTGGAGAATTTTTCGCACCGCCTCCGGCGGAAGATCGTCCTGGCCGACGTGCACGCCGTCAAAACCGGCGGCCAGGCACAAGTCGGCTCGGTCATTCATGATCAGCCGCGCGCGTGGGCCGGCGATGCGGCGCAGTTCGCGAGCTTGCGAGAGCATCTGCCTCGGACTGCCGTTCTTGTTGCGGTATTGCAGCAGGGTCACGCCGGCAGAGAGCAATTGTTCCGCGAATTGCAGCAGCGCGCGGTCGTCGGGAAAACACACTGCGTCGACGATCGGGTAAAGGCGCGGAAGGGCGTTGGCGGTTGGCGGGTTGTTCATCTCAATCGCATTGGCATAAGAATACCTGTTGGCAGCCGTTTCGCTGCGAACAAACCTGGGCTCCTTCGACTCGGGCGTTCGACCACCCCACCGAGCCAAGAGCGGGCTCGGCGGGGGCCCCGGTTCGCCCTCGCTCAGGATGACAATCTTATCGTTATTGCAGTGAACAGAGAGCCGGTGAAGCTTCCCTCAGCGGCGGAAGCCGGGCCCTTTCTAAAGATGGCACGCTGGCAGCACACGCGAGGGCGCGTGTGCCACACCAGGGCCGCTGCGCGTCAGTCGGCGGCCTTGGCCTGGTTGAGGAGCCGCTCCATGAACTTGGTATCGGTGCGGCCGGCGCGGAAGTCGGGATGGGCGAGAATGCGGCGATGCAGGGGAATGGAGGTGTGAATGCCCTCGACGATGAACATCTCCAGCGCCCGCATCATGCGCGAGATGGCCTCGTCGCGGTCCTTGCCCCGCACCACCAGCTTGGCAATCAGCGAATCGTAATAGGGAGGCACCACGGATTCGGAGTAAGCCGCGGTATCGACCCGCACGCCGGTTCCGCCCGGCGGATTGAAGGTCGTTATCTTGCCTGCCGAAGGGGTGAACTTCTCCGGATGCTCGGCGTTGATGCGGCACTCGATGGAGTGGCCGCGGCTGAGCACCGGCCCCTGCAGCACCTTGTCCAGGGACTCTCCCATGGCCAGCCGGATCTGGCTCTTGACCAGGTCCACGTCGGTGACCATCTCGGTGATGGCATGCTCCACCTGGATGCGGGTGTTCATCTCAATGAAATAAAGGCTGCCATCCTCGTCCATGAGGAACTCCACCGTGCCGGCATTCACGTATCCGATGGCCGACAGGGTATCGGCGAGAATCTTGCCCATGCGGCCGCGGAGTTCGGGCGTCACCGCGACCGAGGGGGATTCTTCCAGCAGCTTCTGGTGACGGCGTTGGATGGAGCACTCGCGCTCGCCCAGCGAGATCACATTGCGATACTTATCGGCCAGCACCTGGAACTCGATGTGGCGCGGCTGCTCAATATATTTTTCCATGTAGAGGTCGCCGTTGCCGAAGGCCGCGGCCGCCTCCGATTGCGCCGCCTGGAACTGGTTAGCAAGCTCTTGCTCGCTGCGGATGACCCTCATGCCGCGCCCGCCGCCGCCGGCCGAGGCCTTCACGATGACCGGAAAGCCGACCTGGCGCGCCCACTCGGCGGCCTCGCCGGCCGACTGCACCACGCCATCGGAGCCGGGCAGGATGGGCACGCCGGCCTGCTTCATCGCCTGCCGGGCTTTTTCCTTTTCTCCCATCAGGCGCGTAATCTCCGGCGGTGGTCCGATGAACTTGATGCCGCAGGTCTCGCACACTTCGGCGAAGTTGGCGTTCTCGCTGAGCAGCCCGTATCCGGGATGGATGGCGTCGACGTTGGCGATCTCGGCGGCGCTGATGACGGCGGGAATGTTGAGGTAGCTTTCACTCAGCCGCGGCGGACCGATGCAGATGGCTTCGTCGGCGAAGCGCACGTGCAGCGAGTTGCGGTCCACGTCGCTGTAAATGGCGACCGTGCGGATGCCCAATTCCTTACAGGCGCAGATCACACGAAGCGCAATTTCCCCGCGGTTGGCAATCAGGACTTTGTTGAACACGTTCCAGTTTCTCGGTCTTTGCAGTCGCTCAGTCTGTCAGTCATGTCGATGGGTGCCGGCAGCCCGTTGACTGAGAGACTGACCGACTGAAAGACTGCAGAGACTTCATTGTGTTCGGATCGCGAACAGCGGCTGGCCGTACTCCACCGGCTGCGCGTTTGTGACGTATCGTTTCACCAGTTCGCCCGCGAAGTCGGATTCAATCTCGTTCATCAGCTTCATGGCTTCGATAATGCACAGCACCTGGCCCACGGCCACGGTATCGCCGGGCTTGACGAAGGCGGGCGCGCCCGGCGAGGCCGACTCGTAGAACGTGCCCACGATGGGGGAGCGGATGACGTGCAGCCCGGCTTCCTCGGCGCTTTCGGCGGTGGCGGCCGGAGCCGCGGGCGCGGCCGGCGCCTGGGCTACAGGAGCGGTGGGGACCGGAGCCGCGGGCGCTGGCTGGGCCTGGGGCACCGCCAGATAGCGCGTCTCGGGAGCTGCAACCGCCGCACCGCGCTTGATGCGCACCTTCACGTCGCCGCGTTCCAGTTCGAACTCGGCAATGTCCTTCTCGATCAGAAATTCGATGAGTTCCTTGAGTTCTTTCTGGTTCATGGTCGATCGCGCTTCCCCGACTTTACAGCTCGATCAGATCTTTAGGGACGCCGGTGAGCACTTCGCCAGAAGAGCCCGTCACCAGCACCATGTCTTCGATGCGCACGCCACCTCGCCCGGGAACGTAAACGCCGGGTTCCACGGTGACCACCATGCCAGGGCGCAGGATCTCGGTTTGCCCGCGGCCGAGGCGCGGCGGTTCGTGGATCTCCAAGCCCACTCCGTGGCCGGTGGAATGCGAAAAATACCGCGCCAACCCGGCGCGACGCAGCGCATTACGGGCGGCCCGGTCCACCTGCCCGCAGGCAACGCCGGCGCCAACCGCCTCCACCGCCTCCTGCTGCGCATCGCGCACTGCCTGGTACATGCGGCGCTCGTCAGCGGTAATTTTGCCGACGTGCACAGTGCGAGTCATGTCGGAACAATAACCGTGGAGTATAACACCGAAGTCGAGAATGACGAATCCGCGTTGCGGAATGGGCGCCGCCGAAGCGACGCCGTGCGGCATGGCGGAGCGCGGCCCCGCGGCCACGATGGTCTCGAACGACATGGCTTCGGCGCCGGCGCGCCGCGCGGCGTACTCCAACTCGGCAGCCACCTCGGCTTCGGCGACCCCCGGACGAATCGCGCCCAGCGCCGTATCCAGCAACCGTGCGCCGAGGTCCACTGCCTGGCGAAGGAGCGCGATCTCGTCGGCATCCTTGTACACCCGCAGCCTCTCGACCACCGGGCCCAGGTCGCGCAAGCGCGCCTGGCCGCCGAGCGCGCCGCGCAGCCCAGCCCGCGCAGCGACCGTCATGTGCGTGGACTCGATGCCAATCGCCGCCAGCCGGTGACCCTGCGCAAACTGTGCCGCCGCCAGCAGCGGCGATGTTTTGGCAATGACGATGCGCGCGCCTTCCACTTCCTGCCGCGCTTGCGCCGTGTAACGGCCGTCGGTGAACAGGACCGGCCGCCGCGGTCCCAGCAGCAGCGCGCCCGCGCTGCCGGTGAACCCGCAGAGATAGCGGACGTTGGGCCGATGCGTTACCAGCAGTGCGTCCAGGCGAAGCCTCTTCAGGTCTGTCGCAAGAGCGGACTGGCGGGAGCGGTAGTTCATTCAGGGACAGGGTAACAGAGGGGTAGTATTTGCAATTTGTAATTTCGACCTGGGATTTGAGATTCGAGTCCAGCCGTTAAGGCCGGGTGGAGAGCAATTACAAATTAGAAATTAGAAATTACAAATCACTCCTGGCAAATATCAAATCGGATCTAACCCTTGCATGGCACCCAAAACAGCGAAGCCCCCGGACTGCGGGGGCTCCTGGTTAGGTGATTGGTTTGCCGACTATGTCTGCACGATCTTGGGAGTGATAAAGAAGATCAGCTCCTGCGTCTGGGTGGACACGCTGCGGTGCTTGAACAGGTTGCCGAGGATGGGAATGTCGCCCAGCAGCGGGACCTGGAACACCGAGACCGAGTTCTGCGTCTGGATGACGCCGCCGATGATCACCGTGCCGCCGTCCGTGACCAGCACCTGCGTGGTGGCCTGCTGGGTGATCAGGGTCGGGTTGCCGGCCACCTGGTGGCCGAAGTCAGGCGAGGTGTTCTCCACGTCGACGTTGAGGAAGATAGTGTTCTCCACCGTGATCTGCGGGGTCACCTGCAACCGCAGTTCGGCGTCCACGTAGGTCGTGGTGGGCGGGCCGCCCAATTGCGCCGCGGTCACCACCGGGATTTTGACGCCTTGCTTCACGATGGCGCCGATGTTGTTCTGCGTGACCACCCGCGGGCGGGAAAGGATCTTCAGCAGGCCGCGGCTTTCGGCCATGGTGAGCAGTGCGTCCACACGATAGTCACGACCGACGTTCGCCAGGTTCAGGCCGCTGGTCGCTCCGATGACTCCCAGGTTCGAGAACAGCGGAATGGCAGCACCGGTCACCGTCGGTACGGCCGGCGGGATTGCCGGTGCGGACAGGGAAACGGCCGGGTTGGTGAAGTATGGCGGCGGTGTGATGTAGCCAATGCTGTTGGGGCTGAGCCCGACCGCGGGAGCGCCGCCCACAGCGGTGGGACCGTTGCCCCATCCAAAGCCGAGCTGCACGCCGATGTCACGGGCGAAATTGCGGGTGGCGGCCACCACCCGGGCTTCGATCTCCACTTCCTGCGTCTTGCGGTCCAGCTGTGACAGCAGGCGTTGAATTTCCGGCAGCGTGCTCGGAATGTCGGTGATGATGAGCGCGTTGGTGCGCGCATCGGCCACCACGTCGCCGCGCGCCGACAGGAATTTCTTGACGATCGGCATCACGTCGACAGCGTGCGCGTAGCTGAGGAACTGCGTCACCTGGATTTTGTCCACCGCCAGGGCCTGCGCTTCCGCCTGCTTGCGCCGCGACTCCGCCTCGCTGGTGAAGGTATCGCGGGTGGCGATGCGCAGCACATTGCCTTCCAGCCGGCGGTCCAGCCCGTTGTTTTGCAGCACGATGTCCAGCGCCTGGTCCCACGGCACGTCGTCCAGCACCAGCGTGAGGCTGCCCTTCACGTTGGGATCGAGCACGATGTTCAGGCCGCTGATCTCGTGGATCAGGCGGAAGAAATCCTTCAGGTCGACATCTTTCAAATTCACCGAGATGGGCTCGCCGGTGTAGCGCTGGCCGGCTTGAGCGGGCGCTTGCGCGGCGCGCTGCATCTGCTGCTGTTGCTGCAACGCCAGGTTGACGGCAGGAGCGCCCATGGCAGCGCTGGGGGTGGGCAGCAGGCTGGCGCCGGGCGCAGCCGGGTGCGGAGCTACCACCTGTGCCGCAGCCTCAGCCACGGCCTTCGGTTCCGGCCGCGGACCGGCCGGGCGCGCCGTGAACTTGGTCTCGATGGCCACGATGTCGGCGGCATGCGGCTTGGCCGCGTCATGCACGCTGCTTGCAGCCGGATGAATTGCCGACTGCGGCTTCGCCTCGGGCGTCTTCATGGCGGCCGGCATGATGGAAGCCGGTCGCGGGGTATGCAACACCGGCTGGGCGGTCGGGGCGGCGGAAGCTTGCTCGCCGCGCAACTTGAGCACCAGCTTATTTCCCTCCGACGCGATCTCGCCATCGCGGGGGGCGAGCAGATCGATGACCACGCGCGTCACCGGCGGGTCCTGCTGGAACTGCGCCATGCGCACCGACTTAATGTCAGCGCTGTTCACCAGGATGGGTGAATGATGGCCGCCGGGAATCGTGTTCGGCAGGTCGACCACCAGGCGGTCCGGGCCGGTAAGCTTCATCAGCTTCGGCGTCAGGGGGCCGCTGGCGGAAATTTCCACCTGCATGCCGTCTTTGCCGCGCACCACCGCAAGATTGCGCACCTGCACCGGACGGCCGTTATCATGCGCGGCCGGAGCGGCCGGAGCAGGCGTGGCTTTCACCGCTTCGGGCGCCTTCATGGCAGCGGGCACCAGGTCAGGTTGCGCTGCCGGCTGCGCTGGGGGCGGCGGAAGCGGCGGCGGCCGTCACTTGCACCTGCAGTCCGTCGGCGACCTCCGCGACGTTGACCACCGAGCCGGCCGCCAGCGTGATCTCGACGCGCGTGACCTCGGCGCCGCGATTGCCGGTGTAGCCCAGCACACGGTAGGAAGCGACGCCCGGCTGGTTTACCGCCGTGCTCGTCTCCTTCAGCGTCCCGGGCGCGACCCCCATCAGGTCCACCAGCAGCATGTTGTCCACGGGACGATATTCGGTGTGCGTAAAGGCCCCGCTTGCGTGGAGAACGACGGTCGACGTCTGCGCCTGGCTCGTCACGTTGACGCTGGTCAATTGCGGAGCGGCGGCGATCGCCATCGTGCTCAGAAGGAGCACCAGGAAAAGTACACCCAGCAGTTGCTTCTGCCTCATCTCGAATCTCCCCACGCGCAGGACGTGCCTGGTGCGTGTGCGGCGCTTCTCGCCGCTTCAAGGTTAGCCCCCGCCCTTCGCCTGTGCCGCAGTTACCTGCGGCGTGGAACCACGGCGGTTACTGCTCCCAAGGGTTCGGCCGTACTGAGGTACTGCGACTGCAAGATTCCGGTTCGATGGCTGCCTTACACGACCGGCGCAACCACCTTCATCACCACATCGCGGGAGCTCTGCTTGCCCACGCGGTCCAGCACGTTTTCGCGGAAGACCACGGTATCCGGCGTGATCTTGACCACGTAGCCGTTGAAGATCGGGTCGTTCTCGCGCAGGAAGTAGCTGATCCTGCGGGTGCTGCTTTCCACCACGGCGATCATCCCGCCCTGCGACTTCACGATCCCGCGCAGCAGGATGGCATTGATGGCCAGGCATTTCTTGCCGACCGAGCAATTCGGCCCGGCGACGCCCTGCTCCCGGATGGGGCTGGTGAACGGATCGCGTTTGGAAGATGAGGACGAAGCGGCCGTCTTGATCGCCGCCTTCTTCACCCCTCCGGCAGCCGGCCGGGCCGCCTTGTGAGCCACCGGTTTGGCCGCCTTGCGGGCCGCCGGTTTGGCCGCCTTGGGCGCCAGCGGCGACGCCGCCTTGACGGGAGCGGCCGCCGGCTTTGTTCCCGCCGCCGCCTGTCCCGTCAACTGCGTCCGAACTCCCTTGGCGGTACCCACCGCACCCGAGGGCGACATTTGTGCCACCACCATGCCGCTCGCCATCACCCACAACAGAGCAATCGTCCTAGACTTCATGGCTTCCCCTACTTCTTCACCGGAGCGGCTGCGGCCCCGGGCGAAATTTCACGGCTGAAGAACGTCGTCGCCACACAGCTGACGACCACGGTCTCGGTGGGCGCGTACTGATACTGCTTCTTCACCCCGGCATCCCCAGCCTTGCGCAGCGAAGCCATCTTCATGCCGGAGACGTTGATGATGCGGTCCAGGTGAGCGACGTTCTCGAAGAAATGCAGCATCGAATAGTACGAGCCGTCGAGGTCGATGTCGTACGGCACCTCGCTGTAAAACTCGCGCTGCGACACCGCTTTGGTGCTATAGCGGCGCACCTCGATGCCGGCCTTGCGCGCCTCCGCCTGCAACATCTCCATGAACTGGGGCGCTTCCTTCTCGTCGGGCACGATGCGCTTCATCTGCTCCAGCTGGTCCTTGAGCGTGGCCAGCTTGCGCTCCATGTCGGCTTTCCTGTCGGCATAGGGACGCAGGGCCGCGTTCTCGTCCTGCTTGGCCTTCAACTGGGCGCGCAAAGTGCGGTTGGAGTTGTCGATGTCCCGGTAGACGAACCAGTACGCCGCACCGCTCAGCACCACCGCCAGCGCCACCACGATGCCCAACTGCATTGACGCCGATAATTCCGAAAATTTCGACATATCCGCCGCCCTAACTCTTGTGTTGAGGATTCAAAAGTTCGCACACCAGGGTGAAGCTGAACGCGGTCACGTCCTTGACCGTGTCATCCTGGAAGGACTCTTTGATCTCGATGTTCTTGAAATAACCGGTGGCCTTCAGGTTGGTCATCAACTGCGCCACCGCATCGACGCTGAGCGCGATGCCGTCCAGGTTGATGCTGCCGCCGTCGTCTTTCATGCTGTTGAGCCACACGGCATCGGTCTTATTGACCGTGTCGCCGATGGTGGTCAGCAGGGTGGCGGGCCCGGACTGGTTGCTCTGCAGCTGGTGAATCACGTTCACCCGGCGCTCGTAGATGTCTTTCTGCCGCTCCAACTCGATGTAGCGGGCCTTGATGTCGGAGAGACGGACGTTTTCCCGCTTCGCCTCCTCCATCTTCTGCTTCAGGCTGGTGGAGTCGCGCTGCAGCATCGACCAGTAGAAGTAATTTCCGCCGATCGCCAGCACCACCACCGCCAGCAGCACCACCAGCATGTTGGGGCCGCCGCCTTCCACCCCGGCCGTGGTCACGGCCGCACGATGGCCCTTCTTGGCATGGGAAACGCCCAGTAAGTTTATGCGGATCATAAGTCGTCAAAACTCCTCAGGGCCAAGCCCACGGCAACCGCGAGTTGTCCCCCATTCTGACCGATTAAATCAGCGGCGGGCGTGCCCTCCGCGTAGCTAATCCGCGCGAATGGATTCAGCACCTCCACCGGGAGCGAAAACTCCTGGCGCAGCGCCTCCATCAGTCCCGTCACCTTGGACGATCCACCGGCCAGGTAAATGCGCTCGATGTGTTCGCCGGCGGCGGTGGCGCGGAAAAAGTCGAACGTCTTCTGGATTTCCAGCACGATGATTTCGGTCACCTGCTGGAGGATGGGAAGCTTGGCGTCTTCGCTGACCGCGCCCACCTTCTGTCCCAGCTTCAGCGACTCGGCATCGTCGAAGCTGAGGTCGAGCTCTTTTTGCAGCGAATCGGTGTACTGGTGCCCGCCCACGCTGACGTCGCGGGTGAACAGCGGCTTGCTGCCCTTCACGATGTTGATGTTCATCACGCTGGCGCCGATGTTGAGCAGCGCCACCGTGGTGCCGGGCGCCGGCTCGTAGTTGTATTCGTAGCAGTTCTGCAGCGCGAAGGCGTCAATGTCCACCACCGCCGGCGTCTTGCCCGCCATGTTCAGCACGTTGGTGTAGTTCAGGATCTTGTCTTTCTTCACCGCCACCAGGATGATGTCCATCTGCGGCCCGGTCAGGTCCTCCGACAGCACCTGGTAGTCGATGTTGACCACGTCGATGTCGAAGGGGATGTGCTGCGCCGCTTCGGTCTTGATGTCCTCTTCCAGCTCGTTTTCCGAACGCGTCGGAATCGAGATCGGCTTCACGATCACGGAGTGGCCGCTCACGCTGGTGGCCACCGCGCGGACCTTGATGCCGTTCTCGGTGAACAGCTTGCTGATGGCGCTGGAGACGGAGGGCGAATCCATGATCATGGAATCCACCACCACGTCGGAGGCCAGCGGTTCCACCCCGAGGTGAGAAACTTCGATCCCGTTGCGGGACCGCTTGAGCTCGACCGCCTTGATGCAACTGGAGCCGATGTCGAGCCCGATAATGGTTTTGCTGCCGCCCAATCCAAACATTTGCGTCCGCCCCTATTGTCCTGCTGCCATGCGCGCAGCCTTCGGCTTCTTCTTGTCCCGCGTCTCCCGCGTCGTCGAACTCTTCTCTTCCATCCACTGGTCCAGCTTCGACTTCTTGAACCGCCAGCGATTGCCGAGCTTGAATGCCGGGATCTTCTCCTCCGATACGTACTTGTAGAGCGTGTCGGGACTCACGCCCAAGTACTGCGAGGCCTGGCGAATATTCATGACTTCTCGCGAATCGGCCATAAAACGCTAAGCCCTTTCCACTGAAGTGACAGCCTTTGCGCCCGCCCGCGGGGGCTGCGCCCTACCTGGACCCCGCTGCCGAACCGTGCCCAACGGCGACAGTGATCCGAACGGGTCGAGGGAAAGCCCTCTGCTGTCTCGGGGGAAAATTTGTTGATCGACGCAGGTTATATCAGTGTTAAGAGGGTGAGTGTCAAGATGTACTTTGGTTTTCTCCGGTAGTTTTGGGTGTTTGTCGGAAAAATGGGAATCGTCCCGTGCGCGGAAACGACTATATGTTGGGTTCGCCATCCGCAACAAGCCCAACCTGTAGTGGTGTTGCTGGGAAGGGTTCTCCAAATTTGCCCTAAATCGTTACTAGGGTAGTAGCCCTGACGATTGCCCGCTCCCACGATTCACAGTCCCGCTGAGCTGATCTCCACTCGTCACCTCCAGCCGAGGCAGGGCTCACAGACGCCGCTCCGGCGGCGGCCCTACAATGTTGCCCCTTAAATTTGAGGTAAGGCCGTCCGGTTTATCAGAACGTCTCTGGAAAGGACAGATCGTCATGCCGCGGAAGGTTGTTTCGTTCAAGGCCTTCACGAGCCTGCTGGTTTTCCTGCTTCTCTCGTTGGCCGCTCAGGCTACCGAACTCACGGTGAATTGCGCAGCCAAGAAAAACTCCTCCATCAATGGCGCACTCGCCCAGCTCAGCAAGCATGGGCCTAACACAATTCTCGTCTCCGGCGCTTGCCATGAGGTTGTCACCATCGACGGCTTCGATCGGCTGAGCTTGATTGGAAATGCGGGGGCCTCCGTTTCCGCCAGCGATAACTGGGTCATCTCAATCACCGGCTCCAATTATGTGACGGTGGAGGGCTTCGCCATTGACGCCACGGCTGCGACCGGTGGCGTGACATGCGCCGACCTCAGCGTCTGTATCTTGCGCGACCTGACGATCGATGGCGGAGGCAATGGGGGCACTGGAATCATGTATGTCCGGTCCTCCGGACTAGTGCTGCGGAATACGCTGATCGAACACAGCGGAGTTGGCCTTGCGCTCTCCGATGCCAAGGTCACGCTCTCCTCCGATACCACCACCTTTCCGGTCATCCGCCAGAACGATGGTTACGGTATCAGCATCAATGATGGCAGCACCCTGACCGTCATCGCCGTCACCATCGCGGGCAACGGCAGCGATGGCATCAATGCCCGGTCGAACTCCACCTTGCGCACCTCGCGGGCTGCAATCCAGGACAACGGCGGCAACGGCATCAAGCTGCAGTCGGCGTCGGTGGGCCGCATCGGAAACTCGAACTTCAGCAACAACAACGGTAGTGGCGTGCGTGTGGGCGACCTGTCGTTTGCCAGCTTTGAAGGGAACAACAACATGACCGCACAGGGAGCCCCGAAGGTGGTTTGCGAGCCACAGTTTTCAGCAACCCGGGGCGTCGGGAGTGTCGCCGCGTCGGGCGAAACCAATTGCGTCGAGCCGGCGCCTTAGCGCACGTTGGCCCTGCGTAGTTCGAAGCAAACCTGCGGCACAGCGCATCGCTGAAATGGTCGTGAGGTGCGAGCCTTGGAGCTAGCCTTGCGCCTCGGCGGAATCGGCGGTGGCGGCTGCCGGCCGGAGGGCGGCGGACTGCATGGGCGCATACAGGTCCACGTACAGGGAGGCGCAGCTGATCAGCCGGTCGGAACCGCAATCGGAACACCGGCCGTGGCTGTCCAGAAAGCATGCCTTGGAACAGATTTCGCACCACCAGCTTTCCATGGAAGCACCCCCCGGGTTGCTGCCATTGATGCTATCCCAATCAGCCTGAACTGCAAGACCCGGGAATCTAAGTGATCATTGTGCCGCGAGGGACTGGTTGCCTCCCTTATACGCCCGCAGGCACCACCTGGCCTGACGCCGCCTCCTCGGAGTGCTCCGACAAGCGGCGTCGATATCGCAAGTGGCGATAGCGCGTGATCTCCACCAGCGGGCGCCAGACGGCGTGCACCAGGTCATGCTTGATCAGCATGTGCCAGAAGCGGTTGGAGCGCTTGTAGAGATACGACATGGCCAGGTAGGGCGCGACCGCAGCCCATGCCTCGGGGCGTCGCCGCCAAATCGAGCGGTGGGAAAACAGCCTCTGGTACATCCACGCATAACCCTGCTCCAGCTCCGCGGCTTCCATATGGCGCGGACGAAACACGGCATGGGCTGTGTCGTAGCGCGTCCAGTCGCGATGCAGCAGCCGCCCCTGCGCTTCCATCTGCCGGAACAGCGGGGTGGCCGGATAGGGCGTCAGGATATGAAAGGTCGCGCACTCCAGCCGGTTCTGTTCAATCCAATCCGCGGTGCGCGCGAACACGTCCTTGCGGTCGTGATCGAAGCCCACCACGAAGGAGCCGTTCACCTGGATGCCGCAATCGTGGAGCATGCGAACCCGGCGGGCATAGTCGGCGACCCGCGGCGTCTTCTTCCGCGAGGCGGCTAGGTTCTCGTCGCTGAGCGACTCGAAGCCGATGAAAACGCCGGTGCAGCCGGCCAGCGCCATGTTACGGATGAGCGCCGCGTCGTCGGTAACGTCGATGGAGACCGCGGCGCTCCAGATTTTTTCCAGCGGGCGCAGCGCGGAACACAGCGCGTGCAGGTAGCAGCGGTTCGAGCCCAGGTTGTTATCGATGAACACGCCGTAGGGTTCGCCGGTGGCGGCGAATTCTGCCGCTACCTGCTCAGGACGGCGCATGCGATAGGGCATGCGTAGCCCCTCGGTCGCCAGGTAACAAAATCCGCAGCGGTTGTGACAACCGCGCGTCGCGATCAGGCTGGCGGTGGTAAGAAAACTTCCGCGCGGGACCAGCGCGCGGCGCGGCTCCGGATCCGCGGCATATTCGTTTTCGTAAGTGGCCGAATAGAGCGGCTGCAAACGGCCGCGCTCGAGGTCGCGCAGGATGCGCGGCCACAGCTGCACTCCATCGCCCATGGCCAGCGCGTCGGCATGCGGGGCGCACTCCTCGGGGCAGGAGAGTACGTGCAGCCCGCCGAGAATCACGCGGGCGCCGCGCTCCCGATACCAGTCCGCCAGGTCGAAGGCGCGCCGCGCGAAGGTCAAGTGGACGGAAATCCCCACAACCTGCGGCATCGGACGCCAGGGCGGCCGGCCATGCAGCAGGTTTTCGTCCCAGTATTGGACGTGCCAGGGTTCGGGAGTGGCAGCGGCGAAGCTGGTGAGCGCCAGGGTCGGCGTCAGCACATGCTTGCCGAAGCTGGCGTGGGGGTCCTTGGGATAAAAGGGGTTGATCAGCAGCGCATGATAGGGCTGCACCGCGCCGGCAGGCTCGCGGCAATCGAGCGCCGGGGCAACCGCCATCTCCCGGGGGACCCAGCGCCGGCGGGCGGGAGCTCGGAACGGAAGGCTCGGATCCATAACGCGAAGTACTTTGCACTATAAAGTACTTCTTGTCAACCCACATTCCAGCCCCGCCAGGCAAGCAAAAGCGCGCCCGATTTCGAGCGCGCTGTTTTGCTCAAAGCTGAGGGCCGACCGCTGACCACTACATGTCGAACTGCTCCTGGTGCAGGCTGGCGTCGGGCTTGATGATGATGCTCTTGCCGCTCAGCTCCTCCAGGTCGTTCAGCCAGCGGGCATTGTTGGCCTTCAACTCCTTGGCCACCTCCGGGTTCACGCGCAGCAGGACCTCCGAGCCTTCCAGTTGGCGGCGCAGCTTTTTCATCTCGACATAGATTTCGTTGCACACCGTCTCCACCGACTTCACCAGCCCGGTCCCGGTGCAATACGGGCAGGGATTGCCCAGGGTCCGCTCCAGCGAGTGCTTCACCCGCTTGCGAGTGATGGCCACCAATCCAAAATCGTTGAACTGAAGCACCTTGGAAGGCGCGCGGTCGCTGCGCAGCGCCTCTTCCAGCGCCTGCATCACCTTCTGCCGGTTCTTGCGCTCGTCCATGTCGATGAAGTCGATGACGATAATGCCGCCCAGATCGCGCAGCCGCACCTGGCGCACGATTTCCTTGATGGCATCCACGTTGGTCTTCACGATGGTGTCTTCCAGGCGCGAGGTCTTGCCCACGTACTTGCCGGTGTTGACGTCAATCGCCACCAGCGCCTCCGTCTGGTTGATCACGATGTAGCCCCCGCTCTTCAGCCATACCTTGGACTTCAGCGCCTTGTTGATCTCTTCCTGGATGCCGAACTGCTCGAACAGCGGCGTCTCCTTGGTGTACAGCCGGACGCGGCGCACCAGGTTGGGCTGGAAGCGGTTGACGAAGCGCAGCACGCGCTCGTACTCCTGCTCGTTGTCCACCCACACGTGCGTGAAGTCTTCGGTGAGCTGGTCGCGCAGGGTGCGTTCCACCAGGTTGAGGTCGTGATAGATCAGCGCCGGCGACTTGCTGTTGTCTGCCCGGTTCTTGATCTCGCTCCACAGGCCCTTGAGGAAGCGAATGTCGGCGCGCAACTCGTCTTCGGCGACGTTCTCTGCCGCGGTGCGCACGATGAAGCCGCCGTGGCCCGGCACATCGCGCTCTTCCATAACAATGCGCTTCAGCCGCTGGCGTTCTTCGTCGGAATCGATCTTGCGCGACACCCCGATGTGGTTCACCGTCGGCATGTACACCAGGAACCGTCCCGGCAGCGCGATGTGGCTGGTGATGCGCGCGCCCTTTTTGCCGATCGGCTCCTTGGCGATCTGCACCACGATCTCTTGCCCTTCCTTCAGCATGTCGGAGATCATCACCGGCTGGCGCTGCGCCTGGCGGGATTGCGGGCGCATGCGGCGGCCGCCGCGACGTCCCCGCCCGCGGCGCTCGAAGGGCGGCCGCTGGGTGCGTTGCTGGTAGCCCGCGGTCCCGGCCGGGGCGCGCAGCTCGGCGCGCGAAGCGGTCCCCTCTTCGCCGGCTTCCTGCGGCTCGTACTCGGTTTCCTCGGCGTTCTCCTCGCCTTCATCGCCTTCGTAACCTTCCGCGGCCTCACCGTCGGCTTCCGATTCTTCCACCGCTTCGGTCAACTCTTCGCCGATGGCGGCCATCTCGCCGTTGCGCTCGGCGTTCACCGAGTGCGCATCCAGCGTCTGCTCTTCCAGCTCTTCGTACTCGTCGACATCGTCGAAGTGCTCGGCGACGGAGGGCAGGTCCAGCTCTTCCTCCTCGATTTCCTCATGCTCGACGGCCTGCGAAGGCGACGCCGAATATTCCTGCTCGGCGTGCGCTTCCCCGGATTGCGGCTGCTGCTCGTCGTGTGCGGCTTCCACCTGGCCTTCCTGCGCCGCCGGCGAGTCCGGCGTTTCGTCCGGGACGGCTTGGGCGCCGCCAAAAACGGCGGCGACATTCATGCGATCGAAGCGCTGCTCCTCTTCGCTCGCCTCCGCGCGTTGTTCCGCCGCCTCGGCGACCGGCGTTTCCGCGTACTCCTGCTGGAACGACGGCGCCTCGATCACCGGCGGTACGGTGGCTTCTTGCGTCTCCTCAACCGGCGGTTCCTGGCGCACGGATTCCTCAGCCGCCATGTCCAGCGCTTCGGAGGATTCACCGGAAGCGGACTCAACGTGCTCGGCCGCGGCCGTCGCCGGCTTCATCCGCGCGTACTTTGAGATCGACTCCCCGGGCAGCACGATCGGCTGATATCCCGGCGGCGGGCCAAACGATTGCGGGCCGCGATCGCGGTCTCTGTCGCGGTCTCGTCCGCGTCCGCGGTCGAAGCCGCGCTCCGGGCGCCGCTCGCGTTCTGGCGCGCGCTGGGCTTCCTCCGGCGGCGGTTGTGCTTGCGAAAATTTGGAAATCGATTCCCCCGGCAGTACCTGGGGTGGGGGGACCGACTGGCCGCGGGAGAACTTGGAAATCGATTCCCCCGGCAGCACCATCGCCTGGTATCCCGGCGGGGGGCCGTAGGATTCTTCGCGGCTGCCGTCTTCGGCAGGTTCTTGTTCCTGCCGCTCGCCGCGCGCAAACTTCGATTCCGGGAAAGCGCGTCCGCGGCGTCCGCGGCGGCCCCGGCGCCCGCCTCGCCCGCCGAAACCGCGTCCGCCTTCCGCTTCGCCGGAGGCGCCTGCCTCCCCGGCCATGCCGGCGGCGGGTGGTTCTTCCGGACTTTCAAAGGAGCCTTCCAACACGATCGGCGAGCCGGTGCGCGGCGGCGGTCCGACTTCCGGTTCGATCAGGTGCGGCTGCACCTGCTGCTCCGGGCGTTCCGGCGCACGATATTCGCCGCGCGGCGGCCCCACCTTGACCGGCTCGAACTCATCCTGTTCGTCTTCCATCTCGAAAAAATCCGAGACGTAGAGGAAGGCATCGCGCTCCAGGCCGATGTCCACAAAGGCGGACTGCATGCCCGGAAGCACTCGCGTGACCCGGCCTTTGTAGATGGACCCGGCCAGGGTGTATTCGTTTTCTCGTTCGTAATAAATTTCGGTGAGTTGGTCTTCCTCGCTGACCGCAACCTTGGTTTCGTGCGGGGTGAGAGAGACAAAGAGTTCTTTCGACATGCCTGCTCCAGAAGAGCACCGTCGACTAACGAGGGGCGAACTGGGGATGGAGCTTCAGGATGCAGCCATCGGGCAGCGAACCGTGGTGCGCGCTCGTGCAGAGCGCGCCACTGGTCGCTTCCCTTCGGTGCTCACTGCAACCGCGCGTGAGCTGGATTCGCTGGACAGAGTTCGGAATCTTCTTGCACCTGTGGCGCGCACCCACACGGGGTTTGTGACCGCTGTTCCGGAACGCGCTGCATTTTCGGTCTCGTGCGCGCGCATCCGAAGTGGCCGTTACCGGCCCCGTGGCGCTGGTTCAGGGTTCCCGCGGCCGCTCCGGCGCGTGGTCGCTGCCCGGTAGGCGGCTGGACGAGCTCCCTGCTCGGCTCAATCCTGTACCGGCCCCTCATGCGCCGGTGCCAGCCCCCGTTTCGAGGGGGCAAACGTATTTCAAATCTGTTCGCGTTTCCGCATCGCAACGATGCCGCGAAACGCGGTTCACTGCTTTTCCGCTCAGTTCACGAACCGACGCATGCGAATGTTCATCACGATGCCGAGCGCCAGGAATGTGAACAGTACGGACGAGCCGCCATAACTCATCAGCGGCAAGGGTATTCCGGTGACCGGCATAAATCCGACCACCATGCCGATGTTGACCAGGATGTGGAAGGTGATCACCGCCACCACACCCATGACGACAAACGTACCTGACCGGTCCGGCGCCGTTTGGGCATTCTGGACCAATCGCATCAGCACTATGAAGTATAGCAGCAGGATGGCCAGCGCACCGACAAATCCGTGTTCTTCGGCGTAGGCCGCGAAAATAAAGTCGGTTTGCGGCACCGGCAGAAACGATCCCTGGATTTGCGTGCCATGGCCGATCCCCTTACCCCAGATTCCCCCCGATCCCACGGCAATCAGCGATTGAATCACCTGGTAGCCTGAGCCGTGATAATCCGCCTCCGGTTGCATGAAGCTGGTGAGCCGCTCCCGTTGGTAGGGCTTCAGGACGTGCCAGGCCACCGGCGCCATCATCGCCCCCAGCAGCAGGATGGCCATGGCGTGCTTGAAGCGCAGCCCGCCTAGAAACAGCCCCATCAACGCGATCGGCAGGTAGGTGAGCGAGGTCCCCAAATCGGGTTGCGCCAGCACCATCAGCATGGGGATGCCCACCAGAAGCCCCGCCTTAAGGATGTCCCCCACGGTGCACTCCCGCTGCCGGGCGTCGGCAAAATACTTGGCGACCGCCAGGATCAGAATCAGCTTCACCCACTCCGAGGGCTGGATATGCACGCCGCCGCCGATCTTGATCCAGCGCCGCGCTCCCAGGTATCTCTGCCCGAACAGCAAGACCGAAACCAGCGACACCACCGACACCACGTACATCCACGGCACCTGGTCGATGAGCACGTGGTAGTTGACGCGGCTGACGATGAACATGACAAACAGCCCACCCAGCACCCAGTAGACCTGGCGGATGTGCGCGCCGGCGAACTTGGTGCCCACGGTCGCACTGTAGATCTCCAGGATGCCGGCGGCGCAGATCGCCAGCACGAATCCCAGCAGGACCCAATCAAAGTCGCGGAATGAGATGTAGCGTTTCAAAGCAGTTTCGAGTTTCGCGTTGCGAGTTTCGCGTTATAGGTTTCGGTTAATGCACCACCGCCGCAATCGGCGCCTTTTTCGTATCAAGGTCAATCCGGATGCGCGCGCCCCGCATGCCGTCGCCGCCGTCGCCGTCGGGATCGGGAATACCCCAGAAGCCGGCCATCTCCACGGAATCCGGTCCTTGCCGGGTGGCCGCCTTCTGTGACGCCACCATTGACGCCGCTGCGGCCACGCCCGGCTGCATGCCCGGCGCGGCCGCCATCTTGGTTTCCTTGCCGCGCTGCTTGGTGATATACGCCTTCACCACCTGCGCCGCCATGCGGGCCGCGAACTGGCCGTGCTCGCCGCCTTCAAACAACACCGCCACCACCAGCTCCGGGTTGCGGCGCGGCGTCACGCCCACGAACCACGCATTGTCTTTCATGGAGTGGCTGTGTCCCAGGCGCTGCGCCAGCGCGTTGCTCATGGTCTGGGCGCTGCCCGTCTTGCCGGCAAAGTCGATTCCATCCAGGTGCGCGCTGCCCGCGGTGCCCTCGGGAGTGGGGACCAGCGCCATGGCGTCGGTGATGGTTTCCCAGTTGACGGGATCGATCGCCACCGTGGTGCTCTCCCGGAACGCGGCCGGCTTCAGTTGCGCCGGCATCTCGTCCGGAAACACGACGTGGGGGCGGCGCAAAACGCCATCGCTGGTAATGGCCCCGATGGCCCGCGCCAGCTGGATGGGCGTAGCCGCCACCGCGCCCTGCCCGATGCCCACCGAGATGGTCTCGCCGACAAACCACTTCTGCTTGAAGTTCTTGATCTTCCACTCTTCGGACGGCATCACGCCGGAAACCTCGCCCGGCAGGTCGATCCCCGTTTTCTGGCCCAGCCCGAAGGCGGTGGCATACTTCGCGATGCGGTCGATGCCCAGCTTTTCCGCCAGCGTGTAGAAGAAGGTGTCGCAGGATTGGTAGATTGCCTTGCGAATGTCCACCACGCCGTGGATGCGGTGCTGCGCCGTGATCCAGCACCTGAAATAGCGGCCATAGAAGGTGCCGCCGCCGGTGCAGTTCACGTGCATCGTCTGCGCAACTCCCTCCTGCAGGCCGGCCGTCGCCATGATGATCTTGAAGGTGGAGCCGGGAGCGAGCTGCGCCTGGATGGCCTTGTTCAACAGCGGGTGATCATCGTCGGTCACCAGCCGGTTCCAGTCCTTGCGGGTGATCCGGACGGCGAACGAGTTGGGATCAAAAATCGGCCGGCTCACCATCGCCAGGATCTCGCCGTTGCGCGGGTCCATGGCCACGATGGCCCCGTTCTTGTCGCCCAGCGCCTCCTCGGCGGCGATTTGCAGGTCGATGTCCACCGTCAGCTTGAGCTGCTTGCCGGGCACCGCCGGGGTCTCGTCCAGGCGTCCCACTTCCTTGCCGCGGCTGTTCACCAGCGCCCGCCGGAAGCCGTTCTTGCCCATCAATAGATCGTTGTACGATAGTTCGACGCCCGACCGCCCGACCACGTCGCCGGCGTTGTAGAACTCGTACTGCGGCGAATTCAGCATGTCTTCGCTGACCTCGCCCACGTACCCGATCAGGTGCGCCAGGAAGCCACCCTTGGGATACAGCCGCCGGTTGGCGATGATGGTGTCCAGCTCCGGCAGTTCGTTGCGGTGCGATTCGATGAACGCCAGCTCGTCGGGCGTAATGTCGTCTTTCAGGAAGATGGGCTGGTACTGCGGCGTGAACGCGAATTTCTTCACCCGGTCGCGCACTTCGTCGGGGTCCATGTGCAGCCCGGCGGCGATGGCGTTGGCGTCGTTCAGCACATTGCGGCTGGCGTCGCGCAGCAGCAGCGCGGAAAACGACGGGTAATTGTCGACAATGATGCGCCCTTCACGGTCCAGGATCTTGCCTCGCGGCGCCAGGATGGGAACGTTGCGGATGCGGTTCTTTTCCGCCATCTGCACGTAATACTCGCTGCCCACCACCTGCAGCCGCCACAGCCCGAACACCAGGACCAGAAAAATGCCGAGAATGCCGTATTGCACGGCCGTGAGCCGGAGTTGCGGAACTTTTTCGTCGCGTCCCAGCGGCATATTCCCGGGCCCTTCTCCTTTTTCCGTGTACCTCAAGTCTAGCAGCGGAACTGGGCGCCTGCAGCTTGAAGCCTTACGTCCGGTTTCTGAATCGGTCCAGCGCCGCGTACAGTACCAGGGCCACCACCGCGTTCGCCACCGCGGCGATGACCTGGTGTCCCCAGCGCCAGTACAGCATCTCTCCCGCCAGGCCGCGGGCAGCCGCCAGGTAAATCAACTGGTGCAGCAGGTAAAAGCCAAATACCATCAGCAGCCGCGAGCCCGGATTGTCGACATCCAGCTTCACCCCCAGCGACGACGCCGCGTAGCCCACCACCGTCTTGGCAATCCCGTAGAGCCCGATCGGCTGGTGCGTCAGGCTGTCCTGGATCAACCCGATCACGCCCCCGGTCAGCAGTCCACTGATCTGGTTGCGCCGCGCCACCGCAAAATAAATGGTGACCAGCAAGGGCAGGTCGAACATCGCGGTCGCGGGAAACAGCAGCGGCAAGAAACGCTGCAGCAGCAGCGCCAGCACCGGCACCGCCAATGCCACCGCCACCGGAAACCGGTAAACCTCAATCTGCTCTCGGGAAAGGGTGGGGGCAGCCACTAGCGAGGCGTTTCCTTTGCTGAATTTTCCGGCTTGGCGGGTTCGCCGACCGGCTTGGCGGGAGTCTTCTGGGCGACCTCCGGCTGCTGAATCTTGCTGGCCGCCGGTTTTGCTGTTTCCGCGGGAAGGGCCGCTTGCGGCGCCGGTGCTGCCTTGGGCTTGGCGGGAGGAATGGTTTGCGCAGCCGGCTCGGGCTTGGCTTGCGACGCGGGCTTGGCCGCTTCCGGTTTGGGCGGCGGCACCGAGGGCAGGCGGTCGGCGAGAATATCGATCGCCCGGATCGACCCCTTCGCGTCGTTCGGCTCCGGCGACCGCTCCACCGTCTTGGTGATGACCAACACCTCTTCCAGCCGGTTCAGTTGCGCCGAAGGTTTCACCTCCACGTTGAGGAAGGTGCCGGCAGGATTCACCCGCGACACGGTGCCCACCGTCATGCCCTTGGGATAGACGCGATCGCCGCCGCTGGTCAGGATGCGCTCGCCCGGCTCGATCTTTTCATCGGCCATGATGTTGGCCAGGAAGGTCTGTCCGGTCGCCGAGCCCTTCAAGATGCCCTGCAGCCGCGATTTTTCCAGGATCACGCCCGCGCCGCTGGAGGGATCGTTCACCTGCAGCACCAGCGACGACGACGGATACACGCGAAACACCTTGCCCACAATGCCATCCGGCGTCACCACCGGCATGTCCGGCTTGATCCCGTCGCGCGCCCCCTTGTCGATGAAAATGCCGCGCGAAAATTCGCTGCCCGTGGTGCTGATCACCTGCGCCGCCATGGTCTGCGAAATGAATTCTTCCTTGAACCCGAGCAGGGTTTGCAGGCGGCGCCCCTGGCCGGCATCCTCCGCCATGCGCACTTGCTCCAGCCGCAGGCGCTCGATCTCCTCCCGCAGTTGCCGGTTCTGGGCACGCACTCCGCGCAGGTAGAGGTAGTTGTGCCAGGTGTCGGACGTCCAGCGGCTGCTGTAGACCACCGCTTTTTCGAAGGGAGTGATGGCGGAAACCGCCCAGATGCGGATCAGCCGCGAGGTGCCGTGGTCCGTCCCTCTCTTGACCTGCACCGCCAGCCCGAGGATTTGCGCAAACAATACCACCGCCAGGACGGTCAGGTTGCGGTGGCGGTTGATGATGTTTTCCACTGCTTAGCTCTCAGCTGTCAGCCATCAGCTTTCAGCAAGACATTGGGCCGCTGATGAACGCTGATGAGCACAGATCAATCAAGATAAGTCTTCCACTTGTGCCGCCCCTCGTGAAATCTGCGGCCAATTCTTGCGCCGGCCCACGGGAGGGATCGTCCACTACTCCAGCGAAATCTTGCGCAGCAGCTTGAAGTCGCTGAGCATTTTGCCGGTGCCCAGCACCACGCTGCACAGCGGGTCGTCGGCGATGGAAACCGGCAGACCGGTCTCTTCGCGGATGCGCTTGTCCAAATTCTTCAGCAGCGCCCCGCCGCCGGTCAGCACAATGCCGCGGTCGCTGATATCGGCGCTCAACTCCGGCGGTGTGCGCTCCAGCGCCACCCGGATGGCGTTCATGATGGTGGCCACGCACTCGCTCAGCGCCTCGCGTATTTCGCTGTCGTCCACGGTGATCGTCTTGGGCACGCCCTCGATCAGGTTGCGGCCCTTGATTTCCATGGTCAGCGGCTTGTCCAGCGGATAGGCGCTGCCGATCTCGATCTTGATCTGCTCCGCCGTGCGCTC
The DNA here is from genome assembly GCA_963797035.1 of Terriglobia bacterium. Taxonomy (GTDB): domain Bacteria; phylum Acidobacteriota; class Terriglobia; order Terriglobales; family Acidobacteriaceae; genus JAIQGF01. The sequence continues at coordinate 50,256 of CAWCOC010000011.1, forward strand.
TCCGATCAGCAGGTTGTACTTGCGCTTCAGGAAATTCATCACCGCTTCGTCCATCTGGTTGCCGGCCATGCGCACCGAGCGCGAGTACACGATGCCGCTCAGGGAGATGACGGCGATGTCGGTGGTGCCGCCGCCGATGTCCACGATCATGTTGCCGCTCGGTTCGGTGATGGGCAAGCCGGCGCCGATGGCGGCCACCATCGCCTGCTCCACCAAATGGACTTCGCTGGCCTTGGCGCGATACGCCGAATCCATCACGGCGCGCTTCTCCACCTGCGTGATCTCGCTGGGCACGCCGATCACGATCCGCGGATGCACCAGCATCTTGCGGTTGTGCGCCTTCTGGATGAAGTAGTTCAACATCTTTTCCGTGACCTTGAAGTCGGCGATCACTCCGTCCTTCATCGGCTTGATGGCCACGATGTTGCCCGGGGTCCGGCCCAGCATCTCCTTGGCTTCCTTTCCCACCGCCTCCACTTCCCCGGTGTTCTTGTTGATGGCCACGATGGACGGCTCATTGACCACGATGCCTTTGCCGCGCGCGTACACCAGCGTGTTCGCCGTGCCCAGGTCGATGGCCAGGTCGCTGGAGAACATGCTGAACAGCGACCGGATGTTGTGGAAGCGCGTAGTGGGATGGAATCCGTTGGTTGACATACTTCGTCTCTCTAACCTGTGCTCGTCTCTGGAATGTCCGGAAATCCCTGGCCGACGAGCTTGATTTTATTCGATGTGCACCAGCTTCGGTGGAACTAAAGTCGCAGCCCTCCAGTGATTCTCCGTATGCTCCCCCACCCGCGTGCCATCGGGAACCAGCCGGACCTCACTGGATCACCAGCTTCTTCTGCATGGTCTTCACGCCGCCCTTGGCGTTCTGCGCCGTCACCGTAATCACGTTTTCGCCGTTGGGCAGGGGCGCGGTGAAAAAGAAAAAGGAACCGTCGTCGCGCACCCCCGGCACCTCCGTCCCGTTCACCATCACGCGCGCGTTGCGCTCGGTCTTGCCTTTCACCTCGATCACGTGCCCGTGCTGGACGAAGGGCGAAAGCTCCAGCGGGATCTCCACCCCTTCGCTTCCTTTGGCAATCACGGTAAAGCGGTTCTTCTCGCTCTCCACCGACTCCTTGCCATCGGCGCGCACCGATTGCACCGTCCAGTAGTAGGCCCCGGCCGCCAGCCCCGGCACCTTGGTTTGCGCGATCGGCACTTTTTTGTCGAACACGGTGGAGGAAAAATAGGGGTTGCGCGAGATGCGCATGTGATACACCGACGCATCCGACACCGCCGACCAGCTGAAATCCACCACCCCGCCGCCCTGCGGGCTCACGAAAATGGGGGCCACGTTGGCGGGCGCGATCAGGGTCGGCGGCGCCAACTGCTTCAGCTTGGTCATCTTTTTCTCGGTCGTCTTGAAGACCACGCTTTCGTACTCGCCCAGCTTCACCACCTCGGAGCCGCGCGCCACCACGCCGGAACCTTTTTTCAGCAGCAGTTCATGCTGGTCGGCCCGCGGATCGTTGTGCACCAGCGCCGTGCTGTCGGCCGCGATGGATGCGGTCGCCCCGCCCAGGATCACCTGGCTCTTCGAACCGTGGGTGTACGACGACGTAGACAGGTCCACGGTGCCGGTGGTCAACTCCACCGCCACCTGGGTTTGCTGCGCGGTGTTGGTGGAGTTTTCCTGGATCACGATCAGCGAATCCTGCTTGATGGTGTAGTTGGTATTGTCCGCGAATACAACTTTGGCGATGCCCTCGTTGGAGGTCTGCACCACGTCGCCCTTTTCCAGGGGAACGTTGAACTGGGCGTTGATCCAGGTGTTGCTGTTCGCCTTCTTCACCCGCACCGTGCCGTCAATGGCGGTGAAGCTGGCCGATTGCTGCCCGGCTTTGCCCGTCGGCCGCCCGCCTTTTTCGCCCAGCCAGTCGCTGAACCTGGTGCCCGCCTTGGCCGCAAACGATTTGCTTTGTTCGGGAAAGAGAATGTACAGGACAATCGAAAACAGCGTCACCGCCACCAGAATCGCCAGCAGCACGCTGCGATAGGTGACGGTTCTCCACCGGACCTGGATTCCCGCTCTGTGTTTCTGTGGCACGCGCGAACTAAATTGTAGGATTTGGGGTAACGCGGCGAGAGTACCACATGCAATAACCGTCGCAAATAGGTGATTAACTGGAGATGCACTCCCTTCGGGAGTTGACCCTCGGTCATCTTCTCCCCCTCCACTAAGCTGAAACCGGCCCTCCCCAGCCGGCTACTTAGCCGCACTTGCCTGACCTCCGGCGCCCCGGATACGATGAATAGTTTGCACTTATCCTCTTGGGAGGCGCTGAGCCATGGCCACGGACACTGACGCGATCAGCAAAGTTTCGACAGCCAGGATTTTCAAAAACCTTATCGGCGGCGAGTGGGTGGAAGCTTCCACCGGCGAGACCTTTGAGAACATCAACCCCGCCGACACCCGCGACGTGGTCGGGGTGTTTCAGAAATCCGGAAAAGCCGACGTCGAGGCCGCCGTCGACGCCGCCGGCCAGGCGTTCAAAAAGTGGCGGCTCGTCCCCGCTCCCCGCCGCGCCGAAATCCTCTACACCGCGGCGCAGATGCTGGTCGAGCGCAAGGAAGACTACTCCCGCGACATGACCCGCGAGATGGGCAAGATCATCAAGGAAACCCGCGGCGACGTCCAGGAAGCCATCGACACCGGCTTCTACATGGCGGGCGAAGGACGGCGCATGTTTGGCGCCACCGTACCCTCCGAACTGCCCAACAAGTGGGCCATGGCGGCGCGATTTCCGGTCGGCATCTGCGCCATGATCACGCCCTGGAATTTTCCCATGGCGATCCCGTCGTGGAAGCTGTTCCCCGCCCTGGTTGCCGGCAATACCTGCATCATCAAGCCGGCGCAAGATACGCCGCTCTCGGTCTTCAACTTCGTGCAGACGCTGGTGGACGCCGGTGTTCCCTCCGGCGTGGTCAACATCGTCTCCGGCTTCGGATCGAAGATTGGCGCGCCGCTCACCGAGCATCCTGAAATTCGCGCCGTCTCGCTCACCGGCTCCAGCGATGTCGGCCGCATCGTCGGCGAATCCTGCGCCAAGAGCTTCAAGCGCTGCTCGCTGGAGCTGGGCGGCAAGAACCCGATGATCGTGCTCGACGACGCCAATCTCGACCTGGCGCTGGAAGGCGGCCTGTGGGGCGGGTTCGGCACCACCGGACAGCGCTGCACCGCCACCAGCCGCATCATCGTGCAGAAGGGCGTGTACAGCGAGTTCGTCAGCCGCTACGTGGAGCGCGCCAAAAAGCTCAAGGTCGGAAACGGCCTGGACGAAACCGTCGAGATGGGTCCGGCGGTCAACAAATCGCAGTTGGAAACCGACCTCAACTACATCGAGATCGGCAAGTCGGAAGGCGCCAAGCTGCTTTGCGGCGGGCACCGCCTCGATAGCGGCCTCTACAAGTACGGCTGGTTCCTGGAGCCCACCGTGTTCGGCGACGTCGACCGCCGCATGAGAATTGCGCAGGAGGAAATTTTCGGCCCGGTGGTTTCCATCCTTCCCTGCGAAGACTTGGAAGACGCCATCGAGATCGCCAACGGCGTGCAGTACGGCCTGTCCAGCGCCATCTACACCCGCGACGTCAACCGCGCCTTCCGGGCGATGCGCGACCTGTTCGCCGGCATCACCTACATCAACGCGCCCACCATCGGCGCCGAGGTCCACCTGCCCTTCGGCGGCACCAAGGCCACCGGCAACGGCCACCGCGAAGGCGGACTGGGCGCCATCGAGTTCTACACCGAGTGGAAGTCGGTCTACGTGGATTACAGCGACAAGCTGCAGCGCGCCCAGATCGACCGGCCGGAATAGTTTCGAGTTTCCGTTTTGAGTTTCGGCGCCTGCTTGCTCAAAATCACTGTGAAAAGAACTTAGCCCGGCCGCCCTTGGCCGGGTTTTTCCTTGCGCCCGCATGGCCTGTGTTACACTTCTGTCAAATGAGTAATACGATCACAGTCCGTTTGCCGGAGGACCTGGCCGAGTGGCTGGCCGACGTGGCGCGCCGAAGCGGTGTGCCGGTCGGACGCATCGTTCGCGAACAACTGCAGCGGGCAAGGCAAGAGCAGGATGCGCGTCCGTATTTGCGGCTGGCGGGCAAGATCAAGGGTCTGCCGCCAGATCTCTCGACGCGCAAAGGCTTCAGCCGCTGATGAACACCATCGCTGACAGCGGCTTCATCGTTGCCTTCGCGCACTCCGACGACACTCACCACGGCTGGGCCTTGGATGCTGCGGCGCGAATTACGCCACCCGCGTTAACCTGCGATGCCGTGCTTGCCGAGGCCGCATACAAGCTGCGCTCCGCGAACCTCGTGCTGCAACTCGTGGAAGCAAACCTGGTGCGGCCCGCCTTCGACCTGCTCCGCAACCTTCTCCAATTACGCGAACTCGCCACCCGCTACGCTGACCGGCAACCTGACCTGGCCGATCTGTGCATCATTCGAATGAGCGAACTCTTTCCCCGGCACGTGGTCATTACCGTCGATTCTGATTTCCGGATTTATCGCCGAAACCGGCGCGAAGTCATCCCACTGCTGTGTCCGCCGAAGATGTAAAAGGCCGCGATCCTGCGGCCCTTATGTTTACGTCTGATTTCTAACTTCTGACTTCAGAACGCTCCTTCGTCCGCGCTCGGCCCGTAAATCGACGGCACCGGAATATCGTTCAGCCGCAAATACACCCCCATCTGCGCCCGGTGATGGATGATGTGGTTGAGCACGAAGGAGCGCAGCACCACGATCTTCGGCATGGTCATGATGGTCTGGCCGGTCTTCAGCAGCGACCACGGCTTCATCCATTGCTCATCGCTGGCGGCGGCGATTCCCTTCTTGGCGTCGGCCACGTTCTGGTCGAACACGTCCAGCGCCTGCTTGCGGTTCTTGATTTCCGGCAGCTTCCATGGCTGTCCCCCGGCGGGCGCGACGTCGAGCGAATCCTGCTGCAAGGCCATCACGGCCCAGCTTGGCAGGTTCGCCAAATGCCCTGCCAGCCAACCCATGGAGCCGGACTTGGCGTGGGGCTTCCAGTCAAACTTCTCGTCGGGCACGCGCTCCAGCGTCTTGCGCGTGTTGGCCATCTCCATCTCGAATTCCGGCAGCAACGATTGCGAAATTGCCATTACGGCCTCCTCAGGTCGGGTATGAGATGTTGCCGGCGTGTCGCTGGATACAAAGCTTCGCGACGAACGACTGGGGACTACGAACTCCCGATCAGCACGCCGGCGGCGAACACCAGCGCCCCGCCCATGGCCACCTGCAGCGACGCCGACACCCACGGGCTTTCCATGTAACGGTGGCGTACCCAGGTGATGATCGACAGCTCCACAATCACGACAATGATCGCCGCCAGCAGCGCGGCGTGGAACGACGGAATCAAAAACGGCAGCGTGTGTCCGATGCCGCCCAGGGCGGTCATCAGTCCGCATATCAGGCCGCGCATCCAGGGATGTCCCCGGCCGGTCAGGCTGCCATCGTCGGAGAGCGCTTCCGCGAATCCCATGCTGATGCCGGCGCCGATCGACGCCGCCAAACCCACGGCGAAGGCGTCGTGCGTGCTCTTGGTGGCGAAGGCGGCGGCGAACACCGGCGCCAGGGTCGACACCGACCCGTCCATCAGCCCCGCCAGCCCGGGTTGCACGATTTGCAGCACGAACAAGCGCCGCCGCGCCTCTTCTTCTTTATGCCGCGTGTCGGCGGTCAGCTTGGTCCGCTCCAGCTCTTCGGCGCGTTGTTCGTGTGAGAGCTCCTCCTCCGCCAGGTCGTCGAGCAATTGGCGGATGCTGGCATCGCGGCTGCGCGCCGCCGAGCGCAGGTAGAACTGGCGGGTCTCCACCTCCATCGCTTCCGCCTGGTTGCGCACCGTGTCCAGGCCGAGCGGGCGCACCAGCCATACCGGCCGCCGGTTGACGAACCCCTTCACGTCCTGCCGCCGGATCAGCGGAATGTGGTCGCCAAATTTTTCCTTGAACAACTCGATCAACCGCCGGCGATGTCCCGCCTCTTCCTGCCGCATGCCGTCGAACACCGCCGCCGAGGCGGGAAAGTTTTCCCGCAGTCCCTCGGCAAAGTCGGCATAGATCCGCTCATCTTCCTCCTCGAGCGAAATGGCCAGCGCGAGAATTTCCTTTTCGTCCAGGCTTTCGAAGCTTCGCATGCGTTCTCCGCGAAAATGCAGCAGAAAAGTGTACGCGATTGGCTGCGGCAGGAAAACGCTGCCCATCACGCTCGAATGTGAGGGTAACTCCACCTCAGTAACTCAGTAGCCCAGTATGTCGGTACGTCAGTAATTCAGTATCCCGGAACTCCAGAGGACTGAGGTACTGAGTTACCGAGTTACTGAATGCTGGAGCTGCAATCAGCTACAATCGTACTTCCGGAAAACGCCATGCCCATGACCACTCAAGCCCGCGAAATCCTGGCCGCGTTGCGGCTGGAAAACGTCCGCTACGCCATCCGCGACCTGGCCGTGCTCGCCGACGAAGTCGCCAAGACCGGCAAGAAGATCCTGCCGCTCAATATCGGCGACCCGCTGAAGTTCGATTTCGCCACGCCGCCGCACCTTATCGAGGCCGTCCACCGCGCCATGCGCGCCGGCCACAACGGCTATGCCCCCTCGCTCGGCGTCAATGAAGCCATCCAGGCCATCGGCGGCGAGGCGGAGCGCCGCGGCATCCGCAACGTGCAAAGCATCTTCGTCACCGCCGGCGTCAGCGAAGGCGTGGAGCTCTGCCTCACCTCGCTGTGCAATCCCGGCGAAGACGTGCTCACTCCCGCCCCCGAATATCCGCTCTACTCCGCGGTGCTGGCCAAGCTCGATAGTCCCATCAACGCTTACTATCTCGACGAGGAGCAGAACTGGGAGCCGAACATCGAGGAGATGGCGGCCAAGATCACGCCCCGGACGCGCGGCATCGTGGTCATCAATCCCAATAATCCTACCGGCGCGGTCTACTCACGCCAGAAGCTGGAAGCCATCTGCGACCTGGCGCGCAAGCGCAACCTGGTCATTCTGGCCGACGAGATTTACGACAAGCTCATCCTCGACGACGATGTCGAGCACATCTCGCTCGCCTCGCTGGCGCCCGATGTTCCGGTCATCACCTTCAGCGGCTTGTCGAAGCCCTACCTGGCGCCGGGATGGCGCATCGGATGGGCCATCTGCAGCGGCCCCAAGGACGCGCTCCGGCCCTACATCGAAGGCATTCACAAGCTGCTGCGCGCCCGCCTGTGCGCCAACGCGCCCATGCAGTACGCCATCAAGCCGGCGCTGGAAGGCCCGCAGGACCACCTGCAAGAGATGAACGGCAAGCTGCGCCGCCGCCGCGACCTGACTCTGCAGTGGGCGAACTCCACCCCGCGCGTGAGCTGCGTCGCGCCCAAGGGAACGTTCTACGCTTTTCCCAGGCTCGATATTCCCGGTGACGATCTCGACTTCGTCAAGGGTGTGCTTACCGAGAAGCAGGTGCTGGTAGTGCATGGCAGCGGCTTCGGCCAGAAGCCGGGCACGCGGCACTTCCGTATCGTCTTCCTTCCCGACGAGCCCACGCTGGCGAAGGCCTACGCAGGCATGGCCGACTACCTGCGCGAGCACTACAAGTGAGCCCTCGGCCGGGACTGCGGGGCTCGGCTTTCTCCATTCGGCTTGAAAATTTAGTGGTGTCATCCCGAGCGATGCGCGCATTTGGCAACGCGCATAGGTTAATACCCCCTCCCGGGGGGTGGTGTTTGGAATGAACGAGATAAGCCCAGGTAACCTGGGAAATCGGCAGGTAACCTGGGGGCTGGGGTTGGTCGACGGTCGACGGCTTCTGTCGACCGCTGAAGCGGGCTTGGGTAACGACCTGGCGCTCGCTGCGCGAGCTTGCCTTGAAAGCGGTAAGAGAGAAAGGGCGATGTGAATTGGGTCCCGGGGTGAGGAGAGGCGGGCGAAGAGACCTGGACAGGCACACGTAACCTCATTGCCCCCTGCCCAGGCGAAATCAGGCTAGCGCAAATGAGGTGAGCGTGTCTGTGATCGTCAAGGGTTTTTTGAAATTTCTTGCGGTGCGGTAAACGAAATGAGAACGAAGAATCGCTCCCCCGAGAGGCGCTAGGCACAGAGGGAAACTGAATATTCTCCACGGCTTCCGGCGAAAGCTTGGCTATCCGGAGGGATAGGCTAGAGCGAGGCCATGTGGTCTTCCAAGACCCCGACCATCGCTGTCCCGAGGGTAGAAAGCTGATCGCAAAAACCACGCAAGTCACTAGGAAGCGGAATAGTCGTCGCGGTCCCAGTATGAGCACACTCATTACGTAGCAGTATGAAACTCTCTAGCTGCGTACGTAGTGTGCCTGGAGTGTTTGGTGTTTTCGCAGCCATCTTATCCCAGCAACTGTCGATACCGAATCGCTTAAGGAAGTCAGATACGACAAGGGGACCAGGGTTTGCACGGGTATCTGCAAAGGCTTCCCACAGAAGAGCATACGGAGTTGCTATTGCGACTGAAGCGAGGCGTCCCGCGATGTCGTCTGAGGTTGCGGAAATCCGGCTCGTTCTGCTCGATCTCTCATCCTTTGCGCGTTGCGACAAAACCTTTCCGCCCCATTCATAATGCGTAAATCGAACTTCGCTCGGCAGGCTGGCGAACGGCAGGCCCGCAGAGGAAAGATCATCAGTGAATCTTTCGGCGAGATCGCGCAGAAACGATTCGAAGTTTATAGTGAATCACCCATGCTATAGCGGAGTTTTGACTCCTCGCGATTCTACGATGTGCTCAGGTAGTCAACAGGTAGACTAGGCGACTCCGCGTAGTCTGCAGTATGCGAGCGCCCGAGGCTTATGTCGATTGGATGAACGCGCATCTCGGATTCAACCCGAGGTCGCAGATGAACTCTAATGCCCTCGCAGATTTCGTGGTTGCCGACCTTCACGACAACTGTCGCGCCTTGGCGAAAGACATTTCCTCCGAGCAGCTACAACCGATCAAGAACGCAGATGTTCGTACCCGAGTGGCATCACGAAACGTTGACCTAGTGTTTGCAGAGCAAGGTCTAAGTCCGGGAGCCGTTCGGGCCGCAGTTGAGAACAAGACGATCATGACGGCACACGGCAAGGCGAGATGGAATCGCTATGGAGATTTAATTGCTTACTGCAATCATCTCCACAATCATCGCGCTGACTGCATTGCCACCGCCATTGTAATTATCAACTGCTGCCCGACGTACGAAAATCCCGATTCGTTTGCGAAGGGTTTGGTGCGTCCGAAATTTGACATGCAAAGAGTGATAAAGGAGACCGTCAAAATATTTGCAGACATCCCGCTGCGGTCGTCAGCAAATGATCCGAACGACCAACCAGAAGCGCTCGCCGTCATAGTTGTGAATTACGATGGCCAACATCCCGCGAAACTCGTCGCTGACGAGCTGGCGCCACAGCGTGGTAATCCGATCCACTACGACAGTTTTCTAGAAACACTTTGTAGTTTGTACGGAAAGAGATTCGGGCCGCGCTAGTGGTCAGGCTGGCGATTGATGGTGTCGCTTGGACGAAGACGATTTCCCGCGCATGTGGGTATTGACCTGAACGGCTCCAAATAAACGATCGGTACCGTTGGCGAGCCGAGCGACCGCCATATCAAAATAATGTTCATCCAATTCGACACCGATACTGTTGCGGCCCGACAAAGCGGCAGCGAGGCTGGTTGTTCCGGTACCAAGAAAAGGGTCGAGAACGGTGTCGCCAACAAAACTGAACATTCTGACCAACCGAGTGGCCAGTTCGAGCGGAAATGGTGCAGGATGATCTTTGGTGGAAGCACCAGTAACGTCTGACCAAATCTGCTGGAACCATTTCTGATGGTTGGCGGCGCTAATAACGCTTAACACGCGAGTACTCACCAACGGTTTGCGGTACGCACCGTACTTGCGCTCCATGAGAATGTACTCGATGTCATTTTTTACTACTGCATTCGGTTCATACGGCTTTCCCAAAAACCCTGAAGAACCATTCTCAACCTCATATTTGGCGTTTGCGATCTTGTACCAAAAAACAGGCGCGAGATTATCAAAACCGATCATTCGGCAGTGCTCTTGAATGGAAGCGTGTAACGGCATCACCATGTGCCGTCCACCGTTGGCACGACGCGACAAACAGACATCACCAACAACGATAATGAGGCGACCGCCGGGAACGAGCACGCGACGACATTCTTGCCAAATTTTGTCGAGTTCGGTCAGGAATTTCTCGTAATCGGTAACGAAGCCGAGCTGGCCTTCTGACTGGCGGTAGGTTTTCAGCGTCCAGTATGGAGGAGAAGTAATAGCCAAGTGCACCGATTCGGACGGAATGTCGACGAGTCTCTTGCGTGCATCGGCACGGTGGAGATCGTGAACGGTAGGGATACGTGGAAGGATCGAATCGATTAACGCCGTTAGCTTCGGGTCCTTTGCTATACGAGGGATATCCCTTTGGGGATCGCGGAGGTTAGTGAGTTCAGACGGGACGAATTCGTCAAGCGTCAGAGTGCTTGGAGAGTGGTGCCGCTGCGATGTCGTGGCGGTGGTCATTACGGAGGTGCTTGGTTACTTTAGCATTTTCAACCTCGGGAAAAGCAGCAAGTGCAATTGCCGACTCTGTTGAAATCTCGTTTTTGAACGGCAGTCCTTCTTCGGGAGGTTCGCTAGGGATCGATGCGCGCTGGCGTGGGAAGGGCCGGCTACACCCACACGCGAGGGCGCGCTTCGACTTCGCTCAGGGCAGGCTGTGTGCCACATACAGCGGCATTGTCGCTCCCGCTTTGAATCTGTTTAAATGCTGAGCAGCGCATGGTCGACATTCATAGCCATATTCTTCCGGAAGTGGACGACGGCTCCAGCTCCTGGGAAATGTCGGTGCACATGTGCCAAATGGCGGCGCAGGATGGCATCGAGCACATGGTCGCTACCCCGCATGCCAACGGGCGGTTTTCCTACGACCGCGCTTGGCTCCGCGGCGTTCTCGACGAACTGCGCCAGCGAACCGGCAACCGTCCCCGGCTCAGCCTGGGCTGCGATTTTCATTTTTCACGGGAGAACCTGGAGAGCCTGAGCGCAACCCCGCATCGCTATACCATCGAGGACACGCCCTACCTGCTGGTGGAATTCAGCGACGTCTCCGTGCCGCTCTCGGTGAACGACGAACTGGAAGATCTGCTCACTCGCGGCCTGGTCCCGATCATCACCCATCCGGAGCGCAATCGGGTGCTGCAGCGCAACCCGCAACGCGTGCTGCACTGGACGCAACTGGGCTGCGCGGTGCAAGTGACCGCCTCAGCCATTACCGGGGCGTGGGGTGAGAAAGCGCAGAAAGTAGCGCGCTGGCTGCTGGACCGCGAGGCGGTTCACATCATCGCCACCGACTCTCATAGCGTTGATCATCGGCCGCCCATCCTGTCTGCCGCCCGCGACCTGGTCAGCCGCAGCTATAGTCAGGACCTCGCCCGCGCGCTCACCCACGACAACCCGCGCGCCGTCGTCGCCGGTCAACCGCTTCCGTATTTTGCAAGGGGGGAGTGAGGACTAAGGGCTATCTCTGCGCCAGGCTGCTGCCGCCGCCGGGAATGAACGACGTGGCCGCCGTCTCCGGGTTGATCAAGTCTGCGTGGTCGGGTCCCAGCCCGAGCTTGATGAGCGCCCGTGAATCGGGCACCATTTTCGTCTGCCATCCGTTGGCGCCCTGAAAGCGCTGCATGGCGTCCTTGGAGCGCTGGTCCCACACGCCATTCGCCTGCCCGTCCAGGAACTTCTCCCGGATCAAGGCCGCCTGGATCTCGCGCACGCGCGACGCGTCCATGGCCTGCTGCCCACGCTTCTTCGCCTTGTGCGACCGGGCAGCGTGGTGCTTCTTCGATTTCGCGGACTTCGGAGGCGCCTTAGCGTATGCCATGCCCGTCATCATCAACAGGCACAGAGACATACTGAGAAGACAGTTCCGGTTGGTCTTCAAACTTCACCTCGCGATATCGGCCGGAGCCGGAATTGTATTCGCCGGTGTCAGCATGATTCAAGCACAAAGCGCCGCCACCCGCCCACGGCACCGACGGCCATGTACTTGGAAGCCTTCCAGCAGCACTCAAGCTGCCTCGATGTAAATGATTGATTCAACAAAGCGCAAAAAGAGGGCGGGTAGCGTATGCACTAAAGTGGGTGCACTCGCGTCCCGCCCCTTCTCGGTATCAATTTCCGCGACGCCTCAGGCCTTCCCCTTACCTGCCCTCAGGCGATCGTCGGGACTTACCGCTCTTCAGCCGGCTAGGGCAGCGTCCCGCCCAGGAAAATGGTTCCCTGGTTACGGCCGCGGCCTTGACGCACCAGGAACACGACATCCTGTCCGCTCTTCAGGCCCTGCGAAATCTTGCGGAAGTCGTCGTCGCTGTTCACCGGCTGCTTGTTGATTTCCAGGATCACATCGCCGCGGCTCAAGCCCACGTCGTCGGCAAACGATCCCGGCTTGACTTCGGTGACAATCACGCCCTTTCCCGGCGTGATTGACAGTCGTTCCCCGATCTCGCGGGTGATGTTTTGCACCGAGAGCCCCAGCTTGCTGGGCGTCGGCGTGGCCTCTCCGTTGCCTTCTTCTTCCTCGCCCAACCGGCTGGCGAACAGCTTAGCGCGATTGGCGATGGTCACGCTGGTGCTTCCTTCCTTGCCGTTGCGCATGTATCCGATTTTGGCCGTGCTGCCCGGCTTGCGGCTGGAGATATCGGCCACCAGTTCATCGCCGTTCTTCACCGGCTTGCCGTCCACCGACACGATGGTGTCTCCCACTTTCAATCCGGCCTGGTCCGCCGGGCTGCCGGAGACCACGTTGGCGATGGTGACGCCCGATTTCACGCCATAGACGCGCGCTACCGCCGGGTTGGCCTCAGCGGCAAACTCCACGCCGATGGAGCCGCGGGTGACCCGGTGCTCCGGCCCGATGAGCTGGTTGTAAACCTGCGCCACCGTGTTCGAGGGCAACGCGAAGCCCACGCCCTCATAACCCTCGCCCCCGGTGATGATCGCCGTGTTGATGCCGATCACCTGTCCATCCAAATTGACCAGCGGCCCGCCCGAGTTGCCCGGGTTGATGGCCGCGTCGGTCTGGATGAAGGACTGGAACTGCCGCCCGGGAACGATATTCCGTCCGATATAGGAGACGATTCCCGCCGTCACCGTCGCATTCAGCCCGAACGGGCTGCCGATGGCCAGCACCCAGTCGCCCACCTGCATGCCGTCGGAATTCCCAATCTTGGCGTAGGGCAGCGATTTGTTCACGTCCACCTTGATCACCGCCAGATCGGTTTCCTGGTCGGTGCCGATCACCTTGGCGTCATGACCCGGCGAACCTTGCGGGTCGTCCGCGAACTTCACCCGGACCCGGTCCGCCTTCTCCACCACGTGCCGGTTGGTGACGATGTATCCCTTCGGATCCACGATAATGCCCGATCCCAGCGAACGCTGGCGGATGGGCCCGCTCGGGCCCTGTCCCTGCCCGAAGAAGCGGTCGAAGAAATCCTGGAAGGGATTGTCTTCATCCGGATTCTGCCCCGGCCCGTGCGGGGCGTTCGGTGTGGGCATCCGGCGGTGGTGCGGGTTCTGCACCGTCGATTCGGTGTTGATGTTGACGACCGCGGGCTCCAATTGCTTTGCGATCTGGGTGAACTGGTTCGACAACTGCTTGGGTGAGGGCACCGTCAGCGGAGTAGCGCCGGAGGCGCCGCCGCCCTTTTCCTGCCCCTTCACACCAAACGAAATCAAGGTTCCGATCAGAATGCCCACCGCGAGCGTGAGCAACACCACCAGGGTCGAGGACCAGCGGTGCGCTTTGAGGCGTTCCCGAAAAGCGCTGGCGCGCAGATTCATATCTTTCCTGTTTCCTTCCTGCTGTTCAGCATTCAATAACGAGAGGATGTTGTGCAAGTCACCGATGATTCGCTCACATGACGTTAGACGCTCTCTTAATAAATTCGTTGCTATAAATCTGAAATCTTTACAACCTGCTAACTCCGAGTGCCGCCCATAGCACTTCGAGTCCAGCCTCTCTTGACCACCGGCAGGCTTGACATCATAATCCAGCTCTCCCCTTCGGGGCTGTTGTTGTGGGCGTCAACGGCATTCACACTCTCTCACTTCTCAGCAGCAGGAGTGCATATGATCAACGATACTCCCCAGCGTCTCGGCGACTACGAAATCCTGAAGGTGCTGGGCGCCGGCGGCATGGGACGCGTCTACCAGGTCCGCAACGTCATTACCGACCGCATCGAGGCGATGAAGGTCCTGCTGCCCGAGATCAGCGGGCAGGAAGAAGTTGCAGCCCGCTTCCTCCGCGAAATCAAGGTGCTGGCCGCGTTGAATCACCCCCACATCGCCCGCCTGCACACAGCGCTCTCCATCGATAACCAGCTGGTCATGATCATGGAGTTCGTGCTCGGCCAGCCCATCTCCGCCTGCCTGGCCGGCGGTCCCATCCCCGTGCCCGAGGCGCTCACCTACGTTGACCAGGTGCTGGACGCCCTCAGCTACGCCCATCAGCAGCACGTCATCCATCGCGACATCAAGCCCGCCAACATGATGCTGACCCCCGACGGCACCGTGAAACTGATGGATTTCGGCATCGCCCGCAGCGACAACGAACCCACGCTGCTCACCGCTCCCGGTTCCACCCTCGGCTCCATGAACTACATGTCGCCCGAGCAGGTGAAGGGCGAGCCTACCGACGAGCGCTCCGATCTCTACTCGCTCGGCATCTCGCTTTACGAAATGGTCACCGGCGAGCGTCCTTTCCACGGCGACAGCAGTTTTTCCCTGATGGCGGCCCACATCAACCAGGCGCCCACCCCGCCGGTGCAACTGCAGCCCTCCATGCCCGCCGGGCTCAACCAGGTGATCTTGACCTCCATCGCCAAGGCGCCGGCGGAGCGCTTCCAGTCCGCCGACGCCTTCCGCAACGCGGTGAAGGCGGTGCTCCGCGATTTGCAGGAATCCAAGACCATCATGCAGGGCTCGCAGGACACCACCGCCAGCGGCGTGCGTGCTCCCCTGCCGCCGGCGCGCACCGGTCCTATCACCAGGCCACGGACCCAGCCGCAGACTCCGGTTCCGGTCTCCACGCCAGCACCCGCCACTGGTTCGGCCGCCACCACCGCCGCCTACGCCGCGCGGCCCGCCACAGCGCCGGCGGTCGCGCCCCCTGCCGTGTCGCAGGCTGCGCCCGCGCCGGCACCCATGCCAGCGCAGACCTCCAGTAACCGCGGACTGTTCGTCAGCTTGGGAGCGGTCGTTGTCCTGGTCGTGCTGGTCGTGGCTGGGCTCTACATTCCGCGCGCCCGCAAAGCCTCCGCCGCCGAAGACACCACCAGGCAGCAGGTCGTTACGCCGCCGCCGGCGCCTACGCCCACGCCCACCCCGGCACCGCAAGAGGTGAAGCCGGCCGAGGTTGTCCCGCCGCCTGAGCCCGCCAAGCCGCCGAAGAAGACCATGGCGAGGAACGGTGACCGCCTGTCCGCTGGTGACGCGCAAGCCGCCGCCGCTGAGGCAGCTGCGGCCAAGGCTAAGGCGGAAGCGCTGGATCGCGTCGAGCACGACATCGATCAGCTCACCGGCCGCGCCGCCTCGGTCAACAGCAGCATCGAGAACCTGCAGCGCCAGCAAGCCGCGCAAGGTTTCGGCCTTCGCGGCGACATCTCCTCGCGGCTGGCGAGCATGAAGTTGAACCTGGCCAAGGCTCAGGATGCCGTCGCTCACAGCGACCTCGATCGCGCCAAGCGTTACAGCGCCCTGGCCGATTCCGATGTCGAGGCCCTGGAAAAATTCCTCGGCCGCTAGCAGGCTGTCTTGTCGTTTGGTTGTCATTCTGAGCGGGTTTCATCCCGCAAAGAATCCACGTTTTGTTTTTTGTTCATCCAGGAAGCCCCATGAGCACCAACGACGGCGTCACCCGCATCCTCAACCTCGACGCCCAGCAACTCGACCGCGCTGCCGAACTGGAAAAGCTCCGCCGCAACATCACCGTGCTGTTCACCGACATCAAGGGCTCCACCGCTTATTTCGAAAAGTTCGGCGACTCCGCCGGGCTGCTCATGGTCTTCCAGTGCAACAGCGTGCTCTCCAAGTGCGTCGAGCGCCATGGCGGGCGCGTCATCAAGACCATCGGCGACGCCGTGATGGCTTCCTTCGAAGACCACGCCGAAGCCGTCGCCGCCAGCATCGAAATGCAGGAAGCCATCACCGCCGAAAACGCGCCCAAGCCTGCCGATCATCGCGTCACCGTGCGCATTGGCATCAATTACGGCCTGGGCTTCGTCAAGTCCAACGATGTTTTCGGCGACGTCGTCAATGTCGCCTCCCGCGTCGAAGGCGCCGCCAGCCCGGAGCAGATCCTCATCTCCGACAGCCTGCACGCCGCGCTCGCGCCCACCGGGCGTTTCCGCTGCCGCCACGCGGGAAAGTTTTCCCTCAAGGGCAAGGCCGAAGTCAGCGACCTTTACGAGGTGGTGTGGCGCGACCAGGCCGATGCCGGGCCTCTCACTTCGCACAGCATGGTGGTGGCCGCCCTGGGCGCTCCACAGATCACCTACAAGCTGGTGCATCTGCGCGCCGACGGCCGCCCCGGGCGCGAGTTCGACATTCGCGGCAGCGCCGTCATCGGCCGCACGGTTGGCGATTTCACCTTTCCCAACGACGAGTACATGCAGCCCGTCCACGCCCGCCTGGTCGTGGATTCCGGCCAGCTCTTCCTGGAGCCGGTCCCGGAGGCCGACTCGTTTTTCAGCCTGGTGGGCACCTACCGGCTTCAGCGAGCCGACGTCATCAGCTTTGGCGCCCAGGTGCTGGAGTTCCAGGTGGACGAGGCGGCGCTCGCCGAAGCCTCCCGCACTGGCGCCGGACTGGGCGAGCTGACCGCCAAGCTCCACGGCGCCGTCGCCGAGTTCACCTCGCTGAATCCCGACGGTAAGCGCTATCCCATTCGCGAGCAGCAAACCACCTGGGGCCGCACCAAGGCCACCTACACATTTCCCACCGACACCGCCATGAGCCGCTCCCACGCCAAGGTCTATTACCGCGGCGAGGACTTCTTCATCGAGGACCTCGGCTCCACCAATGGAACGTTCGTCATGGCGCGCGAAAAAAACCCCATTCCCGCCGGCGCCATTCTTTCTCTCGGCGGCCAGCGGCTCAAGGTCTCGCGCGACGAGGGCGCCGCCAAGTCCGTCCGCGTAGGGTGAAGGAAGTTGTCGGTTGCCGGTTCTCGGTGGTCGGTTCACGGTGATCACGGCGTCATTCCGAGCGCAGCGAGGAATCTGTTGTCGTCACCGCCATTGCTGGTGGTGTTCACGCCAGATCTAACCGACAACCACTAATTGCTAATTGCTAATCGCTCTCATGAGACACGCCGAAACGCCCGAACAACTGCATACTTTGTTTGCCGAAGCGCTGAACGCGCGCGACCTCGAGGCGCTGGCGGCGCTCTACACCGGCGAAGCCTGCCTCTCGCCGCGCAATCGCGAGACGGCCCGTGGGCTGGGGCAAATCCGCAACCTGCTGGCGTCGTACTGTGACATGAAGGCGACCATGCAAATCAAAACCCGCAAGTCGGTTATCGTCGGCGACACAGCGTTGATCATGTCGGACTGGCACCTGACCGGCACATCGGCGAGCGGCAAGCCGATCGACGCTTCCGGCACCAGCGTGGAAGTAGCGCGCCGCGGCGCCGATGGCGCCTGGCGCTACTTGATCGACCTGCCCTCCGGCGTGGATGGATAGAGATTTTTCTTACGAGCCCCGCGATCAATCATCGCTAATCGCTAATTGCTGATCGCTTCTTCCCCCACCTCCGCCTCCAACTCCTCCTGGCTCCCCTTCAACTCCGACACCAGGATGCCGGCCAAAATCAGCAGCGCTCCCGCGCCCGCCCTCACGCCCAGGCGCTCGTGCAGCAGCAGGTAGGAGGTGATCCATGCGAACACCGGCTCCAACAAGAAGATGAGCGCGGTGTGGGTGGGCGGAGTGAACTGCTGCGCCCAGGCCTGGACGGCGAAGGCCACGCCGGTGCCCAGCAGACCCGTCACCAGGATGGCCCAGATCACCCGCGACGACCACACCGCGTGCGCCTGTTCCACCGCCGGGACAGTCGCCAACATCAGGATGGCGCAGGTGATCGCCTGCACCGTCGCCACTGCTTCGAAGCGGTGCTTGCGCATGGCGCGCCCCATGAGGATGATCTGCAGGGCAAACATCACGGCGCAGGCCAGGGTGAGCAAGTCGCCGCGGTTGATGGTTTCCAGGTTCAGCCCGCTTCCCCCGCCGGCGGGGACCGTCATCAGGTACAGTCCGACAAAGGCTACGAACACGCCCGCCACAATCCAGGCGTTCACCTTCTTCCGCCAGAACAACGCCAGGAACACGGGAACAAGAATGACGGAGAAGCCGGTCAGGAACGCGGATTTGGAAGGCGAGGTCAGCCGCAGCCCGGTGGTCTGGAAAGAAAATCCCAACCACAGCGGGATTCCGACCAGCAACCCGGCGCAGAGCGCGCTGCGGCTGATGGCGCGCAACTCGCGCCGGAAATAGAGCGCCAGCATGGCCGAGGCGAACGTGATCCGCACCGCGTTGAACAGCAGCGGCGTGATGTCCTGCAGCGCGTCCTTGATCTGGACGAAGGTCGCCCCCCACACCAGCGTGACCAGCACCAGCAGGATGTGAGCCTTCACCGATCGCGACACATCCGTAGCTTAGCAGCTCGCATTGGGCTGCCATGGAGGTGAATTTTTCACTCCGGGGTACCCCCTTTCGGTCGGTTTGGCGGCGCTCGACTTCGGGGCGCGTTGTCCGCTCGGAATGACAAACGCAGGAAGACTCTTCGCCACGGTTGAAGCCGGGCAATCTGGGCCACCCGCGTCGCGCTCCTTCCCCTTCGACAAGCTCAGGGTCGGTCGCGCGAGTATTCCGATGCGAGCGCAGTGGCGCGGCTGAAGCCATAACCTTCGCAGCGATAATTAGGTTCCTGCGTAAAGCAGTTGAACAAAGGGCAGTGCTCCTACAGTCAGGAACAGCGGCGGTTCATCGTAAACAAACTCTAGTTTTAAACGCGCGCGTTTCTGGGCAAGCAGAAATTCTGCCCGGCGGCATCTGAAAACCCGGCAGCCTTCAGCCGGGCTGACGCGACGCACATTGGCATGCGCGGTCATTTCCCTTTATCGCGCCAACTCTCTAAAATATCGATTAGTCGGTTGTGGGGACCAGATGTCCGGCGACTTCTACCTGAGTAGGGCGTTTGTCAGGCCGAGCCTCAACCTCGTCTGCAATGGGGGCAGCGCCTGCCACGTGCGGCCTAGAGCGATGAGCGTGCTGGTGTTTCTGGCGCGGCAGCACGGGGAAGTGGTCAGCCGCGAGGAGATCCTGCAGGCGGTGTGGGGTGGCGCGGCGGTGACCGACGACACATTGACCCAGGCGACCGTGGAATTGCGCAAGGCGCTCGAGGATAGCGGCCCGCCGTACCGCGTTATTCAGACGGTCGCCAAGCGCGGCTATCGGCTGGCGGTCGCACCGGAGTTCGCGAATCAGGATGGCACTCCCGCCGCTACTGAGGCGCAGCAGGCCTTCCTGTGGGGACTGCATCACTTAAGCCAGCGGAACTGGGAGGGCCTCTTCCGGGCGCGGCATCTGTTCGCGGCCTGCGTGGAAGCGGAACCGGAACGCGCCGGCGCACATGCATGGTTGGCGGTGTCGCAGGTGATGCTGGCCTATTTTGATCCGATGGGCCGGGCCGCTGCCTACGAACTGGCGGCAGCCAGCGCGCGCCGGGCGGCGGATCTCAACCAGCATATCGCAGACACGCAGCTTGCCCTTGGGATGACCGCGCTGTTCCGCATGTGCTACCAGGAGAGCGAACCGCATCTGCGGCGGGCGCTGGCGCTGGATCCGCAGTCGGCCTGGTCGCACTGGGCGCTGGCCTGGTTACTGACGGCGCGCGGCCGGCACGACGAAGCCGTCGCCGAGATGCAACAGGCGCGTCGCCTCGACCCGGTGAACGCATACCTGCACACCTGCGTGGGCGAGATGTACTGGTTCGCCGGCCGGCACGAGCAGGCGCTGGCGGAGTACCGGCGGATGATCGCGCTCGATCCAGCGTTTTACCGGTCTTACGATCTGATGGCGATGTTGTACGAGAACCGGCGCACATACGAAGAAGCCCTGGCTATCCGCCAGATGCGCGCCACCGTTTCAGGCCGCGGTGAAGCGGAGGTGCGCGGCCTTCGGCAAGCCCACGCGCAGGCCGGCGAGCAGGGATACTGGGGTTTTCTGCTCGAGAGTAGTGGTTCGTACGTGACTTGCGGCGAAACGGCGGAAGCCCCCTGCGACTTTCGCCTTTCGAACATCTTCGCCTTCCTGGGCCGGCATAAGCGCGCCCTGGTCGCACTGGAAGAAGAGGTGGCCCAGGGCAAACCGGCATTGCTGACCGAGGTCACTCCCAAGCTCGAGCCGCTGCGCTCGCAACCCGGATTCCGCGCCATCCTGCAGCAAAGCAGGCTGCACTAGCCGGACTCCCCGTTCCTGCACCTTCCACAATTCGTGAAAAATTCGCCTGTCATTCGTGACTTTCCTCACAATCCTGGCGAAACTTGACTCCGAGCTATATCCGGCATCCGCAGCTCAGGGCTGGGCGATGCGGCATTGCGCTGCAAAGAAACTCAATGTGGGGGAGGTTCTGGGTTATGCAACGGTTGATTAGCATTCTGTCGATCCTGCTCGCTGCCATCCTGCTTGTATCGTTCCCGACTCCGTGCCTGGCTATTGCCGGGGGATCGCCCGACGAAAACCGACATCCCAACGTTGGCGTCATCGGATTTGACGTGGATGGGCCTTCAGGGCCATTGCCGCCTTTTGCTGTTTGCACCGCGTTTGTGGCTTCGGAGTCGGTGATGATCACCGCCGGCCATTGCTTCCAGGTGGCGCCCCATGCGAGCTGGGCTGTGACCCTGCAACCGGGCAGCCCGAGCAATCCGGTCGTGGCCCCTGGCACGTATCCGGACGATTTACCGTTCCCAATCCTTCCAGCCGTCATTTACGCGCAGCAGGTGCTGGTGCACCCGGCTTACGGGCAAGGCCACGATCGCGCCAATGACGTGGCTCTCCTGCTTTTCCCCGAGGGAACGTTTGCGGATGTGACGCCGGTGATGCTTCCCTTCGAACGCCAACTCGAGGTGCTCGCTTTCCAGGGAGGACTGCGGGGACAGGACTTCACGCTGGTGGGATATGGCGCCGTTCCGATCGACCGGACTACCGAGCAAGTAGCGATTCAAGGCTTCCGAAAAGTCGCTTCCGCTCCCTTTCAGGGCTTGACACCCGAATTGCTCATTCTCCAGGAAACGTTCGAAGCCACGGGCGCTGGAGCCACTTGCAGCGGCGACTCCGGAGGACCTCAGTTCCTAGGCGGGACGAACCTGGCCCTGTCGCTGGTCGGCGGCCTTAACAACCATGGCGCTCCTTGCGCTACGGGGACGCATTTCTTTCAGCGCCTGGACACCCCCACCATTCGCGAATTTCTGAGTCAGCACGTGGCATTGCCATGAAATCGGGCCGGCGCACCCAAACCCTGTTGGATTGAGTGGGGCAGCTTCTCCGCACCTTGCGCCGGCCGCTATAAAAGTCACAAATGCCTCGTCCACCGGCTTCAGCATGGCCGAGGCGAACGCGGCCGGCGGGCGGGCCCGGTGTTCATCGAGGCTGTGCGACGCTTCCGCGACGTGTTGCAGGCGAAGGGCTATACGCTGCATTGCAAGGAAGTGTCCGGCGCGCGGCATGAGCGCGCCCACTGGCGAAGGGAATTGCCGGAGGGCCTCATCTGGCTCGCGCAGCACTGAATGGTCATTTCATGATGCGCCATCAAGCGCGCGACCTGATGCGGCGGGTAATGATTGAATTTCTCACCTTCAGGCCCCCTTCCCCCACCTCGATCTTTTATGCTCGTCCATCGTTTTCCGCATCTAAACAGTGCCTCCTGAGGGCGCTGATTCATTCATGCCGTTCCGAGGAGAAATCATGCAGAAGCGAAAACTGGGGAGCAGTGGTCTGGAAGTGTCGGCAATTGGCCTTGGCTGTATGGGGTTGAGTTCCGGGTTTGGTCCGGCCGTGGACCAGCAGACCGGGATCGCTCTGATTCGGGCCGCGGTCGATCGCGGAGTAACGTTCTTTGATACCGCCGAAGTGTATGGACCGTTTACCAACGAAGACCTGGTGGGCGAAGCGCTCGCGCCGTTTCGCGATCAGGTGGTGATCGCGACCAAGTTCGGATTCAAAATCGAAAACAGTAAGCAGAGCCGGATTGGACAGCCGGCCGGAGCATATCAAGCAGGTGGCCGAAGCCTCGCTGAAGCGGCTCAAGACGGACCGCATTGACCTCTTCTACCAGCACCGCGTCGACGACAAGGTCCCCATCGAAGACGTTGCCGGAGCGGTCAGGGACCTGATTCAGCAAGGCAAGGTCAAGCACTTCGGACTTTCCGAGGCGGGTGCGCAGACCATCCGTCGAGCTCACCAGGTGCAGCCGGTTGCCGCGCTGCAGAGTGAATACTCGCTGTGGTGGAGGGAGCCGGAGAAGGAGATCCTCCCGACCCTGGAAGAGCTCGCAATCGGGTTTGTGCCGTTCAGCCCGCTGGGAAGAGGTTTCTTAACCGGCGCGATCAGCAAGCATACCGAGTTTGAGAAAGGTGATTTCCGCAATGTTATTCCCCGATTCTCAGCCGAGAACCGGGACGCGAATCAAGCGGTTGTGGATCTGATCAGCAGGTTTGCGCAACAGAAGCGGGTTAGGCCCGCCCAGATCGCGCTGGCGTGGCTGCTGGCGAAGAAGCCGTGGATTGTGCCGATTCCGGGAACGACGAAACTCCATCGACTGGAAGAGAACCTCGGAGCTGCCGACGTGCAGTTGTCGGCGGAGGAAGTGCGCGAGCTGGAGTCGGCGACTTCAAAAATTCCGGTGCAGGGCGCACGTTATCCGGAAGAACTGCAGAAGCTGGTGGGCCGCTGAGGACTGGCGTCCTGGGCTACCAGCGCACGTCTCTGCGGGACTACGGGCTCCGATGCCGGAGATGCTCCACGTTGTGCGAAATCCCACGCCCCTCCAGGACTTACGA
This sequence comes from Terriglobia bacterium, assembly GCA_963797035.1. Lineage (GTDB taxonomy): Bacteria > Acidobacteriota > Terriglobia > Terriglobales > Acidobacteriaceae > JAIQGF01. The sequence goes on from CAWCOC010000011.1 coordinate 73,436, forward strand.
TTCTCGAGATACTTTTACGTTTTGCGCAATCCCCACCCTAGCAAACCCGGCTAGGGTGGGCCACCCGGGCGCCGAATCCAGTAGAGTCGCCACGGGAGTGTCGTGATAGTATCCGCCGTCTGACAGGAGGAACTATGAAGCGCTTCTCTGTGTGGTTTGCCATTGCATTGACGGTGGGCATTGTGCTCGGCCTGCTTGGGAGCCGAGTTGTGAGCGCGCAAGAAGGGCTGAAGAGCGGCACCGTGCTGCAACGGACCGATGTGCCGGGCGCGCAGGGAATGGAAGCTATCCTGGTGCTGCGCGAGGTACCTCCCGGCAAAGAGAGCGGCAAGCACACACAGTCCGGCACCGAGATCGTTTACATCCTGGACGGCTCGGTGACCGTAGACATCGCGGGCAAGCCGCCTCAGACGCTCAAAGCAGGCCAGGCGTTCACCACCAAAGCCGGCGTAGTGCACAACGTGAAAAATGCCAATTCCAGCGCTCCGGCGAAGGCCCTTGCGTTCTACATCGCAAAGAAAGGCGCACGCCTGGAGGATCTGTCGCAGCCGACCAAATAAGAGCGCAGCAGAAGTTGCTGCCCTGACGGTTGGAGATCGATACTGCGGCTGCACACGCGCGGGCGCGTGTGCCACAAGCGCGATTTTCACAGTCGCGTGTGGCGCACACTAATTGCGGCGGCCCACCAGTTCGCCCAGGTCGATCCGCGCCGTCAGCTTCTGGCGCTTGATCTTCAGCAACTCCACTGCCTTGTGCGCGATGTGCTCGGCGGAAACCTCGAACTCCTTGATCAGCTCCCAGGGCGCGCCCGAGTCGCCGAAGCGGTCCTGCACTCCGATGGCGCCGGTGATGACCGGCACCGCGTAGAGTTCGGGGCTGGCGGTGATGGCGGCGCTCACTCGCCACGCCAGTGCGCCGATCTGGTGCTCTTCGGCGGTCACAACCACGCCGGTTTCGCCTGCGGCGCGGATGATCGCCGCCTCGTCCACCGGCTTCATGGTGTGCAGGTTGAGGACGCGCGTCTCGTAGCCGAAGTCCTGTTTCAGAATGTAGGCGGCGCGCATCGCTTCCGGCACCATCGGCCCGCAGGCGATGATCGAGAGGTCCTCTTCTTCGTCGAGGTAGTGCGAGGCGAGCACGGTGTCGAAGGCGTCGATGAAGTTGGTGGCTTCGCGGCGCAGGCGAATCACGTTGGCCTTGCCGAAGACGAACGGGGTCTCCTCGGTGGTGACAATCGGCGTGGCCTCGCGCGCAAAGCGGATGTACTTCGGCCCAACGTGCTGCATCAGCAGGTAGTCGGTCGCCTTGCGCGTTTCCACGCTGTCGCAGGGCACCACGGCCACCATGTTGGGCAGGCCGCAGATGGCGAACAGGTCTTCCAGCGCCTGGTGGGTAGCGCCATCAGGGCCGACGGAGACGCCGCCGTGCGCGCCCGCGATCAGCACATTGAAATTTCCGTAGCAGATGGAAGTGCGGATCTGGTCCAGGTTGCGGGCGGCGGCAAAAGTGGCGTAAGTGCCGAATACCGGCAGCTTCCCTTCCCGCGCCAGGCCCGCGGCCACCGCGGTGGCGGACTGCTCGGCGATGCCCATGCTCAGCCAGCGCGGTTTGCGCTCCGGCTTGCCGTTGTAGAACTCGCTGATGGTGATGGATCCGGAGATGTCGAGCCCGAGAGCCACCACGCGCTCGTCGGCGCCGTTCTTGGCCAGCGATTCGCCGAAGCCCATGCGGGTGGGCTTCATCTTCACCTGCATGTCCACCGAGCCGTTCCACCAGTAGTCGCGCTTGAAGCGCGGCATCTTGGCGAACAGCTTGGATTCCACTGTCGCCTGGTAGGCCTTGGCTTTGGCCAGCATCGCCTCGAGCGGGATTTTTTCCGTCAAGCCCAGTTCGGCCAGGCCCTTTTTCGTCTCCTCCAGGTTGGGCGCCTTGCCGTGCCAGCCGGCGACGTTCTCGCAGAAGCTGACGCCCTTGCCCTTGATCGTGTCGGCGACGATGACCAGCGGCTTGCCGGTCCCGATGCGCGCCTTGCCCTGCTCCAGCGCGAGCACCACCTGGTCCATGTCGTGACCGTCAATCCGCACGACGTCCCATCCGAAGCTGCGGTACTTGTCGAGGATGGGGTCGATGTTCATGACGTCGGCCACGCGGCCGTCAATCTGCAGGCGGTTGCAGTCCACGATCGCGACCATGTTATCGAGCCCGTAATGGCTGGCTTCCATGGCCGCTTCCCAGACTTGTCCTTCCTGCTGTTCGCCGTCGCCCATGATGCAGAAGGTGGTGTAGCGCTGCTGGTTCAAGCGCGCCGCCAGCGCCATGCCGACCGCGATGCTCAGCCCCTGCCCCAGCGAACCGGTGGAGGCCTCCACGCCCGGCAGCTTCAGCCAGTGCGGATGTCCCTGGAACGGCGAATAGAGCTTGCGCAGCGTCGCCACCTCTTCCGGCGGGTAGAAGCCGGCAAACGCCAGGCCGAGATACAAGCTGGGCGCCTTGTGCCCGGTGGAGAAGATGATGCGGTCGCGCTCCGGCCATTCGGGGTTCTTAGGATCGAGGTCGGCAACCTTGAGGTAGAGCGCCGCGCAGATGTCCATGATGGAAAGCGTCCCGCCGGCGTGGCCACTGGTGGCAGCGCACAACGCAACCAGGTCGTAGCCGCGCATCAGGTTGGCCGCTTCCTGCAGTTGTTCTGTGGAGTACTCGCGCACCCGTTTGCCGGTGATGGAATCGATGATGGCCATTGGAAGCTCCCCTTCGCGGCACGCGGCTCAAGGCGCACGGCCAGGCACACAACTGCCGCTGGACTATAACCGGCGAGAGTATGACGGGCTGCCGCAGGGGTCAGTGCGTGAAGTCACAGGGGCGAGTGATGGGGGAGCGGTGATCAGTAATCAGTCATTAGAGATTTGAAACTTGAAAACCTTGAAAATTTAAAATTCGTAATTGCTCTAGCAATCGCGCGGCGTCATTCCGAGCGGAGCGAGGAATCGGCTGTAATCACCACGATTCCTGGTGGCGTTCACAACAGGTCCCTCGCTGCGCTCGGGATGACACTGCTTTGAAGAGGCGGCTCGGGAAGACGCCTGAGAACGCGCCCGAGAGCAAAAAGGGCCGCCGCAGCGGCCCGGAAATTGCCAATTACAAATTGCCAATTACAAATTCTTTTTCGTCCACTCCTCGATACGGTCCAGCGCCTTCTGGATGTTCTGCATGGAATTGGCGACGCTGAAGCGCAGGTAGCCCTCGCCGAAGGCCCCAAACGCCGTGCCGCTCAGCCCGGCCACTCCCGCCTGCTCGAGCAGCGCGTCGGCCAGCTTCTTGGAGGTCCAGCCGGTCTTCGTGATGTTGGGGAAAACGTAGAATGCGCCCTTGGGCATGCGGCAGGAGAAGCCCTGGATGCGATTCAGCCGCTCGACCATGTAGTCGCGGCGACGCTGGAACTCGGCGCACATTTTGCCGACGGCCGCCTGATCGCCCTTCAGTGCTTCGATGCCCGCCACCTGGGTAAAGCTGGCGGTGCAGGAGACAGCGTTGGTCTGCAGTCGCGCCAGTTGGGTCGCCAGATCGGCCCGCATCACGCCATAGCCCATGCGCCAGCCGGTCATGGCGTAGGTCTTGGAGAAGCCATCGAGCAGGATGGTGCGGTCCTTGAAGTCTTCCACCGACATGATGGAAAAATGCTCGCCCTCGAACAGCAGGCGGCTGTAAATCTCGTCGGAGAGCACCATGATGTCGCGGTCTCCGATGGCCTCGGCGATGGCGAGAATGTCTTTCTTGGTAAGCACGCCGCCGGTGGGGTTGTGCGGCGAGTTCAGGATGATGAGCCGGGTGTTGCCGGTGATCTTGGCGGCCAGTTCGTTCACGTCGAGGCGGAAATCCAGCTCTTCACGCAACTGGATGGGGACCGGCCTGGCGCCCACGAAGTTGATCATCGACTCGTAGATGGGGAAGCCCGGGTTGGGATAGATGACCTCGTCGCCCGCCTCCGCCAGCGCGGTGATGGCGTAAAACATGATCGGCTTGCCGCCGGGAACCACGACCACTTCTTCAGGCGCAACCTTCACCTGGCGGGTGCGCGAAACATAGTCGGCGATGGTCTGGCGGAGTTCGGGCAAACCGGGCGAAGGGCCATAGTGCGTCCAGCCCTTGTGCAGGGCGGAGCGGGCGGCCTCGATGATGTTGGCGGGGGTATCGAAATCGGGCTCGCCGATTTCCAGGTGGACGATGTCCTTGCCTTGTGCCTCCAGGGCGCGCGCCCGGACCAGCACTTCGAAGGCGGTTTCCGTGCCCAGCCGCGACATCCGCTTGGCCAGACGCAGGGCGGGAGTGACACGAGCGGTTTTCGGCATAGTGAAAGTAGCCATTATATAGCTCCCTTCGGCGCCCTTGGCGCAAACAGGTCAGTATCCCATATTCCCTCTGGAGACGTCAGGATGCAGTGATGGCCGTCACGTTTATCTAGGCCAATGGCCGCTGGTCGACGGACACAGCTCGAGCGCGACAGGCTGTTTTGGCGCGGAACAGGTATCGATTCCAGCCGATGCTAGCGGTAAGCGATGGTGACAGCATCGTCGCCGGCGAAGCTGATGGTCACATTGGTCTCGGCTTCCGCAGGCTGGCCGTTCAATTGCGCCGGACGGTAGCGCCATTTGCGCAGGGCTGCCGCGGCGGCTTCCGCCAACACAGGGTTCCCGCTGATGATCCTCACCTCCTGCACGGCGCCGTCGGCGGCGATGAGCAGCTTCAGACGCACTCTTCCGATCAACTTCGGATTGGGCGCGACCGGATAATCGTAGCTGAGCGGCGCCGCCGCGATCACCACGCGCTCCGGCGCGGGTAGCACCTCGCGGGCGACCCTGACCTCGCCGCGCGAATTGCTTTCCTCGTGGGAAGCGATAGCAGGCTGGTCGGCAGCGCGGACGACTGCAACCGGCGATGCGGAAATGCCCATCGCGGTGGACGCAGGAGCAGGATTGCCTGGCAGCAGCGGCGCGGCCGTCGCGGGCACGACCGGCTGGGCAGCGGTGGGGAGGCCGGCGGCAATGCGAACCGGAATTGCGGACGTTTGCAGTTGCCCTTTAAAACGCGCCGCCGAGGGCTTCGGCAGCGGTGGCGAAATCACCGGCTGGCTTGCTGCGACCTCAGGAGCCTTGGCAGGCGGGGTAACTGCGCGCACGTTTTCAGCCGCCGGCGAAGCCACGTGGCTCGGCGTGGGGCGGCCAAAATGAAACAGAAGGCCAAACAGCGCGGCAGCAAACGCGGCTACCAGGACCCATTTCATCCAGGGGCGAGTGCGCACGTCACCCAGCTCGGAAAAAATTCGCAGCGGGTTGGCGTTTCGAATGTTGAACGGACTCCGCCCCCGCGGTTCGTCGGGAGGGCGGTCGAAAATTGGCGCGCGCGTCTGGCGATGAATCGCCGACAATTCAGAGCCGACGGCGCGAGATATTTCAACCCTGGCGGCGGCTTTCTCCATTTGGATGATCTTGCCGGCCTGGGCTTGCCGGTCCCCAGCCAGGCGTACGTTCTCGACCACCCCGATGATGCGCGCGCCGCCGGCCGGGGCACGCTGGCGCAGGCTGGGCGAGCGAGACAACCTGTCAATCAGCTGCTGCTGGCGCTGATTGAGCACCTGCCTGGGAAGCCGGCGGAAGTTGCGGAAGGTCCACAGCAGGTAGATGCGTTCGGTGATCGACGGACTGGAATAGACCGGGCCGGAGTCGGTGCTCAATTCGAGCAGGCCGGAGCGGAGTTTCTTGGACAGCGAACCCATAACCCCTTCGTGAGCGGGCGCAACCTGGAAGATCGGGCGGCTTGTACCCTGGGCGAATGCAGAGATTATACGCACAAATTGCGCGGCCCGGCGACCGTCCAACTAGTCGGCGACGGCGGATGGGTCCTTGGCGCGGATGACGCGGTCCACGGAATAGGGGGCGGCGCGCGAGCCGTAGTAGTGGTGGACGTGCAATTCGCCGAGCAGGCCGAGCGCCAGCATCTGCACCCCGGCGATGATCAGCACGGCGGCGAAGATCATCAGCGGCCCGTGCTCGGCCATGATGGATCCGCCGGTGATCAGCTTCGTCAGCATCAGGAAGAGGGCGATGCCGAGCCCGGCCAAGTTGCTGGCCATGCCGATGGCGCCGAAAAAGTGCAGCGGGCGCGAGAGGTAGCGCAGCAGAAAGCGGATAGTGATGAGGTCGAAAAAGACGCGGAAGGTGCGCCCCAGTCCGTAGTGGGAGGCGCCGCGTTCGCGCACCGTGTTCTTGATGGGAATCTCGGAAATGGTGGCGCCGTGCCAGGATGCCAGCGCGGGTATGAAGCGATGCAGTTCGCCGTAGAGCGGCACCTGGGAAAGCAGGTCGCGGCGATAGGCCTTGAAGGTGGTGCCGAAATCATGAATGTCCACGCCGCTCAGCTTGGCCATCAGCCAATTGGCGCAGCGCGAAGGAATGCGGCGCAGCCACAAGTTGTCGATGCGCTCCTTGCGCCAGCCGCTGACGATGTCGTAGCCCTCGGCCAGCTTTTCCAGGAAGCGCGGGATGTCGGCGGGATCGTGTTGCAGATCGCCATCCATGGCGATGACGTACTCGCCGCTGGCATGATCGAAGCCCGCGGCCAGCGCCGGTGTCTGGCCGAAATTGCGGCGCAGCTTCACCACCACCACGCGGCTGTCCATGGAAACGATCTCGCGCAGCAGGTGGAAGGTGCGGTCGGTGCTGCCATCGTCCACCAGGATGAGTTCGAACGGCTCGGGCTGCGCTTCCATCACCGCCTTCAGGCGGCCATAGAGTTCGGCGACGTTTTCCTGCTCGTTGTGCAGCGGGATGACGATGGAGTACTTCACCACCTGTGCATTATAACTTGGGCAAGCGTCGGAGTTGTGCTCTCAGCTTTCAGCTGTCAGCTCTCAGCTTTTAGCTTTTAGCGATTCTCGGTATGGAACTGATAGCTGATAGCTGAGAGCTGACAGCTAGTTCCCGTGCAGGGCGTAGCCGGGTTCCAGTGGGAGCTTGCCGTTGACCTTCAGCACGTTGACGCTGCCGGTGATGGAATAGATGTCGATCAGCCCGATGGCGCCCGACAAGCTCTCCACCATGCGGATGACGTCGGCATCGGTTTTCACCACCACGAAGTAGCTGGGGTTGGCGGCGATGACGTTCTTGATCTTGTCGAGAGGCACGCCAAAAAATTTCTCCAGCGCCAACTTCACGGCAGGCGCATTGGGGTCGCGAAGAACCAAGGTCACCTTGCCGCCGCTCGGCCAGGCGGCGAGAGCGGCAGTGGCCAGTTTCTCCATGTCGGAGGAAGTGACGGCCTTGACCTGGCTGCTCTTGTTGACCACCAGCGCCAGGTCGCGCGCCGCGCAGGGCAAGACCGCGATCAGCAGCAACGCAGCCACTGCAAATCCACGATGGAAGACTGGCCGGAAAGCGATTCCCATGCTGCGCGCGATTAAAACCCAGAACCGGTGGGAGTGCAATCGCGATTGGGTGACTTCGTAGATACGTAGGCGCAGAATCCGCCGGCAACGGATTGCATTCCGCCAGAAATCGCGTTACATCCAGCGCATGCAACGCATAGTGTCGGTCCTCGCCATCGTGTCCCTGTCATTTGCGGCGACGGCGCAAAAGGCTGCGCCGCATCATCCCCAGCACGAGAAAATGCAAGCGCCATCCGGCCGCATTTCCGTGCTTCCGGTCACCACCGCGTCCGCCAAGGCGCGCCTGTTGTATCAGCGGGCGATGACCGACTCGATGAATTTTCACCTCGATCGCGCCCTGGAACAGTGGCGGGCGGCGGTGAAGCTGGATCCGAACTTCGTGCTTGCCAACCTGATGATCGCCTTCCGCTCGCAGGAGCCGGCCGAGGCCAAGGCGGCGCTGCAGAAAGCCAATGCCGCGGCGCCCCAGGCGACCAAGGGGGAGCAGCTGTTCGTGCGCTGGATCCGCGGCGTTCGCGAAGGCAATTTCGTCGCCGGCATCGCCGCCATGAACGACCTGATCGCGCTCTATCCGCGCGACAAGCAAGTGCTGTCGCTGGCGGGCAACTGGCTGATGGTGCGGTACAGCTACGATCGCGCCGACGCCTTGCTGGACCGGGCTCTGGAAGTAGACCCGAATTACCCGCCGGCACTGAACTCGTCGGCCTACGCGCATGCGCAGATGGGCGAATTTGACGATGCCGTCGAGCTGATGAAGCGCTATTCCGAGGTGCTGAAGAACGAACCCAACGCGCAGGACTCCTACGGGGAAATCCTGCGCATGGCGGGCAACTACGAGGAAGCCGTCCAGCACTACCAGGCGGCGCTGAAACTGGCGCCCGGTTTTTCCATCATGGGGCTGGCCGATACTTACCTGCTGAAGGGCGACGAAGAGCACGCCCGGGCCGCATACCTGCGTTGCAACGAGCACTCGGAGATGTCGGAGGACCGGATTTTCTGCCGGCTGCAATACCCCATTACCTACGTGTGGGAGAAGAACTATGCGGCCGCCGATCGGGCCTTTGAAGCGGCCGCGAAGTGGGCCCACGAGCACGAGCTCGGCCTGATGGAGGCGCAAGCCCATCGCATGATGGCCATGTACCAGGATGACGACGCCGCGGCGCTCAAGCAACTGGAGCGCGCGGCCGCAGCCCTGGACGAACATCCTTCGATTTCAAAATCGGATCGCGAAGAAGAGATATCGCGGATCCTGCGCGCGCGTGTGGTGCGCATGCTGCGCACGGAAGATCCGGCCGGTTCGAAAGCTCTGCAGCAACTGCAGGACCTGGCGAGTTCCAATTCCAACGAGATCGTGCAGCGCTCCTACCATGCCGCTCTCGGCGCCGTCCTGCTGGAGCATCGCGATGCCAAAGAGGCGATTCCCCACCTGCGTGAGGACGTGAAAAACGCGCTTTCATTGTCGCTGCTGGTAACCGCTTACGAAGACTTGGGCGACAAGGCGATGGCGGCATCCTCACGCAAAGAGCTGGCCAACTTGCACCTGCCTACCATTGATTATGCGATCGTGATGGCGGGAATCCGCTCCGCCGCGGCGCATTAAGCTAGGCGAAGCTGAACTCGGCTCCGCGACAGCGTACGGCAGCATTGGCCAGGTGGTTGGCTTCCAGGTTCAGCTCACGCGGGATGTGGCTGATGGTGAACTGCAGCGCCCGGGCAAGTTTGCGGCACGTCCAGTTCAGGGAGTACAGGCGCGGACTGCGGCAGGCATACTCTCCCGTCATCTGCCGCACCACCACCTCCGAATCACAATAAATCTGCAGCCGCGTGGCTTTGCGCGCCACCGCCAGTTGCAGCGCCTCCAGGACCGCAGCATATTCGGCCACATTATTGTCCTGATGCCCAATCCACTTTGAGATTTTGATGATTTCCCCGCCCGGAGTCTCAAGCACGATGCCAATACCCGCTGGTCCCGGGTTTCCGTGCGAGCCGCCGTCGACGTAGGCTACCAGTTCAGACATCCTTGGCCTGTTGGAGACACTTTGAACCTTGAAGGTTTTCCCGGTCAAGAGATTCGTTTGGTTCGGCTGTTGAAATCACAAAAAATTAATGCGCAGTGTGGAAAATCTTGTGGATAACCGCTCCGCGGCCTTTGCCGGGAGTGTAACTGCCCGATTTTTGTGCATATTACAAAACCGTGAACAGCCGCGATAAAAGTACCGATTGCACCATTCATGAGCGTTGACATTTTGTATTCCTGGCTTAGTATCCGGCACGTCGACGGTCGAAAGGGTTGGCGTCAATCATCGGTCGCCAGTCCAAAGTAGACTGAGTGATCCGGAAGGCGAGGCGACTCGCTGGACGGCCGGACCCGAAAAAACCGACGGTTACTGCGAGGTGCCGTTGGGGTTCGGTACTGCGAAAGCAGCGATCGCATCAGGGGCTGTGACGGTACATGCGTCCACGTTGTTAACTCCCTCGCAGGAGTTGGCGGCTAGACCATAACCAATGTCACGGCCCTTTTAATTTTTCTCCCACCTTTTAGTTTCCCACCTGCCTGGTTCCCTTCACATTCCCTCATCGCTTCGTCGGTTCTTGATCCTCGGTCGCCGATTTTTTCAGCTTGCGCGACGCGAGAAATCCAGTTGCACCTCGGGCTTGCGAGCAAAATTGAAAGTTTTTAATTTCATCCCGGTTTTCCGCCCCTTTTCCGAAGGTTTTTCCACACTTGCACCAGAAACGGGCATTGACTGTATTTTGTGCAGTGGTACTCTGCATCCCGTCGACGGTCGAAAGGGTTGGCGAAAATAATAAGTCGCCAGTCCAAAGTAGACTGAGTGATCCGGAAGGCGAGGCGACTCGCTGGACGGCCGGACCCGAAAAAACCGACGGTTACTGCGAGGTGCCGTTGGGGTTCGGTACCGCGAAAGCGGCGATTGCATCAGGGGCTGTGACGGTACATGCGTCCACGTTGTTAACTCCCTCGCAGGAGTTGGCGGCTAGACCATAACCAATGTCACGGCCCTTTTAATTTTTCTCCCACCTGCCTGGTTCCCTTCACACTTTTTCGGTCGTCGGTCGTCGGTCGTCGGTCGTCGGTCGTCGGTCGTCGGTCGTCGGTCGTCGGTCGTCGGTCGTCGGTCGTCGATTACCGATTTTTCAGTTTGCGCGACCCGAGAAATCCAGTTGCACCTCGGGCTTGCGAGAAAAATTGAAAGTTTTTAATTTCATCCCGGTTTTCCGCCCCTTTTCCGAAGGTTTTTCCACACTTGCACCAGAAACGGGCATTGACTGTATTTTGTGCAGTGGTACTCTGCATCCCGTCGACGGTCGAAAGGGTTGGCGAAAATAATAAGTCGCCAGTCCAAAGTAGACTGAGTGATCCGGAAGGCGAGGCGACTCGCCGGACGGCCGGACCCGAAAAAACCGACGGTTACTGCGAGGTGCCGTTGGGGTTCGGTACCGCGAAAGCGGCGATTGCATCAGGGGCTGTGACGGTACATGCGTCCACGTTGTTAACTCCCTCGCAGGAGTTGGCGGCTAGACCATAACCAATGTCACGGCCCTTTTAATTTTTTCCGCCTTGTTCTTCCCTTCCTAGGTCGCGGCAGCCGGGCTCAAGTTGCCATCCCGCCCGCGCAGCCGATCCAGATAGCGCTGCTCGCAGGACTTGTCTCCCTCCCGCCGCACGTGGCGAATGCTGTGGCCGGTCACCATGTGGCAGATCTCCTCGCCCAGGTTCACGGCGTGATCGCCGGAGCGCTCCAGCGCGTTGGCGATGAAGAGCACGTGGACGGCATTGCGCGTGGCCGAGGTCAGGCCGTCCAGAATCCGAAAGAAGAGCAGGTTGCGGCGGCGATCCAGTTCGGCATCGGCGCGAACGATGCCGACGGCGATTTCCACATTGCGCCGGGCCAGCCCGTCGTGTGCCTCGCGCAGCATCGCCTCCAGGGCAGTCGCCATCTCGATCAGGTCCTTGATGTCGGACATGTCCACGCTATCGTCGAGCGCCTGGATGCAGGAGGCGGCGGAGCAGAGCAGGTCGCCGATGCGCTCCAGGTCGATAAGAAATTTCATGCACACCAGCAGCTCACGGACATCGTCGGCGTCCACCAGGGTGACGCCATAAGCGACGCGCTCATCGAGTTCACGGTCCAACAGGTCGAGCTTGCGCTCGCAATCGGCGATTTCGGCAAACGCGGCGGGCGTTTTGCGGGCCAGGGCGTCGGCGGTGGCGGCCGCTGACTGCCGCGCCAGTTGGCAGGCGGTCAGCGTCATTTGCAGCAGCTCGGCGTAGATGGGGGTGGCTGAAGCCGGCTTGTCCGTCGATTCCATGCCGCCATTCAACCCGCAAGGTGTGAAACCCTGATGAACGGCCGGTTACATCTCCATGAATTCGTTGGGCCCAGGCGCGGCTGTACTTTTGCTTGCCAGTTGACCGCCTTTTGCCACATCCCGACAGGGCAGGAGACCGTGTTCCTTGGTTACTTGTGCGCGCCGGGGGGACACGCAATCATCTTGGAATGCAATTCGCGCAACTCCCCATCGCAAACGGCTCTTCCAAGTCGTACAAACGGCGCAGCGGACGCGTTCAGCTGAAAATCCAGATTTCCATCGAAGTCGGGGACGACACCGTACTCGAAGGCGAAACCATCTCTGTCAGCAAGCACGGAGCACGCATTCGCGTGACCAGCACGCGCGGGCGATTGAGCCAGGGCGAGCGGGTGCGGCTTTCCGTGCGGCGCAGCAAGCAATCGGAGCCGGCCAAGGTGGTGTGGCTCGACAAACGCTCCGACCCGCACTACGGCATCGAGTTGGAGAATCCCGGCAACTTCTGGGGCGTGTATTTCCCCACCAAGGAAGGCGATTGGCGCTCGGAGCGCAAACATGTGCGCCGCGCGGAGGCGGAACGGCCCGAGGTCGCCAAAGGTTCCCCCGAGCCCCAGCTTCCCGCGCCGGTGCTAGCCGCGCCGGAGAAGCCGGCAGGAGCGCTGGTCGAGATCGGACGCATGCCGGCCGTGGTGGCAGGCTTCTCGGCGGTCCGTGCCCCGTTCTCCGAAAAGGTCGAGATGATCTTCCACGACCCGGAGGAGGGGACGGCAATGCTGCAAAACGTGGTAGAGCCGGGCGCGACCTTGCGGGTTTCTTTCCCGCACCGGCACACTAAGGGGAAGGTCATGGGAATCGGCCATCAGCCGGAAGCGGGCAAGTGGCGCGTGCGCATCAAGTGCGAAGCTGCGCAAGCCTAGCGAAGCCCTCAGCATCGCGGCGGGGGAGAGGAAGGGTGGAATGTTTCCAGACTCGGTGGCAATGACGCTCAGCCTCAGCGTGTTCTTCACCATTTTCCTGACCGCCATCGTGGTCATCATCGCCGGCGGCAGCAACGGCCGCCGCAAAGCCAAGTTCCCGGTGCGCTGAAGCGGTTTTCGGTTCTCGGTTTTTTCGGTTTTCGATTTGCGGTTCTCGGTTTGCGGCTTCAATCTGCAATCTTCAATCTGCAATCTGCATTAAGATAGTTTCCCGGTTCATTCCTGCCATCCAAGGACGCTCGTGAGGACGGTCTTAACCGCATCGGCGCTGCTGACACCCGTGGAGCAGCTTGCCAACCCGCTGCTCGTGGTTGAAGACGGAACCATCGCGCAGGTCACTTCGCGCGATCACGCGGAAGTCCCCGGGGGCGCGCAGGTGCGCGACTTTCCCGGCGCGGTGCTGGCGCCCGGATTCATTGACATCCACATCCACGGCGGCGCCGGACATGACGTCATGACCGCCAATGCCGGCGCGCTCGAGGCGCTGGAGCGCTTCCTGGTGAAGCACGGAGTGACTTCGTATCTCCCCACCACCGTAACCGCGGCGCTGGACCAAACCCTGGTGGCGTTGGACCGGCTGGCGGCGGCCATCGAGACCGTGCCCGCCCGCCGGCGCGAGGGCAGCGTGCGCGCCCAGCCTCTCGGAATCCACCTGGAAGGTCCTTTCCTCAGCCATGTCAAGCGGGGCGTGCACCCCACCGAGCATCTGCTGGCGCCGTCGCTGGAGGTGTTTGATCGCTTGTGGCAGGCGGCGCGGGGAAAAGTTTCGCTGCTGACGATGGCGCCGGAATTGCCCAAAGCAGAGTACCTGGTGGGAGAGGCGGCGCGACGCGGCGTGTGCGTCAGCCTGGGACACAGCGACAGCCTGCTCGCCCCGGTGGAGGCGGCGATTGCGGCGGGCGCGCGCCACGCTACCCACACCTTCAACGCCATGCGGGCGCTCGACCATCGCGAGCCCGGAATTCTGGGCGCGGTGCTGGCCGACGACCGGCTGACCGCCGATATCATCGCCGACGGAATTCACGTTCATCCGGACATGGTGCGCTTGTTCGTGCGGGCCAAGGGCGCGGAGCGGGCAGTGCTGATCACGGACGCGCTGAGCGCCACCGGAATGGGCGATGGACGTTATCGCCTGGGTGGGTTCGAGGTGGAAGTTCACGGCGCGCGCTGCGAGCACGACGGCCGCCTGGCGGGCAGCGTCCTCACCCTCGACCAGGCGGTGCGCAACGCGATGAAATTCACGCCGTGCGGATTGCCGCAAGCGGCGCGCATGGCCACGCTGAATCCGGCGCGGGTGGCGGGTTTCGCGGCACGCAAAGGGCAACTGGTGGAAGGCGCGGACGCCGATATCGTAGTCCTGACGCCGGAAGGACAGCCGATGCAAACATTTGTAGCCGGCGTCGCCGTGGTGTAGCCGTTTTCCCGGCCGCAAGTTGCGTGCTAACCTGAACACCGCGGGGCCGTAGCTCAGCTGGATAGAGCAAGAGTTTTCTAAACTTCTAGGTCGGCGGTTCGGGTCCGCCCGGCCCCTCCAGAGTTCGTTCAGGATTTCTTGCTACCCTGGACTTCTGAAGTCGCATCTTCCACATCGGCTTTGACTTTCGCAGCATCAGCGTCCCAGATGGTTCCGTCTGCGAACGTTGCGTGGTGGACGAACACCCCAATGGCCGCGAAGTTTGTCTGGCCGACAAAGTCCTCGAGCGCGATTGGAATAAGGCCCCGCTCCTCTTTCGGCGTGATTGGAGCCGTAGAATTGATTATTGGACCCGGCACAATGCTTACCCGCCAGGTTGCTCGGTCTACGACTGCGAACGCGAGCTGATAGCTGACGACAGCGGTTTGCGCATTGTTGACGACCTTTCCATCTTTAACCAATCGCGTCTGGCCGGTCTTAAATGCGACTTCCTTCAATGCCAGCGGGTCGCTAGTGCTGCCCATAATAAAGAAAAGTCTTCCGTTGGGCTTGGCATTCTCACTGGCTGCCCTTAGCAGCCCTCTTGGGCTTTGCGGACACTGTTTGCCATTTGCGCTAGCTAGGCAGCGGTCAGAAAAATCCATGATGCACGTACTACCATCTACCATGCACTTAATCCGTGAACTTGTGGCCACGCACAGCCATGTACCCTGCCACTCCTGGCACACAGTACATGCCGCGTACGCAATAGAACTGGCCATAAAGACACAGATTCCGATTGCCAATGCCTTGCTCAGTCGATTCACACAATCCTCCGCCGTATGTTTCATACGGTCCGCCGTATAAGGATAAAAGGATTTTAGAACAAGGTACTATCAAATAAAGCTTTGTTACGATTTCAGAAACCAGTGCCAAAATGGCAAGGACAAAATGTATGATTGTCCCTCTGTTGCTACGACTGCAAGGCGGAATTTTGTTCCGATTTCAGAACAAGTGGGACAGGTGTTGACCTTGTTGTTGAGGCGCAGTGAGATGTACTGTGATAGAGATTTCCACCAGGACGAGAATGGAGGGGCTGGCCGGAATCGAACCGGCGACCTAGCGGTTAGGAACCGCTTGCTCTATCCTGCTGAGCTACAGCCCCGTTTCTTGTGTGCACGCTTGTTAACAACGTGGCAGGTTGCTGTACCGAATTACGCCGAATTGCGCACAACCACGCCAGTGTAACCGATTGAAAACACGGTGTACAATTCGGTGCTTGTATTTTCCTAAACTCTAGGTCGGCGGTTCGAATCCGCCCGGCCCCTCCACAGCCTGCGCGAGGACTTATGCCTCCCACCTACGGCAACGGCAAGATCTGCTACATCGAGATGCCCACCAGCGATATCGCGCTCTCCGCCGACTTCTATCACCGTGTGTTTGGCTGGAACATCCGCAAGCGCGGAGACGGCAGCACCGCCTTTGACGACGGGGTCGGCCAGGTAAGCGGCTCGTGGGTGAAGGGACGCGCGCCGGCAGCGCAACCCGGACTGCTGGTCTACATCATGGTCGATAGCGTGAAGGCCACGCTGGACCTGGTGGAGGCCAATGGCGGCGAGATGGTGCAGCCCATCGGGGTTGACGCTCCCGAGATCACCGCGCGCTTTCGCGATCCGGCGGGCAACGTGATCGGCCTGTACCAGCAACCAGCCTGATCTCCATGCGGTAGAATTTTCGTATATGTGCGGGCGATTCCGGCTGGGCAAAGGGCGGGAGGCGCTGAAGGAATACTTTGGCGCCGAGGGCGAGGTGGAGTGGTCGCCGCGCTACAACATCGCACCCACCGACCAGATTCCCGCCGTGCGGCAAAACGCCACGCGGCCGGTGCGCGAGCTCTCGCTGATGCGCTGGGGCCTGATTCCCTACTGGGCGAAGGACGCTTCCATCGGCGCCCGCACCATCAACGCGCGCTCCGAGACGGCGGCCACCACCCCGGCGTTCCGCGACGCGCTCAAGCTCCGCCGCTGCCTGATTCCCGCCGACGGCTTTTACGAATGGAAGAAGTTGCCCAAGGCCAAGCAACCGTATTGCTTCACGCTGAAGGACGAATCCATTTTCGCCTTTGCCGGAATCTGGGACCGCTGGAAAAGTCTCGAGGGCGCGACCGTGGAATCGTGCTCGATCCTGACTGGCCGGCCCAATGAACTGGCGGGCGCCGTCCACGACCGCATGCCGGTCATTTTGCCGGCTGAAGATTACGACCTCTGGCTCGATCCCGGCTTCCACGACACCAAGGAAATCTCAGAGATGCTGAAGCGGCCCTATGACGCGGCGCTGATGAAAGCATTTCCGGTGAGCACGCGGGTGAACGCCGTGAAAAACGACGACCCGCAATGCGCCGAACCGGTCCTGGGCGGAGATGAGCAGCAGTTCCGGTTTCCGGCGCTTAGCCCGGATTAGAATTCACCCCCCCGCTCCGCCCGCTTGCCGCCTTGACATTACCCCGCCGAGATGAGATTTCTATACGCTTTTGGGTTTGCCGCTTTCGGCGGAAGGGGCTTCCGTGAGAGTTCGGGTCTTCTACCACGACAAGTGTTTTGACGGGGCATGTTCGGCCGCGCTGTTCAGCCGATTTTACCGGGAGCGCATCCGCGAAGATGTGCAGTTCCATTACAGCGGGCTGGTGCATCGCGCCGGGGCGCTGTTCGACGAAGCCCACTTCGACGGCGACGAAAACGCCATCGTCGATTTCAAGTACTCCACCTCGCCCAAGATCAACTGGTGGTTCGATCACCACCTGAGCGCGTTCCTCACGCCCGATGACGCGGCCCACTACGAGAGCGACACCAGCACCAGGAAATTCTACGATCCCGATTTCAAATCGTGCACCAAGTTCATCGCCACCATCGCGGAGACGCGCTTCGGCTTCAATCCGGCGCCGGTGGCGGAAGTGATCGAGTGGGCCGACACCATCGACGGGGCCTCCTACGCGGACGCGCAGACCGCGGTCGAGATGCAGCACCCGGCGATGAAGCTGACGATGGTGATCGAATCCACCCAGGACCCGAACTTCATCCCGCGCCTGATTCCGCTGCTCGCCTCCACATCGCTGGGGGAGATCATCCGGCAGCCCTTCGTGGCTGACCTGCTGCCGGCGCTGCTCAAGCGCCACCAGGAATCCATCCGCCTGCTGCGCGAGCGCGCCGAGTGCAAGGACGGCACCCTGTTTTTCGACGTCACCGACCAGGACCTGGAGGGCTACAACAAGTTCATTCCCTATTACCTGCACCCGAACTGCACCTACAGCGTGGGCCTGAGCAAGAGCAGCTTCCGCACCAAGGTGGCCGTCGGCTCCAATCCGTGGGCGCGCGCCGATAACATGGTGAACCTGGCGAAGATCTGTGAACGCTACGGCGGCGGCGGGCACGCCCGCGTGGGTGCGATTTCCTTCGAGCCGGAAAGATTCGATATCGCGCGCAAGGCGGCGCGCGAAATCGTGGACGAGTTGCGCGCCAGTTATCGCAACGCGAACGCCCCGACCGCGTAGCGCGGGGAATCACGAGCCTTGCGCTTGTTAAGCGTTGGCTTGCTTTTCCGCAAGGTCGCCGATCACCGGCAGCTTCCACATTTGCCCGTTGTAGGCTTTCATCGCCATCAGCACCCAGAGGATCAGCCCGCCCAGGCCCAGCAGCGGCCACAACAGCAGCGTCGCCCAGCCCAGGAACGGCAGGGCTCCGACAAAGGTCAGCGCCACCCACAGGATGGTCCAGGCCACATAAAAGAAGATCGACTGAAAGGAATGGAAGCGGATAAAGCGGCTCCGGTTGTAGGGTTCGACGACCAGGAAGATGATGGCCGGCACGATGGTCACGTAGGCCAGCAGGCCGGCGACATTGTCGGTCAGTCCGCCCGCTCCGGCTTGTGCGGGAGCGGCGGCCACGCCTCGTCCCACCGATTGTGCGGGCGTGCCGCAACCGGGACAGTTGTTCACGTTCTCGGGCAGTTGGACACCACAGCTGGAACAGAAGCGCGCCATTTTTGCAATCCCTCCGCAGGCGGGCACATTATCAAACGCCGCTGCCCAATGCAACGTGCTGAGCCGCGGCAAGGGCGTGAACTATCAAATGCGAGCGGCCCGCCGGTGGCTAGGCGCGGGCGCGTTTGCGCCGGCATTCCTCGCAGACCCCGTAAATCTGGAAGGTATGGCGCGTGGTCAGGTAGTGATGTTTGCGGCCGATTTCCTGCTCCAGCCGCCCCACCTCGGGCGAGAAAAATTCCACCGATCCACCGCACTCGGTGCACACCATGTGATGGTGATTGCGGCGATTGTACTGGTGCTCGTAGCGCGTGATGCCATCGTGGAAGGCGACCTCGCTGGCCAGCCCGCATTCCGCCAGCAGCTTCAGCGTCCGGTAGACGGTGGTGAAGCCGATGCGCGCATCCTCTTTCTTCACCAGGCGGTGCAGCTCGTCGGTGGATAGATGTTCGTGGGTCCCCAAAAATGCCCGCAGGATGGTGTCGCGCTGCTCGGTGTGCTTGAGCCCGACGCGCTTCAGATGATGGTGAAAAATATCCTCCGCCGCGCGCACGTTCTCCCGCGAAATCGTGACTTGATCGTCGACGCGCTTTTGCGGCGAGGCTGGCACAGAAGCAGCATACCACCAGCTTTTCAGGGCGGTAAAACCGTCTTTGGCGAGACCGATAGACTGATGCCTGCCATCCCGATAAACTGATCACCCTCGATGGCAACGTCCACTCTTACGGCTCCGCGACGGCGCGCCCGCCTCGTAGTCCGCGGCCTGGCGGTAGTCCTGGTTCTGCTGGCGCTGGCAGCGATGGCCGGCGCATGGTGGTTTTATTCCACCGCGCGGGCTTCCCTGCCCCAGTTGGACGGCACCCTCCGGCTGGCGGTCTCGGCGCCGGTTCGCGTCGTCCGCGATGCCCACGGCGTGCCGCACATCACGGCCGCAAATCTGCAGGACCTCCTGTTCGCGCAGGGCTATGTCACTGCCCAGGACCGGCTCTGGCAAATGGATATGACGCGCCGCTACATTGCCGGCGAGCTGGCGGAAATTCTTGGCCCGGAGTACGTCAAGAGCGACCGCTACCAGCGCACGCTGGGCATGCGGCAGGTGGCGAAGCGGGCTGCCGCCGCCGCCTCCGATACCGACCGCCGGCTGCTCGAGGCCTACGCCCGCGGGGTGAACGCCTACCTCGATTCGCATCGCCAGGCGCTGCCGGTAGAGTTCCGCGTCCTCGGCTACGTCCCGCACCGCTGGTCTCCCGAGGACACGTTCCTCATCGCCTGCATGTTCAACGAGATGCTCAACCTGTTCCTGATGGACGACGTGCTGTCGCGCGAACGCGTCACGGCGCGCATTCCGCCCGAGCTGGCCGCTGACCTGTTTCCCAATACATCGTGGCGCGACCATCCTCCCGGTGTCGATGGTCGACGGTCGACGGTCGATGGCCATCCGCCGGAAGTCGACGGTCGACGGTCGATGGTCGATGGCCATCCGGCGAGCGTCGAGCGACCGTCGACCAACGACCGCCTTGCCCCCGGCTCCAACAACTGGGTGGTCTCCGGCGCGCACACCGTTTCCGGCAAGCCGCTTTTGTCCAACGATATGCACCTCCAGCACCACATTCCCAACGTCTGGTACGAGGTGCATCTCAGCGATCCCGAGCTGGATGTCGCGGGCGTGACCGCGCCCGGACTGCCGCTGGTGCTGGTGGGGCACAATCGGCGCATCGCCTGGGGCTTCACCAATCTTGGACCCGCGGTCACCGACCTGTACATCGAGACCTTCGACAAGGATGGCCGCTACCAGGCGCCGGAAGGCTGGCGCCAGCCCGAGCGCCGTCACGAACTCATTCGCGTGAAAGCCAAGTCTGATGTCGCGCTGGACGTGACCATCACGCGCCACGGCCCCATCATCACCAGCCTGATTCCCGGCGAGACCCGTCCGCTCGCGCTCCGGTGGACGCTCTGGGACCCCCAACTTCTCACCAGCACCCTGCGGTGCATTCGCGAGGTGGACCAGGCGCAGAATTGGGATGAGTTTCGGCGCGCTGCCGCGCACTTCGGCGGCCCCGGCCAGAACATCGTGTACGCCGACGTGGACGGCCACATCGGGTACCAGGCTACCGGCTGGGTCCCGCTGCGCCGCGCCGGCGACGCCACCCGCCCCGTGCCCGGCAACGTGGACGACTACGAATGGACCGGCTACCTGCCCTTCGACAAGATGCCCAGCGTCTTCGATCCGCCGTCGGGAATCATCGGCACCGCCAATGGCCGCGCCACGCCTGACGGCTATCCCTACCTGATCAGCTCGGAGTGGATGCCGCCTTATCGCGTGGAGCGCATCGACCACGTGCTCGAAACGCAGAAGAAGTTCTCTGCTGCCGACATGCTGGCGCTGCAAACCGACATTGATTCCGACATCGACCGCTGGTTCGCGCAGCACTTCGCCGCCGCCGTCGACCGCACCACCGGGGCGTCGACACGCGCGCGCCAGGCTGCCGCCCTGATGCGCAACTGGGACGGCCGAGTGACCATCGATGCAGCGGCGCCCAGCATCGCCGTCGCCGCCCGCCGCCAGCTTCAACGCCTGTTGCTGGAGCCCCTGCTCGGCCCAGCCGACGACAACCCCAGGACCGAAACCGGATGGCGCCAGTATCGATGGATGAACTCACTGGTCTGGCTGGAAAACATGGTGTCGACGCAACCGCCGCGCTGGCTGCCCAAAGCATATAAGTCGTGGGACGATCTATTAACCGCCGCGGTGGAGCGGGCGGTCAGCGCCAAGGATCTCCCCGGCGATCTTGCGTCCTGGCATTGGGGCCGGGCGCATCCCGTCTACCTGCAGCATCCCATCTTCGGGCGCGTGCCGCTGCTCGACCGCTGGACCGGCCCCGGCCGCCAGCCGCAATCCGGCGACGCCACCACGGTGAAGCAGGTCGGACTGGGCTTTGGTCCTTCGGAGCGCCTGACGGTCGACTTCGCCAACCTGGATGCCTCCACCTTGAACATCGTCACCGGCCAGTCGGGCAATTTCCTGAGCCCCTATTTCATGGATCAGTGGCAGGCCTGGTACCAGGGCACAACCTTCCCGCTGCCCTTCTCGCCGCAGGCGGTCGAGAAGGCGCGAAGGCATGAATTGAAGATGGAGCCGAAATAGCAATTAGCCATTAGCTATTAGCCTTTAGCCTTTAGCTTGGTGGGCTCGGTGCGAGAATCGTAGGTCCGGTACGCGCTAATCGCTAATTGCTAAAAGCTAGTCCACCACCCGCACGTCCACTGCCTTCCCCACAACATCGATCTGCGTGGCTTGCGGTTGGCTGGTCACACTGCTGTAGATGACGAGTTCGCCGCCCTCAATCACGTAGACCACGTCCCGGCCCGAGACCGGCTCAATGCCGGTGACGTCGCCGGTGCCCGGCGCCGAGGTCACCGCGGTGCCCGCCGCCGTGTCGAAGATCGAGAGACATCCCTGGACCGCGGCGCTGCAGGTCCGCGCGCCGATAAACAGCTTGTTGTTGGAACCGAGCGCCATCAATGCGTGGTTGCCATCGCTGATCGCAATTCCCGACTTGGACACCGTCAGGCTGCTCGCGTTCAACACGTCCAACTTGCCGGCGCCGGCGGCCGTTCCCGCCACGTAGAGGTTTCCGGAGCCATCGAGAAAGCCGACGGTCGCCGCCGATACCGCGACGCTTGCTCCCGGCGTGTTGGTGGCCAGATCGAGCACCGTCACCTTGGCCGAGACGCCGCCGCACTCCGGACCGCAATTCATGATGTAGGCCTTGCTGTCGTCGCTGCTGAACACGCCGGAGACGGGGCGATCCATGCCGCTTACCGTGGTGGCGGTTTTCGCCGCCGTGTCGATGACCCACATCTGATCGGTGCCGTCGGCGAACACCAGCAGCTTGTTCCCGTTGTGACTCAGCACCAGGCGGCGGGCCCGCGGCACGGCTATCGCGTTGGTCAGCACGCCGGCACTGGCATCCAGCACTTCCACCGCGCCGGCGGTTTGCCCGCTGCTAGGAGCGTTCGGCACCGCCGCGTACACCGTTTTGCTGTCCGTGCCCACGGTGAAGCTCTCGGTGAATTCCGGCAGCGGGATCTGCCCGTTGTTCATCTCCGTCGCGTTGTCGACCACCGAGATGGTGTTGGCCCCCTGGTCGAACACCAGGGTCAGTTTCTTGTCCGGGGTGAGCACCATCTGGGCCGGCCCCGATCCGACGGCGATGGTATTGGCCGGCGTGGAGCTGGTGGTTCCCGCGGTGGTGGCGGACAACAGGGTGTTCACCGTGTCGTTGGCGGCGTTCACGATGATGATCTGGTTCTGGAAATTATTGCTGACGAAGGCGCGCTTCTTGATCTTGCTGACCGGCGCGGTGGTCGAGCTGGACGAACTGCCACTGCCGCACGACAGCAGCACCACCATGGCCGCCATGCACAAACTCAGGTTGATCGCTCGCTTCAAACCCTTCCGACTCCGCCCGACTGCGTAGGATGGAAAGCTGGAATCCGGAATTATAACAAAGCACAGCATGCCGCTCCGGGACCCTGAGCTTTTCGCGGTCGCGCTCTTCGTAGTACATTGCTGAGATACCCGGGACACCGACCTCATGCCTATTGATCTGGTTGCACGCCTCAAACAACGTCCCATGCTCTGTGACGGAGCCATGGGCACACTGCTTTATTCCAAGGGAATCTTCATCAACCGCTGCTATGACGAGCTCAATCTCGCCATGCCCGACCTGATCCGCGAGATCCATCACGATTACTACCAGGCGGGAGCGGAGATCGCCGAGACCAACACCTTCGGGGCCAATTCTTTTCGCCTGGCGCGCCACGGCTGCGCCGAGAAAACCAAGGCCATCAACCTTGCCGGCGCCAAGCTGGCGCGCGAAGCAGCCAAGGCCTTCAACGGCCTGGTCGCCGGGTCGGTCGGTCCGCTGGGCGTGCGCATCGAGCCCCTGGGCAAGACTTCCTTGGACGAGGCCCACGCCGCATTCCTGGAGCAGATTGCCGCCCTGGTGGAAGGCGGGGTCGACCTGATCATTCTGGAGACCTTCGGCTATCTCGACGAGATTCGCCAGGCCATCCGCGCCGCGCGCGACGTCAATCCCGAAATTCCGGTGGTCGCCCAGGTCACCATCGACGAAGACGGCAACTGCCTGGACGGCGCCACCCCCGAAACCTTTGGCGCCAAGCTGGCCGATTGGGGCGCCGATGTCATCGGCTGCAACTGCAGTGTCGGCCCGGGCGCCATGCTCAGCGCCGTCGAGCGCGTGCACCAGGTCACCAACGGCATTCCCCTCTCGGCGCAACCCAACGCCGGCATGCCGCGCGCCGTCGAGGGCCGCAACATCTATCTTTGCTCGCCCGAGTACATGGCGAACTACGTTCCGCAATACGTGGCCGCCGGCGTGCGCCTCATCGGCGGCTGTTGCGGCACCACTCCCGACCACATCAAGTTCATGAAGTCGTTCGTGCGCGCCGACGTCGCCCGCGCCAGCGTCTCTCCCTCCCTGGTCAAGAAAAAGACCGAGACGCCGGCCGTGCCCACGCTGCCGCTGGCGGAGCGCACCCGCCTGGGCGCCAGGATCGCGCGCCGCGAGTTCGCCACGCTCATCGAAATCGTGCCTCCTCGCGGCACCCAGCCGCTGAAGGAACTCGAAGCCGCGCGTTTTTTGAAGTCGGTGGGCTGCGACGCCATCAACATTCCCGACAGTCCGCGCGCCTCCGCCCGCATGAGCAACCAGGCGCTGGCCACGATTCTGCAGCAGCAGGTCGGCATCGAGCCCGTGCTGCACTACACCTGCCGCGACCGCAACGTGCTGGGAATCCAGTCGGACCTGCTCGGCGCCGAGGCCCTCGGCATCCGCAACCTGATCTGCATCACCGGCGATCCCCCGAAGATGGGCAACTATCCCGATGCCACCGCGGTCTTCGACGTGGACGCCATCGGCCTGGTCAACATTGTCGCCAACCTGAACCGGGGACACGATCTCGGCGGCAATCCCATCGGCGCCGCCACCGCCTTTGTCATCGGCGTGGGCGCCAACCCCGGCGTGCCTAACCTCGATGAAGAAGTCCGCCGCTTCGAGTACAAGGTAGAGGCCGGCGCGGAGTACGCCGTCACCCAGCCGGTCTTCGATCTGGCCCTGCTGGAGCAGTTTCTGCGCAAAATCGAGCATTGCCGCATTCCGGTGATCGCCGGCATCTGGCCGCTGGTGAGCGCGCGCAATGCCGAGTTCATGCAGAGCGAACTGGGAGTCGCCGTGCCCAACCAGATCATGCAGCGCATGGCCCGCGCCACCACCGCCGAAGCGGCGCGCGCCGAAGGCGTCGCCATCGCCCGCGAGATGCTGGTCGCCGTACGCCCCCTGCTGGAGGGAGTCCAGATCAGCGCTCCCCTCGGCCGCTATGCCGCTGCCGTCGACGTGCTGGAGGCCCTGGGTACCAGGAAGAGCAGCGACTCCGCCAGCGCCTGAGGCGGGGGATCTTGGGGTTTGCGGTTTTCGCTTCGCTTAAACCATCTCTTTCGATTTCGGCGGTAACTCAAAGTAAAAGGGTTCGGCCTGTACCTGCACTTCGGCGACCGCGAACCGCAAACCGGCCACCGGTTACCCAGGCGAAAGTACAGCGTCAACATCGGCCATCCGGCCGTCCCGGCATGTCCCAAAATTTACATTGTCCAGAACAGGAATTGCATTAGACTTGGACGATCGAAGGGGAGATTTTGCCGAAGTTCGAAGAGTGCCTGCAAAGGCTGGAAAAGATCGTGGAGGAACTGGAAAAGGGGAATGTGCCCCTGGAACAGGCCATCAAGCTCTTCGAGGAAGGCGTGCGGCTCTCCAATTCCTGCCGGCAGGAGCTGGAGGCGGCCGAAGGCAAAGTCGAAATCCTCCTTAAGCAAGACGGCAAACTCCATGCCGAACCTTTCGAACCCTCGGCGGAACGCGCCGAGGCCAAACGTTAGCTTCGCAAGCTGCGGTACGCCGCAGGAAACCCGGCTCGAAAGGGGGTCTCGCATGCAATCTCTGAACGTCGTCGTCGCCAGTCACGATACCCGGGCCGCCTCCCAATTGGCCACGTCCTTGAACCGTCACTTCCGCTCCGTGTCGGTGGCGGGTTCGCTCGATGAAGTACGCCACGCCATTCCCCGCCATCGCGCCCAGCTGGCCATTCTCGACCTGGAGCTGGCGTCGTTGCAGGACGTCGAGCAGCTCGCTCGCGAGTTCAACTGCACCACCAGCATTGTGTGCACGCACCGCATTCCGGACGAGGAAATGTGGACCGCCGCGCTGTCTGCCGGCGCCATCGATTGCTGCCCCAGCGACGATGCCGCCTGCATTCTGAATGCGGTGGACCGCTACGTGACCGTGGCGCGCGCCACCGCTGCCTAGCCTGCGCGCCCAACCGATCGCCTCAACCCGCTCTCGCAGCGGGTTTTTTCTTGCTCGTTGGTCGCTCATCCCCGCTTGTCACACTGTGTCGTAATACGTACAGTCCCTAGCCGCTTGTCGCCAAGGCGGGATTTCTGCCGCGGAGATACAGGCCAGCTACAATAGCCTTGAGCCTGAGCCTGAGCCTGCAGCCTGCAGCCTGCAGCCTTGCGCCTCCCCAATGAAACGCCTTCTCCTGCTCTCCACCACCACCGGCTACCAGGCGCAGCAGTTCCGCGCCGCCGCCGAGCGCATCGGAGTTCCGCTGGTGCTCGCCTCCGATACCTGCCACGCCATGGACGATCCCTGGGGCGACGGCGCGCTCTCGGTCCGCTTCCAGAAGCCGCGCGAGTCGGCGGGTAAAATCCGCGAGTTCGCCCGCCACCAGCCCATCCATGGTGTCGTCACCATTGGTGACCAGCCCACCGCCACCACCGCATTCGTCGCCCACGATCTGGCGCTTCGCTTTCACTCTCCGGAGTCGGTGGAACTTTGCCGCAACAAGTTTCTGGCCCGCGAACGTTACAAGCGGGCCGGCATGCGCGTGCCCTGGTATGCGCGCTTCAAGGTGGCCTCGGCGCCGGAAGATGCGGCGCGCGCCGTCCCCTATCCCTGCGTGCTCAAGCCGCTGGGGCTCTCGGCCAGTCGCGGCGTGATCCGCGCCGACGACCAGCGTGAATTCGTCGCCGCTTTCCAGCGCATCGCCGCGCTGCTGCGGCAGAAGGACGTGAAGATCCTGCGCGACGAGAGCGCCGGCTGGATCCAGGTGGAGAGCTTCATTCCCGGCGTCGAGGTTGCGGTGGAGGGCCTGATGACACGCGGCCGCCTGCGCGTGCTTGCCATCTTCGACAAGCCCGACCCGCTCGACGGCCCGTTCTTCGAAGAGACCATCTACGTGACCCCGTCACGCCTCCCCGGCGAGCTGCAGCAGGCAATCGCCCAGTGCGCACAACAGGCGGTGAGCGCGCTCGGCCTGAGCGACGGTCCCGTGCACGCCGAGCTTCGCCTCAACGACCAGGGTCCGTGGATGCTGGAGGTGGCAGCGCGGCCCATCGGCGGCTTGTGCGCCGGCGCGTTGCGCTTCGAACCGCACCGCGATTCTTCCATTTGTCATCCCGAGCGCAGCGAGGGATCCGGGTTTTCCGAATCGTCAATCGACAATCGGAAATCGGAAATGAATTTGTCAATTTCCCTCGAAGAGCTCATCCTCCGCCATGCTCTCGGCGAAGACGTCGAAGGCTTCACCCGCGAACCTCAAGCCTCCGGCGTGATGATGATTCCCATTCCGCACGCGGGCTTCTATGAAGGCGTGGAAGGTATTGAGGAGGCGCAAGAGGTTGCGGGCGTAGAGCGGGTGGAGATCACAGCCAAGCTGCAGCAGAAGCTGTTGCCGCTACCGGAGGGCGCCAGCTACCTGGGGTTTATCTTCGCGCGCGGCGAGAGCCCGCAACGGGTTGAACTAGCGTTACGCGAGTCGCACGCGCGGCTGCGCTTCCTGATCTCAGCCGCAATTCCCGTCGTCTAGGATTTTCCTGCAGCCTGAAGCCTGCAGCCTGCAGCCTGTATCCTGTAACTATCCCTTGGTCTTCGGCGGGACGTAGCCGGGCGGAAAGGCGGAACTTTCGCCGAAGAAGTACTCTTCCATGTGCTTGAGGATGAGTTCCTGGTCCTGCTTGTTAGCGGGATTGAGGCGGTATTCGTTGAGCACCATCTTGCAGTATTCGCCCCACAGTTTCCACGCTTCGGCGGAAACCTGCTCATAAATGCGCTGGCCGAGAGGGCTGTCGAAGGGCGGCTCGTCGAGTCCGGGCATCTCCCTTTGAAACTTCACACAAAAAACTTTGCGGGCGTTGGGGTCGACCTGTTGCGGCGGGCCGCCGGCGAAGGGATTACCGCAGCTCATGAGCGCTCCTTGGATGTCGATATGATTTTAACGCATGAGCTGGCAGAATCGGTGATCGGATGATCGGGTGATCGGGTGACCTGGAGATGATCGGGTGATCGGGTTCGGGAGATGATGACATTGAGATCATCAGAATCTCCCGATCACCCGATCACCGGATGAGGTTAGTCTCCGGCCATGCGCTCGCGCTTGGGCTCGACCGCGGGGCAATCGCCCAGGATAGGCTGGCAAGCGGGATCCTGGCCGATCTGAATGACCGCGGGCGTGGGCTTGATCTGGAACTGCTCTTCCTCGGTGGAACCCTCCAGCGCCTTGGTGGAAGCCATGCCCTGGGTGATGACCTCGGTGACAGCGTCGAAGTAACCGGTGCCAACGAACTTCTGGTGCTTGACCGCCTGGTAGCCGTACTCGAACTCGCGGCTGAATTCCTTTTCCTGCAGGCGCGCGTAGGCGGTCATGCCCTTGTCGCGATAGCCGCGCGCCAGCTCGAACATGCTGAGATTGAGGGAGTGGAAGCCGGCGAGGGTCACGAACTGGAACTTGTATCCCATCTCGGCCAGCGCGGATTGGAAGCGGGCGATGTCGGCGTCGTTCAACTTCTTCTTCCAGTTGAACGAGGGTGAGCAGTTGTAGGCGAGGATCTTGCCGGGGAACTTGGCATGCACGCCCTCGGCGAAGCGCCGCGCTTCTTCGATGTTGGGCTCGGAGGTCTCGCACCAGATCATGTCGACGTAGGGCGCGTAGGCGAGGCTGCGCGCGATGGCGTAGTCGAGGCCGCCGTTGACGCGGAAGAAGCCCTCGGTGGTGCGCTCCTGGTGAATGAAGGCGCGGTCGACGGGATCGATGTCGCTGGTGATGAGCTTGGCGGAGTTGGCGTCGGTGCGCGCCAGCAGGAGCGTAGGCACGCCGAGAACGTCGGCCGCCAGGCGCGCCGCGATCAGCTTCTGCACCGCTTCCTGCGTGGGCACCAGGACCTTGCCGCCCAGGTGACCGCACTTCTTGGCTGACGAGAGCTGGTCTTCGAAGTGAACGCAGGCGGCGCCGCCCTCGATCATGGCCTTCATTAGTTCATAGGCGTTGAGCGGGCCGCCGAAGCCGGCTTCGGCGTCGGCGATCAGGGGCGCGAACCAGTAGGTGCCGTTCTTGCCTTCGGAGTGATCGATCTGGTCGGCGCGCAGCAGCGCGTTGTTGATCTTGCGGCAGAGATTGGGCACGCTGTCGGCCGGGTACAGGCTCTGGTCGGGATAGGTCTGGCCGGCGTCGTTGGCGTCGGCGGCGACCTGCCAGCCGCTGACGTAGATGGCCTTGAGCCCCGCTTTCACCATCTGCACCGCCTGGTTGCCGGTGACCGCGCCGAGGGCGGGAACGTAGGAATCGCTGTGCAGCAGCTCCCAAAGGCGTTGCGCGCCGAGCCGTGCAAGCGTGTACTCGACGCGGACGGTGCCGCGGAGCCGCTCCACGTCGTCCATGGAATAGGGGCGGGTAATGCCCTTCCAGCGGGGGTTGTCGGTCCAGATGTTCTTTTCCTTCGAATGGCCATTCACCGGCATTGTGCTTTTCTCCTTAACGAATGTTCGCGGGCCCAAAGGGACTGTGTTCAATAAGCCGAACACGGTTCAAGATGGTGGACAAAGGGTAGAGGTTGTCGCCGCCGCGGTCAATTTGCGTGTTCGGCATAGTGAACACAAATTCATGATCGTGCACACGCGAGTTTTAGATTGCCGGTGCCGGAAGTAACTGTTCAGCATATTGAACATGGGTTCGATTTGCAGTACGATGGTGTTGCGAATTTCAACAGCGATGCCAGCCCTCGTCGAATCCCCGTCCACCGCAGTTGACCGCACCATCGCCATCCTGGAAGCGGTGGCGGCGCGCAGCGGCGGCATGAGCAACGCCGAGATCAGCCGCAAGCTGGAGATCCCGAAGAGTTCGGCCAGCTACATCCTGCGGGCGCTGGAGAAACACGGATACCTGCGGCGCGACGGCGACAACGGAAAATACCGGCTCGGGCTGAAGGTGCTGAACCTGGGGCGCGGCGCGCTCAGCGCCGTCGACGTGCGCGAGGTGGCATTGCCCATGATGCGCAACCTGGTGGAGCATGTGCACATCACCTCGCACCTGGCGATCATGGATGGACCGCAGGCGGTTTACGTGGAGCGGGTGGAAGCGCCCGGGTTCGTCAAGATGGATACCTGGGTGGGACGGCGCATGGAGGTTTACTCGACCAGCGTGGGCAAGTCGCTGGTGTCGCACCTGCCCGAGGAGCAGGTGCTGTCGATCCTGCGGGAGCGCGGCATGAAGCGGCGCACCCCGACGACGATCACCAACCCGGTGCGGTTCCTGCGCGAGCTGGAGACGGTGCGCGAGCGCGGCTACTCGGTGGACGACGAAGAGAACAACCTGGGAGTGCGCTGCGTGGGAGTGCCGGTGTTCAACGCCGCGGGCGAGGTGGAAGCGGCGCTGAACATCACCGGGACGACGCAGCAGGTGAACAAAGAAACCATGCCGCGGATCATCGACCTGGTGAAAGAAGCGGCGCGGAAGATTTCGGCGCAGCTGGGGTATCGGCCGGGAAAAACGCGCGCCGGAAGTTAGGCACAAGGCGCAAGGCATAAGACACAACAGACGCGGGCGAGGGCGCCCGCGCCACAGGGCTCCCGCGCCACACGGAGTTTCAGGCGGTGCGTTTTCCTCCCGAGGCAGAGACGGGCTGCGGCTGCGCTTCGGCGGCGGGAAAGATATCGAAGATGTAGTCGTGCGCCTCCAGGGCGAGCTTGTCCATGGTGCCGGCCTGAACGCGCCGGACGACTTCGTCACGCGAGAGGTCGAAGACGGCGTCGAGAATCTGGGCGCGCTCCTGCGCATTGGCCTTCCCTACCTCAAAGAGCACGCGGGCGCTGTGCTGGATGTAGCGCGGCGAGAGCAACTGGCGCTTGAGCAGTTCCATGATCACCGGCGCCTTGGAGCGGTGGAAGCGGCCGGGATCGCCGCGGCGGTCGAGCTCGGCAAAGAATTCCGACGTCCACTGGTTGTGATACTCCCAAACCTGGTCGAAGAGCTCGCGGGTGAAGCGCGTGCCCGCCTTGATTTCGCCAGCATTGGCGGCCAGTTCGACGCCGTCGTCGGTGAGGGTGGAGCGCTTGAGCTGGCCGTCTTGGGTGATGGCGGCCTGATGACGCGCGAGCTGCCACAGCCAGGAGACGTTGATGCGGTAGGTGGCGAGGTCGTTCATGAAGCGGAGCTTGAGCTCGTAGTCGTCGATGGCGGCGGCGAAGTTGCCGTTCAGGATCTGGAAGCCGTAGTTGGCGGCCATGTAGAAGGCGTGCTGGATGTGCTCGATGGTGACCTCGCCCTGGGGCACGCCGTAGATATCGTCCCAGAGTTTCGGGGTAAAGATTTTCTCCGGGCTATCGACGTCCTGCTGCGCGATCACGATGGGCGTGATCTTTCCTTGCGCGTTGAGCAGGCCGCGGGCTTGCAGGGTGGCGCGCTCGGCGTCGCTGAGGCCACTGTCGACGGTCGGAACCGGTTTGCCCTTGACGTCGACGGCTTCCACCGCGCGCTCCACCCGCTGCTGGAGCTGAGCGACCGCAAGGCGCAGGGGTTCATTGCCGGCGGCAACGTAGGCGGGCTCGGGGCTGGCGACCCAGCTCTGGCGATAGGCGTCGTAGAGGCTGCCCTTCACGCGGTTGTCGAGAATGTCGTCGAGGGTGGGCTGCGCGCCGGCCTGGTCGGAAACGAAGATGAGGCCGAGCAGGCGCTCGCGCAACTTGTCGATGACCATGGCGCGGAGGGCAAGCGGGTTGTAGCGCGAGCGTCCATAGGGGTCGCCGGACTGGTAGATCATGACCGCGGCCATGCCGCCGATGGGAGCGGCGTTGGTGAGCCGGCCGTCCTTCATGCCGGCCATGAGCATCATGAGCGCGTTGTAGCGCTGGTAGGCGATCATGGTGGGAGTGGCCATGCCAATGGTCTGCGGGTCGGGGAAGATGCCGTGGGGATCGTCCTTCCACATTTCAATGATGCTGCCGAGGTAATCCCAGCGCCCGACGTTGGTGCCGAGCAGGCGGCGGCGCAGGACCCAGGCAATGGCGGGCAGCGTGCGCCCGGCGTTGCCTTCCTCGTAGAGAATCTTGATCTTGATGGCGCCGGGCTGGAGGCCAACCATGGATTCAATGCGCGAGAGGAGCTTTTCCAGCAGAAGCGCCTCGCGCGGCGTCTGGTGCTTCGGAATATAGAAATAGACCCCGGTGCCGTTGCGCTTGAGCGCGTCGTAGTTGTTGAAGATCCACAGGATGGTGACGGCGATGATGCCGGGAGCGGGCTGGCCGTCGACCTCGATGTGGTCGTACTTCACGTGGATGCCGGGCGGACGGTTGAAGCGCGTGGGCCACTGCGACGGCGGCTTGGCGATGGTGTAGGCGCGCTTCTTGCCTTTCTTAACCACCTCGTAAGGACGACTGTTCCAATGGCCCTGGTGAATCTCGCGCGCGTTGTGCAGGGCGGCGTAGACGCCGATGGGCTGGTCCTGGGGGGCGCCGTCGGGGCGGAAGTGCGGCGGCGAGGCGTCTTCCCAATCGGGCATGTTGACGGGCGCGGGGCTGTTGAGCGCGTTGAACGCCATGTCGAGCGGATGCCAGGGGCCGGTGAGTTCGAGGCCGGGATTATCGAGCGGGTGCGCGTCGGGCGGAATGGGAGTTTCGTCGTTCAAGCGCCAGCGCCAGGGCGTTTCGCGGCCGAGAAAATTGTCGATCATGCCCTGCACGATCTGGCGGAAGGTCCAGGCTTTGCCGGTGATGGGATCGTCAAAGCGATCGTCCCAGGCGGGCCAGGCATACTTCTGGCGCACGGGAGCGGGCGACTGCAGCAGCTTGCGACGCGCGGTGAGGACGGCGGCGATCTCGGGGCGAAACTCGCGAGTGAGCGTGGCGATGGCTTCTTCGACGTTCAGGTCACGACCGTTGACCGTCTTTTTCCCGAAGAGTTCAGGGAATTGCTGCAGCACATCGTGCTGGATCATGGCCAGTCCTCCTGGGCAGCGGCGGAAGCGCGCGGGCGCGCGCGGAGAGCAAGGCAACAGTCTAGATGCCCTCAGCCGCGGCGCTGACAACAAATTTCTTGCTTAGTGCACCTTGCGCGGGTACCGATTCGGGAACGGATCGATACAGGCTTTGATGTCGAAGCGCTCGCCAGCGGGGGATCCAGAAGACTCGGCGCGCGGACGATCCGCCTCAGCGGCCGACGATGCGCCGTGGATGTCCTCGTCGGTGAAGCCTAATGAGCGAGCGACGTCCTCAAAGAAAGGGACAGGATCGGATTCGTGGCGTTCGATGGGCAACGCGGGCTGGGCGGGCGAGGCGGCCTGGTGGCGAACTGGATATAGGCGATCCAGGCGCTCGTTGCGGCGCTCGGAGTCGAGGCGCTTGAGGTTGGCCTGGGCGATCTGCAGGCCGTAAAGCAAGCTGGATGCGGTCTTGGGGTCAATGAGCTTGTCGACCACAGCCTGGAGGACCTTGTTAAGAGCGAGTTGCAGGCTGGCAGCGTCCTCGATGATGGGGAGGACAAATTCGCGATTGCGACGGGCAGCGGAATCGTGAAAACAGCAGAGTTCGCGGCCGCGGCGGGCGGGAGCGCCGCAGGGGAGGCCATTGACCTTGATGTGGCCGCAGCGCGGAGCGTGGCTGGCATTGGCGAGTTGGTTAGCAGGCATAGGGGGGATGGTCCTTTCAGATGAATGGAATGAAGAAGATGAGAACGGAATACCGTGGTGGCGGCATGGCGGGGAGTGGGGGGCGGATAGGGAGCGAGGTTTCGACATGGCTACGCCTTGGCGCCCCCGCGACCGAAGTTGGAAGGTAGGCGATTTGCGGGCGCCTGTATGTGACACCGGTCACAGATAGGTGTGACGACGAGGGCGCGGAGGGATGGCTGACGCGTGTAGCTCACGATAAGACCTGTTCACGCTCGTTATCCGTAGAACTCCGCTCCGACCCGGCGTAAAGTGCTCACTTCGGAGGACTGATTGAACTCGGCGTGCTTTCGCATTCATAGTCCCACGCTCAGCCCAGACACAATCACCGCCCGTCTGGGGACGCAGCCCTCAACAAGCTTTGAAAAAGGGGCTTTGTTGTCTCCACGGAATCCCCACAGCGCCACAGCGGACGCCGCTTTGTGGATTTTGCAATGCAGCCGACCGAATATTTCCTTCTCAGAGCAAATGCACGAACTGTTGAAGTTCGTTGAGGACAAGAGTTCCGTGCTAACTAAGCTCTCCGAGCACTGTGTTTACGACTTGTTTTGTGGTTTCACGCCGAGAGAAGGCGAACCAATGCTGATCCTAGAGGCGCAGTTGCTTCGTCGGTTTCAGATTGTTCCCATTGACTTGGTGGTCGATTTCCTTGCGGCAAACGAGTGGACGAACTGATCGCAAGACTATAGTCGTCGATAAATCGCAATATCGTTAAGTAATGTGCCGGGAGCGCATCATTGACGGTGCCGGTGGGATCGCACACGAGCGGCGCGCGGACGTGGCGGCGAGACGGGCGGCGTGGCGGCTAAGATTCCGCACTGGCTGGGTGCTCCATGGCGCACCTGACCCAGGGCTCGCGCCTGGGGCTACACATTCTGCCGCCCGCTGCGCGGGCTGGGATGCGGGCGCCGACAAAGTTTGGATGCTCAGCCTGGATGCGCGCTTGGGATGTGGGCGCCGAAGAAGCGAATGACGAAGAGGGGCGTTCGGCCCCGGGCTTACGCCTGCCATCACCCATCGCGCATAATATGCCAGTGAAACACTACACCGTACTGCTCACGCTTCTGATGTCGATTTGCCTTCCTGGCATGGCGGTTGCACAGGCCGGTACTGCCACCCGTCCGTACTCACCTGTTCTTGTTTATGACCCACACCGAGACGCAGCGCAAGACCTGCGAGAGGCACAAGCTGAGGCGCAGCGAACCGGGAAAAATGTGCTGGTCGAGGTCGGCGGCTCCTGGTGCATTTGGTGTCATATCATGGACAAGTTCTTCGAGCAGCATCCCAAGATCGCCACTCTGCGCGACAAGAACTTCGTAACGGTCGCGGTGAATTTCAGTCCTGAGAACCAAAACCAAGCAGTGCTTGGACGATACCCTGAGATTCCGGGCTACCCTCATCTTTTCGTACTCAGCGCGGATGGCCAGCTTCTGCGTTCGCAGAGAACACGTGATCTGGAAGAGGGGAATGGCTACAACGCTAAACAGTTCGAACAATTCTTGATGAAGTGGTCTCCGAAGTCGCCCTGAGACGCCATATCGGGCCAGAAGGCTAAAGCCCAGGATTTCTGCGGCTGGTTGCGGCGCGGCTAAAAGTCGTGCCCTGATACACAACCCGCGGCATGGCTAAAGCCGTGCCCTTCCCCAAATGACTTACGAGTAGTTTCTCTAGAAGGCTGCTGATCCGCAGCCGGCTAGAGAACGTGCGCTAATCGGGAGCGGCTGCTGGTTTGAGCCGAGGGCGGCGCATCCAAGCAAGGCATGCGTGTGGTCCGGCGATACCTGCTGATCTGTCTGTGCCTATTAACCTCGGCGTTCGTTCTCACCCCGGCGTTCGCCGCGGATCCGAAGCCGGCGACAAACAAGGCGCCGATCCGGCTGCGGATCCGATCGGGCACGCTGATCGGCAGCGACGGCGCGCCCATCGAGTTGCGAGGGTTCGAAGCCGACGTGGCCGACGGGAATTGCGATCCATCGAAGGATCACGTGGGCGACAAGGTGGTGCTCATCCGGGCGGGCGACGCCTTCCTGAGCAACGAATCGCTGGGGCGGCTGCTCACCGACAAATTGAAAGACCACAACCTGACCGACATCAAGATCAGCAACGACAAGGGAAAAGTGAAGATCACCGGCACGGCGAAGAAAGCGATCAGCGTGCCGTTCACCATCGAGGGGCCGGTGACGTTGACCGACAAGGGCCTGATCCGGCTGGAAATGGCGACCATGAAAGTGGCACACCTGCCGAAGGGCGTGGCGGAATTTCTCGGCATCGATCCGGAAAAGATGGCGGGAGACGGGAAGGTGAAGGGCGTGAGCATGGAGAAGAACGCGATTGCCTTCGACCCGGACCTGTTGTGGGACCTTCCGGTGCACGGACGGGTAAGGCGGCTGACGGTGGGGAAGAACGGGCTACGATTGATGTTTGGCACCCAGCCACAGAAAAAGCGCGGGCCGCAAATGCGGGCGCGACGCTAGCAGGTTTGCGGTTGTCGGTTGTCGGTTTGCGGTTTGCGGGAGAAAAGATCGGCCACTGATTGACACAGATTCACACAGATAAAAAATCAAAAGCAAATTGATCGGCGGGCGCGATGCGGTTACCGGCTGCGACAGGGTTGTCGGGTTTGCGGGAGAAAAGATCGGCCACTGATTGACACAGATTCACACAGATAAAAAATCAAAAGCAAATTGATCGGTGCGGATAGGTGTCAATCCCCGGCTCAAGCTTATTCGGTGCGGAGTGGTGTAGATCCGTGGCTGGAGTTTTAAGAAAAAAAGGGCTGCCGGTGGTTGCCGGCAACCCTCTGAGAATTACAGAACTGCAAACTAAACCAAGGCTCCTTCCGACTTTTTAGCGGCACGAGCGGCGGCGGCCGCAACGCGTGCTGCGTCGGCCTCCTCGAGGCGTCCCATCTCCTGCGCCTTAAGGAAAGTCTTCTTGGCCACCGGCTTGAGCCAGAACAGCGCCAGCAGAGCCGCAATCACATCGCAGATGACCATGGCATAAAACACCTGGATCCACGATCCGGTTTTGACACTGGCCAGCGCGGCCACGGGTCCGGCAAAGATGGAGGCCAAGCCCTTGGACGTATAGACAATGCCATAGTTGGTCGTGGCCCACTTCTTGCCGAACAGGTCTCCGGTGATCGCCGGGAAGAGGGAGAAGATCTCACCCCAAGCGAAGAAGCAGAGGCCGGACAGCAGGATGAACCACAGTGGCTTGTGGACCAAGTGTAAGAGCGAGAAGACCGCAACGGCCTCGCACATGAACGCGATGAACATGGTGTTCTCACGTCCGATGTGGTCGGAAACCCAGCCCCAGAACGGCCGGGTTATGCCGTTGAGGATGCGGTCCACTTCGATGGCGATGACCAGAGCCGACATGCCCCAGGCAACGATGATGGTATCGACGTGGTAGAACTTGGCGATCGGTTTGATCTGCGCGGTAACTACCAGGCCGCCGAAGGCCACCAGCGTCATCATCACGTAAATGACGTAGAAGGCCGGGGTCTTCAGCATTTGCCAGTGGGTCATATCGTACTTGGAGG
Source organism: Terriglobia bacterium (assembly GCA_963797035.1). Taxonomy (GTDB): domain Bacteria; phylum Acidobacteriota; class Terriglobia; order Terriglobales; family Acidobacteriaceae; genus JAIQGF01. Next base: position 110,229 of record CAWCOC010000011.1, read on the forward strand.
CCCGAATGTTGGTCTTGGTCAATGCGAGTTCGGGGGTCCATCCCGTGGGGAGCCATCCTTTGGGCGGAGCCACGATGAGCATGGCGACCAAGAAGACGATGATGCCTTGGATGAAGCCCCAGGTGATGAAGGTGTGTTGGTAGCCGGAGACCTTCATCATCTTGGCAATGGGAGCAACGGTCAGAGCGGTACCGATGCCGTAGGCTCCGGCGGTAAAGCCGGCGCACATGCCGCGGTGATCGGGGAACCACTTCAGCGAGTTGCCAATGCATCCCCCGTACACCGCGCCGGCGCCGATGCCGCCGAGGGCGTACCAGAAATAGAGCTGATGCAGACTGGTGGACATGCCCGCGCCGATCCAGCCAAGTCCGACCAGGATGCCGCCGATGCCGATCACCAGACGAGGACCGAGGCGGTCAATCAGGTAACCTTCAAACGGGACCAACCAGGTCTCGCACAAGATGAATGCAGCAAAAGTGATCTGGACGGCAGCCAGGGTTGCGTTCATGCTTTTCATTAAGGGTGTGGTGAACAGGGTCCAGGCATATTGAAGATTCGCGATGGCCATCATCGCGATAATGCCTGCGATAAGTTGAACCCAGCGATTTACGACGCGGGGCTCAGTAGGACTGGGAGCCACTGCAGTGGCCATACGTTGCACCTCCGACGGCAGATACCTGCGGTCCCGGATGGTATTTAGAATAAGGCCACCCGCCGGGGCGGGTGGCCCGGGAACTACTCGGCAGTGATCTCGTTCCGGAGCGGAATGATTCCGGGTACAAGCCACTTTTCCCACATTTCATCCACTTTGCTCTGGAAGAACTCGTAATCTTCGTCGATGAAGTGGTTGAAACGACCTTGCTTTTCAAGATACGTCTTGACCGGGAGGCGCTTGAATTTGCCGTCGACAATCTGCTTGGTCTTGCCGTACAGCTTCACGACGCCGTTCTCGATCTCGTACAACGGCCAAATGCCGGTGTTGACCGCCAGCTCGCCGAGCTCGTGCGCCTGGAGGGGATCGAAATCCCAACCCTTGGGGCACGGGTTCAAGCAATGCACGAAGGTCGGGCCGCCGATGCTGAGGGCGCGGCGAACGACGTTCATGGCCTGCAAGGCGTAGGAGGTGGAAATGGTAGCTACGTACTTGCAGGTAGGATGGCCGGCGGCAATCAGGGGCGCGACATTCTTTTTCCAGCGGTTGTTCATGATGCGACGCTTCGTGCCTGGGGAGCTGAACGATGTGTTCGCGCCGAAGGGCGAAGTGCCGGAAACCTGAATGTCGGTGTTGGCATACGACTCGTTGTCATACATGAGGATGAGCAGGTTGTAATCGGGATGGGTGAGAGTCGCCGAGATGGCGCCCAGACCCATATCCGCACCACCCCCGTCGCCGCAGAAGGCGATGACGTTGATGGGCTCATCTTTCATTTTTCCCTTGCGCATCTGGACCTTGAAAGCGGCGGCGGCGCCGAGTACGGCGGAGCCGGAGCTGCCCAGCTGGGTGTGCATCCAGGGCACGCCCCAAGGGGTGGTGTAGTAGGAGGTGTTGGCCACGTACATGCAGCCGGTGCTGCCCAGGATGATGGTCCTGGGACCGGCGGCCTTGGCCAACAACCGCATCATCTGTGCCGACTCGCAGCCTTGGCAGGTGCGGTGGCCGGTGGTGTAGTACTCGTTGAAGGGGACTTTTTTTACGCCTTTAAAGTCCTCCAGGTCTTGGGTCGGTTTCTCTTCTACATAGGTACTCATGTTTTTAGTAATCCTTTCCGGCGCCAGGAGCACGTCAACAACGTGCTACCCCCGCACTCCGATCCATTGCGTCAGCGGTACGGACTTGCCGGCCGCAGCGTCGAAAGTCTGATCGGTCATCGTGGCGACGTCTTGCAACGACACCTCGCGACCGCCCAGACCGCAGATGAAGCCCAGAACCGGCGGCTTCGGACCCTTGCCCGGATAGAGCGCGGTCCGAACTTCGGTGGCGACCACGCCGCTCAGGTAGGGGGAACCGAAGGAGAAGTCGCGATCGACCACGCCGACGGCCTTGAAGCGGGTCAGGCACTTAACCAGGTCCTTGGCCGGGAAGGGACGGAACCAGCGGAGGCGAACAAAGCCGACCTTCTTGCCTTGCTTGCGCAGTTCGCGGATCGCGACCTTGACGGGCATCGACATGGTCCCCATCCCGAGCAGGACAACATCGGCATCCTCGGTCATGTACTCCTCGATGAAGGGGTTGCCGTAGCTGCGGCCGAAGATCTTCTCGAAGTCGGCATAGGCTTCGCGAATGACGTCTTCGGTGTACTCGGTGATGGCGTAGTTCTGGCGACGGACTTCCATCACCCAGTCCTCGTTGACCTGAGGAGCGATGGTGATGACGTTGTCCGGGTGCATGAGCAGATTGCCGCGATCGTAGCGAGGCAGGAACTTCTTGACCTGCTCCGAGCTCGGGATCTTCACCAGGGATTGGGAGTGAGTGAGGAAGGCGCCGTCAGCGCTGATGGCGCAGGGCACCAACATGCGGGGGTCTTCGGCGACGCGATAGGCGATGAGGGTGGTGTCGAGGGCTTCCTGACCGCTATCGACCCAGTTCAACAACCAGCCCAGGTCGCGAACGGCGAGGGCGTCGTTGTGCTCGGTGCCGAAGGCGCCGGGATCGTCGAGGGCGCGGTTGCCGACGACGCAGACCATGGGGACGCGCAGGGCGGGACTGACGGTGAGCGCTTCCATGGCATACATCCAGCCCACGCCGCTGCTGCCGCAGAAAATGCGGGCGCCGCAAACGGAGGCGTGTTTGACGATTTCAAATTGTGAGTGCTCGCCCTCGGCCACGATGAACTCGCAGTCCATCTCGCCGTTGGAGATGAGCTGGTTCATGTACTGCATCACCGTGTCATAGGGGCGAATCGGGTAAGCCGTGACCACGTCCACGTCAGCCAGCTTGCAGGCGACTGCCATGGCTTCAGCACCGGTAATCAGGGCTTCTTGCTCGGCTTCTTTGCGTTCTGCCATTGCCATTGTTGCCATTTGAATCTCCTTCTCAAGCTAGCCTTGCTGGGCGATTTCCAGAGCCTTGGCGGCCTGGTCCTTGTACAGACCCTTTAAGCGGTAGCCGTGGGAACGGTCGTCCGCGGGCGGGGCCACGATTTTGTTCAACCACGCCTTGTAGGCGGCCTTGTCCTTGCGGAAAGCCGTCCACTGGCCGGCGCTGTCGGGGAACGAGGTTTCCGGCACCATGCGAATGCAATTGGGCACCGGGCACACGGATTCGCAGATACCGCAGCCGCAGCAGGCGTCGAGGTTGGCGTCGTAGGTGCCGTCGGGCGTGACGTCGAACGACCCATCCGGGCAGTTCAGCCAGCACAGCGTGCACTTGGTGCAGGTCTCGAAGTTGACAACCGGACGCATGGTGCGCGTGGTGGCCTTCTTCAGTTCTTTGCTACGGGCAGGACGGAAACCACCGACTTCCTTGGTGACCGGGTCGGCGTAGGGAGCGCCTTGCGGCTGACCCTTGATGGAAACGCCGGTGCGCATGTCGGACCAAGCGGGCAGCTTGAAAGTGGCAAGCGGCTCGTCATTGCCCTGGCCGGGCTTCACTTCGATGGTGGAGAACTTCTCGAAGGAAGTGTGGGCCGAGGTGACCTTCAAGGTGTTCTTCAAGGTCTGGTTGATGTACTTCTCCAGCGAGCTGAGCTTCATCAGTTCGGGGAGAGCCTTGGCGATGGCGCCGAGGATGCGGACGTCGGTGTGGTCATCTTTGAAGACCCACATGCCGGAGAAGCTGGTGACGCCGCGAACGACGCCGAGCTTGTAGGGGGTGGGGTTGACGTGGATGGCCTTGAGCAGGGCGGTGGGCTGCTCGAGGGAGGCGACGATCAGGGTGCCGCCCGGTTTCAAGTGCTCGGTGACGGTGTGGACACCGTACCAGCCCCAGGACTCGAGTCCCTTGCACAGGGAGTCATCGAGAACGACCGTCACGTCGGTTTGTTTTGGCTCATACTGCGCCATGCCTTCTTCAAGGGTTTGGTCGTCTGTGGCGACAATCGCAAAGCTCTTGGCAGGAATGCCGTTCCGCTCGGGGCTATCGGAATAGCGCCCGAAGGAAATGCCTGGTTTGCCCTCATTGTGGGCGGCCAGGACGATACCGCGGCATATATTCTTTGCCAGAGTCTTCTGAAAGACCCCACGGTAGATTAGTTCGATCGCAAATAACTGGCCCATCTGGCGACCTCCATTCATTTATGCTGCATGAGTACAAGTTGCGTGACCTCGTCCAGGTGTTTGCGCATGGCAGCTTCCGCCGCCTTGGCGTCCCCCCGGGACAATGCCGTAAAAATGCGTTGGTGACCTTCGAAGGACTTTTGCTGCCTTCCTTCGACCTGCATGTTGCGTTCCCGGCTTTCCCGGAGCAGATCCATCAAAACGTCGATCACGTGCAAGAGGACCGAATTGTTGGCCGCGGTTGCGATCGTGTAATGGAACTCCGAGTCTTCTTCGATCCCTGACTCGCCGCTCTGCAACTTCTCCCCCTGCCGGCGGAGAATGGCTTCCATGCGAGCCAACTGCTCAGGGTTGATGTGCTTGGCGGCGCGCATCGCGATCGCGGGCTCGATCATGATGCGGACATCGAGCAGCTCAGACACGTGTTTGCGTTTGCGCATCAGGGCGGAGAACAGGGGGTTGACCAGCGAATCGGGAGAGGGGTCACGAACGATCGTGCCGGCTCCCTGGCGCGGTTCCACCAGTCCCATCAACTCCAAGCGGCGCATGGCATCGCGGATGGAACTGCGGCTGACCTTGCACGATTGCGCCAGTTCACGTTCCGAGGGGAGCTTGTCACCGGGTTTCAGCTCCCGACGGATGAACTCCTCGAGTTTCCGCGCGACCTGGTCATAGACCTTGTCTTTGCGGACGACCTCGAACGGCGGCTTGAGTGTGCTGGCCAAGAGGATTGGGCGAAGTGGTCTGATAACCTGACCACTGGCAAAGTCTACTCAGGGGCAGAAAGCCCGCAGTGATTGGCATCACCGCGCGCTGTGACCGAATCGGAACGGGAACCGAAGTGGCATTGGAATCAGTCCACTATGAGCTGCACGCGCCGCTTGGCCGTCTCCGCATTGACGGTGCGCAAGGCAGCGGCGATGTCGTTGGCCACCTTGTAACTGGAGGATTTGACGCCGCGCTGGCCGAAGGCGAGAAAGCGCAACTCATCCCGGGCGGTGACCGAGGCGTGCACCAGTTCGCGCGCGGCGTGGCGCAGGTCATCTTCGGAGATGGGCCGGCGGTCCTTGCGGGCGCGGCGCGCAGCTTCGTCGACCAGCAGCTTCAGGTCGCTGGCGGCGTAGCCGGGCAACATATCGGACAGCGATACAACGTCGATGTCATCGCGCTGGCGGCGTCCAAAAAGATGGAAGCGCAGCATGGCGGCACGCGCGGTGGCGTCGGGCGCGGGAACGAAGATGAGCTTGTCGAGACGGCCGGTGCGGATGACGGCGGGATCGATCTTCCAAGGCTCGTTGGTGGCGGCAATCAGCACGATGTGGCGTTGGGCGCAGGATTCCAGCTGCTTGAGAAACTCGCTGACCTCCTCGGCGGTGTGGTGCTGGTGGGCGCCGAGGGAACGGCGGGCCGGCACCATGGATTCGAATTCGTCGACGAACAGCAGCGCGGGAGCGTTGTCGGCGGCGGCATCGAAGCACTCGCGGATCTTCAGCGTGGTGTCGTGAATAAAGGTGCTGCCGATCTCAGAGGGAAAGACTTCCTTGAAGAAGAAGTTCAGCTCCTCGGCCAACTGGCGCGCGATGTAAGTCTTGCCGCAGCCCGGCGGACCAAACAGCAGAATGCCGTTGGGAATAGTGAGGCCGTAGGCCTGGAGGTCTTCGGGTTCGCGCAGGGCAGAGACGACCTCGTCGAACAGCAGGGCCTTGAGGTCGTCCATGCCGGCGACCTTGGCGAGGCCGCGCTGCGCCGGGGTAGGGACAACGTCGGAGCGGAAGGCGGTGGCCGGCCTGGCTGCAGGCTCGGAGGGAGCTGGAGAAGAGGGCGTGGCGCCGGCGTCCCCGGCGGAGGCGGCTTGCATGCGCGCGATGAGTTCTTCCGGGGCAATGTCCTGGCGCTGATTCCAACGCTGCGCGAAGACCGGCATGGGGCCCATTTCCTGCTCCGCGCAGAGGTTGCACAAGCGATCGAAGGGCTGCACACACTCCCAAGCTTCGTGCTGGAAAGGCGCGCCACACTGGGAGCAGACGTGCTGGTGGATGCCTTCGTCAGGAAACTGGGATGCGGCCTCGGAAGGAGAAATGGGCGGGACCGGCGCGGTGGGAAACTTCAGGCGGGTGTAGGCCTGCTCGATGCGCAGGCGGTCGCGCTCGGAGAGCACGCCGTTGACCAGGGCGGCAAATTTTTCCGCGGCGGCGCGCGGAATGTATCCCCAGGTTTCCTGAAGCAGAGGCTGGATGGCATCGCCAAGGAGAGATTTCAGGCAGTCGGACCAGGGCTCGAAAAAGCGCTGGCCGGCCTCGTAATGGAAGCCGCCGACTTCCACCAGCTCGGGCAGCCAGGAATAGTCGGCGACGGCGCGGCGGCGCAAGCGAACCTTGATCGCCTCCAGGCACCGCTGGTAATGGTCGCGGGTAAAGAAGAGATTCCCGGCGCCATCGTTTGCGGCGGCAGATCGCGGACTTCCAGCCATGTTCTGGCTTTATCGCAAGCCAGCCTGATGTGTCTGTGACGTGTGCTTCTCAGCTTTGTGTCGAAGGAGTGGGCGGAACAGGCGGAGTTTCGAGCACGGGATAGAATGCAAAATCACGAATTTCATTTATGAACGAACTCGCCAGCCAGGCCGCGGAGATCATGAGCAGGGTGCGTTCCCGGAAACCCCTGGTCCACCAAATCACGAATTTCGTGGTGATGAACGAAACCGCCAACATGACGTTGTGCGCCGGGGCGCTGCCGGTGATGGCGCATGCGCAGCAGGAAGTGGAGGAGATGGCGGGCGCGGCGCAGGCGCTGGTGCTGAACCTGGGCACGCTGTGGCCGGAAGAGGTGGAGGCCATGCTGCTGGCGGGGCGGAGGGCCAACCTGCGGGGAATTCCGGTGGTGCTGGACCCGGTGGGAGCGGGCGCGACGCACTTCCGCAGCGAAAGCGCGCAACGGCTGATGGAACAGCTTTCCATCTCGATTGTCCGCGGCAACATGGCGGAGATGGCGACGCTGGCCGGCTACCAGGCGACGATCCGGGGCGTGGAGTCGCTGGGCGCGGCCGGGGACCCGGCGGAGGTGGCGGGCGCGTGCGCGCGCAAATTCGGCTGCGTTGCCGCCATTACCGGACGAGTCGACGTGGTGAGTGACGGCACCCGAGTAGCCCGGGTGAGCAATGGTCATGAACTGATGAGCCGGGTGACGGGCACGGGCTGCATGTCGACCGCGGTTACAGCGGCGTATGCGGCGGTGGAAAAAGACTGGCTGCTGGCGGCGGCCTCGGGGCTTGCCGCCTTCGGGCTGGCGGGGGAAATGGCGGCGCAAGGATCTCCGGGACCGGGAACATTCCATGTCCGCCTGTACGACGCAATGGCGCAATTGACGCCGGAGGCGCTGCGCGCCGGGGCGCGGATGGAGATGGCGGCATGAAGCTGGACTTGCGCGTCTATGTCATTACGACCGCGGTGGCGCGGCTGGGGCGCGATCACCTGGCGATGGCGGAGGCGGCGGTGCGCGGCGGAGCTACGGTGCTGCAATTCCGCGACAAGACGATGGGCGACGCCGAGTTCACCGCCACCGCGAAGGAAATTCTGGCGGTGGCCCGCCGCGGCGGAGTTCCGCTGATCGTCAACGACCGGGTGGAGATCGCTGCGGCCATCGGGGCGGATGGAGTGCACGTGGGCTGCGCCGATCCTGCGGTGGCCGAGATCCGGAGATGGCGGGGAATGGTAATCGGGGCATCCGCCACCAGCTACGAGGAGGCGATCGCCGCCTGCGACGCCGGCGCGGACTACCTGGGCGTGGGCCCGATCTTTCCGACCGGGAGCAAGGCCGATGCCACGCCGCCGATGGGCCTGGGAGAGTTGACCCGGATTTGCCGCGCGGTGAAGCTGCCGGTGGTCGCGATCGGCGGAATCCAGCGGGGAAACCTGGCGAAGATTGCCGAAGCGGGCGCGGCGGGAGCAGCGGTGATCGCTGCCGTGGCCGAAGCAGATGACATGACGGCGGCAACCGCGGAGCTGAGAAACGCCTGGGAGAAGTTGTGGGTCGCGCCGGGAAGTGTAAAATCCTGATTCAAGTTTCGGGGGTGATGCCGTGGCCGCCAATGCCAACCCGGTATTGAAGATGGAAACCGAACGCCAAGCAGACAAGATCGTGGTGCACTGCGCGGGAAAAGTGAACCTGGAATCCTGGACGCTGTTCTCGAAAACGGTGCGCGCGCTGCTGGCCGAAAACAAACCGATCCGGGTGGACCTGGCGGAGGTGGTGCTGGTGGACAGCACCGGCATCGGGGCATTCGTCAGCGTGTGGGCGTCGGCGCGGGGCAGCGGCGGCGACCTGAAGTTCATCAATCCCAACAAGCGGGTGCAGGACGTGGTGGAGATCACCAAGCTGCACGACATGTTCGAGAATTATCCCACGGGCACACGCTCGTAAGCTTCGACCTTCAGGCCACGCTACTTCGGCGGGCGGGCAGCAGTATCGTCGGGCGGAGGAGGGGCGCCGCCCGGCGCCTCGACATCATTCCAGACACCATCGTCGGGCGAGGCGGGATGGGCCTTGGCTGGGGCGTGTTCCTTGGTCGCGCGTTCCTCCTGGTTGGCCGCAGAAGCGGGCGGGAGGTCCTCCAGCAAGGACGGCTTGCGCGTGAGTTGAATGCTCTGGATGGCGCCAGGGTCCTTGGCGGCCGCGACAATCGCGAAATTGAAGTTGGTGCGCTCCAGCAATGCGGCAACAATCTTGACCGCGGGGCCGGGGCCCAGTTGCACGTCGACGCGCTCATCGAGATCGGCGGGAGCGTCGATGGTGGCGCCGGTGCGCTGGTGCACCTGGGCAAGGACGTCGCGCAGTGGAGCGCCATCGGCGGAGATGGAGAGCAGGCCGTCCTTATAAGAGACAGTGAGGGGCGCCGCCTGGGGCGGTGCAGGCGCGACGGCGCGGCGCTTTGGCTTGGCCTTGCGCGCCGGATGTGAGGACGAGGATTCCAGCGGGCGAACTGCCGCCGGGGCCGCAGTGAGGCAGCCTAGCAGAAGAACCAACGCGAGCGCACCACGAATCAATTTCAAGATGACCCTCGCATACGGGCTGCCCGTGTGACCGGAAAAACTCCTTCTCAGCCATCATTTCGGGCCTCAGGGGCTGAAGCCCGGACCTACTTGCAGCAACTTGCGGCGACTGAAGTCGTGCCCTGACACACAGCCAACGTTTTCCGCTGCTAAAGCTGCTTCTCTTTCGCAGCCATTACGGACGGCCTGAAGGCCGCCCTCTTCAAGACGCACACTTAATCAGACTTTTCCCCAGGTATTTGACCACAAGAAAACGGCGCCCGCCAGCCGCAGCCGAGGGACGCCGAAATATTGTTTCCGCAATTGTTTCCGCAGTGGTTAGTGGTGGCCGTGGTCGTCGTCGCCGAACAGGCCGTTACCGAATTGGGACGCAGAAACCTGGCGAATTGCCGTTTGTTGTGGCGTCACTGCGCATTTCCGTGAGCCGGGGTACGATCAGCGTGGCGCGGTGTGGACGCCGCGGAGCCAGGCATGGACGCGACACTGATCGAGGCGCAACTGCGGCAGATGAAGCCGGACCAGCTGCGATCGCTGGTCTCGGCCTACCTGCCGGCAGGAGCGGACACGGCCGAGCGGATCAGGATGATTGAGGCGGCGCTGCGCAGTCCGGCGGGCCAGCAGTTGCGCGAGGCCATGGCACGCTGGATTGTCGACGAGATCGTGCCGGTGGAGGCGCTGGTTCCGGAGATGTATGCCGCGTGGCGAGCGCCGGTACGCGACGCCATGATGTTCGTGGTGACGCATCTCTCGGCCGGCCGACTGGCGCCCAAACTCCTTGAACAACTGGAACTGCCCGCCAAGACGACGCCGGAAGCGCGCTTGCTGCGCCTGATCGCCAAAGTACCGGGGCTGCAAAAGCTGGGACAGGTGATTGCGCGCAATCGTCACCTGGGCCCGGCGCTGAGGAACGCGCTGGCGAAGCTGGAGAACGGAATTCGCGACGTCCGCCCGGAAGAGGTGGAGGGCATTCTCCGCCGGGAATTGGGAGGGCGGCTGCGGGAATTCGAGGTTCGCATCAAACCCGGCATCCTGTCGGAGGCGAGCGTGAGCGCGGTGGTGCGCTTCACGTGGCAGGATCCGGACACGCGGCAGCGCGAACGCGGCGTGTTCAAAATCCTGAAGCCGTATATTCCGGAGTGCTTCGCCGAGGACATGGAATTTCTCCACGACCTGGCGCAGTGGTTCGGGAAGCGACACCGGGAGTATGGCTTTCCCCGGCACGTGATTCCCGACACGTTCAAGAAAGTCCGGCAACTGCTGCAGCACGAAGTGGACTTCCGGCGCGAACAGCGAACCTTGCTGGAAGCGTGGAAGCAGTATGAAGGGATGCGGGGAGTACGGATCCCGCGGCTGATCGCGCCGCTGTGCAACGCGACGATTACGGCGATTACGGAGGAGTTCGGCGCGAAGGTGACCAGCGCGGCGGCGCACCTGCCGGCGTGGAGACGGAGAAGGATCGCCGAGCAACTGGTTGAAGCGCTGGTGGCGGTGCCGCTGTTCGCGGCCGATGAGCAAGCGGTGTTTCACGCCGACCCGCACGCCGGCAACCTGCTGTACAACAGCCAGACGGGAGAGCTGATCATCATCGACTGGGCGCTGCGCGAGCGGCTGACGCACCGCCAGCGGCGACACCTGGCGCTGCTGTTCCTGACCATGACGTTGCGCGACCCGGTGGGGGCCGCCAACGCAGTGCAGGAACTGAGCCAGCATCCGATCCGAAGCCGCTCTCCGCAGGCGCGCATGATCCGGCTGACGGTGACGCGCTATCTGGAGGCGATGCCGGCGCTGCGATTGGCCGGAGGGGCCGACATCATGCAACTGCTGGAACGGCTGGCGGTGCAAGGCATTCGCTTCCCCGGTCCGCTGATCATGCTGTCGAAGGTGCTGTTCACGCTGGACGGAATCGTGGCTGACGTCGGCGGCTCCACCACCGGGAGCAGCCTGGCGATGGCGCGTCACCTGGCGCAACGATGGCTGTCCGATCCCGCCGCCTTCCGCTCACCGGTGAGGACGGTGGATTGGCTGACGCTGCAGTGCAGCGCCCTGCTCTACGGCAGCCGCATGTGGGTGCGCTGCGAACAGGCGTTGCTGGACCGGCTGCTGCCGAACCACGTGCCGGCGGCCGCGCGGGCGTGAATCACTCGACCAGCGAATCAATCCAGGCCAGGCGTTCGGCGATGATGGTGTAGACGGAGGGATTGAAGACCAGCCCGACGTGGGTGCCGCAGACTTCGAAATCGGTGCCGGGCTTGCCGCTGCGGCAGTACTGCCAGTCCACAATGCCGTCCTCGCGCGTATAGATGGCGGTCTGGACGATGGACGGGGGCAAGTGGCAGCGCAGCGAATTCACGAAATCGCAGGTGCAGCGCGGGGTATAGCACTCGGTGGAAACGCGCGGGCCATGCTCGTGCAGGATTTTCTGGCGGACTTCGTCGGCCGCGTGCAGCACCGATTGATGCATCTTGGTGCCGCGGAAGGGCGCCGCCAGGGTAGTGACGGAGGCGATGTCGCCGGGCATCTGGGCCGCAACGGAACGGGCAATCATGCCGCCCAGGCTGTGTCCGATGAGGTGCACCTTGGCGCCCGACTCCCGCCGCGCGCGCTCGACCGTGCGGGCCAGGCGGTAGCGGATCAGCAGGTTGGGACACTCGGCGTTGAGGCCGATGCCGGAAAGATGGGAGCGATAGCCGATGCGCCGCAGCCAGGCATTGAGGTGCGTCACATAGATATCGGTGCCGAGGAAGCCCGGGATCACGACCACGGCGGAGCCTTCGCCGTGCGGCACTCCCAGACCGTAGTACACCGGGGAGGCGTGCAAGAGCAGGAGTTCGGCGCCGAACAGCGCCTCCTTCCAAATGGGAAGACTGGCCTCTCCTTCGTGATCGCGAAGGAAAGGAGCAGGCGCCGACTTGGACGCGGCGCGACGCGGGGTTGCTTGTCTGCTGGTCACGTAACCTGTACTCACCTACACCTGGGGCCGTGCCGGAAACCGGGACAGCATCCGTACGACGGCGAGTAAATAGATGCCGCTATGAATCCTCTGCGTTGCTATGAATAGGGGGATGCGTGACCGCTCGTGACAAGATATATAAATCACGAGCTAAAAATGTTCAAGCATTTCGAAAGGACGTGCCGAATGACGGCACGCCCTTTCAACCCACTTTTGCAATCGTCTAACCCGCTGGGTTAGGCGCCGGCACGGGCTGCTTGCGCCTTTTCAACCTTGTGGCGGGCCGGACGCTTGCGGCGCTCGGCCATGTTCACCACCTTGCCGTTGCGCGGCTTGATCATCGACGCCAACAATTCCTTTTCGGCATCGACGAAGCTCTTGACGCCTTCCCCGGTCAGGTTGGCCATGGGCAGCAGCCGAGAGGGCGACAGCATTTCAAACGTCTTGGTGGCGGCTTTGAGATTGACGTTCATCTGCTGGCCCATGACATCGAGCAGCCGCTTCTGCGCCTCGATGAAGGCGTTGGTGGCTTCGCGAGCGAGCTTGGAGAGCTCGGTCGCCTTGGCGTGCTTCATGGTTTCCGGTTTGCCGGAGGTCGCCCGCGCGGTCTCCTGGGCCACGACGTCGAGGAACTTCTTTTGCGCCTGGACGAAGGTGTCCATGCCTTCGCGGGCGAACTCGACCAGATGCGTGCCCTGCAGGCCCTTGCCGACTTTGACGTCCTCCAGCCAGGCGATGGTCTGCTTGCTGGTGTTTTTCAGGAAGTCCTCCTGCATGTGAATGAAGGTATCGATACTGCGCCGCAGCAGATCGCTGGCGGCGACCATGGGCGTGCTGCCGGCGACACGTTCCTTGACGCCGTTCATGATGATGGCGTTCTCCTGCTGCGCCATGTTGAGAAGGATGCGTTGCGCTTCCACGAAGCTGGACGTTCCTTCGACGGCCAGCTCGGCCAGGATGGCCAGCGGCGAATTCTCCGGGTCGGACAGACCTTCCCGCAGGGTCTTCATGGCGGCTGCGTTCTGGCGCATGGCCACGTCAACCAGCACGCGCTGGGTGGCAAAGAAGCTCTCCACGCCCTGCTGCATCCACCCGGTCAGCAGGGAAAGTATGGAAGACGGTCCGTGGTGGGCGGGGGGATGGGGCTTGGTCTCTCTTGGCATGATAGCCTCCAAATTGCTGCATTGCAGCATTGCAAGTAAAAGCTAGTCTTTTCACGGAATTGTGTCAATATAAACCGTAAGAATTATTGCGCTGCACCAACGAGGCGGAAGGTGAAAACGGCAAAGGTCATAATCAGGAAATACGCAAACCGCAGACTCTACGACACATCGGCGAGCCGCTACGTGAACCTGGAGGAGATCGCGGCCATGATCCGAAATGGAACTGACCTGCAGGTGGTGGACGCCAAGACGGGACAGGACCTGACGCGGGTGACGCTGACGCAAATCATCCTGGAGGACGCGCGCGATGAGCCCGCCGGGCTGCCGCTGGACCTGCTGCGGCAACTGATCATGACCTCGGACTACGTGCGCCAGGAATTCATGAAGTCGGCCTTCGATGCTTACGCGAAGCTGCAGGACGCGGTGCAGAGCGGATTAACCAGCGTGCGCTCGGCGGCGCTGTCGCCGCTGGAGACGGTGAGCGACCTGATGCAGAGCATGAAGCCGGACCATCGCGATGAAGCCCGCGAAGTGCAGGAACTCCGGCAGCGCGTCGCCGAACTGGAGGGGACGATGCGCCGACCGAAACGAGGCGTCAAAGGCCGAAAGATGAACCGTAAAGGAAAATCTCCGGCCTAGCCAAAACCGGGCTAGACCGGGGCACCCGGAGAACGGGGCGTCCGTGACCGCGGCGAAGCGCTAGGCTACGGCGGCATGCGCCTTGAGGGGAGCAGGCGTTTCGGTTGGTGGGGATGGCTGGGTAGCAGCCTCCGCTGATTTCACGGTGCGCTCCGGCGCCGGCCTTACCGGTTGCGCCGCGACTGCCTTCCGGGCGCGTACTCGCTTCGGCCGCGGCGCTGTTCCAGCCGCCAGCTTTCGCAACTCGGCAAAACTCGCGTCGAGAAATTTCTCGAACTGCTCCAGGTCGGGGATGGCGTGAGCGTCGCCGGTAAAGCCGAAATAAGCGGTGCCGTTATAGGTGAGCACGGCGCAATTCATGCCCATTTCCCCGCCGATCGGTACATAGGGATAGCAGGACAGCATCTGGTGGCCGAGAAGGTAAAGCGGCGCCTCCGGACCGCGCACGTTGGTGAAAATCAGATTGCAGAGGCTGATGGGTAACTGGCTGACGAGGGGCCCAAGCAGCGCCTGCAAGGGGTTGGGAATGGTGCCCAGGAGAGTGCCGGCAAAGGCGACCAGCTCCGCCAGGCGGGCGGTTTTCAGCAGCGTCATCTGCTCGCGGACGGCCATCATCAGCTTGCGCGGGCTCTTGATATCCAGCGGCAAGGTGACCGGCAAGAAGGTAATGCGATTGCCCAGCTCGCCGGCATCGTCGTTGCCGCGCACGCTGACCGGAACCACGATGCGCAGCACGCGTCCCTTGAGGCGAACCTGGTGCAACTCGGCGTAGCGGCGCACGGCCGCGACCATGGCGGCGAGGGCAACGTCGTTCACGGTGGCGCCGCAGGCCTGCTTCACCGCCTTGATGTCGGCCAGGGATATTTCCGTCCAATAAAATTTTTGCGGGCCGCGGCAGATGACGTTGAAGGGCAGGCGCTCCACCGGCGTGCCGGCCTGCGGGATCAAGCGGGTCAGTTGGTCCATGAGGGGAACGGCGGCGGCGGCAGCGGCGGCCTCCGCTTCCCCGTTCAAGGGCGCCGGCTTGGGCCCGGCACTTGCGACCAGGCGCTCGGCGATGGTCAGCAGCTCCGATTGGGCGGTGAGCACGCGCTGCACGCCGGAGAAGCATGCGTCCAGAAAACTATCGAGCAACGCCGGCGGCGGAGGCGGCGGCAGCGGAGGCAGCGCGGGCCGGCGGGTGAGGCGCGGCGCGACCGGGCTCTGGTCCAGGAGAACGTTCATCAAGCCGATGCCGGAGATGCCGTCGGCCAGGCAGTGGTGGATGCGGATGACGAAGCCGGAGCGATCGCCTTGCAAGCCGCGCACCAGCGTAAGGTCCCAGAGCGGGCGGCTGCGATCCATGTTGGCGCTCAAGATGGTGGCGACGGCGCGCTTGAAGTCGGCGTCGGTGCCGCGCTTCAACGTGACCTGGCGCACGTGATTGCGAAGATCGAAGTGGGGATCGTTTTCCCAGGCCGGCAGCCCGATGTTGAAGGGCGGCACCGCGATGCGCTGCCGGTAGCGCGGCACCAGCGACAGCTTGGAGGCAATGAAGCGGGCAAAGGCTGGAAAGGAAATGAGGCCTTCAAACACGCTGACGGAGGCCACGTTCAGCGGCATGCCTTCGCGTTCCAGATAGAGAAAGAGTGCATCTCCGAAGGAGAGAGATTCACGGTCGTGAGCATCCAGGGACATGGCGCCTTCCATTCAACTGACAAGCTGCGGTACTGCGTTTGGCTTGGCCGAGCCGCGCCCGTGATAAGCACTCCAGAACAGCTCCACCAGTTCGCTGATCAGGGGCATGCGGGGATTGGTCCGCCAGGAGGGATCGGCAAACGCCAGCAGCGAGAGTTCGGGCATGGCAAGCTCGAAATCCTGCTTCGAGATCCCTAATTCGGCGATGGAACGCGGGAACGAAAGCCGGTCGAGCAACTGTTCGATGGCGAGCACCAGGTTCGCGACCTTCTCTTCGACGGTTGAACCGCCCAAGCCGAGCAGGTCCGCCGCCGCGGCGTATTTCTGGTGCGCGACATAGGCGCGCTGGTTGGGCGACGGCATGAACTTGGTGGGCACCGAAGCGTTGAAGGCGATGACGTGCGGCAGCATGAGCGCGTTAGCGCGGCCATGGGCCACGTGGAAGCGCGCCCCGAAGGCATGTGCCAGCGCGTGGTTCACACCCACCGAAGCGTTGGCGAAGGCAATGGCGGCGATGCAGGCGGCGTTGTGCATCATGCTGCGCGCCGCTTCGTCGCGAGGATTTTCGTAGGCGATGGGCAGGTACTTGTAAGCCAGTTGCATGGCCTGGATCGCGTTGGCGTCGGTGTAGGGCGAGGCGTAAATGGAAACGAACGCTTCCAGCGCGTGAGTGAGGCAATCAATGCCGGTATCGGCGGTGAGCCCCTTGGGCATGGACATGACGAATTGCGGGTCGACGATGGCAACATCGGGGGTGAGCGAGTAGTCGGCGAGGGTGACCTTGCGCCCGCGCTCCTTGTCGGTAAGAACGGCGAAGGGAGTGACCTCGCTGCCGGTGCCGCTGGTGGTGGAGACGGCAACTAATCGCGAGCGGTTGACTTTTTCCGTCGGAAACTGGACCACGCGCTTGCGAATGTCGAGAAAGGGGGCGCCCAATTCGTCGAGGTCGGCCTGCGGCGATTCGTACTTCAGCTTCATGATCTTGGCGGCATCGATGACGGCGCCGCCGCCGAGAGCGATGACCTGGTCCGGCTGGTGCGCCTGGAACTCGGCGACACCCTGGGTGATGACCTTGATCTCGGGCTCGGCGTCGGGAATGACGGTGACATGGACGCGAGTCTCGGGCGGCAGATGGCGGCGAACCGTGGCCACATGCCCGATCTGCTCCAGGGCGGCGTTGGTGACAATGATGGTGGAGCGCGAGGCGAACTGGCGCAGGTTCTCGATCGCGTTCATGTTGAAGTACACCTGGTGAGGAATGCGGAGCCACATGTGCGCGGGTGTCCTCCGGGCGACGCGTTTGATGTTCAGGTAGTGCTCGACGTTGACGTTGTCCATGGTGCTGTTGCCGCCGCCGGTGCCGCAGCCGAAGGAGAAGGTGGGCACCATGTCGTTGTAGACGCCGCCCAGCGCGCCGATGGATCCCGGGGAATTCACGATGATGCGGCCGGCATTCATCAGCTCGCCGAAGCGGCGGATGATCGGATCGTTGCGGGAGAAAATGACGGCGGTGTGTCCCAGGCCGCCAAGGCGATTGACGGCCACACATACCTCGAGCGCCTCGTCGACGGTCTTGGCGCGATACACCGCGAGCACCGGGAACAGCTTCTCCACCGAGAGCGGATGTTTGCGGCCGACCCCCTGGATGGGGGCAATCAGGAGCTTGGTCTTCGGCTTGACCGGAATGCCGACCATGCGGGCGATGTCGGTGGCTTTCTGGCCGACCGCCATCGGTTGCATGAAGCCGGTGGCGGGATCGATGACGGTGCGCCCCAGCAACTCCGTCTCCGCCGGATTGCAGATGTGAGCGCCCATGTCCTGGAATTTGGTCAACACCTGGTCGTAGATTTCGTCGTCCATCACCACTGTCTGCTCGGAGGCGCAGATGGTCCCGTTGTCGAAGGTCTTGGAGGTGATGATGTCAACGACCGCCATATCAAGGTCAGCAGATTTTTCCAGATAGACCGGGGTATTGCCCGGCCCGACGCCCAGCGCCGGCTTGCCGGAGCTATAGGCGGCCTTCACCGCACCCGGGCCTCCGGTGGCATCGATGAGCCCGACATCCTTGTGGTGCATGAGGTAGGCATTGTCCTGCAAGGTGTGGGACTCGAGGCAGGTGAAAACGCCCTCCGGCGCGCCGTGCTTGACGGCGGCTTCGTACATGATCCTGACCGCCTCAAAGCAGCAGCGCCAGGCGTTGGGATGCGGGCTGAAGATGACCGCATTGCGCGTCTTGATCGCCATGATGCACTTGAAGAGCACGGTCGAGGTGGGATTGGTGATCGGGGTCAGCGAAAAGATGACGCCGATGGGTTCGGCCACTTCCATCAACCCACGTTCCGGAAATTCGCGGATGACGCCGACGGTGCGCTTGTCCTTGACGTAGTTGTAGACAAACTCGGTGGCCACCATGTTCTTCAGGAACTTGTCTTCCAGCACGCCCAGCCTGGTTTCTTCGACCGCCATGCGCGCCAAGTCCAAGGTGCGGTCCAGGCCGGCCAGCACCATGGCTTTGACAATGCGGTCCACGTCTTCCTGGGTGAACCTGGAAAATACGCCGGCGGCGGCGCGGGCCTTGTCGACCAGCCCTTCCAGGTACGCGATTCTCTGGGCGCTCAACTCGGATGGTTCTTGGGCTTTGCTGTCGGGTTCGCGAGGCGGGCGAAGCGATTCTTTGGCGGGGGCAAGGGTGCTCATAAGTCCCTCTCGAGGTTGGCTGGCAACCCTACATGCTAACCGCGGTCGGACCGACCGGAACAAATCCAGTCGACGGAATGTGTAGGAACGCTGCCCAATTTGGAACGGAGGCGAGGAACGCCAGCGAGCGCCGCCGATCACACGGCGGTTTCGCTGGGTTGCGAAGACGCCGATGCGGCCGTCACGTCAGCCGAGTCATCCCAGTTCGTGTCCGCCGCAGTTTTGATGAACGACATGGCTCGCTCCGCCAGGGCGGTGATGGTCAAGCTGGGATTAACGCCGAGGTTGGCGGCCACCACCGAGCCATCGCACACGTACAGGTTCTTGTATCCGAAGAGACGATGACGATGATCGACCACGCCGTGTTGCGGAGAATCGGCGATGACGCATCCGCCGATGCAGTGCGCCGTGCCGGGAACGTTGAACAGAATTTCCGGAAGCATGCTCATGGCGGTGCCGCCGGTGAGGCGGGCGAATTTTTCGGCGAATTCATTGGCTGCGGGAATGTAGGTGGGGACCTTGTCGCCGCGGCTGACCAGGAATTTGCGAAACGGCCAGAACCAGGGACGCTGCCAGCGCATTTCGATATGACCATCGAGGGCCTGCATGCAGAGCAGGATCACGGACTCGCGCGCCCATCCCCAGGGCCGAAACAGGCGCGAGGTTTGCATGGGGTGGCGCAGCACAGCACGCGCCAGGTTTGCCAGCCACAACAAGATTCTGGTGGAACCAGGACGGCCGCCGGTGAGGATGGTGGAGAGCAGGCTCATGGCGTCGGAGCCGCTGGGATAGCGGACCGCTTCGATATGCGTGTGCTCGTCGATGTAAATGCCGGAACCGATGGCCACGCCCTTCGACAGGTCCTGGTCGCATCCGGGAACTCGCACCCCGATGAGCGATTCGGAGTTGGTGCGCACGTGCTTGCCGAGCTTGTCGCTGACGTTGGGCAAGGACCGCTTTTCCTTGAGATGAAACAACAGCTCCATGGTGCCCAGCGAGGAGGCCGCGAAGACTACCCCGCGGCAGGTGAAGCGGCGCGGACGCCGGCGTATCCAGGCGGTGGACTGAACGGTGCGCACTTCATACCCCGAGCTTCCGTCGGGGAAGCCGGCGAGCGGCTTGACATCGACGACTTGCGTTTCCGGAAAAATCAGCGCGCCGCGCTTTTCCGCCAGGTAGAGATAATTCATGTCGAGAGAATTCTTGGCGCCGTGGCGGCAGCCCATCATGCAACCGCCGCAGGCCGTGCACGTGGTGCGCTCCGGGCCTTCGCCGCCGAAATAGGGGTCGGGGACGGTCATGCCTCCCGGGTCTCCTTCCCTTCCCTGGAAGATGGAAACGCTGGTGCGATAGAAGCTTTGGCCGACGCCCACCGCCTCGGCGGCTTGTTTCAGCAGCTGGTCGGCCGGGCCGAGAATCCGGTTCTCGGTGACGCCGAGCATGCGGGAAGCAGCTTCATAGTGGCGCGGCATTTCGGCGGGCCAGTCGGCAAGGCCGGTCCATGATCCCGAGGTCCAAATGTTGTCGGGCGGGTGGAGCAAGGTGGCGGCATAGGTGATGGAGCCGCCGCCGACGGCGCATCCATGAAGGATGGTGACGTGGCGGAAAAAACGCATGTTGAAGAAGCCGCGGAGCGCCAGCCGGGGACGCCAGAACCAGCGATGAATCGACCAGCTGGTGCGGGGATAGTCCTCGGCGGTCCAGCGCCGGCCCATCTCCATGACGGCGACGCGATAGCCCTTTTCGGTGAGCCGGAGGGCACTGACGCTGCCGCCGAAACCGGAGCCGATGACGATGAAGTCGAAATCGAAGGGGGCCATCTCAGCCGCAATATACTCTGGCGCGCAGCGCTTCGCCGGACCTTAATTGCAGCCCATAACGGACTTTCCCATTTGTGGAGAAGAACTTTTCTTCGCTTCACAAAGGGTGCGGGCCGTAGGCGCGGTCATGGTTATTATTTCTCATGCGCAAGCTGACGGAAGTGGAAGATGCCAAGGCGGTGATGAGGGAAGCGGTGGAGTGGTCGGTGATGAAATGGCTGCGCGAGAAGAAACGAGTGCGCAAATCCGCGGACAAGGCCAATCACGCGCTGGATGTTCTGGATCAAGAGGTGAAGAGCACCTGGAGCGCCGAGTTGCGGGCCGCGTACGAGGAATCAGCCGGCGCCAGGTCTCGAGCGCAGTTGAAAACAGATCCGAGTTCCATCGCCCCAGAGATCCAGCGGGTTGCGCGCGAGATCAAGCAGGCCGACGAGCGCGCGTACCGGGCCCACATGGAAGCGGAGGCCACCTTCGATGAAGCCGAGCGGCAATTGAGCACCCGGCTGGCGCGCGAAGGCTGCTCCAAGGCGATCGCCTCGTGGGAGTTGCGGGAGGCGGCGATTCGCAAGTCGGAGGGCGCGGTCCACGAAAGAAACGTTGCGAGGAATTCCTGATTCGAAAAGGAATTGGATCGCGCTAGGGCGGCCGCGCAGACGTGGCGGCGAGAAGGGCGGCGCGGCGGCGAAGATTCCGCACTGGCTGGGTGCGCCACGGCACCCGTGCACCCCGGGCTTATGCCCGGCTGTTCACATTCTGCCGCCCGCTTCGCCGGCTGGGATGTGGGCTACCGCCCGCTGCGCGGGCTGGGATGCGGGCGTCTTGATGGTTGTGAAATCGCCATATGTGGCGTCCCGCAAATTGGCGAAAGAAGTTGAGACCCGATCATCTTGTGCCCTCAGCGGCTGAAGCCGCACCCCTTCAAAGCAGGGCAACAGTTATTGAGCGAATTTGCGGGACGCGCGGCTAGCGCCGCGCCAGCGTGATGCCGGGCGGAACATTCACCTGGCCGACAATATTCTTCAGCTTCACCTGCCCCGATTCCTTGGTGCGTACATTGACGCTTTCCGCGCCATCCACCACCAGGTCTCCCGAAGTATCGTCCACGGTCACCGCGCCGACATGGGAGGCGCGAATCTGGCCGGAGGTGTCGCGAATGGAAACGTCACCGCCGACTTGGCTGACCTGGATTTCACCGGAGTCGTCGTCAATGTGCACCGCGCGGGTGACCTCGGAGACGCGGATATTGCCGCCCTTGTTGACCAGCCGAACTGATCCGGCTTGGGTCACATCCAGGTTTCCGTCGGAGGCGGTGATGTTGAGTTCGCCGACGCGGCGAAACTGCATCTGGCCGGAGCGGCTGGCGAGCGTGACCGTTCCGGCAACGTCCTCAACGCGCACGTCGCCGGATTCCTTGTTCACGCTGACCGGGCCCTTGACGTGGCGCAGCGCGAGCGTGCCGCTGCCGTCGCGGATGTCAATCGCGCCGTTGAGGTCGGCAATCTTAATCACGCCGGAGGTATCGCGGATGTTGAGCACCACGCCGGCCGGCACCACGACGTCGAAGTCAATGGGGTATTCGGCGCGGCCGTAGCTCCGCCACGAGGGCTGGATGTTGGTGACGATCTTCAACTCCGGCGTTCCCTCGCCGCTGACCTTGATGAGGCGCTTGAGAATGCCTTCCTCGCCCAGTTTGAACAGCCAGTAGCGGTCAATGGAGACGCGCATCTGCACCTCGCTGACGCTGGGATCGCCGCGAATGACCAGATCGCCCTCCTCCACGTCGAAGGTGATGGAGCGGACGTTGGCGGCGGGAACACTCATCCTGTATCCCCGGCCGGATGCGGCAACGGACATGGGAGCGAGCAGCAGCATGACCACGGTTACGGCAGAAAGTTTCACGGAGAACTCCTGGCAGCTGAGATGCACGATTTCTAGCACCAAGCCACTGCGCGATTGCGATTTGTGATTTGCCGGTTACAGGATAGACTTCCCGGCCATCCCTGGGAAATTCATGGCGCAAGAGAAGACAGAAGGGGCGCTTGCCCGCCTGGAGGACGCGAAGCGGCGCTACGGCGCGGGCGAGGCGGCGCGCGCCTTGCAGGCGATCTCTGCCGCCGGCAAGCTGCGCTTTGGCAATGCCGCGTCGCTCATTCGCTTTCACGACGCGCTGCTGTTCCTGCGCGCTTTTCCGCAGTCGCCGGAAATCGAGCGCGCGGCGGAGAAGTTGTTGGGCGGAATCCACGCCCGCATGGAGCAGTTGCGCGCTTCCGGCGCGGACATGTCGCCCTTCGACGACGAATCGGTCTCCGGCATCGCGGGCGTCGAGATTGTCGACACTTTTTCCCACGAGATTGCTGCCTGGCTGGCGCAGAGCTACGCCGATGCCATCCAAGTCTGTTGGGAGGCGGAGATCAACACCGCGCGCCTGGCCAACACCTGGCCACGATTCATGCCGCTGCTGGATGAAGACGGCTTCGTCGAGCCGGACGTTCCTTACCGCGAATGGCTGGAGGCGGCGCGCGGCCAGCAACCCGAACTTTCGTGGCTGCTCGGCCGCTTCGCCGCGCTCGACATGCCCGAGCGCGCCAAGGCCGAGCTGTATGAGTCGCTGGAGCTGCCGGTGCAGTGGAAGCTGGGCAAGCTGCCCGCCAGCCGCACGCTCGCGCGCCGCAACCCGCCCTCGTTCTACTACCAGCGCGAGCCGCTCATCCGCCGCGGAGACATCTCGCTGGCGCGGGAACTGGCGAGCCCGCTCAAGCTGGAAAAGCTTTCGCCGCGCGACAGCGCCGAGATCATCGACATGGGGCGCGAGGTGCTCACGGTGCGGTATCGCGGGCTTTACGGCATGAATTTCGGCGTGCCGCCGGTTTATGTCGCCGAAGCCGGGCGTGGCACGCAGATTTTTATTTGGGGCGTTCCGCCGGAGCGCCGCTTCCCGCTGCGCACCTATGCTTCCGGGTTCACGCTGAAGAATGGAGTGCCGATCAATTACCTGGAGGCAATCGCGCTCGCCGACTGGATGGAGATCGGGTTCAACACCTTTTACGCATTCCGCGAGGGCGAGACGGGATGGATCTACGCCCAAGTGCTGCGCGCGCTGCGTCAGCTACTCGGCATGGACACCATCTCGGTTTATCCCTACCAGATCGGCGAGGACAACGAGGAAGCCATTTCCTCGGGCGCCTTCTGGTTTTACCGCAAGCTCGGTTTTCGCCCTGGCCGCCCGGAGTTGGCGGCGCTGGTGGCGGCGGAAGAAAAAAAGATTGCCGCCAACCCGCGGTATCGCACGCCGGCGCGTACGCTGCGCAAAATTGCCGCCGGCCACATTTTTTTCGAAATGCCGGGCAAGCCGCGCGGCGACTGGGACCGCTTCCGCGCGCGCACCCTGGGCATGGCGGTAAACCGCGCTAGGGCGGAATCCGGCCAAGACGCAGGCGCGTACCGCGCCGCCTGCTCGCAGCGGCTCGCTTCCGCGCTTGATTTCTCGCCCGAGAAGTTGACCGCGAACGAGCGCTACGCTTTCAGCAATTTCGCGCTCGCCCTCAACTCGGGCGCCGACCTGCGCGCCTGGACGGCGGCGGAAAAATCGAAGCTGCTGCAGATTGTGCGCGCCAAGATGGCGGAGGAAGAGTGGGACTACCTGCGCCTGCTGCGCGAGCATCAGCGACTGCGCCAGTGCCTGATCCGGCTGGGTTCTGTGCATTGAAGAATGAAGAGTTGAAAGTTCGGGGATTGAAATGCCGGTTGACTGTGCTGGCTGCACGAATGGCGCAGGGGTCCTTCGACTCGGGCGTACGCCCTCGCTCAGGATGACAGGGGAATTGAAGATTGAAGAATGAAGAATGAAGATTGAAGATTGAAGCAGGATGAAGACGTTGAAATTTGGTTCGCGGACGGAGAAAATTCGCGCCTTCTATCGGATCTTGTTTCGCGCCTGGGGACGCCAGCACTGGTGGCCGGCGCAGAGCCGGTTCGAGGTCATCGTTGGCGCTTTTCTCACGCAGAACACGGCCTGGACCAACGTCGAAAGAGCGATGGCAGAACTGCGGCGGGCGCGCGTTCTCAGCCTGGCCGGAATTCGTAACACGCCGCTCGCCCGGCTGGAACAGCTGATCCGCTCCGCCGGTTACTTCCGCCAGAAAGCGCAGCGGCTGAAGAATTTTGTTACTTACCTGGACGAGCGCTATGCCGGCTCGCTGGATCGCATATTCGCGCGCCCCACGGCGGAGTTGCGCGAGGAACTGCTGGCGCTCAATGGAATCGGCCCGGAGACGGCGGATTCTATCCTGCTCTACGCCGGCAATCATCCGGTGTTCGTGGTGGACGCCTACACCCGGCGCGTACTCGATCGGCATCGCATCCTGCCGCTCGACGCCCCTTACGAGGAAATTCGCAAGCTGTTTGAGAATGCGCTGGGAGCGCCGGAATTCGTGGCGCAATGTGAAGCGGAGATGAAAGAAGCGGGACAGTTAAACCGGCCGAAGGGATCGTGTCATCCGGCTTCGCGGATGAGCACGACGCGTCGCAGCGCGCACGCGCAGGTGTTCAACGAGATGCACGGGCTGATTGTCGGAGTGGGCAAGAATTTCTGCCTGAAGTCGGAGGTGCGTTGCGAGCAGTGTCCGCTGCGAGAGTTGCTGCCGGGGCGCGGCCCGCGGGTGAGCAAAATCAGGGAACGAAATTGAAGATTGAAGGCTGCTGGAGCGTAATCCACCTGGAAACTAGGCGCGGGTTGACACTGCACACGCGAGGGCGCGTGTGCCACACTGCCGGGCGCGGGTGCCACACTGCCGCTTATAATGTGGTATCGCTCCGCATCTGAGGGCCATGAGCAGCGGGGACGGAACCCCGGCCGGGGCGGCCGGGCTACAGCTTGAGCACAACCGCGCCAATTCGCTCCCCGGAAAGCTCGCGCCGGCGCCGCACTGCGCTGATCGTGCTGGCGATCATCGTGTTCCTGCTGTTGTTTGTGATTTCGTCGCAGCAGGCGTTTGACCTGACCTTCCTGCGCCCCACCACCAGCGAGCAGACGCTCATCTTCTCGGCGCTCTCGGCGCTCATCTTCCTGCTGCTGCTGGCGCTGATGGTGGTGCTGGTGCGCACCCTGCTCAAGCTGTTTGCGGAGACGCGGGGCGGCGTGCTGGGTTCGCAGTTCCGCACCAAGATGGTGCTGGGAGCGCTGCTGCTGTCGTTCGGCCCGGTGCTGTTCCTGTTCATGTTCGCCTACGGCCTGATGAACCGCTCCATCGACAAGTGGTTCTCGCGCCCGGTGGAGGAAGTCCGGCAGGACACGAAGCGGGTTGGCGATCTGTTGTCGAATTATGGGCGGGACAACGCGCGGGCGGAGGCCGCCTCGATCGCGGAAGCGGCGCCCACGCAGCGCGGCTTTGAAAAAGGCGAGTTCGGACCGGTGGTCGGCATCTTCCGGCACCACGAGGCGCCGCTGCAGGGCGGGTTTGCGGTGGCCATCGTGGACGGCGAAGCCGAAGCCGCGTTCCACCTTCCCGAACCCTGGCCGATGATGCGGCAGCGAATCGGCGAGCACCAGGGCACGCTGCTGCCGCTGCCGAAATCGTTCACCCTCAATGGCGTCGACTACATGCTGGGGGCCGCGATGGTCGGCGGACGCGGGGGATGGGTGCTGGTGGGCATGCCGCTGCCGCCGGAATTCTCCCGCACCATGGCACAGATTGAAGCCAGCCAGCGCCGCTACATGGAACTGGCGCAGCAGCGCAAGCTGGTTCGGCGCACCTACATGGGACTGCTGCTGCTGCTGACCGTGCTGGTGCTGTTCGCCTCTACCTGGCTGGCGCTGTTTCTCTCCAAGTTCGTCACCCGCCCGGTGGCCGCGCTGGCGGAGGCGACGGAACAAATCTCGCGGGGCAAGTTTGACTACCGCGTCGCCGTCGATACTGGTGACGAACTGGGCAAGCTGGTGCGCTCGTTCAATCGCATGGCGGAGGAACTGGAAGGGTCGCGGCGGCAGATCGAAGCGTCGAGCCGCGAACTTGCCGACGCCAATGTTGCCCTTGAGCAACGCCGCCGCCACATGGAGACCATCCTCGAGAGCATCCCGACCGGCGTGCTGTCGCTCGATGCCGAACGCCGCATTTCTCACACCAACAACGCCTTCAATCGCCTGCTGTGGCCGGATGGCCAGATCGGGCAGGCCGGAACTCGCATTGACCATATTTTTCCGCCCGACGTGATGCAGGAGGTCCGCCACCTGTTGCGCAAAGCGGACCGCATGGGCTCCACTACCAGCCAGATGGAAATTCCCTTTCAGCGCCATCACCTGAGCGTGGCGGTGACGGCAGCGGCGTTGCAGCACGACGGCCAGAGGCTCGGCTACGTGCTCGTCTTCGAAGACCTCTCCGACCTGCTGAAGGCGCAGAAGCAGGCGGCGTGGCGCGAGGTGGCGCGGCGCGTGGCACACGAGATCAAGAACCCGCTGACGCCGATTGCGCTCTCCGCCGAGCGGATCCGCCGGCACCTGGAGCGCGGCATGCCGCCCGACGCGCAGTCGCTGACGGTGATCAAGGGCTGCGCCGAAACGATTGGCGGCGCGGTGGAGACGGTGCGCACCCTGGTGGACGAATTCTCCACCTTCGCGCGTTTTCCGCAGGCCCAGCCGCAGCCGGCCGACGTGAACACCATCGTGGAATCGGCCCTGGCCATGTTCAACGGGCGGCTGGACGGCATTCGGGTGCACACCCAGCTGGCTTCCGATCTGCCCAATGTGATGGCCGACCCCGAGGCCATGAAGCGCGCCATCGCCAACCTGGTGGATAACGCCGCCGAAGCCATGCAGGAATCGCTGGTCCGCGAGGTGGACATTACGACCTCGCTGGCGGGCAGCCGCGACGCCATCGAGATCGTGATCGCCGACACCGGCCACGGCGTGACCAGCGAACTGAAGGAAAAATTGTTTCTGCCGTATTTCTCCACCAAGCAGCGCGGCACCGGGCTGGGACTGGCGATCGTGAGCCGCATCGTGGAAGATCACCACGGCACGATTCGGGTGGAGGAGAACAAGCCGGTGGGCGCGCGCTTTATCGTGGAGTTGCCGGTCGCCGCCGAGCCGACGCAGACTGCCCATGCTTAATGTCCTGATCGTCGATGACGAGCCCGGCATCCGCGACTCGCTGAAGGGCGTGCTCGAGGACGAAGGCTACACCGCGGCGGTAGCGGGCAGCGGCGAGGTTTGCCTGGAGATGATCGCCAAGCGCGCCTTTGACGTGGTGCTGCTCGATATCTGGCTGCCGGGCATGGACGGGCTGGACACGCTGGGCAAGATCAAGCAGCTGGAAGCCGCGCCCGAGGTCATCATGATCTCCGGCCA
The DNA here is from genome assembly GCA_963797035.1 of Terriglobia bacterium. Lineage (GTDB taxonomy): Bacteria > Acidobacteriota > Terriglobia > Terriglobales > Acidobacteriaceae > JAIQGF01. The sequence continues at coordinate 137,777 of CAWCOC010000011.1, forward strand.
CGGCACCATCGAGACCGCCGTCCGGGCCACCAAGCTCGGGGCCTTCGATTTCCTGGAAAAGCCGCTCTCCATCGAGAAGACGCTCATCCTGGTGAAGAACGCGGCCGAGGCGCGGCGGCTGCGGGTGGAAAATCGCGACCTCAAGCGCCAGCAGCCCAAGAGCGTCATCGTCGGCGACAGCATTCCCATGAAAGCGCTGCGGCAGCAGATCGGGCTGATGGCGCCCACCAACGGCCGGGTGCTCATCTTCGGCGAATCCGGGACCGGCAAGGAATTGGTGGCGCGCGCCATCCACGCCGGCAGCGAGCGCAACGACGCCATGTTCGTGGAAGTGAACTGCGCCGCCATTCCCGAAGACCTGATCGAGAGTGAACTGTTCGGCCATCGCAAGGGCTCCTTCGCCGGCGCGAGCGCCGACAAGGAAGGCAAGTTTCAGAAGGCGCACGGGGGCACGCTGTTCCTGGACGAGGTGGGCGACATGAGCCTGAAGACGCAGGCCAAGGTGCTGCGCACGCTGGAGGAACAACGCTTCACGCCGGTGGGAGGCGACGAAGGCGTCACCGTGGATGCGCGCGTGATCGCCGCCACCAATCACGATTTGGAAGAGGAAATTTCCAAGGGCAACTTCCGCGAAGACCTGTTCTATCGCTTGAACGTGATCCCGTTTTACGTTCCGCCGCTGCGCGAACGCCTGGAAGACGTGCCCTTGCTGGCGCGCCATTTTCTGAAGGAATTTTCCTCGCAGTACAGCCGCGTGACCAAGGAAATCACCGACGATGCGATTGAGGCGCTGATGCGCTATTCCTGGCCGGGCAACGTGCGCGAATTGAAGAACGTGATCGAGCGCATCGTCATCATGAACCCCACGGTGGCGAAACTGGACCGCAAGCACCTGCCGCCGCTGGTGTATCGCGATACCTCGCGCCGCGGCGGCGACGGCTTTTCCACTTTGCACCAGGCGCGCGCCGCCTACGAACGCGACTTCATTCTCAAGACCCTGGACCAGAACCACGGCAACGTGAGCCGCACCGCCGAGGTGCTCGGCCTGGAGAGGTCGCACCTCTATCGCAAGATGAAGACGCTGGGGATTGCGGTGAAGGAGTAAGTTGTCAGTTGTCAGTTGTCAGTTATCGGTCTTCGGTTGTCGGTTGTCGGTTGTCGCGGGCGGGGGCGCCCGCGCCACATCACTTCAGGCCCTCGACCAGGTACAGATCCGAGAGGGCGCGCTGGTAGCCATAGACGCACATCTTGGTATCGGGCGTGAGCAGGATGGGTCCAATGGTCTCGACGCCGGCCGGGTCGGCGGGCATCAATTGCCGCCACAGGGTACGCTGGCCGGTGCGCAAATCGAGGCGGAACACGCGCGCGGGCAACTCACCCGGCTGATAGAGATAGACCGATTCGCCGTCGCTGCTGAAGGTGATCGGCAGTTCGCCAGGGTTGAACCCCTTCACCTTTTGCGGCTCTCCGCCGGCGACGGGATAGAGATATCCTAGTCTGTCGGCGGCAACGCCGAGCACCTGGTCCGCTTTCGGCGAAACGGCGAACGAAGTGGCGCCCACGCCCTGAGGAGAAATCGGCTTGGATTTGCCAGACTCAATGTCCATGACATAGAGGCGCGCTCCCTGGTCAGGCTCGTTGCCGGAAAAAACGACGTGCTTGCCGTCCGGCAGCCACCGCGACCAGGTGTGATTGATGGCGTCGTTGGTCAGCATCCGGGCTTCCCCGGCGCCGGTCGGGAGCAGGCGCAACTGCGCCGGGCTGCCTTGCGGTTGCGTGACTGCCCACTTCTGGTCGGGGGAAAGGCTGACGGCCGAGCCTTCGCCGAGCAGCACGGCCGACGAGCCCTCGGTCTTACGGACGAACACGGCGTAGGTGAGGCCGCTCGACTTGGAATAGGCCAGACCGCTGCCTGACCCTTCTTCGTCGAAGAGCAGCATTTTGCCGTCGGGCGAAAGGTCGGCGGGGAAGGAGTAGTCGAACCAGGAGATGTCCTGTTCCTTGGCGCCTCCGGGGGAAACCTGAATCATTTCGCGCCGCCAGCTCACGCGGGCCAGCAGAACGCGGCCGTCCTTCCAGATGTCGTATAACATCAGGGCGCCGGGAGTGCGCGCCACCAGGCGCTGATTTCCTTTGAGATCGACGGCGAAGAGGATGCGGTCATTGCCCGATTTCGAAGCGGTGAACCAGATCTCTTTTCCGTTCGGCGACCAGGCGAGACCCTGCACCGTATACCACGGTCCAGAGAGGACTTTCCTATTGCCGGATAGGTCCACGACCTCGACAGAGCCACCGTCGTCGCCCTGGATGGGGTGTTCGATGAAGCCAATGCGCGATGCGTCGGGCGAGAGGCGCGGATGGCCGATCCATCCGGCAGTCTGGTAGAGAACTTTGCCCTGGGGATACTCGAGGCGGTTCCAGCCGCCGAAATCGCGAACGATGGCGAGGTTGAAGCCGTCGGGAGTCCAGTCGGCCCACTGCACGTTCTCCATGATTTCGCGCGGCGAGCCGCCGATGAGGGGCGCGCGCGCCAGCGTGCCCACCGTAACCCAACTGCCGACGGCATGGCTGTTGAGCAGCACCGCCATCTCGCCGTTGCTGGAGACGGAGAGCAGCTGAGTCTTGGGAAGTCCCATCGATCGGGACTCGGGAGCTTCCGGCCGCGCGGTGAATACGTCGGTAGGATTGCCCTGCCAGGCCGCGCTGTAAAGGATGGTCTGGCCATCAGGTCCGAAGCGGGCGGCGCGAATGCTGCCGCGGCGGAAGGTGAGCTGGCGGTAGGTCGGGGGTGGCGGCGGGACCTGGCGAAACAGCAGGCGGCCGGCGTAGATGCCGATGGCGAGCACAACCACGGCAGCAAGTAGAGCAATCGGCAGCAGCTTGCGACTGGATACTCGCGGCGGCGCGCTGGGAGCGAGCGCAGGCGCCGCGGCAACCGTGGTGGCGCGGCTGGAACCGCCGTCGCGCTGCAAGCGCCGCAGGTCACCGCGAATTTCCGCCGCCGTCTGGCAGCGCAGCTCGCGGTCCTTTTCCAGGCACTTGCCGATGATCTGCTCCAGCCCCGGCGGCACCGCCGCATTCAGGCGGGTAAGGCTTTCCGGTTCCTTGTGCAGGATGGCGTCAAACAGCGCCGCCGAGGTCGTGCCCTGAAACGGCAGTGCGCCGGTCGCCATCTCGTAGAGCACCACGCCAAAGGAAAACAGATCGGTGCGCGCGTCCAGCTCTTCGCCCAGCGCCTGCTCCGGCGACATGTAGGCGATGGTGCCCAGCGCCGTACCCGGGCTGGTCAGATGCTCTTCCGCGACGCTCGGACCCGCCGTGACCGCGGCGGCGATCGCTTCCATGCGATGCTGCCGGGCGGAAACCTTCGCCAATCCGAAATCCAGGATCTTCGCCTGCCAGCGGTCGCTGACGAAAAGGTTCGCCGGCTTGATATCGCGGTGCACGATGCCGCGGCTGTGCGCCGCATCGAGCGCATCGGCAATCTGGATACCCAACTCCACAATCCGCTCGGCGGGCAGCGGGCGCTGCTCGATGCGGTGCTTCAGCGTGGCGCCTTCCAGCAACTCCATGGCGATAAAGTGCTCGTCGCCCTCGCTGCCGATGTCGTAGACGGTGCAGATGTGCGGATGATTCAGGGCGGAAGCGGCGCGCGCCTCGCGCTGGAAGCGCTCCAGCGCCTGCTGGTCTCCGGCAACCTGCGCCGGCAGGAACTTGAGCGCGACGTAGCGGCCCAGGCGCTTATCCTGCGCCTTGTAGACCACCCCCATGCCGCCGCCGCCAAGCTGTTCCAGGATTTGATAGTGAGAAATGGTTCTGCCGACCATCCAGCCCCCCAGAGTTGCCCTTCCCCGTGGCCGCAAGAATGACGCGTGCATGGCCCTTTCGTCAATGAAATCGTGCGATGGAGGCGGAAATCCGGCGACTTGCGGCGTAGAGTCCGTTCCCGGTCAACTAGGCGGTGAGGATGATTGGGGCGCCGCGCGTGATGATGATGGTGTGCTCGTAGTGGGCGGAAGGCTTGCCGTCGCTGGTCTTGACCGTCCAGCCGTCGGCGGCGGTGCGCGACTCGCCGCTGCCGGCGGCGATGATCGGCTCGATGGTGATGACCAGGCCTTCGGTGAGTTCCTCGCGCGCCGTGGGAACGTAGAAATTCGGCACCTCGGGCGCTTCGTGGATCTTGTGTCCGATGCCGTGGCCGCACAGGCCGCGGACCACCGAGAAGCCGCTGCGCCGGACTTCGTTCTCCACCGCGCGGCCGATGTCGTACACCCGCGAGCCGGCCCGCGCCACCAGCAGGGCGCGCTGAAACGCGCGTTCGGCACAGCGCGCCAGCTTGTGATGCAACTGGCGCACCGGCTCCACCGCGACGCTGAGGGCGGCGTCAGCCATGTAGCCGTCTTTCTCGATGGTGACATCGAGCTTGACCAGGTCGCCGGGCTGAATGACGCGCTCTCCGGGAATGCCGTGCACCGCCTCGTCGTTGACGCTGATGCAGTTCTCGCCGGGAAACTGATAGACGGTGCGCGGCGCCGAGACTGCGCCGCTTTCGCGGATGACGCGCGCGCCCACTTCGTCGAGCTCGCGCGTGGTGACGCCCGGGCGCACCTGCTGCTTCATCGCCGCCAGCACGCGGGCTACGATTTCGCCGGCGGCTTTCATGCCGCGCAGTTCGTCTTCGGAGGTAATGGACATGCTTTCTCCAGGGGTTAGGGGTTAGGGCTAGAGGCTAGGGACAGCAGCTAACGCTTTTAACATGGACATCACACATCAAATGTCCGTCTAGCCCCTAGCAGCTAACCCCTAACTGCTGCTTTTCTCCCACTGCCCGCGTGCGGCAATGTCTTGCAGTTGACGGCGCCAGTCAAGTCCCTCGACAAAGTCGCTGGAATCGCGCCAGCCCGGCCGCACCTTGACAAACAATTCCAGGAAGACCTTCTTGCCGACCGCGCGCTCGATGTGATGGCGGGCCTCGGTCCCGATCTTCTTCAGCATGGAGCCTGCCTTGCCGATCAGGATGCCCTTCTGGCCCTCGCGCTCGCAATAAATGGTTGCGGCGATGCGCACCAGGCGTGGCTCCTCTTCGTAGCGGTCAATCAGCACCGTGCTGGCGTAGGGAATTTCCTGCTGGGTCGAGATGAGCACCTGCTCGCGGATGATTTCCGCGACCAGGAAGCGCAGCGGCTGGTCGGTAAGCTGGTCGCTGGGGAAGTAGGGCGGCGCCTCCGGCAACATGCGCACCACGGCGTCGAGCAACTCTTCCAAGCCGCTCTTCTTGCGCGCCGAGATGGGAATGATCTCGCGGAACTCGTGCAGCTTCGACCACTGCTCGATTAACGGCAGCAGCTTGCGCTTGTCCACAAGGTCGATCTTGTTGAGCAGCAGGATCACCGGCGTGGAGGCGCGCTTGGCCAGGTCAAGGACGAACTGTTCGCCGGCGCCGAACTTCTGGGTGATGTCGGTGATGAGCAGCACCAGGTCGCAGCCTTCCAGGGCGTCGCGGACCTCCTGCATCATTTTCTTGTCCAGCCGGTTTTCCGGACGGTGCACGCCCGGCGTATCGATGAGGATGACCTGCGCCTTGGGTCTTCCCTTCTTGGCGGGCAGATTGAGGATGCCCTGGATGCGGTTGCGGGTGGTCTGCGGCTTGTGGGTCACAATGGCGAGCTTCTCGCCGACCAGCGCGTTCAGCAGCGTGGACTTGCCTGCGTTGGGGCGACCGAGAATGGTGACGAAGCCGGATTTCATGAAAAGAAAGCTATCAGCTGTCAGCTATCAGCTGTCAGCTTTTTCGCATTGGCCGAAACTGTGTGTAACGATGGCGCTAATACGTTCGGCGCCTGGTCTTGTTATTCCGAGCGCAGCGAGAAATCCAGGTTTCGCCCTGCGCCAAGAAAACCTGGATCCCTCGCTGCGCTCGGGATGACACACACAATGATTTTAGCTGAAGGTGACAGCTCAGAGTTCAGAGCTGACAGCTGAGAGCTAAGAGCTTGTTTTCGCATGTTGCATGGTGGAAATGCGCAGGCGCTCGACGCGACGGTCGGTGGACTGCAGCACTTCGAAGCGCAGTCCTTCGGCCTGGATGACTTCGCCCTGCTGCGGGATGCGCCCGGCAATCTCGCTGACCAGGCCGGCGACGGTGGTGGCTTCATGGCCGGCAAAGCGGATGCCGAACAGTTCGTCGAGGCGGTCCACATCCATGCTGCCGGGAACGATGCAGGAGCCATCGCTCTCGCGGATGATGTCCTTCTCGCGCTCGTCGCGGATCTCGCCCACGATTTCCTCGACCATGTCCTCGATGGTGACCACGCCGGCGACGGCGCCGTACTCGTCCACCACGATCTCCATGCGAATGTTGTCGCGCTGCATCTCGCGCAGCAGGTCGCTCACCCGCTTGCTCTCGGGAACGAACTTGACGTTGGGGTTCATCAGCTCGCTGACGCGGCGAGTGCGGGCCTCGGTGTCGGCGACCTGCAGCAGGTCGCGGGCGTGCACGATGCCGACCACCTTGTCGATGCTGCCGTCGTAGACCGGAATGCGCGAGAAAGGCCGGGTGCGCAGCATGTCGGTGAGTTTCTCGACCGTGGTGTCGGCGGAGACGGCGAACATTTCCGGGCGGGGCTTCATCACCTCGCGCACCGTCTTGTCGCCGAACTCCACCACCGATTGAATCAGCTCGCGGTCGCTCTCCTCCAGGATGCCTTCCTCCTGGCCCGCCTCAATGAGCGCGTCCACCGCCTCGGAGGGATGCTCGGGTTCCGGTTCGGCGCGCTCCTCGGTGAGCGCCAGCACAGAGATGCAAAACCCGATGACCAGCGTCACCGGCATCACCAGGTACAGCAAGGCGCGCAATGGGATGGTGAGCCTGGAAACCCAGGTGCCGCGCGTCCTGGAAAAAAGCACGAAGGGCAGCAGGCGATTGAAGACCACCACAATGAGGATGAGGGCGAGGACGGCTTGCGCCAGCTCGGCCGCCGCCCACTTGCGCTCATGAAACACGCCATACGCCACCAGCATGGCGAGCGCGGCGGTGGCCAGTTGCTCCAGCACGGCAACCGAAAGCGCGGCGCGTTCGGGGCCCATTTTCAGCCGTGGTTCGACTTCCTGCTCGAAGGCCTCGATGTTCTCCTCGAACTCGCGGGAAAGAAACTTGCCGCGCTCGGTGTAGACCCGCTCGACGTAAGAAACCAGCCCGAGGACGAAGAGAAGAACGACGAAGGCGATGGCGAGAGCGAGGGTCATCGCGGGCGCCTCCGGGACTGCTTGTGTGGCGCGGGACTTGGACCCGCGATCTCGGGCCGGAGACCGGCGCCACGCTGTTGCGCTCTGCGGATCAAGCCGTTGCTGAGGCCGAGTTGGCGGCGCAAGCGTTCTTCGGTGCGCGCCATGCGGCCGCGGTCGGATTCGTGGTCCAACCCGGCGAGGTGGAGCATGCCGTGCAGGATCAGAATTTTCAGCTCCACGGCGGGCGCGTGCTGGTAGAGGCGCGCGTGGCGCAACGCGATCTCGACGGAAATCACGATGTCGCCGGAGAATTCGGCGGCCACCAGCGGAATCGGAGGAAAGGAAAGCACGTCGGTGGGCTGGTCATGGCCGCGGAAGCGGCGGTTGAGCGCGCGCAGATCGCGGCTGGAGGTCAGCACGACGTTGACCTGCCCGCGAAGGCCCGCGGCCCGGCGTGCACGCTCCGTAAAACGCGCCAGCGCCCGCTCGGAAATTTGCGGCGCGGCTTTCCTGATGATCACCATAAAAGCGAACGGGAGGGCATCGTTCAGCCCTCCCGAGACCGCCAATCATTTTACTCTTCGACGTGCTCCGGGGCGGCTTCCGGCGCCGGCGGCATGGGCTCGAGCAGCGGCTGCGAACCGTTGCGTCCGGACTTGCCGTTGATGGGCAGCACCATCTGATCGCCGTTCATGCGCGTCTTGTAGTCGTCGTAGGCGCGGATGATGCGCTGCACCAGGTGATGGCGTACCACATCGCTCTCGTCGAATTGAACGAAGGAAATTCCGTTGACGCTGCCCAGGATGTCCATCGCCTCCAACATGCCGCTGCGCTTGTTCGAAGGCAGGTCGATCTGGGTGATGTCGCCGGTGATCACCGCCTTGGAGTTGAAGCCCAGGCGGGTGACGAACATCTTCATCTGCTCGGAGGTGGTGTTCTGCGCCTCGTCGAGAATGACGAAGGAGTCGTTGAGGGTGCGCCCGCGCATGAAGGCGATGGGCGCGATCTCGATGACGTTCTTCTCCAGGTAGCGATCAATGCGCTCCGGGTCCATCATGTCGTAGAGCGCGTCATAGAGCGGCCGGAGGTAGGGGTCCACCTTTTCCTGCAAGGTCCCAGGCAAGAAGCCGAGGCGCTCGCCGGCTTCAACCGCCGGCCGGGCCAGAATGATGCGGCTCACCTTCTTCGCCACCAGCGCGGAGATGGCCATGGCCACGGCGAGATAGGTTTTGCCGGTGCCCGCCGGCCCGACCCCGAAGACCATGTCGTAATTCTCGATGGCCTCGACATAGCGCCGCTGGTTCGGGCTCTTGGGCTGCACCGTGCGTTTGCCGAAGGAACGCTGGCGTCCGGCCTCGGCCAGACCTCGCAGGGTGGCGTTCGGGTCGGAGGAGAGAATCTTCAGCATGGACCCCAGGTCGCCGTTGTTGAAGACGAAGCCGGTGCGCTGCAGATGAGCGTAGTCGGAGAAAACCTGCTCGGCGCGGGCGACGTCGCGGGCCGCGCCTTCGATTTCGACACACTCCGCCTTCAGGTCGATGGCAACGTTCAGGCCTTCTTCCAGCAGGTGAAGATTTTCGTCCCGGGTTCCGAACAGGGTCTCGATGTTCTTGGCAATGTCGATGTTCTTCTTCATTTAATGCTAAGCGCTAACCTCCCGCCACGACACCGGGATCGCCGGCGCGCGCGCTTGCGGACATGGACAAGGTATGGAGTGGAAAGATGGGCCGATGCTCGCCACCAGGTGGAAGCAACTACCATTGCGCCTAGAGTACGACGTGCCCTGGACAGAGTCAATGCCACAGTACGTCCCCAGTCGTCCGTCTCCAGTCGCCGGGACGAGAGCACCCGGCGGAACTTTTCTTCCACCCTAGTTAGATGTCAGATCGAGGGGAAAGGGAGCACTCGCCTGGGCCGGAACAGGCCGGTAAATGGCGCGTTTTCAAGCAGAATTGTGGCCGGCCAGGAGCAGAGTGCGATTGACCGCCAGAGCGCGAGGCCTTAGAATAGTGGTTTGGCCTACAGCAAAAATTCTCAGAGGACAATCAGTCGACTATGGCAAATCACTTTTCGGCCCTGAAGCGCGCCCGGCAAACGGAAAAACGCACCGCCAACAATCGCGCCAACAAGTCGCGCCTGCGCAGCGCGCTGCGCAAGTTCCGCACGGCACTCACCAGCGGCAACAAGGACGAGGCCGGCGTGGGCTATCGCGAGACCACCTCGGTGCTCGATAAGGCGGTGCAGAAAGGCTCGCTGCACAAGAACACGGCGTCGCGTTACAAATCGCGGCTGGGCAAGCGGCTGAACGCGATGGGGAAAAGCGCTTAGCGATCAGCAATTAGCAATTAGCGATTAGCAATTAGCGCGGCAGGCTGCGGCCTGCCGTTTGGTTTTGTGGGTTGAGTCGAAAAGAAGAAGGGCAGCGGTGATGCGCGAGGATTGCAGGGGTCCTTCGACTCGGCGTCGCGGCGACGCCTCGCTCAGGATGACATCCACTAAATTTTCGTGAATTTTATACCCATTACATTTTCGTGAATTTTATACCGGTAGTTGTTGTTGCTCCCAGCCGGCTTCGGCGACCGCCGGCTCGGCGCACAGGTCAAGCACCAGGCGCTCGAGGATGAAGCGCTTGCTGGGCGGATTGGATCGAAGGTCGAGGTCGGCGCGGGCGATCAGGCGCAGGGCGCGCGTCAGCTCACGGCGCGATTTGTAGCGGCGCGCCTGGCGCAGAATGTCCTCGGCGGCAAACGGCGGCACGCGGAATCCCTGCCATAAGGCCGCCCACAGCGCGCGCGAGTCGCGGACGCGCTTCTCGAAAATCACCAGCATCTGGCGGAAGGTTTTGGCCAGCATGTAGAGGTGGCCGATGGCGGCATCCTCGCCTTCGCCGGTGGAAAGAATCGCTTCCAGCACTCCCAGCGCACGCACGCGATCGCGGGCGGAGATGGCGTCGGTCAGCTCGTAGAGCGAGCGCTGCTTGGCCGCGAGCACCATGGTCTCAACATCGCCAAGCGCCACCCGCTTCTTCTCGCCGACGTAGAGCACCAGCTTCTCCAGTTCGTTGGCCACCAGCATCATGTCGCCGCCGAGGGCGTCCACCAGTTCGCGGGCGGCGTCGGCATCGAGCTTGACGCCATCGGAGGCGGCGGTCTCGATGGCCCAACGCACGGCTTCGCCCTCCTCGACGCGCGCCAGCTCGATGATGGCGCAGTGCTGGCCGAGGGTCTCGCGAATGCGCTCGTAGCGGTCGCGGTCTGCCATCTCCATGCGACGCACGTCGGCGGGAATGCTGATGTGGTCGGCGACAAAAATGAGCAGCGCGTCAGGATTGGGGTTGGCGGCGTACTCCTCGATGGCCGTGAACTCGGCCTCATGCGAGCCGCGAGTATAGAGCGCCTTGACGCCGCGGATGAAAAACACCTGGAAGGGCGCCATCAGCGAGGGCGTGCGGGCAGCGTCGAGGACCTCGACGAGCGGGGTATCGGCGAGATCGAATTCGTGGAGCGAGAAGTCGCGCAAGTCGGGCGACACCAGGTGCTGGAGCACGGCTTCGCGGCACTGCTTGCGAAAAAACGCCTCGTCGCCCACCAGCAGGTAACAGGACTTCAACTTGCGCTGGGCCACGTCGGTAACGAATTTTTCCGCGGCGGCGAAAGCGCGCATTCAGTAGGCCTCCAGGATATTGGAGACCAGGGTACGCGCGAAGTCGCGCGACAGGCGGTCGACGGCCGGCGAGTCCTCCTCGAAGAAGCTGGTCAGCTCGCTGGAGACCTGGTACTGCTCGCGGAAGGTGTAGTTCGGCTGATCAAACAGCACGACGCCCTTGCGGTCGAGCAGCGAGACTCGCATGGTCACCGTGACCAGGGCGCTGGAGGCGCGGCCGGATTGCGAATCGTAGGTCAAGCGGCGCCAATTGCATGGTGGTGACGCTGCCGTGGAGCGTGGCATCGGCATCGTCATTGGCTTCACTCACGATGCGGAATTTTGTGCGGGTGACAAATTCCCGGACTACGGCGGAGGTCAGCACCTGCTCCACGCGGTAGTTCTGCGTCTGATTGGTGAAGGCGGGAACGGCGATGGTATGGACCGAATCAGGCAGGCGGACGTAGTGCGTGGTGGTGTGGTAGCCGCAGGAGGTACTGATCAGCAGCGTCGAGAAAACCAGTACGGCGATGTGCAGGCGGTTGATCACTGTGCTTTGGCTTTTAGCTTTTAGCTCTTAGCTTTTAGCTCGTACCTTGTGCAGAGCTCTTCGAAACGCTCTTCCTGAGCCGACAAGACCGTTGGAACAGCGCGAAACCAGCTAAGAGCTAAAAGCTGAGAGCTAAAAGCTTACTGCAGTTTCCCTTTCGGCATGGCGGCTGCCATTTGCTGCGCCGCTTCAGTCGCGTTTAAGGCCAGCACGCGCAGGTTATCGGCGGCGGCCCAGATCCAGAAACCGTTCTCGCGTTGCGCGTCGGCGCGGATCCAGACCAGCACGTCCTCCGACCCGGCGGCGCCCACGTTGCTCGGCGACTCTTCCGAGCCGCGCGTGAGAGCCAGGTGTTCGCCGGCGATGGCCTGCGAAAAATCGCCGATGGAATGCGCTTCTTCCAGCTCAATGTAGAGTGAAAACACGTGTCCATGAAAGATCGGCGCCTGCACCAGCATCAGGGAAGGCACCGGGACCGGCGCCGACCCGGCGACCTCCGCGGTGATCTGCCGGAAATGGGCGAGGATGCGTCGTTCGGCAGCTTCCAGCGATCGCGAGGAGTGCTCGCCATAGCGCGCCAGCAGATTGAACGCCACCTGGGCATCGAAAACCTGCTTGGGCAGTTCCTGGAACGAGAGCAGGTTGACGGTCTGCTCGTGAAGTTCATCCATGCCGGCGCGGCCCAGTTCGGAAGCCGGCTCGAACACGGTGGCCACGGCGGAGCGCAGCTTGCCGGCATGCTGCGCGCGGGCCAGCAGCAAGGCAAGCACCACCGCCGCCGGATGGGCCGTGACCACCGGCGCGGGCTCCAGTTCCGGTACTTGCGAGTGGCGAAGCTCGCGTTCCACCCAGGGAGAGCGGACGCGGGCGCCGGGCGCGTCTTCCAGGGCGTACGAGAGATCAACAATCAGGCTCCCGGCCTGCTGCGCAATGCGCCAGTGCTTGCGGGTGAAATCGGAGTTCGAGGCGAAGAAGGTGAAATCGACGTTGGCGAAGTTCTCCGGACGTACGCTCTGCACGAACGTGACCTCGTCGCCCACGGGCTCCAGCTGGCCCAGAGCTTCGTCGTCGTCCATCAGCTTGATATCGACGGCGGGGAAGGAGGTCTCGGGCAAGACTTCGGCGAGTTCCTTGCCCTTCAGACTGCCGGCGCCAACGATGGCAACGCGATAGAGGCCATTTTCGAAGCCCGGTCGACCGGGTTGGGGAGTGCGGTTCATCGCGCGGTCGTAGCCTCCAGGGGCGGTGGCGGCGGGCTGCCACGCCGCCGCAAGATGTACATCAGGCGCGCGAACACCCCGGAAAGCATATAGAACAAGGCCAGGAAAAACAGGAAATATTCGGAAAAATAACGAACGCACCAGATGATGATGCCGATGATCACCACCACCCAGAAGGGATGGCGGCTGCGGAAATCGAGGTCCTTGAAACTGTAAAAACGCCAGGTGCTCACCATCAGGTAGCTGGTGACGAACACCAGCGCCGCCCAGATCAGGCCCATCCACCAGGTCATGATGGGCGCACCGTTGTTGAAATGGACGATGGCGGCGATGACGCCGGCGCCGGCGGGAATCGGCATGCCGACAAAATATTTCTTGCCCGGCCGGCCGGGATTCGAGGGCTGCGGATTCGCCTGGATGTTGAAACGCGCCAGGCGGCTGGCGCCGGCAATCAGAAAAGCGAACGTCGCAATCGCTCCCAGTTGCACGACGCGCGCCAGCAGATCGCTGCCCGCAAGCGGCGAGAGCACGCGAAAACCCCACATCCAAGCGAGGATGGCGGGGGCTACGCCAAAGGTGATGACGTCGGCCAGGGAATCAAACTCGCGTCCGAAGTCGCTTTCCGTGTTGGTCAGGCGCGCGATCTTGCCGTCGAGGCCGTCGAAGACGATGGCGAAGCCGATCGCCTTGGCGGCATTGTCGTAGTGCCAGATCTCGGCCGCCGACCCCTGGATGGCATGGTAGAGAGCGTAGTAGCCGAGCGCCATGTTCAGGCTGGTGAACAGCGAGGGGAGCAGGTAGATACCGCGGCGGAAGCGGCGGTGGCGCGGGCGATCGTCGGCACGGCGAAGCGGCGGCCAGTTCATCGGCGAACTCCCTGTTCGCGCTGCGCGCCGGCGGTTGGGCTGCGGTCGGCGGCGACCGGCGCGACAGCAAGAATACTGGAACCGCCGGCTACGTGCTGCCCGATTTTCACCTGCACCGCGGCCGCCGGGTCGAAGATCACGTCGCAGCGGGAGCCGAACTTGATCATGCCGATGCGCTCGCCGCGCGCCACGCGATCGCCGACACGCTTGGTGAAAACGATGCGCCGCGCGATCAAGCCGGCAATCTGCTTGAAGACCAGGGTCTGGGCGCCATCGTCCACGGTCACGATGTTCTGCTCGTTGCAATCGGCGCAGGCCGCGCCCATGGCGTTCTTGAACTGTCCCTTGCGATATTCGACGTCGCGAATGACGCCGGCGATCGGCGAGCGGTTCACATGCACATCAAAAACGCTGAGAAAGATGCTGATGCGGGTGCGCGGGCGGCCATCCACATCGATGGCCATGATGTCGGTGACGCGGCCGTCGCCGGGAGAAACAATGGCCCCCGGGGTCTCCGGTATCTGCCGCTCGGGATCGCGAAAGAACCAGGCGCAAAACGCCCCCAGGGCCAGCGGGATCACGGCCCACGCCGGAGCGGCCAACCAGGCAAGCAGCCCGGCTGCCAGCAGCGACCCGACCGCGTAGTAGTAGCCGTCACGAACCATGGGGTTGAACAATTATAGTCGCGGCGGGCAGTTCAGGAGGGATGGGGACACTCCGTTATCGGTTAGCCGTGCACACGCGCGTGTGCCACATGGCGCGTGTGCCACATGACGCGTGTGCCACATGATCTCAGGCACACATGATCTCAGGCACCCAAGAACCTACAACCGTGAACGCGCATGCAAACAAAAACGCGGCCGAAGCCGCGTTGTAGACATACGAAACTTGCTTGCCGTTTTGGCGGCAACGACCCCGCCGTCGGGGCTGGTGAATTTAGGCTACGTTGTTGCCGTGGTGCCGGAACTGCTGCTCCAGGGACTCCATCTGGTCCTTGAGGCGCAGTTTTAGCTTTTTCAGGCGGACCTCTTCGATCTTCTCATCCTCAGAAAGAAATCTCTTTTGGGTGAGGGATTCAAGCCGCTGAGAGTATTGGGAATGTTCTGAAACAAGGCGCCGAAACTCTTCATTGTTGGCGATGAGCACGTCTCGAACCTGAGCTGCCATCCAGCAGACCTCCAAAAACAGTCTGGCAAGGACTTAAAATTAGCACAGGGGCAGAACCGCTTCAATCGCTTTCGCGCAGCTACCCTGACTTTTGTCACCGCCCTAAAAGTTGTGCAATTTTGAGACGGCAGCGAGGCGGGAGTTTACCCGACCAGCTTGCGATAGAGCACGGCGTCCTCATCGGGATGCTGGTAATAAAGCCGGCGGCGGCCGGTCTCGACAAAGCCGTGCCGGGCGTAGACGGCGCGGGCGGCGGCATTGGATTCGCGCACCTCCAGGTAGATGATTTCGCCCTTCTGCTCCTGCACCGCTTCGACCATGCTTCGCACCAGGGCGGAAGCATACCCGCGGCGCCGGCGGTCCAGGGCGACGGCGATGTTCTCCAGCTCCCACTCCGTACCGGTTCGCCGGGCAATCAAAAACCCCTGTACGCCGCCTTCGTCCACCACCAGCGCGAGATGCAGCGGATCGCCCGTAAACAGCCGGTCATAGTTCTGTTCGCTCCAGTGCGCGGCGCCGGCGGACTGGGCTTCCAGGGCGCGGATGGCGGCAACGTCGGCGGTGGTGGCGGGGCGGATCAAGCTGTTAGCTCTTAGCTTATAGCTCTTAGCTTTTAGCTTTTAGCTTTTAGCTTTTTAGCATTTAGCCCTCAGACTTCAGAAGACTGACGCGGTTTGGCTAAGAGCTAAGAGCTAATGGCTAAGAGCTGGGCTAAGAGCTTGGTTTCGAAAAAATTTCCGCGTCGGACCGGCGGATATAGTTGGCATCGAGCGCCTCCGGCGAAGTCACGTGGCCGGCGGCAATCTTGAGCGCGCCGATGCGCGAGATCACGTCACTCTGCGGGCGCGCCATAACCTCCACCGCCTGGGCGCGGGCGCGCAGCAGCGCGGCAATCGATTCGTCTGGGGTGACCACCGGAAGATGCGGCGCCAGTTGCAACTCGGCAGCGAATTCCTGTGCCGGCATCAGGACCTCACGCACAACCTTGGGGAGTTCTTCCTTGCGGATGACGTACTCACCGACGTAAACCTCGCCGCGCATGGCGTCGAGGGCGGCAATGACCTTCCGCTCGGTGGTCGGCGAAGTACCCGGGTCAGAGACCCGGGCCACACCGGCCCAGGCCAGGGCTTCCAGCAGCGAAACCGCGGCGATCGGTTTTTGCGTGATTTCGGCCAGTGCCTTGACGGTCGATAGCCCAACCCGCAGGCCGGTGAAGGAACCCGGGCCGGTGGCGGCGGCGTAGGCGTGGATGGCGCGCTTGTCCAGGTTGTGCCGCGCCAGCAGCGCCGAAATTTGCGGCATCAACTGCGCCGAGTAGGTACGGCCGGCGAGCGGCACGAGTTCGATGAGTTCAGAGTCGCGGGCGAGGGCGCCCGCGCCACACCTGAGCAGTGCAACGCTGCCGCTGGCGCCGGTCGTGTCTATGGCAAGGATCAACATGATCGGGTGATCTGGTGATCGGGTGATCGGGTGATTCGGAATTGGCTTAGATCACCCGATCGCCCGATCATCCGATCACCCGATGATCAAACGCCCTTCGGCTGCTCCTCGCACAACTCCAGCAGCACGCCGCCGGCGCTGGAGGGATGCACGAAGACGTAGAGGTGCCCGCCGGCGCCGATCTGGATCTGGTCGTTGATCAGGCGCACGCCTGATTTTTTCAGGCGGTGGACCGTGCTCTGCAGGTTGTCGACGCGCAGCGAGACGTGGTGCAGGCCCTCGCCACGTTTGGCAATAAATTTGGCGATGGGCGATTCCTCGGAGAGCGGCTCCAGCAGTTCAATGCGGCTCTCGCCGAGCGGCACCATGGCCAGCCGTACCTTCTCCTGCGCCACGGTCTCTTCCGGCATCACTTGCATGCCGAGGTTCTGGTAGAAAGTCTTCGCCTGGGCGAGAGATTTGACGGCAATGCCGAGATGATCGATTTGGAACATGGATGACTCCGGGCTTAACGGGTTTCGCGCCGCGCGGCTGCATCGACGCATGTACAACGCTACACTTTTCCCAGTTTGCCGACGATCTCCTCCACCAGCGAGTACGGGTCGCGCTTGTGCTGCGCGATTTCAGCGGCGTAGCGGGTGACCGCGCCGTCGCCCATCTCATCGCGCAGCACACGCTCCAGCAGCGACTCGCGCAACATCTCTACCAGCCGCTCCTGCCAATTCTGCACCTTTTTCTGCAAGCCCAGGTTGTGCGTGCGCATGAAGTCTTCGTAGCTGGCGATGGCCGACACCAGTTCGCCAACGCCGGTGCCATCGCTAGCCACGGTCTTCACGATGGGCGGCGTCCAGCCATCGGAGCGGGTGGAGAGCGATTGCAGTGCCCGGATTTCGCGCTCCACGCGCTCGGCCCCTTCGCGGTCGCTCTTGTTGATGACAAACACGTCGGCAATTTCCATGATGCCGGCCTTGATGGTCTGCACGTCGTCGCCCATGCCGGGCACGAGGATGACGACAGTGATCTCGGCCAGGCGCACGATGTCCACCTCGTCCTGCCCGACGCCGACGGTCTCGATGAGCACCAGGTCGCGCCCGCTGGCGTCGAGCACGGCGGCAACATCGGAAGTGGCGCCGGCCAGGCCGCCCAGCGAACCGCGCGTGGCCATGCTGCGTATATAGATTCCCGGATCGGCGTAGTGCGAGCCCATGCGGATGCGGTCGCCCAGGATCGCGCCGCCGGTGTAGGGACTGGTCGGATCCACGGCGACGATGCCGACGGTCTTATTTTGTTTGCGATATTCCCTGGCGAGCTGATCTACCAGCGTGCTCTTCCCGGCTCCGGGCGCCCCGGTCATGCCGATGATGCGCGCGTGGCCGGTGTGCGGAAACAGGGCTTTGAGCAGTTCGAGGGATTCGGGCGCGCGGTTTTCGACCGTGCTGATGGCGCGCGCCAGGGCGCGAGGATCGCCCGAGCGGATGCGTGAAACCCAGTGATTGGTGTCAGTGGCCAATGTCGTCGATATCGATGGCCTATGGTGGATGGCCGTCAGCCGTTAGTCTTTCAGAAGTTGGCGAGCGATGACTAGTCTTTGTATTTCGCTCGTCCCCTCGCCGATGGTGCATAGCTTCACGTCGCGATAGAACTTTTCCGCCGGGTAATCCTTGATGAAGCCGTAGCCGCCGTGGATCTGCACGCCTTCATTGGCGCAGCGCACCGCGACCTCGCTGGTGTACAGCTTGGCGATGGAAGACTCCTGGGTGGTCTTCATGCCCTTGTCCTTCATGTCGGCGGCGCGCAGGGTGAGCAGGCGGGCGGCGTCGATCTCCGTCGCCATGTCGGCCAGCTTCCACTGGATGGCCTGGAATTCGCTGATTGCCTTGCCGAACTGCTTGCGCTCCTTGGAATAATTCAGCGCCGCTTCGAATGCCCCTTGCGCCATGCCGAGGCCGAGTGCGGCGATGGAGATACGCCCCCCGTCGAGCACCCGCATGGCATCCACGAAGCCGCCGCCTTCCTTGCCCAGCAGGTTTTCGGAGGGAATGCAGCAGTCTTCAAAGATCAGTTCGGAAGTGTCGCTGGCCCTCAGGCCCAGCTTGTTCTCTTTCTTGCCGGCGCGGAATCCCCGGGTCCCTTTTTCCACCACAAAGGCGGACAGCCCGTGGGTGTGCGCCGCCTTGTCGGTGACGGCCAGCACTACCGCCACGTCGGCATAGTGGCCGTTAGTGATAAACGTCTTGGTGCCATTCAGCACCCAACAATTGCCGCGGCGGACGGCGGTCATGCGCGCGCTGCCGGCATCGGATCCGCTGCCCGGCTCGGTCAACCCCCAGGCGCCGATGTGCTCGCCGCCGGCAAGCCGGGGAATGTACTTGCGCTTTTGCTCCTCGTTGCCGGCAAGAAAGATGTGGTTGCTGCACAGCGAGGTGTGGGCCGCAACAATGATGCCCACCGAGCCGTCGACGCGCGACAACTCCTCGATGGCGATCACGTATTCGATGTATCCCATGCCGGCGCCGCCATATTCCGTGGGAAAGATGACGCCCAGCAGCCCGAGGCGGCCGAGTTCCTTCACCGTCTCCGCCGGGAATTGCGATGCCTCGTCCCACTCCATCACGTGGGGACGGATTTCGCTCTCGGCAAAGTCGCGCACGCTCTTGCGCAGCTGCAACTGCTCTTCGTTCAGTTGAAAATCCAAAACAGCCTCCGGGGCAAGGTGGAATACGGCCGGTGAAAGGAGAACTAACACGTATAACACATGCTCGGGGATGGGCAAAGCGCAGCTTATGGACATTCCAGGAACTTCAGTAACTTACGGCCTGCAGGTTGCGGAGAAAGTGCGGCTGGGCAGCACGTTTCATTGAGAAATGCGGGCGATGCGCTACACTCTGCGGCACCGGGAGGATGGCTCGATGAAACTCCTGTCGCTCTACGACGATCAGCACACACATCCTGTCAACCGCGCGCTGCACATGATCGCTATTCCGCTGGGGTTTTCCTCGGTCGTGGTGGTGTGGTGGCATCCGATCATCGGCTTGCTGCTGATTCCTGCCGCGCTCGGCCTCGCCACTCTGGGTCATGTCATCGAAGGCAATCAGCCCGCCTTCACCAAGAACCCGGCCGCCATCCTGATTGCCCCAGTCTGGCTATTCAAGTTGATTACCGGAAGGCGAGCAAGGATTGAGGATTGACGATTGGCTCCGCCGATTGAAGATTGCGGTTTGAATATCCAGAAACTGCGAACTGAGTTCCAGACTACTGGCTGATGGTGACGAATGTGGGCTGCGGCGAACCGGAGGGGTTGGTGTTGATGACGGTATCGTCGGAGGTGCGAATGGAAGAAATGCTGTTGGAATCGCGATTGGCGACGATGACCTTGGTGGAGGCAAGATCGGCAGCCAGAGAGACCGGCGTGCTGCCCACGGTGATGGTCTTGCGAATCGCGAGGCTGACGGCATCGATGACCGACACCGTGTTCCCCGAACAACCGGTCAGGTTGAGGGCGTCGGCGCAGCCGGCATTGGCCACGTAGACGCGAGTGCCGTCAGGCAGAGGAGCAATCGAGGCCGGACCTGCCCCAACCGTGACGGTGTTGATCAAGGTAAGCCCGCTATCGGCATCGTAAACCGAGATGGTGTTGGAACCGGTATTGGCAACGTAGAGGCGGCGGCGGCTGGGTTCGAAAATCATAGCACTGGGAGATGGCCCCGCCGGCACGGTGGCCACCACGGCGTTGCTGGCGACGTTGATGGCGGTGACTGTCCCGCTGCCCTGGTTGGCCACGTACAACGTCTTGCCGTCGGAGTTGAGCACCGCGGCCACCGGAGCACTACCCACCGGAATGGTGGCCACGACGGCGCTGTCGGCGGAGGAAATGGCGCTGACGGTGCCGTCACCCTTGTTGACGCAGTACAACGTGGCGGTGTCTGGCGTCTGCACCAGCGCCACCGGCGTGCGCCCTACGGGGATGGCGAAACGAAAGGCGTTGCTGACGGTTGAAATGACACCAACGGTGTTGGCTCCCGAGTTGGCGACATACATGTTACCGGACAGGGTGCTGGCAAGGTAAACCGGGGCCGATCCGGACGGCAGCGTGATAAAGGTGACCGCAGATCCCAGCGACAGCGGAAACAGAGACGCCACGGTGTCGTCGTTCTTATTGGCCACGATCAATTGTCCGGAGCCAAACACGAAGGCGCCAAAGGTTGGGCCCCGGCCGACCACAAAATTTCCAATATTGGTGTCGCCAGAAACGTCGATGCCGGTCACCATTCCGGGAGAGCCGCTGTTGCTGCTGAGGACGGCGGCGACGCGCGTGGCCTGCGGGTCACCGCCAGGCTTGAGCACGGGATTGGCGACGGGGCGGTAAACATCGCCGCAACTGATCAGGAATACCCAAGCCAGCGCGGCGGCAATGCCGGCAAGCACATTGCGGCGCGGCTTCCCGCTGGCAAGAGAGGATTGCACCGGTGGTGGTTCGGCAAGTTTGCCCATGAGGAAATTTCTATTGTAATGGGCATGGCGGGTTGGCGCTAGGGCAGGGGCGAGGCAAAAGACACCAACCTAGCCAAACCCCGGCCAAGCCAGCGCACCCGGAGGCAACATGATCTCGTCATGCTGAACGTAGAGCGGCTTAGGCCGCCCGCTTGCGTCCCGCCTTCTTGCGCGCGCTCTTGGTATGGGCATGCGAGGCTTCCTGCATTTCAGTGACTCGCGCCGCCGGTTTCTTCTTTTCCATTTGCGCCAGGCTTTGCTTCAGCGCCGACATCAGGTCGGTAACCGGGGCCGGCTTCGGCTTCGGGATGGCGGTCACCTCCTTGCCTTCCAGGTGTGCCTTGATCAGCGCCTTGACGTTGTCTTCGAAGGTGTCGTGAAATTTCTCCGGCTGGAATTCTCCCTGCAACGCCTGAATAAGCTGGTGGGCAATCTTGATTTCGCCCTCGCGCACTTCCACCCGTTCCTCGCCGAAGTGTTCCAGTTGGCGGACCTCGTCAGCGTAGTACATGGTGTGCAGCAGGATGCCGTTCTTGTAGGGGCGCAGGATGACCGTGTACTCGCGATTGTGCATGGTGAGCTTGGCGATGGCGACGGTCTCAGTCTCCTCCAGCGCGCGCACCAGCAGCACGTACGGCCGGCGGCCGGCTTCCTCGGGCACCAGGTAATAGGAAGATTCGAAATAAATTGGGTCCACCTCGTCGGCTTTGACGAATTCCAGGATTTCCATGGCCTTGGCGGTTTTGGGCTCGATTTTCTTGATCTCCTCCGGTTCGATGACCACGTACTCGCCCTTGCGGTACTCATATCCCTTCACGATTTCGCTGCGCTCCACCACCTTCTCGTCATGAGGACAATAGAGTTGCTGCTTAATGCGCGTGAGGTCGTCGCGGTGCAGCATGTGAAATGAAACCCGGCTGCCGCGGGCGCCGGAAAACAAGCGCACCGGCATCGAGATCAGGCCGAAGGTCAGGTAACCGGTCCAAACCGAAGAGGGCATAGGAGACTCCAGGTTGCAGGCTTGAGGCTCGGCGCTTCAACCTTGCGGCGGAAGCCTGAATCTGCTGTTTGGTACGATGCTGCGCGGCGAATCCGGTGCCGCCAGCCTGCTTGCACGTCCTGCCACTCCAGCACGCTCTGTTCGCCATGGCCGTGACCGCGGCCTTTGCCGGAATCGCATGGCGGTTGCGCGGCGCCACCGCCGGGGGAGCACTGGCCGGGTTCGTGGTCGCGCTAATCATGTACCTGACCGCGGGTCCGGGCGGCTTCGCGGCGCTGGTCGCAGTCTTCGTGGTGGCCTGGCTGACTACCCGACTTGGCTACCGGCGCAAGCAATTGCTGGGCATCGCCGAGAGTGCGCAGGGACGCTCCGCCGGCCAGGTGCTGGCCAACCTGGCTGCGGCGGCCGGTTTTTCGCTGGCGGCCAGACTGACCGGGCAGCACATTCTGCTGGCTTCGGCCATGGCGGCCCTCGCCGAGGCTGCCGCCGATACGGCGGCCAGCGAGTGTGGAGAAGCGTTCAGCGACCGGGCCTACCTGATCACCTCAATGCGCGCCGTGCCGGCCGGCGCCAATGGAGGAGTAAGCTTGCCGGGAACGGCGGCCGCGGTCGCGGCCGCGCTGGTGGTGGGCGCCGTGGCGGCAGCCACGCGCGTTGTACCTTGGGCCGGGCTGGCGATTGTCGCCGGAGCCGGAATCCTGGGGACCATCATCGACAGCCTGCTCGGCGCCACGCTGGAGGACCGGGGCGTCATCGGCAACCACGGCGTGAATTTCGCCAGTACGCTAGCGGCGGGACTGATCGCGCTGCTGTTGGGACGCTGAGGTCATGAAAACAATCGTGTTCGCGTGCGTGCACAATGCCGGGCGGTCACAGATCGCCGCCGCGTGGGCGCGGCATTTGGCCGGCGGACGTCTCCAGGTCCTCTCCGGCGGGACCGAGCCCGGTCCGCACCTCAACCTGCAGGTCGTGGAAGCGATGCGCGAGGTGGGCATCGATCTCAGCGGCATTCAGCCGCAATTGCTCACCCCGGAACTGGCCCGCGGCGCGGACTACCTGGTCACCAAGGGCTGCGGCGAATCCTGCCCGGTGGTCCCCGGCGTGAAGCGCCTGGATTGGCAGACCCCCGACACTCGGGGACAACCCATCGAGGTGGTGCGCAAGATTCGCGACCAGATCAAGCAACGCGTCCTCGATCTGCTGCGCTCCGAGGGCGTGCTCGACCGTTCCTCCCAGTAACTCCAAAGTGCTATCTCCGAAGTCCTGTTTTTTTGGCGAAACATCTGCGCTAACATTCGCGTCTAACAGAACACGCGTATGCGGTGGCGAACCTTCATGATCGGCTGGACGATGGCGCTGGCGGTGCTGTTGGTCGCCCATCCCCAGCGCCCCAGTGGCAACCAGGACCTGGGCACCGCGGTGGTCGAACTCACCTATGCCGCCACGCCTCGATCGTCAGACCACCGGCACTGGAATGCCAGTCTCGGACATGCGCAGCGCGTGGTCGCGCCGCTGGTGGTCATGGATGTGACGCCGCAGTTGCGTAGCGAGCCCAGCTACCTGGTCAGCATGGAAGATGTCGCGCGCTGGGAAGAGGCGCACGGACCGGTGCCTCCCTCCGCCGTGGTGATGGCGCGCAGCGGCCTGCCCACAAGCTGGCGCTCACAGCCGGAAAGAAAGAGCAACGCCGGGCACTTCCCCGGCTTCAGCGAAGATGCCATTCGCTTCCTGGTGGAAGCACGCATGGTCTACGGGCTGGGCACCGAAACCCCGGACGGCGGCCGCTCGGTCGTGCTGGTATATCGTGGAACAAAATAAAATTCCTGCTTTGTGATGACCGGGCGAAGCCCTTCGCCTCTCCAGCTCCAGTTCGCGCTGAAGTTTATCTTCTGAGCGACGCCAGGGAAAATCGACCAGTCCTTTCGGGGCTGGCCCTTTTATTGCGGAAACCACGAGGGGTAAAGCCGCCAGAAGATGTAGCTGGCGGACTCGCGAAGCAGCGCGACCGTTCTTGCGCGCCAAGTGCGCGGCACCGAGTCGGGCCGCGGCGAACCGAACGCCACAATGCCATGGCGGCGCAGCAGCCCCTTGATCCGGAAGATATGGTAGGCATCGCTCACCGCGATGATGTTGTGCATGCCATTGGTGCGGAGAATGGCGCTGACGCGCTGCGCCGATTCGGCGGTGTCCTCACTCTGTGTCTCGGCGATCAGGCTGCGATCGGGAATGCCGCGGCGCGAAAGGTAGTCGCGGCCGACGCCGCCCTCATTGAACTTGGGGTCGGCGCCCGCCCCCCCGGTGGTGATCACCATGGGCGCCAGGCCGCGCTGGAAAAGATCGTAGGCATGGTCGAGACGCGCGCGATAGACCGGCGAAGGACGTCCCGCATATTCCGCCGCTCCGAATACGATGATGGCGTCGGCCTGGCGGGCTTCATCGCGGCTTCCCTGACGCACAATGAAGCATGCGGTCACGGCAAATGCCGCCAGCACGAGGGCGAGCGCCGCGGCGGCGAAGCGGCGGATGCGGGCAGCGGTTTTGCGAGGAGGCTGAGACCGAGCGGGTGCGACCGATGGATTCACAGCAGGCCCAGAGTCCGGCGGTTTCATTCTCCGCCGAGGGTGTCGGCGATCGCCTGGCGAGGAACCGCGCCTTCGCGCAGCACGCGCCAGTGGTTTTCGCTGAGGTCGACGATGGTCGAAGAGACATCGCGCGGCGAGGGACCACCGTCGACGATGATGGAAATCCTCTCCTGCAACTGGTCGCGGACGGCGGCCGCGGTGGTGCACTCGCTGGCCCCGCTCAGGTTGGCGGAGGTGGCGGTAATGGGCACGCCCGCGGCGCGGATGACGGAAAGCGGAATGTTCGCCGAGGGAATGCGCAACGCCACGTTGCCGGTGTTGGCGGTCACCTTCAACGGCAACCGCGACGCCGCCGGCACAATGATGGTCAGCGGGCCCGGCCAGAATTTCCGCGCCAGCTCGTAGAACTCGTCGGGCAGCGGATCGCGCGCCAGCATCTCCGCCTGCTCTTCGCTCTCAATCAGCAGCGACAGCGGCTTGTGCCGCGAGCGGGACTTGATTTCATACACCCGCTCCACCGCTCGCAGGTTGAAGGGATCGGCCGCCAGCCCGTAAAACGTATCGGTCGGCATTCCCAGGACGTGTCCGGACTTGATTTGCTCCGCCGCATAGGCCACCAGCGACGATTCCGGCGCATTGCTGCTGATCTTCACGATTTCGGCGCGCACGCTCATTAGGGTAGGAAACAGGCTCTCAGGGGAACGCGAATACTAACTTACCATCAGCGCAATCCGCAAGGGAAGCAACCGCGCTGGCTGCCACGCCCAAACCCGCGGCCGCACAGGTCCGAATTGGTCCTGGACGACGGCGGAACCGCGCCCCGGCGTAGTATCGTTGCCCCATGGCCAAACTGGACCGCCTGCGCCGGGTTTCCAGCCGCCAGAATGCGGCGGTGAAGGAGCTGCGGCGCGCCTTTCACGATGCGGAGCCGGACGCCGGCGGCGCCATCGCTATTGAAAGCCTGCGCACCATCGAGGAAGCAATCCGCAGCGGGCTGCGATTGCGCACCGTGTTCTTCGCCGAATCCGCGCGCCCGCGCGCCAATCGCCTGCTGCCGCAGCTTTCCGACAGCGTGGAAACCCTGGTGCTGCCCGACGATGTCTTTGGCAGCGTGGTGGCCACCGAATCGCCGCAGGGTGTGGCCGCGCTGGTTCGCCTGAGGCCTCACAAGCTCGAAGATCTGCTGGCCGCGCCCGAGCCGCTCATAGTGGCCGCCGCCGGGGTGCAGGACCCCGGCAACCTGGGAACCATGATCCGCTCCGCCGAAGCTTTTGGCGCAGCCGGCTTGCTGGCCGGGGCCGGCACGGTGTCTGCTTACAATCCCAAGGTCGTGCGGGCGTCGGCGGGTTCGCTGTTTCGTTTGCCGGTAGTGGCGGTGGAATTTCCGGCAGTGCTGGCGAAGCTGCGCGAGGGAGGTCTTCGGTTGCTCGCCACATCGTCGCACAAAGGCACGCCGGTGGATGAGGCGGACCTCACAGGCGGAGTGGCGCTGCTGATCGGCAACGAGGGCGCGGGCCTGCCGAAAGAACTCCTGCGCCAGGTGAGACAGCAGATGGCAATTCCACATCGGCGCAACGTCGAATCGCTGAACGCCGGCGTGGCGGCTTCGATCGTGCTGTATGAAGCTGCGCGGCAGAGAAGAGACGTTGACTAACCACGGAGGCACGGAGACACGGAGTCGAATCGGACTGGTCGAGGAACAGTTAACCGATGCAATCATCGGCGCTGCTATTGAACTTCATCGCGAGCTTGGCCCCGGACTGCTGGAGTCAGCTTATGAACAGTGTCTCTGCCATGAACTTCAGCTTCGCAACCTTGCATTCTTGCGGCAGTTGGAGTTACCGGTTCAATACAAGGGCATCAAGCTCGACTGCGGATATCGAATCGACTTACTGGTAAACAACTCGGTTGTGGTCGAAGTCAAGGCCGTACCACGCCTATTGCCGGTGCATGAAGCGCAGCTCATTACGTACCTGCGGTTATCCTGTAAACGCGTGGGGCTACTCATTAACTTCAATGTTGCTGTATTGAAGAATGGAATCATCCGTCGTGTGTTGTGATTTTTGCTTCTCCGTGTCTCCGTGCCTCCGTGGTGAAGGATTCGCTTGAGCTTGTTTCAGCCCATTCCGAACCGAGACGAACCGCCGGACAAGTCCACGCCGCTGGCCGATCGGATGCGTCCGCGCTCGCTCGATGAATTCATCGGGCAGGAGCACCTGCTCGGACCGGGTAAACCACTGCGGCTACAGATCGAGCGCGACGATCCCGGCTCGATCATCTTCTGGGGCCCGCCGGGCGTCGGCAAAACTACGCTGGCCAAGATCATCGCGCGGGCCACCAAGGCGGACTTCATCGAGTTTTCCGCCGTGCTTTCCGGCATCAAGGAAATCAAGCAGGTCATGGCCGATGCCGCCAAGGCGCGCGAGTTCGGTACCCGCACTATCGTCTTCATCGACGAGATCCATCGCTTCAACAAGGCGCAGCAGGACGCCTTCCTGCCGCACGTGGAACGAGGCAACATCCGGCTGATCGGCGCCACCACGGAAAATCCGTCCTTTGAGATTATCGGCGCGCTGCTCTCGCGCACTCGGGTTTACGTGCTCAACCCGCTCGCCGAAGCCGAGATCGTCGCACTGCTGCGCCGCGCGCTGGAGGACCGCGAGCGCGGCCTGGGCGAAATGCAAGTGCGGGCCGGCGACGCAGTGCTGCGGAAAATCGCCGCCTATTCCAGCGGCGACGCGCGTTCCGCCTACAACGTGCTGGAGATTGCCGCCCGGGTCGCGAGCGCCAACGGCGAGATCACGGATGCGATGGTGCACGACGCGCTGCAGAAACGCGTGCTGCTCTACGACAAGACCGGCGAAGAGCATTACAACCTGATCTCGGCGCTGCACAAGTCGGTGCGCAACAGCGATCCCGATGCTGCCCTCTATTGGCTGGGCCGCATGCTGGAAGCCGGCGAGGACCCGCTCTACATCGCTCGCCGCGTGGTGCGCATGGCGATGGAGGACATCGGCCTGGCCGATCCCAACGCGCTCTCCCTGTGCATGGCCGCCCGCGATGCGGTGGACTTCATCGGTATGCCGGAGGGAAACCTGGCGCTGGCCGAGGCGGTGGTGTACCTGTCGATCGCCCCCAAATCGAACGCGCTGTACACCGCCTATGGCGCGGTGCAGGCGGACGTGGAGCAGACCGCCGCCGAAGCGGTGCCGCTGCACTTGCGCAACGCGCCCACCGGCATGATGAAACAGCTGGGCTACGGCGCCGGCTACCAGTATGCCCACAACCTGGAGGAGAAGGTCGCCGACATGCAGTGCTTGCCCGACAATCTTCGCGACCGCCGCTACTACCATCCCACGGCGGAAGGAGTGGAGAAACGCATTCGGGAACGGTTGGAAGAGATCAGGAAGAAACGAACGGCAGCGAAAAAGCAGCAAGCCAGTAAGGATGATGATGATAAGGAGCAGTAGTCAGGAGTCAGGAGTCAGTAGTCAGGAGTCGGTAGTTAGCACGGCCTAGCGACTACCGAATAATCCAGATCAAGGCAGATCAGTGTTCATCTGTGTTGATCAGTGGCAAAAAACTGTCACCCAAACCGCGCCCGGTGCTCCTTCAAAATGCAGTGGTCCATGACGACGAAGATGCCGGCCCTGCGCGCCTTTTCCGCTGCCTCCTGGTGAATGACGCCCTCTTGCATCCAGATGGCCGGCACCTTGATCTGGATCGCCTGCTCCACCACTGCGGGAACAAATTCCGGCCGGCGAAAGATGTCGACCACGTCGATCGTCTCTTTGACCTCGAGCAACGAGGGATAGGAAAGCTCCCCGAGTGCGTCGGTGATGGTGGGATTCACCGGAATGATGCGGTAGCCCTGCGACTGCAAGTAGGCGGCAACGCCGTGGCTGGCGCGCAGCGGGCTGTCGGAGAGTCCGACCACCGCAATGGTGCGCGCCTGCTTGAGCAGCTCGCCAATCTGATCGGGCTTGGTAACTGGCACGCCGGTTCTCCTGGGCGGTTATTGTAATAGATTGCGCCCCTTGTCCGGCGCGGGACTCCGGGGACGCTAGTCCTTCTTGTTGGTCCGCTCGCGAAACAGTTTGCCCGCCACCTTGCGTACGGTGTCGGATATGTTCTTGTTCATCGACAGCGACCGCAAGTCCATGTTCAGCAGGTTCTTGACGATGGTCAGGTGTACGTCCAGCGGGCAACGCGGATTGTTGGCCAGCGCCCGCACGATGGCGTAGGTCTTCATGAACTTGCGTTTGCCGGCGATGCCGCGCAGCACGCTTTCCTGCACATTTTTCATGGAGGCAAATGCCTCAATCTCGTGTTCGTTGGCCTTGGGCGACTCCAGCACCGCCGACGACACCACCTTGGAACCATCGCGAATCAGGATGAAACGCTCCTCCTTGTTGCCCTTGATGGCCAACTGCACGCGATCTCCGACCGTAAGCCGCGCAATTTTCTGCAACGGCGAAATGCGTTCGTCCTCGCGCTCCACTTTCCTGGGCGCCTTCATCACGGCGGCCGAGACCGCGGGTGCCTCCTCCGGCGTTGCTTCCGCCACTGGCTCCTCCTCACCCGGATCCGGCACCAACCGGAACTCCTTCCCTTCCTCGGCCGCGATTTCTTCGGCGTGCTCGGTGATGAATTGCTGGACTACCGCGTCATGCTCCGCTTCGTCGGAAGGCTCGGCCGGCGGCGCCGCGGCCGCGATTTTCTCCAGCAGCCCGCGCACCTGCTGCGTCTGCGAGGACATCAGCACCGGGTTTGCGGAGAGCGCCTCTAGGACCTGGGCGGAAGCCCTGGCGCGCTCAGTTGCCAGCAGCAGCTGCACCGATTCCAACGATTGCTCCTGCGCGATCTCCAGCAGGGCCGGTTCCGGAATCGCAGGGTTTTCCAGCAAGGTGGGCATCAAGCGCGGCCGGCGGTTATGCAGGAAATATTGCAATACCTCGTTGGGGCTGGCGGGATTCGCGCAGACCTCGCGGCAGGCGGCTTCGTCCCAGCCGGCCAGGGTCAGCCGCGCCTCTTCGCCGAACAGCGGCGTCGATGCCAGGTACACCAGCACTTCGATCATCTCCGCCGCCGGCAGGGCGAGCGCGCCTTTGCAGGCCGAGCGCATCACGTTGGCCGGCACCGCCGATTCCTTCATCAGGTCGATCATCCGCGGCATGGATTCACTCCCGGGCCGCCCGAGCGGCGCTCCAGTTCGTCGACCACGCGCGCCAGCTCGTTGATCAGGCGATGGCGCCCCTGAGCAGACCCGTCCGCGGGATGATTGTCCCTGGCCTCGGCGGCGCGGAACGCGTCTACCAGCGCGCGGTAGTACCACAGCGTTCCCTGTTTCTTGCCGCTGAAGCGATCAAAGACCCGGTCCTCCATTTCGTAGTGGTCGGACAGGATCGCGCGCGCGTTGTGCACCTTGTCGGCGGCGGAGACCAGCCGCACCTCGGCATCGGCTTTGTGCTCCACGTGCGCGATGTACTTCTCCTTGCGCTCGCACCACGGCGGCTTGCGCTCGGGATCGATCTCGTCGGAGTCGGTGCAGCCCTCCACGATGTGCGCCACCCGGGCGCCGAACATTTTGCGGATCTCCTCCAGCCGCGGCTGGCCGCCCTGGTCTTCGACGGCGTCGTGCAGCAGGGCGGCGATGGCCATCTCTTCGTCGCCGCCCGATTCCAGCACCAGCGACGCGACCCCGAGCAGGTGCCCGACGTAAGGGATGTCCTGGCCCTTGCGCGGCTGCTCGCGATGCAGTCGCGCGGCATACACCAGCGCATCGTTGAATTTGTCGCTCAGCGGGCGCGAGAGAACCCGCTTCTTGTGCTTGCTTTCCGGCATGAAGAGGGGCAGAATCGTGATTCTACCTTGGCGCAAGGGTGGGCGCGCGGGCGGATAGATAGTTTTTTCGCAGGCACTCCTCGCCCGGAGCCGGGCAGGCATCCTAATTACCATGGCACCGTCGTTCTCGCCTACCGACCGTTTTGTCGTCCGGTATGAGAGTGCCCAGGCCAATGCCTACACCAACAGCCTGCTGAAACGCTGCAACCGGCTTCGGCAGCACAGCGAAACACTCCTCGCCCGCTCGCGCACATCGCGCTCCGCAAGCGATGCCATCCACGAAAAGATCCGCAGTTACTACCTCCGCTTCATCGCCTGAAGTCTCGGGCAGTTCGAATCCTCAGGTCACCAGCGGTCTCAGCCCCGCGCCAATGCCGAGACCGGCAACTCGGCGCGGGTGGTGGAGTGCGCCACCAGCGACAGGTCGGTTTCCGTGCCGGTGAATACCACGGCCATCATCCCCGCCAGCCATTGCACTAGCGCGACGTCGCGGTCATCAAAGGCGTAAGGCTGTGGCGATAGCACGGTCATCAGACCGAAGACGCGATCCAGGTTGACAATGGGCGCGGCCACCAGGGAGTTGACGCCCAGGGCGCGGCAGCTTGCGGCGTCCACGCGCGCGTCGTCGGCGGCCAGGTCGCAACGCAAAGTGCGCCGGCTGTGCAGGGACAAAGCCGAAAGTCCGCCGCGGATCTCGGTGCCGAGCGCGGGCGCCGACACCCCTTGCCGCGCTTCGCAGACCATGCGGCCGCGGCGATTAGCGGCAATTGCAACGCCCCCGGAGCGGCTCAGACGGTATCCGCGCTCCACCACCAGCTTCATCGCCGCGTGCACCGGGCTGGATCCGGTGACCTCGGTCATCGACATGGGATTCACCGCCATCGGCGCCGGCGTGGGTACCGCCGAGCGCTGGTCCGCCGAGTGCGCCGCGCCGGGAAATTCCAAGACGCTTCCTTGGCGCTCCGGGTTCACCATGCGCACCCGCTGTTCGCCGCGCAAGGAACCTCCCAGCACACGGCACAGGCTGAGCACGGCCGTGCTGCCGCAGGCCAGGCACTGGGCGGTGTTGTTGTAGCTGATCAGTTCGCACTCGGTGCACAAAATGGAATCGCGCAGACCAAGAAAGGCCACATCTCTGGGTTTAATGGCAGGCATGTCCCCGTGTCCCTGTTCCCCGTGGTTGAATCTCGCAAACAACGGCTTCAGCAAAATAAATGTCTTGTGCGTGCCGTGCGAGTGGCGTCGGAGGTTCGGCGCGCGGCTTTGGATTTCAGTCCCCATGAAACTGAAACTCGAAACTGAAACTGTTTTCAGTTAATCTGCGGTGACTCCCCATGGGCCGCATTCACGTCCTTCCCGAGCACGTGGCCAACAAAATCGCCGCCGGCGAGGTGGTGGAGCGCCCCGCCTCGGTGGTGAAGGAGTTGCTGGAAAACGCGCTCGATGCGGGCGCGCGCCGCATTCGCCTGCAGGTGGAGGGCGGCGGCAAGAAGCTGATCCACATCACCGACGATGGTTGCGGCATGGTGCGCGACGATGCCCTGCTCGCCTTCGAGCGCCACGCCACCTCGAAAATCCGCAGTGCCGACGACCTGCTCACCGTCGCCACCCTCGGCTTTCGCGGCGAGGCCCTGCCCTCCATCGCCTCGGTATCGAGGCTGCGGCTGGAAACACGTGCCGCCGACGAGAATGCCGGCACGGTCGTCGAGATCGCGGGCGGAAAAATCCTGACGGTGGAAGAAGCGGGCCTGCCGGCGGGAACTTCGATCGCGGTCCGCGATCTGTTCTTCAACGTGCCCGCCCGACGCAAGTTCCTGCGCTCCGAATCCACCGAGTTGGGGCAGATCGCGTCGCTGGTGACGCACTATGCGCTGGCGCACCCGGACAAACATTTCGAGCTGCATTCTTCGGCGAACGCCATGCTCATCGCGGCCTCGGTCAACTCGCACCAGGAGCGCATCTACCAGGTCTTCGGGCGGGAGACGCTGGACCAACTGCTGCCCCTGGCGGCCATGCTGCCGCTGGCGCGCGTCGGATTGCCGCAGCCGCCACCCTGGGCCAAGCCCGACCCCGACGAACTCCCGGACCGCTTCGTGCCCGGCGAGTTGCGCCTGCACGGCTTCATCTCCAAGCCGGAAATTCAGAAGCTCAACCGCAACTCGATGTTCGTTTTCGTCAATGGGCGGCTCATCCGCGACAAGCTGGTCTTGCACGCCCTCACCGACGCCTACCGCAACATCCTGCCGCCCACGGTCTACCCGGTGGTGCTGCTCTTCCTGGAAATGCCCAGCACCGAGGTGGATGTGAACGTGCACCCATCGAAGGTAGAGGTGCGATTCCGGCAGCAGTCGGTGGTGCACGACCTGGTGCGCGACTCGGTGCGCGCCGCACTGATGAAAGCGCGCCCGGTGCCGCATTTCACCCGCGAAATTACCGCCCAGCCGAGCGCGTCGCCAGGATTATCGCCTGTGTGGCGCGGGTCTTTGACCCGTGAACCTGGCTCCGAGATTCTGCCCACAGAACTCGCCGGCGAACTTGGCATCACACAGGACGACGCCGATTTCGCGCTGCATGCGCCCTCGCTTGCCCCGGTTTCGCAAGGGCTGGAGTTTCAAGGCTCGATTGTGGTGGACGCCAATGCCGCTATTCCGGTCGCGCGTTTTGCTCAATCTTCGTTTGGAGCCGCCGGCGGCTGCACTCGCGAACTGGAAGACCTGCCGCCCAGCGATGCGCCGCTGCTGGAAACCTTGAAGCCGCTGGGGCAGGTGCGCGACTCCTTCATTCTGGCGGTGAATGAGGAAGGCCTGTGGATCATTGACCAGCACGTGGCCCACGAGCGCGTTCTGTTTGAAAAAGTCCTGCGGCAACGAGCCGCACAACAGGTGGAGTCGCAACGCCTGCTGATGCCGCTGATCGTGGAGTTATCGCCGCAGCAGCAGGCTATCTTCGCCGAGATTTGCGACGAGTTGCGCCGCAACGGCTTCGACGCCGAGCCCTTCGGCTCGCGCACGGTGGCGGTCAAGACCGCGCCCGCCGGGGTGGAAGCCAGCGATGTGGAGCAGATGCTGCACGAGTTGCTCACCCAGTTCGAACGCGAAGAGCAGGCGCTCAACCTGGAGATCGCACGGGCACGCATTGCCGCCTCCATTGCGTGCCACGCGGCCATCAAGATCAATACCCCGCTGACCGCCGACAAAATGGAGTGGCTGTTGCGCGAGCTCGCCAAAACCGAGTGTCCCATGTCGTGCCCGCACGGACGGCCGGTGGTGTTGCGGTATTCTGTTCGCGACATACAAAAAGCTTTTAAGAGGATCTGAGAAATCGGGTGAACGGACGATCTGGTGATCGGGTGACTTAAAATCCGAGACCAGCTCCCGATTCCCCGATCATGCGATCATCCAATGACCGAACAAGAGCTACACCAGGCACGGCGCGAAAAGTGGCGCTTGGACGGGCGCGGCATGCGCACCCCCGAGGAAGCGCGCGAGTTCATGGAATCGGTCGGCATGTGCCTGCTGTATCCCGCCCGGCCCGCGGTGCTGTTGCCGACTTTCCTGGGCGCCTATGCTGGGACCGACGACGCCCTGCCCACGGCGAAGCAGGCCTTTGCCGATGTGCGCGCCCGCGAGGCCACTGAGTTGATGGTGCGGCTGCTGCGCGAGAAGACGGTATTTGAGGCCAGCGTTTTCGGCGAGGCGGGATTCCTGGTGTCGGCTGCCGCCTTCCCTTACCTGTTTGGCATGATCGGCGACAAAAATCCGCGGCAGATGCGGCAGCCGGGAGGCCGCTCAGAGTATTCGCCCCTGGCCCGCGATGGCTTCGAGGCCATTCGCACGCACGGCGCGGTGTCGAAAAAAAAGTTGCGCGAGGTGCTGGGCGGTGAACCGTCCGAACCGGCGCTGGACCGCGCGTTGAACGAGTTGTGGTCGCGGCTGCGCATCACGCGCGTCGACTACTCCCCGGAAGAGGGCGCGAAGTGGGACGCGCTCTATCGCTGGGCGCCCGAGCGGGTGCGCGCCGGGATTCACCTTTCGCTGCCGGAGGCGCTATCGGCCTTGCTGTCCAAGTTCCTGGAAGCCGTGGTGGCAGCGGAGCAATCCGAGATCGAGGATTTTTTTGGCCACATGGTGCCCAAGTCCCGGGTGAAGGAGTCGATCAATGCGCTGCTGGCGGCGCGCGAGCTGGGCCTAGTCAGCGTCGGCAAGAAATCGATGCTGCAGGTGGCGCAAAAAAGAGAAGCGTACACACCGCGGCCAAGAAGAACCGGCAGTCAGTAGTCAGGAGTCAGGAGTCAGGAGTCAAGAGTCAGGAGTCAAGAGTCAGTAGCCCGGGGTCTCAGCCGTGGATTACCGGCTACGGACTGTTTTCCCAAGAATGACGCACGACAGCAAGAAACTCGTCATCGCCATCGACGGCCCGGCGGGAGCCGGCAAGAGCACGATCGCCTCGCGGCTGGCGCGCAAACTCGGCTACGTGAACCTGGAAAGCGGCGCCATGTACCGCGCCCTGGGCTTGAAAGCGATCGAGAACGAGGTCTCCTTCGACGACGAGGGATCGTTGCTGGAGCTGGCGCGCAATTCGCGCATCGAGCTGCAACCGCAGGTGGACGGCAATCGCGTGCTGCTCGATGGGCGTGATGTCGGCGATCGCATTCGCCACCCCGACGTGACCGCGGCGGCATCGCGCGTCTCAATCCATCCCGCGGTGCGCGCTTACATGGTGGCCCGGCAGCAGGAAATGGGCCGGCGTGGCGGAGTGATCATGGAAGGCCGGGACATTGGGACAGTCGTGTTTCCCAACGCCGACGTGAAAATTTTTTTGGAAGCTGCGCCCGAGGTGCGGGTGGAGCGCCGGCTCAAACAGGGCAACAGCCCGGGCAAGAACATCGCGGCGGAGCTTCGGGAGCGCGATCAGCGGGACCGCACCCGGGTGGCCTCGCCGCTGCTTCCGGCCGCCGACGCCATGGTCCTGGATTCCACCCATCTCAGCATTGACCAGGTGGTGGAGCGGGCAGAAGAGTTGGTGAGGGCGAAACTCCAAGCACCGCGCTAGTGGCTCCGAAGTGGCACACGCGCCTAGCGTGTTTCCGTGTGGCACACGCGCCCTCGCGTGTGCAGTTGCTCAATGTCCAGGCGAAAGCGGCGTCACGCCGAGCGCCCGGTCCAGCTCCGTCGCGTCGTAGACCACTCCGTTTTTCACCACCGTGCGCACGCGCCGAATGTCGCGGATATTCGCCGCCGGATCTCCGTCCACCAGGACCAGGTCGGCCAGCTTGCCGGGCGCAATCGAGCCTACCTCGCGGTCGCGCTTCATGATCCGCGCCGCGCCCAGCGTCGCCAGCTGCAACACTTTCGGCGCGGGAATCCCGGCTTCCACGTAAAGCTCAAGTTCGCGGTGCAGGGAGAAGCCGGCCATCTGGTCGGTGCCGGCCTCAATGGGAATGCCGTCGCGATAGAGCTCCGCCACCAGGTTCAGCATGGCGCGAAAAGCCGCGCGATAGCGCTGGTCCATTCCTGCCGGGATCGGCAAGCCGCCGGTCAGGAACTGGCGGCGCACCTGCACCGGCAGCCGGTCCGCGACTTCGGCGTAAGTGGGCGACATCTGCCCCGCGCGCGCCACAAACATGTTCTCAAAGGCATCCAACGTGGGATCGACGCAGGTGCCGCGCTCGCGCAGCAGGTGGATAAACTGCTGCACCCGCTCCGAGTGCAGGTCGATGTCGGGCGCATTCTGCGCTACCGCGGTGAAGCGCGCCGGCGTACGCGTGTCCTGCACCTTGTCGTAGAGAAAATTCAGGAAAATAAAATTGGCGTGCTGCAATTCGTCGAAGCCATCGCGCACCGCCTGCTCCGCGGTCATGAACGCGGGCACATGCCCGCTGACCCGCAGCCCCAGCTTGTGCGCCTCCGCCACGATCACCGGGACCAGCTCCGGCTTCACCGAGCTATAAATCTTGATTTGCACGTAGCCGAGCTTCTTGTAGTTGTCCACCGCCGCTCGCGCTTCTTCCGGCGTGTCCACCAGCACCTTGGTTGGACCGGCGAACGGCCCCTTGCCGTCAATGATTCCGGCCATGATGACGCGCGGTCCGATGGCCGTGCCTTCCTCGAAGCTCTTGCGCATGGCCAGCAGCTTGTCGGTATCGTTGGCAAGATCGCGCACGGTGGTGATGCCGTTGGCGATGTCGAGCAGACCATCGTCTTCCGACAGGTGCACGTGCATGTCCCACAAGCCGGGCAGCAGGCTTTGGCCGCTGGCGTCGATCACCTGCGCGCCGGCGGGAATCTTCGCGTCACCGTCGGCAATCACCTGCTGGATGCGCTCGCCGGCGATGATCACGGTCATGTCCGGGCGGACGCTGGCCGAGGCGGCGTCGAACATGCGCGCATGGCGAATCACCAGCGGACCGGATGGCTTATGACCCAGCTTGCGCGCCAGTTCCAGGTTGCGCGCCGCCAGTGCCTTGTCCTGGACGCGGTCGAGCGTGGCGGCGGCATCTTCCCAGCCGGCGCGAATCACCGAACTCCACCCCGACACCTGGGCGAAAAAATTGTTGGCTTCGTCCAGCCAGAGGTAGGTCGGGCTGAATCCCAGGCCCGAGATCGCGTATTGGGTGACGCGCTTTTTCTCGCCCTTGGCGGTGACTTCCAATTCGCCGGCGCGCTCGGCGGTCGCTTGGCCTGAGGGCAAGAGCGCCAGGATGTGATTGGGCGCGGCCAACACCGCGCGCAGCAGCAAGGCAGCTTCCTCCGGCGGGCCGTACATGCTGGAATAAAACGCGGGCGCGCTCAGCGTTTGCTCGCCGCGCTCCGCTTTGTTGCTCCAACGCGCCCGTCCGTTCTGCAGCGAGAACTGCTCGTCCACCGCGCCCTTCAGGTAGTCATAGCCTCGGGTACGTTCCAGGATCGGCATCGCCTTGGGACCCAGGCGGATCTCCGTGCGCAGGCGAGGCCCGCGCCCGCGATCGTTGAACTCGAAGCAGTACTGCAGCGACTTGTCCGGCTCCTGCCACGAGGTCGCCAACCCGGCGCGGTTTCCAGCGAGCAGCACGGTGTAGCGCACGGCGCCGGCGGGCGATTCCTCGCACGGCGCGACGGTTTCAGCTGGCTTGGGCGAGGACTGGGCGGTACTGTTCGCGATTGTAAGAAGGAAGGCGAATGCGATGCAGAAAGAGCGGCGTTTCATGGATCGCGATTATACCGGGCGACTGATTCCGCCGGCGCCCTGCACGCCGCACAAGAAATTCGTCATACTTCAATTCGTAAATTCTTCAATTCGTAAATTCGTAAATTCTTTACCAAATCTCTCCCAGCACACGATAAAAGTTTCCGCCCAGCACTTTGGCAATCACCGACGACCCGTAGCCGCGTTGCGCCAGTTCGCCGGCCAGCGTCTCCAGCTTGCGCGGGCCGTTGAGATCGGGAACGTACGGCAGGCGATCTTCTCCGGGAGCGGCGATGCCCATGCGTTTGCGGTTCTCCATGTCTTCCAGGAAGCGCTTGCGCTCCTCCTCGCTGAGTTGCACCGCCTCGACCGTGCTGTCAGTCCCGATGCCGACGTGATCTTCCCCGCACACTTTCAACGCGTGCTCCAGGTGAGCAAGAACATCGTCGTGGGTCGGGACCTTGGGCGAGGCACACAGGTACGGCATGAAGTAAATGCCGACCACGCCGCCACGCTCGGCCATGGCGCGCAATTCGCGATCGTCCTTGTTGCGCGGATGGCGATAGACGGCGTTGCATCCCGAGTGGGTGATCAGGACCGGCTTGGCGGAGGTCGCGATTCCGTCGGCGGTCGTCTGCTGGCCGCAGTGGCTCAGGTCCACGGCAATGCCGAGCTGGTTCATCCTGGAGACCGCGTCCTTGCCGCGCTTGCTCAGGCCGGCGTTGCCCGGCTCCAGGCAGCCGTCGCCCAGCAGGCCGCGGTTGTTATACGACATCTGGATGATGCGGACGCCCAGGCGGCGAAACGTCTCCAGCCGCCCCAAATCCTCTTCGAACGGCTCGGTGAACTGGAATCCGAGCATGATTCCCATTTTGCCCTCGCGCTTGGCGCGGGCGATGTCGGAATGGCGGCGCACCAGCAGCCAGATGTCGGGGTAGTGTTCGGCAAGCGCTTGCGCGAAGGCGATGCTCTTCATCGTGTCGTCGAAACTGTGCGCCGAAACCGTGAAGTTCACAGCCGTAATGCCGGATTGCTTTGCCTGCTGCAGGTCGGAAGGCGCAGGAAGCACATCGTCGCGCGAGACCGGGGAGCAGAGCGCGTCGATCACGATGCTGTCGCGGTAGGTGTTCGCGACATCGGGCGTCAACGAACTCAAGCGGGGGGCGAGAGCCAGCGCCAGCGCCGATCCGCCGGCGCCGACCAGAAAATTGCGGCGGTCCATGCCCTGGAATTATACGAGCGCTCAACCGCAGCACGCGTGTAAGTCTCTGTTGGAGCGCAATCTGCAGAAAGTCCGGCTCTTCCTGCATCTAATCCCGTGATGCAAAACGTTGCCGGGTACCCGGTGGTCGAGACGGCGGGGCTGTCGGAGTGTCTGGACCGGCTGGCTGCGACCAAGGGGCGGAACCGCCCGCTCTCCACCTATCGGCTGCAATTTCAGCGCGGCTTCCGCTTCCAGGACGCGCGCTACCTGGTGCCTTACCTGCACGCTCTCGGCATCACCCATTGCTACTCCTCTCCCATCCTGAAATCGCGCCCCGGCAGCATGCATGGCTATGACATCACCGACCACAACCAGCTGAACCCGGAACTCGGAACGGAAGAGGAGTTCCAGGATTTCGTGCGCGAGCTGAAATCCGCCGGCATGGGCCTGGTGCTGGACATTGTCCCCAACCACATGGGCGTGGGCCATGGCAGCAATCCGTGGTGGCAGGATGTGCTGGAGAACGGGCAGGCATCGCGCTACGCGCAGTTCTTCGACATCGACTGGCGTCCGTTGAAGCACGAACTGCATGGCAAGCTGCTGCTTCCCATCCTGGGCAGCTCCTACGGCGAAGAGTTGGAGCGCGGCAACCTGGTGCTCCAGTATGCCGACGGGGTGTACTTCTGCCTCTACTACGGCTACCGGCTGCCGATTGACCCGCAAACCGTGCCCCTGATCTTCGAAAGCCTGGGCGACTTGCGCACTCGCCAGTCGGAATCGGATTGGCAATCGTCGGGGATGGCCGAACTGGAGGAAATCCTGGTCGAGCTGCGCGACCTGTGTCCGCATACCTGCGACGAGATGGAGCTGGTGCAGCAGCGGCAAGCCGCCATTCCGCGCCTGCAACACCGGATGAAAAAGCTGGCGGAGCGTTCCCCGCAGGTGCATGGCGCCATCCAGGAAGCGGTGGAACGCACCCGGGGCCGGACCGGCGATCATCACAGCTTTGACGCACTGCACCGATTGCTCGACGCGCAGGCCTACCGCCTGGCGCACTGGCGCGTCTCCGGCGAGGAGATCAATTACCGCCGGTTCTTCGACATCAACGACCTGATCGGGCTGCGCATGGAAAACCCGG
The DNA here is from genome assembly GCA_963797035.1 of Terriglobia bacterium. Lineage (GTDB taxonomy): Bacteria > Acidobacteriota > Terriglobia > Terriglobales > Acidobacteriaceae > JAIQGF01. The sequence goes on from CAWCOC010000011.1 coordinate 177,312, forward strand.
AAGTCTTCGCCGCCACCCACCGCTTGGTCCGCCGCCTGCTCGGGGACGGCAGCCTGGACGGCATCCGCCTCGATCATCCCGACGGCCTCTACAATCCCGTGCAATATTTTTCGCGGCTGCAAATCCTGTACGCCGCCAGCCAGTGCTGCGGTCCGCAGCCCTCCGGCATGCCGCTGGCGGAAAATGGGATGGAGGTGGAGGTGCAGACCATCTTCGGCCAGCACGACTGTCTGAAGCAGCAACCCCCGTTGTATGTGCTGGTGGAAAAAATCCTGGAACCCGGCGAAGAGCTGCCGCAGCGCTGGCCGGTGGATGGCACGGTCGGCTACGACTTCGGCAATCTGGTCAACGGCCTGCTGATCGACTCCCGCAACAAGCGCGTCTTCACCATGCTGTACCACCGCTTCGTCGGCGGCCCGGTCGATGTTGACGCCATCATCTACAACGCCAAGCGCACCATCATGAAGGTCTCCCTTGCCAGCGAGGTGACGGTGCTGACCCATATGCTGGACGAGATCTCCTCCACCGACCGGCACGCCCGCGACTTCACCCGGCACAGCCTCTACGAGGGCATCCGCGAAACCATCGCCTCGTTTCCGGTTTATCGCACCTACATCGACGAGCGCGGGAACATCAGCGACGCCGACCGCCGGTCGATTGAAACCGCCGTCGCGCTCGCCAAGCGGCGCAATGAGAGCACGGCCGCCGCGGTCTTCGATTTTCTTCGCGACGTTCTGCTGATGCGCTCCGGCGAGAGCTTTGTCTCGGCGGAGAACTACCGCAAGCGCCTCCGCTTCACCCTTAAGTTTCAGCAGTTGACCGGGCCGGTGATGGCCAAGGGCCTGGAAGACACCGCCTGCTACGTCTACAACCGCTTGCTTTCCGTAAACGAGGTCGGCGGCTCGCCGCGGGAGTTCGGAATTTCACTCGACGAGTTTCACGCCGGCAATCAAAAGCGCGCGCATCACTGGCCCAATTCCATGCTCAGCACCTCCACCCACGACAGCAAGCGCAGCGAGGATGTGCGCGCGCGGCTGGACGTGCTGTCGGAAATTCCCCGCCCCTGGGCGGCGCAAGTGATGCGCTGGCGCCGCATCAATCGCCCGCGGCGGCGCGCCCTGGGCGACGGCCGCCCCGTTCCCGACTCCAACGAGGAGTACCTGCTCTACCAGACCCTGGTCGGCGCCTGGCCGATGGAAATGCCCGACCCCGCGGCCCGCCAGGACTTCACCCGCCGCATTCAGCAGTACATGGTGAAGGCGGTGCACGAGGCCAAGGTCAACCTCAGTTGGACTAACCAGAACCCGGAATACGTCGCCTTGCTGGAGCAGTTCATTGCCCGCATCCTGCAGCCCGGAACTCCCACGCGGCCGAACGTCTTCCTCGACCAGGTCGAGACCTTCGTCGCTCCGCTGGCATTTTTCGGATGCATCAATTCCCTGGCCCAGACCCTGCTGAAGCTCACCTCGCCCGGGCTTCCGGACATCTACCAGGGAAGCGAGCTATGGGATTTCTCCCTGGTCGATCCTGACAACCGGCGGCCCGTCGATTACGAACTCCGCCAGCGTCTGCTCGCCGACCTGTTGGCCGCCGGCGACCTGGCGGAGCTGTGCCCGGAGTTGCTGCGAAATTACAAAGACGGGCGGATGAAGTTGTGGACCACCATGCGCGCCCTGAACCTGCGCCGCGACTACAGCGTGCTGTTTCAGACGGGAGGCTACACTCCGCTCTCTGGCGCCGGCGACAAGGCGGAACACCTGGTGGCATTCGCCCGGGAGCACGATTGGCGCATGGCCATCACCGCCGTACCCCGGTTTCCGCACACGCTCTACGGCGGACAGACGCGCGCCGATGCCGAACGCTGGGGCAACACGCAAATCGCCTTGCCGGCGCAGGCCCCTGCCGATTTCATGAATGTGTTGACCGGCGAGCGCGTGCAGGCCTTGAACCGCTCGCTCTCATGCCGCGAAATCTTCGCTCGCTTCCCGGTGGCGCTGCTCATCGGCGGATGAAGCCCCGGGGTTGCGGTCGCTGATGTTGGAAAGCCGCGCCAGGCGCTCGGCATCCTCCGCCTTCAGATCTCCCGGACGATATCGCCAGGTCCAGTTGCTGTCGGGACGGCTGGGAATGTTCATCCGCCCCTCGCTCCCCAATCCCATAACATCCTGCAGCGGAACAATCGCCAGCCTCGCCGGCGAGGTCATTGCCGCACGAATGAAGGCCCAAGGCACGCCCGCCGGATCGCTGCCCACGTAGTCCTCGGCCGCGCGCCGCTCCTCGCCCTGGGTGGAGTTGAACCAGCCGAGGGTGGTGTCGTTGTCGTGGGTTCCGGTATAGACCACGCTGTTGGGCTCGTAGCGGTGCGGCAGGTAGATGTGCGCCCCGGGATTGCTGAACCCGAATTGCAGCACCTTCATTCCCGGCACGCCAAGCCGCTCGCGGAAGGCGTGCACCTCGGGCGTGATCATGCCCAGGTCTTCGGCGATGAACGGCGAATCGCCCAGCGCCTCCCGCAGCGCGCGAAACAGATCGTCGTTGGGACCGTGCACCCAGCGGCCGTGCACCGCCGTCGGCTCCTGCGCCGGGATCTCCCAGTAGGACTCGAAGCCACGGAAGTGGTCGAGGCGGACCACGTCGCACAGCCCCAGCGCCCACTTCATGCGCCGCACCCACCAGTCATAGCCACGCGATCGCAGCACATCCCAGCGGTAAATCGGGTTCCCCCAGCGCTGGCCGGTCGCGCTGAAGGCATCCGGCGGCACGCCCGCCACCACCGTCGGGTTCAGGTTGTTGTCGAGCTGGAAAATATCGGGATGCGTCCACACGTCGGCGCTGTCGTAATCCACGAAGATGGCCACATCGCCGATCACGCGAATGCCGCGCCGCCGCGCCGCCTGGTGCAGCGCCCGCCACTGCTCGAAGAAGGCGAACTGGGTGACGCGCGAAACCTCCAGCGCCTCGCCCATCTGCTCGCGCTCCCGCCGCAGCGCCTCCGCCTCGCGGCGGGCGATCTGGCGCGGCCACTGGTTCCAGGAACCGTTGGGATAGCGGTCGCGCAGGCGAACGAACAGCACGTAGTCGTCCAGCCACCAGGCATTCTCGGCGCAGAATTGGTCGTAGCGGCTGCGCGCCGCGCCCCGGACGTTGGCCAGGAAGTTGCCTGCCGCCTCGCGCAGCAGCGGCAACTTGGTGGCGCGCACGTGGTCGTAGTCGATGGCGCCAAGCTCTTCCGATAAAACCGCCAGCCGGCCGTGGTCGATCCAGCCGGCATCGGCCAGCCGATCCAGGCTCACCAGCAGCGGGTTTCCCGCGAAGGCGGAGATGGAAGAGTAGGGAGAGTTGCCGAAGGCGACCGGTCCCAGCGGAAGGATCTGCCACAGGGTCTGCCGGGCTGCGGAGAGGAAATCGAGAAACTCGTAGGCCGCAGGGCCGAGGTCGCCGATCCCGCCCCGCGAGGGCAGCGACGAAGGATGCAACAGGATTCCGGAGGCGCGTTCGGAAATCAAGCTCTTTGCTCTTAGCTTTTAGCTGTTAGCCTTTACGAACCTAACGTGCGGGTTAGATGGTGGACGAAACGCAAACGCTTCGGACAATCACGATTTAGCTTTTAGCTTTTAGCTTTTAGCTTTTAGCTTCTTAGCTTTTAGCTCTTAGCTTTTCGGCGGCGAAACAAATGCATAGATGGCTAAGAGCTAAAAGCTAAGAGCTAAAAGCTATTCCCCAGTTTCGCTGCCCGCCACCGGCGTCGTCAGGCGCTTCAGTTCCTGCTGGTTCACCTTGATCTTGCCGCTCTTCTCCATCTGTTTCTGCAGGTTGGCGGCAAATACCTCAAGGTATTCATTGCGTTTTTTCTGCAGCACCTGATCGCGCAAGCGGTCCTTGGAGGCGGCAAATTGCGCCGGCGGCGGCTCCTGCTTCTCCAGCAGAGCGATCACCGCTCCGTTGCGGCCGGTGCTGATCGGCGGGCTGATCTCGCCCGGCTTCATCTCAAACACCACCTGCGCCTGCCCGGCGAGCGCCCCCAAATCGGGCACTTGCGCCGTCGGTCCAACCAGGTCGCTGGTTTTCACGGTGGCGCCCAGTTCCTTGGCCGCCTTCTTCAGGTCGTGCAGGGAGCGCGCCTTTTCCGACAGCTCGGTGGTCTTCTGCTGCAGCATCTGTTGCGCCTTGTCGGCCTTGTATTCCTGCTCGACCCGCGCCCGGATTTCCTCGAACGTTGGGGTGCGCGCCGCCTCCACCTTCGCCACCTGGTACACCACATATCCCTGCGGGATATGAACGCTCTCGGGAGGGTTCTTCTCGCGCGCGCCGAAGACCGCCGACATCAGCTCCGGAGCACTCCCGATGCCGGGCAAGGAATCGTTGCGCCCCAGCATGCCGGTGTCGGTCACCTCCAGGCCGTTGTCCTTGGCTGCTTTCTCCAGTCCGCCGGTGCGCGCCTCGGTCTGCACCTTGTTCGCCACGGCATCGGCGCGGCTGGCTGCCTTGTCGGCGGCAAGCTGCGGCTCGATCTGCGACTTCACTTCTTCCAGCGACTTCACGTGCGCTTCCTGCTTGTCGTCCACGTGGATGATGTGAAATCCGAACGTCGAACGCACCAGGCCGCTGGTCTGGCCTTTGGGAAGCGAGAACGCCGCCTGCTCGAACTCGGGGACCGTCTGCCCGCGCTGGATCCATCCCAGGGAGCCGCCGTTGTCCTTGCTGCCCGGGTCCTCGGAATATTTCTTGGCCAGTTCGGCAAAGTTTCCCCCGGCCTGGACCTGCTTGAGCACCGATTCCGCCTTCTCCCGCGCCGCCTTCACCGCCGCCTCGTCCACCTTGCCGTCGGGGCCGGGCGCTGGCGTCTTGATCAGGATGTGCCGTACGTTCACCTGCTCTGGCACCCGGTACTGGTCGCGATGCGAGTTGTAGTACTGCTGCAGCTCCTGCGGCGTCACCTGCACCTGCTGCTTGATCCCGTTGGTGTCAATCAGGATGTACCGCGCCTGGCGCTTCTCCGGAATGGCGTTGGCATACTGCTGCTTGTGCTGTTCGAAATAAGTCTTCAGCTCGGCCTCGCTGGGATGCACCTGCTTCATCAGGTCTTCCAGCGTCACCACCGCGTAGTCGAACTTCACCTTGGTGTTCTCGTGCCGGTATTGCTCCTCCAGCTCCTGGTCTGAGACGGTAACCCCGCCCTGCACCGCGGCGGTCAGCTTGCGGATCAGCAGGTCGGTCTTGAGCAGGTGCTCGAACTGCTGCACTCCCATGTTGAAGGTCTGCTGGATGAAGCCCTCATAGGCGTCCTCGCCAACGAAATTTCCGCCCGGAAACAGCGTCGCCCCGAAGGTGCCGTGCTGCAACTCGTCGCGCAGCTCGGCATCGGTGACCTTGAAGCCCATGCGGTGCGCTTCGGCGACCATCGCCTTCTGGACGATCAGCTGCTGCGCCGCGCGCTGCACCAGGAACGGCATGAACTGCGACGGGAAACCGCGCGGAAACTGTTGTTTTCCCATCTGGCGAGCGGCATCCTGCACCTCGGTGACCGTGATCTCCTGGTCGCCGACCTTGGCCAGCACGTTGGCGCTGCCCCCGCCAAAATCTCCGCCGCCGCCGATGCCCGGGATCAGGTACACCGTCATGCCGATGATGATGAGGACGAGAATTGCCCCGAGCACGATCTTCTTCGTCTTGCCCGGGGTCTGCAGAAATCGAATCATGGGTCTGGCTGCTCCACGCTTGAGTGCGGAATCTTTTTATTATAAACGAGCGCGGCGGACCTTCTAGTGCGGGAAGTTCATGCGCCGGACCAAATCCTGAAAGCGCGGATCGGGCCGCAACTTTTCCAGCATAGGGTCTACTTGCAGGGCGCCAAGAAACACGTCGTGCACGCGGTATGCCGTCTCCAGCCAGCGAATTGCTTCTTCGCTGCGGCCGCACGCCGTGTAACCCAAAGCCAAATCCGTGGGGGCCACATAGCGCCGCGTAGACAGGCGCTTCATTTCCTCCGTGACGCGGCACGCCTCCGTTGTTTCTCCGAACACGCCGTAGGAATACGCCAGTGCCGACATAAATCCCGAGTAACCAGGCGTTAAGGCCACCGCCCGTTTGAGTTCGCTGATCGCCTGCTCACGCATCCCCTTCTTGGTGTAGGCAAAACCCAAGGCGAAATGTCCGGGCGCAGAGCTCTCATCCATTTCTACACTGACCTTGCCCTGTTCCACCGCTTCGTCATAGCGTCCCGCGTAGATGAGTTTGACCGCCAATCCAGCGTTCATAACTCGGGAGCCTGGGTTAAGCTGAAGAGCGCGCCGATTCTCTGCCACCGCCTCTTCCGTCCGTCCTATTCCGAGCAGGAATATGCCGTACCAGTGATGGGCGCGTGCATTGCCGGCATCGAGTTCGAGGGCCCGCAGGTATTCCCTCTCGGCGCCCGCCCAGTCCCAATTGAGATCGAGGATGCCCGCAAGGGCATTGTGTGCCTCGGACAAGGTATCGTCGAGGGCCAGAGCTTTCAGGACCAGGGGCAAGGCCTTCGGGTAAGCCTCCTCCGGACGAAGTTGATACCTGTCGCCCAACGCTATGTACGATTCAGCCAGGCCCACGTACGACGGTGCGTACCCGGGGTCCTTTGCGATGGCCTCGTTAAAAAAATCGACGCTTCTCTTGAGACCTTCCGGCGTCTTGTTCAGAAAGTAATGACCCTTGAGATAGGCTTCGTATGCTTCCGGTGAAACCGGGCGTACTTGCGCCAGGCGTTGTTGTTCCGGACCCGTGAGCGAAACCCGGACCTCTCGCGCGATCGCTTGCACGATCTCGCGCTGCAGCGCAATCACGTCGCTGGCGTTGCGCTCGTAACTCTCCGACCACAGGTGACGTTCCGGATTGGCCTGGATCAATTGCGTGGTAATCCGCACTTTGCCGCCGGCGCGCAGGGCCGAGCCTTCTACCACCGCATCCACGTTCAGCTCTTTGGCTATCTGCGGCACGGTCTTATCGGTTCCTTTGTGATGCATCACCGACTGGCGCGAGATCACCCGCAGTGCATGAACCTTCCCCAACTCGGTGATCAGCGCCTCCGTCATGCCATCAGCGAAAAATTCTTCGTCCGGATTGCCCGACAGGTTTTCCAGCGGCAGTACCGCTAGCGAGTCAATGCGAATGGGGGCGGCGCTCGCCCGTTGCCGCAGCCGCCAAGTCACCCCGGCGGCAAGGGCCACCACGAGCACGAACCCGAGTGCAATCCCGACCCGCCAGCGTCGCGGGCGATCCGTCGGAGGCGCAGGTGCGGGCGCCTCCGGCTTTTCCACTGGGATCATCAAGCGATAGCCGTGTCGAGGCAGGGTTTCGATGTAGCGCGGGTGCTCCGCCGAATCTCCCAAGCTCTCCCGCAGCCGCTTCACCGCCGCGTTCAGCCCGTGCTCGAAGTCCACGAAGGTTTCCGCTCCCCACAAGCGCTGCCGCAATTCGTCGCGCGTGACCACCTCACCTGGCTTTTCCAGCAAGGCGGCGAGGACCTGAAACGGTTGTTCCGGAAGCTTGGTCCGGTTGCCGTTGGAGCGCAGTTCGGCGGCGCGCAGGTCGAGTAGAAAAGGTCCGAAGCGAACCGTCTGGGCGGGCAACGACATAATGTCCCCGCAGGCGGCCTCGGCGGAGGCTCGTGCAGCAATCTTAGCCGCACGAAGCCAGAGGCTGAGGAGAATTCGCGAGCCTCGAGCGAGCGCCGGTGCCAAATCGGAACCAGCCTGCGGGGTCCAGCAACTACTTACGTTTCCGGCGGTTAGGAATGTCACCGCGGCGGTATCTGGTTTTCATCCGGATTTCACTCGCGGTGCATTGCCAATCGGAAAGCAAGAAGCGATGGTGAGCGCATCCGGGCCGCTCCCGATCAGGACTGAGCGGCCGGAAAGGAGATTCTTATGAAACCACGCATCATGGCAGTCGCACTCCTGTTCGCTGTCTTTCTGTTCGCACCTGCCGCACTGCAGGCGCAGATGGCGGGCCAGTTGCTTTTCCACGCCGACATTCCCTTCCCCTTTACGGCGGCTGGAACTCATCTTCCCGCCGGCCACTACTTTGTATCTCATCCTGGCGACCCGAACCTGGTGATCGTCCAGAAAGACGACTACCGGGCACGGGCCGTCCTTTATGTCCATGTCTCCGAAGCCAGCGCAAAAGCCGCCGGCACCAAGCTGGTGTTCAACAAGTACGGAGACCGGCATTTCCTCTCCCAAGTCTGGACCGAGGGCGACCGCGAGACGCACGCGACACTGAAGTGCAAGGCGGAACAGAGGCTCGCGGAAGCGTTTGAGAAACCCACGGTCGTCGCCATTCTCGCCAAGCCGTGAGCCAACGGGTTCATCATGGTTCTTGGGCCAGGAGTGCGGCAATTCCGAGTTGCGCGCTCCTGGCGACATCTTCCCGATCCTGAGCGGGCGCGAACCGCGGATGAGCGCAATGTTACCGCTTGACAATATTATCGTGTGGCGGTAAGGTCTGCCCCGTGCTCGTGAGTTTTAAGGACGCGGACGCCGCGAGATTGTTCCGAAGCGGAATCAGCCGGCGGCTTCCAGCGAAATTGAAACAGCCGGCAGCCCGCAAACTGGGATGGTTACACGCCGCCCACGACCTAAATGACCTGCGGCTCCCGCCCGGCAACCGACTGGAAGCTCTCCATGGCGACCGCCAGGGCCAGCACAGCATTGGGTCAACGACCAGTACCGCATCTGCTTCGTCTGGCGCGATGGGAACGCCTACGATGTTGAGATCGTCGATTACCACTGAGGAGAAGCAAACCGATGGCCACAAAAAAAGCGTTCGCGATCCATCCCGGGGAAATCCTGCGCGAAGAGTTCATGCGGCCCATGGGTCTCAGTTCCTACCGACTGGCGAAGGAACTCCACCTGCCCATCCCGCGCGTCAACGAGATCGTCCGCGAACGACGCTCCATCACCGCGGACACGGCGCTACGACTGGCCCGCTACTTTGGCACCAGCGCCCAAGTCTGGATGAATCTTCAGGGCGAATACGATCTCCGGCAAGCGCAGAAGAAGGCTGCCGGCGTCGCCAAAATTAAGCCGCGGAAACCCGCGGACGCGGCCTGAAACGTCAGCACGCTAACCGATGTCGCCTAGCTAAATTCCCGTGATCCTGATCCCCGCCGAGTGCACTTTGTGGCGGATGTTGAGCGTGATCAGCAGCGCCGTGATCTGCTCCACAATGCGCGCGTTCTCCAGCTTGCCGCCATCCAGCGGACGCACCCCGGGAATCTTCCGCGCCAGCTCGTAGGCGACTTCTTTCGCCTTCGCGTTGTCGCTGCATGCGATGACGTCGCACTCCACCGGGACCCCGGTTTCCAGCAGCGAGGCCGAGATGTTGTGAAACGCGCCCACCACCGCCACTCCCTCCGGCGCCATCTCCGCCGCCTGCTGCGCCGCCGAACCCTGCCACACTCCCAGCACGCGCGAGCCCCGGTCGCCCACCCCGCTGGCCAGCGGCACGGTGGCGCAGACCAGCACCGTGTCGGGGCGAAAGTGGTTGCGCAATTGCTTCAGGATTGCGGCCTGCCCTTCGAACGGCACCGCCAGCACCACGACGTCGCTGGCCCCGACCGCGGCGGAGTTTTCCATGCCTTCCACCTGCGCGGCGGTCCCGCATCGATCACAGATCTCCTGGGCCGCGATCCGCGCGCGGTTCTGGTCGCGCGATCCGATGATCACCCGCAGCCCGGCGCGCGCCCAGCGCAGGGCCAGCCCGCGCCCTTCCGGCCCCGTCCCGCCGACGATGGTTACGGTAGTGATCATGCCGCGCGCTTTACCTTGGTATACGTGGTGTTGCGCTCCGCCGGCACGCGTCCCAGCTCGCGAATGCGCTCCTGGAACTGCTGCGGGCTCAAGTATTCGCCGGAGGTGGCGCCCGCCAGGCGCGAAATATTTTCGTCCATCAGGGTGCCGCCGTAATCGTTGGCCCCGGCGCGCAAGCAGAGTTGCGCGGTTTCGCGGCTCAGCTTCACCCACGAGACCTGCACGTTGGGAATCGAACCGGCCAGCATGACCCGTGCCAGGGCATGAATTTTCAAATGCTCGTCGAGCGTCGGTCCCGGCCGCGCCATGCCCTCCTGGAACAGCAGCGTGTTCTGGTGGACGAAGCCCAGCGGCACGAATTCGGTGAAGCCGCCGGTCTGCTGTTGAATGTCGCGCAGCAGAAGCAGCTGATCCACCCAGTGCCCGGTGCTCTCGATGTGGCCGTACATCAGCGTCGAGGTGGTGCGAATGCCGCACTGGTGCGCCGTGGTGACGATCTCGCGCCAGCGCGCCGTCGAAAGCTTGTTGCGCGAGATCAGCGTGCGCACGTCATCGTCGAGAATCTCGGCCGCCGTTCCCGGCAAGGTGTCGAGCCCGTTATCGCGCAGCATGACCAGGTAGTCGCGCGTGCTCATGCCGGTGAGTTCGATACCGTAGGAAACTTCCATGGGCGAGAAGGCGTGGGTGTGCATGTCGGGCACGGCGCTCTTCACCGCCCGCAGGATGTCGCGGTAGTAAAACGGCGGCAGGCCGCGCGGCAGGCCGCCCTGGATGCAGACTTCAGTGGCGCCGCGAGCGCGAGCTTCCCGCGTGCGTCGCGCGACTTCTTCCAGGGTCAAGAAGTAAGAGTCCTGTTCGCGCGGGCCGCGGCTGAAGGCGCAGAACTTGCATCCGACGAAGCAGACGTTGGTGAAATTGATGTTGCGGTTGACCACGTAGGTGACCACCTCGCCCACCACGGCGCGGCGCAATTCGTCGGCTGCGACCACGAGCGCGAGCAGGTCGTCACCTTCGGCGGAAGCCAGGCGCAGGCTGTGTTCGCGGGTCAAACGCGCGCCATCGTGCGTTGCGAGTACGGTTTCCAGCGCGGCGCGAACCTGAGGCGAGGCGCGCTTCGCCGCCTCGTCCCAACGCATGGCTTCGAGTTGTTGAAAATTCGCCACCGTGTTCGATGCAACGCCATCGTTCATTGAGGTTGGATGTCAGCGAAACAAATCGCGCTTCGCGGGACGGATCAGGTCGCGGCCGCGCCCGCTCCCCGGCTCGTACTCGAACCCGCGAATGATACACGCCGGCATGCGCGACAGCTTCCCGCACGCCAGCCCGGCCATTCCGGCCAACTCGTCGGCCGCCGCTTCCAGGCTGACGCGCAACGAGTAGCCGTAAGGATCACGCCGCGCGCGGTAGTCGCGAAAGGGCTTCATTCCGGCCACGCCGATCGCCGCTTCCGCCAGTCCTTCGCGCCACGGGCGGCCGAAGGTATCGGTAATGATAACTGGAACAGCGAACCCCAGGCGGCGCCGCAATGCGCCAGAGATCCTGCGGGCCGATTGGTCGGGATCGCGGGGCAGCAGCACCGCGCTGCGGCCGCCGTCGACATTGGAGACGTCAACGCCGCTGTTGGCGCAGACCAGACCGTGCCGCGTCTCGGTGATGAGCACGTTGCGCCGGTGGCGCACAACGCGCGCCGCCTGCGCCAGCCCGAGTTCGACCACGCGCGCGTCCAGGTGGTGGCGCTCCGCCCGCCGGCGGGCCGCGGTTCGCGGACGGACCTGGTCCAGCGCGACGATTTGGCCTTCGGCCTTGGAGACGATCTTGTGGGTGATAACCAGGATGTCGCCTTTCAGGAAGCGCAGGCGCGCGCGCTGCATCGCCGCATCCACGATTTCCGGGATCGAATCTCCGGGACGAACTTCGCCGATGCCGGGAATCGGAATGGCGCTGAGACGCGACATAAGCGGGAATTACTGTATCAGGGAGTGCGGCGGGAAAAGTTAGCTCTTGGCCAGGCAGGGCCCAGGGCGCAGCGAAACCAGGAATTAGTGGGTCTGACGGCCGTCCTGCTCGACTGGGCTGCAGGTGCGGGCTTCGAGCCGGTCAGCGACGTAGGTCCCGAGAAACAGCGTAACGCAGGAGAGCAGCAGTACCGCGAGGAACGAAGCCATCACACCCTCCGGAAGATTCGAAGGTGACAGTATCGCGGTGAGCGGCGCGGGAAAATGTCACGCGGGTAATGTCGGGAAAACGAAGGTAACCTCAGCGCCGGTCCGGGCCCACGGCCCGGGTCTTCTCTTTTCAAGCGCGGGCCTGGCCGCGCCAGCGCTCCGGCAGCTTCCACTCGCACAATAGCTTTTGGGTGCGGGTGCGCATGGGAAAACCAAGCAGCTGGGCGAGGTCGGCCGGACGATCAATATCGAGCGCGATTCCGGGCAAATCGGCGTTGTCGAGCACGAGTGAAGTCTTGCCGGTGGCGCGCGCCGCCGCCTGATGCGGCAGGAAACTGTCGTTGCCGAAGCGCAGCGGGAACAATGCGCAGGGCCGCCGCAGCACCGCGTTGGTGCCGCGCCCGTCGGCGGCGGGAACCAGCACCGAACCTTCTTCGGGCATCGCGGCCAGCACCGTTTCGACCTCGGAGGCGCGCAGCAGCGGGATGTCGCCGGGCAACACCAGGGTGAACTGGGCGCCGCGCCGTTCGGCCTCGGCGGTAGCCATGGCGATGGCTTCGGTCTCGCCAAGATTGTCGTTGTCCACGATGACCTGGAAGCCATAGTGCCGAGCGAGCGCGTTGGCGAAGGCATCATTGGTGACCAAGGCGATGGCGGGCCGCGGCCGCACTTCGTCCAGGGCGGCGCAGATGTCCTTCAGCATGGCGCGGGCCAGCGTGGTGCGTTGCTCCTGGCTGAGCACGGCGGCGAGCCGCTGCTTGGCGGTGGACATATTCTTGACCGGAACCAGGATCATCGGCCCGTGCCTGCGACGCGTGGCATGACAGCCGACAGCGCAGCGCGCGCGAGCTCGGCTTTGGCGTTGTCGGAATCCATGATGGTGTTGGTGAATGCGACCCGAATTCCGAGTTTCTCGATCGCGGCTTCCAGACTTTCTGATTGGCGTTCCGGTGGGTCGGGAACCGGCGCCGAACGGTCGCGCTCGTCGGCGACCAGGAGGTCAAGAAAATCCATGTAGGCCTGCGCCACGCCGGCGCTGGAGACCGGCAATTGCTGCGTCCGCATCAGGTCGCCGGCGGGACCGGCGACGGCGGCGCCGCCGACAATCGGGCTGACGGCGGCGACGCGCGCCTTGGTTTCGCGCAGCGCTTCGCGAATGCCCGGGACGCTGAGAATGGGCCCGATACTGGTGATGGGATTGCTGGGCGCGATGAGCACCGCTTCCGCATCCCGAATGGCTTCGATAACCCCAGGCGCCGGGCGCGCGTGGCTTGCTCCGTCGAAGCGGATCGCGGTTACGGGCACGCGATAGCGCTCGCGCACGAAGTATTCCTGAAAGCTCAATTCGCCGTTCGAGGTGAGAACGCGGGTTTCCACCCGGTCGTCCGACATGGGCAGGATACGAGCGCGGATGCCCATGTCTGAAGCGATCTGCGCCGTGGTCTCGCTGAGCGTGTGCACGCTGAGCAAATGCGTACGGCGAAGGTGGGTGGCGAGATCGCGGTCGCCGAGTTGGAACCAGGCGGGCGCGCCGAGTTGCCGCATGCGCTCCAGGCAAGCGAAGGTATCGCCCTCGATGCCCCAGCCGCGCTCGCGGCTGAGAATGCCGGCGAGGGCGTAGGTGATGGAATCGAGATCGGGGGAGACGTGCAGTCCCCACCAGGTAAGGTCATCGCCGGTATTCACGATGACGGTGAATTCCTGCGGCGGGTGGATGCGAACCAATCCCTGGACGAATTTCGCGCCGCCGGTGCCGCCGGTGAGGAGAGTGATCATGGTTGTCGGTTAGCGGTTAACGGTTTGCGGTTGTCGGTTCTCGAGTTGCGGGGTTGAAGTACTGCAGGCTGCAGAGTGGCGTTGGCAACCGCAGGGGTCCCTCGACTCGGGCGTACGCCCTCGCTCGGGATGACAGCCTTCAAATGCGCTTTTCGACTGGGAAGCGCGCCCTCACTCGGGATGACATCTTTCAAGGGCGCCGCGTAGCCTTCGCGATCGGCCGCAGCTCGCGTCTTTTCTGCCGCGAGGCCACCGGCGGCCGCGACACTGCCCAGAAACTCGGGATAGACCGGAAGGCGCTGCCGCAGCTTGAATCCGGCGGCGCGGGTGCGCTCCTCCAATTCGCGGAGATGTGGCCAGGGGCGCTCGGGGTTGATGAAGTCAGGCGTCAGGGGAGAAACGCCGCCCCAATCGTTGATGCCGGCCGCGAGCAGCTCCTGGTAACGGGGCGCAGACAGGTTGGGCGGCACCTGCAGATTCAGGTTGCGCAAGATGAGCCGCGCTACCGCCGCAGTACGGAGCATCGCGCCCATGGAGGGCTCGGCGCGACGCGACATCGGGATTTCCGGCTTCACCCGGAAATTCTGCACGATCACTTCCTGGATGTGGCCATAGCGGCGATGCAACTCGGCGATAGCAAACAGCGAGTCCACCCGATCGCGCGCCGTCTCGCCGATGCCAACCAGGATGCCGGTGGTGAACGGAATCTGCTGGCGGCCGGCGGCCTCGATCACCGCCAGCCGCTGCGCTGGAACCTTGTCAGGCGCGAGGCGGTGCGCCGCCTGGCGCATGAGCTTGCCGCTGGTGGTTTCCAGCATCAGGCCGACGCTGGGGGAAACCGCGCGCAAGCGCCGCAGCCACTGCGCACTCATCAGGCCGGGATTGGCGTGGGGAATGAGCGAGGTCTCGCGCAACACCAACTCGCACATCGCTTCCAGATAGTGCAGGGTGGATTTGTAGCCGAGGCGGCGCAGCGTGGCACGCATCTCGGGAAAGACGGCTTCGGGCTTGTCGCCGAGGCTGAACAGGGCTTCGCGGCAGCCCAGGCGCTCGCCATCGCGGGTGACGCGCAGGACATCGTCCGGCGTCATGGTGTGCGCGCCGGGCTGGCCTGGATCACGGCGGAAGATGCAGTAGCCGCAGTAGTCGCGACAGAGATTGGTGAGCGGCAGGAAGACCTTGCGCGAATAGGTAATGACGCCGGCTTTGAATTCTTCCTTCAGGTGCACGGCGGTGGCGAGCAGCTCGGGCAGGTCGCGGTCAGAGCATTGGATGAGGCGCAGCGCCATCTCGGGGGCGAGGGCGAGGCCGGAGCGGACTTCGCCGAGGTAGCTGCCGAGCGCTGCCGCGCCTCCGGCGCTCTCCGGCATGGCTATTGCTTTCCCACCGCTGCCACGGTGGGCTAACGAGTTCCGCCCGCTTCGCGGGCTGGGGTTTCGCAGGATTGTTTGGTATTCGCGGACACGGGCGCGATAGGCGGCGGGGCTATCGAGGTCGCGCCAGATGGCTGCGGTGGCGACCGGCACGAAGCGGATGCGCGCCGGGTCGCGATAAACGATATCGCGGGCGGTCTGCGATTTTGCCAATTCGGCGCGCAGCGCGGAGGCGAAGATTACGGGGTGTCCGCCGCGACGTTTCCGCGTCGGGATGGCGATCAACTGCGCGGAACAACGGGCGCGGAACGCAGCCGCCAACTGCGCGATGACTTCGCGCGTGAGCAACGGGTAATCCACCGGATAGAGCATGAAGTCGGCGGTGGGCGGAACCTGGGCGAGAGCAGCCCGCAGCGAGGACATCTGCCCGGCGCGCCAATCCGGGTTGATGACGACGCGCACACCGGGAGGAACCAAGGGGCGGATAAGCTCGGCTTCGCTGCCCAGAACAACGATCGGACTGGCTAGAGCGGCGCAGTTTTCGATGGCAATCTGCAGCGCGGTGCGGTTGCCGAACCTCGCCAGCGCCTTGGGGACGTCAAGGTTGGAGGGCCCTGCCGCCAGGATGATGGGAACGATGCTGGACGCACGCGGCATCAGCCACAGGGTAACGGAACACCCCCGGCCTAGCCAACACCGGGCTAGACCGGGGCACCCGGCACGACCCGGGTTACAATCATGCTGATGGACATTTACCAGGAGATCGTTGAGTTGCGGCGGGCGGGACGGAGCGGGGCGCTGGCCACCATCACCAACGTCCGCGGCTCGATTCCGTCGTTCCAGACGTCGAAGATGCTGGTGCGCGATGACGGTTCCATCGTGGGCACGATTGGTGGCGGTTGCGTCGAGGCCGAGGTGTGGCAGGCGGCGCGCGAAGTGATGGAGCAGGAGAAACCTCGTACCCTGAGCTTCAACCTGAACCAGAATCCGAAGTACGATACCGGATTGGTGTGTGGCGGAACGCTGGAGGTGTTCATCGAACCGGTGCTGCCCGTTCCCGTGCTGTACCTGTTCGGCGCCGGGCACGTGGCGTACAACACCTACCAGGTGGCGCGCGCCGCGGGCTTCGACGTGGTGATCGTGGACGATCGCGAGAGCTACGCCAACCGCGAGCGCTTTCCCGACGCGCGCGAGGTGGTGGCCGAAGATTTCGACCAGGCTTGCGCCCGCCTGGCGCCGACCGAGAATGCCTACGTTGTGATCGTCACCCGAGGACATCGCGACGACATGCGCGTGCTGCGCTGGGCAGTGACCACGCCGGCGCGCTACATCGGGATGATCGGGTCGCGGCGCAAGACGATTTCCATCTACCGGGAGTTGGAAGCCGAAGGCATGGACGCGGCCCAGTTCGAGCGAGTGAATGCGCCGGTCGGGCTGGAAATCGGGGCGGTGACGCCGGAGGAAATCGCGGTGTCCATCGTGGCCGAACTGATTGCCTTCCGCCGCAACTGCGAGACCGCCGTGTCGCGGAAGAAGTTGCTGCGCGAGCGCGCCGACGCGGAGGCGCAGTCCGGACAGCAGACCTGAATTGCTTTCAGGCTATAATTGAGGAGAGCGCGCGCCCGTAGCTCAGCTGGATAGAGCGATTGCCTCCGGAGCAATAGGTCGGGAGTTCGAATCTCTCCGGGCGCGCCAGATTTCCTGAATCCTGCGCCCAGCAGTTCTTCCGGTTCTACGTGCTTCCTTCGAATTCTTCAGCGGCATCGCAACCTGGTGCGGGTCGCCATACTTGACAATTCAGGTGGCTGGTGAGCGGCAGGTCACAACCTGACGGCTAAGCCGGCTGGCTAGTGCGGCTAGTCTAGACGGTTAGGCCCAATCCGCGCGGTTAGAGCGGTTAGGCTAGACGGTTAGGTCATTTGGGGAATTGTTGGCGGTCCGGGTGTGGGAGCAAACTTCTGCGGGGTTTTCGCTGAGACCTGCCGAAGTTCGAAGCAGGGTGCGCAAACCTTCAGGAGGATCCCCCAATGAAAAAACTGCTGGTAGTACTTGGACTTCTGCTGCTGGTGTCGGCCTTGCCGGTGCTGGCGCAGGGGACCTACTACGTCGACTACTACTCCAATAACCTGAATCCTCTGGCCGCCGACCAGGTGATCCGCGCGATCAACGTTGGAGTGTTGGGCACACCTCTCACCAGTATCGGCCAGGGCCCAGGTGGCGTGCCGGGAACGGGCGACATCTGCCAGAACGTGTACGTGTTCGACAACAATCAGGAAATGATCGCCTGCTGTGCATGCCGTCTGACCCCGAATGAGCTGTCCTCGGCGTCGGTGGGCTCGCAGTTGACCAATCATGCCCTGACCGGGACGGCTCCGGTGGCTGGTGTGGTGAAGATCTCCTTCACGATACCGAATGCCGCCAACGGCCCGAGCGGCTGCCGCGCCGAGACCGCCGTCCTGAACGGGGGCGCATCGGTCGCCGGCCTGGCTGCGATGTTCGGAACGCACCTGCAAGCCGAACCGCCGTCTTCGCCGACGGCGCTGTTCGTGACCGAGACGAACAAACTGCCGCAGTTCCTGAGCGAAGCCGAAGCCCTCTTCCTGCCGAATGCATGCTCCATGGTTCGTTACCTCGGCAGCGGACTGCCCGGCTCCTGCACTTGCACGGCGGGACTCGGATCCATATAAGCCTTTCGGGCAAAACTGCCGGAACCTAGGCTGAACGATTGGCGTGCCGCGTGGAAAAAGACACGCGGCACGCATTTTGTTTTTCGGGAGCGAGTGGAGCGCGGCTACTTGCCGACTCTGGCTTCCATCTGCGCCGCTGCCGGCCTGGCAACGTTGACGAAGCCATCGGAATAGCCGACGCGGTAACCGCCGACATAGGCGCCACAAAAATTCTGGGCGCGGTCGTGCTGAGCGGAAGCGTACGGACAAGCCGGGAGCGGGGGAGTGTAGGTGGAATCGCGGCGGCCGTCGAGCAGGCCCTGGCGCTGGCCGGCGGCATAACCGAGAGAGAAGCCGCGGTCGAAGACCGGGTCGGAGCCGGCCTCAGGCGAGGTGACGGCGATGGAATCGATCTGCTGAAAAGCACGGAAGGCGCGTCCAGCCATGCCGTCGGCGTATCCGACGCGCAGCCCTTCGCGAAATCCGCGTTGGAAGAATTGCTTGTCGCCAAACTCGCGGCGATAGCCCTCAGCCTTTCTAGCTTCATGGCACTTGTCGATCACGCGGGAGCCGCGGCCGAGCTGGATATCCATGTCGGCGAGGTGGAAGCCTTCTTCATATCCGTGCAGGTAGCCGTGAACAAACACCGACTTGCGGGTGATGTCCTGGGTGCGGCTGGCGCTGTAGTGGTGGTCGGGGGAGTTCTGAGCGAGGGCGAAGCCGGCCGCCAGGAGCGTGAAAACGAGGAGCGCGGGACGTAACATGCGCAATCTGACCTCGACTGCAAAGGTAGATGAAGCGCGCGCAACTTCGGATGTCAGGAGCAGCGGAGGAATTGAGAGTCAATCTTTCTCGGCGATTTGCACCGCCCGTCCCTGACGGTAGGTAACGGTGAGCGCATGGCCGCCGTTGGGGTACTTCACGATTTTCTCGTCGGGATCGGTGCGGGCAGGCTGAGGTGTGCCCATGCCGACCGCAAAGGCAGCCTGAATTTCGTTCATCCCGGGCTGGACCTGGTGATGATCGATCGCCTGCCAGATGGCGGCCGGCCAAAAGGCATAGAGCTGGTGTGGATCTTCGTAATAGAAGATCTCGTCGGCATAAATCTGGAAGGAGCCGCCGGACTCAGTGCCCACGGGCACGGCATAGCTGCGGCCTGACTTCTCGAAAATGGCCACGACTTGGTGATAGTTGGGCTTGTTGGGCGTGGGCTGGGCGACCACGTTGTTGATGTGGAGCTCCTCAATCGGGCCGAGCAGCCCGGCTTCATGCCGGAAATCGGCGCGGCGGGCCGCCGGGTCGTAGGGATAGTAGAAGTAGCGGTAGCCCTCCTGCACCCAGACGGGCTGGCGGGTCAACTCGCGCGCGGAAGCCAGGTCATAGGCGTGTAACTTGCGCGGAACCACGTAGGCTTCGCGATTGAGCGGCCGCGCCGCAGACTTAGGCCTGGAAGCCGCGGGCTTCATGCGCTGGCGAACAATGAAATACAAACGCACGCCGGCGACGACCAGAGCCACCAGCAAGAGGAATTGAAGGAGTTTCCAGGCTGTCGACTTGGCGCGCTTGCGTCGTGCCATCTATGAGGCTCCGGGCTACAGGCTTCGGGCTGCAGGCTGCAGGCTGCCAGACAGGCCCGCTGACCCCGCTGAATCTACAAGGTCATTGTACTGACGTTCCTCGATCTGGGAGGGCTAAGGTGTTATTTACATTGGCCTAAGACGTTAACTGAATTCTCACCGGGGCGGGTCCGAACCGATACTCCTTTGTATCGACCCCGACAAGAGTTCGCGAAGGCTCCTGCATTAAAAAATCTGGGGGAAACGGTGCAGGAGAGGGAGCGGAATTCAATGGGGACCTCCCCGGCGACTTACCGTTGCCGGGGAGTCGTGTTAAGAGGTGCTTCGTAGTTGCGGTCGGCGGCGCGGGGGAAATTGCAGCGTTTCAGAACAACGTCCGGCCTCACCATCCTGGTCCTGCTGCTGGGATTAAGCCCCAGCTTTTCCCAAACCACAAACGGAAAGCAAGCCGCACAAAATTCGCCGGCGACGGATAGGCATAATCCGTACGATGCGCGCGTCGGCAAACTGCAAGCGCAGTGGAAGGCACAAGACGGCGTCGAGCGCGCAGTCACCCTGCTGCGTATCTACGAGCTGCGTGAATATGTGAACGCGCCGGAGGCGGTCGCTAGATGGATCGCCTCGGTCGCGCAGGACGCCTCCGAGCCGCCGGCGGTGCGTACGCAGGCGCGGCACTATGCGGCGCTGATGGAACTCCATGCGGGACATGGAAGCGCGATTTCCGCGCTGGCGCCGGAGTTGCTGAAGCAAGCACAAGATGCGGTGACGCGCCATCCGAATTCCGCGGCGCCACTGGAAGCGCTGGGAATCATCGAACGCGAACGCGGCATGGCTTCGGCCGGCGAGCACCTCGAGCAGGCGGCGCGATTGGCACCCAGCGCCCGGCGATGGACGGAAGCAGCGCAAACCTGCGGCGAGATGAGCTGCACGTTGCCGGCGCTCACGGCGGCGCTGGCGGCCGATCCGGGGTATGCGGAAGCGAAACTGGCTCTCGCCGACTACTACATTGCCCGCAACCAGAATGCGAAAGCGCGCGATCTGCTGCGCGAGGCGGTGGCCAGCGACGGCAATAATTTCGTCGTCCGCAAGCGGCTGGCGGACTTGTATGCCGCGGCGGGATTGGAATCGGCGGCGCTGGCGGAATATCGCAGGCTGGAAAAAGACTTCCCTGCTCCACTGTGGTTGCGGCGCGGCCTGGCGGCGCAGTACGAAAAGTTGGGCTTGCAAGACCGCGCGCTGGCGCTGGCGAAATCGGAGTTGGCGCAGAACTTTGACGACCGCACCGCACGCGACATCCTGGTGCGGATTTATCAGAAACGCGGAGACGTGACCAGTCTGCGCGCCTGCTTCGCGGACAGGTTACGGCTGGACCCGGGCGACACGGAGGCGATGGCAGGCGCCGCCGAGGTGGCCGCTGGGTCCGGCGACCTGCACGCGGCGGAGTCGCTGCTGCGGCGGGCCATCGCCATCGAACCCGAGAGCCGAGAATTGCGAGAACAGTTCGCGGACCTGCTCGCCGCCGCCGGCAAGCCGGTGCAGGAAAGGGCACAACTGGCTCAGGTGCTGGAGGCGGACCCCGACCAGGACGGCGTGCGTCAGCGCCTGGCGTGGGAGCGAGGGGCGAAAAGCGAGAGCGATGGCGACGCTGCCTACCTGGTGAACGCGGCATCGCTGGCGCACGAGGCACAACGGGCCCCCCGCGACGACGGTTCGAATGCGACCGCGCTGGCCGACATTCGCATCGAGCGGGTGCGGGACAACGGCCTGGCCGCGGTGCGGGTGCAGCAGGTATTTCAAATCAATACCGACCAAGGCGCGCGGGAGTATGCCAGCCGCACGGTGCAGTATGCCGCGGGAGCGCAGCGGCTGAGCGTGCTGGCGGCGCGGCTGTTCAAGGCGGATGGGCGGGTGCTGGAGGCGGAAGATTCCGGCGATGCCGGCGCGGAAGAAAGCAGCGCCGCGCTGTACTACGACGCGCGCTCGCGCACTCTGCGTTTCCCCGGCGTTGAAAAAGGCGATGTGATTGAGCTGGATTACCGCCTGACGCCGGAATCGAAAGACAATCCCTACGGGCGCTACTTCGGCGACCTGGTGATTTTCCGCTCGCCGGTGCCGCAGCGCGTGCAGCGGTACGTATTGATTGCGCCGTCGTCGCAAAAATTCAACATCGTGGAAGCGCGCATGGCGGCGGCCGATGTGCGCGAAGAAGAAGGGCGGACGATTTATCGCTGGGAAGTCCGCGACCAGGCGGCCCTGCCCAACGAGCCCAAGGGGCCGGCGCTGACCGAGATCGCGCCCTACGTGAACGTATCCAGCTTCGCGACCTGGCAGGCGGTGGGCCGCTGGTACGCGCAGCTGATCGCGCCGCAGTTCGCGCTCGATACCGCGCTGCGGCAAGCGCTGGCGCAGGTGCTGGCAGGCAAGAGCAGCGAGCCGGAAAAAATCCAGGCGATCCACCAATTCGTGCTGCGCAACACGCACTACGTCGCGCTGGAGTTCGGGGTCTACGGGTACAAGCCCTACCCGGTGAGCCAGGTCTACGCGCGACGCTTCGGCGATTGCAAGGACAAGGCGAGCCTGATGATCGCACTGCTGCGCGCCAGCGGCATCGAGGCCGACATCGCGCTGGTACGCACGCGACGGTTGGGCGACATCGGGGAGCAGGCAACCTCGATCTCGATCTTCAACCATGCGGTGGTGTACGTGCCGAAATACAACCTGTGGCTCGACGGCACGGCGGAATACGCGGGCTCGCGCGAGTTGCCGCTGGAAGACCAAGGGGCCATGGCGCTGACCGTGGCACTGGACGGAGAGGCGCAACTGCGACGCATCCCGGCGACGCTGCCGATGGAAAACTACACTCATCGGCAGGTGCAGGCGCGCATCCGGCCGGATGGAACGATCGAATTCACCGGCTCCGCTTATACGCGCGGCGAGGATGCGCCGGGCTTGCGCCGCGAATACGAGGTCGCAGAGCGGCAGCGCGACTCGGTACGCAACCGCCTGGCGGAAGTGCTGCCCAGCGTGCGCGTTGATACCGTGCAGGTGTACGGGGCGAACGACCTGGAGCGCGACGTCACGGTGAAATTCAGCGGCGAGGTGGAGATGTTCACCGGAAGACCGTCGCTGCGTTTGGCCACGTCGTGGATGCCGCGCAGTTACGTCCAGACGCTGGCGGCATCGCCCTCACGCGGGCAAGACCTGCTGCTGCCGGCGCCGTGGACGACGGAAGAAGAGTTGCACTTCGCCTTGCCGGCCGGTGCGCGCCTGGATTCCGTGCCGCAGGACAAGGTGCTGGAGACGCCATTCGGGACCGCCGTTCTCCGCTACCAGCGGCAAGGCAACGAACTGGTGGTGACAACCTCGGTGCAATTCCGCAAGCTGCGCATCCCGCCTTCCGAATACCGGGCATTCCGCGACTTCTGCGGACAGGTGGAGAGCGCTTTCCGAGCGGAGATCAAGGTGGGATTGAAGGGATGATGCGGCGTTACGCGATCGCAATCCTGCTGACTACATCACTGGCGCTCTCGGCCACCGACGTAGCGAGCCATCGAACCCGCGCGCGTGGCAATAGCGGCACGCAGGTTGTCGACTCCCAGGTGGCACAGGCGCGCAAGGCATTGTTTGAAGATTCGCAGTTAGGACGAGCGCGGCAACTGGCGCAGGACGAGTTGAAACAGAACCCCGGCAATGTCGAAGCGCTGTTCATCGAGATGGAGGCAGCGGCGCTGGAAGCCGACAGCACGGCGGAGCTGAACGCGGCGCTGAAATTGTGCGGCGGTCGCGGAGCATGGCAGCGCGATCCCCGAGCGACCATCGCGGCGGCGCGAGTGCTCGAGGTGGCGGCGAACACCGAGGATTTCCGCGCAGCCATTCCGCGCATCCAGGCAATGCTCGGGCAGGGGCAGCGGCACGTTCATCCGCTCGCCAGTTACCTGCGGGCGGCGCTGGTGGCCGCGGCCGGGGACGGCGCGCCTGGCTTGGACATGCCGAAGCTGGCGCGCGAGTCGGGGCTGATGACCGAATGGCGCGTTGCGGGCCCATTCGGACACTACGGCAACCTTGAATTCGACCAGCACT
This sequence comes from Terriglobia bacterium, assembly GCA_963797035.1. GTDB lineage: Bacteria > Acidobacteriota > Terriglobia > Terriglobales > Acidobacteriaceae > JAIQGF01. The sequence goes on from CAWCOC010000011.1 coordinate 200,731, forward strand.
GGTCGCCGGAACACGATGCGCTGGCGCAGCGCACCTCCGAAGGCCATTCGGTGGAGCGCCTGCACTTCGATGATGGAACGTTTCGACTGCCGCCGTATTTCCTGCGCGAGGGCGTGCTCTACGCGGGCGCCGAAACCACGACCGACGGCGACTTGATGGTGCGCGTAGAGAGCGCCGGAACGCTCGAGGTGCTGGTGGACGGGGCGGTGGTGCTGCGCAAGGACGACCGTTTGCGCGTGACGCCGCAGGTTGCCTGGCGCACGTTGCGCCTGCGCAATGGCACGCATCGGGTGTTGGTGAAGTTCCTGGCGTCGGCGGCGCCGTTCCGGCTTGCATTGGTTCCGGACATATCCGCGGTCCCGCAAAAACCGAGAAGCCCGCAAATCGATTCTGCGCCGGAAGCTATTTATGTGGCGGCGGCGCAGAAGTATTGGGCAGGCGACTACAGCGGCGTGATCCGGGACTTGGAAGGCCAGCGGACGCGCGGACTGGCGGTCGTGGATTTTCTGCTCTACCAGGCCTGGACGCATGTCGCGGACGAGTCCCCGGAAGCGCCCGCGATGTTGAACGCGACGCTGCAAGCGGCCCCGACGGCGCTGGCCGCCGACTATGAGCTGGCGGCGCGGGCCTTCGCAGCCGATCGCACCGACGAAGCGCTCACGCGACTGCAACGGGTGGTCAGCGCGCATGAAAACTTCGCGCCGGGAGAGCAATTGCTGATGCAACTCGCGGTCCGCCTGAACTGGCCGGTGCTGACCGAAAGGGCCCTGGAAATCCAGTTGCGCGTGCATCCCTCATGCGATGTGCTGCTGCAGGGCTTCAAGTTTTTCGCCAGCCACGCGCGCTACGAACGGTCCCGCGATTTGCGGCGGCGGCTGGCCGACTGCGCCCCCGACACCCTGGCCTACGAGCGCAGCCTGGCGGAATCGGGCGAGCACGCCAGCGCGGCCTTCGCCGCCGAAGCGACGGTGGCGCGCCGCCCGCTGGACCGTAGCGCGCGCGAATTGCTGGTCCGCGAGCTGGCGTTAGCCGGACAGATGGAGAAAGCTCGCGCTGCCGCCAAGGAACTGGCGGCGCTGGCGCCGAACTCCAGTCGCTACCGTCGAATGGCGGACGTGGCCGCCAGAAACCCGGAGGCTCTGCTGGACGATGACGGGCTGCGCAATGCCGAGTTCACGCAACCGGATGCGTTCTACGCCAAGTATCGTCGCGACGGCGTGCAAATGGTGGGCAAGACCAACGACCGCAAATTTTCCGGCGGGCCGGCAGTGATGCTGATCAACGACCGGGTGGCGCGGCTGTGGGATGGCGGCGGCGTATCGGTGTATGTGCACAAGCTGACGCGCGTGCTCGATCGCGACGGCATCGAGAAATACGGCGAGGCCAAAATTCCGCGCAGCGCCGAAGTGCTGGAGTTGCGCACGATCAAGGCGGACGGCAGCGTGGTGGAACCGGAGTCGACGCTCCAGAAGGCGACTGTCTCTATGCCGGCGCTAGCCGCGGGCGACGCCATCGAGGAGGAGTACGTCCTGCACTACGGGGACGGCGGTGGGATTGCGGAGCACGCCAAGGAATTTCGGCACACCTTTGGATCGTTTGCCGCGCCGATCCTGTACTCACGTTTTGTTGCCATCACGCCCGCGGGCGAAACCGGCCTGCGCGCCGAAACCGCGCCCGGCATCGTGCCGCCCCGCATCGACGCCGCGGCAGATGCGCTCGCGCGTATCTGGGAAAAGAACGATATCCCACAATCGGTGGAAGAAGTAGCCACGGCGCGCGGCGAAGTGCTGCCCCGCGTGGGGCTGGAAGCGGAGATTCACGGCGGATGGGCCGAGGTGCGCGACCGTTTCCGCAACCAGCTGGTGGAGGCGATCCGCATCGGGCCGCGGGTGGAACAAGCGGTGGCGCAGCTGCGCGCGCGCGAGCCCCAGGCAAAGGCGCGCGAAATTTTTCGCACCATGGTGAATTCGATTCGGCCGGCGGGCAGCTTCAACCCGGAGGAGATGGCATCGGCGGAAGATACGCTGGCCGGCCGCTCCGGCAGCCGCACGCTCGCAGTGCTGGCCGTGGCGCGCGCCGCCGGTCTGGACGCCGACCTGGTGCTGGCGCGGAATGCCGGGACGATGGTGCGCGACAGTCGCGCGTGCCTGGGACGGTATTCGAGGCCGTTGCTGAGATTTCGCTTCCCCGACGGGCGGCAGGTCTACGCCGACGCCGAAACCGATGGGCTGGCGTTTGGCGCGCTTCCGCCATCGGTGGAACGTCATGACGCGATGCTGGTGCCGGCGGGGAGCGAAGATGCTCCGCTGCAGGTTGCGGATGGAGGGCCGCTGCTGTCGCTGCCTGCCAACGCGGAAGAGCAGAGCGTAGCCGATGCCGACGTCACCCTGGACCGTGATGGCAATCTCAAGGCCGATGTGACCATCCGGATGGGCGCCTGGCGAGGCGCGCAGATGCGTTCCATCCTGGCGGGAATCGAGCCGGCAGGGCGGCAGCGCTTTTACCAGCAACTGGCATCGCGAATCTTCGCTGGGGCCGACGAGGTGACGGGCGCAAGCCGCAACGAGCATGATCCCGACCGGCCCCTGGAACTGGTGCTGCACTGCCGCGCCCCGCGCTACGTGAGCCTGGGACAGAGCACCACGGAGATCGACCAACTGGTGCCGACGCTCGGACTGAAGAAGATGTATGCCGGGGCGAAGCGCAGGTTTCCGCTCTACATTGATACTCCCCTGGTGGAGAGCGCCAGTTTCCGGGTGCGCCTGCCGGCAGGGATGAGCCTGCTGGGGGCGGCGCCGGAGTTGAACATCAGCAGCGCGTTCGGCAGCTACTCGCTGAGCCTGCGCCGGCTCTCGCCCGAGGTGGTCGATATCCAACGATCGTTCCGCATCCCGGTGCAGGTGGTCGCGCCCGAGCGTTACGCGGAGTTCAGCCAGTTCGCGAGCAAAATCGCCGAAGCCGAGCGCCAGAGAATCACGCTGCAGCGAAACTAGGATCAATCGCCGGCGGCCGAGAATGATCGGCGGCGGCGCGCCATCTGCCACAGCAAATCGAAGATCACAGCCGACATCAGCAGCAGCGCCAGGGCAAACCACGGCCAGTTAAAGCGCGCAGGAAGCATGGCGCGCAGTGCCGCCTCACCCCGCGAGACGGCGCGCGCCGAATCCTGCATGAAGACGGCGAGCGCCAACAGAATGCCGGCAATGTTGAGCGCCAAGGACCAGCGCGAGGGCCAGAAGCGCGCCTCGCCGAACTGCGTGACCAGCGTTCCTCCCAATACCATGAGCGCGGCGATAATGACCGGCGCGATGACCGGCCCCCACCACGGCAGCGGGATGAGAAACAGGACGTCCCAATCGAGCAGCGAGTGCGGCCAACTGGCGATGACGGCCAGGAAAACGTAGTAGAAGATGTCCCACACGCCGAACGCGATCAGCGAATACGACAGCCGCGTGCGCCAGTTGCGTCCGGCGAGCCATCCGACTGCCAGCAGCATGAGCAGCGTCGCGAACTCGCGCACCAGTTCCGTGTTGCCGAGCGCGGCGTGGCGCGGCAGCGGATCGAGCTGGTAAGGATTGACGCGGCCGACCAGCATCCGCAAGTAAACCACGGTAGCGGATTCCATCCATGCCATCGCGGTGGCGAACAATACGACAATGAACCAGCGGCTGCTCTCCGACATGAGGGTATTTTACGGGAATCAAGGCGAGCGCGGAGGCCCGGCTGACGCGGACCGCCGCCAGACTTGCGAAGTGATGGTGCGCTAGCGCGCGTACTCGGCGCTGATGTCGCGGAACGCCTCGACGGCGCCGTGGCGCTGGGCTTCGTCGGCAAAGCGCTCGGCGATGCGCGAGAGGGTGGAGAAAATCTGCGTGCCGCGATAAATGTAATCCGGCGCCTGCTCCCACACGGTCTCAAACTTCTCCGGGTACTCGGCGGCCAGCACCGCGAGGCCGACGGTAGCCAGCGCGACCCCGACCGGGCGATGGCCCTTGATGAACATGAGAGCGCCCGCGCTCAGCGACCCGATCACCAGCGCTTTTCTCCAGTTGGGCATGACATCCTCCGTGTGACGCGATCCCGCGACGGTTACTTAGAGCGACTCCCAAGGTACTTCGTTGTATCAACAACGTCTTCGGTTCTCGGTTGTCGGTAGGGCCGCTTCCAATTGCGGTGATCAGCACGGGCTGGCGCCTGATTGCTGCGATGGCCCATTCCAAACTGAGAACCGATTACCGTAAACCGTCAGCCCCATTTGAGACAATAGGGCCGTGGCCGGCCTGAGTTTTTTTGTAGGAAAAGGCGGGGTTGGAAAGACCACGGTGTCGGCGGCCTACGCCGTATACCAGGCGAGCAGGAATCCCCGCCGGCCGGTGCTGCTCATGTCAACCGACCCGGCCCACTCGCTGGCGGATGTTTTTCAAATTCGCCTGGGGTGGAAGCCGGAACAAGTTCCGGTCCCTTCGGCGAAGCTGACGGTATGGCAAGTGGATGCAAAGCGCCAGTTCCGGAAGTTCCTCGATCGATACCGCGAGGCGATCGTGGCGCTGCTGGAAAGCGGCACCATGTTCACACGCCGGGAAATCGAGCCGTTGCTCGACACCACGCTGCCCGGCATGGCGGAAATGGCGGCCTTGCTCGCCATCCACGAAATGCTGGCGGCTGGAACGTTTGGTGAAATCGTGGTCGACACCGCGCCCATCGGCCACACCCTGCGGCTGTTCGAAATGCCGGAGTACTTCGCGCGCTTTCTCGACTTGCTGGACCTGGCGGGCAGCCGCGACCAGGTGCTGGCAGCGCATTTTGGTGGCGCAAGCATGGCGCGCAATCCATTTATCGGGAAATGGCGCGCGATGGTAGCAGCGGTGCAGGAGGCGCTGCACCAACCCGATTCACGCATCGTGATGGTGACGACGCCGGAAGAATTTTCGCTCAACGAAGCGGCGCGCACCGCGCGAACCATGGCCGAGTCTTCCGACCCGCTGCATGTGACCGATATCACGATCAACCGGGTTGTGCGCCGGGCGGGCCAGTGCGCGGCCTGCCGGCAGCAGGCGGCGCGCAGCCGGGCGGCCGAGCGGTTTGTGAGTCGCCAGTTCCCCGGAATTCAACGCCATCGGGCGGAAGACCTGGGCGGGCCGGTGCTGGGCGCGTCGTCACTCAACGCATTGGGCCGCCACATCTTCGGAGGCAAGCCTCTGCGGCTTGCGGTCCAGCCGCCTGCAACCGCCGCGGAGGTGAAGCTCAAGCGGGTGCCATGGCCGGAGTTGCAGACGCGCGTCACCTGGACGAGCGGCAAGGGCGGCGTCGGCAAGACCACATTGTCCGCGGCAATGGCGGTCCACCAGCGCGGTCAAACGCAGTCGCAGGCGGTCTTCATCTGCTCGACGGATCCTGCCCCATCGCTGGACGACATTTTCCAGCAGGAGATCGGGGACCGGGCGGTGAGCGTGCTTGGAGATGCCAAGCTGCGTGCCGCCGAACTGGACGCGGCGGCCGAGTTCCGTGGCTGGGCCGATGAGATGAAGCGGAAGATCAACGAGGGTTTCCGTTCGGACGTGCGCGGCCTGCACGTCGATCTCTCGTTCGAGCGGCGCATTCTGACGGCGCTGCTCGACCTGGTGCCTCCGGGGGTGGACGAAGTCGCCGCCATTTTCCGAGTGCTGGACTTGGCGGACAAACGACAATGGCTGATCGTCGACATGGCCCCCACCGGCCACGCGCTGGAGTTACTGCGCATGCCGGAGCGAATCCTGCTGTGGTCGCGGCTTTTATTGAAAAGCCTGGCACCGCACCGTAGAATGGCACTCGCTCGCGACGTGGCGGTGCAGATCGCAACGCTCTCGCAGCGGGTCCGCGAGCTGGCGAGCATGCTGAAGGACGGCCGGCTTTCCCAGGTGGTTGCGGTGATGCTCGCCGAGCCGCTGCCCGACCGCGAAACCACTCGCCTGCTGGACTCGCTCGAGGAGTTGGGAATCTCCGCCACCGTGTTGTTCGTAAACCGGGTGCTGTTCGCACCAATGAAAGGCGCGGGGCGTTGCCGGCGGTGCCAGGTGGCGCGGCAATGGCAGATGACAACTTTATCCGGAATCCGCCGCCATCACCGCGGAAAGAAGATTTTCGTGGTGCGAAACCGGCCCCGAGAGATCGCGGGCAGGACGGGATTGAAATCGCTGATCGGCGAACTATGGCAGATCGTCTGAAAACGGTGCTCTACCTGTACGGCATCACCCAGGGCACCCAGCCGCTGCCGGTAACGATACGCGGGGTAGACGGGACCTCGGCCGTGGAGCCTTTGGAAAATTCCGGATTCACCTGCTGGGTGAGCCGCGTGGACGCCGTGGAGTTCGGCGACAAGCTGCCGCATAACATGGAAAACCTGGAATGGCTGGCCGATGCCAGTGTGCGCCACCAGCGCGTGGTGGCGGCAATTCACGATCGCCAAGCTGTTCTGCCGGCGCGGTTCGGCGTTGTCTTTGTCAATGAAGCCTCGCTGGCGGAGGACATCGCAAGCCGCAAAGCCGCGCTGAAGACGAGTTTTCGCCGCACCTCCGACGCTGACGAGTGGGGCATCAAAGTATTCGCGCAACCGCGAACGGCGCCTGCCGCCGCGACTCAGGCGCGCAGCGGGAAGGAATACCTGCAGCGCAAATCAGCAATGCTGCAAGCCAAGCCCTCGCGGACCCTGGAGCCGGAGATCAAGCAGTTCACGGAGGAGGTAGCAAACCTGGTGACGGCCTCGGCCGAAGGCGGGAAGGTCGGCGCCGGACAGCCCGGCCTGCGCTGGCAGAGTTCCGTGCTGCTGCCACGATCGCGCCGGGCAAAGTTCCAAAGCCTGCTGGCGCGATTTGCGCGCAAGTTCGCGGACCGGTTTCGGGTGGAATGCACCGGACCGTGGCCGCCGTATTCGTTCGTGAGCGACAAGGCACAGGCGCAGCCAACACGACCAGCACCCAGGCGGCCGATAGGAGCGGCACGCTGATGCCGGCAGCCGGCGAAGTGGTCATGATCGGCAACGAGGCGCAGGATGACGTCTCGCTGCTCGACGTGCTCGACCACGTGCTCAACGCTGGCGTGGTGATCCACGGCAACATCGTGATCTCGCTGGCGGGCGTGGACCTGATTTACCTGGGTCTCAATGTGGTGCTCACGTCGGTGGAAACCGCCTTGCGGCAGTTGAAAAAAGGCGGGTAGTGGTGGTTCGCAACTCCGTGTTATGCCGTGTGTACTCTATTGCATCGCCGAGTTGCACTGCGAGGTCCCATCCGGCCGCGGCGTGCGCAATGCCGGGATTGAGGCCCTGGATTCCTCCGGCCTGCGCTGCTACTACTCGACACTGGAGGGGATCGGTCCTGATCGTGTAGCCATCCAGCGCGATGCGCTTGATTTTCACCGCGTAACCCGGGCGTTATTCGAGCAATTTGCGATCATTCCCTTCCGATTTCCCACGCTGGTTTCTTCCACGGCAGAGATTGGCGCTTACCTTGACCAGCATGCGGAGGCGTATGGCGACGCGCTGAAGAAATTCGCCGACACGGTGCAGATGGAACTCCGGATCAGCCTGCAGGAGCCCGCAGCCCTGGATGCGGGGAGCGGGGTGGAGTACCTGAAACGCCGCGCCGGGCGCGCACAGCAGGTGGAACAAGCGGTCACGGCCTGCCGTACCGCCATTCAGGAAGTGGTGGTAGACTGGCGTCAACGAGAAACATCGCTTGGGGTGCGCTGCTACGTTCTCGTCAAACGCGAAGCAGTGCGAAATTTCCAAGAGCAAATCAAACAGGTCCGCTTGGATGGGGGCGTCGCAGCGGCGGCAAGCGGTCCCTGGCCGCCCACTGAGTTTTTGCCGGATTTTGGATGAGCGATACGCTGCAGGTTTCTCCGGAACAAATTGCGGCCGCGGTGGACGGGGTGCGCCGGCAACTTGATGCGCATGCCGGCGAGGCGGCGCAGCGCATTGAATGCTCCCCGGAGACGATTGAGCAAGGCTTGGCAAAGCTGGTCCTGGGGCTGATCGAGTTGCTCCGGCAGTTGCTCGAGCGCCAGGCCATCCGGCGCATGGAAGGCGGTTCGCTGAGCCCTCAGCAGGTCGAAGAGATGGGCCAGGCGCTGATGAAGCTGGAGCAAAAGGTGCACGAGATGGCGGGCCAGTTCGGCCTGAAGCCCGAGGACCTGAACCTGGAACTTGGCCCTCTCGGCAACCTGCTGGAGTGATCAGGAATGAGGCACTTGGGAGCCAACGGCCGAAAGCCGCGACCAAGGGCAGCTTTGGGGCCCTATGTAAAAAGGCAACCCTTGGGGGAAGATTCGAATCAGAGCAGCAGTGCTGCTGGTTGACGCGGGGTTCGGGGGAAAGCGGCAGCCGATGGTGCGGTGAGCTTGCGTCGATGGAGCGAGGCGGCACGCCAAGTCTTGCAATCGACAATTCTGGTCAGCGCCGGGAGCGAGAGCTTCCAGGGGAGTGGTAGCGCAAGCGATGGAACGAATACCGACCGTATCGGGCACCACCAACCTGATCGACATTCTGGACCGCGTGCTCGACAAAGGGCTCGTGATCGCCGGCGATGTTCGCGTTTCCCTGGCCAACGTGGAATTGCTCACCATCCGTATCCGCCTGCTGGTTTGCTCGGTGGACAAGGCGGAGCAAATTGGGCTGAACTGGTGGAAGTACGATCCCAACCTGACGCAGCAGGCCGTACCTGCGCCCCGAACGCGGCGGCCGCTGCCGGCGGAGGCGGAAATTCTGGCACCGGCGGCGCCGGCGAAGCGAGCGCGTCGCGCGAAACGCAAGAAGTAGTTCGCAGGAGGACTCTACATGGCTGTCGAACGTGTATCGGGTGGGTCGAGCCTGATTGATGTTCTTGATCGCGTATTGGACAAGGGCATCGTCATCGACGCCTGGGTGCGCATTTCGCTGGTGGGGATCGATCTGATCACGGTGGAAGCGCGCGTGGTGGTGGCGTCGATCGACACCTATTTGAAGTACGCCGACGCGGTGGGCTTGACTGGCCTGGTATCACGGCCGCAACTGGCGGAAGCACCGGAACCCGCAATCGTTGAAACCACGCGCCGGGTGAGCCGCGTGCCGGCGCGGGCCGGATCGTCTCGCCGGTAACGGCCTGACGTTGGGGACCCATGGGCATGGCTACGCCGGAAATGCGCGCTGTCAACGAGCCCGCCGAACAGGAGCATGCAACGCCTGCGCATCGCGTAGTCCGCAGCCGCGCGGCGATGCGCCTGCTTGCCGCCGAGCGTGCCGACGAAATCTTCCCCGTCCTCCTGGAAGAAATTGTGGGACTCGGTTTTCCGCGGGCCGCTGCCCTGACGGTGGACCTTGAAAGCGGCGCGGTGCGCGCCGCCGCCGCCCTGAACTGTTCCACCAACTTCCTGCAGGCGCTGGAGACCTCGCTCTGGGCGAGCGAGAACCCGCTGGTGTCCGTGCTGCACGGCATGAAGCCGGCGGTGCTGACCGGCTTCGCCAACAGCAGCGCGCTCTATTGTCATCCCCTGCTGTATCGCAACCAGAACCACTGCTGGGAGGCGCAACGGGAGCGCCGCCAGGAGTGCCTGGCGGTGGCCAATTTCCGCCATCCGCGCAAGCTGCAGCTGCAGGAACAAGTGTGTTCCACCTGCGACATGCGCGCCTACGCCGCCATGGTGGTGGTGGGGATGAAGGGGAAGACGCCGGAGCGCCAATTGCGCGACGCCGAAGCGCTCATCGACCTGGGGAACCGCTACCTGGCGCGCCTGGTCAAGGTGGAACACTATTACAACCGGATGCGCGAGATGGACACCACCATCTCGCAAATGCAGACGGTGATGGAAAGCATGGCCGACCCGGTGATCCTGACCGACACGCACCATCGGGTGATCACGCAGAATAAAGCGGCGGAGCGCTTCTTCAAGGTACCGGAAGAGGTGAGCGAGGGCGGGGTGCGGGCGGTGGGCTTCAACAACCTTCTGTTTTCGGCCGCGCTCTCGTCCATGGCAGTGAGCGGCGCCGACACTTCGCGCGACCTGACGCTGGTGGACGTCAGCGAAGGCGAGGAGGTGCTGTTCGAAGCAGTGTGCGCCCCCACTTATAACCGGGAAGGCATGCGCACCGGTATGGTGACGGTGATGCGCGATGTCACCGACCTGCGGCGCGCCGACCAGGAAGTGCGCGCCAACCTGGAAAAGCTGATGCTCGCGGAGGAAGTGGTGCGCCAGGACCGCGACCGGCTGAACCTGGTGATCGAGAACGTGGGCGACCCGATCGTGGTGGCCGACAGCGCCGCCAAGGTGGCGCTCTACGATCCGCTGGCCAAGGAGTTGTTCGGAATCGGCGAGGGCCCACGCGATGCGGTGCAAGTGAAAAACCACGCCAAGCTCGACGCCTACCTGACGCGATTCACGTTTTCGTTTGACGACAAGGGCACCGAGTCACTGCGGCTTTACAACCCGAGTTCCAAGAGCGAAATGGACTACGAGGCGCGCTCCGGAAAAATTTACGACACCCGCGGCCAGGTGTCCTACACGGTGACCGTGCTGCGCGACTTCTCTACCTGGAAGAAGCTGGAGCAGCTGAAGTTGGAACGGCGCATGTTGGAAATCGAGAAGTTCGCCGCGACCGGGCGCCTGGCGGGCACGATCGCCCACGAGGTGAACAACCCGATGGAGGCGATCAAGAACTCCATTTACCTGCTGGAGGGCCAGGTCAAGCCCAAGGCGCAGCCCATCTACACCGTGCTGAAGAGCGAGACGGAGCGCGTGGCGCGCATCGTGCGCCAGATGCTCGGGCTCTACCGCAACACCGATCAGATTGGAACCATGGACGTGAACAACGTGGTGGAGGACACCATGGCGCTGTTCGCGCGCCAACTGGAGCGCAGCGGTATCCGGGCGCGGGTGGAGCTGGGCAAGTTGCCGCCGATCGTGGGCTCGGCCGACCAGTTCCGGCAGGTACTCTCGAACCTGGTGGTGAACGCGAAAGACAGCATGGCCAATGGCGGCCAACTTTTGATCCGCACCCGGCACGTGCCGGCACCCGACGGGGTGCACGGGCTGGTGCGCATCCTGGTCGTCGACACCGGAAGTGGAATCTCGCGCGAGCTGCTGAACACCATCTTCGAGCCCTTCGTCAGCACCAAGGGCGAAAAAGGTACGGGCCTCGGGTTGTGGATCGTGAAAGGGATTGTCGAGAACCACGGGGGCAAGCTGCGCGTGCGCAGCCGCGAGGGCCGGGGAACAGCATTCCGATTGGAGTTACCGGTAGTGCGCTGACCTATGAAGAAACACAAACCCACGGTGTTGGTGGTGGACGACGAAGCCTCGGTGCTGTTCACTTACCGAATCCTTCTGGAGCAGCACGGCTACGCGGCCACGGCGGTGCTTTCGTCGAAGGAAGCGATTGCGGCGGTTTCGCGAAGCAGCTTCGACCTGTTGCTCTGCGACTTATCGCTGGAAGAAGGCCATACCGGGTTTGAAGTCCTGGAGCACGCGCGCCAGTTGAAGGCGACTACGCCTTGCGTGTTGCTGACCGGCTACGCCAGCTCGGAATCGGCGCAGAAAGCGGAGCGCCTGGGCATTGCGGTGCTCTACAAACCGATCGAGATTCAGCATTTCCTGGAGACGATTTCAGCGGTCTTGAGGGACAGTTATGAGCAAGCAAAAGACGGCGACCCTACGCAGCGTTCCCAAGCCTCGTAAAGCCGAGAGGGTCAGCAGCGACGATCTGCACGTGAAGATCGCCGAGATGCCGCTGCGCCACAGCGAACACGCTGGGGCCGAGGACATCGCCAGCATTCCCGCGGCGGAACACGGCGGCCGGTATGTGTACGGCATCATCGAGGCCCGCGACGCGGTCAACTTCGGCAAGATGGGAATCGGCGGCAGCGGCGAGATGGTGTACACCATCCACTACAACGACATTGCCGCCGTGGTCAGCAAGACCGACGTGTACATCTTCGACCCCACGCGCGAGAACGCCCTGGCCCACGAACACGTCATCGAAACGGTGATGAAGTCGTTCACCATCATTCCCATGAGCTTCGGCACGGTGTTCCGCACCGACGACGACATTCGCGAAGTGCTGCGCAGCATTTACGTATCGCTGAAGGACGTGCTCAAGCAGATGGCCGGCAAGGTGGAGTTCGGGCTGAAGGTGAACTGGGACCGCGACCAGGTGATCGAGGAGTTGAAGCGCGAGGACGAGGAGATCCACCGCTTCAACCACGAGATCACGCGCAAGCACCTGCAATCCACCTACCTGGCGCGCATGCAGTTAGGGCGCATGATCGATAAAGCGATGGTGGAGCGCTCGGCGCAGTACGTCCGCGAAATTTACGACTCGCTGCGCAACGTGTGCGTGGCCTCGCGCGACAACAAGCCGATCGGCGACAAGATGATCATGAACGCCGCCTTCCTCATTGACCGCGAACGCGAGGTCGACTTTGACGAGGCGGTGAACAAAATCGCGCGCAAGTTCGGCGACCGGTTGAATTTCAAGTACACCGGACCGTGGCCGCCCTATAACTTCGTCAACATCCGGCTGAAGCTGGAGCGAGGCACGGAATCGTAAGCACGGTTGGCGGTTGACGCTACCGCGCGCGCAAGACACGGCACCTTCTATGCTATTCATCGACGACCTCCTGCTGGCGCCGATTACCGGGTTCAAGTTCATCCTGCGGACCCTGCAGCGGATTGCCGAGGAGCAGTACACGGATGACGCACCGGTGAAAGAGCAACTGCTGGAACTGCAGGTGCTGCTCGAGTCGGGTGAAGTTAGCGAAGAGGAATACGTGGAGCGCGAAGGCGAGATTTTGCGCCAACTGCGGGAGATCGAAAGCCGCAAGCGCGAGCTCGCCGGCATCGCTCCGGAAGCGCCTCGCGGCCCATTGACAGGCAAAGTGGCGGAGGGTTCCGGCGCGTCTGTCAATCTCACCTACGGCCAGCCACGGCACAAATAGGCTTACCAGCAAGCTCCGAGAACGCAGAAATTTTCGCGCGGCAGAGCTGTGTTCAGCGAAATCACGGGGAGAGGATTACTTGCCGGCGGCGAGGTAGGCAGCGAACTTAGTGTAGAGGCGCTGGCCGAAGCCGGCGGGGAGAACGAAGGCGCGGTCGTCACCGATGAGGACGAGGACGTTGTGCGTGCTGTCGACCAGCGCGGCACAGTGGCGGCAGTTGGCAAAGTGCCGCTCCATCCGCTCGCGCAGCTGCGGGTCAACATCGTTATCGAGATAGTTCGAGATCTCACGCCAGATCTCGTGACAGCTTACTTCCACTATGGTTTCCCCTTCCGTGTCAGATGCCAGCCACCCAGTTCGGTAACAAGCCGATCGCGCATTTGCAGCCTGGCCCGCAGCAGGCGGACCTTCACATTGCCGGGAGTAATGCCCAGCACAGCGGCGGTTTCGGCGACGCTGAGGAGTTGGACGTCGCGCAGCACCAGGACCTCGCGATACTTATGGTCGAGGACCGCCAAAGCGCGGGCCAGGGCCGCGCGCAGCTCTTGCCGCTCCAGGGCTTGGGACGGAATTTCACGCCAGTCGCGGATCTGGATGGGGACGTAGTCGGGATCGTCCGGGACGGAGGCGTCCAGCGATTCCAGGCGGGCGCGCTGGCGAGACCGCAGGCGCATGCGCGACTCGTTGATGGCAATCGTCACCAGCCAGGTGCCAAACCGTGCGTCCCCGCGGAACTGGTGCAGGTTGCGGAATGCCTTGAGCACGGTTTCCTGGGCAACGTCCTCGGCCTCGGAAGGGTCCTGGAGAATGGAATAGGCAGTGATGTAAACCGCGCGCTCATGAGGGCGGACCAGGTCATAAAAGGCCTCGGAATCGCCGCCGCGGACGCGCTCGATCAGCGACTGCTCGTCGGAACCAGGCTGAGGCTGGGCGGCCACTTCTAGTGATGCCATCCGGGATAGGTGCTGGGATGGAGCACCAGTTCGGAAACGACCATCAGCAGGGTAATCATGGAAGCGGAAAACACGATGCGGTTGCGCAATTTGTCGCGGAAGCGGAGCGGCTTGATGCGCCATTGCGCCGCGGGGCGGTGGCGCAGCCGGCGGGCGTTCCATAACACAAACAGGTTGAGCAGGGAGCCGAATGTCGCCAAGGCCAGCAGCGGCAGGCGCACCGGCTCCGAATGGAGCACCGACGCCTTCAAGGGGATCACCAGGCTGGCGCCGCTGATCCAGAGGGAAATGCGGCTGGCAAAAACCGCGATGGCACACCCGGTCTGAAACAGCACGATAAAAACCGATCCCACGACGATCGACAGGCGCGGGGCTTTCACTTCCACTTCCGGTTCAGGAACAGGCATGGCCGAGGCCGGCGGCGAAGCGGTGACCGACATGAGAGCACCTCAACTGATGGGATGGCCGGTCGAAGAGGAAGTCGCGAAAGAATTTTTCTGATGCCCGGTCTGCTCCAGCATTTTGCGGACAGCCGGCTGATACCCGCGGCTCAGGGGCACGCGCGATCCGTCCTGCAGCACGACACTCATGCTGCCGCGAGCGGGCATGTGGAACTGCTGCACGCGCGCCAGGTTGACGATGGCGTTGCGATGCACGCGAATAAACTGCCGCGGATCGAGCGCCGATTCCACCTTCGCCATGGTGGCCCGCAGCAGGTGGCTGTTGGGTCCGATATGCAGGCGGACGTAATTGGCCGCCGATTCAATCCAGTCGACCTGCTCGACCGGGACGGCAGAGACCCGCGCGTCGAGCTTGACGACAAAGCGCTGCAGATATTTCGGCTGAGTCTCAGCAGGCGGAATCATCGGCTGATCCATGGTAACCCTCAGCGCTGCGTTCAGATTGTTCATGGAGGAACTCCCGCCGCGGCGCCATCCTCAGCACCGCGGGACAAATTGGCCCTCCGGTATAGACCGCGGCGATTGAGAAAGGTTACAGGGGTGAATTTGTAAAATCTTTTTTCACAATTGAGCGCAATTGCGCTGACTTCATGCTTTCAGCAACATGCTCGGAAGAGAACGCGACTGCGATGGTTTGCGCAGCGCGGCGGGTCTTCTTGGGTGAATCGGAGCCAGAGGGTAGGCAACGCGAATGTCGGTGTCCAGCAGACCGGCGACAGCGTGCGAGCAACCCAGGAACAGGAGCCCGGTTTCCTGGGGGCAGAGTGTGCTGTTGATCCGGGTGGCGATATAAGCGTCCCGTTGCTGCAATAAGGACTTGGTCACATCTTTCTGGAGATCTCCCCGTTGGGGCTCTCCCAACTCCTCCGGGGACCGGGCGGAGGAGAGGATCTCCTTCATCAGCTCGTACTCCTGCCGCAGAAGTTCGGGGGATTCAGTGCCCATGATGGTGGCGCCTTTCTCCTGCATCTGCAGAAGCAGTCGATGATTGCGGCTGCCCGCCTTGGCCATCGCGGTCACGATGGCAAGCTCGTGGCCGCCGTGGGGCAGTCTCTCCTGGTAGATGCGGACCTGACGGTAAGGGAGAGCGAGACTTTCCAGGACGTGCTCAATGCGGGTCCACAACGCTTCCACCCGATTCACTTTGCGTTGCCAGCCGTTGACGCCAAGTCTTCCGACGGAAAAGGGCCGGACCGGATCTCCTTCCGCGCTCATGCAGGCAGGGGTGTGAATGATCGGCAGGTAAAGAAGCGATCGTGTAGTTGGCGGCGCCAAAGTCATCACTGGACTTGCCTGCCTCCATGGGAATTCAGCGCAAAAAGTATGCGGCACAACTCGCGCGCTGCAACAACTCCGTACCGCAAAAGCCTGGCAGCAGACCATTTTTCGGAAGCAGTTCCATTTCGGCTGCGCCTCGCCCGATAAGCCGCATGGGGATTGTGCTCACAAGGGGAGGACTCGCCGTCAGCCGGTCTCGATTCGGGAAGCGGAACGCTGATTATTCAGCGCCGATCTTTGAATCCCGGATGGAAAAGCGCGGTAAGATCATCTTGGACTGGGCGCTCGGATGCAGGCCGTTCCTCAATGGGGTCGGATGACCCTCGACGCCGGTCAACATCTGGCGTGTTTTCGCAATGAAACAGTGAGCGGCCATCCGGCGCCCAGTTTCTTTCCTGATGTTTGCACGATAGTCTTGCCCAGGACCATCGTGCGAGGAGGCGACCATGATGGGAGCAGCCTTCTTCCGGGTAGACGATCCGAGTCTTTTGCTGGTGGCGGCGTTCGTGATTATTGTCGGCGGCATCATTGCCGTCGTCGAGGACCGCCGGGCGAGGCGAAAGCCGAGCCGTACGGAAGAGCACACTCGCCACGCGGCATAGAATTACTCGGGCACAGCGATTCCCTTCCCGCCGGCCAAGCCAGTCGGCACCGCTTGCGGAGCCCAGCAATGTGCCTGGCCATACCCTCGTTTCCAGCCCTGTGACTTATGTCATAGGGAGCGCCTGCAACGCCTGCTCGAATATCCTGTCAAGGAAATTTCAGGCCAAATCCGCGCTGGAGCAGTCTTCCGGCCGGTGGAACACCGTTTTCTCCGGTAGAATTTTTGTAATGCCTTTTTGGGGAACCCCGAATGACTAGGACGCAGTCGCCCGGGCTGCATCTTGCGCTGGGCACGATCTCGTTTGCGATCTGCTTTGCTGCCTGGGGCTTGATCTCCGCATTCGCCCCAGCATTCCGGCAGCAATTCCATTTGAGCGCATCGCAAACCGCGCTTTTGGTGGCGGTGCCGGTCCTGCTCGGCTCGCTGGCCCGGATCCCCATGGGCATGCTCACCGACCGATTCGGCGGGCGATTGATTTTCACGCTGTTGATCGGGTTCGTCGCGTTGCCCCTGCTGGCGGTGCCGGCGTCGAACAGCTTGCACCAACTTCTGCTGGTTGCGTTCTTTCTGGGAACGGCGGGGTCGTCCTTCGCGATCGGGATCGGCTATGTCTCGCGCTGGTACACGATGGAGCGTCAGGGCAGCGCGCTCGGGGTCTACGGGCTGGGAAACATCGGGCAATCGGCCGCGGTTTTTCTCGGGCCAGTCATCGCTTTGAGGTACGGCTTCACCGATGTGTACCGCGGGATGGCCGTGCTGTGCGTGATCTGGGCGGTCGTCTTTTTTGCGTTGGCGCGGAACGCGCCGGTCACGGTGCGTCCGAAGTCGGTTGCAGACATGCTGCGGGTGCTGGCGCGGGAGCGACTGTCCTGGGCGCTGGCGGCCTTTTATTTTCTGACCTTCGGCGGTTTTGTCGCTTTCTCGATCTATTTGCCCACACTGCTGAAGGACGACTTCGGGCTGAAGCCTGCCGACGCCGGACTGCGGACCGCCGGATTCGTGGTCCTGGCCACGTTGATGCGCCCGGTTGGGGGATGGCTCTCGGACAAGATCGGCGGGGCGCGCGTTCTCAGCGGCGTGTTCTTCGCTATCGCGGTGTTCGCGCTGCTTCTGGGTTGGCGGTCGATGGTGCCATTTACCGTGGGCGCTCTGGGATGCGCGGCGCTGCTGGGTCTCGGCAACGGCGCTGTGTTCCAACTGGTTCCGCGCTATTTCCCAGGTGAACGGGCAACGGTGACCGGCCTGGTGGGCGCGATGGGCGGCATGGGGGGATTTTTTCCGCCCCTGTTGCTGGGGTTTTTCCGCGACCGCATCGGCGTGATCTGGCCGGGTTTCATGTTGCTGTCGGCAACCGCGCTGCTGCTGTGGTGGATCAACCGGCTGGTGTTCGTGCCGAAGCAGGAATCGTTGGATGCCCTGCTGCCGGCCAACCTGCGGCGCACCACCGACTCCATCCGCGCGGGCGCATGGGCCACCACCTGGACCGCGCTGCTGGTGGCGGCCATCGTGGTGGGCTCGCGCAACCTGGAAAATTTTGATCCGGCGCTGGTGGTTTACACCTTTGCCGTCATCTTCGCCGCTTGGGGCGTGATTTTCCATTACCACGTCTGGATTCAGAAGCCGCCCACCAGGATTTACTGGCGGCGAGGCTGGCAACTATTCTGGCGCCAAGGGCCCATCCGCAGCCTGGCACGAATTTCCGGCACGGCCCTGACCCACATCCTGGCGCAGACCTTCATCAAGAAGCGTTCGACGCTGCGCTGGCTGATGCACCAGTTCATTTTCTGGGGCTGCATGCTGGCGGTCGCGATCACGTTCCCGCTGGTCTTCGGCTGGATTCATTTCACCACGCCGCTGAACGATCAGAACACTTACATCGTGCACCTGTTCGGCTTCGACGTGGGACGACTTGCCATTCATTCCCTGGCAGCGGAGATCATGTTCCATGGGCTCGACATCTCGGCATTCCTGGTGATCGCCGGGATCGCGCTCTCGCTGTGGCGCCGCCTGCGTGACGAGGGCGCGCAGGCGGTGCAGACGGTGATGATGGACTTCTTCCCGCTGATCGTGCTGTTCGCAATTTCCATTACCGGCCTGGCATTGACCGTGTCGCAAATCTGGTTGGGCGGCGCTTCATATTCGTTTCTGGCCATCTTGCACGCCATCACCGTGATCGCGGGCCTGCTGTACTTGCCGTTCGGCAAGTTTTTCCATGTCTTCCAGCGGCCGGCACAGTTGGGCGTGAAACTTTACCAGCGCGCGGGCGAGGAGGGAGAAGCAGCCCACTGCGCCCGTTGCGGAGAGCGCTTCGCCTCGCGCATGCAGATCGACGATCTCAGGACGGTTCTGCCACAACTTGGATTTGATTACACCATGCCGGGTCCGGCGGGTAACTGGCAGGAGCTCTGTCCGGCATGCAAGCGAAAGGCGCTGGCAACGGCCCAGTTGCGGCTCCAGGAGGAAGCGCGTGGCTAAGCCGCCTCTCTCGCCGGACGTCTTCATCGAGCAATTCGGGCCGCACCAGAACTTCACGCCGCCGGGAGGGTGGCGAAACGAATCCACCCATCCCGCGGAAAAACTGGTCAAGACCCACTGCTGCTTCTGCGGCCAGCAATGCGGCATTCAACTCAAGGTCCGCGAAAACACCATCATCGGCTTCGAGCCCTGGGAGGATTTTCCGTTTAACAAGGGCATGCTCTGCCCGAAGGGAGTAAAGCGTTACCTGCAATCGTCGCATCCCGATCGCCTCTTGCAGCCGCTGATGCGCAGTGACCAGGGGTTCCGTCCTACGACCTGGGACGAGGCGCTGGACTTCACGGTCAAGCAGATTCGCGGCATCCAGGCACAGTTCGGCAGAGATGCCGTCGCGATTTACGGCGGCGCCTCGCTCTCGACGGAGAAGTCGTACCTGATGGGAAAATTTGCGCGTATTGCGGTGGGGACGCGGCATATCGATTACAACGGCAGGTTGTGCATGGTATCGGCGGGGACGGCTTACAAGCTGGCTTTCGGCGTCGATCGCAGCACGATACCTTGGGAGGACATTCCCAAGGCGGAAGTTCTGTTTGTGATCGGCGCCAACATCGGCGACTGCGCGCCCATCACCACCGACTACATCTGGCGCTGCCGCGACAATGGCGGAAGGCTGATTGTAGCCGACCCGCGCATGACGCCGATCACCCGCAATGCCGACCTCTACCTGCCGGTCCGCCCCGGCACCGACCTGGCGTTGCTCATGGGAATGCTGCACGTCATCGTTCGCGACCGCCTGGAGGACCGCGAATTTATCGACAACTACACCACCGGGTGGAGCGACGTCGCGCAGTCGGTGCAGGCCTATGACCCGAGAACGGCGGCGGAGATGACAGGAGTTCCTCCTGAGGCGATCGAAAAGGCGGCGCACTGGATGGCGAAGAGCGATCGCGCCATTGCCATGCACGCGCGCGGCCTGGAGCACCAGTCGAAGGGCGTGGAGAACTGCCTTGCGGTGATCAACATCATGCTCGCGCTGGGGAAAATCGGGCGCGAGGGCTGCGGGCCAACCATGATTACCGGACAGGGCAACGGCCAGGGAGGCCGCGAGCACGGACAAAAGTGCGACCAGCTTCCCGGGCAGCGCTCGCTTACCGATCCGGCGGCGCGCAAGTACATTGCGGAGGTTTGGGGCATCGCGGAGAGCGAACTGCCCCAGCCCGGCTTGTCGGCGCAGGAGATCATGAACGCCATCCACGCGGGCGAGATCAAGGCGCTGTTCTCGCTGTGTTTCAATCCGCTAGTGTCGCTGCCCGATTCCAACTTCACGCGCGAGGCGCTCACCAGGCTGCAATTCTTCGGCGTCATCGACTTTTTCATGAGCGAGACGGCGCGCTATGCCGATGTGGTGCTGCCCGGCAGCTTGCATGAAGAGGAGGAAGGCCTGGGGTGCAGCGCCGAGGGCCGCGTGATCCATTGGCAGGCGAGCGTGACGCCACCGGGGCAGGCACGACGCGACTCGGAGATCATCGTCGACTTGGCGCATCGGCTGGGACGCGGCGACAAGTTCCCCTTCCGCTCGCCGCGCGAGATCCTGGAAGAACTGCGGGTCGCTTCCAAGGGCGGGGTCGCCGATTATTACGGCATCACCTACGAAAAAGTGGATGCGCGAATGGGTGTCTTCTGGCCGTGTCCCTCGCTTGACCATCCGGGTACGCCCCGCCTCTTCACCGACAAGAAGTTTCACACCAGCGACGGCAAAGCGCATTTCCAGGTGACGACCTGGCGGCCAAGCGGAGATCCGGTCGATGCGGACTACCCGGTTTATCTCACCACCGGACGCGTGGTCAGCCAGTACCTGAGCGGCACGCAGACGCGCCGCATCGGGGCGCTGGTGGAGCAGTATCCGGAGCCGCGCGTCGAAATCCATCCGCGGCTTGCGGAGCAGCACGGAATCAAGGATGGCGATCCGGTGACGGTCACGACGCGCCGCGACCAGATCACGGTTGCCGCCATGGTGGTGCGCACCATCCGTCCCGACACGGTGTTCATTCCCTACCACTGGCCGGGCACGCGCAGCGCGAACCGGCTGACGCACCGCACGCTGGATCCCCGAAGCAAGATCCCGGAATTCAAAGTCTCAGCCTGCCGCATTCGCAAAGCTGCCGCGCCCGAATCCGGTGCCGATGATCGCGAAGCTCGCCGCAACGGCAGGGGAGAACACTAGTGTTCGGCTACGAGTTCTACGTCGACCCTTCGCGTTGCATCGGATGCCGCTCGTGCCTGCAGGCGTGCGAGGAATGCGAAACTCACCGCGGGAAGTCGATGATCAACTTCGATTTCCTGGACCGGCCGAACACCATCAACACCATCGCCATGGTTTGCATGCACTGCGACGAACCAACGTGCGCGCAAGTCTGCCCCGCCGATGCCATCAAGAAGGGCGAGGACGGCATTGTGCACTCGGCGCTCAAGCCGCGCTGTATCGCCTGCAACAATTGCGTGCTCGCCTGCCCGTTCGGGATTCCGAAGATGATGGAACCCGAGCAGCAGATGATGAAATGCGATATGTGCTATGACCGCACGTCGGTGGGCAAACGTCCCATGTGCGCCACGGTGTGTCCCAGCCAGGCGCTGGCCTACATTCCGGCCGAGGAGGCGGCCAAGCGCCGGACGAAGCCTACTAACGTCTTCCACTTCGGCCAGCAGAGCGTGAAAACCAAAGTCGCGATGATGATTCCCGAGCAGTTCGGGTCCCTCAGCTTGGACGTGGCCGACTACATCTGGGAAAGAGAGGACACGGCATGAGCCCGCGGGATGCGAGCAGCCCATTGTGGAAGGACGAGTTCAGCGTTCACGCCGCGGACGAACGCTACGTGAACCGGCGGCAGTTCGCCAAGTTCCTGGTCTTGACCAGCCTCGCCATGTTCGCTGGGCAGGCCTGGATCCTCGTGAAATCGTGGTTCGCGGGCAAGTCGGCGGCGGCTCCGCGGCAGGTGATCGGCCGCAGCGGAGAGATTGCGGTGGGAGAGGTCAAGCTGTTCACCTATCCCACTGCGCAGGACCACTGCATCATGGTGCGCACCGGGCCGGAGACCTACGTGGCTTACAGCCAGAAGTGCACTCACCTGAGCTGCGCGGTGTACTACTCGCGGCAGGACAATCGGCTGGAGTGCCCGTGCCACAAAGGAATTTTTTCGGTGACTGACGGCAGCGTCCTGGCGGGGCCGCCCACCCGGCCGCTGCCCCGGATTGAATTGGAAACGCGCGGCGATGAACTGGTCGCAACCGGCATCGAGGAAGCCTGAGCATGGCTAACGATCCGCTGAAAATCCCGCCTCAGGCTCGGGGCTTGAACGCAATCACCGGCGCCATGTCGCTGATCGTGGTGCTGCTGATCGTGCAGATCTGGCTGCTGACGGCCACCCTCGATTCCTATCTCGCCAACCGGCATGGAGCCGCGTTGCCCGCGGCGATCATCTCCGGAATTCTGCTGGCTTGCTGCTTCGCGTTGTATCGATTCATCGAAGCAATCGATCGCGACGTCCGAAAACGAGGCTAAGCGGCAGGCGGTTTGGCGCGGGCCAAACGCTGTTGGGAAACTGTCCGTTACGGCACTTTTACCTTTTTCTCATTGCGGCCTATTTCTACAAATTCCGAGAAGATATAGACGTGGCGCGGCCTTTCAGGGGACCTAAACCCAGCGCCCATTGACAATCGAGCAACTACGGTTAACAATTCCGTTACCAGAAGTAATCACCTTTCTCGTGCCCAGTTTCATAAACAGGTCAATTTCCCAGGTGCCCTAGCGCCCGTGTGAGGAGAAGTATTATGCGGAAGCTCCACTTCGTGTACGTGTGCGTCTTCCTGGCGCTGCTGGCGACATCCGGGTTCGCGCAAGATGCCCTGAAATTTGAAAATAACTTCTTCGTCACCGGCGATTACGTGGTTGGCGGCGTGGGCCTGGCGGGAACAGGACAAGGCGGATTTGCGACGGGAACCATCAGTATCCCGGGCACTGCGCCAAACACATATATTTCGCCCGGCATTTCCGGCACGAACTCGGTTCCTGCCGGCGCCCAGATTGTCGCCGCCTTTCTTTATTGGGAGACGGTGGAAGCTTCCCAGGCGCCGGGTTCCGGGAAGAATGGATTTTTCCGGCCGCTGGTAGCCAATGGACCCTCCACCGGCTACAGCATCACGGGAGTGCCGCTGGTGAGCTCCGGCACCAATGGCCCCGTTGCCTGGAGCCAGGGGGGCTGTGCGGGCGGCTCCAACGGAACCAAGACGATGCAACCCTATCGCGCTGACGTGCTTGGGTTGCTGGCGCAAGACGCCAACGGAAACGTCCAGGCTAACGTATCGTATGAGGTACAGTTGCCCGACAGCGGAAGCAACGGCTCCGCCCCTCTGACCTTGGGCGCAACGCTGGTTCTGGTTTACCGCGTGTTGTCACCAAGTTTTCCATTGAACGCAGTCGTCATCTATGACGGCGCCTTCTCGCCGACCAACGGCTCGGCGCCCATGAGCCAGTCAATCGAGGGATTCTATCAACCCAAAACGATTAGCCCGTTCGCGAGGCTGACCCATATCGTGGGCAATGGCCAATCGAACAAGTACGAACAGGTATTGTTTGGCAATGGAACCCCTACTGCACTTAACGCCCCGGGAACCGCCCCCTTCTTCGGCTTCTATGGCGGTTCCTGGGACAATCCGACGTGGAATGTAAGCACCTTGATCAATTCTGCGCTGCCTTCGTTCGATACTGCGGAAACAACCCAGGTAGTGCCGAACAGCAACCAGGGCGGTTGCGTGTCGTGGGGCGCCGTCATCTTCAGCACCACGGTTCAGAGCAGCGACGGCGACGGTCTACTTGACGTTTGGAAGCAGAACGGAGGTTACAGGGACGTCGGAACTGGCCAGCCTGTCGATCTTCCAGGCGTGCATCAGCCCGGCGCTACGCCCCCGAACAAAGACGTCTTCATCCAGCTCGACTACATGGTCAACGGGAGCCAGCCTTCCTTTGCACCCAATGCCAACGCCTTGACGATGGTGCAAAATGCCTTGCAGGCGCACCACATCTACCTGCACTACGGCACCGGACACGAGATCGACGAGGCCTCCGGCGGCCCGGCTCAAGCCTGCACTGATATCCCAGCCAGCGGCGGAACCCCGGCCCAATACTGCGCCTACCCGGGGCAACCGGGTGTGGTGATCTGGACGCCAGGATTTCTGTTCCTCAAGACCCAACCGCTCGGCGGATTGACGGAAGCGCAATGCGAACAAAACCCCTCAGCCTGCGTGCGCCGTTTCAATCCCGCGCTCAAGGACAGTTACCATTACGTCCTCTTCGGCGACCGGCTAGGAGCTCCGAATTGGGATTTTGTCAGCCAGACTGTGACAGCTGTTTCGCAATCCGGCAACACGGTCACGTTCAGCACGTCAGTTCCGCATGGGCTTGCGGTTAACTCAAATCTCGGGAATGGCCGCGTTACCGTGTATGGCGCGATTAGCAATCCCTTCCTCAATGGCACCTATCTGGTCACCAGTGTCACTTGCCCCAAAAACCCGGTAACGAAAACCGCCAACGATTGCAGTCGCAGCAACACCGCGCCAGGACCTTACAAATTTACGGTCAACGTCGGAGGCAGCTCAAAAAGTGCGAACTACTCCAGGTTCACCGACCCGAACCTGGCGATTGCTACTGGACTGGCCGGCACCAGCTCCGGCGTTTCCGACGTCGGCGGATCCAACTCCGTCATCACGCTCGGTGGCTGGGGCGCCGATGGAACTACGGACGCCGTGCAGGCTGGGACGTTCATGCATGAACTCGGGCATGCATTTGGTTTGACCCATGGCGGTTTCTATTTTGACAAGCTCGCAGCCGGTAACAACGACTACACGCCGACCATCGAAGCCAACTGCAAGCCCAACCTGCAGAGTGTGATGAACTATCTGTTCCAAGTGGACCTTTTGGACAAACCTACGCAGGATGCAAACGGAAACCCGGTGGTGGCCAGTGTGCCGGACTATTCCGGTCAGCAACTGGTTCCGCTTAGCGAAGACAGCCTGCTTGGAGTAATGGCGCTAACCTCGATCGACGTGCCACCTCAACCGACGAGCTACTTGAATACGCAGTGGTACGCACTCACTGCGCAGAATGGGGTGGGGACTCCGGCCAATTCACACTGCGACGGCACCCCGCTGGTGACCAGCGATCCCGACCACCCGATGTATCGCTGGACTGGTCCTACTGCGTCGCTTCCCTGGTCGATCAGCAACTATCTTGATCCAAACGGCAAGCTGGATATCAATTTCGATGGCAAGTTCGAGGTCCTGAGCATTCCGGCGCCACCGTATGGGTTGCGCGGCTACAACGACTGGAACAACGTTGACGCGCGGCAGGTTGGCGCCACCGGGAGTTTGACGGTTGCCGGCGGCGGCGGTTTCGTCAATGGCGGCGGTGGTTTCGTGAATGGTGGCGGCGGGTTCGTCAACGGCGGTGGAGGGTTCGTCAACGGCGGCGGAGGCTTCGTTAACGGCGGCGGCGGGTTCGTGAATGGTGGCGGCGGCTTCGTGAACGGCGGCGGAGGTTTCGTCAATGGCGGGGCGGGCGAGTTCACTTACGACGCGGCGAACTCTGTCACTCACCCTCCGAAGAACCTGGCGGCCACGGTGATCGCGACCCCTGCTCCCCGGTACATACAGCTGACCTGGGACAAGCCGTTTGGGCAAATCGCCTCCTACAACATCTACCGCTCGGATAACGGAGGCGATTTCGTAAAGAAATTCTCTGTTCCTGGCACCTCCGATACCACGATTGCGTACAACGACAAGACGGTCACGTGCCCGAACACCTACTCGTATTTTGTGACGGCAGTCCTGGCAGGCACCGATCCGCCGCAAGAGAGCAGCCAGTCCAATACCGCGCCCGGGGCGCCAGTGTCGGTGTGCGCGCCGCCGTACGACTTTACCGGATTCCTTACGCCACTCAGCCTAGCCTCTGATAGCTCGTACTCCGGCACGTTCCTCGTCGGGAATACCATTCCAGTCCTGTGGACATTACAGTTGCAGGCCGATAGCAGTTACGTCAGCAACCCGGATGTCAACACGCTTCAAGCCATCGGTCCGGTGCCGCTGGTGGGTGGAGCTTGCCCGCTACCCGGGTCTGTGCCGGTGTTTTTCAACCATTCGGGAACTTATCCCTATGCGGTTTCAAGCCTGTACTCTCTCGGTACAACCGCCCAGGGGAGCACGTTTACGTTCAACACATCGAACAATCAGTTCACCTACAGCTGGGGTACCAACTCGTTAGCAGCCGGGTGCTACGTGATCGAATTGGACCTGGACAGCGGACAAGTGGAGAGGACTGCGCTGAAAGTGGCAGCCCCTTACAAGTTCACCGGGTTCTACTCCCCATTGGCGACCGCCGACCCGCCTAATACCGGCTCGTACTCCGGCACGGCCAGCGCGACCAAATCGATCACGGCCAAGTGGACGCTGCAAACCAGCAGCGGCACGATTATCACCAACACGAACGTAAATACGCTGGTTGCTGTCGGCCCGTTTGCTACTTTGTCAGATGGGAGCTGCCGGACCACGCAAGTGAACATCTATGCGTCCTGCTCGTTGAACAACAGCTGCACGGTACCTGGCAAAGTGCTGCTCTCGCCAACCACGACAAAAGGAAACAGCTCGTTGAAGTTCTCGAGCGGCCAGTTTGTGTTCAACTGGGACACCAAAGTGACTCCGCCTGCTACCGGTAAACCCTGTTACGTTCTGGAGCTGGATCTGGACAACGGACAGGTGGAACGCACCGGGATCAAGTTGCAGTAGGAGACAACTACGAGAAGGCAGTCGAATCGCGAATATGCCCGGCAATTATTGCCGGGCATTCTTATTGACCGAGGTGCCGCCGGATTTCAGCGAGCAGTGGATCTTCGCCAGCCTGCCCGCGGATGCTCAGATACGCGCGATAAGAATCCACGAACCCCGGGCTCTTGAGGCCTTCCCGCGCGCGTCCCTGGTAGTAATAGACCGCAGGAAGATAGTTATAGGTGGGCACGTTGTCCATGAACAATTCCAGCGCCTCGCCGCGGCGCTTGATGCAGCGCTCGAATTCCGCGTCTGCTTCCACGAAGGCCCCGGCCTCCAGGTAGGCGCGGCCAAGCTCAAAATGGCCAATCCAGGTGTCCAGCAGGTTATTGGCCTCAGTAAACGCCTTGATTGCCTGGCGTGCGTCGCCGCGCTTCAGATCCAAGTCTCCCTCGATGATGTTGGCGTAGGCCTGCGGCTCCGCCGCCAGCTCAGAACCGAGGCTGGTAGCCAGCTGTTGCGCCTTGGCCAACTGCCCTTGTTCGGCAAAGATCTGGCCCACGAGAAACCTGATTTTTATTGACTTGCTGTTCGCCAATGCCTTGTCAGCCGCCGCCAGCGCAGCGCCCTTTTGCCCTCGCACCAGCTCGGCGCGGGCCAAGGCGGCAAATTTGTCAGCGGCATTCTCAGGGTTCTTGCCTGCCAGATCAGCCGCCACGCCCTGCTCGAGCAGTCGCACTGCATCTGCGTAACGGCCTTGGTACAACTCCAAATCGGCAACACTGATATTGGCCATGGACGCGCCCGATGCGCTCAACTTCTCGAGCTTCTGGTAGCTTTCCACGGTCTGCGAAAGCTGATCTTGCCCCAATTGCGCCTCTGCCAGCGCGAGAACGCCCGGCTCGGATGAAGGAGCGAGTTCCAGGGCCGCCCGCGCCTCCTGCTCGCCACTCTTGAAGTCGCCGCCGTACGAATAATAGAAAGAAAGATTAATGCGCTGAAACGCGCCCTTGGGGGCAATCTCGACCCCTCGACGCCCGGCTTCAATCGCTTTGGGCAGGTTCCGCATCTGCTGGTAGCAGGCGGCAAGATTGATGTGGCCGGTGTTGTCCGCGGGAAACTGCTTGACGAGTTCGCTGTACTCCTCAACGCACTTCTGCCAGTTACTCGTCGCAATGTAGTATCCGCCGCGCACCCGATAACGTTCGCGCTCGCTTAGGCGGTCAATGTGTTCCATGGCCAACTTGATGTACTTTTCGGCGTCCTGCGGTCTCCCCATATTCCTGGACACGGCGGACATGCCGGCATAGGCGCGCGCGAAGTTCGGGTCCAGCTCGACGGCTTTGGCGAACAGCCGCAACGCCTCTTCACTCTTGCCCGCAAACTGCTGTTCCAATCCAACCGAGTCGTCGTGCACGGCCTCCAAAGACGCGGCCGTAAATGCCCCCGCGGCCTTCTGGAACTGGACCGACTCCGGCGTATTGTCGCCGAGCGCCTGGCGAATGGGGGCTGCCAGCTTGGGAACAGTGCTCAGAATCTCATCTTTACTGGCGGCCTTTTCCTCTGCCTTGGCAAGCACATTGCCGGTCGCCGCATCCAAGGCCATGGCCGAGACGCTATAGCTATCGCCCCGCCGGCTGATCTCGCCCGTGACAATCGCGCTAATGCCCTGGCTGAGCGCCACCAGCCGGGCGGGTTGCTCATCCAGCTTGTCGGTGGGATTCGGTAATTTCTGGGCCAGCCTGCGGGCGTTGCCTCGGTTGTAGGCATTGATAAAGCTGGCGCCTTCCAGGGCAACGTTGAACATCGGCTCCAGGGTTCCATCGAAAATGGGATCGCCGGTATGGTTGCTGAAATCGGCCACCAGCACGCTGACCGGCTGGTGCGCTGCCATCTTGGCCGGCCGCGAGCGCACGAAAAAACTGATCCCGATCACCGCCACCAGCAAAACGACCGCGCCGATGCCGATGGCCAGCCATGGCTTTCGCTTGGAAATGGCCGCCGGAACGGGCGGATAGATGGAGGCTGGACGCCGGCCGCGAATCTCGTCGATGCGGTCGAACATCTCCTGCGCGCTCTGGTAGCGCTGGGCGGGATCGCGCTCCAGGCATCTTGCGACCATGTCGCTCAAGGAATGCGAAATGGTCGGATCCAGGTCTTTGACCGGGACGGCTCGCTCTTGCGTTCGTTTCAAAAGGCTGGCGATGGCGCTGTCGGCCTTGAACGGCATTCTGCCGGTCAACAGTTCGTACAGGATCAGGCCGATGGTAAAGATATCGGAGCCCGCATCCAGTTTTTCCGCCCGCGCCTGCTCCGGCGACATGTACTCGACCGTGCCCAGCATGGCGCCGGTCTGGGTCATGCCATCGGCTTGCAGCGAGCGCGCCAGGCCGAAGTCCATCACCGACACGCGGCCCTGGGGATCGCGCATGATGTTGCCGGGCTTCAGATCGCGATGGATGATCCCCTCGCTGTGCGCCGCCTGCAGTCCGGCGCACACCTGCTGGATGATGTCCATGGCCTCCTCCGGCGGAAGCTTGCCGCGCTCCGCCAGCAAGGCGCGCAGGTCGGTGCCCACCAGGTACTCCATGGTGATGAACTTGATGCCCTCGGCTTCGCCGATATCGAAAATGCGAATGACGTTGCGGTGGGTCACCTGGCGGGCGGTCAGCAACTCCTGCTTGAACCGCGCCAGGACCTCGGGATTGCTCGCCAAATCGGGCCGGATCACCTTCAACGCGATGGTGCGATCGAGTTCGCGGTCTTGCGCCTTGTAAACGGCGCCCATGCCGCCCAAGCCCAAAATCTGCAGAATCTCATACCGCCCGCCCAACACTGTTCCCGGGTTCAGGATGGCATTGAGGTTCAGGTTGATGTTGGTAACCGCCGAACCTGGACCACTGCCCGGCTGCGGAGTTCCCGGCGCGTTCCCGAAGCCGCCACTGCTCGCCGTCGCGGAGGGAGAACTGAAAGCGCCGATGGTTGCATCGTCCGAGGAGGTCTTAGGATCTCGTTGGTCCATGGAACACCGCGAAGAAGGGTCCGGGTACCAAAACCCAGCAGAAAGCTCGGCTCCTTGCCCAGCGCCGAGCGATTCTGGCCAGTATATCCCGGGTAGCAGCAGAATTCCTATTGGTTACCTTGCTGACCGGGATTTGGCGCGGGCGCGGTGCTTCAGTGAGATCGGTCACAGATTCTGGCAGCTCAAGCACTTAGAATGGCCGCATGGAACGACTGTCGGCAAGCGAAATCCGCGATTTTCGCGTGCGGGGCAACTACTTCAACCAGCACAGCCGGCGCTTTCGGAACGAGCGGTACACTTCCTCCCCCAACCGCCCAGGTTACTTGCCGCCGGTGGTCGACTTTGACCTGGAGGACGACGCGAGCGGCAGCATTGTCGCCAGTGAGATCGATATCCCACTGCTTTGTCAAGACGACGACCAGCAGGCGCGCGCCCATCTTGCCCTGATCATCAATGCCCGCCGCGGCGAGCCCGCTGCTGCTGCCGCGCTGAAAGCCGCACTCGAGAAATATCCATGGCTGACCACACCGGCGCAACAGCCGGCGCCTGCCGAAACCCGCTGGGTGGTGCCCTGCACCAGCACAGGAAACCATTCCGAACGCGACATCAGCCAGAAAGGGCTGACGCTGCTTCGACTGTCGCAACAGGGATACCCCGTACCCGATTTCGTGGTGCTCACCGCCGCCGCCTACACCGAAGGCTTCGCCGATTTCGAGCGCCATCTCGCCGATGCCATCGCGCAACTGGAAATCCTCACCATGCAGTCGCTGGGCGCCGGTGATCCGCTGGTGTTCGCCATCCGCTGCGCCACTCCGCATTATCTTCCCGGCGTCATGGACACGTTTCTTAATGTCGGAGTTACGGAGCGCACCTTGCCGTGTTTGCGGAAAACCTACGGGGCCGAGCCCGCGCACAAGATGTTCCTGAACACGCTGCGCAATCTGTGCGCTTGCCTTGAGGTGGCCAAGTCGCAGGTCGCTTCCGTCCGGCCCGACCTTGGATCCGATAAGGTGATGCGCCTGATTGACCAGATGTCCGACGCTATCCGGCACACCAACCGTAGCCTCATTGATGACCCATTCGAGCAAGCCGCCTTTCTGGCCCGGCAGGCGTACAAGGATTTCGAAGAAAACCACGACCTGGTTGCCGCCCTCCGCCGTGGCACGGAGCATTTCCCCAGCCTTATCCTGCAGAAAATGGTGTGTTCGGTGCGCCACGAGAACGCCTACGCCGGCGTTCTGTCCAGCCGCGACACCCGCACCGGCGTAGGAGTGGAGCTGCAGTCCGCGCGCAACATCTTCGGCGAAGAAATGATGACTGGCACGGCCGAGTTCAAGACCACCACGTTTGAGGACCAGCAGGCGGTGAAGGACACGTTCCCCGCCGTCTATCACTTTCTGCCCCATCTGCCCGAACTGGAGCGCGAATTCGAGTCGCCCGTGACGATCGAGTTTGCGGTCGAAGCCACCCGACGCTATCAGTGGTTTGCCCTGCTGCAACTCAATGAGACCGGCATGGCAGGGCGCGCGGCCCTGATCTCGGTGGTGGACATGCACAAGTCGGGCGTGGTTTCGCGCAAGCGGGTCACCGAACTGGTCCGTCCTTACCACCTCAAGCAGCTCACCAGCGACACCATCGACCAGGATAACTTCAGTACCTTGACGCCCTTCTCGCAGGGCTTCGCCGTCTTGCCTCGCTCCGCCGTATCCGCCCGCGTGTACTTCACCGGCGACGCGGCGCTGAGCGCGAAAACTCGGGACGAGAAAGTCTGCTTGTGCAAGAAAACTTTCGTGCCCACCGATACGGTCGTCATGCGCGAGGTGGATGCCGTGCTCAGTCTCACCTCCGCCGCCGTACACGTGGTCACCATCTGCCAGAGCCTCGGCATTCCCGCCCTCCTCAACCTGGAAAAGTACGGAGTGACGCTCTGTCCCGATGGCCGCCTGATGAACTTCTCCGGCGATGTTGTCCGGGAAGGTGATTGGATCACGATTTCGTCGCGCCGCAACCTGGTGTTCCGCGGCCAGGCGAAGTTCACCCCGGCGCGGCTGCTGCTCTACATGAAGGGCGAGCATCCCGAGCAAAATGCCGACGAAACCCAGGAGTTTGCGGCGGTGGCCTATGCCTATCGCTACTACCAGCAGTTAGTCCGCGGCCTGACCGCCGACAAAATCTCCAGCCTGAGCGAGGTCACGCGGCTGGTGAATTTCGAGCTGCGCGCCGAATCCGACGACGCGCGCCAATTGGTGAATGCCTGGTTCGACGAGCGCGAGACCCTCTACATGGAAGAGGTGCTGAAGAGCGATATTGGCGACCACCTCGGTCAGAGCAATGTCTTCGAAATGCTGACCCTGGACCGCAAGGTGCGCTTCTTTAAGGCGGCGCTCGCCAAATGCGCCGCAGAGCGCATATCCGGGTACGAGGCCGGCGCGTTCATGCTCGGGCGCTTTCTCGCATTGCGATATCCGGTGGCATTCTGGAAGAGCTTTGCGCCACTCCAGATCGCGCTGCTGGTGAATGAATGGGTGCTATTTGAGAAGTACCTGCAGGTGTTGCACAACGTCGGCGAGCGAAAAGTTCTGAAGGCGCGCAAGCAAATCCTGAAGGAAGGTCTCGACCAGCTCTCACTTCATCCTGGATTTGTGCACTCCCTGATCACGCTGAAGCTCAGCGGCGCACCGCTTGACCAAGCCCGTGCCGCCCTGCCCGAGTGGTGCGATCCCCAGGCAGGACGCGTCATGGAATTGCTTCAGCAGCCGTACCACGCTTTTTACAACTTCCGCGCCGCGTGGTCGATTGCCGAGTTACAGAAAATCTGCGAGACCGAAGGCCTGCAGCTGCCCCAACCGGACGATGTTTAGCCCTTTGCTGGGTTGGCTGAGTTCTGGGGGACGACCGCACCCGAACTACACTCGCACCGGAGCTGCAACCGCGGCCGCCTGCTTAATCCCGTACAGAACATCCCGGTCGATGGTCATCTCCATATCGCGCAGCACCTCCGGCAGTTCGCACCCATCGCGCGCCGCCACCAGCCGTCCCAGCGCCAGCGAGAGCGAAAGCACCGCATTCATGCCGAGATTCGCCTTGCGCTGCATGATCGCGATCTTTTCCTCCGCCGGCGCGTCGCTGCCGATTTTCCCGCGCTTGATTGCCAGGTCCAGCTCCATCAGCAGCAGCTCACGGTCAATGTCGGCGAGCGATCCCAGCGATGAAATTTTCTGTCCCAGGAAGCGCGGCGCCACCACTTCCGTCACGTTCGCCACGGCATTCAGGCAGCCCTTGCCGCCGTACCGTTTGGCGCGTACCCAAAGCTCCGCCAGGTCGGCGCTTTCTTTTGTCAGCGTCTCCGCCTTGACGTTCGAAGCGAACTTGTACGTCTTCTCCCGTTCGTTGTAGACGAAGTACTGGGGGAACTTTCGGGTCAGCGGATTGGCCTCGATGATGCTGTCCACCAGGTGGATGGCCTCGTCCGTCCCCGCCGAGGTGCCCAGCGGCGTGGCAGCCGAGAATTTCATGCCGTTGTCCAGCATCACGGTGACGCCGACGGTGGGGATGCCGGCGTTGGTCGGCTCTTCGTGCGCGAAAATATCGGCGATCCGCAGATCCGGATCGAGTTTGCGCGTGACCTTCGAGCCCTTCTTAGCGATCTCCATTAACTCCACGATCCTGCCATACTTCACCAAGCGTTCGGTGTTGGCGCCGCCGCCGCATTTCAATCCGAGCGCTCCCACGGCGAATGCAATATCGGCCTCCATCACCTCGTTGGGCGACTTGGACCGGTGCGACACCACCAGCGCCAGGTTCATCTGTTTCGCCGTGCGCGTTGCCAGCAGGGTCTCGCTCATGCTGCCGATCTGGTTGGCCTTGATCAGCGCGGTGTTGATCAGTCCCTCTTCGGCGCAGCGCCGGATGGTGGAGTCCTTGGTGGTGACCAGGTCGTCGCCGATGATGAGAATTTCGTCGTCCAACCTCTTCATCAGCTTTTTCCAGCCCTCGTAATCGTCTTCGGCGAACGCGTCTTCCAGGGAAACGATGGGATACTTCTTCACCCAGGCCGTGTACAGCTCCACCAGTTCATCGGTGGTCATCACCTTGGGATCTTCGGCCCGCCAAAACAGGTACTGTCCCACCGATTCCTTTTCTCCCGTTTTTTCCCGGTAGGCATTGCTCAGCTCGCTGGCCGCCGGATCCAAGGCCAGCACCACGTCGCGGTCGGGCACGAAGCCGCATTGCTCAATCGCCTGCACGGCCACGCGCAGCGCCCGCTCTTCCGGCAGGATGTCGCCGGCCTGCTTGGCGTAGGACGCAACAATGCCGCCTTCCAGCCCGATGCCGACGAAGTTCAGCCCTTCGGAATCCTGGATGATCTGGATCGCACGGCTTTGCAGCATGTTGGTGACCCGTTGCGCCTCGATGTAGTCGCGCGCGGTGAGCGGCAGGAACATGAATTCCTGGAAGCTCAAATTCCCGCCCATCTCCTCGGTATGTCGACCGCCCATGATGGAGTTGCGGAACTCCCACGGGGCAAACACGATCGTGCCGTTCTTGAGTTCCACTTCCTGCAACCGGTGCAGCCGCAGTTTGCGCCGCAACTCGGAGGGGTTCACCGCGCGCGCCTCCGCAGCCCGTTCCGGTTCCGCCGCTTTTACTCCCGCCGCGCGTGCTGCCGCTTCCCGCTCCCGGTTGCGAAATGCCTTGTACTTGCCCGGATCGGCAATCAGGAAATCGAACATCGCCACCACGCCCACGGTGAACAGCAAGCGGCCCGCATACACCGCGAACTCGCCCGTTCCTGCGCCGACCAGCAAGCCGAGCGCCACCAGGATCATGCCCAGCGGCAATGTGGCTTCGCACAGCCGCAGGCTGGCTTTCGGTCCCGCCGCCGACACTGCCAGGTTCTGGGTCTTGACGCTGGGATGGAAACTGCCCGCTTCCTTGTTCACGCCCGCGAAACGCCCGTACGGAATCTTGACGAACATTTCGGCGTACCACTTCCAACGCGCCAACCTGCCCTGCTTAAGCTTTACCTGTGCCGGTGCAGCCAGCTCCGGCCGCAGGTTGCTGGTGCGCACCGCCGCCAGGTAATGCCCAATCTCGTGGACGGCAATGTTGGTATGCCACGCCAGGTACCACATGCTGGCCGAGATCAGCACTTCAGCGCTGAGAAACATCTGCCGCACCACATCGAAGCGCGACGCCACGTGGGTGGAGATGCTCAGCAGCGATGTCAGGAACGCGGCATGAAATGAGACCAGCTTGTGGTTGGCGATGATCCAACCACGGTCCAGACGCGGTGTTTCGCGTTCCTGGGGAACAATATTTCGGAGCAGAAAGCGCCAAGCAGACATGGCAATTCTCGCTAAGGAAAGCTGTGACCAGCCAGATAACGTTGGCTCAGAGGGTCCGGTTGAAAAACCACCCTAGTATAGCCATCTTGCCGAACACGCATCTGTGACGTAGATCACCAGACCCTGCGCAGAGCAAGCCAGTCGCGCACAGGCGAAACAATGGCTATGCAAAGGGCTGTGACACTGGACGTGTCTAATGATTCGTGCTGCGGGCCAATCAATGGCCTTGCCCGAGCAGGCCGGTTTTCAAATCCGCGTTCGGTGGCTTCGGCCCCAGCCAGACGGACATGATTGCCGGGCCAAAAGCGGGAGCAGCGATCGTCAGCTTGTCCCGGCCGTCAATCGTGAGGGTCGTCCCCTGACCTGGGAGATAGGTGAACACCATTTGGGCGCCCTCGTTGACCGGCTCCAGAGCGGCGAGCATACGGTCGACGTCGGCCCTCAAGGTCTTAGTTGCAGTCGGTGCGTTGTTGGTCAGCGACTCGTCGAATGCGTCCGCAATCTGCTTCTTGCTCACGCCGCGCAGAAAATGCATGACGATGCGCTTGGGCGCCTCGGCCCGAAGAATGGTGTCTGCATCCGACGACTTCTGCTCCAGGTAAAGTCCCGCCACATATACCTTGACCACAAATTTCTTGCGTAAGCCCAAGCCGTTGAGCACCAGGTGAGTACTCCCGACCTGCACCGTATCGGGCAGCGTTACCCCGGCCAGGGTGGCGGCGGATACATCCAACATCGATGCCAAGACGAAAACAATGACAGCCAGCCAGTTGCCGAACAATCTCATAAAAGCCTCCCGCGCAGTGAGCAGGTTAGGTTTTTTGTTCCACCGGACTGAGGTTCTCAGTGCGGGCGGCAGTGCCATAGAGGGCCTCGATCTGTCTGCGATACCGCTGTTCGACAGCCCGGCGCCGCATCTTCATGGAAGCGGTAAGCTGGCCGTCAGCAATCGTGAACTCGTCCGGCACGAGCACGAAGTTCTTAATGGTCTCGTATTGCGCGAGACTCTTGTTCACCTCAGCCACAATCTCCTCGAACAGAGCCTGCACGTTGGGGTGAGCGATCAGTTGCTGGCGGTCTCCATACGTCATCGCCTGGGCCCGCGCCCACTGTTCCAGTTCGGTGAATTCCGGCGCGAGCACTGCCGAAGCGAATTTTCGGCCGTCCGCGAACACCGCTGCATACGCCACCATCGAACTGCCGGCCAACTTCATTTCGATGGCTTGCGGACAGATGAATTTCCCGCCCGAAGTTTTCTGCAGGTCTTTCTTCCGGTCGGTGATGGCTAGGAATCCATCCGCGTCGAGATGTCCGATGTCCCCGGTGTGGAACCAGCCATCCTGCAACGCATTGCTGGTCTCCTCGGGTTGGTTCCAATATCCCTTGAACACGGACGGTCCGCGCACCAGGATTTCACCATCGGGGGCAATTTTGCATTCCAGGTTGGCCAGAACCTTGCCCACCGTCCCCAGCCGGTGGGCCCGGGGATGGTTGATGGCAATAACGGGCGACGTTTCGGTGAGCCCGTAGCCTTCATGAATGCGGATGCCGATGTCCGCGAACCAGCCAGCCAAATCCCGACCCAAGGCCGCGCCCCCGGAGACAAAAACCCGCGCCCTTCCTCCCATCGCTTTGCGGACCTTCGAATAAAGGAGCGCATCGGCCAGTTTCCAGCTCAGGGCAGCCGGCCGTTTGCCGGCCAGGATTTCGTCCCGATGAGAACGGCCGACGCGCAGCGCCCAATCGTAAATTTTCCGCTTGAAGCCGGCGGAGGTCTGATGGCGCACGCGGTCGCGAAGCTTCTCGTACACCCGCGGCACTCCGACGAAGATGGTGGGGCGGACCTCGGTCAAATATTGCGGCATGAGCGTGAAGCCAGGACAGTAGGCGATGGTCGCGCCACTGTTGAACAGCACATAATCCAGATGACGGGCGGTGACGTGCGATAGCGGCAGGAACGAAATCCCGACCTGGCCTGGCTTAAAGTGGAAGTAAGCCTCGGCGTAGAACAGGTTCGACACCAGGTTTCCGTGGGTCAGCATCACACCCTTGGGAATTCCGGTAGTCCCCGAGGTGTACACAATCGTGGCCAGATGTTCGGGCCCAATCGACTTTCCCCGCGCATCCATTTCAGGATCGCGTCCTGAATCCGGGTTCGAGGTCAGCCGGTGCATGGAAATGGCGTCGTCAGTCTCGACGGCATCCATGATCACCACCTTCTCGATGGCGGTGTGATGCTTGATGGCCATGATCTTCTTCAACTGCTCGACCGTGGACACAAAGGCGAGGCGCGCGCCTGAATCCCGAAGAATGACCAGGGTCTGCTCTTCCGTCAGTGTCGGGTAAATGGGAACGTCAGCCGCCCCGAGCAGCATGGTGGCAAAGTCGGCGATCGCCCACTCCGGCCGGTTCTCGCTGAGGATGGCAACGCGATCGCCCCAGGAAATCCCCCAACTACTCAACGATCGCGCTGCCCCAATCACCCTGCGGTACAGTTCACGAGACGAGATGGCGGCCCACTCTGCTCCCTGCTTGAACAGCATGACGCGGTCGAGGTCGCGATCGACGGCCGAGAAGAAGACGTCGTTGATGGTCCGATTCATAACGTCCCGCTCTTTACACGTCACATCTGTCGGACACCGGTAGACGAACCGGTGCGTCCTTGGACAGCGGACAACGTTCCCCAGTCAGCGGTGGCTACTTGCGCAGGATGTCTCTTCCGAACCCAAACTTGCTGGTCACCGAGAACCGCACGGAATTCCGCGGACCGTTCAGCTGTTGCCCGAAAAAGTTGTAGCGAGCTAAGTCGGTTGTAAATCGCAGCCCAAAGTGCGGGTTGATCTCCCAGGTGGCCCCGCCTCCGAAGCCGTAAAACACCGAGGTGTCGGCATCAGACAGCTTTCCGCCGAGCAGGCCCTGGACAATCGGGGCACCTGCGAGAGACGGATAGGTCTGGATTTTCGTGTGCAGCAGCCCGAGTGCGGGGCGCACAAAAGGCGTTACTTTTCTGAACTTCCGATAATTGAATTGCGGTCCGAATTGATAGGTGTAGGTGGAACTGCTGTAGCGGATCCCGCCCGCCACCACCGCCTGGTATGCAGGTGGCAGAGCCGCTAACTTCGCCTGCATTCCCGGACTCAGGTACTTCGGCAGCAGCGAAGAGTCTCCGGTGAAGGTGCTGAAATCGAAACCAATCGACAGCCACGGCCGTACGTTCCGTGCGAAGTCGCCATTGAACCCACGTTGCGCCAGGTTCAACGACGGCGTGTGCAGGTACGAAGGACCGGCAATCACGTTGAACTCCAGGACTTCACTTTGTTGTGAGAGACAGACGAGAGAGGTCAAGAGGAGAAATACAAGGACGCAGGAAAATGAACGCCGCATAAAAACTCCTTGCGACCGATTACCGCATCGCGCATGAAGAATGCTAGGACTGAACCGCGATAAATCCACGGTTTTGGCCGACTTTATTCTGCGCGACTCGTTCGTTTTCGGGAATTCGCCGAGTTCGTTAACGGTCCTGATGTGGCATGACGCCAATCACCGCCCTTGGTGAATGGCTGGAAGGATGAAATTCGGCAGGTAATTGTCCTGGGCGACAAACGTGCCCTTATCGCTGTAACTGCCACCATAGAAACCCATCAAGATCCTGGCGCTGTTCCAGCACGACACGCGGCGATCGCCGGCTCGATTGGCGCCGAGGTAGGCCTTTCGGCAGCCGCCGTCGCGTTGTCTTTATCGCCCATTGCGGCCTATGTTCTCGCCAGCTGTAACGGCGCGACGGCACCGACCGCATCACTGGCCACCACGCCGCGGTGCTCAATTAATTTTCGGAGCTCTGCGGCGGCTTCGCGCTCCCGATGCAAGGCAGGCCGACTACCGGGCTGCAGATCTGAAATCACACCCAGCGTTGCGACCGAGCTTGCCTACCGCTCGCCTTGATAACCGATTCTGCCATGACTCCCGACGGTTGCGTAAACAAACGTAGCTCCCGAGGATCGCCACGCGATTACGTCGTACGCAACCGGTGTGGACGATGGCAT
The DNA here is from genome assembly GCA_963797035.1 of Terriglobia bacterium. Taxonomy (GTDB): domain Bacteria; phylum Acidobacteriota; class Terriglobia; order Terriglobales; family Acidobacteriaceae; genus JAIQGF01. The sequence goes on from CAWCOC010000011.1 coordinate 239,671, forward strand.
CCCGGGTGAACCGGCCGGCATGCCTGCTACACCTATGCCCGCGATGTCTCCCGGTTTCTGGCCCAGCAGGTGCCTGATAATAGCGGCTGGGACGTGTCCTTCAACGATGTACTTGCCAACTTTGGCGGTGTGACACGAATGTAACGATGCGGGCACGTTGTCATGAACATCAAGGTCATCGTAGTTGGGAATATTCTCGGTCTCAACTGAGAACCCGGCAGCCTGCAGGTGCTTTACCCAGCGGCCGCAGCACCCTCAAGTGGGAGCTTTATAAACGTGAACCGTGGCAGTCGGTTTGCCTGGCGCGGATTGCCCGCCCACCTCTATTGGCAACACAGTCGCAATAAGCGCGACCAAAAGAATTGCACTCTTCCTGGCCACACATCCTCCTCGCCCGTAGGGAATGAACTCCGAAAAGTTGTATCAAAAAAGGGATCGCCTCTAATAATCTATGCAGACTTCCCGGCGTACTGAGCTGGATTTTGGTCGAACTTTTGTTTGCACGCGGGAGCACAGAAATACATGAATCATGCGGAGTGCGGAACCATCCGCCTGGCGCGTACGCAGCGTGATTTCGCCGCCCCCAAGGCATTGCCTGGATTGCATTCAGGACAAGGTTCAGCAGCACAGCAGCGCTGCAGGTCAGGCTCTGTTGAATCGCGGACACTAAGTTCCAGTCTTGCAGCGACGCGCCCGAAATCACCCACTGATTGCCCGAAATGAGGCACCTCCCGCCAGCGACCCTTCCGTTATCTGCAAGAAGCCCTGGTTTAGCAATCGCCCTTGAGCGTCCCGCGCTGCAACGAATGGCAACTAACGTGCCACAACACAATGGCGAAAGCAGTTTGCAATCTCTCGCGGTCCGGCGCCCGGCAGCGTCATCCGGGCCGCCAGACCGAGTTGAGCAACCAACCCCAACCCGGGCGGGCTGACGCACCCGCCCAAAGCTCTGGCAGCTTGTGACGTCTGTCCCAGCGTGCTGGTCATATATCGCCGTACGATACACATGAACTCGCAATGAATCGGGCATTCAAATTCGCAATCGTCGCACTCAGCATCGCAACCCCGACGTTAAGGCAGCTCTACGCAAAGTCGAGGCCCTGAAGCACCGCATCCCGCAGGTAAAGACGCTGCCCGACCCGAGAGTCTCAGTCGGCTGGAACGGCGATCCCGCTCCATTTGACGTAACGGACAAATTTCCTCCTAGCTTCCGCACGGCTCTCGGAGCATCTCTCCCAAATTCCCGCCGCCGCGCCCTGCCGGCTGCCCCAGGCCCCGGCGCTCGATCCACCCGTCATCCTCCGGCGCCGGCCGCGGAATTTGCGCCGTGAAAAAAAAATTCCCGGGCATGACAAAGTAACGGTGAACAAGAGGGCCTGGGAGGGCGGGAAACTAGGGTTTCCCGCCTCCAGGTATCTCAGTTATGTACAAAACAGCGATTTTGGACCCGATTTTCGGAGCTCTGGCAGGAGCTAGTATAGGAGTTCTTGGAAAAAAGTGGCCAAACCGCCCTCGCCAGCTCCCCAAAGCGTGTCGGATCGGTTCCGATGCCAGGCTTCCTTGGTCCCCAGGGCACCGGGCTGCCTCGAGGCTTTGCCCGGCTCGTCCGTCCGAATTTCGGACGCCGCCACCACGCCGGTCGGGTTTATGGCGTCTCGTTATTTGAGGCCCTCAACCAGATAGAGATCGAATAAGGCCCGTTGGTACCCGTAGACGCACATATGGCAAGGGGACTCAGCAGGATCGGGCCGATCGTCTCCACGCCGGCGGGTCCGCCGGCATGAGTTGGCGCCAGAGGGTTCTCTGACCGATCTGCAGGTCCAGCCGAAACACCCGCGCCGGCAACTCTCCGGGCTGATAAACAATAGTGATGCGCCATCCGTACTGAACGTGATTGGAGCTCGCCGGCGGTGAAGCTTATCCAGCTCCTGCACTGCCAAGGCGAGCGGGGTCAGCGGCCGCGAATGCGTACTTCGATACGGATGCCCGCAACTCTGTCCCGCATGCAGGCTTGCGCCGAGGATGACTGGACTGCTTTCACGGCGCAGAGGCACATAGAGCTTCTCCAGACTGGCGCATCTGAGGCGGTTTGCTTCCTCGCTGCGAAATGCTGTTCAATCTCGATAGCGCCGTATCGACACACCACACGATCGTCAAAGGCTGCTCGCACCATGACGGTGCCCCCTCTTTCGCTCTCTCGGGTGCGGAATCTTGAAGTGTGGCGTCAGTAGAACCTGCAGCACTTGCGGCTGAGCAAACGCCTTACGCGCGCGCGACCTCCGGCGACCTGGCTCGCCGTCTGGGCGCGAACCTGCTCCTGGCGGCGACGCCTGGAGTCGGCCAGTCGGGCATTTGTTCACCAGTCCTGCAGGACGTCTCCGACTAGCGCTAATCAGGGAGGTGTTTGAGGAAGACGTCGTTAAAGGTGAATAGCGGGTGAGGAGTGAAGAGAAGGATTGGTTGGGCGCCCCCCGATTCTTTCGCGCTCGGTCGCAACTTGGCTCAGATATCTGCGCTCGCCCCGGCATGGCCCACCGCTGCACCTCATTTCAGACGCCCGGACCTACACGGCGGCCAACAAGATTTTCAAAATTGCTGCTCCATGCAAGGAAGACGTGCGCCCATTGACATTGGCAGGTTTACGTTTCAGGATTCCCGCGTCAGGAGGGAATGAGCCATGGAATCCGACCTTCGCGGGTCCGGGACAATGTTGCCGCACATGGGAAGTCCTACCTCACTTCTGCGCGGCGGTTCCAACACTTTCAGAGACTTCAAGGAATTCGCGCTGCGGGGCAGCATGGTGGACTTGGCGGTGGGAATCATTCTGGGGGTGGCGTTCGGCAGGGTCGTGTCGTCATTCGTCGAGGATATCCTGATGCCCCCGATCGGGCTGTTTCTCCATCATGGCGACGCTTCCAACCTTTTCTTGAGCTTGTCCGGCAAACACTACGACACGTTAGCCGCTGCGCGGCTCGCGGGTGCTCCGACCCTCAACTATGGAATCTTTCTCAATACCGCATTCAACTTCCTGATCGTTGCCTTCGCCGTGTTCTTCATTGTCAGGCAGATCAACCGGTTGAAGCGGTTGCAGGGCGCTCCAAGCCCGACGACCAAAGAGTGCCCGTATTGCTATTCGACCGTGGCAATCAAAGCCAGTCGGTGCCCGCAGTGCACCTCGACGTTAACCGTTGCTTCACACGCAAGTAGTTGACGGCCACACTCACTGCATCAGTACAGCAGCCGGGACGGGGCGCGTCCGATCTACGCCATTGATTTTCCCTTCGAACGTCGCGCGATGGAGTATCTCGACACGGCGGTGAGAATTATGCCTTCCTGCACCCCATCGTTTCGAGCAAGTGCACGTGCAGAGCACTGCTCTCGGCAACCTGCTTGAACGGTTAGTTGCCGGGCTGAATTTGGTCTGCATCTGCTTCGGGGCGCCGCAGACTCTACTAGCGTACGCGAAACGTCGCGCGGCAGCCCCGGTCGACCCAGATGCCGTTCGCGTCACTTCCCCAAGTCTGGCCTTCAATGCAAGGTGACCCACTAATCTGCTGCTGCAGCCGGACGCTACGATAACGACCGGTCTCGCAATAGTGCCGGCGTTCATCGTCCGAGGAGCAGGTGATCTCGCCTCCCCGACCGCGATTGGTACGAAAATCGTGATAGCTGTAGTTGGTGAGAGTGAACTCGGCGCGGCAGCCGTGATCGACCCAAATGCCCTGACGATCGAACCCCCAGGTCGACCCTTGTGTACACGCGGATTCGCTATGCTGGTGCGTCATCTGTACACCGCCGCGCGTGTCTGCGGGACATAGATGGCGGCGGCCATCGTCGGACGAACAGCTGATGACCTGTCCACCCCCCATCGGTCCACCTATCGGTCCACCCATCGGTCCACGCGCGTTGTAGTTGCCGACCGTGAACTCGGCGCGGCAACCGCGGTCCACCCAAATACCTTGACGATCGAATCCCCAGGTCGAGCCTTGTGTACACGCGGATTCGCTATGCTGGTGCGTCATCTGTACACCGCCGCGCGTGTCTGCGGGACATAGATGGCGGCGGCCATCGTCGGACGAACAGCTGATGACCTGTCCACTCCCCATCGGTCCCCCCATCGGTCCACGCGCGTTGTAGTTGCCGACCGTGAACTCGGCGCGGCAACCGCGGTCCACCCAAATACCTTGACGATCGAATCCCCAGGTTGAGCCTTGCACACAGGGGGAGCCGCTATGTTGGCGTGTCAGTTGCACGCCGCCACGTGTGTCTGTGGCGCATGTGTGCCGCCGGCCGTCCTCCGACGCACACAGAACGACATTGCCTTGGCCTAATGCAGGAAGAGCAACTGACAGGATGAACAAACCCAGAGTGAGCAGGCGTGATTTCATAATCGCTCCTTGCGAAACTGCATCAGATTGGTTGGCCGAATACGTCCTTCAAGAGTGAAGTTGTTTGTGCCGCGGGATCTTTCCGGATGTTTTTTCTTGCTGGCCAAGCATGTAGAACAGGCCATCCAACGTTGTTCCCACGACGCAGTGATCAAGGTTAACGTTTTCTCCGCCCAGGGAACCGGCAGCAGAGTTTTGCATGATTGCGTTGTACGGTTTCACGACTCCAACGTCGACCATCGCGCCGTGCACGATCGCCCCAAGGCGTGGTCAGCTGTTCGGAAGTGTGCTGAGGAAACTAATCCGTTGACGGTCGTGTTGCCACCGGACAGATTCCTGCGCGCGTCGTCCAACCTCCGATGACATAACGATACGCCCGTTGCTCAATTCGGTCAGGGCACTGCACTCAGTTCTTCGGAAATCTGTTCCCGATTTGGGTACCCAGCACTGCTGCAGTGCCAAGGCGGAACTCGCGAAGCGACATCCGCTGCCGAATTCTTTACCGACATTCATTGCGGAGGGGATACTGAGTCGAAGATTCTTGGATTCGGGCCCGATTGGCCCACCACCGGCTCACCAGGATCGCCGCCGTTTGCGGCTGGGTCACTCAGCCTGGAACTGCACCCCCGGGGAGAAAGGATTGTCGTGACCACGGCCACATTGCCACAATGCGAGTTCGATCCCAGTAAGCTGGTGGTCCGCGTTGATGTTACCCTGCAGGCAGATGCGCGTTCGATTTCAGCAATCGTTGCCGCCATATTAGCCTTGGCGGCCCAAATGAAGTGCGCAGCGGGAAAGGACTTTGAAATCGAAACGGCCTTGCGGGAGTCGCTGTCCAATGCCATCCTGCACGGCTGCGGGAATGATTCATCGAAGCAGGTGCAGTGTAGCGTGGCATGCGATCAGGCGCGGGGAATGCTCATCGTCGTCCGTGACCCCGGAAAGGGATTCGATCCGACTGCGATCCCCAGTCCAGTGGTGGGGCAGAACGTCTACTCTGTTCATGGCCGAGGCATTTACCTGATCAACCAGCTGATGGACCACGTCTGGTTTGCAGGCGGAGGCACGGAAATACATATGTGCAAGAAGTGAGACCGCCTGCCCCATGCAGTACCGCAGACATGTCTTGGAACAGGAGACGGCAATGACGCGAGTTTTGAAGGCATTCTCTTTCCTGATGTTGTTAGCCGCAAACTCCACGATGGCGCAGACGCAACTGCAGGACATCTGGAACAAAGCCACGCAAAGCGCGCCATCGAGCAATATCGGTTCAACTGCCCTCAGCACCAACAAGATTGCCGGCGGCCTAAAAGAGGCGCTCACGGTCAGCACGGGGAAGGCGGTCGCGGCGACCGGGAAACCGGACGGATTTCTGAAAAACGAAGCCATAAAGATCCTGCTCCCGGACAAACTCCGCACCCTGGGCAGGGGGGCGCGCCTGTTGGGTATGGGATCGCAGATGGATGAACTGGAAGTCGGGATGAACCGTGCCGCGGAGCAGGCCGCCCCGAAGGCCAAACAGATATTTCTCGAGGCCGTAGCGAAACTGACGTTTGACGATGCCCGAAAGATCTTGTCGAGCGGCGACACGGCTGCCACCGACTATTTCAAGCGCCAGACCTCCGAGCAGCTCACCACGGTCTTCAAGCCCATTGTCCATAATTCGTTGGTGAACGTCGGTGTGGTCAAGCAGTACAACGCGATGGTGCAGAACTCGGTTGCCGGTTCTCTGGGAGGACAAAACTTCAACCTCGATAACTATGTCGTGGCAAAAACCCTGGACGGGCTGTTCTATATGTTGGGACAGGAGGAAAAGAAGATACGGAAAGACCCGGCCGCCCAGACGACTTCGTTGTTGAAGGAAGTGTTCGGCAAACGGATCTGATCGCACTCCAGGAAGGCCTAGCGGAGAACGACCTCAAGCAGTTCTTGCCGTGCGGCAATGGGATGATCCGGCGGTAGGCGAGGTGATCGGGACCCGGTTTCTCCAAGCGTACAAACCTGAGGGCAAGTGAGAGAACAAGCGGTGAGGATTGCATCTGACTGCTGTGTTCTTCAGGAGGCAATCGAGATGAATTTAAAGATGCGAATAACATTGGTCATCGCGATCTGCATGCTGCTGCTGGTGACCGTACCACTGTCCGCCCAGTCGAAGAAATCCAAGTCGGAAACGAAGCAGACGCAGTCCGCCCAGCCGCCCGCGGCCAAAGTGGACCTCAATACGGCATCCCAGAAGGAATTGGAGTCGCTGCCCGGCGTCGGGGCGGCCACGGCCAAGAAGATTATTGCCGGTCGCCCCTACGCCAGCCCAGCGGATCTCAAGAAGGCCGGCGTTTCCAAAGCACGATCGACAAGCTTCAGGGACAAGTGACCGTTTCCGCTTCGACGGCCGATGCGCCCGCAAGTGGGACTAAGCCCAAGTCGGAAGCGAAGCAGACCAAGCGGCGCCGAGGCAGGCGGGCAAAGTCGACTTGAATACAGCCTCGCAGACTGACCTGGAAGAAGGTGATACCTCAGGCCACCTACAACAAGATCAAAGACAAAGTTATCGCCAAACAAGATACCGGGAGCAAGAAGTAGGAGTGCTGCACATCGATCTTTTGCGGCGAGGTGCCGCATCGTCGAATCCGCTCTGGAAAAGGGCGACTCAGGAAGCTATCACTCATTGGCCCACTGAGCGCCCAATTTCTTGTCGCATTGTTTTTGCGAGCGAAGGAGGCGGTTGCTGCGGTCGAACTTGAGTCGGTGGATGCGCCTCACTGCTTTGTTGCCATGCCTGGTTGTGCTGTGCGTGTGCACGCAGCCGGAGGGCCACCGCAGAGGCGAAGCGCCCGATTCGCGTTCGAGCAATGCGCGCATCCGCAACCTGGAGCGAGACGAACAACGGGGCGGCCACACGCTCAGGCGTCATGTCGCTTTAGCTCTGCGGACTTTCGCGACAAGCGCACGGTAGTGGTAGCCGTCGAAGCCGGCGGGGATGATAGTGGTCATGACATCCCGTGTTCAGAGCTGCTAGCATTCAGGCCCGTTGGGAGGATCAACTTGAAAACACTCGCCACTGCTGCGTTTGTGATGATTGTGACCCTGATTTCCGCGGCCCAGGGGCCGGATCCCGCTACGCTGATCGCCGCGCAAAAGGGAGCCATCGCTCCTCTTTCCTACATGGACGGCGTGTGGCGAGGCCCTGCTTGGACGATTCTGCCCTCCGGCCAGAAGCACAAGGTCACGCAGACGGAGCGTATCGGGCCGTTGCTGGACGGAACAGTGAAAGTAATCGAAGGCCGCGGTTACGACTCGGAAGGAAAAACATCCTTCAACGCCTTTGGCGTTATTTCCTACGATCCCGCCAAAAAGGCGTTTACGCTGCATTCCTATGCACAAGGCCACGTCGGCGACTTCGTCCTCACGCCTACAGCCGACGGGTACACATGGGAGATTCCGGCGGGCCCAATGACAATCCGATATACAGCCATCATCAAGAACGGCGAGTGGCACGAATTTGGAGATCGGATCGTTTCCGGTAAGGAGCCTGTCAGATTCTTCGATATGAGGCTGAAACGCATAGGCGACACAGATTGGCCGGCCGCAGGTGCGGTGAGTTGGAAATAGGTCGGCTTGCTCCAAGATGGGTCCTGATCGAATGCATTATTTACCGAAGATACATGCCGTGTGGGATGGTCATCACACAGAAATCGTAACTGATTGAAACTACAAGGCGCGGATGGCTACCTTCGGCGCTTAATGAACCCTCGGGAACGCTTATCGAACCCTTATCGAACCCTTGTTTTTCCGAAAACAGTCACGGCCCTGCGCTGCTGTCGTTTGACGTTAGTAGCGCGATGCGATAGTATCTCTCCACCGTGATCAAGACATTCCGGGATGCCGAAACCGGACGGCTGTGGAAGGAAGAACGCAGCCGCCGCATCCCGGCGAGCATCCACAAAACCGCTCTCAAGAAATTGCAGATGCTGAATGCGGCGGGAGCGCTGAGCGACCTCGTGCTTCCGCCGGGCAACCGGCTGGAACGGCTGAAAGGCGACCGGGAAGGCCAGCATAGCATCCGCATCAACGACCAATATCGTGTCTTCTTCGAGTGGCGCGAGGGCAACGCGTACGAGGTCGAGATCACGGATTATCACTGAGGAGACTGACAGCATGGCTCGACGGAAGGCGAAAACGATTGCCGCTCACCCCGGCGAAATTCTACGAACAGAGTTCATGGAGCCGCTGGGCATTACCGCCTACCAGCTCGCCAAGGCGCTGCATTTCCCGGGCATTTATGAGATCGTACGCGAACAGCGGGCGATCAGTGCAGACGTTGCCCTGCGGTTGGGAAAGTACTTCGGTATGACCCCACAGTTCTGGTTGAACCTGCAAACCGATTACGACCTGCGGGTTGCGGCCGCCAGCGCCCCCCTCAGCAAAATTAAGCCTCGTTCAGCGGCTTGACAACAATGCCGCGCAGAAACACAAACCGCGCAATCCGGGTATGCCGCGGCGCGGCTCTGGACGCATCGCGCAGCTTTGCCGTCGAAAGCAAGCCGCACGGTCCTCATGGTGTCGCTGCCCTGCTCGACGAGAGTCGACTTGTGAGCCGTGGTGGGCGCCCTTCCGATCCGGGTCCGACGATCCGCCAGCTCGTACCAATTAATTACCGAACCAGTCGGGAAGAACCCTCGGGAACGCCTAATGGCGATTTGCCCATCTCGTCCGCGATCAAACAAAATCAGTAGTGGCTTCGCGCCTGCCTCAACGCGACTGCGAAGCTGCCGCCTACATTTAGATCCTCGACGACTCGGCGCAGCACCGCCGGACTTCTTGTGACAGTCGATACATGTGCGGCTGTAGCGGTCGCATTGTGAAACGCTGCTTGCTTTCCGGTCTTCATTCCGGGTTGCAGCGGCTTCGTGTGGCAACCGGTGGATGCCTGTTGTAGGGCGCTGCCCAGATTCGGTTCTTGTCCCGGATGGTGACAGGTATCACACGCGGCCTGATGCTTGGCGTGCTCGAATCGAACGCCGCCCATCGGGCGCCTGTCAGCAGAATCGGCTTGGCAGGAGCGGCCGCCTTCTGCTTGGGTGCGGCCTGTCATTCTTGAGCCAAGGAGCCTGTGCTAGGTCTCGCGTCAATAATTTTGTCGGAGTCTACGCGTGTGTTGGTTCGACATGCTTCAGGATCGGCAACCGCCGAATGGATTTGCCCGCCTTCTTCTGGGCGATCCGCAGGTCGTAGAGACTTTGCAGGTTGAGCCAGAACTCAGCGGTGGTACCGAAGAAGTGGGCGAGTCGCAGAGCGGTATCGCCCGTCACGGCGCGTTTCCCATTCAAGATCTCGGTGACGCGGTTGGTCGGAACATCGAGCCGCCGCGCAAGCTCCGCCGCGCTCATGCCCAACTCTTTCAGCTCTTCGGCCAAATGCTCGCCAGGGTCGCGGTTACTGCCACGATGGTTCTCCTAATGGTAATCAACGATCTCCACGTTGGAAGGGCCGGGAGCATCTCCGAGCCACACCAAGCAAATCCGCCACTGCTCATGGATGCGGATGCTGTGCTGACGCTTGCGGTCACCTTTCAGCGCTTCGAACCGATTGCCGGGTAACGCCGCCAGGTCCTTAAGCTCGACGGCCGCCTCAAGGCGATCCAGCTTCAGGCGGGCAGCACGCTCAACTCCAGAGAATGGCTTTACCCGTCGACCGGCTGCGAAGTCTTGGGTCCGCTTGTCCCGGTACTGACACGGCCATGATGGCACCGAACACATGCTTCGTAACCGGCATCGCCGGTCGGCGCGGGAAGAGAAGAAACTATCTAGTGATCTCATAATCCCTTCCCAGCATGTTTGCGCGCTCTGTTGTAGCTTCCGGTTAGCCCGTCAACCGCTCACAGTCCACGACTCACGCGGATTAGCATTTCTGAGGCCTTCATGGCATCCTCGTGTGCACAAGGGATCCTGCCGAACGATGCGTGACAACGTCGGAGTTGACTGAGCCCGATGCACATTTGACGGACGAGCGAATCGGAAGGACACAATCAATGAGCAGAACTTTGTTTATGGTCGTCGAACACTACAAGTCCGGCGACGCTGTCCCGGTTTACCGCCGATTTCGAGATCACGGGCGACTCGCGCCAGAGGGCCACTCCTATGTATCCAGCTGGGTGGATATGAACCTGGAGCGCTGTTACCAGCTCATGGAAACAGATAATCCTCGGCTCCTGGACGAGTGGATCGCACATTGGCAGGACATCGTCGACTTCGAAGTGCACCCGGTCATCACTTCAGCAGAGGCGGCGGAAAGAATTTCTTCGCGCCTGTAGAGGCAACGCGTCAGCCTAAGATCCTGCGGATTTGCTCGAGGTGATTGGCATCGTGGCCCGCCATATGAACGACCAAATCCCTGATCGTGATGCGGCCACGCTCGGCATGGATCCCGAAGCATTCCCACTGTCCTGGCGTGATCTGCTGTAAGAATTGCAGGTTGGCGTTGCGAAGCAATCGGAAAAGCGCGAGCGAATCGTGGGGCACACGAGAGGCATAGGCCCCCAGGCGCGCCCACAGGTCCTGATCAAATCCCTCCAACTGGAGCCCTGTGTGTTCCACCATCTGGCGATAGCGCCACGCCGTAGCAATCTCGTCTTCGGCAAGGTGCGCAAGGATCTCTCCGATCGACCACTTGTCCTTACTGGGCCGCGTTGTGAGTTGCTCATCGGACGCTTGGGCGATCAGTTCCGCGAGGACCGCTGGCGTCTGCTTTTGCAGCTCTAACGGGTCCTTGCCTTGAGCATAATCACGTATGCGGGTGAGATAATCGCTGGTGTCAGGCACACAATTCTCCTCACCAACTATATCGGAAACCGGGTTCTGTCTAAATCGCTTTCCGCCTGCGTGAGCGGCGTGCATACACGATTCTAACCGTAAGCACAAACAGCGCTGGACCGAGCGTCGGACGGTTACGAAGACGTACCCTTACACACAATCCAGATTGGGCCGTCATTTGGCGGATAGTCGTCCAACCGGAAGTAAACCCATCACTGTTCGCCGACGGAGTGCTGCGCTGGGCTGCCGACGCGACAACTAGGAATGCGCCATAGCCGTGACCTAACGGACAAACAGTGGAAGACCCTCGATCCCCTAATTCTGAAGCCAACAAGGCGAAGTGATGGCCGAGGCCAACCTTGGAAAAGCCACCGTGCTGAATGGTTTTTTACGGGTGTTACGGACGGTGCACCTTGGGCGGACCTCCCCGACCGATACCCGTCGTTCCAGACCTGTCACGGGCGCTCCTTGGTTGATCAAACGGCAGTCTCGTTATGATTGTTGGTCTGCCAGAAGGGTTGAGATTGCGCCACCGCAATCGTTTACGCCTTGGACAGGCTCTTGCACGTGGGGTTGAAGGTTGGCGGCGGAGTAATCGTTGGTCACCCGGCAAAGGGGGCATGTCAGAGACAGTTGGTCGCCATCTGAAAGAGTTACGCTGTCGCTTCGGGAATCGCGGGTTACGCCAAACTGAGCTAGGCAGGCTTTACATCGTACTGTCCACGACATGGCGCCTGGTCTCCGTATTCAGCAAAGTGGCGGTTCGTGGGGCCCGATTGTCGTTGTGAGATGCTGCTGCTTTTGGGCAGAGTTGCTCGACAGAACTCACCCGCTTGAACCGGTGCAGTCCATTTCAGGTCGAATTAATCCGGGTCCGAATGCCAACGGCACTCGAGGCTGCACCTGCGTTAGGTCCTAAGAAATGATCTTAAACGTTCATGTTCTGGCGCATCTTCTCAGAATTTTCTCAGCGAAATTTCAGGAACGCTCAAGGACATCCGCGCACCTGCGCCGCTACTCTCGCACCATCTCACGGGGAACCTGGCACAAGGCCAGGTCCAAAGAGGATGGTGATATGGCAAAGCGTATTGCGGTTTTCGCTTTCGGGGTGGTCAGTTACGGGGTGTTCTTCCTGACGTTCGTCTATGCCATCGGGTTCATCGGAAATTTGTACGTGCCGAACTCGATGGACTCGCCGGCGCGCATGTCGTTTGGGCCGGCTCTTGTCATCGACGCATTGCTCCTGCTGATGTTTGCAGTGCAGCACAGCGTCATGGCTCGGCCTGCGTTCAAAGAGCTGCTGACTCGATTCATTCCGGCGGCCGCGGAACGCAGCATCTACGTTCTGTGTTCCAGCCTGCTGCTGGTCGCGCTGTTCGCCTGGTGGCAGCCGATCGGCGGTGTGGTATGGAACGTGACCAATCCCGTGGCCCGGGACGCCATCAACACGGTGTTCGGCTTCGGCTTCGCCCTGGTCTTCGTTGCCACGCTGTTGATCAACCACTTTGACCTGTTCGGGCTGCGGCAGGTGGCGCTGTATCTAGTCGGCAAGCCGTACACGTACCTCGAGTTCCGCACGCCGTTGTTCTATCGTTATGTGCGCCACCCGTTGTACGTGGGTTGGTTGATCGCGTTCTGGGCAACGCCAACGATGACGGGCGCGCACCTTCTTTTTGCGGTGCTCACGTCCGCTTACATGCTCACCGCGATCCGCTGGGAAGAGCGCGACTTGGTCATCGTCCACGGCTCGAAGTACCGGGATTACCAGAAGCGCGTGCCCAAGCTGATTCCGTCCTTGGCTCCCTATCGGGCGAATGAAGAGCGCGCCGTGCGGGCTTCGAGTTCGGCAGCGTAAACGCGCCACATACCACGGCAGGGCGGCCCATGCCGCCCTGCCGTGGGTGCCGCACACCGCAGCCGCGTAATCAAGCCGAGGTTCGCTGTACTCGTTCCGCGCTTTGGTCGCCCCACCCGAGAAAGGCGGAGAACTCCTGCAGCAGCATCTCCCAGGCCGGTTCCTCGGCAAGCAGCAGGTGATTGGCGCTGGGTAAAGAAGCGTAGCGGGCGTTGGGGATTTCGGCGGCCAACTGGCGGCCGTGCTCGGGCGAGACTACCTGGTCGCGATCGCAGTGCAGGACCAGCGTCGGGACTTGCAACTGTCGCAAGAACCCGCGTACGTCGATGTTCAAATCGACCTCGACAAGTCGCGCAGCATTTTCGGGCGAGGTTGACACGCGCTGCAGATCGTCGAACCAGGTCTCGTGAACAGGCGTGGCGTTGGGCATGAAACGGTTGGTGAACATTCTGCAGAACGCGGGATGGTGAAGTCCCCAGCCGAGCCGAGTCAGGCTGATCAGTGCACGCCGGGCCTCGAGTTGTTTCGGGCTTCCGTAATGGTTGAGTCCGACGGGAAATGCGCCATAGAGGACCAGTTTGCTCACCCGTTCCGGATGCTTCACCGTGTAGGCGATGGCGATTGCGCCGCCTCTTGAAATTCCGAGCAGAGAAAAGCGATCTAGTCCCGCCGCGTCGACCACGGTCTCCAGATCGCGTACCCAGGTGTCAAAGCTCACATCAGACACATCGCGCTGCGACATGCCGTTACCACGCTCGTCGTACCGGATCACTCGATGATGTTTGCTGAGTTCTGTCCACCAGTGCTGCCAGATAGGGCTCCCCCATTCGAAATCCAAGTGTGTGAGCCAGTTCGACGCCTTCACCAACGGCGGTCCGTTTCCGATGCTGGCCCAGGCAAGGCGGACGCCATCCTCCGTAACCGAAAACCTTATGTCCTGTCGCGGTAGTGGAGTGATGGACGGGCCTCCTGCTGCCAGAGCCTGTATGGCCGGTGAACGCACGACGTTGCTAACCGGTGCAACGAATCGATAGCCGTGCCGTGGCACGGTTTCGATACATTTCGACGGATAGAGCAGTTTCCGCAGCTGCGAAATGCAGTAGTCCAGATTGTTGTCTTCAACGACGGAGTCCGGCCATACCGACTCCATGAAGGCGTCCTTGCGCACGAGTTTGCCGGCATTCTCCACCAGGACGCGGAGAGCATCGAACAGCTTTCCACGCAGACGGACTTCCTGGCCGTCGCGAAGCAGCCTTCGCTCGTCTACATCAAGCAGATAATCGCCGAACCTGTATTGGGCCATGGTCAAGCTGCGGGGCGGTTTCGTGGACGCGTAGGATGCGGCTTCCCCCACATGGCCCGCTATTCTACCAGTGTGCGGCGGAGGGGTGCGGCCCACGTTGGGACCCGCCCATCAGTCCGGCGGGCGATGCGATTGACCCTGTTGCCTGGGCTGCTTCAATTCCTCCACAGACTTTAAGAAACCCAAAGCCGTTCTCCGCGGCCGCGATGGCTGTGTTGCGGTACTCGTTCCCCGTCGGTCGCACTGCCACGCGATGTGCGCCAGTTTCTTAGCTACTACGACGGCTTGAGTGCGCGCCACCCGTTCTTCGAGTTCCGGCATTTTGGAAAGCCGGATTCGCCCCCGAATGTCCCACATCGGGAGGCTCGCCACGCGAGCGCGCCCGTAAACTGATTGCGATTGGTGTTCGACCCGCCCTTACTTAGGCCGCATCAAAACGGGTGCTCGTTCTCAGTCATCACTGCCGATTAGAGCGGCAGTGCGATCTCCCTTCACTCCCAAGAACCCCAACTTGTAAGGTCTGTCCCAAACCGTGGCGGTGGTCAAGGCCTCCAGGCCTGCAGGGAGGCCAACAGCAACTCCAGCCTCGGTCTGTAGTTCGCCTTGGACACGCCAGTGGGGGATCGGAACGTCAATCGGTCGACCCCGGTGAGCTTGCTCAACCATAACCTCGTCCCTAGTCAACTCTCATCATTCTTCCCCTTGTCCTTGTTTCTGGCGAGCTCTGTCACGCGCTGTGCCAAGTCCGGCGGCACTTCCGTGGGCACCACCAGCCAATCGTCCGCATCCGGGACAAGTTTCCCCAGGTGCGGCGAGTAGAGTTCCAGAACCTTGGCGCCTGGACAGCGTTCACGGACAAGGGACGCGATGCGGCGCTTCTCGCTCGGCGCGACGGTCTGCCCAATGACAACAACATCCATCTCCTGTTGCGCGCAGGCATCGGTCAACTCCCGCTGGTTGGACGCGGTCACGACGCTGTGCCCACCGCGTTGCAGTAGGAGCTTTCGCGTCGTGAGGAGAGCACGATCAACGCCGGTGCACAGTACCTGTGCCACAACAGATGAACCTCGTGTCGTCGGAACGGTACGAGAGTGGCGAGAGCAAAGTCTAGCAGGTACACCCAACTGAATCCAGAAGACCAGCGTTTCACAAGCCCCAACACCGAGGGTACAAGCCGTCGCCCCAAGGCGAAAACCGATCGTCCTCGACGCGTAAGAGCACACCATTTCGCTCTAGCTGGGAAATCGCTTTCACCGTCTGCCCAGTCATCCGTCGGTTAAGACTTGGGTCCGACCCAACTATCTCTCCGATCGACTGGCGATGATGATTCCTTGTTTCGGATTCCCCTCGCGCGAGGGAGCGGGACGCCCAATCGGCCGCCGGGACTTTCTGCATTTAATATCTATTTCCGCTGAATAGCGTGATCCAGTTTTCCTGCGAAGTCGGCATCTGCGAGCGCGAGGTCATCGACCTGCTCAAAGCAGACGTTCACGTCACCGACAAAGCCGACCCGTGGGGGCACTATGGCTACGTGCAGATCCGCAACGGCAAGACCGAGTTTCGGAAGCGCAGCCTGCCGATCACGACTCGCGGCCGCAGGATCCTCGCGACCTGGATGGCGAGATCGAAGTCCGATCTCGTTTTCACGCGCGAGGACTGCGTCAGCCCGATTTCCGCTTACACGCTGATTCAGCAGCAGGAGCGTATGCGGAAGCTGCTGGACCTGCCCTGGGATGCCTGTGTTCACAGCGCCCGTCACACCGCCTTGACCAACCTTGGGCTGACCGGGGTGGACCGTTTTACTCTCCAACGGGTGGCGGGTCACGCCAATGTCTTGACCACCGGAAAGTACGTTCATCCGACCCCGCCGGCAATGCAGGCTGCGTTTCAGAAGAAGGGTCAAAATGAGCGGCGCGACCGGCGCGCCGCTCGCAAACCAGTCGCCTCTGTAGTCGTGATGTCCCGGTTGAGGGAGCGTCCGGCAATGCCGGGCACGGCCCGCTGAGATCAGCCGGGACTTCGGGACTTTGGTGACAAAACTTCGGGGATTTTTGGGGACTCAGCGGTACCGAGCGCTACTTTTGGTTACTGAAAAGACAACGTGAGGGAGTTCGCCAAAAAACCCGTAAGGCTGTGTAAACAAAGGGCTTGCAAGAGGTTAAGGTGGTGAGCGCGGAAGGAATCGA
>CAWCOC010000012.1:0-294946 GCA_963797035.1 Terriglobia bacterium
GAGCGCCGGGACACCTGTCTTGCGCATCAGGTCGTTGAGCGCGGGCAGATCGTGGTCGAGCACCTGGCGCAGGAGCGTGAGCTGCTCCTGAAGCCGCCCGTTGAGCTGGTCGTAGACCTCGTATTGCGGCCGGGTGGGCGCGGCGTCGGCGTAGTCGACGGTGTGGCTGATGGCGTCGAGCGCCTCATTGAGTTCGTTGGGATAGCGCAGGTTGCCTTCCGAGCTCTTCATCTTCACCTGCATCAGCTTTTCCTCGATGGGCTTCATCTTGCGGTCGAGGTCGTCGGCCGCGGCGATGACCGGCTTAGCCTGCGCGTTGTCGCCCGCCCACTTCTTCAGAGTTTCGAGTTCGCCGCGGAGCTGGCGGATCTGATTAACGGCGACGTGCAGCTCCTGATTGCTGTTGTTGAGCTTCATGGAGAGGTCGAATTCCTTCTGCAAGTCGGCCTGGGTGACGTTCTTCAGGCGGGGATCGATCTTCAGCTCGAGCGGCACGGTTTGGGTGAAGGACCCGGCGGTCAACTTCACCTGGTAGGTGCCGGGCAGGGCAAGCGGGCCCACCGGGCCGGTGCCGGCGTAAAACGAGCCCGGAATTTTGACCGGGGACTCGTAACGCAAGTCCCAGGCATAGCGATTCATGCCGGCTTCGGCCGGGATGACGAGCTTGGGGATTTCCTGGTCGGGCCACTCCGGCGGCTGCTCGTAAGTTTTCTTTTCCTTGCTGGAGAGATGGCGCACGAGCTTGCCCTGCGCGTCGGTGATGTCGAGGGTGACTTCCTCATTCGGCTTGGTGGCGAAATAGTAGTTGATCACCGCGCCCTTGGGCGGGTTCTCGCCGACCGGACGGCGTCGATCGACCTGTTCCGGATAGTGCAGGCGCACGGCGGGTTCGGGCTTGTAGAGGATGGCCGGTGCGGAGGCCAACTGGGTGGTGAGCTGGCGAAGAGGGGTGATGTCGTCGAGGATCCAGAAGGAGCGGCCGTGGGTGCCGACCACGAGATCGTCGCCATGGACCACGAGGTCGTGGATGGGCGAGACCGGCAGGTTGAGCTGCAGGGATTGCCAGTGGGCGCCATCGTCGAAGGACGCGAAGACGCCGCGCTCGGTGCCGGCAAACAACAAGCCTTTGCGAACCGGATCTTCGCGAACGGAACGCACGTAGAAGTTTTGCGGAATGCCGTTCACGATCTCGGTCCACGTCTTGCCGAAATCCGAGGTCTTGTAGATATAAGGCTTCTGATCGTCGTTCTTGTGGCGATCGACGGCCATGTAGGCGCTGCCGGCCTGGTGCGGCGAGGGATCGATGATGCTGATCATGCTCCACTCGGGCATCGACTTAGGCGTGACGTTGCTCCAGGTTTTGCCGTCATCGCGAGTGAGGTAGACCAGGCCGTCGTCGCTGCCCGACCAGATCTCGCCCTTCTGCACCGGCGATTCGGCGAGGGCAAAGATGGTGTCGTAGTACTCGACGGCGGTGATGTCGAGGGTGATGGGGCCGCCGGAGGGCTTCTGCTTGGACTTGTCGTTGCGGGTGAGGTCGTTGCTGATCGCCGTCCAGGTCATGCCCGAGTCGGTGCTCTTGAAGACGCGATTGCCGGCGGTGTAAATCGCCTTGGGATCGTGGGGCGAGATGAATAAGGGCGAGGTCCAGTTGAAGCGGTAGCCGCCCAGGTCCTCGGCGCCGTGGCCGGAGACATCGAGCGGCCAGGGCGAGATGTCCTGGGTCTGCTGGGTGCGCTTGTCAAATTTAAAGGCGGTGAGCGCCGACTCGTTGTTGTTGCCGTAGATAATGTCGGGATCGGGCGGGTAGGGCGCGATGAAGCCGGTCTCACCACCGAAATCGAACCAGTGCTGGCGGGCGATGACGCCTTCGTCGGCGTAGCTGGCGATGGCGACGCTGCTGTTGTCCTGCTGCGCGCCGTAGACGTAGTAGGGGAACTGGTTGTCGGTGATGACGTGATAGAACTGCGCCGTCGGCTGGTTATAGAGCGTGCTCCAGGTGGCGCCGCCATCGGTGCTGACGGTAGCGCCGCCGTCGTTGCCGTCAATCATGCTTTTGGGGTTGGTGGGGTCGATCCAGAAGCCATGATGATCGCCGTGGGGCGCGGGCAGCAGAGTGAAGTTCTTGCCGCCATCGACGGAGCGAAAGGCGCCGGTGTTGAGCACGTAGACGGTATCGACCGCCTTGGGGTCGGCAAAGATGTGGGTGAAATACCAGGCGCGCTGGCGGTAGCGCTCATCGTCGTTGACGCGAGACCACGTGTCGCCGCCATCTTCGGAGCGGAACAGCCCGCCTTCGACCGCCTCGATGAGGGCGTAGACGCGGTTGGAGTCGGCGCCGGAGACGGTGACGCCGATGCGCCCAAGCAAGCCGCCGGGCAGGCCGTGGCCTTCCAGGCGCTTCCAGGTGTTGCCGGCATCGGTGGAGCGATAAAGGCCGCTGCCCGGGCCGCCGCTGGTCAGACTCCAGGGCGTGCGGTTCACCTCCCACATGGCGGCGAACAGGGTGTTGGGATTCTGGGGGTCAAAGACGACGTCGATGCCGCCGGTCTTGTCGTTGACGAACAGGACCTTTTGCCAGGTGGCGCCGCCGTCGGTGGTGCGGAAGATGCCGCGCTCGGCGCTGGGCGCGTAGACGTGGCCGAGGGCGGCCACGAAGACGATGTTGGGGTTGGTGGGATGAACGATGACGGCGCCGATCTGGCGCGAATCGGAGAGGCCGACGTGGGTCCAGTTCCTGCCGCCGTCGACGGTCTTCCAAACGCCGTCGCCGTAGGTGATGTTGCCGCGGATGCAGGCCTCGCCGGTGCCCGCATAAATGACGTTGTGGTCGGAATCGGCCACGGCCAGCGATCCGATGGAGGTGAAGGGCTGCTTATCGGTGAGGGAATGCCAGATGGCGCCGGCATCGGTGGTCTTCCAGACGCCGCCGGCGACGCCGCCGAAATAAAAGGTGTTGGGCTCGCCGGGGACGCCGGTGACGGCGATGACGCGTCCGCCGCGATAGGGGCCGATGCCTCTCCACTTCATGCCGCTGAAGAGCGCCTGGTTGTAAGTCTGAGCAACAAGTGCGGAAGCGAGCAGGACAAACAGCAGGACGGCGACGCGCCTCAACATTCCATTCCTCCCCAGGAAAACCAAGAATCGTAGCACGACAGATGTAGAGAAAAAAATCCCGGCCCAGGGAGGGCCGGGTCCAGGGGGGCAATGACAGCAGCGAATCTACTTTTTCGATTCGACTTCGCCGATGTAAAGCTTCAATCCGATGAGCATGGCAACAATGGTGAGCAGCGAGATGCCCAGACCGGCGCGGCGGTAGTCGCGCTCGCGCAGGGCTTTTTCTCCCGCTTGACGCGTCTTTTCGGCGGTCGTTTGGCCGAGCTTGATGTCGGCATCGATTTTCGCCGTGATGAAGCTGTGCAGGGTCACGCGCGCCTTGGTGAGCTGGTCGCGGGCGGAAGTCAGTTCGAGTTGCGCCTGGCCGACTTCCATGCCGGACTGCTCGGCGCGGGTCAGCACCGCTTCGGAGCGGTCGATTGCGCCTTGCAGGGCGGCAAACTGCTGCTGGATTTTGCCGGCAGCGGCAAACCCGGCATCGCCCTGGGAATGACAGGAGGTGCACACCGCCTGCGGGCCGGTGCCGACCATAGCGTCGCTGGGATGCGAGATGCGATGGTTGCTATGGCAGGTAACGCAGCCGGGCAGGCCGGCGGCGGTGAAAGCAGCCTTGTGCGGGCTGGTCTCGAACAACTGTGCCTGGAAAACGTGGCAGGTGGAGCAGACGTTGGTCACGCTGGCCACACCCGGCGGCGCCGCGCCGTGATTGCCGTGACAGGTGGTGCAGGTGGGGGCGCTCAGATCGCCGCGCACGGTGAGCGCGTCGTGATGCACGCTGGCGCTGTAGCCGGCGAACTGGTCGTGCTGGATGGGGTAGGAGGCCATGTACTTGCCGTCGGCATGACAGCGCGCGCAGGTTGCAGCCACGTTGAGCGGATGCACCTGGGAGCGCGGATCCTTGACGGCGCGAATGCCGTGCACGCCGTGGCAGTCGATGCAGACCGCGACCTTGGAGTCGCCGGCGGCGAGGCGCTTGCCATGAACGCTGGTTTTGTATTGCGCCCACTGGTCGGTGCGCAGCGAGGGGTCGTATTGGCGCATGTAAGCGCCGTCGGCATGGCACTTGGCGCACAGCTCCGGCACCTGCTTGCGGTCAATGTGTCCCTTGAAGCCTTTTTTCTTGTCCATGGCTTCCAGGCTGGTGGGATCGCCGCCATGACAAGCGGCGCAGGTGAGGCCCTTCTGCGCGTGGATATCCTGCGCGTATTGCTCGGCGGTGACTTTCAGGTTGTCGTCAAGCGAAGCGTGACAGTCGATGCAGGTGGATTGCACGGCCGGCGGCGGAGTGGCGGCGCGGGCGCGCGTGGCCGCCAAGAGCGCGACCACTACCCAGAGAATGACCGCCAGCCGAAACATCCAGCGCGAGGCCCGAACTTCCATGATTTCGTTATGAATGGCACGCATAAGTTTTGCTCCCGCCGCACTCACTTAGCCACGTATCCGTACATGGTCATGGTCACGATGTAAGTCAGGGCGAAGACGCCCAGCCCGGTAATGAAGGCACGGCCCAGGTTCCAATTCTTGCGCTCGAGGAATGGCAGCAGGACCCACGCCGCGCCGGCCAGGCCGAAACCGAGCACGCCCAGCAGTTCCCCGTCGATGAATGCGACCTTGGCGGGAATAAGCTTGAGGGTCTGGAACATGAACAGGAAGTACCACTCGGGCTTGATGCCGGCGGGCGCGGAGGTAAAGGGATCAGCCTTCAGGCCCAGGCCCCAGGGCGAGAGCGCGGCGAGCGCGCCGAGAACACCCAGGGCGATGTACCAGGCGAACATCTCGCGCAGGGCGAAGTTGGGGAAAAACTTCATTTCGCGGGCGGCGGAGGGATCGCGCTCCCACTGCTTTTCCACCGAGGGAGGCACGCTGATGCCGAACTTCTGCACCAGCAGCACGTGAATGGCAAGCAGCAGGGTGGTAATGCCGGGCAGCACGGCCACGTGGAAGCCGAAGAAGCGCGTCAGGGTGGCGCCGGTCACGTCTTCACCACCGCGCAGGAAAATGACGATCCACTTTCCGATGACGGGAACTTGTCCGGCGACTTCCGTGCCAACCTTGGTGGCGAAGAAGGCCAGCGTGTTCCAGGGAAGCAGGTAACCGCTGAAGCCGAAACCCATGGCGAGGAAGAGCAGGATGGCGCCGGTGATCCAGGTGAGTTCGCGCGGCTTTCGGTAGGCCTTCAGGAACAGGACGCTGAACATGTGGGCGAAGGCGGTGAGGATCATCAGGTTCGCCGACCAGGAATGAATGGAGCGCACCAGCCAGCCGAACTGCACCTGGGTGGTGATGTACTGCACACTCTCGTAGGCTTCGTTGGCGCTGGCCCGGTAATAGAGCAGAAGGAGAATGCCGGTGCACACCTGGATGATGAACAGGAAAAGCGTGATGCCGCCGAGGAAATACCAGTAGGACAGGCGGTGCATGGGAACGGTCTTCTTGCGCAGCGGCCGGGTGAGTTCGGCCAGGCCGAAGCGCTCGTCGAGCCAGTCTTTGACGAGAACGTAGGCGCTCATGTCAGGCCTCCCGTTTGCGGCGCACGACGATTTCTTCGCCGCGCACCTGGACATCGAACAGTTCCAGCGGACGTGGAGGAGGGCCGGAGACGTTGCGGCCCGCCAGGTCGTAGGTGCCGTTGTGGCAGGCGCACCACACCTGCTTCAAGTCGGCGCGGTACTGCACGGTGCAACTGAGGTGAGTGCAGGTGGCGGACATGGCGCGGTATTCGTTGTCGGCGCCCAGAAGCAGCAGGCCGGGACGGCTGCCAAAGCGGAAAATCTTGGCGGTGTTGGGCTTCAGTTCGCCGACGCGCGCGGCCACCACGGTGTCGCCGCCCATGTCGGTCGAGGCGGGCGGCACCAGGTAGCGCAGGACGGGGTAGATGAACGAAACGGCGGAGGCGAACAGTCCCCCGCCCAGAAGCACCTGCACGAAACGACGGCGGGCGGGACTGGCCGGGTGGGCGTGGTCGTCGGCGTCGCGGGGTACAGCTGTGGCTTCGAAGACTTGCATGGATGGCCTCCCGAATTTTGCAGTCGTGCGACTTACTTGTTGCCCAGGCCCTCGGAGACGGACTGCGTCTGCACTTCGGGTGAGGCCAAGTGATCGGCCGCGTAGGATTGCGCGATAAAAACGAAGGAAAGCAGTATGAGGATAACCAGCGTGCTGTAGACGGGTACCTTTCGCATCTTCGGCTCCAGGGGAGTTTCGTAATCGTGTTCCAGGAAATTGCTTTCGCGGGGCGGCTGGGCCACGGCTTCCTCTTGCGCGACCGCCTGGGGAGCGGGGACGAACAAGCGCCACAGCATCCAGGAGATGAGGACGGCAAAGCCCAGATACCAGAGCAGCGGACCGACCAGCCAGACCACCCACAGCGGCAGAGCACTGTATTTGCCGAGGAAAGTCCCGGCGCCTGCGAACAGCAGGAAGAGTCCAATGAAGGCCAGCGTGTCCACGCGTCTCATGGCGAACACTCCTTGATTCGGGGAGGGAGGAAGGGGGGACGCGTTGTGATCCACCGGAGAGGCCGACCAAGGCTCACAGTTGGCTTTACGCATCGCTTCCCTTCCTCCAATTCCCTCGCTTTACGCCGCTACAACTGCACGCCGGCAGCCACCGCGGCCCGGCCTGTGCGAAATGGCGCAAGTGATTGACCGGATGGAGCTTGGAAGCACTTGCAGGAGAAGCGGCGGGGGCATCCTGAGGGGCATTGTCTGTCCGAG
Source organism: Terriglobia bacterium (assembly GCA_963797035.1). Taxonomy (GTDB): domain Bacteria; phylum Acidobacteriota; class Terriglobia; order Terriglobales; family Acidobacteriaceae; genus JAIQGF01. The sequence goes on from CAWCOC010000012.1 coordinate 6,834, forward strand.
AATCAGGCGGTGTCAGAAATTCGGACGATCGTTCGAAAAAGTTCCCCGCCGATCCCCGGAGCGGGGCGGGTGCCGAGGGGTGGAAGTCAGCCCGGCGAAGGCGTGAGACATCTCACTTTTCACGAAACTTCGCAGGAGGGCTCCGATGACGGGAACAATTGCCGCTTTGGTTTTGTGGGCCATGGTCGCCAAGGTGTTCGTTCTTGTGCCCGGGACCGCATTGCCCGTGAGTTTGAACACGACGCTGGACGCAAAAAAAGCCAGGCCGGGGCAGCCGATCTCGGCCATGGTGGCGCAGGATGTGCCGCTCGACGATGGAATGAGGATTCGCGAAGGCTCGCACGTCTACGGGCACGTAGTGGAGGTGCGCCGCAACGCCGACGGCAGCTCCTACATCCGCATTCAATTCGACCTGCTGCGGATGAAGAAAGGCGGCGAATTTCCGATCGTGACCAGCTTGCGCGCGGTGGCCTCGCCGTGGGAGGTGCAGGAGGCCGGGCTGCCCAGGGTCGGGCCCATGATCCAGCCCAACCCGGCGGCGTGGACCACGTTCCAGGTGGGCGGGGATGCGGTGTATCACGGAGGCGGACACGTAGTGCGGAACCACTTAGTCGTTGGGGAACCGCTCGGCGGCGATGAGGTAGTGTCGCAACTGGTCTCGGTACCGCTGCCCGGGTGCCGCTACGGCAGCGGGAAGCGGAGAATGGCGATGTGGGTGTTCGGGGCGGGCGCCTGCGGGCCGTATGGCTTTTTCGATCACCTGGAAATCGGGCATCCCGGGGATACCGACCCGGTGGGCGACATCGTGCTGGAATCGGACAAGAACGTGCACGTCCCGACCGGCACGGCCATGCTGCTGATCACCATGGAACCGCGGTAGGCAATTGCCACGGTGCGCGCGGCGCTTGGCGCTTCCCATGCGCGAGCAGGAGGCGCACAATAGGCCATCGCACCGTAATCATGACCGCACTCAAGATTGTGCTCGCCATCGTGTTGTCGGCGGCTTTCGCCCGCGCCCAGGAGATCCCGGCAGGGACGGCGTTGCCGGTGTGGCTGAACTCCGCCATCGACGCGAAAACGGTTCTGGCGGGCCAGGCGATTTCAGGCAGCATCGCGCAGGACGTTCCGTTGCCGTCGGGAGGCAAACTGCGCGCCGGCGCGCGCGTCAGCGGACAGGTGCTGCAGGCGGGAATGAAGGGCGACGGCCGCTCGTATGTGCGCCTGCGCTTTGATCGCATTCATGCCAAGGACCGGGACATAGCAATCACCACCAGCCTGCGCGCCTTGGCATCGCCGCGTGAGGTAGATGAGGCGCAACTGCCGAAGGTGGGTCCGGTTCTCACCGACGCGGCAGCAAGCTGGATCACGACGCAGGTGGGCGACGACGTGGTGTATCGCGGAGGCGGACACGTGATGCACGACGCCAAGGTCGTCGGCGATCCGGTGAAAGGTGGCGTGCTGGCCGAGTTGCTGCCGGTGGAAGAACCTGGATGTACGGAGGGCAGCGAAGGGCGGCGGCTGGCGCTGTGGATTTTTTCCTCCTCCGCGTGCGGCGCTTATGGATTCGGCCGCTTCGACATTGCGCACCCCGGAAACACCGCGCCGATGGGCGAAATTGTGCTGGAGACCCGAAAGAACGTGCGCCTGGGAACGGGCAGCGGTCTATTGCTGATTACGGAAGCGGCGCCGCAGGCTAGCCGCTAGCTACTTGCGAGCGTCGATCGGGGTGTTGAGAAACGACAGCAGGTCCCCGACATCGCTTTCCTGCAACAGCGGCCAGGATTGCCCCGCCTTGCGGCTCTGCTCATACATTTTGGCGCCATGCCGCCACAAATTATTGGCCAGCCGCACCGCGGTGTAGTTCTGTCCGCGGCCGCGCAGGGCCGGGCCGCGCGCGGTGCCTTCCGCTTGCGCTCCGTGGCACTCGGCGCATCCGCGCCAGGTGAAAATACTGGCGCCGACGTGCGGCGATCCCGATGGTTCCTGGAAGTGCAGGCCGTAGAGAAAGACTGCCAGATCGGCCATCTCCTGCGATTCAAAGGTCGGAGTGGACTGGCCCATGGCGTCCATGGCGCGATGCATGTCGGGGAAATGGTTGAGCATGGCCTCGCCGAATTGCGAAAAAGTGGGCGGCAGCTTACCGTCGGCGCCCAACACCGGCCCGACGGCGCGCTTGGGAGCGCCGCTGACGTGCATCACGGCGGCCGCGGGCGAGTTGCGCAGGGCATGGCAGTTGATGCAGTACTTCGCCTGGAAGACCTGCCATCCACGATCGGGATCGGCCACCGGGACGGAGGGTTCGACCGCCGGGTTGCCGCCTTCCTGGCGCAGGTAGGCAAAGAGGTCTCGCAGGTCATTCGGCTGGAAGCGGGGCCATGCAATTGCCATGCGGCGCATCTCGCTCTCCATGGCGGAGGCATGGTTCCACAGCACTTGCGTCCAGATGAGGGGCGAATCGACGCGCGCCAAGTCGCGCAGCTTCGGCGCCGTTCCGGCATTGCCATCGGAGCTGTGACACCGCGCGCAATTCCTGGTGACGAACAATTGCCGGCCATGCGCCGGGTCGCCCGGGCCGTCGGAGTAGCCGGCGAGGTAGAGATAGGCGACCAGTTGTCCAGTTTCGTCGTAGGAGAGCGTGGGGTAAGGCAGCTTGGCCTGGTTCATCGCCTCGTACATGCGCGGTGCGTGGTTCCACATGGCGGTGACCAGTTGGGGCAAAGTGGCGGCGCGCTGGCGCAGCGGCCCGGTGGCCCGTCCGGTATGACAGTTGGCGCAACCCTTGGCGCGAAAGACAGCGCTGCCCTCGGCAGGCTGGGGAGTGACCGTGGTGGCCCAGCGGTTGCGCGTGTTGCCGTATTGCAATCGCAGAATGACGCCGAAGGCCATCAACGCCACGGCGGCGATGGCCAGCCAGAGCACGAATTGGCGACGGGGCTGGGTCATTTCGGCTGCTCGACTTTCAAGTCGCGCATCTTGCGGTAGAGGGTATCGCGGGAGATGCCGAGCAAGGCCGCCGCCCGGGTGCGGTTGCCCTGGCACATGCGCAACGATCGCTCGATGGCGACACGCTCCATTTCCTCCAGCGCCAGGGGGTGCTCCTCGAAGCGCGCGCTGGCTGCCGCGACGCTCACCAGCGGCTTCAGGTCCTTGTCGGTAATGGTTTGCGGGTCGGCCTGGGAAAGTGCGGCGACGCTCTCCAGCACGTTCTGCAATTCGCGTACATTGCCGGCCAGGCCGTGATTGACCAGCAATTCGGTGGCGGCGCGGGCCAGGGTGATGTGGCGTCCATAGCGGTCCGAAAGCTGGGCGGCGAAATGCTGCGCCAGGACGAGGATGTCTTCGCGGCGCGCGCGCAGCGGCGGAACGTCGATGACGACGGTGGCGATGCGGAAGTACAGATCGTCGCGCAGGAATTCCGAGCGCAACTGCGCCAGAGGCCGATTGGTGGCGGCGACAATGCGCACATCCACCTGCACCGGACGCGTGCTGCCCACCGGGCGCAGTTCTTTTTCCTGAAGCACGCGCAGCAGCTTCACCTGCGCTTCCTTGGGCATCTCGCCGATCTCGTCGAGAAAGACGGTGCCGTGTCCGGCGGAAACGAAGACGCCGGGAGCATCGCTGTAAGCGCCGGTAAAGGCCCCGCGCCGGAATCCGAACAGCTCGCTTTCCACCAGGTCACGCGGCAGCGCGCCGCAGTTGATGGCGACGAAGGGCTCGCCGGCGCGCCGGCTGGCGCCATGGATGGCGCGGGCCAGCATTTCCTTGCCCGTGCCGGTTTCACCGACGATGAGCACCGCCGCATCGCTGGCGGCGGCGGCGCGCGCGCGCTCCACCACGCGCTGCATCTGCGGCGAGACGAACACCAGCTTTTCGAACGGGTCGTGAACTTCCTTGAGGTTGGCTTCCAGTTCCGCGACCCGCTGGCGCAGGCGGTGCACCTCCATCAGCCGTCCGATTTTCTTTTTCACCGCCTGCCGGTCAAAGGGCTTGGTCAGGTAATCTTCGGCGCCGCGCTTGATCGCCTCCACCGCGGTCTCCACTGTGGCGTATCCGGTCATGATGACGACCGGGAGATCGGGATTGCGCTGGTGGATCTGCTCCATCAGCGACAAGCCATCGGTGAGCGGCATCACCAGGTCGACCAGGGCGACGGCGAGCCCGGGATTCTGCTCGATGGCGGCCATGGCCTCCGCGCCGGAGAGCGCCAGCACCGCGCTATAGCCCTGCTCGACGAGGAAGTCGCGCAAGGTGCCGGCAAGGCCGGCATCGTCATCCACAATCAGGATCTCGGCGCCGGCCTGCTCCGCGCTCATGCGCCTGCCTCCTGCGCGAAGGTGGGCGCGTTCATGCTGCTGCCTGCCCAAAGCGGCAGCTGCACAGTGGCGACAGCGCCACCGAAGGGAGAGCCGTGCAGGCGAATGGCGCCGCCGTGTTCGGCCACGATGTTGCGCGCGATCGCCAGGCCCAGGCCCGTCCCTTTGCCGGGCGGCTTGGTGGTAAAAAACGGCTCGAAGACATGAGAGAGGTCGGCGTCGGAGATGCCGCAGCCGTCGTCGGCAATGTCGATGATGAGCTGGTCCTCCGCCTGGCGGCAGGTGACGCGGATCTCGCCGCCGGTGGAGACCGCGTCGAGCGCGTTGCTGAGCAGGGTGAGCAGCAGGGTTTCAATCTGGTTGCGATCGGCAAGCACCCGGGCGCCCGCCACCTGTGAACAATCGGCGCTGGCCCGCACCTGCTTGGCATTGAACGACGGCGCCAGGAACCCAAGCACCGCCTCCACCAGCGGGGCCAGTTCTTCCGGCTGCTTCTGCGGCGCCGGCTTGCGGGAGAAATCGAGCAGACGCCGCACAAACTGCTGGCAGAAGCCGATGGCGTTCTCCAGGTGCTCCAGGTCGGAGGCGCAGCCGTTGTGGTGCTGGTCGCGGGCCCGCATCATTTGCACGCGCAGCAGCATGGAGGCCATGGGCGTGTTGAGGTGGTGCGCGGTGCCGGCCGCCATCTTGCCCATGGTAGTCAGCTTTTCCAGCTCGAGCAGAGTCTGGCGGAGGCGCACGCGCTCGCGGATGTCGTAGGTAACTTCCATCACGTACTGGCGGCCGCCCTCGCGGAAGGGCAGCAGGCTGAGCTGGACCTCGATCGCTTCGCCGCGGCGATTGCGACGCTGCGTCTCGTGATCGAGCACGGCGCGTCCGGCGTCCACGGCCCGCAGGAAGGACTGCAGCTCTTCCTGCTTTTCCGGCGGAACGGTGGGCAGCCCGTTGCCGATGACCTCCGCCTTGGAGAAGCCGTAGAGGCGCTCGGCCGCCGCGTTCCACTCCGAGATGCGGAGCGCGCCATCGTAGAGCGCCACTGCACCGGGCGAGGATTCCAGCAGCCCGCGATAGCGCTCGCGCGAGCGCCGCAGCTCCTCTTCGGTAATGCGCCGCTGGCGGAGCACGAACCAGGCCGCCCACGATGCCAGCAGTAGCGACGAGGCGATGCCGCGGCTGATGTAGAGGTAATGCAGGGAGACGTAATTGAGCTCGCGGAAGTAGTGGTTCTCGACCAGCTCCCAGAAAGCGAAGACGAGGGCGACAATGCTGATGCTGGAGAGCACCAGCGTGGCCCAGAACCACCGCCGTTCGTGTTCGCTGTCGCGCATGGGTGAGGGAGGGACACTCCGGCTGCTGAACGGATGTTCGTTCCTGAGGCGCACAGGGGTCAGTGACAGGGGTCACGACGCGGTGTGAGGGACGAACCGGCGCTCGGCGAAGAGTCCCACCCAGGAACCGAGGTCAGGGCAACCGCGGCACACGTTTTCCCTCAGCGGCTAGAGCCGCCTTTGACTCAGGCGCTGGCGGCGCGGCTGAAGCCGCGCCCTTGCAAGACATTGATCCGGTTATTGTCCCGTCTACGATCAGGTTACTGTCCCGTGCTCGTTGCGGCCGGTCCCTTCACCTCGATGGGATTGCCGGCAAACAGCGTGTTGGCGCCTTTCTCCAGCGCCAGCTTGTTGAAGGCGGCCACGTCGGTGCGCAGCAGGTCGTTGAACTTCGCCAGGTAGACATCGAGTTCCTTCCTGACCTCGGTGACGTCGGCCATCGCCAGCGGAGTCGGCGCTTGGTTGTAGGGCTGGGAGACGGCGCGGTAGGCGCTTTGCAGACGATCGTGGGCGCGCGCCAGGTTGTGCAGGCGCGCCACCGGATCGTGCACGCCGGCCACGTTGAACACCGTTTCCTCCACCGCGTTGAGCTTGCGCTGTAACGCCCGCGCCTGGGCGAGCACGGGCTGGTAGTCAACGCTACGGACGCCGCTGTTTTCCGCGTCGGGGCCGAGCAAGCGCTGCACCGTGGCAATTTGCGCCTTCAGGCTGTCGATGCGGTTGATGGACTCGTTCATGGCGTTCAACCAGCCGCGCAGTTCCAGCGACTGCCGCAATTGCGCCCGGCCGGCTTCCATATCAAAGGGCATGCGCGGGTCGGGCTCGACCGCGACTTCGGTGGTTTGGGTTTTTCCCGCCGCGGTCACTGCCACCTTGTACTTGCCGGGCAGCACCGCCGGACCTCCGGGATTGAAGAAATCGTTTTCTTCATCGGGACGGCGCTCGGAGTTGAGACGCTTGGCCTCGTCGTAGCGCATGTTCCAGGTTACCCGGTTGAGGCCCTGCTTGCCCGGCGCGTGGAGAGTGCGCACCACCTGCCCGGCGGGGTCGGTGACCACGATCTTGACCGGACCATGAGGCCGGCGGCCAGGCTGCTCATGTTCTTCCGCCGGCTGCTCCTCTTTTTCCGGTCCTGCCTCCTGGGCGCGCACCGCTTCCGCGCCCTGCGGTGGACGCGTGCCTGCCTGCTGGCGCCGGGGCTGCCCGCCGCCCGCTTCGGAGGGCTGTGCCGCCGCTCCGTGCTGCTCCGCGGTGGCCGGCTCCAGGGCCTTGGCCAGGGAGTAAGAAATCACCACGCCGTTGGGCGGATTGGGCGCGGAATAATCTCCGCGCGCGCTGAAGCCGTGCTTCTCGCCTGGCCACATCCGCCATTTCACACCCGGCTGTGACGAATACAGGTGGAGATCCTGGGCCGGCGCCAAGCCTTCCTCCAGGGGCGTGATGTCGTCGAGGACGAACAGTCCCCGCCCGTGAGTGGCCACGATCAGGTCATGGCTCGGCTTGTGGAACTTGATGTCGTAGATGGGCGCGGTGGGGAAGTTGCTCTTCAACGGCGTCCAGTGCGCGCCGTCGTCGTAGGAGTAGAACAAGCCGGTGTCGCTGCCGAGCACCAGCATCCCTTTGCGGTTCGGGTTTTCGCGAATGACGCGCGCCGGATCGTCGCCCGGCAGGCCATTGGCAATCGAGGTCCAGGTCTTGCCGAAGTCGTGGGTCTTGAAGGCATAGGGCTTGTTGTTTTCGACCTCGTGATAATCGAGCGCGACATAAGCCGTACCGGGGGCAAACGGAGAGACCTCAATCTGCTGCGCGCGGCCCCATTGGGGCACGTTGGGCGGAGTGACGTTGGCCCAGCTTTTGCCGCCATCGCGCGTCACCTGGACGACGCCATCGTCGGTGCCGACCCAGATCACGTTGGGATCGCCGGGCGACAGCGCCAGGGACAAGATGGCGCCGAAGGTCTCCGCTCCACTCATGTCCAATTCGATGGGCCCGCCGCTGGGCAGTTGCTTGGACTTGTCGTTGCGCGTCAGGTCAGGACTGATGGGGGCCCAGGTCTTGCCCGCGTCGGCGGAGCGGAACAGGACGCTGCCGCCGAGATACACGGTCTTCCAGTCGTGGGGCGCGACCGCGATGGGCGAGGTCCAGTTGAATCGATACTTCAGGTCCTTGGGGGCCAAATCGGTGACGCCCTGGAGGTAGGGGCGCATGAAATCGGAGACGCCCAGCGACATGTCCATGCGGGAGATGGAGCCGTTCTGCGAGTCGGCATAGATGACGTTCGACTTATTGCCGGCCGGCACGATGTACTCGCCATCGCCGCCGGTGGCGGTCCACCAGTCGGCGCCCGAGATGCCGCCGCGCGACAAGCTGTTGGAAGGCCCGCACCATCCGTTGTTGTCCTGCAACCCGCCGCAGAGCAGGTAGGGACGGCTGTCGTCGAAGGCCACCATGTAGAACTGCTCGATGGGAATATTGTCGAGGTAGCGCCAGCTCTTGCCGGCATCGGTGGAGACGTAAGCGCCGCCATCGTTGCCGTTGATCATGCGGGCGGGGTCCTTGGGATCGATCCAGAAGGCGTGATGGTCGACGTGCACGGTGCGCCCGATGAGGTGAGCGGTCTTGCCGCCGTCGTGCGACTCCAGAATCTGGAAGGACAAGAAGTAGATGTGGTTTTCACTGTCGGGCGAAACATACATGGTGGTGAAGTAGAAGCCGCGATAGACGTAGCGCATATCGGAGCTGACCAGCTTCCAGTGCTCGCCCATATCGACCGAGTCCCAGAGCGTGCCCTTCTTGGCCGAGATGAGCGCGTAAACGTGGTTGCCGTTGCTGGGCGCGACGGAGAGGCCGATGCGTCCCAGAGGTCCTTTGGGCAGACCCTCGGTCAATTTTTTCCAGGTGGCGCCGCCGTCGATGGAGCGATAGACGCCGCTCTGGTTGCCGCCGCTCTCCAGCATCCACGGGTAGCGCACGAATTCCCACATGCCGGCGAAGAGCACCATGGGATTGGACGGATCCATCACCAGATCGCTGACGCCGGTGGTATCGCCGACGTAGAGCACCTTCTGCCAATTCTTGCCGCCATCCAGGGTGCGGAAGACGCCGCGCTCGGCGTTCGGTCCCCAGACATGGCCGAGCACGCCGACGTAAACGATTTCCGGATTGGTGGGATTCACCACGATCTGCGAGATCTGCCCGGCATTGGCCAGGCCCATGAATTGCCAGCTCGCGCCCGCGTCGGGCGAGAAGTAGACGCCCTTGCCGGTGACCACGTCATTGCGCGGATTCGATTCGCCCGTCCCAACCCACAGCAGGTTGGGATTGGAGGGCGCGACGGCGATGGCGCCGATGGAGGCGGTGGGCTGCTTCTCGAAAATCGCCTTCCAGGTCAGGCCGGCGTCGGTGGTTTTCCAGACGCCGCCGGCGGCCGCGCCGACGTAGTAGACGTTGGCATTGCCGGGAATTCCCGCGACGGCAGCCACGCGCCCACCGCCCGCTGCGGGGCCGAGGTTGCGGAACTTCATGTTTTCCAGGAAGTCGGGCGGCTTGTTCTCCGCCGTGCTCGCCGCCTGCGCCAGCGCCATGCCGGAGCACATGATGCTTGCCAGAACGAGGATCACTGCCTTCTTCGCGAATGAGGTGGATGTCATCGGAGCGCTCCTGCGAGGAATTCCGTCAACTTGCAAACCGCCAAGCCTAACCCAACCGCGCACAGTGTGCCAACCGTGCAATGACTCGGGTATAACTTCCGGTTTGCCGGGAATGTGATCAGCGTTGATCTGCTGTGCTGACGACAGGCGGGTGGCCGCTAATTTGGGACATAAGGACGGCTGTCCGGACCCGCCATTTCCCGAGACTTGCTCGGATCGAAGAACATGATGCTGGCGATGCAATCCACGAGCCTTTTAGACAATTTGTTGTCAAATGAGACGACGTAAAAAGTTACTGTATAACCGTTGAGTGCAGTCACCCAACGCACATTATTCATCTTCCCGGCTGGACTCCCCTGTTCCCATTCGGCTCGCCAGAACGCTTTCCCGCCAATATCTACACGCTTGGCATCGTGTGTAGGATTGCGTGCTGCTGCGTCATGCGCTCCTTCCGGCGTGGCATTGCTCTTATCCGCGAAAACGGTAAACGCGGTCATTTGGGGTTTCTTGTGGGAGGTCGTTACGGACTTGAGACCAAACAGGAAGTAATTTGATCCCGGTGAGGGTTTCAGAGTAAGCAGCTGCAAGGCTGGTTCATTCGGCAGCGGCAAACTGAATCCGAAGAACGCATTTGTGTACTTGCTTGGCGAGAGAAACGCCGCGGCCGGGTTTTCTGTGGCTGTTTGCAGATCAGATTGACAAACTGCTCCGGGTACTAAACAGAGAACTACGAGGATAAGCCTTTGCCAAGCTGCCATGCTTTCTAATCCCTCCAGCAGCATTATCAGCCCCCGTAATTGTCGATAACAGCTTCACGTAAGTATGCGCCTTTTCCGCCAGTATCCGCACGCATATCGCTCGCACCCCGCCAACAAGGTTGTAAACTAGCGGGCCGCTAACTTCAGAGCGATCTGCTGCTTCGCAACGGGGAAAGAAATGTCACGATGCGCTTTGCTCCTCTTCATCCTTCTGTGCTCGGTTCTGTCGTTCGCGCAGCGCCCGCGCGAGAAGGCGTCGCCCAATCCCTTCCCGCCGCAGGCCATGGAGGAGATGAAACGAGTGCAGCAGGCGGCGCTGGCCGGCGATTACGCCTACCAGATCACGGCTCACCTGACGGACAACATCGGTCCGCGCATGGCGGGTTCGCCGCAGGCGCAGCAGGCGGTGGAGTATGTCGCGGCCGAGATGCGCAAGCTCGGGCCTGGAAGTCACGCTGGAGAAGTGCACGGTGCCGCACTGGGTGCGCGGTGCGGAGACAGGCGAACTGCTCGAATTTCCCGGCCAGGCGCCGAACACCACGCAGAAGATCGTGCTGACCGCGCTGGGCGGCAGCGTGGCAACCGGCGACGCGGGGCTGACGGCCGACGTGGTGGTGGTCAGAAGTTTCGACGAACTCGCCAGCCTGGGCGACGCGGTGCGCGGCAAGATCGTGCTGTTCAACGTGAAATTCGACAAGCAGCTGGCGGCCGCCGGACTTGCCGGCCCCGCCTATGGGCAGGCGGTGGTGTATCGCGGGCGGGGAGCGTCGGCGGCAGCGCGGCTGGGAGCGGTGGGTTCGTTGATTCGCTCCGTCGGCGGCGCCGACTATCGCCTGCCGCACACCGGAGTAATGTCCTATGCGGCGGACGCGCCGAAAATTCCGGCTGCCGCAGTCACCGCCGAAGACGCCGACCTGATCGAGCACCTGGCGCAACAGGGGCGGGTACGCATGCACTTGACGCTCACCCCGCGGAACCTGCCGCCGGTGGAGAGCTACAACGTGATTGGCGATCTGAAAGGAAGCGAGCATCCGGAGCAGGTGGTGATCGTCAGCGGCCATCTCGATTCATGGGACCTGGGCACGGGTGCGATTGACGATGCGGCAGGAATCGCCGTCGCCATGCAGGCCGCGCAGGTGATGCAGCAACTCGGGCTGAAGCCGAAGCGCACGCTGCGGGTGATCGCCTGGATGGACGAAGAAGGCGGATTGATCGGGGCACGCTCCTACGTCAAGCAGCACGCCGCGGAGATTGGCAATCATTTCGCCGCGGTGGAGAGCGACCTGGGCGCCGGCCACGCCATGGGCATCAACTTCGCCGGGCCGCCGCAGATCGAGACACTGCTGCGCCCGGCCGCGGCCGTACTGCAGAGTGCAGGCGCGGGCGTGGTGCGCTCGGCCGAGGACGTAGGCTCCGATATTTCGCCGCTCACTGCCGCCGGCGTGCCCAGCTTCAGCCCCATTCAGGACGCGCGTTTCTATTTCGACTATCACCACACGGCGGCCGACACGCTGGATAAGATCGTCGCGCGCGAGCTGCAGGAGAATGCCGCCGTCATGAGCGTTCTCGGTTACGCGCTCGCCAATCTTCCGGTGGAACTTCCGCGGCTGCCGCCTCGCCCGCCGCGCGAGTAAACGTTAGAAGTGGTACTCGAGCGTGGCCGCAAGGTAGTGCACGCGGTAGGAAGGTTGATCCACTCCCAGAAACAGGTATCGCGGCGCGCTGGAATCTCCGACCACGAAATAGGGATAGAACGGGCTCGGCGTCCCCACCGGGAACGGCGAAGTCCCGCTGTTCAGAATAGGAGTGGTGCAACCGGGCACCGGGGCGGCAGGCGGCGGCGAACTGACGCATCCCATGTAGGGCGTCATCGCCGAGGTCTGGTAATCGCGGTTGTCGAACTGTTGGAAGCGATACTCCAGTTTGGGGATGACGTTCTTGGTCAGCTTGTACTTGAACACGAACACCGCCTCGTGCAGGCGGTTGGTGGTCTCCGGATAGTCCACGGCGGCGTTGGTGCCGGTGAGCAGGAACTTGTTGGGACCGGTCAGGAGGGTGGGATCGCCCAAGGGCGCGGAGAACACGTTGCCCTTGCCCGCCGAGAGCGAGTAGTAGGTGGTCAGGTAAATCTTCTTGCCGAAATAAAAATCGGAGCCGATGGTCCAGATGTCCACCAGGTCGCGCGCCACGCTGCCCCAGTCGTTGTTAGAGCTGTCGCAGGGGGAGGAGGCGCAGTTGACCGGCAGCAGGATTCCGTCCGCTACGCCGTTGGCCGGGGTACGGTATCGCGACGCCATGCGCTTGTGATACTTCTCGTGAGAATACTCGGCAAAAAACGTGGCGGCCGGCGACAAGGTGTAATCGAAGTCGACGCCGTAGTTGTAGGAGATGTCCTTCAGCACGCCATAGAGGTAGTAGGGAGACACGTTGGGATTAAAGGACTGCAGCGGCGTCGCGCTGTTGCTATCGCCGCGCAGGTTGTAGTTGTCCTGTACCGTCCCGCCGAAACCGGTGATGGTCACGCTGTCCAGAGGGGAGTACTCCAGCCAGGCGTCGGCGCGGTCGCGAATGCGGGCGGCCTCGTCGAAGCGCCGGCTGAAGGGGCTATCGTCGGGAATTCCGCCGGAGATGTCGATGGCGGCATCGTCGACGTAGGTATCCGGCTTGCGGTCGGAGTGGCGATAGGACAAGCGGAACGAAAGGTCCTTGCGCAGCACCAAGTCGAGCGCCGAGATGAAGCTGTTTTCCATGGAGTGTTCGGCGTCCCGATGCGAACGGTCCATGATGTCGCCCTCGTAACCGACCTTCACCGAGCTCTTCTTGCCCAAGTAATAATTTCCCGTCAGCTCGAATGTTTTGCGGTTGTACGAAAAAGGCGTGTTCTGGTCCATGCCGGGAGCGCCGAAATCGCCCTGGATGGGAGTGAAGGCGCGGACCGGGGTGTCGTTGTTGTAGTCGTAATGGCGGTAGGCGCCCTTGATTTCGAAGTTCTTGAACGGGCGAGCGACCAGGGTGTAATTCATCGCCAGGGTCTGCTTGCGGCCGTCAAGGCTGGTGGAGGGCAGCGGCGCCGCCAGAGGGGCCAGCAGCGAGTTGCTGCTGTAGGGCAGGAAGCTGACGTTCTGCCGCAGCCATCCGGGAGTGATGCTGGCCATCAGCCGGATCTTCTTGGTGATGTCCACCGCGCCGGCAAAATTCAGGTAATGGGCGCTGTTGCTGGGATACAACGATGCCAGTCCGGTCGCCGGCCCCTGCGTCGCCGAGGTGCAGCCGTTAGGCGCCACGCAATCGCTGGTGCGAAACGGATTGTCGAACACGATCTGGTGAAGTTCGTCCTGCAGGAAGGAACCGATGTAGGCCAGTTGCACCTCCCACTTGTCCTTACCGTAGTCCACACCGGCCTTGACCAGGTTGTTGAAGTAGCTGATGGGTTCGGGAACCTCAGCTCCGTAACCGCCGGTCAGCGCCGCGCTCGGGCTGGAATTGAAAACCAGCCCAAAAGGACGAGTGCCCGATTGATGTTCGCGGAAGTACGAGCCGAAGAGGTTCCATGAAGGAGTCACGTCCCAACTGGCCGACAGCATCCCGGCGCGGCGCAGGATGGCCGGGGTGATGAAGGGCATGCTGGGCACGATCTGCGTCTGGATGGTGCTGGGCAGCAAAGTGCTGGCCGCCAGGCCCTGCAGCGTGTTGCGGAACACCGTGGGGATGGTCCACACGCCGGGCCGAACCTGGGTGTACAGGGTGCGCGAAGTGTTGGTGTAGAGGTGGGGTATCTCGTCGTAGCGGAATTGCAGGCGAAAGTAGTTGTAGCGGCCGACGGTCGCCAGGTAACTGCCGTCCTTGTAAATGGAGCGCTGGGTCTGGAAGTTGACCCAGAGGTCCCCGCCGCGAAGGTGGTCGTAGTTGACCAGCGCGCGCCGGATGAAGAAGCCGTCGCGGATGTCGCGATACTCGTTGTATTTCGAGGTGCGCACGTTAGGGGTGAAGGGCAGGTCGGGGCGGCCGTATTCCTCGCCCCAGATGCCACGGCCGCCGAAATCGACGTAGCCGTGCTCGGCTTCGGTATCGCCGGCGGTTTTGGCTTCCGTCTTCTCAGCCTGGGCTCTGTCGGCCTTGGCTTTGGATTCCTGGGCCGGCGCCGCCGCGGGAACCAGCAGGAGCGCGAGCAGTGCAAGCACAAGCGCGTTGTTCGCAGTTTTCATCGCTCTCCTCCCGGCTACCGCAGGAAAAAGTTTCCCGACGGATCATTGGATCCGTGAATGAAGGAGTGGCAGTTGGTACAGCCACGGTTGAAGTTCTTGATGGACTGCAAGGGCTGCGGCTGGGTGGGATGACGGCTGGTAACGTGACAGGAATCGCAGACGCGCGGCATGCGCACCTTGAGCAACTGCGGATTGTTGGAGCCATGCGGCTCGTGGCAGTTGGCGCAATTCTCCATCACCGGCGGATGCTCCCAGAGGAAGGGGCCGCGGCGCTCGGTATGGCAGCTCAGGCAATTCTCATTGATGGTGGATTGGATGAGCTGCGAGGGATTGGGCGAGCCATGCGGGTTGTGGCAACTGGTGCAGGTGACCTTGCCTTCGCGATAGGGCATGTGCGAGGAACGCTGCAACTGGGCGCGCCGCATCTGGTGGCATTGCAGGCAGAGTTCCGGCTGCTGCAACTTGATGGCGGTGTTGGTGGTGAGCGGCTGGTTATAACGGGCGTCGGAGGAGAGCCGCATCTGGTCCGCGTGCTGGTGGCCCTGGTGACAGTCGACGCAGCCGATGGCGCGCGATTCGTGCGGGCTTCCTCTCCAGAACATGCGGTTGCCGCGCGAGTGACATTGCAGGCAGGTCCAGTTCTGCTCCTCCACCGTGTTCTTGGAATCCTTGGTGAAGCGGATGGGGATGGTGTCTTTGCCGCCGCCGGCTTCCACGTGCGCCTTGCCGGGCCCGTGGCAGGCTTCGCAACCGCGCGCTTCCAGCGGCGTTCGCGGCTTGGCAAAGGCCCTGCCCATCAGGGTGTGGGCGAAGGTCTTGCCTTGCTCTTCGTGGCAGGTGATGCAGACCTCCTGGCCAACGTAGTCGCCGTCACTTTTGGAGGCCGGCGCGGCATTCTGTGATGGCGGAGTGGCGGTGGGCGAACCGGCGGGCTGCATCGGAGTAGCCTGGGGCAGGGCTGCCACCGCGCTGACCAGCAATAGAACCAGCGCAAGACCGGCAAAGAAGAGCGGTTGCAGTCGTCGGGTTCGAACTGCACCCAGGAAGCGCGGATAAAACCTGCGAGGAACCACGGGCCTCTCCATGATTGCTGCAGTTGGTGGCTATCGAAGGGTGGATGAAGTTCCGAAAAAGGAAGCGTGCAACTACTCGGGCCTTGGACGACGTATACGATACACGGAGTTGCCAAAATGGGAAAAACATCTCTGTCAATAATTCGTGAGTAGCTGCGGTGTTGAAAATTTCATCAATCCCCACAAAACGAGACCGGCTTGAGAGGGTAGCGTAGGATGGCGGGTTCAAAAGTCGGCTGCCGGCGGCGGTGGCTGAAGGCGTAAGCCATGGAAACAGCGGAAGTCGTCATTATCGGCGGGGGCATTGTGGGGTCGAGCATCGCCTATCACCTCACCGCTGCGGGATGCCGCAACGTGCTGGTCGTCGAGCGCGAGACCTCGCAGGGTAAGGGTTCGACGGGCAAGAGCATGGGCGGGGTGCGGGCGCAGTTTGCCACGCCGGTGAACATCCAGATGTCGCTGTACTCGATTCCCTTCTATGCCGCGTTCGATGAGACGCTGGGATATCCGTGCGGCTACCGCGCCCAGGGATATTTGTTCATGGCGACGCGCGAGGCGCACATGAAATACCTGCGCGACAACCTGCAGCGGCAGATCGCGCTGGGATTGAAGACGGCGCGGCTGGTCTCAGCCGACGAAATCCGCTCCCTGTACCCGCAGTTGCGCGGCGACGACATTTTGGGCGGAAGTTTCTGCTCGACCGATGGATTCGTCGATCCCTACAGCGCCATGAACGGCTTCACGAGCTGGGCCATGGAGCATGGCGCGCGCATTTGGAAAAATGCGACGGTGACCGGAATTAAAGTCGAGCGCGCCCAGGTGACGGCCGTGGAAACCTCGCGCGGCACGGTGCAGACCCGCGTGGTGGTGAATGCGGCGGGAGCGTGGGCGGCCGAGATCGCAGGCATGGCGGGAGTGGAGTTGCCGGTCGAGCCGCTGCGCCGGATGCTGGTCCCCACCGAACCCTTCGACCAGTTTCCCGCATACAGCGCCGATGATCATCGACATGACCAACGGCTTTCACTTCCGGCCGGAGTCGATGGGATTTCTGCTGGCGTGGAACGATCCGGATGAGACCCCGGGGTTCAAAACGGACTTCGAGCCCGGGTTCATCGAAAAAGTGCTGACGCGGGCCGCCGACCGGGTCCCGGTATTCGAAAACCTGGCGGTCAATCCCAAGCGCGCCTGGGCGGGGCTGTACGAGGTGAGCCCGGACCATCACTGCATCCTGGGTGCGGTGGACGAGGTGCGCGGATTTTTTCTCGCCAACGGATTCAGCGGCCACGGCGTGATGCACGCGCCATCGACGGGGAAAATCCTGAGCGACTTGATCTTGACCGGCAGCACCGACGTAGTGAACCCGGAGTTGTTGAGCCTGAACCGCTTCGCCACCGGAAGACTACTGGAAGAGACAGCGGTTCTTTAGGGGTTAGGAGTTAGGGGCTAGCGGTTAGGGCCAGGCGTCAGAAATCAGGTCATAAAATCGAAAATGCAGTTTGTGGTTCCTAGCTGCTAACCACCAGCTACTAGCCCCAATCATGCGCATTGCAGTCGATACCGGCGGGACCTTCACCGATTGCGTGTACCTGCGCGATGGGAAGACGCACGTCCTGAAAGTGTTTTCCACGCCGGCAGATCCGGCGGAGGCAATTGTCGGGGCGCTGCGCCGGATTGTCGCGGGGGTGCCCGCGGAGAAAACGGGGCGCGGGAAGCGCGACGCGAGCGGCGACAGTCTCGAAGTCCGGCACGGCACCACGGTCGGGACCAATACGGTGCTGGAGCGCAAGGGCGCGCGCGTGGCGTTCGTCACCACCGAGGGATTTGAAGACACCCTTGCCATCGGGCGGCAGGCGCGTCCGCGGCTGTACGACTGGTTGATGGTGCCCGACCCGCCGCTGGTGCCGACGGAGCTGCGCTTCGGCGCCCCGGAACGGACCTCCGCCAACGGTGAAATCCTGAAGTCGCCGGGCAAGGACGATCTGCGAAAGCTGCGTGACGCGGTGGCAGCGGAGCGTCCGGAGGCAGTCGCGATTTCCCTGCTGTTCTCATTTTCCAATCCGAGGAATGAGCAGGCGGTGGCCGCCGCGCTGGAAGAACTGGGCGTGCCGGTGTCGCTGTCGCACCAGATCCTGCCGGAATTTCGAGAGTACGAGCGTGCTTCAACCGTGGTGGTGAATGCGTATCTGGCGCCGAAGATGGGACGCTACATCCGCGGCCTGCAGCAGGCGCTGGATGGAGAATTCGCCGGCGGGCGCTTGCAGGTGATGCAGTCCTCCGGCGGGATTGTATCGGCGCAGGTGGCGGCGCGGGAGCCGGTGCGGACGGTTTTATCGGGGCCGGCCGGCGGCGTGGTGGGCGCGTATGAAGTGGCGCGGCTGGCCGGGTTCGAAAAAATTATCGGCTTCGACATGGGCGGCACCTCCACTGACGTGGCGCTGGTGGATGGCGGCGAGGGGCTGCGCACCACCAACGAGTCGACCATCTCCGGACTGCCGATCGGTGTTCCCATGCTCGACATCCACACCGTGGGCGCCGGCGGCGGGTCGCTGGCGCGCTTTGACGCGGGGGGCGCGCTGCGCGTGGGCCCGCAGTCGGCCGGCGCCGATCCCGGACCGATCTGTTACGGACGCGGCACGGAGCCGACGGTCACCGATGCGAACCTCGTGCTCGGGCGCCTGGACCCGGAATTTTTTCTGGGCGGCGAGATGTCGCTCGATGAAGCGCGCGCGCGGCGATATCTGGAGGAAGCCAAGGGCCCACTCGATACGGTGGAAGAATTCGCGGCCGGAATTGTGCGCTTGTCGGAAGCGGCCATGGAGAAGGCGATCCGGGTGATCTCGGTGGAGCGCGGCCACGATCCGCGGGAGTTCACGCTGGTCAGCTTCGGCGGCGCGGGGCCGCTGCATGCCTGCGCGCTGGCGCGGGCGCTGAAGATCCCGCGCGTGCTGGTGCCGCAGATGCCGGGAGCGCTCTCGGCGCTGGGCATCCTGATCTCCGACGTGGTAAAGGACTACTCGCGCACCGTCATGCTGGGGCCGGATGCGGCGCCGCTGGAACAACACTTCCGCGAACTGCAGCGGCGGGGAGAGGAAGAGATGCGCGCCGAGGGATTGCGCGCCACCGCCCTGCGCTACGCCGACGTGCGCTACGCCGGGCAGGGCTTCGAGTTGAGCGTGCCGTTCACGCGCGACTTCGTGAAGCGCTTTCACCAGGCGCACCGGCGGCGTTACGGATACGCCGACGAGAAGCGGCGGGTGGAAGTGGTGAACGTGCGGGTGCGGATGGTGGCATCTAGCGAGCGCGTGCCGTTTCCCAAGAAGCAACTGAGGCGCGGTAACGGAAAGCAGGCAGTGGTAAAGCAGAGGCGAGTGGTGTTTGAAGGACGCGCCGCCAAGGCGCCGGTATACCAGCGCGCCGCGCTGCGGCCCGGCGACCTATTGGCCGGCCCGGCAATTATTGCGGAGTACAGCGCGACCACGGTACTGCCGCCGGGATGCCGCGCGCGCGTGGACGAGCGCGAGAACGTCGTGGTCGAGGTGCGGTGATGGCGCGGGCGAACAAAGTCGATCCCATCGAGCTGGCGATTTTCCGCAGCGCGTTCCATTCCATCGCGGAAGAAATGGGGGCGACGCTGCGCCGCACCGCGTTTTCGCCCAACATCAAGGAGCGGCGCGATTATTCCTGCGCGGTTTTTGACGGCGCCAGCCAGGTGATCGCCATGGGCGACCACATGCCGGTGCATCTCGGGTCGATGCCGATGTCGGTGCGCGCCGCCGTCGACGCGCTGCAGTTCGCGCCCGGCGACATTGCCATTCTCAACGATCCCTACGCCGGCGGCACGCACTTGCCCGACATCACCATGGTGCTGCCGGTGTTTCCCTCGATTCGAGGCAGCCGGGGGCGGCTGCCGCTACGTGGTCCCGCGTTCTACGTGGCCAGCCGCGCCCACCACGCCGACGTCGGCGGGACCTATCCCGGATCGATGGGGCTGTGCCGCGAGATTTACCAGGAGGGCGTGCGCATTCCGCCGGTGAAGATCGCGCGCGGGGGCGAGATTGACCGCAACATCCTGTCGCTGGTGCTGTACAACGTGCGCACGCCGGCGGAGCGCGAGGGCGATTTGACATCGCAGATCGGCGCCTGCCGCGTGGGCGCGCAACGCCTGGAGGAGATGACCTCCAAGTATGGCCTGCGGCGGGTTCAGAGCAACATGCGCGAGTTGCTGGATTATTCCGAACGGCTGGTTCGCGCCGAGCTGGCCAAACTTCCCGCCGGCGAATTTTCCGCCGAAGATTTCATGGATGACGACGGGGTGAGCGACCGGCCCATCCGGATCCGCGTCACCTTGCGCATCGATCCGCGGCGCCGGCGCGCCCAGGTGGACTTCACCGGCACCGATCCGCAAGTCGCGGGCAGCATCAACGCGGTGGAGGCGATCACCTACTCGGCTGCCTACTACGTCTTTCGCTGCCTGCTGGGCGACGATGTACCCGCGACCGCCGGCATCATGCGGCCCATCGAACTGATCGCGCCGCCGGGAACCATCGTCAACGCGCGCCCACCGGCGGCGGTAGCCGGCGGCAACGTCGAGACCTCGCAACGCACGGTCGACGTGCTCCTGCGCGCCCTGGCGCAGGCGGCGCCCGATCGCGTGCCGGCAGCCAGCGCCGGCACCATGACGAACGTCACCATCGGCGGCATCGACATCCGCAACGGCCAACCCTTCGCTTACTACGAGACTACGGCCGGCGGCATGGGCGCTCGACCTGGCCTCGACGGCGTGCCGGGCGTGCACACCCACATGACCAACTCGCTGAACACGCCGGTGGAGGCGCTGGAATATGCCTATCCGTTCCGCGTCCGCAGGTATGGATATCGGCGCGGGTCGGGCGGACGGGGCAAGTATCGCGGTGGCGATGGACTGGTGCGCGAACTCGAGTTGCTGACGGAATCGCAGGTCACCATCCTGGCTGACCGCCGTAAGTCTGGGCCCTATGGACTGGCGGGCGGCGAAGCCGGCGCCACCGGCAAAGCCACGCTCGTCCGGCGCGACGGCCAGAGCGAAGAACTCCCCGGCAAATGCAACCGCGAGGCGCACGCGGGCGACTTGATACGGATTGAGACGCCGGGCGGCGGCGGATGGGGAAAAGGCTAGTTGCCAGTTGCCAGTGTCCAGGGTGCAGCGTCCAGTTTAGGATGCTCGTTTCGCGATGTGAATTCCGTCTGAAAAAATGCTGCTTCCGGCGAATTCGCGCATCTTAGTTACGTGCCCCGCGGGGCAGCTATGGCGACCCAAGGAATCGAAGCCGGAACGACTGCCCTGGCGGGCAAGTACTGCGAGGTGCGGGCGACCACGCTGCAACTGGCGGCGCCGCTTTCGGCGGAAGACCAGATGCTGCAGTCCATGCCCGAGGCCAGCCCCACCAAGTGGCACCTGGCCCACACCACCTGGTTCTTCGAAACATTTCTTCTGACGCCGCACGCGGCGGGCTATCGCCCCTTCGACGACCGCTTCCGGCGGCTCTTCAACTCCTATTACAAGCAGGTGGGCGAGCATCCCTACCGCGGCGCGCGCGGGCTGATGTCGCGTCCGTCGCTCGACGAAGTTCACGCTTACCGCCGCGGGGTGGATGAAGCAATGCTGGACCTGATCGGTGGTGCCGGCGATGACGTGCTCGCGCTGGTGGAGCTGGGACTGAATCACGAGCAGCAGCACCAGGAGCTGATTCTCACCGACATCAAGCACGCGCTTTGGTCCAGCCCCCTGCAGCCGGCGTATCGCGCTCGGCCGATCGCTTCACTAGGCGTTGCGGCGAAGCTGGAATGGCGGGAATTTAATGGCGGAATTTACGAGATCGGGCATCGCGGGCCGGATTTCGCCTTCGACAACGAGGGGCCGCGGCATGAGGTCTTGCTGCGTCCGTTCCGCATCGCATCGCGCGCGGTGACCAACGGCGAGTGGCTGCGATTTATGGCCGACGGCGCCTATCGCAAGCCCCAGTTGTGGCTCTCCGACGGCTGGGATGCTATTTGCGCGCAGCAGTGGGATGCGCCGCTCTACTGGCAGCGGCACCACGACGAATGGTGGCAGTACACGATGAACGGCACCCGCCGGGTAGAAGAGAGCGAGCCGGCGAGCCACATCAGCTACTACGAAGCGGACGCGTATGCGCGCTGGGCGGGCGCGCGCTTGCCCTTGGAAGAAGAATGGGAGATTGCGGCGGGGAGAAGTGCGGGCCGCGGAGCACTGCTGGAAGATGAAGTGTTTCATCCGCAACCTGCACGAGCCGCCGCGCTCGAGGGCGAGCGCGCTCCAGCTCTGCAGCAAGTTTTTGGCGATGTTTGGGAGTGGACGGCGAGTCCCTATGTTGCCTACCCGGCATTTCGTCCGGCACCGGGCGCGATCGGCGAGTACAACGGAAAATTCATGTGCAACCAGTTCGTGCTACGCGGCGGGTCGTGCATCACGCCGGCAAGCCACATTCGAAACAGCTATCGAAACTTTTTCCCGCCGCCGGTGCGGTGGCAATTTTCAGGAGTGCGGCTTGCGAGCGATATCGACTGACCCCCAGCGGTCGCAATCGATTGCTGACGAGGTCCGCGCCGGGCTCAGCTCGCGGCCGAAGACGCTTCCGCCCAAGCTGTTCTACGATGCCGCTGGTTCGGAGCTGTTCGAGCAGATCACGCGCCTTCCCGAGTATTACCTGACCAGGACGGAAACCTGCATCCTGCGCGCGCAGGCGCATTCGATGGTAAAAGCGGCGGGCATACCTCCCAGCGTCATCGAACTCGGCGCCGGCACGGCCACCAAGACCCAGTTGATCCTGGCGGCGCTGGCGGGGTTGCGCGACCGGGTGCGCTATTGCCCGGTGGACGTATCGGAGGCGGCGCTGGCCGCGGCGGAGCAAAACCTGAGTTCGCTGCGCGATGTGGAATTCGAGCCGCTGGTGGCCGACTACACCCGCAGCATGGATTTCGTAGACGACGTGCCCGCGCCGCGCCTGATCCTCTATTTAGGATCGAGCATCGGCAACTTCGAGCCGCTGCACGCCTCCCGCCTGATGTCCCGCCTGCGGGCGCGGTTATCGCCGGGGGACACGCTGCTGCTGGGGACCGACCTGGCGAAGCCGGCGTCGGTGCTGTTGCCGGCTTACGACGATGCCGCCGGCGTGACCGCCGCCTTCAACCGCAACCTGCTGGTGCGCATCAACCGCGAACTGGGCGCAGACTTCGAGGTGGAATCTTTCGCTCACGTGGCCCGGTGGAACCCGGTCGCTTCGCGTATCGAGATCTACCTGGAAAGTGGGAGGGCGCAGGAAGTGGCAATCCCGGCGCTGGGCATGCGAGTCCGGTTTGCGCGCGGCGAAACCATTCACACCGAAAACAGCTATAAGTTCACCGCCACGATGGTCGATTCCATCCTGCAAAATGGGGGCTTCGTTCGCGACTGCACCTGGATGGATCCGCGCCGCTGGTTCGCGCTGCATCTGGCAAGAATCTAGTTTCAATTTTTATCACGAGCACACCTCCGGGCGCCTGAAGCACGACCGGGATGTGTACAATTTTGCTGGTCGCAGCCGGCAGGCAGGCTGCCCTGTTTTTTATGGCCGATGCCGATGCCCCAACCCGCGCCGGCGACCAGGATTCCCTCTGGTACAAAGACGCCATCATCTACGAGCTTCACGTCCGTGCTTTCCAGGACAGCAACGGCGACGGCATGGGAGATTTCCGCGGCTTGACGCAGCGACTGGACCACCTGGAGCAGCTGGGCATCACCGCCATCTGGCTGCTTCCGTTTTATCCCTCGCCGCTGCGGGATGACGGATACGATATCTCCGACTACACCAGCATTCATCCCAGCTACGGAACCATGGAAGACTTCCGGACTTTCCTCGACGCCGCCCATGCCCGGGGGCTGAAGGTGATCACCGAGCTGGTGCTCAACCACACCTCGGACCAGCACGCGTGGTTCCAGGAATCGCGCAGCTCCACCGACAATCCGCGGCGCGACTGGTACGTATGGAGCGACAGCGTGGACCGCTACCAGCAGGCGCGGATCATCTTCCTGGATTCGGAGCTCTCCAACTGGGCCTGGGACCCGGTCTCGCGCTCCTATTACTGGCACCGTTTCTTCAGCCATCAGCCGGATTTGAACTTCGACTGTCCGGCGGTGCGCGAGGAGATGTGGAAGGTGATGCGCTTCTGGCTGGAAATGGGAGTGGACGGGTTCCGGGTGGACGCCGTGCCCTACCTGGTGGAGCGCGAGGGCACGTCCTGCGAGAGCCTGCCGGAAACGCACCAGGTGCTGCAGGAATTGCGCCGCCGCATCGATGAAAATTTTCAGGGCAAAATGCTGCTCGCCGAAGCCAACCAGTGGCCGGCCGATGTGCGGCCTTACTTCGGGGAGGGCGATGAGTTCCACATGGCCTTCCATTTTCCGCTGATGCCGCGCATGTTCATGGCGGTCCGGCTGGAAGACCGCAAGCCCATCATCGACATCCTGGAGCAGACGCCGCAAATCCCGGAGACCTGCCAGTGGGCGACCTTCCTGCGCAACCATGATGAGCTCACGCTGGAAATGGTGACCGACGAAGAACGGGATTACATGTATGACGAATACGCCGGGGATAAATCGGCGCGGCTGAACCTGGGCATACGCCGGCGGCTGGCGCCGCTGATGGAAAACGACCGGCGCAGGATCGAGCTGATGACCAGCATGCTTCTGTCCCTGCCCGGGACCCCCATCATCTATTATGGCGACGAGATCGGAATGGGGGACAATCTCTACCTTGGCGACCGCAACGGGGTGCGCACGCCCATGCAGTGGAGCGGAGGATGGAACGCGGGTTTTTCCACGGCCGATCCGGAGCAGCTCTATTCCGCGCTGATTTCCAACCCGCTGTATGGCTACCAGGTCATCAATCTGGAATCGCAGAGGCGCTCGGAGCATTCCCTGCTGTCCTGGACCCGGCACATCCTGCGGGTGCGCAAGTCGAGCCGGGTGTTCAGCCGGGGCGGCATTGAATTCCTGAGCGCCGCCAACCACCGGGTGCTGGCCTACGTCCGGTGGTGGAATAATGAGAGAGTGCTGGTGGTGAACAATCTTTCCAACTCGGCGCAGGCTGCCGAATTGGATTTGCGCCATCTGGCCGGGTCCATCCCGATTGAAATGTTCGGCGGAAGCTTGTTTCCCCGGATTGGGCAAGTGCCGTACCTGCTGACGCTGGGTCCGTACCAGTTTTACTGGTTCCGCCTGCGCCGCTTCTGATGAGCCATGATGAAGACCGATCACATCGCGATGGAGGCGACAGCGCCGGCGCCCGAAACGGCGGAACTGGCCGACGATTTCCTGCGGCAACTGACCGCCGCGGGCGAAGTCGACATCCTGCTGTTTGTCCCGACGCTGAACAATCGCGACACCATCGGGCACGTGATGAACGCCCTGCAGCTCGGGCTGGTGAAGTATTTTCCGCGGGAGCGCACCGCGGTCTTGAACGCCGACGGCGGCTCGCATGACGGGACCACGGAGGTAGTGCGGGAGTCCATCGTCAAGGACTTCCGGGCTTTCCTGTCGGCCAATCCGCTGCGCACCATGCACCGCATCACCGCCACCTACGACAGCAACAAGGGATCGTTCGGAGCGGTGGAGCTGCTGCTCTCGGCGGCGGAGTTGACCCGCGCCAAGGCCTGCGCCGTCGTCTCCCCCGATCTGCAAAGCATCTCGCCGGAGTGGGTGGAGTCCCTGGTACGCCCCATCCGGCGCGAGGAGTTTGGGTTCGTCGCTCCCATTTATCACCGCCACAAGTACGAAGGTCTGCTGATCAAGAACCTGATCTCGCCCGTATTCCGGGCGGCCTATGGCTTCCGCATCCGCGAACCGATGGGCAGCGAGTTCGCCTTCTCCGGACAACTCGCCTCCCGCCTGCTGGAGAGCGAGGGATGGCAGCGGCGGTGCTGCGAAGTCGGGCCCGCCATGGCCATGATGGCGGCTGCCATCGCCAATAATTTTCGCGTGTGCCAGTCGTTCCTGGGCCCGCGCGTCTACCAGGCCCGCCACCAGGAAACCGACCTGGTGCGGCTCTTCCAGGAGAGCGTTGGCGCGTTGTTCCAGGGGCTGGAGGCGGAGGCGGCATGCTGGATGAACAAGAGCGGCAGTTCGCCGGTGCCGACCTTCGGCTTCGAGTACAGCGTGGCCCTGCAACCGGTGCGGGTAAGCCGCAAGCGCCTGTTGCAAGGCTTCCGGCTGGGGGTGGAGGAGTTGGTCGCCATCCTGGAAGTGATCCTCGCTCCGGAGACCTTGCGAGCGGTGCAGGAGCTGGGCAGGATGAGCGACGCGGAGTTCCATTTTCCCGACGAGCTGTGGGTCAAGGTGGTTTATGAGTTCGCGGCCTCCTACCACCGGTCGGTCCTGGCGCGCGACCACCTGCTGCAAGCGCTGCTTCCACTATATCGCGGGAAGGTTTTTTCCTTCGTGACCGAAACCGAGAGAGCGACCACGGCGGAGATCGAAAAGCGCCGCGAAGAGCTGTGCCTGGTTTGTGAGCGGCTGAAACCCTACCTGCTGGAACGCTGGTCGCAGGAGAAGCGAGGTTAACCATGGGCGAATCGATTATGTACAGCATGAAGGAGATGCTTCAGCACCTGGCATCGGCGGTGGAACAGTTCCTGCCCCGGGTCCTGGTGATGCTGGTGATCATCGTCGTGGGATGGCTGATCGCCATGCTGGCCCGAGCGATCGTGAGGCGCGCCCTGGCGCTGGCCAAGTTCGATGCCCTATCGGAAAGCGCCGGCACCGCCCAATTGCTGCGTAACGCCGCGCTGCCGACGCCCCGGGACCTGGTTGCGAGCCTGACATTCTGGGTGGTCTGGATCGTATTTCTGCTGTTGGGCATTAACTCGCTGGAAGTCTTTTCGCTGCGAGAACAGATCGCGCAGCTGCTCCTGTTCTTACCCCAGATTTTTATTGCCGTCGTGATCCTGTTCGTTGGATTCCTGCTGGCTAATTTTCTGTCGCGGGCGGCACTGCTGGCGGCGGTGAATGCCAACCTGCCTTACGCGCGCCTGCTGGCGGGTTCGGTGCGTTTCCTGGTGGTGCTGCTCACCGTCTCGATGGCCCTGGAGCAACTGGCGGTGGCGCATCGAACGGTATTGATTGCCTTCACCATTTTGTTCGGCGCCGTGATGCTGGCGCTGGCCATCTCGTTCGGCATCGCCGGCCAGCACCTTGCGCGGCAAGTGCTGCAAAAACGCTTCTCTCCGACAGAACAGGAGAAAGAAGAGGAAATCACCCACCTGTAGCCGGCTGGCGCCGGGAACTACTCGCTCGGCGTCGCGACCGCGAATCCACGCTCGTAAATCACCGACAACTCGCGCAGACGTTGGCTGTGGGCCGGGGTCAGCATGCCGGCGGTGAAGCGCCAGCGCCAGTTTCCGCTGGAGGTCCCCGGCAGGTTCATGCGGGCCTCGCTACCCAGGCCCAGCACATCCTGCAAGGGGAACATGGCGACATCAGCCACCGACGCCATGACCGTACGGATCAAGACCCAGTTGATTTCGTGTCCGTCGAGGTCCAGGTACTGGCGCGCAAACGCCCGTTCCTTGCGAATGTCGTCGGCGGTGCGCGTGCTGTCGCCCACGCCGCTGCTGGCCCACCAACCGACGGTGGTGTCGTTGTCGTGGGTGCCGGTATAGGCGACGCGATTGCGGGGATAATTGTGCGGCTTGAAATCGGGCGCCTGCGGATCGTTGCCGAAGGCGAACTGCAGAATGCTCATACCCGGGAACCCGAACCGGTTGCGCACAGCCTCGACGTCTTCGGTGATGACGCCGAGATTTTCAGCGACGATCGGGAGCCTCCCCAGCACCTGCTCCACCGCCTCGAATAACGTTGCTCCCGGCCCGGGCACCCAACGCCCGTGCAGGGCGGTGGTTTGTCCGGCTGGTACTTCCCAGTAGGCAGCGAAGCCGCGGAAGTGGTCGATGCGGCAGATATCGAAGAGCGCGAAGGCAGAGCGGAAACGCTCAATCCACCACCGGTATCGGGAGCGCGCGTGCTCAGCCCAGCGGTAGAGCGGGTTGCCCCACAACTGGCCGGTAGCGCTGAAGTAATCGGGCGGCACGCCGGCCATGCTCTCCGGCTCGCCGCTGGGCTTCAGGCAAAACAGCTCGGGATGCGCCCACACGTCGGCGCTGTCGTGTGCCACGTAGATGGGAAGATCGCCCATCAGTTGCACCCCGCGCTCCGCGCAAGCGCGCTTCAGCTCCGCCCACTGCAAGGCGAAGAGAAATTGCCAGAACTTGTGCTTCTCGATCTCGGTGCGGAGGCGCTCGCTCCAGGCGGCAAGCGCGGCCGGCCGGCGCTGCGCCGCGCCCTCCTCCCAGCTTGTCCAAACGGCGAGCCCGTGCGCTTCCTTGAGCGCCATGAAAAGCGCGTAGTCGTCGAGCCAGGAGAGATTCGCCGACTCAAATTCCCGGAGCCGGTTTCGCAATTCCCCAGGCGCCTGCTTCTGAAAATTGGCAAAAGCTCGCTCCAGCAACTGGCGCTTGAGGCGGTTCGCGGAAGCGTAGTCAATGGTAGTGGCAGGAAGCTCGGAGGCGAGCGCAAGGTCAGTGGCTGAGAGCAATCCCTGGGTCACCAATTTTTCCGGGCTGACCAGGATGTGATTTCCCGCGAAGGCGGAGAAGCATTGGTAAGGAGAGTCGCCATAACCGGTCGGTCCGAGCGGCAAGACTTGCCAGATGCGCTGCCCAGCGGCAGCCACGAAGTCGGCGAAGCGCTCCGCCTCGGGTCCCAAGTCTCCGACGCCGAACGGTCCGGGGAGCGAAGTGGGGTGCAGCAAGATTCCGCTGGAACGGGAGAACATCGTCGATCCGCTGGTTAGGATATATCAAGACCCGCGTTTGCAGTTGGGCGGGTGCCCTGAGCGAAGTCGAAGTGGGGTCCTGGCGGTTTCTATCGGGCTGTCTTCGCCAGCTTGGCGACCGCCGATTTCGCCAGCAGCGACGCCTTCTCGATCTTCTGCTGCTGAGGAAGATTTCCGCCGAGGCTAATGCGAACGATATCCTCGCCGGCCAGAGCATAGAGAGCGCCATCGCGGCCGGTCTCCACCCAGTAGGCCTCATCGCCTACACCCTCGACCGGCAGCGGGGGCTTTTGCAGCTCGCGCTCTGCTTCGCCGGCACGCTCGTTAACTCCTTCCCTCTCCTCGGTCTCCTCTTCACGCTCGGCATTCTTGCCATCGCGGTGAAAGCGGCTCTTCCAGAAGTCGCGCACCTCCACCTGCCGTGTCCTGGAGCGCGAGATCACTTGCAAACTGACGGATTGGGTAAAGGGTGTCAGCTGGTAGAAGCATTGCTCGGACTTAAGTTTTCCGGTGTCGCTGACCGTGGGCCTCGTCGCTACGGGAGCGCTTCCCTGAGACTGCTGAATTACCGACGTCGGAAGCAGCGAGCAAACACCCTGGGCCGACTGTGCCCCCGCCGGCAATGCCAGCAACCATGCGCCCAAGACAAGACCCGCGAGACGAACGAAGTTCATGCAGGTAACCCCCATCGCAAATTCGACTTGGCCATTTCGATGCCCGCGATGAATAACAATTTTATTGCGCGCAGCGGGTTCAGCACACGCGTGGGCGCGTGTGCCACATCAATTTCTATTTGGGCCGACGCTTGCCCCGGCGAGGGCGCCGGGGCCTACGGATTCGATTTGATACAAATTAGGGCCCGCACCGCGCCGGTTAACTGCCTCGCCGTTTTAGAACGGCACAATCTGGACGTCGGCCAGCATTCCACTGAAGTCGTCGTCAGGGTTGTAGGTTTTGATCTTCTGCGTTTTCACCTTGCCGTCGGACGACAAGCTCGTCGTGGTCGTCACGGTGCACGGATTACCCGACACGGTGTACATGGCGACATTGGCGGCATCGTCGTCGTTGAAGCCGTTGCTGTTGCTGTCGATGGTGGTGGTAGAACGCAGGTTGTTGGTCGAATCGGCATAGCTCCTGGCCAGCACGCCGCCCATCAGGTCGCCGGGCTTGGGATTGCCCACACCGCTCTTGGGGACCAGGATCGTGATAGTTCCATCCGGCAGAAACGAGCTGGTCGGATCGGCGTAGCCGGTCATGGTGGTCTGCGGAACACCCACCAGCAAAGCCACAACCTGAGTGAAGATCTGGCCGTATTCGAAGGTGACCACGCCCTGCGCATCGCTGACCATGGCGGCGTAGTACTGCCCGCCGTCGCTGGTCGCGGTGGGATAATTCCAGCTCACCACCCACTTGCGATTGGGCAGAGTCGAGCCGTTGGGCAGAACGGTCAGGCCGGCGACCTTCATGGTGAACTGGAACTGCTGGTCATTCGGCTCCGAGACAGTCAGCGACTGCAGGTCGAGATCGGGGTTCAACGGCGCGCCCGTCTGGTCGCCCTGGCTATCAACCGCGACAATCAGGCCATTGCAGGTGTCGCCGCGGTAGACGGCGGCGACTTCATTGTTGCCGGTGGATTCGCCGACGCTGTTGACCGCCGTAACGCGGTAGTAGTACGCCCCGGTGCCCATCGCTTTGGTGTCCACGTAATGCGTGGTGGTGTTCGACACCGCTGCCAAAGCGGCTTCCTGACCGCTGGCCGTACCGCGATAGACGCGGTATTTCTTGATCGCCGCACCACCATTGTCGGCGAGCGACCAGTTCAGGCTCACCACTCCGCCGATGCGCTTGGCCGTGACCGAGGGCGTTCCCGGCTTGGTCGCGGTCTGTGGACGATCGTAATCTCTGAATAGTCCCAGGCCGCCGGTCTGGCGGATGATGGTGGCGAGTTGTGTGTAGGCGTTGCCGGTGGCAGTGGCTGGAGCTTGGTTGCAATGGCCGCCGGCGCATCCATCGGCCATGGCAAGGACCACGTTGCCGCGGGCGTCGTGCTGGGCATCGTTGAAGTCCAGCAGGTTGCGGTAGTTGACCGCACCGCCCTGGAACCAGATGGGCCCGCGCTGCACCGGATCGTTAGGCGTGGTATCGACCGTCTGCCAGGTCTTGCCTCCATCGTAGGTGTGGGCAGAGTACATGTGCCAAATGCCGGGGAATCCCGGGTCGGAGCTGGTGCCAACCGTCGTGGACCCGAGGAAGGCAAAGGCGGCGCGATCGTTGTCGCCCGCAGTGGTTTCGGGGAAGGAGATGTTCTGGATGCCGAGGCTGGCGCCCACATTATAGATTGGAGACCAGGTCAGGCCTTCATCGTCGGTGGTCGCCACGGCGGCAACGCGGTCGTTGTGCGCGAAACCGAAATAGACGCGGTTATTCGCGCCGATCCCGAGCGAGGGATCGCTGTTGCCGGCAACGCTGCCCGGAACGGTACGCACCGCCCAGGTGTCGCCGTTGTCGTCGGAGACCGCAAAGCCTTGTTCGGCGCCGCAGTTCTTGTTGGGAACGTACACCGTCCCGTTGGGCGACACCTTGACATGACCATGCAGGCCACCGCACTCGGTGGTGTAAATGGGCACCGTCGGGCCGAAGGTGATGCCACCGTCATCGCTGCGTGAGCAGAGGGCCGTCACCAGGTCCTGAGAGCAGTAATAGACGGCGCTGGGATAGACGGGGTCGGCGACCAGCGGAGCTTTGTAAGGACCAGCGCCTTCGGTCTGGTGATCGACGGCCGAGGTGGGCGCATTTTTCTGCGGCACCCACAAATCGCCGTCGTTATCGCTGTAGGCGTCTTCGCTCTGGCCGCTCAACAGCAGCAACATCGAAACGAACACGCGTCCGGTGCTCTGGTCGGTGAACAGGATCGGGTCGGAGTCTTCCAGCGAAGTCGGCGGACTCTTGTCTTCCCAGAGCGCGCGCGGCGCGGGAAACACGTTGTTGTCCAGGAATGTCACCCGCAGAGTTTGCAAGTCGCTCTGGAACATGGCGCGGCCGGTGCGGGGATTGACGCCGATGGAGGGTTCACCGGCATGCAATCCCAAACCCGACATGACCGGCGGACGATAGGTCTGATAGCGCGGCAGCGGGGCGGTGCCTTGCACCGCCGGCTGCGGACCGAGGGGTTTGTCCACCACCTGCGCGATGCCGCCGTACTGGTCGGCGGCTTCCACCGGAGTGCCATAGTTCACCACGTCGAGGTAGTAGGTTCCCGCACCCATGGTGTCGGGCTCAATAAACGTGGCTTCGGCCGTAGCCGGGATCGGTCCGGCCGACTGCGCCACGATGGGACCATCGAGCGAGTCCTTACGAATGTAAAGGTCGTAATCGTCAGCGGCAACACCCCAGTTGATCGCGATTTTGATGCGCTTCCCCGTCCAGGTACCCGGATTAACAGTCAGGACGTAGGCTTCGCAGTTTTGGCCGCGGGTGCAGCCCGATTCGTCGCTTTGCGCCATGACACCCTGCATGGTCCCAGCCCAGGTCAGGGGGGTCTGGTTGGTGACCGACATCGAACCCGAAGCAGGGGATTGGGCAAACAATTGAGCGGCGTTGATAAGCAGAACGAGGAGGAGAACGAGAAGTGTGCGCGGGGCAAGGGACCCAGTTGGGCGGTTGGGCATTGCTGAGGCTCCTCTTAGTGTGATCTTGGGGTGGCCGGTGCAGGAGTAGCAGCACTACTGCAAACTTTATGAGGTTTGTGCCTGCAGAAAGGTTGCACTCAGAGCAAAATTCCTGGTAAAGCGGCTACGCTATGAGCTAGCACGCTTGTTTTTAATCGGATAGAAACTGCTGTGGCAAGGAAATCGATCCTAGAGCGATCTTTTTGGGAGGTAGAAATCTGTTCGGTTTTAGGGGAGTGGAGGTTTGCCGGTCGTTTGGGGAACAAGAGCTTGGACCTAAATCGATCGAAAACGACTGATAGACCAACCCACCGAGAAGCGATTGGCTGATATAGAATTCTCGTCACGAGTCGGGGGAGAAAATCATGGTTACGAGCGCAGTTTCTGCCGATCTGAAGAAAGTTCCCATCATCATCGGGGGCAAGCCTCGGGTGTCCAACGGCAAGACCGCTGTCCAGACCAACCCGGCGACGGGCGAAGCGGTGGCGCTGATTCCCTACTGCACCAACGACGAAATTTCCGCCGCGGTGGAGGCGGCGCAGCAGGCATTTCCTGCCTGGAGCCAGACGCCGGTGCTGCAGCGCGCGCGAATCATGTTTAAGTACCGGCAACTGCTGGAGCAGCACGCCGACGAGTTGATCCACCTGTGCACGGAAGAAAACGGCAAGACGCTGGAGGAGTCGAAGGGTTCCTACCAGCGCGGCATCGAGTGCGTGGAGTTTGCCGCCGGGGTGCCGTCACTGACCATGGGCGAGACG
This sequence comes from Terriglobia bacterium, assembly GCA_963797035.1. Taxonomy (GTDB): domain Bacteria; phylum Acidobacteriota; class Terriglobia; order Terriglobales; family Acidobacteriaceae; genus JAIQGF01. The sequence continues at coordinate 39,450 of CAWCOC010000012.1, forward strand.
GTGGAGAGGGTGTCGGCGGGCGTGGACTCGGCGCTGATGCGGGAGCCGCTCGGGGTGTGCGTGGGAATCACACCGTTTAATTTTCCCCTGATGGTGCCGCTGTGGATGTTCCCGCTGGCCATCGCGTGCGGCAACACCTTTGTGCTGAAGCCGTCGGACCGGGTACCGCGGTCCTCGGTGCGCGTGGCCGAGTTGCTGTATGAGGCCGGGCTGCCCGCCGGCGTGATGAACGTAGTCCACGGCGCAAAGGAAGCGGTCGACGCGCTGTTGACCGACAAGCGGGTGCGGGCGGTGTCGTTCGTGGGCTCGAGCGCGGTGGCGAAGTATATCTACGAAACAGCGTCGAAGAACGGTAAGCGCGTGCAATGCCTGGCCGGCGCGAAGAACCATTCGGTGGTGATGCCGGATTGCGACATGAAGTCGACGGTGGAGTCGATCATGTCGTCGTCGTTCGGATGCGCCGGCGAGCGCTGCGTGGCCACCAGCGTGGTGGTGGCGGTGGGCGAAGTTGGCGACCGGCTGGTGAGCGCACTGGTGAAGGCCGGCGACGCGACCAAGATCGGCCCAGGCGACCGGCCCGGCTGCGGCATGGGTCCGGTGATCACGCCGGAGGCGCAGAAGCGGATTGTCGGCTATATCGAGGAAGGCGTGAAGGCAGGAGCGAAGCTGGCGCGCGACGGGCGCAAGGATTCCTCCGACGCCGGTGGGTATTACCTGGGCACGACGATTTTCGACAATGTGAAACCGGAGATGCGGATCGCTCGGGAGGAAATTTTCGGGCCAGTGCTGTCGGTGGTCCGGGCCCGCGACCTGGACCAGGCGCTGGAGATTGTGAACAACTCCGAGCACGGAAACGCTTCGTCCATCTATACAAAGTCAGGGTCGGCGGCGCGCCATTTCACCGCCAACACGCAGACCGGCATGGTCGGGGTCAACTTGGGCGTACCGGCTCCGGTGGCCATGTTCCCATTCTCCGGCTGGAAAAATTCTTTCTTCGGCGACCTGCATGCGCTGGGCAAAGACGGCGTGCGATTCTACACGGAGACCAAGGTCGTTACGTCGCGCTGGCCGGACTAATTTTTGCCACGATTAACACAGATGAACACAGATCAGAAAAACAAAATCTGTGTACATCTGTGTGAATCAGTGGCCGCCCTTTTGGAGGAGTTATGCCGAGAAATGTCCGGTGCGGACTGATCCAAGCGACGAACGTGTTGGGACCGAACGAGCCGCTGGCCAAGATCAAGAAGGCGATGGTCGACAAGCACGTGAAGATGATCGCCCAGGCGGCGAAGGAAAAGGTCCAGGTGCTGTGCCTGCAGGAACTATTTTATGGCCCGTATTTCTGCGCCGAGCAGAAAGAGCGCTGGTATGAGCTGACGGAACGCGTGCCCGACGGACCGACCATCAAACTGATGCAGAAAGTGGCGGCGCAGCATCGCATGGTGCTGGTGATCCCGGTGTACGAAGAAGAGATGACCGGGCTGTACTACAACACCGCCGCGGTGATTGATGCCGACGGCAAGTATCTCGGCAAGTATCGCAAGAACCACATCCCGCACTGCAATCCCGGCTTCTGGGAGAAGTTTTATTTCACGCCCGGCGACTTGGGGTACCCGGTGTTTCAGACCAAATATGCGAAGGTCGGGGTATACATCTGCTACGACCGGCACTTCCCCGAAGGCGCGCGCATCCTGGGATTGAACGGGGCGGAGATTGTGTTCAACCCGTCGGCCACGGTCGCGGGATTGTCGGAATACCTGTGGGAACTGGAGCAGCCGGCGCACGCGGTGGCGAACGGATATTTTGTGGGTGCGATCAATCGCGTGGGTGTGGAAAAGCCGTGGTCGATCGGCGAATTCTACGGCAAGAGCTACTTCTGCAATCCGCGCGGCAAAATCGTGGCGCAGGCGAGCCGGGACAAGGATGAACTGGTGGTCGCCGACCTGGACCTGGACATGATTGAAGAAGTGCGGCGCACATGGCAGTTCTTCCGCGACCGCCGGCCGGAGAGCTATCAGCCGCTGACGGCACAGTCGGGGCAGGCGAGAACGGCGGCAGCAGCAGATTGAAACGGCACTTGAAAAAAGACTTTCATCGAGTGTCATCCTGAGCGCAGCGAAGGATGACATTCATGAGTGGTTAAGAACCGATTTCAAATCACCCAATCGGTAAATCAGCAAATCCCCCTTGTGCGCTTCGTCACAGCCTTTTGTGCGGCAATCTGACACCATTCCGGTGTCATGCCGATTCGCACCATCATTGAGCCCTTCCGCATCAAGAGCGTGGAGCCGATTCGCTGGACCACGCGCGAGCAGCGCGAGGAATTGCTGCGCGCCGCGCACTTCAACCTGTTTCTGCTGCCGGCGGAGGACGTGCTGATTGACCTGCTGACCGACTCCGGCACCGGCGCCATGTCGACCGAGCAGTGGGCGGCGGTGATCCAGGGCGACGAGAGCTACGCCGGCAGCAAGAGCTTCGACCACTTCCGCGACTCGGTGCAGGACATCTTTGGATACCGCCACGTGATCCCCACCCACCAGGGACGTGCCGCCGAGCGCATCCTGTTTCACGTGATGTGCAAGAAGGGCGACGTGGTGCCCAACAACACCCATTTCGACACCACCCGCGCGAACATCGAGTACGTGGGCGCGGAGGCGGTGGATTTGCCGATCGCCGAAGGCCGGCAGCCCGCGCTGCAACATCCGTTCAAAGGCAACATGGATGTGGCCGCGCTGGAGGAATTGATTGCCCGCGTGGGCCGCGAGCGGATTCCGCTGGCGATGCTGACGGTGACTAACAACTCCGGCGGCGGCCAGCCGGTGTCGATGGACAATGCGCGCGCCGTGAGCGCGGTTTGCAGGAAGCACAAAATCCCGCTCTATTTTGACGCGTGCCGCTTCGCCGAGAACGCGTATTTCATCAAGCTGCGCGAGGCGGGATACGCGAACCGGTCGCCGAAGGAGATCGCGCAGGAGATGTTTCGCCTGGGCGACGGCTGCACCATGTCGGCCAAGAAAGACGGCATGGCCAATATCGGCGGCTTCCTGTGCACCAACGATGACCTGCTGGCGCAGCAGGAAAAAGACCTGCTGATTTTGACCGAGGGATATCCCACCTATGGCGGCCTGGCCGGGCGCGACCTGGAAGCGGTCGCTGTCGGGTTGCAGGAGGCGCTGCACGAGGATTACCTGCGCTACCGCATCACCTCGACCGCATATCTTGGGAACCACATCGCATCGCAAGGCGTGCCCATCGTGCAGCCGCCGGGTGGACATGCCATCTACCTGGACGCGCGCGCGTTTTTGCCGCATGTCCCGCCTGAACAATTTCCCGGCGTGGCGCTGGCGGCTGAGCTGTACCTGGAAGGCGGAATCCGCTCGGTGGAGATCGGCACGCTGATGTTCGGAGCGGCGGCCCGGATGGACTTGGTGCGACTGGCCATCCCGCGCAGGGTGTACACCCAGAGCCACATTGACTACGTGGTGGAGATCATCCTGGAAGTGTGGCGCCGGCGTGAGCAGGTGCGCGGTCTGAAGTTGAGCTATGAAGCGCCGTTTCTGCGTCACTTCACGGCCAAGCTGGAACCAGCCGGAAAGTCAGAAGTAAGAACTGAGAAGTCAGAAGTAAGAACGGCGAAAGCGTAGTTTCGATCGCGTTCTTCCTTCTGACTTCTGTCGTGCCGCCCACTTAGAGGCAAATCCTACTTCACCTTGTTCACCGTGACCTCGAGCTGGAAACGGTGCTTGCTGGTGGGATCGTCAAATTCGTTCAGCACAAGCGGCTTGCCGAGCGGGACTTCGCAGGTGGTGCTGGAGCGCATCGAGCGAACGATGGGACCGGGACCTTCGCTGCGCGCCATGTCCGGCGCCGCCAATGAACTGATCTCGGTGTTATTGGAAAGGACCAGACCGCCCGACTGCATGACGGCTAATCGCGCCCACAGGTTGACGCCGACATCCATGTAGGTGATTCCCTTCTCTCCATTCAGCGGGACGCGCGAACCTGCCTTGATTTCTCCCGAAGACGGCTGCGGATATCCCTGTCCACGTTGCGCCCCGGAATCGAGGACCATGGAATAGGAACGAGTGTTGATCAGCTTCCCATCATCGGATTCCTTGAGGACGAAGTTGAGCCGGTAAGGCACGCGGGCCCAATCCCACTGGGCGATGGGGTCAAATGGCTTTTCGTCTTTTTTCTCTTGTTTGCTTTCCTGTGCAGCCGCGAACACCGCCAGCAACATCACGCCAATTACAACCAGCTTTCGCATAACCTTCCTCCCTCAAAATTGAATCATCGACTGTCCTGCTGCGCGGCACTTGCAGGCGCAGCAACTTCGTCAAAGCTTTTCAGAACTCTTTCCCACTCCATCTCCCGCTCGCGCGCGACCAGCACGGCCTGCGCGGGATTGCGGCGGGAGAGCGCGAGCAACATCCGCTCTTCGGCGGTCAACGGCACCTGCGAGGGAAACACCGACTGCCGCGGCAAGGTGTGGGCTACCGTCAGGTGCGGCCGCGCGACCGGATTGTTCCGCTTCTTGGGCGTTGACATCGCGGAATGTTGAACAGATAGTGGATGGGTCGCCGGAGCTGAGTTCCGGCCGTGTGGCCCGGGCCTCGAGCTGGTTACGCGGGTCGGAGACCCGCGCCACACATTCACGCGTAGCAAGACGACCAGCAGCACAACTGCTGCGACTGCCGCCGGAACCCAGAGCCATCTCCACGACGAGCCGGCGCTCGGGTCTGCGCGCGCAGGTTGCTCAGGATGCGATTCTCCAGGCCCGGCCGCGGCTTCGATTTCCTGAGGCGCCAGCGCTTCCATGAAGCAGCCGGTCCACCATGCGCTCGCTGTTCTTCGCGGTTCATGACTTCTTCTCCATCACGGCGAGCATTTTTTCGCGCAATACCTGGCGAGCGCGAAACATGCGCTGCCGCACCGATCCTTCGGCGATTCCCAGGACTTCGGCAACGTCTGCCGACGACATCTCCTCGACCGTGGTCAGCAGCACGACGTCACGCAGTTCGCGTGGCAGCCGGGCGATCATGCGGTCGAGCAGCTGTTTCATTTGCCGCTCGAGCAGGACGCTCTCCGCTCCGGGGGCAGGGTCGGCAAAGGATTCCAAGATTTCGGCCGGATCATCGGCCGAGTGCTCGCGATGCTTGCGCGTCCTGTCGATCGCCACTCGCCAGGCCACCCGCGCCAGCCAGAGCCGGGGATCGCGAATCTCGGCCAGGTTGCGCTGCTGGGACAATCGCAGGAGAGTCTCCTGCGCCGCGTCTTCGGCGTCCTCGCGGTTACGGAGCACCGACCAGGCCACGCCGAAGACGAAGCGCGCGTGCCGGCGAACCAGTCGCTCAACGTCTTCCACCACCGCTTCCGCCACCGCCTCCACGTTGTCCAACGTAACCTGCCCTGCCCAGCTCATACCCGCTCTCAATGGTGAAGACGGGGTAAGTGGCGAAACGTTCAGAAAAGTTTTGCGATTGTATGCTGGAAGGGTGTTTGGGAGCATTTCTGGCCGCGGCTGCGATGCTGTACCATAGTCAGTTTTCATCTACCGCGCGGAGAAGCGCAGAGGAGCGGATCTTTGCGCGGCCATTTCATACGAAGGAACAGCACTCATGAAGAAGATTCGCGTCATCCAGTACGGCGTGGGCCCGATCGGGGCGGGCATGGTGCGCCTGATGTTGAGCAAGCCGGCCATCGAGATCGTCGGGGCCATTGATGTCGACCCGAAAAAAGTCGGGCAGGACCTGGGCGTGGTGGCCGGAGCGGGCCGGGAGATCGGGGTCAAGATCAGCTCCGACAGCCAAGCGATTTTGCGCTCCGGCGCCGACGCGGTGGTGCACACCACCTCGTCGTACCTGAAGTCGGTCTCCGGCCAGCTCACCGATTGCCTGAGCGCCGGGCTACACGTGGTCTCCACCTGCGAGGAGCTGTCGTACCCGTTCCGCAAGCATCCGGAACTCAGCAAGCAATTGGACGAGACCGCGCGGCAGAACAAGGTGGTGCTGCTCGGAACCGGCGTCAACCCAGGTTTCGTGCTCGACAAGCTGATTCTCACGCTGGCCACCGCCTGCCAGAGCGTGACCCATGCGAGCGGACATCGCGTGGTGAACGCCAGCGTGCGACGTCAGCCCTTGCAGGCCAAGATCGGCTCCGGCATGTCGGCGGAGGAGTTTTACGCGCAAGTAAAGGCCGGGGTGATCAAGCACCACGGGCTGCCGGAATCGGTGGGCATGGTAGCCGACGGGCTGGGGCTGGAGGTGGCGAGAATCGAAGAGACCATCGAGCCGGTGATCGCGAAAGAGCGCGTCATGACCGACTACTTCGATGTGCCCGCGGGCAAGGTCGTGGGCGTGCGGCAGGTGGCGCACGGATATTCGGCGGCGGGCAAGGTGAACGTCGACCTCACCCTGGAAATGTACCTGGGCGCGCCGGATTCAGTGGATACGGTGAGCATTAAAGGCACACCCGACCTGACGCTGACTGTACCCGGAGGCACGCACGGCGATTTGGCGACGGCGGCGATCACCGTGAACTGTATTCCGGCGCTGTTCGAGATGAGGCCGGGGCTGAGGACGTCGAGGGACACGCCGATGAGTTATTTTTCGGGAATCAGTAGTTAGGGGTTAGCGATTAGCGCGGGCCCACATCTGCCGAAAGCAGGCAGATATGGGGCACCCGCAGCCGCATCGCATTACTTGGCCGGTATTTTAGTTGTCTGGAAGTAGACGTCTTTCCACTGCCCGTCGTTTCCCTTCACATAAACGACGGTTTGGCGATAGGCGCCGCTGATATCATTCGACCCCGAGTGGGCCTTGAGACTGTCTTCCCTGGTGACGATCGCCGTGTTGCTGTAAACACGAATCTTGCGATCCTTGCGCTGGATGGAGTCGATCTTCAGTTGGCCGGATTTGTACATGTTCAAGGTCTCCGACTTGTTCATCAACGAGCCATCCGCATTGACCCTGACGTAATCGTCGCCGAGATTCTTCTCGAAGACCGCAGCGGTGACTTCGCCGCCCTTGGCGGCAGCGCCAAAGAGCTCGTCGTCCAATTTCGCGACCGCCTCTTTCGCATCTTGGCTGCCGCCCGGCTTCGTATTGCCTTTCTTGTCTTTGGCCTGGCCGAACACCAGGCAGGGCAGCAGAAATAACAGCCCGAGAGCGAGCATTCGTCTCATGAAACTCACCTCCAACTGAAATATCTAGGTGATCCCTAGGGCGGGAAACATACGTGACTTGAGGGATGATTGGCAAGGACGTGGTTTGCTGCCGAACCCGTTGCGTGGGGCACAGACCAATTCTGTTATCGGGGATTGACTACACGTTCGGGTTGCCGCCCAGGAAGTTCTCGCCGACTGAAGTCAGCTCGGAATGACACATACTGAAAACTTCCTCGTCGGCGCGGCTGAAGCCGTCCCTTCCCAAGAACCTGTTATCGAAAAAACCGATTGCCTGTATCACAAAAGCAGGTGACGGGCCTCACTGCCGACGCGCCCGAACAGGTCTGTAATGACCTGTTAAGCGGAAGGCGCACGCGCCGCGAGGGACCCTGATGCCTGACCAGCCGAAAGGCCACCACCTGCTGAAGTGCCCACTGTGCGAAGGCCGCGGAGAGCTACCCGAACAAGACTTGCACGATCGCCTCGGCGAGAAGGACCTCGGTCACAAGCTCGCCAGCTACGTTGAGAATTTCATCGTGGCCGACGAAAAGGCGGCCGAGCCGGACGCGCCCGGGGGGCAACCGGATTTCAAACATCATGTAGACGTATGGAACTGCACCCACTTCCTATGGCGGCGCAGTCCGAAAGAGTGACGCTGGTGTAGTGCTGCGAGAGACAACTATGGCGACCGAGACAGAAGTCCCGGAAATTCTGGCGCAATTTGAGCAGAAGCGTTCCAGCCTGATTCCCATCCTGCAGGAAATTCAGAACCAGTACCGGTATCTGCCGCAGGCGGCGCTGCGCCAGGTGGCGAGCAAGCTGGACGTGCCGCTGCCCGACGTCTACCACGTCGCCACCTTTTACAACTGCTTCAGCCTGGAGCCGGTGGGCCGCAACCTGGTGCAAGTCTGCCTGGGAACCGCCTGCCATGTGCGCGGCGCGCCCAAGGTCCTGGACCGCGTGCTCAGCGACCTGAAGCTCCCCGCGCCCGGGACCAGCAAGGACATGGAATTCACGGTGCGGACGGTGCGTTGCATCGGCTGCTGCGGGCTGGCGCCGGTGGTGCGGGTCAACGACAACACGCATCCGGCCATGACCCAGGCGAAAGTCAAAGGCATGCTGAAGAAGTACTACAGCAAGCCGGCGGATAAAGAAGCAGCGCAGTAGCGCGAGGACATGCGATGCCAAGGCTGAATTCAATCGAGCAACTGGAAAAATTGCGCGCCGCATGGATTGCCGGCAGCGATGAACAGCGGCCTTGCCTGACGGTGTGCGCCGGCAGTGGCTGCAGCGCCGCGGGCGCCGAGGACCTGCTGACAGCTCTGCGCCAGGCCGTCGAAAAGGCCGGGATGCAGAAGCAGATCGAAGTGAAGAGCACCGGCTGTCATGGTTTCTGCGAACGCGGCCCGGTGATGCTGGTCTGGCCCGAGGGGACCTTCTACAACAAGGTGACGGCGGCGAGCGCGGCTGAGATTGTGGCCAGCGTCTGCAATGGCCACAAGCCGCTGGAAAAGCTGCTCTACAAGGACCCGGTCAGCGGCAAGCGGTGCCAGACGGAAGAGGAAGTTCCCTTCTACGCGCGCCAGACGCGGGTGCTGTTCGCCAACAACGGGCGCATCGATCCCAAGCAGATCTCCGACTACTTGCGCGTGGGCGGCTACGCGGCGCTGGCCAAGGTGCTGGGCGGAATGACGCCGGAGAACGTGGTGGAGACGGTGACCAAGTCCGGACTGCGCGGGCGCGGCGGCGCCGGCTTCCCCACCGGCATGAAGTGGAGCCTGTGCCGCGCCAACGGCAAGCCGAACGGCCGCGGGGAGATCGATCGCTACATCATCTGCAACGCGGATGAAGGCGATCCGGGCGCGTTCATGGACCGCTCGCTACTGGAAGGCAATCCGCACTCGGTGATCGAGGGCATGATCATCGGCGGCTTCGCGCTGGGCGCGAAGCAGGGATTCGTCTACGTGCGCGCCGAATATCCGCTGGCGGTGAAGCACCTGCAGGTCGCGCTGCAGCAGGCGGAAGAGCTGGGGTTGCTGGGCGACAACATTTTGGGCACCGGTCTGGACTTTCGGATTCGGCTGGTGCAGGGCGCCGGCGCCTTCGTATGCGGTGAGGAGACGGCGCTGATCGCCTCCATCGAAGGGCGTGTCGGGGAGCCCCATCCGCGCCCGCCCTACCCGGTCGAAAAGGGCTTGTTCGGCAAGCCCACGGTGATCAACAACGTGAAGACCTGGGCGTCGGTGGGCCACATCGTGAACCGCGGCGCCGAATGGTATAGCGCGATCGGCACGGAAAAGAGCAAGGGCACGATGGTGTTCTCGCTGGTGGGGAAGATCAACAACACCGGCCTGGTCGAAGTACCCATGGGAATCTCACTGCACGAGATGATCTACGACATCGGCGGCGGCATTCCCAACGGACGGTCTCTGAAAGCGGTGCAGATCGGCGGGCCGTCGGGCGGCTGCATTCCCGCCGACCTGGTCGATTTAAAGATCGACTACGAACAGCTCACCCAAGCCGGCAGCATGATGGGCTCCGGGGGCATGGTGGTGATGGACGACTCCACCTGCATGGTGGACGTGGCGCGTTATTTCATGGAGTTCCTGGAGGAAGAATCCTGCGGCCAGTGCTTCCCCTGTCGCCAGGGCACGCAGGAGATGAAGGCCATCCTGACCCGCATCTGCGAAGGAAGAGGCAAGGAAGAAGACCTGGACACGTTGCAGGACCTGGGCTGGTTGATGAAAGAGACGTCGCTGTGCGGCCTGGGCCAGACCGCCGCCAACCCGGTGCTGACCACGCTGCGCTACTTCCGCAACGAGTACCTGGCCCACATCCGCGATGAGGTTTGCCCGGCCAAGGTGTGCAAGAAGCTGATCATGTACGAGATCAGCCCGACCCTGTGCGACGGCTGCGGCGCCTGCGTCAAGGTGTGCAGCGGACAGGGCATTCTCGGGGAGAAAGGCAAGCCCCACAAGATCGACCAGGCAAAGTGCACCAAGTGCGGCGCCTGCCTGGAAGTCTGTCAACCGAAGGCTGTGCTGGTTTCTTAGGAGCGATCACGTGCCGAAGCTGAGGATCAACGGCATTTCGGTGGAAGTGGAACCCGGCACCACGGTGCTGGAGGCGGTCCGCTTCCTGGGTGTTCCCATCCCCACGCTGTGCCATGACGACGGGCTGCGCGACATTGGCGCCTGCCGGCTGTGCATGGTGGAGGTCAGCATGGCTGCCAACGGGCGTACCCGCCTGCTGAGCGCCTGCACCCTGCCGGCGCAGGAAGGCATGGACGTGCGCACCAACTCCGCCACCGTGCAGCGCGCCCGCAAGCTGCTGCTGGAGTTGTACGTGGCCACCTGCCCGCAGTCGAAGCGAATTCAGGATTTGGCCAGCGAATACGGCGTGCGCCAGTGCCGTTACGAGGCGCACAACGAGCATTGCATCCAGTGCGGGCTGTGCGTGCGCATCTGCGAGCAGCAGATGATGGCCGGCGCCATCGGATTTTCCGGGCGCGGCCAGCATCGCAAAGTGTCGCGGCCGTTCGATATCACCAGCGACAAGTGCCGCCAGTGCGGCGCCTGCCTCTACGCCTGCCCGGTGTGCGAGCTGCGTTGCCAGGCTTCCACCGCGACTACCACGTTGTGCAGCGGATGCCTGAATTTCGCGCCGGTGTGCTTCCAGAGCTACCAAGATGCGATGTGTTTCCGCGAGCCTTGCGTCGCCTGTGAGCTCGCAGGCCCGCTGCGCAGTGAAGTCGGGATCAAGAAAGCTTTTGGCTCTTAGCTCTTAGCTTTTAGCCAGACTGAGAGCGAGGGAAGGTCGATTGCGAAACTTTAAGGATCTCCTGGTCTGGGAAAGGGCGCACGCGTTGACGCTGGAGCTATACCAGGCAACGCGCGCCTTTCCAAAGGAAGAGTTGTACGGGATCACCAGTCAGATCCGGCGAGCGGCGGCATCGATCGGCGCAAATCTGGCTGAGGGTTGCGGGCGCAGGACAGATGGTGACTTTGGACGGTTCCTGCTGATCGCGATGGGATCGGCGAGCGAGTTGAGCTATCACCTGCTCCTCACAAGAGATTTGAAGCTGTTGAAAGAGACCGATTATGTCCGAGTGGATAGCCAGTTGGCCGAGGTTCGAAAGATGCTGACCTCGTTAACGCTGAAAGTGAGACCGGTTGCCGCAGTGTCTTGAGTTGGCGGTAGCTAAGAGCTAAAAGCTAAGAGCTAAGTTACACAAGAAATTAGGAGCTTACAAAATGACCTACACACGCCTCAACGCTTCCGCGGCCACGTTGACCAAGAACCGCACCGAAGACTCGGTCAGCCCGTTCAGCGGAATGTGCACCACTTGTATCGACGGGTGCATCGGGATGTGCGAGATCGGCAAGTCGGCCTACCGCGGCCCGGAGATGATTTACCCGCAGCCGTTCGGGATCATCACCACCGCCTCGCAGAAGGATTACCCGGTCGACCTGTCTCATTTCACCATCCTCGGGCGCTGTGCGGGAGCGTGGGGATGCGAAGCCGACAGCAACAAGGCGCTGTTCCCCAACGTCAACCTGGAAGTGACCATCGGCGCCAACAAGAAGAACGGCATCAAGTGCAAGATGCCGCTCATCGGCGCGGCCATGGGGTCCACCAACGTAGCCAAGAACAACTGGCCCGAATACGCGGCTGGACTGGCGATCAGCGGCGTGCCCATGGCGATCGGCGAGAACGTCACCGGCATGGACATGAACTCGCAATTTGCCAACGGCAAGGTGGTCTCCGCGCCCGAGCTCAAGTGGCGGGTGGATTCCTACCGCGACTGGCAGATGGACGGCTTCGGGGAGGTCATTCTCCAGGCCAACGTCGAAGACACCATGCTCGGGGTGCAGGAATACGCCCTCAAGAACCTGGGCGTCGAAACCGTGGAGCTGAAGTGGGGACAGGGGGCCAAGGACATCGGCGGTGAAGTGAAGATCCGCGACCTGAATAAGGCGCAGGAGCTGCAGAAGCGCGGCTACATCGTGCTGCCCAACCCCACCGATCCGCTGGTGGTGGAGGCCTTCAAGCGCGGCGCGTTCCACGAATTCGAGCGCCACTCGCGCGTCGGCATGGTGACCCAGGATGGCTTCGAGAAGCGCGTCGAGGAGCTGCGCAAGTGCGGCGCCAAGCGCGTCACGCTGAAGACCGGCGCCTATCGCCCGGAGGACACGGCGCGCGCCGTCAAGTACGCCTCCTTGTGCGAACTCGACCTGCTCACCGTGGACGGGGCCGGCGGCGGCACCGGCATGAGCCCGTGGCGCATGATGAACGAGTGGGGCATCCCCTCGGTGGAACTGCACTCGCTGGTCTACGACTACTACTGCAAGCTGGCCAGCAAGAAGATGTTCCTGCCCGACCTGGCCTTCGCCGGCGGCTTCACCTTCGAAGACCAGATGTTCAAGGGGCTGGCGCTGGGCGCGCCGTTCGCCAAGCTGATCGCCTACGCGCGGGCGCCGCTGGCCGCGGCCATGGTGGCCAAGAACATCGGCAAGTCGATCGAGGCACAGAACCTGCCGATTTACATCCAGCGCTTCGGCATGGGCGTGGACGAGATCTTCGTCACCGCGCACGAACTGCGCCACATCCTGGGCGACCGCTTCAAGAAGCTGCCCATTGGCGCCATCGGCGTGTACACCTACAACCAGCGGCTGGCGCAGGGCCTGCGGCAGTTCATGACCGGCGCGCGCAAGTTCGCGCTGCAATACATCACCCGCGACGATATCGCCAGCCTGACACCGGAGGGCAGTCGCGTCAGCGGGATTGAGTACATCATGGACGTGGACAAGAAGCAGGCCGACGCCATCCTGTTCTCCAACGGCAGCAAGAAAGCCGCTTCCAAGCAGGTGGCGCTGGCCAGTAAGAATGGCAAGGTCCGGAAATAGAATTGCTCGCAGCGCGCCCAAACCAGGGACGCGCGAGCGGATAGTGAACCCGGGGCGGCGCAGCCCCGGGTTTGCTTTTTCTCGGGGAAATCCGGGTCCAGAAACAGCTTGGGCGCTCCACGCGGAGCGCCCAATGGCAGGGGAGGGAGAAACGAAGCTAGCGGCGAAGTTTGCGCCGAGAGAACAGGCCCAGGCTGCACAAGCCGGTGGCGAGCAGGAACATGCTGGCAGGCTCGGGAACAGAACTACCCGGGCCCACTAGATCGTTCGACACGGCCAGTGTCTTACCGCCGCGAGTCTGGTCGGCTGAGCTGTTGTTGAATCCCAGCGCCTGGACGTGCAAACCGTCATCTCCGATCGTCCCGTTCGCGATGTTGGCGGTGAAGGTCCAGAGAGTGGTCCCGAGGACAAGCGTCAACGGCGTATTCGTGTTCCAACAAACTGCCTTCTGTGTGTCTTTGCCATTGCAGCCGCTGCTATCGTTCTGTCCCCCGTTCGCAACACTGTAGGCCGACGGCGTTCCAGCTCCGGTGCTCGGCGCACCCGTAAAGCTGAAGCCTTTGAGCGTAATATCTCCGAGGAACCAGCTGCCGCAAACGCTCGCGTTAGTGCACTGCACGGTTAAAGTCGCCAGGTCGCTGGTAACCATACCCGTGAATTCAACACTTTTGACGGTGATGGAATCCGCGAAAACTGGGGCAGCGGTTCCAACCGCTAAAGCAAACGCCAACAGCACGACAAAACGGGGGAGGAACTTCATATCGCAATCTCCGAGACGACTGGCCCTCGGGATAAGTCAAGTGGCGGATGCCACCTCCAACCCCGTGGACTAACCTTGTGCCGCAATTGCCTGACCAAAGTAATCAACAGCGGTTACGCCTGTAACCTGCTCATTTTGAGATACCTTGATAGCTGGGACGGCTAGCCAAAAAGGCGTAGGCGATTGGATATATGCAATACTTTGCGCAGCGTGGGAGGGAAACTTCCTCAGTGGCATCAAAGTGGCCCCCTAACCCTCAAGCACCGGAAATGAGGCAACTTATCCGAACACGGCGGTTGTCATGAGGCCGAAAAGTGTGCAAATGATCGGTCCGACGCCAAATGCATGAGCCGCCTTTCCTAACCGGGAACTGGAATTTCTGACAACTCTCGAATCCCGGTTTCTTGACTCGGACAGTTGGACTCGAACGCGTTATCCTGTTTCGTTTCGGGTAGGACACGCATGAAACCGAGTACTGTTTCGAAAGACGCAGTTCTTCATCTCTGGCCGGAGCTGGAGTGGATCGCCGACCTCGACCTGCGCCAGCGGGTCGCGCGGACCTGGCAGCGCGCATTGGAACTTTCGCCGCTCACGCCCGACGATTTGAACCGCATCCCGTTCACCCTGCTGGTACCCAACTGTCCGGCGACCTTTATGGAACACAAGCGCTGCGTGGTGCACATCGCGCGGCGCTCGGCCGAAGCCATGCGGGAACAGATGGGGCGCGCCTTGGCCATCGACATGGACGTGGTGATCGCGGGCGCGATCCTGGCGGACGTCGGAAAACTGCTGGAGTATGAAAATGTCGATGGCAAGACGCGGCAATCGAAGCGCGGCGAGTTGCTGCGGCATCCCTTCACCGGCGTGGCGCTGGCGATGGAGTGCGGCGTGCCCGACGCAGTTTGCCATGTGATCGCCGCCCACGCCGCGGAAGGCGACCTGGTGAGGCGTTCGACCGAGGCCACGATTGTGCATCACGCCGACTTCATGGCGTATGAGCCGTTCAGGAATGTGAAGTAGTCGACGGTCGACCGCTGACGGTCGACAAATTGGAGCGCAGCCGCCGTTGACCGTAGACCGGTCGACGGCAGACGAATCATGAATATCACTGCTGTAATCGCAGAGTTCGCCGCCACGCTCAAGTTCGAAGATCTCTCGCCGGAGGCGATCTACCAGGCGAAGCGCTTCCTACTGGACTCGCTGGGGTGCGCGCTGGGTGGGTACCGGCAGCATGACGTGATCCTTGCGCTGCAGGTGCTCGGCGAGATTGCCGGGCGCGGGCCGTGCACGGTGATCGGAAGCGGTCAACGCGTGGATCCGGTGTCGGCGTCGCTGGCCAACGCGCTGATGATCCGCTGCATGGACTACAACGACATTTACTGGAAGCAGGACCCTTCGCATCCCTCCGACATTTTTCCCGCGGCGCTGGCCGGCTGCGAGCGGGCTGGAAGCGACGGGCGCGAGTTGATCGTCGGGCTGGTGCTGGGGCACGAATTCGAGTGCCGCTTCTGCGAAGCCGCGTTTCCCGGCATTCGCGAGCGTGGCTGGCATCATGCCACGCTGACGGCGTTCGTCTCGCCGATCGTTGCCGGCAGGGCGCTGCACCTTTCCGCGGAGCAGATTCAGCACGCCATCGGCATCTCGGCCTCGCGCCACGCCACGCTCGGCGCGGTGACGGCGGGCAAGCTCACGATGATGAAAAATACGGTGGACCCGATGGCAACGCAGTCGGGCGTATTGGCGGCTCTGATGGCGGAGAAAGGCTACACCGGGCCCGAGCACGTGGTGGACGGCAAAGAAGGGCTGACGCACTGCTTCGGGCCGGAGTGGAAGCTGGACGTGCTGACGGAAGGACTGGGGGAGTCGTGGCGGATCACGCAGTGCGGGATGAAGTTCTTCCCTACGGAGGCGCTGACGCACGCGCCCATCTCGGCCGTGCTCGACCTAGTCCATGAACATAAGTTGAAGCCAGAACAGGTGGAGAAAGTTCATATTCGATCGCTCCCCCGGGCCGCCGACATCCTGAGCGATCCCAGCAAGTACGACCCGCACACCAAGGAAACCGCGGACCACTCGCTGCCTTACGTGATCGCCGCCGCGCTGGTGGACCGCCAGGTGACGCCGGCGCAGTTCACGCCGGAGAAGATCATGGATGCAGAGATTCGCGCGCAGTTGCGCAAGGTGGAGGTGGTGGGCGATCCCGAGATCGAGAAACTGTTTCCGGCGCTGCAGCGCGTCATTGTCAGCATTCGCACAACCAGTGGGCAGGAGTTCACCCGGCAGCTCGATTATCCTAAGGGCGATCCGCGTAATCCGCTGTCGGACACGGAGATTGAAGAGAAGTTCGCCGCGCTGGCCGGCGGCGTGCTCTCGCGCGCGGCACAGAAGAAGGTGCGCGCCGCGGTGTGGGAACTGGAGAAGTTGGAGTCGGTGAGTGCACTGATGAAGCTGCTGAAGGCGAGAAAGACTGGTTTTGCAAAACGGGTTGGCAATTAAACGTATGTCATCCTGAGCGCAGCGAAGGATCTATGTTTTTCGTCTTCGAACGACGAATGCATGGATGCTTCGCTACGCTCAGCATGACACCGATTTGAATTGCTCTATGGGCCAAACGATCACTGAAAAAATCGCTCAGGCGTACCTGGCGGAAGGGCCGAAGCGCCCGCTGCGGGCGGGCGACTTCGTCTCCATCCGGCCGAAGCACATCATGACGCACGACAACACTTCGGCGGTGATGAAGAAGTTCAACTCCATTGGCGCGAAGAAAATCCACGACACGCGCCAGCCGGTGTTCGCGCTCGATCACGACATCCAGAACCAGAGCGAGGAAAACCAGAAGAAATACCGCGCCATCGAGGCCTTCGCGCGCGAGCACGGCATTGACTTTTATTCCGCGGGCACGGGCATTGGGCACCAGATCATGTGCGAGCGCGGCTACGTGACGCCGGGATCGTTCGTCGTGGCCAGCGATTCGCACTCCAATATGTACGGCGCGCTGGGCGCGTTGGGCACGCCGGTGGTGCGCACCGATGCGGCCGCGATCTGGGCCACGGGCGAGTTCTGGTGGCAGATTCCGCGCACCGTGCAGGTGGTCCTCGAGGGCGCATTGCAACCAGGCGTGACCGGCAAGGACGTGATCATTGCGCTGTGCGGCGCCTTCAACACGCAAGTTCTGAACGCGGCGGTGGAGTTCAGCGGGCCGGGCGTGGCGTCGCTCTCGATCGAGGCGCGCATGACCATCGCCAACATGACGACCGAGTGGGGCGCGCTGGTCGGCTGGTTTCCGGCAGACGAAAAGACGATCCCATGGCTGCGGGAGCGGCGAGATGAGCGGATCAAACGAGGTGAGCCGGAGCGGTACACGGAAGAAGAGCTGCGGAGGTGGACCGAGGACATCACACGCGAGGGCGCGTGTGCCACACGCCCCGATGCCGACGCCGATTACTCCGCGCGCATCACGCTGGATTTGTCGCACCTGACGCCGCATGTGTCGGGGCCCGACACGGTGCAGGAGATGACGTCGCTGGCGGAGATCGAAAGGAAAAAGGTTGCGATCCAGAAGGCGTACCTGCTGTCGTGCGTGAACTCGCGTATCGAGGACCTGGAGGAAGCGGCCCTGGTATTGCTCAACAAGAAAGTAGCGCCCTCGGTGAAGTTCTACCTGGGCGCGGCCAGCAAACTGGTGCAGGAGGAAGCGGAGCGGCGCGGCATCTGGCGCACGCTGGTGGAAGCGGGCGCCACCACGCTGCCGGCGGGATGCGGGCCGTGCATCGGCCTGGGCGTGGGATTGCTGGAAGCGGGCGAAGTGGGAATCTCGGCCACCAACCGCAATTTCAAGGGACGCATGGGATCGCGCGAGGCGCAGTGTTATCTCGGGTCGCCGGCGGTGGTGGCAGCCAGCGCGGTGGCGGGCTACATTTGCGGGCCGGAAACAGTCGGCGGTCGGCGGTCGACGGTCGACGGTCGCAAGCTGCGAGGCGGCATGCTCGCCCGCTACAAGAACCTGCAGGCGGGGCGCAAGGCGGATGCGGCTGATGAGACGATGGAGATCATCCCGGGATTTCCGGAGCGGGTGCGCGGGCGGCTGGTCTTCGTGCCGAAAGATAATTTGAACACCGACGCGATTTATCCCGGCAGCTACACTTATCGCGACGACGTGACTCCGGAAATGATGGCGGAGGTTGCGTTCTCAAACTACGATCCGGAGTTTCCCGGGCTCACGCGCGCCGGCGACGTGGTGGTCGGCGGAGCAAACTTCGGCACCGGGTCGAGCCGTGAGCAGGCCGCGACCTGCCTGAAGGCGAAAGGGATTCCGCTGGTGATCGCGGCGTCGTTCTCGCAGACGTATCTGCGCAATGCCTTCAACAATGGCTTCCTCTGCATTGAGATTCCGGAGCTGGTGAAAAAATTGAAGACGGATTTCGCGGCGCAGATTGCGGCCGGCGAAAAGACGATCATTCCGGGCGACGAGATTGCGATCGACTTCACCAGCGCCGTGGTCACGTGGCACGGTGACCAGTTCCGTTTCCCGCCGCTGGGCAGCGTGCCACAATCGTTGATTGTGGCGGGTGGAGTAGAGCAGTTGGTCGCGAAGCGGCTCGGGTTAAAGTGATGAACACGGAGACACGGAGGTACAGAGGATTGAAGAAGAACCGAGCCGTCTTATTCAGTCTCATTGCGATTCTTGTCATGCTTTTCTTGATCGCGCGATTCGAATTCGTGATCAGAATTCCACATTGGGTCCATTAACATTTGTTTACCGCCTCTGTGCCTCCGTGCCTCGGTGTTTATCGTTAGTCTGGGAGCGCAAGAATGTCGAAATGCACCGTCGTATCCATGCCCGGTGATGGCATCGGAAATCAGGTTCTGCCCGAGGCAATTCGCGTGCTCGACGCGGTCGGATTCGAGGCCACGTACGTGCACGGCGACATCGGCTGGGAGTTCTGGAAGAGCGAAGGCAATGCCCTGCCCGACCGGACCATCGCGCTGCTGGAGAAACACAAGCTGGGGCTGTTCGGCGCCATTACGTCAAAGCCGAAGAAAGAAGCCGACGCCGAACTCTCGCCCGCGCTGCGCGGCAAGGGCTACACGTACTACTCTCCGATCGTCACCATGCGGCAGCGCTTCAACTTGGATATCTGCCAGCGGCCGTGCATCGGCTTTCCTGGAAATCCTCTGAATTTTATTCGCAAAAAAGTCGCCGGCGGATTCGAAGAGCCGCAGGTCAACGTCGTCGTCTTCCGCCAGAACACCGAGGGGCTGTACTGCGGCGTGGAGTGGACGAACCCGCCGGCGCCAGTGCGGCAGGCATTGGAGTCGCACCCAAAGTTCAAGCCGTTCGCCGCGACCAAAGGCGAAGACCTGGCAATCTCGGTGCGGATTATCACGCGGAAGAATGCCGAGCGCATCTGCCGCGCCGCCTTCGAGCACGCGAAAAGATACGGCTACAAGAACGTGACCATCTGCGAGAAGCCCAACGTGCTGCGCGAGACCAGCGGCATGATGGAAGAAGTCGCGAAGCAGGTGGCAAAGGATTATGTTGGCATTCCGCTGTGGTCCACCAACATCGACGCGCAGACGATGTGGCTGACCAAGAACCCGGAAGACTACGGCGTGATCATCGCGTCGAACCTTTTCGGCGACGTGATCTCCGACGCCTTCGCCGGACTGGTGGGTGGGCTGGGGTTTGCCGCCAGCGGCAATCTTGGCGACCAGGTTGCGGTTTTCGAACCGACGCACGGGTCGGCGCCGAAGTATGCCGAGCTGGATCCGCCGATTGTCAACCCGATCGCGATGGTCCTTTCCGCGGCCATGATGCTCGACCACGTTGGCGAGCACGGCAAGGCGGAACGCGTGCGCGGGGCGATTGCGGCGGTGGTCGCCGAAGGCAGAGTGCGAACCTACGATATGATGCGCATTCCCGGCGGCGCCAAATCGATTGCGCAGGGCGCGGCCACAACGACGCAGATGACCGCCGCAATTCTGAAGAGGCTGGAAACAGCGACAATCAGAACCGCTGCGGATTAATTTCGCCACTGATTAACACAGATACACACTGATCGAATTGATTTTCAAAAATCTGTGTTCATCAGTGTTAATCAGTGGCAAATTGGTTTCATTCATGGCAACAATCGCAAACGTCAACGCGACCTCATTCGAAGCGGGACGCAGCGGGCCTGGCGTGCGCTCCGACTGCCGGGTCGTGTTTGTGCCGCGCTCCGCCGGCGGCATTGACATTGAACTGCAATCGAAGGTCGCGGCCTACTACGGCGATTCCATCCTGACGCAGGCGCGGCAGGTGCTGGCCGATCTCGGGGTGGACGATGCCCGGCTGCTGATCGAAGACGCGGGCGCGCTGCCCTTCGTGATTGCGGCGCGCATCGAAGCAGCGGTGCGGCGCGCCGACCTCGGCGAAGGGCGGCGGTCGTTGCCGGAGCAGGTTGCGCTTCCGGCGCCGTCGGCGCGCGATCGTCTGCGCCGCTCACGGCTCTACCTCCCGGGCAGCGAGCCAAAGTACTTCATCAATGCCGCGCTGCATGCGCCGGACACGATCATCCTCGACCTGGAAGATGCGGTCCATCCGGGCGAAAAAGATTCGGCGCGGGTGCTGGTGCGCAATGCGCTGCGCGCGGTGGATTTTGGCGGATGCGAGCGCATGGTGCGCATCAACCAGGGTCCGCTGGGGCTGGCGGACCTGGATGAGGTGGTGCCGGAGTCGCCTGACCTGATCCTGATTCCGAAGACCGAGCACGCCGAGCAGCTCGCGGAAGTGGAGCAGCGGATTGCGCGCGTGCAGTCGCGCTGCGGAGTGCATCGCGAGATCTGGCTGCTGCCCATCCTGGAGACGGCGCTGGGAATTGAGAACGCGTGGGAGATCGCGACCGCGTCGCCGCACAACGTGGCTCTAACCATCGGACTGGAGGACTACACAGCCGACCTGGGCGTGGTGAAAACTGCGCTGGGGGCCGAGTCACTGTACGCCCGCACGCGCCTGGTGAATGCCGCGCGGGCCGCCGGTTTACAGCCGAACGATTCGGTGTATGGCGATGTCGGCGACCTGGATGGACTGGCGGCTTGGGCGCGCAACGCGCGCGCGCTCGGCTTTGAAGGCATGGGCTGTGTGCATCCCTCGCAGGTGGCGGTGATCCACGAAGCGTTCGCTCCGGCGCGCGCCGAGATCGAGCGGGCGCTGCGCATCGTAGCTGCCTACGAAGAGGCGCAGGCACGCGGCCTGGGCGTGGTGAGCCTGGGGTCAAAGATGATTGACGCTCCGGTGGTACAGCGCGCGCTCAAGCTGGTGCAGCAGGCCGAAAAAATGGCTTTGGTTACGCCCGCGATGCGCGCCGCAGCGGCGTCACAGAAGCCCGCGCAGAAGGCAGCACCGGAAGGCGGAGAAGGATAAAGCAGCCACAGATGAACACTGATGAACACCGATTTTTGCTGATGTCATCCTGAGCGAAGCGAAGGACCTATGCATTTGGGAGTGCCGGCGAAAGCATAGAAGCTTCGCTGCCCTCACCATGACAGACGAACTGGTTTGCTTGTCTTTCATCACTGTCGATCTGTGTTAATCAGTGGCCGATTGCTTCATGAGCACAACTGCAAGCCCGATTGAGTTAGTCACCAACGCTGCCGGACGCGTGGTGCCCACCACCGTGAACGGCCAGGCGCAGCGGCCGTACGCCGGCGTGAACAAAGACCATCCGCAAGGACGCAAGGCTGCTCCGCCCGTCCGCAGCGCCGCCGCGTACCCGATGAACGGTGACAAGCGCGTGCCCGACTTGGAAACGGCGCTGCGGAAGTGCGGCCTGCGCGACGGCATGACCATCTCGACGCACCATCATCTGAGAGATGGAGACCGCGTAGCCCTGTGGGCGCTGCAGACAGCGGCAAAGATGGGGGCGCGCGAACTGATGTGGTTCCCGAGCGCGTCGTTTCCCGCGCACGCGCCGGTGATCGAGCTGATGGAAGCGGGCAACGTGCATCACATCGAGGGCTCGATGAATGGGCCGCTCGGCGACTACTGCACGCAGGGTCGGATGCGCGGGCTGGGCGTGCTGCGCTCCCATGGCGGGCGGTGGCAGGCCATCCAGGACGGCGAGGTGCACATCGACATCGCGGTGATCGCCGCGCCTACCGCCGATGCGTTCGGCAACGCCAACGGGTCGCACGGGCCCTCCGCCTGCGGCTCGCTGGGTTTCGCGCTGGCGGATTCGATGTACGCCGACTACGTGATCGTGGTCACCGATAACCTGGTTCCCTTCCCGTGCATCCCCTGGCAGATCCAGGGGAATAACGTCGACTGCGTGGTGCAAGTAGATTCCATTGGGGACCCCTCAAAGATCGTCTCCGGAACCACGCAGATCACGCGCTCGCCCGACCGGCTGCTGATCGCGCAGTACGTCGCTCGCTTCGTGCGCGACGCGGCCATCATGCGGCCAGGATTTTCGTTCCAGGCGGGCGCCGGCGGGATCGCGCTGGCGTTTGCGGATTACCTGCGCGGTTTCATGCAGCAGAGCGGAGTGCGTGCGCGTTTCGTGCGCGGCGGCTCGACCCGTTACCTGGTCGACATGCTGAACCAGGGCCTCACTGATTACATCCTCGATGGACAGACCTTCGACCTGGACGCGGTGCGTTCCATCGCCGCCGATCCGCGGCACGTGCCGACCTCGCCCTTCACCTCCTACAACTACCACGGCAAGGGATTTTTCAATTCTCTGGTGGACGTGGTGGTGCTGGGCGCAACCGAAGTGGACGTGAACTTCAACGCCAACGTGGTGACGCACTCCGACGGCCGCTTGCTGCACGGCATCGGCGGCTGGCAGAACTGCCAGTTTGCAGGATGCACCATCCTGGCCGTGCCGTCGTTCCGCGACCGCATTCCGGTCATCGTGGACCAGGTGACCACGTTGACTGGCCCGGGTGAGCTGATCGACGTGGTCGTCACCGAGCGCGGAATCGCCGTCAACCCCCGGCGGCAGGACTTGCTCGATGCGGTGAAGGGCTCGGCGCTCCCCATCCGTCCGATCCAGGACATCCAGCGCGAGGTGGAGAAAATCTGCGGCGGCAAACCCCAGAAGCCGCGCCTCACCGAGAAGCCGGTCGCGGTGGTGAAGTGGGTGGACGGCTCGGTGCTGGATACGGTGTGGCAGGTGGGAGGAAAGTAATTAGTGGTTAGCCGCAGCAAAAATCTGAGGGGAGCTTGACGCTCCCCTCAAACATTTTCACACGACTCACTCCAGCGATCAGAAGACGATCTTCAGCCCGAGCTGAATATCGCGGTTGTCGTACTTCTTGCCCGTGATACTGCAGGTCTGGCTGGTCGCCCCGGTCGATGAGCAGTAGTTGTTCGACCACATATCGAGGTTGCCGGCCTCGGTATACATGTTGGGGTGGTTGAACAGATTGTAGAACTCCGTCCGGAATTGCAGGTTCACACGCTCGGAGACACGGACCTTCTTGTAGACCCCGAAGGTGGTGAACCAGGCTCCCGGTCCGCGGAATGCATTGCGACCGGTCATGTTCGACGGCCACGGGCAGGCATGCAGGGCACCCTCGCCCGGGGTAGTGCAATTGCCGATCTCCGCCAGTCCGATCAGTGGGTTGACGTAGAGGCCATCACCGGCAGCGTTGTTGATGGTCAGGATGTTGAACTGGTTGGGATTGAGCACCGTCCCCTGGTCGGCGGTCGAGTTCGGTCCCACCAGTTGCACGCGCGGCGAGTAGTAAT
This sequence comes from Terriglobia bacterium, assembly GCA_963797035.1. Classification (GTDB taxonomy): domain Bacteria; phylum Acidobacteriota; class Terriglobia; order Terriglobales; family Acidobacteriaceae; genus JAIQGF01. The sequence goes on from CAWCOC010000012.1 coordinate 63,014, forward strand.
AGCCGTTGGTGCTGTCATACAGCGTGTAGGGCACGCCCGACCGAATGGTGACGATGGGGGCAAGGCTCCAGCCGCCGAATGCATGCTTCAGGAACGGGTTATTGGCGTTCTTGAAGAACGGCGACTCCCAGATTCCGCTGATCACCAGGCGATGACGGATATCGAAATCCGAATTGCCCTTGTCCAGCGACGGGTTAAAAGGATCCAGCATGCCGACGTTGTAGTTCATGCTGGAGTCACTGAAGGTGGAGCTCAGGTTGTCGATGGAATGCGCGTAGGTGTAGTTCACCATCAACTGCAAGCCGGTGTTGTGCAGGTTCTGGGTACGCAGCTTGGTGTTGAGGGCATTGTAATTGGAGAACCCGCGGTTGGCGCGGTTGTACGATGCCGGCGCGTACTGCATGTTCATCCGCGACAGGGGATTCACGTTGGGATCGTCCCCCAGGTAGATGACGCCGGAGCCATAGCGGTTCGGGTCTTCCAGGCTGTACAGCTTCAGGCCGCGCGAGCCCGTGTACTCCAGCGACAGGACCGTGTTCTTGGCAAGTTCACGATCGATCGCCAAACTCCACATTTCGGCGTACGCGGTCTTCAGGTTCTGGTCGACATGGCGAAGGCTGCTCGCCGGCAAGGCCTTGCTGCCGGTGGTGCCGGCCAGCGGACCATAGTTGCTGACGGTGATCGGCAGGCTGCCCCCGAAATCGGACGGCCCGCCGGTGAGCACGAAGTAGTTCGGCGGGTTCTGAATGACGTTGAAGGTCACGTTGCCGAAGTTCCGTTCGTAGCTGATGCCGTATCCGCCACGCAAGCTGGTCTTGCCGTTGCCGAAAACGTCCCAGGCAAAGCCGACGCGCGGGGCGAAGTTCTTGTAGTTCGGTTCCCACAGCCCGCCGACGGAGCTGTCCTTGGCCAGCATGGCCGAGCCGTTGCGATACTGCTCATACCAATTGCTGCCCGAGCCAAAGTAGAAGTTCGCGTCCAACGACGGGTCGGCATTGTGCTGGACACCGAAGTACTCCCAGCGCAATCCCAGGCTCAAGGTCAGACGAGGAGTCACCTTGTAACTGTCCTGCGCGTACAAGGCGAAATCGTTGAAGCGGTTATTGCGATTGAACTTCGGGGGCCCGAGCGGGAAGTCCACCGTGCAATCGGCGCTCACCACCGGGGAAGCGGTCGCGTAGTTGTACGGGCAGGGCTGTTTGCCTTGCGGGCTGACCGCCACCTGGATGCTGAGCAACTGGCCCGCCAGGAAGTTGTTGAGGCCTTGGGGCACGGAGTTGCCGAGCAGCATGGAAGCGTCTTCATATGCGCCAAACACGCGGTTATCGCGCATGTGCATGACCTGGCCGCCAAAGCGGAACTGGTGCTTGCCCTTGCTCCAACTGAAGTCCTGGTTGAAGGAGTAGACGTTTTGCGGGCCGCCGAAGGGGATGCCCTGGCCATAGCAGCAGGGAACATATCCCGGACCGTAGGCCCGGATGCCGTTGATGCGTGTGCCGCCGCTGGCCTTGCTGAAGAACAGCGTCGGTGGTGCATTTTCCGCGCTCTGGGTAATCGGCTGTAAATCGATCAGCCGGTTGTAGACCAGTTTCGTCTGGCTCACAAACGAAGGTGTGAAGATATGAGTCACCGAGGCCAGAACGTTCTGGTTGGAGATGTTCTCTCCACTCATGTAGCCGGCGAACGGGCTGTCGGACACCCAGCCGTCGAAGAAGTTGCCGCGCTGCAGACCGTAACGTGCATAGAACTGCGTCTTGTCGGTGAGGTTGACGTCAACGCGGTTCACGGTCATGTAGGAGTTCTGCGGCGCGCCGCCACCCGCATCGGTGGGGACCGCGACGGTCGCAATGTCGAACATGTGCATGCTGTCCGGCAACGCAGCCAGCGACGGCAGGCCGGTCAGGGTGGTTGCCGAATAGCCCAGGTCACCCTTGGTGATGGACCCGCCGGTGAGCTTCGCCCGCGAGTCCAGTGCGCCGTAGGCGGCCATGAAGGCCTGGGTGTTGGGAGCCGAGGCCGCAATCAATTCCGACGAGGGAACCAGGTACTGCGTGGGGAAGGAACTCCGCACCCGGGTCCACTCCGTGCTGCTGAAGAAGAAAGCCTTGTCCTTCTTGATGGGCCCACCCAACGAGTAGCCGAACTGGTTGCGAACGAAACGCGGTTTGGCGATTTCCTGCGCCTTGTTCTCCGCCGTATTCGCGGACAAGGTTGAGCCGCGGTAAAACTCGTAGCCCGAACCGTGGAAGGCATTGGTTCCGGACTTGGTGGCAACGTTCACGACTCCGCCGGAGGCGCGGCCATATTCGGCGGTGAAGTTGCTGCTCAGCACCGAGAACTCCTGCACTGCATCCAGCGGCACGGATTGACCGGTGGAAGCGGTGAACATATCCACGTTTTCGCCGCCATCCAGCAGGATGTCAGTGCTGGCGGCGCGTTGTCCGTTAATGGCTACGCCGACGCCGCGCCAGGTCGAACCGCTGGTGCCCAGGTCGTCCGAGGCGACATTGCCGGTGGTTGCGACCAGGTCATAGGGGTTGCGGGTAAGGGTGGGCAACTCGGTAATCTGCTGGGTCGTGACCACGGTGGAAATGGTCTGCGATTCCAGATTGACCTGCGCCGGTCCCTCGGCGACAACTTCCACCATCTCTCCGGGGGCCCCGCCGACGCGCAGCACCGCGTCAAAGCCGACCGCGCTGCCAACCGCGACCTGGACGCGGCCGCTGAATGGAGCAAAGCCGGCGTGCTCGATCTTGACGGAGTACACGTCCGGTTGCAGGTTGGTAATGGTGTACAGACCGTTGTCGTTGGTGGTAACCGTGCGCGTCGTCTGCTTCTGAATCGAGGTTACGGTAACGGTAGCGTTAGTGATGACTGCGCCGGTGGGATCTTTCACCGTGCCGGTAATCTGGCCGGTTTCGGTCTGGGCCGTCACCATCTGAAATGAAATCAAGAGAAAAAATAAGGCAAGGATGAAACGTTTCACGCCAACCTCCTAAAGGGTATCTGGGTTGCGAGCAACCCAGCAAAAATGTTGCTTGCGCCTTCCCCACATCCGGTCGCGCAAGTTTCCACGACCGCCCCTCGGAGGCGTCCTAACTGATGAAAATTTCTACAAAATTGCAAACGTCTTAAAACGTATTGGTGCATTTCGGTTACCAAGGCAATCGCGCGACAGCGATCAAAACGCGTCCCCCAAAGTACCTGTGAGATCAGGAGTTGGAAATAGCGCCCAAAAGCGGCCTACATTTTTACGGAACTTTACATTTTTACCTATTAGATTGTGGAAGTTGCAGCGCTTATCCGGTCCAGTTTGGGAACGATTTGCGGGGCCCAAGCACGATGCCGAGACAGGTGCAAACGGGCCCCTATTTGCCCCCGCCCAAGCCGGTGTCGTAGTCTGTTTCGCTCGTATGAGAACACTCCATTTCGCCCGTCTCCGCCTCGCCGCCACGTCGCTGCTCACGCTTCTGCTGTTCGCGCCGCCACTTCATGCCGCGCACTTCACCCTGGAACAGGTGATGAGCTCGCCTTTCCCCACCAGCTTGACTGCTGCCGAACACAGCCCGCGGGTAGCTTGGGTGTTCGACGCCAAGGGCGTGCGCAACATCTGGGTGGCCGACGCGCCCGCGTTTGCCGCCCGGCAGGTGACGCACTATTCGGCCGATGACGGCATGGCGCTTTCCAGCGTCCGGCTGACAGCGGACGGACGCACGGTCGTCTATGCGCGCGGCAGCGAAACCAACAAGAAGGGCGAAGTCGCGGACCCGACCAGCAACGTCAAGCAACCACATCAGGAGGTGTGGGCCGTTGACGTCGAGAAAGGAGAGCCGCGCCTGCTGGGGACGATGGAGTGCGAGGAGGAAGACTGCGAGGACGTGCGGATTTCTCCCGACGGCGAGCGGGCAGTGTGGTCGGGCGCCAAAGGTCAATTGTGGATCGCGCCGGTGTCGGGCGCCGACAAGGCCAAGCAACTCACCTATGTGCGCGGCGAAAACAGCAGCCCGCGCTGGTCGCCTGACGGCAAGCGCATCGCCTTCAACAGCCGCCGCGGCGATCACAGCTTCATCGTGGTTTATGAATTCGGCAGGGACCGGCTGCATTACGTCGCGCCATCGGCCGATCGGGACGTCATGCCGCGCTGGTCGCCAGATGGAAGGAAGCTCGCCTTCGTGCGCCTGCACGGGGCGGAACGAGGGTTGCCGATCGTCCCGGTTCGTCCGGCTCCGTGGTCCGTCTGGGTGGCGGACGCGGCAAGCCTGCAGGCGCGCGAGATCTGGCATAGCTCGACCGAAATGGCCGGATCATTTCCCAGCCTGGTCGCCGACATGGCATTCATCTTTGCGGGCAACAATCGCGTGGTGTTTGCCGGCGAACAGGATGGATGGGCCCACCTCTATTCCGTTTCCGACGGTGGCGGCAAGGAAACACTGCTCACCCCCGGACAATTCGAATTCGAAGACGTGGCGCTCAGCCCGGACAAGAAGTCTGTGATCTACACCTCGAACCAGGGCGATATCGATCGCCGGCACGTGTGGCGGGTGGCGGTCGCAGGCGGTACGCCGCAGGCGCTTTCACGCGGCGAGACGATCGAGTGGTCCCCAGTGGAGGTAGCTGAAGGCAAGTACACGCTCTGCCTGGGCTCGACCGCAACCTCTCCGGCGATGCCCTATCTTCTAACTCCACAAGGCAGGGAAATGATCGCAAAAGCAGCCCTGCCGGCAGATTTTCCGAGCGCGGAACTGGTCACCCCGAACCAGGTGATCTTCAAGTCAGGCGACGGGCTGGAAATTCATGGGCAGCTCTTTGTGCCGCCCGGCCGCACCACGCCCGGCCCGGCGCTCATCTTCACCCACGGCGGATCGATGCGCCAGATGATGCTCGGCTTTCACAACATGTACTACTACCACAACGCGTATGCCGAGAATCAGTACCTGGCCTCGCTGGGCTACGTGGTGTTGTCGGTGAACTACCGTACCGGGATCATGTACGGACGGGCCTTCCGGATGGCGCCGAACACCGGCTGGCGCGGCGGGGCTGAGTACCAGGACGTGGTTGCTGGAGCCATGTATCTGCGATCGCTGCCGATTGTGGATGCGAAAAAAATCGGGCTGTGGGGCGGCTCCTATGGCGGATACCTGACCGCCATGGGGCTGGCGCGCAATAGCGACCTGTTCGCCGCCGGCGTGGACATGCACGGCGTGCACGAGTGGTGGTCGGAGGCGCGGCATTGGCAATCCACGCTGGGCGAAGATGCGCCTGACCTGGCGCAGGCGAAAAAACTGGCCTTTGACTCGTCGCCGATTTCAACCATGGCGCAGTGGCACTCGCCGGTGCTGCTGATCCAGGGCGACGACGATCGCAACGTCCCCTTCAACCAGACCGTGGACCTGGTACAGCGCCTGCGGGCACAGAAGACGCCGTTCGAGGTGATCGTCTTCCCGGACGAGATCCATGATTTCCTGCTGTGGCGGAGTTGGGTGCGCGCCTACGGGGCGACGGCGGAATTCTTCGACCGCGTGCTGAAGCGCGGCGAGAAGATTGGCGTGCCGGACTAGCCGCGAGTCCCGAGTCGCGAGCAAAGCAGATTCCTCGCTTCGCTCGGAATGACAACTCTCTTCAATAAGTCGCGCCAGGCTTGAGCGGGTCGTGCGGGAGGGTCGGATAGCGAAAACGATATTCGAATTCCGGGCCGCCGGAATAAAAGCGCGTGTTGTACTCCAGCAGGTAATTCAAGTAGGACGCGTCGGACGGCGCCTTGCCGGCCGCGTACGGATAGTCGTGCATGGCGTGAAACGGCAGGGGCTCAACCGTCAGGCCGTCGGCGGCGTAGAAATCCATGTCCTTCTCGAAGCCGTTAGCAAAGAAAAAGTAATCGCGCTTCCAGCCGACAGGAAGCGCCGGCAGGCCGGCGGGATCGAACTCCAATTGCACTTCATCGCCCGTGCCGAAGACGACGTGGCGATCGTCGGCGGCGGCCAGCAGGGGGCGTACGTCGCCCAGCCGCGTATAGGCGCCTGACTGCCGAGCATAGGGACCGGTGAGGCTCACGTCCTCGTAGACGTACGACAAATCGCCCGGCGTTCTTCTCTCCAGCGGACGCGGATAGCCGTGGAATGCCAGCCGGGCCTCCGCCAGGGGAACATCGGTTGCGCGCACGGAAATGCTGCCAGGGTCGGTGCGGTCCACAAGCACCTGGTCCCAGTAAATCTGGAGATTGGTGGCGATGCGGATGCGCCGCGTACCCGCCGGCAGTTTACCGCTAAGGTCGGCGACCGTTGTCCGCGACAGCCCGGCGGGGAATCCCATGTCCTCGACCACTTTCACCCAGTGTCCTCGGGGATCGAGCGCTTCCACGTAAGGAGCGACCGGTGTGATGCCCGCCTGGTCGGCGGCGTACATCGAGTTCGCCATGAAATATTCAATGTAGCCGTGCATCAGCAGGCGCAATGGCCCGGAGACATACGGCGCCCCGAGATCCAACTCCAGCCAGTGCGGCTTGGTGAAACCCTTGTAGGGAAGCAACTCGAAGCCGGTGACGTAGCGATGGTCGCGCTTGAGCAGCAGCGCCAGGACATCGCGGCCGCGGTCGTCCCAGGCGCCCGCCGGAGGCTGCGGGTTGCGGCTGGCGACGATCTTGAAATCCGGGAACGGCGGGTTCGAGGAAAAATATTCGTTGGGAAAAACGTCCGCATCGGCGGGATGATCTACCGCCAGCAGGCGCGCCTGGTCGAGATAGACCACCTCCTCCATCGGCTCCATCAGGCGAAAGCTCATGCGCCTGCCGCGCGCCGCGACATTTTCCAGCTTGATGTATTCGGTGGGATCAGGCACGTTGCGCTGCCCCGGGCCCACCCAGTGCCCGACCACGCCCGCGCCGATCATGTCGGCAACGAAGCGATAGCGCCGGCCGTCCCAGGCAAACAGCAGGGGACATGAGCTGCCGCGGCGGTCGATCTCGCTGACCTTCTTCAAGCCCGGCGCAAGATTCACCTCGTCCTGAACTACGCCGGTGGGCCAAAGCAGGCGCAGCATATCGAGCTGCTTCTCGCGGCCGATGCCGAGGTTGACCGGCGTGACGCTCTGCCCGAGATAGCTCGCGCCGGTGACCTCGCGCTTCTGCCACAGCGTTCCGGCGAAGGCTTCGACCTTGGCGCCCACGGCGCTCTTGTTATCGGCAAGCCCCTGGAGTGCAACGCGAACGGAATTGTTCTTGTTGCCACCCTCGTTGCGCAGCAGCACGGGCGGGCCGCCGGCTTGGGTGATCAGGATGTCGTCGCCGCCGTCACCGTCGTAGTCGGCGACGGCAATGGCGCGCGGGTTAGTGAGTTGCATTTTGTCGAGCCCAGTCTGGGCCGTCACGTCGACGAAGCCGCCGGCGCCGCTGTTGCGCAGCAGTCGAATTTCGCTGTGTCCTTGCGTGTTTTCACCGACAGCAACAAGGTCCGTCCAGCCATCGTTGTCGTAATCGAACGCGGCGACGCCCCAGGCGCGGGACCAATGCAGATCGAGGAGTGGCGCCGGCTCATAGTGCTTGCCGTCCGCGTTCCGCCAGAGGCTCAAGCCCGGCGCGGTGCTGTGCGTAAAGGCCAAGTCCATCCAGCCATCTTTATTGAAATCGAGCACCGCGATGCCGACGGCTGGAGAAATTGGAGCGGACCAGGCGTCGGCCGGTTGGAACTTGCCTTCGCGTGGATTGAGTAGCACGCGCGGCTTGCCGCTCCCGGCCGAGACCACCAGGTCCACCGCGCGGTCGTCGTTAGAGTCGGTGGCAACGGCCGAGAAACCGGGGACAGCCCCCAGTCCAGTTGGTTCCGACCACTCGGTAAACGTGCCGTTGCCATTGTTGCGCCAGAGGTGATTCGTGGCGACTTTGCCCGCCAGATATAACGCCGGGGATCCGGTGACGTACAGGTCGACATCACCATCGTGGTCGTAGTCAATCCAGGTCAAACCCGTACCGCTGGAGCGAAGGCCGCTGGCTTCAGTCACATCCTTGAAAGTGCCGTCGTGCTGGTTATGAAAGAGGGCGACGTGATCGGAGAAGCTGAGAGCGAGATCGGTCCAGCCATCGTTGTCGTAGTCGGCAGCGGCGCAGGCGGTGGCGTGAGCAGTTTGATCAAGTCCCCCGGCGTGCGTTACGTCGGCAAAACGCCCGTTCTCTAGATTGCGATAGAGCGTCACGCCCTCGCGAGCGCGGAATTCAAGCGAACCCCACCCCAGCCAACCCGGGCCATGCTGTGCCACACCTTGATTACTGTCTGCCAGCAGAAGATCCAGTCGGCCATCGCCATCGAAATCGAACCAGCAAGCGCCCGAGCCGATGTCGCCCGTGGCTTCCCGCGCTGGGCTGGGTGAATGTGCAAGCCCTGCCGCCGCGGTGACGTCAACAAAGCGCACTGGAATCGCACGAGGTGGCGATTGCCCTTCCGATTTCGCCGGCTGCGCCAACGAGAGCGGCCCTTGCTCGCCGTAAGCTTGTCCCACCAGCGCTCCCAGCTTGGTGCGCGTCAGCTCCTGGAAGCGCGCCAGGTGCGGCTTCGCCTGATCGGTTTGATTCAATCGCTGATAGGCGCGGGCCAGCGCGAACTCGGCGGAGGCATGAAAGGGATCGAGCGCCAGCGCTTGCTTCAGCGCGGCGATGGCGTCCCGTTCGCGATGCAGTTGCGAGTAGGTTGCGCCGAGGAAGTACTGGGCATCAGCATCGTCGGGGGCAAGTTTTGCGGCGCGCTGAAAATCCTGGAGCGCCGCTTCGTCCTCGCCCTGGGCCCGATCGAGCAGGCCCAGGTTGTACCAGGCGCGCGCGTTGTCGGCATCGCGCGCGACGACCGATTTCAGCAGTCGTCGCGCCTCCGCGAAATGCTGCAGGTTCAGCACTGCGATGCCTTCATTCAGGCGCGCGACCGCGAGCTTGGGATCGACCTGTTGAGCGCGGCGAAAAGCGCGCAGCGCATCCTCCAGCCGCTGCTGGCCCATGTAAGCGACGCCAAGATTGTTGAGCCGCGGGGCTTCGGCGGGATTGGAAGACCTGGCGGCGGGCTTAGTCTGTGCGAGAACACGGCTCGCGGAACCTTGCCACACCATGGCAAGCAGGCACACCAGCAGCTTGGCAGCGCGCGTCGAGTTCAACTCTTATTCCGATCGCTGGGAATACTTGCGAGAAGATAGTACGCCGCGGCCCTCCTGAACGGTAATCGTCTGGTCGGCGGCGACGTTTTGCAGGCGGTCCTTCTGACCGCTGGGCCATTGCACTTCCACTTCGGAGGTTTGCGCCTTGGGCCCGAGGCCGAAGGTGAGCACCAGCTCGCTCTGCGAGAGATAGCTGGAGCCGCTGCGCAGCATCTGCCATTGCTGGTCGCCGCCGGAATGGACGCGGACCACGGCGCCAATGCCATCGCGATTGGACTTGGTCCCCGTCAGCTTCACGCGCAGGCTGTGATTGCTGCCGGCATCGTTGCGAAACAGCACGGCGGGCCCGCCGTTGGTCGTGATGAGCAGGTCGAGGTCGCCGTCATTGTCGATGTCGGCATAGGCCGCGCCGCGCGCCACCCGGGGAGTCATAAACGCAGCTCCCGCCGAAGCGGCAACGTCAACAAATTTCCCGCCACCGAGATTGCGGAACAGGTGCGGCGGCTGGCGATACTTGATGCGCTTCTGGATGCGCTCGACGTCGCTGTCAAGGTGCCCGTTGGCCACGAACATGTCCGGCCAGCCATCGAGATCGTAGTCGAAAAAGAAGCAGCCGAAACCCAGGGTCAGCAGGCTGTCGCGTCCAACCTCGGAGCGCGGCGCTTCGTCCACGAACAGGCCGTTGCCTTCGTTGTGGTAGAGCGCCATCATCTGGTGGGAAAAATTCGTGATGATGATGCTCGGCCGGCCGGAGCGGTCGTAATCGGCGGCATCCACTCCCATGCCGGCCCGCGCCACGCCGTCTTCGCTGTAGGCGATGCCCGCCGTGGTGCCGTGCTCGCTGAACGTGCCTTTGCCGCTGTTCAGGTAGAGCTTGTTGGGCTGCGTGTCGTTGGCCAGCAGCAGGTCGGGCCAGCCGTCCTGGTTGTAGTCGAGCACGGCGATGCCGAGGCCCTTCGATTTGCTGTCGAACAATCCGGCCTTGGCCGTCGCATCCTCGAATTTTCCCTGTCCGAGGTTATGCCACAGGCGCAGCGACGCTCCCTTGTAAGACTCCGGCGTGCAGTACGATTTGTGCGTGCCGTCCATGGTGCAGAACAGGTCATTGGCCGGCGACCACTGCACGTAATTGGCGACCACCAGGTCCAGAAGCCCGTCCTTGTCGTAATCGACCCACGCCGCGGCGGTGCTGAACTCGCTGATGCCGGACAAGCCGGCTGACTTCGTCACATCGGCAAACGTGCCGTTGCCGTTGTTGTGAAACAAGCGGCTCTGCCCCACGGCGCTGATGTAGATGTCGTCGAAGCCGTCGTTGTCATAATCGCCGATGGCAACGCCCAGGCCGTACATGCTCACGGCCAACCCCGCCTTCGCGGTCGCGTCGGTGAAGGTGTCGTTGCGGTTGTTGTGGTACAGCTTCAAGGTCCCGGTCGAGCGCCCGTGTCCCGGCCAGTTGGCGCCGTTCACCAGGAGGATGTCGGGATAGCCGTCGTTGTCGTAGTCAATAAATGCGCAGCCGGGACCCAGCGTCTCCGGTAAATATTTTTTCCCGAAGGCGCCGTTGTTGTGCACGAAGCGGATGCCCGCCGCCTGGGTGATGTCGCGAAACTGGATGTGCGACGGCGTGCCCTGCTTGGAGGCGATTGGTTTCTGCTGCGCGGCGGCCGCCAATGAGGCCAACAGCGCTGCCATCAGGAGGCGCGAAATCAGGGCTCTCATTCCGGACCGTTGCCTCGCCGTGTCGTGTTCATGGCCTGCCGCGCACGCTCGCCGTTGTAGGCCGCTAACACCGACGCCGGCACGGAAACGTGATCGTGGATGGGCTGGCGCTCGTTGTTGTCCTCCGGATGCTGGCGCCGGTAGGGGCCGGTGATCGCCTGCGAGGACTCGTCTGCTTTGAAGCGCAGATAGAGCTTCTGCTCGCGTTCCGCGTCCGCGTCGCGGCCCAAGCCCTGGTAGCACAGCATCAGGTTGTAATGCGCCTGCAGGTCTTCCGGATCGATTTTGAACACCGCCTGAAACTGCTGGACCGCTTCCTCGTAACGGCGCTGCAGAAAGCGGACCCGGCCCAGATCGTTCAGCGCCACGCGATCGCGCGGATATTGCGCCAGCACCTGCTGTAAGTGCTGAGCGGCCCCGTCGTAGTCGCCCACATTGCGAAGCACGCGGGCGTAGAAGTAGTGGGCGGCGGCCAGGTGCGGCTTGAGAGCAAGCGCCTTTTCCAGGACTTGGCGCGCGCGACCCATGTCGCCTTCCTGGACCGCGGCGCGACCCAGGTTGACCCACGCGTCGGCCCGGCCGGGGTCGACGTCGATGATCTTCTGGAACGCGGCGCTGGCGCCCTTCAGGTCCCCCTGCAGAAACAGGCCGATGCCATAGTCGTTCCAGCGCGTCCAATCGTCGGTTCGAACGTCCAGGTGCGGCGTCGGTTTGGGAGCGCTGCGCGGTTCGACGCGCAAGGTGACCTCATCCTGCGCCAGGATGACGATCGGCAGGTTGGGGATGGCCTTAATCTTTCCCGAAACGTCGTCTGTGCTTCCGGTGAAGGCGGTGCGCCGGTCGTCGTAGTTCGGGGTAAACTCCGCATCCTTCTGCCGCGGATCGGGAACTCCGGCAAAGGCAAACTGCGTGTTCCACCAGGAGAACTTGCGGTAGCACAGGCGTGCGTGCAGCTTGATTTCACCGCCGGCATTTTCCGGAATATGCAGGCGGAAGTGCGCCGTGTCGGCGGCGCCGGGCGGGATGAGGTGAACATAGACGACGGCGCGCGTCGACCAGGCGTTGCGCTTGTTGATCGGGTTCCCGTTGGCATCGATCATCAGCGCCCGGTAAAAATGCGCGCCCTTTTCCACCGGCCCGTGTCCGTTGTCTTCCACCATGCCGCTCCAGAACACGACCTGGTTATTGCTGTCGGTGGCTTTCAGTTCCAACCAAGTGTCGTAGGCATCGATGGTGCCGCCGGGGAAGAAATGGCCGACAGTGCGAGTGCGCACGACAACGTCGACGCGCTCGGTATCCCCGCGGCGGACCACTGCCTGCACGCGGTTCAGCGGCGCGGTCACGGGGAGGGCTTCGCCCCCCGCAGGCACGATGTTGGCTTCGCTCTCCTCGCCAACCGCGAAGGTAGTCGCGATATCCGGTCTGGACGCGCTGCCGCTCTCCTCCCGCGCCAGTGCCGGCGAAAGCGCAAAGATATCGACCGTGACGGATTTTTTCAGGAAATTTTCCACCGCTGCCAGTTGCGTCGCGTCCTGGTTGGCCATGGGCAGCGCGGTGTTGGCGGCGGCAAAGGCGTGGGACCGCAAAATGCCATTCACGTTTCCGGCTTCCTTGGAGGCCACCGGCGGCATGTGGCAATCGGCGCACTGCATGGGCTTGGGCGGATAGTAGAACGACCGCGCGCCCTGCCCCGACACGCCGCTCGCCTGCCAGTTGTCGTACTCGTTGAAGCCGCGAATCCAGCGGTAGTGGTTCACCGGAACGTCGAGGTGGACTTTGTGGCAGGTGGAACAGAACTCCGCCGTCTGCGTCTTCATGAACGGCTTCAAGAAGACGCGCCGGTGCGGTTCCGGGTTCAGGCGCACCATGAAATCGTGAAGCAAGCGGACCACCGGGTTTTTGCTGGCCGCCAAGTCATGCAGCTCCGGGTACTCGAGCACGAAGTCGGCCTGTCCCATGGTGCTCTTCACCTTGGCGATGGAGTGGCACATCACGCAGCCGAGTCCCGCCTGCGCTTCCGGCGTATGGATCTGCTGGACGATGGGTGTGTCCATCTTGCCGCTATAGAGCACGGCCGGATCGTGACACCCGCCGCACCACTTCGAGGGCTTCGTCCCCACCACGTCCTGCATGTACTCCACGCTCTTGCGGTACCACTGGTTGTTGAAGGACGAAAAATGGTGCGCCGATCCGTTCCACTCCTTGAACAGCGTCTCGTGGCAACGGGCGCAGGATTGCGACTCCAGGAAAAACTTGCCGGGCATCAGCTTCCCGTCCACTGTCTGCGCGGAACTGGGAAAGAAAGGCCCGCGGGGACCGTCGCCTTCCCCGTCCATGTTGACCGGTGCGGACGAGTTCTTGATCACGTGGCTGCTGTACCACGGCTGGTCGCGCCACCAGTAGCCAAGTCCGGCGATGGCCGCCACCAGCACAAAACAGAGCGCGACCCAGGCCAAGGACGCTCCCAGACTGCTCTGTCGTTTCTGCCGGTTGAGGACATGCGCTGCGAGAATGCCCACTGCGGCCAGCGAAACCACGATGTGCGCGTACATCCAGTTCCAGGCAGAGTGCGGCGTCCCGGTGAAGATCAACACGATGCCAAGAATCCCGCCGGCAGCGAACAGGATCCATCCAGCCCTGGCAAGAAAGCCCCACTCGCGGAAATGCCGGGCCGCATATCGCGCCAGCAAAATCACGGCGGCAACTCCGCCCAGCACGTGCAACAGATCGATGGCAGGGTAAACCAGCGTTGGCGACGGAAAGGTGTAAAGATAGACGGCGGAGACAAAAAGGAAAGTCACCAATGCTGCCAGGATGGTGCGAAGAGAAATCGGTCGGCGGAGCGACATAATTTCCGTCAGGAACCCCCACGCGTGTGGCACAGATTACCCTCCGAGGGGCAGGCTTGTCCAGTGCGGCAACGTCATTACATCGTTGAACGATGTATCACGGCGCGGCCGTCCGTGCCTCGCGCGCCCAGGCCATGGGCGGCGCCTTGTAACCGTACGATTCCTCGATGACCGCCGCCGCCTCGAGAACAACCTCTTCTTCCAAGGGCCGGCCCACCACCTGCACGCCAATCGGAAGGCCGTCGGCGGAGTGCGAAACCGGCACCACCACGGCCGGTAAGCCCAGCAGGTTGAACCACTGGGTGAAGCGCATGGTCACCGGGTAATTCGCTGGATCGTCGGCCGTCCAGCCGCCTTCGCCGTGGCGGAACGCCGGCCCGCTCGCCACCGGCATCAGCAACACCGGCCAGGATTCCATCTGCTGCAAAAAACGCGCGCGCAACACATCGCGATTCACCAGCGTCATCAGCAGGCGCTCGCCGGTCAGCGGCGGGTTTCCTGGAAATGTCGCCAGGAAGCGCGCCAGCATGGGGCTGAGCTCCGACATGCGCTCGCCGGCGACGCCGCGCACCAGCATGGCGCCCGCTTCGCAGAACAGCGTTCGCCACAACTCGCCTGCTTCATCAAGACCTTCGGGCCGCACCCGCGCGACCGCCAGACCGGCCCTCTCCAGCGTGCTGGCAGCCAGGTCAACCGCGGAGCGCGTCTCCGCGGACACGAGCCCGATTGCATCATCGGCCAGGCATCCGACGCGCAGCCCGCGCAGCTTCCGCCGGTCCAACCCACTGGCAATGAAGTTGGCGGACATGGGATCGCCCAGATCGTATCCCTGCATCGCGCCCAGCATGATCTTGAGGTCGGCAATGGTGCGGGCCATCGGACCTACCACTCCCATAAAGGCAAACGGTCCAACGCACGGCGGAAAATGCCCCGTGCCCGGAATGCGTCCGGGAGTGGGCTTCAATCCGCAAATGCCGGTGAAGTGCGCAGGCACACGGATGGACCCGCCGCCGTCGCTTCCCACCCCGGCAGCCACGCAGCCGGCGGCAATCGCCGCCGATTCGCCCCCGCTGGATCCGCCCGGAGTCCGTTCCAAGTCCCACGGGTTGGCGGTACGGCCGCTCAGGACGTTATTGGTCTCGTACGCCATCAGCATTTCCGGCGTATTGGTGTTGCCGACCACGATGGCCCCGGCGCGCTTCAGCCTTGCCACCAGCGGTGCATCCGAGGCAGCGACATACCCCGCGCGCAGCCGCGAACCCGCCTCGCAGCGCAGGCCGGCAACATCGATGGAGCTCTTGATGCTGATGGGAACGCCAATCAGCGGCGGCAAATCCTCCTCGCTCATCAGCGCCGCTTCCGCCCGGCGAGCCTGCCCAAGCGCGCCTTCAGCGTCGACCGTGACGAACGCATTCAGCCGCGGCTGCAGGGTTTCGATTCGCTTCAGGTGAGCACGGATCAGCTCGACCGGCGAGATTTTCTTGGTCTGCACCATCCGCGCCATGTCGGCGGCGCTCATCGTCGGTTCAGGCTCGATTGCCAACGGAGTGCTCCTCACCCGTGATGCGACTCAGCAGACTACCGCAAACAGCGCCTCCAAGCTCGGCTTTGCTATGATTTTGAGGTGCGAACCGTTCCCCGGTTGGAGCGCAGGGCTTTGTCGCGCAACTTGGGTCCATACCGAGATGATGGGGTGATGCTTGCCGGGTTGTTGTAAACGCGTTCTTCTCGTCGCTGCCGTTCTCCTGGTCGGCACTGCCGGCTTCGCGCAAGACTCCGAATCCGCCCTCGTCCAGCAGGGCCAGCAGGCGCTGCGTTCCGAACAATACGCGCGCGCCGCCGAAATTTTTGAAACTGCGGTGCAGCGCTTTCCTTCCAGCAAGTCCGCCCGTTCCGGACTCTTGCTTACCTACCTGAAGTCGAAGCGCGCCGCCGATGCCGTCCGCGTCGGTTCGGAGGCGGTGCAGCGCTGGCCGCAGGACCCGGAGCTGGTGCATTACTTCGGGCTCGCCTACATGGAAGCGGGCGATCCGGCGAACGCTGTCCCGCTCCTCGAGCGCGCCATCAAGCTCGAGCCGCGCGACTTCGACACCCACTACGACCTGGCTCTTGTGCTGCTCGATCAGAATCAGTATGCCCCCGCCGCGCAGCAACTCGAACAGGCGGCGCGCATCCACCCCAATGCCGCGCTTCCCCACTTGCTGCTCGGGCGTGCCTACCAGAACAGCAACCGCACCTTGCAGGCGGTGGAGCAGTTCAAGACCGCCCTGCGGCTTGATCCTCGAATCCCGCTCGGCCATTACCACCTCGGCTTTGCTTACGGCAGCCTGGGAAAGAACCGCGAGGCCGTGGCGGAGTACGAAATCGAACTGGCCCACGGCAATCACGATCCCGAGGTTTACTACCAGCTCGCTCATCTCCAGATCGAACTCGGCGACCTGCAGGCGGCGCTGGCCAATGACCGCGCCGCCCTCGCCGGCAAACCTCGTGCCGATATCTACTACGATCTCGGCAAGGCCCTGGCGCTGCTGGGCGATGCGGCGGGCGCGCGCGAGCCCCTGGAGCGTTCCATCGCGCTTAATCCCAACGATCCCAGCCCGCATTACCAACTCGCCCGCGTGCTCCTGCGGCTGAACCAGCAACCGGCCGCAGCGCAGGAGATGAAACGCTTTGCGGAGCTCAATCGAGCGCAGCACCGCGCCGGAGGAATGGCCTCAGGCCGCCTGCAGTGATCGATCTCTCTCCCTGCTCTCGCTTGCGTTGCCTGCTCTGCGCGATTTTCGTATTCCTCTGCGCCGCGTCGCCCTGGGCGCAGACCAAACCGGCGCGGCACGCTCGCGCCTTGACGCCGGCGCAGGCCAGTCCGCTGCGCTTTGCTGACGTCACCGCTGCCGCCGGCCTCGATTTCCATCTTAACTGCGGCACTCCCGACAAGCGCTACGTCATGGATTCTCTTTGTGGCGGGGTCGCCTTCTTCGACTACGACAACGACGGATGGATGGACATCCTGCTGGTGAATGGCTCAACCCTGGCCGACCTGAAGTCCGGCATGTGCCACTCCTCCAAGCTCTACCACAACAATCAGGACGGCACTTTCACCGATGTCACCGCCAAGAGCGGCCTGGCGCATTGCGGTTGGGGCTTCGGCGTCGCGGTGGGCGACTATGACAACGATGGATGGGAAGACGTTTACATCACCGATCTGAAGGGCGGCAAGCTCTACCACAACCAGCACGATGGAACTTTCGCCGACGTGGCCGAAAAGGCCGGCGTCGGCAACCACGGCCAGTGGGGGACCAGCGCCGCCTTTGGCGACTACGACAACGACGGCTACCTCGACCTCTATATCGCTAACTACGTCGACGTCGATTTGGACCACCTGCCCGAATTCGGCAGCACCATCAATTGTCAGTACCGGGGCATTCCCGTCTCCTGCGGCCCGCGCGGCATGAAGGGTTCGCGCGATCGCCTCTACCACAACAACCACGACGGCACCTTCACCGACGTCACGGAAAAATTAGCGATCGACGCCGACCTGGGATATGGCCTCGGGGTTCTGTGGCTCGACTACGACCACGACGGCTGCCTCGACCTCTATGTCGCCAACGACTCCACCCCCAGCCTGCTGTACCACAACGACTGCCACGGCCAGTTCCGCGAGGTGGGCGCCGAGGCCGGCGTGGCCTACAGCTGGGATGGAAAGCCGCAAGCCGGGATGGGCGTTGACGCCTCCGACTACGATCACAGCGGGCTGCCCAGCATCGCCAAAATCAACTTTTCCGACGATACCAATAATCTCTACCACAACGACGGCAACGGCCAGTTTACCGACCGCGCCGGCCCCGCCGGCTTCGGCCCTATCAGCATTCCTTTTCTAGGGTTTGGCGTGAAATTCGCGGATTTTGACGACGATGGCTGGCCCGACATCCTGGTCGCCAACGGCCACGTTAACCCGCAGGTGGATGACTATAAGTTCGGTGTCACTTACCGGGAACGCCCGTTGCTATTTCGTAACCTCGGGCACGGCCGCTTTGAAGAGATTGGGATGCGTGCCAGCCCGGCACTGTCCGTCCCCCGCGTGGGACGCGGGCTGGCGGTAGCCGATTTCGATAATTCCGGCCGGCTGGGCGCACTAGTCACCAACCTTGACAGCTCACCCCTGCTGCTGCGCAACGTGAGCCCCTCGCATGGCCACGCCATTCGGATCAAAACTATCGGGACACGATCTAATCGTGACGGCCTGGGCGCGCGGGTGGAAGTTCGTGCCGGCAATCTGGTCCAATCCGGCGAAATCCGCGCCAATAGCAGTTATCTGTCCGCCAGCGATCCTCGGCTGCACTTCGGACTCGGTCGCGCCACCCAAATCGATTATATCGTGATCCGATGGCCTTCCGGGACGGTGGACACGGTGCGCAGCCAGGCGGCCGGCCAGGAACTGACCATCCAGGAAGGCAAAGGGGTGGTCGGCCGGATGGCGTTTCGCTCCGCCCCGTCGGCCGCTCCGCGCCACCATCAGGCCAGTACTAGAAAGTAATTTTGTTTCCAAGGTATTTAATTGCAGGTAACCAGCAATTGGTTACTATTTGATTACGATACCCAGAACCAGCCTCCGGCCCTCCAATTCCCATTTTGGAATTGACGAACATCGGCCCTATGGTTTTTCGTAGAGTATCCACCCTTCATCCCTCCCAACTGATTGATCTGACTTGCTGACTGTTTTGGGTAGGAACGTGCAACTATTTCAGTCACTTGGATGTGGAGTTCTTTCTTACTATTGGCGAAACATTCAACCTTCTTAGTCCACTGGTCGGCCCTAAGCAATTGATTCGGCTTTCATATTCGACGTGCTCGTAACTTACCAACCCAGGGTTTTCAGACTTCAGCACTAGTCCTCACTTTCAGGGGGTCACGATGAGAAAACCGACCGGTCATGGAAGGCCCGTATTTGCCTGCCTAATGGCCCTGCTGCTCACCACGTTGCTGAGCCTTAGCGCTCTAGCCCAAATTCAGAACGGCCAAGTGTCCGGAGACGTCACTGATCCCTCCGGCGCCGCCATTCCCAACGCCAAGGTTACGATCAAGAATCAGGCGACCGACTTCACCCAGACCACGACCGGAAGCCAGCAAGGTCACTTCAACATCAACCAGGTGCCGATCGGAGCTTACCGGGTAACGGTTTCAGCGCCCGGATTCAAGTCGGAAACGCACACCAACGTCGTGGTCAACGCTGGTTCGATCGCGCACAATGACTTCAAATTGCAAGTCGGCGCGGTCAGCGAAGTGGTGGAAGTGACCGGCGCGCCGCCGGCAGTTAACACCGAGAGCTCGCAGATGGGCCAGACCGTTAGCGGCACGCAGGTCGCCAACTTGCCGCTTAACGGGCGCAACGTCTACGACCTGATCCAGATGGCGCCAGGCGCCGTCAACGTGGCAGGCGTGGACTTTGAAAACGGTCATGGCACGGTCGTCAACGGCCTGCGCGAGGACTTCAATGGCTTCCTCGTCAACGGCGTATCCAACAAGGGCCTGAGCGGCGGCGCGGTCAATGTCCCGATTCAGGACACAGTGCAGGAGTTCCAGCAGCTCACGCTCAACAACTCCGCTCAATACGGCAGCAGCGCCGGCTCCATCACCAACCTGGTCACCAAGTCCGGCACCAACTCCTGGCACGGCAGCTTCTGGGACTTCCTGCGCAACGACAAGGTCGACGCCAACAACTTCTTCCTGAACCAGGCGGGAGCGCCGAAGCCCAAGCTGCGCTTCAACCAGTTTGGCGGCACCTTGGGTGGGCCGATCGTGAAGGACAAACTGTTCTTCTTCGTCTCCTACCAGCAGGACCACTTCAATACCATCGCATTGCCGATCACCACCACCATCGAATCGCCCGAATTCCGCGCTGCCGTGGCCGGCACCGGGGCTTTGGCGAACAGCGTGTCCAACCTGCTGTACAAGAACTTTGTCCCTTCAATCGCCGGCAGCAATTGCAATACCCTGACGTCGGCTGACGTACTGGCTCACGCGACGGGAACGCCTTGGGTTGATGCCCGGCTCACGGCGCTGGCGGCATCCATTCCGGCGGGTGGAATCCCGTACACGTGCGACAGCGTCGCCGTCTTTGGCACGCAGGTGCAGACCATCGGCAACCTCTTCCAGGGCAAGGAAGCATCGGGCAGAATTGACTACCAGCCCAGCGAACGCAACCGCTTCTTCCTGCAGTACAACTGGCTGCGCGAAAGCGACACCTTTGGCCCTTGCACTGCCGCCTGTTCGCGCGGCTTTACCAATCCGTCGCGCAACATCTTTCCCACCGGCCAGGCTGTCTGGGACCACACCTTCAGCGCGAATATTGTGAACGAGGCCCGTGTCGGCTATACCGAGAACAACACCGGCATCGGTACCGCGCTGCCCGGCGTGCCCTCCGTTTATTTTGACGACGGCACCACCGGGTTTGGCTCCTACAGCGGCTATCCCCAGGTGTTCAAGGAGCACCAATACAGCTACAGCGACATGCTGTCCATCAACCACGGCAAGCACAATATGAAAGTGGGAGTGGACATCAAGCGCAACATTGAGAACAGCGAGTTCAACATTGCTCGTCCTTCGTACGAGTTCACTGACCCGGTGATGTTCGCCGTGGACGCTCCCTACTTCGAGACTGCCGGAACAGACCCGGGATTTATCTCGGGAACCAATTCCGCCCAGCTGTTCGACAATTTCCGCCACTGGCGTAACCTCGAAGTCGGCGCCTACTTCCAGGATGACTGGAAGGTCAGCAAGCGGCTCACTCTGAACCTCGGCATGCGCTGGGACCTGTTCACCCGCCACGTTGAGTTGAACAACCAGCAGACGCAGTTTATCTATGGTACGAGCACGACCCTCACCGGCGGCGATGTCCTTACCAACGGCACGGCATTTGCCGCGGGACTGCAGTCGGCCAATGCTCCATGCATCACGGTACCGCCGTTCAACAACCGCGGCGTGCTGGCGGGCGAGTGCGGTCCTGGCGGATTTGCCGCGGCCAGCTCTCTCGGTTCCGGCGACCACAACAACTTTGGCCCGCGCGTCGGTTTCGCCTATGACGTATTCGGCAACGGCAAGACGGCGTTGCGCGGCGGATTCGGTGTCTCCTACGAGGGGACCCTCTACAACCCGCTGTCCAACTCGCGTTGGAACCCGCCGTTCTACTCCTTCGGCGCGGCCGACGACGTGAACCTCGACGGCGGCAATGCCAACGTGATTTACGGCCCCACCATCTGCACCGGCTCGCTCAACGCGCCGGCTGCCGGCCAGTGCATGCCCAGCGGCGGGACCCCAACCTACCTGGGAGCGCCGACCGGTATCGGCCAGGGACTTGGAGTACAGGCGACCGGCAATATCAATGCCTGGTATCCCGGGAACCCGGACTTCGCCAACCTGACCGGTATCGTGCCGCAGGACATTCGCGATCCCTACGTCTACAACTACTACCTCAGCTTGCAGCATGAACTCCTGCCCAAGCTGTCGCTCGAGGTGGACTACGTGGGGACCCAGGGACGTAAGCTGTTCCGCGCCGACAACACCAACCGCTTGCCTGGTTCGCGTTTGCCGGTCGGGAGCTGCGTGACCGATAATATCGGCCAGACCCTGTGCGGCCAGCCGGGCCACGTCATCAACCAGAATTACGGTACGCTGCGCACCTGGTTGAACGAGAACTATTCCAAGTACAACGCCCTCCAGGTCGCGGTGAAGAAGCAAACCAGCCACGGCCTGTTGTTCAACCTGAACTACACCTGGAGCCACAGTCTGGACGATGGTTCCAGTTGGCATAGCGGCGCTACCACTGCGAATGCCTCAGCCGCCGGCGACGCTTACACTACCGAGTGGATGCATCCCGGATTGGACTACGGCAACTCCATCTTCGACATCCGCCACCGCGTGGTGTTCAACTATGTGTGGGATATTCCGCTTGGCCACCACAACGGGTTTATGGGCGCCCTGCTCAACGGCTGGCAGTACAACGGCATCTGGTCGTTCCAGACCGGGCCGCACTTCTCGCCGTACAACAAAGCGAGTTCCAGCCTGTTGAATGGCGCTGGAGGCCCGTGCACCGCGGCCGATGTCAACGCCGGCGACTGCGTTAACCACGGCGGCGATTTCACGCTCAGCTCCATCGGCTCAACCGACCGGAACGCTCGCCCGAACTCGACCATCCCCGGCTTCAGTGGCGCCACCCACGACATGTGGGCCAATGGCTTTGGCTCTTCCTTTGTCTGCGCCGGTGGCGACTGCACAACCTCCGTGGTCTTCTCCCCTCCCTGCCTGGGCTGCGTCGCGAACCTCCGACGCAACCAGTTCGTTGGACCGGGACAGTGGGATGCCGACATGTCTCTCTTCAAAAACTTCAAGGTTACGGAGAGAGTCGGTCTGCAACTGCGCGCCGAGGGCTTCAACGTGTTTAATCACACCAACTTCCTGCTGGCCAGCACGTCGGCCGGCGCCAACGGACCACACAACCGTATCGATCAGAAGAGCTTCGGCCAGGCGGGTGCGACTTTGAATCCTCGCAACCTGCAGTTTGGTGTGAAGCTGAGCTTCTAGAATAGACTCGCGCGGGGCTTACCTCGAAAGAGGTAAGCCCCTTTTTCTTTTGCATCTGTTTCCCGCTGCGGTGTAAGGAATCAGGGCAATTGCGGGAGCGTGGAACCTTCACTTCCCTGCAAAACGTGAATCGTGAAACTCGAAACCTGAAGAGGCTGCTATGCGACCGCTATCTCTGGCGCGCTTTGCCGCCCTGGCGTTCTTGTGCTTTGCTGTCCCGCTCGCCTGGTCGCAGCAGATCGGCTCCATCGTCGGCGAGGTTCGCGTCGCTCGGGGCGATTTTCCCGAGCCCGTCCTGGTCAATCTGCAAATCCGCGGCGCCAGCATGGCGTCAGCCTACACCGATTCCGATGGACGCTTCTTCTTTCCTGCTTTGTACGCCAACGTCTATCACGTAGTCATTAATGACGATCGTTACCAGCCGGTGGATATCTCGGCGGAGCTGAGGCCCGACATTCAACCGATGCTGATCATGCAAGTCCTGCTTGTCCCACGTCCGGGGCGCTCCCCTTCCCCTGCAGGCCCCAGTGTCGTCAGCGCCATCGACTTTACCCACTATCCCAAAAACGCCGTCAAGGAATTCCAACGCGGCGCCAAGAATGAATCCGAGGGCAAGACGCAAGAGGCCATCGACCATTACCGCAAGGCCATCAAGCAGGCGCCTAACTTCGCCATGGCCCATAACAACCTCGGCGCGCTCTACGTTGGGCAATCGAAGTTCGCCGAGGCTCAGGCCGAGCTCACCACTAGCATTCGCCTCGCTCCCAGCGACTCCAGGGCCTACTTCAACCTGGCGAATCTCATGCTTCTCAACGGCAAGCTTCAAGAAGCGGAGCAGAATCTCCAGCAGGGATTTCGCCTCCAGCCGGAGTCCGCCTTTGGCCTGTTTGTCCAAGGATCGGTGATGGAGCGCGCCGGCAAATTGCCGGACGCGGAGCGGGCGCTTCGCCGCGCCCTGGAATTGAATCCCAAGATGACCCGGACGCACCTTGAATTGGTCAACCTGTACCTGCGTCAGAAGCGCTCAGCCGATGCCATCGCCCAGTTGCAGAAGTTTCTGAAGGATGCGCCCACCGACCCGCTGGCGCCCCAGGCCCGCGGAGTCCTGCAAAAGCTGCAAGGCGCAAGCCCACCGTCGCGGCAATAAAGCTAGCGCAGGTTGCAGAACTTGGCATCCAGTCGGCAAGCCGTAGCGTATTCCTGCGCGGCACGCGCCGTCTGTTGCAGCCGCTCGTAAGCAAAGCCCAAGTTCAGGTGAGCTTCCGCCAAATCGGGCATCTGCTCCAACGCCTGCCGGTAGCTGGCCACCGCTTTCTCCAGTTTTCCCGTCCGGCTGTAGGCAATGCCAAGGTAATTCAGCAAGTAGGGCTTGCTCAATCCCAACTCGACCGCCCGCTGCAGGTGTTGCGCGGCGTTGGCATAGTCCTTCGCCTGAAATTCGATCATCCCCATTTCACGGTACGGTAAGGCGAAGTTGGGATCGATCTCGATGGTCTTGCGCAATGCCACCAGCGCCTCATTCGGCTTGGCGCGGGCCTGGATCCACCCCAGTTCATACCAGGCGCGAAAGTTGCTCGAGTTTATCTTGATGGCCTTCCTCACCCAGGTTTCCGCCTCCGCATCCTGACCTTGTTCGTGCAGGGACCGGCCCAACGCCGTCATGGCCTGGTCGAATTCGGGATTGAGTTGCAGGCATTTTTGCAGTTGTGCGGATGCTTCCGCCCAGTTCTCCCGGTCGAGCGCCTCCTCGCCCAGCATGAAGGGAATCACATAGAGGTTAGGATCTTCGGCCTGCACTTGTTTCAGCACCGCGGCGGCCTCCGTGGATTTCCCCGCGCGCAGCAAATCCGAGGCGTGCAGGATGCTCTCCAGCACTCCGATTTTGTCCTTGGGATCGGGCAGCGGCTTGTCCAGCGCGGAGGAGGGCACCGGAGACCGGTACGCCAGGTATCCCAGGGCGCGCAGCTTTTCCGTAACGGCCGGATCAGCCGCCGGGCCGACTGCCGGACGCGCCGAAGCTCGCAGTGTCACGCGTTTGCCGAGTTGCTGTTTGAGCGCCGCAGCTGTGGCCGGCTGCGCCGCGATCAGGTTGTGCTTCTCTCCGGGATCGTTCTGAACGTTGTAGAGCTCCGGCCGGGGCGCTTCGATGTAGTGATAGTCCCCGCCCTCCACGCTGCGCAGCGGACTCCACCCGAACGAGCTGAAGGGATACATGGTCTCGCTGTAAGCCGCCTCCAGCTTGGGTTTCGGGAGCAGCGAGGCGGTGTCGAATTGGCTCGAAATGCGGTCCGCAATGCCCGCCAGCTTCAGCAGCGTGGGCGCTACCGCGGTGATTTCCACCACGTCGCTCACGCGCTCTCCGCCAGGCCCCGGCGCCACCGGCTTGATCACCAGCGGAACCTGGAGCGTGGCGTTGTAGAGGAAGAAGCCATGCTCCTTCTCGCCGTGCTCGCCCAGCGATTCGCCGTGGTCGCTCGCCAGGACAATCGCCGTGTTGTCGTAGAGATGGTTCTGTTTCAGCCAGGCGATCAGTCGCCCGAGTTGCGAATCGGCATACGCGATTTCGCCGTCGTAAAGATGATCGCGATACTCGGAGTGGAAGGGCTCCGGCGGATCGTAGCCGCTGTGCGGATCGTAGAGGTGCAGCCAGAAGAAGAACGGCTTGGCCGGACGGTGGCTCAGCCATGCGATGCTGTGGTCCACGCTCTCCGTGGCCTTGCGCTCCACCAGCCCGACTCCCGCCTCCAGGAACGCGTTCCCGGCAAAAGCGTCGTCGTAGTGCGCGAAGCCGCGCGCCAGCCCCCAACTCCGGTTCAATACAAAGGAGCTGATCACGGCCGCCGTAGCATAGCCGTGGTCCTGGAAAGCTTGCGCCACGCTGCGAAATTCCGGCGCCAACGGCTGCCCCGAAAAATCCTGCACGCCGTTGTGGAAAGGATAGGTCCCGGTGAGCATGGTGACGTGCGAGGGCCAGGTCAGCGGGACCTGCGAGAGGGCGCGCTCGAACAGGACTCCATCGTGCGCCAGGGCATCGATGGTCGGGGTTTTCGCCTTGTCGGAGCCGTAGCATCCAACGTGGTCGGCGCGAACCGTGTCGATCGTGACCAGCAGAACATTCGGACGGCGTGCCGGCGCCACGGGACGCTTGCGGGCCGGCGTCCGGCTGGCGGTTTGCGCCGCGGCGGCGGCAGCGAGCAGAACGATCAGCAGCGCGCATCGAGCCGTTTTGGCGATGGACTCCATGGTTACGGGTTCTGCGCTCCGGCGCGCTGCAATTCCCGGAGCGCCTCGTCGTGACGCCCGCTGGCCTCCAGGGCTTTTGCCAGCGCGGCGTGGGCGCGCGGATTAGCGGGCTGCAGGCTCACGGCTTTCTCCAGCGGAGGCAGCGCGTCGCTCACCTTCGACTGGTACAACAACACCTCGCCCAGCGCAAGATAGCCCTGCGCGTATTCGGGATAAATGGCCACCGACTGGCGAAACGCGGCCGCGGCCTGGTCCACACGTCCCAGCCGAAGCTCGGCCGCGCCCATGTTGAACGCCGCGGAAAAGTTTGTGCCGTCCAGTTTCAACGTCTGTTGAAAGGACGGAATCGCGCTTGCGTAGTTGCCGGACTCGGCATAAGAGAGTCCGAGCCAGTAATTCGCAAGGGCATAATCGGGGCTGAGCCTCACGGTGTGCTGGAATTCCACAATGGCGTCCGAAAACTGCTTCATGCGGAAGTAGTTTGTCCCCAGCAGGTAATGCACGGGCTGTGAATCGGGCTCAACCTTCAGCAGCGGCTTCAGCTTCGCGACCGCCTCGATGTAGCGGTGATGCTGGCTCGCGTCCATGGCGTCGGAGAACTGCTCGTAGAACTGGATGCGGTCTTTGGCATCGGGCAGATTGCGATTGCTGACCGCCGGGTCTCCGCCGCCGGCAAATGCAGTGTAGCCCAGTTCCTTCAAGCGCTCGCTGAGCGCGGGATCGAGCGGCATTTTTTCCGCCAGCCCCTTGCCTTGCGTGTAGCGCGTGACCACCGAGCCCAGCCGCGACCGCAACTCCTGCGAGACTGCTGGTTTGCCGGCGAACAGGTTGTGCAGTTCGCCGGGGTCGGCCCCCAGGTCATACAGCTCGGGCTTGGGGCCGTCGATGAACTTGTACGACTGCTGCTGCAGGCCGCGCACTTCGCTCCAGTTGAAATGCAGCCGCGGCAGAAATGTCTCGCTGTAAATCGGGCTTCCCTCCGCCGTTTTGCCGTCGATGGCCCCACGCAGCGTGTGCCCCTGCACCGCCTTGGGCACCGCAATTTGCAACTCGTCGAGGATGGTGGGCAGCACGTCCACCGTGCTGACCGCTTGCGTCACCTGGCGATGCGCTCCGCCCTCCGGCAGCTTGAATATCAAGGGCACGTGCAGCGTGGAGTTGTAGATAAAAAAGCCGTGCGTCTTTTCCCCGTGTTCGCCCAGGCCCTCGCCATGGTCGCCGAGAACCACGATCAAGGTGCGACCGTAGAGGTCCTTGCTTTTCAGGAACGCGAGAACCCGCCCCAGTTGCGCGTCGGCAAAGGCGATTTCCCCGTCGTAGGGATGCGTCTTGTAAGTCTCGCTGTAGGGCGCAGGCGGGCGGTAGGGATGATGCGGATCGTAAAGGTGGACCCAGAGCAAGAAGCGCTTCTGATAATTCTGCCCCAGCCAGCGCAGGGCTTCATCCACCACCTGGTTCGCCGGCCGCTCCATGCTGTCGAGGTTGGTTTCCAGCAGGCGATTGAAATCAAAGTGGTCGTAATAGAAATCGAAGCCGCGATTCAGCCCGAAGCGCGAATCCAGCACCGCGGAGGCAATCACCGCGCCGGTCGAGTACCCATTCTCTTTCAAAATCGAGGCCAGCGTCGGCTGGTTCGCGCCCAGGCGGTTGCCGCTGAAATCGTGCATGCCGTTCAACATGGGATAGGTGCCGGTGAAGATCACGGTATGCGACGGCAGCGTGATCGGCACCGCGGTAAAGGCCTCGCGGAAGAGCACGCCATCCGCGGCCAGGCTGTCCAGGTTCGGCGTCTGCACCTGCTTGTACCCATAACATCCCACGTGGTCGGCGCGCAGGGTGTCGATGGTCACCACCAGGACGTTGGGTTTCGACGCCGCGGCCGCCCAGCCCCCTGTAGCGGCGAAACCGCACAGCCACGCGATAAGAATGAATGGACGGAAACGCATGATGGACGCCACAATTGGGTCAATTATATATGCGCCGGCCTACCCGCCCGCAATCAGGACCACGGAGACCAGCGCCGCGATCATGCCCGCCACCTGCAACGGCGAGAGCCGTTCCTTCAGCAGCAAGCGCGCCAGCACCACCGTGCTCGCCGGGTAAAGCGACGACAGCACGGCGGCCACATCCAGCCGGCCACGTTGCGCGGCGGCAACGTAGAGCGCGTTGGCCCCGGAATCCAGCAGTCCAGCCACGATCATCCACGCCAGCACCCCGCGACCCGCCTTGAATGGGCGGCCCGCAAGCAGCACGATCGAGAGCATCATCAGACATGACGCTGCGCGGGCGGAGACCAACGGCCAGAAGATGGAGCGCGATCCCGCCAGCTTCAGGCACACCAGGAAGCCGCCGAACCCAAGTCCGGCCAGCACCGCCAGCGCCACGCCTTTGGAGTGCGCGGTCATGCCGTGCGGCGCCGCCACCAGCCATATACTCACCAGCGCAAGTCCGATGCCGGCGACCTGGAGCGCCTGCGGCATGCCCTCGGTGCGAAAGCTGAACAGCAGCGGCACCAGCGCGGTGATCACGGCCGACAAGGGCGCGTTAATGCCCATGGTGCCGATCGCCAGCGCCTGGTAGAACGCCGCCAGCCCGATGCCGCCGACCAGGCCGCCCGCCGCTCCCCAGGCCAGCGTGTGCCATCCGGGCACGGCTTCTCCCCACAACAGCGCCAGCGCGGCCATGAACGCCAGCCCGGTCGCATGGGCTACGGCGACGACGTGGAAAGTGTTGGCCCTCTTGGTGGCCATGCCACCGCTGAAGTCGGCAGCGCCCCAGGCTAAGGCAGCGGACAGGCTGAGAGCGGGAGAAATAAGGTTGGGCAAGCGCGGTCGTTCCGTAAAGAGAGGTAGGGCAGTATAGCCCAGACGCCCACGTACCGCTGCCTCTATGCTAGCCTGAC
Source organism: Terriglobia bacterium (assembly GCA_963797035.1). Taxonomy (GTDB): domain Bacteria; phylum Acidobacteriota; class Terriglobia; order Terriglobales; family Acidobacteriaceae; genus JAIQGF01. The sequence goes on from CAWCOC010000012.1 coordinate 91,433, forward strand.
CATCATGCGTTTGCGGTTTATTTCCTCAGCTTTATTGGTGTGCGTAGCGGCGCTGGTGCACGCGCAGGCCAAGCCCTCCGCGACCCCGCCGCCCCAGAAGCGCCCTGACGTATTCTTGATCACCATCGACACCCTGCGCGCCGACCACGTCGGCTGCTACGGCTACAAGCAGGGAGAGACGCCGAACCTGGACGCGCTGGCGGCACAGGGCGTGCGCTTCACCGAAGCGTTCACCGTGAGCCCAATCACCAACAGTTCGCACGCCAGCATTCTTACGGGCGACCATCCTTCCACGCATGGCGTTCGCGATTTCGGCTCGCCGATTGCCTCCGATCATCCTACCTGGGCGGAGCTGCTGAAGCAGGATGGCTACCACACCGCGGCGTTTATCGGCGCGGTGATTCTCGATAGCCAGGCGCTGGCGCCGGGCTTCGATCGCGGATTTGATTTCTACGACAACTTCCCTGCCCACACGGCGAGCAAGTCGCGCTGGGGACGCGTGGAGCGCCGCGGCATGGACGTAGCCCAGCGCGCTGAGGATTGGCTGCTTGCCCACCGCGCGGGTCCGCACTTCGTGTGGGTCCATCTGTACGACCCGCATGATCCCTACGAGCCCCCGCCGCCCTACAGCGAGAAATTCAAGTCCCATCTCTACGATGGAGAAATTGCCTACGCCGACTCCGCGCTGGGACACTTCCTGGGATTCTTGCGTCGGCAAGGCTGGTACGACAACGCGCTGGTGATCGTCGTCGGCGACCACGGCGAAGGCTTGGGCGAGCACCACGAGGAGACACACGGAATTTTTCTCTACGATGCCACCACCCACGTTCCGCTGCTGATCAAGTTGCCGAAAGCGGCGCGCGCCGGCGCCACCGTCGCCGCGCAGGTCAGGACCACCGACCTGCTGCCGACAGTGGTGGACCTGGTTGGCGCTAAGACGCAGGCGAAATTCGACGGTGCATCGCTGAAGCCATACCTCGGCGGCAGCGAGACCGCGGACCGGCCGGCAATTTCAGAAACGGATTATCCGCTGCGCTTCGGTTGGGCGCCGTTGCGCGCGGTGCGCGCCGGCAATTTCAAATTCATCCAGGCGCCCCGGCCGGAGTTGTACGACCTTCATCAAGATCCCGGCGAGCTTCAGAGCCGGTACCGCGAAGGGGACGCAAAAGCGCAGGAGCTGCGCGCCATGCTCGCCTCTTCCCTGCCGCCCACCAGTTCGGAAAGCGCTGCCCTGCCCGATCCCAAGGACAAGATCGAGATTCAAAACCTGATTCACCAGGCCGACCTCGCACTGGAGGACGGACGCACGGCGGAAGCGCGCGCCGCGCTGTTGAAGGCGGTGGCGCAAGACCCTACCTCAGCCCCCGCGTTTTCAGAGCTTGGTCAGTTGGAACTGAAGGCGGCCGATTTCCGGCAAGCCGCGGAGCACCTGGCGCAATCCGTCAAGTTGCGCCCCGGCGACTCCAACGCTTTCTATTACCTGGGCATGGCACGCTTCAAGTCCGGAGACTTGCCCGCCGCCGCCGAAGCGCTGGAGCAAAGCTTGAAACTTTCGCCGGATCAGTTGGAGGCGCGCAGCCTGTTGGGCGACGTCTATCGCCGCAGCGGAGATCTGAAGAAGGCAGCCGATCAATACGAGGCCGCGACCATCATGCAGCCGGAGAATAGCGGCGTCCGGATGGAGTTGGGAAGGGTGCTGCTGGCCGACAAGGAATACGCCGCCGCCGCCCGCCAACTGGAGCAGGTCACGCGCCTGCAACCCACGCAGGCGGAGGCTTACCTCCTGTTGGAACAGGCTTACCGCGGCGCGGGCAATGAGGCGGAGGCGCGCAAAGCCGCGGCCAATGCGGCGCGCCTGCGGCAACGCTGACAGCTCGTCAGTGCTTGACCGTCTGTCGCCTCATCCAGTCGACGAACATCTCCTCAAATGATTTATCGGCGGCGCGGATCAGGTGACGCACGCTGCGTCCCGTCACCAGGTGACAAACTTCCTCGGCGGTGTTCTTGGCGTGGTCGCCGGCGCGCTCCAGCGTCTGCGTCATAAACACCAAGTGGAAGCTCTGATGGCGCGGCTCTTTCTCGGGATTATCGATATGGCGGACAAACATCAAGTTGCGCAGCCGGTCCATCTCCGCGTCAGCGCGCAGGATGGCGATCGCGCGCTGCATGTCGCGGTCGCGAAACGCGATCAGCGCGTCGGTCAGCATCTGCTCCAGCAGGTCGGCCATGCGCTTCAGGTCGGCGCCGTCCTGCGCTCCAATCTTGCCGCTGACCGCCGGAGTACGATTGGCGACGTTGAGCAGCAAGTCGCCGACGCGCTCCAGTTCGAGGATGTATTTCAGGCAGGAGAGCAGCTCGCGCACATCGCTCTCAGAAGCCCCCAGGATGGCCGCGGTAACTCCCTCGTTGATTCGGCGATCGAGGGAGTCCAGCTCTTCCTCGCAGCCGCGGACAAATTCCAGCGCATCCGCGGAGCCGGTCTCGATACCGGAGGCGATGGCGGCGGCGGCCATGCGTGCCACCTCGCAGCCGCGCAGCGTCAACTCGCGCATGTCGGCGGCAGAGGGTTGCGGGTTGGGGGACCTCGCCACGTTCATGTGCCCCTCCGAAAATCAACACGTCACAGTATGCGATGCGCCGGACGCGCGCGCGTCGCAGGGTGCTGCGAAAATTTCGCCACCAATTCCCAAATGGGCAGCTGCCGTTAGTTCGGCTTGCCGCTCTCGTCGTTGCCGCCAGGGCCGCCCGCGATGCGCGCAATCTCGAGCAAGCTGCCGTCGCCCCGCGGATGCACCTTGATGGTGACCATTCCCTGGTCGGTGCTGACTACCATGCTGTTGTCCTTGCCCACCACGCGGATCCTGGCCTTGGGATATCGGTGCTGGTAAAAATCGAACACCTTGTCCGGCGCGGCGTCGCTCTCGAATTTGGCCGCTACCACCTGCATGTTGCCGAACGCGACGCTGGCGCCACCTTGGATCCCGCGCGCTCCGGGGTAGACCTCCACCCCGAGTTGCCGGGCAACCACGGCGGGATCGTCCGTCGTGACCGTGCCCGACGGCGTGGTAATAGTCGCCGAATTCGGGCCTGCTTCCACGCGCACGCGATGCGCTACTTTCTTCAGCACGAAGACCGTGCCGATGGCGCCGCAGATGCCGAGTGCAATCACCACCGCTACCACGATGAGGGCGATCCTGAGCGCGCTGCTCCCGCCGGTCTGCTGCATGGCCGGCGCGCGCGGAGGAGCGCTCGCCGTAACGGTCGGGACCGCAGTGACAACCGCTCCGCACTTCGGACACGCTCGCGCCGAATTGTCCACCGGCGCCCCGCACGCAGTACAGAAAGCCATGCCTCACCTCAACCAATGAAAATTGTAGAGTAAAGGTGGTCGTAATTCTCAGGCCGAGTACATCGTCCCCACGATATACCGCCGCGAGCGGGCCTTCAATGGCCGCTAACGCCCAGGTAGCCGCGGCTCATGTAGTCGGTCAAGGTGAGGAGCAGCAGGATGCCCAGCCAGAAGAAACCGGCGATCACCACCACCCACGCGATCTTCTGGCTCTCGTAGCGCACGTGCATGAAAAACAGGATCACCAGCAGCGCCTTGATCACCGCGATGGCCAGCGCCACCACCGTGCTCCACTCGCCCAGGTTGATCCTCGACAGCCCGGCGGTCAGCGCCATCAGCGCCATCAAGGCGATCCAGACCACGATGTAGGTCTTGCGAGTTACGACGTGCTCAGCCATCTCTCTATGCTTTCTTGTGGGCGATCAGGTACAGCAACGGGTACAGAAAAATCCACACTACGTCCACGAAGTGCCAGTACAGTCCGCTGACGTGCACCGGGTTGTGATAGGCGGGCGAATAGGCGCCCTTGGACGCATACCAGCCGATCGTCGCCAGCAGGAAAATTCCAATCGTCACGTGCAGCGCGTGCAGCCCGGTCATGACGAAGTAAATGTAAAAGAACATCTGCACGCCCAGCGGGTCCGGTACCGAGAGCTTCCACAACGCGCCCGGGACCGCGCCCTCCACGAAGTGCGAGTGGTACTCAATTCCCTTCAGCACCAGGAAGGCGATCCCCATGGCGGAGGCCACCCACAGGTAGATGGCGCACAGTTTGCTTTGCCCGACCTGGATCGCGTGCACCGACAGCGCCACCAGCAAGCTGCTGCACAACAGGATCACGGTGTTGATGGTGCCGATCCAGAAATCCATGTGCTCGCTGCCGATCGACCAGGCCTGGTAATGCGCGGTGCGATACACCAGGTAAGCGGCAAACAGGCCGCCGAAGAACATGATTTCGGTGATCAGAAACACCCACATCCCCAGCGTAGCGCTTTCGCGCTGCTGTTCCAGGTCGGCGAAATGGTGCCGCAGCTCGCGCGGCGCGAGTACCGCTCTATCGTGCAACGGGGACCTCCGGCACAGTGGAATAGTCGTAGGCTTCCCAGGTGACCACCGGGGTTTCGGGAAAATTTTCCGTCGGCGGTGGAGACGGCGTGCGCCACTCCAGGCCGGTGGCGTTCCAGGGATTGTCCGAGGCGATCTCGCCGTAGCGCAGCGACCACAGCAGGTATATCAGCGGCAGGACATACCCCACCGCCAGGATCGACGCTCCCGCGCTCGACATCACGTTCAGCACCTGGTACTCCGCCGGATAAGCGTGGTAGCGCCGCGGCATGCCCAGGTAGCCGAGCACAAATTGCGGGAAGAAGGTCAGGTTGAAGCCGATGAAAATGGTGCCGGCCGCGATTTTTCCCCATGTCTCCGGGTACATGCGCCCGCTGATTTTCGGCCACCAGAAGTGGATCCCCGCCAGGTAGCCCATCACTGCCCCACCCACCATGATGTAGTGGAAGTGCGCGATCACGAAGTAGGTATCGTGCACGTGGACATCGATGCCTAGGGCGGCCAGGAACAGCCCCGTCATGCCGCCCATGGTGAACAGGCCGATAAAGCCGAGGGTGTACAACATGGGCGTGCCCAGCGAGATCGATCCCTTGTACATGGTCGCCGTCCAGTTGAAGACCTTGATCGCCGAGGGGACGGCAACGAAGTAGCTGAGCAACGAAAATACCAGCGCGGCGTAGGCCGAAATCCCGGCGACGAACATGTGGTGCGCCCACACCAGGAAGCCCAGCACCGCGATCGCAATGGAAGACATGGCGATGGCGCTATAGCCGAAGGTGCGCTTTTGGGAGAAGGTGGAAACCACCTCCGCCACCACTCCCATGCTCGGCAGGATCATGATGTACACCGCGGGATGCGAGTAAAACCAGAACAGGTGCTGAAACAGCACCGGGTCGCCGCCCAGCCGCGGATCGAAGATGCCCAGGTGAAAGGCGCGCTCCAGGGCCACCAGCGTGAGCGCGATGGCCACCACCGGCGTCCCCAGCACCTGGATGATCGAGGTGGCGTAGTGCGCCCAGATAAACAGCGGCAGGCGTCCCCAGCTCAACCCGGGCGCGCGCATGCGGTGGATGGTCACAATGAAGTTGAAGCCGGTAAAGATGGAAGAGAATCCGGCCACGAAGATGGCCACTACCGCCGCGATCACGTGGGTATTGGAGTAGGTGCTGCTGTAGGGAACGTAGAAGGTCCAGCCGGTGTCGACTCCGCCGGTGAGGATGACGTAGAGCATGATGCAGGCGCCCAGGATGTACAGATACCAGCTCGCCAGGTTGATCTTAGGGAAGGCCAGGTCCTTGGCGCCCACCATCAGCGGCACCAGGAAATTGCCCAGCGTGGCCGGAATGGACGGGATGAGGAAAAAGAACACCATCACGATGCCATGGATACTGAACATCTTGTTGTAGGTGTCGGAGGACATCAGGTCGCCGGCCGGGGTGAGCAGTTCCAGGCGGATCAAGGTGGCGGCAAACCCGCCGACAAAAAACATGGCGGTGATGGAAAGCAGATAGAGGATGGCAATGCGCTTGTGGTCGGTGGTGAGCAACCACGACTTCACCCCGAAGTCGGTGTTCAGGTAGTTCTCGCGCTCAACCGCCGGTGCGGCAATAGTAGCCATAATGAACTCGCTTCAACGACTCCTGGCCGGGGCCGGCGCGGGATGCGGCGGCACCGCGGGACGATTGCTGACCGGCTCACGCTGCTCCGGCACCGAGATGGACTTGATATATGCCAGCAGGGACAACAACTGCTCCTCGCTGACCACCCCCTGGAAAGTCGGCATGATCGGCTTGAATCCCGCCACCACCTTGGCTCCCGGGGTAAGAATCGATTCGCGGATGTAATTGTCGTCGGCCGTGACCGTGCGCCCGTCATCCAGCAGCACCGGCTTTCCGTACACGCCCACCAGGTTCGGACCGCGGCCCTGCGTATCGAAGCGATGGCAGGTGGTGCAGCCGAGCTGTTGAAACAGCTTTTGTCCGGTCGAGGCCAGCGAGCCTTCCGCGTTTCCGCCCGACAGCCACGCCTGGTAGTCGGCCGGGTTCATCACCACCACCTCGCCAATCATCCCCGCATGCATGGTGCCGCAGTACTGTGAACAGAAAATGTGATAGCGCCCAGGTTTCGTCGTCTGGAACCAGGCGGTGGTGTATCGGCCCGGCAGCACGTCCTGCTTCACCCGGAACTCGGGGAGAAACATGCTGTGGATCACGTCCTGGGAAATCATGGTCAAGCGGATGGCGCGTCCCAACGGGACGTGCAGCTGATCGATTTCGCGCTGCCCCTCGGGATGCTGGAACTTCCACATCCACTGCTTGCCCACCACGAACACTTCCTCCGCGTTCGGCGGCGGCTGCGCCCACGACATGTAAATCGAGGCCGCCCACACGAACATGATGATGAAGATGCCGAACGGAATCAGCGTCCAGGTTGCTTCCAGGGCGTTGGAGCCCTCGATCTGGACCGCCACCGGATGCCGCCCGCGTCGGAACTTCATGGCGAATACAAAGATCAGGATGAAGATCATCACCGTGAAGAACCCGGTCACCGCCAGCATGAAAATCATCAGCGAATCGGTGCGGTTCGCCAGGGTGGAGGCGCGCGCGGGCCAGAGGGGCAGGTTTTGCCACATGGGCTATCGTCCCCCCGGTCCCGCGGCGGGGCCGCTCTTGGTGTGCTTGGGCTCAAGCTTAAACATGGCGATCAGGAACCCGCCCAGCAGCAGCAGCGTGATCGCGCCCGCCACCTGCAGTACGCGCGAGATCACCGCGCCGTATTTTCCCGTGCGCGGATCGTAGTGGTAGCAGTACAGCAGGATCTGGTCCACCGCCGTGCCAATGTGTCCTTGCGAGGCCTGCACCATCCCCAGCCGCAGGTCCTTCGGCGAGTACTCCACTCCGTAGTAATACTGCGCAATCTTGCCCTGCGGTGTGAGCACCATGATCGCCGTGGCATGGGCGAATTGCTGCGTCTGCGGGTCCCACTGGTAGTGAAATCCCACCGCCTTGGTCAGCGCCGTAATCGCCGTGGGCTCGCCGGTTAGGAAATGCCAGCCTTGCTCCGCTCCCGGACGTCCGTAGCGCCGCACATAGGTCGTCTTCTTGGCGCGCGCCAGTGCGGGCTTCTCGCGCGGATCGAAGCTCACCGTCACCACGTCGTATTCCTTGCCGATATCGAACTTCAGCACCGAAAACGCGCTCACCATGCCGTTCATGACTTCCGTGCACAGCATCGGGCAGTCGTAGTACACCAGCGCCAGCACCACCGGCCGCTTGCCGAAGTAGTCGCCCAGTTTCACCGCCTGTCCGTTTTCGTCCGTAAACGGCAGGTCGAGCGGGACCGCGCTATTCAATTTCTGCTCAATGGAAATGTTGTTCAGGATCTGCGGCGGCGGCGTTGCCGGCCGCACCGCCGGCGCTCCCATGCCTTGCCCAGCCGCCAGCGCACTGGCCAGCAGCACCAGCACAACCATCAGCGCCTCTCGGCGTTTCTTATGGGGTTCGTGAATCACTCTTACTCCATTTCTCCATTCTTAAGTCTGCATTCTTTAATCTGCAATTCCACGAGTGCCGTTTTCTTCTTTTCTTTTTTCATTCTTCATTCTTCATTCTTCATTCTTCATTCTTCATTCTTCATTCTCATTCATTCGTTGCCCTTCGGTTCCGTTCCTCCCGCGGCCCCGGCCGGGGTGGAATCGCCGCTGCCGAAACGCGCGCTCGGCGGCAGCGCCGGCGGCGGACGGACCGGCAGGCCGCTCTTCGCCAGCTCCTCGATGGCCTGCTCGATGGGGATGTGGCCCGCCCCCGCGCTATTCAACCGCTGCTCGCTGGCGGCGCGAAACTTGTTCAGGTCGGCCACCGGATCGGGCTGCAACTGCGGCGCGGGAAAACGCAGCGCCGGGTCCCCTTTCGGGCTGATCTGCCACGCTGGCGGCACAATGGCGGCATTGCGCGGCACCGGCGTCAGACGGTTCCCCGCGAAGTAGCGCACCATGCCCCAGGTGATCAGGTGAATGATCAGCACAGTGAACGCCAGCGTGACGAAGAAGTAGAGGATCCCGTTCGCGCTCAGGTCCGTCCGGTCGTACATCGTCTCCGGATGGCGGATGTCCCCCGCCGAAATCTCGCCTTCGCTGTCCGGCCGCCTCGATTTGTCCCGCGAATCATCCATGCTGCTTGCTCAACATCTCGCGCAGGTGGGGATCGTGCAGCACCACCAGCGGTCTGCGTTTCAAGTTGTGGAAGAAGTACGCCAGCCACAGCCCGACCATCGCAATCGGGACCACCGCGTCCAGCCAGCTATAGTGGAAACTTGCCTTGTGAAAATTGGGCTCGATGTTCCAGAACAGGTCGAAATAGCGCATCAGGATCAGCCACACCGCCAGCGCCGCCAGCTTGCGCGAGTCCTGCTTCAGAGAACGCGACAGCAGCAGCGCGAAGGGAATGACGAAGTGCCCGATGATCAGCAAAAATCCCACTACGCCCCAATCTCCGTGCAGGCGGTCGAGAAACCAGTGAATTTCATCCGGCAGGTTGCCTGACCAGATGATCAGCCACTGCGAAAAACTGAAGTACGCCCACAGCATCACGAAGGTGAGCATCAGCTTGCCGTAGTCGAGAAAGTCGCGCGACCGCAGCACCCGCGACATCGGCTCCAGGTCTTTCAGCTTGTCGGCCACGATCACCACCAGGCACAGCGCGATCAGCGCCTGGCCCACCATGAAGATCAACCCGTAGATCGTCGAGGTGAATTCCGGGTTCAACGACATCACCCAGTCCACCACCGCAAACGTCAGCATCCAGCCGTACACGATGATTCCCGCCGCGCTCAAGGCGCGCAACCGGGCGCCGAAGGCGCGGTCTGGGGGCTGGTCCTGCAAATCCGACCACTTCTGCAGCGCATAAGCCAGAAGTCCCCAGGCGATGAAGTACAGCACCCCGCGAATCAGAAACAGGTTGGGATTCAGATACTGGTGCGCCTGGTGCGCGATGTGCTCGCTGTGCTTCAACTGTTCGGGATCGGTCCACGGGTAACTCATGCGCAGGTACGCGCTCAGCACGATCGGAATGAACGCCACCGCCATCAGGGGCAGCGTCGCCATGGCCGCCTCCAGGATGCGCCGGATTCCTACTCCCCACTCTCCCCCGGTCAGGTGCCACACCATCAGCAGCGACATCGCTCCCAGCGTGAACCCAAGGGCCGTCATGAAGGCCAGCAGGTAGGAGTGCATCGCCTGCCGGGGCTCGACCAGGAACCCGACTACCGTGGCGATGGCAAACACTGCTCCCACCAGCAGCGCCCGCCGCTGCAGCGTCGCCAGGAACGGCGGCGGCGCGAAGTCCAGGTTCTCGATGCGCGAGTTGGTGCTCATCGCTTCTTCTCCGCCGCTTGTGCCGCAGGCGGTTGCTGCCCGGCCGCCACATTGCCGGCTGGATTCTGGCTGAGCTGCAACGCCCGTATGTAAGCCGCGATCGCCCAGCGGTCTTGAGGATTGACCTGCGCCGCGTAATCCGGCATCGCTCCAAAACCGTTGGTCATGACGTCAAAAAAGTGCCCCAGCGGCGCCTGCCGCAGCTTCGGGTCGTGGAACGACGGAGGACGCCGGAAGCCGCGCTGCACAATCATTCCGTTGCCGTCTCCCAGTTCCGAATGGCACGGCGTGCAATAAATGTTGAAGCGCTCGTGCCCGCGCTCCAGCACTTCGCGCGTGGCCGGAAACGGCATCTCATCGCCCGGCTTGCCGTTGATCATCCCGGTATACAGATAGCTGTCGCCATGCAATTGGCCGCGCGCGATGGTGCCCTCCGGCGGCGTTCGCGAGCCCCGCCCGTCGGCGTAGAAATCGCTCCGCGTCAAGGGCAGCACCTTGGGCTGCACGTGCATGTCGTTTCTGCAGCCGATGAGCGTGGCGCAGCCGAGGGCAGCCAGCACCCACATATGACGTCGCAGCGCAAGACTGCGGAATTGCGGAACTGCGGAACTGCGGAATTGACCGTGGCTTTGCGCAATTCGGCAATTCGGCAGTTCGGCAATTCGGCAATTGTCTGCCTCTGCCCGCAATGTGAGCGCGTTGCTAATGCGGCACCTCCACGATGATCCGCGGCTCCAGGCTCGAGAGGAATTGATATGTCGCCTGGCGATCGAATTTCGGGTCCGCCGACTCGATGCACAGAAAAAACTTGTCGCGCGAGGCGAAGCTGAAACTTGGCACATTGAACAGCGGGTGATACGGCATGGGCAGCCCGTTCATCAACAGCATGCCCAAGGCCGCCGCCAGCCCGCCGAACAGGACCGTCATCTCGAAGCACACCACGATGAACGACGGCCAGGAGTGCAGCGGCCGCCCGCCGACGTTGACGGGATACGCAATCACGTTGATCCAGTACTGCAGCACGTAGGCAACCGCCAGCCCGAGAAGGCCGCCCACCAGGCACAAGAGCGCCACGTTGTCCTTGTGAAAGCCGACCGCCTCGCTCAGTCCCTCCACCGGGAATGGGCTGTAGGCGTCCATCTTGCGGTAGCCTTCTTCGTGCGCCTTGCGTGCCGCCTCCACAATCTGCGTCGGCGTGTCGAACTCCGCTACCAGTCCATAAATCGGCGGTCTCATGATTCAGACTCCACCGGCACTTTCACCTCCGAGGAAGGCAGCAGGTGCTTCATCTCGGCGATGGAAATCATCGGCATCACGCGGATAAACAGCAGGAAGCACAGCATGAAAAATCCCACCGTTCCCAGCAGCGTGGCGTAGTCCCAGCGCGTCGGCGTGTAGATGCCCCACGACGACGGCAGAAAGTCCTGCGACAGGCTGATCACCACGATCACAAAGCGCTCCAGCCACATCGCGATCAGGATCACCAGCGAGGACCACCACAGCAACTTCGGCGTGAACCTCACCTTCTTCAACCACAGCACGTTCACAAAGCCCACGTTGATCAAAATCAGCGTCCAGTAAAACGCCGCGTACGGGCCATGCATGCGGTTCCAGATCATGTGCTTGTCAAAGAAGTTCCCCGAGTACCACGCCATGAAGGTTTCCATGATGTAGCCGTAGTTCACGATCAACCCGGTGGCCAGCATGATCTTGGCGCAGTTGTCCAGGTGTCGGTCGGTGATCATGTCCTGCAGGTTGTAAACCGAGCGAATGGGAATCGCCAGGATCAGCACCATGGCGAAGCCGGAATAAATGGCGCCGGCCACGAAGTACGGCGGAAAAATGGTGCTGTGCCACCCGGGCAGGATGGCGATGGTGAAATCGAAGCTGACCACGGTGTGCACCGAGAGCACCAGCGGCGTCGCCAGGCCGGCCAGCAGCAGGTAGGCCGTCTCATAGCGGTGCCAGTGCCGCGCCGATCCGCGCCAGCCCAGCGCCAGCATGGCATAGATCATGCGCGCCGCCCGGTTTTGCGCGCGATCGCGCAACGTGGCCAGGTCCGGCACCAGCCCGACGTACCAGAACACCAGCGAGATGGTGAAGTAAGTCGACACCGCGAACACGTCCCATACCAGCGGGCTGCGGAACTGCGGCCACACGGTCATGGTGTTGGGATAGGGGAACAGCCAATAGAACAGCCACGGACGTCCCAGGTGGAGCAGCGGGAACAGGCCCGCCTGCATGACCGCAAAAATGGTCATCGCCTCGGCAAAGCGGTTGATGGAATTACGCCACGATTGCCGCAGCAGCAGCAGAATGGCCGAGATTAGCGTTCCGGCGTGGCCAATTCCGATCCACCACACGAAATTGACGATGGCGAAGCCCCACGAAATGGGGTGGTTGACGCCCCAAATTCCCACGCCCCGGTAGAGCAGGAATCCGATGGCGTAGAACAGCACCGCCGAGAGCAGCCCGGCCACGCCCACTCCCAGGAACCAGCCCAGCGGCGTCTGCTTGGTGAGCACGATGGCGCTGATCTTGTCGGTGATCGTGGCGAACGTATGCCCCGGCTCCAGCACCGGGGGGCGCCCCTCCTGCCGGTCCAGCCGCTTCCCGGGTTCTATCTCTTCCGCCATCAGAAGTGTTGCTCCGGCTGCTGTTTCTTGGCCATCTCCGGCATCTCCGGATTGGGATTCAGGACCGCCGCCATGTAGGTGGTGCGCGGTCGCGTATTCAGTTCTTCCAGCACGCCAAAGTTGCGCGGACTCTCCTTCAACCGCCGCACCGAGCTGTTCGGATCATTGATGTCGCCAAAAATGATGGCGTTTGCCGGGCAGACTTGCTGGCAGGCGGTCAGGATTTCCTGGTCGCGTACCCGTCGGTCTTGCTCTTCCGCCGCGATCCGTCCATTGCTGATGCGCTGCACGCAGTAGGTGCACTTCTCCATCACCCCGCGGCTGCGCACCGTAACCTCTGGGTTGCGCACCATCTTGATTTGCGGCGTGTTCCAGTCCTGGAACAGCAGGAAGTTGAACCGCCGCACCTTCCACGGACAGTTGTTCTGGCAATAGCGCGTCCCTACGCAGCGGTTGTAGACCATGTCGTTCAGCCCCTCGCTGCTGTGCACCGTCGCTCCCACCGGACACACCAGCTCGCAGGGCGCGTCCTCGCACTGCATGCAGGGCAGCGGTTCGTAGTACATCCGCGGGTTGGCCGCGTCGCCCTCGTAGTAGCCATCCACCCGCAGCCAGTGCATCTTGCGGCCCCGCAGGGTCTGTTCTTTGCCCACCACCGGAATGTTGTTCTCCGCCTGGCAGGCGATGATGCACGCATTGCAACCCACGCACGAGTTCAGGTCGATCTCCATCCCCCAGGCGTATTCGTTGTACTGGTAGTTCGGGTAGAGGGTGTCCGCCCGCGGCGGCGCAAAATTGTTTTCGTGCGCGAAATTCGGGTTCTCCTTGTACGTTGCCAGCGTCGCCGAGCGCACGATGTTGCGACCTTCCAGCGCCTGGTAGCCTTGCAGCGACGCCACCGTGTAGGTCGCGCCCGTCTTGCTGAGGGTGGCGCCGCCGCCGAACCCCAGGGCATCGGAGAAACGCAGTTTGTACGCGTCGAATCCCTTGTTGTCGCCGGTGCGGCCGGCGCGCGTGCGGCCATAGCCGAAGAACGCGGTCAGGCATCCGTCCGGCTGTCCCGGTTGCGGCCACAGCGGCGCCTCCACCTCTTTGCCGCGATAGCTCAGCTTCACCACCGTGGTGACTTGGCTTCCCTCCACACCCAATTTCTTTGCGTCGGCCGGGCTGATGTACACCACGTTGTCCCAGGTCAGCTTGGTGACCGGCTTCTCCGTCTCCTGCAACCACGCATTATTGGCAAAGCGCCCGTCGTAAATCGTGGGATCGTGGCGGAAGATCAGCTCAAACTGGTCCGGGTGGCCCACCCTTGTCTCGCCCGCTGTTGGCGAGACAGGGTGGGAATTTGCTTTCACCGTCTTCGGCTTGTACTCCGTGCCTTCCACGAAGCCGTCGTGCACCGCCCGCCGCCAGAACGCCTCGAAGTCCGCGCCGGTGTATTGCGACTTCCAGTAGGCGCGCACCAGCTCGTGCGACGACGTATCCGGCTGCCCGTTGAACACCGCCAGCACTTCGTGCGCGCTCCGCCCGCCATAAAGAGGTGCAATCAGCGGCTGCACGACGCTCGCCATGCCGTTGATCGCCCGCGTGTCGCTCCAGTCCTCCAGGAAGTGCGTCGCGTTCACGTGCCAGTGCGTGTACACCGACGTCTCGTTCTGGTAAATCCCGTGATGGATGCGCAGCGGCACTTTGCCCAGCGCCGTGGCGAGGTCCAGGTCCGCGGGAGCGTCGAACACCGGGTTGCCGCCCAGGATGAGCAGCACCTGCACCTTGCCCGCGTTCATGTCGCCCGCCAGTTCCTTGATCGACTCCGCCTGGCTCACCGGCCCTTCCACCACTGGATCGCTATAGACGACGGTCGAGCCGGGTGCTCCCAGAGCTTCGTTAATGGCATGCGCCAGCGCATGGACCACGGGCGGCTGGTACTCGCCGGGAATGATCACCGCTCGTCCGCGATGCTGCTGCAGGTCTTTGGCCAACGCGTCCAGCCAGGCATTGTGCTCCGGCTGGATGTTTCCTCCAGAGTTCACTCCCAGCCGGGACGCCAGCGCCCGCGCGTACTGCTCGATCTGCGACGACCTCACCGGCAGCCGGTGGTCGGCCTTGAAGCCCGACGTGGTCGGCGTGCTCTCGATGGCGTAGGTCCGGTTCATGCCCGCGGGATTATCAGGGTTGCGCCGCGCCGCCCAGGCGCGCGTGTGCATGGTGAAGCCGGGGAACCCGGCCATCAGGAAATCGGCGTCGAGCGCGACCACCACGTCGGCGTTCTCCAGCAGATAGCGCGTCTCCACCGGCTGGCCGAAGGCCATCTGCGCTCCGCCGCGCGCTCCGTCGCGGTTCACCGGCTCCCACTGGTGCCACTTCATCTGCGGAAAATTCTTTTGCAGGCTGCGAATCTGCGCCAGCAGCGTGGGGGAAGACACGGCCTGGGTCAGCAGCCGGAACCCGCCGCCGCCCGCCGCCTTCTGCGCCGCGATCGGTCCCTGCATCGCTCCCACAAACGACGCCCACGGACGCACTTCGCCCCCGTAGGTGCTGGTCTGAGAGCGGTCGGGATCGTACAGGTCGAGCAGCGCGCCCTGGGCGTACAGGTCGGTGGCGCCCTGGCTCGCCGGATGCTCCGGATTGCCTTCCAGCTTGGTCGGACGTCCCTCGTTGCTGCGCGCCAGCAGCGGCAGGGCGTAGCCGGCAAAGTCCATCGCCGTGGCGTAGAACAGCGGGCGCCCAGGGATGATCTCCTCCGGTTGGCGCACGTAGGGAACGATGCTTTCCTCCGGCAGCTTGGTGCAGCCTGCCATTCCCGCCAGCGCCAGCGACGCGCTCATCAGCTTGAGGAAGTTGCGGCGGGATACGTCGCCGCCAATCCATTCGCTGGCCTGCCGCGGAAACTCGCGGTGCAGCATTTCCTCGAAGCCCTTGCTGTCGGCCAGTTCCTCCAGGCAGCGCCAGTACTGCGGGCCCTTAGCCGCCTCCAGCTTGGCTCGGACCTCTTCTAGCTCCAGCCGCTCCGGCTGGTGTGGCGCGGCTCTCTGACCCGCGTGCGAGGGACACACATCTTCAGCCCGTGCTTTCGCCGGTTGAATCTGCACCAGTTCGTGTTGTCGTTCTTCTTCCATCCGCTGTCTTCTTATTACTTCACTAACGACTTCCCAGCCTTAAGCCTTGCGCCTAGCGATGACACGTATTGCAACTCGTTATGTCGTTCACGCTGCGCAATTTGTATTTCTTCACCAGGTAGGTCCCCAGGGTTGGCTGGTCGGTGAACTGCTTTCCGTCCAGCGCCACCGGCTGGTCGCCGCTCGGCGGCCGGTAGCGCATATTGAACACCTCCGCTCTCGGCCGCAGGAATTTCTCCGGCGCGCGGTGGCAGTTCAGGCACCACTCCATCTGCAGCGTGTTCTCCGCCCACGTCAGCGGCATGCGGTCTACCGGCCCGTGGCAGGAATAGCAGCCCACGCCCTTGTTGACGTGAATGCTGTGATTGAAATACACGAAGTCGGGCACCTCGTTGGCGCGCGCCCACACCAGCGAATTTCCCGAGCGGAAGCTCTCCCGCACCGGCGCCAGCATTTCCGCGTTGGTCCAGATCTGCGCGTGGCAGTTCATGCACGTCTTGGTCGGCGGGATCCCGGCAAAGCTGGAAACCTCCACCGAGGTGTGGCAGTAGCGGCAGTCGATGCCCAGCCCGCCCACGTGGTGCTGGTGGCTGAACGGCACCGGTTGCGTCCGCGCCACCCCGCGCCAGCTGGTGTAGGGCGAACGCTGCAGTTGCTCGGTCGCGAAAAAAAACAGGGCCGCTGCAATCACGGCGAGCGCGATCGACAGCCGCGATATGGTGTTGGTGCTGCGGTGAAATACCTGGGGCATCTAGTTGCCCGTTCCTCGCCTTACTGGGTTGCAGGTTGACGTCACCACGTGCCGTGACCTAGGTCACGAAAACTTGTGATTGTAACAAATCGTTCCACGATAGACCCTGGGACCGCTCTCCGGTCTGGAGTAGAAGCTCCTGGATGGCCGATGGTTCCAACCTTCCCCGGGTGCGCGTTAAGGAGAGCCGAAATCCAAAATCCCTTTTGCCCCTTCGCACTCGGGGTCTGCCCAATGAATAAAAACGGGTACTTCCAATTCCAGTTAACAGCCGATGCGCGGCCCGCATCCTACGGTTGTATTGACGCAGATGATTCAGCTCACGTTGGCGCACCAAAAAATTTCGACCTGCAACTCCAACCCTATTTCATTCGGGCCCCTGCGCCCCCGGGAGATCTACCCATGACCGCTTCCGATGTCCTCGTCGACACGCTCATCGATTGGGGTGTTGAACACGTTTTCGGCTTGCCGGGCGACGGCATTAACGGCGTCATCGAGGCCCTGCGCAAACGCCAGGACAAGGTCCACTTCATCCAGGTGCGGCACGAGGAGTGCGCCGCCTTCATGGCCTGCGGCTACGCCAAGATGACTGGCCGGCTCGGCGTTTGCCTGGCCACCTCCGGCCCGGGCGGCATTCACCTGCTCAACGGGCTCTACGACGCCAAGCTGGATTACCAGCCGGTGCTGGCCATCACCGGCCTGCAGTTTAGCGACCTGATCGGCACTCACACCCAGCAGGACGTCGAACTGGACAAGACCTTCATGGACGTGTGCCTCTACAACCAGCGCATCATGAAGCCGACGCACGTGCAGAACGTGGTCGAGCTGGCCATCCGCACCGCCCTGTCTTACCGCGGTGTCGCCCACGTCACCATTCCCGTGGACGTGCAGGAAGAGGGCTACCACCCGAAGCTGCAGGCCTCCAAGCGCAACGTCCCGAATCACGTCTCCGACGTCTGCGCGCGTTCCGCTCGCCTGCCCGAACCGGCGGACCTGCGCAAGGCCGCCGAAGTCCTGAACCGGGGCAAGAAGATTGCCATCCTCGCCGGGGCCGGCGCTCTGCATGCCACCGACGAACTGGAGCAGACGGCGGAACTGCTCGCCGCCCCCATTGCCAAGGCGCTGCTCGGCAAAGCCTGCGTTCCCGATGACAGCCCTTACACCACCGGGCCCATCGGGCTTCTCGGCACCAGCGCCTCGCAAGAAATCATGCAGGAATGCGACACGCTGCTCATCGTCGGCAGCAGCTTTCCCTATATCGAGTACATGCCCAAGCCGGGGCAGGCGCACGGCGTCCAGATGGACTCGAATCCTGCCAATATCGGATTGCGGTATCCCGTCGAAGTCG
The DNA here is from genome assembly GCA_963797035.1 of Terriglobia bacterium. Classification (GTDB taxonomy): domain Bacteria; phylum Acidobacteriota; class Terriglobia; order Terriglobales; family Acidobacteriaceae; genus JAIQGF01. Next base: position 109,069 of record CAWCOC010000012.1, read on the forward strand.
GCCTGGTGGGCGACAGCCAGAAGACCCTGCGCGAACTTCTCCCCCTGCTGAAGCGTAATGAAAACCGGGATTTCCTCCAGCAGGCGCAGGAAGAGATGAAGCAATGGTGGGAGTTCATGCATCGGCTGGAAACCGCGGATTCCAAGCCCATGAAGCCGCAGGTGGTGGCGGCCGAGCTGGGCAAGCGCCTGCGCAACGATGCCATCACCACCTGCGACAGCGGCACCATCGCCACCTGGTGGGCGCGGCACATCCCGGCCAAGCGCGGCCAGAAACACACGCTCTCCGGCAATCTGGCCACCATGGCGCCTGGACTTCCTTACGCTTTGGCGGCACAAATCGCCTATCCCGAACGCCAGGTGGTCGCCTTCGTCGGCGACGGCGGCTTCAGCATGCTGATGGCCGATTTCGTCACCGCGGTGAAGTACAAGCTGCCCATCAAGGTGGTCATCATCAAGAACAACTACCTCGGGCAGATCAAATGGGAGCAGATGGTTTTCCTGGGCAATCCGGAGTTCGCGGTGGACCTGGAGCCCATCGACTTCGCTCTCTTCGCGCGCGCCTGCGGCGGCACCGGATTCACGGTCGACGATCCGAAAAAGTGCGGCGACATGATGGACCAGTTCCTCAACACGCCCGGCCCGGCGGTGCTGGAGGCCGTGGTGGATCCCCTCACCGCGCCCCTTCCCGGCAAGGTGAAAGCGGAACAGGCGCTGCACTTTGTCGAATCGCTGGTTCGCGGCGAACCGGATGCCGGCAAGATCTTCGTCGAAGCGATGAAGGACAAGGCAAGGGAGATCGTCTAACCGCTCGGGCTAGACCGGAGGAAACGCGCGGCTTCGGTCGCGCGTTTTCTTGCGCCTCCTTCAGAATTCCTTGAATTCCCTTAGCTTGGCTGGTACGATCACCAGCCAAATCATGGACACCAGACAGATCCTCGCCCAACTGCACGCCGAACGTACCCGCATTGACCGCGCCATTGCCGCTATTGAAGCCATTCGAACCGACAGCGCCTCGCGCTCTTCCTCTCCCGTGGGGCAGCGCAAGCGCCGCAGCCGCATGTCGGCCGCCGGACGGAAACGCCTGTCGGAATTGATGAAGAAGCGCTGGGCGTCGGGCAAGATGAAGGGCCGGTCCAAAGCCGCTTAGCGGCTACTGAACGTTCATCACCAGCAGCTTTCTCTCGGTCATCTCTTCGATCGCGTAGCGCAAGCCCTCGCGACCCAGGCCGGAGTCTTTGACTCCGCCATACGGCATCTGGTCCATGCGCCAGGTGGGAATGTCGCCGGCGATCACGCCGCCCACCTGCAGCTCTTCAAACGCGCGGAAAATCAGGCGCGCATCGCGCGTGAACAAGCCGGCCTGCAGGCCCCACGGTGAATCGTTCACCCGCCGCAGCGCCTCCTGGAAATCGTCGTAGGCTTCCACCGTCACCACCGGCGCGAACACCTCCAGGCAGTTCACGCGCATGGTGGGCTTGGTATGGGTGAGCACCGTCGGCTCCACGAACTGACCCTTGCGGCGGCCGCCGCAAAGCAGCTTCGCGCCCGCGGCCACGGCTTCATCAATCCATTCCACGGCGCGCGCTGCATCGGCTTCGCGGATCATGGGCCCGACGTCAGTCGCGGGATCCAGCGGATCACCAACCTTCAATTTCTTCGCGCCCTCCACCAGCAGCTCGGTGAATTGGCTCATCGCCGTGCGCTCCACGAAAATGCGCTGCACCGAGATGCAGGTCTGGCCGGCATAGCCAAAACCGCCGGCCACGCAGCGCTCCGCCGCCTGCCTCAGGTCGGCATCGCCGTGCACGATGCAGCCCGCGTTCCCTCCGAGTTCGAGCACCACGCGCTTCTTGCCCGCTTTTTTTTTCAACTCCCAGCCGGCGGCGGAACTGCCGGTAAAGCTCAGCAGCTTGATGCGCTCATCGGTGACGAGCGGCGCAGCGTCTTCGTTGCTCAAGGTCAGTACGTTGAGCGCACCATCGGGCCAGCCTGCCTGCTGCACCAGTTCGGCGAGCATCAGCGCGCTGAGCGGGTCCTGCGGCGGCGGCTTCAACACCATGGTGCAGCCGCAGGCGATGGCCGGCGCCACCTTGTGCGCCACCAGGTTGAGCGGAAAATTGAAGGGCGTAATGGCCGAGACGGCGCCGAGCGGGAAGCGCTTCACGATTCCCCAGCGTCCGGCGGCGGCGGGCGCGGTGTCCAGCGGCAATAGTTCGCCAGTCATGCGCGTGCTCTCTTCGGCCGCAATCTGGAAGGTGGAAATGGCGCGCTCGACCTCGGCGCGCGCCTGCTTCAGCGGCTTGCCGGCCTCGCGCGCCAACACGTGCGCGAACTGTTCACGCCGCGCGGCAAGGCCTTCCGCCACCGAGCGCAGGACGCGCTGGCGCTCGTACGCGGGCAAGCGTCGCGTGGTCTCGAAGGCTTTGACGGCGGCGGCAATCGCCGCTTCGGCGTGCTGGCGCGTGCCGTGGACGGCGGTGCCGACAATCTCGCCATCAAAAGGCGCGCGGACCTCGTGAAGTTCGCCTTCCGCGATCCAGTGTCCGTCGAGGAGAAATCCGAAGGCTTTGAGCGAAGAGAGTGTCGTGCTCATGGCAAGATTTTAGTCCGATTGCGAGTTGTCGGTTTGCGATGCGCGTGGGTTTATTCGTTGGTAAACAACGGTGTGCCTCTGAACCCCCTCCCCGCGATCTCTCGGGCGTCATAACAAAACAAAGCAGTTGCAGTGAGACCTTCACGGAAGGCGTCGCGGGGCGTAAGAGCCTGTGCGAGGCGCCGGAGAAAGGGGTGGTTCGCCGATCGAAAAGTTGTCAATAAGGTTAACAGTTCTTAGCCTCCGCTCCCTCGCCCGTCGCATGCGCTCCGGGGTCGGTCGCGGGTTGATTTTTGCTGAATCTTTCCCCGGGCTTACGCCCGGGGCTACGATCTTCCGCCCGCTACGCGGGCTGCAATTTGCTTTGTTACTGAATGGTGACTTTCTTGAGAAGGCGGCCGACGCGCACGGTGAACTCCGCCGGCCGTTGGATTTTCAGGATCGGCTCCGACTTGACTTCGTTGTCCACGCGCACCGAGTTCTGCTTGACCTTGCGCAAGCCGTCGCTCACAGAACTCGCCATTCCGGTACGCGCCAGCAGCTTGTCGAGCCTTATGGCATCGACATGATTGCCGCCGGCGGCGACATCCGCGCAGGCAACCGTGAGGTGCTCGATGTCTTCCGGCACCTCGTCGCGCTGAAACTGCTTGGCCCAGTCTTCTGCGGCACGCTGCGCGGCGTCGGCGGAGTGAAAGTCGGCGACAATGGTCCGCGCCAGCTCCTTTTTCAGTGTCATGGGATGGGCGCGGCCGGCGACCGAGTCCGCCTTCATCTCTTCGATCTGCTGCGCGCTCACGTCGGTCAGCAGTTCGTAGTAGCGCCACATCAGCGCGTCGGAGATGGACATCACCTTGCCGTACATTTCCAGCGGCGCTTCGGTGATGCCGATGTAGTTGCCATACGACTTCGACATCTTCTGCACGCCGTCGAGGCCTTCCAGCAGCGGCGTGGTCAGCACCACCTGCGAAGGCTGGCCGTGGGCGCGCTGCAGTTCGCGTCCCACCAGCAGGTTGAACTTCTGGTCGGTGCCGCCGAGTTCGACGTCCGCCTCCAGGGCAACCGAGTCATATCCCTGCGCCAGCGGATAAAGCAGCTCATGCAGCGCAATGGGTTTTTCTTCCTGGAAACGCTTGTGAAAGTCCTCGCGCTCCAGCATCTGCGAAACGGTGTACTTGGACGCCAGCCGGATCCATCCCTCCGAGCCCAGCTTGTCCAGCCACTCGCTGTTGTAGCGGATCTCGATGCGATTGGGATCGAGGATCTTGTGCGCCTGCGCCAAATACGTGGTGGCGTTCTGGTTGATCTGCTCGCGCGAGAGCGGCGGGCGCGTGACCGAGCGCCCGGTGGGATCGCCGATCATGCCGGTGAAATCGCCGATCAGGAAAATCACCGTGTGCCCCATGTCCTGAAAATGTTTCAGCTTGCGCAGGACGACGGTGTGGCCCAGGTGAAGATCGGGCGCGGTGGGGTCGAGACCGATCTTGACCCGCAACGGCTTGCCGGTCTCAAACGACTTCTTGAGCTTTTCGCGCAGCTCGTCGAGGCGGATGATTTCCGCCGCGCCTTTCTTGATGTAGGCAAGCTGCTCGTCGACCGGGCGAAATGCGGGCATAGGAGAACAAGATTACAGCAACGCGAAAAAATTCAGCCACTGATTAACACTGATGAACGCAGATTACCTATTTTGCCTTCGATCAGTTTGCCTTCGATCAGTGTGGATCTGTGCAAATCAGTGGCTAGATGCTCTTCGGTTCAATCTAGCACGGGTATGGGCGCGGCGGCGGCCATGGCTTTTTTCTCCATCACGCGCCGGCCGACGATCTGGTAGCGGCCGCGCAGCACGATGTTGATCGCTTCGGTGTAGGCGAGGTGCTCCTGCTCCAGGATGCGCGCCGCCAGCGAGTGGTCGTCGTCGGTGTCGTGCACCGGCACCGCGCGCTGCACCAGGATGGCGCCGTGGTCCAGGTGCTCGTCGACGAAGTGCACCGTGCATCCGGAGACCTTGACGCCGTACTCGAGGGCCTGCTTCTGCGCGTCGAGGCCGGGGAACGCCGGCAGCAAGGAAGGATGGATATTGAGAATGCGGTTGGGAAAGGCGCGGATGAACAGCGCCGACAGCAGGCGCATGTAGCCCGCCATGCAAACCAGGTCCACCTGCTTTTCCTGGAGGGCGGCAACCACTTCGGCGTCGTGCTCCTCGCGCTGGCGGCCCTTGCTGGGGATGACGCGGGCGTCGAGGCCGAACTGGCGCGCGTGCTCGATGCCGGGGGCCTCGGGGCGATTGGAAATCACGATGGCGATCTCGGCCGCGATGCGGCCTTGCTTGATCGATTCCGCGATGGCGGCGAAGTTGCTTCCGCGGCCAGATAAAAGGATGCCGAGTTTCTTCTCTTGGGCCATGGCGTATATTCTTTCATCCCGCAGCCGGATTGCAGAAGCAAGATTTCGGGGTGACCGATGAAAAGCTGGTTCGCCATTTTGGGATTGTTGTGGGTTGTGATCGCCGCCCGCGGGCAGCAGCCGCCTTCGTACGACATCGTGATTCGCAATGCGCACATCGTGGACGGCACTGGATCGCCGTGGTACGCGGGCGACCTGGCGATTCGCGACGGACACATTGCCGCCATCGGCAATCTCTCCGCGGCCACGGCAAAACAGGCGATCGACGCGCGCGGGCGCGTGGTGGCGCCCGGCTTCATCGACATGCTCGGCCAATCGGAGCTCACCATCCTGGTGAACCCGCACCTGCCGTCCAAGATTTTCCAGGGCATCACCACCGAGATCACCGGCGAAGGCGGATCGGTGGCGCCGCAGAACGACCGCATCATCGCCGCCGATCACGTCGCCTACGAGCATTTTCACATTCAGCCCGACTGGCGCAACTTCCGCGAGTACTTCGCGCGCCTGGAAAAACAGGGGATGGGCATCAACCTGGCCAGCTACGTGGGCGCGACGCAGGTGCGGCGCATGGTGATCGGCGACGATAACCGCGCGCCCACGCCCGCTGAACTAGACCGCATGAAGGCCCTGGTGCGCGAAGCCATGGAGCAGGGCGCGGTCGGCGTCTCCACCTCGCTGCAATACGCGCCCGCGCCCTACGCCACGACCGAAGAGCTGATCGCGCTGGCGAGCCAGGCCGCGCCCTACGGCGGCATCTATGCCACGCACATGCGCAGCGAAGGCGACGAGATTATCAAGGCACTGGACGAAGCGATCCGCATCGGGCGGGAGGGGCGTTTGCCGGTCGAAATCTGGCACATCAAGTCCGCGGGCAAGAAAAACTGGGGCCGCATGCCGGAGATCATCGCCAAGATCGAGGCGGCGCGCGCGGCCGGCGTGGACATCACCGCCGACACCTACGCTTACACCGCCGGGGAAAATTCCATGTCGGCGATCATCCCGCCCTGGGCGCACGACGGCGGCGACACGAAGATGCTAGAGCGGCTGAAAGACCCGGCCATGCGCGCCCGCATCCGCAAGGAACTGGAGACCGACAGCGGCACCTGGGAGAACGAGTGGCAGGAGGTGACCGGGCCCGACGGCTTCCTGATTACCTCGGTGGAAAATCCGAAGCTGCAGCCGCTGCTGGGCAAGCGCATCTCCGCGGTCGCGAAAATGTGGGGCAAGGACCCGATTGATACCGTAATGGACCTGCTAATCGAAGACCGGGGATACACGTCGAACGCGCTTTTCATCATGTCGGAGAACGATGTAGCGCTGGCCCTGCAACAGCCCTGGGTTTCTTTCGACAACGATTCGTCGGGCACCGCGCCCGACGGGCTGCTGGGACGCGACCATCCCCACCCGCGTGCTTACGGGACTTTCCCACGCATCCTGCGCAAGTACGTGCGCGAAGAGAAGAAACTGCGGCTGGAAGAAGCCATCCGCAAGATGACCGCCCTGCCGGCGCAACGCATGCGTCTGACCGACCGCGGCGTGCTCAAGCAGGGCATGTGGGCCGACCTGGTGATCTTCGATCCGCAAACCGTGCGGGATGTGGCGACCTACGAAAATCCCAACCAGCTGTCGGTGGGCATGGACTACGTGCTGGTGAATGGCGTGCCGGTGATCGCGGAAGGAAAGATGACCAACGCGCTGCCGGGCAAAGTTCTGCGAGGCGAAGGATACAAGCCAATCGGCCACTGATGAACACGGATGAACACTGATCGAATGAGAACTCTTAGCTCGTAAATTGGCCACACCCTTCGCCAAAATCGGGCGAAAGGGTGGGCCACCCGCGATGCAAATCAGCCACTGATAAACACAGATGAACACTGATCAAATTCAGAATTCTTATTCGTCTGGATCACTGTCGATCAGTGCGTCTTCAGTGTTGATCAGTGGCTGTGTTTAGTGTTGATCAGTGGCGACCTTTTAGCTGTACAAGACCTTGCGCTCGCCTTTGACGATGCGGCCGATGGTGAAGCCCTTTTCGCCGGCGCGCTCCAGCACGGTCTGCACTTTCTTGAATTTTTTCGGCGGAACGATGAGGATCATGCCGATTCCCATGTTGAAGGTGCGCATCATCTCGTCCTGCGGGATGGCGCCGAGCTGTTGCAGGTGCTGGAAGATGGGTTGCGACGGCCAGGTGCCCATCTCGATGACGGCCGCGGTCCCCTTGGGCAGGGCGCGGGGCAGGTTCTCGGTGATGCCGCCGCCGGTGATGTGGGCGATGGCGGAGACGGTTTCGCCGTCCACCAGCTTCTTCAGCACCGGCCAGTAAGACTTGTGTACGCGCATCAGCTCGTTACCGACTTTGTTCTTCAGCTCGTTGACATAAGTTTCCGGCGAGTAACGAGCGGTGGTGAACAGCAGCTTGCGGGCCAGCGCGTAGCCGTTGGTATGCAGGCCGTTGGAGGGCAGCCCGATGAGCACGTCGCCCACCTGCACGGCTTTTCCGGTGAGGACTTTTTCCTTTTCCACCACACCGACGATAAATCCCGCCAGGTCGTATTCCCCGTCCTGGTAGAAGCCGGGCATTTGGGCGGTTTCGCCGCCGATGAGAGCGCAGCCGTTGTGTTTGCAGGCATCGGCGATGCCGGCCACCACGCGTTCGGCGACCTCGGGATCCAGCTTTCCGGTGGCGAAGTAATCCATGAAAAACAGGGGCGCGGCGCCCTGCACGGCGATGTCGTTGACGCAGTGGTTCACCAGGTCGCCGCCGATGGTGTGGTGCAGGTTCATGTCGAAGGCGATCTTCAGCTTGGTGCCGACGCCATCGACGCTGGAGACCAGCACCGGCTCCTTGTACTTCGCGGGGTCGAGGGCAAACATTCCCCCGAAGCTGCCGATCTCGCTGAGCACATTCTTGGTGAAGGTCTTGTGGGCAAGATACTTGATGCGCTGCTTGGCGCGGCCGGCGCGCTCCAGGTCAACCCCGGCGTCGGCGTAGGTGACAATCGTGCGGTTGGGACCGGTGTCGGCCAAGGGCATTGACGTCCGTAACGTGGGATCAGAGCCGGGGTGAAAACACTATTCTAGCATCGCACACCGGCGCAGCGGTGCGTCCGCAGGTGTGAGATGCGCGCCCGGGGCCCGGCCCCGAGCGGCATCGATGACTGAGCTATCTCAGCAGATACCCGGAGAAGTGATAGGCCAAGACCCCCAGCAGGCCCAGCGCCGCTGCCGTGTATCCGGTGTAAATCCAAAAGTTTCTGTTGCTCTCCGCCTTGGGCGGGGTATTGGGAGATGTTGCCTGCTGCATCGGGCCTCCACCATCATCAAACTTCCCCGGCTGGCTGGGGAACCTCGCTATGAGGCCGTGTGACTCGTTCGCATCAATCAGCGCCTGCAGCTGGTAAGAGAAAACCCGCGGGCACCCCACAATGAATGCCACATTCTACTACCGTTTCCGCCCAGGTTGAGATGGAAAAAAGCTCTGTTTACGATGTTTTTCCGCAGCGGAGAGACGCAAAATCTTGCAACCCCGGAAGATGGTCGCCGCCTGGAATATGTCCCGACCCGCATGACGCTTAGCCGAGCAAGCGCCGACCATGCCGGGTGTGCGGTCTGTCACCCGCGCTTGTGATCTGCTCCCCGGCCGGCGCCGGAAACGATTACACTCTAGTGTCCGCCATCAGGAGATGTTCTCGCCGTGGATTATGGGACGCAAGCAATCATGAAGGCTTCCACTACCGACAAGGCGCACGATGTCCTGCGTACCGAGGGGCATCCGCTGGACGCGCTGTTCCGCCCCAGGACCGTGGCCGTGATCGGCGCCACCGAGCGTCCCGGATCCATCGGCCGCCGGGTGATGTGGGCGCTGCTGAGCAGCCCCTTCGGGGGCACAGTGTTCCCGGTGAGCAAGGACCGCGCCAGCGCGCTGGGAATCAAGGCTTATCCCTACGTCGCGGCGGTTCCGGAGCCGGTGGACATGGCGGTGGTGGCCACGCCTGCCGCCACCGTGCCGGGCATCATCGGCGAATGCGTCCAGGCTGGGGTCAAGACCGCGGTCATCATTTCCGCCGGATTCAAGGAGCACGGCGAGCAGGGCCTCGAGCTGGAGCGGCAGATCGCCGAGCGCATCCAGGGAACGCGGCTGCGCGTGGTGGGTCCGAATTGCCTGGGCGTCATGAACCCGCTCACCGGGTTGAACGCCACGTTTTCGCAGCAGATCGCGCGTCCCGGCAATGTCGCCTTCATCAGCCAGAGCGGCGCGCTGTGCACCGCCATTCTCGACTGGAGCCTGCGAGAGATGGTGGGCTTCAGCGCGTTTGTGTCGGTCGGGTCCATGCTCGACGTCGGGTGGGGCGACCTGATCGACTACCTCGGCAACGACACGCGCACGCAATCGATTTTGATTTACATGGAATCGATCGGCGACGCGCGCCGTTTCATGTCGGCGGCGCGCGAGGTCTCGCTCAACAAGCCGATCATCGTGATCAAGGCGGGCCGCACCGCCGCCGCCGCCAAGGCTGCCGCTTCGCATACCGGCACGCTGGTGGGCAGCGACGAAGTGCTGGACGCCGCTTTTCGGCGTAGCGGCGTGCTTAGGGTCAACACCATCTCCGACATCTTCTACATGTCGGAGGTGCTGGCCAAGCAGCCGCGCCCGCGCGGCCCGCGCCTGGCCATCCTGACCAATGCCGGCGGTCCGGGAGTGCTGGCCGCCGACGGGCTCGCCTTTCAGAAGGGCGAACTCGCCGAGCTCTCGCCGGAAACTCACCAGGAGCTGAACAAAATTCTTCCGCCGCACTGGAGCCACGGCAATCCGGTTGACATCCTGGGCGACGCCGGACCTGACCGTTATGGCCGCGCGCTCGACCTGGTGCTCAAGGACCCCAACGCCGACGGCGTGCTGGTGTTGACCGCGCCGCAGGGGCTGGCGGAGCCTACGAAAATCGCCGAACTGCTGAAGCCCTATGCCACCACGACCGGAAAGCCGATCCTTGCCTGCTTCATGGGCGGAGCGGAGATCGTGGCGGCCAATGAAATCCTGAATCGTGCCGGCATCCCGACGTTCCAGTTTCCCGACACCGCCACCCGCGCCTTCACTTACATGTGGCGGTGGAGTTACAACTTGCGCGGGCTCTACGAGACGCCGGTGCTGCGCAGCCAGACCGAGCAGGCGCCGGACCGCGCGCTGGTGGACACGCTCATCCAATCGGCGCGCGAGGCCGGACGCTCGCTGCTCTCGGAAGCGGAATCGAAGCAGATGCTGGCGGCATATCTCATTCCTACCGTGGATACGCGCATCGCCGCCACCGCCGACGAGGCCGTCGCGCACGCCGATGCGATCGGCTACCCCGTGGTGGTGAAGCTGCACTCGCACACCCTGACCCACAAGACGGAGCTGGGCGGCGTGCATCTCGACCTGGAGAATGCGGCGGCGGTCCGCGCCGCTTTTCAGGCCATCGAGGACAGCTTGCGCGCCAAGGCGGGCCGGCAGCATTTCCTTGGGGTCACGGTGCAGCCCATGATCGCGCGCCGGGGGTTCGAGCTGATCCTGGGCAGCAGCATCGATCCGCAATTCGGCCCGGTGCTGCTGTTCGGGCGTGGCGGCCAGCTGGTGGAAATCGATCCCGACCACGCCCTGGCGCTGCCTCCGCTGAACACGACGCTGGCCCGCCGCATGATCGAGCAAACCCGGTTCCATCGGGCGCTGCTGGGGGTGCGCGGCATTCCCGCCGTGGACATGACGGCGCTGGAAACGGTGATGGTGAATTTCAGCCGCCTGATTGTCGAGCAGCCCTGGATCCAGGAGATCGACATCAACCCGCTGCTGGCCTCCGCCGACGGCTTGCTGGCGCTGGATGCGCGCGTCGTCCTGCATCCCGCCGGCAGCCGGGAAGATCAACTGCCACGCCCCGTCATCCGCCCTTATCCGCAGCAGTACGTCCGCGACTGGACGATGAAGGATGGGACCCAGGTCACCATACGACCGATCCGCCCGGAAGATGAGCCGCTGATGATCAACTTCCACAGCCGGCTCTCGGACCGCAGCGTTTACCTGCGCTACTTCCAGCCGCTGAAGCTGACGCAGCGCACCGCGCATGAGCGCCTGACGCGCATCTGCTTCATCGACTACGACCGCGAAATGGCGCTGGTCACCGAACTCAAGCGTCCCGACGGCAGCGGCGAAATTCTCGCCGTCGGCCGACTCAGCAAGCTGCACGGCACCCAGGAAGCAGAAATCGCGGTGCTGGTGCGCGACGAGTACCAGCACAAGGGCCTGGGCACCGAACTGGTGAGCCGCCTGATGCAGATTGCGCGCGACGAAAAGCTCACCCACGTTGCCTCCACCATGCTGGGCGTAAACCGCGAGATGCGCGCCATCTGCAAGCGGCTGGATTTCAAGCTCAGCGTGGACATGGAAGACGACCTGGTGAATGCGAGGGCCACGCTGGGGTGAATGGGTTTGCCGGTGATCGGTTGTCGGCATTCGGGGGCGGCCGCAGATGGCGTAGGCGCGAAGAGTTCTACAAGAATACGCAGGAGAGAACCCTTGGTCGCAGGTTCTTTATTCCCACCCAACGAAAACCGCGTTGGGTGGGGCACCCACATTTGAGCTGTGCAGACGAAAATAGAAGGGAGCAGCAGCTCGCCAGGTAACGACCGCTCACCAGCCACTGGTTTCCCGCCTCTATTTGCGATACAACTTACCTACTCCCATGAAGCTCCTCGCCGTATTTCTCCTCCTCGCCACTTCGGTCACCTTCAGCCAGCAGCTTCCCGTCGCTCCTAGCGCCGCCAAAGCGGAAGATCACGCCAAAGCGGACGACAAGTATCCGGACGAGGCGTATGTGGTTGAGTCGCAGCGCACCGTCTATCGCTTCGAAAACGACGGCACCGGGCGCAAGACCGTCAGCGCCCGCATCCGGGTGCAGACCGAGGCCGGGGTGGAGTTGCTGGGGCAACTGATCTTCGGCTACAGCTCGGCCAATGAATCCGTGCAAATTCCCTACGTCCGCGTCATCAAGGCCGACGGCAGGGTGGTGACCGCCCCGGCATCGGCGGTGCAGGACCTGACCGCTCCGGTGGCGCGCGAGGCGCCCGTCTACACCGACTTTCACCAGAAGCACGTCACCGTTCCCGGCCTGCGCCCGGGCGAGATCCTGGAATACCAGGTGGTGACCACCATCGACCAGCCGCTGGCGCCCAACGAATTCTGGATGGAGCACCGATTTTTCGACGCCGGCATCGCACTCGACGATCAGCTCGAGGTCAACATCCCGCGCAACCGTACGGTGAAATTGAAAGTCCGCAACGACCACCAGGCGCAGGTCCAAGATGAAGGCGACCGGCGCATCTACCGCTGGTTCGCGTCGCACAAGCGTCGCGAGGAGGACGACACCGCGAAAAAGAAGAACCGCCGCGTCCGCCCCGACCCGCCCGACGTGCAGATGACCACCTTCGCATCCTGGGAGGCGGTGGGGCGCTGGTATGCCGCGCTGGAACGCGACCGCCGCGCGCCCACGCCCGAGCTGCGCGCCCGCGCCGCCGAACTGCTGAAGGGCCGCGGCACCGACATGGAGAAGCTGCAGGCCATCTACGATTACGTCGCCAAGAATTTCCGCTACGTCAGCCTTTCCTTCGGGGTGGGACGTTACCAGCCGCACTCCGCCGCCGAGGTGCTGGCCAACCAATACGGCGATTGCAAGGACAAGCACACCCTGCTGGAAGGGCTGCTGGATTCGATCGGCATTCACGCCTCTTCGGCGCTCATCAACTCCAGCCGCAAGATCGATCCCGACCTGCCCTCGCCTTCGCAGTTCGATCACGTGATCAGCGTGGTCCCCATCGGCAAGGAAATGGTCTGGCTGGACACCACCACGGAGATCGCGCCCTTTCGCATGCTGACCTACAGCTTGCGCAAGAAGAAGGCGCTGGTCATTCCGTCCAGCGGGGCCGCGCAGCTGATGGAAACGCCCGCTGACGCGCCTGTGCCCAACACCCAAGTGGTGGAGACCGATGGCAAGGTCAGCGACCTGGGCAAACTGACCGCCCACGTGCGGCTCACCTTCAGCGGCGACAGCGAGATTCCCTTGCGCATCGGCTTTCGCCAGGTGCCGAGCGCGCGCTGGAAAGACATGGTGAAGGCGGTGGCGCAACTGGAAGGGCTGCGCGGCGACGTTGCCTCCTTGAAAGTTGACGATCCCTCTGACAACCGCGGCCCGTTTCACATCGAGTTCGATATCGCGCAGCCCAATTTCCTGGACTGGTCCAAGCGCCAGTCGCAACTGGACCTGCCGCTCGCCCACCTGCGTCTGCCGGACCTGTCCGACGCCGACGAGAAGTCGGTGGAGCCGATTGAAATCGGCGCGCCCGGCTCGATCACCATCCGCTTGAAAATCGAGCTCCCCTCCACCTTCACGGCGCATGCCCCGCTGCCCTTCGAGATGAAGCGCGATTACGCCGATTACCACGCCGCCTACGACCTGAAGGGCAACACCTTCACCGCCGAGCGCGCGGTGAATCTCCGAATGCGCGAAATTCCCGCCGCCCGGTTGCGCGATTATGCCGCCTTCCGGCGCGCCGTGGTGGCCGACGAAGCGCAGCAGCTTGCCCTGGAGAATACGCAGCAGGGAACACCCAAGCCGCCGGCCAACGTCAAGACGGACGAATTGTACGAAGCCGGGCTGAGCGCCCTGCAGGCGCAGAATTTCCGCGGCGCCATCGAACTGCTGAAGCGCGTGGTGGAAGTGGAGCCGAAACACAAATCGGCGTGGGGCGACCTGGGCAATGCTTACCTGGACCTGCTGCGCATCCCCGAAGCCATTGCCGCCTATCAGAAGCAGATCGAGATCAATCCCTTTGACGAGTTCGCCTACAACAATATTGGGCGGGCGTGGTGGGAGAAGCGTGAATACGCCAAGGCCGCCGAGGCGTTCCAAAAGCAGATCGAGGTCAACCCGCTGGACAAGTTTGCCCACCGCAATCTCGGCATCATGGACCTAGAGGAGCACAAGAACCGGGAGGCGCTTGCCGAACTGGAGAAAGCGACGGCCATCAATCCGCAGGACCCGCAGGTGCTGATCAGCCTGGGCCAGGCGCAACTTGAGTTGGGTGACGACGCCAAGGCGCTGGCCTCGTTCGATCGCGCGGTCAAGATTTCGCCTTCGCCCGGCGCCTGGAACAACATCGCCTACCAACTCAGCCTGAAGAACATTCACCTTGACATGGCGCAGCAGTACGCGGAATCAGCCGTCGCCTCCACCGCCGCCACGCTGCGCAACCTCAGCGCCGACGGCAACCCGCTGGAGCAGCAGGCCCTGGTGATCTCGCTGGCGGCGCAGTGGGACACCCTGGGATGGGTGCATTTCCAGCGCGGCAATCTCGAGCAGGCGGAACAATTCATCCGCGCCGCATGGCTGCTCGGCCAGCACGGCGAAGTCGGCGATCACCTGGCCCAGATCTACGAAAAGCGCGGCGACAAAGACAAGGCCATCCAGACCTACGCCGAGGCCTTGGCTGCCTACAAGCCGCTGCCGGAAACCCGCCAGCGACTGGCCGCCCTGCTCGCCGGCAAACCGGGCGATCACCATGCGACCGATCAAGAAAGCCGCCAGCAAAACGGTGAGCGATCAATCGGCGGCGCAAGACAAGCTGCTGGAGATGAAGATCGATTCCCTGGTGGAAAAGGCCCACCGCGACCTCGATGCGATGCGCACCGTGGATCTCGGACCGCTGCTCCAGGAATCCGCGCGCGCCGATTTCTTCCTGGTGCTCGGCCCGGGCGCCAGGGTGGAGGATGCGCGCTTTATCAGCGGAAGCGAAAAGCTGAAGCCGTTCACCGATACGCTGCGCGCCGCCAAAGTACAGTTCGCGTTCCCGGATGCCACGCCGACCCGGCTGCTGCGTCGCGGAACGCTTTCCTGCGCTCCCACCGCGGGCTGCGACTTCGTCCTGCAGCCGGCCGATGACATGGCGGGCGCGCAATAGGCACGCAATTTCGTTTTGCGCAGGAATTCCGTTTACGAAAGGCACTCGCGGAAACGCTACACCGTCGTCGGCCGTCCGCGCACGAAATGCAGGATGAGGGAGATAACCGCGACGATAAGCAGGATGTGGAGCAATCCGCCGGCAACGTGGAACACGGCCCAACTGAAGATCCAGGCGAGCAGCAGCACGACAAACAGGATCAAGAACAGCAAAGGACACCTCCACGGGCTGCCCTGTTCTACTTGGAAGGGAGCAGCAACCGGGCAGGTTGCACCCGAGTTGCGGATCGGGACTGGCCAGTCAGGTTCAGAAATCTGTGGTGCGGTTTGACGCTACCGAATTGGCCCTGCTAGACTTAGTAACTCCGGGCCGTTTGCCGCGGGCCACAGTACGGCAACCCTCCTAAACAGTTTAAGGACTCATCAACGTGCGCAGTTCGACAAGACATCAGCTCAAACAGGATCAGTTCACCACCACCGCCAAGGAAACCTATTCCTGGGCGCTGGAACACCGCAACACGCTGACCTACCTGGGAATAGCCGTCGCGGTGTTGGTCGCCATCGTGCTCGGCGGCTGGTTTTACCTGCAGCAGCAGGACGAGCAGGCCGGAGTAGCGCTGGGGCATGCGTTGCAAGTCTACCGGGCGCCGATCACCGCGGCGGGAGAGCCGGTGGCGCCGGAGAGCAAGTCGTTTGCCACGGTGCAGGACCGGGCCAAGGCGGCGCGGGCTGAGTTCGCGCAGGTGGTAAAGAACTACCCGCACACGCGGTCGTCCGATATTGCCAGTTACTTCATGGGACTGGCCGATCAGGAAGCGGGCAACACAGCGGCGGCGGAAAAAGAGCTGAAGGACGTGGCGAGCGCGGGCGCGACCGACCTGCCGGGCTTGGCCAAGTTCGCGCTGGCGGCCTTGTATCGCAGCCAGGGGAAAGACGCCGAGGCGGTCCCGTTGTACAAGGAGCTGATCGACCATCCCACCAACACCGTGCCCAAGGCGCAGGCACAATTGGCGCTGGCCGCGGTCTACGAGTCGAAGCAGCCGCAGGATGCGCGCACTATCTATCAGCAAGTGCAGAAGGAAAACCCGGATAGTCCCGCGGCCCAGATCGCGGCGACCAAGCTTGGCGAAATGAAGTAACGGCACTTCAGCTGGAGCAGCTCCTGCCCACCGGCGGGATGATAAGCACCTTCTATAGTTGGGATGGAGTGCTTCCTAGGACAGTCCTAAATCAAGTTGGCGGTCAGGAAGTTGCTTCTTCGAGTTGTCCTTTTTCCAACTTCTCCTGGCATTCGATGCAATGGCGGGTCCAGGGCACGGCTTCCAGGCGCTTGGGGTTAATGTCCTTGCCGCAGGAGATGCACTGCCCGAAGGTGCCTTCGCGAATGCGAGAGAGCGCGCCTTCCACCATCTGCAGCAGCTGGCGTTCGCTGTTGCTCTGGTGGAATAGGAATTCCTTGTTATAAGAGCTGGCAGCGCGGTCAGCAATATCCTGCGCGGTATCGAGATCGCTGGCGCGGCCATCCTGCTCGGTGCGCGAAACATTCTTGCGCAGCTGCTGTTGCCGCTCTTCCAGCTTCTTCTTGAAGTAATCCACTTTCTTCTTATCCATGGAGCCCGCTCTATCCCCGCCTACAGAAAGCGCCGGAATGGGTCTTGGAAACTTAAGATGATATGCGCGCATTGCAGAAGGCGTCAACAGGCAGCGCGAGTCGGCGCATCCGGCTTTCCCATTTCGGATGCTAACCATGCGCCAGCGGCCACGCCATTCCCGCGCTATTTCTTGGGGCTTTTCGAGCGCAAATAAAAAGCGGCCCCTTGCGGGGCCACTCTAAAGAGGCAAGGGAGGGGGAAACTCAGGGAAGGCGATGCAAGGTGCCGTTCCGCCCAGCGGAACGAAGAGATTGGACAAGTCGACAATCAGGGAAGAGGGTTGAAGTCACTTTGTTACGGCCTCTTTGTTGTCGATCTAAGCTGCACTCGCGCAGCCAAAAACCAGCCCGCTTGGGAAGGAATTTTAGTGGCGAATCAAACCATTGGTGCGACGCGAGTTATTTCTGCCGCGAGAGGGATTTTGCACAGGAAGAAAGAAGCGAAGAAGCCAGCCGGTTGGCACCGCGATACCCACACTAGGCACTGCGCTGCTTAGCTTGGATCTGGTTCTGCTCTTCCATGGCCTTCAGCTTATTGAGCAAGGCCTTGTAGCTGATGCGGAGAATCTTGGCGGCCTGGCGGCGGTTCCAGCGGGTCTGCGCGAGCACACGCTCGATGGCTTCACGCTCGGCCTGCATGGCGGCACGGCGTCCGATCTCCAGCAGCGACGGCATTTCCATTTCGCCGGCGTGGCCGTTGCCGTTGGCCGGCACCATCTCGGTGACTTGGGCGGCGGGTGGAGCTGCAGGCGCGGGTTCCTGCTTGATCCCCCAAATGGGGCTGTTGGCCGATCCGGTGGCGGTGATGATGGGCTTGTGGGTGGAAAGCTCGCGGATGATCTGCGGCTCGTTGCCGACAATCACGTAGCGCTTGACCAGGTTTTCCAGCTCGCGGATGTTGCCCGGCCAGTTATATTCCATCATGCGGCCGACGGCGTAGTCGCTGAAGGGGGCGGGCTGCTTGCCGTAAAACTCGCTGTACTTGCGCAAAAAGAAGTCGAGAAAGACCGGGATCTCCTCGCGCCGCTCGCGCAGCGGCGGAATGTGAATGGTGACCACGTTGAGCCGGTAGAAAAGGTCCTCGCGGAACATGCCCTCTTCCACGGCGCGCTCCAGCGGTTTGTTGGTGGCGGCCATGACGCGCACGTCCACCGCGATGTCGCGCTTGCCGCCCAGACGAGCGAATTCCCCGTCCTGCAGAACGTGCAGCAGCTTGGCCTGCAGCGCGGGGTGCATCTCGCTGATTTCGTCGAGGAAAATGGTGCCGTAATGGGCCTGGTCAAACTTGCCGAGCTTCTGCCGATTGGCCCCGGTGAAGGCGCCGGGCTCGTAGCCGAACAGTTCGCTTTCCAGCAATTCGTGCGGGATGGCGGCGCAGTTGACCTTGACGAAGGGCTTTTCCCGGCGGCCGGACTGGGCATACACCATGCGCGCCACCACTTCCTTGCCGGTCCCGCTTTCGCCGCGGATGAGCACGGTGGCGGTGGTATCGGCCACCTGCTCGATGGTCATCTTCACCTCTTCCATCTTGGGAGAGGTGCCGAAGAGCATGGTGAAGTCACTGTGACGGCGGACCTGTTCGCGCAACTGGGTGACTTCGCTGACCAGGCGCTGCTTGTCCATGACCTTGGCGATGCGCACTTCGAGTTCCTTGGGCTCAAAGGGCTTGCTGATGTAGTCGTCGGCGCCAAGCTTGGAGGCCTTGAAGATGAGCGCGGGATTGCTCTGCGCGGAGAGCATGATGACGGAGACGTCGGGCTTAATCTGCTTGATCCGCTCCAGGGTGTCGATGCCGCTCATGCCGTTCATGGCGACATCCAGCAGGACCAGCGCCGGGTCGTAGACGCGGAACATGCGGATGGCTTCCTCGCCGCTGCCTACGATGTTGACATCGAAGTTATGGCGCGCCAGGTAGGTGCTGAGATAACGCGCCATGCTGGCATCGTCGTCAACGATCAGGACCCTGATTTTAGAAGTCAGCATCTACTCCTCCCGGACTCGGCCGAAGTCAGGCTTAACAGAGGCAACTCCGATACCAAACGGCAGTCGCGTAGCACTTTTAAGAAACCATCGTCCTCAATGCTTCCCCGGCCGGTAACAAAAAAGTCACCGTTATGCACAATGCTAACAATCCGAGAATCAGCCAGTTGACAAGCGGCGACCGGTCATCACGTTCGCGATTCGATGCCACAACCATCCCGGCTCCCCGGTCCAAGATGGCCTCTTGAAAAGTGGGAATATTCTACCGCAGTTCCAACTGTTGGCACCAAAATATCCAATTTAGGCCGATACCGCGCTGGTCGCGCCTTGCGACCGGGCATCCACCGGGATGGTGAAAAAGAATCGGCTGCCTTGGCCGGGAGCGCTTTCTACCTGCAGCGCACCCTGGTGGGCCTCGATAATGCGGCGCGCGATAGCCAAGCCGAGGCCGCTGCCCTCACGCTGGCGTTTCTTCATGCCTTGGTGGATTTGGGCGAACTCGTCAAAAATCTTCTCCCGGGCGTCGGCGGCAATGCCGATCCCGGTGTCGCGGACCGAGACCTGCACCGATCGCGTCTCCGGAATATGACGCACGGACAGGTTGACGGACCCGCCGGCCGGCGTGAACTTGAGGGCGTTGCCCAATAAATTGACCAGCACCTGTTCAATGCGCTCGGAGTCGAGAACCAGCCTGGGCAGTCGCGCCGGGACTTCCAGGCCCAGGCGAATCTGCTTGGTGCGCGCTTCCTGCTGAAACAGCGCGATCACCCCGCTGACCAGGCGGCGCACATCGGCCGACGCGTAGTTCATGCGCATCTTGCCGGACTCGATCTGCGAGATATCGAGCATGGAGTTGACCAGGCGGATGAGCCGCTTGCAGGCGGTGACGGACTCGCGCAGCGTGTCCTTCTCCTCTTCCGAGAGGCGGTCGTTCAGGGTTTCGGCGAGCATCGAGTTGTAGCCCAGGATGATGCTGAGCGGCGTGCGCAACTCGTGGGTCGCAACGCTGAGAAACTGCGATTTCAGCTTGTCGAGTTCCTGCAACTTGGTGTTGGCCGCTTCCAGTTGCTGGTTGTTGCGCTGCAACTCGGCAAACAAGGCGGCGTTCGACAGGCTGAGCGCGGTCTGCGCCGCCAGCGAGCGCAAGAAACGCAGCGCCGAAGCGTGGAATTCATAAGGCTTGGGACCGTTGTCGGCGCACAGCACGCAAATCAGCCGGCCGTTGGCCAGGCCGGGAACGAAGACGTAGGAATCGGCGCCACGACTCAGTGCCCACTGGTTGAGAGGCGCGAGCGCGTCCGTGGAGGAGACGACATGGCCGCGTTCCAGTCGCGGCAGCACCGTGGCATCGCGCGATACATTGCGCAGCGGGTCGGTGAGCAGGTCGGAGGCCGCTGAAGTCAGGTTCACCAGAGAAGCGTTCGTCACCCCCAATACCTGGCGAACGGCGTCGGTGACTTCGCTGGCGATGGCCTGCGGATCCAGCGCATGGGTCAAGGTGCGGCCAATGCGGTAAAGCGTGTCGATCTCGGAAAACCGCTTGCGCTCCAGCGAGCGGTACACGGCGCTCTTCAGGTCCGCGACTTCGGTGGGCTTCAGCAGGTATTCGTAGGCCCCGCGCTGCACCGCCTCCAAGGCCGAATCCACCGATCCGTACCCGGTCATCATGACGGTGACGGTGGACGGCGAAATCTTGCGCACCTCTTCCAGCACGCGCAGGCCGTCGATGCCGGGCATCTTGAGGTCGGTGAGAACCAGGTCGTAATGAGTGGTGCGAATGGCGCGCAAGGCCTGTTCGCCGCCCTGGGCCGAGTTCACGTCATAGCCTTCCTGTTCGAGGATGGCGGCGACGGTTAGCAGGACGTTGGCTTCGTCATCGACTACGAGGATCTTGGCACGAGGTAAAACCATGGGAAGTGGCCGGCAGCTCAGGGCTGTAGCTGCTCAGTTGGATGCAAGAATCGGGCACGGCGGCTACCAGGGTCGGCATGCAAGTGCGAACAAGCAGCACGGTCATCTCCGGCCAGGCAGGTCCGCTGCCAAGAAAAAAAACCGGGGCGAGGTGCCCCGGCCAGGTCATCGCAAATGTTGGTTCAGCCCGGTTCAGCTGTTTCCGCCTACGGTGCGCAACTTCCCGGGAGTGAAGTGATAAGGCGGCCAGGGACCGCTGATGGCGACCTCACAGTCCTTCAATTGGCGGGTGGCGGCGCTGTAGCGGTTGTGGTATTTCTCCACCGCCTTGGAATCGATAAGGTGGGCGATGTCGATGAGCAGCCCGCCGGAATCGACCTTCTTGCAGCTAACTTCCTCTTCCAGCGGCAAGAACAGCTTGTGCACCTGGACGGAGACGGCGCGCGCCTTGCTCTGGCGTTCGCGGTCGCGGCTGGCGATCTCGCGCAGCTTGCAGAGGTATTCACTGCCGGCCGCAAGGGGAAGCGTGGCGTCGGGAAGCACGTCGCGCAGCGACTGGCCGTGGACCACGACTTTCAGGTGCATTTCGCTCTTGCCCTTCAGTCGCGCAACGCTCTCGGTGAACGCCTTGCGATTGGCGCGCACCGCGCGGCGCAGCGCGTCGTCGGTGTCAAAGACGGTGCCAAATTTGAAGGGCAGCACGGTGGTGTTGCGGAAGCACTGGCTGATCACGCGGGCGTGTTCCAGGACCGCCGTCTGGTCCAATTCGCCGGTGCGAAGATATTCGCTGACAATCACGGCAAAATCGCCGCTGGGGTAAGCCAGGATGGGGGAGCCGGCGATGCCTTTCATGCCGGCTACGGTGAAGGGCCTGCGAGCACGAGCGCCATTGGTGAGAAACGCGTCCTGCTCGGTGATGCAGTAGGCGTACCATGCCATAATCGATTCTCCGGGCTGGGCGGAGGCGAAAGACAGCGCCTTCGCGGTGTAGGTGAATGGGCCTACAAATGGAAACTACGGCTAGGTACTGCTAAATCTGGGCAAGGGCGTTTGCCCAACAACTTACTTTAGCCCGAACTGGCTTCCGGGAGCAACTGAATTAGTGCATTTCCTGAAATGGATTTGAGGTACGCGGTCGGGCAGGTTCATGACGAGGGTGCAAAAAGCAGTCGGAGAAGGGGAAATTCTCGGTTAATGTGCTTCGCGCTGGGAAGTCCGTGAACCAGGTGGAATCCATGTGGGACGGGCAGGTACGAACGGATGGACTGTTGCGAGGCCCACGAGACGAGCGCATCCAGCAGATGCTTGCCCTGAAGGACACCGGCTGGAGCCTAGATGCGTTGGTCGACCTCTACAGCGGCCTTCTCGATCACGCGCATGACGTGAGACAGGCCGCAATGGAAACACTGCTCGAATTGGCGGCACGTCAGCCGGTCGCGATTCCGGTCACCCCGGCGACACTGCTGGCGTACTACATGGGCACGTTCACCGTCGCGTCCGGTATCGATGTGGCCGTCGTGAGATGTCTTGCAGAATTGCGCACAGCAGAAGCGGACGAACTGTTGATCGATCTGCTGGTGTCGGGCAGGGGCAGCAACGAGCAGTTCAAGCGATGGCTGGAGATTCTGAAGGCGACGGATCGGCAGGACATCTTGGGTCGCGTGCAGCCTGAGAAGCTCTCGCCAAAACGCAAGACGGCTCTGAACCAGGCACGGAAAGCCTGAATTCCCCGTTCAAGACAGACTGGATTCCCGGTGCTGGATTAATTACGATAATGTATGGTCCGCCGCCTGACTGCAAGAGGAGTCGCAAGCCGATAGCACAGTCTGCGTAAATGTATCCGGCCTCTTAGTTGGAGTTTTTTCTCCGGGCCACGATGATGATCCGCGCGTGCTGGTCCTTATAAGAGCTTCGGTCAGAAGCGACCATTAGCGTAGTCAGGTTTTCCGGCACGCCGTTTGACTGTTCTTTCGTCCTAACTCTCCTTAGCAGACTTCATGGAAAAAGACTCAGGCCGCGGTGACGGCTGCGGCTCGATATTCGTTGCCGCTGGACAGCACCGCCCAGGCGATACGCGCCAGTTTATTGGCGACGGCGACGATCACTTTGTTGCGCGGCGCTCGCAACTCCAGCTCCCGCGCCCACTGGCCCAGCCGGCCGGTGTCGTACTTCACGATCAGCAGCACGGCACGCGCGCCGTGGATGAACATGCGCCGCAGGTAGGCGTTGCCTCGTTTGCTGATGCCGAGCAGTCGGGGCTTGCCGCCGGTGGAGTGTTGTTGGGGAACAAGGCCGAGCCAGGCGGCGAACTCGCGTCCCGCGGCGGAAGGCCGATCCGTTGCCGATCGCCGCTACCGTGGCGGTGGAGACCAGCGGCCCGATTCCGGGAATCTCGCGCAAGCGCTGGCAGCCGGGATCGTGCTCGGCGATCTGGCTCGATATCGCCGCTGACGCGTTCCACGTCGTCGTCCAGTTGCTTCCACTCCTGCCACAGCGAAGCCAGCAGGCGGCGCATGCGTGGGGTGAGGTTCTGCTCGGCGTCTTCCAGCAACGACGGCATGTTTCGGCGGAGGTTGGCCGGCCCTTGGGCGAAGGTGATGCCGCGCTCCAGCAGAAAGCCGCGGATCTGGTTGATCACCGCCGTGCGCCGTTGCACTAGCCGGTCGCGCACACGATGGAGTGCCTGCAGGTCGAGCTGGTCGTCGGTCTTGATGGGAACGAAGCGCATGTTCTGGCGCCCGACCGCTTCGGCGATGGCTTCGGCATCGAGGAAGTCATTCTTGTTCGACTTCAAAAACGGTTTCACAAACTGCGCCGGAATCAGTCGCACCTCGTGGCCCTGGTTGCGAATCGCGGTGCCCTAAAAAGTGCGCCCCCGAACAGGCTTCCATGCCGATCAGTGCCGATGCAGGTGGGCGGTGTAGGCCAGCAGTTGTTGGCGGGAGAATTTCTTCCTGGCGACGACTTTGCCATGAGCGTCCAGTGCGACCAGGTGGAAAGTGTTCTTGCCGATGTCAATGCCGACCGAGGCTATACTCATATCGATGATCCTCCTGTGCTCTGCATCATCCCACTAGCGGAGATCAGCGGCGGACCATCTCATTAGGGCTGTTATCGCCAATGATCAAGGCTCAGAATGGCGTGAGAGGCGAGACGCGGCTCCGATTGCTGCTCGTTGCTCGAATGATTCATCGCGATCTGCCATCTAATCGGGCATCTTTTCGAGGCTGGACGGGATTCTCCATCAGGAAGTGATCCGTTTTTTGGCCGGTAACTGACGACGAGGACCTGTTATCGCGACAATGATTGAGGGCGCGTGGCTTGATGAGCTCTGAAACTGATGATCCAGTCGAATTTTATCTGAGCGAACTGGCCAAAGTACCGCCTTTAACCGACGAAGAGGAGAGCGCGCTTTTTCAGCGACTACGACGCGGGGATGATCGGCCGATGAGGCTGCGGAGAGAAGGTGGATCGAGAACCGGCTGGCAATGGTCGTTGACATCGCGAATCAGTACTCTTCCGCTGGAATTCCAAGATTGGTGATACTTCAGGGAGGAAACATCGGATTGATGAAAGCTGTTCGGACGTTCGCGAAGAATCCGGCTGGCGACTTCTGGTCTTACGCCTCTGCTTTGATCGAAGCAGCAATCCGCCAAGCTATAGCCGATCGAGACCAATGCGAAGACGCAGATGACGAGCGATAAATCGCCTTAGCGTAAGTAATCCGGCGCTGGCTGGACTCCCGTTTCGGGATTACTTACGATAAGAGCTGTTATCGCTCGTTGTCAGCCGGACAGTACATTTTATGAGACGCGCTTTCGTTGCAACGTGCGCTTTAAGTTGGCTCGCGGTTCTAGCCAGTACCACATTCGCCCAGACAAAGACCACGTGGAAAGAATACGTCTACGCCGGGGACGGATTCGCATTGAAGGCTCCACATGAACCGAATGCGCATCCCGATTTGCAGATTTCGAACTCAACTGCGTACACCGTGCGGCTCTCTCCAGACAACGCAGTGACGCTCCGCGTGCCACATGAAGCGCGTGACTGCAACGGTATTCTGCAACAGCTAAAGGAAGGCGTTCTCACCGGTAACGCTCAAGGAGCAATAGCATCGTCGCTCAGAAATGTCCCAATCGACGGACATCCGGGAGTAGAGTACGAGTGGAACATAAATCCGTTCAGCGTGATGCGTGAGCGGTACTACTGCGTAAAGGACCGGTTTTATATCTTTTCCACTTCTCGGCCTAGGGGCCAACCCTTGCCAAAGGACGCAGCACGGGTCATCGATTCCTTTCGGCTGGTTACAAATCAAACGAGCGAGAAACACTGACTGGGGGTCAACTGGCGATAAATCGACTTAGCGTAAGCTTGCGCTTTTCATTCGCCACCCGTCCGGCGCGCCTCGCATGCACCCGCCTTTTCCCAGACCCATTGCGCGTGCGTGCGCGCTTAGGTGGCCCACACGGCTAGGCCGCGGCGCGGTGCGAACAGAGAACCGGAGACATCGCTCGGCGGCCTGCTCGTCTGCTCGATCACGGCGCGATTGGCTTGCAGCACGGCGACGATGGTGGTGACCTCTTCGTCGGCGATATTCAGGTAGCGGAGTAACGCGGGGTCATCGGTCTGGCTTGCGGCCAGGTAAAGCGCGTTTCGAATCGCGGCCAGTGGACTGTTGATCTGGTGGCTGAGTTCAGCGATCAGCTCCTGCTCATCATTCGAGAAACCCATGACTCACATCCTGGCCCCTGTTCCAGGCACATTGTTTGCACGAACGATGCCATAAACGGCCAGGCGCATCACCATCAATAGCCATGCGTCTTCTCTACATGGGAAGCCGGGCGGCGTCACCGTTCGTCCTAGGTAGGCGCATGCCGTGATGAAGATGCAAGGTACTCACCTTCGGGAGTTGAAGGCTCGGATGAGTAAAAATGTAACAGCGACCGGGGTAGCCTCCGGTTGACGGCCAGCTCTCCATCACCCAGAGAACAAGTAGAATAATCGGCGGGACATGGCCGATTGGACAAGTGGTACGGAGCGTGCTTTGCCTTAAGGCGGGGGCTGAACTGTGCTCACCTCGGGTATGGCATTCGGACTGGAAACCCCGGATTCGTGTCCGCCTGAAATGTTTGTGGTCGAAGTGTTTTCCGAGCTCGACCAGCAGACGGTGCAGCAGCGCTGGCGCGAGATCAATGTCGTGCTGCGGCTGAGCATGCTGGCCGGCCTGCCCATGCAGTTCAGCGCCACCCTGAACCTGCTGTGCGATTTCGCCGCTGAAATCGTGAGCTTCGAGCGCGCCCTGGTTTATTTCTGGGAGGAGGCGGAGGAGCAGGTCCATCTCCGCGTCTCGCGCGGCTTCGACCAGGCTCCCAAGGAGTTTCTGGACCGCGGTAACATCCTCAATTTCTGGGCGGCGAAATACAGCCGGCCGCTGCTGGTGACGCAAGGCCACAATATCCAGGCGGACGCGCTGCTGCACTCGGTGCATGCCGCCTCGGCGTTGATTGTCCCCCTGCTGGTGAGCAACCGCTCGCTCGGATCGATGCAATTGTTTTCTTCCTCCCCCACTGGCTTCACCCGCGAAGACGCGCAACTGCTGTGGATCCTGTCGCTGGTGGGAGAAAACCTGTTGACCCGCGAATATGCCAACGAAGGCCTGATCACCTTCGCATTCACCGATTTTCTTACCGGGCTGAAGACCCGCGGCTACTTCGAACAGCAGCTCGAAATGGAGATCAAGCGCTCGGAACGAAAGAAAACTCATTTCGCGCTGCTCATGATCGACATCGATTTTTTTAAGCAACTGAATGACAGCTACGGGCACCACGTGGGAGACCAGGTGCTGCGCGACGTGGCCTCGATCCTGATGAAGGACATGCGCGAGGTGGACACGGTGGCGCGCTACGGCGGGGAAGAGTTCGTGCTCATCCTGCCCGAAACCAGCGCCCCGGGCGCCATGCTGGTGGCGCAGAGGCTGCGGCGGGCGGTGGAGCAAGCCCGGTTTTTTGCCGGATCGCCGAACGCCACCGAGCACCTGACCATCAGCATCGGAGTGGCGGTCTTCGACCTCGATGCGCAGTTCAAGCGCGACCTGATCGAGGCCGCCGACAGCGCCCTCTATCACGCCAAGCATGCCGGGCGTAACCAGGTGGTGCTCTATTCCGATATGCCGCGCAAGGGCCGGCGGGAGGCTTCGTGAGCCAAGCTGAGACCCTCTCGCTATCGGCGATCCCGCGCTATTGGCCGGACGAAAGCGGCACCGGAGAAGGGCGTCCCATCCGCCGCTGGCGCGTGCTCCACGCCTGCGACGTGGTGGCGCCGGCCGCCCGGGTGGCGGAAGCGCAAATCGAAGTCGGCATGCGGCCCTCGGTGCTGACGCCGGCCGGCTGGTATCGTCCGCTCAGTGAGCCTGCACCGCCGGCGACGGCGTTATCGCTGGTGCATGAGTGGCAGCAGGTGCGGCGCTGGCGGCAACGCTTGATCAGCGAGTCAGCCGACAGGTGGGCGGAAGTGCTGCACGCGCATTGTTTCGCCGCTGCCATGGCGGGGCTGCGCGGTTCCGTCCCGGTGGTCTACGACTTGTCGTTCGCGATCGGGGCCGGCATCGAACCCCGGCCTGGAGCATGGCTGTTGCGCTCCCTGCGCGTCGCGGAACAGTTCGCGTTGTCGCGGGCGGGTGCGGTGGTGACCCATTCCCATGCCATGTGGTCGGAGGCGCTGCAGCGCGGCGTCGCCGCCGAGGACCTGTTCCTGGCGCCCGATCCCGCGGTGGCCGCCGAGTTCGAAATTCTGCACGAGCATGAGCATGATCGGCACGAGGCCGTTACCCTCTTCGTCCCCAATGCCGGCGGTGATGCGCGCGAGGCGCAATTGGCGATTGCGGCATTCGCCATGCTGGCCAGCGAAATCGAGGGCGTGCGCCTGCTGCTGGAAGTTTCACCCGAATCCGCCAAAGCGGTATTGTCGCTGGCGGCTGGCGCGGGCGTGGCCGAGTCTGTCCGCCTGGTCGGGGCGGCGGAGCGGGAGCATGCCATGGCGGAAGCCGATATCGTCGTTGCCTCCGTTCCCGCCGGCGATGAACCGGGCGCGGTCCTCATCCGCGCGCTGGCCAACGGGTGCGCCGTCCTGGCGGCCGACGTTCCACAACATCGCGAAGTCACGCCCCAGGGTCGCGGCTGCCTGTGGTATCGCAAGCAGGACGCGCGGGACCTGGCGGGCCGCGCCGCATTCCTGGCACGCAATCCCGATTTCCGCACTGCCCTGGGCATCAGCGGGCGAGCGCACTTGCAGGCAACGCGCAGCCCCAAGGTGGTCGCCGCAAAATACGACGAGGTGTACCGCCACGCCTTCCAGCGGCGGCATCGCGGCGGTCCGGATGCGCTCGGGCAGTTGGAAATTGTGAGGGTGTGAGTTGGAGCGTATTAGCTTACTTAGCTTGTAGCTCTTAGCTCTTAGCTCTTAGCTCTTAGCTCTTAGCTCTTAGCTCTTAGCAAATGAGTACTGAGAACCCAGTGCTTTGTCCTCAAATTCAAACGGCCTGTCATGCTGAGCGAAGCGAAGCATCTATGCATTTCGGCGGCGCGTAACAAATGCATGGATGCTTCGCTGCGCTCAGCATGACAAGGGTTAAAAATTAGCACTAAAAGCTAAGAGCTAAGGCTAAGAGCTAGAAGCTAAGAGCTAAGAGCCAACCCTCCTACCGTTTCTTCTGATGGTTTCCGTTGCGCGCCCGCGCGGCGAGTGCCGACAGCACTTCGTTTTGCATTTCCGAGAGCGGCGCCGGCTTTCCTGTCCAGATTTCAAACTGCCGCGCTCCCTGATAGACGAACATCTCCCAGCCGGGAATCACGGTGGCGCCGCGGGCGCGGGCCAGGCGCAGGAACCTGGTTTCCTCGTCGCAGTAAACCAGGTCCATGACGAAGCGGGCGGTGATCTCTTTTTCGTTGAGCGGCGAAGCCTTGGCGTCGCCCATGCCGACTGGCGTGGCATTGATGATGACGTCCAGAGCCAACTTCTTCAGGTCGCCGCGTTTGATGACCTTGGCCTTAGCCTGGCGCGCCAGCCTCTGCGCCGGCGCCGGAGTGCGGTTCAGGATGTAAACCTCCGCCCCACGCGCCTTCAGCCCGAAGACCGCGGCCCGCGCCGCGCCTCCCGCCCCCATCACCAGCACCTTGGCTCCAGCCAGGGCAAGTCGCTGTTCCAACGGCTGGACGACGCCCGCGACATCCGTATTGAAGCCGTAAATCCTGCCGTCCTGCGCCCGCACCACGGTGTTGCACGCCCCGGTCTTCTGGGTCAGCGGGTCGCTATTGTCGAGATGCTCGGCGATGGCTTCCTTGTACGGCATGGTCACGCTCAGGCCATAGATGGGGATCTCGCGCACGCACTTGAGCAGGTCGGTGAGCGTCTTGGCGTGCAGCGCCAGGTAAACCGCGTTGACGTTCTCGCGGCGAAAGGCGGTGTTCATCATCTGCGGCGACAAGGATTGCGCCACCGGGTCTCCCGCCACGCCATAGACCCGGGTCGCGGTGTCCATCTGCTCGATGCGGTAAACATCGCGCAGGATCTTGGCCGTGATCATGCCGGGCGCAGTTTCTTCCCCGGGACTGGCGGCCGCAAAGGTCCAGACGCTGCCCGCGCGCAGGCCGAGGACGCGGCTGATAATTCCCTGCTCGCCCATGCACACCCCGACCACGGAGTGCGTGTTGCTGGTCTGCTCGAGGAACTTCATCATCACTACGTTGTCAGACAGGGTGGTTGCGGTGGTGGCAATCTTGTAATAGTCGGCGGCAAACTGCTGCATCCTGGCGAACGTCTGCTCAATTTTCCGCGTCGCCTTGAAATCGTGGAAAGAAAGGATCAACGAAGCCTGGCCGCGCAGGCGCTCCAGTTCGACGGGCTTGGCGGCTGCGGCGCTCTGCAATTCCAAGTCAATGAGCTGACAGCCATTGGCGGCGGCCTTGGTGAGGAGGTCGATCTCGGCGGCCAGCGAACCGCGGAACTTGCCGCCATTCACCGCCCGGCGGCACGTGGCGATGACTACCGCCTGGGGGTGGGAGCCGAGAAAGCGGCGCACCTGGGGAAGCGCCAGCCCGGGGCTTTTCAAGTAATCTAACCTGAACTCCAGGAAGGAGTTATCGCGTACCATGGCCTCGGCTTTTTCGATCATTTCGGCTGCCGACGCCCCCGCCACCGGCACGCAGACGCGTGGCAGCCGAAGCGGCAATGGCCGCGGCACGAAATTGGAGTTTCCCGTACTCATCGAGACTAAGCCGAGAGTGCGCAGCATCTTACAGGTGCACCATAGCAGATGCAATGCGCGATTTGCGCCGTCCCTTTTACGGATGCCCGGCTTGAGTGCCACAACGGTAAACACCGCCGTCCTTGACCCTCGGTAAGCTGTTTGCTAGCTTCGAGCCGCGATACTGTCTGAGAGCGGATAGATGTTGTGTGCGCCGAGGAGGCGTTATGAAGAGATTCGGACTATTGCTGGCGCTGTGCGCGCCGCTGGCGTTTTCGCAGCAAAGCACTCCGGTCAAGTCCACCACCAACTTGATCGAACGGGTGCAGGCGCCCACGTATTCTGATATCTATTGCGCCGGCTTCATCAGCAAGCAGCCCGCGGCGAAGAGCAACTTGGTGATTGCCGGGGCTGAATCGCCGGACCAGACGCAATTTTACCAGGGCGACACGGTGTTCCTGGACGGCGGCGGCCTGCAGGAAGGCAGTCGCCTGTCGGTGGTTCGCGAATTACGCGATCCCAACCAAAGTGCTTCCTATGCCGGGCAGGTGGCTGCGATTGCCGCCGTCGGACAGCCTTACGCCGACCTGGGCCGCGTGCGCGTGACGGCCATCCGCGGCAAGACCGCGATTGCCCTAGTGGAATTCAGCTGCTCGCCCATCGTGCCCGGCGACCTGGTGGTGCCCTTCCAGGAGAAGGCGCCGCTTGCCTTCCGTGGCAAGACCAGCTTTCGAGCGCTTTCCGGGAGAGCCGGGTAGCATGACTGCGCGCATCGTCATGGCGAAAGACTTCGACTACCTGCTCGGCACCGGGCAGAAGGTTTACATCAGCGCCGGAGCGGACAAGGGCGTCAAGGTGGGCGATTATTTCCGCGCCGTCCGCAGCTACGACCCGGCGAAACTGGACGAGGTCGAGGACCTGTCGTACAAGGTGACGCAAAGCGAAGAAACCCAGAAAAACAACGCGGGCGTCTCCAAAGCAACCTATGCCGCGCTTCCCCGCCGCGCGCTGGCCGAGATGATCGTGCTCAGCGTGACCCCGACCAGTTCCACCGCGATGATCACCTTTGCGCTGGAAAACGTGACCGTCGGCGATATGGTGGAGCTGGAAGGATCGAAGTAGCAAGCCAAGGGAATAAGGGGGGACCAGGCGGCGCCGCGTGCGCCGCTTTTTTATTGCTTCTCGGTTTTTGGTCATCAGTGGTCAGTCGGAAGTGAAATACGCCGCCCGAAGCCTGAAGCCTGCAGCCCGAAGCCTGCAGCCATCACATGTTTCCATCTCTCGTCTTGTTCTTGCTCTTCCCCGGCAGCGCCGACGGGTTCTCGTGGGTACGCTCGCGGAAATTACCCCGCATGCCTCCGGCCAGCGAGACTGCCGATTCGCCGAACTTATCGCGCAGCCGGTCGGCGGCCGACAATGCCTGCTTCCAGCGCTGGTGGCGATCGCCATCCAGCAGGTCGACCTGGCCCTCGGCGGCCTCCAGGGACGAGGCCTGAACGCCCAGCAGCCGCACCTTGCGTCCGGCCTGCCAGTTGCGCCGGAACAGCGTCCGCACCTGCTCGATGATTTCGGTATCCAGTTGCGTCGCGGCGTTCAGGGTGTGGGCTCGCGTGATGGTGGAAAAATCCTGGTAGCGCAGCTTGAGTTGAATGGCGCCGGCATACAGCCGGTTTTCACGCAGGCGCCGGCCCACCATCTCGCTCAAGCGAGCCAGGGTAGCTTGCAGTTGCCGCGGGTCAGCGGTATCGTCGTTGAAGGTGTGCTCGTGGCTGATGGATTTGGGACCGCTGTCCTCGCCAATCTCGGTATCGAACCAGCCGCCGGCATCTTCGCCTCGCGCCTTGCCCGCCAGCGCCAGCCCCCACTTGCCAAAACGCTCTTCCAGCAGCGCGTCGTCAAGCTTGGAAAGGTCTCCGACTTTGAAAATCCC
Source organism: Terriglobia bacterium (assembly GCA_963797035.1). Classification (GTDB taxonomy): domain Bacteria; phylum Acidobacteriota; class Terriglobia; order Terriglobales; family Acidobacteriaceae; genus JAIQGF01. The sequence continues at coordinate 140,757 of CAWCOC010000012.1, forward strand.
CATGGCGTGCAGGTTCTGCTCGGTGACTTTGCCGACCCCGGGGATCTTGCGCACCTCGAGCGGGGCCAGGAACGCGGCCTCGCAGCCCGGCAGCACGTGCAGCACGCCGTTGCGCTTGGCCTGATCGCTGGCCACCTTGGCGACCAGTCGCGAGCTGCCGATCCCGATGGAGCAGTTCAGTTGCGTCGTGGACTTCATCTCGGCGTGCAGGTGGTGGGCGGCGCGCAGGGGCGGCCCGTGCAGGCGCTCGGTGCCGGTCATATCGAGGTACGCTTCGTCGATCGAGGCCATTTCCAGCGCCGGAGAGTAGTTTTTCAGGACCTCGAAGACCTGCCGCGAGCACTCCCGATAGCGCTCGGGATGGCCTTCGAGGAAGACGGCCTCCGGCGGCAGAAGTTTCGACGCGGTCCGCAGCGGCATGGCGGAGTGCACGCCGAACTTGCGGGCGGCGTAATTCGCGGCCGCGACCACGCCGCGCTCGTTGCGCGGCCCGCCTACGACCACCGTCTTCTGCTTCAGCGAAGGGTCGAACAACTCCTCGACGGAAACGAAGAAGGCGTCCATGTCGACATGAAAAACCGTGCGCACGCTAGAAGATTAACTCACCACAGAGACACGGAGGCACAGAGAAGAAAGTGTTTTCAGATTCGTTCCTCCGTGCCTCTGCGTCTCCGTGGTAGGTTAGCTCTAATCTTCCCCGAAGATTTCCGCGGTGAACGCTTCGACGACCGCGCCGTGCTGCCAGGCATCGGGTGCGCAGCCGCCCTTCATGCATGTCTGCTCCAGGAACGTGAGCCGGTCCCAACCGCGCTCCACCGGCACCTGCGGCAGCAGCAGGCCGCGGCGGCCGGCATGGGTGATGACCAATCCGTGCTGTCCGATCTCGATTTGCTCGGGCACGATGGGCCGCAGCGGGGAGAGCGCGCTGATCTCCACCTTCAGCCGCGGCGCCTCTTCGGCGCTGACCGGCGGGAATCGAATGTCATGAAAAGCCGCCGCCACCGCGGTTTCCGCGATGGTGCGATAGAGAGAGTAGAGCGGGAAGACGTAGCCCACGCAGCCGCGCAGTTCGCCGTCAAGATGCAGGGTGGTGAAGGCGCCGCAGTTTTCCTCCAGGTGCGCGCAGGGCGCGATGAGGTTCAGTTCAACGCCTGCCAGGCGCGCCTCAATGGCCTGGTGCGCCACTTGGAGCAGGATCCGGCGCTCTTCGCTGGAGTATGGCGCGGGCCGGAGAGCAGCTTGCGCAGCGGCGCCGCTAGGTAGTGGCGACATCGCGCTTTCTCCGGCGGCTGAGGATGAATGCGCGCCGCTGGCGGCGCACCACCTGCCGGTCAATCTTGGCCCAGAAGCCGGCGAAGTAGTCCCCGGCCGACACCAGCGACAGCGTCACCATGAACCAGATGCCCACCCGGGCGAGCACATTGATGGGAAAGAAAAAGCGGCCGAAATCCCACTCCATCCAGCGGTGATCCAGGATGCAGAGCACCACCACCACGATCTGCACCACCATTTTGACTTTGCCGAGATCGCTGGCGTCGATGGTGAAGCCCTGCTGCGCGGCAATCGATCGCAGCCCGCTGACCAGGAATTCGCGCCCGATGATGACCACCGCCATCCACGCGGGAACCACACTTGGGTTCAACTGTACCAGGGTGACGAAGGCGGCGGCGATGAGCAGCTTGTCGGCTAGCGGGTCGAGCAGCATCCCCATGGTGGTGATCTGGTGACGGCGGCGCGCGAGGTAGCCGTCAAGCCCGTCGGTGATGGAGGCGGCAATGAACACCGCCGAGGCCAGCAGCTCGCGCTCGCCATGCACTCCCGTGGCAAAGCGGCTGCTGGAGAGGATCCAGATCAGCACCGGAACGCTGAAGATGCGAGTGAGCGTGATGTAGTTCGGCAGATTCACTTCGGAACCGCGGCTTGCGTGACTGTCATCGCGTGCGCGGCACGCCGTTAGCCGTTAGCAAACCCGAGCTTAGATTATCCTCCACGCTTCCGGGCAAAGCAACGCGCAAGCGCGGGACCGCGGAGCGGAAGCATTTCGGGCCCAGGAATGCCCCTTAGGCGTAGATTCCGCGCTGCTTGATGCAGTAGGCCACGCGGTCGATGGCCAGCATGTAAGCGGCAATGCGGTTGTTGACGCTGTGCGTCTCGGCGTAGCGCACCACGTCCTCAAACGAGCTGCGCATGATGTGTTCCAGCTGCTCGTTGACCATGGATTCCTTCCAGAAATATCCCTGCCGGTCCTGCACCCACTCGAAGTAGGAGGTGGTGACGCCGCCGGCGTTGGCCAGGATGTCGGGAATGACGAAGATCTTTTTCTCGGCCAGGATTTCGTCGGCCGCCGCGGTGGTGGGCCCGTTGGCGCCTTCGCACAGGATCTTGCACTTCAGGCGTTGGACGTTGCGGCTGGTGATCACGTTCTCAATCGCGGCCGGGACCAGGATGTCGCACTCGCTGACAAACAGCTCCTGCGGGTCCATCGGCTCCGCGCCGGGGAATCCGTGAATATTGCCGGTGCGGTAGCGGTATTCCCACAGCGCGTCGATATCGAGCCCGTTGGGATTGGAGAGGCCGCCGTCGTACTCCACGATGCCGATGATCTTGTAGCCCGCTTCGAACATCAGGCGGGCAGCGTTGGAGCCGACGTTGCCGAACCCCTGCACGATCACCCGCGTCTCGTCGCGGTTCAGCTTCAGCTTTTTCAGCGCCTCGTCGCACACCACCATGACGCCGCGCCCGGTGGCCTCGCGGCGCCCGCGCGATCCGCCCATGTTAAGCGGCTTGCCGGTCACCACCGCGGTCACGGTCTGGCGCATGTGCATGGAGTAGGTGTCCATGATCCAGGCCATGACCTGCTCGTTGGTATTGACGTCGGGGGCGGGAACGTCCTTTTCCGGTCCGATAAATTCCATCAGCTCGGCGGTGTAGCGCCGGGTCATGCGCTCCAGCTCGCCCATCGACATTTTCTTGGGATCGCAGATGACGCCGCCCTTGGCGCCCCCGAACGGGATGTTGACCACGGCGCATTTCCAGGTCATCCAGCTGGCCAGGGCGCGCACTTCATCCAGCGAGACGTCGGGAGCGTAACGGATGCCGCCCTTGCCCGGGCCGCGCGCGATGGAATGCTGCACCCGGAATCCGGTGAATACTTCCAGGTTGCCGCTGTCCATCATGACCGGGATATGGACAATGATTTCGCGGGTGGGCAGGCTGAGCACCTTCATCAACCCCGGGTCGAGCTGCAGTTTGTGCGCCGCCATTTCGAAGCGCGCGCGTTGCGCTTCCCAAGGGTTGGTCTCCTGCTCCAGCGTCATGGTGCTCATGAGGATCTCCCGAATGCCGCAAGTCCGCCGCGGTTGTGACATGCCCCGGCGGGCAAACCAGCGAGTATATGAGGCGCAGTTGGTGTACGCAAGGAGTGGCGGGGACAGAATGAGTTGAACGCGAACCGCCGCTGAGCCGGCAAGGCTTTTCAGCCGGTCAGAGCTGGCTTGACGTCGGTGTGCTTGAAATCGTCGCCCTTGAATAAGAGCTGCTCATTCATCGCTTTGGCAAGTGCATACGCGAAGCAGTCCCCGAAATTCAACTTTGCCCGGTGACCACTGCCGCGGCCAAAGTCGCGATATGCCTCACGGGCGGTCCGTGCCTGTTCCTCGGTGACGGACTCGATGACCACTGCCGCCTCACGCAAAAGATCGTCGAAGCGGCGGCTGGCGATCGGGTCACGGCTGCCATCAATGACGGCGGCGCATTCGACATACGAGACAGCGGAAATCCGCCTCACCGCAGCCTCGGCAATCGCGGTGGCGTAGGCAGCGGCATCCGGTTCGTCGCGCAGGATCGCGATCAGCGCCGAGGTATCCAGAATCATCGCGGCAGACCCTGGTCGTCGTAGAGCAGATCTCCGTGGGAGGCGGAGCGAAACGGTTCTTTGAGGTGAGCGGCGCAATCCCTTCCGATTTCCAGCAATCGATCGGCGAGCGCCGGTCCGCGTTCACGTTGTACCCGGTCTAGGCGTTCGCGGACCGCCTGCGTGACCGCCTGCGTCATATTCTCGCCCGTGGCCTTGGCCAGCTTGCTCGCCAGCTTGTGCGCTTGTTTGTCCTTGATGTTGAGGCTCATTGAATTGTCTACCTGTCTGCCTGCTATGTCTACCATTCTACCACAAGGAGATTCATGCTGGCCGCGCAAGCCTTACGCCACCTGTCCATTGAACCACCACACCCGTATTCGGGCCGCTGATCTGCCGCTTGAACGTGGTCGCAACGCTGGGATACGATTGCCGAAAGAATTGTTATAATAGACATTATAACGGCGAGGTGCGGTATGGCGGCTACGGTCAAAGTCACGACGGTCGGCAACTCGGTGGGCATCGTCCTTCCCAAGGAGGTGCTGCAGCATTTGCAAATCGAGAAGGGCGACATGCTCTACATCAGCGAGACCCCTGAAGGCGTGCAGTTGACCCCCTTCAGGCCGGAGTTCGCAAAAGTGGTAGACGCCGGCCGTCGAGTAACCCGCAAGTATCGCAACGCGCTGCGCAAGCTGGCGGAATGAAGGAACCGGTTTGGATTGGTGTTCCTGAAACCTTGGTCCTCCACCACCTGCAGATCGTCTCGTTTGGCGGAGCGCCAGGGGTACGCGACCGCGGGTTATTGGAATCCGCGCTGGCGCGCCCGCGAAACCTGCTGGCCTACGCAAAGAAGAAACCATCGCCGGCGCGATTGGCGGCCGCGTACGCCTTCGGCATCGTCAAGAACCATCCCTTTGTGGACGGCAACAAGCGCATGGCGCTGGTGATTGCGTTCGCGTTTCTTGATGTCAACGGGATCGAAATCAACGCCAGCGAGGAAGATGCCTACCAGGCGTTCATGGACCTGGCATCCGGCCGGATGAGCGAAGAAGACCTCGCGGCCTGGATCGCTGACAACTGCGCTTAGATGTCCGGCGGGGAACTAGAGTTGGATTTCCATGCCTTCGCAGGCGGCGCGCACCTTGGGGTAGTGCTCGCGCGCGGTCTTGACGATGGAATCGATGCACTCGTCGCTGTGGTCGGGGTCGTGGTGGAACAGGACCAGTTCCTTGCTGCCGCTTTCCATGACGATGTTGATCGCCTCGCGCCAGTGGCTGTGTCCCCAGCCGCGCTTCTTGGCCTCGTATTCCTCCGGCAGATATTGCGAGTCGTAGATCAGGATGTCGGCGCCCTCGGCCAGCTTGCGCACGTTCTTGTCGAAGACGGGATGTCCTGGTTCGTTGTCGGTGGCGTACACCAGCGTGCCTTCCTTGGTTTCCAGGCGGAATCCCAGGCAGCCCTGGGGATGGTTCAGCCACATGGATTGCACGATGGCGTCGTCAAACGAAATGCGGTCTTCCTCGATATCGTAAAAATTGCGGTGCGCCGCCATTTCCGTCATGTCCACCGGGAAATAGGGGTCGGCCATCTGCTCCTCGATGGCGCGCTGCAGGCCGCGGCTGCGGCTGGAGGAGTGAAAGAAGAAGTAGTTGTCCCGGCTCTCGTAGAGCGGCCCAAAAAAGGGGATGCCCTGGATGTGGTCCCAGTGAAAATGCGAGATGAAGATATGCGCGTGAATCGGCTTGCCGCTGAACTCGGTGCTCAGCGATTTGCCCAGGTTGCGGAAGCCGGTGCCGCAATCGAACACGTAGAGGCTGCCGTTGATCCGCACCTCCACGCAGGAGGTGTTCCCCCCGTATCGCATGTTCTCGGGTTGAGGCGTCGGGGTCGAGCCCCGCACTCCCCAGAACTTGACGTGCATGCGCCTCCCGCTGCGCCTTCTCTCCTGTGCCTCGGCACTGCCAAGGATGGCGAGCCAGGCTCTCGCCCACAAACAGGATCAAACGAGCATAAGTGGCGCAAGTATATGCTAGATTTTCGCGGCAGCGTCAATCGACCCACCGGCGCCGAGGGCGCGGTTCCGAAGTAGTTAATAAAGGCATTGGTGAGTGGCAATTGGTCCCTGGTCGGGAAGGATGGTTGCGGACGGGATATTTCTCCCAATCTCTAACATTTCCGAAGCACTTCACGGCCGAAATTCATCTCCGCCCAGAAACCGGTAGCCTCGGTGGTCATATAATCTTCGGTTCACGCCAGGACCTTAACCAAGCTCATGCTCCGCCCCGATTTACGGGAATTTCTTCGTCTCGCTAAGAACGCCAGCCTGGTGCCGGTGGTCAAGTCGGTGAGCGCCGACTTGCTGACCCCGGTCTCTGCCTTTCTTAGCGTCGCCGAGCGCGAGCCGCATGCCTTCCTGCTGGAATCGGTGGAAGGCGGAGAAAAGGTGGGACGCTACACCTTCCTGGGCGCCAGGCCGTACATGCGCCTGGTCGGCCGTGGCGATGAAGTCGTGCTCGAGCGTGGCCGGCGCCGTGAGCAACGCAGCGGAGGCGCTTTGCAGGCATTGCGCGAACTGTTGCGTCAACACGTGCCCGCCGATCTGCCCGGCCTGCCGCCCTTCACCGCCGGCGCGGTCGGTTACTTCGCCTACGACACGGTGCGGAGCCTGGAGCGTCTGGGAGCGCAGGCCCAGGACGATCTGCACGTGCCGGATTGCGTGCTGATGTTCTTCGACCGGCTGCTGGCCTTCGATCACGTGCGCCACCAGATCCACATCATCGCCTGCGCCGACGTCTCAGGCGAGCAGCCGCGCCGCGCCTACGAACGCGCCGCTCGCGACATTGCGCGGCTGGAACGCAAACTGGCTCGCGGCGTCCGAAGCAACCTGGCCACCACCGACACCCCGCCGGAGAAGAAAGTCAAGCCCCAGTCCTCCACCACGCGCGCCGGGTTCCTGGAGTCGGTACGGCGCGCCAAGGAGTACATCGCCGCCGGCGACGTCTTCCAGGTGGTGCTCTCGCAGCGCCTCTCGCTGAATCCGCAAGCTCGGCCATTCGATATCTACCGCTCGCTGCGCACCGTGAATCCTTCCCCCTACATGTATTTTCTGCGCCTCGGCGAGATGACCGTGCTGGGCTCGTCGCCGGAGATGCTGGTGCGCGTGGCCGGGCGCAAGCTCGATTACCGCCCCATCGCGGGCACCCTGCCGCGCGGCGCCGACGAGCAGGAAGACCTTCGCCTGGAAGAACAATTGCGCCATGACGAAAAAGAATGCGCCGAGCACGTCATGCTGGTGGACCTGGGACGCAACGACCTGGGCCGGGTGAGCGAGTACGGCTCGGTGCGGGTGCGCGACCTGATGTACGTGGAGCGCTACTCGCACGTCATGCACCTGGTGTCGGCCATCGAAGGCAAGCTGCGACCCGAACTGGACGCCCTCGACGCTTTCGCGGCCTGCTTTCCCGCCGGCACCCTGACCGGCGCTCCCAAGGTGCGCGCCATGCAAATCATCGAGGAGCTGGAGCCGGTGCGCCGCGGCGTCTACGGCGGCTCGGTGTTGTATGCCGATTTCGCCGGCAATCTCGATTCCTGCATCGCCATTCGCACCATGCTGCTCAAGGGCAAGCGCGCTTACGTGCAAGCCGGCGCCGGCATCGTGGCCGATTCGGTCCCCGAGCGCGAATACCAGGAATCGCTCAACAAGGCCCAGGCCCTGGTGCGGGCGGTGGAAATTTCGAGGATTAGCCACTGATCAACACAGATGAACACTGATTTGAAATAATCGTCCTTGATCAGTGTTGATCTGTGTTTATCCGTGGCTGCGCCATGATTTTCGTTCTCGACAATTACGACTCCTTCACCTACAACCTGGTCCAGTACCTCGGAGAAATGGGGCAGGAGGTCGTGGTCCGCCGCAACGATCAGACGACGGTTGAGCAGATCGCGGAATCCAAGCCCTCGCATATCCTGATTTCTCCCGGCCCGTGCACCCCGCAGGAGGCCGGCATCAGCATCGATTTGATCCGCCACTTCGCGGGCAAGGTCCCGGTGCTGGGCGTCTGCCTCGGACACCAGGCGATTGGCGCGGCCTTTGGCGGCCAAGTGGTCCGCGCCACCCACCTGATGCACGGCAAAACCAGCCAGGTGGAGCACGACGGACGCACCCTGTTCCGCGGTCTTCCCTCGCCGATGCAGGCCACCCGCTATCATTCCCTGGTGGTGGCCGAGGAGGGCCTGCCGTCACAACTGGAAGTCAGCGCCCACACCGTTGACCAGAATGGAACTCGCGTCATTATGGGATTAAGGCACAAGCACTACCCGGTCGAAGGCGTGCAGTTCCATCCCGAGAGCGTCCTCACCCAGCACGGCCGCGAACTTCTGCGCAATTTCCTGCGACTGTGAGGGCGCCGGAAATCCCGGGCAAACCGGCCCCCAGGCCGCAATGGGAATGCGCTCCCCTACCGGCCGGTTACTACCTTTATCAGCGGACGAAATGCTTGACAGTTTGAAGTCGGGAAGAGATGCTTACGCCAGCGGAGGGTACCCATGGCTCAACCCCAAAGGGAACAGCGTTCAACCAGGCGTTTCTCCCTGCGGCTTCCGGTCACGGTCAAGTTCAGCGACTCGGGCGGCGAGAAAACTGCGCACACCCGCGACGTCAGCGCCCGTGGCATTTGTTTTTACCTGGACTCCAGCGTCACCGAGGGCTCGGAAATCGAGTTCACGCTCACTCTCCCGCCCGAGATCACGCTCACGGAAAGCATCCGCGTGCACTGCAAGGGCAAGGTGGTACGCGTGGAACCGCAGGAACCCGGCGGTCGCGTGGGCATCGCCGCGGTGATCGAGCGTTACGAATTTCTGGCGGAGCCATAAGCGCCGCCGTCCCGCGCCTGCGCGCGCGAGCACCGACTGCGATCAACAACTTTCACTTCCGCGCCCGCCCGTTTACCATAGCAGCAATGTTCTCTGCACGCCGGTTTGCGATGCTGTGCGCGCTCGCCGCCCTGCTGGCGATTCCCAGCGCCTCGCAGCAGGAGGCGGCGCCCAAGATCATCGGCGAAATCTTCGCCTCCGATGCCAGCGTGAAGGGCGCCGTGCAACTGGGCGCCGGCGGCATGCAGGTGATGAGCGGGTCTTCGATCGGCGCGGGCCAGGCGCCGGCGCTGTTGCGCCTTTCGCGCGGCGGCGAAGTTCGCGTTTGTCCGCGTACCAGTCTCTCCATCAGCAGCAGCCACAGCGGGCGCGACCTCATCCTGGGCATGAATGCCGGCGGGGTGGAGGCCGACTACTCCCTGGCCGCCTCGGCCGACGCCATCGTCACCCCCGACTTCCGCATCCTGCTCGCCGGACCGGGCAAGTTCCACATTGCGGTCGGCGCCGACGCGCGCGGCAACACCTGTGTGCGCCCGCTGGCCAATAACACCGCCTCCGTCATCATCTCCGAGTTGATGGGCGACGGCACCTACCAGGTGAAGCCCGACGAGCAGGTCGTGTTTCGCAATGGCAAACTGTCTTCTCCCGATCACGTGGTGGGCGAGTGCGGATGTCCGGCGCCGCCGCCGGTGCAACGCGCCGCTGTCCCCGAGCCTCCGCCCCCCGCCGCTCCGGATGTTTCCAGGATTGCCGGCGTGACCAAACCTGTGCCCCCATCGTTATCAATTCCGCTCTACCCGCCGAAAACTCCGCCAGTTGCCGATTCCACCACCGCCCCGCTCCCGCCTCCTTCGAGCAAGGAGGTCCACGTCCAGGTGGACGCTCCGTTTTACTTCAGCGCCAACGATCCCGGACCTGCGCCGCTTGCCCAGGTAGTAAAACTGAAGTTCAACTGGATGCCGCCATTACCCATTTTCTTGCCGCCTCCGGAAGAAGGCGTCGCGGCCCTGCCCATGCCGCTCGCACCCGTTCCGCCGGTTATGGTGGCGCGCGCCGCGCCCAAGAGCAAAGGCTTCTTCGGAAAAATCGGCTCTTTCTTCAGCTCGATCTTCCGCTAGCTCGACCACGCGGTCTCTGCTTTTTCCGCCTCGGATAACGCGGCATTCCGGACTCCACTTTCGTGCCCAGTGGACCCACAGGCATAAACTTTGTGAAACCTTTGATCTTGAATCAGGTCTATACTTGCAGGGAAGAGAATGTCTGCTCCAGGGGCAAAGAAAGCACCGCTCAATGCCGCGGAGGCCGCGTCGCACGACTTCATGCCCACTCTGTTCGGGCTGGAGTATTCGACCTACGGCACCAAACCCACCAACTTTGTCGTCTCGTTTCTTCTGCACACGTTGATGGCGGTGCTCCTGCTGATTTCCGGCTCATTCCTGGTGAGCCATCGTCAGGACATCAAGGTTGCGGTCACCGGCGTGGTCACCGATATCAGCCCTTACATCCTGCCGCCTTCGGCGACCAAGGCGGGCGGTGGCGGCGGGGGTGGCGATCGCGACAAGCTTGCCGCGAGCAAGGGCGCTCTTCCCAAGCTGGCGCGCGAACAGTTCACGCCGCCGGCGGTGGTGATCCGCAACAGCGATCCCAAGCTTCCCATGGTACCCACGGTGGTGGTTCCGCCGGACATCAAGCTGCCACAGACCGGCCAGTTGGGTGACCCGCTTTCCAACGTGCTCGGTCCGCCGTCGAACGGCACCGGCAGCGGTGGAGGCATCGGCAGCGGCAGTGGTGGCGGCGTCGGTTCAGGACGCGGCCCCGGCGTCGGCCCGGGATGGGGCGGCGGCATCGGTGGTGGACCCTATCGCGTGGGCGGCGGCGTGAGCGCGCCGAAAGCGATGCTCTACGCAGCCCGATCCGGAATATTCGGAAGAAGCGCGCAAGGCGAAGTACCAGGGCACCTGCGTGCTCTGGGTGGTCGTCGGTCCTGACGGACGCCCGCGCGAAATCAAGGTGCAGCGCACGCTCGGCATGGGCCTGGACGAAAAAGCGATCGAAGCGGTGCGCAGCTGGAAATTCGAACCGGCCCGCCAAAACGGAAATCCAGTCGCGGTGCAGATCAACGTGGAAGTGAACTTCCGGCTGTACTGACGAGATCGAGAGGAAAACGTGAAGCGCGGGTTGCGGCCCGCGCTTTTTGTTTTCCCACTTTTTGCCCTGTATGTCGGCCTGGCGCTCAGCAAATCGATAGATCACGAACCGAGAACCGACAACCGACTACCGACTACCTTTTCACCGCCTTGGCAAACGGCGCCACCTTGTCCCGGGCGGTTTCTTTCGCCGTATTCGCCCAATCCTTGGCGGTGTTGGCCCACTCCGAACCCTTTTCGATCACGTCTTCGGCCTGTTCCTGCCAGTCTTCGATTACGTCGCGGGCGGTCTCGTATTTGCGGCGCAGGTCTCGCCGGACCTGCTTGCCGGTCTTGGGCGCGAACAACAGCGCCGCCAGCGCGCCCGCTCCCAGCCCGATAAACAAAAAGGTGATGGCAAGCCCTGCCGAACTGCGATCGGAAGGCTGATAGTCGCCGAAATGCTCGTAGTCAGTCATGGGCACCTCTCCTTGAGTTCTGCGTGGCATTCGCGAATCAGGATTCTAACTCGCCCGCCGCTTGCTCGACTTCTTTCCTTGGTTGCGTATCGGGATGACGTTGTGCTGCCGACCGCCTGCTTGCTTCGCACGTCGACTGCCGCCTTCGCGCGCCTGCGGCTTTCGCGTCTTCACCCCGCGCGACACGTCCTCCAGCGCGCCAGCGGCATCCTGCTCGCCCGCCTTCACGGCAATATCCCCCAGCGACACGATGCCGACCAGCCGCCCGTTTTCGACCACCGGCAGTCGGCGGATCTGCTTGCGCGACATCAGCCGCGAAGCCTCGCTCACGTCCGCCTCCGGCTCCACCGTCTCCAGCTCATCGCTCAGGATGGTGTCCACCGTGGTTGCGGTGACGTCCAATCCCTCGGCGATGCCGCGCAGCACGATGTCGCGGTCGGTCACCAGGCCGATCAGTTCGTCATCCTCCACCACCGGGATTGCGCCGGTGTCCTCGTCCTTCATCATGACGGCGATCGCTTCCAGCGTCGTGTCCGGCGACGCGGTCGCCACCTTCCCGGTCATGATCTCGCTGACCTTCATGACACTCCTCCCGGGCACAAATCCATTACCTGCTGAGTTAGAAAAGCAGCCGCGGCAAATCGTTGTCTGTGCGACCTAAATAGTCGGCAGCTACGAACCGGGAATTTCCCACCTTTCGCGCCGTAAGGTACAATGCAATGTTTGCCTTGCGAGGGTTGAGGTCTGCATTGGCCAGCCGGTGCTCCCGTCGCCGGATTCTGCCTTCCAACACGAGAGATTCAGAGGAGAACGTACCAGCATGGCGATTCCAGCCACCCAACTGCGTCCGGGCATGGTGATCAAGCACAACAACGACCTGCATGGCGTGTTCAGCGTCGAGCACCGCACTCCCGGCAACCTGCGCGCCTTTATCCAGGCCAAGCTGCGCAACCTGCGCACCGGCGCGATGTTCGTGTATCGCTTCCGCTCCAGCGATGCCATCGATAAAGTGACCGTCGACGAAGTCCAGATGGAGTACCTGTACAACGACGGTGACGCCTACTACTTCATGAATACCGAGAGCTTCGAGCAGACCCACCTCACCAAGGACATTCTTGGTGATGCCGCTGACTACCTGATTCCCAACCTGCAGATCCAGGTTGAGTTCTTCGACGGTAAAGCGGTGGGCGTGGAGCTGCCGCAAACCGTGGAGATGACCGTGGTGGAAACCGAGCCCGGCCTGAAGAGCGCCACCGCCACCAACGTCACCAAGGCGGCCAAGACCGAAACCGGGCTGGTGGTGCAGGTGCCGCCCTTCATCAACGAGGGTGAAAAAATACGCGTGGACACCAGCGAGGGAGCATACCTTTCGCGCGCATAGCTTGTCCGCATCAAGACATTTGAAATTTTAAATTTTTAGAATTTCAAATTTACCATCGTGTGCGATACTCCCGCGTTTGCCGCATGACATCGGAATCCAAGCCGCCGCTTCAGACTCGCCTCTACCTGGTGCGTGGACGCGTGCAGGGTGTCGGTTTTCGCTGGTTCGTGGAGCGCGAGGCGCACACCCTGGGCATTTACGGCTGGGTGCGCAACACCTTCGATGGCAACGTCGAAGTGCTGGCCACCGGGACGCGTGAGCAGCATTCCAACTTTCGCCGCCGGCTGCAGCAGGGGCCGCGGGCGGCGCGCGTCGACCAGGTCGAGGAGTCCGAGGCCAACCCGGTGGAAGGGCTGCACACATTCCGCATTGAAGGAGCGTGGTAATGCCGCTGGTCAAGCAGGCGCCCACCAATTGCGAGTTCCTCAAGCAGTTGATTCGGGAAGTCCCCGATTTCCCCAAGCCCGGCATCCTGTTCTACGACATCACTACCCTGCTCAAAGATAAGGTCGGCTTCGCCAAGCTGGTCGACTCGCTCGGCCAGAGCTACATCGGCCGTCGCGTCGACCTGGTGCTGGGCATCGAGGCGCGCGGCTTCATCTTCGGGCCGGCGCTGTCCTACCGCCTGAATGCCGGCTTCGTTCCCGTGCGCAAGCCCAAGAAGCTTCCCGCCGAGACCGCCAAATGGACCTACGAGCTGGAGTACGGCAGCGACACGCTGGAAGTGCACAAGGACGCCATTCAGCCGGGGCAGAGCGTCATCATCGTCGACGACCTGCTGGCCACCGGAGGCACGGCGCTGGCCACCACCAGGCTGGTGGAATCCCTCGGCGGCAAAGTGGCCAGCCTGGCCTTCATCGTCGAACTCGACTTCCTCAAGGGACGCGACAAGCTGGCGGGATACGAAGTGGTGTCGCTGCTGCACTACGATAAGTAAATGTAGCGCGGGCGCCCTCGCCCGCGAACGCCATGAACAGGGCCAAGCCGGCACCGTATGAATATCATCGCCGTCTTCCTCACATGCAGGGGAACGATGCGGTTTTGTTCGTGACCTTTCGTACCTGGGGGTCACAGGTCTTACCTGAGCCGATTTGAAACATCGTCGTTCAGCACTGTTTGCATGACAACGGAACCAAGCTGGAGATGTACGCGTTCGTGGTCATGCCCGAGCATGTACACCTGCTGTTTACTCCGCTCCTGGACGATGCCGGCGATCCTTACTCGCTTGTCGAGATTCTCCAGTCGCTGAAGGGATCGTCAGCTCACACCGTGAATAAGGCGCTCCATAGATCCGGCCCTGTTTGGCAAGAGGAGTCGTTTGATCATGTGTTACGACGCAGCGAGGAGTTCAGCGCAACTGTCGAGTACATCCGCCAGAACCCCGTCAGGCGCGGCCTGGTACCATTGCCGGAGAATTACCGCTGGCTGTGGATCAGAGAACCGGCTTACTAACGCGGGCGAGGGCGCCCGCGCCACACTGTTATATTTACAACTCCATCCCTGCTGCATATAGTAGCCGCACCCTTAGAGAACCAGGTGATCGTGGAAACAGCCACAGCAACCGCCCTGCAATACCAAAAGACTATCAAGCAGCTTTCGGCGCTGTTTGAAGCCACGCGCCTGCTGAATTCCACCCTCGATTTGGCCGAGCTGCTCGAACTGATCCTGAAAATCGCCCGCGCCGAGGTCAATGCCGACCGCGGCACCGTTTTCCTGGTCGACAAGGAGCACCAGGAACTCTGGTCCATTGTTGCCATGGGCATGGAGAAGCAGGAAATCCGGCTCCCCTTCGGCACCGGCGTTGCCGGCACGGTCGCCGTCACCGGCGAACCGGTCAATGTGGAGGACGCTTACCAGCTTGCCTGCTTCGATCCCAGCACCGACCGGAAAACCGGGTATCACACCAGGTCGCTGCTGTGCTTGCCCATCCGCCACAAGGGAGAGGACGACGAGATTGTCGGCGTCATCCAGCTACTGAACCAGAAGAGCGGCCGCTTCACCGCGGAAGATCAGGACTTCCTGGAAAAACTCTCGGGCCACATGGCGATGGCGCTGGAAAACGCCCGCCTGCACCGCGCCGCGCTGGAAAAACAGCGCATGGAGCGCGAACTGGAAATGGCGCGCGGCATCCAGCGCAGCCTGCTGCCCGACGCTCCGCCGCGGATTCCCGGCTACGAACTGGCGGTCTCCAACACTCCCTGCTTCGAGGTCGGCGGCGATTACTACGACTTCCTCAGCCTCGGCCCGGAGACGCTGCTGCTGGTGATTGCCGATGTGGAAGGCAAAGGCGTGTCGTCGGCGCTGGTGATGTCGAACCTGCAGGCCACGCTGCGCGCGCTGGTCACGCACCTTCATTCCCTTGAGGTGCTGGCCCTGTCGCTGAACGAGATGATCTGCAACGACACCAAATCCAAGAAGTTCCTCAGCATCTTTCTCGGCCTGCTCGATACGCGGCGCAACGGCCTGCACTACATCAATGCCGGGCACGTTCCCCCGGTGGTGGTGAGCGGCGAGACCGGAGAGTACAGCCTGCTGCAGGCGGGAGGCACGGTGGTCGGGCTCTTCCCGGACTCCGAATACACTCGCGGCTCCGCCAAGCTGAAGCCCGGCGACATCCTGGTGCTGTGCACCGACGGCATCACCGAGCCCTGCAACCTCCAGGAAGAAGAGTACGGCAGCGAGCGGCTCGCCGAGTGCGTCTCGCGCCATCGCCACCAGGCGGCCGAGCAGATCGTCGCCGCCGTGCACCAGGACGTCAACACCTTCTCCTTCGGCGGGGTGCACACCGACGACAAGGTCCTGATGCTGCTGAAGGTCACCGAGGGCGGGGTAGACAGCGCCATGCTGCGCTAGCCTACTGACTCCCGACTACTGACTCCTGACTACTGCCTACTGACTCCTGACTACTGATTCCCCTCCGTCACCACCAACGCCTGCTCCTTCATCAAGTATCCCTTTTTCCGGAACCAGTCCTCCATCGCCGTCTTCAGCCGGTCAAGCGGCACGCGCGCCCCGATCTCCATCAGTCCGTCGGCGATGGGAAGCGTATCGTCAAAGATCTGGTCGTTGGTGAAGTTGCGCATAGCGAAGTTGTCCAGCCACTTCACCGGCGCCGGCTGCCGCCGGCCGTCCTTCTCGAATTCGACGCGCACTCTTCGTGTAAACATGGGGCGGACCGTCACTGCCAAATTACCACGTGTAATGCACCGCGTAGCGAATCGTGGTTTCTCCCTTGGCCGGAATCACCACCGGAAACTCGATCTGGTTCGAGTCCAGCTTCCGGTAATCGTGCGAGCGGCTCACGATTTCCCAGTTATTGCAGCGGTAGAGGTGCTCCACCGCGCGCACCGAAACCGATTCTTTCTTGTGATTGCGCAGCTTGATTTCGAACGATTCATCCACCGTGTGCCGCGAGGTGTCCACGCGATAGTCAACCCGCTTGCGTTCGCCGACGACGTCAAAGGCGTTGCCGGTATAGAGGCGGATGGTTTCGTCGGTGGGGGTGTGGTCGATCATGTTTTCGCCGGTGAACTGCAAGTGGCCGTCTTCGTCGCGGCGGTAGAAGCGCATGCGCCCGCGCGGCAGGGCGATGCCGAGATGGTTGGCGCTGGAATTCTTCAGCTCCTGCATCACCCACACTTTAGGGTTCGATTGCGTGCCGTAGCTGGGATCGTTGCGAATGTTTTCAAATGACCAGCCGCGATACTGGTTCCAGTTGATGTTCGCGCCGTCGTAGACGTACAACCGCTGCGAGCGCACGCCGGTAGCGCTGACGAACTCCACCTGCTTGGTCTCGTGGTCGCGCATGGTGACCGGCCGCTGGAGCGTGTATAGGTGATACTCGTCAAAGGAGCGCTCGGTAACCGCCGGCTGCATCGCCATGTCGGCGGCCTTCATCATGACCTCGCTGCGCGCGGCCATGCCGCCCATCGCGCCGGGAAGGATCTTGTTGACGTCGCCGGCCATCAGGCGGACGCGCGCGTGTTCAAATGTTTTGCCGCTGGTGTTGTCGATCGTGACCCAGCCGATCATGTCGAGCACGTCGCCCGATTCCGGCGCGACCACGTTGTAGTCGGCCTCCCAGCGCAGGCCGCCGGAGACGTAGGACATTTCGGCGTCGAACTTGCCCGGCCGGTCGGTCGCGAGCAGCCAGTTCAGCGTGGGCTTCAGAATGGTATCGCCCGCCAGCGGCGGAAACAGCGGCTGGCCGGGCAGCCCGAACTGCACGTGACCATCGACCTCGATGATGGGCGCGCCGCCGCCTGCCGCCTGCTGGTAATAATTCTGGTTGGCGTAGAGGCCGCGGTAGTCGTACACCGGGCGCGTGTAGCCGCTGCGGATCACCTTGCCGGCGACAATCTTGTCGTCTTTCACGCGGAAGTTAATCGTCTTGCCTTCGTAGAGCGAGAGCAGCCGCTCCTGCGAGACCGGATCGTTGCGGAAACTCTGCTCCAGCACCTGCAACTGGCGTCGGCCCAGCGGATCGCGCAGCATCACCGAATCCGGCTCCAGGAAATTCGTCGTCTCGGTGAAGTGGATCTCGTTGACGCCGGGCATCAGCTCTAGGTGGAGCGGCTGGCGAATGACCGCGAAGTTCTGGTTGTAGATGGTGAGCGAGGGGCCAGTGGCGCCTTCGTCGGCGGGTTGCGCGGAGTAGGCGGTGACCATCGCCACTCCCAGGAAAGCGAGAGCCAGCACCAGCACGGCGGTGATCGCGAAATTGCGTTTCATGTCCTCTCCTTGGCTTGCTAGGAGAGAACGTCTGGGTCGCGCAGGCTTGCAGAGGGGACGGACGTTACGTTAGTAATCGTGCGCCTGCTTTGGTATAAACGGCACAGCAGGTGAACTATTGAAGAGTGCAGTTGTCTGCGTGGTAACAATCCTCTTTGTGATTCCGCTATTCCCATGCGACCTGGTTTTCATTGGCGGCCAGCAGCCTTACAAACTACAGAAGATTGAGGGTGCCATAGTTGGCAGCGGTGACCTCGCCCTGATGGGGCACAAGCATGACGTGAAACGCCATGAGCAAGTCGTTTCAATGGCTAAGATTCGCCTGTTAGCGCGCAAAGACGAGGAATACGCAAAACCCAGCAAGAGCGAACGCAAACAGCGACAAGAACCATTCGGAGTAATCCGCTGGAGCTGCGGACAGGTTATTGCTGAGATAACGAGCGACTCAAGTGGGAGGTTTGATGCCGGCTCCGTGCCGTTTGGCAAGTATTGTCTGGAGGTAATCGGTCCAGCGCCAAAGACGAACGACGAAAAACCGATGCGCGCTCAATTCCTCGTCGATATTCAACCAGCTGGAGGTTCCGCCTTGGTCGCTGACATTAGTCCTCTATGGCCGGATTGTAGCGGAGGGCCGCATTTGAAGTTGCTGTCATCATCAAAATAAAAATAAAAAAGGGCAGCTCGCGCCGCCCTCTCTGAAACTGAAACTGGAAACTGAAACTATTTCGCTTTCTTCAGCCGCTCTTCCAGCTTGTTGACCTCGTCTTTCAAGCCCTGCGGGAGATGCGAGCCGAACTTCTCGAAGTGCTCGCGGATGAGCGGAATTTCAAGCAGCCAGCCCGGCACATCGACATTCAGCAGCTTGGCCAGATTGGCAGCGGGAATGTTGAGACCGCGAGTATCGATGTCGTTGGGGCTGGGCATGCGGCCGATCGGGGTTTCAACCGCATTGGCCTTGCCGGCGCAACGCTCGAAAACCCATTTGAGCACGCGGCTGTTGTCGCCGTAACCGGGCCACAGGAACTTGCCGTTCTCGTCCTGGCGGAACCAGTTGACGTAGAACACCTTGGGCATCTTCGCTCCACCCTTCTTGCCGACCTCGAGGTAGTGCGCGAAGTAGTCGCCCATGTTGTATCCGCAGAAGGGCAGCATGGCCATGGGGTCGCGGCGCAGGACGCCGACCTTACCGGTAGTGGCCGCGGTGGTCTCGCTGCTGGCGGTGGAGCCGAGGAAGGTGCCGTGCTGCCAGTCGAAGGATTCGACAACCAGCGGAACGATTGTGGAGCGGCGGCCGCCGAACAGGATGGCGTCGATGGGCACGCCCTTCGGGTCTTGCCACTCCGGCGCGATGCAGGGGGACTGGTGGGCGGGCGCGGTGAAGCGCGCATTGGGATGAGCCGCCTTGCGGCCCGATTCCGGCGTCCAGGGACGGCGCAGCCAGTCAGTCAGCTCGGCCGGTTTCTTCTCCGTCATGCCCTCCCACCAGACATCCAGGTCGGGGGTCATGGCGCAGTTGGTGAAGATGGAGTTCTTGGTCACTGACAGCATCGCGTTGGCGTTGGACTGCATGCTGGTGCCGGGCGCCACGCCGAAGAAGCCGGCTTCCGGATTGATGGCATAGAGGCGGCCATCGGGGCCAAACTTCATCCACGCGATGTCGTCGCCGATGGTTTCCACCTTCCAACCGGGGATGGTGGGAATGAGCATGGCGAGATTGGTCTTGCCGCAAGCCGAGGGGAAGGCCCCGGTGACGTACTTCGACTGGCCTTCGGGGTTGGTGAGCTTGAGGATGAGCATGTGCTCGGCCATCCAGCCCTCGTCGCGCGCCTGCACCGAGGCAATGCGCAGGGCGTGGCACTTCTTGCCGAGCAGGGCATTGCCGCCGTAGCCGGAGCCGAAGGACCAGATTTCACGTGTGTCGGGGAAGTGGCAGATGTACTTGTGCTCGGAGTTGCACGGCCAGGGCGAATCCTGCTCATTGGGGCCGAGAGGCGCACCCACCGAGTGCAGGCCCTTGACGAAGTCTCCCTCCGCGCCGAGCACTTCCATCACCCGGGTGCCGACCCGGGCCATGATGTGCATGTTGGCGACGACGTAGGGCGAATCGGTGATCTCGACGCCCACCTTCGCGATCGGCGAACCGATCGGGCCCATGCTGTAGGGAATGACGTACATGGTGCGGCCCGTCATGCAGCCCTGATACAGGCCGCTGAGGATCCCCTTCATCTTGGCGGGATCTTCCCAGTTATTGGTGGGACCGGCTTCTTCCTTCGTCTTGGAGCAGATGAAGGTGCGGTCCTCAACCCGGGCGACATCGGCCGGGTTGGAGCGCACGAAGATGCTGTTGGGGCGCTTCTGCGGGTTCATGGCGATGGCCGTGCCGCCGGTGATCATCAGGCGCAGCATCGTCTGGTATTCCTCGGACGAACCGTTGCAGAGGTGAACACGGTCCGGCTTGCACAGTTGTTTTACCTCGTCGACCCAGGCGGCCAGCTTGCGGTTCTTGATCTCGCCGCCGGTGACTTCGACCGCTTCCATAGTAGGACTGGACATAATGGCGTCTCCTTCGACTTGCAAACTTCGTATTGTGCACCCGTTGCGGGAGAGTTCCAAATGAATTACGCCGTGGACCGGCCTGAGGCAGTCGGGCACGGGGCTTGAAACATCGATTGTGGAGAAGCCAGCCCCGACCCGATGTGCCCACGGTCACTGTGATTTGTGATGCGTGAACCAGCGGGGAAGTCAGAAGGAGAAGTCAGAACTAAGGAGTCAGAAGTACAAGCAGTGCGACCTGGTGATGCTGGGAGGCTGCGAATGTGCGCTGGAAGCGACAAAGCCTGCGGCCGGGTAAAGTGTCTTTGTGGACTTCCAAGCTCTTGATTCTGTCTTCTTACTTCTGACTTGCGGCCGCCCTTTCGGCCTCGAGGACGGCCTCCACATGGCGCAAGGTTTCGGCCACCGACAGGGTGTGCATCTCCCGCCCGCCGTTTTCTCCCGCCTCGACGGCCCATTTCAGGTAGTGGCCTGCCGCTTCCACCGCCAGCGGGTCGGACAGGACCTTGCCGGTGCGCTTGTTGTATTCCCCCCAGGCAGGATGCGGGAGCGCGATCCAAACCGGGTGGCCATCCACCAGGAACTTGATGTCCACGGCATCGGCGTGGCGAGTGGCGATGGCCACAATCAGCGCCTGGTACATGCAGTGAACTTCTTTTTGCGACCACCGGTCGAGGCAGTGGAAGTCGGAGTACATGGCGAGTCTGAAACTATAGACGAGGCGGGTCGCACGCGAAAGAGATTTGCCGATTTTCTGATTTGGTGGTCTGCTGAATACAGACACCCATGCGGCAAATCGGCAAATCCGCAAGTCGTCCGCGCACGCCCGCACAGGATACCGGCATCACCGTCATAACCGCAGACACACTGGCCGGCATTCCGTGGCTGCTGCATGGCTTCAGCACGCGGCTCGGCGGTGTTTCGGAGGCGTATGGTGGGCACGCGCTGAACCTGGGCATCACAGCAGAGGACACACGGGAAAACGTCGAATGCAATCGCGAGCTGTTTTTCCACGCATTAGGGGCCTGCGAGCGCCCCGCCCGTGTGGCCCGGGTCTTCGACCCGGGTACGCGGGTCAAAGACCCGCGCCACACACACTGGCCGCACATTACGATGCGCCAGGTGCACTCCAGCGTGATCCACCGCGGGGAGCAGGCCACGGCAGGGCCGCTGCAAGGCGACGGATTGATCACCGACCAGCCCGGCATCGTGTTGTCAGTTCGCGTTGCCGACTGTCAGCCGGTGCTGATCGCCGATCCGGTGCGGCGAGCGGTGGGAGCGTTCCATGCCGGCTGGAAGGGTACCCTGGCGCGCATTGTCGAAAAGGGTGTCGGCGAATTTCGCCGCCACTTCGGCAGCCATCCCGCCGACCTGAAGGCCGCGATTGGACCGGGCATCCGGCGCTGCTGTTACGAGGTGAGCGAGGACTTTCGCGACCGGTTTGCCTCCCAGTTCGCCTATGCCGACGAGCTGTTCGAAGAGGTGTTTTCCTCTGACCCGGTGCGGCGCAAGTATCCCCTGCTGTTCATGAACCAGCGCGCACCCGGGCACGGCGAGCCGCCGCGCACCGTCCACCTCGACCTGGCGGAGGCGAACCGGCGCCAGTTGCTGCAGGCTGGAGTCCGCGCAGAGAACATCTGGATTTCGGACTTGTGTACCTCCTGCCGGACCGACCTGTTCTTCTCGCATCGCAAAGAGAAGGGAGTGACGGGGAGGATGGTGGGGGCGATTGCAATCAAGAAGTCAGAAATACGAAGTCAAAAGTAAGAGTGACGATTGCAGATTGAAGAATGAAGATTGAAGAACCTCGCAGAAGCGCCAGTAGCAGCGATCCGCAGTTCTTAGTTCTGACTTCTTCGTTTAATTAGCTTGGGCTGGGCGGAGTGGCCGCGGGCGCACCGACGCCATTGCGACCGGTATTCACCAGGTCCTTCAGTTCCTTGCTGGGCTTGAAGAAGGGAATCTTCTTGGCGGGGACCTCCACCCGGTCGCCGGTCTTGGGATTGCGGCCCACGCGCGGCTTGCGCTGCCGGGTGCGGAAGCTGCCGAAGCCGCGGATTTCGATCTTGTCGCCAGTGCGGAGCGAGCGCACGATGCTGTCGAAGATGGTTTCGACAATGATCTCGCTGTCCTTGCGCGTCAGCTCCGCCAGCCGTGAGACTTCATCGATCAGGTCGGCTTTGGTCATAATGGTCTCTCTCTCTGTGTGCTAGGAACGCATACCATCTCAGATTCTATGGGACATATGCAAGTCGAGCTCGCCGGAAGGTTTGGCCTCTGTTGAAATGTACCGGAATCCTGATACTCACTTCCAGAGAAAATAGAAGCCGGGATTTTTTTGCAGGAGCTTGGCGCGGTCCGGCAGCCAGGTGGAAGCATCGCCAAACATCAGGTCGAGCAGGCTGTGGCGTTCCTTGGCGGGCCTCACCAGCGAAGGCTCGCCCCGGATGCCGACCGCCTTGGCCGTGTCCTTGACCGCTGCGTCGAAGTCGCCGATCTGGTCCACCAATTTGAGGGGCAGGGCCTGCTGGCCGGTCCAGACGCGCCCATCCGCCAGGGGCATGATGTCCTCCACCTTCAGGCCGCGTCCGCTGGCCACGGCGGCGACAAACTGGTCTTTCATGTTGTTGACCATGCCTTGGAGATAAGTGCGCTCGGCCGGGGTCAACTCGCGGGCCGGATCGCCGGTGTCCTTGAACTCGCCCGACTTGATCACTTCTTCCTTGAGCTTGGCCCAGCGCACCAGGTCGCCGTAGTTGTACCAATCCATGATGGCGCCGATGGAGCCGACCACGCTGGCATCGTCGGCAAAGATCTTGTTGGCGCCGGAGGCCACGTAGTAGCCTCCACTAGCGCCCACGATGGCGATGTCGGCGACGATGCGCTTCTTCTTCTCATCGCGAATGCGGCGAACTTGCTTGTAGATCTCCTCCGAGGCGGCGGCGCTGCCCCCGGGGGTGTTGAGATGAACGATGATCGCCTTGATGGAGTTGTCGTCGGCGAATTTCTTCAGGTCGCGCACCGTCGGCTGCGGATCGAGAATCACTCCCTCAATTTCCACCACCGCGATCTTGTCGCCGCTTCCGGTGACCACGTACTGCGTACCTTGCTGGCCGCGAAGCGCGAGGTAGACCAGGCTGTAGACGGCGAGCACAAAAACAAAAAAGCCGGCGCCGCCGAGCAGCACCCACAGCCCAGTTCTGGAACGGCCCCCATTCGCCATACGAGGCGCTAGTTTAACACTACCGTCGGGATGGGACCTTGATGCCCGGCGCGGAGTCCAGGCGCTTCAACTCGAAGTCGGGCGCCTTAGGACGGCAGACGGTGCGCTGGCACGATGTCACCTCATAGTAGGCGGACTCGGCGCCGCGCGTGGCATTGGCCGTACCGGCAGCGCTCAGCGCTTCCATTTCGGAGAAGAACGAAGTGCTGTAGTTTGTCTCTGCGGTCCCAGTGCGGGGGACATACTTCAGGTGAAAGTGGATCACCGGACACCTCGTGAGCCGACTATAAGGCAGCCGGTCGTTTCGGGAACCTGCGCAGCAACTTTGATTCGCGGCTAAATCCGCCGACGGAACCCCGTCCCGGTTTGGAACACGGAACAAACGGCGCTCCCGGCCAGAACCAGCCACTCGCCGGCGAAACTTCCGCACTCCCGCTGTGTTTACTTAAGAGTAACCATTCGCGGGCCGGCCAATCGGCCGTCTCTCTCTCGCTGACGAACCAACCATTGCCCGGCTTGCGAAGCATGAAATGGAGAGTAGCCATGGCGACACGACTGTTATCTTTGGCCGCAGCTCTGCTGGTTGTCTTCCCGCTCAGCGCGTTGGCCGCAAGCAAGAACTCCGTACCCATGGAGCTCACGGCCACCACCGTGGTCGGGAGCACTCAATTGAAGCCAGGGACCTACAAGGTGGAGTGGAGCGGCAACGGACCCAATGTCCAGCTCAGCATTTTGAAGGATGCCAGCGTGGTGGCCACCGCACCGGCAACGCTGGAGCATTCCAGTCCGTACGATGAGGGAGTACAAGTCCGGACCGGCGCCAACAATCAGAAAATCCTGCAGGACATCTACGCCAAGAAAATCACGCTGAAGCTTACCCAGGCAGGGTGATCGGACGAGTCCGGCGAACGTTGCGCACGAGCAAGGGGCGAACTACGGCACAATGACGCGCAGCGCGTGCGGACAGACGCGGACCTCGGCCGGGGTGTAGCCGATGAACTCGCCATCGGCAAAGATGTCCAAGGGGCGGTCGCTCTCGAGGGTTAGCGCCGAGCACTGCGCGTATTCCACCTCGGGAAGCGCCAGGTGCGCCCCGGAATAAACGCGCGGGAACAGCCGGAGCAAGCGCAGCTTCGAGGTGCTGCGGACAAAACAGACGTCGAGCTTGCCGTCGTCGAGCCGCGCCCGCGGGGCGATGCGCATTCCGTGGCCGTAGGAAGGGGCGTTAGCGAAGGCAACCAGGGTTGCCGGTTCGCGAAACCGCCGTACCCTGCCGCACTCGAACGCCTCGAGGGTGAGTTCGGGAGGCTGGAAGGCGGCGAGCGCGGCGGGAATGGACAAAACATAGCCGCCATGAGCGCGCAGCCATGCGGGCAGGTCATTGGCGCGCCGGTTGACCTCCGAGTCGAGTCCCACGCCGGCGACGCAGCAGTAGAGCGAAGTTCGCGTCTCGGGCCGCGAGCCGCCGCCCGCGCGGCGGCAAATAATCTCTCCCAAATCAATGGAACGGACATTGTGCGCGCCGGCGCAGAATTTCTGCCATGCACGCAGCGAATCCGACACGGATGCGAGCTGCAGCGCGTGAGCAAAATCGTTGCCGCTGCCCGCGGGTACGCAAAGTACCGGCGCCTGCGAGGCCGCCGCCACGGACAATTGCCGGTGCACGCTGCCGTCGCCGCCGAAAATCACGACAGCGTCCAACTGGCTGTCGGCAGCGAGGTCGGGAAAGGTCGCGAGTTCCACGCCCGGAAGCTGAAACCGGCGGACATCCTGCGCGGAACATTTTGGTCCGAGGATGGCGGCGGCGCGCAAACCCGCGCAGCTTACCACAGCGTGGCCGCTGCTGAGCGGGCGGCACGCTCGTCGCTCCCGATCCGCGGACGGCACCGCGTCGGGAGCGACAGGGCGTACTTCCTTCGGCCGTCCTACTTGGTATGGAATTGTTCAACCGGGCTCCTGACCCCGGTTCCGGTTCCTTGTCCCTGGCCGGAATCGACCACGAAATAATAGGTCGTATTCGGCTGCAGGTTGTTGATGGTCACGCGATGAACGGCGTGCTGCCCGTTGGGCGGCGCGCTCGCAGGCGAGTACGAGGACTGCGCCGTCTGGCTCAGATTGTTGGGGTCAGTTCCATAGTGAATCACGGAGCTGCCGCCGGTGCTGGTGGTCCAGGCGATCTCGGCTCTATCGTGACCGACGTATTCCACCCGTGGCCCATCGGTGATTTGCAGCCCGCCCTGGCCGCCTCCCGGTATCTGGCCTCGGTTTTCGGGCTTGGTAGTGAATTGGCCAATGGAGCTTCTGGCTTCGGTGCCGGTGCCCTGTCCCTGTCCGGAATCGACCATGAAGTAGTAGGTGGTGCCGGGCTGCAGGTTCTCAACCTTGACCCGGTGGGTCACATGCCGCGGACCCTGCCCCCTGGCGTAGGGCTCCTGCGCCACCTGATTGAGCGCGCTGGGATTGGTGCCGTAACGCAGGACGGAGCTGCCGCCGGTGCTGGTGGTCCAGGCAATTTCCGCCGAGCGCGGCCCGACGTATTCAATTCGCGGGCCGTCGGTAATCGTCAAGGGAGAAATCTGGGCGGCCATAACCGCTGGAATCACCAGCAGCAAGGCAGCCAGCGCGACTGTGGCAAACCACGATTTGCGAGTCATACGTAGCCTCCTGTCCCGATGCCATGAACCATGGCTGTCAGAATGGCGGGGACCCAGTCTGAATCGGGGGGTTAGCCAGATTGGATGCTGACGGTGGAGGCGGTTCTGTCCCCTCGCGTGCAACCGGGCAACGCCTTTCGGGCTTCGAATCTTGTAGCCGCTGCTTCCTTTCAGCCACGTTCCTGCTATCGTGGGCGTTTCTGCTCCCGCGGTCGAATGAGGAGTCCATTATGCGCAAGCTGGGAATCATCGCCGCCATTCTGGTTGCCCTGGTGGTCATCATCATCGTGGTTGTGCCGCTGGTGCTCGACATCAATCGCTATCACGGCGTGGTGCAGGCGCAACTGGAAAAGGCCCTGGGGCGTCCTGTCACCTTCGGCCAAATGCACCTCTCGCTCACGCCCCCCTCGGTGCGCATGGACAACGTGGTGATTGGCGAAGCGCCGCAATTCGGCAGCGGCCCCTTCGCCAGCATGAAGGCCATTGACGCCTCCATCAAGCTGTGGCCGCTGCTGCACAAGCAGGTCGAACTGCAATCGCTCGATCTCAAGCAGCCCAAGGTGGAGCTCATCCGCAACGCCCAGGGAGTATGGAATTTCTCCACCCTCGGCGGAGCGCAAAAGGCGCCCAGCAAGCCGGAGCAGAACCAGGGCGGCTTTGTCCTTTCCAACCTGAAGATCAGCGATGGGCAGGTCACGCTGGTCGATGAGCAGAAACATTTCCGCGGCGTCTACAACAACATTGACGTCACCCTGCACGACTTCGCGCCCGGCAAGGCCTTCGATTTCACCGCTGCGCTGCATCTGCCCGGTCCGGGCAAGGAAACGCTGGCGCTCAGCGGGACCGTCGGGCCTATGAACCAGCAGGCGCTGTTGATGACGCCCTTCGACGGCAAGCTGCAGCTGCAGGAAGTCTCGCTCGGCGGCATTCAGAAAGTGCTCGACCTCCCGTCGCTGAACGGAATGGCCGGCATGGCTTCCGGCAACGTTGCGCTCAAGAACGAAAAGGGCACGCTCAACTCGCAAGGAAGCGTGGAGCTGAAAGATGGCGTCGTGCACAACGTCAACATCGGCTATCCCATCTCGCTCGATTACCGCTTTACCGACCAGCTCGATGCCGACAAGATTCACATCGACCAGGCCAAGTTACTGCTAGGCCAGACGCCGCTTTCCCTCAGCGGCGACATCAACGGCGGCGCCACTCCGGCCACCGTCGATGTACACCTTACGGCGCAGAATGCGCCGATTGCCGAAATGGCGCGCCTGGCCTCGGCCTTCGGCGTGGCCTTCAATGCCTCCACCACCGTCCAGGGAAATGTCACGGCCGACATTCGCGCCCAGGGGCCGCTCTCCCAGCCGGCACTCAACGGGAACGCGTCGGGCAAGAACATCCGCGTCAGCGGTGGCGAACTGAAGCAGCCGGTCGAGGTCTCGGGCATCGACCTGGCGCTCACGCCGCGCGAGGTCCGCTCCAATCCTTTTACCGCCAAGAGCGGCGGCACCCAGGTGAGCGTGCAGTTCGCGCTCAGCAACTACACCAGCCCATCGCCGGCCATCGACGCCACCCTGAAGACGGGCAACGCCAGCATCCCCGAGCTGCTGTCGATCGCGCGCGCCTACGGGGTCTCGGCCGTCGAGGGCATGGACGGCAGCGGAACCATTTCCCTCGACTTGCATGCTACCGGCCCCTTGAAAAACAGCAGCGCCATGAACTTCAGCGGCAGCGGCAAAGTGACCAACGCCTCGCTGAAGACGCCGCAGCTTACGCAGCCGCTCGCGATTCGCAACGCCGACCTGAACTTCAGCCAGAACTCGGCGACCCTCAACAACCTGAACGCCTCGCTGGCGGGCGCCAACGCTACCGGCAATGTCTCAGTGCGCAATTTCAATGCGCCGCAAGTGCAATTCACCCTCAACGCCGACCAGGTTGACGTCGTGAAGCTGCAACAAGTTCTCGGCACTGCGCCTCCGCAGCCGCAAAAGCGCTCCTCGCTCGACCTGGTTCCCCGCGCCCAAGCCAAGCCCGCCGCGCCGCAATCCAATATCCTGGAAAAAATCTCGGGCGGCGGTAACCTCACCATCGGCCGTCTGCTTTACGATCAGCTCCAACTCGAGCAGGTGCAGTCCAAGGTCCTGTTCGATCATGGCGTCGTGCGCCTGGCGCCGATCACCGCCGGCCTTTACGGCGGCCAGCAGATCGGCACCATCACCGTCGATCTGCGCCCCACGCCGATGGCCGTCACCGCGTCCACCAAGCTCAGCCAGGTGGACGCCAACAAGCTGCTCTCCTCCGTCAGTTCGCTCAAGCAGACGTTGTATGGACTGCTCTCCGCCAACGCCAACACCAGCTTCCGCGCTGCTTCGTCGGCTGAGATCGCGCGCACCCTCAATGGCACCATCGCGCTCGATTTGCAAAAGGGAAAGCTGGCGCATATCGACCTGCTGAATCAACTGTCGAATGTCGCCAAGTTCGCCGGCAACGGCTTCAAGTCGCCCTCGTCAACTGGCGCAGAACCCTTCACCGACATCGTGCAGCTCACCGGAAATTTCAACGTGGTGAACGGTCTGGCCCAGACCAACAACGTGAAGGCCGTGATTCCCGGCGGCAGCATCGGCGCCCAGGGCGCCATCAACCTGGCCAGCGAAGAGCTGAACATGCACCTCACTGCCGTGCTCTCCAAGGCGCTTAGCCAGCAGGCGGGCGGAACGCAGATTGGCGGGTTCATGCAGACGGCGCTGGCCAACCAACAGGGCGAACTGGTGATCCCCATCCTGCTCACCGGCACCTTCAGCAACCCGCGCGTCGCGCCCGACCTGCAGAAGATCGCGCAGATGAAGCTGCAAAACCTGCTGCCGACCTCGGGCAATCCCGGCGCGCTGACCAGCGGCATTCTCGGCATCCTCGGCGGCAAAGGTGGCGCGCAATCCCAGCAGCAGGGCGGAATCGGCGGCATTCTCGGCGCACTTTCCGGGCAGCAGCAGCGGCAGCAGCAAGCCAGCAGCCCAAGCAACCGGTCGCGTCGCCCCAGCAACCGCCGCAGCAGCAGAATCCGCTGGGCAACATTCTGAACCAGGTGCTGGGCGGACAGCAGCAGCAGAAAAAACAGCAACCACCGCCGAAGCCGTAGTTCGTTCCGTGAGAATCAACGCGGACGCGCACGGATTTCACGGATGAGTTTTCTTGTTTGATCCGTGTGATCCGTGTTCGCTTTTCGATCACCCGATCACCCGATCGCCAGATCACCCGATTCTTCGTACAATCGTCTGCGCCTTGTGCCTTGCGCCTTGAGCCCTGAGCCTTACGATGAACCAGACCAAACCGCGCGTGGTGGTAGTCGGCGCCGGGGCGTTTGGCGGCTGGACCGCGCTGCACCTGTTGCGCCGCGGCGCCCGCGTCACCCTGGTCGATGCCTGGGGTCCGGGTAATGCTCGCGCCAGCTCCGGTGGAGAGACGCGCATCATTCGCGCCAGCTACGGACCCGATCGCATTTACGTGCAGCTGGTGGCGCGCGCGCTCCAGCTTTGGCGCGAAAACGAGCAGCGCTGGCATCGCCAGCTCTACCATCGCATCGGCTGCCTGCGCATGGCCACCGTGGGCGATGCCTACGAAGAAGCTTCGGCGCCCACGCTGCGCGCCGCCGGAGTGGCGTTTGAAACACTGCAACCCGCCGAGCTGGCCCGGCGATTTCCGCAGATAAATTTTGACGGCGTGGCTTGGGCGTTGCTGGAATCCGACGCTGGCTACCTGACGGCCCGCCGCGCTTGCGAGGCGGTGCTCGAGGGCTACCAGGCCGAAGGCGGCGACTACCGCGCCCTGCACGCCCTGCCCGCCCCGATTTCCGCCGGCCGCATGGACGGCTTGCGGCTCTCCGACGGAACCACTCTCGAGGCCGATCAATACGTGTTCGCCTGTGGCCCGTGGCTGGGCGAAATGTTTCCCGACGTGATCGGCGAGCGCATTGTTCCCACGCGGCAGGAGGTCTTCTTCTTCGGCACACCGGCCGGTGACGCCACCCTCACCGACAGCAGCCTGCCGGCATTCATCGATCGCAGCGGACCGCATTTCTACGGCATTCCCGGCAACCAGTGGCGCGGGCTGAAGCTGGCCGACGACGATCGCGGGCCCAAGTTCGATCCTTCCACCGGCGACCGCGCGCCCACCGCTGCCGGGATCGAGGCGGCGCGGAAGTACCTGGAGTTCCGCTTCCCGGGCATGAAAGGCGCGCCGCTGGTGGAATCGCGCGTCTGCCAGTACGAGAACAGCCCCGACGGACACTTTATCGTGGACCGCCATCCCGGCGCCGCCGCGGTCTGGCTGGTCGGCGGAGGGTCCGGGCATGGATTCAAGCACGGGCCCGCCATCGGAGAGATGGTGGCAGATCTGGTGCTGGACGGAAAAGCACCCGACCCGTCTTTCTCATTGCCGCGTTTTACCTAGTTTGGCGATTCGTGATCAGTCATCAGCACGCCCCCCGGCCTGGTGCATCCTATGGTATATTTTCTACCATGATTACTACCATGGATCCAGCCGGACGGCTGGTAATCCCGAGCGAGATTCGGCGAGAGGCCGCAATCGAGCCGGGCACGCCGCTGGACGTCCGGTGGCATGACGGAAGAATCGAGATCGAACCGCAACCGCTTACTGTCAAACTGGTACGCGAAGGGGGCCTTCTGGTCGCCAAGCCTGCTGCGAAGGTGCAGGCGCTGCGCACGGAAACGGTGGAACGCACTCGGCGGCAGCTTCGCTCGCGAAGCCGCTCTCGCTTGTGAACGCGGTCTTCAGTCTCGACACGAGTTGCATGATCGCCGCCGTCTGTTCCTGGCACGAACATCACGCGGCGACGGCCGCCGAGATTCAACGTCGCCTGGCTCGCGGCGAACGGCTGACCATAGCAGCGCACGCTTTGGCAGAGACTTATGCCGTCTTGACCCGACTTCCGGCGCCCCACCGATTGTCACCTCGTGATGCCTGGACACTGGTGGAAGCGAACTTCGTCGACCGGCGCAGTATTGTCGCATTGGACGGTCCGGCTTACGTCTCGCTGCTGCAACGCCTCGCCGCGCAAGGATTGGGCGGCGGCCGTACTTATGACGGCGTCATCGCAGCCTGTGCCCGCCAATCGAATGCCAAAACGTTGCTGACTTTCAATCGCCGCCACTTCGATCCTGCAGGCATCTCCGTGGTCGAACCCGCATAACACGCGCCCACAACGCTAGGTCCTCAAGGGTCGGAAGACCCGCGCCGCACCCGCGCTATTCAAACCGCAGGGCTTCGATCGGGTCCAGCCGCGACGCCTTGCGCGCCGGATAGAAGCCGAAGAAGATGCCAATCGCCATGGAGAAGATTACGGCCACGACAATCGATATGGGCGAAATCAGCACCTGCCAGCCTAGCGTCTTGGTGATCACCAGCGACGAGCCAACCCCGAAGATGATTCCGATGGCGCCGCCGATCAGGCTGAGCACCACCGATTCGCTCAGGAACTGGCGCTGCACGTCCTCCTCGGTGGCGCCGATCGCGATACGGATGCCGATCTCGCGCGTGCGTTCGGTGACCGACACCAGCATGATGTTCATGATGCCGATGCCGCCCACGATCAGCGAGACGCCGGCGATGGAGGCCAGCAATAAGGTCATCACGCGCGAAGACTGGTCGGCTAGTTCGGCGATGTCGGCCAGGTTGCGGACAAAGAAGTCATCGTCCTGTCCCGGGCGAATGCGGTGCCGGTCGCGCAGCAGCGCCGTGATCTGCTGCTGGGCGGCATAGGTGGCCGGCTGCGAGGTGGCCGAAACCATGATGAACTGCAGCCACGGCTGGCCAGTGATTTTCTTCTGCAGCGTGGTAATCGGAATGGCGATGGTGTCGTCCTGGTCCTGACCCATGCCGGACTGGCCCTTGGCGGACAGCACGCCCACCACCTGGAACGGCAGGTTGCCGATGCGGATGGTGGCGCCGATCGGGTCCGAGGCGCCAAACAGATTCTGGCGCACGGTGGCGCCAATCACGGCGACGTTGGCCGCCTGGGTGACGTCGTCCTCGGAGAAGCTGGAGCCGGCCGCCATCGGCCAGTCGCGAATGACGAAGTAGTCAGGTTCGGTGCCGGTGAGGCGCGTGAACCAGTTCTGATTTTCGTACACCACCTGTGCGCTGCTGCCGGCCCCAGGCGCCGCCTTAGCGACGGTCGGGATTTCGCGCAGGATGGCCTTCATGTCGTCGTAGACCAGCGTTTTGGTCTGGCCCCAGCCCATGTGGAGGCCGCCGCGGGTGACGGTGCCGCTGGAGACAAACAGCAGGTTCGTGCCCATGGAGGCGATCTGGTCCTGCACCTTCTTCTGCGCGCCCTGGCCGACGCCGACCATGGCGATGACCGCACCGACGCCGATGATGATGCCCAGCATGGTGAGCACCGAGCGCATCTTGTTGCGCGACAGCGCCCGCAGTGCGATTTTTAACGTGGCTGCGAAGTCCATATGGCTACCCAATCCTACATTCGTAATTTGTAATTTGTAATTTGTAATTTTCGTCGCGCTCGAAATTCGGCAAATTACCAATTACAAATTACCCAATTACAAATTTCCCTAGTCTTCCACCGTCGGCATCTTGGCCAGCACGTCGGCGGCGCGCGGCCGATTCTGCACTGCCTCGTCGCGGCGGATTTTGCCATCGCGGAAGATGACGGTGCGCTTGGCGAACTGCGCGATGTCAGGTTCGTGGGTCACCAGCACGATGGTCAGGCCCTGCTCGTTCAGGTCCTGGAAAATCTGCATGATCTCCACCGAGGTGCGGCTATCGAGGTTTCCCGTAGGCTCGTCGGCCAGCAGGATGGAGGGCAGATTCACCAGCGCGCGCGCAATCGCCACCCGCTGCTGCTGGCCGCCGGAGAGTTGCGACGGGAAGTGCTCCATGCGATCGCCCAGGCCCACCATCTTCAGGGCGCGTTCGGCGCGCGCGCTGCGCTCGTTCTTCTCCAGGCGGGCATAAAGCGTCGGCAACTCGACATTTTCCAGCGCCGTGGTGCGCGCCAGCAGGTTGAATCCCTGGAAGACGAAGCCCAGTTCGCGATTGCGAATAGCGGCCAGCGCGTTCTTGTCGAGTTCGGAGACGTCGGTGCCGTTGAGCACGTAGTGGCCGCTACTGGCCTTGTCGAGGCAGCCCAGCAAGTTCATGAAGGTGGACTTGCCGGAGCCGCTGGAGCCCATGATGGCGACAAACTCGCCGCGGTCGATGTCGAGCGAGACGCCGCGCAGGGCGTGGACCTTGGTTTCGCCCAGGTCGTAGTACTTGTGCACGTCGGCGACGCGGATGACGTCGGGGCTCGTGTTGGGCGTGAGTTCGATTGCGGGTTGTGTGAGGGTTGCCATGTTAGTTCTCGGTATCAGTTATCGGTTGTCGGTTATCGGTGTGGGCAGCCGCGTAGGGGCAGCCGCCCTCGGCTGCCCCAAACCGGTGTTTACCTCACGCGCGGTGAGCCCATGCCAGGGGCTGAGCTGCTCGCTCCGCCGCTGGGCTTGGCATTGGCCGCGCTGCCGACCACCAACTGCTCGCCCTGGTTCACGGAACCGTGCAGCACCTGCGCCACCTCGGTGAAGGTGTGGTCGGTGATGCCGGTCTTGATCTGCACCGGCGCAAGCTTCTTGTCGGCCGTCAACTTCCACACGATGGCCGTGTCCTGCGGCGCCGGCGTTGCCGCACGCGACTGGCCGGAGGCGCCGGCGGCATTACCACCTGCCTCACTGCGATTCCTGCCACCCTTGCTCTTCGAGGCGGAGGCCTTGGGCGTGATGCCGGCCTGCTGCTCGAGAGCTGCCATCTGCTCCGGCTTCAGGTCAGGGGTGAAGCGCAGCGCGCCGTTGGGAACCTTGACCACGTTGGTCGCGCTGGCCACCGGGATGGTCACGTAGGCGGTCATGCCCGGGAACAGCTTGGTGTCGGGGTTATCGAAATCGATGATCGTGTTGTAGGTCACCACGTTCTGCACGGTGGTGGCATTCATGCGAATCTGCGAGACCACGCCGTGGAAGGTGTCGCGCGGAAAGGCGTCCACGGTGAAGGTAATGGGCTGGCCGACCTTGATCTGGCCGATGTCGCTTTCGTCGGTGGCGGCGTAGACCTGCATCTTGGTGAGGTCCTGCGCGATGTTGAACAGCGTAGGCGCCTGCAAGGAGGCGGCCACGGTCTGGCCGACATCGATATTGCGCGCGACCACGGTGCCGTCAATCGGCGACCGGATGATGGTGTGGTTCAAGTTGGTCTGCGCCACCGAAACCGCCGCGGCCTTCTGCGAAACCTGCGCCGCCGCCTGCGTGACCTGCGCTTGGCCGGCATTGACCCCGGCTTGCGCCGTGTCGGCATTGGCTTTAGCGAGGTCCAGCGCCTGCTGGCTGATGACGCCTTCCTTGGCGAGCGCGGAGTTGCGCTGGTAGTCGGCGGAGGTCTGCCCGGCCGTGGCCTGCGCCTTCACCAGGCCCGCCTTGGCGGCCGCCAGGTTGGCGCGAGCATCCTGGAGATCGGCCTGCGCCTGCAGCAATGCGCCGCGGAACAGCGAGGGATCAATCTCGGCGACCACCTGGTTCTTGGTCACGTGCGAATTGAAATCGGCGGAAAGCTTGGAAATGGTGCCTGACACCTGCGACCCGACTTGCACGGTCGTCACCGCGTTGATGGTGCCGGTGGCTTCGACTACGTCGTGAATATCGCCGCGCTGCACGCCGGCAGTGAAATACTGGGGCGAGGAGGTGCGTCCGAAATCGAAGGCGGCAAAGATGCCGACAGCGAGAACCACGGCTACAAGGAGTGTCCATTTGCTCTTGAGGTGTTTCATAGAATTTCTCCGAATGCTCACTTGATTGGACACGGAAGCAAGGCCGAGAAGCGTAAAGAGTCAGTCATTTAGGAGTAAAAGTTTGTAATTGGTCGACCGTCGACCGTCTACCGTCGACGCAAGCAACAGTCGTTGGCCATCGGTCGTGGTCGTTTTTGGGTCGTTAGCCGTCGGTGAGAGGCAAAAAAGGCGGCCCTGAGGTCTGCCCGTTCGGAGGAGCACCTTGAGGGCCGCCGTCGGCACAAATCAGCAACTGGCTTTCAGGAGGCACCATTCCCAGCTGCTGCTTGAGGCACTCGGGTCTTGGGCGAGCGCCCCGTGTTTGTTTCAATTAGACTCCACCTGCCGGTGAACGGGGTAAAGACTGAGTAAAGGCCGCGTAAAAGTTTGTAAAGCCAGTAGCTGGAGTTGCGTGATTAGTAGTTAGCTGAATCGAATCGTTCTTAAGGATAGACATGGAACGCGTCCTGATCGTTGACGACGACGTGGAACTCTGCGAACTGGTGGCGGAGTACCTGACGCCCGAGGGCTTTGAAGTCGAGGCCATCCACAACGGCGAAGAGGGCCTGAAGCGGGCGCTGGCGGGCGAGCATGTGCTGATCGTGCTGGACGTGATGCTGCCCGCGATGAGCGGGCTGGAGGTGCTGCGACGGCTGCGGGCCGAGTCGCGCGTTCCGGTGCTGATCCTGACGGCGCGAGGCGATGATGTGGACCGCATCGTCGGGCTGGAAATCGGCGCCGACGATTACCTGCCCAAGCCGTTCAACCCACGCGAACTGCTGGCCAGAATCCGGGCCATCCTGCGCCGGTCGCAGCACGAGGAGTCGCCGTCGCTGGAGAAAATTGCAGTCGGCGATGTGGAACTGGACCCAGCGGCGCGCATGGTGCGCCGCGCGGGAGAAGCAGTGGACCTGACCTCGGTGGAGTTCGGAATGCTGGAAGCGCTGATGCGCGCCTCCGGCCAGGTGGTGACCCGCGAGCACCTGGCGCAATCGGTGCTGGGCCGCAAGTTCATGCCCTACGACCGCAGCATCGACATGCACGTCAGCAAATTACGCAAGAAACTGGGCGACAGCGAAGGCGGGGAGCGGATCAAGACGATTCGCGGCGTCGGCTATGTCTACACCCGACCGAGCGAGGGGGAGCGCTGAGTGCGAAGCCTGTTCCTGAAGATCTTCCTCATCTTCTGGGTGACCATGGTGGTGGTGGGCGCGGTGCTCATCTACACCTGGGGCATCCAGCCGGAGGTGATCGTCTCGCGCTGGCGGGGCGCGACCAGCGATGCGGTGGCGCTGTATGCGCAATCGGCGGCCGAGCAGTTGGACCGCTACGGCATGGTGGCGCTCAACAATTTTCTGCAGCGTTTGGACGCGTCCTCGCACATTCGAGCGGCGATGTTCGACGAAACCGGACAGCTGATCGCCGGGAAGGTCTCGAAGGAAGCGCGCGAACTGGCGCCGCACGCCGGGCAAGGGGGCGAGCCGGCGTTCAGGATCCTGGGGTCGACGGCGATGGCGGCCCAGCGCACCACCGGACCGTCGGGACGGGTTTACATCGTGGCGGCCGAGATGCCGCGCGGACCGGTGGGGACGGTGCGCCGGCTGGCGCGGGCGCAGATCGAGCAATGGCTCGCCGCCATCCTGCTGTCGGGGTTGATCTGCTACCTGCTGACGCTGTACCTGACGCGTCCCATCCTGCGGCTGCGCCATGTCACCCACTCACTGTCGGCCGGCGACCTGGGGGCGCGCGCGCCATCGGAATTGGAGCGGCGTCGCGACGAGTTGGGCGAACTGGTGCACGACTTCAACCAGATGGCCGACCGCATCGAGCGGCTGCTGGTGAGCCAGCGGCAACTGATCAGCGACATCTCGCACGAGTTGCGCTCGCCGCTGGCGCGGCTCAACGTGGCGCTCGGCCTGGCGCGGCAGCGGGCGGGCAGCGAAGCGGCATCGGCGCTGGACAGAATCGAGCGCGAGGCGGAGCGCCTGAACGAGATGATCGGCAGCCTGCTGTCGCTGGCGCGCATGCAAGGCGCCGCCGCGCCGCCGGAAAAATCGGCGGTGCAGTTGGATGAGGTGGTGAAGGAAGTGGCGGCCGACGCAGAGTTCGAGGCGCAGGAGCGCAACTGCGCCGTGCGCGTGCTGGGCAGCACCCGCTGCGCCACCGTGGGCAGCGAGGAATTGCTGCGCAGCGCGGTGGAAAACGTGGTGCGCAACGCGGTGCGTTACACCGCCGCCGGCAGCGAGGTGGAGATCACGCTGGCGAACCAGAATTCCAGCGCGGAGATCACGGTGCGCGACCACGGCCCCGGGGTCCCGGAGGCCGAACTGCAAAACCTGTTTCTCCCGTTTTATCGCGTGGCCAACGCGCGCGAGCGGGGCACCGGTGGGGTGGGGCTGGGGCTGGCCATCGCCGATCGCGCCGTCCGACTGCATGGCGGGACGGTGGTCGCCAAGAACGCCGAGGGAGGCGGGCTGGTGGTGAAGATCAAGGTGCCGGCGGCGTGCTAGTGGCTGGGGCTGGTGGCGACGGGTTGGGAACGGCTTTCTCTGTCCATTTATCTGCATCTTGAATTTTCGCGCCGCAAACGTAATGCATAGATCCTTACGCTTCGCCGCGCTCGGCGTCAGGATGACATTCGCATAAATTTCGCGAGGCCGCACACGCGAGGCCGCGTGTGCCACATCACGAGTGTGCCAAACCCGCGGGTGCCACCTCAGAAGTGTGCGCACATGCCGTTGTGACGCACCTCACTCGACGATTCTTCATCACCAGCCGACGTGCGGCGCATGACATGACGAAGTGATGGGGGTCACTGCGGGTAATGTGACCCGGCCCGAGAATCGTCGGTTGGTGAAGCGTAGCGCACGCGGGTCGAAGACGCGTGCACACATCTTCCGGCGCGAGGGCCCCCACATGAAAGCAAAAATTGCCACGATCACGCTGGGCGTCCTGCTGGGCATCGCCTTGGGGGTTGGTTCCTACACCTTCATTTACGCTCGCGGTTACTCTTATCTCTCCAACAATCCGGCGGCGTGCACCAATTGCCACGTGATGAAGGAGTATTACAGCGGGTGGCAAAAAGGCAGCCATCACGCGGCGGCGAAGTGCAACGATTGCCACACCCCGCCCGGGTTCCTTGCCAAATACGCTACCAAGACGTCCAACGGGTTCTTCCACTCGCTGGCCTTCACCTCGGGACGATTTCCAGATTCCATCCAGATCACGAGCCGCAACCATCGCGTGACCGAGGAGGCCTGCCGCAACTGCCACCAGGACATGGTGGCCGCGGTGGAGGGCACGCACCGGGAAGCCGCCCAGATGAGCTGCATCCGCTGTCATGCCACCGCCGGGCACTCGCAAGCTGTGGTCTCCACCCATATTTCTCTTGAAGGAAACC
This sequence comes from Terriglobia bacterium, assembly GCA_963797035.1. Lineage (GTDB taxonomy): Bacteria > Acidobacteriota > Terriglobia > Terriglobales > Acidobacteriaceae > JAIQGF01. The sequence goes on from CAWCOC010000012.1 coordinate 178,850, forward strand.
TGCCATGAACAACGAAAAAGAAGCGGTCATCAACAAGCGGCTGCTCACCATCGCGGTGGTGCTGGCGGCGGTCGCCGCCATCGCCGCAACCGGGCTGCTGGTCAACATCTTCGAACACCGGCAGGAAGCCAAGACGCCGTTTTACAAGACGGTGGAGCTGAGCGACAAAATCGATGACCCGGCCACCTGGGGCAAGGACTTCCCCATGCAGTACAACCTGTACCTGCGGACGAAGCAGGAGCAGGCGACCAAGTTCGGCGGGGATGAGCCACAGGTGAACAAGAACCCGGAGGACCCGCGCACGACGGTGTCGCGCTCCAACCTGGACAAGGACCCGCGGCTGAAGACCATGTGGGCGGGTTACGCGTTCTCCAAGGATTATCGCGAGCGGCGCGGTCACGAGTGGATGCTCGACGACCAGACCTATACCGGACGGCAGAAGGTGAAACAACCGGGCACCTGCCTGAACTGCCATGCCTCGTTGTACAAGACCTACATGGAGCAGGGCGGGGGCGATATCACCAAGGGCTTTGAAAAGATCAACCAGATGTCCTATGCCGACGCCCGCAAGCTGGCGAAGCATCCCGTGGCTTGCATTGATTGCCACGAGCCCAACACCATGCAGTTGCGCGTCTCGCGGCCGGCCTTCATCGAGGGCATCCGGGCGCTGAAGGCGTCGCAGGGCGTGGCCGACTACGACGTCAACAAGCAGGCGAACGTGCAGGAGCTGCGCACCTACGTCTGCGCGCAGTGCCACGTCGAGTACTACTTCAAAGGCCAAGAAAAGCGGCTCACCTTCCCGTGGTCGAAGGGCGTGGCGGTGGAAAATATCGTCCAGGTCTACAACGACGAGAAATTCAAAGACTGGGTGCACGGTGAAACCGGCGCGCCCATGCTGAAGGCGCAGCATCCCGAGTTCGAATTGTGGAGCCAGGGGATCCACGCGCGGTCGGGCGTGGCCTGCGCCGATTGCCACATGCCGTACCGGCGCGAGGGCGGGCTGAAAATCAGCGACCATCACGTGCGCAGCCCGTTGCTCAACATCAACCGCGCCTGCCAGAGTTGCCATCATTGGGACGAGAAGGAGATCAAGGCGCGGGTGGAGGAAATCCAGGGCCGTTTCTTCAGCGAGCGCAATGTCACCATGGACGCGCTGCTGGACCTGATCCATGACATCAACGCCGCCAAAACGAACGGGGCCACGGACGCGGAGCTGGATAAGGCGCGCGGCTACCAGCGCAAGGCGAGCTTCTATCTCGACTTTGCCATGTCGGAAAATTCCATGGGCTTCCACGCGCCGCAGGAGTCCACGCGCGTGCTGGCGGAGGCGATCAACTTCTGCCGGCTGGGACAATTGGCGCTGCGCACCACTGTCGCGCCATCGCCCCTGCGGAAAGCGAGCTTGCAGTCTTCGCCCGGCCAGGGCAAGTAAGCGTTGCACACTGGTACGCGAGCCCGGCGGAAGACCGCCGGGCCTTTTTGTTGGTGGTCGGTTTTTGGTCGTCGATTTTCGGTTGTCGGTTGAGACATCGTTGAGTTCATCGTCCTCGCTCAGTTTCAATTCACATGGTCACATCGCGGCCGCGTCGGCGGTGGTAAGCTATAAGGTCGTGGCCAATCGAACTTTCAGTCTGGACGACGCGCACGCCCTGCTGCCGGTGCTGGAATCGCTGCTGCGGCGGGGCATGGAAGCGAAGAAAGTCGTCGAGGAGATCGAAGGCGAGTTCCAGCAGTTGGGACATCGCATTTTTTTAGCCGGCGGCTTGGAAGTGGATGTGGTCAGCCTCGCCCGCCGCCGCGCGCGTTCCGACAAGGCGCTGCAGACGATCAAGGACTGCCTGGCCGAGATTGAAGCGACCGGCGCCCAGGTCAAAGACATGGATACCGGGCTGCTCGATTTCCCGTGCCGGGTGGAAGGCGAGACCATCCTGCTCTGCTGGAAACTGGGCGAGCAACGCATTACCCACTGGCATGGCACGGAAGAGGGCTTTGCCGGGCGCAAGCCGATTAACGAGCGAATCGCCCGCGCCAAGGGCACTGTCAACTAGCTCCAGGTCACGATCGCCGCTGGAGTGACCCGCTCATCCCAATTCAATTGTAAAAACTTCCGGCCATGACTTGCATTCTGCAAGTGACATTGGTAGGGTGTTGCGCGTGGGGGTCAAGCGCAGCCCGAAGCAACGCTCCGGCTGTCCCGTCAGTATTTCCCTGGAGCGGTTTGGCGATCGCTGGTCGCTGCTGATCATCCGCGACCTGATGGTGCGCGGGTTCCGGACCTTCAAGCAGTTCCAGGAGGCGGGCGAAGGCATTGCCAGCAACATCCTGGCGGACCGCCTGCGAAAGCTGGAGGCGGCGGGCATCGTGGCCACCGAAGCGGACGCGTCGGATGCCCGGCGCGTAAATTACCGGCTCACCGAGAAAGGGATTGACCTGGCGCCGGTGGTCCTGGAGATGCTGATCTGGGGCGCGAAGCACGAGGACACGGGCGCGTCGTGCGCCGTGATCGCGAGGATGGCGAAGAACCGCCAGGCAATTCTTGCCGAAGTGCGGCGGCGCTGGCGAGAGCGGGACTCGACTCCTCTGCTGCCCCAGTTCAGCGAAAACGCGTTTGCTCGGAAGCGGCGGCCCCGCACATGATTCGCGCTCGCGCAAGAGTTTCACCGTCAATCACAAGGAGATTTGCAATGCGATTTATAGTGCTTGTGAAAGCTAACAAAGACAGCGAAGCCGGGGTCATGCCCAATCGGGAAATCCTCGAAGCCATGGGGAAGTACAACGAGCAGCTGGTGAAGGCGGGCGTGATGCTGGCAGGCGAAGGGCTGCAACCCAGCTCGAACGGCGTGCGCGTAAAGTTCTCGGGCGACCAGCGAGCCGTCATCAACGGCCCGTTTCCCGAGACCGACCAACTGGTCGCAGGCTTTTGGATCTGGCGCGCCAAGTCCCTGGAAGAAGCTGTCGAGTGGCTCAAGCGCGCTCCCTTCGGCGGCGGAGTTGAAATCGAGCTTCGGCCCATCTTCGAGATGGAAGACTTCGGCGCCGCACTGACGCCCGAACTCCGAGAACAGGAAGAGCGCGTGCGAAAGCAGTCGGAACAGCTTGCTCAGAAAGACAGGAAGAGCGCGTAATCCTGCGGCCAACGTGCACTGTCAACGGCCCAAGCAAACGCAATTCAGCGGCCCAGATTCTTTACGAATACTCCACACAGGGGTGAGGAATGAGCAAGGTACGTGTCTTGGTGGGAACGCGCAAAGGCGCGTTTATCCTGACATCCGACGGCAAACGCCAGCAATGGGAAGTGAATGGTCCGCTGTTCGCGGGCTGGGAGCTGTACCACCTCAAGGGATCGCCGGCCGATCCCAACCGGATTTATGCGTCGCAAACCAGCGGCTGGTTCGGGCAAGTGATCCAGCGCTCGAACGACGGCGGCAAGACCTGGGAAGCACCCGGTGGCGTGCCCAAGACCGATAACGCCGGCATGCCGGTCGGCAAGAGCAATCAATTTGTTTACGACGCCTCGGCGGAAACCGGAAAACCGCTCACCACGCATCAGTTTTATGACGGCACCCAGCACCCCTGGGAATTCAAGCGCGTTTGGCACCTGGAGCCATCGCTCAGCGATCCCGATACGGTGTATGCCGGAATCGAGGACGCGGCGCTGTTCCGCTCGACCGATGGCGCGCACAGCTGGCACGAATTGGCCGGGCTGCGCGGGCACGGCACCGGTCCTCACTGGCAGCCTGGCGCCGGTGGCATGTGCCTGCACAGCATCCTGCTTGATCCCAAGAATCCCAAGCGGATCTTCATTGCCATCTCGGCCGCCGGGGCCTTCCGCAGCGACGATGGCGGCACGACCTGGAAGCCCATCAACCAGGGACTGCGCTCGCAATACATTCCTGACCCTAACGCTGAAGTCGGGCACTGCGTACACCACATTGCGCTGCATCCTTCGCGTCCAGACACGCTGTTCATGCAGAAGCACTGGGACGTGATGCGCAGCGACAACGCCGGCGATCTGTGGAAGGAGGTGAGCGGGAACCTGCCCACCGACTTCGGATTCGTGATCGACGTCCACGCCCACGAGCCGGAGACCATCTACGTGGTGCCGATCAAGAGCGATTCGGAGCACTTCCCGCTCGACGGGAAACTGTGCGTGTACCGCAGCCGCAGCGGCGGCAACGAGTGGCAGGCGCTGACCAAGGGACTGCCGCAAAAAGACTGCTTCGTCAACGTGCTGCGCGATGCCATGGCGGTGGATTCGCTCGACCGGTGCGGCGTCTATTTCGGCACCACCGGCGGCCAGGTCTACGCCTCCGCCGATGCCGGAGACAGTTGGGCGCCGATTGTCCGCGACCTTCCGGCGGTGCTCTCGGTGGAGGTACAGACGCTGCCATGATCCGACTCACTCTCCCGGCGCATCTGCGGACCCTGGCGCACGTCGACGGCGAGGTCACGCTCGAGTTAACCGGTCCGGTGACGCAACGCGCGGTACTGGATGCGCTGGAGGCACGCTATCCCATGTTGCGGGGAACCATTCGCGATCACGACACGCTGAAGCGCCGGCCCTTCCTGCGGTTTTTCGCCTGCGAGGAGGACCTGTCCCATGAATCGCCGGATGCGCCGCTGCCCGACGCGGTGGCAAGCGGCAAGGAACCGTTTCTGATTATTGGGGCGATCGCCGGCGGATGACGCGTGGCAACCAAGTTTGCGGCACGCACAGGAGCGTGCCGCGTGCCTGAAATCGACGTACGACCCGGGTCGATTTCTTAATCCAACAGCCAATAAAAGGAGACAAGCACCATGGCAACAAAACCCACCCATGAACAAGCCCAACTCCAGCTGCAGATCTTTGAAGAGCGGCGCGAAGCCCGGCTGCGCCAGGCGCGCGACTGGTTCTTCAAGAACTATCACGTGGAAAATTTCGACGACGTCATGAAGATCGCCGGGCCGGGGACGGAAAACGGCACGTTGGCGATGATGGTGCTCAGCTATTGGGAGCAAACCTGCGCCTTGCTCAACTACGGACTGCTGCACGAAGACCTGTTCTTCGAGACCAACGGCGAATTCTTCGGAGTCTGGGAGGCGGTGAAAGCCGTGGTCCCGCAATTCCGCGAGCGATTCGTCAGCCAGCAGTTCCTGGCGCACCTTGAGAAAGCCGCGCAGCGCTACGAGACCTGGGTGGAAAGCCGCTCGCCGGGTCACATCGCCGCCATGCGCCAGTTCATGAAGCAGATGCGCACGCAGCAGCAGGCGAAAGCCGCCTGAAACCCTGAATCCCGCTGAATTGTCAACGAGCCTGCGTCGCCATGCACAATGGTCGGCGCAGGCTCAAGTTTCAGAACTCGGCGCGGGATCACACAACGCGCTCGTGCTCGTAGCCTGAGGTCTCCAGGGCGCCGATCAGCTGATCGCAGTGCTCGTGACCGCGCGTTTCCATGGTCAAATCGATCACGGTGTGGCTGAGCTTGGCGCCGTGGAAGGCGCGGTGATAGCTGGTCTCGACAATGTTGACCCGGTTGTCGGCAATCACCTCGGTCAGGCGGTGCAATGCGCCGGGATGATCGGGCAGGGGGATTCTGAGCCGGACCAGCCGCCCATCTTTCACCAGGCCGCGCTCGATAATCCGGGAAAGCAGCGTCACGTCCATATTGCCGCCGGAGACGATGGCGGCCACGCGTTTCCCTGACAGCGACAGCTTGCCGTGCATCAGGGCCGCTACCGAGACCGCACCGGCGCCCTCCGCCAGCGTCTTTTCCCGTTCCAGCAACAGCAGCACCGCGGCGGCGATCTCCTCCTCGTCCACCAGGACGAGGTCGTCGACCAGCCGCGCGACGATGGGAGCGGTCTTCTCCCCCGCCAGTCGAACCGCGATTCCGTCTGCGATGGTGGACTTGCCGGGCAGATTGACCGGCCTGCCTTGCCGCACCGCCTCCAACATCGAGGGCAGCAGGGCGGTCTGCACGCCGATCACCTGGATGGAAGGATGGGACTCTTTCAACGCCACGGCCATGCCGGCAATCAGCCCTCCGCCACCGACCGGAACCACCACCGCATCCAGCGCGGGCAGCTGGTCCATCAATTCCAGGGCCAGCGTTCCTTGTCCGGCGATCACCCGCTCGTTATCGAAGGGATGAATGAAAGTTCCTCCCGCCTGGCGGCAATGTTGCAGCGCGGCGGTGAAGGTGTCGTCAAAGTTCGTGCCTTCCAGCACCACATTGGCGCCGTAGGCCCGCGTGGCTGAGACCTTGATGAGCGGCGTGGTCAGCGGCATCCAAATCTCCGCCTGCAGGCCGAGGCGCGCCGCGTGGTAAGCCACCGCCTGCGCATGATTGCCGGCGGAAGCCGCCACCAGCGGCCGTGTTCGCTCAGCATCGGTGAGCGCCAACAGCCGATTCAGCGCGCCCCGCTCCTTGTACGAGCCGGTGCGCTGCAGGTTTTCCAGCTTTAGAAAAACTGTGCCGCCCGCCAGCTCCGATAATGCCCGCGAGACGGTGCACGGCGACGGCGGAATCGCTTCGCGTATCCGGGAAGCGGCGAGGCGAATGTCGTCGAGCGTGACGCCGAGGCCCGGTGGCGGGCTGGGAAGATTCGGCGCACCCTCTTCTCGGGTTTGTGGAAGCATGGGTTCTCCGCGATGCTTTCAGCTAGGTGAAACAAAACGGAAAAGGCCGCCACCGGTTGCGGGTGACGGCCTTTAAGGTTTGCTGCTGTGGCGTCGTCACCCGCTGGAGAGCGGGCAAATTCGCCGATTGATGAGCGCGGTGGTGTTCACAAGTCTTTTGTCTTGTACCACCGCCAGTTGCGCAAATCCAACGCGTTATGCTGATGCTGCGCAACCGAAAAACAAATCGCCGCGCCTCAGGCCGGCATCATGGATTCCAGCGCCGAGCGGTCCCGGATGATAAAGGTGGCGCCGTTCTGCTCGACCAGGTTTCCGCGCTTGAAGGCGGCCAGGGTGCGGGTCACGGTTTCGCGCGAAGCGCCGATCATCTGCGCCATCTCTTCGTGGGTCAGGCCCAGTTTCATGCGGTCGGGCTGCTTGGGATTGCCGTTCTTGTTGAGATTCTCCACCAGGAAGCGCGCCAGTTTTCCGCGGGCGGATTCGGCCAGCATCAGGTTGCGCACTTCGCGGCAGGTAAAGCTGTACTCGTGGCTCAGGTTTTCCGCCAGCCAGAGCGCAAACTCGTTGTGCTCGTGCATGAGCCGCAACAGGTCGGCGCGCTTCACGAAACTGATCTCACAACCTTCCAGCGTTTCCGCTGTCGCTTCATAGGCGTGGGCGGCCACCGAGGCGCTGATTCCCAGCACCTCACCCGCCTCGGCAATGCGCAAAATCAGCGTCTTGCCGTCGCGCGAGCAGACCGACAGCTTCACCCGTCCGCGGAGCACGATGAAGATCCCCCGCGGCAGCTGCTCTTCCACGAACAGCGTCGCTTCGCTGGGATAGCTGGTGGTGAACTCTACGCTCTCCAGTTCCCTGACCAGTTTGGGCGACATGTCGCGGAAAATCTGGCGCAGACCCTTGGCGCCCTGGTCGGCGATTGCGGCAGTCTTACTCAGGATTGCGGCGGCCTTATTGACGGTTGCGGTTGCCATTGCATCACCCCTCGCCGTGGGTTAATGCAACTGGCTGGCCACCTTGAGGGGCAGCGCGCCGTTCTTGATGACAGGATGTCAAACTATTGTGCACAAAGGACTTGTATCGTGGAGCCAGTTCCGCGCGGCGATGGGCAGGTGGTTTTTTCAGGAGCGACGTCACATTCAGGTGGGTTATTTCGCACAGCCCTGTGTGATCTCAAGCACCGGCGTTATTTCTTCTCCAGCAGCGCCCTCATCTGCGCCCCCAAGACTTCGGCGCTGAAGGGCTTGGCGAGCAGCGCGGTCCCGGGGCCGATATCGCCGTACTGCGAGATCACGTCGCCGGAGTACCCGGACATCAACAGCGTCTGAATATGGGGATGCATGGCGACAATCTTGTCGCGCAGGGTCAGGCCGTTCATGTCGGGCATGACCACGTCGCTCACCAGCAGATCGATGTCGTGCAGACGAGCGATCTCCAAGGCGGCTTCGGGCCCTTCGGCGACCAGCACGTTGTAGCCCATGCCCCGGATCATCTCGGTGGTGACTTTGCGCAGCAGGTTGTGGTCTTCGACCAGCAGGATGGTCTCGCTGCCATGATAAGTAGCCGACGGACGGCGCGCGACCGCCGCTTCGGCGCGATCGTAAATCCGCGGGAAGTAAATCTTGAAGCTGGTGCCGATGCCCTGCTCGCTGTACAGCCAGATATGTCCCCCGCTCTGGTGGACGATTCCATACACGCTGGCCAGGCCAAGGCCGGTGCCTTTGTCGGGAGACTTGGTGGTGAAGAACGGCTCAAAAACCCGGGCCTGGGTGGCCTGGTCCATGCCTTTGCCGTTGTCCATGACCCCGAGCACCACATATTCTCCCGGCTGCACGCCGGCATGCGCCTTGCTGTAGCTCTCGTCCAAGTGGGCATTGGCAGTCTGAATGGTGATGTCGCCTCCGCCCGGCATGGCGTCGCGAGCGTTGATGACCAGGTTCAGGATTACCTGTTCGATCTGGGTGCGGTCCAGTCTCACCCGGCCCAGCTGGGGTTCCATTTCGATGCGCAAGCGCACGTCTTCGCCAATCGCGCGTAACAGGATCTTCTCGGTATCTTTCACCACCAGGTTCAGATCAAGAACAGTGGCTTGCATCACCTGGCTGCGGCTTACCGCCAGCAGGTCGCGGGTGAGCGAGGCCGCGCTGCCGGCGGCCTGCAGAATGCCATCGATCCTCTCCCGCGCCGGCCCTTCGGGCACTTCGCTGAGCAGCATGAAGGCATAGCCGGTAATCACGCCGAGCAAATTATTGAAATCGTGGGCCACGCCCCCGGCCAGGCGGGCGACAGCCTCCAGGCGCTGCGCTTTCTGAAACTGCTCCTCGAGTTTGCGCCGCTGGGTGACGTCTTCCGCGACCACGTCGAGGTACTCCGGGCCCGCTTCCTCGCTGCCGCGGCGGCCGGAGAGGCGGACAAACAGCGGCGTGCCGTCCTTGCGCTTCCACTCGACTTCCAATCCCTGGAAGTGGCGCTGCTTGCGGCTCAGTTCCAGGTGGGCGTCGCGGTCGGCGGCATCGTTGTACACGTCCTTGCTGATGCTGAGGCGCAGCAGTTCGTGTTCGTGCTCGTAGCCCAGCATGTGCATGAGCGCCGGATTGACCGCCAGAAAATGATCGTCTTCCGCCTCGGCCCGGTAAATGCCGTAGGGCGCGTGTTCCACCAGCGAGCGGTACGCCTTCTCCGATTCCAGGCGGCGGTTCAGCTTCCACAGGGCTTCCTCGCGCTCCTTGCGCTCGCTAACGTCGCGAATGGCCGCGATCACCATGGAACTGCTGCGCGTCTTCAGCGGGCTCAAGCTGATCTCGACCGGGAACTCGGAACGGTTCTTCCTCAGCCCGTAGAGATCGAGTCCGGTCCCCATGGGCCGGGCCCGCGGATTCTCCTCAAACGATTTGCGGTGGTGAGGATGGTTGCGCCGGAAGCGCTCGGGGATCAACAGCTCGATCGGCTGCCCGGTCAACTCGGTCGCGGAATAGCCGAATAGGGCCTCGGTCTGGGCATTGACCAGGGCAATGCGCCCGCGCTCGTCGACGATGGCGACCGCGTCCGGAATCGCGTCGATGAAGGCCTCGAAATCGGCTTCGACGATGAGGGCGAGTGGATTCATAACTTGCGAATTCCCGCTTCGGCTCGCTGCGCGGGGAGCGGGAGTTGCAATTGCTGACTTGGCGGTCAAGAATACCACTGCCGTCAATCTCTTGCCACTGCCCGGCCCGCAACCGCCGTTTCTTGTTTCCGGGCAGCTCGAAACGGAACGCCGCGAGTTCGATTCGGCGGGGACGAACCTGGACCGCGACTGTGGGACTCTGCCCGGGTTTGTTAGACTTTACGGGTGCAATGAAGATCCTACGTATTCTTCCCATCGCTTTGTTTGCGGCGCTCTGCATGTGGACGGGCTGCGGCGGTCATGATTTCTGGACGACCGTCAACTCCACTCCCACGCCCACCAACCCCACCGGGGCCGTGCCCAAGTTTGCCTACGCCGCCAATTTCAGCGGCGGCGCAGCGGGAAGCGTTTCCGCCTACACCATCAACAGCGGTACCGGCGCCTTGACCGCGGTCGCCGGATCGCCCTTCGCCGCCGGCAGCGGCACGGTAGCCGTCGGCTCGGACCTGGCGGGCAAGTTCGTGTATGCCGCCAACCAGGATGGTTCCGTCTCCGCCTTTACCATCAATCGCGCCGATGGCACGCTGACCGCCGTCGCCGGGTCGCCCTTCACTGCGGGGACCACGCCGGTGTGGGTAGCGGTGGATCCGGGAGCGCGCTTCGTTTACGTGCTCAACGGCGGATCGAGCGACATCTCGATTTACACCGTGAATTCCAGCACCGGCGCCTTGACCGCGATGAGTGCCACCATCCCGCTCGCGTCCAAGCCGCTGCGCGGGACGGTGGAGGGCTCGGGCCGGTTTCTCTACGTCGCGCTGGGCGCCGGCGGGACCGAGATTTTCAAGATCAACAGCGATGGCACCTTGACCCCGGTGCGCACCGTACCGGTGGCGCCCTGCGCTTCCTCCAACGCGGTGGCCCTCGATTCCAGCAGCAAGTTCCTCTTCGTCGCCGACGGCTCTACCGGCGTCTGCAACTACGCGGTGAATGCCAGCACCGGCGACGTGACACTGATCACGGCTACCATCAACACTGCCGGAACCAACCCGGTCGCGGTGGGCGTAGGTGGCGCCGGCAAGTTCCTGTTCGCCGCCAACAACGGCTCCAACAACATCTCCGGCTTCGTGGTCAACGCGGACGGGACCCTGACGGCCATGTCCGGCTCTCCGTTCTCCGTGGGTACCGCGCCCACGGACGTGACCGTCGATCCTTCGGGCACCTTCGTTTACGTGGCCAATTTCAATGGAAGTTCGATTTCCATTTTCGCCATCACCAGCGGCAATTCCCTGTCGTCGAAGGGAACGGCAACGGCTGGAACCAATCCGAACTCGGTGGTGACCACGCAGTGACTCGGTACGCCAGCGCGCCTGTGCCGTTACAATGACGGTTTGCAGGTGAACAACTGACAGGCTGACAGATCGAGAAACGGCTTCATGCCTGATATCAAGACGATCGGCATTTCCACCGGCGGCGGCGACTGCCCGGGATTGAACGCGGTGATCCGCGCCGCCACGCGCAGCGCGATCCTGAACCACGGCTGGCGAGTGATCGGCATCACCGACGGCTTCGACGGCCTGATCTGGCCGGAACGCTCGCTGGAACTCACCCTCGACAGCGTCAGCGGGATCATGCCCCGCGGCGGCACCATCCTCGGCACCACCAACCGGGGCAATCCTTTCCGCTACAAGAAGGTCGAGAACGAGTGCGAGGTGGTGGTCGACATGGCGCCGCAGGTGATCGAAAACGCCCGCCGGCTTGGCCTGGAGGCCATCATCGTGATTGGCGGCGACGGCACGCAGGCGATCGGCCTGGAATTGTTCCGCCGCGGGCTCAACGTGGTGGGCGTACCCAAGACCATCGACAACGATCTTTCCGCCACCGACGTCACCTTCGGCTTCGATACCGCGCTCCACACCTGCACCGACGCCATTGACAAGCTGTTCAGCACCGCCGAGTCGCACCATCGCGTCATGGTGGTGGAGGTGATGGGCCGCGACGCCGGGTGGATCGCGCTGGAAGCGGGCATCGCCGGCGGCGCCCACGTGATCCTGATTCCCGAAATCAGCTTCGACATCCACAAGATTTGCCGGTTCATCATCACTCGCGATGCGGCGGGGAAGAAGTTCACCGTCGTGGTGGTCGCCGAAGGCATCCGGCCGGGACCGGATTTGCTGGCGCGCTACCAGCAGGAGAAGCGCGCCTATCCGCGCGCGGGCGCGGCCGGCAACCTGATCGGCGAATCGATTGCCATGTGCACTCGAAAGGACGTGCGCGTCACCGTGCTCGGGCACGTGCAGCGCGGCGGCTCGCCCTCGCCCTTCGACCGCATCCTGAGCACGCGCTTCGGGGCCGAGGCGGTGGAACTGATCGCGCGCGGCGACTTTGGCAAGATGGTGGCGCTGCGCGGCTCACGCATCGAGACCGTGGACATCGCCGAAGCGGTCGGCGCCACGAAGTACGTCAATGCTCAGGGCGAGATGGTGAGAATCGCGAAGGCGATCGGGGTCTGTTTCGGCGATTGATGCGCCTGGTCCTACTTCTTGAATAAATTCTCGAAGGCCTTGCGGGCGTCGTCGGCGCGCATGCCGGCGCTGGAGGTTTCCTTCTCCACCGTAGTCCGCACGGCGAAGTAGGTGCAGCCGTTTTTCGTGTCCTTGCGGGTCACCCGCTCGCTGACCGGCTGGCGGCATTCGAAGCGGCTGGCCGGATCGAAATGCGTGCACTGCTTGCAGGAGTGCAGCTCAAAGCCGCACTTGGGACACTGCCCCACCGGGTCGCTCACCAGGGTAAGCACGGTTCCGCACTGCGCGCAGCGCGAGACGGTGCGCGTTCCTGGCATGTTGATGGCGCGCGGCCCGAAGGTCTCGTCCTTCTTGAAGCGAGGCGCCTGGCCGCGGGGCTCGGGCTTGTCGCTGCCCCGGTCCATGTAACCATGCTGCCGGTATTTCTGGTCTGACACACTGCCCTCCTGTTGGGATATTTGCTGGCAGCTCAGGACGGAATCATGGGAGCTGGGTTCAGTGTAACCCGGCAGCAGCAGAAAAATCCCGGAGAAACCAAGACCCTGGCGGCGTTCGATGCCCAACGGGCAAGCGCGGCCAGGGCCTCCTGCTAAACAGACGATCAGCGTACCCTAGCACGTCCAAATCGCAGACGACGAACGCCAACAAGCGCAGCGCTTTGCCAAATCGCGCAACCTTGCCCATTGCAATGGGCAAACCTTGGCTGCCGAGGGGATTCCAATCATGGAGAACGGTTGCAGGAGGTCAGATACCATGGCGCGGTGCACAGGGCTGCTGGTCTCGGCGGTGTTCTTGGCAATCACCGCCATGGCGGGGGCGCAACAAGCGGGAGCGCCTTCGCCGCAAGCACGGGCGCGGGCGGTCGAAAACAGCAGCACCGGCCCAATTACTCTCACCGGCTGCTTGCGATCGGACGGGGGCGTGCACACGCTGTTGCAGAACTCGACCTCCCAGGCTTTTCTGCTGCTCGCGGAGCCAGGCAAGCTGGCCGCGAACACCGGCCGGCAGGTGCGGGTGGAAGCCCGTGAGTTGCCGCCCGAGGGCACCCGGCCGCCCCACGATTTGCCCCGCCTGCAAATCCTGAAGATCGAGACCCTGAGCGAGCAGTGCCCGGCCAACATCGCACCGGAGGCGAACCCCGGCGTGCCCGCCAGACCGGGCCGTCACCAGGACTCGGTAGAGATGCCGCGTTACAACGATCCCGGATACCTGGCGACAACCCCCGCGCCGGTCGGCGACGGAACAGGTCAGCACGTCAACGGACGGGCCGAGGGAGCGCCCAGCCCCGGCTCCGGCGACCCACGCAACTTGAGCCCCTCACCCCAGGACGTGCCGGTGCAGCCGCCGCAGGCAGATACAGGGCAGACCACCAAGACGGGAAAAAAGCCAGATCACCCCAAGCAGAAGAAGAACGATTCCGACCAGGGACCGCCGCGGTAACGTCCCCCAAAAAATTTAAGCGTGCGCGACATAGTATGTGGGGTGAGGATGGCAATGTCGCGCACGCATTCAGTTGTAGGTGCAGAGTAGCAGCGCGCCGGACTTTCGCCTGTGTCACGCGTCATGCATGCATGTGACACGCATCACAGCAAGAATGTTCATCGCGGCTGGTGGCGCCGCGCCGCAAATCCTTCCGCCACCGCAAAACACAGCAGCAACAGCATGAACGGCTCCAGCGCGTGGCGGTAGCGCACCTGGCTGTAGGTCAGGTAATAGGGCAAGGGATACAAGAGCAGGGCGGCAAAAAACAACGGCCAGGCATGCATCCGGCGCCGGTGCGCCACCAGCATCGCGGGCAGGACGAGGAAACTGAAAAGCGCGAAGCTCCACGGCAGCCAGTAGCGCGCCATGGTGGGCCGGTAGCCCATGGCGCTGCCGTCCCAGAAATACACCGCGCGGCGCGCGGTCAGGGTCACAAAGTTCCAGGGCGATTGCCTCACCCAGCCCAGCGCGTCCTGCATCTTCCAGCGCACATACGCCGGCTCGCCCATGGCGCGATAGCGCGCGAGTTCAGCGGCATTGCCGGCGGGATGCTGGCCGATCCAGCCTCGCGGCGTACCGTAGCGCGCGTTCGCCAGCCAGAATTCGAATCCGAAGTTGCTGCGCAGAAAGACCCATTGCCCGAAAACCACCCGGTTGCGCACCAGCCAGGGCGAAATCGCCAGGATGCACACGACAAGGGAGAAAGCAGCGGGCGCCAGCCATCGTCCGCCGCGGCGATGAATTTGAAAACCGCACCACAGCAGCGATGCCGGCAACAGCGGCAGCAGCGCGGGATTCACCAGCAAGGCAAATCCCCAGAGCGCGCCAAAGCCCGCCCAGAGCTTGGCCGATGCGGGCTCCGCCAGCCGCAAGGCGTACCAGAACAGGCAGGCAAACAATAGCGTGCTGAGTGAGATTTCCCACACCCAGCTCACCGCCCACTTGCTGAACCATGGAAACACGGCCCACAGCAGGGCGGCCGCGAGTCCGGCGCGCGGGCCAACCGTGCGCCTGCCGATCCCCAGGATGGCGACGCAGGTCAGCGCCGAAAACAGGCTTTGCAAGGTAAGGATCGCGATCGCGGCTGGCGTGCTGAACGCGCCGAAGAGCTTAAAGAACAGGGCGCACATGTAGGGATAAACCGGCCCGATCCACGAGGTCGGCCCGGTATACGCAGCGCCGAATGGGGAGCTGAACCCGCGGCCCTCGGCGATGGAACGCGCAATGTTGGTGGTCTCGTTGACGTAGGAATAATCGTCAAGCCGGTAACGCTCGAAAAGGTAAGTGTGCGCCGCCAGCATGAAAACGATGCGCACCGCGAAGGCAAGCACCACCAGCCAGAAAACCGGCGAGCGCAGCCAGCCGCGCCGGGGTCCGGCCGCCATGCGCAGCCTCACCTGGGCCGGCGCGCTCTCCAAGGATGCACTCTGAGTGGTCATTCCGGGGTTCGTGGTTGCAGCCTACCACGGACTGCGGCGGTCAGAACCAGGTCGCATGCTTGTAAGAGCGATACTCCTCCCCGAAGCGCTCCTCCAGCACCCGCTCCTCTCGCCGCGCGCGCACCACCTGCATGGGAACGATGAGGAGGAGGATGACCAGCAGCCTGGGCCAGTTGATGTAAAGGAGGAGTCCGGCAATTCCAATGGCGCTGAACACGTAGACCGGGTGCCGAATGCGGCTGTAAATTCCGTGCGTCACCAGCATCGTGGCCTGCGGGCTTATGGAGAAGGCGTTGCCAAGTTGGACGCGCGCCACGGTCAGCATGGTGAAACCGAAAATTGCCAGTGCCAGTCCAAGCAGCCGCACCGGCGTCCATGGCTGCCTCGCAAGCGCGATCATGAGGAACGCCAAGACAACGATCGGGACAATGGTGACGAAGAGGGCGCTGGCTTTCACGGCTGCATTCTAGCAGCCGACATCAGCCGGCGCGGGCGTGCTCATAAGCGTGCGCCAGGCGGACCAGGGTCGATTCGTCGAAGTGACGTCCCAGGATTTGCAGCCCGATCGGCAGCCCGTGGCGCGATTCGCCGCAGGGCACGCTGATGCCCGGCACGCCCGCCAGGTCGGCGGTGACGGTGTAGATATCGGCCAGGTACATGGAGAGCGGATCGTCGGATTTCTCGCCCAGCTTGAAGGCCGGCGTCGGCGAAGTAGGGGTCACGATGGCGTCCACGCGCTCGAAGGCCTGCTCGAAATCACGCGTCAACAGGGTGCGCACGCGCTGCGCCTTCAGGTAGTAAGCGTCGTAGTATCCGGCGCTGAGCACGTAGGTGCCGAGCAGGATGCGCCGCTTGACCTCGGCGCCGAAGCCCTGGTCGCGGGACAGGCGGTACATCTCCGCCAGCGTGCGCGCCTGCGGCGAACGATATCCATAGCGCACGCCATCGAAGCGGGCCAGGTTCGAGGACGCTTCCGCGGTGGCGATCACGTAGTAAGTCGGGATGGCGTAGCGGGTGTGCGGCAGCGAGATGGGCACCACCTCGCATCCGATCTGCGCCATCTTCTGGATTGCCGCTTCCACCGCCGCACGCACTTCGGCGTCCAGCCCTTCGCCGAAATATTCCTTGGGCACGCCCACCCGGAGCCCGCGCACCGGCCGCTCGATCTCCTGCTCGTAGTCCGGCACGGGAACCTCGGCGGAGGTGGAATCCAGCGGATCCCGGCCGGCGATGTGCTTCAGCAGGATGGCCGCGTCCTTCACCGTCTTGGTGAGCGGGCCAATGTGGTCGAGCGACGAGGCGAAGGCGATCAGCCCATAGCGCGAAACCCGGCCGTAGGTCGGCATCAGGCCCACCACGCCGCAGAACGACGCCGGCTGTCGAATCGAGCCGCCGGTATCGGAACCCAGCGCCGCCACTGCCATGCCGGCTGCTACCGACGCCGCCGAGCCTCCCGACGAACCTCCCGGCACCCGTGCCAGGTCGCGCGGATTGTGCACCGGGTAGTAGCCGGAATTTTCATTCGACGACCCCATGGCGAATTCGTCGCAGTTGGTTTTGCCCAGCACCACGGCGCCGGCGGACTCCAGGCGGGCCACCGCGGTGCAGTCGTAAGGCGCAATAAAGTTGCTCAGGATCTTGGAACCGGCGGTCGCCCGCACGCCGCGCATCACCATCACGTCCTTGATTGCGATGGGCACGCCGGCCAGCGGCGGCAAGGGATCGCCCCGGTCGGCGATGGCGTCAATCTGCGCCGCTTTTGCCAGCGCGCGCTCGCGGGTAAGCGTGAGATAGGCGCCAATCTTGGGATCGGTGGATTCGATTTTCTTGTAAAAGATCTCCGCCAATGCGACAGCCGACGTTTGCCGCTCGAGAACAGAGGTGCGGGCAGAAGCAATGGTGAGGAGGTTGATGTCCATACGGGGTCAGTGTGTTAGATCCCGAAAGAATAAAAGCCAAAAGACAGCGGTACCGCCGGCAAAAATAGCGAGACCGGAAAAATACTGTTTCCAGTGGAGCCGACCTCTAAGTTGCGCAACAATGCCTCCTACCACCACGGTTACAGCCATCGCAATGACTGGCCTCAGATCAAACCACTTCGAAGTAATAATGCCTTCATTGTTGGTCGTGCGTTCCCAATGGAGGGAATTCGGAAACAGATGCAATATCAGCAGCATCGCGGCAACAAAAATGACGATCAGAATAACGTATTCGATGCTGCTCCTTGCCTTTCCAACGATAATTGCCTTTGATATTTGGTCACCCGTTCTGATCATGGGTGCATTCCTACTTTTCAATTACTTTTGGCACTTTGAAAAAGGTCCTATCCGTCTCCGGCGCGTTCTCCAGCACGATCTCGCGCGGCAGCGACGGGCCGGTCTTGTCCTCCCGCATGGCATAGGCAAAGCGCGCCGAGCCCGTCTTGCTCTCGTCAATGCCGTAGCGGTCCGAGGTCTGCGCCATCGGCTCCACGCTGCTGGTATCGAGTTCGTTCAGGCGGTCCACGTAATCGAGAATCGAGTTCAGGTCCTTGACCATGCGGCCGCGCTCGTCCGCCGTAAGCTCCAAATTGGCCAGCTCGGCGACGTAGACGACGTCTTGCTCGGAAATCGGCTTGCGTGGGTCGGTCATCGCCTTAACTTGCGCGTTTTGCGGATTCTTTCGCGGTCACGAACTCGATGCGCTTTACCTTGGCAAACTGGTTGAGCGTCGCCAGGTACCTGGGCACCAGGCCGAGCAGTTCGTTGCGCCACACCGCATCGGGGACTTCGACGCTGAGCACGCCGTCCGTGTAGCTGACGGCGCGAGTGCGCTCGGCCACGGCTGCGCCACAGGCCAGCGGCCATCCCAGCACCGGCGCCTCCGCGGCGGGGGCGCGGCGGATCGCGTCTACGACAATCTTGTGTAATCCATCGCGCGCCCGCTCCATGGCAGTCCTCCCGGCAAAAATCAAGGCAGGGATTCTACCACTGGTCACCGAGACGGCATTACCCCCGTAATTTGCGCAATTTTCCAGGAAGGATAGGATGCGTTTCGGGGTAGGCCAGTGAAGAATGCGCACAAGCCACAGACCCGGTCAGAAGCAATTGACACTCGCGTGTGGGATTTCCTGACGGTTGCGCTGCTTCTGGGTGTTTCGGCCATGGCGTGTTTTTGGCTCGTGCCCCGCTAGTTTTAACTGAATCGGAATCGGACCGCCGGCAGTGCCGGAACTTGGGGGAGGGACGGTAAGGCCGGCAAAGTCCGAGGTGATGGCACGGCCCGCGCCGTGCCTTTTTTCTTGCCACGCAGGTGTCACATAACTGCCCCTTGGGTGGCCCACCCTTTGTCTCGCCCGCTGTTGGCGAGACAGGATGGGAATTTGCTTCCACGTCAGCGGGTACGGTTCGTCCCAAGCCGCAACCCACAAGTTTGGTGGGTCCCGGCGCGAGTGGGGCATGGAGGCGAAATTTACGCTAGCAGCCCCCGAGTGCCGGCGCCCCCGCATCAGATTGGGGGCCGCATTGAGGGTTCTCGCCGATTACTTCCGTCCAAGCCCCCGGGACCCGCCGGTGCTGGGTCCGACGTAAGATTGTGGCCGCGACGCTGCTGCGCGACTATGAGCGCGGGGGTGGATCATGCCAAGCACCCGCGCACACGATCCGCGAACGCCGCTGAACCAGACCCGGATCTGGGATTACATCAGCTTTGCC
This sequence comes from Terriglobia bacterium, assembly GCA_963797035.1. Taxonomy (GTDB): domain Bacteria; phylum Acidobacteriota; class Terriglobia; order Terriglobales; family Acidobacteriaceae; genus JAIQGF01. The sequence goes on from CAWCOC010000012.1 coordinate 197,710, forward strand.
GGCCTGGTCATGCTGTCGTTGTTGGTCTATTCCTGGCTGGTTCCCCACTAGCCCGCCTGCGACAGCGGAAACTCGCGGCGCACCAGTTCCACCGCCTCATCACGGCTGGTGGCGCTGCCTTCCAACTGCGCATCCTCGACCGCCGACAGGATTTCCCGGAACCTCGGTCCGGGCCCATAGCCCATGGCCAGCAGGTCATGGCCGGTGAGCAAGGGACGCGGACGGAACTGCTCCGGCGGAGTGTCCGCAATTTTCTGCCGCAGGAATTCGTGGATTCCGAGATCGCCGTGGCTGGCCAGGCAGTCAATGCGGTGCATCTCCAGGTGCTCCTCGAACTCCGGTTGGCGCATGAAGCGCTTCAGGGTGGAAGGCTTCATCTTGAGGGCGTCGCCGAAACGCATGTGCTGGCCGACCAGGGCCGCGATCTGGCGCGTATCGTCGTTCGACATGCGCAGGCGGCGCGCGATGTCCTCCGCCATGGCCACGCCCACTTCCACGTGATGGTCGAAGCGGATGCGGTCGGGCGCTACGCGAAACGTAGGCGGCTTGCCAACATCGTGCAGTAGCGCGCCCCAGGCCAGCGTCGGCGACGCATTGACGGGCAGCATCTCCAACATCAGCAGCGTGTGCACCCAGACATCGCCCTCGGGATGGAATTGCGGCGGCTGCTCCACCCCTTTCATCTTCTCCACCTCGGGCAGCACTTGGTGCAGCAAGCCGGTCTCGTCCAGCAACTCGAACGCCTTGCGCGCGCGACCCTCGGTCAACATCTTGGTCAGTTCGTCGCGCACCCGTTCGCGGCTCACCTGCGCGATCTGCGGCGCCAGTTGCTGGATGGTGCGGAGCGTGCCGGCGTCAATCCTGTAGCCGAAGCGGGCGGCAAAGCGCACCGCGCGCAACATGCGTAGCTTGTCTTCCGCGAAGCGGCGTTCCGCCGGCCCGATGGTGCGAATCAGCTGGTGATGCAGATCGCCCAGGCCGCCGACGTAGTCGAGCACCTGGTTCGTGGCCGGGTCGAGCAGCAGCCCGTTGATGGTGAAATCGCGGCGCTGCACATCCTCGCGCGGGTCTTTCGTGTAGGTGACCTCGTCGGGATGCCGGCCGTCGGTGTAAAGGCCATCGCTCCGAAAGGTGGCGACCTCGACGGTCATCGAGTGAGGCGATCGGGCAATCTGGTGATCGGGCGATCCGGTGATCTGCTCCTGAGCTTGCTCCTGTTTCGGATCACCCGATCGCCCGATCGCCCGATCATCCGATTCGACCGGCACCAGGACCACTCCGAATTCCGCGCCGACAGCCCACGTCCTGGGAAAAATGCGCATCACCTCTTCCGGGCGGGCGTCGGTAGAGACGTCATAGTCGGCAGGCTCGCGCTGGAGCAGCAGGTCGCGCACGCATCCGCCGACCAGGTAAGCCTGGAAGCCGCGCTCGCGCAGGGTGCGCACAATGTCGGTAGCGGCGGATTTGGCGGAGGCGCTCATCACTAAACTCGTGTCATCCCGCCCATCTCTAAACTTGTGTCATCCCGAGCTCAGCGAGGGATCTGCTTTGATCGCCACCAGCCATGTTGGCCTTACAAACAGATGCCTCCCGTTCTCGCTAATCGCTAATCGCTAATGGCTAATTGCTAGTATAGAGTCATGCCCGACGCCTACATCCTGGGAATCGAGAGCTCCTGCGACGAGACCGCAGCCGCGGTGGTGCGTTCGGGCGAGCAGGTCATCTCCAACGTCGTGCTCTCCCAGTTTGCCACCCACCGCCCCTATGGTGGCGTCGTGCCGGAGCTGGCCTCGCGCGAGCACCTGCGCGCCATCCTTCCCGTGGTCCGCACCGCTCTGGCTGAAGCTGAGCGCAGCTACGACACGGTTGACGCCATTGCCGTCACCCGCGGCCCTGGGTTGGCGGGGGCCCTGCTGGTGGGCATCAGCTTCGCCAAGGCGCTGGCCTACGCTGTCGAAAAGCCTCTGATCGCGGTCAACCATCTCGAAGGCCACATTCATGCCGTGCTGCTGGAGGAGCGACAGAAGGGCAACCGCGAGATGCAATTCCCGGTGCTTGCGCTGGTGGTTTCGGGTGGGCACACGCACCTGTACCTGGCCGAACAGAGGGGCCCGAGCTGGACCTACCAGAACATTGGTCGCACCCGCGACGACGCCGCCGGCGAGGCCTTCGACAAGGTCGCCAAGCTTCTGGGGCTGGGCTATCCCGGAGGGCCGATCATCAACCAACTTGCAGCCCACGGGAATCCCAAGGCGGTGAAATTCACCTTTGCCCAGCTGAAGCATCGGGACCGCAAGGAGCGGGAGAACCCGGCCGAGGGCGCCCGGGCTACAGCCGGCCAGGCTACTCCCAGGACGTACGACTTTTCCTTCAGCGGCATCAAGACTGCCGTCCTGCGCTACGTCGAGAGCCACAACATGCAGCGGGTGATTGAGGCGCGCATCGCCGCCCTGGCGGAAATTCCCAAGCCCTCTGCTGCCGACGTCCTGCGATTCAGTGATCCGGCCACGCTCGACCTGGTGGCGTCGTTCCAGAATGCGGTGATCGGAGACCTGGTGGAAAAGACCCTGGCTGCCGCGCGCGACTGCGATGCCGCCACCCTGTTCGTCACCGGCGGGGTCGCCGCCAACTCCGAGCTGCGACGCCGCTTTGAGGAGCAGGCCGCGCAGCAGGGACTGCCGGTCTTCTTCCCTTCGCGCCCGCTTTCCACCGACAATGCGGCTATGATCGCGGCGGCGGCCTATCCTAAGTTTCTAGCGGGTGAGTTTGCCGAGCCCGAGCTCTCGGCTGAGGCAGGACTTCAGCTGCGTTAGCTGGTAACGGCGGTATTCTGGGCCAAGGTCAAAGCGAGCGCCTTGGTCAACTGCTCCTCGATGTCAATGTCCTTGAAGATCACGTAATCGGCGCGCCCTTCCGGTTTCATCTCGCTGGCGCTGCGCCGGCCGGCCAGCACCACCACCGGGATGCGGCACATCCGGGGATTGGCCTTGACCGCGGAAATCAGCTCGCTGCCGGTCATCTTCGGCATCATCAAGTCGGTCACGATCAGGTCCGGAAGCACGTTGGAGAGGATCTCCATCGCCTCCAGGCCGTTGGTGGCCGACGCCACGGAAAAACCGCGCTGCTCCAGGAACCGGCAAACCGTATGCCGGATTAGCATGGAATCGTCCACCACCAGCGCGACCTGTTGCGGCATTTGATCGTTCTCCATACCTGCGCGGTCATGCGGCCCGCCCACGGACGGCCAAGCAGACGGGATTAGGTACTGGTTCTAAGGGCAAAGTATCAAAGCAGGATAGACCCGACAAGGTAGCAACCCGGGTTCAGAGATTACTTCAGTACCAGTCCCTCTCCCGGAATGGCCGCGTAGGGGCAGCCGCCCTCGGCTGCCCGCCGCGATTTAATCTCCCGTCCCCTCCACTGCGGGCAGGTCGGAAACGCCCACTTCAGCCCCGGATTTCGCCCTCACCTTGGCACTGGTGACCAGGGCCACCGCGCCGACGATGATCGCCGACCCGATCAGGATGTAGGAATCCACCGTCTCATGCAGCACCAGCCATCCCAGAAACACCGCCACCACCGGGTTCACATAGGCGTAGGTGGCCACCTTGGGCATAGGAACGTTCTGCAGCAGCCAGATGTAGGCGCTGTACCCGACCCAGGAGCCGAATACGATCAAGTAAGCGATGGCGCCGATCCCGGAGGCGGTCCAGCGGGCGTGCGCCGGCTCGCGCAGGATGAATGCCAGGGTCAGGTTGAGGGTGCCGGCAATTGCCATCTGCCATCCGGTGGCGGCAAAAGCGTCAATGCCCTGCTGCCAACGCTTGGAGAGCGCCGACCCCAGCGCCCAAGTGAACGACGCCAGCGGCAGGGTCAGCGCCGCCAGGAGCACGCGCCGGTCCACCGGGTTCGACGATACCTCGCGCAGCTTGGGCCACAACAGCACCAAAATGCCAGCAATGCCCAACAGCAGGCCAACGACCCCCCGCCGCGACAAGTGATCGCCCCGGAACATCCAGGTATCAATCACCAGGAACCACAGCGGGGTCATGGAAACGATGAGCGCCGCCAGGCCGGTGGGCACCACCTCCTCGGCGCGGGCCAGCACGGGATTCGCTATGGACAACAGCAGGGCGCCAATAATGCCCAGCCGCACCGCCTCGCTCAGCCTCACCCGGATGCGGCGGCCGCTGAGGGCGCACCAGGCCAGCATCAGCAGTCCGGCGGTCAGGAAGCGCGTGCCCGTCATCAACAGCGGCGGTATGTGTGCCACCGCGATACCGATGCCGAGATAGGTCGACCCCCAGAACAGGTACACCAGTCCAAACGCAAACGCGACCCGGAAACGATGTTGGCGCGAATGAGTCATGGCGACGAAATTTACGATAGCAGATCGCCGTTAGCGCGAGTGCGTAGAGGCAGCCGCCCCCGGCTGCCTCCATTCATAATGTCCGCCCCCGTTGGTAGCTCTCGGCGCCTCGCCGGGACACCCTGCAGGGATCTTGTGGCACACGCGCCCTCGCGTGTGATCGTGTGTGGCACACGCGCCCTCGCGTGTGATCGTGGAGCGCGCAATCGACAGAAGCTCCAACCCCAACTCGCATAATTGGTAGGTCCCGGCGCCCCCGCCGGGACACCCCGCAGCCTGATCCGAAATGGTTGGAGCGCGCTCGCCCCCGAGCGCGCAATGGTCAATCTTCAATTCTGTCATCTTGACCGATGCCGTCGGGTCCCCCATTTATAATTCGCCCCCACGCACGTAGGCCCACCGCCGGAGAGGACTCAGATTCATGAAGACCGCCGTTCGCATCGCTGTCGTCCTGCTGTTGGCCGCCAATTTCAGCATCGCGCAAGCCCCGCCCGCGGACAGCGGCTCGCGGCCGAGGGTGGCCGGGCTGAAGAAGGTGGACGGCTTCATTCCCTACTACTGGGACGCCCACAAGGGAGAACTGCTGTTCGAACTTTCGCCGCAGGCGCTCCAGTCCGAGTTCCTCTACTACACCGGCCTGGGCAGCGGAGTCGGCTCCATCGAAATGTTCGCCGACCGCGGCAGCCTGCACGGCAGCGCCGTGTGCCGCTTCGTCCGCGTCGGACCCAAGGTGCTGGTCATCCAGCAAAACGAGCATTTCCGCGCCGAAAACGGCAGCCCGGCGCTACAACACTCCGTCGAACTCAGCTTCCCAACTTCGGTGCTGGCATCCCTGCCGGTGGTGGAGGAGCAAGGCGGCAACCTGATCGTGAACGCCAATCCGCTGATCGTGCGCGATGCCTTTGACCTGCTGGGCCAGTTCCGGCGTCCTTCGCGTGCCACCGGCGGACAAATCGTGCGCGCTGCCTCGGGCCCGGCAGGAAGCTGGAGAATGGACGAAGCCCGCAGCGCGGTCGACATGGATCGCACCCACGACTTTCCCATGAACACCGAGGCCGAAGCCCTGCTCACCTTCAGCTCCGAGGATTCCTCCACCGACGCCAATCAGCCCGAGGCGCGCTCCGTCACGGTGCGCGAGCACCACTCGCTGGTGGCGCTTCCACCGGCGGGATACGAGCCGCGCGAGTCCGACATCCGGGTTGGCTTTTTTGGCGTGCGCTTCAACGACTATTCGCAGCCCTTCAACCGGCCCTTGCAGCGGGAGTTCATTGACCGCTGGCGTTTGCAGAAACAAGACCCGGCGGCCCGGGTGAGCGAGCCGGTGAAACCCATCACCTGGTACATCGACCCCGCCATTCCGGAGCCCATTCGCAGGGCCGTCAAGCAGGGCATTCTGTGGTGGAACGCCGCCTTCGAGCAGGCCGGATTCAAGGATGCCATGCGGGTGGCGGATTTGCCTGCCGAGGCCGATCCCACCGACATCCGTTATTCGACGGTGCAATGGACCAATCGCTCCGGGCGCGGCTGGTCGGTGGGACAGAGCCAGGTCGACCCGCGTACCGGCGAGATCCTTCACGCCCTGGTGCAGCTTGATTCCCACCGCGTCCGTACCGCGCACAATTACTGGGACGCGCTCATACCTGCGCACTCCGGCGGTCCGGGGTCCGCAGGCGCCGCTTCGGCGACTGGGGTGGGAGGCACTGAGCAGGCGATGGACGCCTTCGCCGAACTGGACAATCTCGATCCGCGCATGCCGGAAGACCGGCTGATGTTGATTCGCATCGCGCTGCTCACTTGCCATGAGGTCGGCCACGCCATCGGTCTGGAGCACAACTTTGTCGCCAGCACCTTCGACCGCGGATCGGTGATGGACTACTACGCCCCGCGCATAAAAATTCGCGCCGACGGCACCGCCGATCTTGCCGACGCCTACATGCAGGGCGTCGGCAGCTACGACAAGTACGCTGTCGAGTGGGGTTATAGCCAGCCGGGGTCCCCTGGCGGCGCCGCGCCGACTGGGGTGGTAGAGGGCGCCACGGCGGGCGTCACCGCCGGCGGGCACACCACGCCTAACGAACGCCAACGCCTCGACGCAATTGTGAAGAGTGCCCTGGCACGCGGGATTTTCTGGGGCAGTGTCGCCGACCCACGTTGGGACTCCTACGATGATGGACCCGACCCAGTCACCTGGCTGCGTGAAACCCAGCCGGTGCGCGATGCCCTGCTGAACAGTTACGGAACCCACATGCTGCGGCCGGGCGAACCGGTCAGCGACCTCAGCTCCCGTTTTGCGCTGGTCTACCTGTTCCACCAGTACGCGCTGGGAGCCGCGGTCAACGTCATCGGCAGCGCAAAGATCCCGCCGTCACTGGCCGGCGACGGCCAGGCGCCCCTGGAAGTCTGGCCGGATGCGAGCCAGCGCGAAGCACTGCGCTTGCTGACGAAAGCGCTCTCGCCTGGGGAACTGAAGGTCTCCCCTGTTCTCTGGAAGACGTTGGCGCCGTCCTCGGCACGCGATCCGGAGGCCTTCCGCTCCTCCGCCGGGTACTTATTTAGCCCCCAGGATGGCGCGCGAGCGGTGTGCGAGATCGTCATTGGCGGCCTGCTCAACCCAGCTCGCCTGCAACGAATGATTGCCATCAAGAGCGAGAATACGAACGCCCTGGGGCCGCAAGAGGTGATCGACCAACTCATCCGCGCCGCCTTCATCGCCAACCCGCCGGATGCTTCCGGCACCGGCCTGGCGGGCGTGGTCCAGACTGAAGTCGCCGAGCGGTTGATGATTTTGGCTGCCGATACCCAGGCCTCGGGTGAGGTGCGCGCCGTCGCCCTGCATGGAGTCAAGCAGGTCCAGGCGGCGCTGGGCGCAAACACCGACCCGGTGCGCGGCCGGTTAAAGACGGAGATCCTGCTCTACCTGCAGAATCCCACCCAAAACGTGCCCAAGCTGAAGCCTTCAGGGGCGCCGACGGGGCCTCCCATCTAGGGCCGATTACCTTCGGTACTATTCCCTTTCGGGGGACCGGTTCCTGCTGGCCGGGCTTATAATGGCTGTGAGGTTTTGCATGTCGCGCATCGCGAGGCATCACGGACAAATCGAGGCTGCGCCGCCCTGCCGGCTGCGCCTCATTCTGAGCCGCCCGCGTGTGGGCCTCAGTCTCGTACCCTCCCAATCCCGCCCCAACCTGTTTGGCGGCGACTAAGCAACTCTCCTCCTCGCCCGCTACTCCGAACCAGTAGAGCTGCCGGTTCGGGCGGTTGTACCAGTTCCGTTTTCCACTCGGTACTTCGGTACTCGGGACTCCATGGAGGAAGTCATGTCGAGCACAGTTACTCTTCCCGCCGGCCCTCAGATTCGCACCCAGTTGCCCGGGCCCAATGCCCGGCGCGTTCTGGAAGGCGACAAGAACTACATCTCGCCCTCCTATACGCGTTCCTACCCGCTGGTCGCCAAGCGCGGACGCGGCGTGGTGGTGGAAGACGTGGACGGAAACCAGTTCCTGGATTTTTCCGCCGGCATCGCGGTCACCTCCACCGGTCACTGCCATCCGGAGGTGGTGGCCGCCATCCAGCAGCAGGCGGCGGAGCTGATCCACATGTCGGGGACCGATTTCTATTACGAGAACATGATCACGCTGGCCGAGCGGCTCTCGGCGGTCGCGCCCATGAAAGGCCCGCATCGCTTCTACTACGGCAATTCCGGCGCCGAGGCGATTGAGGCCGCCATTAAGCTGGCCCGTTATCACACCAAGCGCCAGAACATCATCGCCTTCTACGGCGCATTCCACGGCCGCACCATGGGCGCGCTGTCGCTGACCGCCTCCAAGGTGCAGCAGCGCCGCCGCTTTTTCCCACTCATGCCCGGCGTCACGCACGTTCCTTACCCGAACGTCTATCGCCGCCCCAAGGGGACCGACCCGGTGGAGTACGCGATGGAGTGCGCGCGCTTCATCGAGCAGAAAGTGCTGAAGACTACGCTCCCGCCCGAAGAGGTGGCGGCGATCTTCGTCGAGCCCATCCAGGGTGAAGGCGGCTACATCGTTGCGCCGCCGGAATTCCTCAAGGAACTGCGCCGCATCTGCGACCAGCACGGCATCCTGATGGTCGCAGACGAAGTGCAGTGCGGGTCTGGGCGAAGCGGCAAGTGGTGGGCCATCCAGCACGCCGGGGTTGAACCCGACATCGTGTGCATCGCTAAAGGCATCGCCTCGGGCATGCCGCTCAGCATCATGATGACTCGCCAGCACATCATGGACTGGGTGCCGGGATCGCACGCTTCGACATTTGGCGGCAACCCGGTTTGCATCGCCGCAGCCCTGGCGACGATGAAGGTTCTGGAGCGCGAAGCCATTGCCAACGCCGACGCGGTCGGACGCCACATCATGCAGCGCATCAGCGCCTGGCCGCAGAAATACGACCTGGTCGGCGACGTGCGCGGTCGCGGATTGATGATCGGCGTCGAGTTGGTGACCGACAAGCAAAGCAAAGCGCCTGCGGGACCGGCCCGCGACAAAGTCGTAGAGATGGCCTTCGAGCGTGGCTGCCTGTTTTTGGGAGCGGGCGAAAACTCGGTCCGCATCTGCCCACCGTTGATCATCACGAAAGAGCAGGCCGATATTGGGCTCGACATCCTGGAACAATGCATTCAGACGGTGGACAAAAGCGCCAAGGCGGAGCAGTCGGGGAAGGGAAAGCCGCAGGGAGCGTGAGCGGATTTACGAATTGCAGAAATTGAGAATGGCAGCATTAGCCCGGCGTCACGGCCGGGCTTTTGTTTACCCCCATAACGGGAACGCGACACACCTTGGCGCGAGAAGAGGGTTGTACTCGGGTTTATCGGCCTGCCAGAATATGGGCGGAGAAGCTCAGGAGGCCGCTATGCTCGGTCGCAACGCAACCCTCGGGCGAATCGCGCCTCTGCTCATAGCATTGGCACTGACAATCGGCGGGCCGGCCGAGGCGCAGGAGTCGCCTGGCGCACAGACCGGCAGCTCCACCAAGGTGATCAGCACGACTGAGCTCGTGCTGGTCCCGGTAGTTGTCCGCGATAAGGCCGGTGCACCGATCACCGGTCTCAGCCAGAGTGATTTCGAGGTCTTCGAAGCGGGCAAGCGGCAGAAGATTTCCATTTTCGAGGAAGTGAAGACACCCGCTTCGCCGGCCAGGCGCGCGCCGGCAAAAACCGGCGTCTACAGCAACCGTATCGAGGGCGACGCCTCCCACAAACCCATCGTCGTGATCGCGTTGGACGAAATCAACTCGCCTTACCTGGATCAGGTGCGCGCCCGTAAAGACCTGCTGGCGCGCCTGGCGGACGCAATCGGCGATGGCGCGCTCACTGCCCTGATACGGATGGACGCCGGCGGCGTTACCGTGGTGCACGATTTCACGGCCGACCCCCGTATCCTGCAGGCCGAGTTGCGCGGCGTTGCGGCGCGGGTATCGTCGACCGAACTCGACAAGGTCAGGCCGGAGCTGGCACCGCAGTCCTCGATGTTCGATTCCGATGCCTCCGTCGCGCTCCTGAGCCCCACCGAACTCAAGTTGTCGTTCGAGGAGAAACTGCTGGCCCGCGCGCCCAAAACCGCGTCTCATGCCGCGGCCGTCGAGGTGACGCTGGAATGCCTGCAGCACATTGCGCATGGCCTGGCCGGCATTCCGGGACGCAAATCGCTGGTGTGGGTGACAGCTTCGTTTCCGATATCGCTGTATGCCTACAACTATCCGAGCAATAACCTTTTTTCAAGCGGCCTCGACGCCAACGGGGAGGCGTATCTGCGGCGAACCATGCAAGTCCTCGACGCGGCCAATGTCGCAGTGTACCCAGTCGACATTCGCGGCCTGGTGACGCTCGACATGGGCGGAATCGAGGAAGACGTAACCGGGCGTTACCTGCGCCAGCGGTTCAGCAGCCCAGCGGCGCCCATGCTGACCCCGGCGCAGCGACGTCTGGAGGCGATGAATAGCGTCGCCGACGCCACCGGTGGATTGTCGTTCCACAACAGCAACGAACTGGCGGACGGCATTCACCGCGCCATCGAGGATTCATCCTCATACTACCTGCTCGGGTATTACCGCACGGAAAAGGGCGGCGCCCTCGAGTCCAAACCCATCACCGTGAAAGTTCATCACGCGGGCGCGCGAATTCGGACCCGAAGCTCGGTCTACGTCGGCAAGCCCGCGGAACGCACCTACACGGCTGAACTGGTGAACGCGTTGTATGCGCCTTGGGACTATACCGGGCTGCCGATCTCTGTCCGCTGGACTGGCCCGCCATCGACGGGCGCGCAAGACAAGAAATTGGCGAACTTTGAAATTGCTGTCAGCCCCGGCTCGATCGCTCTCACCGGCCATCACATACAAATGCAGTATGCGGCCGCGGTCAAGACGCTCGACGGGAAGATGATCGAGCGTTGGTCACAGGCGACGAATGGGGACGTGACAGCCGACCAGGAACGGCAGATCGCCGCCAGCGGCATCGGTCACCGCGGCGCGCTTTCCCTGCCGTCAGGCCGTTATGTGGTGCGGTTTGTTGTGCGCGACGACGCGAGCGGCCAAATCGGCAGCGTGCTTGCGCCCCTCACGGTCAATTGAAAACCACAGCCGAATGGCTGGGCGATGTCCATCTACTCCCGGCGCGCTACTGAATTTCCAGCATCCGGTCTAGCGCCACTCGCGCCCAGTGCTTCACGTCGTCGGCGACCTGGATGCGGTTCACGACGTTGCCGTCCACCAGGTTTTCCAGCGCCCAGCACAGATGCTGCGGCGTGATGCGGAACATGGTGGTGCACAGGCAGCCGGAATCATCCAGCGTGATGACCGTCTTGTCGGGCGCGACTTGTCTGGCCAGCCGGTTGATCAGGTGAATTTCGGTGCCGATGGCGAATTTCGATCCGGCCGGCGCCTGCTCCACCATCTTGATCAGCTTCTCGGTGGAGCCGATCCCGTCGGCCTTCTGGCAGACCTCCAGCCGGCACTCGGGATGAACAATGACTTTGATCCCCGGATACTTGGCGCGCACTTTGTCCACGTGCTCAGGCAGAAAGCGCTGATGCACCGAGCAGTGGCCCTTCCACAAAATTACCTTGGCGGCGCGCAGGCGATCCGTGCTTAGCCCGCCCTGGAGCATGAACGGGTCCCACACCACCATCTCGCTCAGCGGAATGCCCATGGCGTAGGCGGTGTTGCGCCCAAGATGCTGGTCGGGGAGGAACAGGATCCTTTCGTTCTTGGCATAGCCCCAATCGAAGGCGCCGCGGGCGTTGGACGAAGTGCACACTACGCCGCCGCGCTCGCCGCAAAACGCCTTGATGGCGGCCGTGGAATTCATGTAGGTGATCGGAGTAATGCCCTCGCCGGCGTCGCTAGTCAAACCCATGCCGGCCAGTTGTTCCCAGCAATCTTCCACCTGGGTAATTTCAGCCATGTCGGCCATGGAACATCCGGCATTCAGGTCGGGCAGCACGACCGCCTGGCCGCTGCGGCCGAGCACGTCGGCGCTTTCCGCCATGAAATGCACGCCGCAGAAGACGATGAACTGGCCGCGGGCCTGCGCCGCCAGCTTGGAAAGCCGGTAGGAATCGCCGGTATAGTCGGCGAAGCGGACCACTTCGTCACGCTGGTAATGGTGTCCGAGGATGATGCAGTCATCGCCCAACGCCTGTTTCGCGGCGGCAATGCGTTCGTCCATCGAGGTGTCGGGCAGGACAAGATAATTGTCCAGCCTGCAACTGGAGCTGATTGCGGTCGCCAATTTTAAACTCGCCTTCAGTTCCGCGCGTTGAGCGCGTGGAACGGGGATGTTGAAAGCATCCTTCGGCTCCAGTAGGTCCACTGCCCGGTTCCTGGCCCGACCTACGGGGTTGTTGAAGCCGCTGGTTGTTTCTCTACTACTGTTACAGATGCGCCGCCGGGCCAAAAGCTTCAGACCACGTGCCCGCACCCACGGCAAAGCTTAATTGTGCATCCGGGAGAATCTCTGGCGCAAGTCCAAAGGCGCGCCGGGCAAGCCATGGCAACGGCGTGGAAATGGGGGCTACTGGCCGGGAGCCTTGAAGTTCACCACGATGGTGTTTTCGATCTCGATGGGGACCCCGTTCAGGCGGAAGGGCTCGTAGCGCCAACGACGGACCGCGCTCGCCGCCGCTTGGGCCAGCAGCGCCTGGCCGCTGACGATCTTGACGTTCGACACGTTCCCTTTCTTGTCGATCATCGCCTTCAGCACTACTTCCCCGCGCAGAGCAATTCCCGACTGAGGATAAGTGGGATCGATTCTCCTGATCAGCTTCCCTCCGGTCATTTCCGAGACCGGTGGGCGGTCAAACTTGGGTCTCGCTATCGGCGCCGAGAGGACGCTGGAAATCGCGGCCGTGCCGCCATTGCGTTGCAGGCCCATGGCTGGGGGCGGCTCGATATCGATTTTCGCCGCCTCGACTGGGGCGGGTATGGTGAGCGCGCCGCGAACCGTTTGTCCGGCAGTCGACGGCGAAGAAAGAACTCTGGTTGAATCCGGCGGGCTGGGCACCGTTGCCTGGCTCTTGGCGGGCGAAGATTTCGCCGCGGGTGCAGCCACCGGTGGTGCAGAGGGCGCCGCTGCGGCTGCGGCAGGAGGCGGCGTCGCAGTGGATGTCAATCCCGGGGCGGCCGTGTTGGAAACGGGTGCGGGCTGCTTCACCTCGCTGTCGGTGGGCGCGCCCTTGGGCGGCGCGATGGTGCGCCAAACCTGCCAGCCTCCCACCACCAGCACCGCAACCAGGATGCTGCCGCCGGTGATTCTGAGTTTCCACGGCGAGGGTGCCTGCGGCTGCGAGAAGAGTGCGTCGCGCATGAAGTTCGGGAGTTCGCGGACCTCCTCAGCCTCCGCCTGCACCGGCATGGGACTGATTCTTGCGGGAGTCGCCACCGCTGCCGCCGCCGCACTCATACTGATTGCCGTGGCGGCCGGAGGAGGCGCAATCACCGCGCGCGACTTGGTCTTTGTCTTTGCAACCGCGGGCTTCGCCTCGACTTCCGTCATGATGGCAGGCTCTGCAACCTGCGGTGCAGGACTTGCCGCCGCCATCTCCTCGGTCGGATGGAGCTGGGGCATTTCCACTGCCGCGATTGTCACCGCCGGCACGGAGCGTTCCATCGGCGGAGGCGGGGCGTGCAACTCTTCCGGCGCCTCCACCGGCAATTTCTGTGCGCGGCGCTCCACGGGGACAATCACCGCCGGCGGCGCCTGCCATTCCACCACGCGGGCCAGTTCCGGTGGCGCCGGGATTGGTTCCGCCCGCGCTGCGCTGTCCCGGCTGGCGGCTTGTGGTGTGACGAAAAACCTGTCGCGCCGCTGCGGGAGGTCGCCTTCTATCGCCGAAGAAGAGGGAGTAGCATCCGGCGCCTCGTTCCCCAGGATGTCTTCCATCATCAGGGGCGTTTCCGACTCGAGCTCCCGGACCGGAGGCTCCAAGGTCACTGCCGCCATCAGCGCCTGCGGACCGGTGATGGCGGCCGAGGTCAGCTCCGGCTGGCGCACCGCGATGCCGGCCACCAGGTCAGTGACGCGGCGCAGCAGCAGCACGTCGCTGCTCTGGAAGGCGTGCGCCCGCGACGAGAACGCCTCCAGCACGCCCGCCGGACGGCCCTGCACCCGGATTGGGACAATCACGATGGAACGCAGCTCCAGCTTGCGGCAGATCAAGCGGTCCGCCCGGGGGTCGGTCTCGGTGTCCTCGCAGCGCACGATTTCGCCGCTGCGCATGCATTCTCCCGAGAGACCGGAATTGGGATCCAGGCGGGCGCCAATGGCGGGCGCGTTGCCGCTGCTGGCACGGCACACCACGGCGCTGCCATCCTCGAGCGCAATCGCCGCCCCGGTGGCCCGGGTCACATTGCGCACCCGCTCCACCACGAAGGCCAGCGCGGAATCGCCTTCCAGCTTTTCCGTGATCAGGTCGCGCCGCAGCGCCGCGATTTCGTCGCGCACATAGGGAGGAGGCCACGTCGGAATGGCAACGTGCGCGCCGGGGGCAATCACCGGCCGGCGCTCGCTGGTCAGCCACTGTGCCAGGTGCACCCGGCTGAGCTCGGCGATCTCCTCGAAGCGGATTCCCAAGCGGCCGGAACTGTCGGTCCACGCGATTCGGCCGATCGCGTCCACCCGCCCGCCGGTTTCCGGCAGGTCGAATTGCAAAGTCGTGGTGGCGCCCATGGGTGCGCTGGAGAGCGCTTGCACACCTATCCCGGTCTCGCTCAGGTCCAGGACCAAAGCGCCGGTTTGGAATGCCAGGTCAACGGTGACCAGGTGCGAATCCACCACGTTGCGCCGCAGCACTGCGCGGCGATCGTGGGTCCCTGAGTCCCCGTCCGGTTTCGGGGTTTCCGCTGGTGAGGTGCCCATCCGTGAATTACCCTGCCTGCGAATCTGCTGCTACGCCGTTAGGGAAACTGCCGGATTCCAACCGCCGGATTCATCTCCGCGGGCTTGCCGCCGGAAGGAGCCGAGGTTGAAACGCGCGGAGTGGCTCCGCTGCTTGACATCGATCTCACCGTCTCCGCGTCGCCGTCGTCGGCCAGCAACCGTGCTGCCACGCGCAACGCCTCAATATCTTTCTGCAGTTGTTGGATTTCGTTTTCTTTCTGCCGAAGCACTTCGTAGATGTTTTTCATAGGGAGGTGACCGACCGCATTTCCCGTGTTTGTCGGTGTGTCCATACTTTAACCTGACTTTGGTCCCAATGAAGCACAGAAAAATTCTTAATTCTGCCCTTTTTTCTCAGTTTGAAGTGCCGGAATTGCAGGCCCTGGGGGGAGAGCGGAGCACTGCCGGGGTTTGTTACCCGCCGATATGGACCATAGTACGCGATGCCGGCACGAAGTCCGGCTCGCCGATGTGGTGCCGCGCCTCCTTGTGCTGGACGACGCCGCGGATAAACACGGCCAGGTCGTCGTCGGAGCCCCCGCGCCGGATCACGCCCGCCAAGTCATGGTCAAACAGTGAAAACAGGCAGGTGCGGATTTTTCCGTCGGAGGTGACCCGCACCCGGCTGCAATGCCCGCAGAAGGGGTGCGAGACCGGGGCAATAATGCCGATCTCCCCCAGCCCGTCGTCGAAGCGATAGCGGCGGGCGGTTTCGCTGCGCTGGCGCGGAATCTCCAGCAGCGGCCGGTACTCCGCCATGCGCTCCAGTATCTCCTCCAACCGCACCACGATCTGCGGCGACCACACCCGGTCCTCTTCCAGCGGCATGAACTCGATGAACCGCACTACCACGCCTTCGTCACGCGCAAACTTGCCGAACGCAGGAATCTGGTCGTCATTGAAGCTGCGCAGCAGCACGCAGTTCACCTTCACCGGGTCCAGCCCCGCCCGCCGCGACGCCCGCACTCCCGCCAGCACCGCTTCAAAGCCGTTGGGCACGCGCGTGATGCGGGCGAAGCGCTCGGCGTCGACCGCGTCCATGCTCACGGTTACCCGGCGCAGCCCCGCGTCTTTCAACGGCGCCACCATCTCCGCCAGCAGGTGGCCGTTGGTGGTAATGGCGATGTCCAACCCCTCGCCGTCAATCGTGCGCAGCCGCGACAGTTCCTCCACCAGGCCGACAATTCCCTGGCGCAGCAGGGGCTCTCCCCCGGTGAGGCGTACCTTGGTGATTCCCAGCGAGGTAAACACGCGCGCCATGCGCACGTAATCGGAAATCGGCAGCTCGGCGTACAGCGCGCCCTGGTTGCCGGTGCGGCAGTACACGCACTTGTAGTTGCAGCGGTCGGTAATGGCCAGGCGCAGGTCGGTAATGGCGCGCCCGTGCTTGTCGCGCAAACGCATGCTCTGTCCGACTTCAGCGAGTGCCGCCATAAAATGCCTCGTAACGGCTGTCATGAAATGTCGGCAGGCTCACGCGACAGCGGGACGCTGTCCACTGGAAGGCGTTTCCTTTCCAAGTGGCCCGCTGCAGGACCAGCGGGCACGGGAGGCGCCGGCGTTTCCACCTGCACCCTGATCCCGGTAACGGCTACCGGGAGTCGCCGCCTGGACCAGAGTATGCCCGGAGGTCCAAGCGGTCGGAAACCACGCACAAGATTATAGATGCGCTGGTCAAGTCCGGGGCGCAAAGTTCTGAATTTTAGGCCAGCATGTGAAAAGCCCGGGCTACCGATCCACAGGCGGCCCGAGCTGCTGGTGTGCTCTGCTTTTGTGGCCTTTTCCGGCCAACACCGCCCCTGGGCAACCTGCTCCAACCTAATGCCGGACCAATGGCACTGCGGGATGAGAGGGGAAAGCTGTGAATATGAAACTGGTTACTTTGCTAGGCACGATCTTGCTTTGCCTGGGCGGAAGTGGCGCGGCGCAGCAGACCGCATCCGCGGACGCGAGTTTGCCGCCCCCGGAGCCCGAAATCAGCATGGCGCCCGTCATCCGGCCCATGAGCGTCAACCTGGAGCGGCAGCAGGTGCGCAGCCTGGTGCAGCAACTTGACGACGCTGCCCTGCATAACGACGCCGAGTTCTTCGAGCACGCGCTGGCGCCCGACTACGTGGTCAGCAACTCCGATTCCCGGCAGGAAAACAAGGCCGAGGTGGTGAATGCGCACCGCAACGGCGATATCAAGTACGAGCAGGTGCAGGTTCGCAACCAGAGTATCGACATCATCGGGCAGACCGCCATCGAACGCGAACTTGCCGACGTCCGCGGCACCTACAAGGACCACCGCTTTGACGGCGCCTATCGGACGACCCGCATGTGGAAGCGATTGCCCAACGGCAACTGGCAACTGCTGGCCATGCAGGTCCATCCCGCGGGCAAAGCGCACTAGCCCGTTCGCAACGCGGCGAAGCCAAGGGGCCCACGACCGGATACCATGGTGATGCATGTCCTCCGCCATCGCCATTACCGGACTGGTTGCCCAAGCAGCCCGCGGTGCCGGCTTCGAACTCAGCGGCGTCGCTCCGGTTGCGCGTTTTCCGGAGCTCGACTACTTCCCCGCCTGGATCGCCTCCGGCTACGGCGGCGAAATGGAATATCTCAAGACGCGAGGGCAATCGGGCGAGCTGAAGCGGGCCTCCCTGGCCGAGGTCGCTCCCTGGGCCCGCTCCGTGATTGTCTGCGCGCTGAACTACAACACCGGCCGGCCTTATTCGACCGATCCCTCTTCGACCGCTGTGGGCTGGATTTCTCGCTACGCCTGGACGGTCGAGGATTACCACGACTCCGTTCTGCGACGCCTGCGCCAGGTGGAGGCCAGCCTGAAGCAACACGCTCCGCAGGCCGAATCGCGCTGCTACGTCGATACCGGACCGCTGGTGGAGCGGGTTTGGGCGCGCTACGCCGGCATCGGATGGCAGGGCAAGAACACCTGCATCATTAACCAGCAACTTGGTTCATGGATTTTTCTCGGCGTCATCCTCAGCGCGCTCGAACTCCAGGCTGATTTGCCCGCGCCCGACCGCTGCGGTACCTGCACCCGCTGTCTCGACGCCTGTCCCACTCACGCCTTTATCGGGCCGTACCAGCTGGACGCTACGCGCTGCATCTCCTATCTCACCATCGAAAAACGCGGCGATATTCCCGAAGAACTTCGTCCGGGAATCGGCCGCAACATCTTCGGCTGTGACATCTGCCAGGAGGTTTGTCCCTGGAACCGCCGCGCTGCCGCCACCACGGCGCCGGAATTCGCCGCGCGCGAGCATCTGGTGAATCCCGCTCTCGAGTGGCTGGCGGCCATGGACGAAGACGAATTTCGCCAGGCCTTTCGCCGCTCGCCGGTGAAGCGCGCGAAGTTCAGCGGCTTGCGCCGCAATGTGGCGATCGCCATGGGCAACAGCGGCGACCCGCGTCTCCTGCCCGCGCTCGAGAAGTTAGCCGACGATCCCGACCCTACGGTTGCCGGCCATGCCCGCTGGGCCATCGACCGGCTATGTAAGTAATTGCCGGCCTCGCCTGGTGATCGGTACTGCTTCGCGGACCGGTATTACTTACCGGCGGCGGCGGCCTTCTTGTGCGGCATGAACGTGTGTGGTGGATGACAGGTTACACACGTCTTCCCTTTCATAAAGGGATCGGACTTGAGTTGTGCCACCTGCTCGGCGTGACAGGCCTCGCAGGTGCTCAACGCCGGCGTGGCCGCGACGCTCTGGTTTGTGATGTCGCCATGGCACACGGTGCATTGGACATCATTGGCGCCATGCGGGCTGTCTTTCCATTGGGCATACCTCATCTTGTGGCAGTCCGAACAGGTTTTTCCGGCGGGAAGCGTCGCATGGTGCTTCTGCGTGGCATGGGCCTTTTGGGCCATGGCAGGTTGGACGCCGGCAGCCCAAACGAGCAGAACGAGCAGGACGGAGCTGAACAAAAATGCGCGAACAGTGTTCATGGGCAGAATCTCCTGAGGAGGAACATGCAGTATCGGAGGGGTGATGGCCGCCGCACTGTGCTGCCGATCACAGCTGACGGTGATGGAATCTGCCGGAGGTGGCGATCGCCAGCCCGCGCAGCCCATGTTCGCTGGGTTTCCGACGGGATGCCGCTGAGGAAAACCGTGACCTGCTAGAACGGCTGGTTACCCCAAAGAACCGTTGCCGCCAGAAAAAAACCCTTCCCGCAGGAAGGGTTGAGATCCGGGTGTCCCCCGGGGTTTGGCACTCAGCCGCGGACCACGTTCGACGCCTGCAGTCCCTTCGGCCCCTTCATCAGATCGAATTCCACGGTATCGCCCTCGTTCAACGTGCGATATCCGTTTTCCTGGATGGCGGAGAAATGCACGAACACATCCTCCCCGGTGGACCGCTGGATGAAGCCATACCCCTTGGCTCCATTGAACCACTTCACAGTACCCTTCTCTCTCACAACCGCACTCCTTTCGCCTCTGCACAAGTGAGTAGTCTCGCTCGCGGCGGCGGAAACCCATTGGCAATCAGGCGCCCGTTCATCGCGGCGGGAGCAGCCAGGGTCGAGCGGGCCGGCAATTCGAGGACGCGCAAAGGGAAAGGGCCCCCGGTTGCTCTGCCCGCCGGCAATGGGCGGCGAAGCTCGGGAGCCCTGAATCTTCGTGCGTCGAATCCGACTGCAAGCACCTACACATCAACCCAAATCCGCTGCGCGCCTCGCTCATCCGGCGCCGGCCACTCCCCTGAAACTGCGGACTGGCAGCGCTGTTGGCGTGGCGAGCGGGGGCATAATAATCAGGAACTTACCCATGCGCAAGAAAATTTGCTTTTTCCGAACCTGCCTGCACACCAGCATTCCTCGGCCTGCTGTCGCAGCCTTCCGCACTCCCACTCCCGAGGATTCGCGGCCTGAAGCCAGCAGCCTGTAGCCTGTAGCCTTTTCAGTGATAGCATCCGATACCATGGGCCCCGAACCGCACGCCACCATCGAACCTCCAGCCTCCGATCCGGAGGCGCGCGCGGCGGTGGCGCCGGAGAGCTCGGCCAACCTGCCTCCCACCCTCCGCCACCTGGTCCGGACGGCGAAGTTCCTGATGCGCACCGAGGTCCATACCTTCGCATTTTCCGTTGCCGCTAACGCCATCCTGTCTTTCTTTCCCTTCGTCGTCATGCTCCTGGTGGTGACCCGGCGCGTCTTCCACTCCCACCTGATGTACGACACGGTCTTCCGCCTGCTGCGCGACTACCTTCCCAGCAGCCAGGATTTCGTGATCCGCAACCTGAAGGCCATGGCGGGCGCACGCGGCGGGGTCCAGATATTTTCCGTGGTCATGCTGCTGATCACCTCGACGGGAATTTTCCTGCCCCTGGAGGTGGCCCTCAACCACGTCTGGGGCTTCACCCGGAACCGTTCGTACCTCTGGAACCAGGTCCTGTCGCTGCTTCTGGCCATCTCCAGCGGCCTGCTGGCTCTCACCTCCATCGCCCTGACCGCCGGCAACACGTTTCTGCTGCAGCACGCCCTGGCCACGACTTCCTACTACGGCTGGCGGGGGTGGATCGTCGCCCATATCTCCCAGATCGTGATGAAGGTCTTCGCCAGCGCGGCCAGCATCACCATCTTCTTCCTGGTGTACTGGGTGCTGCCCAACGGGAAGGTGCCGGTACGGGCCGTTCTGCCCGCCGCCTTTATTACCGGCCTGTGCTGGGAACTGGCCAAGTACGCCTACGTTATGGCCCTTCCCTGGCTCAACTTCCAGGAAGTCTATGGCCCGTTTTCCATCTCCGTCACCCTCATCTTTTGGGCCTACCTTTCCGGACTGCTGCTGCTCGGAGGCGCGCACCTGTCGGCCGGGGGACGGCACAGCGCCGAGCGCTCTCCATCCCTGTTCTAGGCTGCCTGAAGCATTCCCAATACGGGAACCGTGTTACAACGGGAAGTGTCGGGCTTCACAGACGCCAGCCGCCGCCCCTGCCATACTGAAGGTCCCTCCCGCCTGTGCAGACTAGGATTCTGACCTTTACATCGTGAAACGACACATCATTGCGTTCTCACTCCTGGCGACCCTGCTGGCCTCGCTGGCGTCCGCCCAGGATGCGCCTGACCTGCGCGCCCTCGCCCGCGATGCCGGCATCATCTTCCGCGGCACGGTGCAGAAGATTGAGCCGGCGCCAGCGGCCGCCGCCGGCCAGGTCGGCCTGCTGCGCGTCACCTTCCTGGTGACAGACCCGCTGCGCGGCGCCAAGGCGGGCGCCAAACTCACCATCTCCGAATGGGACGGACTGTGGATTGCGGGCGATCGCTATCGCGTCGGGGAGGACTTGCTGCTGTTCCTCTACCCGCCGTCGCCCGGTCTTGGCCTGACTACCACCGTCGGCGGCACGCGCGGTCGCATCTCGCTTTCCGGTTCGCACCTGTCGATGGCGGCGGTGGCACAACAAATTGCGGGGGGCGACTCCGCACCCGCTGCGGTGCATGCCAGGCCGGTTCCGACTCGTGACGCACGTGGTGGCGGGCGGAACCGGATGGTGGAGTGACGATGCGCCGCTGCGCCTTGGTGCTGGCCCTCCTGATCGCGGTCGCGCTGCCGAGCTATGCAGGTGGCCCGTTGTACGTTTCCGGCAGCGGCTTCACCGCCAACCCCGGCGCGCCCTTGACCTGGCCTGGCGGGCAAATCTCCTACTACACCGACCAGGGCGATCTCAGCCCGCTGCTGCGCCAGGCCGACGCCGACAGCCTGGTGGCGGGCGCGTTCTCGCTTTGGACTTCGGTCCCCACCGCGGCCCTTGCCGCCACTCGCGCCGGCCAACTGGATGAAGATGTCAGCGGCGCCAACGTCACCCTGTCCAGCGGGGTGCTCGCCATGCCGGCTGACATCCAGGCTTCCTCCGACAAGCCGTTCGCCATCGTCTACGACTATGACGGCAGCGTGATTGACGCGCTGCTGGGCGCCGGCGCTTCGGCCGCGCAAAACTGCGCTCTCAATGCCGTGATTGGCGGAGCGGACCGCTTTACCTCCGATGCCCACATCGGGCACGCGCTGCTCATCGTCAACGGGAATTGCGCGCGCTCCTCCACCGGCCTGCCGCTGCTCCGCTACGTGCTGGCGCGCATGATCGGCCGCGCCCTCGGCCTGGACTGGTCGCAACTCAACGACAACGTCTTTACCGGCGTGCCCGCCCCGACCCCGGACGACATCGCCGGCTTTCCCCTCATGCATCCCGAAGGCAGCCTGTGCAGCGTCTCTTACGGATGCGCCTACAGCGCCGACCAGCTTCGCCTCGACGATCGCGCCGCCATCTCCCGCCTGTACCCGGTGACCGCCGACAACCCGGCGCAATTCCCCGGCAAGACGGTGTTCGCCTCCTCCACCGCCCGGATTCGCGGACGGGTGCTCTTCCCGGCCTGGAACCAGGCGCCCGGCGCGGGCATGCAGGGCGTGAATGTCGTGGCGCGATATATCGATCCCGCCACCGGCCAGGCGTCGCACGCCGCCGGCGCATCGTCGGTCTCGGGCTTTCTCTTCCGGGGCAACGCCGGCAATGAGGTCACCGGGTCCACCGGCGCCACCGGCGAGCGCTTCGACCACTGGGGCTCCGACAACACCGCGCTGCGCGGTTCCTACGATCTGGCCGGGCTGGAAATTCCCGCCGGCGCCGAGAGCGCGCAATTCCAGCTCTCGGTCGAGCCCATGAACCCGCTTTATGTCGGAGCGCTGGCTGCCGGCCCCTACAAGCTGTCGCAGACCGCGCCGTCCGGAGGCTTCGCGCCCGTGGTCATCACCGTGGCCCGCGGCGGGGAAGCGGTGCAGGACCTGGTGATGCAGGGCGCCGCCTGCTCTCTGCTGGACAGCACGGAACCCAACTCGTTCGCCCAACCGGCGGCTGTTCCCGGCGCCGGCCATTGGACCGCTTCGCTCGCCACCTACGGCAACGTGGACTGGTATGCCCTGCCGGGGCGCGCCAATCGCAGCTTTACCCTCGACCTCACCGCGCTCGACGACTCCGGGGCCGCCACCACCACCAAGGCATTGCCGGTGGCCGGACTGTGGGCGCCCAACGACCCCGAAACTGCCCCGCCGCTGGTTGCTCAGACCTGGTTCAACCTGCCCGGCGGGAGCACTCGTCTGGTCTCCAATCCGCTCTCCGCCGGGACCTACAAGCTCGCCATTGCCGACGCGCGCGGCGACGGCCGTCCCGACTTCCGTTATTCCGCTCGCCTGCTCTATGCAGCCGACGTTTCTCCGGCCCACGCCACGGCCGATGCCATGTTGCTCATCACCGGCCTGGGATTCGCGCCCGGAGTGACGGTCACCATCGGCAACGCCTCGGCGCACCTTCTCTCCTACGCCGTCGACCAGTTGCTGGTTTCGGCGCCGGCGCTCGCCGACGGCGTCTACGAGCTCTCCGTTACTGATCCCGCAACCGGCGCCCGTGCCGCCATCGCCTCGGCCGTCACCTATGGAGGCGGCGGGGCCGCCAGCTTGCAACTGCTGAACGGATCCAATCCCCCGGTCCCGGTGGGCGCCACCGCGCCCAACCCGGTTCGCGTCCGGGCTCTCGCCGCCGACGGAGTCACCCCGGTCGCCAACGCCTCGGTGACCTTCAGCGCGCCGGGAAACTCCGTATCGCTGCTGCCCTGCAACACCACCGCTTGCCTGGTGGCGACCGACAGCAGCGGCGAAGCCGACATCTGGATGGTGGTCAAGAGCTCCGGTTCGACCCCGATTACCGCCGCGCTCGCCAACGGCCAGACGGTTTCGGCCACGGTCAGCGGCGTCGCCGGCGCGCTGATGATCGAAGCCGTACCGCCGAGGATTTATGTGGCGGCCGGCACCGCGGCCTCGGTACCGCTGCTGGCGCGGGTGTTCGGAAGCGGTGCTGCGCTTCCCGGACGCGTGGTCCAATTCCAGCTCATGCTCGGCGCCGCTTCTCTGGCGGATTCCAGCGTCACCACCGATTCCTCCGGCGAAGCGCGCACCATCCTGGGCGTAATGAATCTCGCGTCTGAAGTCCGGGTCAGCGCTTGCGTCGGCGTGGCGCCGCAAACCTCTTGCGACATCTTCTATGTCTACCCGATCAGTGCCGCCGGCGGTGTGCAACTGCTTAAGGCGGGTGGCGACGACCAGTACCTCCCCATCGGCCAGGTCTTTTCTCCCGTCACCATCCGCGTCTCCGACACCAACCTGCCGCCCAACTCCGTTTCCGGGATGGCGGTGCAATTCCACATGACCGTCATTCGCGATCAGGCGGCCAGCACGATGCAACAGGCAGGAGAGGTCGTGACCGGACATCGCGCCCAGCCGGTTGTGATTTTCACGTCGGACCTCACGGTCTATTCCGACCCCTGGGGGCTGGTCAGCTTCATTCCCGACATTGCTGCCGCCTGGGGGGCGGTGCGCGTCGATATCACGGCCAGCGCGGCCGGCCAAACCCTGAGCTTCACCTTGCACACTCTGGAAGCGGCTCCCGACCGGGGCAGCGAGCGGCTTTCACCGGCACAATCCGGCACCGGGTACCAGCATTATGGCGGCTCGGAAAAGACTTATCGCGATAACTGAATCGGCGCCTTCTGCCTTTTTACTCTTGGCTTTTTACTTCTGACTTCTGACTTCTGAATTCTGACTTTTCCCCGTCCACTGGTCCACCCAGTCGGCCACGGTCTTCCACCACAGCTGCGAGTTCTGCGGCTTCAGCACCCAATGGCCTTCATCGGGAAAATACAGCATCTTCGACGGGACCTTGAGCCGCCGCAGGGTGGTGAACAGATCGAAGCCCTGGGAGACGTCGAGCCGATAATCGCGTTGCCCGTGCACCACCAGCGTGGGCGTCTTGAAGTTCTGCGCGAACCGGTCGGGCGACCACTTTTCGTACAGCGCGCGGTTGGTCCACGGCGTTCCTTTGAACTCCCACTCGGGAAACCAGAGCTCCTCGGTGGTGCCGTACGCCGAGGCGGTGTTGAACATCCCGTCGTGCGACACGATGCACTTGAAGCGGGTTGTGTGTCCCAGGATCCAGTTCGCCATGTAACCGCCAAAGCTGGCGCCCAGAGCGCATTCCCGGTCCTTGTCGATGAAGGAATAGGTCTTCTCCACGTAATCCAGCCCCTTCATCAAATCCTCATACGGACGCCCGCCCCAGTCGCCCTGGATGGCCTGGGTGAATTTCTGTCCGTAGCCGGTCGAACCGGTGAAGTTGATCATCACCACGACGTAGCCGCTGGCCGCGAACAGCTCCGGGTTCCAGCGATACGACCAGGAATCTCCCCAGGCTCCCTCCGGCCCGCCGTGGATCAGGAACTTGACCGGATATTTCTTCGAAGCATCGAAATTCGGCGGCTTCACCAGGAAGCCCTGCACACGATCCTTGGCTGCACTCCCCGGCTGGATAGCCGGTTGCGGCGCGCCGGCGAACCAGAACGCCTGCAGCGGCTGCATGGAGACCGAGGAGAGTACGGCGTCGTTTAAGTGCGTCAGCTGCGTGAGCCCGGTCTTGCCGGCCCCCTCGATCGCGTAGCGGTAGATCTCGTTGGGGGCACGGACCGACATTTTCGTGGCCACCAAGTATTTCTGATTAACTGTGTTCGGTTCGCGGATGATCGCGAGGTCGTCGAAGTGGCCGCGCTGGACCAGCTTTGCCGGGCGGTCGCCATACAGGGGTTGCTGATAGATCGGGGACTCGCCTTCATTTTCCGCCGTAAACCAGAGCTGCTGCGAATTCAGGTCCCACACGAAGCTGCCTACCCAACGGTCAAAGGTTTTGGTCAAAGAACGAATCTGCCCGCTTTGCCGCTGGTACACCACCAGCTGGAAGCGATCGCTTTCGTATCCCGGCGTCTCCTGCATTCGCCAGGCGATGTACTTACCGTCGGGCGAATACAGGGGTGTCGAATCCGAGCCCGGCGAAGTGGAGATCTTCTTGGGAGTGCCGCCCGTGATCGGCACCACGAAAATCTCGTTGTTGGTCGAAATCGCTCCCACCTCGTCGATGTTGCTGGTGAAGGCGACTTCCTGCGTATCGGGGGAGACGGCGTACATGTCCTGCCCGCCGAGGGAGAACGGCGGGGCATCGTGGTCTCCCGGCGTCAGGTCTTTCGCCGCTCCTCCGCTGGAGGGCATGATGAAGATGTGGGTGCGCTTGTCGCCCGTGTAGTTCGACCAGTGCCGGAAGAACAGCCGGTGAAAGATCGAGGCCTTCACCGGCGACTTCGCTTTGTGCTCGTCGCGCTGCCGGTTGCAGGCATCGTCGGGGCAATCGGGATACACCTCGGAGGTGAACAGGATCCACTTCCCGTCCGGCGACCATAGCTCCCCGGCCGCTTCCGTCGAGATGTTGCTCAGCTTCCGCGGCGTCCTCAGCGCGACCGTTGCCGGATCGAAATCGGCCACCCACACTTGCGCGCCGCCCTCCTTGGCCGAGATGAAGGCCAGCTGCTTTCCATCCGGCGACCAGCGCGGCCGGTCCTCACCTGCCGCATCCTGCGAGATCTGCTTTGCCTCGCGAGATGATGTCCCGATCCTCGCGCCCAAAAATGGCAGCGGGACCACCCACAGGTGCGGCGTCTTCTTGTTCTCCGTCAAGTTGACCTCGACCGCGCTGAACGCCACCCACTTTCCGTCGGGCGACGGCGCCGGCTCGCCCACGCGCTTCAGCGACATCATGTCTTCAAAGGTGAATGGACGCGTGCCCTGGGCCAACCCCATCTCCGCGAACAACAGAACCAGCAACACCAAGCGACGAACCATTGCCCTTCCTCCAACCAAACCGACCAGTGTAATGCCGCGACGCAAATGGCCGGAAGGGGCAATGTTTTCGCGCCGGTATCAGCGCACCAAGCATCTATAATTGAAGAGCACACAAACGCAACTTTTGCGCTTCTTCCGGGGTTGTTCCAATCGTATGAAACGAAAAATCGCCCTCATCGTGTCGCTGCTGGTCGCCCTCGGCCTTCCGCTTCTGTCGACCGCGCAGGAAGGCCCCTTGGATTCGGCCGAACCCAAGGGCATCAGCGTGGACCAGATCATCCAGCGCTTTGCCGCCAAGGAAAAAGAATTCCAGCAGGCGCGCGACAACTACACCTACCGCCAGGACGTCAAAGTCCAGACCCTCGACGGCAGTACCGTCGATGGCGAGTACCACCAGGTGGTCGACGTCACCTTCGACGATAGGGGCCACCGCCAGGAGCGCGTCGTATTCGCGCCGCAATCCAGCCTGCAGCGCGTCTCCATGACGCGCGAGGACATCGACGACATTCAGCACCGCCTGCCCTTCGTGCTTACGTCCGATGAGATTCCCGAGTACCAGATCCTCTATGCCGGCCAGCAGCAGGAAGACGAGCTGCACTGCTATGTCTTTGACATCGCGCCCAAGCAGATCCAGGGCAGCAAGCGCTATTTCCAGGGCCGCATCTGGGTGGACGACCGCGATTTCCAAATCGTCAAAACTAAGGGCAAGACCGTGCCCGATATCCGCAAGAAGAAAAATGAGGAGAACCTTTTTCCCGCCTTCACCACCTGGCGCGAACAGATTGACGGCCGCTATTGGTTCCCCACCTACACCAAGGCCGACGATGACCTTCACTTTTCCAGCGGCGACGTGCACATCCGCGAGATCGTGAAGTACACCAACTACAAGCGCTTCGGCTCCAATGTGAAGATCACCTATGAAGGGCAGGAACTTCCCAAGAACCAGGGCAATTCCCCGGCTCAACCGGGTCAGCCGCAGGCCGCGCCCGGCCAACCGCAGGCGCAGCAGCCACCGTCGAAGTAGTTTTCTCCTAATTGCTTGGCGACTACAAAAAAGGGGCAGCACTCTCGCGCTGCCCCTTTGACCTTGGAACCGAAAACCGTGAACCGATAACCGACGACTCTTGAGCTTCTACGCCGCCGGGGCCAGCGAGCGCTGCGCCGCCTGCTGAATGAAGCGCTTCATCACCGTCGCCCACATCACCTTCTTGCGCACCGCGCTCTCCTTCACCCCGCGGCCCTGGGCGAACATCCCAAGCAGCGCCTTCATCTTCAGCACCCGCAGGATGGCCTGCTCGGTCTGGGTGACGCCGTACGCCTGCAGAAATGCGTCCTGCACCTCTCCGGTGATGACCCGGTTGCAGAACGGATATTTTTCCAGCGCCTCCACGCACGCCAGGAACATGGCGACGTCGTGATAGGAATTGCCGCGCGGCATCATCTTGGCGAAATCGCAGAACCCGATGCCGTTTTCCGAGATGATCACATTGAGCGGCGTGAAGTCGCACAGCACCGCCGAGGACGGCAGCGTCTTCTTGCTGCGCTGCAGGATCATCTTGGTCCCCGCCAGGATGGTTTGCACCGCCGCCGCGTCCAGTCCCTCACCCCGGCAGCTCTCGCACAGCTTTTCCAGGTCGTTCAGCAGCCCGCTGGGGTCGAACGGCTCCGGCATTTCGGCGGTGGCGCGGTGGAAACTCTTCAGCCAGGCGCCCGTCTGCCGCGCCGCCTCGGTCAGGATTCCCCGGTCGGCGTACCCCGGCAGCAGCGCCGCCTTCATGATGATGGATTGCAGCGGCAAGCCGCACAGCTTCTCCGCCACCACCGCGCCCAATTCGGTAAAGTCTCCGACCGGCCGCGGCACGCCCTGCAGCCGCCGCTTCTGAAATGTGGCATGCACCTGCGCCAGGTTGGTCGCTTCCAGCTGGGCCATGCCCCGCGCGCCGCGCGCGCCGCACTTGTTCGGGCGGTACACCTTGGCCGCCAGCCGCTCGCTGCCATCGGCGAAGTCCATCACAATGTCGTAAATGTAGTGGTCGTTCTTCGGCGTGTGTCCCACTACGCGAACGTTGCGCAGTTCGCCATGCTGCGGATATTCGCCCGCGCCGCCTATTCTCTTCAGCTCCGAAACGATCTGGTCCATTACAGTTTCCGGCATCGCTACTCCCTGGAATCCGGTTGATCTAAGGTAGGCCGCAGCTGGGGTGCACGACTGTGCGGCGAAGCTCTGCCTCCTCCGGTGCAGTTTCAATTCCACCCACCGAGATGCGCCGGATCCTCGTAAACCCTTAATCATTCGAGAAAGTTGCAGAGCTGTAGGAATTACCCGCCTCGTTGCGCCGCCGAATTCGGCATCCCGGTACCCACTATTGGCAGCAGGAGGGACAGCGCGGTTGCGGCCGAGGAATCTTACCTGTTCTGTTCCACCTCGGGAATCGCTCCGGATCGGTTCACCGAACCATGATTTCCTGCGCGTCATGGGAAGCAGCGCCGCCCGCCTGTTATAGCGTGGAACCAGCGAAGGAAAAACAAAATGCCGATTAAGCGAGCCTTCCTCCTTGCCGCCTTGCTCATCCTTGGGTGCGGCCCCTGGCGGGCGCGGGCACAGACCAACCCCGCTGAAGACTTGACCTCGCTCAGCATCGAGGACCTGGTGCGCGTGAAGGTGTTCAGCGCCTCCCGCCATCTGCAGGAGGCGCGCGGCGCACCGGCCGCCGTCACCGTCGTCACCGCCGCCGAGATCGGCGCGTTTGGCTGGCGCACTCTGGGAGAGGTCCTCAACAGCGTGCGCGGTTTCTACACCGCTTATGACCGCAACTACACCTACCTCGGGGTGCGCGGATTGCTACGGCCCGGCGACTACAACTCGCGCGTCCTGTTCCTGATTAACGGGCACCGGATCAACGACAACATCTACGACAGCGCTTTGATCGGCACCGAGTTCCCCATCGACCTTGACCTGGTGGAGCGCATCGAGATCGTGCGCGGCCCGGGCTCCTCCCTCTACGGGACCAACGCCGTGTTCGGCGTGGTCAACGTCATCACCCGCCAGCCCCGCGCTCCCGTCGAGGTGGAAGTCTCGACCAGCGATGCTTCCTTCTTCGGCCGCGCCGGACGCGTGACCCTGGGCCTGGAGCGCGGACAAGTCTCCGCCCTGCTCTCCGCCAGGCTTTACCGCAGCGACGGCCAAGAAGCGCTCTTTTACCCGGAGTTCTCGGCCATCAACTCCGGCCGCGCTCTCAATGTCGACGGCGATGCCTCGCAACAAATCTTTGCCGACCTGCGCTACAAGGATTTTCGCTTCCAGGCGGTGTTGGAAACACGCCGCAAGATCGTCCCCACCGCGTCGTTCGGCACCCTGTTCAACGACCCCGGCACGTGGACTCGCGACACGCGCGGCTACCTCGATTTCACCTATCACCACGACTTTGCGCGCACCGATCTCACCCTGCGCACCTACTACGACCGCTACCACTACCATGGCGACTATGCCTACGACGATGGCGCCGGACGCTACCTGAACGTGGACAATGCCGTCGCCGACTGGGCTGGCATTGATTTCAATCTCGGTCGCCGAATCGGCCGGCATCGCATCACCGTGGGTGCGGAGTACGAATACAGTTTCCGCGCCGATCAGGACAACTTCGACCTGGGCGGAGACGGCGGCTGGTACCTCCATGACAGCCGCAATCCCTGGCGGGCGGCTGTTTACGGCGAAGCCGAGTTCAAGCTTCTCTCCAAGCTGACGCTGACGGCCGGCGGGAGAATTGATTATTTCGGCCAATCCGGCGGCACCGCCAGCCCGCGCATTGCCGCCATCTACGAGCCCAATTCACGGACCACCGTGAAGTACATCTTCGGCCGCGCCTTCCGCGCCCCCAATGCTTATCAGACCTATTACGCGGATGGATTCTCCACCGAAGCCAACCCCGATCTGTCGCCCGAAACTGTGCTCTCGCACACGGTGGTGGTGGAGCGGACGGTGAATCCCTGGCTGCTGCTGAGCGGCAGCCTGTTTTACAACTCCATCGATAACTTGATCGATAGCGCCACCGATCCCGATACCGGCTTCACCCGCTTTGTCAATGTCGGACGCATGCGGGCGCGCGGGCTGGAGTTGGAAGCCCTCGCCGGCAAGGTTTCCGGCTTCAACCTCCGCGCCAGCTACACCGCCACCGATGCGCGCAACCCGGCCACCGGCTCGCGGCTGAACAACGCTCCGCTCCACCTGGTCAAACTGCATGCTCAGGCGCCCATTGCCGGCAAGGCCAAGGTGGGACTGGAGGTGTTGTATGGCAGCGCCCAGGAAAGCTACACCCAGGGCCGCATTTCGCCATCGCTGGTGACCAACCTTACTGCCTCCACCCATCTTCTGCGCCGGCACTGGG
Organism: Terriglobia bacterium; assembly: GCA_963797035.1. Classification (GTDB taxonomy): domain Bacteria; phylum Acidobacteriota; class Terriglobia; order Terriglobales; family Acidobacteriaceae; genus JAIQGF01. Next base: position 228,570 of record CAWCOC010000012.1, read on the forward strand.
TGCTCTCCGCCAGTTGCTACAACCTGTTCGACCGGCGATGGTATTCCCCTCCCGCCCTGGAGCACCTGCAAAACGGCATTGAACAGGATGGACGCGCCTTCCGCGTCAAGTTGAGCTATCGCTTTTCCAGCGTTCCGGAGGCAAAGCAGTAAATGGACTCCCTCGGCCAGTTCGCAGCGGCGCCCTGCATCGCTCGGCACGCGGCGATCCCGGCTCGTTGGTGGCCCGCCGCTCCGGGCAGCTTGGGCAGGAAGCTTCTCGTCCTTGCCGCCCTAGCCGCGCTCCTGCCCCACCTGGCGGCCCATGCCACCGCCCAGGCGCACGACCCCGATGCCGTCAAGACCGCCTTCGTTTACAACCTGACGAAGTATGTGGAGTGGCGCCATGCGCGCGACGAGCTGATCATCGGCTTCATCGGCGCGGGGCCCATGGCTCAGCGCCTGCAATCATTATCGGGCAAGCTCAGCGACTCGAAGAGTCCTTTACGTCGAGCTGTCTCCCTCGGAAGAAGCCCAGGGCAACTGCGACATTCTTTTCCTGGGCGCCATGCCGGCCAACAGGCGCCGCGACCTGCTGCAAAAACTGCAGCCCAAGGGGGTATTGACCGTGAGCGACGCGGAATCGTTCACCGCCCAGGGCGGCATGATCGGCCTGGTCACCGCCGGCGACCACATCCAGCTGGAAGTCAATCTCGACGCCGTGCAGGCGGCCCGGCTCAAGATCAGCTCTCGATTGCTCAACGTTGCCGTCCTGGTGCGTTCCGGAGGGCATTAATGGCGATGGCTTCCAGCCGCGGCAGCCTTGCCCGCAAGATGACGGCAGTGGTGCTCTTGGCCACGGCCATGGCGCTGGCCACCTTGACCGCCGCATTCCTGCTCCAGGACAGCCTCAGCTCGCGCGCCCTGTTGCGCAGCCGGTTCTCCACTCTGGCCGATATCGTGGGCCAGAACTCCACCGCCGCATTGCACTTCAACGACCCCACCGCGGCCGCCGAGGTGCTGCAGGCGTTGCGCGCCGAGCCGCCGATTTCCTCCGCCTGCCTCTATGACCTCTCCGGCGCCCTGTTCGCGGTTTATCAGCGTGACTACGGTCTGCGGAACTGTCCCGACAGTCTCGACCAGGTGCAGAAGCAGAGCGAACAATATTCCCGCGTCGTGCGTCCCGTGCTGCGCCATGAAGACCAGGTGGGGACGCTCTACTTGCGCTGGGACCTCCGCCAGCTCGAGGAACGGCGCCGCGGTCTGCTGTTGCTGGCCGCCGGCCTGCTCGTCGCCGCCCTGGCGGTGGGCGGAATCGCCGGCTCGCTGCTGCAGCGCAAGATCTTCCGCCCCATCGCGGAGCTGGCCGGCGCCATGCGGCGCGTCACCCAGGAGCAGAACTTCGCGGCCCGCGTCGAAGTCACCGGCAACGACGAGATCGCGCGCCTCGGCCTGGGCTTCAACACCATGCTCTCGGAGATCGAACGCCGCGAGGCCGCCAAGCGAAAGGCCGAGGCCCTGCAGCAGCAGGCCTTGTGCGACTCCCTGACCGGTCTGGCCAACCGGCGCTTGCTTTCCGACCGCCTCGGGCACACGCTCTCGGTGGCCGAGCGCACCGGCACCAAGGTCGCGCTGCTTTACATCGATCTGGACGGCTTCAAGCTGATCAACGACAGCCTGGGGCACCATTTCGGCGACCGCCTGCTGGTTGAAGTCTCCACCCGCTTGCGTTCTCGCGTCCGCCAGTCCGACACCCTGGCGCGCATCGGCGGCGATGAATTCACCGTGGTGGTCGCCAATCTCTACCACATCTCGCAGGCGGGAACCGTGGCCGAAGGCCTGTTGAAGGCCCTGACCAAGCCCTTCCTCATCGACGATCGCGAAATCACCGTCAGCGCCAGCATCGGCATCAGCATCTACCCCGAGGGCGCGACCGATGGTCCCGGCCTGCTGCAGCAAGCCGATAGCGCCATGTATGCCGCCAAGCGCGCCGGCAAAAACCGTACCGTGTATTACACCCCGGAGCTGGGCTCGGCGGTTCGCGAGCGCCTCAACCTGGAATCGCAGCTCCGCGGCGCCGTCGACCGGGGGGAAATCCATCTTCACTACCAGCCCGAATTCGAGCTCGCTTCCGGCCGCCTGCTCCGTTTCGAGGCCCTCGCCCGCTGGACCCATCCCACCCTGGGCCCGGCCCCGCCCAACCGCTTCATCCCCATCGCGGAGGAGAGCGGCATCATCGTCAGCCTGGGCGACTACCTCATGGAACAGGCCTGCGCCGAGGCAGTGCGCTGGCAGCCGATTGCCCCCTATCCCATTGGCGTGGCGGTCAACGTTTCCAGCGTTCAGTTCGACCGCGAGGATTTCGTCACCCAGGTGGTCGAAATCCTGAACCGCACCGGGCTGCCGCCGGCGCTGTTGCAGATCGAACTCACCGAATCGGTCATGCTGCGCGCCGCCGACCGCGCCGCCCTGGCCATGCATTCGCTTCGCGACTTGGGAGTCACCTTTGCCATCGACGATTTCGGGACCGGCTATTCCTGTCTCAGCTACCTCCCGAAGCTGCCCTTTGACGCGCTCAAGATCGACCGCTCTTTCCTGGTCGGCATGAACGGCCACAGCGAGGCCAAGGGCATGCTGCAGTCCCTCATCGCCATGGCGCACAACCTGGACATGAGCGTCATCGTCGAGGGCGTCGAGCAGCCCGAGCAGGTCCGCATTCTCCGGGTCATGGGAGCGCACTGCGTCCAAGGCTATCTGTTGGGACGGCCGCTGGCCGACCCCGCCGCGCGCATTGCCGAGTTGTCCATTCCAACCGACGGAAGCCCAGCCCCGCTGGTGGAGGCGTACGCCGGGGCAGGACCGTCCAAAACGGAGACGTTATGAGATCAAACTACGTCGGCACGAAGTTGGGCGTCTCCTTTGGCCTCCTGATCGCGATTCTGGTCGGGCTGGGCTTCTTCGCTCTCCGCCGCATGGACCAGGCCAATGCCAGGCTGGTCGGCGTGCTGGGAGAGAAGTGGGGGAAGCTGGAGCTGGCGCGCGCCGCCCTCGCCTACTCCGCCCGCAACAGCCGGATTACCATGGAAATCTTTCTGCTCAACGACAAACGGCAGATTGAACCGCTGCTCGTGCAGCGAGCCCAGAACACGCAGCACATCACCGCCCTGGTGATCGCCATCGAAAAGCAATGCGACTCGCCGGAAGAACAGCGCCTGCTGGCCGCCGTCAAGGAGCGGCGCACTCCCTATGTCATGAGCTACCTGCGGGCCCTGAACGTCCTGCTGGAGGAAAAGCAGGAAGCTGCCGCCCGTTCCATCATGGTCCAGGAAACCACCCCCGCGCTGTTCAAGTACCACGAAGCCTGGAACGAGTTCCTGAAGTTCGAAGTCGACGACATGGACCGCGCCGCCGCCCGGAGCCGGGCGGAATACGCGAGAACCCGCGCCTTCACGCTCGCCATGATCGCTCTGGCCATCCTGGTGGCCGGCGCCATCGCGGTGTTCGTCACCCGCAAGATCGTGCAGGAAATCCGCACCCGCATGCGCGCCGAAGACGAAGTTCGGACGCTCAACGCCGGCCTCGAGCTCCGGGTGGTGGAGCGCACCCAGGAACTCGCCCAGACCGAAGACCAGCTGCGCATCTCGCTGGCGGAGCTTCGCCAGTACACCAACGAGATCGAAGGCGTCAACGAGCTCGTCCACCTGCTGCAATCCTGCATCACCCTGGAAGAGGCGCACCGCCAGGTGGCGCGCGTGCTTCCCCGCTTCTTCCCCTCCGGAGCGCTTCTCATGCTGTGTCCCTCGCGCAATCTGCTGGAAGGCGTCGCCCTCTGGGGATCGGCCTCGATGATGCCGGGACCGTTTGCTCCCGATTCCTGCTTCGCCCTGCGCCGCGGCTCGGCCCATTTGGTGCAGCCCGATAATTTCGCCTTGCTGTGCGGCCATGTCGATCAGGACAGCCGCGCCTGTCATCTCTGCGTTCCGCTCATCGCCCAGGGAGAATCCCTGGGCGTGCTCTACCTCGAGGACCTGCCCCGCAACGGCGGGGCGGGCATGCTGCAGCGCACGCAGCGCTTTGCCGCCATGCTGGCGGAACGCATGTCGCTCGCCTTTGCCAACCTCATGTTGCGCGAGACCTTGAAATTTCAGTCGGTCCGCGATCCGCTCACCGGCCTGTTCAACCGCCGTTACATGGAGGAGTCGCTGGCGCGCGAGTTGCTCCGCGCCGCCCGCGGCCACAAGTCCGTAGTGGTCCTGATGATCGACCTGGACCAGTTCAAGCAATTCAACGACAGCTTTGGTCACGAAGCGGGAGACCTGCTGCTGCGCGAACTCGGTTCCATGTTCCGCTGCCAGACGCGCGGCGGCGATGTCGCTTGCCGCTACGGCGGCGAGGAGTTCCTGATTATTTTCACGGATACGACACTCGAGGCGGCGCGGCAGCGGGCCGAACTTCTCAAGCGCGGCGCGCGTAACCTGCAGGTGCACGACCACGGCCAGACCCTGGGCCAAGTCACGATCTCGATCGGGATCGCCGCTTTTCCCGACCACGGTGAGAGCGCGCACGAAATTATCAACGCCGCCGACAGGGCGCTGTACCGCGCCAAGGCCGCCGGCCGCGACCTGGTGGTGGTGGCCGAGGTGGAACCGCGAACTTCCGAGTTGGAGAAACCCGTGACCGGCTGACTCGGCGGCTGCAGGCATGGCTCTGTGCAGGGAAACTTGCATCCACACGCACGTTAGGCCCTGACTTTAAAAGGAATCAATAGAAGAGGTACTTCCGCCACTTCGCGTCGGAATGTCCCAGCAGCCGCATGATGTGCCGGCTGGTGTGCAGGTTAAAGGCGCGCGGCTCTCGGATCAGCTTCATGTTGGCTTCCACCGGCATCTGGTTGCCCTTGCGCCGGTTGCAGCTGTGGCAGCAGGCCACCAGGTTTTCCCAGGTCGACAGTCCTCCGCGCGATCGCGGCACCACGTGGTCCAGGGTCAATTCGCTCGACCCCAGCATCGCCCCGCAATACTGGCAGCTGTTACGGTCGCGCAGCAGGATATTTTTGCGCGATAGCGCCCGCGTCTGGTGGGGGATGCGCCGGTACTCCAGCAGGCGGATGACCGATGGCACGCGGATGGTGAAGCGCGCGGCATGCAGGAAGTGTCCGTTTACCTCCTCGGTCATGGCCACGCCTTTCAGCACCAGCACGATCGCGCGCCGCGCCGCGCACACGTTGATGGGCTCGTAGGAGGCATTCAGCACCAGCACCGGCGCGTGCATGACGCCGTATCCGTTGCCCTCCGCGGCAGACGGAGGCGCCGCTTCCACCATCGGCTTGCGATGGGCATGACCCGGACTGTGTCCCTTTCCACCTGACATGATGCGTCTTTCGCTCTCTTGCGTCTTTCAGTCGTTCAGTGATGAATCGACCGAGCGACCCTCAAGCATGGGCCGCCAACACCCGCGGCTCTTCAAAGTCCGGCGCCTCGCTCTCCGTTTGCGGCTTCAGCACCCGCGCCACAGTGGCGACGAAAACCCGCTCTGCTCCTGCCTTGCGCAGCACCCGGGCGCACTCCGAAACCGTCGTCCCGGTGGTGAACACGTCATCGATCAATAAGATGTCGCGGCCGCGGACCGTGTCGCCGCGCACTACCAGGAACGCCCCGCGCACGTTGTCGCGGCGCGCCGCCGCCGTCAATCCGGTCTGCGATTCCGTCCTCCGCTGCCGCACCAGCGCGCCGGTATTCAGTTTCATGTCCAGCGCCGCCGGCTTCAGCTTCAGCATGGAGCGCGCGATCAGCTCCGATTGGTTGAATCCGCGCTCCCGCAGCTTGGAGGCGTGCAGCGGCACCGGCATCGCCAGCGGCGGCTCCGGTCCGAACGCCTCCGCCAGATCGGCCACCACCTCCGCCAGCATTCTTCCCAGCACATCTGCCGCCGGACGCACCCGCTGGTATTTCAGCAAGTGGACCAGGTCGCGCAGCCCGGCGGCATAACTGGCGTAGGCCGCCGCGCGCGTAAACGCCGGCTGGTTTTGCCGGCACTCCAGGCATAAAGGTTCCGGTTCGCAGCCCGCGGTCTCAACCCTCGAGCGGGTTGTCATCCGTTCGCCGCAAGCGGCGCATCTTGCAGAGTCCATCGGCTGAATCAGCGCCAGGCACGCTTCGCAAACCGGCAGCCGCGACAGCTCGGTCAGGGGCAATTGGCACAATCTGCAATGGGAAGGGAACAGCGCCGACATCAATCCGCCGGCTAAGGAAAAGACAAACGAATGCCCTCGATGGGTGGATACCGCTGTTGACCGGGTTAGGTCTCCCTTACTGCTGAAGACGACCCTCCTCGCGACCCGCCGGGCAGGGCTTGTCCTGCGTGCCGCCTCCTTCAGTATAGCCACTTCGCTTCCCGTCTTCAACGGCCCTCAGCGATTGCAGAAGGCTGCGGCGCTCGCGGCTTGGTGTGTGAGGTGACGAGTCGGAAAAATCCCCGGCGACCGGGCTACGTCCGTTCAACGCGCTCGTGGCGAGCGCGCTCCAACGCTACGGCAGACGGGGGCGGCTAAACGTACACGGGCATGAGCATTGATGAGATTCCCGCGGCTTCCCACCCGTGGCGCTGCCAGCGTAGAATCACCGTTCGGGTTGGCGTTTGGCTTGTGGTCCCGCCTTTCCCGTGCTACTTTGCGCGGTCTTGAGCAACGCTGGATTTTGAATCGAGGACTGATCCCATGAGCACCACTGTCAACAACCAGGCGCCGGCGAAGAAGTTCCAGCCCTTCGTCCCGCCCACCATGCCCATGCCCGAGTTCACCGCCCGCGCCGTGATTCTCGGGCTGCTCATGACCGGCATTCTGGGCGCCGCCAACGCTTATCTCGGCCTGCGCGCCGGCATGACCATCGCTGCCACCTATCCGGCGGCGGTGATCAGCATGGCCGTGCTTCGCCTGATGAAGGGATCCATCCTCGAGGAAAACATCGCCCGCACGGTCGGCTCCATCGGCGAATCGGTGGCGGCCGGCGCCGTGTTCACCATTCCGGCTTTCGTCATCGCCGGCCTGTGGCGCGACGACGCCGGCAACGCCGTGCTCAGCACCAACCGCTACTGGCAATCGGTGGCGCTGATGATCATCGGCGGGCTGCTGGGCATCTTGTTCGTCACCTTGCTGCGCCGCGTCATGGTGGAAGATCCCGAGCTTCCGTTCCCCGAATCCGTGGCCGCATCGGAAATTCACAAGGCCGGACAGCAGGGCGCCAAGGCCGCCAAAATTCTGTTCGCCAACATGGGTTTCGGCGCCGTGATGTACTTTCTGAGCCAGATCAACCTGTTCTGGTACGTGCGCACCATCCTGGTGAAGATCCCCACGATGGCAAGCGGACTGCGCGTCGGCCGCGCGGCCACCGCGCCCGTGGTCGCCACCGGCGGCATGACCACGTTTGATACCCCCGCCATCAGCCCGGCTTACCTCGGCGTCGGCTACATCATCGGACCGCGCCTGGCCGCCCTGAACTTTGCCGGAGGCGTGGTTGCCTGGGGCCTGCTGGTTCCGCTGCTAGTCTATTTCCTCGGGCCCGGCATCCAGGCCAGCCTGCCGGCCGGCGCCACCATGGACTGGATCGGCCTGGCCAACAACATGTGGTTCGCCATCGTCCGCCCCATCGCCGTCGGCGGCATGCTGGTCGGCGCCGGGTTCACCCTCTTCCGCATGAGAAAGCAGCTCGGACTCGGCATGAGCCGCGCCGTCTCTGACCTGAAAAAATCCGCCGCCGCGCATCAAGTCACCGACCGCACCGAGCGCGACCTGAATGCCAAGGTGGTGTTCCTCGGCGTCGCCGTCGTGCTGGTCGCGATGATCGTGCTCTACTGGTACTTCATCTCCGGCGCCGGCAACATGCCCGGGGGCAAGATTATGACCGGCGCCGTGGTCGCGGCCGTGGTCATGATCGTGCTCGGCTTCTTCTTCGCCGCTGTTTCCGGAAACCTGTGCGGCATGATCGGCTCCTCCAACAATCCCGTCTCCGGACTCACGCTCTGCACGCTGGTGGTGGCGGCCCTGCTGATGGTCGCTCTCGGCGTGGGCGGGACCGGCGGCGTCGCGGCGGTGCTTGGCGTGGCTGCCGTGGTCTGCGTTTCCTCGGCGGTAGCCGGCGAGATGCTGCAGGACCTCAAGGTCGGACACATCCTCGGCGGCACGCCCTCGCGCATGCAGATTGGCGACATGTTCGGCGTCATCGTCGCCTCTCTTGTGCTCTTTTTCCCGCTGATGATTCTCGACAAGGCGTATCACTTCGGCAGCGCCGCTTTGCCCGCTCCGCAGGCCGGACTGATGGCGATGCTCGGACAGGGCATCGTCGGCGGCAACATGGCGTGGCCGCTGGTGGTGGTCGGCATCTTCATGGGATTCGCGCTCATCATGGTGCAGGTCAAGAGCCCCATGCTGTTCGCCGTCGGCATGTACCTGCCGCTGCAGACCACCTTTGCCATCTTTGTCGGCGGCGTGGTGCGCTGGATCACCGACAAGCTGCGCGACCGCCGCGGCTTCAACGACGCGCAAAAAGCCCGCGTCGAAAACGCCGGCGTGCTCACTGCGTCAGGCCTGATCGCCGGGGAAGCACTGTGCGGGCTGGTGATCGCCTCCATCGTCGGCACCGGCCACACGATGCCCGATCTTGGCATCGGCAATGCCTGGATTACCGGCCTGATCGGCCTCGCAATCCTGGTTGCGGTCATGATCAAGCTGCCCTTGGCCAATGCCGGCAGCCCCGACGAACCCGCGCCGCCGACGGCCATCATGTAGGACCGACGAACACAGAGGCACAGAGACACAGAGAGGGGTTTTCATCTGCTATTCTCTGTGCCCTCTGTGTCTCCGTGTCTCCGTGTTCTTCGTTCTTATGTCGATACGCGAAAATCTCGCCGCTGTTCGCGAGCGCATCGCCGCCGCCGCGCGGCGCGCCGCGCGCGATCCCGACGAGATTGCGCTGATGGCGGTGAGCAAGACCTTCGGCGCGGACGCGATTCGCGAGGCCTACGAGGCCGGGCAGCGCCTGTTCGGTGAAAACCGGGTGCAGGAGTTCGCCGAGAAAGCGCCGGCACTCCGCGATCTCCCGGACGCCGGCTTCCACATGATCGGCCACCTGCAGACCAACAAGGCGGCGAAAGCGGTGGAACTGTTCACCGCCGTCGACTCCGTCGATTCTCTCCGCCTCGCCGAAAAACTCAATGCCGCTGCCGCCACCGCGCGCCGGCGCCTGGCCGTGCTCATTGAACTCAACCTCGGCGGCGAAGCCAGCAAGAGCGGAGTTAATCCCGTCTCGCAGCAGTTTGGTTCCTTGCTCGAAGCCGCGGCCCGCCTCGACCACCTGGAGTTCCGTGGCCTGATGACCGTCCCGCCCTTCACCGAGGACCCGCAGGGCGCGCGCCCCTACTTCCGCCGGCTGCGCGAGATGCGTGACAACCTCGCCCGCCGCAATCTCCCCGGCATCGGACTGGATACGCTCTCCATGGGCATGTCGCACGACTTCGAGGTGGCCATCGAGGAGGGTTCCACCTGTGTCCGCCTGGGGGCGGCGATTTTCGGTGTGCGCCCGAAACCATAACTACGAAGGACACGAAGGTTCACGAAGGCGGGAAGCTCGCTGGGAGCATCGTGTCCATCGCGGTTAATGGTTGGCGCGCGCCGTGCGCACTCCAAAGGGGCGCCATTCTTCATTCTTCATTTATTCTTCATTCTTCGTTCTTCATTCATCGATCTCCCGTGGTACAACCTCGCTGTGGTTCCCATCAAAGACACGCCCGACGGCGCCACGTTCTCCGTCAAAATCCATCCCCGCGCCAAGAAGAATGCCATCACCGGCGAGGTCGGCGACGCTGTCAAGATCTCCCTCACTGCGCCTCCGCTCGAGGGCCGCGCCAACCAGGCCTGTATCGAATTTCTCGCCGATCTTTTGGAAGTCCCGCGTTCCTCGATTACCATAGCCGCGGGCCAAACCAGCCGTAACAAGGTAATGCGCATTCTCGGCCTGAGCGCCGCCGAGGTCGAAGCGCGCTTGCGCAGCAACACAAAGTTCTGAGTTGTGGGTTCCGAGTTGTGAGCCGCACACTCGGAACTCAGAACTCACAACTGAGGTCCGACTTTGAGCTTTTCCCAGCGCGTGCGCGAAATTCGCACCGGCTTCGAGCGCCCCTTCTGGGTCGCCAACATCACGGAAATTTTCGAGCGCCTCTCCTACTACGGCGCCTTCTCCTCGCTCGCGCTCTACCTGCAGGAGAAACTCAATTTCTCCACCCAGCAGACCGGCACCCTGACCGGCATTTTCGGTGGCATGGTGTGGTTCCTTGCCATCTTCGGCGGCGCCGCGGCCGACCGCCTCGGATTCCGCCGCGCCCTCTCCATCGCCTACCTCATCCTCGCGACTGCTTACTTTCTGATCGGATCCATCGGCGCGCCCTGGCTGGCGCCGGTACGCAACGCGATTCCCCTTGGGCTGTTCGTGGGCTTCATTCTCATCCTTCCCGCGCTCGGCGTTTCCCTGGTGAAGCCCTGCGTAGTAGGCACCACGGCGCGCGCCTCGAAGGAAAACGTCCGCTCCATCGGCTACTCGATTTACTACACCATGGTGAATATCGGGGGCGCCGCCGGACCCTACGTCGCCTCCTGGTCGCATCGCCATCTCGGGCTGGAGAACGTCTACCGCGTCGCCGCGCTCAGCGTCTTCGCTATGTTCTTCGTCGTCCTCATCTTCTTTCGCGAACCGCGCAAGGCCGGCGACGCTCCGCCACCTTCCATCGCCCAGGTCACCCGCAATTTCTGCGTCGTGCTCGGCAATTACAAGCTGGTGCTGCCCGTGCTTCTGGTCGCGATCGTGCTCGCCGTGGCTTCGCTGGCCGGCGCCGCCGTTCCCTGGTGGCTGTGGATCGTCATCCTGGTCCTCGCCATGGCGGGCATGAGCCGCTTCATGTGGTTCCTGGTCCTGTTTACCGGCTACTGGATCGTCTTCTGGCAGCAATACATCAGCCTGCCCGGCTTCATTCACGGCTACATCGATCCCCACGCCGACGTCGAACTCATCCTCATTACCGACGGTCTGACGGTCATCGCGCTCACCATCCTGGTGAACTACCTGACGCGCAAAATTCCCGCCTTTGCCGCCGTCATTCTCGGCACGGTCGTCACCTCGTTGGCGTGGGTCATCCTCGCCTTGCACCCCACGGTGTGGGGGGCAGTGCTGTCGCTGTTCGTGCTTGCACTGGGCGAGATCATCCAATCGCCGCGCTATTACGAATACATTTCGCGCCTGGCGCCACCCGGCCAGCAGGGCACCTACATGGGATTCGCCTTTCTTCCCATCGGCATCGGATCGCTGATCGGCGGATGGTTCGGCGGACGCCTTGTCCACCACTACGGCGAAGTCCTGCATCGCCCCAACCATTTCTGGTTTGCCGTCACCGGGGTGGGCCTGGTGACCGCCGTGCTGCTGGCGATTTACAACAAAATCGTTCGCCCGATTCAGGCCAATGAAACCTCATCCTGACGTGCGGCTGAGTTTAGGATAAGCACATGCCTCAGTTCCTGCTGCTGATCGCCATCTTGGGACTGGCCTGCGCCACCGGCTATCTCCTGCTGGTGATCGTGGCCGCGGTCCGGTTTCGCGCGCGCGTTCGCGGCGCCGCCCCTGCTCCCGGCGATCAGGAACTCCCTCCGGTCAGCGTCATCAAACCCATCTGCGGACTTGAGCCCCTGCTCGAACAGAACTTGGAATCTTTCTTCCGGCTGGATTATCCGCGGTTCGAATTGATCTTCGGGGCGCGCAACGCCGGCGATCCCGCCATCGCCGTGGTCCAACAGCTTTGCCGGCGCTATCCCCAGGTCAACGCCCGCTGCGTTTTTTCCGGCGAGCCCACCTGCCCGAATCCTCGCGTGCAGTCGGAGCAAGCCATGATCGACGTGGCCGCTTTTGACTACCTCGTCATCGGCGACAGCGACGTCTGCGTTGCCCCCGATTACCTGCGCCACATCGTCCCGCCGCTGTGCGATCCCCAGGTCGGGCTGGTGACCTGCGTTTATCGCGGCAAGCCGAGCGGCGGCGCCTGGTCGCGCCTGGAAGCGGCCGGATTCGTCGAACTCATCTCCGGCGTGCTGGTTGCCGACCTTCTCGAAGGCATGAAGTTCGCCCTGGGTCCCACCACCGCTACCCGCAAAGACGTGCTCGAGCGCATCGGCGGCATCGGCGTTCTCGGCGACTATCACTCCGACGACTACGAAATCGGCCGCCTCATCGACGCCGCCGGATACCGCGTCGTGCTCTCCCACGTCGTCATCGACCACATCACCCTGAACCGCGCCATGATCAGCCGCCAGGTCCGCTGGATGCGCTGCACCCGCTTCTCGCGTCCGGCCGGTCACATCGGCAACGGCCTGACCTTCGCCACCCCGTTTGCCCTGCTCGGCTTCGCCATCGCCGCCGCCCGGGGACACTGGATGCTGGCCCTCTCGCTGCTCGCCTGGGGCTTCATGAACCGCTGGATTCAGGCGCTCGTCGTGGGCTGGGGCGTACTGCACGATCCGGAAATTTCCCGCTACCTTCTCTACTACCCCTTCCGCGACCTGCTCGGATTTTTCTTCTGGATGGCCAGCTTCACCGGATGCAGCTTCACCTGGCGCGGCGAAGTCTATCGCCTCGTTCGCGGCGGGCGCGTCATCCGCTTACGCAACCCTTCTCCCGAAAAGCCGGAGGCAGCAGCCGTTCCCACCGAGACCAGGCAAACTTAGATCAATCAGCAATCGACAATCAACGATAGTTTTGCTTTTGCCGTTTGCTACACTGCCCTGGCCATGCGCTTTCGAATCGTTTGCTTCGCACTCGTCTTCTCGCTTGCTGCCTACGCCCAGAGCATTCCCACTGACCTCCGCCAGCAGATAGATGCCGCCGCTACCAAGATTCTCGCCGACACCGGTGTCCCCAGCGCCTCCATTGCCGTAGTCAAGGACGGCCGCATTGCTTACCTCCAAACCTACGGCAACGCGCGCCTGGAGCCGCGCACTCCCGCCAAGCCTTCCATGCGCTACAGCATCGGCTCCATCAGCAAGCAATTCACCGCCACCGCGCTTCTGATGTTGCAGGAGCAGGGCAAGCTATCGCTCGACGATCCCGTCGCCCGGTTCCTTCCCAACCTGACGCGCGCCAACCAGGTCACCATCCGCGAACTCCTCAGCCACACTTCCGGCTACCAGGATTACTGGCCGCAGGATTACGTGATGCCCATGATGCTCAAGCCGACGACGGCGGAGCAAATCATGGACACCTGGGCGCGCAAGCCGCTCGATTACGAGCCGGGAACCAAATGGCAGTACAGCAACACCGGCTTCGTGATCGCGGGGGCCATCATCGAGAAGGCCACCGGCCAACCCTACTTCCAGTTTCTTCGCGATCACATCTTCACCCCGCTCCACATGACCAGCGTGATTGACTTCGACGCGCACGGCCTCACCGGCGCCGATCCCGTCGGCTACATGCGCTACGGCCTCGGTCCGGCGCGCGTCGCTCCCGCCGAAGGTCCGGGGTGGATGTTTGCCGCCGGCGAGCTTGCCATGACCGCCGAAGATCTCGCTAGGTGGGACATTGCCCTCATCGAGCGCAAGCTGATCAGCCCCGCCTCCTACAAGCAGATGGAGACCGAAACCCTGCTTGCCAACGGCGTGGGCACGCAATATGGCCTCGGCGTCTCGGTGCGCTCCGAATCCGGACGTCGCCTCATCACCCACGGCGGCGAGGTCTCCGGCTTCACCGCCGCCAACTCCGTCTTTCCCGACGATCGCGTGGCCGTGGTCGTCCTCACCAACCAGGACGCGGCTGGCGCCTCCGGCGCTATCGCCAAGAAGCTGGCCACGCTCGCCCTGCAGGACGCCGACACCGCGCGCAAGCTGGAGCAGGCGCGCCAGATTTTTGCCGGCTTGCAACGTGGCGCCATCAACCGCGCGCTCTTCACCGATAACGCCAACAGCTACTTCAGCGAGCAAGCGCTCAAGGATTTTGCCTCCAGCCTGGGACCGCTGGGCACGCCGCAGGAGTTCACCCAGACAAGCCAGGGCTTGCGCGGCGGCATGGTGTTACGCGTTTACCAGGTGAAATTCGACAACCAGACGCTGCGCGCCTGGACCTTCGAAATGCCCGACGGCAAACTGGAGCAGTATCAGGCGGCGGCCGCCGATTAGAGCAGGTCGCGCTTTACCTCTGCGATTCCGTTGCGCTCATACCGGCGGACAGACCGAACTGCGATGGTCGCGCCGCCTGCTCCGCCTCCGCCTTCACGTGCAGCAGCACGCGCATGTGAATCTTGTGCACGATGTAGTCCGACCACATCCGCCAGTACGTCTGCGGCCAGAAATAATTCTGGTACCAGGTCGTGCCCTCCAGCCGGGTGCGCCCGCCGGGCAAAGCAATAAAGCGGAACTGCCCCTTCTTCGAGCGCATGTAGTTGCGCTCCAGGTGAGGCGGCGTGATGTCGGTAAAACTCAACTCGCGCATCGACATCGGTTGCGCCGTCACGTTGAAGGCGAGCAGCCGCCCCTCATCCCAGGTGGTGATTGGCTCGACAAACTCCCCGGTCGAAAACTTGCAGTGGCGCACCGCGCCGACACCGCTGCCGTAGATCACTGCCGAAGTCGGATACGCGATGCCGGTTTGGAACAATGCCTCCCGCGGCGGCGCCAGCCTGGTGAATGAAACTACGTGCTTCCATACCTCCTCCGGCGATGCGTTGATCTCCACCGCCGTACTCACTGCCAGCAGCGGCGGGCGGGGGTTGATCGCCTGCTCGCCCAGCATGACAAGCGGCAGAATCAGGACCCACGCCGCTATAGTCGGCGATGGCGGCGTTTCCCGCTGCTGGCAGATGTGCCATGCCAGCGACGCACCCGCAAGCGCCAGGGGAATGGCCAGCGGAAGCGCCATGAGCAGGCAGAGCGCGCCCTCGTAGCCCACCCCGAGCAATAACAGGCCGAGCAAGAGCGTCGCAAACACCGCCGCCGTCAGAGTGTCACCGCGCGAATGAGGTCTTCGGTGGTTCAGCATTGCGGCGGAGATGAACCCCACGGCGAACGGAACCCCTAGGAACAACCCGCTTCCGTACCGGGCCAACCCGCTGACGCTGAGCAACACCAGTGCAAAGCCCAATGCAACCGAGAGCAGCACACCGAGCGCGGCACTTGGCCCTGGCGTACAACTATCCACCCCGGAATCGCCGGTTGTTACTTGCCTTGCCGGTAGGAAACACAGCGTTAAAAAGAAAAGCAGGTTGACAGCTGGAGCGAAGAAAAGGAACGCCCAGGTAGGCTTTCGGCCGGCCGAGCGCAGCCTGCGGATGGTCAGCGCAACCCCAACCCAGAAAAACGGTAGAGCTACCGCCCACAGGACAAGGTACATATGGATATTTGCGGTATGCAGGAGCGTCGATTCTCCTGTGGGCACAAAGTAGTTCCAAATGTGCCACAACTGCCCGTATGAGGACGTGATCTGGCGATCAATACCGTACTTAATTAGGAGGAGTACTGTCCCCGCTGCCAGGTACTGCCCGCGCGTGATCGTCCCGCTCCACGCCGTCAGCCATCGCATCAATCGCCAAGCCCGAGTGTTTTCCCTCATAAACTCTCCTTCACCGGTTGCATCTTCCGGCCTTGCGGCGCTTGGGGTTCATCCAGTGAACTTCAGCCCCGTATCCTGCAGCACCGCAAGCACCTGCTTGCGCACCGGGCGCATCAGCGGGAACTTTGCCAGCCCAAGGAGGCGCACAACTAGACCCACCGAGTTATCAATCAGTTTGTGGGTGCGCTGCGATCTCGCCGAGCTGTCGTAAAGAAAGAACAGCAGGAGGCCCATGTGCATGGCCCACAGCAGCATCGGCAGCAGCTCCGCCAAATCGCGAGGCAGGCGCTCCGGCTCGATCACTCTCCGGAATAATTCCATGCACTCGGCGCGCAACCGCTCCGTCCCTTTGCCCAGGAAAGACAGCGGGTGGTCCGGGTACCCGGTATAGCGAAACAGCGCGCCCAGCAGCTTACGGTCGTTCTGCAAAATGTCGATCTTGGTGTGCAACACAATCGAGAGCCGCGCCGCCAGCATGCTCGCGCGCGGCAACTCTTTCTCCAGCAAGGCTGCGTGCCGCGTCTGCACCTGTTCGTAGTACGCCGCGACCAGCGCTTCCTTGCTTGGGAAGTAGTAATAGGCCAGCCCGAGGGCCACGCCGGCCTGGCCCGCCACGTCGCGCATCGTGGTTTCCTCGAAGCCGCGCTCCCGGAACAGGCGCAGCGCCTGTTCCAGGATCTGCTCCCGCGCCGCCTCTCCCTTGGCCGACTTCTCGGATGTTTTGAACATGTTCAAACCCTAAGGCGCAAGCCGTCACCGCGTCAAGCAAAATCTTGAACATGTTCAAACTTATCGTCGGGCTCCAGGGTTTCGCAGCCGGGTTGCCGTTCTGGCGTCGGGCGCCCCTGGTCTCGGTTTCCTCGGTCGGTGCAACCCTGAGCGGAGTAGACTGGTTGTTTCTATGCTCGGCTCGATCGTTTCTGTCCTGGTGAACAATCCCATCCTCACCCTGTTCGTGGTGATCGGCCTCGGTTATGTTCTCGGCGAAATTTCCATTGCCGGTTTCCGCTTCGGCGTTGCCGCCGTGCTGTTCGTCGGACTCGCCATTGGGGCTCTCCACCCTGCCATCTCCATCCCCGAGGTCGTCCCCTCCCTGGGACTGATCATCTTCGTTTACACCATTGGCATCCAGAGCGCAGCCGGGTTCTTCGAATCGTTCCGTGTCACCGGCTATCGCGACATCGTGCTCACCCTGGCCGCGGTCGGACTGGGCGCGGCCCTCACCGTCGGACTCTCACACGCCTTGCATCTTGGCGGTTCGCAGGCGGCCGGCCTTTACACCGGCGCCATGACCAACACGCCGGCGCTGGCCGCGGTACGCGAGCTGCTGCACGAACGCGCCCAGGCCGCGGGATTGCCCACTGAACAAGTCCGTACTCTGAGCGACGAACCGGTCGTCGCCTACTCGCTCGCCTATCCCATCGGTGTGATCGGCGTACTGGCGGGTTTTGCGGCGGCGCGGCGCTTATGGAAGATCAAGCTCACTCCCCCGCCGCCCGGGTCCGACATCGAGGTCCGCGATTACGCCGTTATGAACCCGGCCGTCATTGGCCGCACGGTGCAGGAAGTCCTGCGTCCGCACCATGACCCGGGCTTCGTGGTCAGCCGCATCCAGCACCAGGGAGCGAGCGACATCGTGCGCGGCACCACGCGCCTGGAACGCGGCGATATCGTCGCCATCGTCGGCGACGACGACGGCCTGCTGCGCGCCGAGCAGATCTTCGGCGTGCCCGTCGCCGCCCACATCGAGCAGGACCGCTCCCAGCTCGACTACCGCCGCGTCTTCGTCTCCCGCCCCGAGGTGGTCGGCAAGCGCCTGGGCGAACTGGATCTGCAGAACCAGCTCGGCGGCACCGTCACCCGCGTGCTGCGCGGCGAACTCGACTTCATTCCCACCCGCGACACTCGCCTCGAACTCGGCGACCGCGTGCGCGTGCTCACGCACCGCGAAAACTTCGACGCCGTCTCCCGCTTCTTCGGCGACTCCCTCCGCCGCACCGCGGAAACCGACTTCGGTTCGGTCGGCATCGGCATGGTGCTGGGCGTGCTCGCCGGCATGATTCCCTTTCCGATTCCCGGCGGCCACTCCATCCGCCTCGGTCTGGCCGGCGGGCCCCTGGTGGTCGCGCTCATCCTCGGCAAGCTGGAGCGCACCGGCCGCATCACTTGGACCATCCCGCTCGGCGCCAACCTCACTTTGCGCCAGATCGGGTTGCTCTGCTTCCTTGCCGGGGTCGGCATCCGCGCCGGCTACACCTTCGCGCAGACCATTCGTAGCAGCGGCCTGGCCGTGTTGATCGCCGGCGCTGTCGTGACCTTTGCCATCACCCTCTTTGCCCTTATCGTCGGCTACCGCTTCCTGAAAATCCCCTTCGAGTCGCTGATGGGACTGATTTCCGGAATCCAGACGCAACCCGCCTGCCTCGCCTATGCCACCCGCGAAGCCAACTCTGAGGTGCCCAACATCGCCTACGCCGCCGTTTACCCCGTCGCCCTGATCGCCAAGGTCATCCTGGCGCAATTGATCGCCTGAAACTCGCCGCCCCGCGAATTCCAGTTACGATCACCCCGTGCAACCGGCGCGGTTCCAAACCCGGCGCTTCGCATGTCGGCTAGAGCAGTGCCGAACTGCTGCCATGACAATCGTTTCCTACTGCTACAATTACGAAAAGCTCAGCGAGCGAGAAATGATTCATTTTCCCGTACCCGAAGCCCTCACCTTTGACGATGTTCTCCTGCTGCCGGCGCGCAGCGACGTCGTTCCCGCGTCGGTGAACACGCAGACCCGCGTCACCCGCAACATCACGCTGAACATTCCCATCATCAGCGCCGCCATGGACACCGTCACCGAGGCGCAGATGGCGATTGCCATGGCGCAGCAGGGCGGCCTCGGCATCATTCATCGCAACTTGACCATCGAGCAGCAGGCCGGCGAAGTCGACAAGGTGAAGCGCTCGGAAAGCGGCATGATCGTCGATCCCATCACCATGTCGCCCGACGACAAGGTCAGCGACGCGCTCAAGGTGATGGAGCGTTACCGCATCTCCGGCGTGCCCATCACCAAGAACCGCAAGCTGGTCGGCATCCTCACCAATCGCGACCTGCGCTTTGAGACGCGCACCGATATTCCGATCAGCAAGGTGATGACCAAGGACAACCTCATCACCGTTCCCGTCGGCACCACGCTGGAGCAGGCGGAGCAGATCCTGCACAAGCACCGGGTCGAGAAGCTGCTCGTGGTCGACGACAAGTTCGCGCTCAAGGGACTGATCACGGTCAAGGACATCCAGAAAAAGCTCAAGTATCCCAACGCCGCCAAGGACCACCAGGGACGCCTGCGCGCGGGCGCCGCCATCGGCGCCACCGGCGACTACCTGGAGCGCGCCCAGGAACTGGCGCGGGCCAAGGTCGACGTGATCGCCATCGACAGCGCCCATGGCCATTCCACCCGCGTGCTGGAGGCCATCAAGACAGTGAAGGCCCGCCTGCCCGAGGTGGACCTCATCGCCGGCAACGTCGCCACCTTCGATGGCGCCTGCGAAGTTGCACGCTGCGGCGCCGACGCGGTGAAAGTCGGCATCGGTCCCGGCTCCATCTGCACCACGCGCATTGTCACCGGCGCCGGCGTTCCGCAGATCACCGCCATCGCTGAAGCCTTCCGCGCCGTGCGCGATGCGCAGATCCCGGTGATCTCCGACGGCGGCGTCAAATATTCCGGGGATGTCACCAAGGCATTGGCCGCCGGCGCCAGCGTATGCATGATCGGCTCATTGTTCGCCGGCACCGATGAAAGCCCCGGCGAAACCATCCTCTACCAGGGCCGCACCTTCAAGGCCTATCGCGGCATGGGGTCGCTGGCCGCCATGTCGCGCGGCGGAGGCGAGCGTTATTTCCAGGAATCCAGCGCCGGCGATTCCTCCGTGCCGGTCAGCCGCGAGGATGCCGACGGCAACCGCCTGGCGAAGCTCGTGCCGGAAGGCATTGAGGGCCGCGTCGCCTACAGCGGGCCGCTCGCCATGATTATCTACCAGCTCGTCGGCGGCGTGCGCTCCGGCATGGGCTACACCGGCTCGGCCACTATCGCCGACCTGCAGCAGAAAGCGCGCTTTGTGCGCATCAGCAACGCCGGCATGCGCGAGAGCCACGTACACGACGTCACCATCACGCGCGAGGCCCCGAATTACCGTGTGGAATAGCTTTTAGCTTTTAGCTCTTAGCTTAGCTTTTAGCTTTTAGCTTTTAGCAACCGTAGGCAAAAGATGAAGCGTGGACCGAGGTTTGGTCTGATGGCATTTGGGGTGGCCATGATGCTGTATGGCTATGGCCAGCTGCGAGAGGGCCATTTTGCTTACATCAACGGGTTTTGGCAATTGCAGTTCTCGGCCGGCGTTATTGCCATAGGTGCGTTTTCGTTCCTGCTTGCGTTTGTGCCCGTGAGCTGGGTGGCAAGGCTGATTCCCGAACGGCATCAGCACCTGGTGCTACATCATCGCTATAAAAGGCAACCCGCTTCTGATGGCGCCAAGCACTCGTAGGCTGATTCTCCGCGCCTGGGTGCCCGCGCTGGTGTGGCTCGGGGTCATCGTCCTGGAGTCGACTTCGCTTGGCTCTTCCAGCCATACCTACGGCCTGCTCTACGCGGTCCTGGTTTTTTTCTTTCCTCACGCGCCGCGCGAGCAGGTGGAGCTGGCCAACGCGGTGCTGCGCAAGATTGGGCACTGCTTCGGCTACGCCATGCTCAGCCTGCTGATGCTGCGTGCCTGGTGGTGCACGCTCGTGCTGCCGCGATGGGCGCGGCAGGCGGCGCCGCCGCTCGCCGCCATGCTGCGCTCCTGGAGCGCGCGCGCGGCCGCCATTGCCCTGTTCTCCACCGTTGCCGTCGCCGGCCTGGATGAGTGGCACCAGCTGTTCATTCCCGGGCGGACCGGAAACATTCACGACGTCGCACTCGATTCCATGGCGGCCGCATCCGTCCAGTTGATCGCCATCGCGTTCAGCGATGCCCGCGCGCGGCGTCAGGCGCTTAGCCCTTCGCCTTGAACTTGGGTGCCATCAGGACCAGCACGGCGGAAAGCGCCGCCAGCGCGGAGGAAAGCAGGAAGGGAAGCTCGGCGCCGTAGTGCTTCCACAATTCGCCGGTCAGGATGCTGGCGAGCAGCGCCGCGACGCTGGTGACGAAGTAGAAGATGCCGAAGGCGCGGCCGCGCGCCTCCGCCGGCGCGCTGGAGGCGACCACCGTCTTCAGCACCGGCGCGGTGAAGGCATAGTACAGCCCATAGAACGCCATCATCGCCCACATCGCCGCGCGCGAGGGCGCATAGGCAAACACGAGATAGACGATGGCGAACACCGCGTACCCTCCCGCCACCAGCGCGTACTTCGACACGCGGTCGGCGAGCCTGCCCGCGGGCCAGGAAAACGCCGTGTAGGTGAGGTTGAACACCAACCCGAGCAGAGGCGCGTGCACCGCGGGAATGCCCGCGCTCTGCGCCCTCAGCACCAGGAACATATCGCTGGAATTTCCCAACGAGAACAACCCGACCGCGAACAGGACGTAGTAGTAAAGCGGGGAAAGGCGGGCCTTGGAGGGAGGTGGGGTCGATGGCTGACGGTCGATGTTCGATGGCTGACGGTCGCTGTTCGGTGTTTCCTGCGCGTTGCGTGCACGCGTCTCCCGCGCCAGCAGGCTGATGACCAGGATGCAGGCGAATCCCGGAACAGCGGCCGCCCAGAAGATGCCGCGCAGGCCGTAGTGCGGCAGCAAAGCCAGCGCCAGCAGCGGTCCCGCGATCGCGCCCGCGGAATCCATGGCTTGCAGCAGCCCATAGGACGCGCCCAGGTGTTTGCGCGGGACCGACTCGGCGAGCATGACGTCGCGCGGCGCACCCCTCAGCCCCTTGGCCATGCGGTCGCCGAAGCGGATGAACAGCACCTGCCACCACACCTGGGCCACCGCCAGCAGCGGCTTCAGAACGTTGGCCAGCGTGTAGCCGAACACCACGATGGGCTTGCGCCGGCGTACGCGGTCGGTGAGGTAGCCGGAGAAGAGCTTGCCGAAGGAGGCGACGCTTTCCGCCACGCCTTCAATCAGGCCGAGCTTATCGGGGCCGGCGCCAATGGCGCTGAGAAACGCAGGCAGCACCCAGTACGCCATCTCGCTGGCCGTGTCGTTGAGGAACGAGGTGATGCCGAAGACCTGAAGGTTGCGCGATTTGCCGTCGGGCTCAGGCACGATTTTTTCAGTATGTCAGGAACTTCGCACCTGCGCGGGCAAAAAACAAAGGCAGCGCGTGCTGCGCCGCCTTGGCAATGCCGCGAGAGTTCCGCGCGAGAATTACTCTTTCTCTTTTTCTCCCTTGGCTTCTTCTTCGGCCGCGGGAGCGTTCTGGGCTTCAGCCTCTTCCATCGCCTTCTTGGTCTCTTCGCGGCGCTTGGCGCGGGCTTCGGCGCGCTTGTGCTGCTTTTCGGCGATGACCTTCTCGCTGCCGATCAGCTCGACAAATGCTTTTTCGGCGCCGTCGCCCTTCTGCCACCCGGTGCGGATGATGCGCAGGTAGCCGCCATTGCGGTCTCCCATGCGGGGCGCCACGATGTCGAACAGCTTGTCGACTGCCGGGCGCGTCATCAGGTAGGCAGCCGCCAGGCGGCGGGCGGCGACGTCGCCGCGCTTGCCGAGCGTGATCATCTTCTCGACGTGCGGGCGCATGGCCTTGGCCTTGGGTTCGGTGGTTTCGATGCGCTCTTCGAGAATGAGCGAGGTGACCAGGTTGCGCAGCAGGGCGCGACGATGGGAAGTGTTTCTTCCTAGCTTTTTTCCGGCTTTCAAGTGACGCATGGTTCGAATCCTTTTCAACGCCCGTGCCGATTGGGTGATGCGGCGATCGGGTGATCGGGTGATCGAATCGCTAGTGTTCAGATCGCGATCACCCGATCCTCCGATCACCCGATTGAGAATGCACACGCGCGGGCGCGTGTGCCACAAAGTTACAGCTGGTGCTCGTAGGCGCCCATCATGGCGGACGACTGCGGCTGATTGACGGCGACGGCGTTGCCGTGTTCGTCAATCTTCATCCCCAGGCTGAGTCCCATGGAAGCCAGGATTTCCTTGATTTCGTTGAGCGACTTGCGGCCGAAGTTCTTGGTCTTGAGCATTTCGGCCTCGGTCTTCTGCACCAGCTCGCCGATAGTCTGGATATTGGCGTTCTTCAGGCAGTTATAGCTGCGAACGCTGAGCTCCAGCTCCTCGACGGAGCGGTTGAGGTTCTCGTTGCGAATTTCCGGCTTGCGCTCGTCGCTGGCGGCGGTCGTCTCCATCTCTTCTTCGAAATTGATGAAGATGTTCATGTGGTCCTTCACCAGCTTGGCGGCCAACCCGACGGCGTCGGCCGGACCGACCGAACCGTTGGTCCAGACTTCCAGCGTGAGCTTGTCGTAATCGGTGATCTGGCCCAGTCGGGCGGCCTCCACCGTGTAGTTGCACTTGCGCACCGGCGAGTGGACCGAATCGATGGGAATGAAACCGATGCCGAGGTCCTCCTCGAAATTCTTGTCGGCGGAGACGTAGCCGCGCCCGCGCTTGAGGCGCATTTCCATGTCGAGCTTGCCGCCCTCGCTGACGGTGGCGATGTAGACCTCCTTGTCGAGCACTTCCACGTCGGCATCCGCCTCGATCATGCCGGAGCTGACCACGCCCGGCTGGTCGGAGCGCAGGTAGATGGCCTTGGGGCCTTCGCCGTTCAGCTTGAACGGGACCTGCTTGAGGTTGAGGATGATGTCGGTGGCGTCTTCCACCACCCCGGGGATCGACTGGAACTCGTGCAGCACGCCCTCGATCTTGACGGCGGTGACGGCCGCGCCCTCGATGGAGCTGAGGAGCACGCGGCGCAACGCGTTACCGATGGTGGTGCCGAAGCCGCGCTCAAAGGGCTGCGCCCAGAAGCGTCCGTACTTGTCGGTCAGGGTTTCGGTGTCGGCGGCCAGGCGCTTGGGTTTCTGGAAGCCTTTCCAAAGCATGTGCATCGTTTTCTCCTTCGGCCATGCGGCTCAATCGGAGCTTCCCTGCCGGCCCAGGCAGGATCGCCGCCCCGAAAGGCTGATCTGGCGCGAATGGTTGGGCCGAAAATCCAGGAGTCAGTAGTCAGCGGCCAGGAGTCGGCGGCGGTGCGCTGACTCCTGAGTCCTGACTCCTGACTACTTCGAATAAAGTTCGACGATCAACTGTTCGTTGACCGGCAGGTTCACGTCTTCTCGTTTGGGGAGCGCGGTGACGCGTCCCTTCATGTTCTCGCGGTCCACTTCGAGCCAGTTCGGCGCCGGCTGATGGCTGCTGTACTCGATGGACGAGGCGATGATGGGCAGCTTCCGGCTGGGCTCGCGGACGGCGATCTCGTCTCCGGCCTTGGTCTGGAACGAGGGAATATCCACCTTGCGGCCGTTGACCTGGATGTGCCCATGACGCACCAGCTGGCGCGACTGCCGGCGCGAGGTGGCGAAGCCCAGCCGGTACACGACGTTGTCGAGACGGCGCTCCAGCTGCTGCAACAGCAACTCGCCGGTGACGCCCTTGGAGCGCGTCGCCTTTTCGTAATAGTTGCGGAACTGGCCTTCGTTGGTGAAGTAGATGCGCTTGGCTTTCTGCTTCTCGCGCAACTGCAGGCCGTATCCCACGATCTTCGCCTTGCGGTCTTTGCCGTGCTGGCCGGGAGCGAAGTTACGGTTTTCGATGGGGCATTTATCGCTGAAGCACTTCGCCCCTTTGAGGAAGAGCTTCATGCCTTCGCGGCGGCAAAGGCGGCAGACTGCACCTGTATATCGAGCCAACGTTCTTCTCCTTTACGGGATCGGTTTACGAGGTTGGCCCTCTTCTTCCCGATCAAAAAAGTTTCAGTTTCAAGTTTCAGTTTCGGTAGCTCAGTCCCGGCCTCATGGCCTGAAACTGAAACTCGAAACTGAAACTCAGACGCGGCGGCGCTTGGGCGGACGGCAGCCGTTGTGCGGAATCGGGGTGACGTCCTTGATGTTGCGCACCTCGATGCCGGCCGCGGCCAGGGCGCGAATCGCCGACTCGCGGCCCGAACCCGGCCCGCTGACCCGCACTTCCACCGAGCGCAAGCCATGTTCACGCGCCAGGTTGGCGGCGGTGATGGCGGCCTGCTGCGCGGCAAAGGGCGTGCCCTTGCGCGATCCGCGGAACCCCAGCGACCCCGAACTCTTCCAGGAGAGCACGTTGCCCTCGCTGTCCGCGATGGTGACGATGGTGTTGTTGAACGACGCTTGAATGTGAGCGATCCCGAAGGGAACGTTCTTGCGCTCACGCTTCTTGAACTTCTTGGTCTTGCCTTTTTTCGCCGGTGCGGCTGCGCCGGCTGCTGCTTCTGGTTTTGCCATGCTGGTTCTCGGTTCTCAGTTTTCGGTTGTCGGTGATCAGTACTCGGTCCGGTCCTCGGGCGGAAATCACCGAGAACCGCAAACCGATAACCGATTACGTTTTGCCAGCGGCCTTCTTCTTGTTGGCCACGGTGCCCTTGCGCGGGCCCTTGCGGGTGCGCGCGTTGGTATGGGTGCGCTGGCCGCGGACCGGCAGGTTGCGGCGATGACGGAAGCCGCGATACGAGCCGATTTCGATCAGGCGCTTGATGTGCATGGAGACGTCCTTGCGCAGGTCGCCTTCCACATTGCCTTCGCTCTCGATGACCTGGCGGATGCGGTTGACCTCTTCTTCGTTGAGGTCCTGCACCTTCTTTTCGCCGTCCACGTTGGCGGCCGCCACGATCCTGGAGGCGCGCGGGTGTCCGATCCCGTAGATGTAGGTCAGCGCGATGCGGGTGTGCTTGTTGCGCGGAAGATCCACGCCAGCGATGCGAGCCATAAAAACCTCGAAGTCGAATCGGGTAATTGTGTAATTGAGTAAAGTTCAGTCGGGTGGCACTTTACCCGATTACCCGATTACACAATTAACCTTGTCTCTGTTTGTGTTTCGTATTTTCGCAGATCACCCGCACCACGCCTTTGCGGCGGATGACCTTGCACTTATCGCAAATTTTTTTGACCGATGCTCGAACCTTCATAACAGTTTCCAGTTTCCGGTTTCCAGTTTCCAGTCGGCAAACCGGAAGAACCTATTTGTATCGATAAACAATTCGCCCGCGGGTGAGGTCGTAGGGAGAAAGCTCCACCGCGACCCGATCACCGGGCAGAATGCGAATGAAGTTCTTGCGCATCTTTCCGGAAACATGCGCCAGCACCCGGTGCTTGTTTTCCAGTTCGACCTTGAACATCGCGTTGGGCAGAGGCTCGATGACCACCGCCATGACTTCAATCGCGTCTTCTTTGCTCATGAACTCCTTAAATCTCTTAGCTCTTAGCTCTTAGCTCTTAGCTGCCAGCTGGGCTATCGCCCTGGGCTACCAGCGTACGCCGCTAACGCGGCTTTCAAAACCTACCCCAATCTCGCGTGCCGCCGTCGCCACGACTACGAGGTCAAAATCAGGGGCCCGTTTTCGGTGACGGCGACACAGTGCTCGAAGTGGGCGCTGAAGCTGCCGTCCTCGGTCACCGCGGTCCACTTGTCCTCGAGCACGCGGGCGCCGGGCGTGCCGGCGTTCACCATGGGCTCGATGGCGATGACCATGCCTTCGCGCAAGCGGGCGCCATGTCCGCGAGTCCCGTAATTGGGGACCTGCGGGTCCTCGTGCAACCGGGTGCCGATGCCGTGCCCGACAAACTCGCGCACCACGCTGAAGCCGTTGGCCTCGACCAGTTCCTGCACCGCGGCGCCGACATCGCCCACGGTGTTGCCGATCTGGGCGGCGGCAATGCCGCGGTAAAGCGAGGCTTCCGTCACTTCCAAAAGCTTCTGCACGTCGGGGGCGATGCCGTCGCCCACCGGCACGGTGATGGCCGCGTCACCGTAATAGCCGTCAAGCACCACGCCGCAGTCGATGGAGACGATATCGCCATCCTTCAGCATCCGCTTCGGCGAAGGAATGCCGTGGACGATCTCCTGGTTCACCGACGTGCACAGCACGCAAGGGTAGTCGTAATACCCCTTGAAGGCCGGCTTGGCGCCGAGTTCCTTGATCTTCTTCTCCGCCGCCCGTTCCAGGTCCATGGTGGTAACGCCGGGTTGCACCAGGCCGCGGACCATGTCGAGCACCTGGCGGACGATGTGGCCGGAGGCGCGCATCTTGTCCAGCTCGGTCGGCGATTTACACACGATGGCCATCAATCGCTTTCAGCACCGCGGCGGTGACGGCATCCATCTCCTGCTCACCGTTGACCTCCACGAGCTGTCCCTTGCCCCGATAGAAATCGATCAGGCGCAAGGTCTGAGCTTCATATTCTTTCAGACGCTTGGAGATGACTTCCTCGCAATCGTCACGGCGTGTAACAAGCTTCGCGCCATCAACGTCGCAGAGATCAGCAACGCGGGGAGGCTGGAAGTACATGTTGTAAATGCGCCCGCAGGTGGGACAAGAACGCCGGCCGGTCAGCCGGCGCAACAATTGATTATATCCTACCGCGATGTTGATCACAACCGGCGGCAGCTTGCGATCCCCTTGATTTTCAAAGCGCTTACCGGCCAGGTCCTGCTCCAGCCACTCGGCCTGCCCGGGGGTGCGGGGGTAGCCGTCGAGAATGAAGCCGCGGGCGGTATCGGAACGCGAGAGCCGCTCGGCGACCATGTTGTTGACCAGATCGTCAGGAACCAACTGGCCGGCATCCATGATGGCCTTGGCTTGCTTGCCCAACTCGGTAGAGCGCGCGACGTTGTCGCGAAGCAGGTCCCCGGTGGAGATCTGCGGGATGCCGAAGCGGGCGACGACGGCCTTGGCCTGCGTCCCTTTGCCCGCGCCCGGAGCGCCCAGCAGGATGACGGGGCCGACGGTGGGCAGCGGTTTGTTAGCGGCGGTAGCTTCCATGTTTCACGTTTCGATGTTTCACGTTTCACATCGTCGGGTTTCGCGCGTCAGCAGAGAGCGTAGCAGCGTGAAACGCGAAACGTGAAACGTTGAAACCTGTTCAGGCCCAGGTGCGGCGGCCGCGGATCCGGCCGCTGCGCGGGGTGAAGCCCTCGTAATGGCGCATGATCAGCTGCGCCTCGACTTGCTGCACGGTATCCATGGCGACGCCCACCACGATGAGCAGCGAGGTGCCGCCGAAGTAGAAGGTGACCCCCAGGCCGTTGGTGATCCAGGCCGGCAGCCGTTCAAACATCGCGCCCACCGCGCCGGGCAGGTGATTGAGGTGAATGCCGGCGATCATCCACTCCGGAATAAAGGAGATGATGATCAGGTAGAGCGCGCCCACCAGGGTGATGCGGGTCAGGACTTCATTGATGGCGTCGGCGGTGCGCTTGCCGGGACGGATGCCGGGAATGAATCCGCCATACTTCCGCATGTTGTCGGCAACCTCGTTGGGGTTGAAAACAATGGAAACGTAGAAGTAGGCGAAGAAGACGATTCCCACGGCATAGAGCACGGTATAGAGGGGCTCGCCCCAGGAGAGGGCGCGCAGCAGCGGCCCGAAAAAGCGGTTGTCGCGCAGGAAAAATCCCGCCGTCTGCGGCAAAGTGAGCAGCGAAGAAGCGAAGATCACCGGCATAACGCCGCCGGAATTGACGCGCAGCGGCAAGTGGGTGGAGCCGCCGCCCATCACCTTGCGTCCGACGACACGTTTGGCGTACTGCACCGGGATGCGCCGTTCGGCGCGTTCCACGTAGACGATGAAGGCGACCACGGCAATCATCAGCGCGATCAGCAGCAGCACGGCCGGCGCGGTGAAGGCGCCCCAGGCGTCGCTGTGCACCTTGTCATAAAGGTCGGCGATGCCGCGCGGCAGGCCGACCACGATGCCGGCAAAAATCAGCAGCGACATGCCGTTTCCGATGCCGCGCTCGGTGATCTGCTCGCCCAGCCACATGATGAACACCGAACCGGTGGTCAGGGTGAGCACCGTCATGAGCACGAAGCCGATGCCGGGATTGGTGACGAAGGCGGTGCCGGCGGTGGTCTGGCGCTGCAGGGTGACGGCGATGCCGAAGGACTGCAGGGCGCTGAGAATCAGGGTCAGGTAGCGCGTCCACTCGGTGATCTTCTTGCGCCCCAGCTCGCCTTCCTTCTGCAACTTCGCCAGCGGCTCATAGACGACGGTGAGCAGCTGCAAAATGATGGAGGCGGTGATGTAGGGCATGATGCCCAGGGCGAAGATGGTGAGCCGGCGAAGCTGGCCGCCGCTGAACAGGTCGACGAAGCCGAGGAAAGTTCCGCGGTTCTGCTCGAAGAATTGCTGCAGCAGGTCGGCGTTGATGCCCGGCGTCGGAATGTGCCCGCCGAGGCGGTACACGGCCAGCAGCGCCAGCGTGAACACGATGCGCTTGCGCAGATCGGGAACGCGAAATACGTTGGACAGCTTTTCCAGCATTTGAAAACCTTGGTCGACAGCCGATGGCCGACGGTCGACAGCAGAACACCCTTCCTACCCTGGTCGGTGAGGTCGAAGCCAGCAGCTTTGGCCGCCAGCCGTCGACCGACGACCGTTGACTACTTCTTCTGTTTGCCGGCGCGCTTGGCGGCGCGGGCATCTTCGAACTTGTTTTTCACCGGGGCAACCGCCTTGAGTTCGATGACCTTGGTGGCGCCGCCGGCAGTCTTAATCTTCTCTTCCGCCGACTTGGAAAACTTGTGCGCTTCGACGGTGAGGGCTGCCTTCAATTCACCGTCGCCCAGCACTTTCACACGCTTGTTCTTGTTGACCAGCCCGCGGGTGCGCAGCAGCTCGAGGGTAACGTTGCTTTCCCCGAGAGCCGCCAGGTCGGAAAGGTTCACCACCGCGTACTCCTGGCGGAAGATGTTGGTGAAGCCGCGCTTAGGCAGGCGGCGGTGCAGCGGCATCTGGCCGCCTTCAAAGCCGCGCAGCAGGCGCGAGCCCGAGCGCGAGCCCTGGCCCTTGTGCCCGCGGGTGGAGGTCTTGCCCATGCCTGAGCCCATGCCGCGGCCGACGCGCTTGCGTTTTTCCGAGGAGCGTTGGGGTGCCCGTAATGTCGATAAGTTCATTTTTAAGCTCTCAGCTGTCAGCGATCAGGCCTGCAGCGGCTATGGGTTGACCACCTTCACCAGGTGGGGAATCTTGGCGACCATGCCGCGGATGGAGGGCGAATCTTCGCGCTCGATCACCTGGTTCAAGCGGGTGAAGCCGAGGCCGCGAACCACCTTCTTGTGCTTCTCCGGAGCACAGATGGCGGAGCGCACCCACTGGATGTGGATCATGGTCTTGTTCGATTTCGGTTTTGCCGTTCTTGCCGGACTCATCACAGCTCCTGTGCCGTCTTGCCGCGCATGGCGGCCACTTCCTGGCGGTCGCGCAGCTTCTTGAGCGCGTCAAAGGTGGCCTTGACCACGTTATGCGGGTTGGTGGTGCCGATGGACTTGGTGAGCACGTTCTGGATGCCGGCCGATGTCATGACCGCGCGCACCGCGCCGCCGGCAATGACGCCGGTGCCTTCCGGGGCGGGCTTCAGCAGCACCATGCCGGAGCCGAAGCGTCCGAGCACGGCGTGCGGGATGCTGGTCTGGTTGATGTTGACGCGGACAAGGTTCTTCTTGGCCGATTCGATCCCCTTGCGGATCGCCTGCGGCACTTCCTTGGCCTTGCCGGAACCGTAGCCGACCACGGCAGCGGAGGGATCGCCCACCACCACCAGCGCGGCAAAGGACAGGTTTTTGCCGCCCTTCACGACCTTGGTGACGCGATTGATGGCCACCACCTGGTCCTTCAACTGGTAGTTGCCGGCGTCGAGCTTTCTCTTCACGCTAATCGTTGGCATTTCACTCTCGGATCAGTCGACGGTCGATGCTCGACGGTCGACGGCTCAAACTAAAATTGCAATCCGGCCGCGCGGGCGGCGTCGGCCAGGGCCTTGATGCGCCCGTGATACAGGTAGCCTCCGCGGTCGAAGACCACTTTGATGATTCCCTTTTCCTTGGCGCGCTCGGCGATGCGCTTGCCGATTTCCTTGGCGGAGGCGACGTTGCCGCCGGTGCGTTTGTTGGCCTTGGCGCCTTCCACGGTGCTGGCCGAAACCAGGGTGCGGCCGTGCAGGTCGTCCACCACCTGGACATAGATGTGGTTGAGCGAGCGATACACGTTGAGGCGCGGGCGCTCCGGAGTGCCGACCATGCGCTTGCGGATGCGGTCGTGGACCTTGGAACGGGTCTGATTTTTCGAAATCTTCGTAAGCATTATCTTTTCCTAATCGGCTAATCGGGTAATTGCGTAATCGGGTAAAGTCGAAAGTGACCGCGTCCGAACTTTACTCAATTACCCGATTCTACTTTTTACTTTGCTCCCGTCTTGCCAACCTTCTTCTTCAGTCGTTCGCCGGCGTAGCGCACGCCCTTGTTCTTGTAGGGGTCGGGCGGACGCAGGGAGCGCATTTCGGCGGCCACCTGCCCGACCTTCTGGCGGTCAATGCCGCTCACGCTGAGGCGCGTCTGCTTGGGGTCCACCGCCACCGTGATGCCATCGGGCAGCGGGTATTCGATGGGGTGCGAAAACCCCAGGGTAAACACCACGATGTTCTTTCCCTTCAACTCGGCGCGGTAGCCGATGCCGACGATTTCCAGATCGCGGTTCCAGCCCTTGGTGACGCCTTCGACGGCGTTGTTGATGAGGGCGCGCGTCAAGCCATGGAGCGCGGCATACTGGTCGCTGTCGCGCTGCGCCACCAGATGACCGTCCTGCTGCCCCACCTTGATGCCCTCAGGCACGCGGGTTTCCAGCGCGCCCTTCGGCCCCTGCACCTTCACCAGGTTGCCCTCGACGGAGATCTTCACCCCTTGCGGGATGGCGATCGGCTTTTTCCCAATTCTCGACATAGTAGCTCTCAGCAATCCGCTGTCGGCTCGCAGCCTGTTGGGCCGGCTTCCAGCATCTGTTGTGTGGCCCGGGCACGCGGGTCGAAGACCCGCGCCACACAATTTCCTACCAGATCTCGCACAGGATCTCGCCGCCGACACCGTGCTTGCGGGCATCGCGGCCGGTCATGACTCCCTGCGGGGTGGTCAGGATGTTGATCCCCATGCCACCGAGCACGCGCGGAATCTCGTTGTGGCCGACATAGACGCGGCAGCCCGGGCTGGAGACGCGCTGCAAGCGCGAAATCGCGGCCTCGTTGTTGTTGCCGTACTTCAGGTAAACACGCAGGACCTTGCGGCCTTCTTCCTCGGTGGCCTTGAAGTTCGAAATGAAGCCCTCTTCCTTGAGGATGCGGGCCAACTCGAGCTTCAGCTTGGAGGCGGGCACGTCCACCTTCTGCTGGCGGGCGCCAATGCCGTTGCGGATGCGGGTTAAGAAATCTGCGACCGGATCGGTCAAACTCATTGCGTTGCTTCTCCTTTGCCCGTTCGCTCTCACGCTGAGAGAACCAGCGGCAACATTTTCGAATCGGGCAATTGAGCAATTGTGTAATCGGGTAAAGTAACAACCAGCCGAAGCCGAAACTTTACTCAATTTCCCAAGTACCCGATTTCACTTCTACCAGGACGACTTGGACACGCCGGGAATTTCTCCCCGCAGCGCCAAGCTCCGGAAGCACAAGCGGCAAATCCCGAACTTGCGCAAGAATCCGCGCGGACGTCCGCAGATCTGGCAGCGGTTATGCCGCCGCGAGGTAAATATTCTGCCTCGGGTGCATGCCAGACAGGGCTTCCCCTCACGTTCACCCTTGCCGCTGCAAACAGGACAGGGCTTGCCAACTTTCCTTGCGTCCTTCACTCGTTTTGCGGTGGTAGCCATGTAGCTCCAATTCGGTTAACGGTTGTCGGTTGTCAGTCATCGGTTTTCGGCAAAACTGAGAACCGAGAACCGAGAACGTGCTTCAAGCGCGGAAGGGCATTCCCAGGCCCTTCAGCAGGGCGCGCGCCTGGTCGTCGGTGCGCGCCGTGGTCACGATGGTCACGTTCATGCCCTTGGACTTGTCCACCCTCTCGTAGGAAATCTCCGGGAAGATGAGCTGGTCGCGCAGGCCGAGGGTGTAATTGCCGCGTCCGTCGAACGACTTGGTGGAGACGCCGCGGAAGTCGCGCACGCGCGGCAGCGCGATGTTGATCAGCCGGTCGAGAAATTCATACATGCGATCGCCACGCAGGGTGACCATGACGCCGATGGGCATGCCCTCGCGCACCTTGAAGGCGGCGATGGACTTCTTCGCCTTGGTGATCACCGCCTTCTGGCCGGCAATGGCTTGCAACTCGGTGGCCGCCGGGTCGATGACCTTGGCGTTCTGCGTGGCTTCGCCGACTCCCATGTTGACCACGACCTTGTTGAGCCGCGGCACCGCCATCGGGTTGGTGAGCTCGAATTCCTTCATCAGCGCGGGCGCGATTTCCTTCTCGAAGCGGTCGCGCAGGCGCGCCGTGGCTCGGCTGCTCGCCTTGGGACGCTGCGGCTTGCCTTCGCCCTTGGCTTCCACCGGGGCTTCGGCTGCGGCCCCTTTGCCCTTGGCTTTGGCGTCGCCTTTCTTTCCCTGCTGCTGCTGCGGCTTTTTCGGTTTCTCGTCTGCCATGTCTCTACTTCTTCCTCTCACGGTCTCCGGGTTGACGGTTACGTGAGGTCGTCATTTGCTTCGGGCTGACGCCCTCGGCCGATTCTGTCGCCCCTAAAGGGGCTCGGAGTTCCTAAATCCTGCCTACCCCGGGCTTACGCCCGGGGCTACTTTCTGCCGCCGCCGGCGGCGGCTGGAGCAGTCATGCATTCAGATTCACCAGATCAACCATGTGTTCAGATCACCAGATCAACCGATGACCCGATGACCCGATTACTTCTCCAGCGTCGTACCGCACTTGGCGCAGACCCGGGCCTTGCGGTCGCCGCGCATTTCGTGGCGCACGCGCACCGGGCCGCAGGCGCCGCACAGCAGCATCACGTTGGACATGGAGATCGGGCTCTCCTGCTCGGCGATGCCGCCCTTCACGTTGTGCTGCGGATTGGGGCGCACGTGCTTTTTGACCACCATGACGTGCTCGACCAGCACCTTGTTCTCCGCCGGAAAGACGCGGAGCACGCGGCCCTGCTTGCCCTGGTCGCGCCCGGTGATCACCCTCACGGTATCGTTACGGCGAATATCGCTGTGTACTCTCTGCATATCGATTCCTGTTTCCGTCTTGATCGGGTAATTGTGTAATCGGGTAAAGTTAAAAGTGACTCGCTTCGACTTTACTCAATTACCCGATTTCACAATTTCACTTCTCCTACAGCACTTCCGGCGCCAGCGAGACGATCTTCAAAAACTTCTTGTCGCGCAGCTCGCGGGCGACCGGGCCGAAGACGCGCGTGCCCACCGGCTCGTGCGCGTCATTGATGAGCACCGCCGCGTTCTGATCGAAGCGGATGTAGGTGCCATCGCGCCGGCGATGTTCCTTGCGGGTGCGCACGATGACTGCCTTGACCACCGTTCCCTTCTTCGCGGTGCCGTCGGGCGAAGCTTCCTTCACGGCAGCGGTGATCACGTCGCCCAACCCAGCGCTCAGCCCGGTGGATCCGCCCAGGGGCAGGATCATCTGCAGCTTGCGCGCGCCGGAGTTATCGGCGACCTCGAGCATCGATCTCATCATGACGGCCATGTTCTATCTCCTGGTAATCCTTACGCGGCGCCGGTCGAGGCTTGTGCTCCGGGCGTGACCGCCTCCGGTCCCACCAGCTTGGCGCGGCGGATTACGTCCTTCAGGCGCCAGCGCTTCAGCTTCGACATTGGCCGTGTTTCTTCCAGGCGCACCACATCGCCGACGTTGGCGGTGTTCTTCTCGTCGTGCGCGTAGAAGCGGCGCGAGCGGGCGATCACGCGGCCGTAGAGGTGGTGCGACTTTTTGCGCGTGACCTCGACGATGATGGTCTTCTGCATCTTGGTCGAGACCACGTCCCCGACCAGCGTCTTGCGGGCCGAGGTGGTTGCGGTGGCGGTGGTTTCCGGCATTATTGCTTCTCCGTCGTGGCGGCCTGGCGCTGGCGCGCAATGGTCTTCACGCGCGCGATGTCTTTGCGCAAGCCGCGGATCTTCTTCAGGCTCTCCGTCTGTCCCATGTTGAGCTGGAACTTCAGGCGGAAAAGCTGGTCGTTGAGCTCGCGCTCCTGCTGCTTGAGTTCGACGTCGGTCAAATTGCGAATCTTTTCGGCATCCATAAAAAAGCTCTCAGCGATCAGCTCTCAGCTTTCAGCTCCGGCCGCTAGCTGGCGGCTGAGAGCTGATGGCTGACAGCTTGGTTTCAGTGCCTTCCCGCGCCCTCGCGCTGGACAAACCGGGTCCGCAGCGGCAGCTTGTGCGAGGCCAGGCGCATGGCTTCCTTGGCCTCGGCCGGGGTCACGCCTTCCATCTCGAACAGGATCTTGCCCGGACGAACCACGGCTACCCAGTGATCGGGCGCGCCCTTGCCCTTGCCCATGCGGGTTTCCGCCGGCTTCTTGGTGACCGGTTTGTCGGGAAACAGGCGCAGCCAGATTTTTCCGCCGCGCTTGACGAAACGTGTCATGGCGATGCGGCTGGCTTCGATCTGGCGGTCGGTGATGTGGCCGCACTCCATGACCTTCAGGCCG
This sequence comes from Terriglobia bacterium, assembly GCA_963797035.1. Lineage (GTDB taxonomy): Bacteria > Acidobacteriota > Terriglobia > Terriglobales > Acidobacteriaceae > JAIQGF01. Next base: position 263,764 of record CAWCOC010000012.1, read on the forward strand.
TAATTGCCGAAGGACAACTCGCTGCCGCGCCAGGCCTTGCCCGCCATGCGCCCGCGCTGCTGCTTGCGGTACTTCACTTTTTTGGGCATCAACATAAATCAGCTCTCAGCTCTCAGCCTTCAGCTTGTTCAGGTACGCTGTTGGCCTTCTCTCTCTGACCCAAATTTTCTGTTCATCACCACGTTGTCGGCTTCCGCTCTCATCGGCTGATAGCTGAGAGCTGACAGCTGACAGCTTTCCTAGAACGCTCCCGCCGTCTGCGGCTCGCGCTTCTTGGTGGGCAGGATTTCGCCCTTGTACACCCAGCACTTCACGCCGATGACGCCGTAGGTGGTGCGCGCCTCGGCGAACCCGTAATCGATGTCGGCGCGCAGGGTGTGCAGCGGCAACCGTCCCTGCAGGTACCACTCGGAGCGCGCGATTTCGTTGCCGTTCAGCCGGCCGCTGACCCGCACCTTGATACCCTTGCAGCCGAAGCGCAGCGCCGAATCCACCGACTTGCGCATGGCGCGGCGGAAGCCGACGCGCTTTTCCAGCTGCAGCGCGATCGATTCCGACACCAGTTGCGCGTCGAGCTCGGGCTTGTGCACCTCCTGGATGTCGATGTAGACATCGCGGTTGGTGCGCTTCTGCAGCTCGCCCTTGAGCTTGTCGATTTCCGCGCCCTTGCGGCCGATGATGATGCCGGGCCGGGCGGTGCGGATGATGATGCGCAGCTTATTGCCCGGGCGCTCGATCTCGATGGAGCTGACGCCGGCCGACTTGAGCTTGTCCTTCAGCTCGTCCTTCAGCTTCACGTCTTCCAGCAAGAACTTCTGGTAGTCGCGGGTCATGAACCAGCGCGACTTCCACGGCTTGGTGTAGCCGAGACGGAATCCGTACGGATGGACTTTTTGTCCCATAGTTCCTCATTCACCGGCTGCCGGCTATCCGCCGCCAGCTTATTTTTTCTTTCCCTTACCCGCCGTTTTCTTGGCAGGCGCTTTCTTTTTTGCCACCGGCTTGCGCGCCGGCTTGCGCGCGGGCGCGGCGGCGTGGGCTTGTTCCGCCCCTTCCGCCGAGGCCCCGTTGCGGTTCTTCTCCGCCAGCGTGATCTCGATGTGCGACATGCGCCTCTGGTAGCGATAGGCGCGTCCCATGGGTGCGGGCCGGATGCGCTTCATACGCGGGCCTTCGTTGGCCACGGCGCGCAGCACGAAGAGATTGTCCACATCCACGTCCACGCCCTTCTCCTGGCTCAGGTAGTTGGCGTTTTCCAGCGCCGAGCGCAACACCTTCTGCACGTTGGGCGCGATGCCCTTCTTGGTGAAGGTCAGAGTGTTGATCGCGTCCTCCACCCGGCGGCCTTTGATCAGGTCGAGCACCAGGCGCACCTTCTGCGGCGAAACGCGCACGTATTTTGCCGAGCTTCTGAATTCCATGATCGTCTCTCTACGCCTTCGGCGGCGCCGCCGGGGCGGCTGCCGGAACAATGGCGCCCGGGCCTCCGGGCACGCTGGCCGGCCGGGCCGCGACTTCGGTGGCGGCCTTCATCGAGTGTCCCTTGAACTGGCGGGTGAAGCTGAACTCGCCCAGCTTGTGACCCACCATGTTCTCGGTGAGGTAGACCGGAATGAACTTCTTGCCGTTGTGCACCGCGATGGTGTGGCCCACCATCTCGGGAATGATGGTGGAGCGCCGCGACCAGGTGCGGAGCACCTTCTTCTCGTTGCGCTGGTTCATGCCCTCGATGCGCTGCGCCAGGTACTGGTCGATGAACGGGCCTTTTTTCTGTGAACGCATATCTCTCGCCTACTTCTTTCCTCTGCGGTTGACGATGAACTTCTCGGTCCGCTTGTTGTTGCGCGTCTTGTAGCCCCGCGTGGGCTGGCCCCAAGGCGTGACCGGATGACGTCCGCCGGAGGTCTTGCCCTCGCCGCCGCCGTGCGGGTGGTCGACCGGGTTCATGGCCACGCCGCGATTGTGCGGGCGCTTGCCGAACCAGCGGGTACGGCCCGCCTTGCCGATGGATACATTCTCGTGATCGAGGTTGCCCACCTGGCCGATGGTGGCCATGCAATCGACCGCCACCTTGCGCGTCTCGCCCGAGGGCAGCTTGAGCAGCGCGTAATCGCCTTCCTTGGCGACCAGCTGCGCGGCCGCGCCGGCGGAGCGCGCCATCTGCGCGCCCTTGCCGGGACGCAGCTCGACGTTGTGCACCGTGGTGCCGGGTGGAATGTTGCGCAGCGGCAGCGCGTTGCCCACCAGGATGTCGGCGTCGGGCCCGCTCAGGATCTTGGCGCCCATCTTCAGGCCGTCGGGCTGCAGGATGTAGCGCTTCTCGCCGTCGGCGTAGCTCAGCAGCGCAATCCGCGCCGAGCGGTTCGGGTCGTACTCGATGGAGGTCACGGTAGCGGGTATGCCCGCCTTCTCGCGCTTGAAATCGATGACCCGATATTTCTGCTTGTGCCCGCCGCCCCGGAACCGGCTGGTAATGTCGCCCTGGTTGCGCCGCCCGCCGGTGCGTTGCTTGGACTCGGTGAGCGCCTTGTGCGGACGATTGGTGGTCAATTCGTCGTTGACCAGCGTCGTCTGGAAGCGCAGCGTCGAGGTGACCGGTCTGTATGTTTTGATCGCCATAAATAAGCTCTCAGCTTCTAACTTTTTGGCTCCTGAGGCCTGACGCCTGGAGCCTGCAGCCTCTTACAGGTTCTGCGCGTACTCGGGCATCTTTTCGCCCGCCTTCAAACGCACATACGCCTTTTTCCAGTCGGGCCGGTAGCCGGTGAACTTGCCGCGCCGGCGTTCCTTGCCCACGAAGTTGGCGGTGCGCACCGAATCCACCTTCACCTTGAAGATGGACTGCACCGCTTCCTTGATCTCGGTCTTGGTCGCCTTGGAAGCGACCTGGAACACCAGCGTGGCTTCCGCCTCCTTCACCCCCAGGCCCTTCTCGGTGATGATCGGCTTGCGAATGATCTGGTAGGCCGATTTCATGACGCGACCTCCTGATGCCGGCGCTTGCTCACCGACTTCTTCAGCGAGTCCTGCAGCTTCTCCAGCGCGGGGCGGGAAAAAATGGCGCGGTCGTAGCGCAGCAGGTGGTAGGGATGAACCTGGTTGCCCGCCACCAGCTCGACGCCGCGCAGGTTGCGCGAACTGAGCGCCAGGTTGCGGTTCTCGTTCGCGCCGTCCACCAGCAGCGCCGTGCTCTCGACCTTCAGCGCGGTCAGCGTCTTGCGGAAGGCGTTGGCCTTGACCTCGGGCAGCTCGAAGTTTTCCACCACGGTCAGCTTGCCGTCGGCGAACTTGGAAGCCAGCGTCGAGCGCAGCGCGCCCAGCAGCTTCTTGCGCGGGAAGGTGTAATCGTAGGAGCGCGGCTGCGGCCCGTGCACCGTGCCGCCGTGCCGCCACAAGGGCGAGCGGATCGAGCCCACGCGGGCGCGTCCGGTGCCCTTTTGCCGCCACAGCTTCTTGCCCGCGCCGGAGACCAGCTTGCGGTTCTTGGTGGCATGCGTGCCGGCGCGCTGCGCGGCGCGGTAGTGCTTCACCGCCTCCCAGATCAGGTCTTCGTTGACCGCGCCGAAGACTTCCTCAGCCAGTTCCAGGCTGCCGGTTTTTTTGCCGCTCAAATCCAGTACGTCAATGGTTGCCATATGAGCTCTCAACTATTGGCTGTCAGCTTTCAGCTCGTCCGTCTCAAAGCCGACATTTCTATTTCGTGTCCGCCAACCGCTATCGCTTTTGCTGATAGCTGATAGCTGACAGCTACGACTTCTTCTTCGTGGCGCGCTTCGATGCCTTCAACGGATCGACCGTGCCGGTTCCGGCAAACCCGCGGCGCTCGCGCGGGGGCCGCTTCGCCTTGTTGATGACCACGTAGCCGCCGTTCGGTCCGGGCACCGCGCCCTCCACCACCAGCAGGTTCTCGTCCTTGTCAATGCCGAGCACGCGCAGGTTGCGCGTGGTGACGCGCGCGTGGCCCATGTGTCCGGCCATTCGCATTCCGGGGAACACACGCGATGGAAAGGCGGAGGAGCCGATGGAACCGTTGATGGTGAACATGGAACCGTGAGAACTGGGACCGGCGCGGAAGTGGTGGCGCTTGACTACCCCGGCAAAGCCGCGTCCCTTGCTGGTGCCGACCACATCGACGAAGCGCTCGCCTTCGAAGATATCGACCAGCACGCGGTCGCCGACCTTGGTCTGGTCGCCGTCGCCGGTCGCGCCGTCGACCACGATGTCCACCTCGCGGATGAATTTCACCGGCGGCAGATTGTTCTTGCCGAAGTGCCCGCGCATCGGCTTGTTCAGCCGCGTTTCCTTGACGAACTCGACCAGCCCGATCTGCGCCGCCTCGTAGCCGTCCTTGTTGCCGGCCTTGCGCTGCGTGATTACGCACGGGCCGGCCTGCAGCACGGTCGCCGGACGCACGTCGCCGTTGCTGTCGAACAGCTGCGTCATGCCGACTTTCTTTCCCAGGATTCCGTTGATTGCCATGTTCGTTGTCCTAACTCCGCTTCCATTCCGGCGATTGCTCTTTCCGGGGGCCGAAGCCGCGGAAGCTTTGTCGAGGCCTCAGGCTTCTGGCGTCAGGCTTCAGGAAAACCGGCCTGAAGCCTGCAGCCTAGAGCCTGCAGCCTATTTGTGTTCCTTCCCAAACGCCTTGATCTCCACGTCCACGCCGGCCGGGAGGTCAAGCTTCATGAGCGCATCCACCGTCTGCTGCGTCGGCTCCAGGATATCGAGCAGGCGCTTGTGGGTGCGGATCTCGAACTGCTCGCGCGACTTCTTGTCGACGTGCGGGGAGCGCAGCACGCAGTACTTGTTTTTGACCGTGGGCAGGGGAATCGGGCCCGCGATCTGCGCGCCGGTGCGCCGCGCGGTTTCCACAATCTCGCCCGTGCTCTGGTCGAGCACGCGATAGTCGTAAGCTTTCAGCCGGATCCGAATTCGTTCTTTTCCAATCATCGTGTCATCTCAAAGAGCGTGCGGCTGGTTGCATGCCGTCCGTTGCTTTATTTGCCGATTTGCCGATTGCGTGATTTGCTGATTTGCAGATTGCCAATCGGCGAATCGGTAAATCGCCAAATCTATTGAACAATCTCGGTCAGCGTGCCGGCCCCGACGGTGCGGCCGCCTTCGCGAATCGCGAAGCGCAGCCCCTTCTCCATGGCCACCGGCGTGATCAGCTCGATCTCCAGGCTGACGTTGTCCCCCGGCATCACCATCTCGGTGCCCGCCGGCAGGTGCGCCACCCCGGTCACGTCCGTCGTCCGGAAATAAAACTGCGGACGATAGCCGTTGAAAAACGGCGTGTGCCGCCCGCCTTCTTCCTTGCTCAAGACGTAGACCTCGCCCTTGAACTTGGTGTGCGGCGTAATCGAGCCCGGTTTGGCCAGCACCATGCCGCGCTCCACGTCTTCCTTCGGCGTGCCGCGCAGCAAAAGCCCGGCGTTGTCCCCTGCCATGCCTTCATCGAGCTGCTTTTTGAACATCTCGACCCCGGTGACCACCGTCTTGCGCGTCTCCCGGAAGCCGACAATCTCCACTTCCTCGCCTACCTTCACCTTGCCGCGCTCGATGCGCCCGGTCACCACCGTGCCCCGCCCCTGGATGGAGAAAATATCCTCGATCGGCATCAGGAAGGGCTTGTCCAGGTCGCGCTGCGGCAGAGGAACGCTCTTGTCCACCGCCGCCATCAGCTCGTCAATCTTGGCTTCCCAGTTGGCTTCCCCGTTCAACGCCCCCAGGGCCGAGCCGCGCACCACCGGCACATCGTCGCCCGGAAAGCCGTAGCCCTTCAACAGCTCGCGCACTTCCAACTCCACCAGGTCGAGCAGCTCGGGATCGTCGACCGCGTCGCACTTGTTGAGGAACACGACCACGTAGGGCACGCCCACCTGGCGGGCCAGCAGCACGTGCTCCCGCGTCTGCGGCATCGGGCCGTCGGTCGCCGCCACCACCAGGATCGCGCCATCCATCTGCGCCGCCCCGGTGATCATGTTCTTGATGTAGTCGGCGTGGCCGGGGCAGTCGACGTGCGCGTAGTGCCGGTTGGGCGTCTCGTACTCCACGTGCGCGGTGGCGATGGTGATGCCGCGCGCCTTCTCCTCCGGCGCGTTGTCGATCGAATCGAAGGAGCGGAACTTGATGTTCGGATTGTTCTTGCCCAAAACCTTGGTGATCGCCGCCGTCAGCGTCGTCTTGCCGTGATCAATGTGTCCGATCGTGCCCACGTTCACGTGCGGCTTGGTGCGTGCAAATTTTTCTTTCGCCATTCCTATCTCCGTCAATCGTCCCTACGGGACTTAGTACTAATCTCTCTGTACCCGGCGCTGAAGCGCCGGGCTATTTTCATTCGCCCCACCGGGGCTCAGGGGCTAAAGCCCCATCAATTTCCATCCATGCGGCACGACCGAAGTCATGCCCTGACACACTATCTCTGTACCGCCCTGCCCTGCACCCGGGCAATGATCTCCTCCGACACCGAGCGCGGCACCTCTTCATAGCGCGCGAAGTGCATGGAGAACGTCGCCCGGCCCTGGGTGTTGGAGCGCATCTGGGTGGCGTAGCCAAACATCTCGCTGAGGGGCACCATCGCCTTGATGACTTGCGATCCGGCGCGATGTTCCATGCCTTCGATCCGCCCGCGGCGCGAATTCAGGTCGCCGATGATGGCGCTCATGAAATCTTCCGGCACCACCACTTCCACCGACATCACCGGCTCCAGCAGCACCGGCGTGGCCTTGCGCGCCGCGTCCTTGAACGCCATGGAGCCGGCGATCTTGAACGCCATTTCGCTGGAGTCCACGTCGTGATAGCTGCCGTCGTAGAGAATGGCCTTGACGTCCACCATGGGGTAGCCCGCCAGGATGCCGCCCTCGAGGGCTTCCTTGATGCCGTGGTCCACCGGCTTGATGAATTCCTTGGGCACCGAGCCGCCCACGATCTCGTTCTCGAACTCGTAGCCCTTGTCGGGGTTGGGTTCCAGCCGGATCTTGACGTGGCCGTACTGCCCGCGCCCGCCGGTCTGGCGGATGAACTTCCCCTCCGCCTGCGAGGGCTTGCGAATGGTCTCGCGATAGGCGACCTGCGGTTTGCCGACGTTGGCTTCCACCTTGAACTCACGCATCATGCGGTCGATGATGATTTCCAGGTGCAGCTCGCCCATGCCGCTGATGATGGTCTGCCCGCTGTCGGGATCGGTGTTGACCTTGAACGTCGGGTCTTCCTGCGCCAGGCGCCCGAGCGCAACCCCCATCTTCTCCTGGTCGGCCTTGGTCTTGGGCTCGACCGCCACCGAGATCACCGGCGCCGGGAAGGTGATCGATTCCAGCACGATCGGGTGTTCCTCTTCGCAGATGGTGTCGCCGGTGGTGATGGTCTTGAGGCCGACACAGGCGCAGATGTCGCCGGCGTAAATCTCGCTGATCTCCTCGCGCTTGTTGGCGTGCATCTTGAGCAGGCGGCCGATGCGCTCGCGCTTGTTCTTGCCCGGCAGCCAGATGCTGTCGCCGGTCTTCAACTGGCCGGAGTAAATGCGGATGAACGCCAGTTGGCCGACGAAGGGATCGGTCATGATCTTGAATGCCAAGGCGGCCAGCGGCGCGTTGTCTTCCGGCGCACGCTCTTCTTCCTTGCCGGAGTCGGGATTCAAGCCCTTGACCGGCGGAACGTCGGCCGGGGAAGGCAGGAAATCCACCACCGCGTCCAGCATGGGCTGCACGCCCTTGTTCTTGAATGCCGAGCCGCACAGCACCGGGAACACTTTGAGCGCGATCACGCTCTTGCGCAGCGAGCGGCGCAGCTCTTCCGGACTGATCGGTTCCCCTTCCATGTACTTGTGGAGCAGGTCGTCGTCGTTCTCCACGATCGACTCGACCATCTGGTTATGGAAGGCGCCCGCCTTCTTCTTCAGGTTCTCGGGAATGTCCTGGATCTCGAACTTCGCGCCCAGGGTTTCTTCCAGCCAGACCACGGCCTTCATTTCGAACAGGTCGATGATGCCCTTGAAATTGCTTTCGCTGCCAATGGGAAGCTGGATGGCGACCGGCTTGGCATTGAGACGCTTGCGGATGGTCTCGATGGCATGCTCGAAATCGGCGCCGGTCTTGTCCATCTTGTTGATGAAGCAAATCCGCGGCACGCCGTATTTGTCGGCCTGGCGCCAGACGGTTTCCGACTGCGGTTCGACGCCATGCACGGCGTCGAACACGGCGACCGCGCCATCGAGCACGCGCAGCGATCGCTCCACCTCGGCGGTGAAATCCACGTGGCCGGGCGTATCGATGATGTTGACCCGCTCATCGCGCCAGGTGCAGGTGGTGGCGGCGCTGGTGATGGTGATCCCGCGCTCCTGCTCCTGCTCCATCCAGTCCATGGTGGCGGTGCCTTCGTGGACCTCGCCGATGCGGTGAGTGCGCCCCGTATAGAACAGGACGCGCTCCGTCGTCGTGGTCTTGCCGGCGTCGATATGCGCCATGATGCCGATGTTGCGGCACTTCTCGAGTTGGACCAGTCTGGCCACTGCTTCCCTAGCTTTCCTTCCGAATCCGTGACTTCGTTTGCGGTCGACCGTCGACGGTCGACGGTCGACGGCGCAGCCTTACCATCTGTAATGCGCGAACGCCTTGTTGGCCTCCGCCATGCGGTGAACGTCTTCCTTCTTCTTGATCGAAGCGCCGCGGTTGTTGGCCGCATCGAGCAGTTCGTTGCTGAGCCGGTCGGTCATGCCTTTTTCGGCGCGGGCGCGGCTGTAGCCGATCAGCCAGCGCATCGCCAGCGAGGTGCGCCGGTCCGGGTTCACCTCCACCGGGACCTGGTAGTTGGCCCCGCCCACGCGGCGGGTCTTCACTTCCAGCACCGGCTTGGCGTTCTCCACCGCCTTCTTGAACAGCTTCAACGCCTCGTCTCCGCCCTTCTCCTCGATCTTTTTCATCGACGAGTAGAAGATGTTTTCCGCGGTGGACTTCTTGCCGCCCCACATCATCGAGTTGATGAACTTGGTGACCAGCGTCGAACCATAAATGGGATCGGCGGCAACTTCGCGCTTCGGGGTGTGACCTTTTCTTGGCATAGAAGCTCTCAGCTCTCAGCAATCAGCTCTCAACCGGTTCGGCGAGAGCATAAAATTCGTTCTGACTCTCAGGCTTTGGGCCGCTTGGCGCCGTATTTCGAACGGCCCTGCTTGCGGTTGGCGACGCCCACCGCATCCAGGGTGCCGCGAATCACGTGGTAACGAACGCCAGGCAGGTCTTTCACGCGGCCGCCGCGAATGAGCACAATCGAGTGCTCCTGCAGGTTGTGGCCGACGCCGGGAATGTAGGTGGTCACCTCAATGCCGTTGGTCAAACGCACGCGGGCGACCTTGCGCAGGGCGGAGTTCGGCTTTTTCGGCGTCTGGGTATAGACGCGGGTGCAGACGCCACGCTTCTGCGGGCACGACTGCAGCGCCGGACTGGCCGTCTTGTAATTCGGGGCGCTGCGCCCCTTGCGCACCAACTGATTGAACGTAGGCACTCTGGGCTGCTCCTTGGCGCTCGCGCGCCTTCTCCTGGGAAGCGCAAAGGCCGCGACTCTCCGGGCAATCCGGAGCCGCAGCGCAAACGCGCTCCTGCATTTGTGGCTGGCCGGCCTGAGGCCGCCATAAATCCCGCAACCGAGCGGGAGATTTCAGTTTCCGTTAGGCTGGGACCGACGACGGTGACACCCAGCCGAAAGGGTAGGTGTTCCGTTTCGTCTTCCTCGTCCTGCATACCCCCACCCAGACGGTGAGGCAGCGCAGGAACGCTTCAGCGAGGGCACCCTTGCGGGTGAAACTCAGCCGCTACAAACAAGCCAAACTCAACTCGCAGAACCTTTTGAATATAGCAACTCAGGCGCAAAGCGTCAACCGAGAGCCGGAGTGCACTTTGAGGTTACGGAAGGCTGGCCTAGAGGTGAGGGGTTAGGGGCTCGCAGTTAGGGAAGCTCTGATCAAGTGCGCTCATGATCACCTCAGCAGCTTGGCTCACGCCCGCAAAGCGGCTCAAGATCCTTCGGCTGCGCTCAGGATTTCGCCTGCCGGCTCCCGCTTCGCTCACGCCCGCAAAGCAGCTCAAGTTGCCGAAATTTTCACCAGCTTCTACACTGTGTGTTTTCCCCAGACAGGAAGAATCCGTTCGGCCCGAAGGTCGAACGGGGAGGCAGCATGCGGCGGTTGGTAATCATAGCCAGGCTTCAGAGACCGGAATTGAGCATTCGGAAAATTAGCGCGGGGCGACGCAGGGCGTGGGCTTGCGCGCCGCTCTTCGTCATCCTGCTGGCTGCGCTCGCCGGGTGCGGCGGCAGCAAGAAAACCACTACGACGGCGAACACGGTCAGGGTGTCGCCTTCCACCATCTCCCTCAATCTGGGCGACGTGGTCGCGCTCAGCGCCTCGGTCATCGACTCCAGCGGTAACACGGTCACCAACTCGCTTCCTTTCACCTACTCCTCCAGCAACACCGCGGTGGTCACCATTTCCAGCACCGGCTCAGTGTGCGCGGGAAAGTGGGACACTAATTTCATCGTCTGCGATACCACCGGGGTCATGGCCGGCACTGCCACCATCACCGTGACCAGCGGCACCATCAGCAGCACCGTGCCGGTGTTCACCCATCTTCACGTCGACCGGGTCACGGTGACGCCGGCAACGGTGAATTGCGTGTCGTCGGCACAGACCATGCAGCTCTCGGCCAAGGCGTTCAACAACGGTAATGACATCACCAGTTCGGTGGGCCCGTTTACCTGGTCGACGCTCTCCGTCGACGTGAGCACCGTCGATGCCAACGGCCTGGTCACCGCCAAGACGCCCGGCGCAAACGGCATCGTGGCCTCGGTCACTTCGGTGAACAGCCCGGCGGTGAATTGGACGACCTGCCCGGTGCAGAGCATCAATATTCATCCGGCCTCCGGGCCGGGGACAACGTTTACCCTGGGCGCGGCGGGCAACACCGTGAGCCTGGCCGCCGACGTAGTCGACAGCCATGGCGCCTCGGTCAGCGTGCCGCTGAATTGGAGCAGTACCCGGCCGGCGGTGGCGAACGTGAACTCGGCGGCGCTGGTGACCGCGGTTGCGGCCGGCGCGACCACCATCTCGGCGAGTTGTGCCGCAACCTGCAACATCGGGTTGGCCTCGGAATACAGCAATGCCCTGGTAGGAACAGTGGCGGGAAGCTCGGCATCTACGGTGTACGTTGCAGGAACCGGCAGCACCTCCGTGGTCCCGATCGATACCGGCACCAACGCGGCCGCCGCAGCGATCACACTGCCCTCCATGCCCAATTCCGCGCGGTTCGATCCTGCGGGCACGACCCTCTACCTGGGCAGCAGCAGCGGCCTCATGTCGATAAGCACGGCCAGCAACACAGCGTCGCAGAATACGGGTGTGACCGGCGCCGTCCTGGCGGTATCGCCGGACAGCAACCGGGTCATTGTGGCCGGGGCCTCAACTTTATTTGTCCTGGGGGTGGGCAGTGGAGTCACGACCGAGGCTGCGTCGATTGCCTCCGCCTCTGCCGCCGACTTTACTCCTGACAGCCGCGGCGCCTACATCGTCGCCGGCAACACGCTCTACTTCTGGTCACCGGGAAGCTTCCGCCCGGTGGGCCTGGCGGGCATCGCCAAAGACGTGAAGTTTCTGCCCAACGGCGCCTTCGCCTACCTGGCCGGCGGCGGGCCGGGACCCGAAGTGACCGCACGCGCCACTTGCGACAATTCACTGGCCGATACCGTCACCACCCCCGGTGCGCCGAGCTTTGTCGGCCCGCTGCCTGACGCCGGCACCGTGCTGGCGGTGGACTCACCGGGCATCGACGTGCTGATCGTCAACACCACCCGCGTGGGCTGTCCACCTCCGCTCTCCGACACCTTGGCCAGCGTCGACTTCAGCGCCGGAGCTTTCACCGCGCGGCAATTGATCGTGCTGCCGGACGGATCGAAGGCGTTCGTGACCAGCGACCATGGATTGTTCGGCCTGGACACCGCAACTTCAACCCCGTTCACCATTCCCCTGGCCGGCGGCGCCACTCCCTTTACCGGCGGGACCACGCTGGATGGAACCAAGCTGTACGTGGGGGGCAGCGACAACAACGTGCATCGCATCGACGTGGCCAGCAATACCGACGCGCAGCAGATCAGCGTCAGCTTCACCCCAGACCTGGTAGCAGTGAGGCCGAAGTAGGCTCCAGGGTTCAGGCTCCAGGCTTAAGGCACAAGGCTCCATTCCAACGACTGTCATCCTGAGCGAGGGCGTACGCCCGAGTCGAAGGACCCCAGGGTCGTTTGCGCCACCAGCGGGACCAATAGGCATTTCAACCGGAGATTCCAAGGGTAGAGCACGAAGCCCTACCCTGAAGCCTACGAAGAGAACGCCTCTTCGTAGTCTTCCGGATCGATGCCGTGATAGGTGAGGGTGTGCTTCAGGCGGCTGCGCAGGTCGCCCGGAGTGGATTCGATGAAGGCGCGCACCGCGGTTTCCATGGAGACTTCGTCTTCTCGATCATCGCCGGCCAGCGACTCGGCGCGGCTTTCCATGGCGTCTTTGACGGCGTCACGCACCGGCGCCGGGAGTGCGCCGATCAGTTCGGCAACGATTTCGTTGGCTTCGTCGGACCAGGTCATGATGAGGGCCGGTTATCGGACGGCAAAACAATAAATGGTGCGGCGAAAAATCGCTAGGGCGTTTGTTGATCGAGGTCGCGGGCGATCGAATCCAGCACGCCGTTAATGAAAACGATGGACTCCGGCGTGGAATAACGGCGCGCGATCTCGATGGCCTCGTTGATAATCACCGGCCGCGGCGTCTCCGGCATTGCCAAGAATTCCGCCACCGCGGCGCGCAGCAGATTGCGGTCTACGGCCGCCATGCGTTCCATGCGCCAGTTCCTGGCGTGCTTCTCGATCACGCTGTTGATTTCCCCGGCCCGCTCGTAGGCCACCTCGAACAGCTTCTCGGCGAATTCGCGGACCTCAGGATCCATGTCGCTGCGCTCCGCCCAAAACGTGCGCCGGACCTGCTCCGGCGGCTGCTTCCCCATGTCGCACTGAAACAGCATCTGCAACAGCAGTTCGCGGGATTTGCGGCGCGTGCCCATTGGTCGACGGTCGGCGGTCGATGGTCGACGGCCGATTTTGTCCTCATCTACGAGAACCCTTTGAACCAGTCCTGCGTCTGTGTTTCTTTCCGGCCGGCTTTGTCAGGGGCTTCTGCGGCTCCAGGTGTTGGATGCGTGAGCCGTCGACCGTCGACCGTCGACCATCGACCGATTTCAATTGCGCCATTTCCACCGCCGCCAGCGCGGCATCGTGGCCCTTGTTGCCGGCCTTCAGCCCGGCGCGATCGATTGCCTGCTCCAGGGTGTCGCAAGTCAGAACGCCGAAGGCGTGTGGCACCCCGGTTTCCTGCGCCGACTGCCCAATGCCGCGCGTAACCTCATTGGCAATCACCTCGTAGTGCGCCGTGTCGCCGCGGATCAAACAGCCCAGGCAGATGATGGCATCGTAGTTGCCGGTTTCGGCCAGCATGCGCGCCGCCGACGGAATTTCAAATGAGCCCGGAACACGCACCACGGTCAGGTTTCTGCGATCCGCGCCTAAACGCAGCAGCGTGTCCTCGGCCCCGGCCAACAGGCGCTCAGTGATGAACGCATTGAAGCGCGCCACGACCAGGGCAAAGCGCCGCCCGGTCGCGTCCAGCTTGCCTTCGCGCGTGCCCGCGCGCCAATTGTCCTTATAAGAAAAGATGGCAAGCCGGCCGGCACCGGCGGGCATTTCCACCGTGAACAGGCTGGCGCCCCAGTCGGTATCGCAGATCTCGCTGGTGATTTTGAACCGCGTGCCCGGGTCTGCATTGAAGCGGGTGCCCCGGTCTAGCCCGGGTTTGTTTCTCCGGGTGCCCCGGTCTGCCCCGGTTTTGGGCAGAGCCTGCCCTGAGCTTGTCGAAGGGCCGGGGTTGTTCCCGACTATCGCTTCATACACCGCGTCCGCGGAATCCACTTCGATCACCAGGTCGGCGTCGGGGAAGCCTTCGCCCATGCCGATTTCCACGCCGGCTTCGCGGGAATCGAACTTCACGCCCTTGCTGCGGCGGCCATCCCAGGATTCACCACGGGCCACGCCGAGCGCGTCGAAGAAATCCACCAGCGCGCGATAGTCCTGCTCGCGCTTGGCGACCAGCAGCTTGTGGAGACTTCGAATCATGCGCAGAAAAAACTACCACGGAGACACAGGGCCAAGAAGAAATACATTTCCGATTGTCGATTTTCGATTGCCGATTTGTCATGTACACGCAATCGACAATCGGCAATCGACAATCTTCAATGTCGTTGTTTTCCTCCGTGTCTCAGTGCCTCCGTGGTTATTTCCCTTTGAAATTCGCCGCGCGCTTCTCCAGGAAGGCCTTGGTCCCCTCCGTCTTATCTTCCGTCGCGCAGCAGACGCCAAACAGCGTGGCTTCCAGGTAGAGGCCTTCCTGCAGCGTCATCTCCATGCCCTTGTTCACCGCTTCCATGGCGTACTGCACGGCCAGCGGGGCGTTGGCGATGATCTTATGCGCGATAGCTTCGGCGCGCGGGATCAGCTCGGCGTGCGCCACCACTTCGTTCACCAGCCCGATGCGATGCGCTTCCTGGGCAGTGATCATCTCGCCGGCGAGCACCATCTGCATGGCGATTCCCTTGCCGACCAGCCGCGGCAGCCGCTGCGTCCCGCCGTAGCCGGGAATGATGCCGAGCTTGACCTCGGGCTGTCCCAGCTTGGCGTTTTCGCTCGCCAGGCGCATCGTGCATGCCATGGCAATCTCGCAGCCTCCGCCCAAGGCGAAACCGTTGATGCAGGCAATCACCGGCTTGCCCAGGTTCTCGATCAGGTTGAGCACGCTCTGGCCCTTGTGGGTGTAAGCTTTGCCTTCGACGGCGTTGTTTTTAGCAAGCTCGTTGATGTCGGCCCCGGCAATAAAGGCTTTCTCGCCCGCGCCGGTGAAGATCACCACGCGGATCGCGTCATCGGCCTTGATGGCGTGAAACACGGTGCGCAGCTCCTCCATGGTCGCCATGTTGAGCGCGTTGAGAACTTTCGGGCGATTGATGGTGACGTACGCAATCGCGTTCTTCTTTTCGTAAGTCAGATTTTCAAATGTGGGCAGAGTACTAACGGATGAAGCCATATTTCCTCCAGCGGCCATCGGGCAACATAAACTCAATTCACCACGGAGTCACGGAAACTCATTTCACCACGGAGTCACGGAGTCACTGAGTCACAGAGTCACTGAGTCACAGAAATCCAACCATGATGTCATCCTGAGCGCAGCGAAGGATCTATGCATTCGTTGTGCGCGAAATGACGCATTGATGCTTCCGCTTAGCGTCAGCATGACACGTGTTCTGAAGTCTCCGTGTCTCCGTGCCTCCGTGGTAAGAAACTAGTCCGCCGCCACGCCAGCTTTTTCCGCCGCCGGCAGCCCCCGCAACTGCGCGTCCTGCGGCACGGGCTTGCTTGGATCGGACCAGTCGTAGAAACCCTTGCCGGTTTTTTTGCCATACCACCCGGCCATGATCAGGCGCTTCAACAGCGGCGGCGAAGCGAAGCGCGGCTCCTTGAACTCGTCGAACATCACCTGCGTGATGTAGTAGGTCGTATCCAGCCCGACAAAATCGAGCAGCGTAAACGGCCCCATCGGGTAGCCGCAGCCCAGCTTCATGGCGGCATCGATGTCGGTGATCGAGCCCACGCCCTCTTCGTAAGCGCGAATCGCATCGAGCAAATAGGGCACCAGCAGCCGGTTGACGATGAAACCGGTCTTGTCGCTGGTGCGCACCGGTGTCTTGCCTAGCTTCTGCGCAAAGGCGTACACGGTTTCGAAGACCCCGGGCGCAATGGTGATGGTGCGCACCACCTCCACCAGTTGCATCAGCGGCACGGGATTGAAGAAGTGCAGTCCGATAAAGCGGTCCGGGCGCTTGGTGGCCGCCGCCAGCTCGGTGATCGAGATGGACGAGGTGTTGCTGGCGAAGATGGCGTCGCGCTTCACCACTGCGTCGAGGGAGGCATACATCTTCGTCTTGGCTTCTACGTTCTCGATGATGGCTTCAATGATGATGTCGCACTCGGCCAGATCCTGCGGCTTGAGCGTGCCCTTCAGCCGCGCGCGAATGGCCTCCGGCGTTTCCTTCAGCTTGCCCTTCTCGGCGAACTTCGCCAGCGACTTCTCGATGCCGGAGAAACCTTTGTCGAGGAAGCGCTGCTCGGCTTCGAGCACGGTGACCTCGAACCCGGCCGTGGCCGAGACTTGGGCAATACCCGAGCCCATCAAGCCGCAGCCCAGAACGCCAACTTTCTTGATTTCCATATATGAGTCCTCGTCAGGAGGTTTCACGTTTCGAGTTTCACGTTTCACGTTGCCGAAAAACTTAGCCGCGGATCAACGCGGATGAACGCGGATCAAATCTCACGTTTAGGTCTGCCGCAACCCCCAACTCATGGTCAACGCCAGCCGCCGTAGGCGGCGGCAGATTGTAGCCCACGGCGTAAGCCGTGGGTAAGCTCGCAATTAGAATCTCCAGCCCGCTTCAGCGGGCGACAGAATCGCTACGTCCAATTCTTTCGCCCCTGAAGGGGCTCTGAACTGTTTGACCTCGCTACCCACGGCTCACGCCGTGGGCTAGTGATCTTTCGCCCGTAATGCGGGCTCACACCGTCTTGGACGTGAAAGAGACTTCCGCAATTTAAACAGGCCTTCACAAAACGATGTTCATTCGCCAGTGGTGAAATTTTCCCAAATCGCCTGGCGCCTAACCGCTGGTCGATCATCGCAAATGCTCGAATGATAGGGTCACTGGAAGTCATGGCTGCGGCTATCGGCAAATCCAGATAGGCCTTAAGCGCGGACCCGAACTTCTGCGGACTATCCTGCTTGCCTTGCCACAAATTCAGGTAATAGCTCGCTCTGAAAACCGTTTTTCCGTCCACCGTGACCCAGGCTTTCTCTGCACTGTCAGGACCTCTACGATAGCTAGTTACATGAAAATCCACGCGGCTTCGGAGTTCCGGAAGCATCCGTTCACTGACGCGAGTTTTCAATTTCGACCACTGCATACGTCAGTTGATGTGCTCCACGATCATCGCGATCCCTTGTCCGCCGCCGATGCACGCCGTCGCCAGCCCGTACTTCGCATTTCGCCGGCGCAACTCGTACAGCAGCGTCAACACCAGCCGCGTGCCGGTCGCGCCCAGTGGATGACCGAGCGCAATCGCGCCGCCGTTCACGTTGACCTTGCTGCGATCCAAGCCCAATTCTTTTTCCACTCCCAGGTACTGCGCCGCGAAGGCCTCATTGACCTCGATCAGGTCCATGTCTTCCAGCTTCAGCCCGGCCTTTTCCAGCGCGATGCGCGAGGCCGGTACCGGACCGCGGCCCATGATCTTCGGCTCCACGCCGGCGATGCCCCAGCTCACAATGCGCCCCAGCGCTTTTTTGCCGCGCTTCTCCGCCTCCTCCATCGACATCACCACCACCGCCGCGCCACCGTCCACGATGCCGCTGGCATTGCCGGCGGTCACCGTCCCGTTTTTCCCGAACGACGGCTTCAGCTTGGCCAGGCCCTCCATCGTCGTCTCCGCGCGCAGGTGGTCGTCCTGCTCGAACATCTCGCCGCTCGGCTCGCCCTTGCGATTTTTCAGCGGCACCGGCACGCTCTCTTCTTTCAGCCGGCACGCCTTCTGCGCCGCTGCCGCTTTCTGCTGCGACTGGAGCGCGAACTCGTCCTGCATCTCGCGCGTGGTCCCCTGCTGCTCGCCATAGAGTTCGGCGGTGTTGGCCATCTGCAGGCCGCACCAGGTGTCGAGCAGCGCCACCATCAGCGAGTCTTCCAGCTTGCCTTCGCCCAGCGGCAAGCCCCAGCGCGCGCCGCGAATCACGTGCGGCGCCTGTGACATCGATTCCATTCCCCCGGCCAGCACGCGCCGCGCCTCTCCGAGCTGGATCATCTGCGCCGCGCTCACAATGGCCTGCATGCCCGAGCCGCAAAGCCGGTTCACGGTCAATGCCGGTGTTTCGATGGGCAATCCGGCGCGCAGCGCGACGTGACGCGCTCCATACAGTGCGTCCGCCGAGGTCTGCAGCGCGTTGCCGAAGATGGCGTGGTCGAATTCCTTGGGATCCATCTGCGCGCGCTCGATCGCGCCATGGGCGGCGATGGCGGCCAGCTCCATGGCGTTAAAGTCGCGCAGCTTGCCGCAGTAGCGGCCCATCGGAGTGCGCGCCCCGCTGACGATTGCGATATCGCTTGGCTTGAGCATACAGAGGACTCTCAGGAGAGTGACCGAACAAGTCAGTCTAGTTGGCGCAAGGCTTCAGGCGCAAGGCTTCACTAGGCGTCAGGCTTCAGGCTTCAGGCGCAAAGAATGCGCTCGCCTTCCGCGGGCGCCACCCATCCGTGCATCCGCTTGACCCAGGATTGCACTCGCGGGCTGGACATCGAAGGGGAATTAAAGCCTGAAGCCTGAAGCCTTGTGCCTACGCCGTCACCGCGGCCGCGTCCAGCACCGGGGCGAGCGCCCTCACCGAGTTCGCGCCCTCGGCCTTGGCCGCCGCCAGCGCGCTCTCGGCGCGGTTGATGAGTTCGCAGACAATATCCACCGGATCGAAGCGTGCCTGCATCACCGCCTCGGCAATTCCCACTGTCATCGAAAGCGGCGTGGATTTTCCCGGCGGATGGACATTGGCCAGCACCTTGCGCAGCTTGTCCACCACGAAGAACGCGTTCTTCTCGCCGGTATCGGCCAGCAGCAGCGCGATGCTGGTGAACTCGTAGCGCACCGCCACATCATTCTGCCGGATGTGGCCGTTGATCACCTGCCCGAGCTGCTGTACCACGGTTTCCACCGTCGGCTCGCCGTATTCCTTCACCAGCGACGAGGTTTTGCCGAAGTGCATCAGCATGACGCAGCACACCGAGTTCTGCTCCTGGCAGCGCTTCACCTCCGACAGCAGCACGTCGACGTAGGACGAGCGCTTCAGCAGCCCGGAGCGCTCGTCGGTGATGGCCAGCGTCTTCACCAGGCTGCGCAGGCGCGCGTTGTTCACCGCCAGGATCATCTGCTCGGCAATCGTCTTCAGCACCACTTCGTCGGTGGGGCGCCAGTTGCGCGGCGCGCCGCACTGCTCCAGGATCAGGATCCCCGCAAACTCGTCGCCATCCATCAGCGGCACCGCCAGGATGGATTCCAGCTCCAGGTCCTGGATGTGCTCGCGAATCGAATCCAGCTCCGGCGCTTTGGGCACGTTCAGCAGCAGCACCGTGCCATGGGTCACCGAAACCTCCAGGCAGGCCATCACCAGCTTGACCACCGCCATCACGCCGGCCGGCTTCATGCCGGGCGCGCAGTACTCCAGCGCGGCCGAGGGCGGCTTACCCGGCGTGCACAGCCCGGCAATGCAGCGGCTGGCGTTCCAATGGCGTCCGATTTCGTTCACCGCTGTGAACAGCACGCCCTTCACGCTGCCCTGGCGGTAAATGTTGCGCGTGATCTCGTTGACGCGCGCGAAATTGTCGATGCCGATCTCGTTGGCCGCGAGCGCCGGCGCGCTCGACCCGGGCCGGGCCGCCGTAGGCCGCGGCTCTTCCGCCCGATAATGCGGCGTGAAGCCGGCGTTCATGTACAGCTCGCGCAGTTTCTCCAGCTTTTCTTCCTCGTGAGGAAACAGCCGGTGAATACGCTCCAGACGCTCCACCGCCTTGGAACGCATCGAGTACTGCAGAAAAATCTCCGCCTGCAGCATTAGGTCCTGCAGCACGGTGGTTTCACCCTCGGGCGTTTCCGGGGTGTCGCTCTCCGGCTCCTCCAGCTTCAGCACCAGGTTAAAGCGCGACGCGATGGCGTTGTAATGGTTGGCGTCGATCTTGTTGCGCAGCATTTCCAGGCGCCGCTGGTGACCGGGCTCGTAGGCGTCCACCTCGGCGGCGCGGTCCAGGCAGTCGGCCGCCTTGATGAAATTGCCTGTGGCGTAATACAGCTCGAACAGCTTGAGCAGCGTCCCGCAATAATCGTGCTCGCGATTGGAGGCGTTGTACACCTCCACCATGTACTCCAGCAGCTCGATGCCGGCGCGATGCTTGTCGCAGATGTCCTTCATCAGCGCCACGAACTCGCGCTGCCCGCCGCTCTTCAGCTGGTGGACCTCCAGCTTGTGCGCCAGCTCCAGCGCCTGCGCCTGGTGGTCTTCGTCGAGCAGCGCGGCGATCAGCTCGCCCACATCGTTCAATTCCCGCGGGTTGCGCTCAAACACCTCCCACACCAGCGGCTCCGCTTCCACCAGCCGCCCGGCCGCGACCAGCGCGTTGGCATAAGCTTCGCGCTCCTCCGTCCGGCCCTTGTCGGCGGCAAACGGCTCCAGCACGGTGATGGCGTCCTGTGGATGCCCGGCGGCAAGCAGCGCACGGCCGTAGGCCAGGCCCACGGCGGCGTTCTTCGGGTCCAGCTGGTAAGCGCGCTGATACCACTCCGTGGCATTGCCGCCCGCCTGGGTGACAAATCCGCCGACGCACAGAAAGGCGATCGCCGCCGTCTTGCCGTCTCCCAGCAGGGCAGCCAGCTCGCCTTCGTGCTTGTAGTGCTCCTCGCTGGGATCGAGCGCGATCACGCGCTTCAGCACGGCGAGCTCTTCCTGCTTTTTGCCCTGCGCGGCATAACCTTTCATCGCCGCCTGGTAAGCGTCGATCGCCTCACGCCGGTTGGTTTTCTCCACCAGCTGACCGTACTTGAAGGTCTGTTCCACCGACGGCCGGCCCACCCGCGCCAGCTTTTTGTAATTGACGGTGGCCCGGGGGACGTCGCCGATGGACGCCATGTGGTCAAACAACGTCGAGAAATGCGTTGCCGCTTCGCCCGCCCGGCCCAACGTCAGGCACAGGTCGGCTGCCGTCTGCCGCACCCCGTCGTTTCCCGGGTCTTCCAGCAGTGCACCGAGCAACTCCTCCAGGGCAGCATCGGGCTTGCCTTTCTGCAGGTGTTTCTCGGCTCGCTCCAAGCGTCGGCTAATGTCCGGCATAAAGGCAGAGTTCGACGTCGTACTGGGAGGCGATTCCAGCACCAATTTGCGGGCGTGCTTCGGGGCCCAGTAAACGCGGGCTTATTGTATGCACAAGCCCAGCCGGCAGCAATCGCGCATTCGCCTTACTTTGGTACCAGTCAGATACCAGTTTTCAGTTTCGGACTCCTTCCCTCGAACGGAACGCCCCGCGGCGCCGGGCACTCTCAGCTACAATTCCCCCATGGCCGACCCGCTGCTGCGCTACCGCCCGCAGTTCCCCATCCTGGAGGAATCCACCTACCTGATCAGCAACTCGCTGGGCGCCATGCCGCGCGCCGTCTACGACGCCGTGCGCGACTACGCCGACGCCTGGGCGCACCGCGGCGTCCGCGCCTGGGAAGAAAAATGGTGGATGCTGGCCGCCGAAGTGGGCGACGAGATCGGCGCCATCATGAACGCGCCCGCCGGCTCGGTGTCGGTCCATCAGAATGTCACCTGTTGTCAGGCGATCGTGGCCTCCTGCTTCGACTTCGCCGGCAAGCGCAACAAGATCGTCTTCAGCGACCTGAACTTTCCCTCCGTCATGTATTTCTGGAACGCCCAGCGCGCCCGCGGCGCACACGTCGAGATGGTTCCCACCGACGGCATTCATGTCCCGCTCGACCGTATGATCTCGGCGATTGACGAGCGCACGCTGCTGGTGCCCATCTCGCACGTCATCTTCCGCAGTGCTTACATTCAGGACGCCAAGGCGATCATCGAGCGCGCGCACCAGGTCGGCGCCCTGGTGGTACTCGATACCTTCCAGTCGCTGGGCACGGTGCCGGTCGACGCGCAAGCCTGGAACGCGGATTTTGTCTGCGGCGGCGTCTTGAAGTGGTTGTGCGGAGGACCCGGCGTGGCCTATCTCTACGTGCGTCCCGACTTGGCCGCGAAGCTCAAGCCCACCTTGACCGGATGGATCGCCCACCAGCAGCCGTTCGCCTTCCAGATCGGTGAGCAGACCTACAGCGACGGCCAGTATCGCTTCATGAACGGCACGCCCAATATCCCCGCGCTCTACGCGGCGCAGCCGGGTGCGCGCATCGTCCGCGAAGTAGGCGTCGACAAAATCCGCGAGAAATCCGTGCGGCAGACGGCGAAGCTGATCGAACTGGCGGAACAACGTGGATGGCGCGTCAACACCCCGCGCGATCCTGAGCGCCGCGGCGGCACCGTTTCCATCGACATGCCCTTCGCGCAGGAGGTCTGCGCCGAACTCATCAGGCGCAACATCCTGGTCGACTATCGCCCCAACGCCGGCGTGCGCATGTCGCCGCACTTCTATAACAAAGATGAGGAACTGGAAGTTGCCATTAAGGCGGTAGAAGAAATCCTCGCCGCCCGCTCCGCCGTGGCACGCTGAACGCAGGCACCAGAAAGCTGACTCCTGATTACTGACTCCTGACTACTGTTTTCCTTGACACTTCGCCTTCCTTTCGCCCATACTCGCAGCCGAGGAGCGCCCTAATGGCCCTGACTCGCCGCCAACGCCAGGTTTACGACTTCATCGCCGGCTTCGTGCACGCCAAAGGCTACTCGCCCTCGTTTGAAGAAATCGGCGGCGGCCTCGGCCTCAGTTCGCTGGCCACGGTGCACAAGCACATCTCGAACCTGGAAAAAAAAGGGCTGCTGAAGCGCGACTATAACCGCAGCCGCTCCATTGACGTCATCCCGCCGCGCGGGCGCATGAAGCAGACCATGGCGGCGCCGTTCTCCCTGCCGCTCCTGGGACGCATTGCCGCCGGCCAGCCGATCGAAGCCATGGAGAATCCGGAGACCATCAGCCTGCAGGATTTCACCGGCGCCAAGGACGTTTTTGTCCTGCAGGTGCGCGGCGATTCCATGCAGGACGAAGCCATCCTCGATGGTGACTACGTGCTGGTGGAAAAGGCCCAAACCGCCCGCGACGGCGAGATCGTGGTCGCCCTGGTGGAGGGTTCGGAAACCACGCTGAAGCGCTTTTACCGGGAGGGCGACCGCATCCGTCTGCAACCCTCCAACGCCGCCATGCAGCCCATCATGGTCGCGGCCGCGGCGGTGCAGTTGCAGGGTCGCGTCATCGGCGTGCTGCGTAAGTACTGAGCCGGACGAACCACGCAGCGAGTAGCTGGGGGCTAGCCGCTATCCCCTAGCCACTAGCTCCTGCAACTTAGCGCCCTGCACCTATTGAATACTCTGGCACACCCGTTTTGCCATAATTATGCCGGCCGCTCTCCCGCGGTATAAACTGAGCCGGAATATGCCGAGCGAACAAAACTACAAGGTGGATTACGTCGAATTCCCGGCCAACGACATCCAGGCGACCAAGACTTTCTACAGCCGGGTGTTTGACTGGAAGTTCGAAGACTACGGCTTGGACTACACCAGCTTCCACGACGGCCGGCTGAGCGGCGGCTTCGCCAAGGGATTGCCGGTGGTGAAGGGCGGTCCGCTGCTGGTCATCTACGCCGACGACCTGGCGCTCACCTACGCCAAAATCATCGCCGCCGGCGGCAAGATCACCAAGTCGACCTTCGATTTTCCCGGCGGACGCCGCTTCCATTTTACCGACCCCAACGGCAACCTACTCGCCGTCTGGTCGGATAAATAGCTAACAGCTCTCAGCTATCAGCCATTCATTTCGAACAATGTCATCCTGAGCGCAGCGAAGGATCTGGGTTTCAGCTGTCAGCCCTCAGCTGTCAGCGAATCCAATTGCCCACGCTTACCGAAAACTTAACCGAGAACCGTTAACCATTCATGCAAAAAGCCCGGCTCTCACCGGGCTCCGTTTTGCTGAAAGCTGACAGCTGACAGCTGCTTACGAACTCACTGTCTTCTCCGCCGTGATGTGCCGCTCCAGCGCCTTCTCGATCTGCTCCTTCGGCACGTATCCGACGATCTGTTCCTTCACCTGTCCGCCCTTGAAGATCAGCAGGGTCGGAATGCCGCGAATGCTGTAGCGCTGCGGCGTGGCGGCATTCTTGTCCACGTCCATCTTCCCGACCTTCACCTTGCCGGCATAGGTGCTGGCCACCTCATCCACAATCGGCGCCAAGGCGCGGCACGGACCACACCAGGCTGCCCAAAAGTCCACGATCACCGGCTGCTCCGACTTCAACACCGCTTGATCAAAATTGGCGTCCGTCACCTCAAAAATCGTGTTACTTGCCATCTATCCCCCTAAATAAGTGCGCAAGTGCCCTCCGCCCGATGGGGCGGCCCAACATCCTACCATTACATTCGATGCAGGAATGACTAAGAAGTAGCAGCCCGGGCGGCGATTTCGCGGCTTGGTAGCCGCCCACAGGCGTCGGAGTTGATCGTTCCAGAGTGTTGCGAGTCAACAGAAGAGGGGACCGAGAGGCGAGCAGGCCGGGCCTGCCCTAGGTGGATGCCGACGCCTGTGAACCGCCCTTAAATGCGACGTCCCGGCTCTCACCGGGACGCCACGGCAGCCCTCCCCCAGAACTGCCTTACAACGACGGGATTATGACTCACCCTCTCGGGAAGTAAATGTCACTTCCGTAATCGCCAGTAATCACCCCAGTAACAAGCCCGCAAGCTCTCGGTTTTCAGCGACTTCGCGCTATGATCCGCTCCTCCACTCGGTCTCGACGGCCTCTAATCCCGAGCGCGGCGAGGGATCCAGGTTCTTAGTCTTAAGCCGTAGGCCCCGGCGCCCTCGCCGGGGCCGCACTCAATACTCGCCGTAATTCCTCCAGCCGCGGGCGCCCTCGCCCGCGGCAGACTCCTGACTCCTGTTCCCAAATGCGCTACCATTCTGGCAACCCGTTTCGCGTTCACAACTTTTTACGTCTTTTTACCCCGGCTTCACACAAACCATCTCCGAATTCGCTATGTTACTAGCCGTCGTCGCTTTTCAGTGAGGTTGCTATGGCATACCGGCCACGCAGTGAACGCATGCGGCTGCTGATCACGTTGGGTTTCGTGGTCTTTCCGGCGGCGGCGCTCATCGGCTTCAGCGTGCTTCACCTGCGCTCCATCCAGCGCGACAAGGCCATTGAGGCCGCCATCCAGCGCGACTTCCAGCACATGATGGCCATCACCGAAAAGCGCATGGCCCATAAGGCCTACGACATGGTCGCGCAGGTCCAGCCCAAGGTGCCCTGCCCCTACGATTCCGATGCCGGCCCCCGCCTGCAAGCCATCCTCGAGAAACACCCCGAATTCGCCCATGTCTTTACGTGGACCAAGGGAAAGGGGACCGTCATCCGCTCCCAGTCGCGCTACGCCTCCGACGTCCCGGAGATCAATGCCGAAGGCGCGAAAATGGCCGCCATGATTACCGGCTGGTTCGACATGGAGGGCGGCAGCATGGTGGAGAAGATGAAAAAAATCGCCGGCAAGGGCGATCTCCCTTATGTGCCGTCGACCGAGTGGATCAACCGCAACGGCAAGCCCGTGCTCCAGTCCGCCATCTTCTTTCCCCTGAAGGAAAACAGCTCAGGAATCGGCGGCATCGTCTTCGATCCCGATTTTCTCCAGGACAAGTTCTTTCCTGAAATGATGAACAACATGATGGCGGAGAGCGAGGCCGATACCCGCAACAATAACGGCCACTCCGAAGCCGTCATGATGATTCACTCCCCCAGGGAGCCCGCCATGGCTGCCTGTTCCGATTGGGACGGCGGCACGCCCGAGATGGAGCGCAAGCTGGAAGCCGGCTTCCCCGGCCTCATGCTGGCCATGAAGTTCAAGGGCACCACGGTCGATGCCATCGGCCAGAAGTTCCTGCGCACCAGCTTCCTGGTGCTGGGCGGGCTGTCGCTGCTGCTCGCCGCCGGCATGGTCTTTACCTTCCGCGGCGTCAACAAGGAGATGGAACTCGCCAAGACCAAATCCGACTTCGTCTCCAACGTTTCTCACGAGCTGCGCACGCCCCTGGCGCTCATCCGCCTCTACGCCGAAACGCTCGAACTCGGCCGCGTGACTAATCCCGACAAGCAGCAGGAGTATTACTGCACCATCCGCAAGGAGAGCGAGCGCCTAACCTCGCTCATCAACAATATTCTCGACTTTTCCCGCATCGAGGCCGGGCGCAAGGAATACGACTTCCGCTCCACCGATCTGCCCGAGCTGGTGCGCACCACCCTGGAGTCCTACCGCTACCAGATCGAGCAGCAGGGATTCAGGTTTGAGGAACACATCGCCGAAGATATCCCGCTGGTGGTGATCGATCGCGAGGCCATTGCCCGTTCGCTGCTCAACCTGGTGAACAACGCCATCAAGTATTCCTCCGACGACCGCTATCTGGCCGTCAATCTAAAGCGCAGCAACGGCTCGGTCAAGCTGGAGGTGGTGGACCACGGCATCGGCATCCCGCGTGACGAGCAGCCCAAGATCTTCGAGAAGTTTTACCGCGTCTGCGATCCGCTGGTGCACAACACCAAGGGCAGCGGCCTGGGCCTTTGCCTGGTGAAGCACATCGCGCACGCTCACGGCGGCCAGGTCTCAGTAGAGAGCACGCCCGGTAAGGGCAGCAAATTCAGTTTGTTAATTCCTGTGGAACCGCCGCTGGCGGCAATGCGTAACTCTGGCAGTCGACCTGACATTGGCCAGGGTGTGGGGGTGGCATAATGACCAAAATCCTGATCATTGAAGATGAACCCAACATGGTCTCCGGCTTGCGCGACAACTTCGAGTTCGAAGGCTACGAAGTCGCCGCCGCCTACGATGGCGTCGAGGGCCTGGAGCGCGCCCTCAAGGAGCAACCCGACCTCGTCCTGCTCGACGTCATGATGCCGCGCATGAGCGGACTCGACGTCTGCAAGCAGCTCAAGATCAAGCGCCCCGGCATTCCCATCATCATGCTGACGGCGCGCGGCCAGGAGGTGGACAAAGTCGTCGGCCTGGAACTCGGCGCCGATGACTACGTCACCAAACCCTTCTCCATCCGTGAGCTGATTGCCCGCACCAAGGCCGTGCTGCGCCGCGTTTCCAAGTCCAGCGGCAACGGCGAGGCCTTCGGCTTCTCCGATGTCTCGGTCGACCTGAAGAGCTGCCGCGTCACCCGCCGCGGCAAGGCCGTGGAAATCTCGGCCAAGGAATTCGAGTTGCTCAAGTACTTCCTGTGCCACTCCGGCGAGACCCTCAGCCGCGAGCGCCTGCTCAGCGAAGTCTGGGGCTACGAGCACTTCCCCACCACCCGCACCGTGGACGCGCACATCGTCCGCCTGCGCCAGAAACTGGAACCTTCGCCCGAACAGCCGCACTTCTTTCTCACCGTGCACGGCGTCGGCTACAAGTTCGTCGGGTAATAGTGCCGCCGGTGACGAAGCAAGAACAGAAACTCGAAACAGATACTGGAACTCAAAACTGAAACTCGAAACTGAAACTGGAGTTTCCCATGGCCACCAGTCGCCTGCAGAATGGCATTGAATTCCAACAAATCCTGATGACCCTCGCCCCGGAAGTCGCGCGCGCCGAGCCCTCCCCCTCCTCCGACCTGGAATTTCATCTCGCCGCGCTGGAGCGCGAGCGCCGCGAGTTTCACCTCGAATTGCTGGAGGCCGCCCACGTCCAGCGCCGCCTCAGCGGCCCGCGCCAGCTCACCCGCGGCGTCTTCGACATTGCCGGCGAAGTCTTCCCGGCGCGCTACCTGGCCGGCGATTTTGTCAGCGTCATGGATGTCGGCAAGCGCACCTGGGTTTTTCTCGGCGACATTGCCGGCAAGGGCGTGGCGGCTGCCATGTGGTTCACTCACCTGGTCAGCCTGATCCGCTGCAATGCCGCCGCCTGCGACGACACCGCCGCCGTCATGCGCGCCGTCAATCGCGAGCTGTGCGCCTTGCGCCCCACGCCGCCCATCACCTCCATGGTGCTGCTGCGCCTCGACTGGCACTCCGACCGCTTGGAGTATTGCAACGCCGGCCATCCGCCCGCTCTGCTGCTGCGCCGTAATTCCGCGCTCGAGCGCCTCGAGACCGGCGGCCCCGTGCTGGGCGTCATCGCCGATGCTGCGTTTGAGTCGGCGCGCACCCTGCTTCATCCCGGCGACGTGCTGCTGGGCTGCTCCGACGGCGTCCTGGAATGCCGCAATCGCAACGACGAAGAGTTTGGCGACCAGCGTTTCGTCGACCTGGCCCGCCAGCACGCCGGCGAGCCCGCGCACGCCGCCCTGTTTTCGCTCCTCGGAGGCTTGCAGGATTTCGCCGTGGATATGCCGCGCCAGGACGATGTCAGCTTGCTGGTGATTCGCCACACCTATCGCGTCCACCCTTCCGCGCTTGTCATCCCGAGCGCAGCGAGGGATCTAGGTTTTAGCGTCATGCTGGTTCTAATAAGACTCGGAGGGGTTGTCATCACGACGGAGAGAACGATTAACGACTAGCAATCTCCGCTAATCGCTAATTGCTAATCGCTAACGCTAATCGCTAATCGCTAATTGCTAACCATGGCCGCCCCCGACTCAATTCGCCCGCTCGGCAGCAAGCCGGCGAACTTCGCCGCTTCCTTCGACCCGCTCGACGCCTCGCTCTTCCGCGAAGCCGAGCGCGGCAACGGCGCCGCCTTTGAGCGAATCGCCGCCCGCTACCACCACGCCATCCTTGCTCTTCTGTTGGCCCTCACCGGCTCCGAGCAGGTGGCCCTCGACCTGTGCCATGCCACTCTGCTCACCGCCTACCGAGAGATGCCGCGGCGCCGTGCGCCATCCATGTACGTTTGGTTCTATCGCCTGGCCAGCCATCAGTGGCTCGCCTGGGCCGGACACCATGCCGGCCACACCCGCGCCGATGCCGCACTCTCCGCACGCGAGCGCCTGGTCTTCGCCCTCAAGACCCAGCAGCGCCTGGCCTTGTACACCGTCGCCCAGGTTCTCGACCTGCCCGAGGAGACCGTGTCCCGCATCTTCACCCGCGCCGTCGCCAAGCTGCGCCTGCCACCGCGCTGACCCGCCCTACTCACAATTGAGTTCCCGGCAGACCATCGATCTTCCCCAGCAGTTGTGCTGCTTTGGAACCGCCTCCCAATACGGTTGTTCGCCCGCCTCCGAAGCGTGCTTCCTCGCCATCATTTCCGCCAATGCATGGTACTCCTGAGGCGCGATGCCATTCACCGCGCCATCTGCCCCTCCCAGCGTCCGGGCGACGACGCAGCCAGACGAGGAGTTCGAGTGGTACCTGATCGAGACCTCCCATCCCGGCACGCCGTCGCCCGCGCATCGCCCCACTCGCCTGGGCCCATTCGCCAGCGAGGCCGAATGCCGCGCCGTTCTCGACAGCGCCCGCCAAATCCGCCGCTTCAGCGCCTCGGTTTTCGAGGTCCACAAACAGCGGGAGCGGGACCAGCGTTTCCGGCTTCAGTACCCGGTGCGCCTCTGCAGCCCCGGTACGGACCGCACTCTGCAGTTGGCCCGCACCCTCGACCTATCGCTGTCCGGCGCTTGCCTGGCCGGCGTCAAGGTGGCGCTCAGTCCCGGCGACGTCTTGACGGTTCACCACGGCGACCGCCAGGCGCTTTTTCAGGTCGTCTGGGTCGGGTCCGGCGCCGGCGCGGACCGTTGCGGGCTGAAATGCCTGGCGCCCGAGGTCAACATCTGGAAGCTGGATTCGTTTGAGATCACCGCCGACCACCGGCTACCCAGGGAGATCGAGCGCGCCCGCGCCGTGCAGGACCGGCTTTTTCCGCAGCACATGCCCGCCCTGCGCACCCTCGACTACAGCGGGCACTGCATCCAGGCGCGCAACGTCGGCGGCGATTACTACGATTTTTTGCCCTTCGCGCCCGGCGACCTCGGCTTGGTGCTGGCCGACGTATCCGGCAAAGGACTCGCCGCCGCGCTGCTCATGGCCAACCTGCACGGCAGCCTGCAGGCACAGTGTGCGCTCGGCTCGCGTGATCCGCTTCGCCTGCTGGCCGAGGTCAACCGCCACCTCCACAAGCACACCGAGGCCCACCGCTACGTCACCCTGTTCCTCGGCTGCTACGACGACCGCACCCGCCGCTTGCGTTACGTCAACTGCGGGCACAATCCTCCCCTGCTGCTGCGCCGCGAAGGCGCCACCCATTGGCTCGACGCGACCGCCACCGTCCTCGGCCTGTTTCCCGAGTGGGAAGGGACCGTTGGCGAAACCCAGGTCGAGCCCGGGGACATCGTCAGCATGTTCACCGACGGCGTCACCGAGGCGCACGACGCCCACGGCGAAGAGTTCGGCGAAGCTCGCCTCATCCGCACCCTGCGCATGAATCACGACCTGGAGGCGGCGTCCCTGCTCGACAAAGTAGAACAGGCGGTGGACGAGTTCCGCTCCGGCGGGCGCACGACGACCTCACCATGATCATCGCCCGCGGCGCGTAGCTCTCGAGGCCGAAACCCAAAACTCTGAGACTGGGTCGAACGCTCGCGCGAGCGCGGTTACACAACCTGCTCATGCCGCCCTCGCCATAGCCTCACCAGCCACCTGCGCGGGAGTCTTCTGGGCCAACACCCTGCTTCGGCCAACTGGCTCCACGTCCACGGGTCGCCCCAAAATCGGCCACAACATACTCTGCAAAACGGCGACCGCCGTTTGACCGTAGTCGACGCCCAACTCCAGGGCGGCCTGCTCGAGGTCCAGGATGCTACTCACAGCGTCCCCCGCAAACGTCCGCCACGGCTTCGTGAATGCAGCTTCGAATCTTCGCCTCCCCGCTTGTTCTCGGCGCGTTCGTGCTCTCCGCCTGCGGGTGTGGGCCGAATTGCGGGTGTGGGCCGAACGCCTCTGGACAGCTATGGGCACGAGCGCGGCGCGTCTGCGGGTCTTGCCACTCGTGCTCACTTCAACCGGAATCAGGGCCTCTGCTGAGCTACCTTCGCCTCGCACGCTCACCGGAATGGCCGCTTCCGTGCCCCTCGCGCTCGTCTCTACTGCGACTGGACGTATCGACACGGTTCGCCGCGCACGGGTTCGTGCACGATTGGTTTGTTTTCCATGGGTCTTCCTCGCTGACCTGGAACGAGTCTTCATGAATGCCCCCTGCTGTTTGTTTTCGAACTGATTGAGATACCCGCGCGCAGGAGATGGATTGCTTGGCTCAGGTGAAAAACAAAATCAAAAAATTGGTGCGGACAATTCGTTTCTTTGAAGGACGCCAGGAGACCTGACCATGATCATTTCCCGGATTCGC
>CAWCOC010000013.1:0-135000 GCA_963797035.1 Terriglobia bacterium
ATCCGCGCGTGTATGTGACAGGTGCGGCGCGGCTTAGGAATTGATCTGCGCTTGACCGGGCCTGCATTGCTGTCATCCGCGCCGGCGCAGCATAGTGCAGCCGAACCACGGAGGTTCGGCAATGACAACCTGCGATGACTGGTATTCAGACATGGGCGGCGCTCCGGTAACAAAGCCTCGGGACGCAGCACGATTGACGTTTACCCAAGAGAAGCGCGTCCAGCAGGCCTTCACGGCGGCGGCGGAGCGGAAGGCGCTGCACTGGGTGGCGGCTCGGCTGCCAAGTTGGGTGAACTCCGACCACCTGACGGCGGTGGGGTCCCTCGGCATGCTGCTGGCGGGAGCCTCGTATGCGGCGGCGCGCTGGCAGTCCGGGGGATTGCTGGCCGCGACTTTTTTCCTGGCAGTGAACTGGTTCGGCGACAGCCTGGACGGAACGCTGGCGCGAGTCCGGCATTGCCAGCGGCCGCGCTATGGTTTCTATCTCGATCACCTGCTCGACAGCTTGGGCGCGCTGTTCCTGATGGGGGGACTGGCGCTGTCGGGATACGTCAATCCCTGGATTGCCATCGGGATGCTGATCGCGTTCCTGCTGCTTTCAATCGAGGTCTACCTGACTACCTACACGCTGGGATCGTTCCGGCTCTCCTACGGTAAGCTCGGCCCGACCGAACTTCGCATCGCGCTGGCCGCGGGAAACCTGGCGCTGTATCTCCGCGGCGACGCACGCGTGCTCGGGGGCAGGTTCCTGCTGATGGACATTGGCGGCGTTATCGGCATTGCCGCCATGACCATCATGCTGCTGGCATCGGCGGGCGCCCACATCGCGCAACTCTATCGCAGGAGCCTCTGCCGTGAAAAAACCAGCGCAGCCCTCAGCCATTGGAAGTGGACGCCGCATGACGCGCTTCAGCGTGGTGGGCGCGATCGGAATCGCGGTGCAGCTTGGAGTGCTCGAGCTGTTGCGCCGCAGCGGCGTGGACTACCTGCTGGCAACCACGCTCGCGGTGGAGGCCGCCGTGGTGCACAACTTCATCTGGCACGAGCGGTACACCTGGCGCGACCGCGCGGGCGCCGGCGCATGGCAATCGGCGGCGCGCCTGGTGCGTTTCCATCTGACCAACGGCGCGGTCTCGGTGGTGGGGAATGCCGTGGCCATGCGCTGGCTGGTGGGCGAGGCGCATCTGCCGGTCGTTCCGGCGAACCTGGCGGCCATCACGGCGTGCTGGCTGCTGAATTACGTGCTCAGCGACCGGGTAGTGTTCACGCGCTGCGAAAGTTGATGGCTCGCGCTGCGAGGAACGGGGTCAAGTCCCCATCGACGACCTCGGCGCGCCTGTGGTCCCCGCCACGATAGCCGCTCTATTCGGCAGAACTTCGGCAGTCTCCCAGTCGCGCCAGTTAAGGCGCTTCCTCGAAATACTGAATCGTCCTGCGCTCAAGGGTCACAAGCTTGTAATCATCCAGTGCACTGGCCCGACATTCGGTGGTACGTCGCGTCCAGTTATTGTGAATGTCGTACTGGTAAAGAAACCTGACTTCATTGATCGCGTTTCGAGAAGTCTTGTTTGTTGTTTCTGAGGGGATCAGATCCGCAGATTGGAGCTTTAGCACCGGGTCATTAAGCTCGTTGTAGGAAATCCGAGTAATGCCACGGTCCAAGGCTCCGGCGCTGCGAATTTCCCTTAAGCGGCCCTTTTCATCGTAAGAATAGAGTTTTCGATTCAGCGGAAGCACTTGCTGCAGGGCTGCCAGAGCACCAGATGGCACTCCCGGCAGTGGCATGTCGTGCCCGTTGCCTCCGAATTCTTGTACTTCTTCTATGAGTCGTTCGGCGCTGTCATACGCGAAGACCACGCGAGTCAGCGTGTTGCCAGAATCATCCAGAAACGCCAACTCCTTCGGAAGGCCTTGCTTTTCATAAACGGTAGTGATGACCCTGGCATCCATCGCCGAATAGAACACATCTGAAACCTCGGTAGCGTACCCGAAATGCTGGTCGAAATACTTCGGAGCAACATAATACAGTTTCATGTAGGAATCGCCGGAGTAAACGAACTCCTCACTCACGCGTTCGGACCCGCTTGTGCTGGTTTCCAGAACACGGTGTAAGAATTGTCGGTCGTCGTACTGGTATACGCGGCGGCAGGGTTGGCCGTTCTGTCTTCCTTCCACGCGTAACAGCTTCCCTGTACCGCTGTAAACGTACTCTTCGAATGTCTCAGTCCCATTCGCCGCACGCGTCGAATACTTGGCGATTCTGCCGTCCCGTGCGAAGGTTATCCGGGTTGATGTAACATGCTCGACTTCCCCTCCCGTGGCGGAAGGCGTGTGTACCGTGCAGAGCGATTCGCAGGTTGAGATCGGTCCTCGGTGTTCACCCTTGCTTATCACAGCAGAACTCGCAGTCCATCATAGCTCGGCCCGACGGAACCTACCTTACAGGCGAAGTCTTTCGGACAACCAAGTAAAATCCAATCGAGAACACTAATAGAATAAGGAGCAAACTCAAGAGTATATTCATCCAAAATGCTGGCACTGCGGCAAAATGCTGAACGTAGCTAACCGGATCCCATGTTGCCGCGGAGCGGCCATGGTTGCGCGTGACAAACAGACTGATCGCGGTAAGGAAGCCAAGCGCGATAAGGGCCAGAATTCCACCTATCAGGCCTTTCAGGAAGTTCTTAATGTCGTTTATCATCCGCTTCTCCTTACCAGAAGGGCATCCGAATGAACGGATACCCTTCCGCTATTTCACTGGAGTCTAGTGCACGTGCCCGGGATCTGTCCTATATAAGGTACTGCGATGGCATCAGTCAGCCATGGGATCTGACCGCCCAGCATTGCCAAGTGCTATCGCCCAGTTTTCGCACGACGAAGGGGTGCTCGTGGGCGGGGTCACAAAGGATCGAGTAGTCTGTCAAGGTACCAGAAGCATCGCAGGTTGGCGGGCTAGTTGCGGCTGTACACGAGTTAACGACATGACACTTAGCAGGATTCGTACATGGTTCTCCCACACCGCAGTCTGTGCCGGTGCCGGGATCTTGAGTCGCCGTCACTGTGATCGTTGTTGCAGATCTAATTTTTAAAGAAACCTTCATGCTGACCAAATCATGGGCCACGACCCGAGCCGGAAGGCCTCTCCATACGGGAGGCCAAGGCGTCCCGCATTGCGGAGAGAACCCCATTATGATGAAGCATGGCCCTGGTGGAATCGCCGGCTCTCTGCCATCGGTAAACGGGTAATTGTAAAAATCGGCTTTGGTATACGGAGGTCCGGCGACCGGAAAGCTCGACAGCGGACAGACTCCGTGTACTTTCGTAGCGTACGACAAATCGATCTCACTTCCATCCGCCGGCGCGGTTACGTCGGGGAAGGTGTAGGAAAAATCGACCAACGAACCGCCATTATATGGGCCGCCAGAATCATATGTGCCCCCTTCAGCCCAAGTATTCCCATTGAGCATCACGAATGGCGTCTCCCAGCCGCCTTGCCCGTTGGCGAATACACTGCAGTAACCTTCATCATCGCCAGTTATTCCGAGAGTTGGCCTGAGCGTAACGGAACCATCGGGATTAGCAACCCGTGTGTCGCTGTAATACAAGGTCCAGGAGCCCACCTGGGCCATAGCGGCCCCGCAGAGGATAAGCAGGCAGGCGAGATGCAGCATCGCTTTCATTGGTTTACCTCCTGCGGAATTGGCTGTTGAAGGTGATAATGCATGTTCCGCTTCTCGGCCTGAATGAATGCCTTGAGCTTGGATTGGCCGTCGAAACTGAGAGACGACATCACGGATTGATATGCGCGAGGGCGCGACGCTTTGTCGGAATGGAACAACTGCATGGCCGCGTGGTAAATCACCCGGTCCGCATCGGAGAGACCGATCTTCGCGTGGTGCTTCTCGGTATTCGCATTCACCGCAGCGGACCCGAACATGGAATGTACACTGAAAACGGCAAGTGCCGCCGCTTCATCGGGGATCAGTTCCGGATGAACGGCACCGTCAATTGTGACGGGTTGAGCTATGGTGTTTTGGGCGCCGGTAATCGTTGCGAGCGCCACCGTAACTAACAACAGCAGTGGAGCGCACAGCTTCATGGGCGGTCTCCTTTCCGATTCGCAGAGTGTGGCTGCCATAGAACTGCTTTCGCAGACGGGTGAACCCTAGCGCATCAAAGGCGGGGGGGGGGCAAGACGCTGGCGCAAATTGGCGTGGCGAGTTGAGAGCGTGCGATTCCGAAACCTGAACAGTGCCGATGCGGGAAAAGAAGAGAAGTTATTTCCTATTTCGCGACGTCCAGGTGGACATTGCTGTGCTCCAGGGCTATCAGCGGGCGCTGGTAGTCCACGTCGCGCTGGCGAAACGCAGGCGCTCCTCTGCCGTCTTTGCCCTTGCTTGCCCGGGTGAAGCGCGAGCAACTCTGCGTCAGAACCTCAACAAATACGAAACCTTCACAAAAAACTCGCGATTGTCGTTGATGAACGAGCTGCGCGTGCGCAGCAGGCTGCCGTCGGGACCGAGGGCCAGCAGGCGATCCAGATTTTCGGCGTTGCTGTTGTAGCCGACGTAAATCGCCGTGCCGGGATGGACCAGGTAGGTGATGAGGAAATCGGCATTCACGTTCTTGGCCGGCGCCAGCGAGGTCCACAGCGGATTGCCGATGATGGAGTTGTATTGAAGAATCACGCGGGCCGCCAGCTCGCGCGTGAACTGGTAATTCCACTTGCTGCGCAGGATGTGGTTGTTGAAAGCGGGCAAGCGCGAGCCCACGCCGCCCAGCCGGAACCAGAGATAGGAGTTATCGATCTGCAGGCGGTTCATGGGATGCAGCGTCATCTCCACGTCGACGCCATTGCGCCGCGCCAGGTAGGGAGGAGCGTTCACCGCCGGGGCGTAGTTGACGCGGCGTCCCCAGCGATAATCAATCGAGAACAACACCTGGGGTGTGGGGGCGCTGCTGAAGGTGACCACGTTGGTGTGGCGGAAGAAGTCGATGTTGCGCGCGAGCACGCCGAAATCGCGCGGGCGCAGGGTCTCCGCCTCGGCGGCATAGACGTAAGCGACCTTCGTCTGGCGCGCAAACTCCATGCGAAATTGCGGCTCCACGCCCCAGTTGATCCAGTTGCCTTCGTGGTCGTGGATGGCGTAGGTCTGAAGGTCGGGCCCGAAGCTCACCACCGCTTTGCTGTTCTTGGGCCACCAGGTGTAGTTCACGTCCTGGTTCAGCGAATGAATGTCGGGTTGCGGATCGAAGCCCGAGAGGGTGCGAAACTCGTCGCTGCGGCCGGTGTAGTGCAGGCTGGCATTCAGGGTGTGGCTGCTCTTGGTCAGATCAATTCGAAGGCCGGGCCGGCCAGGTAGCTGCCGTCGGGGTAGCGGGTGGCGCTCTCCACCGCCTGAAAACTGGTGATCACGTCCTTGCTCAGGCGGATGCGCGCGTCGAGGCCGCCCACCCGGTTGAATCCGCCGTCGAATTCGCGGTCGGTGTAGATGGCGCCGACGGTGGAATCGCGAAGCACGTCGCGGGCCACGCGCACGATGGCGAACTTGGCGCGCTCGCCGTGCAGCGGATCACTTGTCGGGCACGATGAGGCCGGGCGCGCGGTCGTCGGCCGCCAACGCGCCGATGGAAAATCGTCCCAGCCGCCCGGTGAGCCGCGCGCCAAATTGCGGGTTGGCGATGCGGCGGGTGAAAAACAGGTTGATCGGGGTCGCGAAGTAGCTGGCATTCTCCAGGAAGAAAGGCCGCTTCTCCGGAAAAAATACCTCGAAGCGCTGGCTGACGGTGACCTGCGGCTGGTCGGATTCGATCTGGCTGAAGTCCGGTTCCACGGTGAAATCCAGCACCAGGCTTTTCTTGAGGATGAACTTGGAATCCATCCCGCCGTCGAATTTCGCCGTCTTGGCGGTATATCCCGGCGCCGCCGGGTCGCGCAGGTCGAGCCCACGGAACGAGCGGAACAGACCGTAAGGGATGAACTGCATGTTGCGTACCGGCGGGAGCTGATCGATGCCCTGCAGGTCGGCGGATTGGCTGGCCAGCCCGGATATATTCTGCGTGACCCGCGGCCAGAACGTCTTCTCGCCGTGGCGGGTGATGTCGCGCTGCAGCAGGATCCCCCAGGTCTGCACGTCGGCGCTGGAGAAACGCAGGCTCTTGAACGGAATGGCGATCCAGACGACGTAGCCCTGCTCGGTCAGCTTGCCGCGCGAATTCCATACCGTATCGAAGGTGAAATCCTCGTTGTTGTTGGTCTCATCGTCGATGCCGTCTTCCTGCACTCCCAGCGGGTTGACGACGAATTCATACATGCGATGGTGTTCGTGAAACGTGTCCAGCCACAAGTCCACGAAGTCATCGCCCGCGGTGACCAGGTTGTCGCGCGCCGTCAGGTGGGCGCGGACCTTCTCGGGATTATCGAAACAGACAAAGATGGCGTAAAAATTCTTGGCGTCGTAGCCCAGGTACGCCACTGTCTTCTGGCTGGAAGGCGCGCCGTCCTTAGGACGCCACTGGCGGAAATTGTCTACCTTCGCCAGCTTCCCCTCCCACTCCGAATCGGGCTTCATGGAAAGAAAATTTTCCAGCGTCGGGCCGGAATTTAATCGCGGAATGCGGACCGAGGACGGCGCCGGCTTGGGTGGCGAAACCGCGCCTGTTTGCGCCCACAGGCTGCAGGCAACCATGACGCCCAGCGCGCAGAACAGAGGGGATCGGGGCCGGATATGCATAGAGAAGAAGAGCGGTGGTGCCTCCGCCTTGTATGGGACGTGGTGGCCGGGAAAACGTTACCACGCATCCGGCCTTTTGGAGTGCGGGCGTCCCCAACTGCGGCACTGCTAATGTCGAACTGCTGGAACTAGAAGCTATCTACCCGTTACGCAAAAAGACCGCGGGATTGTTGGCCCGCGCCGACAGGAATCCCCCACTTGGTGGCGCGTGTTGTATCACATCCTAGTGTGCTTTACATCACATCCCCATGTATCAAACTCCCTTTACCCCCTGCGCCCTCGGCGCGAGACTATCGGCGGGAACAGCCTTCCCCGGCTGGAGGTCGTACCATGCTTCCCACCTTCGAGAGCGGCCCGCGGCTGCGGCGAATCCTGCTGGCAACCGACTTTGCAGCCCCGGCGCAGGCGGCCTTGGCGCACGCCGCTCGGCTGGCCAGGATTTTCGAATCCAGCCTGCATGTGGCTCATATCATTGAACTTCCTGCATGGAAAATCGCGCCGGAGTTGACCCTGCAATGGCGCATTGAGGCCACCCGAAAGCTGGATCAGGTCCTGCTCTGCCCGGAGCTGCGCGGCCTGGATACGCAGGCCTGTGTGCGCCACGGCGGAGTGGCCGCTGAACTCCTGGGGCTGGCTCAGCAACACGCCGCCGACCTGGTGGTGACCGGGATCAGCTCGCGCCGGGGACTGAACCGGTTGCTGGCCAGTTCGGCCGTCGAACATCTGGCGGAGTCCGCTCCATGCCCGGTGATGACGGTTGGCGTGAACGCGCCCATGCCGGGAGCGGAAGCCCCGTTCCGGAACATCGTGCTGGCCACCAGCCTGAACCCGGGAGCGGGGGCAGGCATTTCCTATGCGCGCTCCTTCGCGCGATCGCAGGGAGCCAAGCTGTGGATCGCGCACTCCATGCGGCCGCGAGAGACCGGCCTGGAGATCGACTCGGCGGAAAGATGGCTGAAGAAGCTGGCGCCCGATCAGCCCGGAATCGAGCGCGTTGCCGAAGTGGGCAGCGTGGAAGAGGTCACGATCCAACTGGCGCGGCGGGAATGTGCCGACCTGGTGATGCTGGCGCCAGGATTGGGATCACGGCTGCCGCTGCTGGCGCGCCAGGTTGCGTGTCCGGTCATGGCGGTGCGCTACGCGATTCCGATGATAAGACCGAAGAGTTTCGGCGCGGTGCCAGCTATCGGCTCTTAGCTTTTAGCTTGCAGCTTGCAGCGTGGTCACGCGGTTTGCTGCCCTCTTCAAAAACACAACTAAAAGACACGACTAACGTTCGGGGCGAGGCTGTTTCAGCTAAAAGCTAAGAGCTAAAAGCTAAGAGCTTAAGCGCTATCTCGCTGCCGCCGTGCTTGGCTGCGGTTGCGTGACAGCTGCCAATGCCTGGTCGAGCATGCGGATGGCTTCGTCCACGTCGGCTTTGCTGATGTTCAGCGGGGGCGACATGCGAATGGCATTGCCGTAGAGCCCGCCCTTGCCGATGATCAAGCCCGCGCGCCGGGCTTCGTCGAGCACCCGATTGGTTTCCTTCGGCGCCGGTTCCTTGGTCTTGCGGTCTTTCACCAGTTCCAGGCCCTGCATCAGGCCCATGCCGCGGACATCGCCGATCAGGTCGTACTTGTCCTGCAGCCCTTCCAGTCCTTCGCGGAAGTGTTTTCCGACAGTGTGGGCGTTGTCCATGAGGCGGTCTTCTTCGATCACGTCAATGACAGCCTTGGCCGCGACCGAGGTCACGGGATTGCCGCCGAAGGTCGAGATCTGCAGCCCCTTGAAGCTGTTGGCGATCTCCGGCTTGGTCATGGTCAGCCCGATGGGGACGCCGTTGCCCAGGCCCTTGGCGCCGGTCATGATGTCGGGCGTGACCTCCCAGTGCTCGATGCCGAACCAGTGCTTGCCGGTGCGGCCCCAGCCGGTCTGCACCTCGTCGCTGATGAACTCGCCGCCATACTTCTTCACAATGTTGAAGACGATCTTGAAATACTCGGGCGGCGGCACGATGAATCCGCCCAGGCCCTGGATGGGCTCGGCGATAAAGGCGGCGATGGCGCCCGAGGTGGTGGTCTGAATGACGTTCTCCACGTCCTCGGCGCACTTGATGCCGCAATCGGGATACTTCAGTCCGAAGGGGCAGCGGTAGCAGTACGGGTTCATGGCGTGCACCACGCCGAAAGAACCCGGCAGCGAGGCGCGCCAGGTGTGCTGGCCGGTGAGCGACTGCGCCATCTGCGAGCGCCCGCTGTAGCCGTGGCGCAGGGCGACGATCTCGAAGCGACCGGTGTGAGTGCGGGCCGACTGCACCGCGGTTTCGTTGGCCTCGGTGCCGCTGTTGGTGAAGTAGCTCTTGCTGATCTCACCGGGCGCGATCTGCGCCAGCTTTTCCGCCAGGGCGACAATGGCCTCATTGGGCAAGACGGTAGAGGCGTGCTGGAGCTTGTCGATCTGCGCCTTGATCTTGCTGGTGACGCGCGGGTTGGAATGTCCCACCGAGATGGTGACGATGCCGCCGAAGAAATCCAGGTACTTCTTCCCTTCGCTGTCCCACAGGTACTGCATGCTGGCGTGGTCGGTGACCAGCGGGTCGGTGAAATAGGTGGTGACGGAGGGAAACAGGTACTGCTTGTACTTGGCGATGATTTCGTCTCGGGTCATGAGAGCCTCGCAGCGGGATTCTCGGCAGAGGGGAGAATATAGCACCGCGCAGGAAGCTTCGCCATCGGCGGGCGGCGATTCCGAGGGCGCGCGTGATTACAGAAAGGTTCAGGAACACCTGGGTGGGCCCCGGCGCCCTCGCCGGGGCTGCGCTTCGACAAACCGGAAGTCTCGTGGCGGCGGCCGCCCTCGGCCGCGCAAACTGTGGCTGCCCCGAAGGCTTGGTAGGCCCCCGCGAGGGCCCACATCTGCATGCGATGATCCTCCGTGTGCTGCTGCATCATCCCACTAGAGGAGATCAGCGGCGGACCATGGCCGATTTCACACTTGTTGGCCCGCGGATGGCCCACATTTGCCCGGGTCTGGCAAATGTGGGGCAGTTCGTGGCTCCGGGGTGGACCGCTAAAAAGACTCATCGCACATTCC
The DNA here is from genome assembly GCA_963797035.1 of Terriglobia bacterium. Lineage (GTDB taxonomy): Bacteria > Acidobacteriota > Terriglobia > Terriglobales > Acidobacteriaceae > JAIQGF01. Next base: position 9,810 of record CAWCOC010000013.1, read on the forward strand.
TGCGCCCCAGCCGCGAAGCGGGCGGCAGAATGTGTAGCCTCGGGCGTGAGCCCGAGGTCAGGCGCGCCATGGTGCCGCGAGCCAGTGCGGAATTCCGCTGACGCGCCGCCCATCTCGCCGCCACGTCTGCGCGCACCCAAGTACGATTAAAACCCAACATCGTAATTTAGGCGACCGCGGCCGGTCCCACAGCGGGGAATCCAGCCCCGGATTACTTACGATAAGTCGCTTTATCGACAATGATCGCGCCGTTTTGGCGATCACCCGCAGCGACTGTTCAATAGTAGGTCAGCTTGCGATGGATTTTATTGGATTCCGATGCGGCGTCTGGACGCGTGCGACTGAGAGTGGTCTGCTCGGTCCAATTGCCGTAACTATCGTACTGATACGAATATTGTGTTTCATAAGTGGCGGGTGGCTGGGCGGCGGGAGGCGGTCCAACAGGAAGGAGAGTTCCCGCTTCCGTGAGCCCGTATTCCCTACTGACTTCGGGATTGGTGACGGTCGTTGTCTGCTCCGTGGCCTTATCGCCGTGATCGTTATACGTTGTTATGGTTACTTCTTGACCAAAGGCTCCGCCAGTCCTGCGCCTTTCCGTGACGCGACCGTAGGCGTCGTAAGAATACGTGATCGCTCTGTTATGTATGCCGCCAGCCACAAACGCGCCCACAGATTTAAGCTGCTCTGCATTGAGAGTCGACCGCAGCTCTTGGGGAACCATCAACTCAGGGGCATCCGCGACCTGTTCCTCTGCGATGATGCGGCCCTTGTCATCGAACTTGCGCACAATGTGGGCCACGAGCTTTCTGTTTACATCGTGAAGCTGCGCACCTGTCGCCACGCCCTGCTCGTTGTACAGCGTAATGAGAGTACCGCCGGGAAGCGGGGCAAATCCCAAGTCGGTCCCCTCCCAATGTGCCTCGTAAGCCGTGTTCGGGGGTAGAGGCTTTGAATCATAACTTTCGATTACGGACTTGCGCCCCTTTTCGTCATACTCATATCGAAGTTGGATGTGCTCACCCGATTTCACTGAAGTCAGTCTCTTTGCTTCATCGTATGAGTAGACCGTCTCAGAACTCTGCGCCGAATCCCGTTTGCCGGAAACTGTTTTGAGGAGACGTCCATCGGAAAGATAGGAGTAGCGCGTTGCCCATTCCGAGCCGTCCGGGTTTCGGTATCGCACTTCCAACATCCTGCCATCGCGTGCGTACTGTGTGGTTGTGGTCATCGTCCGCGGTTGCTCGCTTTCAACAGCCGGGAAAATTCGTTCTGTGACAACTGTCTTAACCGGACCCCGAAGCCCGGCCTTGTCGCGCGCAGACATGATCCCGCCTGTTATTTGCGCGAGAGCAAGGCACGCTGTAGATAAGACATATCCCAGAACGATTGCGAAACACAGACGAACGCCCATTCCAGCATCTCCACCAAAAAGAAAGCTAAATACTTATGCTTCTCCTGTGAGCGGGTAACTTACGCTTAGGCGGCGCTAGTTCGCTGTGACGGAGCGCACAGCCTGAAGGCCGGCGGCCCACATTGGCCCGGGTCTGGCAAATGTGGGGCAGTTCGCGGCGCACAGTGGCCCGCAAAAACGACTCACTCGCACATCCAGCGCCCCAGCCGCGAAGCGGGCGGCACAATGTGTAGCCTCGGGCGTGAGCCCGAGGTCAAGGCGCGCCATTTGACTCGCGAGCCAGTGCGGAATTTCCGCTGACGCGCCGCCCTTCTCGCCGCCACGTCTGCTCGCACCCAAGTACGATTAAAACCCAACATCGTAATTTAGGCGAGCGCGGCCCGTCCCACAGCGGGGCACCCAGCCCCGGATGACTCACGATAAGCGGATTTATCGATAGTTATGAACCAGAACGCTCCGCCAGAGCATGGCGGGTGGCCCCGAGATGGCGATTTCACACTCGTTGACCAGGGCGGGAACAGGTCAGCGCCGATTTCACCTTCTCCAATTCCGATTCCGGCACAAACCAAATCTTGTAGCTCCGATTGAGTGTGCGCACACGGATCGGTGAATCGTCCTCGGCAGCAATTATCTGGTTCAACGGCACGTGCTGCTCGACCCACGGGAAGGATCTGATCACGAGCTCGGTATCACTAATTTGAATGCGGTATGCCAGAAGCTGCGATACACCGAAAATTCCAATTGCCGCGATCAGAACATTGAAAGGTGCGTGAGCCTTCACGATAACCAACGCGAAGACCGGTACTATCCAAATAACGGAGTAGCGCGTCAGCCTCGGCGCGCGGAAATCGAACTCATTTGCCGATGCCACCACCACAGCCTTTCTCCTTTGTAAATCCAGAATCGGAAACCCCGATCCGCTGCCGAATGATAAGACGCTCATTACGGGTTTTTTCGCGCGTGGCCCACATTGGCCCGAGTTTGGCAAATGTGGGTAGTTCGCGGCGCACGCTGGCCCGCTAAAACGACTCCTCGCACTTCCAGCGCCCCAGCCGCGAAGCGGGCGGCACAATGTGTAGCCTCGGGCGTGAGCCCGAGGTCAGGCGCGCCATGGTGCCGCGGGCCAGTGCGGAATTTCCGCTGACGCGCCGCCCTTCTCGCCGCCACGTCTGCGCGCACCCAAGTACGATTAAAACCCAACATCGTAATTTTGGCGATCGCGGCCCGTAACTTACGATCAGAAGATTAATGAGATGGTCCGCCGCCGAGTGGCATCATCGTTCGGCAGCTTTAGGAGGATCATCACATGCGAATCGCTTCTGTGGGCATTGACCTCGGCAAGACTACGGCAGCCTCTGCGCCAATAACCAGCCCATCACTCGTTGACCACGATCTCCGGCAACTTAAGGCAGTGGGTACTTGCGCGTGGGTTCAACGTGCCACCGAGATAGTCTTCGAGAAACTCAGCGGCGCAGGTGGAGATGACAGACTGGCCCCGTTCCGGAGCGATGATTTGACCACCGAAGCGGGTGATGGTATCGGGCATAACGAACGGCGAGTCGCTGAAACTCATATGTCCGGTGCCTCGCACGGAGAGTACTCGAACCATGCTGTTAGCGCTGCTCTGGCGAAAATCGCGCCAGGTTTTAGCCGCTTCTTCACCCATTTTGTTCATTTGAGCTTGTGTGCGACCGCGTTTGGCAAGATCGGCTTCGGAATACAGAGGCTTACTGCGCAGCACAAGGACGGGCGCCACAGCCCCTTGCAGAGCTAGGCCGAACGGGGCGCCATCCAGGTCCACAGCGGCGCGGAAGCGATGATCCAGACGACAGATCGCTATGGCGGCAGCGCCTCCAATGGAGTGTCCGGCTGCGGCAATGTCATCGGGCCGAATGTGGCCTGACCAACTGGGATCGGCGAGCAGAGTCCCCAGCACCCGGATCCCCGCTCGCGCCATATCATTGGTGGTGGCATCGGCGTCTTCTGCGTTGTAGGTGCGTTTAGGCGCTAGCGGAGAGAAATAGTCGAGGACAGCGACAACATAACCGCGGCTGGCGAAATCCTCCGCCAGCGCCGTGTACTGAAAGCCATAGATTCCCTGGCCGGGTAAGAAAATGAGAACCGGTGCGCGCCCCTGGCGCGGCGGCGCAGAATCGGACGAATGCGTGGCCACAGTTGCCCATGACGCGATGGCCTCCGCCGACTGCCCGTAGTAGCCGGGGTCGATCTTGGACAACACTGCGGATGAAACATATGACGCCCGCTTTCCCGGTTTCTCCACTGGGTACCACAACAAAACCGACTCCGTCCCGCTGTTGAGCGAAATCTTGCTGACCGCCAAGGGACCGGTTGGCGCAGGCAGTCGTGGAATGGGGGCAGCGAGAACAGACACCGAGAGCGCCAACGCGATGAGCAGAAGACTGAGCATCTTGGTTATGACGTAACCCGAGAGATTAGTTGAGCGTGGGTCACAGGCCAACGAGCGATAACAGCTCTTATCATACTTTCTTTACAAATTCCGCACCGGTTCCGGTGCAATCCGTCGGCTGGTCTTTCCCAATTCGGGAACGACCGCAAAATTTTCCGCCCTCGATCACAGACAAACCTCTTGACGCCCTCTACCATGTTCTTGCGCGTAAGGGTGCGCACGTTATAGGTGTCTCCGCCGCTAGATTGAATCACTAGTAAACAAAATGCCCTCTCCAACTGCTCACGGAAGTTGCCTTCGCAGTACACCCGGCAACCTTCGGATAACCGGAGATTTTCGCCGGGTTACCCGGACCTATGTTGTTGATCCTGCGTTCAGGGATGGGGAGGGGGTAAGTAAACATCAACTGGACGGAGTCATTACCTTGGAAGTTAACTCCAACGCGCGGCAAGCCATTTTCGCCCTGACGCCAATCAGCCTAGGCGGTCAAGCTGTGCAAAGGCTCTTCGGCGACCACCTCAACCGGTGGGACTTCGCCTGAGTTCCCCGAATTCCCGGATAATTCGTCCAGCAAGCGGAGCATCTGGCCGGCGCCCTGCTCGATGCATTCAGCCTTGTCCTGTCCCTGGCGAGGAAGGAAGCCGCCGTAAACGTCGAGCAAGGCATTGGCGTAAGCCCGCGTTTGTTCAGCCAGGGAGCGGAAGTCTTGAAAGATGGTGGAGGTAAATTGCTCGAGCTTCACGCGCATGGCTTGCAGCTCCTCGGCTTGGCGCGCGTTGCCCACTTCCAGCCGCCTCTGGTAGCGAGTGAACCCGAGGAAAGCGATGACGGTGACGGCCAGCAGGACCAAGGTAGCCAGGGCGGACTGCCGGATCGCCCGGGCGATGCTTTCCTTGACCTCCCGGTCCGACTGGGCGAGATTGGCAGTTTGCGCCGAGGACAAGGCTTGGAGCGTGGGGCGGGTCTGGTCCATCAGGTCTTTGCCGCGGTTGGAGCCCACGATGAGGAAGGCGCGATGGCGGTAGCCGTGGTCGCGGAGCCGGATAGTCTCATTCATCTCCGCGGTCTTGGACTCGGCCACCGACGCGAGCTGGTCCGCAAGCGAGCGGTCTCGCGGCGTCACCAGGCGGGAGCGAAGAGCGGCAAGCTCGCCCGTCACTTTTCCGCTGGCATCGTTGTAAGACTGCCGGTAGGCCACATCTCCGGTGATCAGGTAGGCTCGCTGGCCGGCTTCCATATCCTGGAGGTCAACAAGGAGATTGGAAATGCCAGCCTGCACCTGGGAGGCTTCCACACGCTGGGCGATGTTCTTCTGAACCCGGTTCAGGTTCTTGGCGACAAAATAGGTATTCAGAACGATCAGCCCACAGAGCAGCGGAATGGTGACTTGCAGAGCGAGCTTGCGCAGGGTATTGGTCATCGGGCCTCCCAGATTCAAGACCAAAATACAGGAGAACGCGTTGAACTCGATGCAGGTTTTGCGCCAAGACCGGTCAGGAGAACCAAGACAATAAAGTTTGCCGTACTTGGCAGGAGTTCCAGCAGACAGGGCGCGGATATCCACAGGGCGAGCGCTTTCACGGTGTCGCCAAGGCCGTAAGAAAGCAAGGTGCGAGTGAACAATTTTCCCGGGCGCCGCAAGATTATCCGGCACGCCTCCAGGTTGCCGTGGCGCCGCGGGCGGAAGTTTGCTGGCGACCGGGATGGAACCTGGATTTGCCTACTGGGCGGCCACGACCACGCGCTGAACCGGGGCCGATTTGACGACGTCCGCCAGGCGCAGCTCCAGTCCGCCGTAGTCGGGATGGTCGTTCACCTCGAGGGTGAACAGAACGTCTACCAGGTCGCCGGCGAGAATCGACGCTTGCTGCACGCGCTCCGCCATGCGCCAGCCGAGGGCTTCGAACGCCGCGGGTTTCAGGTTTCGAGTTTCCCGTATCCCGTTCTCCGGGCCGTCGCCTGCTAAGGGTTCACTGCCAGGTGAAACTTGAAACGCGGAACGCGAAACCTCTACCAGGCGAAGCTTGACGTGCTTTTCCTTGAGGATTCTCGGCGCAAACGCCACCCGCGCGGCGCGTGCCGCAAACACCGGCTCCGGATTCGACATGCCGAACGGGTCCATACGCTGCACGCAGTCATAGAAAGCTGGGGTGATTTCGTGCAGCGGTAATTCGCCGTCGTAGTGCACCACGCGCTCGAAATCGGCGGGCGTCAGCCGCTGGCGCGCATAAACATCGAGCGCCGCGCGCAAGGCGGGAACGCGGTCGCAGGGCAGTGAAAAACCGACGGCATGGGCATGGCCGCCGAAGCGCGTGAACATCTGGCGGCAGGATTCCAGCGCGTCCAGCAGGTGGAAGGCGGGAATGGAGCGGCCGGAGCCGTAGGCTTCGCCATTTTCGCGGGAAAGCACCAGCGCCGGGCGCCCATAGCGCTCCACCACGCGGGTGGCTGCGATTCCGATCACGCCGCGGTGCCACGCATCGCCATCGACGACCAGGCAGTAGGTGTCGCGCACATCGGGCGCGCCCGCCAGTCGCTCTTCCACCGCCTCAAAGATGCGCTTCTCTTCCTGCTGGCGGTCGGCATTGAGCTGGTTCAGCCGGGCCGCAAGCTCCTGCGCGCGCTTTGCATCCTTGACGCTGAAGAGCTCAATCACATCGCGAGCGACGTCCATGCGGCCGGCGGCATTCAGCCGCGGCGCAACGCGAAATCCCACGTCGGTGGCGCTCAACTTACGCGCGCTGAGCGCGGCCACTTCCAGCAGCGCTTTCAGGCCGGCATTCACGGGATGGCGCAGGCCTTCGAGGCCGAGCTTGGCGAACACGCGGTTCTCGCCCACCAGCGGCACGGCATCGGCGATGGTGGCGATGGCGACCATCTTGAGAAACGAGGGCAGCAGGCGCGCCCGCCCGCTTTCTTCCAGCAGGACCTGCGCCAGCTTGAAGGCGACGCCGGCGCCGCACAGAGCCTTGCATGGATACTCGCAGCCCGCCTGGTTGGGATTGAGCACGGCCAAGGCCGGCGGCACGCCATGCCCTTCGGGCAGGTGATGGTCAGTGACAATCAGATCCACGCCGAGACGCTGCGCGGTTTCGGCGGCGGCAAAGGCGCGGATGCCGGTGTCGACGCTGATGATGAGGGAAACGCCGGCCGAGGCGGCGCGCTCGATCACGTCGTCCTTCATGCCGTAGCCTTCGCGGATGCGGTGCGGCACGTGGAAGTCGGCGCTGCCGCCGCACAACTCGATGGCGGTTTTCAGAATGACCACGGCGGTGGTGCCGTCGACATCGTAATCGCCGTAGATGAGGACCTGTTCGTGGTTGGCGATGGCGCGGCGCAGGCGACCGGCAGCCCGGTCCATGCCGAGCATTAATTGCGGCGAGTGCAGGTGATCGAGGCTGGGGTTCAGGAACTGGTGCGCGGCTTCGGCGCTGGTGATGCCGCGGGCGACCAGCAGGCGCGCGATGACGGAAGGCAGACTGAGATCGGCGGTGAGTTGAGTTGCGAGTTGATCATCCGCGGGTCGAAGAATCCAGCGCACGGAAGAAAGTTATCACGAGTAACGAGTCAGGAGTGTCGAGCAAAAGCCTGAGTTTTGAGAGCACGCAGTCGCGGGCGAGGGTGCCCGCGCCACATTGTTTCCGGGCAGGGACAGGGCAGCCCCGGCGAGGGCGCCGGGGCCTACCAAAACAATGGCTATCGGTCTTCGTCGGGATCGTCGGGTTCGTCGATCATGATGCCGCCGTATTCCTCGGCGACATCCAGCAGGCGCTGGTAGCGGTCGTACCACTCGGTGGAGACTTCGCAGAGGAACATCGTGCCCTGGTGCGGCCAGCCCAGTTGCAGAAAGCCGGTCTTGCCGACATAAGTGCGCAGCCAGCGGGCTTCGTCAACGTCTTCTTCGTTGGTGTAATTGGAATTGCGCAACCGCTCCACCAGGTAATCCACGTCCTCCCGGTCCAGGGTCACGTCGTTCATAGTCAGGAAGGGCGCGGCGGAGGCCTTGGCAAGTTCGACAAAATCCTTCCAGCTATCGGTGTTGCCGCGCGGGTCCCACATGATGCTGGTGACTTCGTCGTTGACGTAGCCGTGAAAGCGGCGCATGCCGTGGCCTTCGATGAAGGCGGTCATGTCATCCTTCAGGCTGGTGAGGTCGTCTTGCATGACGGACAAGCGTCGCAGGCTCATTCCACTGGTACCAGTACATCATACTCCGCGGCAAGATCGCGTGCGGCGGGAGTGATGATGGTTTTCGGCCCCACGAAAATTCTCGTCTTGCGCTTCACCGCGGCGCGAACCTCGGCCTCGCTTACAAAATCGACCGGACGCGGCTTGGGAGCCGGCGCTGCGGAGGGAGGCACATCCGGCTTGGAGGACGCACCCGGCGCCGGGGTTGCTGCCGGTTTTGCGGGCGCGATCTGCTTGCCGGCGAGAAAACGATCGACGGCGCGAGAGACCGACCAGTTCACCGCCGTTTCTGTTTTCTGGATTTTACTTTCCGGTTGCGCTGCGCCGGCGGTAGAGCAGGCGCCGCAGGTCGCGGAGGATGTTGATGAAGCCGCGGCACTGGAAACCGGAAACTGGACACTGGAAACTGCGCTCACCGGCCGGGCTTCGTAAGCAATGCGGCGCAGGTTGATGAGGTGCAGCGGAGAGATATTGTCGGAGGTGATGTTTCCGCCGGCGGCGCCGCAACCCAGCGTCATAGCGGGAAACAAGTTGGTCGATGAGCCGATGGATCCCTGCGGCGAGGGGCTGTTCACCACCACGCGATAGGCCGGCATTTTCAGGCCGTACTCGCGGATCACAGCATCGTCCTTGGCATGAATGGCGCAGGTGTGGCCCAGGCCGCCGAAGCGCAGCAGTTCGGCACAGCGGGTCATCGCCGCAGCGCGGTCTTTTTCGAAATAGAGCGCCAGCACCGGAGAAAGCTTTTCCGCCGACAGCGGCTCGTCGCGTCCCACCTTGTCCAGGGGAGCGACCAACACGCGTGTGCTCGATGGGGCGTGCAGCCCCGCCAGTTCGGCGACCTTGACGGCGCTCTTGCCGACAAACTTCGGGCAGATGGTATGCGTTTCGGTATTGACCATCTGCCGGCCGAGCTTCTGCATCTCGTCGCGGCTGAGGATATGGGCGCCGTTTTTCGCAAGTTCTGTCAGGATCGGCTCGCGCAACGATTCTTCGGCAACAACCGCCTGCTCTGACGAGCAAATGGTGCCGTTGTCGAAGGTCTTGCCGAACACCACATCGGCGACCGCCTTGGGCAGATCGGCGCTGGTGTCAATCATCGCCGGGACATTGCCCGGCCCGACGCCAAAGGCCGGCTTGCCCGAACTGTAAGCGGCGCGCACCATGGCCATGCCCCCGGTCGCCAGGATCACGCTGGTGCGCCGGTGCTTCATCAACTCCTGCGTCCCGGGCAGGCTGGGCGTGTTGAAGCAGCAGATGATGTCGGCGGGAGCGCCCGCCTTGGCGGCCGCCTCCCTCATCACCGCCGCCGCTTCGCAACTGCAGCGCAGGGCGGTGGGGTGCGGGCTGAGCACGATGGCGTTCCGGCCCTTGATGGAAATCAGGATTTTGTAAATCGCCGTCGAGGTCGGGTTGGTGGAGGGCAGGATAGCAGCGACCACGCCGACCGGCACCGCGATTTCGATGATGCCCTGCGCCTTGTCGTCCCGCACCACGCCCACGGTCTTGAGCGGACGAATGGCCTCGTACACCCGCTGCGATGAAAACAGATTTTTCAGAATTTTGTGTTCGACCACGCCGTAGGTGGTCTCTTCCACGGCGATGCGCGCCAGTTTTTCCGCGTTGGCGGTGGCGGCGGCGGCCACGGCGTCCACCACGCGATCGACCTGCTCCTGGCTGAAGTTCTGGAATTGCTGGAAAGCCTTGTAGGCGCGCTCGATCAGCTCGCGCGCCTCAAGGACGGAGCGCTCGTCCTTGGTTTGCGCGGAAGCGACGGCAACGGGGGATGTGGAGTCTTGGGCCACGGGGGAAGTGTAATTGGGTAATCGGGTAACTGTGTAAAGTGAGCGCGTCCAACTTTACCCAATTACGCAATTACCCGATTCAAGTTTGCTAGTCGGCGCTCGCCTTTTTCGATTTCGGGGCGGCGCCGCTGATCATCGGCATGGATGATTCCAGGTCGCCATGGGGGCGCGGAATCACGTGCACCGCAACCAGTTCGCCGACCCGGCGCGCGGCCGCAGCCCCGGCGTCGGTGGCGGCTTTCACGCTGGCCACGTCACCGCGCACGATCACGGTCACGAAGCCGGCGCCGATATATTCCTTGTGCACCAAGGTCACGTTGGCCGCCTTCACGGCGGCGTCGGCCGCTTCGATCGACCCGACCAACCCCTTAGTCTCGATCATTCCCAGCGCATCCATGTTCATGCAACTCCTACAGGCGTCGTAGCTGGCGCGAAAAAAGTGCCTGCGTACCTTACTACGGGGAGCGGCGGGGGTCAAACCGCGGGGTTGCCGGTTCTCGGTTTTCGGTTCTCGGTTCTCGGTGGCGCGCTCCTTCGCGGGTCGCATGCGCTCCTGGCTCAGTCGCGCGCCGATTGTCTTGTGCGTCTGACCACGGGCTTACGCCCGTGGCTACGTTCTGCTGCCCGCTGAAGCGGGCTGGGGCGGAGTGGCTCTCAGTTTCTAGTTTCTAGTTTCTAGCTTCTGGTTTTCGGTTTTCGGTTTTCGGTTGTCGGTTGTCGGTCGTCGGTCGTCGGTTGTCGGTTGTCGGTTTTCGATGGCGCGCCTGACCACGGGCTTACGTCCGTGGCTAGGGTCGAAGCAGCCGCGGGCGAGGGCGCCCGCGCCACACCGGTGCGTGCGCGACAGGGGATTGGGCTATGTGCCGCATGTGCTAAACTCGAAAATCAGCTCCAACGATTTATTGCGCACATGGTCCTGTCGAAAGAATACGTGGGCTACCTCGCCCGCGAGATCACGAAAAAGCTGGTCAAGGGCGAATTCATCGAGACCCAGAATCTGCCCGCCGTCACCGAGCGTGTCCACGGCGCGTTGCTGGAAGAGCTGGCGCTGGAAGACCGCATCAACGACGAGGTCCGCATCATCCTGGAAACCTACTCCGAAGACATGCGCCGCACCGGCGCCAACTACCAGGAGATGTTCAAGAAGGTGAAGAACGAGCTGGTGCGCAAGTACAAGGCGGTGCTGTAGTGCGGGTGGACATTAAATCGGAAGAGCCGTATCGCATCAGCCGCGACAAGATGAACGTGCTGGCGCGCAACATTTCCGACGCACTCGCGGCCATGGAAGGCGTGAAGGTAAAGCTAGAAAAGAACACGCTGCGGCTGGAAATCCGCCGGCTGCTGGAAGAACTGCTGACGCAGGAAAAGAAGATCGACCTATCGGCGCGTCGCAAGATCGAGTCGCAGAAACGCACCATCCTGGAGGGCAGCCAGGAGTGGGACATTCTGTACCGCAAGTACTACAACGAGGAAGTCAAGAAGCTGGGGATCTAGGACCGGCGGCGTGCCGCGGTGTCGCGGCCATGCTGGCTCGCGGCATCCTGCCTGGCGGCGGACTTGATTCGCGCAACGTGGATCACGGAATATCCACCCGAGTTGGTTTCGCAGTCCCGCCCCGGCTTGGCTTTGCATAGCGGGCAGGTCAGGCTAATCGGGCTGACTGGCACCACGTTTTTGGGCATTCTTTGCAGTCTGGCACACTCCAGCGGCCAGCGCCAACCTTACCAGCGTTTGGCGCAATTCGGCACTACCGTCTTTTGCCCTTTGCCGGCAAATTGAATCGCAAAACGTCTGAACTCTTCCTGCAAAATCTGCGTATACCTGAGTCAGAGAGTCTTACGACTGGCAGTGACATCTAATACGCAGGAAAGAAACATGGGTAATGCACTGAAAACCACGCTGCTGCTGGGGGTCCTGACTGGATTTTTGCTGGTGATCGGCCAGTATTTCGGCGGGCAGAACGGGATGATCATCGCGCTGATTTTCGCGGCGGTGATGAACTTCGTCAGTTACTTCTTCTCCGACAAAATCGCGCTCGCCGTGTATCGCGCGCAGCCGGTTACGCGCGAGGAACTGCCGCGCGTCTACCAAGTGGTAGAGCGGCTGACGCAGCGCATCGGCATTCCGATGCCGAAGATCTACGTGATCCCCAGCGATTCGCCCAACGCCTTCGCCACCGGACGCAACCCGAACCACGCTTCGGTCGCGGTCACGCAGGGCATCCTCAACCTGCTCAACGACGAGGAACTGGAAGGCGTGCTCGCCCATGAGCTGGGGCATGTGCGCAATCGTGACATCCTGATCAGCTCGATTGCGGCCACACTCGCCGGCGCCATCACCGTACTGGCCCGCATGGCGATGTGGGGAGCGATGTTCGGCGGACTGGGCGGGCGCGACGATCGCGACCGCGGCGGCGGGCTCGGCGCTTTGTTCATGATGATCCTGGCGCCGATCGCGGCCATGCTGATCCAGCTTGCGGTCTCGCGCTCGCGCGAATACGCCGCCGATGCCACCGGCGCGCATCTGACCGGCAATCCCTACGCGCTGGCCAGCGCCCTGCGTAAGCTCGACACCTATTCGCGGCGCGTGCCGCTGCCGGCTTCGCCCTCCACCGCGCACCTGTTCATCGTGCAGCCGTTCCTGGGAATGAGCGGGCTGAACCTGGCGAACCTATTTTCCACGCATCCGCCGATCGCCAAGCGCATTGAGCGGCTGACCGGCCGGCCGGCGGAATTTGATGTATAAAAACAATCCCTGGTAGTCAGGGACTGCCTTTACGGATCTACGATCATTCCGGGCGAAGAACCGCCGGTAGCCAGTTGGCCGTCACAGAAAGCTTCGTACAACACAAAGCCATTCGGCGCTTTGTCTTTTACACGCGCGCTCACCTCGCCATTTCCCTTCACATGTTCTGGCTCGAATACATCGGGCAAGAACAGCTCCATGTCGGCTGAGGGGACGGATTTCCAGGTCACGGTTTGGCCCGGAGATACGACCTTGTAAGGGGGAACAACGACCCATTCGCCCACATCTTTATCGACCAGAGACCTCAACTGCAATGCGTGCGCCTTAAAGGCGATGATGACCTTCTCGTCTCGCCACGCGCGGGGTTGTTGGGCAGCCATAGAATCTCTCCTGTCCTGAATTATCGAGCGCGCCTTACCTGGATTGACCGGTGGCCTGAAGCGGGCCTGAGATCAATTTGTATCGGGAATCAGTTCGCAACTGCTGAAGCGTCGGGTCGTGTTCGACTTCCGAGATTGGATACCCGGCATGAACCGCCTTGGCAAGCCATTCCAGCGCGGAGACGCGGTCGCCAGCTTGTTCGTAAATCTCGGCCGCACGGAACATGTTCTCCGCATCGGAAGGCGAAATGGCCAATGCGCGCTTCACCAGCTCCCTCGCCTGGGATGAGCGAGCGAGCATCGAATCGCAGTCTGCCAGCGCCAGCATGATCTTGCTGTCGCGGGGATTGATCTTCAGTTCCTTTTCGATCAAGTCTGCAGCATGCTGGTAGGCGGCACGCGCCTTGTCCCGTTCTCCCGGCGCCCAGTAATAAGAAGCGGCAACATACCGCCACATGCGCGAATCCTTGTCGTTTAGCTGCAGCGCCTTTTCGAACATGCGCGCCGCATCGCTATAACGGCCCTGGAAAAAATCCAGCGTGCCCAGGTTGGAGTAAGTGCGGTAATTCGGCTGGATGGCCAGGGATTTCTCGAAGAGCTGTCGCGCCTCGTCATGTTTACCCTGGGCGTAGTACACCGCGCCGAGGTTGGTGTAGCCGCGAACGTTTTCCGGCGCTAACTCCAGCGCGCGGCGGAACTGGGCGGCGGCTTCGTCATAGCGGGCGTTCTGATAGTAGAAGGCGCCGAGCGCGCTGTAACCTCCCCAGTAGTCCTTGTGAATGTCGATGGCGCGGCGGTAAGCGTCTTCCGCCTCCTTCATTTTGCCCAGCGAGGCATAGGAGGAGGCCAGGCCGCGATAGGCCCCGTCGCTGGTGGGATCCAGGTCGAGCGCCCGCCCGAATTCCTTGACCGCATCCTCGTAGCGGCCGGTTCCCTGGTAAATCAATCCGAAGGTTACGTGCACCGGCGCCAGTTGATCATTAAGTCGGGAGGCATCGCGGCACGCTTGCATTGCCCTTGGGATGGCGGCCGCATCCTTGTTTTCCTGGAATTGGCGCCAGTACGCCTCGCCCAGCGCGGCATAGGCAAGAGCAAATTCGTGGTCTTTCTCAATCGCGGTGTTGAACAGCGCAATCGCTGATTTCAGGTTGTCGGGATTGGCATAATCGAGCAGGTAACCGCGCCCGCGCACGTAGTACTCATAGGCATCGGGACGCGAGGCCGCGCCGGCTGCCTCTTCCGGCCGCGCTTCCACATTGAGCATGGCGAGTAATTTGTCCACGACCTCGCGCTCGGCGACGGCGAGGTTGCGCAAGTCGGTATCGACGACTGCGGCATTCAGGTTGCGGCGCGTTTGCACATCCACCAGGCTGTAGGTCACCTGGTTGTTGCCCACGAAGTTCCAACTGCCTTCCACCACCAGGGTGACGCCAAGTTTCTTGCGCGCGTCTTCGGCGGTGCTCACGCCCTGGGAACGGACCTCACTGCTGGGAACCACTTCCACGCCGGAGCGTTTGCTGATCTGCGCCAGCCGCGCGGTCAGCAATTCCGTTAAACCGCGGCAGAGAGCCTGGTTTTCCGGCTTGCCGCCGATCGCCTCAAACGGCAGCACGGCTACCACCTTGCTCGAGATGGCGCCACGCCTGGGGAGCGGGTGCGCGGCGCGGCGCGGCCAGAATGAGAGCAGCGCCACCACGGCGAGCATGAGCAAGCTGATTGCGGTAATGGCCAGCCAGCCGGTGCGAGCCGCAGGCCGCTCCGGAAGAGCCACTTGCTCCAGGTTTCGGCCCGAGATCAGCCGCTGCATATCCACCTGGAGATCTCCTGCGCTCTGGTAGCGCAGCTTCGGGTCTTTATCCAGCGCCTTGCGGATGATCGCTTCCAGCTCGGGAGAAATTTCCGGGTTCAGCGAGCGCACCGGCGCCGGCTCCTGGTGAAGAATGGACTCCACCAGGGCGCCCACCGAAGCGTGCGCATGCGGACGTTGCCCGGTGGACATCTCGTAGAGCACAACGCCTAGCGCATACAAGTCGGAGCGATGGTCGGGCTGCTGCCCATGAAGCTGCTCCGGCGACAAGTACGGTAGCGTGCCGGCCAGCGTGGAAGTTTGCGAATCACTCGGTTGGGTGGACTGGTCGCCCATCGGCAGCAGCCGCGCCAGCCCGAAATCCAGCACCTTGGCTTGCTCGGAGGGCGTTATCAGGATGTTGGCTGGCTTCAGATCGCGGTGCACCACGCCTTGCTTGCGGGCCTCGTCCAGGGCGGAGGCGAGTTGAATGCCGAAAGCCAGTATGTCGGCCTGCTTCATGGGCCCGCGCGCAACCCGTTCCGCCAGCGTGTGCCCGGCCACGAATTCCATCACCAGGAAGTCGGCTTCGCCGGCGCTTTCAAAACCGTGCAACGTTTCTATGTTGGGATGATTGAGGCGCGCCAGCGTCAAGGCTTCCTGGCGGAACCGGCGGCGCGTGGACTCGTCGCGAACCATGCCGGCGGGCAACATCTTAAGCGCAACGTCTCGCTCCAGGACCTGGTCATGGGCGCGATACACCACGCCCATAGCGCCTTCACCGATGCGCTCGATGAGGCGGTAGTGGCCGTAGGTCTGGCCGCATGCCGGGGAGGTGGCCATGGCGGACCCCTGGTTTCGACTCGTGAAATTGGAGACGCGCGCAGCTGCCCGCGATTTCGGGCGGTTCGCGGCCAAATTGTTACCCTACCACCCCGGAATTGCAAGCCGCGTGGCCCCGGCAGGCACTTTCGTCACCTGGTTTGGGACCATTTCCGCGCGCGGCGACGATTCCAAGCTGGTTTACAATCGCTGCAATGTCTTCCCATGTCATTCCAGGCGCGGCCACTCGCGCGGCCGCTTTGCGGGCGGCACTGCGTACCATTATTCGCGGCCAGGATGAGGTCATCCGGCTCTCCCTGGTCACGCTGTTCGCGCGCGGACACTTGCTCATCGAGGGGGTGCCCGGAGTAGGCAAAACCACCCTGGCGCAGGCGCTGGCGCGCGCGCTGGAATGCACCTTCCAGCGCATCCAGTTCACCAGCGACATGTTGCCCAGCGACGTGCTCGGCATCTCCATGTACTCGGCGGTCGAGCAGTGCTTCGAGTTCAAGCGCGGGCCGGTGTTTACCAACGTACTGCTGGCCGACGAAATCAATCGCACTACGCCCAAGACGCAATCGGCGCTGCTGGAGGCGATGAACGAATCGCACGTCACGGTGGACGGCCACTCCTATTCCCTGCCGCAACCCTTCCTGGTGATCGCCACCCAGAACCCGATCGAGCACCATGGCACCTATCCGCTGCCGGAGTCGCAGATGGACCGCTTCCTGATGCGCGTCCACATGGGCTACCCTGCGGGCGACAGCGAGCGCGAAATCCTGCGCTCCGAAGCCGGCGCGGCGCAACTGGACAGCGTGCGCCCGGTGCTGAGCGCCGCCGACGTCATCGGCATCCAGGACGAGGTCACGCGGGTGCGGGTGGACGATGCCCTGGTGGAATACGCCATGGCGATGGTCAGCCGCACGCGCGAGTCGGCCTACCTGTCGCTCGGGGTCTCTCCCCGGGGCGGGATCATGCTGTATCGCGCCGCGCAGGGCATGGCCTTCCTCGATTCCCGCAGCTTCGCCACCCCGGACGACTTCAAGAACCTGGCGGTCCACGTGTTCGCGCACCGCGTGGTGGTCAGCGGGCGCTACTCCTCGACCTTGAAAAAATCGCAGCAGGGGGAAGAAATCCTGCGCGAGATCGTGGACAGCGTCCCGGTGCCGGTGTAGGCCAGAAGTCAGAAGTCAGAACTGGGGAAGTTCGCTCCATTCGATGCTCGCCGCCATTTTGGGACGTCCCATTTTGGTCGTGCTCCCAGGAAAGTTTTGTCGCTGTGAACGTGCCTTAAAGCCAGGAGGTGCGCCAGACTGCGCTCCATGGAGGAGTCATGATCGCGCACTCCCATTCGCTTCCGCGCGCGCTTGCCTGCGGGTTTTGCCTGCCTTCGTTTACCTTCCTGCTGGCACCCATCCTGACGATTACCGGCGAGGCGGGGATCGGCTGGGCTGTAATGGCGGTGCTCACCTCGGTGTGGGTGGCGCCCATGTTCACCGTGCTCGCGGTCGCGCTGGCCGTCATCGCTCACTTCACCGCCGCCTCCAAAGTCGGCGAACGCCGGCTGTGGACGCTGGTTGTGCTGGCGGTCACCGCCAATCTCCTGCTCAGCGCGGGCGGCCTGGCGATTCGCCTGCTGACATCGTGATCGCGAGCGGTGATTAACTACGTCAGCCGGCAAGCACCGCGCATCGAATAGCACGTATGTCGGTGCTGCGCTTTTTCATGCTGCTCTCGATGGTTGTTTGGGTGGGCGGGATCATCTTCTTCGCCTTCGTGGTTGCGCCCGCGCTGTTCAGCCTGCTGCCCACGCGCCATCTCTCCGGCCTGGTCGTGACCCGCACTCTGGCTGCATTGCACTGGATCGGCGTAGTGTGCGGCGGCGTATTTTTGATTTGCTCGTTTTTCGAGGCCTATCACACCGCCGGCAACGTACAGGCCTTCGCCGCGCGCAACCTGCTGGTGTTCGGCATGGTGGTGGTCACGCTGTGGTCACAGATCGGGATCAGCACAAAAATGGCCGCCCTGCGCGCCGAGATGGGCGAGATCGACAAGATTGCCACCACCGACCCGCGCCGCATCGCCTTCAACCAGCTCCACCAATGGTCCACGCGGCTGGAAGTCATCGTTCTGCTGCTCGGCCTGGCGACGCTTTACTTCATCGCCCGCAACTGGACTATTCCCGTTGTCAACGCGGTGGGCGGGCGAGTGCCTTCGATCCACGCTTAATTCCGGCGCAATTGGTATCATCAATAGCTCTGCAGCGAGATGCGCAATTCGCAGTAAAGCGCGCTCGCTAACTCCTAACTCCTGGCTGCTGACTACTGAATTATGAAGACTGGAATCATCGGTCTGCCGCAGGTCGGCAAGACCTCGCTGTTCAAGATCTTGACCAAGGCGCAGCTGGCGCAGCAACACGCGAACCCGCGGGAGGCGCATGTCGGGGTTGCCAAGGTGCCCGACGATCGCCTCGATCGGCTGGCCGCGCTCTACAACCCGCGCAAACTGATGCACGCCTCGGTCGAGTACGTGGACGTTGCCGCCATGCCGGCGCACTCCTCCAAAGCGGAGGCCAAAGCCGGCGCCGGGCTGAGCGATTCCATTGTCGCCAATATCCGCCAGGTGGACGCCATCGCGCACGTGGTGCGCGCGTTCGACGACCCCGCCATCGCGCACGTCGGCGACATCAACCCGCTGCGCGACATTCAGAACGTGGATTTCGACCTCATGGTCAGCGACCTGGGCCAGGTGGAGAAGCGCATCGAGCGTCTGCAAAAGGATTTGAAGAAACAAAAAACGGCGGAGCTGGAGCGGGAGTCCGATCTGCTGCAGCGCTGCCAGGCATTCCTGGAGCAGGAGCGCCCGCTGCGCGAAATGGAGATGACCTCGGAGGACAAGAAGCGCATCCGCGGTTTCATGTTCCTGAGCGAAAAGCCCATCCTCCACGTGCTCAACATCGGCGAAAGCCCGGAGCTGGGCCGCGAACTGGAGCAGGCGGTGGAGAAGTTCAAGCTGAAGGAACTCATCACCCGCCCCCGAACAGGCGCCACCGCCATTGCCGGCAAGGTCGAAGCCGAACTGACTGAGATGTCCGATGCCGATGCCGCCGAGTTTCTCGCCAGCTACGACATGCAGGAGAGCGGACTGGCCCGCCTGGTGCGCAAAACCTACGAACTGCTTGGCCTGATTTCGTTCTTCACCGTCGGCGAGGACGAGTGCCGCGCCTGGACGATCGAGAACGGCACCCGGGCGGTGAACGCAGCCGGCGTGATCCACACCGACCTGGAGCATCACTTCATTCGTGCTGAGACCATCCACTGGGACCAGCTTCTGGAGGCCGGCTCGGAGGCCAACGCGCGCGCCAAGGGCACGCTGCGCCTGGAAGGCAAGGACTATGTGGTGAAGGACGGCGACGTGATGCACATCCGCCACAGCGGGTGAAGAAACAGTTTCGAGTTTTCCAGGTTTCGGTTTCGAGTTTCCGGTTTTCGGTTTCTAGTCTTATTTATTCGTTGTGTCATCCCTCGCGTAGCGAGGGATCTGTTGTGTGCAAGGGCAGGTCGGGTGGCGACGACAGCAGATTCCTCGCTACGCTCGGAATGACACCACGCTGTAAATTTTTGGATTGTGCTCAGAATGAGCACTAAGCAACACGGCACACGCGAGGGCGCGTGTGCCACACCATCCAGCTACTTGCTCAATTGTTCCCACCCCTGCTCGCCCAACTTTATCAGCGCATCGCGGTCCTGCTCCAGCAGGTAGCGCTGCTTGATCAGTTCATCGAGGGCCGCACGGAATCGTTTCAGGTAGTCATCGCGCCCGCTGTAGCGCTCGGCAATGGACTTGCGCGGGTCGCCCTTCTGTTTTTTCTCCTCGGCAGTCTTCGGGAAAGGAATGAACGAGCATTCAAAAGAGACGCGCTGATCGGGCGCTCCGATGGAAGGATCGCGCAGGTTCCAGGCGGCATAGGTCGCCAGCGGAACACTGAGCTCCGGCAAGCGGATGCCGGCGCGCTCGTTTCCATCTTCATCCACCTGCGGAACCAGTACCGGAAATGGATTCCCCACTTTTGGCGGTTGCAGGCTGAGGATGCCATCGCGCCAGTCCGGACCAAAATCCAGACGCTGTCCCCGGTTGGCCTCGTGGGCGCGGTTCACCCCGGGAATCGATGGGAACGCGTACTTCTCCAGCGGTACCAGGGTCCCATCGGAAATCCTGGCATACCGGCTTTCCGGCGGCGCCGTGTTGCTCTGCAGCCAGGCTCCCATGTTGTGGATCATGGCGCGCCAGAAATATTTCACCGGAAGCGCCGACTGCGGTTGCTGACCCAGCAGGTCGCCCTTCCCCTTCTCCGGCGGAAACGGAACGGAGAAGTGCTGCAGCCCGGTGAAGTGATAGATGCGCACCGTCGGCGAAATCGACGCGTCGCGCTTGCCGTCGGCGGTGGTGTGGATGAGTGACGCGGCGCGTCCCCAGTACTCGTAGGAAGTATTGGAAAAGAAAATCTTCGGCGCCACCTTTTCCTTGACGGCGCGGTCGAGCAGCCCCGCCTTGGCTCCCGTCTCCGGATCGACCTCCGTCCGGTCGGTAAACGGGAAGATGTCGGTGGGGAAAAAGACGGACGAGGTGGGCTGCGCATCGCGCGAAGGCTGCGCAAAACGATAGTTGAAGCTGCCGCGGCCGGCGCCCGCCACGTGCGCCAGCACGCCATCCAGTGACTTGCGCCCCTGCTCGTCGGCGTTGAATCCCTGGTACAGGAAATCGCGCAGGAAGCGGCCGTTCTGCGAAATCCCCTCGCCAATCACGCGGGCCACGGGAGCGACGGCCTGCCGGTCGTGCTTCACGTAGGAGGCGAAATCCCGCACGGCGGCAAACCCCAGGCCGGCGACCACCGGGTCGGATACGACGTAAACGTATTCGTAGATCTTGCCCGGCTGGAATCCTCCCGCCAGATGGATGTAGCGATTGCTGTCCTCGAATTTTCCGTTGATCACGCGCCCGAACTTCCAGTGCGCGCGCGGAATGACGGTCCTCGCTGCCGACCGCGAATCGCGGACGGTGAGCACGTTGCGCTCGTCGTTGGGATCGGAGACCGGGTATTCGCTGCCGCCGATCATCCCAATAATCAGGTGCCCGAGCGGGATCTGCTCCGTAGGCCGCGAGAGCATGACATCGCCGCGCAGCAGGCCGGTGATCGTCTTGCCGTTGTCCTTCGCGATCGGGGCGGACATGTGCAGCGCGTCCTCGCCCACCGCGTCCCACTGCCAGCCCAGCGCCGCCAAGGTAAATCCGTTGGCCAGAAGCCAGCCATCGCCCGCGCTCTTGCTCAAGTCCCAATCGCCGCCGTCCACCAATGCGATGATGCGCGAGCGCCCGCGGTTGGGCACCTCCAGCAGCATGGACCCGTTGCCGCGCTCCATCTGCTTGGGGCGCACCACCACGAAGTCGGACCAGAACTCCACCTCGCCGTTTTTCAGGTTCACGGCCTTGTCGAGATCGACGATCCGCCGGTTGTGCCGGTTGTTGACCGCAATCGCAAAATAGACCTTGCCCCGGATGCGCTCATAGGCCCCCACATTACCGAAGGCACGGCCGTCGAGCACGTCCTGGCGCGAAGCAATTTCGACGCGCAGCACGCGCGCGTGCAAAGGGCTTGCCAGGCAGGAACAGAGGACAACCACCAGCAGGAAGCTGCGCGCAACCGCGGATAGCCGAGAACCGAGGGCGGACAGTTGAGAGCCGATTTTCATGCGCCGGAGTGTAGCAACTCCGCCCACGCGTCCGCCACCGTGGTAACCTGCGCCCATGCAGCCGGCGGCCCTGCCCGACGCAATCCGCAATTTTCCCGATCTTCGCACGCCGCGGCTTCTGCTGCGGCGCTTGCGCATGGAGGATGCCGAGGCCATCTTCGCCTACGCTCGCGATCCGCAGATGACGCCATTTGTTTTCTGGGAGCCGCATCGGACGATTGCCGACACCCACGAGTATCTCGAGCGCACCCTGGCGGGATACGCAGAGGGACGCGCGCCGGCCTGGGGCCTACAGCACTGGGGCGATGGCGTAATCGTCGGCAGCTGCGCCTTTCACGAGATCAGCGTGATGCACGCCCGCGGCGAGATCGGCTACGCGTTGTCCCGTCAATATTGGGGTCAGGGACTGACCCCCGAAGCGGTGCGCGCTATGCTCGATTACGGGTTCGGCGCCCTGCAGCTCAACCGCGTAGAGGCGCGGTGCGACGTCGCGAATATCGCCTCCTCGCGGGTGATGGAAAAAGCCGGCATGACATTCGAAGGCGTGCTGCGGCAGAACATATTTCTGCATGGCCGCCCGCGCGATGCCAGGATGTACGGGATACTGAGATCGAAGATTGGAAAGGCGCGGATGAATTGAGAATGAAGATTGAAGAATGAAGATTGAAGAGTGAAGAGCCCGAATTATCGAAGTCCTCATTCGGCATTTTTAATTCTTAATTTTCTTCCGGGCATTGCCGACACCAAACACCCGCACGAAGATCTTGTCCACATTTCGCAGCTGGCGCTGCAAATCAAACGCGCGCTCAATCTGTTTCCAGGACATGCGCGACTTGATGCCCGGCTCGGCGGAGATCAATTCGCGGAAGTTGGCTCCGTCCTGCCACGCCTTCATCGCGTTGCGCTGCACCATGCGGTAGGCATCCTCGCGCGTCAGGCCGCCGGCCTCCACCAGGTCGAGCAGCAGCTGTCCGCTGAACACCAGCCCGCCCGAGCTTTCCAGGTTCGCCTTCATGCGCTCGGGATAGACCAGCAGCGTCTCGACCAGGTTCGCCATCTTGGCCAGCATGTAATCGACAAGGGTCGTGGAATCGGGAAGGATGATGCGCTCGACCGAGGAATGCGAGATGTCGCGCTCGTGCCACAGCGCCACGTTTTCCAGCGCCGCCTGCGCGTTGGATCGCACCACCCGCGCCAGCCCGCTGACCTGCTCAAAATTCACCGGGTTGCGCTTGTGCGGCATCGCCGACGAGCCCTTCTGTTTTTCGCTGAAGAACTCCTCCGCCTCGCGCACCTCGGTGCGCTGCAAGTGGCGCAGCTCCACTGCGATTTTTTCCAGCGACGAGGCGATCACCGCCAGCGTCGCCAGGTAGTTGGCGTGGCGGTCGCGCTGGATGACCTGCGAAGAAATCGGCGCCGCCTCCAGGCCCAGCCGCCCGCAGATCTTTTCCTCCAGCTCCGGATCGAGGTGCGCGAAGTTGCCCACCGCGCCGGAGAACTTGCCGACCCTCATCTCCTCCGCCGCCCGCTCAAAGCGCGCCAGGTCGCGTTCGATTTCGGAGTACCAGTTGGCCAGCTTCAGGCCGAAGGTGATGGGTTCGGCGTGCATGCCGTGGGTACGGCCAACCATCGGGGTGTGCTGGAATTCGAAGGCGCGACGCCGCAACACGTCGCGCAGCCGCTTGAGGTCGTCCAGGATGATGGCCGACGCCGCCTTCACCTGCAGCGACTGTGCCGTGTCCACCACGTCGTTGGAGGTGAGGCCATAATGCAGCCAGCGCGACTCCGGGCCGATCTTCTCCGCCACCGCGGTGGTAAAGGCGATGACGTCGTGCTTCACTTCCGCCTCGATCTGGTGAATGCGCGCCAGCTCGAAATCGGCCTTCTGCCGAATCGTCTTGGCCGCCCCGCGAGGCACCAGTCCGGCTTCCGCCAGGGTTTCGGTGGCTGCGATCTCCACCGCCAGCCACTGGCGAAACTTGTTTTCCTCGCTCCAGATTCGTCCCATCTCCGGAAGCGTGTAGCGGGCGATCAATGGACCTCCAGCACTAAGACCGCGAACCTGCCATTCTAAATCCAGCAGCCCGCGCCGCCTAACCCGCCGTCTGGGACCATCACGGCTGGGGCAGCGTTCCCGGTGCACAAAAGTGGTACAAACGGAAAATACATCGTATCAGGATTGAATTTCCCTGTTCTTGCGCTAAGATTTTCCAAATCCCGCAGCACGCAGTGGGGTGCGTGCCCGGTCCCGATTCGCAGTGCGGTTCGAAACACCGGTTTGAGGCAGATCCGAGCCAGGCGCCAGTGCAGCCATGTTCCTCGAACTGGCGGCCAGGACTTTCGAACAGGGGGTAATCTTATGAGCCCGCGCGGCAACTTACAGCCGAATTACAACGTGATGGCTGAATTCCGTTACCAGATTCGCCGTTTCCTGCGCTTCAGCGAAGACACAGCGCGCGCCGGGGGGCTGGAGCCGCAGCAGTACCAGCTCATGCTGGCGCTCAAGGGGCTGCCCGAGGATGTCCGCCCTCGCATCGGAGAAGTGGCCGAGCGGCTGCAGATTCAGCATCACAGTACAGTAGAACTGGTGGACCGTCTTGCCGGCCGCGGGCTGATCAAGCGCCGCCGCAGCGAATCCGACCGGCGCGAAGTGCTGCTCGAGCTGAGCCCGCGCGGCGACAAGCTGCTGCAGGAGATGGCGCTCCGCCATTGGGCGGAATACCGCGAGGTGGCCCCCTACCTGGTCGCGGCACTCAAACGCGTGATGCGCGATGTCGCCACCCGGAACGGAACGTCGCGAACAAGAAAAGCACGTCGCAGTTGAGGTGACAACACAGGATGACCGAACCCGTTCGCCCCGGCGAATCGAACCCTCTCCCTTTTCCGCAGCGCAATCCCGACGATTCTTCCGCGCTCAGTGGAAGTGTCTCCGCCCTGGTGGAAGGCCCGGTGCCCACGGCGGTCAAATTCCGCACGCTGCTGATATCGTTCCTGTCCGCCGCCATCGGCGCCGCGGCGGGCTTGATCGCTTACCTGCTCTATAACCTCATCGGCCTGTTCACCAATCTCTCCTTCTATCACCAGCTCTCGTTTCGTTTTCGCAGCCCGGATGCGACGCCTTTGGGCGCCTGGGTGATTGTGATCCCCGTAGCCGGCGGCCTGATTGTCGGCGTGATGGCAAAATACGGCTCCTCGAAAATCCGCGGCCACGGTATTCCCGAGGCCATGGAGGCGGTGCTCATCAGTCGCAGCCGGATCGAACCCAAGGTCGCCATCCTGAAGCCTCTGTCGGCCGCCATTGCCATCGGCACCGGAGGACCCTTCGGCGCCGAAGGTCCCATCATCCAGACCGGAGGTTCTATCGGGTCCTTGGTCGGCCAGGTTTTTCATATGACCGCCGCCGAGCGCAAGGTGCTGTTGGCTTGCGGCGCGGCCGCCGGCATGGCTGCCACCTTCAATACTCCCATTGCCGCCGTTGTGCTCGCCATCGAGTTGCTGCTGTTTGAGTTCAAGTCGCGCTCCTTCATTCCGCTGGTCATTGCATCCACCATCGCCACCAGCGTGCACATCGAACTGATGGGGCCGGGACAGATGTTCAAGGTCTCCCCGGTGGATTTCGGCGTGCCCGCCGCTCTGCCCTGGTACGTGCTGCTGGGACTCCTGTGCGGGCTGGCCGCGGTGGGCTTCAGCAAGCTGCTCTACTGGGTGGAAGACCAGTTCGAAAAATTGCCGGTCGACGACGTATGGTGGCCGGCCATCGGCGCGCTCGGGCTGGGCATCATCGGCTACTTCGTGCCGCGGGTGTTCGGCGTGGGCTACGACACCATCACCGCCATCCTCAACAATCAGCTAATGCTCAAAGCGCTGATCCTGGTCATGATCTTCAAGGCCCTGGCGCTGGTGGTCTCGCTGGGCTCCGGCACCTCCGGCGGCCTGCTGGCCCCGATGTTCATGTCCAGCGCCGCCATGGGAGGAGCGTTTGCCCTCGGACTGAACTACGGCCTGGGCACGCATCTTGCTCCTGGCGCTTTTGCCTTGGTGGCCATGGGCGCGGTGTTTGGCGCCGCCGCGCGCGCCACTTTTACGTTCATCATCTTCGCCTTCGAAATAACGCGCGACTACAACTCCGTGCTGCCGCTGATGCTGGTGTGCGTGATCGCCGATGGCATTGCCATGTTCTTCACCTCCACCTCGATCATGACGGAGAAGCTGGCGCGCCGCGGCCTGCACATCCACCAGGATTACGAGCCTGACGTGCTGCAATCGGTGGCGGTTTCCGAGACCATGTCGACGGACGTTTCCACGGTTCCCGACACCATGACGGTCGGGGAACTGGCGACGCGGCTGGCCTCGCGCGATCCTCGGCTGATCCGGCACGATGCCTGGCCGCTGGTGGATGCCGACGCGCGCCTGACCGGCATCGTGACCCGTGGCGACCTGCTGCGCGCCCTGGAACAGGACCCGGCCGGAGGCATGACCGTGCGCGAGGCCGGCAGCAAGAGCCTGGTCGTCACCTATCCGGACGAGTTGCTTTACGCCGCTGCCGAGAAGATGCTGCACAACCGGGTTGGGCGCCTCCCGGTGGTCAGCCGCACCGACCCAAAGCAGATCGTTGGTTACCTGGGACGCTCCGGCATCATGGCGGCTCGCCTGAGGCGCCTGGAAGAAGAGAATGTTCGCGAACCGGGCTGGATCCGCCGCTTCGCCCGGAAATAGGGGCGCGGAGGGTACCAAAGTAACGACTGCGGCGCCTGATTTTCCGCGTCCAATCGTCTTCCGCATCATCTACTCTGTTAGCGGGTTTAAGCCCGCATCCCCGAAATCCTGAGGACTCGTTGAACCGAATGGAACTGATCGTGTACTCATCCAACTGGTGCCCGGACTGCCGCATTGCCAAGCGTTTTCTGGCCAAGCACAACATTCAATACAAGGAAGTGGATATCGAGCAGACACCCGGAGCGGCGCAGGAAATTATCGCCCGCACTGGCAAGCGCGCCATCCCGCAGTTCGTCATCAACGGCGTCTGGGTGCAACCGTACCGCCCCGGTGAAGGCTTCCTCTACGAGGAAATGGGCAAGCTGCTCGGCATCGACGACGATCCCGCTGCCGCCAACGACTGATCCCAATTGCCGAATTGCCGGAGTGCCGAACTGCAGAATTGATCTGGCTGCATTGAGCCTCGGAGCAGTTCGGCAATTCCGCAGTTCCGCAGTTCGGCAATCCGACTGTTTACGCTTGCAACCTGTTCCGGGAGGCATCCTTGGTCGGTACTAAGAATCCAATCACATAGCCGGGCCAACCAGCCGGGCTGTGCTGCGTGAGATTCTGGAACAAGATCGTCTCCGCCGCGCGCACATTCTTCCCCGGAGTGCTGCTCGCGCTGATCCTGCTTGCCGCCACCGCCGCGGTGCGCATGCCGGCCTTGGCCCGCCACGATGCGCAAGTCGCGGAAACGGTGACGCGCCTCTCCGCCGAAGTCAGCCGCCTGGCGCAGGAACAGGCCATGCCCAGCGTGGTGGTGGCGCGCCACCGCGATTCCATCTGCTACATCTACGCGCTGTACTCGCTGCGTCCGAAGTGGGGCATGCATCGTGGGCGGCCGTTGCGCACCCGCGTTTCGGGCACCGGCTTCGTGGTCTCCGATGGCATCATCGCCACCAACCGGCACGTGGTCGAGCCCTGGTATGACGACGACCAAGACCAGGCGCAAATCCGCCTCGGGGCCGTACCCAAGCTGGAAAAGCTGATCGCCTTCTTCCCCGGCCACTCCAACCCGGTGGCCTTGAGCGATGTGCAGGTGTCGAACACCCACGACCTCGCCGTGGTCCACTTTTCCACCGCCGCGGGAGACGATTCGCCGCGTCCCCTGCCGCTGGCCACCAACGGCGCGGTTCCGGGGGACGCTGTCGTCGTGGTGGGCTATCCCATGGGCGTGACCGCGATGTTGGCGAAATCGCCGCGCAAGATTTACCGGCGGCTGGCGTACTCGCACGAGACCGTCGAGATCGCCCGTGACCTGGCGCAACACTATCTCATCCGGCCCTCGGCCACCTACGGCCATCTGGGCGACGTGGTGGAAGATAAGCTCATCTACGACGCACCCACCGCCCAAGGGGGCAGCGGCGGCCCGGTGTTCAACTCCCAGGGACAGGTGATCGGAGTGAACGCCGCTTACATTGACGGCTTCGTCGGCGGCACGCTGGGAATTTCCATTGAAGCGCTGAAACCGCTGATCGCCCTGGCACAGCAGCCGCACGCCTCGCCCCGCTCTCAGCCCCCACCCACCCTCGCCGCCGGCGACGAGGGTGGCGACTTCAAGGTTCCCGCTTCCGCCAACGAGCCGCGCTAGCCAGCGGGCCCGTCGGGGTGAGGCGCGCGATTCCGTGTGCTACAATCTCGCGCCGCAAACCGAATCCAGACACCTTATGAGCAAGGAGGCATTATGCGGAAATCGGGAATCGCTGCACTCTGCTGCCTGGCGTTACTGCTCCTGCTGCCGCAAGCGGGAATGGGCCAGAGGGGCCGCCAGAGGTATCGCAACTGGGATCTGCTCGGCACCGCCCACGTGGATGGCAGCGCGGACCACGACACCATCAGGGTGTCGCATTCGGAACGCCCGTTCCACGAGATCCAGCTCCGGGTTCGCGGTGGCGCGGTCGAGTTCCGGCGCGTGGTGGTGCACTACGGAAACGGCGCCGCGGAAGAACTCCAGGTGCGCCAGCGGATTCCCGCCGGCGGCCAGACCCGCGCCATTGACCTGCGCGGCGAGCGTCGGAATCTGAGCAGCGTGGAACTCTGGTATGCCAAGGGCAACTGGCGTAACCGGCCCGCAGTGGAACTCTACGGCCGCTGAGATCGCGCGGCCTCTTACAGAAACACTCCGCTTTGACTCCCACACTTGCCTGCCCCAGGGCAAGTGTGGGCCTGCTCGCTTGCCGGCATCCTCCCGATTCCGATCAGGCATCACCATCGGTGAGAGGTTTTGGGAGAACGATGATTCGCAAACTGAAATCCGGTGAGTACCGGCTGTACTCGCGCAAGAAGGACCCTAAGACCGGCAAACGACGCAACCTGGGCACCTTCAGCTCGCGGGAAAAGGCAGAGGCCCACGAACGCGCGGTCCAATTCTTCAAGCGGCACTAAACCTCCCAATCTTTTTCTGCCGCCTGTGGGCCCGCGTGGCATCTGAACATGAGGAGAGCAAACCCATGGCCAGGACAAAACAGCGCAAGCAGGATGAAACTGGAGCGAACTCAGCCGGGCAATCCGGCGACATTCAGCAGATCGGCAACGTGGCCGACGCCGACTCCGAAAGCGTGGAGGAATTGGCGGAGGAAGGGAACGCGTTCGAGGCCGATGCGGTCGCAGGAGTAGAAGACGCCAAGGATGCGGACGTCTCGGAAGTCACCACCCGCGAAGTGCCGGAAGACGATGTTCCCGCCGAGTATCTTCCCGACAAGGACGTGGCGTAGCCCGCAGGATAATCGCTGAAACCGAGCGGCCCCCGGTCTTCCGGCGGCCATTTTTTTGGCACCTCCCTCCTTCTGCCGCTGACCGGTTGGCGGTTTGGGGATTTCCACTCGAAGTGCAAAACTTTGCATCTCCAGGCCTGTGATTCCAGCGCAAGTTGTTAATTACTCAGGGAAAGATATCGGCATGGCACGTGCTGGGTTAATCGATTGGACTAGTCTATTGGGCTAAGCCGAATGGTCTAGCCCACCTGACAAAATAGGGATCCCGGCCCAGTCATCGAGATCCGGCCTAGCCAAGAAATCCAGGGGGTGCGACATGCGGCTGAAGCTGCTTGCATGCGCTGTGGCGTGCGTTTTCCTGTTCACCGCCAGCGCTGCTGCCGATACCTACAACTACACCTTCACTCTGACCAATGGCGCGAACACGTTCACCTGGTCGCTCCCCGACGACGCTCCCGGCCTGTCCATTAATCCGCTCGGCCTGACTGTGGGCTTTGTCGTCCCCGGAGTGACGATTTCTGAGAACGGCACCGCGATCACTGGCGCCCTGAAATTTTTTGGCTCGTACTTCTCGGGAGGCGGCATCGGGATCTGCGCGCCCGACTGCTCGTCGGTACTGGCGATCGGGTTCGGCTCGACGCTGTTCAGCGGGACAACCTCGCCCGATTTCAAGCACGGCACGTTCAGCTTGAACCACGGCACTTATGGAGCATCGACGGTCACCATCTCGGGCTTTACGGCGATAACGCCGGAGCCAGCCTCCGTGCTCCTGCTGCTCACCGGGGGCCTGTGCCTGGCAGGCTTCCGCCGGCGCATCTGACAAGCTGAGCCAAAATTTCAAAAAAAAACAGCCACCGGAAGTCCGGTGGCTGATCTGTTTAGGGGCAGCCGAGGGCGGCCGCCCCTACGTGAGCGGCAAAGCTCACGGCTAATTGCTGTACAGCAGCACGCCCTCCTGTTTTTCCTCGCCCACCTGGCGATAGAACAGGCGGTCGCTGTCGAGGTAAACCTCCAGGAACGCCGGACGAACGTTGATGGCGCCCTGGATGAGGGCTTCGCTCAGCGGGTCCTCGATGTACTTCTGCAAGGCGCGGCGAAGCGGACGCGCGCCGTAGCTGCGGTCCACCAGCGTCTTGTCCAGGATCCACTTGCGCGCGTCTTCGTTCACCGTCACGGTGATCGATTTCTGCGAGAGGTTCTGGTTCAACTGCGTGACCATCAGCTCGACGATGGCGATCAGGTCCTGCTCGCTGAGCGAGCTGAACAGGATGACCTCGTCCAGGCGATTGAGGAACTCGGGGTTGAAGGTGCGCTTCACTTCGTTGCGCACCATGTCCTCGACGTTCTTGGAAACCGCATCCTCGCCCTGCGCCTCGAAGCCCAGCCCCTTGCGCTTCTGCAAGTGGCGGGCGCCGATGTTGGAGGTCATGATGATGATCGCGTTCTTGAAATCCACCGTGTTGCCCAGCCCGTCGGTCAACTGGCCGTCTTCAAACACCTGCAACAGGATGTTGAACACGTCGGGATGCGCCTTCTCGATTTCGTCCAGCAGCACCACGGAGTAAGGCGCGCGCTTCACGCGCTCCGTCAACTGGCCGCCCTCTTCGTAGCCGACGTATCCCGGAGGCGAACCGATCAGCTTGCTGACCGAGTGCTTCTCCATGAACTCCGACATATCGAAGCGCACCAGCGACTTCTCGCTGCCGAACATGAATTGCGCCAGGGTGCGCGCCACTTCCGTCTTGCCCACGCCGGTCGGTCCCAGGAACAGGAACGATCCGATGGGCCGATTGGGAGATTTCAGTCCAGCACGGCTGCGGCGAATGGCGCGGGCCAAGGCCGAGATCGCCTTTTCCTGCGAGATGACGCGCTTGTGCAGCTCGTCTTCGATGCGCAGCAGCTTCTGCGATTCCTCTTCCTTGATCGACATGATCGGCACGCCGGTCCAGCGGGAGACCACGTCCTCGATGTCCTCGCGCCCGACCACGCCGGTGGAAGATTCGTCGAGATGGTATTTCTCGCGCAGGCCGCGCAGGTTCTCGCGTTCCTTGCGCTCCTCGTCCGAGTAGAAGCGCGCCTTCTCGAACTCGTGGTTCGCAATCGCGTTCTCCATGCGGTGGACGATGAACTTGATGCGCT
This sequence comes from Terriglobia bacterium, assembly GCA_963797035.1. GTDB lineage: Bacteria > Acidobacteriota > Terriglobia > Terriglobales > Acidobacteriaceae > JAIQGF01. Next base: position 40,736 of record CAWCOC010000013.1, read on the forward strand.
TCTGCACCTCGGTGATCTCGTCGGGCAGCGAGGTCTGGCGCAGCTTCACCCGGGCGCCCGCCTCGTCGATCAGGTCAATGGCCTTGTCAGGCAGGAAACGGTCGGGGATATAGCGGTTGGAGTGCGACACGGCGAAGCCCACCGCCTCGTCGGTGTAACTGACCGCGTGGAACTTCTCGTAACGATCTTTAATGCCGTTCAGGATTTTTACCGCATCTTCTTCCGTCGGAGGCGGCACTTTCACCGACTGGAAGCGGCGCTCCAGCGAGCGGTCCTTCTCGATGGACTTGCGGTATTCGCCGGGCGTAGTCGCGCCGATGCACTGGATCTCTCCGCGTGACAGCGCCGGCTTCAGGATGTTGGCCGCATCGAGCGAGCCCTCGGCCGAGCCCGCGCCCACCAGCGTGTGCAGCTCGTCGATGAAGATGATGGCGTTCTGCGACTCCATCAGCTCCTTCATGATGGTTTTCAGCCGCTCTTCGAACTGGCCGCGGTACTTGGTGCCGGCAACGATGAGCGAAAGATCCAGCCCCAGGATGCGCTTGTCGGACAGGAAGGAGGGGACTTCGCCGTCGGCGATGCGCTGCGCCAGTCCTTCCACGATGGCGGTCTTGCCCACGCCCGGTTCGCCGATCAGCACCGGATTGTTCTTGGTGCGGCGGCAGAGAATCTGCACCACGCGCTCCAGCTCCTGCTCGCGTCCCACCAGGGGATCGAGCTGGTTGTCCATGGCGGCCTGGGTCAGGTCGCGGGAGAACTCGCTCAAGAGCGACGATTCGCGGTTGCGCTGCGGCGTAGCTTTTTCCTGCGTGCTGCGCGCCAGCTCCTCGCGGATAGTAGAGAGGCGCAGCCCGCGCTCGTGCAGGATTTCGGCGGCGAAACATTTCTCTTCGCGCAACAGGCCCAGCAGCAGGTGCTCGGTCCCAATGTGCTTGTGCGACAGGCGCTCGGCTTCTTCGGCGGCGTAGGCGAGCACGCGCTTGCATTCGTTGGAGAGCGGCAGGTCGACCGAGGTCGATACCTTCTCGCGAATGGTCGTGTGCCCTTCAATCTGCTTCCGGATCGACTCCACCGAGGCGTGCGAGCGCAGGAAACGATTGGTCAGCGCCTTGTCTTCGCGCAGCAAGCCCAGCAGCAGGTGCTCGGTCTCAATGTAAGGCGAGCCGAACTGGCTGGCCTCGTACCGGGCAAAGAAAATGACGCGCCTGGCTTTTTCCGTGTACCGTTCAAACATTGGTTATTCTCCGCATGACCTAAGAGCCTCTCACCCCCACTTGCCTACGATACCCCGCCTAGGCTCGTATACGAAGCGGAACTCGTCCCTACCGCTGGAAGCAATCTTCATACCATTGGCAGCGATCCCGGAGAGACCTCCTCCAGTCGCCCTGCCTCCAGCCGCATCACGCGGCTGCATTGGCGCGCAAACGCAAGGTTGTGGGTGGCAATCAGGGAGGTAAGCCCGCACTCGCGATGTAGCCTGGCAATCAAATCAAAAACCGCCTCAGCAGTCCGGTTGTCCAGATCGCCGGTTGGTTCGTCTGCCAATAGCAATTGTGGCCTCGTCACCAGGGCCCGGGCAAGGGCGACCCGCTGCTGCTCGCCCCCGGAAAGCTCACCTGAGCGATGGTGTGCCCGATCCTCCAGCCCCACCTCGCGCAACCACCGCACCGCCTCGGCTTCCGCCTCGCTCCGTGCTTGCCCTCGTATCATCAAGGGCATAGCCACGTTCTCCGCCGCGGTGAACTCGGGCAGCAAATAATGAAACTGCCAGACAAACCCGATTTCGCGGTTGCGAAATTCGGCTGCCGCTTCGTCGCTCAGCGCTTGGAGCTTTACTTGGGCGCAGTATACGTCACCTTCGGAAGCCCTATCAAGCGCTCCGACGATGTGCAGCAGGGTGGATTTTCCGGCGCCCGACTGCCCCACGATCGCTACCATTTCTCCCGTCAACACCCGGAAGGACAAGTTGTCAAAGAGCACCAGGTCGGACCGGCCCGAGCGAAACACCTTTTTCAGCCTGTCCGCCCGCAAGATTTCAGTCTTTTCCATTGGATGCAGGCGCTTTCTCCTGCGGTGCAACAATCACCAGCTACTTTGCTGAAAACCCACATCCGGCCGGCGCTTTGACTATCATGCCACCGGTCGCGGCCTCATGTTGAGCGCTGCTTTATTACCTTCGTGATTAAGTCTGGGTACTACTCGTAGCGCAGCGCCTCCGCCGGCAAAATCCGCGACGCCGACCACGAGGGATAAATAGTTGCGACAAAAGAGACAGCAATTGCCACCGCCGCCACCCAGATCCCGTCCACGATTCGCGGCGCAAAGGGGACGTAATCAATCGAATACACCTCCGGCGAAAGCGAGATGAAATGGTAGTGTCCGCCTGCCCAGGAGAGGGCATATCCCACCGCCAGTCCGAGCGCCGTCCCGACAATTCCGATCAGCACGCCCTGGGAGATGAACACGCGCCGCACCTGGCGCTGCTTCGCTCCCATCGACATCAGCACCGCGATGTCGCGCGTCTTTTCCATGACCATCATGATCAGCGAAATCAGGATGTTGAGCGCGGCGACGAACACGATCAGCCCGATGGTGATGAAGGTGACCACGCGCTCCAGTCGCAGTGCGCGAAACAGCGCGCGGTTCTGCTCCATCCAGTTGGTGGCCATGAAGCCCGGCCCGGCCGCGTGCTGCAGCTCGTTGCCCACCTGCGCGGCGCGGTAGATGTCGTCGATCTTGAACTCGATCACCGAAACCAGGTCGCCGAGTCCGAACAGCTGCTGCGCGTCGGAGAGCCGGATGAACGCCCACGAGCTGTCGTAATCAAAGAAGCCGGAGTTGAAAATGCCCGCCACCTTGAAGCGCTCGTACTTGGGCACCAGGCCGAAGGGCGTGAGCTCGCCTTGCGGGCTGATGACCATGACCACCGACCCGACCGTGGCGCCAAGATCGTCTGCCATGTCCTTGCCGAGGATGATGGGAGGAAGCGCCGCGCTCCGGTTGAGCGCATCGGGCAATTTCGACTGCGATGCGGGTCGTAGCCCGGCCGCTCTCGGCCGGGTTCGGTTCCAGCGCCGCCGCCGAGCCTGCGGTCACGTTCTTCAGCATGTCGCTGACCTTGCGCTCGTACTCCGGCAAGATCCCCTTCAGGATGGCGCCTTTGGCCCGCGCCCCGCGCGACACCAGCACCTGCTCGTAGATCGCCGGCGACGCCGCGGCCACGTGCGGCTCTTTCCGCAATCGCGCCAGCAGCGCTTGCCAGTTGCGAATGCCGTCGCTCTCCACGCGCAGCAGTTGCACGTGCGAGGTCGAGCCCAGCAGGCGATTTTGCAGGTCCTGGCGAAAACCATTGTTGATGGCGAGCGCGATGATCAGCGACGCAACTCCGGCAGTCACTCCGATGATGGAAATGGCCGTAATCACGCCGATGACAGCTTGACGCCGTTTGGCACGCAGGTAGCGCGACGCGATGAAGAGTTCGAAGGACATGAGGAAAGCAATCAGCCTTCAGCTATCAGCTTGCGCTGTCGGCTGCAGCTGAGCACCTGTTCATGGTAAACGATGCAGCAAGAGAGCTTACAAGCCGTTTGCGCGCAGGTAGGCATTGAACTCGTGCGCCGCGTCGGGGGTGCAGCCGCCCGGGCGCCGGTAGATGCAGGCATGACGCCAGCAACGCTCCAGCGTGAAGTCCGCCGGGTGCTCCGGCAGGCCGTCGATGGCGACCAGCACATTGAACGCCGCGTGGTTGGCGGCAACCGAGGCTTCGTCCTTGGCCGGCACGATGGGAACGTGGCGATGAAGATAGGTATAGCCGCCCGACCAGAACCAGGGCCCGCGCAGGCCCACCCCGCAGACATTCGAGTCGCGGCTGAGATGGGAGAACGCCGTCAGGGCCGGGTCATACTTGCTGGAAAGCTGCGCCGTGTGACACGCGTAGGCCGATAGGCACGCCAACGCGACGGCCACTATGCCAACCGCGCCGGCGCTGGGCTGCGAAGATTTTTGCAGGCGCGCAAGCAGGTCGGCGATTCCGAAGCCTGCCAGCATCACCAGCAGAACCACGGCCGGATAGATAAAACGATATTCCTTGTGGCCGATTGCGCTGTGCGTCACCAGTACCGCGGCAGCCACCGCCGCCAGGACTGGGCTGCGCCGCGCTCCCCACAGTGAAAACGGCAGCAGCCATCCAACTCTGAAAATCAAAAGGCCCCAATAAGAATCCCACGGAACAATCCCGTAGTGCGCACTTTTGGCCTGTACCAGGTTCACATTCAGGGCGCGCAAGTAGGAAGCGAATGGAGATCCCCAGGTGATGGCGTCCAGCACGCCAAACGCCGCGAACGCCAGCGCGGCAGCGGCGAGCACCGGCGTCCAGCGCGATCGCGGCAACCGGTAGCAGATAAACAGCAGCGCCACCAGGACTGCCGGCGCTAATTGCATTCGCAGACCCACCACCGCTCCCAGCAGCAGGCCGGCAACGACCAGTCGCGAAGTTCGCGAGCGCACCTCAGCCCAGTAGCCGAGATACAAGCCCGCGATCAGCAGGTGGGCGGCGATCACCTCGTTCAGCGGCTTGGGGCCGTAGTAAACCAGGTCATACCAGGCGGCGCAGACGATCGCGATCAGCGCGCCTCCACGCGCGCCAAACTCGCGGCTTCCCCACTTGTAACCGAACCACACCACCGTCAGCGAAAGCGCGCCCAGGATCAAGGCAATTGCGCGCCGGTAACCGGAAGAGCCCGCGCCCGTCCACGCCGTCGCCCGCATGATGCCGGCCAGCACGGCGGGAAGCGCCCAGTTGCGCGTGCCCTCGCGCCACTCCCAGGTCACCACACCGTTGCCGAAGGCGAGGCGGTGCGCTGGTTCGGTGGTCTGGAAGACTTCATCAGGCCAATCGAGAGTGGGATAAGCCAGCGCAAGGCCGGCGCGCAGCGCGAAGGCAACCAGCAGCAGCCCAAACACCAGGTACACGGCGGAAACCCGGCCCGCCGGAGGCGCCGGAGCTGCGCGTTCCTCGACTGTGGACATCATGCGCGGCAGAGTACGCGTACCATATCACGGCCGGGAAAATGGCAAGAGTGACGAGAGGTGCGGCAGGATGGCCGGGACGCGCTGCTGGTACTCGCGGTAAGCCTGGCCGAAGCGCGCTTCCAACTCCCGCTCTTCGGCCCTGACCATCCACGCGCCGGTGATGACGGCAAACATGGCCAGCACCCACAGGACCCCTAGCCCGGTTCCAATGGTCCAGCCCAGCAGCTCGCACAAGTGCCCGAGATAATAAGGATGGCGCACGCGGGCGCGAATGCCCGAGGTGTTCAGCCGTTGTTCGTGGCGGTCGGGCTCGAGTTCAGAGCGGCCCAGCACCTGGTCCGTGCTGAAATCGTGGCGCGCGCGGGCATAAATCGAAACGCCGGTGAGAATGAGCGCGCCGGCGGGTATCCATACCCACGTCGAGTGATAGAGCGCGAGCGTCCGCCAGCGCCAGGTCAGGGCGCCTGCCACGAGCCACAGCGCCATCCACAGCGGTCCCACCCGTTGCAGGCGAACTCCTCGCGCCCGCCAGAAGTCAATGTGCGGGTGCACCAGCAGCCAGTAAGAAGGAACGGTTGCGTAGATGATGGCCACCACCCACGCGATGGTATAGACGGGCTTCAGGCTGCAGGCTCCAGGCTTCGGCTCATCGTCCGCGCACTACGTATTTTGCCGAGCCCATATTGTCGAAGCGGTCGTACACGCGCACCACCACGACGTGCTCTTGCGGCGGCGCCGCGGTAGCGCCCCCGTCTCCGCCCCGGGCAATGCGTCGGTCCGGCTTTGGCCGCACCGGATCGGCGGACGCGCTTTCCACCAGGGTCTTCGTTTGCTCGACAGGAATCGCGGCCAGGAAGTCGTAGTTCTCCACCCGGTAATCGGAAAGCCGTCCTACCGGTTCCACGTACTGCCAATCGCCGGCGTCAATCGAGTATTCGGCGCGCTTGATGGTGGAAAAGCCGTCGAGGGCCCGGAAAGTAATGTGCAACGCATTACTGTCGAAAGCGGCGTTCAGGTTCACCACCTGTGGCGGCGTGCTATCGATCTCAAAGCGTTGGCTCTCCTTGGCCGAACTCAACGCCTCTTCCGGCGAATGCGAAGGCGCGTCGGAGGCAACCACCTTCATGGTGTACCCGCCGTCGGGCAGCAGGGCGGCATCGAAGGAATAAAACTTATCGGTGATCCCATCTTTCAGCAGCTTCCACTGCGTTTCATTGTCGCCGCGATAGAAAACGGAATAGACCAGTTCGTCGTCGTTGTCGTCGTGCCCGGTCCAGCGCACCGCCATCGATTCGCGGTCGCGGACCGCCGACGGCTGCGCTTCGAAGTGCGGCGAGGGGTTGCTGCCGACCGTGACACTCTCCACGCTCGGTTTGGATTGCGACTGGAAGCGCGCTCCCGCCTGCACGTACACCTCATCGATCACCGGCGCCACGTTCTTGGGCAGGTAATTCACCAGCACGCTGCTGATGGACGGATTGGGGCGTCCCGGGTGCAGCACCGCCTTCCATTGCACGAAGCGCGCCGGCGGGACGTCGAGGTTCGCGCCGGTGGCAAAATCCACTTTCTTCCACGGACTCCAGTTGCGGTCGGGATTGTCCACGTTGCCGCTGCGGGCGTACACGTCGAAGGCGCCGCTGCCGCGCACCTCGGCACGTCCCCAGCGCGAGAAGTTGCGGGCATCGAACACATCGCTCTCGTAGGTGCCGTCGGTGTCGGGGGTCGCGCCCAGGGTGAAGATTTTTCCCAGGTTGCTGGTGGCGGCATAGACCCCGCCGTTGGCCGCCTGCGCCAGCGCGGTCACCTGCGTCGCGCTCGCCTTCACCAGGTCGGTGAAGCTGCCCTCGTCGCGGATCACGTAGATGCGGCCTTTGTTGCCGGTGCCGGCCAGCAACTGCCCGCGTTGATCGAAGGCCAGGGAATACACCAGGTCGTCCTTCGAATTCCAGATCCGGCGCGGCGAGCCATCGGGAGCAATTTGATAAATCTCCGACCCGCCGGCCGCCCCCAGAGCGGGCAACGGAATCGTAACTGGCGTCGGCGCCGCGATCGCCGGCGTGGCCGATGCCCCCGCGGTCACCGTGATGATGGGCGTGGACGTTGCCGCTGCCGGCGCGGTCGGAGTTGTCCCGCCGCGCTTCTCCCCCACCCCGGCGGCATAAATGTTGCCCGCCTTATCGATCGCCAGCGCGGTAATTTCTTTTTTCGGCGCGCTGTACAGCACAAAAGCCTGGCCCGCCGGCGAAATGCGGTAGACCAGCCCACTGCCGTCGGAGCCGGCAATCAGGTTGCCTTGCGGATCGAAGGCGAGCACGCGGATGTGCGCCTCGTCGCTCTTGAAGAACAGCGAATGCTCGCCTGACTTCTCCACCCGGAAAATCTGCCCCTGGTCGCCGGTGGCGATATAGAGCCGCCCTTGCGCGTCCTCGGCCAGGTCCCAGATGTATTTGGATTTGGGATCGAAAAAAACTGATGAGACGTAGCTGCTGTCCACCGGAAGCTTCGCCGCCGGCTGCGGCGGATTGGCGGCTTCGGTTCTTGTGGATTGCGGCTTGCTAACCTCCGACGCTGCACGGCGTACGATCTTGTAGACCTTGCCGTCCGGCGAGGTGGCGGCGTAAATCGCTCCGCTGGCATCCACCACCAGAGCCTGCACTTGCAATTCCTCTGGCTGAAAGATGATGCTGGTCTGGCCCGAGGGTGTCACCCGGTACACCCGCGCCGGCGAACCCGCCGCGGCGTAAATGTTGCCTTGAGAATCGCCCGCGATCGACCACACATAGGTAGAGGGAGTCGTATAAATCGGCTTCAACGAAGGCGCAAGCTCCAGCCCGCCGTCGCTGCGGATGGCCACACCCTTCGCCGTACCCTTCTCCAGGTCGTCATACTTGGTCTGTTCCCAGGTGCGGGTGCCTTCCGCGAAAACAAGAATGGAGAGCAGAAACAAGCAGAGCGGCAAATACAGCTTTCGCATTACGAATCCTAAGAGAGGTAGTGAGAACAGCGTAACACAGGGAGTGCGACGGAGGTTGGGTCCCGGTGATGAACCGTCAGTCCGTTGTGCTCAGAGTCCCGGACAAAAATGCAGATTGAAGATTGCAGAATGAAGAATGCCGGAGAGCTGAAATGTGAACCGTTGCATTGTTCAATCTTCCTGCTTTCAATCTTCAATCAAAAAGCCCCCGCCTTGCAGCGGGGGCCGAGGGGAAGGTACAACCCATCAGGCATCGTAAACCGGGTTCAGCTCTTCTTCCTGGAAGTTGGAGCTCTTCAGGACCACTTCCACCGCCTCCAGCATGGCCAGCAACGACTCGCGATCGGTATTCAGCCCGCTGCTCAAGCAGGCGCGATTAAGATTCAGATCGCCCAGCAGAGACAAGTTGTCGTCGGCTGCGGCCTGGTCCGCCAATTGGTCCGGGATGCCAAGGTCGGGCATCATCCAGGCGCCGACCAGCACCTGCAGGTGCTCGGCACAGCACAAGTGGCAAATTCCCGGCTGTTCGGCAAGCTTTTCGTTCCACTTCAGAATGTCGATGTTGTGGGCGCGAGGTTGCTCGCTGACCAGCAGCCAGCGGCTATGGTCGCGCTCCTGCATCCCGCAGACCTCGCATTTGTAACTATGTACCCGGCTCATTGGAGCCTCCTAGGCTGACCTGAGCATTAGACGGTCACGCAGGCTGCCTGTTTGTCCTTTGAAACCCGAAATGCCGAATTTTGTCGCTCTCGCACTTCCTTGGCTGCCGGCCCGTACTCGCCGAGACTGGCGCGGCCGGCGATTTCCAGCAACGCCGTCTTGTTGCGCAACACCAGGGTCGCCCCGCGGACTTCGATCAGCTTCTGCTTCTTGAATCGCGCCAGCGCCCGAGTCACAGTCTCGCGAGTGGTGCCGATCATCTGCGCAATCTCTTCGTGGGTCAACGTAAGTTTGAATTCTGGAGTCCCGTTGGTAACGTTACTTTCGGATTCGTGGTCCTCGTTCCAGCCGATCAGCAGGCTGGCCAGCCTCCAATCGGCGGAGCGCGACAGTCCCACCCAGCGCAGCTCGCGGCAGGCATTGTTGTACTGCCGGCTGATCTGGCTGGCGGCCCGCAGGCAGGCTTCCGAATCTTCCCGGATCAGGCGCAGAAAGTCGTCCTGCCGAATGAAGTTGACCTGGCAGGGGCTCAGGGTCTCGACCGTGGCTTCGTAGGGCAGGTCCATCACGCACGAACTCAGCCCCAACACCTCGCCCGGCCCGCCAATCTTCAAAATCAAGGTGCGGCCGTCCTGCGAAACCACCGACAGCTTGGCCTGGCCGCGGCAAATCATGTACACCCCGCGCGGCGCCTGGCCTTCCACGAACAGCACGGCGCCCTCCGGATAGGCGGTCACAAACGAGATCGCCTCCAGCCGTTGCAGCGTGGCCGCCGGCAAGTGACAGAAAAACGAGTCCGATTGTGCGGCACAGCGCTCGCACGACTCGCTCGGCTGCAGGTTATACGGTGTGCGGTAACTAGCCATTGCCATCCTTCCTGGGAGACCGGTCGGCCTCCTGGAAAACAGTTGCCACCGAAGGTCAAAGCACGAGCGCGGCCAAAAGCTCCGCGTCGCCTCACGCATGGCTGGTCATGCAGAATCAACTACTTACAGGGATGCGACCATCCGACTGTGCGCCGAATCACAGCCAGATGTGAGCGTAGACGCACAACCGCTGCCGCGGTTTGGGGCAAATCGCGCAGGCTTCGCTTCCAAAAGCGATAGGGGAACGGGGATGAAGGGAACCAGGGGCCGGGACTGACTCCCGGCTCCTGGACAGTTACTTCACGCTGACAGTAATGATCTGCGCCCCGGAGACCACGTAATCCAGCGGTGTGGAGCTTTCGTTCACCGACGACTCGCCCACCACCACCATGTCCTGGGTGCCGCGCATGCCTTCCATCACCGTCATGACCGACAGCGGCAGGGTTGGCATCACTTTGTCTTCCACCATCGCCTGCGGGTTGGCTTCCAGCAGCGAGACATACAGCCGGTCGTTGGAGTGTTCCTTGTTGAGCAGCGCAATGGTGGAGGCCAGGTCGAGACGCCGCCCAACGTGGCTGCCGATGTTGCGCATGCGGTCCAGCGTGTTGCCGTCGCTGATCAGGATGCGCAGGGTCCCCTTGGGCGTCGAAGTCGGGATCTTCACCGGGATCTGGCGCACGATGCGCTCGCCGCGATACGGCCGCAGCACGGATTCGATCACGATCTCATCCCCGGGCCGCGTCTCGGTCACGTCGGTGCGCGCGCTCTCCAGCTGCGCCGAGCGGCGCTCGCGCACCAGGTCGAAGTCGAGTTCCACGCCTTTGATCTTCGGCTTGTCGTACGGGTTCTGGTAGATCCTCCCGAAACGCTCGCCCAGCGAGATGGCGGAAGCGAAGGCCGTGGGATTGCCTGTGTCGGAGGGAGCGTACATGTTCTGCAGGTGAACGTCGGGGTAGCCGCTCACGCTGATGTCGCCGTTCATGCGATAGGTGACGTCTTCGCCGGTCTCGTTCACTCCCTGCAGCGCGCTGAAGACCGTCGCCATGATCGCCACCGGCGTCAGCCGGCTGTTGTTCAGCACCTCGTAGTGGAACTGCTTGGGCTTGCTGGTACCGTGAATGGTCAGGCTGACCGGGATCATCTCCGGCTGCTTGTCGAAGCGCCCCAGGATGCCGGTGTGGCGGTCCTGCACGAAGGCGCCGATCGGCTCGGTCGTGTTGACAATCTTGAAGGCATTGAGCGGCGAGGGCAGAGTGGCCAGCACACGCGCCTTGGTCATGGGCATGTCCACCATGCCGAATTGCAGCAGGGGATGGCCGCAGGCCAGCAGCCGCTGCGGGTCCATATAGGTGACGGTGCAGGTGGCCGCGATATTCAGGTCGCCGCGCACCAGGATGGCGCTCACCGCCGAGCCCGGCTCGATCGGCTCGGGCTGCTTTTCATCGGAAACCGAACCGGCGCCCATCACCGGCACGACGCCGGCGGCGGCAAACTGCGGCGCGAAGCGGCTCACCGCGTCCGCCGTGAATCCGGTGAACACCAGCGGCGTCTCAATCGGCTGCAGCAGATTGACCATGCCCGAAAACCCGCTCGGCGCTCCCGGACCGCTGGTGCGCGTGGTCGCCGGCAGGGCCGGTGGCGGCGCCGACTGCGCCTCGGCCGGCGGCGTCTTGTCGAGCGCATTAATCTCCAGCATTTCCTCGATCGGGGTCACGCCGGCAATCGGCTCCTTGGAAAATTCGCCGATGCGTAACGCGATCGCGCCCATCAGCTTGCCGTCCACGTACACCGGGCTGCCGCTCATGCCCGCCACCACGCCCGTGTACTCCACTTTCTTGCCGTGCAAGCGCACCAGGATAATGTCGCCCTTGGGGCCGTTGGAATTGCGCATCACGCCCAGCACTTCCACTCCCATCGCCTCCGGCGTCACGCCTTCGAACACCGTGTAGGCGACTCCGCGCATGCCGGCCTTCACTTCCGACAAGGGCAGGATGGGCGTCTTGCTTGCGGTTGTGGCCGCGGGAGCTTCCGAACACACCGCGACAGAGGCCATCATCATCACGAGCACGAAGGAGAGGAGCCGAGAGAGCACTGCTTTTTTCATACCACCTGGTGTGACCGCCGGCGATCCATCCTTCTCCTCGGTCACGCGCGCCAAGCGCATGCTGGAGACCCCGGACTCGCCCGCAGCCGGTCCATCCTTTCCGCAAACCCGCGCAGGAGGCGAGAGTTGCGGGACCGCGATCCTCTGCGACGAGGGGGAGGAAATCAAATCGCACGCAGTGAAAAAGCGGAGTTGCGCATCTATACTAGCGTATACACACCGCGAAGGGAATTACTCATGTTGTATCTGAAACACCTTACTTCCGTAACCGCGAAGGCTAGTACCACGGTCGCGGTCATCGTTCTTGTCGCTTGCTTCACCGTGCCTCTGGCACTGCCGTCATGGGCGCAACAGGCGCCCCCGCCGCCGCCCGCGAACCAGCCCTCGCAGCCAGCGCCCGCCGAGGATGGCGGCCCGCAAGGCGACATCGGCCCCATGGCGATCCCCAAGAAAGGAGAGGCGCCGCCTGAGCCCAAGCCGCAGCCGTCGAAAAAGATCGAGGGAATGCCCGAATATTCCATCAAGGTCGACACCTCGCTGGTGCAGGTGCCGGTGCTCGTCACCACCAAGAACGGCCAGTTCATCCCCGGGTTGAGGGAAGGCAATTTCCGCGTCCTGGAAGACGGTGTTCCCCAGCGGATCACCAAGTTTGAAGTCTCTAAAGCGCCGATCACGGCGGTGCTGGTGGTGGAATTCGCCGCCCGCTACTACCGCTTCGTCTACGACGCCCTCAATGCCTCCTACGTCTTCGCGCAGACGCTGAAACCGGAGGACTGGATCGCCGTGGTCTCCTTCGACATGAAGCCGACCATTCTCACCGACTTCACCCAGGACAAAACCAAGGTCATGGCGGCCATCAGCAGCCTGCGCATCCCCGGCTTCAGCGAGACCAACGTGTTCGACGCGCTCTACGACACCCTGGATCGCGTCTCCGGCGTCGAAGGTCGCAAGTACATCGTGCTGGTGTCCAGCGGCTGCGACACCTTCAGCCGCATGACTTACGACAAGGTGCTCAAGAAGATTAAGGACACCCCCAACGTCACCATCTTTACCATCAGCACCGGCGAGGCGCTGCGCATGTGGGCGGAGTCGTATGGCGGCAGCGGCGGCCCCAGCATCATGCCGTGCAGCCTTGGCTCCAGCATTGACTTCCTGCAGGCCGATAACCAGATGAACACCTTCGCCAAGATGACCGGCGGACGCTGGTTCAAGCCGCGCTTTGAAGGCGAATTTCCGGAAATTTTCCGCGACATCGGCGCCAACATCCGCAACCAGTACGTGCTGGCCTATCACCCCACCAACTCCAAGCTCGATGGCTCCTACCGCAAGCTGAAGGTGGAAGTCGTGGCCCCCGACGGCGGACCCTTCCACGTGCGCGACCAGAAGGGGAAGGATGTGAAGTTCCAGGTCGTCGCCCGCGAGGGCTATACGGCGAAGCACACTGTGGAGTGAGGGCGGGAGTCAGGAGTCAGCAGTCAGGAGTCAGTGCTCAGCAGTCAGGAGTCAGGAGAACTGGTTTCATAAAAGGGTTTTGTGGAAGGGCACGGCTTCACAGGCTGCTGAAAAAGTCTTCTTGTGTGTCAGGGCACGAATTCAGTCGTGCCGCAAGGGCTGCGGAAACATTGGGCTTTAGCCCCGGGGGGGAGGCACTCTGAGGCCGGCGTCATTTATGAAACCACTTCTAGTCAGGGCTCAGGATTCAGTTCCAAAACTTACAACCCCAGGCGGGCTCACATTTCGTTCAATATCTCTGAAATAGAAATTGTCCCGCTGACTCCTGACTACTGACTCCTGACTACAGACTCCTGACCCCGCGTCCTACATTCTCGGAAGGATTTCCTTCAACGCCCACTGGATGCGGTTGACGCCCTCCCGGATGCGCTCCAGTTGCTGCTCGCTATCGGCCGAGTAGTTGGAGAACGAGATTACCTGCAGGGCGTTGCGCACGTGATGGTTCATCTCGGCGATGATTTCCAGCCGCTGCCGCAACAGCTTGCGGCGGTCGCGCTCGTATTGCAGCAGGCGATAGACCAGGGCGCCGGCGATCACCGCGGCCAGCGTGTCCGACAGGCTGATGGCCACATTGCGCGACTCGTTCTCGTGCAGCACAAACCAGTCCAGTCCCGCACCCACCATGAACACCAGCACCGCAGCCAGCACCCCGGCGAACAGCATCACCCTGCCGCTCGACAGGAACGAGCGCCCGCTGTCGGGTATCACCGGAAAATTGGCCAGGCTGGGTGGCGCGCTGGACTTCTCGGAAGGCAGATTCATATCCCGTGCGATCATTCTATCGAAACGAGCCGTCGCAGGCGCAGCGCCGGAATGCGCCACCCTCGCCCCACGGCCGCCGCTAGTTGAGTTTGCGCCGCACCGCGTCGGCCTCGCGAGCGCTGCCCTCGAAGCTCTCATACGAAGGTTCCACTTTCGGCAGCACATCCGACAGCGCCCACTGGATGCGATGAATTGCCTCGGCAACCGCTTCCCTTTCCTTGGCGCCTTGCAGCGTGGCCGCCGCAAACGACAGCGCCTGCAGCGCATTGCGCACATGATGGTTCACTTCGTTGAGCGCTTCCAGGCGCTCCATGATCAGCCGGCGCTGTTGCCGGCCATACGCCAGCAGGGTGAGCACCAGCGTCGCTGCCAGCAATCCCACCAGTAGATTGGAGATGACGATCGCCGCGCCCCGTTCCTTGTGCTGGAACAGCACCAGGTCGAAGCCGACGCCGGCCACAAACATCACGGCGCCAATCGCGCCCGCGATCAGCCAGAGGCTGCGCGTCAGCATCGAGAGCCACAATTTCTGCAGCACCGCCTTGCTCTTCCCCTCGGAAGCAGCCGGCATCTGCGGCGCAATGTTGGGATCAGCCACTCTACCGGATTGTACCTCCAGCGCATTGCTCGCCTAGTGCATGTGGAAGAGACGGTCCATCAGGAACAAGCACCCGACGCCGAGGAAGACCACCAGCGCCATCTTGATTCCCGGCTCGCGGTTGACCTCCGGGATCAGGTCCGAGGCCGCCACGTAAATCGTCACTCCGGCCGAGACCGGCAGCCCGATGCCGACCGCCTGGCGCGTGATCACCATGGTCAGCACGCCGAGCAGCGTCGCTCCACCCAGCAGCGCCGACGATCCCCAGGCCATGGCCCGGCTCCGGCCACTGGCCAGCATCACCGACGCCACCGTGAAGCCCTCCGGAATCTTGTGCAGGAACACCGCCACGAACACGATCCATCCCAGCCAGGCCGACAGCAGGAAGGCGGAGGCGATGGCGATGCCGTCGAAGAAGGTGTGAATAATCAACCCCAGCAGCACCGACCATGACTTATGTTTCTGCACAAACTCGTCTTCGTGCGTCTCTTCTCCGAAATGGAAATGAGCGGAAACGGTGTGCTCGAAGAAATGGACGATCAGGTATCCCACCAGCACCAGGAAGCCGGCGTCTTTGCCGCGCAGGCTCACGCTGGCCGGCACCATCTCCACCAGCGACGTGGCCAGCATGAAGCCGGAGCCCAGCGCCACGAAATATTTCAGGTACCTGTGGTGCCACTGCCGGTGGACGATGACCGCGCCGCCCACCACGTTGGCCGCGGCCGCGGTCAGTCCCAACAGCACGCTGATGGCGATCGGACTCATCGGGAAGGGAGCAGCATACCAAAGCGCAATCGAGGAATCGCAGAATAGACGAGTTGCCGTCGTCCCGCCGGCCGGCAGCGCACTCCAGAATTCGCAAATTCGAAAATCAAGTCATTTCCAATCCGGAACCCGGCCCGGCAGCATCACGACAGTAATCAGGGCCAGAGAAGCTGAATTTGACGCCTTTCCGCGGCCTGTATTAATCTGCGCTTACACTGAGAAAGGAGGTGGTCCAGGTCAATGATTGACAGTCATATACAAAACCGCAGTGAGGTGTCTGAGGCTTAGAGCGGTCCGCTCTAAACCAACCTCAAGTTCCGGTGTGTTTGGCCCAACGCCACTCCAGAGTCAGTGCTGGAGTCCCGGAGGCTCCTAGGTCGCAGTCGCCCTGGCCGTACGTCGCCGGGCAGATTAGAGTGACCGCCTCAGGCCAATCCCAACAGACTACCGCGACCCGCGTGCCGCAATCGAGCCGCGGGTCGTTTTGTTTTCTATTTACGAATTGGAGAATTTACGAATGGACGAATTTCCTCAGCTTGATGTGAAACACCAGCATTGCTGTATCCGGCAATCGTCCGCAATTCTTAAATTCTTAAATTCGTAAATTCTCAAATTCTTCAATCCGTCAATTTTTCCAGCGCCTTCCAGATCACCTTCCGCGCCGTTTCCGCTAGTTTGAAATTCCCCAGTTCCTCGCGCGACACCCAGCGCGCCTGCGCCGCGTCGCTGCCGACCTTCAATTCGCCGCCCACGACGCGGCACAAAAAATCAATCAGCACGTAGTGATACTGCGTCCGCCCCTCGGGATCGCGGTAGATGCTGTCGAACACGTCGAGCACCTCCCCGGCTTCCACCTGCAGCCCGGTTTCTTCCAGGGCTTCGCGCGCGGCGCATTGCCGCAAGGTTTCGCCCACCTCCAGCGCGCCTCCGGGAATCGACCACTGTCCCTTCAGCGGCTCGCGGGAGCGCTCGACAATCACCACCCGCCGGTTCTGCACGATCACCGCCCCCACGCCAACCAGCGGGCGGTCTGGATAATCTCGTTTCATGAAGAAGCTCTTAGCTATTAGCTTTTAGCTCTTAGCTTGTTCTCTGTCCAATGTAGCGTGAGAATTTCCGAAGGTTGGCCGGTGAACCGAGCGCAGAGAGAACCCCGGCTGCCCGGGGCTGCACTGCACAAGCGAAAGGCTAAGAGCTAACAGCTAAGAGCTTTTCAGGAAAAGAATCCCCGCGGATTGAAGTCCACGATCTTCCACCCTTTGCGCCCGCGCTCCATCTCGAACTTGACCTGCCCATCGCGCCGAATGGGCGCTCCTCCGGCTCTCGGGATCTCCTCCATCTGGAAATCCACCAGCACCACGCCTTTGGGACCCTCGATGGTGCTCTGCGAAATACGGAAGTGCACCCGGAAGGAGTCGTAGCGCTGCATCAGGGCTTCGATCTGGTCTTCGAAGGTGAGATAGCCGTCCATCTTGTCCTGGTCGAAGGCTGAGAGCACCAGGCGCTGGCTGTGGCCTTCCAATCCGTCGCGCAGATCGTTGAGCACGCTGTTCGCCACCGCCTGCGAAAACATCACCGCGTCGTAGGGATCCGCCGGCGGGGCCTTGTCCTTCTTTTTCTTCTCTTTCTTTTCTTTCTTGTCCTTTTCCTTGTCCTGCTTGGGCTGTTCCTGCTGCGGCGAAGCGGACGACGGCGGCTGTTGTGCGACGGCCAGGCATATACCGAAAATGAAAATGCCAAGGGTTACGACGGTGAGCACAAGCCTGCGCATGCCAGATCCTCTCATTCTTGGGCTCATTCTACTCCGCTCCATGCCGACGACGACGCAGCCCGCGACGTCATCCCGCATCCGAGAAATCTTGCAGGTACTTAGGTACTCGGTACTCAGGTACTGTCTCATTGCACTTGCACCGTCAGTTGCACGAACACGGTCGCGGAGTTCCGCATCCCGCCGGCAAGATCGCCCGGCCCTGACGGCGCGGAGTCCGAGCCCAGGTTCCGCAAGACCAAGGTTGCACTGTTGCGGAAAATGGCGCGGGTCGCGGCGTCCAGTTGGTTCGGGTTGCGAATGGAATCCACCGTTACGCGGGCCGTGCGCCCGCCGCTCAACTGCACGGCATAGCTGTGGCCCGCCGAGGCTGCCATCTCGGAACTGAAGCGCGGGCTGCCCAACGCCGCTCCGGCAAAGGCCGCGCCCAGGTCAGCTACCCCGCCCTCTGAGTTCAAGGTGTAGGTGCCCTTGGCGATGTCGGCGATGGTCAATTCCAGCTCGGCGGTGCCGCACGGACCAACGCCGCCGGTGGTGAGCCGAAGTCCGGCACAAGCGCCGTCCTGGATTTCCAGCAGCATGCGTTGCGATAGCCCAGCACCCACGCCGCCGGCAACCGGGTCGCCGCTACGCATGGTGAAGTGCGCCAGCGCCGCCGTTTTATCGAGCGTGGTGGTTTGCTGGATGGTGTGCTGCGGATCGATCACCAGCAGGGCCGCCACGCGCGCCATGCCCGCGGGACGATCTACGTTTCCGGCCACGGTGTCCATCACCTGGCCATTGCCGCCCCGGGTGCGGACTCGATCCGGACGCACAACCGCCGGACGGGTGCTGGCGGCTGCCGCAGGAGCGGCTGCCGAGTTCCATTGCAACCCGCCGAGTGTGGTGCGTCCCGCGCCGACGTCAAAGGTGTCGCTGGCCACCGTGACTCCGTTTACCTGCAGCGCGATCGGCACGGCCCTTGCGTCCGCGGTGCCGGCGTTGCGCACCCGGAAGCGGACCTGCACGGTGTCGCCGAACTTCGGCAACGACGGGCTGAAGGAAACATCCGCGGCGCTCAAATGCAAGTCCACCGCCCCGGCACTTGCGGTCCTCAGGCGCGTCCCCAGGGTCGTCAGGCCTCCGCCCGCTCCCGCCGCGCTTCGGCTCCATGATCCGTTGATCCGCGTGAAGCCCCCGCGAGCACCGCCCGCTGCGCCGCAGAAACTCTGGCTGAGCGAGACGTCAAAGAAGAACGGGAAATACTTGGTCGCGCTCGAGGTCCCATTGCTCACCGTGGCGGCGAAGAAATACAGCAGCAGCCCATCGGGAGGCGGAGTGGTCCCCACCGGCGCATTGGTCAGGTTAAAGGCCGGCGGGTTGGCGTAGTTCGGGCCGCCCGAGCTGCTGCCGCTCGCGATGCCGAAATTCAACGGCGTAGACCCTACCGGGCTGTGGTTCGCATCCTGCCACTCCCACGAGATGGTGGGCACGTCGAAACCGCCCATGCTGGCCGTGTCCCAGCTCACGGTCAGCGGCACCGCGGGACCATTGGGCGCCACCGCCGTGCAGGCGTTCGCCCCGGCATTGGTGGTAATGACAATGTCGCCCACGTTCACCGGCACGCTGAAGGCCTGCCCCACCGCGTCCGGCGAAGTTGCGCCCGACCGCTGAATGCCGTTCACGGTGATGCTGTAACCGCTGGCCGGCCCGGTACTGATGTTGCCATTTGCATCCTGGCTGGCTGTGACTTGGAACACTGCGCCCGCGTTGAATGCCTGTCCCTTCGCCTGCGGCGGCGTGGTCGTGGTGTTGGTGGCATCGGTGACCACAATGTCTGCCGTACCGGTGCAGTTCACACCCGGACCCGGCGTGCACGACGGCACCACGGTCGCCGTATAAGGCTCGGTCAGCGCGCCGTTGACCTGAATGGTCGTGGCCGGTCCGAATCCCGACACGCAACTCGCCCCGTTGTGCGTACACGTCAGGCCCAGCGTGTAGCTGG
This sequence comes from Terriglobia bacterium, assembly GCA_963797035.1. Classification (GTDB taxonomy): domain Bacteria; phylum Acidobacteriota; class Terriglobia; order Terriglobales; family Acidobacteriaceae; genus JAIQGF01. Next base: position 59,760 of record CAWCOC010000013.1, read on the forward strand.
GCGACGAGATCAGGAAGTTGTCGATCTGCACGTGGATTGTCGCCTGCCGCTGTGCCGTCACCGTGCTGCCATCCAGCATTTGCACGATCACCTGCGCCGGATAGAGCCCACTCTGCGTGGTCGAATCCGTGGTCGTGACAGTCACCTGAAAGTCGCTTGGGCCGGTGGCGGGTGCAAAGTTGGTGATCGCCAGTTTGCTGCCCACCACTCCAGCGACCGGATTGAATGTCTGGCCGGCAGTGCCGCCGCTGTCAACCGTGCCGGTCACCAGCGCGGTGCTCGACCACGAACTGCCGCTCGAAGTGATGGCGACCGTCAACGGCGCCGAGTCCGACGCGCCCTGATTGCTCACCGACAGCCGCCAGTTGGAGACCGCAACGCTCTGGGTCAGGCTGTTATCTGCGTAATTCAGGTCGCCTGCCGTATCGGCTTCCACCTTCGTCACCAGCGCTCCGCTGGAGAATGTTCCTGTGCCGATATCGGGCGCCACTGCGTGCACCGTCAGGCTGGTACTGGTGTTGGGAGCAAGCGCCGGCACGCGCACCGGCGCGCCTCGCGCGCCAGGGTCCACCTGGTAGCCGTTCAAACTCATGGTCAGCACTTCGTTGCCCGCGCTGGCGGTGTTGCCCGCGTTCCTGACCACGACCGTGAAGTCCACGCCCTCTCCCGACAGCCAGGGAATGTTCGAACTCAACCCCCGCGATGACGGCGTTGCGCTCACCACCTGCAGGTCAGGAACTCCGATCGCCTGCACGAACAGCGTGTAGGTCACATTCGCCGGCGGATTGCTGTTGGGCAGCGTCACCGTCACCGGCAGCGACGTCACCTGCGAAGTCGCGCCAAAGGCCGCGCTCACCTGCAGGTCGACCGTTCCTCCCTGCGAGACGAACGTCGGCGTCACGGTGGCGGTGAAGCCTGAAACCGGCGACGGCTGCGTCACCGTGGCTGAGAGGCCGAAGCCCAGGTCAAAGCTAGGAGTCGAATTCAGCACCAGCGTCAGGTCCGGGTTGGCGGGGCAGCCGGCGGGCGGCCGGCCTTGGACGATCACGCATGCCGAACTGGTCTGTCCCATCTGCAATTTCAGCGGGTTGTTGGCATCGTTGAGGAACAAGTTGTTCGGACTGAAACTAGCCGACACATAGTTCAGCAACTGGGTGGCGGTCTTGGTCACCCCATGATTGGTGGCCGAGTACGTCACGTTGACCGGGACCGCCGTGTTCGGCGAGCTGCTGATGGTGGTCGCCACCGTCGAATTCGGCGCGACAGTCACCCCCGGCGCGCTAACGCCGGCATTGTCGGTGCTGATGGTGACCGGCAGCTGGAATGATGTCACGTTGCCGGTCTCGTCCAGGTTGATGCTGATCTGCGCCGTGCCTCCCAGCAGCACATTCTGCGTCGGAGGAGGCGTTGTGTTCAGCGCCGTGGCGGATTGCCGGACTTGCCGCGCGCCGCCCAGCGACGGATCGAAAAAGCCTTGCGGCACAACGATGGACAAATTGAAGTCCACCGCCTCGAAGGGGAAGCTGATCGAATCATCCGTAGTCGAACTCTGCGCCAGTGCCGTGGTCAACGCGACCGTCGCCGCATAGGTGCCCGGCACAAAACCGTTGTTGTCGCCCGTCGGCAACACTGCCGTGACCGTCGTCCCCGCCGCCGGCGCGGCAACGGTGGCCGTGGGATTATTCCCGCCGGTGCACGCCGTGTTTCCCTGCGGACCACCGCTGCAGGTGGCGACCACCGTAATCTGGCCAACCGGGCTCACGTTGCCGAGGTTCCTCACCACCGCGTTGATCACCAGGTTTTCGCCCACCTGCAGGCCCTGCGCGCCGACATACGGCGGCGTATGCCCAACCAGGGTGAGGCTCTCGATCACATAGTTCGCCTGGCCGGTTACGGCGTAGGTCACCGGGAAGCTGAAGCCCTGGAAGGTAATGTTGGTGGTAAGCGCGGTTCCGGGCACGGAAGCAAACTGCGCTTGCAGGTTCCAGCTCAGCGTGCCGCCGCTGGCGCTGGTCAGGGTTTGCTGAATCGGACTGGCGTTCGCCGCCGAAGGAACGCAGGATGGCGCCGGAGCGCACCCGATAATCCCGACCGGCAACACCAGGCCGAAGGTCCCCGGCCCATCTACGGTGACGGTCAGGGTGTCCACGGCTCCGCCCGATATCAGAGTCGGGGTCGCGGTCTGCGCCAGGTGCACGGGGGTGCCCAGCGTCAACGGTTGCGAACCGGTGTTGGCCGCATCGCAATTGGCCTCCGGCACGCTGCAGCTCGGATTCACATTGGCCCCGACAACGAAGGGCGCTCCGATTGCCAGGCTCGACGGCACATTCAGCGTCGCCGTCACGTTCTGTGTTGACCCGGCCGCCAGCGGGATGGTCAGCGGCACGTCGGCGGACGTCAGAATGCCGCCCTGGGTATCCTGCAGCGAGATTCGCACGTTGGTCGCCGCCGCCAGGTCCGCTCCTCCCACGTTGCTCACCACCGCCGTAAACGACTGCGCTCCCGGCGGCACGATTTGCGACTGGCTCGTCCCCTGGCCCACGTAGCTGGCGAACACCGCCGTCACTTGCAGATCGGGCTGCGGGTTCGTGGTCACAGCCGGACCCGGCAACTGCCCTTGCACCGTCCCGTTGTCGCCCTGGAAGTCATAGATCTTCCATCCCACGCCGGGGGTGCGCAGCATGCGGATGGAAAGCTGTTCGCTCTGGTTGAAGGCCAGGGTTGGGTTCGACTTGTAACTGTAGTTCTGCACCCAATCGGCGCGCACCGTGGCGTCGTTGCAGCTGATGTTGGCCTGCGACACGCGCGGGTTGATGTTCATCGACGACAGCAGCGGAAACGTGTTGCGCACGTTTTCCGCCAGCGACGAGTAACCGGAGAATGCCGTCTCATCGAAGAACGAGAGGAACTGGCTCACCTGCAGCGTCCCGTAGGAGGAGGCCAGGTTGAGCACCCGCGTCTGCGGATCGTCATAGCTGGCCGCCAGCACGTGGACCTTCACATCCATCGCGGCCTGTTGGTTGTTCGTATCGGTCACGGTGACGCGCGCAATGTAATCGCCCGCGGTCAGGTTGCAGGTCGGAAACGGAAAGTCCGCGTTGCTGGAGGCATACCCCGAAAGCGCGTTGCACCCGGTGGCGGTGGCCGAAATCAGGACGCCGAACTGTGCCGGACGGTATGAGGAATCGCACAGCACCCACTGGTAGCGCTGAATGGTTGCGCCGTTGTTTCCCCGTGAACGGCTGGCATCGGGCGCTGCGATGGTTCCGCCCCCGAAGGCCGCGCCCAGGAACGCGGAAACCTCGGTGTTATTCACCGCCGGAGTGGGCGCCTGCGGGGCCGCGCTGCCGATGGTCGTCAGCCACGTCTGCTGCAGTTGCGACACCGCGCTGGTGGCGTTTTGCACGTTGCTGTTTAAGCCGGAGTTGATCTGCGCGAAGGCCAGGCCCAGGCTGGTGTTCACCTGGTCGTAAGCGGCTTGCAGCGCCGCGTTGAAGGTCGCGTCGGGCACGCCCGCCGGGTCGCGCTGCAGCAGCCCGTTCCACGCCAGCTGGTACTGCGAATCGAAGGTCGCCAGCGCGCTCGCCACTGCCTGGTCCACCTGTCCGCCCGCCGTGTTGATGGCGTTCTGGATGGCGGTGACCTGCTGGTTCAAGGTGTTGGCCGCCGGCCCCAGGTCCACCACGTTGCCCTGGTTGGCCATTTGCAACTGCTGCAGCGTCTGGTCCACCGACTGCTGCACCGACGCGATCAGCGCCATCAGCCCTGCCTTGTTGCTCTGTCCCTCCTGGCCGAACAGGTCGTGGTACGGCTTTTTCAAGTCGCCGGAGACCGCGGCGTTCGGCAGCGCGAGCACGGTAAAGATCGCGGCCGATGCTGCCCCGTTCGGCTTGCTCAGCGTCAGGGTATGCGGTCCGGGCGCGGCACTGGCGTCGAGCACCAGGTGGACGGTGACTTGGCTGTCGGTCGGCGTTCCCGACAACGACGCGGTCACGCCGGTGGCCGGCGCCACGCTCACCGCGTTCACCGCGCCCAGCTTGCTTCCCTCGATGGCTGCGTCCAAGGTTGTTCCCGGCATCGCCGTGGTCGGCGTCATGGCGCTGATGTTCGCCGGTTCGGTGTCCATGATGAGCTGCTGTATCTGCTGCGGCGTCGCCTGGGTCGGAATGGTCGGCGGCTTGCCGGCCGTGACGGTGGTGGTCAATCCCGCCGCGCACTGCACCGAGCCCTGGATCGTCGGATCGCTGCTGGACACTTGCGTGATGCCCGAAATGCAGACGAATACCGTGGTCCCGATGCTGGATGAGTCCGCGCCGAAGTCGGTGCCGATCACGCCGGCCACCGCGGTCGGCGTTTTCAGTTCAAAGCTGCCGCCCTGGCGCGTGATCTTGGTGACCTCCGCCCGCACCCGCCCACCCACCAGTTGCAGCGCCGTCTGCTGCGAGCGGTCGTCGTGCTTGACGATCCTTAGCTCCGACTGCGACCCCAGCGACAGGATGGACTGGTCGGTCAGCGTGATGCGCGCCCGCCCGCCCTTCTGCGTCTTCAGCAGGTCGTTCCACACCACGTCGTCGCCCTTCTTCGCCGGGTTGGTCACTGCCGCCTTGCCCGCCCCGCGGGTGATGGTGGCAACCGGCAGCAGCGCGCTGATCGCGCCCGCCTTCCGGCCCACGGTGGGCGTCGGCACTTTGGGCGCCGGAGCTGCAAAGGCCGGCAGTGCCGGACCCGCGATCACAATGGTCATCACTACCGAGAGCAGCAGTCGTTGCTTCATCATTTTCTTCACGCTCTTGGAACTGAACTCCACCCTCACAACTGGCAACTCACTTAACCTTGGCCACGTACACTCCGTCCCAATCGCCCACGGGATGCTGCTTGTAGTAATCGTGGGCCCGGGTCAGAAACGTCTCCGCCGGACCGTCGTTGGGATAGGCCGCCAGCAGCGCCTCGAACTTCTGCACCGCCTCATCCCACGCCATGCGATAGAAGGCGGCGTGCGCGTCGTTCCAGCGGGCGAGCAGGTCGCGGTGCTTCTCCGCGTTGCCGGCAAAATCCAGCAGTTCGTAAATCTTCACCGGCTTCAGCTTGCCCTTCACCCGGATGCGGTCCAGGTCGCGGCACACAAAGTGGTCTTTCACCTGGCGGTAGGTGAATTCGCTGATGATGCGCGCCGTGTGGTACTCCTTGTTCTGTCCCTCCAGGCGCGACGCCAGGTTCACCGGGTCGCCCATCACCGTCCAGGCGAAGCGGCTCGCCGATCCCATGTTCCCGACGTTCACCGTTCCGGTGTTGATCCCGATCCCGATGGACAGCGTCCTCCTGCCTTCCACTTCCCATCCCAGATTGAGTTCTTCCAGGCGGCGGCTCATCTCCAAGGCGCACTTGCAGGCGCGCAGCGAGTGGTCCTCCTGCGGGTAGGGCGAACCCCAGAACGCCATCAGCGCGTCGCCGATGTACTTGTCCAGCGTTCCCCAGTCGGCAAACACAATGTTGGTCATCTCGCCCAGGTACTCGTTGAGCAGCGCCACCAGTTCGTCCGGGGTCAACCCTTCCGAGATCGAGGTGAAGGAGCGGATGTCGCTGAACATGATGGTCAGCTCCTTCGACTCCCCGCCCGTCTTGAAATATTTCTTGGGATCTTGTTCGAGCAGCCGGATGACGCCCGGCGAGACGTAGCGCGCGAAGGTCTTACGCACCTTGCGCTTCTCCCGCTCTTCAAACACCATGCGGTAGCTGGTGATGGCGGCATAGTTCACCGCCAGCGCGCCCATCGGGATCACCATGTAGAGCCACATCCCGTAGCGTGTGAAGGCGTAATAGGTAATGCCGAAATAGGCGGCCAGAGCCGCGACCACGGAAAACGTGGAGTACAGCGGCTTCAGCCGCGCAAACAGGTACCCCATCCCGATCCCGAAGAGCACGATGAAAGCCAGGTCGATGATTTCCTGGTTGATGCCGCGCTTCAGGAAGCCCCGGCCGGCAACCTGGTTGTTGAGCAGGTTGTCGAGCACGTTGGCGTGCAGTTCGACCCCCATGTAGTCGCTGCTCTGAAACGGCATGGGGCGAATGTCGCCGATGCCGATGGCGGTCGGGCCCATGAGCACGATCTTGCCCTTGAACCAGGATGGCGGGACCGTCCCGTCGATCACGTCCGCCATCGAGACGTGCGGGTAGGTCTTGAACGGGCCCGCGAAGTTGATCAGGAAACTGCCGTCGGGCTCGGTGTGAAACTGGTGCGCGCCCAGCACGATCGTGGCCAGTCCGGTCTCCTTCATTTGCCCGTATTCTTTTGCGTCGGGCACGTTTTCGTAGACCTTCAGCATCTCCAGCGGCAGCGACGCATACCAGGTGCACTCCCCGATGTCGGCGGTGGCGCAATCCCGGTCGCGGTAGCGGATCAGGCTGATGGCTCGCCGGTAAATGCCGTCGCGGTCCGGGTTGTAATTAAAAAATCCCGCCGAGCGCGCCGCTTCCGCAATCAGCCGGATGTTAGGCTCCACACCCCACATCACCGGGCCGTCGTGGCCGCGCGCCGGATCGCTCCACGCCCGGTCAATGCTGAACCTGGCGTTCTCCGGCTGCCGCTCCAGCGCCGGAAACGGATGATCGGAGAGCACGTACACGTAATCGGTGGCCGCCTTGGAGTCGATGGACTTGGCCCGCTCCGCGTCCAGGAAAATATGTCCCAGCACGACATTTCCCGCGCGCTGCATCGCGCCCGCCAGCAGGGCGTCGTTGTCGCTGCTGCGCTCGATCTGCCGGATCTTCTCCAGCACGGCCGGCGAGGCCCTGCCTTTCAGCTCGCGCTCCAGCTTCTGCAGCGACTCGACGGCCGAGTTCTTCTCCGGCGTCGGGAAGTCATAGTCGAGCCCGATGACCTTCGCCCCTCCCGCCGCCATCTGGCCGATGGCTTTTCCGTAGTAATTCCGCGCGATCGGATACGACCCGACCTTCTGCAGCGTCTTTTCGTCCAGCGCCACGATTACGATCCGGTCATCGATGGCCCGCGTGCCTCGCGCCTTGAAGCGCGCGTCCAGCGAACGCAGCTCGCTGGTCTGCAGGAAGCTGAGCGCCGCCTGCCGGTTCAACCCCGTGACCGTGTAGGCGTACACGGCGATCGCCAGCGCCGTCACCACCCCGGCGATGCCGATGTCAACGCGCTTGGCCGGCACGCGGCCGACCAGGTCGGCGAACTTCGTCCACCGCCCGCCCATCGCTTTCACTACCCGGGTCATCGCCCTCGCTTCCCAAACTTGTAGACGAAGGTCACGCTCACCAGCCGCTCATCGAAGTTCAGCGGATTAGTCCGTCCGCCGGGCGCGAACCCCACCGGATCGCTCACCGTCGGCGCGCCGAAGTAGTAGTTGTTGTTGCGTTCGAAGGAGAAGATGAACACTTTGTTCTCGTCGTTCAGCAGCTTGTAGGTCAGCGCCACCCGGTACGACGGCCGGCTGTATCCGCTGGCGCCGTTCACCACCTCCCCGATGATGGTTTGTCCCGCCAGGCAGGGCGGCGTGGTCGCCGCTGTGCACGCTACGTTGATCGTGGCCGGCGTGGTGATGGTCGCCGAAGTGTCGCGGAATTGCGTTTCCAGGATGAACCACTTGGGCGCTTCCACCAGCACGCTCGCCGTCGCCAGCCGGTTGCTGTCATGGTCCAGGAAGAGGAATTGAAATGGGTTCACGTACTGCGCCTGGTTCAGCGGAAGTCCAAAGAAGGTGTCCTGGTCCAGCCGATGGTTCTGGCGCTCCATCTCGTAGCGGAAATTAGGACTCACCCGCCAGCCGCCCAGGTCATACAGCCCGCGCAGCGACCCGTACACCCGATCGGTATTGTTGGTCTGCCCATGCTGCAGCAGGTCCACCGACTGCCGCCGTTCGTAGCCCACGGTCAGGAAGGTGGTGTGGATGGGCAAGGTCAGCTCCGCGTAGGGCTGCCGCAGGTAGCGATCGATGCAGACCATCCCCGCGCCGCCGCTATGCGTGCTGCAGCCCGTCACCAGCCCGGTTGCGGGAAGCGCCGAGGCAGATCCGTCGATGATCCGGTGCCGGTACCCGACCTCCAGCGACGCCCGCCGGTAGAACGACAGGTCGTGGAAGATCAGCCGCCCTTCCGGTCCCCAGATGGTCGACTGGAACGGCAACTGGTCTTTCAGGTCGTTATTGTTGCGCCGCATCGTGCCGTCCACCGTCAGCCAGGGCAGCGCGTCGTACGACACGCGGAACAACAGGTCCTGCAGGTCTGCGATCTGGCGCGCGTTGATGGAGGCGAAGTTCGGCTGGTAGCGCACGTAGGAGGTGCGGAAGTTGAACTTGTGCCAGCGGTAGGTGGCTTCGAGCCGCGCGCCCCAGTCCCCCTGGTCGCCCAGGCCCGGAGTCGGCGTCCGGCTGTCGCAGGGCGCCACGCACAGGGTTGCGCGCGAATCAAAATTGGTCACCGAGTAGGCCAGCTCGCCGTCCACGCGCAAGCGCCGGACCTGATACTTGAAATCCACCGATCCGACCTTGTTGTTGGCCGGCAGCGGCGACGGAAACGGTTGCAACGTGCCCACCGGCAGCGGCGCCCGCGTGTCCGCCAGGTCGTTGCTGGAGGAAAAGTTCAGCCCGAAGGCCGAGTCCCGCGACAGCGCGTATTCCAGCCGCGCCCCACTCACCGCCGCCACGAATGGCCGCCCGCACTGCGGATCCACTGACTGCACGAAATTGAACGGCGCCGGCGACACTGCCGCCTGGCAGCCGGAGATCGCCGACACCTTCGCCCCGGTAATCGGATCGATCACGAACGTGGTCCTTTGCCCGGTCACCGGATCGATGATGAATCCCGGCACGTTCGCCGGCTGGTCCTTGAACAACGATCCCCAACGGTCGATGAACACTCCGCCCGTGGCCGAGAACTTCCACTTCTTGGCCAGCTTCCACGACGCGCTCATGCCCTTGATGTTCTGGTTCATCGTCAGGCGCGAGTAGTTCACCAGCGCGTCGCCCAGGATGTACTCATCGCGGGGCCCGTAAAACCGCAGATAAGCCTTCTGCACGCTGTTGCGCTCCGGGTCGATGCTGGTGTCGTCGGTGCCGCGGAACATGGTCAGCAGCTGGAAGCGATGCCCGGTGCTGAACAGGTTCCGGTCCAGGAAATAGTTGAATTCCGCCAGGTCGTTTTCGCCTTCATTGTGAAAGGAGCGCGCGATCCCCTGCGGGCTGCCGCCATTGATGTCGCTGTGCCGCGTCATCAGGCGCATCTCGCCCAGTTCCTGGTTCTGCTCTCCAGCGCCGGCTGCGCCAATGTCGAAGCTGGAGGGTTTGCCCTTGGCCGCCTCCGCCTGCTGCTGCTGTTGTTGTTGCTGGTTCTGCTGGCTCAGCGTGGTTGGCTGGGTCGCGTCCTGGATGGGATTGGTCGGGGTTTGCCCGGCGGTCGGCGTGTCCTGCGGATTGCCGCCCTGGGTTTGGGCGAAGCAGGTTGGAACGGCGGCCACGGCGGCCAGTGCTACGGCGTAACACAGCACTCGGAACAATCGCATCAGACACCTGCGCTCCCACTCCGGACGGAGTACCGCCTTGTCGCGGAGCGATGGCCAAATTTCAGTTTGCGGGGGAGATGATCCGGCCGGAAGCATCCCAGGTTCTGACCGCTTCCAGACGGTGTGCCACATCTGCTATGTAAAGCGATTTGTTGTCGGATACTACAATAAAAAAATTCGAAGTCAATCGTTTGTTGCTGGAAAAATCCCCGAGAAACACCGCAGTAACCAGTAAGTTTTTCGCTTCATTCCGCGCCTTGATTTCGCCCCCGTTTTCCGGCGCGGCCGGAGCGTATAATTTTTCCCCATCGGATCGATTTGGGGCCGGTCACGCTCGACCGGGTTTTCGCCTCAGCAAAATTTTCCATGGCCGCAGTTCGCCCGCCGCCGGCTGGGCATGCGCCATCCACCTTCAGCCGCCAACACAAGGAGGTCCCATGCTGGCAAGAGTCATCGAAGTAGGCATCAAGGATGGCAAAAAGCAGGAAGTCGTCAACATCCTGCAGAACGAGCTCATTCCTGTTTTGCAGAAGCAGCCCGGTTTCGTGAGCTTTGAGACGCTGGTGCGCGAAAGCGATCCCAACGTTTGCATTTCCTATACCCAATGGCAGAGCAAGGATTACGCCGACAATTGCTACGCCATGCCGGCCTATACCACCATCATCAACAAGCTGAGGCCGTTACTCGCCAACGAAGTGAAGCCGGTGTTCTATAGCGTGGAAATCTCCACCACCCACCGCATTGCCGTCGGCAAGGCGGCCTGACCACCGCGGGAGCGCGTTCGCCGCCGGGCGCGCTCCCGCCCTTATCACGCTGGCCATCGGCCCATTCTTCCCGTACATTGATTCCCTCACTGCCATGCGCAAACTTGCCTATCTCGCTCTCTTGCTGCCCTTGGCGTGTGCCTTGGGCCCTGCCCAAGGCGTGAAACATGAGGAAGTCCCTCACGATCTCCGCACGCCCCAGGAAACGCACCTGCGCAATGTCCGCCAGCTTACTTTCGGCGGTGAAAATGCCGAGGCTTACTTCAACTCCGACGGCGCCAAGCTCATCTTTCAATCGCGCCGCGGCGCTCTCAAGTGCGACCAGATCTTCATCATGAACACCGATGGTTCCGACGTTCACATGGTCTCCACCGGAGGCGGCCGCACCACCTGCTCCTATTTCTTTCCCGACGGCAAGCACATCCTTTATTCCTCCACCCATGCCGCCTCGCCCGACTGCCCGCCGCCGCCGGACTGGTCCAAGGGCTATCGCTGGGCCATCTATCCGACTTACGAAATCTACGTCGCCAATTCCGACGGCAGCTCCCCCCATGCGCTCACCCATCACCAGGGCTACAACGCCGAGTCCACCATCTCGCCGGAGGGCCGCAAGATCGTCTTCACCTCCACCCGCAATGGCGACCTCGACATCTACACCATGGACCGCGACGGCACTCACGTCCGCCGGCTCACCCATGAACTCGGCTACGATGGCGGGCCCTTCTGGTCGCGCGACGGCCGCTGGATCGTCTATCGCGCCTATCACCCGGAGACCAGGGAAGAAATTCAGGAATACCAGGACCTGCTGAAGCAAAACCTGATTCGACCCACCCGCCTCGACCTGTGGGTGATGCGCGCCGATGGCTCCCACAAGCGCCAGGTCACTCACAACACGGCCGCCAACTTCGGCCCTTACTTTTTTCCCGATGGCAAGCGCATCATCTTCAGCTCCAACCTTTCCGATCCCAACGGGATGGGCAACTTCGAGCTCTACGCCGTCAATCTCGATGGCTCCAACCTGGAGCGCATCACCTACAGTGCCGGGTTCGACGGCTTCCCCATGTTCAGCCCCGGCGGGCGCAAGCTCGTCTTCGCCTCCAACCGCAACGCCTCCCGCCCACACGAAACCAACCTCTTCATCGCTGACTGGGTGGAGTGATCGATGGCTGGACTCAGATTGAAAATTGAAGATTGAAGTGCGCGGAATTTTCCGGTACCGAGGTACTCAGGTACTGAGGTATTCCGGCGTTTCCGCTACGCCACGTCCTCGAGGGCCGGCCAGATCTGCAGGACGGAATTCAGCCTCGTCGCCTGCAATGCCTCCCTCACCCGCGTCGAGGGATTGAGCAGCTCGATGGTGCGATGCTCATCCTCGGCCCATTTTTCCAGGGCGGCTAGAACTCCCAACCCGCCGGCGTCAATCGACTCGACTTCGCTGAGTTCGATCTGAAGATGACTCTTGTCCTGCGACATGGCGGCTCGAAGCAGGTCGTCGGCCCCGTCGCCGCGCACAATCCGGCCCACGCAACGCAACACTGCATACTGCGGATGATTTTGAATTTCCAGGCTTAACACTTGGCGCTCCACGCTGTTGGCAGGTTGGCTCATATGGATGAATACGAAATTTCAGAATAGGCGGTTCGCAACCAATTCAATCCCCGGAATCGGTCTGCCTATTAGACGTGGGCGAGCAGCGGATGTTTTTTTAAATTTATGAAAATCGGGTTACAGACTTGAATACCCCCTGGGACGCGAATCGGCGCGCGCCCCAGGGATTTTTTTCGCGCTTACTCCTGGGAAGCCGGCATGGCTTCCGTCTTCGGGTTTTCCGCCACCGCGGGCGCCGTCTTCGGGGTTTCCGCGACGATCTGCACCGTCCGCAGGATTCCGTCCAGCCGGCGCAGTACCTGGTCAGGATTCACATCGCGCGCCATCCCGTCCTGATTGCTGGTCTTCACCCCCAACTCCACTTCGTAGCAGGTGTCGTTGGTGAAGCTCACGTACTGGCGCAGCTTGCTGGCGTGGCCGTGGCCGCCGTTGTCGCTCTCTACCCAGCGGAACTCCACCCCGTTGATGGTCTCGCTCTCCACCTTGCCGTCCGTCCCAACCAGGACTCGCACTCCTGCTGGTTCACCTCCTGGTTCAAGCTGAGGATGAAATACCCGCTCTCGTAGTTGGTGTCGGCGTAGAAGCCCTTGGGAATGTCCACCCGGGCAAGCGTGAACTGGCCCTCGTGCCCATCCGGCTTCGGCCGCAGCGACTCATCGCCGGTGGCCACCATCCGCGCGCTCACCAACGAGTATTGCCACGGATAAACGAACGACACTCCGTAGTCGCGGCTCTTGTAAACCACCGGCAGCGCCGCCGAGGGCTTGGCCACCCGCGACGCCACCCTCTTGCCCGCCATCTGCGCCGGCTCAACGTTCTGCAGCGCCACCGGGCGCACGTCCGCCCTCTCCGACACTGGCACCGACGAAGTTATCGGAGTCGAATTCACGCTCACCGCCGGGTTCGATTTCGTCGAGCAGGCGACCGTGCTCAGGGCGACGGCGCCGCCCAGCAGGATCGCTGCCCCAAATTTCGTAATTGCTTCCGCGATGTGGTTGTTGGCTTTCATAACGGCCTCCTTGGCCGCCGATGAAAGTGCACCCCACTGGCCAGCTTCGCACCTATTGATTTCCGGCAGCTTACGCCGCTGCGCCGGCACTTCGACCGTGTCCGTCCAGACACGCCGTGTGCGCCGCGACACGCTTTTGGGAGCCGCCGGGTTTGCAGGGTGGGACATTCCAAGATCCATTATCCAAGACAACGTTCCTTTAGCTGTCTGCACGTCGCTTTATGACCTTCTAAAGCAGCTGCTAAGGTCCTCAAGCACAGCGACAAGCCGACCTAATACTACCACAATGGGAATGATGAGCCTTTTAGGAACTTTTAAGTTGCATCCAGACATAGCTATGCAAGAATGCGTGCGACTTTCCTTCCACAGTTTCTTTCCACTAAGGAGAAAAGAGCACAATGAGAAACACTTTGATCGCAACCCTTATTCTAGTTATCGGCAGCACGCTCGCGTTCGCCGCCGCCGGGTACTTCGTTGCCGGAAGCTACCAGAACATTCCGGCGCTATCGCGTTAGCCCACCGGAGGAGAGGTCGGCAGTCGGATTGATCTCGCCGTATCGCCCGAAGGGTTAGCCCCAAACGCCTACTGCGCCTGGGGAATTTACGGGGTCTCCGCAGGTTGACACAACGAAACTGAAAGGGGAACACTATGCGTCCAACTTCGAAGCGGTTTTTCTCAACCGGAGCAGCAGTGCTGATGGCAACGCTGCTCCTCGTCTTGTTCGCGGTACAGCCGACGCGAGCCGACACCATAGATGATCCGGCGATTACACCCGGTTACAGTGCAAGCACTGTCATTGGTACGAACGGGGGGACAGAGACTAGCAATGTGTGGACTCTCTCCAGCGTCGTACAAAGCTCCGGCAGTACCAGTGTCTCCTTCCTGAACAACACTGGCGCCGACTGGACCACGATTGACATTGTTGCCCATTACACTGACACCGCGGCACACACCTACACCTGCTACCCAAACCCAAGCGTAGCCAACCTCCCGGCTGGCGCAACGAACCCATTTACGGTTTGTCCGAGTCCGACCACCGAGCAATGGCTTGGTGACCGCTAACACGGTGACCTTCAATTTGTCAGGCGGAACCGGCGTGGCCGATGGAGGCTACTTCGTGTTCACCTACACGAACTGGAATACCAACGGGCGACCTCGGTGTCTCGTCCAGTCATTCGCACATTCAGCAACTAACGGTGGAGCACCGGATGGCGGCCGTGCCCGAGCCCAGCGTATGCCCTTGTTGTTGTTGGGTTCCGGATCTGGAAATGCGGGCTAATGGTCCCGGTCCATCGATGCGCCGCAAGGGACTATAAGCGCAGAGCCACTTTGCCGTAGCGGGACCGCACAGTGTTCCGACTGGACCTACATCGAAGGGTGGGCCACCACGCCAGCACGTCGAACCAGGAGCCGACGGGTGGGGGCCCACACTTCGCCCCGGTTTTGCAAATGCTGGGATCCGCTAACTGTCGCGTGGGCGACCCCAGGCTAGATGGGTTTGCTATCCTCCATCCCGAGGCACCTCCTCCTGTAGCCCAGGATGCCAGCCTGTGTCCGCTTGAAACTTAGCGTCCCAGTCCCGGAGGGACGACACGGCACCCGCGCCGACGAGATCGGCTGCTGTACTTGTTGAAATTTCCAAATCAGGAATCAAGAACTCCGTCGACTGCACATTTTTCCTTTGACATCACAGACACGCGCCCCTCAAAGCGCTATCCTCCACCTGCGTGCTCAGGTGCGCAGGTGTTTGTGTCGAAACGATTTTTGATAACTGGTCCGCCAATCACCACCAGGTTATCCCCGAGCCCGATAATCGCCACGGTATTCCACGGTATACCGTACGTAACTCGCTGATTCTGCACAGAGGGACCCGGGGAGGTGGCAGGGGGTACCCGCCGTCTAAGGTATACCAATTTATACCGATGCCTGGAAAATCCTTCTCTTGCGGGCTCTTAATCTCTGCAACTGGCGACCGGCAACTGACAACTAACCCTGCATGGCCCTCGAGGAATACAAACGCAAGCGGCGCTTTGAGTCCACTCCCGAACCGCCTCCTGAGTTGGCCAAAGCCGAAGGTCATCGCTTCGTCGTGCAGAAGCATCGGGCCTCGCACCTGCACTACGACTTTCGCCTGGAAATGGACGGCGTCCTCAAGTCCTGGGCCGTGCCCAAGGGCCCGTCGCTCGATCCCGCCGACAAGCGCCTGGCCATGATGGTGGAAGACCATCCGGTTTCTTACCTGCTGTTCGAGGGCATCATCCCGGAGGGCAACTACGGCGCCGGCACCGTCATGGTCTGGGACACCGGAAGCTGGGAGCCGTTGGGCGATCCCAACCAGATGCTCGCCAAGGGCGACCTGAAATTTCGCCTCCACGGCAAGAAGCTGAAGGGCGAGTTTGTGCTGGCGCACATGCGCTCGCGCCGTCCGGGGTCGAAGGGCACGGAATGGCTGCTGATCAAAAAGCGCGACCAAGCGGCCAAGGAAGACTTCGACATCGACAAGTTCGATTGGTCGGTGCTGACGCGTCGCTCGCTCGACAAGATCGCCGGCGACAAGAAGTCCGCCGAATGGCAGAGCAACCGCCCCGCCGCCGCCGACGCAAAAGGCAAGAACGCCTGGCTGGCAGAGACCCTCGAGAAGGTCACAAGCAAACGCAGAACCACAAAGGCCACCAAGGACACGAAGGTAAAGAAAACCTCCTCGAAGAACGGCCATCGACCATCGACCGCCCACCAACGACAAAAGAATTCGCCCTCTGTGGCTAAACCTGCCTTAGCAGAACCCGACCTGGCCAGCTTGAAAGGCGCGAAAAAAGCGCCCATGCCGCACGCCATTCATCCCATGCTCGCCACCCTGGTGGATGAGCCGTTCAATGGCGCCGATTGGCTCTACGAGGTCAAGTGGGACGGCTATCGCGCCATCGCCCGCCTCGACCGCGGCCGCCTGCAATTGTTCTCGCGCAAGCGGAACGAGATGACTGCCGAGTTTCCCGAGATCGCGGAACTCTCCAAGCGCCTCAAGGCGGAGACCGCAATCCTCGACGGCGAGATCTGCGCGCTCGACCCCGAAGGACGCCCCTCCTTCAGCCTGATGCAGCAACGCTCCGGCTTCAGCAACGGAAAGCGCTCCAATCGCAAGATCAAGATCGTCTTTTACGCCTTCGACCTGCTCTATCTCGACGGCTATTCGCTGCTCCAGGTGGACCTGGAACAGCGCAAGGCGCTGCTCAGCGATCGCCTGGCGACCAGCGAAGCGGTGCGCTACTCCGAGCACTTCGACGATGGACTGGCGCTCTACGAGGCTGCCAAGACTCGCGGATTGGAGGGCATCGTCGCCAAGCGGCGTCAGAGCTGCTACCTGCAGAAGCGCAGCCGCGAGTGGCTGAAGATCAAGATCACCAAGCAGCAGGAGTGCGTCATCGGCGGCTACACCGACCCGCGCGGCGCCCGCGAACGCTTCGGCTCCATCGTGCTCGGCCTCTACGACGACCGCGGACGGCTCATCCACGTGGGCAATGCCGGCACCGGTTTCAACCAGCAGAACTCGGAAGACCTGTGGCGGCGCCTGAAAAAACTTGAGGCCGGCAAGAACCCGTTCAGCAACAAAGTCGAGGCATCGCGGACCGCGCATTTCCTGAAGCCGGAGCTGGTGGCCGAGATCAAGTTCAACGAGTGGACCCACGAAGGGAAGCTGCGCGCCCCAGTTTTTGAAGGGCTCCGCCGCGACAAGTCGCCACGCGAATGCGTCTTCGAAAAAGCGCTGCCCGCCAAGACTGAGGCGAAGAAGGCCGAAAAGGGACAAGCGGCATGAACGCTGACGATCTGCTAGGCTCCAGGAGGACGAATGCGGACCATCTCAGATTTTCGTTTGACACCGTCCGTCCGCCGGAATACTGTCAAGCCATAAGGTCTTGCGCAGGGCAATTTTTATTCTGCTTTCCTCTTCTGACTCGCATTTTTCCTAGCTCGGCAACCGTCAATAGTTTCTTCCGGCATTGAAAGCTCGGCGCGTGGGGCGCCGGCGAGAGTGGGTGGGGACAATGCGTTTACGATCGGCATGGGTCGTGGTGTTGGCGCTCGGCGCGAGCGCAATGGCGCAAGTCAGTGCGCCGGCAAGCATTTCCAGCCTGCTGAAAAAAGCGGAGAAGGGCGATGCGCCGGCGCAGTTCACCCTGGCGCGCGATTACCAGGAAGGGCGCGGGGTCGCCCAGGATTACGCGCAAGCGTTGCAGTGGTACCAGCGCGCCGCCGATCGCGGCGAGCCGGCTTCGCAATGCAACCTGGGACGAATGTACGCCGATGGCACTGGCGTCGAGCGCGACGAGGCCATGGCGGTCAAGTGGTACCTGCGTTCGGCGGTGCAGCTCTATCCGCCCGGCATGACCAACCTCGGCTACATGTACGCCTCCGGCCGCGGCATCCGGCAGGATTACCTGGCGGCGGTGCACTGGTACCGCAAGGCCGCGGAAAAGGACTACGCGCCGGCGCAATCCAACCTCGGCTACATGTACGCGCAAGGCTGGGGAGTCGAGCAGGACTACCGCCAGGCGGCGAAGTTGTACCTGAAGGCGATGCGGCGCAGCTTCGCGCCCGCCATCGACAACCTGGGTGAACTGTACCTGCACGGGCGCGGCGTCGCCCAGGACACCGCCAAAGCCATCCAGTTGTTCCGCAAGGCGGTCGCGCAGGGCTCGGCGGTCGCCGCCAACAACCTCGGCTGGTGCTATGAGCACGGCATGGGCGTGAAGACAAGCCTGGTCGAGGCGGCACGCTGGTATCGCATGGCTGCGGCGGGCGAGGTCGCCGAGGCGCAGTACAACCTGGCCATCCTCTACCAAGACGGGCGCGGCGTGGAGCAGAGCGACGCGCAAGCGGAAGCGTGGTTCGCGCGGGCTGCTCAGCACGGCTATGGACCCGCGCTGGAGCATAGGACGATATCGGCGGAAGGAAGAACAGGCGACCGCTCTGGCGCCAATCTCCAGGCGGACTTCAAGGGGCCGTAAGAAATCATACGACGGGAACATAGTCGAAGCGGCGCTTCTGTTCTTGCTTCTGCTTCAATCACTTCGTTCGTTTAGGTCAGGGACTGCGAAAACGCCGCGCACGGTCGAATTCAGCTTCCATTTCGCGGGTGCGCAGGTTTTCTCGTAAATGCGCCAGCCGCTGCTCCAAACGCTGCAGCGCTTCCTGGATGTTGGCGGTGTTGGTGAGCGCGATGTCGCGCCACATGCTGTAGGGACTCCGCGCCAGCCGGGTCATCTCGCGCAAGGCGCGCCCGCCGATCGCCTCCAGGTCAGGATCGTTTCCGAATTCATCGTACAGGGTCGCGGCCAGTGCGGTGGAGAGCATCTGCGGCAGATGGCTGATCCAGGCGCAGATGCGGTCGTGACGCTCCGCGTCCATTTCCAGCACGCGCGCGCCGATGCGCTCGATCCACTCGACGAACTCGCCCCCAGGGCCGCGGCGAATTTCCTGGCCCGGCTGCGGCGTGAACAGCCACACCGCCCCGGTGAAGAGGGCGGCATCGGCCTGCTCGATTCCGCTGTTCTCTTTTCCGGCCATCGGATGTCCTGCCAGCAGGCGCAGCGGCGCGCGATCGCCGAACAGGTCGCGGCCGCGCGCGACCACGTCCCCCTTGGTGCTGCCGACATCGGTAAACAGAGTTTCGGGCGGAAGCAGCGGGCCCAGCCGCTCCAGCAGATCGATGATCGCGCCCACCGGCGTGGCCAGAACCACTACGTCGCTGTGGGCGCACGCTTGGGCGGGATCTTCGAAGCCGTCGTCCAGCGCGCCGCGCACTTTGGCCGCGGCCAGAACCGGAGCGCGATCGCAGCCGATAATGCGCCCCAGGAATCCGTGATGTTTCAGAGCGAGGGCAAGCGACCCGCCAATCAATCCAGTGCCGATTATGGTGAGCTGGCGCACGATGTGAGATTTAACCACAGAGGACGCGAGGGAAGAAGAAGTGGTCGTTCGGTCGACGGTCGACGGTCGACGGTCGACGGTCGACGGTCGACGGTCGACGGAGAGGATGGATGATTGGACACTGGTGTCCAGTGAATTCTGAGTGCGGTACAGTTGTGATTCGTGTCCGCGACCCGCGACAAGCCGTTGATGGTGTTCGATGGCGAGTGCCGCTTTTGCCGCGCCTGGATCGAATACTGGAAAGATCTGACCGGTGAGCGGGTGGAATACGCGCCCTACCAGGAAGTGGCGGAGCAGTTTCCCGACGTGCCGCGCCAGGAGTTCGCCGAGTCGGTGCAGATTTTTCTCGCCGACGGAGAGCGGCGCAGCGGAGCGCACGCGGCGTTTTCGGCGCTAGCGCTAGGGGAGAAGACCTGGCCGCTGCGGGCTTACGAGCACGTCCCGGGATCTGCGGCGGTGGCGGAAGCGGCCTACCGGACGATCGCGCGGCATCGCGACGCGGGTTACAAGATCACCAGGCTGCTGTGGGGCATTCCGGTGCGTCGGCAGCGGTACGCGTTGGCAACCGAGCTGTTCCTGCGCGCGCTGGGGATCATCTACCTGATCGCTTTCGTTTCCTTCGGGGTCCAGGCCTCGGGGCTGATCGGCAGCCACGGAATTTACCCAGTCGGGCAAACCATCGAGGCGGTGCGCCGCTATTACGGAGATGCGGCGTTTCGCGTTTTGCCCAGCGTCTTCTTCCTGAATACCAGCGATTGGTTCGTGGCGGCGGTGTGGATGGCGGGCGCGGCCATGGGAGTGCTGCTGATCCTGGGGGTCGCGCGGCGCGTGGCGTGCGCGGCGGCGTTTGTCTTGTACCTGTCGATCGCCACCACCGGGCAGGCGTTCATGAGCTTTCAGTGGGACGCGCTGCTGCTGGAGGCAGGCTTCCTGGCGATTTTTCTCGGCTGGTCGAACCTGGTGCCGTGGATGTTTCGCTGGCTGCTGTTTCGGCTGATGTTCATGTCGGGAGTAGTAAAGCTGGCGAGCGGCGACCCCAACTGGCGCGCGCTGACCGCCATGCGCTACCACTACCAGACGCAGCCGCTGCCGACACCGCTGGCCTGGTACCTGCAGCAACTGCCGGCGTGGTTCCAGACGTTCAGCACCGCGATGGTGCTGGCGATCGAACTGGGAGTGCCGCTCCTGATCTGGTTTCCGCGGCGGGTGAGGCTGCTGGCGGCAGGCATCCTGATCCTGTTCCAGGTGCTGATCATGCTGACCGGCAATTACGCGTTCTTCAACCTGCTGGCGATCGCGCTCTGCCTGTGGCTGGTGGACGACCGGCGACTGGCGCCGGGGTTGCGAAAATTCCCACCCTTTCTCGCCAAACCCGGGCGAGAAAAGGGTGGGCCACCCAGCCGATTTGTGGCGCGAGCACAGGAGCGATGGAAGGCAAGGACACACAGCGTGCCCAAGGTGGCGATTGGGACCGGAGTCGCCATTTTGATCCTGTTCGTCAGCCTCGGCGAGGTGACGGGACCGCTGCTGCACTGGAGACTGCCTGGATCGGATGAGGCGCTGGGCACGCTGGCGCCGTTTGAAATCGTGAACTCGTATGGCCTGTTCGCGGTGATGACGACGACGCGCCTGGAGATCGTGATTGAAGGCTCCAGCGATGGCAAGACCTGGCAGGCCTACGAGTTCAAGTACAAGCCGGGAGAGGTGAAGCGGGCGCCGCCGTGGGTGGAGCCGCACCAGCCGCGGCTGGACTGGCAGATGTGGTTCGCCGCGCTGGGCAACTATGACCAGAACCCGTGGTTGCTGCGCTTCATGCTGCGGCTGCTGCAGGGATCGCCGCAAGCGACCCGACTGCTGAGGTCAAACCCGTTTGCGAAAGAGCCGCCGGACTACGTGCGCGCCCTGGTCTACGAATACAGGTTCACCACCTGGCCGGAGCGGAACGCGACCGGGGCGTGGTGGAAGCGAGAGTACCGGGGGATGTACTTGCCGCCGCTGACGAAGGAAGATTTCGTGCGCGCGGGAATGGAGTAGGCGCAAGGCATTCTGTGGCACGCGATGTGGCACACGCGCCCTCGCGTGTGTCCTGTCTACATTTGACATTCCCCG
Source organism: Terriglobia bacterium (assembly GCA_963797035.1). Classification (GTDB taxonomy): domain Bacteria; phylum Acidobacteriota; class Terriglobia; order Terriglobales; family Acidobacteriaceae; genus JAIQGF01. The sequence continues at coordinate 80,693 of CAWCOC010000013.1, forward strand.
TTCAGCCCAAACCTTTCCTTGCGGCTTGAGCCTGGTTGCTTCAGGCGATGGTTCTGCCCACTGCCGGAGCGATGATGCGCAAGGTGTCCATCAGGTCCGCGAACTGCTTGGGGTAGAGCGACTGGGCGCCGTCGGAGAGCGCCTTGTCCGGATTGCTGTGCACCTCGACGATGACTGCGTCGACCCCGGCGGCGACGGCGGCGCGGGCCATGGGCGCGACTTTTTCGCGGCGTCCGGTGCCATGCGAAGGGTCGGCGCAGATGGGCAGATGCGAGAGCTTGTGCACGATGGGAATGGCGGAAATATCCATGGTATTGCGGGTGTAGGTTTCGAAGGTACGAATGCCGCGCTCGCAGAAAATGATGTCGTAGTTGCCGCCGGCCATGATGTATTCGGCGGAAAGCAGCATCTCTTCAATCGTAGCGGCAATGCCGCGCTTCAGCATCACCGGCTTACGCACCTTGCCGAGCTCGCGCAGCAAGTTGAAGTTCTGCATGTTGCGCGCCCCGACCTGCAAGATATCGACGTAGGGAAGCATGAGCGGGATCTGGGAAATTTCCATCACCTCGCTGATGACCAGCAGGCGGTATTTTTCTCCGGCTTCCTTGAGCAGCTTGAGCCCGTCTTCGCCCATTCCCTGGAAAGAATAGGGCGAGGAGCGCGGCTTGAATGCGCCGCCGCGCAACACGCGGGCGCCGGCCGAGGAGATCTGCTCGGCGGTGGTGAATAATTGCTCGCGCGATTCCACCGAGCACGGTCCGGCCATCACCAGGACCTTGTCGCCGCCGACGCTGAGGTCGTTGGGCAATTTGACCACCGTGCCTTGCGGCCGAAAATGCTTGGCGACCAGCTTGTAGGGCGCGCTGATGCGATGGACCAGGTGGACGCCGTCGAGGACCTCAATGTCGCGCACGTCAAAATCGGTGCGCGCTCCCACCGCGCCGAGCACGGTGTGACGCTCGCCGGTGGAGCGGTGAACAGAGAACCCGAGCCCGACAAGGTGCTCGATGACGTTTTGAATCTGCAGCTCGCTGGCGCCTTCCTGCATGGTCACTATCATAGAAATCCAGTAGTTAGGAGTTAGGAGTTAGGAGTTAGCACCCGCCGCCCAGGACCGTAGCCCGGTCAACATGCGACCGATTTCAGACGATTGCTCGCACAATCTGGCGAACACACCTTCATCGATGTAGCCGAGGTTGTACGCGATTTCGACTTGCGTTTCAGCTTCCAGCAGAGAGGCCCGTGCATGTCCGATGAACTGGTGAAACTCATTCCTTGAAGCTCGACCATGGCCTTCCGCGATGTTGCTGGGGACGCTGACGGCAGAGCGCCGAAGTTGACTTGATAACCCGTACAGTTCCTCCTTCGGAAACATCCGAGTGACCTGGTAAATATCGGTCACGAACCGCATTGCTTTCTGCCAGACAAGCAGATCTCGATGGCCTTTCACGGTATCTCCTGCTGTTCTCGCTAACTCCTAACTCCTAACTACTAACTCCTCATCAATCGTTAACTTCAGCCTCCAATTCGGTGTCCCCGGTGCCGGCTTTCGGCTTGGGAACGAATTCTTCTTTCTGGATCTTGCGCATGACGTCGATCAGGCGCTCGTAAATCATGGAGAGGTCGCGATCGGCGAGCGGGCCCCGATTGGCGCGGCACACATTATCGTGGATCACCTTCTCGCGCCCCGGCTCGTAAACCGGCTGGTTGGTGCCGCGCTTCAGGCGACCAATCTCCTGGGCGCAGCGGGCGCGCTGGTTGAGCAAGTCCACCAGCTTGCGGTCCAGATCGTCGATTTGCTTGCGCCACTCCGCGATGTCCATAAGAAAGCTTTTAGCGATTAGCCATTGGCTCTTAGCGGGAGCCGGAAGACTCCGCGATCCATTGTCTCACTTGAGGCTCCGCGGGCGGGGAGACGCAGGGGAGACGGCTGCGACCGCCGATCCGGCTGATCGCGGAGAGCTGAAAGCTGAGAGCTGCTTGATCAATTCTGCCACAGCTTGAGGCGCACGACCGTGCTGGGATGAGTTTTCGATGGCCTGCACGATGGCGCTGCCGACGACCGCGGCATCGGCGAACTCAGCGACTTCCTGAACTTGTTCGGCGGTGGAGATGCCGAACCCGACCGCGATGGGTAATTTTGTATAGCGGCGCAGGCGCGTGACCAACTGGCGAGCGTCGGCCGCCAGCTCCTGGCGCGTGCCGGTGACGCCGGTGCGCGAGACGGCGTAGACGAAACCGGTTGAGACCTCGGCGATGCGCTTCAGGCGCGGGTCGGTGGAGGTGGGCGCAACCAGGAAAATCGTCGCCAGCCTGTGGCGGCGCATGTGTTGCAGATAGTCACCGGCTTCTTCGACGGGCAGATCGGTGACCAGGGCGCCGTCCACGCCCGCCTCGGCCGCAATGGCGCAGAAGCGCTGGAGGCCAAAGCGAAGGATGGGGTTGAGATAAGAAAAAATGATGAGACCGGCATCAGGGCGCTGGGAGCGCAGTTCGCGGGCGAGGCTCAGAACATCTTTGAGGCAGGTGCCGTGGCGCAGCGCGCGTTCGCTGGCACGCTGAATTACCGGCCCGTCGGCGACAGGATCGCTAAAGGGAACGCCGAGTTCGACCACATCCGCTCCGGCATCAATCGCGGCGAGAACGATGTCACGCGTCGTGGCGAGGTCCGGATCGCCGCAGGTGGTATAGGCGACGAGGCCGGGGCGGGATTGGAAATTCAGTGCCATTCAGAATGTCTTCTGCCGTCCCTGCGGGACTCCATGGAGTCTTAGGACAGCTTTCCCGGCACTTACGTGCCGGGCTATCCTATGCCGTCCCTGCGGGACTCCCTTTGAAAAACTCCAAGCGGCTCTCGATGTTCCCCGAACAAATCCGTCTCGTTGGATCGCTGCACGATTTCAAACTCTTCTGATAGATATTCCAAATCACCTGTTTCCCAGTAGTCCCCTTTCTTATCGACCAGCCAAATACAATCGAGCCCGTCATTCGGGTTGTAATAGCCAATGCGAAACTTTTTCCCGTCATTCCTTCTGCGCACAACGGTCCGCGGCGGAATCACTTTCTTAAGCTCTTCCTGCAAGATGCCCATGTCTTTGTCGCCGCGTCCTGAAATGTTGACGATCAGGATCTCGGATTTTTTCATTCCGCGTGCCACTTTCATTGCCGCTGCAACTGCATGGGCAGACTCGAGGGCGGGAATGATTCCTTCTGTCTGTGCAAGACACAGGCAGGCGGCCAGGGCTTCGTGATCCATCGCGGAGACGTATTCGGCGCGGCCGATGTCCTTGAGCCAGCCGTGCTCGGGCCCGACGCCGGGATAATCGAGGCCGGCGGAAACCGAGTGCGTGTTGGCGATCTGGCCGGCTTCGTCCTGCAGGACGTAAGAAAAAGTCCCTTGCAACACGCCGGGCGAGCCGCCATCGAAGCGGGCGGCGTGCTCGCCCAGCTTGTGGCCACGACCGCCGGCTTCCACTCCGATCAGGCGCACGCGCTTGTCTTTTTTCCGGATGAATTCGTGGAAGATTCCTATGGCGTTGGAGCCGCCGCCGACGCAGGCGATGATCGCGTTCGGCAGCTTGCCGGTGGCACGCAGAATCTGCGCGCGCGCCTCGCGCCCGATGATGGCCTGGAAATCGCGAACCATGGTCGGGTAAGGATGCGCGCCGAGCACGCTGCCCAGCAGGTAGTGCGTGGTGCGCACGTTGGTGACCCAGTCGCGCATGGCCTCGTTGATGGCGTCCTTCAAGGTGCGCGAACCGGATTCCACGCCGCGCACCTCCGCGCCCAGCAACCTCATGCGAAAAACGTTGAGTTCCTGCCGGCGCATGTCTTCGGTGCCCATGTAGACGACGCACTCGAAGCCGAACAGGGCGCAGACCGTGGCGGTGGCGACTCCGTGCTGCCCGGCCCCGGTCTCGGCGATGATGCGGCGCTTGCCCATGCGCTCGGCCAAGAGGGCCTGCCCCAGACAGTTGTTGATCTTGTGCGCGCCGGTGTGGAGCAGGTCTTCGCGCTTCAGATAAATGCGCGCGCCGCCAAGTCTCTCGGTCAGGCGCCGGGCAAAGAAAAGCGGCGTGGGACGCCCGGCATATTGCTTGAGCAAGTCGTCAAGCCGGCGCTGAAATTCCTTATCGCGGCGGGCGCGGTCGTAGGCGGTTTCCAGTTCCTCGAGCGCGGCGACCAGGGTCTCCGGGACGTAGCGGCCACCGTAGTCGCCGAAGCGGCCGGCAGTGGTCCGAGTTTTGGTAATGGAAGGCAACCAGGCTCCAGGCTGCAGGCTTCAGGCTTCAGGGATACCGGCGTTGCGAGCTGCCGCAACGAAGGCACGGACTTTTTCATGGTCCTTCGTGCCGGGGGAAGCTTCGACGCCGGTACAGACGTCCACGCCCCAGGGCTTGAGGATGCGTACCGCCTCGGCGACATTGGCGGGCGAAAGTCCTCCGGCGAGAACCACCCGGGTGCGTTGCGCGATGCCGGGAACAAACTCGCTGGCACACTTCCAATCGAAGGCTACGCCGGTGCCGCCGCGTACCAGCTCCGTGCCCTGGCCCATGCAGGCGACGCGGAGCACGGCGGAGTCGAGCAGAATGCCGTCCACCGCATCGGCGGAGGCAAACTCGCGCAGCACGTCTTCCACGCCCGCCACGACAAACACGGCCTTGAAAATGCGCAACCGGGCGCGGCCGGCGCGGCCGTTGGACTTGCGAAACAGGCGGCGAGCGAACTCCGGGCTTTCGTCGCCGTGCAACTGGATGACGTTGAGCCCCACCTGGCGCGCGACGCTCTCAATGCGCTCGGCGGACTCGTTGGCAAAGACGCCGACTTTGTCGAGCGAGGGCGGTAAGACGGCGGCAATCTCTGCGGCGGCCTCGGGAGAGATGCATCGCGGGCTGGCGGTGAAGACGAAGCCGACCGCGTCGGCGCCGGCCGACACGGCGGCCAGCGCGTCCGCGCGAGTGGTGGTGCCGCAGATCTTGACCCAAGTCATAGGAAAGGCGCCAGGCAGCCGAGTGCGGCTGCCTCTACGCGCCGCAGCTCTTCACTGCATTGTAGCGAAAGTGGGGGCCCCGTGGGCCTTGCCGCCGGCTACGCTTCCACCCAGTTCCTTCGCTCGATGATGGTCGGCGGCTCGTAGGTTTGGCCCCTCGCCAATCGCTTGTCTTCCCGTTTGGAAGCCCACAGCAGCACAGGACCGAGGAAGGCGCGGGTGCTGCGACATACCGGGCCGAATTCCTTCTCCACTTCCTTGCGCAGGGCGCGAATCTGCAGGCTGATGCTCTGGTTGGCGTGCTTGAGCCGTTTTTCCATGGCCCACAGCGAGGCGTTGTAGGCGCTCTTCAACTGCCGTACTTCCCACTCGAAGCGGGCGCGCACGCGGGCGTCGTGGTAGTCCTTGTAGCGCTTCCACCCCGCCAGCATGGTGCGGCAGATGCGGTAGACACTGGGTCCATTGCGTTCGAAATCGCGCCAGAACGCCCAATCGAGAAACTTCTTGGAATCGTCACGCGAGATAGCGCCGTGACGGAAATTGAACTTGTACTGGCCGTGGATGTCGGCCAGGTCGACGTTGTCGAGCATGCGTCCTTCGTCGGTCATCTGCTGGAACAGCGGCGTGCCCGGCACCGGAGTGTAGAGCATGAACTGGTGGAAGTCGGTCTGGTGAGCGACCGCGCGCTCCACCTCGTGGCGGATGTTCTCCGGAGTGTGGTGCTCCATGCCGACAATGGTGGAGCCCAGCGTCTTGATGCCGTGCTGGCGCAGCTCGCGGGTCAAGCTGAGGGTGTCGGCGCCGTTGAGCTTGGCATAGCCGGAGGTCTCCGATTCCAGCCCCATCCACATCCAGGAGATGCCCAGTTCGACCAGCTCCTCCATGGTGTACTTGCGGATGGCGTTGGCGGAGGAGAACACGTAGAGCGCCCAGGGCTTGTTGGCCTGCTTCATGCGCTGGAGCAGCTGCATGGCGCGCGGGCGGTTGAGCAGGAAATTCTCGTCCATGACGAAGAACGACTTCGTGCCCATGGCCGCTTCCGACTGCAGCATGACCTCGAACAGCTCGTCACCGGATTCAAAGAAGTTGATCGTCTTGCCCTTGCCGCCGAAGAACGCCGAGGTGGTGCAGAAGTTGCAGCCCATGGGACATCCCACCGAGGGAATGATGGCGGCCGCTGTGCTGCGCCTCGATTCCGGCACGCGCAGGCCCATGATCCGCAGCTGGAAGGCCGACATGATGGGAGGATGCTGGATGGGCGCGTTCTCATCCTCGCCGAGGAAGCGGCGCATCCAGGCGATGCCCTCGCCTTTGACGATGTGGTCGGCCTGGATCATATCCTCCACGCCGGGAATGGCGGCCACGTGCCCGCCGACAACGATGGTGGCGTGCGGCGAGAGACGGCGCACCATGCGGCACATCTCACGCACCTTGCCGACATTCGGAATAATGGACGAGATGCCGACGATGTCGTAACTCTGCGAGGTCAGTTCGCGCTGGAAATGATCCAGGGTGGGGAAATCGAGCACCGTGCACGGGGCGGAAATATTGTGCTGGATCAGCATGATGCCCCAGGAGCGATGGAACATGCGCAGGGAAAAGCTGCCCTGGGCGCGCGTCACCTGGTTGTGGTATAGCTCCATCGGGTTGATAGCGCGGCTGCCGAACTCGTCGTCGCGCGCGTAGGGACCGAACACGGAAGTAAGCAACACTTTGGCCCGGGAGCCCTTGGGGTGGGTTTCCACTGGTACGCTCCTCTTCGAGTGCTTATCTATCAACGATATGCGCGCGCGGGCATGCGCCCAAGCAGAAAACGCCCTCGTCACAGCGATGTGTGACGTATGAACATCGGCAGAGTGTGAACTTCCCGGCCGGAATTCACGTATTCTGCTGTTGTGAGCAGGATGCACAATGGCTTTCGGGTACGCGAGCCGGCGGTGGTGGCGCTGGAAACCATGCGTGCCCACAAGCTGCGCTCGTTTCTCATGCTGCTGGGGATCATCCTGTCGGTGTCCACGCTCATTTTGGTGGTGTCGCTGATCGAGGGCACGAACCGCTACATCGCCGACCGCGTGGCCAACATGGGTTCCAACGTCTTCCTGGTGCACCAGTACCCGATCATCACCAATGCCGCCGACTTCGTGAAGGCGCAACGCCGCAACCGCAAGGTCGAGTGGGACGACTACGAGGCGATGCGCACCGGGTTGCGTCTGGCCAGCCAGGTGGGAGTCGAGGTTAGAAGGACCGGCCGGGTCAAAGGGGCCGCCGACAGCCTGGACGATGTATCCATTCGCGGCGTGACCGCCAACATCGGGCAGATGGATGTGCAGGAGCCGGCGAACGGACGCTACATCTCCGACGGCGACAACGAGCACCGGGCGATGACCGCGTTCATCGGCAGCGAGACTGCCAGCCGGCTGTTTCCCGCCCTCGACCCCATCGGCAAGATGATTTACATCGACGGCCGGGAATTTGAAATCGTGGGCGTCGCCAAGACCATCGGCACGGTGCTGGGACAGTCGCAGGACAATTTCGTGTACCTGCCCATCCAGAGCTTCCTGAAGTTCTATGGTCACGACCGCAGCCTGTCGGTGAACGTGCAGTGCCGCGGGGCGGAGTGGATGGAGCAGACCAAGGACGAGGTGCGGGCGCTGATGCGGGCGCGGCGGCATCTGGCGCCCGGCGACGAGGACAACTTCGGCATCATCTCTTCCGACACCATCATGGGGCTATGGAAAAACCTGACGGCGGTGCTGGCCTCCAGCATGGTCGGCATCGTGAGCGTGTTCCTGGTGATCGGCGGGGTGGTGATCATGAACGTGATGCTGGCCAGCGTGACCGAACGCACGCGCGAGATCGGAGTGCGCAAGTCGATTGGCGCGAGCCGCCGCGACATCCTGCTGCAATTCATGGTGGAGTCGTCGGTGATGTCGGCCATGGGCGGCGCCATTGGAGTGACCATCGCCTGGCTGGGCGCCGTGATCGTGCGCGCCACGACTTCGGTGCCCATGGCGGTGCCGATTTCCGCGGTGCTGGTGGCGCTGCTGGTCTCAACTGCCGTGGGCCTGTTTTTCGGAATCTATCCCGCGCGCAAGGCGGCGAAGCTGGACCCGATCGAGGCGCTGAGATTCGAGACGTGAATGAAGATCACAGAGACACAGAGGCACGGAGTTCACACAGGATTCGCTTGATCAAGTTTCTCTGTGCCTTCTGCCTCGGTGTTGGTCGAAGTCTTGCGAATGAACGATAGCCGTCACAACTCGGGTTTCCCGCGGTGGTTCGAGGCCGGCGAGAACGCGCGCATGGCGCTCTCCACCCTGCGCACGCACAAGACGCGTTCCTTCCTCACCGTGCTGGGCGTGGTGATCGGGGTGACGGCGCTGATCGCGGTCGGTTCCATCGTCGTCGGCCTCGACCGCGATGTCCGCGCGTTCCTGGAGGACTACGGCCCGAACACCTTGTTCGTGTTCCGCTGGGACATCGGCTTTCACGTCGGCCGCCGGACCGCGGAAGAACGCATGCGCAAACCGCTCACGCTGGAGGACTCCAAGGCCATCAAGGAAGAATGCCCGGCGGTGAAGAACACCACGGTAGAAGTGTTCCAGCGCTTTGACCGGCGGACCGGGCCGCTGAGCGCGCGGTACAAGGGAAACGAAGTCTTCGATGTCGACCACAATGGCACCGTGCCATCGTGGATGGAGGTGTACAACGCCCGGCTTCTCAAAGGGCGGTTCTTCAATGAGGGCGAGGACCTGCACCGCGTTGACGTCGCGGTAATCGGTTACGACTTGCAGGAAGGGCTATTCCCCGGCGAGGACCCCATTGGCAAGGAAATCCTGGTCGGCGGCGTCAACTATCGCGTCATCGGGGTCCTGGAGAAGCGCAAAGGACAGTTCTTCCGTGACGAGGCCGCCGACAAGACCATCCAGGTTCCCTACCACAGTTACCGCAAGCACCACCCCAACAACGACGAGCACTTCATCGGGGTGGAGGCGTTTCCCGGACAGAAAGCGGTCGCGGAAGACGAGGTGCGAGGGCTGCTGCGCCGCCGCCGCAACGTGCCGTTCGACAAGAAAGACAACTTCGCGGTGACCTCGGCAGAGGCGATGGCGGCGGAGTTCCGCCAGATCATGGGAGCGATCGGGTTGATCACGGTGGTGGTGAGCTCGATCGGGCTGCTGGTGGGCGGAGTTGGCGTCATGAACATCATGCTGATGTCGGTGACGGAGCGCACCCGCGAAATCGGAGTGCGCAAAGCGGTGGGCGCGCGCCGCCGCGACATCATCCGCCAATTCCTCATCGAGGCCATGACCCTGACGGGCACCGGGGGCGCGATCGGAGTTCTGCTCGGCATCGGCATCAGCGTGCTCATCAACCTGACGATGCCGAAACTTCCCTCCGCCGTGCCGCCGTGGGCCATCGTGCTGGGCGTGGGCTCGGCGATGAGCGTCGGCTTGTTCTTCGGAATCTACCCGGCATGGAAAGCGGCGAAACTGGACCCGGTGGAGGCGCTGCGATACGAATAGTTCCCTTTCGGGAAGCAGCGAACAAAAGCAAAACAAAAGAATTGAATATTGAAAATTGAATAGTGAAGATTGGTGGCTGTGACTACTACTGACGAACTCAGGCTGCGCACCAAGCGCTTTGCATTAAGAATAATCAAAGTTTCTGAGTCGCTGCCAAGGACCTCCACAGCCCGAGTGATCGCCAACCAAATTGTGCGCTGCGGAACTTCTGTAGGAGCCAACTACCGCGCCGCGTGTCTCGCTCGATCCAAGCCGGACTTCGTTTCGAAGATCGGCATCGCTCTCGAAGAAGCCGACGAGACTGCCTACTGGCTTGAACTCCTGCGTGAAACAGGGGCGTTAAACCCGCGCAGTCTGGACGATTTGCTCAGTGAAGCGCAGCAACTCGTCTCCATTTTTGCCGCATCGCGTAAGACTGCGGCAGGAACAGGAAGATAGGGCCGGCATTTAACCTCAAGTTTTCATTATTCATTATTCAATATTCAATCTTCAATTCAAAATCCCTTCCTCCGCTGGTCGCTGTAGCGTCGCAGGGCATCCTCCACGATAGGATATCCGTCCTCGGCGGGCTGGATGTCTTCCACTTCCACGGTCTTGCCCTCCAGTTGTTTGTAATCCTGGAAGAAGCGGCGGAGCAGGAGCAGGCGGTGCGGCGGCATGTCGCGCGCCTGGTGGTAGCTGTTGAATTCCGGGTCGCCGGTGGCAACGGCGATGATCTTGTGGTCTTTCTTGCCGGAATCGATCATGGTCATCAGGCCGATGGCGCGGGCGTGGATGATGGTCAGCGGCGCCACCGCTTCCTGGCAGAGCACGAGCACGTCGAGCGGATCGTCGTCTTCGGCGAGCGTCTGCGGGATGAAGCCATAGTTGGCGGGGTAGTAGACGGCGGAGTAGAGGACGCGATCGAGCTTGATGAGCCCGCTTTCCTTGTCCAGTTCGTACTTGACGTTGGAGCCGAACGGAATCTCAATGATGGTGTGAAATTCCTGCGGGAGTTTGTCGCCAGGCGAGACGTCGTGCCAGGGATGGACCACGGTTGAGGAGATGAGGCAAATTCGCGTCCGGTTGTCGGCCCTAGAAGACGCGGGTCGCGCGGCGGCGCCGTTTCCGTAGCAACTCGGAAACCGTAGCCATCAACTGCGTCATATTGCTGGGCTTGGAAACGACCACATCGACACCGGCAGCGCGCCACTCCTTGGGCTCCAGCGGATAGGCGCTCAGGACCAGGATGGCGGGCCGTTGTGGAAGAGAGCGGGCCGCGCGCACCACCTCGTAGCCGGCCGTGTCGGTCTCCATTTTCATGTCGGTGATGACCGCATCCAAAGTATGGGAAGAGAGCAGGCGCACGCCTTCGGCGCCGGAGGCAGCAGACAATACGGAATACCCGGCTGTTTCAAACACCACGGTCAGCATGGAGCGCACGGCTTCTTCATCGTCGACGATGAGAATACGTTCCATACGCCTTACTTTCTTTCTGATGCAATTTCGGGCGCAGGTGTGCTCGCTCGGATTCCACTACCAGGAACAGGTTAGCGGGGGTTGACCGCAGGCGGGTAGGTCTTGGCTTCCGGCGGTGGAGGGGGCTTCTTCGGTTTTTCCTTGGACGGTTTGGCGCGCAGCTTCGGCACTGGGTGGTGAGCGCCGCCTCCGGCCTGGTATCCGCGCGACCGTCCGCGGGCGCTCAAGCTTCCGGCCGAGCCCAACAGCACTACGAACACGAGAAAGCGCACTAACAAGGCGCACCAAATCCTTCCAGCCAACACCGGACCGCAACATGGTCTGCTTTTGCGGTCAAAATGTAAATAGATGATACGCCCGGCAGCCGGCGAAAGTCAGAAGCAAGAAGTCAGAAGTAAGATGAGGGGGCTTCCTGAATGGTTACTTCTGCTGCTTCTACTTCTGATTTCTTACTTCTTACTTCTGATTTCTTACTTCTTACTTCTGACTTCGTCTTCCTGATAGTCTGTCTTCCGCCACAGTTGAAAAACGCCGAGAACAGGATGGGACCTATCAAGCGAAAACAGGCAATCGTCGTCGCATTGTGCCTGGTGCTGATCGCGGCGGCGGTGGTAGGACTGGTGTTAACGCGGCCCTCGGCGCCGCCGCCCAGCCGCTTCCGCGCCTCTCGCGGAGCGTGGTCGCGCGTGCGCAGCCTGGTGGACCAAAAATCGTTGGACACGGCGCGTGCCTTGGCGGCGACGGCATGGACGCGGGAGGAGCATCCGTTGGCCCGGCGTGCCGTGAACCTGGCCGACGATGCCGTGGACCTGTCGTTCACCATCGCATTGCGCGATGCCGGGTCGCATGCCGAGCCGCCCTCGGAGGAGATCCGCAAGATCCGGTCGCACCTAAAGGAGGCGCAGGCCAGCGTAGTCGCCGACCAGGATGCGATCGAGACGCTGCAGGGGTCGAAAGCGAAAGACGATCCCGAGGTGCAGCAGGAGATCGCGCTGGCACAGGCACAACTGGCGCTCGACCAGGAGGAGGTCGCAACCGCGCGCCAGGACCTGCTGCGCGCCGGTGGGGACATGGAAGGCGCGCTGAAGCGGATGCTGGACGCGCACCTGGCGACCCATGCGCCGGTCACGCTGCCAAGCGCGCCTCCGTTTGCGGAAACCTGGGCACTGGCTTCGCACCTCCGCACCTGGCAATGGCTGCGGGGGAAACTGCAGCAATTGGCGGCAGCGCAGCAACAGGCTTTACAAACGGTAGCCGCGCTGGGCAAGGCACATGACGAATTGCGAGCCCGGCTGGAGCAGCAGAAGTCGGGCCAGCAAAACACGCTGGGGGCCGCGGTGGCGGCGGTCCGCCGTATCGGCGAAGACACTAAGAGCCTGGCGGATTACGACCGGCGCATCCAGGACCAACAGGACCTGGCGGAGATTTATCGCGATTGGGGCACGTTGGTGGCGATTCAGCAGCGCGCCAGCCTGCACGGCATCGTCCTGGACCTGCTGTGGATCGCGCTGATCGGCCTGGCGACTTACCTGGCGCTGCTGGCCATCGGGAGGTTTGGGGCATCGCTGACGGCAGAGCGCAAGCGCCTGCGCAGCCTGCAATTCGCGGCCCGCCTGGCGGTGCAGATCGTCGCGGTGTTGCTGGTGCTGGTGGTGGTGCTGGGCGCGCCTGCGCAAATGACCACCGTGCTCGGGTTGGCGGGTGCAGGGCTGACGGTGGCGCTGAAGGATTTCATCGTCGCCTTCTTCGGGTGGTTTGTCTTGATGGGCAAGAACGGGATCCGGGTGGGCGACTGGGTGGAGATCAAAGGCATCGGCGGCGAAGTGGTGGAGATCGGCCTGCTGCGGACGGTGCTGCTGGAAACCGGCCAATGGAGCGACGCCGGGCATCCCACCGGGCGCAAGGTGGCCTTCGTCAACAGCTTCGCGGTCGAGGGTCACTACTTTAATTTCTCCACCTCGGGGCAGTGGCTGTGGGACGAAATTGAAGTGCTGGTGCCTGCCGCCGAAGATCCGTACCGGGTGCTGAACGCGGTGCAGGAGCGCGTGATGGCCGAGACCCAGGAGAACGTCCGGCAAGCGGAAGACGAGTGGAAGCGGGTGGCGCGCAGCCACGCGCTGCAATCGTTCTCGGCGGCGCCGGCCATCAACGTGAAGCCCACCAACGCGGGCGTGAACATCACCGTGCGCTACATCACGCGCGCGCAACAGAGGTTTGAAATGCGCTCACGGCTGTATCGGGCGATCGTGGAACTGCTGCACGGGAAACGCGCTTCGCAGGCCGTGACCAGCGACACCGCGAGCGGCGCGTAAGGTGAGGAATGAATCTTCTGGAAGAGCTGCGGCAAGCGATCATTGACGGCATGCCCGACCATGCCGCGAACCTGGCGAGGCGGGCCATCGAGCAGGGCCTCGATCCGGCGCAAGCCCTCGACCAGGGATGCATTCCCGGCATGGATTACGTGGGACAACGCTTCGGATGCCATGAAATGTATCTTCCCGACGTCATGGCGGCCAGTGAGGCGATGAAGGCGGCCGTGGTTGTGCTCGAGCCGGAGATGCGGCGGCGGGGCACGGAGCGCAAGGCGCGCGGCATCGTCGTGCTGGGCACGGTAAAAGGCGACATTCACGAAATTGGGAAATCACTGGTCGCGATCATGCTGTCGGCGGGGGGCTTCCAGGTGCACGATCTCGGCGTCAGCGTGGCCACGGAACTTTTCGCGGCAAAAATCCGCGAACTGGACGCCGACATCGTCGGCGTTTCCGCGTTGCTCACCACCACGATGACGGTACAAAGAAGTGTGGTCGAGGCGCTGGACCGCGAGGGCCTGCGTCCGCGGGTGAAGATCATGGTGGGCGGTGCGCCGGTGACGCGACGCTGGGCGGAAGAGATCGGCGCCGACGGATACGCCAGGAATGCGTCGGAGGCGGTGACGCTGGCGCAGAGTTTCATGACCGCCAAGCTGGGCGCACCCCGGTGAGGCCGAAACTGGAACTGCTCGACCGGGAATTTGTGGTTCGAGTTGTTGATGAAGCATTCCAGTTGCTGGCCGAAACTGGAATTCGCGTGGCCACGCCGGCGGTGGTCGACATGTTGCGCGGCGCCGGCGCAGTAGTAGAGAGCGGGACGGCGCGCATCCCTCGCTCCGTGGCGGAAGCCCTGCTGAAATCGGCGCCGAAGGAATTTTTTCTCTACCACCGCGACGGCCGGCCGGCGGTGCACTACGGCGGCGACGATGTCCATTTCGATCCCGGCTCCTCTTGCCTGAACGTGCTGGATCCGGAAACGCAGCGGCCGCGCGCCGCCGAAGCCGCGGACCTGGCGCGCCTGGTGCAGGTCACGGAGATGTTGCCGCAGTACGCGGCGCAGTCCACCGCGGTAGTCTGCGGCGACGTGCCGCCCGAGATTGGCGACTTGTACCGGCTGCTGGTGGTGTTGTGGTATTCCGACAAGCCGGTGGTCACAGGCGCCTTCAGCGCCGCGGGCGTGCAGCCGATGCTCCACTTGCTGGCCGCCGAAAGCGGCAGCCCGGAGACACTCCGCCAGAAGCCGCGCGCGGTGTTCGATGTCTGCCCCACTCCTCCGCTGAACTGGTCGGAATTCGGAGCGCAGAACCTGGTGGAGTTAGCGCGCGCCGGCGTGCCGGCGGAAATCGTTTCCATGCCGCTGGCCGGTCTGGCGGCGCCGGTGACGCTGGCGGGCGCCGTGGTGCAACATGCGGCAGAGTGCATCAGCGGCATCTGCATTCATCAGCTGGCGGGCGTGGGTGCGCCCATCGTCTGGGGAGGCGCGCCGGCCATCGTTGACATGCGCACCGCAACCACGCCCATGGGCGCGGTGGAAACGGCGATGATCGACATGGCATGCGCGCAGGTCGGCAAACATTTCGGCTTGCCGACTCATGCCTATCTTGCGGCCAGCGACGCCAAGCTGGTGGACGCGCAGGCCGGCATGGAGAGCGGGATGTCAGCCATGCTGGGCGCGCTGGCGGGCATCAACATGATTTCCGGCGCCGGCATGCTCGACTTCCTGGCATGTCAGAGCGCGGAGAAGCTGGCGGTGGACGCGGAGTCGATTGGTGCTGTGCAACGCCTGCTTCGCGGGATCGAGGCGCCCACCGAAACCCTTGCTCTAGCCATGTTCGCCGCCGCCGGAGCGAAAGGCGAATTCCTCAAGCTGCCGGAGACGCGACGGCTGTTCCGCAGCGAGCAGTACTTGCCCTCGGAGGTGATTGACCGGAATCCGGCCGGAATCCAGCCTGAGGGCACACCTCGCGACACGTTTTACCGCGCGCGCCAGCGGGTGGACCAACTGTTGGCGAAGTATCACCGGTCTGATGCCGCCCGCCAGCGGGAAGCGGCGCTGCGTGCCGCTTTTCAGGTCCACGGGAGCAGGCTCGGAATGACGCGGCTGCCAGGGATCGCGAGCTAGGAACGGCTGGTAAGAGTGAATGGCGGAGGGATAGGAATTCGTTCTCACTTCCAGGGCCTTGGTACAGAATGGCGGTCTTCAGCTTCCGTGCAGTAATGCGGCCTGACATTGGACGGCTATTTCTCGCTGAACAGTGTCTTGGGGCACATCACGTGGACCCCGACATTCGTGTCAACCAACTGCGTTACGTCCACGTCGCACCCCACGCTGATGAGCATGTACGCCTCGTCGCGGCTGAGATGTTTCTGGGTGCCAAGGAAATCGATCATATGCCGCACCGCCTGCTTCGTCGCCTCCTTGAGGTCTTCATGGAACCCCATCGTTATGTAGTGTGTGGAAGTCTCCGCGCGCGGCCAGAGCAGTCTCATGTCCTTGTGGACGATGAACTGGAAGGTTCCGGTCAGGAACGTCTCCAGAGCTGTGATGTCGACTTCGCCATTGCCCTGCCCGGCATGGCCGTCACCCGCCTCGAACAGCGCACCTTGTGCGTTCACCGGGATGTAGAGTGTGGAACCTGCAACGAGTTCCTTCAGGTCGATGTTGCCGGCGTGCATCCAAGGCGGAACGCTGCTGTAACGCCCCGCCGATTCCGGCGGCGCCACTCCCATGCTGCCGAAAAATGGACGCAGCGGAACTGTAATTCCAGGCGCGAACTGCGCGGTCATATGCGCACGGTCCAGCGGGATGATCTTGAAACGACTGTAGGGAAAATCATCGGGAAGAAAGCCGCGGCCCGCGGCGAAGCCGTTGCACGCGTATCGGGATTCGATGTCGATCTTCAGGATCCGGACTTCCAGCACGTCGCCGGGCGCGGCTTCCTCGACCGCGATAGGTCCGGTCAGGATATGTCCGCCGGGCCCCTTGTCGGTGACCTTGGCGTAGATGTCACGGTAAAACTGCGGTATGTCGACCGGCGGCACGCCAGCCTTCTCCAGACGTTCGGGAGAACCGCAGGTCGACACCGTCTGCATGCGGACGGTGTCGCCTGAATGGATGCTGAGGACCGCCTTCGCCCGTGCCGAATAGTAGCCCCAAACGACGGTAGCGGGAGTGGCGTTCAGCGTATGCTCGGCGGCGTGCCCAGAACCCGTGCCCATCAAGAGAAGAATCGGCAATAACATGCATCGCATGCGGCGCATAATAACACCGCCACATTGAATGCCGCGGGGCGGAACTGACACGATGGATGGGGTATCAGGCAGCAGGAACTCACCGCGTTGGCATGCGCTCGCGTTGACTCCGATGGAGCGCTGGCAATAGCATGGCCGCCGTGGGTGTGGCTCATGGTCGGCAGCACTATTTCTCATTATCGCGTGCTGCGCAAGCTGGGCGGCGGCGGCATGGGGGTGGTGTATGAGGCGGAGGACCTCAGCCTTGGGCGCCATGTTGCGCTGAAGTTCCTTCCCGAAAATTTGGTTCCCAACGCCGACGCCCTGGAGCGCTTTCGCCGTGAGGCACGCGCCGCCTCCGCGCTCGATCACCCCAACATCTGCACGGTGTATGAAATCGGCGAGCATGAAGGTAAACCGTTCCTCGCCATGCAGTTTTTGGACGGCGAAACTCTCCAGCAGCGAATCCTCGGTCGTCCCCTCGAGACTGAAATCCTGCTCGAGCTCGCGGTTCAGATTGCTGATGCCCTCGACGCCGCCCACGCCGCCGGGATCATCCATCGTGACATCAAGCCGGCCAACATCTTCGTTACCAGCCGCGGCCAAGCGAAGATCCTGGACTTTGGGCTGGCGAAGGCGACATGCGGAAAGGCCGAGACAGCGGCCGGCGTCTCGACTGTCGCCACCGTCGCCGAAGAACACCTCACTAGCCCGGGAACGACCGTGGGCACCGTGGCATACATGTCGCCGGAGCAGGTTCGGGGAAAAGAGTTGGACGCACGTTCCGATCTGTTTTCATTCGGCGTGGTGCTGTATGAGATGGCCACCGGCATCCGGCCATTTCGCGGCGAAACCTCCGGCGTCATTTCCCACGCCATCCTGGAACGCACACCCACGCCGCCCATCCGACTCAATCCGGACCTGCTCCCGCGACTGGAGGAGATCATCAGCAAGGCGCTGGAAAAAGACCGCAGCCTGCGTTACCAAAGCGCGGCCGAAATGCGCGCCGACTTCGAGCGGCTTAAGCGCGACACAGATTCGTCGCGGCATGCGGCCGTGGCGCAGGCAGAGCAGGAAGCAGGTGTTTCGCCGGTCAGTGCGGCCAGCAGAGCCGGCCGCGCCACGGTAGATCATGTTTCCGCCGCCGGCGTGCAAGATCGTCATTCGCGGAGGAAGATCGCCGCACTCGTCTGCCTGCTGATCGCGGCCGTGTTTGCCGGGGGACTCTACTGGCGCTCGCGTCGGCCGCGAAAGCTCACGGAACACGACACGCTGGTACTCGCCTATTTCAACAATACAACCGGTGACCCGGTCTTTGACGACACCTTGAAGCAGGCAATTGCGGTACAACTGGCACAATCGCCTTTTCTGAATGTCCTATCGGACGCAAGGATGCGCCACACGCTGAAGCTGATGGCCAAGCCTCCCGATACCAAGCTGACGCCAGGCGTGGCAAGCGAGTTGTGCCAGCGGGCAGGAGGAACGGGCTACATCGCGGGCACGATTGCTACCCTGGGCAGTCAGTACGTGATTGGCCTTGATGTCGTCAACTGCAAGACGGGCGATCCCCTGGCGCAGGAGCAGGTGACAGCGTCCGGCAAAGAACAGGTTCTGAAAGCCCTGGACAAAGCGACAGGGAAGCTGAGGAGACAACTCGGCGAGTCGCTGAGCACCGTAGAGAAATTTGACACGCCGCTGGAGCAAGCCACCACTCCCTCACTTGAAGCCTTGAAGGCCCTGTCTGTGGGGCGGAAAACCGTGCAGGAGAAGGGGAATGCGGCGGCGATTCCTTTCTTCCAGCGCGCGATTGAACTGGATCCTAGCTTTGCGGCCGCTTACGCTGCTCTGGGAATCTCGTACTCCAACATCAGAGAACCCGGCCTGGCGAGTGAGAATCTGCGGAAGGCCTTTGACCTGCGAGACAAGGTGAGTGAGCAAGAAAAGTTCCGCATCACGGCTACGTACTACCTCCTCGTCACCGGCGAACTGGAGAAAGCAATCCAGAATTATGAGATATGGGCCCGCACCTATCCGCGCAACAATGAACCATTTGGCAACCTGGGAGTGGATTACACCTTTCTGGGAGAATACGAGAAAGCAGTTGCGGCCTGCCTCCAGGATCTCCGCCTGAACGCCGGCAGTGCGGCTGCCTACACCAACCTGGTTGCTCTGTATGGCACTCTGAACCGTCTTAATGATGCCCAGGCCGAGTACCAAAAGGCCCTGGCGCATAAGATTGACAATCCCATCCTGCGCGGCAATCGTTATGGGGTCGCGTTTCTTGAAAACGACACGGCTGAAATGCAGAAGCAGGTCGATGCCGCCACTGGCAAGGCAGGGCAAGACATACTTTTTTCGTTCGCATCGGACACGGCTGCGTTCCACGGCCGTCTGATTACCGCCAGGCAACTCTCCCAGCAGGCGATTGACTCGGCGCGACGCAGCGATTCCGCGGAAACAGCCGCTGCATGGCTGATGAATTCGGCTCTGCGCGAAGCTGAGTCTGGCAATACCCAGCAATCTCGCCGGGAAATCGTCGCCGCACTAGCCATGGCCTCAACCCGGGACGTCAGGATTCTCGCAGCTCTGGCCTTGGCGCGCGTTGGAGATCTCAATCGCGCCCAGCGCATGGCGGACGATCTCGCCAGGCAATTCCCACTTAATACCACCATCAATCACTATTGGCTGCCTGTCATCTATGCCTCGATCGCAATCCGGCGTCGCAACCCAGCCAAGGCGCTCGATCTTCTGCACGTGGCGGCGCCCTACGAACTGGGCACGCCTCTGCCACAGTTTGAGGTCGGGGGGACGCTTTATCCCGCTTATGTGCGGGGCGAAGCGTACTTGTCCTTAGGGCGTGGAGAAGAAGCCGCGGTAGAATTCAGAAAATTCCTGGACCATCCCGGCATCACCGTGAACTCCCCTTTGGGTGCATTGGCTCGCCTCCAGCTCGCTCGGGCCTATGCGCTGGCAGGGCACTCGGCTAAAGCCCGCGCCGCGTACCAGGACTTCCTGACGCTGTGGGAAAACGCCGATCCCGCGATTCCCATCCTGCAACCGGCCAAGGCGGAGTACGCAAAGCTGAAGTAGCGCCGCTCGCGTCTGTCTAGTCTGTCGTTGTGCTGCGATTACATCTTCCCGATATTCACGCCTTCTAACCTTCCGCCAAGGTAAGCGGCGGCCGCCCCCATCGATCACGGCCTGTCGCGTCGTCGGTGGGGTTTGTCACCGGCGGCTGCGTTGCGGACTGCGGTGCGGAACGGGCGAAATCAGCACGAGCACGTTGTTCGTTGTCTCTTGCTGCTCCGGCTTTGCCACAGATGACGACTTCGCGCTCATTTTGTTCAGCACCCTCGCAAGCGGCAAAAGCGAGTGGCTGCCGCACACCAAGCAGGCGTCGTGCGGGCTGTCGCTGATCACCTCGCAGTCGGCGCACAGCACCGCCCGCTGCAGGCGCACGGCGTTCACGTTCATCGAGTTTTCCGTTATGCTCACGCTGCCCTGCCCCCGTACACCTGCACTTTGCCATCCACGACGACCGCAACGAACCTGTTCGTCGCGGCGTCCTTGAACTGCACCACCCGATGACCGTCCAGGGCGAGCTGCCCCCAGCGGCTGGGCTTTTCCGGGTTCTGCTCGATCGCAGACCACCTGCGCCCGCTCATCACGAAGTCGACCACGCGCAAGCGGCTGGAACTGGTGCGGCGCACGCGCAAGCGCTTGCCGTTGAGTTCGACGCAGTCGCCGCTCATCAACTGCGTGGCCACGGACTGGAGCAGGTCGGTGTCGATCATGTTCAGCTCACGCACGTTACAGCTCCCGCAAAATCGTCCTCGCCAACGTCACTGCCTCCGCGATCGTCGCCGTCAGCCTCGGCGACGGCGTGATCGGCTCGCCCCGCAGTCGGATGGCGGCGATGATGCTGGCGGCGATCAGCAATGCCCCGGTTTCTCGCTGGCTATCCACTATAGGCGAATAAATAGCGAAGGTCAATGCCACCGCCAGCCGCACCGTGAGATACAAACCGCGGCCTCATGCGGTACGCTGTGCACCCATGAAGCACGTCATCGTTGTTTTTCTCTTATCGGTCGCCGCCTGCGCACAAGCGCCGGTTCTGCTGGATCGCCCGACGATTGCTGCGCTCGCCAACGAACTTTCGGGCGCGTCTGCCAAGCGAACCGTCGAATATATCGCCTTGCACCACCGCAGTCGTGGCTCGCGACCGCTTCGCGCAGTGGCTGAGCACATCTCCGCCGAGTTGCGCTCGTATGGTCTAGCCGATGTGCACATCGAGCAACTCCCCGCCGACGGCAAGCTGTTCTATGGCACGCAGCGCTCGCGTCCCGGCTGGGACGCTGATTTTGCCGAGCTGTGGCTGCTTAGCTCCCACGACGGGCAATGGACGCCGGAGGAGAGACTAGGCAGTTGGGATGCGGTCCCCATGACACTGGCTGAAGATAGCGAATCCGGCGACGTCGAAGCCGAACTAGTCGACGTCGGCGCGGGCACATCCGACAAAGATTATGAGGGCAAAGACGTGCGCGGTAAGGTGGTGTTGGCTTCCGCGCAGGCGGATGCGGTGCAGCGCGTGGGTGTGGCGAAGTACGAAGCGGCGGCGATCGTCAGCTACGCACAAAACCAGCCGACGGCATGGAGCGGCGAGAACGACAACCAAATTCGCTGGGGGCACCTGGGGACATTCTCAGCGAACAAGACGTTCGCCTTCATGATCTCCCTCCGCCAAGCACGGGTGCTTCAGAAGCGGTTGGCCGCGGGTGAACATCTTCGCGTCCACGGTACGGTTCGTGCCGGCCAGCATGCGAGCACCTATGACATCGTCATGGGCGCAATTCCCGGCTCTGACCCCGTGCTGAGGGAGCAGGAGATCGTGTACACCTGCCACCTCGACCATCCACGCCCCGGTGCGAACGACAACGCCAGCGGCTGCGCGACGATCCTGGAGATCGCGCGCAGCCTGGCCAAGCTCGTACGGGAAAAGAAGCTGCCACCGCCTCGACGGACCCTGCGTTTTGTGTGGCCGATGGAAGTGGAAGGTTCGTTGGCCCTGCTCAACGCTCGCCCGCAGTGGGCACAGCGCGTGAAAGCCAACATCCACCTCGACATGGTGGGCGGCGGCCCGGAGACAAAAGCCGTCTTCCACGTAACGCGCAGCCCGGCCAGCCTGCCTACGTTTATCAATGACGTAGCCGAGTCGATTGCGGCCTTCGTCAACGAGCAAACCTACAAGTTTGCCGCAACCGGCACGGCTGATTTCCCGCTGGCGGCACAGGCTGGTGGACGCGAGCCACTGCGGGCCGACTTTGCTCGTTTTACGATGGGCAGCGACCACGAGGTATTCGCCGATAGCTCCTGGGGAATTCCCAGCATCTATCTGAATGACTGGCCGGACCGCAACATTCACACCACATACGACACGCCTGCCGCCATTGATACCACGAAACTGAAACGGGCCGCCTTCATCGCCGCTGCGAGCGGTTACGTACTGGCAATGCTCGACGACACGCAGGCTGGCGCTGTGGTCGACACGATACGCGAGCGCAGCCTCGCCCGCGCGTCCGATACTTTGCGGCGAATCACCGCCGTGCCTGTCATGGAGCAGGCCAACACGTCGAGATTCGAGCTGGCGTTCGAGCGGGGAGGGGTCAACTCCATTGCGCGGTTCATGACTATTTCGGCGGAGACCAGAACACGCGCGGATCAATTTCTCGCTTCCCTTGCGCACGTCCTGCCGGCTGCAGGAAATGGGGGCAATCCGCAGGGGGATGGGACACCGGTATTCAGGCGCAAGGCTACCCCCAAAGGACCGTTGAGCGTCTTTGGCTATGACTATCTCGAAGACCACTATGGCCGGGAGCGCACTCGAGCTCTGCGGCTGTTGAACTACGAAGGTCTTTGGGGCAGTGGCGGCGAGTACGCCTACGAGGTGCTAAATCTTGCCGATGGTCACCGCACCGTGCAGCAGATCCGAGACTACGTTTCTGCCACGTACGGCCCCGTGCCGCTGGCTGACATCGCCGAATACCTCCGGGCCTTGGAGGCAGCCGGCATATTGGAGCAGGTGGGTCACTGAGGATCCGCTGCGCTGGCGGTCATGTGGCGGAGGGAGAGGGATTCGAACTTGAGGCGGTTACGCGGCGTGAGCGCAGCGGGAGCCGCGTGCCGAAATCCTGAGCGAGCGCACAGCGCGAGTCGAAGGACCTGGATCAAGTCAATGGCGGAGGGAGAGGGATTCGAACCCCCGGAGCCCTTTCGAGCTCAGTGGTTTTCAAGACCACCCGTTTCAACCACTCACGCATCCCTCCGGAGTGATTCACTTTTCAGTAGTTTACAGCACTCCGCGGACCTGGGCTGAGTGTCACCCTGGGGACCCTTCCTTACCCGGGCCGTATAATTTGAACGTGAACAGCCGCCGGGCAAGAGCGGCACTGAACTGCATCTTGGCGCTGGCCGTTGTGGCGGCGGCGTGGGGATGTTCCAGGACCCAGCAGGCGGCCGCCAGGGGCACGGCCGAGCAGCTGAGCGAGGGCCGCAGCCTGTACGAAGCGAATGGTTGCGCGACATGCCACGGGGCTGAGGGCCATGGTGACGGCCCGATCGCGAAGGCGCTGCACAGCTCGCCTCGGGACTTTCGCGACCCGCGCGCGTTCGTGCGCGGTTACAGCGTCCCGCAGATTGCCGGCACCATCGCCACCGGCTTTGCCTCCGGCAAGAACTCCATGCCGTCATACAGCCACTTGTCCCAGGACGAACGAGAACTCCTGGCAAGGTATATTATGTCGTTGCGCGATAGAAAAGGAGACCGAAAACCGTGAACCGCGGAATCCGTGGCGGTCGCATGGCGCGGCAGGCCTGCCTGATTGTTCTGGCGTTTGGCGCCGCCATGGCGCAGGCGCAGGCGCCCAGGTTGATCGTCAAAAACGCGTGGGCGCGGCCGACGCTCCCGCCGGTGAACAACACGGCGGCGTACATGGTGCTGGAGAACCCGACGTCGAAGCCGATATCGGTAGTATCGGTCAGCACACCGGCGGCGGCCAATGCCGAGATTCACGAAATGAGCATGGAAGGCAACATGATGAAGATGGCTCCGGTGAAGTCGATCACGGTGCCGCCTCATGGCCGTTTCGAGCTCAAGCCGGGCGGATTCCACATCATGTGCACCGCGCTGAAGAAGCCGCTCAGAGCGGGCGACCACCTCAACCTGGTGCTGAAACTCGACGACGGCTCCACGGTTTCAGTCACGGTACCGGTGCGCGCAAGCGCGGAGCAGGGTGAGCACGGCGGCCCCATCCAGATGGGGGAGCACCGCTGATGAAAATCCTGCTGCGGAGATTCCAGTTCGCAGCGCTGCTGTTGAGTGCCGTCTTGCTCGCCACGGCTTGCCACCGCGAACCGCAAGTCCTGACGGTCGGCGGCGACTTCACCCTGACCGACCAGAACGGAACGCCGTTCCAGCTGTCGTCGCTGCGCGGCAACGCCGTGCTGGTGTTCTTCGGCTACACCTCCTGCCCGGACGTCTGCCCGACCACCCTGTCCAAGATCGCCTCCGTGTACCGCCAGCTCGGCCCGGACGCCGCGCGCGTCCGGACGGTTTACATTTCGGTGGACACGCGCCGCGACACGCCCGCCGTGCTGAAGGAGTACTTGAATAATTTCAGCAGCCTTCATGCCATCGGGCTGACCGGATCGGTGCCGCAGATCGACAAGGTGGCCGCGCAGTACGGCGCCAGCTACGAAATCTCGCCGGCCGCGGGACCGCACACTGATTACACGGTCGCCCACACCACCTACGTCTACGGCCTCGACCCGAAGGGGCGCACCCGACTCCTCTTCCCCTATGACGCCACGGTCGCTCAGATGTCGGAAGGCATCCGCGAAATCCTCCGCTGATTTCAGCGGCTGGCCACCCTTATGTTGCACACGCCGTTCGCGGCTGCGCGGCGGGGGGCGCATTTTTGGCCCGCTCTACCCTCCTCTCCCTGGAGTAATTTGACTCCCGCTCATTTCCTACGCTAGCCTCAAGCTTCTGCCTTGGGTGAGAAGCTCTCTCTTCTATGCGATTCGACCGTAAATTCCTGGTCATCCTGGCTTGCGCGGCGACGGTCATCGCGCCGGCGGGGGCATCGCCCATGCGTCCGGTGCATGCCCAGCACGCCATGGTGGCCAGCCAGCACGAGCTGGCGTCGCAGGCCGGCGTGGACATCATGAAGCAGGGCGGCAACGCGGTTGACGCCGCGGTGGCCATCGGCTTCGCGCTGGCGGTGGTGCATCCCCAGGCTGGAAACATCGGTGGCGGCGGGTTCATGCTCTTCCGCGCCGCCAGCGGGAAGTTCCACTTCATCGATTACCGCGAGAAGGCCCCGGCGGCCGCCACCCGCACCATGTATCTCGACGCGCACGGCAACGTGATTCCGGGCGCCAGCCTGGTGGGTTATAAGGCGATTGGCGTGCCCGGTTCGGTGGCGGGGCTGGCCTACGCACAAAAGAAGTACGGCAAGCTGACGCTGGCCCAGGTGATGGCGCCGGCCATCCGGCTGGCGCGCGAGGGATTTGCCCTGTCTTATGAAGACGCGCAGGATCTGCGCAATCCCAAGTATCACCTGGTCGAATTTGCCGAGTCGCGGCGCATCTTCCAGCGCGATGGCCAATACTACGAGCAGGGTGAAATCCTGAAGCAGCCGGAGCTGGCGCAAACCCTGCAGCGAATCGCGAACAATCCCGACGATTTCTATCACGGCGAGATGGCCCGTCAACTGGCGGCCTTTGTGCACAAGGGCGGCGGGCTGATCACCGCCAAGGACCTTGCCGATTACGAGGTGAAAGAGCGCGAGCCGGTGCATGGCACTTATCGCGGGATGGACATCTACAGCGCGCCGCCGCCCTCCTCAGGCGGAGTGGCGCTGCTGGAAATCCTCAACATCCTCGAAGGATACGATCTGAAGAAATACGGCGCCGGTTCGGCCCAGTCCGTACACTTGACCATCGAAGCGTTCCGGCGGGCGTTTTACGATCGCGCGGAATTCATGGGCGATCCGGACTTCGCCCGCGTTCCGGTGGCACAATTGATCGACAAGAAATATGGCGCGGCGTGGCGCGAATCGGTGAACCCGGACAAGGCAAGCGCCAGCAACGGGCTGAAGCGCCCCACCATCTTCAACCAGCTGGAGCGCTACGCGAAATCGGCCCACGGGCGACGGTCGATGGTCGATGGCGCCGCTTACGGGCTGATGCCGCGCGAAAAAGTGAACACAACTCACTATTCGGTCGTGGACAGCGAAGGCAATGCCGTATCGGTGACCACCACGTTGAACGAGAGCTTCGGCTCGGCCGTCACCGCCGAGGGACTAGGCTTCCTGCTGAACGACGAGATGGACGATTTCACCTCCAAGCCCGGGGTCCCCAACCTGTATGGGCTCAAGCAGAGCGAAGCCAACGCGATTGGGCCGGGCAAGCGTCCCTTGTCGGCCATGACGCCTACCATGGTGGTCAACCACGGCAAGCTGCTGCTGGTGATGGGGTCGCCGGGCGGGCCGCGCATCATTACCACGGTTGCCAACGTGCTGCTGGGGGTGGTCGACTACGGGCTGAACGTGCAGCAGGCGGTGAACGCTCCCCGCTTCCACGAACAGTGGTCGCCCGACTTGGTGTACGTGGAGCGCGTGGGATTTTCGCCGGACACGCTCCAGCTGCTGCGCAACATGGGACACAAGTTCTCGACCTCGGACGCGGTGTGGTCCAGCGGATATTGGGGCGATGCCGAGGTGGTCGAGGTCAATCCCAAAACCGGGGAGCGCCTGGGCGCCTCCGATGCGAGAAATAACGGGAAGGCGATAGGATACTAATGCAGGCTTCAGGCGTCAGGCTTCCGGCTTCAGCCGGTTTGAGAAGCTCGGGCCTGAAGCCTGAAGCCTGGAGCCCGAAGCCATGATGAAAGCGATGTCCACCTTCGTATACATCCGCGAGCGCCTGCACCCGGGCTTGCTGGATGGACTGGTGCGCGCGGGCGCGGAGGCGATTGAAATCTTCGCCTTTCGCGGCCATTTCGACTATGCGCAGCGCAAACAACACGTGCTCGAGATCGCCGCCTGGTTCAAGGACACAGGCGCGCAGCTCAACTCGGTGCACTCGCCGATGTTCAACAGCTACGAATGGGGCCGGCGCGACATGGAACCGCTGAACATCGCGGAAAACGACCGTAAGCACCGCATTGAGGCCATGGACGAGATCAAGCGCGCCATCGAGGTGGCCGAGCACGTACCCTATCGCTACCTGGTGCAGCATGTCGGCGTCGGCAACGAGGAGTTCGACGAGCGCAAGTTCGAGTCGGCCATGACCTCCATCGAGCACTTGCGCGCCTTTGCCAAGCCGCTGGGCGTACGGCTGCTGCTGGAAAACATCCCCAACGAGCTTTCCACCCCGGAGCGCCTGGTGGAGTTGCTGCACACTTCGCACTTCGACGACGTGGGCGTGTGCTTCGACGTGGGTCACGCGCACATTATGGGCGACGTGGCGGGCGCGTTCGCGGTCCTGAAGGACCACATTCGCTCCACCCACCTGCATGACAATAAGAAAGAGAAGGACGATCACCTGTGGCCGGGCGAGGGATCCATCGACTGGGCGGAGACCGTGAAGTTGCTGCACTCTTCGCCGCACACGCCTCCGCTGCTGCTGGAAATTGAGGGCGAAGGCAAGGACCAGAAGCAGGTGACCAGCGGAATGACCGAGGCGTTCGCGAAACTGGAGCAGGCGGTTGGCGCAGCAGGCTGACCAGGTTCTAACCACCAAGGGCACGAAGGAACACAAAGGGAAAAAGAACGCTGCCAAGGTTCGCTGAATGCGCCGAGTTCGAGATTGCACGACGATTTGAAAAAACAATTCTTCGTGAACCTTTGTGACCTTCGTGGTTGATGAATTTTATGGCGACACAAGAGCTGAAAGTTGAGCTGCCGGTGGCGCGCATCGGCGAGATCGGAAAATACGAAGGGCAAGCGATCGAGCTACGCGGCTGGCTCTACAACCTGCGCGAAAGCGGCAAGCTGCTGTTTCCGCAGTTTCGCGACGGGTCGGGCGTCATCCAGGGCGTGGTGCCGAAAAACCAGGCGCCGCAGGCCTTCGAGGCGCTCAAGGGACTGACCCAGGAATCCAGCCTGATCGTGCGCGGCAAAGTGCGGGCCGATAAGCGCGCGCCCGGCGGGTATGAGCTTGACGTCAGCGACGTGCAGGTGCTGCAAAAAGTCGCGGAAGACGATCCCTATCCGATTTCGCTGAAGGAGCACGGCACCGATTTTCTGATGGAGCACCGCCACCTGTGGGTGCGCACGCCACGCCAGGCCGCCATCCTGCGCATCCGGGCCGAGATCATCAAGGCGACGCGCGATTTCTTTGACGAGCAAGGCTTCGTGCTCACCGACCCGCCCATCCTGACCCCGGCGGCTTGCGAGGGGACCACCACGCTGTTCCCGGTGGACTATTTCGAGGAGCAGGCGTTCCTCACGCAGTCAGGCCAGCTCTACATTGAAGCCACGGCGATGGCGCTGGGCAAGGTGTATTCCTTCGGGCCGACATTTCGCGCCGAGAAATCGAAGACCCGCCGCCACCTGACCGAGTTCTGGATGGTGGAGCCGGAGATGGCCTTCGCCGAACTCGACGACATCATGAACCTGGCCGAGGGGCTGCTCACTCACATCGTGCGGCGGGTGCTGGAAAAACGACGCACGGAGCTGGAGTTCATCGGTCGCGACCTGAGTCGGCTGGAAAAAACTGCCGCGCCGTTCCCGCGCATCAGCTATGACCAGGCGGTGGAGATCCTGCAAAAGGGCCACGCCGAAGGCAAGCTGGAGACAAAATTCGAGTGGGGCGGCGACTTCGGTTCGCCCGACGAAACCTACATTTCCTCGCAGTTCGACCGGCCGGTCATGGTGCATCGCTACCCGGCCGAGGTGAAGGCGTTCTACATGGAGCCTGACCCGCAGAACCCGAAGCTGGCGCTATGCGTGGACGTGCTCGCGCCCGAGGGATACGGCGAGATCATTGGTGGCTCGCAGCGCATTGCGTCGTACGACCTGCTGCTCCGGCGCATCCATGAGCACAACCTGCCGGAAGCCGCCTTCAAGTGGTATCTCGACCTGCGCAAGTACGGCGGCAATCCGCACGGCGGCTTCGGCATGGGAATCGAGCGCGCGGTGGCCTGGATCTGCGGCCTGGAGCATTTGCGCGAGACCATCCCGTTTCCCAGGATGCTGCACCGGCTCTATCCGTAAATTAGGTCTTTCCGTCTGTCAGTCTTTCAGGTTACGGGCTGAGTCAGACGACTGACAGACTGATAGACTGACTGGTTCCTATGCCCGACGGAACGACGACACAACCCGCTGCTCCTATTGCTGGCCCGATTCTGGCGGCAGGAATCATTCCCAAGAAGATTCGCGTGATCGGTGTGCCTCTCGACCTGGGGCAGACCCGCCGCGGCGTGGATATGGGCTGCTCGGCGGTGCGCGTGGCCGGGTTGGAAGCGCGGTTGGAAGCGCTCGGCCACAAGGTGGAGGACGCCGGCAACATCGGGGTTACCATCGCCGAAACCAAGGCTTCCTTCGGCGCCGCCAACGCCAAGTACCTGAAGGAAATCACGCAGACCTGTACCAAAGTCGCCGAGTTGGTGGTGAAGACCATGGAGGCGGGCAAGGTACCGCTAACCGTGGGCGGCGACCACTCCATCGCCGTCGGCACCATGTCCGGGGTGGCGGAATTTTACCGGCGCCAGAACCAGGCCGTCGGTTTGTTGTGGATCGACGCGCACAGCGACATCAACACGCCCGATAGCTCGCCCAGCGGCAACGTGCACGGCATGCCGCTGGCGGCGATCATGGGGCTGTGGCCGTCGGAGCTGGCCAACATCTTCGGCTTCTCGCCCAAGGTGCGGCCGGAGAATTGCGTGCTCATCGGGGTGCGCGACATCGACACCATCGAAAAGGAAAACATCAAGCGCGCCGGCATCGAGGTGTTCACCATGCGCGACATCGACGAGCGCGGCATGCGCACGGTGATGGAAGAAGCGCTGCGCATGGCCGGACGCGGCACCGCCGGCTATCACGTCTCGCTCGACATGGACTGGATCGACCCGGAAGACGCGCCGGGCGTGGGCACCCCGGTGCGCGG
Source organism: Terriglobia bacterium (assembly GCA_963797035.1). GTDB lineage: Bacteria > Acidobacteriota > Terriglobia > Terriglobales > Acidobacteriaceae > JAIQGF01. The sequence continues at coordinate 110,377 of CAWCOC010000013.1, forward strand.
CGGCGCCACCTACCGCGAAGCCCACCTGGCGATGGAGATCATCGCCGACCATGCGCGCATGGTCAGCTTTGAGATGGTGGAAGTGAACCCCGTGATCGACGAGCACAACCGTACCGCCGACCTGGCAGTGGAATTGGCGCTTTCCGCTTTCGGCAAGAAAATTCTCTAGGCGAATCGCTGCGCCAGGAAGGCCGCGATAAACACCAGCGCCCCCAGCACCAACGCGGTGCGCCGCAGCTGCACCGGGTCCACCTTCACATAACCGCGATGAATCACCGACAAGCCGATTACGGCGAGCGCGTAGGCAACCGGCAGGGATAGTCCGGCCAGCAGCAGGGCCCACAAGAGTTGTCGTACCGCAACCATGATGCAGGTAAGCCGCTCTCCACCCCGACAGCGCACCAACCACACCGGTATCGACCGACCGCTAAGTAGCTGATAGATAAAGAGATGAAGTTAGCCGCTGGCCGCTTGCTCGTTGCAATCCGGCTTCTTTCATGTATCATATTGGCGCGTTGTTTTGAAGCCGTCGAGCGCAGCATCTGCTAGCAGAGCGTCCTGCCTCCGATGCAAGATCCAACGTACCAACGTAGAAGAAAAGGAATTAGCACCACCATGGAACAAGGAACAGTAAAGTGGTTCAACGACGCCAAGGGTTACGGTTTCATCAGCCGGGAGAATGGTGAAGACGTATTCGTACACTACTCGGCTATCCAGGCCGGAGGCTTTCGCAGCCTGCAGGAAGGCCAGACCGTGCAGTTCAACGTCGTGAAGGGACCCAAGGGCTGGCAAGCCGAAAATGTCCAGCCAGTCTAGACTTTTGAATCACGACCTTAAGGGCGGCTTCGGCTGCCCTTTTGCTTTGGATTAATAAGTTCCCTCGGATGTGAAAAAGTGTGCAGCTCTGCTATCAACTCCACCCAGGTTTTCCTCATTGCGCTGCTATCCTTATGTAAACGCACGGTCAAGATTCCTTTAGTAACCACCAAATTGGAACAAAGATTGCGACGCTACTACTGACCCAGTGTGGCCCCCCGGGTTGTGGGAGTGTGGGTATGAAGAAGTTGGCCCTGATCGTCTGCTGTTTCGCTTTCGTCTTTCTCGCCCTTTCCGCGCGTGCGGACGTGATGGATCCAACTCTGAGCATGGGCGATCCGAACTGCAATGCTGCGCCCGTCCCAACGACCGATGTTACTGGGGTATTTTTTCTTTCTCCGGTCAGCGGGGGGGGAGTTTTCGCCTTCTGCAACAAGAGTACTTCGATCTGGCATAGCTTTGACGTCGTCGTACCGGTCTCGCCCGGGATTGATGACACCACGGTCGTTTGCAACGTAATTGGCAACGTTTTCGGTCAATGCTCGGTCAGCATCATCGGCGGCTTTGTCGACATCTTCTTTCCGTCCAATGGAAATACGAATTGCAATGGGGATAACTGCGGTGTCCCTGTCAATCACTTCGTGATCGTGGATCTCAATAATCCATGTCCCCCCGAGACGGAGTGCACGCCCTCAGGGACCTGGCCGGACAGCACCCGGTTCACGTTTCTCCCGAATGGCGGGCCGGGCGATGCCATAGCATTTGCCCCGGTGCCCGAACCTGCATCGCTGTTGCTGCTGAGCACAGGTCTGCTAGCGGTTTGGCAGTACCGGCGTCGGCGTCGCTAGGGGCTCAATTCACTGGCCGAAAGAAAGAAGGCCGCCCGCGGGCGGCCTTCTTGTTGCCTCGAACAGAACTATTTCTTCGCCTCAAACTCTTTCAGCATGGCCTGGAATTCGGGGTTCGAGCGGATCCCGTTGAGTTCCGGATCGCTGGCCGCCTCGCGCACCGGGTAGCCTTTCTCAAACGAAGTACGAAGTGCGGCAATCCCTTCCTTGGTGTTACCCGCCAGGGCCTGCACCATGCCCTCGAAGTACATAAATGGGACCTCGTTGGGCGAGATGCTGCGGGCGCGTTTGATGTACTGCAAACCCTGCGCCGTCTTTCCGCTCTTGGCGTAGTACTGGCCGAGCTGGGCCATCAGGTTGGCGTCACGCGGATTGACTTCGAGTTCCTTGGAAGCCAGTGAAATCGCTTTGCCGTAAGTCTCGATCGCCTTCTGTTTCTCGCCTGCCCAGCGATAGGCGTCGGCCAGATTTCCCCAGGCCAGTTGCTGCTGCGGTTGCAACTCGACGGCCTTCTCGAACATGGGGACCGCTTCAGAAAAACGCTTCAGGAAGAAATAGGTGGTGCCCAGGTTGGTGTAGGCGTGGAAATTGGGTTCCACCTCGATGGATTTCTTGAACTCGGTGATCGCCTCTTCCCACTTCCCCTGGCGGTAGTAGGCGTTGCCCATGTTCACGTAGCCGAGCCCATTCTTCGGCGCCAGTTGCGTTACCTTCCGCAGCGCGGCCAGGGCTTCATCATTCTTGCCGTACCGCACGTAGGCAAGACCCAACGTGTTGTAGTTCAGCCAGTAATACGGGTTGATCTCGGTGGCGCGCTGGTATGCACGAATGGCATCTTCTGTCTTGCCGGCGGCGCGGTAGGCGTCGCCCAGCCGGCGATAACCCTCATCAGAGTTAGGCGCCAACTGGGTTGCGCGAGTCAACTCGGCAATCGCCCCGGCGGTTTTCCCGGTGGCCGTATAAGCGCTGCCCAGGGAGAAGTGCACTTCGGGCAGGTTCTCCCCGGTATTTTGTGCCTGCTGCGCCGCGCCCAGCGCTTTCTGTGCCCACGACGCATCCTTGGTGTTGGTGTACATCCTCAGGCTGGCATCGGCGATGCCGGTGTAGGCGAGCGCGAACGCTGGGTCGCGCTGCAGGGCCTGATCGTAGAACTTGATCGCCGTGTTGACCGCGGCGGCGTCGACCTCCCCATGCATGGCATTGCGGCCCTTGAGGTAGAGTTCGTAGGCGTCCACATTTTCCGTAGGATGAGCGCTGGTGCGAGCGATCTCCTCGCTGCTGGCCTTGATGGACAAGGCCGACACCAGCCGGGCGTAGGCGTTATCTTCCAGGGTGAGCAGGTCCTGCTTGAGTCCGGAGAATTCCTGTGTCCAGACCCGTTTCCCGTCGGCGACATCGTCCAGGTTCAACACCAGCCGAATCTTGTCACCCTCGCCCTGCAGGTTGCCGCTCACGATGTAGTTGGCGCCCAAGGCATCCGCCGCCTCCGCCAGCGGAACATCGGGTTTCAGCTTCGCCACCGCCGTAGGAGCGGCAATCTGCACGTCTTTCAGCTGGAAGAGCTTGGCCGTAATCGCGTCCACCACGCCATCGCCGATATAGCCGATCGCCTTGGGATCGCCCACGATTTTGAGCGGCAGCACGGCCACGTGCTTGGTGGGCACAGCTTGCGCCGTGGTCGCAGCGGGTGGGCCGAACAGGCGATGCCGCACCGCGGGAATGGCCAACAGGACCGCCGCCAGCACCACGATGGCTGCGGCAATCGCCAGCCAGGTGCGGTTCAACTCGAAGCCAAGGCTGGGGATGGCAATCTGGACGCTGCGCGAGCCGGTCTTGGACGGAGCCGTGGCGTTGTCCAGGTCGTGCAGGATCTCGCCGGCCGATTGATAGCGCAGCGCGGGATCGCGCTCCAGGCACTTCATGATCACCCGCACCAGCCAGTCGGGCAGGTCGGCATTGAGCGTCTTGGGACTGCTGGGGACCTCGTGGACCCGCTTGTACATCAGTTGCAGCGTGGTGTCGGCGTGGAAGGGAACATCGCCGGTGACCATCTCGTAGAGGATCAATCCCAGCGCATAGAGGTCGGCGCGATGATCGATTTTTCCGCCCGATACCTGCTCCGGCGCCATGTAGCGCGGCGTACCCAGGAACTCGCCGCTCCTGGTCATGCCGGTATCGTGCTCCAGCGATTTGGCCAACCCGAAGTCGGAAACGTACACGCCCTCCTGCTTATCGAGCAGGATGTTCTGTGGTTTGAAATCGCGGTGGACTACGCCTTCGCTGTGCGCCGCCTCAAGCGCCCCGCACAACATGCGGGCTATCTTCAGCGCGCGCTCCACCGTCAGCTTGCCCTCGGCGGCGAGAAGCTGGTGCAGGTCCTGGCCCTCGACATAGGCCATGGAGATGAACTTCACTCCGGCGGCCTCGCCCAGGTCGTGAATACGCAGGATGTTCTTGTGGGAAATTTTGCTGGCCAGCAGCAGTTCCTGTTTGAAGCGCTGCTCCACCGCCGGATCCAGCGCCAGGCCGGGACGAATCAGCTTGAGCGCCACGGGACGGTCGAGTTCCTTGTCCCAGGCTTTGTAAACCGCTCCCATGCCGCCTTGTCCGAGCATGCGGTCGATGCGATAGCGGGGGCCGAAATCCACCTGGTCAGAACCGCCAGCTCCCAGCGCCGCCCATGGTCCGGCAGTCGGCGCACCGAGGGAAGCCTCCGGGCCGCGGGGGACCGAAAGCGCGGCTGCCGGCGCCGCCCCCGCTACTCCAGGTTTTACGGCAGGCGTCGGCGGCAAACTCACGCCAACAAAGGTCTCGGCCTCGCCTGGAGGCACCAGTGCTGCACCACAGCGAACACAGGTGGAATGATCGTCGAGATTACTGGTCCCACATCGCGGACAATTCATAGCGGGCCCTCAAAAGGCCCTGTAGGTATGCAAGATTATCAAACAGTCACTACCCTTGCGCAAGCGCAAACCCGGCGAAAATGCTTGGTGTGCGCGGGTTTGGGCGATTCGTACCACGTCCTTACTGGGTACCCCTCATTTCCGCACTTCAGCCTCGAAGCCGGCGAACTGGCCTTCCAGGTTCCATTGCAGCCGCGCGCGTTCGCTGCCGGCAAGAAATTTCCGGCAGGCCTCACTGAGTGCTGCCGGCGATGCCCCGGGTCGGTCCGCCCGGCAAGCGGCACGCTGGAAGCTTCCGGCATCGGACCACAAGCTCGCGCCCGGCACGAAGGCATGCTCCAGGCTGTTGCGCGCCATCCGCTTCAAAGTCGTGTAGCTGAGCGCGTAGGTTTCGATGGCGCGCAGGTATTCCTGGTTGATATTGGAGCGGGCTACGCCCTCGTCGTCGGTGGCAATCGAAACCGGCACGCCGTATTGCAGGTAGATCGGCAACGGGTGCTCGGCGCCGCGCACGCCCAATATCATGTCGTTGCTGGTGAGGCAGATTTCGACTGCCACTCTCTTTTGCGCCATCTCGCGCAACAGCCCCAGTGGATCGCGCTCGTACATCACGTCCACGCCGTGCCCGATGCGCTCCGCGTGGCCAACTTCGATGGACTCGCGAATGTGGAACCGCAGGCCATCGGGCGGAACCAGTCCGGGCGCGAGTTCCCCAGCGTGCAACGTGATGCGCACCCTGGGATAAAGTTGGTGCAGGTAGTCCATCATCTGCATGTGTAAGCTGAAATCGCGCATTTCCACCAGGCCGTCTTCCGGCATCACCAGGTTAATTCCGACCACCCGCGGGTCCGCAGATCCCATCTCGAAACCCGCCAGCATCTCGGCGAACACCTGGTCGCGGCCTAATCCGCGGTGCACCTCATACAGGTAGCGCACGGTGACCGAGCATCCCGGATCCGCGTCTGCCGAGCCGCAGCGCAGCATCGACTTCATCTTCGCTTCGCCCTGGTCCACGTTGGCGCGCGCCGCCGCCACGACCCGCGCGATGTCCTTCTCAATCAGCTTCTGCCGCTGGCCCGCCATGTCGCCGGTCCATCCCATGCCGGCGCCGAACTTCGACACCGCTCCGTTGTCCGGGCTGAGGATGAATTCCACGTATGACACGTGCTCACGCCCGGCGCGCGACACCGCCTCCGCCAGCATCTCGCCGAGGTGATCATTCTTGGCGAGCGAAAATCGGCCGAAGGTGTCAAAGAAGTGATCGTGCGCCGAGCGGTCGTTCTTGTCCGGGGTGAACTGCCGCATCGACCAGGCATCCACGATGTCGCGATACAGCACGGCATCGGCATACGCGCGGGCTGCCGCAACCCGGCCCTTGGCTTCATCGCAGGCCGGCTTGTCTCCATCGGAGGATTTGTCGGGCGCCACCGCTCGCATCGTGGCGCGCTCGATGCACAAATGATCGTGGACAGCAAAATCGATGAACGACTCGGCGTAGATGGCCCCCGTCAGGTGATTGTGCAAGTCGCCGCCCTTGGGCAGTTGCTGCACGAATTCCAGCAGTAAGGAAGGCTGGTTGCGGATCGAGTCCAGGTAGCGCGCCGTGCGCTGTTCGCCGATGTCGGTAACCACAGCGCGCCGGCCGGGCTTGGGCACTTTGGCCGCAGGCTGCTGTCCAACGGCGGCGATGGCGGTCAGGAGACAAAGAAAGATTGGCCAGCGGCGGCTCAGGTGCAAAGCTTCACCTCGGAGAATTGGCAAGGATTGTAGCGCCTCAGCACACGAACTGCGAAGGCCAACGATGATCGCGAGAATTCCGAATTTGCGAATTGACGAATTTCGTCAATTCTTCAATTCTTCAATTCTCCAATCCGTCAATTCTTCAATCCGTCATTACTTCACCATCCCGTGGTTTCTCAGGCTCTCTCGCACTCGCTCCACCGGAATCGCCTCCACGGTATGGCCGTTTCCGGTCACCGTGGTCGCCTTCAACAGCGAGTTGTAGATCGCTTCCTCAGTGGCCTCAATCGCCGCCAGGAACAGCGGCGACATCGCCTCGTTGCCCAGCACGGTTACCTGCCGCGCCTTGTTCTCATCACCAGGACGGCTCCACAGTTCGGACGCGGCGGAGAAGGCAATCACGTAATCTCCGCTCCCGTTCGAACCGGAGGCGCCCGTGCGCGCCATCCCCATGATGGCGCGCGCCGCCAGCCGCTTCAAGTTGCGCGCCTCCACCGGAGCGTCGGTTGCGATCACGATCATGCAGGAACCATCCGCGACATCGCGGAACTCGCGATTCTGTGGCATACGCGCCCTCGCGTGTGCTCCCTCGAGCTGGTCTCTGAACTGGTATTTCCCCAGCTCCATGCCCACCGGCGCGCCGACCATGGAAAGCACGCCGCCGAAGTTGGTCTGAACCAGCACCCCGACGGTGTACCCGCCGAGCGACGCCGGCAGCTTCCGCGACGCCGTCCCGATCCCGCCTTTCCATCCAAATGCCACCGTCCCTGTGCCCGCGCCCACGCTGCCTTCCTCGACCGCGCCGCCCTTGGCGCCCTTGATCGCGGCCAGCACGTCGTCGCGGGTAATCGGCCGGAAACGAATGTCGTTCAAGTATCCGTCGTTGGTCTCGCCCACCAGCGGGTTCACCGACCGCACCTGTTCATTGCCGGGCAAGGCCAGCATGTAGTCCAGCAACGCGTCGGCGACGCGCGGCACCGCCAAGGTGGAGGTCAGCAGGATGGGAGTTTCAATCTCGCCCAACTCATTTACCTGGGTAGAGCCGGCAAGCTTGCCAAAGGCATTTCCGACGAAGACCGCCCCCGGCACCTTCTCGCGAAACAGGTTTCCATCATGCGGCAGGATGGCAGTGACCCCGGTGCGGACCGCATCGCCGCGCACGATCGTGGTGTGACCCACTTTGACCCCTGCTACGTCGGTAATCGCATCCAGTGGCCCAGGCGGTATGACTCCCACGGTAACGCCGAGGTCGCGAATCCTGGGCCGCGGCTGGTTCGGCCTGCCTTGTTGCATGCCGCCGAACACCACCATCATGACGAGCGCAAAGCAAAATTCCCTGTTCATAGGGCAGGGATTGTACGCCGCCCGGCCCGGGCGTCCGAAGCCGGAACTCTGAGACTTCTCCCGTACTGGCACTGGGTCCCGTTCCCCGCCGGCGCCCTAACGCCGGAGCACCATTGGGCACTCCACACTGGCAAATGGCTGTGATAGTGTCGCCTTCCAGAGAAGTCTGGCGCAACCCGTTCGCGAACGGCTTTCCTGCGCCTCCGGCATGGTCCCGGCGGCGGTGGGTAAGCGGCGCATCTCCCTGGCGGGCAGCCATCTTTCAGCACGGAGTCCTTCTTTTATGGCGCTCGGTTTTGGTTTCAACAAGGCGAAGGTCCTCAGCGCGGCGGAGAAGCACGTCCAACAGGGCAAGCTGCAGAATGCCATCAATGAGTACGAAAAGGTCGCCCGGGAAGACCCCAAGGACCTGACGGTGCTCAACACCATCGGCGACCTGCACGCGCGCCTGGGACAGGTGGATCGCGCCACCGCTTTCTTCCGCAAGGTCGCCGACGCCTACGCCGCCGATGGCTTCACCGTCAAAGCCATCGCCATGTACAAAAAGCTGACCAAGCTGGCCCCGGCGTCCGTTGATAGTCTGCAGAAGCTCGCCGAGCTGTACACCCAGCAGGGGCTGTACAACGACGCTCGCCAGCAATACGTCGCCCTGGCCGACCACTCGATGAAGGCCAACGACCTGGAGGGCGCGGCGCGCGTCTTCCAGAAGATGCTCGAACTCGATCCGGAAAACGCCGCCATGCAGACCAAGCTCGCCGACCTCTACCTCCGGATGGGAAAGAAGGAAGACGCCAAGGATATTTACTTCCGCGCCGCCGAATCGCTCTACCAGCGCGCCGCCATGGACGCCGCCGATGAAGCCCTGGGGCGCATTCTCACCATCGATCCTTCCAACCCACGCGCGCTACTCAAGCGCGGCTTGATCGCCGTGGATTCTGGCGACGGCCAGAGCGCGATCCGCTACCTGGAACGCATCCCCAACCTGGAAAGCAATTCGGACGCGATCAGCATCTTGCTGCGCGCCCACCTGCTGTCCCACGACCAGGAAGCCGCCGAGACGGTCGCCCGCCAGCTGGTGACACAGTACAACGACTTCAGCGGAATCCAGATGCTGGCGGAGTCTCTGATGGCGGTCGGCGGGTTCCACGAAAGCCTGGCCCTGTACCGCGAATTCTCCGGCCAGCTCTCGTTAAGCAACACCGAGTCCCTGCAGCATACGCTGGAAACCGCGCTGTACAAGGTGTCCGACGACCCAGCCTCGCTGGAGATCGTGCGCGACCTCTATCGCCAGGTGGGTGACAAGGCGCACATCACCGAGGCCACCGAGTTGCTTGCCCACGCCCTGGTGCACTCCGGCGATCTCAAGCGCGCCCGCGACCTCTATCGCGAGCTTGGCGACACCGAGCCCGAGAACCCCATCCACGAGCAACACTATCGCCAGGTCCTCACCAAGCTGGGCGAGGATGCGGCGGTGCGTCCGCTCTCCGCCGCCGAAGGTTCCCAGGCCTTCATGGTGGACGAGTTGGAGATGTCCGCGCCGGCGATTACCCAGGAGTATCCCGAAGAGTTGGTCGAAGCGATCGACTCCGCGCTCACCGATGCCGAGCTGCTCGATTCCTACAATATGCCGGCCAAGGCCATGGAACCGCTGGAAAAAGCCCTGCCCCGGGCGCCGCGAGACTGCCGCCTTAACCAGCGCCTGGCCTCGCTCTATGCCGCCGCCGATCGCTTTGCCGACGCCGCCGCCTGCTGCGAGACGCTGCAATCCGTCTATCACGATGCCGGCCATCCCGAGCAGGCGAAGCAGTATGGCGACATGGCCTCCCGGTATCGCGACCGCGCTGCCGGCATTGCGCCGCGGGCCCAGGCTGCCGCCGCCTCTGCCGCCGCTGAGGCCGTCGAGGTACCGCCGGCCTCCTCGTATACGGTCGAAGTAGAAGCACCTCCGGCTTACTCAGTGGAAATGGAGCCGCCGCCTCCGCCGCCTCCGCCCGCCGCTGCGGCGGAAATCGATCTTTCGGAGGAGTGGGAGACGCATGCTGCTGCGCCGGCCGCCGAGATTGCTGAACCGGTAGCCGAGGTCGCCCCGGCCGGTCCCACGGCCGCGGAAGTGCTCGAAGAAATCCGCTTCTACATCTCTCAAGGGATGTGGAACGAAGCCCGCTCCGCCTGCGCGCGCTGCCAGGCCATCGCGCCCGGCAACGTCGAACTCGAGGAGTTGCAGTCGCAGGTGGCCATGGCGTCGGCGCCGGTGATTGAAGTGCAGGCTGATGCCGATTTCGGCATCGCTCTGCCGGCTCAGCCGGAAGCGCCGCCCGCCGGCGAAGTGCCGGCTGCTCCCCCGGTTGCTCTGTCGCCCGCCACGGACAACGTACTCGACGATTTCGTCTCCGATCTTGAAGAATCCCTCGGCTCCGATTTTCCTGTCGCCGACACCATGGCCCGGGTCGCCACTCCCGCCAAGCCGGCGCCAACCGCGCCCGCGGTCGAAGCCGCGCCCCTGAAATTCCCCGAGGCGGTGCAGCAGGAGGCCAGCAGCGTCCTGTCTGACATGTTCGCCGAGTTCAAGGAGGACGCGGAATCCGGCGTCGGCGAAGTCGACGATCCCGAGACCCACTACAACCTCGGCGTCGCCTTCCGCGAGATGGGACTGATGGATGAAGCCATCGGCGAACTGCAGAAAGTCTGCCAGGCGATCGAGAAGGGCATTCCCTTCAACCAGACCATGCAGGCCTACACCTGGCTGGCACAGTGCCTGGTGGACAAAGGAGTTCCGGGCGCGAGTTACAAGTGGTATGAAAAAGCCCTGACCATCGCCACCGATAGCGAACAGCGCCTCTCTCTCCACTACGACCTGGCCCATGCCTACGAAGCCGCCGGCAGCCGTCCCTCCGCGTTGCAGCACTTCCTGGAGGTCTACGGCACGAATATTGATTACCGGGATGTTGCCGAGCGCATCAAAGCCTTGAAGTCGTAGAATCCATAGATATGGGTCCTGCGAGTGATCCCAGGGAGCCAAGTCGCCAGGTGAGTCCCGATGCCAACGTTTTCCAGGCTGAACACCCTCCACTGGAGGGCAAGCCTGTTTCCGCGGCTCCGCCCCAGGTCTCCCGCGCCACCGTCTGGCTGCATCGCACGTCGCTGATCATCTTCGTTATCTTTTGCATCGAACTCGGATTGCTGCTCACCGTCCTGCCCTGGACCCGCATCTGGACCTCCAATTCCTTGCTCGCCGCGCATCCCGCCTGGCGCTCCCTGGTCCAGGACAACTTCGTCCGCGGGGTCATTACCGGCATCGGCCTGGTCGATGTCTGGCTCGGAATCTGGGAAGCCGTCCATTACCGCGATCCGGGGAAGAAGTAGGATTTGTAATTTGGCAATTTGTAATTTGTAATTGCTTCTGCGGTTCTCAGGGACTCCGTTTGCGCCGATAAATTGCAAATTACAAATTATCAATTTTTCTTATCTTGCACAACTCCATGGACGAAACCACCCAACGCGCCCCGCTCGCCTACGAGAACAAGAAATTTCTCGATTCCCCTGACGCCCGCATCCTGCGCATCCTGTCGGAATACTCCGAGCCGCTGGCGCGCTTCCGCCGCGAGCGAATCCAGGACACGGTGGTGTTTTTCGGTTCGGCGCGCTTTCACAGCCGTCACGACGCGCAACGCACGCTGGAAGTGCTGGAAAAGCCGGGCTCCCGCGCGCTGGCTTCCCCGGCGGAACAGGAAAAAGTGCTGCGCGCCCGCGCCGCCGTCGAGATGGCCCGCTATTACGAGGACGCCCGCGGGCTGGCACACCGGCTCACCGAATGGGCCATGAAGATTCCCTCCAAGCGCCGCCGCTTCGTGGTGACCACCGGCGGAGGCCCGGGGATCATGGAGGCGGCCAACCAGGGCGCGCGCGAAGCCGGCGGCAAGACCATCGGCCTGAACATCAACTTGCCTTACGAGCAGATGCCCAACCGCTACATCAGCCCGGAACTCAACTTCGAGTTCCACTACTTTTTCATGCGCAAGCTATGGTTCGCCTACCTGGCCAAGGCGCTCATCGTTTTTCCCGGCGGGTTCGGCACCTGCGACGAACTGTTCGAAATTCTGACCCTGGCGCAAACCGAAAAGCTGGCCAAGAAAATCCTGGTGGTGATGTACGGCAGCGAGTACTGGAACCGCGTGTTCAACTTGCAGGCCATGATTGACGCGGGAACTATCTCGGCCAACGACGTCAACCTGTTCAAGATGGTCGATTCAGTGGACGAAGCTTTCACCTTCCTGCAGGAGTTCCTGACCCGGTACCACCTGAACGCGCCGCCAGAAAGCGCCCGGAGATCGCCAAGACGAGATAAGCGGCCGGAATCGGTGCGGTGTCCATCTCCGTAGCGGAAGCTAGGCCCGCTTGCTCAGTGGACCTCAATGCCCCCGTGGACGGTGATCACCGGGCGGCGCACGATGATCCGTCCGACCTCATCCTGGTAGTAATAGTGGGGACGGCCTTCGACTACGTAACTGCGGCAGCCATACTTCTTGGCTTGCCCCGGAGGCATGCCGCAATTCTTCCACCCGGTTTTCTTGCCGTGGCTCCATCCCGGTGGCCGTGCGTCACGATCGTAGGTTCTGTACTCATATCCGCCGCGGCGCTCCCAGTCATGATCGCCTTCGTCGAAATGCTTGCCGGCGTGCGGGTTCCCTTTGCCTTTGCCTTCCGGCCTGTCCGCCATCGCAGACGGCGTACTCAAGGTCACGCAACCTGCCAGCGCCAGTACCGCGAGCCATTTCTTGCCCATGTTTGCTCCTCGCATTGAGCCATAAGTTCGTGCCCAGGCAGCTTACGTTGAGGACAGCGGAATTGCACGGTTACGAGGGTCGCTGGCCCCGCCAAGTTGCACGTAGCCAAGACCCTACAAGCAAATAGACCTCGACCCGCAACTCATGCATAATCGCGCCCAACCATGGCCAACATTCTTTACGGCGTCAATGGCGAAGGCGCGGGCCATTCCACGCGCGCCAAGGAAGTCATTTCTCATCTGCTGGAAAAAGGGACACACCGTCCACGTGGTGTCCTTCGATCGCGGGCTGAAAAATCTGGGCCGCGATTTTCCGGTCACCGAGATCTACGGATTCCACTTTGCCTACGTCAATAACCGGGTCCGATACCGCAAGACCGTGGCCAGGAATCTGCTCACCGCGCCGCGGGCGCGCGCCAGCTTCGCCCGCCTGACGCAGCTCGCGGAGGAATGGCACATCGATCTGGTCTGCACCGACTTTGAACCGCTGTCCTGCTACCTCGGACATCGCCGGCGCTTGCCGGTCATCTCCATCGACAACCAGCACACCCTGGTGAACGCGAGCCATCTCCTATCCGCGGCAGTACCGGCGCGAGGCAGCGGCGGCCAAGCTGGTGACCCGTTGCATGACGCCCGGCGCCGACGCTTACCTGGTGATTTCGTTTTTCGATGCGCCCATTCGCCGCCAACACACGTTCCTGTTCCCGCCGATCTTGCGTCGCGAAGTACTGCAGGCGCGGCCGACGGTGGGCGAACACGTCCTGGTTTACGTCACCTCGCCCTCCCCGGAGCTTTCTGCCATGCTTCGCAATGTTCGTTGCCGCTTTCTCTGTTACGGCTTCGAGCGCACCGGCACGGACTCTAACTTAGTGTTCAAGAAACCCAGCCTCGACACCTTTCCTGCAGGACTTGACCACCTGTAAAGGGGTCATTGCCAACGCGGGATTCTCTCTGGTGAGCGAAGCGCTCCATCTCGGCAAGCCTTACCTGGCCGTGCCCGTCAAGGGCCAGTTCGAGCAGGTCTTCAATGCCTACTACCTCGACAAGATGAATTACGGCGTCTACTGGGACGAATTGAACCGCGAGAGAATTGAATCATTCCTGTTTAACCTGGACGCCTTTCGCGAAACACTCGCGAATTATCCGCGCGTTGGCAATGCGGCGCTGCTGGCCAAGCTGGACGACCTGATCGCCGAATATGTCCCGCGCGCGCAAGTCGCTGCCGCTTCTGCCGATGAGCAAAATGCCAGCCGCTGACGAACCTAAGCTGCCTGGAATCGAGCGCGAAGGACCGGCGCCCTCGCCTTCCATGAGGGCGGCGATCCTGGGCAGCCTGGCCGCCGCGGTCCTCGCGCTACTGCTTTTCTCATGGCTTGCCGAGGAAGTCTTCGAAGGCGACGCCCGTCGTTTTGACGATTCGGTGCGCGCCGCGGTCCATCAGTTTGCCTCCCCAGCGCTGACCAGCGTCATGGTGGTGATTTCAGCGCTGGGTGCCCAAGTTCTGTTGGTAGTCGCCTCGTCGCGCTGGTCGTTTTCATCCGCCTCCATTGGCGACGCGCCGCCGTCTGGCTGCTGCTCACCGTCTTGGGAGGCCTGGTATTGGAGTTGACGCTCAAGTACGCCTATCATCGTGCCCGGCCGGTGCCGTTCTTCGGCGGCGTTCCCCACACCTACAGTTTCCCCAGCGGGCACTCGCTGGTGTCCTTCTGCGTCTACGGCGTGCTCGCCGGGCTGCTCTCCCACCGCGTGCGCTCGACTACCCATCGCCTACTGGTTTGGCTCGTCGCGGCGGTCTTGGTTTTGGCCATCGGGCTTTCGCGCATTTATCTCGGCGTGCACTACCCCAGCGATGTCCTCGCGGGTTATCTCGCGGCTGCGGTCTGGGTCAGCAGCCTGGTCGCCGCCGACCGCGTGCGCAAGCACAAACGTCGCAAGAAAAATTCAGCCCAGCGCTAGCCAACACCAGCGATCTGACCCTCTTGTGTTCTCCAGTTGGCCCCAAAAACCGCGCCGGTTGGGCGTTTTGGATGGTCCGTTTTCCCTTTTTGGAACAAATCGCATACCGCTCCAAGCGGAAAAGGATTAGACGTTAGTCAAAAGTTTTGCACGTTTATTTCTGCCAGGTTTTCCACCACCAAGGTGTACTCATCTGAAAATGCACGATTGCCTGTTTGTCGGCGCGTGGTGGGCAAAGTGCTTTCTCCATTGACGTATTTCTGTTCCTCGCTTAGCAGCTAAGGAGGTCGAATGCTGAGAAGGACCATTTTGGTACTTGCAGCGTTCGCGTTAGCTATCATGTTTTCGCCCGCGATGTTTGCGGACAACGTAACGCTGAATGCTGCCAACTATGTGGGATGCGCACCGACGCCCGGAACCTGCGTTGGGTCGCACTCCACCACAACCGATGTAGCCGGACTGGGGCTGGTTCAATTCAGCGCCTGGGACGGCGATGGTGATTTCGCGGAACTCCTGAGCGGGACGTCGGGTACGCCGTCCTATGCAGGCGTCAAGTCGCCATTGCTGGACGGCAACACCGACGAAATTAGTGCTTTCCCACCGGAAATGCTGCGGATTGATTTCCTCAGCGGCTCCGTCTCGGTGAACAGCATCAGTTTCAACAACCTATTCACCCACGACGATTGCCTGTTCGGCTCGATTGGCTGCATCACCGAGTCCGGACAGGTCACCGCGTATCTGGCGGGCGGCGGAACGCTCATTCTCAACTTCAGCGCCGCCGATACCACCGGACTGTTAACTCTGACCGATCCGTTTGGCACTCAGCAAGTCAACCGGCTCGAATTCGTTGCCACCAATGCGGCCCGCAGTGACTACGGCCTGGTGGGCCTCTCTGCTTCCGTTCCAGAGCCGGGCACGCTCGTGCTCCTGGGACTGGGGTTGTTAGGGCTCGCGGGGCGCATCCGTAAACCCTAACCGTACTGCCAGCAAAGACCCGGCTCGCGCCGGGTCTTTTTTTATTGCCCGCAAATTCGCCCCGGAATCACGCCGCCGGCTTGTGGATCTCCACCTCCGGCTCGACTTCCTGCTTCACCTTCTGTTCCACCGCCTTGGCCACGAAGCGCTCTTTCTTCAGGTCCTGCCGCAGCAGCGCGTACACGCTGATGTACTGGTTGGCGATCCACACCAACGCGAACAGCGCAATGATGTAGCCGCGCCAGTCCTGGTAGAGCAGCTTGAATCGCGTCAGCGCCAGGAAAAGTATTGCGATGTAGTGGCTGAAACAGTAGTGGCAGGTAAGCAGGTAATAAAACTTGCGCTTCCACAGTTGCGGCGCATGGTCCCGCTGCTGGTCGGCGTAGTCACGCAGCTCGCGGAAGACCTCTTCCTGCGTCACCGTCCAGGCGATGGCGGCGATGGGAATCGCCATCACGAACAGCCACACCACTTGCGTTGCCAGGGTCACGGTGGTGAGATGCGCCGTCCGGAATGCTGGGATTGCGTACAATCATCGGGAATTTGAGATTTCCAATTTAGAAACTTTCAAATTTCGAATCGCGCGATGCTCCTCTACTACATCACCGATCGGCGGCGCTTCCCGGGTTCGGAGGCGGAACAGCGCGCGGCGCTGCTCGGGAAAATCTCCGAAGCGGCGCGCGCCGGCGTCGACTACATCCAGCTTCGCGAAAAAGATCTGGGCGCGCGCGAGTTGCTGCGCCTGGCCTCGCAGGCGGTTTCCTTGCTCCATGACGCGCAACCGGAAATCGGAAGCGCGAAGCCGAAACCACGGCTTTTAATGAATTCGCGCCTCGACGTCGCTCTCGCCTGCGGCGCCGCCGGCGTCCACCTGCGCTCCGACGATATCTCCGCCGCCGACGCTCGTGTCATCGCCGCCAAGGCCGCGGCACGCGATTTTTTTATCGCCGCGTCCTGCCACACCGCCGACGACGTTCGCCGCGCCGAATCCGATGGCGCAGACCTGGTGGTCTTCGCACCGGTATTCGAGAAAGGCGGTGAGCGCGGCGTTGGACTGGAAGCGCTGCGTGCAGCGTGCCTCCGGGCTGTCCCGAACAACACGCCCGAGCCTTCGCCGCAGGCAAACCTGCCGGTGCTCGCCCTCGGCGGAATCACGCTGGAAAACGCTCCCGCATGTATGGAAGCCGGGGCCGCGGGAATCGCCGCCATTCGCCTCTTCCAGGACCACGACGTCTCCGAAGTGGTGGCGCGCCTGCGGGGAATTCCGAAACAGCGATAGACCAGCGACCCATCGACCGATAAACTCCCCGGATGCGTAAACTGCTCGCCATCGCCGCTATCTTCTTCGGCGTAACCCCAGTCTGGGCGCAGGCCAAGCCCAAGGTGCGCGCCATCACCGCATTCGTCCGCCTTGATCATGCGCATTACCAGGACGAAGTACGCGACACCCTGGTCTTTCTGCGCCGCGCCAAGGCGGCGTTCGAGCAGCGCGGCTACCAGGTGGAGTCACTGCGCATCACCACCCAGCCATTCCCTGAACTGATTCGCGGGCTCCAGCACGACGAAGCACTGGCCTTCCTCCGCGGCTACGACGATTTGGCACAGCACGAAAACTTCGATACCTCCATCGGCCCCGCCATGCTTTCGGACGCGGACGATCCCGCTCCGGCTCATCTTTTGGCCGAAGCCCTGGCCTCAACCAAGGTCCTGGAAGGCAGCGTCATCATCGCCGCGCAAGACGGAATTCATGGAAGGGCAATCGCCGCCGCGGCTGACGTCATCAAGTACCTGGAAGCCCACACCCCGCACAGCCAGGGAAACTTCAACTTCGCAGCTACGGCGATGCTGCTCCCGCTGGGGCCGTTTTATCCCGGCTCGTACCACACCAGTGCGGGGCACCAATTCGCGATCGGGCTGGAATCGGCCAACGTAGTGAACGAGGCCTTCGCCGGCGCCACCGCTTACGAGGCGGGCGCGCAGGAACTCACCCGCCGCCTGGGCCGCTTCGCGCAGGACCTTGAAGCCGCAGCCAAGCAGGTGGCTGCTCAAACCGGCTGGCGATATAACGGGCTGGATCTTTCGCCCGCGCCCTTGAAAGACGTCTCGATCGGCGCGGCGGTGGAAAAGCTTTCGCATGCCCACTTCGGGTCCAGCGGCACCATGAGTGCGGTGGCGGCCATCACGGCGGCGTTGAAAGCAATTCCCGTGCAGCAGGCGGGGTACTCCGGGCTGATGCTGCCCATCCTGGAAGATAGCCTGCTGGCGCAACGCTGGAGCGAGGGCAAGATTTCGGTCGACGCTCTGCTGGCCTACTCCGCCGTTTGCGGCACCGGGCTCGATACCGTTCCCTTGCCCGGTGACGTGACATCCGAGCAGCTCCGGCGCATGCTCTCCGACGTGGCGTCGCTGGCGCGCAAGTGGAACAAGCCGCTTTCGGCGCGGCTGCTGCCGGTACAAGGCAAGAAGGCTGGAGAACGCACCGAGTTCGATGATCCCTTCCTGGTCAACAGCACTCTCCAGCCGTTGCCATGAAATTCCCGCGGCTGCAACCCTTCCTGTTTATGGAACGGGGCTCCTGTTTATGGAACGGGGCGAGCAGGGCAGCGGGAAATTTGCGTCCCGGCTGGTCGCCGGAGGCGCATCATAGTGATGCAGCAACGGAGGTGACGCGGTCAGCCCTGCTCGATGCGGCGCAGCTCGGCCTTGAGCGCGGCTTCAATCCGCGGGGAGCGGCGCTCGCCGCGGGCCACGCGGCTCACGTAGGAACGGTCGACTCCCAGTTGGCGAGCCACCCGGGAGTACAGCCCGCGATAAAGGCTGTATCGCTTCAGCGCTGAATCTTTGCTATGATTCCGTGTCACCAACGGTGACCCTCTGCTGGATTTTTTGGCCGGTGGAGAATTATATAACGTCAGCGTTAAGCGTGTGTCAAGCAGAATGCGCGCCACAGCAGCCAAACTCGCTCGGCCTGAATGGGCCGTACGAATCGAGAAGTTAAGGGACAGGCTCGAATTGAGCCAGACTGAATTCGCCCGCAAGCTGGATGTCTCCGCCATGGCCGTATCCCGCTGGGAACGCGGCATTAACGAGCCGCCAGCCAACGTCTATCTCGCCCTTGGAAAAATCTGCGGTCACGACGGCTGCTGGTATTTCTGGGAGCGGGCCGGTATTACTAAGAGCGACGTGCGCCGGGCGATGAACAATCGTTAGTCCCGCTGTTCCCCCTCCGTTGTACTTACCTGGAATCGGTCGCAGCCGAGGTATGTCTCCAGTCTGCCGACGCTATTCTCCCGACCGCACCGCGCTCTGCTTCGCTCCGCGGGTCCCAATCCGCGCGCGAGCACTCACGTGGCCGCCGCTGCGGATCCTGGTTTACTTCGTGCCGCTGCAGAAATGGCTGGACGAGCACAACGCGAACCACGGAGTGAAGGTCGGCTGGTAAAACAGAGTACTGCCTACCACGGTCCCGAATCGCCTCTCGGTACTCAGTAGAGCTGGTTTCAGAAAAAGGGGTTTTGTGGAAGGGCACGGCTTCAAGCCGTGCCGCAAGGGCTGCGAAAACATTAGGCTTTAGCCCCTGAGGGCAGGCACCCTGAAGCGCCGGCGCAGTTTCTGCAACCACGCCTGCTCAGTACTCGGTACTCCTTCTTCTCGTTCTCGGCATCAGCGCGCGGAACAGCATGTTCACCAGCATGAGCACGATGGCCCCAAGGAACGCCGCAAGAAAGCCGCTGATCTGGAAGCCGGGCACGAACGCGGTGGCGACCCACAGCATCAGCGCATTGATCACGATCCAGAAAATCCCCAGCGTCAGGATGGTTAACGGAAACGTGATGAGCTTCAGCAGCGCGCCCAGGGTGGCGTTGATCAGCCCGATGATGACCGCCGCCCACAGCGCTGTTGTCAGGCCGCGCATGTAGAATCCCGGAACCACTCGCGACACGATCAGCAGCGCCAGCGCGCTCAGGATCCAGTGGAGAAGAATGCGTAACATAAAGCAGTTTCAGCCCCTAAATTTCAGCTGCCGGCTCGCCGCCAACCAGTATCGGATGCAAATTGTACGCGCCGCGCCAGGTGCGCGCTAGCGCTGGCTGAGATTGCGTCCCGCGGCCAGCATGGCGACGGATTTTTCCAGCCGGCGCGCCCGTGTCTCCGGGCGCTTCGCCTCCGTGATCCACCGCGCGAACTCCTTGCGATAGGTATAGGAGTAGCGGTCCCAGGCAGCCCGCGCGGCCGGGTTCGTCTTCAACGCCCGCTTGAGATCGGGCGGCGGCTCGATGGTCCGTGGCGCGGTATCAGGCTCCATGATCACCCTCACCGTGTCGCCGACACCGCACTGTCCACCTTCACGCATCTGCCGGTTGACGCACACGAAGTACTCCCCGCCCATGGGCGCGACCGTGCTGCGAAACTTGAAGCCGTTGATCGTGCCGGTGATCGGGACGCGGGCCTTGCCCCAGACTTTCTTCACGTCGAAGGGGATGTTCATGCCCGCGACCTCGGCTTTTCCGCTGCCGAAGAGTTTGACCTTGAATTGCTTGCGCATGGCGCCTCCGGTTGGAAGCAGATTAACGCAGATGGAGATGAAATTTGCAAGCAGAGCAGCATACAATCGTGCTCGATGCCGACGGTGCTCAGGACGGGGCCGTACCGGTTTTATTTTTATAGCCATGAGCCGAACGAACCGGCCCACGTGCACGTGGATCGGGAGGCGATGTCGGCGAAGTTTTGGCTGAACCCGGTCGCGTTGGCTAGGGATCTGGGGTTCACTTCCCGGGAACTGCGATCATTGCATCGAATCGTGCAGGATCACCAGCAAGAGTTCTTGGAGGCATGGCGTGGGTACTTTGGCGCGAGCGGCGGATGAACGAGTCGTGCAGGTTACTTTTACTGACGACGAGATGAGTGTGCGCCTGATGGACGGCCGCACGATTACGGTGCCGCTGGCATGGTATCCGCGCTTGTTCCACGCCTCGGCCGAGCAACGGAACAAATGGCAAGTAGCCGGGGGCGGTTATGGGCTGCACTGGCCGGAGATCGACGAAGACTTGAGCACGGAAGGATTGCTGCGGGGTGCGCCAGCGCCGAACCTTCAGCAATGAAGAGCGTCAACCGAGCTTACGGAAAAGGCCACACGCTGTTAACGTGTGGCCTCTGGTTTCCGCTCGCCTCTAGAACTGCGGGGGCGGAACGTTCGGGTTGGTCGTAGCCGGCGGATTGGTCGCCGGCACGCTGGTCGTTCCCGACGGCGTAGCCACCGGGCTGGTGGTCGTCGTCGTAGTGGTCGTACTCTGGGATGAGATTGCGCTTCCAGGCGCGCTCGTCGTGCCCGTTGCCGAGGGCTGCGTCAGCGCGCCGGAGGCTCCGCCCGTGACGGCTCCCCCGGTACTTGCGGCTTCGCCCGTGCCGCTAGTCGCCGGTCCCATTCCAATCGCGTTTCCGCTGACCACCAGTTCGACGCGGCGGTTCTGCTGTCGTCCTTGCGGCGTCGCATTCGATGCGATCGGCTCCGACTCCCCAAAACCGCGGGTAATCACGTTGTTCGCTTCCACGCCCTGGTTGATCAGGAAATCGCGAACGGCGGCGGCCCGCTCCTGCGACAACCCTTCGTTGTATTGCGCCGTGCCGGTGTTGTCGGTGAAGCCGTCGATCTCCAGCTTCAGGTCCGGGTAGGCCATGATGATTCCGGCGACCTTGGCGAGCCGGATCTTGGCGTCAGGGCGCAGCGTGGCCCGGTTGGTGGCGAACAGCACGTCGGGCATGCGTGAGACCAGCCCGCGCGCCGTCTCCTGGGTCTGCAACACATTATTCAATTGCTCCAGCAGCCGCTGGCGCTGTTGCTGGGCCTGCTGTTCTACCTGCACCCGCGCCTGCTCCGCTTGTTGCGCCTGCTGTTGCGCCTGCTGGGCCTGCTGCGCTAATAGTTGGCGCTGCTGCTCGGCCGCTTGGCGGGCCTGCTCTGCCTGCTGCAGGGCCTGCTCCGCCTGCCGCAGGTCAGCCCGCGCTGCCGCGCGTTCCTGGCGGGCCAGTTTCGCTTCACGCTGCGCGGCTTCGCGCTGTTCCTCGGCTTGCTTGCGCTGGTGGACTTCCTGCCGCGCCTTCATGCGCGCCAACTCCGCCCTCTCCCGCGCCGCTTCGGCATCGGATTTCGCGTTTGTGATCCGCTCCTGCATCGCCTGGCGTGCCGCGGTGGCCGCTTCCTGCTGCTTGTGCTCGATGGTCAGCAGGCGCGCGTCTTCGGCGGCTTGGGCGGCGGCCCGCGCCATCGTGCCGATTGCCTTATCGCCTTGCTCGCGCCGGTAGTAGTCTTCGGCGCGGTTCAAATCGTCAGTCGCCTTCTGCAGGGTATCGGCGGCATATCGGCCGGCCCCGGCTGCCTTTGCAATCGCCACTGCATTGCGCGCTTCCAGCAGCGACAGGGGCGTGTGTTTGTCAAAATTGACCGCCGGAAGTTCGGCAGAGCTCACATCGACCGAATATTCTCCGCGCCGCTGCGCTTCGAATTTGGCGTCGATCGGCCGCTTCCATCCCTTCACGTCGTTGGGAATAATGTTCTCCGCCACCACCATGTCGCTCGGACGCGTCACCGCGAAGTACGGCTCCGCGGTGATAATCAGTCCAAACGCCTGCAGCGCGGTCGTGACCTGCAGCCGCGCATCGTGATCGTCGTTGGGAATCACTTCGCCCAGGTTGACGGCGCGGCCCTCGGGGGTGATCCCCCAGAGCACGTACGACAGATAGATCGGGCCAAAGTTGCGGGGCGGCTGCAGGTGGTGCAGGTCGACATCCAGCGCCAGGCGCCCGGTGTGGCCCGTCACCTTCACATCGCCGCTGATCTGCGGTTCCAGCTGCGTTCCTTTGATATCGACCTTGGTGGAGCCGCCTCGATACCGGTAGTCAACCGCGCGGGTCGTGCGCTCGACCACGTTGACGCGGTACACCGGGGTCTGCGCCATGGGCTCCGTCTGGATGGCGTGATCGTTCTGGATGGTGTAATCGTCCGGTTGCTGGATGTGGACGGAGGGCTGCTGCTGCGCAACCGCAGCCGTGCCGAGCAGCGCGAGCAGAGACAACAAGATTGAGAATCGCATAGGACCTCTCCCCAGTACGACTTACGTGCAGTGATGGCTTGCTATTAAGAGGAGATGTGCCGGGACGGCGGGAAGTTTGCCCGCGCGAAGGCTTTTCCGGCAGCACGGAATTACGGAGCTGGCTCGAGCATCTCTGCCGCGAAACGGAAAAGGCCTCACGCTGTTCACGTGTGGCCTTTATTTATCCGGCAACGACTTACTCCCCCACGCACTTTCGCGTGCAGTACAATCGGCCCGGCGGGAGCAGGAAAAGTCCATGTGGCCATTTGACGAATCAAGCCCAGAATGGCCCAGCCTCGAGTGGCGGCAAGATTCGCGCAAGAGTTGACGTCACGGTAATCGGACATCTATGAACGGCACCATGAACTTCTTCCGGTCGGATACGTTTTTGGTCCGCCCTATACGGAATGGTACTTGGAGCCTTCAGAGGAGGCGCTCAAGATCTCCAGGGCAAGAATCCTAATGAAAGCTCCAGAATTTGCACCGTAGACAACGGAAAAGGCCAGCCATGTTTCCATGACTGGCCTTTATTTAATCCGGCAACGACCTACTCTCCCACACACTTTCGCGTGCAGTACAATCGGCCCGGCGGGGCTTAACTTCCGTGTTCGGGATGGGAACGGGTGGAACCCCCGCGGTAAGATCGCCGGAACTTGAGGCGCTTTCGCGGCGTCTGAGCCGCGAGCCGAAATCCTGAGCCGAAGGCGAAGGATCTCTTCACGCCGAACTTTTCAAAGATCGTGAGGACGACGCCTCACAACTGAACAGATTGGGAAATCTACTAGGCCCGCGGCGCGGAAGCCTCAGTCGTCGCTTCAGCTCAGCCAGGTTCGACTGACAGCTGCAAGCCGGCGGCTGAGAGCTTCAACTGCACCGGGTAAATTTTATGGTCAAGCCGAACGGGCGATTAGTACTGGTAAGCTACACGCCTCACAGCGCTTCCACCTCCAGCCTATCAAACACGTAGTCTTCGTGTGCCCTTCTTGACCCTTACGGGTTGGGAGATCTCATCTTGGGGAGTGCTTCCCGCTTATATGCCTTCAGCGGTTATCACAACCGAACTTCGCTACCCAGCCGTGCCATTGGCATGACAGCTGGAACACAAGAGGTTCGTCCATCCCGGTCCTCTCGTACTAAGGACAGGCCCCCTCAAATCTCCTTCGCCCACATCAGATAGGGACCGAACTGTCTCGCGACGTTCTGAACCCAGCTCACGTACCGCTTTAATAGGCGAACAGCCTAACCCTTGGAACCTTCTACAGCTCCAGGATGCGATGAGCCGACATCGAGGTGCCAAACCGGAGCGTCGATATGAACTCTTGGCTCCGATCAGCCTGTTATCCCCGGCGTACCTTTTATCCGTTGAGCGATGGCCCTTCCATACAGAACCACCGGATCACTAAGGCCTGCTTTCGCACCTGCTCCACTTGTTGGTGTCGCAGTCAACCACGCTTATGCCTTTGCACTCGACGGCTGATTTCCAAACAGCCTGAGCGTAGCTTCGCGCGCCTCCGTTACCGTTTAGGAGGCGACCGCCCCAGTCAAACTACCCGCCTCACTATGTCCCTCTCCCGGTTCACGGGAGTAGGTTAGAACCACAGAACTCGCAGGGTGGTATCTCACCGTTGGCTCCTCCAAGCCCGAGAGCCTGGATTCAAAGCCTCCCACCTATCCTGCGCAGCAAGTGCCATAGTTCATAGTGAAGGTATAGTAAAGGTGCACGGGGTCTTTCCGTCTAGATGCGGGTAACCGGCATCTTCACCGGTACTACAAGTTCGCCGAGAAGCTCGTTAAGACAGTCGTACGATCGTTACGCCATTCGTGCAGGTCGGAACTTACCCGACAAGGAATTTCGCTACCTTAGGACCGTTATAGTTACGGCCGCCGTTCACCGGGGCTTCAGTTCGAAGCGTCGCCTTGCGGCTAACCTCTCCCTTTAACCTTCCGGCACCGGGCAGGCGTCAGCCCCTATACGTCGTTTTCGACTTTGCAGAGACCTGTGTTTTTGTTAAACAGTCGCCGTACGCGATTCACTGCGGCCCCCTCGGGCTATGAACCCTACCGGGGCGCTCCTTCTCCCGAAGTTACGGAGCCAATTTGCCGAGTTCCTGAACGAGCCTTCTCTCGAGCGCCTTTGGATATTCTCCTCGTCTACCTGTGTCGGTTTG
>CAWCOC010000013.1:140000-203125 GCA_963797035.1 Terriglobia bacterium
GTCGGCTTCCAGTGGAAGTTGGCGCTGTCCCAGACATCCCAGACGCCGGTTTCGAAGTTGCACTGGCTGCCCATCATGAATTCCTGCCCGCCCATCGCCTGCCACATGTCGTACTCGGCCGAGTGCGCGTGCGCCGCCGAAGACGAATCGAAGCGCACCCAGAAATCCCACAGAAAATGCGACGCCGAGCCGTGTCCCGGGGACACTTTCTTGTACCAGAGCGCGTTCGACCAGGCGTGCCCGCCGATGTAGAACTCTCGGCTGCTGCCGCTCTGGGAAGGCGAACTCTGATGCGCCGCGGTCCAGAAGTTCGTGGTCGTCGTGCCCCCGGCGCAGTCGCTGCAGCTCTGCCATCCGTCCATGTTTTGAATCGAGGTCCAAGTCGTGGCATCGCCGGGAACGCTCGGCAGCGCGCTGGGCGCCGGTGGCGGTGTGCTGGGCGGCGGAGTTTGCGCCGCGGCCGGCGCCGGCGTGGCCGTGGTGGCATTGGAGACGGTCGCCTGTGAACCCTCCACCGTCACCTGCAGGGTCGGCGACGTCGCAAAGTTCACTCCTCCATTGTCCCAGGCGCGCACGTACAACGTGTGATTGCCACTGCTCAGCGGCACCGACGTGGTAAGCGTTGCGGAGGAATTGTTGACCGTGACCGCGGCCTTGTCGTCCACGTAAACCACCCAGCCGGAAATCCCGTTGTCGCCGGTGGCGGTGGCCTGCACCGGCAAGGGAACGCTCATGGTCCCCACCGCCGGCGATTGCAGCGCGACACTCATGGCCTTGGGCGCCGGCTGCGGCGCGGGGTCGGCCGCCGAGGCGGACGCCGGCGCAGTGGGTGCCGCCTTCGCTCCGCCTCCGCAGCCGGTCAGGATGAGAGATATAAAAATTATGAGCGCAACAACAAGAGCGCCGCGTTCGCTGTTCCGGTCCATGCTCCCCCTGGCGTAATGCGTCCGACGGAGCAGGGTAGAGGCGGCAGCCATCTGCCCTCAATCAGAGGACCGCCTTATGGAACATACGTTCTATCGCTTAGGAGGCGTTAGGCAGGGTTACGAAGGTACGAAGGAATGATGGCGCGGGCGCGGGCGCAGGCATGAGCTGCGCCTTTCAGCTCTGTGCTTCCGCTCTTGCCGAAGACTAACGGTTCGCGACCAGCGCAGGCGGCTGCGCCAGGAATTCCATCGCCATCTCCAGTTCGGCATCGCTGACGGCGCGGTGCCGCACCAGGTCCGTCACCGACACCATGCCCACCAGAAAGCCATGCGCGTTGACCACCGGCAGGCGGCGTACATGATGGCCGCGCATCAGCTCCAGCGCGTGCGCGGGATCGTCGTCCGGCGCGCAGGTCACCGGGTTCCGCATCATGCACTCTTCCACCGTGACCCCGGCCGGCAGCCGGTTGGCCGCCAGCACGAACAGGCACAGATCACGATCGGTGACAATGCCCAGCAGCCGGCGATGGCACTCGTCATCCACCACCGGCAGCACGCCCACATCGAAGCGCCGCATCAGCGTGCCGGCGCGGTGCGCGGAATCGGATGCCAGGCAACAGCACGGATCCCGGGTCATCAGTTCGCGGATGGTCATGGCCGGCCTCCACTCTCAGCTGCGATGCTACGGCACAACCGGCGCGCGCGCCGTGACAAGCATCACCCCGAGCGAGTACGCAGCCTGTTCCTGTTCCCAATTTGGGCAGGAACTAGGCTTCTGGCTTCAGGCTTCTGGCTTCAGGCTTCAGGCTTCAGGCTCCAGGCTTCTGGCGTCAGGCTTCTGGCTCAGATCGCCGCCCGTGTGGCACACGCGCCCTCGCGTGTGTCAAGCAAGAAAAGGAGTCAGTAGTCGGGAGTCAGGCAGTTCACGCGCTGACTCCTGACTACTGACTCCTGACTCCTTGCGCCTGAAGCCCGAAGCCTGCAGCCTGCAGCCTGTTCTCTAGATTCCCACCGCGTAATCGCCTTCCACCTGCTCTCTGCGGCGGGTCGGCTGGTATTGATACGGGCTGCGTAGTGAGCCATAGCGCTTCTGGCGCAGCTTGCGCCCCAGCACCAGGCCGCCGGCAATGACGCCGCCCGCGATCAGCGCGCCGGCAAATGCCCGTGTGGGATGCAAGGCGATCGGCTGCACCACCCGGCTGGTGGTGTGCGCGATGCGGCCGGGCATGCCGAGCTCGCGCCGGAATTCCTCGATCGCCCGGTCGCCGCCCCGGGCCAGCGCGCGATGCGCGTGGAACAGCGCGTACGCCACCGGCATGGAGGTGTCCTGCCCGCCGTGCACAATGGCGTGTTCGGCGTCGCGCTCCTGCTGCAGTTCGAGCAGTTCCTCGAGCGCCTCCTCCAGCACGCTGGGGCGCGTCCACAGCGCGCGGAATGCCACTCGACCCGACTTGTCGATCAGGTACGTGGGGTTGGGCAGCGAACCGTATTTGCGGTGGATCTTTCCGCCCAGTTCATCTACCACGATGGGGAGGTCGATCTTTTCCTGCTGGCGGAAGCGCTCCGCCGCCTCCCGCTTGTCGTCCACGGATTCATGCCGGCCAAGCTTCTCGCCGGGATGGGCCTCGCGCACGTAGACGAAACGGAAATCGACATCGTCGCCGGCGTATTCCTCGTAGAGATCGTTCACGCCCTGGATCGAAGCCGCGGTAAAGGGACAGGTCGCAGAACCGAAGGTCAGCACCACGTTCTTCTCGCCTTCAGCGTCACTGAGGCGGACCTTTTCGTCCTCCAGCGTGCGGCCTTCAAAATCGGGCGCGCGCTCGCCCGGTTCCGGTCCGCCGCCAAATTTGCTCTTCACGGTGTCTTTAATCAGGAGGTCTTTGGTGAATGAGTCGTAGTTGTAGCGTTTGAGTCCGAACATGGGGCGGCCTCCTCGTCAACTCTCTAGATGCCAAGATTTCTCCCAAGCGTTACCCGCCAAGCGGATGTATTTCTGAAATCAAGCCGGATAAGAAAAATCGGGTAATCGGGTAATCGGTATTTCCTCCGACTTGCCCCTCTCATCCCCGGCAATTAGAATTCGTAAGTTTGTGGTCCACTGCAGATTCATCGTAGAGAGGAGAGCTCATGGCAGCTCTGCAAGCTGGAGTGCGGGCGCCGGATTTCGACGTGCCGGCCTGCACCGGCGAAGAAAAACACCGGCTCAACCTCGGCGACTTCCGCGGCAAGAAGAACATCATCCTGGCCTTCCACCCGCTGAACTGGACGCCGGCTTGAGCGGCGCAAACGTCGGCGTACCAGGCAGATCGCGATAAGTTCGCCGGCTTCGATGCCCAGGTCCTGGGCATGAGTATCGATTCGGTCTTCAGCCACGTGGCGTGGCAAAAATTTGAAGTCGGCATGCTCACCTATCCCTTGGGCAGCGACTTCTGGCCGCACGGCGAGGTCGCCCGCAGCTATGGAGTGCTGCGCGAGGGCGCCCCCATCCCGGGAATCAGCGAACGCGCCGTGTTCCTCATCGACAAAGAAGGAATCATCCGTTTTTCCAAGGTGTACGAACTGGGCGAGGTGCCGGAGAACGAGGATATCTTCGAGGTCCTGCGCGAAATGACCACCTCGGCAGCCAAGTAAAACCGTTCACTACTCCAACGTGAGCGCGCCGGTGGTCCCCACGGCGCGCTCATTGTTCCTGGAGAACCACTCACCATGCTCCGAATGCTGCTGCACTGCCCGCTATCCAAGACGATCCGCGGGTTCAGATGGGACAACTCACTCACCGCCTTCCGACAACCAAACTGGTTGGAGGACTGCATGGCAATACAGAAAGACATCGTCAAGCCCGGCGACGTCACCAAGCGCGTCGGAGTGGAAGTCATCCGCAATCGCGGCGTGGACGTCGAGAAGCTCATCAAGATGCTGATCGCCAACGCCGCCGCCGAATTCGCCAGCACCTACTACTACTACACGATTCTCCGCATGCACCTGGCGGGCCACGAAGACTACAAGGAAATCTGCGAGGACGCGCGCCTGGAAGACCGCGCCCACTGGGAGTTGATCGTTCCCCGCATTTACGAGCTGGGCGGCGAGCTGCCCAATGACCTGCCGGCATTCCATGACCAGGCCGGTTGTGCTGCGGCCAAGCTGCCCAACCCGCCCACCGCGGAGAACATCCTGCAGCTGCTGCTGGAGTCGGAGCGCTGCGCCATCCGCAGCTGGATCGAGATCTGCGACATGACCTTCGGCAAGGACCCGCGCACCTACGACATGGCGGCGCGCATCCTCAACGAGGAAATCGAGCACGAAGCCTGGTTCATCGAGCTGCTGGCCTTTGAGCGCGACAAGAAGTCGGTGCCCAGCGGACACTTCCGCCGCGGCGATCCCGGCCACGCTCCCTACAGCAAGAACGCCTCCTTCTACATCGGAAGCTAGGACCACGGCCGAACTGCCGGATTGCCGGATCGAGAACGGCAATTCGGCTTTGACTTTCAATTCTGCAGTTCTGCAGTTCGGCAGTTCGGCAGTTCCGCAATTAGAATCGTCTCGTGCCCGACTGCTCGCACTTCTACCGCGTCACCCTGCTCACCCCCGAGGACGAGGTCGCGCTCTGGGTGCGCGAGGACCAGCACATCTGGGACGCGGCCGCAGAAGCCGGCATCAAGCTTCCCGCCATCTGCCACCAGGGTCGCTGCCTGACCTGCGCCGGCCGCCTCGATGGCGAGGGCAGCGTCGACCAGTCCGACTCCAACGCCTACTTTCCCTCCGACCGCGAAGCCGGGTTCGTGCTCCTGTGTACCGGCAAACCTCGCTCCGACCTGCGCATCATTACTCACCAGGCTGACGCGATGCGAGCGCGCCGCCGCCAATTGAAGTTACCCGCGCCCTATTCCTGATCCGATGCGGACTGACTTCCCTCGAGGTGAACCATGCAGTGGAGCAAAGCAAAGAAACTCAAGTTCCTGGCCGATGCCCCGGTCATTCGTGTCGCCACCGCCGATCGCAGAGGCAGGCCCCAGGTCACGCCCGTTTGCCCGGTCGTCTCCAAGGAAAAAATCTACTGGGCTTCCGATGAAGGCACGGCCAAGGTGGAAAACATCTCCCGTCATCGCTCCGTCGCCCTCGTGGCCGACGTTTACAAGTCCACCTGGCACAATATGGGCGGCGTGATGGCACAAGGCACGGCGCGGCTCCTGCGGCGCGGTCCGCGCTTCCGCGAAATCCGCGACCTCCTCTATAAAAAATTCAAGCCTTATCGCACCACCGCGGCGTTCGACGAAGGTGAGGCCGTCATCGTCGAGGTGACGCCGACCCACCTGGCGAGCTGGTGGTTTCAATAACGGTCCAAGGCCGCGGCCTCGATTCTCGCCTGCAACAATCTGGTACAATCCCGCCTCGCTGATCCACTTCGGAGTTCATCCCATGAGCACTGTTCCCGCTGCTGACCAACCACCGCTGTCGGAACCGGCGCGCATCCTCAACACCTTCGTCTCGCCTGCCAGCACCTTCGCCGACATCCGCCGCAACCAGAGCTGGTGGGTGCCCTGGGTGCTGCTGTCTCTCATGTCATTGGCGTTCGTGTTCGTCATGGGCCAGAAGATCGGTTTCGACCAGATCATGCGCAACGAGATTGCCAAGAAGCCGGCGCAGGTCGAGCAGTTGGAAAAGCTCTCGCCCGAGGACCGCGACCGCCGAATGGAAGTGGGCGCAAAGATTACCTCGTATTTTTCCTACGCCTCGCCCCTGTTTCAGCTCGTCGCAGCTTTGATCATCGCCGGCATATTTCTGGCGATCTTCAACTTCGGCGCCGGTGCGGAGATCACTTACTCGCAATCGCTGGCTATTGTGATGTACGGCTTTCTCCCCTTCCTCCTCAGTACGCTGCTGGCGATTGTTTCCCTCCTGGTCGGAGTGGATGCGGAAGGCTTCAATGTCCGCAATCCTGTCGCTACCAACCCGGCCTACTTCATGAACCCGTTGGAGCACAAGTTCGTCTATGGCTTGCTCACCGCCGTGGACGTGTTTTCCATCTGGGTTGTCGTCCTGCTGGGGATCGGCTATTCCTCGGTGAGCAAAATCAAGCGCTCCACCGCTATCTTGATCGTGCTCGCTACCTTCCTGGTTTACAAGCTGGGCGCGGCCGCCATCGCCGCCCTCTGAGGACCGCCGCGGGAACTCGAAACGTTACCTTCGTACGACCGCCTCGTGATGGTTGTCACAGACGCTCCGGACGGCTGCGCGCAGCATCCAGCTAGCGCGGAATACTGCGCGAGGTTCGCCATGCCGACCAGTACCCCGACTCGTATTCTGTGGTCCGTCACCGCTGCCGACCTGGTCAACCTGACCCCGACCAAGGCCCGCGACCTGATCGTCGAGTGCTTCCTGCAAGCCCAGAAAGACCACCTCGCCGACGCCAGCGAGTTCATCCACCAGACGCACTCCGACTCCGATTTGCGCAACATGGTGGAGGGCGCGGTCCGGCTGGCCTTCCGCGAATCCGGCGGCGATTACGACCAGCCGACCAAGTCTTCGCTCATGAACGTAGTGGGAGTGCTGGCCAGGAAATCGGAGCAGCGGAACACGCCCAGGGAAATCATCGCCCATCACAAAGGCGAGATCGAGCGCGTCCTGCGCGCTCTTTGACCTGCCGCGCTACGGCCTGCCGATCTCCTGCAGCGCCTTGGCAACTTCCGCGTCTTGCTCCGGAAACACCGTGCGCAGGTCGAGCAGCACCCGTCCTTCCTCCACCCGCGCGATAATCGGCGGGTCATTCTTTCGAAGCCGCCCGGCAATTTCGTCCGCGCTCACGCCCTCCACGCTGACGGCGAGCAATCGCGTGCGCAGCGTGGCGCCCGGCGCGGCCCCGCCCCCGACCACCGACTCGCCCTCGACGACCTCACCCGTCAGCGGCTTCCGCACAGCATCCGCCAGGGCTTGCGCTCGTTGTCCGATCGCTTCCGCCGGTAGCCGCATCATGCGCAGCGCGGGAACGCTGTCGTGGTCCTGGCGCACGTAGGCGAGCAACGTCGCTTCCAGCGCCGCGTAGATCAGCTTGTCGACGCGCAGCGCGCGAAACAGCGGGTTCGAGCGAATGCGCGCAATCACCTCGCGACGCCCGCTCAGCATGCCCGCCTGCGGTCCTCCGAGCAGCTTGTCGCCGCTGTAGGTCACCACGTCCACCCCGGCGCGCAGGCTGTCGCCCACTCCCGGTTCGCCGCCGATGCCGAACGTCTGCAAGTCCAGTAACGCCCCGCTTCCCAAATCTTCCAGCACCGGCAGGCCGCGCTCGTGCGCCAGCCCCACCAGCTCTTCCAGCGATGGCTGTTCGGTGAATCCGACAATCTGAAAGTTCGAGCGATGCACCCGCAGGATCAGCCGCGTGCGCTCGCCGATCGCCCGCTCGTAATCGGCAAGGCGGGTGCGATTCGTGGTGCCAACTTCGCGCAGCGTAGCGCCCGACTTGGCCATCACGTCGGGAATGCGAAACGAGCCGCCGACCTCCACCAACTCGCCGCGCGACACCACCACCTCGCCGCCGTCGGCCAGCGTGTTCAGCGCCAGCAGCACCGCGGCAGCGTTGTTGTTCACCACCACCGTGGAAACATCTTCCACGTGCTCGCCCAGCAGGCGCGCGAACAATCGCTCCACATGCACGTCGCGTTTGCCGCGCTCGCCCGAATCCAGATCGAATTCCAGGTTGGAATACGTGGTCGCGACCTGGCGCGCGTGCTCCAGCGCCGATGACGCCAGCGGTGCGCGCCCCAGGTTGGTATGCAGCACGACTCCGGTCGCGTTGATCACCGGGCGCAGCGACGGTTGCAGTGCGCGACGCAACTCGCGTTCCACGGCATCCGCCAGCCCGGCGACCGCGAGCTCCACCTGACGCTCATCCAGCCGACCGGCTGCAATCTCCGAGCGCAGCCGCTCCAGCACCGCGCGCGCCGCATCCAGCGTGGCGGCGCGGCCGTCTCCTTCCACCATCGGCGCCATCGCCGCCTGGCGCAGCAACTCGTCCACCGACGGCAGCTTCCGAAACAGTTGCGCGTTGCGAGTCGCGGGTTTCGCGGACCTGGCCATGGCCTGAAGATTATTTCACGCTACCAACATTCTTCATTCTTCAATCTTCAATACCTGTCATCCTGGGCGAGGTCCAACGCGCCCGGGTTTGGCGCGTTGGACCGAGTCGAAGGACCCCCGGTTCGCTTGCACCATCCGCGCTCTTCGCCAATCTTCAATAACCATTCTTCATTCTTCAATTCTCCGTGCCTCTGTGTCTCAGTGGTGAATTGCCGTATATTGATCGCGCTTGCCGATCACGGAACGAAAACTCATCGAGCGCATCCGGCGCCTGGCACCCGCGCCCACGCGTGTGCTGGTGCAGGGCATCGGCGACGATTGTGCCGTCCTGCGCCCGCCGCGCGGCCATGAACTGCTCGTCACCACCGATTTCAGCCTTGAAGACGTGCACTTCCGGCGCGACTGGCATTCCCCGGAATCCGCCGGCCACCGTTGCCTGGCGCGCGGCCTGAGCGACATCGCCGCCATGGGCGGCGAACCGCTGGCGGCATTTCTCTCCCTCGCCCTGCCCAGCAATTTGCCGCAGCCCTGGGCCGACCGCTTTTTGCGAGGCCTGCTGCGGCTGGCGCGCAGCTTCAAGGTCGTGCTCGCCGGCGGCGACATCGCGCAATCGCCCGCCGGCGTTCTCGCCGACATCATGGTCGTGGGCTCCGTCCGCAAGGGCCAAGCACTGCTGCGCTCGCAGGCAAAACCCGGCGATGCCCTCTACGTCACGGGCGCCTTGGGCGGATCCGCGGCCGCGATTCACCAACTGCGCGCCGGACGGGAACTTCGCCCCGCGCGGCATCGGGCGCATTTTTTTCCCGAACCGCGCATCGCCACCGGGCAAGCGCTGCGCCGCCTCGCCTCCGCCGCCATCGATCTGAGCGACGGAC
The DNA here is from genome assembly GCA_963797035.1 of Terriglobia bacterium. Taxonomy (GTDB): domain Bacteria; phylum Acidobacteriota; class Terriglobia; order Terriglobales; family Acidobacteriaceae; genus JAIQGF01. The sequence goes on from CAWCOC010000013.1 coordinate 148,876, forward strand.
TTTCCACCGACCTCTCCCATATTTGCGAGGAGAGCGGCGTAGGCGCCGTGCTCTACGCCGAAAGCCTGCCCATCGCCCGCGGCGCCACCTTGGATCTGGCGCTGCACGGCGGCGAAGACTACGAGTTGCTGTTCACTGCGCCGCCGCGCACCCGCGTTCCGGCGCAGATCGCCGGCATCCGCATCACCCGCATTGGCGAGATCATCCGTGGAAATCGCGCGTTCATCGCGGACCGCCAAGGCCGCCGGCAACCTCTCTCGCCGCGCGGATGGGAACATTTCCGCAAAAGCAGTGGCCAGTGATCAGTGGCTAGCGCCATCAGCACGGCGCACCTGCCTGACTAACCCCTAGCCACTAGCCACTGTGTTTCCCGCATCCAACTTCCGACGCAAAGGAGAGCATCGATGCGCACACTGGGACGCCTCATCCTCGGCGGATTTTTCATTTACAACGGGATCCACCACTTCCAGAAGACGCGCGACATGGCGGGCTATGCCGCGGCCAAGGGCATACCGCGGCCTGATCTGGCCATTAAGGCCACTGGCGCGGTGTTGCTGCTCGGTGGAAGCTTGCTCGCGTTCGGCGTCAAGCCCAAGGTTGGCGCCCTGCTGATTGCCGGGTTCCTGGCCGGCGTTTCGCCCGTCATGCACAACTTCTGGAGCACGGAAGAGCCTGGCCAGAAGATGAACGAGCAGATTAACTTCTCCAAGAACATGGCGCTGTTGGGCGCTGCCCTGGCCGTGGCGGGCGCGGAGGAAAAAGCGGCGCGGGCCGAGGCGGAAGCGAACCGCCGCAAGTCGCGCGGCCTGCTGCGCAAAGCTGCCTAGTCCGCTCCTCCGGCCACCGATCCGCGCCGAGACGCCGTTTTGCCACTTGCATGTTCGGGCCAAGGCGATACAGTACAGCCATGAGGAGAACTCTGTTCCTGGCCGTCATCGTCGTCAGTGCCTGCTTGGCCGCCGCGCAACAACCGCCTGCCACTACCCCGGACGCAGTACAAATCTGCGCCCACGAATTCGGCGATCAATTCAAGGTCGATTCCAAGTTTGCGCCGCTCATCGCCGACCTCGACGGCGATGGCCGCGAAGACCTGGCGATGGTCGCGACCTCGAAGAACCCGCTCAGCGGCGAGTTCGAATTTCACTACCGCGCCATCGATCCCTATGACGGCTACTTCGGCTGGGGAAACGTCAAGGACACGGTGCAGTTCTCCGCCACCAACGCCGGGCCCAACCACTTCGTCCTCGTCATCCACGACTGGCGCGCTCCCAAGGCCAAGTTCGTCATCATCAATCTGCCCTTCGACCGCCTGTCCGCCGGCAAGATCGCCACCCGGCGGCGCAAGGCCGGGGTAAATACCATCCACGCCGTCGAACTCGGCGGCATGAGCTCCGACGTCTACTGGGACGGCAAAAAGTACAAGTGGGAGCCCGGCTACGTCGATTCCGGCTACGACTCCTCGCAAAAATAAGCCCCCGTCCACATCACAGGGCTGTGTGAGCCACGTCCTACGCCCTGGGTCGGCCTATACTGTCTCCTGTTCGGACTCGCTCAGGAGGACCCGCGCCATGGCCGACGTCCACCCCGCCATCTATAATGCGCACGCCATGAACCTGGAACAGAAGTTGGACGAGCTGAAGAAGCGCGATCGTCTCGCCGAGCAGGGCGGCGGCGAAGAACGCCGCGCCAAGCTGCGCAAGGAAGGCAAGATGAACGCGCGCGAGCGCATCGCCTTCCTGCTTGACGAGGGCAGCTTCGAGGAAACCGACAAGCTCGTCACCCACCAATGCCACGACTTCGCCATGCAGGAGCAGAAGTATTACGGCGACGGCTTTGTCACCGGCTATGGCCGCATCGAGGGCCGCCTGGTGTTTGTCTTCGCCCAGGACTTCACCGTCTTCGGCGGATCGCTGTCCCTGGCCAACGCCAACAAGATCGTCAAGGTCATGGACCAGGCGATGCGCGTCGGCGCCCCGGTCATCGGCCTCAACGACTCCGGCGGCGCGCGCATTCAGGAAGGCGTCATGTCGCTGGCCGGCTACGCCGACATCTTTCTGCGCAACACCCTCGCCAGCGGCGTCATTCCCCAGATCTCCGCCATCATGGGCCCCTGCGCCGGCGGCGCCGTCTACTCCCCCGCCATCACCGATTTCACCCTCATGGTCGACAAGACCTCCTACATGTTCATCACCGGCCCCGACGTCATCAAGACCGTGACCCACGAAGAGGTCAGCAAGGACGAACTCGGCGGCGCCATGACCCACAACGCCAAGTCCGGCGTCGCCCATTTCCTGGCGCACGACGACGCCGAGTGTTTGAGCATGGTCCGCGAGCTGCTCAGCTTTGTTCCCTCCAACAACCTGGAGGACCCGCCGCGCCGCGACTGCAACGACCCGGCCGACCGCGCCGAGGCCGCGCTCGACAAGCTGGTTCCCGCCGAATCGAACCAGCCCTACGACATCAAGGACGCGATCACCGCCGTCATCGACGACGGCTACTTCTTCGAAGTGCAGGAACACTATGCGAAGAACATCGTCATCGGCTTCGCGCGACTGAACGGACGCCCAGTCGGCGTGGTCGCCAACCAGCCCGCTTTCCTGGCCGGCGTGCTCGATATCGCCAGCTCCATCAAGGGCGCGCGCTTCGTGCGCTTCTGCGACTGCTTCAATATCCCGCTCATCACCTTTGAAGACGTGCCCGGATTTCTCCCCGGCGTGAACCAGGAGCACGGCGGCATCATCGTGCACGGCGCCAAGCTGCTCTATGCCTTCGCCGAGGCCACCGTCCCCAAGATCACCGTGATTACGCGCAAGGCCTACGGCGGCGCTTACTGCGTCATGGCCAGCAAGCACATTCGCGCCGACGTCAACTACGCCTGGCCGACCGCCGAAATCGCCGTCATGGGCCCGGAAGGCGCGGTCGATATCGTCTACAAACGCGAACTGGACAAGGCCAAGGACCGCCCGGCGGCGCGCCAGGCAAAGATCGACGAGTTCCGCGAGAAATATTCCAACCCTTACGTGGCCGCCGAGCGCGGCTACATCGACGCCGTCATCCAGCCGCGCGAGACGCGCCGGAAACTAATCCAGGCGCTGGAGATGTTGCAAACCAAGCGCGACAAAAACCCGCCCAAAAAACACGGAAACATCCCGCTGTAGCGGTCGTTTACTTTTCAGTAAGCCTTAGACCGCTACACCCCCTCCCCCCTGCTATGACGTGAAATCAAGCAGTTAGGCCCAGGTAACCTGGTAAAACGGCAGGTTACCTGGAGAGCTGCTGGAGGCAAAGCCCCCTCCCCCGATGTCACGGGCGTCTTAACACAATAAAGGAGTTACTGGCGGAATCACGGCAAGTTCACGGCCTTGCTACCAGGGCGTGACCAGGGGTCAATGAATCGAGAGGGGATTCGATTCCTGCGTCCACAAGTTGTCAAAGAACTAACGGGAGTCGATGGAGACACCAACCCCTGCGTCGTATGCGCACTTTCAGGATATGACGCGTCAAGCGAAATGTCTGTGATCGAGCGGAAGAAATTTGCGAGTGAGTTCCGAAACGGGAAACACAGCGACCAGAGCAAATCCGCGCTGCCGGCATCATGGGTGCGCCGTAGGATGAAATCGCGCCTAGGCCGTCGCCGCCTGCCCGCCCAGCGGCAGGAAGTACTGCGTGCCGCGCACCGGTTCGCTCACCTTGTGCAACAGCTCCTGCAGGTCTTCGTTGCGGTCCACGAAGTCGATGTCGCTGGTGTTGACGATCAGCAGGTCGCTGGCGGTGTAATGAAAAAAGAAGTGCTCGTAAGCTTTGGCGACCTCCTCCAGGTAATCGTCGCTGATCGACAACTCCGACGTCGCGCCTTTCTTGCGCAGGCGCTTGCGCAGCACCTCGGGCGTGGCCTGGAGGTAGATCACCAGGTCGGGCGTGGGCAGTTGCGCGCGGAACTCGCCGTAGTAGCGGTTGTAGATCTCCAGCTCCGAATCGGTCAAGTTCAGGCAGGCGAAGAGCTTGTCTTTTTCGAAGATGTAGTCGGCCACCACCACCCGCCGCGACTTCGGGCCCACATCCAGCGCCTTCAGTTGCTCGAAGCGCTGCACCAGGAACGCCATCTGGGTCTGAAACGCCGCCCCGCGCTCGCCATCGTAAAAAGAACGCAGAAACGGGTTGCCGTCGGGCTCGGAGATGCGCTGCGCGTGCAGCCGCTCCGCCAGCACTTCCGCCAGCGTGCTTTTGCCCACGCGGATGGGACCTTCCACTGCTATGTATCGGGGTAATTCGAAAAGATTGGCCATGACACCAGATCGCCGAATTCTTAGGAACTGCGCGCAGCATAACGCGCAACTTTGCGGGAAGCAATTGTGGAATCAGTAAACGTCGCGACAATCTGCAGATCGGTTTTCAGGTAGCTCAGTAACTCGGTTCGTCAGCAGCTTGAGGTGGAAGGCGCTTCCCGTTCCTGGCTTACCGAAATACTGAGTTACCGAAGGACTGCTGTCCCATTTAGAATTTCGAACCATGCTGCTTCCCCTCATCGCCGGCGCTGCCGTGGCCGTCACCGCCGGCTACAACACCATGGCGCCGCGGTCGCAGCTTTACGGCCGCACCTTGATTGGGGAGCGACGCCCTTCCCGCCGGCTCGCCCTTACCTTTGACGACGGCCCCAACGACGAGCACACGCTCCGCCTGCTCGAGGTGCTGGAGCGGCACCAGGTCAAGGCCACATTTTTCATGATCGGCGACTACGTGCGGCAACGGCCCGCCATCGCCCGCGCCGTCGCTGCCGCCGGACACGTGGTTGGGAACCATACCCAGACGCATCCCAACCTGATCTTCTGCTCTCGGAGCGCGGTCCGCCGTGAGATCGAGGAGTGCAACCGTGCCCTCGACGATGCCGGGGTCGCGCACGCCGCCCTGTTTCGCCCGCCGCATGGCGGCCGTACGCCCGCTGTGCTGCGCACCGTGCGGCAGATGGGCCTGGAGCCGGTGATGTGGAGTGTCAGCGGCTGGGACTGGAATCCGCACACGCCGGAAAAGATCGCGCACATCGTGCACCGCCAGCTTCGCGGCGGCGACGTGATCCTGCTGCACGACGGCAGCCATCACGGCATGGGAACCGACCGCTCCGCTTCCGTACGCGCCACCGAGCTCATCATTCAGCGCTACCAAAGCGAGGGATATAAATTCGTGAGCGTGCCGGACATGATGAAAGAAGAATCCGCCACTGATTAACATGGATTGACGCTGATCAAAGAAGGCAAGACCGGCCGTAAGCTAAGAGAAAAAGAGCGGTGTTGATCTGTGGGAATCAGTGGCTAAGTCCTGCTTTTTAGTTTTCTGGACTTCTCTTCCACGCCGCGCGCCAGCTTTTCCTTGTGTGCCTTCATGCCCTTGGCGATCTCCGGGTCGCTGAGCGACAGCATCTGCGCCGCCAGGATTCCGGCGTTGGTGGCTCCGGGCTTGCCGACGGCGACGGTCGCCACCGGGATTCCGGCCGGCATTTGCACCGTCGCCAGCAGCGAATCCAGGCCGCCCAGCGAAGTGGACGGGATGGGAACGCCGATCACCGGCAGCGTGGTCTCGGCGGCAATGACGCCTGCCAGGTGGGCAGCGCCGCCGGCGCCCGCGATGATGACTCGAATCCCGCGGGCCGCCGCGTTGCGCGCGAACTCGCTGGTGCGCGCCGGCGAGCGGTGCGCCGAGGTCACGTCCATCTCGTAGGCGATGCCGAACTCGTCCAGCGCCTTGCCGGCCTCGCGCATGATCTCCAGGTCGGAGTCGCTGCCCATCACGATTGCCACCCGCGGTTTCTTGCTCATGTTGTTTTTCTCATCGTCCGACTGATTTCGGGCACGGACAGGCGGCATCAGCCGCCGGCCTGCTTCAGCGCGCGCGCCCCGATGTCTTTGCGGTAATGCATGCCGTCGAAGCGGATCTTGGCGCAGGCCGCGTAGGCGCGATCGATCGCCGTCCGCAGATCGTGCCCGCGCGCGGTCACGCCCAACACGCGCCCGCCGGCGGTGTAGTAGGCCCCGTCACGCCGCGTGGTGCCGGCATGAAAGACGACAACGTCGTCCATGGCGGCCGCTTCTTCCAGCCCAAAAATCTGTTTTCCCGATACGTAGGCGCCGGGATATCCGCCCGAAGCCAGGACCACCGAGACCGCCGCGTCCTGCGACCAGCGGAAATCGCCGTCGCTCACCCGGCCTTCAATCGAGGCAATGAACGCTCCCAGCAGGTCGCTGTCCAGCCGCATCACCATGGGTTGGGTTTCGGGATCGCCGAAGCGCGCGTTGAATTCCAGCACCATGGGCCCGCGCGCCGTCATGATAAGCCCGCAATAGAGGATGCCGCGATATTCCGCGCCTTCCTCGCGCATGCCGGCCACCACCGGGCGCGCAACGTGATTCACCAGCCAGTCGCGCATTTGCTCGTCGACCAGCGCCGGCGTGGAATACGCGCCCATGCCGCCCGTATTCGGCCCGGTATCGCCGTCGCCCACGCGCTTGTGGTCCTGCGCCGCCACTAGCGGCGTCACGCGCTCGCCGTCGCTCAAGACCAGGAAGGAGAGCTCGTCGCCCTCAAGAAATTCCTCCAGCACCACGCGCCCGCCGGCCTCACCCAGCATCCTGCCCGACAGCATTTCGGAGGCGACCGCCAGCGCTTCCTCGCGGCTCTTGGCGATCACCACTCCCTTGCCCGCCGCCAGCCCGTCGGCCTTCACCACGATGGTCCCGCGAAATTGATCGATGTTCTCACGGAGGTCGTCCACGGAATCGCAAATGGCGTAGCCGGCGGTGGGAATGTTGTGCCGGTACATGAATTCCTTGGCAAAGCTCTTGCTCGATTCCAGGCGGGCGGCGGCGGCTTTAGGACCGAAAACGCGCAGCCCGCGGCGCTGGAATTCGTCGACCACGCCGAGCGCCAGCGGCCCTTCGGGCCCAACCACGGTCAGGTCCGGCTGGATGCGATGGGCGGCTTCCAGGAGCGAATCCAGCTGACGCACGTCGGCGGCGACACATTCCGCTTCGGCGCAAATGCCGCCGTTGCCGGGAATGCAGTACACCTGCCGCACGCGCTTGGACTGGCGCAGTTTCCACACCAAGGCGTGCTCGCGTCCGCCGCTGCCAATGACCAGGACCTTCATGTGCCGCTCAGAGTACAGGTTTCGCGTCTGCAGTTTCAAGCTGGCAGCTGGCAGCTGGCAGCTCTCAGCTCTCAGCTGTCAGCTCTCAGCTAAAGCAGATCCTTAGCTGCGCTCAGGATGACAGGTGCATAAATGCGCTCAGGATGACAGGTGCATAAATTCGAGCTGCGGACTTTGATCATGAACACTTTAAGGAGCCGCCGCGCTCAGGATGACAAACTGCACAAACCAAGCTGAAAGCTGACAGCTGACAGCTGAGAGCTGATCGAGCGAACATTCGTTGTTAACTATGGTTAAGATTTGTACTATAATGCCGGTCAATGATTACGGTCTCCAAAGAGGACTACCTGAAGGCCATCCTGGAAGCGGAAAGCGAGGGCATGGAGGTGATCTCGGCGACGCTGGCGCATTGGCTAGCGGTGTCGGCGCCGGCGGTCACGATGGCGCTGCGGCGCCTGAAGCGCGATGGCCTGGTCAAGGTGCAAGCCGACGGGCAGGTCCAACTGACGGGCCCGGGCCGGGAGATCGCGCGCCGCCTGACGGTGCGTCACCACCTGATCGAGCGAATGTTGCATGAGATTTTCGGGATGGAGTGGACCAAGGTCCACGAAGAGGCCGAGCGCCTGGAGCACGCTGTTTCCGCGGACTTCGAAGCGCGTCTGGTGAAAAAGCTGGGCCGGGGCGGGGTTTGCCCGCACGGCAACCTGATGATCCCGGAGAGCGCCGCCGGCCGCAAGCGGCGCGGGCTGGTGCAGTTGTCGCAGGCCGAGTCCGGGAAGAGCTACGTGGTGCGCAGCGTCTACGAGCGCGACCCGCGCCTGCTGGAATTTCTGGAGCAGCGCGGGGTCCGCCCTGCGGCGCAGATCCGGGTCACCGGGCGCCATTATGACCAGACTCTCACCCTGACCACCGAACGGGGCGAGGTGCCCCTGGGCAGCGCCGCCGCGGAGAAGGTCTGGGTGTCGCCGGAAAGGCCGGCGCGCGCGGCAGCGCATTAGCGCCGGTTTATTTCGAATTCTGTACATCCGTTAATGGATACGAAAGCCAATTCCGAGCCGAATCCCACCGTGAGCGGCCACCGCTCGTTGGAGGAGGTGCACGGTTCGGTGGAGGTGCCGCACCACCAGGCCGGCTTTTGGGAGCAGTGGCGAGCTTTCGTCGGGCCAGCCATCCTGGTGAGTGTGGGCTACATGGATCCCGGCAACTGGGGAACCGACCTGCAAGGCGGCGCTCAGTTCAAGTATGAATTGTTATGGGTAGTGGGGCTGGCCAGCCTGATGGCGATTTTCATGCAGGTGATCGCCGCCCGCCTGGGAGTGGTGACCGGCAAGGACCTGGCCCAGTGCTGCCGCGACTGGTATCCCAGCTGGACGCGCTGGCCCAACTGGCTGGCCAGTGAGCTGGCCATCGCCGCTTGCGACCTGGCGGAGGTGTTGGGGAGCGCCGTCGCGCTCAACCTGCTGTTTCACATTCCGCTGCTATGGGCGGTGATCATCACGGGCGTGGATGTCCTGCTGCTGCTGGCGTTGCAGCAGTTTGGCATGCGCACCATCGAGGCCGTGGTGGTGCTGCTGGTTGCCACCATCGCGGTCTGCTATTTCATTGAACTGTTTGTGCTGCCGCAGACGCAGCCCAGTTTTCTGGAGATGGCGGAGGCGCTGATGACGCCGGGTCTTCGCCAGGCGGGCATGTTGTACGTCGCCATCGGGATCATCGGCGCCACGGTGATGCCGCACAATCTTTACCTGCACTCGGCACTGGTGCAGAGCCGCAAGCTGCAGCAGGACGAATCGTCGATTCGGCGCGCCATCCAGTTCAACAGCATTGATTCGGTGGTGGCGTTGAGTATCGCGTTCTTCGTGAATGCGGCCATCCTGGTGCTGGCGGCGCTGGTCTTCTACGGCAAGCAGAGCGTAGTGGCGTCGGGCGGGCAGATGGTCACCTTCCGTCCGGACAGCGACTGGATTCGAGTCGCCTATTTGACGCTGGCGCCGTTATTGGGAGCCACCGCCGCGAGCACGCTATTTGCCGTGGCCCTGCTGGCCAGTGGCCAGAGCAGCACCATCACCGGCACACTCGCCGGGCAGGTGGTGATGGAAGGCTTCATGCATTGGCGCATCAAGCCCTGGGTTCGCCGCCTGATTACCCGCACGCTCGCCATCCTGCCGGCGGTTTTCGTGATCGGGCTGCGCGGGCAGGGCAGCGTTACCGACCTGCTGATCCTCAGCCAGGTGGTGCTGGCGCTGCAGCTTCCCTTCGCCATGTTCCCGCTGTTGCAGTTCACCAGCTCGCGAAAGCGAATGGGAGCATGGAAGCTGGGCCGATTCCTGCTGATTGCCGGCTGGAGCAGCGCTATCCTGATTACCGCCATGGACCTTTATGGCTTGCCGGAGTCGCTCAGGGCCGCGTGGCAGATCATTACCGGCGGATGACCAGGTAGGAAGAGCCATGTACGAAAAAATCCTTGTGACCTTGGACGGCACACCGAGCGATCGGGCGATCATCGAACACGTCCAGCAACTTGCCCGGCTGGCGCACAGCCGCCTGGTGCTGCTCCACGTTGCCGACGGCTGGGCCGCCCGCACCTACGGCCCCGACGCGGTCAGCCCAGAGATCGCCGAAGACACCGCCTACCTGCAAAAAGTCCGGGCCGAGTTTCAGGCTGCGGGCATTCCCGCCGAGGCCGAACTGGCGTACGGCGAGCCGGCCAACGAAATCATCAAGTGGGTCAAGCAGCAGGGTTGCGACCTGGTGGCGATGAGCACCCACGGACACCGTTTTCTCTCCGACCTGTTTCGCGGCGTGACGGCTACGCGGGTTCAGCACAGCATCAGCGTGCCGGTGCTTTTGCTGAAGGCGAAATGAATTGAGGGCGCGCATTGACCTCCGAGCAGGTAAGGGAAATTGGCAGCAAAGGCGTGAAAGCTGTTAGCTGTTAGCTAGAGCCGGTTGTCGGCGGGTTTTTTGATCATGGCAAGAACTCCCGTACCGCCGCAGAACTAGCTAAGAGCCAAAGGCTAAGAGCTGCCTAGGCTGAGGTCTTGCGCGAAACTCCGGCCTGCTCCAGCCGGTTCCTGCCGTTGTCCTTGGCGCGGTAGAGCGCCTGGTCGGCGGCCTCGATCACCTGGCCGGGAGTTCGCAAGCGCGCACCGGCTTCCGCCACGCCCATGCTGACGGTGACGGCCGTCCTGCTGCGGGCGCTGCCCACCGGGCGCCGCCCTGGCTTGATGTAACGGCGCTCATCGCGCCGGCGCTGGCTGCGGTCCGGGCCGCGCACCATGAAGCTGGAGCGCGCAATGGATTCGCGCAGCTCCTCCAGGTGCGGCACGCAATCAGCGGCGCCGCGTCCGGGAAAGAGGATCACGAACTCCTCGCCGCCGAAGCGAAACGCCCGTCCTCCGCCCTCGACCTGCGCCAGCCGAGCGGCGACCATGCGCAACACCTGGTCGCCGGTATCGTGCCCGTAGGTATCGTTGAAGCGCTTGAAGTGGTCGATGTCGACCATGGCGATGGAATAGGTGTCGTGCAAGGCGAGAAGCGCATGGTTGAAGGCGCGCCGGCCGGGCAAGCTGGTCAGCTCGTCGTGGAAGGCGAGCAGATACGAGGTCTCGACCAGCGCGGCGGCAAACATCAGCACGCCGGTGGCAAGATACAGCGACGACGCCTGCCCCGGGGAGGCAACATCCAGTCCGGCGAAGGCGGCGCCTACCGCCCAGAAGAATGCACTGTCCACGGGCTTGCGCTGCAGCGCGATGCGCATGCCCAGCCAGGCGGCGGCGCCGGCAAATGCCAGCAGCGCCAGTTGCGGCAAGGGCGTCCAGCCGAACAGGCCGCGCGGGAAATAAGAGCGCTCCGCCCAGCGCGCAAACTCCAGGTTCTCCGGGCGCGCGATCACCAGCAGGGCAATGGCCTGCACGGAAATAATGCCCACCCCCGAACCCACCGAGGTCAACGTCAGCCCGCACTCGCCGATCACGGAAAAAAAGACGAGGTTCAGCGGGACCAGCAGCGCCAGCAGCGCGAAGCCTGCGTTGGCGGCCGGCGCGGAGGCGCGCGCCAGCAGGACCAGACCACCATCGGCGAGAAAGAGCACCACGGCGGCAAACATCACTCGGCTGGAGTGGAAGCGCCAAGCCATGAGTAGCGCGCCCAGCAGGGCCAGCCACATCAGGATGTTCATCGCATAAGGCGCGGTGGCGTGCGCCGCCGGGACATGCGCCAGCACCAGCGCGCCGATGAGCAGCGCGCCTCCCGGCACGACGAAAGAAAGCAATGTCCTGGCTGGGGCCGACTTCACGGCGGCGGCTCCTGGTGATACGCCTGTCATTATGGGCGCGGGAGGGGCGCGCGGCAGGTGCCTTACCGGATTCGCGTTCTTCGATACAATATCTGTATGCCGACTGTGGACGACATCATGGAGCGCCTCCGCAACTGCTACGACCCGGAGATCCCGCTGAACATCGTGGATCTGGGCCTGATCTACAACGTGCAGGTGGAGAACGAGGGCGACGTGACGGTGGAGATGACGCTGACCGCGCAGGGCTGCCCGTCGCACACCGAAATCAGCCGCGACGTGCGCACCACGCTGCTGAGCACGCCGGGAGTGAACAATGCCAAGGTCAACGTAGTGTGGGACCCGCCCTGGTCGCCGGAGCGAATCAGCCCCGAGGGCCGGCAGAAGCTGGGAATCGAAGAGTAAAAAGCGGCACGCGCGCGCCCGCGCATCGGCCAACCAACCCGCCGCCTTTTTGGAGATGAATGGTCGGGACGGGCAGATTTGAACTGCCCCACGCGCTCGTTCTGACGAACGAGCGGCCCCTCGCACGCGTTTTTTATGCGCGCGTTCGCTGCGCTGCCGCGCGCCAACTTGGGGAGCTCGCGGTCGGCCAATCCAGCGGGATTTTAGGCAGACTTGCGGACAAGAAGAAGAGTTGGTCGGGACGGGCAGATTTGAACTGCCGACCCCTCGCACCCCAAGCGAGTGCGCTACCAGGCTGCGCCACGTCCCGACGGAAGAGCTGGTACTGAGTAGCAGGTACCGAGTACCAATTGGGGTAGGACTATTCTAGCAAACCGCCGGTGGTCAGGCAGGGTCGTGGCGGGCGCCATTGTTTTACGCCGTCTTGCCGGCGTCCGGTTTCACGAATTCACTTTGGGTTTCATGCAGGACCCCCGGGGGTTTCATCGCTGGCAGGTGTCACCGCTCAGGAAATCATAGGTCATGCGTTTATGCTTGTATGCTTATATATCCTCATGCTAGCATGCTGCCATGGAACGAGCCCGGGAATATGAGCAGCTCTTCAAGGGACTGGCCGACCTTACCCGTCTTCGCATTCTCAACCTGCTTCTGCATGGCGAGCTGTGCGTCTGCGACATTCACTATGTTCTTGCCTCCTCGCAGCCGAATGTTTCCCGCCACCTGATGTACCTGAAAAATTCGGGGCTGGTGCAGGACCGCCGCGAGGGGCAAAGGATTTATTACCGCCTGGTCCACCCGACGGAAGGCGCTCGCCGCCAGTTGTTTGCCTTTCTGCAAGCGGCTTTCGCTGAATCGGAGGAATTCGTGCAGGACTCGCGCACGCTGAAGAAGGCGATCGCGACCGGTTCCTGCACGGTGAGCGAGTGGCGACCGTATTCGGCCCTCAGCCGGTCGAAACACCATCCGGCCGGCGCCTGAAAGGGATTCCATGCAGTCGAACATCTCCTCCCGCCTGAGCTTTCTCGATCGCTACCTGACCCTGTGGATCTTTGCGGCCATGGCGGTTGGAGTGGTCTCCGGCTGGGCAGCGCCCGGCATCGTGCCGTTCCTGAACCGCTTTAGCGTGGGCACGACCTCGGTCCCGATCGCGGTGGGACTGATCCTGATGATGTACCCGCCGCTGGCGAAGGTGCGTTACGAAGAACTGCACGAAGTGTTTCGCAACAAGCGGATCCTGGGGCTCTCGCTGGTGCAGAATTGGGTGATCGGGCCGGTGCTGATGTTTGCCCTGGCGATCCTGTTCCTGCGCGACTATCCCGAGTACATGGCGGGGCTGATCATGATCGGGCTGGCTCGATGCATCGCCATGGTGATCGTGTGGAACGAGCTGGCGAAGGGCGACACGCAGTACGCCGCCGGCCTGGTGGCTTTCAATTCCGTCTTTCAGGTGCTGTTCTATTCCGTCTACGCATGGGTGTTCGTGACCAAGCTGCCCGAGTGGTTCGGTCTTCACGGCTCGGTCGTCCAGGTGACGATTGGGGACATAGCCAAGAGCGTGTTCATCTATCTCGGCATTCCGTTCCTTGCGGGGATGGTCACGCGCTTCGTGCTGGTGAAAAGGCGCGGGCGCGAGTGGTACGAGAAACGCTTCATTCCCCGCATCAGCCCCATCACACTGATCGCCTTGTTGTTCACCATCCTGATCATGTTTTCGCTCAAGGGCGAGTACATTGTCCGCCTTCCCCTGGATGTGGTGCGGATCGCCATCCCGCTGCTGATCTACTTCGTGGTCATGTTCCTGGTCTCGTTCTACATGGGACACAAGCTGGGGGCGGACTACTCCAAGACGGCCACGCTTTCCTTCACCGCGGCCAGTAACAATTTCGAACTGGCGATTGCCGTGGCCGTGGCGGTGTTTGGCATCAACTCCGGGGCGGCGTTCGCGGCCGTGATCGGGCCCTTGGTGGAGGTCCCGGCCTTGATCGGCCTGGTGAATGTTGCGCTTTACTTCCAGTCCCGCTATTTCCGGGAGCCGATCGAAAACGGCGTCTCCGTTCCCATCTGCGGCCCGGTGGGGAAGGCGTGATGAAACAGCGAGTCCTGATTCTGTGCACCGGCAACTCGGCGCGAAGCCAGATGGCAGAAGGATTCCTGCGCCACATCGCAGGGGAACGGTACGAGGTCTGCAGCGCCGGAACACGTCCGGTGGGTTTGAACCCAAACGCGGTGGCGGCGATGGCTGAGATTGGCATCGACATCGCGAACCACCGCTCCAAGTCTCTCGAAGAATTCGCGGGGCAGCAGTTCGACTGTGTCATCACCGTGTGTGACAGCGCCCGGGAAACATGCCCGATTTTTCCAGGCGCCGGGAAGCGCATCCATCGCAGCTTTGACGACCCTGCCGCCGTTTCTGCCCAGGAACAACCCAGGGCCTTCCGTCGAGTGCGAGACGAAATCAAGCAATGGCTGCTTTCGTTTTCATGTAACGAAGTACCTGTTTGAGCATTGATTCACCAGAAAGGTGATTCTGTGCAGGCCGCCGCAACCGAACAACTCGAAGTCAAGTCCCCCGCGACCAGGCGCTGGAGAGCCGCCAGGATGGCCGGCGCCGGCGGACTCGTTCTGGTTGCGTGGTGGGCGATTTACAGCCATCTTGCGCCTGCCGCCGATTGGTTCAGTTTCACTTTGCTGAAGCTGAACCCCCGAACCCGCCCGGGATCCGCCGTGCAGTTTTTCGCCTTCGAAGCTCCCAAGGTCCTGCTGTTGCTGGCTCTGGTGGTCTTTGGCGTGGGAATCATTAGGTCATTTTTTACGCCCGGCAAAACCAGGGCGATCCTGGCGGGGAAAAAAGAATCTGCCGGAAATGTTCTGGCCGCCTTGCTGGGCATGGTTACGCCGTTCTGTTCCTGTTCGGCGGTTCCGCTGTTTATCGGCTTCGTCACCACCGGCGTGCCTCTTGGAGTGACGTTTTCATTTCTCATCTCCGCGCCCATGGTCAACGAAGTAGCGCTCGTGCTGCTGTTCGGGTTGTTCGGATGGCGAGTTGCCGCCATCTATGCCGGAACCGGCGTACTCATCGCCATGATTGCGGGGTGGACCATTGGACGGCTCCGGCTGGAACGCTACGTCGAAGATTGGGTCTACGCCACGCCATCGGGGGCACTCGCCTCCGATGAAGAGCGACTGACGCTGGAAGCCCGTGTTCGGCTCGGGCTGGCGGCGCTGCGGGACATCGTCGGAAAAGTGTGGCCGTACGTGCTGGCTGGCATTGCTGTAGGGGCGGGAATTCACGGCTATGTTCCAGAGAACTTCATGGCCCACATCATGGGAAAAGACGCTTGGTGGTCGGTGCCATTGGCCGTGCTACTCGGAGTACCGATGTACTCCAATGCCGCCGGCATTATCCCGATCGTGCAAGCTCTTCTGGGGAAGGGCGCTGCATTGGGTACCGTGCTTGCGTTCATGATGTCGGTGATCGGCCTTTCCCTGCCGGAAGCGGTTATTCTCCGCAAGGTCCTGCGAATGCCACTGATCGCTGTTTTCTTCAGCGTGGTCGCGGCCGGGATTCTGTTGGTTGGGTATGTCTTCAATTTCATCATGTAGGAGCCCTCATGCTTACGATTACGGTTTACGGGCCGGGCTGTGCGAAGTGCAAGGAAACCGAAAAAAGAGTTCGCCATGCCGTCGAGCACTCAGGGGTTGACGCAACGGTCGAAAAGGCGAGCGATTTCGCCGAGATGGCGAAGGCGGGAATCCTTATGACTCCGGCAATTTCGGTGAACGGAGTTGTGAAATCCACCGGCCGGATTCCCTCGGAGGACGAAATTCGAGATTGGCTGACTGCGACGTAACCGATTGGGCTGATTGGGCGTCTTGCCTCCCTGCATGGGATGGCCCACAGTTGCCCGGGGTTTGGCAAATGTGGGGCTGTTCCGGACATCACAAAACGGTGGGATTTGACGGCCCTGCTTCCCACCCTTCGAAAATCGCGAAGGGCGGAGCACCCACATTCGGGAAACGACGATCGCGATGAAGGGTGGTCCACCCGGCATGCCAGACGATACTTTTCCTGCAAAGTCCCCGGCGCCATGACCTCAATTTTGCCGGGTGCCCAACCTAATGCTCCGCGCAGCTAGTTAGGAAGCCGGAGTGATCGGCTCGATTCGAACTCTAATTGCAAATCAAAAGGTGATTTAAGAGATGCCGAAATACAATGCGAGCTGGCTGATTGTTGCAGGTAGCGTCGCAAGTGTTCTGACAATCATAGCAACTGAGCACGTGTATACTGCCGGGTTTTTCGGGGATTGATATTCCTCTGGACTGATCTTTGCTGTTCTGATCACGGCGGCCATGGCAGCCCTAAATAGAGATTCGAGATGGGGCTCCTCACAGATATTTCGATATTGTGTGGCGGCCTTAGGATCGTCGGCCCACCTTGCGGATTCCTAGTGTTTGCTGGAGCCGCTAGGATTCTTGAAGCTCTTCGTGGCGGGAATCCCCACTCCATAACTACACCAGTCATAGCGATGGCTGTCGCAGTGGTTTGGCATCGTCAGAAGCTGGTGTGGATGCGCAATGCGGTGGGCAACCAGTTGCACGCTCTGGCCATGGGCGAGGGCGTGTGCCGGAAGAAGAAGCTGTTCAGCAAAAAGGGCCGCGCGGAGTTAGAAAGTCTGAGGTTAGACCGCTGGGCCAGTTATCGCCGGCAGGAACTGTTGGTGATGATCGAGCAACTGGACGCTTCCTTGAAGACCCTGGACCAGGATTTGACGGCCCTGCTTCCCACCCTTCGAAAAGCGCGAAGGGCGGGGCACCCACATTCGGGAAACGACGATCGCGATGAAGGGTGGTCCACCCGCCATGCCAGACGATACTTTTCCTGCAAAGTCCCCGGCGCCATGACTGAATTTTGCCTTGTGTATTGTGAGTTGCTGCCCGTATAGTCAAGCACACTGCAAGTGGGGAGGATGGGGATGGCGACCGCAACGGCTCCGGCCGCGCCCATAGGCGCCCGGCCGAGACTCACGATCCGACCAAAGTATCTGGCATTCACCTTCGTGGCTGTGATGATGGCCTACGTCGCGGTCCACAACGAGAGCTTCCTGGTGAACTGGAAGGACCCGATTTGGGTCCACTACCGGGCGATCAAGTGGTACCTGCTGCCGCATGGGCTGACGGCGGCCTTCGCGCTGCTGCTCGGACCCATGCAGTTTTCCGACCGCCTGCGCGCGCGCTACACCAAATTCCACCGTGTCAGCGGACGATTCTATGTGGCCGGGGCACTGCTCGGCGGGCCGCTGGGAGCGATCATGCAGGCGGTCGAGGGACCAAACCGTTGGGTGGTGCTCTCGGTGGTGGATGCGGTCATGCTGGTTTCGACCACCAGCATCGCGTTGATCTTCATCCTCAAAGGCAACGTTACGCAGCACCGGAACTGGATGACACGCAGCTATGCGGTCACGCTCGTTTTCCTGGGCGGCCGTTTTTTCGGCGGTATCGCCGGACAAGACGCGAACGAACCGATGAGCCTGGCCATCATCTGGGCTTGCCTGGCGCTCTCGTTGCTGATTGCGGACGTCGGCATCCACCTGCAGGACCTGGCGCGGAAGCGTCCTGCGCCCAAGGCGTCAATGGCGTAGCGCCAGGCGCCCGGTGACACTTTTCAGTGTTTCACCTGACACAATTTGCCATTCGCCGTGCATCGCTCTCGCCCGAGGGTTCCGGCTTGGACTGCCGATTCCCTCGCGATCCACTCCGATCCCGTTGAAAAACAGTTACTTAGGCCCCCGCCAGTGACCGGCGAAGCACCTGCCGCACGGTGCGGTACGCGGCTTGCACAGTCAATTCTGTGATACAAGTATTAACACTTTGGTAATCACTGCAAGGGAGCCACATTGCATAAACAAAAAGGTTTCTCGCTGATCGAGTTGCTGATCGTAGTGGCGATCATCCTGATCATCGCCGCCATCGCCATTCCGAACCTGCTGCGCTCGCGCATTGCCGCGAACGAAGCCTCGGCCGTAGGTTCGATCCGCACCATCAATACCGCGGAAGTTACCTACAATTCCACGTATCCTGACGTCGGGTTCAACGTGCTGGCGAACCTGGGCGGGGCGGGCGGCAGCGCGACGGGTGCGGGGCTGATCGACTCGGTCCTGGCCAGCTCGGTCAAGAGCGGCTATCAGTTCCTGGTGACCACCGCCGGCGCCACCGGCAGCGGTCCGGCGACCACCTACACGGTGCAGGGCGATCCGCAGAACTCGCAGACCGGTCAGCGGCACTTCTACAGCGACCAGTCGGGCGTGATCCGCTACAACGTCAGCATCCAAGCCAGCGCCGGCGACAACCCGCTGCAGTAAGCGCAAGTTCGACGAAGTACGGAAGGCAACAGGCAAAAGCACCGGAGCAATCCGGTGCTTTTTTATGATTGCTCCGCGGGGAAATGGCGAAATCGTCCCTTGGCGCCGGACCGTGAAAAACGTAGTATCCGTCCCTGCGCGACCCAGGAACACGTTTTGAACTCCCGCCCGGGTTGCACCATCCGGCGAATAAATCCTCCCCAGGGTTCCCTATCCATTCCACATCACAGACCACCTGCTCTGGGCGTCATGCGTCTTAACGGGCTGCGTAGTACGCCAACGGAGGCACATGATGAATCTCAGAATCGCAAGCGGGCTCATCGCCCTTCTTATGTTCGTAGGAGCCGTGGGAGTGGCCACGGCGGGAGACAAGGACCGCGACGACCAGAAGGTGCGCACCCTCACCGGCTGCCTGGCGCAAGGCGATGGCAGCAATGAATTCGTTCTCAACGCCAAGGACGGCAGCAGCTGGGAACTGCGCAGCGATAGCGTCGACCTGGCGAGGCACGTTGGCCAAACCGTCACCATCACCGGCACGGCCTCCGAGCTTCACGCCAAGGCCCACGAGATGAAGGAAGACGCCAAGTCGGAGATGAAGGAACATGGCATGGACAAGAATGCCACCGAGCATGGCCATCTCAAGGTCACCAACGTGACCAAGGACAGCAACACCTGCACGCCGTAGATTTTCGACCATCGCTTGCTGCACAGTCAGGGCCGCGACAACGGCCCTGATTTGTCTTTTGCCACCGCCGCGAATGAAGATTGAAGAATGAAGAATGAAGACGTCGCCTGCGGAGTTCAGGGCGGTGCTTTTATTTGCGCTTGCGACTACAGCAGTCCCTGGGATGACACCAGTTTGGGGGAGTGAACTGAGAACTCCCCACGCTTGCAAGCCGGCTGGTGCACACGCGAGGGCGCGTGTGGCACACGGTTTGTGCTTGCGACTACAGCAGATCCCCCCTTCAGTTGCTGCGCTCGCTCGGGGTCGGGATGACACCCCGCTGTGCCCTGCGCGCGGGGTGTATCATGCCGCACTTGGATGTGTAACTGAGGAGGAGACATGGCGCAGAAAGTGATCGAGGTGGTCGGAATTTCCCGGGAGAGCTTCGCCAAGGCAGCGGAAAACGCGGTCACCGAGGCCGCCAAGACCGTCCATGGCCTCAAATGGGCGCGCGTCGCCGAGTTCGAGGTGGAACTTGACGGCAAAAAAATCCTGCAATACCGCGCCACCACCAGGATCTACTTCGACGTCGAGAGCAAGTAGCCGCTCTTCGCGCAGCAAAAAAGCCGCCTGCGAAGGCGGCTTGCTTGCAACCGGAGATGGTCCTAACCAACGCGGCGGATGTCGTCGTCGTGGCGTTCAATTCGGTCCACGCGTTCCACCCGGTCAGTGCGCTGGCCGCGGGTCGCCAGCGCGATCAGCACCACGACCGCGATGATGCCCAGAATGATCCAACCCCACGGCAGTCCGCCTTGCGATTGTGCGCGCGACGGCGTCTGCGACGGATTGCCGGGGTTGGCCTGCGGCTGGCTGCTCGGCGGGTTGGCGGAGTTCTGCCCCGAGCTTGAGCCGGATACCGTGGTGTCCCCGCTCTTCGGGGTCGCCGGTTGCGCCTGCGATGGCTGTGACGAGGGTTGGGTCTGCGACGGCTGCGCCGACGGCGACTGCTGGGCGGGCGATGGAGAAGCGGTCTGGCCGATGGCTAGCGTCAGGCCGAGCATGCACACCGCGACGACGAGTAGGGCTCTGCGCATAAATTTACCTCCCTGGGGACTCCGCTGTGGGATTTCACCGCGAAACTGGGGGTTGCCAAGAAAGCAGGGCTGGCCAGGGTGGCTGAGGGACGCTCAGCAACTCCGCTCGACCGCTTATACTCTGGGATGACCGCTGGCGGCAGGGCGGTCCAGAACGATGCCGCAATTTTTGGCCACTCTGTTACGGAACTTGCGCGGGGCGCGCGGAACCGACATGCGCCTGCTGTGCACGCAATTGCTTTCGCAGCGCGGCGAAGCTTCGCAAACCGTTCTCGCGCAGAGCATCCTCGAGCAATACCGGACGATGGATCCCGCCCAGCAGCTGGCTTTTTTCCAGATGCTGGCCTTGGATTTCAGCCCCGACCGCGACGCCATCCAGCGGGCCATCGAGGCCTACCGCCGCAATCCGGGTCCGCCGACCGCGGCGGCGCTGGAGATGGCGGCCGAGCCTCCGCGCCAGGAGCTGTTCCGCCGCATCAACACCGCGCCCGAGGGCACCGACTCGCTGGTGACCATGCGGCGCGACCTGCTGCGCAACCTGCACTCGCACCCGCAGCTCAGCGTGGTGGACGCCGACCTCAAGCACCTGTTCCGCTCCTGGTTCAATCGCGGATTCTTGCGGCTGGAACGCATCGGCTGGCACACCTCGGCGCTGACCCTGGAAAAGCTGATCGAATACGAATCGGTGCACGAGATCAACGGCTGGCCCGATCTGCGCCGGCGCCTGGAATCGGACCGGCGTTGTTTCGCGTTTTTTCAGCCGGCGCTGGCCGGCGAGCCCGTCATCTTTGTCGAAGTGGCGCTCACCAAGGGACTGGCGCGCCATCTCGAGCCCCTGCTCGACATCACCGCGCCGGTGCTGCCGCCGGAGCAGGCCGACACCGCCATTTTCTATTCCATCAACAACTGCCTCGATGGTCTGCGAGGCATTCCGTTCGGCAATTTTCTGATCAAGCAGGTGGTGGACGAACTCGGCGCCGAGCTGCCGAAGATCGATAATTTCAGCACCCTCTCTCCCCTCCCGCACCTGGCGCGCGCGCTGCGCGAACCCGACGAAAAGCACGGCTTCACCGCGCCGAGGCTGGCCCGCCTGATGGCCGATTTCGCCTCCGAGCTAACCCGCGAGTCGGGCGAATCGGATGCGGTGCACGGGTTGTTTCACCTGCTCACCGACCCGGCGGCGCACCAGAAGGTGCTGGGGGCGCCGCTGCGCCGGCTGACCCTGGCTTACCTGACGCAATTGAAAACCGGCGACAAGCCTTACGATCCGGTGGCGCAGTTTCATTTCTCCAACGGCGCGCGGCTGGAATCGATCGATCCCTTCGCCAACATGCGACCCTACGGGCTGAGCGATTCCTTTGGCGTGATGGTCAACTACCGCTACATCCCGGACGAGGTGGCGGAAAATCACGAACGCTTCGCGGTCAGCGGAGAGACGCGGGTTGCTGCTTCGCTTGGGCACGAGCAGCGCGTGGTGGCGGATTTGTGGCGCGGCGAGGCCGTTAAGCCGGGCAAGCGCGGGCACTCCGCCTAGGGTTGCACCGGGGGCCTTCACACGGCGAGGATCACGCACTTCAGGTAAGCGGTTTCCGGCACGGCCAGCAGCACAGGATGGTCCTTGGCCTGGCCGCGTTTCTCCAGCACCTTCGGGGTTCGGCGCGCGTCGAAGGCCGCCGCTTGCAGCATCTCCACAAAGTCTTCTTCTCGCACGTGGAAGGAGCACGAGCAGGTGACCAGCACGCCGCCGGGTCGCAACATCTTCAGGGCCCGCAGGTTCAGCTCCTTATAGCCGCGCATGGCGGTGGCCAGCGCCTTGCGCGATTTGGCGAACGCCGGCGGATCGAGCACGATGGTGTCGTACTGGCGTCCGGCCGTCGAGTAGTCTTTCAGCAGGTCGAAGGCGTTGGCCTCCAGCCATTCGATCTCGCGCCCGCCGTAAGCTTCGGCACTTAACTTCTCGTTCTGCTCCGCGATCTCCAAGGCGGGGCGCGAGCTATCGACGGCCGTCACCTGCGGGCACACGCGCGCCAGGTGCAGCGCGAAGCCGCCCTGGTAGCAGAAGACGTCGAGCGCCTCGCCATGAGCGTAGCCGGCAGCGGCGGCGTAGTTCTCCCGCTGATCCAGAAATCCCCCGGTCTTCTGCCCGGCAAGGGCGTGGAACTGAAAGCGCACGCCATTCATGGTGAAGCGGGTTTCGGTTTTTTCTCCGTGGCGCAATCCCTCCGCGCGCGGCGGCAGCTGTTCCAGTTCGCGAATGCGTGGTTCCACTCGCTCCACCACCCCGGCAGGATGAAATTCCTCCAGCAGCGCTGCCATCAAGGCTTCGCGAATGTCCTGGCGGTCCATCGCCTGGGTGAGCACCTGGTAAGAGAGAATGTCGTTGTAGCGGTCCACGATCAGCCCCGGCAGGCCATCGCCTTCGCTGAAGACAACGCGGTAGGCATCGGTGTCGCGCACGATTTGCCGGCGGTAGTGGATGGCGGCGAACAGGAGTTCGCGCAGACGGTCGATGAGCCCGGCAGGCTCCAACCGATCGATTCCCAGCATGCGGAGGGCGATTTGAGAGGAACTGCTGTACAGCGCCGTGCCCAGGAACTTACCGGCATCATCCTCCACCCGGACCAGCGATCCGGGCGCGAACTGGTTGGGCTCCACCAGGTCGGAGCGGTACACCCAGACATGGCCGCGGCGAATGCGGGCCGCCGCTCGCCAGCTGACGCGCAGGATGGGCGCGGCGCTCAGGGCTTGGGCGCCGCCCCGCCGGGAATCAGGACCGGACGGCGTGCACTGTTCCTCCTGCCGATTTGGTTGGTGAGAGCCGGCTCGTTCGGGCACGGAAAGACTTATTCGCCCGACGGCCTGGCTTCCGCCTGGACTGTCGCTTCCCGTCCGGCGGCAGGGACATCGCGCGCTGTGTCATACCACAAAATCCGGTGGCAGGAATCGCAGATGATGAACTGCTGGTTGGTTCGGACTTCGTTGTAGAGTTGCGGCCGCAGCATCACCTGGCAGACGGAACAGTGCTGGTCGATGGCCTCCGCCATGGCGCTGCCCCGCAGCTTGAGCACGCGATCGTAGTGGCGCAGCACCTCCGGCGTGATGGCGGCGCGCAGCTGCTCGCGCTTCTTGTTCCACGTTGCCAGCTCTTTTTCGTCGGCTTCCGTGCGCGAGCGGGCGTCGGCTTTTTCCTTTTCGATTTCCGCCGTCTCCGCCTTCAGCTCCGCCTCGGCGGTCTTCAGGTCTTTTTCCTGCGCTTCGGCGGCCACCATTCCATCCAGGATCTCGTCTTCCGCGGCGCGGATATGCTGCTGCGCGAACTCGACTTCGGTGGTCAGCGCCTTGTATTCCTGGTTGGTTTTGACCGCCAGCATCTGGTCGCGGTACTTGGAAATCTTCTGTTGCAAGTCCTGGATTTGCGATTCCAACTTGCGCTTGGCGGCTTCGACGGCCTTGATGGCCGCCATCGCCTTTTCCTTCCGGGCGCGGGAGTCGGCGAGCTTGGCCTCGATCACCGCCACCCGCCGCGGCAGTGCGGCAATCTCCTGCGAAAGCCGCGCAATCTCGCGGTCGGTCTCCTGCAACTCCTTCAGGTTCTGTAGGTCTGGACTCATTCCCCCTGCTGCCCCGGGCTATCACACGCTAGCCGGCGTGGCGCCGGCTGGGCCCTGTGGAAAATTGTAGCAGGCAGGAGGCGCTGGCGTCTCGCTCACCGCGCGACAAGAAATCGCACCGGGCTACGGCATACGGGTGAGGCGCGCCGCGGCAGCCTGGGTTAACTTGTTCAACACCGCCCTACTTCTAGGTCGTTCGCCCGATTGAGCACCGGAGTCACCGTGCATAGCATCACCTTAATGGTCGTTGAACTCACGCGCTTGCTGCTGGGCTTGCTGATCGCCTATTTCCATCGGCCGATCGCCGATTTTGTGCTCGTACAAGAGCGCGCGCTGGTGATCGCATTCCGCCAGCGCGGTTTTCCCGTCCCCGCCGCTCCCACCACCGAAACGGTTCGCACCATCTATTTCCTGATCGGTATTTTGCTGGCCACGTTCGAAATCTGCCGTATCTGGATGTTGCTCCATCCCACCAGCCCGCTGGTTTCGCTCATCCTGCACTGAGATCGCGCGTCTCGCGGGGTGCAGTTTGCCATCGCCTTGAGCGGTGTGCCTTCCGCCTAGTACACTGGCCGGTTTTCATCACTGCGAGGAACCGCCATGCTTGCGCGCTTATCCGCAATTCTCCTTCTCTGCCTGCCGCTGGCTGCGCAACAGCCCGCCGCCGCGCCCACGGCGCCGGCAAAGCTCACTATAGAATCCATCTTCGCGGAAGGGGGCATCACCGGGCGCGGGCCGGAGAACGTCAAGTGGAGTCCGGACGGCGCCAAGGTGTCTTTCATTCAGCGGGATGATTCCGGCGAGCACGGGCAGCTGTGGTACGTCGACGTGGCCAGCGGCAATCGCGCCGTGCTGGTCGCGGAAAGCAAGCTGCAGTCGTTGTTTCCGCCCAGTAGCCGGATGACGGCCGAGCAGCGCGAGCGCGCCCAGCGCTATTCCGTCGCCGCCTACCAGTGGGCGCCCGACTCCAAGCACCTGCTGTTCGACAGCCGCGGGCAGCTCTGGTATTACGCGCTCGACAGCGGCACCGCTGTGCAGCTCACCACGGCGGCCGAGCCCTCCACCGACCCTAAGTTCTCCCCCGACGGCAAGCGCCTGGCCTATGTGCGTAAACACGATCTCTGGTCACGCACCATCGGGGAAGGCAGCGAAAACCAGGTGACGCGCGAGGGCGACGACAATCTGCTCAACGGCGAGGTGGACTGGGTCTACGAGGAGGAACTGGGCGTCCGCAGCAATTATTTCTGGTCGCCCGACGGAAAACGGATCGCCTTTCTGCAGATGAACGAAAAGCCGGTGCCCACCTATCCCGTGGTGGACTGGATGCCGACTCACCCCAAGGTCAACGAGCTGAAATATCCCCAGGCGGGCGACCCCAACCCCGAGGTGCGCCTGGGCGTCACCTCCGGCAATGGCGGCAAGGTGAAGTGGATCAGCTTCGGCGACGCCAAGAACCAGGATGTCTACATCCCACGCTTTGGCTGGGTGAATTCCGGCACGATTTATGCGCTGGTGGTGAACCGCTTGCATACGCGGATGGAGCTCTACTTTGCCGATGCCGCCAGCGGGCGCTCGCGCCTGGTGCTCACCGAATCGGAGCCCAATGCTTACATCGACGACGAGCGCTTCCACATTACTTGGCTAAAGTCCGGCGACCGTTTCCTGTGGCCCAGTTGGCGCGACGGCCACACTCATCTTTACCTCTACAGCTTCGATCCCAATCATCCTCTGGCGGCCGAGGTGCGCCTGGTGCGGCAGCTCACCACAGGCGACTTCGAGGTCAGCGGGGTTGAAGCGATCAAGGAATCCAGCGGAACCGTCTACTTCGAAGCCAATCGCGGCGATCCGCGCCAGGAGCAGGTCTTTGCGATCAAGCTCGAAGGCGGACCGGTGCAGCCGATTACCACTGCTGCCGGCGTGCACAGCGCCGATTTTGCTCCCAAGGCGGACTATTTTGTCGACCGCCACTCCGCGCTGCTTCTCCCGCCGCGGCTTGATTTCTGCAAAGTTGGCGGCGCCTGCAGCACCATCTGGGAGTCGCGCGCTGTTTCCGCCTACAACCTGGTTGCTCCGCGCGAGCTCAAGCTCAAGGCGGCCGACGGCCAGACTACTTTGTACGGATACTTGCTTCTGCCTCCTGGCGCCGACACCGCCAGCGCGGCCAGTATTCCCGTGATCCTGAATCCCTACGGTGGCCCGGGAGGCCAGGTGGTGCGCAACTCCTGGGGCGGCGCCAATTTCCTGTTCCACAACATCATGGCGCGCCGCGGCTTCGCCATTCTCCAGGTGGACAATCGCGGCATGGCGAATCGCGGCCGTGCCTTCGCCACGGCGCTGCTCCATCATTTCGGCAAAGTGGAATTAGAAGACCAGCTCGCGGCGCTCGAGCAAGTGCTGAAGCAGTTTCCGGCGCTCGATGCCAACCGCGTCGGCTGGTGGGGCTGGAGCTACGGCGGCTACATGACGCTCTATGCGATGACCCATAGCGATCGCATCCAGGCCGGAGTTTCCGTGGCGCCGGTGACCGATTGGCGCGACTACGATTCCACCTACACCGAGCGTTACATGGGCCTGCCCAAGGACAATGCCTCCGGATACGCCGACAGCTCGCCGGTCAACGCCGCCCGCAGCCTCCACGGCCAGCTGCTCGAAGTACACGGCACCAGCGACGACAATGTGCACATCCAGAACACGATTCAGATGGTGCATGCCATGGTCGACGCCGGCAAGGCGTTCGATCTTCAACTCTACCCCGGCAAGACCCATGGCATCAGCGGCGCCGCCGACCGCACGCACCTCTACCACCGCATCCAACATCACTTCGAACAGTACCTGATGCAGCAGGATGTGGCGCACGCGCCGCGCCAATGATGAAATCCCACACGCTCGGCAATTTCGAACTCTCGCTCTTCACCGACGGCACCTACCTGCTCGACGGCGGCGCCATGTTTGGCGTGGTGCCCAAGGTCATGTGGCAACTGAAAGCCCCCGCCGACCAGCTCAACCGCATCGTCCTTGCCTGCAACTCGCTGCTGGTGCGCGACGGCAAGCATACCGTGCTGATCGAAACCGGCATCGGCCCCAAGCTCTCGGAGAAGCGGCGGCAGATTTTTCAGAACACCCCGCAGCTTCCCGACAATCTCCGCGCCGGCGGCATCGATCCCGCCGACATCGACATCGTCATCAACACGCACCTGCATTTTGATCACTGCGGCTGGAATACCTACATGGAGAACGGCAAGGTCAAGCCGACCTTCCCCAACGCGCGCTATTATGTGCAGGCGGGTGAGGTGGAGCACGGGCACCTGCAGCTGGAGCGCGACCGCGTCAGCTACCTCACCGAGAATTACGATCCCCTGATCGCCAGCGGGCAAATGCAGCTGCTGCGCGGCGATGCCGACATCGTTCCTGGAATCTCAGTGAGCGTCTATCCCGGCCACACGCGCGACATGCAGGCGGTGCTGGTGCGCAGCGGCGGCAAGACCGCCTGTTACATCTCCGATTTAATTCCCATGCTCTCCCACCTCGACCTCACCTGGGTGATGGGCTACGACCTCTATCCGCTGGAGACCATCGAGAACCGAAAGAAATTCTATGCGGAGGCCCTGCGCGAGAACTGGCTGGTGGTGTTTACCCACGAACCCCGCGCGCCCATGGTGTTCCTGGATGAAAACGATAAGGGCAAGATCGTCGCGAACCACGCGAGATGAAGTAAGAAGGCAGAAGTAAGCAGAAGTAAGAAGTCAGAAGTAAGAAGTCAGAAGTCAGAAGTAAACACAAGAGGCGCAACCACAGCGGAGCCTGTTCAAGTACGTTTGTTCTTAGTTCTTACTTCTGACTTTCCAGATGGCTTCCGGCGAGAGACCTGCGGTTTCTCCCGGTAGATCTCGTTCACCATCTGGTTGGCTTGGTCGCTTTCGACCAACACGCAGCGGATCCCCTGTTCCAGCCACATGTCGCACACCGGGGGCCGGTCTTCGATCACCAGCTTGATGCGCTTCTTCGGCCAGCGCTGGAGCGCTTCTTTCTTGATCTCATAATCGGGACGATGGTCGCCGTCGCGCCGCATGAACACGTCGACGAACGGGATCTGGTGCTTGTTCAGCCAGGCCACGGTCCGAGCGCGGTATTGCTCCGGGCGGCCGGTGATGATGATGATGTCATGGTGCTCCGCCAGCGACTGCACCCAGGCCACCGTAGACGCGATGGGCGTATCCTGGTCCATGCCGGCGAAAAATGCCTTCCAGTTTTTCTTTTTTTCATCGCGGATGTGGCGCAGCCGGTGGCGCACGTCGGCGAGAGTGCCGTCGACATCGACCAGCACGATCGGCCTGGCTTTCATACTTTCACCCCGCCGAGCAGCGGCCCACAATCTTCTCTCCGGGTGTCCGCTGCTCGCTTTGCTACATGGCGGTCGCGGTCTCGCTCAGCGCAGTTTGGAAAAACTGGTCCACCCGCTCCAGGATTTCGCGCTCCGCCCGCGCCTCGTACACCGCCTTGCGCAGCGCGCCCCCGTTGCGCACTCCGTGCGTGAACCACGACGCGAACTGCTTCATCTTGCCCGGCGCGCCCGGCAGTTCTTCGTCCACCAGCATCTGGAAATAGGTTCGGATCATGTCGTAGCGGTCGCGCTCCGTGGGCTCCTGGTAGCTTCCCGTGGCCGCGTGTTGCTCGATTTGGCGGAAGATCCAGGGATTCGACGCCGCCGCCCGCCCGATCATGACCGCTTCGCACCCGGTCTGGGCGATCATGGCGCATGCGTCCTGCGGGGTGCGCACGTCGCCGTTGCCGATCACCGGAATGCGCACCGCGTTCTTGATCGCCGCAATCCAGCCCCACTGCGCGGTGCCCCCGTAGCCCTGCTCCCGCGTGCGCGCGTGCAGCGCCACCCCCTGCAAGCCGCTCTCCTGGGCCATGCGCGCCAGGTCCACGCACACGATTTCGTTGTCGTTCCACCCGGCGCGGAATTTCACCGTGAACGGAATCTTCACTGCCGCCCGCACCGCCCGGAAGATCTCCCCGATCCTCGGCAGATCGCGCAGCAGCCCCGATCCTCCGTTGCACTTCACCACCTTCTTCGCCGGACATCCCAGGTTCAGGTCCACCAGGTCGAAACCCAGGTCCTCGATCATGCGCGCTGCATCGGAGAGCACCGCCGGATCGCTGCCGAATAGCTGCGCCGAAATCGGGTGCTCGTCGTCGTAAAAGTGCAGGTAGCGGCCCCGCATCCGCTTGTCGCGCAGCATACCGTCGGCCGAGGTGAACTCCGTCATGATCAGCCCGCAGCCGCCCAGGTTGCGGATAAAGCGCCGGAAGACTGTGTCGGTCACGCCCGCCATGGGCGCCAGCACCGTCGCCGGGGCCAACCGCACTCCGCCCAGCTGAAATGTCGCCGGCACGGGCGCCTGCGGCCGGGCGGGATCGTTCAAGACCGGGTTTTCCCAGCGCTTCTGCATCGCCTTATTGTAAGGGAAGCTGGGCCACCTCGCCGGGCCCGAATTTCACCTGGTGCGATCCAAAAATAGCCCCCACGACTACACCCTATAGCCTCTTCCACTTCTATCGAATTGCGATACAATGTGCGGACGCCGAGGGTTCCCGGCGCCATTCAGTTCTCCCATGTTGAGCTTGGACCAGCGCACGAAGACGATTGCATTCATCCTGGCTATCGCCGTGTTCGTCGTCTGCGTGTCGCCGCTCATCGACCTGGACCCCAGCACCCTGCGCACGGCCGGCCTGCTGCCCGCATGCCTGGGCATCGTTTACCGCGTTCCCAGCCCGGTTCTGCACGCGGCGCCGCACCTTGAGCAAGTTGTTTTCCGTCCCGCAAGACTGCTCACCGACATCACCTGCGTCCGTATCTGCTGAACTTTCAGCCCGGCCCCTTTTCCTCCAGTTATAAATTCGTTCGGAGGCGGTGCTTGGTATGGGAGTCGGACATCACGTCCTTCTATTTGGCTATGACCTTGAGTTGTTGAAGAAGCGGGAAGCGGGCCTGCGGGATGCAGGCTTCGAAGTCGACTCAGCTTCCTCGCTGGAGCGCGCCCTGGCCCTGGCCCAGCGCAGGCGTTATCAGCTCGCCATCGTGGGACACTTCGTGGGCGAGCAGGAGCGCAACCGTCTGGCCGTCGCGTTGAAATCGGCGAGTCACAGGGTGCCGGTCATCTTCCTGTATTGCGACAGCATTCACAACGCCGGCCTGGCGGACGCCGTGCTCAATGTCTCTGCCGGCCAGGAAGACCTGGTGGCCGCCGCGCATGACCTGATCGGCGGCCCTTGCCGTGCCGACTGCGGCGCCTGAAAAGTAGAAAGCCCTCGCCGCAGCGAGGGCCTGCACACCTGGAAAGGATTACTTCTTCTCCGCGGGCTTCTCTCCGCCCGCCGGCGTCGTTCCCCTGCCGTATTTGCGGCGGAAGCGCTCGACGCGGCCCGCCGTGTCCATCAGCTTTTGCTTGCCGGTGAAGAACGGATGGCAGGCGGAGCAGATTTCCACGTGGATGTCGCCCTTGTGCGTGGAGCGGGTGGTAAACGTATTGCCGCAGGCGCAATGCACGCGGACTTCCTGGTAAACCGGATGAATGGCTGCCTTCATGGCGCTTCAGGTTCCTTTCGCGAAACCTTTATTTTACAGGAGAGAATCCAGAATCGGCAATCCGCGGGCGGTTCCGCCTTGCCCGACCCCGCTGCGGCGAGAAGACGCGCAAACGAAACGGCAGGCCTGGGCCTGCCGTCTGGGAACTTCTCAGTGCCACCCCTGGGCCCTATTTGCTGCGGTTGACTGCCTTCTTCAGGTCAATGCCGGGCGTGAACTTGGCGACCTTGCGCGCGGCGATCTTGATGAGCGATCCGGTCTGAGGATTGCGCCCATTGCGTGCCTTGCGTTGCGATACCGAAAACGTGCCGAAGCCGACCAGCGTCACCCGCTCGCCTTTTTTCAGGGCGGCGGTGACGCCGTTAATCATCGTATCAATCGCCGAGGCAGCCTGGGTCTTGCTGCATTTCGAGGACTCGGAGATCCGGTCAACCAGATGGCCTTTGTTCATGGTGCTCTCCTCGGCCGGTCGTGCGACTACCCCACCCCACGGGGATTCTGGACCTGGCGCGCGCCTATTTTCCGCTTCCAGACCTGAAAGTCAAGAACTGACGCGGCTTTCCGGCAAATTTTTTATCGGACGTGGCTCTTGACGCGGGCGCACAGCGCCGGTTTTAATCGGAGGCCGCCAATTGCCGCCCCGCTTGCGACACCTGCCCCGCCGACAACTCCTCCAGCAATTGCTTCAGCCGCGCCAGCACTTCTTCCGCGACGGAAGACTTCAGGGAAAATTTCAGCAGCCCCGCGGGAGTGAACTGCGCCCCCTTCTGCGCGGCCACGAACTGCGCCAGCCGTTGCGGATCGATGGCGGCGTTGGCGCTGAAGCGGATGCTCACCAGGTCGCGTTTGCGCTCGATGCCGGCCACTCCCACCCGTTGCGCCAGCAGCTTCAGGGTGGCGTATTCCAGCAGGTTGCGCACCGCCGCCGGCGGCTCTCCGTAGCGGTCCTCCAACTCGCCCCGCACCTCGTTCAACTGCGCCTCCGTCTCCACCCCGGCCACTCGCTTGTACATGCGCAGGCGCTGGTTTTCCTGCGGAATATACTCGGCGGGAATCCGGATGTTCAGCCCCAGGTTGAGCTGCGTCTCCGCTTCCTCCGGCGCCGCTTCGCCCTTAAGTTCGCGCACCGTGCGCTCCAGCATCGAGGTGTAAAGTTCGAAGCCCACCGCCTCGACGTGCCCGCTCTGCTCCCCGCCCAGCAAGTTTCCCGCGCCGCGCAATTCCAGGTCGAGCGCCGCGATTTTGAAGCCCGCGCCCAGGTCGGAAAATTCCTTCAGCGCGGCCAGGCGGCGCCGCGCCAGCGGAGTCAGCTCCGTGTCCGGCGGGATCAGCAGGTAGGCGTAGGCGCGCCGGTTGGAGCGCCCCACACGGCCGCGCAACTGGTACAGCTCGCTGAGCCCGTGGCGGTCGGCGCGGTTCACAACGATGGTGTTGCACAGCGGGATGTCGAGCCCGTTCTCGATGATCGTGGTCGCCACCAGCACGTCCGCCTCGTGGCGCATGAAGGCCAGCATCACTCGCTCCAGCTCGCCTTCGCTCATCTGCCCGTGGCCCACGATCACCCGCGCCCGTGGCACCAGCTCCTGCACCCGCGCCGCGATTTCATAGATCGAGTCCACCCGGTTATGCACCAGGTAAGCCTGCCCGCCCCGCTCCAGCTCGCGTTCGATGGCCGACTTCACCAGCTTCTCTTCCCAGGCCGCGACCACGGTTTCGATGGCAATGCGGTCTTTCGGCGGCGTCTCAATCACGCTCATGTCCCGCAGCCCGACCAGCGACATGTGCAGGGTCCGCGGGATCGGCGTCGCCGACATGGTCAGCACGTCCACTTCTTTCTTCAGCTGCTTCAGCCGCTCCTTGTGCCGCACCCCGAAGCGCTGCTCCTCATCCACCACCACCAGCGCCAGGTCGGCAAACTTGACGTCCTTGGAGAGCAGCCGGTGCGTGCCGATCAGGATATCGACCTTGCCCTGCTCCACTCGGTCCGCGATCTCCTTCTGCTGGCGCGTCGTTCGGAAGCGGCTGATCATCTCCACCGTGATCGGAAAGGCGGCAAACCGCCGCTTGAACGTCTCATAGTGCTGGAAGGCCAGCACCGTGGTGGGCGCCAGCACCGCCACCTGCTTGTTGTCGCTCACCGCCTTGAATGCGGCCCGCATCGCGACCTCGGTCTTCCCGTATCCCACATCGCCGCACAGCAACCGGTCCATGGGCTGCGCCTGCTCCATGTCTTTCTTCACGTCCACGATGGCCTGCGCCTGGTCCTCGGTTTCGTTGAATTCGAAGGCGCCTTCGAACTCGCCCTGCCACTGCGTGTCCGCCGGGAAGGGATGCCCCTGAGCGGTCTTGCGCTGCGCGTACAGTTTCAGCAGTTCGTCGGCCATGTCTTGCATGGCCTTCTTCACCCGCGCCTTCGTCTTCGCCCACTGCTGCGTGCCCAGGCGATTCAGCACCGGCTTCACGCCCTCGGACGAACGGTACTTCTGCACCAGGTCCAGCCGCGTCAGCGGGACATACAGCCGCGCCCCCTCGGCGTACTCCAGGATCATGAACTCGGCTTTGTCGCCGTCGGTCTGCGCGATCTCCTTCAGTCCTTGGTACTGCCCAATTCCGTGCTCCACATGTACCACGTAGTCGCCCACCGCCAGGTCGCGAAAATCGGAGATGAAAGCGCTGGTCTTCGACTTCGAGCGCTGCGGCCGGACAACCACGTCCTCCGGCTCCTCGAACAGGTCGCGCGTGCCGAACACCACCAGCCGCGCATCCGGCAGGGCGATGCCGTCGGCAATGTTTGCCTTTACTACCGTCGTAGTAGAATCAATTCCGCCCAGGTACGCGGCATCATCCAGCTGGCTCTCGCCCGGCCGCGGCGTGCGCGAGCCCAGCCGGAAGGGAACGCCGTACTCGCTGAACAAGTCGGCGATGCGCTCCACCTCGCCGGTGGAGCGGGCGGCAAACAGCACGCGCTGGCCCTCCGCCGAGAGCTTCTTCACCTCCTCCACCATCGCCGGCACCAAACCATGGAAGCGCATGGTCGGTTGCGATCGCAGAAAGTCATGTGGCGCACGCGCCCCCGCGTGTGGGGGTTCGTCGGGCACAGCCGAGGGCGGCTGTGCTACTTGTGACGGTTCACTTTTTTCTTCATCCAGCGCCGGCGAGGGCGGCTGTGCCACCAAATCCTCACCCAGGCCAAGATGCTGAAAATCCGCATGCGGCAAGGAGTTCAGCGTGGCCTCGAATTCCTCCGGCGGCAGGTACAGCTCCTCCGGACGTACCAGGTTGCCCACGCCGCTGCGCAGGTGCATGTCGCGCACGCGCTCCCACCAGTGATCGAGCTCCGCCCGCAAGTCGTCCGGCTCGTCCACGATGACCGCGAGGTTGGCGATGAAGTCGAAGATGGTTTGCTGCGCGCCCGCCACCCCGGCGTAAAACTCCCAACCCGGAAACACCCCAACGCCGCCGGCGCGCACCGCCGCCTCCACCACCTCGTCCGTTCCGCTCACCCGCTTGCCGGAAAGCCGGGCGTGCACTGCAGCCAGGGTGTCCTCACGCACCGGCACGTCGGTTAGAGGCAGCAGGAGCGCTTCTTCTACAGATGTAGTAGAACGCTGCGTGCCGGGATCGAACTTGCGGATCGACTCCACCTCGTCGCCGAACAGCTCGACGCGTAGCGGCCGGTCGGCCTCCGGCGGGTAAACGTCCAGGATTCCGCCGCGCAGCGCGTACTCACCCGGCATCTCCACCACGTCGGAGGCGGTATAGCCGAGCGTGTTCAGATGCTGCAGCAAAGGCTCGATATCGACGGTTTCGCCCCGCCGCAGTGTGCGCGCCATTTCGCTGTAGAACTCCGGCGCGCGCAGCCGCATTGCGGCCGCCGCCACCGGCACAATCAGCACCGAGGCCGTTCCGGCCGCCACTTTGGCCAGCGTGGCGGCGCGTTGCTCCTGGATTTCCGGGTGCGGCGAGAGCCCTTCGAAGGGCAACACGTCGGGCGCCGGCAGGACCAGCACGCTCTCGCTGCCGCGCTCCGGGTGCGGCGCAAACGCTCCGGTCAGCTCGCCGAAGGCCGACACCACCGGCTGCAAGTCCTCGGCAGCGCGGTTATCGGTGACCACGATGACCAGCGGCTTGCCGGCGGCGCGGTGTAGCAGCGCGATCAGCAGGGCTTTGGCTGTTGGGGTTAGTCCAGAGACACTCATGCCGCCCGAGCCGCTCTTGAGGTGGGAGGCGGCGCGCATCACGGCGGGCAGTTTTTCTACGTCCGCAAAGAGATCGCGGACGAAAGGGAGGACCATGCCAATTAGATTCTACCGGAAAGCAGGGGTCAGGAGTCAGGAGTCAGGGTCAGCGATCGAGCTTTTTTTGGCGTACTCGGCCGCCGCTTCCACCACCTTGGCCAGCCGCCGCGCGCGTGCCTCCGGATCGCGATAGTAGAAGATGGCGAGCAGATGCCCGCGACGCTGGGCCTTCGACATCCGTTCCCAGCCTTCCAGCGCGTTACCCGTGCGCGCGAACGCCAAGCGCAGCAGCGGCGGCAGCTCCTGCTCGGCCTCCATGGTGGCGAGCAGACGCTCGGCCAGCTGCTCGGCTCGCCGCGCGCGCGCTTCTGCGCTCTTGACCTCGGCGATCCAGTCCGCGATGTACTTGCGCGTCGAGTAGTTCAGCGCCTCGAACCAGCGCAGCAGCGGGCGGTCGCCGGCCATGGCGCGCTTCAGCTCTGCCGGCGCTCGCCACCGTGCGCGCTTCGGTGTCGGGCTCCAGCCGAAACTTCGCCAACGAGCCGGGACCCAACCGCCCCAGTCGGCGCGGCGCCGCCTGGGGACCCCGATTCGCGCCACCGCCGCGCTGCATGCGCTTGTTCACCAGCACGAAGTGCCCGCCGCTGCGCGCGGGAAATAGCGTGGTGCGAAACGCGAAGCCGTTGATCGCGCCCTTCACCCTGGGGCGCTTCGTTCCCCAGGTTTTCCCAACGTCGAAAGGGATGCGAGCAATCACCCAACCGAGACGGCCGGGAAGGCGCTCCAGCGTGGCTGCGAAGGACTTGGCTTTCATGCGATGGCGCTCATTATCTTTGATCTTTGCGAGTTCAGATCCTGGGGGTGTAGTGGCGCTTCAGCCAGCGCGCCAGCCCGTCGAGGCCGGGGAAGAGAACGCGCTCGGTGATGTTGGCCTGGTCGAGCTTGTCGCGGGCCTCCCATTTCAATTCGGCTGGAATGATGATGCGGCGCACCAGGTCGGAGTGCTCCTTCTCCAGCCATTCGTCGAGGCGCGCCACGGGGCTGGACATCATGGAGAAGATGGAAAACTGGTTGATGATGCGCTGGTCCAGCGAAGGCGGTTCCAGAAACACGGCAAACGGCTCCTGCGATAGCGCTTCCAACGCGACCAGGGAGCGCGCCGCCCGCTCCACCATCTCCACGGTGAAGGCGTTGGACCGCTCCTGGCTGAGCACGTCGCGCATCGGCTTGGGAAGTAGCCTGTGCACGGAAACATAATCGACGCACCAGATGGCGCCGTCGCAGTGGTAGCGCTCCAGGTCCTCGGTGGCGAAGTGCAGCGAGACATAGGGCGAATAGCTCCAGTCCAGCAGGCGGGTGGGCACGCCGTGGTGCTGGGCCACCGCCAGCCAGTTCCACTGCGAGTCTTCGCGAACGGTGTCTTCGTGGGCGTATTTCTTGAAGTTGCGCAGGATGTGGAACTCGACTTCGCGGATGTTGCCGCCCAGCTTCATCAGCCCGGTGCGCAGGTCGCCGCCGGCGTCGGCCGCGCCGCGATAGACGAAGTCGGAGCGGAAGCGCCGGATTTTCTCGTTCCAGGTGCTTTCGAAGAGCTCGCGGTTGAGTTCGGTCCAGTCGTTGACGCGGATGTCTCGCACGGGCGGCTCCAATGCAACCCTGCATTGTAGTTCGTTCTCGCCAGCGAGACTCAGCCTGGATTGAAGTGCGAAACGACGCGCGTGGTTACGGTGCCGGCTGAGTGCCGCGTCTCAGGAAGCCGGCTGGAGAATGGAGCGGTCTTCCAGCAGGATGCAGCCGGAACGATCGGCAAATTCCACGTTCGCCCTGGCCTCGGAGTCGCGCATCAGGGCGTCTCGATATTGCTCGTAGGCCGCTAGGCTGGGAAAGTTGATCAATGCCAGCGCGAAATTGGTGGGACCGGCAATCTTGGTGGGCAGGAAATAGCCCAGCAGCTCGCCCCCGCAGCGGCGAATCGGGCCGGGCCAGTTGCGGGCGTAGTGCTCGAAATCGGAGGTCTTGTGGATGTCGATGGTGTAGCGGATGCAGACGGTGATCATTCCCACCTCCCGAGCTCGAATCTACGCCCGCACCGCGATACAATGCTTCGACCGGCATCGAAGTGTTGTGCCATGGTCCGGGGCTAGATTGGTTTTCATGAATCGGGATTTTGTCGAGACCGCCGCCCTGCTGAGCGATCCGGGAAGGGCACGGATTGTGATGGCGTTGCTGGGCGGAGTGGCGCTGCCTGCCGGACAACTGGCGATGATCGCCGAGGTCGCCCCCCAGACCGCCAGCAGTCATTTATCGAAGCTGGTGGAGGGCGACCTGCTGGCCGTGGAGCAGCAAGGACGTCATCGCTACTATCGGCTCGCCGGTGGGGAGGTAGCGGATGCCATCGAGGCGCTGATGGCGATCGCTCCGCGGAGCAGGGTTCCGCCGCTTGCGCGCCCCGGGCAAGCGGATGGGCTCGCGTATGCCCGCACCTGTTATTCGCACCTGGCGGGCCGGCTGGCGGTGGAGATCGCCGAGGCGCTAAAGAAACGCGAGTTGCTGGCGGCTCCCGACCGCAAGCGCCTGACCGTCACCAAGCGAGGCCAGAGGTGGTTTGAGCAGCTTGGGATCGCGATCAGCGAAAGCTCCGTCCTTCATCCCCGTTACGCGCGGCCCTGCCTGGACTGGACCGAGCGCCGCCATCATGTCGGCGGGCGATTGGGTTCGGCGATGCTGGCCCGGTTCCGCGAACTCCATTGGATCGCGACCGTCCGCAACAGTCGAGCGGCGCGGGTAACGCTGGAGGGAGAGCGCCAACTCAGGCAGCTGCTGGGAGTAGTGGTTCCGCGGCGGTAGGCGTTAGGACCCCGCCCGCCCTTAATCGCCCTCACACCCGGTTGTGAGTTGCGCTGGTATAGTTTCCGATTAAGGTTGAGAGTCCGAGGTTTTCATGGGCCGTGGTTTTGACAAGTCGCGCGAACTGCGCCGCCGTGCTGAAGCGGTGATTCCCGGCGGGGTGAATTCGCCGGTGCGGGCCTTCCGCGCGGTGGGCGGCGAGCCGCCGTTCATCGTGCGCGGCGAGGGCGCACATATCTGGGACGCCGACGGCAACGAGTACATCGACTACGTCGGGTCCTGGGGACCGCTGATCCTGGGCCACGCCGCGCCCGCCGTGGTCGAGGCGGTGATCGATGCGGCGCGCCGCGGCACCAGTTTCGGGGCCTCCACTCCGGCGGAGATCGATCTGGCCGAGGCGGTGCTCGAAGCGTATCCGTCGATGGAGCGGGTGCGGTTCGTCAGTTCGGGAACGGAAGCCACCATGTCGGCCATCCGCCTGGCGCGCGCCTACACGCAGCGCAAGTACATCGTGAAGTTTGAAGGCTGCTACCACGGGCACTCCGACGCGCTGTTGGTGAAAGCCGGCTCCGGTGTGGCCACGCTCGGCATTCCGGGCTCGGCCGGAGTGCCGGAGGAGTTTGTGCAGTTCACGCTCGCCTTGCCCTACAACGACGCTGCCGCGGTGGAAGAGGCGTTCAAGCAGTACAAGGGACAGATCGCGTGCGTGATCGTGGAGCCGGTGGTAGGCAACATGGGTTGCGTGCCGCCGCAGAGAGGCTACCTGGACGCCCTTCGCTACCTGACGTCGCGGGACGACGCGCTGCTCATCTTCGACGAAGTCATGACCGGCTTTCGCCTGGCCTTCGGCGGCGCGCAGGAGTTGTACGGCACGCGCCCGGACCTTACGACGCTGGGCAAGATCATCGGCGGCGGCTTGCCGGTAGGCGCCTATGGCGGCCCGGCAGAGATCATGGACATGATCGCGCCGGTGGGTCCGGTGTACCAAGCGGGAACGCTCTCAGGAAATCCGCTGGCCATGGCCGCGGGACTGGCTACGATTTGCCAGCTGCGCGACAACCGGGAAATCTACGGCCGCATGGAACGCTTGGCCGCCACCCTGGTTGCCATGGTGCAGGAGGCGGCCATGGAGGCGGGCCTGCAATTGACGGCCAACCGGGTGGGCTCGATGTTTACCTGGTTCTTTACTTCGGAAGTTGTCACCGACTGGCTGCGGGCCGCAACCTGCAATACGCACGCCTTTGGACGATTTCACCGCGGCATGTTGGAAGCCGGCGTGTACTTACCGCCTTCACAGTTCGAGGCGGCATTCCTGGGCGCGGCGCACACCGATGAGGATATCAACCAGACGGTAGCGGCGGCGAGAGAAGCGTTCGCGGCGGTACAAGTGTAAACACAGGCAGGGGGCGGTCGGCTGGCCAAAAGCACGCTTCTCGCCTGCAGCCTGCAGCCTGCAGCCTACTTCAACACCACCAGCGCGATGTAGAGCGCCATCACCAGCACCGTCCAGCTGAAGCCGACGGGGATGAGGAATTCCTCTTCGAGCCTCCGATACTTGTTGCTTTCCCAGTCCATAAACCCCACCTATGCCGAATCCATGATGTGATTTGCGGGAGCGAATCGGCGGGGCTTCGAGTCTGCGGGTCAGCTCACGATTCCCGGGGCGGGCCGGGTCGAAGGCGCGCCCTGCGTATTCCCATACGCAAATCCAGCTTCGCATCCGGCTGCCCTGGCGTATGCGACCTGGGTCACATCGGCTTGTGAGGAAAACCTAACTGGTAACGGCTTGCGGAATCGCGCCGAAAAGCCGGATTTACAGCTCCAGCTTCTTCATCCACTCGCGCAGGGGACCGCCAAGGTCTTCGCGCTTGAGCGCCAGCTCGACCGTCGCTTTCAGAAACCCCAGCTTGTCGCCGGTGTCGTAGCGCGTGCCTTCGAAGTTATAGGCGTAGATCTTCTCCCGCCGCAGCAGCTGGCGCATGCCGTCGGTGAGCTGCAACTCGCCGCCCGCGCCCAGGGGCGTGCTCTCCAGCATTTCGAAGATGGCAGGAGTCAAGATGTAGCGCCCGATGACGGCCTGGTCGGAGGGTGCATCCTCGGGCCGGGGCTTTTCCACCAGGTTGCGGATTTCGAAAAGCTTGCCCTGCCAGCGCCCGTCCACCGGCTTGGCGTCGACCACGCCGTAGGAAGAAATCGCGCTGCCCTCTACGGTGTGAACCGCGATCACCGAGGCCTGGGTTTCCTCGAACACCTCCACCATCTGCTTCAGGCAAGGCACGTCGGCATCAATCACGTCGTCGGCGAGCAGCACGGCAAAGGGCTCGTCGCCCACCAGTTCGCGCGCCATCAGCACGGCGTGGCCCAGCCCCATGGCCTCCTTCTGGCGGACGTAGGCGACGTGGATCATGTCGGAGATGTGCCGCACCACCGCCAGCAGGTCGGTCTTGCCGCGCTCCTCCAGCATTTTTTCCAGTTCGTAGCTGACGTCGAAGTGGTCTTCGATGGCGCTCTTGCCGCGGCCGGTGACGATGATGATCTGGTCGCAGCCCGACGCCATGGCCTCCTCGACGCCGTACTGGATGATCGGTTTGTCGACCAGCGCCAGCATTTCCTTGGGTTGGGCCTTGGTGGCGGGGAGAAAACGCGTTCCCAGGCCGGCCGCCGGAAACACCGCCTTGCGGACTTTCATCTTCATGAGGACGCTCGCTTCTTGCGCTATGAGGACACAGCTAAACCGGATAACTTAACACAAGGAACCCGCGCGAACTCTCTCCCGGCGGCTACGCCGAGACCGACTGTTCCGTCTTGGCAGCGGGAATACGGATGTTCAATTTTCCCACGATGCGGGTGAACTGGTCGGCCCATACGGCGTCGCCCTGGCGCTGCGGATATTGGTTTTCCAGCAGCGCATAAAAGATGTTCTGTACCCGCCACAGGTTGAGTTCAAACGGCCAAGGTACGGAAATGATGGCTTGAATCCTGGCCAGCAACTGCAGGTTGCCGGGATCGTCGGCCAGGCCATCGGCAATGCTATTCAATCGCTGCCGCAGGGCATATTCCAACCCGTTGGTGTCGAGGTTGATCTTCTCGCGGGTGGCGGTCTCCAGCACGCCGCGGACCTGGTCGAGGTCGAGCTCAGCCGCTTCCAGGGCGCGGCGCAGCTCGCCGTTGATGACGAACTCGGCAGTCAGCACCAGCACTCGGGGCGGCGCGGTGTGCAGGCCGGCGAGAAAACGCATGAGCGGCGCGTGGTGTTCGTAAATCTGGCGGTAGCTGGCTTCGGCTTCGGCGAGTGTGGTTTCCAAAATGCGGCTGACGATGCGGCGCTGCTCGTCGCGGAACAGCGACTTCAGCGAGTAGGCGGTGCCCCCGAAGTGGCGATCGAGGACGCGCAGGGCCTCCGGCAAATCGGCGCGGCCAAACGATTCGTTCACCGCCTGTGCCATGGCGTGGTACTCGTCGTCGCCGCGGAAGCGCCGCACGCCGGCGCTGAGGTTGTGATCGCCGAAGTGGAGCACGCCGAAGCTGACCGGCATCTGCTCGCGGGTGATGCGCGAACGGATGAGCGCCCGGCCGAGGGCCACGCTGGCGCGTCCGGACTGCTGCGCGTGCGAATCGAGCATGTCGACGTCGTAGCAGTAGATGGTGCTCTGCTCGCCAAAGCCATCGAACAGCGAGGTGATGGCATAGTGCGCGCCCACGCCCAGCAGATCGACCATCGCAGGCCGCACAAAGCGCTCGTACAGTTCGGCGCCGTCTCCGAAGCCGGGCACATTGCTGTGCGCCTGGCGAAGCCGCTGGACGAATTCCTGCTCGCGGTGATCGGCAAACAGGGTGTGCGCCAGTTGCACGGCGCGCGCTCCGTACTGGATGACCTGCACGGTCTCAATGCCCGTCAGCTCGTCGAAGAACCAGCCGCAACTGGTGTACATGAGCATGGCGTGGCGCTGCATTTCCAGCAGCTCGAGCGCGCGCACCTGCTCTTCCGGGTTGAGCTCGCGGGTGGCGTGGGCGGCCAGGAAGCGGTCCACGTTCTCCGGCGAGCGGTCCAGCACGACGGAAACGTACTCGTCACGCGCCTTCCAGGGGTCGCGCAGCAGGGCGCTTCCCGATTGCAGGAAGGGCGCGGAAAGGTCATCGCGCAGCCAATCCAGCGCGGCGCGCAGGGGGGCGCGCCATTGCTGGTTCCAGTCGGCATGGCCGCCGGAGTTGCAGCCGCAGTCCATCGACCATCGCCCCACGCCGTGGGCGCAGCTCCACGCCGTGTTCTCGACGACGGTGACCTCCTCCTCCGGCGGATGTTGCTCCAGGTACTCGCCGTAGTTGGTGATCTTGGCCAGCTGGTTGGATTCGATGTGCTCCAGCGCGTAAGCCAGAGCCATGTCGCCGTGGGTGTGATGGTGCCCGTAAGTTTCGCCGTCGGTAGCGATGTGCATCAGTTGCGGACCTTCGCGATGGTCGGAAAAGCCGCTGAGCAGCCGCGTGGCGAACATCTCGCCATTCGACAGCAGGCGCTCGAAGGCCACCGCGCGCGAAATGGGGCCGTCGTAAAAGAACAGGTTGATGCTTCGTCCGGAGGGCAGCCGGCAGACGTAGGGCCGCGTGGGATCGATCTTGGCGCCCTCCACCGAGCGCCACTCCGGCGTTTTCGGGGCATCGCCGTTGTTGTCCTGTTCCGCGGTCGCGGGCGCAGCCGCCGCTTCGGAAAGCGGGCGCACTTGCCGGGCCTGGTGCGGCGCCAGGATGGTGAACTTGATGCCCAACTCGGCCAGCACTTCCAAGGTTTCGACGTCGACGGCGGTTTCCGGCAGCCACATGCCTTCCGCATCGCGGCCAAAGCGGTGCTGGAAATCGCGCAATCCCCACAGCGCCTGGGTGTATTTGTCGCGCCGCGTGGCCAGCGGCATGATCATGTGGTTGTACGCCTGCGCGATGGCATTGCCGTGGCCGGAGAAGGCTTCGCGGCTGCAACGGTCGGCTTCCAGGATCAGCTCGTAAGTGCGGTGGGCGTTCTGCTCCATCCAGGAGAGCAGGGTGGGGCCAAAGTTGAAACTGATGCGCGCATAGTTGTTGGCAATTTTGACGATCCGGCCTTCGTGGTCGAGGATGCGCGACTTGGCGTTGGGCGCATAGCACTCGGCGGTGATGCGCTCGTTCCAGTCGTGGTAGGGATAGGCGGAATCCTGCAGCTCCACCGCCTCCAGCCAGGGGTTCTCCCGCGGCGGCTGATAAAAATGAGCATGAATGCAGATCGAGCGGTCCATGAGTCCCTAGTTGGATGTGAATTGTACAGGGCTTGGATAGTCCCCGATTCTGTTCTT
This sequence comes from Terriglobia bacterium, assembly GCA_963797035.1. Classification (GTDB taxonomy): domain Bacteria; phylum Acidobacteriota; class Terriglobia; order Terriglobales; family Acidobacteriaceae; genus JAIQGF01. The sequence continues at coordinate 191,439 of CAWCOC010000013.1, forward strand.
TTTTTGTGATCGCCTTTGGTGATTTCGGAGGTTTGGGATTGCTTCTGCCCGGACCTGCAATGCAGCGCGCATCTTAGCTGCCGCATCTAGGGCCTCATGCCGGTTCACTTGCTGGCGGAGACCTCGGTGTCCACCGGGTTCCTGGTGGTTGCTCTGCTCTCCATCTGCGCGGTGGCGGTGATCATCCTGGTTGGTCTGTTTGGCCGCGGCGTGCGCTACCGGGTGTCGGCGCCCGGGTCGGAGTCGCTCGACTCCGAGTCTTTTCTTCACATGCTGGAGGCCTTGACCGATTCCAAGATCAATCGCGCGAGCACGCTCGAGGTGCTCACCAACGGCGATCACTTCTACCAGGCTGAGTTGGAGGCGATTCGCGCCGCCCAGAAAAGCGTCAATTTGGAGGCTTACATCTTCGCGCGCGGCGAGATCGCCGGCCGCATGGTCGAAGCGCTGACGGAGCGCGCCCGCGCCGGGGTCCGCGTGAAGCTGCTGCTGGACGCGCTGGGCAGCGCCGGCCTGAACAACCGCTCTCTCGCCGGCCTGACCGAAGCCGGCGGATGTGTCGCGTGGTACCACGATTTTCGTTTTGCCAACCTGGTCCGCCTGAACAATCGCACCCACCGCGAGTTGCTGATCGTGGATGGGCGCATCGGCTTCATTGGCGGCGCCGGCATCGCCGACCAGTGGCTCAAGGGAGTGAAGAAACATCCTGCCTGGCGCGATACCGTGGTGCGGGTCGAGGGCGACGCCGTTCCCAACCTGCAAGCCACCTTCGCGGAGAACTGGTTGGAGGCGGCCAGCGAAATCCTGACCGGGGACGACTATTTTTCGCGCCGTGAACTCGAGAGCGGCGGCCGGGTGCTGGTGGTGAACAGCACGCCTTCCGGCGGCGGCTCAACTCGCGCCCGCATCCTGATGCAGCTGCTGATCGCCTCGGCGCGCCGCAACATCCACATCACCACGCCCTATTTTCTTCCCGACCACAGCCTGACCGAGGCCCTGCTCAAGGCGATGCGGGAACGCGGCGTCGATATCACCATCCTGGTGCCGGGGCCGCGCTCCGATCACTTTCTTACACGCAGCTCCAGCCGCCGCAGCTACGGGCGCCTGTTGCGCGCGGGCGCGCGCATCTACGAATACCAGCCGGCCATGATTCACGCCAAGGTGCTCACAGTGGACGGGCTGTGGAGCGTGGTCGGATCCACCAATTTCGACAACCGCTCCTTCGGGTTGAATGACGAGGTCAACCTTGCCGCCTGCGACCGCGAATTTGCCGCGCGATTGGACCAGGATTTCCGGCGCGATCTCGCCTCCTCCGCCGAGATCACCTACCAGCGCTGGGCCCACCGGCCGCTGCTGGAGCGCGCCCCGGAATTGCTCGGCTGGGTTTTTGAGCGCCAGCAATAAGCGCGCCGCGAGGAACTCGCATCAGAGTGGTTGGGGCGTGAAGGAATGGGGCTCAAGGCGCGGGTTTCCCGCCAACCGAAAAACAAGCGGCCGCAACTGGTCGGCAAGAGCAAGCAAGACATTCTCGACTCCGAGTTTCGCCGCCATCGTACGCTGCGAATCCTGGCGGTGGTCTGCATACTCGCCGTCCTCGGCTGGCTGTTTGTCGCGCTCTTCTCGCCCGGGCTGAAGTATCAACTCACGCAAGCGCCCAGCGCGGCGCTGGATTCCCCCGAGTTCCTGCGGGAAGTGGAAGCGCTCACCGACGCGCGCATCACCCGCAACAACCACATCGAGGCCCTGCCCAACGGCGAGAATTTCTACGAGGCCGAGATCGCGGCCATGCAGCAGGCGCAGCACAATATCAACATCGACGCCTACATTTTTCACAAAGGCGACCTGACGCGGCGGGTGCTCAAGGTGCTCACCGACCGCGCCCGTAACGGGGTGCGGGTGACGTTGACCATCGATGCCATCGGCAGCTCGGTGACTCCCAAACATTATTTCGACGATCTGCGCCAGGCGGGCGGGCGCATGAGCTGGTATCACCCCATCCGCTGGAACACCTGGATGCGCACCAACAACCGCACCCATCGCGAAATCTTGACCATCGACGGACAGACGGGCTTTGTCGGCGGGGCGGGATACGACGACCAATGGATCTTCTCCAAGGACGCCGACCACCCGCGCTGGCGCGATACCATGTTTCGCGTGCAGGGCGACGCAGTGCTCGGCCTGCAGAGCGCGGTGGTGCAGAACTGGCTGGAAGCTTCCGGTGAAATTCTGGACGGGCCGGAGAATTTCCCGCCACCAGTTGCGGCCGGCAACACGCCCGCATTGGTGCTGGCCAGCACGCCCACTACCAGCGGCGCCACTCGCGCGCGGATTCTCTACCAGGTGCTGCTGGCTGCAGCGCGCAAGTCCATTTACATCACCACGCCCTATTTCGTGCCCGATTCCAGCGCTCGCGACGAGCTGGTGCGCGCCATTCGCGACCGCCACGTCGACGTCAACATCCTGGTGCCGGGTCCCACCACCGACCACCCCTCGATCCGCTATACCAGCCGCAGCATGTATGGCGACCTGCTGCGGGCCGGGGCCCATATTTACGAATACGAGCCCAGCATGCTGCACGCTAAGATCATGATCGTGGACGGCACCTGGGCCGTAGTCGGCTCCACCAACTTCGATCCGCGCTCCTTCGGCATCGACGATGAAGATAATCTCGCCGCCCTGGATCCGCAGCTGGCGCAGAAGCTGACCCAGGATTTCGAGAACGATACCAAGGTCAGCCGCCACGTGACCTACGAGCAATGGAGAAAGCGGCCGCCTTACGAGCGCGCTTTCGAGTGGCTGGGCGCCCTGTGGGAGCGCCAGCAATAGACGCCGCAGGGCCATTCCGCATCAGAGTTGATGGACATGCCCGAACCGTTTCGCGTTGTCACCTACAACATCCATAAGTGCCGAGGACTGGACCGCCGGGTTCGGCCGGAGCGCATCGCGGAAGTCCTACGCGAGCTTGACGCCGATGTTATCGCGCTCCAGGAGGTGCTCAGCGTCGAGACCTCCCAGGCCGAAGACGACCAGGCCAGCTACATCGCCGGCCAGCTCAAGGGCTACTCCTGCCATTTTGGCGAGAACCGCCGCATTCGCGGCGGCGCGTACGGCAACGTTATCCTCAGCCGGCTGCCGGTGGTTTCTGTCCGCAACTACGACTTGACCTGGAAGACCCGCGAAGCCCGCGGCTGCCTGCGTGCCGACGTGATCATCCCCGGCGGCGTGGCGCTGCACATCTTCAACGTGCACCTCGGCACGGCTTTCATCGAGCGCCGCCACCAAGCGCGGCGGCTGCTTTCGCTCGACGTGCTGCGCGCCGACGATCTCCAGGGCCCGCGCATCGTGGTGGGCGACTTCAACGAGTGGACCGCCGGGCTGGCCTCGCGCTTGATGGCGGAGGAATTTCACACTGTCGACCTGCGCCAGCACATTCGCCGCAGCCGCACCTATCCCGGCATCCTCCCCCTGCTTCACCTCGACCACTTCTATTTCGATCAGCACCTACTGCTGGAAGGTTTTGCCCTGCATCGCACGCGGCGCTCATTGATCGCCTCCGACCACCTGCCCATGGTGGCGCAGTTCCGCCTGCCCGTGGCCGCCTCGGTGGCGTGATTGTGTGGCCCGGGTCTCCGACCCGGGTTCGCGGCTCAAAGACCCGCGCCACACCCGAGATTCGACAGTGGTTTAGTTTTCCTCCACGTTCCACAGTTAATCCACCTTGCACGCACCGGCTGCGATGCGAGTTACCATGAATTGCTCTTGCGCCCGACTCCGGCTTGCCGCAATCTATTTGCGGAACCCCATGGAAACCACCAAGCTGTGCCCGGTGTGCGACGACACCGGTTGGAAGACCATCGGCCAGGGCCGCGATCGACGAGTCACCCGTTGCGACTGCCGCCGGCAGGGCCGGAATCAGAAGCTGCTCGAACAAGCGCGCGTTCCCCGACGTTACGAACACTGCGAACTCTCCAACTTTGAGATCATGAACGGCCATTCGCAGCCGGCGCTCTCCTCGGCGCTGATGGCGGCGCAGCGCTTCGTCGCCGGATATCCCGTCGAAAAAGCCGGCCTGCTGATCATCGGCCCGATCGGTGTCGGCAAAACTCATCTCTCGGTCGGCATCCTCAAAGAGTTGGTCCTCAGCAAGGGCATTCCCTGCCTGTTCTATGACTACCGCGAGCTGCTCAAGGAAATCCAGAATTCCTACAATGCCTCGGTCGCAGTCACCGAGATGCAGGTGCTGCGGCCGATTTTCGACACCGAAGTGCTGGTGCTCGACGAACTGGGCGCGGTGAAGCCGACCGAGTGGGTGTGGGACACGGTGAGCCACATCCTGAATACGCGCTACAACGACGAGCGCACCACCATCATCACCACCAACTTCAAGGACCTGCCGCCCTCTAAGGGCGATGCCGACGATGGCGAGCGCGCCCGCACCTTTCGGGCCACGCGCGAGGAAAACTTGGGCGACCGCATCGGCGAGCGCATGCGCTCCCGCCTGCACGAAATGTGCAAGGTGGTGAAGATGGAGGGCGAAGATTTCCGCACCAAGTACCGCTCGGCGAGCTTCCGGTAACTGAAGAACACAGAGGCACAGAGACACAGAGGCAGAAGCGCACGTCAAAAAGAGATATTAAAGAAATGTCATCCTGAGCGAGGCGTCGCTGCCTTTGCGACGCCGAGTCGAAGGACCCGCGGTTGCTTGGACTCACGATACGGTCCGACAACTTTTCGGTCCCCGACCCCGATTCCCTCTGTGCGCTCTGTGTCTCTGTGGTCATCAGTGGTATTCGTCATTCGCGGCTAGAATGAATACGTGCTTCTCCAGCTCCCCTTCCGTCCCGAGCACGACCGCGACCTGTTCGCTGCCGTGCCCGCCGCGCCTGCGGTCTTCCTGCTGCGCGGAAGCGACCCGCAGGCTGAACCCTACGTCAGCAAGACGGCCAACCTGCGCCGCCGCCTGATTCGCCTGCTCGGCCCCACGGAGGAGCGCACCCGCAAGCTCAACCTGCGCGATCGCGTTGCTACCGTCGAGTACGCGCTCACCGGCTCCGATTTCGAGTCCGGCTTCGTGCTGTATAAGACCCTGCGCGAGGTATTTCCCAGGACTTACCAGGACCGGCTGCGACTTCGCCCCGCGCCGCTGGCGCGCTTTCGGCTGGAGAACCGCTACCCGCGGGTCTCCATCACCACCCACCTCGGCAGCGGGAAAAGCGTTTACTACGGCCCCTTCCCGGCGCGCGCCATGGCGGAAAAGTTTGCCAACGACGCGCTCGATTTTTTCAAGATTCGCCGCTGCATCGAGGAGCTGAATCCCGACCCCGCGTTTCCCGGCTGCGTCTACTCGGAGATGAAGATGTGCCTGGCGCCCTGCTTCAAGGGCTGCACCGACGAGGCGTACGCCGCCGAGGTGGCGCGCGTGGAAACGTTTTTCGACACCCGCGGGCAGTCGTTGGTCCGCGAGATTTCTACCGCGCGCGACCAGGCCTCCACCGACCTGGAGTTTGAAACCGCCGCCACCCTGCACGCGCAACTGGAAAAGCTGAAGCCGGTGGTCTCACAACTTCCGGAGATCGTGCACCGCCTCGACCGGCTTGACGCGCTCATGATCCAGCCTTCGGCGCAGGCAAACTGCGTGACGTTCTTCCGCGTGCGGGCTGGCTGCCTCTCCGACCCGATCATGTTCGCGCTTCCCGGCATCGTGGGGTCAACCCTGCCGCCCAATCCCTCTGCAATCGACAATCGGCAATCGACAATCGGCAATCCTTCTGACGACGCAAGTCGCTCGCCTCACGCGACCCAACGCAAGACGCCCCACTCCATGGAGTCCCGAGTCCTGGAAGCGCTGGAGCAGCCGGGGGCGGCTGCCCCTACGTGCTCGCGCCAGGAAACCATGGAGCACCTCGCCATCCTCAAGCGCTGGTACTACCGGACTTCAAAAATTGGGGAGATTTTCTTTGCCGACGAAGATGGAGAGCTGCCGATGCGCCGCATCGTGCGCGGCATCTCGCGCGTCTTCCGCGGCGAAAAACCCGCCGCCGACCTCAGCGAAACGGCGCGCGATTACTGGATCAACCGGGGCCGAGAGGCGGAACTGTCCTAGGCTGTCGCTATTTACGAATTGTAGAATTTGCGACTTGCCGAATTTCCCAGACTCCTGAGGTCCTCAGGAATCCGCCAATTCGTCGGTTCGTAGATTCGTCAATCGGCGCTGGCAGTCGACAGCCCCCTTTTTGGGTGTTTCCGAAACACCACTCTCACGCCCTCCCGCCAGCGCTCATCCACCGCCACCAGCTGCCACTCGATGGCCGGCGACAAGTACTTCAGCAGGGTGTCGGTCGCGGGATGAATGTGCAGCGCGGGCGCCACCAGCATGAGCAGCGGCGGATCGTCCGACAACTCTCGCCCGGGAAAATATCCGAACTTCGCGAACTCGCCGCGCTGCTGGTGCCAGCGCACGCGCGCCCAGTAGTCCAGCCCTTGCAGCGGCAGGTGGATATCCTCGTCCGCCTTCAGTTCGATCACCGCCAGGCGGCGTTCGCGTGTGGCGGCCAGCACGTCGATCATGGCGCGGTCGGAGGCCGAGAACGCCGGCACCTGCGAGTACACGCACGCAGCATCCAGCCGCCCATCGATGGCGGTGACGTCTTTCACCACCAGCGACTCCAGCCAGCGCTCCGGACAAGCCCGGCGCAGCGGATGCGTGCCGTCGCCGTGCGCCTGGCGCGCCCTGCGCACCACCTCCACGAAAGCGGCAAACTGCTCCGCGTTCTCGTCGGTGACCGCGGTTTCACTCGGGCCGGCGCCGAACACCAGCTCCTCCGACGCGCGAAACAAAGTCTCGCTCATCGTCATGCGCGCCCGCGCGAACTCCAGCCCGTGCAGGCGGAACGCGATCTCGCCCGGCGTCACGATCGCAACCTCCGCTTCCGGCGCCAGCGACCGCACCCGCTCGATCGACGTCTGGAACCGCGCGCGCGCTGCCGCTTCGTCGGTGGAGCGCACCAGCCGGGTATCGATGTTGCCGGCGTCGCTGCAATCCATCTCCTGTGCCTCGCCGGCGCGCTCATCCACTTCAAACAGCCGCCACTTGCAGACTCCGCGCGCCAGGTGCGCCATGCGCGCCCGCACCACGGCCGACGTCTTCGCCGGAACGAACAGCGCCAGGCTTTCCACCAGCGCCTTGCCGCAGTGCTCACGAAGGTTTTCCAGCCAGAGCAGGCCGAAGGTGAGCGAACCGTCTACCGAGGCCTGCAGCTCCTGCGCGTTCACCCCGAGCACAGCCGTCCAGCTGTTGCCGCGGCGCAAAACTCCGCGCGCATACACCGGGCCGAAGGAGCGTTCCAGGTCGGTGGAGGTGGTCAGCCGGTCGAGCTTGCAACCGGGGAACTCGCACTCCAGCAGGCGGGCGAGCAGCGCCTTGTACTGAGCGCGCGCGGTGCGCCGGGCCGACGGGCTGCGCCGGTCGCGGCTGCGGCAAATTTCCAGCGTGATGGGCCGGGATTGCCCAAAACGCAGAACGCTCAATTCCAATGAATCCTTGGCGCGCTCCACGTCGAGCACCCGCCGCACCATGTTGCGCTCCTGCGACCACAGGTGAAGCAGGCATTTCCCGTGCTGCTCGGAGAGCGAATAGCGGGCGTCGCGAAGGTCGAAGATGACCGCGCCCTCCTCCAGCACGACGGCGTCGCTGGAGCCGGCGAGAAATTCCTGCAATTCACGGGTTAGCTGGTCCAGGTTCATGCGAAACCCTTGATTTTGGCACTACTGTGACGCAGGCAAACAGACAAATGCGGCGCACCTTACGCCCGTGGGAGCAAAACGGGAAATGGCGCCTGCCGGTCACCGACAACCGTTAACTAATAAACCTTCGCAATTACCTTGGTTTTTCGCGCTCCCGAAACAAGCTGTTACACTCAGTCTTTGTGGGGACCTGCGGCATCCAATGACTATGCAAAATGGCAATTATTTCTTCCAGCGCTACGGCCTTGCCGAGAGCGACCTGCAGCGCTATCTGGCGGCCGCGCTGAGCGCTGGCGGCGAGTACGCCGACCTCTACTTCGAATACCACACCACGACTTCCATCATGGTGGATGAATCGCTGGTCAAGTCGGCGACACAGGGCATCTCCGCCGGTTGCGGTGTGCGCGTCGTCTCCGGCGAGCGCACCGGTTACGCCTACACCGACGACCTTGCGCCGGAGAAGATCCTGCGCGCGGCGCGCACCGCGGCCCTGATCGCAAGCGGCCCGGCCAAGGAGCCGGAGGTCAGCCTGAAGGAGCGACAGGGACGCGATCTTTACCCGCTGGCGCTGCCCTCGGTGAATTCCGACGTGCGCCAGAAGCTCGAGCTGGTGATGCGCGCCGACCGCGCCGCGCGCGCCTACGATCCGCGCATCAAGGAGGTTCGCGCCAGCTACGCCGACGAGTTGCGCCGCATCCTGGTGATCGGCTCCGATGGAACTTTCGCCGAGGATTCGCAGCCCCTGGCGCGCATGAGCGTGCTCTGCCTCGGCCGGAACAATGGCCAGTCGTCGAAGGGCACCTCGGGCGGCGGGGGGCGCGTTTCGCTGGAATTTTTCCTGACCGAGAAGACGCCTGAACATTTTGCCGAGCAGGCGGCGCGCCAGGCCATCATTCAGCTCGACGCCCGCGATGCGCCCGCCGGCGAGATGGAAGTGGTGCTCGGCCCGGGATGGCCGGGAATCCTGCTGCACGAGGCCATCGGCCACGGCCTGGAAGCCGACTTCAACCGCAAAGGGACCTCCGCGTTTTCCGGACGGCTCGGCACGCGCGTGGCCAGTGAGAAATGCACCGTGGTGGACAACGGCACCGTGCCCAATCGCCGCGGCTCGCTCAACGTGGACGACGAAGGCAATACCACCCAGGAGACCGTGCTCATCGAGAAGGGCATTCTCAAGGGCTACCTGAGCGACAAGCTCTCCTCGCGCCTGATGGGTATTGCCAACACCGGCAACGGGCGCCGCGAAAGTTACGAGCACATTCCCATGCCGCGCATGACCAACACTTACATGCTCAGCGGCACCGACGCGCCCGAAGACATCATCCGCTCGGTGAAGCGCGGCGTGTTTGCCGCCAACTTCGGCGGCGGGCAGGTGGACATCACCAACGGCAAGTTTGTGTTCTCGGCCTCCGAGGCCTACCTGATCGAGGACGGCCACGTCACCGCGCCGCTGAAGAACTGCACCCTCATCGGCAACGGTCCCGACGTGCTGACGCGCGTGTCGATGGTCGGCAACGACCTGATGCTGGATGAAGGCGTCGGCACCTGCGGCAAAGACGGCCAGTCGGTCCCGGTCGGCGTCGGCATTCCGACGTTGAAGGTGGACCGGATCACCGTCGGGGGAACGGGAAGCTGACAGAAGTAAGAAGTCAGAAGTAAGAAGTCAGAACAACTTTTTCCTGATGTCATCCCTGGTTTTTTCCTGATGTCAGTTTTTCCTGATGTCATCCTGAGCGAAGCGAAGGATCTATGTGTTTACTTCGCGCCGGCGAAATGCATAGATGCTTCGCTTCGCTCAGCATGACAATCGCATTGGACAGAGTGGATTTATCAGCATGACAACCGTACTGGAAAAAGTGGACCTGAAAGAAATCGCTCTTGATGTCGTGAAGCGCGCCACTCGCGGCGGCGCCACCAGCGCCGAGGCCGTGGTGCGCGAGGGCAACGAATTTTCCACCGTGGTGCGGCTCGGGCAGGTGGAGACGCTGAAGGAATCGGGCGCCAAGGCCATCGGGGTGCGGGTGTTCCGCGGGCAGCGTGCCGCCTCTACCTACAGCAGCGATCTTTCTCCCGAGGGCCTGGACCAGATGGTCTCCTCCGCCTTGGCTCTGGCCGAGGTCACCAGCGAAGACCCGCAGGCCGGGCTGCCGGAACCGGCGCAACTGGGCTCCATCGGCGGCGATCTCGATCTTTATTATGAAGACGTCTACTCGCTCTCCGGCGAGCAGCGCATCGACTACGCGCGCCGCGCCGAGCAGGCCGCGCTCGCTGCCGACAAGCGAATCAGCAACTCCGAGGGCGGCACCTTCGACGCCGCCGACGGCCACAAGGTGCTGGCCAACTCGCACGGCTTCGTGGGTGAATACCGCAACTCCTATTGCTCGGTTTCGGCGGTGCCGGTGGCGCAGGAAGGCGAGTCCATGCAGCGCGATTACTGGTACTCGGTGGCGCGCACCCTCAAGAAACTTGACCAGCCCGAGCAGGTGGGGCGCATCGCTGCCGAGCGCACGCTGCGCCGGTTGGGCGCGCGCAAGGTGAAGACCGCAAAGCTCCCGGTGGTGTTCGATCCGCAAATGGCGCGCTCGCTGCTCGAGCACATCTTCGAGGCGGTGAACGGCGACTCCATTTACCGCGGCGCCTCCTTCCTCACCGGCAGGTTGGGCCAGCCCGTGGCCGGGGAAAACGTCAACGTGATTGACGATGGCACGCTGCGCGGCGGCTTCGGCACCAGCCCGTTCGACAGCGAGGGCGTGCCCACGCGGCGCACCGTGGTCATCGAACACGGGGTGCTCAACAGCTACCTGCTGAACACCTACACGGCCAAAAAACTCGGGCTCTCCACCACCGGCAATGCCTCGCGCGGGCTCGCCGGCAATCCCTCGATTGGCGTGGGCAACCTGTTCCTGCAGCCCGGAACGAAGAAGCCCGAAGAGATCATCGCCGGCGTTCCGGAGGGTCTTTACGTCACCGAACTGCTGGGCTTCGGCGTGAACCTGGTGACCGGCGACTTCTCGCGCGGCGCCTCCGGGCTCTGGATCTCGGGCGGCCAACTGGCCTACCCGGTCGAGGAGATCACCATCGCCGGCAATTTGAAAGACATGCTGATGAACATCGCCGAAATCGGCAGCGACCTGGAATTCCGCGGCGCCGTCGCGGCGCCTACTCTGCGCCTTGAGGGTCTGACCATCGCCGGCGAGTAGCAGCGCGTCCGCCACCCTCATCCTGCTCTGCCCAGCTTGCGCCCGGCGGGAAACTTCCCCGCCGCCATCGCCATCTTTCTGAGTATGGCGACCAATCCAAAACTGCCGAACCAACGGGAGAGCAGACTACCCGAAGACCGTGATCTCCACCCTAAGCTGCAGCAGCAGCTTCAGCCCACCAGCAGAGTGCCGTGGATCCTGGTGGCGATCGTGGTGGCGGCGGCCATTCTGCTCGCGATGATCATCTGGCTGCCGCGCACGCCTCGTGCTACCAACCCGAGCGGTTCCCAGGTTCCTCCGCAGCCCACTGGAGACCAGGTGCAGCTGACCAACCTGACCGCGGTGCCGGGACCAACCGGGGCATCGTTGTACCTGGAGGGCCGCTTGCTGAACACCGGTCCCACCGCCATCAACGGCATTGAAGTGGACGCGACCTTCAAGAGCATCAACGGGCAGAACCTGGAAACCATCCGGCGCCCGGTGGAAGAAATGGTCGGGAACTCGGGCACGACCTACGAGCCGCTGGCGAATTCGCCGATCAAGATCGACGAGGCGCGGCCCTTCCGCATATCCTTTGACCACGTACCCGAGGGCTGGGACCACAAGCTGCCGGCATTGAGCATTGTGGCCGTGACCGGGGTCGGCAATCCCGGCAATGGCAAGCTGATGCCGCCGATCCTGAAGAACCAGGGCACGGGGAACAGCGCGCCGGGCAGCGCAGCCAAGCCGAAATAGGACTTGCGC
>CAWCOC010000014.1:0-133997 GCA_963797035.1 Terriglobia bacterium
ATCTGTACAAGAAATCGCATTGGCAGGTTGCCGGTCCGACTTTTTATCAACTGCATCTGCTTTTCGACAAGCACTACGACGAGCAGGTTGAGTTGGTGGACTCGATTGCGGAACGCATTCAGCTCCTGGCGGCGTGAGCATCGCAATGGCGGCGGATGTGGCAGAAACCACGCAAATCGAGCGACCGCCGCGTGGTCGGGAAGAAGCTCCGGTTCAACTGTCGCGTTTGCTGGATGCCCACCAGATCATCATTCGGGAAACCCGCAAGCTGGCGCGGCGCGCTTCGGAACTGGGCGACGACGGCACGAACGACCTCCTCGTGAGCGACGTGCTGCGTGGCAATGAACTTCAGGTCTGGTTTTTGAGCGAACACCTGGTTAACGTCCCGCTGGTAAAAGCCAAAGAGCCAGCAGCGGCTGCGGATGCAGCGTAGGCAAGCGACATGAGGGAGTACGCGGCTTGTGGTAATGCACAGGGCTTCAAGGGATTTTGTCCGCGTGACGGGAAAGGACGGGAATGGACAGAGTAAGTGATGACGTGCTGGGCGTCCTCTTTCGCAAGGCGCGCACGTATAACGCCTGGCTCCCGAAGCCAGTGTCTGACGAATTGCTGCGTGAACTCTATGATGTGGCGAAATGGGGTCCGACAAGTGCAAATAGCTGTCCCGCCAGGTTCGTGTTCCTGCGTTCAGCGGCTGCGAAGGAGCGCCTCCGCCCGGCCCTCGCGCCCGGCAACGTGGAGAAAACGATGACCGCGCCGGTCACGGTCATAATCGCGTATGACCTGAAGTTCTACGACAAGTTGCCCAAGCTATTCCCGCACAACCCAGGCATGCGCGATATCTTTGCAAGAAACCCCCAGCTCATCGAGCAGACTGCGATGCGGAACTCGTCTCTCCAGGGTGCCTACCTGATCCTGGCAGCGCGAGCGCTCGGACTGGACTCGCGGGCCAATGTCCGGTTTCGATAACGCCAAAGTTGATGAAGAGTTCTTTGCGGCTGGCAAGTGCGAAGCCTGTGAGCAGGAATTCTTCCCCGCAGGCCATGTGAAATCAAATTTTCTGTGCAACATCGGCTACGGCGACGGATCGAAGCTGTCCCCTCGCAGCCCGCGCCTCGAGTTAGCGAGGCGTGCAACCTCATGTGATGGCACTTGGCTGTGTTGGTTCGCTTACGAAGTGAACTGTAAGGGAGAGTGAAAGCAGTGTTTCTGGTGTGATCCGTCTCCGGACTTGATGCGTCGAGATAACGTCCGGTTTTTGGGCGCGACCAAATCACGCCGACAGTCATCAACGGCTGAGGCGTCTACAAAGGTGAGTACATGGTGACCAGATCGAGTGTCCCACGTCTCGCGCCCGGCGGCCCGGGAATTGAACCACGATGGACGCGCGGCGCCAAGACAGGCGTTGGAACAGCCTATTCGACCTCCAGCCGCGTCTGGTACACGCTCGATGGCGGCTGTGTGACCGAGGTGTATTACCCGACCATTGATTCACCCCAAATCCGTGACCTGCAATTCCTGGTCACGGATGGCGAGAGCTTCTTCCACGACGAGCGCAGAAACTTTGTGGGAGAGATCGATTGCATTTCCGAGGCGGCGCTCGGATTTGACGTTGTCAATCGCGAGAAACAAGGTCGTTACACGATCTACGGAAACGATCGTGTGTTCGCTTACATCCGCAGCGGGAAGGAGCCGCACGAGGAAATCGAAGCGAAGCTCAAAGCACTTGAAGTCGGCGATGCGCTATGGCTTCGGTGGACATTTGGAGAAAGCGGCCTAAGGGAGAAAGGAAATCCGGAGGGAAGCATGAGCACCATCGTCGAAGCCACCCACATTGATCGCGTAACGCTGACGCCATGGCCCACAGGCGAATCCTGCGTCCTGGTTATATTCGGGGCCGCCGGCGACCTGACGCGCCGCAAGCTCGTTCCCGCGCTCTAACCTGGCGGGCATCGGCTTCTCCCGAAGTTCGGGTCTCGGATCGGCCGCAAGGAGATGTCCACGAGGCGTTCCGCGACAGCTCGCGAGGACTGCCACAGTTCCAAGGGGCCGGTGGACCACACCGGGCAGTGGGCCGAGTTCGAGAAACGCCTGTTTTACGTTCCGGCGATCTGAAATCCCGAGTCTACGCGACTTTGCGGGCGCAACTGGAGGAGTGCGAAGTGCAGGCACAGGTGGCAATCTTCTCTTCTACCTCTCGACCCCAAGCGCAGTTTTTCGGCCCGATCATCGAGCATCTGGGCGCGGCCGGGCTGAATCGCGGATGCGGGCGGGGCTGGCGGCGCGGATCGTCTGGAGAAGCCTTTCGGGCGCGACCTCAGCACTCGCGCGAGGACTCAATCGAGCAGCTGTTGCGCACCTTGACGGAGCGCCAGACGCTATCGCATCGACCACTATCTCGGAAAGGAGACGGTGCAGAACATCTGGTCTTCCGCTTCGCAAACTCGTCTGTTTGAGCCGGTCTGGAACCGCAACTACGTCGACCACGTGGAGATCACGGCGGCCGAAACCGTGGGCGTCGAAAACCGCGGCAGCCTATTATGAAGAGACCGGCGCGCTGCGGGACATGATGCAGAACCACATCCTGCAGCTGCTCGCCTTCACTGCCATGGAGCCGCCGATCGCGTTCGAGGGCGACGCGGTTCGCAACAGAAGGTCAAGGTCCTCCAGGCCATCCGCCCAATGACCCGGACGGAGATCGCGAGCGCGGTTCGCGGACAGTACGGTCAAGGGCAAATCGGGGGAGCAAGCGGCTCCGGCTACCGGCAGGAGCCGGGACGTGCAGCCGAATTCCATCGACCGAAACCTTCGCCGCCGTCGAGCTGTCCGTCGATAACTGGCGCTGGGCCGGCGTGCCGTTTTACCTGCGCTCGGGAAAGCGGTTGCCGCTCAACTCACGGAAGTGCGAGTGACTTCAAGCGCACGCCGCAGGCGCTCTTCTCGCGCACTCCCGACGAGAAGGTTGAGCCCAATATGGTAGTCATCGGCATTCAGCCGGAGGAAGGCATCGTGCTGCAGTTTGGCGCCAAGAAGCCGGGGGGCCAGATGCAGGTCGTGCCTGTGCAGGCGAACTTTTCTTATCGCACGGCTTTCGACGGAAGCACGCCCATTGCCTATCAGACCCTGCTGCTCGATGCCATGCGTGGCGATCCCACGTTGTTTACGCGCGGCGACGAGATTGAGGCGGAATCGAGCATCATCACGCCCATCGAAGAGGCGTGGGCGCAACTGCCGCCGCCCGAATTTCCGAATTACGCTGCCGGAGTGAAGGCCCCAAGGTGGCATTTGAGCTGATCGGTGAAGAAATGCGCGGCTGGCATGCGATCACGCCCGCGCTGCGGCGCGCGGCCTAGCAAAGTGTTTTCATTCGGAGGGATCAATGAGCGCGGCACCCAGAGCTGAACATCCCGGCGAGCTCCGCGCATATGCCGATGGGGAACAGCTCGCCAGTTCCGCGGCAGAGCTGTTCGTCAACATCGCTGCGGAATCGATCGGAGGGCGGGGCTGTTTCCGGGTAGCGCTATCCGGTGGAGTAACACCGCATCGCGTCTACGAACTCCTGGCGACGAGTGCCTTCAGTCGGCGCATCAATTGGGATCATGTGGACATTTTCTGGGGCGACGAGCGCTGCGTCCCTGTCGATGACCGCGAAAGCAACTACCGCATGACTTACGAGGCTCTGTTGCGCCACGTTCCAGCGCCTGCGGAAAACATCCACCGGGTACCGACGAATATCAGCCCACCGCACGCCGCTGCCGACACATACGAAAACAACATGTGGCGACGGTTTGGTGAGTCGTTCTCCATGCCGCAGTTCGATCTTATCTACCTAGGACTCGGCACCAACGGCTATACCGCATCCCTGTTTCCTCGCTCCCAGGCGCTCCAGGAAAGAGCGCGGTTTGTGGTCGCCGCCTTTGTACCCGAAATCAACACGTGGCGCATCAGCATGAGCGCGCCTCTCCTAAACCACGGACGCACGGTGGCGTTTTTGATTGCCGGCGAGGAAAAGGCCGAGGTGCTGCGTGAGGTGCTGCTCGGCCCTCATGACCCTGAGCGTTTGCCCGCGCAAGTTCATTGCTCCCGAAGGCAAGTTGCTCTGGCTGGCGGACGCCGCCGCTGCTGCCCTGTTACCGGTTACCGGCCGCGAACGCCGGAGCGCTTAGATGGCGACAAAGACTATGCAGAACGGCGATGTGACCAAGCGCCTGGAAGGCAAGGTCGCCATCATCACCGGCGGCGATCGAGGCATTGGTCGTGCGATCGCGTTGCGTGGCTGCCGAGGGCGCGGACATCGCGCTCTGTTATCGCACCAACCACACCGGCGCCGAGGAGGTTGTTCGTCTAGTTACAGACGACGGCGCGGCAGGAGGGACGGGCCGCAGAGCGCTGGCCTTGCAGGCAGATGTCAGCGACATCACACAGGTACGAACATTCATCAAGAACGTGTTTGATCGCTTCGGAGCAGCCGACATCCTGGTGAACAACGCCGGCCTGGAACGGCGTGCCGATTTTTGGGAGGTCACAGAACAAGACTACGACCTCGTAATGAGTGTGAACCTGAAGGGCGTATTTTTCATAACACAGGCGGTAGTCCGCCAGTGGATTACCGCCAAACAGGCAGGGAAGATTATCAACATCAGTTCGGTCCACGAAGAATTGCCCTTTCCGCATTTTGCTGCCTACTGCGCCAGCAAGGGTGGGCTGAAAATGTTGACCCGCAGCCTTGCCGTCGAACTCGCGCCTTTCGGCATTACCGTCAACAACATCGCGCCGGGTGCGATCCGAAAGCCCATCAATAAGGCTCTGCTCAACGATCCGGCCAAGCTCAACCCGCTGCTGGAAAATATTCCCCTGAAGCGATTGGGCACACCAGAAGATGTGTCCGGGGTAGCCGCTTTCCTGGCCTCGCCCGACGCCGATTACATGACCGGCGCCACAATATTCGTGGATGGCGGCCTACTCTGGTCATATGAGGAGCAGTAATGCCGCGTATTTTGTAGCACCGCAACAGGTGAGGTCCCTATGGGAAATAACATTCGCCTAGTGATCGCCGATGTGGATGGTACGCTCGTCACCCAGGACAGGGTGCTGACGCGCCGCACGATCGAAGCCGTCAAGCGGCTACAGGATGCGGGCATTGCGTTCAGCATTACCAGCGGCCGGCCACCACTTGGCATGCAAATGTTGATCGATGCGCTTGCGCTCACCAAACCAATTGCCGCCTTCAATGGTGGTGTGCTTGTTCGTCCCGACCTTTCTGTGATGTCGCAGAGCTTCGTACCGGCGGACACCGCCGCCAAGGTCATCACCTCGATCCTGCGCCACGGTCTGGATGCATGGGTTTAGACTGACCGTGACTGGCTGGTGAGCGACGCTAATGGTTCGCACGTTGCTCGCGAACAATGGACGGTAAAGTTCGTTCCCAAAACAGTCCCCGATTTCGCACCCCACATGGAGCGCGTGGCCAAGATTGTCGGCGTCAGTGACGACTACGCAGCGGTCGTTGCGTGCGAAGCCGACGTGCAACACGACTGTGGCAACCACGTCTCGGCTGCACGGTGCGTGGGCTACCCGATGATCGGTGTTTGTCACGGACTATCGGCGGGCTGTCGCGTTAGCGCTGATCCTGATTGAGCTGCTGCCGTTTGTCGCGGGACACCTTACAAATATGAGGTCGTCGCGGTGACAATGTGGGCTTTCGCGGGTCTCGCCCTGCGCTCCACCCGCTCCCAGCAGCCCAAAACGGCAGTCACAAACGCCCAGTAGGAGCTGAACCTGAGCGACGCCGCAGAAATTTGAGAAGCATGAGGTCAGACCCAAGAATCCCACCCAAGATCGGCGTGTCTTTCACGACCTGTCAACGATTTATGCAGCCCACCGAGACCTGTTAAGTCGTTAAAAATACTGCTTATTCTCGCCCTGAAAAGGCTGGCGTCGGCGGTTCGATTCCGTCCCTGGCCACCATACCTTTCAACAACTTACGTGAACGGGCGTCGAGCGGCGAGGGTTTGTTAGGGTTCGTTAAGCGGGTTTGCTCTTCAGACTCGTGCTGTTCCGCCGTCAATTTCTGTGGCGGAAGTAGCATCTGGACGATCTTGCTCTGTGCTTTTCGTTTCGTTGGCGTGACGGCCTGAGCATACAGATCCAGCGTCACTTTGCTGTTGGCATGCCGCAGCGATTCCTGCACGGTTTTGACGTCTTCGCCATTCGCGACCAATAGCGTCGCTACCGTGCGTCGGAATGTGTGCCAACCCACCGGGCCCTCCACGCCGGCCTTCTCCGCCGCGGGCCGTAAATGCCAGCGGATTAGCATTCCGGGCAGGTAAGGAGTTTTGCCCTTCTTTCTCGGACTGGCGAACACCCAATCATCCGCTTGGTTGTAAGCGGATGTGAGCCGCCATTTACAGAGCACTTCCGCCAGAAACGGATCAAGAGCGACAGGTTTCCTCGATGCCTTGCTCTTGCAGCGTCCGACAATGCCATACACGATGGCGCGTCGAACATTGATTTCGAGATTCTTGAAATCAATATCCTGCCACTTCAGCGCGAGCAACTCACTTACCCGTAGGCCGGTTGCTGCATCGAGGAAAGCCATCGTGCGGCACGGTTCACGAAGGTTGGCGAGGATCTGCACGACCTGTTCTGCCGTGAGCACGGTGTGCGTCACTTCGCTTGCGGCCGTCTGTCGCACGTAACGAATTGGGTTTGCATCCGCGTCGCGCGGCAGCAGACCATAACGAATTGCATGACGAAACACTGCGCTCATGATGTTGCGAATCTTCGCCTTGGTGCCGTTCGCGGCTTTCAACCCAAACAGCCAGTTTTCGACTGCGATGGGCTGAATGTCGCGAAGCGCATATCCCGTCCAGCGTGGCACGATCCACTTTTTCAAATAGCGCCGGTACGTAATAGATGTGGAATGCGCTTTGGGCACTTTGGCCTTTGTCTGGTCCTCCGGCAGTTCATTCTGCAGATAGTGCGAGACCATCGTCTCGAACGTGATCCGCGGAACCGTTACCGCAGGAGCTTCCTGGTTAATGGTGATGCGTAAAGCGTCCACCGCCTGCCGCGCATCGCGTTCGGTCTTGTATTCTTCGACCGTGCCGATAGCGGTTTTGCGATAAGCCTTGCTTCCGTCGGCCTGGATCTCATACCAGCGGAAAATCCAGACTGCTGGCCCTTTCTTGCGCTTTACGCGCTGCAAACTGCCTTTCTGATAGCGTGCGCGCCTGAACAATTCGTCTCCCTTCTCTTAGGCGGCACGGATGGCTGCGCGGAGCTTAGCGCAAACTGGTGCGACCGTCGAGATGTAGCCGCTGTGTATTTCTCAATGTCGCCGATTGCGCGAGCACTCGGCCAATACTTCGTGTGCTGCGCGTGATAGCTCGGGGATATGAAGGCGCGCCAAATTAGGAAATCTGGCGGTAGTTCGGTTGGACTAGCAGCTCGCTTGCTCTAAGCGCGAGAGCGGCATTGCCTCTCATAACTGCGCCTTTGCCCGAAGCGGAGCAGCGGTCAAGGACGGGCGCAGCCCGCCGCGTCAGCGGTCGTGATCCTTGAAGGCTGCGTGAGCGGAGGGCAGCTTGATAATTTGCACATTGCCGAGTGGCACGTCGGACCTTGTTCCGCTCGCTTGTCAGCGAGCGGTTCGCACCGCACAATCGCGCATATCGAACGCCATTGCTTGACATACTCCGGGCAATATCAGCTCAAAGGGCGGGAACGACCAGCACAACGGCGTTGTGCGAAGGGTGAGCAGCGCGAATACCCGGGTCGTTCCCGCCCTTTTGCCGTTCTGTCGTCCGCCCGGTCTTTCCCGGAAGTCATGGTCGTGATTGTACTTAGCCGGCATTCAATAGAATGCAAGGCCGAATTCTCGCCGATATCTGCCTCGGAGTTTTTGACATGGGATTCTCTTGCATGCTGCGTTGCAGAGTAGGCAGGATTCTCGGGATATGTCCAAGACTTTGTTAGGGCAGTTTGATAGCTTACGTGCAAACACGGTGCCAAGAGCCGGAAGATCACACCGTTTAATCACAGTCTATTTAGAGCAGATTAGAACAGACGCCTGGGCGGGCTTTCCGCTAACCTCAATTCATGCGACATGCGATCGGAACACTGCTGGTCGTAGTGCTGGCCGTCTGCACCTTTCCCCAAGGGTGTGCCGGATATTCCGTGCTGACGCACGAACAGATCGTGGATCTGCTTTGGGACGAGCAGATGAAACCCCTCCAGCTGCAGAAGTACCCTGGCTCATCCGCCGACGATCTGTTGTCGGCTCACGCACATGCCTATGGCGGGTGCTTGATCCAAGACATGGGCTATTACCCGTTTGGAAACAGGCTGTTCAGCGATTTGGTGCATTACGTCCGGAGCGGCGATTTTGTTCAGGCTCTGCTTTCGGAGGCGACCAACGTTAATGACTACGCATTCGCATTAGGAGCGTTGGCGCACTACACCGCCGATATCGCGGGACATCCGCAGGTTAATGCCGCCGTCGCGCAGGGTTTTCCCAAACTGAAAGCCAAGTATGGGCCTCAGGTCACCTTTGCCCAGAACAAGAAGGCCCACATCCAGACGGAGTTCGGCTTTGATGTTGTGCAAGTCGCCAAGCACCGCTACACGTCGGATTCATTCCACAACTTCATCGGATTTCAGGTCTCAAAACCAGTGCTGGAGCGAGCATTTCTGAAGACATACGGGATTGACCTGAAGGATGTGTTCGGCAGCGTGGATTTATCCATCGGCACATTTCGTCGGTCCATCAGTAGCGTCATCCCTGAAATGACTCGCGTGGCATTGCTTCTCAAGAAAGACGAGTTGGTCAAAGAAGACCGTCTTTCACCAAAGAAAGTTTCTCTACAATCTGAGGCGCACCGATTATGAACGAGAGTGGGGAAACGGCTACCAAAAACCGGGAATTGGAACGCGGATCATCGCCACACTGTTCAGGCTCGTGCCGAAAGTCGGTCCTTTTAAAGCGGTTGGCTTCAAGATGCCGAGCCCCGAAACCGAGACGTTGTATCTGAAGAGTGTGAACAACACCGTCGAGCAGTATGGGATCTATCTCCGGGACTTAAAGGCGGAAAAACTTTCTCTGGAAAACACTGACTTTGACACCGGTAAACCGACAGTTGCCGGCGAATATGGATTAACGGATGAAGCTTATGCCAAGCTGCTGGACAAGCTGGCAGAACGAAAGTTTGCGGACATCACACCTGCACTGCGGCAAAACACATTGTCGTTTTACGATACCGCGAATGTTCCCGTTTTCGCGAAGAAGAATCCCGAGAGATGGAACAAGGTGCTCAGAAATGTTGCAATGCTCAAAACGACCGTTCCAGAAGCAAGAGCCTCCAAGGCACAGGAATCGCCCGAATACGGCGACGATCATGCGAAATAACTCTATTCACGCTCGCTGCCGGCGTTCGCAACTTCCATTGGCATCCAGCCACTTCAGTAAAGAGCGCACGCTCGTTCTTGCCAGCGCAATCGAGCAATCGGCAGCTCCGTAGTACAGGTTCAGCGTATCCCCGTCGGCGTTCATCGTGTATCCACAGGGAAATACAACATCATTGACGTCGCCGCGGCGCTCATATTCGGCCTCGGGCCCAAAGATCCAAGAATCTCCCCGCAGCAAAGGCTGTTCCGGTTTCTCCAGGTCGAAGAGGGCCAAACCCAATCGATAAAGACAGCCGGAAGGCGTGTGCCGCACTCCGTGGTAAAGCACGAGCCAGCCACGGGAAGTCTCGATCGGCGGCGGCGACATACCGATTTTGTTCGCGTCCCACCACGCGCCACGGCGTGCCTCCAGCATCACCTTATGACTGCCCCAATGCCGCAGGTCGGGGGAGTATGAGATCCACATGTGAGCGCCGAGTGCGGTCATTGGCCGATGGACGAGTGCCCAGAAGCCTCCGATTTTGTGTGGAAGTAGGGCTGCATCCTTGTCGTCAGGCGACATGATCACGCCGAATCTCTCAAAGGTTTTGAAGTCCTTGGTAAGGGCCAGTGAGACCCCCGGGCCGCCACGGGAATAAGAGGTGTAAACCACAGCGTACTGGTTCAGTTCCGGCACGTAGGTCAATCGAGGATCTTCGATGCCCCACAACTCTTCCGGATATTCCTCAGGGTTAGGCATAAGCGTCGGAGCCGGATCAATCTGCCACCCGTCCACACCGTTGACGGAACGAGCGGCACAAAGATGCGAGAGGCCTCGCCGGTCTTCGACGCGGCAGAGTAGCAAGGTGCGTCCGTCCTCGAGCCGCGTCGCGCCGGCATTAAAAACGCTGTTAATCGGGTATGGCCAGTCTCTGCTGGTCAAGATCGGATTGGAGGAATGGCGATGGAGCAGCGGTTCGTCATGGTTCTTACCTGCGCTCATTGGATCTCCAAGAGTTTGCGCTCAACGTGGCCCGAGACGGTTACGGCATCGCAGCTGATTCTCGGTATTTCCGCGTCTTCCACGAGACGCATCTCCAGGAGTGCCATCAGAAACGAAAGAGTGGACTCCGCTCCCTGATTCTGGTTCGTGCGGTCGGGGTGCAACCCGTCGCGGCACCCGCCGGTACTGGAATCGTAGAGGGCGATCTGCAGGTCATTGTCGCCCAGGAACCAGTTGAACGCAGACCACGCCTCCTTCATCCAACGCTCGTCTCCGGTCGCGTGAAAAGCTTGCAGGCATGCAGATACGGCAGCACCGGCCTCGACAGGTTGCTGATCGAAGCGGGCTCTTTCGCCGCCTTTGCGGTAAAAACCCTGTGATCCGATGGGCACAAAATGTCCCTTCGATTCGCAACGCTGCGTCCTCAAAGACCAATCCAGCGATTCAAGTCCCGCCATTAGCATGACTTTGTCTGAGGTGCGGGAAGCGCACGCCAACAGCGCTTGCGGCAACCGGGAGTTGGAATAGGCGAGCACCTCTTCAAACCAGTTCCACTCCGGCGAGTGGTTGGAAGCGTAAATATCGAGCAGCCGTTTTGCCATTTCGTCTCTGGTCTGAAGAGCCGCTCTGTCCCCGGGAAAGCAGTCAAGGTATTCCTGCAGTCCGAGGGTGGCAAAGGCCCATGCGCGGGGGCTGGTGAAGCCGCGAATTGCAGGGACGGCCGATTCAAAAAGCCGGCCTGCCGTGCCTCTCAGCCCTGGGGATCTAGAGCGTCCGAGGACAGTTCCCAATGCCCACAACGCTCGTCCATGACTGTCTTCCGATCCCTCGGCTTCATGCCACTGGCGCTCATAGCTCAGAAAATTTCTAAACCGGCCGGTCGCTGGATTGAATGCGTGCCATAAAAATGCCAAATAGCAGGATGCCAACTTGGCCGACTCCGATACCGCCGTCATACCAAGCTGCTCCATCAGGACGGCCACGATCAAGGCGCGAGCATTGTCGTCGGTCGTGTAGCCTTCCCGATAGTTTGGCACCGAAAATACTGCATGCTGCAAAAGTCCGGTGTGATCGGTCATCCGATACAGGTGATCCAGCCTTACTGATGGCAACCTGTCCAGTGTTCTCTCCGCATTCAAATCCGAGAACGCGATCCGCGGGGTGCGCATGCGGTCAGAACGGGCGCGTACGAAGGTGCTCATGTAAGACAGGGCGACTTTATTCCACACCATGTCGCGCGCGTAGAGATAAGCGCGCTTACGCATGGCATGACGGGGCGCTTCGTTGTCCAGGAGATCAATTGCAGCAGTTGCAATCGCACTTGAGTCCGCGAACGGGACCAGAACCCCGCGGCCATCATCCAGCAGTTCGGTGGCGTGCCAGTATGGGGTCGAAATGATCGCCTTACCCGCGCCTAATGCATACGCCAATGTACCAGATACGGCTTGCGCCTCGTGGCGATAAGGGGTGATGTAAATATCGGCCGACCCAACGAATTGAGCCATCTCCTCAGGGCTGACGAACCGGTTGTGAAATATCACATTCCGTTCGACCCCGAGTTTTCTTGCCAGCGCCTGCAATTGAAGGCGATATTGGTCCCCTTCGCGACGTCGAATATGCGGATGGGTAGCGCCCGCGATTATGTAGACGGCTTCGGGGTGTTGGGCAACGATACGCGGCAGGGCTTCAATTACGGTTTCGATCCCCTTGTTCGGGGACAACAGCCCGAAGGTCAGCAAGACAGCTTTTCCTTCGGTTCCCGACGAGTCTTTGTAGTAGTTGGGATCTCCAAACGGGAGGTCAGGAATACCGTGAGGGACGAGGTCGATCTTTTCCTCCGGTACATGAAACACGTCCTGTAGAAATCGCGAGGAGTGCTCGCTCATCACGATCAGGCGGTCAGAGAGCGCGGCAATCTCCTCCATGACGATTCGTTGATTGGCGTCTGGTTCCCGCAGAACTGTATGCAGGGTGGTCACTACCGGCATCTTCAAACGCTGCAGCAGCCGCACGACGTGGCTTCCGGCGGGACCGCCGAAAATGCCGTACTCGTGCTGCAGCGAAACCAGATCAACATTGCTGAAATTAAGGAAGTCGGCGGCATCGTCGTAAGATGACGCGTCACCCTCCAGCAGCTCGAACCGAACACGCGCCGGGTAGCTGTATTGCGAGCCCGGATCGTTGACCGGCACCGCCAGCAGTTGGGCGGTTCCGTACTCTGCGCCGATGGCATCGCATAAGTCGGTCGTGAAAGTCGCGATCCCACACTGGCGCGGGAGGTAGTTTCCGATCACCGCGATCCGGCTTGGAAGCGAAGCGCTGGACCTCAAGCACAACGACGCCGCAAGTTTATCTTCGAGCGCCAGGGTACGCACCTTGAGCCGAGCCAATGGCTTTCTCAACGATGCGCTTTGTTCTGACAACATTCTTGTCTCCTTGGTTGCTACATCGAGCGCAGGATGCTCTTCCGGGCCCTCGGTCCTTCGCTGTGCCCTGAAAGCTCTCGAAGCGTTTGTGTTGCAGGGATGGTTAGCCGATGGGACACGGCTTCCGGCCGCTGCCCCGGTATAAGAGGAAAGCTCCGCCATTAGTATTTAAGCCGCTCGGGCGGCGAAAAACTGGTCAGAATTGACCATCAATAAAGCGAGAAACGTGCTAGAGCATTGTGAGCACGGAGCGTCGAATGAAACGAAGAGCCGGCTCGCCAGGAGCCGGCTCGTGGGTGATTATCGAGGCGTGATAGCGCTTTCGGTTACCGAGCTAGGGAAGTGTGGCGGGTTGCATGCGCAGCTCACCGATCGTGGTTCCGATCACTTCTCCAGATACGACTAACTCGACGCGTCGATTCAGTTGACGGCCTGCCGCGGTCTCGTTGGACGCAATGGGCTGGGCCTTGCCGAAACCCACTGCTGTCATGGAGGATGCTGGAATCCCTTGCTCCGCCAGATAGCCGCGGACCGATTCCGCACGTCTTTCCGAGAGGCCCTGGTTGTACACGTCGCCGCCGACGCTGTCGGTGTTGCCTTCGATGCCCAGCTTGAGGCCGGGATAGGCGAGCATGATGCCGCTGATCTTCGCCAGCTTTTCACGCGCCGCCGGACGCAATGCTTGCTTGCCGGTGTCGAAGAGAACGTCGGACATGTTGACGACCAGCCCGCGAGCGGTGTCGCGAGTCTCGAGGATGGTGTTGAATTGCAGCAGCAATTGAGCGCGAAGCTCTTTCTTTTCGCGCAGGGCTTGCTGGAGCTGCTCATCCGCGGAGGCTGCGGCAGCGGCGGCCGCGGCGCGATTACGCTCTGCTTCGGCCTGGGCCTGCGCATTCTGGCGCTCGGCATCTTCGCTTGAACGCAGAGCGTCAGCCTGGGCGTGTTGCTTCTGGCGCTCGGCCTCGTCACGTGCGCGCAGGGCAGCAGCCGTATCGGCTTCGGCGCTCATGGTCTGAGCCTTGGCTTTCGCTTCGCGATCGGCTGCAGCGCTGGCTTCAGTCTCAATGCGTTCGGCTTCGATGCGTTTCACCGAAATTTCGCGGGCGTCTTCGAACGTCTGCACCGCTTCGCGCGAAGTTCCAATCAGCGCCTTTTTATCTACGTCCTTCCTGCTAGCGTATCCATCTGCCTGATTCATCAGTTGGACGGCATGCTCATAGCTGGAGCTGGCATACTTCTCCACGCCGGCCGACTGAGCGATGCGCAACGCATTGCGCGCTTCAAAGAATTCCAGCGGCAACTTAGAATTCAAAACGACTGGATCGAACTTGTAGCCGGTGGGAATGTACCCGCCGCGCTCAAGAAGGTCGTATTTGGCATTCACCGCCTCGACTTTTCCCATCGTGTCTTCGCGAATCACGTTCTCAACCACCACCACATTGCTGGGCTGCCGCACGGCATAATAGGGTTCTGCGGTGACGATCAATGCGAATGCCTGGAGATCCGTCGTGACATCGAGCTTGCTGCTCTTGCCACTCACCAGGATTTCGCCCAGGTTCACCGGTCGCCCCTCGGGCGTAACTGCCCATAAGACGTACGTCAGATACTCGCTGCCAAAGCTGGTCGGTGCCTCCAGACCATGAAATTCGACCTCAATTTCGATGTAGCCCTTCTTGCTTTCCACCTTGGCTTCGGCGTGGGCTCCGGGCATTAAGTCCGTGCCCTTGAATCCCAGCTTCGTCGCTCCGCTGCGATGGTGATAGTTCACCGCCGGAACGGTGCGGCTGATCACTGTCACCCGGAACGTAGGCGTCTGATCCATGGGCTCTAATGTCATTGTTGAGTGCTGCTGAATCGCCTGGTCGGCGTAACTGGGCTGCGACTGTGCCTGTGACGGAGGCGGCATCGCGAGGGCGGATAAACCGAAAGCCATCAGAGATACCACGAGAAGTTTTGCGATCTTCATTCTAAGTCTCCTTTGACGAATTCTGTATCAGCTTCGTTTAGTACGTTATGTCGAGCTTTTCAACATTCGCTGCAACAACTGGAGCAACGGCTCCACCAGCAACTCGTACATCAGGGTCCTAAATGGGTGATCCATCACGAAGCAGGGCTATGCATTCGGGTAGCCCTCCTCCAATTGCGCATGATCATCACTTTTCGCATCACGCTGCACTCCGTCGTCCACCCAACAAGTTGAAGAGCAGCACC
Organism: Terriglobia bacterium; assembly: GCA_963797035.1. Taxonomy (GTDB): domain Bacteria; phylum Acidobacteriota; class Terriglobia; order Terriglobales; family Acidobacteriaceae; genus JAIQGF01. Next base: position 15,025 of record CAWCOC010000014.1, read on the forward strand.
ACGACCGCCACCACCAGCAGAACGTGCACCAGGCCCCCGGCTATGTGGAAGCTGAACCCGAGAAGCCACAGGACTAGCAGAACCACAAAAATTGTCCAAAGCATATTTGCCTCCAGTGCTCATTCGGCACAGAACTGTAAAAGGGACAGCGCCCACTGGACAAAGCAGCGGGCGCCCGCAATTAATCAGCCTTCGCAATTGCTTGGGCCTTGGCGTTCCTGACGGCATCGAGGAACGACTGGGCTGCGCGCGGTGCAGCGATTTGGCCGGTCAACGCGCGTCGCGTGGTGATTTTCTTTCCATAAATGGCGCGAGTAGAGTCAACGTCTTGCCGCACCGACGCTCCGTCCAACGCGATGCCGGCAAAAGCACCCTTGGTGCGTGAGTAGGTCAGAACCTCGGCATCCAGCTTCCAGCTGGTGCCGGCCGATGCGTGCCGCCCCACTGGTCCTGCCGCGACAGAAGCATCCGCTCCAAGTTTGAAGTCGCTGGAGAGCAGCTTCTGCATGCCATTCTCGTGCTGAATGATCATGACCAGATCCACGCCTTCAATGCCGATCTGGAATCCCACGCTTCCGCCGGAAACCGTGATGAACGCGGGCGCACTCCAGCCGTTCGCCGTCCGGCAGGTGGCAACGCCTTTGCCATGCTCGGCTCCGACGATGAACCCGCCCTTCATCATGTGCGGTACAACGGCCACACACTTCGCGTTCTCCAGTACTTCTTCGGGAACGCCGTTGTCCGGGGCTTGCATGACTTCGTGCAGTACGGTGGCGGCGTTATTGAGGCGATCAGCGGCATCTTGGCGTGCCGAGCCTGCCCAGGACAGACAGCCCAGGCTAAGAACTACTACCAGCAACATCAGTTTCTTCATACGATGGTTCTCCTTTGTTTCTTTGAGACAAACCACCCCCCAGTTCTTGCCGGCATTCGAGCCGATTGAACCGGGAGGCTTAATTTTGGTGTGTTGAGAGAAAATGTACGTGCCTTCAAGTCGGCACGCTAAGGCCCCAGGATCCCCACGATCAAGAGGGCACTTGGACTGAGCCTGGTCGCTAGAGGCGACCTACAAGGAGCAAAACGACGATGATCACCAGCAGCAGCCCCACGCCACTACTCGGGATGTAACCCCACGAGCGGCTATGATTCCATCTCGGGAGCGCTCCCACCATCATCAGGAGCAGTACGATTACCAGGATGGTCACAAGCATTTCATTCCCTTCCGAAAACCCTTTTTTATCAAAGTAACTTTAGCAGCTGTGGCGCGGGCTATCTGAGCAATTAAGCTCACAATGCGCGTTTCATATTACTAACGCAAAAGCCTTGTGCCAACGCGGTACCCCACCTTCAACGCGAGGAAGGCCCCATAACCGGCAAACAAGACGGCTGCGGCGAACAAGGCCACGAGCAGATACGCGGCGTATTCATGGACGACGAACATTTGTCTGGATCCTGACGCGGTGAACGATCGCGGTTGCAAGAGTCACATTAACAAGATCACACCGAGCGGCAAAGATAATGCTGAGCAGAAGTGCTCTAACAGGGCGGTATTTCTGCATTGGTTGCCCAAAGTCACCGCAGTGCGGCATTGTTTAGCTTGGTCGGCAGACGTGCGGGCGTGACCTGGTAATCCAGGTATTCGATGGTCAAATCAGCCCGGCCCCCCAGCCGAACCGAGGTGAGGCTATGATTGAGGGCAGGGAGCCAAAAATCGCCAACCTTGATGTACCGGTGTTCAATGTTCGTATTCTTTATCCAGAAGGAAGGGTTCTTCGCTGGTTCTGCTTCAATCCGCACCACCGCAAAGTCTTCTCCGTCTACCCAGATTCGTCCGGAATAGAGGAACTTGTCCTTCCGCCTGGGTTCGACAGCAAGGACGTACACTGAACCGGCAGAGGTGATTTCGTATCGCAGCAGTGTGAACGCGTAGTTCTCTTCATCGAGCGCGGTGCGCCGCAGATTCTCCGCTTCAAGCACCTCTTTTTCGCTTTGCAGAAGTTTCTTGAATACGCGGTCGATAAGCAGCTTGGAACCGGTTTCAGACTGGATTGTGAACTGCTTCGTTCCGGGTGACTGGTATTTCACATCGACGGCCATTTCCGCGCTGCGGGCGCCTGGGAAGCCGTGGTATTCCAACCGGTAGATTCTCTTACCCTGGTATGAACGCAGCGACTGAGCACGTTCGGCGTTCATGCGCACTAAGTTGTGTACCACTTGTTCGGAGCTGAGAGGGGCAGGAACAATCTCCTGCTGCGCGGTTGCGGGAAGTTGAAAACCCACGCCTGCCAGGAGCAGCAAGATCAAAGCGGGACGTGCATGCGTCGAAGCATGACATAGATTGACCGCGTCAGGGATTCACGCTGGGGTGTTTCGCCAATGTCGTTTATCGATTTCCCATTCAACGTCTCCCAGGTCAGCCCGGGAGTGCTGAGGATCGCGTGCAATGATTTCGCGCAACTCCTGGGCCAGGCTTTCCAGTTCAGCCAAGGATTTTTCTGCCAAGCCAATCATGTTCGCAAACCGCCTCACTTAAGGATGGCATTTCCAAGGCAAGTGAACTGAGCAAAAGTGAACAGGTTGTTTGGAATGGCAAGCGGCTGCCGGGCGGCTGTGCGGCGCCGGCATCAATCTGCCGCGATCGACAGCAGCTCCGGTGCAGCCGGCGGAACCTGCAGGTGTGGCATCGGACGGCCGGCGAACAGCCGTCGGCAGGGCTTCGCCAGCCAGCGTGCCCATCGTGCCGAGGAAGACTTCCTGGCGCTGTCGGTCGCAATCCCGGTATCGGCATACATGTGCCGGTAAATCCTGGAAATGAGCATGAACGCCAGCCGTCCTCGCGTGGACTTGATAAATCGCGCCCGCTTCCAGATGGAACGCCAGTCATAAAATTTGTCCCACACGGCTTGTGTCGAGCGGCGTATTTCCTCGGCCGACATCACCGGGTGCGACCAAAAAAGCTTGGGACGAAGGTGCGTGGGGATGAGCCACCGGCGTGTGATCGGGATCCCCGCAATCGTTTGCGGCGTGTCTCCGAGGCTCTTTTCCCATTTCGTAAAGTCCACGGTGCCGGGAAATGGCGTGAGCATCACAAACTGCGCAAATGTGATGCCGGCCCGCTCGGCTACATCTTCCGTGGCCATGAACGTGGCGGGGTTGTCGCTAGGCAAGCCAAAAATGAAGGATCCGAGCACATGGACGCCATGCCGCCGGAAGGTCCGAAGGCGCTCCACCAGATTTTCTCCAGCCAGATTGAAATCCTTGTAAACGTCCTTCAGACCCTCCGGGGTGACAGATTCCACACCCACCAAGGCGCCGATAATGTGCGCCGCACGCATGGCGTCGAGAAAATCCGGATCTTCGGCGGCCTCCATCGTGATCTGAGTGAAGAAGCGCACGTCCGGCAGCTTCGCCAGACGCGCCATGAGTTCGAAGCGCTCCGCGCGCAACAATTCCAGTTCACGCAGACGAGTCGAGTTGTTCTGCTGTGCCGCCAGGCGCAAGTCGCTCAGGGTAACCGGGTAAAAGTTGTCGTCGGCAAGTGCGATAAACCGAAAACCCAGGCGGCGCAGTTGGACAATTTCCTCGATCACCGCGTCCGACGTGCGTTGCCGGGGGCGCTGGCCATCGGTGCGCCACACGGAACAGAAGGAACAATGCTTCGGACAGCCTCGAACGGTTTGCACCGAAGCCCACATGTAGCGGTTACGCGGGAGCAAGTCCCAACGCGCCGGAGAAAATTGACTGGCCTCAATGCGACCGCCTGAATAGGTCAGCTTGGGAGCGCCGACGCCGCAATCTGCAATGACCGTTGGCCAGACCTGGTCGCCATCCCCCTGAACCACAGCGTGGGCGCCGCCGAGTTCAACCGCCTCCTCCGGGTACAAAGTTGCGTGAATTCCGCCGAAGACGACGTAAGCTCCGCGATCAAGTGCCATCCTTCCGATCTCATATCCGCGAAGCGCGTTCGCGGTATGGACGCCGATGCCAACGACGTCGCCGGGCCGGATGCTTTCCGGATCAACCGGGACGAGAGTCTCATCCACGATCGCGGGGTCTCCATAAAGTTTCGGGGTCGCGGCCGCAAGGACGTAAAGCCAACGCGGAGTAATGACGGCAGTTCCGAACGACACATCGCTGGGATTTACCAGGTGAATCTTCACGGGCACATACCTGTTCCTCCGGCTGAGTTTCGCTAGTCGTGCAGGATCACGTTCAATAGGGAGCTGTGAATCTCGATCGAGCCGTTGTACTTGATAAAACCCAGTTTCCGGAAGCGATTCATGAAGTAGCTGACGCGTGAGCGGGTCGTTCCGATCATCTCCGCCAGAGCTTCCTGGCTGATTCTTGGGATGACCTTTTCAGGCCTTCCTTCTTTACCGAACTGTGCCAGCAGTAAGAGAGTCCGGGCTAGTCGTTTTTCGCTGGAATTGAAAAGCTGGTCAACCAGATCCTCCTGGATGCGGGCGTTGCGAGCAAGCAGGAAGGCGACAAACACATCGGAAAAAGTGTGCTGCTCGTGAAGCACACGCAGCATGTCTTTTCTGGCGATCCTGAGTACCTCGCTGTCGGCAATCGCAGTAGCGGTGGCTTGCCGAAGAGGCTGAGCGGCGGCGATGCAGGACTCACCGACGAATTCACCCGAGCCCAGCAAGGCGATGGTCGCCTCCTTGCCGCGTTCATTAACGACGGTGAGCTTGACCTTCCCTTTTTGGATATAGAAAATTGTATTGGCAGGCTCGCCCTGCGTAAACAGGATCTCTTTTTTGGGCAGAGTCAGGAATTTCCGGCCAACGCCGGCGGTGGCGAGAAAAGAGACAGGATCAAATCCGGTGCGCCCATTTCCGGTGCGCCCGCTCTTACGCCTGATGAAAAGACTTCTTGATACCGGGCCCCGTGCCTTGTCGGCAACTGCCGTGGAAAGCATCGTGGTGTCCTCCTCTGATGGTAGTGTTTGCGCGGTGAACTTTGAGGCGGCTGAGTATCTCGAAAGGCGGCGCCTCGGAACGCCACGCCGCCGACATGCTTTAAGGTACCGGCGGGAACTGAAGTGAGGAGAACCAGTATCGCGAACTTACTGCGACGAGAAGGAGTGTGCAATATTGCACACTCTTCAATCATACATGAAATTGCCAGGCACTGGTCAAAACAGTTTGTTTTCAATGGAGGAGCGGAACGCAGTTCACGACGGAAGCCGCTGATTCCACAGGTCGTCACGCGGCAAGCACCGGCTGCTCGGCCTTCCTCGTCAACCCTTGGCAGCGGCCGTGATTGGTGGAATCGCCGTTCCCGCCGGGCGCTTCTTGCCCGGTGAAACAACCGAACGAGAAAAATCGATGATGTACCTGACCGTGTTAGGGCAGAACAGGCACGGCGTCTCCTGGACCTCGGGGAGAACTTCTTCCGCCACACTTAGCGGAAACGAGCGCAAGCACTCGGTACAGGTCACGACAATGAACGGCACCCCATGCGAATCTTTTCCGTTGCGAGGGATCCAGACTGGGGCTGACTGCCGTTGATGAGCTCGTGCTCGGGCTGTCGAGGTTCGAATTAAGTCGGCAACCGTCGCCAGGAGATGTTCGGGATCATGCTGACCCTTGGCGTAGAATCCGTCAGCAATGATTCCTCCAGGGACGGCCCCACCGCATTGATACGCGCCACTGATCGCCACCACTGGAATCTGCGGAAATCGGCGCCGAACGACGGAGAGAATCTCAAATCCGGACATGTTTGGCATGTTCAGATCAGAAGTGATCAGGTCAGGGGTGATCGTTCTCAACCGCAAAAGTGCATCGAAACCGTCTGCGGCTGTGCTGACTTTGTATCCTTTTGATACGAACAACATTGCGAGGCTTTGGCGGACCGGGGCCTCGTCATCCACCAATAAAATGTGATGCTCAGGGCGACGTTTACGCATGGTCAGCAATCCTTCTCCGCCCGGGGCTGCCGGCGCTCAACGGCCATGAACTACGCGCCGCCTAGTGGTTGGCTTTGTTGCGGATGATTCTCGCAATTCCAGCCGGCCTTAGATGTTCCGAATTGAACACTCGAAGAAATTTGTGCTTTGCTTGGCCGACACAAGCGTTGCGACTACGCCACAGGCCGTTTTCCTTCCCCGTTTACCGCACCGGAAGCGGAGCTTTGGCCCAAGTCCAAATTGGCCATTCTGAGCAATAGTGAACAGTGCTTGGCGCAGCCTCAGAGTACGATCATTCCAGGGGTGCGCATTTTGGAAAATTTCAAAAGCAGCCGAGAAGCAGGCGCGTGGCAGCCCAGTCAGAATGTGGCGTTCCTGATCATCGCTGGCGCAATGATCCTGGCCTGCGTGCTGGTGTTTCTTTTCTGATCGTGGACGATGGACGCGCGACTTGTGGAAGGTGCAAAACCGATGAGTGACAATGATGTGACCTACAAGGGCGTGACCTATCACCTTGTGGAAAATCTGCCTCCTCTGAAAACCCACGTCGTGACCTGCCCTCGTTGCGACGGCGTTGGTTTGATGTATGGGCGAAGCTGCAAAGAATGTAATGGGCGGGGCCTGTTGTATCCGCCGCTTTCGCATGCGCCGGCGATCGGCGCCACGGCGAAGGGAGACAAATGACGAATTCCAAGCTGCAAGCGGCAATCGACGAGTTGGAGAGGCTATACGCGACGGTCAAGGCATTCAAGGCGCGCAACGGTCGGCTTCCCAATCCCGACAGCGATGCGGGGCGCGCCGTGCTTACCCTTGACGCATTCGCGGGCGAACTGAAAACACTGCAAATCGGGCAACTGGTCTATGTGAGCATGTAGCAAGTTGTCGGGCGGCGGCCCCGTCAGAACTAATTTCGACTGTTTAAGGACTCCATCGTCGGATACGGCGAGCACTTGGGATCCGGCGCCGGTTTACACTTGTGGCTCAGGTAGTGCTCGGCATCGCGGCACTTCAACTGACAATTGTGACAGCGAATCGGACCCTTGACTTTGGATGGACGGTTGGCGAGTTCAGGGTTCTTGGCAAGAGTCATCGCCTTCGAATGGTAGGCTTCCGCAGCAACTCTGTGCTAATTACTTTGCCTTAGAGTCCGCAGGGCGAGCGGAACAGGAAAAGCGCCGGTGCGGTCTGCAAGGTTTGCAACTTCGGCCCTGATTGCGGACGCACACGCAATCTGGTGCTCCTGCAGGTCAATTTTTGCGCGTTCCATGTCGATTTCTCTTTTAGCAGCAATATCAGTGCAAACCCGGTAAAAGGCCGCCGTCCTGGCAGCCATGTAGCTGGCGAGCGTCAAATTCAGAGCTCGGTCAAGATCTTTGCATATCGGGCAATCCACAGACGTCATTCAGCCTCCGATCCTCTGCAAGCGGATGCGTGCGCCTGCTCCTCGTTGTCGAAGCTGTCGGAATTGCGTCGCCGTGATTCTGAAGCCGCAATGATTGCAGCGGGATTCCGCATGAACACGCCCATTCCTGCCGAACTGCCCGCGTGTAAAGTCCGGCTTTAAACTCCGAGCAAGGGACGGAGTGGCGCACTGTACCGCTGTGGTGTTTACGAAAAGAGTGTTCATGTCTTGCGCCGGACCTGCGGTGTGGGTGTGGTTGGGGCCGCGCACAACTCGCGGTTGCGTTTCCGCCGAAAGATTTTCCTCCTGCGCTCCCGCCCGAACCTGGACCTGTCACCGTTGCGTTCTGACATTGCGGTTCCTCCTTGATCTCTCCGGCGCCTGCCCTAGTGTTAAGAAAACAGGCCGATAGCCGGGACGAGCCTCAGTTAAGTATGCTGTCTGCCTCGGTGCAGAACTGTGCAAAAGTGAACACTTCTTGCGTCGCCACGAGCGTACGATGTCCGAAGTAGCACGTCGTGCGTGGCTCGAAACAGTGCAAGAAGGATCGTCAATGATGAACACGAAATTCATTGTGAAACTGAACCACATCGGCAAGCGCGGCACGGAATACGTGCAACGAATTGACGAGACGCCCGTCCGGACGACAAACAAGCTCAAGTTGGCAATGGTAATGGGCAAATTCACCGCCGAAGACCTCATCAAGTCGATAGAAAATGCCCGCTGCAAAGCACAGCTAGTCTCGGTCCGCGTCTTGGCCTGACACTTCTCCGCCATGTGATCCTGCGCAGGAGTCGAGCCCGGGGATAGGCGCGTGGGGGAACGGCAACCTGGGCGAAGATTTTTCAGGAATGAGAGAAAAGGATCATATCGACTTGGCCGAGCTCGAGGAAGATCTCGGGCTGCTGGAGCAACATACGAAACATGTCGTCAGCCTCTTAGGGCGGCACCTCGTGGACGTGGGGCAGAGAATCGCAGCACTACGCGAATCGACGCACCTGTTTCAAGAGATTCGCGATATCAAAGACAAAGTCCGCGCGCTGCAAAGCAAGACTGAAGTGTTGAAGGCAGGCGGACAAAGTGTCGGGACATTCGAGAGGGAATTGTGAAAAAACTTTACGTTGGTAATCTCACGTTTTCTGCCACCGAAAGTGATCTGCGGGGAATGTTTGCGCCGTTCGGTGCGGTGGAGAGTGTTTCGCTGGTAACCGATCGGGACACTGGCCGCTCGCGCGGATTCGGATTTGTCGAGATGACAAACGACCCTGAGGCCGCGACCGCCATCACAGGATTGAACGGCAAGGATTCTGGCGGACGTCCTCTCACGGTTAACGAGGCGAAGCCCAAGGCAGAGCGTGGCGGTGGCGGCTCTCGCGGCGGCTCTCGTGGGGGCGGGGACGACTATCGCGGCCATGCGCGCCAGCCACGCGAGCCCCGATGGTGAGGTCTGCCATCGCGAATGTTCCCCCTGCGGCGATATGTGAGTTGCCACGGCTGATTTTCACGCCTGGAGGAGGAACGTCAGGAGTGCCCTGTGCACCTGCAAGCTGCCGTTGTAATCGATCAGTCCCATTTTCCTGAAGCGATTCATAAAGAAACTCACCCTCGAACGCGTGGTGCCAATCATGTCGGCGAGGGTTCCTTGACTGACCTTTAGAATTGCTGAGCCTATCTTTGACGATCCTCCAAAACTGGACAGCAGCAAAAGCGTGCGCGCGAGCCGTTTCTCACTGGAATTGAAAAGTTGGTCGACGAAGTCTTCTTCAACTCGGCCAATGCGAAACAGCAGATGAGAGATGAAAAGCTTCGCAAATGCGGTGTCTGCATGAATTATGTTAACCAGAGTGGACTTGTTGATTCGGGAGATCGTGGCTTGATGGATCGCTGTCGCTGTCGACATGCGCAAGGCTCTCTTGCTGAGACAGCTTTCGCCAAAGAAGTCGCCTTGCCGCAGAATGGCAAGGACTGCCTTTTTGCCGCGCTTCGACAACACGGTGAGCTTTACATTTCCGCTTTCGATGTAGAACAGCGAGTCCGCCGCGTCTCCCTGGCCGAAAATGGCTTGGTTCTTTTCGTATTTGCGAGCGGTCTTGCGAGTCCCGATCTTCTTCAGAAATGCTTTGCGATCCAAGGCGGAAATGTGTGCGGTTGCCATACATCCCTTTTGTTGGCGAGCAAGCTGCCTTAAATGGGCCCTTCCGCCACCCTTTGAACCGTATCCGGATCGAGTCTGCACCGCTGGTCAAAACTGCTCACCACGGGGTGTGAGCGACAGAAGACGCTTTGATAATGCAGTTGTCCCTGAGGCAACGCGCTGTACTCGGCGTAACGTTGTCAACGCGATCCGACGAAAATCTGCGGTTGTTATTTGCGGCAGTCTGCATCGTCCCAGATTTTACGTGCTCAAGGTTATTTCTTGACATCGGTGACACGCGCGCCCACAATCTCGCGGCTTGGAGGGAGATTAACAATGACGAACATATTCAAGTTTGCCGTGCTTTGCCTTGTTCTGATCGCGGTACTGCCGGCCGTCGCGCAGAACGATGACGCTGCTGCAAATATCACGAAGATGATTCAAGACGGTGTAAAGGCCGATCTCGCCGGAGACAATAGCCAGATCAAAAACAACTTCGTTGACGACTACATCGTCGGTTCGAGCTTAGGTAACTGGATGACGAAGAGTGAAATGATGGACACGTCGAAGAATACGCGAACCAGCGAGAGCATCAACGACATAAAGGTCAACGTGTACGGCGATACAGCGATTGCACGGTTCCGTCAAACATACGCCGGTCTCGTGCAGGGCACGAATCAGAGTCGCACGATCATTTGCACGCAGACCTGGCAAAAGCAGGGTAACGCATGGAAGGGTCTGGCCACACACTGTTCAAAGGCGCAGTAACGAGACACGCCGGGCCAATTGAGCGTCGGCAAGGCAAATAGTTTGGACAGTTTGGAGCTTCCTCGACGGTGATCATCGTCGTGCTGAGTGGATGGTAACACCGGTAAACATCAGACAGGGTCTAGAGTGGCTCTGGGCGTTACCATGGGATAGGGTGAGCCGTACAATCGTACAGCCAGTCCCGCTGGGAGAATGGCTCGGAGCGCCGGGCCAGGAGCATGGGCTGTGTTGTAAGCGAGAGTACTCAGAAAAAGCACAATGTTACGGTGCGGCTATCGATCCGCCCCCTCTCCCGGTTGAGGCGTAGACGACGGATCACTCCGAGTTAGCGCATATACACGCAAGTGACTCGGAGCCGGAATTGCGAGTCGTAAAGCAAAAAAGCACTGCTTGGGGTAGACCCTATGCTGAGACAATCGAATAAGACAGTGTTGGCCGTTCGCTGAAGAAATGGCGCGATCCGGGGCATCACACTGGGGTTCGCCCGACTGCCCGTGGTTCGAATGCCCCATTCATCTTTCGCTGCCAGGCGTAAGGCATCGCGCGACGATTTCCGGCGGTACTGGATTGTAGAAAAAAGAAGACGCCCACTCGAATCCTGTGATGCGAAAAACCTGTGGCAAAACTTCCAAGTGCCAGTGGAAGTCTGCTTCAATTGTCTCCCAATAGCCTTTTCTCTGATGCAGAAAGGGCCGGTCCTGCAGGGATAGATTGTAGGGCGGTCGCCCCAGGGTACGGTCAAGCTTCTGCAGGATATTGCGCAGGATTTGCGCCAAGTTTTTCCCCTGCGTTGAAGTGATCTGACTAAACGCGCTACTGTGAAACTTGGGGAGTACACGCATCTCGAACGGGAAGCGCGAAGCGAAGGGAGCGAAGGCGGCGAAGTGTTCATTTTCGGCGATTAGCCGTCGCCCGCTGTCCAGCTCCTGTTCCAGCACATCACAATAGAGGCACCGCTCCTTCTGGGCGTAATAGTCACGAGCCACTATGAGCTTGCTCTTGATGATGCGCGGCGTCACCGGCAGGGCCATCAGCTGTGAGATGGAGTGGCTGATCGTGTGTGCACCTCCCTCCTCCCCGTGGTTCTTGAAGATCAGCACGTAGCGCATCCGTCGGTCTCGCTCCAGATCAAAAATACGCGCAACGCAGGCACGGATAGTGTTTGCGATCTCCTCCACCTCCAGTTCGTGCAGACTGCGGTCGTGGCGCGGCGTCTCGGCGATAATCTCGTGTGCCCCGATGCCATTCATCAAGTCGTGAAAGCCCTCTCCGCGTCGGCCCAAGTCGCCTTCGATTCGCAAACGCGGCCGATTGTTGGGCACTACGCGTACCTGCCATCCGGGTCCGTTGGGTAGCGATCCCGCCGACCTAATGGCAAACACCTCCGGCGGCGTGGAAGACTCGTTAGTCTCGCAGAATGGGCAGAAGCCGTCACCTCTCGTGAATGGCCTGAACTGAAAGTCCGCAGGGCTCACGGTGTCGGTCTCGGCCATAATCACCCAGCGGCCGGTAAAAACGTCTTTACGCATCTGGGACATGGGTGCCTCACGGATAGTGATCGCTGCGAAGATGCTCTGCCCGTCGCCCCGTGTCAATGGATCCAACGAACCAAAAGTTAGGTTGCAAGCTGTTGAAGCCGACTGCTCGCCCACAATCGTCGGCTCTTGTTCACGTCGCGTTGGCAAGCGTGAACACACCGCAGTACTTGCATCTTGCGAGAAGATCGATTTGCCGAGCCGCGATTGCTCTGTAATGAAGTTCCAAAAGCGGATTTGCGACCCTACGACTACTTCCGCCAACCTGCGCGGATATGGTTGGCGTCGAGGTAGGGGAGTCTAATCTCGCCTTGTGCTGCATTGCCCACACACTCGTACGAATGGTTACAGAGCAGCTCATATGCGAACAAGCGAGAGTAACGCTGGCGGGATTCATGGTAAATGCGCGACGACGGAGCGGCCGGACGGCCGCTCCGGCCCAGCCGTCATCACCCTACTTGAGGTTGTGAGCAACCGGGAACGGTTCTGTGGCTCTGGTGCGCACACACCTTCATTGACGTTCCGACAAGCCTCGTCGGCGGGAAGGCACATTATGTCTCTACCCACATTAAACCTCATCAACACCCGAAAAGGGATGCGACAAGAAATGAGCGACGGATGGACTCAAGAACAGATGAGTGACATACGACGCTCAGCCGCTGATTATGGCTGGCACGGCACACGAGAAGACGGTGATGTTCTTCGATGGATCACGGCGTTTGCACCTTACTGCCTGGAGGAATATCGGCAGGCGAGAAACAGCACACTCTTAAGTCATCGTGTGGCCTGACGCTGCGACGCGTGCATCAGCGTTCAGGTGAGCAGCTGCTGTGTGCAAATCCTTCTCCGGATGCAATCCAGCTCCGCGTGTGCGGAGAGCGCAAATCGAGGAAGAGTCCCATTCTAGAACGCCCGCACGCGGAAATAAGCCAGGCTGCCATCGGGGGCCCAAATGTATCCGAAACCGACCAATGTGGAACGGGCGTGCCGTCGTTATTGGGAAAAGTGATGTTAAACGACTCCAAGACGCTCAGCGATCTGGAATGATCGCTGGATTGGAGGGGAGATGACAAGCCGAAACAGCCACTTTGACAGTGTCCACATCCAATCCACGGGTTCATATGTGCCGGCCAGGGTAGTCACAAACGAAGATGTGGTCGGGGATTTGCCCACCTCTCCGGAGTGGATTGTCGAAAACTTAGGGATACGCGAGCGGCGCATCGCCGAGCCAGAGGAATACACGTCGGATCTGGCTGCCTGTGCGGGCATGAAGGCTATCGCTTCCGCCGGACTCGAACCAAACGAAATTGACTTGATCATCGTGGCGACTTCGACACCCGATCGTAAGGCGCCGTCATCCGCATGCATTGCTCAGGCCAAGCTGGGCATTAGAAACGGTTGCGCCGCGTTCGATGTGGCGGCTGTGTGTTCCGGGTTTCTTTACGGCATTACGATAGCCGGCCAATTCATCCAGAATGGCACGTACGAACATGTACTGGTGATCGGTGCCGATACTTTTTCGAAAATCACGGACTGGAACCACCGCAACTGCGCGTTTTTCGGCGACGGCGCCGGCGCCGTGGTCCTCGACCGAAAAGTTCGGGACCATGGGCTTTTTTCAAGCATTCTCCTGGCCGATGGCGAAGGAATTGATCATTTTACCGTCTACCCAGGAGAGGCCTACTTCTCGATGAACGGAAAGGCGGTTTACGAAAAGGCCACCACCGCCCTGCCCAAGTGCATCCAGCAGATTCTCGGCATGAACCGGCTGAAACTCAGTGATGTCTCCATGATTCTTCCGCACCAGGCCTCGGCTCGTGTCCTCAAACGCACTGCCGAGGTGCTTGACGTCCCTTATGGCCGGATGCGAACGAACTTGGAGTCATGCGCGAACACCGCTGGAGCCTCAGTCCCGCTGTTGTTGGACCAGGTAAACCGCGTTGGCGTCATCCACGAAGGTGATCTGCTCTTGTTCGCAGCCATCGGCGCAGGCTGGACCTGGGGCGCCAGCTTGTACCGCTGGTAGGGTCACCTGGTAGATCAATTGTGCACTCCCGTTATGGGTGAGGAGGGCTGGTGTCGAGATGATCCGACTGGAGATGACACGAGTAGAGGTCCGGGAAATTCTCCGAGCCAATATTGGTAAGCAACTTCGGATTACGTTTGACAACGGCATAGTCCAGTCGGTTGAAATCGGCTCCGTCAATGGCGAGGGGTTCCTACATCGTGGAGATTACGGAGACCAACCTGGTCTCTTCTGGAGACGGTTCGAGGAAGTGAAACATATCCAAAAATTGATCCCTTGCGCCCCTTCTATCCCGAATAGCTGTTCGCTTTCAGCACCCAAGTGGGTGATGCTGAGGCCTCCCAGCAAACGCAAACCCAAGTCATTGCCCCGTTGATGCAGCCCCTTCCGCCTTCTGTCGAATGCTCGTGCCGCCGAAAATTTAGGCCCCCAGTTCGGCGTTCAATTGACGCGCACAACACTGGAGGCCATCTGAGAAGGCCGACAACGGGCTTTTCCGGCGAGTGCGACTGCCGTACCTTCTCAATCTTCCAAGCACAGCGTAGCCTTGAAGCGCAGCGGAAGCGCACGCCAACTTGCGACAACGCTTTTGGCGGATTTCACTTTGGGAAATCGCAGCACTTATCTGTTTTCCGGGGTCGGCCTCAGAAATATCCAGCAGGGGCTTCAGCTTCGCCAAGGTCGAAGCTGGGGTTACCTCGCTTTTTTCCATGGCTGCGCTCCTGTGTACGATGCACCAAGAGCAGCGCGCAAAATATGGCGCACAAGCCTGTCTAAAGTTTGCGATTGCGATGATTTCCGTTCTGACCGCAGCATCACCGGTATTCTGCATCTCCACGTCTCCACGACAACTGCCATTCGAGAAAGTTTATCGTATGAAACAGGACATGAATTTCGACTGTCTCGGATTCGCCAGCTGCACTAATCCTGGGCGTTGATCGAGCTCTGCAATTGGCGTAGCTTCATCTGAAAATTTCGCGCGCCCTTCTTTCTTGCCGACCGATTTCAGGGACGAACGTAGGAGGTCCACAATGCCGCAACACGGTGGGAAACAGCCACAGCCTATCCGCAACGAACCCCAGAATGTAGAAGAGACAATACGCACCCTCGCATACGAACTCTATGAAGAACGCGGCAGGGAAGGCGGCCACGAACTTGATGACTGGCTCCGCGCCGAAGAGGAGATCACGCGGAGCAAGACCCGCACCACCGCCGCCTGATCTTAAAAGGTACTCTGCCTAAATGGGAGAGGCCTGGCAACTCCGGGGCCCGGTTATTTTCAGCTTGCGCCGCAGCGGAAGTTCGGGTCGCCGACGCGCTTCGCAGCTTTACGCAATCTGACGTTGCGCGAAGAGTTCTTCCTGTGTGCGTATGCGATCGGGATGAGAGGTGCGAATATGGTCATCCAACTCAAGAGATTGGTCAAAATCTTCCCAGCAGACTGAACACGCCGGTTTTCGGAGCTGCTCGTCTGGCAGGTGATTCATTGTTGGGCTAGGCATGGCGGGAAGCTCCTGAGGCTCGGTGCAGCTAGTATGCGTAACCACCCAAATTAAGTTTCTGGATGTTCACATCACAACAACCGCGATAGCGGTGATCATTGTCACAGTAATAAGTGATCCACGCTACCCATAGCCTCAAATACAGTCCACGAGCGCCAGCTTGGAACACCAGGTGCACTCTCCCAGGGCAATCGAAGCGATTGTGACCGATGAATACCGAGTCCGATGCTTACGCTGTGGGCATGCCCGGCTTCTGCTGCTGGTCTTCGCTGATGCACAGATCCGCCGTGCCCGGGTGGGCTGTTCCTGCGCGAGCGTTCCTTTCCATCCCGAGACAGGCGAAGAGATTTGCTGTGGCCGTGACGAGATAATCGCGCTCTACGACAGAGCGGCGGAAAGCCGTATGCGACTTGAAAGGAGCCGAGGGCCGTACGCAACTCGCGAGGCGGTGGCGGCAACCAGTTTCGCCCGATGCGCAAAATCGCGCTCTCGCGCCGTTATTGTGAGGGCTTTTCCGCATCCACTCAGCTCAATACCAGGCAAAGGGGAGCGCTCCCAGTACCTAACCGCAGTAGTAAGCTCTCTCCAACACTGACCCACCGCGGATGCGGATCCACAACAGGGGCATGCTACCGACAAACCTGGTCTGGCCCCAGAAATGCTCGCTGCTGGTCTGGGCCTTCCTTGGACCAGTCCATTGCCGGGAACTGAACTCGGGGAACGTCGCGCGGCGAAGATGCGCTGCGGCGGGAGGTGTTTCGTGGTATCACCATACGGTCTCGGCGTGGTGGAAAGCTGCCTAACCTGCAAACTCCAGGCGGACAGATGCTTTCGTGACCTCTCGTCTGAAAGTTTGCAGGCGTTTGAAGCCGTCAAGTACACCTCCACTTATCCCAACAGAGCAATGCTCTTCGTAGAAGGCCAGGCGCCCCGAGGCGTGTTCGTCCTTTGCCAAGGTCGGGTGAAGCTTTCGTTCTCTTCTAACGAGGGCAAGACGCTCATCCTGCGGATCGCCGAACCCACCGAAGTTCTGGGATTGAGCGCAACGGTTGCAGGCAAGCCATACGAACTCACGGCAGAAACGGTCGATCCCTGCCAAGTTAACTTCGTCAAGCGCGAGGACTTCCTCCGCTTCCTCCACCAGCACAGCGATGTTTGCTTCCGGGTCGCCGAGCAGTTGAGCGACAAATACAACACCGCATGCCGCGAAATCCGGTCACTTGGACTTTCTCACTCGGCCGCGGAAAAGTTGGCGAGGCTCTTAGTCGAATGGGTTTCGAAGGCCGGCGAGTTCGCCCAGCAACAGCCCCGGATTACGCTTGGCCTGACGCACGAGGAAATCGCGGAGATGATCGGTACTTCGCGTGAGACCGTCACGCGCCTACTCACGGAGATGAAGAAGCAGCACATCGCATGCGCCAGGGGTTCGTCTTTTGTGATCTTCAATAAGGCGGCGCTTGTTCAGCTTGCAAATCCGAGTTGAAGATGGTGCTGGAGACGAATTTTGCACAGCGCCAGAATGAACTCATGCGATGGGGTGCTGTATGGTGGCACGATGCGCTACCCCCCTCGTGCTCAGATCGTTCCTTCATCTTAAGGTAGGGGAGCACTCGCTCCGCGCCGGCTGCTCCGACAAAATATTTTCCTCGACCCGAACGAGCGATTCGTCGACGAGAGCACAATTCTGCTCACTACGATGATTCATCATCGGACTATCATGCATTGCAGCTCCAGTTTCGGCGCCAGATTTCACACGGTTTATCGGCCCTACTTTCGTACACATGGTCTCATTCGATCGATGATGTTTCCAATGATGAAGCGGCGGTCAATGCATTTGATCCGCGCCTGGATCGCGGGTCTTCGGACTTCGATGTGCATCACGCCTTCAATGGAGCATTTACGTACAATTTCCCCACCCCGAACTGGCGTGCACCCTTGCGTGCCATCCTGAAAGATTGGAGCCTTGGAACTATCTTTTCCGCACGGACCGCGTTGCCCGTGGACGTGAGGGTCGAGAGAGCCGACGTCATTTCCGACGTGGCCACTGGACCTGATCTCGTTCCGGGCGTTCCTGTGTATCTTCGCAATCCCACAGCACCGGGAGGGAAACGGATTAATCCCGCGGCATTCTCCATCCCGGCAGAGCCAATTCAAGGCAACATGGTTCGTAATTCGTTGCGTGCATTTTCGATCATGCAAGCCGATCTAAACATACGCCGCCAGTTCAGCATCACGGAGAACCTCAAACTCCAGTGGCAAGCTGATTTCTTTAACCTGTTGAATCATCCGAATTTCGGAATGATCAATGGCAACCTCGGGCTTTGGGATCCCCCGCTGGAACCTAACCCAGGATTCGGATTAGCAGGATCAACCGCCGCGGCAGCACACGGTCTGATACCCCTGTACAGCGCAGGTGGGCCGCGCTCAATCCAGTTATCGCTCCGACTGCGTTTCTAATACCACACGACATCAAGAAAAAGAGCCATCGTTCTCCAAACGCAGCAATTGACCATGCTGGGGTTCGATAGGAGTCCAAAAGCGTTCCCGAGAGTCATTTACATTTCTTTTGGTAGCGATCCGTGCCCTAGAAGATTTCAATGAGCCCGCATGTTCCTTTTGCGGTGTGTTGAATTTTGAGTGGCCTTGAATTCGTGAAAACGAGGGTTCGATAAGGGTTCGATAAGCGTTCCCGAGGGTTCTTTAAGCGCCAGAAGTAGCCATCCGTGCCTTGAAGTTTCAATCAGTTACTTCTTCGTCGAGCCTGAAAAGGCTGGCGTCGGCGGTTCGATTCCGTCCCTGGCCACCATTAAATTCAGCTGGTTAGCTGTCAGTTGGCCGGGCTTCCTCGAATTTTGCACCTGCGTTTTCACACCTGTGGTCCCTCACAGCTGACGACCCCCAGCCCGGCTAGCACCTGCCGCTGAGCGTCCATGCGGTCTTCATCAACGCTGTGTGCGTATATCTGCAGCGTCGTCCGGGCATCGGCGTGGCGGAGCAGATCCTGGACGGTTTTTGGATCGTAGGCCTCCGTCGGGCGGCGGTTAAGGCGGAGGTGCTGGCAAAGGACGAGAGAGTGCGTTTCGGATTTCACAATCTGCGCCATTCGCTCGCCTCGACCTTAGTGCGGCTGAAAACCGATCTCACTTATTTTGGCGAACCCGCGTACGAGTATGACATTGCGCAGGCTATCGAAGATGGCTACCTGGCTGCCTGTGAAATCCAGAAAGGCCGTGTCAACCTCGACACTACCGGCATAACGAAAGAGGACATTATCGCCCGACATCGGGATCGGGTCGCCGTATTTGCATTTGCGGAAGAAATCGACGTGTGGCTTCGCAGCACGCCTGTGCAGCCGAAGCCTGACCTCATTCTCACGACACGCATGGGACAGAGCCGGAAGCGGAGCCTGCGCGACCAGTGCGCCTGAGATACGCCAGTCCTACATTGGAGTCGAGGAAGATTTTAGACCAGCGAAGAAAAGCGCACGTTGTTTTCACCGCCCGCGACATTGATGCGTTGTTCGCGGGCCTGTCTGCCGCCGACATCCAAAACGTCACCTTACACGTGAGAACCAGATTGGCTGGTCGCGTGCCGTCGTCGACAGTTGTTCGGTGCGCCCAATAGCCCGTGGGCTCGAACGCCCCGTTCATCCTTCGCTGCCAGGCGTCAGGCATCGCGCGACGATTTCCGGTGGTACTGGATTGTAGAAAAAAGAAGAAGCCCACTCGAATCCAGTGATGCGAAAAACCTGCGGCAAAACTTCCAAGTGCCAGTGGAAGTCCGCTTCAATTGTCTCCCAATATCCTTTTCTCCGACGCAGAAAAGGCCGGTCCTGCAGGGAGAGGTTGTACGGAGGTCGTCCCAGCGCACGGTCGAGCTTCTGCAAGATCCTGCGCAGGATCTGCGCCAAGTTCATCCCCTGCGTTGAAGTGATCTGGCTGAACGCACAACCGTGAAACTTGGGGAGCACCCGCATCTCAAACGGGAAGCGCGAGGCGAAGGGAGCGAAGGCGGCGAAGTCTTGATTCTCGGCGATCAGCCGCCGCCCGCTGTCCAGTTCCTGCTCCAGCACATCGCAATAGAGGCACCGCTCTTTCTGGGCATAATAGTCACGAGCCACTATGAGCTTGCTCTTAATGATGCGCGGCGTCACCGGCAGGGCCATCAACTGTGAGATGGAGTGGCTGATCGTGTGCGCACCTCCCTCCTCCCCGTGATTCTTGAAGATCAGCACGTAGCGCATACGCGGGTCACGTTCCAGATCAACAATACGGGCGACGCAGGCACGGATTACGTCTGCGATCTCCTCCACGTCCAATTCGTGCAGACTACGATCGTGGCGCGGCGTCTCGGCGATAATCTCGTGTGCCCCTATGCCATTCATCAAGTCGTGAAAGCCCTCGCCGCGCCGGCCCAGGTCGCCTTCGATCCGCAAACGCGGCCGGTTATTGGGCACTACGCGTACCTGCCATCCGGGTCCGTTGGGTAGCGATCCCGCCGACCGAATGGCAAACACCTCCGGCGGCGTGGAAGACTCGTTGGTTTCGCAGAAAGGGCAGAAGCCGTCACCTCGCGTCACTGGCTTGAACTGAAAATCGGCAGGGCTCACAGTGTCGGTCTCTGCCATAATCACCCAGCGGCCGGTAAAAACGTCTTTTCGCATCTGGGACATGGGCACCTCGCACCGATACTGATGCTGACGAAGATGCGCTGCTCCTCGGCCCGTGTCAATGGACCCAAACGGACCCAAGTTAGGTTGCAAGCCGTTGAAGCCGACCGCTCGCTCACAACCTTCGGCTCTTGTGTCAGGCGTTGCAGAGACATTCCCACTTACGTTCGGAGAGATGTGAGCGGCGATTGCGCTGTATAAAGTTCCAAAATCGGACTTGCGACCCTACGACTACTTCCGCCAACCTGCGCGAATATTGTTGGCAGCGAGGCAGGGGAGTCTAGTCTTGCTTTGTGCTGCATTACCCACACACTCGGACAACCGGAAATGGTTTTGTGGCTCTGGTGCGCCCACACCTTCATTGAAGTTCCGACACCCCTCGTCGGCGGGAAGGCACATTATGTCTCTACCCCAATCAATCCTCATCAACACCCGAAATGAGATGCGACAAGAAATGAGCGACGGATGGACTCCAGAAGAGATGAGTGATCTACGACGCTCAGCCGCTGACTATGGCTGGCACGGCACACGAGAAGACGGCGATGTTCTTCGTTGGATCACGGCATTTGCACCTTACTGCCTGGAGGAATATCGGCAAGCGAGAAACAGCACACGCTTAAGTCATCTTGTGGCCTGACCCTGCGAAGCGTGCATCAGCGTTCAGGTGAGCAGCGGTTGTACGCAAATCCTCTCCGGATGCAATCCTGCGCAGCATGTGCGGAGGAGAGCGGCAATGGCGTCAAGAAAATAGTCCCTTCTAGAACGCCCGCCCGCCGAAATTGAGGCAGGCTGTCATCGGGGCACAAATGTATCCGAACGCGACCACTGTGGAACTGACCGCACCCACCGGTAAATTCCGGGTGCTTGGAGTTGATGTCGGGGCAGAGCCGGTAGCGGTCTACGTCATTGGCGACTTTGGCGCAATCGCCGCTGCCGAACAAGCTGCCACGAAGAAGGTGGGCCTTGGCGGGCCTGTCTTCGTATACAACGATCAGTCACGTCTAATCACGCGCTACGGAAGCTGGCATAACATCAGGTCAGATGCGTCGTGCCGCGCTGGATTGGAGGGGGATGACAAGCCGAAACAGCCACTTTGATAGTGTCCACATTCAATCCACGGGTTCATATGTGCCGGCCAGGGTAGTCACAAATGAAGAAGTGGTCGGGGATTTGGCTACCTCTCCGGAGTGGATTGTCGAAAACTTAGGGATACGCGAGCGGCGCATCGCTGAGCCAGAGGAATACACGTCGGATCTGGCTGCCTGTGCGGGCATGAACGCTATCGTTTCCGCCGGGCTGGAACCAAACGAAATCGACTTGATCATCGTAGCGACTTCGACACCCGATCGTAAGGCGCCGTCATCGGCATGCATTGCTCAGGCCAAGCTGGGCATTCGTAACGGCTGCGCCGCGTTCGATGTGGCAGCGGTGTGTTCCGGGTTTCTTTACGGCGTTACGATAGCCGGCCAATTTATTCAGAATGGCACGTACGAACATGTACTGGTGATTGGAGCCGATACTTTCTCCAAAATCACGGATTGGAACGACCGCAAATGCGCTTTCTTCGGCGACGGCGCCGGCGCCGTGGTCCTCGAAAGAAAAGATCGGAACCTTGGGCTATTTTCAAGCATTCTCCTGGCCGACGGCGAAGGAATGGATCATTTTACCGTCTACCCGGGAGAGGCCTACTTCTCGATGAACGGAAAGGCGGTTTACGAAAAGGCCACCACCGCCCTGCCCGAGTGCATCCAGCAGATTCTCTGCATGAATCGGCTGAGACTCAGTGATGTCTCCATGATTCTTCCGCACCAGGCCTCGTCTCGTGTCCTCAAACGCACCGCCGAGGTGCTTGATGTCCCATATGGCCGGATGCGAACGAACTTGGAATCATGTGCAAACACTGCCGGAGCCTCAGTCCCGCTGCTGCTGGACCAGGTAAACCGCGTTGGCGTCATCCACGAAGGTGATCTGCTCTTGTTCGCAGCCATCGGCGCAGGCTGGACCTGGGGCGCCAGCTTGTACCGCTGGTAGGGTCACCTGGTAAATCAATTGTGGTTTGCAACTCTGCCGAAAATTATTGAGCAGTGAGGAGGGGTTGGTGTCGAGATGACCCGACTGGAGATGACACGAGCAGAAGTCCGAGAAGCTCTCCGGGCCAATATTGGCAAGCAACTCCGCATTACGTTGGACGATGGCATAGTTCAGTCAGTTGACATCGGCTCCGTTGATGACGAGGGGTTCCAACATAGCGGACCTGATGGAGACCAACGAAATCATAATTGGACACGCTTCGAAGAAGTGAAGCATATCCACCGAAGGCTATCTCCGTGCGGGGCTTCCATGCCAAATAGCTGTTCGATGTCAGCACCCAAGTGGGTGAGGCTTGGCCGGCGCAAACGCAAGTCATTGTTCCGCTGACACAGAGCGCTCCTGCATTCTGTCGAACCGCTCATGCGTCGGTGCAAGCCAGCGCAAAGCCGAGCCTTGTTGGCTCAGGTAACCCTTGCCTTCGCAATGTATGGCCTGTGCTCCCCCGGGCTTTTTCAACGCATCCTTTCGTTCTATCAAGCACCAGCTACGAACACTGGAACCAGGAGCGGCGACGGTTCGACTGCGGCTGGATTCTGACCGGAGTGCCATGTCGAGATTTTTCCTTTCGCAGGCTTTAAAGATGGCCTAAAACCAACCCTAAGCTGAATCAACACCGCAATGCTGGTACAGCGGCCATCGCACCCGGTGAGTTAAGTCCAATGGGATTCATTCCGAGTAGCCGTCGTCTTCTTGTTCCTCTTCGTTTTCGTCGTCATCCTCCTTTGCCGTTGCCGTCATCTTCCTCTTCGTCTTCTTCCTCGTCTGGCTCTCGTCGAAGGAGGATATCGGCTGCCACAGTCCAATCGGGAACAGTCGGAGTGGCACTCTGGATGTGCGCTCATTCCCAAATTAATCCCAGCGCAGCGCAGCATGAGTTTCTGGCACCATACAATTGCTTACCCTGGGCGTTGATTTTCCCAAACTGGATAAGAACGGCTCAACTTGGCGCGACGACTTCTCAGTCGCTTCACAAACGAGGGCTCCGGTCTGAGGTAGAGTTGGCCGCGAACAAGATCGGAAAGGAGGCACGCCGGAGGATTTGCCATGGTTGCAATTTACATAGCCGGGTTCGTGATCTTCTTCGCGGTCGCGAACGGTGTCTGCACGGTGTTGGCGAACGTAAATTCATCGCCACGCTCCCGCAGCGATCTGCTGCTGGAGAACTTGGCTCTGCGTCAGGAACTGCTGATGTTGAGGGCTCCCCATCGAGAACCGCGACCGCGTACGACTGATAAACTAGCGGCAAAAGAGGACGGGATAGGACACGCAAACGACATCGCACAACTTGTAAAGCATCTGCCCTCAAGCGCCGCTTGAGGGCAGCCGTGCCAACCGCCTTCCCAAACTGGACAGGAATGACTTAAGTTGGCGCTACCACTTCTGAGGTGGGTCACTGACGACTGTTCTCATGCCGGATAGAGTGATGGAACAGGTCCAGCCGGAGTCGATCCAGCCTCTCGATGCGATGTAAGCCGTATGACCACGCCCGATTGCGGCGAAGAGGGCCATCATCAGCAAGGGAGTGGAGATGGCGATAAGCGCCTCTTGCTGGGCGGGATCTCTCGACGATTTTGTGCCTGTTTGTGCCTAAAATTGACGTCGCTTCCCGACAGCAGGCTCGTCATTTGGATTTTGGCCCAATCGCTTCCGGGCCTGTGTAGGAGCGGCGCACGACAGCCGGGCCTGACGTTTTCCGCCCGGCGCTGAAGGAATCCCTTCTTCGGCACCACCAGAAAGTGGGTGGCCGGAGCCGCGCGGACACAAGGATTGCGCGTTTGTTCGGCCCGCATTTTTCACCTGCGGTCCTTACCTGTGGCGGAGCCGTCTTCGACGTACTTGGAAGGTTTTGGCAGTCCTCGGCGGCCTTCTAAGTAGTTGAAAAGCCTAATGACGCCGCGCCTGAAAAGGCTGGCGTCGGCGGTTCGATTCCGTCCCTGGCCACCATTCCTAGGATCCTAGCGGTGAGTTGAAGAACACCAGGAATGGAGGATTGCTAACCCGGAACCGAGAGGACCATCCCCGCTAGCCATCCCACTTCCAGTTCCTGATCTCCGGCATGTCCTCTCCGTGTTCACAAATGTACTGTTTGTGCTTCACCAGTTTGTCGCGCAGCATCTGTTTGAAATGTCCGCCAACCCGTTGCAGTTTCGGCACTCGGTCCACAACATCTCCCGCCAGGTGGAAGCGGTCGAGTTCATTCAGCACCGTCATGTCGAAGGGCGTGGTCGTCGTTCCTTCCTCCTTATATCCGCGGACGTGCAAATTGACGTGATTGCGCCTGCGGTAGGTGAGCCGGTGAATCAGCCAGGGATACCCGTGATAGGCGAAGATGATGGGCTTGTCGGTCGTGAACAAAGAATCGAACTCGCGGTCTGGGAGGCCGTGTGGATGCTCCGTCGAGGGCTGAATCGTCATCAGGTCAACCACGTTGATGACACGGATCTTCAGATCGGGGAAGTGTTGACGCAACAATGAAACCGCCGCCAGTGTCTCCAGGGTCGGCACGTCCCCGGCGCACGCCATAACCACGTCGGGTTCACTGTCGCCGTCGCTGCTGGCCCAATCCCACATGCCGATCCCGTTCGTGCAGTGCACGATGGCCGATTCCATGTCGAGCCACTGCAACTCCGGTTGCTTGCCCGCCACGATGACATTCACGTAGTTGCGGCTGCGCAAGCAGTGGTCAGCCACCGACAGCAGGCAGTTTGCGTCCGGCGGCAGATACACTCGTACGACGTCGGCTTTCTTGTTCACGACGTGATCGATAAAACCTGGGTCCTGATGGGTGAATCCGTTGTGGTCCTGCCGCCACACGTGCGAAGTGAGCAGGTAGTTGAGGGAGGCAATCGGGCGCCGCCACTCGATGGTGTGAGTTACCTTCAGCCATTTCGCATGCTGGTTGAACATCGAGTCAACGATATGAATGAAGGCCTCGTAACAGGAGAAGAATCCATGGCGGCCAGTCAGCAGATATCCCTCGAGCCATCCCTGGCACATATGTTCACTGAGCATCTCGACCACGTGACCGTCGCGCGAGAGATGTTCGTCGACGCGCAGGAGTGGCTCCATCCATTCTTTGTCAGTCACTTCATACAGAGCTTCGAGGCGGTTCGAGGCGGTTTCATCCGGGCCAAAGACGCGAAAGTTCCTGGCGCCGAGATTCAACTTCATCACATCGCGCAAGAAATGCCCCAGCACGCGTGTCGATTCGGCATAATCGCGACCCGGATTGGTGATTTTGACCGCATGTTCACGGAAGTCAGGCATCACCAGATCGTGCAGCAACAGACCGCCGTTGGCGTGAGGATTGGCACTCATTCGCCGGTTCCCCTGGGGCGCCAACTGCGCAAGTTCATCTCGTAGCCGGCCTTCTTCGGTGAAGAGTTGCTCGGGCCGATAGCTGCGCAACCATGCTTCCAGAATTTTGAGATGCTCCGGCTTCTGTTGAATATCGGCAACCGGCACCTGATGCGCCCGCCACGTCCCTTCGACTGGTTTGCCGTCCACCTCTTTCGGACCGGTCCAGCCTTTGGGTGAACGGAGGATGATCATGGGCCAGGATGGCATGGCCGCGTCGTGATTGGCCCTCGCGTTTTCCTGAATGGCGCGAATCTCCTCGACTGCGTGGTCGAGTGTGGCCGCCATGAGTTGGTGCATGTGTTCCGGCTCATGTCCCTCGACGAAATAGGGCTTCCATGCGAGACCGGTGAACATCTTCTCCAGTTGGCTGTCATCCATTCGCCCCAGCACGGTGGGATTCGCGATCTTGTAGCCATTCAGGTGGAGAATCGGAAGTACCGCGCCGTCGTGAATAGGGTTGAGGAATTTATTGATATGCCAGCTGGTTGCCAGTGGACCCGTCTCTGCCTCACCGTCGCCGACGACACAGCAAACCAGCAGATCAGGATTGTCGAATGCCGCTCCGCAGGCATGACTCAGCGAATAGCCCAGTTCGCCGCCTTCATGGATGGAGCCGGGCGTCTCGGGCGCGTCGTGACTGGGAATTCCGCCGGGAAACGAGAACTGCTTGAACAAGCGCCGTAGCCCTTCCGTGTCGCGGCGAATGTTGGAATAGAGTTCAGTGTAAGTTCCCTCCAGGTAGGCATTCGCCACCATGCCCGGTCCACCATGTCCCGGTCCGGCAATGTAAATGACGTTCAAATCGTATTTTTTGATAATGCGGTTGAAATGCACATAAATGAAGTTGAGTCCCGGTGTCGTGCCGAAGTGACCGAGCAAGCGCGGCTTGACGTGCTCCAGACGGAGTGGCTCACGCAAAAGCGGATTTGCATACAAGTAAATCTGACCCACGGAAAGATAATTGGCTGCCCGCCAATACGCATCCGTTCTTGAGAGTTCGTCGGGGGCCAGCGGGGAGGCGGACAAATCGGGGAGCGTTTGTAGCGTCTGCATTTCCACACCTCTTCACCTGGATGAGATGCAAAGACAGCGAGTTCAGTCCACGCAAACCGGGTGTTTACGTTTCGCTTCGCTGATGCTGCGGGTGCCGGATGAAACCCGGTTCAAGTCGGGACGGTAAAACGAGACGTCGAACTGGTGACTTAGTTTGCCGCTGGGTGTATTGGGGATATTGCGGCGATTGACGGGAAAAATAAACAGAACTTTTGGTTTCTCAGCGTGTGCGGCTTGCGCCGGAATGGCGTCTAACGTGAGTGGAGAGGTACCAGAAGAATGGCAGCGCCGAACCTCATTAGCGCTGACGAGGCCAAGGAGAGGAGCGCCAGCGATCTCTTCGCCAAGCTGGAAAGCAGCCCTCATGGTTTTTCTTCGGTTCTTGAAACAGAAGCTCCACGGTGCTGCACGCATAAGGCCGGCACAGCGCGGAACCTGAAGGTGGTCATGACGGGCACGAGTTTGGAAGCAGCCTTTCATCTGCTCATGCCCCCGTCGAAATCGCTGCTTGTCGTTATCGGGCAGGATCTCTCTCAGGGGCATGAGCCAGCTGCGTAAATTTACATAATGTAAGCTGAAATTGGTCCCAAGCCGCGCAACCTTTCCTCCGCGTGATGAATCATCAAAAAAGGTTTTCCAAACTTGAGCGCTGCGGTTCGAGGAACCAGAGACTCCTGCCTTTTATGCAGCGCGCGCTCGACCACGTCCATTACATACAGGTCAACCTCACAGCGATAACGCAAGAAGGCAACCAGAACCGTTCCACAAATTCCTGAACTGGCGGTTCGCAAATGGCCGGCAACATCACGGGTTCATTTGAGCTCGATGCAATGTTTGCGACATCCGGGCAGAACATAAGGAGAAGTTATGAAGATCGTAGTCATTGGCGGTACTGGCCGCATTGGATCAAAAGTTGTCAAGAGGCTTCGCGAACACGGAGATGAGGCCATCGCAGCAGCCCCCAACACAGGCGTCAACACGGTTACGGGCGAGGGACTGGCCGAAGCGCTGAAAGGCGGCTCGGTTGTCGTTGACGTATCAGACTCTCCCGAATGGGCGGACGCAGCCGTCCTGAAGTTCTTCGAAACATCAACTCGCAACCTCCTCGCCTCTGAAGCAGCCGCAGGCGTAGGACATCACGTTGCGTTGTCGGTGGTGGGAACCGACCGGCTATCCGAAAGCGGCTACTTCCGGGGCAAGATCGCCCAGGAGAAGCTGATCCAAGAATCTTCCATCCCCTACACCATCGTGCGCGCAACCCAGTTTTTCGAGTTTCTCAAGGGCCTTGCCGACTGGTCCATGGTCGGCGGCAAAGTGCATTTGCCTCCCGTGTTTTTCCAGCCAATGGCTGCCGACGACGTCGCCAGTCTGGTAGCCAGGGTCGCCGTAGGCCCGGCGGCAAACGGGATTGTCGAAATTGGAGGCCCGGAGCAGTTCCGTCTGGACGAACTGGTCCGCCGCTGCTTGGCCGCATTGAAAGATCCTCGCGAAGTTATTGCTGATCCGAACGCGCGTTACTCTGGAGCGAAAATCAGCGAGAAAACCCTGGTTCCGGGCAACAACGCGCGACTCGGCGAGACCCGTTTCGAGACCTGGCTCACTCAGGCCGCAGCACAAAAGTCGGCTGCATGAAGAGTGGCTGCGCGGCGAAGCGGAACGCGTGGTGCACCAGCGTAACCGCGACGTACCGATCGAATACAGAGTGCATGGCTTTGTGCAAACGAAAGGTTAGGTTATGAGGTTCGCAAGAGTGGGTCTGGTGCTGGTCTGTCTCATGTCTACGGCGATGGTTGCACAGGAGGCTAAGGTCACGCAGCTCATATCAAAAGACCTGACAGAGTATCCCGGCAAAGAAGGTGTGATGATCACCGTGGTATATCCGCCGGGCTCTTCCGACCCGATACATCGCCACAATGCGTATGCATTTGTTTATGTGCTGGAAGGCTCGATCGTGATGCAGGTGAGAGGCGGAAAGGAAGTGACCCTGACACCTGGTCAGACCTTCTACGAAGGCCCGAATGATGTCCACGTCGTCGGGCGGAACGCAAGCAAAACCAAGCCGGCGAAATTCGTCGTGTTTCTCGTGAAAAACAAAGGCGCTCCGATACTGGTACCCACCAAGTAAGGCAACCAACTGCGAGTAGTTCTGCTCGCCGAGGGGAGAAGATTCATATGAGCACAATCACGGTGAAGGATGGCACGACTATCTACTACAAAGACTGGGGCCAAGGCCCGGCGGTTACGCTTTCGCACGGGTGGCCACTGAATTCCGATGCATGGGACGGACAAATGCTTTTCCTCGCCCAGAATGGATTCCGCGTGGTCGCGCACGACCGGCGTGGCCACGGGCGTTCGAGCCAGGCTTCATCCGGGAACGACATGAACGGATACGCCGCCGATCTGGCAGCCGTCATTGAGGCGCTGGACCTCAAGGACGTCACTCTGGTGGGGCACTCCACCGGCGGAGGCGAAGTGGCGCGCTACATCGGACGGCACGGCACCAAGCGAGTGGCCGCAGCCGTTCTCATTGCCGCGGTGCCGCCGATCATGGTGAAGTCCGCCTCCAATCCGGAGGGACTCCCGATCGATCTGTTCGACGGACTGCGGAGCAGTCTCGCGAAAGATCGTTCCCAGTTCTACAAAGACTTTGCAACAATGTTTTATGGCGCCAATCGTCCGGGCGCGAGCGTCTCGCAGGGGATCCTGGACCAGTTCTGGCTGTGGAGCATGCAAGCTGGCCTGAAGAACGCCTACGACAGCATCAAGGCATTTTCCGAGACCGACTTTACCGAGGACCTCAAGAAATTCGATGTGCCCACGCTGGTCATGCATGGTGAGGACGACCAGATCGTGCCGATCAAGGATTCAGCGAAGAAATCGGCCAGGCTGATCCAAGGGGCGCAGGAAATTTACTATCCGGGCAGGCCGCACGGCCTGACAGCTACGCACCAAGATGAAGTCAACGCCGACCTGCTGAAGTTCCTGAAGTCGGTCCAACAAGCACGAAGGGCGGCTTAATGTGCGGTTGCACTTCATCTGGCTGAGGGAGGCAAAGGACGACGCAGCTCCGAAACGGGGCCCGGGCAGACACTCGGACCAGAAAGGCGGCACATGGCGAAGCGGCAATCCGCGCTGGATAAATCCCGCATTTCCGCGCCGGCAGCGGTGATCGAAATCAATACTGCCACTCGTGCTCATCGCGGCGACAGGGTGGCCGAGAGGCCCCAAGAGCAGTTGGAGTTGCTCACGATCAACACCATCCGGACGCTGGCCATGGACGCGGTGCAGAAGGCCAACAGCGGGCATCCGGGCACCCCGATGGCTTTGGCGCCGGTGGCGTTCGTCCTGTGGAACCGCTATCTGCGGCACAATCCGGCGAATCCCCACTGGCCGAACCGCGACCGCTTCATCCTCTCCAATGGCCACGCGTCCATGCTGCTGTATTCACTGCTGTACCTGACGGGATACGGCCTGACTCTGGAAGAGCTGAAGAACTTCCGGCAGTGGGGCTCGCGCACGCCGGGGCATCCCGAATATGGGCTGACGCCGGGCGTGGAAACCACAACCGGCCCGCTGGGGCAAGGCGTAGCGAATTCGGTGGGCATGGCCATTGCGGAGCGCTGGCTGGCCGCGCATTTCAACCGCGATACGCAGAAGTTAGTTGATTATCGCGTGTACGCTTTTTGCGGCGACGGCGATCTGATGGAAGGCCTGTCGCAGGAAGCAGCGTCGGTCGCCGGGCATCTCGGGCTGTCGAATCTGATTTGGATCTACGACAACAACCACATCACCATCGAAGGGCACACGGCGCTGGCGTTTTCCGACGATGTTGCGGCCCGCTTCATGTCTTACCACTGGAACGTGCTGCGCGTCGGCGATGCGAACGATCTCGAACTGCTCGACGTCGCAATCCGCAACGCGCAGAAGGAACAGGCGAGGCCGTCGCTGATCGTCGTTGACAGTCACATCGCCTGGGGCGCACCCAATAAACACGACACCTCGGCCGCTCACGGCGAACCGCTGGGAGAAGAAGAAATTCGGCTGACCAAGAAAGCTTACGGCTGGCCGCCCGACGAGCACTTCCTGGTGCCACCCGAGGTGTTCGATTACATGCGCCAGGCCAAGGAGCGCGGAGACAGTTGGGAGCGGCAATGGAAGGAGACGCTCACCGACTTCCGCAAGCACGATTCCACCCTCGCCGACGAATGGGACATGATGCAAAAGGGTGAGCTGCCGAACGGCTGGGACTCCGAGATTCCGGCGTTCCCGGCAGATTCCAAGGGCAAAGCGACACGCGACAGCGGTTCGGCGGTGGAGAATGAGATCGCGAAGCACGTGCCCTGGCTGATCGGCGGATCGGCAGACCTGGCGCCTTCCACTAAGACGCGCATCGCCGGCGCAGGCGACTTCGAGGGCGACGATTACCGCGGCAGGAATTTCCATTTTGGCATACGCGAGCACGCCATGGGCGCCATTCTGAACGGTATGGCGCTTTCGAAGCTTCGCGTTTTCGGCTCGACCTTCCTGATCTTTTCCGACTACATGCGTCCGGCGATCCGGCTGTCCGCGCTCATGGACCAGCCTGTCATCTACGTGTTCACGCACGACTCGATTGGACTGGGCGAGGACGGGCCGACGCACCAGCCGATCGAGCAGCTGATGTCGTTGCGCATGATTCCGCGCATGGTGGTAATTCGTCCCGCCGACGCCAATGAGACGGCAGAGGCGTGGCGAGTGGCAATGGACTCAAAGGACCGGCCCATTGCATTGGTGCTCACGCGCCAGGCGGTGCCGACGTTCGATCGCGCCAGGTACGGCAGCGCCGAGGGCCTGCGGCACGGGGCGTATGTTCTGGCAGATTCGCCGGGAGAGATGGAGGTCGTGCTGATGGCCACCGGTTCGGAGGTCCAGCTTTGTGTGCAGGCGCACGAGCAACTGATATCGGAAGGCATTCGCAGCCGTGTCGTCAGCATGCCTTCGTGGGAACTGTTCAAGCAGCAAAGCCAGGAGTACCGGGACAGCGTGCTGCCGCCGCAGGTGCGGGCGCGAATCGCGGTTGAGGCCGGCACCGGGTTGGGCTGGCGTGAATATGTCGGCTCGGAAGGGCGCGTGATCGCCCGCTATGATTTCGGCGCCTCCGCGCCGATCAAAGACCTGCTCACGCACTTCGGCTTCACACCGGAACACGTCGTCAGCGAAGCCCGCTCGCTGATCAAGAGGTGACATGCGGATTGGGGTGGGAGCCGATCACGCCGGCACGCCGCTTCGGGCTTTAGCGT
Organism: Terriglobia bacterium; assembly: GCA_963797035.1. Lineage (GTDB taxonomy): Bacteria > Acidobacteriota > Terriglobia > Terriglobales > Acidobacteriaceae > JAIQGF01. The sequence continues at coordinate 46,758 of CAWCOC010000014.1, forward strand.
TTGGTGAGGAGCGCACATGACAAGCAACATCAGACTGGTAATCGCCGACGTGGACGGCACGCTGGTGACCAACGAGAAGGTGCTGACCGCGCGGGCGGTTGAAGCGGTGAAGCGCCTTAAGAACACCGGCATCGCCTTCAGCATCACCAGCGGGAGGCCGCCGCTGGGCATGAAGATGTTGATCGACGCGCTCGGGCTGAAGGAACCGATTGCGGCGTTCAACGGCGGAGTCTTTGTCCACCCGGATTTGTCAGTGATGACGCAGAGCTTCGTGCCGGCGGATACGGCGACCAAGGTCCTAGAGGCAATCGGACGTCATGGACTGGATTGCTGGGTTTACACCGATCGTGACTGGCTGGTGCGCGATCCCAAAGCTCCGCACGTGGCGCGAGAGCAGTGGACGGTGAAGTTCCCGCCCGCGGTTGTACCCGAGTTTAGCTCCCATCTGGACCGCGTCGCGAAGATCGTCGGCATCAGCGATGACTACGCCGCCGTAGCTCGCTGTGAAGCCGAGGTGCAGCGCGACTGCGGCAACCACGTTTCCGCGGCGCGATCGCAACCCTATTATCTTGATGTCACGCATCCCGACGCCAACAAGGGGCACGTGGTCGAGGTGCTCTCGCAGGCGCTGTCCATTTCGCCGGCGCAGATCGCCACCATCGGCGACATGGCCAACGATGTGCTCATGTTCAAGAAGAGCGGGCTGAGTATCGCCATGGGCAACGCCAGCCCGGAAATACAGCGCCAGGCGCAACGGGTGACTTCCTCGAATGAAGAGGAGGGGTTCGCCAAGGCGGTGGAGGCTTACATCCTCGGCGAGCGCGGCGAACTCGCGGGGAAAGCGTCGTGACTGCGATGATCGTCATCATGGGTGTCGACGGAGCTGCGGGCGACAAAGTTTGACGACTACCGCGATGCCTAGCCCGGCAAAATTCTGCGCCAGATTATTCGGTTGAAAGAAGCTCGGGACGCGCGATGCGCCGCGCGCCCCGAGAAAATGACGAACTTCGGTCTTGCCGATGCCAACGATGAACCGAAGGCCACTTGACATCTCGTGCTCCGCCGAGCTCAGGCCAGATCGAAGCGATCGAGGTTCATCACTTTGTTCCAGGCAGCCAGGAAGTCCTTCACAAACCTCGCCTTCGAGTCGCTGCATGCATAGACTTCCGCGATTGCCCGGAGCTGTGAGTTGGAACCGAAGAGAAGGTCAACCCGAGTGGCGGTCCACTTGAGTTCGCCGGTTGCGCGATCGCGTCCTTCATAGACACCCTCGGCCGCGGGCTGCCACTCCGTCCCCATGTCGAGCAGGTTGACGAAGAAGTCAGTGGTGAGCGTACCGGGTCGCTTGGTGAAGACGCCGTGCTTGGACTGACCGACGTTCGCATTCAGCGCGCGCAGCCCACCCATGAGGACCGTCATTTCGGGGGCAGTCAACGTCAGCAACTGGGCCCGGTCCAACAGCAGCTCCTCTGCCGGTCTCGGCTCTCCCTTGCGGCGGTAGTTGCGGAACCCGTCCGCCCAAAACTCCATGACGGCGAAGGAGTGCACATCGGTTTGCTCCTGCGATGCGTCCGTGCGCCCCGGCGCGAAGGGAACTTTTACTTCGTGACCGGCCTTCTTCGCAGCCTCCTCGACGGCGGCATTGCCGGCGAGAACGATCAGGTCGGCGAGCGAGATTTTCTTCCCCTTGCTGCCGTTGGCTTGCGAACTGTTGAACTCCTTTTGGATCGCTTCCAGCTTCTGCAGCACCTTGGCCAGTTGGGCCGGCTGGTTCACTTCCCAATCCTTCTGCGGCGCCAGGCGAATGCGCGCTCCGTTCGCGCCACCGCGCTTGTCGGACCCGCGGAAGCTCGAGGCCGAAGCCCATGCCGTCGAGACCAGTTCGGAGATCGACAGACCCGACGCGAGGACCTTCGCCTTCAGAGCAGCAGCGTCTTTGTCGTCGATCAGCTTGTGATCCACCGCAGGCACCGGGTCCTGCCACAACTGCGGCTCCTTGGGAACCAGCGGTCCGAGATAACGGGAGATCGGTCCCATATCGCGATGCGTCAACTTAAACCAAGCCTTGGCGAAGGCATCGGCGAATTCCTGCGGATGATCGTAGAAACGACGTGAAATCTTTTCGTACGCAGGGTCGAACCGCAAGGCCAGGTCAGTGGTCAGCATCGATGGGGCGTGATGCTTTGCCGGGTCGTGCGCATCCGGCACCGTGCCGGCGCCTGCGCTATTCTTCGGTCTCCACTGGTGGGCGCCGGCCGGGCTCTTGGTCAGCTCCCATTCGTAGCCGAACAGGTTGGCGAAAAAGTTGTTGCTCCACTTGGTCGGCGTCGTGGTCCAAATGACCTCCAGGCCGCTGCCGATGGTGTCATCGCCTTTGCCGGTGCCAAACTTGTTTTTCCAGCCGAGGCCCTGCTCCTCGACGTCGGCGGCCTCGGGTTCAGGACCGACATAGTCGGCAGGAACGGCAGCGCCGTGCGTTTTGCCGAAGGTGTGCCCGCCGGCAATGAGCGCAACCGTCTCCTCGTCATTCATCGCCATACGGGCGAACGTCTCGCGGACGTCGCGGGCAGCGGCGATTGGGTCCGGATTTCCATTGGGCCCTTCCGGATTCACGTAAATCAGGCCCATCTGGACCGCGCCCAGGGGATTGGCCAGATCACGATCGCCGCTGTAGCGCTCGTCCGCCAGCCACTTGCCCTCCGGGCCCCAGTAAATGTCCTCTTCCGGCTCCCACACGTCCTCGCGCCCGCCGCCGAAACCGAAGGTCTTGAACCCCATCGACTCCAATGCAACATTTCCGGCGAGAATCATGAGGTCGGCCCAGGAGATTTTCCGTCCGTACTTCTGCTTGATCGGCCAGAGCAATCGGCGCGCCTTATCCAGGTTCACATTGTCCGGCCAGCTATTGAGAGGCGCAAAACGCTGCGCGCCAGAACCGGCCCCGCCGCGGCCATCTCCGATGCGATAGGTGCCCGCGCTGTGCCACGCCATGCGAATGAACAGCGGCCCATAGTGGCCAAAGTCAGCCGGCCACCACTGCTGCGAGTCCGTCATCACGGCGTGGAGGTCCTTGACGACGGCATTGAGGTCGAGGCTCTTGAATTCTTCCGCGTAATTGAACTCCTTGCCCATCGGATCCGACAGGGGAGAGTGCTGGTGCAGGACCTTGAGGTTCAGCTGGTTCGGCCACCAGTCGGTATTGGTCTGGGCCCTGCGAGCGCCATGCGCTACCGGACACTTCGCTTCCGTTGACGTGATTTGCTCCTGGGTGTGGGGGCCAGCCCCCGCGGCGACGGCGATTTCTTTTTCCATCATGCCCTCATCTTCGTCCTGCGGACGCAGGAGGTAAAATATATATTTCCTATAAATTATATAGGATTTGCGTCTCGCAGGTTTTTTGCTGAGGTCCCATGGAAGTTCACCAGCTTCGGTATTTCTGCGCCATCGCCCGTCACGGGACGTTCACCCGCGCTTCGGAGGTGGAGCACGTCGCCCAGCCGTCTCTGTCGCAACAGATCCTGAAGCTCGAAGCGGAGTTGGGCGCGCGGCTCTTCGACCGCCTGCCCCGCACGGCCAGGTTGACGGTGTTCGGCAAAGCCTTTCTGTCGAAGGCGGAACGCATTCTCCGCGACTTGGAGGATGCCAAGACCGAAGTTCGCGAAATGTGCGGCAACGAGAAGGGCGAGGTGGTCGTCGGCATCATTCCGACCATCGCCGCCTACCTGCTTCCCAGGTTGCTGAATGGCTTCACGGCGCGGCATCCGCTCATCACCATCAAGATTTTCGAAGACATCACGCCGGTGCTGCTGCAGCGATTGCAGGAAGGAACGCTTGATATCGCCGTCGCGGCCTTGCCGATTCCTGGAAGCGAGCTGCCCAGCGAGGGGCTGTTCGAAGAGAAGTTCTATGCCGTCCTTCCGGAGCAACATCGCCTTGCCTCGCGTGCCTCGATCAGTCTGGCGGAACTGAGCCGCGAACCGTTTCTGCTGTTAAAGGAGGGCCACTGCTTTCGCGACAGCCTGATCGCGGCGTGTCACAAGTCGAAGATCTCGCCGAGCGTAGTCTTTGAAAGCGGCCAGTTCGCCACCATCCTGGCGATGGTCTCCGCGGGAATGGGTGTATCGGCGGTCCCAGCCATGGCGGCGCAGCCCCAACCGGGATGCAGGTTCATTCCGATTGCCGGCAAGCACAGCACTCGCATCGTTGGCATCGTGACCTCGCGCCACCACTATCAGAGTCGCGCACAACGGCTCCTCATGCAGCAGATGCGGGATGCCTGCGGTGAGCCAAGGCGTCTTACCAGGTCCCGCCAAAGGCTCTGACAAGTGCCATAATGGAGGGTAGGCGAACAGTCGAACGGTTATGGTCTCAATCAAGCGCAAGGGCATGATGTGGCATCTGTTTCGCGCGCCCGTGTACCTGTACCGCTGGCGACTGGGTTGGTTGCTGGGGACGCGCTTGCTGTTGCTGATTCATGTCGGCCGTCGAACCGGCCTGAAACGTCAGACGGTCCTGGAAGTCGTCGAGTACCGGAAGGAAATTCCCGAGGCGGTGGTGGTGAACGGTTTCGGCCGTGATTCCGACTGGGTGCGCAACATCGAAGCGCGGGGCGGCGAAGAAGTGCTCGTGGGTTCGCGGCGTTTCGACGCGGTGCATCGTTTCCTCGGCGAAGAGGAGGCGATGGGAGTCATCGCGGGTTACGAGCGCCGGAATCGGATGATCGCACCCATTGTGCGCGCCGGCTTCAGTTGGCTCCTGGGGTGGAAATATCGCGGAGGAGAAAATGACCGGCGGCGGCTGGTCCAAGAGCTTCCGCTTATAGCGTTCCGGCCTCGCGCCTCTCAAGCCACAATTCCATCTGTTCGCAGCGCGTGAGTTCCAGTCCCCAGACAACGCGGCCGGCAAGGCCCAACCTCGTCAGCGGCCGGGTAGAACGCTCGAGAGCGCGTCTACCAGGCGTTCGGTGGGTGCAGCCGTCAGCGACCACGGACTGGGTTGTCGCAACACGTGCAGGTGCCCGCGCTTGTCCAACACCTCGTAGCTGGTGTCGCCGTCGCGGTCGCGGTGGAAGCGGATGGCCACCACCGCCTGCCCCACATGCAGATTGCTCAACGTGATCTCGGGAAGCCAGGAAGGCAGATGCGGATCCACGAAGAGCGCGTGCAACGGCGCATAGGGATACAAGCCCAGCATGGACTGCACGATCAAATACAGGGCCGACGAAGACCAGGCTTGCGGCCAGTTGGTCTTGGGATACATCCCGGGAAAGGGATGCTGATCGTCGCGCGGGTGGCCGGAGAAAACCTCGGGGAGCCGCTGAAAATCGAACAGCGCCGCCGCATCGAAAATGCCGCGCGAGATTTTCTCCACGTACTCATGCAATCCGTAGCGCATGAACCCGATCGCGAAGGTGCCGTGCTCGACCGGCCACACCGTACCACGGTGATAGCTGAACGGGTTGTAAGCGGGATGCTCCGCCGACAGCGTCCGGACGCCCCACCCGGTAAACATATCGTCGGCCATCAGGCGGTCCGCCGTCCGCCGGACCAGCGAGTGGTCCACGATGCCGCAAGCGATGCAGTGCCCCGGGTTGGAGGTGATGGAGCCGATCTGCCTTCTCTTGGAATCCAACCCCAGCGCGAAGAACCCTTGCTCCTCCATCCAGAACGCCTGGTTGAAGCGCTTCTTTAGTTCCTCTGCTTCATGGAACAGACGGTGGGATTCTTCTTTCATGTCGAGCCACCAAAGCAGCTCCGACATCTGCAGCTTGGCGATGTAAACGAACGCCTGCTCCTCGCAGGTCGAAATCGGCGGTTCCACCTGGCTGCCGTCGGCGTAGACGATGGCGTCGCCGGAATCCTTCCAGCCCTGGTTCTTTACGCCCTGCACGGAACGGGACTGATATTCGTAGAATCCGTCGCCATCCAGGTCGGACCATTCGTCCTTCCAGCGCAATGCCTTCAAGGCCGGTTCGACGAGCGGGCGTACTAAATCTTTATCGCCGGTCCAATGCCAGAGTTCGGAAAGCACCACCGGGTAGAAGCCGGAACTGGTGACCTCGCCGTAATACCTCGACCGCGGATTGAAGCCAAGCGACGCCAACGGCCCGGTATGCGCCTCGTGCAACATGCGTCCGGGCTGCTCATCACGCCAGTCGTTCACCGTGGCGCCCTGCAGGCGTGCCAGCACCGGGAGAATCCCCTCCATCATGTGCGGGCTGATCATCGCCGATTCCCACGACGCCGTCAGCGTGTCCCGGCCGAACAGGGCCACGAAAATCGGAATACCGGCCGCCATGGTCCAGATGCGATCGCCCTGATCAAGGTCGTGCAGGCGCAGCGCGCTCAGGTCATGCTTGGCCTGTTCCAGCGCGGAGATGATCATCGGCGCCAGGCTCTGCGTCTCGGCGGTGCTGAAGGAGGTCGATTCGTCGAGGAAGATGCGGCGCCGCCGGTCAAATTCGTTCTCCGTCTCCTGGAACGAATAGCAATCGTAGATCGGGCGGGTCGGCTCGCCTTCCACCTGCGTGATCAGCCGGATGCAGGTGTGCCAGGATTGCAGCGGCTGAAGGGAAACCTGGAAGGTGATCACACCATCGTGGAAGGTGGGATCGGAGTCGTAGTGTGCCACCTGGACGACGATGCCGCGATGGATGCTTCGATCGCCAACCTCTCCCTGGTGCTCGTAGTGATGACGCGCCACGTAATCGAACGCCAGCTCCCAGGAGCCATCCGGGCTTTGCCGCCAGTCGCGGGTCAGTTCGCCGAATTGCTGCCGCTTGCGGACCGTCTCTTCCTGGTCGGCGAAGTCAGCGTCGATTTCCAATTGCAGTTTGAAGTCGAGAGGTTGCTGCGTGTAATTGATGAGATCGACATCTTCGTGCAGGCCGTTGCCGACGAAGCGGGACAGGCGGAACTCCAGGCTTCGCTCCGAGACGGCTTCCATCTCACCGCTGCCGCGGTCCTGGAACTGCTCCTTGGTTTCCGGCGCGTGCAGGTAGTAACCCATCCAGGAGTGCTGTTCCACGTTGGAGAGCGCCACCGGCATCGGCTCCTTGCCGTCAATCAGCCAGCGATAGCAGGAGAGCATGCGCGTCTGGTGAACAAAGAAACCGTAGGCGGTGTCGTGCTCAATGAATCCTTTCAGGTTCGTGGACAGCACGGCGCGACTCTGGCTAACCTCGAAGCTGTCTTCGCGGGGGTGGAGCCGCACCAGTTTTCGCGGCGAGGTGCGGGAGGCGCGGCTGGGGATGTGATCGCCGTTATTCATGCGGCCTTGCGGTGCTCCCTCTCCGCGGGGCGTGAGGCGCTCCTGGCGAACGCGTAACCGAGGGCGGCCGCCGCCGCCAGGGCGGTGGCGACCACCGCCGGATGACTTTCCGCCCACAGCTCGGCACTGCTCGATTTCGCGCGGCTATCGAAGTTGCCGTGCGCGCCATGGTCGCCGGGGACTGGTTCCCACAAGTTGTCGGCCCGGTTGGGGTCCTCGGGCCCGTCGTATTGCTGAGATTCGTAGCCGGTGCGCGCCAGGTAGCGGTCGGCGAACGAGGGCGCCAGCTTGTTGCCGAAGATCGCCTTCACCGCCGAGCATGCGGCGTAATATTCGCGCCGGCCGGGGTGATGCGCCGCGTAGTAAATGGCGCGGCCGGCCACCTCGGGTTGATAAATTGGCGGCACTGGTTGCGCCTTGTGCGGCAAACGGCTCTTCACCCATCCGAACTGCGGCGTGTTCAACGCCGGCATCTGTACCATGGTAGTGCGCACGCCGCTGTGGTCGTGGAGCAGTTCCGTGCGTAGGGAAGCATGAAACCCAAGTATTGCGTGCTTGGCCGCGCAGTACGCCGCTTGCAGCGGAATACTGCGATAGGCGAGCGCCGAGCCGACGTGCACGATGGCGCCGCGGTCGCGGGGCAGCATGCGCTTCAAGGCGGCCAGGGTTCCGTAGACGAACCCGAGATAGGTGACTTCCGTGACCCGCTTGAACTCCGCCGCCGTCATCTTCTTGATCGGCGAAAAGACAGAGGTCATCGCATTGTTGACCCAGATGTCGATCGGGCCGAGCTGCCGTTCCACCGTTTCGGCGGCGGCTTCCACGGCATCCGCATCGGCCACGTCGGTGGGCAGGACCACGGCTTTACCGCCTGCCGCCCTGACTTCCCGCGCGGCGGCCTCCAAACCATCGTGTCCGCGCGCAATCAAGCCAATCCACGCCCCATGGCGCGCAAACTCACGCACCGTGGCGCGCCCCACCCCGGCGGACGCTCCGGTGATCACCACAACTTCGTGCTTGGTCAACTTGCCCCCTTTTTGCCTACCCCTTTTGTATGTAAGAAGGGATGCGGGCCGGCGGTCTGTGGATGGCTGTCCGGGGGCGCCAATCTCGCATAAGTATCGTAAAACGATACAAGTAGAGGGAGCGCAGCCTTCGGTGTGGCGGGCCGCTGCCGGATAGGCCGGCGCATCCAACCGGACGTGCGATCCGCCGCTGATTGGCCCGCAGCTCGCAACCGCAGCAAAGCCGTCATCGCCCTGCTGCTGACTTTTGCCGCCGGCTGCGTGGACATCGTCGGCTACTTGACCCTCTACCACGTCTTCACCGCGCACATGACCGGCGCCACCGTGCACCTGGGTCAGAGTTCGGTGCAGGCCAGATGGGTGGATGCAGCCCACGGCGCGGCGGTCATCGTGGCCTTTCTGTTCGGGTCGATTCTGGGCCGGGCCGCGGTTGAGGTGGGAGCGCGGCGCCAGGCGCGAAACGTCGCATCGGCAAACCTGCTGCTGGAAGCGGCCCTGCTCCTGTTTGTCATGGCCGGTAATTCCCGGAATACCCTGCTACTTCCCGCGTTGCTGGCCGTCGCCATGGGCCTGCAGACGGCAACCCTGACGCGGGTTGGCTCCCTGACGGTGCACACGACATTTGTTACCGGAATGATCAACAAGCTCGCGCAGCTGCTGTCGCACGGCGCGTTTCTCAGCTATGACCACCGGCGCGGGAGAATTGCTGCTGTACAACCGCGCCTCGTGTTCCGGCAGGCGCGGTTCATCTTCTCGATCTGGGTGCTGTACCTGGCCGGCGCTGCCACTGGAACGTGGCTGCAGTCTTCGGCGAAGCTGTACGCACTGCTGCTGCCGGTCACCGTCATCGGCGTAGCGATCGTCATCGATCAAGCGGTTCCGCTTTCGGTGGAAGAAGAGCACGACGATGCGGAAGCTGAGATGATGGCCCGCACTCAGCCCACGCGGCCTCGCCGCGCCGGATGATGTACATCGCATCACGATAGGACCCAGGGCGGGCATCGACTTCCCGCAATCTCTTCATCGTATCTGTATAGATGGCGCTCTCCTCCAGTACGGTCCCGGTCGATGGCCTTCAAGTTTCGGTGTACCGGATTCCAACCGACCGGCCCGAGTCTGACGGCACCCTGCAATGGGACCACACCACGCTGGTCCTGGTACGGGTGGCCGGTGGAGGCGAACACGGCCTGGGCTATACCTATGCCGACGGCGCAACCGGGAGCTTGATTCAAGACCTGCTGGCGGCGGTGGTGAAGGGCATGGACGCGATGGCCCCGCCGGCGGCCTACATGGCCATGTGGCGCCGCGTTCGCAACTTGGGCAGGCCTGGAATCTGTTCCATGGCGATTTCCGCGGTCGATTGCGCTCTCTGGGACCTGAAGGCGCGGCTGCTGGATTTGCCCCTGGCCACGTTGCTCGGTCAGCAGCACCGTGGTGTGCCGGTCTACGGCAGCGGCGGTTTCACCTCCTACAGCGACCGGCAACTCGCGGAGCAATTATCCGGCTGGGTAGAGCAGGGAATCCCGAGCGTCAAGATGAAGATCGGCCGCGATGCGCGGCAGGATGTCCGCCGGGTGCAGGTCGCTCGCGACGCCATCGGACCGGACGCGGAACTCTATGTCGATGCCAATGGCGCTTACAGCCGCAAGCAAGCCCTCTCCCAGGCGGAAATATTCGCCGACTACGGCGTGCGCTGGTTCGAGGAGCCGGTCTCGTCCGATGACCTCGACGGGCTGCGCCTGCTGCGCGATCGTGCTCCCGCCCGCATGGACATCGCCGCCGGAGAGTACGGCTACGACATCTTCTACTTTCAGCGCATGCTCGCCGCGGGCACCGTGGACGTGCAGCAGGCCGATATTACGCGCTGCGGAGGCGTCACCGCGATGCTGCAAGTTGCGGCGCTTTGCCAGGCGCACCACGTGCCGCTGTCGGGTCACACCGCGCCTGCGCTTCATACGCATGTTTTGGCCGCCCTGGACCCGCTGAAGAACCTGGAGTACTTCCACGATCACGTGCGCATCGAGCGCATGTTTTTTGACGGTCTGCCGCAGCTCGTGGAGGGTGAACTCCGCCCTGATTTGTCGCGTCCCGGCATCGGACTTGAACTCAAGCGCGCCGACGCCGAGAAATTTGCCGCCTGAAGGAGCCTCGATGTCCGCCAGCAGAATTCCGTTGATCGCCCCTGACGAACTGAAAAATCGTGTCGACGCGCGCCCTCACGATTGGCGTTCCGCTGCTATGGTCGATGTGGCCGGCCTGGAAGCGGAACTGAGAGAGAACGTCGAAGGCGAAGTCCGCTTCGACGCGGGCAGCAAGGCGATGTACGCGGTGGATGCCTCCAATTACCGCCAGGTGCCCATCGGCGTGGTGGTTCCGCGATCGAAAGAAGATGTGGTGCGCACCGTCGCCGCCTGCCGCAAGTTCGGCGCTCCCGTGCTCTCGCGCGGCGGAGGGACCAGCCTGGCCGGACAGTGCTGCAATGTCGCCATCGTCATGGACTGGTCCAAGTACATGCATGGCGTTCTCGAAATGAACCTGGCTGAGCGCTGGGCGCGGGTGCTCCCCGGCACCATCTGCGACGAACTGCGCGATCACGCGATGCAGGGATCCAACAATCGGCTGGTGTGGGGGCCCGATCCCGCAACTCACAACCACTGCTGCTTCGGCGGCATGATCGGCAACAACTCCTGCGGCGCTCATGCCCAGATGTCCGGCAAGACCGACAACAACATCGAGCAACTCGAAATCCTGCTCTACGACGGCACCCGCATGAGCGTCGGCTGGATGAACGACGCGGACCTGGAGGCGATGATCAGAAAAGGCGGCCGCATCGGCGACATCTATCGCTACCTCAAGTCCTTGCGCGATCACTACGCCGATCTGATTCGCGAAAAGTATCCGCCCATTCCGCGCCGTGTCTCGGGCTACAACCTCGATCAGTTGCTCCCCGGCAAAGATGGCCGCTTCAACGTGGCGCGCTCCCTGGTGGGAAGCGAGGGCACGCTGGTGACGGTCCTGGAAGCCAAGTGCAGGCTGATGGATGCCAAGGCCGAACGCGTCATCCTGATGCTCGGCTATCCCGATGTATACGAAGCCGCGGACCACGTTGTCGACATCGATCCTTTTCAGCCGACCGCGCTGGAGGGAATCGATCACCGCCTCTATGAAAACATCGAGAAGAAAGGCGGCCCGCACCGTAAGTACGTCGGGCTGTTGCCCGAAGGCAAGGGCTGGCTCTTGGCGGAGTTTGGCGCCGACCGCAAGCAGGATGCCATCGACCTGGCGCATCAGGTCATGGACATGCTGAAGTCCAAGCCGGGCACGCCCAACATGAGGCTCTTTACCGATCACGAGGACATGGACCATCTCTGGGAGGTGCGCGAGTCCGGCCTGGGCGCTACCGCCTTCGTGCCCGGACAGCCCGATACCTGGCCAGGATGGGAAGATTCAGCCGTCGCGCCCGAGAAGCTCGGCGACTATCTGCGCGAGTTGCGCGCACTCTACAACAAGTACGAATACAATCCCGCGCTTTACGGCCACTTCGGCCAGGGCTGCATTCATTGTCGGGTGAACTTCGAGCTGACCAGCGAGGCTGGAATCCGGAAGTGGCGCTCGTTCATGGACGAAGCCACCGATCTTTGCGTCAAGTTCGGCGGAAGCTTGAGCGGCGAGCACGGCGACGGACAGGCGCGCGGCGAGTTCCTCCACAAGATGTTCGGCGAGGACCTCATGCAGGCGTTCCGCGAGTTCAAGTCGATCTGGGACCCGCAGTGGAAGATGAATCCGGGCAAGGTCGTCGATCCGTATCGCATCGACCAGAACCTGCGCCTCGGACCGAACTATCGGCCTTGGGAGCCGGAAACACATTTCCAGTGGCCGGAAGACCATGGCAGCTTCGCGCACGCGACCCTGCGCTGCGTCGGGATCGGCAAATGCCGCCGCAAAGAAGGGAAGAGCCCCGGCGACGACACCATGTGCCCCAGCTACATGGTGACCCACGAAGAGCGGCACACCACCCGCGGCCGCACCCACCAGCTTTGGGAGATGCTCAATGGCGATGTGATCGCCAACGGCTGGCGCGACGACAATGTTAAGGAAGCGCTCGACCTCTGCCTGGCGTGCAAGGGTTGCAAGGGCGATTGTCCGGTCAACGTCGATATGGCCACTTACAAGGCCGAGTTCCTCTCGCACTACTGGGAAGGACGACTGCGCCCGCGCTACGCCTATGCCTTCGGACTCATCGATCAATGGGCCCGGCTGGCTTCGGTCGCGCCCGGACTGGTGAATCTTGTTCACTCAACTCCCAGTGCTGAGCGCGCTCGCCAAGAAGGCTGCCGGCATGCCGCTGCAGCGCAGGATTCCGGAGTTCGCCCCGCAAAGCTTCAAGTCGTGGTTCCGCCAGCGCGCACCGCGAAACCAGGACAAACCGAAGGTCATCCTCTGGGCCGACACGTTCAACAACTATTTCTTTCCGCAAACCGCGCAGGCTGCCGTGGAGGTGCTGGAGCACTTCGGATTTCAGGTCCATGTTCCCGCGCGGCACCTGTGCTGCGGGCGTCCGCTCTACGACTACGGCTTCCTGGACCGCGCTAAGTCCTACCTCACCGGCGCGTTGAACGTCCTGGATCCGCAGATTGCCGGCGGCGCCTCCATGGTGGTGCTGGAGCCGAGTTGCTGCTCCGTCTTCCGCGACGAACTGAACGGGCTGATGCCCAACGACGACCGCGCCCATCGCCTGATGGAGAACACCTTCACCCTCTCGGAATTTCTGGAGAAGAAGGTCGAGAACTATCAGCCGCCGCAATTCCGCCGCAAGGCGATTGTCCAGGGACACTGTCATCACAAGGCCATCATGCGTCTGGATTCCGAAGAAACAGTGATGCAGAAGATGGGTCTGGATTTCGAGGTGCTGGACTCCGGCTGCTGCGGCATGGCCGGGTCTTTCGGCTACGAAGCCGACAAGTACGACCTATCGCGGAAGTGCGGGGAGCGCGTCCTGTTTCCGGCGGTGCGGAATGCTGGGCTTTCCACGCTGATCATGGCCGATGGATTCAGCTGTCGCGAGCAGATTTCGCAAGATACCGGGCGGCACGCGCTGCACCTGGCGGAAGTCATGCAGATGGCGCGGCAGAACGGCGCGCTCGGCGGAGCCTTCATGTACCCGGAAGCGAAACTGGTTCATCGCCGGCAGCAGGCCCTGGAGAGGTCCCGCCGCGGCACGCTGCTGGCGCTGGGTGGCATCGCCGCCGCCGGCCTTGCGCTGGCGACATGGTTGAAAAAACGCTAAGGAAGGGAATTCATGGGAAAGGCAATCGGAGTCAAAGAGTGGGTCATCGCTGAAGGATACATTCCCGGGGAAAGCCATGGCCCGCAGCCGCAAATGACGAGCCACGAAACTGTCTGCCTGCTGAATGCCTCCGACCAGGAAGCGCGCGTGGAAATCACGGTCTACTATCGCGACCGCGAGCCGGTGGGGCCCTACCGCGTCAGTGTGCCGGCAAGGCGGACACTTCACGTGCGTTTCAACGATCTTCGCGATCCCGAGCCGATCCCGCGCGAAACCGATTTTTCGAGCGTCATACGCAGCGACGTGCCCATCGTGGCGCAGCACACGCGGCTGGATTCGCGTCAAGACGCGAACGCCCTGCTCAGCACCATGGCGTATCCCAGCGCCGCCTGAACGAATCGAGCTAGGCTTGCTTGAGGACCGCCAGGTACTTGCGGTATTGCAGGCGGGTGGCAATGAAGTCGTCGTGGGTGAGCATCAACTCGTCGTTGATCAGCCGGATTTCCCGTTCTTCGACCGGGGAAATCACCTTATCGGCCGCCGCCACGGCAAACAGGCAATTGAGCAGCGAAAGCTTCTGCTCGGGCGTCGCCATCTCGTGGAATTCGCGCGTGACCAGGAAATTCTCCGTGCCGCCGAACAGCGTGGCCTGCGTTTTCGCGATCTGCACCACCAGGATCGCCTGCTCGGGTGGAAGCCCGCTCAGCACGATCACCTGCCGTTCCATTTCCCGGGTCTCAACCTCGCTGATGTTCATGTCGGCGCGGGCCACGCGGCTCAGGATGTAGGCGAAGGCCGCAATGTAGCGGGCGCGCTCCGGCTCCAGCTGATCCAATTGCTGCACGATCTTGCGCACCGTCTCGGTCTCGTGTCCGGAGGCGCTCTCGGTATCGCTGCCGCGCTGGACTTCCTCCAGACGTGTCTTCAGTGAGTGCAAAAAGTTCGCAATGGTCATGACATGAATTCCCGAATTATCGCTGGCGCTTGTTTAATTCGTCGAGCGCGTGCTTCAGTTGCTCCAGCTTTTGTCCGGCTTCGCCGAGCTTGCCTTCCGAGGTCAAGCGCTGGTAGTCGGCAAGGTTTTTGGCTGCTTCTGCGATCAGCCCATTGAGATCGGCCGCAGGGTGCGCCCCTCCGGCGGGCGCCGGCCGTGCGCTTTCGGAACTGGCCACGGCGCTGGTGGACGAAGAGCTTCCAAACAGCGCTGCCATGGCGGATTCGAAGGTGGTCCCGTAAGCCAGGCGGTCCTGCAAGGCGAGCACCACCAGGCGCAACTCCGGCATCGGACTCCGTTCCGCCTGCAGGTAAATCGGTTCCGCATACAGCAGCCCGCGTCCCGAGGGAATTACCAGCAGGGCGCCGCGGCGCACATGCGAGCCTTGCTGGTTCCACAACGACAATTGTCCTGAAAGCTGCGCGTTCTGATCGATGCGCGCCTCGATCTGCAATGGCCCGTCCACCAGCCGGTTCTTGGGGAAGTCATAGACTGACAGCGTGCCGTAATGAGGGCCATCGCTGCGCCCGGCAATCCAGCCGATCAGGTTGTTGCGGTTAGACGGAGTGAAGGGCAGGATCTCCACGAATTCCACGCCGTCTTCCCCCGGCAGCTTCATGAGCACGAAGTTCGGCTCGATCACCTGGGTCGATTGCTCGCCCTGCTGGTTCATGCCCACTTCGGTCGCCACCGTCCACAGGTCCTCGCGGTTGTAGAACACTTCCGGATCGACCATGTGATAGAGGCCGTAAACGTCGGCTTGCAGTTTGAGCAACATCTCGGGGTAGCGGACGTGTTTGCGCAGCCCCGGCGGCATGGCCGAAGCATCCTTGAACAGGCTGGGAAAAATGCCGCGATACGCGGCAATGATCGGGTCTTCGGAGTCGAACACGTAAAAGGTGGTGGCCCCATCGTAGGCATCGATCACCACCTTGACGCTGTTCCGCATGTAGTTGATCGGATTGCCTTCGAGGCGGTAGTGCCGCGAGTAGGGATATTCATCCGAGACGGTGAAGGCGTCCATGATCCACGATAGCCTGCCGTCGTCGCCGACCACGATATAGGGGTCCTGGTCATAGGTAAGGAAGGGCGCCAGGGCCATGACGCGGTTGCGCACGTTGCGGCGCATCAGCAAACGGCTGTCCGGCGTCACGTCGTCGCTGAACGGCAGCTTGGCGACATCGTTGCGCCCGAGTGCGATCAGCAGGCGGCGGAAAAAGCCCCCGAGAACAATGCCACCCTGGCCTTCGTAGGAGGTCAGGCTGTTCGCCTGGCCCTGCGGGTAGTTGAACTCCTTCTGCCGAGTTTTCACGTACACGTCGGCGTTGGTCAGCTCGCCGAAATAAATTTCAGGACGCGTCACCGACAAGCCGCGCACCGTGCTCTGCACCGGCATGTCGCTCAGCAACAGGGTCGGCAGCCCTTCCGGGGTGAAGCCGTTCACCGGGTTCATGGTGATGCCGTAGCCGTGGGTATAAATCAGCTTCTCGTTGATCCAGTTGCGGCTGCTTTCGGGCAGCTTGTTGACGTTCAACTCGCGCGCGGCGAGCATCACCTGGCGGGTCGTCCCTTCCAGTTCGTAGCGGTCGATGTCGATGTCCGGAAAGTCGTAGTAGGTGCGAATTTCCTGGATCTGCCGCAACGCGTCCTGCAGCGCGCGCCAGTCCCACAGGCGTATGTTCTGCAGCGTCGGCTGGTTGTGGGCCGGGTCGATGGCTTCCACCGTTGTTTCCGCCGGAAACTCGTGCGCCGAGACTCGGTCGAGCCCGTATGCCTTGCGCGTCAGTTCGATATTGTGCGCAATATAAGGCCGCTCGCGCACCAGCTCGTTCGGCTTGACGATGAAGCTGGTGACGTACCAGGCGATGAACTGGAGCGCGAAGAAACAGACTGCGGCGGGAATAATGGCCGCCACCAGCCAGCGCACGCGCGGCATTACCATTGCGGAGTTCACCCCGGCCATCACCGCCCCCAGCAGCAGCGCGACGGTCACCACCAGTAATCCCGGCAGCATGACGTGGGCGTCAGCATAGGCCACGCCGGTGAAGATCGTGTGATCTTCAAACAGTTGCTCGAACCGTCCCAGATAGGTCCGCAGCGCCAGCGTCAGCAGCAGAAATGCGAACCCGATGGAGAGTCCGCGCCACGGCACGGGAATGTAGATGCCCTGGCTTCCGCCCAGTGCCCGGGCCCCGCCGGTGATCACGATGAAGAAAACCGCGAGCAGGCAAGCCAGCACTGCCATTGCCAGCAGCCAGCCGGAGACAAGCTGCCACACCGGAAGGGAGAAGAGGTAGAAGTTGAGCGGCCGCCCGAAAATGGGATCGACGGGACCGCCGACGCCCGGCGGCGCATACCAGTAGAGCGCGATCGCCGGCCACTCCACCATCATGGCGGCCCCGGCGATGAAGGCGACCACCAGCGAGCCGCCCACCGCCAGCAGTCGCAGGATGGAATCGACCGGCAGATTCACCGCCTGGTCGCCGACATAAATCGTGTGGCCGCTGGGCAGATGCTGCAGGTACGCCCGCTTCATCAGAAGAAACGATCCGTACAGAATGACGAATGTGAGCCCGGCAAACACGCTGAAGACCACCGACTGAAGTCGCAGCGACTTCCAGAACACGTCGGCGTACCCCAGGGAGCCGAACCAGAGAGCGTCAATGTAATAGGACAACGCCGTCCGGCCGCCGAGAAGGATCACGGCGATCAGGACAAGGAAAATAATGAGAGGAATGCGCTGTCGGCGTTGCTGCTTCGGGATTCGCGGCCATTCGATGGAGCGGGACATCACGCTGCCTTCAACGTCTGCGGCATCATTGGAGCATTGTACGGCGTGGGTACGCGCGCTGCCTAACTCCTTCTGCTTCCCACTTGCATTGCATTGGGGTCATGCCGTACACGTACTTGTGCAGGAACTCGGAATTGGGAACATTCCAGCGAAGGATCTGCGATGACATTCGACCGACGCTCTCGCTTCATGATGCCGCTGCTCGCGCTGCTGGCCGCCGCGCAGTTTCTGGGAACCGCGCTGGCGCAGACGCCGGCCCAGGTGAAGTATCCCGCATTGCCCAGCGAAACTCCCGCCAAGTTCGAGGCCGTAACCTCGAGCTTCGATTACGTGAAGCGCGAGGTGATGATTCCCATGCGCGATGGCGTCAAGCTGCACACTGTCATTATCGTTCCCAAAGGCGCCAGCCACGCTCCCATCCTGCTGACGCGCACGCCGTACGACGCCAACCGCCTAACCAGCCATGCGCAAAGTTCCCACCTGGGACCGATTCTCGAGGGATACGACAACGCCACCGATGTGATCGTCGAAGGCGGCTATATCCGCGTGGTGCAGGACGTGCGCGGCAAGTACGGTTCCGAGGGCGACTACATCATGAACCGGCCGCTGCACGGCCCGCTGAATCCGACGCCGGTGGACCACGCTACCGATACTTACGACACCATCGACTGGCTGGTGAAGAACCTTCCCGAGAGCAACGGGAAGGTCGGAATTCTCGGCATCTCCTACGACGGCTTTCTGCCCCTGATGGCGCTGGTGAATCCGCACCCCGCGCTCAAGGTCTCCGTCCCCATGAATCCCATGGTCGACGGATGGATGGGCGACGACTGGTTCCACAACGGCGCCTTCCGCGAGCAGGGAATGGGATACATCCACGATCAGGAGGCGACGCGCGATTCCAAGCTGAAGTGGTGGACCAGCCACTTCGACATGTATGACGAATTCCTGCAGTTCGGCTCCGCCGGCGAACTGGGACGGCGCCACGGCCTGGAGCAGGTCGGCTTCTGGCGCAAAATCCTCGAACACCCCAGCTACGACGCCTTCTGGCGAGACCAGGCGGTGGACAAGCTGCTCGCCCGGGAGCCGTTGAAGGTCCCGGTCATGCTGGTGCACAGCTTGTGGGACCAGGAGGATATTTACGGCGCCATCGCTGTCTACAAGGCGATCAAGCCAAAGGACACCAACAACGACAAAATATTCCTGGTTCTCGGCCCGTGGCATCACGGCCAGGAAATTCGCGAGGGCAACAGCCTGGGAGACGTCAAGTTCAGCAGCGATACCGCTCTGTATTTTCGCGAGCACATCCTGGCGCCGTTCCTGGCCCGTTACCTGAAAGACGACGCGCGCACTCCCGACATTGCGCCGGTTACCGCCTTTGAAACCGGGACCAATCGTTGGCTGCGCCTGCCCGCCTGGCCTGCCGGATGCCCGAGCGGTTGCACGGTTCACGCCATTCCGATGTACCTGGAAGCGGGCCTGAAACTGAGTTTCACCGCGCCTACCGCCGCCGATGCGCCCTTTGACGAATACGTTTCCGATCCGGCGCGGCCGGTCCCGTTCCGCTTGCGGCCCATCGAAGCCAATTTCTCCAGTCACGGCAAGACCTGGTCGCAGTGGCTGGCCGACGATCAGCGCGAATTCTCCAGCCGCACTGACGTTCTCGCCTTCGTCTCCGACCCGCTGACCGCCCCGGTCAAGATCAGTGGCCAGCCGATCGTCAATCTCGTTGCCTCCACCAGCGGCACGGATTCCGATTGGGTGGTGAAGGTCATCGATGTCTATCCCGACGAGGTTGCCGCGCAGCCCGAGATGGGGGGATATCAGCTTATGGTCTCAGCTGATATTTTCCGCGGCCGCTATCGCGAGAGCATGGAGAAGCCCGCGCCCATCACGGCCGGCAAGCCGCTGCTTTATCGCTTCAGCTTACCCACGGCCAATCACGTCTTCCTTCCCGGACACCGCATGATGGTGCAGGTGCAATCGAGCTGGTTTCCTCTGTACGATCGCAATCCGCAGAGCTTCGTCGCCAACATGTTCTGGGCGAAGCCGGAGGATTATCGGAAGGCAGTGCAGCGCATCTACCACGCCCCCGGCCAGGCCAGCTTCGTTGAACTCCCGCTGGTGAGTAGGCCGTAAATAGCGTTAAAGTGTTTCTTTAACTTTTGTCCGCAGTGTTCGCCTGGCGCGCCTGCTGCACCATCTCGACCAGCACGTTCCTGGTTTCCGCCGGATTGCCGACCTCGCGCGAAAATGCAATGCGGGCGCCTCGCATGCCCTCCGGCGTTCGCAGGCGCACGTGGAAACCGAGCCGGTCGACCGCCGTCATGGTTGCCTCCTGCGACTCCACGCCGGCATGCACTCGCGCCAGCAGAATGAGCGCATCCTTGTGGTCGGCATTCATGTGCTGCAGGATGGCGGCGGCGGCATCCGCCAGCGGGTCGGGTCTTGCGCTGCGATATTCCTCAGCGGAAACCCATCCCATTACGCCGAATCCGCCCACGTAGTAAACGTCCACCACCTCCAGGCGGTAAAACGAAAAATCCTCGTAATCCACCCAGTACTTGCTGTTGTCGTAGCTCGCCAGGTAGAGCTTGCGCGCTTCCGGAATTTCTTCTTTGGCAATCGCGCGCACATTTCCGAGCAGCGTGACGCGCGATGCGCCCAGCGGATCGCCGCCATCAGGTTGCGTCACCAGCAGGCTGGCGCGAGGATCGCCCAGAAGATTCTGGGTGTGCATGGCCATGGTACTGATCAGGAAGATGGGACGTCCCTGCTGCTCCGCGGCGTAGGGCATCACCGAGCCAAAAGGAAAGCCGGGTTGCTTGCGCGACAAGCTCGACAGGCTGCCGATGCGGCCCACGTGCACCAGCGTGCGCGCTCGCTCAGCATAAGAAGGCTCGGGAACCGGAGCACGGTCGCTCGCAGGACCACCGCCGGCGTGTTTGCCAATCGATGACACTTGCTGTCCTCTCAAATCAGAATTCATGCGCTATTTGCTTCGCGGGTGATTCTACTCCACCGCGGCACGCCCTTCACCGGCGTGCTCGACATGGATGCCAACGGCATGTCAACCCAGGGAGGTGCGTTTCAGGTTGGAGTTTTCACCGTGGATGTAAACACCGGGCGTGGTTTTGCGACGGCGCTTCCCAGCTCGGCTGTCCTGCCCGACGCGGGCATCACGGTCTACATTGTGAGCGAGGACCAGGCGTTGGTCCTGGAAACCGATAGCACCCGGGTGCTGACCGGTGAGTTGACCCGGCAATACTAGGACCGAGAAACTTTCTTGCGGTCCACGGCGGTTACGCTGGCGGGTGGTCGGCGCACCGCCGCGCGGAACGAAGCAACGTCTAAACCCAGCTGGGCAATCACCCGCCCCAGCGTGTTGCGATGGATCCCCAGCTTGGGAGCGGCCTTGGAGAGATTTCCCTTGTATTCGCGCAGGGCGGTGGCCACGAAAAGTTTCTGAAATTCGCTGACCGCTTCGCGATAAAGAATCCCTTGCTGATACATCTGCTTCACCAGCGATTCGAATTCGTCCGACATGCGCTGTTGCCTCCGGCTGGAAGCGGTCGAAACTCCGACGAAAAAATCAGACTTCACATATCGCGCCAACCCATCGGGCAAGTCAATGCAATTTTCGCAACTCTATTTGGCTTGGCTTGAACCGCTTGCGCGCGTTCGCCGCGCACCACGAAAATTTCAACCGAGATTTCCACACTTGCACTGGAAATGGGCATTGACACTGATGCGCGCAATGTTTAATCTCCCTCCCGTCGACGGCTGAAAGGGTTGGCGTCAATCATCGGTCGCCAGTCCGAAGTAAGCTGAGTGATCCCGAAGGCGAGGCGACTCGCCGGACGGCCGGACCCGAAAAAACCGACGGTGACTGCGAGAAGCCGTTGGGGTTCGGCACTGCGAAAGCAGCGATCGCATCAAGGGGCTGTGACGGTACATGCGTCCACGTCGTTAACTCCCTCGCAGGAGTCGGCGGCTAGACCATAACCAATGTCACGGCCCTTTTAATTTGCCCAAGCCCGCAGCTTCCTCCACCGCGGCATCAACTTTTTTCCGCAACTCGTGTTATCTATGGGAGAAGCCGTACCCCGGCCTGGAGTCCCAGTCTCCACCAGCGTGATCTGGCGCACCCAAAACGATTGCAGCCCTGGGCGATGGAAGCACTTGTTCGCATTGCTCTGCGTGTTCTGCCTGTGCGCCGTCCTCGGTGCGCAACAGGTGCCCACGTTCTCCTCCAACGTCAAGGTCGTCAACGTGCCTGCGACTGTGCGCACAAAAAAGGGCGAGATGGTCCGCGATCTCACCAAGGACGACTTCATGCTGGCCGAAGACGGGCGCCCGCAAACCATCAAGTATTTCGCCAAGGAGAGCGATGTTCCGCTGACCATCGGCTTGCTGGTCGATACCAGCCTGAGCCAGCGGCGGCTCATCGACTCGGAGCGGAGCGCCAGCTTCGCTTTTCTCCAGCAGATGCTGCGCGTGGATCGTGACAAGGCGTTCGTCATTCATTTTGAAGGCGAAGTGGAGCTGCTGCAGGACTTGACCTCCTCGCGGCAAAAATTGGAGTCAGCCCTGGACGCGCTGTCCACGCCGCAAATGCAGCGAAGCCGCGGCGGCTGGGGAGGCGGTGGTGGCGGTTGGCCGGGTGGTGGTGGTCCACGCGGCGGGGCGCACGGCACCGGCGGTACGGCGCTTTACGATGCGGTCTTTCTTTCCTCCGACGAAGTGATCAACAAGCAGGAGGGGCGCAAGGCCCTGATCATTCTTTCCGACGGAGTGGATAACGCCAGCCGCATCTCCCTGGAGCGCGCCATCGAATCCGCGCAGCGCGCCGATACCATGGTCTACTCCATCCTCTTCGCCGACGAAGGCGCCTACGGCGGCGGCTTTGGAGGCGGCATAAGCGGCCCGTGGGGCCGGCATGGCGGCGGCTATCCTCGCTACCCGCAACCGCGGTCCGGACAATCAACCGCCGACGGCAAGCGCGTTTTGGAGAGAATTTCCAAGGAAACCGGCGCCCGCATGTTCCAAGTTTCCAAGAAGCAGCCCATCGGCGACATCTACGCCCACATCCAGGAAGAACTTCGCAACCAGTACAGCCTGGGCTACACGCCGGACAAAATCCAGGGCGGTTATCACAAGATTCATCTCGAGACCCGGGAGAAAGACTTGATCGTGCAGGCGCGCGACGGTTATTACTCCCGCCCGTAACTAGTGCCCGCTTGAGCACGTAGGGCATTTGGCTGATCCTCGGCGCTCGCCGGGTGTGCTAACTTCGCCTCATCGTGCGAACCATTGTCATTTTCATTTTCCTGGTTGCAGTGGCGATCGTCGCCCTGCTTGTGTTGTCAGTATCGCCGGTCCTCACTTTGCCCCCGGCGGTCACCGTTCTCGGTCAAGCCACGCCCGTAACCGTTCACATCAGCGATTCGCATGGCGTGCGCCGGGTGGCCGCTTATGTGGAACAGAATGGCGCCCGCTACCAGCTTGCGGAGCAAGTGCAGCCGGCACGGCGAATCATCTGGAAGCGGCATGTTCCCGAGCTCACCTGGGACTTCACCGCCGGCGCCAGGACCACGCCCCAACTCAAAGACGGCAAGGCGAAGCTCATCGTCGAGGGGACCTCCAACGACCTGCGCGGAAGCACCGCGCGCCTGGAACGCGATGTGACCGTCGTGACCCGCCCGCCTGTCCTCAGCGTCGATTCCGAGCAGCACTATCTTTATCTCGGCATGGCCGACCTGGTGTCGTTCGACGTTTCCGGTTACTCCACCGAGTCGGGCGTGAAGGTCGGCAACCTGACCTTTCGCAGTTGGCCGATGCCCGGCGGCAAGCCCGGTTTCTTTTCCCTGTTCGCGTTTCCCTGGGACGCGCCCGCCGGCACGGCCCCGCTCGTTTATGCCACCAATCCAGCCGGCAACCAGGTGACCGCCTCCATGGTGTACTCGTTCCCCAAGAAGGAGCAGCCTAAGTACCGGGTGCGCGACTTGCAGTTGGACGATCATTTCTTGCAGAAAGCCGTAGGCGAGCTTGACCCCAACGGCTCCGGCGAGCTGGTCGCCCGCTTCCAGAAGATCAACAGCGAAATGCGGCGCGCCAATAACAAAACGCTCTCCGAGTTGCGGCTGAAGACCGAAGCGCGTTTCCTATGGTCGCAACCGTTCCAGCAGCAGCCGAATTCCAAGGTCGAATCGAATTTTGCCGACGTTCGCAATTACTTCTACCAGGGAAAGAAGATCGACCAGCAGGTCCACCTCGGCTACGATCTCTCGATCACGCAGCACGTGGGAGTGCAGGCGTCCAACGACGGCCGCGTAGTCTACGCCGCGCCGCTCGGAATTTATGGCAACTGCATCGTCGTGGACCACGGCTACGGCTTGCAATCGATCTACGGCCATCTGAGCGAGATTGCCGTGCATGAAGGCGACATGGTCAAGCGCGGGGAGGTGATGGGCAAGAGCGGTCAGACCGGTCTGGCCGGCGGCGATCATATTCACTTCAGCATGCAACTCGACGGCGTGCAGATTGACCCGAAGGAGTGGTGGGACGCGCATTGGATCCGCGACCACATTGCCAAGCGCGTAGACCTCGGCGCCGCGCCTGCCGCCATGGCTTCCCAGTAGCTGGCGACGCCCCCGGTTGCGCTGATCCGGGTCTCCTCCTTTACACTTGAAGTGCCATGGAACGCACAGCAACACGCCCGCAGCGACGCGGAGGAATCGGCTTCGCGTTCATCCTTTTGTTTGCCTTGATCCTCGCCGCGCCATTCCAGGCCGGCGGACAAACCGCGGAACTGCCGCCGGGCAGCCCGGCGCTGATGCAGCCCGAGGAACTGGTGAAGGTTCTGCATTCGGCAGGCGCCAAGCCTTCCATCCTCTACGTTGGGCCGCAGTTTATGTACACGCAGGCCCACATTCCCGGCGCGGAGTTCATCGGTCCCGCCAATGATCCGCAATCGCTCGACAGGCTTCGCAAGCGCGCGGCTGCGCTGTCGAAGCGCTCGCCCATCGTTATCTACTGCGGATGCTGCCCGTGGGAGCACTGTCCCAACATCCGTCCGGCTTACAAGGAACTGCAGCAGATGGGATTCAAGAACCTGAAGGTGCTCTACCTGGCTAACAGCCTGGGCGCGAATTGGGTGGAGAGGGGATATCCGACCGAGAAAGGCGCGCCCCGCTAGTGTACTTGCTGCGCAAGATCGCCATCGTTCTCGCCGCTGCCGGCTTGCTTGCCGCCATCTACGTTGGGACGCACCATCGCGCTCGCGTCGTACCGGCTGTCAGCGGCAGGGAACTGGCTGCTGCGCCGCATCTGAAGATGATCGACCTCGAAGGGCGCTCCATTGAGACCGCGAGCTACCAGGGCCGGGTGGTGCTCATCAACTTCTGGGCGGCGTGGTGTACCCCTTGCGCCGAGGAGATTCCGCAGTTCGTTGCCCTCCAGGACAAGTATGGCGGACAAGGTTTCCAGATCATCGGGATCTCCATGGACGACAAGGAAGGCGCCCTGCGCGACTTCTACCGCAAGTACAAGATGAATTATCCGGTGATCATCGGCAACCAGAACATCGCGCAGGAGTATGGCGGCATTCTCGGCTTGCCGACCAGCTTCCTGATCGGCCGCGACGGTCGCATCCGCTCCAAGACCTCCGGCTTGGCCGATTTTCCCAAGCTCGACCAGGAAATTACCTCCTTGCTGCACGCTACGGACTAGGGCGCCTTAGCTCCGACAGACCAGGAACTTTTGCCCGCTCAACGGGTTTATCTGCTTAGAAACCGTTTTCCGGGCTCGAGTGTGCAAGCCAGGAGTGATGTGATGACAACCAATCGAGTTTCCATCGTACTGATCGCAGCCGTGCTGGCCCTGGCTGTTGCCGTGGGTTGCAGCCGCGGCCGCAGCGACGCGCAGGTTATCGGCGAGGTGGTGACCCGGATCAATAGCGATCCCAAGATTTCTGAAAAACACATTTCCGTGATGTCGAGCAACGGCGTGGTCACCCTGACCGGCTCCGCGGCCACCGACGAAGAGCGTACCCAGGCCGCCAACGACGCCGCCCAGGTCGAGGGCGTGAAGACCGTGGTCAACAACCTGCTGATTGCCGCGCCGCCTTCGATGCAGGCGAGCGCCCTACCGCCGGCTCCGGAAGAGCAGCCGGAACAGCCGGCCGCCAAGCCGCCGGCTCGCCGCGTAACCAAGCCCACGGCCTATCGCGAATCCCGCTCCGACAGGAATAGAGACAAAGCCAAGGCCGCCGCGAACACCGCCAGCGACATGCCCATCATTTCTTCGGGTGCCGCGACGTATACGCCCGCCGCCGCTGCCATGGCGCCGATGCCCACCTCGACGGTAAGCGTTCCAACCGTTCCTGCTCCGCCGCCTCCGCCCACCCCGGTCACCATCGAGAGCGGAACCATGCTCAACATCCGCATGATCGACCCGGTGGACACGGGCACGAATCATCCCGGAGACAGCTTCCGCGCAACGCTCGATTCGCCGATTACCGTGGGTGACAAGGTCGTGATTCCCGAAGGCGCTGAAGTGACCGGCCGCGTCGCGGAGCTGAAGGACTCGGGGCACTTTTCCGGACAGCCCGGCCTGGCGCTTGAATTGGCCAGTTTGTCGGTGAATGGTCGCAAGTACACTCTGCACACCAACCAGTACACGCGCCAGGGTGCGTCGCGCGGCGCCAGCACGGCCAAGAAAGTAGGCAGCGGCGCGGCGATCGGCGCGATCATTGGCGCGATCGCAGGTGGCGGCAAGGGAGCTGCCATCGGCGCAGCCACCGGCGCCGGCGTGGGCGGCGGAGTGCAAGCCGCCAGCAAGCCCACCCAGGTGCGAGTGGAAACGGAAGCGCTCCTCAGTTTCCGCCTGGAAAGCCCGATTACGGTGACGCCGGTCGGCAACATCCAGCGCCCGCACAACGATTACAGCGGTGGCGGCTACAACGCCCCGCCGAATTACAACAACAACTACAATGCGCCGCTGCCGGGCTCCAATGACAACGACACGGTCGATTACAGCGACGACAGCAATCGCAGCAGCGACCCCAACCGGCCGGTGCTGAAACGCCGCCCCGACAACAACTAGTAATGCGTCATCCCGAGCGCAGCGAGGGATCTGTTGTAAACGCCGGCAGCACTGGCGGACACTACAACAGATTCCTCGTTTCGCTCGGAATGACGCAGCTTAGAGTTTCGTCTCGCGTTTCACTTTAGATTTTCGTTCCCCGCTTACAGCTTCGCCCCACGGATCGAAGCATCCAGCACTTCCACCGTGTGCACCACCCGTACCGGGCTTCCGGCACGACGCAGCGCCGCCTCAATCTGCAAGGTGCATCCCGGGTTTCCGGTGGCCACGAAATCAGGAGATGTCGAGAGCACGTTGGCGGCTTTGCGGTCTCCCAGCGCCTCGGCTGTCTCCGGCTGCGCCAGGTTGTAAACTCCCGCCGACCCGCAGCAGATCGCCGCTTCGGGAACTTCCCGCAACTCCAGCCCGGGAATCTGTTTGAGCAGCGTGCGCGGCGCCGCTGATATCCCCTGCGCATGCTGCAAATGGCAGGAATCGTGATACGCCAGCTTGATCGCCAAGGGCTTGCGTTCCGCGCGCGGTCCCAGCTCGGCCAGCAATTCGGAAACATCGCGGCAGCGCCGCGAAAAGTTCACCGCCCGCTCGCGGTACCGCGGGTCGTCGCGCAACAGGTAGCCGTAATCCTTCAGGTTGGAGCCGCAGCCGGCGGCATTGGTCAAGATGGCATCCACCTTCGCTCCCTCGAAGCGATCGATCAGTTGCCGTGCCAGCGCCAGCGCCTGCTCCTCAACGCCGGCGTGGATCATCAGCGCGCCGCAACAGGGCTGTGGCTGCGGTACCACCACCTCGCAGCCTTCGGCCGCCAGCACGCGCGCCGTGGCCGCGTTCACGTGGGAGAAGAATTTATCCTGCACGCATCCCAGCATCAGGCCGACGCGCATTCTCTTCGTTCCCTGCGCCGGCATCAGCTCGGGCAGTTGTTCGGTCGGACGCAGCTCCGGCATCAGCGATTCCAGCGAGCGCAGATGTTTCGGCAGCAGCCGGGTGATGCCCAGCCCTCGCACCAGCGCGCGTAGTCCTGATTTCTGGTACGCCGACGCGAAGCGCCGGGTCATCGCCAATTGCCCCGGCGAGCTCAGCATTTTCATGCCAAGGTTGCGGCGCATCCGCTCCGCCCACGATCGCGGATAATTGCGCTCGATCTGCGCTCGCGTCGCCTCGATCAGCTTGCCGTAGTCGATGCCCGACGGGCAGGCCGGCATGCAGGCCACGCAGCTCAGGCACGCATCCATGTGTCGGACGAACGTCTCGTCCAGCTTGGCCTTGCCTTCCTGCACCGCGCGCATCTGGTAAATGCGCCCGCGCGGCGAATCCATCTCCTCACCCCAAAGCAGGTAGGTCGGGCAGGTTTGCAGGCAGAATCCGCAGTGCACGCACTTGTTGATGATCTCGGTGGAGGGCGGATTGTGCGCGTCGAAAGCGGTGTTGTTTTTCGTCGGCTCCATCAGATGCCCCCGACAAAGCGGCCTGGGTTCAGCATCCCTTTGGGATCGAACTGTTGTTTCACGCTGCGCATTAGCGCGAGCGCGTCTCCCGGCGAACCCCAAACGTCCAACTGCTCTTTCATCTCCGGCGGACACTGCAACACCACCAGCGATCCGACCGGCTCCAGCGCCGCGCGCAGCGTCGTCAGAACATCGGCCGCGGCCGCGATCCTCAGGTATCCGATGCCGTTCCCCTGCGCCACTACGCTCCACTCCGCATCGCCGGCGTACTGCGCGACCTGAGCGCAGAATGACGCCAACTCCGCAGGCAAGGTGGAGAACTTCGCGACTACCGCGCCCGGCTGGAACAACATTTGCCACGACTGCCAAGTGTCGGCCCGCGCCGTCCCGACCTCGCTCGGCGCGGCCATCTTGGAGAGCGCGTCGAATTGGCCATCCACCCCCGCGGCCGTTCCTTCGAAGCGCACGTCTACATTGACCGCCTGCCCGCGGCCGGCCCGCAGCTGCAATCCGGTAAACGCCAGCTTGGAGTCCAGGATCGCGAGCATCAACTGGTTGGCCGCAGCGATGTCCTGCATAGCAACGAAATGCGAGCGCGTCTCCGGAAACACCGGGTGCAGCCGGAATACCGCATCCGTAATCACTGCCAGCGTTCCCAAGGCGCCGGTCGCCAGCTTCGGAAGGTCGTAGCCGGCAACGTTCTTCACCACTTTGCCGCCGCTCTTGGCGAGAGTGCCATCGGGCAAGGCCAGCGTGATGCCGATCACCAGGTCGCGCAACGCGCCGAAGCGGATGCGCAGCGAACCGCTGTCGTTGGTCGCCAGCGTGCCGCCGACCGTTGCCCGCTCCGGCCACAAGGGATCAAACGCGAGCCGCTGCCTCTCCGACGCCAGCACCTTCTGCAACTCGCCGATCGTACAGCCGGCCTCCACACTGACGGTCAAGTCCGATGCAGCGTGCTCCAGCACCTTGTTCATCCTCGCCAGCGACAACACCAGGTCACAGCGCTTGGGACGATTGCCCCAGCCGGTCTTCGTGCCGGCGCCGCGCGGCGAGACTGCCAGCCCTGCCTCGTTGGCGCACTTCAGGACTCTCGCCACTTCCGCCGCAGTCGCCGGTTCCACCACCAACTGCGGCTCCACGCCGTCGACGCTATCAGCCGCTGTGGCTGGCCGCAGGTGGGCGACCCCGACAATCGCCCGCAGCTCCTCCGCCGCGGTTAACGTCGATGGTGAATGGGGAGCGTTCATGAATTTACCAGCGGCTGGCCAAGCCAGCCTTCTCCAGCGGATGCGCCTCGAACTTGCCGGGCTCGCCGCCGCATAGCCGGGGACGCGGGAACACCTTGGTGGGATTGGAAAGCTGCTCCGGATCGAAGGCGCAGCGCACGCGCTGCATGGTGTCGAGGTCCGGCTCGGCATACATCTTCGACATGAAATGTTTTTTCTCTTCGCCCACTCCGTGCTCGCCGGTAATCGAGCCGCCTTCGGCGACGCACAGCTCCAGGATCCTGCCCGAGAGCTTCTCTGCTTCCTTCTCCTGTCCCGGAATCCGGCTGTCGTACAGCACCAGCGGATGCAGGTTGCCATCGCCGGCGTGGAAGACATTGGCGACTTTCAACCCGGTTTCCTGGCTCATGCGCTCGATGGCGCTCATCACGCGCGGCAGGGCGGTGCGCGGAATCACACCATCCTGCACCATGTAGCTCTGCGCGATGCGTCCCATGGCTGCGAAAGCCGCCTTGCGTCCCTTCCAGGCAGCGGCGCGTTCGCCTTCGGTAGCGGCGATGCGGATTTCGGTGGCGCCGCAGCTTTTGCAGATCTGGGTCACGTGCTCGATCAGGTACTGCACTTCGGCCGCCGGCCCGTCCAGTTCGACCAGCAGCAGGCCGCCGCAGTCGGGATAATTGGCGTGCACCGCGGCCTCCGCCGCCTTGATGGACAGCCTGTCCATCATCTCGATGGCCGCCGGCAACATGCCCGCGCCAATCACGCCGCTCACCGCCGCCCCAGCTTCGTTGGTTGTGTTGAAGGCCGCCAGCAGCGTCTGTACCGACTCGGGCTTCTTCACGATCCGCAGAATCACCTTGGTGACCACTCCCAGCGTGCCTTCCGATCCGACGAACACCCCCGGCAGGTCGTAGCCCGGCAGGTCCAGCGTCCTGCCGCCAAGATGGACTACGCTGGCGTCCGGCAGCACCACCTCCAGCCCGAGCACGTGGGTGGTGGTGAAGCCGTATTTCAGGCAGTGCGCCCCGCCCGAGTTCTCCGCCACGTTGCCGCCGATGCTGCAGGCGCATTGCGACGACGGGTCGGGCGCGTAAAAGTACCCCCGCGCCGAGATTTTCTCCGTAATCCAGGCATTCACCACGCCCGGTTCCACCACGATCCTCTGGTTAACGTAGTCAACTTCCAGGATGCGGTTCAGGCGGGCCAGGCTGATGACGATTCCGTTCTGCACCGGCAGGGCGCCCCCGCTCAATCCCGTGCCGGAACCGCGCGCCACGAAGGGAATCTTCTGGCGATGGCAGATGCGCACAATCCCCCGCACCTGCTCCGCCGTGGTCGGCAGCAGCACCGCGTTGGGCATCACCCGGAAGTTCGTGAGCCCGTCGCACTCGTACACCCGCAGCTCTTCTTCCTTGGTGATCAACCCCGCGTCGCCCACCACCGTTCGGAATTCCTGCAGGATTCTGGCTTCCACCGTAGACCTCACCGCGCACGACAACACAGAATTTTCCTAAACTGGTTCTGATGCGCTGGCGCCGTTGTCCGCCGCCATTTCATGTCGCGCGCGCGACCATGTTACCTGACCGGCGTCAACTCGGCGGAAGCGCCACTGCCGCGGAACGCGTGATATAGTCCGGTCGGCCGAGTCTGTCAAGCGTCGCGTCGCGACGCCTTGAACAACTTGGCGTCCTGGTCCTCCATTTCCTTCTCTGCAGCTATGGCACAATCCGCCGTCATGAACTTGGTCGACGCCTTTGAGAAGTCGGCCACCGCGGCCGCCGCAACCGTGGAGCGCACGGCGCGCACGACGGAGCAAATCGCCGCTGCCGTGGCGCGCATCGCTCCCGCCGGGCCCTTGGCTGTCGCCGAGCCTCTTTATCTGCCGGCCGCTTTGTTCGAGGCCTGTCGCTGTCTCCCCGGCGCATTCGACTCCCGCAGCCGCCAGGCGCTGGACGACTGCGTGGTCGGCATCACCGATGCCTTTGCCGGCGTGGCGCACAGCGGCTCCCTTTGCGTCTGCGTCGATCATGATTATGCCGGGTACGTGAGCCTGCTCTCCCGTTTTCATATTGCCGTGTTGCCCGCCGAGAACATCGTCCATCGTCCCGCTGATCTCTTCCGCCTCGACTGCCTGAATGGCGACGGCCTGCGGCGCAATTTCGTCTTCATTACCGGCCCCAGCGCCACCGCCGACATGGGACCGCTGGTGCGCGGCGTGCACGGCCCGCATCGCCTGCACATCATCGTGGTATAGCCATGGCCATACCTGCGCCAGCTCCGGAATCGCCTCGCGCCGTTGCCAACAAGAGCTCCAAGCGCACCCTGCTGGCCGCCATCAAGCTGGCGTTGCGCGTTGAGAGCCCCGCCGTCCGCCACAACACGCAGACCTTCAATCGCAACCGCTACCTGGCTACCGCGGCCCTGTCCGATTACGACCAGCTCAAGGACCGCGCCCGCGCCCTCAAGGAGCAGGCGATCGCCAACTTGCCGGAGCTGCTGGCTGAGTTGGAAGCCAGCGTCAAGCGCAATGGCGGACATTTTTATCTTGCCGCTGATGCTCACCAGGCCACCCACTACATCGCCGGCGTCTGCAGCCGCGCCGGGGCTCGCCTAGTGGTGAAAGGGAAGAGCATGACCTCGGAGGAGGTCGGGCTCAACCACGTGCTCCAGGCCGAAGGCATCGAGGTCGCGGAAACCGATCTGGCCGAATTCATCCTGCAGGTGGCCGACGAGCAGCCCTCGCACATCATCGCTCCTGCCATTCACTACAGCCGCGAGCGGATCACGGCATTGTTCAAGAGCTGCTTTAAGACCGACCTCCCGCTCGATACTGGCGAAGAGCTTACGCGCTTCGCCCGCGAGCAGCTGCGGCAGAAATTCCTGGCTGCCGACGTCGGCATTTCCGGCGCCAACCTGGTCGCCGCCGACTCCGGCTCCATCGCCTTGGTGGAGAGCGAAGGCAACATCCGCATGACCACCCTGCTCCCGCCGCTGCACATCGCCATTGCCGGGGTGGAGAAGGTGCTGCCGTCGCGCGCCGACTTCGCGCCCTTCCTGGAACTGCTGGCCGCCAGCGCCACCGGCCAGAAGCTGTCGTCTTACACCAGCATCCTCGCGCCTCCGCTGCATCAGGCCCCGGTGCTTACCAACGGCGCCGCCGCTCCGCGCCGCGAGTTTCATCTTGTGCTGGTGGACAACGGCCGGCTCGGCATGCGGCAGGACCCGGTGCTGCGCGAGGCGCTCTATTGCATCCGCTGCAGCGCCTGCCTGAATTCCTGCGCCAACTTCCAGGCCGTTGGCGGTCACGCCTTTGGCGGCGAAACCTATTCGGGTGGCATCGGCGGTGCATGGGAAGCCGGCACGCGCGCGTTGGAGGCCGCCCGGTTCAGCGAACTTTGCACGGGATGCTCGCGCTGCGTCTCGCAATGTCCGGTTCGCATCGATATCCCATTTCTCAACTCGACTTTGCGCCAGCGGCTCAACCGACGCGACGCGGGCAAGGTCGCCCAGTTGTTCTCCACGGCGCTGGCGCGCGAGGGCGAAGTCGCTCCCTTGCAGAAGCTTTTTTTCGGACGCTACGACGCTTTCGGCCGCTGGGGTTCGTTGTTGGCGCCGCTGTCGAACTGGATGAACGCCATCCCCGGCACGCGCGCCATCATGGAAAAACTGGTTGGCCTGGACCGCCGCCGCGCCCTGCCGCCGTTTGCCAAGCCTACGCTGGTCGATGCTGCCAAGACTTTGGTTGGCCCACCCTTATCGCGCCCGGGTTTGGCGAGACAAGGTGGGGAAGTCTCTGCTGCCGAACCCGCCGGCAAAGTCGTTCTCTTCGCCGACATTTTCACCAACTACGGCTCGCCCGCGCGCGGGCTGGCGACACTGAAGGTGCTGCAATCCCTCGGCATTGACGTCCTGGTCAGCGAGGCCTGCCCCGATGGCCGCGCCGCTCTCTCCCAGGGTCTGATCGCCACCGCTGCCGCCCAGGCCCGCCGCACTGCCGAACTGCTGCGACGCTATATCGAAGACGGTCGCGAGGTGGTCGTCATCGAACCCAGCGTCCTGGCCATGTTCCGCCTCGACTACCGCCGCCTGCTCGCCGGGGTCGAGGGCCAGCTCCTGTACGAGCGTCTCCGCGACCACAGCTTCGATGCCATGGAATATCTCTGGGCATTCCTTCAGGGCACGGGGCAGGACGCGGCCAAGCTGTTTCCCGCCGCGCGCCACCCGCTCGGCCGGCGCCTCTTCTATCACAGCCATTGCCAGCAGAAGACGGTCGGCAGCGCGCCCGCCACCGAGGCCCTGCTGCGTGCCGCCGGCTTCGATGTCGCCCTCTCCCGCGTCGAGTGCTGCGGCATGGCCGGCAGCTTCGGCTATAAGAAGGAGTTCTACGAGCTCAGCATGGCGGTCGGCCAGGACCTGTTCCAGCAGGTGGCCGAGGCCGAGTCCGACGGCCCTCGCGTGCTGGTCGCTACCGGAACCTCGTGTCACGAGCAACTCGCATCAGGACTGAAACGCCAGGTCTTCTATCCCACGGAAATCCTCGCCTCCCTGGTTCCAAAGCAGGAATCGGCGGCCGGCCGACCGACTTCGGCGCACGCCTGAAGCTTGCGGCTTTGCAGTTGACGGAATATGATGCGCGGGCTGCACCGTCTTCAGGGCTGGCGGCTGTACCGTCAACTCAGCTACGTTCAGGAGGCATGCCTGTGAACACTCGCCGGATTCTGCGGATTTTCCTTGCTGTGATCTGCTGCCTATCTGCCCTTGCCATCACAGCCCCCTACGCTTCTGCCCAGAGTGAAATTAAGGTCGGGGTCATTCTTCCCTTGACCGGCCGCGAGGCCAAGCCCGGCCAGTACCAGAAGGAAGGCATTGAACTCGCCATCAAGCAGATCAACGACCAGGGCGGGATCATGGTCAAGAGTCTGAAGAAGAAGCTGCCCATCAAGGAAGTGTTCTACGACGACGGCTCCGACCAGGCCAAGTCGGCCTCGCTGGTGGAGCGCGCCATCAGCTCAGACGGAGTTACCGCCGTGATTGGTGGCTACTCCACCGTGCTCGGCGAAGCCCAATCCGTTATGCCCGACCGGTATAAAACGCCCTATGTGAACACCGGGTCGGCTGCCTCCGCTATGTTCGCCAAGGGTTACAAGTACGTGTTCGGCACGCTCACGCCGGTCAGCACCCTGGGCGCGACGACCGGGGAATACCTTGGCTCGCTAGTCGATGCCGGCAAACTGAAAAAAGGGCTGAAGATCGCCATGGCGGTGGAGAACACCGACCACGGCGTGGATTACGTCAACGGCATCAATGAGTGGGTCAACAAGCATCCCGGCTACTTCAGCGTCGTCTTCAACGAAAAGTTTGATCTGGGCGGCACCGACTTCACCGGCCTGCTGCAGAAGGTCAAGAACGCGCACGCCGATATCTTCCTCTCCGATGCGCACCTGCAGGACTACATCACCATGCAGCGTCAATATCTGCAGAGTGGCATGTACCACCAGATGGTCAGCTATGGCGCGCGTGGCTCTGAATCCGACGCCCGCAAGGCGTTGGGCGATGGCGTCAATTACATTTTCGCCGGCATCTGGTGGTCGAAGGACCTGCCCTACCCGCAGGTGAAGAAGTTCAACCAGGACTATAAGCAATTCACCGGTCACGACCCGGATTCCTACTATCCTTCCACCGCCTACGATGCGGTGCGCATCTTCGCGCAAGCCGTGGAGAAGGCGGGTTCGCTCAACAAGGACGCCATCCGCAATCAGCTCAAAACCGCGGAACTGAAAGGCTCGCTGCTCCCCGGCCAGGTGCTGAAGTTCGGCCCCAACGGCCAGGCGAACCTGCCCTTCGTGATTGTGCAGAACAAGCCCGGCGGCAAGGTGGATATCGTGTATCCCAAGGACGCGGCGACTGGGGAAACCGTGGCGCCCGCGCCTAAGCGGTAAAGCAACGGCAGCGCGCACCTCTGCTCGAGCCCCCGGCATAAGCCGGGGGCGAGCCCATTTCAGAGGCCCTCGAATGACCCTGGCGGACGTTGCCAACCTGGTTGTAGCGGCCATCCTGCTCGCCGGCATCTACGCCGTGATGTCGGTGGGCATGACCGTGATTTACGGCGTCATGAAGATCGTCAACCTTGCCCACGCCGGCTTCATGATGCTGGGCGCTTATTTTGCCCTCGAACTGTTCGAGCGCTTCCACCTGGATCCCATTCTCGCCGCCATTCTCGTCTTCCCCATCATGATGATCGTCGGCATGCTGGTGTATTTCATCTTCGTGCGCTGGCTCCCCCGTTCCGACACCCCGACTCTGCCTTCTCTGCTGTTGATGTTCGGACTTTGGCTGGTCTTGCAGAACATGGGCTATGTCATCTGGGGAAATACCGATCGCTCCATCTTCACGCCGCGCACCTTTGACGTCATCCACCTCGGGCCGCTGCTGTTTCCCACCATCCGGGTCTACGTCTTCGTGGCCGGCGTGGGCTGTGTCCTGCTGCTGGAGGCGCTGCTGAACTGGACCTGGATGGGCCGCTCCATCCGCGCTCTGGTGCAGAACCCCTATGCCGGCCGCATTGTCGGTGTGGACGACCAAAAGCTCGCCGCCATCACCTTCGGGCTGGGCATCGGATTTGCCGGCCTCGCCGGTGGCCTCCTTGCCAGCCTCTACTCTTTTCAGCCTGACTTTGGCCGGCAGTTCCTGATCCGCGCCTTTGTCATCATCGTTCTCGGAGGACTCGAGTCGGTCTCCGGCGTCGCCGTCGGCGCCCTGGTCCTTGCACTCGTCGAAACCTTCACCATCTTGTGGGTGCCGGCAAGCTACCAGCTCGCCATTTCGTTTGGATTGCTCGTGCTGGTGCTCATTGTCCTTCCCGGCGGGATCGCCAGCCTTTGGGGCCGGATTCGGCGGTTGGCATGAAATTTCGCGCCACATATCTGCCCACCCTGCTGGGCGTTGTGCTGGTCGCATGTATCGCCTTGCTGCCTACCTTCGGCTTGCAACCGAACGCGGCCCGGCTCCTGTTCATCAGCTTTGTCTGGATCACCGCCAGCGTCGCCTGGAACCTGCTGGGCGGCTACGCCGGCCAGGTCTCGTTCGGCTTTGCCGTGTTCTATGGCATCGGCGCCTATGTGGCCGCCATGCTGATCGATGGCGGCCGGCTTCAGCCCTACCTCGCCCTGCCCGTCGCTGGTTTAGTGGCGGCCTTCGCCTCCGTGCTCATCGGCCTGCCCACATTCCGGCTGCGCGGACCCTACTTCGCCATTGCCACCATCGGCGTCAGCGAGGCGGTTCGCGTCATCGCCAGCAACCTGGAAATCACCGGTGGCGCCAGCGGCTATCGCATCACCGAACTGCGTCCCTTCAACCAGTCCGAGCATTACTACAGCGCCCTGGCGGTGGCCGCCTTCGCCGTCGCGCTCTCCTTTCTCATCGCCCGCCACAAGTTCGGCCTGGGGTTGACTGCTATCAACCAGGACGAAGACGCCGCCGCCGACTCCGGTGTGAACCCCTTCGTCTACAAGCTCAAGGCGCATGCCATCGCCGCCTTCCTCACCGGCATGGCCGGCGGGTTGTATGCCCGCTACGCTGCGTTCATCGATCCCAACGGCGTCTTCAGCTTTCAAAACAGCGTTACCATCCTGCTCATGCCCGTCATCGGCGGCCTGGGCACGGTTTTGGGGCCGGTGATCGGCGGCATCGTCGTCGGCATCATCCAGGAAGAAATCGTCGCCTATTTTCCCCAGGTGCATTTACTCATCTATGGCGGGCTGCTGATACTCATCGTGCTGGTGGAACCCGGCGGAATCCTGGGTGGAGTCCGCCGCCTTAATCGCTGGATCAGGAGGAAACGTGACCGCCGAGCAAGGAAACGGACAGCCGATACTCCAGGTCAACAAGCTGACGAAGTACTTTGGGGGGCTGGCCGCGGTCCAGAACGTTAGCTTCGAAGTCCGCCGCGGACAGATTTTCGGCTTCATCGGCCCCAACGGCGCCGGCAAGACCACGCTGTTCAGCATGATTGCCGGCGCGCAGAAGCCGACTTCCGGCCGGGTGCTGTGCCGTGGCAAGGACGTAACCGGGCTCAAATCCTTCCACCTGGTACAGGCGGGCATTGCCCGCACTCACCAGATCGTGCGCCCCTTTCGCACCATGACCGTGCTGCAGAACGTCCAAGTCGGCTCCTTTTTCGGCCGCCGCCACACTGCGTACGCCTCCGACAGCGCCATGGATGTCCTGCGCTCCGTCGGCCTGCAGGACCTGGCCGATACTCCGGCTTACATGCTCTCGGTGGGCAACCACAAAAAGATGGAAGTGGCCCGCGCTCTTGCTACCAACCCGGAAATCCTCCTCTGCGACGAGATCTGCGGCGGCCTCACCCACGCCGAAACCGCCGCCATGCTCGATCTGCTGCGCCAGATTCGCGACCGCGGTATCACCATCATGTACGTCGAGCACGACGTCAAGGCCATCACCGCCGTCTGCGACCGCATTCTCGTCCTCAACTACGGGCGCAAGCTCTCGGAGGGCTCGCCCGAAAAAATCCAGACGGACCCCGCCGTCATCGAAGCATACCTCGGCGCCGCCCCGAAAGGCTGGGACAATGCCTGACGCTCCCGCCAACAATGTCCTGCTCTCCGTCGAGCACCTCGCCGCCGGCTACGGCGCGGTGCAGGTCTTATGGGATGTTTCCTTGTCAGTGGCGCGCGGCGAAATCGTTACCGTCATCGGCTCCAATGGGGCCGGCAAGACCACCACCCTGAACACCATCATCGGTGTCCTCAAGAGCAAAGGCGGTCGCATCCTTTTTAAGGGCGAGGACATCACCGCCCTGCCGCCGCACGAGCGCGTCAAGCGCCATATCAGCCTCGTCCCCGAAGGACGTCAGCTTTGGCCGCGCATGTCGGTGGAAGACAACCTGCTCATGGGCGCCTTTCCGCCCAGCCTGCGCCGCGACGCTCACAAGAGCCTGGCCCGCGTTTACGCTCTCTTCCCCCGCCTGAAGGAGCGCCGCGGACAACTGGCCGGAACCCTCTCCGGCGGCGAGCAGCAGATGTGCGCGGTCGGTCGCGGCCTGATGGCCGAACCCGAGCTGCTGATGCTTGACGAGCCTTCCCTCGGCCTTGCCCCCATCCTGGTGGACGAAATTTTTGGTCACGTGGAACAGATCAGCAAGGCTGGGGTCACCATCCTCCTGGTGGCCCAGAATGTCAGCTACGCGCTGCAGATGTCGGAAACCGCTTACCTCATGGAGACCGGACGCATCACCCTCTCCGGCAAGAGCAAGACGCTGATTCGCAATCCCTATATTCGTGACGCCTACGTCGGCAAGAGTTGACACTCGCCGCTGCATGATCCTTTTGGGTCACGATCATTTTCAGCATCAACTCAGTACGTCTTCTTAGCTGCTATAGGGTTGCAAGCTGAGTTGTCTCTGCCTCCCGGGAAGCTATTCTCCGCATTCACCATTCCAGCAAGCGGAGATTCCATTGCGTACCGTTTCCTCACTCTGTCTTTCCATCGTTGCTGTTCTCGTGCTGCTCGGCTCAGCGCAGTCTTCTCTTGCGGTCAGCGTCAGCGTGCAATCCCCCGGCAATGGCGCAAGCGTCGGCAGCCCGGTCAGCTTTTCCGCCTCGGCCAGCAGTTCCAGCGGCATTTCCGGTTGGGTCATTTACGTCGACGACCAGAACAAATACCAGGTGGACAACTATTCCAACTCGCTGACCGCCAGCGTCAGCCTCGGCGCCGGCAGCCACCACGTGTACATTCGCGCCTGGGACAACAGCGGCGCCTTCGGCACCTCTCCCACCTTCACCATCAACGTCGGCGGCAGCAGTTCCGGTTCCGGCAGCGGCCTGCCCACTCCGCCTTCCAACGCCAGGGTGTTTAACAAGATCGAGGAATCCACCAGCAACTGGTCGGACTGCAGCAACTGCGCCGGCGGCGCCTACACCGCCAATTACTGGAAGGCATTCTGGCAGACCTCACCGTCCATGGACGGCGCTAGCCT
Source organism: Terriglobia bacterium (assembly GCA_963797035.1). Lineage (GTDB taxonomy): Bacteria > Acidobacteriota > Terriglobia > Terriglobales > Acidobacteriaceae > JAIQGF01. The sequence continues at coordinate 85,897 of CAWCOC010000014.1, forward strand.
GCAGATCTTCAATGGCGGCGGACCTTGGGCCGACGTTCTCTGGATCAAGAAATTCGGCAACCAGAACCAGGCGACGAACTTCCTCTGGGATTTCTATGTCTACTTCGACTCCACCACCGCCTCCAACCTCTGGGCCGCCGAGTATGATCTCTGGCAGTCCGTAGGCGGCTGGGAATTCATGATCGGCACCCAGTGCGTCTTCGGCACCGGCGAGTGGGACACCTGGGACCAGCATGCCGGACACTGGGTCAAGACCTCGATCCCTTGTCCTCGCTTCTCTCCGGGATCGTGGCACCACATCCAGTGGTACATGCAGCGCCTGAGCGGCAACCGCTACAAGTACGTCACCCTCGTCGTGGACGGCAAATCTTATGGCGTCAATCAGACTTACTACGCCGGCTGGTCGGGCTGGGGCGACGACTTCGGTGTGCAGTGGCAACTCGACCTCAACGGCTATGGGGTCGACGCCCACGAGTGGATCGACAAGGTAAAAGTCAGCATTTGGTAGCGCTCGATCGGTCCAAGACCTTAGAAGCTGATAAGGCCCCGCGCTTCGCGGGGCCCACTTTTGCGCAGGAAATTCGCGTCTCAAAACAGCTTCTACTCTGCACCGACCGGCCGTCTCGGCTGGTCTTCCCATTCTCTTAATCCCTTTGGCCTAGCTCCCTCGGGGGTTCGTACCAAGATGCTTTCCCCTAAAGACTCGGTAAGGTTCCTAGGGTCTCTAGGTAGGTCGCCTTATTCGGCTCAGCCGCTCCGGCGACTACTCTCTAGCTGAACGCAAATACAACGATTCGAGAGTCCATGCGTACCTTCCGCCATTCCGTTCTTGCTGTCTTGTCCGCCTTCACGCTCTTTCTTGCCGCCGCCCCGCTTGCGTCGGCCGTGACTGTCTACGTCAGTTCGCCCTCTTCCTCCAGCGTCAATACCTCGTTCACCCTTTCGGCCAGCGCCAGCTCCTCCAACAAGGTGACCGGCTGGGCTATCTACGTTGACGGTGCAACCAAGTTCTCCACCCCCGGCCCGACTTCTTCCATATCGGTTCCGCTCAGCGTCGGCACGGGATCGCACAGTGTTGTGGTGCGTGCCTGGGACAGCACCGGCGCTAACGGCAGCAGAACCCTGAGCATCTCGGCCTCGGGTACCTCGAACTCCTCCGGCACCTCCACCTCCAGCGGCAGCCTGCCCACGCCTCCATCCAACGCCAAGGTTTTCTACAACATTGAAAACATGAGCGGCTTCAAGTCGTGTAGCGCCAACTGCGCCGGCGGACACAGCACCACGAACTACTGGATGGCGCAATTTCAGGGCAGCCCCTCGCTCGATGGCTCCAGCGTCCAGTTCTTTAACGGAGGCAGTGCTTGGGCCAACGTGCTCTGGTACAAGGAACTGGGCGCCTACAACTACGCCACCAAGTTCCTCTGGGATTTCTACGTCCGCTTCGATTCTTCCATTCATGACCTGCACAGCGCCGAGTACGACCTCTACCAGTCGATCAATGGCATGGAGCTGATGGTCGGCAGCCAGTGCAGCTTCGGCAACAACCGCTGGGATGTTTGGAACCAGGCCAGCGGCGCTTGGGTGCCCACCTCGATTCCGTGTCCCCGATTCGCCGAGGGCAGTTGGCACCACATCCAGTGGTACGTGCAGCGGGTTTCCTCCACCCAGTACAAGTACGTGACCCTGGTGGTGGACGGCAAAGCTTATTCGGTGAATCGCACTTACAGCGGATCGCACGCCGGCTGGTCCGACAAGGTCGGAGTGCAGTGGCAGCTGGATCTCGGCCCCAACGGGGTCGATTCCCATGAGTGGGTGGACAAGGTGAAGCTCACTATCTGGTAATGACAGCGCGTTCGCAGCGAGCGCGCTGGCGAACGACAGCAATCACAACGGCGCAGGGCCTCCTGCGCCGTTGCCATTTTCTGCTGGCTGTTCAACCTTAATCCTCGCCGTTACAGCCTTAACCCTACCGCCTTTGTTCTTCCACACCTCAGTCAGCTTCTCGGTGCAGGTTCTTACTGGCTATACGTGTTTCTGCTGATTCAGCTGGCTGCAGCGCGCGGCTACTCTTGCTCTCGAAAGCCCAAAAACCAATCGCGGAGATAAGCATGCGCAGCTTGTGTACGGGCCTGTTGTTGCTTTTATTCATCACGTCCGCTTCGGCCGTGACTGTCCGGGTCTCTTCTCCCACTTCGTCCACGGTTTCCACCTCGTTCACGTTGCAAGCCAGCGCCTCCTCCAGTAATAAAGTCACCGGCTGGGCCATTTACGTCGATGGCGCCACCAAGTTCTCTACTCCCGGCCCTACCTCTTCCATTTCCGTTCCGCTCAGCGTCAGCGGCGGATCGCATAATGTTGTCGTCCGCGCCTGGGACAGCAGCGGCGCCTCCGGCAGCGCCAATCTCACCGTTAATGCCAGCGGCTCGGCCGCAACCACCACTAGCGGCACCACGGTGTGGGTCAACAGCCCATCCAACGGCGCCAGCGTCTCCAATCCCGTGACCTTTTCCGCCTCCGCCAGCAGTCCCCACGGCGTCGCCGGATGGGTCATCTACATGGACGGCCAGAACGTCTACCAGGCGGACAACTATTCGAACTCCCTGAGCGCCAGTGTGAATCTGCCTTCCGGCACGCACAGCGTTTATATTCGCGCCTGGGACCGGAGCAGTGGCTTCGGCACCTCGCCCACGTTCAGCCTGAACCTTACCTCCAGCAGCGGCAGCTCCGGCAGCAATGGGCTGCCCACGCCTCCTTCCTCGGCCACGGTGTTCAACCACATCGAGGACATGAGCGGCTTCAAGACTTGCAGCGCCAATTGCGCCGGCGGACAAAGCACCAGCAATTACTGGATGGCGCCGTACCAGACCAGTCCCTCCAAGGACGGTTCCAGCCTGCAGTTCTTCAACGGCGGTAACGCCTGGGCCAATGTGCTGTGGTACAAGGGCCTGGGAGCACACAATTCCGCCAGCCATTTCCTCTGGGATTTCTACGTCTACTTCGATTCCACCAGCATCGCCAACCTGCACACCGCCGAGTACGATCTCTATCAATCCATCAACGGTTTCGAGCTGATGGTCGGCAGCCAGTGCAACTTCGGCAACAACCGCTGGGACACCTGGAACCAGGCGGCGGGAGCATGGGTTGGCACCTCCATCCCGTGCCCGCGTTTTTCGCCGAGTTCCTGGCACCACATCCAGTGGTACATGCAGCGCGTTTCCTCCACCCAGTACAAGTACGTCACCCTCGTCGTGGACGGCAAGGCCTACTCCGTCAACCAGACCTATACCGGTTCCCGCGCGGGTTGGGCTGACGTAGTCGGAGTCCAGTGGCAGCTCGATCTCGGCGGCAACGGCGTTGACGCGCACCAGTGGATCGACAACGTCAAACTCAGCATGTGGTAACCGCTCGTAGCGCCGGGTGGCCCACCCTAGCCGGTTTTGCTGGGGTGGGTTTTACCCCCTTCCGCAACGGAACCCTCACCTCGGCATCCAATCGAAGCAATGGATTTCCGCAAGCATGCCGGCATCACCGGCGGCGCACTCAAGCGCTGGTTCATCGCGCAGCTTCAGGACTCGCTCGCGGTGGCGTGCCTCTGGCTGATTGGATTGCTCATCATCGGCGTGCCGTGGGCCCCGCTCTGGGCGGGACTGGCCGCCATCCTGCAGTTCATCCCTCATTTTGGGCCGGTCATAACCCTGATCGGGCCTTCGATCGCGGCCGCCATCAGCGGCGGCGGTATGCGCCTCCTCTACGTGCTCATCCTGTACGCCGTCGTTGCCGTCACGGATGGCTTGGTCTTGCAGCCTTACCTCATGCGCCGCACGGCCAAGGTGCCCATCTGGGCTTCCATCTTCGCTCCCATCGTGCTCGGCCTGATCTTCAGCTTCTGGGGCGTGCTCCTGGCCGCGCCTCTGCTGGCCGTGGTCTACGCCTATCGCGCCCGCTTGCGCCAACCGGAACATTAGTCCCAAAGTGGAAAACTTTTTGTCGGTCGGACTAATCCACAGGCCGGAATGGAAACCGCAGGGCAAATTCGGAGTACAATTTGTTCGCCCCATTCAAAGTAGGAGACACATGGTTTGGCTTGGTCAGTTGGTGATCTCGAAATCTCACAAGAACCCTCCGTTCCGGATCCAGTATTGGCGTAATCCGAGCATGACCCCCGCCTACTTGAGCTTGGACTCGATGGAGGACGTTCGCCGCTACCTGCGGCACTGCCGCCTCAGCAGCTTCACTCCCGACCAGGTGATCGAGCAGCTGCGCAACTCCTCGCAGGTCTTGCTCAATACCATCGAGTGCGAAGACAAGGTCGGCTGAAGCCCTCCGCCCTGCCGGTAGCCTCTCCACGCATGCTATAATTCCGGGTTGCTTCAGTGTTTTTGGGCGTCCTGACGCGCCGGGGCACGCCTGTGCCCACTCCTTTTTTATCGAGGTCTGTCATGTCTGGCCATTCCAAGTGGGCCACCATCAAGCACAAGAAGGGCGCGCTCGATGCCAAGCGCGGCAAGATTTTTACCCGCCTGATTCGCGAAATTGCCATGGCCGCCAAGTCCGGCGGCGATCCCGACAAGAACCCCCGCCTGCGCAAGGCCATCCTGGATGCCAAGGCCGAGAACATGCCGGCCGACAACATCAAGCGCGCCGTGCAGCGCGGGACCGGCGAATTGCCGGGCGCTACCTACGAGGAATTCAATCTCGAAGGGTATGGTCCGGGCGGCGTCGCCGTGCTCCTCGACCTCTCCACCGACAATCGCAATCGCACCGTGAGCGAGATCCGCCATGCCTTCGGCAAGTTTGGCGGCAACCTCGGCGAACTCGGCTCCGTCGCGTGGATGTTCCACAAGAAGGGCGATATCGTGGTTCCCAAGACGGCCTCCAAGGAAGATGACCTGATGAACTTGGTGCTCGAAGCCGGCGGTGAAGACCTGAAGGACGATGGCGAGAGCTGGGAAATCATCACCGATCCGCACGCCTTCGAAGCGGTGCTGGAGGCCTTGAAGAAGGCCAACATCACCCCGACCGCGTCGGAAATCGCCATGATCCCGCAGAACTACATCAAGCTCGAAGGCCAGCAGGCCACCACCATGATCCGCCTGGTCGAAGCGCTGGACGAACACGACGACGTGCAGCACGTCTGGTCCAACTTCGATGTCGACCTGAAGCAGTTGGAGGAAGTGGCAAGCTAAGTTTCAGTTTCGAGTTTCAGTTTCAAGTCTTTCTGAAGTTGTAGCCCGGCCGCCCTCGGCCGGGTTCTTGTTTGCGCGAAGCAGCCTGTCAATGTCGACAGCAGGCTTGCCACCCTGCTACATTCCTCACGTCCAGGAAAGCAATATGAACAGACTGATCGCGATCGTGCTGTTGCTGTGCGCGGCTGCCGTGGCCCAGGACAATCCCTTGCGCCAGCCGGTCTGGGAGCTTGGTCCCTGGTTCGGCGGCGGCACCGGGCTTGGCAACGCCTCGGAATTTAAGTTCATCAATGCCGGTCTGCGCATCGGACGCGTGCTTACCGGCGAACTGGGCAGCGGACGCATGCGCGGCACCTTCGAGTGGGCCGCCGACATCATGCCGGTGTACGAGGTGCGCCAGTCGCTGTTCTATACCTTTGGGCCGCAGGAATGGGTTTACAGCTTCGCCACTAACCCCGTGGTTTTGAAGTACAACTTCACCGGCGGCGGCAAAGTCGTTCCTTACATCGCCGCCGAAGGTGGCCTGCTGCTTAGCTCCAAGGAAATTCCACCCGGCGATACCTCGCGGGTCAATTTCATGCCCGGGGGCGCATTCGGCCTCTATTGGTTGCGCAGCAACCGGCAAGCCGTCGATGTGTCGGTGCACATCACCCACATTTCCAATGCCAGCCTCGCCGACCACAATCCCGGCATCAACGCCACCATGCAGTTTCGCATCGGGTATACCTGGTTTAAGTGAAAAAGCTCTTAGCCTTTAGCTCTTAGCTCTTAGCTGTTGGCTTCAGCTCCCGGGAGTATTAATCGGACGAGCGATGCTGGCTCCCCCGTTCCTTCAGCCGATTCTAGCGAGATTAGGACACACGTCTTGCCTTGCACGCTTGTTCGCGATCACACTGATTAAGCTAAAAGCTAAGAGCTAAGAGCTAAAAGCTTGAAGATCCGCATCGACAAACTCCTCGTGGATCGCGGCCTGGTTCCCTCGCGGGAGCGCGCCCAGGCGCTCATTCTGGCGGGCAAAGTGCTCGCCAACGAGCAGAAGGTCGAGAAGCCGGGCGCCACCGTGGACGCCGAGGCTGCCATTCGCTTGCTCGGCGAAGACCTGCGCTACGTCAGCCGCGGCGGCCTCAAACTGGAGCGTGCCCTCGATGACTGGCAGATCGAGGTAGCCCGCCGCGTCTGCATGGACGTCGGCGCCTCCACCGGCGGCTTTACCGATTGCCTGCTCCAGCACGGCGCCGCGCGCGTCATCGCGGTCGATACCGGTTACGGCCAGCTTGACCTCCGCCTGCGCAACGACCCGCGGGTCCACCTGCTGGAGAAGACCAACGCCCGCTACTTGCGGCCCGAAGACATATCCGAGCCGGTCCACTTTCTCGCCATCGACGTTTCCTTTATCTCCGCCACCCTGGTTCTTCCGGCCGTGATCGCCGCTGCCGGCGCCAGCCTTGCCAACATCGTCGTGCTGGTGAAGCCGCAGTTCGAGGTAGGCAGGGAACTGGTCGGCAAGGGCGGCATCGTCCGCGACCCGGCGGCGCACCAGGCCGCCGTCGATACCGTCAGCAGCGCCCTGCTCGGCCTTGGCTGGCGCATCCGTGGCGTCATCGACTCCCCCATCCTGGGCGCGGAGGGCAACCGCGAATTCCTTCTCTACGCCGAGCGCTAGCCTGTACAATCCCGGTTTGCGCCCATGAAAACGGCCGCCATCATTTCCAAGCCGGAGAAGCCGGAACTCAAGCAACTGGTGCCGCAGGTGCTGAGCTGGTTCCAGAAGCGCGGCTATGAGCAAGTCTGGCTCGATTCCGAAACCGCGGCCTACCTGCCCGGCGCGGACTCCGTCGATCGCTCTGAACTTGCCGCCAGGAACCCGAACTTCGTGCTTGTCCTCGGCGGGGATGGCACGCTGCTCTCGGCGGCGCGCGCCGTGGCGCCCGCCGGCATTCCTATCCTCGGCGTGAATCTCGGTTCGCTGGGCTTTCTCACCGAGGTCCCCCTCGACGAGCTCTGGGAAACCCTGGACGCAATCGATCAGCAGCGTTGTTCCAGTGAAACGCGCGGCATGTTGCAATGCCGCCTGATGCGTGACGGCAAGGCCGTGGCGCACTACGATTGCCTGAACGATGCCGTGGTCAACAAGAGCGCCATCGCCCGGCTGGTGAGCTTCGACCTCTACCTTGACACCGTGTTCGTCTCTAATTACAAGGCTGACGGCGTCATCATCTCCACGCCCACCGGCTCCACCGCTTACGCGCTCGCCGCCGGCGGGCCTATTCTCATGCCCTCGGTGGACGCCATGGTGATTGTGCCGGTTTGTCCGCACTCGCTTACGCACCGGCCCCTGGTGGTCAAGGACACGGTTGCCATCGAGATCGCGGTCAAGAGCGCCGGCGAGGAGGCGTATCTCAGCATTGACGGTCAGGTCGGGGTGCCGCTTGCCGATGACGATCGCATCTTTTGCTGCCGCTCTGCCTACCACGCCACCTTGCTGCGCATGCGCAAGACGTTTTTCGACGTGCTGCGTACCAAGCTGAAACTGGGGCTCCGGTAGAAGTCATGTGGCACACGCCATGTGGCACACGCGCCCTCGCGTGTGGGACCTGGCCCGACAGGGATTGGATGATGTCGCGTTCGAGTGAATTGCAAATGTAAGGCTCAACCATGGCTCGCTTACTGCTTCCGCTCGGATTACTTTGGATTGCCGTGCTCTCATCCGCCCAAACCCGCCCCGCCGCCGACCTCATCATCACCAACGGCAAGCTCTACACCGTGGACAACACCCGGCCGCGAGCCGAAGCCCTGGCCGTCATCGGCGAGCGCATTGTCGCCGTCGGGTCCGCCTCCGTTATCGACCAGTGGCGCGGCGCCGACACGCGTGTCATCGACGCGCGCGAGCGCCTCGTGCTCCCCGGTTTCAACGACGCCCATGTCCACTTCCTCGATGGCGGCCTGCAGCTCGACAACGTCCAACTCAAAGACGCCGATTCACAGCAGGAATTCGCCCGCCGCATTGGCGACCGCGCCCGCCACGCTCCCAAGGGCGAGTGGATTCTGGGCGGCGATTGGGATGAGGAAAAGTGGAATCCGCCGCAGTTGCCCACCCGGCAACTCATTGATCCCCTGACGCCGAACACGCCCGTCCTGGTCAATCGCTACGATGGCCACGAAGTGCTGGCAAATTCCCGCGCCCTCAAGCTGGCCGGCATCACCGCCCAGACCCCTGACCCGCCGGGCGGCACCATCGTGCGCGATGCCCAGGGCAATCCCACCGGCATTCTCAAGGATGCGGCCATGGAGCTGGCGACCCGGAAGGTGCCCCCCTACTCCCATGACCGCCTGACGCGCGCCGCCAAACGCGCCCTCAACTATGCCGCCGTTCTCGGCGTCACCAGCGTGCAGGAAATGGCGGCTCCCGGCGAAGACCTCGGGACCAACCTCCGGATTTACGGCGAACTGGAGGAGAAGGGGCAACTGACTTCGCGCCTGTACGTGGCGCAGCCTCTCGCCCAGTGGCAGGACGAGGCCAAGCTCGGCATCCGCCACGCCTTCGGCTCTGCGCGCCTGCGCGCTGGCGCGCTCAAGATGTTTGCCGATGGCTCTCTCGGGTCCAGCACTGCGTATTTTTTCCAGCCTTACACCGACGACCCCAAGAACCACGGCCTGCTCACCGAGGGCATGCAGCCCCTGTCGAAGGTCCGCGACTGGCTGATGAACTCCGACGCCGCCGCGCTCCAGGTCTGCATGCACGCCATTGGCGACCGCGCCATCTCGGTGACGCTCGACCTGTTCAGCGATGTCGAGCGCGCCCACGGCGATTCCGACCGCCGCTGGCGCATCGAGCATGCCCAGCACATGGCGGAGAAAGATTTTGACCGCTTCGCCAAGCTGCGCGTCATCGCCTCCGTCCAGCCCTACCACGCCATCGACGACGGCCGCTGGGCCGAACGCCGCATCGGTCCCGAGCGCAGCAAGACCACCTACGCATTCCGCAGCTTTCTCGACCATGGCGTGCGCCTGGCTCTGGGCACCGATTGGACGGTCGCGCCCCTCAACCCAATGTTGACCCTCTACGCCGCCGTCACCCGTGCCACGCTCGATGGCAAACATCCCGATGGTTGGGTGCCGGAGCAGAAGATCACGCTTGCCGAGGCCATCGAGGCCTATACCATGGGCTCGGCCTACGCCGAATTCCAGGAAACCGAGAAGGGCTCGCTCACCCCCGGCAAGCTCGCCGACATCGTCATCCTCAGCGATGACCTGTTTAAGATGAACCCCAAGAGCATCCCTGACGCCAAGGTCGTCACCACCATCGTCGGCGGCCGCGTGGTGTGGAACAAGGAATAAGAATTCCTAAACCCTGGTGAGGAACCTGGGTTTTCACTAACCCTGGTGGGCCCCGGCGAGGCGCCGGGGCTGCTCTGGAACCTGCCGAAATCGATGTGGCGCGGGCGCCCCGCCCGCGACTTCCGATGCCTACCTCGATCACCGATAACCGATAACCGCCAACCGCTAACCTCTACTCACCCCTCACCAAATCTTCAAAGCTCTCCCGCTTCCTGATCACCCTGGCTCGTTTTCCCTCCACCAGCACCTCCGCTGCTCGCGGACGCGTGTTGTAATTCGACGTGATCGACATCCCGTACGCCCCGGTATCGAGAATCGCCAGCCATTCGCCTTCTTCCACTCGCGGCAGCACGCGGTCGCGGGCAAAAAAATCTCCCGTCTCGCAAATTGGCCCCACCACGTCCACCGCCTCACCGTCTTTCGCCCGCGCCCGCACCGCGACAATCTCGTGATAGGCGCCGTAGAGCGCCGGCCGGATCAGGTCGTTCATGGCGCCGTCCACCACCACGAACGACTTTCCGTTATTCGATTTTCGATACAGCACGCGCACCACCAGCGCTCCCGCCGGACCCACGATCGATCGTCCCGGCTCCAGCAGCAGGTGCACTCCCGACCCGCGCAGCGGGCGTGTCACCGCCCGCGCAAAGTCGCGCGCATGCTCCGCAAATTCCGGCAACTCCTGCGCGTCGTAGCGGATTCCCAGCCCGCCGCCGGCGTCGACGTAGCCGATGCGATGCCCGTCGCTCTTCAGCGCGCGCAGCAGTTCGGCCACGCGCTCCATCGCCGCTCCGAACGGCGCCACGCTGGTGATCTGCGACCCGATATGCACGCTGACCCCCGCCACCTCCAGCCACCGCTCCCGCGCCGCTTGCCCGTAGAGGCGCAGCGCGGCTTCGATCGGCACGCCGAACTTGTGCTTGTGCAGGCCGGTGGCGATGTAAGGATGCGTCTCCGCCGCGACATCCGGATTCACCCGCAATGCCAGCCGCGCTTTCTTCTTCAGGCGCGCCGCCCGCTCCGCCAGCGTCGCCATCTCGCCTTCGCTCTCCACGTTGAACATCAGGATGCCGGCGCGCAACGCGGCATCCATTTCCTCGGCCGTCTTTCCCACGCCGGAAAACACCACGCGCTTGGTGGCCGCCTTCGCCGCCCGCGCTACGCGCATTAACTCGCCGCCCGAAACCACGTCAAAGCCGCAGCCCAGCGCGGCCAGCAGCTTCAGCAGCGACAGGTTGGAATTCGCCTTCACGGAATAACACACGGTGTGCGGAAAGCCGCGGAAGGCGCGCTCGAAGGTGCGGTAACGGTCGCGGATGGTGGTCGCCGAATAGACGTAGAGGGGCGTGCCGTGCTTCTGCGCCAGCTCAGGCAGCGGCGCATGCTCGCAGTGCAGCGTGTCGCGGCGATACACGAAGGCCGGCGGTCGCCCCGCGGGCGCGGCGCTCTTGCTCATTTCTTTTTGCCGGAGGGCGGTTCCAGGATTTTCAGCACGACCACCGTCTGGTCGTCGTAGGGGTTCTCGCCCGCGGTGAATTCCCCCACGGCGGAGAAGATCGCGCTCACGATGGCGTCAGCCGGCAAATCGCAGTGTGCCTCGATCACCTGGGTCAGGCGGTCGCTTCCGAACATGTCGCCCTGGCGGTCCTGCGCGTCCAGCACGCCATCGCTGAAGAAGACGAACACGTCGCCGGCCTGCACCTGGTATGTCACCTCGTCATAGCTGGGATCGTCGAACAACCCCAGCGGCAAGCCTACGCTGTCCACCCGTTCTACGCGCCCCCGGTGGCAGCGCAAGGGCCGCGGCAGGCCGGAGTTGGCCACGCGCAGCTCCCGCCGAGAATCATCCCAGACCGCGTAGGCCACCGAGATGTACTGTCCCTCGATGCGGCGCGATGCCAACGACTGGTTGAGCAGCACAAGCATCTCGGCCGCGCCCGGGCGCATGCTCGCGTGCGACCGCAGGAACCCGCTGGCCAGAGCGGCATAGAGCGCCGCCGGCGCCCCTTTGCCGCTCACGTCGCCGATGGCGATCCCCAGGTTGGCATCGCGCTCTTCGCTCTTCTCGCGCTCCTTTACCCGGCGCTCGTAGTGAAGGAAGTCGAACAGGTCGCCCCCGATTTCGCGCGCCGGCACGAACTTGGCCGACAACTCGGCGTTCCCCAGCACCGGGCAGCAGGGCGGCAGCAGCCGGAATTGCAGCTCGTGGGCCAGCGCCAGGTCTTTCTGCAGCCGCCGTTCCTGGCGCGCCACGCGTTCGTAGAGCCGCGCGTTCTCGATGGCGATCGCTACCTGCGCCGCCAGCGTGGTGATGGTGCGCACGTGATCGTCGGTGAAGTACCCTCGCCGCGTGTGCTCGATGTCGAGCACTCCGATCACCTTGTCCTTGTAGATCAGCGGCACGCACAGCTCCGAACGCGTCTCGGGGTTGGCTTTGATGTAGCGCGCGTCCTTCAGCACATCGCTCACCAGCACCGGCTCCTTGTGCTGCGCGGAATAGCCGACCAGCCCCCTGCCGATGGGAATATCGTGCTTGATCTGTACCGTCTCGTTGAAGCGCAGTGAGAACCGGTGTTCCAGCCTGGCGCCGGTCGCATCCACCAGCAGCACGCTGAACATCTGGTAATCGATCAGCCGCGTCACCGCTTGCCCTACCCGTTGCAACAACGCGTCCAAGTCGAGAATCGAGGTCAGGTCGCGGCTGATTTCGTTCAGCACCTCCAGCGTCTTGGCCTGCCGCGAGGTGCGCGTGTACAGCCGCGCGTTTTCGATGCCGATCGCGATCCGCGATGCCACCACGCTCAGCAGCCGCTTGTGGTCTTCGGTGAAATACCCCGGCTGCTGCGCCTCGATGTCAATCACCCCGATCACCCGGTTCTTGATGATCAGAGGTACCGCCAGCTCCGAGCGCACCTGCGGCAGCGTCTCGATATATTGCGGCGTCTTCAGCACGTCGTTCACCAGCACGGTCTCGCGCCGCTGCGCCGCCAGCCCGGTTACCCCTTCGCCTACCTTGATCCGGCACCGCTCCATCACCTCGGGCGGCAGCCCGATGGAGAACCGGATGCGAAGCTCCTGCGTCTTCTCATTGAGCAGCAGGATGGCGAAATGGTCGTACTCGATCACCCGGCGCACCAATTCCGCCACCCGCCGCAGGATGGTGTTCAGGTCCAGCGTGGAGTTCACCACGTCGGCAACTTCCAGAAGCAGCGAGTCAACCTGCAAGGGCATTGGTTGGGGTGTGGTCGTAGTCATGGTTCGTTAACGCGCTTCCGCCTTGGACCTGATGCCATGGATACGGCGGTTTCTTGAATCCTATGTAATCGAATGCGTTGGCAAGGGCCGGCGTCCCCGCGCGCGCTTCGCCCTGCTCTAACAACGACAACTGACAACTGGCAACTGACAACTATTCTTGGATGATATCAGCCGACCCCGCGCTTCACCCGCCCTGCCTTCAGCTATCTAATACGGCGCTCCCAGCTTCCTGCAAATCGCCACCGACGCGCTTGCTCCGATCCTGTCCGCGCCTGCCGCCACCATCATCATCATCTGCTCGGCCGTCCGGATTCCGCCCGCCGCTTTCACCCCCGCCAGGTTGCCCACGCGCTCCCGCATCAGCGCCACGTCGTCCACGGTCGCGCCGCCCGAGGAAAACCCGGTGGAAGTCTTCACGAAATCCGCGCCCGCCGTCAGGCTCAACTCGCATGCGGCAATCTTCTCCTCGCGCGTCAGCAGCACGTTCTCGAAGATCACCTTCAACAACCCGCCGGCATCGTGCGTCACCTCGGCGATGGCGCGGATGTCGTTCTCCACCCGCGCGTGGTCGCCGCTCTTCATCGCGCCCACGTTCATCACCATATCGATCTCATCGGCGCCCAACCGCAGCGCCTCCATGGTCTCGAAGCGCTTGGCGCTGGTCAGCGTCGCTCCCAGCGGAAATCCCACCACCGTGCACACCTTTACCGGCGTGGGCCGCAGGATTCCGGCGCACACCGGGACCCAGTAGGCGTTCACGCACACCGAAGCGAAGTCGAAGCGCGCCGCCTCGCGGCACAGCTTTTCGATCTGCTCCCGCGAAGCTTCCGGCTTCAGCAGCGTGTGATCGATCATGCTGGCAGCTTCCTGCCAGCTCATCGCCGGTGCCGCCTGGGAAACCATGGTCGCCATAGGAAAGCTTGATTTTACTTGATCTATCGGAGGGGGAGAATGGGCGCCTTCTTGAGCCCACGCCTTGCGCCTGGCGTCGCGTGCCTTGCGCGCGCTCCACCTGTTATCCTGACACGGTGACTTCCTGCTCGCCCCCCGTGAGGGTCGCCGCCTTTTCGCTCTGCCTTATGACCGCCCTCGCCTGCAATCGCAACAACCCCGCCGCCTCGGCCGCCGCGCCCGCTTCCAAACCAGCTGCAACGCCCGCTGCCTCGCTGCCTCACGTCGACGGCCAACGGGCGCTGCAATATACCCGCGAGGTCGTCGCCTTCGGCCCGCGCTACCTGGGCAGCCCCGGCCACGCTAAGACCGAGGCTTACTTGCGCAAGGAACTCAAAGGCGACAATCTCCAGCAGGACACCTTCACCGCCTCAACGCCTGCCGGCAGCCTGCGCATGACCAACTTCATCGCCAAGTTTCCCGGCAAGAAAGATGGCATCGTCATCGTCGCGGGCCACTACGACACGCTCTATCGACGCAACGATTTCGTCGGCGCCAACGATGGCGGTTCTTCCACCGGCCTGCTGCTTGAACTCGCCCACCAGCTCCGCGGCAAAAAACTCGACGGCTATAGCGTGTGGCTGGTCTGGTTCGACGGCGAGGAAGCCATCCGGCAGTGGTCCAATACCGATTCGCTCTACGGCAGCAAGCACCTGGCCGCCGCTTGGGCCAAGGATGGCACGCTCAAGAAGATCCAGGCTTTCCTCCTGCTCGATATGGTGGGCGACGCCGACCTCAACATCGAGCGCGACGTCAACTCCACTCCCTGGCTGCAGGACGTCGTCTACAAGGCCGCCATCGAACTTGGCTACCAGTCGCACTTCTTCGGACGCACCAACGATCTGCAGGACGACCACCTGCCGTTCGCCCATGAGGGCGTTCCTGCCGTCGATCTCATCGACTACAACTACGGGCCCGCGAATTCCTACTGGCACACCTCGCAGGACACCATCGACAAGCTCAGCCCGCAAAGCCTGGAGATCGTGGGCAGCGTCGTGCTTGAAACCATCCGTCTGCTGGGCCAGGGCTGAGAAGCAGTTCCGGAGCGCTGCTTGCTCTGGCTCTTTTGCAGAAGTTCCTTTCTAATCGCCAGCGGCACGCCCTGCGCTGAAGCCTTTGGGCCTGAAGCCTTGAGCCTTAGCATGAACGAACTCACCTTCTGGATCGCGTTTAACGTTTTCGTGGTCGTGATGCTGGTGCTGGACTTGGCGGTCTTCCACCGCAAGCCGCACGCCATCCGCTTTCGGGAGGCGCTTGGCTTCAGCATCATGTGGGTGGCGATGGCCGCCGCCTTCGCCGTCTTCGTCTTCTACTGGCGCGGGCGCGCCACCGCGCTGGAATTCACCACCGGGTACCTGGTCGAGGAATCGCTCAGCGTCGACAATCTCTTCGTTTTTCTCCTCATCTTCCGCTATTTCCGCGTTCCCGCCACCTATCAGCACAAGGTCTTGTTCTGGGGCATCCTGGGCGCGCTGGTCATGCGCGGCGTTTTCATCCTCGCCGGCGTCTCGCTCATCCGCCGCTTTCACTGGATCATCTACGTGTTCGGCGCCTTCCTCATCTACACCGGTATCCAGTTACTCCGCCAGAAGGACCGCGATATCCACCCCGAGCAGAACCCGGTGCTGAAACTCTTCCGTCGCTGGGTGCCGGTCACCAAGGACTACGTCAACGGCCACTTCACCGTCCGCCAGCCTGGGCTCTTCGCCACTCCGCTGTTGCTGGTGCTCATCGTGGTGGAAACCACCGACGTCCTCTTCGCCGCCGACTCCATCCCCGCCGTGCTCGCCATCACCCGCGACCCCTTTATCGTTTACACGTCCAACGTCTTTGCCATCCTCGGCCTGCGCTCCCTTTATTTCGCCCTCGCCGGCATGATGGAAGCGTTCCACTTCCTCCACTATGGCCTTTCCGCCATTCTGGTTTTCATCGGCGTGAAGATGCTGCTCTCCAGCTATTACCCCATTCCCACCGAGTACGCCCTGCTCGCCGTCGGCCTGATCCTGCTGGCCTCCATCGTTGCCTCGCTGCTCATCGCCCCCCAGCGGAAGCGGATGTCGTAGGTTCATTCTTGGTCGTCCGGAGCACGAATCAGCTGCTGCAGCCTGAAGCCCGAAGCCTTGCTTCACCACACCCTGCATCTCTCCTTCGGCGCCATCGGCTCGCCTGTCTTGCATTGGAATGCTTCCTGGAACTCCGGCATGTCGATCACCACGCCGTTGGTCCGGTACTTCGGCGGCGAGTGCGGATCGGTGATCGCCCGCATGCGCATCACCTGCTCACGCTGGTTGGTGCACCAGCTCTGCGCGTAGCCGACAAAGAAGCGCTGCTCCGGCGTCAGCCCCTCCACCGGTTGCAGCTTCTGCCCGCGCGTCTCTTCGCGCCACGCCATGTAGGCCAGGATCAGTCCGCCGATGTCGGCCACGTCCTCGCCCAGCGTCAGCTTGCTGTTGATCTTGACGTCGTCCACGATGGTGTACTGCGCGTACTGGTCGGCGACGCACTGGGCCCGGCGTTCGAATTCCTTGCCGTCCTGCGGTTGCCACCAGTCGCGCAGGTTGCCCTCGGCGTCGAACTGGCGGCCCTCGTCGTCGAATCCATGCGTCAGCTCGTGTCCGATTGTCCCACCGGTGTCGCCATAGTTGGGCGCGTCATCCATTCGCGGATCGAACAGCGGCGGCTGCAGGATCCCGGCAGGGAAGTTGATGCTGTTGTTCTGCGGGTCGTAATAGGCGTTCACCGTCGGCGTTGTGATATACCACTCCGTCCGGTCCACCGGCTTGCCGATCTTGCTCAACTGCCGCTCGAACTCGAACGCGTTCGACCGCTCGCCGTTGCCCAGTGCGTCGCCGCGCACGATCTTCAGCGCCGTGTAGTCGCGCCACTTGTCCGGGTATCCCACCTTGTTGACCACCGCGTGCAACTTGGCCAGCGCCTGCTGCTTCGTCGGCTCGCTCATCCAGCTCAATTGCCGGATGTCGCGTCCCATGGCCTGCTCGATCTGCTCCACCATCATCAGCGTGCGCTGCTTCGCCTCCGGGCTGAATGCCACCTCTACGTAGGCCTGTCCCAGCGCCTCGCCCAGCGCGCGGTCGGTGTAGCGCACGCAGCGCTTCCACCGCGCCTGCAGCTCGCGTGCGCCGGTCAGCGTGCGGCCGTAGAAGTTGAAGTCTTCCTGCACGAACGGTGACGCCAGCCAGCGCGCCTGCGCGTGAATCAAGTGCCAGCGCAAGTACGCTTGCAGCGCCGGCAACTCCTCGCTTGCAATCACCGCATCCATCGCCTTCACGAAATCCGGTGAGGCCACGTTCAGAGACTCGATCCCCTTCAGCCCGTACGCCTCGAAATAACGCTTCCACGGAAATGCCGGGCTCAGCGCCTGCAATTCCTGCCGCGACATCCGGTGGTAGGTCGCCTTCGGGTCTCGGCGCTGCACCCGCGTCATCGATCCTTTCGCCAGCGCCGTCTCGATCCGCATCACCGCCTGCGCGTCGCCTGCCGCAGCCGCGGCCGTCTCTCCCGCAAGCTGCAGCATCTTCTCCACGTGCGCCACGTACTTGGCCCGCAGCGCCTGCGATTTCGCGTCGTCCTTCAGGTAGTAATCCCGGTCGGGCAGCCCCAGCCCGCCCTGGTCCACTTCGGCGATCACCTCCGCCGAATTTTTCGCGTCCTGCGTCGAGCCAAAGCGGAACAGTGCCGCCTGCCCAAAATAAATTCCAATGTCCTCCGGATGCGCATGCGCCAGGTAATCCGCCAGGCCCGCCTTATTGCGCACCGACGCGATGCGGTCCAGGTCGCCTTGCAGCGCGCCCGCTCCCGCCGCATCCACCGCTTTCTCGTCCATGCATGACGCGTAGAAGTCCCCGATCTTCTGGTTCACCGGGCCGCGGTGCGCATCCGGCGTGGCCGCGCTTTCCAGGATATTGCGCAGCACCTCGCGATTTTCCTCCTGCAGCTTGGCAGTCACGCTCCACGACGACTGGTCCGCCGGTATCGGATTCTTCTTCTGCCATCCGCCGCACGCGTACGTATAAAAATCCGTGCAGGGGTTCACGCTCTTGTCCATCGACGTCACATCCAGCCCCGGGGGATGCGAGGCTGGCACGTTTTGCGCGGTTGGGGTTGCCACCGGCTTTGGCACCGGATGCTGAGCGCTTGCAACGGAGCTCAGAAGAAGGAAAACCAGGAAGGACCTTAAAACGTGCACGAGACTTTCCCCACAATTCTACGAAACTGACTCCCGACAACTGACTCCTGACTACTGGAAAGCGATCTTCTCGCCCTTCACCACCGAGTGCTTCTTGAACTTCGCGTCGTTGTGCAGGGGATAGTCCGTCCGATACTGCGCCCCGCGGCTCTCCTCCCGGGCCAGCGCCGAGCGCGCGATCAACAGCGCCACCTGGTGAATGTTCGCCGCCTCGCACGCCGCCCGCTGCATCTCCTGGGGCCATCCACCCCGCAGCTTTTCCAATTCTTGAATTGCGTGCCTGAGCTGCGATCCGGTGCGCACGATCCCGACCTCGTTCCACATCAGGTCCTTGATCTTTTGCACGACTTCGGCTGCCTTCCCGCCCGCGCCCGCCGTCTCAACCGCCGCGTGTTCCTTGGTCGGATGATTCCGGTTGCCGCGCAGCTCCTCGCGCATCGCCTGTGCCGCGCGCGCCCCAAACACCAGCCCCTCCAGCAGGGAATTGCTCGCCAGCCGGTTGGCGCCGTGCACCCCGGTGCACGCTGCCTCGCCGGCCGCGAACAGCCCGCGCAAACTCGTCCGCCCCTGCAGATCGGTTCGCACTCCGCCCATCGCGTAATGCGCCGCCGGACGCACCGGCACCAGGTCGGTGGTGATGTCCACGTTGTATTCCAGGCAGGTCTTGTGGATCCTCGGGAAATGGCTCTGCAACTTGCTGGCGTTCAGGTGCGTCAGGTCGAGATATACCACGGCGTGCGGCGATTTCACCAACTCCATCTCGTGGGCAATCGCCCTGGCCACCACGTCGCGCGGCGCCAGTTCCGCCATCTCGTGATATTTCGGCATGAACCGCGCCAGCTCCATGTTCCTCAGGTACCCGCCCTCTCCGCGCAGCGCCTCCGACAGCAGGAACCGCGGCGCCCCCGGCACGTACAGCGCCGTGGGATGGAACTGCACAAGCTCCATATCGCTGATCTCCGCGCCCGCCCGGTAGGCCATCGCCACGCCGTCCCCGGTCGCCACGCCGGGATTTGTCGTTTCACGATAGATTTGGCCCAGGCCCCCGGTGGCCAGCAGCACGGCCGAGGCCCGCACCTGCTTGCGCGCGCCTTTCTCGTTCATCACGCTCAACCCGACGATGCGCCCGTCCTCGGCGCACAGCTCGGTGGCGAACTCGAACTCCAGCAGCGTGATGTTCTTCAGCGCCTTCGTTTTCAGCCACAACGCGCGCCCGATCTCGCGGCCCGTGGAATCGCCGTGGGCGTGCAGGATGCGATTGCGGCTGTGCGCCCCTTCGCGCGCGAACACCAGCTTGCTTCCCGCGCGGTCGAATTCCGTGCCCCAGGCGATCAGCTCCTCGATCCGCTCCGGGCCTTCCTCCACCAGCACCCGCGCCGCTTCCTCGTTGCACAGCCCGTCGCCCGCGTTCAGCGTGTCCTGCAAGTGCAGACCGATCTCGTCCTCGTCGCTCAGCGCGGCCGCGATCCCGCCCTGCGCATACTGCGTTGCCGATTCGCTCAGCTCCCGCTTTGCCAGCACCAGCACGCGCCCGGCCGGGGCCAGCTCGATCGCCGCCCGCAACCCGGCAATCCCCGCCCCGACCACGACGAAATCGCTTTCATTCGGTACGGATTTCATGGAGGCACGATGTTACATCTTTGCCCAGCCAGAGTCAGTAACACGCCGCGACTTAGGATCTCTGCATTCCCATCTACGGACGAAAATCAGTGCTGGTGGGCCCCGGCGCCCGCGCCGGGGCTGCCTTCGAAGCTACGGGAATCGATGTGACGCGGGCGCCCTCGCCCGCGTCAAAACCTCAACCAACAACCAACAACCAACTCCCCTCCCCACGGGCAGCTCCGCTCTGCGCTATCATTGACCGGTGCGGCAAGTCGAAGTTCAACTCCCTTCCAACTCGTATACTGCGACCATCGAATCCGGCCTCCTCGCACGCGTCGGCGAACTGCTTCGCGCGCTGTTGCCCGACCGCTCGCGCTACTTTGTGATCACCGTCCCGGCGGTCAAGAAACTCTGGGCCGAGCCGCTCATGGCTTCGCTCGCTAAGGCTGAGCTGGTCCACACCGTCATCGAGATGCCTGACGGCGAGCGTACCAAGACCCTGGAGACGGTCCGCGACCTCGCCACCAAGCTGGTGCGCCGCGACGCCGACCGGAAGTCGGCCGTCATCGCTCTCGGCGGCGGCGTGGTCGGCGATGTCGCCGCCTTCCTCGCCTCCATCTACATGCGCGGCATCGACGTGGTGCAGGTCCCCACCACCTTTCTGGCGCAGGTGGACGCCTCCATCGGCGGCAAGACGGGGGTCGATCTCCCGGAAGGCAAGAATCTGCTCGGCACCTTTCACCAGCCGCGCGCCGTCTTCATCGACCCCGCCGTTCTCTCCACGCTCGCCGAACGCGAATTCCGCTCCGGCCTCTACGAAGCGCTGAAGTGCGGCATCATCCGCCGGCCCGACATCTTCGATTTCATGGACCAGAACCGCGAGCGCATCCTGCAGCGCGATGCCGCCGCCCTCGAATGGCTGATTGCCGAATGTGTGCAGGTGAAGGCCGAGGTCGTCGCCGCCGACGAGCGCGAATCCGGCCTGCGCCGCATCCTCAACTTCGGCCACACCGTCGGCCATGCCCTGGAGGCCGAAACCAGCTACAAGCAGTTTCTCCACGGCGAGGCCGTCGCCTGGGGCATGGTGGCCGCTGCCATGATCGCCGCCGCCATGCAAAAGACCGACTCTGAGACCGCGCGCCGCATCATCTCCTCCGTGCTTGCCTACGCCGCCTTGCCCAAGGTTGTGCCCCGCGGCAAGCGCATCGTCCGCCGCCTCGCCCACGACAAGAAGACTATGAACGGGGTCGTCCACTTCGTCCTGCCCGTCGCGGTCGGTCAAGTCGAAGTCGTGCCCGACGTCCCCGAGCGCGCTGTGATTCAGGCCGTCGAAGAACTGCGCTACCTCTCGCAGGCATAACTCCCGCGGAACCGTTACCTTCGTAATGGGCATGGTCACTTGTCCTCCCGCGCTGCCTCTGGCATTAATGTCGAACGGAGGACCCATGCCGTCCATGCCGTTTGCTCTTTCCAAGGTCATCTTCCTGGTCGTGTTGCTGCTGGGGTGGAAGCTGTTCGGCAAGCGCATCACCGCCATGTTCCTGGTGCGCAGCGCCGCGCACGGCGGTCTCAACCAGGTTGGCATGCAGGCCATCGACGCCCAGCCCGATTTCGTCAACTTGCAACGCGATCAGTTTCCCAGGTTCGCCAACCCGGCCGGAGTTGACGAGCTTAAGAATCCGCTGCTCGCCTTCGGCTTCGAATATGCCGGCACCTTTCTCGTCGACAAGATGCCCGGCGTGAAGGTCCTGATTCTCGCCAAGGCAAACGACTGCGTTGCCGCCCACATTTACGAACACCCCAGGGCCGGCATTTGGATCGAACTGGTCACCCGTTACCAGGACGGCAGCACCCACGCTCTGACTACCCTGCCCGACACCGGATTGCAGTCGCCGCCGTTCTTGCAGACCATTCGCACTGCCAAGGCCCCGGCTGACACGCTCGTGCGCCGCCTGATCGGTGGCCGTCATGAAGGCGAAATGAAACGCGTCTCCACCTCCGGCGCGGTCGCCGAATTCGAACAGAATTATGCCAAGTGCATCCTGTGGCAGAAGAATAAGGGCATGAGCACGGCCGAGATGGCACAAATCGTGCGGAACTGGGCCGACAAGAAACTACCCCACCAGGTACACGCGTAAGACATCGTTGCCCGCAGCGCCTGTACGCGGGAAAGATTTGTAGGCCCCGGCGCCCTCGCCGGGGCTGCCGCTCGTCGCACACCAAATTACTGTGGCGCGGGCGCCCTCGCCCGCGACTTCCGACTCGATGCCTGAACCCTGACCGCTAACTCTCCGAAGCCCGAAGCCTGAAGCCTGATGTGATTAACTAAGAACGTGCCCGACTCCCCCAGCCCCGTGGTTGGCGCCTCTCCCGAGGGCGCGCGCGACCGCCAGCAGGCTGCCGCCGCCGTCCGCGATATGTTTACCTCCATCGCGCCGCGCTACGATCTCCTCAACCACCTGCTCTCCTTCAACATCGATCGCCTGTGGTGGCGTCGCGCCGCGCGCACGTTTCGTCACATCCTCCGGCGCCCCGGCGCCCGCTCTCTCGATCTCTGCTGCGGCACCGGCGACATGGCCTTCGCTTTGGCCCGTGTGGCACGGGTCTGCGACCCGTGCATCTTCGGCGCCGACTTCTCTCACGCCATGCTCGTCCGCGCCGTTCAGAAGTCCCGCGGAACGTCGCTTCGCTGGCTCGAAGCCGACGCCCTCCGCCTCCCCGTGCCCGACGCCAGCTTCCACCTTGTTACCTCTGCCTTCGGCTTCCGCAATCTCGCCGACTACGACGCCGGTCTTCGGGAAATCTTTCGCGTGCTGCGCCCGGGCGGGGAAGTGGGCATCCTCGATTTCGGTGAACCCTCCGGCGTCATCGGTCGCGTCTACCGCCTCTACTTCAAGCGCGTCCTGCCCGCGGTCGGCGCCGTCATCTCCGGCGTGAAGGGCCCCTATGCCTATCTTCCAGCTTCGGTCGAGCGCTTTCCTTCTCCCGAGCAAATGCTCGATCGCATGCGCGGCGGCCGGCTTCAGCGACGTTTCCTGGACACCTTATACGTTTGGCATTGCGGGCTTGTACAGAGGACAGAAGACTTGACCGCGAAGGACACGAAGTCTCACGAAGGCCCTCAAGAATAAGCGTCCTTCGTGTACCTTTGTGACCTTCGTGGTTAGGTTGTTTTGAAGAAACGATAAAAGTTTTCAGTAGTCGCCCGTCCGACTTCAGCGCCCGTCATTCCGCGCAGCTCTCCAATATGCCGCGCCGTCTCCGCCACGAAGCCCGGCTCGTTGCGCTTCCCGCGATGTGGCACCGGCGCCAGGTAGGGTGAATCCGTCTCGATCAGCATCTTCTCCAGCGGGATCTCCGCTGCTGCCTGGCGAAGGGACGTCGCCTTCGGATAGCTCACGTTGCCCGCGAACGAGATCATGAAGCCCATCTCAATTCCTACCCGCGCCTGCTCCACCGTCCCGGTAAAGCAGTGCAGGATACCGCTCCGCCCGCGCCAATGCTCGCCAAGCAACCGGAACAAGTCCTGCCATGCATTGTCGCTGTTGTTCGACGGACGGTTATGAATCACGATCGGCAGCCCGGCCGCGCCCGCCAGTTCCATCTGCCGCACGAAGACCTTCTGCTGCACCTCGCGCGGCGAGTGATCGTAGAAATAGTCCAGCCCAATTTCTCCCCACGCAATCACTCGCGGATCGCGCGCCAGCTTCTCCATCTCCGCAAAATGACGCTCCTCCGCCAGCGCCGCCTCATGCGGATGAATGCCGATGGTGGCGTAAATCTTTAACGATGTGTGATCGCGTACGCGGTGGACCTGCTGCTCGAACTCGACTGCCAGCCGGATCCCGCATCCCACATCGTCGGGCCCGCTGCCGTTTCCGATCGCGACCAGCGCCTCGACTCCCGCCTCGCGCGCCCGCGCCAGCACCTGCTCGCGGTCCGGCGCGAACTTCGGCCCGTCTAGATGGCAATGGGTGTCAACGTACATGAAAATGAAAACCACAGAGGCACAGAGGCACGGAGAAGAACAAAAGCGGTATATTCCTCCGTGTCTCCGTGCCTCCGTGGTGAAAAGATTTATTTCAGCTTCGCCCCCACCGGCACGTCTTCCAGGAATCCCGCCAGCACCGGCTTGCCGCCTTCCACCGATGCCGCCACGATCATGCCGTTGGATTCCAGTCCTTTCAGCTTGCGCGGCGCAAGATTGGAGACGATCACCACCTTGCGCCCGATCAACTGCTCCGGAGGGTAGGCTTCGGCGATCCCCGCCACCAGCTGCCGCACTTCCGTCCCAATATCCACCTCCAGCCGCAGCAACCGGTCCGCGCCTTTTACTTTTTCCGCGCTCTTCACCTGCCCAACCCGCATCTCGATCTTCAGAAAATCGTCGATCGATATCTTTCCCTCCGGCACGGCCGCTGCCGGCTTCACGCCCGCGGTTAATGCGGCAGGAGGAGCCGCAACCGGGCCGCTCACCGCTGCTTGGGTTGCCGGCTGTCCTGCTTTCGCCCCGGTTCCTGCCGGAGGCGCGCTTTCGCCGTTCTGTCCCATCGCCATCTCCACCGGCTGCCGTGCCGCCGTCGCCGGCGGCTTCTTCGCCTCCGCCGCCGGAGCGCGGCCCTGCGCCTCCATCTCGTGCATCCTCTCGATCGCGCTCTTGTCGGCGCGCGGAAACACCGGCTCCACTTTGCCCAACTTCGTTCCCAGCTCCAGTTGCCCCCACTTGAGCTCGTCCAGCCGCAATTGTGCAATCTCCCGCAACCCCAGTTGCTGCCAGACCCGCGCGCTCGAGTCCGGCATCACCGGGTGCACCAGCGCGGTCACCACTCGCAACGCCTCCGCCGCCGTGTACAGGATCGTCCCCAGCCGCGCCCGGCTCTGCTCATCCGGGTTTTCCGCCACCGCCCACGGCTCGTTTTCCACGATGTACTTGTTCACCGCGCCGATCACGCCCCAAACGCACTCCAGCGCCTTGGAGAACTGGTACTCGTCGAACAACCGCTGGCACTCCTCGATCGCCCGCGTCGCGTGCTGATGGATGTCGTTGTCCGCATCCTTCAGCGCCGCTTTACCCGAGGGATACGGCACCTCGCCTCGGCAATAGCGCTGGATCATGCTCAGCGTCCGGCTTGCCAGGTTGCCGTAATCGTTCGCCAGGTCGGAGTTGAAGCGCGTCACCAGCGCGTCGAAGGAAAACGATCCGTCCTGCCCGAACACGATCTCGCGCAGCAGGAAGTAGCGCAGCGCGTCCAGCCCCAGCACCTCGATGATCGTCTCGGCTCGCACGATATTGCCCCGCGACTTAGACATCTTGTCCTGTTCGAACAGGATCCACCCATGCGCCATGATCGTCTTCGGCAGCGGCAACCCCGCCGCCATCAGGAACGCCGGCCAGTACACGCAGTGGAAGCGCACAATCTCCTTGCCGATCATGTGCACGTCCGCCGGCCAGTATTTCTCGAACGTCTGCTGGTCTTTTTTCTTGTCCGATCCGTACCCGATCGCCGTGATGTAGTTGCTCAGTGCGTCCAGCCACACGTAAATCACGTGCCCAGGGTCGTCCGGCACCGGGATGCCCCACTTGAAGGTGCTGCGGCTGATGGAGAGATCGCGCAGCCCGCCCTTCACGAAGGCCATCACTTCGTTGCGCCGTGTCTCCGGCCGGATGAACTCCGGATGCTGCTGGTAGTGCCGCAGCAGCTTGTCCTCGAACGCCGACAGCTTGAAAAAATAGTTTTCCTCGCTGATCGTCTCCGTCGGACGCCCGCAGTTCGGGCACGGCGCCCCCGGCCCCACCGAATCCACGTACAGGTTGTCGTGGATGCAGTATTGCCCGGTATAGGTCCCCTTGTAGATATAGCCGTTGTCGCGCAACACCCGGAACAGCGCCTGCACTCCGCGCTTGTGCTCCGCCGAGGTGGTGCGGATGAACTTGTCGTAGCTCGCGCCCACATGCTCGGCCATAGCCTTGAACGACGCCGCGATCTCATCCACGTATTCGCCCGGGTCCCGACCCGCCGCCTGCGCCGCCCGCTCCACGTTGACCCCGTGTTCGTCCGTCCCGGTCAGGAAATAGGTGTCTTTGCCCAGCATGCGCTGCCGTCGGGCGATCGTGTCACAAACGATAGTGGTGTAGGCGTGCCCCAGGTGCGGGCGCGCATTCACGTAATAAATCGGCGTCGTGATGTAGAACTTGTCAGACATCAGCTCTCAGCTATCAGCTCTCAGCTCTCAGTGATCAGCTCTCAGCGATCAGCTTTCAGCTGGCTAATGGAATCAGCCCCGAAAGGGGCGAACGCTGGTAGCCCAGGGCGATAACCCTGGGATGGTTATTCAAGCACTTCCGAGTCCCGCAAGGGACGGCGCGCCTCTCCGCAGCACTCGAATTCTTCATCATAGGGAAGCCCTCCCAGCGCGTCAAACATTCCGCGATTGTTATAATCGCGGCGAGAACTGAAAGCTGATAGCTGACAGCTGACAGCGTTCCTCCTGAGAGCTGAGAGCCGCTTGTACCGCCACTTCCAGCAACAACTCGCGGTGCGCGTCCGCGCCTTCCTGCGCGAGCGCTACGATATTGATCTCTCTAACATCGTCATTGAGCAGCCCCCGAAGGTCGAACTCGGCGAATTTGCGCTGCCCCTTTCCTTTGAGCTCGCCAAGCGCCTGCGCCAGCCGCCGCGCAAGATTGCTGAAGAAATCGTCAGCGGCATTGGTCCCGTCGAAGGCTTCGAGAAGCTGGAAGTCGCCGGCGCCGGGTACATCAACGCCCGTCTCGACCGTGGCGCCGCCGCCTCCGCCCTCGCGCAAGGCGACGAGCCAGTCGAGATGGATGGAGCTCGGCCGCCTTCGGCCGGGGAGACCCGCGAAAAGATTCTCGTCGAGCACACCAGCATCAATCCCAACAAAGCCGCGCACATCGGCCACTTGCGAAACGCCATCCTCGGCGACACCTTCGTCCGCCTGCTGCGCGCTGCCCGCCGCTCCGTCGATGTTCAGAACTACATCGACAACACCGGCGTTCAGGTGGCTGATGTCGTCGTCGGCTTCCGCTATCTCGAGCCCAAAAGCAAACAAGAGATCGAGCAACTGACCCGCCACCAGCCCCGCTTCGATTACCACTGCTGGGACCTCTACGCCCGCGTTTCGCAGTGGTACCAGGAAGATAAGGCCAACCTCGCCCGCCGCGGCGAAGTCCTTCACGCCATCGAGCAAGGCGGCAATGAATCCGCCGACATTGCCGAGCTCATCTCCACCTCCGTTCTTCGCCGCCATCTGGAAACCATGGAGCGCCTCGCCATCGAGTACGACTTTCTGCCGCGAGAGAGCGAAATACTCCGCCTGCATTTCTGGGACCTAGCGTTTCAGCAGATGAAAGACAAGGGCGTGCTCTACCTCGAAACCGAGGGCAAGAACCAGGGGTGCTGGGTCATGCGTCGCCCAGGAACGCTTTCCAGGACCTTGGCCGACGCCGCCGATTCCGCCATCGATCTTAAGGACCTTCGCATCGATGCCTATCCTCGTCCCGGAGAATTGGAAACGCTCTCCGCCATTCGCATCACCCACCTGCCCTCGGGCGCGGTCGTCACCAGCCAGGACGCGGAATCCGAGCACAAGAACCGCGAAGTCGCGATGCAACTCATGCGCGCCATCCTCGACGAGATGGAGCGCAAGAAGATCGAAGAAGACCAGAAGGTCATCGTGCGCTCCAACGGCACCGTGGGCTACGTCGGCAAGGACATCGCCTACCACCTGTGGAAGTTCGGCCTGCTCGGCCGCGACTTCGGCTATCGCCGCTTTTACCGCTATCCCAACCAGCATGAGGTCTGGATCTCGGCGGTTGACGGCGAACCCGATCATCCTCACTTCGGCGGCGTCAGCGCCATCTACAATGTCATCGACGCACGCCAGGCGGAGGCGCAGAACGCCGTCATCGAAGCCCTGCGCGCCCTCGGCTACAGCGATGCCGCCGAGCACTACACCCATCTCTCCTACGAGATGGTCGCGCTCACTCCGCGCTGCGCCGCCGAACTCGGCTACCAGCTGAGCGAGGACGATTGGAGCAAGGCTTACATCGAGGTCTCCGGGCGCAAGGGCTTCGGCGTCAAGGCCGACGACCTCATTGACACCCTCATCGCCGCCGCCCGCAAGGAAGTGGATTTGCGCCATGCCGAATTGCGCGAAGACGAGCGCCTCGATATCGCCACCCGCATCGCCATCGGCGCGCTGCGCTATTTCATGCTCAAGTACACCAAGCCCAGCGTCATCGCCTTCGACTTCAAGGAAGCGCTCAGCTTTGAGGGTGAAACCGGCCCTTACTCCCAGTACGCTGTCGTCCGCGCCACCAACATCTTCCGCAAAGCCGGTTTGGAACCTGAGGCGGCGCTCTCATCCAACGACCATCGGCAATCGACAATCGGCAATGAAGTTCGCCAGCCGATCGAATTTGCCAAACATCTGGCCGGTCACTCCGGCAACGAACTCTGGGAGCTCTGGCTTGCGGCCTCCAAAACTTCCTACGTCATCGAGCAGTGCATCTCCACCGCCGAGCCCGCTTATGCCGCCAAGCACGCCTTCCAGTTGGCGCAGCTGTTCAACAACTTCTACCACCGCCACCACATCCTGAATGAACCCGACGAGGGCCGGAAACAGTTCCTGCTGGCCACCGCTGCCGTCGTCCGCCGCGAACTCCTCCGCATTCTCGCCGTCATGGGCATCGAGGTTCCGCCGGTCATGTGACCTGCTGCAGGCGCCCAACTTTTTCGACCTGTCATCCTGAGCGAGGCGTCGCCGCGACGCCGAGTCGAAGGACCCCTACTCCGTCTGCACCGCCGCTGCGGCTCAAAGGCGTTTCAACACGTCCTGCCCGCAGCGCGCCCCGTCTTCCAGCAGTGGATTTTTCCACGTCCTCTCCCGTACTCTAGATGGTTTTGGAGGGTCCTGCATGCCCGACCAGAAGCGCGTCTATGCCACCTGCGACATTGGTGAGGCCCTTGACCTGCTGCGCCAGCGCGGTTACCAGGTCGAGGTCTACCCCGGTCCTGAGCCCCCGCCGAAGCAGCTGATTCTCGAGAAACTGCGCAGCGGCATCGACGGCCTCATCACTACCCTGCGCGATCCCATCGACGCGGAAATTTTCGAGGCCGGCAAGGGCCACTTGAAGGTTGTCTCCCAGTTTGCCGTCGGCTTTGACAACATCAATCGTGCCGACGCCAACCGCTACAAGGTCCCTTTCACCAACACCGCCGACGTGCTCACCGAGGCCACCGCCGAATTTGCTTTTTTCATGTTGGGCGATGTGGCCCGCAAGCTGTGGAGCGCCGAACACAACCTCCGCGACAACCAGTGGGGCACCTGGCATCCCTACCTGCCGTTCCTCGGCGACGAGGTCACCGGCAAGACCATCGCCGTCATTGGCACCGGACGCATCGGCCAGGCCGTCATCAAGAAATGCGACGGCTTCGACATGAACATCCTCTGCTACGACCCGGTTTACCAGAACCACCCCTTTGTGCAGGCCATCCAGCAGCTCAAGAATTTGCGCCACTCCTCCGGCCTCACCAAGGACCGCACCTGGATCAAATACGTCGACTTCGAACAGGCGCTGCACGAGGCCGACTTTGTCACCATCCACGTGCCGCTGGTCCGCCCTGGCGAGGGCGACATCCCCACCTATCACCTGATCAACGAGAAGACGTTGCGCATGATGAAGCCCTCCGTCTACCTCATCAACAACTCGCGGGGCCCGGTGGTAGACGAACTGGCAGTTGCGCGCGCCTTGAAGGAGAAGTGGATCGCCGGCGCCGCACTCGACGTCTTCGCCAAGGAACCGCTGCCCGCCGACTCTCCCTTACGCGATCCCGACATCGAGGACCGCTGCCGCCTCTACCCGCACTTCGCCAGCGCCGGCAAAATCACGCGCCTCTCCACCGATCCGGACAAAGGCATGGCCGGACGCTGCGTGCAGGGCCTCATCGACGTGCTGGAGCACCACTACAACGCCGATCCCACCCAAATGCCGTTCGTGGTCAACAAGGAAGCGTTCAAAACGAAGTAGTCAGGAGTCGGTAGTTAGGAGTCAACGGCGGCATGGCCAATCACGCTGACCAGCATTCAGCACCCATTGGCCGGCGATTGCGCTGACCGACACCAGCGCGGCGCAACCGCGAACGCCTGACTCCTGAGACCTGACTCCTGACTCTGATTCACCTCGGCTCCGCCGCCTGCTGCACTCCCTTTTCCACGTCAAGCTTGTTCACCACTTCGCCCACGTTCGGCACGGTCGCGGCCAACTTCTGCACCTGCATGCGCTGCTCCGGCGTCTTCACCTTGCCGTTCAGCGTCAGCACGCCGTTCTTCGCGTTGTAGCGAATGCGCTCTTTGTCGAGGTGGTTCGCGATCAGCACCGCCTTGAAGTTCTTCTCGATCGCCCCGTCCACGTTCTTCTCGATCGTCTTCGCGGCATGTTCCTGGTCCACCGGCTCGATGCTCAACTGGTTCGAGATCACATCGCCCGGCGCGGCCTGCTGCGCCACTTGCCCTGCTTTCGTCTTCAGCTCCTCCGACCGCACGCGCCCGTTCAGCGCGATCACGCGCTTGTCTTTGTCCCAGTCCACGTTGATTCCGCTGTAGCCCGCCTGGTCGAGCGATTTCTCCACTACTTCTTTGTCATTGCGTGCGGTGTTGTTGCGCTCGTTGGCGGCTGTGTTGGCATTGCGATTCGAAGTGCAGCCCACGGCCAGCGCCAGCGCCATTGCCAGCGCCACGGCAAAGCTCTTCCTGAGCATAAGTTTTTCTCCGAGGGAAACGGTTTTCAGGGGATAGAACGTCAGATGCACGTAGCAGAAGCGGGGAGGCCACTCTGGAAAATTGCCGACCTGCCGAACTGCCGAATTGCCGTATTGGGCTGAGCGCCGGGTTGAATTCCGCAAGCGCAGTTCGGCAATTCGCCAATTGCGCTACTTCGCCATCAGCAGCTCTCGCGCCCGCTGGGTTGCCTTCACCACCGCCTTGATCAAGGTCACCCGCAGCTTGCCTTCCTCCAATTCCATGATGCCGTCAATCGTGCACCCGGCGGGCGTGGTGACCGCGTCCTTCAGCAGCGCCGGATGGCTTCCGGTTTGCAGCACCATTTGCGCCGCGCCCAGCACGGTCTGCGCCGCCAGTTCGGTGGCCAGTTCGCGCGAGAGCCCCACCTTCACCCCGGCCTCAGCCAGCGATTCCAGGATGATGAAAATGTACGCCGGGCCGCTGGCCGACAGCCCGGTGATCGCGTCCATCTGCTTTTCCTCCGCGATCGCGCACCGTCCCACCGAGCCAAACAACTGGCGCGCCATCTCCATGTGCTCGTCGCTCGCGTAGCGGCCCTTGCAGATCGCCGTCATGCCGCGCCCCACCACCGCGGGCGTGTTCGGCATGGAACGCACCACCGGCACATCGCCCTTGAGCCTTTCCTCGATATAGCTGGTGGGCACCGACGCCACGATGGAGATGATCAGCTTGTTCCGTCCGACCTCCGGCCGGATCTCCGCCAGCACCTGGTCCACGATCTGCGGCTTCACGCACAAAAAGATAATGTCGGCCTCGCGCGCGGCCTTCCGGTTATCGATGCCCACCGGCAGGTGAAAGCGCTGCGTGAGCTTGTCGGCGCGTTCCGCGTGCTGTACCGTGGCGCTCAGTTCCAGCCGCGGCATCCCTTCATAGCGCGTCAACGCCTCCAGCAGGATGCCGCCCATCTTTCCCGCGCCGATCAGCGCAACATTTTTCGTGCCGGTCTTCTGTTTTGCCGCTTTGGTCGCCTGGTGCATATAGGTTGTCCTCGGAATTCGATGGTATCGATTGGGGAAGGGAGTTTTCAGTTCCGAAAGTCGGAACGTGAAACTGAAACTCGAAACTGCTTTACGGTCGCGGGGCCGCCATGGCGCTCACCAGCGACTCGAAAATCCTGAAGCCGTCGGTTCCGCCCATCAACGCTTCGCTGGCGCGTTCCGGGTGGGGCATCATGCCCAGCACGTTGCGCCCGGGATTGCAGATGCCGGCGATGTTATCAAGCGAGCCGTTGGGATTGGCCGCCGCGCTCGTCTCGCCCGCCGCAGAACAATATCGGAACACGATACGTTCCTCACGCCGCAGTTCCTCCAGCGTCGCCGCATCGCAGAAGTAATTGCCTTCCATGTGCCCGATGGGGATCTCCAGCACCTCGCCGCGCCGCAGTCCGCAGGTGAATGGGGTTTCCGCGTTCTCCACCCGCACGTGCACCGGCTTGCAGATATATTTCAGACCGGCGTTGCGCAGCAGCGCACCCGGCAGCAGGTGCGATTCGCACAGGATCTGGAATCCGTTGCAGATCCCCAGCACCAGGCCGCCCCCGGCGGCGAACTTGCCCACCGCCTCCATCACCGGCGAAAAGCGCGCGATCGCGCCCGTGCGCAGGTAATCGCCGTAGGAAAATCCCCCGGGCACGATGATCAGGTCGCAGTTCTCCAGCTCCCGCGACTCGTGCCACAGGTAGGTGACCGGCTCCTTGGCCACCTGCTGGAACACCCAGTAGGGGTCCTGGTCGCAATTGGAGCCGGGAAACTGGATGACGCCGACTTTCATTGATTTCAGTCTAGCATGCGGAAAACCAAACGCATTTGCGATTGTCGATTGCCGATTGCCGATTTTTCAATACAACCGATCTCGTACTGGCGCCTCGCCCCGGGCCACCTCGCACACCATCCCAAAGTCCAAGGCCGCGGGCGCCCTCGCCCGCGGCACCTGACAGCTGCCTTACTGCCGTGGCGTCCGCAGCGAATCCGGCGGCGCATGCATGTGCTGGTGCATGTCATCGTGCATCTCCACCCGCGGATGCGTCCGCATGCGTCCGGCCGCCTTCAACGCCTCCAGCTTGTGCCATTGCTCCGCCGTCAGCGTGGTCCGCACCGTCACCGCCATCTGCCCAAAATCCTTCACCAGCCTGCTGGCCGCGGCCGATGCCGTATCCAGCTCCTGGTTGAACGCCGCCCGGTCAAACGGGTCCGTGTCCAGCAGCGACTGCAGCCGCACGTACGACTTCAGTCCCGTCGCTCCGGCATCGATCAGGGTCAGCTTCACGTTGGTGCTTACTTGTTCAAGTTGCTTCTTCTGCGCCTCCGTCAGGTGCATATCGTTGGCGATTTCGGGGTTATTCCACCAGTCGGTGGTGAGCGCCGCCGGCGGGTTCCAGTGCCCCATGAACGGTACGTCCGGTGATGGTGGACGCGACGGCGCTTGCGCCAGCGCCAGCGTGGCCGACATCAGCAAAACCATCGCAACTGCCGCTACTCTGTTTTTCATGCATTTCTCCTGATCTTGAATACGATACCCCACCTCTCCCGGTTCCCCGATTGCCGACTTGTGGGCCACCGGTTTTGGCCGGGTCTCGCTCGGTTTTGGCCGGGTGCCCCGGTGTAACTCGGTTTTGGCCAGGCCGGGGATGTTTCCGGCACAAGCAGAACGCGCCGTCCCGCGCTGCTCACGAAAAATCGACTATTCAAAACGCAATTCCGCGTAACCATCCCATCCCCCCAAACGAACCCTCGCGGCCGCCGTCCATCCAGCACTCGTGGGGTGGTTATGCCTAGCTTCAGAAATGCTTTCGCGCTGTTAATTGCGGCCACGCTGACCATCAGCAGTTCGCGTGCTTCGTGCCAGAGCGTTGCTGTCGCCGGCGACGCTGCCGCCTGCGCGGCTGACCTGGATCGCTGCCGGCGGTTCGCGGGGCTTGGCGACCCCACGGCACAGACCCGGCTCGGATACCTTTACGCCACCGGAAGCGGAGTGGAGCATGACGACGCGGCGGCGCTGCGTCTGTTTATGCTGGCGGCCTCCTCCGGAAGTGCCTCCGGCGAGTTCAACCTCGGAGTCATGTTTCTGCAAGGGGGGCCGGTGCCGCGCGACCCCGCCACCGCGTTTCGCTGGTTTCGTCGCGCTGCCGACCAGGGCTATGCCCCCGCCGAGAGCAATCTCGGCGTGCTCTACGCCTATGGAACCGGAGTGGCACGCGACCCCAAGCAGGCGGTCGAATGGCTCCGCAAAGCGGCGAAACACAAGTTCGTTTTCGCCGAGTACAATCTCGCCCGCATTTACGCGCAGGGCGTCACCGGCAAGCCCGACCCTCAACAGGCGCTTCGCTGGCTGACCATGGCCGCCCAGCATGGCCTGGCCTACGCTCAGTACGAGCTCGGATACATGTACAGCACCGGCAGCGGGGTTCCACCCGATCCCGGCCAGGCAGTGCGCTGGTTGCAACGGGCCGCGGACCAGGATTTCGCCAACGCCCAGTTTGCTCTCGGCGTTGCCTTTCGTGACGCCAAGGGAGTCGCTCGAGACTACGCTAGGGCGGCCGCATTTTTCCGCAAGGCAGCGGGGCAGGGAATGGCCGCCGCGCAGGTCAACCTGGGGGCTATGTACGAGCGCGGCATGGGGATGCCGGTGGACCTCACTCAGGCGCTAGTCTGGTACCGCGCCGCCGCCGCCCAGCAATTCCCTCCTGCGGAATTCAACCTGGGAGTGTGTTATCAGAATGGCATCGCCGTGCAACGCGACCTGGACCAGGCGCGCGCCTGGTTTGCGCGGGCCGCTGCCCACGGTGACGGCCCGGCGCAGCTCGCGCTGATCCAACTGCAAGCCATGGCACGCTGAAATTCAGCGGACCTCGTCTCTTACCCTGAGCCGCCCTTCGTGGATCTCCCAGTTGGTCTCGAGGACGCCCTCTTCGTCTTCGTCCTCGAGGTGGGGCAACAGGTCGCGTAAAGCGCCGTCAATCCGCCGCACCGCCGCGTCGATCTGCGCCACGCTCTCCTTCGGATAATTCAACCCGACCATGCTTTGCAGCGCATTGCGGATCTCGTGATTGCAGTCCGCCACAATCTGCGCCCGCGCCAGCCGCGCTTTGCGCCGGCGCTGCGCCCGGAACCGGATCAGGCTCACCAGCCCGAAGGTCACCAGGAAGCTGATGCTCGGCCCGACTAACCCGATTCCGTGCAGACGCGGGATCCCCAGCCGAACATTCAGCAGCCACTGACCGGCGATCGCGCTCCCTGCCACCAGCGCGGCGCATCCAAACGCGATCAAGAGATGTCGAACTGGAGAAAGAGTGTTGAAGTTGCGAAGCTCCATGGCTCCGCCCTCCTCGAGTGAAAGCATGCACACGACATTTCACTGGGGTTGTTGGTAGCTAGATTGTACGACGGAACGCACTCCCGAAAGCCATCGTTTCCCGCAAAACGTTGGGCTGGATGCCGCTGCCAGACTGCACCAGGATTGGGTATTTCGCCGCCTCTGCCGCCCTTAGTTCGGCACAGTTCCCGCCTTCGGCTCCTTGATCGTCTGCGCCATGTCCACCCAGAACACCTGGAAATTGCTGAACGTATGCCGCCGCCGGTAGCGCCGCCCGCGGTGCTCGATGTAGAGCTCCGCCGTCTGCGGTAGCCAGAGCTGCACATTCTCTTTCTGGAATCCGACCGGGCCGTACTCCACGATCGAGTGTTCCCGCAGCAGCCGAATCTCCTCCACCGCTTGCAGCAAGTCGGTTTCCATCCGCAATACTTCGAAGCTCTGCGGCGAGATCCAGGCGCGGCCCTTCAGCCGCACCTGGAAAATTCCCTTGGCCACCCGGTAGACGTGAAACGCGTTGCCGCGCTCGGGGTGCTGGGCAAAACGCACCTGCCACGCCGGACGCCCGTTCAGCTCGCCCAGTCCCTCGCACGTCATCACGTAATCCTTGGCATACCGGGGATGGAAAATCAGCGCGAATGCCGCGGTCCCGGAGTCGTTCCAGTGCGACTCTGCTTCGGGATCGTGCGACGTGCTCTCCCGATACTCCTCTACCGACGGGCCGGTCGCGGTATTCTTGATCTCCGCCAGGTAGCTATACTTGCTCGTCATCGAGCGCAGTTGGCCTTTCTTGCGCTCCTCCAGGTCGTCCACCCGGTCGCTGGCGCTGAAGCGCTGCAGGTTCGCCACCAACTCCCCGGCGCGCATGCCGGTCTCCTGCAGGATCTGCTCCATCGGGCAGGTGACGCCGCCGCGTACCGCCGGCATCGCTTCGTCAACATCGGCCGGCGGCAGCAGGCTCTCGCCCGCAACCTTTGCGCCACCTGATTGCGCTAGGCCGAAAACTGCCAATACGAGCGTGGCGCATGCCGCCAGCCACAGCTTCCTTAATTCATGTCCCACAATGGCCTTTTCCCCCGGTTTTCTCCAGACGCGACTGAACCACTCTCGTTTTTAACCCGATCCCCCCTTCCTGTCGAGCCACTTGGGACGGCTTTACCGCCCTCGCGCCGCCTTCTTTTTCATTTCGGGAAATGAATAACTTCAAGATACAAAGCCCGAGGGTGTCCCCGGGGTAAGCCCGCCTTTGGCTGACCCGGGCATTTTGGCGCTCGGTCGATAACCCAGCTTGAGCCGCGATTGGCGCCTGGTCGAACATTTCGGACCGACAACTGACAAAAAATCCGGCGACAATCGAGAAAAAATCAGTAGGCCCCGGAGCCTTCGCCGGGGCTGCTTTCAATCTCGCAAGAATCAATGTGGCGCGGGCGCCATCGCTTGCGACGGACCGCTTCGGACTGAGTGCACACAGCCGCGCGTCGCGATATGCTTAACGCCGCTCCTCTGTTAAAGGGCGTCGTCGGGAGGTAAAGTGCCACGTCGATGCATAAGCACCGGGTTCGTCTTCCTCGCCGGCGCGGTCATGTTGGCGGCGCAGACGCTTCCGAACGTAGCTATCGACCCAGCATCCATGGGCGGACCTGTCTATCTGATAGCCCTGGACACTGTCTCGGCCGGTGGGTTCGCAAAAGTGTTCGACGCGCCCACCCACAAGGACGCTCGCCCGTTTGCGTGCGTGCTCGTCAACAACACAAATGACAATATCGTCGCGGTGACAATCCGGTGGACGCTGCAATCGGGCGCTCACGTTAGCTATTTCGAGTCGGACGCCGACAGCTTCCATCTCGGGTTGCTGGGGATGAGCGGAGCCACTGCGACATCGCTACCTGAACCAGGCGAGCCGGTCAGAGAGATTGGCAGGACCTTCGCCGAGATGCGTGCGCCGGTCGCACCCGGCGAGCGCCTGTTGGCCGCGCCTGGCTTGATCTTGCCCGAATCTGTTGCCGCTGCTCGCGCGCCCTCCGGTGGCCTCGCCAGTTTTCCCGATGATGCGTTCCTGAAAGCGGATGCGATCACCGTATCGGTGCAAGCCGTCGTGTTGCAAAACGGTGAACTGATGGGAGCCGATCCGCAGCCCTTGGTCGATGGGTTGACCGCGAACAAGGCAGTGGTTGATGGACTCGTCTCGAAAGTAATGGCGGGGAAGGCGAGCGGCCAGGACGGTGCCGAGGTATTAGCGAAGATTGCGCGGCCACCATCGCAAGCATGGCACTCGGAACTTGAGAGGAAGGAGTTCTTGCTTGCGCGTCGGTTGCTGATGTCGCGCGATTGGAGCGCCGAGATCGAAAAGCTCGCCAGCATACGGCTGCCGAATTTTCATCGCTAGCGCGATTGGCTCGCTTGTACTGCCAGGTGCCCCAGGTTCGCCCAGGGGTTTGGGCGCTAACCTGGGAAACAACCATCTCAATTCACAATTAAAAAAAGCCACCCGCCTCTGGACTTCCGGTGTCCTTTGCGGCCCTTTGCATCAGTAGGCCACGGCGCCTCCGAGGCCGTTACTCCCACAGCCGTTTTGGAATTGGAGTCGAGTCGCTGGATTAAGCCGCGAAGCGGCGGCAGAATGTGCAGCCCACGGCGTAAGCCGTGGGTAAAGTAGGAAAAGAATCCAGCCCCGCAGGTGCGGAAGAGAATTTCGTAACACCCACGCCTCGCCGGGGCTGCCCTCAACGTTACAAGAATCAGTGTGGCGCGGGCGCCCTCGCCCGCGACTGACCGCTTCGGACCATAGGGGAACATCTCAAATCACAATTAAAAAAGCCACCCGCCTCTGAACTCCCGGTGTCCTTTGCGGCCCTTTGCATCAGTAGGCCCCGTCGCCTCGCCGGGGCTGCCCTCAAACGTTACAAGAATCAGTGTGGCGCGGGCGCCCTCGCCCGCGACTGACCGCTCCGGACCGTAGGGGAACATCTCAAATCACAATTAAAAAAGCCACCCGCCTCTGGACTCCCGGTGTTCTTTGCGGCCCTTTGCATCAGTAGGGCTGATTAGATAACCGTGTCAGCTCCAGAGCGCCGAGTAGATTGGTATGGCTCAAACGTACCAAGGCTGGGAGAGGGTGGCCCACCCCAGGTGGCGATCAGGTCAGGGTGGTGCAATTTACCGAAATGACGTTCATCGTAAGTTACATCCGCCGGCCCTACCGAAGATAACGTAACGGCTGTTTACACCAATCATCGATAACGGCTGTTATCGCTCGTGCTCGATACAAGCCGCTTAGAGGATTCAATCAAAGCGTGCGTATTTTCCAAAGGCTCGGCTGCACTGACTAAACGACTCCCATTATGGTGGGATCAAGCTGCTCGTTGACAATCAAAGCAAATCCACGAAAAAAGCCCCGGAGCGGCGTTCGGTAGCCATGGGCTAAAGCGCGGCATCCGGGATATCAGCAAAGGAACTGGCGGCGTTCGGTTGCAAGTCTGACAGCTCACACCTTGTCAAAGCGCTCCAGCAGCCCTTCCGCACAAATCTAAGTCTTGAGGGCAGTGGGAAGCTGTGACATCGCTCACAACTCTTGCGCCAACATACGCCACTTTTTCGATTCGGGAATCCCGAGGGAAAATCGGCTGCCCTTTCTAGCTAAGTTCAGCGGCAGTTTAGGTGTAGGGCGGGATCAAAGCCGCTGCTGCGGAAGGGTGTTCACATGATGTCCCCCGCTCTGCTCTGCATCGACGACCGTCCAGAATGGTTGAAGAGTCTCAAGAACACCCTCGGAGCACTCGGGCACATTGTTTGCACGGCGACTGACGAGTCCATGGCAGAGGGAATACTCGAACGGGTGGAAGTCAGCGTTGTGTTCGTCGAGTACAAACCAGAAGGCATGGACGCCGAAGCCGTCGCGCTTCATCTCAAACAACATTTCCCAAACCATCCGAAAATTCTGCTGTCCGCCTTGCCAGAAATTCCAGATCGGATTCTGTGGCTCGTCGATGATTACCTCATGAACAGCCCACTGGACCTACTGCCCGAAAGTATCGGTCGCGTTATGCGCCAGACTCAGAAAGCACACACAGCAGCGTAGCCGGGAGCCGGCTGTTCACGCCATTGACCTAAGCCATCAATGCTATCTGAGTGTAGCCGTGCGGATAGGAGAAGGCTCTGCCCGGTGCATCGAGGCAGAGCCTTCTTGCGGGCTGTGGCTTACTTCTGTTGGGAAACAACGTACGACGTGAGGCTGCTCAGCGCAATCAACGTCATCGTGTGCTCGCCGTTATAGCGAAGAATCTTTTGCCATTCCGGCATGGGCGCAGGATGGCCGTTAGTGTGTGATCCGTGCTCCATCTGGTAGCGGATACGATATTCCAAGTCGCGCGGATGAAGGCGCGCGAGCTGGGTCAAGTCGATATTGGTTGTTGTTTGTTTCAGGGCCGCAGCCCCGGTCAAGTCGTGGCCATGACAGCTGGCACAGAAACCGGGTGGCCCAGGTTCGCGCCCCGGGTTTGGGCGCTAACCTGGGAAACGACCATCTCAAATCACAATCAAAAAAGTGACCCGTCTCCGGATGACTTTCCCTGCGTTCCTGCGCCCTGCGCCTTGTGCCTTGCGCGTTATGCCAAAGAAAAAAGCCACCCGCGTCCGGATGGCTTTTCCCGCGAACTCCTAACTCCTACCTGTGCGCCATCGTCTCTTCTTTCTCCACCTCCGCCACCTTCACGCCCTCCAGTCCGCCAATTCGCATGGAGTAGAACGAGCGGTACACGAAGGTGAACGAAATCGCGAAGAACACCAGCGCAATAAGGTGCGCCACGGTCGACCCCAGTTCGTTGGTCAGCTTCACTGCCAGCTCCACCGCCAGCAGCCCGAACAGCGTGGTGAACTTGATCACCGGGTTCATGGCCACCGACGACGTATCTTTGAACGGGTCGCCCACCGTGTCGCCCACCACCGTCGCGGCGTGCAGTTCGGTGCCTTTCTGCTGCAGCTCCACCTCCACGATCTTCTTGGCGTTGTCCCAGGCGCCGCCCGCGTTGGCCATGAACATCGCCTGGTAGAGACCGAAGATGGCGATCGCGATCAGGTAGCCGATAAAGTAGAACGGCTCGATAAACGCGAAGGTCAGCGTGCCGAAGAACACCGCCAGGAAGATGTTCCACATGCCCTTCTGCGCGTACTGCGTGCAGATCTCCACCACTTTCTTGCTGTCGGCGACCGACGCCTTCTCCACCCCTTCCAGCCGGATGTTGGCCTTGATGAACTCCACCGCGCGATACGCTCCCGTGCTTACCGCCTGCGTGGAAGCGCCGGTAAACCAGTAGATCATGGCGCCGCCGGTCACCAGCCCCAGGAAGAAGGGCGCGTGCAGCAGCGAGAGTTTATCGACGTTAGCCGTGAGCCCGTCGGTGAGCGCCATGATGATGGAGAAAATCATGGTCGTCGCGCCCACCACCGCCGTCCCGATCAGCACCGGCTTGGCCGTCGCCTTGAAGGTGTTGCCCGCGCCGTCGTTGGCTTCCAGCAGGTACTTAGCGCGTTCGAAGTTGGTAGTGAAGCCGTAGTCGCGCTTCAGCTCGCCTTCGATCCCCGGCAGGGTCTCGATCAGCGACAGCTCATAAATGGACTGCGCGTTGTCCGTCACCGGCCCGTAGGAGTCCACCGCGATGGTCACCGGGCCCATGCCGAGAAATCCGAACGCCACCAGCCCGAACGCGAACACCGCCGGCGCCAGCATCAGCGGCGTGTTGGTTCCCGGAAGCATCGCGCCCAGCCCTTGCAGGCTGACGTAATAGGCGATGCTCATCAGCACGATCATCGCGCCGCCCAGGTAATAGCAGGAGAAGTTGCCGGCCACGAAGCCCGCCAGGATGTCCAGCGAAGCGCCGCCCTCCTGCGCCGCCGTCACCACTTCCTTCACGTGACGCGACTCGGTCGAGGTGAATGCTTTCACCAGTTCGGGAATCACCGCCCCCGCCAGCGTGCCGCAGGAGATGATGCTGGCCAGCTTCCACCACAGGCTGCTGTCGCCCCCCAGGTTCGGAATCATCAGGTACGAGATCAGGTAGGTCAGCCCGATCGAAATCACCGAGGTCAGCCACACCAGCGTGGTCAGCGGCGTTTCATAGTTCATCTCCTCGGCGCCGGCGTATTTTGCTTTCGCCCATGCGCCGTTGATGAAGTAAGAACCCGAGCTCGACACCAGCATCATCACGCGCATCACGAAGATCCACACCAGCAGTTGCACCTGGATGGTCGGATCTTTCACCCCGAGCAGGATGAAGGTGATCAGCGCCACGCCGGTCACGCCGTAGGTTTCAAAACCGTCGGCCGAGGGGCCCACCGAATCGCCGGCGTTGTCGCCGGTGCAGTCGGCAATCACGCCCGGGTTGCGCGCGTCGTCCTCCTTGATCTTGAAGACGATCTTCATCAGGTCGCTGCCGATGTCGGCGATCTTGGTGAAGATGCCGCCCGCGATTCGCAGCGCCGCCGCCCCCAGCGATTCTCCGATCGCGAACCCGATGAAGCACGGCCCCGCGTAATCGCCCGGAATGAACAGCAGGATGATCAGCATGATCAGCAGCTCTACGCTGATCAGCGCCATGCCGATGCTCATTCCGCTCTTGGTCGGAATCGCGTAGCACGGGTACGGCTTGCCCTTCAGGCCGGCGAAAGCGGTACGCGAATTGGCGAAGCAGTTCACCCGGATGCCGAACCACGCTACCCCGTAGCTGCCCAGGATTCCAACCACGCTGAAGCCGAGGATGATCATCACCATCCCGGCCGAGTACTCCGCCTTCAGCAGCACCCCGAAGTAGAGCAGGATGACCACCGCGATGAACGCCCACAGGATCGCCAGGAACTTGCCCTGCGTGATCAGGTAGGTCTTGCAGGTCTCGTAGATCAGCTCCGACATTTCCCGCATCGAGCGGTGCACCGGCAGGTTCTTGAGCTGCATGTACTGCACCAGCGCGAACAGCAGTCCGAAAATGCAGAACAGGATGCCGATCAGCAACAGGCTGTGGCCGTCCACGCCGAGGAATTTCACGGTCGACAGGTCGGGAAGCTTCAGCCCGGCTTCGCCGCTCAGTTGGTGCGACGCCGGCTCGGCTTGCAGGCCGAAGCTGGCGGTTGAGAGCAGAGGAAGCAGGGTGAGGGTAAGGGCGAGCATCACGGCCGCGCGGCGCGTGCGCCCGGTGCCGGACAGGGCTCGGCCAAACGGGAGCCAGGAACGCATATAGAGTCCTCCACCAATCGGTGTTCAGAATGAATAGGGCGACGAATTCGGGTCGCATCTTCGCCTTCTCTCCGCCTCGCGACGAAGGGAATGCGGTTGCTTGTGTCTGATACCACCCGGATGCGCGCTTCCACGTCAAGGCGGGAGCTATGCGTTTGGCCGCGCTCTGGCCCCAGGGTTCGCCACTTTCCGGCCGCCATGAGGACCGCGGGGGTTGCTTGCGCCCGCCACTTCCGCGGAGCACAAGCAGCGATTGTATAACACGGTCCAAATGCCCGGTCAATCACATGCTCTTTGACCCCGGACGCCGACTTGGGTTATAAAATCAGTGGGTCACTCCTCAGTAGCTCAATGGCAGAGCATCCGGCTGTTAACCGGAGGGTTGTAGGTTCGAGTCCTACCTGAGGAGCCATTCTTTTGTTCGGCTTGTAGAAAATCCTTAAACCGAACGTGGGTCAAATAAGGGTCACGTAAGTTTACTGCACCGTCACCGGCTGCTTTCTCCACGCCGCATCGATGCGTGAAACATCTTCCGCCGCTTTCGCTTGCTCGTTGACGAACGCCACCAGCCGCTGCTGAATCCGCCGCTTGGCGTCCATACCAAGATCGCCGTACACGTTCGAGGTGGTCGCGATGTCCTCGTGCCGCAGGAGCGTTTTCACGTCCTCCAGCTTCAGACCCGCTTCCTTGCCCCATGCGCTCACAGTGTGCCGGAAGCTGTGCCAGCCGATGCTCGGCAGACCAGCCGCCAGCGCCAGCGGCTTGATGTGCTTCTTCAGCAGTTGCGCCGGCCAGAACGGACGCTTGCCCTTCGTGTAAGGCGAGGCGAAGACCCAATCGTCCGGTTTGTTGAACGGAGTGACGGAATGCCACTGGCGCAGCAAATCCATCAATTCCTCTGGCAACGGCAGATTCGTGCGCGAGGCCTCGGTCTTCAGTGGCGTGATCCGTCCTTGAACGAAGCCGCGTCGAAATGAAACGGTTCCGTTCTTCAGATCGAGATCCTGCCATTGCAATCCGAATATTTCGCTCACGCGAGGCCCGAGCCATCCGGCGAAGGCCACGGCCAGCTTCTCGCGCGAGTCCAGCAGTTTCAGCAGGCGGAAGAATTCTGCTGCGGTCAACTGGACGGAGTGCTGTCTGGCCGCTTGGTTGAGCCGCGGGGCAGTTCTACGCGCTTCTCTCCCAGCGGGTTTTCGTTCAGGTAGCCCCACTTCACGGCGAACTTGAACGCGAGCTTCATCACGTTCCAGATGGAGCGCACAGTTTTCGGCGCGAGGCCTTTTGGATTTTTCGGCGACCACCCCAAAGAGCGGAGCCATTCTTCGACAGTCGCCCGAATTGCGGGCTTGTCGAACTCGCGCACCCGATAAGTCTCCCATCGCGGGCGCACCCACTTGTCGAGCGCCAGCTTGTAGGACATCGCGCAGTGATAAGAGATCGGGGATGCGCTGTCCTGCGCGCCGCCAACCGGAATCGCGAGACACGGACGAAGCACCTGGTCGATGTAGCGATCGATCAGGCCGCGCATGGTGGGGCTTTCGTGGTTGTTGATTTCCGCGTTCGCAGAGAGGCGTAGATGTTCGGATCGCGTTCCGCCGCGCTGGTTCGGGTATTCCTCTTGGGTCCCGACGATGGATTTGCGCCGCCGCTTCTTTCCGTTCTCGATCTCGGAATAGCGGTAAACCCATACGTCTGGTCCCCGGTTCGTTTTTCCAGCACGAGCGTTCCGTACTGGTAGGTCGAACGCCGCTTCCTTTGGTTCATGCGTGAACCTCCTGGATGCGGCGCAGATGACACTGTGAATCTAGCATGAAACCTAAGGCACCTCTGCCAGGAATCGAAACGCCCGTAGCCGGACTCGGGGCGCTTCCCCTTGGTGCATCATGCGGGCCATTTCGGCGGTCTGCGATTTGACACTCATCCGTCCTGTTCTGGCCAATTCGGCGTTGCTGCCGGCGCTCAACTGGCGATCTTGTCCAGCCAGGCGTTCAGGGCGGAGGCGCGGAAACGCCACAACTTTCCGATCTGAATGGCCATGACCTCGCCGCGTCGCGCCAGTCTCTGCAGGGTCTTGGGATGGATCCGCAGCAGAGCGGCAGCCTCTTCGCTGTCGAGCAAGGGCTCAAACTGCTCCTCCGACACGGCGGGTGGAGACGACGATTCTCCGTCAGGTTCTTTGTGTTTCATTCGAGGTCCTTATTGTTGGCGTGGGCGACAGGATGGGGCTGCCGTGCTCGCCAGAGTTGGTGTTAGCCGCAAATCACGACACCGTCAAACGGGCTCACCTTCCGCAATAGGTGCCAGGCCGTAGACTTGTCCACTGCAATCGCGATTGGTCATGGGCGTGGATGTTGGAAACCGTTGGACAGTCAGTCGATTGCAGCAGTCGCGGTGCACTGGTGAGGATCTTGGCAAACAGCTCGCCGGTACCAAGACGGTTATCGGCGTTT
This sequence comes from Terriglobia bacterium, assembly GCA_963797035.1. Classification (GTDB taxonomy): domain Bacteria; phylum Acidobacteriota; class Terriglobia; order Terriglobales; family Acidobacteriaceae; genus JAIQGF01. The sequence continues at coordinate 130,246 of CAWCOC010000014.1, forward strand.
TTTTCACCAATTGCAGTTTGACTGTGCGTATTGCTCCGTACACCGGGGCGCGCAGAGGCGGGGGCATTCTTAGTCGGCAGAGGTGGCGACGTAGTCAGGTTTTTCGCCGATCCGCTGTCGTAGTTCTTTGAGCCAGGCGCTGGGATTCGTGCCGTGGATCACCCGTCCCAGGAACTTCAGCCGTTCGGCGACATTGTCGCGATTGCGCCGGATGTCGTCTTTGCTGGTTTTCGTGTAGATGGCCAGGAATGTTTCCATGCTCCGCGGCTTCGCGAATACGTACGTCGCGTGTCCCAGTTGTGGGGTCTCAATGACGACAGCTTTCTCAAGATCGAAGATGTATTCATCGCGAAACAGGTAGGTGCGGCGGGCGCGCCGCGATAGTTGTTCATAGAAGAACGGATCGTAGTCCGGCCGCCAGTTGATTTGCGCCAGATCCAAATCTCCGGGCAGGCGCAACCCAGAACACATCGCTTCCAGCTCCGGTTTCTCCATCGCGTGGTATTCGAGGCGCAAGCGAATCTGCTCAAACGCAGGGGTATATTGGCCGTACCGGTGACAGGTGGCCTTCGCATTCTCGATCTGCTGCTCGAAATCGGCTGGCAATTTGATCGCCATGCGGCTCGGCAAGGCTGTTTCCCAAGTAACGAGTTGCCATTCGCCATGGCGTTTGCGGTATTTCCCGCTGCGCACGAAAGTGGCGTCGACCTCGATCTTGGTCCCTAGCAAATGCTTCCACTGATTCCATGTGGGCTGCCAAATCGCGTGCAACAGCGCCGGGTCGAGCCACAACTCCAGTTTGCGTGCGCATCGCGACAGAGCGCCAGCCCCTCGTAAAACTCACACTTGCGCAGCGTCACGTGAAAACGCCGTCGCCGGCGTTCCGGCAGGAACGCCAGGATGGTACGTGCGAAAAACGTCTGCCCCTCGCGCGAGCGCTCGCCCGCGACTAGCAGCGAACCAAAGCCCCCGTATGGAAATACCGCAGGCGCTTCGCCATCGGCCAGCAACGCGTCGTATACGGCGCGCAGTTCCGGTTGTCCGACAATATTGAAAGCGCGCTCCAACGCAACGTGTTCGCGGCGAGAAGCGCCGGCGGCATTCAGCTCCAAGTCGCGCAATTTGAACGCAACCCGCAACTCGGCCGGTGAGGCGCTCGTGGGAATGCGCAACACGTCATAGAACGTCCGCCTTCTGCTTGATCACCGCGCTGCGGCAGCCGGTAGAAATACTCGCGCACCGCCTCACAGGGCAGAAAAACCGATGCGATGCCAAGCCGGGCTTGGGGACCTCGGCGGAAACAAAGCGCTGATTGCGCTTGTCCGGCTTCGGTTGGGTGACATACCCGATCGGCGCCTGGTAATAGACGGTGTTGTGCCGGACGATGCGTGCTTCGCGATGAAAATTTCTGCCCCAATTGCGTCTCCATTGGGGATCGGAAATGTAATTTCGTCTCCGACCACAACGTAGCTCGCGAGAGACCGGGACAACACGAGCTTGCCTTGGTTGGCCAACACACATGTAGCCGGTTCCTGCTCCCGCTGAACGCTGACTACGCGCCCGCGGCAGATGGGAACCGACGGACTAGAGGTCACAGCAGCCATACCGTCGGCCCGCATTTTAGGTGGACTCCCTGGGAACTTCAAACGAGGCTCCAACTGAGGCGGAAAATCCAAGCGGCACCGTTTTATGACGAGCAGCATCTACTTAGGAACTCGTGCGACAAAGGGGGGAGGATTTCTTTTGAGGTTTCTCGGAAACGAGCCCTGGTACAGGTAGAAGCGTAGAGCTGTCTGCACGGGGATGGCGGCCGGCGTGAACTGAACTGAGACTGGTGTCTTGCGAGACTCGGATATTCACCATGGCGGGACAAAATCGATCTGACGGCGCATTTCGACTTAGTCCGGTAGATCGACTCGGAAGAACAATTGATCCTGCCGTGCTTATTGCCGCGGAAGAAATCGGCGAAAGGGCGGTCAAACATGCGGAAAAGATACTCGTCGATCCAGCGATGGCGACGAATCTCCTGGAAGAATCCGCGGCCGCCGTCTCTCGGGCGTTGCGAACCAAACAGCGGCGAAATGAGATTCCAATCCGCGACTTGCATGCCTATCTATTTCGGGCATTCATCCGAAGATTGAACAAAGCGGCGCGAAGAGACGTGCTCCTGGCAGATTCTCTCCCGAGACATTCGAGCGGTTGGTCCGTATCTACTGATTTGGAATCCAAGAGGCTGCTGGACGAGTTCCTCACGCAGTGCGATCCGGTGACCCGTGACATGCTCTACCGCCGTATCCAGGGGTTTTCCGTGGAAGGAGATCGGTAAGGTTCATGGAATTTCGGCGCACGCGGCCGAATCGCGCTTTAGTCAGGCGCTCCAGCGCGTCCGAAAAAGGCTCGGACTGAGAGATCGAGCAATGAAGGGAGACCTGGTACCACAGGCTTGATAATGAAACCGCGGTCTAACAACGACGAACTTTTGCGGTTCGCAGATCGGTACATCGCTACGCGTTTCCGAATCCGGCGCGCTCGGGCTGCCCTGCTGACCAGGAATTGCGGCAGCTCGCCGAGCGTCCGGCCGAAGCGAATCCAGCGACAACGGAGCACATTTCCTGTTGCTCGCCGTGCTATGAACGATACTCGGAACTGCTTCAACAACAGAGAGCGAGCCTGCGCCTAGGATTTTTCGGGCGTCTAGCTCGCCATTGGCACATCAGACGAGCGCGATTGATCTGGGCGAGTGCCGCTGCCCTTGTACTGCTGTGTGCTGCTGTTGTCCTGATCATCACGAGATCTGGACCGAAGCCGACTGCATACTCTGCATTCAGTATCGACCTCAGCAGCGCGTCACCAATACGCGGTACGGGCGGGGAACCGGCTAAACGCGAAATTCAAGTTCCGCAGGAAACGTTGGAGCTAAGTATTCAACTTCCGATCGGAAGTGAGGAGGGAGCTTACGAAGTCTCTCTGCGGTCTGGGCCAAACGTTCTCTGGTCACAAGTGGCACAAGCACACTTGATCGAGCACGTCGTGCAGCTCAAAACGCGGGTTGATTTGCGACCATTCTCTCCCGGTAAGTATGACCTCACTGTTGAGTCAGCCGGTGGCCTCCGATTTGTGCAGCCGATCCAGATAACGAAGCCAAGGCAGACGGCCTCGCGGTCAGGGTGGCGAGGCCGAGTCCTCGCTTCTGTGGCATCCCGTCTGATTTCGATCCATCTGCCAACTTGGTCACGCGAGACCTCTACGTCTTCCGCGATCACAAGCGCAGACCCCGAACAGCTGATTGCTGAGGCCGACCACCTCGCATGGCTTGGAAATTGGCCCGCAGCCGCGCCGTTCTACGCAAAGGCGGAACTTCTGGCGACCCAGAGCGGCGATGCGAAAGCGACGATCCACGCCAGAGTCGGCAGGATTCGCAGCCAGGCTGAATCCATGCCATTTGCGCAGGTCTCCGAAATGCTGGCTGCCGACCTGGAAAACCCAATTGTTCAAAACGACCCCAAGCTGCGGCTGTTCTGCCTCACTGCGAAGGGATATACGGATTTGAACGTCAATCTGGCGTCCTGCCGAGCGGCATGGGAGCTAGCTCTCCAGACTGCCCGCGAGCTACACGACGCGCAATGGGAATCACGTGCATCAGGCGAACTGGGCATCGTGGCTTTTCTTGAGGGCGACACCTCCAAGGCCGAGAAACTCGTCGGCGGTGCATTGTTGTCCGCAATTAAGAATGGTGACGCCGCGGCTCAGGT
>CAWCOC010000015.1:0-195960 GCA_963797035.1 Terriglobia bacterium
CAGACCTCCCAAGTCCTTCCCCCGCCGGGTCTGCGATGTCTGGAACAGCAGTTGCTCGTGGCGCGGCAGCCGCGACTGCAGCTTCTCCACCTGCTGCCCAAACTCGTCCGCTTTGCGCAGGTCTCCGACAAACAGGTAATTGAACGAGAGCTGGAGGTAGGCCAGCGCAAACTGCGGGTCCAGCCGCACGGCCTCCGTCAACTCGCGGATCGCGTCGTGATTCATGTAACGCTGTCCGTATTCCACCCCGAGTTGGTAATGGCGGTAGGCCTCGACATTCGAGGTCAAGGTCTGTTCCACCATCGGGGCGCTGACCCCAGCGCCGCCGCCCTGCGCGAAACGTCCGGCAATGTTGGCGGTCAGCGAGTCCACCATTCCGAAGATGCTCTGTAGGTTCTCCCCGTCCAGTTTTTCCGATTCCAGGATCTGCCCCGACTGCGTGTCCTGCACGCGTACATCAAGCCGCAACCGCGTCGGCCCGACCTTCAGCAGCGCGCCGGTGATGAACGCGTCCGCCCCGATATCGCGCGCCACCGCTTGCGCCACCGCCGGATCGATCTCACCCGCTCCCTTCTTTCCCAGCCGTTGCAGCGAGCTTTGTACGCGCTCGGTGGAGAGCACATCCAACCCCTTCGTCTGCGCCAGGTTCGTGGTGAGCATCTCCGAGAAGCCGCGGTCCAGCCAGTTGAGCGAGGGATCTTGCGACAGGTTGCTGAAGTAGAGCACCGCCAAAGCCTTCCGGCCCGCGCCTCCCGCCCGCGCCGGACTTTGCCTTTTGCCGAACCACCAGAATGCGCCCGCCGCTGCCAGGGCCAATACCACCACGGCTGCAATCGACGCCAACACCAATTTCCTGGGAGCGCGTGTCGGCCCGGCCGCCGGTTGTGCGGCGCTGATGTGAGCGCTGCTTCCGGCGCGCGTTGCGCCCGTACCCTCGGCCGGCTCTTGCTCCACCATCACGGCATGGCGGTTGGAATCCGTGTCGCGCTTCAGCCGTTGCAAGTCGGCCCGCATGTCCGAGGCAGTCTGGTAGCGCATGCGCGCATCTTTTTCCAGCGCCTTGTTGATCAATTCTTCCAGCTTCGGAGGAACATCCGGATTGAGCCGCACCGGCGCGGTTGGGGCCTTGTGCAGGATGGCATCGAACACCGCGGCGCTGGTATCGCCGCGAAATGGAATCGTTCCCGTCACCGTCTCGTAGAGCACCGCGCCGAAGGAAAAAAGGTCGGTGCGGTGATCGAGTTCCTTGCCCAGCGCTTGCTCCGGCGACATGTACGCCACCGTGCCGAGCGCCGTCCCCGGACTCGTCAGGTGCTCTTCCGCCGCCGCCATCACCGCCGTGGCCTCCGCCCCGCTCGAGGAAACCATCGCCGGCTGCTGTTTGGCGGCCACTTTCGCCAGGCCGAAGTCCAGCACCTTGGCGTGGCCACGCGCCGTCACAAAAATATTGGCCGGCTTGATGTCGCGGTGAATGATCCCCTGGGCGTGGGCTGCATCCAGCGCGTCGGCAATCTGGATTCCTAGCTCCAGCACCCGCTCTACGTCCAAGGCCCTGCCCGTGATCAAGTGTTTGAGCGTGCTTCCGTCCAAGTACTCCATCACAATGAACGGCTGCTGCTCATGCGAGCCAATCTCGTGGATGGTGCAGATGTTCGGGTGGTTGAGCGCCGAGGCGGCGTACGCCTCGCGCCGGAATCGCTCCAGCATCGCGGCGTCGTTCGTCACGTTTTCCGGCAGGAATTTCAGCGCCACGTGGCGAGGCAGGTTCAGGTCCTCGGCTTCGAACACTACTCCCATGCCGCCGCCGCCCAGGCGCCGCAGTACCTTGTAATGCGAGATGGTTTGGCCGATCACCGAAGCAAAAGAGTGGAAAGATGAGTTGCGACATCCTATGTTGCTCAGCCGCCGTCAGTCAACCCGCGATCAGGCTTCCCGGCGGCTGTAAACTGAATCTCTGCCGTGGGGCGGGCTGAGAGCTGCCACCTGACAGCCGAGAACTGCTTGATGAAACGCCTGGTCACTCCGGAGCTCATGGACAACGACGCGGCCACTCCCGCCGAAGTCCAGCAAACACTGGCCGACCTGCGGCGCATCAACCGCTGGTTCGGCGGCATCCGCACGACGCGCCACATGCTGGAGAAAGTGATCGCTCGAAGCCCAGCGCACGGCGCCTTCACCGTTCTCGACGTCGGCGCTGGTTCCGGCGACGTCTCCCTCAGCGCCGCCCGCCAGCTCCGCCCGCGCGCCCGGATCGAAGTCACGCTCATGGACCGCATGACGGCCCATCTGCCGCGCAACGGCACTGCTGAAGTCGCCGGCGACGCGCTCTCCCTGCCCTTTCTCGACGGCAGCTTTGACCTCGTCACCTGTTCCCTGCTCGTCCATCACTTCGAGCGCGAGCAGATTGTGCGCTTCATCAACCAGGCCGTACGCGTCGCCCGCATCGCGGTCCTGCTCAATGACCTTCGCCGCGAACCAATTCACCTCGCCCTCATGTACGCCGGCTATCCCCTGTTTGGCCGCCTCACGATGCATGACGGCCTCGCTTCCGTGCGTCGCGCCTACACGCCCCGGGAACTCGCAGCCATTGTTCGCGACAGCAACGCCGCTTCGGTGGAGATCGAGAACCACTACCTGTATCGAATGGGAATTATCGTCTGGAAAAGCCTGCAGCCCGCAGCCTGAAGCCTGCTTCAGCGCACCACAATCACTTCGCGCACGTTATCGCGGGCAAGGAAGAACTTCAGCGACGCGAATTCGCGGAAAAGATTCTCGATGTGGCGGTTGTTGAACACCCTCTGCAGGCGAAATGCGGACGAGCTGTTGCGTACCGTCGGCTGCAATTGCAGCGTGTCGTTGCTCACGATGTGATAGCGGTAGTGCGCCGCATCGGGGCCGGCGTCGCGGGTATGGAAAAACGCCAGCAGGATTCCTCCGGGCTTCATCAGCGCGCACAGCCGTTCCACCACCGGCTTCACCAGCAGCTCCGGCAGGTAGTCGGGCACATCCCAGGCCAGCACGGCATCGAACTTCTGGCCCTGGTACGCCAGGCTTTCGCGCAGGAATTTCGCCGCATCCACCGTTGGCTTTCCATCTTCCCCCAGCACCTGCAACAGCGGATCGTGGGCCGCTTCCAGCAGGTCCTCGGTACAGACCATGTGGCCCATGCCGGTGAGCCGCGAGATGTTGGTTGCTGAGGTGCATCCCAGGTCGAGAATGCACAGCCCTTCCTGCCCGGCAATGGATTTGGAAAACTCGTTCAGCCCACTCGACCGCCGGTTCACGCGGGCGGCAGAGGCCTGTTGAGGACTTTCACTTCCGGAAGCTCCGCCGCCGAAGATTGATCGGAAAAGATTTTGCGTCACCGAACCCATGCCATAACTTCTTTGGAGTTGCTTGGCTCATTTTGCTCCGCCGTGGGCCAAAGCGCAATGCGCCCCTTACCTCTTCGGCTCCACCAGCGAGCCCTGCGCTCCCGGGGCGCTCACCGCCGCCGCGGTTACCACTGGCTTCGACTCCAACTTGACTTCAGGCTTGGGCTCTTCCCGCTGGATATCAATCGTGCCCTTGAAAAAGGCGCCTTCCTCGATGATCACTCGCTGGGTGATGATGTTGCCCATATGGATTGCCGATTGCTTCAGCTCCACCCGCTCGGCTTGAATGTTTCCGTCCACTTTGCCATGGATCACCACATCCTTCGCCCGCGTATGGGCCCTTACCCGGCCGTGCGGGCCCACCGTCAGGTGATGGCCCCGCAGCTCCACGCTGCCCTCTACTTCGCCATCCAGGTAGAGGTCCTCGCTGCCTGACAACTCGCCTTTCACCACCACGGACTTTCCGATATGGGCCAATTCGTTCATAGGTTTCGGCGTTTCCACGGGACCTACCTCCTTGGGATTGAAACCGATAGCCAGCGTGTGGATCTTATCCTCGAGTACTTCTGCCATCCTCGCCTGCTGACAGCTGAATCGGCCGCCGTCTTTCCGACGTGGCCGGACACGGGAAGCACCGGCGCAGGCTGTAACCGAGAGAAGCTGCAGCAGACTATATTCTAACCGCGGCAAACGCGGCAATCTGCTTTTTCGCCGGTGTTCCCCAGCTCTTACCCCGGATCTGCCTCCGCAATCACCATGGTCACAGGGGCTTTGACTCTTTTCTTCCCAGCTTTTCGCGGATGAATTCCGGTACCGCCGTGCACAGGGATGGCATTGCGGGGTAATTATTTAGTACACAATACCAGGCAGCTCTCGCCTCCCTCCGGGGAGGCCATGGAAGTGCCACGAAATCAATTACTTCCCTCCCATCCTGAAGCCATTTCCGCAGCTCTGCTTTGGCCAGCTCCGTGCTGCTACCGGTGATGTCGGCCCGTTCGGACTGTCGTGCTGACGGGTGGAGCCGAAAACCAGGGGAACAGCGGCTACACTCTTCAACTCGACTTAAACCAATGGGACTGCCTTTTCCGCTCGGGCCGACGATTTTCAGCCTGTATACGCATCCTCCTTCGCAAGACCAGCACCCGTGCTGGTCCTTTTTTTTGCAACCCGCCGCCGGCAACTTCCTTGCCTAAACTATGCAACGGAGTTGCTCTTGTTTTCGTCTAATGTGTATTACGATTGCCTGCAAAGGACATGATGGGGACCCTGGATAGGCGAAACGAATTCGTTTTGAGCATCGCGGCATTTCTGCTCATCGCCGCATTTTCCTGGGCACAGCAGCCGCCGGCGCCCAATCTGCCCGCCAATCCCTCCGACCTGGTGCGCCGCGCCGTCACCAACGAGAACCGGCCGGAGAGCGACAAGACTCACTACATGTTCCGGCTGATCAAGAAGAAGGGCGAGCGCACGGAAACCCGCGAGATGATCGAAACCGACCAGGGCGTCATCGGCCGCTTGCTGCTCGTCAACGGCCGGCCGCTCAGTCCCGAGGATCGCGAGAAAGAGGACAAGCGCCTGCAGCGCCTGGTCACCGACCCGCAGCAACTTGCCCAGAAAATCAAAAGCCAGAAGGAAGACGACCGCCGCACCCGCAACATGGTCGCCGCCCTGCCGGACGCTTTCACTTACCAGTATGCCGGGACCACGAACGAAGAACCTTGGGGCGAACTCGTCAACCTCAGCTTCAAGCCGAATCCCAACTTTGATCCGCCCCAGCGCGAGACCATGGTTTACCGCGGCATGGAAGGCACCATGGCCATTGCCGTTCCCGCCAACCACATTGCCAAGATCCAGGCCAAACTTTTCCGCGACGTCAACTTCGGCTGGGGAATTCTCGGCCACCTCGATCAGGGCGGCCAGTTTGTCGTCGAGCAGAAGCCGGTCGAGGGCACCAACGGCGCCCACTGGGAACCCAGCCACATGGTCCTGCAATTCACCGGCAAGGCGCTGATCTTTAAGACCATCAAGATCAACGACGACGAGACCACCAGCGACTATCGCCCCGTCCACGACATGACCGTCGCCCAGGCAATCGATCTGCTGAAGAAGCATGACGGCGAAATCGCCCAGAATAACGGCAGCGGATCGAAGTAAGAAATAGGTTTGTCATCCCGAGCGAGGCGTCGCCGCGACGCCGAGTCGAGGGACCCCGGGTCTGCCCGCGCTACCTGAAATGCAAAAGGGCGTTTCAATAACCGACTACCTCAACTCTTCCTTCCGCACCGTCAGCTTCTCGATCAAGTCCTCTTTCACCCGGTAGCCCGTACCCGGCTTGTCCGGCGCCCGGATCATTCCCTCTCGCGAGACTTCCACCTCGGGCTCGATAATGTCTTCCTTCCAATATCGCTTCGAAGCCGAAACATCCCCCGGCAGCCGGAAGTTTTCCAGCGTCGAGAGCGCGATGTTGTGCGCCCGCCCGATGCCCGTCTCCAGCATGCCGCCGCACCACACCGGCACCCCGTGCGCGCTGCACACGTCGTTGATCCACAGCGCCTCCCGGAATCCGCCCACTCTTCCCACCTTGATGTTGATGATCCGGCATGCCCCCAGTGCCAGCGCGGCCGCGGCATCGCGCCCATGCCGTATCGATTCGTCCAGGCAGATGGCCGTCCTGATCTCCTTTTGCAGCTTGGCATGGAAGAAAAAGTCGTCATTCCACAGCGGCTGCTCCATCATCAGCAGGTTGAATTCGTCGAAGCGCTTCAAGTGCTCGATATCGTCCACGCGATAGGCGGAGTTGGCATCGCAGCTCAGCAGGATCTCCGGCCAGCGCCGGCGAATCTTGCCCAGCACCTCCAAGTCCCAGCCCGGCTTCACCTTCACCTTGATTCGCCGGTACCCCGCCGCCAATTCGGTCTCCACCTTTTCCAGCAACTGCTCCACCGAATCCTGGATCCCGATCGACACGCCGCACTCGATTTCGCGCCGCGTCCCGCCCAGCAGCTTCCACAACGGCACGCCCTTTTCTTCAGCCTCCGCCGCCCACAGCGCGTTCTCGATTGCCGCCTTCGCCATGCGATGTCCCTTGACCGGACCCAATAGGTCGCGGCACTCGCCCGCTCTTTCGATTTTCTTTCCCAACACCGCCGGCGCCAGGAAGTGCGCAATCGTCACCCACGCCGAGTCCACCCACTCGCTGCTGTAATACGGATTCTCTCCTGCCACGCATTCGCCCCACGCATTCATCCCGCCGCCGTGGAGCGTCACCAGCAGGATCACGCGCTCCGTCGTGCGCCCAAAGCTGGTCTCAAAAAAATGCACCAGCGGCATCCGGATCTCGCGCAGCGTAATGGCTTCAATCTTCAAAGTTTGCACCGAAACAACTTCGGATTTTCACCAAGATCAACCCAGCGTCATCCCGAGCGCAGCGAGGGAGCTGCTTTAATCACCACTCCAATCACTACCCTCCGTATCCCCAGCTCTCGTCCCACTTTCCCAACAAGAACGATCCGTTGCCTTCTTCATCGCGCTTGTAGCCTAGCGTCGCCAAGCCACGCGAGAAAGCCGACATCAGCAGTCCCCGGTTGCGCTCCTGCACCTGCGCCGCTTTGCCCCGGTCCGCCTCGTTCGCCTTCCAGTCGTAGATCTCTTCCGGCACCGTCACCGTCTCCTCGACTTGAAAGGCCGGCAGTTTCCCGTTACCCATCAGCGCTTCCACCCGCTTCGAGCGCAGCCACCACTCCGCCACCAGCCGGTCGGTGGGCAAGCCTCCCTGCAGCGGCGAGAACGACACCCCGTACTGGTTGATGTTGTAGCGGCGCGCCACCGCGCCCAGCCGCTCCAGGTTCAGGTACGCGTTCTTGATCTCCAGCGGATCGAAGGTCCACTCGATCAGCTCGAACCCGCGCGCCAGCGCGTCCTCCCGCTGGTAAAGCTTGATCCGCCGTCCCACGCCGCTGTTGCGATAGTTCAGCTGGACGGCCAGCATGTGCGAATGCAGGTAGGCATGCCCGCCGCGCATCCCCGGAATTCCCAGCGCGAACCCCACCAGCTCGTTGCCGTCGAAGGCGCCCAGCACCTGCCCCCCGATCTTCTGCGCCACCGTGAACAGGCGCAGGGGAATCAGTTCGGCGTCGCTGAAGCCCCACACCTCTTTCTGCAGCTCGACGCACGCCATCAGCTCGCCCGCGCCCTCGCAGCGCCGCACCACGATATCCGCCCGCGCTACGGCGTCCGTTCCTGCTGCTTCGACTCCTGCCATACCGACTCCATCTCCTCCAGCGTGGCCTCCGGCAGCTTGCGCCCGCGTTCACGCATGCGCTCTTCCATCCACTGGAACCGCCGCCGGAATTTGCGGTTGGTCTTGCGCAGCGCCGATTCCGGGTCCAGGCACAGGTACCGCGCAACGTTCACCAGCACGAACAGCAGATCGCCGACTTCGTCCTCCAACCGTGCCCGCAACTCCTCCGGGATGTGCAGCCCGCTGGCCCCCGCCACTCCGCGCTGCGGCGGACGCGGCCCCGGCGCCGGGTACTCCTTCAACTCCTGGCGCAGCTCTTCTGTCTCTTCATGCAGCTTCTCGAACAGCCCCCCGATCTCCGGCCACTCGAAGCCGACGTGCGCCGCCCGCGAACTCAGCTTGAACGCCTCCATCAGCGCCGGCACTCTCGACGACACCCCCGCCAGCACCGACTCATTGATCGGCTCCGCGTCCGCCGTGTGCCCAGGTCTAGCCTGGGTTTGGCCAGGCTGGGGATTTTCTTCCGCCGGGTGGCCCACCCTTTCGCCCGGTTTTGGCGAAGGGTGGGTGTTCTCCAAACGCTTCTTCTTCTCCTCCGCCTTGATCGCCTCCCAGTTGCGCAGCACGTCACCCGCGGTCTCCGCTTTCACGTCGCCAAACACATGCGGATGCCGGTTCACCAGCTTGGTCGACAGCCGCTCCAGCACGTCATCAATCCCGAACCGCCCCTCCTCCTGCGACATCTCGGCATAGAACAGCACCTGCAGCAGCAGGTCGCCCAGCTCTCCTTCCAGCTCGTCCCAGTCGCGATTGTCGATCGCCTCCAGGACCTCGTAGGCCTCTTCCAGCGTAAAGGGCTTGATGGAATCGAAGGTCTGCTCGCGGTCCCACGGGCACCCGCCCGGGGCCCGCAGCCGCGCCATGATCTCGACCGCTCGCTCAAAACGTTCGCCTGTAGTTGGCATCGCTCTTAATCTAAATTGCCCGCCACCAGAAATCCAATGTGCGCGTGGTTCTCGGTTGTCGGTTTTCGGTTTTCGGTTCGCCGGAGGCCCCGGTCTAGCCTGGGTTTGGCTAGGCCGGGGTTTTGCGGATGGTCATCCCAGGAATTTAGCTAACGTGGGTCATGCGCCGAAGGTGCCGCGGAACAGGTGGATCATGTCGGCGAAAGCCAGGTCGGCGCTTTCCGCATCGTAGCGCGGGCCTTCGTCGCGCATGAAGGCGTGCTCCGCCGGGTAGAGTTTTACCTGGTGCTTCACGCCCGCTTGCTGGAGCGCGGCCCGGATTTTCTCCCGTCCCTCCCGGGGTACGTGCGGATCGGCTTCGCCAAAAATCATCAGCAGTTGGCCGCTGATTTGCCGCGAGCGTTGCAGCGAGCCGGCATCGGCGTCCTTGCCCAGCTTCCCATCGTGAATGCCCGTGCCATAGAAGCAAACCGTGGCCCGGACCTCGGACTGCAGGGCGGCACGGAACGAGAGATGCCCGCCAATGCAGAAGCCGGCGGCGCCCAGCTTGCCGCGATCGACCAGCGGATGCTGCGCCAGGAAGTCCAGCACGGCGCGGCAGTCGCGGTCGATCTCCGCGACGGTGGTTTTGGCTGCGTCTTCCAGGCCGCGCGTGCGTCCGGCATCGTCGAAGGCCAGCGCCGTTCCCGGCGGCTCCAGCCGGTGATAAATCTCCGGCGCCGCAACCACGAACCCGTATCCCGCCAGCCGCACGCAGGCGCGCAGCATCGGCCCCGTCAGTTGAAAGATATCCGAATAGAAAATGATCCCCGGGAACTTGCCGCTCCCATTGGGCGCCGCCACGAACATGCGCAGCGGCGAACCATCAACCGCGATCTCGGAATATTTCGTGCTTACGACCAAAGGCTCCTCCGTACAACTGCACGCCCGTTTGAGCTCTCCAGGATTTTACCTTGTCGATCACTAACTTCCGCGGGGCCAACGCAATCGTGAAACCATTCGCCGCAAAACGCGTCTCATAACACAGGGGTGTCACGCTTATGTCCATGCGCTTGGCAGGATGTTTCCTGATTCTGGGATGCGCGATTCTTCTGGCCGCATGCACCGCCAGTGCCGCTCCCAAGATGCCGATTCCGCCGGCGACGTCAGACGTGCCGCTGGCTTCCGCCCCGGGAAAACAGACAGCCGTGTTTGCCGGTGGCTGTTTTTGGGGGACGCAGGCGGTCTTTGAACGGGTGAAGGGCGTCATCCACACCACTGCCGGATATGCCGGCGGCACGGCGAAAACTGCGACTTACGACCAGGTGACCACGGAAACGACCGGACATGCGGAGTCCGTCGAGGTGGTCTACGATCCCTCCAAAATCACCTACGGCCAGTTGTTGCGCATCTTCTTTTCGGTTGCTCACGATCCGACGCAGCTCAACCGCCAGGGACCCGACGTGGGCACCTCGTATCGCTCGGCAATCTTTTACGTCAATGACGATCAGAAGCGGATTGCAGACTCCTACATCGCGCAACTCGACCAGGCCAAAGTGTTTCCGGGAAAAATCGTCACCCAAGTGACGCCGCTCAAAGGCTTTTACCGCGCCGAGGACTACCACCAGGATTATGCGCTCCACCACCCCAACAATCCCTACATTCAGGTGTGCGACCGGCCGAAGATCAGCGCGCTGAAGCAGCAATTTCCTGAGCTGTTTGTCGACTATGAAGGACGGCACTGAGACGGCAAGGGCATGCGTCAGCGCCTGACGCGCTCGCGCGGCATTCTATCGTGACGTGGCCCGCTTGCTGCTCGCTCGCCGAGGCTTCGGCGCGTTCTTGCCCTTGAGATTGAGCGCCACGGCGGCGCGGATCAGGTCCTTCAAGGCCAGCTCATCGATCTTGTCGCCTTCGTGGATGTCGATGGCGCGCCTGAGGTTCCCCTCGAGGCTGGAGTTGAACAGACCGGAAGGGTCTTTCAACGCAGCTCCCTTGGCAAATGTCATCTTGACGACATTCTTGTAGGTCTCTCCCGTGCACACGATGCCGCCGTGAGACCAGACAGGCGTTCCAGGATTCGTGGGCTTCACCCACTTCCACTCTTCGACGATCTCGGGGTCCGCCGCGCGTACGATGGCGCGCACTCTCGCCAGCGTCTTCCCGCGCCAGTCGCCAAGTTCCTTGATCTTCGCGTCGAGCAATGCCGAGGCGGATTTCATCGAGACCGACCCTTTCATGTTAGGTTTTCAACGCTCGCAGCTAATTTAGCTGCGCTCAGGGATGCAGGAGAAACGCCAAGCGCAGAGCAAGCTGGTGAACTGCGTGTTGCGCAACGGAAAGGCACTGGCCTAACTGGACCAATTTCGCTTTTGGCCAGTTCCTTACAAGTACTTGGAAGAAAATGGCGGGGACGACGAGACTCGAACTCGCGACCTCTGCCGTGACAGGGCAGCGTTCTAACCAACTGAACTACGTCCCCGGCTCTTGCAACCGGAATCGCCAAATGATGGTGGGCAGTGCTGGACTCGAACCAGCGACCTTCTGCTTGTAAGGCAGACGCTCTAACCAGCTGAGCTAACCGCCCCTGCATGAGGGGCTTATTTTCAAGCTCCAAGGCAGTATACGTGACCGGGAAAACCGCGGTCAAACCGGCCTCGCCGCCGCTTTCCGCTGCCACCATTCCAAGCCGAGGACCAAGGGTGCGATTCCTTTCGATTCACGCCGGCGATAATATTTACTCCCCGGAAGCATCTTTTTTGCGAGTAGAAGAAACCAATTAAAGGCCTTGGGGCAGTCCGCCCGGCCAGATTCCGCGAAGCCTGGCTTCGCGCGCAAGGGGCCAACCATGAAAGCTGTCCTCTTTGTCGATGACCACGAAGTGCTGGCTCGCCTGAGCTGCGAAATTCTGGAGATGCAGGGCTACAAGGCCGTCTATGCCTACAGCGCCGCCGATGCGCTCGACAAGTTCCAGCGCCAGCGGTTCGACATCGTCGTCACTGACATGCGCATGGAGGGAGAAAACGGGCTGGAATTGGCCCGCAAAATTCACGCCACCAGTCCCAAGACTCCGGTCATCATCGTCACCGGCTACGGTCCGGTCGAGGGCGGCGACGAGGTGAAAGCTTGCCTGGCCAAGGAAGAACTCTTCCCTTCCCTACTGGAAAAAATCAAGCTCTACCTCGACGAGTCGGGCAAGGAAGAGGAAGAAGCCCTGCAGGAAAGCCGCAACTAACCTAACCGCACGACGCAAGGTTCTCAAGAACATTTTTGACTCATCGCGGCGTTCCCGAGCGCGCGTCGGAGTAAGCGGTTGAAACCGAGACGCCGACATCGTAGGACTGCAGCACCGGCAGGTTAAGTCGGATCAGGGTGCCGCCGACCGAGCCGCTGTCAATCACCAGCCGGGCGGTGCCGCCATAGAGCACCTTGAGGCGCTCGGCGATGTTGGCCATGCCGATGCCGCTGCCGCCAATGCCGCTGGGCGGTTCCAGCATGTGCGCCGCGCCCATCCCAATGCCGTCGTCTTCCACTTCCACGATCACGTGCCCGTCACGCAGGCGGCTGCGCAGGTAAATGGTCCCGCCCTCGATCTTGGGCGCCAAGCCGTGCTTGATGGAGTTTTCCACCAGCGGTTGCAAGATCATGCTGGGAACGACGACCTCGAGCGAGGCGGGATCGAGGTCTTTGACGACCGTCAGCTTGTCACGGCCGAAGCGCACCACCTCGATGTCGAGGTAGTCGTCGATGAACTCGAACTCCTCGCGCAATTGCACGAAGGCATCGCCCTTGCGCAGCAGCCGGCGCAGGATGCTGGCCAGCTTGATGATCACGTCGCGCGCCTTGTCGGGATCGAAGCGCACCAGCGAGGTGACCGAGTTCAGCGTGTTGAACAAAAAGTGGGGGTTGATCTGGCTCTGCAGGGCTTCCATGCGCGCCTGCAACAGCGCCCGCTGCTGCTCCTCCAGCTTGATCTCCATGCGGGTGTTGTTCCAGATCTTCATCGGGATGGCGACGCACATGACGGACGCGGCAAAGATGGCCGCCAGAATCCAGGGATTGCGGCTGTCGACACTGAAGATGTGATTGGGCTGCCAGCGGAACAGCTCGAGCTTCAGGAAGCGCAAGGCGAGGATGAGAAAGAAGAAGGCGATCTGCCAGTCCAGCTTGGGACGCGGCAGGTTGCGCCGGATCCAGCGGTAGATGCTGAGGTCGATGAAGGGCGAGAAGCCCCAGACGTCTTCCGGATCGCGGGTGAGTTCGCGCATCTTGCCGGCAATCACGCCGGCAAAAATGCAGAACGGCAGGTTCAGCCAGGAGCCATGCACGCTGGAAGGCAGCGAGACCATGATGCCGCACAGCGCGCCCGCCAGCGGCCCGCCGATCACGCCGCAGAGGACCGTGCTTTCAAAGGATACGTCGGCGGCGAGGAAGTTCGGCGCCGTGATGCGCACCACCACCCCCAGGGCAAACGGAATGCCGATCCACAGGACCAGGTAGAGCGTCTGGGAGAGCGTGCGCGAGTCGGTGAACAGCAGGTCCTTGAAGGTGCGGGCACGCACCAGCGCGCTGGCGACGGCAGCGGCCACGCCAAGCTGGATCAGCAGGTTGATGGCGACAAGGCGGTCCATGCGCGGTTGAAGGCTACTCTAGCACTTCAGTAGTCAGTAGTCAGGGGTCAGTGGCCAGGATTCAAACTTAAAATACGAGTTGATTGCTGACTCGAAGTGGTTTCATAAATGACGCCCGCGCCTCGGAGTGCCTGCCCTCGGGGGCTAAAGCCCAATATTTTCGCAGCCCTTGCGGCACGGCTTTACAGGCTGCTGAAAAACACCGCCGTTTTCGTGACGATTCGCTTGTGGCGGAGAGTTTTGCCGTGTCTGTTCTTCTTGGTTGCGATGCGAGTCGTAGTCGGGAACTGCCCGACGGGGACGCGCACCTGGTTTAGGTGGCCGTCGCCAGCAAAGTTCGCATTCGAACCAGGTTGTAGGCGGCCGCAGCCAGTTGGAACATCCACTCGACCCGGCTTCGCCCGCGCAACTTGGTCCGTCTCATCCCGGCCGTGTATTTGATCCAGCCGAACACCTGCTCAACCAGCTTCCGTTTCTGCTGACTGCGGCCGAAGCCGGCATGGTTTCGTTCTTCAGACCGCAGCCAGTTGGGCCAGTGTTTCGAGGCAGCGTATTCGGCTATGTGCGGTATCATGCCGCGCTCCCGCACTCCAGCAACGAAACGATCTTCCTGATATCCCTTGTCGCCGCCCAGGCTCGCGCCCGGACGTCGTCGCACCCGATCCAGCATTCGCAGCCCCGCTTCGCGCTCCGCCTTCGACGACGACTCGGTCACGCACGCCGCTACCGCCAACCCGTGCCGATTCTCCGTCAGCACGTGTCCCAGGTAGCTGGGTCGCGACTCGGCTGCCCCCGCTCGCTTGAACAGCCGCGCCTCCGGATCGGTCTTCGACTCGTGCGTGTCGCGCAGCAGCTTACGTCCGCGCGCGCCCGTGCCCCGGTCCGGCGGATCGGGCCGCGGCTGGAAACTCCGTCGCGACGCCCATGCCTCGATCAGCGTGCCGTCGACGGTGAAGTGCTCGTCCGAGAGCAATCCGGCCCGCTCGGCCTGCTCCCGCACCGCCAGGAAAAACTCCTGCGCTACCTCGCCCTCGATCAGACGGTCGCGATTCTTCGTGAACACTGTCGCGTCCCACACCCCGGCGTCCATCGTCAGTCCCACAAACCAGCGGAACAGCAGGTTGTAATCTAGCTGCTCCATCAGCATTCGCTCGCTGCGGATCGAGTACAGCGCCTGCAGCAGCAGCGCTCGCAACAGCATCTCCGGCGCAATCGATGGCCGCCCGGTGTGCGAGTACAACCGCTCCAACCCCGGCGATATCCGCCTCAGCCCTTCATCGCACATCCCCCGCAGCCTCCGCAATGGATGGTCCTGCGGAACCCGCATCTCGGTCGTTCGATAGCTGTACATCGGCTCCTGCTGTTGTTCGTCTCCGCGCATGTGCTCTTGTCGCACAAACCACCTGTGAATCTCACCTGCAATCATCGCCAGGTGCCGAGTTTTTCAGCAGCCTGTGAAGCCGTGCCCTTCCACAAAACCCTTTTATGAAACCAGTTCTACCGACTACTGACTCCTGACAACTTGCTCGGCAGCATTGAGGGCCGATTCGACATTCGCTCCCGCGGGTGCGCCGCCCTGCGCCAGGTCGCGCGCGCCGCCGCCGCGTCCGCCGAGCGAGGCCATGGCATCCTTCATCAGCGCGCCCATGTCGAAGTGGCCGCCGGGAGATTGCGCGAACACCAGCGCGGGCTGCGGCACAGTAGTAGCGAGCAGCGCGACAACGTTAGGCTGGGTGGCAAGCTTCTGCGCCAGCAGCTTGAGGAATGCAAGGTCGCGATCGCGAAACACCTGCTTCACCAGGCGAAGCCCAGGGACTGTGTGGCACGGGTCTTCGACCCGTGACGTTCCCGGGTCAGAGACCCGGGCCACACTGTTCATGGTTTCTGCCAACATGCGCGCGGCCAGCAATTCAGCCAGTTCGGCCTGCGTGCGCTGCTCGCGCTTGGCGACGGATTTCGCGTCGTCGAGTGTTTTGCGAATTTGTTCCGGAACGTCGTAGATGTGGCAGGAGAACAGGGCCGCAGCCGAGGTGAGGGTTTCGAAATCCTTGCGGGCGGTGGTGACGGCGCGCCCGCCGCAGACAAACTCCACGCGCACGCCTTGCTTCACCTTTTCAACTTTGCGCAACAGCATGGCGCCGATTTCGCCGGTGCGGCTGACGTGGGTGCCGCCGCAGGCGGTGAGGTCGTGGCCGCAAATTTCGATGAGGCGCAGCGTGTCTTTGAGCTCGGGTGGGATTTTGCGGACACCCATCCGGCGGGCTTCCTCCACGCCGGCGAATTTGATTTCCACTGCCACGTCGTCGCTGATGATCTGGTTGGAGCGGCGCTCGACTTCGCGGATTTGTTCCGGGGAGAGCGCTTTCACGTCCAAATCGATAGTGCAGCTCTCATCGCCCATGTGAAAGGAAACCGTGGGAGCACAGCAAAGCTCAATGAAGACGGCGGAGAGCAGGTGCTGGCCGGTGTGCTGCTGCATGTGGTCGCGGCGGCGCGGGCGATCGATGGAGCCGCGGAGGAGGGAGCCTTTCTTGATGCCAACTCCTGACGCACTTTGGAATGTATCCAGACGCGACCGGTCCAAGAAGTGGACAATGCTGCCATCATCGCGCTCTTGAACATCAATCACGGGCATCCGAAGCAGGTCGGGGGGCGAGTCGCCCAGCCACCCGGTGTCGAAAATCTGGCCTCCGCTAGTCGGGTAAAAAGCGGTTCTGTCCAGGACAATGCCCGCGCGCTGTCGCTTCTCGTCGGCTACGAATTCGATGAAATGGCCTTCGAACTCGGTGAGCTGCGGATCGGTGTAGTAGAGGCGTTCGGTCATAAGAGATCTATTAGGACCTGGTAAACCTTAGAGGGTACCCCCCTCCCCTACCCCTACTAGTCCTCGGATGTGCAATCAACAACTTACGCACAGTATACCGTCAGCTTGCACCGGTAACTGAGGAGAAGCAGGAGATAGGCGACAAATTACTAATCGGACAACACCTCCACAAACGCGAAAGGGGCACGGAGCTATATTCTCCGCGCCCGCTTCGCTACTACCATTATAGCAAGTTGAGGGGGAAAACCCGCCACCTGCGGAGTTGATGAATCTGCCGTGGTTTGTGGTGGTTGCGAGCGGTATTGACGGCCAAGGGACTTGACAGATTTCCCGGCACTGACCTGGCCGACTATGAACTGTAGCGAAGGAAAGGAGCATACTTACGAGAACGGCTGTTCACGCTCGTTATCGTAAGAACTTAGCGGCCAATGGTACGCTCATCGAGTGAACACTCACAAAATCATCAGCGGGTTGTGCGGTGCTGCCGTAGTACTCGTCGCCATTTGGCTGGATGCGCGTGGAAATAGGTTGGAAAGCCAAGTCGTTGTGATGACCGCTTTCGTACTTGGTGCTCCGGCAGCACTGGCAGTCATTGCCGAACAGTACCGGAAGCGGTGGTTGTTCTCAGTGGCGATTGCGGCATCAATCCACCTTTT
This sequence comes from Terriglobia bacterium, assembly GCA_963797035.1. Lineage (GTDB taxonomy): Bacteria > Acidobacteriota > Terriglobia > Terriglobales > Acidobacteriaceae > JAIQGF01. The sequence continues at coordinate 16,670 of CAWCOC010000015.1, forward strand.
GTTGCTGTGGAGCATCCGTCACCAACTTCCTTCTTTTAAATCACTGGGAGTTGCCATCATATGCGGTGCTGTTGAGAGTGCAGTCGCAACGTTCGCTATCGTGAAAATTGCAGAGCGGAGTGCGTAACGAGTGATAAATCCGCATATCGTAAGTAACGGGCCGGGACCGCATAAGTCACGATGTCGTGGTATCAGGGCGGCGCGCAGACGTGGCGGCGAGAAGGGCGGCGGGTCAGCGACAATTCCGCACTGGCTGGCTACTCCATGGCTGCCCGTGACCCCGGGCTCACGCCCGGGGCTACACAATGGTAACGACCGGGGACATTCCTGACAGATCAGACCGGGGACATCCTTGACACTCTGGTTCGCCTAGCAAGGGCGTGTAGAAACACCACATGCCCTGGAGAGCGAGCAGCGTGGTGGAGGCAAGGACGAAGTTTGTGTTGGAACATGATCAGGATCTGCACACGATGACCGAGCTGTGCGAGATCTACGGTGTTTCGCGGCAGACCGGATACGAGTGGCTGCGGCGATATCGAGAGCACGGACTGGAAGCGCTCGGCGATCAGCATCGAGCTCCGCGCCGGCACCCCAACCAGACGTCGAACGCGATCGAAGAGATGGTGCTAGGGTTACGAGAACAGCGGATGACATGGGGACCGCGCAAGCTGAAGCGGGTGCTGGAGCGTGAGTTCCCCGACCAGACCTGGCCGGCAGCGAGCACGATCGGGACCATGCTACAGCGCGCCGGACTGGTGCGCGAGCGGCGCAAGCGGCGTCGCGTGCCGCCGTACACGCAGCCTTTCGCCACCGCGAGCGCGCCCAACCGGGTCTGGTGCGCCGATTTCAAGGGATGGTTTCGCACGCGCGACGGCGAACGCATGGATCCGCTGACCATCACCGACGCCCACAGCCGCTATCTGCTGCGCTGCCAAGCAGTAGAGAAGACCGACACCGCGCGCGTGCAAGCGGTGTTCGAGGCGGCGTTTCGCGATTACGGCATGCCGGAGCGGATCCGCAGCGACAACGGGGCGCCCTTCGCCTCGCGCGCCCTGGCCGGGCTGTCGCGACTCTCGGCATGGTGGATGAAGCTGGGCATCGTGCCCGAGCGCATCCAGGCCGGGCACCCGGAGCAGAATGGGCGGCATGAGCGCATGCACCGCACGCTGAAACAAGAGACGGCCTCGCCCCCGGCGCGGAACCGACGAGCACAGCAGCGCAGCTTCAACCAGTTCCGTCGCGAGTACAACCATGTGCGTCCCCACGAAGCGCTCGACATGCAAACGCCGGTCGCGGTGTACACCTCGTGCAGCGCGAGAGTTTCCGGCGCGTGTGCCCGAGCCCGAGTACGGCAGCGCGATGCTGGTGCGCAGAGTCGGCAATCGTGGTGAGATCTCCTGGAAAGGACATAAGCACGTATTTGTGACCGAGACGCTGATCGGCGAGCGCATCGGACTACTAGCTATTGACGAGCGTTTCTATAGTCTGTACTTCGCCAAATTTCCGATTGCCCGCTTTGACAGCCGCACCCTTCGGGTGCTGCCGCTGCCCGAACGGGAAGGCTTCGATGTGGATGAGGCAAGGGAAGGGGACGCTTCCCCTTCCCCTGCACCCCATCCCCTCAACCCGGACTAGAAAGTGTCAACCATGTGCCCGGTCTAAAATGTCAGGGAAGTCCCCGGCTGTTCACAATGTGCCGCCCGCTTCGCGGGCTGGAGTGCGGGCGCTGAAAAAGAAGGTGCGCCACTAGGCAAAACCGGCCGCGGCTGGAGTGCGTCCGCTGAAGAGTCGGATCGCACCAGGGCGGCGCGCAGACGTGGCGGCGAGAAGGGCGGGCGCGTCAGCGAAATTTCCGCACTGGCTTTTGACTGCACGGCTCGCGTGACCCCGGGCTCACGCCCGGGGCTACACAATGTGCCGCCCGCTGCGCGGGCTGGCTCGCATCATTGGTGTGAAATCGCCTTCCCCGTAATTTTCGCTTGCGGGCTGCACCAGAAGGGGTGCAAGATTCGTAAGTTACGGTAAGAGCTGTTATCGCCAACTACGCGGCCCGACGGCCGAAATCGTCCTGCAATCGGAGAGCATATGAGAGCCGTTTTATCGGTGTTCATTGTTGCGCTTGTGGTACTACTCTCGGTGTTCACTAGTGGTCAACAGGACAAGCCCGAACAACGGAAGCCAACGGAGGAGCAGAAATGCGTCACGATAAGCGAAGTGATCCAGCGATTCGCCGCGAAGGAAATGGAATTCAAGCAAGCGCGGGAAAAATACACGTACCGGCAGGAGATGACGGTCGAGACCCTGGACGGCAACAGCGTTGATGGCGAATATCGGTCGGTGGTGGACGTTATGTTCGACGACCAGGGGCGACGGAAGGAGTACGCGGTGGAGCGGCCTCAATCGACTTTGCGGCGGATCTCTATCACCCAGGAAGACCTCGACATGGTCCGGCAACAGTTACCGTTTGTGCTGACCTCAGATGAAATCCCGGAGTACAACATCGTGTACGTCGGGCAGCAGGAGGAAAACGCGGCGCATTGTTATGTCTTCGATGTTGCGCCCAAGCGCATGAGCGGAAAAAAACCTTTCTTCCAGGGCCGTATCTGGGTAGACGACTACGACTACCACATAGTGAAGGCGCACGGCAAGACTATGCTCGATGTTCGCAAGAAGAAACCAGAGAATGTGTTTCCGGCGTTCACTACCTCGCGTGAGCAAGTAGACGGCAAGTATTGGTTTCCCGTGTATTCTCAGGCAGACGAAAATCTTCAGTTTTATGCCGGTAGCGTACACATTCGCGAAATCGTGAAATATTCCAATTACAAACGCTTCGACTCCACCGCAAATCCGTAAACGAGCGTGAAATCGCCTTCACGTAACTTTCGCTTGCGGACTGCACCAGAAGGGGTGCAGGATTCGTAAGTTACGGTAACGCCTGTTATCAACAATCAACTCGCCTTGAGTTTCTGCTACATTGCTGGCCTCAGTCCCAGGTTCAGCAGAATTCCCGATACGGAGTGACCATTCGAATGGATGCAGCGATTCCTACTCATCTCCAGTGCCCCCGCACTAGAGCCCGGCGGATCGCCGACGATTTCGTTCCGCCGTACCCTTCGATGGTGGCTCGCTTCAATCCCGGCACGAAGCAAGTTGTGATGGCTTATTTTGGGCTGCACGCGAAATGCATGGATCCTTGGCTTCGCTCAGGATGACAGCGGGTTCGATCTCTGAGCAGTTATTGAAATGCCCGTTGACGGTGCGGGAAGTGCGAGCCGATGTGGGGTCCTTCGACTCGGGCGTGCGCCCTCGCTCAGGATGACAGGGGTTAGGCTCCAGCGTGACGATATTTTGGTCGGCCCCGGCGAGGGTGCCGGGGCTACCGGGTGGGGCAGTCGAGGGCGGCTGCCCCTACGTCTTGCTCGGCCATGCTTAGGGCGCGAGTTGCGTGGGAACAATGCGGGTGTCGTTGCGACCAAAGTTGAAGTGCAGGAGCCAGTCGCTGGCGACGTTCTTGCCGTAGATTTGCGGCGGCTTGAACTTCCAGACTCGTGCCGCCTCCAGCGCCAGGTTGGCGAAATATCTGCTAGGGCCCGGAGACTCCAAGCTAGCCGCCTGCACGTTGCCGTCGGGATCGACAGAGACTCGCACGGCGACGCGCACAGTGCCGTGAATCGTGTTGCGGGCACTCTGCGGCACTGCGGGCAAGACTTGCTGCGCCACCGCGCCTGGAACCGCCGGGCCCGTGGGCTTGAGAGCTTGCTGCGAAGCAACCGGTGGAGACTGCCGCGGCGCAACGGCGGCGGCGGGCCGTGCGTTGCCGGCCTGTAGCGGCCGGGGCTGCTCTGTGACCGATGCAGGCCTGGGCTGCGGAGAACGACGGGTGACGAATGTGATCCCGACAAGCACAGCGAGTACGATGAGCGCCATGATGAGCGGGGTAGCGAGATTGCGGCGGGGACGCTGCTGAGTGGCGCGGGGAGCGACGGTGTCTGTCGCTGGCGAGGGCCGCTCGATGGGTTCCATGTAGACCGCCGGGGGCCGCAGGAGCGATTTAACTTGTTCCACCGTGCAACGCTCGGCTGGGTTGCGACGCAGGCATTCTCGCGCCACGGCACGCAGAGGCGTGGGAATCGAATCCGGCAGGACCAGCTGCCCCGCTGTGTCGAACACGGGCGGCTGTTGCGTGAGGGCGGTGACCAGCGTGTCTCCCAATGACCATACGTCAGATGGCGGGGTGACCGCCTCGTTCGCCACCCCCAATTCACCGGGCGCGTGAAGGGTGTCGCTGGAAAGCTTCAGCTGATTGCGGACGGCCATAATGTTTGCGGGCGTCACATGGCCATGCACCAGGCCTTTTTCATGGATAAAAGAGAGCGCGTCCAGGATGGGCGGGAGCATGGCGGCGGTTTCGGTGGCGCTGAGGGGGCGCAGCGGGATGACCTGCGAAAGGTCCTCCTCGGCATATTCCATGACCACATACAGGAGAGGGGTGACATCAATCTCGCACCGCCCGGCGTGGAAGAGGCGGAGCAGATGTGGATGACGCACTCCCATCAACATTTCCCAGCGGGAGATCCGGATGTCGGCAGTCTTGGCGCCGGCGGGAATGAGCTTAATGGCGGCCTTTTCCGAGTTCGCGATCTCGGTGAGGAACACAGCGCTGTGTTCGGAGCCGCCTAACCATTGCAGCAGCGGGAAGCGGCCGCTGACGACCTGGCCCTCCCATTGTTTTCGAAGCACCGCGATTTTCATGACCAGCCTCAGGCGCCCTGGCTTGCAGCCTCGCGTTATTAGGGTTGAATGATGCCGCCGGTGGCGCGGCTTGCCGGGTCTGTGCGCGAAGAGGTCGCGTTCGAGGGCGAACCGGCTGCAAGATAGGCGGCGATCACGTCAATGTACTTCAGGCCAGAGCCGGTGTTGAACAGCACGACGGTGTCGCGCTCCTGCAAGAAGCCGGAGGCGCGGAGTTGGTTGTAAGCGGCAAGCGAGGCCGCGCCTTCGGGCGCGGCGAAAACGCCCTCGTCGCGCGCCCAGGATTGAAATGATTGCATGATCTGGTCGTCGGTGACCGCGACGGCGGTTCCCGAGCTCTGCTTCAGGATGTCGAGAACGATGTAGTCGGCGTAAGCCTTGGGAACGCGCAGGCCGGCAGCGAGGGTGGAGGCGTTCTTCCAGGCCTCGGATGCAGGCTGGTGCTCGTCCCAGGCCTTGACGATGGGCGCGCAGCCGGTGGCTTGCACGGAGATCATCTTCGGACGTTTCGAGCCACGCTGGATCCATCCGAGCTGCTGCATTTCGTCGAAGGCCTTCCACATGCCGATCAGGCCGACGCCGCCGCCGGTCGGGTAAATGACGGCATCGGGCAAACTCCAGCCGAGCTGTTCCGCGATCTCGTAGCCCATGGTTTTCTTGCCTTCGACGCGGAAGGGCTCCTTCAAGGTGGAGACATCGAACCAGCCCTCAGCTTGCTTGCGCTCGCCGATGATGCGGGCACAGTCGCTGATCAGGCCGTCGATCAGGGTGACGTGAGCACCGTAAGACCGGCACTCGATGAAGTTGGCTTGCGGGACGTCGTGGGGCATGAAGATGTGAGCTTCGATGCCGGAGGCGGCACAGTAGGCGGCCAGCGCGCTGGCGGCGTTGCCGGCGGAGGGCGCGGCCAGCTTCTTCAGGCCATAGGCGCGCGCCATGGTGACTGCGGCCGACATGCCACGGGCCTTGAACGAGCCGGTGGGATTGATGCCTTCGTCCTTGATGAAGAGGTTCGGGGAGTGGCGGCTGGGAAGCATGGGGGTGAAGCCTTCGCCGAGGGTGACTGGCGGGGCGTCGGGAAGAACTTCAGCATAGCGCCACATCGAGGCTACGCGGCCGGCGAGGGATTCGCGGGTGAAAGATTTCCTGATGGCTTCGAGGTCATAGCGGACGAACAGCGATCCGGCGTCGCGCGGGCAGAGGGTGCGCGGCTGATCGGCGGAGAGTCGCTCGCCGCATTTGGTGCATTCGAGGTGAGAGATGTTGGACATGGGTCGGTCCGTCAGTCTGCCAGTCTATCGGGCTGTAGAGTGAAATGAAATGGTCTCTGGCTAGATTTCGCTGCTGCGGGCGAGGGCGCCCGCAGCGTAAGCCTTCGGGAGGATGACAGGTCAGCCCCGGCGAGGGCGCCGGGGCCTACCGGGTGATATTTGTTGCTCAAATCACGAGTGTCGGCTGGGCAGCCGAGGGCGGCTGCCCCTACGTCGTTGCTACTTCACTTTGCCGCGGAGGAGGGCGATGACGTCGTCGGCGGTGATCACGCCGGTGAGCACGCCTTCGGCGTCCACCACGGGCAGGGTGAACAGGTTGTACTTGTCGAACATTTCGGCGACCTCTTTTTCGGTGCAGCCAGCGTTGCAGGAGATCAGCGGGTCAAGCGAGAGCGAGTTCAGCGGCGTGTCGGGCTGGGCGAGGGCGAGGGCTGAAAGCGGGACGGCGCCGGCCAGCTTGCCGGCCGTATCGACCAGGTAGATGGTGACGATGCCCTCGATGCCGCCTTCGAAGTGGCGCAGGCGCTCGATGGCGTCGGCGGCGGCGGCGGTGCTGGGCAGCGCGAGGAATTCGGTGGTCATGCGGCCGGCGGCGGTGTCTTCCTCGAACTCGAGGAGTTCGCTGACTTCCTCGCGCTGCGCCGGTTCCATCTCCTCCAGAATTTCCTGCGAGCGCTCCTCGGAGAGATCGCCGAGCAGGTCGGCGGCGGCATCGGGATCCATTTCCTCGACGATGTCGGCGGCGCGCTCGGAGTCGAGCGACTCAACGATGGAGCGCTGCAGCTTGGGCTCGATCTCCTCCAAGGCCTCGGCGGCAACTTCTTCGTCGAGGGTCTCGAAGACGGCCTCGCGCTCGGCGGGAGCAAGTTCCTCGACGATGTCGGCGATGTCGGCGGGATGGAGCTTGGCCAGGCGGTCGTGGGAGATCTTGAGCTTGACGCGGCGGGCGGGGTCGGTCTCGATGAGATCGACGAACTCCCAGGGGATCATCTTCTCCGGGATCTTGCGCAGCAGGTGGCGCAGGGCCGCGCCGGGCACCAGGCCCTGGAGCAGGCGGCGAACCGCGCCGCGCGCGCCCACGTCAACCGCTGCCAGCTTAATGGCTAGGCGATGGTTGCTGAGGTCCTGGTGAAGGTCGACGTCGTTGACGCGGACGACCTTGCGGCCATGAACGTCGATAATCTGCTGGTCGAGGAGATCGCGCTCCAGCAGCAGCAGGCCCTCGGCGCCGGAAAAGGCGGGCCAGTCGGCGGCCCGGGTGCGCGCCTTGACGATGCCGTTGATGGACTCGACCTGGAGGAGCGAGAGCAGGCGGTCTTCGCCGGAGCGCAGGCGGACGACCAGGGCGGAGAGGCGGACGGGGTCGTCCTGGGGAGCCAGCGTGACCTCGCGCACCCGTCCGGCGAGGGCGCCGGAGGAGTCGAAGACGGGCGCGCGCAGCAGCTCGGTCAGGGCGAAGGTGGACATGGCTTCTGGCTACAGGCTCAAGGTACAAGGCGCAAGGCTCAGGGCGCAAGACAGGAGTCAGGAGTCAGGAGTCGGGAGTCAGCAGTCGCTATGGACGCGGAGCTCGCGGCTTGAGCCCTGCGGCTTGAAGCGTGGGCCGAGCGGTCTGCGTTGACAATCCTCGTGCGCAAGGGCAAACTACCGAATTCGCGGAACAGGCCGCGGCCGGACGTGTACCGGCAAGCGGCTGGCCTGGAACCGTACAAACATATGTCGACCGCCATGCGGGTCTCCTACAGAATGGATTCGACCCTGGAGAGCGTGAACCAGGCCGAGGATGTCGCTAACAAGATAGCGACCAAGATCGGATTTGACGAAGAAGACGTAAACCGCATTGCCATGGCGGTGCGCGAGGCGGCGGTGAACGCGGTGCTGCACGGCAACGCGTATGATCCGGCGAAGAAGGTCACGTTCGGTTTTGAGAACACCGGCGAGGCGCTGGTGATCACGGTATCGGACGAGGGCAAGGGGCTGAATCCGGACTCCATCCCGGACCCGCTAGCGCCGGAAAACCTGTTGAAGCAATCGGGACGAGGAATTTTTCTGATTCGGGCATTCATGGATGAAGTGCGCATCCGCAGCCTGCAACCGGGCACAGAGATCACCATGATCAAGAACGTCCACGGCCAGGATGCCGAGGGCAAGGAGGAAACCAAGTGACGATGAAATCCAGCACGCGGCAGGTGGATGGAATCACTGTCGTTGATCTGAGCGGGCGCATCACCCTGGGCGAAGGCAGCGTGGTGCTGCGCGACCTGGTGCGCGACCTGATCACCAAGGGCAGCAAGAAGATCCTGCTCAACCTGGGCGACGTGACCTATATCGACAGCTCGGGGATCGGAGAACTGGTGAGCGCCTACACCACCGTGCGCAACGGGGGAGGCGACCTGAAGCTGCTGAACCTGACCAAGAAAGTGCACGACCTGTTGCAGATCACGAAGTTGTACACCGTGTTCGACATCAAGGACGACGAGGCCGCCGCGGTCGCTTCTTTCAAGTAATCTACTCGAAAGGCCGCCGGCGCCCAGGTTCCAGGCGCATGGCTCTGACTAGTTCCGTGAAAATCTTCGCCATCGTTCTGCTCCCGCTGCTGGGAGCCAGCGCGATGGCGAAGTGTGTCCCCTACACCGAGGCCGAGAACCGGATCGGGGCGGAGGCCTGCGTCACCGGAAAAGTGGTGAACGTGGGCCAGAGCAACTCCGGGACTTTCTTCCTCAACTTCTGCGAAAAATACCAGGGGTGTCCGTTTACCGTGGTGGTGTTCCCCTCCCGTTTGAAGGACGTGGGGGACGTGCGCACGCTGGAGGGAAAGACGATTGAGATCTTCGGCAAGATCACAAGCTGGAAGGGGCACGCGGAGATCGTGCTGAAGGACGCGCGGCAACTGAAGGGCGAAGCCGCAAAACTTCCGCCGATCCCCAAGGAGTACGACGTGGAGCGGAAGGGGAAGTTCAGTCCGAAGGCGCCGAAGCAGTAGTCAGGAGTCAGTAGTCAGTAGTCAGCGGTTTGACCGGCTAATCGCTAATTGCTAATCGCTTCTTCAGACCATTCCTTTTCGCAATTCTTCCAGGTCATAGCGGGTGCCGCGCCAGACGATGCCGCGGTGATGGAAGGCGTGCCCCAGCGAGCGGAGCATGGTGTAAACGATGAGCAGGGCGCTGAGCGGATGGAAGAAAAACGTCCAGGCGGGCACGGCGGTGCGGCGCGCCATGCCGATGTAGATTCCCGCCAGGCCGGCGAGGGCGGCGATGTAGGGAAGCTTGGCCCAGCCGGGCGCGAAGATCGCTCCCACCAGAGGCATCAGGTTGAAGAAAAGCCAGAGGACGCAAGCGCCCAGGGCTTTGCCGGTACGAAATTGCATCAGGGCAAAAAGATTCTTGGTGAGGTTGCGCACCAGGCCGAAGGCGCCGCTTCCCCAGGACCAGGGCAGCAGGCCGGGGCCGAAGACGTTGCGCTGGGCGAGGTGGTTCATCTTGACCAGCTTGCCGAGTTTCATGTCCTCGATGACCTCAAGGCGAAGGGCGCAAAAGGTGCCGATGGCCTGGTAGGCAGTGCGGCGGATGAGATTGAAGGGGCCGAGGCCGATGAAGTCGGCGGCGTTGGGATCGTCGACCTTCCAGGGGCGGTGGCCGAAGATGAAGAGGAGTTGAAAACCGCCGAGCATGATTTTTTCGCCGGGGTTGCGGAGAATGTAGGAAGGAAACAGGACAACATGATCGGCGTGCTGCTGTTCGGCGTAGGCGATGGCGCGGCGAAGGCAGTCGGGGCGGAAGCTAACGTCGGCGTCGGTAAACAGGAGGTAGTCACCAGTGGCCCGCTCGGCGGCCATCCACATGGCGTGCGGCTTGCCGAGCCAGCCGGCAGGCAGATCGAGGATGTGCAGGACGCGGAGCGCAGGCGAGCCAGCGTGAGCGGCGGCGATGCGATCGATGATCTGGCCGGTGGAGTCGGTGGAGCGGTCGTCGATGACGAAGACCTCGTAGTTGGGGTAATCGAGGGCGAGGACGGAACGCAAGGCTGCTTCGATATGCGGGGCCTCATTGCGGGCGGGAACGATGATGGAGACGGGGGGAAACTTCGTCGCAGTTCTGCCGCTCGCTGAAGCGGGCTCGGTGGTAATTCCCTCTTGTTCCCCCGGCTTACGCCGGGGGCTAGGTTCTGTCGCCTGCTGCGCAGGCTCCGTTTGGTGTGAGTTCAGAGATTTTGAGATTTCACCTCCCCATTCCCCGGAGGTGATATCGGCGACGCGGCGCAGGTTGAAGCCGTCGCGAAGGCGGTCCAGCCAAATCCAGGCCAAGAGCACACCCAGCAACCACCAGAGCAGGTTCACAGGGCGGCTCCGGCGGGCTGGGGCTGGTCAACTGCAATGGGTGGCGCGTATCGCTTGCCGTAATAGAGGATGGCGGAGGCAATGCCCACGGCAGCGACCGCGGCAAGAAACCCGGTTTGCAGCGAACTGCGGTCGGAGATGTATCCCACCAGGGTGGGAGAAAAGGCGTCGCCGAGCAGGTGAATGGTGAACAGGTTGACGGCGATAGCGGTGGCGCGGATATGGGCGCCGACGGAGTTGACGATGGCGGCGTTCAAGGGCGCCATGTTGAGGAAGAGGAGAAATTCGGTGAGGAACATCGAAGGGTACATGAGCGGGCCGCGGGTGGTGATGGCGACGATCATGACCGGAACCGCGGTCAGCATGGTGACGGAAGAGACGATGTAGTAGGCGCCGCGATTGCTGCGCAGGAAGCGGTCGCCGACCCATCCGCCAAGCAGGGTAGCGAAGACGGCGTTGAATGCGGTCATGCCGCCGAAGATCAGGTTCGCTCGCTCCAGCGGTTGATGGCGGATGCGCGAGAGGAAGGTCGGCATCCAGACCTGGATGGCGCCGACGCCGAAGGTCCACAGGGCCATACCGAGCGTGGCGGTCCAGAAGGCGCCGTTGCGGACCAGGCCGCGAATCGTGCCGCGCTCGCGGGTTTCGGCCAGGGTGTCCTGCAGGCCGCGCGGCGGTTCTGGAATCAAGGAAAGTAAGCCGGCGAGCAGGAAGCCAGGCACGGCGGCGACATAAAAAGGGGCGCGCCAGCCGTGCATCTGGCTGACACTGCCACCAACCATGTAGCCGACGGCAGTACCCAGTCCGATGCAGATATAGAAGATGCCGAGGACACGCCCGCGCTTGACTTCCGGAAAAAGGTCGGCAAGAAAAGAAGGCGCGATGGTGGCGAAAGTGGCCTCGCCGATGCCGACGATGGTGTGGCGGATGAGCAGGGTGCGGAAATCGTAGGTGAGGGCGGTGAGCAGCGTGGCGGCACTCCAGACCACGGCGCCGGCGATCATGATTCCACGGCGTGGGCGGCGATCGGCCAGCGCGCCGATGAAGGGCGCGGTGAACATGTAGCAGAAAAAGAAGGCGCTGGTCAGCAGGCCGAATTCGGCGTCGGTACGATGAAATTCGTTTTGTACCAGGGGCTGCACGGCAAACAGCACGGAGCGGTCGACGTAGTTGAAGAAGTTCAAGCCGGTAAGGATGGTGAGGGCGGCGACCGGGTGCTGGCTGGCGCGGGACATTGAGGGTGGAATATAGCAGAAGGCTTCAGGCTTCAGGCTGCAGACTGCAGGCCGCTAGCTGCTGCCCGCTAACCCCTGGCTGCTTTTCTGGGATAGCGGGCGATGACCACGGTGCCGATGCCGCCGCGAGCATTGAAGTCGCCCTTGACTTCAGCCCAGACGGGATGGGCAGCGCGCACCACGTCTTCGAGGATGCGGTTGACGATGTTTTCCTGAAAGATGCCGAGGTTGCGATAGGTGAGCAGGTACTCCTTCAGCGACTTGAGCTCGAGGCAGCGCCTGGCGGGTATGTAGCGGATGGTGATGACGCCGAAGTCGGGCAGGCCGGTTTTGGGGCACACGGAGGTGAACTCCGGGATGTCGATCACGATCTCGTACTTTGGAAACTGGTTAGGCCAGGTCTCGATGTCGGGAAAGCCGGCATCCAGACCGGCGCGGGCGTGTTCGGGAGTGTAACGGGGCTTGGGCATTGCGGATTCATTGTAAACAGCGATTAGCGATTAGCGGTTAGCAATAGTGTCAGTCCGAGTCTGCTGTGGTCACCACCATTCCCGGTGGTGTTCACAACAGATCCCTCGCTGCGCTCGGGATGACACTTATCCGGGGACCACACTTATCGCCGGGCCCACCACATCGGTGTGGGTTGACTGCACACGCGAGGGCGCGTGTGCCACAGGCTGCGGTTCACGCGGCGTTGTCCTTGGCTTTTTCGGCGTCGGTGCGGAGGTCCTCCTCCCAGGCGGGGCGGACGCGGATGGCTGCCGGCGGAGGCTGCTTAAGCGGGAGTCGTCCGTGACCGGCGGCCTTCAGCAGCTCGCTATTGAATTCGGCGCCCACCAGGATGACGAACCAGCTGTAGTAGAGCCAGGCCAGGAGTGCGACGGCGCCGGCGAGCGTGCCATAGGTCTTGTTGTAGTGGGCGAAGCTGCGGAAGTAAAGGCCGAGGGCGAAGGATGTCCCAATCCAGAAGCCCACGCCGATGGCGGCGCCGGGCAGGGTGGCCCAGAAGCGCTGCTTGACGTTCGGCGCCCAGAAGAACATCAGCTCGACGGCCAGGACGAGGAAGGCGACCGAGAATACCCAGCGGAGCACGGGCCAGGCACTGGCGAACTGCTGGCTCACCCCGGCCTTGGCCGCCAGTACGCCGCCGAACTCGGGACCCAGGAACATGAGGATGACGCCCAGAACCATCAGGCTACCGATGACAAACATCAGTTCGATGGCCAGCAGGCGCGTCTTCCAGATGGGCCGGGTCTCGGGAACGTTGTAGGCGACGTTGAGCGCCTCAATCAGGCCGGCAAAGCCGCCGGAGGCGGCCCACAGAGTGCCGACAATGCCGAAGGTCAGGAAGGCGCTGTGGGGCACGACCACGTCCTTGAGGACAGCGCGCACCAGGCCGATGCTGTCAGGAGGAACGACCTGGGCCATGGAGCCCAGCATGCGGTCAAAGAGATTGGGAATGGGAATGTAAGGCACCACGGCCGCCAGGAGGATGAGCAGCGGAAACAAGGACATGACGAAGTAATAGGAGAGGCCGGCGGCCATCGCCATGATGTGGTTGTCCAGAATGTCGGTGTAGACCTTTTTGAAAATGCAGAAGGCGTAGTTGAGGATCTCCTTGATTCGGCCCATGACGCTCCCCGTAAGAAAGTTCGATGCTGGGTCTCGAATCAAAGAAAGCGTCGAGACATCTAAAGATTGTCGTCGCCTAGGCACGCGGATGGGAGACGCCGGTGAAAACGGGAGGCGCTCCCAAAAGGGCAGAACTTCTTTGCCAGGTTGGTGTCTTAATAGATACGTATCTCCATGATGGAGTTATGGTTAAGTTATACTCGACCAGTTGAGCATGGCACGACAACAGAATCCGGAAGGCAGCTGGTACGGGCGGATGAACCGGCTGTGGGTCATCCTGGCGGCGATTGTCGTGGGCGTGATTGTTCTGGCAGCATTCATGTCGCGGCGCCGGGAGGTGCCGGTGCGGGCGGCCAAGGCGACGCGGGAGGCGATCAGCGCGACCATCCAGACCAACGGCAAGATCGAGCCGCTGAGTAATTTCGAGGCCCATGCTCCGGCGGCGACAACCGTGAAGCGAGTGCTGGTGCACGAAGGCGAGCACGTGAAAGCCGGGCAGTTGCTGTTGGAGTTGGACGATGCGGCCTTCCGTTCGCAGGGGGCGCGGGCGCAGACGCAAGTGCGGGCGGCGGAGGCAGACCTGAACGCGGTGCATCACGGAGGCACGCGCGAAGAGGTGCTGACCAACGAATCGCAACTGCAAACCGCGCGAGTGGAGCGGGATGCGGCACAACGCAACCTGGAAGCGCTGCGCGCTTTGCAGCAGCGCGGGGCAGCCTCGGCGGGCGAGGTGGCGGATGCGGAAAATCGGCTGAAGACGATGCAGGCCCAGGTGTCGCTGCTGGAGCAGAAGCTGAAACAGAGATACTCCGGGCCGGAGGTGGCGAAAGTGCAGGCGCAGGAACAAGAGGCCAGGGCGTCGCAAGCGGCAGCGCAGGAGCTGTTGCGGCAATCGAACGTGAGAGCGCCCCGAGAGGGCACGGTGTATCAGCTATCGGTGCGGCCGGGGCAGTTTGTTGGGGCGGGAGATTTGCTGGTGCAGGTCGCCGATTTGTTGAAGGTGCAACTGCGCGCATTCGTGGATGAGCCCGATATAGGGCGGCTGCAGTCGGGGCAGCCGGTACGGGTCACCTGGGACGCATTGCCCGGGCTGGCGTGGGATGGCAAGGTAACGCAGGTTCCGACCACGGTGGTTACTCTCGGCACTCGCAACGTGGGCCAGTTCACGTGTACGGTGGAGAATCCGGGAGAGAAACTTTTGCCCAACGTTAACGTTAATGTGAGCATCGTCACCGCCAAGCACGACAACGCGCTGACCGTGCCCCGGGAGGCGATTCACCAGGACGACGGCAAACGGTTCGTCTACCAGGTGGTGGATGGGGAACTGAGGCGGCAGGAAGTGCAGACCTCGCTGTCGAACCTGACGAAGATGGAAATCACGCAGGGGCTGCCCGATGGAGCGACGGTGGCGCTGAACGCGGACAACCAGCAGGCGCTGAAGGCGGGAATGTCGGTACGGCTGATCGAGGAATAATGCGGAAGGCAATCCACATCGTGCTGACGTTGATGCTGGGCCTGGGAGCAGCCTGGGGCGCGGCGCCGGCTGCGCCGAATAGCGCTCCGGTTCCGGGGGGCGTGAACGAACTGCTGTCGGCGGGGCGGGTGGACGATGCTATCAAGGCGTTGGACCTGCGGCTGAAGAATTCGCCGAGCGACGCGGAGGCCTTCAACCTGCTCTCGCGGAGCTATTTTGCGATGCAGAAGTGGGATTCGGCGATCGCGGCAGGCGAGAAGGCGGTGAAGCTGGCGCCCAACAACAGCGAGTATCACATGTGGCTGGGGCGGGCCTACGGGGAGAAGGCGGACCACGCCAGCTTCGTGACCGCGGCGCAGCTGACGAAGAAAATCCGGCAGGAATTCGAACGGGCGGTGGAGTTGGACGCGTCGAACGTAAAGGCGCGATCGGACCTGGCGGAGTTCTACATTGAAGCGCCGGCCTTCATGGGCGGGGGCAAGAACAAGGCGCGGCGCGAAGCGGAAGCCATGGCGCAGCGCAATGCGGCGACCGGACACTGGCTGCAGGCGCGCATCGCGGAGAAAGACGAGCGCTTCGATGTGGCTGAGCAGGAGTACAAGACCGCCATCCAGGTGAGCGGCAACCAGGGCAGCTACTGGCTGAACCTGGCGTCGTACTACAAGCGCCAGCACCGGCTGAGCGAGATGGAAGCAGCGATCACGCAGGCGATCGAGGCGGACAAGAGGCCTCCGAATGTGCTGTTCGACGCAGCGCAACTGCTGTACGGCGCGGGAAGAAATTTTGTGGGCGCGGCGAACTTCGTGCGCAAGTACCTGGCCAGCGGTGCGGGGGTGGAAGAAGCGCCGGCCTTCCAGGCGCACTACCTGCTGGGATCGATCCTGGAGAAGCAGGGCGACAAGGCGGGGGCGGAGGCGGAATACCGGGCGGCGCTGGCGCTGGCCAGCGACTACGATCGGGCGCGAGAGGCGCTGAACAGGCTGGATAAGAAATAAATTAGCACGATTAGCGCAATTGGAAACGGCACATGCAGGCGCGTGTGCCGTTTGTTTTTTTGCGCGGCGAATCGCCCAGCCGGGGGCGGCTGGGCCTACGCACGTAGAGCAGCCCGGGCAGTTGCGTTTACGCACGTAGGGGCAGCCGCCCTCGGCTGCCCGGACTTGAAGGTGCAACACGGGAGAGCCGGCTGGCGTCTGAGGAACCATGCGCGAATGGCTGCTGCGCTTCTCTGCCCTGCTGATCGTCTGCTGCTGGCTGGCGGCGCTCAGCGCTTGCGGCGGAGCGGCCACGCCCGCCGTCAATCCCGGTCCACCGGTCATTCCGCCTGGGCCTGCGGGACCAACTACGCCCCCACCGCCGACTCCACCCCCGCCCGCGCCTCCGCCGCCGACGCCCCCGCCTGCCAGCATTGACGGAATTCCGCAGTTCGCGCACGTGGTGCTGGTGGTGGAGGAAAACCACAGCTACGACCAGGTGATCGGAAATTCGGCGATGCCCTTATTGAATCAGCTGGCCAGCAACAATGCTCTGGCCACGCAATACTTCGCCGACGCGCACCCGTCGATACCGAATTACTTCATGATGACCACGGGCAAAATCGAGACGTTGAATGACGATTTTAGCGGCACGATCAGCGACGACAACCTAGTCCGCGAACTGCTGGCGGCGGGCAAGACGTGGAAATCGTATGCCGAGAGCTTGCCCAGCCCCGGCTACGTGGGCGGGAACGTGTATCCCTACCTGCGGCGGCACAACCCGTTGTCGTACATGTCGGACGTGGTAGGCACGGCGCAGGCGGCAAACCTGGCGCCGTTCTCGCAGTTCAGCGCGGACCTGGCGGCCGGCACGCTGCCAAGTTTTTCCTTCGTTGTCCCCAATGCGGAGCACGACGCCCACGATTGTCCCGACGGCAGCTCGAGCTGCGCCGACAGCGTGCGCCTGGGCACGGCGGATACGTGGCTGCAACAGAACATCGGGCCGCTGTTGAGCGACGCCGGTTTCCAGCAGAGCGGGCTGTTGATCGTGGTCTTCGACGAGGGACTGACCGCCGACCTGCAAGGCGGTGGCGGGCATGTGGCGATGGTGATGGCGGGCACGGGAGTGAAGCTGGGATTGCGATCGAGCACGCGGCACGATCATGCGGGGCTATTGCGGCTGGTGCTGCAGGCCCTGGGCGTGCAGAAGTACCCGGGAGCCTCGGCGGGGGCGGCGGGGATGAGCGAGTTCTTCTGAGCAGTTTCGAGTTTCAGTTTCGAGAAAAGCTGGATCCCTCGCTGCGCTCGGGATGACACGCGATTCATAGTCGGGATGTCACGCCTGCATTTCGCATGGTGACGACAGCAGGTCCCTCGCTGCGCTCGGGATGACACGCGTTTCAACGCGATTCTGTCTACTCGAAATGTAACGCCTCGGTGGGCTGGAGCAAGGAGGCGCGGCGCGCGGGCAGGTATCCGAACAGAATGCCGATGCCGCAGGAAACCACCAGTGAAACCACGACGGAGATCCAGGAGATGGGCAGGTAGAGCCCGTTGAGCAAAATCAACTGCGCGCCGATGGGAAGGGCGACCGCGATGGTGATGCCGACCAGAGCGCCCATGCCGCTGATGATGAAAGCTTCAATCAGGAATTGCCATTCGATCTCGCTGCGGCGGGCGCCAATGGCCATGCGGACGCCGATTTCGCGGGTGCGCTCGGTGACCGTGACCAGCATGATGTTCATGATTCCGATGCCGCTGGTGATCAACGTGACCGAGGCGACGATCAGCAAAACGATGGTCAAGGCGTTGGAGATGCTGCGCGCGGCGCTGAGCATGGCGGCCAGGTTCTGGACCGAATAGACGGCCTCGGCGCGATGACGCCCCTGCAACTCGGCGGTTATGGCGCGGGTGGCGGCGGGAACGTCGTCGGGACTGTCCGCCTGTGCGTACAGGGTCTTGATGTATTCCGAGCCGGTGAAATCCTTCATCAGGGGAAACGGAACGATCGCCGTGTCGTTGGTAATTTCGGTTTGCCCAAAGGTGGCGACCCGCTCCTTGAAGACCCCGACGATGGTGAGCGAGAGGCCGGAAACCTTGATCTCCTGGCCGACGGGGTTTTCGTAGCCGAGAACACTGGCGAGGTGTTCGGTGATGACGGCGGCACGGGCGCGACTCTGAATATCAATGTCGTCGAGAAAACGTCCGCGGACGATGTCGAGGGTGCGGACCTTGTTGAAATCGCCGGTCACGCCCACTACGCTGACCGCGTATTCCTTGCCGGCGAAAGTCATGGGGACCTGGGCGTCGTAGGCCCCGGCAGCGTGCGTGACCAGGGGCAGAGCGCGAATGGCCTGCAGGTCGGCGAGGGAAATCTCATCGCCCAAAGGACGGGCCGCGGCGGGGCCGGCGCCAACGTGATAGCCGTAGATGAGGTTGGCGCCAATGCCTTCGATCTGGGCGAGGATGTAGCGCTTGCCGGTGAGGCCGACGGTGACCACCAGCACCAGGCAGGCGCTGCCGATCACCACGCCCAGCATGGTGAGGAACGCCTTGAATTTGTTGGCCCGCAAGGCGTCGAGCGCCGTATTCCAGGTTTCGCCGCTGATCATGGCTACACCTAAGTTTACCTGCACGATCCGACAATTGACGAATTGAAGAATTTACGAAGTGACGAATTGATGGGTGCCAATTCGTGCTTTCGACAATTCGTCAATGGCTCAACGGCGGTTGCTATACTCGCCTGCGGTCAGAAAGACGGTAGGTGAGTGTATGAAATCCTATTTCCGCCACTTGCAGCGGGCGTTTTGCTTCGGGTTGGTGCTGTGGTTTTCGGTCTCCGCCGCCGCAGCCGAGCCGCTTTCCTTCCGGCGCGCCATGGAATTGGTGACGCAGCGCGGAGCAGCGTCGGTGGCGGCCGCCGAACAAGTCCGGGCACGGGCCGCATACCTGGAAATGCGCAACATGTTTCTGCCGCAGATGGTGCTGGGCTCGGGGGTGGCGAAGACCTACGGATTCCCGCTCAGCATCGAGGGCTCAGCGCCGGCCATCATCGACATCAGCTATCAATCGGCGTTGTACAGCCCTTCAGGACGCGAGTTCATGAAGGCGGCGGAGAAAGAGTGGCAGTCCTCGTCGGCCAGCGCCCAGGACCAGCGCGCGGTCACGCTGCTGGAAGCGGCCATTACCTATATCCAGCTCGACACGGTGAGCTCGCGGATGGGGCTGCTGAAACAGGCGCAGAATGAGGCGAACCAGTTGGTCACGGTGGTCGGCGAGCGGGTGCAGGCCGGAGTCGACAGCCAGATGGAGCTGACGCGGGCCAAGCTGGCGGCGGCGCAGGTGCGTCTGCGGCAGGCGGACGCGGAGGGAGCAGCCGACGTGCTGCGAGAGAGGCTAGCGCAATTGACGGGAGTGCAGGGCATCGAGACGGTGACGGAATCGATCCCGGAGATTCCCGACCTCAGCCAGGGCAGCAACATTGTAAGCACGGCGGTGACCAGCAGTCCGCTGGTGAAGGCAGCCAAGGAGGACGCCATCGCCAAGGAGTTTCGCGCCAAAGGCGAACACAAATCGATGTGGCCGTCCATCGACCTGGTGGGCCAGTACGGCCTGTTTTCGAAGTACAACAACTACGATCTGTACTACAACCGCTTCCAGCGCAACAACGCGACGCTGGGAGTGTCGATCAAGTTTCCGTTCCTCAGTTTCGTGCAACGTTCGCGGGCGGAAGCTGCCGACGCGGAAGCGGTGAAGGCGCAGCGCCAGACGGAGGTCACGCAGCGGCAGGTTTCCACCGACACGCTGAAGCTGGCGCGAGCGATCAAGCAACTGGCCGCGGCCGAGCAGGTGGCACAACTGGATTATCAACTGGCACAGGCACAAGAGGAGGCGGTGCAGGCACGCATCCAGACGGCCGCCCCCGGGGCGCCGAGCGCTCCCGGACAGCCGGTCGCGCCCTCGCCCGGCCCCCGCGAACTGGAATCGGCGCGCCTCCTGGCCAGTGATAAGTACTCCACCTACCTGGATACCGAGTTCCAGTTGCAAAAAACGCGCTTGCAGCTGCTGCGGGCCACCGGCAAGCTGGAGGACTGGGCGCTGGGGAAGCAGTGAGTCAGGAGTCAGTAGTCAGGAGTCGGGGGTCAGGAGTCAGTAGTCAGGAGTCAGGAGCCAGGGCTATGGTTGTGTGAGCCTTTTCCCTTGCGCAAGTCTGCCGGGGACCCGTTTGCCCGGCTGTTTACCTGGAAGTGACGCTAATCAGTTGAATTTCTATGCCTTTCAGGCCATCCAGGCTACCATTCGGCTTGAACATTTTCGATCCTGAGGTGTGGGGCTGGTAAGCTAGATAGATATACCTCCGGGTTTTGTGCATCTGTGCCGGGGGGCAAGGGCGTAACGGCCAAAAACGAGCGGGGCAGACCGCATCCTGGGAGAGGTTTTGTTAGCATAGCTGACTCAATCGCATGCCACTGAAAACATTGTTTCTGAATCCGCCTTCGTTTGAAAATTTTGATGGTGGCGCCGGGTCCCGGTGGCCGGCCACCCGTGAGATTGAGTCCTACTGGTATCCGGTATGGCTGGCGTATCCGACGGGAATGCTGGAAGGAGCGCGGCTGCTGGATGCGCCGCCGCACCATGTTTCGGCGGAAGAGACCATCCGCATCGCCAAAGAGTACGAGTTCCTGGTGCTGTTCACCAGCACGCCGGGCTTTCCCGGGGACATCCGGCTGAGCGAAGGGATCAAGGCGGCAAATCCGAAGATCAAGATCGCCTTCGTGGGACCGCACGTCACGGTGCTGCCGGAGAAGAGCCTGAGCGAAGCCAAGGCCATAGACTTCGTGGCCCGCCGGGAGTTCGATTACGCGGTCACCGATTTTGCCAAAGGCAAGCCGCTGGAGGAGATTGCCGGAGTATCGTTCCGCAAGAACGGCAAGGTGGTGCACAACGCGGAAGGACCGCAGGTTTCCGATCTCGATTCTCTGCCCAACGTGACCGAGGTTTACAAGCGGGACCTGGACGTGCGTCGCTACAACGTGCCTTTCCTTCTGCATCCGTTCGTGTCGCTGTACACCACGCGCGGCTGTCCGGCACAGTGCACGTTTTGCCTGTGGCCGCAGACGCTAAGCGGGCATCCCTGGCGCAAGCGGTCGACCGACGCGGTGGCGCGCGAGATGGCGCAGGCCAAGGAATACTGGCCTTACGTAAAAGAATTCTTCTTCGACGATGACACCTTCAACATCCAGAAGGCGCGGACCATCGAGCTGTGTGAGAAATTGAAACCGCTGAAGCTGACGTGGTCCTGCACGTCGCGAGTGACCACCGATTACGAGACGCTGAAGGCGATGCGCGATGCCGGGTGCCGGCTGCTGATCGTGGGCTTCGAATCGGGCGACCAGCAGATCCTGAAAAACATCAAGAAGGGCGCGACGCTGGAGCGGGCGCGGCAGTTCACCAAGGACTGTCACAAGCTGGGATTGGTGATCCATGGCGACTTCATCATGGGGCTGCCCGGCGAGACGCGAGAGACGATCCGGCGCACCATCGACTTCGCCAAGGAGCTGGATGTGGAAACCATCCAGGTCTCGGTGGCGCACGCCTACCCGGGAACGGAGCTGTACGACTACGCGGTGAGCAATGGGTTCATGGCCAACAAGGCGATGGTGGACAGCGGCGGGCACCAGTTGGCGCACATCGAGTATCCCGGATTGCCGGCGGCGGAGATCATGGAGGCGGTGCACCGCTTTTATGACGAGTACTACTTCCGTCCCAAGGCAGTGTTCCGCATCGTGAGGAAGGCGATTTTCAAATCCGAGGAGCGCAAGCGGCTGTACCGGGAAGCCAAGGGGTTCTTGAAGCTCCGCGCCAATCGCAATCGCTGGGTGAAGGAGCAGCGGGAGAAGCCACCTGCGCCCCTGCCAGAACCGGCGCCTTCGGTGATGACGGCACCAAAGTCGAAAACGGAAGCCTCGGTGGCCGAAACCGCCAGCGCCTGAGATCGAAATTGAACCTACGTAAGCAAGCTACCCTGGCCGGGGTGGTGCTGTTTGGGGCATTTGGCGATGTGGCGCTGTCGCGCGGCATGAAGTTGGTGGGCGCGCTCTCCCTGAACAACTGGACGCAGGTAATTCAAGCTATTTTTACGCCTTGGGTGGGAGCGGGAATACTCCTGCTGCTGGCCTTCTTCGTCAGTTACCTGACCGCGCTTTCGTTTGCCGACCTGACCTATGTGCTGCCGGCCACGGCGGTGGGATACATCCTGATGGCGCTGCTGGCCAAGTTTTTCCTCCATGAAACGATTTCCTCCTGGCGGTGGGCAGGAATCGCGCTCATCGCCGCCGGGGTGGGATTCGTTACCGCCGGGCCGGCCAAGACTGCGAACGCACGCGGAGTGCTGGAGACGGAACCGCCAGGAGTCGGCCAGCCGTGAGCACTTGGCACTACACCTGGGGAAGCATCCTGGCGGTGGTGATATTTTCCACCGTCGGCGACGTGGTGACTTCGCTGGCGATGAAGCAATCGGGGGATGTGGGAAATCTGTTTCGAGACAAGGGGTTGTGGGCAACGGTTAAAGCAGTGGTTAGCAATCCGACGCTGTGGATCGGGGTGGCGTTCATGGCGCTGGCGTTCTTTTCCCTGCTGTTCGCCTTGTCGTGGGCAGACGTGAGCCTGGTGGCGCCGGCATCCGCATCATTGACATTTATCGGCAACGCGATCGTGGCCCAAATTTTCCTGCGGGAGCACGTGGACCGTCGACGGTGGCTGGCGGCAATCCTGGTGGCGGCGGGCGTGGCGCTGGTGGCGAAATAGCAGGCTTCAGGCTGCAGGCTTCAGGGACTCGCTACAAGCACTGTATTCATCAGCTCCCAAAAAGCCGCATTAGGCCGCGTGCGGGCAAATCCGAAACAACAAATTGACGAGGCTTCCCTGCCGAGGCGGTGAGGGCTTGGGCGGCTAGATAGCCGCTGCGGACGGCGCCTTCCATGGTGGCGGGCCAGCCGGTGGCCGTCCAGTCGCCGGCCAGGAAGACGCGCGGCCAGGGCGAGGTTTGCGCGGGTCGATGGGAATCGGCGCCGGGCAGCGGAGAGTAGGTGGCGTTCACTTCCTTGATCACCGTGGATTTCAGGAGCCTGGCATGGCGGACTTCGGGAAGAAATTCCGCCAGTTCGCGGAGGGCGAGATCGAGGATCTCCGCCTTGGATTTGTCGACCAGAGTTTTCGAGGAGCTGACTACAAGCTCGATGTAACTCCCGTTCTTTCTGTCGTCCCTACGGGACTCGGATTCGTTGAGTTGGTTTACCCGGGGCTCACGCCCCGGGCTATAAACTGGCGCCCCTGTGGGGCTCAGCGAGTTTCCAGTTTCCAGATTCAATTTTCCAGTTTCGAGTTCCCAGTTTCCGGTTTCCAGTTTCCGGTTTCCAGTGAGTTCTTTCTGATCCGGACTGGCAACTGGCAACTGGAAACTGCTTTTCTGGAACATCCACTGAATGGTGCGATCGAGGAGCACGGCGTGGGGCAGGCCGGTGACCTGGCGGTCGAACCAAAGATGGATGCCGGTAATAGGAGAGGTCTGGAAACGGACGAGCATGGCGCGCAGCGGGACAGCGGCCGGATCGTCGGGCAGCATTCCGGCCAGAACGTTAAAAGGGACGGCGAGGACGGCGTAGTCGAACGAGATTTCCCGGCCGGCACTGCAGATGCGGAGGCCATCCGGCTGTGGACAAAACGAGTCGGCGGCAGCACGCAGGGTCACCGCGCCGCCATGGCGCTGAATGTAATCGCCGGCAATGGCGTAGAGATCGGACAAGGGCAGCGCGGGCAGTCCGAGCGCGCCGGCTTGCGCCGACTTGAGGAACGACTCGCGAAAGACCTGGGCGGCGTAGCGCGAGGACGCGCGCTCGAGGTCTTCGTTCAAGGCGCTGACCAGCACTGGGCGCCAGAAGCGCTCGATGGCCTGCGGCGTCTGGTGATGTGCGCGAAGCCACTCGAGAAAGGGCGGGCCGTCGTCGGCGGGCAAGCGAGCGGTGAGCGCCATCATGGCGCGGGCGATGGCCAGCTTGTCGCCTAGCGAAAGGCAGTCGGCACCGAGGAACGATGGAGCGCTGTGGAACGGCGCCGGCAGGATTCCCGGCTCGATGCCCGACTGCCGGCCTCCAGGCTCGATGAAAGTAAGGCGGCGGTACCAGCGAATCTTGTCTTCGGCGCCGATCCGGCGATAGAGGTCGAGCAGGTTGGTGCAGCAGCCGAGTAGGACGTGCTGGCAGTTGTCCACCACTTCGCCGGTCCCGGGATGCTGGTAGGAGGAAGCCCGGCCTCCGAGGTAAGGGCGGCGCTCGAACAGGGTGACCTGGTATCCCGCTTCGGCCAAGGCACAACCGGCGGCCAGCCCGGCCAGACCACCGCCAATCACCGCCACGGTCGCAGGCTCCCGCTCACGGGCCGAAGACCCGTGCCACACATCTCCCTGATTGTTCGGAAGCTTCATCCCTTGATCCGGCGCCACAGGCCCTTGCCAAGGACGCGGAGTTTTTCGGCGGTGGTGAGCCGCACGCGCTCGGTGAAGACGTCGTAATCGTGGGCCGCAATCTTGGCCAGCAAGCGGCTGTAGATTTCGATCAGGGTCCAGAGGGCGGGGCGGCTGTCCTCGTCGATAAAGGGGATCAACTGCCGGCCGGCATCGTAAAACTGGCGAGCGCGATCGGCTTCCATTTCCAGCAGGGCGCGAAAGGCCGCCGGGTTGGGAGCGCGAAACATACCGGCGCCGATGGCGCAGCGGTCGAGGTCTTCCTGGGGAATATAGATGCGGCCCATGGCGGCATCTTCCTTGACGTCGCGAATGATGTTGGTGAGCTGAAAGGCGATGCCACAGCGCTCGGCAAGTTCTTCGGCGGCGGAATCGCGATAGCCGAAGATGCGGATGCACACCAGGCCGACGACGGAGGCGACGTGATAGCAGTAGTTGTAGAGATCGTCGAAGGTCTGGTACATGACCTGGGGAGCGCCGGGCACGGGCTGGGGCAGTTCCGGACGAGGCACGTCCATGGCGGTGCCGTAAACGAGCGTTTCCAGCAGGTCGATGGAAATCTTGAAGCGGCGCTGGCTGTCGGCGGTGGCCATGAGAACGGGATCGTCGGTGCGCTCGCCGGCAACCACTCGATGCAGCGAATCGAGCCAGACATTGAGCTTATGGCGCTTTTCGTCGGGCGCGAGCTGGGGATCGTCGCTGATGTCGTCGGCGTGACGCATGAAGGCGTAGACGGCGCTGAGGGCGTCGCGCTTGCGCCGCGGCAGGACGAGGAAGGCGTAGTAAAAATTGCGTGCCGCCTTGCGGGTGATGTGGCGGCAGACGCCGTAGGCAGTGCGAAGTTGCAGCGAGGCGACGCGGGGCGCGCTGGGAGCGGAGCCGGTTTGGGCGAGGGAGGTCATGCCAGGAATCAATTCACCACGGAGGCACGGAGGCACGGAGACAGACAAACAGCCTTACCAATCTGCGAGCTACTCCGCCGTATTTTCGCTGGCTTCAGGTTCTCCGTGCCTCGGTGCCTCAGTGGTGGCTTCATATCAGGAGAACTTGCTCAAAGCCGCTTTGGCGACCAGCATTAACTTTCTTGACTTGGAGATGGCCGGGCGGCGCGTGAGGACGTCGAAATCCTGGCGCTCAATGGCATTGAGAATTTCCTGCCCGCCGCGGGTGAAGAGCTCGATGTCGATGGCCAGATCTTTGTCCAGCTTGCCGGCCAGCGGGAAGCCGCGGAGGAACCACTCGCGGGCGCGCGCCACTTCAAACTTCATCAGCTCGCGGAATGGCGGGGTAAAGCGCCGGGCGGCGATGTCCTGCTCGCTGACGCCGAAGCGGCGCAGGTCTTCCAACGGAATGTAGATGCGGCCCTTGCCGTAGTCGGGCCAGACGTCCTGCCAGAAATTCGCCAGTTGCAGGGCGGTGCAGGTGAAATCGGAGAGCTGCTGGCGGTGGTCGTCGCGATAGCCGCAGACATAGAGCACCAGCCGCCCGACGGGGTTGGCGGAATAGCGGCAGTAGGCCAGGAGGTCGTCGAAGGTCGGATACCGGCCGACGGTCTGGTCCTGGCGGAAGGCTTTGAGCAGGTCGGCAAAGGGTTCACGCGGGATGTTGCATTCGCGGATGGTTTCCCGGAGGGCGATGAATACCGGATGCGTCGGGCGGGCTGGGTTTCGCGACGACGGCCCGGGCGCAAGCTGCTCCGCGTTTCTTCGTACCTCGAGAGGAGCGGGCTGCACCAGGCTGAGGTAGGTCGCGTTCAGCTCCTCTTCCCACTCGTCCAGCAAGCGCAGCGATTGCTGGGGATCGCCGACCTCGTCGCCGAGATCGTCGGAGATGCGGCAGTAAGCGTAAACACTGTAGAAATGAGGGCGAACACGCTCCGGCAGGAACCAGGTGGCCACCGAGAAATTTTCATAGTGGCGATGCGCCAGGCGCTCACAGTAGGCGCGCGCTTCGGCCAGCGACGGCGCCTGGGCCGGAATGGCGTACTCCGGCGGGAGCCCGGCGAAGGGGACGGAATTGGGGGCAGCGTTCAAAACAGGTTCATTTAACCACAGAAGGCCCGATGCACAAGGCGCCCGGCGCACGGCACACGGCACAAAACAATGGCGCAAGGCCTTGAGCCTTGCGCCTGAAGCCTGGAGCCTGGGCTCAGTGCCCGGGAATGATGGCGGTCTTGATGTCGCCATTGCGGTTGAGCATGTGGCGCAGCACCTGCTGCAAGCGCGACAATGGGGCTTCTCCGGTGATGTAGTCGGCGCCGCGGATCTTGCGTTCGGCGATGAGGGCGAAGGCCTTGCGCACCGTCTCCGGGGTGTGATGGAACGTGGCCTTGAGGGCGATCTCGGAGTAGTGCAGGCGATTGGTATCGAGAGCGACCTTGGTGCCGCTGGCGCATCCGCCGAAGAAATTCACCGTCCCGCCCTTCCGCACCATGTCGATGGACCACTCCCAGGCTTCGGGGCGTCCCACGGCTTCGATGACCACGTCGGCGCCGCGGCGGTCGGGAGTGAGGGCACGGACGGCATCCACGGGATCCTGCACCTGGGTGATCTGCACCACGTCGTCGGCGCCCAGCCGCTTGGCGGCGGCGACTTGGGAGTCGCGCTTGGCGACCGCGATGACATTGCATCCCTTGAGCTTGGCGACCTGGACGAACATCAAGCCGATGGGGCCGCCGCCGATGACCACCACGGTATCGCCGATTTCCAGGCTGGTCTCGTGCAGCCCGCGCAGCACGCAGGCCAGCGGCTCGACCATGGCCGCCTCTTCATAACTGACATTGCTGGGCACGGCCAGCATGTTGCTTTCGACAATGCGGCGCGGAATCTTGATGTACTCGGCATAGGCGCCATTGTTGAAGAGCAGGTCTTCGCACAGGTTTTCCTGGTGCTTGGAGCAGTAGAAGCACATCTGGCAGGGGGCGGAGTTGAGCGCCACCACCCTCATGCCGCTGCGGAAACCCTTGACGCCGGGTCCGACCTCCTCGATGACTCCGGCCAGTTCGTGACCGAACAGGGCCGGGGGGACAATCATGCGGGCATGATATCCGCGCTGGTAGACCTTGAGATCGGTACCGCAGGTCAGCGCAACTTGAACCTTGATCAGAACCTCGCCGTGACCGACACGGGGGATGGGAACGCGCTCAATCTTTACGTCCTCTTTACCGTAGAGGACCGCTGCCGTCATGTGTCCGTTCACTAGCTTTCCTTCCATGGTGCAGATACTGGAGCCATTTCCACCACCACGCGGATCAGGGTTCCAGTCCCGGCTGTATGACCACCTTCATCGACTCCGGCCGGGGATGAGCCGCTAAGTTCAACGCTTCCAAAGCCTCGGACAGGGGAAAACGGTGAGTGATGAGCCGCCCCAGGTCGACTTCCTGGCGGCAAACAAAACCCACAGCCTGCTCCTGGAGATCAATTGAAGCGCTGTATGAGCCCAGCAAAGTTTTTTCGTCCACACAGATTGCGGCGGGATCGATGACGGCCTCTCCACGAACCGTCTGGGCAAACAGCAAGATCCTGCCACCCGGGCGCGCGGCTTCGATCGCCGCACGGATTAAAGACGTCCCGGCAACGGCCAGAACGACGGCATCGGCCCCACGCCCCTCTGTCCATTGGCGCGCCGTTTGAACCGTATCGGAGCACGAAGCGTCAATGGATCCGCATAAGCCAAAGCCATTAGCTATTGTAAGCCTCTGGGGGAATAAATCGGAAGTGAATACCTTTGCACACTCCCGTTGAGCCAATATTGCCAACAGGATACCAATGGGACCCTGGCCCATGACGAGGACCGTCTCGTCCCGCTGCAGGCCCAGGGTCTGAATTCCCTTCATGCAGGTATTGACGGGTTCGATAAACGAGGCCTGCTCGAAGGAGATTTCCGGGGGCAGCTTGACTACCCCGCCGCGGGCGACAATCCAGTCCATGACCCGAACATACTCAGAAAACCCGCCACCGCTGGGCTCATAGCCCGCCGTGCAGCCCACCTGCTTGTAAACCGGGCATTGGGCGAACACCTTATGACGGCAGTAAAAGCACTCCCCGCAGGGGATGTGATGAAAGACACTAACCCGGTCGCCGATAGCGTAATTGGCAACCCCGGCGCCGGTTTCCACCACCACGCCGGCAGTTTCATGGCCGAAAATGCGGGGCGCTGAATGGGAGCCGGTGCTGATTTTTTTCAGGTCAGTGCCGCAGATGCCGCAGGTGTGAACCTTCAGCAGAAGCTCGCCGGGGCCGATCTTGGGAACCGGCACCTGCTCGAGGCGAACATCGTCCTTGCCGTGATAGACGGCCGCCTGCATGGTGGCAGGGATGGAAGCGGTACCTCGACTAGCCCCGGTTTGCGTGGCAAAAGCCATTTTACATAGTCTTCCCGGACAGCGGCGCTTCTAAGATGGCACCTTGTTCCTCAATCAGATGAGTCAGGGCCCGGCAAAGTTCCTGAGAAGCACTGGCAGTATTGCTCCTGAGCCGTACCAGTAATCCCCATCGCTGAGGCCGCAGGGCACAAGCCGCTACAAAGCGGAGGGTGCGAATGCGCCCGCGAGGATCAATGAAGCCGTCGAAGGAGGGCATGGGAAAGTCATCCGGCTCGGAGACGGCCTTGAGCGCCAGGAATGGACACTGGCGTTGCTCCGCGACCAGGGCGACGGCAGCGGCTTCCATATCAACCGCGCGGGCGGCGAAAGCTCCGGAGATGCGCCGCTTGGCATCGCGATCGAGCACTGAAGATGCGCTGACCAGTACGCCATCGTTGCCGCCGCCGTTGAAACGCGCGCCGGTGCCGAGGTCCACGACCGTAGCCGGACGATAAATTTGTCCCACCCTCAATTCAGGATCCAGTGCTCCCGCCAAGCCGGCCGAAATGATGACGCGCGGGCGCTCGGTAGCAAACAGGGCGACTGCGGCCTGGCGCGCCAGCGTTGCGCCAATCCCGGAGCAAACGACCAGAACATTGTCGTGCACAAACGCTGGGAAACTTAACGCGCTTGGGAGCCCCGGCTCGGAGACCCGGGCCACACCAGCTTGCGCCGGCAACCGCCGCCGAGGCCAGCCGCACACCAGCGGACGCACTTCACGCTCCAGGGCGGCGATGATGGCGACGTCAATGGACATAGCCATTCGCCTGAAACCACTGCACGGCCCGTCGCAGGGCGTCGTCGACGGCCACGATGTTCCAACCCAGCTCGCGCTGGGCTTTCTCTGAGGATACCCACATTTTTTTGCGGCCCATGCGGACGGCGTCGAGCGTAACGCGAGGTTCGCGGCGCAAAAGCCGGCCGCTGACCACGGTATCGCCCACACCGGCGGCCAGGGCAAACACATAAGGCAATCGCACCTTGGGAGCGGCGAGCCCGGTGATGGCCGCCAGCTTGTCCAGGATCTGCTTCAAGGAGAGATTCTCGCCGCCCAGGATGTAACGTTCGCCGGGGATTCCCTTCTCCAGCGCTTCGATGTGTCCGCGCGCCACTTCGCGCACGTCCACCAGGTTCAAGCCGGTATCGACGTAAGCAGGAAATTTTCGCTTTAGAAAATCGAGGATGATGCGCCCGGTGGGGGTGGGCTTGATATCACCTTCGCCGACGGGTGTGGTGGGATTCACCACCACCACGTCGCCGCCGGATTTTCCGGCCTCAAGCGCGACCTGCTCGGCAATGAACTTGGAGCGCTTGTAGTGGCCGATCATGTCATCGAGGCGGACCGGCGAGGTTTCGTCGGCGGGGTGGGCGTTGCCAGTGAAACCCATGGTGGCGACGCTGGAGCAGTAAACCATGCGCCGCACGCCGGCCTGCCGGGCGGCATCGATCAGCGCCCGCGTTCCTTCGACGTTGCAGCGATACATGAATTGCATGTCGGCGGCATCGCGCGTCCACAGCCGGTAATCGGCGGCCACGTGAAAGACGACGTCGCAGCCCGCGATGGCCGCACGCAAGGAAGCAGGTTGCAGGAGGTCGCCGACGACGCGGTCGGCCGCGAGGCCCGCGATGTTGCCGGTCGGGCTGGAGGCGCGCACCAGCAGGCGGAGGTCGGCGCCGCGGTTGGACAATGCGCGCGCGACGTGGCTTCCGACGAATCCGGTCGCTCCTGTCACAAACGCTTTCATTGCGTCATCGAATGCGGCCCGCGCTACTCAAGTTTCTCCGGCTGCAGGGAAATGCCCTTCTCGCCCGCGGCCTTGCGCTCCCAGTATTGCCGGACCCAGGCCTCCCAGCTATTTCCCGCTGCCATGTCGCGGCCGGAAAAAGCCAGCGCGGCAATATCGGCATAGGAGACCGAAAGCTTGCCGCCGCCATCCTTGAGCAACAGGCGAACCACGGAATCGGCGAGGGTTTGGCCGGCACGGCGGTCGAACACATAGCCTTCCACCCGGGAGCCGTCTTTGCGGGCGATGAGGACGTCGCCGCGGTAATCGAAGGCGCGCTCCAGCGCCAGGCGCAATTCGTTTTCGTCGGCTAGTTCCGGGACCCAGCCTTCGAGCTGCTCGCGGTCGCCGCGCTCAATGACCTCCAATGCGTCAGGGTCAGGCTGAGGTGTCCCGGCGCGGTGTCCTGCTTCGCGTCCGGTCACACTCGCGTCTCCTGCGGCGAACTGCTTTCGATCTTGACCAGCGGATTGAAGGCGTGCACCGGGCGGGCCGGTTCGCGAAGCAGTTCGAGCGCGTGGGGATCGCGGTAGCGGCCCGACACGGTGGCGCGAACCGTGTCCCAGAAGCCGCGCAGCGAGTTGAATGTGTCGTTGACGGCGGAAGCTTCATAGCCGCTGTGCACCATGCAATTGGCGCACTTCGGATTGCCCGACTCGGTGCCGTAGCCCTCCCAGGCGGTGGCCTGCATCAACTCGTCAAAGGTATCGGCATAGCCGTCCTGGAGCAGGTAGCAGGGCTTCTGCCAGCCGAAGACGTTGAAGGTCGGCATGCCCCATGGGGTGCAGGGATAATCGCGCTTGCCCATCAGAAACTCAAGGAACAGCGGCGACATGTTGAAGCGCCAGTTTTCCTTGCGATTGGAGAGAATGGCGCGAAACAGACGCCGGGTGCGGGCACGGCCGAGAAAGTGACTCTGGTCGGGCGCTTTGTCATAGGAGTACCCGGGGGAAAGCATCATGCCCTCGACGCCCAGTTCCATCATCTCGTCGAAGAAGGCGCGCACGCTGTTGGCATCGGCGCCGTCAAACAGCGTGGTATTGGTGGTGACGCGGAAGCCGCGGCGCAAGGCTTCGCGAATGCCGTCGATTGCCTTTTCGTAGCCGCCTTCCAGGCAGACGGAAAAATCGTGGTGCTCACGCTGGCCGTCGACATGGACGGAAAAGGTGAGGAACTTGCTCGGCTGGAAGAGATCGATTTTCTGCTTGAGCAGCAGCGCGTTGGTGCACAGGTAAATGTATTTCTTGCGGGCCACCAGGCCGGCGACGATTTCGCCGATCTGCGGGTGGAGCAAAGGCTCGCCCCCGGGGATCGCGATGGTAGGAGCGCCGCATTCTTCCGCGGCGCGAAAACACTCTTCCGGGGTGAGCTGCATCTTCAGCACGTGGCCGGGATACTGGATCTTGCCGCAGCCGGCGCAGGCCAGGTTGCAGCGGAACAGCGGCTCCAGCATGAGGACGAGCGGATAGCGCTTGCGTCCTTTGAACTTTTGCTTCAGGACGTAACTGGCGACCGTCCACATCTGCGAGACCGGCACAGGCATTACGCTTCTCCCAATTCTGTGTTCGGCACGGGGCCCGACGAACCGGAAACGGTGGTGGCTGCATCGGTGGAAGCCGCCATGACCTTGCTATAGGCCGCCATGGCGAGCAGAGGGAAATACTCGGCGTACATGTGGTACTTGAGATAGAAGACCTTGGGGAACCCGGTGCCGGTATTCCATTTCTCGCGCCAGGAGCCGTCACGTCGCTGCGTGTCGAGCAGGTAAGCAACTCCCTTATGCACGGAGTCGCTGCGGGTATCGCCGGCGGCCAGCAGACCCAAAATCGCCCACGCAGTTTGCGATGCGGTACTTGGCCCCACGCCGCGGGCCGCCGGATCGTGATAGGACCAGATGCTCTCGCCCCATCCGCCGTCCGGGTTCTGCACCATGCGCAACCACTCAGCCCCCTGCTGAATGTAGGGCTCGTTATGGTCGATCCCAATGGCTTCCAGCCCGCGCAACACCAGGTGCGTGCCGTAGATGTAATTGCAACCCCAGCGGCCAAACCAGGAGCCGTCGGGCTCCTGCTGGTTGAGCAGGAACTTGATGGCGCGCTGCACGCGCTTGTCCGCCTGGGTATAACCATAGGCTGCCAGCATTTCCAGCACTCGGCCGGTGATGTCGGCAGTGGCAGGATCGAGCATGGCATTGTGATCGGCGAAGGGAATGTACTGAAAGACGAGCTTGTCGTTGTCCTTGTCGAACGAGGCCCAGCCGCCATCCTTGCATTGCATGGAGAAGACCCAGTCAATGGCGCGCGCGACCGATTCGTGCTGATAGCGCTCGTTGGGGTGCTGGACCTGATCGAGCGCCAGGCAGACCTGGGCGGTATCGTCCACGTCGGGGTAAAACTCATTGTTGAATTCAAAGTACCAGCCGGCGGGCTGTGCCTTGCGGTTCTTCACCGACCAATCGCCCTGGTGCGTGACCTGCTTCTTGAGCACCCAGTCGGCGGCGGCAGTCATACGCGGGTCCTGCGGGCTGACGCCGCTCTGGCCCAGCGCGAAGAGCGCGTACACCGTGTCCCATACCGGCGACTTGCAAGGCTGCATGCGGAAGGTGTCCTCTTCCTCGATGCCGAGGGCCTCAAACTCGTCGAGGGCGCGAATGAATTGCGGATCGTCCACGGAGTAGCCCAGGCAGCGTAGCGCGATGATGGAGTTCATCATGGCGGGATAAATCGAGCCCAGGCCGTCGCTCATCTCGAAGTGCTCCAGCATCCACTGTTCGGCGGCGCGCAGCGCGATGGAGCGCAGCGGACGGATGTGGATGCGCTCAAACCAGTGGGTCACGCGGTCGAGAAAGAGGAAAAAATTCCGCCAACTGAAGAACCTCGAGTCCCAGTGCA
The DNA here is from genome assembly GCA_963797035.1 of Terriglobia bacterium. GTDB lineage: Bacteria > Acidobacteriota > Terriglobia > Terriglobales > Acidobacteriaceae > JAIQGF01. The sequence continues at coordinate 49,903 of CAWCOC010000015.1, forward strand.
GGTAGAGATTGCAGTTGTCGCGGCCGCCTGGAAACAGCTCCTCGATGCCCATCTCGGGCGGAATTTTCTTGTACGGCTTCTTGGCGTAGACGATGGCCAGCGGAATGAAAATAGCGCGCGACCAGGAAGAAATCTCGTAGATGTTGAACCAGAACCAGTTGGGAAACAGCACGATTTCCGGCGGAATGGCCGGCACGGCGAACCAGTCGTACTGCCCGAAGAAGCAAAGATAGATCTTGGTATAGGTGTTGGCGCAACTGGGTCCGCCCAACTCGCGAATCTTGCCGCGGGCGCGCGCCATGGCGGGGTGCTGCGCGCTGTAGCCGGCGAGCTTGAGCGCAAAATAAGCCTTCACCGAAGCGCTGACATCGGAAGGGCCGTCCGGGAAAATAGGCCAGCCGCCGTCCTCATTCTGGTGCTCGAGGATCCAGCGTGCCGCCTTCTGGAATTTCCCGGGATCGCCGGTGCCCAGCAGGGTGTGCATGGCGATGTAATCGGACTCGAGCGTGGAGTCGGCCTCCAGCTCGCCGCACCAGTAGCCGTCCTCGTGCTGGACAGAGAACAGATAGCGGCGCGCCGCGTCAACCGCGCCCGCGACCCGGCTCAAAATGTCGTCGATCTTGCCAAACTTCATCAGGGCTTTCTGGGGGACAAAAACCCGCCTGAACTCTCCTCCTGACGGGATTACTCCGCCGCCGCAGCGGCCGGAGCGCTGCCAATCGCCTCGACGATCTCCGGCGGCAGCCCGAACCGGACGTTCTCCGGCATGACTTCCACTTCCTTGAGATTGGTGAAACCCTGATCGCGCAGGAACTCGACGACTTCCTCCACCAGGCATTCCGGCGCCGAAGCACCCGCGGTGACCGCGACATTGCGCACGGTTTGCAGCCACTCCGGCCGGATGGCGCGATAGTTTTCGATCAGGTACGAGGGCGTGTGCAGGCTGCCAGCCACTTCCACCAGGCGCTTGGAGTTGGAACTATTGTCGGAACCCACCACCAGCAGCAGGTCCACCTCGCTGCAAATGTGCTTGACTGCAGTCTGCCGGTTTTCGGTGGCGTAGCAGATGTCCTGCGCGGCCGGGCCGGTAATATTGGGAAACTTGTTCTTCAGCGCCTCGACAATGTCACGGGTTTCATCGAGGCTGAGAGTGGTCTGAGTCAGGTAGGCGACCCGGTCGGGATCGGGGACCTGGAGATTTTCCACGTCCCTGGCGGAACCCACAACCTGGGTCGCTTGCGGGGCTTCGCCCAGCGTGCCGATTACCTCGTCGTGGTCACGGTGACCGATCAGGATGAGCGAGTAGCCTTCCTTGGCGAAGCGGATGGCCTCGACGTGCACCTTGGTGACCAGGGGGCAGGTGGCGTCGATAACCCGCAACTTCCTGTCCTGGCTGGCATCGCGGACCTCGGGAGCTACACCGTGGGCGCTGTAGATGACGCGCTCGCCGGCCGGGACCTCATCGACATTGTCGACAAAGATTGCGCCCTTGGCCGAGAGTTCCTCGACCACATAGCGGTTGTGGACGATCTCCTTGCGGACGTAAACGGGAGGTCCGAAGGTCTCCAGCGCGATGCGGACGATGTCAATGGCCCGTACCACGCCGGCGCAGAAGCCACGGGGCTTCAATAACAACAGCGATTTCTGGCTGTCTTGTGTCATCAGTTCTAACCGGCCCAACGCCGGTGCACCCTCACCCTAGTAGTATAAATGATGCAAAACTAGTCCACGCCGATGCGTACCGTCAATGTAAATACCAGAGAATGCGGGGATTAGCATCGGTCGGCGTTATGCGGCAGTGAACCGCAGCCGGGCTTGAGAGCGGCGGATTGTGAGTTCCTGGCCGTTGAGTTCACCTTTTCTGATTCAGCCTCTCTGCCGAGCAAAGACATGGCTGCACCGGCTGCAAAGGCAGTGTGCCCCGGAACGCATTTCCACGACGGCTGGAGCACCATTTGCTCGAAACCCAGCGTCCAAGATGAATGGGAGTGGGCCATGATCCTATTCGGATGTGATTGGTGCAGGAAGATGAAGCAGGCGGGCGAGGTCTGGGTGCTGGGCTTGGCCGCGGAGAGCGTCGGAGTGACGGCGGCGCGTCGGGAAGTCACGATTTTGACGGCGTGGGATGAGGGCCAATCCTGCCATCCGCTGGCAGTCCACTTCTGCTCGGTGGAGCACAAGGACAACTACCTGGCGGCGCTGTTTGAAACCGAACCGCGGCCGGTAGAGAGCGTGGTCCGGAGCAAAACAACCATCATGCCGGAGCGCACGATTCAACGAGAATACCGGCGCACAGCCAGTTCGGGGGTGGTCACCACGACCATGAAGAAAAAACGGACGACGAAAGCGCGCCGCTCGGCGTAGCTTTAACCGGTCTGTGCATCGTTGCGCCCCGAAAATGCACAGATGCTTCGCTGCGCTCAGCATGACACCTATCACGAATCTGTCCGTGCCTCGGTGCCTCCGTGGTGAATTGAACGTAATTCCGCCGCCAGCTAGCGGGGAGCTCCGGCTTTCAACATCTGCTCGGCGTGCTTCAGGGAAGTTTCGGTGACTTTGGCTCCGCTCAGCATGCGGGCAAGTTCCTCGCGGCGCTCGCCATTGTCGAGGCGGCGGATGCCGGTGCGGGTGCGCCCGGCGACGCCCTTCTTCTCGATCACGTAATGATGATCGGCAAAACAGGCGATCTGCGGCAGGTGGGTAATGCAGAGCACTTGCGAGGTGGCCGCGAGCTCCTTCAGCTTTTTGCCGACCGCCTCGGCTGCCCGGCCGCCGATGCCGATATCAATTTCGTCGAAGACCAGGGTGCGCTGGGTTTCATTCTTGTGGCGGTGGGCGCGGGCTTCAATGGTGGCCTTCAGCGCCAGCATGACGCGCGACAGTTCGCCGCCGGAGGCGATCTGCTCCACCGGCTTCAGCGGCTCGCCCGGATTGGTGGCGATCAGGTACTGGGCCTGGTCAAAGCCGGAGCTGGTCCAGTTGGGCTCGTCGTCGGCGCCATCCACCTGCACGCGAAAGCGGGCCTTCATGGCCAGCTGGTTCACTTCCTGTTCGACCAGCTTTTCCAGGCGGCGGGCAGCGTCGTTTCTCTGCCGGGAAAGGGCGCGCGCCGCCTCCAGGTATTCGGCCGCGGCGGCGCTTAATTCCGCGCGCAGCTGGCGCAGCACTTCGTCCTTGTTTTCCACTTCGTTGAGCTTGCGCGCAGCCTGCTCGCCGTAAGCGATCACGGCCTGCAGGTCCTCTCCGTACTTGCGCTTCAGCCGATCGAGGGTGGCCAGGCGGTCTTCAATCTCGGCCAGCCGCTCCGGCGAGGCGTTGATGCCGCCGGCGTAGTCGCGCAAGGTCGCGCCCAGTTCTTCGGTGGCGATGCGCGCCGAATCCAGCGACAGCAGCGATTCCTGAAACTGCGGATCGAAGCGCGCGAGTTCTTCCACCTGCCGCGCTGCCGCCTTCAAAGAGCTGGCGGCCGAGGCTTCCCCATCGTAGAGCAGGTCGTAGGCGGTCATGGCAGCGGCGTAAATCTTTTCGGCATTGGCGAGCACGCGCTTCTCCGCCTCCAGCCGCTCGTCTTCGCCGGGCTGGAGCCGGGCGCTCTCGATCTCTTTTTTCTGAAAGCTCCACAGGTCAACCAGGCGCAGCTTGTCCTGCTCGTCGCGCTGCAATTCGGCGATGCGCGCGCGGATTGCGTTCCATCGGCCAAATGGGGCGGCGACCGGCTCGGTGGAGCAGCGTCCGAACAGGTCGAGCAGCTTGAGTCGAGCGGCGGCGTCGAAGCCCAGGATGGATTCGCTCTGCGCATGCACCGAGGCCAGCACGGGCGCAAGTTGCTTGAGCACGGCCACGGTCGCGGGCTGGTTGTTGACGAAGACGCGCCCGCGGCCGCCCCCGGCAGCAATCTCGCGGCGCAAAATAAGTTCGCAATTTTCGGAGTCGAGCCCGTTCTGTTCCAGGACGGTGTCTGCCTGGGGGTCGTCGACCTCGAAGACGGCGGAAACCACGGCTTTGTCGGCGCCGTGGCGAACGATTTCGCCGGCGGCTTTTTCCCCGAGCAGCAGGGCGAGAGCGTCAATCAGGATGGACTTGCCGGCGCCGGTTTCGCCGGTCATGAGGTTTAAGCCCGGGGCGAATTCCACCACCACGTGATCGATGACGGCGTAGTTCTCGACGCGCAGTTCGAGCAGCACGGAACATTCCTGAGCGAGTAATTGCTGCGCAGAATAGCACGAGAGTCCGGAGTCGTGAGTTTCGAGTTGCGTGTGGAAGGAGAGAAAAATTCAGGTGAACCCCGGAGCGGCAAGCGCGATGAAGCATGCAATACTCTTAGTTACCGATCGTAGACACTCAAAATTTGCGTGAAGTATGGCAACAACTTACTGCCGCAACGCTGGTCTATAATTGGGGCCAGAGTGCGGGCAAATTCTCTCAAGGATGATGCATATTTCCCCTCTTTTTTCGTTGGCCATCGGCGGTGAGATCGTCAGTCTAGTCTGGCAGACCGGTCCGGTCGCCAAAGCCGTTCTCATCATCTTGCTGTTTTTCAGCGTTCTCTCCTGGTCAATCATCCTTTCGCGATGGAGCCTGCTGCGGCGGGCGCGGGTGCAGAGTGGGAGATTCCTGCGCGCCTTCCGGCGGGCATCGCGCTTCCAGGACATCGCGGCCGTCCAGGAGCAGTTCAAGCCCAGTCCGCTGGTGACGGTGTTCGAGAGCGGATACCAGGAATACAAGCGTTCGCGCGGCAATCCGGCGACCGTGCAGCGCGCCATGCAGATCGGCTCGTCGGAAGAGCTTACCCGGCTGGAGCGCCGGCTGCCGTGGCTGGCGATCACCGCCGCCGCCACGCCGTTCATCGGTTTGTTCGGCACCGTGTGGGGCATCATTGACGCGTTTCACGGGCTGGGCACCGCGGGCGCGGCGACCCTGCGGGCGGTGGCGCCCGGCATCTCGGAAGCGCTGATCACCACCGCCGCCGGCTTGTTTGCCGCCATCCCGGCATTGATCGCCTATAACCTGTTCGGCAACGATATCCGGGAGTTCGGCAAGCGCATGGACGATTTCGCGCTCGAGATGCTGAACGCGGTGGAACACGCCGGCACGGAAGTGCCGCGCCGGGTGGCCGCGCCGGAACCGGAGCTGCGGTAATGGCGTTCACCGATTCCAACGGCCGCACCCGCTCCGCGCTGGCGGATATCAACATCACGCCGCTGGTGGACGTGGTGCTGGTGCTGCTGATCATCTTCATGCTGACCGCGCCCATCCTGCAGTCCGGCATCGAGGTGGAGGTTCCCAAGACCAAGACGGTGAAGGAAATCACGGAAGAGCGCGTGGTGATCAGCATCGACAAGCAGCAGCGCGTTTTCCTGGGCAACGATCCCATCAATGTGAACCAGATTGCGGACACGCTGCGCCACAAGGTGCGGGATCCGCAGCGCCAATCCATCTTCCTGCGCGCCGACGAAAATGTTCCCTTCGGCGCCTTTGCCACCGTGATGGATGCCGTGAAGCAGGCGGGAATCACCAACGTGAGCATCGTCACGCAACCCCTGAATACGAATGCCAGTAAGCGCTGAAATCTATACCGAGCGGGAAAACTGGCAGCAGCCGCTGGCCTGGTCGGTTGCGCTGCATGGAGCACTGTTCGCGGCCATGTTGATCTACGGAGCGATTTTCGGCCGGTTCTCGGGAGAATCCTGGGGCGGCACCGGCTCGGGCGGCGGCGCCATGAGCGCCACCCTGGTCGCCACCATCCCGCTCCCCAATACCGCGCCGCGGTCGGAGAACATCCTGGCCAACGATTCGAAAGGGCTGACGCAATCCCTGCCCAAGGTGAAGGAAGAACCGGCTCCGGAGGCGATCGCCATCCCGGAAAAGGACACCAAGCGGCGTCCGCAAGCAAAGCCTCGCACCTCGACGCAGCAGAAGCCACGGCCGGCGCCGGTGGAAGAGCCCAGCAACGTGGTGCCGTTCGGACAGGGGGGCCCGGTGAGCGGGCCGTACGGCGTGTTCAGCGCCAACAACGCGAAAGGCGGCTTCGGGTTCAACGGCGGCGGCGGAGATTTCGGTTCACGTTTCGGGTGGTACGTGCGCGTGGTGCAGCAGAAGGTCTCGGAAAACTGGCTGAAGTACGAAATTGATCCGAATATCCACGACGCGCGCCGGGTGTACATCACGTTTGACATCACGCGCACCGGGCAACCGACGAACGTGCAGATCGAGCAATCCAGCGGCGTGCCGTCGCTGGACCAATCGGCGGTGCGCGCGTTGCAACGCATCGATTCTTTTGGGCCCTTGCCCAACGAGTACGCAGGAAACCGGGTGTCGGTGGAATTCTGGTTCGACTACCGGCGCTGAAACATTTGCCATTTGTAATTTGTAATTTCCGTTCGCCGGTCGCGGAGAGAAAATGGCAAATTACAAATTGCAAATTACAAATTCCATGAAAAAGCGAATCGTTTTGGTCCTGTTCGTAATGGTTGCAACCGCGACCATTGCGGTTGCACAAACCGATTGGATCCGTACCGGTACCGGGCTGGGAGTGGAAAAAGTCCGGCTGGCGGCGCCGGATTTCAAAGCATCGGCCGATGCGGGCAGCGCTTCGCTGGTGAAGGTATTCGACGATACGCTGTGGGATGACCTGAACCAGGCCGGCATCTTCGAGATGGTGTCGAAGAGCTTTTACCCACTGCAGGTCCCCGGGGCGCCGGAAGAAATGAAGCTGGACGCGTGGGCCAACCCGCCCACCAACGCCAGCATGGTCGCCTTCGGCAACCTGAACGCCTCGACCGGCGACGTGGTGGTGCAAGGCTGGCTGTACGACGTGAAGAACTCGCAGTCGCCGCAGGTGCTGGGCAAGCGCTACGTGGAAAAGGCGACGGAGGACAACGCGCGCACCATCGCCCACCGCTTTGCCGACGAAATCATCTTCCGCCTGGGTGGCGGAATCCAGGGCATCGCGGAGAGCAAGATCGCGTTCGTCAGCAACCGGAGCGGACACAAGGAAATCTGGGTGATGGATTACGACGGCGCCAACCAGCGCCAATTGACGCACCTGGGCTCGATCGCGCTGTCGCCGCGCATTTCCCCGGATGGGGCACGCGTCGCGTATAGCGCGATGACCGGCGGCGGATGGAATATCGGCATGTACTCGCTCGACCTCGGCCGGGTGGTGTCGTTTCCGAGGTTTGGCGGCACCAACCTCTCGCCAGCCTGGTCGTCCGACGGAAAGCAGATCGCGTTCTCTTCGTCGCGCACTGGCGATCCGGAGATTTTCGTCTCCGAGTCCGACGGCTCGCATCTTCGCCGGGTCACGGCGTACAAAGGACCTGACGTCTCGCCGGTGTGGAATCCGAAGACCGGGGCGCAGATCGCCTGGGTCAGCGGTCGCACCGGGCTGCCGCAGATCTACACCATGGAATCGGACGGCACCAACCCGCAACGCATGACCGACCAGGGCTATGCGGTTTCGCCATCGTGGGCGCCGAACGGGCAGTTCCTGGCGTTTGCCTGGATCCGGCACTACGGGCCGGGGATGCCGGGAGCGCAGGACATCTACGTCATGGATATCGTCAGCAAGCAGATTGTGCAGCTGACGCACGAAGCCGGGCGCAACGATTTTCCCTCGTGGTCGCCGGACGGAAGGCATATCGTGTTTCAGTCGAACCGCGCCGGCGGTGACCAGATTTGGAGCATGCTGGCAGACGGACGCGAGCAGCGCCGCTTGACCAGCGCCGGGAAAAATACGCAGCCCAACTGGAGTTGGAAATAGCGTTTCAGAAAAGACTGCGGCCCGTTTGGACTTGCGGCCCCAATTTGCAATTGTCAAAGGAAAAGTTTTCTGGCTTTTCGGGCGTACCCTGTTTGGTTCCAGGTAAATCGTTTCACGATTTATTAAGCGACAGCGGCCCCGCTTTTTGGCAGACTTTGGTTTCACTTGCGTTCCATGGGAGGAGAGAGGTGAAGCACGACAGGTTGAAGTGGATCTTTCTCATCGTTCTTTTGGGCAGCGTGCTGACGCTTGGGGGATGCAAAAAGAAAGTTGCTCCGCCGCCGCCACCGCCGCCGCCACCGCCGGCAGCGCCAACCGCAAGCTTGAGCGCCAGTCCCGACACCATTCAGCCCGGACAATCGAGCACGCTGACCTGGCAGACCGAGAACGCGACCGAGGTCGCGCTCGACGGCGCCAAGGTCGACCCGAGCGGGTCGCAGCGCGTCTCACCGGCGCAATCCACGACCTACCGCCTGGTGGCCAAGGGCACCGGCGGGACCCAGGAAGCCACGGCACGAGTGACGGTGACCCCGCCGCCGGCGCCGACGCCACAACCGAGCGCCACCGATGAAGAGCTGTTCAGCCGGAACATCAAAGACATTTTCTTTGACTATGACAAGTACGACGTCCGGCCGGACCAGCAGACGGCTTTGCAGGCCGACGCGCAGTTCCTGTCGCAGCATCCCACCATGCACTTCACGATCGAGGGACACTGCGACGAGCGCGGCTCGACGGAGTACAACCTGGCGCTGGGCGATAATCGCGCCAACGCGGTGAAGAACGCGCTGATCCAGGCCGGGGTGAACGCGGACCGTATCCGCACCATCAGCTACGGCAAGGAAAAACCGTTCTGCACCGAGTCGAACGAGCAGTGCTGGCAGCAGAACCGCCGCGGGCATTTCCTCTACCAGAGGTAACGGCGGGACTCACTGCGGCGAAGGGAAGCGGTTTGCGGGCACCGGGGGAGACCCCCGTGCCCGCGGCCAAGAACCCGGATGGAATCGGCGGTTGGCCAGCCGGCCAAGGACTAGACCATCCGCGGTATTTCTGCATCGAACAGAGAAGCACAACCGAGTATCCGTTTATGAAAACCTTGAGAATCTTGCTTCCGCTGGTACTGCTGGTCGCGGCGACCACGCCTGCCTTCCCCGTCGCCAAGGAAATCATCCAGCTGCAGACCCAGGTGCAGGCGCTGCAGGACCAGATGTCGCGCATGCAACAGTCGTTTGACGAGCGCATGGGCGTGATGCGCCAACTGATCGAGAGCTCGACCGACAAGATGAACCAGATCAACGCCGGTATGGCCGATGTGCAGCGCACCATCAAGCAGCAGCAAGCCGAAGGCGGAACGCGCACCGACCAGCTCTCTGGACAAATCCAGGCGCTGAACGATTCCGTGGATGAGCTGAAGGCGCGCATGGGCAAGATCGGCAACCAGTTGGACGCCATGCAGAACGCGCAGACCACTCTGCCGCCCGCCGGCGTTGCGCCGCCCGGACAGCCGGCGCAACAGCAGGCGCCGCCGCCCGACGTGCTCTACAACAACGGGCTGCGCGATTACAACGCCGCCAAGTACGACCTGGCGTCGCAGGAATTTGCGGACTACCTGAAGTTCTACCCCAACACCGAGCTGGCTGGAAATGCGCAGTTCTACCTTGCGGACCTGGCTTATCGCCAGGGCAATTACGAGCAGGCGGTGAAGGAGTATGACAAGGTCCTGGAACAGTATCCCGGCGGCAACAAGGCGCCGGCGGCACAACTGAAAAAAGGATTCGCGCTGCTGGAACTCGGACGGCGAAGCGACGGGGTCCGGGAGCTGAAAAGCCTGGTGCAGCGCTACCCGCGTTCGCTGGAAGCCGACCAGGCACGCAAGCGTCTGGCCGCTTTGGGAAGCAAACCCAGCGCCGCGCGTCCAGCGCGCCGGCCGGGAGAGTGAAGAGTCAGTCGTTGCTGAGCTTGCGGGTTTACTTCAGATTCAAGCTGCGCAGACAGTAACGGATTTCCTGCGCCATCTCGATGACGCGCATTCCTTCCTTGACCATCAGCTTGCAAGAAATGGCGGCGCGCGGTTGCGTGCCTTCGCCCATGTCGTAGACCACGCGACAGTATTGGCAATCCTCGTTCCAGCAGAAGCGCCCGTAGGAGATGCCCTCGGTGGCCAGGAATTGCATGGCGCGCAGCATCATGTTCCCTTCCGGCACTTCGAACTCCCGGCCCATGATGGTGATCTTGATCAGTTTCTCGTACGGACGGTACATTGGCCCGGGGCTGCTCATGGCGGCATTGTACGAATTTATGGGGCGGGGGACACGGAGAGAATCGGCCAGGCCACTAACTGCTAACGATTGCACCTGCATTGAAAGTTCCGCGCGGTCGCAACTCGTTCCGTAGGTCCCGCATCTGCTGTCACGAGGAACTCATGACAGAACAGCAGAGCGATGCTGATTTCAACAAGGGCGCCGTCGAGGGCGACCGGCCATCACAGGACACGAACACTTCCCTGCAAGGACAGCTTCCCCACCGCGGGCAAAATCCCACCATCAAAGCCCGTGACACCGACTTCCCCGAACCTGGTGAGAGCCCGGAACACAGCGGCGAACCGCGGGCCGAAAGCTTGGTAGAGCGGGACGCCGGATGCGAGAAGCCGGCCGGCAATCCTGAAGGCGAAACCCAGGACCCGGAGCCAGGCCAGCGCCAGAAACGCAACCAAGGAGAGCAGAAAGACGATCCGCTGGCAGCTTAAGATCAGTTTCTGCATTCGCACAGCCGGGGGCGGCTGTGCCACACAAAAAACAGCCCTCATCGCAGGACGAGGGCTGTTTCTAGAAACTAGAAACTGGAAACTATCTAAGCTCTTCCATGCACTCTTCCAGGACTTCGCGCGGCGGGCGCACCGCCGACTCCGGCAAAGTGGCAAGGGATTCGTCGGTAACATTGAGCAGTTCCATGAAGGTGGGCGCGTTGGGGTTGACGTAAAAAACGCCAGTCAGGATTTCCCCCTTATCATGGGCTTCGGCCAATCGCTTCAGGCCTTCTGCCTTGTTGGTGGGATCGTATTCCTGCTCGATCTTGCGCAAGCGCAGCCGCGAGCCGTCGTGCATGCTGACGTCCACCGTGGCACCCGCCTCGTACTCCACGTTGATGTCCTCGAAGGAGGGGACAAAGCTGACTTCCTGCAGGGGCTCGTCGTGGTCCTTGGTGAATTTGTAGGACTTGGTGGAACCCTCGTGGTCGTTGAAGGTGACGCAGGGTGAAATGACGTCGAGCATGGCGGTGCCGTTGTGGGCGATGGCCGCCTTGAGCATGGCGAGCAGCTGCTTCTTGTCGCCGGAGAAGGAGCGGCCGACGAAGGTCGCGCCCAGCATCATGGCCAGCGAGCAGGTGTCGATTGGGGGCAGATCGTTGATGACGCCGCTCTTCAACTTGGAGCCGATATCGGCGGTCGCGGAGAACTGGCCCTTGGTGAGGCCGTACACGCCATTGTCCTCGATGATGTAAATGATCGGCAGATTGCGGCGCATGAGGTGAACGAACTGCCCGATGCCGATGGAGGCTGTGTCGCCGTCGCCGCTGACCCCCAGCGCCAGCAGCTTGCGATTGGCCAGCAACGCTCCAGTGGCCACCGACGGCATGCGCCCGTGCACTGCGTTGAAGCTGTGCGAGCGGTTCATGAAATAGGCAGGGCTTTTGGACGAGCACCCGATGCCGGAGGGCTTAATCACGTGCTCCGGCTGCACTCCCATTTCGTACATGGCATCGATGATGCGCTCCGAGATGGCGTTGTGACCGCAGCCGGCGCACAGCGTGGTCTTGCCGCCGCGATAGTCGATGACCGACAGGCCGATTCGGTTGGTTTTGGGCTGCGGCGTGGAAGTGGTGGTCGCCATTATCGGCCCTCCTGCGAGATGATTTCATCGGTGACGGAACGGGCGTCAATCGGCAGCCCGTTGTAATGGAGCACGCTGCGCAGCTTGGTCAACTGGGCGGCATCAAGGTCGAGCTTCAGAAGCGACAGCATCTGCGCGTCGCGGTTCTGATCGACCACGTAGATGCGCTCGTGCGAGGCGACGAACTCGTGCACGTCGCGGTTGAACGGAAAGGCACGGAGGCGCAGGTAGTCGGTTTCCACGCCGAACTCCTTGCGCAATTGGTCACGGCTTTCCACCAGCGCCCAGTGCGAGGTGCCGTAGGCGATGATGCCCAGCTTCGACTTGCCGTTCTGCACCATCTCGGGCTTGGGCACGTGCGAGCGCGCGGTCTCGAACTTGCGGTTCAGGCGCTCCATGTTGTGAACGTAGTCGCTGGGACGTTCGCTGTACTGCGCGCTTTCGTTGTGGCCGCTGCCGCGCGCGAAGTAGGCGGCCGCGGGATGATCGGTGCCCGGCAGCGTGCGATAGCCGACGCCGTCGCCATCCACGTCCTTGTAGCGGGCAAAGCCGCCCATCCGCTCGACATCTTCCTTGCTCAGGACCTTGCCGCGGTGGATCGGCGTTTCGGGATAGGGGAAGGGGTCCGACATCCAGTTGTTCATTCCCAGATCGAGGTCGGAGAGCACGAACACCGGGGTCTGGAAGTGCTCGGCCAGTTCGAAGGCATCGCCGGCCATGGTGAAACACTCGGCAACCGAACTGGGGAAGAGCACGATTTGCTTGGTGTCGCCGTGCGAGAGGAACGCCGTGGAGAGGACGTCGCCCTGGGCGGTGCGCGTCGGCAATCCGGTGGAAGGCCCGACGCGCTGGATGTCCCAGATGACCGCCGGCACTTCGACGTAGTAGCCCAGGCCGGCAAATTCCGACATGAGTGAAATGCCAGGACCGGAGGTGGAAGTCATGGAGCGAGCGCCGGCCCATCCCGCGCCCAGCGCCATGCCCACGGCGGCGAGTTCGTCCTCGGCCTGCACGATGGCAAAAGTAGCTTTCCCGTCTTTGCCGATCCGGTATTCCTTCATGTACTCGATGAGCGTCTCGACAAGCGAGGAGGAAGGCGTGATGGGATACCAGGTCACCACCGTCACGCCGGCAAACATGGAGCCCATGGCAGCCGCCGAGTTGCCGTCGACGATGATCTTGCCGCGGGTTTTGTCCATGCGCTCCACGGAATACGGGTCGGCCTTGGTGAGCGAGGATGCGGCGTAGTCATACCCGGCCCTGGCGGCGTTGACGTTGAGGTCGGCCGCCTTCACCTTGCGCCCGAATTGTTTGCGGATGGCCTTTTCCATCTCCACCGGATCCAGCTTGAGCAAGTGCGAAACCACCCCGACGTACACCATGTTCTTCACCAGCTTGCGCAGCTTGGCCTCGGGGCAAACCGGGGCCACCAGCTTGTCGAAGGGCACGGCGTAAAACGTCAAGTCCTGGCGGAGCGAGCTCAGGTTGAGCGGCTCGTCATAGAGGACGGCGGCGCCGGGGGTGAGGGACAGGACATCCTCCTGGGCCGTCTCCGGGTTCATCGCCACCAGGAAATCGATTTCCTTGCGGCGGGCAATGTAGCCGTCCTTGCTGGCGCGAATGGTGTACCAGGTGGGCAGGCCGGCGATGTTGGATGGGAACAGGTTCTTGCCGGAAATCGGCACCCCCATCTGAAAAATCGTTCTCAACAAAACCGTGTTGGCGGATTGCGATCCGGAACCGTTGACCGTGGCCACCTGGAGAGAAAAGTCGTTGACGACCTGCTTCCGCTCCAGGCGGCCGGCAAGTTCCTGCGCGCCAATTTCTGTGGTAGCCATAAGAGCCATCCCCGTTCGCACACCGAATGATTGCTGCTGGAATGATGCGTACAAAAATTATACGGCAATGTGACCCGGCAATCCACGCGCGCGTCGCGGCCTCCGCCGAAACTATCGCATCACGATGGACTTTACTCGGTGAAGTATTGGGCAATCTTGCGGAACTTCTGGTAACGCTGGGCCAGCAATTCTTCCACCGGTTTTGCCCGCAGCTCCGACAAATGCTTTTGCAGGGACAGGTCGAGCAGGCGGGCCGCCGCGTCCCAGTCGGTGTTGGCGCCACCGGGAGGTTCGGGCACCAGGTCGTCGACGCACCGAAACTCGCTCAAATCGCCGGCGGTGATGCGCATCGCCTCGGCGGCCAGTTCGCGCTTGCCGGCGTCGCGCCACATGATGGAAGCGCAGCCCTCGGGAGAAATCACGGAATAAATGGCGTTTTCCATCATCAGCACGCGGTCGCCCACGGCGATGGCCAGTGCCCCGCCGCTGCCGCCCTCGCCGGTGATGGTCACAATGATGGGGACGCGCAAGCGCGCCATCTCGCGCAAGTTGTGGGCAATGGCTTCCGCCTGCCCGCGCTCCTCGGCGCCCAGCCCGGGATACGCTCCCGGCGTGTCCACCAGGGTAAAAATGGGCCGGCGGAATTTTTCCCCCAGGCGCATAACGCGCAGCGCCTTGCGATAGCCTTCGGGATTGGGCATGCCGAAATTGCGGTAGACGCGCTGCTTGGCGTCGCGTCCCTTCTGGGTACCGACAACTACTACCTCCTCGCCATGGAAACGGGCCATGCCGCACACGATGGCGGTGTCATCGGAAAAACCGCGGTCGCCGTGGATCTCGCTCCAGTCGGGGAAGATGCGCTCGATGTAATCCAGGGCATAGGGGCGTTGCGGGTGGCGGGCCAGCTCGGTTTTTTGCCAGGGACCTGCCTGCGTCATCTGGCGGCGCAGGGTCTCAATTTGGCCGTGCAGGACTTGCAGTTGCCGGCGGGCCTCCTGGTTTTCGCCCGCGATAGTTTCCAGGTGGCGGACCTGCTGTTCGATTGCTTCCAGTTCCTGCTTGGCCTGTTCGGCAGAATCCATCAGGTTTCCGTTTCCCGCGGCGCGCCGGACCGATTCCAGTTCCCGGTTCACCTTTTCGTAGGTCAGAGATACGCCAGGTTGGGCCAAAATCAAGTCCTTTGCTGAATCAGTCCACGATGCGAACGCTACCGCGGCCGCACAGCTCCTCTACACGCGCAATGAACGCCCGGTCCGGCTGAACATTATAGCCCTCCGGCTCCATGATCACCATGAAGTCTCCGGAGCGCTCGACATCAAAGAGCACTTTGGCTTCCCCAGGATGGGAAGCGCAGTGGGCATGCAGGCCGTCCACCGTATCCACCGTGGCGGTCTCCAGCGGCACGCGGATGCGAATGGCGCGTGGCAACTTGGGCTTGGCCTGCTCCAGCGGCTCAATGTCACTCACAAAAAGTTTGGCGTTAGCGCCTTCTTCGACCCGCACGCTGCCCTTGACGAGCACAGGAACCTCGAGCTTGACACTTTCGGCGAGCCGTTTGTAGGAATCGCCAAAGACCATGATGTCAACCGAACCGAGCGTGTCTTCAAGGACTGCCTGGGCATAGAGATCTCCGCTACGGCGGGACTTCTGCACGCGCAGGTTTGATATCACTCCGGCTGTCGCGAGGACTTCGTCTCTGCCCATGCTCTGGGTCATCGCCGCGATGTCGGCCGTGCTTTTCGCGGCGAAATCGAGCAGCTTGCTCTCGTATTTCTGCAGCGGGTGGCCGGTGATGAAGAAGCCGAGGATCTCTTTTTCAGCGGCCAGGCGCTGGTGCTCGTCCCACTCGGCGCCGTCGAGGTATTCCGCCTTGGGCGCCTGCTGCTCGGGCTCGTCGAAGACGCCGAACAGGCCATGCTGTCCCGCCTCGAGATCGCGCTGGGTTTTCTGGCCGCGCTCCATGGCCTTGTCCACGGCGTCGAACAACTGGCGGCGGCGGCCGAGCGAGTCCATGGCGCCGCTCTTGATCAGCGACTCGAGGACGCGCTTGTTGAGCAGGCGGAGATCGACGTTTTCGCAAAAATCGTAGAAGGAGCGGAATTGTCCGAGCTTCTTGCGCGCCGCCACGATGGATTCGATGGCGTTCTGGCCGACGTTCTTGATCGCAGCCAGCCCGAAGCGAATGGCGGGGCCGTGGGGCGTGAAGTTGGCGTCGCTGACGTTAATGTCGGGTGGTTCGACCGCAATCCCCATTTCGCGGCACTCGTTGATGTACTTGACCACGTCGTCGGTGCTGCCGGTGACCGAGGTGAGCAACGCGGCCATGAACTCCACCGCGTAGTGGGTCTTCAGGTACGCGGTCTGGTAGGCCAGCAAGGCGTAGGCGGCGGAGTGCGACTTGTTGAAGCCATAGCCGGCAAATTGCTCCATCAGGTCAAAGATCTTTTCCGCCTTGCGCGCCGGGATGCCGCGCTCGGCGGCGCCCTGCATGAAGCGCTCGCGTTGCGCCGCCATCTCCTCCAGCTTTTTCTTGCCCATGGCGCGCCGCAGCAGGTCGGCTTCGCCGAGCGAGTAGCCGGCCAGGCGGTTGGCGATCTGCATCACCTGCTCCTGGTAGACGATGACGCCCAGGGTCTCGCGCAGGATGGGCTCCAGCTCCGGCAGCTCGTATTCGATTTTGCGGCGGCCCCATTTGCGCTCGATGAAGTCGTCAATCATGCCGCCCTGGATCGGGCCCGGCCGGTAGAGCGCGTTGAGGGCGGTGAGGTCTTCGACGGTGTTGGGCCGGTAGCGCCGCAGCACGTCGCGCATGCCGTGCGATTCAAACTGGAAGACGCCGCTGGTCAACCCGCTGTGGAAGACCTTCTCGTAGGTTTCCTTGTCGTCGAGCGCAATTTTGTCCCAGCGCAGCTCCTCACCGCGCACTTGCTTTATGAGTTTGAGGGCGTCGTCGAGAATGGTGAGCGTGGTGAGCCCGAGGAAGTCCATCTTCAGCAGGCCCATTTTCTCGATCGCCTTCATGTCGAAGGCGGTGACGATTTCGTCGTTCTTGGTCTTGTGCAGCGGGACCAGCTCGAGGAGCGGCTGCGGCGAAATGACGACCCCGGCGGCGTGCACGCCGGCGTTGCGCACCATGCCTTCCAAGCGGCGCGCGGTGTCGATGAGTTCCTTCACCTGCGCTTCGTTCTCGTAGGCCTGCTGCAGCGGCGGCGAATCTTCCAGCGCCTGGTCCAGGGAGATGTTCAGCGTCGCCGGGACCATCTTGGCAATGCGGTCGACGTCGCTGTAGGGAATCTGCATGGCGCGGCCGACGTCCTTGATGGCCGCCTTGGCCATCATGGTGCCGAAGGTGATGATCTGCGCCACGTTCTCGCGTCCATATTTCTCGGTGACGTAGTGAATGACCTCGCCGCGCCGGTTCATGCAGAAATCGACGTCGATGTCGGGCATGGAGACGCGCTCGGGATTGAGGAAGCGCTCGAACAGCAGCTCGTGCTGGAGCGGGTCGAGGTCGGTGATCTCCATGGCGTAGGAGACCAGCGAGCCGGCCGCCGATCCGCGCCCCGGGCCCACCGGGATGCCGCGCTCCTTGGCCCAGCGGATGAAGTCCCACACGATGAGGAAATAGCCGGAGAACTGCATCTGGCGGATGATGTCAAGCTCGCGCGCCAGGCGCTGCTCGTAGTCGGCGATGGAGTGCTTGAGGCGTTGCTGCCGCTCCAGTTCGCGGATGGAGTTCATCCGGCGGGCAAAACCTTGGCGCGCGACGTGTTCGAAATAGCTGTCGAGGGTGAAGTCCGGGGGGACCGCAAAATGCGGAAATGGATTGCGGATTTTCTCCAGCTTCAGGTTGCAGCGCTCAGCAATCTCGAGGGTGCGGGTCAGGACTTCCGGCGTGTCGCTGAACATCTGCAGCATTTCCTGGGCGCTCTTCACCCAGAAATGCCGCGTCTGGAACTTCATGCGGTTGGTGTCCTGGACGTACTTTCCGGTCTGGATGCAGACCATGACGTCCTGCGCGTGCCAATCGTCCTCGCAGAGATAGTGGCTGTCGTTGGTGGCGACCAGGGGCAGATCGAGCTCGCGCGCCAGTTTGTGCAGCGCCGGATTGATGGCCTGTTCCTGCTCCAGGCCCTGGTTCTGGATTTCGAGGTAGAAATTCTTGTTGCCGAAAATGTCGGCGAACTGCCCGGCGGCCTGCCGGGCGGCCTCGTACTTCCCTTCCATCAGGCGCTCGGCGACCTCGCCTTTCAAGCAGCCGGAGAGGCAGACGAGCCCGCGGGCATGCTCGGCAAGGAAGCGCTTCGAGATGCGCGGCTTGTAATAAAAGCCATGCAGCGAGGCTTCGCTGGTGATCTTCGCCAGGTTGCGATAACCCTCCTCGTTTTCGGCGAGCACCAGCAGGTGATTGTAGGTGTCGCCGTCGGGAGGCATGCGGCTGGTGTCGTGGTCGTCTTTCTTGCAGACGTAGAGTTCGCAGCCGATGATCGGCTTCACCCCGGCATTCTTGGCGGCATGGAAAAAATTGAAGGCGCCGAAGATGTTGCCGTGGTCGGTCATGGCCACGGCAGGCATGCCCAGCTCCTTCACGCGCCCGACCAGCTTGTCGATATCGCAGGCCCCGTCGAGCATGGAGTAGTCGGTATGCAGGTGCAGGTGGACGAAGTCAGGCATGGGGCTACTTCAATTCTATGAGCCTGGACTGCCGATGGGAAGCAGTTGCCCGCTGTGGAAATCGCCCGGACTGTGGATTTCAGCGTCTTTTTCCAGGTACGCCGGAGAGCAACTTGGGGGCGAGAAGCTGGGCCCAGGATCGGGAGCAGCGCAGTGCCGTAATTGCCGCATCCTAATCTGCGAATTTCAGCACTCTGCGCGAGCAGGGGAGACCACGATGAAAAGCTTAGCTCTGCTTGTACTCTCGTTTGCCTTGGGCGGGTTCGCGTGGGGCCAAGCGGGCTCGACCGCGCAGTCCACCACCCAGACCACCACGACAACTCAGACCACCACGAATCCGAACGGCACCACTACCACGACCACCACGAAGAAGAAGCATAAGAAGCGCCACCACAAGAAACATCACAAGACGACGACTCAAACCACGTCGTCCAATGGCAGCACGACGACCACCACCACGCAGACACCGCCGAAGTAGGAATGCTGCCGGAAAATTAGGCTGGACGGGGCTACGATCTGCTTGGCCAAACCAGGGCGGGGACGCCCGCGAACTGACTACTTCCCTTTCCCCTTCTTGCTTTTCTTCCCCTGCTTCGCGGGGGCGCTCTTCGCCTTCGCGGCTTTGGGCTGCGCCTTGGGGGGTGGAGCGGCTTTCGCCGCCGGGGCGGGTTCCGCCGTCTTCTCGACCTTTGCGGGGACCGCGACCTCAGCCGCTGCCTTACCCTTGCCTTTGCCCTTCTTGGCCGGAGCGGCGGGAGCAGCCGCCAGCGCAGCCTCGGCGGCCTTAGCGCCCTTGGCCTTCTTGGGTGGAGGTGGCGGCGGAGGCGGTGGCGGCGCGTAGGGCTTCAGGAACTTGAGTGTCTCGGTGCGTGAGCGCAGCTTGCCGTCCAGCAGCAGCAGGAATGCCTCCTGCTCGACCTTGGGATAGTCCGGCAGCTGCGGCGTGATGTGTAATTCGGTCATCTCCGGCAAAGGCAGCTTCTGCCGTATCTGCCGCCACTTGCCGAAGAAGTTTTTCAGCTTCTGCGCCACCGCCTGCTGGCGCGCTGTGGCGTCCAGGAACAGGATGGTTTCCGGCTTCGCCTCCGACAACAGCTGCCAGGTGCGCGAGGGAGTTGCAGCTTCCTTGCCGCTGAGCCGCTTCGCCAGTTTGCCGGCGTCGTCTTCCAGGTTGCGCCACGATTCCACGAACTGCTTGCGCGGGATCAGCTTTTGCATGTCGCGGACATCGGAATCGCTGAGCCGGCGGGTGAGGAAATACATGACCGCCGGGGCCATGTCCACGCTGTAGCCGAATTGCAGCATCTGCTGGCGCGTCTTGAGCAACTGCGACAATCCCGCGGAATCCACTTTGGCCACCGTCCAGCGCGGGTGCAGCACCTTCAGCCAGCCCTCTTTTTCCAGCACCCGCATGATGTGCAGCGGGTCCTCTTCGTAAGCAAGGGCTTCGATTTCCTGGCCGATGGCGCGGTCGGTGATGTTCTCGATGTAGTTGCCCTCCTTGGCGGCCTCAAAGCGCGCCTGGGTGCGTTCCTCCAGGGGCCAATGGAAGCGGTGGGCAAAGCGGGTGGCGCGAATCAGCCGCGAAGGCTCTTCCAGGAGAGCATAGTTGTGCAGGACGCGGATGACCTTGGTTTCGATATCGGCAACGCCGTTAAACGGGTCCAGCAGCAGCCCGCGCGAACCGGGGTTCACCGACAGGGCCATGGCGTTGACGGTGAAATCGCGGCGGCGCAGGTCCTCGGTGATGGTGGCCGGCGCAATCCGAGGGAGCTTGCCCGGTTTCTCGTAGGTCGCCGAGTAAGCCATGCCCACCTCGGCACGCACGTTGCCGGCGAACAGGAGGAATAGCGTCTTGGTGTCGTCGTCGATGCCCTCGACGACGGCGCCAGCTTTCTCCATCTCTTTTTGCAGGCGGAGGGCGTTGCCTTCCACCGTCATGTCAAGGTCGCGAATGGGAAATCCGGAGATGATGTCGCGGATGGTCCCGCCCGTCAGATAAAGGTTCATCTCCTGGGAGCGAGCAACATCCTGTACCAGGCTCACGGCTTTCTGTTGCTCCGGCGTGAGCCGGGTCTCCATGGTGTAAATGTAATCGGCCATCTTGCTCTTGGATACCAAGCCCGGCACGCGCGATTGCCACACGCGTCCGGCCGCGTCACACTGCGGGGTGACGACTCACGCGGTTCCGGCGGGCCCCCGCGGGAACCCCGGACGGAACCGCAAAATTGGATGTAAGTGACTCTATAAGTGGCACTTACGTGCGCAGCAACGCCGCCGCGAACGGACGACAATAACACAAAGGTTGACCCTTTGGCTACAGTTCGCTGTCTTCCGCGCATTTCCGCGCCGAAAAAATGCGAGAATTGGGTTTCCGCCGGTTGGCGGGTACCCTCTGCGAACATGCCCTCAACGCACAAGAAAGTCGTGGTCAAGAAGCTCAACCGTGACACGCTCAACGGTTACGTGTCGCCGGCGGACTTCATCACCGACGGTAAGGTCGAGGTGCTCAACACCTCGGGCAACGTAGTCAATATCGAACTGAAGGATATCAAGGGCATTTACTTCGTTCGCGAGTTCGGCGAGCCCGAGTCGCTGCGCAAGACCTTCACCACGCGTCCGCGTACCGAGGGCCTGTGGGTGCGGCTCCGCTTTCGCGATAACGAAGTCATGGAAGGCATGATGCCCAATGACCTTACGTTGATGACCCCGGACGGCTACTTGATCAATCCGCCGGACACGCGCTCCAACACGCAGCGGATTTTCGTGCCGCGCACGGCGCTGGCGCAACTGACCGTGCTGGCGGTGATCGGGGCCGCCGGCGGACGACGCCGCGCCGCCGCCACCGACACGCGCCAGATGCCGATCTTCACCGAATAGGGCCGCAGTGTACCGGCGCTCGCCGACCAGTTACACTCGTATCGCCTATGAAACTTTCCAAGATCGCGGACACAGTGGGCGCACGCCTTACGGGTGACGACCTGGAGATCAGCGGTGTGGCGGGCATCGAAGAGGCGGGCCCGGGACAACTGACCTTCGTGGCCAATCCCAAGTACGCCGCCGCCGCCCGTACGACGCGCGCCTCGGCGGTGATCGTGAGCGAGGATTTTCCGGAGATTGCCGCCGTCACCCTGCGCAGCGCAAATCCTTACCTGGCCTTCGCCAAGGCGATCGAGTTGTTCTATCACCCGCCGCGACATCCCATCGGAATTCATTCCACCGCCGTGGTGCACCCTTCGGCCAAGATCGGCAAGCACGCCTCGGTGGGTCCGTACGTGGTGGTGGAGGAGGACGTCGAGATCGGCAAAAACTGCGTGCTCATGCCGCACGTCGTCATCTACCGCGGCGCGCGCATCGGCGACAACTTCCTGGCCCACGCCCATGCCGTGATCCGCGAGTTTTGCCGGCTGGGCGACAACGTGATTCTGCAGAACGGCGCGGTGATTGGGGCCGACGGTTTCGGCTTCGCGAAAAATGGCGAAGGCCGCTGGCACAAGATCGTCCAGTCCGGACCGGCGGTGCTGGAGGACGATGTCGAGGTGCAGGCCAATGCGTGCGTCGACCGGGCCAGCGTCGGCGAAACCCGAGTCCGTCGCGGCGCCAAGATCGACAACCTGGTGCAGGTGGGCCACGCCTCGGAGGTCGGCGAGAACACGCTGCTGTGCGCGCAGACCGGACTGGCCGGATCCACCGTGGTGGGCAACAACGTGATTCTCGCCGGGCAGGTCGGCGTCGCCGGCCATTGCACGATTGGCGACGGCGTGGTGGCCACGGCGCAGAGCGGCATTCCCAATGACGTCGATCCCGGCACGATGGTGAGCGGTTACCCTGCCATTGACAACAAGCAGTGGCTGCGCTGTGTCGCCATCTTCAATAAGCTGCCGGAGTTGTCGAAGGCGGTGCGCGCTGCCGCTCGTCCCGAAGCCGCCGGGGTTCGGCTCAAGGACCCCAAGTAGCGAACTGGGGCCCTGAATCGCGTACCGACCTTCGTGCGGTGATTCCTGAAGCCTTGTTCCCGCATCACGGTATGATGGACACTCTGCATCATGGCTGAAGTCACCACCTTCGCCGGCAAGAACGCAAAGCCCATTCGTGTCCTGCTGCTCGACGACCTGGAGGACAACCTGGTCCTGCGCTCCACCATTCTGCGGCAAAAGGGCTACCACGTGGTGACTTCCTCCTCCATCGAAGAGGCCGAGCAAAAGCTGGACGATATCGACATCGCTGTCCTGGACTATCACCTGGGAGCGGGAAAATTCGGCACCGATGTGGCGGAGTCGCTGCGCCAGAAGCGCCCGCAAGTCCCGATCATCATTCTGTCGGCGACGCTGGAGCGGAAGTTCGGCGGCATTGCCGACATCCACCTGCTGAAGGGGCACAGCTCGGTGGACGACCTGGTGTCGGCGCTCCGTACCTTCGAGGCCAAGCGCCGCGGTAAGGCGGTGGTGGTGGATGCGCGCGATTTTTACTATCGGCGCATTTCGGAGGCGATCGGCGACGATGTGGTGATGGAGATTCTGGATCGCGACGGCAACTGGCTCTACGTCAACGAATATTTCGCCAAGCTCTTCGACAAGAAGCCGCACCATTTCATCGGCAAGAATAAGTTCGAGGAGTTTCCCGAGGTCGGAGAGGAGTGGCGCGAGATCATCCAGACGGTGGCCGACACGCGCGAAACCTATATTGACCGCGGCTTCCGCGGTCTTCCCAACCTGCCGCGCAAGTCGCAGCGCTGGACCTGGAACGTGCTCGTCTTCCCCATCAAGCTGCACAACGACCGCGATGGCGTAGTGATGAGCGCTCGCCTGATCGAGAAAAAAGGGTTTTAAACAGCGCCCGCCGTCACCTAGAAATTACAGGGAAATGACCTGGTGATCGGGACAGTCGGACTTGGCCGACTGCTGAAGCGCCTGCAGTAACTCGCGACCGTGGCGCGCGAGGAATGAGACCCCCGCGACTTCACGCTCTTGCAGGCTCTTGTTGGGAAACAGCATGTTGCTGAGCCAGTCGGCCTGGTTGTTGACATCTTCGTTGCGTCGCAGTTGCGCCTTGCCGGCGCGGGCCCGCAGGCGGCGCAGCTGGTACAGCATCTTGGAGCCGGTGTGCCCGGCTGCTTCCACCAGGGTGGGATCGAGTTTTTCCAGCGAGCGGCTGATTTTGGCCAGGGCGGCGAGCGCCGATTCCTCCGCCGCAGTAAAGTCCCGGTCCAGTTCGCCGGGAATGCTGCGCAGCGCCAGCAATTCGCGGAAGACATCCGGACCATGAAACAGGTCGGACAAGCTGACCCGGTATTTGGCCAGCAGGCGCTGTGCGCGGGCATCGGCCAGGGTTGCGCTGAAGCGCGGCAGCACGGGCGTCACCCGGCCGAGGACTTCCTCGTACACCACCGCGGCCTGCGCGAAGTACGCCACCTCGGCCGGCCCGCCAGTGTAGGCAATGGTGGGCAGCAGAAAATCCTGCACCACCGGGCGCAACAACACGTTGGCGCTGAAACGACGCGGCTCGCTTGCAATCCGCGCCAGCAGTTCCTCGCGCGACTTTGCATCCTGCCCCACGGTGAAGCCACCATTGCGCCGGTGAATCACCTCTCTTGCTCCGTTGCGCTGCTCAAACAGCAAGGTGCTGGAGGGCGTCACCTTCACCTGCTCGTGGTACCCGGCAGCGCGCAGTTCCCTGCCCCGGGCAAGCAGCGCGTTGTCGATCTCTTCCGCCCCGACCACCGCGGCCCGATAAACCGGCTGCGCGATCTCGTGCAACTCGGGATCGGAGGCGTCCAGCAGCACCACGCCGGATTCCGCGAAGAGCCCTGCGAAGAGCTTGGCAAACGCGCTGCCCAGGGTTTCCCCGGGTTGGTAGGCGCGCTGCAGCAGGGCGGTGACCTCGCTGTCGCCGAGCAACTCCGCCGCGCGTGCCACCACCGCCTCGATCTCCGGTCCCAACCGGACGTCGCAAATGGGTGCATTGGCCGCGCCATGCGACTCGGTCACCAGTTTTTCCAGCTTCCCCTCCGGCGTGAGCAGCGAGACGTGGTTCACCTCCGCCAGGTCGTGGTCCTCGGTGGCAAGCCAGAAGATGGGAATGCAATCCACGTCGTGGGTGCGCGCCTCTTCGGCGATGCAGACCGCGGAGAGCGCCTTGAGCACGGAGAACAGCGGGCCGCCGAACAAGGTGACCTGTTGGCCGGTGACCGCCGCGGCGGCGCCATCGCGCAGGCGGCGAATGCTGGCCAGCGCCTGCTCCGAGGCGCCGAACGCGCGATTCTGGCGCTCCAGCACGGCGGCAACCCGCTCGCGGCGCTGCTGGTCGTAGTGCAGCGAGGCGCCCACCTTCGGCAGCCAGTCGCGCCGGCGGGGATTGTAGGAGTAGAAGCGCTGCACCCGTTCAAAATCGTAGAGGAAGTCGCGGAATAAGTGCGACGTGTGCGGAATCGCGGTGAACGGGATACAGTCGGTCGGCACGACGGTTGGATGAGCCGGGAAGCGCCAAGGTTCCGTGAAAATCCATGTTCGTGGGATGATTGTCAGGCAGCAGCCCCGAATCCCGGGGCCATGCCGGGTCATCCAATACATTGACTTCCAAATGGTTACTGCCATAATTGGAAGTAGCTCTTTGACAGCAGAACCCTTGTACCGCGCTCTTTCCGGCCCTCAGCGGGCATGTACGGCGAGGGCGACCCAGGGGATCTGCCGCTCATCACCGAATGGGGGCGTCACGGCTTCGACGGAGATGCTTGCGGCAGAGAGGCATACCGGGGTGCACACACCCGTAATCGCGTGCAAAACCAATAATTGCCAATCAACAGCTGGCATACGCAGCTTAATTAGTTAAGCTGCCGTCCTCCATCGCTTCGCCTACGGGCGGTGGTCAGGACGTCGCACAGTAGGCTGGCTTGCGCGTGCGGCCCGAGCGCGCAAGCGAGATGCAGGGCTAGCGGCTCGCGTTTCTTGTCGGTTCTGAGCGCGGGACGTGAACGTGTCCCTTGAGTGGGACGCTTGAACACGACTAAGTATGTAGGCTCTCTGCCAGTGACAGCTTCGGACGCGGGTTCAACTCCCGCCGCCTCCACCATTTCTTCTATTGCGAGCCAGCCCGCTACTAAACCGCGTCCCTTCTATGGTTATGACGGGTTCCCCCTCCAGTGTGGGCCGGAGCAGCTGGTCCACCGGTGAGTAGGCCGGCTCCAGCCAGCGTATATATATATCGTAAACCGATATATTCCTGACATCGAATCCCGGCCTGCTGCCATCGTAATGAATAAGAACACTTCGATGAATCTTAGGGGGACAAACATGGCTGATCTTGCCTATGAAAATAATGTTGTACTTGCCAGGCCCCGAACGGACTGGGGCGCGATCTGGGCTGGCGTCTTCACTTTTATTGCTGTTTGGTCGGTGTTCGGACTGCTCGGCGAAGCTATCTTCGCCAGTGCTGCCAATGCCAACGCCGCTCACCCGGTGACGGGAATGAGCGTGGGCATGGGGATCTGGGCGATCGTCCTGACGATTATCGCGATGTATGTTGCCGGCCGCGAGACCGGACATTTGGCCGGGGTCACCAACAAGCACGATGGCCTGAGTCCACGGCATGACAATGTTCGGCCTCTCGGTGGCCGCCGCGATCGTGATCGCGGTGCTGGCTGGGACGAGCATGACCGGGGGCGCCGGCGTGGCAGGTACGGTCCATAGTCCTTACCTGCTGAGCGTTTTTGCCTCCCTGGGTTGGTGGGGGTTCTTCTCCCTGCTGCTGGGCTGGCTGGCCGCCATGGGCGGGGCTTCGCAAGGCGTCACGCACAAGGAGGAAGCTGCACCCCGTAACTTGCGCGACATTCGTCCGGCCGCGTAGTTTGGACTGGCAGGCGGGCTCCCGCCCAATGGCGGCCGGGCCCGCATCTTTTTATGATTCTGACGGAGATCGCCACCGCTGAAATTTGAAACCCCGCCCCGGAGTTGAACATCCAACCCCTGCCTGAGTACCGCAAGCGTTCGGCCGCACAACCAAGCCACGTAGGAAAAAAGCTAAACGATGCAGTCAGCCACGACCGTCTTGGAAGCATTGCAGCTTGCTCCGGGCGACCATACCGCCATCATCATCCCCGAAACCGGGGCGCGCGTTAGCTATTCCTCGCTGCGACAGCAGGTACTGGAAATGGCCGACACCCTGGCCGCCGCCGGGGTGCGTCGCGGCAGCCGGGTGGCGATTGCTCTGCCCAATGGCTTGCCGGCAATTGTCAGTTTCCTGGCGGCCACCGTCGCCGGCACTGCCGCTCCCATGAATCCGACCTACAAATACCAGGAGTTCTGCTTTTACCTGCAGGACACTTCCGCCAAGGTGCTGATCATGGCGCAGGGTGATACGGGCGAAGCGGGCCCGGCCGCGGCCGACAGCGGGACCCCGATCCTGCCCGTGGAAGTGGATGCCCAGGGCACGGTGCGGCTCCGCGGAGTAGCTCCCAAGCCGTGGACCACGGCGCCCGCGGGAGACGATATCGCATTGGTTCTGCATACCAGCGGCAGCACGGGACAGCCGAAGCGCGTGCCCCTGCAGCACCGCAACCTGGCGCTCTCCGCGGCGAACATCGCCAGGACTTACGCCTTGTCGCCCGATGACGTATCGCTTTGCTTCATGCCCCTGTTTCACGTGCACGGGATCGTCGCCTCCACCTTGGCGCCGCTGCTGTCCGGGGGCACAGTGGTTGCGCCCAGCGGCGTGAACCCGCTGATTTTCTGGCGGCTGGTGCGGCAGCACCGCGTCACCTGGTACACCGCGGTCCCGACCATCCATCACGTGGTCTCGGCGCGCGCCCGCAGCAGCGATCGCCCGCAGCAAGGCGGTTCGCTGCGCTTTGTGCGCTCCGCCAGCGCGCCGCTGGCGCCGGAGGCGATGCGGAAGATGGAGGATGTTTTCGGCGTGCCCGTGCTGGAGGCCTACGGGATGACGGAGGCCGCGCACCAGATGGCGTCCAACCCGCTGCCCCCGGCGGCGCGCAAGGCGGGATCGGTTGGCCTGCCGACGGGATTGGAAATCAGCATCATGGGTGCAGACGGGCATCACCGGGGCGGCCGCCACCGCGGCGAGATCGTCATCAAGGGTCCCAACGTCTTCCGCGGTTATGAAAACAACCCCGCGGCAAACGCGGAAGCCTTCGTCGACGGGTGGTTCCGCACCGGGGACGAAGGATGGAAGGACGAAGACGGCTATGTCCACATTTCCGGGCGCATCAAGGAGCTCATCAACCGCGCCGGCGAGAAGATCGCGCCGCGCCACGTCGACGAGGTCCTGGGGGAACATCCGGCGGTCGCCGAAGCCGTCTGCTTCGGCATGCCCCATGCCACACTCGGGGAAGAGGTGGCGGCAGCGGTGGTGCTCCGCGAGGGGCACAGCGAAGCCGACCTGATGAAGTTCTGCCGCGAGCGCCTGGCGCACTTCGAGTGTCCCAAGAAAATCTACGTGGTCGAGAGCATTCCGCGCACCGCGACCGGCAAGATCCTGCGCCGCGCCGTCTCCGCCGCCCTGTGCAGCGGCAAGGAGCAGGTGACATGAAATTCCTGATCGCCGGCGCCGGCGCCGTCGGAGCTTACATCGGCGCCCGGATGGCGCGGGCCGGCCTGGATGTCACGCTGTTTGCCCGCGGCAAACATCTGCAGGCCATCCAGGAGCGCGGCGTACGCCTGGCCGGCGCCGAGGACGCATTCGAGGCACGGCCCCGGGCTATCGACAGGCTGCAGCCGCCGGAAGTTTTCGATGTCGTCTTCTTGACCGTGAAGGCGCATGGGCTGCCGCAGCTTGCCTCCCAATTGAAGACTGCGATCGGTCCGGAGACCACGATTGTCAGCACGCAGAACGGTATTCCCTGGTGGTTCTTTCAGAGCGCCGGCGGCGAACTGGAAGGCCTTCGGCTGGAGCGCGTCGATCCCGGCGGAGTGGTGTCCGCCGCCTTTCCCGCCAGGCAGGTCGTCGGCTCGATCATCTACTTCGCCACCGACATCGTTGAGCCGGGCGTCATCCGCCGCACCGAGGGCAACCGCATCTCGCTCGGCGAGCCGGATGGAACGCGCTCTGAGCGCGTCCGCAAGATTGCCGACGCGCTGATTGCCTCCGGCCTGCGTTGCCCGATTACTACGCATATCCGGCGCGAGATCTGGGTGAAGATTCTCGGGAACGTGGTGTTCAATCCCATCAGCGCACTCACCGGGGCAACGCTGGTGCAGATGGCGCATCATCCCGAAGTCTCGCAGACCGTGCGCGAGGTGATGCGCGAGACCGAGGCCCTCGGGCAGAAGCTCGGGTTCGAACTGCCCATCACCATCGAGCAGCGCATCGCCGGCGCCGCCAAGGTGGGAGAGCACAAGACCTCCATGCTGCAGGACCTGGAGGCGGGCCGCCCGCTGGAGCTCGATGCCATTGTCGGAGCGGTGGTGGAACTCGGGGAGCGCCTGAAGGTCCCGATGCCGCACACGCGGACCATCTACGCCTGCACGAAGCTTCTCTCCGAGGTGCGCAGCGGGCAGGTGGAAAAGATGCCGGAAAAGGTAATCACCTCAAAAGAGGTCACTCCGGAGGAGATTGGTGTGGTCGCGCGAGAGCTTCTCTCCGCCTACGAAACCGGGCAGATGGTGGAGGTGCCGCCTTCGGAGCGCGGCTTCGACCTCGATGCCTGCTACGCGGTGGAATGGGAGATCAAGCGGCTGCGCGAGCAGGCCGGACGCAAGGTGACCGGGCGCAAGGTCGGTTTCGCCAATAAGGCGATGTGGCGCATCCTGAAGTTGCCGACGCTGGTTTGGGGCCACATGTACGACGACACGGTGCACTACGCGAACGGCAACTTGGCGGAGATTTCCCTGCCGCGGGCGCGCTCGCTAAAGATCGAACCGGAAATCATGTTTGGCCTGAAGCGGTCCATCACCGACGAGGTTGACGCCGCGGCGGCTCTGGATGCCTGCGAGTGGATCGCTTTCGGCTATCGAGATCATCGACTGCCCGTTTCCGGGATGGAAATTTCAGCCGGGCGATTTCGTCGCCTCGCTCGGACTGCACGCGGCGCTGATCGTCGGCGAACGCAAGCCGGTCACGCCCGAACTGGTCTCCACGCTGCTCGAGCAGCTTCCCTCATTCAAGATACGCATGTCGAAAAACGGCGAATTCGTGGAAGAAGGATCAGGCAAGAATTCCTTGCGCAGCCCCGCGTTGTGCCTGGCGGAGCTGGCGACCGCGGTTCGCAAGCGTGGCCAGCCGCCGCTCGGGACGGGCGAAATCATCAGCTCCGGCACGCTGACGGCCGGTCATCTGTTGGCCCAGGGTGACACCTGGAGCGCCGAACTCGAGGGACTTCCCCTCCCGAATCTTACATTTCGGCTCGGCTAAGCTCCTTAAGTTTTGGACTCCTGAATGTGCTTGAATTCGCTGGTCAGCGCCTTTTCGATCGCTTCGGAGTGTCGCTCGCCCTTGGCGACCCGGCTGACGTAGGACCGATCCACTCCCAACTTGCGCGCGACGCGGCTGTATAAGCCGCACAGGTGTTGAACGTAGCGATTGAGCCTTGCCAGGTTGAGCTTTTCCGATTGTCTTTCGTTCATTCTTACCCCAAGAGCCTGCGCGCATTCTCTTCCTGAAAAGATGCTCGCGGGCCCGCACACGCTGTCCGCGCTAAGGTGCTTTCGGCGTGGCAACCCTCATTGCAACCATCCGCGGAACAATTTGTTCCACGTTGTTGTCCAATTCAGTGACAGTGAAGTGCGCGGCGAAGACCCCATCCTTGGCCGCGCGCGATGGGGGGATAGGAACTGACATGTTCAGCGAATCTCTCCTGGACTCGGCTGCGCCCTCGCGCCGTGGTTGGACCACGACCCTGTCGTTCGCCTTACAAACGGTTGGCATCGCCGTGCTGGTCTTGTTGCCGCTGTTCTACACCCAGGCTCTTCCGCGAGTTCTCCTGCTGGGTCCGGTGGTCGGACCGCCGCCAGGGCCGGCGCCAGGGGTCGCAGGCAACGAGCCGCATTCGAGTCGCAGGCCAAGCTCCGAGATGATCGGCACCACGGTGCGGCAGCCGATGCAAATCCGCAGAGGAGTCGCGGAGATTCACGACCAGGCGCCTCTCGAGCCCGCGGCTGCGACGACTGGCTTTGCTGTTCCGGGTGGAATCGGACTCGGCGGAAGCGGATTGCAGATCGCCTCGCTGCTCCCACCTCCACCCAGGCCGAATGCGCCGCCGCCGCCCACGCGCCCAATTATTGTTTCCGGCGGCGTCTCGCAGGGTCTGCTGGTGCAGCAGGTGCGACCCGTCTATCCTGCGCTGGCCATCGCGGCCCATGTGCAGGGCGCGGTGGTGCTGAGCGCGCTGATCAGCCGCGGCGGGACCATCGAAAATCTTCGGCTGGTCAGCGGCCATCCCATGCTGGTCGCGGCCGCTGTTGAAGCCGTCCGACAATGGCGCTACCGGCCGTACCTGCTCAACGGCGCACCGGTCGCGGTGGAGACCCAAATCACAGTCAACTTCACCCTTGAAGGGCGATGACACGCAAAACTTTTCCGGCTTGCAGCGGGCGCTCTGTGATCCAGGAGTGGTCGGGCCAAGGCGTCCGTTGCAAATCTTTTTTGGTTCTTGCCCCAATCTGAAAAAACGTTTTCCGAACTTCGCCTTCGGAAGTCACGCATTTCTTGACTTCCCTAGCACTGGCCTTAAGCTTGGTTCAGCACAATCTCGTGCCCAGTGCGCTTCATACGCGTGCTGGCTCTGTCCGGGCGACGGCCGCGTGCCGCAAATTTGACTGCGGCGTAAGGGTGCAGCGCGACGCCGTACGGACGGACTGCCCCGTGGCGGAGAACACGACCGCCACGGGGCCCAATTGTTTTTGGTTAAATTTCAAGGGCGGGCAGGTCACCCTCGCTTGATCAACGCCGCCATCTCTCGCTTTTTTTTCACCGGCAATGTCTTGATCGCGCTGCGCGCCAGCGCCACGTAAGCCGCCCGCGCCTCGGGCGCGGCGCGCAATACCTCCAAGTGCCGCCGCACGGTCTCGACGTCGCCGCGAACCAGGGGTCCGCTGAAGGCGCCCGCCGGACCGCGTTTCAAGTAATTCGCCACGGTCTGCCGGAGGATGGGCGCAATCGCCGCCCGGGCTGAGGCGTGGTCCAATCCGGCCTTGCCGGCCACACGCTCCGCCGCGGCAAGCGTTGCCACAATCAGCGGCGAGGTAAACGCTCCAAAGGCGTGATACATCGGCTTGTGCCGCGCATCAATCCGCACCGCGCGTCCGCCAAGGTCGGTCGCGATCCGGCGAGCCGCGCGTACTGCCTTGGCGTCGCCTTCAAGGGCGAAGATCACCCCGTTCAGCTCCGGGCGCACGTTGCGAACAAAGGTCATCATGGGGTGGACCGACGCCACGGCCGCGCCGCGCTTCTGCAGGCGCTTCAACTCGCCGCTGCTCAGCGCCCCGCTGGAGTGAAGCGCAATTTTGCCCTTCCATTCGGCCCGCGGCGCCAACTCCGCGGCACAGCCGGCAATGGCAGCATCGCCGACGCAGATCCACATGATGTCGGCAGTGAGGGCCGCGTCACGGGTGCTTACCGCAGCGGCGCCGATTTCGCGTCCCAGGCTGCGCGCCCGGGCTGCCGACGCACCGCCGTGGTGAACGATTTCCCCCACGCGATACCGAGCCTGGTGCAACGCGCGCGCCAGGGCGCTACCCAGGTTCCCCGGACCGACAATCGCGATAGTGGGCTTTTTCGTCGGCATAAACCAGAAACCGGAAACCTTTATAGTTGTCGCATGCCGCGCAAGCCGAAGAAAGCCAAAGTTATCGCCTCGCGTGTGGTCTACCGCGGGCCAGTCTTTCACGTCACGACGGACCGCGTCCAGGAACCCGGCGGTATCGCCGTACGCCGCGACGTGGTCCGCCACACCGGTTCCATCGTCATCCTGGCCGTCGACGACAGCCGCTCCGAGCCGCGTGTCCTGCTGGCGCGCCAGTACCGGCATCCTGCCAAGGACTATTTGTGGGAGCTTCCCGCCGGACGCATCGATGCCGGCGAGAGCGAGCTGGCGGGCGCCAAGCGTGAGCTGATGGAGGAGACCGGCTACACCGCCGCGCACTGGCAGCGCGCGCTTTTTTTCTATGCCAGCCCCGGCTTTCTCGACGAGACCATGGCCGTCTACCTGGCCACCGGGCTGAAGCGCGGCAAGGCGCAGCCGGAAGAAGACGAAGTCATCCAGAAACGCATGTTCCCGCTTTCGCAGCTGGTGCGCATGGTGATGAGCGGCTCCATCCGTGACGGCAAGACCATCTCGGCCACGCTTTGGCTGGCGCAGGGCCGGTCGGCCGCGCGGGGCAGGCGCTGAAGGGGCGCCGCACGGAAAATCCCACCCTGGCAAACCCGGCCAGAGTGGGCCCACCCACGGGGCGGGGTTGCTGCCGTGACAGGTGTTTGCCAAGTACTTACCTGCAGATAGGGATGAGCGCCGGGCCCGCATGAATACAGCGCCTCAGCTGTATACTCTCTTGACAACACACGAATAATGGCCGCAGAATAAGCTTCATACCCATTCGCACGATCCCCTTCTTGCCAAGCAAGGCGAAGTGCCAGTAAGCCGAGCTCTCCGTCGTAATTGGCCGTGGTCTCGATGGGCTGATAGGCCGCGCGCGCGTGGGGGCACGGTCGCGGTTAACGTACGGAGGAAGAGAAAGGTGGCTCGTATCAAAGGCAAAGTAAAGTGGTTCAACAACGCAAAGGGATTCGGCTTCATTGGCCGCGAAGATGGTCCGGATGTCTTCGTTCATTACAGCGCTATCACCTCTGAGGGCTACAAGAGCCTGCAGGAGGGCGATGATGTTGAGTTCGAGATCGTCCAAGGCCAGAAGGGGCCGCAGGCCGGAAACGTTACCAAGCTGTCGGCCTAAGCATCATCAAATTTGACCGGTCAGCGAGCCCAGCCGCCCACGGCTGGGCTTAGCTTTTGTCGCGGTTCGCGTTCCGGTCAGGGGCTTCGTCGCTCGCCCGATAGCCGACGGTCGGCCTTGAGGCATAAAATCCTCTCATCGCCCCGGCCCCGCGAATTTGAAGCTGAAATTCTCCTTATGCCTGAACAACGCCCTCTCGACAACAAGGCCATTGCCTCCATCCTGTACGAAACTGCCGACCTGATGGAGATCAACAACGACGATTCCTTCCGCATTCGCTCCTATCGCCGCGCCGCCGAGGCCATCGAAGCGCTCGACCAGCCCGTTTGGACGCTGATTCCCGAGACCAAGAAGTTGCTCGAAATTCCCGGCATCGGCAAGGGCATGAGCGGGCACCTGCAGGATCTTTACGAGACGGGACGAATCGGGCTGCACGCCCAGCTGCTGGAGAAATACCGGCCGTCGATGCTGGAGCTGCTGAAGATTTCCGGGCTCGGCCCGAAGACGATCGCGCTGCTGTGGAGCTCCTACCAGGTGAGCGACCTGGAAGGGGTGGAGAAGCTGGCGCGCGCCGGCAAGCTGCGCGAACTGCCGCGCATGGGCGAAAAGCAGGAGCAGAAGATCCTCAAGGCGATTGAGAATTATCGCGCCATCTCCGGCCGCTTCACCCTGGACGATGCCGATACCATCGCGCAAAAACTCACTGCGCACCTGGCGCATTTGCCGGGCGTGGAGAAGGTAACGCCCGCCGGTTCGCTGCGCCGCGGACGCGAGACCGTGGGCGACCTCGACATCCTGATCACCGGGAAATGCTGCAAGCAAGACGAGCAGCGCAACCAGGTGATCGAACAGATCGTGCGTTTTCCCGGCATTCTCGATGTGCTGGCCCGCGGCGAAAACAAGGTCAGCTTCAAACTGCGCAGCGGCATGCAGGTGGACGTGCGCCTGCTGCCGCCGGAATCCTTCGGAGCCGCCATGCAATACTTCACCGGCTCGAAGTCGCACAACGTGGCGCTTCGGCAGCGCGCGCTCAAGCTCGGCTACACCCTGAATGAATACGGGCTGGTGAAGCTGGAAGGCGAAAAGCGCGTCGCCGGCAAGACGGAGGACGAGATCTATGCCAAGCTCGGCATGGATTGTCCGCCGCCGGAGTTGCGCGAGAACTGCGGCGAGATTGAAGCAGCCATCGAGCACCGCTTGCCCAGGCTGATTGAGCAGCGCGACATTCAAGGCGACGTGCACATGCACACCGTGGAGACCGACGGCAAGTGCACCATTGAAGAGATGGCCGGCGCGGCCCGCGAGCGGGGCTACAAGTACATGGCGATCACCGATCACTCCAAGAACCTGGCTTTTGCCAACGGCCTGGACGACGCTCGCGCCCTGGAGCACATCAAGAAAATCCGCAAGGCCAGCGAGACGGCGGGCATCCGCATTTTCGCCGGCATCGAAGTTGACATCCTCGCCGACGGCGCGCTTGACCTCTCCGACTCCGTGCTGGAGCAGATGGATATTGTGATCGCAAGCGTGCACTCCGCCTTCAACCAGGAGCCGCAGCAGATGACGGACCGCCTGCTCAGGGCGGTCGAGAACCAGCATGTTTCGGCGATCGGACATCCCACGGGACGCATCTTGTTGCGCCGCGATGCCTACCAGTACGACATGGAAGCCGTGCTGTCCGCCGCCGCGCGCCACAAGGTCGCGATGGAGTTGAACGCGTATCCCGACCGGCTCGATCTCTGCGACCGGCACCTGCGCATGGCGAAGGAGCGAGGCGTCAAGATTGTGATCAACACCGATTCGCACCACACCACGCACATGGAGAAGATCAAGTACGGCATTCTGCAGGCGCGGCGTGCCTGGCTGAGCAAAGACGATGTGCTCAATACGTTGCCAACCGGACCATTCGCCAAGGCGATGAAGAAACAGTGGCCAGCGGCGAGTGGTTAGCGGGCGAGTGGTTAGTGGTAGCAGGTAATTCATAATGAACCATGGGAAATCGACGTCTGTTTGCCCCAGGGGCTAAAGCCCAGGATTTTTGCAACTCTGACCGGCGCGGCTGAAGCCGCGCCCTTTCAAAACCGATTTGTGAGACAGGTTTTAGCAGTCGGTGGGCAGTGGCGGTGGGCATTTTCAGCATCTCAGACGTGAGGTCTTTTCTATGCCGGAAAATAACGCGCAACTGAGTCCGACTCCGAACTCGCCGCCCAGCCCAGCCAAACCGCAGGCGGTGAAGAAAGACGCCGAAGACTACGACCGCGCTCACGTCCCCATGGAAGAGGAGTTCGACAAGGCCAAGTGGACGCTTCCGCCCTGGCAGCCGGTGGTCGTCGCGCTGGTGGTTGTCGGCATCGTGGTCGGGCTGCTGGCCTGGCTCACCCAGGTGAAGCCGCAGGGCAAGGCGACCATCGACAATATCAACGTGGTCCAAACGCAGGGCGACAGCGTGCTGGTGGCGGTGAACGCCACCCTCCAGAACACCGGCAAGAAGCCGCTCTGGATCCACGACATCAAGGCGCAGGTGAAGACCGACAAGGGCGATTTCTCCGATGAAGCCGCGCCCGCGGTGGACGTGGAGCGCTACTACCAGGCGTTCCCCGACCTGAAGCAGAACACTCTGCCGGCACTGCTGCCGGAGGCCAAGATCAATCCCGGCGGGCAACAAGCCGGCACGATGGTCTTCAGTTTTCCAGTAACGAAGGACGTCTTCGACCAGCGCAAATCGATCACCGTCACCATTCAGCCCTACGATCAAAAGGCGGTGGTTTTAACCAAGTAGCGCTCGATGGTTGATTTGCGATTCGTGATACCGGGCCCGCGAAATGGGTTTGACTCCCTCTGATTCGGCAGCATACGATTTCCCCACATCCAGCCGCATCATGGAGCCCAATTGTCCCGCCTTGAAGGGAAAGACCTCAGGACCCTGCTGTTGTGGATCGTCATCGGCGTCGTTGGCGCCGTGGTCGCCGTCCGCTATTTTCATGCCGCTTTTCCGGAAGCCGCGCTCGACCTGAAAGTCTCAAAGGCGGAAGCGCTGGAAACGGCGCGAAGATTTCTCGACACCAACGGCATGCCGGTGGCGGGATATGAATCCGCCATCGTGTTCCAGGTTGACGAGAACGCGAAGACCTACCTGGAACGCGAAGTCGGCCTGCAGCAAGCCAACCAGCTCATGGCGGGAGCGGTGAACGTCTGGGCATGGGACGTGCGTTTCTTCCGGCCGCAACAGCAGGAGGAGTACCACGTCAGCGTCAGCCCGGCGGGGCGAGTGGTCGGCTTTTCGCATACCGTCGAGGAAGCGCGCGCCGGCGCACACCTGGATCGCGACGCGGCGAAAGCGATCGCCGAAAAGTTCGCGCGCGCGCAGTACGCCGATTTCGCGAATTACGATTTCCTGCCCGCGGAGGCCAACTCCAACGACCGTCCCAACCGCCGCGACTGGAGCTTCACCTGGGAGAAGCGCGGCTTCAAGGCCCCACAGCGCGAGAACGGCGCACCCTATCGCCTGACCGTCGGCCTGCAAGGCGACCGTCCTTCCGCTTCCAGCGAGTTCCTGAAAGTGCCGGAAGAGTGGCAGCGGAGCTACCAGAAGCTGCGGTCGAGCAATATTTTTTACGGCAGCATTGCGCTGATTCCCTACATGTTTCTCAACGGCGCCATGCTGTGGGTGTTGTTCGACCTTGGCCGGCGCGGCATCATCCGCTGGAAGGGCGCGCTGAAACTGGGCATCGTGCTGGCGGTGCTGTTCTTCGCCATGACGGCGAACAACTGGCCGGTGACGCGCGCCGCCTACGATACCAACGCGTCGTATTCGTCGTTCCTGCTGCTGCACCTGGCGCAGGCGGCGGCCACCAGCATCGCGCTCGGACTCATGGTCGCGCTTACCGTGGCCGCGGCCGAACCGCTCTACCGGCGGTCGCAACCGGATCAACTGCGGCTGAACGTGGCGTGGTCGCTGCCCGGCATTCGCACCAAGGAATTTTTTCGCTCCTGTGTTGTGGGGCTCGGCTTGGCGGCCGGACACATCGGATTCGTGGTGCTGTTCTATTTGCTGGGAAGCCGCGTCGGCGTCTGGGCGCCGCAGGATGTCCCCTACACCGACGTGCTGAGCACGCATTTTCCCTGGCTCTATCCTTTGACGATCGGGGTGTACGCGGCCACCAGCGAGGAGTTTCTCTTCCGGCTGTTTGCCATTCCCTTCCTCATGCGCATGACGAAGTCGCGCGTGCTGGCGGTGGTGCTGCCGGCCTTCTTCTGGGGATTTCTGCACTCCACCTACCCGCAGCAGCCGGGCTACATTCGCGGCATCGAGGTCGGATTGATCGGGATCGTTGTCGGAGTGGTGATGCTGCGCTACGGCATCCTGGCCACGCTGGTGTGGCATTACACGGTGGATGCGGCGCTGATCAGCCTGTTTCTGCTGCGCTCCGGCAACGCATACTTCCGCGTTTCGGGTGGGCTGGTGGCCGCCGGCGCGCTGGTGCCTTTGATGGTCTCCGGGGGCTTTTACCTGGCGCGAAGGCGATTCGAGCCGGACGAAGCCTTGCTGAATCGCGCCGAGCCCTGGGATGAAAAACCCACGCCGGTTGAAGTTCCCGCGCAGCCGGCAGCTTCACCGGTGGAGACGC
This sequence comes from Terriglobia bacterium, assembly GCA_963797035.1. Taxonomy (GTDB): domain Bacteria; phylum Acidobacteriota; class Terriglobia; order Terriglobales; family Acidobacteriaceae; genus JAIQGF01. The sequence goes on from CAWCOC010000015.1 coordinate 87,586, forward strand.
TCAGCCCATCGCTGACCAGGCTGGTGGTGGGCTGCGGTGTCGTTGGACTGCTGCTGGTGATTTTTGCCAAGCCTCAGGAGATCGGGAATTTTCTGCGCTTTCGCGTGAGCGCCACCCAGGCGGCGGTTTTGGGCGACCAGGCGCTGCTGGCACGTGGCATCCATCCTGAGCGCTACCATCGCGCGACTGCGCTGGCCGAGCGCTCAGATCCCTACGTCAACGAGTTTCTGCGGCGCAAGATCGGTATCGCCGGCGCGAACCGCGTGTATCGCGAAAAAGTGCCGCTCGCGTTGTGGCGCGTGCGCTACTTCCGCGACGGTGAAACCGACGAGTATTCCGTGATTGTGCGGCCCGACGGCGGGATTCACGCGCTGCACCATACCCTGGAAGAAAAATCTCCCGGCGCTAAGCTCTCGCGCGAGCAAGCGCAAACGCTGGCGGAAAACTATTTGCGCGACGAGAAGAAGCTTGAGCTGGCGCAGTGGAAGCTGGTCGAATCGAAGGCCGACGCGCGACCGGCACGCACCGATCATCGCTTTGTCTGGGAGGAGAAGCAGCCGTTGGCAGGATCGGGAACGGACGCCGCGTACCTCCGCACCGAGGTCAAAGTGCAAGGCGATGAGGTCTCCGGCTATCGCGTGTTCGTCAAGATTCCGGAGCAGTGGGAACGCGACCAGCAGCAACGCACCCTGGCGCGAGTGCTGCGCAGCGTGTGGCGAATCGTGCTCTTCGCCGGGCTGGGTGCCGCCACGCTCGTGTTCTTTTTCAAAAATCTGCGGCAGCAGTCGGTTCCCTGGCAGCGACTGTCAGGATGGGCCCTGGCGGCGCTGGCAGGCAGCGCTCTGGTCGTCGTCAACGGACTGCCCAACATCTTGTCCAGTTATCCCACGGCGGTGCCCTTGCGGACGTTTGAGGCGATCACCGGCGTCTCCTTGTTCGTTGCCGTGCTGGTGGGATATGCCTCGGCATTTTTCCTGCTCGGCCTGGCCTGGTTTTACCTGGCGCGTGCCTTTGGCGAGCAGAAACTCAACGGTTGGCGCGGGCTTCCCGCCGGCTACTATCGCGACGCGTTGGTGATTGGCGTGGGTGGAACAGCAGCCCTCGCGGGACTGGATCAACTTGCCCAGCTGGTGTCGCGAGCATGGCCGACCCTGACGCGCTCTTTGGAGGCTGCCGTGCCCTCGCACCTGGATGGCTACCTACCGTCTGTCAACGCCATGGGTCACGCGCTCACGGCAGGCTTGCTGCTGACGGCCTCGGTGGGGCTGGCCGGCGGTTTTGTGGCGTGTCACCTGCGGCAGCAATGGATGCGTTGGGCGCTCTGGTTGGGCGCGGCGGTGGCGCTGGTGGGCGATTGGGGCAGCCCGGCGGATTTCGTCAAACGTCTGCTGATCGAATTGGCAATGCTGGGAGTCGCATGGATGGCGGCTCGGAAGATTGTCCGCTTCAACACCCTGGCTTATTTCCTGCTGGCTGCGTTGCCCGGCCTGGTGGCGGCCGCAGTAGAACTGCTGCGGCAACCTAACTTATTTTTCCGCGCCAACGGCTGGATCACGCTGGCGGCGGCGGTTGTTCTCGTGGCTTGGCCGCTGATCAGCATGCGAACCGCAGCGCCGGAGCGGCCGGCGAGCGCGGCCACCGCGGGCGAGTAAGCAGAGATGCCGCCGCCATACTCGCCTGCGGCAGGTCAGGGGTCAGTTACTGGACGCTGGGAACGGGCGCGCCCTTGGGCGTGCTCAGGTAACCGGAAATTTTGTTCTTGTCGGCCGACATGACCACCACCTCGTAAAGGTAACGGTCGCGGCCCGAGTAGAACTGCAGCGGTTCAAACAGCGTCCGGTCTTTCTTCTCGATGGTGCGGTCGTCGGCCATCACGTTGAGCGTGTATTTGCCCTTCTTGTTGTCCACCTTCTTGAGTTGCAGGCTGATGGTGGAAACCGGCGTCGGGTGCGCGCCTTTCCGCAGCGAGAACTCGTAGATGTTGCGGTCGCCGCGATGTTTCAGGGTTTCCAGGTCGTCGCGCGTGTGTGCAATCAATCCGCTCTGCACGTTCAGATCGCCCATCACCCGCTCCAGCTTGGACTTGGTCGCCTCCAGGTCTGTCCGGGTAGCAGCAATGTCGCTGCGGGCGCCGCCCAGCTCGGTCCTCACGCCGGCAACTTCCCCGCTGACCGCACCCACCTGCTTCTTGGTCTGCTCGCTGAGGCGCTGTTCGGCCTCCCGCTGCTGGTGTTGCAGAGCGGCGGAGCGCGAGGCGATTTCCTTCTGCGTCAGGCCGACTTTTTCCGCCAGCACCTGGTTGTCAGCTCTAAAACTTGATTCGAGATGCTTGAGCTGTTGCGCCGTCTCCGCCTTGGCAGCCACTTGCGCCGCTTCGAGTTTCTCGATACGCCCGCGCGAGTCGACAAGAAAGTACAGCGAGGCGATGACGTATACGATTGCGACAGCCAGGATCACGTAGCGCAGCGCATTGTTGCTGGATCCTGCATCCACACTCTGGTCCTCATGATGTTCGTCGGCCATAAATCTCCTGAACTGGCTTGAAGGATGCTCAATTGTTAAGCAGAACTCCTGCAGTGTCAATGAAACCGGAGTCGGAGCCGGAAGCGAAAGCCAGGCGCTTCTCGTCGCGCACTGTCAATCGAATGGCGCTTAACGGCGTTTGCAGGCGCGTAGTGGCCGCTGAATTGCTATTCACTACAGCAGCAAGTTACCCCTGGCAAGACCGGCACTGGTGCCGGTGACGAATCGACGTTGCTTCAGCCGCTTAGGCCGGGTGCGAATAAGACACTCGAATTCTGGCCTGAGCGGGAAGCGCGCCAGATGTTCCACATGTTGGCAGGGCAAGGCACAGGGTAAGCAGGTGCCTTCTCTTTCCGTAAGACCAATGGGGGACCCAGATGAGGTCATATCAGCGACAAGGCGCAATCCTCGCCATAGTATTTTTGTTTGCGATCTTTGTTTTGGCCCTGGGGATGGGCGCGCAGAATGCGGGCAGCGCACCGAATCAGGGCGCTGGGCAGGCGGGTCCGCCGACTTCGAGCGTACTCAGGATTACGGCTCCGCGCAGCGGCGAACGGCTCCACCAGAACTTCATCAACGTCCAGTTTGAATTGACGAACAGTGGCGCATCCGCAGCCGGCCAGCCGACCTTCCAGCTGAAACTCGACAGCCAGGACCCGGTCAGCACGAACTCGACCAGCTACACCTTTAACGGGCTGGCGCCGGGACCGCACAGGATCGCGATTCAACTGGTGGACGCCAACGGCACGCCGATCGCCGGCGCCCGCAGCGAGGTGCCCTTCGTCGTCTTGCAACCGGCGCCGGCGCCCGCTCCCGCCCCGGGTGCTGCGATTGCCTTGCGGCACCGCCGGCCAAGCATGATCCAAGCGGCGCTGCGAGTGGAAGCGCCCCGCGAGTCCCAGGACAATGACGACGAGTTGCCGTCGGCGGCCGGTGCTCTCCCCTTGCTCTCCGTAATTGGCTTCGGAGTGCTGCTCGGAGGAATCGCTTCCGCCATGAAGACCCGGCCCAAATAGGCCTGCCCGACGAATGGCGAACCTGGGCGTTTCCGAGATACTCGATTCGGGCATCTTAAGAGAGAGGAGCGGCCTTGGGTCGCCGTCTCTGACGTTCATCTCTCCCCGGAGATCCTGCCTGATGAAATTGGATTCGCCGCGCTGGCATGCGCTCGTTTGCGGGCTTGACCGGACACACTGGCGTGAGTCCCTGCAGGCACTCCGGCAGCGCGCGCGCTCCCTGAGCCGCCAGGACCTGCGGCACTCTTTCTCTCCCGTGCTGCTGATCGTGGGCGCGTTGTTGCTGGGTTACGTTGGAGCACAATACGGCCAAATGTTTCTCGAGCAACGGCATTTGGAGCGCGAATGGCAAAAGCAGCAACAACAGGCGCAGCAACCGAGTGCCCGGCCCGCCGCGGAGAATTCTGAAGACGACGGCCTGATACGGCTTTCGGCGCCGAAGATCGATCTGGATTCGGTCGTGGTGGAAGGCAGCAGCCACCGCGCATTGCTGTTGGGACCGGGGCACATGAAGGAGACTCCGGCGCCGGGTGAACTCGGGAACTCAGTGATTACCGGGCATCGCGACACGTTTTTCCGGCACATTCACGAACTTGAAAAGGGCGATACCGTGGTGGTGCAGCGAAATGGCAAGACGTTCCGTTACCGCGTGACGGGAAAGAAAATCGTCGAGCCCGACGACCTCTCGGTCATCCGCCCGGTCCCGGACAGCCAGTTGACGCTGATCACCTGCTATCCGACCTACTACATCGGACCGGCGCCCAAGCGCCTGGTGGTGTTCTCCAAGTTGATCAGCGATGATTCGCATGCGCAGGCCAGCAGCGTCGCGCATTAGGAATACCTTCGAACCGGCATAGCCGCACCGGATCCCGTTTCCGAGAAGATAAATGGCCCTTCGACGCAGCGCGCCTCTTCGGCCACAGTAGAATGTCACGGTGAAAACTTGGGACGCGATCATCGTCGGCGGAGGAATTATCGGGCTCTCGCTGGCATTTTCCCTGCGCAGGCATGGAGCGCAGGTGCTGGTGGTTGAGCGCGGCGAGCCGGGGCACGAAGCCTCGCACGCGGCGGCGGGCATGCTGGCCGCTCTCGACCCGCATACGCCGGAGGTGCTGCGCCCCTTGGCCGTGGCGAGCGCGCGGCTCTATCCGGAGTTTGTGCAGGACGTGCAGGACGAATCGGGCAGCCACGTTGACTTGCGCGACGATGGCACCATCTATTTCCCGGACCCGAACGCCACGCTGGGCTCGATTGCCACGCAGCTCTCCGACGGAGAAAAGCTGAAGTCACTGGAGCCCTGCCTGGGCTACACCGGTGTTGCCATCCTGCTCGAGGAGCGCAGCGTAGACCCGCGGGCGCTGATGGCCGCCATGCTGAAGGCCGCCAAGCATCGCGAGATCGAAATCTCCTCCGGCAATGCAGCGACCGAATTGAAGGTCATCGACGGCAGTGTACAAGGCGTCAAGACTGCCAAGACCGAGTATCAAGCTCCGGTGGTGGTCAATTGCGCCGGGGCATGGGCCGGCGGGTTTGGCGCAGGCCGCGTGCCCACCCGGCCCGTCAAGGGTCAGATGCTGGCGCTGATCGCCCCGCGCCGCGACCTGCTGCGTCACGTGGTGCGCGCGCCCGAGGTGTACCTGGTGCCGCGCAGCGACGGCCGCATCATCGTCGGTTCAACCAGTGAAGACGCCGGCTTTGACAAGCGCGTCGATCCCGGTACTATCCAGCGGCTGCACCAGAAGGCTGCCATCCTGGTTCCTGAGCTCGGACAGGCGCGCATGCTGGAAGCATGGGCGGGACTGCGTCCCGGCACACCCGATGGTTTGCCAATCCTCGGTCGCGGTGAGGTGGACGGCTATTACGTTGCGACCGGGCATTATCGCGACGGCATTCTGCTGGCCCCGATCACGGCGCTGCTGATGACGCAGGTTATTCGCGGGCTGCAACCGGAATTTGATTTGGGGGCGTTTCAGGCGGGACGATTCCGGGAATAACCAGAGCGGTGTTTCACGCCTGCTTGTGTTCACCGCCAATACCGTGTTTACCGACAACCGATTACTGCAAACCGACTAGATGAACATCTCGTCTTGCGGCTGGCCGGCGTGGTTGCGGGTATGGCGGCGGCCAAGCAGCGAGCCCAGCCCCGCGGTCAAGCCCTGGACCAGCCCGGCGAGCTGGCGCACGGGGGAGACGACGCTGTGATGCACCAGGTCGGTGGTTTCCTCCACGCGGTCCATGGTGCGGGTGACCAGTTCGTCGGCGCGGATGACGTGCAGGCGGGTGCGGTCGATCACGTCGCTGACCGTGGCATCGAGCCGCTCGACCTGGCTCTTGATGGTCGCCGAGGTCGCGGCGGCGTTCGCGACCAGCTCTTCGATCTTGGGCTTGGTCGTGGTGAGTAGCGACTGTGCCGCGTCGAGCGTCGGCAGGGCGCGCCGCTGGACCTCTTCGGCCAGCGCCTGCATGCGCGCCGAACTCTTCCGCACAGCCAGCAGGATGGCGATCATGATGCCGATCTGCAGCAGCAGGGCAACGCCGATTTCAACGAGCAAAACCGTGAATCGCGATTCCATGATGGTTGGCGGGGGCTAGACGCTCTTCCCTTCGCCCTCGGTGGCCTCGCGATAGGCCTGCCGGCCGGCCTCGTAGGCTGACTTGAACTGCTCCTTTTGCTGGCTGACCACGTCGCGTCCCTTGTCCACCCACTCTGTGGCTTGTTCGCGGGCGCGTTGCGCGCGCTCCGCCACCAGGTTTCGTCCCTCCCCGGCCTTGGACACCAGAGTCTCGCGGGTTTCGCGCCCGGACTGCGGAGCATAGAGCACGCCAATCGCGGCGCCAATTCCCAGACCCGTTAAGAACCAGAGAAAGCCGTTTCCGTCTCGATCGGACATAAAAACCTCCATTACCCTTCCTGAAACTGGGGATGTTAGCACCCGTGGCAGTCAGCGGCAAGCCACAAAGGTCCAAGGCGGAAAGTAAGAAGTCAGATGTGGGGAGCGCGCTTCGGCCAAGGCCCTCTCGTTTTGTTTCTTACTCCTAACGTTTGACTTCACTCATGGTTTCTGAGTTGGTCTGATCACGACTTCGCTGGCAAACGACTGCGGCGCCTGCGTCACCAGCATGGCGACCACGTGGGCGACATCGGAGGGGCGCAGCATCTTCAGCGTGTCCTTGCCCGCATGCGGGCTCAGCTCCGATTGCGTGCTGCCCGGGCAAACCACGCTGACGCGAATGTTATAGCGTCGCAGTTCTTCCGCAACCGAGTAGCTCAAGCCGTTCAACCCCCACTTCGAAGCCGCATAGGCGGCGCCGTTGGGCAGCGGATTCTTGCTCGCGATGGAGGAGATGTTGACGATGTCGCCGCCGCGGCCGGCCTCGATCATCATGGGCGCGAAACAACGGAGAGTGTGAAACACGCCGCGCAGATTGGTGTTCAGGATCCGCTCCCAGACCTCGGGCGCAAGCTCGTGCAGCGGACGGCTGAAATCGCCCACCCCGGCGTTGTTCACCAGGATTTCCGTGCGCCCGAAAGTTTTTTGCACGCGCGCGGCCAGCGCTTCCACCGAGGCAAGCTGGGTGACGTCGCACACGATGCCCTCGGACTCGCCGCCGGCGGAGCGAATCTCCTGCGCCGCTGCCTCCAAGGTCTTCAGCGAGCGGCCGCAGAGGACCGTGATTGCGCCCATTCCCGCCAGTCGGAGGGAGATGGCATGGCCGATGCCGCGCCCTCCGCCGGTGATCACCGCTACTTTGCCATGCAGGGGCTTGCTGCTGTCGTTCATCGTGCCGATCTCCTGAAAGCCGCGCCGGATGGCCGATTCCGCAGTTCCGGATGCATCCGGCTGGCGGCGAAGCCGCATCAAACCTGCAGGGAAGGTCGTACCTGTAACGCAACTTGCCTTTGTGCGAGGTACATTCTTATAATCCCTTGCCTCTAGCGTCCTGCTCCTTAGAAGCGGAACCAGGGCAGGCGGTGGTAAGAATTTTGCTTCCGGGCCCGGGCGCGCGCATGGCCTTAGGGACTGCGCGTGTCATCTCGCGCGCCAACAGGCGTGCGGGACTGACGTCGCAACTTTCCCAGGAATCGAAGTAAGGAGCCATCGCATGAAGAAGTCGCTCATTGTCCTTGTGCTGATGCTGACCACCGCCGCTTTGGCGCAGACCAGCGCCGACCCGCAGGCACAGGGCGGACAAGCCGCGCCGAGTGGCCAAGCTGCGCCCACCGGACCAACCATCAAAGATCCCGCCGAATACAACGCTTACGTCACCGCGCTCAGCCAAAACGCACCCGCCGCTAAGGCGCAGGCTTTGGAAACTTTTCTCCAGCAGTACCCGAACAGCGTGGTCAAAATGGGGGCGCTGGAATTGCTCATGGCCACCTACCAGCAGCTGGGCGAGATGCAGAAAGTGCTGGACGCGGCCAATCGCCTGCTGCAAGCAGACCCCACCAACCTGCGGGCGCTGGCGCTGTTGACCTACATCTACCGGCAACAGGCCGATTCCCCTGGCGGCAACGCCGCCCAAGCCTTGCAGCAAGCGGCCCAGTATGCGCAGAAAGGCATGCAGGCGGTCCAGACGGCGACCAAGCCGGCGGAACTCAATGCGGCCGATTGGGAAAAACTGAAGGCGCAGACGCAGGTCATCTTCGCCGGAGCGGCGGGAATGGCCGCGCTACAGCAGAAGGACTATCCCAACGCGCAGAAGTATCTTTCCATGGCCGCGCAGGCGCAGCCCAACGATCTGCGTAATGTGTACCCGCTGGCGCTGGCGTACTTGCAGCAGAAGCCGCAGGATGTCCGCGGCCTTTGGTACATCGCCCGGGCCGCGAACCTGGCGGCCGGCACGCCCGCCCAGGCCCAGATCACGGCTTACGGCAAGCGCGCCTACACCGTCTACCATGGCGGCGAAGATGGCTGGGACCAGTTGCTGGCGCAGTCCAAAGCCACCCCCGATCCTCCCGCCGGATTCACCGTCAAACCCGCGCCCACGCCGGCCGAGCAAGCCATGACCCTGGCGAACTCCAAGCCGGTGGACCAGATGTCGTTCGACGAATTCCAGCTCATCCTCACCTCCGGCAATCAGCAAGCCGCCGACAAGGTGTGGGGCGCCATTAAAGGCAAGCCGATCGCCTTCGAAGGCAAGGTCATCGCCACCAGCAAAACTTCCCTCCAACTGGCCGCAACCGTGGATGACATCCAGAACAACAAGGCGGATGTGGAATTGACTTTCGAATCGCCGATCGCGGCTTCGCTGATGCCGAAAGAGGGCGCGATGTCGAAGGTGCAAGGCACTCCGGTTAGTTATGACGTGAACCCGTTCATGATTCACATGAGCAACGGGGCGTTTATCGGGCCTCCGCCCAAGGCGGCGCACAAGCCGCCGGTGCGCAAGAAACGCCCTTAGCCACGGGCTTGGGATTGCTGAACAGCACACAGGCACGGCGCAATGCCGTGCCTGATTTTTTTGCCGCGGATTGGCGGCTTGCGAAAGTGCCCCTTAGCGCGCCGCTTTCTTCTCCAGGGCGAGGGGGCGGGCACTGCGAGGAGGACGGCGTGCGCCGTCGCGCAGGCTGCGGATGTCGACCTTGAGTTCGGAGATAGTACGGGAGAGCGTGTTGCGGTGCATGCCGAGCTGGCGGGCAGCCTTGCACTGGTTTCCCTGGTTTTCCTGAAGCACCGTCAGAATGAAGCGCTTCTTGAATTCGCGGACGGCTTCGGAATAAAGAATGCCGCTCTTGTACATCTGCAGGACCAGGGCTTCCAGTTGGTCTTTCACGGGACTTCTCCTTTAATGACTGTCCGTTCGTTTATTTAGCCGGGGCCGGCTGCGCTCCCGGCACAGTCTTACGATCCGCATCCGGCGGCAGCCCCTCGCGCATGTTGGCGACGGCCGCCATGCCGGCACGAAACTGTTGCCGTACCTGCGACGGAGCGACCCAGATGGCGGCCCGCGCCAGCGCCAGCAGATAGGGCGCAGTGCGCGATCGCGCCAGCAGGGTGGATCCGGGCGAGAACGAAGCCAGCGCGAGCAGCGCAACCATCACGACCAGCACGCCGCGTACCAGCCCGAACATCCCGCCCAAGGCGCGGTCGAACCAGCGCAGCCCGGCTTCCTTCATGCCGAAGCGCGCAATCCGCCCGATACCTCCCGCCAGCAGGACGACAACAAAAAAAATCGTCAAAAACCCGCACAGGTCGGCCACCCACGGCGTCTTCACATACGGCGCATACCAGGGCGCCACCTGGCGGTAGCCCCAGGCCGCGAGCAGGTAACCTGCCACCACTCCGGCCAGGGAAAAAACCTCGTGCATGAACCCTTGCGAGGCCGCCACCAGCGCGGAAAACAGCACGATGGCCACCATCAGCCAATCCGCCGCAGTCATGCCGGCACCCGCGACAACGCTAGCTTATCCACCTCAAGAATAATCTCGCCCACTTGCACTGAACATCAGGCCGCTTGCACTTGCAATTCCCGCCCCGTGAGCCGGCGAAAGGCTTCCCGGTATTTCGCGCTGGTGTTCTCGGCCACATCCGGGGGAAGCGCCGGCGCCGGCGGCTGCTTGTTCCAACGAATCTTTTCCAGGTAGTCGCGCACGTACTGTTTGTCGAAGGAGTCCTGGCTGCGGCCCGGCGCATAACTGTCGGCGGCCCAGAAGCGCGACGAGTCGGGGGTGAGCACTTCATCGGCCAGCACCAGCCCGGCGGCGGTGCGTCCGAACTCGAACTTGGTATCGGCGATGATGATGCCGCGAGCGGCAGCGTAATCCGCGGCCGCTCCATAAATGCGCAGGCTCAGTTCGCGCAGTTGTTCGCTCAGCGCCGCCCCAGTGTGCTTCTTCATCTCGGCAAAAGAAATATTTTCGTCGTGCCCGGTTGTGGCCTTGGTGGCCGGAGTGAAAATCGGCTCCGGCAGTTTGTCGGATTCCCGCAACCCGCGCGGCAGAGGAATGCCGCAGACTGAGCCCTTCTGCTGGTATTCCTTCCAGGCGGAGCCGGAAATGTAGCCGCGCACCACGCACTCCACCGGGACCATGTCGGCATGGACCACCAGCATGGAGCGCCCGCGAAGCTGCTCCCGGTATGGACGCAGGTGCTGCGGGTAGCGGTCCACGTCAGCCGTCACCAGGTGATTGGGGACAACGTCCTTGAGGAAGTCGAACCAGAACAGGGAGAGCTGAGTCAGCACTCTGCCCTTGTGTGGAATTCCGGTGGCGAGCACGTAATCGAAGGCGGAGATGCGGTCCGTGGCCACCAACAAAAGGTGCTCGTTGTCGGCGCGGTAAAGGTCCCGCACCTTGCCGCTGGCATAGAGTTCCAAGTCGGGAAAGTCGGTGTGCAGCAGGACGTCTTGTGGGGAGTGGGCCACGTCGGAAAAGTTTTATCAAGTGAACGTCGCGTATTCTAGCCGCCCACGTTTTTTTGTCAACGCCCCGCCGTCACAATCGCGGGCGGCGCGAGCCACCACTCCAAGAATAAAGATTGACAGAAGAGGTGTTCCCTCGAAATAGGCCATGGGCAAGCGGTCCAGCGGAAATGGATGTGGAAAATTTCGCTGCGCTGCGCGCGCACGCGCGGCATGTTACGCGGCATTGTGAGAACGCCAACTTCCGCCGCGCACGCCGATTCGTCTACGCGGTTGCCGCTTGCGCGTTCTCGTGGAAGCGTACCGACACCAGCTTGGAGACCCCGGGTTCCTGCATGGTGACGCCGTACATCACCGGCGCGATGCTCATCGTCTTCTTGCTGTGGGTGATGAGGATGAACTGCGTGGTGTCGCTCATCTCGCGTACCAGCTCGGTGAAGCGGCCGATGTTGGTCTCATCCAGCGGAGCGTCCACCTCGTCGAGAATGCAGAACGGGCTCGGCTGGTACTGGAAAATACCGACCAGCAGCGCCAGGGCGGTCAACGCTTTTTCGCCGCCGGAGAGCAGCAGCACGTTTTGCAATTTCTTTCCCGGCGGCGAGGCCACCACGTCGATGCCGCTGTCGGCCGCGTTCTCTTCGTCGGTCAGGCGCATGAAGCCGTTGCCGCCGCCGAACAGCTTGCGGAACGCCGCCTGGAAATTGATGTTGATGGCGGCAAAGGCTTCCTGGAATTTTTGCCGCGAGACGGTGTCGATCTCGCGGATGGCATTCTGCGTATTTTCGATCGAATCGACCAGGTCTTTGCGTTGCGTTTCCAGGAATCCGTGGCGCTGCGCCGCCTCCTGGTACTCCTCCAGGGCCATCATGTTCACCGGGCCCATGCTGTCCAGCTTGGCGCGCAGCTCGCGATAAGAGGTCTCTTCCAGGGCGAGCTGTTCCGGCGCCAGCTGCGAAATCGATTCGTCACCGATCAGCGTGTCAGCGGTCACAGCGAGCTCGTTCAGGCAGGTTTCCGACATGTGCTGCTGGTCGGACTGCAGCTTCGCCGCCTGGGCAGACAACTCTCCCCGCCGGTCGCGCACCGCGTCCATCTCCTGACGCGCCCCGCGCAACAGGTGCTCAATCTCCACCAGCCGCCCGCGCACCTCTTCCGACTCCGCTTGCAGCTCCAGTTCGCGCGCTTCCGCCTGTTCCTTCTGCGCATCCAGGGAAAGCAGCTGCTCGGTGATCTGCAGATTTTCGATCTCGCGCTGCGCCTGTTCGGCCGCCGCCATCTGCTGTTGCGACTCCAGCGATTCGACCCGCGACGCGATCTCCGCCCGCATGGCTTCCACCCGCGAGAGCGCCGTCGAGGCCGCGCGCCGCCGTTCTTCCACGGCCGCCGCCTGCGCCTTCATCTCCGAGGCGGTCTGCGCGGCGCTATCGCGCGCGGCACGCAACCCGGCAAGACTCTCCTGCGCCGCCGCCGCTTCGCTCTCCAGCGCGGCCCGCCGGGCGTCGCGCTCGGCAAGTTCGGCCTGCTTCTCGGCAATCAGCGCTTCGCTCGTGGCCCGTTCCGCGGTGATGTGCCGCGCTTCGCCCTCCGCCAGCTCCACCCGCTCCGCGATGCGCGTCACTTCGCTCTCCAACTGCCGCAAGCTATGGCCGGTGGTGAGCGCGGCCCGGTCGGCCTCGCGCTTGTCCGCCTCCAACCGCTCCAGCAGCGAGCTCAGGTCGGCAATGTCGCGCGCCAGGACCGCCGCCTTGCGCTCCTCCTCCACCAGCGCCCGCTCCAACTCCTCGAGCACGCGCAGCACGTCGCGCAGCTCGCGCTTCATGGACAGCGGCCCCTCGCTGCGCTGCTTGCCGCCGGTCACGGTGACGTTGTGGAAACACTCGCCCGATTGAGAGAGGAAGAACGCGTCCGGATTTTCCAGCGCCAGCTCGCGCGCCACCGCCGGATCGGGCACGATGTAGCCGTCGCGCAGCTTGGGCAGGATGACTTCCAGCGACTTGCCGAACCCGTTGAGCACGCGGATGGTCTGCTTCAGCGGCTGGACCAGCTGCGCGTGCTGCGGCGCCTGGTGCGCGGCCTCGTCCAGTTGGAAGGAGAAGCGCGCCTGCGAATCGCTGGGATGGACCAGGAAGGTGGCGCGGCCGGCGACGTCGGTGCGCAGCAGGCGCATGCCTTCGTCGGCGGCGTCCCAGGATTTCACGACGATGTAGTTGAGTTCGTCGCGCAGGAAGTCCTCGACCACCGGCTCGAAACGGTCTTCGACTTCCAGGAAATCGGCGAGCACGCCGACCGGCGCAAAGCCGCTGTTCAGCGCGCCCGACTGGAACAGGCGGCGCACCGACTCGGTGGAATATCCGTGTTCCGCAATCACCGCTTCCAGCGAGCCCTTCTTGCCCAACGCGGTCGCGTACTCGGCACGCAAGGTATCCAGGCGGCGCTTGCAATCGGTCTCGGCGGCGCGCTTCTCGCTGACCGCGGCGCGCGTCTGCTCAATGTCCTGCCCCAGGGATTGGACGCGCTCCGATGCGCTCTCGAACTCGAACGCAACCTGCCCTCGCTGATCGCCGAAGGTGCCGATCTGCTCGCTTCCGGATTCGATTTCGTGGTTCAGACGGCGCAGTTCCCGTTCCAGGCCGGTGATGTGCTCCTGGGCGCGGGTCAACTGCTCGCGCACGGCGGAGGCGGAGGCCACGGCCTCCATGATGGCGGCGCGCCGCGATTCCTGCCGACTCTCGATATCGGCCAGCGCGCCGGCGGCCGCGGTGGCTTCCTGATGAGCCGTAAGCGCCTGCTGCTGCGCGTCGGCAACTTCGCCTTCCGCGGCCTCGAGCACCTGGCGGTGCGATTCGCGTTCCGCCTCGATACCCAGCAGGCGCAGGCGCGTTTGTGTTATCTCGGCGGCGGCCGATTCCACCCGCTGGGTGAGCTCGGTGCAGCGCTCGTCGTTGGTGCGCTGGCGCGAGAAGGCGCGATCAATCTCGCGCGTCAACGCCGACAGGCGCTCGCGATTGTTGCGCACGTCGGTCTCGATGGCATATCCCCGCTGCGTGCCTTCGGCCTGTTCCAGCTCCAGCTCGCCGACAATCTGGGTTTTCGCCCGCAGCTCTTCTCCGAGCGTGCTCAGCGTGATTTCCAGTCCCTCGGCCTCGCGTTTGAGCTGGGCGAACTTGCCGGCCAATACCAGGCGCAGCTTGCCGCGCATTTCGTCGCGCAACCGGGCGTAGCGCTCGGCTTTCGATGCCTGGCGCTTCAGCGAGTTCATCTGGCGCGTGACTTCCTCGAAGATATCGTTCACCCGCGCCAGGTTCTGCTTGGCCTCTTCCAGCCGCGCTTCGGCCAGCCGCTTGCGCGTCTTGAATTTCGTGATCCCCGCCGCTTCCTCGATGATGGCGCGGCGGTCGGTCGGCTTGCTGGAGAGAATCTGCCCGATTCTTCCCTGCTCGATGATCGCGTACGACTCCGGACCGAGCCCTGTGCCCATGAAGATGTCCTGGATGTCGCGCAGCCGGCAGAGCTTGCCGTTGAGCAGGTATTCGCTGTCACCGGAGCGGAACAAGCGGCGCGTCACCACGATCTCGCCGGCCCGGAAAGCCTGCTTGAACTTGCGCCGCCGGATTTTTAGAACGACGGCAGGAGGCGCTGCTTGCCCGTCCACCACGGTGGGGGAGGGGGGAGGATCGTCGCCCTCGACTGGGGGCGGCACCTCCCGCACCAGCGTGGGTCCCGGCCCGACGATCTGGACCGGAGGAATCTCGTCCACCTGCCCGGGCTGGACTTCGGCCAGGTATTCCTCCGTCTCTTCGGCGGCTTTTTCGCGCTGCGCAGCCTCGTCCCAGTCCGCCTCCGACATCTCGTCGTGAATCTCGACTTCGGGTTCGTCCTGGGCGTCGGGGCCGTCGTACACGGTGGGATCAATCAGGGTAAGCGACACTTCCGCCATGCCCGTGGCCTTGCGGTCGCGGGTGCCGGCGAAGATGACGTCTTCCATGCGCGCGCCGCGCAGGGTGCGCGCCGACTGCTCGCCGAGGACCCAGGCGATGGAATCCGAGATGTTGGATTTGCCGCAACCGTTGGGGCCGACGATGGCCGCAATGCCATCGCCGTGGAACTTCAACTCGGTGCGGTCGCAGAACGACTTGAATCCGAGGATCTGGAGCTTCTTCAGTTTGAGCAACGTCCACTCCTTCTACACCACGTTGCGTACACCCCGCTACGGCCATTGCGGGAGACGCGGCGCGTTCCGGCTGGGAGAGACGCCGCTCCAAATATCGTGCCCGGTGAACCCGGGTAGCACGGATTTGAAGTCAATGTACCGTCGCGAGGGGGCGGCGTCAAGACAGAAAACGCTACATATTGTGGCGCCCTGTGGAAGAACCCAGCATCTTGCACACAGATTGTAGCGTTTGCCTGTTCCACGAGTACGACCAGTTGGATGAGGAAAAAAACGGAGGCGGGAGAATACTGCCGGAGCCAGCGATTACTGTAGCGCAAATGGTGCAGACAAGCAACGGTTATTCCGCGCTGAGCGGAAGAAGCCCTAGCTGTATTGGCTCAGATGGACAGCTCAGCCGTGATGCTTCAGCCAATCGGAGGCGCGCAGTTCGGCCGCCGCAATTTGCCGCTTCGTCATTTTCGACGCCACCGCTCGCCGGGCGCTCCGGCCGTCGGAACTTCCCGCCGATTCCGCAAGGCGGAACCAGGCGTAGGCGCCAATGTAGTCCACCGGCGTGCCGCGTCCTTCCAGGTACATCTCGCCGACGGTCGAGCGCACCTGCGCGATCTGGGCGCTGGTCATGTGGGGCGTCAGCCGCCGCAGGGCCTCGTCGCTGGCGGAGTTTCCATTTGCCCCGGCCAGCACGTAGCAGGCATAGGCGTTGACCATGTCCGGGGCCACGCCTCTGCCGTCGGCATAGGCGTTCCCAAGTTCATACTGCGCGTCCGCGTCACCCTGCCGGGCAGCTTCCCGCAGCCATCGCACGGCTTCGACATCGTTGGGTTCGACGCCCTGCCCGTTCTGGTAATGCCTGGCCAGCTCGAACTGCGCCGTTGGCTGGCCCTGTTGCGCCGCATTGCGCAGCTTCTCCACGACGGCGAATGATTTTCTCGGCGCCGTATTACCACTGCGAATGGAGAGCGCCAGGGCGCCGACGGCGATCAGCGCCAGTCCCCCGACGAACAGCATCAGGCGACGCTTTGGCGCGGTTTCCAGGATGGAACCGGCAGACGCCAAGCTCTGAAGCTCAATATGCTGAGCGGGTTCTGGGACTGCCTCCGGCTGCGGCACCGGGTGCGACGCCACCGGCGGAACGTCCTCCACGGGCGCAACCGCCTCGGACATCAGCGAAGCATCGCTTACGATTGTGGCGCGGGATTCGGAATCAACCGGCTCGCATACCGTTGGCTCGGAGAGGATCTCGAGGAGCGAATCCCAGTTGTCCTCCCTGATTGCCCGCTCTGGCTCCCCGCCGAGCACCGCCGCCAACCGCTGGGCGGCATGAAATACGGAAGCTTCTTCGGGAATGCCAAACGCACCCGGCGATGCCGAAAAGACCTCGAGCAATCCGACGGTGGCGTGATTCACCGCGATCGGCACGGCCAGAATCGACGAGATCCCAAGGCGGCCGGCGGCTTCGCGGTCCACACGGGCATCGCTCGCGGCGTCACTGCAGCGCACCATCTCAGCGGTGCGCAGGCACAACCCCGAGATTCCCGACTCGCGGTCCAATTCCGCGCCCAACGCCGGCGCGTACTCGCCGGCGCGCGCGCAACACACCACGTGCCCGTCCACGTCCAAGGCCAGGGCGGCCCCGCTGGCGTTGGTTTCCCGGTACGTCTGCTCGACGATTTCAGCCAGCACTCGGTCTCGCTGGCCGGCATGACTTTCGGCTGTAGGGCGAACCAGTTCCAGCATGGGGCGCGCCTCGGCTGCAGGCGCCGCCGGGGCATCGTGGGCTTGAGATCTTCGGAGTCTAGTTCTCAACATGATAACTGGTGTTGCTTATTATAGCGATAACCACTGAGTAATAACCTAGCGACATTCCAGCCAAAAAGGGGCGCCGCTGCGCCCCCCAATTCTAATTTGTTGCCGCTCCCTTTACTGCCCCAGGATCTGGAAAAACCGGATGATGGACTCGATCCCGCGATAGAAGTTCGGAATGTGGAACTTCTCGTTGGGAGCATGCAAATTGTCGTCGGGCAAGCCCATGCCCATCATCACGCTGGGAATTTTCAGCTCGTTCTCGAAGTCGGAGACGATGGGAATTGACCCGCCGGAGCGAATATAGACCGTATCTTTACCGAAGATCTCGTGCAGCGCGTCGGTGGCGGCCTTGATATACCGGTTGTCGGTGGAGACCACGCAGGCCGGGCCCTTGCTGTGCACCTTGATGTTGAGCTTGATGCCCTTGGGCGTCAGCTTGTTCACGTAGTCGGTGTACTTCTTCAAAATGTCGTTCTCGTCCTGGTCCGGCACCAGGCGCATGGAGACTTTGGCCGAGGCGCGCGCCGGAATCACCGTCTTGGCGCCCTGGCCGACAAACCCGCCCGGCATGCCGTGGACCTCCAGCGTGGGTCGCGCCCAGGTGCGATAGAGCACTGAATAGCCCGGCTCGCCGGTCAGGACGTTGGAACCCACTTCCTTCTTGCGGTATTCCTCTTCATTGAACGGCAGCCGCTGCCAGGCCTCCAGTTCGGCCTTGGTTGGTTCTTTCACCTTGTCATAAAAGCCCGGGATCAGAATCTTGCCGCTGGCGTCCTTCAGCTTGCTGAGGATTTCCACCAGCGCGAACAGCGGATTGGGCGCCGCTCCGCCGTAGATGCCGGAGTGCAGGTCGGTGGCCGCGCCCTGGGCCTCGATCTCGGTATACAACAGCCCGCGCAGGCCGACACACAACGTGGGCAGATCGGGCGCGAACAGCTCGGTATCGGTGACCAGCGCAAAGTCCGCCTTCAGCTTGTCCTTGTGCGCGCGAACGTAGTCGGCAATCGACTCTCCGCCCACCTCCTCCTCGCCCTCCAGGACCACGCGGACATTGATCGGCAGCTTGCCGTCCCCCGATTTCATCAGCGACTCGAAGGCCTTCAGCTGCATCCAGAGCTGGCCTTTGTCGTCCACCGCCCCGCGCGCGTAGATATTGTCGTTGCGTTCGGCCGGTTCGAAGGGCGGCGACTTCCACTCGTCCAGCGGCTCCGCAGGCTGGACGTCATAGTGGGCGTAGCACAGGACGGTCGGCTTTCCGGCGGCATGCAGCCAGTCGGCATAGACCAGCGGGTGCGCGTTGGGCCGTTCCTTGGTTGCCGTGGGAATGATCTCGACGTGCTCGAAGCCCATGCGCTTCAGATCGTCGGCACAGACCTGGGCCGCCTTTTCCGTGTCCTGGTTGTGCTCTTCCAGCGTGCTGATGCTGGGAATGCGCAGCAGGTTTTTCAGCTCTTCCAGGAACCGCTTCTGATTTTCACGAGCGTAGTTAAGTGCGCTGGATGATGTCGCCGTCGCCATCTGAATTTCTCCTCTGCTGGCCAGAGCCAGCTATGAAGCTCAAAGCCTGGATCGCAGCCCAAAAGTATACAACGCCGAAGGGCCCGGTTTTCCGGTCCAGACAAGGGTTAACCGAAGCGAAACAAAGGCCGCCTGTGCCGGCGGCCTCCTCTCGATAAGTGCAGTTATCACTCCGCGTGTGTCATCGTGGCCGCAATTCCGTCACTGACCACGGGTTGCAATGCAGATTTGGGAATGCGAATTGGGGAAGCCGGTCAACCGGCACGGTTGCGCTGCATTTGCTCCAGCAGGCGAGGATTGCCGCAAGCAGCGGCGAATTCGGCGTGCACTCGCGCCCGGTCAAAATCACCTTCCACAATGTAGATTTCCCCGAGCGCGACGTGCGCGTCAGCCAGCGTGGGCTTCTTCTCCAGCGCGGTCAGCAGGTGACGCTTGGCTTCATCGCGCTGGTGGCGCACGCGCAACAGCTGCGCCAGGTGGTAGTAGCCCTCCGCCCACTCCGGATTCTGCTGGAGCGCGGCTTCCTGCTCGGCGATCTGACGCGCCGTTTCGTCATCGAGCGCCTGGTCGGCGGCG
Source organism: Terriglobia bacterium (assembly GCA_963797035.1). Taxonomy (GTDB): domain Bacteria; phylum Acidobacteriota; class Terriglobia; order Terriglobales; family Acidobacteriaceae; genus JAIQGF01. The sequence continues at coordinate 106,558 of CAWCOC010000015.1, forward strand.
TTGCGAAAGAAGGATTCCTCACCTGGCATACCGGCATGGTACTCCGGTCATCGACGACACCCGGATAGTATTACCCGCGCCGTCCTAGAAGCGCTAAATTGGGCCATGCGCTTTGCTGCCGGAAGTCTTGTCCTGCGAATCGCTTCGCTGTTGCTGGTTGGCCTGCTTGGCTCCTCCTGCATCGCCCACGCGCAAGCGCAAGCGGGGCCCGACAAGCCCAAGGCCAAGCGGGTATGGACCAACGAAGACGTGGAGAACATCAAGGGCGGAATCAACGTGGTGGGCGAGCCTGCCCAGCCTGCGCCTTCCAGCAAGACGAAAGACGAAAAGCCTGCCACTCCTGAAGTGCCTGCCGAACTATGCGAGAGCGACGGCTGGGCGCGCGCTGTGGCCTACGTAATCCAGGCCCGGGGAGCGAGAATGGGCGCCAGATTTTGGGCAACCCACCTGTTCAACAACCTGTGCACGGGCAGCGTGCAAGTTGACGCGGTCGGCCGCCGGATCACCGGGGACTACACCCTGGAAGATGGCGCGAAAATCCACCTCAAGGCCGAGGTCCTACCGCATAACTTGCCCAAGGCGGCGGAACTGGTTGCCGCCGTCAATGAGCAACGCCCGTTTATCGTCGCCTGGAAGGGACACCCTTACATCATCGACCGGGTGGACTACGTCGACAACGTCTACGACGGCATCAGCATGTACTCGATTTCAAAACTCTATATGACGAATGCGTTGACCGGCCGGACAACGCTTTGGGAAGCTACCAGCGCTAATGTCAAGGAGATTGACGCCACGCTGCAGATCGCGGTGACCACCCGGCAGTAATCCCGGTTACGCAATCCATCCGCCGCCAACCACCACGTCGCCGTCGTAAAACACGGCCGCCTGCCCGGGCGTTACCGCGCGCTGCGGCTGGTCGAAGGTGGCGAGCACTTCGTCATCGCCGGACTTCTCGATCACGGCGGGCGCGGGCTCGTGGCGATTGCGAATCTTGACCGCGACGCGCATCGGCTCGCGCAGCTCGGGCACGGCGATCCAGTTCAGGCGATGGGCGCGCAGCGTCTCGACATACAGCTCTTCGCCGCCGCCCACGACTACCTGGCGCTTCTCGCCCTTGATCTCCAAAACGTACAGCGGCGAGCCCGTCGCCACGCCCAGGCCCTTGCGCTGGCCGACGGTGAAGTTGTGAATGCCGGCGTGCGTGCCGATCACTTCGCCATCGCGGTGACCAGTTCGCCCGAGGTGTCGGGCAGCCGACTCGCCCTGCTCCGCCAGGTAGGCGTCGATGAACTGCTTGTAGTCGCCGTCGGGAACGAAGCAGATTTCCTGCGAGTCCGGCTTCTCCGCCAGCGCCAGCCCGTGTTGGCGGGCCAGCTCGCGCACCTCGGTCTTGCGCAGATTTCCCAATGGAAACAGCGTGCGCGAGAGCTGCTCCTGGGTCAGGCCGAACAAGAAGTAGGTCTGGTCCTTGCTGAGATCGGCCGGCCGTCGCAACCGCCAGCGCTGGCGCGCCGCGTCGAACTCAACGCGGGCGTAGTGTCCGGTGGCAAGCTGCTCGGCGCCGATCTGCCGCGCCGTGATCAGCAGCTGATCGAACTTCAGGTGGTTGTTGCACAGGCTGCACGGGATGGGCGTGCGGCCGGACAGGTATTCGCCGATGAACGGCCGCACCACCTCGTCCTCGAAGCGCCGCTCCTGGTTCACCACGTAATAGGGAATGCCGAGCGTCTCGGCCACGCGGCGAGCATCGTACACGTCATCCAGAGAACAGCATCGGCCGCTCACCGTCTCCGGCATCCCGCTCTGACCCGCCAGGCGGCGCTGGTTCCAGAGCTGCATGGTGAGCCCGATCACTTCCCGGCCCTCGGCGCGCAGCATGGCCGCGACGGTGGAGGAGTCAACTCCACCGGACATGGCGACGGCAATAGGAGAAGAAGCCATTAGCTTTTAGCTTTTAGCTGCAGCTGCGGGTATTACCTTGTTAAGCGGCTGCCTTCCGCGCCGTGGTTTGAGGCAGCAAGTTGATCCGTCGTTTGGAGCAGGTCCAGTGACCGCTTTCTTTAGCGGGACCCAATGGCCGTACGGCTTGCACTCAGACCACGAGCAGTACAAATTTGACCGCTCGCCCGTGCGGTGGACGTATTGCCCGCTTTCCGAAATGATACCGACCACGTAGTGGAGACATTTCGGGCAGCGGAGAAGTATCTGGTCTTGTCTCGCAGCCTTTCGCCGAATTGCAGCCAGTCGCTTGCGAGCGGCTGCAAGTACCTGCGGGCTGACCTTATTTCCCTTCCTCGGTTGAGCCATCGTTATGCCGGCTAAAAGCTAACAGCTAAGAGCTAATAGCTTTATTGTAAACCGGGGAAAGTTCTCGTAGCCGCGACACGGTCTCGGGCAGGATTGAGAGCAGCAGGTCAACGTCTTCGCTGGTGTTCTGCTTGCCGATGGAGAAACGCAGGCTGGCCCGGGCGCGGTCAGCCGACAGGCCCATGGCCGTCAGCACGTGCGAAGGCTCAATCGCGCCGGACGAGCAGGCAGCGCCGGTCGACACCGCCACGCCCTTCAGGTCGAGGGCAATCACCAGCGCCTCGCCCTCGATGAAATCGAAATAGATGCTGCTGGTGTTGGGGACGCGCGGCGCACCGGAGCTGTTGACGCCCACGGAATCGATGGTCTCGATGACGGTGTGTTCCAGGCGATCGCGAAGGGTGCGAATGCGCTCCACCTCGCGGTTCGTGAACCCGGCGCGCGCCAGTTCGGCGGCCTTGCCCAGGCCGACGATGCCCGCAACATTTTCCGTCCCGGCACGTCGCGCGCGCTCATGCCGCCCGCCATAGAGCATCGGTTGCAGCAGGGTTCCCTTGCGCACGTAAAGCGCGCCCACGCCCTGCTGCGCATGGATCTTGTGTCCTGAAATCGAGAGCAGGTCGCAGCGGAGATTGCTCACGTCAATCGCCGCCTTGCCCGCCGCTTGGACAGCATCGGTGTGAAAGTAAACGTCGGCTTCGGCGGCGATGGCGCCGATCTCGCTCACCGGTTGCAGCACCCCGGTTTCGTTGTTCGCCATCATGATGCTGATCAGCCGGGTATTCGGCCGCAAGGCGCGCTTTACGTCATCGGGCGAAACCAGCGCCTGCCCATCTACCGGGATGTAGGTCACCTCGCAGCCCAGCGCCTCCAGCCGCTTGCAGGCGTTGAGCACGGCGTGGTGCTCGATGGCGCTGGTGATGACGTGATCGCCCGGGCGCGTGATGCCGAAGATGGCGAGGTTGTCGGCCTCCGTCCCGCCGCTGGTAAACACTACCTCCGGCGCACGGCAGCCGAGCGACGCCGCCACCGATTCCCGGGCGCGCTCCACCGCCGCCCGCGTCTGCTGGCCGTGGTGATGGATGGAGGATGCGTTGCCGAACTGCTCGATGAAGTAGGGCTGCATCGCCTCCAGCACCGAGGGCAGAAGCGGCGTGGTCGCGTTATTGTCCAGGTAGGCGCGGCGCATTACAGCTCTTAGCGATTAGCAATTAGCAATTAGCTCTATCTTCCCCACGATGCTATTTTACGCTCTCGCAGCGTGCGTAGTAGCGGCAGGCAGGGCCGCCTGCCGCGTTATAAGCTGGGTAACACGGGAGGCAGCCCCACCGGGGCGCCAAGCCTACCCAATATATTTCAGGGAATCACGCACAGGGCAGCCGGGGGCGGCTGACCTACGTGAGATTTCTTACTGCGGCTGGACCCTGGCAAAGATGCCGCATCCTCAACCGCTTGAGGAAAGGCTAATCGCTAATCGCTAATTGCTAAAAGCTGCTACCGCCGGTCAATGGGCACGTATTTCTGCGGATAGGCCGGGCCGACGTAGTCTGCCCGTGGACGGATCAGCCGGTTGTCGGAGAGCTGTTCCATGACGTGCGCCGTCCAGCCGCTGATGCGCGACACGGCAAAGATCGGGGTAAACAGATCGAGATCGATGCCCAGCGTGTAATAGGTCGAGGCCGAGTAGAAATCCACATTCGCGTTCAGCTTCTTGTCGGACTTCATGTACTGCTCGATTTTGTGCGAGTACTCCCACCACTTCGCCTGTCCGCTGGATTCGCCCAGTTCGCGCGACATCTGCCGCAGGTGCGTGGCGCGCGGGTCCTCGGTGTGATACACGCGGTGACCGAAGCCGGGAATCTTCTTTTTCTGCGCCAGCAAGCCTTTGACGTGCTCCACCGGGTCGGCGTTGGCCTTGGCGATTTCGGAGAGGATCTTGAACACAGCTTCGTTGGCGCCGCCGTGCAGCGGACCTTTCAGCGCCCCGATTCCGGAAGTAATGGCGGAGTGCATGTCCGACAGCGTGGCCGCCGTGACCCGGGCGGCGAACGTGGAAGCGTTCAGCTCGTGGTCGGCGTGAAGGATCAGCGCGATGTCCAGGGCGCGCTCCGCGGTTTTCGACGGCGCCTCGCCATTCAGCATCAGCAGGAAATTCGCCGCATGCGACAGCGAGCGGTCCGGATCGGTGACCGGGCGCCCCTTGCGAATGCGGTCATAGGCGGCCACGATCATCGCCAGTTGCGAGGTCAGCCGCAACGATTTGTGCAGGTTCGCTTCCGGGGTGTTGAGGTTCTCTTCGGGATCGTAAAACGAGAGCGCGGAAACCGCGGTGCGCAGCACGTCCATGGGCAGCGCGTGCCGCGGCGCCTGGCGCAGCAGGTTGAGGATGGCCGGATCCAGCTTGCGTTCCTCCGCCAGCGCGCGCGCGAAATCCTTCAGCTCCGATCGGTTGGGCAGCTTGCCGAACCACAACAAGTAGCAGGTTTCCTCGAACGTGGAATTCTCGGCGAGTTCATGAATATCAATGCCGCGGTAGGCCAGGATGCCGCGGTCGCCATCGATGTAACAAATGCTGGAAACCGCCGCGACAACTCCTTCCAAACCCTTGGGCGAAAGAGTGCTGCTGGACATAAACGCCTCGCAATCCTATTGATGCGGGATGATACGCAGGTGGTACAGAGCCCGGTGCACGGCACAAAATGGGGAAGAGTACCGGCTAACATATCGCAAACTACCGCGAATTCCAAATTGGGCTTGGATTGCGAACAGCTGGGATGAGCCGTCTGGCCTCGTTGCCGGGCCGCGCCCGGCAAGGTATATTCAAAAGTTTTGTGAGTCACCCCCGCTGCTGTCTTGGCGAAGGCGACAAGTTATGGAATTCACATTCATGCCGAACCGGCATGGGAGACGGATCATGTTTAAACGCGCAATCGTATTGATCGGTGTGGTCATTATCCTGGCGGGCCTGGCGCCGGCCGATGAAGGCATGTGGCTGTTCAACGCTTTTCCCAAAGCCCGCGTCAAGGCGAAGTATGGCTTTGAGCCCACCCAGGCCTGGCTCGATCACGTCCGCCTCTCCTCGGTGCGCTTCAACAATGGCGGCTCCGGCTCTTTCGTCTCCGCCAACGGCCTCACCTTTACCAACCACCACGTAGGCGCGGTCTGCGTGCAGCAGCTTTCCACCGGCGGCAAGGACTTCATGAAAACCGGTTTCTATGCCAAGACGCAGGCGGACGAAGCCAAGTGCCCGGACCTGGAACTGAATGTCCTGGAGAGCATCGAGGACGTCACCGCCAGGGTGCAGGGCGCCGCCAAGCTGGGGATGTCGGCCGCCGAAGCCGGCACCGCGGAGCGCGCCGCCATGTCGGCCATCGAGAGCGAGTGCACCAAGTCCACCGGGCTGCGCTGCGATGTCGTCACCCTTTACGCCGGCGGCATGTACAACCTCTATCGCTACAAGAAATACACCGACGTGCGCCTGGTCTTCGCGCCCGAATTCCAGGCCGCGTTCTTTGGCGGCGATCCCGACAACTTCGAATATCCGCGCTACGACCTCGACATCACATTTTTTCGTATTTATGAGAACGATAAGCCGGTAAACCTCACGCAACACTTGAAGTGGTCCAAGGCCGGCGTCAGCGATGGCGAGTTGATCTTCGTCTCCGGAAATCCCGGCTCCACCGGGCGACTGCTCACCATGGCGCAGCTGGAGTTCCTGCGCGACACCAGCTATCCCTGGGTGCTGCAATCGTTGAAGGACCGCATCAGCACCCTGAAGAGCTTTGCCGCCCAGTCGCCGGAAAATGCGCGCCGCGCCCAGGAAGACATTTTCGGCCTGGAGAATTCGGTCAAGGCGCTCACCGGCTATCAGTCCGGCCTGCTCGACAAGGCACTGATGGCCGCCAAGCAGGAAGAAGAAAACAAGCTGAAGCAGGGCATCAATTCCGATCCCAAGAAGAAGCAGGAGTTCGGCGATCCCTGGGCGGAAGTCGCACGGGCGGAGAATACCTACAAGCAGATTTTTTTGCCCGTCACTTACCTGGAGCGGCGCGCCGGCTTCCGGGGTGACCTGGCCACCTTCGCCAGGATCCTGGTGCGCGCGGCGGTGGAGAAAGCGAAGCCGAACGGCGAACGGCTGCGCGAGTACCGCGACTCTGCCCTGCCCTCGCTGGAACAGCAGTTGTTCTCCACGGCGCCGGTGTACAAGGACCTGGAAACGGTGATCATGACCCAGTCGCTGGGCGAGCTGCAGCACCATCTGGCGAACGATCCGGCCACGGCCGAAGTCCTGAAAGGCAAGACGCCGGAGCAGGTGGCCGAGGCCCTGATCTCCGGCACCAAGCTCGACGAGGTGGCGGTGCGCAAGCAGCTGTATGAAGGCGGCGTGGCGGCGGTGAATGCCAGCACCGACCCCCTCATCGTCGCCATGCGCGACATCGATCCGGAAGCGCGCAAGTACCGCAAGCAATACGACGACGAGGTGGATTCGGTAGAGCGCCGTGACGGCGCCACCCTGTCAAAGATCCGCTTTGCCGAGCTTGGCACCGACTCCTATCCCGACGCGACCTTCACCCTGCGGCTCAGCTACGGCGTGGTGAAGGGCTACACCGAAGACGGCCGCGGCAGCGTTGCGCCCGCCGGCACGAAGCTTCCCTACTTCACCACCTTTGCCGGCGCCTACGAGCACGCCGCCAAGCATGGCAACAAGGAGCCTTACAACCTGGCGCCGAGTTGGACGCAGAACAAGTCGAAGATCAAGCTCGCGACGCCGCTGAACGCCATCGAGACCGCCGACATCATCGGCGGAAACTCCGGCAGCCCGGTGGTGAACAAGGCGGGCGAGGTGGTGGGCATCATCTTCGATGGCAACATCCAGTCATTGCCCTGGCGCTTCCAGTACGAAGACGTCATCGGACGCTCGCTGCACGTGGATTCGCGCGGCATCATGGAGGCGCTGCGCAACATCTACGGCGCGACTCGCCTGGCGGATGAACTGGAAGGAAAGTCGGCGGCAGCCGCGGGTGCAGCCAAGAAAAAGTAACGAACGGCCACTGATTCACACAGATCAACACTGATGGAATTGATATCTCATCGGTGTAGATCTGTGTCCATCTGTGGCCGTTTTTGTGCTATTGCGGCCAGATACCCAAAGCCGTTTTGCTCAGGATTTGCTCGCGCACCTCCGGCTTCAGTGGCAGCGCCTTGAAATCGTCCAGGTTGCGTTTGATATCGGGCACGCCTGGCCCCGGCCAATCCGTCCCGAACAGCGTCTTGGAGGCAATTTCTTCCAGCCGTGGAAAATACTTCAGCAGCGTCTTTGGCGGAATGCCGCTGATGTCCAGAAAAACATTCGGATGTCGGCGGATGAGGAAAAACGCCGTGTCCATCCACAGCGGACGCCCGCCGTGCGCCAGTAGGATTTTCAGCCGCGGAAAATCCACCGCCACATCGTCCACATAGATAGGATCGCCGTACTTGTTGCGCGCGCCCGGAAAAATCGACGTGCCGGTGTGGAACATCACCGGAATGCCATTGGCTTCAGCGGCGCGATAGATGATTTCCAGTTCTTTCACCCCGCGCAGGTAGTCGTTGGGATAGAGCAGTTGATGCGGCGGATGGATCTTGATCAGCCGAATGCCGAGGCGAACCAAGTGCTCCACGTCGGCCATGATGTTGGCCGAGTGCCGCGGATGAAGCGATCCGCACGGGATCAGCCGCCGCGGATCTTGCTTCACATACTCGGCGACGAACTCGTTCACCCCGGCGGTGAACCCGATCACCTCCGGCGCTACGTAGTTGATCAGTACCGCGCGATCCACCCCCGCCGCATCCAGGTGCTTCAGGAACGACCGCGGCGAGCGGCAGAATTCCTCGATCAGCGCGAACTCCGGACGCTTCGCCTTCATCAGGCGCAGCGCCTCCGGCTTGAACATCTCCAGCGGCTGAATGTGAATGTGGCAGTCGGTAATCATGAGTCGATGGTCAACGGTCGATGGTCGACGCCTCAGCAATCCTACATGCTAATCGCTAATTGCTACCTCAAGCAGCCCAGAGGGCCAGCGAGGTCTTGCCGAGAATCTGTTCCTTCGCGCCCTCCGATAATGACAATCTGCGGATGGCTTCGATATTGCGCCGGATGTCCACTCCGCCGGGTCCCGGCCAGTCGCTGCCGAACAGCGTCTTGGGCGCGATCTCCTCCAGGCGCGGAAACCATTCGAGAAGCCGCGACGGCGGAATGCCGCTGATATCGAGATACACGTTCGGATGCCGTCGCAGCAGAAAGAACGCCGTATTCATCCATAGCGGGCGCCCGCCGTGCGCCAGCACGATCTTGAGCTTGGGAAAATCCACTGCGACATCGTCGATGTAGATGGGATCGCCGTAGCGGTTGCGCGCGCCGGGAAAAATCGACGTGCCGGTGTGAAACATCACCGGAATTCCGTTTGCCTCCGCCGCGCGGTAGAGCAGTTCCAGTTCGTTGAGCCCGGTGAGGTATTCGTTGGGATAAAAAAGCTGGTGTGGAGGATGGATCTTGATGACACGAATTCCGAGCCGTAGAAAATTGTCCAGCTCGGCCATGAAGTTCTGCGCCTGCCGCGGATGCAGCCCGCCGGCGGGAATCAGGCGCCGCGGATCGGTGCGCGCATACTCGGCGTAGAAACCGTTAATGCTGGAATCGATGCCGATCACCTCCGGCGAGACCGACCCGATCAGCACCGCCCGCTCCACCTCAATGCTGTCCAGGTACTTCAGGAAGGTCGCGGGCGATCGCGCAAACTGGCGCATGCGCTCGTAATCGGGGCTGGCTTCCAGCAGCGCCTGCGGTCCCGGCTTGAGCACCAGGTCGGGCGGGTGGATGTGAATGTGGCAGTCGGTGATCACGTCGATGTTCGCAGGCCCGCCTTCCACCTCGCGATTACCGCCAGTTGCACCACGGATCGTGAATCGTCGGGCATGATTAATCTCCGAAGGCGGCCAGCAGCGCTCGCTTGGTGAATACGCGAATCATCTCGCGCCGGTATTCAGGGGTCAACGCCGAGGTGGTCAGCGGCTTGGCCGTGCGCGCCGCCAGTTCGCCGATGTGCAGCGCCAGTTCTTCGTCCACTTCCCTGCCCGCCAGCGCCTCGCTTGCGCCCTTCACCAGCAGCGGCGCCGGATTTACAGCGGTGATGCCGACCTTCGCCTCCGCCACGTGGCCGTTGCTGCGCTTCAGCGCGACCGCCACACCGGCGAGGGGATAATCAATCGAGCCGCGAATCCGCAGCTTGCGATAGACACCGCGCCAGCCCGCCGTCTTCGCCGGCAGCAGCACGCGGGTGAGCAGCTCGTTTTTGTCCAGCTTGATGCGCGCGTCGCCCACGTTGGTATAGAACTCGCTGAGCGGAACACGCCGCGTGCCTCGCGGCCCGGCAATTTCGATCTCCGCTTCCAGGCAGAGCAGCGCCGGCGGCGTGTCGCCGGAAAATGCCGCCCAGCACTTCGTTCCACCCGGTGCGACGTGACACAAGTCGCCGTCTTTCTTGATGCAAAATCCGCACGACTTCCGCCACTGCAGCGACTGGTTGTACCAGAGGCAGCGCGTGTCCAGGCAGATGTTCCCGCCTAGGGTTCCCATGTTGCGCAGCACTGGCGAAGCCACCGTTTTCGCGGCCTCGTGCAGCACGGGATAGCTGCGCGCGATCTCCGGCGAGCGTTCGATCATGGTCAGGGTGGTGAGCGCTCCGATTTCCAGCCCGCCGTCACGCTCGCGAATTCCGCGCAGCTCCTTGATGCCGCGGATGTCCACTAGGCAGCGCGGCGCGAACAGGTGCTGTCCCAGCGACGGGATCAGGTCGGTGCCGCCGGCCACGATCTGCGCATTGGCAGCGTACTTGGCCAGCAGCTCGACTGCTTCGGTGACCGTGCGCGGGCGCAGGAGATGGAAGTCGGGAAGCGCCACTAGTCGTCCCCCAGCACAGCCGAGGGGGGCTGTGCCACGCGCGAGGGGTCCAGCGCATGGCGCGCCGGGCCTTTGCCCTTGAACCAAAGGGCGCCACCATGTTCGGGGAAGGTCGCGGGAGCCGTGGGATCGACGTCGCGCGTCATGTTCAACTTCTTCTCGCCCTTCTTGGCGCGCAAGGCCGCCAGCACGCGCTCGGGCGTGAACGGCGCTTCGCGCAACCGCACGCCGACCGCGTTGTAGATCGCATTCGAGATGGCCGGGATGGTCGCCGCCAGCGAGCCTTCGCCCGCCTCCTTGGCGCCGAACGGGCCCTCGGGATCGACGCTCTCCACGATGAAGCACTCAATCTCCGGCGACTCCGCTGCCGAGGGCGACCGGTATTCCAGCATCCCGGGATTCATCAGCAGCCCGTCTTTCCACACCATCTCTTCTTCCAGCGCCTGGCCCAGCCCCATCCACACCGAGCCGATTACCTGGCCTTCCACGCCAACCGGGTTCAACGCGCGCCCGCAATCGTGCGCTGCCCAGATCTTGTGCACCGTGACTTCGCCGGTCTCGTCGTCGACGCTGACCTCCGCCACCTGCGCCGAGTAGGAGTATGCCGGCGACGGACCGACTCCCGCGCCCTTGAACTGTCCACCGCGGGCCTCCGCGGGCGGTGCGTACGAACCAGTGCCGGTCAGCGCGCCGCTGAAATCGATCGCCCCGACCACGGCTTCTTCGAACGTCATCCACTCCTTCGTGCCTTCTTCTTTTCTCTTCTGCTGCACCGAGCCGCGCAGGGTTTGGCCTTCGACGCGGCCCTGGGCTCGCACGTCCAAGGCCGAGGGCGGCCGGGCTACATCAGCCGGATTTCCTCGCGGCGCATCCTTTTTCTCCAGGATCTCCGCTGCGCTTTGGCTCGCGGACGAGGGCGTCCGCGCTACATTTTCCGCGCCCTTGCGCAAAACCATGTCCCCACGAAATATCACGTCGTCTGTCGCGCAATTCAGCCTGCGCGCCGCCGCTGCCGCAATCTTCTTCTTAACCTCTTGCGCTGCCCGCAGCGACGCGTTGCCGTTCATGAACGTCACCCTGCTGGAGTAGGAACCGAGGTCGATCGGCGTCAGGTCGGTATCGGCGGCCACCACCTTTACTCGCGCCAGGTCGCAGCCCAGCACCTCGGCGATGATCTGCGCGGTCATGGTGTCAGAGCCCTGCCCGATCTCCGAGGCCCCGGTGTACGCTACCACTCCGCCATCGCGGTCCACCTTGATGTTCACCGTCGAGTGCGGCATGTCGGAGCGAATGATGGAATTCGCCGCCCCGCTTACGTAATGCGAGCAGGCAAGTCCGAGGCCACGATTGCTTGTGTAGCGCGGGTCTTTGAACCGCGTTCCCGGGTCGGAGACCCGGGCCACACGTTTTTCGTTCCACTTCGATGCGCTTACCACTTTCTCAATGCACTCCGGCAGTCCGTAGCTCAACACGCGCAGGCCGTTCACCGTCACGCAGGGCGGCTGCAGCAGGTTGCGACGCCGCACCTCCGCCGGGTCCAACTTCAGCGCCACTGCGATCTCGTCCAGTTGCGATTCAAAGGCGAAGCGTACATTCACCGTGCCGTGCCCGCGCATCGCCCCGCAAGCCGGTTTGTTGGTCAGCACCCGATAACCGTCGTAGCGCACGTTGGCGATGTCGTAGAGCGCCCCGAGCAGCGCCCCGGAATAGAGAATCGTCACCGGCCCATAGGAGCAGTAGCCGCCGCCGTCCTGGATGACCCGCGCCGCCACGGCCGTGATTCGTCCGTCCCTCCTCGCCCCCATCTTCAGGTCGATGATGGTGCGCGGACGCCCGCGGTGCGCCCAAAACACTTCCTCGCGCGTGTAGGTGATCTTCACCGGGGCGTGCGCCGCGCGCGCCGCGATGGCCGCTGTGATTTCCAGCGGGATGACTTCGCTCTTGCCGCCAAAGCCGCCGCCGACCAGCGGCTTGATCACCCTGATCTGCGACATCGGCATGTCCAGCACCAGCGACAACTTGTGTTGCAGGTAATACGGCACCTGGGTCGACGACCACACCGTCAGCCGCCCCGGCTTACCGGTGTGCGGGTCGGGCTCGAACGAGGCCAGCGTCGAGTGCGGTTCCATGGCCGCGTGCGTCACCTCGTTGGCGATGTAGCGGGCCTCAGCCACGTGGTCCGCTTCGGCGAACCCTTTGTCCGGATCGCCGAAGGTGTGGTGATATTCCTTCTCGATGTTGTGCGGACGGCTTTCGTGGATGAAGCCGACCTCGGCCTTCATGGACTGCTCGGGATCGAACCACGCCGGAAGCAGCTCGTAGTCGACATCAATCAGCTCCAGCGCCTTCTGTGCCGTCGCTTCGTCCAACGCCGCCACGCACGCCACGTTGTCGCCGACGTAGCGCACCTTGTCCAGCGCCAGCGCGTGCTCGTCGTGCCCGATGGGGAGAATTCCGTAAGTCGTTGGCGCATCCTGACCGGTGACAACCGCCACCACGCCCGGCAGCGCGCGCGCCCGGCTGGTATCGATGCTCTTGATGCGCGCGTGCGGATGCGGCGAATGCAGGATCTTGCCAATCAGCATCCCCGGCACGCTGAGGTCGTCGGTGTACTTGCCGTGGCCGGTGGTCTTCTCGGCCGCATCGACGAACGCAACCGGCTTCCCGATGGTGGAAAATTCGCTCATGCGCCGCTTTTCCGCGGGTCCATATCGATCCCGGCTTCTTCCGGATCGCGCACCAGGGCGATATTGGCGTCGATCGCGCGCTTGCGAATGGGAATGATCTCCCGGTAATCCGGCGAGTCGTACCACTTCTGCGCCGCCGCGATGTTGGGATACGCGACAATCACGGTGCGCACAAACGGCCACTCGCCATCGCGCACCTCCGGCGCCTTGTCCACCGCCACGTACTTGCCGCCGTAGCGCTCGATGATGGGCGCCACCTTCACCGCGTACTCGCGAAACGCCTCCAGGTCCTTGACCTGCTTGATGGTCACCACCACGTAGGTCATTGGCCCGCCTCTCTTCCCTTCCGCTCCGCCTCGATTGCCGCCTTGATCGCCTGGAACATCTGCATGTAGCCGGTGCAGCGGCACAGGTTGCCGCTGAGCGCGCTCCTTATATCGTCTTCCGATGGATTCGGGTTCTCCGTGAGCAGGTGGTCCACGGTCATCATGAACCCCGGGGTGCAGTAGCCGCACTGCGCGCCGCCCCAGTCGCCATACGCCTTCTGGATGGCCGCCAGCGAGCCGTGCTCCGCGATGCCTTCCACCGTCGTGATCTCCTGCTCCTGGCAGGAGGCGGCCAGCAGCGCGCACGCCAGCACCGGCAGGCCATCCAACTGCACCGTGCAGGCACCGCAGGAGGAATCGTCGCAACCTCGCTTCGACCCGGTCAGCCCGAGTTCCACCCGCAGCACATCCAGCAGCAGCCGGTTGGGCGCGATCGCCAACTCGTGCACGCGCCCGTTAATTTTCAGAGTTACAAGTTCCTTTTTCATTCGGCTCTTAGCTGTTAGCTCTTAGCTGTTAGCTGAACCGGCGTGGCTAAAAGCCAAGAGCTAATGGCTAAAAGCTCAGTATGTCGGCACCTTCGAGTCCACCTCGCGCGACCAGCGGTCGATCCCGCCGCGCATCGATTGCACCCTCTCGAATCCCTGTTGCCGCAGCCAGTTGGTGACGTTCAGCGAGCGCACCCCGTGATGGCAGACGACCACAATATGCGCCTCCGGATCAAGCTCCTGGTTGGCACGCATCGGCACCTCGCCCATCGGCATGTTCACCGTGCCCTCGAGGTGCGCCATCTGCAGCTCCACCGGCTCGCGCACGTCGAGCAGCACCGGCGGCTCCGCGCTCTCCAGCTTCTGCTTCACTTCCGTCGGGGTGATTTCATAATCCATACTTCAACTCACCACGGAGTCACGGAGACACGGAGAAAAGCGGCTTTCCCTGTTCTCCGTGCCTCCGTGTCTCAGTGGTCCAAGAACTCCTAATATCCGAAATCGGCCGCCGCCGCGTACGCGTGCTTCTTTACCCCCAACTCCTTGACTCGGCATTCGCCCAGCAGATCAACATACTCTTCCCGGCCGGCGACTCCGTACACCCAGCGCTGCGCCCAGGCATCGAAGTCCGCTTTCGTCTTCGTCTGCTCGTGATACTGGCGGAAGTACGCGTCGTCTCGCTTGTAATAGCCCTGCACCGGCGACGGATGTGCCCCCTTCGGCGCCGCCACCACCGCGCTCACCAGGAACCCGGGAATCACAGTGCGGTTGGGATCGCTGGAGATCACCTCCGGCGCGACAATCTCCTCCGCCGTCACGATGACGCGCTTCGCCGCTTTCACCGCCTCCGGCATGATGCCGAAGTTGCCCCAGCAATGCGCGTTGCCTGCGGCGTCGGCACGCTGCACGTGCACAATCGTGACATCAGGATTGATGGCGCGCACCGCTAGCAGCGGCTCCTTGCCGTCAAACGGCGAAAAGATGCTGTAGAAAAAATGATTGCCCTTCGGCACGTCGCTGCCCATCGCACTGCGTGTCGGAAGAAACGGCACTCCCATCGCGCCCGCCTGCAGCGACAGCGCGACCGTGAAATTGCTCATGTCGAAGACGCGAATCTCGCCCGCCTCTACCGCCCGCCGGAAGTTGTACGCCGAGCCCATCATCACGTTCCCCACCCAGGCCGCCACCACGTCCTTCACGCAGCCCGCGCCAATCATCTGGTCGAACAGGATGTCGGAAATCGGCCCGATCAGGCGCAACTCGCGCCGCTTCTGCCGCATGATCTCGTGTCCGGCGGCGAATGGGATCATCTGCTCCATCTGGCAGCCGAGCACGACACTGGCGCCATCCGGAACGAAGTCCGCGACAGCCTCACGCATTGTTTTCAGCTTCGTCATTTGTAATTTGCAATTTGTAATTGGTAATTCGCGTCCGCGCGGTTACTCACTTCGCAAATTACAAATTACCAAATTACAAATTTACTTCCCTTTCCACACCGGCTGCCGTTTCTCCATGAACGCCCGGATGCCTTCGCGCGCGTCCTCCAGCGGCATCAACTCCTCCAGGTAGATTTTCTCCGCGCGCATCAGGCCTTTGTCTAAGTGCATGGCGTCCCAGGTGTACAGCGCCTTCTTGGTGGCGGCCAGCGCCGCCGGGCTCAGCTTCGACAACCGCTGCGCGGTATCGTCCACCAGTTGCGAGAGCTCGTTTTCCGGCACAGCTTCATTCGCCAGGCCCATGTGCATGGCCTCTTCGCCGCTGATGCGACGCCCGGTCAGGATCAGATCGGCCGCGCGCTTCTGTCCCACCACCGCCGACAGCACTACCGCCGCCACCGGCGGAAAGCATCCCAGGGTAATCTCCGGAAAGCCCCAGCTTGAAGTTTCGGTGGTGAACGCCAGGTCGCACACCGCCGCCAGCTCCGCGCCACCGCCGAAGCAGTTGCCGCGCACCGCCGCGATCGTCACTTTGCGGGTGGCCACCAGGGCCCGAATCACCGAATGAAATTTCACCAGCATGTCGCGCACTTTGTCGGGAGTGTGCGCCGCCACGTCCACCCCCGCGGAGAATCCGCGATCGCTGCCTGAAATGACCACTGCTGCGACGTCGGCCCTGGTCTCCAAATCCTCCAAGGCCACCAGCAGCTCTTCCATCATCGGAACATCAATGACGTTCAGCGGCGGATTGGCCAGCACGATGCCCGCCACCGGCGCCTTCAGCGAAACCATCAGCCGCTGATAAGTCAGATTTTTTGCCGTTGCCATAGGCACATCCATTGGCGAATGTTCGCATTTACGAATTTACGAATTCAGTTCAGACGATGCGGGAATCCGTCAATTCGAAACTCCGTCAATTCGTAAATTGCTTCACTTCGTCCAAAACCCTTCCTTGTCGTACTCCCTAATGGCCCGCAACTCTGCTGCACTCGGCACTGGCGTCACGGTCACATCTTCGGCGACCCGCAGCTTCCATCCGGTATTGGCCACCACGTCCTCAACCGCCACTCCCGGATGCACCGATGCCAATCGTGCTTCGCCATCTTCGCCAAATCGCAACACCGCTTTGGTGGTAATCACCGCGCTCGGGCCGCCACGCGGCAGGCCAACCCGCGCGCGCCATCCGGCGCCGTCTCCATTTCCTGGACTGGTCACGTACGAGACGCGCTCCGGCAGCCGCCGCCTGGCATGTTCCAGCAACACCACGAATCTGTTGGCCAGCGACGCAATGTCACAGGCGCCACCGGAGCCTGGCAAGCGAGTCAATGTGTGGCTCGGGTCTTCGACCCGAGCACGCGGGTCGGAGACCCGCGCCACACCGACTTGAGTTGAATTCAGATTCCCGAAGCGATCCACCTCTGCCGCTCCCAGGAACCCCAAATCGACTCTTCCCGACTGCAGCAGGCTCATCACGCTGAGCATGTCCAGGCACTGGGTTGCGCCCAGGATATTCGGCGGATCGGCCATGGTGTAGATCAGCTCCGGCGCCGGAGTGGCGCGAATCACGCCGTTCTCGAACAGCCCCACCGCGTTGGGGGCATGGGTGCGTTTGGCGACCACGAAGGCGATCAACGGCAGCCGCATGCCGACGAACACCACCTCGCGGTCGCGGATCTCCCGCGCCGCGCTGGCGACCATGAGCTCGCTCAGCGTGTAGCTCGCGACGATTTCAGCAGTTGGACTCGACATGAAAGGCTTTCAGCTGTCAGCTTTCAGCTCTCAGCTAAAGCAGCACCGTTTTTGCTGATAGCTGCTGGCTGACAGCTGATAGCTAAAGGTTAATCGCCGACTTCCGGACTTCGCCAATCGTTTCCAGCGGGTCGCGCGCGCCCGCCTTCTCCGCAATCCAGTTTTTCTCGTTCTTGATGATGTCCACCAGCAGTTGCTTGTCCGCCGGCGTCGGCATGAGGTCGTTGATCTGCTGCTCGTACGCCTTGTCGTCCATCGATTCGCCCGTCTTGGGATGGAACTTCTGCCCCGCCCAGCGCCCGATCGCCCGCCCGAACTTGATGTTCGGCGCGTAGAGCGGCTCCGTGCCCGCCGGCAGATACTTGTTCAGCCGCTCGATCAGCCCCGCCACCTCGTCGCGGTACAGGTTCCGGTTGTAATCGTTCAGATCGTCCATGTCCGGTTCCAGCGCGTTCTTCGGCTCGTCGTAGCGCCCTTTGATCCCCCACACGTACGCCCAGTGCGCCGACGACGAATGGTCCGTCCCGAACAGGTCATAGGATCCCGAGATCCATTTGTTCAGATATTTCTGCATCAGCCACGCGGGCACCTTCCCGGCCTTGACCACCCGGGCCAGGCCGTCGTTGCCGGTGCCCATGTGGAACGCCTCTTCGCGCAGCATGTACGACATCGAGCGCCCGAGCGGCGCGAAGGCCGAGTACTTCAGCATCTGCAGCTGGAATTTGCCGTCGCGGTCGACGAAATCCGTGTAGGTGAAAAAATCCATCCAGTTGTCCACGTCCACATTGAAGGCGCCCAGCAGCCGCTTGTTCTCAAACGCCCGCCGCTCCAGCATCTTCTGCGCTTCCACCTTGCCCGAGTGACCGAAGTGGTCCACCAGCAGCGCGCACATCTGCCAGCCGTGCCGCATCTCCTCGATCCACACCCGCAGCAGCGCCCGGCGATCGTAGTCCGTGGGCGCGGTCTCATACAGCCATCGCTGCTGCTCGACCGAGGCAAACTCGGTGTCGCCCTGGTACACGATCAGGTTCATCAGCGCGTCGCGCATCTGTTGCGTCGGGATCTGCCGCAGGTTCTCCCACTTCTTGCGGCCCTTGTAGTGGCCGAACTGGATCTCGTCGGTCTCGATCGCGCCGTACAGCGTGTCGAACTTGAACTCGGCAACCTCGTCCTGGTTGATGCCGATGTCCTTGCGCCACTCGTCAAACAGTCCAACCCAGTCGCTGAACTGCCCGATCTTCAGTACTTTTCCTGGCATTCCCTCACCCCAACTTCGCCAACGGTCGATGGTCGACTAAAGACTCAACCACACGCTCTTCACTTCCGTATAACTTTCCAGCGCCGCCGCGCCCAGTTCGCGGCCAAACCCCGACTGCTTGAACCCGCCAAACGGCAGCGCCGCGTCCATCAGTCCGTAGGTATTGATCCACACCGTGCCCGCCTTCAACCGCCGCGACAGCGCGTGCGCCTTCTTGATGTCCCGTGTCCAGATGGCCGCCGCCAGCCCGTAGGAGTTGCGGTTCGCCTGCTCGGCTACCTGCTCGATGTCATCGAACGGCAGGGCTGCCAGCACCGGCCCGAAGATTTCTTCCTGCGCGATTTTCATGTCGTTGCGCACGCCGCCAAAGATTGTCGGCTCGATGAAGTAGCCTTTGCCGTTACCGATCTCGACGCGGTTGCCTCCGATCATCACCTTCGCGCCTTCACTCTTGCCCGCTTCGATATACCCCAGCACGGTCTTCATCTGCTGCTCGCTGACAATCGCGCCCAGCCTGGTCTTCGGATCCAGCGGATCGCCCGGCCGCAGCTTCTTGGTGCGTTCCACCAGCTTCGTCAGGAACTCGTCTTCCACTTTTTTCTCGACGAACAGCCGCGAGCCGGCGCAGCAGACCTCGCCCTTGCCGAAGAAAATCCCGTTGATCGCGCCCTTCACCGCGCTGTCGAGATCGGAATCGGCAAACACGATGTTCGGCGACTTCCCTCCCAGCTCCAGCGACACGCGCTTCAGCGTGTCCGCCGCCGAGCGCATGATCTCCTTGCCCACCACCGTCGACCCGGTGAAGGCGACTTTGTCGACCTGCGGATGCTGCACCAGCGCCTTGCCCGTCTCCGGCCCGCCAGTCACGATGTTCAGCACGCCCGCCGGCAGCCCCGCCTCGCGGCACAACTCGCCAAAACGCAGCGCCGTCAGCGGCGTCTGCTCCGCCGGCTTCAGCACGACGGTGTTGCCGCAGGCCAGCGCCGGACCCAGCTTCCAGCTCGCCAGCAGCAGCGGGAAATTCCACGCCACGATCGCGCCCACTACCCCAACCGGCTCTCGCAGCGTGTAAGTGAATGCGCCTTCGTTGATGTTGATGGTTTCGCCGTGCAGCTTGGTAGCCCATCCGGCGTAGTAGCGGAAGACGTCGGCCACCATCGGCATGTCCACGTAGCGCGATTCGAAGATCGGCTTGCCGTTGTCGAGAGTTTCCAGCTCAGCGAGTTCGTCGATATGCTGCTCCACCAGCTCGGAAATCTTCCACAGCACCCGGCCGCGCTCGCTGGCCGACATCTTCCGCCACGGGCCAGTTGCATCGTCGAAGGCCTTGCGCGCCGCTTGCACCGCGGCATCCACGTCCGCCGCGCTGGCTTCCGCCGCCGTGGTCAGCACTTCTCCGGTCGCGGGATTGACGGTCTCGAATCTCTTCCCGCCAGCCGCATCCCGCCACTCGCCGCCAATCAGCAGCTTGCCGGCTTCAATCTTCGCTTGCGTTGCTGTCGCCATGTTTTCCGCCTTCAATACAGCTCGTTCATGGTGCGCTCTCGCTTTAACCTTTTTGCCGGGTCGACAGCACGGATGAATCGCCAGTAAAATTGCGCTCCGTCCTTCGGGCCGCGGTAGCTGAACTCATCTTCAAAGAGCTCAATCGAATCGATAACATGACTGACCCGCCATCGAACCATGTTGCCGAGTGAGTTCTTGTACGGGACCTCGGACCTCTGAGCCAGCAGCCTGCCCTTTTTCCGTGCTTCGGCATGAGTCGCCGCACGAAGGAGAATGATTCGATCCTCAAACAGCGGCACCTTCGCGGGCTGGCCCTTGCCCGTGCATTTCAGCAACACTCGAACCGAGTACCAGCCCGCTGTTTTCTTGTTTGCTTTGGCCATCGACCGTCGACCGACGACTGCTATTTCGCTTTGAACTCCGCCGGCCGCTTCTCCACGTATGCCGCCAGCCCTTCCTTCGCGTCCTGGCTGTTGAACAGCAGCGCCTGCAGCTCGCGCTCCACCGCCAGTGCCGACTCCATCGGGATCTCCCACCCCGTCTGGATCGATCGCTTGATGTTCCCCACTGCCTTCGCCGCTTTGTTCGGCGGGCAGAACTGCCGCGCGTACTCCAGCACGTTCTGCAGGAAGTTCTCGCGCTCGAAGATGTCGTTGATGATTCCCATCTCCTTCGCCTCTTCGAACGAGAAGGTGTTGCCGGTCACGATCAGCTCGATGGCCTTCGACTTGCCCACCAGCCGCGACAGCCGCTGTGTGCCGCCGGTGCCGGGCAGAACGCCCAGGTTGATCTCCGGCAGCCCGATCTTGCCCGCGTCCTGGCGCGCAATGCGCAAATCCGCCGCCATTGCGATCTCCAGGCCGCCGCCGACGGTGTGGCCGTTCAGCGCCGCGATCACCAGCTTGGGCGTGTGTTCCAGCCGCAGCAGCATCTCGTTGGCGTGCAGGCAGAAGTAGTACTTGAAGGTCGGGTCCACGCTCGCCAGCATCTTGATGTTGGCCCCGGCCGAGAAAAACTTCTCCCCCGCGCCGGTCAGGACGATGACGTAGACCTCGTTGTCCATGCGCGCCGTTAGGATCGCCTCGTCCAACTGGCGGTTCATTTCGTAGGTGTAAGTGTTGGCCGGCGGATCGTCCATGGTGATGATCCCCACGCCGCCATCCTTGCGGAAGTGCACAAGCGGTTTGGTGCCTTCAACCGTCTGAGTGGTGCTTGCCATCCTAAGCTCCTTTTTCAGCTTCGATCGCTTCAGCTAATTGGATGACGCGGCGCGCTGTCCGCGTCCTGTGGATTTTTGCCCCGCCGCGCTCCCCACAGGGCCCGGCTTTGAAGATGAAGATGTTCCCAACAGTCCGCGCAGGAAGATGTCGGCCATCTCCTCCGCCAGCTCCGGCGCGCCCTTGTCCTGGCGCGGGTTGTGCCAGGTATAAATCCAGTTCATCATCCCGAACAGGCTCAGCGCCGCCACCCGCGAGGAAACTCCGCCGTTGAACTCTTTTCCCTTGTCGCGCCGCAGGTCCTCGACCAAACCCCGGATGACGCGATAGTAATCGCGCTTCATCGAGGCGATCTCCGCACCGAGCGGCCCGGTGAGCGCTTCGTCCTCGTGCGACAGCACCTTCATCGCCTTCAGGTTGGCGAGAAAATATTCCAGGTGATTGCGGATGAACACCCGCACTCGCTCTTCTGGATCGCTTATCTTTCCCAGCCTCTCCTGCACCTGCGCCATGATGGTGGAAAAGGTGTGCTTCTGGATCAGGTAGAGCAGCTTTTCCTTGGATTCGAAGTAGTAGTAGAGTCCGGCCAGCGACATGCCGCTCGAGCGCGACAGATCGCGCATGGAAGCGCCTTCGTAACCCTTGGTGTAAAACACCTCGGTCGCGTGGCCCAGGATTTCTCCCAGGCGGCGCTCGAACTTGCTTTCGCCATTGGGCTCAAACTTGCGGCGCGCCGCGCTGCTTCTCCGCCCTGCCATGCTCGTCTCCCGACCCGAACGGACGTTCGTTATTCATGGTAGCCGAGGCCTCCCCGCCAACGCAAGTTGTGGCCTGATAAACCAACCTGGATACAGTATTCCCGCTGTTACCCACCGAGAACTGATCCCGACGGCAGCAAGCTAAGAGCTGACAGCCGACAGCGTTTTTCCACAGGGCATCTGTTCCCTCCCACCCCGAATCTAAACAGCCGCCGGTTCCTCCTATCCTTCCGGCAAGCGAGGCTCCCATGCCACAATTCGTCCGCGACGTCGAAGAACTCCGCCAGCGCGCGATCGAGAAAATCCAAGAAGGTCCCGTCACCCAAGCCTATGGCGGCGACAAGGACCGCACCATCACCATTCTCAATGAGGCGCTGGCCACCGAGATCGTCTGCGTGCTGCGCTACATGCACCACTATTTCATGGCCACCGGCGTGCACGGCCGCTCCGTGGCCGACGAGTTCAAGGAACACGCCGACGCCGAGCGCGAGCATGCCGACCAGATCGCCGAGCGCATCCAGCAACTCGGCGGCAAGCCCGACTTCAATCCCCGCTCGCTGCTGGAACGCTCGGTTTCGCAGTACGTGGAAGGCGAAACTCTGGGCGACATGATCAAGGAAGACCTGATCGCCGAGCGCATCGTCATCGAAGTGTATACCGAGATGATCCGCTACTTCTCCGACGAGGATCCCACCACGCGCGTCATGATTGAAGGCATTCTTAAAGACGAGGAAGAGCACGCCAACGACCTCGCCGACCTGCTCTACATCGTCGATCCGCGCACCGGCGAAAGCGAAGGGGAAGATCCGGGCACGCATCCCTTGAACCTGCCCGCGGGAGGGACACGCCAGCAGCGCTTCGAGGCTCGCCGGCAAGCGGCGGCGCGGGCGCAGGACACGTCGCGCAACCGGCAACCAGGCGAGTTGCGGCCCGCTCGCGCGACCGGGCCGGAGCGTCCGGCGGCAGGACGCGCGGCCGAGCTTCAGCCGGCGCATGAACCAGGCACGCGTGGCCGTCCGCCGCGCAAGGGATCGGATGAAGTATTCGCCGAGGAGGAAGCGGTTCGCGACGGCGGAGAATCGGGTGCCTCGCGCGCCGTGCACGTGACGAATCCCAACCGCAAGCGCAAGAAGATTGCTTAACGCAGCTATCAGCTCTCAGCTTTCAGCTATCAGCTTTGCCTCAACTTTCAACTTCAACAATAAAGGGCCGCGAGCAGCGGCCCTTTGTCTTTGTAGTAGCTGACGGCGGAAAGCTGAGAGCTGACAGCTAATTCTTGATATTCGCCATCAGGCGATCGACCGTGGATTTTTCCTCCGCCGTCAGCGGCAGCAGCGGCAGGCGCACCGGGCCGCCGAAATATCCGTTCAGGTCCATGGCGTACTTGACGGCGGGGATGCTCATTTCGCTGACCACCTTCTGCGCCGCCTCGGCAATGCGCGCCTGCTTTTCCTGCGCGACTTTTTCGTTCATTTCTTTCCACGCCGCATAAATCTCGAAGCACGCGGTCGGAGCGCAGCAGGCAAAGGCGAGGATGGCGCCCACCGCCCCCACCGCCAGCGACGGCTCCAGCTTCTGGGCGGCGCCGACCAGCACTTGGAAGCCGACTTCTTTTTGCCGGGTCTTCAGCGCGCCCATGACGGCCACGGCCGAGGACGACGGCGTCCCCACCATCGGCAGGCTGCCCGACGCTGATGCCGCCGCCTTCTTCATGCGGCCGGTTAAGGCTTCCTGCACCTCGGTGACGGTGACCTGGCGCTGGATGTGGCGAGTGTGCGCCACCATCTTCTGCACCTTCTCGATGGAGCCGCTGGATTCCTTGATGGCGATGATGTTGGGGTGTTGGGCGAGCTGGATGACCACGTCGGCGGGAATATCATAGCCGGTGGCCTGCGGGAAGTTGTAGATGACGAGCGGCAGCGGCGAGCGGTCGGCCACGGTGCGATAGAAGGCCAACATGTTCTGCGGGCGATTCATCTGGCCCTTGTAGTAATGCGGGGTGCGCACCATGGCGGCGTCGTAGCCGAGCGAAGCAGCGTACTCGGTGAGGCGCAGAGTCTCGCTGGCCGATTCGATGCCGGTGCCGGCGATCATGACTTTTTCAGGCGTGGCCGCGGCCATGGCCGCCTTCAGCACGTCGCGGCGTTCCTGGTCGCTAAGCAAGATGGCTTCGCCGGTCGAGCCCTGCACGACCAGTCCGGCGACCGGGGAGCGCGAATAGCGGTCAACATTGCTTTCCAGCTTCTTGTAGTAGACGTCGCCATCGGGATAGAAGGGCGTCGTAATGGGAGGAAAAATTCCGTGTAGGAGCATAGTTTCGAGATGTCCTAGTTTGTAGTTCCTGGCGCCACCAGCATACCGCGGAACATCAGTCGGTGACCAATTCTCCGGCGACCTTGGCCAGCAATCCTTCCAGCACGTTCTGCTTGGTGCGCAGGACTTGGCGGAAATGGTGATGGTCGGTGCGAGCGATTTCCAGCACCAGGTTACGGTGATGTTCCTCCAGCATTTCGCGCAACAACTCGCGCTCTTCGTCGGTCAGCTGCAAATCCATGGCGGGCCTCCGGTGCCGCGAGACGTCTGCGGCAGACGTACAGTGTCAACCGGCGGCAGCCCCGGCACCATGATGCGGGTCACATCGCTCCGTGAGCATGCTGAAGCTGATTCCCTCTTCATTCAGTACGTGCATAAGGAGATCGTCTCTCCTGTGCTGTCGCTCATCGTGCTGTAGAAGCCGGCCTTGTTCCCTTTTGCCGGGCAGCGCGCAATCAAACCGCTCGGAGTCTCGGCAGGAGTTCGAGAGGGGCTGTATGCCTGTTGCACGATGCGCGCGATGAGCCTGGGATCGTTGGGCAGCAGCCCGGCGGCGGGCAGGCGCGGGGTCAGCTCGGCCCAGCTTTTTTCGATGGCAAAGCACTTCTTGAACAGGGGCAGCGCTTCCTCGACGCGCTTCATGTTCACCAGCGCGACGGCGTGCCAGTAGATCATCTCCGCCAAGCGGCTGGGGAGAACGCCCTCGGTTTTGGAGGCGATCTCTTCCGCCGCCGTGTATTCCTTGAGGGCGGCTTCGTTGTCCTTGTGCTCGACCGCGAGATCGCCGGCGTTCATATGGTTGTAGGCGCGCTGGAGCGAGACCAGTCGCCGCAATTCCTTGAGCGGTTCGGGGGCATCATCGACGCGGAGGTCGAAGACGCGCCCCTCCCAGGGATTGTTCTGGCGCTTGCCTTCAACCACGATCAGCGCGGCGGATTGCCTGCCGCGAATGTCGCCGCCGACAGATTGCGCGGCATCGAGCGCGGCCAGCAGGCGCTCGGCTAGATCGCCCTTGGATTCCGCATAGGCGCGAAACATGGCGGGCCATACATTCTTGTTCGCCATG
Source organism: Terriglobia bacterium (assembly GCA_963797035.1). GTDB lineage: Bacteria > Acidobacteriota > Terriglobia > Terriglobales > Acidobacteriaceae > JAIQGF01. The sequence continues at coordinate 131,608 of CAWCOC010000015.1, forward strand.
AGATTCGCTTCTGTCGAGTAGTCCGCTCCCCGGGTGAACGAACTCTCGCAGGACCCGTCATGCGCCTTGATCATCTGATCGATTCTTTTTGCTCCTTTGGGCTCTGACTCGTGCCCAGCGGCTTGTATGTCCTTGCACCCTGTAAACACACCCACGCGGCCATCCGCGTCAACCATCGCGACCTGGCGAACGTTGTTGGACTTGTCTTTGGCGAGCAGTTGGAGCAGCGCATCGGGCGCCGCCGTTCCCTTCCGCATCAACTCCAGCCCGTTCGGCCCATAACTGGGATCCACGAAGGACTGCGTCGCCACCGCACCCACACCCGCTTCCGCCCAAGGCACGATCTGGCCGACGGCGAACCAATGTGACTGCACGGCCACACCGATCTGCCCGGTGGCGGGATCACGCGCGACGATAGAAAAAGTGTGGACCGGGCGGAGTTGACCGAAAGCTGAACCACAGAGGACACAGAGAACGCAAAGGAAGTTTTTCATAAGTGATGGGACCAGCTTGCTCGCGATCCAAAGTAGATGATAACAAGGGGGCCAAGGGCAGACTGCGGATTGAAGATTGATTGAACCCGTGCATTTGGGTGGTGACTACAGCAGGTCCCTCGCTGCGCTCGGAATGACACGATCTTAGGGTCGCGACGCACCCGTACAACAAATCTGGATTGAACTGCCTACTGGCGGTGTGGTTAACGCAGGCAGACTGCGGGATCCTTCGACTCGGGCGTGCGCCCTCGCCTCAGGATGACACTTGGTCAAAAATCGATTCGATCATTGCGCCAGTGTGTAATCACCGAACGGAAGCGCGCTGGGCGTGGAGGGCCTGAAGTGCGCGGACGGAGGTGTGGCCCTGTTGCAGGGCGGCGATGCCATCGGCGGCGGCGCGCGCGGCGGCCAGGGTGGTGATGCACTGGACGTGATGGGTGACGGCGGCGCGGCGAATGGATTTTTCGTCGAACCAGGGCTCGGCGCCGTGGGGCGTGTTGACGATGAGCTGGATGCGGTCGCCCTTGATCAGGTCGACGACATTGGGACGGCCTTCCTTCACCTTGTAGACGCGTTCCACCGTCAGGCCGGCGGCTTCCAGGACAGTCGCCGTGCCGCTGGTGGCGACCAGGCGGAAGCCGAGATCGACGAAGCGCTGCGCGATGGCAACCACCTGCGGCTTGTCGCGATCGGTGACGCTGATGAAGACGGCGCCGTGCGTGGGCAGGCGATTGCCGGCGGCGATCTGCGCCTTGGCGAAGGCCTCGCCGAAGTTGTCGGCCGTGCCCATGACCTCGCCGGTCGACTTCATCTCCGGGCCGAGCACGGTGTCCACGCCAGGAAACTTGGACCAGGGAAAGACTGGGGACTTCACGTAGAAGCAGGCGCCGGTGTCGAGGTCGGAGGCGCGCTCGATATTCTCGGAGAGAAATTCGCGCAGCTTGCGTCCAGTCATAAGGCGTGACGCGATCTTGGCGAGCGGCACGCCGGTGGCCTTGGAAACGAACGGCACGGTGCGCGAGGCGCGCGGGTTCACTTCCAGCACGAAGACCTTGGAATCGCCATTATGTTTCTGGATGGCATATTGCACGTTCATCAGGCCGATGACCTTGAGCGCGCGCGCCAGCCGGAAGGTGTAATCGCGCAGGGTGGCGAGCACTTCCGGCGTCAGGTCAACGGAGGGGAGCACGCAGGAGGAATCGCCGCTGTGGATGCCGGCCTCCTCGATGTGCTGCATGATGCCGCCGATAACGACATCCTCGCCGTCGGAGAGCGCGTCGACATCGACCTCGATGGCGGCTTCCAGGAAGTGGTCGACCAACACCGGACGCTCCTGCGAATACTCGACCGCCTCCTTCATGTATTTGACGACGGACTCGTCGTCGTAGGCGATGACCATGGCGCGCCCGCCGAGCACGTAGGAGGGCCGCACCAGCACGGGATATCCCACCTTGTTCGCGCCGGCCACGGCTTCGTCGATGGAAGTGGCGATGGCGCCGGGCGGCTGCGGAATCTGCAACTCGTCGAGCAACTTGCCAAAGCGCTTGCGATCTTCGGCGAGATCGATGGACTCAGGCGAGGTGCCGATGATGGGCACGCCGGCGGCCTTCAGCGGTAGAGCCAGGTTCAGCGGCGTCTGCCCGCCGAACTGCACGATGACGCCTATGGGCGCTCCACCTTGCGCCTCGTGCTCGTAGACGGCCATGACGTCCTCGAGCGTGAGCGGCTCGAAGTAGAGGCGGTCGCTGGTGTCGTAGTCGGTGGAGACCGTCTCCGGGTTGCAGTTGACCATGATGGTTTCGTAACCATCGTCGCGCAGGGCGAAAGCGGCGTGGCAGCAGCAGTAATCGAACTCGATTCCCTGCCCGATGCGGTTGGGCCCGGCGCCGAGGATGATGACTTTTTTCTTCGCGGTGGGCGCGGCCTCGTCTTCGTCCTCGAAGGTCGAGTAGAGGTAGGGCGTGTAGCTTTCGAACTCCGCGGCGCAGGTGTCCACGTGCTTGTAGACCGGCGTGACGCCGCGCGACTTGCGCAGGTGGCGAATCTTTTCCGCCGCGCCGCGCCCGTTGGAGACACGCCAGGCGGTAGCGAGGCGGTTGTCGGAGATGCCGGCGCGCTTGGCATCGCGAATAACCGCGTCAGGCACGGACTCAATGGGGTGCTTTTCGACCTCGAGTTGGGTATCGATGATCTCCTTGAGCTGGTAGAGGAACCAGGGATCGATGGAGGTCATCTTCGACAGCTCCTTGACGGTGTGGCCCTGGCGCAGGGCGTAGCGCAGGTAAGAGAGCCGTTCGGGATGCGGCGTGACCAGGCGCTGGATGAGAATCTTGGGCTCGATCTCTTCCGTGCCGGGCTTCTTGCCGGTTTCCAGCGAACGCACCGCCTTGAGCAGGGCTTCCTTGAAGGTGCGCCCGATGGCCATGACCTCGCCGACGGACTTCATCTGCGGACCGAGGCCTTCATCGGCGCCGGGGAATTTCTCGAACTGCCACTTGGGAATTTTGACCACCACGTAATCGAGCGTGGGCTCGAAGCAGGCGGGCGTCTTCCGCGTGATGTCGTTGGGAATCTCGTCGAGGGTGTAGCCGACGGCGAGCTTGGCGGCGATTTTGGCAATCGGGAAACCGGTGGCTTTGCTGGCCAAGGCGGAAGAGCGCGAGACGCGCGGGTTCATCTCAATGACTACCTGGCGCCCGGTGTTGGGGTGGACGGCGAATTGGATGTTGCTGCCGCCGGTCTCGACGCCGATCTCGCGGATGACGGCGATGGCGGAATCGCGCATCCGCTGGTATTCACGGTCGGTGAGGGTCTGCGCAGGAGCGACAGTAATGGAGTCGCCGGTGTGCACGCCCATGGGATCGAAGTTCTCGATGGAGCAGACGATGATGACGTTGTCGCGGAGGTCGCGCATGACCTCGAGCTCGAATTCCTTCCAGCCGAGGACGGATTCTTCGATCAGCACTTCGTGTACGGGCGAGAGGTCGAGGCCGCGCGCCAGCAGGTCGACCAGCTCTTCGCGGTTGTAGGCGATTCCGCCGCCGGTGCCGCCGAGGGTGAAGCTGGGGCGAAGGATGACCGGGAAACCGATCTTGCCGGAGAACTCGAGGCCGTCGCGAAGGTTGTTGACCAGCGCCGATTTCGGGACGTCGAGACCGATGCGGGTCATGGCGTCCTTGAACATGAGGCGGTCTTCGGCCTTCTTGATGGCGGTGAGCTGCGCTCCGATGAGCTGGACGTTGTACTTCTCCAGCACCTGCGCGTCGGCGAGTTCGACGGCGAGGTTGAGCGCGGTCTGGCCGCCGACGGTGGGCAGCAGGGCGAAGCCGCGCCCGCCGGACAATTCGGATTCGACGCGGATAATTTCTTCCAGGTAGGGGCGGGTGAGGGGCTCGATGTAGGTGCGGTCGGCGATCTCGGGGTCGGTCATGATGGTCGCCGGGTTGGAGTTGGCGAGCACCACTTCGTAGCCCTCGGCCTTGAGCGCCTTGCAGGCTTGCGTGCCGGAGTAATCGAACTCGGCGGATTGACCGATGACGATGGGGCCAGAGCCGATGATGAGGACCTTCGAGATGTCGGTGCGGCGTGGCATATTATCGCGTCGCCTTCCACTCCTCCATCATGGCCACGAAATCATTGAACAAATAATGCGAGTCGTGGGGGCCGGGGCTCGCTTCGGGGTGGTACTGCACCGAGAACAGCGGCAGGTTGCGGTGGCGCAGGCCCTCCAGCGTGTTGTCGTTCAGGTCGATGTGCGTGAGTTCCACTTCGCTCATAGGCAGCGAGTCGGGGTCAACGGCGAAGTTGTGGTTGTGCGCCGTGATCTCGACCTTGCTGGTCAAAAGCTGCTTCACCGGATGATTGCCGCCATGGTGGCCGAATTTCAGCTTGTAGGTACGGCCGCCGAGGGCAAGTCCGATCAATTGGTGCCCAAGGCAGATGCCGAAGATCGGGACACGACCCATCAGGCGGCGGATGTTTTCCTGGGCGTAGGTGCAGGGCTCGGGGTCGCCGGGGCCGTTGGAGAGGAAGACGCCGTCGGGCTTGAGAGCGAGAACGTCTTCGGCGTAGGTTTCCGCGGGTACGACGGTGACACGGCAGCAGCCGCTGACCAGCTTGCGCAGGATGTTGTGCTTGATGCCGAAGTCGTAGGCGACGACGTGGTGCTGCGGCTCGGCGTCCTTGACGCCGACCACCTCGGTGGGCTCGATGGAGCGCTCGCCGGTGTCCCAGACGTAGCGCTGCTTGGTGGTGACGACCTTCGCCAAGTCGGTGCCGTCCATCTTCGGAATGGACCGCGCTTTCTCGATGAGCTTGGCGGGATCCGATTCGATGGTGGAGATGACGCCACGCATAACGCCGTGGTCGCGCAAGTGGCGGACCAGGGCACGGGTGTCGATGTCGGCGAGGACGGGGATCTTGTAGCGCTCCAGGTATTCGTCGGCCACCTGCTGCGAGCGCCAGTTGGAGCTGATGCGCGAAAACTCGCGGACGATCAGGCCCTCGATGTAAGGGCGGGTAGCTTCGTTGTCGTCATCGTTGGTGCCGTAGTTGCCGATCTGAGGGTTGGTGAGGACGACGATCTGGCCGGCGTAAGAAGGGTCGGTGAAAATTTCCTGGTAGCCGGTGATGGAGGTATTAAAAACAACTTCCCCGTAGCATTCGCCCTGCGCACCAAATCCTTTGCCCTTGAAGATCCGCCCATCTTCGAGGGCCAAAATTGCCTGCATCAGCTCTCCGGGGAGTGGATTTCTACGATCTTAGCAGGTTTGCGAGGCGACATGGGCTGTGGAAAAGCGAAACGCATTGGCGATTGTGCTAGTCGCGGGCGAGGGCGCCCGCGCCACATCGAATTGGGAGTCGACTAGAAATGTAGCCCTGGCGAGGGCGCCGGGGCCCACCAAATCTTAGGGTAGAGGTTCATGCGACAGGGTGCAGGCAGGGTTCATGCTACGCGCGAGTCGCGGGGCTGAGCTTCGCCCTCGGTGGGCAGGCCGGCGCTGATCCAGCCCTGCTTCCCTTCCTGGTACTCCCGGAGATTGGTGTAGCCCATCGCGGCCAGCTCACGGCTGGCGGCCTCGGAGGCGTGTCAAGTGGCGCTGGCGCAGTAGGTGACGATTTCGGCGGTTTTTTCCGGTAAGAGCTGGGGGGCAAGTTCGCGAACGCGGTCGTAAGGCACGTTGATGGCGCCGGGCAGGTGGGCCTGGCGGTACTTGTCAGGGGCGAGCGCCTCGACCAGGAAGAAATAGTCTTTACGATCGATCTTTTGCTTGAGCTCGTCGCGGGTGATGAAGCCAACGTCGGCCATGCGTCCCCCTGCTACACGGGATGGCGCAAAGTGCGAATAGGTTGCAGACGCCAAGAACGTTTCAGTCTCAAGGAAATCGAGATCGCCTGCGCGAGGGGTGACGCTGGTTCAGGGGCGGGATGGAGTATCTAAATTTAAGTGGTGACTACAGCAGGTCCCTCGCTGCGCTCGGGATGACGCCGGGAAGAGGTTTATCGCGAGAGTTATTTCACCATGCCGACGCGGTCGACGGGCCAGTAGCCGAAGACGGCCTTGCCATAGATGAAGCGCCGGCTGACGGGACCGAAATCGCGGCTGTCGCTGGAGGAGCTGCGATGGTCGCCGAGCAGGTAGTAGGAGCCGCGCGGCACCACGGTATCGGCGACCGAGCGGTCGTCGGCGAATTCGGAGGGCACATAAGGCTCGAGCAGGCGGCGGCCATTGACGTAGACGTGGCCGTCGTCAATGCGAACGTGGTCGCCGGAGACGGCGATCACGCGCTTGATATAACTTTTGGAAGGATCGCGAGGATAGCGGAAGACGACCACATCGGCGCGCTCGATGGGCTCGAAGTTGTACACGAACTTGTTGATAAAAATGCGTTCCTGGTCGTCGAGACCGGGGAGCATGCTGGTGCCTTCCACCTTCACCGGCTGATAGAGAAAGATGATGATGAAGGCGGAGACCATCAGGGAAACGAACAGGTCGCGTCCCCACGTCAGCAGCGAAGATGGGCCGCGGCCGGGCCGAGCAGGACGTTCCACCAATGGAGAAGAAGGTTCCATGCCTCACGTGATGATATACAGAGTATCGCGCCAGACAAAAAGTTGCACAAAGGACTAAAAACAGCTTTCAGCTCTCAGCTGTCAGCTGTCAGCTTTCAGCTTTCAGTTTTCCGGGCGTTGGGAGGATTAGTACATTCGGAGCTATAGGGATTGGTGAATCCCTGATTTAGAATCACCAGTGAGGACGGTGCAATGAAGCGAGCCTGGTCCGTATTGCTGATAAGCCTGATAGCCATCACCATGCTGGCGCAGGGAGATGTCCCGGCACACCATACGTCGCCACCCGCCAAGGGCGAAAAGCTGCCGCCGATCCTGCCCACTTCCGAACGCTGGGGACCGAGTTTCAAGCACCCGACCCAGGTCCGCGCCTACGAACTGGCGGAAAAGATCCCCAATGTCCTTTACCAGCAGCCGTGCTATTGCCGTTGCGACCGCTCGGTGGGGCATACCAGCCTGCATAGCTGTTTCGAAACTACCCACGCCGCGCACTGCGATGCCTGCATGAAAGAACTGTTCTACGCCTATACCATGAGCCAGCAGAAAAAGACGGCAGCGCAGATTCGCGAAGGCATTATCCGCGGGGACTGGGAGAAAATCGATCTGGAAACCGCCTCTTCCATCAAGTAGCGCACCCGGCGGGAGGCCCACAGGCCTGTTTGGAACCTGCCGGCACCTGGCGGGGGCAACACCTGCGAAAGTCGCCTCATCTTGAAGCGGGTCTTACAGGCCAGGAAGCGAGCGAGTTGACGCGCACCGCCTTTTCTCGTATATAAACGTGCTCTCATGTCGCAGCATTTTCCACAGGCTGTTTCAGAAGAGTCCACGTCGGCGGTTGCGCAGGTGCAACTCGATGAAGAAAAAAGCCGTAGCAAAACTTAAGCGTTCTTCTGCTAAGTTGAAGAATCCAAAAGCAGAATCGTCCAAAGCCGGAAGGGTTGTCAAGATGAGCATGCCGGCACAGGCCACGCCTTCGCCCTTGGCCGACCCACGTTTTGCACAGGCTGTGGAAAACTATCAGGCCGGCCTGAAGGCCATGCAGGAGCATAAATTCGAGAAAGCCAAGGTTCTGTTTCAGAAGGTCATGGCATCCGGACCCCGGGAGCTGGCCGACCGCACGGCGGTCCACCTGAACACCTGCAACCAGCGCATGGCGCGCAGCACCACCACTTTCAAGACCCCGGAAGAGCACTATGATTATTCCGTGTCGCTGATGAACATCGGAGACTACGTGGGGGCGCGGGAGCACCTGGACAAGATCCTGAAGCAGAATTCCAAGGCCGACTACGCGGTGTACGGACTCTCGGTGCTGAATTGCCTGACCGGGCACTACGAAGAGTCGCTGAAAGGGCTGGCGGAGGCAATCCGCCTCAACCCGCGAAACCGGTTCCAGGCCCGGAACGACTCCGATTTTCAGAACCTTGCCGATGACCCCCGTTTCACGGAATTGATCTATCCTGAAGTGGATGAAGCTCCCAAGGGAAACGGGCGGCTCTAGGCAGTGATAAAGAGTGCGGTCACGAAGTCAATTTCCATCAACAAGCGCGAACTGAAGCTGGTTGCCATCGGCGGGGGAACGGGGCTGTCCACGTTGCTGAAGGGGCTGCGCGAGCACGTGCAGCGCGCGGGCGAACGCCGGGCTGGGTCGGCCGTGATCTCGGAGCTGACGGCGATCGTCACGGTCACCGACGACGGAGGATCGAGCGGACGGTTGCGCAAGGAATTCAATGTCCTGCCGCCGGGCGATATCCGCAACTGCATCGTGGCGCTCTCCGAGGACCAGGCGCTGCTCTCGCGACTGTTCCAGTACCGCTTCCAGGGCGGGGCGGAGCTGGACGGGCACAGTTTCGGCAACCTGTTTCTGACGGCACTGGCATCGGTGACCGGCGACTTCGGGGAAGCGGTCAAACTATCGTCGGAAATTCTCACCACTCGCGGGCGTATATTCCCCGCTACCACTTCCAACGTGGAGCTGGAAGCGGTGATGAAGGACGGCTCGCGGGTGCAGGGCGAAACCAGCATCACGCGCAGCCAGAAGCGCATTGCCCGGCTGGAGCTGGTGCCGCCCGATGTGAAGCCGATGCCGCAAACGCTGGAGGCGCTGGCGCGGGCCGACGTGATCAGCATCGGTCCGGGATCGTTGTTCACCAGCCTGATCCCCAACCTGCTGGTGCGCGGGATTCCGGAGGCGATCGCCCGCTCCAAGGCGGTGAAGATCTTCGTCTGCAATCTGATGACGCAGACCAACGAGAGCCTGGGCTTATCGGCGGCGGACCACATTCGCGCCATCTACGATCACGCCGGGCGCGCCATCTTCGACTATGCCCTGCTGAACCGCATGCCGGCCTCGCGCGAGTTGAAAGCCAAGTACGCGCTGGAAGGGGCATCTCAAATCCAGGTGGATGTGCAGGAGCTGGAAAAGCTGGGAGTGCAGCCCATCTTCGGAGACTACCTGTTCGAGGAAGGTGGCGTGGCGCGGCACGCCTATGATGCTGTGGCAGAGGACTTGTTGCGGGTGGGGACGCAGAAGGGGGCGGCGGCGAGAATGCCCTCCGCCAAGCCGTGACCTGCGCTTCAGGCGGACATTGAGTCCGCCAGGTCCTCTCGGGAGCGAACTTCCAACGGCAAGAAGATGGAGACGGTGGTGCCGCGGTCCTGGGCGGGAGCGCCGCTGGTGACACGAATCGTCCCGCCGTGTTTCTCCACGATGCTGCGGCTGACCCAAAGCCCCAAGCCGGTGCCGCTCTCCTCCTTGCTGCTGGCGAACGGGCTAAACAGCTTGGATCGCATGTGCTCGGGGACGCCGATGCCGTCGTCGATGACCTGAACCAGCGCCCCGGCGCATCCCGCATTCTGCGCCGGCTGGGAGACCACCCGGATGTTACCGCCTGCGGCGGTGGCTTCGACTGCATTCTTGATGACGTTGGTGAACACCTGGCGCAACTCGAAGGCAAAGCCTTCCACCTCACCCTGGAAGCCATGTTCCAGGCGAATGTTTCTCCTGCCCTTGGCGACAGTCTCCTGGATGAGGGTGACCACGCCTTCCAGCAGTTCCGATAGCTGGACCGGAGTCGCGGCCCGCGATTCCCGATGCAGGCTGAGCATGTTCTTGCTGATCTCGGCAACGCGGTGGACCTCGGCCTGCGCGGTGGCGATCAACTGCTGGGCCTCGGGACGGCCGTCCACCTGCTCGCTGAGCAAGAACAGCACGTTGCCGACGGTGTCGAGCGGATTGTGAATTTCGTGGGCAATCGAGGCGGACAGGCGTCCCGCCAGCGCCAATCGCTCGTTGGACTGGAGGGCGGCCTCCAGGGACCGCTGCCGGGTGACATCGCGGAACACGAGCACGACGCCGGCAATCGCGCCGTTGGAGCCGCGGATGGGAGCGCCGCTATCGTCAATGGCGAATTCTTCGCCGCTTTTGCTGATCAGGATCGTGTGATTGGCCAGCCCCACAACGCTGTTGAGGCGCCGGACCTTTTCAATCGGGTTCTCGACCGGATCCCGGGTCTGCTCGTTGAAGATGCGAAAGACCTCGACGAGCGGCTTGCCTCGGGCTTCGGCTTCGGTCCACCGGGTCAGGTTTTCCGCCACCGGGTTCATCAGGGTGATGATGCCCTCGGCGTCGGTGGCGATGACGGCGTCGCCAATGCTGTGGAGGGTAGTCTGAAACCACTCTTTTTGCGCCTGGGCATCGGAGGCGTGGGCCTCGGAGGCATTCAACGCCTCGTTGAAGCTCCGCGAAAGCGATTGGAGTTGCCGCCGGCCGAGCGCGGCGAAGCCAACCCCAAACAAAATGCAGAGAACGACCACGCTGGCATTGACGAAATCCAGGGTGCGGCGCGAGCGGGCCAAGCGCTGGTCGCGCAATCGCTCTTCACTATCGAGAAACTCTGTGCGCGCGGTGCGATACCGGTCCATGAGCTCCTTGCCCTGGAGTTGGAACCCGGTGTCGCCGACGTCCTCGCCGTCCTTGGTCCTGGCGACTGCCCGGTGGGCCCATGCCAGCCACGCACGCGAGGCCTCCACCGCTTTCTGATTTCGCGCTGACTGTTCAGGATTATCGGAAAGCAGTTCCTGGAGCCTGGGTTCCAGCGCCGCGGCTTGCTGCTCCGCGTCCAGAAACGGCTGCAAAAAACGCTGGTCGCCGGTGAGCACGTAGGCGCGCAACCCGGTTTCCTGGTCGATGCGTGTGCGATAGATACGCTGCGCCAGGGTGATGACCCGGTCGGTATGGTCGACCCAGCGCGCGCGACTCACCAGGAACTGAATTTCCACCACTACGGTTGCCGCCAGCAGCAGCCCGATGACGAACGGAATCCAGAACGCCTGACGGAGCAGCGTTTGAAACCGGATTTTATCCATGCTGCCTTTCCTCACTCCGGCGATTTCGCCTTTGCATGAGAGTTTCGCATTCTGGACAGCAGTTCGGCAACGGCTGACAGCAGAACCTGGGGCGGCTCTCCCTTGGTGATGTATTGGTCGACCAGCGCCAGGGTGTCGCCGGGAAGATCGACATAGGCGGAAAGCATGAGGATGGGCACCTGCGGCTTCATTTGTCTCATGCCTTCAGCGACGATATCGCCATTCATGCCCGGCATCTTGTAATCGAGAATGACGAGTTCGATGGGCTGGGCGGCAAAAAGCTCCAAAGCCCGGGCGCCGTTTTCCGCGGTGAAAACGCGATAGCCCTTGGATTCGAGAATCAGTTTTCGCACCGACAGGCCGACGGTTTCATCGTCGACACACAAAACAATGCCCTGGCAGTTGTTGTCCATCGCCTCGTGCTGGTCCCCTCTCACTCGGGAAAGGAAGCTCCAGCAAAGTTATCATAGGCGCTGGGCGGGCCGTACGGACGCGGGATTTGCGGAGACGCTAACGGTGGCGTTACTTGGCGCTTCCCACGAAGGTGGAATCATGGTGACCGTCACATTCGGTCTGGCGACTACAGCAGGTCCCTCGCTGCGCTCGGGATGACGCCCGTGGAAATAACTTGAGCGCACGAAATGACGCGCGTTGGGGCCAAGGTGAAACGCACGGCGGCAAATCGGCCGAGAAATGCGAGGGGCCACGATAAGATGAGCGCTGATAAGATGAGCGCTATGGTTGCGCGCAAGCAAAAGTCACCGGCGGCGCATGCCGAACCGCGCTTTGCCATCGCCATCATGGCGGCGGGCAAGGGCACGCGGCTGAAGTCGAAGCATCCCAAGGTCCTGCACGAAATCGGCGGCCGGCCCCTGCTGCATTACGTGGTGAGCGCGGCCCAGGCGGTGCTTCCGGCGAAGGACATTTTCGTCATCGTCGGTCACGAAGCGGAGCGCGTGCGCGAGGCCATGGCGGGCACGGGCGTGCAGTTCGTCCTGCAAGCCGAACAGCTGGGCACCGGACACGCCATCATGTCGGCGCAGGAGGCGCTCGCCGGCTACGACGATGTGCTGGTGCTCTCCGGCGACGTTCCCCTGCTGCGCTCCCAGACCATTGCGGGCATCCGCGAGTTTCACCTGAAGCACCGTGCCGCCATGACCATCCTAACGGCGGACTTCCCCGACCCGACGGGATATGGCCGAATCGTGCGCAAGCGGAAAGGCGGCCGGCAGACAGACGAAGTGGCCGCCATCGTGGAGCAGAAAAAGCTCACGCCGCTACAGCAGAAAATCCGGGAATCGAACTCCGGCATCTACGCCTTCGCCGTCCCACCGCTACTGCAGCACCTGAAGGAATTGCGGACTGACAACCCGCATCGCGAGTACTACCTGACCGATTTGGCCGGCATCCTGGCCCGGAAACGCGGACGCGTGCTGGCGGTGAAGACCGGGCACCCGCATGAGGTGGCGGGGGCGAACAACCGCGCGGAGCTGGCGCAACTGGATGCCGAGTTGCGGGCACGCAAGGCGGCCGAGCTGATGGCTGCGGGGGTCACGATCTTCCGGCCGGAAACCTGCGTCTTCGACAGCGAAGTGGAGGTCGGCTGCGACACCGTGATCGAACCCTTCGTGCAGCTGCTGGGGCGGACGCGGATCGGCGCCGATTGCCGGGTGCAGTCGTACTCGGTGATCACGTCGTCGGACATTGCGAACGGAGTGACGGTGCGGCCGGGTTGCATTGTGACGGAGGCGCGCGTGGCGGAAGGGGCAATGCTGGGACCGTACGCGCACCTGAGGCCGGGCAGCGACATCGGGCCGGGGGCACACGTCGGCAACTTTGTCGAGACCAAGAAGGTCAGGATGGGGCGTGGCGCCAAGGCCAACCACCTGACCTACCTGGGGGACGCGATCATCGGCGAAAACGTGAACGTGGGCGCCGGGACCATTACCTGCAACTACGACGGCGTGCAGAAGCACACCACGATCATCGAAGACGGCGCGTTCATCGGCAGCGACAGCACGCTGGTGGCGCCGGTGAAGGTTGGGCGCAACGCGTATGTCGGGGCGGCTGCCTGCATCACGCAGGACGTTCCGGAAGACGCGCTGGCGATTGCGCGAGCGCGCCAGGTAAACAAAGAGGGGTGGGCACGGGCGAAGCGCGCGGAGATGGCGGCGAAAAAAACATCGTAGCCACCGGGACAGACGGGAAACCAGAACATTTTCGATTGTCGCTTGCCGCGCCTGTCGATTACTCGGAGCCGAGTGATGGTGATGATCAACCTTCCGACGTGGACCGTGGATGCGGCATTGCTCGCCCTGCGGCTGATGATTGCCGCCGCGTTCTTCACCAGTGGTTGGAGTCACGCGCGAGACCCCGAGGGCCGGGGAAAAAGCATCGGCATGAGCAAGCAGTTCACCCTGTTTCTGGGAGCGGCGGAGATGGCGGGCGCCGTGGGCGTTGCCGTGGGAGTGCTGGCGCAATGGGCGGCGCTGGGCCTGATCCTGGTGATGCTGGGCGCCATCCAGAAAAAAATCTTCGAGTGGCATACCGGGTTCTGGGGAGAAAAGTCGTCCGGCTGGCACTATGATCTGATGTTCGTCGTGATGTGCCTGGTGGTGATCACCACTGGCGGCGGCCGCTGGGTGCTGTGGGGATAAAGGAAACAACATTTCCGACTGACGATTTCTCGATGACCTAAATATTCGCGCCTGCGGATTCATCCAAACTTTTCCGCGCTTCGCATCACAACACCACAGGCAACGCCTACATCCCAAACAAATGGCGCAGGAAGAAATTGCGCAGCAGCTTGCGAATCGGGCTGACTGAGCACAGGATTCGCGCGAAACTAAATTTGAGGGGGACAGGAATGGACAAGATGCACCAGACACCCGACGTGCCCGGCACCAGCCCGGTGACCGACGATCCCAATCCCGGCGGCACGCAAGGCATCAACCCGCAAGGGCCGACGACCGGCACGGAAGGCTACGGACTGGGGGCGGGAGAACGCAAGGCGGTGAGCCAGGCGGTGGAGAGCACGAATCCGTCGAACATCAGCCCGGGCGCGGGCGATTCCCGGAAGACGTTTCGTTGCGCCGATGTGGGCAACTCCGATTGCCGCTGGGAGGCGGTGGGGCGCACCGAAGACGAGTTGCGGCCGCAGATCGAGCGCCACGCACGCGAGCAGCACGGGATCAAAGACATTGGCGGCATGTGGGCGCACATCAAAGACGCGATCCGCGAGCGAGCCGCATAATCGCAGCACCTTGGATTCCCTCTGATTACCTCCCACTTCTAAACAAACAGGACGGCCCCAAGGTCGTCCTTTTTTTTGGGTTATCGGTTGTCGGTTATCAGTTTTCGGTTTTCGGTAACAGTCTGGGTCTCGGGAGTTGTTTACCATTCCGAGTGCTTCGGTGATCAGGCAAAATTACGCGTGAGGATGACAGATGGACGAGCACGTTGGGCTGGCGGAGGCGCTGCAGAAGTTGGAAGGGCCGGAGCGCTCGGTGAGGCTGTTCGCACACGGATCGTTGCTGGTGAAACTGTACGGGCCGGTGGGCATCGATGACCAGACGCCGCACGAGCAGGACGAGATCTACCTGATCGCGCGCGGATCGGGCACGTTCACCATCCATGGCAAAAGCATCGCGGTGGGCCCGGGCGATTTCCTATTTGCTCCCGCCGGCGTGGAGCATCGCTTCGCAAAATTCACCGACGACTTTGCCACCTGGGTGTTCTTCTACGGGCCGAGGGGCGGAGAGAGGTGACGCGCTTACAGGCTGTGGCGACCGCGGCAGGTCCCTCGCTGCGCGAGGGATGACGCGGGTTTAGGGGAGGAGTTCGTATCAGTTGGCCGCTGCGGGGTGCAGGTGGCCGGCGCCGCGGCGGTGTTCGGCATCGGCGCCCGAGAACACACCCGGAATTTTCGTGCCGCAGTGCTTGCACCGGCCGTCGCGCAGGTCGTTGCTGAGGATGGCATGCCAGGAGCGGCGCAGGATGGCGCGCTTGCATCCCGGGCAGATGGTGTTGCCGCCGTCGGACCAGATATTCCCTTCGTAAACGAACTTCAGTCCCATTTCAAAAGCAAGGGCGCGGGCGCGATGCAGCGTCTCCGGCGGAGTCGGCGGCTTGTCGCGAAGCTTGAAGTCGGGATGGAAGGCGGTGAAGTGCAGAGGAACGTCGTCGCCCAGGTTCTGCAGCACCCAATCGCAGAGCCGGCGGAACTCATCGTCGCCGTCGTTCAGGGTGGGAATGATGAGGTTGGTGATCTCGAACCAGACCTCGGTTTCGTGGCGCAGCCACCGCAGCGTGTCCAGCACCGGCTGCAGGTGGGTGAGCGTGATCCTGGAATAAAAATTCTCGGTAAAGGATTTCAGGTCGATGTTGGCGGCGTCGATGTGTTGGTACACGTCAAAGAAGGCCTCGCGCGTGATGTAGCCATTGGAAACCATCACGGTGTTCAGTCCCTGCTGATGCGCTTCTTCGGCGATATCGATGACGTACTCGCCCCAGATGGTGGGCTCGTTGTAGGTGAAGGCGATCGACGGTGCGCCGCGCTGCCGCGCCAGTTCCACCACCTGCTCCGGGCGGAGGCTGACGGAGTTCACCTGGTCGGACTTGGCTTTTGAAATGTCCCAGTTCTGGCAGAAGAAGCAGCCCATGTTGCAGCCGGCGGTGCCCATGGAGAGGATCTTGCTGCCGGGAAAAAAATGGTTGAGCGGCTTTTTCTCCACCGGGTCCATCTGCAGCGCCGCGGGACGGCCGTAGCCCAACTGCAGCAGGCGCCCGCCTTCGTTCTTGCGGATAAAGCAGAATCCGGTCTGGCCTTCGCCGATGTGACAATGCCGCGGACACAGGTAGCAATGCAGGCGTCCATCGGGCATGGTCTCCCACCAGCGGGCGGCGTGAGGGGCGGAATTGAGGACGGGAAGCATGGGGGCGTTATCTACAATTTTACGCCTTGGGGTGGGGTGGCGCGCTTACCTTCCGGTGCTGACTACAGCAGGTCCCTCGCTGCGCTCGGGATGACACAGTCTTCTAAAAGTCTGCCATCTGCAATCTGCAATTATCAATCAAAAAGCCCCTCTTGCGAGGGGCGGAAGTTCAAAGAGAGGAGATGGAAAAAGCCGCTGCTGATGGCGCTTAGCGCACCATTTTAGCCAGCAGATTGCGCATGCGGAGCCGCGCCTGGTGAAGCCCGGTTTGTGATTCGTGCTGGGTGATGCCCAGGGTACGGGCGATGCGGTCGTGATCGTATCCCTCGACGTCGTGAAACAGAAAGACCATGCGCTCAGTGGCCGGCAACTGGACCACCGCGCGCTCCAGGTGAACCCGCAGGGTGTTCTGGCGAACGCAGGGCGCATCGCTGCAAATGCCTTCGTCAACCGAGAGCACGCCGATTGGCATCTGCTCGCGTAATTCCGTGATCAGGGCGCAATCCAGAGCTTCCGGCGTGGGCTCGGAGCTGTAAGCGAAGCCGCGGCAGAAGGTGAGATGCATCAGCTCTTCGGCACTCAGCTCGTTGTCCGTCATCCAGAATGCGAGGGCGTAAATGCGGCGCCGGTTCTCTTCGAAAATCGCCTCGTATTTCTCGGCGCGCTCCGGGGCAATCGCGGGTAAGAATGTGGCGTAACCTGAAATTTTTGCCTGCTGAAAGATGCTCGCCATGTGGTCTCCCGTCGCTAAGTCTTTGGGGATCTCGCTTCCAATCCACTTTCCAGTCTTCACGCAGCAAGTAACTGCACTTGCAAAACCACTCCAGGTACTCTGACCACTGTCTCTTCAAGGCATCCGGGACCGCTGCAGCCAGAGAAGATCATCCGCCAACCACAGCAAATCAAAGCAATCGAGATGCCCAAACGCGGCATGGGAACCGCGGTGTGCGGCCAGCCATGGCACAAATCGTTACATTTCAACGCGAATCCGAGAAGCGGATGTGCAGAAACCACTCTGACGGGGGCAGCTGAGCGGCAGCAAGTTGCGATGCCGCATGGACCTTCAGTGCCTACAGTTGGTATCGCGAGACACACATTGTGAACCCGGCAGGTATTTTGCGAAGAGACAACAGAAACGGCTGACCGCAAGCCCAGTCAATTGGCTGCGGCCGGTTCCGATCGCGACAGCAGCGAGCGGGCGGCGGTAATCAGGTCAGCCACTTGGAATGGCTTAATGATGAACGGCACGTGCTCCTGCTGGCAGAACACGTTGACGTCGCTATTTCGGATGTCGGAAATGGTGAAAACGATGCTCCTCTCCGTTCCCGGCCGGTTGGCGGCAACCCAGCGATAGAGGTCGATGGCGCTGGACTCGCCGGGCATGTCGGAATCGACCAGCACGGCGTCAAAGGTCTCCTGCTCAAGGCGCTCGATAGCAAGCTGGGCGGAAGAAACCGCCACCACCTGCGCGCCCGCGCCGGCCAGCGCCTCGCGCTCGAACTCCAGCACCGCTTCTTCGTCGTCGACCAGCAGGATATGTCCGCTCAACGGCAGTGCGTGCTGCCCGGTCTCGGCAACCACCTCCAGCGGAGCAGGCTCGCAAACCGGCAACATGATGCGAAACAGCGCGCCGCCGAAAGGATGGTTGCCGGCCACAATGTCTCCCCCATGTTCCTTGACGATTCCGTAACAGATGCTCAGCCCCAGGCCGGTGCCCTTGCCCACACCCTTGGTGGTATAGAACGGATCGAAGACCTTGTTGGGTTCGCGGATGCCGGGGCCGGAATCGCGAAACTCGATGCAGACCCGGTCGTTAGATACATAGCAGCGGACGGTCAAGGTCCCGGCACGCTCGTATTCCAGCATGGCGTCCACCGCATTATTGATGACGTTGAGGAACACCTGTTCCATCTGATGGGCGTCGGCGATCACCGGCGGGAGTTCGGCCGCGATCTCGCGGTTCACGCTGATATTGCGCAGGTTGAAATCGAAATCGCGCAGGGCAAGCGTATCGTCGAGCACCTGCCGAATGTCCACCTGCTTCTTTTCCGGCTTGCGCTGGCGGGCGAACGACAACAGGTTCTGCACCAGGCGCTGGGTGCGTTGCGCCTGCTTGAACAGCTTAGCGACGAAGTCGCGCGCCTTGTCGCCCAGTCCTTCGTGCTCCAGCAGTTGGGCGTATCCCAGGATGGCGGTGAGCGGGTTGTTGATCTCATGGGCCACGCCGGAGATCAACTGGCCGATGGCCGACATCTTCTCGCTCTGCAGCAGCTGTTCCTGGGTGCGCCGCAGGTTTTCATAGGCGCGGCAAGTCTCCTCGTAGAGGTGGACCTTCTCGATGGTGGTGGCCAACTGGCGGGCAATGGCCACCAGCAGACGATGATCGGTCTCGCCAAAGCGGCGGTCCTCGCGGCTGCCGATGCCGAGCACGCCCACGATGACCTCGTTGGAGCGCATGATCACCCAAATCCAACGCTGCAAGCCTTCACTGCGTACATAGTCGGCTAGCAGTTCCGGCATCTGGCCGGAGGTTTCCTCGGTCATCACTTCAATGCGCGAGTCGCGCACGTGGTGCAGAAACTCCTGGGGTAGCGTGATCTGGGCGTAGTCGGAGGCTGTCCGCTGGCCGTACCCGGCGCGGCGCTGCAGGACATTGGAATTGTCGAGCAGGTACACGGCCCCGCTGTGGGCGGAGAAGATATCGATGGCGTGGCGCAGCGCGGTGTTCAGAATCTCATCCAGGTCGAAGGATTGAGCCGCGATGACGGCAATGGCGTTGAGCGCGTGCAGATCGCGGTTGCGCCTGCGGATGGCGTCTTCGGCCAGCTTTTTTTCGGTGATGTCGAGCAGGAAACCCTGGTAGCGGTCGATTTTGCCCGAGGCATCGCGGGTGGCAAAGCTGTTCTCCAAGGCGTGCAGGATGCTGCCGTCCTTGCGCCGCAGGTCGGCCTCGAAATTGCGCACGAAGCCGCGCTCGTTCATCTGGGAGCAGAAGGCCTCGCGCTGTGCCCGCGACTGGTACATGTCGCGCGCCACGTCGAGCGTCAGCACCTCCTCACGCTGCTCATAACCCAGCATGCCGGCGAAGGCAGCGTTGCACTCCAGGATGCGTCCTTCGGGTGTAGAAACGAACACCCCCTCCTGCACCTGCTCAAACAGCAGACGATAGCGTTCCTCTGCGGCGCGGCGCTCGGTGGTGTCGCGAATAACGTGAATGGTCCCGCGATAGGCGCCTCCCTCGGTGAAGTTCGAGGTGGAAACCATCGAGTATCCCCCGAAGCAGGGGTCGGAGGCCTCGCCAAGGTTGGCGCGCTCGTGCTCGCAATAGGGGCACTTCTCCCATTGCAAGCCGGCGCCGGGCAGCACTTTATCGCAGGTCTGAAACACCACGTCAGCAATGGCAACGCCCAGCCGCTTTACCACCGCCTGATTCAATTTCAGAATGCGGAAATCGGAATCGTGCACCAGGACCATGTCTGCGATGGAATCGAAGGTACTGATCCATTGGCGGTGCGAGCGGATGATCTCCTCCAGCAGCCGCAGGTTCTCGACCGCGATGCCCACCTGGTGGCCGGTGGAGGTGAGGAAGTCGAGCTCATCAGGTGGGTAGGAGCGATTGCGAGCCTGTCCCAAGGCGATGCAGCCGATCACCGAAGTCTTGCCCTTCACCGGCACGAGCAGGATGTGGTCGAAGCCCTCTTGCCGCACCAGCCGCTCATTCTCCGGCTGCAAAGAGGCCGGGCGGACTACATTGGGGACCCCTTGCTCGACAATGCGGGCGCCGTCGGCAGAGCGCACATTCAACACCGAACGCTCGCGGATGTACGGTTCCGACAATCCCACGTGGCGCGTAAGCACCATTTCATCGCCCTGGAGGATGCGGAACCAGGCAGCGCGCGCCCCGGTCAATTTTTTCAGCTGCTCCAGCGCCGTCAGCAGCATGGAGCCGTGTTCCTGGACGCCCGCCATGGCAGCGGAAATCACGCTGACCGCGCCCAGGCGTTCCTGCCGCTGCCGGGAATCGTCGAGCACCATCACCAGCATGCTGAGCCCGAGCAGCAGCTCGATCACCATGTCGACGCCGGCCAGGAAGTGCGGGCTGGAGGTGTCCAAGTCCATGTGGAGCAGCAGCAGCATGGCGATCAGCACCCAGGGGCCCACCTGCCGGCGTCCGCGGCTGAACCGCCCCAGTTGTACGGCCCCGATTCCCGCCATGAGCGTGCATGCGCCGCGCACTACGAGCAGCAGGAGGGTCGATTGCGGCCACCACAGCACGCGCGCCGCCGCGAGCGCGATGGCGGCCAGGGCAATGGTCACCACCGGCAGGCGCAGTTTCAGCGCGCCGGTGTAGTGAAGAATGGCGAGTGCGAACAAGGCGATGGCGCAGGCGTAGGAGCACTGCGAAACCACGATCAGCCAGGGAGGCGGCGTGAGCAGCGAGAAGCTGGCTGTGGTGACGCGGTACACCAGGTAAGAAGACCATCCCAGGATCCAGGCCAGCAGGTAGCGCTCACGGAAGGTGCGAAAAACAAGAAAGGCGGCGGCCAGCAGGATCAGAACCCCTGAGCAGTCCGTCAGCAGCTCGATGGCCGGGCCGCCGCGGTCCCAAACCGTGCTGAACACAGCCGGATTCATGCGCTGAATTGGCGCCTATATGCTTGCATTGACGACGGTTCGCTGCCCGTTTGTATAGCATGGAATTCGGGGCTGAGGTTGCGCATTTTGGTACCGCCACCGGTGTCTTTCAAGGCACGGTGGGAGCAACTCTGGGTTACAATGCGCCCACCAGCTACCAGGACAAAGATGCCAGCCGACCGAATCCTTATAGTCGACGACGAGGAAGCAATCCGCGAAATTGTGCACTCCATGCTCACCATGGCGGGCTACCGCTGCCACCAGGCGAGTTCGGGCATCGAGGCGCTGGCGGTTTTGGAGTCGGGGGAGCAGTTCGAACTGATGCTCTCCGACCTGATGATGGGCGAGATGGACGGGATCGCGCTGCTGGAGCGCACCAAGGAAAAATATCCCGACATGCCGGTGGTGATGGTGACCGCCGTGCACGACATTTCCGTTGCCCTGGCAGCCATCCGCAACGGCGCCTACGATTACCTGCTGAAACCCTTCGAGCGTGAACAACTGCTGGCAATTGCCCGGCGGGCGCTGGAAAACCGCCGCCTGAAGGTGGAGAACCGCGCCTACCAGATCAACCTGGAGGCGCTGGTGGCGGCACGCACCGAGCAACTGCGCACCACCATGGCGGACCTGGAGCGCTCCTACGACATCACGCTGGAAGCGCTGGGCGACGCGCTCGATTTGAAAGACGCCGAAACCGAGGGCCACTCCAAGCGCGTCACCGCCTTCACCATTGCCATGGCCCGGGCGCTGAAGCTGCCGGGCGAGAAGATCCGGGTGATCGCGCGCGGCGCGTTTCTGCACGACATCGGCAAAATGGCGATTCCGGATTCCATCTTGCGCAAGCCCGGCGCCTTGACCCAGGAAGAAATTGCGATCATGCAGGAGCACTGCTATCGCGGCTACCAGATGCTGCGCAAGATTCCGTTTCTGTCGGAGGCGGCCGAGATTGTTTATGCCCACCAGGAAAAGCACGACGGCACCGGCTATCCGCGAGGGCTGAAGGGCAACGAGATTCCGATGGGGGCGCGGCTGTTCTCCATCGCCGATACGCTGGACGCGATCATGTCGGACCGGCCGTACCGGGCGGCGCAGCCGTTCTCCGCGGCGCGCGACGAGATCGTGCGCTGGTCGGGGCGGCAGTTCGATCCCGAGGTGGTGAAGGTCTTCCTTACCATCCCGGAATCCATCTGGCACGACCTGCGCAAGGAGATCGACCAGCAGATTTACCGCTTCACCTATTCGCAAAAGATGGCGACCAAGGCGTAGGCAGGGGACTACTGCGCGGCTTCTAGCGATTCCGCCACCCGGTTCAAGGCCACCTGGATGCGGTCGAGCTCGCGTTGTGCGGCTTCATTCCACTCCAGCAGCCGCCCCGGCCCCCGCTCCAGGTTTTCGCCGATCCAGTTGAGCGCTTGCCGGCCGCGCTCGCTCAGAAACAGCCAGCCCAGCCCGCCCAGACCCAACACCGTCAAAGGAAGATAGACTTTTCGCATTCGCATTCGCCTGAGCGCGGCCCGGGTCCGCGCTTTTCCTTTTGCTTACCAGATATTGGACGCCGGATGCAAGGCCAGAGTTTCTAAAGGCCATGAACTTTGCGCGCGACTTTCTTTCCCGGGAAGGCGCATCCCGGGCGGAATTTCCGGGTTTCTACAACCAGCAATCAGCCTCTCTGCCCCATCGAATGGGACATGGGCTTCGAACTTACACCTGAGGGATTCCTATGAAACGGCCGGTACTTGGGACTGTGCTCGGACTCCTGCTTGCGTCGTTTCCGCTCTGGGCGCAATACCAGAACTCCAACCAGGGTTACGGCAACAATTCGTATCCCAATTCGTCATATGCCAACCACGTGATTCCCGAGGGAACGCGGTTCGTGGTCCGGCTCGACACCACGCTCGATACCGCGAAGATGAATCCGGGCAAGAAGTTCACCGCCAAGCTGGGCGAAGACCTGACCGCGCCGGACGGCTCTCTGATTCGCTTCGGACGCAAGATCCATGGGCACGTCAGCTCCATCAATCGCGGCCTGCACGGCAGCATGCTGCTGAGCTTTGATGAGATTGAGACCGAACATGGCTGGCGTCCGCTGGCCGCCACGGTCAGCGACATTCCGGGCGAGCACGGCGCCAAGACCATGGGCGAGGAAGGCGAGGTCCAGAAGAAAGGCACCAGCAAGCAGCGCGTGGCCGAAGGCGCGGTTGCCGGCGCGGCCATTGGCGCGGCCGCCGGCGCCATTGCCGCCGGTCCGCACGGCGCGATCATTGGCGCGGCAACCGGGGGCGCTGTCGGCGGCGGCGCGGGCCTGCTCACCGATCGCGACCTGAAGCTCAACAAGGGGCAGCAGCTTGAACTGCGGCTGGACCGCCCGCTGCAGGTGCCTCGCTGAGTACTAGAGATCGACAGCGGTTGTAAGCGAAAGTGAATTTCATAGGAACGGGACCTGGCCGCTGCCCTGGGTGACACACGGTATGCCGGGTCCCGATTTCTTTTGGCTTGGAAATTTCGCAAGTCCGGCGGCGTGCTGCGTTCTATGATCGATCGCCAGTGTTCAGAACTGGCAAAGGAACGCACATGAGAAGCGCACTACTGGCAACCACCCTCCTGCTGTTGACCGCCATCGCGGCCGCGCAGAACCCGCCCGCCGCGACCGCGCAACTGAACACCGTCTACGTGACCGCCGACGGCAAGTTCGAATCGGCGCCCGACACGGCGCTCATCCAATTCAACATCTCCGCCCAGGAGACATCGCCGCGCGCCGCCTACGATCGCGCCGTCCAGGAAACCGAGCAGGTGCGGCAGATCATGAGGAGCAACGGCATCGACCCGAAGTCGGCTGAGATCGGGTCGTTTTCGCTGCAGCCGGTGTACGACTACAAGACCCCGAAGCGGCCGATTGTCGGCTATCGCGTCATCAATAACGTCAGCCTGAAGCTGAAGGACTTCGCCAAGGTGGGCCCGATCGTGCAGCAACTGGGCGCCCAGGAGTTCAATGAGAACGTGAACCTCGGCTACACGCTCGAGGACATCGACGCGGCCAAACTGCGGGCGGTGGAAGACGCATTCCAGCGTGCCCGCGCCGAAGCCGCCACGCTAGCCAAGGCCGGCGGGCGCACGCTGGGCGAGTTGAGCTACGCCTCGGTGGATACCGCGGAGCCAGTGCGTCCGCTGGTGATGGCCATGGGGCGCGCCGCCATGGCCGCACCGCCACCGCCACCTCCCCCGACGGAAGGCTTTTCCGCGCAGAAAATTACGATCAATGCGCAAGTGAGCGCGGTGTTTGCGATGCGGTGAAGGTAAGGACCGAAGTGGGAAGTCAGTTTCCCCGCGACAACATGGTCTGGCAACCATGCAAAAACTAAACTGGAGTCATCCCGAGCGAAGCGAGGGATCTGTTGTCGAGATCACGCGAAATTTATGAGCTCTGAAAAGGGCTACTCCGTTTACATCATGGCCAGCAAGTCGCGCACGCTTTACACCGGCATGACCAATGACCTGCAGAAGCGCGTGTTTCAGCACAAGAATGATCTGATTGCCGGCTTCACGATGAAGTACCGCATTCATCGCTTGGTTCATTACGAGCAGTTCACCAATGTTTCCACGGCAATTACGCGGGAAAAAGAAATCAAGGGCTGGTCACGCGCGAAGAAGATTCGCTTAATTGAGTCTGAAAACCCGTTGGGGAAGACTTGGCGGAGCATTGGTACGACAATGTGCCGACCTACTTCGGTATCCGTCACCCAGAGAAATCGCCGCGGTGACTACAGCAGATCCCTCGCTGCGCTCGGGATGACGCCGCTCTTAACCGCAGTCGGGAGTAACGCCCTCAGATTTCCAGTAGCAATTACAGCAGGTCCCTCGCTGCGCTCGGGATGACGCGTCTTATATGTAGTTTGGCGTCGCAGTCGCCACGTCACCGCGCGAACAGCTTCCCCAATATTCCCTTCCCTTTTTCCGCCGGCAGGTTCAGCTGCGCCAGGATGGGAGCGGAGTCGCTGAGCGGCTGCGCGTCCTTGCGCAGGCGAATCATCTCCAGGAACGAGGTGTAGCGGTCGATGCAGTAAAAGCAGTCGCGAATGTGCTGCTCCGCCAGTTCGCGCTCGCGCCAGGAAACCTGCCCGTTCACCAGGTTATTGAAGGTCTTCAGCGGCAGGCAGGATTCGCCTCCAGACTTCTCCGCCTCGGTGAGGAGCACGCGCGCCGAGATGTTGAAGGCGTCCGCGGTCGCCGTGGGCAGCACCTGCGCCAGTCGCTGGCTGGCGATGTCGCGCGTGGCCTGGGCGGTGGCCTCCGTGTTCATCATCATCGGCCCGATCTGCGCCGCATCGTAGCCCTTGATGAACAGCCACAGCACCTCGCGCTCCCACACCGGCAGGTCCTTCATGATGGAGCGCACCTGCTCCAGCGACAGCTCGGGGGCAGGGACCCGCGCCAGCTCGCGGCCGTAGGCGAAGACCAGTTCGCGAAACAGCATCAGGAATTCGCGCTCATTGAAATACTTCAGCTGCCGGAACCAGGCGTGGTCGCCGGCCCGGGCGCGCTGAAAGACCGCCACCACGTGCGTGTCCAGCTCCGGCGCCAGCATGGGAAAGAAATGATTCAGCAGGGTGCGCGCCATGGGAGCGTAGTCGCGCACGAATTCCTGCCAGCCCAGGCGCTCGCCGCGGGCACAATCTTCCGCCATCGCAAAAATAGTGCGGACCGCCATGAGTTGAGTTTAGCAGCGAGGTATGAGCAACTTCGAGCGAGGAGACGTGAACAGCGCATGGAAGAACTAAGTGGCTGGTGGCCGGTGCCCAGTGGCGAGTCGCCAATAGCCGCAGCTACAACTGGCGCCGGCAACTGACCGCCACGCACCAGCCGAGCTCTTAGCGGATCCGGTTTGGGTCCAGGTCCAGCGGCCGTTCCAGCACGATCTGCACGCTGGTGCCGGTGGGCAGGCTGACATCAGGCCCGCGCGTCAGCAGCACGCTGGCCAGGCCGACGGCAGCGCCGGCAGCGCCACCAATGCCCGCACCCTTGACGCCGCGGTCCGCAATCGCCCCCACCACCGCGCCTTCGCCCGCCGTCTTGGCAACCGTGCCCGTGTCCTTGCCCTTGGTTCCGTCCTGCCGAATGGTGCCTTCCTTGTCCTTCACCGTTTGCTTTTCCGAGCCTGGGACATTTTCCACCGCTCCGGGCAGCATGACGGTGTACCCGCTCTTGAAAATCATGGTGTTAAAGTGCATCAGGAATTCAGCGCGTCCCTTGATCCGCCCCGGACGACGAATCTGGCTGATGCGGCCCTGCACATAGGTTCCGGCGGGAATCACGATGCGGTCATTGGCCGTGACCGGAAACACGGTCTCGGCATAGACCGCGTCGCCGACCTTGGCGCTCTTGGTGGAGATGCCCTGCGCCAACTGGAGTGGAATTTGCGTGCCGGCAGGAACCGTGATCCCGCTACGCGAGCGGTATCCATCGCCTTCACGCGCGTCCGGCGCCTGCTGCGCCACTGCCAATGCGCCCAGCAGCACCACCACAATCCCCCAACG
The DNA here is from genome assembly GCA_963797035.1 of Terriglobia bacterium. Taxonomy (GTDB): domain Bacteria; phylum Acidobacteriota; class Terriglobia; order Terriglobales; family Acidobacteriaceae; genus JAIQGF01. Next base: position 157,636 of record CAWCOC010000015.1, read on the forward strand.
CATACGCAAGCCTCCGAACGGCTACTTACGCATTACAACACGGAGAAGATGAAATTGTTGCTGAGACAGTCTCTGGGTCTGTCTTTCCGACTGGGCGACGGCGCGACTGAAAGCCTGGCGCTTCAGTAGAGCAAGTATTTCTTCCTGACCTGCTCGAAGCGTTCCAACTCCTCGCGCCAATCGTCGGCGATCTTGCGCGGATCGCTGCCGGCGGCGATGGCCTCCATGACCCGGGGGTCGTTCACCAGCAGGATCATCTTGCTCATGTCCCATTCGTTGGGATAGAGCTTGTGCAGGGCCGAGGCCAACTCCACGCCCATCTCTGGCGCGTCCAGGGTGTTGCGATCGAGCAGCACGATGTTGACTCCGGCCAGGTTCTGCCCGCCGTACTTGGCTCCCGCCGCGGGAGTGAAATTGACGGGAACAAAGCGCACGCCCGGAATGGCGCGCAGGTTCAGGTAATCGGCAAACTCCTTGCTCTTGATCCAGGGCGCGCCCACCACTTCGAACGGCGTGTCGGTCCCCCGGCCCACCGAAACATTGGTGCCCTCGATCAGAGCCACGCCGGTATAGAGCGTCGCCTCGGTCAAGTTGCGCAGGTTGGGCGACGGGCTCACCCAGGTCAAGCCGGTGGAATCGAACCAGTCGCCGCGAATCCAGCCTTCCATGGCGATCACGGTCAGCTTGGCGTTGATGTGGCGCTCGGCGTTGAACATCGTCGCCAGCTCGCCCACGGTCATGCCGTGCCGCGGCGGCTCCTGCGTGTAGTTGACGAAGCTCTCCTGTCCGGGCTGCGAGACCGGGCCCTGCACATAGGACCCTGTGATCGGATTCGGGCGGTCGAGCACGATGACCTCGATGCCGGTCTTGGCCGCCGCCTCCAGCAGATATCCCAGGCTGGTTTCGTAGGTGTAGAAGCGCGCGCCGGCATCCTGGATGTCGTAGACCACCGCGTCCAAAGCCTTCAGAATGTCGAGCCGCGGCCGCCGGGCCGCGTCGCTGCCGCCGTAAACGCTGTACACGGGAACCCCGGTCGCTTTATCCACCGTGTTGCCGACGGCGGTGGTGTCCAGCGCGCCGGTGACGCCGTGCTCAGGACTGAAGATCGCCGCCAGCTTGACGCCTTCCACGTGCGCCAGCACGTCGATGGTGCGACGGCCCAGCCCGTCGATGCCGGTCTGATTGGTGAGCAGACCGATGGTGCGGACCTTGCCGGGCTCGGCGGAGCGCAAACGGTCGAAGTCGTGAATCTCCAGCACGTCGATCCCGGTCTTGACCTGCCCATTGCGCACGTAAACCCGCCGCGAGGCCGCGAAGCTGTCGTTGTAACCGGTGATGCGCGCCAGCCGCATGCGTTCCGCTTCACTGGCCGAGAGCTTCAGCGCCGCCGTGACCGCGGTTGCCGTCCGGTTGCGCAACGTCACCATCGCCTTGTTCTGACCGCGCGGATGCACCGCGTTGGCAAGAATAATGATGTAGGTCCGGGTGACGGTATCGATCCACAGCGAAGTCCCGGTGAAACCGGTGTGGCCGAACGATCCCACCGGCAGCAAGTCGCCGCGATTGCTGGAGAAGGCTGTGTCGATGTCCCAGCCGAAGCCGCGCACCGAGGTCGCGTTCGGCGGTTGCTGCGGCGTGATCATCTTTTCCACCATCAGCGGCGAGAGCACGGGCGCGCCGCCATCGAGCATGGCCTGCGCGAATTTCGCCAGGTCAGCCGCGGTGGAGAACACGCCGGCATGTCCCGCCACGCCGCCCATCCGCCGCGCCGTGGGATCGTGCACCACGCCGCGCAGCATCTGTCCGCGCTCGTCATACTGGGTGGGCGCGATGCGCGGCCGCCACGAGGCCGGCGGCAGGTAGCGGGTCTGGTCCATTTTCAGCGGCTGGAAGATGTGCGCCAACGCGTATTTCTCCAGCGGCATTCCCGACACCCGCTCCACCAGGAAGCCCAGCACTTCGTAGTTCACGTCGCTGTAAAAAAAACGCGAGCCCGGCGGGAACACCGGCGTGGTGTCCATCGCCATGCGGAAGGCCGCCTCGCGCCCCTCCCAGGGCTGCTGCAGGTCGAGATCGTCGGGCAGCCCGGAGTAGTGGGTGAGCAACTGCCGCACCGTGATGTCCTGCTTCCCTTTCGCGGCGAATTCTGGGATGTAGCGCGCCACCGGGTCGTTCAACCTTACCTGCCCGTACTGCACCAGGCGCATGACGGCCACCGCCGTCACCATGCACTTGGTGAGCGAGGCCATATCGAAAATCGTGTTCAGCGTCATGGCCTCGCGCCGCGGTTCCAGGCTGCGATAACCGTATGCTTTGCGGAACACGACCTTGCCGTCGTGCCCGACCAGCACGACCGCTCCGGGAATCTGATGTTCGGCAACCGCGTGACTGAAGATGGAGTCGACGGCGGTGAAGCGCTGGTCGGTGGTTGCCGAGGGCGCGGGCTTGGATTTGCTCGCCTTCGGCGCGGGTCTGCGGGTTTGCGCCGCGAGGGGAACGGCCAGCGCGCAGGTCAGCAGCAGGAGCAGAGCGCGACAACACGAGGTCCGAAAAGTTTTCATGCAAAAGGCAAGGAATCTCATCGCGAATTTACAGGAGATCGCCGCGACAGTACAGTGATGCCAGCGGCACCCTGAAGTTCAATGTTGTTCCGCTGAGATCGCATGTCGTTCACCTCGAATCCCGCCGCGCAGCCCCCGCGCTTCGCCCGCGTCTTCGCCCTGCTGCGCGATGCCATCGCAGCGCGCGCGTTTCCCGGCTGCTCGCTCGCCGTGGTGCATGGTGGAGAATTTGTTGTCTCCGCCGGACTGGGGCGGTTCACTTACGATCCGCAATCGCCACCGGTGACTTCCGGAACCATCTACGATCTCGCCTCGCTGACCAAGATTGTCGCCACCACTGCCATGGGCATGGTCCTGTACGAGCGCGGACTGCTCGATCTTGACCTGCCGGTGCAGTCGGTGCTGCGCGAGTTTGCCGCTCACGACGACCCGCGGCGCCAGGACGTGACCTTGCGCATCCTGCTGGCGCACACCTCCGGGCTGCCCGGCTACGTCCGATTGTTCGAGAGCACTCGCACTCGTGAGGAGCTTGTGCTGGCCGCGTTGCGCACGCCGCTGGAGGCCGGACCCGGAGAGCGCACCGAGTACAGCGACATCGGCTTCATCGTGCTGGGCGAGGCGCTGGCGCGCATCGCCGATGAACCGCTCGACAGCTTTTGCGGGCGCGAAATATTCGGGCCGCTCGGCATGGCCAACACCTGCTTCAATCCGCCGTCCGCCCGGCGCGCGCTGATTCCTCCCACCGAAGACGACCGCACCTTTCGTCATCGCGTGGTGCAAGGCGAAGTGCACGACGAAAACGCCAGCGTGATGGGTGGCGTCGCCGGCCACGCCGGCCTGTTTGCCGATGCCGGCGACCTGGCGCGTTTTGCACAGGCAATCTTGCACCAAGGCGGGGGCATTGTTCGCCAAGAAACCTTGCAAGCCTTTGCAAACAAAGATGCTTCCCAATTCGGGAATGGGCGCCCATTTAGGGTTTGATAAACCGTCGCAGCCGTCGCAATCGGGACGATACTTCTCGCAACCGTCACTTGGACATCTGGGATTCACGGGTACGTCGCTGTGGATGGATCCGGAGCGCGATCTGGCGGTTGCGCTGCTCAGCAATCGCACCTGGCCGGACCGCAGCTCGCAGCAGATCAAGCGGGTGCGTCCCGCGGTCCACGATGCCATCGCCGAAGCGCTGGAGACGAGCCATGGAAAATCCGGTTAGCTCGCGTGCCCACGCCTTCCTCTGTGCTTGTGTGGTCGGGATGGCGGTCTTCGCCGCCGCATCCATCAGCGACCTGCTGATCCGGCAACAGCAGCACAATATCTGGCTGTCCCTGTTCGATGATTTCGTGGTCGCAGCCTTCGCTGCCGGACTGATCCTTTATTACGAATGGCGCCGCGATGTGGAGATGCGCCGCAAGCTCTCCGCCGTGGTGGAAGTGAACCACTGCGTGCGCAACCAGCTCGAGATCATGGAATACTCAGCCTGGACAACCCACGACAGGGCCCACATGACGCGGATGCGAGAGGCAGTGTGCCGCATCGATCGGGCGCTGCGCGAGGTCCTCGGCAACGGAGTCGTACCTCCTTTGTTGCCGCCCGCCAAGCCGCCTTGTCGCGCGGTGCAGGCACCGCAGGTCCGGAGAGCGGCTCCCTAGGCCCCCCGGACTCAGGGCTCACAACGCACAACTCGCAACCCCGCTGCTACACTTCCACCCATGGCGGACGCCGAGGACCTGCGTGACCTGACCACGGAAGACCAGAATCCAGCGTCGGCGGGGCTGGATACCAAGAGCGCGCTGGAGATGGCGCGCATCATCAACTCCGAAGATGCCAAGGTGGCCGCGGCCGTGGAGCGCGCGCTGCCGCAGATTGCCGAGGCGATTGATGCGGTGGCAAAAACCATTGCCATCGGGGGACGCCTGATCTACGTGGGCGCCGGCACCAGCGGGCGCATTGCCGCCCTTGACGCCGCCGAGTGCCCCCCCACCTTCAATACCGATCCGGAGACGGTGCAGTTCATCATGGCGGGGGGCGTGCACGCCCTGTGGAACCCGTTCGAGCCGGCGGAAGATTCGGCGGAGGCCGCGCGCGAGGAGATGGCGCGCCGCAAGCCAGGCCCGCGCGATGTGGTCGCCGGCATCGCCGCCAGCGGGCGCACGCCCTTCACGCTAGCCGCGGTGGAATATGCGCGCGGCCTGGGCGCGCGCACGATTGCCATTACCTGCAACCATCACACGCCGCTGGGCCGCGCCGCCGACATCGAGATCGTAGTGGAGGTCGGACCGGAAGTCCTGACCGGCTCCACCCGCATGAAGGCGGGCACGGCGCAGAAGCTGATCTGCAACATGATCACCACCGGCGCCATGGCGCGCGCCGGCTATATCTACGGCAACCTGATGGTGAACGTGCACCCCAAGAACGAAAAGCTGGTGGCGCGGGCGGTCAGCATTCTGGAAACGGCGGCGCAAACCGATTCCGCGCGCGCCGCGGCAGCGCTGCGGGAATCCGGCAACAGCGTCCCGTTAGCGCTCATCATGCTGAAGGCCGGGGTCAGCCAGGAAGATGCGAAGCGCCACCTCGATCTTGCCGGCGGCCACGTGCGGCACGCCATTGAATCCGCCCAGCCGCTGAGCGCGCGAAGAAGTTCGCGCCGGCCGTAGCTTGCATCGTTCCGGGGTTGGTATATACTTCGTAGATACATGTCGAACAAAGTCCAGGTTACCAAGTGGGGCAACAGTCTCGCGGTGAGAATTCCCAAGCCTGCGGCTGAAACTGCGAAATTAAAACAAGGCGACGAAATCGAAGTCGTCGCGTCCCCAGGCAAGGTGGAATTACGCTCCGTCAGCAAGAAACCGACATTGGCGGAACTGGTCCGCAAGATTACCCGCGAAAACCGGCACGACGAAACCGACTGGGGCGAACCGGTCGGCCGTGAGGTCTGGTGAGGCGAGACTATATTCCCGAAAGCGGCGACTTGGTGTGGATTGATTTCAGTCCGCAAGCGGGTAGCGAGCAGGCGGGCAGGCGTCCAGCGCTGATCCTCTCGCCTGCGGCATACAACCAGCGCACCGGATTGGCGGTGGCATGTCCCATAACCAGCCACGTCAAAAATTACCCCTTCGAGGTGCCGCTGCCACCGGGCGGCAAAGTCGCTGGCGTCGTGCTTGCTGATCACCTTAAGAGTCTGGATTGGAGGCAGCGTCGCGCAGAGGGTGCTGGTCGGGTTCCCGAGCGCGTCATGTCAAGTGTTCGCGACCGCATTGCTGCGTTGCTGCGTATTCGCTGATCGGTCCGGTTTAAGGTTCTCTACCGATTACGGATTTGCGCTTCATCTGGCAAACTGCTAACCGGCTACCGCTAACCGACAACTTTCTCCATGGACAAATTCGTCATTCGCGGCGGCAATCCCCTGCTCGGCACGGTGCGCATCTCTGGCGCCAAAAATGCCGCTCTGCCTGCCATGGCGGCCGCTCTGCTCACCGATGAGCCGGTGGTGTTGGAAAATATTCCCCAGGTGCGCGACATCGAAACCACGCGCCGGCTGCTGGCCAGCATGGGCGCCGAGGTTGAACTCGGCTATGGCCGCGCCCACCATCGCACCACCATTGCCTGCACCCGGCTGGAACATCCGGCGGCGCAGTATGAACTGGTGAAAACCATGCGCGCCTCCACCCTGGTGCTGGGACCGCTGGTGGCGCGCTGCGGCCTCGCCAAGGTCTCGCTGCCCGGCGGCTGCGCCATCGGTGCGCGTCCCATCGATCTGCACATCAAGGGTCTGGAACGGCTGGGAGCGACCATCACCACCGAGCACGGCTACGTGGTGGCCCGCGCCGAACGGCTGAAGGGCGGGCACATTGTCTTCGACAAGATTACCGTGACCGGCACCGAAGACCTGCTGATGGCCGCCACCCTCGCCGAGGGCGAGACCCTGATGGAAAACTGCGCGCGCGAGCCCGAAGTCGCGGACCTGGCCGCGCTGCTCATCAAGATGGGGGCGCACATCGAGGGCGGGGGCACCTCGACCTTGCGCGTGCGCGGCGTCGACAAGCTGAAAGGCGCGCGCCACCGCATTATTCCCGACCGTATCGAGGCCGGGACCTTCATCATCGCCGGCGCCATGACCGGCGGCGACCTCAACGTCACCGGCTGCGACCCTTCGCATCTGACTACGCTGCTGCAGAAGCTGGAGGAGAACGGCGTCAGGGTGCGGCACAACGGCGACGTGGTGCGCGTCACCGGACCCGACTCCGGGTTCAAGCCCGCCGACATCAACACCGAGGAATATCCCGGCTTCGCCACCGATATGCAGGCGCAGTACATGGCGCTGGCGACGCAGGCAGAAGGCACTTCCATCATCACGGAAAACATTTTCGAGAACCGCTTCATGCACGCCCAGGAGCTGCTGCGCATGGGGGCGAACATCAAGATCGAGGGGCGCCGGGCGATCGTGCGCGGCAAGACCCCGTTGAGCGCCGCCGCCGTGCTCGCCTCCGACCTGCGGGCCTCGGCCTCGCTGGTGCTGGCCGCGCTGGTCGCCGACGGCGAAACCATCATCGACCGCGTTTACCACATCGATCGCGGCTACGAGCGCATTGAAGAGAAGCTGAAGGCAGTCGGCGGGCAGATCCGCCGCATCGGCGAAATGCTGCCCAAGCGCGCGACTGTTCCCGCCACCCAGGGTTGAAAAGAACAGGCTTCAGGCTTCAGGCGCCAGGCCGGCTTCGGGCTTCAGGCTTCAGGCTTCGGGCTTCAGGCTTCGGTTCAAGTGAAGGCCTTGAGCCTTGCGCCGTGAGCCTGTAACCTTATTTCGCTCCCATGCTCAGGAATTTTGCCTTCGCGGTGCTTGCGCTATTGCTGTGGTGCGCGACGGCGCAGGCGCAGACCGGCTACGTCGGACCGCGCGCCTACGATCCGAACTCGCCCAAGCACACCGTCAGCGGAACCGTGGTCAACGCCACCACCGGCGAGCCCATTCCGCGCGCCCTGGTGCAGCTCATGGGTCCGCTGCAACGCTCCGAGCTGACCGATTCCCAAGGCAGCTTCCGCTTCGAAAATGTTCCGGAAGGCCGGGCGTTTTTCATGGCCCACAAGCCAGGATTCTTCAACAGCGCGCGAACTCTCCCGCGGCGGTGGCGGCCCGCGTTCGCCCATGACCATCACCGCCGACGTTTCCTCGCTGGTGCTGAAGCTCACGCCGGAGGGCATCGTGACCGGCGTTGTCACCGGCGATGACGGCGAGCCGCTGGAGCGGGTGCAGGTCCGCCTGATGCGGCAGGTGATCAGCAATGGGCGCAAGCGCTGGCAGACACGATCGCAAGCCATGTCCGACGAACTCGGTGAGTTCCGCGTCGCCAACCTGGTACCCGGAACCTACTACCTGCTGGCTGAGGCGCAGCGTCTGCCGACGGCGCGAACCGCCGCCGAACCCAACGTTGGTTATGCGCCTGCATATTATCCGGGCGTGCCGGAGCGGACCGCCGCCTCGGCCATCGAAGTTCGCGGCGGACAGATGGCCCAGGTCGAACTCCGTTTGCGCTCCCAGCCACTCTACGACGTCTCTGGTGTTGTGACCGGCATGGCGCCAGGGCAGCGCGGAGCAAATATCGAGTTCACCAACCGCTCCGGCGACCGGCTCAACGCAAACCTGCGCTTCGATCCCGAAGACAACAGCTTCACCGCCAAGCTCCCGGCCGGAACCTGCACCGTGCGGGCGATGTCGTTCGGCCAGCAAGGTCCCACGGCCAGGACGTCGGCGACCATCACGGTGGCCGCGAACCTCACTGGAATCCGCCTGCCGTTGCAGGAAACCATGTCGATTCCGGTGGTGGTGAGGACCGAGTTCAGCCAGAGCTCAGCCACTGGGGTAAGCAGCGCCAGCATTAAAGACGCCGGTCCGGCGCGGTACGTCTCGGTGCAGCTGATGGGTCTGGACGACGCGGCTCCCGACGCCTACGCCAACATGTCTGCTGGTGGCAACCAATCGCTGATTTTGCAGAACGTCGAACCGGGGCGCTATGCGGTGCAGATTTCGCCGCACGGGCCATGGTACGTGGCATCGGCGTCGTACGGCCAGGCGGACCTGCTGCGCGACGACATGGTAGTGACAGCGGGCGGGGACGCGCGAGGCATCGAGATCGTGTTGCGCGACGACGGCGGATCGGTGTCGGGTTCCGTGACCCAGGACAATGTCGCTGTGCCGGCGGTGGTGCTGGTGGTCCCCGAGCGGCGGAGCACGGTGCCGCAGACGCAGTACGCTTCCGAGCGCGGTCTCACCATCCATACGCTCGCGCCCGGCGACTACCTGCTGTACGCCTTCGATAGCGTGGACGGGCTGGAATTCACCAACCGCGATGCGCTGGAACCCTACGTCAGCCGGGCAACGCACGTTACGGTGAACAGCAAAGGCACGGCGCAGGTCGCGCTCACACTGATCCAGCGAGGCGAGCCATGAGGATGCGGGGATGGCTCATCGCTGGGCTGGCTTGCATGGCCGCCATGGCGGCGGCCCAGCAGCGCCGGCCAGCGGTGACAGGCGGGCAATTCCAGATCAGCGGCATCGTGGTCAACGCCACCAATAATCAGCCGCTGGCAGGCGCCTACGTCACCATTACCGCCGTGCAGGGCGCGGCGGCGCAAACCGTGACCACCGGCGCCGATGGCGCCTTCCGCTTCGCCGGCGTGCGGGCGGGCAAGTACCAGCTTTCCGCCGAGCACCGCGGCTTCGGCTCGCAGTCTTACCAGCAGCACGAGGGGCGGTTCTCCACCGCGATCGTTGCCGGCGCTGACCAGGACACCTCAAACCTCGTCTTCCGCGTGTTTCCCGATGCGTCGTTCTCCGGACGGGTCGCCGACGAGCAGGGCGACGCGGTGCGCAACGCGCGCGTCATGCTCATCGGCGAGCAAGAGGCAGAGGGGCGCATGATCAAGGCGATCGTGGGCAACGTCGCCACCGACGACCTCGGCCGCTATCGCTTTGCCCACCTGAGACCAGGGGCGTATTACCTGGCCGTGTCCGCGCGGCCGTGGTATGCGCAGGCCCCAGGGCCGCGCGGCGGCATCGTTGCCGAGCGCGGCATCGAAGTCCAGGACAACTCCGGGCTCGATGTTGCGTATCCACTTACGCTTTATCCCGACGTGACCGATTCCGCTGCGGCGAGCGCCATCCGCCTGCAGGCGGGCGACCGCGCGTCCGCCGACTTCACCCTGCGCGCTGTCCCGGCGCTGCACGTGCGGATCAACAATGCCACTGCGAGCGGGGAGGAGAATCGGCCGCAATTCGCAACCGCGACGCTGGCGCAGGTGATCTTCGACGGCATCGAAATTCCGGTGCAGAGCAGCGGGCGCGTAGTGCGCGGCAACCAGAGCATGGTTTCCGGAATTCCGCCTGGACACTACCTGCTGCGGATCGCGCCCAATGGGCGCAGGTTTCGGCGCATGGCGCAGCCGCCAAGCGAAGGCCAAGATCAGCCTGAGCAGGAGCAAGTGGCGCGCGTCCGCGAGGTCGACCTGGTCTCCGACACCGAACTGAATGCCAGCGAGATGTCGGCGACGGCGGCGGTCAGCGGAACGGTGAAGCTCGGGAACGGGCAAGCTCCCGCGAAGCCGGTGAGCATCGGGTTGCGCCGGGGCGCGATGCGGCGGACGTTTGGCGCCCGCACCAACGCCGGCGGCGAGTTCACCTTTCCGCAGGGCGCCGCCGCCGGAACCTACGAAATCTTCATGAGCAGCAGCGACGACTTGTTCATCCACAGTGTGCGCGCGACCGGAGCGAAGGTAGCGGGACGCACGCTGCGCATCAGCGGCGGGGACGCGGTGACGCTCGCGATCGTGGTGAACCAAGGAGCGGGAAAGATCGAGGGGCTTGCGCTGCGCGACGGCAAGCCGCAAGCCGGCGCCATGATCCTGCTAGTGCCCGAAGACATGGAGAACAATCTGCCGCTGGTGCGGCGCGACCAGAGCGACAGCGACGGCACGTTCACGCTCGCGCCGGTGCTGGCCGGACGTTACACGCTGCTGGCACTGGAGAATGGCTGGAACCTGCAGTGGAGCGATGCCTCGGTGCTCAGGCCATTTCTGGCCAGTGGCGAAACCGTCGTAGTGGAACCAAAAGGCAATTACACGGTGAAAGTGAAGGTGCAATAGCAGCGCGGAGCGCTTGCGATATCCAAAAAGCAGATTTGTCATCCCGAGCGAGGGCGGAAGCCCGAGCGAGTCAAGGGACGTTGTGTTTTCGAGCTCGAAACCACAAGGTCTTTCGACTCGGCGGCGGGAGGTTACGCCGCCGCCTCGCTCAAGATGACACGATCAGAAGCTGATTTCTGCACACGCGAGGGCGCGTGTGCCACAAGATTCATGAAATTGGTCAAAGCTAGCGACGGCCACGATCGCCGCCACGGCCTCCACCGAAGCCGCCGCGTCCACCGCCGCCGCCACCGTTGTGGCCGCGTCCGCCGCGTCCACCTCGTCCACCTCGACCGCCGCCGCCGCTGCCGCTGTGACGCCGGCCGCCGCCGGCCGGGCCTCCGCTACCGCCTTCCGGACGACCTCCGCCGGCGGAATGGGCCTCGGCGCGATTGAAGTTGGGCTCGCCCTCATTCTCGGGTTCGGGCTCCTCGGAAAACTCGCCGCCACCTTCGAAGGTGACCGGGCCGCCCGCGGGAGCGCCTTCCAGGCTGGGCTCGCCGCCGCCCATCTTGGCGCGCTGCTCCTTGAGAATGGCCTTGCGCGAGAGGCGAATGCGGTTGCCCTCGACGGAGAGGACCTTGACCAGCACCTGGTCGCCTTCTTTGAGTTCGTCGCGCACATCCTTGATGCGGTGCTCGGCGACTTCGCTGATGTGGAGCAGCCCATCGGTGCCGGGGATGATCTCGACGAAGGCGCCGAAGTCGGCGAGCCGCACCACTTTGCCGAGGTAGGTCTTGCCCACCTCGGCGGTGGCGGTGATGTCGCCAATCATCTGCAGCGCCTTGGCCGCCGACTCCTGGTCGCTGGAGGCAACGTTGACGCGTCCGCTGTCCTCGACGTCGATCTTGACGCCGGTGGCCTCGATAATGCCGCGGATCACCTTGCCGCCCGGCCCGATGAGATCGCGAATCTTGTCGGTCGGAATCTGCAGGGTATAGAAGCGGGGCGCGAACTCGGAGACCGCAGTGCGCGGCTCGGGCATGGCCTGCACCATCTGCTCCAGGATGTGCATGCGTCCGCGATTGGCTTGCTGCAGGGCCTCCCGCATGATCTGCGGCGTGATGCCCATCACCTTGATGTCCATCTGCAGGGCGGTAATGCCCTGGGCGGTGCCGGCAACTTTGAAGTCCATGTCGCCGTAGTGGTCCTCGGCGCCGGCAATGTCGGTCAGGATGGCGTAGTCGTCGCCTTCCTTCACCAGGCCCATCGCCACGCCGGAGACCGGGGACTTGAGGGGAACGCCGGCGTCCATCAGGGACAGCGACGCGCCGCAGATGCTCGCCATGGACGACGAGCCGTTGGACTCCAGAATGTCAGAGACGACGCGCATGGCGTAGGGCCAGTCGGTGTCGCTGGGCAGGACGCCGGAGATGGCGCGCTCGGCCAGCGCCCCGTGACCGATCTCACGACGCCCGGCGCCGCGCAGAAACGCCACTTCACCAACCGAGAACGGAGGAAAGTTATAGTGCAACATGAAGCGCTTCTTGGCTTCGCCTTCGAACAGTTCGAGGCGCTGCATGTCGTCGGAGGTGCCGAGAGTAGTGGTGACCAGCGCCTGGGTCTCGCCACGGGTGAAGATGGCGGAACCGTGGGTGCGAGGCAGGACACCGACTTCAATCCAGATGTCGCGCACCTGGTCAAAGGAGCGGCCGTCGGGACGGTGCTTCTGGGAGATGACCTGATCGCGGAAGATGCGCTCGCGCAGGATCTCGAAGTTGGTGGAGAGCTGCTTGCGCTGGTCTTCCTCTTCTTCCGGGATGGCTTCTTTGAGTTCGGTCTTGATGGCCTTCACCAGCATGGAGCTTTCGTGCTTGGGGTGCTTGCCGGTATCGAGAGCGTCGACGAGCTTGTCGCCGATTTTCTTGCGCAGCTTGGTAATGCCGGCTTCGTCGACCTGGGGAGGCTCGAACTTGCGCTTGGGCTTGCCGGCGCGCTGGGCGAGGTCGCTGATGGCGGCGCAGATTTTCTTGATTTCCTTGTGCGCGAACTCGATGGCGTCGACGATGGTGTCTTCCTGCACCTGGCTGGCGCCAGCTTCGATCATGACAATGCCGTCGGCCGAGCCGACCACCATCAGGCGAAGCAATCCGTCGCGCATCTCCTCGTAGGTGGGGTTGGCGATGAACTGGCCGTCCTTCAGGCCGACGCGCACGGCGCCGACCGGGCCGGAAAACGGGATATCGGAGAGGGTGAGGGCGGCGGAGGCGGCGTTGATGGCGGCCACGTCGGGATCGTTCTGATTGTCGGCCGAGAGGCAGAAGGCGATGACCTGGGTCTCGCTGCGGAAGCCGTCGGGAAACAGCGGCCGCATGGGACGATCAATCTGACGGCTGGTAAGAATTTCGCGCTCGCTGGGGCGGCCTTCGCGTTTGATGAACCCGCCGGGGATGCGCCCGCCGGCGTAGGTGTACTCGCGATAATCGACGGTGAGGGGAAAGAAATCGATGCCCTCGCGGGGTTCCTGATTGGCGGTGGCGGTGCCGAGGACGACGTTGTCGGCGAAGCGCACCACGACGGAGCCATGGGCCTGCTTGGCAAGCTTGCCGGTTTCAAATGAGATGGTTTTGCCGCCGGTTAATTCAACGGTCACAGACTGCGGTTCTGGCTTCATTCCAATTCCTTCCAAGATGAGCGCACCGGAGGGACCGAGGAGAGTGCGCGAGAGAGCGGCCAAAAGGGGCGAACGCCCGCACGCCAAGGCGATGAGGCGATGGTGTGGGCAAACCGGCCGGCGAGACGCAAAGGTACCGAGTCACAGACGATAGTAATCGGGGCAAACGCTACTTGCGGATGCCAAGTTTGGAGATCACGTCTTTGTAGCGCTCGGTGTCGTATTTCTTGAGGTAGTCGAGCAAGCGACGCCGCTTGCTAACCAGCATCAGAAGGCCGCGCCGGGACGCGTGGTCCTTTTTGTGCGTCTTGAAGTGCTCCGTCAACTGACCGATGCGCTCACTCAGGATCGCGATTTGAACCTCAGGGCTGCCGGTATCGCTCACATGGGTGCGGTACTGGTCAATGATGGACTGCTTCTGCTCTCGGGCTAACACGGAACTGGGTGCACTCCTGTATTTTCCAAATCGTTCGGTACGTCCACGAGCGTACCACGCGCAACGGAAGAGTGTAAAGCCACACAGCAGCGTTATTTAGCAGGGACAGCCGGCCGCATCCAACCCTGCAGCCGGGCAGGAGAATCTCACAAAGCGCAAAGCTGCAGTGTGCAGAGGCAGCGCCGTACCGGGACAACAAGCGCGGCGCGAACGGGTTATGAGAGGATGATCCCGTTGAGTCGGTGAAGGACCCGCACATGGCGCAGGCGGGCCGATGTGGGGCAGCAAAAAGGAGTGGGGCTGTGGTTTGTCCAAGTTGCGGTCATGAGAATCCGGAGCAGAACTTGTTTTGCGGCATGTGCGGGTCGGCGCTGTCGCCCGGACCAATTTCCAAGCCGGAATCGGTGGTCAAGGAAGCTGCCATTGCCTGGGAGCCGGTAAGGGCCGAGGCGGCGCATGAGATCGAAACGCCCGCGCAGGGCAGGCGATTTCAATATGTCGAGGAACCCGTGGAGGCGCCCCGCCAGCCACCGGCGTCCAGGCCCGCGGCGCCGGAAAAACCAGCGCGCTCGAGCGAAAAGTGGTGGGTGGAAGACGGCGAGGGCGAGACCACGGTCGGCGGCCCTTCGTTCCTGGGGCTGAGCAGCGGCGACACAAAAGGAAGCGGCGGTTATTCGTACCTGCTGGAGGAAGAGCCCCGGTCGCACGCCGGACGGTGGGTGTTCCTGCTGGTGCTGCTGGTGCTGGGCGGCGTGGTCTACGCAAAGTGGCAGCCCATCCGCGATTACGTGCTGACCACCGCGATTGCGCACTCCCGTCCGCAGACGACGCCGCCGCAGAGCACGACTAACGAGCCGGCGGCAACGCCCGGCACGTCGGCGCCGACCACCACGCTGGCCACCAGCGATGCGCCGTCGCAACCGACGATCACCACCGAGAACCCGCCGCAAGCCGCCACGTCAGCGCCGAAGGATAACGCCGCGTCGCCGAAGGAAGAGGCCGCGCAGCCGGCATCCAAGGTTGCCGAGGCAAAGCAGCCGCCCGCGGAAGTTAAGGAGAGCGCGAAGTCAGACCAGGCCGGCAAGCAGGCGGCGAGCGACCCGGCGCCGAAGCGGTCGAAGGACAAAGCCGTGAAACAAGAAGAAGCGCGGGCCAGTGAGCCGGATGAGGAAAGCACGGACGAGAAGCCGTCGGCGGCGCAGAAGGCACTCGCGCCCCAAGCCAATCCCGGCGGCGAACTGGTGACCAGCGGAGAGAAATATCTCTACGGGCGGGGAGTGGCGCGAAGCTGCAACCAGGCGGTCAGCTACTTCAACGCGGCGGCAGCCAAGCAGAACCCGCAGGCATTCAGCCACCTGGGAGCGCTGTACGCGACCGGGGAATGCGTGCCGATGGACCGCGCGGCGGCCTATGCGTATTTCCGGCGGGCGTATGCGGTGGAGCCCAGCAACCGCTATTTCGAGCAGAACCTGACTATGCTGTGGCGGGAGATGTCGCCCGCCGAGCGGCAGCGGGCCACGGGCAGGTAACGATCCGGGGTTAGCAACCAGCGATCAGCAATTCGCGAGGGCGCGGCGATGGGCTGCGCCCTTTTTCATTTTTCAGGGCAAAGTCCTCCACCCAGTTGCCGGGAGGGGGCGGTCGCGTGTCACGCGGGTTTGTGATTCCGCTCACTGCCGGAGGGTACACGGACAATCAGAATAGTGGCGGCGAAGGTGCGACAGCCCCTTTCCCTACGCCGACCCTGGAACGTCCGCTACCCGGCCTGTACGAGCTTGAAGGGAGTTCAAAGCCATGGCGCTCAAGGAAGTACTGAGGCAGAAAATCGAAGAGTTCCGTCCACGCGTTACTAAGCTCATCAAGGAACACGGCCATGTGGTGATCGACGAGGTGACCATCGAACAGACCATGGGAGGCGCGCGCGATATTCGCAGCCTGGTCACCGATATTTCGTACCTGGATCCGCAGGAAGGGATCCGCTTTCGCGGCAAGACCATTCCCGAGACCTTCGCATTCCTTCCCAAGGCAAGAAATTCCAATTATCCGACGGTGGAGTCGTTCTGGTACTACCTGCTGACCGGCGAGTCGCCCAACCAGATCCAGCACCGGGAAGTTCTCGGTGAATGGAAGGTGCGGCAAATGGTCCCTTCCTACGTGTGGGACGTGATCCGGGCCCTGCCGCGTGATAGCCACCCCATGGTGATGCTCTCCGCCGGCATTCTCGCGATGCAGAAGGACTCCAAGTTCGCGCACTTTTACGGGTCGGGCAATTTCAACAAGACGGCGGCCTGGGAATATGTGTACGAAGATGCCTTCGACATTGTCGCCCGCATCCCCATCATCGCGGCGTTCATTTACAACCTGAAGTATCGCAGCGATTTCCAGGTCGCAATCAACCGCGAATTCGATGCGGGAGCCAACTTCGCGCACATGATCGGGCAGGTCGAAGAGTACAAGGACGTGGCGCGGATGTATTTCATCCTGCACTCGGACCACGAGTCGGGCAACGTCTCGGCGCATACCACGCACCTGGTGCACTCAGCGCTGTCGGACCCCTACTACGCCTACTCCGCCGGCCTGAACGGGCTGGCCGGCCCGCTGCACGGCCTGGCCAACCAGGAAGTGCTGGACTGGCTGCTGAAATTCGAAAAGAAATACTGCAAGGACGCGGAACCGACCAAGGAACTGGTGACCCAGGCGCTGTGGGACACGCTGAAAGCCGGGCAAGTGATCCCGGGCTACGGCCACGCCGTGCTGCGCAAGACCGATCCGCGCTACATGTCGCAGCGCGAGTTCTGCCTGGCGACTCCAGGGCTCAAGGTTGATCCGCTGTTCAAGCTGGTCTCCATGATCTTCGAAGTGGCGCCCGGGGTGCTGGCGCAACATGGCAAGGCCAAAAATCCGTGGCCGAACGTGGATGCACAGTCGGGCGTCATTCAGTGGTACTACGGGCTGCACGAGTGGGACTTCTACACCGTGCTGTTCGGCGTCGGGCGCGCGCTCGGGTGCATGGCAAACATCACCTGGGACCGGGCCCTGGGCGCGCCCATCGAGCGTCCGAAGTCGGTGACCGTGCCGATGCTGGAGCAGTGGGCGGCCGAAGGTGGCCGCAAGGTCGCGTCGGCTGCGACCAAAGAAGCGCCTGGCGTTGCCAGCGCTGCAGCGGCGGCGATTACGGGCATACGATAGTTTCGGAATCAATTGTGAATTGGCGCGAGCGCGAGCTCGCGCCAATTTTTGTTTGATAGCGAAGCACACGCGAGGGCGCGTGGGCCACAAGTTCAGCTTTAAGTTGCGGCAGCCGGGGCGGCTGCCGCGGCCTAAATTTCGTGGAGAAAAAAGTTGGGCCCCGGCGAGGGCGCCGGGGCCTACCTGCCTTTTTCTAGCGCCCTGCCCCCTCTTCTCACCGAGGGCGGCGGACCCTACGATTCCAAACTCGAAACTGAAACTCGAAACTGAAACTTTCTTCAGTGAACTTCCAGGGCCTTGACGTGGGATTCGGATTCCTCGGCGGTGGCGGCTTCGCCGGTGGCTTGCGAGCGGCCGTATTCAAACCCTTTGTCGAAGGCCTTCAGGTTCAGCTCCTTGAAAGCCGCAGGCACGGAATCGCCGACGGCCTGGCGCAGGCACTCGGGTTTCACCAGGTTGGTGACGGCGGCAAAGAATCCGACCATCACGATGTTGAGCACCATTTTCTTGCCGAGCTCTTCGGCCAGCCGGGTTGCGGGGCAACTGAAGACGGTGGTGCCGGAAGGAAGATGATCGACGCGCACCAGGTCCTGTTCGATGACCAGCGTGCCGCCCTCTTTGAGTTCGGGGGCAAACTTGCTGTACGCCTCCTGCGACATGACCACCAGGATGTCCGGCCGGGTGACGTAGGGATACAGGATCGGCGCATCGGAGAGGATGACCTGCGCGCTGCAGGCGCCGCCGCGGGCTTCGGGCCCGAAGCTCTGCGTCATGGTGGCGTAGTCGCCTTCGAAGATCGAAGCGGCCTTGCCGACCACGATGGCGGCCAGGATGACGCCCTGCCCGCCAAAACCGGCGATGCGAATCTCGGTGAGTTGCATTAGAAATCCTCCCCGCAGCAATCGGCTGCGCACTCATCCACGTAACGGTCGCCGAGCGACTCCACGAACTGCTCGCGCGCGGCGTTGATGTAATCGGGGCGGTCGCGGTCCACGAACTTGCCCACGATGATCTCGCCCGACTTGGTGAGGCCGATCTCGCTGGTGGAGGCGCCGTTCTTGATCTTGCTGTGCTCCTTGTAGAACTTCATGGCATCCAGGCCGTCGCCCATGCGGTTGCGGCGCTGGTACAGCGTCGGGCAGGGGGAGAGGATCTCGATGAAGCAGAAGCCGGGTTTCTTGAAGACCTCGGCCATGGAGCGCGCCAGCTGGCGAACATGGAAGGTGGTCCAGCGCGCCACGTAAACCGCCCCCGCGGCCTCAACCAGGTGGGAAAGATTGAAGGTCGGGTCGAAGGTGCCGTACGGATGGGTCGAGGTGGTGACATGGCCGGGCGTGGTCGGCGCCGTCTGGCCGCCGGTCATGGCGTAAATCAGGTTGTTGACGCAGATCACCTTGATATCCACATTGCGGCGCGCGGCATGGATCAGGTGATTGCCGCCGATGGCGGAGAGATCGCCGTCGCCGGAGTAGACCACCACGTTCAGCTTGGGATTAGCCAGCTTCAGGCCGGTGGCGAAGGGGATGGCGCGCCCGTGCGTGGTGTGGAAAGAATCCAGGTTCACGTAGCCGGCGACGCGGCCGGTGCAGCCGATGCCCGAGACGATAGCCAGATTTTTCAGGTCCACCTTGGAATCGAGCAGGGCGCGGGAAAAGCAATTGACGGTGGTGCCGATGCCGCAGCCCGGACACCAGATGGTGGGCATGCGGTCGGTGCGCAGAAAGGGCAGCACGGGATTGACGGGAACGGTGCTCATTGGTTCGCCTCCACGATGGCCTTCACGATGTCTTCCGGCCGGTGCACGCCGCCGCCGGCGTGGCCGACGTGAATGGTTTTGGCAACGCCGCGCGCGGCGCGCTCCACTTCCAGGACCATCTGCCCGAGGTTGAGCTCGGGAACGACGAACGCCTTCACCCTCGGCGCCAGCTCGTGAATCACTTTTTCGGGGAACGGCCAGGCCACGATGAGCCGCAGCTTGCCGACTTTGACTCCCTGGGCGCGGGCCAGGTCAATGGCGCGCTGCGCGACCCGCGAGGTGATGCCGTAGGAGACGACCACCACGTCGGCGTCGTCGAGGTGCTGGGCTTCGTAGAGCACCAGGTCCTTGGCGTTATCGATCTTGGCGCGCAGGCGCTTGATCAGCTTGTCCTGCACCGGCACGGTCATGTTGGGGTACCCGCGCTCGTCGTGCGTGAGGCCGGTGACGTGGAAGTTGTAGCCTTCGCCGGCGTGCGCCATCTCAGGAACCAGCGAGCCGTCGCCGTTGCACTGGTAAGGCTTGTAATCGGCGGGCGATTTCCGGGTGTGCTTGCGCGGGGTGACTTCAATCTGCTCCGCCGCGGGAATAACCACCTTCTCGGTCATGTGGCCGACGACCTCGTCCATCATCACCATGACGGGCACGCGGAACTGCTCGGAAAAATTGAAGGCCTTGATGGTGAGGTCGAAGCACTCCTGCGGCGAGTTGGGGCAAACGGCAATGATGCTGTAATCGCCGTGCGAGCCCCAGCGCGCCTGCATCATGTCGGCCTGCGCCGGCAGGGTGGGCAACCCGGTGGAGGGGCCGCCGCGCTGCACGTTGACGAAGACGCAGGGCGTCTCGGTCATGGCGGCGTAGCCGATGTGCTCCATCATCAGCGAGAAGCCGGGGCCGCTGGTGACGGTGAACGCCTTGGCGCCGCCCCAGACCGCGCCTTGCAGGCAGATGGAGGCCGCCAGTTCGTCTTCCATCTGGATGAAGGTCCCGCCTACGGTCGGAATGCGCTGCGCGAAGCGCTCCACGACTTCGGTGGAGGGAGTAATGGGGTAGCCGGAAGCGAAGCGCGCGCCGGCGGCTAGACAGCCCTCGCAGCAGGCGTGGTCGCCGTCGAGAAAATGAGTGCCGGTCAAAACGCCGGCGGGATCAGCGTGCATCGGTGGCCTCCTTCTCCTCCGGCGCCGCGGCTTCGGCGGCGCGATAGCCGAAGATGGCGAAGTCCGGGCAATACATGCCGCACAGATCGCAGCCGCTGCACTTCTCGGGCGCGACCATCTGCGGGGGGTGATATCCCTTGGAATTGAATGCCGAGGAGAGTGCCAGGACTTTGGTGGGACAAAACTCGACGCAGAAGCCGCACGCCTTGCATCGCTCGACGTGAATGGAAACGCTGCCTTTGGCCATCCGATCCTCTCTCACCGGGGGCTGTGGCTGCGATCACGAACCGACGTGATCCTGGTTCCACGGCGGCCTTGCCACTTTCGCAGGCCGGCGGGACCGGCGGCCAAAGAACCCCTGAATCTTGGGTCAAGTCAAACGGTGTGCAGTGGCACATCCTCAACCACAAAGATTGTGCGCGCCGCATGATGCAGAGGTGTATGACGCAGGTCACAAGTTCGTGTGAGGAGTGACCGAGACAGCGGATTGGTCGGACCATTTTGCAACGCCGGGCCGCCGCGCTTTGTATAGAATCGAACCCGACGCGAGGTCCAAGATGGCATACGCCAACATCCGCTTTGAAAATGATGGCCCGCTGGGAATCCTGACCCTCAACCGGCCCAACCGGCGCAACGCGCTCTCGCTCGACCTGATGCTGGAGATCATCGACTGCCTGAATCGGGTGAGCGGCGACAGCGCCGTCCGCGCCGTCATCCTGGCCGCCGAGGGCAAGGTGTTTTCCTCGGGACACGATCTGAGCGAAATGGTGGGCCGCACGATCAACGATTACCGGCGCATCTTCGACGTCTGCGCGGAGTTGATGATGAAGGTCCAGGCCATCCCGCAGCCGGTTGTGGCCGAGGTGCAGGGCATGGCGACCGCGGCGGGATGCCAACTGGTGGCCACCTGCGACTTGGCGATCGCAGTGGAGGAGGCGAGCTTCGCCACGCCGGGAGTGAAAATCGGACTGTTCTGCACCACGCCGATGGTCGCGCTGAGCCGCGCCGTGGGACGCAAGCGCGCGCTGCAGATGCTGATGACCGGCGAACCGGTGAACGCGCATACCGCGGCGGAGTGGGGCTTGATCAACGACGTGGTTCCGGCGGCAGAGTTGCGCTCGCGCACCCGGGACCTGGCGCTGAAGATCGCCGGCGCGAGCCCGCTCACCCTGGCCATCGGCAAGCAGGCCTACTACACCCAGATCGATCTCGACCAACCGAAGGCGTACGCCTACGCCAAGGAGATCATGAGCATGAACTCCATGGCCGCCGATGCGCAGGAAGGAATCTCGGCGTTCCTGGGCAAGCGCGCCGCGTGCTGGGCGGGGAAATAAGTAGTTTCGAGTTTCAGTTTCGAGTTTCAGTTTCCAAGTCGCGGAACGCGCTGGCGAGGCGAGTGAGGGCTTGGCGCGTCATTTCTACATCGCCGCCCACGCCCATGCGGAAGTGCTGCGGCGCGCCGAAGAAACTGCCTGGAACCACCGTTGCTTCGTACTTGTCGCGCAGCAGCGTGCAGAGCTTCTCCACCGTGCTGCGGCGCACACGCGGAAACGCGATCGTGCCAAATTCCGGACGCACGACCTCCAGGCCAGGCGAGGAATCGAAGCAGCGCTGCAACGCGGCGCGGTTGGTTTCCAGCAGGGTCTTTGCGCGCGCGGCGATGGCGGACAGGTTGTCGAGCGCGATCACGCTCAGCAATTCCGCGGCGTGCACCGGGCTGGCGGCATAAAGATCGTTGATGCGCCAGAAGCGCTCCGCCAATGCCGGCTCGGCCAGGATCCAGCCGCAGCGCAAGCCACTCAGGCCATACGCCTTGGTCAGGCTGCTGGTAACTACGAACGTCTTCGGGTCGAGGTGGAAGGACGAAGGCGGGGTCCTCTCGAACGCCATGTCGAGGTAGACCTCGTCGACGAGCACGCGCGCGCCCACGCGGCGCGCCACCTCGCCGACCTGCCGCAGCGATTCCTGATCGGCCAACACACCGGTCGGATTGTGCAGGTTGGTAAGCATGATGAGGCGGGTGCGGGGCGTCAGGCGGCGCTCGATTTCACGCGCATCGAGGCGAAAACCCTCTTCAAAGCGGCGCTCGAACTGCTGGAGTTCGAGGCCGAGAAAGCGCGCGGTGGTATCAAGCAGTTCGTAGCCAGGCGTTTCGGCCAGAACGTGATCGCCCGTATCGGTGGTGCCGGCAATGGCGATGGCGTTGGCCAGCGAGGTGCCGCCATTGACGTAGACGACGCACTCGCGCGCGACCTTGCTCTTCGCTGCCAGGCGCTCGATGAGCGGCTCGTAGCCGTAGGCGGTGGGGCCGTTGATCTCCAACTGGTCAATGGAGACCGGCAGCCCGGAGAGTGGATAGTTCATAATCCCGCTGGTCGCCAGGTTGAAGCGCGAGGAAGAGAGCAACTTGGCGAACTCCATGTAGGGCGAATAGATCGTGGTGCGATTCATTGCGATGCCGCACTTCCCTTCCCCCGCGAGCTCCACAAAAAATAGACCGGAACGCCCGCCGTTAGGATCGCCATGCCGATCAGGCTGTTGGCCGGATAACGATAAATGGTATTGGCCACTACCAGCCAGCAGGCGAGCACAAACAACGCGGTGGTGAACGGGTGCCCGGGCACGCGGTAACCGGGGCCGTCCACGGCGGATTCCCTGTCACGGCGGCGAAAGACGAACACACAGGTGGCGGTGAGGCCGAAAAATATGAAATCCATGGAGACGACGTAATTCAGGATCTGCTCGTAGCGACCGGAGGCGGCGATCACCATGGTCCACACGCTTTGCAGCAGGATGGCGGCCACGGGCACGCGGGTGCGGGGATGAACGCGGGCAACAGCACGGAAAAACAGCCCATCTTCAGCCATGGCGAAGTAGACGCGCGGCGCGGTGAGGATGGACTGGCTGAGGAAGCCGAGAGTGGAGATGGCGATGCCGATCGCGATCAGCTTGACTCCGTTAGCGCCGAGCGCCAGGCGCATGACCGCCGAGGCGGGAGTATGGGTTTCGGCCAACGCAGCCGGGCCGAGCGCGCGCACGCACACCCAGCTGACGCCGACGTAGAGTGCGATCACCCCGCTGACGCCGATGAGCAGCGCGCGTGGCAGATTGCGCCGCGGGTCCTTGATTTCGGCGCCGATGAAGTTCGCCGTCTGCCATCCGCCGTACGCGAACAGCACCGGAACCATGGCGGCGCCAAACATCGAGAGCAGCGGCAGCGATGGCCGCTCGCCCAGGATGGGGTGCAGCGTGAATTGCGAAGGACGGCCCAGCAGGAACGCGCCGCAAAATACCATGGCGGCGATGGCGGCAATTTTCATCACCATGAGCGCGCTCTGCACCGTGCTTCCCTGCTTGACGCCCAGGCAGTTGATGACCGTCAGACCGCCGAGCGCGACCGCTCCCAGCAGCCAATCGGAAGCGTGCGCGCCGGTGAGGTCGAGGAAATATCTCGCGAAGGTGATGGAGACCGCCGCCATGCCTCCGGTTTGAATCACCAGCAAGAGCACCCAGCCGTAAAGAAACGCGACCGCCGGGTGGTAAGCTTCGCGCAGGTAGGCGTATTGTCCGCCGACGTCGGGCATGCGCGCCGCGAGTTCGGCGTACACGAACGCCCCGACGAGCGCGATGATGCCACCGGCCACCCATGCCGCCAAGATCAGCATGGGCGTGTGCACCTGCTGCGCCACCACGTAGGGATTAATAAAGATGCCGGCGCCGACGATGCCGCCCATAACGATCATGGAAGCATCGAACAAGCCCAGCCGGCGGGCCAGCGTAGGAGCAGGCGGCGTCGGGTTGTGCGCGGGCGAGCTCAATCGTTGTCGGTTGCCGGTTTGGGTGACTATCGCGAACCGAGTACCGCTTGCCGAGTTTACCTTGCCTGCATAGCAAGCGTATCGTCTCAGTTACGAAACGGAGGTGTTCCATGGCGACGTACGTAATTCTCAGCCAGCTTGCGCCGGACGCATTCGATGATCCCCGGGACTTCAAGAAAATGGCGAAGACGGTAGCCGAGAAAATCCGCAAGGAATGCAAGGGCGTGGTGTGGAAGCAGAGCTATGCCCTGCTCGGACGCTTTGACGTGGTGGACATTGTGGAAGCCAGCGATGTCCGCGAAGTGGAGCGGGCGGCGCTGATTATTCGCGCCTATGGCCACGCCAGCACCGAGACCATGCCGGCAACGCCCTGGAACTCGTTCATCAAGCAGTTGTGAGTTCCCACTGTGAGCTGGCGCGCGGCAAAACACCGGGCGCACGCCAATCATCCAAATGACGAGGTCGCAATAGCATCGCATGATGTTCCGGGACCGATACGACGCCGGCGAAACTTTAGCGGAGCGCTTGCGCGAGTTTGGCGGACGTCCCGATGTGGTGGTGCTGGCGCTGCCGCGCGGCGGTGTGCCGGTGGGCTACGTGGTGGCGCGCGAGTTGGGCGTGCCGCTGGACGTGTTCGTAGTGCGCAAGCTGGGAACGCCGGGACAGCCGGAGCTGGCCATGGGCGCGATCGCCTCGGGGGGAATGCGCGTGCTCAACCGCGACGTGGTGGAGTCGCTGGGCATTCCCGATTGGGCCATCGAGCAAGTGACGCACCGGGAAGAAGAGGAGATGGAGCGGCGGGAGCGGCAGTATCGCGGCGAGCGTCCGCCGGTGGAGGTGCGCGGCAAGACGGTGATCCTGGTGGACGACGGCCTGGCCACGGGATCGACCATGCGCGCGGCGGCGGCGGCCTTGCGCAAGGCGGGTGCGGCGCGGATCGTAGTGGCGGTGCCGGTGGCGTCGCGGATGACCTGCGATCAGCTTCGCGAGGAGGGCTACGACGTGGTGTGCGCCGACACCCCGGAGCCGTTCTTCGCGGTCGGCCAGTGGTACAAGGACTTCAACCAGACCACCGACGAAGAGGTGCGCGAGTTGCTGGATCGCGCGGTGGTCCGCGGCAGCAGTCGAATAGGTGGGAGCCATGGAACAAAGCGAGCAGGTACGGATTTCGGCAGGAGCGGCCCTTGATGGCGATTTGATCGTGCCGGCCAACGCGCGCGGCATCGTGGTATTTGCCCATGGCAGCGGAAGCAGCCGCCACAGCCCGCGCAACCGGTACGTGGCGGAAGCGCTGCGGCGCGGCGGCATCGGCTCCCTGCTGATGGATTTGCTGACGCCACAGGAAGAGCCATGGACGAGTCCACAGCGGAGCTGCGCTTCAACATTCCACTGCTGGCGGGGCGCCTGGAAATCGCCACCCAATGGCTGCACCGGCGCGAGGACTTGTCAAAGTTCCATCTCGGCTACTTCGGTGCAAGCACGGGCGCGGGCGCGGCGCTGATGGCCGCGGCCAAACTGCCCGAGTTGGTCCGCGCCGTGGTGTCGCGCGGCGGGCGTCCCGACCTGGCCGACGCCGCCCTGGCGCGCGTGCAGGCCCCGACGCTGCTGATCGTGGGCGGCAACGACGGCCCGGTGATCGCAATGAACCGCAATGCGTTCGATCGGATCAGGGTGGAGAAGGAGCTGGAGATCGTTCCCGGCGCTACCCACTTGTTCGAAGAACCAGGCGCGCTGGAAGAAGTGGCGCGAATGGCACGCGAGTGGTTCACGCGATATCTCGGCGCCGGCAGAGACGAGCGCGCGGCGTAGGCTGGGGCTGTCCCTGTATAAACCGAGCGCGGTGAAGAGGTCGGTGTCGGTCGATTTGGGCCTGTCGCACTGATACAGAGTTAAACACCAGCATCATTGGGTATGGGCAAGGAGAGGAAAGATGAAAGCAATTCGTGCGCATGAGTTCGGCGGCCCCGAGGTCTTGCGGCTGGACGAAGTGCCCGACCCGCGTCCCGGACGCGGCGAGGTGGTGGTGCGCGTTCGCGCCGTAGGCGTGAACCCGGTGGACACCTACATCCGCGGCGGTCAGTACGCCATGAAGCCGCAATTGCCCTATACGCCCGGTTCGGACGCAGCCGGCGACGTGGAAGCCGTGGGCGAGGGCGTCACCAGCGTGCGCGCGGGCGATCGCGTGTACGTTTACCGCTCGCTGACTGGAGCCTACGCGGAGAAGACACTGTGCACCGAAGCGCAGGTGCATCCGCTTCCTGAAAAGATCTCGTACGCGCAAGGCGCCGCGATGGGGGTGCCGTACGTCACCGCCTATCGCGCCATGTTTCACAAGGCGCAAGCGCGGCCGGGCGAGATGGTGCTGGTGCACGGCGCCAGCGGCGGCGTTGGAGTTGCGGCGGTGCAGTTGGGACGCGCCGCCGGCATGACGATTACCGGCACGGCGGGAAGCGACAAGGGAAAAGAACTGGTCCTGCGCGAGGGCGCCCATCACGTGGTCGACCATGGCGCTTCCGATTCCGCGGAGCAGCTGATGAAGCTGACCGGCGGGCGCGGCTTTGACGTCATCCTGGAAATGCTGGCCAACAAAAACCTGCCGAAGGACATGGTCATGCTGAATAAATTCGGCCGCGTGGTGGTGATCGGCAACCGCGGCACGGTGGAGATCGATGCGCGCAACCTGATGGGACGCGACGGCGCCGTCCTCGGCATGACTTCGTTCAATATCTCCGACCAGGACCTGGCCGGCATTCACGCTGCGCTGGTTTCGGGTTTGGAGGCAGGAACGCTACGGCCGGTGGTGGGCCAGGAGATTCCGCTGAAGGACGCGGCGCGCGCCCACCAGGCGGTGATGGAAGCGGGCGCGTACGGAAAAATTGCTCTCATTCCCTGATTCATTGCGGCAATAGGATTTCGCCATGTACTGCAACGCTTGCGGCAAAACCATTCCCGACGATGCGCGCCTGTGCGCGTACTGCGCCAAACCGGTGGCGGGCGCAGCGCCCGTGGCCCACCAACTCGTTCGGCCGCGACAGGGACGGGTCATTGCCGGCGTTTGTGCCGGGCTGGCGCGGCACTTCGGCTGGAGCCTCACTATGCTGCGCCTGGTCTGGCTGCTGCTGTTCCTGTTTGCCGGCGCCGGCGGACTGCTCTACATCATTCTCTGGATCGTCATTCCCAACGAGTGAGCTGCAAAGGCTGGTGAGCACCCGGCAGCAGTATTTGGCCATCCAACGGGACATGCAAGTTCGCGCAAGTCGATGGATGTTGTTGTTGGTGTCCGCCGCGGTGCTGGTGGCGGCGGTCGCGGTGATGTTCCTGCGTTCGCGTCCGGCGGCCGTGGCCGAAGCCCGCGAGGTAAGCGGACATCACGAGATCAACCCGGCGCAACTGCCGGCGCCGCATGCCACGCCCAGCGCCACCAATCCGCCGCAGGTGGTGCCCAAGCCGGCCAACGCCAAGCTGAATCTGCCGCCGGGATTCGAAGTCAGCACCTGGGCCGAGGGCGGGATGGAAGAGCCGCGCTGGCTGGCGCTGGCGCCCAACGGCGATGTCTTTCTTGCCGATTCCCGCTCGGGACGCATCCTGGTCTTGCGCGACCCGCAGCATACCGGCGAAGCCAGCGAGCGGTTTGTTTTTGCCTCCGGGCTGCTGCTGCCCTTCGGCATGGCATTTCACGGCGATTATCTGTACGTGGGCCTGACCAACGCAGTGGTGCGCTTTCATTACCACCCCGGACAGACCAAGGCCGAAGGCGCGCCGGAAAAGCTAGCCGACCTGCCGGGCCGCGGCTATCACGAACACTGGACACGCGACGTGATGTTTACGCCCGACGGCAAGAAGATGCTCGTGACCGTCGGTTCACAGTCCAACGACAGCCCGGGCGAAGATCCGATGCGGGCCGCAATTTCCGAATTCAACCCCGATGGCTCCGGCCACCGCTTGCTTGCGACAGGAACGCGCAATCCCATCGGGCTGGCGTTTTATCCGGGCACCAATCAGCTTTGGGCGGTGGTGCAGGAGCGCGACACGCTGGGCGAGGACCTGGTACCCGACTACCTGACCCACATCCAGGACGGCGGCTTCTACGGTTGGCCGTACGCTTATGCCGGGCCCCATCCCGATCCCACGCATGCGAAAGACCGTCCCGACCTGGTGAAGAAATCCATCACCCCCGACGTCCTCATCCAGGCGCACTCCGCTACCATGGACGTGGTGTTCTACCAGGGCAGCATGTTCCCGAAGGAATACCAGGGAGACGCCTTCGTCTCCCTGCACGGCTCCTGGAACCGCGCCCAGCGCACCGGGTACAAGATTGTGCGGGTGCACTTCCAGGGCGGGAAGCCGGCCGGCGGCTACGGCGATTTCATTACCGGTTGGATGTTGAGCCCCGGCAGTCCCGAGGTGTGGGGACGCCCGGTAGGATTGCTGGTACTGAAAGACGGATCGCTGCTGATCGCCGATGATGGAGCCAACAAAATCTGGCGCGTGAGTTACCGCGGGGCGACCCGGAAATGATGGTTCCGAAATGAACTGAGCAGCTTTTCGGGAATTGATCTAGGGTCGGCGGAGCTTGACGCATCTCCCCCGGAAGCAAGCCGCATCAAGATATTGGTGTGACGAAATCCCTCTCCCAACCCGCGCCGGAGAACGGCAGGATCTACCGCGATTTCGATGGGCAGCTGGTGCAGCTCGTCCAGGTGAGGAAGGACCTATGCACCTGGGTCCCGGTTTTAGCGGAGCAACCCTGCCGCCAAGTGACCCACCGCGACAACTTCGTACGCCGCTTCAAGCCGCTGAAGAAATCCAGGACCGCCGCCTAGAGGGTGTTAGCCCGCTTCATCAATAGTTCTTTGAAAGGCACGGCTTCAGCCGCGCCGCTCTGGGCTGCCAACCATGCGGCTTCTAGCGGGCTGCGGAAAAAGTCTTGCTGTCGATCAGGGCACGACTTCAGTCGTGCCGCAAGATGTTGCAAATAGTTCCGGGCTTCAGCCCCTGAAGCGCGAAATGAGGGCTGAACAGGAGTTTTTCAGCAGCCTTCTAGCGGCGGCAATCCGAGCAGTAGCCGCCGACCTCCAGCCGCGACACGACAATGCTGAAGCGGCAGTCGCGCTCCAGTTGCTGCTTCAGCGACTCAAACGTCTCGCTCATGAACTCGGAAATCTTGCCGCAACGCAGGCACGCCATGTGGATGTGGTCGCGGCCGGGCCTGCGCTCATAGAAGTGCCGCTCGCCTTCCAGGTGCATCAGGTCCAACTCGTCGATCATGCCGTGCCGCTTGAGCAGGCGCAGGGTGCGGTAAACCGTGCTGCGGTCCACCGAAGCGTCCAGGCGCTGCGCCTTGCGCAGGATCTGGCTGGCGTCCAGGTGCTTCTTGGCGGTTTCGATCACGCTGAGCACAGCGCGCCGCTGCTGCGTCATGCGGATGCCGCGCGCGGCCAGTTCGGCTTGCAGGCGGCCGGGAATTTCCGTTTGTGGAAAGGGCATTAGCGCTCATCTTCCGCCGGCGTCGCAACTGGTCGCAACGACACTGCGACGAAAAGTGCGGCGAGGCATTGACCGCGAACCGAGCAACCACATAGATTGTACTCGTTATTGCGACACAGTCGCAAGTACTCATCGAGGTACTGTTCCGAGAGAGGCAGGTCTCATGTTGTCTGGAATTGTGAAACCGCAAATCTCGACCGTATTGGCAGCACTGCTGCTGAGCGCCCTCGCGATCGGCACGACCGGATTGGCGCGAGCGCAGGAAACCTATTTCGTGACCTATTCGCACCAGATGGAGGAGCCTGGAAATCTGGAAATCGCGAACAAAAGCGTGACGGGCGCGCCGCGTGGCGCGAATGCATTTCTGGCGCACGCCTTAGAATTCGAATATGGCGTCAAGGCATGGTGGACGTCTGAGCTTTACCTGGACAGCCAGACAACCGCGTCCGAAAGCTCTGTGTTTACCGGATTTCGCTTGGAAAACCGTTTTCGGCCGTTCATGCGCGAGCATTGGATCAATCCTGTTCTTTACGTCGAATTTGAAGACATCAATTCGGCTGACAAATCCCTGCTGGAAGTTGTCGGCCATGACGGACGTGAAGACTTCCTTTCCCGCAATGATCGCGGCGAGCGAGAGCGCGAAGTTGAATTCAAGCTCATCCTGTCCAGCAACTTCAAGGGCTGGAATATTTCCGAAAACATAATCGCCGAAAAGAACTTGGCCAATGAGCCCTGGGAGTTCGGGTACGCCGTCGGATTCAACCGGCCGTTGGCGCTGGCGGCCAGTCCTACCCGTTGCACCTTTTGCCGAGAGAATTTCGTGGTTGGGGCGGAAATGTATGGCGGATTGGGCGATCGCTACAGCTTTGGCCTGAACCGCACATCGCACTACCTTGCGCCGGTGGTCAGCATGGATATTCCCAATGGACCGGCACTGAAGTTTTCGCCAGGTTTCGGCCTCAACGACTACAGCCACGGGTTCCTGTTCCGTTTCGGTGTGTCGTACGAAATTCAACAGCTGGCCGCGAAGTTGAGGAGGCGCTGAATGCGGATCACGCGAACCCTTGTTTTCATCGTTCTGCTTCTTTGCTCTGCGACGGTCGTTCTCGCCGGTGGTCCGCGTTATGTCTCCTGGATGGCGAAGGTACCGGCCAATGCGCGATCGAATCCCAATCCGTACGCCGCCGATCCGAATGCGCTGCTGGCTGGCGCAAAGCTGTTTGAACAGCACTGCGCCCAGTGCCACGGTGCCAACGCCGAAGGCAGAAAGGGTCCAAACCTGCATAGCGACCTCATTCGCCAGGCCACGCCCGGCGAGATCGAATGGCTGATCAAGAATGGCGTGCTCCGCCGAGGGATGCCTTCCTGGTCGCGCCTTCCGCAACAACAGCGATGGCAGATCGTCACCTACTTAAAGTCGCTGAAATGACCTTCACTTCATATGCGACTGTGTCGCATCAAAGAGGCACGTACGATCTGACGGCGAGGTTCTAAAACGAGGTTGTGCTAGTTGCTGCGTGGCTCCAGCCGCAGCAGCAGGACGGAGCAAGGCCCGTGCCGGACGACCCGTTCCGTAGTCCGGCCCAGAACGCTGTACTCGAGGAATCGCCGCGACTCGACGCCCACGACGATGAGATCGACGGCACGCTGGCGGGCAAACATGACAATCTGCTCCGCCGTATCGCCGGCATGGACCGTCTCGGAAATCGGACACCGCTGGCGCAC
The DNA here is from genome assembly GCA_963797035.1 of Terriglobia bacterium. Classification (GTDB taxonomy): domain Bacteria; phylum Acidobacteriota; class Terriglobia; order Terriglobales; family Acidobacteriaceae; genus JAIQGF01. Next base: position 188,554 of record CAWCOC010000015.1, read on the forward strand.
AACATCGGGGACCCACTGGCGCAGCCGATCCAGCTCCGCTTCCGCCGCGCCGGCTTCGGGCACCACGCGCAACACATCCAGGGTCGCTGTGAAGCTGCCGGCCAGCCCGGCAGCGGCGTCGAGGGCGTCCGCCGCCGACTGCGACAGGTCCACCGGGCACAGCAGCCGGTTCAGGGTTGTCTGGCCCGGCGCCAAGTCCGCTCCCTTGACCACGAGGGTGGGAAAGGTGGCCTCGTGCACCACGTTTTCGGCCACCGACCCCATCAGGGAGCGCGCCATGCCGTCGTGGCCGTGGCTGCCTAGCACGATCAGTTGGGGGCGCGCGTGGCCGATGCCGTCGAGCACCACCTTGACCGGGTGGCCGACGCCGACGCCAATTTCACAGTGAATTCTCTGGTCGAAGGCGCGGTCAGCCTGCTCACGGATGGCGCGCCGCAGTTCGACTCGGAGTTCTTCGAAATCCTCCAGCAGTTGCTCGCCCTCCTGCGGAGTGACGGCGCGCGGAACCGGCGGCCACATGGCATGCAGGATCTGGACTTGGGAGTCGAATTTCTCCCCAAAGAGCCGCGTCCAGTTCAGGACGTTGGCCGATGCCTGGCTCAAATCGAGCAGCGACAAAATGGTCTTCGGTGTGAATTCCATGGTGCGCCTTAGGCGCCGCCGGTGGAGCGGCCATTAATTAAGGGAAAATTGTGACACCCCAAGCTTCTCCAGCACTGCTTCCAGAAGTCGTGCCCGTTCCCGCAGCCTCGACTTGAAAATCTGGTGATCGGTATGCGAAATCTCCAACCTCAGTTCCCGCTGGTGATTGCGGAGAATCTCGGCGACCAGTTGTTCTTCATCCACGGTGAGCTTCAGTTCCATGGCGGCCTCCGAAGGCAGGCAACAATCCAACGCTACCACCTATATTCTAGGTCTCGGGACGCAAGCTGATCATTCGAAGGCCCGACAGTCCCGCCTGCCGAGTTCCGAAATAGAACAGCAACATTGCCGCCATGAAGGTCATCACCGCGGGCCGGCGAAAATGCGCTTACCATTTGAGTAGCAGAACGGGTGCCTCTCGCACCACGGTTGAGGAGGTGTCCCATGACAGGCGTAAGCATTCCCTCTATCGTCTCTCTCCAACACATCCTGGTCGCAACTGATTTTTCCCTGTGCTCGCGGGTCGCGCTGCACTGCGCCGCCGTGCTGGCGCGGCCGGCAAAGAGCACCGTGTACCTGGCGCACGTCCTCCCTTCCGCTCCCGCCTATCCTATTCCGATGGATGCGGGCCCCATCTTCCCTGTTCCGATCGCCAAGGACCCCAATTTCCGGATGAAGCAATTGATTGCCATGCCGGAAATGGCAGGGATCGAACACGAAATTCTGCTTGGACAAGGTGACCTCTGGCCGGTGCTGCAGGGCATGATGGAAGACCACGACATCGACCTGGTGGTGATCGGAACGCATGGGCGCGAAGGGCTGAAGAAGCTGGTGCTCGGTTCCGTGGCGGAAGAGGTGTTTCGCCGCGTCGCCTGCCCGGTGCTGACGGTGGGCCCGCATGTGGGAGCTGAATGCTTCGAGCAGGACCGGTTGCGCCGCGTCCTGTTTGCCACCGACCTGCAGCCGAGTTCGCTGCACGCGCTGGACCACGCGGTTTTCCTGGCGCAGATGCACCAGGCAGCCTTGATAGTGGTCCACGCGATTCCCTGCGCGGTCCCGGTGGAGGGCGTTGGGCCCATTGAAGTGGCCACGGAGGAGATTCGCGCGGCGCGCTCCCGAGCATCCTATTTAGTGCCCGACGGCGTGCAGGCCGAGGTAGTGGTCGAAGTGGGCCTGCCCGAGCAAGTCATCTTGGAAGTTGCCCGGCGGCAGGCGGCGGACATCATCGTGCTTGGGCTGCATCCCAAGACGTCGGCATTCGTTGCCGAGCATTTGCCCTGGACCACAGCTCACCGCGTGGTGTGCGATGCGCATTGCCCGGTGATGACCGTGAGGTGAGAGTGATGAGCAAACCAGCAACGAACCCGGCTTCCTTGGAACAACAGGCCGCCGCGGCGGAAAAGCTGCAAGAAGCCAATCATCTTCTCGACAGCTTGCGCAAGCGGCTCGATCGCCACCCTGAGCTGGAGGAAGCGATCCTGAAGATCGAGACCGCGCTCAACATCCTGACCGTGAGCACCGGCGGCATGTTGTAGAGGAACAGACGTAGATGCGTTGAGCCGGAGTCCTGGGTTGCCGGCGCAGGATTTGGCAGCAACCCGCCCGGAGCTAGCTTCTCAGTCCGGGTGTTCCCTGGGGGCAGACTGCTGCTCACCGGCCGACTGTAACCCAAACTTCTCCATTCGATAGATCAGTGTCTTGCGGCTGATGTTGAGGTATTTCGCCGCTTGCGTCTGATTCCACAGATTTTTTTCCAATGCTCCGAGGAGGACTTCCTTCTCAATCGCCTCCAGGTCGATGCCCTCGTCGGGCAGCTTCAGGCCGATGCTGGCGATACGGGATTCCATGCGCCGAATTTCCGGAGGCAAGTCCTGCCCACGGATCAAATCGGTCTTGCCGAGCACGACCAGGCGCTCGATCACGTTTTCCAGTTCGCGCACATTGCCGGGCCAGCCATATTGCGCGAACCTCTCCATCGCTTCTTCGGAAATCGAGGGGACCGGAAGGTTGTAGCGCGAACTCAATTTCTGGAGAAAGTGCTGTGCCAGCAGCTGGATGTCTTCGCGACGCTGCCGCAGCGGCGGAATCTCCAGCGTGACGACGCTCAGCCGATAAAACAAGTCATCGCGAAACTGCCCGTCCTCCACCAGGTTCTTAAGGTTGCGATTGGTGGCGGCGATTATGCGCACATTGACGGAGACGGGACGCGGAGTGCCAATCTTGTCAACCTCGCGCTCCTGGATAACTCGCAATAACTTCACCTGCATGGTAAGCGGCAATTCGCCGATTTCGTCCAGAAAGATGGTGCCTTCATTGGCGGATTCGAACTTGCCGGCTTTATCGGCGGTTGCGCCGGTGAAGGAACCTTTGCGATGGCCAAACAACTCCGATTCCGCCAGGGTTTCGGGTAAGGCCCCGCAGTTCACCGTGATGAAGGGCTTGCCGGCGCGAAGGCTGTTCTGATGGAGGGCCTTGGCCAGCAGTTCCTTGCCGGTACCGGATTCCCCGGTCAGCAACACGGTGGAGTCGCGGCGCGCCACCTGGGCGGCGGTGTCGAGAACGGCGCGCATTTTTCGGGATTGGGCAATGATGTTCTCAAACTTCAAGGTACTTCCGGCAAGGTCGCGCAGATAGCGGTTCTCATCCACCAACTGCTGCCGTTCCAGGGCCCGGCGAACGCTCACCTTCAGATCGTCGGCATGCAGCGGCTTCAGCACGTAATCGGTGGCTCCGAGCCTCATCGCTTCGACGGCGTCGGAGACCGTGCCAAAGGCTGTGATGAGAATGACCGCGGTGTCGGGGTTCGCCGCCTTGATGCGGCTGAGCAGATCCAGGCCGCTCATGCCGGGCATGCGGATATCGGTGATCACCAGCACGGGGGCGTGTTGCTCGAAGGCCCGCAGCCCGCCCATCCCGTCCGTCGCCGTGATGGCCGTATATCCCTCTTCCTGAAGCCAGAACTCGATGAGCCGCCGCTGGCTGGCGTCGTCGTCGATGATCAACACCTTTGCATTCGCGCTCATAACCGCGTCCCCGCGGGCATCACCCCTACGCCGGAGAGCGGCAGGTAGACGCTGAACGTCATCCCTCCGCGGTCATTGCTACGCGGCACAATACTGCCTCCGTGCTGAGAGACGATTCGGTCGGCGATGGAAAGACCTAATCCCGTGCCTTGTTCCCGGGTCGTGAAAAACGGATTGAAGATGCGTTCCAAGTCAGCGCTCGCGATTCCGGTGCCCTGGTCCTGGACCTCCAGCCGGAGCTGATCGCCGTCGGCGGTCGCTCGCAACAGAATTTCGCCGCCCTGGGGCATTGCCTGCACGGCGTTGATCACCAGGTTCAAAAGCACCTGTTTGATCTGTTCCGCGTCGATATCAATCGCAGGCGCCTGGCCGGAGTCTTCCACCCGGATGGTGACCCGGGACATCCTGGCGGTCTCGGCCGCGAGCGTGGCGACGGAGTGAAGCAGCAACTGAGGATCGCTGGTCAGCCGCCGGGGCGGTTGCGGCCGGGCAAAGTCAAGAAAGCGCGTCACCATGCCTTTCAGGCGGTCGAGTTCGCGCTGCGCCAGTTCGCCAAACTCTTTCTTCGTGGCCTCGGGCAGCGAATCGCGGCGTAGGATCTGGACCGCGCCGTCGATCGAACCCAGGGGATTGCGGATTTCGTGGGCCAGTCCGGCCGACAACTCCCCCATGGCGGAGAGTCGGTCGGCCCGGCGAAGCTGCTCGAATGATTTCTGCAATTCCACGTTCGCCTGGGCAAGTTTCTGGGCCATTCGCTCGACTTCGCGCCGCTCCGCCCGCTCGTGGTCGGCGAGCACACCGATCAGCAGGGTGACGACAAAAAACATGCCGACTTCCACTTTTTGCGCGGCGCTATATTCCGGATTCATCCTCCAGGACATTTCAATATGCGGAATGTAGAGGATGGCCGCGAAAGCCGCGGCCACCAGGCCGCCCCGCCAGCCATACCACAGCGCCATGATCAGCAGCGGCACGTAGTAGGCGCGCTGTAGCAATGGGTGTAGCCAGATGTGGGTGGTAGGAGTCTGGTAGTGCAACAGCGATACCAGAAATATCGCCGCAAATAACACCGCCACGCGAAGTCGATTCTTGCGGGGTATGCCAGCCAGCACTGAGCCAATTCTAGCACCCGTTGTTCCCCGGTGCGGCACTGCCTTATATCGTCCAACGGCGCCCGAAAGGGCGCAGCAGGAGCTGCACGTTTTCGGCTCAGATGTTTTCCATCTATTGAAAACACGGGCCTTGGACGCTCCGGCACGATTGGCATAGGGCGTGCCTTATAGCAGGGCGAGCATCGCACAACGATCTCAATACTGACGGAAGTAAGAAGGAGAACTCACATGAAAAGGAATTCTTATCTGGCAATTCTGGCTGCGATGGTCCTGGCTCTGGCTGGCTTCGCCTTCGCGCAAGACGGTTATTTCAACCCTGAGATCGGCAACGGGAAATGGTCCGCCGCCCAGGTCCCTGTATCGCCAGCCTACGCACAGAGTGAATACTTCAACCCTGAGATCGGAAATTCCCCGCAGGCGCCCTCAGCCGTCACGGTGCAGCGCCATGCCGGACAGCCAGGCAACCTGGACATCACGACGGCCACCAACCTGAACGGGGTCACCTTGAAGCCCGGAGAGTACACGGTGCGTCACGTTGATAACGGCAAAGAGCATTTCGTCGAGTTCTCGATCATGGCGGAGAACGATTTCGCCCCCGAAGGCATGACGCCTTACCAGCCCAAGGTGGTGGCGCGAGTGAATTGCACGCGGAAACCGCTGAACGCAGTCTCACAGCGCACGGAACTGCTGCCGAAAACTGCCGGCACTACGGCACGGCTGGAAATCCGCGGCGAGAAGGTCATGCACCTGTTCTAACCAGGACGTGAAGGGTTGCTGAAGCGCGCCCGCTGCCGAATGAAAGTTCGCAGCGGGCGCGCCGCGTCAATGGCAGGCGAATCAGGCGGCGCGGCGGAGAGCAGAGCCGATCGGGTGCCAGCCGCGCAGCTCTTCGCCGATCAACTGCTGCGCCGTCGCCGGACCTTCGCTGCCGGCGGCGTAGTTGGGAAATTCCGGGGGCGGCAGCTGCGCCCACGCTTCCTCGATTGGCGTGATGATGCCCCATTCCGATTCAATCTCGTCGCCGCGGGTGAATAGCGTGGGATCGCCGCGCATGGCATCGAGCAGCAACGTTTCATAGGCAACGGGCGTGCTCGCGCCAAACGCCGCGTGGTAACTGAAGTTGGCCTGCACCGGCACCACCTGCATCTGGCTGCCCGGCTTCTTGGCGCCGAACTGCAGGATGATGCCTTCATCCGGCTGAATGCCGATGACCACCACGTTGGGTTCGATCTGCTCGTCCGGGGTGCGCGCGAACAGCGCCTGCGGCGTGCGCTTGAAGTGCACCCGCACCTCGGTGAGTTGGCGCGCTAGCCGCTTCCCGGTACGCACATAAAACGGCACCCCGGCCCAGCGCCAGTTGTCGACATGAAATTCCAGGGCAACAAAGGTTTCGGTTGAGGAATTCGGCTTGACCCCCGGCTCCTGGCGATAGCCCGGGACAGGGTTGCCGTCGAGTCGCGCTCGGACCGTACTGCCCGCGAACCGTGCGGCGCGCCACTTCCTCCCGCGTCATGGGACGGATGGAGCGGAAGACCTGCACCTTCTGCTCGCGCACGGCGTCGGCATCGAAGGCGATGGGCGGGTCCATGGCGGTGATCGCCAGCAGTTGCAGAAGATGGTTGGCCACCATGTCGCGCAGCGCGCCGGTTTCTTCGTAGAAGGCGGCGCGCTCCTCGACGCCGACCGTTTCGGCGGCGGTGATCTCCACGTAATCGATGTAGTTGCGGTTCCACACCGGTTCGAACAGCGAGTTGGCGAAGCGGAAGACCAGCATGTTCTGCACGGTCTCTTTCCCGAGATAGTGATCGATGCGGTAGACGTCGCGCTCGGCAAAGGTATGCAAAACGGTGGCGTTGAGAGTGCGCGCCGAGTTCAGGTCGTGGCCGAAGGGCTTTTCCAGCACGATGCGCGACCAGCCGTTGGGATTGTGGTTCAGCCCGGCGGCGCCCAGCCCTTCGATAATGGGACCGGCCACCGACGCCGGGGTGGAGACATAGAAGAGGTGGTTGGCGCTGCTGCCGTTGGCGCGCATTTCTTCCAACCGGGCGCGCAGCTGAGGATAGAAGCTGGGGTCGTTGGGATCGCCGGCAAAATAGAACAGCCGTTGCTCAAAATCGGCCCAGTGCTCGGGGGTGAAGTCGCGCGCTTCCTTGGACTTTGCGGCCGACTCCCGCACCCGGGCGCGAAACTGTTCCGAGGTCATGCGGGTGCGGCCGACGCCGAGGACATCGAAGCTGGGATTCATGCAGCCGATGCACGCCAGGTCGTAGAGGGCGGGAATCAGCTTGCGGCGAGTCAGGTCGCCGGAGGCGCCGAAGATCACCAGCACGCAGGATTCGCCCTTGGGCATGGGCGTTATCGTGGTTCCATCCATGGGTGTAACTTCGATAACGGCGCTCATGGTCCCCCCTTTTTCAAGCGGACGGCATTACTCTCATGTGATGTCGCGACGCACCAAGCAGGAACACGAAAACTTGCGGAGCATAGGTTATGTGCCCTCCAGCTTTGCCGATCCGGCGAACAGTTTCCATGAGAAAGCGATCTTGTGTCGCGCCGCCGAGAACACCTGCTATTTCGCGACCGTGAATTTTGCCAGCGCCGGTTCCCCGACCACTTCCGCGGTGGCGCGG
>CAWCOC010000016.1:0-12034 GCA_963797035.1 Terriglobia bacterium
GGTTCACCCCGAATCCAAGTGGTCATGTCCCACCGGGTTCTCGCCGGTTGCGGCGTACCTGTACCATGAAGCTGAGCGGGTGCGGTCTTGAGTCCGGCGTGTGGACCGACGTTGGCTGGTAGAGTGTTTTTCGAAGTTCAGGAGGTCGACTGATGAGCTCGCGGAAGCTGGTTCCAGCACTGATATCCATTGGCTTATTGCTCTCGATGTCGATTGCGTGCAGCGGCGGGGGTGGCAGCTCGACGCCGAAGGGAGCGTCGATTCCCGCCATGGTCACGGTCACGGTGAGCGATCCGGCCACTTGTTCGTCCTTGGCCAGTGGTCCATACAGCAACGTCTGGGTAACGATCACGGACGTGCAGGTGCACACCAGCGCCACGGCGCCCGACAATGATCCCAACTGGGTTGACTTGACACCGGCGCTGAAGAGCTCTCCGCAGCAGGTGGATCTGCTGGCCGCCGCCAGCAACCAGTGCTTCCTGGCAACGCTGGGGTCGAACCTTGCTTTGCAGCCTGGCACCTATCAGCAAATCCGCGTGATTCTCGCCGACAACGCCGCCGTCCCAGCCGGCAGCCATTGCGGCGCGGCAGGAGCCAATTGCGTGATCCCGGCTTCAAATTCGACGCCGCAACAGCTGCTGCTGTCCAGCGAGTCCAAGACCGGGCTGAAGATTCCTTCCGGGCAGATCGCGGGCGGAGCCTTCACGGTCGCATCGGGTCAGACCAAGGACCTGAATATCAATTTCGATACTTGCGCGTCCATCGTGGTGCAGAGTGCCAGCCAGTTCCGGCTGAAGCCGGTGCTGCACGCGGGAGAAGTGGCGCTCACTTCGGTTTCGATCAATGGCGTGCTGGTGGACAAAGCGACCAACGCGGCGATCGTTGGAGGAAAGGCGATCGTGGCACTGGAGCAGAGGGACGCCGGCGGCGTAGACCGCGTGATCATGCAGGCAACACCCAACAGCAGCGGGGCGTTTAACTTCTGTCCTGTTCCCGCCGGCACCTATGACGTGGTGGCGGTGGCGGTGAATGGGTCGAACGTGGCGTACGCAGCGACGATCACGACCGGGGTGCAACCGGGCGCGGCGCTGGGGAATGTTCCGATGACGGCGGTCACGGGCACGAGCACGGCGCAAGGATCGATCACGGGACAGGTGACGAATGTGACCTCGGGCAACGTTACGACGAGCGCGGATGTGCTGCTGTCGGCGCTGCAGAGCACGAATTCGGCGACGTTCACGATTCCAGCGGGCACGCAATCGGCGACGCTCAGCCTGATCTCGCCGGGCAACTACACCATGACACTGCCGCCGGTCAACCCGACGGTCGGAGCGTTTTCCGCCATGGGCACGACCTACACGGCGGGCGCGACGGGCAACGCAAGCTACGCGGTGGAAGGGCAGGCGTTTGTGCCAATGTCGGGGGGAGTTTCGGACTGCACGCAACCGAAGCTGACCACCACGTCGATCGCGGTCACCGCCGGTGGCAGCATCGCCGCGCCAACGCTGGCGTTCACCGGATGTCAGTAGGAAGCGGGGCTGTGCCGGCCGACAGGAACTGAACTACTTCTTTTCCTTCGCGTCTTTGCCGGCGCGCTTGGTTTCAGCCTTGGTTTCACTCTTGGTGTCGGACTTGCTGTCGGACTTGGTGTCGGCCGCGCCGGCGGAGCTGGAACCCTGGTCGCCGCTTTTTTCTCCCCCGGAGCTCTTGCGGCCGTAATCGGTCACATACCAGCCGCTGCCTTTGAACTGGACGGCGGGCGCGGACAGCAGTTGGGCGATCTTGCCGCCGCATTCGGGACATTTCGGGGGCGGCGGATCGGAAAGGCGCTGCAGCTTCTCAAAGCGGAAATGGCAGTCGCGGCACTCGTACTCGTAAAGCGGCACGCTTCGATTGTAGGGGCGCACGCAAAGCAGCGTCAATTCCTAGCTGTCAGCGATCAGCTTTCAGCTCTCAGCCGGTCGAAGTCGATTACGCGTGGACTGCAAAACTAAAATTGCAAACAACTGCTAGACTCTTGGCGCTACATGGCGGCCAAGGACAAAAACGCGCAAGAAAACGACGCGCCGCTGGCGCAGGGCGCGGCGCTGTACGTGGTGGGGACGCCGATCGGGAACCTGGAGGACATTACCTTGCGCGCGCTGCGCGTCTTGCGCCAGGTGGAGGTGATCGCCTGCGAGGACACGCGTCAAACGCAGAAGCTGCTGAACCATTACGGCATGGGGACGCCGATGGTCAGCTACCACGAACACAACGAAATGACGCGCGCGGCGGAGCTGATCCGTCGGCTGGAAGAGGGCGCCCGCATCGCGCTGGTCACCGATGCGGGCATGCCGGCGGTTTCCGATCCGGGATATCGGCTGATCTCGCTGGCGATTCGGCACCAGATACCGGTGATCCCGATTCCCGGGGCATCGGCATTCCTGTCGGCGCTGGTGGCCAGCGGGTTGGCCACCGATTCCTTCCGCTTCAGCGGTTTCCTGCCAGCCAAACGAGGTGAGCGGCGCAGCGCTCTGGAAGCCATCCGCAACTCGCCGCGGACACAGATTTTTTATGAAGCGCCGCACCGAATCGTGGAAACCATGGAAGACGTGGTGGCGGTGCTGGGCGGCTCGCGCCGGATGGTGATCGCGCGCGAGGTCACCAAGGTGCACGAAGAATTCCTGCGCGGGCGCGCCGACGAGGTACTGGAAAGGTTGCAAGAGCATCCGCCCAAGGGCGAGATCACGCTGCTGCTCGGCAAAGTGGAAGAAGCACAGGAGAGCGAGGTGGCGGCGGTTTCGGTGGGGGAGCGCGTGCGCGAGTTGATGTCGGGAGAAAATCTGGATGAGAAGGCGGCGCTGAAGAAGGTGGCGCGCGAGCTGGGAATCTCCAAGAGCGAAGCCTATCGCGAATTGCAGCGGGAGAAGTGAGAAGGCGCAAGGCGCAAGGACTGCCCTCGGCGGCTAAAGCCGACGAAATTGCAGCTCGGACGGCACGGCTGAAGCCGTGCCCTTCCCGAGGAACATCGAGCAGCGTTGCTTTCGGCAAGGCGCGAGGCACAAGGCGCAAGGCACAAGGCCGATGAAGGTTCTGCCGTGTTTCAAATCTAGTGGCTTAACCAGCGAGAGGCAGAGGGGGATCCGGCGCAGGTTGTCGGAGGGGCATGGCGCCCGTCTTTCCCCACGCTCCTATAAACGCCTGCTCAATAGCGCGGGTGGCGTCAGGAATTGACGAGGGCGGAATCACGGTCATCCCCATCATGCCGGCCAAGCGGTGATAGCTGTCGCGGCAGGTACGGAGAAAATCGAGGGGATATTCGGGCTTGCGGGCGCGGGCTTCCACGGGGTCGGCGTCGAGCACATAGGCGACATCGGGGGTGGGCGAGACGGCGGCTACGAGGCGGATGAAGGCGCGGGTGATCGGATTGGAGAGCGACAGGTTGGCGAGTTCGTCGTGGATGTAGCGATCCATGATGATCACGTCAGGAGCAAGGCCCAAGGCGCCAGGCTCAAGGCGGGTTGAATCAGGGTTCCACGCACGACCCTCATGCGCAGCCTTTGCAATCACAAGGCGAAGGTTGATGGCGTCGAGCAGATAGAGACCGTGACGGGCGAGGTCGACATGCCAGCCACGAACATTTTTGTCGCGGCGGTTGACGGGCCTTTCGGGCGAGCCGATGCCGCGCTCGCTCTTGAACACCTTGTGGACGAAGCCTTCGCGGTAGCGGGAGAGCACGACGACGTCGTCCCAGAAGGCGAGCAGGCGCGTGCGCAGGCCACGCGCTTCGAGGAAAGCGCGCAGGGCGTCGATCTGAGTGCTCTTTCCGGCGCCATCCATGCCGGAGAAGGAAACGAGGAACGGTTTCATAGCGTGCCGCGCCGCTGGCGCTGTTCTTGTTTGGTTTGAGTCACCCACCGCTGCCGCGGTGGGCTAACGAATGTTGCCGCTCTGCGGCTCATTTCAATCGCGCACATTCCGATCAATCGCGCACACTCCGATCAGGGTTGATCAACACGGCGCTTCCATGCGGGGCTAAAGCCGCGGCCCTTCAAAACAGGTTAAGACACAGCGGTTAGCGTCCCGAGCCTGGAGGCGTGCTGGAGGTGCCACGGCTCAGGGCATAAACCGCGCCCAGGGCGGCGCCGCCGGCAGCAATCAAGCCGATCTTGATGAGCAGCGAGCGCACCTGACGCTGCTTGGCGGGGGCGATGGCGTTGCCCGCGGGCTTGGACGCGGCGCCGCCCGCAGTCACGCCCTTTTCAGCGGCCGCAGCGCCCACCGGAGCTTGTTCCTTTTTCTGCTGCGACTGATCCTGCTGCGCGTCCTGGGGCAGGGCCGGGGTTCCCACCGCCTGCTGCGATTGCGGCGCTTCCGGCAATGCCGCCGGCGGCTCAGTGGTGCCGGTGCGATCGGTCGTGGTCTGGGGCATTGGGTTCTCGGGCGGTTGAACGCTCGAAGAAGGACGGCTGGATTGTGCCATGGCCAACTGCGGACCGCCGAGCATGGCGAACAGCAGCAGCACGGCCATTGCGGGGACCAACTTGGAGAATTTCGACTTCATCGGGGAACTCCTTGGGTTCGGAACTATTTGGGCCCGGTGTTCTGGTGCGCCGGAACAAGCGCAGCACCATCGTTGGGCGGCATGAATTCGGCCGCTCCGTGAACTATGCGCGCCTCCGGATTACCAAAATGCCGGAGACGATTGACGGCGTAACGAAGCTGGTTGGCGACGGTCGGCGTGCCGTACCAGCAGCAGCGCGCCATCGCCGGCGACGCTCCGAAAAATACGCAATACTGTTTTTTCAACAGCACCGGCGACGCCAGCAGCGCGGCGGTGAGGCGATGATTGCCTTCGAGAATGGTGACCGGCTTCAGGTCATCAATGCCGATAAGCACCACGGCGCTGCGATCGTCCTGGTTGCGAAGGGACTCGCTGAAGGCGCGAATGGCGTCGACCTTGGCGCCTACATCGGAGATTTCAATTCCGCCGTGGGCGGTGCCGCCGACGATGCGCACGCCACGGAAGTCGTGAAGGCGAATCCGCTCGACGACATGGCGCAACCGGCAATTACCGCCGCCGATCTTGCGCCAGTGAGTGCGCGCCAGCACGCACAGCCGGTCGAGATCAGGCTCCTCGAGTGCGACATGCCACCACCTGGTATCGCGCGGCAACTGGTTCCACATGTGCCCGCGGCGGCGGTAGAAGAGCGAACGCCGGACCTGGTTCTGGCATGGATCGGAGACGTCGGGATGTTCGACCACGTCGGTAAAGCGCCGGCGGTCGCGGTCGAAGTCGTGGTGATGGAATTCGTTGCGCAAAAATTCCAGCACGACCTGGTCCTCCGATACCGGGCGCAGCTTGATCACGCCGCCTCCTGTAGCACCGCGGGCCGGCTGCGCCGCAACAGCGGGATGAGGGCGACCAGCACCAGCAGCGCTGCCATCGATACCAGTTGGACAAGCACAACCTGGTGCAGGGTTGCGTGGAACACCAAAATACCGATCACGATGGCCAAGGCAACCACCAGCTGCAGCCAGCCGGTGTTGGCGACTTTGCGCGACATCTCGTAGGTGATGAGCACCACGCTGAGCGAATAGACGCCGGCCATGGCGGCATAGAGGGCGAGCAAACCGTCGACCGAGTGGCCGTTGGTGAAATGCGGGCCGAAGACGAGGCGAAGCACGAAGTCGGGCGCGAGCGCCATCAGGGCGACGAAGGCGCTGGAGATGGCAACGACGAAGGCGACGGGAACCGCCAGGATGGACTTGCTTCCTTCATCCGGACGGGCCCCGGCGGAGATGGGAAACATGGCGCTGACGACCATCCAGGAGGCGAAATAGACCACGCGTCCGACCAGCGCGACGGCCGCGTATAAGCCGGCGGTTTCCGGGCGGAAGAAATGCTTGACCAGCACGATGTCGCAATTGCTGATGATGACCTGGCCGACGAAGAAAACAACGGCCTGCACCGCCTCGCCGATGGAGGCTGCGACGCGGAGACCGGTGCTGATTTTCAATTCCGACGGGACCGGCAGGAAATAGGCGCAAATGACGGAGAGTGAAATGGCGGTGATGGCGCCCAGCGCACCCATGCCGAACTCGACCAGCAGCAGCGCGCCGGTGAACTTCAGCAGCGCTTCGATGACGTAGCTGGAGGCGAGCCGGCGGAAGGCGCACATGCCCTGCATGCCGCCACGGCGCGCGCCCACGGGCACATAGAAGGCAAAACCGAGCGCGAGCACGGCGATCATCCACGCGGACGGCAGATTCAGGTAATGCGCCACCGGAGAGCTGGCGAGCATCAACAGGGCGCCGAGCGCCAGCCCGACCTGCCAGGAGCGGCGCAGCAGAAGCTGGTAGACCGCCGCCTTGGACTCCAGCGAGTGGTTGCGCGCCACCAGCTTGGCGCATACCAGTTGGAACGAGAGCGTGAGCGCCGAAACCAGCATCAGCAGGGTGATGGCAACGGCGGCGTGACCAAATTCGGCCGGTCCCAGCAAACGGGCGACGGCAACGTTATAGGCAAAATTCAGAATGCTGACCACGCCGGAGCCCACCAGCATGATCAGGCTTCCGCCGAGCAGGCGGGAATGCGTGCCCGGCTGCGTCCGGAGGCCGGCCAGCTTCTCTCGCCAGCTCTGGCGGGGCGGAGCAGCCGCGATCATTCCGAGATCTGCCATAAGAATTTCTACGCAGCAAGATCGGCCGCGGCAGCTCCCTCGGCGGATGCCGGCTCCATAGGAGCAAGTTGCGGGCTGGGCGGCATGGTCAACAACGCCGGATTTCTGAGGGAGGACGGCAGGAAGCGGCTGAAGCTGAGCACCGCATCACTGGAAGTCTCGTAGATTTCGAAGAGCCGGTCGGTGCGGGTCATTTCCAGCACCACCGCCATTTGCGGCGAAAGGGCGGCCAGCTTGACGTCGCCATCGCGCTTGACTACGTCGGCCAGGCAGCGCAGCAGCATTTCGACGCCGGCAGCGTCAATCTGGCTGACATGCGAACAATCGAAGACGAGCTGGGGCCGATCCGAATTGAGAATCGGCTCAATCTCCCGGCAAAATGCGCGCGCCTGCTTCAGGTTCATGCGGTCCGGGATGCGCTTCAGTACAACGGGCCTATTGGTCTCCATATCTCCTCGCCACAGCCAGATTCGCGGGGAACGACGCCTCCGAAGAAGCTTCAAACCCGGCCGGGGTGTTGATGGCCGCCGAGGGGGTCTTAACGGCGGCGGGAAATTCCTTAGGCTGCTCGCGATGGGACGTCGCGAACAATCCGCGGACAATCTGCAGCGGAAGGAACGAAGCCAGAGAGGCGGCGCTCGCCACCGCCCGCAGCGACGCGTGTGGGGAGCGAATGTTCATCAACTTGGGATCGGCGATCTCGACCTCGACACCGCGTTGCAGGTGGAGCAGCCGGCTGCCGCCGGCGACGGAATGCGCGACGTCCAGACCCGGACCCAGGTAGGTGTAAGGCAGCACGCTGGAATTTTCGATCACCGTGCCGCAGTCGACTTCGGCATGATGCTCGACCACGCCACAGCGGGTAATGACCGCGCCGGCGCGAATGCGGGCATGGCTGCCGATATACGCGGGGGCAAGGATGCGGGCGCGGCGCTCGATGCGCGCGCTGCGGTCGGCCCACACGCCGGGACGCACCTCGACACCACAGGGATGGACTTGCGCGCGCTGCATGAGGCCGTCGACCGCCAGCGCGCGAAGATCGGCGGCGCCGGCCAGCGGGTTGTAGTAGCCGCGAAAGACCCACTTGCCGCATTCGGAGCGCGTCTGCTGCAAGTCATGACGGAACAGGTAAGCAGCATCGTTGCGGCGCGAAGCATTAATCATGAACATGTCGAGTTGGGCGCCGAGGACATCCACGGCGCGGGTGACGTGGGCGCGACCATCGAGGTGGCGCTGAAGGAATTCGTCGGCATCAATTTCGGCGTAGCCGCCCATGCGGACGACGAGCACGGCTTCAGCACCGGCTTGCGCCATGTCGCTGAAAGCGTTCTCGGCCGCGCGCCAGAGCTGGCCGCTGGGGGCTTCGATCCACGGAACGGAGAAGCGGAAGTCCGCAACGGCTGCGGGCCATTCGCTGACGACAGAAATGGCGCCGATTCGTTGTGACTGCAGCCGCTCGACGTAGCGGGCGACCGCCGGTTTTCCCAGCAGGCTGTGCGCGGCCAGGGGCGATCCAGCAAAGCTCTCGTCTGTGTGAGCGGCGGCTTCTCCGCGGTTACCGACGAGAATAATGGCCCTTACATCCACGTGCACCTCGTAGGCGCGTACGAACCGTGCACGCGCGATCTAATTTCTGCGCCATACTGCCGAACGGATTGTGTGGAAGGCCCGCGCGACTTCAGCACCCTGAATCCTATTTGGCCCCTCCGGCCCCTAAATACGGAAAAGCGCAAAATACCCGCTCGCCCGCGGCCAGCATCGTGGTCTGAAAATATGTCCGCGGAATAAGGCGAGCATCGCCTGCCTGCCGCCGATTCCCCGGCTACCACCAACGCGAGAGTGCAGTGGCTGCTCATTTCAGATGGCAATGGAGCACTTCACGTTGTCAGATCAGTTATCAATCTTGAAAGAAACAATACCTTTCCGCCGCCTCGCATCTGTTCGCCTTACGGTGCTGAGAGTGCGGCTCCGTCCACGCGCCGAACCCTTGCCGCTAACCGTTCCTGAGCTGCCGGAATCCGGCGTGCGAGGAGGGCACAGAGTCCCCGAAGCAAGACGGATGCCGTGATCCAGCAAAAGCTCCCGTCGCAAGCCGCGTACCACTCGCAGGCGCGTTAACGAGTTGTTAACTATAGGAAAACGAGGGAGATGGGGGATTTTGTATGACTCCACTGTGCTCTCTTGCGGCATCTGGATGCCGTCAGTAGTGCAATGAGTGCTCACGGCGGGCGGTTTTGTTCCCGTGTTGTGGGATGAAAAGAGGGACAAACGTGACCATTTAGCCTAGGGGCTTTATGAGATTTTGCGGCCGAGGATGACGCGAGGAATCCCCTGCAGGTCGGGAACGGTGCGAACGTCTTGCCAATCGCGCAGCACGTCACGCACCGCAGCTTCTTGCGAGTAGCCGATTTCCATGGCGAGAATGCCGCCGGGCTTGAGCAGGGAGCGAGCTTGCGGAGCAAGTCGGCGAATGATGTTGAGACCATCAGGGCCGGCGAAGACCGCGCTGTGCGGTTCGAACTTGCGCACTTCGAGTTGCACTTTGTCGTACTCGCCGTCGCCGACGTAGGGCGGGTTGGAGGCGACGATGTCGAATGGTCCGGCGAGGCCGAGGAGCAGGTCGGTGCAATGGAAGGTGACGCGGCGATCGAGACCGAGGCGCGCAGCATTGGCACGCGCGATTTCCAGGGCGTCGGCGGAAATTTCAGTGGCGTGAACTTCGGCCTGCGGCAGCTCGGAGGCGAGCGCCAGGGCAACACAGCCGGAGCCGGTGCCGACGTCGACGATGCGTGGAACACCCCCACCCTGTCGCAGGAAACCCGGCCGCGACAAGAGTGGGCCACCCAGGTTGCGGCAGAGGTCGAGCACAGCCTCCACCAGGTGCTCGGTTTCCGGACGCGGGATGAGGACAGCCGGGCCGACGATGAAGTCCAGCCCCCAGAATTCCTGGTGCCCGGTGATGTATTGCGAGGGAATGCCGCGAGCGCGTTGCTCGAGGGCTTCCTCGTAGCGGGTTTGTTCGTCGGGGGTAAGTTCGCGCTCGGGATGGGCGTAGAGATAGGCGCGATCGCAGCCGAGGACGAACATGAGCAGGACTTCGGCGTTCATGCGGGGGGAGCCGACATGGTTTTGCTCGAGCAGGGAGATGGCGTCGCGCAGGGTTTGTTTCAACTGCATGCGGGGAGATTTAACCACAGAGGGCATGAAGGGAAGAACTGGCCACTGATCAACACTGATTAACGCGGATCGAAAGTCAAGGAAGGAAAACTTCTCATGAGGCTCTTGCAGCTACGCGGGCACTGCAGACGCGTCACCGTCGTCCTCTTCGGGTGGACGTTTGAGTCGTTCGGCTTGAAAATGCGTAGATAGCGCTTCGACAAAAGGCTGGAGCTTACCGTCCATGAACTCGGCCAACTGATGGACACTTAGCCCGATACGGTGGTCGGTGACGCGGTTCTGCGGGAAGTTGTAGGTGCGGATTTTTTCGCTGCGGTCGCCGGTGCCGACCATGGCGCGACGTTCCTTGGCGAGCGCGGCTTGCTGCTTTTCGCGCTCCATTTCGTAGAGCCGGGAGCGCAGCACGCGCATGCCCTTCTCGCGGTTCTTAATCTGCGATTTTTCGTCCTGGCAGCTGACCACGGTATTGGTCGGGATGTGGGTGATGCGCACCGCGGAATAGGTGGTGTTCACCGACTGGCCGCCGGGACCGGAGGAGCAGAAGGTGTCGATGCGAAGGTCCTTGGCATCGATTTTGACGTCTACGTCCTCGGCTTCGGGCATGACCGCGACGGTGACGGCCGAGGTGTGCACGCGGCCTTGCTGCTCGGTTTCGGGAACGCGCTGCACGCGGTGGACGCCGCCTTCGTATTTGAGCTTGGAGTAGGCGCCGCGTCCTTCGATCATGGCGATGACTTCCTTCACGCCGCCGACGCCGGACTCCGAGGAAGACAGCACTTCGACCTTCCAGCGATTGCCTTCGGCGTAGCGCGAGTACATGCGGAACAGTTCGGCGGCAAACAGCGAGGCCTCGTCACCGCCGGTGCCGGCGCGGATTTCCAGGATGACGTTTTTCTCGTCGTTGGGGTCCTTGGGGATGAGCAGGACCTTCAAGTCGAGTTCCACCTGGGCGAGACGCTCTCGAGCGATTGCAGCTCGTCCTCGGCCATCTGCTTCATTTCAGAGTCGGACTCCTGGGCGAGCATCTCGCGGGTTTCGGCAATGCCTTTGTTCAGGTCCTTGTACTCGCGGTACTTCTCGACCACAGGCGCAATTTCGCTGTGCGCCTTGGCGGCCTTTTGATATTTGCCGGTATCCTGCATGATCTCCGGCGAGGCCAGCGACTTGGTGAGCTCCTCGTAGCGAGCTTCGATTTGTGAAAGGCGATCAAACATGTCTTTGGTCGACGGTCGACGGTCTACGGCCTGCGGGCGACGCAGCTCATGCCGTGGTCACAGCAGTGGCAGGTTGATGATCCAGAGAATTAATCAAACCGGTTAGACTCCGTGCCACCGGCGTGATCAACTGCTTGGCTTCCGTAATCTCTGCCTCTGAAATGTATTGTAGCTGGTGAGACAACAAAATCTGAGTTTCGACCTCAAACAGCGAGCCTCGCGCGTGGTACAGGAAATGCAAGAACTCCCGATCCGAGCGGTGCCCTTTGCCTTCGGCGATGTTGCTCGCGACGGAAACCCCTGCCCTGCGGATCTGGCTCACTCCATATTGCCTGCTGCCAAACACGTAAATCCTGATAATTGCTGCTCATGATATGTGGCTTCTCCGAGGAAGTGAAAAACACCGATGCCTACTGCCGTCGACCGTAGACCGTCGACCGCAGGCTACGCTATCACGAGTTCTCCGCCGCGCTGCGCTTCCAGTTCCATGGCGTGGTTGAGGGCGCCGATGGCGCACTCGACCTGGTCGTCGGCGGGAGGCTGGGTGGTGATGCGCTGCAACCAGAGGCCGGGAGCGGTCATGATGGCGAACAGCGAGCCGCGGTGCTTGGCGGCGAAGCGGATGATCTCGTAGGAAAGCCCGGCGATCACCGGCAGCAAGGCAATGCGGATGGCGAAGCGCGAGGCGAAGGTGTGCACCGGGATGGCGGTGTAGACCGCGATGGAAATCAGCATCACGGTCATCAGGAAGCTGGTGCCGCAGCGCGGATGCCAGGTGACATATTCTGGACGGCCGCCGGCGTGAGCGGGTCACGGGCTTCGAAGGCGAAGACGGTTTTATGTTCCGCGCCGTGGTACTGGTAAACGCGGCGCAGGTCAGCCCACAGCGAGGTCATCCAGATGAAGGCCAAGAACAAGCCGAGGCGGATGATGCCGTCGACCACGTTGAAGACGATCTGATTGCCGAACACCGGCGAAACG
>CAWCOC010000017.1:0-344200 GCA_963797035.1 Terriglobia bacterium
CATAGCGGCGCCAGGCCGGCAACCATCGCGCGCTGCGGCAACAATCAAGGAGGGCGCCCCGGTCTGCCCCGGGTTTGGGCGGGCGGGGGGGTTCACTGGAGAGGCTCGAAGAGGGAAGTCGCAATCGGAGTTGAGCGCGCGGTCAGCCCGGCCGCACCAGCCCGGCCGCACGCTCAGCAGCGCGGCCGCCTAGGCCGCTTTGCGCGAGGATTTCTTCGGGACCTTGGCGCCCTTCCGCCTTGCCTTGGAGAGCCCGATGGCAATCGCCTGCTTGCGGTTTTTCACTTTGTGTTTGCCGCTGCGCATGTGATGCATTTCGGTCCTGACTTCCTTCTTCGCCTTGGGACCGTACTTGCGGCCCTTCTTGCGCGAAGAAGACTTGCTCCGCGACAAGCTGCGCGACGATTTCTTACTCTTGCCTGCCATTCTGTTTCTCCCTTGAATTGATCTGCGCTCTGCTTGCGGAGCGCGGTGTCTCGAAAGTACTCAGCAAGTAGGACGGCCGTCGCCCGGGGATGGGTTGTGTGTGGGACGAGCGCGGCGCGCCAACTTAAATCTTTCATCGGCGGCAAAAGCCCGAGCATCTGATGCTGCTGGGAGCGTTGAGCTTATGTTGGATTATTTGCGCGAGATGTTTATCTTCAACGATTGGGCCAATCGCGAAGCGCTGCGTTCGGTGCGGGAGATGGAGCATCCCCCGGAGCGCGCGCAAAAACTGATGTCGCACATCGTGGCTGCGGAACTGTTATGGATGGCGCGCCTCCAGCGCGAGCCCCAGAAGACCGCCGTCTGGCCGGCGTTGGGCCTCGACGAATGCGAGCGCTGGCTGCCCTCGCTGCGGCAAGCCTGGGAACAATACTTGGCCGGACTCCGTGAGCCTGACCTGGACCAGGAAATCCCGTACACCAACTCCAAGGGCCTGGACTACGTCAACTCCGTGCGCGACATCCTCATGCACGTCCTGATGCACAGCGTCTATCACCGCGGCCAGGTTGCCGCCGTGGTGCGCGACCGCGCCGGCGAACCCGCCTATACCGACTTCATCGACGCCGTTCGAAAGGGAAAGCTCTCGCAGCTTGCAAGCTAAAAGTATTGAACGTTGCCGAGTTGACCAGTGAAGTTAAGAAAAGGTAGGCCGGCGCTCGCTCATCTAAAACCCGCCCCCCCCCCATAAAGCCCCGGCGTTGGCTTAAAAACAGGCACGCCCCGGCGTTGGGTTAAGAAGAGGTCGGCCCCGGCGCCCTCGCCGGGGCTTCATTGTCCCCAACCGGAAACGCAATGGCCGCGGGCGCCCACGCCCGCGGCCTGCTCTGTCTCGATTACTTCCTCGCCGGCACAGACTCTCCCACCCGCCGCGACACTTTGAACACCATTTGCCGCCTAGGCAAATCAGCATCCACGATCACGTGATCGCCGTGCAGCACCTCGCCATCCAGGATCTTCAGCGCCAGCGGGTCCTGGATCAGCCGCTGAATAGCACGCTTCAGCGGACGCGCCCCATACTGCACGTCGTAGCCCTCGTTGAACACCAGCTCCTTGGCAGCGTCGGTGAGCTCGATGGAGATCTTGCGCTCCGCCAGTTGCCTCCGCAGCGATTCCAGCTGCAACTCGACGATGCGCGTCAACTCCTCCTTGCCCAGCGGCTTGAAGATGATGATGTCGTCCACCCGGTTCAGAAACTCGGGCTTGAAGCTGGACTGCACCGTCGCCATCACCTGCTCGCGGGCCCGCGCGAACGCGGCCGGCGTAGCCAGGTTCTCCGGCGTCAGGTAAGCGGCCCCCAGGTTCGAGGTCATGATGATGATGGTGTTGCGGAAATCCACTGCCCGGCCCTTGCCATCGGTCAGCCGTCCGTCGTCCATGATCTGCAGCAGGATGTTGAACACCTCCGGATGCGCTTTTTCGATTTCGTCGAACAGCACCACCGCGTACGGGCGGCGCCGCACCGCTTCCGTCAGCTGCCCTCCCTCTTCGTACCCGACGTATCCCGGAGGCGCCCCAATCAGCCGCGCCACCGCGTGCCGCTCCATGTACTCCGACATGTCGATGCGCACCATGTTGTGCTCGTCATCGAACAGAAACTCGGCCAGGGCCCGGGCCAGCTCGGTTTTTCCTACTCCCGTCGGACCCAGGAAAATGAATGAGCCAATCGGACGTCGCGGATCGCTCAGCCCGGCGCGCGAACGGCGAATCGCATTGGCCACTTTTTCCAGCGCCTCGTCCTGGCCGACCACCCGCTGCCGCAGACGGTTCTCCATGTCCACCAGCTTTTTGACCTCGCCCTCCAGCATTTTGCTGACCGGGATGCCGGTCCATTTGCTCACGATGTTCGCCACATCCTCCTCGTCCACCTCCTCCTTCAACATGCGCGAGGATTTGCCGTCCGCCTCCTTCTGCAGGCGATCGAGTTCGGCCTGCAGCTGCGGCAATTCGCCGTACTGGATCTGCGAAGCCCGCGTGTAATCGCCCTTGCGCGTCGCCGACTGCTCCTCCAGCTTGGCTTGCTCGATGCGCTCCTTCAGCTCGCGAATCCGATTGATCTTCGCCTTCTCCTGCTGCCACACCGCTTTCAGGCGGTTGGACTGTTCGCGCACGTTGGCCAGCTCTTTTTCTACCGTGGCCAGCCGCTCGCGCGAGTTGGCGTCGTTTTCCTTCATCAGCGCCTGCCGCTCGATCTCCAGTTGCGTGGCCCGGCGCTCCAGTTGATCGATCTCCGTCGGCATGGAATCGATCTGGATGCGCAGCGATGCGGCCGCTTCGTCGATCAGGTCGATTGCCTTGTCCGGCAGGAACCGGTCGCTGATGTAGCGGTGCGAGAGCGTGGCCGCGGCCACAATCGCCGAATCCTTGATCCTCACGCCGTGGTGGACTTCGTAGCGCTCCTTCAGCCCGCGCAAAATCGCAATCGTGTCCTCGACCGTGGGCTCTCCTACGTAGACCGGCTGGAACCGGCGCTCCAGGGCCGCGTCCTTTTCGATGTACTTGCGGTATTCATTCAGCGTGGTGGCGCCGATGGCGCGCAACTCGCCGCGGGCCAGGGCCGGTTTCAGCATGTTGCTGGCGTCAATGGCGCCTTCGGCCGCGCCCGCGCCCACCAGGGTGTGCAGCTCGTCGATAAACAGGACGATCTTGCCTTCCGATTCCTCAATCTCCTTCAGCACCGCCTTCAGCCGATCTTCGAATTCCCCGCGGTACTTCGCCCCCGCCAGCATCGCTCCCAGGTCCAGGCCGACCAGGCGGCGGTTCTTCAAGATCTCCGGCACGTCGCCGGAAATGATGCGCTGCGCCAGTCCCTCGACGATGGCGGTCTTGCCCACGCCCGGTTCTCCGATCAGCACCGGGTTGTTCTTGGTGCGGCGCGACAGCACCTGCACCACGCGGCGGATCTCTTCGTCGCGTCCGATCACCGGGTCCAGCTTGCCGCGCCGCGCCAGCTCCGTCAGGTCCTTGGCGTAGCGCTCCAAGGCCTGGTACTTGGCCTCCGGGTTTTGATCCGTCACCCGCTGGTTGCCGCGCACCGCGGTCAACGCCTTGAGCACCGCATCGTGACTGGCGCCGTGGTGCGCCAGAAGATCGTGCGCCGGCTCGCCTCGCTGTTCGCTCATCGCCAGCAGCAGGTGCTCGGTGGAGACGTATTCGTCCTTGAAGTTGTCGGCTTCCTTGAATGCCTGGTCGAACAGCCGCTGCGCCGTGTGCGAAAGGCCAGGCTGCGCGGCCGCGCCGGAAACACGTGGCAGGTCTTCGAGAATCTCGTTGGCCTGCGCCAAAATGGTCTGCGCGCTGGCGCCGACTTTCTCCAGCACCGGGGCGATGATGCCCTCGCGGTCCTCCAGCAGCGCCACCAGCAGGTGCATGGGCAGCAATTCAGGATTGCCGCGCTCGGAGGCAACTTCCATGGCGCGCTGCACCGCCTCCTGCGCCTTCACGGTCAATTTTTCCCAACGGATTGGCATGTGATTCGCAACTTTCAGCTCTCAGCTGCCGGCTGTCACCCAGCCTCATAACTGAGAGCGGTTCAATCAATCAATTAGATTCTTCTCCGCCTAAATGCTCAAAAAAAATCGGGGAGACGCTGAGTTGCAGCCGCCTCCCCAGTTGTCTCAGCTGAGAGCTGACAGCTGCTCTTACGCTGCCTTGCCCTTGCCCTCCAGGGTCTTCTGCCCCTGGCCGATGTTGACCTTGATCTGCTTCGGCTTGGCCTCCGCCTTCTTCGCCAGCGTGATCTTCAGCACGCCGTTGTCATAATCGGCCTGCACGCTGTCCGAGTTCACCGTGTTGGGCAGCGTGAAGGCGCGATAGAAGCTGCCGTACCGCCGCTCCACCCGGTGGAAGTTCTCTTCCTTCTCTTCTTTTTCGAACTTGCGCTCGCCGCGCACCGTCAGCGTGTTGTTCTCCAGCCGGACGTCAATGTCCTTCTGGTCAATGCCCGGGACCTCGAGCTTCAGAGTGATGTTGTGCTCGTCCTCGTAGATGTCCACCGGCGGCACAAAGGCCGTCGTGCTGATGCTTTCATCGGTGCTGCCCTGGCCGTAGGTGTCTTGGAACAGCCGGTTCATACGACTGGTGATCAGGTTCAGCTCCTGGAACGGATCCCAACGGGTAATTGCCATAGCAAGTTCCTCCTCGAATTTTGGTGGCTGACTCGCCTCAAAGCGCGCCGCTTTGGAGACTTCATCAGTACTTGACAGTTTTAAATAATAAAATCTTAGTGTGTTACTGTCAAGTATTATTTATATCATTTATTCAACAACTTACAGACAACATCATAGCTTAGCTAGGCAGCTAGCCATCGAAAAATGAATTGTCACGGAAATCTTGGGGCCCTAATCCGCCTAGATGCCGAGGGCCTCCAAGGGGTGCCCGCCAATGCAATTAAAACTGTGGAGGAGGCTTACTTCTTCTCGGTCCGCGTCAGGCGCAGGGTCAGGGTGCCCCAGAACATGCGGGCGCGCATCTGCACCGGGATGTGACGGCCGTCGTCCGTATACCAGATCCACACTTTGCCTCGGCTCTTGATCACTCCCGAGGTGGCTTCGGGGGAAACCCGGATCGTGGCGAAGGTCCCAGCCGGCGTTTTGACTTGCTCGCGCGCCTCGACGTGGACTCCCACGTTGATGGAGTCCCCGCCGTCGTTGAGCGGAAACGTGTAGCTCGCATTCGGCGCCAGCGGCAATGAGGCCACGTAAAAAATCCCGGAGAACACATCGGTAACGCATCCGGGCGCCATGTCGTGCTCCTCGTGCTTGGCTTGGCCGTTCTTCAGGTTGGTCTCGTCCAACACGCTGCGGTGGCGGAGGTAATTGAAATTGATGAGCGTCTCGCGCGCGTGAAACCCCTCTTCGGCGTGCTTGGTCACCGTCTGCGAGCAGAACGTTTTACGGTCAAAGGTGGATTGGAAGCGATCGTGGACCGGATACAGCAGCGCAACCACGCCGCTGGAATCGGCCGCGGCGGTCACCCGCTCGTGATCGCCGGCCTGCTCCACTGAAATCCGGGCACTGCCCGCGGTCCACAACCGCCACTCCGCGTCATAGACGAATGTTTGGCCGTTGGGAAAGGCGTAACTTTCGGGCGCGGGATGGATCTGCGCCACCGGACCGATCGTGGCAGGCTGTTGCCCGGCGAGTTGGAGAGCAAGGCCCGCACACAGCAGCCCACAGGCGCTCGCGAGGAGAATTCGTTTCATCACCGAGAAGAGGCCGAGGACCAAATCAGCTTGGCCACCAGCGCCGCAATCGTCACTGCTGTACCAATCAATGCATTGTACTCGCGATGCTGAAGATACCGCTGCCGCGAAAACGAACCTTCGCTTGCCGCAGGTTGCCCGAAACGTGGCACCAGGCGCGGCACTTGCCGAGCGTAGGCCTCATACTCCGGAAAACGCGTGCGCAAAAATTCCTCCTCCGAGCGGATCACTGGAACGTAAATGGCGACGAACAACACGACGATGGCCAGCAGGATCCACTCGCTGAGCGCGGCTATCGCGAAGCCGAGCGCAATCACGATCGATCCGCCGTACAGCGGATTGCGTGTGTAGGCATAGGGCCCGGAGGTGGTAAGTTCGGAATTCTTGCTGATGTGGCCGGAAGCGACGGCGCGAATCGCTACTCCCACCAGCGCCACCGCGCCCCCGATCACGATGGACATCCACGTCGGTCGCGCCCGCCACAAATAGAACATAGCGAAGACAAAGCCAAGGGGAACACGAATCCGCCGCGCGATCCGGCTCCACGTCATCGCCGCGCCTCGCTGGCCAGCAGATGCCGCGCCGCCGCAATTACCTCAGCCGCGGAAATTTGCAGCAGGCCTTTCTCGGGATCCCGTTGGTGCGAGGTCGTGGTGCGGCTCGCATCCGACCGCAGCACCAGCGCGCGCGCGCTGTAAGGGCGGTTACGCGCCGGGTCGGTAGGACCGAACAGCGCCACCACGGGAATGCCGAGCGCTGCGGCCAGGTGGATCGGGCCGGTGTCGCCGCCGATGCACAGCCGCGCCCGCCGGCACAGCGCGATCAGTTCGGCAACCGAGGTCAACATCGCGTGCGCCACGCCGCCGGCAGCGCCCGCCACCTCGCGAGCCAACTGCTCTTCGCCGGGACCGAAGTTCACCACCGCGCGCAGTCCGTGTACGGCGAGCGCTCGCACCACTTCGCCATATCGCTCGGCCGGCCAGCATTTCGCGCCCCAGCCCGCTCCCGGGTTCACCATCACGAAGCTATGCAAACCGTGCGACTGGAGTTGTTGCTCGACCGCCCGCTCGGCCACCGGATCGCGCGGCAGCGGAAAGCTGCACAAATCGTGTGGCGCGGGTCTCTGACCCGCGTTCCCCGGCATCGGCTCACACGCTTTAACTGCGAGCGACAAATTCTGCTCCACCACGTGTCGCCCGCGTGCCGCCACCTCGTGCGTGTAAAAAAGCGTGGCCGGCTTTTCGCGCGGTTGCCGGAAGCCGACCCGCCGCGGCGCCTGCGAGAGCTGCGCCAGGATCGCCGACTTCCACGCTCCCTGGAAATCAATCGCGGCGTCGTAGCGCATCTCGCGCAATGCCCGGATCGCGGCGCGGAACTCGCGCCAGGTTTCGTCGGAAAAAAGCGCCGCCCGCCAAGCGAACGTGTCCACCACGTGGACTACGTCCACCAGCGGCTTCTCGGGCGAGCGCGCCCCGTCCAGCGCCGCCGCCGAGCAGAGCAGCGAAGCCCAGCGCCGCTCCACCGCCCAGCCGATCGTCGCCTCCGGAAACGCATCGCGGAGCATGGCAACCGCGGGCAGCGCGTGCACAATGTCGCCCATCGATCCCAGGCGCACCACCAGCAAGCGTGCCGGACCGGCCCCCGGCTGCCCGGCGCTCACCTGCGCTCCTTGTCCTTGCGCCCGATGCGCGCTATGAACTCGCTGGCAGAGTGGTCCTTGGCATCGCCCACGATGGCCACCCGCCCGCCGCACTCCATCACCACCTCGCGCTCGGGAACGTTGTCGGCAGTGTAGTCGGTACCCTTGGCGTGGACCTCCGGGCGGATTTCGCGAATCAGCGCCCTGACATCGGCTTCGGGAAACACCACCACCGCGTCGACGTCGGCCAGCGCCGCCAGAATTTCCGCGCGCTCCGCGGCCGGCATCAGCGGGCGCCCTTCGCCCTTCAGCCCGCGCACCGACTCATCGGCGTTGATGCCGACCACCAGCCTTCCTCCGAGCTGCTTGGCGGCACGAAGGTACCGGACATGGCCCACATGCAGCAGGTCGAAGCATCCGTTGGCCAGGATGATGCGTTCACCGGCCCGCCGCCACTCTTCCACCCGGTGTCGCAGTTGCTCCCGGCTCACGGTCTTGCTCGCCGCCATCACCCGGCGAACTCCGTATCCTCGGCGGCATCGGTGGGGCTCTCAAACGAGAGCTTGTAGCCGTCAGGGTCCCACAGGTTCGTCACCCAATTCGCGTTGCCGACGAACGGCCGCTGGGCCTCGATGCCGCGCCCAACCACCTCGCGATAAAACGCCAGCGCGTCTTCGCATTGGAAGCAAATGGTCACTCCCTCGCCCACTTTGCCGGTGGGCCTCCAGGAGTCATGCCCCTGCTGACGGAATTCTTGCAACATCAAGGCCGCGCCTCCCAATTGCAGCCAGCACCAGCGCAACTTGCCCTCATCGATCCACTTGTTGGTCATCTCGAATCCCAGGCCAGCCACGTAAAAGGCGAGCGACTGCTCCATGTTCGAGACGCCAAAGAACGGTACTGCCTGCTTGACGTTGACCCCGGCGTTTGGGTTCTGCTTCATCTCCATCGCGGCAACCCCGTTTAGGACGTGGCGCTTGCTTCGTCCACCGCCTGCAACAGTTCTTCGCGGCTCGCGGTGGCGGTGCCACGCTTCATGACCACGATTCCCCCGGCATAATTCGCCAGTTGCGCCGCCTCGTCGGCTTCCGCGCCGGCCGCGACGGCGGCGGTGAAGGTGGCGATCACCGTGTCCCCCGCGCCGGTCACATCGGTCACCTGGTCGCTGCCATGGATCGGGATCTCCAGCGGTGCGCGCTTGCGCGCGAACGCCACCATGCCGTCCCGGCCGCGCGTGATCACCAGCGACTCCAGCTTCATGCGCTCCAGGATTTTTCTTCCGGCGGCGAACAGGCGCGCCGAATCGTTGCCGATCCGCAGCCCCAGCGCGTGCTCCACCTCGGGCTCGTTGGGCGTGGCGGCGGTAGCGCCGGAGAACTCCAGCAGCCGGTAGCGCGAATCCAGCGTCACCGGCATTTCCTTCAGTGTGCCTCGCGAGCGCAGGTCTTTCAGCATCTGCGGCGTCGCCGCCCCGTAGCCGTAATCGGAGACCAGCAGCGCGTCGGAGGCGCGCAAGAATCGCTTCGCCGCATCCACCAGGTCCTGCTGATGCATGAATCCCAGCTCGCTCTCCGGCTCGCGGTCCACCCGCACCACCTGCTGGCGCGCGGTGTGCGTCATGCCGGCCAGAATGCGCGTCTTGGTCACCGTGGTGTGGCCCTTCAGTCGCAGGATGCCGGAAGTGGAAATCTGTTTCTGGCGAAAGGCGCGAAGCAGCAGCCGGCCGGGCTCGTCGTCTCCCACCACACCCACCGGCAACACCGTGACTCCCAGCGCCGCCAGGTTGTATACCGCGTTGCCGCCCCCTCCCGGAACCACGGTGCGATCGCGGTGCTTCAGTATGAGCACCGGCGCCTCCCGCGAAACCCGTGAGATTTCGCCGTAGATGAATTCGTCCGCTACCAGGTCGGCCACCACGGTGATCGTCAGCCGCGGAAATGCCTCCACGATCTTGTGCAAGCGGTCGGATTGTTTCGTGGTCTTCAAGTTCGAATCAGCCGCCGAGGAACGCGACATTTTCTCACGAGACAGCTCTGCCCCGGCGCTTCAGCATCTCCAGCATGGTCTCCATCGCGCGCTCGGCATCGGCCAGCTCCATCTTCACCGGCACCACCGCCAGCGGGTTGAGAGAACCGAGATAGCCCGCGAGATTCACCGCGTCTTTCTCCGTGGTCACAAAGCCGCCCGCCTGGTTTTGTTCGGCGACGAACTGCAGATCGCGCAAATCTTTTTCCGTGTAGGCGTGATGGTCGGGAAACACCACCTCGGCCGCCGGATCCACACCCGCCTTGCGCAGTTGCGCGAAAAAACTCTGCGGGCGGGCGATGCCGCAAAACGCCAGCGGCTGCGGCGGCAGCTCCGCGGCCACAATTCCGCGGCGGACGCGCCACACCGTCTTGCCGTCGAGCGGAAACTTCGCGGCATCGGCGCCGCTGGCCAGCACGATGGCGTCGGCGCGATGCACTGCGCTCAGCGGCTCGCGCAAGCGGCCGGCCGGAAGCAGCCGGTCGCGCGCATCGTCGGGCGTCACCAGCACGATGTCGAAGTCGCGCGCCAGTTGACGGTGCTGGAAGCCGTCGTCCAGCAGGTGAAGCCGCGGCCCGAAACGCTCCTCCGCCAGCCGCCCGGCCTGGTAACGCTCTTCGCCGAGCACCACCGGGCACTGCAGGCGGCGCGCAATCAGCAGCGGTTCGTCTCCGAAATCGCGCGGCAACCCGCCCGGATCCACCACGGCCGCGCCCTTCGTCTGCCGGCGATACCCGCGCGACAGCACGTCAAAGGCAATCCCCCGCGTCTTGAGCAACTCGCCCAGCAGGATGACAAACGGAGTCTTCCCCGAGCCCCCGACCGCAAGATTGCCCACGCTGACCACCGCTCCCTGCAGCCGCCGCGCCGGCAGCGTGCCCCTGTCATACAACGAATTGCGCAGCTGTACCGCGCCGCCAAATATCGCGGACAGGATGCGGCTGGCCATCACGTCTCCAGCCGCGGCGGAGCCTCGGCCGTAGCAGCGCGATCGCGCGCGCCGGAACCGCTCGCGGGTAGCAGCAATTCCAGGGCGTTGATGGTGCGCGCGGTGGCGCCGGCATTATCGCGCAAGATCTGGCGCGCTCGCGCCCCCAGGCCACGCCGGCGAGTTTCATCGGACAGCAAGCTGATCAGCGTTTGCGGCAGTTCCGCGGCGCTGGCCACCACCACCGCGCCCGCCTGCCGAAACAGCCCCACCATGTCGCGAAAATTCTCCGTGTACGGCCCCACCACCGTCGCCGCACCGTGCTGCGCCGCCTCCAGCAGGTTGTGGCCGCCCTTGGGCACCAGGCTTCCGCCCACGAAGGCGATATCGGCGAGCGCGTAGGTGGAAGCAAGCTCGCCGATCGTATCCAGCAGAAAAATTCCCGGGCCCACCGGTTGCTGCTCGTTCCACTGCGACCGGCGCCAGCACTGCATCCCGCTGGCGGCAATCAGATCGGCCACCGCCGCGAAGCGCTCCGGGTGCCGCGGCGCAAGCACCATCAGGGCGTTCGGAAAGCCCTCGCGCACGGCTGCCATGGCCTCCAGCAAGACCGGCTCTTCGCCTTCGACCGTGCTGCCGCAAACCAGGATGGGAGCGGCATGGCCGCGCTGCGCCGCCTCCCGCAAGGAAACCACCAGCGGCGCCTCTGCTGCGCTCTTGAGATCGAATTTCAAGTTTCCGCTCACCCGCACGCGCTTCTCGTTTGCCCCGATTTCGACCAGCCGCCGGCGATCTTCCTCGCCCTGGGCAAGAAACACGTTCACCTGGCCCAGTACCGCCTCCATCAGCACGCGGAATCGCCGATAGCGCGGAAACGAGCGGTCGGAGATGCGCGCATTCACCACCGCCACCCTTGCCCCTGACGTCCGCGCCAGCCGCAGAAAGTTCGGCCAGAACTCGGTTTCCGCCACCAGGATCAGCACCGGCCGCAGCGCTCGCAGGTAGGGCCGCACCGCGAAGGCGAAATCGAGGGGAAAGTAGAACACGTTGCCGGCGCCGTGGCGCTCGCGCGCCAGCTTCTGTCCGGTCGCGGTCGTGGTCGATACGACGAAGCGGTAGGCCGGCGAGCGCTCTTGCAGTTCGGAGATCAACCCGCTGACCGCCAGCACTTCGCCCACCGACACTGCGTGCACCCAGATGGTGGGCCGCCGCCGCGCCTCGCGCAACCGCAGAGGCACGCGTCCGAATCGCTCCCCCAGCCCTTCCCGGTATTTGCGGTGCTCCAGCATCCGGAACAGCCACAGGGGCGACGACAGCAGCAGGGCCAGGCCCATCAGCGCGCTGTAGAGCAGGTACATGTGTGAAGCATCATTCTAAATACAGTTCCGATTTTACGGTTCAGTTTTAGCAGGTCTGCAATCTCCACCTGACCCAGATCCAGCGCCCATTTGCCGCCGCGCCAACCCAGGATTGATAATCGTAGGCATGCTTCTGTGGAAACCTCGTTTGTGGCTGGTGGCGGCAGTGCTGCTGCTGGCCACCGCGGCCATCGCCAGCAAGGAATACATGGCGCCCAAGGCGCTGCCTGCCCGCACTTATCCCGCGCGCGACGAACATCCCGACGAGCGCGTCACCATCGCCGCCGACCCCTACGACACCGCCGCCAAGGCTTCCCCGGTCTTCACCCTGCCCTACCGGGAAAAAGATTATCTGCCGATTTACCTGGTCATCACCAACGACGGCGACCAGCCCATCGTGCTCAACCAGATGGACGTCCGGCTGGTGACCAGCGGACGCAGCAAGCTCCAGCCGGCCACCCCGGAAGATTTGTTCCGGCGATTTTCGCGCATCAAGCACCGCGGCGACGAGCCCAGCCGCAACCCCCTGCCCATCCCGCTGCCGCGCCGGCCTGATACCGGGCTGCCCAAAGGCGGCGCCGAAGAAATCCAGAACGCGCAATTCCGCGCCAAGGCGGTGGAGCCGCACGGCACCCAGGCCGGCTTCCTCTTCTTTGACGTCGAAGGCATCAACCAGCCCCTGGCCGGCGCGCACCTCTACCTCACCGGCGTCCGCGACGGCAACGGCGCCGAGCTGCTGTTCTTCGATATCCCGATGGAAAACTATCTGAACTACAAGCCGGCCAGTTCAGGAAAGTAGAAGGAAGCCAGAAGCAAAGAAGTGGGATCATCGACGTAGGGGCAGCCGCCCCCGGCTGCCCACACAATAAAAGAAGTGTCATCCTGAGCGAGGGCGAATGCCCGAGTCGAAGGATCCCTACGCACTCAACGCTACCCGTTCCGCGGAACGGCATTTCAATCTTCAATTCCACGTCATCCTGAGCGCAGCGAAGGATCTATGTTTTTTGCTGTCAGTCAACAAATACATGAATTCTACCCCTACCCCATGACTTTCCCTCGCTGACTCCTGACTACTGATCCATCGCCTGGTTCACCAAAACCAAACTAAAAGAAATGTCATCCTGGGCGCAGCGAAGGATCTATGTTTTTGCTGTCAGTCAACAAATACATGAATTCTACCCCTACCCCATGACTTTCCCTCGCTGACTCCTGACTCCTGACTCCTGACTACTGATCCATCGCCTGGTTCACCAAAACCAAACTAAAAGAAATGTCATCCTGAGCGCAGCGAAGGATCTATGTTTTTGCTGTCAGTCAACAAGTACATGAGTTCTACCCCAACACCATGACTTTCACTCGCTGACTCCTGACTACTGACTACTGACTCCTACTTCTTCCCCATCCCCTCATCCATCGCCCGATTTGCCAGCGTGTCCGCTTCCTTGTTCTTGCCGCGCAGCACGTGATGGATCTTGAACCACTCCAGTTTTCGGATCAGCGACTTTGCCTGGCCGTGCAATACCATCAAACCTGGATTGCGCACCTTGTACTGGCCATTGATTTGTTTCACCAGCAGCTCGGAATCGCTGATCACCTCCAGCGCCGTGTGGCCATGGTCGAGCGCGTAGTGCAGCGCGGCCAGCAGGCCCGAGTACTCGGCGTAGTTGTTGGTCTGGTGTCCGAGAAATTTGCTGAGTTCCGCCACCCGCTGTCCGGCGCCGTCCTCGATCACGGCGCCAAATCCGGCCGGCCCCGGATTGCCGCGCGCTCCGCCGTCAATGTGCGCCACCAGGCGCTGCGATGGCATGGGTTCCGCCGATGCCTCGAAAAGCTCGGTCGACTGGGCGGCTTTCTTGCGCCGGGGATAATAGCGGAAAGGCATGGGCCACTTCGTTGAAGGGAGTCACTCGCTGACTACTGACTACTGACTACCGACTACTGCCCTACCGTCCCTGGGTCAGCCGCGTCGCCAGCCGCTCCGGCAAGTCGGCGTCGAGAATTCGCTGCTGCGCCGCGGCCACGTCGTACTTTGACCGGTAATACGTCACCGTGAAGGCCTCGCTGTCGAACAAGGCAAAAGCGGCGCGCCAGTCGCCATCGCGCGGCTGTCCCACCGAACCGGGGTTGATCAGGTAGCGCACACCCTTCTCTAGCTTGAACAGGAATTTCTCCGACACGCCGTGCGCGTTGTAAACCGGGCGGATGGCGGCCGCGTCGTCGGCGCCCACGAAAAATCCCCCCTGGACGTGAGTGTGCCCGAAAAACGTCAGCGGGGGCTCGGTCTCATCCAGGGAGCGCAGCGCCTCCGGCAGCAGGATCAGGTACTCGTCTTCGTCGTGCGGCGAGCCATGCACGATCTGCACCCCGTCCACCCCTGCCAGCGGCGCCGGCCCCTCCGGCAGCGCGCGCAGCCATTCCATGTTCTCCTTGCGCAACATGGTGCGGGTCCACAGCACAGCCAGCCCGGCAATCGGATTGAAATCCTCCATGCTGCCCACCCCGGAGCAAGCCTTGTCGTGGTTGCCGCGCACGATCTCCTTGCCCAGCTTGCGCGAGCGCTCCACCACCTCGTTCGGGCTGGCGCCATAGCCCACCACGTCCCCAAGGTTCACCACCAGGTCGTGGTCCGGCGCCTCCTGCAGGCAGGCCTCCAGAGCTTCCAGGTTAGCGTGAATGTCGCTTAACAGGAGAATCCGCACAGGGTCATCGCGCTTGGGCGAAGGGGGATTATATAGCTCCGGCCTTGGGCAGCACCAATCGAGGAACTAAGATGGCAGCTGATAACCGAGCTCAGGTGATCGAATCACGGTGTTCAGATCGCCCGATCACCAGATCATCCGATCACCCGATGAAGCGACAACCCGATTTGGCCCCGGCTCGTAACATGTAACTTCTGACTTCTTCCTTCTGACTTCTTACTTCTTACTTCCGACTTCGCTCTGGTTCACCACCGGGCACCGCGCCCAATGTCCTGCCGCGATCTCCACCAGCGGAGGGACGGAGCGGATGCATTCCGGGATGCGGTCCCCGCATCGGGGTTCGAAGGCGCAGCCCGGCGGCAACGCCGTCAGGGCGGGCACGGTGCCTTCAATGGTCTGCAATGCTCGCGCCCGGTCGGTGTGCAGGGTGGGCGCGGAGTGCAACAGTCCGCGCGTATACGGATGCGCGGGGGCGGCAAAGACCTGCCCCGCCGGACCAAGCTCAACGATGGTCCCGGCATACATCACCGCCACCCGATCGCAAACCTGCGAAACCACCGCCAGGTCGTGCGAGATGAACAGCATCGCCAGGTTGAATTTGCGGCGCAGCTCGGTCAGCAGCTCCAGGATCTGCGCCTGGATGGTGACGTCGAGTGCGGTGGTGGGCTCGTCGGCGATCAGCAGTTGCGGCCGGTTCACGATCGCCATGGCGATCATCACCCGCTGCCGCATGCCCCCGGAGAGTTGGTGTGGATAGTCGCGCCAGCGCCGCTCCGCGTCCGCAATGCCCACCTCGCGCATGGCCTCCACGGCGCGCGTCCAAGCCTCGGGTTTACTGGTCCGTCCGCCTTGGCCGCCGGCCATCGACCGTCGACCGTTGCCCGCGTGCGCCAGCACCGCCTCCGCAATCTGGTCTCCCACCCGCATCACCGGGTTGAGCGCGGTCATCGGCTCCTGGAAGATCATTCCCATGCGCGCGCCCCGCACCGCGCGCATCTCGGCGTCGGAGGCCGACAGCAGATCGACCCTCTCCAGCCGCAGCGTGCCCGCCACCCGCGCCTCCGGCGGCAGCAGGCGCATGATGGCCAGCGCCGTGGCCGATTTGCCCGACCCCGATTCTCCCACCAGCCCCAGGACCTCACCCGGCCCGACGGCGAAGCTCACCTCCCGCACCGCCGCCAGCTGGCGCGGGCCATCGCGCGCCGGAAAACTCACCGTCAAGCGATCCAGGGAAAGCAGCGGAGCCACGGCACCTATCGTAATCGACGGATTCCCGAATGACGAGTGCCGCTCCCCCACCAGCTCCGAACAAGCTTGTGCTCACAGCGCCCGGCGGCACTCTTCGCGGATGGATTTCTGGATTCTCATTCAGGCTACTGATCGCGTCTACTTCACTTCGTCCTTGGCTTCGCCGGTTTTGCCATTCATGGCGTCGCGAAAGCCGCGGATGCCCTCGCCCAGCCCCTTGCCCAGTTCCGGCAGCTTCTTGGGGCCAAAAATAATCACGCAAAGCGCCAGGATCACCAGCAGATGGGTGGGCTGAAACAGTCCTTCAAACATTACGCTCTCCAAAACCGGTGGCGCACTCGGCTCATGCCACGTCTTCCTCAACCCTCATGAACCCTCGCGCCGCGGCTGTTCTGATTATACCCATCCTCTCTGCCGAAGTTGCCGGCCGCCAATTGGAGTGCGCGAGAATCAAGACAAGTCGCCGTTTCCGCTTTCCTCGTCCCCGCCTTCCTCTTCGTCCTCCTCGTCCTCCGACACGCGTGTCAACTCCAGGGGCTCAGTCGTCACCACCTCGAACTCGGTGCCGCACTCCGGGCAGGCGACGATTTCGCCTTCGTCCACTTCGTCGACTTCGACGTCAAGATCGCTTTCGCACTCCGGACATAAGACCATGCTGCCCTCCGTAGGATCGCCGTGCCCCTCGGGGCCTATGATTACAGACAACCTGTTAATATTTAGAATTTCTTGCGGCCATCGTCAACCATCTTGATGATGCAGCCCATTTTGAGGACTCTATGCGCCATGAAACGTCATTGCGTTGCGCCTGGGTTGTGGGTCTGGTTCTGATGGCGGTCACTGGCATCGCGGTTGCCCAGCGCGCCGCTTCCTCGCCCGAACCGCCCACCCCGGCGACTGTCCTGATGCCCAAGCCGATTCCCGCGCCGCCGGATCCCCAGATCGCGGCCGCGCTGAAGCAGGTTTCCGCGGCCCACATCAAGGCCACCATCGAAAAGCTGGTCGCCTTCGGCACTCGCCTCACCATCGGCGAAAACCCGGCGCAGAGTGGCCGTGGGATTGCCGCCGCGCGCGAGTGGATCAAGTCGGAATTCGAGCGCTACTCGCAAGCCTGCGGCGGATGTCTCGAGGTCAAGACCGACGTCTTCACCGAGCAGCCGCGCCCCCGCGTTCCCAAGCCCACGGAAATTGTGAACGTTTACGCCGTGTTGCGCGGCGCCGATCCCCAGGCTGCCAAGCGCATCGTCCTGGTCAGCGGACACTACGACTCCCGCCCCAGCAACGACCAGGACACCCAGGCCGACGCGCCCGGCGCCAACGACGACGGCAGCGGCACCGCCGTTTCCCTGGAGTGTGCCCGGGTCCTCAGCAAATACAAGTTTCCCGCCACCCTGATTTTTCTCACCGTCGCCGGCGAGGAGCAGGGCTTGCTCGGCAGCGCCCATTTTGCCGAGATGGCCCGCCAGCAGGGCTGGAACATCGAAGCCGTACTCAACAACGACATCGTTGGCGGCGACAACACTCCCGGCCAGAATCACGGCGTCGTCCGCGTCTTTTCCGAAGGCATCCCGCTGGTCGATTTCGGCTCCGCCCGTCCCGCGCCGCCCCAGGTGGGCGCCGCGAACAAACCTCCGGAGTCCGCTCCCCCGGACCAGCAGCCGAACCTGCGTGCCCTCGCCGCCATTCGCTCCCTCGGCGCGGAGAGCGATTCCATCTCCCGCGAGGAAGCGCGCTACATCCGCCGGGTCGCCGCGCAATACCTGCCGTCATCGTTCCAGCCCCTGCTGGTGTTTCGTCCCGATCGTTTCCTGCGCGGCGGCGATCACACCTCCTTCAACCGCCAGGGATTCGCCGCCGTTCGCATCACCGAGTATCGCGAGAATTACGCTCACCAGCACCAGACCCCGCGCACCGAAAATGGCATCGAATATGGTGATTTGCCGAAGTTCGTGGATTTTGACTATGCCGCCAACGTGGCCCGCTTAAATGCGGCTACTTTGGCGTCGCTGGCCTCGGCGCCGGCGCCACCGGCCAACGTGCGGATTGAAGCCCACAAACTGGAGAACGGGACTACGCTGATCTGGGACGCATCACCGGATGGCCGGGCCGCAACCTATGAAGTCGTTTGGCGCGCCACCACATCACCAGATTGGGAGCATTCCATCGCCGAACCCGAGGCAGGCACTGGCGGTGGCAGTTTGCATATTGAGCTTTCGAAGGATAATGTGATTTTTGGCGTGCGCGCCGTCGACCGACAAGGGCACCGCAGCTTCGTGGTTTTGCCGGTGCCGGGTACAGCTCCCGCGCCGCAAAAACCACGCTGATCTGTTTGTGCCGATTTCGAAGCCAGCGCGGCCGATTCGAAGCCAGCGCGCGCAGCGCGCAAAAGAACGTAGCCCCCGGCGTCAGCCGGGGGACAGGGTAAGAAAGAAATCCAAGCCCGCTTCAGCGGGCGCAAGACATACGCTCCGCGCCAGCGCGCGCAGCGCGCAAAAGAACGTAGCCCCCGGCGTCAGCCGGGGGAGGGCGCAAGAAAGTCAGGTGAGCAGTTGACAGTACGAAATTATCGCGGTGGTGGTGGCCGCGGCTTTGGCGGCGGCCTCGGCATGGGATTTCCCCCCTTCACCCGCGCCGTGAAGTGGCTGGTCATCGTCAACGGCTCGGTTTACCTGCTGATGTTGCTGCTCGGCGCTGTCGCTCCAGGGCTGGAGAGGTTCATCGCCACCACCGGCGCTCTGGTTCCCGCCTTCGTCGCCCACGGCTGGATCTGGCAGCTCGTCACCTATTCCTTCTTCCACGTCGGCTTGTTCCACGTCTTGTTCAACATGCTCACGCTCTGGATGTTCGGCTCGCAAATGGAGCAGGATTGGGGATACCACCGGTTCCTGGAATTT
The DNA here is from genome assembly GCA_963797035.1 of Terriglobia bacterium. Lineage (GTDB taxonomy): Bacteria > Acidobacteriota > Terriglobia > Terriglobales > Acidobacteriaceae > JAIQGF01. The sequence continues at coordinate 18,475 of CAWCOC010000017.1, forward strand.
TATTTTTTCTGCGCCATCGCCGCCGCGCTTACCACCGTTGCCATCGCCTACCTGGGCACGGTCACGCTGTTTGGTTTTCTCGGCATCAGCCCGCTCACCGTCACCGTCGGTGCATCGGGCGCTGTCTTTGGCGTCATGGTCGCTTTTGCCATCCTTCACGGCAACCAGGAATTCATGCTCTTCCCGCTCCCCATCAACATCAAGGCCAAGTACCTGGTCGCCATCTTCATCTTCATCGCCCTGGCGGGTGCGTTTCGAGGGATGGGACCGGCGCATCGCGGCGAGTCGGTGGCCTACTTCGCGCACCTCGGCGGCGCGTTTTTCGGCTGGATGTACGTGCGCTTCCTGCCGCAACGCGGCCTGATGTTTGGCGCTTCCGAAAGCGTGTTCGGCGTGCGCAATGCCTACTACCGCTGGAAGCGCCGCCGCGCCGCGCGCAAGTTCGAGGTTTACATGCGCAAGCATGACCGCAGCGAGTATTTCGATCAGTACGGTAACTATCGCCCGCCCGAAGAAAAGGGCAATGGTGAGACCCGCCGTCCGCCCTGGGTCAATTGATCAGGCGGCACGCGAGCAAACGCTGCGCAGTTGTTCCCGGATTTTCTCGTCGGCGCCGAGAAACTCGAATCCACAATAATTAGGATTGTTGTGGCGCACCCGCGCCTGCACCGTGATCTCCTGGTTCGCCCCCGGAATCGACAGCTCGATCGTCACCACCTGGCCCGGCATCCACGGCCCGCTGATAATGGCGCCCGCGCCCGCTTCCGTCAGGTTCACGCATTGGCCCCGGCTGGCGTGACGCGATCCCGAGGCGATGCTCCAGGCGCGCAGCGGCGCTTCCACCGCGCAACGTATGAATCGTCGTTGTTGGCTCTCGTTCATCGCCTGGAGGGAGAGGTGCACCAAGATAAGTGCACGTCTTTTGCCAAGACTAACTCAGTTAAACATCAATAGGTTACCAAGAATTCCCGCGACACCACGGATGTAATTATTACGATCTCTCCGGGAGAGTGTACCACCCTTGGATCGGCTGCGGGCGCCGCCATCAGCCTGCGCCACTGCTCCCCGCCCGGCTGTTATTCGCTCTATAATGCGTGAGCACCTGTTGATTGTTGACCTCCTGGATGCATGACGCGCGTTGGGGAGCGTCTGCCCGGCACCAAAGGTTTTGCGAAGCAGATGGCATCGGTGAACTTTCCCATTACCGAGCAGCGGAGCGCGCTGCGCAAGTACCTGTTGACGGGTATTCTTGCTTTGCTCGCTACCGCCGCTCTGTGGCCGCTGTTGGGACGTAACTCCTCCGGCTTCCTGCCTCACTGGTACTGTTTTCTCGGCGACCGCCCGCTGATTTATACCCACCTCGTATCCGACCTGATCATCGGTCTGTCCTACGTCGCCATCTCTATCACCCTGGCTTGGATCGTCTATCGCGCCAACCGCGGCATTCCCTTCCATTGGCTGTTCCTGGCGTTCGGCATGTTCATCATCGCCTGCGGCGGCACTCACTTCATGGAAGTTGTCACCCTGTTCAAGCCGCTGTACTGGCTCTCCGCCTACATTAAGGGCATCACCGCCGCTGCCTCCCTGGCGACCGCGATCGCTCTGCCGCTGGTAACTCCCAAAATCCTGCAACACGTCGAAACCGCCGCCCTCTCCGAGTTGCGCGGCGAGCAGTTGTTCGCCGCCAACACCGAATTGCAGCGTGCCGCCGCCGATCTCAAGGAATACGACCAGCTCAAAACCGGCTTTCTTGCCCAGAGCGCTGCCGATCTCGGCACCTGGGAGTGGCGCGTCTCCGACAACCGGGTGGTTTGGTCGGAAACCGTTGAAGTCATGCACGGGCTGGCGCCGGGGTCCTTTGGCGGCGACTTCCAAAGTTGGATGGCCACTGTCCATCCCGAAGACCGCGAGCGGGTCAGCGCCGAAGTGCAATCGGCGCTCCGCTCCGGCCTCTACGACCTCGAATACCGCACCCTGCGGCCGAACGGAAGCATTTATTGGACGGCGGCGCGCGGCAAAGTGACCTTCGACGAGCACGGTCGCCCGGCCCGCATGCTCGGCATCTGCATGGACATCGACCAGCGCAAGCGCGTCAACCTCGAACTGCAACGCCAGGCGCGTGTCCTCGATCTGGCCAACGACGCCATCATGATCATCGACGTCCAAGGCCGTATCACCTTCTGGAACCGCGGCGCCGAACGCCTCTACGGCTGGTCGAAAGAGGAAGCGGTGGGCCAGAGCTCGCATGAGCTCCTGCGCACCGAGTTTCCCCAGTCGCTGGCCGCCATCGAAGCCGCCGTAGCTCAAGGCCAGTGGCAGGGTGAGCTCACCCACACCACCCACACCGGCGACCAATTGATCATCGCCAGCCGCTGGACACTCTACCTGGATGAATCCGGCCGCCGCCTGGGCACCTTCGAGATTAACCGCGACGTAACCGCCCAAAAGCGCGCCGCCGAAGCCCTTCACCGCTCCGAAAAGCTGGCCGCCGCCGGACGCCTGGCCGCCACCATCGCCCACGAGATCAATAATCCCCTGGAAGCCGTCACCAATCTCATCTACCTGCTGGGCAGCAACCAGGAGCTGGATGCCACCTCGCGCGACTATGTTTCCATGGCCCAGCGCGAGCTCCATCGCGTCTCCCAGCTCACCAAGCAGACGCTCGGCTTCTATCACGACAACTCGCGTCCCGACCCCACCGCCATCGGCGAGATGCTCGATGAAGTGCTCGCCCTCTACGGCGCCCGGCTGCAGGCCCGCTCCATCCACGTGGAAAAGCGGTACGCGTCCGCCGCACCGGCCGTTCCCGGGGAACTGCGGCAGGTATTTTCCAACCTGGTTGCCAACTCGATTGACGCCCTGCCGCAGGGCGGCAAGCTGGCGCTGCGCATTGCTCCTTGCGCCCACAATACCCGGCGAGGCGTGCGCGTCACCGTGGCCGATAACGGCGCCGGCATCGCTCCCGAGCACCGCCCCAATATCTTCGAGCCGTTTTTCACCACCAAGAAAGACGTCGGCACCGGCCTCGGCTTGTGGGTAGCGCAGGAGATCGTGAGCAAGCACGGCGGGCGCCTCCGCGTCCGCAGCCGCACCCTCGCCGGCCGCAGCGGCACCGTATTCAGCGTCTTCCTTCCCGAGGTCCAAGCCGCCACCGACGCCCAGTCCGCCTGACCGGGTCGATGCATCGTTACTGACCCCCTCCTAGTTACTGACCCCCTCCCCGGGGGGTCGTGCGTGGAATGAACAAGATAAGCCCAGGTAACCTGGGAACGGAATTATCCCTTTGACAAACCATGTAAAAAGTCTATGCTCGATTTGTGGGCTCGTAGCTCAGTCCGGGAGAGCGGGGGGCATCAAGTAGGGCGGCCAGATTGTAAACCCCTTGGTCGTGGGTTCAAATCCCACCGAGTCCACCACTAGAGTTTAGTGCCGCCCTTACCAAGCCCATCCTCAGTGGTGGGCTTCGGTGTCTCTGGCTGCTTCTGGTCGTTGTATGCCTTCCGCAGATCGTGACCGGGTAGGAACCTCGCTCCTGGAGTCTTGGGAACCTCGCCGCAGCCGCACTCACATGTTCCAGGAGCTACGCTTGCTGCTTTCGTTTCTGGCTCGGTTGCTGCTTCCGCTTTGGTTTCTTCTTTGGTTCCGGTGGTGTCTCCAGCGCCGCCTTCAGCGCGTCCTCGAACTTGACTGGGGCCAGAGTCAGCGGCTTTGATTGCGTCTTCATTGGTTGTTTCCTTTTCACCTGCATGATCCTTGGTTTCGCCCGGAGGGGGCGGCGGCACCGCAACGATCAGCGGTGCTGGCGGAGCTACTAGCGCTGGCTGCTCTGCCACTGGGCGAACAATAGGAAAGTGTTTGTTCGTTATCGCTTTGAACTTATCCAATTTCTCGTCGTAGGTGTGAAACTCTTTCACGTCCAAGCGATCAGCCGTAGCCAGATGAATTGCATCGGCTGCCTTAAGTGACCATTTTTCAGGAGTGTGTGCAACCGCTCGCCGCATGAACTCTTTGGCGTCCTCTACGACCAACTGGTGTACTTCGGCAAGTTCGATGGGAGAGCCCGGTTCCCACAGCTTGGCTATTCTCGCCTCGATTGCGACATCCAAGAGGTGTGCATTTTGCTCAACCTTGGCGAAAGCAACCTCGACGATACTCAAGACTGATGTGACGAACCTGAACTCCTTACCACTAACATCCATGAGGCCTTGAATGTGTGGAACCCTGTCCGGCTCTCCGTTGATGTAAGACAGCGGCACACATGCATCCCAATAGATGAGCGGTAGGTCAGTTGGCATCTCGTATCCTTCGGATCGCTTCCTCTGGGGACAATCCATTCAGAGAGGGTGCAGCGCCGAGAGCTTCGCGATATTCAAAACGTTGCTGAGGCTCAGAAATGGGCGTGATATTGCTCACGCGACGTATCGCGAGCGGTCTGCCATTCTGCGGGTCGCGAGAGATCAGCCCTTCGACAATCGCCATTTTCCCCCACAAATCGCGAATCAGGTCTTGTTTACCCTCCTCGAAATAACACGAAACAGCCTTGTCAAAGAGCAGGTCGTAAAGGGTAAACCGCAAACCTCCTCGACTAGTCAGGGTCTGAATCCGCCCCTTCACGGCACCGTAAGCGTGAGGATGAGGCGACACCTTAAATCGCGGCGAAACCGAGATTGGCTCGACAGTCGGCCTCAGTGTTTCCGCCTCATCTATCTGAATTACGGGGGTAATCCGCACGGTCGCTTCCCGCGTCGCGGTTTCGAGTCGCACAGCCTTGATACGCGCATCGGTGATGGAAACGATCTTCTTGGCAGCGACCCGAACAGGCTCTTTATGTTTTATCGGCGAATTCGTTTCCAAGGCCGCGCCAACATCACCGTAGGCAGCGATGACACTTTGAATATCTTGCGCAGCGCCGAGGCCGCCAGCAGTAGCGAGCGCGCTGCTATATTGCAAGTCCTGGATTATCCAATCGAGTGGAGCAGTGGAAACTTCCGCCGAGAGAGCGGCCACGAGTTCGTTGAAAGCAACTACTGCCTTAGCGAATTCCGCGAGCGGAACGTCCCCGTCAAGAACTAGCGTAACGGTATTGTCAGGCATCGCGCCCTCCTCGTGATACACTTCGAGTGGGCTGATTGTTCCCGGTGTTGGTAGCACCAGTGGAACAGTTACAGCAGGCGCGATAAACGGATTTTGCAAGGCTCGCACATGTGCGAGCCTTCTTCGTTTTCATGCGGACGGAAACGATACGTCACTTCTTCCGATCTGTCATTATTCTGCGTCGCCACATCCAGCGCGTCATCTCGCGGGGCGGCTCATACAACTCGCCCTGCGTACGGCCTATGCGCCAGTAGGCGACTTTCTTGGTTCCCGCAGTTGCAACCGCTTGCCTTCCGCCTGATTCAGCGCGAGGACGGTGCGGTCATCGTCTTTCATCTTGCGAGAGTTATAACGGAAATCAAATTCCGCCAAGTAGCGATGCAGATGATGCTTGCCAACCTGATGGTAAACGCCCGTCAAACCACGTTTCAAAATGCTGAATACCCCTTCGATGGTGTTCGTGTGAGCCGTCGGGAATCCATGCACTTGCGGGAATACTCGCCCGTGCTGTGATTCACGGAGTAGTGCGCTCCGAACATGGAACCGAGATTCACATACGCGCCGAAACTGTCCGTCATCATCGTGCAAGACGGATGGGAGTTCTCCCACAGGATGTGTTGCAGGTTGTCAGCGGTCACGCGCTCCACATGGAAAGAGCGAACCTGTCCATTGCGCTGGACTAGTGCAAACACGGGCTGTTTGTGGCTCTGCACGTCCGGGCGTCCGGGCTTCGTTTTCTCATTCTTGCGCTTTCCGCCAACATAAGTTTCGTCGGCTTCGATAACGCCAAACAGCTTTTGCTTGAATGATGGCTGGCTCATCATATAGCGAATACGATGAGCCATGAACCACGCAGACTTGTACGTCACGCCCAACATGCGGTGAAGCTGATGGGCGCTCATCCCCTTCTTGGACGCACAGAGAAGATGGACAGCCAGCAACCATTTGTTCAGGGGAATATGGCTGTCCTCGAAGATCGTTCCAACGGTTACCGTGAATTGTTGTTCGCATCCCTTGCACTTGTACACGCCGGGGCGAACGGGCTTCTTGCTTCCCGGCTTTGCCGTCAGCTTGTACGCTCGCCGTCGCTGTTGCAGCGCGGGCATACAGGGCCATCAGGCCAGCGCTGAGATTCTCAAGGAACGTTCGAGCCGTCTCTGCATCCCGGAAGTGAGCGCGCATCAGCAAGGTTGAACATCGGCTTGCCCTCAATCTACGCCTCAACCTTACGCTTTTTGTTCTGGTTTGTCAAGTATATAATTGCGCCTGGGAAATGGGCAGGTAACCTGGGGGGTGGCCCGGGTCTTCGACCGGGGCACGCGGGTCAGAGACCCGCGCCACATAAGCCGGGAAAGACATTTCTTCGCGACCCCCGGCTCACGCCGGGGACTAGGTTCTGGCGCTCGCTGCGCGAGCTGGCAGCGAGTTCGCGCTTGCCGGGCGAGCTGGCAGCGAGTTTGACACTTGCGGGGCGAAGCGGATATGGAGGCCGAGCGAGACGGCGGATGCAGCAGGAGATGAGTCGAGGAATGGGGTGAGAGGGGAGCGCAAACACGAAAAGCTCCACGAGCAGGCATAATTATCCGGCCTGCCTGCCCCCGTTTGGCAAAAACATCGTAACGCCGGTGGGGTAAGGTGTCTATGATCGGCAAGGGATTTGTTGAAAATTCGTTGCCGGGCGGTACCCGAAATGGGAAAGATTGGCTCACCACGGAGGCACGGAGACACAGAGGGACCCCTAACTTGCAACTGTCGCCAGGAACAGACCCACATTTGCTAGAACCAAGCAAATGTGGGCCACCCGCCCGTGTAAGGTGGGGCACCCACATCGTGACGATCCGTCGAAGATGCTGCGGAAGAGGTGTGGGGTACCCGGCAGTCTGAATCTGGATTTTTCCCGCGTAACATGATCCGACAGGAGCTAGGAATGGTCGATTCCGGCGCTAAAGCAATTTCGGAAGCAGATGCGTACCGCCATACATATACGAGTGCAGTCTGGAATGCGATGCGGTTGTCCGTCGCAATAATCGCTTTTCTCGAATCCGAAGTCTTATTCCTGCACAAGTACGGGAAGGCACTCGATGACCCGCGAGATAAACTTTATGAAGATATGCGGGCCTTTGCTGAAAGCAGGCCTTCAGAACGTTTGCCACAAGCCGTCAGTGTGCATTGGTACAAACAGATCACAACCGCGTCCTATTTTGTATCATGCGACAACGATCTTCGACATCTTCATTTCCGACACAGCGAGATTCTTATATTTACGGGATCTCAGTAAACTCGGGGGTGATTGTCGCGTCCCCATTACGCTCATCAAACTAGCCGGTGCGACGGCGCAGTTTGTCAACGAGGAGGTGTCCAAGAAGGTCTGATCGTTGAGCAGTCGCAATAGCTTTACTCAAAGGCTGGAACAACTCCGCACGAAATTTAACATGGCGTTCGACCTAGCGAAGTTCAAGTCATCACTCGAGCTCGATTTTCCACGATACGCAATCGTTTTGTGCACGACTCATCGCTGTTCGGATTCGTGCTTGACGAAAGCACCTTAAACAAAGTCGTCATGAATGCTGATTTTGCCGAAGTGACAGACGTGTCCCTCGACGATGTATATGAAGCCATGAATACCTACATGGCAGTGATTCTGGAGGTCTATCGGGCAGTGCACAGAGACGTTTTCGGGGAGCCGCGAGAACCAGAACACAAATGGACACCTTGGCGCAGACCCTCTCTACAACCTGAGAAGTTCGGCGACAAATCTTCTTAGTGCCTAAGTAACCGGGCTGGGTTCTGACGTTCACGTTACCGGCTGTACGCGTGGTTCCTGCCCTTTGCGTCCGTCCACTGAGCAGCGGGTGCTCCGTTTAGGCCAAGATCTTATTGTGGAAGCCGACGTCAAATTCTAAGACCAATTTCCGCTTTTGGTCATCCTGCAGTTCCGATATTTCCGTGATTATCTTCGATCCCAGTACAACACCGATTCGCGCACACCTCATTGAGAAGCTGAACCGGGCATCGAGGTGATCCGGAATGGTGAAGCCGACTCTGGCGGCGAAAAACCTCGCGTCTTCAGAACCATTAAGTTGGTCCACAAGCGCCGTAATATCGGAGTCGCGGAACGTTCTTGATTGCAGACTGTGCGAGAATTTGTTACGAATTCGACGGATTAAGTCTAAGTCACACGCTATTGGCGCCTGAAAGAGGTCGATTGCATGACAGATGCGAATCTTCGCTGAGAAGGTAGACAGCGGGCCAAGCGCGTCAAACAACGGCTCCACTAATTTTGCATTCTTAGGACGCCCGCTCTCGAAGCGAGCCCGCAGCAGCTTTTCTAGTGTGACATTAAAAAATTCTGCTGCCACCAGCGCAACTCCACGATCAGATTCGTGTGCCATGCCCTGCAACAGAAGTTGCTCAGTGTCTTTCAGGAGACTTACTTCGGAGTCGAATTTAGCGTCTTGCTCCATGACATTCACTTCCCCCACGCGGGTGGCCCAGGTAAGCCCGCCTTTGGCTTACCCGGGGCTGTCTACCATGATTGAAGGCGGATTTTTGCATGAGCGGGGGGCGCGGTGCTTCTTCCTCCTCATTCTTCATTCTTCATTCTTCATTCTTAATTTCCTTCACTTCGCCGACCACGCCCCTTCCACCAGTTCCAATTTCTCGATCACCCCATCCACCGTGGAGATCTCCGACAAGCGCTGCCACAACCGGTGGACTTCCGGGTCCTCCTGCGCTTGGTTGCGCGTCTCTTGCGATCGCCAATGGCGCAGGTTGATCAGCTGCCGGGGGTTCTTGCCGTCGCGGTACAGCAGGTCGCGGCTGTAGTTTTTTTTGCGCAGCAGGGTATAGAGCTCCGCCAGGAGGTCGAGCGTCTCCCGCTCCTTGCCCTCTTCCGGCCTGATGTACGCGATCGAATAAATTTCAGCCATTCCCATTTACCTCTTCGGATCGTCCGGGAAGCGCTGCACGCGCCCCCGGCGGCTCTCCGTCGGCCTCTGGTCCTCGCCCACCACGTGCAGCCGCATCAGGTTGGTGGACCCGGATGCGCCGCGCGTGCCGGAAATCACCGCCACCACGTCGCCGGGCGCGGCCGCCCCGTTGTGCATCAGTTCGCGCTCCGCGCTGCGCACCATCTCTTCGGCGGTGCGCACGTGCTCACAGGATACCGGACGCACTCCCCACATCAGGTTCAGCCGATTGCAAACGCTCGGCCGGTGCGCAAAGGCATACACCGACGCCTGGGGACGATACTTCGAGACCAGCCGCGCCGTGGTTCCGGTCTCGGTATAGACCGCGATGGCCCGCATCTCCAGCTCCTCGGCGGCGTGCGCCACCGACTCGCAGATGGTTTCCGCGATCGAAAGCTTGCGATGATGTTCGCGCCGCCGTTGCGTTCCCGACGCCTCCCGCATGTGGCCCTCGGCCTCCACCACGATGCGGCCCATCATCGCCACCGCCTCCCGAGGATACTTGCCGCTGGCGGTTTCCGCCGACAGCATCACCGCGTCGCTGCCGTCGAACACCGCGTTGGCCACGTCGCTCACCTCGGCCCGCGTCGGCCGCGGGTTGTCGATCATCGATTCCAGCATCTGCGTGGCCGTGATCACCGGCTTGCGCCACTCCGCCGCCCGCCGGATGATGTGCTTCTGGATGATCGGCACCTGCTCGGGCGGCATCTCCACCCCCAGGTCGCCGCGCGCCACCATCACCCCGTCGGCCACTTCCAGGATCTCTTCCAGGTGCTCGATCGCCTGCGGCTTTTCCAGCTTCGCGATCACCGGGACATCGTCGGCGCGCACCCCGATCAGCCGCTTCGTCTCCCGCACGTCGGCGGCGGTGCGCACGAACGAGATGGCGATCATGTCCACCTCGTGCTTCAGCCCGAACTCCAGGTCCTTGCGATCTTTTTCCGTGAGCGAGGGAACGCTCAGCGCCGTGCCCGGCAGGTTGATCCCCTGGTGTTCGCCGAGCATGCCGCCGTTCACCACCTCGCACTCGATGTCGTCGCCGTGAATGGCCTTCACCACCAGCTCGATCTGCCCATCGTGCAGCAGGATGCGCGACCCGGCCTCCACCTCCTGTGCCAGCCCGCGAAAGCTGGTGGCGACCAGGCTCGGCGTTCCCAGCAGGTTGCGCGGCGTGATGGTCACGGTCGAGCCCGTCTTCAGCACGATGGCGCGCCGGTCCCGCAGCCGCCCCGTCCGGATCTTCGGCCCCTGCAGGTCTTGCAGGATGCAGATCGTCCGTCCTTGCTTGCTGGCGGCGCGTCGCAGCCGCTCGATGATTCGCGCGTGCTCTTCGTGCGTGCCGTGGGAAAAATTCAGCCGCGCCACGTCCATGCCGGTCCGCATCAGCTCCCGCAGCGCGTTTTCCGAGCTGCACGAAGGCCCGATTGTGCACACGATCTTCGCCCGCCGCTCGGCGGCGCTATGCGCGTGCTTCAACTCCGCTTGCGATCGGAACTCTAAGGTCGCCATGGAACACTGGAGAATTCAGGGAATCGGAAACCGGAAGCGCTTATTTCTTTACCGCCTGCCGCTCTGCCGCCGCCATCGTTCCCGACACCATCCGCGGATAGAGCAAGGCATTGAACTCGGCCCCCACCAGCACGATCACGCTGATGATGTACAACCAGATTAACAGCACGATGGCCGCCGCCAGCGACCCATAAAACAAGCTATACGCCGCAAAGTGGCGAACATACCAGCCGAAAGCAATCGTGGCGGGAAACCAGATCGCCGTCGCCAGCGCCGCCCCCGGCAGCACCGTGTGCCAGCTCAGCGTCCGCGGCACCGCGTTGTGGTAAATCAGCTGCATCACCGCCACGCTGGTCAGGATGGCAATCAGCCAGCGCAGGCTGGTCCACACGAACAGCACCAGCGGGCCCAGGTCATGCCCCAACTGGTTGGTAACGTTGGCTTCGATCTGGTTGCCGAACGCCACCAGCACGGTGGCAAAGGTCAGCGGTATGCCCGCCATGATCACCAGCGCGAAGCTGATCAGCCGCTCCTTCACCACCCCCCACACCTTCGGAAACTGGTACGCATTTCTGAAACCCTCCATCCACGAGATCATGACGCCGGAGGCGGTCCACAGCGTGATCAGCGAGGCCGCCACCAGCACGCGCACTGATTTGCCCTGGGCGGTCTCGAAGAAGGCTCGGACCAGGCCGCTGGGGCCGGGCGGCAGGACCTGGTAGGCCGCGCCGGAAACCTCGCGCATGTACTCGGCGCTGTTTTCGAAGGTCGCGATAATGGCGCCGGCCACCATGAGCGCGGGAAATAGCGTCAGGATGGCGGAGTAGGCGGCCCCCTTGGCGACACCAAAGGCGTCGTGCACAAAGGCACGCCAGAGCGCGACCCGCACGTTTTTCAGCAGCTTCAGCACAAACGGGGACGACCCTGCGGTCCCGCGCTTTTCCCCCCGCGCGGGCGCCGGCCGTTCTGAAAGTTTGATGGCGATACCGACGGTAACCCCCTGCAACCGGGTACTTTACAAGCTTTGGGCCGGTTCGGGAATAGCCAACTCAATGCCCATGAAACACCACCAGGAGGCCCTGTCCAGCTATTCTAAATCGAACCACCGCCCCAGCCTAGCATTCAGAGTGACAGGCCGCAGTGACGCTCGCCCGCGCCGCGCGAGGACCTTTGATGAAGCTACTCCCTTGCCCGCCGATGCCGATTGGCGCACAATGCTGCGCCACGACGAAGGACACGCCATGAAACCCGCCGTCAAGGCCGCACCCGCCACCCCGCGCGACCCCGAAGCCCAGCTCCAGGGCTTCATCGACAAGTTCGATCCCAAGCACCAGGCCCTGATTCGCGCCGTGCGCAAAGCCCTGCGCAAACGCCTGCCCACGGCCAACGAACTGGTCTGGGACAATTACAACTTCTTCGTCCTCAGTTACGGCGCCACCGAGCGCCCTTCCGATTGCATTGTTACCATCGCCGCCGCGGCCAACGGAGTAGGCCTGTCGTTCTACCGCGGCGCCACCCTCCCCGATCCGCACCAGGTCCTGCTCGGCTCAGGCACCCAGAACCGGTTCATCCGGCTGGAATCGGCAGAGACCCTGGCGCGGCCCGAGGTCGAGGCCCTCATCTCCGCCGCCATCGCCCAGGCGCCGAAACCACTGCCGGCCGCCGGCCCGCGAAAACTCATCATCCGTTCGATTGCGGCCAAGCAGCGCCCCCGGCGCAAGTAGTCGCCGCCTCGTTTTGTGCATGTCATCCTGAGCGCAGCGAAGGATCTGTTCTTAAGACCACAGGACTGATGGCGCCACAGCAGGTTCTCGGAATGACGCCAAACCACAGTTTGCGCCTGATCTTGTCAAGCCCCCAAAACCCGCAGTTTCGCCGCATGTTGCTGGTATTTAACGAGATATAAAACGCCCGGATGTGGCGGGTTTACCCTGCTCCGCGTGCTACACTGGATGTAGAAGTTTTGCAAAGGCCCTCCTACCCGGAGGGCCTTCGTGTTTTTGTGGCACACGCGCCCTCGCGTGTGCTGGGGGTTGATGGCGTGAGTCTTACGCCCGCTGAAGCGGGCTAGTTGTCGCGAGGGGATGCCTACCCCCGGCTTACGCCGGGGGCTACGTTCTTATGCGCGCTACGCGCGCTCCTCCTTACGTCCGCTCAAGCGGGCTGGTTGTCGCTTTCCCGAAACGGCACCCCCAGCCGCCGCAGGCGGCCAAAGATCGTAGCCCCCGGCGCCAGCCGGGGGTGAGAATGTCAGGTTGGGATCAGCGCCCGCAGGGCGCGTAAGACATGGCTCACACTTTTACACGCTTGCTGACGCACGTCATCTTTTCGACGGCGGGTCGCGCCCCCACCATCGGAGATCCGATCCGCAACGACGTTCACGCCTACTTCGGCGGCATTCTCCGGGAGATGGGGGGCACCGCGATCGCGATCGGTGGAACGGCGGACCATCTGCACGCGCTTTTGCAACTCGGCGCCGATGTCAATCTCGCCGATTGTCTGCGTGTCGCCAAAACCAATTCGTCGCGCTGGGTCCACGAGAAATGGCCGGAGCGGCGCGATTTCGCGTGGCAACGCGGGTATGCGGCGTTTACCGTGAGCAGTTCGAACGCGCCGGCGGTGATCCGCTACATCGCCTCCCAGGAAGACCATCATCGGCACATGTCGTTTCAAGATGAATTCTTGGCTTTGCTAAGACGGCACGGCGTGACGTTCGACCCGAATCACGTTTTCGATTGATTCTTCCGCCCGCTGAAGCGAGGTGGCACAAGGACCCGGATCTCCTCCTCACCGCTCCAATCGCAGCGCTTGCAGAAGAACCAGTAACCGGTCAGACGTTCCCTATCGTTGACATCGACCTCAGCTGAATCGCCGTAGGTCACTTCTTGCGCTGCGCCGAAAAACGTCCCTTCATTGGCAAACTCCAAGCAATACCCGGAATGATTACCCGCATATTTAGCCCAAAGATTCAGATTGTCGTACCGCTTGGAAAGCGAATAAACGCGATAACCCTCCATGAGGCCGTTCATCAGTTTCTGCAGTTCCCGCGACAGTAAATCCGCACCGTGGTACCTGACGTTGTGATCCAAAATCACTCCGTGCCGTATCTGATCTTCCACCGTCATTCGCGGATTTCTCTTCAAGAGACCGAAGGGGCCGTCATAGAGGAACTGAAACATCTGATCGTCTGACAATCGCGCAAGTCTCGGCCTTCCATCGGTGGGGTCGTTCAACTCAGGCAATGTCGGCACGTACAACCTATGCTCAAGGATGATTTCCTTCAGCCAGGCCTGCCTCTCACCGCTGAACTCCGAATACCTGTAGAAGTGTGTATCGGTTGCCCTCTTCAGGATTGACGGTACATCCATTTGGCGCGCTCTCACCAACTCCGCATCCGCAATACTAACTATCCTGATTCAATTCAAATAATCGCGGGGCCTTTCGGCCCCGCGATTCACAACTGACATCTGAGTTCCCCAGCCGAGGGCGGCTGGGGCTACACACTTCCGACAGCCTACGCACACGCGAGGGCGCGTGTGCCACACATCACGCCTGCTCGGTCAGCTCCTCGGGTTCGTTCTCGCCTTCGTGGCGCATGAGTTCCAGGGCGCGCTCGGCCTCTTCGTAGGCTTGCGAGACTTCTTCCTGGACCTTCTGCGCCGCTTCTTCCAGTTCCGGCGAGAGACGGACATTGCGGTAGTACTCCATGCCCGTGCCCGCCGGGATCAGCCGGCCGACGATTACGTTTTCTTTCAGCCCGCGCAGGTGATCGACCGAGCCGTTAATGCTGGCTTCGGTGAGCACCCTGGTGGTCTCCTGGAACGAGGCCGCCGAGATGAACGACTCGGTCGAAAGCGACGCCTTGGTGATGCCCAGCAGCAGCGGACGTCCGGTTGCCGGGCGGCCACCCGTCTGGATGGCGCGCTCGTTCTCCTCGGTGAAGCGGAAGCGGTCCACCTGCTGCTCGAGCAGGAACTGGGTGTCGCCCACGTCCTCCACCTTACGCCACCGCATCATCTGGCGGACGATCACCTCGATGTGCTTGTCGCTGATGTTGACGCCCTGCAGGCGGTAGACTTCCTGGATTTCGTTCACCAGGTAAGCCTGCAGTTCCTTTTCGCCGAGCACGGCCAGGATGTCGTGCGGGTTGAGTGGGCCGTCCATCAGCGGTTCGCCCGCCCGGACGCGCTCGCCCTCCTGCACGTTGATGTGCACGCCGCGCGGCACCGAGTATTCCTTCTCCGTGCCGTTGTCGGCGATGACGTAGACCTTGCGCTGGCCCTTGCTGATCTCGCCGAACTTGACCGTGCCGTCGATCTCGCTGATGACCGCGGTCTCGCGCGGCTTGCGCGCCTCGAACAATTCCACCACGCGCGGCAGACCGCCGGTGATGTCCTTGGTCTTGGTGGTCTCGCGCGGGATCTTGGCGAGCACGTCGCCGGGGAAAACGGTGTCGCCGTCCTGCACCATGAGGTGAGCGCGCGAGGGCATCAGGTAACGCTTGGTGGCTTTGCCGCTGGCCGACTTGATGACGATAGCCGGCTGGCGCTTCTCGTCGGGCGAGTCGGTGACCACCAGGCGCGACAGGCCGGTGACCTCGTCCACTTCTTCGTGCAGGGTGAGACCTTCCTGCAGGTCCTTGAACTGCACCGTCCCGCCGATTTCGGTGAGGATGGCGAAGGTGTAGGGGTCCCACTCGACCAGGATCTGCCCGAGCGTGACCGGCGAGTTGTCATCAACCTTGAGGCGCGCGCCGTAAACCACGGCGTAGCGCTCCTTTTCGCGTCCCTTCTCATCCTGCACCGCGACGAAGCCGTTGCGGTTCATGATGACCAGGTCGCCGGTCTTCGATTTCACCGTTTGAAGATTAATGAAGCGCACCACGCCGTTGCTCTTGGCCTCGAGGCGCGACTGCTCGCTGACGCGCGATGCCGTGCCGCCGATGTGGAAGGTACGCATGGTGAGCTGCGTTCCGGGCTCGCCGATGGACTGAGCCGCGATGACGCCGACGGCCTCGCCCAATTCGACCAGACGTCCGGAAGCCAGGTTGCGCCCGTAGCACATGACGCAGACGCCGCGCTTGGATTCGCAGGTGAGCACGGAGCGGATCTTCACCCGCTCGATGCCGGCGGCCTGGATGGCGCCCGCCAGGTCTTCGGTGATGTCATGGTTGATGTCGACGATCACGCCGCCCTCGTAGTCCTTAATTTTTTCGAGGGAGACGCGGCCGACGATGCGATCGCGCATGGGCTCGATGATCTCGCCCGATTCGACGATGGAGCCGACGTAGATGCCGTCGACGGTGCCGCAGTCGTACTCGCTGATGATCACGTCCTGGGCGACGTCGACCAGGCGGCGGGTCAGGTAGCCGGAATCCGCCGTCTTCAGAGCGGTGTCGGCCAGGCCCTTGCGCGCGCCGTGGGTGGAGATGAAGTACTGCAGCACCGTCAGGCCTTCGCGGAAGTTGGCGGTGATGGGGGTCTCGATGATCTCGCCCGAAGGCTTGGCCATCAGGCCGCGCATGCCGGAAAGCTGGCGAATCTGCTGCTTGGAGCCGCGGGCGCCGGAATCGGCCATGACATAAATCGGGTTGAGGTTGCCGACCTTGTCCTGCTTCTCCATGTCGGAGAACATTTCGTCGGCCACGCGCTCGGTGATGGCCGACCAGATTTCGATCACCTTGTTGTAGCGCTCGCCGTTGGTGATGGCGCCGTCCAGGTATTGCTGCTGGACGTTGACCACCTGCTTCTCGGCGTCGCGCACCAGGACTTTCTTGTTGGCTGGGATGACCATGTCGTCGATGCCGATGGACAGGCCGGCCTTGGTGGCGAACAGGAAGCCGAGCTGCTTGATCTCGTCGAGCATGGGGACGGTGGTCTCCAGGCCGAAGCGCAGGTAGCAGTAGTTCACCAGCTGGCCCACACCCTTTTTCTTCAGCAGGCCGTTCATGAACGGCATGCCCTCGGGGAGATGGTCGTTGAGGATGGCCCGTCCGACGGTGGTGTTGATGTACTGCCGCTCCAGGTGGACCGGGTCGGTGTGCAGCACGTCCTGGTCGTCGTAGGCGGAGACCAGGTCAATGACGTCGCCGGTGTAGCGCAGGCGGATGGGGGTGAGGGTTTCCACCTCGCCCATCTCCAGCGCGAGCAGCACTTCGTCGATGTTGGCGAAGGCGCGGCCTTCGCCCTTGGCGCCCGGCTTCGCTTTCGTCAAATAATAAATCCCGAGGACCATGTCCTGGGTGGGGACGGTGATGGGGTGGCCGGAGGCGGGCGAGAGGATGTTCTGCGAGGCGAGCATCAGAACGCTGGCTTCGACCTGGGCTTCGGGTGAGAGCGGAATATGGACCGCCATCTGGTCGCCATCGAAATCGGCGTTGAAGGCGGTGCACACCAGCGGATGGATCTTGATGGCCTTGCCTTCCACCAGCACCGGCTCAAAGGCCTGGATGCCGAGGCGGTGCAGGGTGGGAGCGCGGTTCAGCAGGACGGGGTGGTCCTTGATGACCTCTTCCAGGATGTCCCACACGATGGGTTCCTGCGACTCCACCATTTCCTTGGCCTGCTTGATGGTGGTGCAGTGCCCGGTCTGCTCCAGGCGGTGATAGATGAAGGGCTTGAACAGCTCGAGCGCCATCTTCTTGGGCAGGCCGCACTGGTGCAGCTTGAGCTCGGGGCCGACTACGATGACGGAGCGCCCGGAGTAATCGACGCGCTTGCCGAGCAGGTTCTGGCGGAAGCGTCCCTGCTTGCCCTTGAGCGTGTCGGAGAGCGACTTGAGCGGGCGATTGTTGGCGCCGCGCAGCACGCGGCCGCGGCGGCCATTGTCGAACAGGGCGTCCACCGCCTCCTGCAGCATGCGCTTTTCGTTGCGCACGATGACCTCGGGGGCATGCAGGTCCATCAGCTTCTTCAAGCGGTTGTTGCGGTTAATGACGCGGCGATACAGGTCGTTGAGGTCGCTGGTGGCGAAGCGGCCGCCGTCGAGAGGAACCAGCGGGCGCAGCTCGGGCGGGATGACCGGGATGACGTCCAGGATCATCCAGTGCGGCTTGTTGCCGCTCTTGCGGAAGGCCTCGACCACCTTGAGGCGCTTGGCATACTTCAAGCGCTTCTGCATGGAGGTCTCGTTCTTCATCTTCTCGCGCAGATCGGTGGAGAGCTCCTCGACCTCGACGCGCTTGAGCAGTTCCTTGATGGCCTCGGCGCCCATCATGGCCTTGAAGCCGGTGGCGCGGAATTGCTGGTCGAGTTCGCGGAATTTGGTCTCTTCCTTGATGACCTCGTGGTCCTTCACCGGAGCATCGCCGGGCTCGACCACCACGTAGGCCTCAAAGTAGAGGACGGACTCAAGGTCGCGCAGCGAGATGTCGAGCAGGTGTCCGATGCGGCTGGGCAGGCCCTTGAAGAACCAGACGTGGGAGCAGGGCGAGGCCAGCTCGATGTGGCCGAGGCGCTCGCGGCGGACTTTCGACAGCGTGACTTCGACGCCGCACTTGTCGCAGATGACGCCGCGGTGCTTCATGCGCTTGTACTTGCCGCAGAGGCACTCCCAGTCGGTGACCGGGCCGAAGATGCGGGCGCAGAACAAGCCGTCGCGCTCCGGCTTGAAGGTGCGGTAATTGATGGTCTCCGGCTTGGTGACCTCACCGTGCGACCAGCTGCGGATTTTTTCCGGCGAGGCCAGGCTGATGCGGATGGCATCGAAGTCAGCGATAGTGTTGCCGAGGTCGAACGGGCTCGAACGATACAAAGTAGCCTCCGATTTGCAGCGCCAACGCCGCCGCGGGCGGCCCCCGAAATGAGTAGCTCGTAGCTGGTAGCTCGTAGCTGGTCAATCCTGCCGCTTTCAGGACTCAGGGGCGAGGCCCGAAGCGTGATTCTTGCGCCCGCTGAAGCGGGCTGGAATATCTCTTGCGCTCCCCACCCCCGGCTTGCGCCGGGGGCTACGATCTGTTGCGCGCTGCGCGCGCTGCACACGCGCGGGCGCGACCTGTTGCGCGCTGCGCGCGCTGCACGCGCGCGGGCGCGTGTGCCACAAACTCCTAATCCGCCGCCGCGGTCGCCGCCTGGATGGGCTTGCGCTCGCCGACCTTGATCAGCTCGACATCGAGGCAGAGGGACTGCAATTCGCGAATCAGCACGTTGAACGACTCGGGCACGCCGGGCTCGATGGCCGCTTCGCCCTTGACGATGGCCTCGTAAATCTTGGTGCGGCCATAGACGTCGTCGGACTTGGCGGTGAGCAGCTCCTGCAGGATGTAAGCCGCGCCGTAGGCTTCCAGCGCCCAGACTTCCATTTCGCCGAAGCGCTGCCCGCCGAACTGCGCCTTGCCGCCGAGGGGCTGCTGGGTAATCAGCGAGTAAGGTCCGATGGAGCGGGCGTGGATCTTGTCGTCCACCAGGTGTGAGAGCTTGAGCATGTAGATGTAGCCGACGGTGACCGGCTGCTCGAACTTGTCGCCGGTCATGCCGTCATGCAGGTCGGTCTTGCCCGACTCGGGCAGCGAGCCTTCGTTGAGCAGCGACTTGATCTCGTTTTCGCGCGCGCCGTCGAAAACCGGCGAGGCGAAATAGACGCCGCGTCCCATGCCTTCGGCCACTTTCTCCAGGGTGTCGTCGTCCAGATCGGTGATCTCCTCCACGAAGGGAGTGTCCTTGAACAGCGACTTCAATTCGCGGCGCATGGCTTCGGCCCGTCCGTTGTTGGTGACCAACTCGCCGATCTTGCGCCCCAACTCGTGCGAGGCCCAGCCGAGGTGGGTTTCCAGGATCTGGCCGACGTTCATCCGGGAAGGCACGCCGAGCGGGTTGAGCACGATTTCCACCGCCGTGCCGTCGTTGGTATAGGGCATGTCCTCTTCCGGCAGGATGCGGGCAATGACGCCCTTGTTCCCGTGGCGGCCGGCCATCTTGTCGCCCACGCTGAGCTTGCGCTTCATGGCGATGTAGACCTTCACCAGCTTGATGACGCCCGGCGGCAGCTCATCGCCCTTCTGCAGCTTGTCGACTTTTTCGCGGACGATCTTGCGCAGCACGTCGATCTGGCGCGAGGTCATCTCCTCGATTTCGTCGATCTGCTCGTTGACCCGCGGGTCCTTGTCGGCGAACTTGATGCGCTTCAAATTGCGGGTCGAGATGCGCTCGATGGTGTCGCGGTCGAGCATGGTCCCCTTGGTCAGCAGGCGCTTGTTGGTGCGCTCGTCGTGCAGGTCGGCCTGCACTTCCTTGCCGCCGAGGATGTTTTCCAAGCGCTTCAGGCGCTCGTCGGTGAGGATTCGGATCTCGTCGGCCAGGTTCTTTTCCAGCTTGGCGACCTGGGCCGCCTCAATCACCTTGGCGCGCTCGTCCTTCTCCTGCCCCTTGCGGGAGAAGATCTTCACGTCCACCACCGTGCCCTCGATGCCCGGAGGACAGGTGAGGGAGGCGTCGCGCACGTCGCCCGCCTTTTCGCCGAAGATGGCGCGCAGCAGCTTCTCTTCCGGGGTGAGCTGGGTCTCGCCTTTGGGCGTGACCTTGCCTACCAGGATGTCGCCCGCCTTGATGGTGGCGCCGATGCGGATGATGCCGCTCTCGTCCAGATCGCGCAGCGCGCTCTCGCTGACGTTGGGGATGTCGCGCGTGACTTCCTCGGGCCCCAGTTTAGTGTCGCGCGCCTCCAGTTCGAACTCCTCGATGTGGACGGAGGTGTAGTAATCCTCCTTCACCAGCTTCTCGGAGACCAGGATGGCGTCCTCAAAGTTGTAGCCGCGCCAGGGCATGAAGGCCACCAGCACGTTACGTCCCAGGGCGAGCTCGCCGAAATCGGTGCAGGGACCGTCGGCGATCACCTGCCCCTTGAGCACGCGTTGTCCCTTGCGCACGATGGGCTTCTGGTTGATGCAGGTGTTCTGGTTGGAGCGCTTGAACTTGGTGAGCTGATAGATGTCGCTGCCCACCTCGCGCGAGAGCTGCATGGGATGGTGCTCGCCCTCGACGCGCACGATGATGCGCTCCGAGTCCACCGAATCGATGATGCCGCTGCGGCGGGCCAGCACCACGGCGCCGGAATCGCGCGCCGTGACGCCCTCCATGCCGGTGCCCACCAGGGGCGCTTCCGCGCGCAGCAGGGGCACGGATTGGCGCTGCATGTTGGCGCCCATCAGGGCGCGGTTGGCGTCGTCGTGCTCCAGGAAGGGAACGAGAGAGGCGGCGACGGAGACCAGCTGTTTGGGGCTGACGTCGACGTAGTCCACTTCGTCGCGCGAGACCAGCACGAAGTTGCCGGCCTTGCGCGCGTTCACCAGTTCGGCCACGATGCGCAGCTTGTCGTCGAGCTCGATGTTGGCCTGCGCGATGGTGTGCTTGTCCTCTTCCCAGGCCGACAGATAGAAGGAGAACGGCTCGTAGTCGATGAGCTTCTTGCGCCGCTCCTTCAGGTCGGCGTTGGCCTTGAGCGCCTCCGCCTTCTCGATGTGATCGCCGACGCGGTAGTCGCTGTCGCCGGCGTTGACCACGGAGACGAAGTCCAGCACCTTGCTCTGCTTGACGCGCCGGTAGGGCGACTCGATGAACCCATAGTCGTTGATGCGGGCGTAGCAGCTGAGCGAGGAGATCAGTCCGATGTTGGGACCTTCCGGGGTCTCAATCGGGCAGATGCGCCCGTAGTGCGTGGGGTGAACGTCGCGGACCTCGAAGCCGGCGCGCTCGCGCGACAACCCGCCCGGCCCCAGGGCGGAAAGGCGCCGCTTGTGGGTAATCTCGGAGAGCGGGTTGGTCTGGTCCATGAACTGCGACAGCTGCGAGGAGCCGAAAAACTCGCGGATGGCCGCCATCACCGGCTTGGCGTTGACCAGGTCGTGCGGCATGGCGGTCGACATTTCCTGGTAGACGCTCATCTTTTCCTTGATGGCGCGCTCCATGCGGACCAGGCCGATGCGGAACTGGTTTTCCAGCAGTTCGCCGACGGCGCGCACGCGGCGGTTGCCCAGGTGATCGATGTCGTCCACCGTGCCGATGTTCTTGCGCAGCTTCAGCAGGTAGCGGATGGTGGCGTAGAAATCGTCGGGTTCCAGGGTACGGGCGTCGAGGCTGGTGGCGTCGGCCTTCTCGAACAGCTTGATGTTGAACTTGAGCCGGCCCACGCGCGAGAAATCGTACTTGCGCGCGTCGAAGAACATGCCGTGGAACAGCGAGGTCGCGGTATCCAGGGTGGGGGGATCGCCGGGACGCAGCTTGCGGTAGATCTCGATCAGGGCTTCCTGCGGGGTCTTGACGGAATCGCGCCGCAGGGTCTGGCTGATGACCATGCCCACGTCATCGCGCTCAGGGAAGAAGACGTGGATCTCGGCGACGCCGGCGTCCATGAACTTGCTGACCAGGTCGGCGGTGATTTCGCTGTTGGCTTCCAGCAGCACCTCGCCGGTGGCGGTGTCGACCACGTCGGAGGCGGTCCAGGCGCCTTCCAGGTCGGTGGTGTCCATCTCGATCTCGGTGACGCGCGCCTTCTGGATTTCGCGCAGCAGGGCGTTGTTCACCTTGCGGCCGGCGTGCGCGATCTCCTCGCCCTTGCTGTTGACGACGCGGTGCGAGAGCTTCATGCCTACCAGGTTGGTGGGACGCTCGACCGCCGGCTCCAGCATCCACTGGATCTTCTTCTCGCGCAGCGAGACGCGGTCCACGGTGTAGAAGGTGCGCAGGATGTCTTCATCGGAGCGCAGGCCGAGGGCGCGCAGGAAGATGGTGCCCAGGAACTTGCGCTTGCGGTCGATGCGGACGTAGAGGATGTTCTTCTGGTCGTATTCGAACTCCACCCACGAGCCGCGGTAGGGAATGATCTTGCCCAGGAAATAGGTGCGGTTGTTGGCGGTTTCGAAGAACACGCCGGGGGAGCGGTGCAACTGGCTGACGATGACGCGCTCGGTGCCGTTGACGATGAAGGTGCCGTTAGTGGTCATCAGGGGCACGTCGCCAAAGAAGACTTCCTGCTCCTTGATGTCGCGAATGGAGCGGTTGCCGGTCTCGGCGTCCTTCTCAAAGATGGTGAGCCGCATGGTGACCTTCAGCGGCGCCGAGTAGGTCATGCCGCGCTCTTCGCACTCGCTGACGTCGTACTTCAACTGCAGCCCGACCGGGTCACCGCACTTGTTGCAGAAATCAGGCGTGTTGGCGTTGTAGGTGCCGCACTTCTGGCAAAGCACCTCGCCGGGATGGAACGGGTCGGTAATGACGGTGAAGCCGCAGTTCCGGCAGGTGGTGCGCAGGTGGTGCAGGCCCTTGAGGTGGCCGCACTTGCATTCCCAGTTGCCGATCTGGAAGTCCACGAATTCCAGCTGCGATACCTTGCGGAAATCCTCGATCGGAAACACGGACTGGAACACCGCCTGCAGCCCGGCGTCGTCGCGTTCGCTGGGCAGCCGGTCCATCTGCAGGAAGCGGTCGTAGCTGCGCTTCTGCACTTCGATCAGGTTGGGAATCTGGATGGTCGCCGGAATCTTGGAAAAATCGAGGCGCTTACGGAAGGCGTTATGCTTCTTTGTCGGCATTCGAACTCCTCATAAATCCCGGCCTATTCAAACCCGGGCTCGACCGGAGCACCCTCTGGAGGGGCGCGCAAATCTTAAAGACGGCAGCGCGCCCGCGGAGACGAAGTTCCCCGTGGGCGCCGCATGCGGCACTTCTGCTAACTAAATTTTGAATTCCGCGCCAGTAGTTGGCCTGTTCCTACGATCCCGTGAGGACCGCCCGCCTGTTGTGTGTCACCTGTCGGGACACGCCGGTGTAATCGGTTAGATGTCTGCCGGACGCGTTCCGATTCAGAATTGACGAGTTGGCAAAGCGCACGCTGACAAACTCGGCCAGCGTGGGCCGCCCAAGAATTGCGAATACCCCACCCTGTCGCGGCAAACCCGGCCGCAACAAGGGTGGCCACCCGGGAACTATTTCACTTCCACCGTAGCGCCGGCATCGGTGAACTTCTTCTTGATGTTCTCCGCTTCCTCCTTGCCGACGCCTTCCTTGATGGGCTTGGGCGCGCCATCGACCAGGTCCTTGGCTTCCTTCAAGCCCAGGCTGGTGACTTCGCGCACCGCCTTGATGACGTTGATCTTGTTGGCGCCAACTTCCTTGAGGATGACGCTGAACTCGGTCTTCTCCTCGGCCGGGGCCGCGGCCGCGCCCGCACCGGCGGCGCCGCCGGCCATCATGACCGGGGCGGCGGCCGCCGCCGAGACGCCGAGGCGCTCTTCCAGCTTCTTGACCAGCTGCGCCGCGTCCAGCAGCGACAACCCTACGATCTGCTCTTCCAACTGCTGTAAATCCGCCATGTCAATTCTCCGTCTCTTGGTTATCAGTTGTGTAGCCCGGCCGGCCTCGGCCGGGTCGGCACAGCCTCAGCTATGCCTTTTTGTTATCCCTTGCCAGGTTTCCAGTGCGGCCCCGTCCGCCATCGCGCCAGACTACGCGACTACGAATTCCGTTCCGCAACCCCTGACAACCGATAACGAACTTATCTGGTGATCGGGCGATCGGATGATCTGGTGATCTTCCGGCCCGACACACCAAAAACTCTTCCGGGTCCTCAGATCACCCGATCACCGGATGACCCCGATCACCCGATTTCAGGCGCCCGCTCCTTCGGCAGCCTTGAACTTTTGCTCCTTCACGCCCTGGTCGATGACGACAGCCAGGTCGCGGCCCACGGCATTCATCACCGTCACCAGCCGCTGCGCCGGAGCGTTGATGAGGAAGAGCAGCTTGGAGTAAATCTCTTCCTTCGAGGGCATGGTGGCCAGCGCCTCGATCTCCTTGCGCTGGATGACGCGGCCTTCGACCACGCCGACGGTGAACTTCAGCTCCGGATTGTCCTTGGCATACTTCTGCAGCGCCTTGGCCAGCACCACCGGATCGCCGCTGGTGTAGGCGATGGAATTCACGCCGGCCAGGTCCTTCAGCACCGACTCCAGGGGAGTGCCGTGCGCGGCGCGCTCCGCCAGCGTGTTCTTCACCACCTGGAACTTGGCGCCGGCGCTGCGCACCGTTTTGCGCAGGTCTTCGGTCTGCGCGGCTTTCAACCCGGAAAACGTGGCCAGGATGGCCGTGGTGGCCTGCTTCATGTCCTGGCTTAACTCTTCCACCTGTTCGATCTTCTTCGCTTTCGTAACCGCCATGATCCGATTCCTTCCCATCCAGCGGCGCGGGAGCTTGCACTCAAACCGGCCGCGCTGAAACTGAAACTCGAAACTGAAACTATGCCTTCGCCGCCGCTTCCACCGACGCGGTATCGATGGGGATGCCCGGGCCCATGGTCGAGCTCAGGTACACCCCCTTGAGGTACTTGCCCTTGGCCGCCGCCGGCTTGGCCTTGATGACACTGGTAATGACGGTGGTGGCGTTCTCGATCAGCTTGTCGGGGGTAAAGGAAATTTTGCCGACGGGCACATGCACCAGCGCCGTCTTGTCGGTGCGGAACTCGACTTTGCCGGCCTTCACTTCCTGCACTGCGCGGGCAACGTCGGTGGTGACGGTGCCGGTCTTCGGGTTGGGCATCAGGCCGCGCGGGCCGAGCACCTTGCCGAGGCGGCCGACGGAGCGCATCATGTCGGGCGTGGCGACTACGGCATCGTAATCAACCCAGTTTTCCTTCTGGATTTTCTCCACCATGTCTTCGCCGCCGACAAAATCGGCGCCGGCGGCTTCCGCCTCGCGCACCTTGTCGCCGCTGGCGATGACCAGGACTTTCTTGCTCTTGCCCAGGCCGTGCGGCAGAACGACGGTGCCGCGCACCATCTGGTCGGCATGCTTGGGATCGACTCCCAGGCGCATGGTCAAGTCGACGGTCTCATCGAACTTGGCGAACTTGACCTTTTGCAGCAGCGGCACCGCTTCGTCGAGCCGGTAGGGACGGGCTTCGACGGCGGCGCGCGCCTTGGTAACGTTTTTTCCTGCTTTGACCGGCATTTGACTTTTCCTCGTCTCCCACCGCGACGCTTCACTTTGCGAGCCGTGGTTGTTATCGACTTCTGCGGTTGGACAGCCGAGGGCGGCTGTCCCTACGCAATTACGTTTTACCCGGTGACGTCGATTCCCATGCTGCGCGCCGTGCCCTTGACGCTGTTGATGGCCGCCTGCAGCGAGGCGGCGTTCAGGTCGGGCATCTTCTGGCGCGCGATTTCTTCCACCTGCTTCAGGGTGACGGTGCCGACCTTTTCCTTGTTCGGCGTACCCGAACCCTTGGCCACGCCGGCGGCGCGCTTCAACAAGATGGAAGCCGGCGGCGTCTTGGTGATGAAGCTGAAGCTGCGGTCGCTGTAGACCGAAACCACCACCGGGATGATGAGGCCTTCCAATTCCTTGGCGCTGGTGCGCGCGTTGAATTGCTTGCAGAACTCCATGATGTTGATCTGCGCCTGGCCCAGCGCGGGGCCGACGGGCGGCGCCGGCGTGGCTTTGCCGGCCGCGATTTGCAACTTCACCGAACCTGTGACTTTTTTTGCCATTGTGCCTCTACCTCGTCTTTAGGCCGGGTCTAGGATTTTCGGCCCGGACGGCTTGTCGCTTACGCGACTTTCTCAACTTGCCCGAACTCCAGTTCCACCGGGGTGGAGCGGCCGAAGATGGTGACCATCACTTTCAAGGTCTCGCGATCTTCGTTGACCTCGTCCACGATGCCGGTGAAGGTGGCAAACGGACCTTCGCTGATGCGCACCGATTCGTTCTTCTCGAACTTCACCTTCAGCTTGGGCTTGTCCTTGCTCTCGGCGACGCGGAAGATGATGGTGTTGACCTCGTCTTCCGACATCGGGGTCGGCTGGTTGCCGGCGCCCAGGAAGCCGGTGACGCGCGGCGTGGACTTGACCACGTGCCATAGGTTCTGTCCCTCGGGCGTGACCAGGTCCATGTCGAGTTCGACCAGCACGTAGCCGGGCAGGAAGGCGCGCTCCGTGGTGTACTTCTTGCCGCCGCGGATCTCGGTGACCGGTTCGGTGGGAATCACCACCTGCCCGATCTTGTTCTCCAGCCCATAGGCTGCCTTGCGCGATTCCAGCGACTCCCTCACCTTGCGCTCGAATCCGGAATAGGTGTGGATGATGTACCACCGCATATTCGGGTTCGTGGGAGGCGGGAGGGCCGGCAGCCGTGCCGGCCGCGGCAGCGCCGGCTTCAGTCGGGTTTCCGGAGACTGAGGAGCGGATCTGCTCCTCGCCTGCTTCGTTTTCTGACTTCTTCTTCCATTCGCTTGTATGGCACGGGCCTGTAACCCGTGAGCTCCTTCGATTACTTGTGAGTAAAGTGACGCATGACCGTGTCGATGATGCGCGCGATGGTGTTGTCCACCAGCCAGAAATAGAAGCCGAACAGGAACACGGTGATGATGACCACCACGGTGGTCGCCTGTACTTCCTTGCGGCTGGGGGTGGTGACCTTCTTCATCTCCGTGCGCACGTCGCTGTAGAAGGCCTTGATCCGCTGCGGCCAGGATTTCATCCGCTCGCCGAAACTGCCTTCGCTCGCCGCGGTTGCTGTCGCCATCTTTGCCATTCCTTTACTGCCCTCGTGTAGGTACTGCGCGGTCCTGAAACCTGGCAGGGGCGGAGGGATTCGAACCCCCAAGTCCGGTTTTGGAGACCGGCAGTTTAACCGTTGAGCTTACGCCCCTGTTTCCATCGGGTAATTTGGTAATCGGGTAATCGGGAAATTTGGTCGAAAGCGGCGAATCCGCGGCGGCTCCTTCCAAATTGCAAATTACCAATTACAAATCACCTACTCCCTCACTTAACTTCCTTATGAGGCGTATGTTTGCGGCACTTCCGGCAAAACTTGTTCATCTCCAGCCGGTCCGGCGTTGTCTTCCGGTTCTTGGTCGTGGAGTAGTTTTTGTCTTTGCACGTGGTGCACTGCAATTGAATAATTTCGCGTGGCATTTGCTACCAACCTTTGCTTGTGTGGCGCGGGTCTCTGACCCGTGTACCCGGGTCGAAGACCCGGGCCACACGATCTGTTTACTGCACAATCTCGGTCAGCGTGCCGGCCCCGACGGTGCGGCCGCCTTCGCGAATGGCGAAGCGCAGCCCCTTCTCCATGGCCACCGGCGTGATCAGCTCGATCTCCAGGCTGACGTTGTCCCCCGGCATCACCATCTCGGTGCCCGCCGGCAGGTGCGCCACCCCGGTCACGTCCGTCGTCCGGAAATAAAACTGCGGACGATAGCCGTTGAAAAACGGCGTGTGCCGCCCGCCTTCTTCCTTGCTCAAGACGTACACCTCGCCCTTGAACTTGGTGTGCGGCGTAATCGAGCCCGGTTTGGCCAGCACCATGCCGCGCTCCACGTCTTCCTTCGGCGTGCCGCGCAGCAAAAGCCCGGCGTTGTCCCCTGCCATGCCTTCATCCAGCTGCTTTTTGAACATCTCGACCCCGGTGACCACCGTCTTGCGCGTCTCCCGGAAGCCGACAATCTCCACTTCCTCGCCTACCTTCACCTTGCCGCGCTCGATGCGTCCGGTCACCACCGTGCCCCGCCCCTGGATGGAGAAAATATCCTCGATCGGCATCAGGAAGGGCTTGTCCAGGTCGCGCTGCGGCAGAGGAACGCTCTTGTCCACCGCCGCCATCAGCTCGTCGATCTTGGCTTCCCAGTTGGCTTCCCCGTTCAACGCCCCCAGGGCCGAGCCGCGCACCACCGGCACATCGTCGCCCGGAAAGCCGTAGCCCTTCAACAGCTCGCGCACTTCCAACTCCACCAGGTCGAGCAGCTCGGGATCGTCGACCGCGTCGCACTTGTTGAGGAACACGACCACGTAGGGCACGCCCACCTGGCGGGCCAGCAGCACGTGCTCCCGCGTCTGCGGCATCGGGCCGTCGGTCGCCGCCACCACCAGGATCGCGCCATCCATCTGCGCCGCCCCGGTGATCATGTTCTTGATGTAGTCGGCGTGGCCGGGGCAGTCGACGTGCGCGTAGTGCCGGTTGGGCGTCTCGTACTCCACGTGCGCGGTGGCGATGGTGATGCCGCGCGCCTTCTCCTCCGGCGCGTTGTCGATCGAATCGAAGGAGCGGAACTTGATGTTCGGATTGTTCTTGCCCAAAACCTTGGTGATCGCCGCCGTCAGCGTCGTCTTGCCGTGATCAATGTGTCCGATCGTGCCCACGTTCACGTGCGGCTTGGTGCGTGCAAATTTTTCTTTCGCCATAATTGCTCTCTCTGAAACTCAAATCCAACCGAAGGCTCAAACTGCGCCTTTCAGGAATCCCGGTAAATCCGATGAAACTTGCGCCGCAACTCGCCCGGCACCTGCTCCACCTGCACCAGGTAGAATTCGCGCATCTGGCCCTTGTCGGAAACCGGCAACGATTCGTATAGCGCCCGCGCCCTGAGTCCCTTCAATTCCGGCGCCGCAGCTTCCAAAACCTTTTTCACCAGCACGGCTTCGAAATCGCGGATCCGGACGCCTTTGCTGTCCAGCGCCGACAAAAATTTCTCCACCCGCCCGGGAGCAAAAACCTGTTCAATAGCGCCGCGGAGTTCCGCGAATTCCTTTTCCTTCTCGACCGGAATTGCCGCCCGTTCAAATCCCACCGCACCACCCAAAGCAGCTCAAACTGGAGCGGGAGATGGGAATCGAACCCACGACCAACAGCTTGGAAGGCTGTGACTCTACCACTGAGTTACTCCCGCTCTTTTTAGCTCTTAGCTATTAGCATTAGCTTTTAGCTACTTTTGTGGAGCGCCAACTGGCCGTCCAACTTGTTCCCTGCTGCCGTCGACCGTCGACCGTCGACGGAATTTCTGGAGCCGATGATCAGGATTGAACTGATGACCTCTCCCTTACCAAGGGAGTGCTCTACCAACTGAGCTACATCGGCTTGCCCAACTTCACTCGTTCCAACTTCCGATCACGCTCAGCGTCTTGTTCGAGCTTCTGGTGCCGGTGATGCAGCCAGGTTTTCACGACAAACATTGCTAAGAGGGCAAGTGTGACAGCACGAACCTTCGAATCCGGTAACGTGAACCACGCCACAAGCCCTAAGAGCCCGAACAGTACCAGCGCTTTCGAGAAACGAGACACGCAACCAATCCTGGTGCACAGGGGAGGATTCGAACCTCCGTAGCTCCAAGGAGCGGCAGGTTTACAGCCTGCTGCCATTAACCGCTCGGCCACCTGTGCAAAAACCACGCGGACAGACAAGCACTTGGCGCAAGCAGAGTCCCGCGCCTCACCACCGCATTACGGAAAGCATCCTGTAGGAGTTCGATCTCTTGAGGAGCGCGCGCCGCAACCGTGACTACTCCGCGACCCGATCACGCGAAACAGCACCGCGTGCTGGGGACCCCGGCTCCCCGGCGTTCCGCTCAACGCCTGGGTTGTTTTCGTGCTTCTGGAGCTGGCGAAGGGATTTGAACCCCTGACCCTCTGATTACAAATCAGATGCTCTACCAACTGAGCTACGCCAGCAAAAACCTTCCCGCCGCCCGGCACAAACTACAAAAGTTATCACAACGGAACTCGGCGTGCAAGCGGAGAACTGCCCGCCACGCACGTCAAAGCTGGCTCAACCTCCGGCACACTTCCACCCGGTTGGGTTCGCTTCGGAATAAGCAGCAAGGAAGGCGGCTGACGCCAGGAATTCCTGTCCGAAAGTTATTTTACACCATACCAATCTACTCGGCGCTCTGGAGCCGACACGGTTATCTAATCAGCGAATTGCGTGTGTGACGCGGATCTCTGACCCGTGTACCCGGGTCGAAGACCCGGGCCACACGGTCCTCTGGATCCATACTTGACGATCAATCTTCCTGGGTCGCCGATCCAAGACTCTCGCCTGCCCGTCGCGAGAATTGCAAATTCCCGATCACTACACTACAAATGGCGTTGTGCTTCGCCGCCGACAGATCGTCCTGGTCGTCGTCGTGTTGGTCGTCATCGCCGCGGCCATTACGGCGTTGCTGCTGTTGCGGCGGGGCCGCCCGCCCGAGGCCGCCCGCCTGCTGCCCGCCGCCGACGCCTACTTCTACATTGACCTGACGCCCCTGCGCACCGCCGGCCTGTTCAAGAGCTCCCCGGAAAACGTGGATCCCGACTACGCCCAGTTTGTCCGCGACACCGGCTTCCAGTTCGAACGCGATCTGGACGAGGCTGCCTTCGCCGTTCATCTGCCCCCGGCGGTCAACCTGGCAGATACGCAAGCGCCGCCGGAGACGCGCTACTCGGAGGTGTTTGTCGGGCGCTTCGACGGCGCCAAGCTCGCCGGCTACCTGCGCAAAACGGCCTCCGCCAGCAAGCCCTACCGCAACACCATCGTTTATTCCATCCCGCTGCCTGGCCGGACGTTGCGAGTCGCGGTGCTCAGCAAGAGCATGGTGGCGTCGTCGAATAACGAAAATCCATTGGTCATCCAGGAGATGGTGGACCGCTATGGAGAAGATTTCACCAGCCAGGGCCCCGACCTGCTGCGGCGCTACTATCGCAACGTCCCGCTGGCCAGCGTGGCCTGGGCGGTGGCGCGCACCGCGTCGGCGGGCCAGCAGGGCAACGCGAAGTTCGTCCTGCCCGGCGGCTTCGACCTGTTCTTTCCGCCGGACACGGTGATCGTGGCCGGGCTGCGCTATCTCGGCTCGATAAAGTTTCGCGCCCAGGCATTCACCCGCACGACGGAGGACGCGCAGCATGTCTCCGACCAGCTGAATGCCTTCCTGGCCATCGCGCGCACCGTCGAAATCCGCGCCCAGTCGGGTGAGGCCGACCCCGACCTGAAGGCTTTTTTTGACAGCATCAGCATCACCCAGTTTGCCGACCGCGCCGAGCTGAATGCGACCATTCCTTCCGGGTTCGTCAAGAAAGTTCTCTCCGAGCCGCCGGTCGAGGCCATTGGGGCTTCACCCGCGCCGGCGCCCGAAAAGCCAAAAACCACAGAGACACGGAGACACAGAGGGAAGAAGAAGTAGGCTTCGGGCTTCGGGCTTCGGGCTGCGGGCTGCGGGCTGCGGGCTGTGGGCTTCGGGAATTCTTTTTTCTGAGTGAGAATGCCTCTTGGCAGTTGTCGCACTGCAATCGACAGTGGGGTCCTTCGACTCGGGCGTGCGCCCTCGCTCAGGATGACAGTATTTCGTAATTCCTGAGTGGTGCGCCCTCGCTCAGCATGACAGTGTTTCGTAATTCCTGAGTGGTACGCCCTCGCTCAGCATGACAGTGTTTCGTAATTCCTGAGTGGTGCGCCCTCGCTCAGGATGACAGTGTTTAGTAATTCCTGAGTGGTGCGCCCTCGCTCAGGATGACAGTAAAGGGGGAGTCTGCAATCGGAGGCGACGCGGGGCATGCAAGAGACTTCTTCTTTCCTCTGTGTCTCCGTGTCTCTGTGTTTTTCTTCTTCTTCAGAAGTGTCGGGACTTGGAAGTTATTCGCCGGCGTTGTTCAGGGTGGCGCGAACGAAGGTGGTGCGGAGGAAGCTGTAAGGGTTCACCGGGTTGTTGTGGATCCAGACTTCGTAGTGCAGGTGGGGTCCGGTGCTGCGTCCGCTGAGGCCGACGTAGCCGATCACCTGTCCGCGACGGACGCTCTGTCCGGGGGTGACCGCGAAGCTGGAGAGATGCCCGTAACGGGTGGTGAATCCCTGGGAATGCTCGATCTCGATCAGGCGCCCGTAGCCGCTGCAGAAATCGGCAAAATCAACCACGCCGTCGGCCGGCGCGACGACCGGGGTGCCGTAGGCGGTGGAAATATCGATGCCGCTGTGGAAGGCGCCTTCTCCGTTGAATGGGTCAATGCGCTCGCCGAAGGAGCCGGTAACGCGTCCCTCGACCGGCCACAAGTTCGGCTCCTCGGAAAGCTTGAGCCAATCGGCGGCGGTAAAGTTGCGCCGCGTCCCCATCATGCTGATGCCGATCGTCGCCCCGCCGTTCAGCGCTGAAGTCTTCAACATCCAGAATTGGTCCAGCGACTTCTTCACCTGCTCGTCGGGCATGGCCGTATCATGACGCGCCATGGCCAGCATGGGCTGCGACTTCAAGCCGTAGAGCGCCGTCACCTCGCTGGCCAGAGAACCCAGCGACGCCACCTGGACATCCTTCTCCTGCGCCACTTTCTCCAGGCTCTTGTAGCGCGTCTTGAGCTGTTCTTTTTCCGCCCTTACCTGGTTGAAGCGCATGGTCTTCAACAGCATGCGGCCGTAGGAGCCCGCCATGCCGGTAATGCTCAACATGCCGATCAGCGCGCCGGCGAGAAATACCTGGACGTAATGCAAGGGAATGGGAATCTTGCGCAACTGGCCTTCGGCGTCCCGCGCAACAAAAAGGATGTAGAAACGCTTGCGCAAAAAATGTTCTCCGGTAAAGCGCTTACCTGGCCAGAGACTACACTTAGCCTGGTTCGATGTCCCGCGTTGAGGCTGGTTTGCCTCGGGATGGCGCGTCCGTGCGGGACGATCCTGTGCTCCTGCTTGTAAACAAAGGAGCTACATAGGAAGTCAGAAGTTAACAGAGCGTGACAGGGGTGTCAATCTGGAATGCGGTGCCGAAAGGGAATGACCCTTAACCCCAGGTACATGCACGACCGGTGATCGGCATCACTGACAACCGGTTAGCCAACTTCGACCAGTCCGTAGCGCCGCTGCCAGTGCGAACGCAGATGGACCAGGGCGCGCGACAACTCCAGCGGCGAGACCTCCGGGTCTTTGCCCGAGACCACGGCTGCCGCCTCGCGGCGGGCCGCCTCCAGCAAGTGGCGGTCGCGGAGCAGGTTGGCGACGCGAAAGCCCGGCAGCCCCGCCTGCCGGGTGCCAAAGAACTCGCCCGGGCCGCGCAACTGGAGGTCGGTTTCGGCAATCTCGAAGCCGTCGGTGGTGCGCACCATGGTCTCCAGCCGCTGCTCCGCCTCGGGGGTCACCTTTCCGCCGGTGACCAGGACGCAGTACGACTTGGCTGCTCCCCGCCCGATTCTGCCGCGCAACTGGTGCAACTGCGCCAGGCCGAAGCGCTCGGCGTGCTCGATGACCATGACGGTCGCGTTGGGCACGTCGACGCCGACCTCGATGACGGTGGTCGAAACCAGCATGTCAATCTGGCCGGCCTGGAAGCGCCGCATGATCTCGTCTTTCTGCTCGGCATCGAGGCGGCCATGCAGCAGGCCGATGCGCAGATCGGGCAAGATCCGCCGGCGGATTTCGTCGTACATCTTGGTTGCCGCCTTGATCTCGCGCTCTTCGTTTTCCTCGATGACCGGGTATACGACGTAGGCCTGGTGTCCGGCGGCTACCTGCTTGCGAACGAAGGCAAAGACCTCGTCGGCGCGCTCGTCGCCCACGCGGCGAGTGACGATGGGGGTCCGGCCGGGCGGCATTTCGTTGAGCACGCTGACGTCCAGGTCGCCGTACAAAGTCATGGCCAGGGTGCGCGGGATCGGAGTGGCGGTCATGACCAGGGTGTCGGGCTGTAAGTCGGTCGGTGTGGCACGGGTCTCTGACCCGTGAGTCCCCGGGTCGGAGACCCGGGCCACACGATCTTCTTCAGGCGCGAGGGCTTTTTTCATCAGCTTCAGCCGCTGCATGACGCCGAAGCGGTGCTGCTCGTCCACGATCACCAGCCCGAGGTTGCCGAACTCGACTTTTTCTTCAATGAGCGCATGGGTGCCGATGACCAACTGCGCGTTGCCCTGCGCGATGTGCCGCCGGATGTCGCGCTTGCGTGTCTCCTCCAGCGAGCCGGTGAGCAGGACGATGCGATAGCCGGCCTTCTCCAGGATTCGGCGCGCCGACAGATAATGCTGCGTTGCCAGGATTTCCGTGGGCGCCATCAAAGCCGCCTGATACCCGTTCTCGATGGCGATGATGGCCGCCTCCAGCGCCACGATCGTCTTTCCCGACCCGACGTCGCCCTGCAGCAGGCGGCGCATGGGGGCAGGCTGCTTCATGTCTTCGGCAATTTCTTTCAGCACCCGCTTTTGCGCCGCCGTGGGATGAAACGGCAGGATGCGCTTGATGGCCTCGCGCACCCGGTCGTCAATGCCGAAGGCAATGCCCGGGAGCGCCCGCATGCGCTTGCGCTTCAGCTCCAGGCCCAATTCGAGGAAAAACAGCTCTTCGAAGATCAGCCTGGCCTGCGCCGGAGTACGGGCGGCCTGCAAGTCCTCCAGCCGCGCCGACTCCTCGGGCCAATGCGCCAGGCGGAAGGCATCGCGACGCGACATCAGGCGCATCCGCCGCCGGACGGCGTCGGGAATGGCGTCGATCACCTCGGGGGTCAGGCTTTGCAGCGCGCCGTGGATCACCCGCCGAAACCAGCGCGAGGTCACCTTGCCATTGCCCGCCGACTCGTAGATGGGGACGATGCGGCCAACTTCGGTCGAGTCCGCGACTGCGTCGGTGACGTCCTCCAGGATTTCGAACTGCGGGTTGATCAACTGCAGCCGCTCGCGCCCGCGGGTGGACTGTTCCACCTTGCCATAGAGCGCCACCAACTGCCCTGGCTGGAAGCGGTCCTTAAGATAAGTGCCGTTGAACCAGATGCACTTCAGCATGGAACGTGAGCGGGAGCCGAGGAAGAGGGCGCGCGAGTCCCCACCCGGCCGCGACAAGGGTGGGGCACCCGAGGCATCCGCGGGTTCCGGCATCACCGGGTCGCCGACGGTGAGTTCAAACAGCGGCATTCGCTTGGTGCGAAACAGCGCCGAGGTGCGCACCTCGGCAATCACGCTGGCCATCTCGCCCGCCCGCAACTCCCCGATGCGCCGCGGATTCACCCGGTCTTCGTAGCGAAAGGGCAGGTAGTACAGCAGGTCCTCGACGGTGGCGATGCCCTTGGCGGCCACCACCTCCGCCAGGCGCGGACCGATCCCCTTCACGTACTGCACCGCCGTGTCGAGTTCGAGCATGCTTCAGTTTGTAGTCTTATCGGCGTGGTCGTTTCAAGGTTTCGAGTTTCGAGGTTTCGCGTTTCGAGGTTTCGCGTTTCGAGGTTTCAAAGTTTCACGTTGCGACGCTTCCTTGAACGTCGGCTCCGCGGCTTTTCCAGAGCCGAACCAGGTTCAACACAACGAACCTGCGCAAATAACAAAACGGCCCGAAGCGGAGGCTCCGGGCCGTTTCGTCACGGTTGGCGAAGTCAGCTGCGCAAACGGCAGCTAAGGAAGCTCGGATCAAGTGCGTTGCTCAGCGGCTCAAGCCGCTTTTCTTTCGCTGCCATTACGGACGGCCTGAAGGCCGTCCCCTTCAAAACGCAGACTTAATCAGACCTTCCCTGACTATTTTTTCTTGGTCTTGCCTTTGCCGAACGAGGTCTCGACCGACGCCCCAATGGAGGCGAGCATGTCCTTGGCCGGCTGCGCGAACTGGCCGCTCGGCTGCAGCTCCAGGTACTTGTTGAAGGCCTCGGCGGTTCCCGGCGGCGCTTCCATCTTGTTGCCCTTCACCGTGGCCTTGCCGAGCAGGTTCACGCCCTTCCAGTAATACGCGTCAGCCTTGGTGGGATCGGCCTGGATGGCTTTGTCGAAGGCCTGGATAGCGTCATCCACTTTCCCAGTATTGGTGAGCACCGCGCCTTCATTGTAGTAATACTGCGCGGCATGGGTGGGATCGGCTTGCGCCGCCTGGGCATAGGAGGCAATGGCGGCGGTGACGTCACCCATCTTGACCTGCACCTCGCCGAGGTTGTTGTAGTAAGGGCCCGAAGGCTTGATGGCGATGGCCTTCTTAAAGTTTTCGGCGGCTTGCTGGTAACGCGTTGTTCGATCCGCGGAGGCGGCCATCTTGGCGGCGCTCATCCGTTCGGCGTCGGCCAGCTTGAACCACAAAACATCGCGCGTGGGGTCCATCTGGGTGGCTTCGGTCATCGCCTGGATGGCGGCATCGAAATTTCCCGCCTGCTCCGCCGCCGTGGCCGCCGCCAGCTTATCGTTCAGACCCTTGACCTTGAGGTTTTCCGCCTTGGCGGCCTCGACTTCCTTCTTTTTCTCCTCGCTGATGCCCGACTGCTGCTCCGCCTTCTTGAGGTCGATGTTGAAGGTGGTCTCGCCCACGACGCTGCCATTGCCCTGCAAGCTGATTTGGATGTTCCCGAAGGTGTACATCGTCTCGCCGTTCTTCAGCAGCTTGAGGTCATAAAACCCGGGCTGGATACCCAAAGAATAGAAGTTGCCGCCCTTGTCGGTTTTCAACTCGTACTTGCGCCCGGTGTCCTTGCTCGTAATCTGCACCTGGCCGCCGCCCACCGGCTTGCCTTCCGCGTCCGTGACTTTCCCTTTGAAGGTTGCCAGCTGTCCCCAGGCCGCCGGAGCCGACAACACCGCCATCACCGCAGCCAACAGGCACAAAATAATTGTGCGTTTCATTTCTGCCTCCCTTATCAATTCGGCACCCATTTCCGTGAGGCGCTCGCCATGGCCCACGCGCCGGACTCAGCCGGTTATTGCCGCCGGGCATCCGTTTCGTACGCGATGGGGTCCTGAGACCCGGCCGCCTCGAAGGCGCGCAGCCGTAAGACACAGCTCTCGCAGACGCCGCAGGCCCGGTCTTGCCGACTATAACAACTCCAAGTTAAATCGAAGGGCGCGCCTAATTCAAGGCCGAGTGTCACAATCTGCGCTTTTCGCATCCTGATCAGCGGGGTCAGGATTTCGATGTTTCCCTGCCGCGTTCCGGCGCGAATCACCTGGTTGAACGCCCGGTAGTACTCCGGGCGGCAATCCGGGTACCCGGAACTATCCTGCTCGACAGCTCCGATCAGGATTTTGTCCGCCCCCAGCACCTCTGCCCAGCTCACCGCCGCCGCCAGGAAATGCGCATTGCGAAATGGGACGTAGGTAATGGGAATCTGATCATCGCCACCTAGCGGTTTCGCCGGGCTGAAGCCCGGCGCTCCCACCGGGAGGGGCTTGGGCGCCGCTGTGGCCGCGGGAGTTCTTCCTTCGAACTGGACAGCGGCGGTGGGCACTGCGATCGAGGGGTCGGTCAGAGCCGAGCCGCCTATCTGGCGGAGGGCTTCGCTGCGGATGACCATGCGCTGGTGGATTCCCAGGCGCTCGCATATGGCCTCAAACGCGTGGCGCTCGCGCTCCTCGGTGCGCTGGCCGTACATGACGTGCAGCGCCGCCGCATCATAATCGCGCGCCGCCAGCGCCGCGCAGACGCAGGAATCCATGCCGCCGCTGAGGAGAACTACGGCACGCGGGCGTAGCCCCGAAATGGTCCCGAATGTTGACATCTTCCCTTGGGAAATTTACGAGTTGAAGAATTTACGAATTGACGAATTCTTGGACTGCGCGAACTCAGTCCTCAATTCTTGAATTCTCAAATTCGACAATTCGTCAATTTTCAGACGCCTTTCGTTTCCGGGTCCCAGATGAATTTGTGCACCTGCAACCCCAGGCGCACATTGAGCCCGTCGGCCACGATCCACTCCGCCAGCCGGCGCGGATCGAGCAGGCACTGCGACGAATCGCGTTCCCCGGCGGCATCCTTGCGGAAGGCGGGCGAGAAGATGACGCCGCCGACGCGGCCCTCCAGCTCGTGCTGCCGCGTAAACTGCCGCGCGAACTCATAATCTTCCCGCGACGCCAGCACGAACTTGACCTCGTCGCCGGCGGTCAGGGCCGCCAGGTTCGCCAGGTTGAAGCTGCCGCCTTCGCCCGACCCGGGACACTTCACGTCCACAATCTTGTGCACCGCGCGGGGCACCGCCGCCAGCGCCCGCTCGCCGCTGGTTTCCAGCAGCACGGTATAGCCGCCGGCCAGCAGCCGCTCCATGAATGGCGCCAACTCACGCTCTTGCAGCATCGGCTCGCCACCGGTGATCTCGACCAGGCCCGCAGGCGCCAGGGCCTTCACTTCACCCTCCACTTCATCCAGGGTCATGCGCTTTCCGCCGGTGAAGGTGTACTCGCTGTCGCACCAGGTGCAGCGCAGGTTGCACCCGGTGAGGCGCACAAAGGTGCACGGCAGCCCGGCAAACGAGCTTTCCCCCTGGATGGAACGGTAAATTTCAGTAATCTGCATGACTAAATTGCCGAACTGCGGAATTGCGGAATGCGGAATTGAGCCGACGCACGCGCGGAAATTTCAATTTCGGAGCTCGGCAATTCGCCAATTGTGAGTGCAATAATAAACTCAGCGCGAACTCGATGAGCGCTCGCTATTCAAAGTAGGTCGCGGTGGTGGAGTCCGTCTCCCAGATCTTCACCTGCTTCACCGTCACCCGACCGCTGGTCGCCTGTTTCAGGTGCGAGGCAGCCTCCTGGTAGAAGTAGCGCGCCATGTTTTCCGCCGAGGGATTGAGTTGGCGGAAGGGCTCGATGTCGTTCAGCATCTGGTGATCGAGCCGCTCAATGATGTGGTTCATCGCCTGCTTCAGGTCCTTGAAATCATAGAGCAGGCCGATGCCGTCGAGTTGCTCGCCCGCCAGGGTGATGCGGACCTTGTAATTGTGGCCGTGCGGGTTCTCACACTTGCCGCGATAACCGCGCAAGGCGTGTCCCGCCGCAAACGAATCTTCTACGCTGACCTCGAACATGGTTGTCTCTATTGTAGCGTGAAGGCAGGGCAACAGGGGCTGGGGGTTAGCGGCTAGCGGCTGGAAGTACGGCCATGCGGCTGAATCGGGCTGCCTAGCTGCTAACCCCTAGCCTCTACCCGCTTCTAGATCCTCTGCAACTGCTCCAAGGTACGCTGGTTGCGCACGTTGCCAGTGTTCAAGGTGGACTTGGGCTCCAGCAGCATGACGTGCACTTCCTCGTCCGCGATCGGCATGTGCTCCACCCCGCGCGGCACGATGATGAACTCCCCGGGCTGCACCCGCTCCTCGCGCTCCACCCCGCGCTCGCGAAATTTCATGCGCAGGGTCCCCTTGATCACCAGGAACAGCTCGTCTTCCCGGTCATGGTGATGCCACATGAACTCGCCTTGGAACTTCACCAGCTTGACGTAGGCGTCGTTTAGCTCACCGGCAATTTTCGGCGACCAGTATTCGGAAAACTGCGCCAGCTTCCGCGC
Source organism: Terriglobia bacterium (assembly GCA_963797035.1). Taxonomy (GTDB): domain Bacteria; phylum Acidobacteriota; class Terriglobia; order Terriglobales; family Acidobacteriaceae; genus JAIQGF01. Next base: position 57,995 of record CAWCOC010000017.1, read on the forward strand.
GACATTCACGACTTCCATATTCCAGCTCCTCGTTCGCTGACCACTGACCACTGCCAACTGCCAACTGCTTTTTCATCCTTCAGCTTCCGGCGCAACCTGCGGAGGCGCCTCGCCTCGCCGATGAGGGTGACCACGGCGAGCGCGACCGCGGCCGCCATGAATAGGTGCCGGATGCCACAGCTTGCGGAATTCCGGCTGCTGCATGACGGCGCGCAGACTTCCGACGGGTTGTGCGGCACTGGCCATGATGGGAAACTGCGGTTGGACTACTTTTAGATTGCCGCTATTGTACTTCGGTTACAGGACTTGTCGGGAGCGGATTGGGATGAACGTGCCGCCACAATCGCCGCTGGTTTAATCGTGGGCATGTTTTAGAATGACGGTAGACTTCCCGTGCGCCGTTCCATAACATTCGCGCTCACCCTGCTGGGTCTGTTCGACTCCCTGTACCTGCTCTGGGTCTATGCCTCGCCTTCGCATCCCATGGTTTGCCTGGGCGGCGGCTGCGATGAGGTTCGCGCCAGCCGCTTTGCGCACCTCATGGGCATTCCCACGCCCGCCTTCGGCGTGCTGATGTACGGGGTGATCGCCCTGCTGATGTTTGCCGAACCGCTGGTCGCGCCGGAAATGTCGGCGCTGTTGCGACGCGGCGTTGCCGTGGCCGCCGGCGCGGGAGTGATTGCCTCGCTCGCGCTGACCTACCTCGAGGGATTCGTGGTCCACGCCTGGTGCGCGTGGTGCGTGGTGCAGGCCGTCGCCGTCACCCTGGTCTTCGTGATTTCCCTCAGCCTGCTGCGCGCTCGCTTCGACGATCATGCACAGGCCCGTGCCGCGTTCTGGCGTCACGCGCTGGTGCTGGTGCTGGGCATCGTGGTGGGCGCGCGGGCCTTCACCTGGCTGGAGATTCATGCCGAAAAGCCGGTGGAAGCGGCCGCGCCCAGCGCCGCCGACCTCAGCGCCCGCCTGGTGCGTCCTGATAGCCACAGCACCGGCAATCCGCAGGCAGCGGTCACGCTGGTAGAGTTCGGCGACCTGCAATGTCCCTCGTGCGCGGCGGCCGAACCCGAATTGCGCGATCTGCGCAAGCGTTACCACGACCGCGTGCGCTTCGTCTTCCGGCAATTCCCGCTGGAGCGGATGCACATCTTTGCCATGCCGGCCGCCGAGGCCAGCGAGTGTGCCGCGCAGCAGGGAAAATTCTGGGAAGCCGTCGACCGCTTCTATACGGCCAACGGGGAGCTGGGCGACGAGTCGCTGGAGCGCTACGCCCGCGAGCTTGGCTTGAATATCGCGAAATTCAAAGCGTGCCGGGAAAGTGGCGAAACGCGCGCCGTGATCCAGCGTGACGCAGAAGACGGAAAGGCGCTTGGGGTCCGCGGCACGCCGACGTTTTTCCTCGGCAACCAGCGCGGAAACGAGCGGATCGTCGGCGCGCCCGAAAAGGCGAAATTTGCGGCCATGCTGGATGCCGCTCTGGCCTCCGCTCCGGCGCAAGCTGCGCCCGCGGTGGCTGCGGCAGGTTCGCCTGACGGGTCGGGCAAGCCTGGGACGCCGGCAACGGTCACCCCGGGCGGAGGCGTTTTGGGTTCGGCGACAAATCCGTTCCTCAACGTCGCCGGCAACTCCATCGATTGCACCGAGGATGCGCCCAAAGGACCGGAGCCGCCGATGATCCACACGCAAGAGGCGGCCAAACTTTACGGAGTCAACTCGGTATTCGTGGATGTACGGTCGGCGGACGACTACGGCAGGGCACACATCAAGGGCGCAGCGAATCTGCCGCTGATGGAAGCGCAGCGCCGCCTCACCGAGCTGCCGCGCGACAAGACCGTCGTGCTCTACGAATCGGGAAAGGGCGGCAGCAACGATGCGTGCGCCGCCGGCCGCGCCGTGGGCCGCGTCCTGCTGGGCCACGGCTACAACAAGGTGGTGGTCTACCAGGACGGCCTCGCGGGCTGGGAGAAACAGTCGCTACCGGTCGAGAAGTAGGGCAGCCGAGGGCGGCTGCCCCTACGTGATCGGTACCAGCGCCAGCCCTTCTATTGCGGCGGCCGATGCGTTCCGCGGTGCCGCGCCGCGTAGGGTCGCATCTGCAGCGGCTGAGCCAGCTTGTAAGAGAGCTGCGTCTCGGCCGGCAGGCCCTTCTTCTTTCCCGTCAGCACCTGCGCGCCCGCGCCCGCCGCGCCGCCGGCCAAGGCGCCGATGGCCGCACCCTTGCCGCCGCCAAAGATGGCGCCCAGCACGGTGCCAATCACCGCTCCGCCGCCGACATACTTCGCGGTGCGTTTGTTGGCGCCCAAGCCGGCGCCGCCGGTGCTCTTGCCTCCGCCCACCGCGGTCAGATCATAGCGACGGCCGTTCACCGTCACCGAGCGCAGGTCGAGCAGGGTGTCTTTGCCGTCATTGGTCGGCGTGGCCACCAGCCGCGCCCGGCTGCCGCGCGGAACGACAATGTTGCCGGAGGTGCCGGGCACGTCGTCGCTGACGGTCGCGGTGTACACCGCGCCGGAGGTGGGATGAGCGGGAACGGCGGTGTCGGTGCGCACCTTGATCTCGGTGCCCTCACCGATGGTGTTCACCTGCGCCCACGCCGCCATGCCGGCCAGCAACAGGAATGCGATTGCGAACTTGATGTTTCTCATAAGCGCTCCTCCCAAGCAGCGCGAGTGTAGCAGCTAGGGAGATGCGGGAGACGGGACCCGGGTAGCCTTGGCCTGAGTTCATGAGGAGTCGAAATCCCAGAATGGTCCCAGCAAAAGAAAGCCCGGCCGAGGGCGACCGGGCCACATCAGGATTTGCGTTGATCGCGTCCCAGGACCCGGGTCAGAGACCCGGGCCATACGAGCGCGCTTACTGGATCAGCGTTGGCTCCCCGTTCTCGATTTCTTCCTTCGGGATCACCACCGCGGCGGCGACCTTGTCGTCGGAATCCAGTTGCAGCAGGCGCACACCCTGCGTGGATCGTCCGGCTTCGCGGATCTGGTTGGTGGCGATGCGGATGATCTTGCCGTACTGCGAGATCACCATGGCCTCGCTCAGATCGCTGACCAGCAGAATGCCGACTACCTTGCCGTTGCGCGCCGTGGTCTTGACGTTGATCACGCCCTTGCCGCCGCGCGACTGCAGCCGGTACTCGTCCACCCCGGTGCGCTTGCCGTAACCCATCTCGGTGACGGAGAGAATCAGGTTGGCGGTCGGCTCTGCTTCTTCCGCCGAGTCTTTGCCGTTTTTCTTGCCGCCGTCCACTTTGGCTTCGCTCTTGGGCGTTACCGCCATGCCCACAATGTAGTCTCCCTTATCGAGGTCCATGCCGCGCACGCCGTAGGCCGGACGACCCATGCGACGCACGTCTTCTTCGTCGAAGCGGATGGCCATGCCCTCGTGCGACGCCAGGAAGATGATCTGGAAGCCGTCGGTCACCGCCGCCGCCACCAGTTCATCGCCCTTGTCGATGCCGATGGCGATGATGCCGCGCGACATCACGTTGCTGAAGTCCTTCAGCGGCGTCTTCTTCACCGTGCCGTTGCGGGTGGCGAAGAAGATGTGTTTGCCTTCTTCCTCCAGATCGCGCACCGGCAACGATGGTGCGCATGGTTTCGCCGGGCTGCAGCGCAACCAGGTTGCCGATGTGCTTGCCCTTGCCGGCGGCGCCCACGTCGGGCACTTCGTACACCTTCAGCCAGTACACCCGCCCGGTGTTGGTGAAGACCAGCAGGTAGGCATGGGTGGAGGCGATGAACAGGTGCTCGACGAAATCCTCCTCGCGCGTCTTCATGCCGGTGCGGCCCATGCCGCCGCGGCGCTGCGAGCGGTAGGTGGTGAGCACGGTGCGCTTCAGGTAGCCGCCGTGCGAGACCGTGACCGCCACCTGCTCGTCGACGATCAAATCTTCCAGCTGGATTTCTGCGGCTTCGTCCACGATCTGGGTGCGGCGCTCGTCGCCGAACTTCTTCTTGACCTCCTCCAGTTCCTTGATGATGACGCCGCGCAGCTTTTTCTCCGAGCCAAGAATCGATTCGTACTCCTCGATGCGGCCGCGCACTTCCTTCAACTCGTTGACCACTTCGTCGATGGAGAGCCGCGTCAGGCGGTGCAATTGCAATTCGAGGATGGCGTCGGCCTGCTTGGCGTCGAAGCCTTTCTCCGGCTTGTTGCGCCCGATGGAGACGTTCGACTTCTTGCCGTTGACGTTGACCTCGATGGCCTTGCCGCCGAAGAACGCAACCAGGTTTTCGCGCGCCTCGGCGCGATTACCGCTGCCGCGGATGATCGAGATCACGTTGTCCAGCTGGTCGATCGCCAGCTGGTAGCCTTCCAGGATGTGCTCGCGGTCCTTGGCTTTGCCCAGCAGGTAGGCGGTGCGGCGGCGCACCACGTCGATGCGGTGATCGATGAAGTGCTGGATGGCCTGCACCAGCCCCATCTCCTTGGGCTGGCCATTGACCACCGCCAGGAAGATCATGCTGAAGCCGTCCTGCATCTGGGTGTGCTTGTAGAGCTGGTTGAGCACGATCTGCGGCTCGGCGCCGCGCTTCAGCTCGATGACGATCCTCATGCCGTCGCGATCGCTCTCGTCGCGGATGTCGCTGACGTCGTCGATCGTCTTGTCGTTTACCAGGTCGGCGATGCGCTCGATGAGCCGCGCTTTGTTCACCTGGTAGGGAATCTCGGTGACGATGATCGCCTGCCGGTCCTTGTTGATGTTCTCGATGGCCGCCTTGGCGCGCATCATGAAGCGTCCGCGCCCGGTCTTGTACGCCTCGGCAATTCCCGCGCGCCCGTGGATGAACGCTCCGGTGGGAAAATCCGGGCCTTTGACGATTTGCAGAATTTCCGCCAGCTGCGCGTTGGGTTTGTTCACCAGCGTGATGCAGGCGTCCACGATCTCGGTCAAATTGTGCGGCGGGATGTTGGTCGCCATGCCGACGGCGATGCCATTGGACCCGTTCACCAGCAGGTTGGGGACCATGGTCGGAAGAACTACCGGCTCCACCGTGGTGTCGTCGAAGTTGGCGACGAAGTCCACCGTCTCTTTGTCGATGTCGGCGAGCATCTCCTCGCCGATGGCCGTCATGCGGCACTCGGTATACCGGTAGGCCGCTGCCGGATCGCCATCCACCGAACCGAAATTCCCCTGCCCGTCCACCAGTCGGTAGCGCATGGAAAACGGCTGCGCCATGCGCACCAGCGCGTCGTACAGCGCGACGTCGCCGTGCGGGTGGTACTTGCCCAGGCACTCGCCGACTACCTTGGCGCACTTCACGTGCTTGCGGTTGGAGAGCAGCCCCATGTCGTGCATCGCGTACAGAATGCGGCGATGCACCGGCTTCAAGCCGTCGCGAATGTCGGGCAGCGCACGCCCGATGATGACCGACATGGAATAGTCGAGATACGACCGCCGCATCTCCTCTTCAATGTTGATCGGCTGAATGTTGCCGGCGTTCGGACCTTGCGGTCCGCCGCCATCGGGAGGAAGGGGAAGTTGGGGATTCTGTTCGTCTGCCATTTGTTAATAGCTCTTAGCCTTTAGCTCTTAGCTGTCAGCTTAGTGCCGGCTGTGTGGCACGGGTCTTTGACCCGTAGTCGCGGGCGCTTGGGGCAGCATGGGTGTAATCGGCGCGCTACATGACTAAGCCTTTGGATTTACAAGAAGTTACGCCCAGAAAGAGCACTACTAATTATAGCAGAAATGGAGGCGTTTTTCCGCGCGCCAGGTGAGGAAATGCATAGATCCTTCGCTGCGCTCAGGATGACACCGGGGCAGGGATTAATCCGTCTTCACCGAGGCGGGCACGCTGAACTCCACGCCGCGATCGTCATTGGCCTTGATGGTCGCCTTCAGGTTCAACTCCGCCAGCGGAATCTTGTGCGCGACGAAGGTCCCCAGGTCATAGAGCGTCTGCCCCACGATGGCGTAGTTGGAGACTTCCTGCTGATGGCCATCCTGGTAGACCAGCACCACCGGGATCAGCTGCCGCGCATCGGCCGGAGAAAGCTCCTGTGCTTGCGCTTCGACTGAGGGCTGCGGGGCGCGGTAAGACGAAGTCTCCGACGCGCTCGGAGCGTATTCTCGAGTAGGCCGGCGCTCGAAGATGGTGGGCGCCGGTGTCTCCGGCTCCGCCATCTCCTCTTCGGGTGCGGCTTCAGGCGTAACCGCTACCGGATACGCATAAGGCACGTACACGGGATAGTAAGCGTTGGTGTTGCTGCGGCGGCGGCGATGATTTCCCAGGTTGACGCGCCCGCGATCGCGCGCGTCAGGAAAGAAGAAGCCGCTGGTGAATTGCGTCGGAGTGCAGCCCATGGCGGATGGAATCAACGGCCCGGCGCCGGAGCACGGCGACGAGAACCCGCGCGGGCCCAACGAGGTCACGCTGGCCGGAGGGCCGGGATTGTGGCTCCGTCCCGGGGCCATCGAGGTTACCGAGGCCGGTACGCCTCGAATTTGTCCCATCGCCGGCAATGCCAGCGCTATCACGGCCGCTATGTACCATGCCCGCTTCATACGCCTAGCATAGCCCCATTATTTGGATGCCGCATCCGCTGGGGCGATTCATCCCGGCGGATTCGCTTGCCAAATCGGGACCACAGAGTCACGCCCGGGCTCACGAAACATACAGGCCACCGGGGCAACGGCTTTTGGAACAGGAGCGCAGCCGCCGCCCCGATGACCCGGCCCTTGATCTTGGAAACCCGGATGGGACGCGGGAGTTGCGGGGGAGGGATCGGAGCATTTACGAATTGTAGAATTAAGGATGAGGGATGGGACGAGACGTAAGCTCGCAGTTCCCCAAGTCGTAGATTCTTAAATTCTTCAATTCGCCAATTCTTCCATTCGGCAATTTTCAGATTCTCATCAGCCCGGTCAGGCTGTAGGCCGCATGCGCCAGCAGAATGCCTCCCACGATGCCGGCCACCAGGCTGCCCTGCCGGCTTTCCAGCAGGTCGGCAAAGACCCCGGCAATGAACACGAAGGCGAAGGGCAGCGAGGCGACAAACAGATCGTAGCCGCCCAGGTGTGGCGCGATGATGCCCAAGGCAAGGGTCACGGCGAAGGCCAGCAGCGGCGCCGTCACTCCGAAGAACCGCGGACGCTTCCAGACGGGCATAGGCCGCCAGGGCCACGGCCAGCGCCGCCAGCACTCCCGGGATTCGCAGGAAGAATTCGGCCAGCAACTTGTAAGTCAGCCCACGCACCAGCAGCCTGGGCGCGAAGTCCGCAAGGCGCACGCTGCCGGCCGCGGCCGCCAGGGCGTGCAGGTCAAATCCGAAGGCAGCGGTCAACAGGACTAGCGCCACCGCGCAGGCCGCCGCCGCAATCGCCAGCGCCGCTCCTCGCCGCTCCGGCGCCAGGTACAACATGAAGCCCAGCGCCAGCAACGCGATCAGCGCCAGGGCCAGGTGCGAACCCACTGCCAGCGTGATGGCCAGCCCCAGCAGGCCAATGCGCTTCCAGTTCCACAGCACCACCTCGCGCGGCGCGTACAGCGTATGCGACACCGCGATCGCCGTGAATACCATACCGAATGCGCCCCAGGCGGCCACGATCGCCGGGTGGATGGCCGCCGCCCGGCCGATGATCACCGGCGAAAAGGAATACAGCGTCAGCGCGATGTAGCCGCCGGCATTGCCGTAGAGCCGCCGCGACACGTACCACAAGGAAGCGCCCAGCAGGAGCCCGATGGCCATGAAAGGCAGCCGCGCGCTCCAGCGCCAGGAGCGCGGCTGCGGATAGAAGAGTTGTATGGCGCGCGTCTCCAGATCGTCAACCGTAATTCCTGACCCGATCAGCGGAACCGCCGCCAGCACCGGGATGACCGGCGAGGTCGCGGCGGCGGCGGCAAATCCATCGCCGTGAAACAGCGCCTGGCCGCGCTCAATTTGCGCCAATTCCATGGCGCGTAGCGGCGAGTGCACCGCCAGCCACAGACACTGCGCCAGGAACATGGCCAGCAGCAGCCCGGCCACCATCTGCGGCTTGCCCACCGGCGAGCCCAGGATGACCACGTACTCGCGTTTCTGCCGTGATCGAGCTGCAGCCTGAGGATCGTGCGCGGTGCTAGGGCCGGAGGACATTCGCTACTTTTCTATCACGCCGGTGGGGGAGAAAGTGGAATTGTGTAATCGGAGGAAGTTAAATTGTGTAATCGGGTAAATTAGAAAAGTCTGGGAGCTGCATTCACTTTTTACTGTACTCGATTCCCCGATTTCACTTCCCAGTTACTTTTCACTTTTCCCGATTACCCGATTTCACTTTCATCACGACGTGTGGTCGTGCACGATTCTCCAACCCTCGGGGAACTTGCGCAGGATCAGGGTAAACATGCCCGCCGGCTCCTGCTTCTTGCCGGAGGCCGCGGATGTCGCCGGTTTGGCGGCGGCGGTCGCCATCTGCAGATGCCAATGCCCGAGCACGAATGCCGACTCTGGACCGAGCATTTCCACCCGCAGGTCGAAGAAGTCGAGCTTACCCATTTCCTTGCCTTCGCCCTGGTACTTCTTGCGATAACGCTCCAGTGTCGGTTGCCAGCCGCGGGTTTCCGTCGTACCGGAGATGAACGACAGCTCCGGCGACTTCCAATAACCGGCCATGAAGCCTTCCAGGTCGCCGCGATTCCAGGCGTCCACCTGATGGGCGAGCAGCGCGCGGATGGCAGACTTGGCCGAATTGGAATCCTGCGCGAAGCTCGCCGCCGATGCAAGCAGCAGGAAAAATACGAGTGTCATCCTGAGCGGAGCGAAGGATCTATGCATTTGTTTGTCCCATCAGTCCATGCTTGCGGCGCGCAGACTAGGCGGCACACGTTACTCCACCCCGAAAAACCTCTCCACGTCCGCCATTTGTGTCGTCTTACGATATTTCGGCAAGCTCTCGACGAACACCCGGCCATACTGCTTCTTCAGGATGCGGTTGTCCATCAGGGCCAGCAGGCCGCGATCGTGCAGCGAGCGAATCAGCCGCCCGAAGCCCTGCTTCAGCGTGATCACCGCCGCCGGCACCTGGTAATCGAAGAAGGCGTTTCCGCCCGCGGCATCGATCGCCCGGATGCGCGCCGCCACCACCGGGTCGTTGGGCACGGCGAACGGCAGCCGGTCGATGATCACGCAGCTCAACTGCTCGCCCTGCACGTCCACCCCCTGCCAGAACGAGGCGGTGGCAAACAGCACCGCGTTCGGCGTCGTGCGGAATTCCTCCAGCAGCGCGTTTTTCGGCGCCTGCCCCTGCATCATCACCGGGTAAGGCAGCTCGCTCAGCAGGCGGTCGTGGATTTCGTGCATCTGCGCGTAGCTGGTGAACAGGCAGAAGGCGCGCCCTTGCGTAATTTCCAGCAACCGACGCATGCGCTCCGCCGCCTTCGCCGTAAAGTCCGGCGAGCGCGGATCGGGCAGGTCGGGGGGAACATACAGCAGCGCCTGCTTTTCGTAATCGAAGTGCGAGGGCACCACCAGCTCGTGCGCGTGCTCCAGCCCCAGCCGCTTGCGCGCGTAAGCGAAGCCCTGGCTCACCGCCAGCGTGGCCGAGGTCAGCACCGAGGTCTCCAGCTTGTCGAACAGGTACTGCTGCAGGATTTGCGACACATCGATCGGCGTCGCCTGCAGAAACACATGCTGGCGCTGCGCGAATTGTGTGGCACGGGTCTTCGACCCGTGTGACCCGCGGCCCCTCGGGTCAGAGACCCGAGCCACACCGCCTCGGCGCTCGATCCAGAACACCGTGTTCTTGTCCTGGTTTTCCATCACGAACCCGAGTTGCGCCTGCAGCTCCTGCGCGCGCCGCACCAGCATGTGCAGCTCGTCGGGCTTGTTCTTCACCGCCTGCAACTCCGACTGTAGCCGGCCAAGCGCCCGCATCACCGACTGGTATTCGTCGCCGTTTTCTTCCAGGAACTCGGGCCGGCCCTCGAAGGCGAACCGTCCCTCGCCGGGAGGCAGCAGGGAGAAGAAGCGCTGCGCGTGCTCGCGGACTCCCGCCGTCGCCTGCAGCAGCGCGGGCGACGCCAGTTGCGTCTTCTGCAACGTGCCATCCACGTCGCGCGACAATTCTTCGAAGCGCGGCGTGCTCACGCTCACCCCGAAGTAATTCGCGGCCACGTCTTCCAGCTCGTGCGCTTCGTCGAAGATCACCGCCGCGCAATCCGGCAGGATGCCAGCCTCGCCCTCGGTGGCCATCTTGACCGCCAGGTCGGCGAAAAACAGGTGGTGGTTGACGATGATGATGTCGCTCTCCGCCGCCTTGCGATGCATCTCGGTGATGAAGCAGCGGTCGAACTGCTGGCATTTTTCTCCCAGGCAGGTTTCGGCGCGGGCGTCGAGCTTGGGCCACAGCTGGCTGGATTCGGCGATCGTCACCAGCTCGCTTCGGTCGCCGGTTTGCGTCGTTTTCTCCCACGCGGCGATGGCGCGGTATTGCTCGATCTCCTCCAGCCCGCTGAGCACCGGCTGGTCAGTCAGGTCGTACAGCTTTTTGCGGCATAGGTAATTGTTCCGCCCTTTCATGTAGCAGACTTTGATTTCGCCCACATGCTGGGTGAGGAACGGAACGTCTTTGTAGAACAGTTGCTCCTGCAGGGTCTTGGTGCCGGTGGAAATAATCACGCGCTTGCCGCTGCGGATCACCGGCAGCAGGTAGGCCAGCGTCTTGCCGGTGCCGGTGCCGGCCTCGACGATCAGGTGCCGCCGCTCTTCCAGCGCCTTGGCGACTTCTTCCGCCATCTGTAACTGGCCGCGGCGAAACTCGTAGGCCGGATGCGTCTTCGCCAGCAGCCCTCCGGGCGCGAAGAAGCTGTAGAGCGACCCGGAAGCGGCAGCCTGCGCGGTTTGGGAGGACGTAGACACAGCGATCGAGGACGGCTTCCTTATAATAGCCGGAAGCTGATTTGTAATTTGCAATTTGTAATTGGTAATTTCCAGTTACAAGAGTTTGGGCGCCGCAGATTACAAATTGCCAATTGCAAATTACAAATCCCGTGCCTCAATCCACCAAACTCGTTCACCCCACGACCCTCGCCATCGTCGGCCGACCCAACGTCGGCAAGTCCACGCTCTTCAACAAGCTGATCGGACGCCGGCGCGCCATCGTGACCGACGAGCCCGGCATCACCCGCGACCGGCTTTATGGCGAAGCCGAGTGGAGCGGACGCCGTTTCCGCGTCGTTGACACCGGCGGCATCATTCCCGACGACAAGGAATTCATCCCGGCGGAGATTTTTCGCCAGGCGAGGGTCGCGCTCGAGGAAGCCGACGCCATCGTCATGGTGGTGGACGGCCGCAGCGAACTCACTTCGCCCGACATCGAGCTGGCCCGCATGTTGATCCGCGGCGGCAAGCCGCTGTTTCTCGCCGTCAACAAGGTAGACACCCCTAAGCTGGAGCCCTACGCCGAGGAATTCCGCCGCCTCGGCATTGGCAACGTCTTTGCCATCTCCGCCGAGCACGGGCTCAACGTCGCCGAGCTGCTCGATGCCGTCATGAACGTGCTGCCCGTAAGCGAGGAAGTGCCCGCGAGCGCGGCTTCTGAGATTGCGCATGACACCGACGAAACCGCGCTCGAGGGCGAGCGCGCTCCAGCGCAGGATGAGGGTGGCCGCTCCGAGGATGCGCGTCAAGCGCGCGAAACCCGCGTTGCCATCATCGGCCGCCCCAATGTCGGCAAGTCCACGCTGCTGAACGCGCTCACTTCCAGCGACCGCGCCATCGTCTCGCCCATTCCCGGCACCACGCGCGACGCGGTGGACGAACGAGTGGAACGCGGCGGCCACGCTTACCGCTTCATCGACACCGCCGGCATCCGGCGCAAGGGCAAAACCAATCTGGTGGCGGAAAAACTTTCCGTGGTCATGGCGCGCCAGCACCTGGAGCGGGCCGACATCGCGTTGCTCGTCATCGACGCCACCGAGGGCGTCACCGCGCTCGACGCCACCATCGCCGGCTATGCCCACGAGAGCGGGCGCTCCGTCATCATCGTGGTCAACAAGTGGGACCTGGTCGCCAGCCAAAAAGAGGATGAGACCACGCGGCGCGCCACTACCCGCCATCGCGGCGGGGTCAAGTTTCACCGCGGCTCGATGAACGCCCGCCTCGCCGCCCGCGCCGGCAGCGGCAACGGGCACAAGACCGCCGATCGCCGCATCTACGAGGAGGAACTCCGCCACCAGCTCAAGTTCCTCGACTACGCTCCGGTGGTCTTTGTCTCCGCCAAGTCCGGCAAGAACCTGGACAAGGTGTTTGAGCTCGTCGCCCAGGTCGCGGTCGAGCGGCGCAAGCGCATTCCCACGGCCGCCATGAACCGCTTCGTGCAGAGCATCGACTTCGATCGCGCTTCTGTCCCCTTTTCGCGCCGGGTCAAGATCCTCTACATGACCCAGGCCGGCACTTCACCGCCCACTTTCGTCCTGTTCACCGACCGCGCCGTCAAGCTGCATTTCTCCTACGAACGATTTCTGCAGAACCAGATTCGCCGCGCCTTCAGCTTTGTCGGAACGCCGATCTGGATCAAGACGCGCGCGCGATCGTAGCCACAGCACAGTTTGCACGTGTCATCCCTCGCGAGCATGACCAGTCGCGACAACTCAGCCCCAATTCAGCTCTGCTCGTCCCTGTCGTTCGTGCCGATGGTTTTTAAGCGCGTATAATCGCACGCCAATTGGAGCGTCCACTTCCCATGCGAATTCTCAAGCTTGCTGTCCTGCTGGTTGTCGCTTGCACGCTGTATGCCCAGACGCCGTCCGCCGGTCCGCCACCGCCGAAGTTGAACCACTTCAGCACCACCGCCGTGGACCCCGCGCTCGACCCGTGCACCGATTTCTACAAGTACGCCTGCTCGAAGTGGCAGGCTGCCAATCCCATTCCCGCCGACCAGGCAGCCTGGAGCGTCAGCTCCAACCTGCAGATTTGGAATGAGACCGTGTTGCGCGACACGCTGGTGGCGGCCGCCAAACCCAATCCCAATCGCACTGCCATCGAGCAGAAGATCGGCGATTACTGGACGGCGTGCATGGACGAAGCCGGCGCCAACGCCGCCGGCCTGAAGTCCATCCAGCCGCTGCTCGATGCCATTGCCGGCATGAAATCCACGGCGCAGCTTCCCGCCATCCTGGCGCGGCTGCACATGTCGGCGCCCGCCGCCTGGCAGGGCGAGGACAACGAAACCGTGGCGCCGGTGCTGGGCTTTGGGCCGTCGCAGGATTTTGCCGACGCCACCCTGGTGGTCGCGTTCTTCGACCAGGCCGGCATGGGCATGCCCGGCCGCGACTACTACCTGGCGGATAATCCGCGGCTGAAGGAAGTCCGCGCCAAGTACGAACAGCACATCCGCAAGATGCTGGGACTGGCGGGCGAGCCCGCGCCGCGTGCAGCCGCGGATGCCGCCATCATCTTGAAGATGGAGACGGCCATGGCGCGCGCCGCCATGGACGCCGTCCATCGCCGCGATCCCAAGAACCTGTACCACGTCATGACCCTGGCGCAGGTCAAGGCGCTGGCGCCCTCGTTCAATTTCGACCAGTACCTGAAGCTGGTGGGCGCGCCCGCTCCCAAGCACTACATCGTCAGCGAGCCCGCGTTCTACACCGGGCTGGAGCAGCTCATCAAGTCCGAGCCGCTGGACCACTGGAAGGCCTACCTGCGCTGGTGGACCGTCAGCCAGCACGCCGCTTACCTGAGCCAGCCTTTCGTCGAGCAGAATTTCGATTTCTTCGGGCGCACCCTGACCGGAGCGCAGAAACTGCAGCCGCGCTGGCGGCGCTGCGTGCGCGCTGCCGATCGCGACCTGGGCGAGGCCCTCGGGCAGGCTTACGTCGCCCGGGCTTTTCCTCCGGAGGAAAAGCAGCGCACCGCCACCATGGTGAACAACGTCGAGAAGGCGCTCGGCCACGACATCCAGCAGATCGACTGGATGACCGCGCCCACCAAGCAGCAGGCCGAGGGCAAGCTCCAGGCGATCGAGGACAAGATCGGTTATCCCAACCACTGGCGCGATTATTCCTCCGTCAAGATCTCGCCCGCCGATTGGTCCGACAATGTCGCCCAGGCCACCACCTTCGAATTTCACCGCCAGCTCGAGAAGATCGGCAAGCCAGTCGACCGTGGCGAGTGGGCCATGACGCCGCCCACGATCAACGCCTACTACGACTCCCAGCTCAACACCATCAACTTCCCCGCCGGCATCCTGCAGCCGCCGTTCTTCGATCCCGAGCTGGACGATCCGGTCAACTACGGCGCCATCGGCAGCATCGTCGGCCACGAGATCAGCCACGGCTTCGATGACCAGGGCCGCAAATTCGACGGCCAGGGAAACCTGCGCGACTGGTGGACGCCGCAAGATGCGCAGGCCTACGAGCAGCGCGGCAAGTGCATCGCCGACCAGTACACCGCTGAGGTTCCCGGCCTCGGCGTCAAGCAGAACGGACAGCTCACCCAGGGCGAGGACACGGCCGATAACGGCGGCACCCGCCTGGCTTTCATGGCCGTGGAGGAGCTCTACCAGGAACAGGGCAAATCCATGGACGAGAAAGGTCCCGACGGCTTCACTCCGCGCCAGCGCTTCTTCCTGGCGCATGCCTTCCAGTCCTGCGCCAACATTCGGCCGGAGGTGGCGCGCACCATCGTGGTCACCAATCCGCATTCGCTTCCCATATTCCGCGTGAACAACGTGGTCGCCAACATGCCGGAATTCTGGAAGGCCTTCGCTTGCAAACCCGGCAAGCCCATGGCGCGGCAGAACGCTTGCCGGGTGTGGTGAGGATATTGGCCGAGCGGTTTGCGGTTCTCGGTTTTCGGTTTTCGGTTTTCGGTTTTCGAACCCAGAGGAAATCGCGGGCACAGAAAAGGCAATTTACACGCCTGGCAATTACACGCCTGTCATGCTGAGCGTAGCGAAGCATCTGTGCATTTTGTTTGCCGCGAACGAATGCATAGATCCTTCGCTGCGCTCAGGATGACATAAGCCCGGGCCCGCTGTTCAGGATGACATAAGCGCAGGTTCGGTTGCTGCGCTCAGGATGGCAAAGCCCGGGCCCGCTGCGCTCAGGATGACAAACGGGTAGGCCCCGGCGCCCTCGCCGGGGCTGCACGCGGTTCTCGCGGAAAACTTCCCCCCCGCGGGCGCCCCGCCCTCGGCAATCGACCATCAGCAATCGACAATCGGCAATGCATTTGCTCTTCTCTGTGGTTAAATCATGGCTGACATGGCAACTAAGCCCATCCGTCTCACCGAGCACGTCAAGGCCGCGGGTTGAGCGTCCAAGCTGAGTCCGGCGGCGCTGGACGCGGTGCTTGGGAAATTAGCCCGGCAACAGGACCCGAACGTGCTGGTCGGCTTCGACAAGGCCGACGACGCCGGCGTGTACAAGATTTCTCCCGACCTGGCGCTCGTCCAAACGGTGGACTTCTTTACTCCCATCGTTGACGATCCCTACACCTTCGGCCAGATCGCCGCCACCAATTCCCTCAGCGACGTTTACGCCATGGGCGGTCGCCCGCTCAATGCCCTCACCCTGGTTTGTTTTCCCGACAAGGGCGACCTCGCGATTCTCGAACAAATTCTCGCCGGCGGGCTCAGCAAGATGGTGGAAGCGGGCTGCACCATCGTCGGTGGCCACTCCATCCGCGACGAGGAACTCAAGTTCGGCTACGCCGTCACCGGCACCATCCACCCGGAGCGCGTGCTGGCTAACACCGGGGCGCGCGCCGGCGACCGGCTGATCCTGACCAAGCCGCTCGGCACCGGCGTGATCTCCACCGCCATCAAGAAAGGCAAAGCCGAAGAATCCTGGATCGCCGCCGCCACGGTCTCGATGACGACTCTGAACCGGGCCGCGGCCGAGGCCATCACAACCCTGAACGCTCCTCCGGCCGTCGACCGGCGACCGGCGACCATCGACCGGTGTGTGCACGCGCTCACCGACGTCACCGGCTTCGGGCTGATCGGGCACGCCCGCGAAATGGCCCTTGCCAGCGATGTTTCGCTCCGCCTCCGAGCCTCCGCCGTGCCCCTATTGCCGGGGGCGCTGGAGTGTGTCCGCGCCGGGTTCATTCCCGGCGGCCTGAAAAACAATCGCGATTTCGCCGAGTGTGCGGCGCATTTCGATTCCGCCATCCCCGACGAGGTCCGCACCCTGCTGTTTGACCCGCAAACCGCCGGCGGCCTGCTCATCTCCGTCGCCGCCGCGGATACCGACCCATTGCTCGCCGCGCTGCACGCAAAAAAAATCCCCGCCGCTCTGATTGGCGAGGTGGTTGGGCGCACCAAACCGCTGATCGAAGTGGTCGCGTAATCATCCCTGTCATCCTGAGCGAGGCGTCGCCGCGACGCCGAGTCGAAGGACCCCCGAAATGCCGGCAGCACAACGCTGCTCAAAGGCATTTCTACCAAGCGCCCCTAAATGTGATGAAGCGCAGACTCGCCTCATGAGAATGCCTGCGGGCGTCATCGTCGTATTCGCATGCCAGGGATCCTTCGACTCGGGCGTGCGCCCTCGCTCAGGATGACAGCGGTTGGTTTTTCGTTCATTCCAGATCGTGCTTATCCGGGTTGTAGAAGAAACGGAAGCGCAGCGCCAGGTATTGGCCGCGGAATTCATTGGGCAACGGCGGAAACGGATTCGACCCGGTAATGCCGCCCCAGGCCGCGCGGTCCAGTGACACGTCGCCGGAGGGTCCTATCAGCCTCATGCCAGCCACCGAGCCGTCTTTCATGATGGCGAACTCGATGGCGACTCTCCCTCTCTTCATCAGCGGGGCGCGGGCGATTTCGGGAATCAGCTGATACCAGTTTTGCCGGACATCGTGCAGCACGCGCGCCAGGTAGGGACCGAAGTCCACGCCCATGGTGTCGCTGAGCACGTCGAGATTTCCCTTGGCCCCGCCGCCGGTGGGAAACGCGGTGCCGTAGTCGCCGCCGGCTCCACCATATCCGCGCGTGCCGGCGGCGGCGCGGGCTGCGTTCTCGATCGCCGATCCCGGCGACATGGCGCCGCCGAACGCCTCTTTGGGACTGACCGCCGGCGTACGCAGCTTCGCGGTTTCCTGGGGCTGAGCCTGCGGCGGGCCGCTGTTGGCCGGCGGACCCGGCGGCGCCGCCTGCGCCATCGCGGGCGCCGCCGGTTGCGAGGGCGTTCCGGGAGGCTGGGGCGGCCCGGGACGGCGGGCATCGCGCAACTCCTGCAGCGTCTTGCGGTCAATCTGCGGCGTCCGCGAGGTGGCAATGCGGTCCTTGTCGGAAAGGAATTTTGAGTTGGGCCGGGTCGTGACCTTCTGCTCATCCGGCGGCAATTCCAGGAAGGTGGCCTGGCGCTCGCGCAGCAAATCTTCGGCGCTCTTCACCGCCACCACGCGGTGCACCGGCCAGTACTTGGGGCCCGCGACAATGGCGATCAGGATCAGCAGGTGCGCCACCACTGAAATCCAGAACGCTTCCCGCAGCCGCGAGCGCGACAGATCATCCTGCAACTGTCCCAGCAGAACGGGCACAAACACCGGAGGCGGCGCCGGCAGCTGGTTGTTGCCGAACGGCAGCAACGGCTGGACATCGTCCGGCCGCGGCTCGGGCTGGCCATTGCCTTTCGCGGCCGAGCGGTCATTGAATGGAATTAGAGTCAGCGCCATGAACGACGAAAAAATCCCCGCGAGTCGCGGGCACCCGCCTGAAAGTTAGACGCCCGGCAGGCCCCTTTTGCTGCGGGCGATTTTTCGGCCACCTGTGCAGGCAAAACGGTTCCCTTATTGTCTCACCTGCTGGGCGGGAGCGCACGCGAACTCGTTGCTCTTAACCTAGACTTTACATGCGAGTTTCGCGGGCAATCGGCCAGTGGGACGATCGGCCGGTCCGCCGCGCCTTGGCCTGAAGCCGGAAGCCGTCAAGCCTATGTTACGCTTCGCTCATGCTCAAAAGACTGGCCTTGGTCGCCGCGCTCCTGCTCTCGCTCGCCGTCGGCGCATGGGGCAAGGACCGCAGAGCGACCTTCCGTTCCTTTGCCCCCGTGCGCCTGGACCATGAGGGCGAAAAGTGGGCGCAGAAGACGCTCAAGAAGCTCACTCTGGAAGAAAAAATCGGCCAGATGCTGCTGGTCTGGTCGCGGGCCGAGTTTCTCAACGTCAACAGCCCGGAGTACCTCAAGCTGCATGATCAGATGCGCAAATATCATCTCGGCGCCTTTGGCCTCACCATCCCCGTGGACGGCCCCTTCCTGCTGAAAAACCAGCCCTACGAAGCCGCCATGTTGACCAACGAACTGCAGCGCGACTCGGACCTGCCGCTGCTCATCGGCGCGGATTTCGAGCGCGGGCTCTCCATGCGCCTCCACGGCACCACCGTGTTTCCCCACGCCATGGCCTTCGGCGCCGACGGCAGCGCCGCCGATTCCGAATCTTCCGGACGGATCACCGGCTTGGAAGCGCGCGCCATCGGCGTGCACTGGAACTTTTATCCCGACGCCGACGTGAACTCCAACCCGGCCAACCCGGTCATCAACACCCGCTCCTTCGGCGAAGATCCGCAGCAGGTGTCTGCGCTCGTCACCGCCTACATCAAGGGAGCGCACCAGGCCGGCATGCTGGTTACGGCCAAGCATTTTCCCGGGCACGGCGACACCGCCACCAACTCGCATCTCGCGCTGGCCGAGGTCGATGGCAACCTGCAGCGGTTGCAAGCCGTGGAATTGCCGCCCTTCCAGGCTGCCATCAATGCCGGCGTCGATTCGGTGATGATTGCGCACGTCACCGTGCCCGCCCTCGAACCGGATCCCAACAAGGTGGCCACGACTTCTCATGCCATCGTCACCGACCTGCTGAAAAAGAAAATGGGCTTCCGCGGGCTGGTGGTGACTGACGCGCTCGACATGAACGCGCTCATGCGGATCTACGCCAACTCCCCCAACCCGTCGGGCGCCGCTGCCGTCGCGGCGGTTAAGGCGGGCAACGATATGGTCCTGATCCCGCACGATCTCGATGGCGCTTACAACGCGCTGTTGCAGGCGGCGCGCAGCGGCGAAATTCCTGCATCGCAGATCGACCAATCGGTGCTGAAGATCTTGCGCGCCAAGGCCTCGGTGGGGCTCGACAAGGCGCGGCTGGTGGACATCGACAAGCTATCGGAACTGGTGGCCCAGCCCGGAAACCTGGCCTATGGACAGCGCGTGGCCGACACGGCCGTGACCCTGGTGCGCGACAACGGCAAGCTGCTCCCGCTCAGGCGCCAGATTGCGGGAACTGCCGCACCGCTGAATCCGTATCTCAAGGTGGAGGAGACCCGGAACCGAGTGGTCGCCGTCATCTTCACCGACGATGTCCGCTTCGAGCACGGGCGCGTCTTCGAACGCGAATTGCGGGCGCGCGTGCCCGATGCCCACGTGTTCTACGTGGACCGGCGTATCGCCGCCGGCATAATGCCGCAGATCATCTCCGCCGTGGAACAGGCGCGCGTGGTGCTGGCGCCCATGTTCGTGGGTCCCATGGTCGGCAACGAGGCGACCAATTCACTCGGCCTGGTCCAGGACATGAATACGCTGGTCGAGGCCATTCTCCAGCGCGCCGCCGAACGCACGGCCATCATCGCCATGGGAAACCCGTACGTGGCCGCGCAGTTTCCCGCGGTGCAGAACTATATGTGCACTTATTCGTTCACCACCGTCTCTGAGCTGAGCGCCATCCGCGCGCTGTTCGGAGAAATCGCGATTCGTGGCCGCCTGCCGGTGACCATTCCCGGAGTAGCGCAACGCGGCGCGGGGATCGAACGCCCGCAGCAGGTTGGCCGAGGAGGGACGATTCATCATGGCAACACGAAAGCTGTTTCCGCCCCGTAAGCCTTTTTCCGGTTGCTCCGCCACTCTCGCGTCGCGCGGTTCCGCGATCGGCTGGAGATTTTACGGACTTATGCTCTCGATTCTCTTCCTCGCCCTGCTCGCCGGTTGCACCATCCATGAAGACCGCGGCGCCAGCGGCGAGAAGAAGGTCGATATCAGCACGCCCTTCGGCAACCTCAAGGTAAACACCGACGTGGATGTAAAGGACACCGGGCTGCCGGTCTATCCCGGAGCGGAGCGCGTGCAAAGCTCCGACAACGATAAGGACGCGGCCACGGTGAACATTTCCATCGGCGCGGTGGGCTTGAAGGTGGTCGCCATCAAGTACCACAGCAACGATTCCCCGGACAAAGTGCTGGCCTTTTATCGCCCCAAGATGAAGGATTTCGGCGGCAAGTTCCTGGAGTGCACGCAACAGTCCTTCGACAGCTACAGCTACTCCTCGGACAAGAAGGACAAGGACGAGGAGAAGGAACTCACCTGCGACAAGGTGCACAACGGCAACAACGTCGAGTTGAAAGCCGGCACCCCGGACCACCAGCACATTGTGGCCGTCAAGCCTAAGGGCCCCGGCAGCGACTTCGCCCTGGTCTACGTAATGAAGCGCGGCAAAGAAGGAATGTGAGAACAGTGGCTGAGGCTTAAGGGCTAGTGGCTAGGGGCGAGTCAGCTAGAGTCACGCCGGACTGCTGACTCCTGACTACCGACTCCTGACTCCTAGCCCCTGGCTACTTCTTCCCGATTCGATGTTCCTCCCAGGTTATCCAACTCGACAACATCGCAGCCAGCTTTCCGATTGACCCCGCCCCCGGACTAGCGCAACTTGGGGTTGTCGTACCAAGTCCGCCGCCATTGGGCCGTACACAACCATGTCGGAGGCGGCGGCAACATTTAGGGCCCCAGTGCGCCGGGCTGAACGGGACCAGCCGTAAACAATTACCTCGGCGCTTTTGTCTGGAGCCTTAGAGAACCGGCGCAAGTCTCGGGGGAGAACCGCGCCGGTTTTTTTCTTTTTGCGCAATCGCTAGTTCTCTCCACCCCATAGCCTAGCTCCTGACCTCAGGGTTTAGAATCCAGTCCAGGCACACGCGTGGCGCGTCTGCCACCCGTTTTTTGAACGATGAAAGCTGCCGTCATCACGCGTTATGGCGGGCCGGAGGTGCTGCAGGTCCGCGACCAGCCCGATCCGCAGCCCAAGCCCGGCCAGGTGCTGGTCGAGGTGGAAGCCGCAGGGGTGAACTTCGCCGACATCATGGCGGCACGTGGCGGCTATCCCGGAACTCCCGAGCCGCCGCTGGTCGCCGGGCGCGAGTTCACCGGACGCCGTGCCGACAGCGGCGAGCGCGTCATGGGCTATACCCAAAGCAAAGCGTTCGCGGAAAAAATCGTCACTTCCCCGGACCTGCTGTGGCCGGTGCCCGACGCGTGGTCGGCCGCCGAAGCCGCTGCCTTCCCGGTCAACTACTTCACCGCTTACTTCGCGTATTGGAAGGCCGGACTGGTGGGCGAAGCCGCGCAGGCCTTGCGTAGGGGCAGCCGCCCTCGGCTGCCCAAGCGAGTGCTGATTCATGCCGTCGCCGGCGGGGTGGGCACCGCCGCGGTTGAAATCGGACGCGTCCTCGAAGTCGAGATGTACGGCACCTCTTCCTCGGACGACAAACTGGCGGCGATTGCAAAGCTCGGCCTGCAGCATCCCATCAACTACCAGCGCCTCGACTACGAAGAAGAAATTCGCCGGCTCACCGGCGGCGAGGGCGTGGATGCGGTCTTTGAGATGCTGGGTGGCGAGCACGTCGCCAAGAGCGTGCGCTGCCTCGCCATTCTCGGACGCGTCATCACCTACGGCTCCGCCACCGGCGAGCGCGCCGCGCTCGATCCGCGAATTCTGTATGACCGGCAAACCAGCGTGCACGGGCTGTGGCTGGCGAAAATGTCGCAGCGCCCCGAACTGATGCTCCCCGCCTGGGCGCAACTGCAACAGTGGATCGCCGCCGGAAGCCTGCATCCGGTGATCGGACACGAGCTGCCGCTGGAGAACATCGCCGACGCCTACCGCTTGATGATCGAGCGAAAAAATTATGGGAAGGTGGTGCTGAAAATCAGAAGCTAGGGGCTAGTGGCTGGCAGCTAGGGGTCGAAGTAGCGAGCGCTTCTGCTTCTCGGGTCCATCCACTATGTCATCCTGAGCGAAGCGAAGGATCTATGTATTTGTTCGAAGCAAGAAAAATGCACAGATGCTTCGCTTCCCTCAGCATGACACACACAATCAGGCTTCTTTGCACCGCCGCGTTCATCCTTTGTTCGGCGACCCTCCAGGCCGCCGAGGTTCCCCAGGTCAGCGCCGATGCCGGCCCCTGCTGGGCGGAATTCACCGTCTTCGATGCGGCCAAGAAGCCGATCTACCTGGCGAAAATCACCACCACGGTGCGCTACGGTTTCCTCGGCAAGCGCAAGACCGACCTGGAACTCTCCACCGACGTGAACGGAAAAGGCAAATTCACCGGCCTGCCGCACGAAGTCAAGAAGCCGCTGGAATTCGTCGTCGCTTACAAGCAGCAGACGAAAACCATGGTCCACGATCCCGCCACCAATTGCCACGCGGTGATGGACGTCTATCTTGAAGATAAGAGCACTCCGCCGAGAGAGCCCTAGCCATCTCCAAGACTGCTTCTGGTCCCGGTGAGCGGTTGCGGCTCGCCGGTGGAAACCGCAAAACCGATGGCGCCGGCCAACGCCCTGCCGTCTTGATGGTTGGCTTGACGGCAAGTGAGAACTTCCCGGAACGGACCGCGTTTCGAGTTGGCAATTGCCACGGCGAGAATCCGTCGCAATCCACCCCTTGCGAACCTCACCTCTGCCATCATTTTGTGGCGATCGGTTCGAAATCCGACGAGTTGCTGCTGAACTCGAGTTCTGGCAGTGACTTTCGCAGGGCAATGCATGCGGAGTACCGGCGCCTTCAATCAACTTTCCACGAATACCCGTGGATTCACGCTGGTGGAATTGCTCGTCAGCATGGCCATTATCCTGACCCTGTGCGCCATGGCGATTCCCAATCTCATGGCGGCGGTGGATTTTGCCCGTGGAGCCCGTGCCGTAGGCGACATTCGCACCATCGGCGCCGGGGTGCAGGCGTTCGAGCTTTCCAACGGCCGTTATCCGGCCACGCTCGACGAGGCGGGCTACGGCGAGATTCACGATGGCTGGGGAAAGCCCTATCAGTACCTCAGCTTTCAGGGCCTCAGGGGCAAGGGACCCATGCGCAAAGACCGGTTCCTGGTGCCGATCAACAGCTCCTTCGACCTTTACAGCATGGGAAAAGACGGTAAGTCCGTTCCTGCGCTCACCGCGCAACAAAGTCAGGACGACGTTATCTGGGCCAACGATGGGGCCTTTATCGGGTTGGCGAGGGACTTCTAGCGAGCATGCGACTGGATTTCACA
The DNA here is from genome assembly GCA_963797035.1 of Terriglobia bacterium. GTDB lineage: Bacteria > Acidobacteriota > Terriglobia > Terriglobales > Acidobacteriaceae > JAIQGF01. The sequence goes on from CAWCOC010000017.1 coordinate 81,237, forward strand.
TTTCTGCACAGCCGGGTAGCGCGGCGCATCTTCGTTCTCTTCATCTGCTGCGCTTTGCTGCCCATTGTGGCCCTGACGCTGATTGCTTTCCGGACGGTCTCGCGGCAACTCATCGAGCAGGGCCGCCGGCAGTTGCTGCACGCCAGCAAGGCCGAGGGGATGGAAGAGTACGCGCGCCTCGATAGCATGGAAGGAGAGACGCAAATCGCGGCGCTGCATTTGCTGCACGGCTATTCGCCGGTGTTAAGCGCGGCCTTCCGGGCCCGCTTCCGCAATGCCACGCGCTTCAGCCCGCTCACGCAGAAGCAGGAAGTGCTCCTCGGCCATGTGCTGCATTTGCCGCCATTCAGCTCCGAGCAAGAGCAGCATCTGCAGTCGGGCAAGGCCCTGCTGGTGACGGAGACCTGCGCCGATGGCGACGGCATCTGCCCCAGCATGGTCCGACTCATCGATCCCGCCCGCCCCGCTGCCGGGGTGCTGATGGCGGAGATCAACCCCGGCTATCTTTGGGACCTGGAAAAATTGCCCTTTGGCGTCAGCTTGTGCGTGTACAGCGCCGGCGCCCCGCTGCTCTGCGACGACAATGCCGCCCTGCAGAACGCGGTCAGCGCCGGCATCCAGAAGGAAGACCGGCTGTTCGCCTGGAAGGCGAGCGGAGTTGCCTACCAGGCCGGGGCCTGGAAGCTGTTTCTGAGGGCCCGCTTCCTGGCGCCGGATTGGACCATCGTCCTCAGTGAACGGCAGGAACAGAGCCTGGCGCCGATGCGCCATTTCCGGGCCACCTTCCCCTTTGTCATCCTGTTGGCGTTGTTGGCCGTCGTCCTGCTCAGCTCCATCCAGATCCGCCGAACGCTGGTGCCGCTGGAAAAACTGACGCGCGGGACCGAGCACATCGGCGCCCAACATTTCGAAAGCAGGGTGGAGGTACGCAGCGGCGATGAATTCGAAGAGCTGGCGCGCTCCTTCAACTCCATGGCGACTCGCTTGGGCACGCAGTTCTATGTCCTGCGGACGGTCCACGATATCGACCAGGCCATCCTGGCTTCCCTGCACCGCGGGAAAATCATCGCCGCCGTCCTGAAGCACATGCCCGACCTGCTGCCTCACGCCTGCTTTGCCGTGGCCTTGCTGGACGATCCGCAACTGGACCATCAGCCCAGCCTGAACGTGTCGATTCCCAGCGCTAATCTTTTTGGCCGGCGGCTGAAGACCTCGGTCTCCCTCCAGGACCGGGATCACTTCCAGGCCGCGCCGCAGAGTTGGCAGGTGGCGGCCGAGGACGCCATCCCCGAGTTCCTGGCGCCGCTCAAGGCCGAGGGCATGAGATCGTTTCTCATCCTGCCCGTCCAGGTCGATGGCAAGCCGTTCGGCGCGCTGGTCTGCGCCCATCCTCGCGGCCTGGCTGCAGATCATCCCGGAGTTGAGCCGGCACGGCAGGTTGCCGACCAGCTTGCGGTCGCGTTTTCCAACGTCCAACTGATGGAAGCGCTGGAACAGCTTCACTGGGGAGCGTTGAGCGCGCTGGCCCGCGCGATTGACGCCAAGAGCACCTGGACCGCCGGGCATTCCGAGCGCGTCACCCAACTGGCGGTCCGGATCGGGCGCGCCATGGGCCTTTCGCTCCGCGACCTCCACATCATGCACCGCGGCGGGTTGCTGCACGATATCGGCAAAATCGGCACCCCGCACCAGATTCTCGACAAACCCGGAAAACTCGATGCCGCGGAAATGCAGACCATGCGCGATCACGTCCGCATCGGCATGCGCATTCTGGAGCCCATTCCCGGGCTTGCGGAAGCCTTGCCCATCGTGGCCCAGCACCACGAATGGTTCGATGGCCGGGGATATCCCGCCGGTCTGGCGGGAGAGCAGATCAGCCTGCACGCCCGCATTTTCGCGGTTGCGGATTGCTATGACGCGCTCATCTCAGACCGCCCCTATCGCCCCGGCTTGCCGCGCGAGAAGGTCCTGGACATCATCCGCAGCGGCTCCGGCACGCAATTCGATCCCCGCGTGATCGAAGTTTTCCTCTCCATCTTTGATGAGGACACCCCGCCGCCTCCCCAGGCGGAGCTATCCGCGTCCGTGGCGCAGCCGTCATGAAGCCATCTTGCGAGCTCGCTGCTTCGCTGACCGTGGTGGTCGTCACTCTCCTGCTGCTAACCACCAGCCTGGGCTGTGACCGCACGTTGAAGGCCCCACCCCGCGATTTGCTCGGGGTGTGGACCACCGACGCTCCTGCTTACCAAGGCCGCTTCATCAAGTTCGAGGACCAGTATCTCCTCTTCGGCGTCGGCCAGGGCCGCTCTTCCCCGATGCAGCAAATTTCCCGGATTGAGGTCCGGCAGGATGGTCCGCGGACCGTCTACACGGTCCATAGCGAAGACGCCGAGGGAGGGCACGTCATTGTCTTGGTGTACGACCCGTCCAACGGCGGTAGCTTGCGCATTAAGAACCAGGGAACCGTGGTGTGGAAGAAACGCGCGCCCGCGCCTGAAATGAGTTCTGAAGATTCCACCTCATGAACTGAAAGCTTTTCGCACAGAAAAAGCCGGCCCTGACCGCGGCCGGCATTTCCCGAACTTCTTACTTCTGACTTCTTTCTTCCTTATTGGGTGACGGTCTTCACCACGTCGCCCACTTTGAATCCCTGGCCGGAGACGACCTTTCCGACCGCGGAACCGTCGTCCACGTCGCTGATTTCAATCTTGCCGACCTCGGTGGCCAGGCGGCGGATCACTTTGCCGGTCACCGGGTCTTTGATCTCCTGCGACACCCGCGAGATGGTCATCTGGTCGCCGACCTTGACCCCCGCCTTGGAGCCGACGTTGAGCACCACCTTGCCCATCTCCACGAAGGCCACCAGGCCTTCCACGTTGATCTTGCGCGCCGACAGCTTGGGCGCGCCGGCAATCACCCCGGTGCTCATCTGGTCGACCGCCAGCTTGATGGCCTCGCCGATGATGGTGTTCTGAAAGTCGCTGCTGCCGAAGTCTACCGCGCCGGCGCCAAAGCCGTGCCAGTTGCCGCCGCCGCCGAGCAAGGAAGTGCTGCTGCGGCTGGACTCGCCCTTGCCGTCGGCCACTGCCAGGATTTCGGCGGTGTCGATATCAACAATGCGGGCGTCCAGCGTCACGATGGCCTTGGACTCCTTGTGCTTGAACCCGCCCAGCCCAAAGCCGCCCCATCCGCCCCCGCCGCCGCCCACTCCCTGGTTCTTGGTTTCGTTGCCGAACTGGGTGATGTTGCCGACAATGATCGCGTCCACCCCCAGCAACTTACCGATCTTGGCGGCGCTGTTGGGATTGGCGCGGTCGCTGTTGGAAAAATTCTGTTCTTTTAGGATGCTGTCCATCTTCTCGCGCTCGATCACGCTGTAGGTGCCGTCCTGCACCAGGCGCTTGATCAGCAGCGCGGAGATCCCCTTGCCCACGTCGATGTCAGTGCCGAAGATGGCGGCGACACCGCTGCGGACGGTGGAGTAGTCAAAATCGAAGACGGCGACGCGCTTCTTGCGCTCGGCCGCGAATCCGGAAACCGAGAGCAACACCAATACGGCGCACAGGGCGAAAACCTTGGACTTCATTGCTTTGCCTCCACAGCAAACTTTCGATCGTCTCCAAGTGGGTGGGCGGCGGTGATGGGGGAAAGTCGTCCGCACCCCGGATATGCCAAACCAAGCCAGCACGCAATTCTGCACGAAAGTGGAATTTTTTCAAGCGGTCAAAGCAAAACCTGCGCAGCTTGGCGTTCTTCGGGAAAAAAAAGGCCGACCGTGAACCGGTCAGCCTTAGTACTCAGAGAGAGTATGTCATCCTGAGCGGAGCGAAGGATCTATGAATTGGTTCGAATCAACTAAATACACAGATGCTTCGCTTCGCTCAGCATGACAAAAATTAGTACTTCGGCATCGTCGGGTCCACCTTGTCAGCCCAGGCGGTTATGCCGCCGGCCAGGTTCTTCACCTTGGTGAAGCCCGCCTGGCGCAGGAAGTCTACCGCCTTGGCGCTGCGTCCGCCCATCTTGCAGTGGGCGACGATCTCGCGGCTGGAATCCAGCTCGTTGACCCGCTTGGGCAGATCGTTCAGCGGGATCAGGTACCCGCGAAGATTGCAAATCTGGTATTCGTGCGGCTCGCGCACGTCGAGCACGAAGATATCGTCGCCCGCCTCCTGGCGCCGCTTCAGCTCTTCCACGCTGATTTCCGGCAGGTTCGTCTCTCCCGCCGGCTTTTCTTCGCCGCGGACTCCGCAGAACTGGTTGTAATCGATCAGCTCGGTAATGGTGCGGTGCTTGCCGCAAACCGGGCAATCCGGGTTCTTGCGCAGCTTCAGCTCGCGGAACTTCATGCCCAGCGCGTCCACCAGCACCAGCCGCCCGATCAGCGGCTCGCCCGCGCCCAGGATCAGCTTGATCGCCTCCGTCGCCTGCATCAGCCCCACCAGCCCGGGCAGAATCCCCAGCACCCCGCCTTCGGCGCACGAAGGCACCAGTCCCGGCGGCGGAGGCTCGGGATAGAGGCAGCGATAGCACGGACCTTGCTCGGTGGCAAAGACGCTCACTTGTCCCTCAAACCGGAAAATCGAGCCGTACACGTTGGGCTTGCCGGTCAGCACGCAAGCGTCGTTCACCAGGTAGCGGGTGGGAAAATTGTCGGTGCCGTCCACCACCAGGTCGAACTGGCGGAACAGGTCGAGCGCGTTGGCGCTGGAAAGCCGGGTCTCGAAGGGACGCACTTCGACGAACGGGTTGATGGCCTTGATTTTTTCCGCCGCCGAGGCCAGCTTCGGCCGGCCCACGTCGGCGGTGGAGTGAATGATCTGGCGCTGCAGGTTGGTGAAATCCACCACGTCGAAGTCCACGATTCCCAGCGTCCCAACGCCCGCCGCCGCCAGGTACAAGGCCAACGGCGAGCCCAGACCGCCGGCGCCGATGCACAGCACCTTCGCGGCCTTCAGCTTCGTCTGCCCCGCCATGCCCACCTCGGGCATGATCAGGTGACGCGAGTAGCGCAGAATTTCTTCGTTCGACAGCGCAGCCGTTTCGACGTGGGTAGTGGTGGCCATAATTCACATCTGGTAATTGCGTAATTTCGTAATTGGTGGTGCTCGACATCGCGCCGGACAAAAATCACGAAATTACCAATTTACGAAATCAGTTCCTCCCGCGATCGAGGGCACAATCGACAGCGTGTCCCCGTCCTTCACCGCGGTCTGTTCCTTGCTGAGATAGCGGATGTCCTCGTCGTTGAGGTACACGTTGACGAAGGCGCGCAGCCGGCCGTCGTCGGTGTAGAGATGCTTGCGCAGCTCCGGGTGGCGCGCGGTCAGCCCGCTCAGCGCCTCGCCTACCGTTCCGGCGTTGAGTTCAACCGCGTCGTTCTTGTCGGCATACTGACGCAAGGGCGTCGGAATCATGATCTTCATAAGCTTTCAGAACTACTATTGATGCCCGGCAATGAGGGGCGGATTCAACCGGTCCATAGTTGGCGTCATCCCGAGCGGAGCGAGGGACCTGATGTAGTGGTCACCATGCCTGGCGGCGCCCAAAACAGGTTCCTCGCTACGCTCGGAATGACGCAGAGTTGCTGCTACTCCTGCTCAAACTCTCTGACCAGCACCTTCTCCTCGCTCACCTCGATCGGCTCGTCCTCGAAGCGCTTGTCCTCTTCGGTCGCGCCCAGCAACGCGAAGGAGTTGGTGGTTGCCGCGCCGCCCTGTTCCACGCTGGTGATCACGTAGGAGCAACCGATCCAGTGCGCTTCCGCCAAATCGGTTTGCGACCAGCGCGCCGGATGATCGGGATGCGAGTGATAGAAGCCCACGATGTCCAGCCCGCGCTCGTGTCCCTGGCGCTGGATGCGCACCAGCTCCCGCGGATCGATGTGGTAGCGGTCCTGCGGCCGGTCGTCGCGCGTGTTGCCGCAGCGCACCGTCTCCTCCACCCGCCGCTCCTCGCCTTCCACCCGCCCCAGCAGCACGCCGCAGCACTCGTGGGGATAGGTCTGCTCGCCGTGTTTTCGCAGCGCCTCGAATTCCGCGTTGGTGATCTTCAGCATGGTTCTGCAATCGGGTGATCGGGTGATCGGATGATCTGGTGATTTCGATCGCCCGATCGCCCGATCATCCGATCACCCGATGGGCTCTTCTTCCCAAAATTTTTCGCTCAGGTATTTGTCGCCGCTGTCAGGGAACACGGTCACCAACACCGAGCCATGCGGCGCCGTCTTCGCCACGTCCAGGCAGCCGGCCAGCGCGCCGCCCGAGGAAATCCCCGCCAGCACGCCCTCTTCGCGCGCCAGCCGCTTCACCATTTCATAGGCGCGCTCGGTGGCAACGCCGAGATCGGCGTCAGCCAGCTCCGGATCGTAGATCTTCGGCACTATGGCGGTGGCCATGTGCTTGGTGCCCTCAATACCGTGGAACGATGAATCCGGCTGCAGCGACACACACTGGATACTCGGGTTCAGTTCCTTCAGCCGGCGCGCCGTGCCCACGAACGTCCCGCTGGTCCCCAGCATGGCCACAAAGTGCGTCACTCGCCCCTCGGTCTGCCGCCAGATTTCGTTGGCCGTGGTTTCGTAGTGCGCGCGCCAGTTCGCCGGGTTGGAATACTGGTCGGCGTAGAAGTAGCGGTCCGCCTCCGCCGCCGCCATCTCGCGTGCCTTGCGGATGGCCCCATCCGATCCTTCGCCCGGATCGGTGTACACGATCTTGGCCCCGTAGGCGTTCAGGATCTGCTTGCGCTCCACCGAGACGTTCGAGGGCATGCACAGCGTGACTCCGAATCCCATCGCCGCGCCGATCATGGCATAGGCGATGCCGGTGTTGCCGCTGGTGGAATCCAGCAGCTCCCGGCCCCGGCCCAGCTCTCCCGCATCGATCGCTTGCAGCACGATGTTGGCCGCGGCGCGGTCCTTCACCGATCCCCCTGGATTGAACCACTCCGCCTTGGCCAGCACCTGCACTCCGCGCAGCTCGCGCGTGGTGCGCGCCATCCGGATCAGCGGCGTGTTCCCAATCCGCTCCAGCACACTTCGCCCCAGCTTTTCCGGCGCGGCTTCGCGCACCGAACCTACCGGCTTCCTTCGCGAGCTGGGCTGTGACATAGGCGTAAGTTTCGGCTGTATCCCCACGGTTCCGATTATGCCGTTCATGCCCCCGGCCGACAATCACCCATTCGCACGTAATAGCCGCGATGGTTATGGCCCGGGTTCTGAACGCCGTTAGCCTTTGGATGTGGTAGGGTGGTTCCGCGTTACATTTGCTTCACCCCACACCGGCAGGTCCCGCGCATGGCTAAGCAACCGCCCCCCAAAACGTATGACGAAGCCATTGCCTGGCTGCGCGATCACGGTTTCGAACTGCTCGAAGCTCCCGGCGTACAAAATCGCGTCTTCGTCAAGAAACACAACTGCTCGGCCGCCCTGGAAAAAAGCGGCGAAGCAGGCGTCAAGATCTTCGCTTATCCCGGGTACCTCATCGGCGGCGAGATCGCCAAGCTGGTCAACCGCGGCTACCAGCAGTTTTTCATGACCACGAAAACCGAGCTTCCCGCCACTGCCGACCAGCTCAAGGCGCTGCACCAGTTCACCGAGGAACTGAAAGAAGCCATCGGCGCTCCCAGCCTGTACAACGAATCCCTGGGCACGGTCAGCGAAAACTATGTCTACGACCGCGTCGAACAACGCGACCAGCCTGCCGCCGCCCGCCCCCGCAAGCCCTGGGAAAAAGCCAAAGGCAAGCGCCGGGCTTAGCTTTACTCGGCAGAGCATTCGAGGCTGATCAACCCGCTATCTCTTAAATCGGTTTTGGAAGGCCGCGAATCGGTTTTGAAGGGGTGCGGCTTCAGCCGCGCCGTTCAGAGGCGCAGAAATCCCGGGCTTTAGAGCCCCTGAGGGAACGAACGCTGATTCCAGAACATTCGCCGCTGATCAAAACCGACGAACGCTCATCCTCTTGATCAGTGTTGATCTGTGTTAATCAGTGGCTGATTTGTTTTTAGTGACCCTCTCACCTGCGTTCAACCGCGGCTGATTTGTTTCTTACTGCGGCTCGAACACCTCGTCCACCCCCAACTTTTTTCCTCGTTCAACTTGCACTGCGCGGGTGATGGTCTTGTACCCCGGCAGGGTGAGGGTCATGGTGTAGCTGCCGGGCGCCACCGCCAACTTTGCCGGGCTCTTCAGCGGCGCCGGCGAATTCCCCAGCCGGATTTCCGCGCCTTGCGGACGCGTGCGCACGTTCAGCACTCCGCTGTCAGTCGCAGTTTTGCCGAACAGCCGCCGCAGGCGCCGGAACGGGTTGGGCCCTTGCTCCGCCGGAGTCATGCTCACCGCCGCCGGCTGGGGCGCGCTGGCGGGAACCAGCGCCGGCCGAGGCTCGTCGCCGGCGACGAGCGCCGGCGCGAAGTTGAATGTTTTGCCGTTCGAGACCGTGGCGTAGGTCACCCTCGACTTGAATCCCTGCTTGTGGATTGCGATCCGGTGCTGGCCCGCGTTCACCGTGATCCGCGCCGGCGTCAGCTTCCCGCTGTCGCGGCCATCAATGTAAATCTCGGCGCCCGCCGGATTGCTGCTCAGCAACAGCAACCCCTGCGCCGGTTGCAGCAGCACGTAGAGCGGCAACTTGGCGCCAGCCACCACCTCCGCCTGCCGGGTCAAGGGTTGGTAGTTGTCGAAGGTGAAGGCCACGGTGTGCGGCCCCGGCTTCAGCCGCCGCGCCGTAAATGGAGTCACCCAGTCCGGATCGGTCTTGTTATCGATTTTCACGCTGGCGCCGAACGGCGTGGACGAAATCTGCAGTTCGCCCATCCCCGCCGGCGTTGTTCTCGGCCGCGCTGGGCGCGCGGCTGGATGCTTCTCGGATTTGGCGACCTCTTCGACATCCGGCGCGGGCGCCGTGATCGGTGCGCTCGTCGCCGCTTCCGGCGGATTGATCCCCACCTGGTGCCATCGCACGAAAGCCCCCGCCGCCGCCAGCAACAACACCGCCGCTGCCGCCAGCATCGGCCACGGCCCCTGTCCTGTTGAGGCCTTCCGGTGCTCCTCGATGCGCGGAGTGGCGACTTTGCTCTCCACCGGGGGCATTGGTTTCAGCTTGAGGACGGGCGCCGGCTCAAGCTTGACCGCTGCTTGCGCGACACGCGCCGCCGGTTTGTCTCCACTGCGCGCAGACGGTGTGGGAGGTGCGCTCGCTGCCGGCTTGTCTGCACTGCGTGCGGGCAGTGTGGGAGGTGGGCTCGCGGCCGGCTTGTCTCCACCGCTTGCGGACATCGCAGGAGGTGCGCTTGCCGCCTCGCGGTTCACGCCAAATCGAATCACCGGCGCTTCCCCCGTCGGGCCCTCGGCCTTGAACCACGGGTATCCCTGGATCGCTCGGGCAAATTCCGCGCAGCGGGCAAAGCGCTTGTCCGGGTCCTTGGCCAGCGCCTTCATCACCACCGCGCTCAGCCCGGGATGCAGGCTCGGCGCCAGCTCCTGCGGCGCCGCCGGAGTCTGGTTCGCGATCTTGTAAACGATGCCGGCGACGTTGTCGGCGACGAACGGCCGCGCCCCGGTCAGCGCTTCGTACAGCACCACTCCCAGGCTGAAAAGGTCGGTGCGCCCGTCCAGCGGCTCGCCCTTCACTTGCTCGGGCGACATGTAATTCGGCGTTCCCACCACCTGTCCGGTCGAGGTCATGCCGGTGACGCCGAACTTGGCAATGCCGAAATCCATGATCTTCACCGTGCCGTCGCCGGTGATCATGATGTTGGCCGGCTTGATGTCGCGATGGATAATCCCGCGTCCGTGCGCGTATTCCAGCCCGGCGCACGCCTGGCACACGATGTTCGCCGCCCGCTCCACCGCCAGCGTCTTCTCCTGCTTCAGCAGCGCCTGCAGCGTCTGCCCCTCGATGAACTCCATGGCGAGGTAGAACATGCCCTCTTGCTCGCCGGCGTCGTAGATGGTGACAACGTTGGTGTGGTTCAGCACCCCGGCGGCCCGGGCCTCGTTCTTGAAGCGTCCCAGCACCTCCTCCGCTTCCGTGCCGGTGGTGTCGAAGCGCAGCGTCTTGATCGCCACCGTCCGCTCAATGTTGGGGTCGGTGGCCTTGTACACCACTCCCATGGCGCCTTTGCCCAGCTCGCCGACGATCTGGTAACGCCCGATCTTTTCAACCACCTGGCTCATTTGAATCCAGAAAGACCAACCCGGGACCGTGTACACGGTCACTCAAATGGTGCGCATTAGGGGAGGGACCAGCCTGGGCTGGACGCGCGCAACCATTAGCAACTTACCAGCAAATACCTCCCTCCGAAAGTACATGCAACAGTACTTCGGTGCAGGGTCATTGGCGCTGTTTGGCGGCCAGCCCCCAGCCACTAACCCCTAGCCCCTCCCTCTGTCACCTTGGTTGACAACCAAAGCCGGCTGCTCCGAATCGAACTTCCCGGGGCGGTTTGGGGCGTGCGTAACATCGAGGCACTAATCCGTAACATTGAATTGCAGCTCTCCCGGGAACTCACTCCGGAGGAAAAACGCCTGCTTCGCTTGGGATTCTCGGTTGATTTCGCCGACCCTCCCGACGATGACCTCGACAGCGAGGCGGCGACCGCCACGTAAAGTGGAGCGCGGACGCCCCCGCCCGCGACTAGCAAATCCTTGGCGCCCCAAGCCCTCCAAAGCCCCACAACCTGCAAATCGGTAGGCCCCGGCGCCACCGCCGGGGCTGCCCTCAACCGCACGCGAATTCTCCGTGGCGCGGGCGCCCTCGCCCGCGTTACGCTGCTGATTGACGCTCTCCCGTCCTACCCGCTAAAATCTATTGGTTTGCCTGTACTGCCGAGCCCCGTCAGGGGTTACCGCCGCCGTCCTGGCGCGTGGAAGCAGAGCACGCAAGAAGAATTTCCGAACTGAAGAATTGTCGTATTCGCGCCTGCGCCGGCAATTCGTCAATCCGTAAATTCGTCGATTTGAAGATTGTGGAGGCACTATGTACGCGGTCATTCGCGCCGGGGGAAAGCAGTATCGCGTCGCGCCCGGCGACGTCATTCAGGTGGAGAAACTCGGCGGCGATCAGCAGCAAGTCGAATTCGGCGATGTCCTTGCCGTCTCCGCCAGCCAGGGTGAGCTGGGCAAGCCGCAGGGTGAAGCCCGCGTCACCGGCCAGGTAATGAGCCAGGTCCTCGGCGACAAGGTGCTGGTCTTCCACTACAAGCGCAAGAAGCAATACAAGAAGCTCAACGGGCACCGGCAGCAGTACACCGCGGTCCGCATCACCGAAATCGCCTTCGACGGCCAGAGCTTCAAGGCCCCGGAACTGGCGCCGCGCGCCGCCAAGGAACCCAAAGCCAGCGCAGGCGGAGCGGCGCCGGAAGAAGCGGTCGCTCCAAAGAAGAAAGCTGGAGCAAAGAAGCACGCCTCCGGGGAAGCCGGCGGCGCGGGCAGCAAGAGCGCGCGTCACGGCGGCAGCTCCAAATCAAGTGGCAAGAAATCGAAGGGCGGATCGGCCCCGAAAAAGAAATAGGTTTCGAGGTTTTCGCGTTTCAAGTTTCTGTCAGGTTCGTGGACGTGAAACGCGAAACGTGAAACCTGAAACCTGAGAAACGGATTGCATCATGGCACATAAGAAAGGTCTCGGTAGTTCCAGAAACGGCCGCGACTCGAACGCGCAGCGGCTGGGCGTCAAAGTCTTCGGCGGGCAGGTCGTGCCCGGCGGCTCCATCATCGTCCGGCAGCGCGGCACGCCCATCAAGCCCGGCCTCAACGTCGGCCGCGGCAAGGACGACACCCTGTTCGCCAAGATCACCGGCAAGGTGAAGTTCGTCGACAAGGGCAAGACCGGCAAGTTTGTGCTGGTGGAACCGTCGGAAGCGTAACAAGCTTTCAGCTGTCAGCCGTCAGCTATCAGCTTGGACTCTTTAGGGTCAAGTCCCAATCATCCAACCAAGGGCACGACGCGGCCGTGCCCTTTTGACTTTTGGTGCAGCGCACATAGGTTTTCAGCTGATAGCTGATAGCTGACAGCTGATAGCTACCCCCCATGTTCATCGACGAAGCCAAAATCCAGATCAAAGCCGGCAACGGCGGCAACGGCTGCATGGCCTTCCGCCGCGAGAAGTTCGTTCCCCGCGGCGGCCCCTCCGGCGGCGACGGCGGCAAGGGTGGCGACGTCATCATGGAATCCAGCGAGCGCCACAACACGCTCGTCCACTTCCGCTTCAATCCGGAATACAAGGCGGAACGCGGACGCCACGGCGAAGGCTCCAACTGCACCGGCCGCGAAGGCGAAGACGTCATTCTCAAGGTGCCGGTCGGGACCCTGGTCTACGACGAATCCACCGGCGAGCGCGTCCACGATTTTTCCCGCGCCGACGACCGCATCGTGGTGGCGCGCGGGGGGCGCGGCGGACGCGGCAATGCCCGCTTCGCCACCTCTACCCACCAGGCGCCGCGCGAGTGCGAGGCCGGCTTCCCCGGCGAAGAACGCACCCTGCGGCTGGAACTCAAGCTGCTCGCCGACGTTGGCCTGGTCGGATATCCCAACGCCGGCAAGTCCACGCTCATCTCGCGCATCTCCGCTGCGCGTCCCAAGATCGCAGACTACCCCTTCACCACCCTGCAACCCAACCTCGGTGTCGTCGCCGTGGGCGAGGAGCCGAACGCGGTCAGCTTCGTGGTCGCCGACATTCCCGGGCTCATCGAGGGCGCGCACACCGGCGCCGGGCTGGGCACGCAGTTCCTGCGCCACATCGAGCGCACCCGCCTGCTGGTCCACCTGGTCGATGTCTCCGACTCCAGCGGCCGGCCCGACCCGGTCAAGGACTACGAGGTCATCATGACCGAGCTGGCCAGCTTCGGCGCCGGGTTGGAGAAAAAACCGGTGCTGGTCGCCGCCTCCAAGATCGACGTCGCCAACAAAGCCAAGCTGACGAAGCTGCGCAACTTCGCGAAGAAGCACAAGCTGCCGTTCTTCCCCATCTCCGCCGTCACCGGCGAGGGCATCGATAAACTGCTGCACGCCATGGCGAAGAAGGTGGAAGAAGTCCGCCATGCGGAAATGGCCGCAGCAGCAGCGCCTCCAGCCAATGCTGAGCCCGTCGCCGGATGAAAGGTTTTAAGAGTCAGGAGTCAGGAGTCAGGAGTCAGCCGCTAGGATTTAGCAATCGGAACCAAAATACAACTTCACCGTTGGGAACATTGCTAGGCCCTGCCTTAAAGCGATGTCGCTTGAAAACGAAAATCGAAAGCCAGACACTGACTCCTGACTCCTGACTCCTGTTTTGGGAACATCGCTCGACAACCTGCCTTAAGCCGATGTCGCTTGAAAACAAAAATCGAAAGCTAGACACCGACTCCTGACTACTGACTCCTGACTCCTGTTTTGGGAACATCGCTCGACAACCTGCCTTAATCCGATGTCGCTTGAAAACGAAAATCGAAAGCTAGACACTGACTCCTGACTACTGACTACCGACTACTGCTTTTAATGAATATTGCCCTCTTCGGCGGGACCTTCGATCCGGTACATCGCGGCCACCTCAACGTCGCCCGCGCCGCGCAGAAAGCCTACGACCTTCGCCGCATCTATTTCGTCCCCGCCGATATCCAGCCGCTGAAGCAAAAACAGCCGGTCACCCCGTATCATCACCGCTACGCCATGCTCGCCCTGGCCACCCGCGATGAAAAAAGTTTCCTGCCCTCGCTCATGGAAGCCCCCGGCGACCAGGCCCGCAGCGCCCCCAGCTTCACCATCGACACGGTGCGCCGCTTTCGCCGCTCGCTGCCCAAGAGCGATCGCCTGTTTTTCTTGCTCGGCATCGACGCCTTTCTCTCCATCGCCCGCTGGCGGAAGCCCGAGGCCCTGCTGCGCGAGGCCGAATTCATTGTCGCCAGCCGTCCCGGATTTTCCCTCGCCGACGTTGCCCGCGCGCTGCCCGCATCGCTTCGGCCCGACGACGCGGTCACCGCGCCGTTTCGACGGCAGCCCGCCACCGGCGATCTCGCTCTCGGCCGCGTCACCCTGCACATCCTCGCCGGCATCGAGGAAAACGTCTCCGCCACCCAGGTCCGCCAAGCCATCTCCGGCTCCCGCGGGGTCTCGCGTTTCCTCGATCCCGCGGTGGCCGCCTACATTGCCAAGATGCATCTATACAAGTCATCCTCGCCGCCGGCCCGGCGTGCTGCTCCGGCGAGGAGAAAGGTGGTCCGCCTACGCGACAGGAAATAGTTCCCGTCCATCCCCTTAGCTCCGCTGATCTCCGCACTCGCTCGATCCCATTCGTTTCCTCGAGGTTCCATGCCTAAGAAAAGCGAACTCCAACGCCAAGTCATGGACGCCATTGCCGCCGCCGAAGAAAAAAAGGCGGAAGACGTCTCTGTGCTGGAGCTCGACAAAGCTTCCGGCGGCTTTACTGATTTTTTTGTCATCTGCTCGGCTAGCAACCCCAGGCAGGTTCAAGCCATCTCCGATGAGGTGGAGCAGAGACTCCGCCGGGCCGGCTTACGGCCGACCCATGTTGAAGGCTACAAGCAGGCGGAATGGGTCCTGCTCGACTACGTGGACTTCGTGGTCCACGTCTTCTCGCAAAAAGCGCGGAACTTCTACAACCTGGAGCGGCTGTGGAAATCGGCAAAACAATGGACTCCCGGGGAGCTGCGCTCCCAGCCGCGGAAGCGCGCGCGGGCCAAGGCTTCCAAGCCCGCGCCGACGCGCAGCCGTCGTTCGCGCCCCCGCGCCCGCAAGGCCTAGACGCAACCCCGGCCGACGCCGGCCCTGGAAGCCTCGCCGCCACCGTGGTCCATCCGCCGTCCGCGCCCGCCGGCGCCATCCTGCAATCATGGATTGCCGCCGACCCCGCTTCCCTCGACCTGCTGCGTGAGATTCGCGGCATCGCCCTCAGCTCTTCCACCGTGCTGATGCGCGGTGAAAGCGGCACCGGGAAGGATCTGCTGGCCTCCGTCCTGCATTATCTCGGACCGCATCCCGAGGCCCCTCTGTTCCGCATCAACTGCGCCGAACTGCCGCGTGCGTTGCGCGAAGCCGAGCTGTTCGGCTATGAAAACGGCGTCTTCCCCGGCGTCCCAGCCAAGATCGGATGCCTCGAGCTTGCCGGCCGGGGCACCATCGTGCTCGACGAAGTCGCCGCCCTCTCCATGCCGGTACAGGCCAAGCTGCTCCGCGTCATCGACGAAAAGCGCTGCGAGCGCATCGGCGGCGTACACCCGGTTTCCATCGAAGCGCGCATCGTCGCCCTCAGCTCCATTGATCTTGAGCACGCACTGGCTCGCCGCACCTTCCGCGAAGACTTGTATTACCGGCTCAACGTTGTTCCCATCGCCGTACCCGCCCTGCGCGATCGCCCCGCCGACATCCGCCCGCTCGCTGAATACTTCCTCTCCCGCCTCGCCGAGCTGCACCGCAAGCCGCGCCTCGCCTTTGCTCCCGCCGCGCTGGCGGCGCTCGAAACTTATTCTTATCCCGGCAATGTGCGTGAGCTGCGCACCCTGGTGGAGCGCGCCGTCATCAGCGCCACTCCTCCGGAAATCCTGCTCCAGGACCTGCCTCCCCACGTGCGCAACGCCGCCCTTGTTCCCGGCGTCGCCATGTCGCTGGAACTGGTGGAGCGCGCCCACATCGCCCAGGTCCTCCAACTCACCGGGGGCAAGAAGACCATGGCTGCGCACGTCCTCGGCATCAGCCGCAAGACTCTGCTGGAAAAACGCAAGCGCTACGGGCTGGAGTAGCTGTCAGCTCTCAGCTCTCAGCTGGTGTGGCACACGCGCCCTCGCGTGTGCAATCTGCAATCGTCAATCGCTGTAGAATTGCCTCATGCCCACCAGCCCCTCTCACGACTGGGTCACGCACGCGCGCATGAACAACGCGGTTCGCTGGGAGCGTCCCTCCGCCGACATGGGCCGCGGCGCCACCGAGGCCATCGTCGCCCTGGCTCAGCCTCGTCCCGGCATGATCGTGCTCGATGTCGCCAGCGGCACCGGCGCCCCCGCTCTGCAGATCGCTCGCGCCGTCGCCCCCAACGGACATGTCACCGCCACCGACCTCAAGCCGGAACCGCTCAAGATCGCCGCCGACCGCGCCCGCGAGCGCAATCTCACCAACCTCACCTTCGAAGTGGCCGACGTTCACCGCCTGCCCTTCCCCGACGCCTCCTTCGACCTGGTCACCTCGCGCCTCGCCGTCATGTTCTTCTCTGACCTGCCGCGCGCCTTGGCCGAAATGCGCCGCGTGCTCAAGCCCGGCGGCCGGATCGCCATCCTCGCCTGGGGCCCGCTCGACCAGCCCTACTTCGAGTCCACCGGAAAAATCGTCATGCGTCACATCGGGGCTGCGCTGCCGCCGGCGGCGCAGCAGATCGTCAAGTTCGGCGAACCTGGCACTTTGGCCTCCGCCCTTACCGCCGCCGGCTTTAGCGAGGTCAACGAGCGCCTGCAGACCGTTCCCTGGGTCTGGACCTCCTCCATCGAAGATCTGTGGGAGTACTTTCAGGCCGCCACCGTCCCCTTCCGTCCGCTGTTCGACCAGATCCGTCCCGAGCAGCTTGAGCCCATCAAACGCGACGTTTACGCCGCCTTCGCCCGCTTCTGGGACGGCGAAAAGGTCAACATGACCGCCGACTTCGTCCTCGCCTCCGCGGTTCGATGAACCAAAAAAACTGCGAGCTGGCCGTTCTCTTTCAAGCTGACTGTTCTCTTTCCGGTAGGCCCCGGCGCCCTCGCCGGGGCTGCCGCGTGCGTCACCGCAATCATGGCCGCGGCGGGCGCCCTCGCCCGCCGCAACAAACCTGCGCCCAGCCGCCTGATAGCTGATAGCTTTCTCCCATGCGCCTCCGCATCGCCTGGATCGGCAAAACCAAGGACCCAGCCATTCAGTCCCTCACGAACGAGTACCTCAAGCGCCTCGCCCGCTACGTCTCGACAGGATCCATGGAATTGCCCAACGAAGCGGCCCTTCTGAAGCAGCTTCAAACTTCGCGGCCCGCACAAATGCTCATCCTTCTCGACGCGCGCGGCCGCCAACTTTCGTCCGAGCAATTCGCCGACTTCCTTCGCCAGCACCAGGACCGCGGCACGCAAGGGCTGCTGTTCGCCATCGGCGGCCCCGACGGCTTCTCCGACCAGGTCCGCTCCGCCGCCGCGGCTCAACTTTCTCTCAGCAAGATGACCCTGCCGCACGAACTGGCCCGCGTCGTTTTGCTCGAACAGCTCTATCGCGGATATACAATCCTGAAGGGACATCCGTATCACCTGGGACACTGAAGAAAGTTTCGCGTTTCGAGTTTCACGTTTCGCGACGCCGCTCGCGCGTGAAACGCGAAACGTGAAACTTGAAACCTCATGAGCGACCTCCGCAAAGGCTTGATCATCGTCAACACCGGCCCCGGCAAGGGCAAGACCACGGCCGCCATGGGCACCGCCTTGCGCGCCGTCGGACAGGGCATGAAGGTCCTGATGCTGCAGTTTCTCAAGGGCTCCTGGCACTACGGCGAGCTGGACGCCGTTAAGGCCTTCGGCGATCGCTTCGTCATGAAGCAGATGGGGCGCGGCTTCGTAAAGGTCGGCGGCGCCGAAACCGATCCCGAAGACATTCGCATGGTGGAGCAGGCCTGGGGCGAAGCCGAGCTTGCCATCCTCTCCGGCGAGTGGGACCTGGTGGTGCTCGACGAGATCAACTACGCCATCAGCTACGGCATGCTCGATCCCAATAAGGTCGCCGCCGCGCTGAAGAAAAAGCCGGAGATGGTGCACGTCATCTTGACGGGACGCAACGCGCACCCCACAATAACTGATTTGGCCGATACTGTGACCGAGATGCGTCAGGTCAAGCACGCCTACGAAAAGGGCGTCCAGGCACAGCGCGGCATCGAATACTAGAATTGCCGAATCGGGTAATTGCGGAATTGCAGAATTGACGGTGTGACCGCGTTTTTCAATTCCGCAGTTCGGCAATTCGGCAATTCGGCAATTCCTATGGCTTGGTTCAAGCGACAATCCGGCGATCTGGATACCCGGGGCGAGAAGAAGGTCCGCACCGAGGGCCTGTGGGTCAAGTGCGACGATTGTCACCAGATCATCTGGAAAAAGGACCTCGACGCCAACCTCAACGTCTGCCCCAAGTGCCAGCGCCATTTCCGGGTTGATGCGCGCACCCGGCTGGCGCAGTTGCTCGACGATGGCGACTACGCGACCGACGACATGACGCTGGCCTCCACCGATCCCCTGAAATTCACCGACCTCAAGAAATATTCCGACCGCCTGGCCAAGACGCAGAAGGACACCGGGCTCAAGGACGCCATCATCAACGCCCGCGGCAGGCTCAACGGCCGCCCGGTCGCGGTCAGCTCCATGGAGTATTCCTTCATCGGCGGCAGCATGGGTTCCGTGGTCGGCGAGGCCATCACCCGCCACGTCGAGCGCGCCACCGACCTGGGCATCCCGCTCATCATCGTCTCCGCCTCCGGCGGCGCGCGCATGATGGAAGGCGTCATCAGCCTCATGCAGTTGGCCAAGATTTCCGCCGCCCTGGCCCGCATGGACGATGCCCGCGTTCCCTACATCTCCGTGCTCACCGATCCCACCACCGGCGGCACCACTGCCTCCTTCGCCATGCTCGGCGACCTTAATATCGGCGAACCCGGCGCGCTCATCGGCTTTGCCGGCCCGCGCGTCATCGAACAGACCATCCGCCAGAAATTGCCTGAGGGCTTCCAGCGCAGCGAGTTCCTCCTTGAACACGGCATGCTCGACGCCGTGGTCCATCGCAAGGACTTGAAGAACTACATTTCCCGGGCGCTGGACTTCATGATGCCGAACTAACTGTCAGCTTTCAGCTCTCAGCTCTCAGCTCTTCGTGCGAGCGCTCTGTTTCAATGCTGTCATCCCGAGCGAGGCGTCGCCTCGACGCCGAGACGAGGGACCCCGCGTTCGCTTGCGGTACCGGCACGGCTGACAGGCATTTCAACGCTTCCCGCTTCCGGCATCACTGGATTCCAAGTATCCTCTCAATTTGCCAGCAATACTCGTTTCAGCTAAGAGCTAAAAGCTAAGAGCTAACCGCTTGTCCTACGACTCCGCAGTCACGCAGCTCTACCAGCTCGGCCACGAGCTCGCCCGCACCCCCTCGCACAAATTCGACCTGGCGCACATGCGCGTGCTGCTCGCCGAACTCGGCTCACCGGAAACAAAATTCCGCTCCGTGCTCATTGCCGGCACCAACGGCAAAGGCTCCACCGCCGCCACTCTGGCCTCCATCCTGCGCGCCGCCGGGCACCGCACCGGCCTGTACTCCTCGCCTCACTTGGTGCGCATCAACGAACGGATTCGCGTCAACGGCGAGCCCATTTCCAACTCCGATTTCGTCCGCGTCCACGATCACGTCGAAGCCGCCGCCGAACGCCTGGTCGCCGCCGGCAAGCTGCCCTGGCATCCCAGCTTCTTCGAAGTGCTCACCGCCATGGCCTTCCTGCGCTTCGCGGACGTGCCGGTCGAGATCGCCGTTCTCGAGGTTGGCATGGGCGGTCGCCTCGACGCCACCAACGTCGTCGAGCCTCTGGTCTCCGTCATCACCGACATCTCGCTCGATCACCAGAAGTTTCTCGGCAACACCGTGCGCGAAATCGCCGGCGAGAAAGCGGGCATCATCCGCCCCGGCGGAATCGTCGTCACCCTGCCGCAGCATCCCGAGGCCAACGACGTCATCGGCCACACTATCCTCGAGCGCAACGCGCGCGCCGTCAGCGCCGTTCCCTACGTCCCGCCCGTCTCTCCCGGCGCCCACTCGCAACTCGTAACTCGCAACTCGCAACTCACCTACCGTCTCACCGTCATGAACGAAGAGATCACGGTTGAATCTCCCCTCCTCGGCCGGCATCAACTGCGCAACGTCGCCCTCGCCATCGCTACCGCCGTCGAGCTGAACGCCGCCGGCCTGCGCGTCACTGCCCACGACTTCGCGCGCGGCATTCGTGAGACCCGCTGGGCGGGACGCTTCCAGCGCGTCTGGGTTCCCCGTCCCAAATCAGGGCTGCCCCGGTCTAACCCGGAATCTTGGGTGGCCCACCCCAACTCTCCTATGGCCCACCCTACCCCGGGTTTGGGCAGTGTGGGGTATTCCGATTCCGATTCCATAGAATTCATTCTCGACGTTGCCCACAATCCTGCCGGCGCCTGGGCCCTGCGCGCGGCCCTGTCGCAACACTTCGAAGGACGTTCCTTGCTCTTCATCTTCGGCGCCATGCGCGACAAGGCCATTGCCGAGATGGCGCAGATCCTGTTTCCCCTCGCCGACCGCATCATCGCCACCCGCGCCGAGAATCCGCGCTCCGCCACCGCCCAGGAAGTTCGCGACTCCGCCCTGCGCACCGGCGCCGAAATCGAGACCTCCTCCTCGGTGCGCGACGCCATTGCCACCGCGCGCCATCTCGCTCCCCCGGGCGCCGTGGTGGTGATCACCGGCTCCATCTACGTGATCGGCGAGGCCATGCAGGCGCTCGGCCTCGAGAGCGTTTAGGGGTTCAAGGCGTCTCAAGTTTCAGGGGTTTCGAGGATTGTCGTTGATCAGGCCCCCGAGTACGGGAGAGGGGTAATTCGCGAATGTATGACCAGCGCGAGCGGCAGCTCGGCCTGCTGCTGCGGCGGCTCACCGGTTTGGCAGGCTGGGCCCTTTCGTTTGGTAAGATTCGCCCGGAGGCGAGACAAGATGAAATACGTGATCAGCTGGTCCGAGCGCCCGCAAGGGTCGCCGATGGACTACGAAAATGCCCAGAAGCGAATCCTGGAAGTGTTTGGTCAATGGAAGGCTTCGGCGAATTTCAAGATCGAGTTCTTTGTCATTCGTGTCGGCGATTGGGGTGGGTATCTGTTGGTGGACTGCGACGACCCGCTGACCATCCACAAGTTCTGCTCGATGCTTCCTGCATTTGAATTCCAGGCGCGCCCCGTAGTCCCCGTCGAGGACGCAGTCCGGGTTGAACTCGAGGTAATCGCCTGGCGTGACGCGCTGAAAGGCAAGTGAGCCGGCTGGAGTTCGGCTCGGCGGCGGATAATGAATCCATCGAGCGCCGGCCTGGCCTCTGGCGGTGTCGCCTGCCGTGTAGCCCCAGCCGCCCCCGGCTGGGGACCCCGAGCTCCTCACCTCCCTCGTCCTCTCGCCGGCTGGCCGCCGTTCCAGCCCGAGCTCCACCCAACAGCCGAGATGGCCCCATGATAACTCCTGTAAGCTGCTGATTTTATTATGACCATGGGGAGGAGTGGCGGATGACGCCTTAAGGTTTATCCAGCAGTCAACCTCTGCCATTCAGCTACTCTCTAATCAATAAGCAAGAGGTTAACTGCATGTGGATTGTCTTCTCCCTCTGCCTTGTGCTCTGGATCCTGAGCATTCACTTCTACTTTCCCGTTCTGTTCATCCTCGCGCTGTTCGCGGCCGTGCTCGCCAGCGCGGGACTTACCCTGCTTCCCGCGCGCCGCGCTGACTGCTGACTCCTGAGTCCTGTACGATTACCTGGTGCGCGAGCGCCTGCTCAGCTCGATTCGCCGCCACCAGCTGATGCGTCCCGGAGATCGCGTTGCGGTCGCGGTTTCCGGCGGCGCCGATTCGGTGGCGCTGCTGCGCCTGCTGCTGGAAGCACGCGCCGAGCTTGGCGTCGTGCTCTCCGTCGTCCACTTCCACCACCAGATTCGCGGCGCCGATGCTGACGCCGACGAGCGCTTCGTGCGCCAGTTGGCGCTCGGCTTGGACCTGGAATTCCACCGTGATGCAGCCGACACGCCCGCTTACGCCCGCGCCCGCCAACTCTCGCTGGAAGCCGCCGCGCGCAGCCTGCGCTACGCCTTCTTCGACCGCCTCTGCGCCGGCAACACCGTGCAGCGCGTCGCCACCGCTCACACTCGCGACGACCAGGCTGAAACCGTCCTTATGCGCCTGCTGCGCGGCTCCGGCACCAAGGGACTCGCCGGAATCTATCCCGCGGTCGGCGAGCCACCGCGCATCGTGCGCCCTCTGCTGGAGATCTCGCGTGCCGAGCTGCGCGCCTGGTTGAAACAGCTTGGCCAACCCTGGCGCGAGGACGCGACCAACCTCGACCTCGGCTTCACCCGCAATCGCCTCCGCCACGAGATCGTGCCGCTGCTGCGGCAGCTCAATCCCAACCTCGAGGAAACCCTGGGCGCAACCGCCGAAATCGCCCGCGCCGAGGAGGACTGCTGGAGCGAACAGGTACGCTGCCTGCTGCCCAGGCTGGTGCGATCGTCGGCCGGAGAACGGCAAACGTCGCTGCAATTGCCACTTCTGCAGGCGCAGCCTCTCGCCCTGCAACGTCGCTTGGTTCGTGCCATTGCCCAGCAGCACGGACTGCGGCTCGAGTTCCACCACGTGGAACAGGTGCTCGCCCTGGCACACGCGCCGGAGAGCGCGAAGGTCGAGCTGCCCCGTGGATGGGAAGCGGTCCGCCGCGGCCAGGAACTCTGGGTCCAGTGCAGGTGTCAAAGTAAGCAGAAGCCGAGAGAATACGACTTGCCGCTCGCCGTTCCTGGCGAAGTGGAGATCGCGGGCATCAAGCTGCGCGCGGCGCTGGTGGATCCGGAATCGACTGTCCAGGTGGATCGCGCGCTGCTGCATCGCAGCCTGGCCGAGCGCTTGCACGTCCGCAACTGGCGCCCTGGCGATCGCTACTGGCCGGCGCATACTCGCGAGCCCAAGAAGCTAAAGGAGTTGCTGCAGGCGCGCCACATTCCGCGGGAGCGCAAACCAAGTTGGCCAGTGGTGGCCAGCGGCGAGGAAATTGTCTGGGTCCCCGGCTTTGCCGCGCCTGAACGGTTCCGCCACCGCGTCGGCGATTCCGAGGCGCTGCTGCTGGAAGTAGTGGCGAGTCCTTCGCAGAACTAAGGTGGCCTGACCCATGGATCGGTTCACCCCTAATTTCGTTCCGCGGCGACGAGGTATTGCGCTCGGATCAGGTTACAATGAGGTTACGAGGTCGGCGAAAAGAGGCGAGACCCTTGGCCCGTACCGGCATCTAATCGCCAGGGTGTGTCATCTTGCGCCCTTTTCCATTGTGCCCGAGTAGAGGAGTTGGCGAGTGAATTCAACGGTAAAAACGGTGGTGTTCTGGCTGGTGATCGTGTTGTCCGGCGTCCTGCTGTGGCAGGTGGTTAAAGCCGGCGGCAACGGGACGAAACCCAAGGAGATCAACTTCTCCGAGTTCCTGTCCCAGGTGGACCAGGGCAATGTCCAGGAAGTCACGATCATGGGCACCGAGGTACAGGGAAAGTACCGCAACGAGAAGAACCTGCAGTTCCACACCATCGTTCCCGCGAACTATCCCGACATGTACAAGACGCTGCAAGGGAAGGGCGTCAACATGACGGTGAAGGACGTGCAGAGCGGAAGCTGGCCGACGTGGCTGCTGAACCTGGCGCCGCTGATCCTGCTGGGCGCGCTGTGGTTCATCATGATCCGCCAGATGCAGACCGGCGGAAACAAGGCGCTCTCCTTCGGCAAGTCAAAAGCCCGCCTGCTCTCCATGCAACAGAAAAAGGTCACGTTCAAGGACGTGGCCGGCGTGGATGAAGCCAAGGAAGAGCTGCGCGAGATCATCGAGTTCCTGCGCGAGGCGCAAAAGTTCCAAAAGCTGGGCGGACGTATTCCCAAGGGCGTGCTGCTGGTGGGCCCTCCGGGAACGGGCAAGACGCTGCTGGCGCGCGCCGTGGCCGGCGAGGCCAACGTTCCGTTCTTCTCCATTTCCGGTTCGGACTTTGTGGAGATGTTCGTCGGCGTGGGCGCCAGCCGCGTCCGCGACCTGTTCGAGCAGGGCAAGAAGAACGCGCCCTGCATCATCTTTATCGACGAAATTGACGCCGTGGGACGTCACCGCGGCGCCGGCCTGGGCGGCGGTCACGACGAACGCGAGCAGACCCTGAACCAGTTGCTGGTGGAGATGGACGGCTTCGAATCGAACGAAGGCGTCATCCTGATCGCGGCCACCAACCGCCCCGACGTGCTCGATCCGGCGCTGCTGCGTCCCGGCCGCTTTGACCGGCGCGTGGTGGTTCCACGTCCCGACGTGCGCGGACGCGAGGAAATCCTGCGGGTGCACACCCGCAAGATCCCCATCGCCGACGATGTGGATTTGTCCGTCCTGGCCCGCGGCACACCGGGCTTCAGCGGGGCTGACCTGGCCAACATGGTGAATGAGGCGGCGCTGCTGGCAGCGCGCTCCAACCGCAAAGTGGTGGCCATGTACGACATGGAAATCGCCAAGGACAAGGTGCTGATGGGCGCCGAGCGCAAGAGCATGCTGCTCTCGGAAGAAGAAAAGCGGGTCACCGCCTTCCACGAGGCGGGGCACGCGCTGGTCGCCGCGCTGCGCGACGATTCCGATCCGCTGCACAAGGTGACCATCATCCCGCGCGGCATGGCGCTGGGCGTGACCATGCAGTTGCCTATCGACGACAAGCACACCTACCGCAAAACCTACCTGGAAACGCGGCTGGCGATCATGATGGGCGGCCGCGTAGCCGAGGAGCTGTTCCTGAACACCATGACCACCGGCGCGGGCAACGACATCGAGCAGGCGACCGAGTTGGCGCGCAAGATGGTTTGCGAGTTCGGTATGAGCGACCTGGGCCCGCTGACCTTCGGCAAGAAGGAAGAGCAGATCTTCCTGGGCCGCGAGATCTCGCAGCATCGCGACTACAGCGAGGACACCGCCATCAAGATCGACCAGGAAGTGCGGCGCTTCGTGGACACCGGCTACAAGAGCGCGGTCGACATCCTGGGCAGCCACCGCGACGCGCTGAACCGGATTGCGGCGGCGCTGCTGGAGCGCGAAGTGCTCGACGCCAACGAGGTCAAGATGCTGATCGAAGGCAAGGCGCTGGCGGCCAAGGTGATCCCGTCTTCTTCGCACGACGACGGCGTGCAGCAGGTGATTAAGCCCGCCCCGGGCGGCGCGCAGCCGGGCATCGTACCGGGCGAGCGGCCCACGCCGGCGTAGTTTCAGTTTCGAGTTTCAGTTTCGAGCAGGGCGGCCTGAGGGCCGCCCTGATTTTTTTGCAGCAGAGGTCAGTCAGGTGAGGGGCGGGCGAGCACACGCGAGGGCGCGTGTGCCACATCGATTTATGAAATGATTAATCGCTGACTACTGATTGCTGGCGAATCCGATGCTGCGCGTGAGCTGCTGGAATCGCGGGTTCTGGCGAAGTGGGTCGAATAGCGGGTCGACATTGATGTCCAGCAACTCAACGTCGCGCTGGGCATAGGCCTTCTCCAGCCAATCCAGGCAGGCGCCGGTTTCTCCGGCTTGCAGATACAGGCTGGCAATGGCCGTGGGCGGATAGTATTTCGTTCGGGCGAAGTCCAATGCGTGCTGCAAACGCAGGCGAGCTGCCGACTGCAGACCTCCGCGCGCGAACGCTGCCTTGAGATCCGCGACATATTGCGGGTCGGCACTGAGCAGGGCCATGCGCTCGCGAAATGCCTCCAGCGGCTTTCCCTGCTGCGCGTACGTCATGGAGAGCACGACGTGTGCCATGCGAAACTCGGGCTCGATCTCCAGCACGGATTGCAGCTCCGGAATCGCCTCGTCGTAACGATGCGCGTAATAGTACATATAGCCAAGGGCATTGCGGACGCGCGGCGACGCCGGATCGAGCATGCGGGCCGACTTGGACTCGGCGATGGCCTCATCAACGCGGCGCAGCAACGCCAGGAAAAAGGCGTAGTCGTAGCGCGCGGATGAGAAGTTGGGGCTCAACTGGATGGCGGTCTTGATCTCGCGCTCCGCCTCCGGGAAATTCCACCGGCAATAAAAAAGAACATCGGCCAGCGCGGTGTGTGCCGACGGCAATTGATCGTCGAGGTCCAGCGCCCGCCGGGCTTCGCGTTCGGCGTCTTCGCAGGCCGGCGAGCGGGGCGCAAAGTTCCAGGTGGTCATGCTGATGTAGGCCAACGAGAGCGTGGCATGCGCGGGCGCAAACCTGGGATCGATGGCCACGGCGCGGCGGTAGATGTCGATGCGTTTGCGGAGGGACTCTTCATCGGTCCGCTGCCCGACATAATTGCCGCGCAGCCACAGGTCGTAGGCTTCGGGGGAGACTTCTCCTCGTTGGCGGAGACGTCCTTGCGCTTCGGCGCCCAGGCGCAACTGGATCTGCTGCACGATGCGTTCCGCCAATTCGCCCTGCAGGCTGAGCACGTCCTTGAGATCGCGGTCGTAGGAAGCCGCCCACAGGTGGCGGTCGGTGGCCCCGTGCAGCAACTGCGCGGTCACCCGGACGCGGTCGCCGACCCGCAGGACCGAGCCCTCGATCACCGCGTCCACCCCCAGTTCGCGCGCAATCTGCGGCACGGCCTTGCCGCTGTTCTTGTAGCGCATGCACGAGGTGCGCGAGATCACCTTGATGGCAGCGATGTGCGCCAGGTCGGTAATGAGCGCTTCGGTCATGCCGTCGGCCAGGTAGTCTTCGTCGGACTGTCCCGAGAGATTGGCCAGAGGCAGTACCGCCAAGGAGCGAATCGACGGCATGGCGGACGGACTTACTTTCGCTTTGTAACGAACGTAGTACAGCGCGAGCAGAACGCCAATCAGGGCGCAGACGGCAAGCGTCATGCCAACCAGGCGTGAGCGGCGCGACCAGGTTGGGGCGGCCTTCAGTGCCGGCTGCGAACCAGAACTCAGGGTTTCCAGCGCCGCCAGCAGCTCGCGGGCCGACTGGTACCGCCGCCCCGGTTCTTTCTCCAGGCATTTCAGGATGACCGATTCGAGCCCCGCGGAAAGTGCGGCCTGGCGCGGCAAAGTGGGGAACTGGCGCAGGATTGCCGCCGCCACCCCGGCGCCGGAGGAGACGAATGGCCGCCGCCCGGTCGCCATCTCGTACAAAAGGACCCCGGCCGCCCAGATGTCGGTGCGCTCGTCGACCGTCTGGCCGGTCAACTGCTCCGGCGCCATGTAAGGAAGCGTTCCGGCCAGGCGGCCTGGGCGCTCGGCATCCTCCATCTCAACCGTCGCGGAGGTGGGCTGAATGGCCGCCGCCCCGGCGATGGAGAAGGTCAGCTTGGCAATTCCGAAATCGAGCACCTTGAGCGCGCCCTCGGGGGTGATGCGCAGGTTCTCCGGCTTCAGATCGCGATGGATGACGCCATGCTGGTGCGCCGCCGCCATCGCGTCCGCCAACTCCGCGCCCAGGCGAATCACTTCCGGCTCGGGTAATGGGCCGTGGTCCAGTTTCTCCCGCAAACCAACACCGGGAACGAACTCCATAACCAGAAAATCGACGCCATCCGTGGTGTCGAAATCGTGGATGGTAGCGATGTGGGGATGATTGAGGCGTGAGAGAGCCAGGGCCTCCTGGCGAAATCGCGTCCGGGAGGTGGTGTCGTCGAGGCTGCCGGCCGGCAGCAGCTTGATGGCAATGTCGCGTTGCAGGCGCAGGTCACGGGCCCGGTAGATCTCACCCATCCCGCCGGCGCCGATTTTCTCCAGCAGGCGGAAGTGCCCTACGTGCGTACGCCGGGCTGGAGGCGCGACTGACATTCGACACTCTGCTTTTGCCCTGCGGCAGCGAGTTCCGCCGAGGTGGAGAACAGCCTATTTAACCGCCAGGTGCGCACATCGGGACAGGACGGGAGTCACACAGGCCAGTGATGGGACGCAGGCACAGGTTTGGCCGTCGCGGGCGAGGGCGCCCGCGCCACCTTGATTATCGGACAGCCGAGGGCAGCCCCGGCGAGGGCAGCCCCGGCGAGGGCGCCGGGGCCTACCAACTTGGTGCGATTCCTCCGCGACTACAGGAGTCACACGGTTTAGTGATTGGTAATTAGCTCTCGGCGAGATTTGGGACTGGGAAGCGTCCGGCGAGGGCGCCCGCACCACCTTGCTAATGGCTAATGGCTAATCGCTGACTGCTTGCGCCGCTCCCGTTGTTCCGAGACGGTGATGATCACCAGGCCGGCTACTAATCCGAGCACGCCTCCTGGAATAGCGCCAAACCAGAGAGCATCCTGCAGCGTAATGGAGAGGTGGGCGGCGCGCAGCGCCACGATGCTGACCACGCCGAGAAAGCCGCCCAGCGCAAAGCCGAGCATGGTAAACAGCGCCGTGACGAGGGCTACCCTGAAAAGAACCTTGCCGGTGGTTGCGGCACTGCTCACGCGATGATTCCCCTCTGCGGCTGAAGCGATCTTACTTTCCTGATCGCTGCAAGCCGTGCCCCTTCGAAACCATTTGAGCCCCGGGTTGATCAGCTTCGCCGACGTCCTGCAAACGAGAAATGGGCACCGCCCCTGGAAATGCGGCTGATGCGCGACGAAACTTCTTCATCGCCAGCCAGAAGCAAATGGCAAATGCAATTGCGCTGAGCGACAGGCCCACCACGCGAAACGCGGGGCCGGTGCCTAGGACCACATCGGGCGCCTGCAGCGGCGCGTTGGAGTTGTGCAGGCGCGCGACGATATTCATCACCGGGATGGACAGCATCATGAAGAACGAGAAAAACAGAGCGGCGCCGAAAATAGCGGCGATGAAGCTTTTGACGGCGGTCTTCACAAATTCATTCTACGCCGAGGGTCGATTCACCACGGAGCCTTCGTCCTCACTACTGGACGATTGAGGTGGTTGACTTTATCAACTACCAGACATACTCTCTCTGCAACCTGTCTGAATAGCGACCCTGGAATTATTCCCAGGCCGACCTCGGCCCCGGGCCCCTTCAATATCCAACAAATACAATTTCTACGTGTTTGCCAGGAGGCAACATGTTCAAGAGAATTCTCACGCCTGTAGTGCTTCTGTTCATGATGGTGACCGTGCTGAGTGCGATGAAAGGTAAAGGCAGCGCGGTGGATGAGGCGAATGCGGCGATCGACCGCTGGTCGGCGGCGTACAGCGCCAACGATGTGGACGCGGTGGTGAAGAGTTACTGGCCGGATGCAATCCTGCTCGGGACGAAGAGTCCCGTGATCTCCACAGGGAGTGACGCCATCAGGAAATACTTCACCGACCTGAAACTGGCGGGAAGCGGCAACAAGAACACGATCAAGGAAAGGCACGTTATTCCGATCGACAACAACGCAGTGCTGGTGACCGGATTCTATGAATTCACCCGCATGAAGGAAGGCAAACCGGTAGCGGGCCCGTCGCGGTTCACCATGCTGGTGACTAAGCGCGGCGGCCAATGGGCGATTGCGCATCACCATTCTTCGCCGCACGTTTTGCCGGCGCCATAAGAATGCGGTTCCAACAGATGTTGTGGAGCGGCGGGTGAGGGCGCCCGCCGCTGTTGTGTTTAGGTCTGATTCCGGGCACCTGTCAGGGCGGTTCATCCAGCGGCTTCGGCGCGCGCGGCCTCGGGTGCGTGAAGCAGTTTCTGCCAGCGCACCAGTCCAAGCACGCACAGGGCGAAGAAGATGACGTAGAGGACCGCGGTCAGGTAGAGCGACTTATAGACGTAGAGCGCGACGTAGATGACGTCGGCGGCCATCCACAGCCACCAGTTTTCGATGATCTTGCGCGCCAGCATGTATTGCGCGGTCAGGCTCATGGCGGTGGTAAGCCCGTCCCAGAAGGGCACGGTGCTGTCGGTGAAACGGCGTAGCAGCAGCATGAGCACGGCGGTCGCGAGCACGGTCGCCAGGGCAAACCGTGGGAGGTCGCGCGGGCGCATGCGGGAGACAGGAAGCTCGGAGCGGTCGCGTCCGCCATGCAGCCAACTCCACCAGCCGTAAACCGAGATGGCGATGTACACCAGTTGCAGTCCGCAATCGGCGTAGAGCTTGGCGCCAAAGAAAACGATGATGAAGCTGATGGCGTTGACGATGGCGACCGGCCAGTTCCAGATGTTCTCGCGCGCCGCCAGCCAGACGCACCCCACGCCGCTGACAAACCCCAGGACCTCGACCGGCGAAAGGTGCATGGCAGGCATCCTATCGCAGCGCTCCATGCGGAGATACAATAGAATGATTGCGAAATCGGGTAATCGGGCAATCGGGTAATTGAAGCAAGCACTTGAAATTACGCAATGACCCGATTACACAATTACCCGATTCTCTTTATGACCGACACCACCCAAGCCGCAACTCTCACCCCGGCGGAGGCGATGCGCCGCTCGCCGGTTTCGCAGGCGCCCAACGGGGTGTGCTTCGCCTCCATGGGCGAGGTCACGATCAACTCCGCCGACCTGGAGCGCATGGTGGCCGCGGTGCCGCGCTCCATTGCCGCCGCTCTGCATCACAAGGCGTATTACTTCGTGCCCCTGGCGGTGAGCCACGGGGAAGAGACCCTGATCGCCGAGCGCTACGACGTCAGCCTGAGCGACAACGCGGTGTGCCACCGCAACCTGAACATCGGCGATTCGCAGTGCGTGTTCATCTCCACCCGCCTGATGGACGATCGCTTCTCGGTGGCCTTCGAGTTTTATATCAACGTGGCGCATGCCTTCGTGGAGCAGGCGGGCGTGGCCGAGTCCTTTGCCGACCTGGTGTGGAAGCAGGCGGAGGACCGGGTACGCGGCGAGACCTCGCTCGACGCCTTCGAAACGCGCAAGGCGGCGACCACGCCGGGAGCGCAGTCGGAAAAGGCGCGCAACGAGTACCTGACCTCGACCTTCGCGGACGCGATCGCCATCTACATGCTGGCGATTTTTCTCGACGTGGATTACTACGACCTGCGGGAGCGCGAGTATCCGCTGCTGGCGCCGGGCCCGCTGGCCGAGCGGCTGCGCGCCGCGGCCGCGCTGTTTCCGCCGAACCCGGGATTCGAGTTCAACGTGTATTACAAGCGGCGGGGTAGCTCTTAGCTTTTAGCTTTCGCTGCGCTCGGAATGACAGACGGGAAGTTCCGGCAATCGCGGGCGAGGGCGCCCGCGCCACATTGATTCTCGTTTAGGTTCGAAGGCAGCCCCGGCGGGGCCTACCAAAAATCTTGAATTTCAGCTTTGAGTTGGATGGAGGAAGGATGCACACGCGAGGGCGCGTGTGCCACAGGAGGCATCGGGCCGGGGCAGCGCCATGATCTCGTCCCGGCGGCGGAGGCGCACCATGATTGCGACTACCCACTAGCTGCTAACCCCTAGCCACAGCTTCACCGAAAGTTGCTCAGCAAGACGGCGTCCTGCTTCTCGTTGCCGCGAGTGAGGGCCACGCGCTTGCCGTCGCGAGAAAAGGCAAAGGAGTAAATGTGATCGCTGGTGAAATGGGTCAACTGGCGCGCGCGACCGCCGGCCATGGGCTGGTACCAGAGATTGTCGATATCGCCATCGCGCTGGGTGTAGTAAAAGCCGGCGCCGTCCAACGCCAGGCGGAAGTTGCGCGCGTCGGGGGGCGCGGCGAACTCGTGCAGCGGCGAACCGTCCTCGGCGCGGACCACTTTGTATTTGTCGTCGTTGCCGGTATGAAAGCCGATGTGCTTGCCGTCGCCGGAAATGCTTGGGTACCAGGGAGTGTTCTCCCCGACCGTGATGGCTTTGCCGCCGGAGATGGAAATGCGCATCAGTTTCCAGGCGCCGCTCTCGTGACTCAAGTAGACCGCCCAGGCGCCATCGGGTGAGCAGACCGGGAAATAGTCCATGCGGCCGGAGGTCAGCCCGGTTTCGCGCCCGCCATCCAAAGGCGCGAGGGTGATGTGCAGCGCGTTTTCCTGGGTCAGGCGCGAGTACAGAAATGATTTGCCATCGCCGCACATGCTGGGAGAGAAACCATAATCCTGGGTTGCCAGACGGAGGTCGGCCGTGCCATCCGGCTTCACCAGCGCCAGGTGTCCGGCGGCATCCTGAACCAGGATCTTGCCGTCCGGGGTCCAGTCAGTGGCCAACTGCTCGGAGGACCCGCCCTTCACCGGGGCAATCTTGTCGAAGCCGGAGAGACCCGCCACGTCGGCGACGTACACGGTGGTCGACGCCTCGGTCTGCACGGCGACGATGCCCTTGCCGTCGTGGGTGGTGCTGAGCGCATCGCCGTAGTCGTTGAGGTCGTTAGTCAGACGGACCGGCGGGCTGGAGGGATCGGCGCGAAAATAAATTTGCGAGCGGCCCTGGGTTTGCGGCGATTTTTCCAGCCACACCATGCCGCTGCCATCGGGCAGCCATTGCGCCGCCGGGACCTGCCCGTGCAGCGCGATCTGCTGCGCGCTTCCGCCGGCCACCGGTTGCAGCAGCAGCGCGCCCAGGCCTTTTTCGGTGAACAGATCGGTGCTCAGCAGCAGGGTCGTGCCATCCATCGACCAGGAGGGCGGCACCTTGTAAAGATGCGGGTACTCGGCGACCACCTTCTCGCCATTGTCGTTGGCGTCGGCGGTGAGCACGCGGTCGCGCCCGTTGTCCTCGCGCATGAACGCGACCTGGCGGCCGTCAGGCGAGAACGAAATCCCGGTCGTAGTGTTGTTGATGAGCAGGCGCGGCGTCCCGCCCAGCGACGGCACCACGTACACCGCCTGCTCCGCCTTTCCCGCCGGGCGGAAGGCGTAGTACAGGTAATTGCCGTCGGGACTGAAAGCGAGGTCGGAAAATTCACCGTCCATGGGGGCGACCACGCGGGTCTCCGCGCCGGTGGCAATCTGCTTCACCCACAGCGCGGCAGCGTGCGCGTCGTGGCGCATCAGCGCCAGCCACTTGCCGTCCGGCGAGATGGTGGCGTCGTGCACGTGTCCGTTGTCGGTGAGGCGCGAGATGTTCAGCGACTGCGGCGTGAGAACAACCGCCGGTTTGCGCAAGGAATAGAAGTAAGCGGCCAGGGCGGCAACCGCGAGCACCACGGCGGCGATGCCGGCGACCGGCCAAAAATTCGTTTTGCGCGCGGGAAGGACCGCGGTTTCCGTGGTGCTGCGCGCGGCCGGAATTCGTCCTGAGCCGGTGTCGCGCTGCATGCGCTTGAGGTCCCCGCGCAATTCCGCCGCGCTCTGGTAACGCAGGTCGCGCTCCTTCTCCAGCGACTTGTCGATGATCTCTTCCAGGCGCGCGGGGATGGCCGGGTTTACCGTCGAGGCCGGCTTTTGGGTGCGCTCCAGGATGGCGGCGAAGATCACCGCGCTGGTGCGGCCATCGAAGGGGAGGACCCCGGTCGCCATCTCGTAGAGCACGGTGCCGAAGGAAAACAGGTCAGAGCGAGGGTCGGTTTCTTCACCGCGCGCCTGCTCCGGCGACATGTAGGCCACGGTGCCGACCGCCGTGCCCGGGCTGGTCAGGCGCTGGTCGGGCGCGGTGGTGCCCACGGTCTGGGCGGCGGCGCGGTCCACTACTACCGTGGAGAGGCCGAAATCCAGCACCTTCACACGCC
The DNA here is from genome assembly GCA_963797035.1 of Terriglobia bacterium. Lineage (GTDB taxonomy): Bacteria > Acidobacteriota > Terriglobia > Terriglobales > Acidobacteriaceae > JAIQGF01. Next base: position 114,503 of record CAWCOC010000017.1, read on the forward strand.
CCCGGCGAGTGAGGAAAATATTGGCCGGCTTGATGTCGCGATGAACGATGCCGCGCTGGTGGGCGGCGTCGAGCGCATCGGCTACCTGCACGCCGATCTCGAGCAATTCCGGAAGCGGCAGCGACCCGGAGCGCAAGCGCGCGTCCAGCGGCTCACCGTCGAGCAACTCCATGGAGATGAAATGCTGGCCCTCGTGCTCGCCGATCTCGTAGATGGTGCAGATGGATTCGTGGTTGAGCGCCGAGGCGGAGCGCGCCTCCCGCCGCAGCCGCTCCAGCGATTGCGGGCTCGCCTCCACCGTCTCGGAAAGAAACTTGAGCGCCACCTGGCGGGAGAGGGTCAGGTCTTCGGCCGCATAGACCACGCCCATGCCGCCGCTGCCCAGGCGCGACCCGACACGGTAGTGTGAGACGATTTTGCCTTCCATCCAGAGAGGCCCCACAAGGTTGAGCCCATGCTACGAAAGCGGGCGGGAGAGGTCAAATCAAGTCAGGAGTCAGTTGTCAGGAGTCAGGAGTCAGTGGGCAATATGGCTGAGTCCTGACTCCTGAGTCCGGCGGCTCGAGGCGCAAGATGCGCAGAGGTTCAGAGAACAACTGGTGTTAAGCTGACGCCTGAAAGCTGAGAGCTGACGGCACCTATGATCGCCCACCTGCGCGGCAAGCTGATCGACAAGCATCCCAACCAGGCCATCGTCGAAACCGGCGGGGTTGGTTACGACGTCACCATCAGCGTGCCCACGTTTTCCGAGCTGCCCGCGCCGGGCAAAGACGTCGCCCTGCACATCCACACCCACGTGCGCGAGGACGCCATCGCGCTGTTCGGCTTCCTGCGCGCGGAAGAGAAGCAGCTGTTCGAGAAGCTGATTTCCGTCAGCGGCATCGGGCCCAAGCTGGCGATCACCATCCTGAGCGGCATGACCGCGCCCGACATGGTGAGCGCCATACGCGGCAACGACGTGGCGCGCCTGACCCGCATCCCGGGCATCGGCAAAAAAACCGCCGAGCGCATGGTGCTGGAGCTGCGCGACAAGCTGGAAGGCTTCGGCGCCGCGCCCGCCCCGCCGGCCGCTACCCCCGCCGAAGAAGATGTCCTGTCGGCGCTGGTCAACCTGGGTTACCAGCGGGCCGCCGCCGAGCGTGCCGTGGCCATGGCCGCGAAGTCGGGAAATGGCACGACCTTCGACGCGCTGTTTCGGGATTCGCTGGCTGCGCTGTCGAAGTGAAGAAAGGGGCTAGCGGCTAGGGGATAGCGGCTAGCATCTGTAAGCCTAGCTCCTAGCCCCTCCTGCTCATCCTTCAAATGGGCGCGATGCATGGCACCCAATCGCCACTCGCCATCCGTGAGCATCAGGATTATGCTGCGGGCAGTGCTTCGCCGATTGCTCATCCTGACGCTGCTGGGGGCGCTCGCGCTGCCGCTCTGGGCAGGCAAGAAAACGGGCGCGCCCCTGATGCGCTTCAAGGACAAGACCGTGGAGTTGACCGCGTTCTGGCTGCCCACGCCGGCGCAGAAGTGCACCAATTGGGCCTGGGCGGCGGCGATCGAGGCCATGCTGAGATCGCAGCAGGTGACCATCAAGCAGAATGCCTGGGTGCAGAAGGCGAACTACGGCGAAGTTTGCATCGACGCTGCGCCTACCGTGGAGGCGCTGGCCAAGGTGATTGACGGTCCTTACGTCCTCGACGACGGCCGCCACGTGCGCCTGGAATCGCGCTACATTGCGGGCGTGCCCACCGCTCCCGACGACTTGATTGCGCCGCTGCGCCAGGGCCAGCCGGTGCTGCTGTTCTGGAAGTCGCGCGCCCTGGTGGTGAGGGCCGTCACCTACGACGAGTACATCTACCCCAACGGGCAGCGCATGTTCCAGATCAAGGAAATGAAGCTGGTGGACCCGCTGCTCACCGGCAAAGAGCGCGAGGCGTCATTCGTCAACGGTCGCGACAATCCCAGCGAAATCAGCGGCGTGTTCCGCGTCGTCGTGGTGGAGGAGAAGCGCTTCCAGTGGCAGCGGTAGGGAATTGAATCCGGAATTAACAACAATGTCATCCTGAGCGAGGGCGTAGGCCCGAGTCGAAGGATCAGGATGACACTCGGTTATTTGTCGCTTTCAGCGAAGGACAATAATCTTCAATCTTCAATCTTCATTCTTCAATTATTCTTCATTCTTCATTCTTCATTCTTCATTCTTCATTCTTCAATTTCTTCACCTGCTGTCCCGGCGGCAAGGCGTCGCGCAGTTCGCGCACCGTGCGCTTGAAGACGGGATGGCGCGCCTCGGGAGCGATTTCCGCCAGCGGCTCCAGCACAAAGCGCCGCTCGTGCATGGCGGCGTGGGGAATGGTCAGCCGCACCGTATCCACGACCGACGAGCCGAAGAGCAGGATGTCGAGGTCGATAACGCGGGGGCCCTTGGGCTGGGCGCGGCGGCGTCCCATCTCCTGTTCGATCTTCTGCAGGCCGCCGAGCAACTGGCGCGGCATCTTCTCGGTGGCAAGGGCGACGGCGCAGTTCAGGAACCACGGCTGCGCCAGCAAGTCCACCGGCTCGGTCTCGTAGTAGGAGGAAACCGAGGTCACCTCGCCCAGCTCCGTCAGCCGGGCGATGGCCTCGCGCAGGTTGGCCGGGCGGTCCCCCAGGTTCGATCCCAGCGACAGGTAGACGGTCTTGCGCATGGTCGCCGTAGTTTCTCGTTTCACGCTGGAACTGGCAAGGGTCACACCATAGTAACTTGTTGCGCACCTCCATCTGTTGTCACATGGAATAGAATCAAGGCTCCGGAATAGGCCAACCAGATGGCGCTACAGTCACTGCTGCTCAGCCGTGACGATGAAGTAATTCGCGTGTTGCGTCGGGTGCTGAACGACCTGGAGATCGAGGTCGTGGTGTGCACCGGCCCGGACACCGCCGCGGATGAACTGGCGCGCCGCAAATGGGACGCCATCATCATCGATTGCGACGATTGCCATGGCGCCGTCGATGTGCTGCGCAGCGTCCGCCAGGGGAACGCCAACAAGACTTCCACCGCCTTCGCCATCATCAACGGCATCACCAGCGTGCGCAACGCCTTCGAAATGGGCGCCAACCTCGCGCTGGAAAAGCCCATCTCCGCCGACCGCGCCCTGCACAGCTTCCGCGCCGTGCATGGCATGATGCTGGCCGAGCGGCGCCGCTATTATCGCCATCCCGTAGACATGGCGGTGACCATCCGCTTTGAAGACAAAGAAAAAAATACCAGCAAGGAAGTGCTGGCCACCGCCATCAACTTGAGCGAGGGCGGCATGGCGGTGCAACTCAAGTCCGCGCCTCCCGACACCAAGGCGGTGGGCATGCTGCGCTTCATCCTGCCGGGGAGCAGCAACTGGATTGAAACCAACGGCACCATCGCCTGGGTTGACGGCGAACTCCAGGCCGGAATCCGCTTTGAAAGCCTGCCCTTTGCGGTGAAAGACCAGTTGGCGAAGTGGTTCAATCAGAAGATGGGAATCACGGAGCCCAAGAAACCGGCCAAGCCGGAACCGGTCAAGCGGCACTTCTGGCAGCGCGAAAGCTGAACCGAGGGGGCAGTGGTTAGGGGCTGGAAGCTAGGCGCCACGCGCCATGTAACATTCCTAAATCTCATTGAAAACCGACATCGGTCATCCTGCGACCAGGCACTCTCAGTCGCTAGCCTCTAGCCCCCAGCCCCTCGGGCACCGAGTACACCGCCGGCGTCGAATTTTCTTCCGTAGTCTCTTCCCACAGGGTGCGATCGCGCAGCAGCCGCGATACCAGGGCGGTATGCATGGCGTGTCCGGCGCGGTCGGCAACCACGCGGCCGATGATGCGCCGCCCCAGCAGCGCCAGGTCTCCGATGAGGTCGAGCACCTTGTGGCGCACGAATTCGTCGGGATAGCGCAACGGGCCGTTGACCACCGAGTCGCGGGTCAGCACGATGACGTTCTGGTCGGAGGCGCCGCGGATCAGCCCCATATTGCGCATCGCCTTTTCCTGCTCGACGAAACCGAAAGTGCGCGCCGGTGCGATCTCGCGCCGGTACTGGCCGTCGGAGAGTTCGACTTCGAAGCTCTCCCGCCCGATCAGGGGATGCGGAAAATTGATGGTGTAGGCCACCGAGTAGCCGGGCGCGGGATAGATGCCGATGAACTTGTCGCCTTCGCGCAGCTCCAGCTCGCGCCGGATCCGCATGTAGACCCGCTGCCGGCGCTGCTTCTTCAGCCCGGCCTGGAGCACCATGTCCATGAAGGGGCGGGCGCTGCCGTCCAGGATGGGCAGCTCCAGGTTGTCGAGCTCGACGATCACGTTGTCCAGGCCCAATCCGATGAAGGCCGAAAGCAGGTGCTCGGTGGTGGAGATGAGCACGCCCTTCTTCATCAGGCTGGTGGCATAGCTGACGCGGGCCACGTTGCGGCTGTCGGCCTCGATCTCGAAGCCGTCCAGGTCGACCCGGCGGAAAACCACGCCGGAGCCGGCCGGGGCGGGCAGCAGGCGCATACGCACCGCCGCGCCGGAGTGCAGACCAACACCCTCGCACGCCACCGGACCGCGAATTGTCTGTTCGTATGCCAGGGAGGAGGTGATCGTCGCTTTCGGCGCGCCCATACTGGTGAAGACCCACGCAGTGCCGCACAGTTTCGCGCGCGGCCTAACTATTTCCCGATGAGTAGATTACACGGAAAGGCAGCGAATCCGACTGTGGCTAAATGAACACAGTTGGAGGCATTTTGGACGCAGCGGGAGAAGCCGGTCAGTGAACGCCGGCGTGGAAGAGGGCCCCGCCAAACAGCAGCACGAGCACGAATAGGATCAGAAAAAGCGCCAGGAGGAAGCGAGCGATGGTGGCAAAGCCGGCAGCCAGGCCGGTAAAGCCGAGCAGCCCGAAGATCAGGGCACAGACGCCGAAGATGATTGCCCACATCAGCATGACTGGGTTGGAGCGTGGGCAGGGGGCCGGGGTTGCCGGGGGAGTTTCAGTTTCGAGTTTCAGTTTCAGCAAGTTCGGAGCTCCAAGGAGCTTTAGAACCGGCTCACTCGAAACTGAAACTCGAAACTGGTTTACTCGGCTCCGGCCTGCACCCGCCGCGCTTCTTCGATAATGCTCTGGAAGATGCGGGTAATGGCGTCGTGGTCGAAGGGGCCGTTGTTGCCCTGGCGGATGCGCGCCAACACCTGCTGTTCGCGCTCCGGGTCCACGATGTCCATGCCGGTTTCACGCTTCACCTTGGCCAACTCGCAAGCCAGCTTGGCGCGGATGTTGAGCAGGTTGAGCAGTTGGCCGTCGAGTACGTCGATGGCCGCCCGCCAGTCCGATACTTGGGTCGACATTGGAATCTCCTGAAAATCTGCCGCAAAAACAAAAGCCGCGAACCCTGGAGAGTTCGCGGCTTCGACTGGGAAACTTTGCGCTAGATGCTAGGGAATGTACGCACAAGCTCCGCCTCGGCCGCTACTCTCGAAAGAGTAGCGGTAACTAAAAGCGAAGCTAAATCGGGTGCGAGACATAGGCGCAGCAGCATCATGCCTCGTCACAGGGGTGTGTGTCAATCGAGTTTTGCGGAATTGTGTCTTTACAACCCAGCGCTTAAGCTAGCGTTTTTTTTTGGGTTTAGGCATTTGCGTAACATTTTGTGGTGCGGCTTCTCTCAGAGGCGCTGGCGGCATGGTTTCTCGAATCTGCCCTCTCGTCTTGCCTTCTGTCTTTTCTAGGAAATCCCAAAGCGCATCCACGATAATGTCGTTTATTGTGATCCGTTTGCTCTTCCTGTATCTCCGTGCCTCGCTGATCCAGCGTATTGCTGCCCTATCCTCGGCCGTGAAGCAAACGGAGGTTCGGTGGGCGTCAGCAGGAACGTGTTTTTCTTTGGGACTCACGACTTAGATTCTCTCTTGACTGCATTTTTGCATTATTGCATTATTACTTTATAGTGCAATAACGTAATAACGCAATTTGGCTCCTGTGGCTGAACAGTAGTTGGCGATAAGATTCTAGAGGGATGTGAATGGCATCTACTGGCCTTTTCTCGACAGAGCAGAGGGTGTTTGAGCAGCACCGTCAAGAATGGTCGCGTTCGCATCCTGGCGAGTACGTTGCGATCCAAGACGACGTGGCGGAAGGATTCTTTCGAACCTACGCGGACGCTTTCAAGGCCGGTCTACGAAAGTTTGGTGTGCGCCGAAGTTTTCTCATAAAGCAGGTATGGGTGACCGAGCCAGTATATTTTGTGGAACAATATGGGTCGCATTGAGCTCCATTGGAATCCATTCGACCTTACTGATCCATACCCGTGCATTAACATTACAATAATGAATTCACGCGACGTGATTGAGGCTGGACGCACTATCGGCCTCGAATACCCAGGACCTCGCCCAATAAGGGCACTTCTCGACACCGGCGCATCGTTCACCGTCATCAACAAGGTATTAGCCAACACATACAAACTATTCTCGACCAATGAGGATTTTGAAATAACCTCGCTCGCTGACACGATTCACTGTGGTGAACACGCCGCTGCCATAAGTTTCCCCGGTACTGATCTTCGACCATTCGATCCCATTCGAGTGCTGTCTGCCGCTTTCGTAAAAGAGCGATCCTATGCATGCTTAATTGGCAGAGACATTCTGCGAAACTGGCTTATTAGTTTCGATGGTCGATCGAAGCTGATAACGATTACGGATTGACGGGCACTGTCGCTGAGCTAGATGTCCAGATTCTTCACATCCAGCGCATTGTCTTCGATGAATTTCCGCCGCGCTTCCACGTCTTCGCCCATCAGCGTGGTGAAGATGGCTTCGCAGGCCTCGATGTCTTCCGCCTTCACCGCCAGCAGGGTGCGGCGGTCGGGATCCATGGTGGTCTGCCACAGCTGTTCGGCGCTCATCTCGCCCAGGCCTTTGTAGCGCTGCACGGTGAAGTCTTTCTTGCCCTCGTTGAGCACGTAATCGAACAGCTCGCGGACGGTCTGCTTCTCCACCGGGTCCAGCTCCGGACCTTTGCGGCGTGCGGCCGCCTTGGGCGCTTTTTTCTCCGCCTTCTCCAGCTCGGCTTTTTCGGTGTCGCTGAGGTCTTCTTCCTTGTTGCCGTTAGTGACCGTTTCGCGCGTCTTGAATTCGATCACGAACGGCGGCTCCATGTTGGCCTCGATCTGCTTGTACTTGGCCATCATCTGGCGATATTCGGGCGTAGAGGCCAGCTCCCATCCGATCACGTGATCGGCGCCCTGCGCGTTGACGAAGTGCATCTCCCACAGGTTATGTTCGTCGTCGAACTTCGCTTCCACGCTCTTGAACTCCGCTTCCTTGGCGATCTTCTTCAGCTCGCGCTCCAGTTCCTTGATCTTCTTCGGCGCTGCGTCCTTGGCGCCCTCGAAATCGGCGCGCTTGGCCAAGTCGAGCCGCGCCACCAGCTCCGCCACCTTTTCGCTGCGCAGCCGGCGGCTGACCTTGTCGAGAAAGCCGATGTATTCGTTCAGCGTGGTGATGAACCGGGTGAGCGGCGCGCCTTCCAGCCGGGCGGCGCCTTCCCCGTAACGCACCACGATGCCCTCGGAGGCGCGCTTCACCATGACGCGCACGAACTCGCGATCGTCCTTGATGTACTGCGTCGCCTTGCCCTTCTTGATTCCGTACAGCGGCGGCTGTGCGATGAACACGTTGCCGCGCTTGATCAGCTCGTTCATGTGGCGGAAGAAAAACGTGAGCAGCAGGGTGCGGATGTGCGAGCCGTCGACGTCGGCGTCGGTCATGAGGATGATCTTGCCGTAGCGCAGCTTGACCGGATCGAAATCGTCCTTGCCGATGCCGGTGCCGAGCGCGGTGATCATGGCGCGGATTTCTTCGTGCCCGAGCATCTTGTCGTAGCGCGCCTTCTCCACGTTGAGGATCTTGCCCTTCAGCGGCAGGATGGCCTGGAAGCGGCGGTCGCGTCCCTGCTTGGCGGTGCCGCCGGCGCTTTCGCCCTCCACCAGGAACAGCTCGCAGCGTTCGGGCTGGCGCTCGGAACAGTCGGCCAGCTTGCCGGGCAGGCCGCCGCCATCGAGCGCGCCTTTGCGGCGGGTGAGATCGCGCGCCTTGCGGGCCGCCTCGCGCGCGCGCGACGCCTCTATGGCCTTGTTGATGATCTTGCGCGCCACCGGCGGGTTCTGCTCGAAGAACGCGCCCAGGCGCTCGTTGACGAAGGCCTGCACCGTGCCGGCGATGTCGGAATTCAGCTTGCCCTTGGTCTGCCCCTCGAACTGCGGCTGCGACAGCTTCACCGAGATCACCGCCACCAGCCCTTCGCGCACGTCGTCGCCGGTCAGCGATTCGCTGTCGGACTTGAACATGCCGAGCTGCTTGCCGGCGTAGTTGATGGTGCGGGTCAGCGATGTGCGGAAGCCGGAGAGGTGCGTGCCGCCATCCACGGTGTTGATGTTGTTGGCGAAGCTGAAAACGTTTTCCGAGTAGCCGTCGTTGTACTGCAGCGCGATCTCCATGGCCACGCCGTCGCGCTCGGATTCCATGTAGATGGGGCGATCGTGCAGCACCGACTTGCCTTTGTTCAGGTGCTTGACGAATTCGGCGATCCCGCCCGTGTATTTGAATTCGAGCTTCTTGTTCTCGCCGCTCTTGGCATCGGTGTGGCGCTCGTCGGTGAGGGTAATCACCAGGCCCTTGTTGAGGAAGGCCAGCTCGCGCAGGCGCTGCGCCAGGGTGTCGAAGTTATATTCGGTGATCGTGAAAATGGATTTGTCGGGAGTGAAATGGACCTTGGTGCCGCGCTTGCGTCCGGCGCTGCCGGTTTTCTTCAGCTTGCTGGTGGGTTCGCCGCGGGAATAACTTTGCTCGAAGGTGCCCTCATCGGGGCGCCAGACTTCCAGCTCCAGCTCTTCGCTGAGCGCGTTGACGCAGCTGACTCCCACGCCGTGCAGTCCGCCGGAAACCTTGTAGGTGGAGGAATCGAATTTGCCGCCGGCGTGCAGCGTGGTCATGACCACTTGCGCGGCAGGAATCTTTTCGCCGTCGATGTCCATGTCGCCGACCGGAATGCCGCGGCCGTTGTCGACCACGGTGACCGAGTTGTCGATGTGGATGGTGACTTCAACTTTGTCGGCGTAGCCGGCCAGCGCTTCGTCCACCGAGTTGTCCACCACCTCGTACACCAGGTGATGCAGGCCGAGCTCGCCCGTCGATCCGATGTACATGGCGGGGCGCTTGCGCACCGCTTCCATGCCGCCCAGCACCTTGATGGAGTCGGCAGTGTAGTCGCCGTTGCCGCCATTCGCGGTGGGGACGTCGATGGTGTTGACGTGCGCTTTTCCGTTCTTCTTTTCTGTTTTTGCCTCGACTGTTGCCGTGGCGTGAACGTTCTCTTTGCTGGCCATTGCTCTCCGGTTGGACACAAATCGGGCCGGTCGCAGGCTCGGATGCCGAGCCTTGGAATCACGTCAAACTGTTGAATTTGCTTGCACTTAGTCGCCGCCCGACTACTTTACATTTTACCATAGAACAGGCGGATTTTGGCGCGGAAGAATGGCCGTAAGTAGCTGTGGAATAGCCACTTACGCGCCTCAGAATTAGGCGGGCCAAGACCCGGCGCAAAAACCTGGATTTGCACCGCTTTTCCACCCTTGAAAACACTTCTCAGGCGAGGGCGAGCCAGCGATTTGCCGGCCCGCATTCACGACAGCAACTAGGCCGCGCTCTTGCCCACTACCGAGGTGCAGAAGGCGCAGCGCGTGGCCGCAATCGGGATTTCGCTCATGCACTCGGGACATTTCTTGGTGGTCGGATCGGCCGGCGCCGGCGCCTTGCGATAGCGCTGGATGAGCGTGTTGATGGGCAGCACCACGAAGAAATACACCGCCGCCGAAATCAGCAGGAACGAAAACGCGGCATTGATGAAGTCGCCGTAGAGAAACTTGCTGCCATTCACGGTGAAGGTGAGAGCGGAAAAATCCGGCTTGCCCACGATCGCGGCAATCAGCGGCGTCAGCAGGTCCTTCACCAGGGCCGTGACCACGGCGCCGAAGGCGGCGCCGATCACCACCGCCACCGCCAGGTCCACCACGTTGCCACGCAACAGGAATTGCTTGAAGCCCTTCATGGTTGCCTCCTTCAGGTCTGGCCGACGAAGGTAATGGCCTTTTGCAGCTCACTGACCATCGTGTCCAGGTGCTTGCGCGATTCGGAGCTGAAAGAGAATACCAGCGAGTAGTGCTTGTCGGGAACTACGACCAGGGTGTAATAGACCTCGCCGGAAACAAGCGTCGAGCGGTAGTCGGCGCGCAAGCACTTGCGACCTGCAATGCTGATCTCCCGAGGCGGCGCACTCCTGGTCGCGCCCAACTTCTCCAGCGCAATGCCGGCCAAGGCGAACCGCTCCAGGCTGCCCGCGGACGCTTCCGCCGTGATGGTAAGCGCGCGCCGCGACCTCTCTCCCGGCGGCCGCACGTCCAGCAGCATGCACTCGCGCTCGCAGGGTCCATCGAGGCCAATGTAGGCCACCCGCCAGTCCGCCGGCAGCTTGTAATTCATGCCGAAAAACAGGTTGGTGTACAGGCCTTCGGAGGCTGCGCCTGCACTCGGCGACAATCCTTGCGACAACGCGGTGCCACAAGCCACCACCAGGCAGCAACAGAGAACGACAAGTTTCCACATACCAAACTCCTCGGCACGAGGCAAATGGGGCCAAATGATACTGCTGCCAGTGGAGGGCGCCTGCGCAGAAAAAAATAAATGGGGCGATTGGCTCGCCCCATTTTGGCACTCCTTGGAATGATCCGATTCTCAGATCCTCATCGGCATCACGATGTAGCGGTACTTGTAGTCGCTGTCGGGCGGCTCCTCGGGGCGCAACTGGCCCGCCGACTGCGGGTCTTTGAATTCGAAGCGCACGTCGCTGGTGCCGGCTGCCTTGAAGAAATCCAGCAGGTACTGGCTGTTGAAGCCGATGGTGAGCGCGTCGCCCTGGTAGCTGGTCTCGATCGAATCTTCCGACTCGCCGGCGTCGCTCGACGACGACGACACCTTGATCTCGCCCTTGTCGAGGCGCAGGCGAATCGCTCCGCTGCGCTCGTCGGCAAATTGCGCCACGCGCTGGATGGCCGAAGAAATTCCGTCGGTCGCCACGGTGACCGACTTGTTGTTGTCGCGCGGCAGCACCGCTTCGTAGTTGGGGAATTGCCCGGTCAACTGGCGCGAGGTCAGCAGGCGGTCACCGAGACGGAAGAAGAGCGTGGATTCATCCTTGGCGAACTCCAACTCCTCGCCATCGTAGTCGTTGAGCAGCGAGTTCAGTTCGCCCATCGCCTTCTTCGGCACCAGGATGCGCATCTCGCCCGAGAGTCCGTGGAAGCGCGGCGTGCCGTTCTCGATATGCGCCAGGCGGTGGCCGTCGGTGGCCACCATGACCATCGCCTCCGGCTTCAACACCAGGAGCGCGCCGTTGAGGGTGTAGCGCGATTCCTCGTTGGAGATGGCAAAGATGGTCTTGGAGATCATGCGGTGCAGCACCTGCGCCGGCAGCTTGTAAGCCGTAGTGGTGGGAAACGCGGGCAGGCTGGGAAAATTGGCGCGCGCCATTCCCACCATCTTGGTATTGGACCGCCCCAGGCGCAGGTTCACCCAATGATTGTCCAGCAGCTTGATGGTGATTTCCCCGTCGGGCAGCAGCTTGACGTAGTCGAACAGCCGCCGCGCCGGAATGGTGCACGCGCCTTCCTTCTTGACCTTGGCCGGGCAGCCGGTGCGCAAGCTCAGGTCCAGGTCGGTCGCCGTAATCGACAGGCGATCGCCGGCGGCCTCGAACAGGAAGTTCGACAAGATGGGAATGGTGGTCTTGCGCTCCACCACGCCCTGGGTGGCCGTCAGTTCCTTCAGCAGATCGTTCTTGCTGACCGTGATTTCCATAGCGCCCCCTTTGACCTCGGGGACCTCCGATACGCGCGTCGCCGTCGTTTCCGTCACTGCTGTGCCCCTCCCGGCGGACCCCGGAACTTGTGGCGCGTTCTGGGATGCCCCGCTTACGATCTGCCCCTGTGGCACACGCGCCCTCGCGTGTGCTTTGCCGCTTACTTCTTGGACTAAACTTATATCAAAAGAAAAAACAATAAAACAGCAGTAGAAGCCGTTCAGGCCGGAAATGTGGAGAACCCGCCCAACTCACTTCGGGAGCGCCACTTGCCGGTTTTGCGGAGCCTGTTCATAAGGGCATTCGATTGTGCTTGACACACTATAAAACCGCCGCCCCGGGCCGAATGTCCCAGGCTTGCACCGCTTCCACATTTCGTCCACAGGGCGGGCTTCGGAAAACCTGTTCGCGTAGCGGAAAAGCCGTTCCAGGCCGCGATTCACCGTAAGTTCCCGCTCCTGCGTTTTCCCCAAGGCACTTTGCGTGTAGTACCGGATCACTGCTCGAAGAGCCTTTGCGCTTGCGAACATAAAATTTGATTACCGCAATGAATTGTAGGCCCCGGCGCCTCGCCGGGGCTGCCCTTGAACCTCGCCGAAACTATTAGGGCCGCGGCCGCCTTCGGTCGCGGCAACATGCTGCGCCCACAAAAAAAGCACGGCTCGTCGCCGTGCTCGCCTGCGTCCCGATTCCCGTCATCCGCCCAAGCTCTCGGTCAGCTTGTTCAGCATCCGGTTCAGGTCCTTGTCGTTCTTGCGGACGGTATCGATCTTGTCGATGGAGTGCAGCACCGTGGTGTGGTGCTTGCCGCCGAACTGGCGCCCGATCTCCGGCAGTGACGAATCGGTCATGTGCTTGGCCAGGTACATGGCAATCTGCCGCGGGTAGACGATGGCGCGCGAGTTGTTCTTGGCCTTGATCTCCGCCAGCCGCAGCCCGAACTGCTCCGCCACCGCCTTCTGGATAGAATCGATGGTCACCTTGCGCTGCTGCGAATCGATGAAGTTCTTCAGCACCTGCTGCGCGTAGGGCAGCGTGATCTCCTGCCCGATGAGCGAGGAGTGCGCGATCAACCGGATCAGCGCTCCCTCCAGTTCGCGCACGTTGGAGCGAATGTTGGAGGCGATGAACAACGCCACGTCGGTGGGCAGTTGCACCCGCTCCGACTCCGCCTTCTTCTGCAAAATGGCGACCTTGGTTTCCAGGTCGGGAGGCTGGATGTCGGCGATCAATCCCCACTCGAAGCGCGAGCGCAGCCGGTCTTCGATCTCCGCCAGCTCCTTCGGCGGGCGGTCGCTGGCGATCACGATCTGCCGCATCGATTCGTGCAGCGCGTTGAAGGTGTGGAAGAACTCTTCCTGCGTCCGCTCCTTCTGCGCCAGGAACTGGATGTCGTCAATCAGCAGCACGTCGACGGTGCGGAACTTGTCGCGGAAGCTGGTCATCTTGTCGTAGCGCAGCGAGTTGATCATCTCGTTGGTAAAGCGCTCGCTCGACAGGTAGCAGATGGAGACCTGCGGGTTGCTCCTCTTCACCTCGTGTCCGATGGCTTGCATCAGGTGGGTCTTGCCCATGCCGACGCCGCCATAGAGGAACAGCGGGTTGTAGGCCTTGGAGGGATTCTCCGCCACCGCCTGGGCCGCGGCGTGCGCGAACTGGTTGCCGGCGCCGCAGACGAAGCCCTCGAACGTGTAGCGCTGATTCAATTGCGCCGCGCTGTCCCAATCGAAGCGCTGTTGCTGTTGCACTTTGTTCACCGACGCTGCCGGCCCGGTCATGGTGACCGCCGGCGTGGAGGAAAATCCGCCATCGTGCCGCACCGGGGTGCTGGAGGCGGCAGAAACCGGGGGAGGAGCTTGCGCCGCTCCGGTCACGAACGCCACGTCCTGGAACTCCAGCCCCAAAACGTCGATCGCTTCCAGGATCAGGTCGACATAGCGCTCCGCCATGTCGCCGAATTCCTTGTTCGGCACCAGCACGAACAGCGTGTGATCGTCGGAGTGGCTGAAGCGCGTCGGCTTCAGCCAGGTGTCGTAGGAGTGGCGATTGATTTTCTTTTCCAGCGCATCCAGGATGCGCATCCAGGGATTCACGGCGGCGGTTGCGGACGACAGGGACATGACCATTCCAATTTCTCACCGAAATCCGGCTGGAGGAATCCGGCGTATACCTTGGTTCGCGCCTTTTTTCAGGCCGCGGATTTTTTCTTCCTACGCTCAAAGCTGCCGCCGTGGCGCGGGCGACGCGCTGTGAGCCGTGCACTGCTCGGTTCAGGAGAGGAAATCCTAGGACGTTTGCTTGCGGCGCTGGGAAACTCTCAGCGTTGCACTATTACTGGGCAATATTGCCTTTCTCAATCTCGGTCGCATACTAGCACGAAAATTTTCTGCGTGACTGAATTGTTGCAGCGCTCAGAAAATCGAAAGCGAAAAATTGAATCAAGTCGACACGACATGTCAAGTATTGAATCGGTAATGACGCAAGCGTGGTGCACTCGCGCGCGAAAAAAGTTTCGACTCGTAACAACGTTTCCATCGCGGTGTCAATTTGTTTCCTGCCGCGTAGTTTCTCCACGCGAAAATTTATTCCCGGAATATCGCGCCGGCTCCGGTCCGGGACTTCGCGGGCCGACAACCCTAGCCACCGCCCGCCGCCCTCAGCTATACTCTACGTTTGGCCCCAGCATAATTTTCTCGACTGAGGAGCAGCACTCGTTCATGCCGAAGCGCACGTTCCAGCCCAACCGGCGTCACCGCTCGAAGACGCACGGATTTCGTACCCGGATGAAGACCAAGAGCGGACAAGCGGTGCTCTCGCGCCGGCGCGCCAAGGGGCGCAAGCGCGTCTCGGTGAAGCCCGGATTCCGGGAATAGCCTGCCGCCTCATGTCGCGGTGAAAGCCCTGTCCCATTCCTTCGCAGCGCGCGCCGAGGTTCCCTGGCCCGAGCCAGCGCGTTGCTGCGCTCCGGCCGATGAGCGCGGGGCAAACCGGGAGAGCGGGACGCCGAAACCTGCCGCTCGCCGCGCGGCGCGCAGGCCGACGCGGGGCAAGGCCTGGAAGCTGCTGCGTCATGCGGATTTTCAGCGGGTGTACAAGCAGGGACGCCGGCACTTCGCCGCCCACATGACGATTTTTTATTTGCGCCGCCAGCAGGTTGCCGCAGCGCGGGAACAGACAGGTCCTCGCGTGGGGCTCACGGTGGGGCGCGTACTCGGCGGCGCGGTCGAGCGCAATCGCATCAAGCGCCGCTTGCGCGAAGCCGTGCGGCGCAACCTGGCAACGCTGGCGACGGCGGTGGACGTGGTCATCAACCCCAAGAAGTCGGTCCTGCGGGCGGAGTTTACGGCGTTGGATTCCGAGATCGCTGGCGCCTTCCAGGTGATTGCCGGTAAGGAGCCGCGCCGCGCTTGAATCGTTAGCTGGCTGAGAATTCTTAGAAATGAAACGCGCACTGTTGCTCGCAATTCGTCTCTACCAGCGGCTGCTCTCGCCGCTGCTGCTGCCGGCTTGCCGCTACGTGCCCTCCTGCTCGCAATACGCCCGCGACGCCATTGAACTCCACGGCCCGGCCCGGGGCGCGGTGCTGGCCGCCTGGCGGCTGCTGCGTTGCCATCCGTTTTCGCGCGGCGGCTTCGACCCGGCGCCGCCTTGCCGCGGCGGCTTGTACTCGCAAGCCGGAACAAATTCCGCGGCCTCACACTCGCATCAACGATCGGAACTGATTTGAACGGAATGCAAAACCCGCAGCAGGACCCCGGCATGGAGAAGCGGCTGCTGATCGTCTTCGTCCTCACCTTTGCCGTCCTGCTCATCTCCCAGCCGCTGCTGACCAAGTTCATCAAACCGCAGGCGCCCGCGCCCGAGCAGAAGCCGGCCGCCACCCAGCCGGCCCCCACTCCGGCGCCCGCTCCCGCGCCCGCCCCCGTTCCCGCTCCTGCGGCGAAACGGAAGGCGCCTGCGCGCAAGGGCGTCGCGACGCGCGAAGCCGCCGCCGAGCAGGAAACGGTGATCGAAAACGGTCTGTACCGGATCGTTTTCACCAATCGCGGTGCGCAGGTGAAGTCGTGGGTGCTGAAGAAATATCACGACGAACATGGCGCGCCGCTCGAGCTGGTCCACCAGGCCGCGGCGCAGCAGTACGGCTATCCGCTCTCGTTGTGGACCTACGACGAGGGCCTGCGCAAGAAACTGGCCGACGCGCTCTACGTTGCCAGCGGCAACGGGACGCTGCAGGCGCCCGCCGACATCAGCTTCGAGTACGCCGACGGGGAAACCACTGTCCGCAAGAGCTTTCACTTCGACCACTCCTACGTGGTGAAGATCGAAACCTCAGTCACGCAGAACGGGCAACCGGTGCGCGCCCTTCCGTCGTGGCCGGCCGGCTTCGGCGACCAGGCCAACCCCGCCGCCTATGCCGCCGCCACGGTTGACTACTACGCCGGCGAGAAGAACTGGCATGGCGGCGAGAAGGTGGTGCGCCAGGCGGTGAAGAAAATCAGCAGCGGCGCCACCATCAACGGTCCGTTTGCCTGGGCCGCGGCCGCCGACCAGTACTTCGCCGCTTCCTTCCTGCCCGACGATCCCAAGACCGCGGTGCTGGTCACGCTGCGCAACGCGATCGAAGTTCCCAAGGACCTGGCCAAGCCCGACGCCGGCAAGGTGAAGCTTGAGTTGGTCGGCGCCGCCGTCGGCAGCAGCACCGCCACGACCCGCGAGCGCCTCTTCGCCGGACCGAAGAACCTGGACGTGCTGCAGTCGGTGAAGGCGCCCGCGCTGCCCGGCCAGCAGGCGGGCAATCTGGAGAGCCTGGTCGATTTCGGAACCTATCTCGGCTTCATCGCCAAGCCGCTGTTTCTCTGGCTGCGCTGGACTTACGACCACTGGATCCACAACTGGGGATGGGCCATCATCATCCTCACCGTCATCATCAACGTCCTGGTCTTCCCGCTGCGTCTCACCAGCATGAAGTCGGCGCTGAAGATGCAGAAGCTCCAGCCCCAGGTCAACGCCATCAAGAAGAAGTACGAGAAGTACACCATGCGCGATCCGCGCAAGCAGGAGATGAACCAGGAAATTGCCGCGCTGTTCAAGCGCGAGGGCGCCAGTCCGATGGGCGGCTGCATCCCCATGCTCATCCAGTTCCCCTTCCTGGTGGCGTTCTATTCCATGCTGGGCAGCGCCATCGAGTTGCGGCACGCGCAGTTCCTCTGGCTGCACGATTTGTCGGCGCCCGACCCCAAGTTCATCATGCCCATCCTCATCGTGATCAGCACGCTGGTGATGCAGAAGATGACGCCGCAGGCGGGCATGGATCCGGCGCAGCAGAAAATCATGACCTTGATGATGCCGCTCATGCTGGGCTTCATCTCGTGGAATTTGCCCTCCGGGCTTTGCACCTACTGGGTCATGGGCAACCTGGTTTCCATCATCCAGCAGTACTGGATGAACAACACCCACTTCGGCAAGGAAATGCGTGCCGAAGCGGAAAAACGCGCCCGCAAAAAGGGACAGGCGTAACTGTAGCTGGTAGCTCCCGGCATCGATTCCCGGCCATCGACCGTCGACCGTCGACCGCCGGCCGTGTTACAACATTCTCCATGCCGCTCGCGGACAAAGTCGCTTCTGCCAAAAAAGTCGAGAGCTTTCTCCGCGCCGCCATCGTCAAGGGCGGCTTCAAGCTGAAGTACCGCATCACCGTCGATCCCCCGCTTCCCGAGGAACGCGACTGGGAGAAGCCCGACATCCTGGTGGAACTCTCCGGCCCCGACAGCGACCTGCTGCTGGAGCGCGGCGGCGAACTGCTGCGCTCCTTCGAGCACCTGGCGCTGGAGATGTTGCGCCTGGGACGCGAGGAGCACGATCGCGTCAGCTTCGATTGCCGCGGCTTTCGCGCGATGCGCATCCAGGAGCTGCGCATGGCCGCCGACGTGGCCGCCGAACGGGTGCGCAAGACCGGCATGCCCTACGAGTTCGGTCCCATGACCTCGCGCGAGCGCCGCATCGTCCACCTCGCCCTGCGCGACCACTCCGATTTGCGCACCGAGAGCGCCGGCGAGGCTGCCGGCCGCCATGTCGTCGTCTATCCCAAGGACTATAAGGCCCGCCCCGCCGCCTCGCCCCGCTTCGGACGCCGAAGATAGTTTCAGTTTCAAGTTTCAGTTTCGAGTTTCAGTTCGGGCTTTTCAGGTTGTCATCCTGAGCGAGGGCGCACGCCCGAGTCGAAGGACCCCTATACTGCTCAATTTGACTTGCCGCTGATGAGGCTTTCCAATGCGCAATGTCGGCCGGCAATGAAATTGTGGCCCGGGAGCGCCCTCGCCCGCGATTGCTCGCTATCATGTGCGGCGTAGCTGCCGACATGCAATCTCGAAACTGAAACTAGAAACTGAAACTGTGAATCTAGACGACACCATCGTCGCCATCTCCACGCCTCCCGGCCGCGGCGGCCTGGGCATCGTGCGCCTTGCCGGACCCGACGCGCGTGCCATCGCCGCCCCCATGCTCCGCCTGCCTCGCGAGCTTGAGCCCAACCACGCTATCTTCGGCGAGCTCATCGAACCCGGCCCCGCACGAACCAATCACGTAGGGGCAGCCGCCCCCGGCTGCCCAGAACCAGGAACCAAGATCGACGAGGTCGTCGTCACTTTCTTCGCCAAGCCGCACTCCTACACCACCGACGACCTGGTCGAAATTTCCGCCCACGGCTCACCTGTCGTGTTACGACATATTGTCGAACTCGCTCTCGCCCGCGGCGCCCGCCTCGCCGACCCCGGCGAGTTCACCCTGCGCGCCTTCCTCAATGGCCGGCTTGACCTGACCCAGGCGGAGGCCGTCCGCGACCTGATCGACTCACAAACCCTCTACCAGGCACGCGTGGCGGCGCAGCAGCTGGGCGGCGCGCTCTCCCATCGCCTCGCCCCCATCAAGCAGAAGCTGGTGGCGTTGATTGCCACCCTGGAAGCCGGCGTCGACTTCGCCGAGGACGACGTCTCAGTTCTTCCCGGCCCGCAAATCCTGGCGCGCATACAGGACGTCGCCGCGCCGCTGCGCGAGCTGTGCCGCTCCTTCGCCTACGGCAAGCTGGTGCACGAAGGCCTGACGCTGGCAATTGTGGGTCGCCCCAACGTCGGCAAGTCTTCGCTGTTCAACCGGCTGGTGGAGCGCGAGCGCGCCATCGTGACCGCCGCCCCGGGCACCACGCGCGATTTGGTCACCGAAACCGTGGCCATCGGCGGCATCCCGGTGCACCTGGTGGACACGGCCGGCATCCGCCAGGCGCTCGACGAGGCCGAATCCATCGGCATTCGCAAGTCCATGGAAGCGCTCGCCGACGCCGACCTCGTGCTGGTGGTCACCGACGCCTCCCGACCGCTGACCGGGGAAGATCAGGAGCTGATCGAGCACGTCGGCGGACGCGCTGCGATTGTGGTCGGTAACAAGGCCGACTTAGTCGACGGCCGGCGGCCGACGGGCGGCAGCGCAGAATCCAAAGTCGACAGCGTAAAGTCGGAAGATGTGTCATTCCGAGGAGGGTGTCAGCCCGACGAGGAACCTGCTGTTTTGAAGGGGCGCGGCTTCAGCCGCGCCGAAACAGAATTGTTGGGCGCATCGGCTTTAGCCGCTGAGGGAAGCGATCACCCGATCACCGGATCACCCGATCGCCCGATTCTTCCCACCTCCGCCCTCACCGGCGCCGGCATCCCCGAACTTCGCAATGCCATCCTTCAGCACGTAGCCGGCGGCGCGCCCCAGCAGGAGACCGCGTTCCTCACCAACCTTCGCCAGCAGAAGCTGGTGGAAGCCGCGCTGACCGCGCTCACGGCCGCCACCGCCGCGGTCGAAAGCCACACGCCGCACGAGATGCTCCTGCTCGACCTCTACGGCGCGCTGCGCCCGCTCGACGAGATCACCGGCGCCACTACCTCCGACGACATCCTCAACCTGATCTTCTCCACCTTCTGCATCGGCAAGTAAACACGGACTCCATCTCCGATGAAAACCCTAGAGGGCCTTAATCCCCGCGCCGTCCCGCCTACGGCTTCTTGCGCATTTCGCTTTGCCGGCAATTCGGATATCAATGAAGCCCCCGTGCTTCGCCTGGACTACATTTCGTGTTTGCTCACCGTGCTTTCCACGGTGCTGATCGGCCGCCGCCTGTGGTCGGGATGGATCGTGGCGGGAACCAACAGCGTTGTCATCAGCGTGATCGGGCTGCGAACCTCGCAATCCGGGTTCATCGCCGCGAACCTCTTCTGCCTGGCGATCTATGGCTACAACTTGATGAAGTGGCGGGCCTGTGATGAGGGCGCGGTTTCGCGCCCGGCTTCCTCGTCTGGTACGCTGGTGAGCGAGCGCGCGCACGAACCACGCCTGCTGCCGGTGCGACGCAGGGCGGCAATCGATGAACCCAGAGATTGCGATCGAATTTGTCCACGTCGATTACGCCGTCAACGGAGATCGCCCGCTCCTTTCTGACCTGAACCTCGCCGTCCGCCGCGACGAAATCCTCATCCTCCTGGGACGCAGCGGCTCCGGCAAGACCACCACGCTGAAGCTCATCAACCGGCTGCTCTGCCCCACGCGCGGCGAGGTGCGCGTGGAAGGCCGCACCACGCTCGAATGGGACCCCATTCAATTGCGCCGCAGGATCGGTTACGCGGTGCAGGATGTCGGGCTCTTTCCTCACTACACCGCGGAGCAGAACGTCGCCCTGATTCCACGGGCCGAGCGCTGGGACAAAGAACGCATTGCCCACCGCGTGCGGCAAATTTTGTCGCTGGTGGGATTGCCGTACGAAGAGTTTGCGCGGCGCTATCCGCAGGAGCTTTCCGGAGGACAGCGGCAGCGCGTCGGATTGGCGCGCGCCCTGGCGGCCGGCCCGCCCATCCTGCTGATGGACGAACCCTTCGGGGCGCTCGATCCCCTGAGCCGCGCCGATCTGCAGCGCGAGTTCGCTTCGCTGCGCAAGCAGCTCGGCACCACCGTCGTCTTCGTCACTCACGACGTCAACGAGGCGCTGCTGCTGGGCAATCGCATCGCCCTGCTGGAGAGCGGGAAAAGCATGGGGCCGTTCACCCGGGAAGAATTCCTCGCCTCCACCGACCAACGGATCCGCGCCTATCGTGAGACCTATCGCAACTCGCAACCGCTGAACGGGTGATCGCTCATGTCATTTCTCGAGTTCGTCC
Source organism: Terriglobia bacterium (assembly GCA_963797035.1). Taxonomy (GTDB): domain Bacteria; phylum Acidobacteriota; class Terriglobia; order Terriglobales; family Acidobacteriaceae; genus JAIQGF01. The sequence goes on from CAWCOC010000017.1 coordinate 135,578, forward strand.
TCAAGCATCGCGCGGAAGTTGCCACCCTGACGCTGGAGCATTTCCGCCTGGTCCTGTGGTCCATGGCCCTTTCGCTCCTGGTTGGAATACCGCTCGGTGTGTTGCTGGTGAGGTACAAAAAAGCGCGAGCCGCCGTGCTCGGGACCAACAGCGTGATTCAAACCATCCCCAGCCTCGCCCTCTTCGGACTGCTGCTGCCGATTCCCTGGGTAGGCGCGCGCGCCGACCGCTTGACCATCATTGCCCTGGCGCTCTATGCCCTGCTGCCCATCGTGCGCAACACCTACACCGGCGTCAGTGAGGTCGACTCGACCGTGCTCGAGGTCGCCACCGGCATGGGACTCACCCAGCGCCAGGTGCTGTGGCATGTGGAACTCCCGCTCGCCACTCCGGTCATCCTCGGCGGCATCCGGGTGGCGGCGGTTATCACTATCGGGGTCGCAACCATCGCCGCCGCCATCGGCGCCGGAGGTCTCGGCGAGTTCATCTTTCGCGGCCTGGCGATGGTGGACAACAACGTGATCCTGGCGGGCGCGGTCCCGGCGGCGATTATGGCCTTGGCCGCCGACGGCGCAATCGGACTGCTGCAGCGGCTGATCCAGCGCCCGCGGCGGTGATATGAATCGCCGCACATTCCTGACTGCCACCGCCGGTCTGCTGCTTGCCGGCTGCCGGCGACGCCAACATCGGGTTTCCATCGGCACCAAGAATTTCACCGAACAGCTGGTGCTCGGCGAACTCCTGGCCCAGAGCCTGGAACAGCGCATCGCCATTCCCGTGGAGCGCCGCTTCTATCTTGCCGGCACGTATATCTGTCACCAGGCTATCCTCGCCGGACGCATCGATGTCTACGTCGAGTACACGGGCACCGCGCTGGCCGCCATCCTCAAGCAGCCCGTGACCTCCGATTCGCGCCGCGTGTTTGAGACCGTGCGCCGCCAGTACCAGGAACGATTCAACCTCGCGGTTCTGCCGTCACTGGGGTTTAACAACTCCTTCGCGCTCGCCATGCGCGGTGAGGACGCGCGCGCCAAGGGAATCACCCGGCTCTCCGAACTCGCGGCCTACGCTCCGAGCATGCGCATTGGCGTGGGTTACGAATTCCTGGAGCGTGCGGATGGTTTTCCCGGGCTGGCGGCAACTTACGGGCTGCACTTCGCCGCCCCGCCCCGCGTGATGGACCTGGGGCTGCTCTATCGAGCGCTCCAAGCCAGGCAGGTGGACATCGTGGCCGGCTCGAACACCGACGGCATGATCAGCGCCCTGGGCCTGGTCGTTCTCCAGGACGACCGGCACTACTTCCCGCCCTACGACGCAGTCCCCATCGTCAGGCCGGAGGCTCTGCAGGACATTGCCGGGATGCGATCGACCCTGGAGCAGCTGCGCATCACCACCGACGACATGCGTCGCATGAACTACGCGGTCGACGGCGAGAAGCACGACGCGTCCGACGTGGTCCGCAACTACCTCGCCCAGCGGTTCAGCATGAATGCAGGTCAGAGAAGCTTCCTGTGACATTGCCCGGCAGCTAAGTAGCAGCTCGCGAAATCCCAAGCTGGTGCCGCAACTCGCGCTCCAGGGGCTGCATCTCCGCTGTTAACAGCCCCGAAAGCCGCGCCAGGAGCCACTTCCGTGAAGACGCCCACCCGGTTGATTTTCCTCCTCTCCATGGCGGCGTTGCTGCTCGCTTGCAGCGCTTGCGGCGGCAACCCTGCCTCGCCCATGGCCTCCTCCAACCCGCCTGCCAGCTCGACTGCCACGCCGGCTCCTTCAACTCCGACCACGCCGACGCCACCGCCTCCTTCAGCCCCAACCACCCCGACGCCCCCTTCGCCGACACCACCGCCACCTAGCCCGCCGCCACCAACTCCGCCCCCGCCTGCGCCGGCGCCGTCCAGCAATCCCAACCCCGGCATGTTCCAGGCATTCATGATCCAGCAGAACGGCAGTGGGACCGTCGGCGGCCAGATCACCATCAACGCGGTTGCCGACGACGGATCAGGCACTCTGCAGTTGAGCCACGCGGCGGCCATGATGTCCTCCGCGCTGGACTACTGCCCTTATCCCAGCCCGCTCCCCGACGCACAGCAGAATGCCTGCACCACGATCACCGCCTTCACCACCGACGTGGCGGGAGCTGCGACCGTGAAGTTCCAGTTCCCGCAGAACGGAACCTGGGCCGGCGTTTTTGCCGTGGTGCGCGATAACACCGCCGAGTTCGTCAGCGGGTTCAACGCGCCCGGCAGCGGGATGCAGTATCGCTCCAGCCTGAAGCAGGCCAGTTCCATCAACAGCGGGACGGCCGGCGAGACGCCGGGTGGCGACGCCCTGAAGCACGGCAGCGTCACCGTGACTGACAGCACCGCGCACATCGCGCTGGAGAACGCCACCACCGACGTGACCTACACCATCATCTTTTGCCGAAACGGCGGCGGCTCCAGTTGCTACCAGGTTGGCGCCATTTCCACCGACTCCACCGGCAGCGGCGCCAGCGACATTGACCTAGTGAAGATCCTCGGCACCCTGGACAACACCGGCATCTTTCGCTTGAACCGCACCTATACCCTCTCCAACGGCACCCAGGTGCCGGCGGTCCAGTTCATGACCGCCTTCGTTTCCGGATGCCAGCAGACGCGCTGCGAATGAGGCTGTGCTTGTGGCACACGCGCCCTCGCGTGTGCTTTTTCTGACACCGGTTCTGCGGATGCAGCTCGAAAAACTCGAGTACGCTTCCGCCTGCGGCAGAATCCGCATTAAACTACGCATCGTGTCCGATATCCCTGCGATCAGCAACATTCCGCCTACCAAGGCTGCCGTGTGCGCGGCCTGCGGCCAACGCCTTCATTCCGATGACCATCGCAGGCGCAACCATTTTTATTGGGGCCTTGCGCTGGCATGGTTGTCGTGCCTGCCGATCATCGTCGGCTTGGCCACCGCGTTTCGGGGAATATCGCAGAACAAGGCGACCGGGATCGGTGCCGTTGCTGGTGGTCTCGCCGAGATGGGCATTGTCACAGCCCTCGCGGTCACGCCGGCGTGCCTCATCGCGGCCATCGTATTGCTCGCGCGCAGCTTCTCCACCAATCATCCCGTGCGCTTGGCCGTGGGCGTGGTTTCACTCTGTTGGACTGTTCTGATGATGTCCCTGCTGGCATTCCTGGTCTGGCTGCTGTACGCGCACATGCCGCGACATTGAGACAGGTGTGTTACCGCGCATGTTCCTACTTCTTACTTCTGACTTTCCCTACGGCACAATGATCCTGCTGCCCTCCGGCGCGCCCGCCACCGGCCGCTCCGGAAAATTGGCGTACAGGAAATCCAGGAAGCCCCGCGACTTCGGCCTGCCCGACGTCTTGCCCTGCGCCAGCCGCAAGGTGAACACCAGCGCCTTCAGGACCTCGCTGTCCTTCAGCGTCGAGTAGCCCCGGTTCTGCTCCTCGGTCTTGCGGAACTCCTGCAGCATCCGGGAAATTTCAGCGGCGATGGCATGCTGCATCGGGCTGGTGGTCGGCTGCTCGTAGATCAGTCCTGAGCTGACCTGCGTCTCGTAGGTTTTCGCCATGGCCGCCAGCGCCTGGATAATGTCGCGGTCGTAAATGGCACGATCGCGCCGCGCCGCCTGCGCGATGGCGAAGCTCATGCCGCCCATCAGCGGCTCGTGCTCATACAGAAACGTCTCCGGGACGTCGATGTGCGCCATCACCGCGTCGCGGTCCAACTCGCGCAGGTGATTGGCGCCCTCGTTCTTGCGCGCCTGCTGCAGGTAAGGACAATCGCTGGGACAATCCAGCGTCACCTCGCGCTCCCGGCCGCAGCAGATGGGACAGATGCGGTCGTGCACCGCCGGGCAAAAGCGCTTCTCCTTGCGTTCATGACAAATCGCACAGCTCAAGCCAGTCTCCCCGGCGATCTCCGCCGCCGTCGGTTCAATCCTTAATTATCGCATCGCCAACCGGCCCAGCCGCTCCCCAAAAGGGGAACTTACCTCTCGGAAAGGCGCTTGCTGCCTATGTTTCGTCCCCGCGACACGCAGAACACGCGTTTTTAGAGGGTTTTCCACAGCCCGGTGCGAAAAACCCGCATAAAATCAGGCTTTGCAGCTTCTCAAGCCCTCGCGCCCTGTTGTAACATGACCGCCACTGAGTTGCGAATCCTGGACTCAACTTATTAAGGAGGAACTATGGCAGCTGGCATGACCAAGACTCAGCTTGTCCGCCACGTGGCCGAGAAGGTCGGCACCAACAACAAGACCGCGGCCGCGTTTCTGGAGACCCTGGCTGAGACGGCGGTGAAAGAGACCAAGAAGAATGGCATGTTCGTTCTTCCTGGCCTGGGACGCTTGAAGAAAGTTCAGCGCAAGGCGCGCATGGGCCGCAACCCGCAAACTGGCGAGCCGATCAAGATCGCGGCCAAGACCACGGCGAAGTTCTATCTCGCCAAGGCAGTGAAGGATTCCATCGCCCCCAAGAAAGCCTAATTCGTCTCTTCTGCGCGATTTGATCCAGAAGGCCGGCTCCGCAGCCGGCCTTCATTTTTTGCGGTGAAAGAACTCACAACTCAATTCCCATCCTGAAACTCGGCCGCCGAATCCTCTTCCACTCGTCGTCCCTCTGCCTTTCCAGGGGGCCTACAATGCTGGCAGCCGAGGTGACACACCATGAAGACCAAGGCTGCCATTCTGCTTATCGTTCTGCTGCTCATCTTGCTGTTTCCTTTGCCGGTGACCTCGCAATGGCCGCCGATGCCGCAGGAACTCGCCGGCGGACGCGCCGGCAGCTTCCACTTCTCTACCGCCGAGCAACTCGATGCCGACCGCGTCGATCTTGCCGAACTGCGCGCCAGCATTTTCCGCGTGCAGGCATTGCTGCCCGCCGTCGCCGATCCCGCCGCGCGCCTCGCCCTGCAGGCGGAACTACAAAAGTGGCAACTGCACACCGCGCGCTACGAGCAGCGCCTGTTTGCCAGCGCCGGCCACACGGCTGCCGTCGTCGAAGGACGGCTCAACAGCATCAAAGGCCGCCGCCAGTGCAGTGTCTGCCACGGCGGCGAACCAGGCCAATGACCAGCCGGTTCTCTTCGTTTGCGGTCTCGTGACACTCTGGTGGTTTTGGCACACGCGTGTGGCAACCTGCGTGTGGCAACCTGCCTGTGGCACACGCGCCCTCGCGTGTGCTTTGCCGCGGCGCCCTCGCCTGTGCTTTCGCCCGGAACATCCTTGCCTTTCCCCGCCCGAAACTCGAAACTGAAACTCGAAGATGGACGCCGCCCGCATCGCCGCCCTGCTCGCTCCCTATCTCGGCGGGCACTCCCTCACCGGCGCACAACTGGCGCAGTTGGCCGCCTATCTCGACCTGCTGCAGCGCTGGAATGCGCGCATCAACCTCACCGCCGTCCGCGACCCGGATCAGGTCGTCACCCGCCACTTCGGGGAATCCCTGTTCGCCGCCCGGCGCCTCTATCCCGAAGGCCGGCAACTGGGACCTGGAACCTGGAAGCTGTTCGACCTTGGCTCCGGCGCCGGCTTTCCCGGCATGCCGATCAAGATTTGGGCGCCGGCACTGCACGCCACGCTGCTGGAGTCCAACCAGCGCAAAGCCACCTTTTTGCGCGAACTGGTCCGCGCCCTGCAACTCACCGATGTCGAAATCCTTGCTCTGCGCGCCGAGGAGTACGCGAGCGAATCTAAGCACGAATTAAATCTCGTGGACGCAAGAGAAGCTAGAGAAGAACTCAAGCTGGTGGACGCTAGCGAAGCTAGAGAAGAACTCAAGCTGGTGGACGTTAGAGAAGTTAAAGAAGAGTTCAAGCTGGTGGATGCTAGAGAAGAATTCAAGACTGTAGGCCCCGGCGCCCTCGCCGGGGCTGGCCTGGATAGCACCGAAAACGATGTGGCGCGGGCGCCCTCGCCCGCGACTGACGTCACCATCACCCTGCGCGCCGTCGAGCGCTTCCAGCAAATCCTTCCCACGGCGCTACATCTGCTGCAGCAATTCCCCGACGCTTCCCGTCGACTCGCGCTGCTCATCGGGGCCGCCCAGGTGGAAACCGCGCGCTCGCTGGCCAGCACCCTCGCCTGGTCCGATCCGCTGCTACTGCCCGAGTCTTCGCAGCGCGTCCTGCTCATCGGGAGCTGCAAGAGCTCTAACTGCTAATCGCTAATCCCGTCGAATTATCGTCTCGCCACCCGCGACTTCTGTCCCTCGATCCACTCGTTCACCCGCGCCTCCAGCACATCCAGCGGCAGCGCGCCTGCGCCCAGCACCTCATCGTGGAATCCGCGCAGGTCGAACTTATCGCCCAATTCTTTTTTCGCCCGCTCCCGCAGCTCCAGGATCTTGAGCTGCCCGATCTTGTATCCCAGCGCCTGTCCCGGCCAGGCGATGTAGCGGTCGGTCTCGCTCTGCACGTCCGGCTCGTCCACCGCCGAGTGCGCGTGGAAGAAGTCCACCACCTGCTGGCGGGTCCACTTCTTGTAGTGAAATCCGGTGTCCACCACCAGGCGGATGGCGCGCAGCATCTCGTCCTGCAGCCGTCCGTAGTCGCTGTACGGGTCCTGGTAGAAGCCGACTTCCTTTCCCAGCCGCTCCGAATAAAGCGCCCATCCCTCGATATAGGCGGTGAAGAAGGCGTGCTGCCGGAACGGAGGCAGGCTCGGCATCTCCTGCGCGATGGAGAGCTGCATGTGATGTCCCGGCACGCCTTCGTGGTAGGCCGTCGATTCCACCGAGATCAGCTTGCGGTGCTCAAAATCGCCGGTGTTCACCATCACGTGCCCGGGACGCGATCCATCCGGGGTCCCCGTGTTGTAGTGCGTCGCCGACTGTTTCTCGCGGTACTCCTCGATCGGCATCACTTCCAGCTTCGCTTTCGGCAGTCGCCCGAACAGCTTGGGCAGCTGCTGCCACATCTGGTCGATGTCCTTGCGATACAGGTCCAGGATCTGCTGCCGCGAGTGCGCGTACAGCCGCTCGTGCAGCTTGGGATCGTTGTCCATCGCCGCGTTCAGGCTTTTGATGTCCGGGTAGCCAAGCTTCTTGGCGATGGCCAGCATCTGCGCCTCGATCTCCGCCACCTGCCGCAGCCCGAGCTGATGGATTTCCTCCGGCGTCATCGTCGTCGTGGTCACTTCCTTCACCGCGAACGCATAGCGCGCCGCGCCGTCCGGCAGCGACCACACTCCCGGCTCGCCCCTTCCCTTGGGCGCGTACTCCTGCTTCACGAACTTGGCGAATTTCACGTACGACGGCAGCACCGACACCTTCACCTGCTCCAGCACCGCGTCGTGCAGGCGCTTCTGGTCAGCCTCGCCGATGCCCACCGGGAATTTGGCCACCGGTTGCACGAACGGCGTCTTCTCCGCCGGCATGTCGGCGATGGCCTCTGCCTGCGTCACCACTTTCTCCAGCAGGAATTTCGGCGGCATCAGCCCGTCGCGCATGCCGTTGCGCATCTGCACCATGGTCTGGTCGAACACCCGCGGCACCTGCTTCAGGCGCGCGATGTAGTCCTCGTAGTCCTTCACGTTCGTGAACGGCAGCAGGCTGACGAACTGCGGCAGTTGCAAATGGATGCCGGAGAACTGGCTCACCGGCATTTCCCAGCCCTTGAAGCGCTCGCCTTCCACCTCGCGCCGCAGTTGGCGCACCATCAGCGTCTTATTCAGCGCCTCCTGCTCGGGGAAATCGGTGGTGTCGATGGCCTCAAACTCCGCCAGGAATTTCCTGGTTTGCGCGTGTTCCTCGTCGATCGCCTTCTGCGAGAAGTCGCTGACCTTGTCGTTGTAGCGCTTGTCGCCAATCAGGGTCGCAAATTCCGGCGAGGTCCGCAGGTTGTATTCCCACTGCTCCGCCAGCAGCGCGTTCATCGCCTTGCGCCTCGCTTCCAGGTCCGTTTTTCCCGGTGCCATCTTCGGCGCGTTCTGCGCCATCGCCACCCACGCCAACATCGCCGCTACCAGTACAATCGCGCTGATTCTGTGCATGAATCTCCTCGAGTTTTTCCGCTGCTGGACCTGTGGCACACGCGCCCTCGCGTGTGTGTTCACCGCCGGTTCCGCGGAACTATCGTTTGCTTGCGAGACTCCGAGTATACCCGCCGTGCTGCTCCCGCCTTCAACCGTTCGTCCCCGTCTTCGGCTTGTCACAATCTCCGGAGTCGCACATCACAGCCTTTGCTTGCCGGATTCGCGAGAATACAAGTTTATGCTGCGGGTGATCGTCATCGGCTTCGTGGTGTCCGCCATGTTTGCGCTGATCACCGCAGCCTGGTTCCGCCTGCTGATTCGGGTCCAGCCTGGACTTCCCAAGCCCGCTCGCCGCCGGATTGCGCCCTCGAACGTGGTTCGCATCGATTCCTGCCGCGCCTTCCGCTCCACCGCATCTCCCCGCTTCGGCCGCAGAAGGTAGTTTCAGTTTCCACTGTTCCATGGCGGCGGTGAAATTCGAACTTGAAACTGAAACTCGAAACTGAAACTTTTTCTCCTGCTCTCGATATTTCTCCCGCCCGGGCTCACTCCACCTCTGCTTCCCGCATCTTCAGCAATTGATCCCGAAACGAAAGGCTGCGACCACCATGATTGATCCTGTCGGCATTCAGGAATTGAATGCGCGCCGTGCTCGTCCGATCCGCCGTTGGGGCGCCATGCTCGGCGGTGGCACCTTGGCGGTTTACGGTGTCACCCGGCGTTCCCCAGCGGGACTTGCCCTAGCCGGGGCCGGCGGCGTTCTCGCCTACCTGGGCGCGACCGCCGATCGCGCTCCCCGCGAGTTTGCCGCCGACACCAGCATCCTGCTCAATTGCTCTGCCGGCGATGCCTATCGCTTCTGGCATAACCTGGAAAATCTGCCTCGCTTCATGTCGCACATCGCTTCCGTCCACCTCACCGGAGAACGCCGTGCCCGCTGGGTGGCGCACGCTCCCTTCGGCCGGCAGATCGAGTGGGAAACCGAGATCATCGACGAGCGCGAGCCCGACTTCTTCGCCTGGCGTTCCCTGCCCGGCGCCGAAATCTTCGTCGACGCTGCGCTCGAGTTTCGTCGCGCTCCCGCCAACCGCGGCACGCTGCTCTCGGTTCAACTCCGCTATCGTCCTCCCAGCGCCCTGGCGGAAAGCTTCATGAAATTCCTCGGCCGCGACCCCGGTTTCATGATGCGCCAGGATCTCCGCCGCTTTAAGGCGCTCATCGAGACCGGCGAAATTCCCACCATCGAAGGCCAGACCCATGGCCCGCGCGACCTGCTCACCGGCATGGTTCGCATGGTGGATCCCGAGCGGCCGCCGCGGCGCGAAGGCGGGCTCGGCAAAACTCTCAGCGCCTTACGGAGGATGGCATGAAAGCAGTCTGCTGGATGGGCCCGGAAAAAATCAGCGTGGAAAGCGTTCCTGATCCCACCATTCTCAACCCCCGCGACGCCATTGTCCGCATCACCTCCACCGCCATTTGCGGCTCCGACCTCCACCTTTACAACGGTTTCATTCCCACCATGGAGCAGGGCGACATTGTCGGCCACGAGTTCATGGGCGAGGTGGTCGAAGTCGGCAAGGGCATCTCGCCCGACAAGCTCAAGGCCGGCGACCGCGTCGTCGTTCCCTTCACCATCGCGTGCGGCAACTGTTTTTTCTGCCGGCGCCAGCTTTGGTCGTGCTGCGATAATTCCAATCCCAATTACTGGGTCGCCGAGAAGATGATGGGCTATTCCCCCTCCGGCCTGTTCGGCTACACCCACATGCTGGGCGGATACGCCGGCGGCCAGGCCCAGTTCGCGCGCGTTCCCTTCGCCGACGTCGGGCCGGTGAAGGTCCCCGACAACCTCTCTGACGACCAGGTGCTGTTTCTCTCCGACATTTTTCCCACCGGCTACTTCGGCGCCCTCAACTGCGACATCCAGCCCGGCGACACCGTCGCCATTTGGGGTTGCGGCCCGGTGGCGCAGTTCGCCATCCGCAGTTGCTTCATGCTGGGCGCCGAGCGCGTCATCGCCATTGACCGCTTTCCCTACCGCCTGCGCATGGCGGAGGAGGGCGGCGCCGAGACCATCAACTACGAAGAGGTAGACAGCGTGGTCGACGCGCTGAAGGAGATGACCGCCAATCTCGGTCCCGATGCCTGTATGGACGCCGTCGGCATGGAGGCCCACGACAACAACCTGCTCTACTTCGTCGACCGCGCCAAGCAGGCGCTGAAGCTGGAAACCGACCGTCCCATTGCCCTGCGCCAGGCGATCCAGGCCTGCCGCAAGGGCGGCACCGTCTCCGTCCCCGGCGTCTACGGCGGCTTCGACGACACCCTGCCCATGGGTGCCTTCATGAATAAAGGTCTCGCCATGAAGACCGGCCAGACCCACATGATGCGCTTCATGAAGCCGCTGCTTGAGCGCGTGGAGAAGGGCGAGATCGATCCCAGCTTCGTCATCAGCCACCGCGTCTCGATCGACGAGGCGCCCGCCATGTACAGGAAATTCCGCGATAAGGAGGACAACTGCACCAAGGTCGTGCTCGACCCATGGTCGCGCGCACAAGCCGCCTAGACGTATGTGGCGCGGGCGCCCTCGCCCGCGACGTGCGTCAAGCAAGAAATGTCAGTTTGTCATTCCGAGCGCAGCGACGGTAGTTGATCAGTTGGTAGGCCCCGGCGCCCTCGCCGGGGCTGCCCTGGATACTACGAAAATCGCTGTGGCGCGGGCGCCCTCGCCCGCGACTTGCGTCCCGCAAGGCTGCCGTGGCTACCGCGAAAATCGCTGGAGCGCGCGCTCTATTGCTCCGACGTCAGCGGCAGCCAGATGCTCATCACCGTGCCTGATTTCTCTCCTTGCCGGCTGCGCATGCGGATTCGGCCGCCTTGCTTTTCCATCAGGCTTCGCGTATGCCAAAGCCCCAAGCCGGTGCCGACCTGCTCCTTGGTGGTAAAAAACGGCGTGAACAGCTGCTGTTTCACCCGTTCCGACATTCCCACGCCGTTATCGGCGACGCTGATTCGCACCATCGGCCGCGTGCCCACCTCACTGCAAACCCTCGCCCTCACCCTGACGACGTCTTCCGGACGCGATGCATCAATGGCATTCGCGATCAGGTTCGACAAGGCCTGTCGCAGCTCTCCTGCTTGGGTGTAGAGCTCGACCTCGGCGCCGATTCTGCTCTCCACCTTCAGCCCCTTGTAGCGCAGCTTGCGCTCGTAAATCGCCAGCACCTCTTCCACCATTTTCGCCAGGCTCACCCAGGTGGGGCTCCCGTTGTCGCGGTAGAACCCCAGCGTCTGCTGTGCGAGGTTGCTCACTCGCGACAACTCCTGGTCGGCGGCCTCCAGGTATCGCCGCACGCTGTCCGGCAGCCCTTTTTCATGCTTGGCCAGGTAGATGTTGTTGACGATGGCTTCCAGCGGGTTATTGATCTCGTGCGCCACCGTCGCCGCCATCCGTCCCACCGACGCCAGCCGCTCGCTGATGTGCAGCGCATCTTCCAGCTTCTTGCGTTGCGTCACGTCGCGCATGATCTTGGCTGCGCCCACCACTTTGCCGAACTTGTCGCGGATCGGCGAAATGGTCAGCGAGACGTGGATCCTCTCGCCGCTCTTGGTCACGCGCACGGTTTCGAAGTGGTCGATCCTTTCGCCTCTGCGCAGCTTGTTCAGGATCATGGTTTCGTCGGATTGCAGCTCCGGCGGAATGATCGTCGTGATCGACCGCCCCACCATCTCTTCCGCCTTGTACCCGAAGATCCGCTCCGCGCCCAGGTTCCAGCTGGTCACGATGCCGTTCAGGTCTTTGCTCGCGATGCCGTCGTCGGAGGACTCCACGATGGCCGCCAGCTTCTGGCTGGCTTCTTCCGCTTCTCGCCGGTCCGTAACGTCGACGGTAAAGCAGCGCGTGTGCACGAACTTGCCGTCCTGCCGGTAGACGTTGGAATGAATTCGCACGTAGCGCAGCGAGCCGTCTCTGTGCTTCAGCCGCGCCTCGTAGCCGCGTAATTCCTCGTTGCGCTGCAAGCGCTCCAGGATATCGGCAATCACTGGCGGGTCGGCGTAGAACTCGGAAATGTTGTGTCCGATATACTCTTCCGGCGTGTATCCCAGCAGCTCCGTCTCCGCCCGGTTGGCCCACAGGATGCTGCCGTCGCCGGCCACCCAGTGCATCCCGATCACCGCATTTTCCAGGAAGTCCCGGTACGCATCCACCTTGCTCAGTTCCGCAGGCGGCGCGGTCGTCGGACGCTTGTAGTCGACGATCGGATTGGCGCTCATGCGGTCTCCGGGATGGAAGGCCGCGGGTCGAGGGGATAGACCGATAGCGGCGGTTCGCGGTCATGCCGGGCCATCTTCGGCACAACCTTTAAGAAATTTTACTTCAACTGATTTGACGTTGCGGCGCGGGGATGATGGCGGACAGTTATTCGTAACCGCGACGACGAACGGCGCATTGGTGAGATGCCCATGGCCAAGCCGCTCGTTGCCATGCGGCCGCCAATTAAAAAACCGGCCGATCAACCCGGGATGTGCCGATCATGGGTAGGCCCCGGCGCCGTCGCCTCTAATTGCTAATCACTTCCCCCGCACCACCCTCGCCACGAACCAACAACCTAACAAGTGGTCCAAACCGGCTTAGCTAAGAGCTAAAAGCTAAGAGCTAACAGCTAAATTTTCACAAATATCTTCTTCCGATACATCACCCAGGCCAGCACCAGGAAGATCAATACATACCCGGATGCGTACATGGCTGACGAAATTTCCGGCCTGGCCAGCGGCTGAAACACCATGCCGTACACCCACGCCTTATAAGTGACGTCCGGACGCGCGTGGTATTTCACGCTGAATACCCCCAGCGCCGTCGAGGCCGCAAACACCGTGATCGCGTTGCTGCCGTACCACACAAAGGGCGTGCCCCATCTGCGCCATCCCCTCATCTCGATCATCCAGTAACACAGCGCCAGCAGCGCCAGCGCGAACCCGCCGGTGAACAGCACGTAGGAGCTGGTCCACATATTCTTGTTGATCGGAAACCACCGCCCCCACACCTGGCCCGCCAGCATCAGTACGGCGCCCGCAATTACCATCCCCGAAGGCTTCGCCCCCATCCTTACGTCCCCCGGCTTTGGCGACTTAGGGTGGATCTCCGCATTTGCTGACTCCTGGGTCCTGACTCCTGACTCCTTCTTCAGCCACTCCCCGGTAAACACCCCGATAAGGGTGGTCACCACCGCCGGCAGCGTGCTCAGCAATCCCTCCGGGTCGAAGCGGTGCGCGATCCACAGATGTTCGTAGAGCAGCTTGCGGTCGATAAATCCCGCCAGGTTTCCGTCCATCGTCAGGTCGAAGCCCGGCACGCGCGTCAGCAGCAGCCAGTATCCGATCAGCAGCGCCGCCGCGACCGCCGCCCGCGACCGCCGCCCGCAATACAATACGATCACCGAGCTGACCAGGTACACCAGCGCGATCCGCGCCAGAACTCCGTAGAACCGCACCGTGTGCAGGTTGAACGACTTCGCCCACAGTGCCAGCCCAAAGCCGATCGCATAAATAAGGATGCTGCGCTTCACCGCGTGCCGCAGCAGCGTGCCACGGCTCGCCCCGCGCCGCCGCCGCGCTTCGAACGACAGCACCATCGACACGCCAACAATAAATAAGAAGAAAGGAAAGATCAGGTCGGTGGGCGTCCACCCGTTCCACTTGGCATGGTCCAGCGGCCAGTACACCGCGTTCCAGTTCCCGGCATTGTTCACCAGGATCATGCCCGCGATCGTGATGCCGCGAAACACGTCCAGCGAAACCAGCCGGCCTGGCGCGCTCGTCTGCGCCCCTGCGGCCGAACTTGCCGCTTGAGTGGTGGTCGGGGAAACCGTGGTGGCCATCGTCGCCGCCATTCTATCCAACTATGAATTGCGCGGTGACCGCAAAAAGTGTGGCGCGGGCGCCCTCGCCCGCGATTGAGTCCGCCAGCATCAAAGGGTCGTTCAGGCGCATGGAACCACGCTGGTAACCATGTGGAGTAAACAAGCCGTATTCGCAGTACGACAAGCTGTATACAGCCAATAATCCTATTAAAGTGGAACAAGACCATCATCACGCGTCGTCTCATTGTGAGATTAACCCGATTGTTCCACGTGGAACATTTGTGGAAATCTTTCTGGCCTCGTTATCAACACGCCTCCAGAACTTTTCCACAATTGTTCCACGTGGAACATTTGTGGAAAACTCATTTCGGGATTGCGCCTCGCCACCCATGGCGGTAGTCTGCTCACGCGAGCTCTCCGCAGATATCCCATGGGACGTGTCATCGCCGTAGCCAACCAGAAAGGTGGCGTGGGCAAAACCACCACCGCCATTAATCTGGCCGCCTCCTTGGCCGCCGCCGAGGTCGATACCCTGATCGTCGATTGTGACCCGCAGGCCAATACCACCAGCGGGCTCGGCTTGGCACGCGACCCCGAGCGCCCCAACACCTATCATCTGCTCACCGGGGAGATCGAGCTCCAGGCTGCCATCCAGCCCACCGAGCTGGCCCAGCTCTGGCTGGTGCCCTCTCACAAAAATCTGATCGGCGCCAACCTGGAGCTGGTGGGGGCCGAGCGGCGCGAGTTTCGACTGCGGCAGGCGCTGGACGGCGTGCGCGACCGCTATCGTTTTGTCGTCCTGGACTGCCCGCCGGCGCTGGACCTGCTCACGCTCAACGCCCTGGTCGCGGCCGACACGGTCCTGATCCCGATGCAGGCGGAGTACTTCGCGCTGGAAGGCGTGAGCGAGCTGCTGGACACCATCGCGCGCATCCGCGAGAGCCTCAACCCGGGGCTGGAGGTGGAGGGCGTGGTGCTTACCATGTACGACGAGCGCACCAACCTGGCGCAGCAGGTGGCGAGCGAGCTGAAGAATCATTTTGGCGACAAGATGTGCGTGACCACCATCCCGCGCAACGTGCGCCTGGCGGAGGCGCCAAGTTACGGCAAGCCGGCGCTGCTCTACGATCTGCGCTCGCGCGGGGCGGAGGCCTACATCAAGCTGGCGAAGGAACTGATGACGCGCGGCAAGGGTGCAGAGGCCGGGGTCGCTGGGCCGCCGGCGGTGCATACCGAGCCAGCCGGCGCCGAGCATGAGGAGACCGAGGTTAACGCTGAGGTAAGCGAAGGGTGAGCATGATCCAGGAAAAGAAGAGAGTGTTGGGTAGGGGACTGGAGTCGCTGATCCCGGCGGCGCGGACGATTGCTCCACCGGCGGCGGCCCCGGCGGTTGATCTGGAGCCGGGCGAGCGAGTGCAGGAGATCCGGCTGGAGGAGATCGAGCCCAGCCCGTACCAGCCGCGGCGCCGGCAGGACGAAGGGGCGCTGGAGGAGCTGACGCAGTCGATAAGGGCGCAGGGCGTGCTGCAACCGATCGTGGTGCGTTATGTGCCGGAGTATCCCGGCAACGCCGGGTTGGGTGGCATGCCGAGCACCGGCGTAGAAGCGCACGCCGGAGGCGAAAGCGCTCCAGGCGATGGGCTCGGGGAAGAAGCACACGCGGGGGCGCGTGGGCCACAGCCAAAGGTCATCTACCAGCTGATCGCGGGCGAGCGGCGATGGCTGGCCTCAAAGCGGGCGGGCCGCGCCACGGTGCCGGCGATCGTGCGCCGGGTATCGAACCAGCAGGCCATGGAAATGGCGCTGATCGAGAACCTGCAGCGCGAGGACCTGGACTGCATGGAGATGGCGTTCGCCTTCGAGCGGCTGGGGCGGGAATTCGGGCTGACGCAGGACGAGATGGCGCGGCGGACGGGGAAGGACCGCACCACGGTGAGCATCCTGCTGCGTTTGCTGAAGCTGCCGCCGGAGGTGAGGACGGCGCTGACGCGTCACGAGCTGAGCTTCAGCCATGCCAAGTCGCTGATGTCGATTGAGGACAACACGGTGCTGTCGGCGGCGGCGCAAAAGGTGATGCGCGAGCAGATGTCGGTGAGGCAGACGGAAGAGCTGGTGAACCACCTGGTGTGGCTGGGTCCGGTGAGCGAGAAGGAAGAACGGGAGCGGCACAAGCAGGCGGAGGACCCCAACGTGAAGGCGGCGCGGATGGACCTGGAGGCGCGGCTGGGCTGCCGGGTGAAGATCAGCGACAAGAACGGCAAGGGCCGGGTGGTGATCGAATACAAGTCGCTGGAGGATTTCGACCGGATCCTGGAGGCGCTGGGGAGATAGGTGCTTCTCGGTTGGCGGAGAACAAACATAAGTTCCAGTGAGCGCGGCAAGCGGCCGCGCTTTTTTTTCGGATCGGTGATCGGTCCAGGGTTCACGGTTGTCGGTTGTGCAGTTGGGCGTACCGGCGTTGCGCGTCAGGCGCAAGATTGGCCGGGAAAATAACCTGAGTTTCAGGGCGCAAGAATAATATATCGTAACACGATATATATTCAACAAATATCGTTTTCCGAGGCGTTGTCACTTTTGGCGGTGCGCAGCAGCACTTCCGCCTGTGATTTGATCTGCATCACACTGCCGGTTGAGCCCTGTCACAGTATTGACGCTCACTCGGGGGTACGCTCCAGCCTGCAGTGCTTTGCAAACCACATGAACCGAGAGGTTGCGACGCGCACCAGCAAAGGGCTTGAGAGCTGTGAAGAACGGTTCACTGCCGAAGCCTCCGGTCATGCACAAAAGACAAAGGAGGAGGTATGACGCAGACGACGTTGGAACGTCCAACCCTGGACCGTCCGACCCTGGATCGTACCGCGCCAGCCCCCGAGAAGCCCGCTCCGCCGCCCAGTCACATGGGTTGGAAGGAGCTGTACCTGAAGGAAGACTGGTGGGCGATTTATCTCGGGTTCGGCCTGGTCGTGGTGGGGTACCTGTTCTTCGCCGCGGGTTCCAGCATCAAGTGGATCGCGATCGAACCGGCGAAATGGACTAACTTCAGCCAACTGGGGAATCATTTCGCAGCGCACATCAGCCAGTACCTGGCGCAATTCATCGTTTGGGGCATCATTTTTTCCATCAGCCTGAAGGCGTTGAAATTCAAGCTGTCCGAGTTCCTGCCCTCGTTTGTGTTTATCTACGTGTTCTCAATCCTCATCTCTATGGTGGGGGCATGGAGCCAGGCGCACCGCTACAATCTCGAACCTCCGCTGGTGGCGTTGGTGTTAGGCATGCTGATCGCCAACGTGATCGGATTGCCGCGCTGGATGGATGCCGGATTCCGCGTGGAGTACTACATCAAGACCGGCATTGTCCTGCTGGGCGCCACCCTGCCGTTCACGCTGATCATGTGGGCGGGGCCGGTAGCGATCATGCAGGCGGCCATCGTTTCGGTGGTCACCTTCCTGGTGATCTACTACCTGGGCCGTAAACTGGGGCTGGACCGGCGGCTGTGCGCGACGCTGGGCGCGGGCGGCGCGGTGTGCGGCGTTTCCGGCTCGATTGCCATTGCGGGCGCGGTGGGAGCGAAGAAGGAACATGCTCCGATTGCGATCACCATGGTGATCCTGTGGGCCATCGTGATGATCTTCTTCCTGCCGCTGGTATCGCGCGCACTGCACCTGTCGACGGGAGTAGCCGGAGCCTGGATCGGGACCTCCGAGTTCGCGGATGCCGCCGGATTTGCGGCGGCGCAGGCCTACGGCAACCTGGCGGGACACGTTCCGGGCATTACCGGAACCGCCGACGGGTCAGTGTGGGCTTTCACCCTGATGAAAGTGGTCGGACGGGACATGTGGATCGGGATCTGGGCATTCATCCTGGCCATTGTCGCCACGACTCGTTGGGAAATGAAAGAAGGAGGAGTAAAACCGAAGGCGTCGGAAATCTGGTGGCGCTTCCCGAAGTTCATCATCGGCTTCGCGCTGGCCTCGATCTTCGTGACCGTGGTCTCCAGCCACTACTCCTTCGCCGACTTCAACAAGGTCCTCACCCCGATGTTTGTGGGACCGATCAAGACCCTGCGTACCTGGGCCTTCATCTTCTGCTTCTTCAGCATCGGCCTGACGACGCGGTTCAAGGACCTGGCCAAGACCGGCTCCAAGCCGTTCTGGGCTTTCACCGGTGGTGTGGTGGTCAACGTGATCCTGGGGTTCATCCTCTCGGTCGTGGTGTTCTCCAGCTACTGGACGAACCTGGCAAGGTAGTCATCAGTTGGGAATCAGCTGGGGGTTGGCAGCGCCAACCCCCGGCTGAAACCGCAGAGGTCCACAGGGGGGCCAAATGAGCTGCAAGGCAGACAAACGCGAGTGCATGCACTGCCTACACTTTCAGAATTCCCCGGAGTACCTGGAAGACCTGTATAAGGGACTCACCAGCTTGAGTTCCGCGCACGGTTCGGTGCGATGCGAAGACGGCATCTGCGACCTGAACGATCAATACCTTGCCTCCACCCGGCAGTGCGAGCGGTTTGAGCGACGCTGAAGACAGTTGCCGTCCGGTTTAGCGTAAGTTCCTCGTGCCGTCCCTACGGGACTTGGCAATGCATCGTGGCGATACATCAGCGTAAGTCGTTCTGACGTCCTGCGGCGAAATCCCCTATACGTTCTATGTGCCGAGAGGGCGCGGCCCTCGCGACCCGTTAGTAGGCGGCGAACCGCATATGATGCTGTTCTATTCAGCATGGGACTTGCCTGATGACGTGCGGCACCGCCTTCTGCACGGGTCACTGTTGATAAATCGCCTTATGGTAACTTTCGCTTGCGGGCTGCACCGGAAGTGGTGCAAGATTCGTAAGTTACGGTAATGTATGGTCCGCCGCCTGACTGCAAGAGGAGTCGCAAGCCGATAGCACAGTCTGCGTAAATGTATCCGGCCTCTTAGTTGGAGTTTTTTCTCCGGGCCACGATGATGATCCGCGCGTGCTGGTCCTTATAAGAGCTTCGGTCAGAAGCGACCATTAGCGTAGTCAGGTTTTCCGGCACGCCGTTTGACTGTTCTTTCGTCCTAACTCTCCTTAGCAGACTTCATGGAAAAAGACTCAGGCCGCGGTGACGGCTGCGGCTCGATATTCGTTGCCGCTGGACAGCACCGCCCAGGCGATACGCGCCAGCTTATTGGCGACGGCGACGATCACCTTATTGCGTGGCGCGCGCAACGCCAGCTCGCGCGCCCATTGGCCCAGCCGACCGGTGTCGTACTTCACGATCAGCAGCACGGCACGGGCACCGTGGATGAACATGCGCCGCAGGTAGGCGTTGCCTCGTTTGCTGATGCCGAGCAGTCGGGGCTTGCCGCCGGTGGAGTGTTGTTGGGGAACAAGGCCGAGCCAGGCGGCGAACTCGCGCCCGCGGCGGAAGGCCGATCCGTTGCCGATCGCCGCTACCGTGGCGGTGGAGACCAGCGGCCCGATTCCGGGAATCTCGCGCAAGCGCTGGCAGCCGGGATCGTGCTCGGCGATCTGGTCGATATCGCCGCTGACCCGTTCCACGTCGTCGTCCAGTTGCTTCCACTCCTGCCACAGCGAAGCCAGCAGGCGGCGCATGCGTGGGGTGAGGTTCTGGTCGGCGTCTTCCAGCAACGACGGCATGTTTCGGCGGAGGTTCGCCGGCCCTTGGGCGAAGGTGATGCCGCGCTCCAGCAGAAAGCCGCGGATCTGGTTGATCACCGCCGTGCGCCGTTGCACTAGCCGGTCGCGCACACGATGGAGTGCCTGCAGGTCGAGCTGGTCGTCGGTCTTGATGGGCACGAAGCGCATGTTCTGGCGCCCCACCGCTTCGGCGATGGCTTCGGCATCGAGGAAGTCATTCTTGTTCGACTTCAAAAACGGCTTCACAAACTGCGCCGGAATCAGTCGCACCTCGTGGCCCTGGTTGCGAACTGCGGTGCCCAAAAAGTGCGCCCCCGAACAGGCTTCCATGCCGATCAGTGCCGATGGAAGGTTGGCGGTGTAGGCCAGCAGTTGCTGGCGGGAGAACTTCTTCCTGGTGACGGCTTTGCCCTGAGCGTCCAGTGCCACCAGGTGGAAAGTGTTCTTGCCGATGTCGATGCCGACCGAAGCTATACTCATATCGATGATCCTCCGTGTACCTTCCATCATCCCACTGCGGGATCACACGGCGGACCATCTCATTAGAGCTGTTATCGCTCGTTATGATCAACCATGTTGTGATTAAGTGTAATCTCTCGGGGCGTATGCACTCTGCCCGCGCCATCTGTCTGTTGGTAATACTGTCCGCGTTACTCCGTCCCACAGCGCCGGTAGCGCAAGATAATTCGTCATCCGCCGCCAAGACCGATTCTGGCAGCTCATCGGCTCGGGTTCTGATAACTGCTTCTGATAAACACGGCAACCCAGTTCCTTTGCGAGAGTCATCATTGCAAATCTTCACTGACAAACAGGCAGTCCAAGTTCGGGAGTTGAAAAACGCGGCATCCGATCCGCTGCGTTTCGTCCTTTTGATTGACCTCAGCGGATCCGACATGGATAGGTTGCAATTTGAAAAGAAGGCGGCAGCGGAGATTTTTGAGGCTCTATCGAAGGGAGGGAATGAGGGCTATTTCGGATGGTTCAACGTGGGTGCGCACATTGGTCCGCGACCTGTGCAAATGTCGGAAGTTAACCAATTCCTGAGCGTCGCTAATGCAGTTGGACGAACGGCATTGTATGACGCGATAGCGCAAGCCTGCGAGCAGACGCTACATGGTACCCCCGAGACTTCTTCAATGCGCCGCGTGCTGTTTGTTATCACTGACGGCGAGGACAATCAGAGCCATATAACCGCGACCGAAACCGCGAAGATTGCTCAACGCGAGGGCGTATCCGTTTTTGCGCTCGGCCTCGTGGCTTGGGGAAGAAAAGGGGGAACGATCCTTCAGAAACTCGCCCATGAAACAGGGGGCAATGCGGTCGTGCTCGACGCTCCACACGAGTTTCTCAATAAGCTCTTGCGCCCGCTTAGCTCGCAATACTTTGTCACATTCACGTCTTCAACTATTCCTCAAGGCACGCTGAGGAGTCTCGAAGTGAAATCCCTCGATCATTCGATTAAGATCACCGCACCCGCAGCCTATTCAGCCTACTGAGTTCGGGCCGAATACAGGGTGATTGTTGATAAATCGTCTTCACGTAAGTTTGCGCTTTTTATTCGTCTCCAAAGCGAGGAAAAAGTGCATCGGCAGTGTACGGTTATTGTCCGAGAGTGTACGGCTCAACCCTTGTCCGGTTCGGCTTACTTGGCTCAACCGGCTAAAGAATCAGTAAGTTACGCGCTTGCAACACCGTCAAGAGTTCCTGCGGGACTCGCCCTCAAACGTGAGGTTTCCCCGGGCTTGCGCCCGGGGCTACACAATGGTAACGACCGGGGACATTCCTGACAGATCAGACCGGGGACATCCTTGACACTCTGGTTCGCCTAGCAAGGGCGTGTAGAAACACCACATGCCCTGGAGAGCGAGCAGCGTGGTGGAGGCAAGGACGAAGTTTGTGTTGGAACATGATCAGGATCTGCACACGATGACCGAGCTGTGCGAGATCTACGGTGTTTCGCGGCAGACCGGATACGAGTGGCTGCGGCGATATCGAGAGCACGGACTGGAAGCGCTCGGCGATCAGCATCGAGCTCCGCGCCGGCACCCCAACCAGACGTCGAACGCGATCGAAGAGATGGTGCTAGGGTTACGAGAACAGCGGATGACATGGGGACCGCGCAAGCTGAAGCGGGTGCTGGAGCGTGAGTTCCCCGACCAGACCTGGCCGGCAGCGAGCACGATCGGGACCATGCTACAGCGCGCCGGACTGGTGCGCGAGCGGCGCAAGCGGCGTCGCGTGCCGCCGTACACGCAGCCTTTCGCCACCGCGAGCGCGCCCAACCGGGTCTGGTGCGCCGATTTCAAGGGATGGTTTCGCACGCGCGACGGCGAACGCATGGATCCGCTGACCATCACCGACGCCCACAGCCGCTATCTGCTGCGCTGCCAAGCAGTAGAGAAGACCGACACCGCGCGCGTGCAAGCGGTGTTCGAGGCGGCGTTTCGCGATTACGGCATGCCGGAGCGGATCCGCAGCGACAACGGGGCGCCCTTCGCCTCGCGCGCCCTGGCCGGGCTGTCGCGACTCTCGGCATGGTGGATGAAGCTGGGCATCGTGCCCGAGCGCATCCAGGCCGGGCACCCGGAGCAGAATGGGCGGCATGAGCGCATGCACCGCACGCTGAAACAAGAGACGGCCTCGCCCCCGGCGCGGAACCGACGAGCACAGCAGCGCAGCTTCAACCAGTTCCGTCGCGAGTACAACCATGTGCGTCCCCACGAAGCGCTCGACATGCAAACGCCGGTCGCGGTGTACACCTCGTCAGCGCGAGAGTTTCCGGCGCGTGTGCCCGAGCCCGAGTACGGCAGCGCGATGCTGGTGCGCAGAGTCGGCAATCGTGGTGAGATCTCCTGGAAAGGACATAAGCACGTATTTGTGACCGAGACGCTGATCGGCGAGCGCATCGGACTACTAGCTATTGACGAGCGTTTCTATAGTCTGTACTTCGCCAAATTTCCGATTGCCCGCTTTGACAGCCGCACCCTTCGGGTGCTGCCGCTGCCCGAACGGGAAGGCTTCGATGTGGATGAGGCAAGGGAAGGGGACGCTTCCCCTTCCCCTGCACCCCATCCCCTCAACCCGGACTAGAAAGTGTCAACCATGTGCCCGGTCTAAAATGTCAGGGAAGTCCCCGGCTGTTCACTCTCTTTGCCCGCTGCGCGGGCTGGATTCGTATCCGAGCTGGATTCGTGCACGGTCTGGGTCCTATCCGGTGGATATTGTTGGGACAGCGGTTCGGAAGCCAAGTCACTTCAATTCCCGAGAAAAATCAACGGAGAACTCGTGTCGGTGTAGACACCGACAAAGGTCGCAGATTGGGACTAGGCGGAGTGGAAGAGCTGGACGGTGTCGGAACGAGAGAGCTGCCAGGCGACCACAACGCGCAGCATGATGCCCAGGCCGCCGAAGATCAAGCCCGCGGGTTGCAGCGAAATGGCGGCGGCAGAGACGGGGGGCACCAGCATCACGATGCCGAGGATGGCGACGAGCACGGCGGCGCGGCGGACGAGGTTGATGCGCCGCAGCAGGCCGAAAGCGATGGCGATGCCGGCGAAGGCAGCGAGAAGAAACATATAAGGACCGGCGAGTTCGAGTCCGAAGAGGAGAGGAGCGCCGGAAGCCATGGAGATGAGGCCGGGATGGACGAGCATCAGCAGGCCGGCGGCAGCCAGGTAGATTCCGCAGAGGGCAAACAGCGCGGCAATGGCGCGAAGGACAGACTCGTCCATGCTGATCGGATTCCGCGAGTGGCAAACGGATGCAAAGCAAGCAGGTGGTGATGGTTCAGTCTGCCGCGGGCGGGGGTGCCCGCGTCGGGAGGGATTTGGGCGAGCTTCAGGTGCAGCCCGGCGAGGGCGCCGGGGCCTACCAAACTAGCAATTAGCAATTAGCGATTAGCGATTAGCTGCGATTAGCGATTAGCATTCGCGGGCGGGGGCGCCCGCGCCACATCAGCTCATCGCGAAGGTTGACGAAATAAAAAACCAGGTCCAAGGCGGCAAGAGCAAGCCGCGTTGGACCTGGCTGCCAGGAGGTCAACAGGCCCGGGTGCAGCGCGATCGAACTAGTTCCTGGCGTCCAGTTGGCTGTGCGCGGTGGCCAAGGCGACCAGGCAATACTCGGAAATCTCCAGGGTGTCGGCGATGCGGCTGATCTGGGCCGCCGACGGCATACAGCGATTGCTTTCCAGCTTGCTGATGTAGGTGCGGGCGATGCCCATCTTGCGGGCCATGTCGCGCTGGGAAAGTCCGCGGGCCGAGCGCATCATCCAGATGGCAGTGGCCATATCGACGCGCGGGCGCGGTGTTCCTACGGGTGTAGTAGAAGGCTGGGGGTCGATGACCGGGGGCTCGACGCAGAGCAGCGGCTGGCGGCACCGCCGGCAGTTACCCTGGCGAGTCATGTACTGGTTCAGGTGGCACTTCTTGCAACGAATGACGGTCTTGGCCTCGGTGGAGGAGGCCGACTCCGGTAAGGGCTGAGTTACCGCGGTAGCCATTTGTGTCCTCACGTTCTGGGGGTGCTACCACGGTCAATGGCAGTTAAGATACCAATGTGTTTGCTTTCGCAGAATTTATTGGAAGATGCTGAAAACAATAGACAAGTATTGTTTATTAGGATGTTAATTATTGGCGTCTGTCTCAACCTGATCTCGGCATGAGACGCTGATTAGTCCCAAAGGCGACATGCGATCTCATTTCGATACCGATTTTGGTGCCGATTTGGGATTCAACGAAGCCTAAATTCCTCGCGGCGCTTGGAATGGCAGGGTAACGCTCGGGCACTCGCGGGCTTGGGCGCTCGCGCTCCAACTTACTGCGGCTTGGCGCCTTGCGCTACAGAACTTAGCCGCGCTCGAAGGCGTGTTTCTTTTCCAGGTCTTGGCGGGCGGCTTGGGCCTGCCGCTCAAGCTCGGAGGTGCGCGATTCCATTTCGGGAGAGGAGTGGGCGTAGTCGCCCTCGACTCGCAGCTCAGGCAGGGCCTGGGCTAAGGCGACGAGCCGCTCGGGGGTGGTGTCGAGGTATTGGGCGTCGACGGGATCGGCGATGAGGACGCGGCCGGCGCCGGACCGGGTTGACCAAAACACCTTGCGGAGCAGGGCCGCGGCGCGTTCCGGGTCGGAGACCTCGCCGAAGGCCCAGCGGTTGCGGGTGAAGTCGTAGGTCCGGCTGCCGAAGGGGATGGGCACGCGCCTGGGTGTCTTGAGGAACTCGATTTCCTTGCGGTCGAAGGCCTTGCGGATGGTGTTGATGGCGGGCGCCTCGACGTCGGCGGGCTCGAGCGAGGGCAGCACCTCGCGCAGGGTGACGGTGAGCTGGAGCGCGACCAGGGCGCGCAGGCCATCACTGTTTTCCAGGGAGACGGCGCCGTGGAGGACAAAAAAATCGGCGCCCGACTGGGAGCGATGAACCGGCCAATCGAGCTCGATGCGGAGCGGCAGGCCGCTGCGGGTGACGTAGAGGCGGCTTTCCATGGGAGCATTTTAGCAATGAGCGTGGAGGAGGGGCTCCGGATGAGGAGATCTTGGCGGTTGGCGGGGTGATCAGGCGACGGCGGAGCCCAGGGCGCGAAGCACCTCGCGGATGCGTTCGACGTGGAGGGCGTCTTCCTGGCTCTCGACGATGAATTCCATTCCGTAGGTATAGCCGCGACGGTTGCGGATGATGGTGCGGGCGATGAGGGGCTCGCCGTGATAAGGGGGAGTAAAGCTGATGTCGACTTCTTCGCCGATGCCCAATTCGGCGCCGGCAAAGACGGCGACGCCGCCTTCGTTCATGTCGGTGCCGCGGCCGTCGACGTAGACGGTCTTGTTGGGCTTGTGGACGATGACGGTGACCGGGACGCGGATCTTGAGGCGCGGCCAGCGGCGCATGGTGGTGTAGGACACGGCCGGTGCTCCGATTGCGAGTTCGGACTGCGCCATGAGCTTGTCCCCGTTGCGACTGGGGTCGAAAGTAACGCTTCGTAACGGGAGCGGCAAGGTTACCGAAGTCGTGGAACGGCAGGCTAGCCGCCGAGGGCCTTGGTGAGGGTGGCGGCGCGCTCGCCGGCATCACGAATGCGGACCGCCGACAGGCGTACGGAAGGCTCCAGGTCCTCCTTCATCAGGATGAGGTCGGCATGGCCGATGACGACCTCGAGGACATTGCGGAACTCGTGGACAAACTGCTCGATGAGGTCGTCGCGGGCGGCTTCGACGGCGTTCTCCGCCAGGTTGACGGCGCTGCGCCGATGTCCGTTGGTGGTGAGCAGGCGATAGGTGGTGAAGGTGGCGGCGAGTTCAGCCTCCTCCACGGGTTTCTTCGGGATGTCGTCGGGGAGGCGGGCGATGAAGCCGCCACAGAGCATGGTGGCCGCGGCTTCGCCGGTGATTTGCTTGGGAAGCGCCACGCGCACCTCCACCGGAGCAAACAGGTCCATGGGAACAGGGCCGCGGAACAACATTCCCGAGCAGCTGAGATTCTTGGTTACACCTCGGTACCATTGGAAGGCGCCGGCATAGCGGTAGCGCATCGGCATTTCCAGCGGAAAGCGCGCCAGCCGTGCCGGCCCGTGAACCCCACCCTGGTCCATCGCGTGACCCATGAGTCCTCCTCCCGAGACGCGGCGCGTCCGGGCCCACTGACCCAGCTCATCTGCGAACTGGTTGTAGGTAGGATGAGCCGAAGCACGGCAATGCGACACTTACGGAAGGACGTGGCCGAAGGGACAGGGGGGCGAATGGGTTTGGGGGAGTTGGCCCGATATCGCCGTGAAAAGGTGGGCCCAATGCGGGTTTTAGGGGGAGGATGAGGATGCCTGCGCTAGGTCTGCTTCTCCACCACGACGGCGGTGCCGTAGGCCAGCACCTCGGTGACACCCTGCATGACCTCGGTGGCGTCGTAGCGGGCGCCGATGATGGCGTTGGCGCCGAGGTCGGCGGCGTGCTGCAGCATGACCTCGAAGGACTCGACGCGGGTTTTTTCGCAAAGCTGGGTGAGCAGCGTGATGTTGCCGCCGATCAGGGTTTGCAGGCCGGCGCCGATGGTGCCCAGCACCGAACGCGAGCGCACGATGATGCCGCGCACCACGCCCAGATTGCGCACGATGCGGTAGCCGTCGAGTTCGAAGGCGGTGGTCACCATGTGGTGGGCGACGGGTGCGGTGGAGCGAGCGGTGGTGGACATGAAGACCTCCAGTCATCAGTTGCCGATTGGCGGTTGTCAGTTGTCAGCCGCAGCGGCCCCGCTCCACATGGGGGAGAGAAGTGCAACCGTGGCGCCGGCGCAGGAAGTTTAACGCAGATGCCAGTTGCGAGTTGCGGCTTCGGGCCGCGGGATGGTCGCGAGTTTGCAAATCAAAACTCGCAACCCGGAACTGACAACTGGCTACAATGTCAGCGTGGCGGATGACGACAAGCACCGCGCGCTGAGCGCTGAAACCATCGGGCTGATCGTGATCGCGGTCATGCTGGCGCTGATGATCCTGGCGCGCTGGGGCGGAATCCTGGCGTGGAGAGCGCGCTGAATGGAGCCGCTGCTGGTGGCCGTGGTGGGTCCGACGGGCAGCGGCAAGACCGCGCTCTCGCTGGCGCTGGCGGAACGCTTCGCGGGCGAGATTGTCAACTGCGATTCGGTGGCGATCTATCGCGAGTTCAACATCGGCAGCGCCAAGCCTTCGGCGGAGGAAAGCGCCCGCGCGCCGCATCACCTGCTCGACGCCATCGATCCCAATGAGACCATGACGGCCGGAGAATACGCCCGCGGCGCGCGAGAAGTGCTGGCCGAGATCCAGGGTCGCGGGCGGATGCCGATCGTGGTGGGCGGAACCGGGCTGTACCTGCGGGCGCTGCTGGAAGGACTGTTCGCCGGCCCGGAGCGCTCCGAGGAATTGCGGGCTCGCCTGCGGCAGAGGCTGCAAGAGCAGGGCGCGGAATGGGTGCACCGGATTCTGCAACGCCTGGACGCGACCGCCGCCGCCAACATCCACGCCAACGACACGCCCAAGGTGATCCGGGCGATCGAGGTGTGCCTGGAATCGCGCGAGCGCATAAGCGAGCTGTGGAAACAAGGCCGGGACCGGCTGACGGGATTCCGCATTCTGCGGCTGGGGCTGAACCCGGAGCGGAACGAGCTTTACACGCGCATCAACCAGCGCGCGCGCCGCATGTTCGACAACGGGCTGGTGGAGGAGACGCGGCGCCTGCTGGAAAAATACCCGGAGGCGTGGGCGCTCTCGTCGCTGGGGTACAAACAAGCGGCGCAGTATGTGCGCGGGGAGATCGATTTGAAGCTGGCGATCTGGGCGGCGCAGCAGGCGCACCGCAACTATGCCAAGCGCCAGATGACGTGGTTTCGCCGCGAGCCGGAGGTGCGCTGGCTGGCCGGGTTTGGGGATGAAGAGACGGTGCAGCGGGAGGCGGTGGAGGAGGTGAAGAAGAATTTGGTAATTGGGTAATTTAGTAATTTGGTAATCGCAGCGAGGTGAGATCGTGCCAAATTCCAGCGCGGATGGTTCATATTCCCACGCTAGCAAACCCAGCCAGGGTTCTCTCAGGGGCTAGCACGAGGTACTCTAAGTCATGCCCTTCCCCGTGGCCGAGCGGAGGGTGTAAAGTCGCGGGCGAGAGCTACTCGGGGGCCACTATGCCGTGGGACAAGCCGCGCACTCCGCCGCCGAAGTCCGGCATGCCAAGGATCAGGCCGGCGTCAAAGCTGACACCGGCCGAGGAGGAGCAGCGCCGCGCCATCCGCATCGTCAGTCACGAGCTGAAGATTATTTACGACGGATGCAGCGATTGGGTTGACGTGCGCTCACCCGACATCTCAGCTACTGGGATGTTCATCAACACGCCACATACTTTCTCCAAAGGCGCAAAGCTGAAGCTCCGCTTCGAGCTGCCGGGTACTGGCACGCGCATTCAGGCCGTGGGTGAAGTGCGGTATTCCTTGCCGGGCGTTGGCGTCGGCGTGGAATTCGTGAACCTGCCGGAATTAGCTCGAAGGGAAATCGAGAAATACATCGAGGCGATGGCGCCGAAGTAATCAACTACGCGAAGGCTGGGAATTCTTACGATAAGATTCTCCCTTCGATTTCAACGTATTTTCTCTGGGGAGGGGCTCAAGGAAGATACAAGGGCTGTGCTGCCCGTGGAGGCGTGGTCCTGGACGCGTGCATGTACAATGCCGCCATTAGGGGTGACCATGAAGCCGCGAGTGCTAACTGTTGTCGCCGTGATCATCAGCATCTGTTGCGTTGGAGCGAGCAGCCGCCGCACGACCGACCTGGTTCAGCGCAACTTTGACGCATGGAACGCCCACGATGCGGACAAGGTCGCATCGTTGTACACCGACGACGTGGTTTACGAAGATGTCGCGTTCGGTCTCGGTGCGCACGGCCACGCCGAGTTGCGAAAGATGGCGGCAGACTTCTTCGCCGCGGTTCCCGATCTCAAATTGGAAGTCGTAAGCAACAGTTCAACCGGCAACCGTGGTTCCGTCGAGTGGGTCTTTAGCGGAACGGATGTGGGCCTCTATAAGTCGGGAAAGAAGTTTTCCGTGCGCGGCGCGAGCATCTATGAGACGCGTGGCGAGAAATTCTCAAGCAACCGCGACTACTACGACTCGGCCAGCATCATGCGCCAAGTGGGAACATTGGCGAAAGCGGGACCGTCGAGCGGAAGCGGCATTGTCCCTGTTCAATCACAACAAAAGAAAACAACTTTAAGCCAGCAAGGTCGAATCCTCGGCATCGGTGGAATCTTCTTCAAGTCCGCGAATCCGATACCAATGAAGGAGTGGTACGCGCGACATCTCGGCCTCGCGGATAGCGGCCACGGTGTCATGCTGCCGTGGCGTGAGAAAGACAATCCGGAAAGCGAACAGGTGACTGTCTGGAGGATTTTCTCCGGCAACACGAAATACTTCGACCCCAGTCCAGCCCCATTCATGTTGAACTACATCGTCGACGACCTGGGAGCGCTGCTCGACCGCCTCGCGAAAGAAGGCGTCCGCATCGACCCTAAGCGCCAAGACGAAAGCTACGGCCGGTTCGCCTGGATCTACGATCCCGATGGCAACAAAATTGAACTGTGGCAGCCGCTGAAATAGTCGGGGTCGTGTCGAGATTGTAGGTAAATCGCTTCGATTTCTCGGGCTGCCCACGCGTGGGCGCGTGGGCCACGCATTCCGCTAGAGGTTCGCCAGCTTGGCGCGCTCGGCGTGAGAGCTTATGGCCGCAAGAATTTCCAGGGCCGCGGCCAGGGCGCGGCGGCCATCTTCAAGCGAAACCATGGGCGGGGTGCGGCGGCGGACCGCGTCGAGAAAGGAGTCAAGCTCGGCCTTGAGCGGCTCCTGCTGCACGACCTTGGGCTTGTCGATCTTGAATTCCGGCGGAATGCCGACTGCTTTTTTCACCTGGCCGGTAATGGCCTTCTGAAACGACTCCATGCTGAAGATGCCGCCGCGGGCTTCGCCTCGCGCCTGCGGGTCAACGCTGATGACGAGCACATCCTGGCGGGAATAGTCGACGGAAACATACTGGCGGGGCTGGAAGAAGCGGAGCTTGCGAATGCGCTCGGTGGAGACGCGGCTGGCGGTGAAATTGGCGACGCATCCGGATTCGAATTCCAGGCGCACGTTGGCGATATCGACCTTGTCGGAGAGGATGGGCAGGCCGACGGCGCGCACCTCCTTGAGCGGCGAGTTGACGAAGGCGAGCACGATGTCGAGGTCGTGGATCATGAGATCGAGGACAACATCGACGTCGAGGGCGCGCGGGCCGAACGGGCTGAGGCGGTGGACCTCGAAGAACATGGGCCGGGTGACGATGGGCAGGGTGGCGACGACGGCGGGATTGAAGCGCTCCAGGTGGCCGACCTGGACGATGCGGCCGGCGGCGCGCGCGGCGGCGATGATGTCGTCGGCTTCGGCCAGGGTGGAGGCGAGCGGCTTTTCGATGAGCAGGTCCATGCCGCCCTGCAACAGCGCCCTGGCGACTTCGGCGTGATGAATGGTGGGCACGGTGACGGAGGCGGCGTCGATGCGGGCGGTATCCAGCAACTCGGAGATGGAGCGGAAGGCGCGAGCGCCGTACTGGGCGGCGAGGGACTCGGCGCGGGCGGCGTCGGTATCGAGCACGGCGGCGAGTTCGACACCGTGTTTCTGCAACTCGTGGTAGACGCGCGCGTGATTGCGCCCGAAGGCGCCGGCGCCGACGACGGCGACTGTGAGGCGTTGCTGTGGAGAAGGGGCGGGCACGAAAGAGGGATTGTCTCAGAAAAGTGAAGATTGAAGAATGAAGAATGAAAGAAGAGTACTAGAACAACTTTTGGCAGGGGTGGAGCGACAAGCGGACGCGGGGTCCTTCGACTCGGGCGTGCGCCCTCGCTCAGGATGACAGTGGTATTAACTTGCTTAGAACCGAACATTCGTCAGTCTTTCATTCCTTACTTTTCATTCTTCATCTCCATTTTTCATCTTTCATTCTTCAATCTTCATTCTCCAATCTTCATTCTTCATTCTTCAAGTCTTCATTTTCCAATCTTCATTCTCCCTTCGTCTTCTTGAGCAGGGCCATCTGGCCGGCGTGGTAGAGGTGGTGTTGGACCAGGCCGTCGAACTGGAATAGGAAGTTGTACTTTCTTCCTCATTGGCTCGACACGAGCCAACACTCTGACCCTTGTTTAATCCGCCACCAGGCAGATGCCGGCGGCGTTGGCGGCGTCGAGGACGCGCTCGCCGTCGATCAGCAGGCACTTGCCGGCGTCGATGGCGAGGCAGGTTGCCCCCGCCGACTGCATGGTCGCGATCGTGCTGACGCCGACGACCGGCACGTCGAAGCGCATGTCCTGCTGCGGCTTGGCCACCTTGACGACGGTGAGGTTGCGGCTGAGGGTTGTGGAGTTCTCCACAGCAGATCCCTCGCTGCGCTCGCTCTGACGCGAGCCAGCAGATCCTTGGCTCGGGTCGGGATGAGACGAGTCAAGACTCGACAGGATTTGTCCGGCGCGCTCGATGGTGGCATCGGTGCCCTCCATGGCTTCGACGGCAACGCAGGCGGCGCCGGCGATGACCACGGTCTGCCCGATGTCGTACTGGGCGAGGTGGCGGCCGACGCGGCGGCCATAGTCGATGTCTTTTTGCTCCTGCTCGGTGGGCGGGCGGCGGGTGAGCACGCCGGGGGGCGCCAGCAGCGGCTCCAGCAATTCGGTGGAGTTCATCAGGGTGATGCCTTCGTCGGCGAGGACCTTGGCGACGGCGCCGATCAGGGAATCGGTGTTGCGGGTGGTGAGGGAGAGCAGCAGCTTGGCCAGTCGCCAGTCGGGGCGAATGCTGGAGAAAATCTGCTTGTGCTTCACCTGCCCGGCCATGAGGGCGCGGCGCACGCCTTCGCGCTTGAGGATTTCGATCAGTTTGGAAAGCTCACCGAGCGACAGCCAGTGGACGGAGGCGGCGCCATGGTCTTCGATTTCAGGGACGGTTTCTTCGCGGATGGCGGCGACGACGACGTCGAGTCCGCGGGCGCGGGCGGCGTCCAGCACCAGCAGGGGAAAGCTGCCGCTGCCGGCAATGATCCCAATTTTTTCCGCAGCCATGGGCGGCCCCAGTGTACTCTCCCGGCGAGCAAAAGCGGGGTGTTGGTCCCAGGCGGGGCCACGCGCGGCGGGAAGTCTGCTTCTAATCCAGTGTTCCGGCGGAAGACAGCAAAACCCGCCGGACTGGGGCCCTGCACGTGATTGAGTTCGATCCTGGGTACTTGCTGCGAACCGCACTCTCGGTAGGAACCGGTTTTGCTCTCAGCTTTACGGCATACTCCAGCGTGATGGACGGTACGCGGTCCATCGCCACGGAGTACCTGCAATTCACCTTGCCAAAAATGGGCAGTGGGCTAGACGGCTTCCGCATCGCGCAGATCAGCGACCTGCACTACGGACCGTACACCGGCGAACGCGAGGTGCGCGCCGCGATGGAAGAAGCGCGGGCGACGCGTCCGGACATGATCGTGCTGACCGGCGACTTCGTGACCGCGACCTGGCTGTTTCACTACGGTCACCGGCCGGTGGACAAGATCGTGCCCTGCACGGAGCTGCTGCGCGAGCTGCGCGCTCCTTATGGCGTGTATGCCGTGCTCGGCAATCACGATTGGGGAACCGACGCCGACACGATTGCGGGCACGCTGCGCGGCGCGGGCATCGTGGTGCTGCGCAACCAGGCGGTGGCGATCGAACGCGGCAATGCGCGCTTCTGGCTGGCAGGGGTGGATTGCGCGACCGAGCGCGCCGCCGACATGGAGCGCACGCTCGCCTGCGTGCCCGCCGGCGAGCCGGTGGTGCTGCTGGCACACGAACCGGATTTTGCCGATGAGGCCGCGCGCTACCCGGTGGACGTACAGCTTTCCGGACACTCGCATGGCGGGCAGATCGTGATTCCCGGGATGCCGGGATATCTGCCGCCGCTGGGGCGCAAGTATCCGCGCGGGCTGTACCGGGTGGGCAATTTGCGGCTGTACGTCAATCGGGGAATCGGAGTGTCGGGCGCACCGATCCGCTACGGCGCGCCGCCGGAAGTCACGCTGGTAGAGCTGGACGCCGCCGCCTAAGAAAATCCTAGAGCTGGTTTCATAAAGGATAGTCGAGCCTGTCCATAGTTAGCCCTCAGCGGCAAAAGCCGCATCAGTTGCGGCCCAGAGCGGCGCGGCTGAAGCCGCGCCCTTTCAAAGCCGCGCCCTTTCAAAGAACGGTTTATGAAACAGGCAAACACGCTTTAGAAACTCCGACCTTGCCCAGCCACAGGCAAGGCGGACAAGGATGGGCGACCGCCGCAGTCAATCCGACACGGCTGTGGCTCGACAACCGGACGCGCCCAGACGCTCTCCACTGCATCTCAAAAAGGTGCGCTCCCGCGGAGAACGATTTACTCTTATTGGTTTGACGGCGCAGGCGAAAGCCGTCTGTAGGGACGCGGTACGACGCCCTGCGCTGGTGCCAAGGCCCCCAAGAAAACATCTGTAAGCTGTGAGAGAAAGAGGAAGACGGTTGAGCGGTGATCTTTGTGGTTGGATGCATCGTCATCGCCCGCAAGGGTTGGCAATCGTGGCAGGGGGGATTTTCCTGCTGAGCGGCGCGCTGGCGCGGGCGCAAGCGCCAGCGAATCCTTTCGCGATGAGTCAACAGTCCAGCACCACGACGCCGGCGCCGGTGGCCATGCCATCGGCCAACACGCCGTCGCAAAATCCGCTGTTCGGCAGCGTGCCGTCAGGCAAGGCCACGGCGGAGGTGCTGCAGTTGGGGGCGCTGGACGCCATCGATCGCGGGCTGAAATACAACCTGTCGCTGCTGCTCTCCGAGCAGGAGACCACGGCGGCGCGGGGCGCGCGCTACAAGGCGCTGGCCGACGTGCTGCCGAACTTGAAGTCGAGCGTCGGCGAGTCGGTGCAGCAGATTAACCTGGCGTCGGTGGGCATTAGCGTCCCCGGCATTCCGCCCATCGTGGGGCCGTTCTCGGTGTTTGACGCGCGCGTGCTGGCCAGCGGCAGCTTTCTGGACCTGCATGCGCTGAACCTGCTGCACGCGCGCAGCGAAGACGTGAAGGCCGCGAAACTCGAAATGCAGAACGTGCGCGACCTGATCGTGCTGGTGGTGGGGGGCTCGTACATGCAGGCGCTGGCGGGAGAGGCGCGCATCGTCTCCGTGGAAGCCCAACGGGATACCGCAAAGGCGCTTTACCAGCAGGCGCAGGACATGAAGAACGCCGGCATGGTGCCGGGCATCGACGTACTGCGATCGCAGGTGGAGATGCAGGTGCAGCAGCAGCGGCTGCTGGCGGCGCGCAACGACTTTGCCAAGCAGAAGCTGAGCCTGGGCCGGATTATCGGGCTGCCTGCCGGGCAGGAATTCATTCTCACGGAAAAAATTCCGGTCACGCCGGCGGCGCCACTCACGCTGGAACAGGCGATCGAGCGCGCGTTTCGCGACCGTCCGGATTACCATCGCGCCGAAGCGCAGGTGCGGGCGGCGGAGCTGACGCGCAAGGCGGCCATTGGAGACGCGCTGCCGACGGTGAAATTCAACGGCGATTTTGGAGCGCAGGGCCAGCGTCCCACGAAGAACCATTCGACCTACACCACGGTGCTGTCGCTGAATGTCCCGATCTTCCAGGGGGGCAAGGTGAAGGGCGAGATGCTGCAGGCGGAGGCGCTGGTCCGGGAGCGGGAATCGATGCTGGCCGACCTGCGCGGCCAGATTGAATTTGAAGTGCGCACCGCGTTTCTGGATTTGCAATCGACCGCCGACCAGGTGGCGGTGGCGCAGAGCTCGGTGAAGGTGGCGGAAGAGGCGCTGGCCCAATCGCGGGACCGCTTCCGCGCCGGGGTGACGAACACGGTGGAGGTGGTGCAAGCCCAGGAAGCGCTGGCCGCGACCAATGATAACTACATCAACAGCAGCTTCGCATACAACGTGGCCAAGCTCAGCCTGGCGCGGTCGCTGGGGATTGCCGAACGCGCGGTGAAAGATTTTCTTGGAGGAAAGCACTAGTGGCGGACCCGAACGAGGAGTCACGAAGGAATCGAGCGGCCGTGGAAGAGGTCCCGGAGGCGCGCGAAAAGTTTCCCGAGGAAACCGAGGAACCTTCGGCGCGGCGGCGGGCGCGCTCCTACTTCCATCAGCATCCCGCGGCGAAGTGGCTGCTGCTGTTCCTGCTGGCGGCGGTGGTGGTGGTCGGAATTCTGGTCTGGAGATATTACGCGGCGCGGGAAAGCACCGACGACGCGCAGGTGGACGCGCACATTGCGCAGGTGAGCGCGCGGGTGAGCGGAACGGCGATCGCGGTGAACGTGGACGATAACCAGCAGGTGAAGGCGGGCCAGGTGCTGGTGCAACTGGATCCCAAGGACTACCAGGTGGCGCTGGCGCAGGCCCGGGCGAACCTGGCCGACGCGCTGGCCGGACATCGCGCGGCGCAAACCGCGGTGCCGATCATGCATACCAACACGGCGAGTGCGCTGGAAGTCGCGCACGCCAACCTGGCGGCGGCACAGAAGGAGGTGAGCGCGGCGGAGGCGCGGTTGCGCGAGGCGGAAGCGAACCACACCAAGGCGGCCCAGGACCTGGAGCGATTCCGTCAGCTGGTGGCGAAAGACGAGGTCTCGCGCCAGCAGTACGACACAGCGGTCGCCACCGAGCAGGCGGCGCGCGCGACGGTGGACGCCGCCCGGGCCACGGTAGCCAGCGCGCAGAGCCACGTGGCGCAGGCGCAGGCGCAGGTGCGCGCAGCGGGCACGGCGCCGCAGCAGGTGCAGGTGACACAGGCCCAGGCGGGCGCGGCCGGCGCCAACGTGCAGAAGTACGAAGCGGCAGTGGCGCAGGCGGAGCTCAACCTGCAGTACACCACGGTAAAAGCGCCGGTGAGCGGAGTGGTCAGCAAGCGGAGCGTCGAGCCGGGGCAGGTGGTGCAGCCTGGACAGCCGCTGATGGCAATCGTGATCCTGGATGATATCTGGGTGACCGCCAACTACAAGGAGACGCAACTGGAGAAGATGCGCGTAGGCCAGAAGGCCAGCGTGCACGTGGACGCGTACAACCGCGACTATAAGGCGCACGTGGATTCGATCGGCGGAGGCACGGGGGCGCGCTTCAGCCTGTTGCCGCCGGAAAACGCGACCGGCAACTACGTGAAGGTGGTGCAGCGGGTGCCGGTGAAAATTGTGTTCGAGCCGGGCCAGGATTTAAGCGGGCTGCGCCCGGGCATGTCGGTGCTGACGACAGTGATGGTGAAGTGAAGGAAAGTCAGAAGTAAGAAGTCAGAATTAAGAATGTAAGACCGCACGTTTCATTCTTACTTCTGATTTCTTACTTCTTCATTCATTCTGATGCCTAAGCGCGACACAGACGTCAATCCATGGATCATCGCCATCTCGGTGATGCTGGGCACCTTCATGGAGGTGCTGGACACCACGGTGGTGAACGTGTCGCTGCCGCACATTGCCGGCAATGTGGGCGCCACGGTGGACGAGGCCACGTGGGTATTGACGTCGTACCTGGTGGCCAACGCGATCGTCCTGCCGATGACCGGCTGGCTCTCCAACCAGTTCGGGCGCAAGCGCATCCTGCTGACTTCAATCATCGGCTTCACCGGAGCATCGGTGCTGTGCGGAATGGCCCCGAGCCTGCCGTTCCTGATTTTCTTCCGCGTGATCCAGGGCGCGACCGGCGGCGGGCTGCAGCCGCTGTCGCAGGCGATCATGCTGGAAGCGTTCCCGCCGGAGGACCGCGGCAAGGCGATGGCGTTCTGGGGACTGGGCATCGTGGTGGCGCCGATGCTGGGCCCGGTGCTGGGCGGATGGATTACCGACAACTACAGCTGGCGCTGGATTTTCTACCTCAACCTGCCGGTGGGGCTGGCGGCGGCGGTGATGAGCAAGATGTTCATCTTCGATCCGCATTACATCAGCCGCAAGTCGCGGGTGGACTGGTGGGGGATCGGGTTCCTGGCGCTGGGCATCGGGGCGCTGCAAATCCTGCTCGACAAGGGGCAGGAAGAGGATTGGCTGAGTTCCGACTTCATCCGCGTGCTGATGGTGCTGTGCATCGCCGGGCTGGTGCTGTTCCTGATCCGCGAACTGCGGGCCCGACAGCCGATTGTGGACCTGCGAGTCTTTAAGATCCGCACCTACGCCACAGGTGTGTTCCTGATGACGGTGCTGGGCTTCGTGCTCTACGGCAGCATCGTGCTGATCCCGATTTTTCTGCAGACGCTGCTGGGATATCCGTCGCTGCAAGCCGGGTGGGCGATGCTGCCGCGCGGCCTGGGCGCGTTTATCGCCATGCCCTTTATCGGCATTCTGATGTCGAAGGTGGAGCCGCGCAAACTGCTGGTGGTCGGGTTCCTGGTGGCGGCCTACTCCATGTGGGACCTGGGCAGCATCAACCTGAACGCCGGCTACTGGGACGTGTTCTGGCCACAATTCATCCAGGGAGTCGGGATCGGGTTTTTGTTCGTGCCGCTCACCACCGTGACCCACGATCCGGTTCCCAAGGAGCGCATGGGCAACGCCACCAGCCTGTTCAACCTGATGCGCAACATCGGCGGCAGCGTGGGCATCGCCATGGTGACCACCATCGTGGCGCGGCACACCCAGACGAACACCAACGTCCTGGGCGCGCACGTGACGCCGTTCAGCCCGGCGGCGCAGCAGATGCTGGCGGCGGCCCGCGCCAACTTCATGGCGAAGGGCATGGACGCCTATACCGCTACTCGGCAAGCCTACGCGGCGGTGTTTGGCATGGTGCAGCAGCATGCGGCGATGGTGTCGTTTGTGGGGGCGTTCCGCTTGCTGGGGATCATGTTCGTATGCGTGCTGCCGCTGATCCTGCTGATGAAAAAACCGAAACACGCGGCGGGTCCGGCGGCGATGCACTAAAACCACTGCGGAATTGCCGAAGTGCCGAAGTGCGGAATTGTTAGTGGTGACGTCGCACCATCGCGGTACCCAGCAGTTGAGAGCGTCGCCTGCAATACTGGCAAGGCAATGTTCAATTCGGCAGTTCTGCAATTCGGCACTTCCGCAATTTTCAGGAGGCGGCCTTCCGGGCATCGCGGAAGTGCGGCAGCACTTCGCGCTCGTAGACTTCCAACGTCTTCTCTTCCTCGCCGCACATGAGATAGATATTGAACTGGGTGACGCCGAGCGAGGCCAGGCGGCGGAGCTTTTCGCGGTGGGCCTCCACCGGGCCGACCAGGCAAAAGCGGTCGACCACGTCGTCGTTGACAAAGCCGGCGTTGTCGCTGCCCACCTCGCAGTGGTGCTGGTAGTCGTACTGGCCGCGGTTCTGCACGTAGGAGGTCAGCGCCGCCGGCAACTGGTCCTGGGGATATTTCGAAATCAGGTCGATGACGTGGTTGGAGACCAGCGCCGGGAACCAGCGCACGCGGTCGCGCGCAACCTTGAGATCGTCGGAGACCCAAACGGGCGCGGCGGACATGATTTCGATCGATCTGGGATCGCGTCCGGCTTCCTTGGCTCCCTGGCGGACGAAGCCGATGCACCACTCGATGAGGTCGGGCTCGGCGAACTGAAGAATGATGCCGTCGGCGACATGTCCCGCCATGTTCAGGACCTTGGGGCCATAGCCGGCGACCCACACTGGAGGCGAGCCCGGTGACCACGACATGCGCGTGGGCTGGCCGTCGTAGTCAATTTCCTTGCCCGAGGTGAGCGCACGAAACTGCTCGATGGCCTGGGCCAACTCTTTGGGCGACACCGGTTTTTTGCCGAGCACGCGGCGGGAGCTGT
Organism: Terriglobia bacterium; assembly: GCA_963797035.1. Classification (GTDB taxonomy): domain Bacteria; phylum Acidobacteriota; class Terriglobia; order Terriglobales; family Acidobacteriaceae; genus JAIQGF01. Next base: position 174,304 of record CAWCOC010000017.1, read on the forward strand.
CGCCGCGGCCGATGCCGAGCTGCATGCGTCGTCCGGAGATCAGGTCGAGGGTGGCAAACAGGCTGGCGGTGACGGTGATGTCGCGAACCGCGGGGTTGGTGACGCAAGGGCCGATCTTCATCTTGCGGGTGTTGGCGGCCATCAGGGTCATCAGCGGGAAGCAATCCATCCACAGCACGTGCGAGTCGAACATCCAGCCGTACTCGAAGCCGGCCGCCTCGGCCTGGCGCGTGAGGCTGAGGATGCGCTCCACGGTCATGTCCGGTTTAAACGTGATGCCGAATTTCATTTGCTCCCCCGAAGGCGCTCGTGTGGCGCGGGTCTCTGACCCGCGTACCCCGGGTCGAAGACCCGGGCCACACATTCGCAAAAACCCCAAGAGGCGCGGATTCTAGCACAGAAACCATTGCACCACCGAGATACGGAGTGCACGGAGGCCCACCGAGGAGGGGATAGAATGGGCGCTGCCAAGCTACATTATCAGGCGGCGGAGGAAGTCGGCCGGCGAGGAGATGTTCACAGAGTGCTGGCCTCTTCGTGGCTTGAAATGCTTGGCATTGCCAGTGATCAAAGCGTCGGCGCGGCCGGTTACGGCCACCTCGAGAAAGGGAAGATCGCTCCGGTCAGGCAGAAGCACTTGCAAACGCGCGGCCGAGACATGTTCTCCCTCCTGCATGATGTAGTCGACGATCGCATCCAGATGGCCGCTCTCGATTCCAAGCTCCGGGCGCGATAGCACTTCGCGATATTCATTGAAGATGCGATCGTCGTACAGCACAACAAAAGCGTCTGCCAGCGTGAATTCCACGATTCGGCCAGGAGGGCCGTGCGGGTTCAACAAGCCGGACACGAGAACGTTCGTATCAAGAACAATCCGCATCACGCCTTCCGCTTCGAGCGGACATCACGGATGAGAGCATCGATAAAATCGGGCGAAGCTTTGTCCAGCCCACGCCGAGCCGCTTCTTTCCGGATGCGTAGGAGTGCGCGTTGCGCTCTTGCCTGCCGGAGCAGGTGAGCGGTTTCCTCCAAGTCGCCTTCCCTGATTCCAAGCATCATTGCAATCGGTTTGCCGTTCGCAGTGAGGACCAGGTCTTCTTTCTGCACCAGCTTGCGCACGTAGCCGGGACGATTGCGCAGCTCTCGCGTACTCAGAAATTTCATGTGACCTCCGTAGCCCTTAGCGCTACGATAGCGCGACAGTGCCGCCCGGGTCAACTTTCGATTACAATGCGCGCTGCAAGCCAACGACCAGTTTATTTGATTGCGTGAAGAGGTCATCTCAACTCGGGATTGCCAGCATTTGCTGTCTAGGAGCGGTGTTTGTTGGTGGACCAATTGCCGGCGCTGGCCTTTGGTTATCGGCGCTACTAGGAGCACTGGCCGCAAACAACGGCAGCAAATGGTGGCTTCTCATCCCCTGCAGTATTGTCGTGGGGTTCGTTTTTGTGTTCGTGTTGACTTCGTATTCCTACTGACTCGCTTGTCGGATACGGGAGGGCCTTCATGTCATTCGATACCATCATCGCTAACGGCACAGTTACGACCGCGGTGGACACTTACAGCGCCGACATCGGCATCAGCGACGGCAAGATCACCGCGATTGCCGCATCACTTCCCCGCGAGCAGGGCAAGAATGTGATCGACGCGAAAGGCAAGTACGTCTTTCCGGGCGGCATTGACGTGCACACCCATCTCGATATGCCCTTCGGCGGCACCACCAGCTCCGACGACTTTGCCACCGGCACGCGGGCCGCGCTCCATGGCGGCACGACCACGCTGATCGACTTCGCCATCCAGTACAAGGGCCAGAGCCTGCGCACCGCGTTCGACACCTGGATGGCGAAGGCCGACGGCAAGGCGCACTGCGACTATGGCTTCCACTGCATCATCACCGACCTGCCGGATGCGCGTGTGGAAGAGATGGGGCAGATGGTGCGCGAGGGGGTGCCGACGTTCAAGCTGTTCATGGCCTACCCGGGCGTGCTGATGCTGGACGACGGCTCGATCTTCAAGGCCTTGCGGGCGACGGCGAAGAATGGCGGCATGGTGTGCATGCACGCCGAGAACGGCAGCGCCATTGACGTGATCGTGCAGCAGGCGCTGGCGGAAGGAAAAACGGCGCCCAAGTATCACGCGCTGACCCGCCCGACTACAGCCGAAGCCGAAGCCGTCAGCCGGGCGGTGGCGCTGGCGGAGATGGCGGGCGCGCCGATGTACATCGTCCACCTCAGCTGCAACGACGCGCTGGAGAAGGTGCGCGAGGCGCGCGACCGCGGGCTGCCGGTCTATGCCGAGACCTGCCCGCAGTATCTGTATCTGTCGCTGGAGAACATGGACGCTCCCGGGTTCGAGGGCGCGAAGTACGTGTTCACGCCGCCGCTGCGCGAAAAGTGGAACCAGGAGAAACTCTGGGAGGGACTGAAGCACGATCAGTTGCAGGTGGTTTCCACCGATCACTGCCCGTTCTGCTTCAAGGAGCAGAAGGAGCTGGGCAAGGGCGATTTCACCAAGATTCCCAACGGCGGGCCGGGCATCGAGCATCGCATGAGCCTGGTGTACTCGGGCGCGGTGGCATCGGGAAGGTTTTCGGTGAACCGTTTTGTGGAGATCGTGTCCACCACGCCGGCGAAGTTGTTTGGCCTGTACCCGCGCAAGGGAGCGATCGCGGTGGGCAGCGACGCCGACCTGGTGGTGTTTGACGGCAAGCGCAAGCACACCATCAGCGTCAAGACCCACCACATGCGGGTGGACTACAGCATGTTCGAAGGAATCACCGTGACCGGCATGCCGGACGTGGTGATGACCCGCGGCCGGGTAGTGGTGGAGGGCGAGGAGTTTCGCGGCAAGGCGGGCAGCGGGAACTTCCTGAAGCGGGCGGCGTACAGCGGGGTGTGAGTGAATAGGGGCTAGAGGCTAGGGGTTAGCAGCTAGCTTCTAACGGCTAGCCCCTAGCTGCGGTTTCAGTGCTGCTGGTATTCGTACTCGCGATAGAGCGTGTACACCAGCTGCGCGGGGGTGCCGGCGACTTTTTCGTCGAAGGAAGTATCGACAATCTGGATGCGGCCGTGCTGTTGTTCGGCGATATGCTCGGCCTGCTCCTTGGTGTCGGCATCGCCTTTGAAATCGCGCCAGCCGCCGGCGGCCGCGGCGGGATCGAAAGCAAATACCAGAAATCGTTTCAAAGCCATGTTCGGCCTCCTTGAGGAGTGCGGGCAGGATTTTATCAGGTCGGGCGGCGAATGGCTTGGGTTTCGGTGTTGCTGTCCGCCGGCTTGACCGTTCTGCTATGATTGCCAGCTTCCCGACCAACGGGATGGGGGAGACTTGCCTAGCCAGCGACAGGTGAGATGGGCGCAGTTGCGCGTCGGCCTAGTGGTGATCTTCGCCAGCATCACACTGGCGGTGCTGGTTTTCCTGATGACCGGGCCGAGCGGGATGTTCACCAAGAAAATCGTGCTCAATGCATTTTTCGACAACGCGGGCGGGCTGCGCGTGGGGGCGCCGGTGCGGCTGGAGGGCGTCGATATCGGCAACATCACCGCCATCACCGTGGTGCCCACTCATGGTCTGACCCCGGTGGAAGTCCGGATGAAGGTGACCACGCGGTTCCGGGGAGCGCTGAAGAAGGACACGACGGCGTTGCTCTCCACGGCGGGCGTGCTGGGGGAAACCTTTGTCGACCTGGATAGTCGGGGCGCGACCGGAGTATTGGCGCAGAACGGCGACACGCTGCCCACCAAGTCGAGCCCGCAGTTGCAGGACGTGGTGCGCTCCAGCCAGGGGACGCTGGAAAACGTGGACATCCTGGTGCGCCGGGTGGACCGCATCCTGACCCAGATTGAAAGCGGCAACGGCTCCATCGGCCGGCTGATCTACGACGAGAAGCTGTACGACCGCCTGAATGCGACGTTGAACGAAGTGCAGAGCATGGTGACGCAGGTAAGCCAGGGCAAGGGCAGCATCGGCAAGCTGATCGTCAGCGACGAGATGTACAACAAAATGCGGGCCTCAATCGACAGCCTGGACAAGATCATCGACGAGATCAACCAGGGCAACGGCACGGTGGGCAAGCTGCTGAAGGACCCGGCGCTATACAACAACGCCAATGCGACCATCGCCAAGGCCAACACCTTGATGGCCGACATCAACTCCGGCAAAGGCGCGCTGGGCAAGTTTGCCTCCGATCCGGAGTTTGCCAAGAAGCTGGACAACACCATGAGCAAGCTGTCGTCGATTGCCGACAAGCTCGATTCCGACAAAGGGACCGCGGGTCTGCTGCTCACCGATCCCAAGGTCTACAACAACACCGACCAGCTGCTGGTGGAAATGCGCACCCTGATGAAGGCGGTGCGCGAGAATCCCAAGAAATACCTGACCATCCACTTCAAGGTGTTCTGAGCGGCGAACAGCGCCGAAAAAGATGAAGAAGGAGTCAGTAGTCAGGAGTCAGGAGTCAGCAGAATTGATCTGGGGCTGACTACTGACTCCTGACTACTGAGAACGGGCTGACTCCTGACTCCTGAGCACCGTCCCCCCAGTCCATCGACCTTGCGCCAGCCTTATCAGGCTCGTACACTCATCAGTTTCCTAAAAAACGATGCGAGGTTGCTGATGCGCACAATTCGAATCGTCGCCATGTTCCTGCTTCTGCCAGGTGTGTTGCTGGCGCAGCAAGCAAAACCGGCTTCCAATCCCACGGGCCTGGTGCTGCCGGCCGACCTGCCCGAGGTCCCGCTGTTCGATGCGACCGCGATGGACAAGTCGGCGGACGTCTGTGTTGACTTCTACAAGTACGCCTGCGGGGGCTGGATGGCGAAGAATCCCATTCCGCCCGACCAGTCCACCTGGGGGCGCTTCAGCCAACTGCAGGAGCGCAATCGCGACGTGCTGCACGCCATCCTGGAGGTGGCGGCCAAGCCGGACCGCAAGCGCAACCCGATCATGCAGAAGATCGGCGATTTTTATGGCTCCTGCATGGATGAGCAGAAGGTCAACGCGCTGGGCGCCAAGCCGCTGCAGTCCGAACTGGAGCGGATCAACAAGCTGTCGAATCGGCAGGACCTGGTGAAGACGATCGCCCACTTGCAGAGCATGGGGGTGAACGTGCTGTTCCGCTTTGGTCCGGAGACGGACATGCACAACTCCACGATGACGATCGCGGGCGCGTACCAGGGCGGGCTGGGACTTCCCGACCGCGACTACTACCTCAAGGAGGACGCCAAGTCGAAGGAGACGCGGGAAAAATACCTGGAGCACATGGGCAAGATGTTCCAACTGCTGGGCGACAAGCCGGAGGCCGCTACGGCCGAAGCGCAAACGGTGATGAGCATCGAGACCACGCTGGCCAAGGCCGCCATGGACCGGGTGGCGATTCGAAATCCGGAAAACCGGGACCATCCGATGACGCCGAAGCAACTGGCATCGCTGGCGCCGGCCCTGGAATTCAACGACTACCTGGTGGCCGCCGGCGCGCCGGCCGTCGACAAGGTCAACGTGGTAGCGCCGGACTTCTTCAAGCAGGTGAATGCGCAGCTGGACAGCGTGCCGCTCAACGATTGGAAGACTTACCTGCGCTGGCACCTGGTGCGCACCTTTGCCGCCTGGCTTTCTTCTCCCTTTGTGGATGAGAATTTCCGCTTCTACGATCAGTACCTGCACGGACAAAAAGAGCAGCAAGTACGGTGGAAGCGCTGCGTGCGCCTCACCGACGCGCGGCTGGGGGAGGCGCTGGGTCAGCCGTATGTGGATTTGACCTTCGGCGTGGAAGGCAAGCAGCGCACGTTGAAGATGGTGCAGGAAATCGAGAAGGCCATGGGCCAGGACCTGCAGACGCTCTCCTGGATGACGCCGGAAACCAAGAAAGCGGCGGCGGTGAAACTGGCGGGCATCACCAACAAGATCGGGTATCCCGACAAGTGGCGCGACTACAGCAAGCTGGAGATCGTGCGCGGCGATTTCTTCACCGACCTGGAGCGCGCCGACGGCTTCGAGTGGCATCGGCGATTGAACAAGATCGGCAAACCCACCGACAAGAAAGAGTGGGGCATGTCGCCGCCGACGGTGAACGCCTACTACAACCCCACCCAGAACAACATCAACTTCCCCGCGGGCATTCTGCAGCCGCCGTTTTACGACAACAAGATGGACGACGCGGTGAACTTCGGCGGGATCGGCGCGGTGATCGGGCACGAGCTGACGCACGGCTTCGATGACCAGGGCAGCAAGTACGACGCCGTCGGCGACCTGCGGAACTGGTGGACCCCGGCCGACAAGAAGGAGTTCCAGGAGCGGACGAAGTGCATTTCCGATGAATACGACCAGTTCGTGGCGGTGGACGACGTCCACCTGAAGGGCGCGCTCACCCTGGGAGAAAACACCGCCGACAACGGAGGCGTCCGGCTTTCGCTGATGGCGCTGCGCAACAAGATGGCGGAAGAAAAGCACACGCCGAAGAAGATTGATGGGTTCACGCCCGAACAGCGGTTCTTCATCGCCTACGGGCAGGTGTGGTGCCAGAACGTGAGCCCGCAACAGGCGAGATTGAGCGCGCTCACCAATCCGCATTCCCCGGGCCGGTACCGGGTGAACGGCGTGGTGTCGAACATGCCGGAGTTCCAGCAGACCTGGGGCTGCAAGGCCGGGCAGCCCATGGTGCGCGCCAACGCCTGCCGCGTCTGGTAGGCCGAGGCGGCTCGCACGAAGATACCCCCGGCCTAGCCAAAACCGGGCTAGACCGGGGCACCCGAAAACCGGAAGAGCGGGGCACCCGGCTCAGAACACCAGGAACTTTTTCTTCTTTTTCAGCTTCTCTTTGGCTCCGGCGGTCTCGCCGGCGGTCATGACAGGCACCGTCTGGTTCGGGCTGGCCCCGGAGTCAACGAAGCCGGTCTTGATATCGATGTACGCGTTCTCGCGCAGCTTGGTGAGGTACTCGCGCAAGGCCGGTTGCAGCTTTTGGTAATAAATCGCTTCCTGGATATTCGGTTCCACGTTCTTGAGCGGCGGGACGCCGGCCTGCGTGTGCTCCGTTACTTTCAGGATGACGAATCCCTGCTTGGTGCGAATTACGTCGGTGACGTCGCCGGGCTTCATAGCGAAGGTGCGGTCCTCCAGTTCCTTGGACATGGTGCCGCGCTTGAACTCGCCCAGGTCTCCCCCTTGCGAGGCAGTGGGGCCGGAAGAAAACTGTTTGGCCACTTCCTCAAAGTGCTCGCCCTGCTTGATGGCCGCCAGGGCTTCGTCCGCCTTCTTTTGCGCCATTTCCAGGCGTTGCTCGTCGGAAAGCTCGGGACTGTTCTTGTCGGGGCTGGGGGCCTGGGTGGAAATGAGGATCTCGCTCAGCCGAACCGTCTCCGGCTTGGTGAATTCCTTCTGGTGTTCTTCGTAGAACTGTTTCACTTCCTCCGGCCTGATAGAGATGTGCGGGCCGACTTCGCGCTGGATCACTTGCTGGGTGACAATCTGGTTGCGGAGGTTCTGCTTGAAATCCTCGTAGGAGACACCCTGGGCTTCGGCGGCCTTCTGCAGGTCATCCATGCTGCCCAGGTTCATGGATTTGCGGATCTCGTCGAGGCGCTTGATGAGCTCGGTGTCGCCGGTGATGCCAAGGTCCTGCGCCTTCTGCACCAGCAATTGCTGATCGATCATGTCGCGCAGGATATCCTTCTCGCGCTTGACCAGTTCCTGGTCGGCGGCGGCGCCGGTGCCGACTTTCTCGCGGACCTCCTGCTTGGTCTGGTCGAGGCTCTTGATCAGCTCGGAGCGAGTGATGATGGCGTTATTGACGCGGGCGATGATCTCCTCCACCACCGTTTCGGCGGCGAAAGCGGCGGCGCACAGCGCGAACACGAGGGCGATCAGGATTGCGGATGTCTGGATGCGGGTTCTCATGGGAAAAAGCTACCTACTCTGCTCGATACGGGACTGTACTTGAATTTTACATGGGCGGGGCGGCCGCGGGCCAGCGCGGGAGCAGCTTTTTGCTATGCTTACCGGTTCGACGAGGTCATGCATGAAGATGCGGATTGCGGTGTTCGCGCTGCTGCTTGCCTTCTCCCTCACCATGGTCGCGCAAAGCGCCGGCCCGAAGATCCCCGACCTGCAACAACTCACTGCCATGGCGGCGCGGTTTGCGCCCACGCCGCTGCGGGTGGAGACCGGCCATCTCTCGGCCGGCGACCAGAAGGCGCTGGTGAAGCTGATTGAGGCGGCGCGCATCCTGAACCCGATTTTCATGAACCAGCTGTGGAGCGGCGACCTGGCGCTGTACCAGAAGCTGAAGGCGGACAAGACCGCGCGCGGCAAGGCGCGGCTGCATTTTTTCTGGATCAATAAAGGACCGTGGTCCGATCTCGATGAGTACCGGGCCTTCCTGCCCGGCGTGCCCGCGCGCAAGCCGCTGGGCGCGAACTTCTATCCGCTCGACATGACCAAGGAAGGCTTCGAGAGCTGGGTGGCGACGCTGCCACCCGAACAGCAGGAGCAGGCCAAGGGCTTCTTCACGGTGATCCGGCAGCAGGGCGCCAAGCTCAACATCGTTCCTTACAACCAGGAATACCGCGCCGACCTGGAAAAGTGCGCGGCGCTGTTGCGCGAAGCCGCGGCGCTGACCGATAACCCCACGCTACGGCGCTTCCTCACCACGCGCGCTGATGCTTTCTTGTCCAACGATTACTACGAGAGCGATCTGGCCTGGATGGAGCTGGACGCGCCGCTCGATATCACCTTTGGCCCGTATGAGACTTACAACGACGAGCTGTTCGGGTACAAGGCGGCGTACGAGGCCTACATTAACGTGCGCGACGAAGCCGAGTCATCGAAGCTGGCGGCCTTCAGCAAGGCGCTGCAGGCGGTGGAAGACAACCTGCCGGAAGATGCGAAGTACCGCAACGCGACGCTGGGCGCGGCGGCCCCGATCCGGGTGGTCAATGAGATCATCGCCAGCGGCGACGGGGCGCACGGCATCCAGACCGCGGCCTACAACCTGCCCAACGACGAGCGCGTGGTGCAGCAGAAGGGCTCCAAGCGCGTCATGCTGAAGAACGTGCAGCAGGCCAAGTTTCGCACCGTGCTGATTCCCATCGCGTTGCGCATGGTCCATGACCGCGAGCGCGCCGACGTGAGCTTCGAGCCGTTCTTCACCCATATCCTGGCACATGAATTGATGCATGGCCTGGGACCGCACCAGATCACGGTGAACGACAAGCCCACCAATCCGCGGCAGCAGCTGAAAGAGCTGTATAGCGCGATCGAGGAAGCCAAAGCCGATGCCACCGGGCTGTGGGCCCTGCAGTACATGATGGACCACGCCAAGGAGCTCAACCTGACGGCGGTGTTGCACTCCGGCCCGGCGGCCGAGCGCCAGCTCTACACCACGTTCTTGGCGTCGGCGTTCCGCTCGCTGCGCTTCGGCAGCGGCGACGCCCACGGCAAAGGCATGGCGATGCAGTTCAACTACATCGCCGACCGGGGCGGATTCGTGCAGCAGCCCGACGGCACGTTCGCGGTGGATTTCAGCAAGATCAAGGATGCGGTGCGCGACCTGACGCATGACCTGCTGACCGTGGAAGCGACCGGCGACTACGAGGGAGCGCAGAAGATGCTGGCGCTGGCGGTGATCCGGCCCAACGTAGTACGGCAGTTGGCCAAGCTGACCAAAGTGCCGGTGGATATCGAGCCGCAGTTCGTAACCGCCGACGAGCTGGCGCCGGAAGCCGGCAAGCCGCCGGTGACCAAGCACAAAGGAAAGTCGTCGAACTCGCGTCGCAAGCCCCGCACCCGGCGATAGGCGCGCGCGGAGAACCGAGCGTCAACCTGGCTCTATAATTGGCCGAGGCCCAGTCATGTCTTCCACCGCAACACCTCCACGCCCGCCAACCGTAGTGCCGCCTCCACGGCCACGGTTCAAGCAGCGCGCCAGCGATTTCTGGGCGCGGGTGAGCGAAGGCCTGGAGTTAAACCAGCTGTGGTCGCAGTTCGTGCACGAGGCGCGTACCAGCTACGGGCTGTACTCGCGCGAGCTGAAGCGCGACAACCTGGACGGGCTGCGGCGCGGGCAGAAGTTTTTTGCGCTGGCCAAGCAATTCTGCTGGGCGGTGCTGATGAAGCTCTCGCCGGCGCGGCGCATCCTGCTGCTGGTGGCGGTGGTTTTTTTGGCGGTCCCCATCCTTGAGGTCCAGATCAACGACAAGAGCGTGAACGTCGGCGGGAGCAGCCTGGCATTTTGGGGAGGACTGCTGCTGCTGGTGCTGCTGGTGCTGGAAATCGCCGACCGGGTGACGATGAAGCGGGACCTGGAGATCGCGCGCGAGATCCAGCACTGGCTGGTGCCGGACAAGCCACCGCAGATTGCGGGGCTGGAAATTGCGTTTGTCTCGCGGCCCGCCAATACTGTCGCCGGCGATTACTACGACGTAGTGCCGATGCAGATGGACGGCGAAGGCCCCAGCGTGCTACTCGCGGTGGCCGACGTGGCCGGCAAGAGCCTGCCGGCGGCGCTGCTGATGGCGACCCTGCAGGCCAGCCTGCGCACCCTGGCGACCACGGCGCGCTCTCTGCCGGAACTGGTGCGCGGGGTGAATCGGTATGCCTGCGCGCACAGTCTGGAAGGCCGGCGCTTCACCACCGCATTCCTGGGCCAACTGAACCCCGCCACTGGAGAGTTGGTCTACACCAACGCGGGCCACAACGCGCCGCTGCTGTGGCGCGCCGCCGGAACCCTGGAGCGCCTGGACGTGGGCGGGTTGCCGCTGGGGATCCAGAATGAATGCGCCTACCAGTGCGGCAGCACTATCCTGCGCCCCGGCGACATGCTGGTGATCTTCACCGACGGCGTGGTGGAAGCGGTGAACGAGCGCGGCGAGGAGTACGAGGAGAGCCGCTTGATTCCCCTGGTGCAGCGTTGCGCCGGGATGGGCGCTCAGGGGCTGGTGGATAGCTTGACCTTCGAGTTGAAGGTTTTCGGCGGCCAGGCGAGCCAGCACGATGACATCACCTGCATGGCGGTACGGATCACCTGAGCGTTACGCCCGCCGGACAACCTGCTGCACCGGCGCAGTTCGACCTCGCCTGATCAGCCACACGACAAGCCACACCAGCAGCGCGAAAAAGATGAGGCAGCCCGCCAGGCTGAAGAAAATGCCCGCCATCGCCTGCTTGCGCGTAAACTCCGCCACGTCGCCGCGCAGGGTCGCCGTCGGGCTGCGCTTGACCACTCCGCCGAACACTGCAATGTCGCCGCCGACGTGGGCCGCGTCCCCCAGCCGGATGTCGCCCCAAACCAGTGCCGTGTCTCCGGTGACAGTACCCTCGATGACGACACGCCCATCGATGGCGGCGATATCGCCCTTGACGGTCCCGCGCACGTAGACCGAGCAGCGCATGCACGCGATGTCACCCCGCGTCTCGCCCGGCGCAACCGTAATGGTGCGGGCGAAACCCACCTGGTCCTCTTGGGCAGGCGCCGGTCGGGCAAGACCAAGCAGAAGCAAGATTACCGCCATTGCCTGGGCAGATTTGCGCAACGTCGTCGTCATCGCTCACACTCTCCACAAACAGAGCTGACCATTGGATGCGCGGCAGCGTGCCCGCGCTCCCCCGGCCGAGGCGCCGGAACGCAGCTAATCCCTGGTGTACTTGTTTCTTCGTTTTTCGTCGGCGCGCTCGAGGCCAAGCTGGATGAGCCGGTCAATCAGGTCGGGATACGATATTCCGGAGGCGGCCCACAGCTTGGGGTACATGCTGATGGAGGTGAAGCCCGGCATGGTGTTGATCTCGTTGACGAAGATGCGGCCGGTCTTCGGGTCCATGAGGAAATCGACGCGCGCCAGGCCGGCGCAGTCCACGGCGAGGAAGGCCTTCACCGCCATCTCCTGCACTTTTTTCTGCTGCGCCCGCGTCAGCTTGGCGGGAATGTGGAGTTGGGAGCCTTCGTCGATGTACTTGGCGTTGTAATCGTAGAACTCGGCGGCCGGGACCACCTCGCCGGCGACGGATGCCTGCGGCTGGTCGTTGCCCAGCACCGAGCACTCGATTTCGCGGGCGCGTCCGCTCTTGCCGCCGACGCCCTGCTCGATGACGATCTTGCGATCGAACTTTGCCGCTTCGTTCATGGCCGCGTCCAGTTCGCCGCGGCCGTGGACCTTGGAAATTCCCACCGAGCTGCCCAGGTTGGCGGGCTTGACGAAGACCGGATACTTCAGCGTCTTCTCGATTTCGCGGCGCACCTTCTTGGGATCGCCCTCCCACTGCGAGCGCAGGACGGTGGCATGCTTCACGATGTCCAGCCCGGCCTGGCGGAAGAGGCGCTTCATCACGTCCTTGTCCATGCCGGCGGCGGAGCCGAGCACGCCCGCCCCGACGTAGGGAATTTCAGCCAACTCCAGCAGCCCCTGGATGGTGCCGTCCTCGCCGAAGGTGCCGTGCAGCACGGGAAAAATCACGTCGACATTGATGGCGCGGTCGCTGGTGCGGCGATGCGGCAGGTTGGTCTCAAACGGTTGCAGTTCGATGCCGGGCACCGGAGGCACCATCACCGACTCGCCCTTGGAGAGCACGGCCGCGCCGGGGGTGACGTCGGGATCGCCGGCGCGCAGGTGCCGGGCTTCGGGATGATGACCGCGCAGCAGGCGCTCGGCATGGTCCGAGGTCAGCCAGCGGCCGTCCTTGGTGATCCCGATGGGTACGACCTCGTACTTGTTCTTGTCGATGGCATCGACCACCGAGGCCGCCGAGAGCAGCGACACCTCATGTTCGCCGCTGCGCCCGCCAAACAACACGCCGACGCGAATCTTTTTCGCCATGATGGCAACAATAGCAGTTGTCCCATGCCGGTTCCAGAGATCGCCGCGACGAAACAGCCCGGTACCAGAATCGTTCATACCCTGGCAGGGAGCGGATTGCCTGCGGGGAATTTGGCGTCAGAGATCCGCGACCGGCATTTCGGCGTCGATGAGCAGCCGCCGCAAGGCATCGCCGGGAGATTCGGCACGCATAAGCGATTCGCCGATCAAAAACGCCGGGTAGCCGGCGGCGCGCAGGCGGCGGATGTCAGCCCCGGACTCGATGCCACTTTCCGCGACCTTCAGCACGCCGGCGGGAATATCGCGGCCAAGTCGCACGGCGGTATTCACGTCCACGCGGAAGGTGCGCAGGTCGCGATTGTTGACGCCAATGATGTTGCAACCGAGGTCCAGCGCGCGTCCGAGTTCGTTCTCATCGTGCACTTCGCACAGCACGTCGAGCGAGAGCTCGCGGGCGGCCAGGTGCAGGCGGCGCAGTTCCTCGCCGGTGAGCGCGGCGACGATGAGGAGAGCGGCATCGGCGTGATAGGCGCGCGCTTCCAGCAGCTGGAACTCGTCGACGATGAAGTCCTTGCGCAGGCAGGGCAATCCCGAGGCGGCAGAGGCCTGGGGCAGGTAGGCGATGGAGCCCTGGAAGAATTCTTCGTCGGTGAGGACCGAGAGCGCGGCGGCGCCGGCCGAGGCCAGTTGCGAGGCCAGGCCGGCCACAGGAAAGCTGGCGCGAATCACGCCCCGCGAGGGCGAGGCCCGCTTCAGTTCGGCGATGACCGCAGGACGATCGGCGGAGACGCGGCGCAGGGCAGCGGCAAACCCGCGCGGCTGATGAGCAGCGGACGCGGCGGGCGAGATCGGCGTGGTCGGCCAGCGGCTTAGCGGCCGCGACACGACGGCGTGCCGCGGCAACGATCTGCTCCAACGTGGCGGGCATGGCGAATCGTCGATTATAGCGGCTGCTCAGTGCTGGTGAGCCGGGGTGCCAGGCGCCGGCGGGGCCATGCCGCCGCCGAGTTCCTGCTGCGCCAAGGCAGGGAGCTTGTCGGCGTTCGCCAACATCAGGCTGACCTGCCACAGTTGCGTTTCTGACAATGACTTGTTGAAGGCCGGCATGCCGGTGAGGCGGATGCCGTTGGCGGCCTTCCAGTAAGTCTCGCCCGGAGGATCGTCGGTGACGCCGTGTCCCTTGAACAATTGCGGCGGACGGGGAAATTCGCCCAGAGCGATCGGGGTGGGAGGCGCGCCGGGAAGACCATGGCAGACGGCGCAATTCATCTTGTAGACATTGGCGCCGGCCACGTAAGCGGCTTCATCGGCCTGGAAGGGCGGATTCTTGGGCGCCTCTTTTTCCACGTGCGCCGCCAGCGCCTTGTTGGCCAGCTTTTTTTCGAATGGCATGGCTTGGGCGGCGGTGGCGACCGGAGCGTATCCACCGGCAAAGTAGATGTAGGCGCCGGCGGCCAGAGCGGCCAGCGTGACGATGATGCCCAGGATGAAGCCTTTCATGTGGTTCCTTTCGTGTGCAGCATTGCCGGCCCGTCAGTGCGTCGCCTGCGCGCTCGCCAGCACCAACGCCGAGTTGGCCGACATCGATTCGTAGTAGCGGACGAAGCGGCGAGGCTCGGCAGCATTATAGGGTTCCAGGTTATGGGCCCAGCGAAAGCCAATGGGTTGATACCACAGCTCAGCGGTTACGTGGAAGGGACCCTGGGCTGCGGCGAGCGCAACCGAATATCGCACCAGGCTGCCCGCGTCGGTGAAGCCAGGATCCTGGGCGGCGTCGCCGATGACCGCGATGTCCGGTTCCGCCGTCTGCTTTTCGAAACCCGCGGGCAGCAGCCGGTTGTCCTTCAAGTATCCGATGGCCGACAGCAGGCCGGTGGTCACCTGGCCCGCTTGGTCCTTCAGGATGTCCTCGTAGATCTGCACCTGGTCGCCGCTGGTGATCTCGCGATAATGAGGCTCAAATAGAGTTTTGTCGGCGTCGTTTCGGTTGCCTTGAATGGAGCCATCGGAATTCAGCGCGCCGGACTCAAACACCTTGGTTCCGCTGCCATCGCGCACCAGCAGATGCAGCCATGCGCGCCGTGAGGGATACGCCGTGGGCAGCTTGTGTCCGGTCAAATTTTCCACCAGGACTTGAATACGAATGCCGGAGGGAGTGGGGTCGATGCTGCGAATCGTTACGCGAGCGGCTTGCCTTTGCAGGAAGGCGGTGGTCCTCTCGGCGTTCACCGAAAGCTCGGCGGGCAGGGCGGCGACCTGGAGATCGTCGCGATAGAGGTTGAGCATCCGTAGCAGGAAAAAATTTCCGCCGATGAACGTATGCTGTCGCGCGCCCTGCCGCGGCGCGCCGAGGACCGCCGTGATGGGCGCGGCTTCCGGGAATGGCGGCATGTGACAATCCTGGCAGGTCGCGTGGTCCCGATAATCGCTGTGCAGCCATTCCAAGAACGGCATTTGTTCGGGAAGCGCTCCCACCTCCTTGCCTCCCGGGCCAAGCGCCGTGGTGATCAACGTATGGCAAGTGCCGCACAAGGCAGCATCGCGGATGTGCGCGGCTTCGGTGGGAAGGAATCCACCGGTGGAGGTATCCATGATCCGTTTGTGTCCGGGATCGACGTCGAAGGGGCCGTATTCCGGGTGATTGTTCTTGGCGGGTGGGGGCTCGACCACAAACGCGCCGTTGAAACTTTCGCGGGTCCCGAGCTTTTGGCTGGAAATCTGGTGGCACACCGAGCAGGAGACGCCATCCTCGGCCTGCGCGTTTCCCGGGTGCCCGTTGGTAAAGGGCAGATGCGCAAAGATCTGGGGCTGGCTGCCCTGCCACTTGGCCTGGTAGTGGGCGATGGGCATGTGGCAGACCGAGCACTCGTCCTCGATGGCGGACTTCGACTGCGGATGGTCGATGGATTCGCGGCGCACGCTGGCCTGCCAGTAGGGATCGCGCGCTGAGTTGGCCATGATGCTGGCGCGCCAGTCGAAGCCGATAGAGACGTCGGCGCCGGAGGGCGTTTTCAGGTCGTTGTGGCAGGCGACGCAGCGATCGGAGGTGTGGAATGCCCGCTGCGCCGCAGGCGGCTGAGGCCCGCTCCCCATCAGCGACGACGAGACTAGCAGCGCCGCCGCGACCGCGAGCAGCCAGGGGTTCCGTCCCATTACCAGCCCTCCGTGAGCTTGCCGTCAGCCCAGTCCCACAACACGTAGAACAACACCTGGATTGAGCGGTCACGGGTGTTGCTGACCGGCACGCGAACGCCCAGGTTGGCGCGCACGTGTTGCCGGCGGCTGAGCGTCACTTGCATCTCGGGAACCAGATCCCAGTTGGTTTTCGCGCCGGTGGCGAGGTCCCGGTCGGCCACCGCCTCCAGCATCGGCGACCACAGCCGGCCCAGCCCGTGATTCCCGGCAAAACTCTGGCCCATGGCGGCGCGCCAGAACAGCGACTGCGGCGCGATGTCGGGGTGAGCGGGAAGGTCAGCCCCGACTTGGAATTGCAGAAAGGTGTTGCTGCTGGGAAAGAGCTGGTCGAAGGCGGCAAAGGTTTCGAAGGTTGTAGTGCCTGAGCCGAAGCCTCGGGCCTTGTTGCCGGTGGGAACGATGACGGATCCCTGCATGGCGAAAATCGATCCCGTGCGCAGGTTGGAGAAAAATGCGCGCTTCACCCCCAGCGTGACGTCGCCGACGCCGCCATACCAGGTGTGGTTCTGGTCCTGGAAATTCAGCGGTACATCCACCTCGATCTGGTTTTTCATGCCGAAGCGCTGCTCGTGAATGATGTCGGTGGTGACGCCGGGCGCTCCGCGCGCGTTGACCTCCAGCGAGATGACTTCTTCGTCTTCCGGGTACGCCTTCTCGGTGAGCAGGGCGCGCGGCAGGTTGAGCTCGCCGCGAGGCCAGTGCGGATTGCGGCAGAAGCCACGCATGTAGGCGATCACCTTGTCGATCTGGCCGGAGGTGAGCGCCTCGCCAAAGGAAGGCATGATCTGGGAAAAGCCGCGGAAAGGACCGCCCTGCACGATCACCGCTTTCCAGGCGACATTCGCCTCGGCGGTGGTCTGGTCGCAACGCGTGAAGTCGGGGAAGGTGTCGGGCCGCTTGAACTCGGTCTGGGTTTGCGGCGCGCCGCGTCCGTCGGCGCCGTGGCAGGCGGCGCACGCCGAGCGATAAATGTGCTCGCCCGTATCGAGGCGCAGCGCGGAAGTTCTCGCGCTTTGCGCCAGCAACAGCGCGGCGCCGGCGGAGAAGCCAACGAGGAGGACTACAAGAACCGCGCGACGTGCTGCACCCGTCGAACTCACAATGGTCGGGAATTATAAACCGCGCCGTTCTTCGTCACTGGATTGCAAATCCGGGAGATCAGGATGTCCTACCGCGGTTTCCAGTAGGTGGTCATCAGCTCGCGCGCCCAGGCCGGCTCGCGCACTTCGCCGCGACAAGGGAATTCTAGTACCGAATCGCCATTTCCCTGGTCGCGCCGCCACCTGGGGGTGTCAGGCGCGTCGCGCGTTATGCTCTTGTCATGGACGAAGCTGCCTCCACGATTACGGTCCGTCCGGCGGCTGCAGCCGATGCTGACGGAATCACCCGCGCGTTCCTCGAAAGCGCCGAGCATCACGCCAGCCTCGATCCGGAGCGCTATGCGGTCCCCGCAGCGGACGCCATAACGGCACGCTACCGCGAGGGACGGCAGCATCCGGCGCATGCGGCAGCCATCACGCTGGTGGCGGAGCTTAGCGGTGAGATTGTTGGATTCATCGACGCCCGACTGGAGACATCGCCGGACCCCATGCATCGAGAGATGACCTACTGTCACATCGTGGACATCGCGGTAAACCGGCGGCACCAGAGTCAGGGAATCGGGGCACGATTGCTGCACGCGGCTGAAGACTGGGGACGCGGGCAGGGAGCGAGATTCGCGTCTCTGGAATATCACACCGCAAATCTCCGTGCCGGGCCGTTCTATCAGCGCAGGGGTTATCGCGCTGCATCCATCATGTCGATCAAACGGCTTTAGTCCACAGGTAGGGGGGAGTCAGTCGCGGGCGAGGGCGCCCGCGCCACATGGATTTTCGCGGCATCCACGGCCTACCAGGTGTTGATAAATACCTACCAGGTGTTGATAAATACTGGGTCCTAGCCACCATCCATCGCTGCCGCGTACAGCTGGTGGAAATGGAACACCGCTTTTTCCTGCTTCACGCTGTAGCGGCCGCGGGAATAGCTGCGCGACTTCAGGTTGCGGCCCACCAGCTCGCAAATGTGGCCGTCTTCGAGCTGGATCTCGTTGCTGAAGCGGAAGGTGCTCTCCGGCGCGTCTGTCGTTAGCGTCTCGGGCGGAAAGAACCAGACAAAGATGGCGACGCAGCGCTCCAGCCCAAGCGGCAGTACGATGTTCAGCGACATGTTGTCGGGATAACAGTTCAGCATCCAGTTA
The DNA here is from genome assembly GCA_963797035.1 of Terriglobia bacterium. Classification (GTDB taxonomy): domain Bacteria; phylum Acidobacteriota; class Terriglobia; order Terriglobales; family Acidobacteriaceae; genus JAIQGF01. Next base: position 192,538 of record CAWCOC010000017.1, read on the forward strand.
GGAAAAATCCAGTAGTACTCGGCGGAGAGGTCGCCGCGCGATTGCGCGTAGCGGCGGCTGACGTTGGCTTCATTCTCCGGGCCGCGGATGGGCGACGACTGCATGGAATGGCGGGCGAAGGTGGTAGTGACGTACTGGCTGTAGTCGAGTTCGCGGTTCAGGCTGGGGTGCACCGAGGGAAGATGGTAGCCCTCGAGAAAATTGTCGATGTAGACCTTCCAGTTGCACTCCATGACGTAATCGTGGCGCTTGTAGAACTTCATGCGGGCGAAATCGAACTTGGCGGCCTGCGCCGGGAGTTCGCCGAGTGCCGCGGTCAACGGCTCCGCCGCAGGATCGAGGTTCACCAACACCAGCCCTTCCCACTCCGCTGCCTGTACCGGGCGCAGCGCGAAATCGGGGGGCGAGAAATCGCAGGCGCCCTCCATCTCCGGGGCATTGAGCAGTTGGCCATCGAGCGCGTAGGTCCACCCGTGATAGCCGCAGCGGAAGACCTTGCGCGATCCGCAACCTTCCGCGACCGGGCCGGCGCGATGGCGGCAGACGTTGTAGTAGCCGCGCAGTTGTCCGCCGGCATCGCGGGTGATGAGCAGCGGCTCGCCGCAAAGGTCAAAGGTGAAGTAGTCGCCGGCATTGGCCACCTGCTCGCGCCACCCGACGCACTGCCAGGTCCCCCAGAAGATGCGCTCGCACTCGCGGCGGTAGATGGCCGGATCGACGTAGTAGTTGGAGGCGAGCGTGTGGGCGAACTCGATGCCGGACTCCGCCTTCGCCTTGACGCTATCGGCCATCTGCGGATAACCTCCGGGCACTGATTATCCAGTTTCCAGGGTTTCCAGTTTCCCGTCAAACCAATGCCCGTCGAGGCTACAGTCCCGACCGCAAAGCAGCAATCCACCGGGCTGGTGCGCGGTCTGTCGCTATGGGACGGCGTGCTGCTGGTGATCGGCGGGGTGGTGGGCAGCGCCATTTTTTTGGTGCCGAAAGACGTGGCTGCCGCGCTGCCCTCGCCCCCGTTGTTCCTGGGCGTATGGGTAGCGGGCGGCGTGCTCTCGCTGATGGGAGCGCTGGTCTTTTCCGAGTTGGGCGCCATGTTTCCCGAGGCCGGCGGGCAGTACGTTTACCTGCGCGAGGCGTTTGGGGACCTGGCGGCATTCCTCTACGGCTGGCTGATGTTTGTCGCCGGCAACACCGGCGGCATTGCCACCATCGCGGTGGCGTTCGCGGTGTTTCTCGGCAAAGTTGTCCCGCCGCTCGCGGCGAACGCAGCGGTGGTGTCGCTGCCGGGACTGAGCTGGAAGTCCGGGCACGTGGTGCAGACGGCGTGGAACCTGACGCGCGGCGACATGGTGGCGGTGGCGGCGATTGTGCTGCTGACCTTCATCAACGTGCGCGGGCTGCGTCCGGCGGTGATTCTGCAGAATGTGACCACGTGGATGAAGTACGCGGCGGTGGCGGCGTTCGTGGTCTTTGGGTTCCTGGTAGGACGGGGATCGTGGTCGCACTTCAACCTGGGCGGCATGCGCGAGGCCTTCGCCGGCGGACTGCATCCCATTATGTCGGCCACCGGGGTGGCGTTCATCGCCGTGCTCTGGTCCTACGAAGGCTGGGTGTACGTGGCCTGGATGGCGGGCGAGATGCGCGACCCGGAGCGCAATGTGCCACGCTCGCTGATGTTTGGCGTGCTGGGCGTGACCCTGCTGTACTGCACCATCAACGCCGCCTACCTGTATGCCCTGCCGACGGCGGTGATCGCGCAGCAGGACGCGATCGGACAAGCCGCGGCGCAAGCCTTGTTTCAGCCGGTGGCGGCGTACTGGATCACGGCGGTGATCGCGATTGCGTGCTTCAGCGCCACCTCCAGCAACATCCTGGCGGGGGCGCGAATTTGCTATGCGATGGCGCGCGACGGGCTGTTCTTCCACAGCATGGGCAACGTCCACCCGCAGCATCGGACGCCGGCGTTTGCGCTCATCGCGCAGGGAGCGCTGGCGTGCGTGTTCGCACTCTCCGGCACCTACGACCAGCTGTTCACCTACACCGTGTTCGGGATGATCCTGTCGTATGTGGCCACCGTGGGCGCGCTGTTCGTGCTGCGGCGCACCCGCGCCGATGTGCCGCGTCCTTATCGCTGCTGGGGATTTCCCTGGATGCCGGCGCTGTACCTGGTGCTGATCGCGGGTTGGCTGGCGAACACTACCTTGGAACGGCCGTTGGAGGCGGTGTCGTGCCTGGTACTTTCGGCGATCGGGCTGCCGGGGTATCTCTATTGGAAGAGAAGCTCTTAGCTTTTAGCTCTTAGCCATTACCTATTAGCCAAAAACGATAAGGTTTCGTTTACAGGTGAGTCATGACACGCGCCCTGGGTTTTATTGGATTGCTGATCGCGCTGGCGGTCGGATTCTACCTGTACACGAAATCGACACAGAGCACTTCCTCGGCGCTGGGAGCGGCAACGCCCAAGGCCGCCATTGACGTGAGCGGTGTGCGCCAGGACCTGCTGGCGTTCGCCAACGCGGAGAAACAGGAGTACGCGCTGGAAGGAAAGTACCTGTCGTTCGACGAACTGCGCGCCAAGGGAACAGTGTTGCCGCAGGACCGCCGCGGGCCATACAGCTATTCGGCCGACGTGAGCAGCACGAGCTTTCGCATCACCGCTACCTATACCGGGGAAGCAATGGCGGGCGCGCCCAAGACGCTCTCAATCGGGGACTCGATGCAGATCGAGCAAGAGTAGCTGCGGGCTGCAGGCGATCCCGGTGCTGCGTACTTACAAAGCCAAAATCTCAACGCCTGTCATGCTGAGCGAGGGCGAACGCCCGAGTCGAAGCACTCCCGAAATGCCGGCAGCGCCCGATGCTGCTGAAAGGCATTCCCGCAATGAGAATGCCTGTGGGCGGCGCTGCTGGCGTGCGGATGCCAGGGATCCTTCGACTCGGGCCTGCGCCCTCGCTCAGGATGACACCGGGTGAGGTTCATTTGCGTGCAACCTGCAGGCTTCAGGAAAGCAATTCGCTCACCGCTCTCTCCACATGGATTTTCGTGGTATCGAGCAACGGGAGTCCGACCCGGTCCGCGACTTCGCGCAAAATCAGCGGCAGCTCGGTCCCGGCGAGGATGACGCCCTCAATTCGCTCTCGCTTCTTTATTGCCTGCAGGATGGCGAGCAGGGCGTCGCGCGTCGCCGGAAGAAAGATGTTCTTCAGCAGTTCGTTGATGTATTTGTCGTGAATGAAGGTCTGCTCTTCCTGGCTGGGAACTACCAGTTCAATGCCCGCGCGCGCGAAGACCTCGGGATAGAAGCGGCCCCGCATGGTGAAGCCCGTGCCCAGCAGAGCCAGCCTGGTTAGCCCAAGTCGCTGCGCCTCATCACGCGTGGCCTCGACAATGGAGAGCAGTGGGATGGGCGAGCGGCGCTGCACCGGGTCGAAGACGAGGTGCGGCGTGTTGGCCGCCATGAGCGCGAAGTCGGCGCCGGCGCGCGCCAGACGTTCGACGGACGCGACCAGGTAATCCTCCAGTTCGGTGATCCGGTTGCCGTCCAGCAGCGCGATCCCGTAATCGACGTCCAGGCTGTTGATCAAGATGGCGGGAGAACTGGCCGGCCGGCGCTCACGGTACCCGGCCAAAATGAAGCGGTAATAATCGATGGTGGATTCGGGCCCGAGGCCACCGACGATGCCCAGCGTTTTCATGGATTCTACTGGTGCACGTGCGGGCTCTGCGCCGGATTATGGCGCGGGCGGCGCGGCGGCTTGGTGACCTTCACGTCAAAGGCGACCGGAAGCTGGCCCGGCGGGTAGCAGGCGCGGTCGTCGCAAGCCTGGTACTTCAGAGTGGCCCTGACGCGATAGGTTCCCGGCGGCGCTTTCTGCGCCACGCGCACCAGCCCGGTCACCGCGAAGTCTCCAGTGTACACATTCAGTTTCTCGGTCGGAGAAAAAGGGAACGAGCGGTCTTCGCCGGCGGGATAGGCCAGCTTGGCAATCAGGATGTCGGTCGGCGGACTGACGCTGAGCACCGTGGGCAGCAACAACTCGGAGGATGGCTTATTGGAATTGATGTGGTAGCCCAGGGTGACGCGAAAAGGAAGCTCCAGCGACGCCGATTTGCCGGCAGGAATCTTGAGCGGCGCGATGGGCGCGGCGGTGACGCGCTGTGTCGGCTTGGGTCGCGAGCTTTCCACCTGCGCCAGCAGCGGCGTGGCCAGGAGCAGCGCGATCAGGGCGAGCTTCCGCGGCGGCATCAACGTCCGGCTCCCGCTGCGGCCTGGACGGCGGGGCCCTGCTTCAAGGCGGCGCGCACGTTGTCTTCAATCTCGCTGTGGCTGGCCAGGCCGAAGACGCGGGTGACAATCTTGCCGTCGCGCCCGATATAGAACGTGGTCGGCAGCGCGTCCACTCCGCCGTACTGGTCGGCGACTTTGTCGGTGCCCAGCAGCACGGGGTAGTTCAATCCCATCTCCTTGGCGAACTTGGTGACGGCATCGCGAGGGCTGCCTTCATCCATGGCGACGCCGACGATCTGCAAGCCCTGCGGCCCGTATTGCTTTTGGATATCGACGAACCAGGGCATCTCGACCTTGCAGGGCGGGCACCAGGTGGCCCAGAAGTTGAGCAGCACGGCCTTGCCGCGCAGGTCGGAGAGGCGGACGTTGTTGCCCTCGAGATCGACCAACTGGAAGTCGGGCGCCGTTTTGCCCTTCAGCGCGGCATTGCTGCCGGAAATTGATTCTCCCGGCGCGCGGCTCTTGGTAAGGCGCTTGCCCGCGATGAGCATGAAGGCAATCACCACGATTACGACCACGACCACGATGGCGTCGCGGTTCCAGCCTGGCTTCGGGGGCTGGGGATGAGCTTGCTCCTGGACTGGGATTTCCGGGGGTGTCGGTTGCGCTTCCAAGATCTTTACCTCGTTACAAAGCAAAACGGTTCAGAAATGACAGATAGCCGGAAAGCACGGTGAAGCGTCCGGTCAAGACCAGCGCGCCGATGGCGATCAGCAACACGCCGCTCACCACCTCCACCGCATGCAAGTGACGGCGGAATCGGCTGTAGAACGCCAGAAAACGGTCGACCCCGAGCGAGGTCAGCAAAAACGGCACGGCTAGGCCCAGGGAATAAATCGCCAACAATCCCATGCCCTTGGTCACGGTTTCCTCGGCGGCGGCCAGGGTGAGAATGCCCGCCAGGATGGGTCCGATGCACGGCGTCCATCCGAAAGCAAAAGCAAATCCCACGAAAAAGGCGCCCAGGGCGGAACTTCCACCCTTGACGTCGTGCAGGCGCTTGTCGGCATAGAGCGCCTTGATCTTCAGCAGCCCGGTGAGGTGCAGGCCGAACACGATGATGATGATGCCGGCGAGCAGCGTCAAATCGCGGCGGAAGCGCCCGACGAGCTGGCCCAGTGCCGTCGCACCCGCTCCCAGCAGGATGAAGACCAGGCTGAAGCCGAGAATGAAGGTGACGGAATGCAGCATCACGGTGCGCAGCGCGCGGCGCTCCTGCGACACGGTGCCCACGCTGGTTCCCGAGATCAGGGAAACGTATCCCGGCACCAGCGGCAGCACGCACGGCGAAAGAAACGAGAGCAGCCCGGCGACAAAAGCCGCGATGGGAAGAGGAGTTCCAGACATCAGTCAGTATTTTACCTTTCCAGCGTATTCGATGTGGGAAGAAGCTGGGGCGTTACAAAAGCCGCTGGTCCCAGGGCGAGGATTGTGGAGCCGGAAGTCCGGAAGGGCGCGGCGATCATCGGCCTTGGGCCGAGTGCCTTATGTCAGTCGGCGTTGACGTTTTCGTTTTCGAACAGCGCCGGGCGGATATCGTCCAGCGCGACAAAATCGGTGGGATACTCGCCGGTGTAGCAGGCGGTGCAGTAGGTGGTGTTCTCGCCTTCACCGCAGGCCTGCTTCAATCCTTCCAGCGAAACGTACGCCAGGGAATCGGCCCCGATGAACCGGCGGATTTCCTCCACGCTCTTGTTGGCGGCAATCAACTGGCGCTTGGAGGGCGTGTCGACGCCGTAGTAGCAGGGCGAGATGGTGGGCGGACAGGAAATCCGCATGTGGACTTCGCGCGCCCCCGCGTTGCGCACCAGGCGGACGATCTTGCGGCTGGTGGTGCCGCGGACGATGGAGTCGTCAATCAGGACCACGCGCTGCCCTTCGAGCACGCTGCGCACCGGGTTGAGCTTGAGCTTGACGCCGAAGTCGCGGACGCGCTGCTCCGGCTCGATGAAGGTGCGCCCCACGTAGTGGCTGCGGATCAGGCCGACGCGGAAGGGCAGCCCGCTCTCGGCGGCGTAGCCGATGGCGGCGGGCACGCCGGAGTCGGGGACGGCACAGACGATATCGGCATCCACCGGCGCCTCACGCGCAAGCTGGCGCCCCAGGGCTTCGCGGCTCTGGTTCACCGAGCGGCCGAAAACCACGCTGTCAGGCCGCGCAAAGTATACGTGCTCGAAAATGCAGGCCGACTGCGGCGCCGCCGGAGCGTAGAAGCGCGATTGCATGCCTTCGGGACCGATCACCACCAGTTCTCCCGGCTTGACGTCGCGCTCGTAGTTGGCGCCCAGCAGGTCGAAGGCGGTGGTCTCGGAAGCCAGCGCGAAGGCGTCATTGACGCGCGTGCCGCTGGCGGGAATGCGTCCCAGCGACAGCGGTCGGAAGCCGCGCGGATCGCGGGCGGCAAAGATGCGGTCGCGGGTGATCACCACCAGCGAGAAGGCGCCGTCAATGCGGCGCAGCGCGTCGGCAATGGCGTCCGCCATAGTCTGCTCGCGGGAGTGCGCGATCAGGTGGACGATGACCTCGGTGTCGCTGGTGGTCTGAAAAATCGAGCCCTCGGCCTCCAGCCGCGAACGGATATCGACGGCGTTCACCAGGTTGCCGTTGTGCGCCACCGCGATCATTCCCTTGTTGCAATCCACGCGAATGGGCTGGGCGTTGAGCAGGGCGGAATCGCCGGTGGTGGAGTAGCGCGTGTGGCCGATGGCGAGCGCGCCGGGAAGCGAAGCCAGCACCGGCGCGGTGAAAATGTCGTGCACCAGGCCCATGGAGCGCTGCACGCGGATTTGCGATCCGTCGGAAGCGGCAATGCCGGCCGATTCCTGACCGCGATGCTGCAGCGCGTGCAGGCCGAGGTAGGCGAGGGTCGAGGCCTCGGGATGGCCGTAGATGGCGACCACGCCACACTCTTCATGAAATTTGTCTGACCGCAGCATTCAATCCTCAGTCGTCGCTCGCAACTTGCGATTCCGGAATCGTGACGTAGTCGGCAATCGAGCTCGGTTCAGGGATGGGATCGCCGTCCTCGCGCATGCCTTGCAAATGCAATTCAATCGCCTCGCGAATGAGCCGCTGTGTCTCCTTTAATGTCTTCCCTACCGCGACACAGCCTGGTAAGTCAGGGACGTAAGCTCCATAGCCCGTCGCCGACTTTTCGAAGATGACCGCATACTTCATTTTTTCAATCTTGCCTGCCGCAGCACGCTGTTCAAAGTTCTCGGCGGCGTCCTGCGAGGGATGCCCCGCAATTGTCACCCGGCCTGGCCTGGCTTCAGCGGATGCTTAAATTGGCGGTGACTGCCTTTCGTGGTCACCCATCGCCAACCGTCTGCCTGAACCATCTTGATGACGTCGCGAACTTTCATGCGCCGGTCAGCTCTTCTGCAGTATCTCCGGCGCCAGGCGCTCTTCCGTTTCGGTGTGCAGGGCGCGCTCCAAGGCGTGCTCCCAGGCGTCTTTCAGTTGCGACACCGGCGCCGACACCACTACCCGACCGTCCACCACAACTTCAAATGTTTCGGATTGGGTGAGGCCGATCGGGAAAGCGCCCACCCCATAGTTTACCGCTATTTCTTTGATTCTCGGCAGGCTTTCGCGGACGCAAGAGATCACGATGCGGCTGGCATCCTCGCCGAAAAGCAAATATTCCGGCGCCAGGTCGGGACTACCCAAGTCGTCGGACTTCAGCTCCAGGCGCGCGCCGATCTGGCGCGGGAAGCCGGCTTCGGCCACTGCTACCGCCAGCCCACCCTCGGAGCAGTCGTGCGCGCTCTCGACCAGCCCCTGGCCGATGAGGTCGAGAATGCAGTCCTGCAGCGCTTTCTCTTTTTCCAGTTCCAGCGCCGGGGGGAAGCCCCAAACCTCGCCGAAAATTTCCCGCGCATATTCGGATGAGCCGAACTCAACTTCCGCGTCCACGGCATCACCGGCTTCGGAGCCGCGCAGCAGCACAATGGCGCGGTTGGTGTGGCGGAAATCGTAGGTCATGGCCGGATCCACGCGCTCGATGAGGCCCACGATGCCCACTACCGGCGTGGGATAAATGCCTTCGCCCAAGGTCTCGTTGTAAAAGCTGACATTGCCGCCGGTGATCGGCGTTTCCAACTCCTCGCATGCCTTGGTGATGCCGTCGACGACCTGCGAGAACTGCCACATGATGTGCGGCTTTTCGGGGTTGCCGAAGTTCAGGCAGTTGGTGGCGCCGATGGGACGAGCACCGGCGCAGGCCACATTGCGCGCCGCTTCCGCCACCGCGTGCATCGCGCCCAGGCGGGGATCGAGCCAGCACCAGCGGCCGTTGCCGTCGAGCGCCATGGCCAGCCCGCGCTCGGTTTCCTTCACCCGCAGCACGCCGGCATCTCCGCCCGGCCGCTGCGTGCCCACCAATTGAACGTAACTTTCGTACTGCTCGGTAATCCACCGCGTGGAGCAGATGTTGGGGGAAGCCAGCAGGCGTTCGAAGTTCGCGGTCAGGTCGTCTTCCGCGCCGATGCGAATGCGCTCCGGGATTTCACGCGCCACCGGAGCCTCCCAGCGCACCAGCGGACGTTTGTACAGCGGCGCTTCGTCGGTGAGCGCGTCATTGGGAATTTCGGCCACCACCTGGCCATGCTGCAGCACGCGCATTTTTCCATCGCTGGTGACGCGGCCCACGGTAGAGGCGTCAAGACCCCACTTGCGAAATACGGCAAACACCTCTTCTTCGCGTCCCCGCTCAGCGACCAGCAGCATGCGCTCCTGCGATTCGCTGAGCATGATCTCGTAGGCGGTCATGCCGGTCTCGCGCTGCGGCACCAGGTCGAGTTCGATCTCCACGCCGACGTGGCCGCGCGCCCCCATCTCGCAGGTGGAGCAGGTGAGCCCGGCGGCCCCCATGTCCTGGATGCCCACCACCGCGCCGGTTTCCATGGCTTCGACGCATGCTTCAAGCAGCAGCTTCTCCAGGAACGGGTCGCCGACTTGCACGTTGGGGCGCTTCTGCTCGCTGGTCTCGCTGAACTCCTCGCTCGCCATGGTGGCGCCGTGAATGCCGTCGCGCCCGGTCTTGGAGCCGACATAGATGACCGGGTTTCCCTCGCCGGAAGCGCGCGCGTAGAAAATCTTGTCGCGGCGAACCAGGCCGAGCGCGAAGGCGTTCACCAGCGGATTTTGCGAGTAGCAAGGCTCGAACTTGGTTTCGCCGCCCAGGTTGGGCACGCCAAAGCAGTTGCCGTAGCTGGCGATGCCGCTGACCACGCCCTCGAGAATGGAGTGATTGCGGTGCACTGTTTTGAGGTCTGGGCAGCCGAGGGCGGCTGCCCCTACGTGCGTCGGTCCGGCTTGCGTAGGTCCAGCGTGCGTAGGCCCAGCCGCCCCCGGCTGGGCTGTAATCGGCCCGAAGCGCAGCGAATCCATCACCGCGACCGGGCGAGCGCCCATGGTGAAAATGTCGCGCAGAATGCCGCCCACTCCGGTGGCCGCGCCCTGGAACGGCTCGATGAAGGAAGGATGATTGTGCGACTCGATCTTGAAGGCGCACGCCCAGCCGTCGCCGATGTCGATGATCCCCGCGTTTTCGCCGGGGCCTTGCACCACCCGGCGGCTGCGCGTCGGCAGGCGCTTCAGGTGCACGCGCGAGGACTTGTAGGAGCAGTGTTCGCTCCACATCACGCTGAAAATGCCAAGTTCGGTCAGCGTGGGCGAGCGGCCCAGCAGGGTGAGCACCTTCTGGTATTCCTCGGGCGAGAGGCCGTGTTCGCGGACCACTTCGGGCGTGATGGCGGCTGCAGTCAGCATGGGGGGAGGCTCCTCACTATTTTCGCATGGCAGCGCGTCGAAAACGATTTACGGATTTGCGAATTTTCGAATTGAAGAATTTCCCGAATTGCAAACGGCCGTAGAGATTGACGAATTTACGAATTGAAGAATTGACGAATTTGCGAGCGTTGGCGAAGTACAAGGGGCGTTGCAATTCGTAAATTCTTCAATTGGTAAATTCGAAAATCGGCGCAGCATCAGCTCACAATCAAACCCGCGCTGCCGGGAGCGCATCTGAACTGATAACGAACATCGTCCTGATCCCAACATCAGGGCGGCTCGGGGCAAACGTGAACCAGCGTGTGCCCTGAGCCCCTTTTCCGGGGCGCCCGATGTGGCACACTCGCCTCGCGTGCGCCGGCTTGGCCATCACCCATGATGCTATACGCACCGACCATTCTCTATCCGTAGGCCTCAGTGGCAGTACTGCACGCGCGAGGGCGCGTGTGCCACAACCACCGCTGGTTTACACTTTTCCCGATGAAATCGGTCATCGTCGGAACCGCCGGGCACATCGATCACGGAAAGACCGCGCTGGTCAAGGCGTTGACCGGCATCGATGCCGACCGCCTGGAGGAAGAGAAACGGCGCGGCATCACGATTGACATCGGTTTCGCGCACCTTGAGCTGCCGGCCGAGGGCGGCGAAACCCTGCGCCTCGGATTTGTCGACGTGCCCGGCCACGAGCGCTTCGTGCGCAACATGCTGGCGGGCGTGGGCGGCATTGACCTGGTGCTGCTGGTGGTGGCGGCCGATGAAGGCATCAAGCCGCAGACCCGCGAGCACTTCGATATCTGCCGCCTGCTCGCGATCCCGCGCGGCATTGCGGTTCTGACCAAGTCCGACCTGGTGGACAACGACTGGCTCAGCGTGGTGAAGCTCGAATTGCAGGAATACCTGGCCAGCTCGTTTCTCGACGCGGGGCGCACGCCGATTGTTTCCGTCAGCTCGAAAACCGGCGCCGGACTCGACGACTTGAAGCGGGCCCTGGTGCGGGTGGCGGGCGAGGTGCAGGCCAAGGATTCGACCTCGGTGCCGCGTCTGCCTATCGACCGTGTATTCACCATCAAGGGCTTCGGCACGGTCGTGACCGGCACGCTATTGTCGGGCACTATCCGCAAGGAGAGTGAATTGGAAGTTTTTCCCGGCGGCCGAAGGGTTCGGGTGCGTGGGGTGCAGGTGCACGGTGCGGCAGCGGAGCGGGCGATTGCCGGAGAGAGGACAGCGTTAAATCTCGCGGGAGTGGAGACGGCGGAGCTGGCAAGAGGGATGGCGCTGAGCGTGCCGGAGTTTCGCGCGACGTCGCGAGCAGATGTGGCGCTGACGCTGTTGCCACATGCCAAGCCACTGAAGGACCGGGCGAAGGTGCACCTGCACTTCTATACGACGGAAACGATCGCGGAGGTGGTGCTGATCGGGACCGCGGGCGAGGGCGGCGGCGCCGGGGTCCACCCTATCAAGGTCTTGAAGCCAGGCCAGAGTGGTTACGCGCAATTGCGGCTGAGGGAACCGTGGCTGATGTTGCCCGGGGACCGCTTCATCATCCGCCAATTTTCACCGGTCGTGACCATCGGCGGCGGAATCGTGATGGACGCCGCGCCGCCGGTGAAGAGCGTCTCCGCCGACCGGACACTACGCTTTCTGGAAACGCTGGCTCGCGGCACGGCGCAGGAAGTTCTGTCGGCGCGAGTCGCGCGGCGCGGGGGACGCGGGCTGCGACAATCGGCGGCCGTCGCGGAAACCGGGTGGTGGCCGCCGCAGCGTATCGAGGAGATTGCCGCCTCGCTGGCGCCCGCCAAGGCGCCCGCCGAACTTGCCGTGGTGCGGGTTGCGGAGATGCTGATTTCCGCCGTTGACTTTCAACGGGCGCGCGAGGAGGCGGTGGCGGCGGTGAACGCCTTCCATTCCGCCAATCGCCTGGTGGCGGGCATTGCCAAAGGCGAGTTGGCGGAGAAACTCGGCCTGGAAGAAACGGTGTTCAACGCCGTGCTGGACTCGCTGGTCCGCGACAAAAAGCTGGAGACCTCGGCCGAGATCGTGCGCGCCGCCGGCCGCGGCGTCACCATGAAAGACGACGAGGCGGAGTCGAAGCAGACCATCGAAGCCGCCTTCGCCACGGCCGGTCTCAAGGTCCCGGCGCTCAAAGACGTGCTCGCCGCGGTGAAGGTAGACCGGGCGCGGGCGCAGAAGATCGTCACCCTGCTGCTGCGCGACCGGGTGCTGGTGAAGTTATCGGACGAGCTGGTCTTCCATCGCGACGCCCTCGATCAGCTCCGCAAGCTGATGGCCGCGGAGAAGGCGCGCTCGCCCAAGATCGACATCGCCCGGTTCAAAGACCTGACCGGAGTTTCGCGCAAGTATGCAATCCCGCTGCTGGAGTACCTGGACCGTGAGCGGGTGACGCGAAGGGTGGGCGATGAACGGGTGATCCTCTGATTTGTAATTGGTAATTTGTAATTTGCAATTTCTCGGGCTCCGCGTGGTATCTCGCGCAGTTAGAAAATTACAAATTACCAATTGCAAATTACAAATTGTCTACCCTCTTCACCATCGGCCACTCCACCCGCTGGCTGGACGAACTGGTGGCCGCGCTGCGCGCGCACCGGATCGAGCGACTAGTGGACATCCGGTCGTTTCCCATGTCGCGGCGGCTGCCGCACTTCAACCGCGAGAGCCTGGAGCGAGAGCTGCCGAAAAGCGGGATTGAATACGTCTGGATGAAAGAGCTGGGCGGCCGGCGCAAGAAGATCCGCGACGATTCGCCCAACACCGCGCTGCGCAGCGATTCCTTTCGCAACTACGCCGACTACATGCTGACCCCGGAATTCCGGCAGGCGGCGGCTGCGCTGGTGCGAATGGCGGAAGAACGGCCGACGGCGTACATGTGCGCCGAGCGGGTGTATTTCCGCTGCCACCGCATGATGCTTTCAGACTACCTGGTGGCGCACGGCCACACCGTGATGCACATCGATGCCACCGGTCCGGCCAGGCCGCACAAGCTGATGGAGGCGGCACGCGTGGTCAGCGGAGAGCTGGTCTACAACGGCGGGGAGCTGTTCTGAAAAGCAATTAGCGATTAGCAATTGGCGATTAGCAGGTCCTGAATCAGTTTGGCCACAATCGCTAATCGCTAATTGCTAATCGCTAATTGCTGCCTTCAGGCTGCGTTGGAGGCTTGGCTTGAGGGGATGGCCGCCGGCAGCAGCACGGTGAACACGGTTCCACTGTGGCCTGGGCGGGTGGAGGAGGTCACGCGAATCCGGCCGCCGTGCTTGCGCACGATTCCGTCGCTGACCCAGAGACCCAACCCGGTCCCCCGACCCGGTTTGGTAGTGAAGAAGGGCTCGAAGAGGCGATGCCGTTTTTCCAGCGGGATGCCGCAGCCGTTGTCGGCGATGGCAACGCTGACCTGGTCGGATCCGTGTTGGACCGCCTTGACCGAGAGGGTGCCGCCCACCGGCATGGCGTCGATGGCATTCAGCAGCAGGTTGGCGAATACCTGCCGCAACTCAGCGGCAAAGCCGCGAGCGATCACATCCTCGGCAAACGTCTTGCGCACCCGGATATTCTTCTTCATCAGGGCCGGCCGGTGCAGCAGCAGGACACTGTCCAGCAGCTCGGGCAAGTTCACCGCAACCGGCTCGGCGGAATCGCGGTAGTAGGCCAGCGTCTGCTTGGTGATGCGGCTGGCGCGCTCCACCTCCTCCAGCAGCATGCGGGCAAAGCCACGCGCCTCGTTGTTGAGCGAGGGATTCACCGTCAGCAGGTATGCCAGGTTAGTAATGGCCTCCAGAGGATTGTTCACTTCATGGGCGATGGCGGCGGCCATGCGGCCGATGGCGGCCATCCTTTCCGACTGGATCAGCGCGGCCTCGGCGCGTTTGCGGTCGGAAATGTCGCGGGCAATCTTGGACGACCCAATCACTCGCCCGCTATCGTCCTTGATCGGGGAGATGGTCAGCGAAACGTCGAGCAGCGTGCCGTCTTTGCGCCGCCTCCGGGTTTCAAAGTGTTCAATTCGCTCCCCGGCGCGGAGCTTGTTCAGGATCATGGGCTCTTCCGACTGCAACTCGGGAGGGATGAGGGTGAGCACCGAATTTCCGATGATCTCCTCGGGCTGGTAGCCGAACATGCGAGCGGCGGCCGCATTCCAACTGGTAATGATCCCGTTCAGGTCCTTACTGACGATGGCGTCGTCGGAGGACTCCACGATGGCGGCCAGACGCAGCCTCGCTTCTTCGCCACTGGCGTCCTCGATTGATTTTGGCTGGGTGGTGCGCCGGCGAACGATAGCCATTCTCCTTAGCCCCATGGCTGCACGCTTTCCATCAAGATTAAATGGGGTTGAACAACCATGCAACTTGGGCCGGCGCTAAGTAGCTGATTCGGCAACTCAAATGAGATGCGGCAGAGCAGGTTGCAAGTTGCCGTCACCGCCCTGTTAGCGCTCGATCGGCTCCTTCTCCGGCCGGGCCATCCCCAGCATGATCTGAAACAAAAGGAGATAGCGCTTCACGTTGCTGGTCATCAGGAAGTTTTCCTTGGCGTGTTCCCGGCCATTGCGGCCCAGTTGCGCCGCGTATTCCGGGTGGGTCAGCAGGTAGCGGATCTGGTAAGCGCAGCCCTCCACCGAGTGCACCAGCACGCCGGTCAGCTTGTGGATGATTTGGGTTGGAATGCCGCCCACCGCGCCGGCGATTACCGGCTTGTTCTTCCACAGCGCCTCGGTCACGGTGAGCCCAAAGCCTTCCTTGATGGACTTCTGCACCACGATGGTCGACGCGCGCTGCAGGGCATTGATCTCCAGGGCTGACCACGGCGGCAGGTTCAGGACGATGACATCCGGGTCCTCGCCGGCCTCCTCCATCACCTCCTGGAGCACGGCCGCGCCCTCGGGATCGTCGGTGGCGCCGCCGCCGGCCAGCACCAGCTGGCAATCCACGTATTTCTTGGCCAGCTTGTAAGCCTGGATCACGCCGACCGGGTCCTTCAGCCGGTCGAAGCGGGAAATTTGGGTGACGATGGGACGAGTGCGGTCAATTCCGAAGTCGTCGCATACTTTGGCGACAACTTCCTCGGGCAGCTCCTTGTTTTTTTCCGACAGGGGATCGATGGCGGGATAGAACAGGTATTGCGGCATCGAGAGCTGGCGCGAGAAGGCGGGCGAAGAAAAGATGGCGGCATCGTACTGCTCGACCATGGGGCGCAGAAAACCCCAGACCTCGGGGTGAGGGTTGCTGACATCGATGTGGCAGCGCCAGACCCAGCGTCCGCGGTTGTGGGCCCGTGAGCGGATCAGCCCCACCGGTTGCGGATCGTGGACCACGAACAGGTCTTCGCCGAATTCCATGCGCTCGCGGTTTTGCTGGTTGTAGAGCATGAAAATGTCTTTGGCCTGCTGGGTCAGGTTGTAATCGCCCCCGTGCAGCGCGTTGTGGAAGGCCTTGGTGACCTCGAAGAAATCGTTGCCCCCGGTGATGACCTCCCACTTGGTATGGACCTCCAGCTCGTTCATCAGCGGAACCAGGCGGTTCAGGATTTCGGCCACCCCGCCACCGACCGCGGTGGAGTTCACCATCTTGACCGTCTTGCCGCGCAGCTGGCGTGCCAGGAAGCGCAACTCGTCCAACTCCGGGCGCCCGATGATGGGCTCGTAATCATCCAGCCGAGGCGGAGGCGGAGGCATCGGCGGAGTCTCCGGGATGCGCGGCTTCTTGCGACGCTCCCCCGGCGGCGTCGCCGGAGCAGGCGCAACCGTGGTGCGGGCGGACGGACCGCGGTCCGCGCTCTCGCCGGCGTTGCCGTCGGCGAGCGTGGTTTCCGTGGCGTTCTTCCGCTCGTCCATAAATCCGTCTCTCGTCAATGCGTGGGTCTTCCGGCGGTTTGCACGGCGCGTTCCAGGATGCGCAGGATCTGATCCCGTACGTCGTTCAAGGTCGAGGTGTAGATATCGATGCGGTTCATCCGGTCGGCCACCGCGCCCAGGTCCATCTCCTCCTCCAGCCACACCGAGAAATCGTTGGAATTCAGCTTGATCCTCAGCCGCGCCTCGATGAAATGGTAGTGAATGCTGTGGATGCTGACCTTCTTTAGCGAGCTGATGAATTCTTCCAGGTTGCGCGCCACGAACGGGGTGGGAATCACCACCGTGTCGGAGGCGCAGAAGTAGAAGGGCTCCAACGCGGTGCGGTCGCGGGCCCGCTGGTTACGCTTCAGGTAGTCCTCCACAATCGCCACCAGGCGGTTCCGCAGGTCGGGAATGCTGGTGAACTCGCGCACGTCGAGGGCCGCCAAACGCTCCGCCAGCCCAACCTCGTTGCAGGCTGCGAACGCCCAGTGGGCGAAGTCGTTGGAAAATCCTTCGCGGATGAAGTGGTGCTCTTGCAGGGTCTGGAAGGTGTGCTGAAAAATGGAGTCGTTGGGACAGGTGCGCAGCGCCTCCAGCAGTTCCGTCAGATTATTGGCCCGTTCGCGGCCGATGCGCAGCAGGTGCGCCGCCGAGTTGAAATAAAAGGGTGCACGCGCCCAATGGTCCACCATCGACAGTGGCAGCAGGGTCGCCATCGGGTCCTCCTCAACTGACGCTTGGTAGCTGCACTGAAAACACTAGGATGCGCGCTGGGCCGTGACTTGTTGTTTTGTGTCGAGCCGGGCAGGCTAGTGCCCGCGCTTGCTACGGTCTCCATGCGGCGGCAGGAGCAGGTAGGAGAGAGTGATGCCCGCCAGCAGCATCCAGGCCACGCCGGAGCGCGCGCTCTGGTTGGCGACGCGCAGGCTGCCCAGCGGCTCGTACATCGAATAAGCGAAAATCAATGAGGCAATCACCGATCCCAGAATGCCCACCGACCGGCCGAAGATCATCCCGAGCAACAGTACCACCCCCAGGATCGCGAACGGAACGAATTCCTGGAGCGGCGATTTCCACTTGATTAACGTGGCAGACCAGGCAAGCAGGGCACAAGCCAACACCGCCACCAGCGGCAGGAAGCGGTGGGCGTAATTACGTATCATGTTGTCATCACCACCAATCAAAATGCCACAGATTCAAGGTCATGCCGCAATAATCGAGAGCTGGTCAGCACCCAAATCCGGCGGCTACTCTCGATTTCTGTAGCCAGCGGCACGGCGGCTGGGATAGACAGATTTTGTCGCTCGTGCTCTGCAATCGGGCGCGGCGCCTAAAACGGCGCGTGCTCAGGTCCCCGCATCTAGTCTGAAGACTCCCCGGGCCAATTGGTTGGACGCCGCAAGATGCCTCAGAACGTTGATACTTTCCTGCTCGAATTGTTCGCCATCTTTGTCTGGGCAAAAGTTTTTGGCGAGATCTTCGAGCAATTGTCGGTGCCGGCGGTGCTGGGGGAGATTCTCGCCGGTGTCATCCTCGGTCCTCACGCCACCCGGCTGGTGGTCCCCTCCGACACGGTGGGTTCGATCGCCGAAATCGGCGCTATTTTCCTGCTGTTCACCGTGGGCCTGGAAACCCGGCCGCAAGACTTGATCCGCGTGGGCCGGCAATCCATCCGGGTCGCCATTGCCGGTGTCGCGGTCCCCTTCCTGCTGGGGTTCACCTACCTGCACCTGCGCGGCGAGCCGGTGCATGTATCGGTTTTTGTGGCCGCCGCCATGGTGGCCACCAGCGTGGGAATCACCGCCCGCGTCCTGAGCGACATTCACGCCTTGAACACGCGCGAGGCGCGCGTGATTCTGGGCGCCGCGGTGTTCGACGACATCCTCGGCATGATTGTGTTGACGGTGGTGGCCGGTCTGGCCACCGGCGGCAGCATCCGCTGGATCCACATGTCGGTCCTGGTGGTGGAAGCGCTCGCCTTCGCCATTTTCATGATCTTCATCGGGCCGCGCGTGGTGGGAAGAATGCGCACCGGGCTGGAGCGCATGTCCACCCACGACGCGCCCCTCATCCTGGCGCTCGCCATCTGTTTGGGACTCTCGGTGCTGGCCACCAAGATCGGAATGGCGGCCATCATCGGCGCCTTCTTCGCCGGCCTGATGTTTGCCGACTACTCGCCCGAGTGGAACCTGCAACCGCGAGTGCATGCCATCAACGAATTCCTGGCGCCGTTTTTCTTTTTTGTCATGGGGGCCCGGCTCGATATTCACCTGTTCAATGGAGAGGTGTGGAAGACCGCCATCATTATTTCCCTGCTGGCGATCGTTTCCAAGGTGCTGGGCTGCGGCCTGCCGATGCTGGGCGAGGGCATGTCGAGCGCATTGAAGGTGGGGGTCGGAATGATGCCGCGAGGAGAAGTCGCCCTGATTGTGGCGCTCATCGGCCTGCAGATGAAGGCTATTACCCAACCCGCCTATGCGGTCGTGATTTTCATGGCCGGCGTTACCACCATATTGGCCCCGCCCCTGCTGCGCTACCTGTTCCGCAACGTCGAGCCGGAACCCGGACCTCCCGATCAACTGGAAGAAGAAATGCGCGGGAGCACGTTGGGATGATGACCGGCAAACGAGCAACCGATTGCCGATAACCGACAACCGATGACCCCCTTGCTATAATCGCCGCTCCTGGAGCGAAGAATGGCAGATGCAAGCGCCGGCTATCGAGGCATCCGGCTGGACGGACGGGTGGCGCTGGTCACTGGCGCATCGCAGGGCATTGGACGCGCCTGCGCTCTCGCGCTGGCCGAAGCCGGGGCCTTGGTCGCGCTGGCAGCTCGTAATGAGGCCAAGCTGGCGGAAACCGCCGGCCAGGTCCGCGCCGCGGGCGGCACCGCCGAAACTTTCAAGATCGATCTTGCCAAGGAAGACGAAATCAAGTCCGGCGTCAAGGCGGCCGTCGCCAAGCTGGGCAAGCTCGACATCCTGGTCAACAATGCGGGCATCACCCGCGACCAACTCACCCTGCGCATGAAGCGCGCCGACTGGGACGAGGTCATCCAGACCAACCTCACCGGCGCTTACCTGTGCAGCCAGCAGGCGCTCGGCTCCATGCTCCGCCAGCATTGGGGAAGGATCATCAACATCACCAGCATCTTCGGGCAGATCGGCCAGGCGGGTCAGGCGAATTATGCCGCCTCCAAGGCGGGGCTGATCGGCCTCACCATGGCGCTGGCCCGCGAAGTGGCATCGCGCAGCATCACCGTGAACGCAGTGGCGCCCGGCTACATCGAGACGGCGATGACGGAAGCCCTGGCGCCCGAAATGAAGGAAGCCGTCCTCAAGATGATTCCGTTGGGCCGCGGCGGCAGCGCCCAGGATGTGGCCAACGCGGTCCGCTTTCTCGCCTCCGAGGAAGCCGCCTACATCACCGGGCACGTGCTCAGCGTCAACGGCGGCATGCGAATGGGGTAGCCAAGGGGAGACGCCGGTCGGCCAGGCCGTTGTCGCCCTGGTAACGCTCCCCGCGGTTCATGGCCGTCGGTAACCGCGCCGAACATTCGCCGGCAAATCAGCCATCGCCAGAGGAATACAGCGGCAAAGAGCCATTTGAGGCGGGCGGGCGTATTTCTTAGCGCCGGCGATTGACAAAAATTGTCCTTGCGCGGGCGTTCTACTCTGGTTACTATGCACGCACCCCCGAATTGCCCTGAAAGCCGTCTAGCCATCATGAATATCGGTGAAACCATTCGCAGTTTCCGTCTGCAAAAAGGCATGTCGCAAGGCGACATCGAGAAGCGCACCGGCTTGTTGCGCTGTTACCTTTCCCGCGTCGAGAATGGCCACACCATTCCATCGCTCGACACCCTGGCCAAGATCGCCGGCGCCATGGAAGTTGCCCTGGCCCAGTTCTTCGCCGATAACCCGCACGACAATGGCGCCCGCAACTTGCCTCAGCTGAGCGAGGACGAAATCCGCTTCCTGACGCAAATCCGGCGCTATTCCTCCAGCCTCAACGATAGCGACCGCAAGCTGGTGCTCGCCATGGTGAAGAAGATGGCCGCAGGCGCGGGTAAATGAACCGCTCATTTCTGGGCGCGGGACGCTGCGGCGTCCCGTTTGCTCTTTCCGATGTCCGATTCCTGGATGTCGTGAGTTCACGCCGCGGGACGCAGGACGAACCCCCGGCTGCGAAGCTGCTCACGTCCGGCGGGCACGACCTGGATCATCAGCCTGGGCCGTTCTGTCAGCGCAGCGCCACAAAGCTGGCAATCGAACACCTGCCGGGCGACGGCGCGGGCCACGCGCTCGGCGTCGGGAAGGCGCGCCTCGTAGACCGACTTTTCCGCGCTGGTGCGCGCGCAAATCGGGCACTCAAACGACACCGTGCATCCGAAGTAGTAGCGCTGGTCCGTCATGGCCTCGTGACTTCCGGGCATTCAAGGAGATGGAAGGTACGGTGTGGGGCGCAGTTGCCCGGGACGAGCAGAGCTGGAATTGCTAATCGCTAATCGCTAATTGCTAGAACGGCGAGAAGCTCAGTGTCTTGTCTTTCTTTTCTACCCAGATGCGCGCCGGCTCCTTGCGCTGGTTGATGGTGACCACCACCACCACGCCGCTGCCGCCTTTGGGTTTGGCCGAGCCGTCTACGTGGTAGCTGTTGATGATGCCCCACTCCCCGCCCGGGCCCCAGTCGTTATAGAAGTCGTGAAAGGTGTACTTGGGATAATCCTGCGGGTGCTGCTTCCAGTTGGGATCATGCTGCCAGATGCCGTAAGCGGTCTCGAAATCCTTGTTGACCAGCGCGCTGAAGAAATGGTCTACCACCCGCTCTTCCGGCCAGTTGCGGTACAAATAGGCGAGGATCCCAACGATGATGACGGCGGCGACCACGGCGGCGATGATGATCCGCTTGCGCCGCTCGCGTCGCGGATCGTATTGGGGAGCGGTGAAGACCGTGGTGGACACGAACCCATTCTAGCAATTAGCGGTTAGCGATTAGCAATTCCTCGGTCGACAACGCGCTTCACTGGCCGGTCAGTTTCCAATTGGCAGTTAGGGCGCAGCGGGCGTGGGCGCCCGCTGCAAGCCGAGATTGCCGGCTCATCCAGTGCAGCCCCGGCGAGGGCGCCGGGGCCTACCAAGGCCGCAAGCAAGTTTCGCGAATGGCTAATTGCTAATCGCTCCTACAGCGTTCGCTTGAACAGCGGCGTCGCGATGGCCAGCGTGATGACGGCAAACAGGGTCAGGTACAACAGGTCGTGCCAGATGGCCACCAGTCCGGCATCTTTCAGCAACAGCGCCTTGAAGGCGTGCACCGCGTAGGAGAACGGGTCGGCGATGGCCACCGCCTGCAACCACTTGGGAAAAGCATTGACCGGATAAATGGCGCCGCTGGGGAAAAACAGCAGCGTGTTGAGCACGCCGAAGGTGGCGCGCGGCACCAGCGGGTCTTCCACCCGCACCATGAACAGGAACATCATGGCGTTGAAGGCGAGCGAGGTCACCAGGATCAGCACCGCCAGCAGGAACGCCTGCTGCGGATGGAACGCGCTTCCCACCCCCGAGATCAGCGAGCCGACCACGGTGATGACCACGCCGGAGGCGATCGCCTTCAGCGCCCCCGCCGTGTTGAGCCCGAAAATCAGCTCCAGCTTGGTGATCGGCGTCACCAGGTAGCCTTCGTGGATGCCGCGCGCCTTGTCGTCGATGTAGAGCATGCCCCCGCCGATCATCACCGAGACGAACATGGCGAGGGTGATCGACCCGGGCAGCAGGTATTTCATGTACTCGATGTAGGGATACAGCTCCACGATATCGAGCGCCACCTGCTGCGCCATGCGCGGCTGGATGTCCGGCCTGTTGAGCGACTCGGTCAGCTCGGTCAGCTTCTGCTCCAGCGACGAGCTCATGAAGTTGTCGCTGTTGTCCACCACCAGCGCGATGCGCGGACGCTCCTGCTCGTACAGCCGCCGCGAATACTGCGGCGGAATAATCAGCGCGCCGTCAATCTTGCCGTCCTTCACGTCGCGCATGGCCTGCTGGTCGTTGTCGTAATACACCGGCACGAAGGTGCGTACGTTGGCGGCGACGGAGTTGAACGCCTCCTTGATGCGCAGCGCCTGCACCCCGCCATCCTGGTCCACCACCCCCAGGCGCGCGTCGCGGATCTTGCCGCCGAAGGCGTTGCCCAGCACGATCAATTGGACAAGCGGAAACACCAGCGACACCAGCATCAGCGCCGGCGAGCGCAGAAATTTTCGCAGCTCGCGTTCCACGATGGCCCACATGCGGTTCATGCGCGATCTCCCGGCCGGTCCGGCATCACGAACATGTGCGACTTCACCTGCTCATCACGCAACTGCCGCCCGGTGTAGTGCACGAACACGTCGTCCAGCGTGGTGCTCTGCACCGACAGCGACTTGATCTTCACCTCCGCCGAGAGCGCGCACTCCACCAGCGCGGTCACCGTATCGGCGCCGGCCGCCAGGATGCGGTACATGCCCGCGCCCTCGGCCTGCACCGAGTTGACCTTGGGCAGCGCTTGCAAACTGCGTTCCCAATCCGGCGGCGTCTTCAGGAATTGCACCTCGATCACGTTTTCCGCCGGCACGCTCGCCTTCAGCTTCAAGGGCGTGTCCAGCGCCACCAGTTTCCCGTGGTCCACGATGGCGATGCGGTCGCACAGTCGGTCGGCTTCGTCCATGTAGTGGGTGGTGATCAGCATGGTCAACCGCCTTTCTGCTTTGATCTTGGTCAGCATCTCCCACACGGCCACGCGCGACACCGGGTCCAGCCCGGTGGTGGGCTCATCGAGAAAGAAAATCTTCGGGCTGTGCACCAGGCCGCGCGCGATCTCCAGCCGGCGGCGCATGCCGCCCGACAGCGTCCTGGTTTGCGCGCCGCGCCACTTCGTGAGCTCCACGTCTTCCAGCATTTTGTTGATGGCGCGCTTGCGCTCCTCGTGGGGAACGCCATAGAGCTTGGCGTAGATGCTCAGGTTTTCCTCCACCGTCAGGTCCAGGTCGCTGGTCATGGCCTGCGGGATCACGCCGATGGCGCGCCGCGCCGCGTCCGGTTCCTGGCTCACGTCGTGCCCGGCAATGCACGCCTTCCCCGCCGTAATCGGGATGAGCGTGGTCATCATGCGGATCAGCGTGGATTTGCCCGCGCCGTTCGGTCCCAGCAGTCCGAAGATCTCACCCTCCGCCACCGCGAAGGTCACGTCGTCCACCGCCGTGAAGTCGCCGTATTTCTTGGTGATGTGCTCCACGGAGATGGCCGGCGGTCCCCCGTTCGAGGGCGGGCGCGCGCCATTGCGGATTGTGGTCTCGCTGGTCATTTCTCTTTGGCCGCGGTTTGCGCGCCGGCATTCAGCTTCGAGGCCGGCACCAGCACCTCGGCGGTCATGCCGGTGGCGTACTTCATGCCCTGGTTATCGATGCGCAGCTTCAGGGCTACGGTCTTGATGTCGCGCTTGTTGCGGCTGACGTCGCGCTGGGTGGCGAAATCTCCCTCGGTGTTCTTGAAAATCACCTTGCCCGGGACCTCGACGCCGCTGGGCATGCGCACCTGCAGGGTGTCGCCGAGGGCAATCTTGTCGGCATAAGTTTCCGGCACCGCGGCGCGCACCCAGGTATCGGTCAGGTCGACGAGGGTGACAATCGGAGTTCCCGCATTCACCACCTCGCCCTGGCGCGCGGCGCGCAGCGAAACCACGCCCGTGATCGGGGCCAGCACCCGCGTATAACCCAGGCGCGTCTCCGCCTCGGCGAGTTGCGCTTCGGCGTTCTGCATCTGCGCCCGGGTTGACGCCACGGTGCTGGCGGCGGCGCGGGTGTTGTGCAGGCGCGCCTCGGTGGAGGCCAGGTCGGTCTCGGCGGCACGCACCTGGTCGCGCAGCGACTGCACGTTGGCCTTGGCCGATTTCAGCGCGGCCACGGCACGGTCGCGGTCCTGTTTCGAGGCGACGCCCTGGTCGGCGAGCGAGACGGTGCGCTCGGTATCGGCCGATACCTGGTCCAGGTTGGCCTGCGCCATGGTCAACTGACTTTTCACCGATTGCAGGCGCGCGCGCGCTGTCTGAACGTCGCTGGAGGTCGAGCCGCGAGTCATCAACTCGGTGGCGCGCGTGCCCGCTACTTGTGAGCGAAGGCTGGCAATGGTGTCGGCCGCGGCCCGCTTCTGCGCTTCCAGCTCCGCCGAATCCAGCACGGCAATCAAATCACCCTGTTTGACCGGAGCGCCTTCGTCCACCAGCAACTTGTCGATCCGTCCCTGGATTCGCGCGCTCACAATCACCTGGTTGGCATCCACAATGCCCACCAGCACCAGCCCCTTGTCACGCGGCGTGGTGGCGAAGTAGTAGACGATGGCCACGGCCAGAATCACCAGAATGACAATCAGGAACCGCCCGCTCTTCATTGGCTCACCTCCGTGCCGGGCCGGGTAAACAGGGCGGCGGAGACGAAGTCCAACACCGCCGCGCGCCGTTGCGCCACCCGCTTGGGCGACAGCGGATCCGATCCGGGCGTCAGCAGCCGCATCATGGGGACCGCGGTGAAATAGAAAATGTTGAGCGCGATCAGCGACGGCACCACGTCCATCGGATCCACGTTTCGGATCTCGCCGCGCGCGATGCCCTCCAGCATGACCTCGCGCACCCGGGCGAAGGTGGGACGCAGGTAACGCTCCACGATGCGCTTGATGTGCGGCGATCCCTGGCGTCCGGTGCGCATCATCTCGCGCTGCACCATGCGCGGATACGCCTGGTGGCTGGCGACGAAATCGAAATGCGCGCCGACGAACTCGCAGATCTTTTGCCGCGGCGGCAGGTCGCGCGCCAGCACCGCCGCAATTTGTTGCGTCAGTCCCTGGAACACGGTCTCCAGCGCCGCGCCGTAGAGCGTTTCCTTGTCTTTGAAGTAGTAATAGAGCAGCGCCTTGTTGACCTTGGCGGCATCGGCGATGGCATCGGTGCGCGCGCCCGCCGCCCCTTCGCGGGCGAACTCCTCGATGGCGGCTTTCAGGATGGCGGCGCGGGTCTGCTCCGGGCGCGCGCGGGTTCCCAGCATCCTTGCTCGGGTGGCCATAATGACGGTCCTTCTATTTAACTAACTAGTTAGTTAGGACAG
Source organism: Terriglobia bacterium (assembly GCA_963797035.1). GTDB lineage: Bacteria > Acidobacteriota > Terriglobia > Terriglobales > Acidobacteriaceae > JAIQGF01. Next base: position 217,600 of record CAWCOC010000017.1, read on the forward strand.
ATTAAGATACGCCCAGGCGGGGCGCGGATGCAAGTGGATTCGCGCACCTCTGCTGAGCATCAACCTGGGACGCAGCCCGAATAGTCCTGTCACGACTGGTGTAGCTGCTGGATTCGTTTAAGGCGAAAAAATGGGCGCGGCTGCGAATTTCCTACGGACCCTCCGAAGGGTTGCCTGTTTTTCTTCAGCAAGTTACCCCCAACCACCCGCTGGCCAGCCGATTGCACCGGGGAGGGGATGAAAACGATCTCGCAAAGCCTCAGTTGGCAGATCGGAGGTGCGATGGGCAACAAGGCAAGAGCGGCAGCGGATCGGCTATTCGATCGAAAGTTGGTGGCACAGGGAGAACGCAGGCTCATCGAGTCCACTTGCCGCCGTTGCGGGGCAGTAATCGTCGGCAGCGTTTCAGACGGCCTGGCCGATGACGAACAAAATCACGTTCAGCAGTGCCGCAGTCCACGTCTCGGCAGCAACGGGCATGTCAGCGGCGGTGAGTGATGGAATGGAGTACGTTCGAGCGGATGAACTCCGCTTCATCCGCTCCACGCGCCCAACGCCTTGCGCACAAGAATCAACTGGCCGAGGTGATACGAATTGTGGTCGGCCAGCAGCAGCGCCTCGCGCAGGATGGTCTGCCCGTCCCCCCAGGCGATGGGCGCATGCAAGTCAGTCTTCGGATTGGTCACCAGCTTACGAATAGCGGCCAGATCGGCGCGGCACTGGCGCACGCTCTTCTCCCAAGCGCCGCGCGGGGGCGCTTCCGTCTTCGGCCAGTAGCCCGCCGGCCAGGCCACGGATTTGTACTTCGGGTTGCGGCAGAAATCCAGGATGTCCCACTGCGCCAGCCGGATGTGCTCCAGCAGTTGCCACGGGGTGTGCGGCAGTTCGGGCGGCCGGGCGCCGCGCAGTTTAGGCGCCAGCCCGCGCACCGCGTCGTCGAATGAGGCATGCGCGCCGCCGCCTTGCAGCAGCCAGTCGAGCCAGTGGCGAAGCGATTTTTCTGAGCGATCCATCCCTCTATGGATGCTCGAAAATTACGAATTGTCGAATTTTAGAATTGACGAATTCCGCAGTCCTTACCGGCGGTCCAAAAAATTCGTAAATTCTTCAATTCGACAATTCGTAAATCGCTTACTTTTGTTTTTTCTTCTGAAAGAATCCGCCGAGAATTCCGCCGATGCCCTGCACTCCCTGGGCCGGCGCGGTGACCGTGCTGCCGATGATTCCCCCGACGTCGGGCACGAAGACGGGATTCTGCGCGGTGCCCTGGATGAGGAACGGAATCGGCTTGTTCACCTGGCCGAGTCCGGCAATGCGTTGCAGCCCGCCGACCAGGCTGGCGTTGTTGCTGAGCTTGGCCGCCATTTTGAAGTTCAGCGCATTGGAAGCCGACATGGTGCCCGCGCCGGTCACCGTGCCCAGCTCCGGAATCACCACCGAGAGCGCATCGGCGCGAATGCCCTCGGGCGCGATCCGCAGCCGGGAACTCATGGACTGGATGGTGGTATCGGAGCCGGTGCGAATGCCTGCCAGCGTGGCGATCGACGCCATCTTCGATCCCAGGTTGAAGTTCGCCAGCTTCACGTTGGCCAAGTCGAGCGTTCCGGTGGTCACCAGCTTGTCGAGGGCGCCATCCAGCGCCAGGTTCGCGGTCGCCGATCCGCCTTGCAGCGACGATCCCGCGGGCAGGGCGACGCCCAGCGCGGGCAGCAGCCCGACCAGGTCGGAGATGGGCAGGTTCTGGCCGGTAAGCTTCATGTGGACAACGGTGTTGCCGCCTCGCGCCTCGTAATTGCCGCTGATGTGGGTGACGGCGTTGCCGGTGTGGACTTCGCCGCGCGCCAGCGATCCGGCTTGCCGCTTTAGATCGTAATCCGATATATAGGTGACGGTCACCAACTGGCGCGCCGGCGAGCCGTTCTTGACCAGGCGAAGATCGTGCGCTTTCACCGTCCCCTCGCTCTTCAGGACTTTGCCGTCAGAGGAGACGGTGCCGGAGTAGTCCATCAGGCCCGCGATCCCGGACTCTGCGGGCAGGAAGCCGGTCTTGGCCAGGTCCATGCCGGTGACGGTGACCGAGGCCTGCAGCGGCGTCAGCGAGGCATCGGCGCGGTCCAGCGGCCCGGCGCTGCCTTCCACCTTTATCTTGCCGCCGCCGGGCGTGGTGGCTTCCACGGTGAACGGAATGGGCGAGGTGTAGGAAATATTGCCGGCATCGACGGTTACGTCCTGGTAGGTGAGCGGCTGCTTGCCGGCGGTGGCAATGGAAACGCGGCCATGCACCACGCGCAGCTTCTGCACCGAGAAACCGGGGGCGGCGCCGGGAGTTTTCGCGGCCGTGCTCTGGGCGGCGCCCAAGCTGGAGAAATTCCACTTGCCGCCGTCGGTGTGCACCAGCGCGATCTCGGGCTCAACCACCGTGATGGAGTGGATATTGAGCGTGCGGGAGAAAATCAGCGCCATCAGGTCGAGGCCGACGTCGAGCGACTTGGCGCGCACGAAAGGCTTGGAGCTGAAGGCGGGATCGTCGGCGATGGCGATGTTCTCGGCGGAGACGCCGCCCGCCATCAGGGAAAGCGAGATGTGGCCGATCTTGACCTCGCGCGCCAGCGCGCTGCGCAGTTCGGCTTCGATGCGCGGCCGGAATGCATCCGCGTCGAAGAAAAGCGGAAGCGCAACGACAATGGCAGCGAGGACGGCGACGACGATGGCAACGATGACGAGTGCGCGCTTCATGGCGTCCGGAAGCATATCGCTACCCGAGACGAGTGGCTAGTGGGAAGCTGGCGAATGCCGGCGGCGGTTTCAGCGCGCGGCGGCGACCGCGGCGACGGTGCGCGCCAGGGCGATGGCGGTGGCGTCGTTATCGCCGAGCGGATCGGTTTCGTTGATGGGAAAGCTGCCGGTGGAGAGCAGGCGCCGCTTCATCTGGCTCTCCAGGAATTGGCGCACGCTCTCCTGCACCTGGCGGCAGAGTGTGAGCGCGTCGTTGCTGGGGGTCTGCTGCAGCGACTGCTTCACCCGTTCCAGCCCGAACTCTTCCTTGTACCCTTTGGCTTCCACCAGGCCGCGCGAGACCAGCACCAGCGCGGAGTTGCTGCCCATCACGCAGAGTTGCGCGTCGTGGGTGGCGTGCGAGAACAGTCCCAACGGCAGGCCATTGGGCTCGAGCGTGGTCACCTCGCCGCCTTGCTTGAGCAGCGCGGGCGTGTGCCCGGCGTTGATGTAACAGCAGGTGCCCAGGACCTCGTTGTAGCAACCCAGGAACGCCGGGGCGCAGCGCACCCCGCCCGCGGCTTCCATGACGGCGCGATTGATCTCCAGCAGGACCGTGGTAATGGCCACCGGCTCGTTCACCTCGTCGGCAAAAAACAGGTCGGCGGCGCCGTGAAACACATCCTGGATGGTGGCCGCGATGTGCAGCGCTTCATCGCGCTTGCCGGCAATATCGAGCAGCAGCACCAGCATGCGCGTGGAACCGGCTTGGATGAAATCGAAAAAGTCGCCGCCGACGCGCGCCCCGCGATACAGCGCCGCCACGCGCATGGAGGGAAGCTCAGGAAACTTGGCTGGAGCCGGCTTGCGCAGTTCGCGGGCCGGAGCTTGGGAGCGGAAGGGAATTTTCATGCGAGTACCGGCGAGAACTTAGCACAGGTGAGTACCTCGCAGGTAGTCCTTAAACCTCCCTGCAGAAGCCCTAAAGCTGGTTCGGGGACCCTAGTTCTAGTGTTCAAGTTGGGCTTCTTGGGGAAGCACGGCTTTGGCCCTGAAGGAAAAACGAGACCGGGCACTTGGTTCTATCTTCCGTACTTCGTGTACAGGTGCCGCGCCACCTGCTCTTCCAGGTCGGAATAGCCGGAGTGGATGGTCATGCGGAGGGCGCTTTCGGTGGAGGAGCCGTCGCCCAGCCGCTCGAGGATGGAACGCAGCTCGCCGATTCCGTAGGTATCTCGGATATATTCCGCGGCGGCCAGGGACTCGTCGTAGGCAAGCACGGCTTCGAAGGGCGAAAAGCCCAGAAAGGAGCGCTCCAGGCTGGAAAATGGGATCTGATGTCCGCCCCGGTAGAGTTCCGCCAGGCGCGCGCCGCGGGTAGGGCCCAACTGCTTGGGCTCGACCAGCTGTGCGATGCCTTCGTTCAGCCACTGCGGGCAGCGTCCGTGGGAAACCTGGTTGATGAAAGAGTGCGCCAGCTCGTGTTTCAACACGCGCGCCAGCTCCGGCGTCACGTTGTTGACACCCTGGATGGGGATGCGCAGCTTGCCGTCGTTGAGCGCCCCAATCCACGAGGGCGCCTCGGTGACGTCGAAGAAAGCCTGGCTGGTGTAGAGCGCGACGGAAATGTTCTGCCGCGGCGAGACGCCGAGATCGCGCACCAGGTCGGAGTAGCTGTTCTCCAGCGACGCCTGCAGCTGCTGGCGGAGGACGGCGGGCGTGGTCGTGCCCTCATAGTGAAAGCTGAAGTGGCCGGAATCGGCCTGCGAGAAGTCCGACTCCGCGGTGAGCTCGCGTTGCGCCCGCGCCAGGTAGCGCTGCACGTTCTGGTCGGGCCGCAAGCTGAGGGAATGTTTCCAGGCGATCACCGCCTGCGGCACGCGGTCGGCGCTGTAGTCGGCGAAGCCCAGGATCATCCACGCGTCGGCGGAATTGGGCGCGGCGCGGGTGGCGCGCTCCGCCAGCGGAATGGCCTCGCCCGGACGTCCGAGCTGAATCAGCACCGAGGCATAGCTGACCAGCACGGCGTCGTTCTGCGGCGCAAATTCCAGCGAGCGGTCGAAGTAGGAGCGGGCGCGCTCGCGGTCGCCGTGGTCGTATTCGAAGCGGCCGGCCAGAAACAGCGCCGCCGCCGCCTGCTCCGCGTTGCCGGAGCGCTCCAGGATGGAGAGCGCCTCGGAATCGACGTGGCCGTCCTTGATGATCTTTACCGCCACCGCGTCGCTGCCCACGATGCTGGCGGTTACGTCGGGAACCTCGGCGGCTTTGGGCGCGGCGGGTGAAACCGAGCGCGGCGGTGGCTCGCCGCCGGCTTCGATGTGGTCAACCAGAGACTTGGGAATGGCATAGGCATCCTCGCCGACCTCATAATAGACACGCGGGCCATTCTCGGTGACCTTGTCAGCGAAGATGGTGCGGCCGTTTTTCAGGTAGATCGTGTCCGCGGACATGCCCGCGGAACAAGCGAGAAAGACGAGGATCCAGGGAGGTCGCACGCTGGCGAATTCTAGCATTGCTTTTTCGCGTCGCAGCAGGGGGCAGTTAACCACTGCGGTGCTGGGACTTTCGTGCTGGCTGGCCTCCGTGGCCTGGGCCCAGAGCGGGGCCAACGCCCCTCAGCCCGCCACTTCGGCGCCCGCCGCGCCCACTGCCGGCCCCACCGCAACCGCCCCCCAGCCCGGACCCGGCCTGGCGCTCTACCGCAAGCTGCGCGATGTGGGCCTCGACCCGGCGGCGGTCTACAACGTGCGCGACGCTGCCCTGGAGCGCGAAGACCTCCATATCACCCTCGACGACGGGACGCTGGCCTTTGTGCACAGCGTGGACGGGCGCGTCACCGGGGCCTTTTTTGAAGGCGAAGGCGAGGTGTTGCTGTTCCCGCCCAACCAGGCGGAGCGCGGATCGCTGGCCCTATTCACCGGCGCGGCTGTGCTAGAGGAGAAGTTCACCACCGCGTATTTCCGCTTCAACGATCGCACCCCCGACGACCTGAAACCCGCGCTCCGCGCCCTGGAAGATCCGCAGGCTTTTGTCGACAAGTACGACAAGGTGGTGCGCACCCTGGCCGAGGCCGATGCCCTTCGCCTGATGACCACCTATCTGAACCAGCCGGCGCACGCCGACGACCGGCTGTTCCGCGCTCGCCTGCAAGGCGAGAGGCTCGGCGTCTTCGACGTTTACTTCGATACCCTGGCCGCGGAGCAGATCACCGTCATGAAGCTGACCTACGTGAATGGGGTTGGCTACTACGACGTGCTGTGCTCGTTTCCCATGCGCTCCGCGAGGAACGCGGGGGAAAGCTCACCGCCCGACCTCTACCCGGCCGGCGATCAGAGCACCCCGGGCGTGGGCACGCTGAAAGTGACGAAATACTCGATCAAGGCGCGGGTGGAGCCGCCCCATTCCCTCGGTGCGGATGTTGCACTCGACATTCAAGTGCGACGCGGCGGGCAGCGGATTGAGTTTTTCGAGCTGTCGCGTTACCTGAAAGTTAGCGCCGCGCAGGCCGACGGCAAGCCGGTTGAGTTCCTGCAGAACGAGGCCATCGAGGGCAGCGCCCTGGCGCGGCGCGGCAACGACGTGGTCGCGGTCGTGTTCCCGGAAGCGCTGCGCAGCGGGCAAGCGCTGCGCATTCAATTCAGCTATGCCGGCAACGTGTTGTCGGAGGCCGGCGGCGGGTTGTTCTACGTCGGCGCGCGCGGCGTCTGGTATCCCAACCGCGGCTTGACCATGGCGGACTTCGACCTGGAATTTCGTTACCCGCAAGATTGGAGCTTGGTGGCGACCGGCAAGCGCGTCTCCCAGGAGCGGGTCGGGACCGAGCAGGTGGCGCACTATGTTTCGGAGCGTCCCATGCCGGTGGCGGGTTTTAACCTGGGACGCTACTCGATGGCGAGCGCCACCGCCTCCGGCGATGTGCGGGTCGAGGCCTACGCGACCAGCGGAGTGGAGCGAACGTTCCGCCCGGCGCAGGAAGTGCTCATCGCGCCGCCCGTGCAGCCGCCGGTGCGGAACCCGCGCCTGGGCCCGGCCCCGGTCATCATCACCCAGCGGGTGGTTCCCACGCCGGCCAGCAACGCGGAAGCCGTGGCCCAGCGCTCGGCCCACGTGGTGGATTTTTTTGCGCGAGACTTCGGACCGTATCCCTACAGTTCGCTGGTGCTGTCGCAGATTCCCGGTTCCGATAGCCAGGGCTGGCCCGGCCTGATCTTCCTCTCCAGTTATGCCTTTCTCTCGCCCGACGAGCTGCGGGCGCTGAAAATGAATGCCGTGGCAACGCTCACCTACAGCGGCTTCATGGCGGCGCACGAGACGGCGCACCAGTGGTGGGGCGACCTGGTGGGATGGAAGGGATATCGCGACCAGTGGCTGGTGGAAGCGCTCGCCAGTTACTCCGCCATCCTCGCCTACGAGAAGGACCGCCCGGCCGATTGCAAGCAGGTCCTGCGCAACTACCGGCTCGAACTGCTCGCCAAGAAGGGCGAAGGCGAGGAGTACGCGCGCGCCGGACCGGTGACGCTGGGCCTGCGGCTCTCGTCGTCGCATTTTCCCGATGGCTTCGACATCGTCAGCTACGGACGCGGCGCGTGGCTGCTGCACATGCTGCGCACCATGATGCGCGACGCCTCCGGCGGCAGCGACCAGCCCTTCCTCCGGGCCTTGCGCAAACTGCGCGACCAATACCAGGGCCGCGAGATGAGCACCGCCGATTTTCTGCGCGTCATGGAACAGGAGATGCCGCATTCCCTTCGCTACGAGGGACGCGCCTCGCTGGACTGGTTCCTGGACAGCTGGATCAACGGCACCGCTATCCCGCGGCTGGAACTGAAAGAGGTCAGGGTGCTGCACCGGGAAGGCGGCGCGGTGGTCACCGGCAAAATTCTGCAGAAAGAAGCGCCCGACGAGCTGGTGACCTCCGTGCCGGTATACGCCTCCGCCGGCGGCCGCCAGCTGCTGTTGGGCCGGGTCTTCGCCGACGGCAAGGAGACCAGCTTTCACTTGAAGGCGCCCGCAGGCGCAAAAAACGTGGTGCTCGATCCCCACGACACCGTGCTGAAGCGATAGCCGGGAGCTTTCTGTGGCAGGATTTCAATGTGCGGCCTGTGGCGAATGGAACGAAACCACCGTCGACGTCTCCGCCGGAAGACGCCAGCAGTACGTGGAAGACTGCCAGGTGTGTTGCCGCCCCAACCTGCTCCGGGTAGAGTACGACGGCGAAGAGTGGAGAATGGAAGCGCAGCTGGAGTGAAGTAGCTCAGGATTCCCGGTGATTGACAATACCTCGAGGCCGTGTGGCGCGGGTCTCTGACCCGCGTAGCCGCGGAGCGGCGAGTGACAGCACGAATCCAGCCGCAGAGCGGCGATCGACAATGCCCGGCGCTTCAGCGCCGGGTGAGGATGCAAACGTGACCCAGTCCCGTAGGGACGGCTGACAACGCCATGAGTAACATCCAGCATATCGGCATCGTGGGCTGCAGCGCCGAGGGTGCGGCGCTCTGCTATCGCACCATCTGCCTCGAAGGCGAGAAGCTCCTCGGCAAGCATCGCCATCCCGAGGTCTCGCTTCACACCCACTGCCTCGCCGACTACATGGACTGCATCACTCAGAACAACTGGCAGGGCGTCGCCGACCTGATGCTCTCCTCGGCGGAAAAATTGGCCAAGGGCGGCGCCGATTTCCTCATCTGTCCCGACAACACCATCCACCAGGCGATGCCGATGGTGCTGAAGCGTTCCCCGCTGCCCTGGATCCACATCGCCGGGGCGGTCGGTGATGAGGCGGCGGCGCGCGGCTACCGGCAGTTGGGAATCACCGGCACCCGCTACCTGGTGGAGAGCAGCGTCTATCCGCAGGAACTGGAAAAGCGCGGCATCGGCTGGCTGCGGCCGCAGGAGGATGAGCGCGAGCGGATCAACTCCATCATTTTCGACGAACTGGTCCGCGGCCAATTTACGGCCGAGGCGCTCAGCTATTTTCAGCAGGTCATCGAAGGGCTGAAGCGACGCGGCTGCGATGCCGTCGTGCTGGGGTGCACCGAGATTCCTCTCCTGGTGAACCACCAGAACTCGCCGCTGCCGGTGCTGGATTCCACGCGCCTGCTCGCCCGGGCGGCGCTGCAGCAGGCGACCGTTGGAGGGGCGATGTGAGCATGCCGCGCGCCGGCCCCGCCGAAACCTTGCGCAGCGTACCCCGCATCTATCTTGCCGGGTTGGCGGTGGTTACCCTGATCGGGACGGCGCTGCGCGCGCATGCCGTCTTCTACCCGCTGCGTCACGATGAGGCCTACACGTTCTTGACCTACGGCCTGCAGCCGGTGTGGACCACGCTCTCCGTCTACAACTCTCCGGCCAACCACATCCTCCACTCCGCGCTGATGCGCCTGTCGTATCAGCTGCTGGGCAACCATGAATGGGCCATCCGCATGCCGGCGCTGGCCGCTGGAATCCTGGCGATTCCCGCTTCCTTTGCCGCCTTCGCCATCCTCGCCGACCACGCCTCCGCCTTGCTGGCTGCGGCGCTGGTGGCTTGCTCGCAAGCGCTGATCGCGTTTTCCAGCAACGCGCGCGGGTACTCGCAGGCGGCCTTGCTCACGCTGCTGATGATCATCCTGGTTTCTTACCTGGAGACTCGACGCAGCGCGGCCGCCTGGGGGTTGCTGGTCGCCTGCGCCATCGCGTCGCTCTACACTATTCCCTCCATGCTCTATGGCGTCGCCATGTTCTGGACCTGGATGACCCTGGAGACGGCCAGTCAACGCCAAGGCGCCCTGCGGTATCGAGACGTCGTTGTATCGGGCGTGACCGTGGGCGCGGTCACCGCGCTGCTGTACCTGCCGCCGCTCATCCGTTCCGGCTGGGACGCGTTGTTCGGGAACCAGTTTGTCGCGCCGCTGGCCTGGCCAAATTTCGCCTCCGCGTTTCCCGGATCGGTGGCCGCGGCGTGGTTCGACTGGCATCGCCAGATGCCGGCGGCGATCGGTTGGGCGCTGTCCCTAGGGTTCGTGGCGTTCGTCGTTGGAGCTGCGCTCTGGGGCAGACGGCGCTCGTTGTTGCGGTTGGCGATGGCGGCCTTGGTGGCAAGTGGCGCCATCGTGCTGGTGCAGAGAGTGGCGCCGCCGTCGCGCGTCTGGCTGTTCCTGCTGCCGTTGTTTCTCGGAATGGCGGCCACCGGTTTGTGCTCGCTCGCCGGGCGCGTCCGCGCCGCCCTGCAACGCGATCGCCAGCGGCCCTTCTTCCAAGTCGTGGCCGTGGCCGCCATCATCGCGGTCTGCGTGTGGATGGCGCTCCCGCTGGCGCGCAGCGATGTCTTTTTGGCCGACAACGAGGCGCGTGACCTGCCGTCGATTGCGGATTACCTTCACACCGCGCTTCGTCCCGGCGATGCGGTGCTGGCGGCGCCGCCGCTGGAATGGCCTTTAGCCTACTACCTCTATCGCCGCCAGCTTCCGCGGGACTACGTCAACGCGGTACGGCAGGAGAGCGGGCGCTGCTTCGTGGTTCTCGACACCCGATACACTCCCGAGCGAGGCAGCACGGTGGGGAAGATTGTCTTCGACGCTCACCAGGCGTCGCGGCTGGTATTGCTGAAAAAATGGAATGCTGCCGCGCTCTATGAACTGCCGGCGGCGGTGGCGCCGCGGCGGGAGGCGGTCTCAGCGCCCAACGGCAGCGGCAGAGCGGCCGCCGCAAGCCAGAACGAGGCGGCGATCAGGAAGTAGTAATTGGCGAAGGCCTGTTTGTTGAAGCAAACGAAGCGTAACTGGGTGGCGTCGGACGCGCGGCCACGATCAGTGTTCCAGCGCCGCGTGCCAGCGTGCTCGCCGCAACCAGCGGTGACATCAGGCAGGACAGCGCTAGGCCGCCGCCCCAACTGGCGGCGCTTTCCCAGTAGCGGGCGCGCGTGTTGCGGCCGCGGACCAGGTCGAAGAATGCGTTGGGCGTCGGCAGCAGCGTGTTGAGGGCGCTCTGCACCCAGCCCATCAGGTCGTACTCGAATTCCAGTTGCCACTGCTGCACAGGTGTGAATCTGGCCGTGCCCAACATTGTCAGCAGCGACCGCCGATCGAAGTGCAGCAGGTGGCGCGGCACATCCAAATGAAACCAGTGCGGCCCGAAGAGCCGCGCCTGCCAGCCGCCGTTATTCGGCACCGCGACCACCAGCATTCCATCTTCATTCAGCAGCATGCGAATACGTCCGAGTACGTCGTGGGCGTTGGCCATGTGTTCCAGCGTGTGCCACATGGTGATGCAGTCGAAGCGTTCCCCCGCGGCGCAATCGTACAAACTATCTCGCACGTCGAGTCCCATTTCGCGTGCCGGCTCGGGATTGTATTCTGTCCCGACACCTTGCCACCCAGCTTGCACTGCCCGCGCCAGAAAGGTGCCATCGCCGCAACCCACGTCTAACAGCCGCCGCCCGCGCCCGCGCCCCATTATTTGCGCCACCCATCTGAGTCTTCGCCAGGCGCAGTAGGACGCCGTGGCCCCGTGGCGCCCGCGGTGATATTCCGCGTAGTAGGAATCGAGCTTGCACGGTTGCGGTTCGGTGATGCCCAGCCCGCAGCCACCGCACTTCACGATGGCAAACTCCTGCTGGCTCACCGCGTCGTGTACACGGGTGAAGTAGGGTCGCAAAATCTGGCCGCAAGCGGGACACGCGGCCGCGCCTGCATCCTTGCGATGTGGACTCATTGGCTCCAGCGCCTGCTTGGGATCATCGCTCATCTTATGTCATCAGAACAGCCGGCTGCCTCGATTCGGGCGGCCGTTCTTTCACCTCAGTTCATGACATCGATTCGCCGTTTGGTCCTTTCCTACGGCTGCTGGAGGAGCGGCGGTCAGTGCGGCAGTGGTGCAATCGACCGTTGCCGGAATGGCGGAGGCAGCCAGCCAGCATGCCGAAGAGATCAGGAAGTAATAATTGGCGAAGGCCTGCTTGTTGATGCAGACGAAGATCAGGAAGAGGAATCCAAAGCAGCCGGCGAACATTGCGGGATGGCGCCGCGACTTGGCCAGCACGAATACCACCGCCAGCGCGACTGCCGCCAGGATCCAGGGGATCGGAATTGGGTGGATTACGGCGAAGCTGAGCGCGTCGGGACGGAACGGCTGGCGCATCTCGAAGAGGACAACATCGTTCCAGAATTCCCGAATATTCCATAAGGCCAGCGGGGCGGTGACGGCCGCGGCCACCGCAATCGCTTGCGCCGACAGCCGCAAATAGTCCTTCCAGCGGCCTTGCGGCAGCAGAAACACCACCAATGGAAGTGCGAGTGGCGTGTATTGCTTGGAAGCAAAAAATAAGCCTAGCGCCACCGGAAGCCAGCGGCTGCGGCGCGTCGCGGCCCACACCACCAGGCTGAGCGTAGCCAGCACCAGGGGCTCCGTCCACGATTGTGTGATCACCCAAACCGTAAGCGGGTTCGCCAGCATGAGGAAAGCAATACCGAGCGTCTGCCAATGGGGACGCGTGGCGACCATCAGAATCGCGCTCACCAGGATGGCAGCCAGGGGCGCGAAGCGGACATCGCCCAGCAAATAAGCGGGAATCACGTAGTACAAGGACAGCGGCCCATACGGGAACCCGACGAGGACGCGCCCGCCCACCACCGCGCCCGGTCCATAGAACTCGAAGCGCGGATGCGGACCATAGATGTCAACATGCGTGATGGTGTACGGATTGATGCCCCGGAGCAAGGCACGGGCAGCATCCGCTTCGAAGACTTGGACGTCAATGGTTTCTCCCGGCAGCGTTTGCAGGAGTGTGACCGCCAGCACCAGGAAGGCGACCGCGAGCGCCGCGAACAGCAGCCACAGGGCCCGCTGCCGCCGGGCTGTCTCTTCACCGCCGGGAACCGTGCGCGACGAGAGATCGACGGCTTGCGCGGAAAGCGCCACCGCCAGCAGGATCAGCGCCAGCCCCATGCGGCTGATGTTGCCCCAGTGCGGATTCTGATAGACGGCGAAGACAACGGCCAGGCCGGAGTAGAGGAACAGACGTTGTGGCGAGCGCAGGCCTTCTCGCAGCCAGCTCATGAGCGCGACCGCTCGCCCACCATCTCGTAATAATCGCCCAGGAGGCGCTTTCCCTTGGTATCGAAGATGTGGAACTTCGCCACCCCAAACTTCTGCAGCCGGTATTTGAGCGACACCGCTAACACGCCCAGTCCATAGGTCACGCTGCGGCGGAAATTGATGGACGACGCCTCGGCAAAATAGCGCGCCGGGCAGGAAATCTCGCCCACCCGAAAATCGAAGTACAGGGCCTGCGCCAGCATTTCATTGTCGAAGGCGAAGTCGTCGGTGTTTTCTTCCAGCGGCAGTTTCTCCAGCACCTCGCGCGTGAAGGCGCGGTACCCGGTGTGATACTCAGAAAATTTATAGTCCACCATCACGTTTTCAAACGCGGTGAGCAGGCGGTTCGCCACGTACTTGTACAGCGGCATGCCGCCGTGCAGCGCGCCCTTGCCCAGGATTCGCGAGCCCAGCGCCACGTCGTACTCTCCATAGGCGAGCATGGCGGCCATCGAGCCGACCAGCCGCGGAGAGTATTGGTAGTCCGGGTGAAGCATGATCACGATATCGGCGCCCCGGCGCAGCGCCTCCCGATAGCAGGTTTTCTGGTTCCGCCCATAGCCAAAATTCTGCTTGTGGACAAAGCTGACAATATCCAGGTCGCGGGCCAGCTCTACCGTGTGGTCGGTGCTGCCGTCATCCACCAGGATCACCGAGTCCACCAACTCGAAAGGCAGCTCGCGATACGTCTGCGTCAAGGTGTTGGCGGCGTTATACGCCGGCATGACGACAAAGATTTTCTTGCCGTTCAGCAAGAGAAACTCCCCACTCCGCGGAGCAATCGATGAGCAATTAACAGGCGGATATTAGCTTGGCCCCACAGCCATCGCAACCGAAGAAGGGGGCACGAGTACGTTCAGTTAACGCAAACACGACCTGCGTCCAACCTCACCGCCACAGCCGCTGCGCCAGCCCCCACGCCGCGCACGGAACCAGGATGGCCGCACCCGTGCACGCGGCCAGCAGGCGCACCGGGACGGTAGCGTCAATCGCCGCCGAAGCTGCCCAGGCGGTCAGCGCGATGGTGGCCATGCAGATGCCCAAATCGGCGGAGAACACCCGCCCGCGATACTGGTCGTCGGTGTTGAGTTGCAGCAGGGTGGTGGAAAATGTCCAGACCATCGACCCGCCGAAGTGCCCGAGGATCACGCACAGCATCGCCACCCATACGGTGGGAGCGACGGAGAGCGAGCCCACACCGCAGGCGGCGGCGAGAAATCCCAGCAGGATTCCGCGGCGCAGGCGGGAGTCGCGCTGCCCCGCCCAGCTTGCCCCCAGCAGCGGGCCGAGCAGCGCGCCGATGCCGCGTGCTCCGATCAGCAGGCTCATGCCCAGCACCGCGCCGCGCTGTCCCGCGCTGCCCGGAAGATGGATCGCGAACTGGCGCTCCCCGAGGATGGTGTAGATCACCCAGCTGGCGCCGATCATCAACCCCAGCCCGCCTTTCACCAGCACCGTGGCCAGCAGCCGCGGACGCCCATGCAGGTAGCGCAATCCCTCCATCATCGGCGAGAAATCGAAAACCTCGCGCGCCCGCAGCCCCGGCAGGCCGGCGGTATGCGGCTCGTCGAACTTCATTCCCCCGATCAGCAGCGCCGACGCGACGAAGGACAGCGCGTTCAGGACGAATACCGCGTCGCGCCCCAGGAACACCGCCACTACCCCGCCCAGCGATGCGCCAATCGCCAGGTTGAACGACCAGGTGATCGAGGACAGAGTGTTGGCGACGATCACCTCCTGCCGCCCCACCAGGTTGGGAATCACGGAATTGCGCGCCGGCTCGAAGAACGCCGCCATCACGGTTTCCATCACCAGCAGCGGGAACACCAGCCACACCGTGGAGCGCGAGCGCACCAGCAGCATGGAGAGCACCACGCCGGCGCGGACCACGTCGGCCGTAATCATCACCCGCTTGCGCCGCACACGGTCGTTCACCACCCCGGCCGAGGGTCCCACTAGCGTCTGCGGCAGCACTTGCAGCACCAGCGCCAGTCCCACCGATTGCGCCCGCCCGGTGAATTGCAGCAGCAGCGTGTACAGGGTGACGGTGTAGAACCAGTCGCCGATTTCGCTGACGATCTGCGCCGTCCACAACCGGCGGAAGTTGCGGTTCGTTCGCAGCAGCCGCAGGTAGGAGCGCGGCGATATGCGCTCCACCGGCGTGGCGCTGAACTCGAGGGCGGTTTCGGAGGAGGAATCCAAGTCAGAAGTAAGAAGTCAGAAGTAAGAAGCCAGAAGCCAGAAGCCAGAAGTCAGAAGTCAGAGGTAAGAAGTCAGAAATCAAAAGTAAGAAATCAAAAGTCAGACCAGATTGGACAAATTGCCTCCCCAACCACGCCTTTTTACTTCTGACTTCTGACTTCTGACTTCTTACTTTTCATGTCTTGGTTGCGGCTGGTGTCGAGCACATGCGCGCCATCGCCTTTGCCGCTGAGCTTGGCGGCGTTGAATTGCTCCGACTCCCCGCGCGGAATGCTGAGCGACTTCCATTCCCTGCCGCGAAAATGCTTGGCCAGAAAAACGATCTGTCCCACGTGGTATGCGTAATGCGCAACCGCCCGATGCACAGCCTGCAATACGGTATGCGGCTCACCGCGAATGGTCACCGTGCGCTCCAGGTCGGCCGGCTGGAGCGAGGCGATGGTCTCGAATGCCGTCTTCCATCCCGCTTCCCAATCTTCCATCAGCTGGGCGCGCGCCGTGCCGGGAGCGACTTCGAATTCCCGGTCACGATGCCGGTCCGGCTTCTCCCCGTCGGTGGTCAAAAAATCGGTGAGACGCGAGCGCATGTTGCCGGCGATGTGCTTCATCAACACCCCGACGCTGTTCGATTCCGGATCGATTTGCAGCAGAAGCTCGTCATCGCGCAGTTGCGCGATGGCGCCCTCGGCCAGGCGCTTGTGCCCGCGCAGTGCCCGACGGACTTCATCCAGGTAGGCGGCGGCAATATCCATGCACACATTGTACTGAGTTGTGGGCGCCAAAGGTCTGCTGCGCCCAGCTCGCGGCAAATTGAAAGGGCTTCCGATGGCGGAAGCCCCGTTGAAATTCTTTTTAGGACCCTGTAGACGCGACTGTTGCGGTCGCGTTAGTGCTTCTTGGCTTTTTTCTTTGCCTTTTTCTTCGCTGGCATTGAACTTCCTCCTGAGTACTTTTCTCCCTTTTGTCAGAGCCCGGAGACCACTGAGCCAACCAAACTTGGTATGGCCCATTACTCTGGTACAAGATATTGCGGTCAGTTAATAAGCAAGTCAATAAAAATCTGGTGGTGGGTCAGTTTGCTTTTGTGTACTCGTGGGTTAACCCAGCCACCAAGACTTTGGTGATCTACTGCTTGTTCTTGTTGGGAACGTAGACTGTTTCGCGTTCCGTGGTTTTCGGGTGCTTGTCAGCGTACTTCTCGGTCGTGATTTGACCAGTGTCCGAGCGGCGGTATATAACCTTCTTCGCCATTTTTAGCCACCTCCTTTCCGTCCAGTGTGAAGGGTTGATGGTTGCCTCCCGGCCTTGGTCTGGTACACCTCTGGCCGGGAGAGTTTTCCTCGCTCCCGTTTGGAGACGAGAATCTCCCTGAACTTTTCAGCTTGACTGGGGATTACTTCAGAACTAATCTGAGGTTGCCCGTAATCGAGTCAAGCCCACAAAGCTTCTGAGAGCCCGCTGCCAGCGGGCTTTTTCAGTTCCGTCTACTCTGATTTTTTTTCTTCCAAATTGCAAGGGCAAAGTTGGGATGAAACCAGGAGAAGCGGCAGCGAAAATCACTATGAGGCTGCGGCAACGACTTCTCTCGCCTCCAGCAGACTGACCAATTCTTCGATTGACCAAACATGGTCTGCAATTCCAGCTTCCATCGCTGGCGTAACACGCAGCGTTTGGTGCACGCGGCAGAAATTGTAGTAGGCGAAGTGCAGAGCCACGGCGTAGCGCAGATTCGTCAGCTTGCGACTGAAAGCATTCGTCAGCCGCGTGAAGCGACGCATGTGCATCCGCATTGTCAGGTTCTGCCGTTCCACATAGCTAGTGCTGATGTGCTTGGGGTCTGGAGTCCCGTAGATCGCCTTCACTTCGCAACCAAGACAAACGGGCGGACTATAGCGGCGCTCGCCGTCCTGAATCGGGCCGTAAATCTTTTGCAGCATTGCGTAGTCAACCGACAGTCCACGACCAAACGCATTCGTCACGGCCTGAATGTAGAAGCGATGGCCGTCAGTCGTAAGCTGAATGCGCCCCGAAACGCGCTGCGCTACATCCCACATGAAGTTCTGCGCCCATCTACCATCGCGCCCACCAACTAAATAGCTGATGCAGAGCTTGGAATCGGCGTCAATCGCCGTCCACGTCCACGCATCTCCCCAGCCTTCCGACACTTTATCTGGCGGAGCGTTGCGCTGCTTTGCTCCGACGAAGCACCAAATCTCATCCGCCTGGACGCGCTGTGTCTTAAGTTCGCGCACGGTCTTGTCGTGGTGCTCAGCGCAAGCTGCGCCTATGTCGCAAAGCAGTTTGACCACGGTGTTCTTCGCAACACCAGTCATGCGGACCGTGGCACGGATGCTGTTGCCTTCCACCAGCGCCACTATCACCCGGATGCGATCTTCTTTCGTCAGGCGATTCACGGGAGCACCTCTTAACAGCTACATTGTATGCTTGACCGCTCAAGCATGTCAACCATAAAAAAACCCTGCCGTACCAATGGCAGGGCCGTGAGACTGGGTTTAGTGAACCGCCGATACCTCCACTTCCGGTTCACTGGTGCCGGTGTAAAGGGCGATTTCTTCGGGAGAAATGTCGTACCTCTCGGTAACTCGCCGCCCCTCAATCACCTTGAAGGCCGCTTCGATGTCACGAGTGAGTTGATCAATAGTGACGTTCTTGAGCATCTGTCCCGGTTTGCCAGTCGCCTCTCTAGCCAATTTCAGGATCGTGAGAAGTCGAACCGTCCTGTCGGTTCCTTCGCCGTGTGTGTTGTGAGTTTCCCAACGAGAAACAACAGTTCTGTCAGAACCCATGATCTCGCCAAACTCGATAACCGAATATCCGCACATTTTTCGCAGAAAACGAAGTTCGCTTCCCGTCAGCAGGGTCTTCTTGCGGAGCACCCGCAAAGCGATGACCCAATGCAGCACGCCGGCCGCGTGAATTTCGGGAACAATCGCATTACACTTCGTGCAATGAAAAACAAGAACATCCTTTAGCCAGACAGAGTTCAGGCCGCACTCTGTGTATCTGTATTCACCCTTTCTGCCCTCCATGACTCCGCCACAGTCATGTTCATAGCATCTCGCTTTCGCGATAACTTCCTTGATCTCGCTCATTGCCGCACCCTTTCACCTCTTTGGGTCCTCATGGGACCGTTGGCTCAGTACGTTTTGCTGCGTTTTCCTGACTTGGTTTTCCAGCATCCCGTTATCAAGATCAGCAAAGGGGAACTGATCATGTCGTGCTCAGCCGAGATAGCAAAAACCGCATCGAAATCAGTTCCATCAATATTTCCGCGAAACGTGTATTTGTGATTCCTGTGCTCGCTGGAGTATTGCCCGCCCTCGGTACATGAGCCGTTGCGGATTGCATACTCCAGGTCAAACACATCAAAATCGCGCTCTGCCATTTGCGTGCGCCAGTGATTAGAGGTTCTGTAGCCACCGTGCAATCCCCCCAGGACGCCGAGAGCGACTGTTCGCGCATATTCAGCAGATGGCGGAACAGGTGCCTGTTCCGCAGGTTGTAGTCTGTTGTCTTCGTGGGGCCCTTTGTACACACATACGTGCTTGACTTCCTTCTTGTCTTGGCTCACGAGCCAACTCCAAAACCATCAAGATGACTGATGATAAACTGTTGACTATTGGTTGTCAATAACCACAAGTACCCTATTTACCATCGTTATCCCATCTGGCTTTGGCTGCTTTCTTTGCAATAACTTGGCGTTGTTTGGCGGTTAGCTTCTTCGCTCTTGCCCTTCCGCCTTTTAGACCTCCAAGCCTTCCCAACGCGACAGCGGCAGGATTCTTCTCTGTTGATACGACCCGCGCCACGATGGACGCAGCGATCTGATTCTCGTCCTTGCTTGAGCGCTTAACCATGCCCCATCAGCGCCCGGATTGACTCGGTGCGCAAGTGGTCTCATGATAGACAAAAATCTTTGCTCTGCCGTTGTGCGTTGCGAGTCCTGCGCTCTCAGTGTTGCCCGTTCAGCTCCGCGTTGAAGTCGCAGGTCGCGTTAGTCGGCTGCGTGGGCAGTGGCGGCGGTGTTTGCCATGCCGGGTTGCTGAAGTCGAAGAACTCGGTCATGTCGTCGGCCGCCGCATCGCGCGCCGTCAGCGACGGCAATCCGAAGCGCGTCTCGATCAGCTTGAGGATGGATGTCGTGTCGCGCACTTTGCGCGAAACGAAATGCGCTTTCACCCACGGCGAAATCACGACCAGCGGAATGCGGAAGCCGGTGTGGGCAAAGTCCCCGGGTTCGCAATGCGAATCGAATCCCGGCGTGCAGATGGGGGCGATATTGTCCGGCGCCGGCGCCGCCTGGATGGGAACATGATCGTACAACCCGCCGAACTCGTCGTAGGTGTAGATGAACACCGACGACTTCCAGGCGGCGCTCTTCAGCAGCGCATTCACAATCTGCTCGCCGCGCGCTGCGCCCGCCTGCGTGTTGCTGCCGGGGTGCTCGTCCAGCTCGGAGGCGGCCGCGTGCTCGATGAAGATCACCGAGGGCAGCAGGCTGTCCGCGTTCGGGTCGGCCAGGATCTTGTACCAATCGTCGATGTTGAAAACGTGGTCCCGGATCGCGGGATCGTTCCAGTCGGAGAACTGCCCCAAGAAGATGCTGTTGTCCTGGTAGTAGTAACGCCAGTTCACGCCATGGTCGGTCATCAGGCGGAAGATGGTTTTCTGGGTGAATCCGCCGGAGGGCGGCGGATCAGGATAAATGTGGCCAAACGAGGTGCCGGTGAAGATGTACATGCGGTTGGGAATGGTGGCCGACATCACCGGCTCGAAGAAGCGGTCGCTGGTCGCGAACTGCGCCGCCAGTTCGTACAGGTACGGCAAGTCGCTCTGGTCGTAGTAGCCCATGGCGCGGTGATAGTTCGGATCGATGGTCGAGGGCAGCTCGGTCACGTTCACGAAGCGGTCCATCTTGCCGCCGTTCCAGTCATCCCAGCTCGGATTCCACGACGGGCTGGTGTTCTCCACGCACGTGGTCTGGTAGTGATACGGGTGCACCGCCGTGCCGTTCTTGTCGAGCTGCACCGCAGTCGACGGCAGCCCGTCCACGTCGTTGGCGAGTCCCAGGCTCGCCTTGTACTGGCCCAGCTTGCCGAAGTAGCTGTCGAAGGAGCGGTTCTCCTGCACGAAGAAGATGATGTGCTTGATCGACGATTGCAGCGATCCGCCGGGCACGATGGTCACCGTCGCGGTGGCGGTCTTGGTGTTTCCCGAGGCGTCGTGCGCCGTCGCAGTGTAGGTGGTCGTCGCGGTCGGCGTGACGGAGACGGATCCGTTCAGGTTCACCGTGCCGATACCCGGCTGAATGTCCACCGAACTCGCGGCCTGCGAAGTCCACGTCAGGGTGGAGCTCTGACCGGCGGCGATGGAGGCCGGCTTGGCGGCCAGCGTCACCCCGAGTTGCTGTTGCACCGTCACCGTCGCGGTGGCGTTGGCCGATCCGCCCGCACCGGTGGCGGTAATTGTGTAGGTGGAGGTGGCGCTCGGAGAGACATCGATCGTGCCGGTGGGGACGGTGACTTTGCCGACGCCGTTGTCGATGGAAAGCGACGTTGCGTTCTGGCTGCTCCAGGTCAGGGTCGCTTTCTGGCCCGCCAGGATCGATGCCGGCGCCGCCGACAGCGTCACCGTGGGCGCCGGTTGCGTGACCGTCACCGTGGCCATCGCCGTCGCGCTGCCGCCCGGCCCGGTCGCGGTCGCGGTGTAGGTCGTGGTGGTGGTTGGCACCACGGGAATGGTCCCGCTCAGCTGCAGCTGCTGGCCATCCTCCATCTCGGGCGCGGGCGTGATCGTGACCTTCGTCGCTCCAGTGCTTTGCCACGCCAGGGTGCTGAACTGTCCCGCGCTCACCGTAGTCGGGGTCGCCATCAGGGTGATCGTCGGCGGAGAGGCCGGGGTTGCGACTGTGACCGTGGTCGTTGCGGTAGCGCTGGCGCCGTTGCCCGTCGCGGTGAGAGTGTAAGTGGTAGTCGTCGTCGGCGAAACGTTGAGCGAACCGGAGGTCGCCAGGTTGGCGGGACCGCCCGGCGTGATCGTCACCGCAGTGGCGTTCGTCGTCGTCCAGGTCAGGGTGGTCGGCTGCCCTGCCGTGATGGTAGCCGGCGACGCGGCAAACGACTGGATGGTGATCGTCGCCGGCGGCGGGCCTGGCGACGGAGTCGGGCCTGGCGCGGGGGTCGGACCCGGCGACGGCGGCGGCGCGGCGGTTGTTCCGCCGCATGCCGCCAGCAGAGTTAAGACTGAAATCAAGACGAGAAGCGAAACTAGCCTGCAGGGCCCCAAGTGGCGCAACACCTTAATGTCACCTCGAAAAAGCTCTTGCCTTGTGGAATTTGGAGGCGAGACACAGTTTCGGAGTTGTCCTGCGGCTTACCTCCGTGCTAGAAAACGCAGGGACAATGACTTCGAGATCGGGGAATAGCATGGCGACCGCCAGAAAATCCGCGAAACGCAAGGGTGAGGAAGTGCTCATCCCCGACAAGCTGTACTTCCGCATCGGCGAGGTGTCGCGCCTGTGCCGCCTGCCCGCCTACGTGCTGCGTTTCTGGGAAACCGAGTTCCCGCAACTGAGGCCCACCAAGAGCAGCACCGGACAGCGCATGTACCGGCGCCGCGATCTCGAAAATGTCCTGCGCATCAAGACCCTGCTCTACGACCAGGGCTTCACCATCGCCGGCGCGCGCCAGCAGTTGCGCACCGAGGCAAAGGCCACCAAGGACCAGGTTGGATTGCCGTTTCCTCGCCGCGCGCCCAGCGACGGCCTCAAGCGCGTGCGCCAGGGCTTGCAGGAGATCCTGTCAATCCTTACCCACAGCGCCAAGCGCGCCCGCGCCGGCCGCTAGCCGCACCAAAGCGGTTCTGGTGCGGGGGCCTCATCTCTGGCATATACTCCGCATGCATGTACCTGGTTGTCATCTGTGCGCTGATCGCGGTGGCGGTCATCGTCTGGCTGATTGTGGCCGGAGAGGGCAAGTCTCCCGAGTCGCGCCGCCAGCATGCGCGCATTCCGCTCTCCATCCCCGTGGAGATGGAAACCTTTGGCGAAAAATACTCGGCTGAAAGCCAGGACATCAGCGCCGGGGGCATGCTCCTGAAATCCGACGCGCCGGTGAAGGTCGCACAGCCGCTTCAGCTCGTCTTTATTTTGCCGCACAGCACGTCGGTTGAAATGCCGGCCGTGGTCTGCCACAAGCGTGGTCTGCTCTTTGGCGTTCGCTTCGATCCGACTCACCAGCGCCGCAGCGTGATCGAGCGCTGGGTGCGGCACGCCTTCGAGGAAGACCACCGCCGCGCCGCTACCGCCGGCGTTAAGCAGTAAGCAGCGGTTGAAGCGGTTGGATGTCGTCCGAACCTGATTTAATTTGATGGCATCCCGAGCGCAGCGAGGGACCTAGGTTGATTGTGTTGCGGAGGTCGCCAATCGATTCGTAGGTCCCGGCGCCCTCTCCGGGACCGCCCTCAACACGCTACCCCGATCTTCAGGAGCAGCGGCCGCCATCGGGCCGCTGCACATTGATTTACCCTGTCTACATCTGGCTACTTTGGCGCCGCCGCCGCATCAAGCCTCTCACGTAATTTTGTCACCAACCGCTCTGCCGCTTCCACCAAGTGTTCGTCCCGCGCGTGCTGCCGGAACCCGCCTTTGGGTTGATCGGAGGCGGCCCACAACGTCAGGTGGGTGTGCGCGTCAGAGACCACCAGCTTGATGGGTCCATCGTAGGTGTTGGGCGGGGAAGAAGGCGCCGGGACCCCGCCGGTGCCTACCCGCGTCTTGCTGCCGGAGGAAGAGGTGTGCTCGTCGTCGGGAGATCTGACGGAGATCTCGATGTCGGCTTCCTCCGGCGAATCCACCGGCCGGAAGCGGGCCCAGCCTTCCACCGCCGCGCTGATCACGTTGAACGGGACCTCGCTTCCGCCGGCGTTTTTCATGAACACGGTCTTGGCGGCGGCCAGCCGCGCCGATGGGCTCACGTAGACCGGTTTTTTCGGCTCCGGTTGTGATTGCTCCTGGGCGAGCGTGGCGCCGCTCATCAGAAACGCGGCTATCAGCAGGACGAGGGAACGCATGCGCGGGATTATACAAATTTCCTCGCAGCAGAAAAATGCCCGCTGCATGCTCGTTCCTGGGAGGCTGCTGAAAAACTCCTTTTCAGCCCTCATTTCAGGCCTCCGGGGCTGAAGCCCGGACCTATTTGAACTACTTGCGGCACAACTGAAGTCGTGCCCTGACACAGAGCAAGACTTTTTCAGCAGCCTGCTGGCCGCTGTTGTTTAGCTGGGAAAGTGGAAGTACACATCCTGCTGCGAAGGAATGGCGCGTCCGTCCATCATGGCCGGGCGAAAGCGCCAGTTGCGCAACGCCGCCAGCACCTTCTCCTCGATGCCATGCCCGAGCGCCTGCAGCACCTTGGTTTCGACCACGTTGCCCTGCACGTCGATCGTCACCTCGACTATGACGTTGCCTTCCACGCCGGAGGGAACCTGCCACGGCATAACCGCCGGGTCGGGAAAAATCAGCGGCAGCGCCGGGCGCACGTCGTGCCCGCTGGCCAGCCCTTGCGCGAAGCTGCCGTAGGGAGTTCCCGCCCGCGCCGGCGGCTGCTCGGCGGTGACGCGCGCCGCATTGCGCTATGGGTTTTGCGGCGGGCTTGGGACGCCTGTGCGCCTTCACCTGCAATGCGACATGGTGCTCCGCCGGCCTGGCGTCCGCATCCTGGCTCGAAGCCATCCCATTCCGCGAGAAATACACCAACTCGGTGGTTGTGCCCCCGTGCCCGAAGGCGACCTCGTTGGGCGTCACGTAAATCGGACGCGGCGGGCGCACCAGGAAATAAACGATCACGCAATGCGCGACAAACGATACCACCAGCCACCTCTTCAATCGGCGGCTCGACGTTTGCAATTCCCCGAACATGCTCACCCCGCTGCTCTCAAGATTGTAGCTTCATTCTTCATTCTTCATTCTTCAATCTTCATTCTTCAATCCCTAGCCGACGTATTGCAGATTGCAGATGGAAGACTCGAATTGCATACTGAAGCGAAGCCCAATCTTCATTCTTCCGTCTCTAGACATCCGCTCGTCTCAGCGGTTATCCTGCCCCGCCATGAATCGACGAGACTTCATCGCCACCACCGCCGTGGGCGCAGCCGCGTTCGCCTGGCCGCGCCTTGCCCAATCCCAGGAACCCGACCTGAAGCCGGTTTGGGCGGAGATCGAGAAGCGCCACGACGAGAGCGTGCAGCGCCTGCAGCATTGGATCCAGCAACCTTCTATCGCGGCGGAAAACCGTGGCGTGAAGGAAGGTTGCGAGCTCACCATGAGCATGTTGCGCGATGCCGGCTTCAGCAACGTCACCCAGGTCCCCACCGACGGCCAGCCCGGAATCTTCGCTCTCTACGATGCCGGCGCGCCCCGCACCCTCGGCCTGTATTTCATGTACGACGTCAAGCAGGCCGATCCCAGCGAGTGGTCATCGCCGCCCTTTGAGGCTCGCCTGGTGGACAAGCCGGGTCTGGGAAAAATTGTCGTCGGCCGCGGCGCGGTCAACCAGAAGGGCCCGGAGGCCACCTTCCTGGCCGCTCTGCACGCCCTGCGCGGCGCCGGACGCAAGCTGCCGGTGAACCTGGTGTTCGTCGCCGAGGGCGAGGAGGAAATCGGTTCCACCCACTTCAAGCAGGTGGTGCAGCGCCCCGAGGTGGCGGCCGCGCTGCAGCGCTGTCAGGGCGTGTTCATGCCCTTCCCCTCACAGGACCTGACGGGAGAAGTCACCGTCTTCCTCGGCGCCAAGGGCGTCATCGAGTGCGAGCTGGTGTCCAGCGGCGAGCGCTGGGGACGCGGCCCGCGCCAGGATGTTCACTCCAGCAACAAGGCCCGGCTCGACAGCCCTGCCTGGCACCTGGTGCAGGCCTTGCACACGCTGGTTTCCGAAGACGGCAATACGCCCGCGATTGAAGGCTTCGCCGCCAAGGCGCGCCCGCTTTCGGCGGAAGAGAAGCAGATGATCGCCGCCGCCGCCCGCCGCATGAACGAAGCCGCCGCCAAGAAGCAGCTTGGCGTGCAGCACTGGTTGCACGACGTCAGCTTCGAGCAGTCGCTGGAGATGCTGGTCTCGCAGCCCACGGTCAATATCGAGGGCCTGGTCGGCGGCTACACCGGACCGGGCGGCAAGACCATCCTGCCGCACAAGGCGGTCGCCAAGCTCGACCTGCGCCTGGTGCCCGACATGACCGCCGCTGACGCGCTGGCCGCCCTCAAGGCGCACCTGGCCAAGCACGGCTTTGGCGACATCGAGGTCAACATGAGCGGCGGCTACGATCCCACCAGCACGCCCGCCAACTCCAAGCTCATCCAGGCGGAGATCGCCGTCTACCGGCGCTCCGGCATCGACCCCATTATCATGCCGCGCCTGGCAGGCTCCTGGCCGGGATACGTCTTTACCGGCGATCCGCTGCGCCTGCCGGCGGGACACTTCGGTCTGGGGCACGGCAGCGGCGCGCATGCGCCAAACGAGTATTACGTGATCGAATCGGCGAATCCCAAGGTGCAGGGCATGGACGGCGCGGC
Organism: Terriglobia bacterium; assembly: GCA_963797035.1. Taxonomy (GTDB): domain Bacteria; phylum Acidobacteriota; class Terriglobia; order Terriglobales; family Acidobacteriaceae; genus JAIQGF01. Next base: position 243,179 of record CAWCOC010000017.1, read on the forward strand.
GCGCTCCTACGTCGAGTACCTGTACGAGTTGGCGCGAACTTAAATGTGAACTTCGGCGCAGGCCGCTACTGCAGGCGGAAGCGTTCTTTCATCAGGCGCTGCAGCCGGGGTTTGTAGATCAGGTCGTAGGCCAGTTCCTTGTCGGGGAACATAGCGAGCGCGGCCCGCTTGGCGTCCGCCACCAGCGTAGAGGCCTCCTCGACGGTCATGTTCACGTCCTGGCTGATGACCGACATGACCATGTTCATCAACACCTGCAGCCGCCGGATCTTGCGCAGCTCTTCCTGTTCGGCCTGGCTCCATTCCGGATTCCGCGCTTCCCCAGATTCTCTCATTTGGTCCCTGGTTAGATGCAGCGGCGGCGGCTCCTGCAACCCTGAAAATCCGCCAGAACCTGCGGCTGAAGCCGGTATCGGCGGCCGTGCCATAGCGGGACGCGCTTCGATTTCAGACCGGGTGCGCGCGCCCCATCGCCCGCAAATTCTGCTACGATTTGCTGCCGTCTGATGCGCATCATACCGGCGACCGCCGCCGATGCAAGCCCATTTCCGGGCTCGACCCGGTGACCGGAGTAACATGGAGGGCGCATCCAACGTGCAGGGAGGACCCATGGCCACCAAACCAATGCCCAACCAGGAGCTGGTGGAAGTGTTCGGCTCCAAGGAAGAGTCGGAAGCGATGGTGGTAAGCGGCTTGCTGGAGTCGGCCGGCATCGATTGCCTGGTGACCGCCACCGAAGCGCCTCAGGACATTCTGCCCGGCGTGGGCGGAACCGTGGTCAAGGTTGCGGCGGAAGAGGCGGACGAGGCGCGACGCATCATTGAGGACTACCGGTCGAGCGCGGAGTCGGAGATGGATTCTGCGGATGAAGAGGAAGAACAGGCCTGACGCCCTCGCCGTCCAGGTAAAACGTCAGGGCGCCGAAGGTGTCGGTGCGAAAGGTGCGTACCTGCCGTGACTCCAGGCGCGCCAACACCTCCGGCCGCGGGTGGTGGAAGGAATTCCGGTAGCCCACCGAGATGAAGGCGAAGCGCGGCTGCACGCTGTCCAGAAATTCCGGCCCGCTCGAAGTATTGCTTCCGTTGTGGGCCACCTTGAGCAGCTCCGCCCGGGGTTGCGTGGGCCCGGCGAGCAGCATTTGCTCGATTTTCTTTTCCGCGTCGGCGGCCAGCAGCGCGCCTGATTTGCGATAGCGGATTCTCAAGACCAGCGAATCGTTGTTGCGCACGCGCGCCGCCACTTGCCAGTCCCGCGGCGGGGAGAACACGTCGACGGTGGCCGCGCCGAAGGCGAAGCTGTCGCCCGCCGAGCGGCGGATGACGGCAACGTCGTCGGCCGACGCCAGCCGCAGCAGCGAGGTGTAGGCGGGCGTGAGCGCGTTGGGTCCAACCCACAGCTCGCGCGGGCGAAAGCCGCTGATGATGCTGGCCATGCCCCCGAGGTGGTCGGAGTGCGCATGGGTGAGCACCGCGGCGTCCAAATGCGTGATGCCGCGCCACCACAGATAGGGCGCGATCACGTCTTCGCCGAAATCGAACTCGGAGATCGAGGGACCCAGTGCTCCGGCCGAGTCGACGAGCAAGGTCTTGCCATCGGGCGTGACCACCAGGGTGCAGTCCGCCTGGCCAACGTCGATGGCGGTGACTTCCAGCACGCCGGGCACGAGTTGCGGCCGGCGCGGAAGCGCAGTGAGAGCCAGCGCCGAAATTATCATCGCCGCCGTGCCGGCAAGGGCGATGGCGCGACGATCACGGCGTAGCGACCACGCGCAGAAAACGAGCGCGCCGACGGCACACAGCGCGGCCAGCAGCGAGGGCGGCGGCACGCGCCAATCGGCGGCGCGCAATCCGCCAAGCACCCGGATGGAGCCGGTGATCCCGTCCAGCGCCCACGCCGTAATCAGGGCCGCCGGTTTGGCCAGCGCGGGCGAGACATAGGACAGCGCCAGCGCCGCCACCGCCGCCGGCATCAGCACGCCGGTCAGCGGCACCACCACCGCGTTGGCGGGCAGGCCGAGCACGGTGGCGCGATGGAAGTAGACGATCATCGGCAGGGTCAGCGCGAACTGCGCGACAATGGAGATCAGCAGGACCTCGTAGGCGGCGACTAGCGTCTGCGGGATTCCGACCACGATCCCATGGGCCAGGCGGTGCCCGGTGAGCTTTGCCAGCCGCTCGCGCAACAGGCGCAGGTCCAGCCGGAACTGCGCCAGGCGCGGCGCCAGCGTGGGATCGCGCTCGGTTTCGTCCAGCCCGCGGAGCGCGCGGCGGTAGGCCTCGGAGGTCCGCCGCAGCAGGGGCACGCCAATGCCGGCAATGGCCAGCACGGCGCCAAAGGTGAGCTGGAAGCTGGCGTCGAACAGCAAGCGTGGATCCAGCGCCAGAAGCACCAGCGCCGCCACTCCCACCGCGTTGAGCGCGGCGCGGTCGCGATAGAGCAAGCGCGCGCCGAGATAGACGGCGAGCATGAACACCGCCCGCAGGATGGGAGCGCCCAGGTCGGCGAGGAAGGCGTAGCCGATCGACATTGCTACCGTGACCGCCGACGAAATAACGTCGCTGACTCGAAATCGCCGCAGCACCCAGAAAATGACGAACGCCAGGATGCCGACGTTCATGCCCGAAACCACCAGGATGTGATAGACGCCGGTGCGCTGAAAGGCCAGGCGCGTGTCGCGGTGGATGGAGGCGGTGTCGCCGATGAGCATGGCGTCGATGAGCGCGGCGCGGGGCGCGCTCCAGGTGGCGTGCACGTGGGCCAGCACGCTGCGCCGGGCGCGGCTAGCCCACAGCCCGGAGAGCGTGCCGCGGAAGCCGGAGAGCAGCTCAACCCGGTCGGCGCGCGCCGATCCCAGGGCGGTGATGCCGCGTCCGGCGAGATAGCCGCGGTAGTCCCATGCGCCCGGATTGCCGAAATTGCGCGGCTCGCGCAGCTTGCTCCGAAACCTCAGCCGCTCGCCGTAGGTGAACTGGTGGTGAGCGGAGGTGTCGGGCGCGCCGTCATCTTCGCTCTCGTCGCGCGAATAGATGGTGAGGCGCATGCCGGCCTGAACCGCTGTGGCGCGGGCGCCTTCGCCCGCGAGTTCTTCGGTCTCGATCTCGACGATCTGGCGACGGTCGCCGCCGAGCACGCGCACCTCCCCGTCGTGCAGCACGCGCGCGGTGATCGTGACCTCGGAGCCGTCGAGAAAGGGCGCGATCTGTTGAGCGTTGATCGCCCGGGAAAATTCGGCGTTGCGCGCATCGAGCGCCAGGCAGCCGAGCAGGGCGATGGCGCACAAGGCCGTCGCCATAGCTGCCCGAGCGTGCTTGCGCCGGAAGACCACGGCGGCCGCGGCGAAGACCAGGAAGGCTACGGCCCACCACAGCGGAGGACGCCAGGTTTGTGCGGCCAGCAGGATGCCGGCGGCGAAGGCCAGAGCGGCGAGCAGCGCCGGCACACGCTCGTGGGGAGGAACCGGTTATGGCGACTCCGCCGCCTTCGCGGGCGGGGGCGCCCGCGCCACATACAGAGGTGAAGTTTTCGCCTTCGGGTACTCCCCTCCCCCCACATCGATCTTTTGGAATCAAGATCTTACGGAGAAATTCCGGGCAAAATCTTGAGCCGGAGAGACTTAAAGGTAAAATATTGAAAATAAAGCTACTTGCATTACCAGGTTCTGAGATGGGGAGGCGGTCGGGTGGGGGCCGATGGCCGGCATAGCGGGTGCAGTTTGTGTGCGCGAGCGGCGGCAAAGACACTACCGCCCTGCACTTGGAACGTAGCGCAGAGAGGGGAGGCTTGTCTGTGATTACAAGGGAAAAATTTTCAAGCAGGCGGGGCTGGCGGGTGCCGAATTGGGAATTAGGAGCGCGATGCTCCGAGGGTTCAAGAGCAACGCCTGCCTTTCCTGGTTAGAGGGCGACATTTCCCTGCGGTGCTACGTAGCTTGCGAATCTGCACCGGGAACGGGGCAATTCATTAGTTACGATATGACGATTTCACGACAACAATCGGGCACTTAGTGTGCTCTACACACCCGTTGCGATGAGATGAAAGCCGATAAACCAATAAATCAGCATCGTCGCGTGTGCTGACAGCACGAGCCACAAGCGCGTATCTCTCACTGAAGCGATCGTTACTCCAATCAGTGCCGCAGAAACGAGAAGCCCCTCGGCTGACCACTGCCAAACACCACGCGGTCGTAGATAGAAGAACCCAAGATAAATCGGCGCTACGGGAGCTAGAACCGCCCACATGTTGAACCTGAATCGCGGTTGTCCAAAACCGGTTGTCCAAAACCAAGCTGACAGCGCCCACCAACAAGCGCAATGAACGGACAGGCCGAGCAAGATTCTTCGGCCACGCTCAGTAGTCATGCGTTCAACCTCTCGCGCCTTTTAGCGGTCGAGATCAACAAAGCCATGGCGGATCGCCCGCCAGTTAGCCTTCACGCCGCCGATGGCCCAAACGACAACGAGCAACATCAACCCACGTCCCCACCACGACTGCCGAGTCACCAAGCCGACGACGGCGAGGAGCAGAAACGCCGCATACAAGACGGTGTTAGTTATGGCTCGTCTGCGATCGTGTAGCACTTCTTCCATGACGACGCCAAGCGTCAACGAGTGATAACAGCCCTTATCATACTTTACAAATCTCGCGCCTGCTCTGGTGCAGAGCGCCAAAGTCGCCTGGTGCCAGGTGGCACGCGACGTTTGCCGATCGAAATGCCTGTCAGCATGTCGGTTGCTATGGCGATCCAGGGATCCTTCGGCTCGGGCATTCGACCACCCCACCGGGCCGAAAGCGGGCGCGGCGGGGGCCCCGGTTCGCCCTCGCTCAGGATGACAATTGTTAGGAACTATCGCGAGTGCGCCGGATGAATTCGTTTGCTGCGAGCAAAAGCATAGATCCTTCGCTTCGCTCAGGATGACAGCACTCATGAGGCTGACCAGCATTTAGAGGTCGCGGTTGGATCGACGTCCTGATCTTGGAGTGAGGGGTCGCGACACTCGAGGTCGCGATATTTCGCATCCGCGAGGCGTCGATCGGAGTCCCTTCAGGAGTTGCAGCCACATCGAAGAGTCCACATAGAGTTCACATACAGAGGTGGGTATGGCCGAGACACCGCAGCAGTACACGCAGAGAATCCTGACCACGCTGGGCGAACGGGAGCCCATCGGCGTGCTGCACGAAACGCCGGTACGGCTGGCGGAGCTGGTGAGTTCGCGTGCGGCCGAGGAGCTGAAACAGCGGCCCGCGCCCGGCAAGTGGTCGGTGGCGGAGATTCTTGCGCACCTGGCCGACGCGGAAATGGTGGTGGGGTTCCGGGTGCGGCTAATCCTGGGCCAGCCCGGCGTGCCCATCCAGGCCTTCGACCAGGACGAGTGGGCGAAGTTCAGCCACTACGAGCAGATGCCGGCGGGGGAATCGCTGGAGCGCTTTACGGTGAATCGCCGCGAGAACGTGCGGCTGCTGCGGTCGCTGACCTCGGAGCAGTGGCAGCGCCACGGCATGCACAGCGAGCGCGGCCAGGAAACGGTGGAGAAGATCGTGAAGATGTGGGCGGGGCACGACCTGAACCATCGCGCGCAGGTGGAGCGGATTGTCGGAAAATCGGCTGCGGCGTGAATCCATCCGCGGGCTGGTGATCAGCGCTCCAGGCGGACCAGGGCTTCAATGTGGAAGGTCTGGGGGAACAGGTCGAGCAGGTGGATTTCGAAGATGCGGTACCAGCCGCTCTCGGTCAGCAGGCGGAGGTCGCGCGCCAGGGTTGCCGGATCGCAGGAGACGTAGGTGCACTGCGGCGCCTTGAGAGCGCCGATGGCGCGCGCCACTTTTTCGCCCAGCCCGCCGCGCGGCGGGTCCATGACCACATAGTCGAAGCGGGTTTCCGGCGGGATTTGCGCGAGAAATTTCTGGACGTCCACCCGGTACCCGGTCACGCTGGAGGGCGCGTTGGCCTGCAGATCGTGAAACGAAAACGGCGCTGATTCCACCGCCGCCACCTGGCGGAAATTCTGCGACAGCGGCACTGAGAACAATCCCACCCCAGCGTAGAGATCGAGCGCGAAGCCGCCATCGCGATCGGCGGTGACCAGGTTGACCATTTCATCGACAAGGAAACGATTAGTCTGGAAAAAGGAGCCGGCGCTGACGCGGTAGTTCACATCGCGCGTGCGGCACACCAGGAAGTCGCTGCCAAAGTCAGCGGCGAGCTGGTCAGGAACATCAACGCGGATACTGGTGTTACCTGCCGCTTGAAACGGAACGATGCCGGCAACCGCGGGCAATTGCTGGCGCAACCGGCGGGCGAAGTCGGCCGCGCCGCGCAGCTCGCTCGCGCCCTGTGGCGCCAAGGTGACTTCCAGCAGCAGCTCGGAATCATCGGCGTTGGCGAAGAATTCGATTTCGCTCACGCCGGGCGGAAGCTTTTCCGATTCGCCGAGTTTCCACATCGCCGCCAGGGCGCGATTGATGAGCGGCGAACTGATGGGGCACTCGCGCACCGGCAGCAGCGCGTGCGAGGCAAAACGGTTGTAGCCGATGGCGAACTCGGGCGCGGTGCGAACCCGCATGCGGGTGCGATTGCGGTAATTCCAGGGCGGCGAGGGGTGGAGCTGTATCTCGCCTTCAAATTCCAGCTTGGCAAGGCGGCGCAGGGTCTCGCGCAGGATGCCGGACTTGATTTGCAGTTGCTGGTCGTAGGAGGCGTGCTGGTACTGGCATCCGCCGCACTGGCCGAAGTAGGGACAGCCGGGATCGACGCGCGATGGCGCGGGTTCAAGCACGCGGTTCAGGCGGGCGCGGGCATAGCCGGGCTTCTCATCCTTCAGGGCCACGTCGACGCGCTCGCCGGGCAGCACGAAGGGCACGAACACGGCCTTGCCGCGGCCGCGCTCATCGGCAGGCAGATGCGCCAGGCCATCGCCGCCGTAGACCAGTTTTTCGATGGTGAGTTCCAAGACTTATCGATTATACGGGCCGGGAATTACACCACGGAGCCACGGAGGCACGGAGAGCATACCGCCGTAGACCAGCTTTTCGATGGTGAGTCCCAAGCGGCGATTATACGGCGGGCTGAATTAACCACGGAGACACGGAGACACGGAGCACGGAGAATATAAGGATGCTTGTTCCCCGTTACTCTCCGTGTCTCTGTGCCTCCGTGGTGAATTTATTGCATGTAGAACAGCGAGAGCCGCGGCAGGTCGTAGCGCTCCAGCAGGCGCTTGTGGACGTATTGCTTGTGGAGCTGCTCGATCTGCGGGGCGCTCATGTTGCGGCGGTAGGGCGCGAGCTCGCGGTCGGCTTCGGCGCGGACGGCCACCAGTTGCTCGTCGGGCGTGGCGGCCAGCAGCGAGGCGAACAGCTTGTCTTCCATCACGGTAAGCCGGCGCTCCAGGTCTTCGAGCGAGAGCTGGGTTGCGCCCGAGGGGGTGTGGCGCGGGTCTACGACCCGCGTACCCGGGTCGGAGACCCGGGCCACACAGGCCTGCGCGAGTTCGCCAAGGGTCTTGGAGGCTTCGGTCGCCAGGAACTGCGAGGAGGGCGGGAGCGCAGCACGTGAGCAATCGATGGCGGCGGCGTTGTGTTCCAGGTAAGCGGCGATTTGTTCAGGGGCGAAGCCGGGTGGTTCGGGGCGCGCGGTGCCGACCTCGGCTTCCTTCATCTCCTCGGCGGCGGCGAGCACCTCCTGGGCGCAGTAGGCCAGGCTATTCACCTTGCGGGTCTTCGATGGGCGCCGCTCCCAGCGCTCGAAGGCGGAGTCAATGCCGCGCAGCGCGGCCTCCAGCGGGATGCCGGCGTCTTTCCAGGTCTCGATCAGCGCCCAATCGAGGGTGGAGAGCAGCAGAATGGTTCCGCGGCGTCGCTGAAAGTGCTCTTCGATTTCGGTGAAGTAATTGAAGTAGTTTTCCACGAGGCAAAAACAATTTGCCACTGATTCACACAGATGAACACAGATATTTGAATCGTCTTTGATCAGTGTTGATCAGTGTTCATCTGCGGCGGATTACTTTGCAGTTTTCTTGGCGGTCGCCTGGTTGCGCTCCCAGATGATGCGCAGGCCATCCAGGGTGAGCAGGTCGTCGACTTGGCTGATGAAGCGCGAGTGCCCTCCGATCAGGCTGCCGAGTCCGCCGGTGGCGACGACCTTGGTGTTATCGCCTAGTTCGGCGATCAGGCGCTCCAGGATGCCGTCGACCAGCGCGAGGTATCCGTAGAACAGCCCCGATTGCAGGCTGCTGACGGTGTTGCTGCCGATGATTTTCGCCGGCTTGCGAATTTCCACCCGCGGCAGGCGGGCGGTGTGCTCGAACAGGGCGTCGGCGGAGATGCCGATGCCGGGCGCGATGACTCCGCCCAGGTACTCGCCCTTGGCGGAGATGGCGTCGAAGGTGGTGGCAGTGCCGAAGTCGACCACGATGCAGGGCCCGCCGAATTTCTGGAAGGCGGCCACGCCGTTGACCACGCGGTCGGCGCCCACCTCGGCCGGATTGTCGTAGTGCACCGGCATGCCGGTCTTGACGCCGGGCTCGATGAACAGCGGGCGGATGTGAAAATACTGCTCGCAGACCTCGCGCAGGGTGGCGTCCATGGGGGGCACCACCGAGGAGATCACGATGCCCTTCACCTGCGCCACTTCCAGCTGCGCCATGGCGAACAGGTTGCGGAAGAGCACGCCGTACTCGTCCACGGTCTGCGTCTTGATGGTGGCCACGCGCCAGTGGGCGACCAGGCGCGGCGGCTCGCTGTCGCGCTCGAACCCGGCCGCGGCTTCAAACACGCCCAGCACCGTGTTGGTGTTGCCGACATCGAGGACTAAGAGCATGGCTTTGGGCTCAAGGCTTCAGGCTTCAGGCGCAAGGGTGAAAAGAGCAATTTGCCACTGATTCACACAGATGAACACAGATATTTGAATCGCCTTTGATCAGTGTTCATCCGTGAAAATCTGTGGCTATTTTGCGGTCTTCTTCGCTGCTGCGTTCCGAGATCATGAGGTCAAAAAGAATTTTGCAAAGTCACGCCATCTCACGGACGCCGCCGGATAGTACGGTGCGCAATCCGCTCGCGGTTCGAACCAACAGGAAGCCGCGCTCGTCCAGGCCCTCGGTGACGCCCTGGTAGCCGTCGTCTTCTTCCACGCGCACGCGGCGTCCGCGGGCTGACGACGAGTGCTGTTCGAAGCGCTGCCGCACCTGGCTGCGCGCCGATGGGTCGTCCAGCCGCCGATACTCGCGGTCGAGCGATTTTAGCAAAGCGGCCGCCAACTCCACCCGCGACCAGGTCCGTCCGGTCTCGATGCGCAGCGAGGTAGCCAGCGCCTCGATGCTGGGGGGGAACGTCTCCTGGTTGATGTTCATGCCCATGCCGATGACGGCGTAACGCACGCGCGTGGCTTCGGCGTTCATCTCGATGAGGATGCCGCAGAATTTTTTGCCGCCGAGCAGCAGGTCGTTGGGCCAGCGCAGGTCGGGTTGCAGACCGGTGACCTGCTCGATGGCCTCGCACACCGCCAGCCCGGCGGCGAGCGAGAGCACCAGCACATCGGCCGGCGCCAAGCGCGGGCGTAACAGCACCGAACAATAAATTCCGCTGGAGCGGGCCGAGTGCCAGGCGTGACCTCCGCGGCCGCGACCGGCGGTCTGCTCCTCGGCCACGTACACGCTGCCTTCCGGCGCGCCGGCCTGGGCGGCGTTCATGGCTTCGGCATTGGTGGAGCCGATACGGAAGTAGTGATGAATGTGCTTGGCGAACAGGGTGCCATCGAGCGCCGGCGCCAGGAATTCCGGCAGCAGCAGGTCGGGAACGCTTTCGATTTGATAGCCGGTGGCGGGATGTCCGGCGATGCGCACTCCCAGTCGCCGCAATTGCTGCACCAGCCGCCAGACTTCCGAGCGGCTGGCCGCGATCTCCTGCGCCAGCTTGGTGCCGCTCACCACCACCATGGCGTGATCGGAGAGCAGGCGCACGATCCGCCCCAGGCGCGCGTCGGTCAGCCCGGGATCGTGGGGGCGGAGCTTGGGCGAGACCCGCAGCGTCCGCGGTTTTCGATTTGTGCTGTCGCGTGGTATGTGCGAATTATGCGCGCTGCTGGGAATGTGAGGCAAAGAATTATCTGGATCAGGGCCTTTGCCGGAGCTAGGACAGGAGTCAGTAGTCAGGAGTCAGCGAACGGAGTCGAAGACGAATAGCTGGATTAAGGTCTTTTGCGTACATAATTGGCGTGAAAGCCCGAGTGCCGCAACTGCCCTGCCGCCGTAGAGTGCGGTCTCCCCGACAATCTTTGGAGGCGGAATGGGACAGGGAAGGCGATGGCTGGCCGGGCTTCTGGTGTTTTTTTCGGCGGTAGCGGCCATGGCCGGCGAGCCGCCCGATGCTCCGTCCGCTGACTTAGCAGTCGAATCGTTCGTGACTCCGGCGACGCTGGCGGATTTGCGCGTCACCCTGCCCGCCCCTTTCATACTGGCGGAAGGGAGGCCGATCGCCATCGAGCCTGGTCCCGGGCTGGCCAAAAAGAAAAAAGTATTCGACAAGAAGTTTGCCGTATTGGCCGGGCTGGCCGCGGGCCTCACCATTGCCGACTTCGAAATGTCGCAGCACTGCCTGCAGCGCCGCACCTGCGTGGAGGCCGATCCGCTCATGCCTACGTCGCACGCCGGCATGTATCTGACCAACATTCCTCTGAACGCAGTGCTGTTCTGGTGGAGTTACCGGCGCAAGGAAGACGGCAAGCGGCTATGGTGGCTGGCGCCGCTGATGGTGGTCGGCTCGCACGCCGCCGGGGTGGGGACGAACTTGCGGTTTGTGGGGAAATAGCTGTCAGCTGTCAGCTAGTACCCATCAGCTATCACCGATCATCCTCAACGCTTGTCATCCTGAGCGAGGGCGAACGCCCGAGTCGAAGGATCCCCATCGCGGCGAGTGCCGCCAGCGAAGCCAGGAGGCATTTCAATCCGGTGTCGGGAATGTGAGGAGTTGGGTGGGAACGCCTGTTGATGGCGCGTGCACTGCAAAGGAACTAGGGGTCCTTCGACTCGGACGCTGCGCGTCCTCGCTCAGGATGACAAGCATTGAAAATCAGCAAGCATGCAAAATCAGCAAGCATTGAAACTCGAAAATCAGCATGACAAGCGTTGAAAATCAGCAAGCATGCAAAATCAGCAAGCATTGCAAATCACGATGACAAGCATTGAAACTCAGCATGACAAGAATTGAAAATCAGCATGACAAGCGTTGAAAATCAGAATGACAAGCATAAAAACAGATGCTGATTGCTGAGAGCTGATAGCTGAGAGCTAACAGCTACGCCGGCTTGGTCCTCAAATTCATGTCCACGGCATCGAGGGAGTGGGTGAGCGATCCGATGGAGATGAACGCGACGCCGGTTTCGGCGTAGGCGCGCACGGTATCGAGGTTCACTCCGCCGGAAACTTCCAGCGGCACGCGGCGCGTGTGATGGCCCACGCGTTCCACCGCCTTGCGCACCTCTTCCACCGTCATGTTGTCGAGCAGGACGGCTTCGGCGCCGTGCCGCAGCGCTTCTTCCAGCTCCTCCAGGTTGCGCACTTCGATCTCAATGGGCTGATCGCCGCGGCGGTTGCGGTGGGCGCGCTCCAGCGCCGGGCCGATGCCGCCGGCCAGCGCGATGTGGTTGTTCTTGATGAGCACGCCGTCGCTGAGGTCAAGGCGATGGTTGTGGCCGCCGCCGCAGCGCACGCCGTACTTGTCGAGCATGCGCAGCCCGGGCGCGGTCTTGCGGGTGTCGAGAATGTGCGCGCCCGTGCCCTCAACCGCGTCCACAAACTTGCGCGTCATGGTGGCGATGCCGCTCAGCCGCTGCAGCAGGTTCAGGATGACGCGCTCGCAGGAGAGAATAACGCGCGCGTTGTGCCGGATGACGGCGATGAAGTCGCCCTTCTTCAGGCGCACGCCGTCGAACACTTCCGGATGGCTGCGCACGTCGGGATATCCGCTGACCGTGCCGTCCAGGCGTGCGAAGACGTCGAAGATGCTCGGGATGGCGCCCAGCCCGGCGAGCACGCAGTCCTGCTTGGTCATGATGGTGGCGGTGGCCTGCTGCTGCGGATCGATGCAGGCGTAGGTGGTCGCATCGCTGATGGCTTTATCTTCCAGCAGCGCGTTTTCCAGCACGGCGGTGATGCGTCTTGAGTGCCAGTCCATGAAGCAAGTTTCCAGTTTCGAGTTTCGAGTTTCCAGCTTCCAGAAGTTCCCAGCTTCGGGTCTCTGAAACTACAACCCGAGTTCGTCGAGTGCGGCGCGCGTTTTGGCCCGCAGCACCTTCGATTCCTCCAACTGCTTTCGCAAACCTTCCACCACCTTGGGCGGCGCCTTCGCCAGGAACGAATCGTTGGCCAGTTGCCGCTCGGCGCTCTCGATTTGCTTCTCGATGCGCGCCAGCTCTTTGCTGAGCCGCTCGCGCTCGGCGGCCACGTCAATTTTCTTCTCGTAGAGCGCGCGCACGTCGAAGCGCGCGGTGGAGCGCGCCCCGGCTTCCTTGGCCAGCGACTCGGGCACAAAGGCCATTTCCTCCACGTTCGCCAGCCGCTCCACCGCGCCGCGATTCTCCTCGAAGATCCGCCGTACCTCGTCGTCGGAGGCGTGCACCTGGATCTTGATTTTCTCCCGCGCTTCGACTTTCAATTCGGCGCGCAGGTTGCGCACACCGGCGATCAGATCCTGCAGGATCGCCATCTCGGTCTCGGCCGCCTTGTCCATCTGCCGCGCGTCGGCCTGCGGATAAATGGCCAGTGCAATTGACTTCACCGGCGGCTTTTGATCGTACAACGCGTGCCAGATTTCTTCAGTGATGAACGGCATGATCGGATGCAGCAGCCGCAGCGAGGCTTCGAACAGCGCCACCAGGTTGGCGATGGCGCGCGCGACCGTGGTCTTGTCGTCGCTGCTGAGCCGCGGCTTGATCAGCTCCAGGTACCAGTCGCAGAACTCGCCCCAGAAAAACTGGTAGATGGTGTGGCAGGCGTTGTCGAAGCGATAGCTCTGGATGGCCTGGTTCATCTCCTGTGCGACATGGTTGAAGCGCGAGAGGATCCAACGGTCTTCCAGGGACGACGCCTGGGATCCGCCGATGCCCGGGGCCGTCGACGGTCGACGGTCGACGGTCGACGGCGATTCCGCGCGTTCGACATTCATGAACAGCAGCCGCGCGGCATTCCAAATCTTGTTGGCAAAGGCGCGATAGCCCTCGGTGCGCGCGGGATTGAACGCGATGTCGGTGCCGGGCGCGGCCTGCGCCGCCAGGGTGAAGCGCGTGGCATCAGTGCCGTACTGCTCGATCACCTCGATGGGATCCATCACGTTGCCCTTGGTCTTCGACATCTTCTGGCGCTCGGCGTCGCGCACCAGGGCGTGAATGTAGACCTCGCGAAAAGGGACACTCTCGGCAAGGTCGATTCTCGACCCGGGTTTTGCCGTCGACCGTCGACCGTCGGCCGTCGACTGCGGTTTGTGCCCCCCCGACATGAAGTGGCAGCCCATCATCACCATGCGCGCGTCCCAGAAAAACAGGATGTCGAAGCCATTGAGCATGAGCGTGTTGGGATAAAACATTTCCAGGTCGCGGGTGGCGTCCGGCCAGCCCAAGGCGGTAAAGGGCAGCAGCGCGGAGGAGAACCAGGTGTCGAGCACGTCGGGGTCCTGCTCGATCTGCTCGCTTCCGCAGTGCGCGCACTTTGAAGGCGCCTGGCGCGCCACCGTGATCTTGCTGCATTGCGCGCAGTGCCATGCGGGAATGCGATGTCCCCACCACAACTGCCGCGAGATGCACCAGTCGTGCAGGTTGGTCATCCATTGCAGGTAGATGGCGGCGTTGTTCTCCGGCGTGAAGCGCAGGGCGCCGGTGTTCACCACTTCCACCGCCGCGCCGGCCATGCTCAATCCGCCGCTCGACGGCTCCTTGTTCACCGCCACGAACCACTGCGTCGAAATCCTGGGCTCGACAATCGAGTGGCAGCGCTGGCACTTGCCCAGCGGCACCACGTAGTCCTTGGTTCCGGCGAGCAGTCCCTGCTGCTCCAGATCGCGCACGATGCGTTCGCGGGCTTCGAAGCGGTCGAGGCCGGCATAGGCGCCCGCGTTCTGGTTCATGCGCCCTTGCTCGTCCATCACCGTGATCTGCGGCAAGTCATGGCGCAGTCCGGCCTGGTAATCGTTGGGATCGTGTGCCGGGGTCACCTTCACCGCGCCGGTGCCGAACTCGGGATTCGCCAGGTCGTCGAGGATGATGGGAATCTCGCGCTGCATCAGCGGCAACACGACTTTCCTGCCGTGCAGGTGGATGTAGCGCGCGTCGCGGGCGTTCACCGCCACCGCCGTGTCGCCCAGCATGGTTTCCGGACGGGTGGTGGCGACGGTGACGAACTCGGTCGACGGTCGATGGTCGACGGTCGACTGATCTTGCGCCAGGTGCTCCGGGTCTTGCGTAGCAGCGACGGGATACTTGATCTGGTACAGCTTGCCGGGCGTGTCCTCGTGCACCACTTCCAGGTCGCTGATGGCGGTTCCGCAGCGCGGGCACCAGTTGATGATGTAGGTCCCACGATAGATCAGTCCCTCGTCGTAGAGGCGGACGAAGACTTCCTTGACCGCGCGCGACAGGCGCTCGTCCATGGTGAAGTACTCGCGCTCCCAATCGACGGAGGCGCCCAGGCGCTTCATCTGCTTGAGGATGGTGCCGCCGTAGTGCTCGCGCCATTGCCAGACGCGCTCCAGGAATTTTTCGCGGCCCAGGGTGCGGCGGTCCAGCTTCTCGCTGGCCAGTTGACGCTCGACCAGCATCTGGGTGGCGATGCCGGCGTGGTCGGTGCCGGGAATCCACAGCGTCAGGTCGCCCTTCATGCGGTGCCAGCGCACCACGATGTCGCTCTCGGTGTGCTCCAGCATGTGTCCCATGTGGAGCGCGCCGGTGACGTTGGGAGGCGGCAGCAGCAGGGTGAACACCGGCTGTGTGGCACGGGTCTCTGACCCGTGTGGCGTCTCCACGTGGAACAGCTTTTCGCGCACCCAGTATTCGGCCCAGCGCTGCTCGATGGCGCCCGGGTCGTACGCCTTGGGAAGTTCGTGAGGCATTGGCTTACGAGAATATCGAAGTCGGGATAATCCTTGATAGTACAGGCGCGCGGAAAACAGGGTCAAACCCGGGGAGGGAGAATCGGAAAAAATGCCGCGCCGTGGAAATGGCGAACGTGAGAGTTGGGGAATACCCCACATTTGCCAAACCCGGGCAAATGCGGGCCACCTACGGAGTTGACATGCCTCTCTTGAGCGGGCACATCATGCCGTCGCAACGTTACTTGTGCTGGGTGAGCGCTCTCCAAACATTTAAGGCGCACGTGATCACCGGCAAAGGTTTGGGTCTGCCGGTCGCTGATGTCGATTTTGTTCATGGCAACGGTATGCAGGAACACCTCACTGACGCACACAACACCTGGATTAGTCTGGCGGCGCAAACGGGTTTGCTCGGGCTGATCACGTTTACCGTTCTTATGGTGGTGGCGTTTCGCGAATGGCGACCCCGCCGCGTCGCCTTGAGCGAAGCAACAGCCTCCAATGCAATCATGCTTGCAATTGTCTGTGGCTTTCTATACCAGAGCCTGCACGGGGGATTTGAAAGTGCTCGACACTTGTGGCCGGTGATAGGTATGGGAGTCGGCTTGCGACAAAGAACCATCTAGCTCGCGCGCAATCTCGCACAAGCCCCCAAACCCCTGATTGCTCCCTTTCCCCCTCGCGCGCGCCCCCGCATTTCTCCATGCTGAAACGCACGCGCACACGCACGCACCCGCATAAACCTTGACCTGAACACGCACGCGCATTTCAGGGTGTGTACAGATGCGCAACACGTACACACGGGGGCGAGTTTCCGGACGCATTGCTGTTCAGCATGAAGAGCTGAGCCAGGTTTTCACTGCTCCTGACGGTCCCGATTGGGTTCGCGAGCCATGTTGGTTGCAGCCAGGCGGGTGATCTCTACCGCGACGCCGTATTGCCCGTCGCCGCCTTCCAGGCGAACCACGCGTCCGTGGCAGCACACCATTCCGTCGGCCGGCAATCCCACCTCTTGCGGCAGCATCACCATCAACTCGATCTCGCTGCCTAACTCAAACCGGGCGTCGGTGAAGAAGAACAATCCCCGGTCGCTGATGTCTTTGGTGGAGGCGGCAATGTTGTGCTGACCCGCCGTGACGGTGGCGACCGATTCGTAGCGTACTCGTTGTTGGTTTCGTCTTTCCTTGAGCTTGAATTCCGTCACGGCACCCTCCGATCCGCTTCCAACCCGCTGCTCGTTCGGTTGACTGGCGAGCACTCAGTCGTCACTGCGAATTTCGGTCGTACAGTCTCGCAGAATCCACTCGATTCTGTCGATGGCGCTCTGGATTTCTTTGTACCCGCCGTTGCCAGGAAGCGCAGTGGCGGCGACAATTTGTTGCAGGCCGTTGCGGATGTGGTGATTTAACTCGCCAATTGCGTGCAGACGCCGTGCGGTTGCCTTGCGGCGGTTGCGAACGCCGTTGGTGATGTGAAACACCACCAGCGCCGCCACCAAGCCGGATGTCACCACCGTACCGAAAGCGTTGCTGCGATAAACGAGCAATTGAATGAGCAGGGCGGCGCTGGTAACAATGAGGAACGAAAGCGCGGAAACGTCCGCGACCCACCAGCCTGAGGGAACCAAGGGAACGTAGGCAACCAGCCGAGGACCGGCGTGGGTGCGCCGCCGGTCAGGTTGCTTCCCGGACGGAGCGTCCTGAATGACGCCGTGAGCGCTCTTCTCGATGGCGGAACTGCGACCGCGCATCTCTACCCCACTTGGGTGAAGGCTAAAGCCATCGTCAAGCGGCAACAAGCGCCAAATCGCCCGAGAACCCCTTCCGCCACCCCCTCCCAGTGCTCGCCGCGGGCCTCCAGCTTTACGTCATTCCCGAACTTGCGTCGTTCCGCCAAAATGGAATTCGGCGGAAAAAGCTCCTGCCTCGAACCTAGATAACCTGCCAGGCATGGCGCTAGGCTGTGTCTGTCCCACCTGTGCCGAGGTGGTTACTTTGGTTACGAAGCAGGTCCACGCGGTGTGATGCCTATCACTGCGAGGCCTTTTCGTGCTGTGGGAACATGATTCCATGGGTCGACGCAGCTACAAGCGGTTCCAGATCGCGCTTCCGGTGACCGTCTCCGGTCTGGACACCAACGGCAACCCGTTCAGCCAGAGCGCGACCACGGTGGAGATCAGCGCGCGGGGCGTGCGTCTTCGCGGCATCAGCTGCCTGCGCGGGCAGCGCGGCGACCTGGTCCAGATCAAGTACAAGCAGCACAGCGCGCGTTACCGCGTCGCCTGGATAGGGCAGAATGGAAGCGTCGAGCAGGGATTGATTGGCCTGGAATGCCTGGAGGACGCGAACTTCCTGTTTGCCGAGCGTCTGCCGCCCGGCTTTGCCTGCGAGTCCGATCCTCGCGCCGATACCTATGAGGTTCCCGCCGTGGACAAGAAGGCGGCGGCGGACCCCTTCGACGTGAGCGCCGCGATCGCGGAGCGCATCAAGCCCAATCGCCGGCAGGAGGAGCGCCGGCGCTATGCGCGCTTCAGCTGTTCCGGGGCGGTCCGCATCTGGGAGCCGGAGACCGATCTGGCGATCGACGCGCGGGTCAATGAAGTCAGCCTGGGCGGCTGCTACGTCGAGATCATGTCGCCCTTGCGGCTGGGCACCGCAGTCCGCGTGGAGCTGGCCATCAATCGTCAAACCATCCGGGTGGAAGGCGTGGTGAAAAATTCCCAGCCCAACTTCGGCATGGGCATCGAGTTCATGAAGATCGCGCCGGCGGAAGCGGAGAAGCTGCAACGGGTGGTCGGCGAAGTGAGCGGCGCGCTCCGGGTGGAGACGCCGGCTTCGCCTGCGCTGCGGCCTGCCAGCCTGCCGGGCGCCACGCTCGAGGACGCCGTGACCCTGTGGTTCGGTTCACACGATGTCCTGACGCGGAAGGAATTCCTGGAGCTGAAGGGAGAAACCCAGGAATCCGGCAAGCAGGACCCCTCCCAGCAGGAATTCACGCACTCCTACTGAGCGGAAGGAAAACAAAAGCCGCCGGATTGCCGGCGGCTTTTTTCATTCGCTTTGAAACGGCGCGCTAGTGCTTTAGCTCGCGGACAATCGCGGCAACCAGCACGTCCTTGTAGCGCTCGAGCACGCGATCCACCGCCTGGGCAATCTGCTGCTCGTCCATGGCAATGGCAGTTGCGGCAGCGGCTGCGGGCTCGATGTCGGAGGCAGCCGCCGGCGCTTGCTGCTGCGCCGCTTCTACCGCAGAGGCAACTTCCGACGGCGCGGCTTCCGCTGGAACTTCCGGAATCTCGTGGCTCTCAGGCGAAGGTTCAGGTGGAGCGACGATTTCGGGCGCAGGCGCGGCGACGATTTCAGGGCTCGGGCGCGGCGACGATTTCGGGAGGAGCGACAATCTCGGACAGCGGGGCAAACTCCGGGAATCGCGCGACTCGCTGGGTATCGCTGCCGGCCTCTGGTTGTGAGGGCGCGCGTTCCATGGCCGGCGCTGCGGCGGCTGCGGCGCCGCCCGAAGTTTCGAACGCCTGGTGCATTTCGGGCTGGGCAGCGGTTTCGTGCTCGACCATGCTGGCCGGCTCAGCGGTGTGGTCTTCGACCGAGGGCTGCGATTCGACGTCGGTGACGGTGGCCGCATCGGGTGCTGGTTCGGATTCGACCACGGGCGCGTACTGGTCGAGAAACTCATTGAGGGCCGCCGTCATATCGCGGTGTTCCGGCGGGACCTGGGTCTCCATGGCGATGCCGACCGGAACGTCCTCGGGATGTTGCTGGCCGAACTTGGTGATGAACTGCTCGAAGTCAGAGGGTTCGGTGGCGAGCGCGGGCTCCTGCAGGATGGGAACCGCTTCACCGGCGGCTTGCATAGTGGGCTCGAACTCGGCGGCCGGCGCGGTCTCCGGCAAGTCCACGGGCGGAGACGAGGGGAATTCCATCCCGGCAGGAAGTGGGATTTCGCGCGCAGCCGAGGGCTGCGGATGCTGCAGATCGAACGCCGGCTCGGGCGCGTTGGGGTCGAAGATATTGACCTCGGTGGCCTCGCTCTCGACCGCGACCGGCGCGGGCATGGAATCCATGGCGAACGGCGGCGTTTCCGGCAGGTCGTCGAAACCCAGCACCGGCCCGGCGGCAACTTCGCGCGACATCTCGGGCGGCAGCGGGTCGACCAATCCGACCTCGATCTTCCAATCGTTGTAACTCTGGTCGGAAATTTCCTCAACCGGCTGCATGCGGGAGAACTTTTCGGGGACGGGAGGAGCGTTCAGCTTGTCCTCAAGCTTGCGCACCACGGCCAGCAGGTCGGTGGCTTCGAAGGGCTTGATGAGGACGCCGTCGGCCTTGACGCGATTGCCGTCTTCGGGGCTGTAGGGCTCCATGCTGGTGACGGTGAGCAGCACCGGGACGCGGGCGGTCTCGGAGTCGCGCTTCACCTTGTCGCAGACTTCCAGGCCGGTGAAGCCGGGCATGTACACGTCGAGAATGATCAGCTGGGGTTTTTCAGAGGCAATTTTCTTGACCGCAGCGGCGCCATTGCTGACCGGCACCACGGTGTACCCGGCGTCAGTAAGGATCTTGGAGCCCATTCGCTGGGCGGTGATGTTGTCGTCCGCGAGCAGAACCTTCAGTGACACAAAAACGCCTCGTTCAGGGGGAGCGTGACTGCGAAATTACTGTGTCTCCGGTTGCAAGTCAACCGAAACAGGCACTATAGCCACGCTTGCAACCCGCAACAGGACATGTCCAAAAGGCACAGAGCGCAAGGCGCACGGCGCAGGCGCACGGCTTAAAGTGCGAGCCCAGGCCGAGTTCTCAGAACGGGATCAGCTTGCCGAGGCCTTTCTTCTTTTTCTTCTTGCTGGTCGAGGTCGTGTCCTTTTCGGCGGAGCTGGAGGCATCGGAGGCAGCGGCCGGGGGAGTTGCAGCGGCGGCAGCGCCCGAATCGCCGGCGGCCTCGTTCACCTGGGCCGGAGGGGCGGGGCTCTTGTTGGCAGAGGCGCCCGAGGATGTGTCGGAAGCGGCGCCGCTATCGGCGGAGTTGAGCGGCCTCAGTTCAGGGACTCCGCTGTCGGCCGGAGTTTGGGCAGCGCCGGGTTGGGCATCGCTGCGGGGCACCGGCTGGTTAGGCGCGGGAGCACCGCCCTTGATGGGCTCGACGGTGACCGTGCCCCCGCCGCCGGTGGTGGCGGCCGTCATGGTAGCGCGGACGATATCGGGCGCGTTGGTGGGCTGGGGATCGACCAGGGTGGGATCGCCAAGTTTTGCCGCTGCCGCGATGGAGGTGTCGGGGCCGCGATGCATGTTGCTCATCATTCTGTGGATGCGGCCCAACTCCTCGCGGCTCGCCTCCTCTTTCTTGTTCTGGGCGATAGCTTCCGGAGTGGGGGTGGGAACGGGCCGATGCAAAGCCTCGAGGCGCTTGCGGGCATCGTCGGCGCGGTCGGTGGCCGGATAACGAGTGATGATGCGGTCGTAGGCGAGGGCGGCCTTGTCGCCGAACTCCTTGATCATCGCGCCCTTGGTCGCCTCGGGAAGCTTGAGGGCGCGGACCGCGTCGATTTCGCGCTCGTAGGCGCTGCCCAGCATGTAAAGGCTCTCGTCGGCGCCACTGTAGAGCGGGTAGTCATCCACCACCGATTGCAGGCGCGCAATGGAGGCAGCCCAGGACTCGCGCAGGAAGTAGAAGCGTCCGATGCGGAATTCGCGTTCGGCCAGGACCTCCTGCACCTCGCGCAAACGCTGCTTGGCCTGAGCAACGAGCTTGCTGTCGGGATACTGGTTGATGAGGTTGCGGTACTCCTCCTCGGCGCGCATGGCGTGGGTGAAGTCGCGGTCGGGCTTTTCCATCTGCCGGTAGTGAATGTTGGCGATCTTCAACTGCGCTTCGGCCGCCTCCGGCATGTTGGGGAAGAAGGTCTCGAAATCCTTGTACTCGTTTTCCGCCTGGGCGAGAGCGGCCGAGCCGCCTTCGGCATACCAGGAATCGCCGACCGCCAGCTTGGCGCGGGCGATGTACTCCGAATCAGGGTAGGTGTTGATCAGGGTCTGGAGGATGATGCGCGCCTGGTCCATGTGATTGTGTTTCATCTGGTCCATGGCGCGATCGAACAGCACCTTGTCCGGCTGCTTGGATCCGACATTGGCGAGCGGATTGTTGACTTTCTTGTTGTGACAACCGGCGAGAAGAACGGCCAACAGCGCCAAACCTGCGATGGAAAAAAGACGTCGATGCATTCCCTACCTCGGTAACTCCAGAACCATGACTCGGGAGCGGAGAACGGTGCTATTAGTGTACCGGATTTTGGGGAAGAGTACCTGAGTGGAGAGTAGCAGAATACCGGAGAGTACCTGAGTGGTTCGGGCTTGGGGCACGGCACACGGCTCAAGGCGGAAGGCCGTGACCTTCGACGTTCAACCGGTACTCGGCACTGCGGTACTAAGTACTTGCTAGACTTGCTGTAGCGTGGCCTCCATGGCGGTTTTCAGCAAGAGGCGGGCATTGGCGGCGGGATCGCCGGAGCCGAAGACGGCGCTGCCGGCCACCAGCACCTCGGCGCCGGCACGCACCACCTGCTGGACGGTCTCAAGGGCGACGCCGCCATCGACTTCAATGCGGTAGCGCAGATTGCGTTCGGCGCGCAGCGCCGCCAGGCGGGTCATCTTGTGCAGCGAGCCGGGAAGAAACTTCTGGCCGCCGAAGCCGGGGTTGACCGACATGACGAGGACAAAATCGACGATGTCGAGCACCTCGGTGAGGGTGTCGACCGGGGTGGCGGGATTGATGACCACGCCGGCGCGGCAGCCGTGGGACTTGATGAGCTCGAGGGTGCGGTTGAGGTGAACACACTCTTCCTGGTGCACGGAAATCCAGTCGGCGCCGGAGTCGGCGAAAAAGGGAATGAACTGATCCGGATTTTCGATCATCAGGTGACAATCAAGGGGCAGGTCGGTGACCTTGCGCAAGGATTTGACGACCGGCGGGCCGATGGTGATGTTGGGCACGAAGTGGCCGTCCATGACATCGACGTGCAGCAGGGAGGCGCCGCCCTGGGCCGCGGCGTGGACCTGATCGGCAAGATGGGCAAAATCAGCCGCCAATATGGAAGGCGCTAGTTCGATCATGGTGGCTTCTCACTTTCCCACGAAGTTGGGCAAAGTGTACTACCGCGGGCTTGCTTCGCCAACGATCTCGCAGGCAATGGCAGCGCGCGGCGGCAGGTTGCCTGAAAGCGGCGCCACGGCGAGAAAAAGAGGACGAGGCAGGCGGAAAAACCTGGAGCGCAGTTCGCATCTAACTTCAACGTGACTGGAAAACAGCTACTGAAGCGGGTCTTGCTGACGCTGGGATTGACGGCCGGGTTGCTGATGATGCTGGCGGCGATGGACGCAGAGGCAACGCCGATCCGGCCCGACATCCGCAAAGTGGTGACGCAGGCGCAAGAAGACAGCAGCGCGAGCTCCATGCCCGCCCGCGCCGGATGGGATGGGCCGGAAATGCCGGTGACGCAGCAGGCCACGGCAGCGCTGGACGCGGCGCGCCTGGCGCGGGAGGAACGCGCGGAGTGGATTGCCGTCGCGACACCCGATCCGCGAGCCATCCTGGGCATTGTGGCGGTGATCTTTCTGCTGCGGCTGCTGCGTGAGCAGGACGAAAAACGGATGAACCTGCGGGTTGTGCCGACTCCACCGATGGAGAAAAACGAAGATCGCCTGGCAGCTTGATCTGGACTAGTTTTACCGCGCGCAAAAAAGGGCTTCTCATCCGCGAATCGGAGAGAGGCCTTTTTGCATGCGGTTGCGAGTTTCTGGTTGTCGCGCTGGAGTGTGGAAATGCCTATTGATGGCGCGGGCGCTGCGGAAGAGTCTGGGGTCCTTCGACTCGGGCATGCGCCCTCGCTCAGGATGACAGGTCATGAAATTCACGCGCTCAGCGTCCTCGCTCAGGATGACAGGTCATGAAATTCACCGCTCAGCGTCCTCGCTCAGGATGAGATGGGGCAGCCGAGGGCGGCTGCCCCTACGTGCGTAGGCCCAGCCGCCCCCCGGCTGGGTTGTGTTTCTCTTAAAAAGTGGCTGGTGGACACGGGCCGAGGGCGAGTAACCTGCACATGCATGGCGCTGGTAGAGGTTCGCGGGCTAACGAAGGTTTTTCCGCTCGGGGAATCGATTTGGGGCGGAGGCGCGAAGGGCGAAGTGCGCGCGGTGGATGAGGTGTCGCTGGACATTCAGGGCGGCGAGACGCTGGGGCTGGTGGGGGAGTCGGGCAGCGGCAAAAGCACGCTGGGGAGATTGATCCTGCGCCTGGTGGAGGCGACCAGCGGCAGCGTGCGCTTTGACGAGCGGGTGGACGTGCTCTCGGCCAGCGCTCAGGAGCTGCGGCGGATGCGGCGGGACATGCAGATCATTTTCCAGGACCCGTTTGGCTCGCTCGATCCGCGCATGCGGGTGCGGGAGATCCTGGCAGAGCCGGCGGCGATCCACGGCGGCAACGGCAACCAGGCGGCAGCGCTGTCCCCGGTTGAGTTGCTGCGCGCGGTGGGGATGGACGAATCGGCGCTGGAGCGTTATCCGCACGAGTTTTCGGGCGGGCAGCGGCAGAGGATCGGCATTGCGCGGGCGCTGGCTCTGCGTCCGCGGTTCATCGTCGCCGACGAGCCGGTGTCGGCGCTGGATGTGAGCGTGGGGGCGCAGATCATCAATCTGATGGCGCGGCTGCAGCGCGAGTTCGGCCTGACCTACCTGTTCATCTCGCACTCCATGCCGGTGGTGCGCTACCTGGCGACGCGGACAGCGGTGATGTATCGCGGCAAAATCGTGGAGGTGGGAGCGACGGAGCAGATCATGAGCCGTCCGGCACACGAATACACGCGCGGGTTGCTGGCGGCCACGCCGGAAATGCAGTAATTAGCGATTAGCGATTAGCAGCAATTAGCAATTAGCGATTAGCAATTAGTGAAAGCAAGTTTTCGTTGGAGCGTGGAAGGAAGACGTTGAACAACTGGCGCAAGTCAGCGGCGGTGTAGCGCGCGGCAAAGCCGGTCTTTTGGGCCAGCATCTGACTAGTCATCAGCGTGACCCGTTATCGGTCGCACTTCCACGCTCTGATGGGAATGTTCGAGGGCTTGCTGCGCGACCACTAATCACCAGTTACTGTTTTCCGGACGCGAGGGCGGGCAGAATGACGTTGAACAACTGGCGCAGGTCGGCGGCGGTGTAGCGGGCCGGGAAGCCGGTTTTCTCGGCCAGCATCTGGTCGCGCAGCAAGCCTTCGAACATTCCCATCAGGGCGGAGCGGACGGCCTCGACAGGCAGGTCGGGGCGGAGCTGGTTGGCGGCGCGCATCTGCGCCAGGATGCCGTCGAGCACGTGCACGAACCGAAGGAAACCCTGGGTGATGAGCACGATCTGGCCTTCCTTGCGGATGCGGCGGCCTTCCAGCAGGATGAGCAGCTTCAGCTCCGGGTCGCGCTCCATGCCGCCGAGCATCAGGTCCAGGAGCATGCCCAGCTTGTCGCGCGGGGAGGCGATCTTGTCCAGATCGGTGACGTGCGAGGCAAGCGCGATCCAGCCGTCGTCGAAGATGGCTTCCAGCAGACCTTCCTTGCTTCCGAAATGCTTCATCAGTTGAGATTCACTGGTGCCGGCCAGTCGGGCGATGGCGACAGTGCTGGTGTTCTCGTAGCCGCGGGAGGCAAAAAGCTGCTTGGCCGCTTGGCGGATGCGGTCGCGAGAAGAGCCGGCTTTGCCTGGGTCAGGGAGGTTGGAGTGGGCTGCCATAGTCATATAACTACTAGTATCCAGAATGGTTTGCAAGTGCTTCGCAGACAAGAAATGTTAAGCGGTCGAGCGGCAGAGACTTAGCTTGACAAGCGGAGTAGCTAGTGATACTACTATCTTAAGCCAACGGAGTGAGGAATCCAGAAAGCATGAGTTCAGCCGTAGCCAGCCCGATGTGTCACCCGGCAAGCCTGCCGGAAGTGCCGCGGCCGCGCGTGGTCGTGGTGGACGATGAGCGGTCAATCCGAGAAATTTGGGGGCACATCCTGAGCGCCTCGGGGTACGACGTGGAGTGCTTTGCCGATGCCGCGTCGGCGCTGCCGGCGATTGACGCCGGGTGCGATTGCGTGCTCACCGATTACCACATGCCGGAGATGAACGGGGTGGAGTTGATGCGCAGAGCGGCGCGCGGCCGGTCGAGGGTGAACTTCATCCTGATGACGGGGAACCCGTCGGACGAGGTGAGCAAAGACGCGTTTTCCGCGGGCGCATCGTACGTGCTGCACAAGCCAACCAACCCGCCGGCAGTGTTGGAGAAGCTGGCGAAGCTGACGCAACAAAACTAAGAAATCACAATTAAGAAGTCAGATTGAAGAAATAAGTAAAGAGCCCCCCAGCCGAGGGCGGCTGGGGCTACGCGACTTCGCTCAGGTTCCCGCCTCGTTTTTCATCTGGTCAATCAACTGGAAGAGCTGGCTGCGGTCGACGACCTCGATGAAGGGGCGGCCGGAGCGGCTGTTGTTGACCACGTAGAGGGTGGGCGTGTGCTGGATGCCGATGCGGGTGCCGAGGTCGCGGTCGGCGCGGACAGCGTTGGCGAACTTGTTTTGCGGGTCGATGACGAAGGGCAGCGCGATCTTGTGTTCCTGGGCGAACTGTTCGGCGGCGGCGCGGAGCCGTTGCTTCTGCGCGGTTTCGTCCATTGAATTGGTGCCGGTGATCTCCTGCTGATGCTGGAAGATGTACTCGCGGAAATCGACGCCCAGTGCGGGCGACTTGCTGGTGAAGAAGCGCGCCATCACGGCAGCGTCAAACGACCAGAGGTGCATGGGCAGAGGGAAGTCGTAGCGCACCACGGGGATCTTGTAGGTCTTGGCGGCTTCCAGGACGAGGGGCGCGGCGCGGGCGCAATCGGGACACTCCAGGTCCTCAAAGACGACGATGGCGACCTTGGCGCCCTTGGGCGGACGCAACACTTCATTGGGGGTCTGGGCGCGCAGGGCGACGGTCCCACAAACCGCCAGCGCGAGAAAAATGATCAGCCAGATCAGGCTGCGCTTATTCATTTTCATGATGAGAGCTGCTCTTCGTGTATAGATGCCGCCGCCTGCCGATAGTTGCGCACTGCAGGCGAGCAACTCTGTAATTTAACGCGCGGGGCGAGGGGTCGCGCAAGAGGCTAAGGGGAGCGGCGTAGTACGGGGCATTGAAGAATGAAGATGGAAGAATGAAGAATGGCAGGCAGCCGAGGGCGGCGGCCTCTACGTATGAATGAAGAATGAAGAATAAGTTGGCGACACTTCGGGCGGCTGGGTGCCGGCGTTCCACGTACTACCGCTAATACTTGAAGCGATAGCGGACTTCGACCATCACTTCGCGCGGGTTGACGTAGTGCGTGCCGCCGAAGGTGTTGCTGTTGTCGAGCAGGTAGTGGTTATCGGCGAGGTTCAGGCCGCTGGCCTGCACGGTCCAGTTTTCGCGGAAGGTCTTGCCCAGGGAAAGATCGAAGGTGGTGTGCGGCGGGAGGTGGAAGGGGCCATCGCCGTCGAGGAAGCCAGAGCCATAGTGAAGGTTGGCGGACATCCAGGAGGCCAGCGGCAGGCGCGCGGTGCCGCCCAGGGTGAGGGTGTCGCGCTGGTCGTGGTCGAGGAAGAACCACTGGTCTTCGGGAGACGAGAAATCGGTGAGGCCGCCGGTTGCGCCGCCGAAGCCTTCCGTCCACTGTCGCGAGAAGGCGAGGTGGAGGGTGGCGCGTCCGGCGATTTGCGGAGAGCGGACGGTGGCTTCATAGCCATGAATGCGGGCGCGGTCGATGGTGAGCGGGAAAAAGATGTTGGAGTTGCCGAGAACATCGTGGTCGAAGAAATTCTTGGCCGCGGTGCGGAAGTTGGCGAAATCGAAGCTCCAGCCGCGGAGGGGAATGGTGAGACCGAACTCGTGCTGCTCGTCGCGCTCGCCCTGGAGCGGCAAGAAGCCGAAGCCCTGGCTGGCAGCGAGGGCGAGCACCGGTCCGCCGACGCTGAACAAGGGCGGCGCCTGGTAATAACGGCCGTAGAAGGCGCGCAGGCTCCAATGCAGCCGCGGGAGCTGCACCGCGGCGCCGATGCGC
Organism: Terriglobia bacterium; assembly: GCA_963797035.1. Taxonomy (GTDB): domain Bacteria; phylum Acidobacteriota; class Terriglobia; order Terriglobales; family Acidobacteriaceae; genus JAIQGF01. The sequence goes on from CAWCOC010000017.1 coordinate 270,356, forward strand.
GGGTCGGCGACGGTTTCACTGACCGCCCCAGAGAAGTGAGTCAGGCGCACGCCGGCATTGAAGGTCAACCATGAAGCCGCGCGGAATTGATCCTCGGCAAAGAAGGAAGCCAGGCTGCCCCACTGGCGAATGGAGGCCGAGAAGGCGGCGGTGTCGCTGGTCAAGTCGAGAGCGCGCGAGTCGTGCTCGGCAAAGCCTTCCAGGCCGATGCGGGCGTTGTGGCGTCCGCGATCGACGCCGAGGCTGGCGACTCCGCCGGCGTAGTTGGAGCCGCGGTCGTCGCCGAGGCTGCCCTGATAGCGCGCGCTGTTGAAGTGGTAGAAGGGCGAGAGGGTGAACATGATGCCCTGGGGCGAGGTGTGCACCCAGGAGAAGTTGGCGAAGACGTCGCGTTCGTTGTCGACATCGCGAATCCCGGCGGCCTGCAAATCCGGATCGTTGGGGACCTGGTAGTGGTCGCCGCGAACGGAGATGACGGAGCGGAGCTGGTCGTCGGGCGTCTTGTTATAGATCAGCGAGGTGAAGGCGCTGAGCCCGCTGCCGAGATCGTGCAGCACCTGTGGCACGGGGGTTTCCAGGTCGAGATCGGAGCGGTTGCCGGAAATGCTGCCGTAATAGGCGAAGCGATCGTTGTGGCTGCCGAAGTTGAGCTGATCGTTGGTCTGGTTGAAGCTGCCGTAGCTGGCGACGAGTTCGGCCTGGCGGTAGCGTTCGAAGCCGGAGCGGGGAACGACGTTGAGCACGCCATAAGCCCGGTCGCCATATTCGGCGGAGTAGCCGCCACGCTGAATTTCCACGTAGTCGATGTCCTTGGGATCGAACTGCGGGCCGACGTTGCTGGCGATGTTGGTGTTGGGGACGGGCACGCCGTCGAGCAGCCAGGTGACCTGGTGTCCGCCGCGCAGGTGCAACTGGTCATGCACGATGACCGCGCTGGGGGTGAAGTCGGTGATCATGGCGAGGCTGTTGGTGCGGTCGGCGCCGGGAGTTTGCGCAATCTGTTCGCGGCTGACCAGGCTGGTGGTGGTGGAGGTGGTGGTGCCGACCGAGGTTGGCTCGGCGCGCACCTCGACCGATTGCTTGACTTGGGCCACGGCGAGCGGGAAGTGCAACTCGAGGACATTGCCGGAAGCGATGGTGACAGCCTGGCGGACGCTCTCGAAGCTGGGCGCCGTGACTTCGATTTCGTAGGCGCCGGCGGGCAGGGCGTCGAGGCGGAATTCGCCGAGGTCGTTGGTGACCACGGTCTTGCGGAAATCAGAGTTGACGGCGTGGACGGTGATCTGGGCGCCGGCAATGGGACGATGTTGAGTATCGTGCACCAGGCCGCGAATGCCGCCGAAGACGGTGGCCACAGCGCAAGCGGCACACAACAGTGAGCACGCAACAAAAAAGTACTTTCTCATTCAAGACGCCTTTGCAGCTGATAACAGCGGAACATTAAGGCCCAAGACACTGAGGTCGCCGAGAGGCGCCGCGACCACCCTCGAGCGAACTGGTGCTCGTGAGTCGGCGGCTATTCCAAAGGCTTAGATCAAGCGAACTGCGGCGGGCCGCGAGAGGCGTGGAGGCGCGATGGAGCGGCAGGGGGCCGCGAATGCGACTGCCCGGTTTCGCCAGCATAATAGAAGGAGAATGAAAACGTGACTGCGGTCGTGGCCAAGTGTGCGCTGCCGTTGGGCAGGGCATGGCACCACGCACAATGACAGGAATTCGCCTGGAAGTTATTTCCGGAACTATGGTGTCGGTGGCAACTGTGGGCCATCCGCATGCAACATGCAGGAGTGACCGGGGAGCGGGCAGCGCCCGCCAGGGCGGTTGCCGTCGGAGCGCAAAGCGCGAGGGCGACAACTACGGCGAGAGCGTGCGCGAATTGGCGACGGCCGCCAGGCATGCTCAATTTAGAGTCAGCTGTGGGGGGAATGGATACCGAAAATAGTTTCAGTTTCGAGTTTCAGTTTCGAGAATCGAGTACTGCTTAAGAAACCTAGATCCCTCGCTACGCTCGGGATGACACTGCTTTTCGAGGCGGGATGGGGCGCTGAAATTGGCATGGTGACTACAGCAGATCCCTCGCTACGCTCGGGATGACAAGGCGCTCGGGATGACAAACCGTGAGGGGTCAGTGGAGCTTCGAGGAAGAAGTATTGGGGCCGGATTTTGCCGGGGAAAATTCGCCTCTGCTAAAATCAAGAATTTCACAGCTCGCCGTTCGTCCTTCCGCAAGGTAGTGCCGGGGTCCCCAGGCGGCGCCGCGCCGACTGGGGTGGAATCACCCAACCCGCCGGCGGCATGATCCAGGACGTGAACTGGCCTGAAGGAGTATCCAGCAATGAAGGTTTATGAAGGCGCAAACGTGCGGAATGTCGCCATGGTGGGTCACGGCCATGCCGGCAAGACGCAACTGATCTCTGCCATGCTCTACGCCGCGGGGGCGACGCCCAAGCTGGGGCGGGTGGACGATGGCAGCGCGACCACCGACTACGACGAAGAAGCAGTGGCGCGGCAGATGACGGTGTCCAGCGCGGTCGCCTATGCTGAATGGAAGGGCGCCAAGATCAATTTCATCGATACCCCGGGCTTCAACATGTTCGTCCACGAAGCCAAGATGGCGATGCCGGCGGTAGAGGGCGTGGTAGTGGCGGTGGATGGAGTGGGCGGCGTTGAGGTGGTGACGCAAAAGGCCTGGCAGTACGCGGAGGAGTACAACCTGCCGCGGGTGATCGTGGGCTCGCGCATGGACCGGGAGCGCGCCGACGCCGAGCGCATGCTGGAATCGGTGGTGGCGTCGTTTGGGCGCACCGCCATCCCGGTGCAGCTCGCCATCGGCAGCGAGAAGAACCTGAGCGGCGTGGTGGACCTGGTCAAGATGAAGGCCTTCACCTACGACATGGCGGGCAACGGCCAGGGCAAGGAAGGCGAGATCCCGGCGAACCTGAAGGAAGCGGCGCAGAGCGCGCACGAAAAGCTGGTGGAGCTGGTGGCCGAGGGCGACGACGCGCTGATGGAAGAATTCTTCGACAAGGGAACGATCGGCGAGGAGCACCTGCTGGCGGGGCTGCGCAAGGCGGTGGAGGCGCGGCGGATTTATCCCGTGCTGTACAGCTCGGGGTTGGGCAACATCGGGGCAGACCGGCTGCTGCAGTTCATCGCCGATTACCTGCCGGCGGCGACGCAGCGTCCGCCGGTGGAGGCTATGCCGGGCGGCGGCAACGGCTCCCCGCAGATGCGCACCGTGGCCGACAGCGAGCCGGCGTCGGTGTTCGTGTTCAAGACGCTGAACGACCCGTTTGCGGGGCGCATTTCGTATTTCAAGGTGTACTCCGGGGTGGTGAAAAACGACGCCGCGCTGCAGAACTTCACGCGCTCGAGCGCGGAGAAACTGGCGCACGTCTCGCTGATGCAGGGCAAGAACATGGTGCCGGTGAACGAAATCCATGCCGGGGACGTGGGCGCGGTGGCCAAACTGCGGGACACGCTGACCGGCGACACGCTGGGCGACAAGAGTTCTCCGATCCAGTACGCGCAGGTGAAGCTGCCGGAGCCGGCGATCACCTTTGCCATCGAGCCGAAGACGCGGGCCGATGAAGACAAGCTATCGAATGGAATCGCCAAGCTGCGCGAGGAAGACGCCATGCTGCGCTTCTTCCGCGACGAGCAGACCAAGGAATTCCTGATCGCGGGCACCGGCCAGCAGCATATCGAGGTAACGGTTTCGAAGCTGAAGAAGCGCTTCCACACGGAAGTGAACCTGAAGGCGCCCAAGGTGCCGTATCGAGAGACCATCCGCGGGCGCGCCGACGTGCAGGGACGCCACAAGAAGCAGACCGGCGGGCACGGGCAGTTCGGCGATTGCCGCATCAAGATGGAACCGCTGCCGCGGGGCGGACAGTTCGAGTTCGTCAACGACATCTTCGGCGGCGCGATTCCCAAGAACTTCATCCCGGCGGTGGAGAAGGGGATCGTGGAGGCGGCGCAGCGCGGCTACCTGGCGGGCTACCCGGTGGTGGATTTCAAGGTCGTGCTGTACGACGGCTCCTACCACGACGTCGATTCCAACGAGCTGTCGTTCAAGACGGCGGGTCGAATCGCGTTCAAGAAAGCGATGGAGCAGGCCAAGCCGACGCTGCTGGAGCCGATCATGCGGGTGGAGATCGAGGTGCCGGACGAATTTGCCGGCGGCATCATGGGCGATCTGAACGGGCGGCGTGGGCGCATCCAGGGCATGGACAACAAGGGCGGCAGGACGGTGATCAAGGCCGAGGTACCGATGGCGGAGATGCTGACCTACGGCGTGGACTTGACCTCGATGACGCAGGGCCGGGGATCGTTCAACATGGAGATGAACCACTACGACATCGTGCCGGCGCAGCAGCAGGAGAAGATCATCGAAAACTATAAGAAGTCACGCGGGGTGGAGACCGCGGAGGAGGAATAGTTGCGAGTTGCGAGTTGTGAGTTGTGAGTGGGCGGCCCGCGGCCGCCCTTCGCGCTGTTTAGGGGTAGAATGCGCAGGCACCGCAAGGGGCCATCCAGCGGCCCGCGGCGAATGTCAGCCGGCAACTGAGCAGGCGTTGATGGCGCGGATTGAACAGTTCGAAATCTGGGAGCACAAAGAGGGTCGATGGGACCTGGCGGCGTCGTTCCGGGACTTCGACGTGGCGCAGGCGCTGTCGCGGAATCCGAGCCATCGGGTGCGCATGGTGCGCGCGGTGTATGAAAACGGCAAGCTGGTGGAAGAAGAGGTATTGAGCGAGATCGGGGCCACGCGCGATCAGCCCTAGCAGGGCAGGAGTCAGGAGTCAGCAAGAGTCAGGAATCAGCAAGCATTTGAGGCCGACCGTCTTGAGCGCTGATCCCCACCTTGGAAAAATCGGCCAGGATGGTGCGCCAGCCAAGGAGTTTTTTCCACTCTACGAGAGCCTGTCAAGCGCTGCGCTCTCATCGACTTGGCCCCGCGATCAACTTTAGTAACCTTGCCAGCGATGCGCGGTCGCGGCATGATGGCGGTGCCTGGATCCCTCCTGTTACTTCCTGAGTACCCTCCCAAGTGCCTGCGCCAAAATGGCCCTATGATGACGGGGCACGCATTCCGCGGCGCGCGGAAGAGAGTGCGGCTATGAAGAACGCGAGAGGGTTTTCGTTAATCGAGCTGTTGATCGTGGTGGCGATTATTTTGACCATCGCGGCCATCGCCATTCCCAGCCTGTTGCGGTCGCGGATCGCGGCCAACGAGGCCTCGGCGGTGGCGGCGATTCGTACCATCACGACGGCGGAAACCGCCTACGCCCAGACGTATCCCAGCATCGGCTATACCTGCACGCTGAGCGACCTGGGACCGCCGGCGTCGGGACAGGGCCTGAGCTCGACAGGGGGCGGAATCATTGACGGGGTGCTGGCCTCGGGAGCGAAGCAAGGCTACGCCCTGACCCTCTCCAATTGCACGGGCACGCCGCAGACGACCTACAATTCAGCGGCGGTCCCGGTCACGCCGGGGGCGACCGGGGTGCGTTCGTTCTGCTCCGATGCCTCGGGAACCATCTGGTTCGGCGACGACGGCACGGCGGGAACCTGCCGCGTGGCGATGAAGGTGCTGCAGTAGCAATTTGCCGATTTGCTGATTGGGTGATCTGCTGATTGCCAAGCACGCAAGCACCCAGTTAGCAAATCGCAAAGTCAGCAAATCAGTAAATCGGCAAATCCCCCAATTGCCTCGGCGGCACTTTCGTCTTACTATCGCCGCACCGTGGCTACATCACAAAAGAAACCCAGACCGGATCGTCTCGGCGGCGCCGGTGGACGATGACGCCTCGTTCGAGCTGAAGCTGCGTCCACGGCGGCTGCAGGAATTCATCGGTCAAGCCCAAGGTCAAAGAAAACCTCGCGGTGGCTATCGAGGCGGCGCGCTCGCGCGGGGAAGCGCTCGATCACGTGCTGTTGTACGGGCCTCCGGGGCTGGGCAAAACCACGCTGGCGACGATCATCGCCAACGAACTGGAAACGCAATTTCAGCAGACCTCGGGCCCGGCGCTGCAGATCAAGGGCGACCTGACGGCGGTGCTCACCAACGTTCGAGATAAACAGGTGCTGTTCATCGACGAGGTGCACCGGCTGCAGCCGGCGCTGGAAGAGCTGCTCTACTCGGCGCTGGAGGACTACAAGCTGGACATCATCATCGGGCAAGGACCGTCGGCGCGCACCCACACCATCGACGTGCAGCCGTTCACGTTTGTGGGCGCCACCACGCGAGCGGGACTGCTCTCCTCACCGCTGCGGTCGCGGTTCGGGATCGTGCTGCGGCTGGAGTTCTACACCCACCAGGACCTGGAAGTGATCGTGCGGCGGTCGGCGGAAATTTTAGGCGTGAAGATCGATAACGAAGGCGCGCTGGAGATTGCCTCGCGAGCGCGCGGAACGCCGCGAATCGCGAACCGGCTGCTGCGGAGGGTGCGTGACTATGCGCAGGTGCGCGGCGGCGGGCACATCGACCGCGCCACGGCCCAGGCGGCGCTGCAAATGCTGGAGGTGGACCAGCACGGCTTCGACGAGATCGACCGCAAGCTGCTGCTGACCATCATCAACAAGTACGAGGGCGGGCCGGTGGGGGTGAAGACGCTGGCGGCGACGCTGGCGGAAGAGCCGGACGCGATCGAGGAAATCTACGAGCCGTTTCTCATCCAGATCGGCTTTCTGAACCGCACGCCGCAGGGGCGGACGGTGACCCACCTGGCGTACGAGCACTTCGGGCTGAAGCCGGGACAGCGGCAAAACACGCTTTTCTAGGCAGGCTTCGGGCTTCGGGCTTCAGGGGCATTCCGGCGTACGCGATTGCGGCGCTGCTGGGCGTGGGCAACGGGCTGGGACACACGATCGCGACCATCGTTGGGCACACCGCGCCTGAAGTCACTTTTCCGCGTCCCGCGCCTGGGTTCTATTCCTCGCCTTTAATCATCGCGGCGGGCGTGTGGGTGATCGTGGAATTGCGCCGAACCGCCAGGAACTGATCCGCTCCCCTGCAGCCCGAAGCCAGTCGCCTGAAGCCTGTAACCTCGATCATCCCCCGGGAGCATCGTTGGTCATGTACTGCTCCATGGTATCGAGGCGGTCGGTGAGTTCATCGACGCGCCACTGCAGCAGGTTGCGGATGGAGAGCATGGCGATGAGCCGGCCCTGATCGTCGACGATGGGCAGATGGCGGAAGTGGCGGTCCATCATGATGGCGAAGGCCTCGCCGGGCGAGGTGTCGGGCGTGGCCAGGACGACGGGCGCGGTCATCAGGTCGGCGACCCGGGTCTTGGCGGGATCGCGCCCGCTCAGGGCCAGTTTGCGCAAAACATCGCGCTCGGTAAAGACGCCGGTCACGACGCGCGTATCGTCGACCACCGTGACCGCCCCGACGCGGTGCTCAAGCATCACCTGGATGGCTTCGGCGGCGCTGGTCTCGGCATGGACGACGGCGGGCTGCTCGTCACAGAGATGGAGTAGGCCCATGAAGAACTCCTTCGAAGATGTTGCTTTGTCTCCCCCGGCGGAAGGGGAAGAAATTATGACGGTTGCCGGGGCAGGGTTCAAGTGCTGATGCCAGTGATCAATTTTTTGACTTGGGGCTCCAGGGCTTCAGGCTTCAGGAGTCAGGAGTCAGGAGTCAGCGCCTTGCTCCTGGCGCCTGACGTCTGAAGCCTAGATTTTTGCGCCGTTAGTTCTCGACGCCAGCTCAGAAGCGCATCTAACCAACCAAAGCAAGCCACATCCCTAGTTAGAGGCGCTTATGTCCAGCGGAGCTTCCAAATTGGCGGCGAGTAGCCCCGGCCGCACGATCCGCGGCCTGTGCGCAGCATGGCTGATCCTGACCATGCTATTGATTGGCTGGTCATCGTCGGCTGCGCAAACGGCGGACACCAGCCAGATCGACGCCTACCTGAAGGCGATCCAGCAGCCGGACGTGAGCGGGCGGCTGGCGGCGCTGGAGCGCTTTGCCAGGAGTGCCCCAGCGAGCAGCTTACGGACCGACGCGCTCGAGTGGATCGTGTGGGACGAGCGGCAGACACACAATGACGCGGCCGCTTCCACCTGGGCGGAGGAACTGCTGAAGAGCGACCCCGACAATCCGCTCGGGCTGGCGATGGCGGCCGATGCCGAGCGCCGGGCGTTGCACTCCGGGGCGGCGCGACACCCGGAGTACGAACAGATCGCCAACCATGGCTTGTGGAGCCTGCCCGCGCTGCGGCGTCCGGAGGGCATGAGCCACGACGAGTTTTCGCGCCTCCAGCAGCAGGTGGAAGGCATGCTCAACGCCGCCGTCGGCACCGCCGCCCTCGACCGCAAGGACTATCTTGCGGCGCGGTCTCCACTGGCCAGGGCGGTGAACGCTTTTCCGAACGATGCGCAGCTGGTGTACGGGGCGGCGCTGGCCGACCTGTCGGGCGACAAGCCCAACCGCCAGCAGGGGTATTGGCTGCTGGCCCGGGCAGTGAACTTGGCGGCGGGTACGCCGGCAGCCAGACAAATGGAAGAGTTCGGCAGGAAGCGCTACAAGCAGGACGGCGGCAGCGACCAGGATTGGGACCGGTTCCTGGTGGCTGCAGCCGGGCCAGGGAGCGCTGCGATGATGGTTGAATCTGCGCCGGCATCGAGCGCCGGGTCACGGAATCACGGGTCAGAGACCCGTGCCACACAAGTAGAGCCGCGTCGACCGTCGACCGTCGACCGTCGACCATCCACACGAGGGCCGCGTCGACCGTCGACTGTCGACCGTCGACCATCCACACTATGGAAGGAAGAAGAGCCGCCGGCGACCTCGACCGCCGCCGCCAACGCCTTGCCGCCGATCGCAACGGATGCGCGGCGCACAACCAGGCGCAGCGGCCCACCGGTGTCGCTCGGCATCCTGGTGGAAACTTCCATGGCAAAGAAAGGCACGCGCCAGGCCATCGTCAACAGCCTCAGCGACCTGATACGCCGGCTGGGCGTCGACGACGAGGCGTTCATCCTCACCTTCAGCAACAACCTGGTGTTCGAGGAAGACTTGACCGGCGACGCCGGCCGCCTGGAGCACGCGCTCGACCAGATCCGGCCCCATCCCGGCACCGCGCTGCTGGACGCCGCCGGATTTGCCGCCGGACACTTGCGTCGCATCGCCAAGAACGACAGCCGCGTCCTGCTCGTGATCTCCGATGGCAAGAACGCCAGCAGCCGCATCCCGGCGCTGGCCTCCTCCAGCGAGATTCGCGCCAGCGGGGTGAAAATCTACTGCATCGGAGTGGACGTGACCGGTAACGATGGAATGTACCGGCTGCAGGGCCTGGCGACAGCGACCGGAGGAACGGCGGCCTTCGTCACCGCGCCCGACCAGTTCCGCGCCGCCGCCCAGCAGGTGGCGGGGCACATGGGGATCCGTTTTGATTATTAATCTAGGAGGGGTAGCTCGTAAGAAGGAGTCAGGAGTCAGTAGTCAGGAGTCAGCGCCGGGTCTGGAATTCTGGCCGCTTTTTGATGAGCGAGTCCTGCTTTGATTTTTGGACGGGCACCTCGTAAGAAGGAGTGAGGAGTCAGGAGTCAGTAGTCAGGAGTCAGCGCCTGGGTCTGGAATTCTGGCCGCTTTTGATGAGCGAGTCCTGCTTTGATTCTCTGCCGGGCACCTCGTAAGAAGGAGTCGTGAGTCAGCTCTCAGCATCTTGCGTCCTGACCCCTGACTCCTGACTACTGACTCCTGACTACCGACCCCTTCCGGGAATTGCTTTTGCCCCGCGCCGGCCCTAAGATTCCCGATTGCGCCGCGAGGCCCGCCGTGATCGGTCAAACCATCTCGCACTACCGCATTGTCAAGAAGCTGGGTGGCGGCGGTATGGGACAGGTCTACGAGGGCGAAGACGTTCGCCTGGGCCGGCGGGTGGCGCTGAAGTTCATTCCCGAAAATGTCTCCGGAAATGGCGGGTCGCTGGAGCGCTTCACGCTGGAAGCGCGCGCCACCTCCTCGCTCAATCACCCCAACATCTGCACCATCTACGACATCTCTTCGCACAACGGCATGCCCTTCATCGTCATGGAGCTGTTGCAGGGGCAGAGCCTGAAGGACCGCATCGAGTACGGTCGCGGCCCGCTGGACGCCATGGAGGTGCTCGATATCGGCATCCAGATGGCGGATGCGCTGGCCGCGGCCCATGCCAAGGGCATCGTGCACCGCGATGTCAAGCCGGGAAACATTTTTCTCACCCATCACGGGCAGGCCAAGATCCTGGACTTCGGGCTGGCGAAACTGGCGCCGGACCACCAGTTGGTCGCCGCCGGCGATGGCGACGGAGCCCACGGGCCCCGCCACCCGGGGTCCCCAGGCGCCGCCGCGGCGACTGGGGTGGCTCACCCGGGGTCCCCAGGCGGCGCCGCGCAGCCTCGCGGCGAGAAGCCTGGGGTGGCTCACCGTCCGGGCGAAGCGATCACCGAGATGAACGTGATCCCGGGCACCACTGTCTACATGTCGCCGGAGCAGGCGCGCTCGGAGCCGCTGGACGCGCGCAGCGACCTGTTTTCCCTCGGCATCGTGCTCTACGAGGCCGCCACCGGGCGGCGGCCGTTCATGGCCAAGACCTCGGTGCTGGCGCTGGCCGCCATCCAGAACCAGAAGCCGGTTTCGCCGCTCACCCTGAACCCATCGCTGCCCCCGCGATTCGAAACCATCGTCGGCCGGCTGCTGGAAAAGAACCGCGACCAGCGCTACGCCAGCGCGCAGCAGTTGGGCCAGGACTTGCGCGCCCTGAAGCGGGAGCTGGAGCTGCAAGCGGTGGGGGCCCAGGTCCCGGCCGCGGCCCCGGCCGCGCCCACCCGCACCTTCCGCAAACTCAGCGTGCGCCAGATGTACGTGCTGGTTTCGATCGCCGCCCTGCTGGTCATGATCCTGCTGGTCATCACCGTGTGGTGGGCCAAGCACGGGCGGGCCGTGGTCGCGCCCATGGCCAACAACACCATCGTCGTGCTGCCCTTCAACAACGTCAGCGGCGACCCGGACACCGATTACCTGCGCTTCGCCGTGCCCGACCAGCTGGTCAAGATCCTGGCCTATACGCCATCGCTCGAAATCCGCCCGGTACCGTCGGCGGCCAAATACGTCACCGGAAACTACGACCCGCAGCAGGCCGGGCGAGAGCTGCGCGCCGCCAACGTGCTCACCGGGCACTTCATGACCCAGGGAGACCGGCTCACCATCACGCTCGACGATGTCGACACTCGCTATAACCGCCTGGTCTGGTCGGGCACCCTGACCCTGCCGGCGGCCAACCTGCTGACTTTGCAGCCAGAGCTGGCGGCCCAGGTCCGGCAGGGACTGCTGCCGGCGCTGGGCTCGACCCCCGCCATGATCGGCTCGGCGACCCTGCCCCACGACGCCACCGCTTACGATCTCTACTTGCGCGGCTCGGCCCTGCCCCACGACGCAGCCCCCAACAGCACCGCCGTGACCATGCTGGAGCGCTCGGTGGAAATCGATCCCAAGTTCGCCCCCGCCTGGGACGCGCTCGGGCTGCGCTATTACTACGAGTCGCAGTATTCGGCCGGGGGACAAGAGGCGCTCGAGAAGTCGGCGGCGGCCTATGAAAAGGCGCTGGCGCTGGATCGCAACCTGATCTCGTCGGCGGCCCACCTGCTGCGCTTGCGCGCCGAGGCGGGCGAGACCGCCAAGGCGTACAAGGAAGCGGTGGACCTGGTGAAGCGGCGTCCGGAAAACGCGCAGGCGCACTTCACCCTGGCGTACGCGCTGCGCTATGCGGGGCGGCTGCAGGAGGCGGCCAAGGAGTGCGACGCGGCGCTGGCGCTGGATCCGGGCAACTACGACTTCCGCTCCTGCTCCTTCGTGTTTTTCGAGCTGGGCGATACCCGGCGCGCGCAGGATTATGTTCACCTCGACAGCGGGTCTGACTGGGCGGCCAGCGTAACGCCGGCGATCCTGGTGCGCGCCGGCAAGACAGCCGAGGCGAAGGCGGCGGCAGCCAAGATTTCCTCGCGTCCGGCCTGGTACGCGGGCCTGCTGCAAGCGTGCCTGCAGCCCGTGCCGGCGGCGCAGATGCACAAGCTGACGCTGGCGGCGGCGCCCGGCCTGCTGGCGCAGCGCGATCCGGAATTTCGCTATTACCACGGTTCCTTGCTCGCCTGGTGCGGCGAACTGGACACGGCGACGGCGTTGATTGGCAGCGCGATTGACCAGAACTACTGCGCCAACGCCGCCCTCGAAAGCGATCCCGCGCTGGCGAAGCTGCGCGCCAAGCCGGAGTTTCCCACCCCAGCCGGCGCAGCGCCGCCTGGGGACCTGTTTGCCGGGCTGGTGGAGCGGGCGAAACAGTGCCAGGAGCGTTTCCTTTCGGCCACCGGTCGCGACTGAACCAATTCCGACACGTGGGGCAGTGCGAGGCACTTGGCAATTGGGCAAACTGACCCTAAGCTAGCCGCAGATGCTGGATTCGAAACAGCTCAAGGCCATGGGCCTGCGCTTTGCGCGCGCGCTGCAGATTGCGGTGCGCACCTCCGGCATGCTGTCGACGGACCACAATGTCGCCGCCGGACCGATCCAGGAGAGCTACAACCAGCTCAACGCCATTCTGAAAGAAAAGCACGAGTTCACGTTTGGCTTCGTGGAGGGGCGGATCCTGGTGGACACGCTGCTGACCACGGCTCGCGGTCTGAATCAGCTGGAAGACGACTTCCTGAAACGCGGGGTGGCGGCGCTGCGCTTTCAGGCCGGACTGCCGTTGAGCCGGTACAAGGCGGCGCTGAGCGTACTGGCCACGCCGATGCGGAAGATCGAGGCGATCGGCGGGGCCACCCCGTTCCTGGCGCGCCAGCAGATTGAGGGCGTGCGCATTTTTCCCGCCAGCAAGACCCAGCGCCGCACCGACGGCGGCGACACCCTGCTGGAAATGGATACCGAAGCGTTTCTGCACGCGCAAGGCTCGGGCGAATTTGGGGTGGCGGGCGAATTTGGCGGCGTCGGACAATCCGGCGCCGGCGGCGGCGGAGGTGGAGCCAGCGGCGGCCCGGACGAGATCCTGTCGCGGGTCACGCCCATGATCGAAGCGGCCATGGCGGCCCAGGGCGGGGAGCGCGACAAAGCCTACGAGTCGCTGGCCCAGATGCTGCACGGCCTGCATCCGGATGCCGTGCTGGCGGCCTTCCCCGAGTCACGGCGGGAGCAGTTGAAAGCGCTGCCTCCCAGCGAGGTGGCGGCGGAGTTGGTGCAGGCGCGCGCGATGGACTGGGCGGCGCAGCAACTGGCGGCGGCTCCCAGCGGCGGCGATGCCTTCGTGGTGGAAGAAAAGGTGGTGCACGCCCTCGCCCGCTGCCTGCGGGCGACGCAGATGGCGGAGAAGCTGGCCGGCCGGCTCTCCAAATTTTTTCAAGAATACAGCTTCCCCACCCACCTGGTGGAGAAGGTGCAGACCGAGCTGAACTGGATCGCGCTGCCGCCGGAGGAAAAGCACCAGAAACTGCTGGCCATCGAGCGCTTCCAGCGCGGCGATTTCACCCGGCTGATGGAACACATTCGCGACCTGATGCGCAAAGCGCTGGCGGTCGACGCCACCGAGGTGGCGCTGCATTACCTGAAAGTCCTCGACCGCGAACCGGAGCAGATCGAAGTGGAGGAGCTGTCGCGGTTGCCGGAGCTGATCGCGGGCATGGGCGGCGTGCACACCGGGTTTGCGCAAGTCGCCACCGACAAGCTGGTGGAGCTATTGCAGCGCGACGTCTTCGACTCCTTCCGGCACAAGCAGGTGCTCAACGCGCTGGCGGCGCTGTCCAAGTCGGCGGCCGTCTACGAAGATTACGAGATCGTGCAGAGCGCCGGTTCCGCCATGGAACAGCTGCTGGCGCACAATCAGGAGGCCCACGCGGAGTGCTGCGGCAGGATGCTGGGGCAACTGCTGCCGGCATCGGCCTTCGAACGCGTGGTCGAGCTTTACCTGGAGAAGCGCGGCGACTCGGCCTGGGCGCGGCGGACCGCCACCATGATTCATCGCGCCGGCGCGCCCGCGGTGGAGTTCCTGTTTCAGCGCCTGGAGATCGAAGACGCCGGCCAGAACCGCATGGCGATCATCCGCCTGATCGCGCGCATGGGTCCGGTGGGCATCGAGGTGGTGCGGCAGCGGCTGGCGGATTCGCGCTGGTACGTGGTGCGCAACGCCTGCATGCTGCTGGGAGACCTGGCCGACCGCGATATGGCGGTGCACGTGGCGCCGGTGCTGCAGCACGCCGACGTGAGAGTGCAGCGCGCGGCGGCGGCGGCGCTGATCAAGACGCGCGCCGCGGGGCGGGCACAATTGCTGGCGGCGGCCTTGCCCTTCCTGCAGGGCGACGTGCTGGAACAGGCGCTGGACGAACTGATTTTCTTGAAGAGCGCCGACACCATTCCCGACCTGGAGAAGTTCCTGTTCTCCGACAATCCTGGCCGGAGTGCCAACGCCCGGCGCGCGGTGCAGGCGGCGGCCGGCATTGTCTCCGACCGGGCGGCGGTGCTGCTGGCGCGCGTGGTCACCGACCGCAGCCAGCAGCTGCAGGCGCGGAAGTCGGCGCTGGAAGGGCTGTTGCACAACAGCACGCCGGCGTCTCGTGCCGCGCTGGTCAGCTTTGCGGCATCCTTTCCCGACGACCCCCTGACCGCCGACATCCGCCGCGGCATGACCGACCATGCCATGCCGGCAGTTTAGAAACCCCCCGGCGCTGGGTGCGACTTAAGGGCAAGGATCCCTCGTCCAAGCCCTCGGGATTTCGGCTGCGGGCTCCCGCTGCGCTCACGCCCGCAAGGCGCCTCAACTTGATTCGCCTTCCCGGCGGTCGCTGCATCCAATGGGAGCGATGATTTCCGATAGCACGATCCTGAAAAAAATCGGGCAGCAGCCCAAGCAATCGGCCGGCCTGAAGCAGTTGGTGCGCGAGCTGGGCGTGCGCGGGGAAGAGCGCCGGGCGTTCTCCGAGCGCCTCGACCAGATGGTGAAGCGCGGCGAACTGGTGGCGCACGACGGCGACCGCTACGCCATTCCACAAAAATCCAGCAACCAGAACCTGGTCTCGGGGCGACTGACCATGCACCGCGACGGCTACGGCTTCGTGATTCCCGATAGCGAAGAACTGCGCCAGCGGCTCAACGGCGACATCTACATCAGCCCGCAAAACATGGACAACGCCATGCACGGCGACCGCGTGCTGGTGGAGTTGCGCCGCGAACGCGGCGATGGCCGGTCCGACCACCCCAGTCGGCGAAGCGCCGCCTGGGGACCCCGGTCCGAAGGCCAGATCGTCAGGGTGATGGGGCGGGCGCACGCCACCGTGGTCGGCACCTTCCACTACGGAACTCGATACAACTACGTGACCCCGATGGACGAGAAGATCATGCTCGATATCGTGATTCCGCGCGGCGCGGAACGACCACCCGCCCCAGAGGTCGCCGAAGAAAAGAAAAACAAGAAGGAACGTCATCGCGTGCTGGGAACAGAAGCACGACGGCGCGAGGTGATGGAGGACCTGGAAAACGTGGTGGTCGATGTCGAGATCACCGACTGGCCCACACCCACGCAGAACCCGCGCGGGCGCGTGCTGGAAATCCTGGGCTACGAAGACGACTTCGGGGTGGACGTGGAGATCATCATCCGCAAGTACCACCTGCCGCACCGCTTTCCTGCCGACGTGCTGGAGGAGGCACAGGCTTTCGGGGGAGTGTTAACCCCACGTGAATTGCGCGGGCGGCGCGACTATCGTCATCTGTCCATCGTGACCATCGACGGCGAAACCGCGCGCGATTTTGACGATGCGGTCCTGGTTCGACGCTTGCCGCAGGGGAATTTCGAGTTGCAGGTGCACATCGCAGACGTGGCGCAGTACGTGCGCGAGTCCTCGGCCCTGGACGCGGAGGCGCGGCTGCGCGGCAACTCGGTGTACTTTCCCGACCGCGCCGTGCCCATGCTGCCGATGGAACTTTCCACCGACCTGTGCTCGCTGCGCCCGCAGGTGGAGCGGCAGGTGATGTCGTGCGTGATGGAGATCGATGGCCAGGGCGAGATCCAGCGTTACCAGATTTGCCCGGGGGTCATCCGCTCCGCCGAGCGCATGACCTACACCGACGTGAACGCCATCCTGGAGGGCGACGTCCAGCTGCGCCAGCGCTATCACGCACTGGTGGAGGGGTTCGAGCTGATGCGCGAGCTGGCCATGATCCTGAACCGCAAACGGGTGCGGCGCGGGTCGATTGACTTCGACCTGCCGGAGCCGGTGATCGAATTCGACGAGCACGGGTTGATGAAAGCGATCACGCGCTCGGAGCGGAATTTCGCGCACCGGCTGATCGAGGAATTCATGCTGGCCGCCAACGAGAGCGTGGCCTCGTACCTGGAGAGCAAGAACGTGCCGTCGCTCTACCGCATCCATGAGAAACCCGATCCCAAGCGGGTGTACGAGTTCGAGAGCATCGCGGCGGCGTTCGGCTACTCGCTGGGCGTGGGCGCGTTGCCGGTGCGGCGCTTCGCCTACACCGACCAGCGGCGGCCGGGTCGTGGGCCGCAGCGGACGCGCGCCGGACAGCAGCGGCGCGAATTGGAAATCCCGCAGGACGTGCACATCACGCCGCGCATGTATCAGAAGCTGACGGAGAAAATCGCCGGCAAGCCGGAGGAGCGGATCCTGTCGTACCTGATGCTGCGCTCGCTGAAGCAGGCGAAGTATTCGGAGGAAAACGTAGGGCACTTCGCGCTGGCGGCGCCGACCTACACGCACTTTACGTCGCCCATCCGGCGCTATCCGGACTTGATCGTGCACCGCATTCTGAAGGAGGTGCTGCGCGATTCGGCGGAGAAGCACGACGGCGCGGTGCCGGTGGGGACCGGAGTACTGAGCGAGAAAAGAGGAGCGTGGGCGGAAAGCAGGCTTCAGGCTTCAGGCGCCAGGCTTGAGGAAAAGCAGGATTCGCCGTGCGCGAAGGGATCGCCGAAGCGAGCGGGACACGGCGGCAAGCACGGGTTGGAGACCCGTGCCACACAGGCGCTGGATGGGCCGATCTCGCCGGAGGTGCTGCACGAGATCGCGCTGGAATCGTCGGAAGCGGAGCGGCGCGCCGATGATGCCGAGCGCGAGCTGATGGAGTGGAAGAAAATAAAGTTCATGGCGGACCGGGTCGGGGAGGAGTTCGAGGGGCTGATCATCAGCGTCACCAAGTTTGGGTTTTTCGTCGAGCTGATGGACATGTTCATTGAAGGGCTGGTGCCGATCTCCACGCTTACCGGCGATCACTACATCTACAACGATTCGACCAAGCAGATTGCCGGCCAGAGGACGAAGAAGAAGTATTCGCTGGGCGAGAAGGTGAAGGTAATCCTGGACCGGATCGACAACGTGCAGCGTAAGCTGCAATTCGCGGTGGTGGAAGAGAAACCGTCGCGGGCGCAGCGCCGGCACAGAGGATAGACAAACCACAGGCTTCAACCGCCTACTTTGCGGCCAGCCGCCACACCGCGCCGGAGTAATCCACTACGTACAACTCATTGCTTTCATCGCGGCCGAAGGAAGAGATGTTTTTTCCGGTATCGGCCAACTGTGTCCTCTCCCAAGCGCCGGAGGAGTTCAGCCGCAGGCCCCAAATCCTGCCACTGATGAAATCCCCGAAGACATAGGCGCCTGCCAGGGCAGGAATGGAGGAGCCGCGGTAAACGAATCCGCCGATCACGGTGGCGCCTTGGTCGCGGCCGTAGTCGTTGATGGGAAGCGTGAGCCCGGTCAGGTTGCACCCGGTCGCCGGCTGGAAGCAGTGCGTTCCTTCCATCACGTTCCAGCCGTAATTCACGCCCTTCTGAATGATGTCCACTTCTTCAAAGCTACTCTCGCCCACGTCGCCTGCGAACAAAGTGCCGTTGCTTGTATCGAAAGAAAAGCGCCACGGGTTGCGAAGGCCATACGCGAAAATTTCCGGGGCGCCTCCGGCGGCGGCAAACGGATTGTCGGGGGGGATGGCGTAGGGCTTTCCGCCAGCGGCAGAGTTCACGTCGATCCGCAAGATTTTGCCAAGCAGCACCTGGCGATTCTGACCGTTGCCCATCGGATCGCCGCCGCTGCCGCCATCTCCGAGGGCGATGTAGAGAAAGCCATCGGGTCCGAAGGCCAACTGTCCGCCGTTGTGGTTGGAGAAAGGCTGCGCCACCGTCAGCAGGATGCGCTCGGTGGCCGGGTCGGCCTGGTCAGGATTGGTGGAGGTCAGGTACTCGGCAACCACCGTCTCCCATTGCGCTCCCATGGGTCGCGTGTAGTCGACATAGAACTTATGGTTGGAGGAGAAGGCGGGATGGAAGGTCAAACCGAGCAAGCCCAGTTCGCCGCCGCTGGCGACTTTTCCGGTGATGTCCAGGAACGGAGTCGCGACCACGGCTCCGTTGCGGATGATACGGATGGTCCCCGCCTGTTCGAGAACGAACAGCCGGCCGCTGCCGTCGTGCGCCGATTCCAGGCCAACCGGCGACGACAGGCCGGAGACGAAGGTTGCGAGCTGCAATTGCGGCAGCGGGACGGGCGGAGGGGGAGGCGTGCTGGTGCTCATCTGGCCGCCGCCGCAGCCAAGGGCAAAGATGAAGGCGATTACGAGCAGAGGGGAGCAGCGATAGAGCATGACGTTAGTGGATGCGATGGGGAGGAATCGGTTACGGCTTCCAGAATATCCCCGGCGGCAGGTGGCAGCGGCCGAGGGCGGCCGCTGCAGGACAGTTTTGGTTGGCGTGAACGGCAGCCCCGGCGAGGGCGCCGGGGCCTACCTAATTCTGAAACCTACGTAATTGTGAAACCTACGTCTGAAACCTACCTAATTCCGAAACCTACCTAATTCTGAAAAAGTAGCATGTGATTCGCCTCACGCCGCGAAACTGACGCCGACCACCCGCATTTGTTTTAGACTGGAGGGTTGTCATAGGGCCGGCGAGCGCTTCCGCAGAACTCATACCGGTGAAATCGCGGGCGCAGCCGCACAATCCATACTCAGATTGGAATAAAGTCATGACTAACAGCTTTGGCAGCCGCTCTACGCTGCGCGTCGGCAGCAAGGAATACGATATTTTTCGTCTCGACGCCCTCGACAAGCAGGGCATCTCGACCACCCACCTGCCGTACTCGCTTCGCATCCTGCTGGAAAATCTGCTGCGCACCGAGGATGGGAAAGCGGTGAAGGCGGACGACATCCGATCGCTGGCCGGCTGGGACGGCAAGGCGGCGCCGGTGAAGGAAATCGCGTTCACGCCCAGCCGCGTGCTGCTGCAGGATTTCACCGGCGTGCCGGCGGTGGTGGACCTGGCGGCCATGCGCGAAGCGGTGGAAAAGCTGGGCGGCATCCCGGAAAGCGTCAATCCGATTTCGCCGGCTGAGCTGGTGATTGACCACTCGGTGCAGGTTGACGAGTTCGGGACGCAGTGGTCGTTCCAGGTGAATGCCGACCTGGAATTCCAGCGCAACCAGGAGCGCTACGCCTTCCTGCGCTGGGGCCAGGGCGCTTTCGAGAACCTGAAAATCGTGCCGCCGGATACCGGCATCGTGCACCAGGTGAACCTGGAATACCTGGCGCGGGTGGTTTTTGTGGGCGCGGCGCGCAACGGCAGCCGCCCTGTGGCCTATCCAGATACGCTGGTGGGCACGGACTCGCACACGACGATGATCAACGGGTTGGGCGTACTGGGGTGGGGCGTGGGCGGCATTGAAGCCGAGGCCGCCATGCTGAACCAGCCGGTCTCCATGCTGATTCCGAACGTGGTGGGCGTGAAGCTGACGGGCAAGCTGAAGGAAGGTTCCACCGCGACCGACCTGGTGCTGACGATCACGGAAATGCTGCGGCGCGAGGGCGTGGTCGGCAAGTTCGTGGAGTTCTACGGGCCGGGGCTGCACACGCTGGCGCTGGCCGATCGCGCCACCATCGGCAACATGTCGCCGGAATACGGCGCCACCTGCGGCATCTTCCCGATTGATGCCGAGACGCTGAACTACCTGCGGCTGAGCGGACGCAGCGAGGAGCAGGTCGCGCTGGTAGAGGCGTACTGCAAGGAGCAAGGCCTGTTCCACACGCCGAACTTTCCGGAGGCGACCTATTCCACCTACCTGCAACTCGATCTTGGCTCGGTAGAGCCGAGCGTGGCTGGGCCGAAGCGTCCGCAGGACCGGGTGCGGCTGTTCAACGTTCCCGATGGATTCCGGCAGACGCTGCCCACGCTGCTGCGTCCCGGCAGCAAGACGCCGGAGAAAAACGACAAGCAGGTGGGACGATTCGAAGGCGAAGGCGGCAGCACGGCGGTGGGACTGGAAGACGCGGCGGCGCCCTCGGCGGACAAGCCGGTGATGGTGGACCTGCGCAAGGAGCTGCGGCACGGCAGCGTGGTGATTGCCGCGATCACCAGCTGCACCAACACCTCGAACCCGTCGGTGATGCTGGCCGCCGGAATCCTGGCGAAGAAAGCCGTGGAGCGCGGGCTGGAGACCAAGCCCTGGGTGAAGACCTCGCTGGCGCCGGGATCGAAGGTGGTGACCGAGTACTACAAGAAAGCGGGGCTCACGCCTTACCTGGACAAGCTGCGCTTCAACCTGGTCGGGTACGGCTGCACCACCTGCATCGGAAACTCGGGGCCGCTGCCGGCGGAGATTTCCGACATCATCAACGAGAAAGAGCTGGTGGCGGTATCGGTGCTGAGCGGCAATCGCAATTTCGAAGGACGAATCAATTCCGAGGTCCGGGCCAACTACCTGATGTCGCCGCCGCTGGTGGTGGCGTACGCGCTGGCCGGGCGCATCGACATCGATCTGGCCAAAGAGCCATTGGGCCGCGATCAGCAAGGCAAGCCGGTGTTCCTGCGCGACCTTTGGCCGACCTCGCAGGAGGTAGGAGAGGCGATCGCGAAATCCATCGACGGCGGCATGTTCCGCAGCAGCTACGCCGACGTCTACAAGGGCGACGAGCGCTGGCAGTCGCTGGACGTGCCCGCGGGCGAGACCTTCGCCTGGGACGCGAAGTCCACTTATATCAAGGACCCGCCATACTTCGAGGGCATGGGACTGATACCGCCGGAGGTGAACGACATCACCGGGGCGCGCGTGCTGGCGGTACTGGGACACAGCGTGACCACCGACCATATCTCGCCGGCGGGATCCATCAAGCCCGACAGCCCGGCGGGCAAATACCTGATCGCGCACGGCGTCGAGGTGAAGGACTTCAATTCTTATGGCTCGCGGCGCGGCAACCACGAAGTGATGATGCGCGGCACCTTCGCGAATATCCGGCTGCGCAACAAGCTGGTGCCCAAGACCGAGGGCGGCTTCACGCGTCACCTGCCGGACGGCGAGGAGATGACGATCTTCGACGCGGCGATGAAATACAAGCAGGAGAAGGTGCCGCTGATCATCCTCGCCGGGAAGGAGTACGGCTCGGGATCGTCGCGCGACTGGGCGGCGAAGGGGCCGATGCTGCAGGGGGTGCGCGCGGTGATCGCCGAAAGCTTCGAGCGCATTCATCGCTCTAACCTGGTGGGCATGGGCGTGCTGCCGCTGCAGTTTGGCTCCGGCGACGATCACGAAACCCTGGGTCTGACGGGCGAGGAGACCTACGAGATTACCGGGCTGCGCAAACTGATCGACGACTACCAGCCGGGACAGAAGGTGACGGTGCGCGCCCGCCGCGCGCAAGGTACGGCGTGCGAGTTCACCGTGAGCCTGCGGATCGATACCCCGCAGGAAGCGCTCTACTACAAGCATGGCGGCATCCTGCAGTTCGTGCTGCGGCAACTGCTGGCGGGAAAAACCGAGGTGGTGAGCCCAGGCCTGAGCACGGTGGCCGACCACAAGACGGGCAGCACGGTGACGTAGGAGCAGGAGTCAGTAGTCAGTAGTCAGCAAGAAAGGCCCGGATGGTTTCCGGGCCTTTCCTGTGAACGCATGTTTGCGCGGGTTACGCCGACTCCTGACTCCTGCTTCACTTGAATTCCACCTCGACGAAGTGGGCCTCCTGCTGGCCCATGTTCATCATCTCGTGGGTGGAACCGGCGCCGATCCACTTCACCTCACCGTTTTTCAGATGGACCATCTTCGCCGGCTTGCCCTGCGGCATGTTGTGCAGGTCGAGATCGCTGAGCGCCACTACCAGGAAGGGATACTTGTGGGTGTGCTTGTGGAGCATGCCGCCGGCCGCGATCTGCACGTCCTGGACGCGAACTTCATTGTTGTCGACCACGATATCGGAGAGGCCGCCGTGACCGATTTCGAGACCGCGCTCCGGCGTGCTCTGCTGAGAGGCTTTCTTCTTCAAGATTTCGATGACGATGTTGCGATACGGCATATCGCCGTTGTTCGAGATGCGGTGGCTCACGGGGGCCACGGCAAAACGGACCTCGCCTTTGCCGGCGCGCCCGGTGGTTGCCGGTTGCCCGGCGGTTGCGATCTGGATATCGGCCGGGTCAAGTATGACGGCGACGAAATCGTGGTCGTGGCGGTGCATCAGGGTGGACTGGTGTGCCGGAATCTTCACGTCGAATACGCGGGTGTACTCGTTTTCCAGCACCAGGTGGTGATGCGGCTCCTGAGGAAGGGGAACGGCGGTCTCCTGGCCGGCGGCGGCAGAACAGACGGAAAGGGCGAGAAGGAATACGAGTGTGGCTTTCATCGGAAGTTGATTTTAGCTGAAGGCCGGGGTTGGGCGGCTTGCATTTGGGTGCGTCGCTCGCTCCGGATGACACGCCCCACAAACCGGAAGTCACCGGTTTGCCGGGCAGCAAGTTGCGGCGGCCGAGGGCGGCCGCCGCGGGACAGCTTTCGTGGGGCGTGAGCGGCAGCCCCGGCGGGGGCGCCGGGGCCTACCTGGATCTGGAAAAAGCGAGGGCTGGGGCCTACCTGGTTCTGGAGAAAGCGAGGGGCGGGGCCTACCTGGATCTGGAAAAAGCGAGGGCTGGGACCTGCCTGGTTCTGCGAAAGCGAGGGTGGGGCCTACCTGGATCTGGAAAAAGCGACGGCGCCGGGGGCGGGCTGCTGTGATCAATCGACAATCGACTTGGCGTGTCCGAGAAGTTCTTCGTGCCTGCGCAGGATGAAACTATCGGTCATGCCGGCAATGTAGTCGCAGACCACGCGGTAGGCGGGCTCGCGATTGATCTGCTCGCGATAGCTGGCGGGCAGTTCCTCGGGATGCGAGGTCCAATATTCGAACAGGTCGGCGACCACGCGCTCGGCGTGGGATTTCTCCGGCTGCAAGGGTTCACTCAGGTAAATCTGGGTGTACAGGAACGCCTTGAGCTGGTTGCGCGCTACGTTCATTTCGTGGCTGAAGGCCACCAGCCGCTCCGGGCAGGCGCGCACATCGGCAAGCGAGTGAACCCCGGCATCGGCGATTCTGCGCGTCGTGTTTTCGATCAGGTCGGTGACGAAGGCATCCAGCAGGTGCTTGAGCGCCTCGTTGAATTTCAGCTTCTCGCGGGCGTCGGGATAAAGCCCTTCCGCGTCGGTGTAGAGCCGGTCGAACAGTGGGACCCCGGCGCGGACGTGTTCCAGAGTGAGCAGATGCGCCTCGTAGCCATCGTCGAGATCGGCGGTGCTGTAGGCGATCTCGTCAGTCAAGTCGATGAGCTGCGCCTCCAGCGGCGGGCGCTGGTCGAGCAGATACTCGCGAAGCTGGGGAAATTCCCGCGGGCTGTAGTCGCGCGAATGCTTGATGATGCCCTCGCGGACCTCGAAGGTGAGGTTCAGCCCGCGAAAGCCGGCGTAACGCTGCTCAAAATCCTCGACGATGCGCAGCGCGTGCAGGTTGTGGTCGAAGAACGAACCGTGGACGCGCATGGCGGCGTCGAGCGCCTTCTCGCCGGCATGACCGAAGGGCGGATGGCCGAGATCGTGCACCAGGGCGAGAGCTTCCACCAGGTCGACTTCCAGGCCGAGTTGCGCGGCGATGGTGCGGGAGATCTGGGCGACCTCGATGGTATGCGTCAGGCGATTGCGGAAGTGGTCGGAGTAGCGGCGGGTGAAAACCTGGGTCTTGTCTTCCAGGCGCCGGAAGGCGCGCGCGTGGATGGCACGGTCGCGGTCGCGCTGGTAATCCGAGCGATAGGGATGAGGCGCCTCGGGGTGGCGCCGCCCACGGCTTTGCTCAACGCGCGCGGCGTAGGAAGCCAGCATGAGTACAGTGTCCAGTTTCCAGTTTCCGGTTGCAAGTACCGACATGAGCGCAGGCGCGCTCAGGCAGCGCGTTTTTGCGAATCGCGCTCGCGATGCACCCGCTTGGAAAGCATCGCCTTGGCCCGCTCCAGCTCCGCCCGCCGTTTTGCCGTGAGCCCGCGTCCGCCGCGGTTGATGAAATAGGTCAGCATGCGCAGGCCGGAAGCCGGACCCTTGGGCGAGACCTTCTTCGAAGCCAGCGTCCGGGCAATGGTGGCGGCGCTCTTGGTGAACAGGCCTTCGGGAGGATGGGTGGAATCGGTGTTGACGTTGCGGACCCAGCGTCGCTTCGTGGTCTTTTTTGTGGCAGTCTTTTTTCCGGCCATGGATGGCTCCTTGGTCTTTATGGATTGGGATGCAAAAAGAAGAAGGGCGGCCGGAGAGATTGTCCGAGGCCTAGATTCGAGTGGTGACTACAACAGATTCCTCGCTCCGCTCGGAATAACACTTCGTTACAACATCTCGCTCCGCTCGGAATGACACTCGTTATAAGAAATGAAAACTAAAACGAAACCCGGCCGAGAGCGGCCGGGCTACGAAGTTTCCAGTTTCATTTTCCAGTTTCTAGTTTCCGCTCTCCGCAACTAGGGTTTTACCGCCTCGGCTTTGCGCTCGTTTTGCTTGGCCAGTCTTACCTTGGCGGTATCGAGCTTCTTCTGCACCTTGGCGAGTTCGGTGGTGTCGACCTCGGTGGGCACGCTCTTGGCCCACTCCGACAAGGCGCGCTCCCAATAGGCAGTGGCCAATTTCAGCCGCTCGGTCTTCTGCAGCAGGTCGCCCATGTGGTCGAGCACGGTGGGATCGTTCTGGATGCGGTCCATGGCCTTGCGCAGGTTCTCTTCCGCCAGCGCATAATTGCCCAGCTTGAAGTAGGCCCAGCCGAGTGAATCCAGGTAGGCGCCGTTCTGCGGATCGAGCTGGATGGCTTTCTTCACGTAGCCGAGCGCTTCCTCCAGGCGGACGCCGCGGTCGGCGAGCATGTAGCCGAGGTAGTTCAGGGTGACGGCGTTGTTGGGATCGGTGGCCAGCACCTTGCGGAAGGCTTGCTCGGCCTGTTCGTATTTCTTCTGCCGCTCGTACATGGAACCGGCGACGAAGTTGATGTAGTCCTTCTCCTCCGGCTTGGTGGAAAGCTTATCGGCCTTGGCGAGCGCCTCTTCCGCGTCCGGCCAGCGCTTCAGCCGGCTGTACATCTGGGCGAGGGCGATGTAGACCTCACGGTCATCCGGGGTTCCCTTCAACATGCTCTTCGTCATGTTGATTCCCTGGTCCACCTGTCCGGTATCGGCCAGTTGCCCGGCCAGCACCAGCTTCAGGTTGCGGTCCTTGGGGACTTTCGCGACGGCTTCCTGCGCCACCACCGTGGCTTCCTTCCACTGCTTGGCCTCGCGATGGGTGTCGATCAGCTGCTGGTAGCCGCGGGTGACGTTGTCGTCGCCGAGGGCGAGCATCTTGCGGAACGTCTCGATTGCGAGCTGCGTCTTGCCGGTGTCGCGGTAGATGCCGCCCAACCGCTCCAGGAACACGGCCCGATTGTTGCGTTCGCCGGCGGTGTAGTTGCCGTCGGTTTTCTCGCTCTTCTGCAGCAGGCGGTTGAGGATCTGGATGGCCTCATCAAACTTTCCCTGCGCCTGGTAAATGACAGCTTCGTTGTAGGGGACCTCGAGCGAGTCCTGGACCTCGCCTCCGGCTTTCTTGAGCGTGGCCAGGGCATCGTCGAACTTGCCGCTGCGGCGCTGGATTTCGGCGATGCGCATCAGGCTTTGCACATCGTGCGGATCGGCTTCCACGATGGTGCGGTACTGTTCCAGCGCAGCTTCGGTCTGATTGTCGCTCATCAGGTTCTGCGCCAGGCCGCGCACTGCGTCCAGGTTGTCGGGTTCGGTTTCGACGGCTTTCTTGTAGGCCGCGATGGCGTTCTTGTAATCCTTCTGCTGTTCGTAGGTGTAGCCGAGGGCGGAGTACAGCTTGGCGCTACGCTGGGCTTCGGGAACTCCCTTCAGCACCTCGGCGGCGCGCTTGGAATCGCCTTCCTCGTTGTAGAGATAGGCGAGGGTGGTGAGGGCCTCTTCGGAACCGGGCTCCAGGCTGACCGCGATTTTGAATTCGTTCTCCGCCTTCAGCAACTCGTTCTGCAGCCGGTAGAGCCGCCCGAGCAGCACGTGGTTTTCAACGTTCTTGGGCTCGAGGCGGACGATCGCCTCGTATTGCTCGATGGCGCGCTTCAGGATCTCGGTGGATTGCGCGCCGGCCTGCGAATCGGGAAGCGAGCGCAGGTAAATGCGCCCCAGCAGCTTACGCGCCTCCAGGTTGTTGGGATCGCGCTTGACGATCTCCTGCGCTTCCCGCACCGAATCGGCAATGCGGCCGGTCTTGGCATACAGCTCGGCGAGCCCGGCATTCAGATACTCGGACGAGGGATCGCTCTCGATCGCCAGCCGGTACTCGTCGATCGCCTTATTGGCGTACTCGGGACGGCCGTACATGGCGACCAGTTCCTCGTACATGTGCGCCATGGCGTAGTGATAGTACGCGGCGGCATGATCGGCTTTTTTGGCTGGCCGGGACGCGGGGGCAGACGCGCCCGGAGTCGATAGCTGTGGCGGCGCTCCCGCAGGTTTCGCCGGAGCGGTTTGCGCGACACCAGCCAGAGAGGCAAGCAAAAGGACAACTACAGCAGGCTTCCCGGTAATCATTCAGGTCCTTAAACGAGACAGAAATACCACCACGGTTTGGATGCCGAACCCATCCGGCGGGTGTCATTGTAATTTTACGCGAATTTGGCAGAGTAGTTGCGGTGGGAGGCGGAATAACGGTGGTTACTTAGGTCCTACGGGGCGGATTCCTGCGGGCGAGTGCGCCCGCAGGCAGATCGATTCCTGGGCAATCGACTTTGGTCCCGGCGAGGGCGCTGGGACCCACCCAATTCCATTCCCATTTACGCGGTCGAGCCCCACCAATTCCACATACGCGGTGTAGCCTGCCGATTCGAGATGCTCCGGAAACTCCTCTAGTGCCGGAAGTGCCGGATTCCGGTGGTGACCATGGCCAGGCCGAGCTGGTTGGCGGCGTCGATGATTTCCTGGTCGCGGACCGAGCCTCCCGGCTGAATGATGGCGGTTGCGCCGGCCCTGGCGATTTCTTCCACCCCGTCCGGGAAGGGGAAAAAGGCGTCGGAAGCGGCCACCGAGCCCTGGGTGCCGAGCACCGACTTCATGGCGCCGATTTTGGCGGAATCGACGCGGCTCATCTGGCCGGCGCCGACGCCCACGCTGCGGCCATCGCGGGCGTAGAGGATGGCGTTCGATTTCACGTGCTTGCAGATCTTCCAGGCGAACAGCAGGTCGTTCATCTCCTGCTCGCTGGGCGGCCGCCGGCTGACCACCTTGACGGTGGCGGGATCGAGCTGGTGCAGGTCGTTGTCCTGGAGAAGCACGCCGCCGGAAACCGCCTTGACGACGTACTTCATCGGCCCAGGCGTGACCTCGAGAACGCGCAGGTCCTTGCGCTTGCCGAAGCGGGCGCGCGCAGCTTCATCGAAGGATGGAGCGATGATGCACTCGATGAACAGAGCAACGCCATTGTGGCGCAAGCCGGCGATGGCTTCCGCCGTCGCGCCATCGACCGGGCGGTTGAGGGCGATGACGCTGCCGAAGGAGGAGACGGGATCGCACGCGAAGGCGCGCTGGAAGGCCTCGATCAAGTCCTTCCCCACGGCGCTGCCGCAGGGATTGGTGTGCTTGATGATGGCGCAGAAAGGCTGGTCGAATTCGGCGGCCAGGTCCCAGGAAGCCTGCAGGTCGACGATGTTGTTGTAGGAAAGCTCTTTGCCCTGGAGCTGCTTGCCATTGGCGACGCCGATGGAGCTGCCGTCGGAATACATGGCGGCTTTCTGGTGGGGATTCTCGCCGTAACGCAGGTCCATGACCTTGTTGTAGCGCAGGCGCAAGGTCGGCGGAAAGCCGCCTTGGGGCTGCAATTCAAAGCTGCCGTTGGCGTGCACGCGCTCCAGGGTGGAGGCGATAGCGGAATCGTAGGAGGCGGTGAGCGCGAAGGCCTTCTGCGCCAGCTTCCACTTGGTGGGGCCGGAGAGTTCGCCGCCGGAGGCGCGCATTTCCTCCACGATGGCGGGGTAGTCGGCGGGCGAGGTGACCACGGCGACATCGTGAAAATTCTTGGCGGCGGAGCGGATCATCGAGGGCCCGCCGATATCGATGTTCTCGATGATCTCCTGGAACCCCACGCCCGGCTTGGCGGCGGTCTTTTCGAAGGCGTAGAGGTTGACCACCACCATGTCGATGGGCTCGATGCCGTGCTCGGCCACGGTGGAGCGGTGTTCAGGATTGGCGCGCATGTGCAGGATGCCGCCGTGGACGCGGGGGTGCAGCGTCTTGACGCGGCCATCCAGCATCTCGGGGAAGCCGGTGAGCTCGGAAATGTCCTTTACCGCGATGCCGCTGTCGCGCAGCAGGCGGGCGGTGCCGCCGGTGGAAATCAATTCGACCCCGAGGCCCGCCAGTTGACGGGCGAATTCCACCACGCCGGTCTTATCGGTAACGCTGAGGATGGCGCGCTGAATCTTAGCCATGAGTCCCTTTCATGTGGGCGGAGTTTTGCGGGAAGCAAAATTAAATATTAACAGCGAACAGAGTAGCTGTGACCGGCGTCACGATATGGATGTTCAGCTTGGCGCGTTCCTTGCCGGGAAGGTTGGAACCACCGAGACACAGAGGACACCGAGTTCGCCGAGAACACGCAGCCACAAACTCGGTGTGCTCGGTGTCTCAGTGGTGAATCGCAAGATTTCGCTACGAAACCCGCAAATAGCCGTTCGTTGTGGCCGGATCTTCCACGCCCTGCGGCAGGGTGCCGCCGTTGTAGCGCGCCAGGCGGTTTTCCCACTTCAAGAAGTCGGTGATGGTCTGCGGCTCGATGCGGATTTCCACCCGCCGCAAGCTGGCCAGCAGGAGGTTCATCTCGTTGAGCAGACCCTCGGGCGTGCGCAGGGAGCGGCGCTTGTTGCAGGCGACCGCGACTTCCACCTTGCGCCCCCGCACTTCCAGCAATCCCCATCCCGCGGGCAGTTCGGCCGGAGCAATCAGCCCGGCCGGCGCCATGTAGAAGCGTTCGCAACCGAGCGCGCCCTGCGAGTCTTTGCCCATACCCATGCGCCAGGGCTTGGCGCGATCGGCGAGAAAATCGGCGCGGGAAACTTTGCACTCCACCAGCACCGAGCGGCAACGCGCCTTCCAGGCGATCACGTCGGGGACTTCGCCGCTGCAGCAGGCCTGTTCCGAGAGAATGATTCCGCAGCGATAGTGGGAGCGCAGCCAGCGGACGGCCAGTTCGACCAGGGCCGGGTGGGTCATGGTTCCACTGTGGAGCGTCTCGCGGCGGCGTGGGAAGTGCCTTGGGAGGGGCTAGCAGCTAGGAGCTAGCGGCTCGGCGAACGAGCGTGAGCCGGCCTCACAACTGCGCGCTGGAACTGAAACTCGAAACTGAAACTAAGCCTGCCCCTTCGCCTTCAACCGCACCTTGCCATCCTGCACCTCGACCGAGTACTCGACGCCGGGGCAGCCGGACTCCGTCCGGATCTGGGCGGTCTTCTTCTTGACGAAGGCCTTGAAAGATTCGAAGGTGTTGGGGTCCGCGGCTTGCCCGGCCTTCTTTTTAGCGTCCATCATGGCGTCAAACAAGGAGCGGACGGCCGCGGGTTCGGCATCGACATCGGAGCAGCGCACTTTGAAGGGTTGCCCGGCATCGACCGCAACCGCTTGCAGCGCGGCGGCGGCCGCCTGCTCTTCCTCGCGGCGCAATCCGGAGATGCCGAGCGCGGCGTCCTGGGGGCGGCGATAACCCTCTTCCTTGATTTTCATCTTCTGCCGCCACAGGTCGCTGAACAGGGCATAGCGCTGCGCGATGCCGTTGTACTTGAAGCGCTGGGGAAAGCTCAGCTTGGAAGAATCGCTGAACTTCCGGATCAGGTTCTGGACCTTCCACTCAGTGTCGTTGGGCGGCTTCTTGGAGCCGCCGCCGAAGAAGATGTCATACTCGATCTTCAGCCGACGTACGCTCTCCTCCAGAAGGTTCAGTTCCTCTTCGACGGTCAAGTTGAACTCCTCGCGATGATTGCCTGGCTTGCGCGGAATATATCACTACTGATTCGCGTTCTGCGTTTCCTCCTAGGGTCCACCGGCACCAGCACCGGGTACCGTCGGACCTGGCCGGAGCCTGTCCTGGGTCCGTCCCGGCATCCAGGAAATCGCGGGAAAATCCATAGTGGCCGGATATCCCGGGAAGCCCCCGCCACATCGTAAGTCATTAGGTTAGGTAAAGACGCCGGGCTGTGTTTACAATGTGGTAAATGGCAAACCGGATCCCAATCGTAATCGCCGATGACCACGCCGTGCTCCGGGAATCCCTGGGCGCGCTGCTGAACACACAGAAGGACTTTGAAGTCGTGGGCAAGGCGGCCAGCGGAGCCGAGGCGCTGGAACTGGTGAACGAAAGCCATCCCGAGGTGCTGGTGCTGGATCTGTTCATGCCCAACACCGATGGCTTCGAAGTTCTGCGCACGCTCGACAAAGGTGGAAGCCGGGTTGCGTCGGTGGTGCTCACCGCCTCGGAGAACCAGCCCGACTACGTCCAGGTGGTGCGCCTGGGTGCGCGCGGACTGGTGCTGAAGGGTGAAGGACCGGAGCGCCTGTTCGCCGCCATTCGCTCCGTCGCCAACGGGGAATTGGCCTTTTCGGAGGACATCGCGCAGCAGGTGCTGAGCGCGATGGCGGGCGAGGCGAAAGAAGAGCCCTCAACCATCCGGCGCCTGTCGGAGCGGGAGCGTCAGATTGCGGCGCTGGTAGCGCGCGGCATGAAGAACAAAGACATCGCCCACGAGCTGACCATCAGCGAAAACACCGTCAAGCGCCACCTGCAGTCCATCTTCAACAAGACCGGCGCGCGCGATCGCCTGGAGCTGGCGGTGATCGCGCTGACCGAGCTGAGCAAAGCGGCGTAAAGCGGGAGTCAGCAGTCAGGAGTCAGGAGTCAGCCGCCAGGCAGCCTCCATCAGGACTCGGCAGGGCAGACAGCCAGTTCCTTCACAGCGCTTCAACTCACACCATAGACAGGCATTCGTTGACGCGGTCGCGGGCGTGCTCCAGCACGGTCAGCTTGCGCTGAAGATCGGGCGCGGCGGCGGCACCGAGCTGCGCGCGCAGGCGGCCGATGTGCAGGGTGAGCACGTCGGCCAGGTCTTGGAGTTCGTCGAAGGAGAAGCGCAGGTCACGATCGATAAGGCGATCGACGAGCGCGTTCGCCGGCCCGGGCTCTTGCTGGACTGCTTCGAGCAGGACGTTGAGTTCTTCGGGTTGCAGGTGGAATTGCATGGTGACCTCGCTCATCCCGGCGGGCTACAACGCTCGTTTCAGCGCCGGGCCAACGCCGGCTTTTCTTTTCTCGCCGGATCGATTTTGCGTAGTTCGTGACCCAGGTAAACCTGGCGCGGACGCGCGATCTTCTGCTCCTTGTCCTCCAGCATTTCCTGCCACTGCGCCAGCCATCCGGCCATGCGCGGGATGGCAAACAGCACGGTGAACATGTCGGGTTTGAAGCCCATCGCCTGGTAAATGATGCCGCTGTAGAAATCCACGTTGGGGTAGAGCTTGCGGGTGACGAAGTACTCGTCCTGGAGCGCGATTGCTTCCAGCGCGAGGGCGATGTCGAGCTTGGGATTGCGGCCGGTGATCTTGAAGACATCCTCGGCGGTCTGCTTGATGATGCGGGCGCGGGGATCATAATTCTTGTAGACGCGGTGACCGAAGCCCATCAGCTTGCCCTTGCCCTCCTTGATGTTCTTTACGTAGGCGGGCACATTCTTGACATCGCCGATCTCATCCAGCATGCGCAGCACGGCTTCGTTGGCGCCACCGTGCAGCGGGCCGGCCAGGGCCGCCGCGGCGGCCGCCGCTGAGAGGTAGGGATCGGCCTGCGAGCTGCCCACCGAGCGCATGGCGTTGGCGGA
Source organism: Terriglobia bacterium (assembly GCA_963797035.1). Classification (GTDB taxonomy): domain Bacteria; phylum Acidobacteriota; class Terriglobia; order Terriglobales; family Acidobacteriaceae; genus JAIQGF01. The sequence continues at coordinate 302,559 of CAWCOC010000017.1, forward strand.
GCAGTTCTGCTCGTGGTCGGCGTGCAGGATGAAGAGCACGTCCAGGGCCCGCGCCATCACCGGGTTGGCCACGTACTTCGGCTCCACCATCTTCCACAGCATGTTCATGAAGTTTTCGCTGTAGCTGAGGTCGTTGTCGGGATAGACGAACGGATAGCCGCGACTATGGCGGTAGGAAAAGGCCGCAATCGTCGGGATCTTGGCGATCAGGCGGACGATCTGATGCTGCCGATTTTCCAGGTCGAAGATATTTTTCGATTCCGGATACATGGTGGACAGGCCAGCCAGCGTGCTCACCAGGATGCCCATCGGGTGGGCGTCGTAACGGAAGGTCTTCATCGACTCCTTGGTGTTTTCATGCAGCATGGTGTGGTGCTTGACGTCGTACTCCCAGGCCTTGAACTGCTCGGAAGAGGGCAACTCGCCGTTGAGCAGCAGGTAGGCTACTTCCAGAAAGGTGCAGTTTTCCGCCAGGTCCTCGATGTTGTAGCCGCGGTAGCGCAGGATGCCGCGCTCGCCGTCGATGAAGGTGATGGTGCTGCGGCAGGATGCGGTATTCATGAAGGCGGGGTCGTATCCCATCAGGCCGAAGTCTTCGGGGCCGGTCTTGATCTGCCGCAAATCCATGGAGCGAATGGCGCCGTGCTCAATGGGCAGGGTATAGCTCCGGTTGGTCCGGTTGTCGACAATGGTGAGCGTGTCGTTGGCCATGAATTCCTCCTGCGAGGAGAGTTGCGAGTTTCGGTGTGGCACAGCCGCCTTCGGCTGTGCACGATTGCGCTCCCAGCCGGGGACCGCCTAACCTGCAATCCTCAAATGTACACTTGTCCTGGATGATCGCGGGTAGAATGTCGTGTCCTGGGGCATGCACCGGGCAGAAGCCGAAAACGCGTTGCCAGGCTGGCTGATTCATGGTCTTGATCAAGCGTGACTCGGCGCTCGCAACTAGTCATGATCGTAGGCACCGGCATTGACATCGCCGAAGTTCCGCGCATCGAGGCCGCGATCCAGCGATTCGGCGACCGATTTCTGCGCCGCATTTTCACCCCGGAAGAAATCCGCTACTGCGAGTCCAAGCGCAACCGCGGCGAACGCTACGCCGCCCGCTTTGCCGCCAAGGAGGCGGCGGTGAAGGCCATCGGCACCGGCTGGAGTCGCGGGGTAGCGTGGACCGATGTGGAAGTGCGACGCGAGCCGGGCGGCCGTCCCACCATCGCCTTCCGCGGCAAGGCAGGCGAATTCGCGGCGCGGCTGGGAGTGAAGCGCGCTTCGCTGTCGCTCACCCACACCCGGGAGCACGCCATGGCGATGGTGATATTGGAAGATGGGGGCTAGGGGTTAGGGGCTAGAAGCTAGAGGTTCGCAGCTGACCACAAACCGCTAGCCCCTAGCCACTAGCCCCTTGAGGAAAAAGCTTGTCGGAAATCGCCGTCGTTGCTGAGCACGATCTTCAGTTAAGTCCCGAGTCGGACCGCCGCGTGCATCTTGCCGGCGTTCTCGTCATGAGCTTTGCCAGCCTGCTGGTGGAGTTGGCGCTGACCCGGCTGTTTTCCGTAGTCCTCTTCTATCACTTCGCATTCCTGGCCATCTCCATCGCGCTGCTCGGGCTGGGCGCCGGCGGCGTGGTCGCCTATGTGGCCAAGAACCGGCTGGAGCGATGGGACACGCGGGCCCTGGGCGCGCGCATCGCGGCGCTCAATGCGGTGCTGCTGCCGCTGGTGCTGCAGGTTGACCTGCGCGTGCCCGTCGCCCTGCAATTGACCGGCGGAAACTTTGCGCGGCTGAGCGTGCTCTACCTGGTTTCGGCGCTTCCCTTCTTCTTCACCGGACTTTTCTTTTCCGTGCTCTTCGCGCGCCGTACTTCGGGCATCGCGCAACTCTATGCCGCCGACCTGGCGGGTGGCGCGCTGGCATGCCTGGGCGTGGTGCCGCTGCTGAACTTCCTCGGCGGACCGAATGCCATCCTGTTCGCCGCTTTGGCTTCCGCGGCGGCAGCCGTCATCTGGGCGCCGACCCGCGGATGGCGCCGGGTCACGGGAATGTTGACGGCGTTGCTGGTGGTCACGATCGCCGCCAACCATTCCGGCAAGCTGGCCGACATTATTTATGCCAAGGGTGTCCGGCGTGATCAACCCTGGGTGAAATTCGCGCGCTGGAACGCCATCTCGCGGGTGGAGGTGGATGAGAACGGCGGCGCGCAGGTGATCGTGATCGATGCCGACGCCTCCACCTACATCATGAACACCGACCCGCACGACTGGCGTCCGGACTACCGCGATAACCTGATGTCGGCGGCGCCCTCGGTGGTGAACGTGCTGCGCCCGCGCGGCGACTACGCCATCATCGGCCCGGGCGGCGGAGTGGACGTGCTGCGCGCGCTGGCCAACGGCAGCCGCAATGTCACCGGCATCGAGATCAACCGGATCATCGTCAACGACATCATGCGCGGGCGCTGGGCGGACTACTCCTATCACCTCTACGACCGTCCCGAGGTCCACATGCACATTGGCGACGGGCGCTCGTGGGTGCGCAACGCGCGCGAGAAGTTCGACGTGGTGCAGATGACGCTGGTGGACACCTGGGCCTCGACCGCCGCGGGCGCGTTCGCGCTGAGCGAAAACAATCTCTACACGGTGGAGGCGTTCCGCGAATATTACGATCACTTGAAGCCGGACGGGATGATCGCGATCACGCGCTGGGAGTTCAAGCGCCCGCGCGAGGCGCTGCGCGTGGTCTCACAGGAGCTGGAAGTGCTGCGGCAGGCGGGCATCAGGGACGCTCCGAATCATTTCATCGTCGTCTCGGAAGGCGCGCTCAATGAAGACGGGCGGCCGGTGACGGTGTTGTTCAAGAAATCGCCGTTTACCGCGCAGGAGCAAGCGGCGGTGCGCGACCACCTGGCGAAAAACCCCGGGCTGCAAGCGCTCTACCTGCCCTCGGAAATGGGGGATGACGGTCCAGGCGGCAACTCGAGCACGGAGCAGTTGACCAGTCTCGCGCGGCAAAATGCCTTTTACAAGTTGATCGCGCTCGGCGACCCGCGTGTATTTGCGGAACATTACGCCTATGACGTCAGCCCGGTGACCGACAACGCTCCCTTTTTCTTTTTCACCATCAAGACCGGCGATGTGCTGCGCGGCATCCTGGCAGGCAGCGGGCGCGGCATGGACTGGCGCATCAACCTGGGCGTGGTGGTGCTGGGGATGGTGCTGGTGATTTCGCTGGCAGCGGTGGTGTTGTTCTTGATTGCGCCGATGATGTTGGCAGCGAAACACCCCCGGCCTCGCCAAACCCGGGCTAGACCGGGGCACCCGCAGTTTGCGACGGCCGAGGGCGGCCGTCGCCACGACGATTCCGGTTCATCGCGCGGCAGCCCCGGCGAGGGCGCCGGGGCCTACCCTGGGAAACGGGGTACCCTCGGTGAAAACCAAGATGAGATTTACCAGCCGCAACCGACAATCGGCAATCGGCAGTCGGCAATTTCTTTGCTTTATTTTATTGCCATCGGGCTGGGTTACATCCTGGCCGAGATCGCGTTTATCCAGCGCTTCGTGCTTTTCCTCGGGCATCCGACGTATGCCTTGACGGTCGTCATCTTTTTCCTGCTGCTGGCCAGCGGCGCGGGCAGCCTGCTCTCGCGGCGCTGGTTGCGCGATCCGCTACAGGTCCGGGTAGCGCTGGTGGTGGTGATTGCGCTGTTGTTCACCTACGTTGGGCTGCTGCCGCCAGTGCTGCGCGCACTGGTGGGCTTGCCCTTTGCCCTCAAGCTGATGATTAGCGCCGCTGCCCTGGTTCCGCTAGGGCTGGCGATGGGCATGCCTTTTCCCAGCGGGCTGCGGGCTTTCGGTGAACAAGGAGACAACGCCATTGAGTGGGCATGGGCGTTGAATGCCGCCTCCAGCGTGCTGGGATCGGTGCTGGCGATGGTGATTGCCATTCAGTTCGGCCTGAACTGGACGCTGGCCTGCGGCGCGGTGGCCTATGCGCTGGCGCTGGCGCTGGTCCCGCGGTTGCGAACCTTATCTCCGTCTTCGTGACCTCCCGCTGCGCTCACGCCCGCCAGAGGGATCCTTCGCCTACGGCTCAGGATTTCGGCGGCGGGCTCCCGCTGCGCTCACGCCCGCCAGAGGGATCCTTCGCCTGCGGCTCAGGATTTCGGCGGCGGGCTCCCGCTGCGCTCACGCCCGCCTGCGCCTCAAATTACAAATCTTTACGCCCGCTTTCAATTTATTTACACCCTCGCAGTCGTGGCGGGAGTTACTCTGATAGGCGCTCGCCAAGCGCCTCGAAATGCGCTGGCAGAGCGATGTATCTCAAGATTTGCGCCGGTTGCTCTTCGGTACGGTACTCGCGATTTATCCCCTAATATGCGAAGTCCGCCGATGACGGGAATTCGGAATGTCTCGTGCTCGCATCATTGTTATCCTGGCTGCCATTCTCCTGGTCGTGATCGGCGCCACCGCCATTCGCAATAGCAAGAAACCTGCTTCCTCCAACGCAAGACGCCCGGCGCCGGGCGCGGGCCGCGGCGTGCCCATCCTGGCCGAGGCGGTGGCCACGCGCGACGTGCCGGTCTACCTGCGCGGGCTGGGATCGGTGCTGGCGTTCAACACCGTTACCGTGAAGCCGCGGGTCGATGGCCAGATCACCAAGATCAATTTTCGCGAAGGGCAGGAGGTCAACCAGGGCGACCTGTTGGTCCAGATCGATCCCCGTCCGTTCGACGTGATGCTCCATACGGCGGAAGCCAACCTGGCGAAAGATGAAGCCACGCTCGCCGACGCCAAGCTGAACCTGAGCCGCTACACCGAACTGTGGAAACAGGGCGTCATCAGCCAGCAGCAGTACAACACTCAGCAGTCGCTGGTGGGGCAGTATGAGGGCGCGATCAGTGCCGATCACGCTGCCATTGAAAACGCCAAGCTGCAATTGGTGTACGCGCACATCACGGCGCCGATCTCAGGGCGGATCGGCTTGCGCCTGGTCGATATCGGCAACATCGTGCACGCCTCCGACCCCAACGGCCTGCTGGTCATCACCCAGTTGCATCCCATCGCGGTACTGTTCACCCTGCCGGAGGACTACATTCCGCAAGTGCTGCGGCAGATGCGGTGTGGCACAGCCGCCTCGCGGCGGGTAGCCTCCGGCTGTGGCCCGCTTACCGTCGAAGCCTACAGCCGTGACGACCGCACCAAGCTCGCCACCGGCAAGCTGCTCACGCTAAACAATGAGATTGATCCCACCACCGGCACCAACAAGTACAAGGCGGTGTTCCAGAACCAAGATCGGGTGCTGTGGCCCAACCAGTTCGTCAACATCCGGCTGTTGCTGGAAACCGAGCACCATGCGATTACGGTTCCGGTGGCGGCCATCCAGCGTGGCAACCAGGGGACGTTCGCTTATGTCGTCAAGCCCGACAGCACGGTCGAGCCCAGGCCGGTGAAGGTGGGCGTCACCGAGGGGAACCTGGCCTCCATCGAGAGCGGGCTGAAGCCGGGTGAGATGGTAGTGACTGACGGCCAGGACAAGCTCCAGCCCGGCGCCAAGGTTGAAGTTCAGCACGCGGGTCGACCGTCGGCCGTCGACCGTCGACCGTCTGGCACTTCGGCAATTCGGCAATTCGGCAATCCGTCATGAACCCCTCTCGCATCTTTATTCTCCGGCCGGTCGCCACCTCGCTGCTGACCGTGGGATTGCTGCTGGTCGGCCTGGTCGCCTACCGCCAACTTCCCGTCTCCGCCTTGCCGCAAGTGGATTACCCCACCATCCAGATCCTGACTTTTTATCCCGGCGGCAGTCCCGAGGTGATGGCATCGTCGGTCACCACCCCGCTGGAGCGCCAGTTCGGCCAGCTTCCCGGGCTGAACCAGATGACCTCCACCAGCTCCTTCGGCAGCTCCATCGTGGTGCTGCAGTTCAACCTGAACGAGAGCATTGATGTCGCCGAGCAAGAGGTGCAGGCCGCCATCAACGCCTCGTCCACCTACCTGCCACGCGATCTGCCCAACCCGCCCATCTACACCAAGACCAACCCGGCTGACGCGCCCGTGCTCACCCTGGCGCTCACTTCTGACACTCTGCCGCTCTCCAAGGTCGAAGACCTGGCTGACACCACCCTGGCGCAGAAGATTTCGCAGATCCCCGGCGTGGGCCTGGTCTCCATCAGCGGCGGGCAGAAACCGGCGGTGCGGGTGCAGGCCAATCCCACCGCGCTGGCTTCCTACGGGCTGGGCATGGAAGACCTGCGCACCGTGCTTACCCAGGCCAATGTGGACCAGGCGAAGGGCAGCATTGAAGGGCCGCGGCTGGCCTACACCATCGGCGCCGACGACCAGCTCCTCTCCAGCCAAGGCTACAAGCCGGTGATCATCGCCTATCGCAACGGTTCGCCGGTGCGCGTCACCGACGTGGCTACGGTGGTGGACAGCGCGGAGAACGTGAAGCAGGCGGCGTGGGAGAACAACCACCCGGCGGTGATCATGAACATCCAGCGCCAGCCGGGCGCCAACATCATCAGCGTGGTGGATCGCATCCAGACGCTGCTGCCGCAATTGCGCGCCGCATTGCCCAAGGCTGTTTCCGTGAACGTGGTGGCCGACCGCACCGAGACCATTCGCGCCTCCGTCGCCGACGTGAAATTCGAGCTGGTGCTCACCATCGCGCTGGTGGTGATGGTCATGTTCCTGTTCCTGCGCACCATTTCCGCCACCGTGATTCCCAGCATCACGGTGCCGCTTTCGCTGGTGGGGACCTTCGGGGTGATGTACCTGCTCGGCTACAGCCTCGACAATCTCTCGCTGATGGCGCTGACCATCTCCACCGGCTTCGTGGTGGACGATGCCATCGTGATGATCGAAAACATCGCGCGCTACATCGAGGAAGGCGACAGCCCGGTGCACGCCGCGCTCAAAGGCTCGGAGCAGATCGGGTTCACCATCGTCTCCTTAACCGTCTCCCTGATCGCGGTGCTCATCCCGCTGCTCTTCATGGGCGACGTGGTGGGACGCCTGTTTCGCGAATTCGCCGTCACCCTGGCAGTCACCATCCTGGTGTCGGCCGTGATCTCGCTGACCTTGACGCCCATGATGTGCGCCAAGCTGCTGCGCCACCAGACCGAACAGCAGCAAGGGTGGTTCTACCGCAAGTCGGAGCACTTTTTTAACGTTGTCATCGAAAAGTACGGCGCCACGCTGCGCTTTGTGCTGCGCCACCAGACGGAAACGCTGCTCATCACCGTAGGCACGCTGGTGCTCACCGTGTTCCTCTACATCGTCGTGCCCAAAGGCTTTTTCCCGGTGCAAGACACGGGCGCGATCCTGGGAATTTCCGAAGCCACGCAGACGGTCTCCTTCCAGGCCATGGCCGAGCGCCAGCAGAAGCTCGCCGACATCATTCTGAAGGACCCGGACGTGGAGAACCTGTCGTCCTTTATCGGCGTGGACGGGATCAACACCACGATCAACAGCGGACGCGTCCAGATCAACCTGAAGCCGCGCGAGCAGCGCAGCGCCAGCGCCTCCGACGTTATCCGGCGCTTGCAACCGGAGGTGGCGCAGGTGCAGGGCATTACGCTCTACATGCAGCCGGTGCAGGATTTGACGGTGGAAGACCGGGTCAGCCGCACCCAATTTCAGTACACCATTGAAGACGCCAACGCGCAGGAGTTGAGCCAGTGGACGCCGCGCCTGGTGGAGAAGCTGCGCACCCGGCCGGAGCTGCGCGACGTGGCCAGCGACCAGCAGAATGGCGGCCTGCAAGTGGCCATCTCCATCGATCGCGATACCGCCGGCCGCCTCGGCATTCTGCCCGCCGACCTCGACAACACCCTCTACGACGCCTTCGGACAACGGCAGGTCTCCACCATCTTCACCCAGCTGAACCAGTACCACGTGGTGCTGGAGGTGGACCCCAAGTTCCAACAGGACCCCGACAACCTGAAGGACATTTATGTTCGCACCGCGGCCGGCGGCTCGGTCCCGCTGACGGCGTTCACTCACATCGAACAACTCAACGCGCCCCTGACCATCACTCACCAGGGACAATTTCCGGCCACCACCTTGTCATTCAACCTGGCGCCGAATGTTTCCCTCGGCCACGCTGTCAAAGCCATCCAGCAGGCGGAAAAGGAAATTAATCTGCCGGCCAGTATCCACAGCAGCTTCCAGGGCACGGCGGCGGCCTTCCAGTCGTCGCTGAAGAACGAGCCGCTGCTCATCCTGGCCGCAGTCATCACCGTGTACATCGTGCTGGGCGTGCTCTACGAGAGCTACATCCACCCCATCACCATCCTGTCCACGCTGCCCTCGGCGGGCGTGGGTGCGTTGCTGGCGCTGCTGCTGTTTGGCATGGACCTGGGAGTGGTGGGCCTGATCGGCATCGTGCTGCTGATCGGGATCGTGAAGAAGAACGCGATCATGATGATCGATTTCGCGCTGGAGGCAGAGCGCAAGCAGGGCATGTCGGCGGGAGACGCCATCTACCAGGCGTGCCTGCTGCGCTTCCGCCCCATCATGATGACCACCATGGCGGCGCTGTTCGGCGGGCTGCCGCTGGCGCTGGGACGCGGCACCGGTTCGGAGCTGCGCCATCCGCTGGGCATCACCATTGTCGGCGGATTGCTCCTCAGCCAGTTGCTCACGCTTTACACCACGCCTGTGGTTTATCTCTTCTTTGACCGGCTGGCGCGCAAGCTGTCGCGCTTCCGCATCGGCAATTCCATCGACGAGCCACAGCCGGGGGCGGCTGTGCCACACGTGCCGGCGGATTGACCATGAACGTCTCCGCTCCTTTCATCCGGCGCCCGGTAGGCACTTCGCTGCTCGCGGTGGCGGTCTTGCTCGCCGGCTCCATCGCGTTTTTCCTGCTGCCGGTGTCACCTCTGCCGGAAGTCGAGTTCCCGACCATCTCGGTATTTGCCGGTCTGCCGGGCGCGAGTCCGGAGACCATGGCGTCGGCGGTGGCGACCCCACTGGAGCGCCAATTCGGGCGCATCGCCGGCATCACCGAGATGACTTCCACCAGCCAGCTCGGCTCCACCAGCATCACCCTGCAGTTCGACCTCAGCCGCAACATCAACGCAGCGGCGCGCGACGTGCAGGCGGCCATCAACGCCGCCCGCGGGCAGCTTCCCGCCAATCTTCCCAACGCGCCCAGGTATCGCAAGATCAACCCCGCGGATGCGCCCATCATCCTGCTCGCCCTCACCTCCGAGACCCAGCCGCTGGCGCGCATGTACGACGCCGCCGATTCCATCCTCTCGCAGAAGATTGCCCAGGTGGAGGGCGTGGGCCAGGTGATTGTCGGCGGCGGCGCCAAGCCCGCCGTGCGCGTGCAGGCCAATCCCACCCAGCTTTCCGCCTATGGCATCGGCATGGACGAGGTGCGCAGCGCCCTCGCTCGCGCCAATGCCAACACTCCCAAGGGAGAGCTGAGCGGCCCGCGCGAGTCCTACGCCATTGCCGCCGACGATCAGCTCAAGGTCGCGGGCCAGTACAAGCCCATGGTCGTCACCTACCGCAACGGTGCGCCCGTCCGCCTCGACCAGGTCGCCACCGTCTTCGATTCGGTGGAGGACGTCCGCAACGCTGCCCTGTTCAACAGCCAGCCCGCGGTGCTGATGATCATTTTTCGTCAGCCCGGCGCCAACATCATCGGCACCGTCGATCGCATTCGCGCCCTCATTCCCGAATTCCAGGCCGCCATTCCCGGCTCTATGAAGTTGTCGGTGGTCAACGACCGCACCACCACCATTCGCAGCTCGGTGCACGACGTTGAGGTCACCCTCACCCTGGCGGTCGCGCTCGTCGTCCTGGTCATCTTCCTGTTCCTGCGCAATGCCGCCGCCACCTTCATTCCCAGCGTGGCCGTCCCGCTGTCGCTGCTCGGCACAGTCGCGCTGATGTACCTGCTGCACTACACCCTCGACAACCTCTCGCTGATGGCGCTCACCATCGCCACCGGCTTCGTGGTCGACGACGCCATCGTCGTCATCGAAAACATTACGCGCTACATCGAGGCCGGCGAACCCCCGGTGCGCGCCGCCTTCCTGGGCTCCCGCGAGATCGGATTTACCGTCCTCTCCATGAGCCTCTCGCTGGTGGCGGTCTTCATTCCCATCCTGCTGATGGGCGGCATCATTGGCCGCCTGTTTCGCGAATTTGCCGTCGTCTTGAGCCTGGCCATCGCCGTCTCGCTGCTGGTGTCGCTGACCACCACCCCCATGCTGTGCGCGAAATTTCTCAAGGCGCAAGGCGCAAGCGCCGTCGACCGTCGACGGTCGACCGTCGACCGCGTGAGCGAACGCGCCTTCAACTGGATGCACGCCAGCTACGCCGCCGGGCTGCGCTGGGTGCTGCGTCACTCCGCGCTCATGCTGGCGGTCATGCTCGGCACCATGGCCCTGGCGGTCTATCTCTACATCATCGTGCCCAAGGGCTTCTTTCCGCAGCAGGACACCGGCCGTCTGATGGGCAGCATCCAGGCTTCGCAGGATATTTCCTTCGTCTCGCTGCGCCAGAAGCAGCAGCAGTTCAGCGATATTGTGCTCTCCGACCCCGCCGTCGATACCGTCGGCGCCTTCACCGGCGGCGGCGCCCGCAACACGGCGCGCTTTTTCATCCAGCTCAAGCCGCTCAACCAGCGCAAGGCCACCGCCGACCAGGTGATCAACCGCCTGCGCGGCAAGCTCAGCCACATTCCCGGCGCCGCGCTCTACCTTCAGCCGGTGCAGGACGTGCGCGTCGGCGGGCGCATGGCCAACGCGCAGTACCAGTACACCCTGCAGGACGCCGATCTGGCCGAACTCAACGACTGGGCCCCGCGCCTGATGCAGCGCCTCCGTGCCATGAAGGAGCTGCGCGACGTTTCCAGCGACCAGCAGAACAAGGGCCTGGAGCTTCACCTGGTCATCGATCGCGATACCGCCGGACGCCTCGGCGTGCAGCCCGCGCAGATTGACGAATCCCTCTACGACGCCTTCGGCCAGCGCCAGGTCTCCACCATCTACCGCCAGCTCAACCAGTATCACGTGGTCATGGAGGTCGAACCGCAGTTCCAGCAGAACCCCGATTCCTTGAAGCACATCTACGTGCACGCCAATTGCGTAGTGGCAGCCGCCCCCGGCTGCAAGGGCAAACTGGTTCCCCTCAGCGCCTTCACCCACTACGAGCCCTCCAACGCCGCCCTGGCCGTGAACCACCAGTCGCAGTTTCCCTCTACTACCATTTCCTTCAACCTGGCGCCCGGCGTCTCCCTGGGGCAGGCGGTGCGCGCCATCAACGAGGCGGAGCGCACCATGCGCTTCCCCGGCGACATTTTTGCCAGCTTCTCCGGCACCGCCGCCGCCTTCCAGGCATCGTTGAAAGACCAGCCCCTCCTCATCCTGGCCGCTCTGCTCACCGTGTACATCGTCCTGGGCGTGCTCTACGAAAGCTACATGCACCCCATCACCATCCTGTCGACGTTGCCTTCGGCCGGCGTGGGCGCGCTGCTCGCCCTGCTGCTCACGCACACCGATCTCACCATCATGGCCGTCATCGGCATCATCCTGCTGATCGGCCTGGTCAAGAAGAACGGAATTCTCGTCATCGACTTCGCCCTCCAGTTGGAGCGCCGCGGCGTCGAGGTCGCGGGCGCACCGAATTTGCGCGACGAGGTCAGTGGAGGGGGCAACTCGGATCTCGGTACTCGGTACTCGGAACTCGCAACTCGCATTACCCCCGAACAGGCCATCTACCAGGCCTCGCTGCTGCGCTTCCGCCCCATCATGATGACCACCATGGCGGCCCTGTTTGGCGCTCTCCCACTGGCCCTCGGCGGCGGTGTCGGCGCCGAGCTGCGCCGTCCTCTCGGGTTGACCATCGTCGGCGGACTCATCGTCAGCCAGGCCCTCACCTTGTTCACCACCCCGGTCATGTACCTATATCTCGATCGCCTGCGCTGGAAGCTGATTCGCCGCGGCAAGCACACTCGCGAACTCGGCGCTCGATCAGGACTGGAGCCGCACACTCCGTAAATGACACGAGCGCCACGTTGTAAACAAAGGTAAAATATGGTCTCCGGTCGAATCTTCCGCGGACGCGAAGCATCGAATGGTAAGTAGGCACTTACCTGACTTTGGGTGGAGCGCGCTTGCCTTCGAGCGCGGTGCGGCGCCGCGCCGGCAGGAATTACCGACTCAAAGGATTGATAACCACACCATGCAGCCTCGCTCTTTTCTTGTGCGCTATTTCTTTTTTTTCCTCCTGCTGATTGCGGCTCTCGCTGGGCTGATCGGCTGCAGCAAGAACACCGCTCAAGCCGCCGGTCCTGGCCAGCGGCCGCCCGCGCCGGTGGTGGTGAGCACGGTGGACCAACGCGACATTCCCCTGCAGGTCACCGCCATCGGCAACGTAGAGGCGTACCAGATGGTGCAGATCCGCTCCCAGGTGAACGGCCAGCTGCAGCGCGTGTTTTTCAAAGAAGGTGACGACGTCCGCAAGGGCCAGGAGCTCTTCGAACTCGACAAGTCGCCCTTCCAGGCGGCGCTGGAGCAGGCCGAAGGCAACCTGGAGCGCGACCAGGCCAATGCCGTCAACGCCCAGGCCCAGGCCAACCGCTACACCGCACTCGAAAAGCAGGGCGTGATTTCGCGCGAGCAGGCGGAGCAGATGCGCACCCAGGCGCAAGCCAATGCCTCTGCCGTCAACGCCGACAAGGCCGCGGTGGATGCCGCCCGCGTGCAACTGCGCTACACCGACATCAAGGCGCCGATTGACGCCCGCGCCGGAGCGTTGCTCATCAATGTCGGCAACCTCATTAAGGCGAACGACACTCCCTTCCTGGTGCAACTTAACCAGATTCAGCCCATCTACGTCACCTTTTCCGTCCCGGAAACGCAGCTCCAGGCGGTGCGGAAATATTCCGCCGGCGGGCATCTGAAGGTCCTGGCCTATCCGAAGGGGCAGAGCACCAATCCTGCCGAAGGCGTTCTCACCTTCATCGACAACGGGGTCGATGCCAGCACGGGAACGGTGAAGCTGAAGGGCACATTCCTGAACAAAGATCGCCGCCTGTGGCCGGGAGAATTTGTCGACGTCGTATTGAACCTGTCGGTGCAGAAGAACGCGACCGTGGTTCCCACCAAGGCGGTGCAGAGCGGGCAGCAGGGCGATTACGTGTACGTGGTCACGCCCGATAATACCGCCCAGCCCAAGCCGGTCACCCCTGTCGGCACCTATCAGAATCTGACTCTGGTGACCGGCGATCTCAGCAAGGGCGAGCGGGTGGTGGTGGACGGGCAGCTCCGGGTCGCACCCAACGGCAAAGTCAACGTGAAGAGCACGGTGCCTAACAACGCGGCGGAGGCCTCGGCGACTCCGGCAGCGCCCACTGGAGGCAGCCAGTGAGTTTCTCCGAGCTTTTCATCAAGCGCCCCATCATGACCACCCTGGTCATGGCTGCCATTCTGATTTTCGGCATCTTTGCCTACCGGCTGCTGCCGGTCAGCGACCTGCCCAATGTCGACTTCCCCACTATCCAGGTGAACGCAAACCTCCCCGGCGCCAGCCCGGAAACCATGGCGTCGTCGGTGGCCACGCCGCTGGAGAAGCAGTTCTCCACCATTGCCGGCATCGATTCGATGACCTCGTCGAACTCGCTCGGCAACACCAGCATCACCATCCAGTTCAACCTCAGCCGCTCGCTCGACGGCGCCGCTCTCGATGTGCAGTCCGCCATCTCCAAGGCCGGCGGCCAATTGCCCCCCGAGATGCCGACCCCGCCTTCGTTTCAGAAGGTGAACCCGGCCGATCAGCCTATCCTTTATCTCGCCCTCAGCTCGCCCACGATGAAGATGTCGGACGTGGATGAAGCCGCCGAGACCACCATCGCGCAAAACGTTTCCATGGTGAACGGCGTGGCGCAGGTCTCGGTCTACGGCGCGCAAAAGTACGCGGTCCGCGTGCAGCTCGATCCCAACGCCATGGCCACCCGCCAGATCGGCATCGACGAGGTCGACAACGCCCTCAAGGCCGGCAACACCAACCTGCCCACCGGCACGCTCTACGGCCAGAACCACACCTTCACTATTCTTTCCAACGGGCAGTTGCAGAACGCGGCGCAGTTCGGCCCCATGATCATCGCCTATCGCAACGGCGCTGCCGTGCGCTTGCATGAAATCGGCAAGGTCACCGACAGCGTGCAGGACAACAAGACCGCCGCCTGGTATAACGGCACCCGCGCCATCGTGCTGGCCATCCAGCGCCAGCCCGGCACCAACACTGTGGAAGTGGTGGACGCGGTCAACCGGTTGTTGCCGCGCCTGGAATCGCAAATTCCCGCCTCGGTGCGCATCGACACTCTCTACGACCGCTCCGTCTCGATTCGCGCCTCGGTCAACGACGTCAAGTTCACCCTGCTGCTCACCATCGGCCTGGTGGTGATGGTCATCTTCCTGTTCCTGCGCAATATCTCCGCCACCATCATCCCCTCCTTCGCCCTGCCCATGGCCATTATCGGAACCTTTTCGGTGATGTACCTGCTGGGCTACAGCGTCGACAACTTGTCTCTCATGGCCCTCACCCTGTCCGTCGGCTTTGTGGTCGACGACGCCATCGTCATGCTGGAAAACATTGTCCGCCACATGGAGATGGGCAAGACCCCGCTGCAGGCCGCTATCGAGGGCTCCTCCGAGATCGGCTTCACCATTCTCTCGATGACCATCTCCCTGGCCGCCGTCTTTATTCCCCTGCTCTTCATGGGCGGCATCATCGGGCGCCTGCTGCACGAGTTCGCGGTCACCATCGGCGTCGCCATTCTGGTCTCCGGCTTCGTTTCCCTCACCTTGACGCCCATGCTGTGCAGCCGCTTCCTCAAGCACCATGAGAGCAGCGAACACGGACGCCTCTACCAGGCCAGCGAGCGCGTCTTCGACGCCTGGCTGCGCGGCTACGACTGGTCGCTGAAGAAAGTGCTGCGCCACAAGTTCGCCACCCTGATGGTTTCCCTGCTGGTGATCGCCCTCACCGCCGTGCTGTTCGTGCAGATCAAGACCGGCTTCCTCCCCGACGAAGACCAGGGCCTGGTCTTCGCCTTCACCGAGGCGCAGCAGGGCATCGCCTTCAACGACATGTTCCAGCTTCAGCAAAAGGTGGCGAACACCATCCGGCAGGATCCCAACGTGCTCAACATCATGTCGATGGTCGGCCAGCCCACCAACCAGGGCCGCGTCTTCTTCCGCCTCAAGGACGTGAAGGATCGCCAGCATCACATGAGCGCCATGCAGATCATCCAGGAGCTGCGCCCCAAGGTGGCGCAGATTCCCGGCATCAACGTGTTCATGCAGATTCCGCCCACCATCCGCATCGGCGGGTCGTTGACCAAGTCGCAATACCAGTACGCCTTGCAGTCGCCCAACACGGTCGAGCTTTACCAGGACGCGCCCAAGCTGGAGGCCGCGCTGCGCGCCCTGCCGCAGTTGCAGGACGTGACCAGCGACCTGCAGGTCAAGAACCCGCAGCTCAGCGTCGTGGTCGACCACGACAAGGCCTATGCCCTCGGGGTCACCCCGAACCAGGTCTCCGACGCGCTCTACTCCGCCTACGGCACCCGCCAGGTCTCCACCATCTACACCCCCAACAACGAGTATTACGTGATCGTCGAGCTCGACCCGCGCTACCAGAACAATCCCAGCGAACTGTCATCGCTCTACATCCGTTCCAACACCGGCAAGCTGGTTCCGCTCGACACCGTGGCCAAGCTGGTGCCCTCCGTCGGCCCGCTCACCGTCAACCACCTGGGGCAGTTGCCGGCCGTGACCCTGAGCTTCAACTTGAAACCGGGCGTGGCCCTGGGCGACGCCACCCGCGTGGTGCAGCAGGAGGCGCAGAAAATCCTGCCCGGCGACATCGTCGGCACCTTCCAGGGCACGGCGCAAGCTTTCCAGCAGTCCTTCGCCGGCATGGGCATGCTGCTGGTCGCGGCCATCCTGGTGATCTACATCATCCTGGGAATTTTGTACGAGAGCTTCGTTCACCCGCTCACGATTCTCTCTGGACTGCCCTCGGCGGGAGTGGGCGCGCTGGCCACGCTCATGATCTTTCACCAGGAGCTGAACCTCTACTCCTTCGTCGGCATCATCATGCTGATCGGCATCGTGAAGAAAAACGCCATCATGATGATCGATTTCGCGCTCGAGGCCGAGCGCAAGGAAGGCAAGACGCCGGAAGATTCCATCTACCAGGGCGCGCTGGTCCGCTTCCGTCCGATCATGATGACCACCATGGCGGCCTTGATGGGCACCTTGCCCATCGCCATCGGCTTCGGCGCGGGCGCGGAATCGCGGCGCGGACTGGGCCTGGCCGTGGTCGGCGGCCTGCTCTTCTCCCAGCTCGTCACCCTTTACATCACGCCGGTTTATTACGTGTACCTCGACCGGCTGCAGCGCCGTGTCCAGGAGTGGAACGAGCGCCGCAAGGCACGCGCCATGCCGGAGCTGGACGAAGCCACCCTGCTGGGGCACCACGACTAGCATCCCGGCTTGAGCCCGCGTTTCTGCCGTGATTCAATTCCGCGCGCCCAGCACGCGATCCAGGTTAAAGGCGGCGCTGATCAATGCAAGGTGAGTAAATGCCTGGGGGAAATTGCCCAGTGCCTCGCCTTGCCGTCCGGTTTGCTCGGCGTAGAGGCCGAGATGATTGGCATAGCCGAGCATGCGCTCGAACAGCAGGCGTGCTTCGTCCAGTTTCTCGGGATACGCTTGGCCGGCGCGGGTGAGCGCTTCCACCAGCCAGAACGAACACATGTTAAAGGTCCCTTCCTCGCCGGGAAGGCCGTCGATGAGGGGGTCCGGCGGATACCTGTAGACCAGGCCGTCGCTCACCAGGCCGCGGTCGCGTGGGTTCTTCATGATGGCGGAGATGGTCTTCACCATCCGCGGATCGTTGGGCGCCATGAAGAAAACCAGGGGCATGATCAACAGCGATGCATCCAGCTCCTCGCTGTCGTACGCCTGGGTGAAGGCCGATCGTTTCTCACTCCAGCCGCGGGTCATCACTTCCTCGTAGATCTGGTCCCGGTTCAAGATCCACTTGGCCCGGTCGGCGGGAAAGGCGCGCTTCTCCGCCAGGCGGATGCCGCGGTCCAGCGCCACCCAGTTCATGACCTTGGAGTACACGAAGTGCTGGTCGCGGTTCCGCATCTCCCAGATGCCGGCATCCGGTTCTTGCCAGTGCTCGCACACCCATTCCAGCCGGCGGCGCAGCTTGACCCACAGATCGTAAGCGATCGGGCTGACGTATTTGTTGTAGAGATAAAACGAGTCCATCAACTCGCCATAGAGATCGAGCTGGAGCTGGGAAACCGCCGCGTTGCCGATGCGCACCGGGCCCGATCCGCGATATCCCTCCCAATGGTCCAGCGTCAGTTCGGGAAGCTCGCTGTCTCCCTCGATGGTGAACATCGGCGGCAGCGGCAGCTGGGGGTTGATGTGCTTGGAGGCGTAGGTCTCAATCCAGTTCATGAAGCCGGCAGCTTCTTCCCGGAATCCGATGCGCAGGAAGCCGTAAATCGTGAAGGCGGCATCGCGCAACCAGGTGAAGCGGTAATCCCAGTTGCGAGTTCCTCCCACCACTTCGGGAAGACTGGCGGTGGGAGCGGCGACAATGGCGCCAGTCGGTTCGAAGGTCAGCAGCTTCAGCGCCAAGGCCGAACGCTGCACCTGTTCCCGCCAGCGGCCGCGGTAGGTGCACGCCGAGAGCCACTTCTGCCAGAACCTGACCGTCCCTTGGAACAGCTCTTCAGCCTCTTCTTTCAAAGGCGGGCACTTGACCGCGTCATTTCCCAGGTGAGCACGCAGCAGAAATTCCTCGGACTTGCCTTCCTCGAGCACGAACTCGGCGGTCACGCTTCCCTGGTCACCCTGCCGGAGCGGCACGGCGCAGGAAAGGGCCAGGCTCAAGCCATTCGATCGGAAGGAGGCGCCGTTCGGATCCAGCTGGACTTGGTGGGCCTGCCGTCCATAATCGCAGGCCGGACGGCAATAGAGCGCAATGCGCACCGCGCCGCGCACGCATCGAATGCGTCGAAACACATGTTGATACCAGGGCGAATCGGGAGGAAGCCCGACGGGCATGAAGTCTTCCAACTCCGCGATTCCGTCCGCCAGCAGGAAGCGGGTGATCAGGATATTGGTCGAAGGCCAGTAGAACTGCTTGTGGCGCACGTTGTCACCGATGGGGGAGATTTGAAATCGGCCTCCCTTGGCGTCGTCCAGCAGCGCTCCAAAAATGCTCGGCGAATCGAAGTGCGGGTAGCAGAACCAGTCAATCGAACCGTTCATGCCCACCAGGGCGACGGTACGCATATTGCCGATGATCCCGTAGTTTTCTATGGGTTGATATGGCATCGGTGTCTTTCCTCAGCAACCGGAGTCCCGGATGCACCTGGGCGGTCACACCTCAGATGACGCACCATCCCCGGGTTGCTGAAGACTAGTCCAGGCGGCGCACGAAGGCAATGCCTGCTCGGTTCCGATGGTGCGCCGCGGACGGATTGGCAAGGACCCAGGAGTAAAATCCAGGCATGTCTCCTCGCGCCATCATCCGGGAGGCCCTGCGCGCGCTGTTCCGCAACAAGATGCGGAGCACGCTCACCGTGCTGGGGATCACCATCGGCATTGGCGCGGTCATCTGCGTCGTCGCCATCGGCCAGGCCGGATCGGCGCAGGTGCAGGAGCAACTCAACAACCTGGGCGACAATTACGTGTGGATCGAAGCCGGTTCGCGCGCTCCCAACGGCATTCGCACCGGCAGCCACGGCACCAAAACCCTGATGCAGAGCGATGTCGAGGCCATCCGCAAGCAAGTGCCGCTCATCAAGCTGGCATCCGCCAACGTCGATTCCCGCATTCAGATTATCTACGGCAACAAGAACTGGAGCACCGGGTATCGCGGCGTCGCTCCGGAGTGGTTCCAGATCAAGCGCTGGAAGATCGTGCTGGGCGCGCCCTTCACCCAGTCCGACGTGGACCACGCCGCCGATGTCTGCATCATCGGCGAAACCGTCCACCAGCAGCTGTTCGAGGGGGAAGATCCTATCGGCAAGGTGATCCGGATCCGCGACCTGCCCTGCCAGGTGATGGGCGTGCTGGAGGCGCGCGGCCAGACCGGCTGGGGCCAGGACCAGGACGACACCATCATCATGCCCTACACCACGGCGCAGAAAAAAGTGAAGGGCAACAACTGGCTGGACGACATCGTCTGCTCCGCGGTTTCACCGGAGGCCATCAATCCCGCCATTCAGCAGATTACTGCCCTGCTGCGCGAGCGCCACCACATCCGCCCCGGCCAGCCCGACGACTTCAACGTGCGCCGCCCCGACGAGCTGATCAACACCCAGCTGGAGGCGCGCCGCACCTTTGCCCTGCTGCTCATCTCGATTGCCTCCGTGTCGCTGCTGGTGGGCGGCATCGGCATCATGAACGTGATGCTGGTCTCGGTCACCGAGCGTACTCGCGAGATCGGGATCCGCATGTCGATCGGCGCCACCGATGGCGACGTCGCCCGCCAGTTCCTCGGGGAAGCCGTCATGCTCAGCCTGTTCGGCGGGATGGTGGGCATCGCTTTTGGCGTGGTCGCCTCCTACCTGGTGGGACGCGCCCTGCGCTGGCCCATGGAAATTCCCCCGCAGGCGATCTTGATTGCCGCCCTGTTCGCCGTCGGGGTGGGCGTCTTTTTCGGCTTCTATCCCGCCCACAAGGCCTCGCGCCTCGACCCCATCGAAGCCCTGCGCTACGAATAGCGTAGGGGAAGCCGCCCCCGGTTGCCCAGGCCGCCAGAGTTCCCGCACGCACATCTTCCTGTGCTGCACCGCACATCCCGAAGTGCGCCGCATCACGGTCGCCACGCCCAAGCAGCGATAGTTTCATGCTGAAAATCCAGACCGGCCGCCCGGCCGGTCCGGGGCTGTCCCAAGTCCCCGAGGGAGAACTTGATGAACTCGCTGGTTCTTGTTTTTGCCGCACTTTTAATCTTCGCAATCGCCTACCGGTTCTACGGGCTGTTTCTTGCGAACCGGGTGCTTGAACTGAACGGGAGGGCGACCCCGGCCGTTTACATGGCCGATGGCGTGGACTACCACAAAACCAATAAATATGTGCTGTTCGGGCACCACTTCGCTGCCATTGCCGCCGCTGGACCGCTGCTCGGCCCGGTGCTGGCGGCGCAGTTTGGTTACCTGCCGGGGACGCTGTGGATCCTGATCGGGTGCGTGCTGGCGGGCGCGGTGCACGACATGGTGGTGCTGTTCGCCTCGGTGCGGCACAAGGGCAGAAGCCTTTCGATGATCGCCGAAATCGAGGTGGGCAAGGCCGCCGGCATGGTGGCGCACTTCGCCTTCCTGTTCATCCTCATCCTGACGCTGGCGGGATTGTCCATCGCGGTGGTCAACGCGCTGTTCTCCAGCGCCTGGGGCGCGTTTGTGGTCTTCTGCACCCTCCCCATTGCGCTGCTGATGGGATATTGGCTGTACGGGTTCCGCAAGGGTGACGTGCTCGGCGCCAGCATCATGGGCGTAGTGCTGCTGTTCGCGGCGGTCGTCGCCGGCCCCTACGTCGCCGCCAGTCCAGCGCTGTCGAAGCTGTTCATGCTTTCCAAGAACCAACTGGCGATCGTGATTCCGATCTACGGGTGCATCGCATCGGTCTTGCCGGTGTGGGTGCTGCTGTGCCCGCGGGATTACTTGTCCACATACCTGAAAGTCGGCACCATCGCTGCACTGACCGTGGGCATAATCTTTGTTCACCCAACTCTGCAGATGCCGGCGCTGACGCCGTTCATCCACGGCGGCGGCCCGGTGGTACCGGGGAAGGTGTTTCCGTTCGTCTTCATCATCATCGCCTGCGGCGCGCTGTCGGGATTTCACGCTATCATCGGCAGCGGCACCACGCCTAAGATGGTCGCCAATGAGCGGGAAATCCTGTTCATCGGCTATGGCGCCATGCTGCTGGAAGGCTTTGTCGCCATCATGGCGCTGATCGCCGCCTGCGTGCTGGTGCCCGCCGATTACTTCGCCATCAACTCGGCTCCGGCCGCGTTCGCCAAGCTTCACCTCTCGACTGTGAACTTGCCAGTGCTGGCGAAGGAGGTCGGTGAAAACATTCAAGGCCGTCCGGGTGGCGCCGTTTCCCTGGCGGTCGGCATGTCGTACGTGTTCTCGTCGGTACCGGGGATGAAGCACCTGATGTCGTACTGGTACCACTTCTGCATCATGTTCGAGGCGGTGTTTATTTTGACCGCGGTCGACACCGGCACCCGCGTCGGACGCTTCCTGCTGCAGGAACTGCTCGGCAAAGTGTTCCCCAAGATGCTGCAAAAGAACTGGTGGCCAGGCATTATTATCACCAGCGTGCTGTTTACGGCTTCCTGGGGGTACCTGGTGTACACCGGGAACATTTCGACCATCTGGCCGCTGTTCGGCATGAGCAACCAACTGCTTGCCTCCGGCGCGCTGATCATCTGCACCACGATGCTGATCCGTACCGGCAAGGGCAGGTACGCCTGGGCCACGGCCATCCCAGGTGTCTGCATGGCGTTCATTACCATGTATTCCGGGTACTTGAATATCGTGGACAACTTCCTACCCAAGAAGTTGTATCTGCTGGTCGGCGCCGCTGCGGTGGTGATGGTCCTGATGGTGATTCTGTTCGTGGCCACATTCAAGCGGTGGGTCGAGCTGCTGAAGGGCCACAAAGTGGTGGTCATCCCAGAGTTCGATACGCCTATCTATCCGGAGGCTGTTAAAACACAGGCCAAGACGGCGGTGGAAGCCGAATTGGTCGGTGCAGGCCGCTAAGAGTTAGGGAACGGCACCAGCTTGGCAGCCCCGGCGCCATCGCCGGGGCTGCATTTTTATATCAACAAGAACGTTGTGGCCCACGCGCCCTCGCGTGTGCTGCTGGGAAGATTTCAAAGAGGACCGGAAATTCATTGATGGCAGACCGCCCTCCTACCTGGGTTTAACGGTTCGGCGGCAGCATCTTCGCCAGTAGCGCTCGAATCGCCTCCGGCCGGTGCTCTCCCGCGTTTCCCTCTAGCGTATAAGACCGTTCGAAACCTTGCGGACCGGTGATCTTCATCTCCCACCGGTCATTGGATTGTGAGCCCAGGATCACCACCTGCCAGTCGCCTTCGCGCTGCGCCAGCATGTGCTCGATCGCGACCACCACTTCGCTGCGCACCCGCGCATCACCGGTATTCTGCATGTCCACTGAAACTGCCATACCCGAAATTCTATTGCCAAAACGCGCAGCGCGAAGCTGCAAACAGTTTCCGCGTGTGCGCAAATGTTTGCACTCGCAAGCTCACGAGAGTTTTCCGGCATCCCGCTGTAACCTGCTGATTCAAAATGGGAATTGGTTTATTATTTATTTGGTTATTAGCTTGCACTGCTTTCTGTGCAGGTTCACCTTGGTGGGGACGATGCTCAGAAAGTTATTCAGTGGCGTAGTCGTTGTGGAACGAGGAGCGTCGCGCCGCGCCTTTCGACCCAGGTTTTTCCAGCGTCTGCTGCTTGCCTGGCTTTTTCGCAACTTCGCTTCCCTGCCCATGTCGGTGATGAGCGCGCGCCAGAAGGCGCTGGTCGGCAATATCATCGCCAACGGCCGGACGGCTGCGGTTCCGAATGCGGACCTCGGCATTATCATCGGTACGGTCGAAACCGTCATCACCCAAACCGAGAATGGCAAGCCGGTGGCCTCCGCTGCCGGTTGGGAATTCGCCGCCCGCCGCGCCACCGGAAGCCGCATCTCGGCCTGATCGCCGACCCGAAAACTTCCCACCCGCATCCGCCAGAAGCGCGATTCTCGCCGCCGCTTGCATTGGCATTGAGCTTCTTCACCCATGTGACTCACGTCACAGGTGAATGTGCGGTCTTGGTTTACCATGGGGTTGCATTTTTTCATCTATCATCAACGCGCTGCCCTGGCGGCGCGAGCGAGGAACGCCATGAAGGAAATCATCGTTTATAGCGCAGCAGGCACGTTGGGCTTCGCACTTATGAGTTCGGCCATGTTGTGGTTACTGTCGAAGGCGGAGGCATGTCGCAACCTGGAGACCCAGGTGCAGCCTGCCTCGGGTGCCATGGGGGCTGCCTTCCAACTAGAGCCCTCCGGCGACTGAAACTTTCCAGGATTCCATACATGACCGCATTGAACATCGCTGTCTACGGCGTGGGCGGAGTGGGAGGCTACTTTGGCGCTACTCTGGCTCGCGCCGGCAATTCCGTTTCACTCATTGCCCGCGGAGAACACCTGAAGGCCATCCGCGGCCATGGCTTGACGATCGCAACTCCCAAGGAAGAATTCAGCATCAAGCCGGTCGTGGCCAGCGACAACCCCGCCGACATCGGACCGGTGGATATCGTGCTGGTGGGTGTGAAGGCCTGGCAAGTCCTGGAGGCCGCGAAGACCATGCGTCCGCTGCTCAAGCCGGACACGCGCGTCGTGCCCTTGCAGAACGGCGTTGAAGCCGTGGACGACCTGGCGAAGGAGCTCGGAGCCGGACACGTCCTCGGCGGATTGTGCCGCATTATTGCCTCCATTGCCGGGCCGGGCGTCATCAAGATCGGCCCCATGGAGCCGGTGGTCGTGCTCGGCGAACTTGATGGGAAAGAACTCGCCGGCAACGCCAACGCTTTGTACGAAGCATTCCGCGCCGCCGGCGTCAATGTTTCCAAGGCGACCGACATTCAGGCGGCGCTGTGGGAGAAGCTGCTGTTCATCGCCGCCGTCAGCGGGGTGGGCGCGGTGTCGCGCGCCAACGTCGGCGAGATCCGCCAGTCGGCGCCGACGCGCGCCCTGCTTCAGCAGGTGATGGAGGAAGTCGCCGCCGTGGCGCGGCAGCGCGGCGTGCGCATTGCGCCCGACATCGTCACGCGCACCATGGCGTTTATCGAGGGCATGCCCGCCGAGGGCACGGCCTCCATGCAGCGCGACGTCGCCAACGGACGTCCGTCAGAACTGGAGGCCATTGTCGGCAGCGTGCTGCGGCTCGGGCGCGCCGCCGGCGTTTCCGTTCCCGCTACGGAATTCGTTTACGCCGCGCTGCTGCCGCAGGAGATCCGCGCTCGCTCGCGCTGATTTAGTTTATTTGGCCGCTACCTGCAGCTGGTCATCCACCGAGAACACGCCCGGCACGCCCTTGGCCTGGATGTTCGCCAGGTTCTTGTCGCCGGCGTTGTCGACCACGCCGACCAGCGTCACGTGTCCGTTTTTCACGATGATGTGGATGCCGGGCACGGTCCCCCAGGCATATTTGCTGAGCCCATCGAAGCCATAGATGGCACGGTACTCGGCGTGGCGGA
This sequence comes from Terriglobia bacterium, assembly GCA_963797035.1. Taxonomy (GTDB): domain Bacteria; phylum Acidobacteriota; class Terriglobia; order Terriglobales; family Acidobacteriaceae; genus JAIQGF01. Next base: position 326,895 of record CAWCOC010000017.1, read on the forward strand.
TGCGATCGTCGTTGGGCGAGGGCGGCAGCACCTCGATGTTGTTGACCACCTTGTCCACGCCCTCGATTTTCTTCACCGACGCCTCGGCGTCGGACTTCAGCGTCGGGTTCACCACCTGCCCGTAAAGCTCCACCGTGTTGCCGTTGACGCGATAAGCAAGATTGTCGAAGACGCTGTAGTACGGCAGCATCAGCAGCTCGTGCATGGCCTCGCGCGAAATGCGGGCGGTGCCATTGCTGCCACCCAGCTTCTCCCGCTCTTGTGGCAAAGCCGTGGTTTGCGCAACCACGGTCGTGGTCAGCAGCACAATTCCCAAGAAAAGACACACTCGTCGCATGGGTTAATCCCCCTGCTGCTTAAGATGCCGGAAGCCGCCGCCGCGCTTGCTTGCGGTTGGTGGCTGGGCGGGGCACATCGACGGCGGGAGAGTCGCCGGAGCTGCGCGCCAGTCGCGACGCCATCTGGTGGACGCGGCCCTCGATCAGGCGCTGGCGGATGAAATCGGGCGAGCCGCGGTGCATCAGCTCGCGCCGCACCCACTCCAACGCTTCCAGCACCTCGCGCATGGACCTGGATCTTTGCACGCGCTCAGAATTTTAAGCCCAAGGCGCTGCTCAGGAAACGCGCCAGTGGCGCCATGCTGCGGCAGGCGTCGGCAAACACCGGCAGGAACTTCGGGCTGCACACCTGCCGGTCGCTGAATTCGATGGAGGTACCCAGGTCCTTGAGCTTGAGGTCCTCGACGAATTCGTGGTCGCAGGGGAAACCCCGAGGAGGTCGGCGGAGTTTGGAGGCATCATCCCAATTCAGCATCGCGCGGACTTTTTTCCATTCCTGCGGGCGCGCCACCATGGCGTTGCGTACCCGCAGCAGCACGGGCGGTTCAGGATGCCACAGCCCAGCCGCCGCAAAGCAGCCGCCCTCTTCCAGGTGCAGGTAGTACCCCGGGGAGTGCACGTCGCGGCCGGCGTGAGAGAAGCGCATGGCGAGATGGGTCTTGTACGGGCGTTTGTCGCTGGAAAATCTCGTATCACGATAGATTCGATAAAGCGAGCCGCGGCTGGAGCGGGGATCAGCGACGAGGTGGGGCGAGATCTCAAACAGGGGGGCGCCGAAATCGGCAATGAAGCGCAGCGCCGGTTGCCGCAGGTGCAACTCGTATTCGTCTTTATGCTTCTGGAACCACTCACGACGGTTGTTGCGCTTCAGCCGCCGCAGGAAGGCGAAGGTCTGGTCCGAAAAGTACGATGGCATGGCATGAGTTTAGCTGCCGGCGCGGGCTCGCGCCTAGGGCCGGCACCCCGGCGGTTCACCCCGAATCCAAGTGGTCATGTCCCACCGGGTTCTCGCCGGTTGCGGCGTACCTGTACCATGAAGCTGAGCGGGTGCGGTCTTGAGTTCGGCGTGTGGACCGACGTTGGCTCGGTAGAGTGTTTTTCGAAGTTCAGGAGGTCGACTGATGAGCTCGCGGAAGCTGGTTCCAGCACTGATATCCATTGGCTTATTGCTCTCGATGTCGATTGCGTGCAGCGGCGGGGGTGGCAGCTCGACGCCGAAGGGAGCGTCGATTCCCGCCATGGTCACGGTCACGGTGAGCGATCCGGCCACTTGTTCGTCCTTGGCCAGTGGTCCATACAGCAACGTCTGGGTAACGATCACGGACGTGCAGGTGCACACCAGCGCCACGGCGCCCGACAATGATCCCAACTGGGTTGACTTGACACCGGCGCTGAAGAGCTCTCCGCAGCAGGTGGATCTGCTGGCCGCCGCCAGCAACCAGTGCTTCCTGGCAACGCTGGGGTCGAACCTTGCTTTGCAGCCTGGCACCTATCAGCAAATCCGCGTGATTCTCGCCGACAACGCCGCCGTCCCAGCCGGCAGCCATTGCGGCGCGGCAGGAGCCAATTGCGTGATCCCGGCTTCAAATTCGACGCCGCAACAGCTGCTGCTGTCCAGCGAGTCCAAGACCGGGCTGAAGATTCCTTCCGGGCAGATCGCGGGCGGAGCCTTCACGGTCGCATCGGGTCAGACCAAGGACCTGAATATCAATTTCGATACTTGCGCGTCCATCGTGGTGCAGAGTGCCAGCCAGTTCCGGCTGAAGCCGGTGCTGCACGCGGGAGAAGTGGCGCTCACTTCGGTTTCGATCAATGGCGTGCTGGTGGACAAAGCGACCAACGCGGCGATCGTTGGAGGAAAGGCGATCGTGGCACTGGAGCAGAGGGACGCCGGCGGCGTAGACCGCGTGATCATGCAGGCAACACCCAACAGCAGCGGGGCGTTTAACTTCTGTCCTGTTCCCGCCGGCACGTATGACGTGGTGGCGGTGGCGGTGAATGGGTCGAACGTGGCGTACGCAGCGACGATCACGACCGGGGTGCAACCGGGCGCGGCGCTGGGGAATGTTCCGATGACGGCGGTCACGGGCACGAGCACGGCGCAAGGATCGATCACGGGACAGGTGACGACTGTGACCTCGGGCAACGTTACGACGAGCGCGGATGTGCTGCTGTCGGCGCTGCAGAGCACGAATTCGGCGACGTTCACGATTCCAGCGGGCACGCAATCGGCGACGCTCAGCCTGATCTCGCCGGGCAACTACACCATGACACTGCCGCCGGTCAACCCGACGGTCGGAGCGTTTTCCGCCACGGGCACGACCTACACGGCGGGCGCGACGGGCAACGCAAGCTACGCGGTGGAAGGGCAGGCGTTTGTGCCAATGTCGGGGGGAGTTTCGGACTGCACGCAACCGAAGCTGACCACCACGTCGATCGCGGTCACCGCCGGTGGCAGCATCGCCGCGCCAACGCTGGCGTTCACCGGATGTCAGTAGGAAGCGGGGCTGTGCCGGCCGACAGGAACTGAACTACTTCTTTTCCTTCGCGTCTTTGCCGGCGCGCTTGGTTTCAGCCTTGGTTTCACTCTTGGTGTCGGACTTGCTGTCGGACTTGGTGTCGGCCGCGCCGGCGGAGCTGGAACCCTGGTCGCCGCTTTTTTCTCCCCCGGAGCTCTTGCGGCCGTAATCGGTCACATACCAGCCGCTGCCTTTGAACTGGACGGCGGGCGCGGACAGCAGTTGGGCGATCTTGCCGCCGCATTCGGGACATTTCGGGGGCGGCGGATCGGAAAGGCGCTGCAGCTTCTCAAAGCGGAAATGGCAGTCGCGGCACTCGTACTCGTAAAGCGGCACGCTTCGATTGTAGGGGCGCACGCAAAGCAGCGTCAATTCCTAGCTGTCAGCGATCAGCTTTCAGCTCTCAGCCGGTCGAAGTCGATTACGCGTGGACTGCAAAACTAAAATTGCAAACAACTGCTAGACTCTTGGCGCTACATGGCGGTCAAGGACAAAAACGCGCAAGAAAACGACGCGCCGCTGGCGCAGGGCGCGGCGCTGTACGTGGTGGGGACGCCGATCGGGAACCTGGAGGACATTACCTTGCGCGCGCTGCGCGTCTTGCGCCAGGTGGAGGTGATCGCCTGCGAGGACACGCGTCAAACGCAGAAGCTGCTGAACCATTACGGCATGGGGACGCCGATGGTCAGCTACCACGAACACAACGAAATGACGCGCGCGGCGGAGCTGATCCGTCGGCTGGAAGAGGGCGCCCGCATCGCGCTGGTCACCGATGCGGGCATGCCGGCGGTTTCCGATCCGGGATATCGGCTGATCTCGCTGGCGATTCGGCACCAGATACCGGTGATCCCGATTCCCGGGGCATCGGCATTCCTGTCGGCGCTGGTGGCCAGCGGGTTGGCCACCGATTCCTTCCGCTTCAGCGGTTTCCTGCCAGCCAAACGAGGTGAGCGGCGCAGCGCTCTGGAAGCCATCCGCAACTCGCCGCGGACACAGATTTTTTATGAAGCGCCGCACCGAATCGTGGAAACCATGGAAGACGTGGTGGCGGTGCTGGGCGGCTCGCGCCGGATGGTGATCGCGCGCGAGGTCACCAAGGTGCACGAAGAATTCCTGCGCGGGCGCGCCGACGAGGTACTGGAAAGGTTGCAAGAGCATCCGCCCAAGGGCGAGATCACGCTGCTGCTCGGCAAAGTGGAAGAAGCACAGGAGAGCGAGGTGGCGGCGGTTTCGGTGGGGGAGCGCGTGCGCGAGTTGATGTCGGGAGAAAATCTGGATGAGAAGGCGGCGCTGAAGAAGGTGGCGCGCGAGTTGGGAATCTCCAAGAGCGAAGCCTATCGCGAATTGCAGCGGGAGAAGTGAGAAGGCGCAAGGCGCAAGGACTGCCCTCGGCGGCTAAAGCCGACGAAATTGCAGCTCGGACGGCACGGCTGAACAGGCTGCTGAAAAACTCGGCACCTGGCGATGATTGCAGGTGAGATTCACAGGTGGTTTGTGCGACAAGAGCACATGCGCGGAGACGAACAACAGCAGGAGCCGATGTACAGCTATCGAACGACCGAGATGCGGGTTCCGCAGGACCATCCATTGCGGAGGCTGCGGGGGATGTGCGATGAAGGGCTGAGGCGGATATCGCCGGGGTTGGAGCGGTTGTACTCGCACACCGGGCGGCCATCGATTGCGCCGGAGATGCTGTTGCGAGCGCTGCTGCTGCAGGCGCTGTACTCGATCCGCAGCGAGCGAATGCTGATGGAGCAGCTAGATTACAACCTGCTGTTCCGCTGGTTTGTGGGACTGACGATGGACGCCGGGGTGTGGGACGCGACAGTGTTCACGAAGAATCGCGACCGTCTGATCGAGGGCGAGGTAGCGCAGGAGTTTTTCCTGGCGGTGCGGGAGCAGGCCGAGCGGGCCGGATTGCTCTCGGACGAGCACTTCACCGTCGACGGCACGCTGATCGAGGCATGGGCGTCGCGACGGAGTTTCCAGCCGCGGCCCGATCCGCCGGACCGGGGCACGGGCGCGCGCGGACGTAAGCTGCTGCGCGACACGCACGAGTCGAAGACCGATCCGGAGGCGCGGCTGTTCAAGCGAGCGGGGGCAGCCGAGTCGCGACCCAGCTACCTGGGACACGTGCTGACGGAGAATCGGCACGGGTTGGCGGTAGCGGCGTGCGTGACCGAGTCGTCGTCGAAGGCGGAGCGCGAAGCGGGGCTGCGAATGCTGGATCGGGTGCGACGACGTCCGGGCGCGAGCCTGGGCGGCGACAAGGGATATCAGGAAGATCGTTTCGTTGCTGGAGTGCGGGAGCGCGGCATGATACCGCACATAGCCGAATACGCTGCCTCGAAACACTGGCCCAACTGGCTGCGGTCTGAAGAACGAAACCATGCCGGCTTCGGCCGCAGTCAGCAGAAACGGAAGCTGGTTGAGCAGGTGTTCGGCTGGATCAAATACACGGCCGGGATGAGACGGACCAAGTTGCGCGGGCGAAGCCGGGTCGAGTGGATGTTCCAACTGGCTGCGGCCGCCTACAACCTGGTTCGAATGCGAACTTTGCTGGCGACGGCCACCTAAACCAGGTGCGCGTTCCCCGTCGGGCAGTTCCCGACTACGACTCGCATCGCAACCAAGAAGAACAGACACGGCAAAACTCTCCGCCACAAGCCAATCGTCACGAAAACGGCGGTGTTTTTCAGCAGCCTGTGAAGCCGTGCCCTTCCCGAGGAACATCGAGCAGCGTTGCTTTCGGCAAGGCGCGAGGCACAAGGCGCAAGGCACAAGGCCGATGAAGGTTCTGCCGTGTTTCAAATCTAGTGGCTTAACCAGCGAGAGGCAGAGGGGGATCCGGCGCAGGTTGTCGGAGGGGCATGGCGCCCGTCTTTCCCCACGCTCCTATAAACGCCTGCTCAATAGCGCGGGTGGCGTCAGGAATTGACGAGGGCGGAATCACGGTCATCCCCATCATGCCGGCCAAGCGGTGATAGCTGTCGCGGCAGGTACGGAGAAAATCGAGGGGATATTCGGGCTTGCGGGCGCGGGCTTCCACGGGGTCGGCGTCGAGCACATAGGCGACATCGGGGGTGGGCGAGACGGCGGCTACGAGGCGGATGAAGGCGCGGGTGATCGGATTGGAGAGCGACAGGTTGGCGAGTTCGTCGTGGATGTAGCGATCCATGATGATCACGTCAGGAGCAAGGCCCAAGGCGCCAGGCTCAAGGCGGGTTGAATCAGGGTTCCACGCACGACCCTCATGCGCAGCCTTTGCAATCACAAGGCGAAGGTTGATGGCGTCGAGCAGATAGAGACCGTGACGGGCGAGGTCGACATGCCAGCCACGAACATTTTTGTCGCGGCGGTTGACGGGCCTTTCGGGCGAGCCGATGCCGCGCTCGCTCTTGAACACCTTGTGGACGAAGCCTTCGCGGTAGCGGGAGAGCACGACGACGTCGTCCCAGAAGGCGAGCAGGCGCGTGCGCAGGCCACGCGCTTCGAGGAAAGCGCGCAGGGCGTCGATCTGAGTGCTCTTTCCGGCGCCATCCATGCCGGAGAAGGAAACGAGGAACGGTTTCATAGCGTGCCGCGCCGCTGGCGCTGTTCTTGTTTGGTTTGAGTCACCCACCGCTGCCGCGGTGGGCTAACGAATGTTGCCGCTCTGCGGCTCATTTCAATCGCGCACATTCCGATCAATCGCGCACACTCCGATCAGGGTTGATCAACACGGCGCTTCCATGCGGGGCTAAAGCCGCGCCCCTTCAAAACAGGTTAAGACACAGCGGTTAGCGTCCCGAGCCTGGAGGCGTGCTGGAGGTGCCACGGCTCAGGGCATAAACCGCGCCCAGGGCGGCGCCGCCGGCAGCAATCAAGCCGATCTTGATGAGCAGCGAGCGCACCTGACGCTGCTTGGCGGGGGCGATGGCGTTGCCCGCGGGCTTGGACGCGGCGCCGCCCGCAGTCACGCCCTTTTCAGCGGCCGCAGCGCCCACCGGAGCTTGTTCCTTTTTCTGCTGCGACTGATCCTGCTGCGCGTCCTGGGGCAGGGCCGGGGTTCCCACCGCCTGCTGCGATTGCGGCGCTTCCGGCAATGCCGCCGGCGGCTCAGTGGTGCCGGTGCGATCGGTCGTGGTCTGGGGCATTGGGTTCTCGGGCGGTTGAACGCTCGAAGAAGGACGGCTGGATTGTGCCATGGCCAACTGCGGACCGCCGAGCATGGCGAACAGCAGCAGCACGGCCATTGCGGGGACCAACTTGGAGAATTTCGACTTCATCGGGGAACTCCTTGGGTTCGGAACTATTTGGGCCCGGTGTTCTGGTGCGCCGGAACAAGCGCAGCACCATCGTTGGGCGACATGAATTCGGCCGCTCCGTGAACTATGCGCGCCTCCGGATTACCAAAATGCCGGAGACGATTGACGGCGTAACGAAGCTGGTTGGCGACGGTCGGCGTGCCGTACCAGCAGCAGCGCGCCATCGCCGGCGACGCTCCGAAAAATACGCAATACTGTTTTTTCAACAGCACCGGCGACGCCAGCAGCGCGGCGGTGAGGCGATGATTGCCTTCGAGAATGGTGACCAGCTTCAGGTCATCAATGCCGATAAGCACCACGGCGCTGCGATCGTCCTGGTTGCGAAGGGACTCGCTGAAGGCGCGAATGGCGTCGACCTTGGCGCCTACATCGGAGATTTCAATTCCGCCGTGGGCGGTGCCGCCGACGATGCGCACGCCACGGAAGTCGTGAAGGCGAATCCGCTCGACGACATGGCGCAACCGGCAATTACCGCCGCCGATCTTGCGCCAGTGAGTGCGCGCCAGCACGCACAGCCGGTCGAGATCAGGCTCCTCGAGTGCGACATGCCACCACCTGGTATCGCGCGGCAACTGGTTCCACATGTGCCCGCGGCGGCGGTAGAAGAGCGAACGCCGGACCTGGTTCTGGCATGGATCGGAGACGTCGGGATGTTCGACCACGTCGGTAAAGCGCCGGCGGTCGCGGTCGAAGTCGTGGTGATGGAATTCGTTGCGCAAAAATTCCAGCACGACCTGGTCCTCCGATACCGGGCGCAGCTTGATCACGCCGCCTCCTGTAGCACCGCGGGCCGGCTGCGCCGCAACAGCGGGATGAGGGCGACCAGCACCAGCAGCGCTGCCATCGATACCAGTTGGACAAGCACAACCTGGTGCAGGGTTGCGTGGAACACCAAAATACCGATCACGATGGCCAAGGCAACCACCAGCTGCAGCCAGCCGGTGTTGGCGACTTTGCGCGACATCTCGTAGGTGATGAGCACCACGCTGAGCGAATAGACGCCGGCCATGGCGGCATAGAGGGCGAGCAAACCGTCGACCGAGTGGCCGTTGGTGAAATGCGGGCCGAAGACGAGGCGAAGCACGAAGTCGGGCGCGAGCGCCATCAGGGCAACGAAGGCGCTGGAGATGGCAACGACGAAGGCGACGGGAACCGCCAGGATGGACTTGCTTCCTTCATCCGGACGCGCCCCGGCGGAGATGGGAAACATGGCGCTGACGACCATCCAGGAGGCGAAATAGACCACGCGTCCGACCAGCGCGACGGCCGCGTATAAGCCGGCGGTTTCCGGGCGGAAGAAATGCTTGACCAGCACGATGTCGCAATTGCTGATGATGACCTGGCCGACGAAGAAAACAACGGCCTGCACCGCCTCGCCGATGGAGGCTGCGACGCGGAGACCGGTGCTGATTTTCAATTCCGACGGGACCGGCAGGAAATAGGCGCAAATGACGGAGAGTGAAATGGCGGTGATGGCGCCCAGCGCACCCATGCCGAACTCGACCAGCAGCAGCGCGCCGGTGAACTTCAGCAGCGCTTCGATGACGTAGCTGGAGGCGAGCCGGCGGAAGGCGCACATGCCCTGCATGCCGCCACGGCGCGCGCCCACGGGCACATAGAAGGCAAAACCGAGCGCGAGCACGGCGATCATCCACGCGGACGGCAGATTCAGGTAATGCGCCACCGGAGAGCTGGCGAGCATCAACAGGGCGCCGAGCGCCAGCCCGACCTGCCAGGAGCGGCGCAGCAGAAGCTGGTAGACCGCCGCCTTGGACTCCAGCGAGTGGTTGCGCGCCACCAGCTTGGCGCATACCAGTTGGAACGAGAGCGTGAGCGCCGAAACCAGCATCAGCAGGGTGATGGCAACGGCGGCGTGACCAAATTCGGCCGGTCCCAGCAAACGGGCGACGGCAACGTTATAGGCAAAATTCAGAATGCTGACCACGCCGGAGCCCACCAGCATGATCAGGCTTCCGCCGAGCAGGCGGGAATGCGTGCCCGGCTGCGTCCGGAGGCCGGCCAGCTTCTCTCGCCAGCTCTGGCGGGGCGGAGCAGCCGCGATCATTCCGAGATCTGCCATAAGAATTTCTACGCAGCAAGATCGGCCGCGGCAGCTCCCTCGGCGGATGCCGGCTCCACAGGAGCAAGTTGCGGGCTGGGCGGCATGGTCAACAACGCCGGATTTCTGAGGGAGGACGGCAGGAAGCGGCTGAAGCTGAGCACCGCATCACTGGAAGTCTCGTAGATTTCGAACAGCCGGTCGGTGCGGGTCATTTCCAGCACCACCGCCATTTGCGGCGAAAGGGCGGCCAGCTTGACGTCGCCATCGCGCTTGACTACGTCGGCCAGGCAGCGCAGCAGCATTTCGACGCCGGCAGCGTCAATCTGGCTGACCTGCGAACAATCGAAGACGAGCTGGGGCCGATCCGAATTGAGAATCGGCTCAATCTCCCGGCAAAATGCGCGCGCCTGCTTCAGGTTCATGCGGTCCGGGATGCGCTTCAGTACAACGGGCCTATTGGTCTCCATATCTCCTCGCCACAGCCAGATTCGCGGGGAACGACGCCTCCGAAGAAGCTTCAAACCCGGCCGGGGTGTTGATGGCCGCCGAGGGGGTCTTAACGGCGGCGGGAAATTCCTTAGGCTGCTCGCGATGGGACGTCGCGAACAATCCGCGGACAATCTGCAGCGGAAGGAACGAAGCCAGAGAGGCGGCGCTCGCCACCGCCCGCAGCGACGCGTGTGGGGAGCGAATGTTCATCAACTTGGGATCGGCGATCTCGACCTCGACACCGCGTTGCAGGTGGAGCAGCCGGCTGCCGCCGGCGACGGAATGCGCGACGTCCAGACCCGGACCCAGGTAGGTGTAAGGCAGCACGCTGGAATTTTCGATCACCGTGCCGCAGTCGACTTCGGCATGATGCTCGACCACGCCACAGCGGGTAATGACCGCGCCGGCGCGAATGCGGGCATGGCTGCCGATATACGCGGGGGCAAGGATGCGGGCGCGGCGCTCGATGCGCGCGCTGCGGTCGGCCCACACGCCGGGACGCACCTCGACACCACAGGGATGGACTTGCGCGCGCTGCATGAGGCCGTCGACCGCCAGCGCGCGAAGATCGGCGGCGCCGGCCAGCGGGTTGTAGTAGCCGCGAAAGACCCACTTGCCGCATTCGGAGCGCGTCTGCTGCAAGTCATGACGGAACAGGTAAGCAGCATCGTTGCGGCGCGAAGCATTAATCATGAACATGTCGAGTTGGGCGCCGAGGACATCCACGGCGCGGGTGACGTGGGCGCGACCATCGAGGTGGCGCTGAAGGAATTCGTCGGCATCAATTTCGGCGTAGCCGCCCATGCGGACGACGAGCACGGCTTCAGCACCGGCTTGCGCCATGTCGCTGAAAGCGTTCTCGGCCGCGCGCCAGAGCTGGCCGCTGGGGGCTTCGATCCACGGAACGGAGAAGCGGAAGTCCGCAACGGCTGCGGGCCATTCGCTGACGACAGAAATGGCGCCGATTCGTTGTGACTGCAGCCGCTCGACGTAGCGGGCGACCGCCGGTTTTCCCAGCAGGCTGTGCGCGGCCAGGGGCGATCCAGCAAAGCTCTCGTCTGTGTGAGCGGCGGCTTCTCCGCGGTTACCGACGAGAATAATGGCCCTTACATCCACGTGCACCTCGTAGGCGCGTACGAACCGTGCACGCGCGATCTAATTTCTGCGCCATACTGCCGAACGGATTGTGTGGAAGGCCCGCGCGACTTCAGCACCCTGAATCCTATTTGGCCCCTCCGGCCCCTAAATACGGAAAAGCGCAAAATACCCGCTCGCCCGCGGCCAGCATCGTGGTCTGAAAATATGTCCGCGGAATAAGGCGAGCATCGCCTGCCTGCCGCCGATTCCCCGGCTACCACCAACGCGAGAGTGCAGTGGCTGCTCATTTCAGATGGCAATGGAGCACTTCACGTTGTCAGATCAGTTATCAATCTTGAAAGAAACAATACCTTTCCGCCGCCTCGCATCTGTTCGCCTACGGTGCTGAGAGTGCGGCTCCGTCCACGCGCCGAAACCCTTGCCGTTAACCGTTCCTGAGCTGCCGGAATCCGGCGTGCGAGGAGGACACAGAGTCCCCGAAGCAAGACGGATGCCGTGATCCAGCAAAAGCTCCTGTCGCAAGACGCGTACCACTCGCAGGCGCGTTAACGAGTTGTTAACTATAGGAAAACGAGGGAGATGGGGGATTTTGTATGACTCCACTGTGCTCTCTTGCGGCATCTGGATGCCGTCAGTAGCGCGGTCGGTGCTCACGGCGGGCGGTTTTGTTCCCGTGTTGTGGGATGAAAAGAGGGACAAACGTGACCATTTAGCCTAGGGGCTTTATGAGATTTTGCGGCCGAGGATGACGCGAGGAATCCCCTGCAGGTCGGGAACGGTGCGAACGTCTTGCCAATCGCGCAGCACGTCACGCACCGCAGCTTCTTGCGAGTAGCCGATTTCCATGGCGAGAATGCCGCCGGGCTTGAGCAGGGAGCGAGCTTGCGGAGCAAGTCGGCGAATGATGTTGAGACCATCAGGGCCGGCGAAGACCGCGCTGTGCGGTTCGAACTTGCGCACTTCGAGTTGCACTTTGTCGTACTCGCCGTCGCCGACGTAGGGCGGGTTGGAGGCGACGATGTCGAATGGTCCGGCGAGGCCGAGGAGCAGGTCGGTGCAATGGAAGGTGACGCGGCGATCGAGACCGAGGCGCGCAGCATTGGCACGCGCGATTTCCAGGGCGTCGGGAGAAATTTCAGTGGCGTGAACTTCGGCCTGCGGCAGCTCGGAGGCGAGCGCCAGGGCAACACAGCCGGAGCCGGTGCCGACGTCGACGATGCGTGGAACACCCCCACCCTGTCGCAGGAAACCCGGCCGCGACAAGAGTGGGCCACCCAGGTTGCGGCAGAGGTCGAGCACAGCCTCCACCAGGTGCTCGGTTTCCGGACGCGGGATGAGGACAGCCGGGCCGACGATGAAGTCCAGCCCCCAGAATTCCTGGTGCCCGGTGATGTATTGCGAGGGAATGCCGCGAGCGCGTTGCTCGAGGGCTTCCTCGTAGCGGGTTTGTTCGTCGGGGGTAAGTTCGCGCTCGGGATGGGCGTAGAGATAGGCGCGATCGCAGCCGAGGACGAACATGAGCAGGACTTCGGCGTTCATGCGGGGGGAGCCGACATGGTTTTGCTCGAGCAGGGAGATGGCGTCGCGCAGGGTTTGTTTCAACTGCATGCGGGGAGATTTAACCACAGAGGGCATGAAGGGAAGAACTGGCCACTGATCAACACTGATTAACGCGGATCGAAAGTCAAGGAAGGAAAACTTCTCATGAGGCTCTTGCAGCTACGCGGGCACTGCAGACGCGTCACCGTCGTCCTCTTCGGGTGGACGTTTGAGTCGTTCGGCTTGAAAATGCGTAGATAGCGCTTCGACAAAAGGCTGGAGCTTACCGTCCATGAACTCGGCCAACTGATGGACACTTAGCCCGATACGGTGGTCGGTGACGCGGTTCTGCGGGAAGTTGTAGGTGCGGATTTTTTCGCTGCGGTCGCCGGTGCCGACCATGGCGCGACGTTCCTTGGCGAGCGCGGCTTGCTGCTTTTCGCGCTCCATTTCGTAGAGCCGGGAGCGCAGCACGCGCATGCCCTTCTCGCGGTTCTTAATCTGCGATTTTTCGTCCTGGCAGCTGACCACGGTATTGGTCGGGATGTGGGTGATGCGCACCGCGGAATAGGTGGTGTTCACCGACTGGCCGCCGGGACCGGAGGAGCAGAAGGTGTCGATGCGAAGGTCCTTGGCATCGATTTTGACGTCTACGTCCTCGGCTTCGGGCATGACCGCGACGGTGACGGCCGAGGTGTGCACGCGGCCTTGCTGCTCGGTTTCGGGAACGCGCTGCACGCGGTGGACGCCGCCTTCGTATTTGAGCTTGGAGTAGGCGCCGCGTCCTTCGATCATGGCGATGACTTCCTTCACGCCGCCGACGCCGGACTCCGAGGAAGACAGCACTTCGACCTTCCAGCGATTGCCTTCGGCGTAGCGCGAGTACATGCGGAACAGTTCGGCGGCAAACAGCGAGGCCTCGTCACCGCCGGTGCCGGCGCGGATTTCCAGGATGACGTTTTTCTCGTCGTTGGGGTCCTTGGGGATGAGCAGGACCTTCAAGTCGAGTTCCACCTGGGCGAGACGCTGCTCGAGCGATTGCAGCTCGTCCTCGGCCATCTGCTTCATTTCAGAGTCGGACTCCTGGGCGAGCATCTCGCGGGTTTCGGCAATGCCTTTGTTCAGGTCCTTGTACTCGCGGTACTTCTCGACCACAGGCGCAATTTCGCTGTGCGCCTTGGCGGCCTTTTGATATTTGCCGGTATCCTGCATGATCTCCGGCGAGGCCAGCGACTTGGTGAGCTCCTCGTAGCGAGCTTCGATTTGTGAAAGGCGATCAAACATGTCTTTGGTCGACGGTCGACGGTCTACGGCCTGCGGGCGACGCAGCTCATGCCGTGGTCACAGCAGTGGCAGGTTGATGATCCAGAGAATTAATCAAACCGGTTAGACTCCGTGCCACCGGCGTGATCAACTGCTTGGCTTCCGTAATCTCTGCCTCTGAAATGTATTGTAGCTGGTGAGACAACAAAATCTGAGTTTCGACCTCAAACAGCGAGCCTCGCGCGTGGTACAGGAAATGCAAGAACTCCCGATCCGAGCGGTGCCCTTTGCCTTCGGCGATGTTGCTCGCGACGGAAACCCCTGCCCTGCGGATCTGGCTCACTCCATATTGCCTGCTGCCAAACACGTAAATCCTGATAATTGCTGCTCATGATATGTGGCTTCTCCGAGGAAGTGAAAAACACCGATGCCTACTGCCGTCGACCGTAGACCGTCGACCGCAGGCTACGCTATCACGAGTTCTCCGCCGCGCTGCGCTTCCAGTTCCATGGCGTGGTTGAGGGCGCCGATGGCGCACTCGACCTGGTCGTCGGCGGGAGGCTGGGTGGTGATGCGCTGCAACCAGAGGCCGGGAGCGGTCATGATGGCAAACAGCGAGCCGCGGTGCTTGGCGGCGAAGCGGATGATCTCGTAGGAAAGCCCGGCGATCACCGGCAGCAAGGCAATGCGGATGGCGAAGCGCGAGGCGAAGGTGTGCACCGGGATGGCGGTGTAGACCGCGATGGAAATCAGCATCACGGTCATCAGGAAGCTGGTGCCGCAGCGCGGATGCCAGGTGACATATTTCTGGACGGCCGCCGGCGTGAGCGGGTCACGGGCTTCGAAGGCGAAGACGGTTTTATGTTCCGCGCCGTGGTACTGGTAAACGCGGCGCAGGTCAGCCCACAGCGAGGTCATCCAGATGAAGGCCAAGAACAAGCCGAGGCGGATGATGCCGTCGACCACGTTGAAGACGATCTGATTGCCGAACACCGGCGAAACGTGCTGCTTCAACTCGGTGGTGGCCACCAGCGGCAGGAACTTGTACATGAAGATGAAGAAGCCGATGGAGAACAGGATATTGAGCGCCGCAACCCAACCGTTAATTTCGATCTTCTTGCCGTCTTTGCCGGCGGGCATTTCGTCGAGCGCGACGTTGGCGGAAAAACGCAGGGCGCGGAAGCCCAGGCCCATGGCCTGGCCGAGCGTGACCACGCCACGCACGATGGGCCATGCCATCCACTTGTGCTTTTCCGAGGGGCGCTCCAAGGGCTCCGAATGCGAGGCAATGGAACCGTCGGCGCGGCGGACGCAGATTCCCCACGCATGGGGCGAGCGCATCATGACGCCTTCGAGCACGGCCTGGCCGCCGACCAGGGTTTCTTCACCGCTTTCGAGCGCGGGCAACAGTTGCACTGCCGCCAGGAAGCGCGCCATCTTCCGAATGTAGCCACACATCGCCATCAGCTGTTTACCGCAGTCCTGTCTTTGCCTATTGGATGCAAGTTCCGGGGGTATAGAAAGGTTAGCGTCCTGGAGCGGGCGTGTCAAACGGGCCTAAACCTTCGGATAGGTATAGGGCCTGGGCAGCCGAGGGCGGCTGCCCCTACGTCACCCGGATAGGGACAGGCCTGGGCAGCCGAGGGCGGCTGCCCCTACGTGATTGGTGAGAAAGCGTTGATTCTCCGGCGGTGAGAGCATCGAATGTAGTGCATGCGCCGGCTTGCCACAGCCGCTGAAGCCATTATCGGCACGACCAGGAAGAACGAGAAAACGGCCATTCTCGGCGAATACCTTCGCTCGCGAACGATTCCGGAAGCGGCGGTGTCGGCGGTGTTTCTCTCCGGCCGAGCCTTTCCCGCCTGGGAGGAGACCACGCTGCAGGTGGGCGGCGCGCTACTGTGGCAGGTCCTGCAGGACCTCTCTGAAAAGAGCGATGCCGAGCTGACGGGGGCGTATCGGCGCCATGGAGACCTTGGCAGCGCCGCCTGCGAGATATTGACTTCGATTCTGCCGAAACAAC
Organism: Terriglobia bacterium; assembly: GCA_963797035.1. Classification (GTDB taxonomy): domain Bacteria; phylum Acidobacteriota; class Terriglobia; order Terriglobales; family Acidobacteriaceae; genus JAIQGF01. Next base: position 342,533 of record CAWCOC010000017.1, read on the forward strand.
GAACTATTTCGCCGCGCCGCTCCGGCCCTGGGAGCGACAAGGATGCGAACGGGCTGAACGTGCTGGAGGTGGAGCGCTGCTTCCGGCAGCTTGCGGCCTTGCGAGGTCCCGCCGCCAAGGCACTACTGTTGCGCGAATTGCTGCAACTGGCCACGCCGCTGGAAGCCAAGTACCTGGTGAAGATCATTACCGGTGAGTTGCGCATTGGGCTGAAGGAGAGCCTGGTGGAAGAGGCGATCGCGAAGGCCTACGAAGCACCCGCGGCCGACGTGCAAAGGGCCAACATGCTGCTGGGCGATATCGGAGAAACATTGCGGCTGGCGGCGGCACATCGATTGGGCGAAGCCGCCATGCGGCTGTTTCATCCGCTGGGATTCATGCTGGCCAGCCCAGTGGAAAGCGCGGCGGAGGCCTTCGAGTACTTCACCGATGCCGCCATCGAGGACAAGTACGACGGCATTCGGGCGCAGGCCCATGTTGGAAGGCTTCAGGCTTCAGGCGACAGGCTTCAGGAAAGCCGGATCCGTTTGTTCTCGCGGACGCTGGATGACATTACGGGGGCGTTTCCCGAACTCGTGGGACCGTTGTCGGATTTTGCGGACAACGTGATTCTCGACGGTGAAATCGTCGCCTGGCGGCAGGGGCGCGCGCTGCCGTTTTCCGAGCTGCAAAAGCGCCTGGGGCGAAAAATCGTGACCGAGAAGATGATGCGGGAGGTTCCCGTCTGCTATATCGCCTTCGACGTGCTGTACACCGGCGGCGGGCTGGTGATCGAACGGCCGCTGCGCGAGCGGCACGCGCTGCTGGACGGCATCTTCAGCGGCGCCAGTCGCCGGCATCGGGAGCGCATTCGCGACGCGCAGGGGAGGTTTGAATTCGAGCCGGCCATCGAGCAGGATGATCACCAGCACATCGCCGCCATCCGCGCGCCGGTGCTGCGCGCTACCTCAGCCGGCCACTTGAACGAGTTGTTCGACGCGGCGCAGGCCCGCGGCAATGAAGGCTTGATGATCAAGGACCTGAATTCGGTCTACACCCCGGGCCGCCGGGGCAAGTCGTGGCTGAAGCTGAAGCGGGAACTGGCTGCGCTGGATGTGGTGGTCACCGCGGTTGAGTGGGGACACGGCAAGCGCGCCGGCGTGCTCAGCGACTACACGTTTGCGGTGCGCGACGGCGAGCGCCTGGTGAATGTCGGCAAGGCGTATTCCGGTCTGACCGACAAGGAAATCGCGGAAATGACGGAGTGGTACCTGGCGCACACCATCGTGGACCACGGCTACTGGCGGGAGGTGGAACCTGCCATCGTGCTGGAAGTAGCGTTTAACGCGGTGATGCGGTCAGACCGGCACGACAGCGGGTTTGCGCTGCGCTTCCCGCGCATCCTGCGGCTGCGGCCCGACAAATCGCCGGCGGCGATCGACACGCTGGCGCGGGTGCGGGAAATTTACCGGCGGCAGAAGATCGCATATCCCAACGCGGTGTGAGCCAAGATCGAGGGCCCGCCGGCAGCACTCTGAAGACCACGCCTTTCAGGCGCCCCGCATCTGACTACGCGGGGTGATCTATGGCGCACTACGCGATGCTGGACGAGTATCACTTTGCCGCCGAGGCGGACGATATCCGCGGCGCGAACCTTTATTCTGCCGATAACCAGAAAATCGGCAAGGT
>CAWCOC010000018.1:0-192781 GCA_963797035.1 Terriglobia bacterium
ATGGTCTTTGCGACGAGAGCGCGCAATTCGGGGAAAATTGGATGACTGCGATTAGCGCGATAAAAGATTTGCTTCCCAACCGCCGAACGTTCGACCAGGCCGAGCTGGCTGAGAGTGTCTAACTCGCGCTGAAGAGTTCGACGCTCAGGCCCTTGAGTTCTCGCGTGAGTTGGCGGTAATAGAATGACTGATCGGGGTGCTCGTATAGGAGACCAGAGGATTGCCCCGCGCCCCTTTCCAAAAAGGACGTTTTCTACCGTTTCGGCTTTCGCTCTCATTTGGAGAGCAATTGTACGCATTATGAGAGCATCTATCAAGCCTTTGTGCGAGCCGGGCGTGTAGTGGGGGCCGGGGCCTCTTGCTGCCGTACCAACACAATCAAGTCGTGTCGTACCAGAACAAGCGGATCGTGTGACGGCGCAATGAAAAATGGAAAAGACCGCGAGCTTAGTAACAAATCCAGTGGTCGGCAAGATAGTTACTCGCTGGCTAGCTGGCGAAATCCCAATGGACCTGACAATCACCGAAGTCACCGACGAGCGCATCATCTGCGGCGACTGGACGTTCCACCGCACAACTGGCGCGGAAATTGACGAATACCTGGGATGGGGGCCTCCGCCGCTCAGGACGGGGCAACTTGCCTGCACGGAGAAGGAGTAAGCATCCGATGCTGGCATTAGTCAAAGCGCTTTCAATGGTTGCGGACCGCAACCGAATGTCATTGCCCTTCAACGGTGATCCAGCCGCACCGCAACGCCGGACGAGGCGTAACGACCGGGCTTTTACGCTTTTGGCGTTACGCCAAATGGCGTAAAGTGAAGGGATAAATGCCATCATTCGAGCGGTACATCGGCGTGGATTATTCGGGAGCGGAGACTGCTGAGTCGAGCCTGAAACCGATTCGCGTTTACGTCGCGACGCCCACAACCGAGCCGCAAGAGCAATTGACTCCTTCCGCCCCACCCAGAGCCGTAACCCGCCGAGGTATTGGTCGAGCGAGAGACTCGCCAGATGGCTCCGCGAACAATATCGGATGGCACGCCAACGATTGTGGGCATCGACCATGCCTTCTCCTTCCCGTTGGCATTTTTCACCAAACACGGCTTGGCCCGAGACTGGCCGAGGTTTCTGGATCACTTCCAGCGTCACTGCCCAACCGATGACCGCAACACGTACGTAGATTTTGTTCGCGAAGGCGCGTGCGGAGCCTGGCAGGAGGTCACCGGCGATCCCTGTTGGCTGCGGGTAACTGAAACGTGGACAGCTACCGCGAAGTCGGTATTCCTGTTCGACGTGCAGGGCGCGGTCGCAAAGGCGAGCTATGCCGGTATTCCTTGGCTGCGATATCTGCGGGGCGAGTGCAATGGCGGGATCCACTTCTGGCCCTTCGATGGCTGGGAGGTCCCTCGAGCGCAGCGTCATCACGGAGGTCTATCCGTCACTGTGGATGAAGCGCTTTCCAAGGCAGGATCGGAACAATGATCAGCACGCAGCCTACTCCGTGGCCGCAGGCTTCGCCGTGCCGACATGAACGGGACTCTCCGGGCGTTCTTCCAGCCTCGCTTAAGTCCGCATGAACGCAGATAGCCGAGATCGAGGGCTGGATTCTCGGCGTGTTCTAGGTACGTCGCCTAACGCCGCGATTAATTTATAAATCGGCGTTTTTGTATACCGTAGGTTTACAAAATGCCAATTACTAAACCTCGGGCCTAATTTTGTGGGCTGTGCATCGACCATCTCATACAGTTGTTGGCGATAAAGTTTTCTAAGGCAAAATGTTTCTTAGACGCGCGCTCATTTTTCCCGTCTTGATGTGCATTAGGAAATAGTAGAGGATCTTTCCTGGCCTGGGCAACCGTACCAATCGGAAATATTTTGTGAGTTTTTGTCTGAGAAATGCCTCATAGCAAGTGTGGGGCAATTCAGCCTTCTGTAGCGTTCAGAGCTGACGCAACCCGCAGGCTAATGGCCGACATCGAATCCACCGAGCCAGAGTCTCCCCCGCCACAAAGGCCCTAGCCACCCGCGTTAACTCCCACGAATTTTTCCCAAAAGCAAAAACGCCGTTCATTCCACGCTCACCGATCCACCTCAAATTCTGAAATTGAGGAGGAACTGAATGAGCATGTTTCGTTTTCGCGACCGTGCCAGCGTTCTCGATGACCGGTCGCGGAGGTTTTTGACGACGGTGGCTTGGCTTGGTGGCTACGTCACTCCTGAACAAGCGCAGCTCCTTGGAATCAGGAACTCGGCGCCAAGGGTCCACGTCCAGTTGAAAGAACTGGAGGACTGGGGCTTCATCAAACGCGTCGGCGTGTATCCGTCGATCTATCAGGTCACGAAATCAGTCACTCGGCTGATGGGAGCTGACCTGTCTTCCCGACGTGAGCACGTGAACGAAACGATCCGAACCCGACTCCTGACCGTGAACTTCTACCTGGAGGCGGTCCGCTGGCCATTCGAATTCGTGTTTGACCACCAGCAGAAGATCTCCAAGCTCATGAAGCTCGGTTGTGAACCGGCCCTGTTCCCGCAGCGCGGCCACAGGCCGTATCTGTGGGAAGACATTCTCCTGCAGCGACCATCTGGCGATTTGGTCCTCACGATGGTGGACCATTTCGACCGGATTTCGTCTTACCAACTCCACAGTTTCCTCAAGCGATTCGCTCCGAACCTGGGCCTGGACGAGCTGAGGCTGATGGTCGCGGTCGGCTCCGAGCAGCGAGAACGGCTATTCAGGCGGCAGCTGGAGCACGCGAGGCTGAGACGGCTCCTGGACGAGCAAGGCATGACCATGCCGCTGCGGGAGATGTTCACGATCTACCGCGTCCACGGGCGGTGCCCGTCGTCCGCCCGCTCGTCACGAATAGTCAGCAGCTCCGCGAGCTGCGGGCCTTGAAACTAGCGAGCCGGGGACGGAGCGACCCCCAACAGCCCAGACATGTCATCCAGAACAACCCGATCCACCCGAACGGCGTTTCAGCCGAACGAGGAGACATGTCATGGTGAAAGCCGCAGGGCGGGGTCCCTTCCCCTTGCCCGTTTTGTTCCTTTCACCATTCGCCCTTAGCCATTTTCCCCTGACCCATTCCGAATCCATCCCATTCTCCCTTTCCCACAGACGCTCGACCCAAAACCAAATTAAACAGGCGAGCTGCTTATGGAATGGAATGTCAATGCAAGCGATGTTCTGCTCACGCCCGATCAGGTCGCGGAGCGACTGAGTGTTTCCGTCGATTGGGTGCGCGATCACTCCTCACGCAAGAACCCTCGACTTCCGGTCATCCGCCTCGGCGGTGGACCGGGTCGCAAGGGACTCCTGCGGTATCGCGCAAGCGAAATCGAGGAATTCATCGCGGAGATGGAGCGCATGAGCTGCTCTGGACGTGGGTACAATAGGAGCACCCCGCCCATAGCAGCTCTTTAACGGGAGCACTATGGCAAAGAGGTCGTACCAGAAGGGGTGGGTTCGCCCCAAAGGTAAGAAGTGGTACGGGTATTACGAGATCAAGCGACTCAATCCTGAGACGGGCCAGGAAGAGTGGAGAACGGCGGCACCGATTGCGCTCGGGCTTCGCTCAGAGATGACCAAGTTTCAGGCTCGTGATGCCCTGGGAGTCGAGATTGCGAAGCGGACGGGGAACACTCCCCAGCCGCTGGCCGAGAAAAAAGTGGTTACGTTCGGCTGGTTCGTTCGCCATCGATGGCTTCCGCTGAAAGAAGCAAACTGGAAGGAAGAAACAGCACAGGACAAGAAGTGCATTCTCCAGAAAGATCTGCTCGATAAGTTCGAGAGCCTTTCTCTGGAGAACTTCGACAAGTTCCTGTTGCAGGTTCACTTGAACGACCTGGCAAGAACTCGCTCACGGGACCGCGTGCTTCAGATTCGCGCGCACCTGCGGGACATTTTTGCCGAAGCGGTGGACCAGGACTTCCTTCCCAAAGACCCGGCGCGGAAGGTCGAGGTTCCCAAGCAATTGCGGGACACCGACACAACTGTTCTGAGCTGGGATCAACTGCGAAGCGTGCTGGCCCATCTGTCGTTGAAAGACAGATTGGTGCTCGAACTGGACATGACGGTCGCATTGCGGCCCAGTGAACTGTTCGCGCTGCGCTGGCGCGATTTCAATTACGACGAGTGCCTGCTGGAACTGCGGGAAACGGTGTACCGGGGCAAGCTGCGCAATTGGGGTAAGACCCGGAAGGCGTTGCGCCCGGTGCACATCCCAAAAGAACTGGCAGATGATCTCTGGTTGTGGCGGCAGGAATCGAAGCACCCGAAGCCCGAGGACTTCATCTTCTCCAATCGATTAAAAAAAGGCGGATTCATCGATCCGCAGAATTACCGGAAGAAGATGCGGAAACTGAGCGAGGACTTGGACCTGCCGAAGCTGACCTTTCAGGTGATCCGGCGCACGATTGCCACGCTGGCACAGAAGAAAGGAACGCCCAAGGACATCCAGGGGCTGTTGCGGCACTCGCGGCTGGCGACTACCACCGACGTTTACATGCAGGAAATTCCGGAGAGCGTGAAGGCGACGGTGGAAGCGATCAGCAAAGAACTGCGATTGAAGTCAGAAGCTGAAGAAGGTTTTTGAAATTTCCGGCCAATTTCCGGCCAAGCGCGAAAAGGTGGGTCCGCTAAGTGTAAGAAAAGATGGTGGACCTGGTCGGGATCGAACCGACGACCTCTTCCATGCCATGGAAGCGCGCTCCCAGCTGCGCCACAGGCCCACTCGTGGAAGGACTTGCAACCTTATTTTAGCAGACCGCTTCCCTGCCGCAAAAGCTGCTCCGAACTTCGGACAGCGCAAATTCTATCTACCGATAACCGATTACCGTAAACCGAAAAACCTGTTCCCGCCGCAGATAGCCGGCGGCCATGCGGTGAAGCTCGGCTTAAACCATCGGGAGAAGACAGTCGAAAACATCTTTATCCCTCCGGGCCAGTAGTTCGGTTACTTCGTGATTCTCCATGGGTCTTCCGTGAAATTGTCTGAGTCTTTCACGACCATACGCTTGCTAGCGTGGTAAGAATATCTCCGGCAACTCCTCGCGCGCTCGCTCACGCATTCGGGCCACGTCGTTCGCCATCCGCCCGACGATTTCCTTGAAGCGCGGATCAGCTCGAAGCTTTTCGAAAAAAGGGTCGATCTCCAGCGAGAGGTATTCTCGGGCGCCGGTGGCGTAGGCGAGTTCCAACCATTCGAAAGCTTTAAGTGTATTTCCGCGAATAGAGTACACCGCGGCCAATTCAATGCGAGGGAAATAGGTTTCATTCCCCTCCTGTATCGCCTTTTGCGCAGTATTCTCTGCTTCCTCAACCAGGGGCGTCGCCATTCGAGTGTCTCCTTGGCGTAGTAAGAGGTATGCAAGCTTAAGTCGATTGGTTTCAACTAGCACCTGCCCTACGCCTTGAGGCCCCGTTTGCGCGAGATGCTGCAAACGTTCCATGGCCTCAGGGTCTCCTGTCACAAGCGTCATCTCCACCAACAAGCCCAGTAATTCTTCGTCATCAGGGCGGGTGTGGAGAGCGTCGCGGATGCGCCGCAGTCCCTCCTCTCTTTTCCCCAGGTGTACGAAGTCAAGTATGGCGTGGATGTAGTTTACCCGGGCTGCGTTTGGATGGTGTTCTTCGCCTTCTGTGAGCCAATGTAGGGTGGTGGCGTCATCTCCCAGAAGTAACAGGGGACCCGCGAGATGGTAGTATGAATTTCCTGAAGTGGGCGCCAGGTGAAACGACCTCGCCGCCCAGTACATCGCCTGGTCGGCACGCCCTGAATCAAGCTCCTCTAGCGAGTAGTTGTTCATTGCCTCAACGAAATTGGGCTTTAATTCCAGCGCCTTCAGGAATGAAAATCGTGCCTTGGAGCTTTCACCCTTTTCCCAATAGGCGCTTGCCAGCGCGAAATGCGCTTCGGCTAGGTTCGGATCGATGGAAAGTGCCTTGCGCGCGGTTTCGATTGCCCGATCTCCGTAATGCGGATCACCGAGATATGCCTGAAACATCTGCCGGTAGGAGATCCTTGCCAAAGCCAAAGCGAACTGCGGATCCATCGTCCAAGCTTTACGCAGCATCTGGATTGCCTGCAAATTGTCTTTACTGGCAGCCAAGGGAAGAGCCAGCGACTCAAGGTACAGCTGGTATGCCGCCATGTTCCGGGTCGGGGGCTTATCAATGTGCTCGCGCTCAGACTGCGACAGAGCTGCCCCCAACGCCTGAGCTATGCGCACGGCAATATCGCTCTGAACAGCGAAGATGTCCTTCAGTTCCCGATTGTATTGCTCAGCCCAGACCGTGTGATCATTACCAGTATCCACCAGTTCCACGTTGATCCGAACCCGGCCGGCATTCTGCCGGACACTGCCTGTTACTACGCTGCCGACGCCCAGATCGCTGGCAATCTGTCGCAGGTTCCCACGCGAACCTTTGTATTGGGCTACTGCCGCGCGGCTGATGAGCTGAAGCGATGCCACCTTCGAAAGCTGTCCGTTAATCTCCTCCGTCATCCCCGAGCTGAAGTATTCCTGCGACGCATCATTGGAGATATTTTGGAAGGGCAGCACGGCAACTACTCGCCGGTGATCGGATTCGGAGACTCTGTTAGAAGAAGATTTTGTCGCGCCACCCCTCAGATAGTAGAGAAATCCAGCGCCTATGGCGGCCACCAAGAGGATGATCACTGCCGTGAAGATGAGCATTCGCGGCAGAGAAGGCGAGTGCAGCGGGTTTCGCCAGGACCGGGGCGGCGTCAGCTCACTCCGCACCAGCTCAAGGTCCCGAAGGAGCTCCCCAGCAGATTGATAGCGCGCTTGGGGGTTTTTCGCCAGTAAGCGCTGATCCACCTTCTCCAGCGGTGGGGCGACTCTCGGCTGCATCGCAGACAGGGAGGCGGGTTCTTTGGTCAGGATTGCGACGCGTACATCAGTCTGGGTCGTGCCCAGAAAAGGGGGGCTGCCCGTCAACATCTCGCGGAAGACTACGCCCAGGCTCCAGAGATCGGCGCGAGCGTCTACTTCCGAACCACGCGCCTGTTCCGGAGACATATATCTGAGGGTACCGACGACCACACCCGGTTGGGTCCGAAGGATGCTGAGGTCCGCAGTCGGTTTTTGCTCGCCTACGTACAGCTTTGCTACTCCGAAGTCGAGCAACTTAACCAGCCCGTCGGGGCGAAGCATGATGTTTTCCGGCTTGATGTCGCGGTGAATGATGCCCGCCTGGTGGGCCGCCGAGAGCGCCGAGGCGACCTGGCGCGTAATTTCCAGCGCTTCCTCGAGTGGGACAGGTCCTGCCGACAACCGCTCTCGCAGAGTAACTCCCTCCACGTGCTCCATTGCGATGTAGTGATCGCCGCTTTCCGTCTCATTGATCTCGTAGATGACACACACATTGGGGTGCGAGAGGGCAGATGCGGCGCGTGCCTCCTGCTCAAAACGGCGTAGTTGATCGCGCAAAAAATGGGGATTCCGGGGTAAAAACTTCAGCGCAACCCGCCGATGCAGTCTGGTATCCAGGGCAAGGTAAACTTCGCCCATCCCCCCTGCCCCCAATAAAGAGAGGACCTGGTATTGGCGGAGGCGGTTGCCTTGCAATGTGCAGCCGGCCTCTCTTCCGGTTGTTCGACGAGGCCGCTCAAGAAAGTCCGCATCTTTATGGGCTTCCAATAAAGACTCGACTTCATGACGCAACTCTGCGTCATTCCCGCAGGCCGTGTCTAAATATGCGGCACGTGCCCCCGGTTCCATCTCGACGCCAGCATCGAAAACCTTCTGAATGTGCGCCCAACGTTCTGGTTTCATTCCCCTTCACCCGAAAAGACCCGGACAGATGGCCCATTTTCGGTCTGAAGGTATAACTCTCTCACGAAAAGCACCCATTTTATCGGCGACCTCGTTTGGCGCTATTTTTCGAGCAGACCGCTTCCCTGCCGCGAAAGCAACTCAGCCGGCCGCGAATGCTCACCCGGAAAATTCATCGATTGCGAACTGACAACTGTAAACTGGCAACCGCCTCACTTCGGCGGCGTCTGCTCGCTCGCCGTCGTCGTCTTCTTCTTGGCCGGCTTCTTGGGAGACTTCTTCACCGGCTCGTTGTCATCAATCACGATCTTCTTGGGTGGAGCTGTGCTGGCCGCTGCGCTCCCATGTTGCGCTCGCGCCTGCAAGGCCGCTACTTCGTTGTCCCGCGCGGTCGCCATCCGTTCCACCTGGTCGGCATACGAACGCCGCAACGTATCCAGGGCTGCGGTGTCGTTGGACAGCGCCTGGAATTCCTCCTTCGACCCGAACGCGCCCGCGGTTTCCGTCAGCGACGACATTACGTCGTAGAGCGCGTTCAAGTTGCGGTACAGCTTGAAGGTTGCGCCCACGCTCCCCGGATTCGCTCTCACCTGCTGCACGATCGTCGGCAGCGCAGCCGTCAAGTTGCGTTGCACCGATTCCGAGTTGGCTTCCGCCTGCCGCTTCGTATTGCCATCCGTCTTCCACTTCTCGATCCGCAGTCGCGCCAGGTCGACGCGCGTATTCTCCACCATTCGGTTCAATTGTCCGAGATTAGCGTCCGTGGCTGTGGCGATTCGGTTCGGGGTCCGTGGCCCCGGGGACGCAACCTGGGCCGCGGCGCCCAGCGCAACCATCATGGCGAGCAGAGCTGGAACAACAGGTCTCATAAAATGTGCTCGGAAACTTCAGTATTCAGATGTGGTAACCGGTGCTTTGATTCTCTACGCTGCTGATCTCCGGGGATCCCGCGGAGCCAGGCTCAATCCTACGCTGAAATCCACTTTAACAGACAGCCGAGTGGAACGGATGGGGGCGAATCGGAACTCGTAATTCGGAGTGTGGCTTCCCCGTCTGCTGCGACGGTTGGGTGGGCGCGTTCCACGGCGTCATTCGCAACCACACCACAATCCCTAAAGCCGTCATCACTCCCATCAGCACCAGCAATACGAGCAGCGTGGCGCCCCAGCCGCCTCGTTCATGTGGTAATTTTTTCAGCGACATACGCTTGTCCCTCTTCCCATGGATGCAGCCCCGCCGGTCGCGGTGGCTAGCCCATTTGGGGGAACTTATTCGTCCCAGCCGGGGTCTATACAGATTGGACCTTGGTGGTGCGACCGCCAGCCCGGTACCTCCGTATGTTGTTGTCGGCGAAAGATGATGCTAATGTGAAGGTGACGCCATGAGAGCCATGGCGGGAGCTATCACCTTGGGCGACTTTGCAGGCGCGCTCGGCATTCCGGCGGAAGAGGCGACCATTGTCGCCGAACTCAAAGCCGGCTCCGAGGACGCTTATGCCTGGCTGATCTCCCAGTTTCAGCAGCCGATTTACAGCCTCGTCTATCGCATTGTCTCCGATCCTGCCGACGCCGCCGATACCACCCAGGAAATTTTCCTCAAGGTATTTCGCGGCATCAAGCGCTTCAACGGCTCCTCCAGCCTGAAAACCTGGGTGTACCGCATCGCGCTGCACGAAGCTTCGAACCGGAAGCGCTGGTGGTTCCGCCATAAATCGCGCGAAACCTCCATCGAACCCCAGGAGACGCCGGACGGCCCAGGATTGGCCTTGGCCAACAGCCTGGTCGATGGCGGCGACTCGCCCCTGGAAATCATCGCTCAGCAGCAGTTGAAGGCGCGCGTGGAATGCGAGCTGCGGCAAATCGATGAGCCTTTCCGCACCACCATCATCCTGCGCGAGATTGAAGAGCTTTCGTACGAGGAAATTGCGGACGTGATGAACACCTCTCTCGGAACGGTGAAATCGCGAATCACCCGCGGGCGCGAAGCTCTCAAGAAGCGCCTGCAGCCCTATCTCCGTGAATTGGGCCAGGAATCGGCACCGCCGCAATTCAGGGTTGGCCAGAAGGTTGAGGCGACGTCATGAATTGTTACCAGGCCAGGTCGCTGTTCTCGCCGTATCTGGATGGCATGCTCAATGGCCGTCAGATGCGGGACCTCGGCAATCATTTGGCGCAATGCAACGCTTGCCGCCAGGAATCTTCCTTGCTCTCCGACACGCAGCGCGCCGTCAGTTCCCTGGGACGTCATCCCGCCCCTCCCGAGTTGGCGCTCCGGCTGCGCATCGCGCTCTCTCACGAGGCGGCGCGCCGCCGCGCCCAGGCATTCTCCAGCCTGCACGTTCGCCTGGAAAACGCGCTCAATGCCTTCATGGTTCCGGCCACCGCCGGCGTCATCAGCGCCATCGTCTTCTTCGGCCTGCTCATTGGCTTGTTTGCCCTGCCCGTTCGCGCCAACAATGACGTTCCCACCATGTTGTACACCGCGCCGGTGCTGGCGCAGTCGCCCTTCTCCAGCGGCATGGAGCGCATCAATGCCGATTCCATCGTGGTGGAAGCCTATGTCGACGCCAATGGCCGCGTGCAGGATTACCGCATCCTTTCCGCCCCGGACGGCACCGATGACATCAAGCCGCAATTGGAAAACATGCTGATCTTCACCACCTTCCGCCCGGCGACCACCTTCGGTCAGCCCACCAGCGGACGCGCCGTGCTCTCCTTCTCCAAGATCAACGTCAGGGGTTAGGTTAGCCGCGTCGTTCATCCCTTGCTGCGTACGTTGTTCATCCCTGCTATCCGTCGATTCATCCCGTTAGGGACTAACCCGGCGGGTTAGTTCGTCCCCCTGAAATCCGCCATGGACGAGGATTTCCACCATCCGTAATTTTTCATGGCGGTTGCAAATCTCTGCCGGCTGGTCTAGGATTCCGCGCGCTCTTCAGAGTTGATCCTGATCACCGGGATCGCGTGGGGTTCTTTGATATCGGTTTGATGTACTCGGCAACGCAGCACGGAATGGTCTCTGCATCGAGCAACCGGCACGGCTCGGCTCTCCCGGATCGGCAACTGTCGATGCACAGGTCCAATGCACTTCACCAGCCAGCATAGCCAGATCACCAAGGATCAGGAGATAAGCTTATGTTTCGACGTGTCGCGACCCTGCTCTCGATTTTTTGCACGTTGCTGTTTGCCCTTAACGTGCTCGCTGCACCCCAGAAGAAACCCAGCCTGAAAGGCGCAAAAGTCCACAGCGGCGACGACCGCATGTCGCCCATGGGTCACCTCGCGGCCAAAGTAAACGCGGCGGCCAACGGCTTGGCTGCGCCCACCATCATCGGCAACAACGACTTCGATAAGGTCGGCTGCGACAATCCCGCCGATTGCGGCGACGACGATGTTCCCATCGCCGGCGGCCAGGCCGAAACTTCCATCGCCGTCGACAGCACCGGCCAGCACATCGTAATCGGCTACAACGATACCCAGGGCTTCAGCGAGAATCCGACCTCCCTTTCCGGCGTTTTGTACTCCGACGACGGCGGAAAGACATTCGTCGATGGCGGCCGCTTGCCCACGCCCGGCAATGTCAACCTGAACGGCACCCTGTACCCTCAAGTTTTCGGCGACCCCGAAGTGAAGTACCTGGGCGCCTGTAATTTCGTCTACTCCTCCATCGCGGTGTACGCCCGCGCGTTCAGCGCTACCACTCCCGTTCGTACCGTGCAGACGATGAGCGTTCATCGTTCCACCGACTGCGGCCACACCTGGACCGGACCTTTTGAAGTGACCGCGGCCACCAACCCCAACGGCGCCCTCAGCGCCAGCGGGACGCCGCGCGACGCCGCCGACAAGGAGTTCATGGACGTCGACGCCGCCACCGGCCGCGTCATCCTCAGCTGGAGCAACTTCACTCCCTTCGCCCCCGGCGGCGTCGAAATCCGCACCACCTACTCCGACGACATTCTCACCGCCACGCCGCCCACCTGGTCGACCGGCAAAATTGTCTCCGCCACCCCGGCCGATGGCCAATCCTCCATCCCGCGCTTTGCCGGCAACGGCACCAACGCTTACGTGGCTTGGAGACAATTTGGCAGCTTCTATCTCCAGAACATCTCGTTGGCGCGTTCCACCGACAACGGCGCAAACTGGCAGACTCCGATCGTGGCAGGTGGCGGGATCTTCGGCGACTTCTTCTTCGCCTCCGATTACCAGATTGGCAACGACCGGCCCAACGATTCTCCGTCGATGGCCGTCGATCAGAGAAACGGAACGGTGTACCTCGTGTACGCCAACAACGACTTGGGGCTGCTTGACCTGTTCTCGGCCAACGGCTCGCAGGACGGCTCCGACATCTATTTCACTCGCAGCACCGACCAAGGCCAGACCTTTTCGACGCCCATCGTCCTCAACAGCCGCCCGGGCGATGACCGCTCGCAGTGGTATCCCTGGGTGACGGTCGACAAATCCACCGGCAGGGTCTGGGTCTTCTACTACGACCAGGGCGTTGCCGACTCCGGCGACCTGACCCAGGTCACCTACACCTACTCCGACGACGGCGGAAAGAGCTGGAAGCAGCCGCTGCAGCTTTCCGAGCGCACCTTCCACGCCGGCTGGGGCAACGATACCGGGCAGCCCAACCTTGGCGATTACAACCAGGCCGTCGCCCAGGGCGGCGAGCTGTTTGCCAGCTTCGCATTCACCTTCCGGCCGGTGGGCGGCTTCGTCGACGGCCAACCGAATTCCAGCTTTAACGTGCCCGACGTCACGTTTGCCCGTTTGCCCGAGGCCAATCACAAATTCAAAGCCACGACGCTCGACCTGCTCAACGTCGCTACCGGCGACAGCGGCGGGAACGGGTTCATCGATCCCAACGAAGCGGTCAGCATCACCGCCACCTTCCGCAACTACGTCACCAACCCGCTCAACGCCGACAAGGTCCGCGGCGCCACTGCCACCCTGACCACCACCACCGATAACGTCAGCGTGGTGCAGGGCTTCTCCCCCATCCACAACCTCAATCCCGGACAGAGCGGGACCAACGACACGCCGTTCGTCATCCGCACCGCGCCCGGCTTCGTGCCCGGCACGCCCATCGAGCTGGTGTTCACCATTCGCAGCGCCGAGCACGGCAACGACGTGCTCAAGTACACTCAGCTCACCGGAACGCCGGTCGTCAATACGCTCCTTACCGAGAACTTCGATGAGGTAGCGCCCGGAGCTTTGCCGGCAGGTTGGTCGGCGGCTCATGGGTCGCCCGTCAACGCCACCCACAACACCGTGCCGTGGACAACGCGCAACAATTTCTGCGGCTCCACTTCCAACGCGGCATTTCACATCAATGCCAACGACGGACCCGTCGGCGGCAGCCCATCGCGCTGGGAGCGGCTCATCTCCCCGTTGTTCGCCGTCCCGGCTAACGCCACCTGGGTTTCGATCGACTTCGATATCTGCACCGACACCGAAGACGATCCCAACTACTTCATCCTGGCCTATGACGGCTTTTTCCTGCGCGTCACCGACCAGACTCCCGGCAACTCCCTCCGCTCCAACCTGCTGGAGGCCTTTGAAGATGTGTTCACCACCGGCAATATCCTGAGCATGCCGAAGCACATGCCGCGGAACTCCGATCCCTACTACTTCCCCAACGGCGACATGTCGATGTGGGCGGGAGATTCGAACGGTCCGCAGCATGTTCACCTGCGGCTGCCGGGAATGGCCGGCACCACCGCGCAACTGCGCTTTGAGTTCGCGCAGGATGGCGGCGGCATCTGCAGCGACGTCCGTCCCGACCACACCGACTGCGGTGTGTCCGTGGACAACATCGTGATCAAGAGTGTGGTCGCGCCTGCGGCGCAACCGTAACCAAACTCGATTCATCGAGCCGGAGCAGGCCCAAAAAGCCTGCTCCGTTTTTTGTTTCTGGGCAGATTTGGCTTTTTTTATTCCTTGGGAGGTTTGACCGCAGGACGTTTCGTCGACAGGAGCTGAAGCTCCAGCGCCGCGCCCGCCGCTGGCTTGAGAATTAGTTTTCCGCCGGCAATGCGGAACTCGACGGTCCGGCCGCGCAGCTTCTCGACCGCGTTGATCTCCGGGCCGGTATATTGCGCCTGGTAGTTGTCTTTGCCGCTTCGCAGCACCAGGTACGCGCTGCTGCCGTAGGACCGGCGGGCTTCCGGCTGGCCGCGCTCATCCTCCTGCACCGGCGGTGTCACTGAGGCTGGACCCTCGGCGCGTTCCAGCACCCGCACGGTCGTGATGCGGCCGGTCCTCCATTGCGGTTCACCGGCGCGCATGGGCATCGCCAATGCAAGCCCAACCAGGAGCGTGATGGCTTTCAACTCAACGCGCACATTTGCCTCCGTTCTCTGCCAGTTCTTCGCTCTCTTAATGTTTAGAGTAGATTTTCATCCCGCTGCGCTGCATGAATTTTGCCAATCCATCGGCGTCGGCCGGGGAGGCATTGGGATCGCTGCGCGTCAAATCTAGAGCCCGGTTGCATTCGCGCTCGGCGCGATCGTTCTCACCGCGCAACCGCTCGAGCGAGCAGGTCAGGGCATGGATGGCGGCGCTTCCCGGCGCCAGCGCGGCGGCCGCTTCGGCATCGGCCATGGCTTGCTGGCGATTGCCGCCCAGTTCCTGTTTGGCCAGGGCGAAGTGCTGGTACGCGGCTACCACGCTCAGGTCAAAGTCGCCGTCGTACACCAGCAGGGCGCTTCCGCCCAGAGTGGCGATCGGACGCCGGCCGCGGAAGGTCGCGGCCAGCGGCACTCCTCCGAGCTCCCGATCGATCCCCGCCAGCACCCGGCTGCTGATGATCACTGTGCCGTGGTAGCGCAGCGGCGGGACCTGGTGCACCGCCTCCGAGCTTTCGCCGCAGCTGATGCCGTAGTCGGCATTGGCCACGTAGTAGGGATGGATCGTCCAGCACGAGGTTGGCCGTACGCGGTCCAGGTAGGCCTTGGCCTGCTTCATGCCCTGTCCCCAATCCACATCGGACTCGGACAGATGCTTGTAGGTTGACGCCGGTCCTCCCCAGAGCTCGTTGCTGTAGCTGATGTAGTTGGGAAAGGCGTGCAGCGAACTGGCCACGTGCAGGGCCAGCAGAACTACGAGAGCCGCTTGCAGCTTCCTGCTGTGCAAGGCCAGTTCCCATGCTCCGGCGGCGGCGAACACGATCAGGAACGGCACCACCGGAAGCAGGTAACGAATGCCGCTGTTCAAACCTGACGTGGTCCCCGCAGCCAGATAGATGAGCGCAGGCAGCACCAGCACCAGCAGTTCTCGGGTCCGCTTGCGCCAGAAGCGGCAAGTGCCGCAGGCCACCGCAGCCAGCAGCAGCAGGATGAGGGAGAACTTGATGACCGCCGCAACCGGCAGGTAGAACCATCGCCCGGTGGGGTAGAGATGGCCGAGGATGAAGGACGGTCTGCCGATCTCCGATTCCACCAGCACGTCCTGCAAGCCGTGCAAGTAGGCTTCGGGCAACAGGCGTTGCTCCTCGAGGGCGGGAATCAGCCGCGTGGCAATGCTTCCGCTGACCTCCTGCAACCTCGGGTTGGTCCAGACGTCGGCATTGCCGGGGCGCGCGTTGTATCGCCAGCCGTAAGCGGTCCACAGCACCGCCAAAGCGATCACAAAGATCACCAGCAGCGCGAGCGCGCTGCCGCGCATCCGCCGCAGCGCAGAGCGATGGGAATCCCTGAACAGCAGCGCGTCACAGATGGCGAGCACGATCAGGATGGGTACCAGCAGCACCGCGGAAAACTTGAGCGCGAAGGCGATTCCGGTTACCAGTCCGGCGAGCACGCACCGCCAGCGCGTGGGTTTCACCAGCCAGGCGTAAAACGCAAACACGGAAGCGGCAAACCCGAGAGCGGCGGGAACATCGGTGGTGACCAGCGCGCCGTGCGCCAAAACAGTGGGTTCAAAAGCCAGCAGCACGCCGGCCACAATCGCCGTGGGCAGGCCGAACATCTTCAGCGCCGCAAACCACACCACGCACAGCAGGGCGAGGGCAAACAACGAAGCGACCAGGCGCGCGGAAAAAAGCACGGACTCGCGGTTGGCAAACAGGAACTCGTGCCCGATGCGGAAGTCCTGGCCGCGATCGTCGCCAAAACCACAGCCGCCGATTACCGGATCGCGGACGGTCTCCACCAGCAGCGGAAGCGCGTCCACCATCTTGGCGAGCGGCGGGTGCTCGGGGTTCCAGCCGAAGTCGCCGCATTCCAGGTAGCGATAGCCGGCGTGCAGGTGGTCCATCTCATCCCAGGTGACCGAGAGCAGGCGGACGCTGCTCCATAACTGAGCCAGCAGGACGAAGGCGAGCGCGGCCAGAATCAGCCATCCGAAAGATCGGCGCTGCGGGGAAGAAGCCAGCGGCTGAAGGGTGGTTGCTGGTTTCCCGGAACGAGGTTCGCGGATGGACTTTACCGGCAAGATCGCCTCATGGCGTTTGCAGCGTAACGACGCGCTATGGCTGGGTCAAGAAAGCTTTCTGCCCCGAAGTGCGATCAGTAACTGAATGGGTAATAACTCCGCGCGGCGGGTGTTTACCCACCCCCCTCCCCCCTGGATGCTGGAGAGGCTGAGAGCGCATTAGCGGAATCAATCGCTTGCGAGCAAACCCGGTTCCGGGATACTGACGGTATACCGGCCGGTAACCGAGGGTTATCTGAAGGCGTGCCATGTACTGAGGCGATAACATTTACGCCTTTAAACATTGGGCGCTTGATATCAAAGATCACAACAACGCTGGCAAAGGACACCAACACCTCGGCGCAGCTAGCGCAGACAAAGGATAGCGGCAGGTCAAGAGGTTTGTCTGTGACAAAGGAGGATTTATTTCACGGTGGCTCCCGATTTGGGAACCCGTACAATTCAAGTGAAAACGAACCGCCGTTGCAGGGAACCATCCATGAAAAGCCGCGCCCTTTGAAAACGAACGGTTAAAGAGAGTTTTTCCGCAGCTTGCTTAGGCGCCGTTCCGCCTGCCGAAGTACTCCGCCAGCGCCTGCCCGGTGTAGGACTTCCTGATCTTGGAAACTTGCTCGGGTGTGCCCTGGGCCACGATGCGCCCACCATCCTCGCCGCCCTCGGGTCCCAGGTCCACGATCCAGTCGGCGTTGGCGATCACGTCCAGGTGGTGCTCGATGATGATGATGCTGTTGCCCAGGTCGGTCAGCCGGTGCAGCACGTCGAGCAGCTTGTGTACGTCGTCGAAGTGCAGCCCGGTGGTGGGCTCATCCAGAAGGTAGAGCGTGCGTCCGGTTTGGCGCTTGGAGAGCTCGCGCGCCAGCTTGATGCGCTGCGCCTCGCCGCCCGACAGCGTCACCGCGGACTGGCCCAGATGGATGTAGCCCAGCCCCACGTCGACCAGCGTCTGCAGCTTCTGCCGCACCTGCGGGATGTTTTCCAGCAGCGGCAGCGCGTCGGAGACCGGCATCTCCAGCAGGTCGGCGATGGAATAGTCCTTGTACTTCACCGCCAGCGTTTCGTGGTTGTAGCGCCTGCCCGCCGCAGACCTCGCACTGCACGTAAACGTCGGGCAGGAAATTCATCTCGATGCGCCGCTGGCCCTCGCCCTGGCAGGCCTCGCAGCGTCCGCCCGGCACATTAAACGAAAAGCGCCCCGCCTTGTAGCCGCGCTCGCGCGACTCCGGCAACATGGCGTAGAGGTCGCGGATTTGGGTGAACACGCCGGTGTAGGTCGCCGGGTTGGAGCGCGGCGTGCGCCCGATCGGCGACTGGTCGATGCGAATGACCTTGTCGATGTTCTCCGCGCCCGAAATCGCTTTGTGCTCGCCGGGCTCCTCGCGCGAGCGATACAAGTGCTTGGCCAGCGCGCGATAAAGGATGTCGTTCACCAGCGTGGATTTTCCCGAGCCCGACACGCCGGTCACGACGGTCATCACGCCCAGCGGGAAAGCTAACGTCGAGGGACTTCAGATTGTTTTCGCGCGCGCCGAGCACCGCGATGGCGTTGCCGTTGGTGTGGCGGCGCTCCGCCCGCGTGCGGAATGCTCTTCTTGCCCGAGATGTATTGCCCGGTCAGCGAAGCCGCCGCCTTCACGATCTCCTGCGGCGTGCCCGCGGCCACCAGGGCCCCGCCGTGCCGTCCCGCGCCGGGTCCCAGGTCGACCACGTAGTCGGCGCGCCGGATCGTCTCCTCATCGTGCTCTACCACCAGCACCGTGTTGCCCAGGTCGCGCAGCGATTCGAGGGCCTGCAGCAGCCGGTCGTTGTCGCGATGGTGCAACCCGATGGAGGGCTCATCCAGCACGTAGAGCACGCCGCGCAGCTTGGAGCCGATTTGCGTTGCCAGCCGGATGCGCTGTCCTTCGCCGCCGGACAGCGTCGCCGCCGAGCGGTTCAGCGAGATGTAGCCCAGCCCGACCGCGTTCAGGAACTGCAGCCGCTCGGCGATTTCATGCACCACGCGCCCGGCAATTTGGGTCTTCGCGCTCGGTGAGCTTGATCTGCGTTACCGCCGCCGCCGCCCGCGACACCGGCAGCGCGGTGAAGTCGGCAATCGACATTCCGTTCACCTTCACCGCCAGGCTTTCCGGCCGCAGGCGCTGTCCGTGACACGCCGGACACTCGGTGGCGCTCATGTAATTCAGCAGCCACTCGCGATAACTTTCCGAGGTTGATTCCTCCACCGTCTGCCGCATGAAGGCCAGGATGCCGCGCCAGCCCAGCCGCGGCGACCCATTGGCCTCCGCGCCGTACAACAGGTAGTTCTGCGCTTTCGCCGGCAGTTGCTCGAAGGGCGCGTTCAGGTCGATGCCCGCCGCCTCGGCGGCGATCTGCAGCATGTGCTGCAAATTCGCCGAGCCCGATCCCGGCCCCAGCCCGCCGTCCAGCAGCGGCTTTGACCAGTCGACGATCACCTTCGCCGGATCGAAATCGTACTTGCTTCCCAGGCCGTTGCATTCCTTGCACGCGCCGTAGACGCTGTTGAAGGAGAACGACCGCGGCTCCAGCACCGGCACGCTGATGCCGCAATCCGGGCACGCCAGCCGCGACGAATACAGGTGCTCCTCCCCGCCGACTACCGCCACCTGCACCAACCCGCCCGCCAGTTTCATCGCCAGCGCCACCGACTGCTCCAGGCGCTTCTCGATCCCCGGCTTCACCAGCAGGCGATCGATCACCACTTCGATGGTGTGGTTCTTGCGCTTGTCCAGCCGGATGTCGTCGTCCAGGCTCACTAGTTCGCCGTCAATACGCGCTCGCGAAAACCCGTGCTGCGCCAGCTTCTCCATTTCTTTCTTGAATTCGCCTTTACGCCCGCGCACGATCGGCGCCAGGACCATGACCCGCTCTTCCGTCTTGAGCGCCATCACCCGCGAGACAATCTGGTCCGCCGACTGCCGCGAAATCGGCTGCCCGCACTTCGGGCAGTGCGGCACCCCGACCGAGGCATACAGCAGGCGCAGGTAATCGTAGGTTTCCGTAATCGTGCCCACCGTCGATCGCGGGCTCCGGCTGGTGGTTTTCTGCTCGATGGAAATCGCCGGGCTCAGGCCGTCGATGGCGTCCACGTCGGGCCGCTCCATCTGATCGAGGAATTGCCGCGCGTAGGCCGACAGTGTCTCCACGTAGCGCCGCTGCCCTTCGGCGTAGATGGTGTCGAAGGCGAGCGACGATTTGCCCGATCCGCTCAGCCCGGTCACCACGGTCAGCGTGTTGCGCGGAATTTCGACGTCAATGTTCTTGAGGTTGTGCTGCCGCGCTCCGCGGACCGATATCTTGGTAATCGCCATGAAGCTTCTGTGGTAAGCCGTGTGGCGCAGGCGCCCCCGCCTGCGGTTCGGTTGAATTGCTGCCGCGCCCTATCAGTTCGCGTCTGGCGCGGGCCTCAGGATCTGGACCATCGACTCTCGCGCCTGTCGCCGCAACACTCCAAGTGCTTGATTCCGCGCTCCTCCCGCGGACCATGTCCCTTCGGGATGTGGACGGTGCCCCTGAAAAGTCCGACAGTGGTGAGGCGCAACTCTACTCCGTATCTTAGTTGGCAACAGCGGGCAGCGTCAACGGGAGCTACAGTGTTCAGTTCGTCGAATCGCCGGCCATCGACCCTCGCGACCCTCGACGCTTTTATGACCGAACACTGTTGCGAAATGCTGCGCGACGCGGTGGAGGGAGACGCGATCCTGAATCAGCCGCTGCGCTCCATGCACGGCCGCATTCTCAACGAAATCGATTCCGACTATGCCGTGCGTTCGCCCGAGGACCGGCCCAATCTGTATCCCATGAATTTTTGTCCGTTCTGCGGACGAGCAGTGTCGCGGACCATCTGGAACGCGGAAAAGAAAAAGTAATCCACAGTGTTTCGGTGTAAGAAATGAGCAAGAACTCCGACCAGCGATGCTGCAGCCTCCTCCGGTCCGCTACGCACCGGGTGGGAGGCGCCCGGGGTGGCGCATCCAGAGTTGCTGGTTCTTGCATCCAAGGAAAGGTCGGACGGACGTGACCCCGTTGCTTATTGTGCTCACTTTGTTAGTCACCATCACGGTTGCGCTCACCCTGGGCGTGCTTCTCGGCTATGCCGCGGTCAACTTGATGCTCCGCGCCATGCGCCGCCAAACGCAACCGGTCCCGGAGCACACCCTGGCCACCACGCACGCATCCAGCGGCGACTAGCTAGCTGTTAGCTGTCGTCTTATGAAGTCTGCCATCCTGAAACCAGTAATGTCTGTCATCCTGAGCGAGGGCGAACGCCCGAGTCGAAGGATCCCTGGTTGTCCCGGCGCACACGGGCATTTCAATATTCCAGGGGTGAGTCTCCATAGCCGGTTTTGCCAGAGTGGGGTATGGCTACAACCGGCCAACCACCAGCTACCGGTTCCAAGCCCACCGCGCTATTCCTGCTGCTGTCGACGTTGCGGCGGTGGCTGTTGCTGTTGTTGCTGCTGCTGTTGTTGTTGTTGCTGCATCCGCTGCAGCTCCTGCAGCAACTGCGCGGGCGTTTTCACCTGGTTTTGACCCTGGGGTTGTTGCTGCTGCTGCTCGATATCCCCGCGATCGCCTCCTGGAGAAACGATTGCGCCCGGCGGGCCACCAGGTTGCGGGCCGCCGGGTTCAACTTGCGGCTGTACCGGGGGCTGCTGGGCAACCGGCTCCGGCGGCGTGTTGTCTTCTTCCTCGCCGGTGACTTCCGGGCGTCCTGCGCCGCCGGCGACATTCGGCATCGTCGGCTGCGGGTTGCCGCCGCTCGGCAGCGGATGAGTCCCGCCGGTGTTTGCGGCTGTTCCCCCAGTTGCGCCGTTGGTCAGAATTACTTCCGCCAGCGCTTCCGGATCAGTGGGGGAGCCGAGAAAGATGTAGTTGAACCGCGATCCGGCCAGCAGCGCGTCCAGCACATCGCGCGGATTCCCCGGCCCGAGCTGCGTCGCCACCCGCTCATTCGCGGCGTCCGGAGGTATCTCCATGCGCGCTCCAGTGCGTGCCCGCACCGCTGCCAGGATCGAACTCAAGGTCGAATTCTGCGCCAGGATGCTCAGCTGCCCATTCTGATAGGTCACCTGCGGCGGCACCGGCGCCATCTGCTCCGGACGCTGTGGAACCACCGGCTGCGGTTGCTCCGCGGGCGGCGGTTGAGGCGGCGCTGGTTTCGCTGACTCCGCCGGCGGCGTGGTCGCGGCGCGCGGCGGAACTCCCGGTCTCGCCGGCCCCGCCTGCGCCAGCGCGCCGGCGCCCAGTCCGAACGCCAGCCCGATCAGCACCACTTGAGGAATTTTCCCCGCCATTTCAGAAATTCTACACCTTTTGCGCTATTCCTCTGAGTGCCCGTTTTGGGCCGGGCACGGCATTTTGAACATCTGGAACGTCGAGTTCCGGCATCCAATCCTGAGTAGCGTCACGATTATGATTGAGAGTGCCATGATCAGCACTGCGTTCTTGCGCCGTTGTTTTCTGCTTCTGCTCGTCTTTGTCCTGGGCAGCCCCGTGCTCGCGCAGAATTGCCTCACCGCCGACGATCTCGATAGCGGCGCCCGCTCCAACCTGCAGAATACCGCCTTGCAATTCTTCCGGCTGTCGGCTGCCGGCGACTACGCCGGCCTGAAGGCCGCCGCCATTCCATCCCTGGCGGGCAGCTTTGCCGGCGTCGAGACCGCCGTTACCGACCATAAGGCCGATTTCGCCGGCGCCCAGGCCACCCCCGCTTCCATGTACGTGCTGGAGTTAACTGGTTCGGCGCCCGCTGCCCGCGCCGAGTTCTTCTGTGGCGTTTTCAACTCCCAGGACCGCGTCAGCTTCGTGGTTCCGAACCTTGCTCCCGGACGCTACGCCGTGGTGACCGAAGACGTTGTCGGCGGACGCCAGCCGGTCAAGCTCACCTTCGTCATGCAGCAACAGGCAAGTCATTGGGCCCTGGCCGGCTACACCGTGAAGAGCACCCAGGTGGGCGGACACAACGTGAACTGGTATTTGGCGCAGGCGCGCGAGTACAAGTCCCGCGGCCAGAACCTGACCGCCTACCTGCTTTACCTGGAGGCGTGGGACCTCTCGCAGCCGGTTGAAATCGAGTACACGGTGCAGCAGGAGAAGCTTGGCGACGAGATGCAGCAGGCCCGCCCCGCCGATTGGCCCTCGCCCAGCCAACCCATGAACCTGGCGGCCGGCGCCAAGAGCTATCGCGTCACCCAGCTGTTTCCCGCCATTGTCGGCAACGATCTTGACCTGATCGTCAAGTACCAGGCCACCACCGACGTCTCCAATACCGCCGTCGCCTTCCAGGACAACATGGCGGTCATTAAGGGGATCGTGGCCAAGTATCCCGAACTTCGTTCCGCCTTTACCGGAGTCGTCGCCCGCGCCGTCGATCCTTCCGGCCGCGACTACGGCTCGCTGCTGGCGATGAAAGACGTGAAGTAACCTCCACTCTGTGTGCCTGTCATTCTGAGCGAGGTCCAACAGGCCCCGCTTTTGGGCGTGTAGCGACCGAGTCGAAGAACCCTGGGGTTGTTCGCACCCGCCGCGCTTTTCCCAGGCATTCCAACTCGCGCTTCAATCCCATGGGCCATCGGCTGTCGGCCATCGACCGTCAGCCATCGACCGTCAGCCATCGACCGTCAGCCATCGACCGCGAATTGCTAACCCCCAACTCCTCGCACTACAATCATCAGTTCTCATTCCCCGTCCAGGGTCTTCTATGAACAAAGTCGTTGCCAATGCCGACGAGGCGATTCGCGATCTCCAGGACGGCGCCTCCATCCTGGTCGGCGGGTTCGGCCTCTGCGGCATTCCCGAAAATCTGATTGCCGCCGTGGTTCGCAAAGGGGTCAAGGACCTCACCACCATCAGCAACAACGCCGGGGTTGATGACTTCGGCCTCGGCCTGCTGCTGGCCAATAAACAGATCCGCAAGCATATCGGCAGCTACGTGGGGGAAAACAAGCGGCTCGAGCAGATGGTGCTCAGCGGCGAACTCGAACTGGAGCTCAATCCGCAGGGGACACTGGCGGAGCGCATCCGCGCCGGCGGCGCCGGCATTGCCGCTTTCTTCACGCCCACCGGATTTGGCACGATCATCGCCGAGGGCAAGGAGACGCGCGAATTCAACGGCCGCCACTACGTGATGGAGCGTGCCCTGCGCGCCGATTTCGCCTTCATCAAGGCCTGGAAGGGCGACCAGTGGGGCAACCTTGTCTATCGCAAGACCACGCGCAACTTCAATCCCATGATGGCGACCGCCGCGCGAGTCACCATAGCGGAGGTGGAGGAGCTGGTCGATGTCGGCCAGATCGATCCCGACGACGTCCACACTCCCAGCGTGTACGTGAAACGCATTTTCCAGGGTGCCAATTACGTGAAGCGCATCGAGAAACTCTGTGTGCGCAAAGCAGGAGTCAGTAGTCAGTAGTCAGGAGTCAGTGGTCAGCAGTAAAGATTTTGAAGTCCGGCGCTGCGCTGATCAGGAGTAAGAATTTCCTGACTCCTGACTGACTAGCGACTGCTGACTACTAGCTACTAAGAAATGCCAATGCCGGAATCCACCGCCGACGAAGTTCGCACCTCGGTCCTGCGTTACCTGCGCATGTACGAGGAAGGAAACTTCACCCTCGGCGATCTGGCCGCCGAGTTGGCGGTCATGACCACCGCCTATGAGCACGCCATGGGCGGCATTGCGGATTCCTTCGGCGCGCTGCTGGTCACAGCATCACGCTACCGCGCTCAGTCCGACGCGGACGCGCGTGCTTCGTATGCAGAATTTGAAGATGCGCTAACCAATTTTCGGCGCAGCGAGGCCGCTTGGAGCTGAACGAAACGAGCTAACGGCTAAAAGCTAAGAGCTAATTATGGTCACCACACCGAAAAACCCGAAAGTGCAAGACACCACCAAGCGCGACCGCATCGTCCGGCGCATCGCCCAGGAACTGCGCGACGGTTATTACGTGAACCTCGGCATTGGCATGCCGACCCTGGTCGCCAATTGTGTTCCCGAGGGCATGCACGTCGTGCTGCAATCGGAGAACGGCATGCTCGGCATAGGTCCCTACCCGCTCGGAGGGCAGGAAGATCCGGACCTGATCAACGCCGGCAAGGAGACGGTCACCGAAATTCCCGGCACGTCCTATTTTTCCAGCGCCGATTCCTTCGCCATGATCCGCGGCGGCCACGTCGATCTCAGCGTGCTGGGCGCCATGGAAGTCGATGAGCAGGGCAACCTCGCCAACTGGATGATCCCCGGCAAAATGGTGAAGGGCATGGGCGGCGCCATGGACCTGGTGGCCGGCGCCCGCCGCGTCATCATCGCCATGGAGCACACCACCAAGGATGGCCAGCCCAAAATCCTCACCCGGTGCACGCTGCCGCTCACCGGCGTGAAAGTGGTCAATCACATCGCGACCGAGATGGCCTGGATCACGGTGACCGATAAGGGGCTCGTGCTGGAGGAGGTTGCGCCCGGGCTGACCGCCGACGACGTGCAGCGCGCCACCCAGGCTCGCCTCATCGTCAGTCCCAAACTCAAGACGATGTAAGGCGAGCGGGCCTTCGAGGGTCCACTAACTTCGCGTCATCCCGAGCGGAGCGAGCGATCTGTTGTGAACGCCGCCGAAATCGTGGCGATTCCAGCGGATTCTTCGCTGCGCTCGGATACCGCGCTCCCCGGATCTGCGTTCCCGCCGCTAGTATTACTACTCTCTCATTACCGAACTACCGCTGCCCTCTGCCTTGCATCTGATCAGCAAAGATGGTCGCAGGAGGAGTTGGCCCTATGCCTCCTATTCGGATGTTGTTCGTGGATGACGAGCCGAACTTGCGTCTTACCTTGCCCGCCATTCTGAGCAGCCACAATTTCCAGGTCACCACCGTGGGCAGCGTCGCCGAAGCTCTTCAGCACATCAACTCCACCCAGTTCAACGTCCTCGTGGCCGACCTCAACATCGGCGAACCCGGCGATGGATTCACCGTGGTCAGTGCCATGCGCCGCACTCAGCCCGAGTGCGTCAACATCATTCTCACCGGGTATCCGGCCTTTGAATCCGCCTTGGAAGCGATTCGCAGCCAGGTGGATGACTACCTGATCAAGCCCTGCGACGCCGACGTGCTGGTGAATGCGATTGAAGGACGCTTGCGCGATCCCCGGCCCCAGCACCGTATTCCCGCCAAGCGGCTCGCCAGCTTTTTGCGCTGCAAGCTCGACGTCATCGTGGCCCGGACTCTCCAGCTGATGAAAAAGCACCCCAAGCTGGGCGCGCTCGACCTCTCCGACCGGCAGCGTATCAACAGCCTGCCGGAAGTGCTGCTCTCGGTTGCCGGCGCCCTGGTAGCGAATTCGCCCGGCAATTCCGGCGATCGTGAGCTTGCCGCCGAACACGGCCGTGCTCGACGCAACCAGGGCTACACGCTGCTCATGCTGGTCGACGACACTCGCCTGGTGGAGCACGCCATCTACGACCTGCTTCAGGAGAGCTTGCTGGAACTGGACTTGAGCAACCTCATCACCGACCTGCGGCGATTGAACGACATCCTCGAAGACAAGCTCCAGGAATCGCTCGACGCCTTCCTCGAGCAGAAAGCCGCGTAATCGTACGGCGCGGCCCGACCCCAAAATACAAAAGAGCGCGGGCGGCCATAAGGGTGTGGTGGGAGCCGCCCGCGCACTAGACCCTTACCCGAGGAGAGTGCCGGGAAAGGGTGACCTCCTGCCCAGGTGAGTAGCAGGAGAACCTTAGAATTCTGTGCGCTGAATAACGAAGCGGCTAGCAGAGCCGGACGGTGGTCAGGTCAACGACGTCGGAACCGACGGTGAGCAAGCGCGCGGTTTCCTGCTTAAGCAAGAAGGAGCGCGTAATATCGCCGGCCGAGGCAAACAAAAGGACGGTGGCGGGGGCAATTCCCTGCGGCGGATGCACCATCTGTTTGGATCGCAGGGTGGTGACCGGCGAGGGCACGACCGGGGACACCAGGAGCAACAGAACGGCGTAGGCCAAGACAATCGCGGTAATCGCTTGCACGCGCCCCACTGCCATAGCTCATAAATAAACTCGCCCCCATGCCTTGGTCAAGGGCAAATTTCGAATTCTCCGCCAGCGCTTCCAGGGGGCTCACGCCGCCTTGTGAGGTTGATCACCGGCCGGCTGGTCGGCGGACCGAAAACCCGGCAAGCTGGTGTCGCCGGTAATCAGGCGCGCCGAGCGCTCGTAGGTCAGGTACGACCACGACCATTCCAGCAGGACCAGGACCCGGTTGCGAAAGCCGACCAGGAACAAAATGTGCACGAACAGCCACATGATCCAGGCGACGAATCCGCTGACGTGGAACTTGCCGAAATTCGCCACCGCGGCTGCCCGTCCGATCGTCGCCAGCGTGCCCTTGTCGCGGTAGTGGAAGGGCCGGCGCGCCTGGCCGCGCACTGCGCGTCCGATGTTGGCGGCCACCGCGCGGCCTTCCTGCATCGCCACCGGCGCCAGCCCGGGCAGCGGCTGGCCGTCTTTGCCCGCCAGGTTGGCCAGGTCGCCGATGACAAATACCTCGGGATGTCCGGGCACGCTCAGGTCGGGTTCGACCAGCACGCGTCCGGATTTGTCGGTGGGGCCGAGCAGGTGGCCAAGCGGCGAAGCCGCCACCCCCGCCGCCCATAAGGTGACCGCCGCGGGCAGAACGGTGTCGCCCAGCCGCACCCGTCCTGGCTCGACTCCCGTGACCCGGGTGGAGGTCCGTACTTCCACCCCGAGACGCTGCAATTGCTCGAGCGCGCTGCGCGACAGGTCTTCCGGATACGCCGGCAGCACCCGCGCCATTCCTTCCACCAGCACCACCCGCGCCTGGCTGGGATCGATGGCGCGAAAGTTCTTGGCCAGGGTATGGCGCGCCACCTCGGCCAGCGTGCCGGCCAGTTCCACGCCCGTGGGACCGCCGCCGATGATCACGAAATTGAGCGGACCGTGGCTCCCGGTTTCAATCGCCTGCCGCTCCGCTAACTCGAAGGCGAGCAGCACGCGGCGCCGGATTTCGAGCGCGTCCTCGATGGTCTTCAATCCCGGCGCGACGGCCGCCCAATCGCTGTGGCCAAAGTAGGAGTGCGTGGCCCCGGCGGCGACGATCAGGTAATCGTAGTCAATCTCCGCGTCGCTCAGCTTGACGCGGCGGTTCTCCAGGTCGAAGCCGGCGACATCGGCCAGGAGCACGGTGACGTTCTGGTAGCGCCGCAGCACGCCGCGAATGGGCGCGGCGATTTCTCCGGGCGACAGTCCCGCGGTCGCCACCTGGTAGAGCAGCGGCTGAAACGTGTGGTGGTTCTTGCGGTCGATCAGCGTCACGGAAACCGGGAGGCGCGCCACCGCCCCTGCGGCCGTCAATCCGCCGAATCCTGCGCCCACGATCACAACCCTTGGATTCGCCATGCTTATTGGACGCGCGGCACGAGGCCCACGCCGCAAGAAGCTGGCAGCACCCAGTGATTTTTGCGGAACCTTCAGTTGTACTTTGGCGCTTTGCTGTAGTCCAGGCAGGGCGTCTGCTGCAACACGTTCCGGTTGGTGGCATTGTCGTACCACACCCACTTGACGTAAATCAGGTTGGGGAAGTTGATAAACCAGTAGATGTTGTTTCCAATCGGAGTCCAGAAATCGTTGAACGTGTCGCCGGAAATCTGGCAGGTGGGATCGAGGCCGGAATATCCGATCACCGGATACTCGCCTTTGGAGTTGGTGATCTGAATTCCCTGATGGTAGAGGCCATCCCCCTGCAACAGGCTGACGGAGGAATCCCACTTGATCTGGTACGCTGCCCAATTCGCGACCGGCCCGGAGCCGCTGTAGGCGGTTTGCACGACCGCCGGATTCACGGTGAGGGTGGCGCCGGAAACGGAATTGTTATAGCTGGCGGTGATCGTAACCGTCGCAGCGGAGGAAACCGTTGCCGTCTGCGCCTGAAATGTCGCGGTTGATTGGCCCGGCGCGACCGTCACGCTGGCCGGCAGGGTGGCCGCGGTGCCGGAGGCCAGCGAGAGTGAAACCTGCGCGCCACCGGTAGGAGCAGCCGCGGTCAGGGTTATGGATCCGATGACCGATGCGCCGCCGGTGACCGTGGCCGGGCTCACGCTGACGCTGGATACCTTCAGGTCGGAAGAGTTTTGCGACCCGCCGCCGGCGCTCAAGCTGCCGGCTGGAGGCGCTGAGCCGGGGTTGGCGGTCAGTCTGCCGGGCGGCAGCGGAGAATCGCCACAGCCAAGCAACAGCGAAATGGAAGCGCCGAGAAAGAGCACACCAATGCGGAGATTCCGATGACTGCTCAAGGTCACCTCGGACACGTGCGCCCGAGCTTGCACGGCCCGTTGCACGGCTGGACTTGTGGATCTGCAACAATCCAAGGGCAACTCTGGTACCGGAGCCGGAACGCTGGCGCGCAGTGATTTAGCGGAGGCGGGCGGCTGCGGGCCGGGTAATTGTTACCGCCGGCCAGAACAATTCACTAGCTGTTCGGACGTGGAATGCGAAGAATGCGACGCGGTACGCGAAAGGCGGTGGTCCAAAGTAACGAGCCGGTTACCACTGCCGTTAAATCAGAGAAAATCGAAAGAAGTATGCGGCAGGCAGGCGGCGAGAAACAGACCACCTTTGCAAAGCAGTCCATCGGAATCACACTTGGTTGGCAGCGATCAGCAGCGCGCTTGAGCGGCTGATGGTGCGATGATATGGTTTACCGTTCCGTGGGCGACGCCATGTCAGATATGCCGCTCCAACCTTCCGCCGCTGCCCCCACCCTGGATGCGTCCACGCCTATCGCCATGCAGCGCATCATGCTGGCCACGGACTTCGATCCGGTGTCGGAGGCGGCGCTGCACTACTCGCTGTCCATCGCGCGGCGCTACGGGGCGAAGATCTACTTGCTGCACGTAGTGGCGCCGGAACCATTTCAGTTCATGTCCGGCGACGCGCGGCAGCGCGCCTTGGAGGATGCTTGGCGAAACGCGCAGCGGCACATGACCGACCTGCTGATCGCCGGCCACCTGGAAGGCGTGGACCACCAGGTGCTGGTCGAGCAGGGCGACGTCTGGGAAGTGCTCTCGCACCGCCTCAACGAGCTGTTCATCAACCTGCTGGTGATCGGGACCCATGCGCGCGGGCGCGTGGGCAAGCTGCTGCTGGGTTCGGTGGCGGAAACCATTTTCCGCCAGGCCACCTGCCCGGTGCTGATGGTTGGACCGCGGGCGGTGCAGGTGAGCGAGCGCACCCCGCAGCAGCCCATCCTGTTCTGCACCGGGTTCAGCGCGCACTCCTTGAAGGCCGGTGGGTACGCCCTCTCCCTGGCGCAGCATCAGGGGGCGCAGTTGCTGCTGATGCACGTCAGCAAGGAAACGCCGCCGAGCCAGCAGGAGCGCGAGCGCCTGGTGGAGGCCGGCAAACGAAAGCTGGCGTCGCTGATTCCCGCCGGCGCGCAACTGGGTTCTCCGCCGGAGGCGATTGTTGATTTCGGGACCGCCGCCGAACGCATCCTCGCGGTCGCGCAGGAGCGCAAACCCGGATTGATCGTGCTCGGCGTGCGCCAGCCGGTGGGCTTCGTGCGCCGCATCAAGTGGGCGACGGCCTGGGAAGTGGTCGCCAACGCTCCCTGTCCGGTGCTCACCGTCAGAATGACGGAGCCGGACTGAGAATGGGCTGCAGCCTGTGTTAGCATCGCAGGAAATCGTCCCCTTCACTGAATGACAGTGTGCACCCAATGCGGACGCGAGTTTTCCCCGTCTCGCGCCGCCGAGGTGAGTATCTGTCCCGAGTGCGAAGCCAGGCGACGATCCTCGTCAGCCGCGGCAGGCCAACCCGCAGCCGGAGCCGCGCTGAAAGCGCAGGCCGAGACTTCCACACCATCCACTCGCATCCCTTCCGCTGAACCGCACACCGCCGGGCCGGTTCTGACCACGCGTGAGCGCGTGCCCGTGACCGGGGTGCTGGTCGCCATCAATGTCATCTGGTTCATCGCCATGGTGGCCAAGGGCGCGTCGCTGACGCAGCCCACCACCGACCAGCTTCTGCGCTGGGGAGCGAATTTCGGTCCGCTCACCTTGACCGGCCAGTGGTGGCGGCTGCTGACGGCCATGTTCGTGCACATTGGGATCGTTCACCTGGCGCTGAACATGTGGTGCCTTTGGGACCTGGGATTGCTGGCCGAATACCTGTATGGCCGCAGGACGTTTCTGGCCTTGTACCTGATGTCGGGACTGGCGGCGAGCGTGGTGAGCCTGGCGCGCAATTCGCTGGTGGTGTCGGCGGGCGCTTCGGGCGCCATCTTCGGCCTGGCGGGCGCACTGATCGCGACCCTGTACCTGGGCAGGCTGGCGGCGCCGCGGGGAGCGTTGCGCACCAGCTTGATCAGCCTCCTGGCCTTCGCCGGCTACAACCTGGCCTACGGCTTTTTCAAGGGTGGCATTGACAACGGCGCGCACATCGGCGGACTGATTTCCGGCTTGCTGCTAGGCTCGGTGCTCAGCCTGGATTTCCGGCAGCACACGGGTCGGCTGGCGCGCGTGCGGCCCATCCTGTTTCCGGCATTCGCGGTGCTGGTGCTGGCGGGCGCGATGGCGGTTCGTTATGCGCACGCGCCGGTGGTCCGGCTGGAACACGCCGAACAGCAATTGCGACGGGGCGACAATGCTGCCGCCCTGCGCGAGTTGAACGACCTGATCAAGTCGCGGCCAAATTACGCTCCGGCGTACTTGCTGCTGGGCGGCACCTACGTGCGCCTGCGGCAGCCGGACAAGGCGGAGGACGCGTTTGAGCGGGCGGCACAGCTGAATCCGAAAGATTCCGCCGTGCTGGCGCAGTTGGGCGTGCTCTACCTGCGGGACCGGCGCTATGAGCAGGCGCGGCAGTCGTTTCAACGCATCGCCCAGTTGAACCCCAACGATGCCGAGGCGCAGATCAACCTGGGCGTCACGCTCAACCTGCTGGGCCGCGGCGACGAAGCGCTGGCCAGTTTTCGCCGCGCCACCCAGCTCAATCCCAAACTGCCGCTGGCCTGGTTTAACTTCGGGCTCGGCTCCATGAATGCCAAGCACTACGATGACGCGGTGGACGCCTTTACCCACACCACCCAGTTGGCGCCCAAGGATGCGGAAGCCTGGATCTGGCTGGCCAATGCCTACCAGGCAAAGGGCATGACGGAAGAGGCGGACAAGGCGTATCTGACGGGATACAAGCTGCGCGCGGCGATGCGGCGGGCCGCGCCGAGGAAGCAATGAAGATTGAAGAATGAAGATTGAAGACTGAAAGATTGAAGATTGAAGATTGAAGACTGAAGACTGAAGACTGAAGACTGAAAGAACATCCCTCTGCAATCTGCAATCTGCAATCTGCAATCTTCAATCTTCAATCGATCTTCCGGTTTTCGGACTCGTCCCCATCTTCGCCGTGATCTGGTTGCGGACCTCCCACAGCGGCTTGTAGAGCGTGCCGTGCTCCATGCGCTGGCGCAGGATTTCCACCGGGGTTCCCATGGTGCCCACCACTTCGCCGCCGATGATGCGTTGCGCCAGCTTCAGGTGATGGAAGCGGAAGGCCTGCATGCGCTCGTCGAATTCCAGCATTTGCTCGGCCAGCTCGTGCAGGGAGAAGAATTCGGCGTGGCGGCGGTAGAGATCGTCGACGGTGAGTCCCGCTTTTCCGAGCTGCTGAAAAAAGATCTCGCCCAGGCGCGGCCCGACGTGCAGCAGGGCGACGAAGCCCGGCGAATCGAGCCCGCTGCCGTGTCCCAGGCCGGTCCGGATGATGTGGTAGTCGTAGGGAGTAATGGTTTCCAGGATGTGCAGCAGGTCAATGGGGTAGTCGATCATGCGGTTGGCGCGGCGCAGCAGGCGGGCTGCGTTATCGAAGTCGCCGGCTTCGACCAGGTCGCGGGCGCGCCCCATCTCCCAGGCCGCAGCCTTCATCAACAGCTCGGAACTCTGGTGGACCACCTGGAAGGTGAGCTCGTCAGGATGCAGCATCTCGTCCGGAGGCTTTTGCAGCGCGAGCAACTCGTCGGTGCGCAGGTAGCGTTCGTAATCGGAAGCGGCGGTGCCGGGCAGGATGGGCTTTTGCAGGTCGTCCATGTCTCCATTGTCAAGGCGCGAGGCGCAGGGCGCAAGAAGGAACGGCTTCAGGCTACAGGCTACAGGCTTCGGGCACCAGGCGCGGCGGCAAGATCCTGAACCTGGAGCCTAAAGCCTGAAGCCTTACTTCGTCTCTTCTCCAACAATTTGTCCATCCCGCATATGCAGGATGCGCCCCGCGAAGGCGGCGGCTTCCAGGTTGTGCGTGATCATGAGCACGGTCTGGCCGAGGTTGCGGTTGGTTTCACGCAGCAGGCGGAGGACGATTTCGGAATTTTGGGTGTCGAGGTTGCCGGTCGGCTCGTCGGCCAGCACGATGGCCGGGCGGTTGATGAGCGCGCGCGCCAGCGCCACCCTCTGCTGTTCGCCGCCGGAGAGCTCGGAGGGGCGATGATCGAGGCGGTCGGCGATGCCGAGCAACTTGGTGGTGTCGTTGAACCAAGCGGCGTCGGCCTGGCTGCGGCCGCGTCCGGCGATGTCCTGCGCGATCTGGATATTCATGCGCGCGTTGAGCGTGGGCAGCAGGTTGAATTTCTGGAAGACGAAACCGATCTTGCGCTTGCGCAGGCGAGTGCGCTCGGCGTCGGAGAGATGCGCGAAGTCGTCGCCATCGATGATGACGCGGCCGAAATTGGCGTGCGTCAGACCGCCCAGCATGTAGAACAAGGTTGATTTGCCGCTGCCGGAAGGGCCGACCACGGCCACAAAGTCGCCCTTGTCCACGTTGAAGCTGACGCCCCGGACGGCCGGGACATCGACTTTGCCGACGCGGTAGATGCGGCTGACGTTTTCGACCTGAATGATAGGTGGCATGAATGGTTGGCGGCCCAAGCGCAATCTGTGATCTTACCATCGCAGCCGAGCGGAACCGGACGCGCGGTATAATCGGCGCGCCGAAACGCCTCGGGGGGAGGGTGGAGACGATGGCACTGCAGGTGGAAGCTCGTCAGGTGGGGAAAGTCACGGTGCTGAAGTGCTCCGGCAGGATCGTGGCCGGGGAAGCGTCGGAGCATTTGCACCAGCAAATCAGCAAGCTGTTGCCGGAACATAAACACTTCGTGCTCAACCTGGGCGAGGTGAGTTTTATCGACAGCAGCGGGCTGGGCCTGCTGGTGCGCCTGCTTTCCTCGGTGCGCAGCGCGCGCGGCGACCTGAAGCTGTGCAACCTGGCCAGGGAAGTGGCGCACATTCTCAGCATCACCAACCTGAACCGGTTGCTGGAGGCCGAAGCGTCCGAGGTGGACGCGGTTTCGGCGCTTTACCAGCGCGGCAATATCCAGGACGGCGCCGCGCGCTCGGGCAAAACGGTGGTCTGCGTGGAGCCGTCGCCGGACGTGCTCGCTTACGTGCGCGAGTTGCTCCGCCATGCAGGATACGATCCGCTGACTACGCCGAACGTGTCAGACGCGCGCATCCTGATCAAGGCCTCACGGCCGGCGGCAGTGATCCTGGGGCCGAACGTGCTGCCGCGCGATGGCCAGAACGACGGCTTACGCCAGGCATTGCAGGGCATTCCGACCATCGAGTTGGGCAGCGAGTTCTCCACCACGGACGCAGCCCAGGCGGCGCAGCAGGTGCTCGCGCAGGTGAAGGCGCATGCCGCGGGCGGGAATTGAAAAATGAAAATAATGAAGAATGAAGAGCGGTTCTTCGCTGGACGCAATAGTTAAACCAGTGTCATCCTGAGCGAGGCGTCGCCGCGACGCCGAGTCGAAGGACCCCTGAAATGCTGGCGGTGCGAGGGGCTGCTGCAAGGCATTCTCTTGCCACTCTGTGCTCTCATTCGGTACAACCGACTCCTCTTATCTGTGTGGCGTGATCTCCGCGATCTTGCTCCGCGCCTCCGCCAGCGCTTCCCCCACACGCGCAGGCGCGGTGCCGCCGGGAACATTGTGGCTGGCGAACACGGATTCCAGCCGCAGCGACCGAAAAAAGTCGCCATCGAATTCCGGACGGAATTGTTTTAGCTCCTCCAGCGTCAGGTCTTCCAGCTCACAATTTTTTTCCAGCGCCAGGCGCACCGCCTGTCCGACCGCCGCGTGCGCCATGCGGAAGGGAACGCCCTTGCTCACCAGGTAGCGCGCGGCGGCGGTGGCATTGAGAAACCCGGCGGTGGCGGCGGCCTTCATGCGCGCGGTATCGAACCCCACGGCGGCGAGGAAGCCGGTGGCGATGGGCAGCGCCGACAACATGCTGTCGGTGGCGGCGAACAGCGGCTCCTGCGCCTCCTGCAGGTCCTTGTTGTAGGCGAGCGGCAGGCCCTTGAGCACGGTTTGCAAGCTGGCGGCCGCGCCCAGGATGCGCCCGGTCTTGCCGCGCAGCAACTCCAGCGCGTCCGGATTTTTTTTCTGCGGCATGGCGCTGGAGCCGGTGGAATATGGTTCCGGCAACTGCACGAAGCCGTACTCGACAGTGGAAAACAGCGCCATCTCCTCCGCCCAGCGCCCCAGGTGCAGGGCGAGTGACGACAGCGCGTGCAGGTACTCCAACTCGAAATCGCGGTCGCTGGTGGCATCCATGCTGTTGGCGGAGATGGATTCGAAGCCCAGTTCGGCGGCCAGCGCGGCGCGATCCAGTTCCATGCCCGGCCCGGCGACGGCGCCCGAACCCAGCGGCAGCACGTTAACGCGGCGGCGGCAATCGGCCAGGCGCGCGGCATCGCGCAGCAACATCTCCACCCAAGCCAGCAGCCAGTGCGCCACCAGCACGGGCTCGGCGCGCTGCAGGTGGGTGTAGGAGGGCATCGCATCCCGCTTATGTTGCTCGGCCTTGGCGACGAATGCCGAGGCGAGCGCGGCGACGGCGGCGAGGACCGCGTCGATGGAGCGGCGAGTGTAGAGGCGCAGGTCGGTGGCGATCTGCTCGTTGCGGCTGCGGCCGGCGTGCAGCTTGTAGCCGGTGTCGCCGGTCAGCCGCACCAGTTCCTGCTCGACGAACTGGTGCACGTCCTCGACGCCGGGAAAATTCGCGGCCACGGGCGCCGGTTGGGCGGCAATGGTGTCCAGCGCCTGGACGATTGAGTTCAGTTCAGAGGCGCTGAAGACTCCCGCCTTGGCGAGAGCATGGGCGTAAGCGCGGCTGGCGGCAAGCTCGTCGGGAAGCAGGCGAACGTCGAAGGCGAAGGAGCGCTGCCACTGCTCGAATTCGGGATCAAGCGGCTCGCGAAAGCGGCCGGACCACATCTTTTCCATGGAAGTCAGAAGTAAGAAGTCAGAATTAAGAAGTCAGATTCGGAACATAAAACTTCTGATGTTTCGTTCTGACTTCTGACTTCTTACTTCTTAATTTTCTCGCCTAGTCCGCCGCCGTGGTCGCCTTCAGGAATTCCTTGCCGCGCTCGCGTTCCGACGCGTCTCTCTTATGGCGCAGCGGCGCCTGCACTCGCGCCGGCAGCCCGAGGATGCGGATGAATCCCTCCGCGTCCTTGGGGTTGTAGCCGTCCATGGTGAAGGCGGCGAGCCCGGTCTGGTAGAGCGAGTATTCGGATTGCCGCCCGGCGACGCTGATGTTGCCCTTGTAGAGCTTCAGCGTCACCGATCCGGTGACGGTTCGCTGGGTGGAGGTCACGAAGGCGTCCAGCGCCTCGCGCAGCGGCGTGAACCACAGCCCGAAGTAGACCATCTCGGCGTACTTGAGCGCGATCTGCTGCTTGAAGTGCATGACCTCGCGGTCCAGGCAGAGCGATTCCAGTTCGCGATGCGCGGTGAGCAGCAGCGTGCCGCCGGGCGTCTCATAGCAGCCGCGCGACTTGATGCCGACGAAGCGGTTCTCCACCAGGTCCACGCGGCCGATGGCGTTGCGCCCGCCGATGGCGTTGAGTTCCTCCACCAGCGTCACCGGGTCCCATGCCTTGCCGTTCACCGCGACCGGCGTGCCGTGCTCGAAGCTGATGGTGACCTGTTCGGGCTGGTCCGGCGCCTGCTGCGGCGAGAGCGTCAGTTGCCACATGTCGTCGTTGGGAGAATTGTTGGGATCTTCCAGTTCGCCGCCTTCGTGGCTCAGGTGCCAGAGATTGCGGTCGCGGGAGTAGATCTTGGCGCGGCTGGCTTCCACCGGAATGCCGCGCGCCTCGGCATAATCGAGGCAGTCTTCGCGCGAATTCAGCGTCCACTCGCGCCACGGCGCGATCACCTTCAAGGAGGGCTCCAGCGCCTGGTAAGCGTGCTCGAAGCGCACCTGATCATTGCCTTTGCCGGTGCAGCCGTGGGCCACCGCGCCGGCGCCTTCCGCCATCGCGACCTCCACCTGGCGCTTGGCGATCACCGGGCGCGCCATCGAGGTCCCCAGCAGATAGGTGTACTCGTACACGGCGCCCGCGCGCAGGCAAGGGAAGACGTAGTCGGTAAGAAATTCCCGCCGCAGGTCCTCGACGTACACCCGGCTGGCGCCCGTCTTCTTGGCCTTTTCGATCACCGCGGGAATGTCGTCGCCCTGGCCGACGTCGGCCACCATGGCGATGACCTCGCAGCCATAATTTTCTTTTAGCCAAGGAATAATGATGGAGGTATCCAGACCACCGGAATAAGCCAACACTACTTTTTCAGCCATGCTAAGAACCTCTGGGTTTCGCGTTTCGAGGTTTCACGTTTCACGTCGTCGCGAAAACGGGAAACTGAACTTCGAAACTTGTCTTACGCTCCGTGAAACGCGAAACGTGAAACTTGTCTTACGCTCTCGCCGTCCGCACTGGGGCCGCGGACTTGGAGCCCAGCTTGGCCGTCCCCGCCAGCAGCACCAGGATCGCGTTCTGCACGTGCAGGCGGTTTTCCGCCTCGTCGTAGACCACCGACTGCGGCGAATCCAGCACTTCATCGGTGACTTCGTGACCGCGGTGCGCCGGAAGACAATGCATGAACACCGCGTGCGGCGCCGCCAGCGACATCAAGGCCCGGTTCACCTGGAAGGGGCGGAAGATGTTGTCGCGCTGCCCGGCTTCCTTCTCCTGGCCCATGCTCGCCCACACGTCGGTATAAACCGCATCGGCGCCGGACACTGCAGCCTGCGGGTCGTTCGTGATTTCGATGGTCGCCCCGGTGCGCGCCGCGATCTGCTGGGCGGCCTTCACGATGTCCGCCGCGGGCTCGTAGCCCTCCGGGGTGGCGAGCGCAAAGTGGCCGCCGAGGGTGGCCGCGGTCAGCATGAGGGAGTGGGCCACATTGTTGCCGTCGCCCACGAAGGCCAGCTTCAGCGACTTCACGTCGCCGAATTTCTCCGTCAGCGTGTAGTAATCGGCCAGCGCCTGGCAGGGATGCTCGCGCTCGGTGAGCGCGTTGATCACCGGCACGTTGGCCTGAGCGGCCATGCTGGTCACGGTGGAGTGCTTGAAGGTGCGCAGGATGATGCCTTGCACCCAGCGCTCCAGGTTGCGCGCCACGTCGGCGGCGCTCTCCCGCGATTCGATGCCGCCCGGGCTCTCCATGAAGATGGCGTGGCCGCCCAGGGCGTTGATGCCGGCCTCGAAGGTGACGCGGGTGCGCAGCGAGGGCTTCTCAAACATCATGACGTACTGCTTGCCCTTGAGCGCGCTGCCGAACATCGCCGGGCGGGCTTTGATGTCCTTGGTGAGCGCGAAAATTTCCCGCACTTCACAGGGCGACAGGTCTCCGATGGAGAGCAGATCGGTTTGCTGAAAGATGGAGGGCGCGGAACGCATCTCCTTCGTCGAGAGTGCCGGACGCGCGGTAACCATGGTCGAACTCCTTGCCGCAAAATTTCTTGGCGCACCCGCCAGGCGCGTGCGCCACCTGCTTTACGCCATCTGCTCGCGAATCCGCTTACCGAGCTGGCGGCAGCTCTTGACGTCAGGGCTGATCACCAGGATGGTGTCGTCGCCGGCGATGGTGCCCACCACCTCGGGCCAGCTCTCGCTATCCAGCGCCCTGGCCACCGGCTGCGCGCTGCCCGGCGGCGTCTTCAGCACCAGCAGGTTCTGCGCCTCGCGGATGTCCACCACGAATTCGCGCAGCAGGTGCGACAACGAAGGCGTTGGCGCTTCCGCGGCCTCGCCCGGCAGTTCGTAACCCTCGGCCGACTTCACCAGGCCCAGTTCCTTGATGTCGCGCGACAGCGTGGCCTGCGTGACCTTCAGTCCCTGCTGCGAAAGCCGCCGCACCATCTCCTCTTGCGTCACCATGGGTTCCCCGGAGACCAGCTCCAGGATGCGATGGTGCCGCAAGGCTTTGGGCGTCGAACGCATGTTTATGCAAGAACTGAATAATTATGCGGTCGCGGCGGCAAACCTGTCAACCGAAATTCCAGCCCCGGAATCCCTTGCGAAACCTCGCGGTTACCGCAGTTTGCCCCTGTTCCCGGCTGGGTGGTCCAATAGATGGACAGGTCCCGCGGGGGTGCGCGGGCGGTGGGCCCGCAGACACTGAGACACTGAGAACAACAGATCAGAAAAAATGGCTCGCTGAATCTCCGTGCCTCAGTGTCTCAGTGGTGAGTTATCTTGGAAGCGGGGGACTGTCGTTCGGAGCACAAGAATGCGAATGCCTCGCTGCTTCCCGGCCATAGCTCTTCTCCTGATCAGCCTAGGCACTCTGGCTCAGAATACCGGTCCGCGCTTTGAAGTCTCGTTTCCCGCCTCGGCGCATGCCCAGCCGGTCACCGGGCGCGTGTTTGTCATCCTTAGCCGCCGCGACCATCCCGAGCCGCGTCTGCAGGCAGGCTGGTGGTACCAGCAGACGCCGATCTACGGCGCCGACATCAGCCAGCTTCAGCCCGGGCAAGCGGCGGTGATCGACGCCCAAACCCTCGGCTATCCCTTCAAGAGCATGAAGCAGTTGCCGGCGGGCGATTACTACGTGCAGGCGCTGGTTAATGTCTACACGGAATTTCATCGCGCCGACGGGCACACGATCTGGGCGCACATGGACCGTTGGGAAGGCCAGCAGTTCAACAAATCGCCGGGAAATCTGTACAGCGAGGTGCAGCAGGTGCATCTGGATCCGGCCGCCGGCTATGACATCAAGCTCGAGGCCAGCCAGGTGATCCCGCCAGTCAAGGTCCCCGCCGACACGCAATACGTCAAGCGGGTGAAGTTTCCGAGCAAGCTGGTGAGCCAGTTTTGGGGACAGCCAATGTACATCGGCGCGACCGTCCTGCTGCCCAAGGGCTATGACCAGCACCCCACCGAGCGCTATCCGGTGGTGTACGTCCAGGACCATTTTTCGCTGCGCGCGCCCTTCGGTTTCCAGGACTCGGCCGACGATGACGATAGCTGGCCCTCGCGCGAGGAAGCCCGCCGCTTCACCCACGCCTGGCTATCCAACAAATTTCCACGCATGATCCTGGTGACCTTCCAGCATCCCACGCCGTTTTTCGACGACTCCTACGCCGTCAATTCGGCCAACCAGGGGCCCTACGGCGACGCCATCATGCAGGAGCTGATCCCTTACCTGGAGACGCACTTCCGCATTCGTGCGCGAGCCTTGGGCGCGGGTGCTGACCGGAGGTTCCACCGGCGGGTGGGAGTCGCTGGCCCTGCAGGTGCTGCACCCCGATTTCTTCGGCGGCACGTGGACCTTTTTCCCCGACCCGATCGACTTTCACGCCTATCAGCTGGTGGACATCTACCAGGACGACAATGCGTTCGAGGCGCCCGGCGCCGACTACATTCCGCCGGAGCGCCCGATGATGCGCAGCGGCGAGGGCCAGGTACTGGTCACGGTACGGCAGATGAGCCTGCTGGAGGAGGTGCTGGGAAGCCACGGCCGCAGCGGGCAGCAGTACGAAGAGTGGGAAGCGGCCTACGGTCCGGTGGGCGCCGATGGCTACCCGCGCCCGCTCTGGGACAAGCTGACCGGCAAGATCGACCCCGAGGTCGCCCGCTACATGCGCGACCACCGCTACGACCTCACCTATGACCTGGAGAAAAGCTGGCCGAAGATTGGACCGCTGCTGGTGGGCAAACTCCACCTGTTTTGCGGGGACATGGACAACTACTACCTGAACCTGGCGGTCTATCGGCTGGAGAATTTCCTGAAGAACACCGCCAATCCGAGCTATGGCGGATCGTTCGAATATGGGCGCCCGATGAAGGGGCACGGCTGGACTCCGTATTCGGTCACGGAGCTGGTGAAGGTGATGGCCGAGGCGGTGGAGAAGAACCGGCCGAAGGCGGCCGCGGCTGTACAACCCTGAGCAACGCCCGCTTCCCACACTGGTCCAATCTCACATGACGTTGTGACAAGCACGCTTGTGGCGTTCCGGTGAAGGCGATAGCGTCAGGCTGAGAGGAAAGTCCTGCCGTCCAGCCTCTTGCCGGCTGGCGCCGCAGGCAAGGAGGACGACGATGAGGAACGTGAATATCATCGTAGGCGCGCTCACGGTTCTGCTGGTTCTCCTGCTCACCGCCATTCCATCACGGAGAAGTCGCGATTCCCTGAA
The DNA here is from genome assembly GCA_963797035.1 of Terriglobia bacterium. Taxonomy (GTDB): domain Bacteria; phylum Acidobacteriota; class Terriglobia; order Terriglobales; family Acidobacteriaceae; genus JAIQGF01. The sequence goes on from CAWCOC010000018.1 coordinate 40,729, forward strand.
CTACAGTCCGGCCAACGAGGTCACCCGCGCCGGGACCGTGGAGGACGTGCAGGAATTTCAATGTCCCGTGACCGATGAGCGGGGAATGCACGTGCTGCTGAATACCGACCAGGGCAAGGTCCTGGTGCACGTGGCCACCGCGTTGTTCATGCGCGATCACAAGATCACGCTGCAGCCCGGCGACCGCCTGCAAGTGACGGGAGCGAAGATCCGCTATCAGGGCAAAGAGGGAATGATCGCACGCCAGATCATTCGCCGCGACGAGGTGTTCACCGTGCGGGATACGGCGGGTAAGCCGATGTGGTCGAACTAGGGAGGCGAATCAGGCGTTGCCGGTGGCGCTGCGCAGGACTTCGCGGAAGCGTTCCACCTCTTCGCGCTCGCCGGCGTTCTCGGTGAGAAATTCCAGGCCGTAATAGTAGCCGTAGCGATTGCGGACCGAGGCCCAGATGCGCAGCGGCTCGCTGGCGTAGGGGGCCGTGAACTCCAGCTCGATCTGGTCTCCGTGGTTGAGTTCGACGCCGGCGAAGACGCACATCCCGCCTTCATTCAGTTCGGTGCCGCGCCCGTTGATGCGCGCGGTCAGGTCGCCGCGATGGACCACCAGCCGGACCGGAACACGGATCTGGTAGCGCTTGTGCTTGCGTTGAGCTTCGAAGGGACTGGGAGTATGCGCCGTTGTTGCTAACATGATGGGTCAATCTTAGGGCCGAAGCCCGCCCCAGGCGAGATTACCCCGGTCGTTGACCTACCGGACGGGCCAAAAAGGGTCGCCTTACCGAAAAGGCGCGGCTGACGCGCGGGCGCGTTCCGGGCACGCCCAGCCACAGCACCCCGCGACCCTCAAGTGCGCTTTCCGCAATTGAAACCGCCGCACACCCTCCGGTGACGAGCGGCACTGCCCGCCCGCCCGCGCCGGGAGACAGTGGCAGGTTGGATATCTCTCACCTCACAGGAGAGGCACGCATGGCCACCACCATACTGGACAAAAAGGCCGACCTGGCCGGACCCGGCATTGGCGACTACGTCGAACTGGAAAAAATCCTGCCCAGCGATTACCACTCACTGCTGACGCCGCGCGAAACCCAGAGAGCGATCTTCGCGGCGAAACACTACATCGAGGAGAACCTCTGCAAGGAACTGAACTTGATGATGGTCACCGTGCCGCTCATCGTGGACGTGGAAAGCGGCGTCAACGACCTGCTGGACCGCGACGGCTCGCGCACTCCCATCCAGTTTCACATCTCCAATGATCGCGACCTGCACCCGGTCGACGCCCAGGTGGTACAGGCGGCCACCAAGTGGAAACGCATGGCGCTGCGCCAGTTCGAGTGCAAGCTTGGCGAGGGTATCTGCACCGACATGCGCGCCGTCCGCAAGGACTATTTCCTCGACCACGATCACTCCTGCTACGTCGACCAGTGGGACTGGGAGCGCGTCATCCGTCCGGAGCAGCGCAACCTCGCCTTCCTGAAGGAGGTGGTGGGGCGCATCTGGAAGGTGCTGGTCGGGGCAGAGAAGTTCCTGCAGGAGCAGTTTCCCAGGCTGCGCGACCCGCGCTATCCCAACCTGCCGGAGAAGCTCACCTTCCTGCACGCCGAAGAAATCCTTCAGATGTTCCCCGACCTGCCGCGCAAGCAGCGTGAGACGCAGGTGCTGCAGAAATATCCCGCCATCTTCATCATCGGTATCGGCTGGCCGCTGGCCGACGGGCTGCCGCACGAGAACCGCGCCGCCGATTACGACGACTGGGTCACGGAAACCCGGCATGAAACCGGCAAAGACACGCACGGGCTCAACGGCGACATCCTGGTCTGGAACCACGTCACCCGGCGGCGTCACGAGCTGACTTCCATGGGGATCCGGGTGAACGCCGAGACGCTGAAGCAGCAGCTCGAGCTCTCGCACCTCAACGAGTTCCTGAAATTCCCCTATCATCAGGCGATTGTCAGGAACCAGATTCCGCTTTCCATCGGCGGCGGGATCGGCCAGGCTCGTACGCTGATGACCCTGCTGCGCAAAGCGCACCTGGGCGAAGTGACGGTCACGGTGTGGCCGAAGATACTGAAAGACATGTGCGCGAAAAAGAACATCTTCGTGTTGGAATAAGGCGATTCTGTCGTAGGGCCCGGCACTAGCCGTGCCGGGCTTTTTTTGCTCGCAACGCGATGCTTTGGGATGGCGCGCCCGCGAAACGTGTTGAGGCCGCCCACCGGCAGCGAAAAAACCAAATAAAAAAGGCGCGAGGCCGAAGCCCCGCGCCCAAGTCGAGCGTGACTTACGGAACCACAGTGATCGTGTCTGCCTCCGCCTTCGGTTTGCCGTCGCGATACAGCAGGAGCAACCCGGTCTGGGAGGGCGATGCTGTGTCGCCGCCCGCGACTGCCTGGACGGTAAGCGTGCTGCTGCCGCCCACCGGCACTCCACTTACGGGGATTCCGGAACCAAAGAACCGGGGTGTCCCGGCGGTGTAGACCATGCCCTCGATGAAGTCCGTCAAACTTCCGGTGAAATAGTTATCGAAAGCATAGATAGAGAAGCTGAACTTGGTTCCCGGCGTTAGCCCTACGGCCACCATGGGCGCGGTCATAATCACGTTTGCCGAAACCAGGTCAGCGTCGTTGTAGAAATAGGCTGTGGCCGCGTTGGTTGCCAGGTTAGCCACGTACACCACGTTTTGCCCGCTGGCACCAAAGCCGCCGTTCTCCGCGTTGTAGACAACGTAATCGGGAGTGCCGTCGTTGTTCGAATCGATATAGATATCGAACTCCGCCGGGTAGTTCGGCGTGGCGCGCTCGCCGAAGGTGTTAATCGCGAACTGGATGTTGGAACCGGCCAGCCGCGCTCCCACCGACTTCAGGTCGATGATCGCGAAGTTGTCGCCCGGTTGCGGCAGGTAGAACTTCTGGATCTTGGGGCTGGTGCCCAGGAGCGAGAAGACCTCCACCCGGCCGGCAATGGCGCCGGTGTTGCTGAACGCCAGCGTGCCCGTGCCGTTGGTCAGGTGCACGCTGGTGGCAGCCGGAGTCACCGCAGCATCGCGATGCGGCAAGATCTGCCATGCCACATGCACGTTGTCGCCGCCTTCGGCAAGGTTGATGTAGCCGTCGTATTCCAGCGTCCGCAGCAGTTCGCCATTGCCTCCCTGCGAACCGCCGTTCAGCGTCCAGGCCGGCAGCTTGCTGGGATCGACAAGCAGCTTGACCTTGAAACTGCCAATGCCGTTCGCCGGCACATGCACCGTGGACGGCGTGCTGATGCTCACCGCGCCGGTGGCAGCGTCGTTGGCATAGCGCAAGCTGGAGCTGATGGTGTACACCCGCGCCTTGTTGCTGTAGTTGCGCACGGCAACGGTCTTCTGGAACGCCTTGGTTTCCGTCGTGCCGTAATAGCCGAACGAGAGACTGGGCGTCAGGTCATCGGCATCCCACGCGGCGGTATGGCTGGCATACGCGCGATCGACGCGGACTTCCCCGCCGCCGATGCGAGTAATGGGAGCCAGCACGCCGGGAAGCAGAGCCGGGTTGATGGTGATGTTGGTTTCCGCGTTGTTGACCAGTAATGCTTTGACTTCCGCCGGAGTCAGGTTCGGATTGCCTTGCAGGAGCAGCGCTGCCGAACCCGCGATCATGGGTGTGGCGCCGGAAGTGCCGCCGAATGCGGCCTGTCCGTTGCCGCTACCGGCGACGGCGGAAACCGAAGCGCCCGGCGCGCCAATGTCGGGCTTGATGGCGTTATAGCTGACGCTCGGTCCACGGGAGGACGTGGAGGCCATGCTGCCCGCCAGGCTGAGGAAATTCTGGCCTCCGAAGCTGACGTTCACCGCCGAAGAAGCCAGCGCGGTTTTGATCCGGTTCGCATCGCTCTGGATGATGACCAGCGTGGGAACGAATGTATCGCCGCCGCCGAAGCTGAAACTGACAGCATCGCCCGCGGCGACCAGTCCGAGCAGTACTCCGTTAGCGCCGGCTTTTGCCGCCCGGTCAACTTTCAAACTGATCGAGCACCCGCCGCGATCAATCAGGGCAATCTTGCCTGACGGGTTGGCGAGATAAGGGTCGTCAGGATTGCTGCCGTCGATCGAACCCGCCGGACAACCGCGACCGACATAGGCCACGTCGCCAGTGACACCAGTGGTTACGGGGGCCCAATCCACTGTCGCCGTGTTCTTATAGGTACCCGCGATGCTGGCGGGAGAATTGATGATGAGAAGATAAATTCTGGCGCTCGGCACCTGGGTCTGTGCCACGCTGATGACTTCCGGAGTGGAACTCGGCGAGCTGACGATATACGGCTTGTCGCCCGCATTCCCCGCCGCTGCCACCACCACGACGCCGAGGTTCACCGCATTGGCGCTGGCTTGGCTGAGATCGTCCTCGCGCATGCCGTAGTTGGAACCCAACGACATGTTGATGACGTCCACCGCGTCGGAAATGTCGCCGTTGCCGTCTGGGTCGAGTGCGAAGTCCATGCCCTCCAGCAGGGCTACGCCGCTGCAGGAAGTCGAAAGCGAACTGCAGACCTTGACCGCGTACAGCTTGCTGCCCGGGGCAGTGCCGACATGGCTGCCATCGGTGCTCTTGCCTCCGATGATGTCAGCCACATGCGTGCCGTGCGTGCCATCGCAGTTCTCCACACCGCCGCAGGCGATGGGATTGGGATCCGGGGCCAGCGCCGCGTTAGGCCAGTGCTCCCCCACGAAGTCATATCCGCCTACTACTTTGGAGGTCGGGAAGAGAGCTGGATTGATATTCCGATTTCGGGCGTCGTCCAGCGAACTGCCGAATGCCGCCGTATAGTCGGCAGCGGTGCCGGACCCGCCGAGGTTGAAGTGCGTGTAGTCAATGCCGGAATCGAGCACTGCCACCTTGACTCCCGCACCGGTCACACCGGCGGCTTGCAGAGCGGCAGCACCGATGTAAGGCACCGTCTCGCTGAGGAAAGCTTCATAGTCGATCACGGGACGGATCTTCAGCACGTTCGGCTGTGCTGCCAGGGTATTCAGTTGAGAGGCATCAATCGTCACCGCGATGGCGTTGTGTGCCTTGCTGACGCGTCCCAGTTCCACACCGCCAAGACCGCGAACGGTGGCCGACAGCCCATCCTGCTTGCTCGCAAGTTGCTTTAAATAATTGCGCTGCTGGGCAACATTCAACGCGGAGCCGCGCTGTTTGGCATTTCTGCCTGCAGCGACAGCCAGCGGAGCGTCCGTCAATTGCACCCAAACCTGGACCTTCCCATGGGCTTTCAGTAGGCGCGAATCCAGAACGCCGCTGACCGGACCGGGAAGTTGCAGGGAAGAAACATTTGGAGCTTGGTTCTGGCTGTGAATGTTCGCTGGGGCAACCAGTGCCAGCGATAAGCACAGCAGGAACGAAAGAAACAACAGGCGCGAGCCAGTACACGGCCTGAACATGCAGGACCTCCACAGAGTTTGAATTGTGAACTGCACTTCAGCGGGGGGAAGGAAGACTGGCGTCCGGTCCCGCCAAACGCCGGGGGCCAACCTTGAGCAAGTCGCTGTAGCGGAAGAGATGCTAATCGAGGAGTTCCCGGATAGGAATAGACCTTTGGCGGGTTTTCTTCACCGAGATTGAAAACAGTTCCAAAACGGGAAAGCTGCGGCCGCCCGCGCCAGTCCACCAGGGTGCGGGTCCCTTCCGGACATGTTGCACCACCGCAATTTGCTTCATGCCGCTGCCGGCTCCGTTCCGTGCTGCGGGGCCGAGTGTCGCGATATAATCCCCACTTCCCGCAAGACGACAACCTACGAGGAGCAGTGCGTCATGAGAAATTGGCTTTGCTGTGCATTCTTACTGTCGTTCGCTGTTTTGGCCCAGGCGCAGAAGCCGTTGCTGCTGCACAAGCCGGCGGCCAGCGCCTCGCAACTGGTGTTCAGCTACGGTGACGACCTGTGGAGCGCGTCTCGCGAGGGCGGCGCAGCTCACCCGTTGACCACCGGGAGCGGCAGCAAGACGGACGCCGCCATTTCTCCCGACGGACGTTGGATCGCCTACAGCGGCACCTATGATGGCAACACAGACGTGTATGTCATGCCCGCCGGCGGCGGTGTGCCCACGCGCCTCACGTTTCATCCGACCGTGGACGACGTGATCGGCTGGACGCCCGACAGCAAGCAGGTCCTGTTTGGCTCCCCGCGCAACAGTTATGCCGGATTCGCGCGCTTGTTCACCATCGGACTGGATGGCGGCCTGCCCCATGAACTTCCGCTGCCCGAAGGCGTGATGGCTTCCTTCTCCCCGGACGGCCGGCAGCTTGCCTACGTCCCGGTGTGGAATTGGCAGCAAGGCCGCGCATGGAAGCGATATCGCGGCGGGCGCACGGCGCGCATCTGGATCGCGAAGCTGGCCGATTCCAGCGTCGTCGAAATTCCCCGCGACAACAACTCCAACGACTTCCAGCCTCTGTGGGTGGGCGAAAAAATCTACTTCCTCTCCGACCGCAACGGGCCGGTCACCATGTTTGTCTACGACACGCGCAGCAAGAAGGTGGACCAGGTGCTGCCCGCGACCACCGACATCAAGAGCGCCTCGGCCGGGCCCGGCGAGATTGTCTATGAGCAGCTTGGGTCCTTGCATCGGCTGGACCTGCGCAGCGGCAAATCGGCGCCCATCGCCATCGAGCTGGCCGGCGATCTCCCCGGCTTGCGCCCCCATTTCGAGAAAGTCGCCGACGCCATCGAGAACTACAACCTCTCGCCCACCGGCGTGCGCGCCATCTTCGAGGCGCACGGGGATATTTTCACCGTGCCGGCGGAGAAGGGCGACATTCGCAACCTGACCAACAGCAACTCCGTCGCCGAGCGCGATCCTTCCTGGTCGCCCGACGGAAAGTGGATCGCCTACTACTCCGACGAGAGCGGCGAGTACGCCCTGCACGTGCGCTCACAGGATGGCACGCAGGTGAAGAAGTTCGGGCTGGGCGAGCCGCCGTCGTTCTTCTACGAGCCCAAGTGGTCCCCCGACAGCAAGAAAATTAGCTACTACGACAAGCGGCTCAATCTCTGGTACATCGACCTCGCCAAAGGCATGCCGGTGAAACTGGATACCGACTACTACGAAGGGCCGTTCCACTACCTGGACCCGGCGTGGTCGCCCGACAGCCGCTGGATTGCTTACACCAAGCAGCTCCCCAGCCACATGCGCGCCGTGTTTGTGTACTCGCTGGAGACCGGCAAGGCGCAACAGATCACCGACGGCATGAGCGACGCGCGCTATGCCGCCTTCGACCGCGACGGCAAGTATCTGTACTTCGCCGCCAGTACCAACGTCGGCCCTACCAACGGCTGGCTCGACCTGTCCAGCTTCGCGCGCCCAGTGACGCGTAGCATTTATGTCGTCGTTCTGCGCAAGGACCTGCCGTCGCCCATCGCGCCGCAGAGCGATGACGAAAAAGCCGCGCAGGAGGCGAAGCCGGACGACAAACCGGCGGGCGCCCTCGTGCAGGCCTCCGGCAGCGAGGAAAAGGGCGCTGCCGCCAGCGAAGAGAAACCCACCGACAAGAAATCCCACCAGCCGGTAAACGTGAAGATCGATTTCGAGAACATCGATCAGCGCATCCTCGCTCTGCCCATCCCCGCGCGCAATTACATCGGGTTGCAGGCGGGCGCCAGCGGCATGATCTACCTGGCGGAGCGGCCCGTATTGCCCACCGCCGGCCCGGCCGGCGCAAGCGCCACCGTGTACCGCTTCGAACTGGAGCCGCGCAAGACCAGCAAGCTGCTCGATGGCGTCACCGCCTTCACTCTGTCCTTCGACGGCAAAAAGATGTTGTACCGCCACGGCCCCAGGGACACCGGGAAGTGGCAGATTGCCGCTGTGCCGCCGGCCACGCGTCCGGGCGAGCCGCATGGTCCCGCCGCCGAGTCGGCCCCGCACATCGCCGGCATGGCCCTGAAGCTCGACGATATGGAGGTTCACGTCGATCCGCGCGCCGAGTGGAAGCAGGAGTACCGCGAGGTGTGGCGCATCGAACGCGACTTCTTCTATGACCCGAACCTGCACGGGGTCAACCTGCGCTCGGCGGAAAAATATTACGCGCCCTTGGTGGAGGCCGCGGCCAGCCGCTCCGACCTCGATTATGTCTTCACCGACATGCTGGGCGAATTGTCAGTGGGCCACATGAACGTGCGCCCGCCGCGAGCGCCCCACTCCACTCAGCCCAAGACCGGATTGCTGGGCGCCGACTACACCATCGAGAACGGCCGCTACCGCTTTGCCAAGATTTACCAGGGCGAGAACTGGAATCCTGAGCTGCGCGCGCCGCTTACTGAGCCCGGTGTCAACATTAAGCAGGGCGATTACCTGCTGGAGGTTGCAGGACACGAGCTGAAGGGTTCGGACAACATCTTCAGCCTGTTCCAGGCCACTGCCGGCAAGTCGGTGGTGATGAAGGTGGGCGCCGATCCCGGCGGCAAGGGCGCGCGCACCGTGACCGTGGTTCCCATCGATAGCGAAACCAACCTGCGCAATCGCGCCTGGATTGACGCCAATCGCCGCAAGGTGGAGGAAATGAGCGGCGGGCGCGTTGCCTACGTCTACCTGCCGGACACCGCGGTGGGCGGTTATACCTACTTCAATCGCTACTACTATGCCCAGATCAACGCCCAGGGCGCGGTGCTGGACGAGCGTTTCAACCGCGGCGGCCAGGCGGCGGACTACATCATCGACGCCTTGCGCAAGCCGCTGATGAACTACTGGTTCACCCGCGAGGGACATCAGTTCAGCACCCCGCTGGGTTCAATCTTCGGGCCCAAGGTGATGGTGACCAACATGTATGCCGGCTCCGGCGGCGACGCTCTGCCCTGGTACTTCCGCCACGAGAAAATCGGGCCGCTGGTGGGCACCCGCACCTGGGGCGGCCTGGTCGGCATTTATGACTATCCGCCGCTGATGGACGGTGGCTCCGTTACCGCTCCGCGCGTCGCCTTCTACAACCCGCAAGGGCAGTGGGACGTGGAGAACGTCGGCGTTCCGCCCGACTACGAAGTGCCCTTCGACCCCGCACTATGGCGCAAGGGCCGCGATCCGCAACTGGAAAAGGCGGTGGACCTGGTGTTGGAACAGTTAAAGAAAGAGCCGCGCAAGTTTGTCGAGCACCAGGCTTTCCCCGACTATCACCAAGGCAAGGGAACCGCGACGGGTGGCGCCCACAAGTGACCCTGGGCAAGGGGGCGCGCGATCCAGCGGGGGGTGGGATGGAAAATCCGGCGCGGATCAGCCATCCCCAACCCGGGTGAAACTTTCCAAGTAACGCGGTGTTTGCAAGCTCATCAGCCCAGCCTTGCGCGCGCTTGCCCGGCAGGCGGAGCAAGATTATCGTTTCTGATCATCGTGAAGGTGTCATGCAACTTCGAATGAAGGGCCCTTTCCTTCTTCCACTGTTGGCAGCCGCTCTATTTTTCCCCGGACTTCTGCCCGCGCAGGTCCAGGACCGTATCACCCAGCCGATGCAGGCGAGCGAGAGCCAGCCGGTGCGCGGCAACGTTCATCCCCTGGCGCGGCCCGAAGACGACCAGGGCGCCGTCGCCGGGTCGATGATGCTGCGCCGCATGGTGATGACGTTCACTCCCAGCGCGACCCAGCAGAATGACTTGCGGCACTGCTCAGCGAGCAGCAAAACCCGCTTTCGCCTTACTACCATCAATGGCTCACGCCGGAGCAATATGCCGATCGCTTCGGGCTGAGCGCCGGCGATCTTGCCAAGGTAATCGCTTGGCTCCAGGGGCAGGGGTTTTCGGTGGATGAAACCGCGCCCAGCCGGACTTACGTGGCCTTCAGCGGCACCGCCGCCCAGGTGCACGCCGCGTTCGGCGCCTCCATTCACCATTACCTGGTGAACGGGCAGATGCACTTTGCCAATGCCTCCGACCCGCAGTTGCCATGGCCGCTGGCCAACGTGGTCACCGGCATTCATGGTTTGAACGACTTTCGTCCGCAGCCGCGCGGAGGCGTCGGCCGTCCGCGGTTTACCTCCAACATCAGCGGCAACCACTTTCTTGCGCCCGACGACTTTGCCACCATCTACAACCTGAAGCCGCTGTATGGCAGCGGCATCGACGGCACCGGACAAAAGCTGGCCGTCATGGGCCAGACCGACCTCGTCCTGTCCGACATTGCCACCTTCCGCAGCGTTTCCGGCCTGCCGGCCAACGTGCCCACGGTGAAGCTGGTGCCGGGCTCCTCCGACCCCGGCGTAAGGAGCGGCGATATCGGGGAAGCCAACCTCGACGTGCAGTGGTCGGGAGCGGTAGCGCGCAACGCGCAGATTATTTATGTCAACTCCAACAACGGCGCCTTCGATTCGATGTTCTACGCCATCGGCAACAACGTGGCGCCGGTCATCACCATCAGCTACGGCGATTGCGAACAGCACTTCAGCGCCTCCGACATCAGCTCCCTGACCTCGATAGGCAACCAGGCCAACGCCCAAGGACAGACGATCGTCGGCCCTTCGGGCGACAGCGGCGCCGCCGACTGCGATTTTCCGGCCAGCTCCACCACCCAGCTCACCTCGACGAAGGAAGGATTTGCGGTGGACGTGCCCGCGGTCCTGCCTACGGTCACCGGCGCCGGCGGCACCACCTTCAACGAGGGCGCTGGGGCATTTTGGAGTCCGACCAACAACGGCAATAACGGATCGGCGTTGTCCTACATTCCGGAAACATCGTGGAACGATACAACCTTTGAACTCGCCAATGGCGGTTCCATCGCGGCTACCGGCGGCGGCCTGAGCAAGCTGTTCTCCAAGCCCGGCTAGCAGACCGGGTCAGGCGTGCCCAACGACGGCAAACGCGACGTTCCCGACATTTCTTTCAACGCCTCCTTCGATCACGACGGCTACCTGGTTTGCTCGCAGGGAAGCTGCGTCAACGGCTATCGCATGGCCAACGACAACCTGTTCGTGGTCGGCGGGACCTCGGCGGGGTCGCCCGTGTTTGCCGGCATCGTGGCGTTGTTAATCAGCAGATGACCGCTTCGCAAGGGAACGTGAAACCCGGCTCTATCAGTTGGCCGCCTCCACTCCCAATGCATTTCACGACATCACCAGCGGCAACAACAAGGTTCCATGCACCGCGGGAACCACCGATTGCCCCAGTGGAACCACCTCCATCGGCTTTAGCTGCGGGCGCCGGCTACGACCTGGTCACCGGCCTTGGGTCGGTGGAGGCCAACAAGTTGGCAAACGCATGGGGGGCCATTTCGCGGCCAGCTTCTCGCTGGCGGTCACGCCGCCCGCCTCCACCGTGCAGGTGGGCGGGATGTTGCAGTACAACGTTGCCCTCGCTCCTCACAACGGGTTCAGCGGCAACGTCAAGCTATCGACTGCCGGCTGTCCCAGCGGGATTGCGACTTCGTTTGCGGACAATGTGTTCATGTCTCAGCGGCACCTCGTCCCAGAGCGGGCAACCCTGCAAGTGACGCCGAGGAAGCGCCGAATCGGCGGCATACCGAACGCGACGGTTACAGCTACTGCCGGTGGCCGTTAGCCGCGGCGCGCCCAGTGTTGTAGTTCCGGGCTTCCAGCTCGCGCCTTCTCCTGCCACCTTGACTTGACCGCCGGGACCACGGCGAATGTCGGCACGTCAACCCTGACGTATCGCCGGCAGCCAATGGCTTCACAGGCCCCGTTTCGCTCACGTGCAGCGTGTCGCCGTCTTCCTGCCCGGGACCACTGCTCGTTCGGCCAAGCTACAGTCAACACCTCCGGCAATGTCACTTTCACGGTGACCGCGCCGACCACGCGCGCCGGCGAACTTCGCGCGCCGCCAGCTGTTTCCTCATTTCTTCCCTTGGACGGACGGCACCTTCGCCATCGCCATGGGCTTGATGGTGGCGGGCAAGGTGGCGCGCGTCGAAGAAGGAAGCGCGCTGCGCGTGCTGCACGGTTGTGCTGGTCGATTGTATTGGCAACCTGATCGGCTGCGGAGGCGGCGGGAGCAGAAGTTCTCGGCGACGCACCGCCAGTTCCCCACTACGGAAGCACCAGCGTGACGCGCCGGCACCGTCACCGTGACGGCGACCAGCGGTTCGCTCAGCCGCACCGCCACCATCAACGTGACCGTCAACTAGGTCTTGACCTAGCCTAGTCCGCTTTCACCGGCGCGTTCAGGCTGCCCACCAGGCCCGTGCGGCCGTCCTGCACGGCAAAGCGCAGTTGGGTGGCGTCGGCGGGCGCCGTCAAGTCCATGTGCAGCAGGAGTCCATGCTGCATCAGTTGCTGGTAGGTCTTCGCGTCAAAGGTCCGGTCGACCTTCTCGCTCTCGCTGGCCACCATTTTTCCATTGCCCGAGAAGGCAGTCGCGTAAAACACCACGTTCATCTTTTTGCCGCCGCTGGCATCCTCCGCCGAAACCGTGCTGGCATCGACCAGGAAATCCACCCCGATTTTTCCCTTGCCGCTGGCCGCCGGCACTACCCGCGCGCTGAAGGCAACCTGGGTGGCGGGAACCGCGCCCGTCAGCGCGGCAGCCACCTCGTTGTTTGCCGTGTACCCTTTCACCTGCGCCGGGTCGACGGCGAAGTATCCCTTCCGGTACTGCAACTCGGTTCCGGGGCGCTCCAGTTTGACTTTGATGCTGCGATATTTCCCGTCCCATTTCTTGTTCTCGGTGTAGTAACCGAGAGTGTAGGTGGCGGAGGTGTCTTCCATGGCGCGTTCCACGCCGTAGCCAATTTCGTTCTGATTGACATAGGCGCGCCCGCCCGTGTCCCTGGCCATTTCCCGCATCACCTCCTGCGAGTCCTGGTTGAGAGAAATGGAGAGGCCGCGCGCATCGACCGGATAGATGGCAATCTGCGCGGCGGAGAGGCGCGCGTCGGCGTCGCGAATCTGGTCCGCATACGACCCCCGCGCGGTGGCCGCATAGTTGCCCGCCGTATGCTCCCAGACGCGCCGATTCTGGCTCGGCAGGTTCTCCTCGAGTTCCGCCGAGGTCACGGTGCGGTTTTCCGGGTTGAGCGTGAAGGGAAGATCGCCGGTCACCCAGATCACGTTCTTGCGGCCGGGCAATCCGCCCAGGGCGCGGGCAAGCGCGTCCAGCGCCTCAAAGGTGATGTCGGTACGGCGCTCGAGGTTATAAGCGGTTTGCGCGTCCATGAAATCCTGAAGAGCGCCTGCCGCCACGGCCGAAAGCACTCCCGCGCCTGTCCCGCCACCGCGCAGGCCTGTCGTGCCCATGTCGACGGCGTGCGCCGGCGCCGCGCTTGCGTCCATGGCTGCGACCGTTGAGTTCGGGGTTGGCGCACCCGCGCCAATCGGGCCGGTTGTGGCCTGTGGCGTACCGCCAAGGCGCTGCTGCACGGGAAGGAAGTGGTCGAGCGCCTGGTTCAGCATTTGCGGGTCGGTGGTGAAATCTTGCAGCAGGTGGAGCGAATCGGTCAGCGTCATCACCGCCATGTGCTGGCCGGGTTTGTATCGCTCGCGCACGAATTTCAGCATCTGCGTGCGCGCGTACGCCTGGTCCTTGAACTGCGTGTTCGCCGCATCCAGCAGCAGCACCGTAATCGGGCCGCCCGGAGAGCGATACTGCGGCCGGTTGGAGTAGATGCCGGGCGGCAGCGCGGCCGGGGCAGGGGGCAGGTTTTGCCCCGGCGGCACAAACACCGAAACCTTCTGCGCCTTGCCGTTTTCCTGCACCACAAAATCTCCCGGCTTCAAACCGGTCACCGATTTTCCCTGCTTGTCGGTCACCACCACGTCAACCAGCACCAGGCGCGTGGTGGTGCGAAACGTCGGCGCGGGCACCGACCCCTCACCGGCCTGCTGCCCGATCGCCATCTGCCCGGCGAGCATCGCCAGCGTAGCTGCCACCGCCCACATTCTCCGCATCATTGTGCTTCGCATGAAGCGCGCCTCCGTCTCCAGAATGCAGGAAATTGTAGCGCAGGTTGGCAAGCCCGGCGGAAACCGCGCGCCTCAGAACGGCTGGTGCGCAACTCTCATGTGCCGCTGCACACGCCCTCGGCTACGAGCCACAGGGTCAACCATGTGCCCGGTCTGTACCAATGTGTAGCCCCGGGGCGTGAGCCTGCGGTCAGTTCAAAAGCTGAGAGCGCGACAATTTCCGCAACAATTGCACGTGCTCTTTTCATGGCACGCATGGTGGTATTGTCCCAATGGCGATAAGAGGGCTTTCCGTAAGTATTGAACAGGCCCGCTTCACTGTCCGACGGTTAGGCGGTAAACACGTCCATCTCCGTTTGCCGCATAGATGCTGTCGCCGCCTCCGCCAATACGAATGTAAGGAAAGTACGTCGAGGTAATTGAGGACCCGTTGCCGTCCAAGAGGCCGAGGCTTAGACCGTCGTCTCCTCCAGAATAGAAAATGCGGTTGCTGCTATCTATTGCCACTGAGCCGCATCTCGTACTCTTGGTCCACAGTTGGCTGCCGGACGGAGAAACTTTCGCGAGCGTACCGACAGTCATACCGTGTTGGCAGTACACAAGATTTCCGTCAGGACCCGCCGCGATCTCCCCATCGTAGACACTGCCCGTTGTCAGAGGAATGCCCCTGAGATACGTATCGTCTGCACTGATGACGTGAATAACCCCCGCTGTGCCGTCGAAAACGTAACGTGTCCCGTCACTGGCCACGGCCAAACCTGAGGGCAGTTGGAATTGTGGGTATGCGGTCTGCCGTATCACCGTACCGGCCGTTGACAGCACGACCAAAGAACCTGATCCCAATATGCCAGTGACGTACTGCAACTGCCCGCCTACGGCGACCAAACTATCGGGCGCGCTCGGGAATGGAATCCGCCCTTGGTAGATTCCACCGCGATAGGCAGTGATGTACGACTGTCCAACACCCAGATGATAGAAATACACCGCGTCGGTTCCAGACTCGGCCGCGAGGAGCATGATGACATCGGACGCTGTGCCACCTTCAGGAACGCCACCAGATTCCGCGACAGCCCCTGGATAGTAATCGCAAATGCCACTGCACGATATCCAACTGCCAGACTTATCCATTCTGACTATCGCGCCACTTCCGGGCAATGTGTCTTGAAAAAAGACATCCCCCGCCAGGTCGGCGCCAGCGAGATCGGACATTTGGCCTCTATTCGGAAGGGATACATCCAGTGTTGCCAGCAGGGCATACGCGCCGCTGAATACCTGAACGACCTTATATGCCTCGACGTAGATATTGCCATCTTGGCCTACGACCACACGGCGGGCGAGCGCGTCGAGGTCTAGGATAGTCCGCCGTATCGTGCCATCTCGGCTATATTCAGAAATGGTGCGTGAGTGTGAAGGCAGGTTCGACCAGGATAGTGCCATGATCTTGCCGCTCGGAGTCACGCTACAGCTCTGCATTTCGTTTTGCGCAGGACCAAACGTGCCCGCGACATGTCCATCCGGAGCGACCATAGTGGCCGGTGAGCACCCTAGGTAGATCGTCCCGTCTGTATCTCCCCACGTCGGCCCTCGGTAGTTAGTACTGGCAGGCGAGCCATTTCCATTGCTGTACAGCACGTCAATGGCCCGAAGTGGGTGGTAACTACTGTCAAAGACTAGTTCGAGCCCTTCGATGCCTACATAGATGTTTTGATTGGCTCCGAGACTGGCCCAGCGAAGTATGTCTTCTGGAACTGTAATCCAACTGGCTGCAATCCCGGAGCGGAACTGCAAGGTGCCATTTGCTCCGAGAATGTCTTGGCCAATCACGCGGCCGTCAGCTGACACATAGCCGCCGTAAATTGTATTGCCGAAAACCGATACTACATCGGGCCCCACATTGAACTTCAGATCCTTGGTTGCACCGCCATCGGCGGTAGCCGTGACCGTGATTTGCTGCAACGGCTTGTGGGGTAGCCGGACCAGAACACGTGCATAACCTGCCGGCGTGGTTGTGACAACCGTGGGAAATAGATCTGCTCCTGAAGTAGTGGCGAAACGAACAATCGCCCCTCCGGCCGCGGTGTTGTCAGACCGAAGCAGTCTAACCATGACCGGATGTCGCAAGACCTCGCCACCTAATCCAGTCTGGCCCTCGTATGAAAAAGTAGTGGATTCAGCAAAGTATGTCGTGGCCGCTTGGGGTTGAGTCGCCGTCGCAACGCCACGGTTCGCGGTACCGCCTCCCCCACACCCTAGTGTAGTTACCACCAGGCACACGAAGAAGAGAGCCCCGACACCTCGCCGTTGGATAAGCATGTTTTTCTATGTGACGTCTTCTCGTTTTGAAACTCTCCACAATACACACCTTCACGGTGATCCTAGATATCTATATGCAGCTATGAAATGATGCGGACCCAAAATGGGAACCTAGCATTGGGTAACGACCGCAGTCTGTCGAAGTGTTTCTTGGCGGGCGGCCCACATTGGCCCGTTTGTGGCAAATGTGGGTGGGTTCCCGAGGAGATTACCCTAACCTTCGGAGTGAATCGAATCGCAATCTCCAGGGCGGAAGGCTCGGTTGTCAGGTTTTGAATTCCCCACATTAGCTCACGTCGCTCGCAAATGTGGGCCGCCCGCCATACAACATCGTAACTACACAAATCGCGTCCTTACCTCCACCACACTGCTCGCTTTCCAGGGCATGTGCCGAAATGAAGGCTGAAAAGGAGTTTTTCAGCCGCCTCCTCGTATCGCGTCCCGTAAGTTCGGAATAACTCGATGGCCGCTTTGAAGGGGCGCGGCTTCAGCCGCGCCGCCAGCGCGCCAGTAAAGATGCGGCTTTTAGCCGCTGAGGGAAATGATCATTAACTTATGTCATAAAGTTGCGGGACAGCATCCTGGGAGTCGCACTTTCAGCACGCCCAAGCCCGCAAAACGACGGCGATTTGCCGCAGCCGTGGCATCCAAGTACAGTTGTGATCGAGGCGAAAGCGATTGTCGCAAGGTGAACAGTTCCCTTCCCCGCAACCTGAGATCAGCGAGCCTGCCAGCGCGGAAGCTGTACTGCCCCGGACGGGCGAAGCGCCGCCGTGGGGACTATGGGACGTGGTTCGCATCGTGGTGGTGGCGATCGTCGCGATCGGCCTGCTCAGCATCGCCGCCCTGCGCGTCGCGATGCAGTTTGCCGGGACAGTGAAACCGTCGGCGGCAGAGCTGGCGCGCAACCCGCGCGTCGTGGTGCCGGCGCAATTTCTCGCCTACCTGGTATTGATCGCCTACATGGTGTGGCTGCTGCGGTCGCGCGGGCGGGCATTCTGGGAGGGAATTTCATGGAGGTGGCCGGGCGCGACCTGGTTCGGATGGATGGCGCTCGGGGTGGCGCTGGCCCTGCTGGTGCAGAGCGCGTCGGCGCTGTTGCCGATTCCCAAGTCGTTGCCCATCGACCGCTTCTTCCGCGACACGCTGGGCGCCTACATGATGGCCGTCTTTGGACTGACGCTGGCCCCGCTGGTGGAAGAGCTGTTCTTTCGCGGCTTCCTGTATGCGGCGCTGGCGCGGCATTGGGGCGTCACGCTGGGCGTGGTGGTCACCTCGGCGTTGTTTGCCTTGATCCACGCATCGCAACTGGCCCACGCCTGGGCGCCGCTGCTGCTGCTGTTCTTCGTCGGCGCGGTGCTGACCGGGCTGCGCGCGCGCACCCGCTCCGTGGCTACCAGCTTCATGGTGCACGTCGGCTACAACGGAACGCTGTTTTTGATGCTGTATTTGGCGAGCGATCACTTCCGGCATTTTGAAAAACTGGGGTGAGCTTGGTTTGACCGGGTGGCCCAGCGCTCATTTTCGAGGCGCCTGCAAGACACGCACCACCGCCGTGATCGTATTCCAATTCCTGGTCGTCATCGGCACACTGAACAACTTGTCGATTTTTCCGAGATAGCCGATGGTCTTCATGTGACGACGGTACATCCCGAACACGAATTGACCTTCCGACGCCATTACCCGCACCAACCACTCGCCTTCTGGCGGAAACCTGACGGGAAGCGAAGGCCGCACTCCACGCGCTTTCGACAGAATGCTCACGAACCGAACCACGTCCGGCGACGAGGGCTCCGCTCGAAATGGATTCTCCGCCTCCAGGCGGATGAGGTCGCTACCATCGCAGAGCACAACTTCCGCTTCGAACGGAAGCTTGCGAACTAGCGCAGCACGAAACTGGTTTCGAGATCCAGGTTTACGAACGACAAAAGTGCCGGCGGCGCCCACATTTACGACATCATAAGCACTCAGTTCTCGCGCCAGGATGCTGGGGCGAAACGTTCTGTGTCCGCCAACATTGACCCCTCGAAGGAAAGCGACGAGAGCCATAGGGAATTAAAGACACCCCTCGCGAGCGTGAGAGCCCTATCGTAACTTATGTTTTGATATCTAAACACACGAAGGTGCCCGGGTCAGTACGCGTTTGGCCTACCCGTGGGTTCTGTGGGGTTAAAACCAAAGACCGGAGGGTGGCCCGGGTAAGCGCGCCCTTGGCTTACCCGGGGGGTTCTGTGGGCGGCCCACCCGGCCTATGAGCCATCGCTTCAGTCATGACCATCGTCTGTTCCAGCCCGCAAAGCGGGCGGCAGTTCAGTCAGGACCATCGTCTATTGCAGCCCGCGAAGCGGGCGGCAGAATGTGTAGCCCAGGGCGCGGGGTCCCCCACCACGCGGAGCTTGTGCGCGTGGTGGAGTGCTCGTGAGCCCGGGGTCAGGCGCGCCATTGAGTCGCGAGCCAGTGCGGAATTTCAGCTGAGGCGCCGCCCTTCTTGCCGCCACGTCTGCGCGCAGCCCAAGTGCGATGCGACCGAATGGGTTCACCACTGATTACTTACGATATGACGATTTATCGCTCGTTACGGCTCAGGCATCACCGCTGTGCCGGGATGGATGATGTACGACCAAGCAACAAGTGCAGGAATCGTAAACGGGAGCAGTACCGAAAAGCAGAAGCCGAACCAGTAGGTCACGTGCCGATAACGTTCGATATTCTTCGGTTTGACGATTGACTCTGAGATTGGCCCCGCCAAATAGCAAACATTGGCTACCGCCATCAAAACCAAGTATGTAAAGGCTTGGAACGCTGTCGTGAAAAGTGTGATTTCAGCACCGGGCATTGTGCCGATGGAGATGCCTCGGTCAACGACTGCGACATAGGCGATGAAGGCGAAGACTCCTGCAACAACAAGTGCGATGTTGTATTGCAGCCGACGCTGCTCCCACCACGCTCGTGCGCTCTGCGAATTGCCAACAGCTTCCAACCAGAATGTCCCCTACTGCAAGTCGCTGAAACGGCAACTACTCTAAGCCAAGCAACTGTTCTTGTAACAGATGATTGTCGATAACAGCCCTTATCATACTTTACAAATCCTGCACCTCTTTCGGTGCAGATGGCAATCCTCATTTAACATGCCAGCACGGCGGGACTTTTCCAAAGGTTACCCATTGTTTGCCCCTCAAGCTTGATTCCCATTCCGGGAACCGCCCGCAACATTTTTGTCGCTCGATCACAGACAAATCCGGAATTATGCCTTTGACAAACCCGTCGCGTTTTGATATGATGCTTTCAGTGGGCCTGTAGCTCAGCGGGAGAGCGGGGGGCATCAAGAAGAACGGCTTAGTTTGTAAACCCCTTGGTCGTGGGTTCGACTCCCACCAGGTCCACCATAGACATTAAGAGCCGTTCTCGCCTAGCCCGCCTTCTTTGGCGGGCTTTGGCTTTTCCGGCTGCCCTTCGGCTTTGCCGGGGGCTTCACCTTCAGCACGTCCGCTATCACCTCCCTGAACGGCAGAGGTATGTGCGGAATCGGCTTCGAGTTTGTTATTCGTTTTGGAGGCGACTGTTTGCTCATTTGGATTCGGTAACTCCAGAACTGGTTTGTGATAGTCCTCAATTAAGGCTTGCTGGAGGGTGATCATCGCTGGCTCTTCTACCGCTATCAGTTGTGCAACCTTGTTGAAGTCCCTGTCCCAGCGCTGCAACACCGTAGCCTTAATCAAAATAGCTGTAGCAGCATGGACGGCATCTGCTGGCTTTAGGCCATAATCTCGCGACAGTTCTACTGCCCGTGCTGCCGTCCTCTGATCAACTTGGGCTTTCTTGATGCAGTCCCATGTCTCGAACATCCCCTTTATAAGAGTGATCTGTGCTGGATTCAGTTTGTCTGCTGGCGCATTTGTATTCCGGTAGAAGTAGTCCCAGAGGTTTTGAAATTCCCCCTTTCCCTCTGGGGCGGCCGCGACAGCCTTCAGCGCCCAAGCCGATAATGCCGGAATTGCACCGTATTGCTTCTTTGGACGTATGGTTTCAACGATTGTCCACATTGATGTCCAGATGTCGAATTCACCGAGTTGGGCATGGCGCACGATGTCTTCACAAACTGCCCTACGCTGCTTTTCCGCGTTTCTGTTCAGAAGGCAGATGAAGCAACTGGTATCCCAATAGATTTTCTTGCGCTCACTCATTCGAAATATCGTCCATAAATTCTTTCATGGACTTGCCTTCAGTGAAATCGTCTACAAGTCCGGAAATCTGCTCCAACGTTGGAGAAGCAGCATCCTGTGCGGGCTCTAATTCCTCCACATCCACCGAAATCGGCAAGCCAGCACTATTCGATTGAATAAGTCCAGCTACCGTCACTGTCTTCCGCAAGCTGTTCTTAACCACATCCTCTTGCGTACGTTCAAAAAAGCAACGCACTGCCTTGCCGCTCACCTTATCCCAAACACGAAATTCGTCGCCTCGATGAACCGAAATCGAATCGAGATCGCCGACAATCGAGCCGTATGCCGAAAACTTCGGGTCAGTTAATTCCCGTACATTTTTCAGAGTAACCGGATTGATGACCGTTTCTCGTTTTGCGCGACCATCGCCATTGACATAGACAGACATCGGCCCCGTCCGCTTGGTGCGCTTGGCAATACCCTTTAGCTTCAAGAGCGCAGAGTCAGGCATGAACTTATTTCGCTCCCCGCGCAGCGTGAGCGACATCGTGTTTTCGATGAATTGAGATTCGATTGCATCGCTCATGTCGGGGACGCTCAATCGCCTTATCAGCGGGGTAACGCCTACAAGTGGAGGGCTATTCTTCTGAAGAACAGCCACCTCCCAATCCACGCTGCCGCGCCGATCATGGGATAGCGCAGAGTCTAGGTCACGCAGAATGCCCAAGAACTTACTCAAGGCGTCAATGAACGCACTGAGCGAAATCTTGTCGCCAGTTCCGATGCGGAAAAATATCGTCTGCGGCATCTGCGGCCCCCTATGGTACACTTCGAGTGGGCCGTCCGTGGACGCGGACAGTTTGGCCGAGGAATTTAGGATTTAATGCAGAGCCCGCTGGCAGGCGGGCTCTACGCTTTTGTAATACTGGAATTGTTTTTCTTGCCTCCTAATTTGGCTGCTTTGAGTCCCGCAGCATCAGCCGCTTTCCGCCTGTACCGTTCAGCGCCAGCAAAGTCCGGTCTCCATCCTTTTCCTTTCGGGAGTTGTGACGGAAATCGAACTCGCTCAGGTATCGGTGCATGTGCTGCTTCCCAACGTGGTGATAAACGCCATTAATTCCGCGCTTCAGCGTTGCAAAGTAACCTTCAATGCTGTTCGTCGAAATGCAAACTCCATTCTCGTAACGAGCATATTCCTTCGCCTTGTGATTTACCTGATCGTGCTTACGTCCCATCAATGCGCCCTTCAAAACGGTTCCACTGTCGGTCATAACATGCGCTTCATCTGTCAGCATCGCATTGATAACTGGCTTTAAATTTTCGGCAGTGACGCGCTCGACGTGACGGGATTGAACGCGACCGCCACGCTGTAACACGGAGACAACAGCAGCTTTGTTGGAAATCGGATTGGGATAATCCCTCGCTCTCTGTCCGGGCTTTGCCGCATGGGGCGCGCAGCGCAGCTTCCCGCCGATGTAGGTTTCATCAATTTCGACAATTCCGTCCAGCTTCGATGACAACGGCTCCTGTGCCATCGTGTAGCGGATGCGGTGCGCCATAAACCAAGCGCTGCGATAGGTAACTTTCAGCATTCGATGAAGCTGATGCGCAGACATCCCTTTTTTGCTGGCGCAGAGTAGGTGGTAAGCCAACAACCACTTGCTCAGGGGAATATGGCTATCCTCGAAGATCGTGCCAACGGTGACCGTGAATTGCTCGCGGCATCCGCCACACTTCCACACGCCTTTGCGAACGTGCGTATTCTTCTTGGAAGGCTTCGGCTCTAGGCGATAGGCATTATCCACTTCGCCACAATGCGGGCAAACTGGGCCATCGGGCCAGCGCAGCTTCTCAAGGAACTCGCGTGCCTTATCTTCATCGCTAAAGTGCTGAGCCAGAGCGACTAGATTGAGTTCGTTTTCCATGCTGCGATAGTAGCTCCATCGCATGGGTTTGTCAAGTGCATAATTCCGGACAAATCCCTTGACACCTTCTATCCTGATCTCGCGCGTAAGGGTGCGCATGGTATTTGTGTCCCTATGTACGGAGTTAATCAACCGGTAAACAAATTGGCCCCTCCAAAATCCCGCAGAAGTTTACTTCGCAGTACCCACAACAATCTCCCGGTAACCCGGGATTTCCGCCCGGTTACCCGGACCTATGTTGTTGATCGTGCGTTGCAGGAGGGGGAGGGGGTCTGCAACATCTATGGCCCGCGGTTAATACATCCTTAGTCAACATCGGGGTAAGCGCCAGTCGCGTGGTATTTTGTTGCTCATGATCGTGGCACGACAAGAGTTGCTCGCCATGTTGGCGGAGAGGTCGTTCCGCCTGGGTGAATTCAAGCTGTCCTCCGGCAGCACCAGCGACTACTACATCGATTGCCGCGCCACCACGCTCCATGCCGAGGGCGCGCGGCTCACCGCCAGGACGATCGTGGACGAATTGTACCGGCGCGGCTGGACACCGCAGGCGATCGGCGGGATGACCCTGGGAGCGGACCCGATCGTGGCCTCGGTCGCCATGCTGACCGCGCAGCAGGTGCAGGCGCGGCGGCCCAAGCACGAGGACCCGGAATCGCCGGAAGCATGGCTGATCCATGGATTCATCGTGCGCAAGGGAGAAAAAGGACACGGCACCGGGCAGCGCATCGAGGGCTTCCGCGAAAAGGGCGCGCCGGTGATGATCGTGGACGATGTCTGTACGACGGGCGCTTCAACCGTCGAGGCCATCAAGGCGGCGCGTGAGTTTGGCTTCGAAGTCATCGGCGTCATGTGCCTGGTAGAACGCGAGGATGCCGGCGGCCGGCCGAACGTGGAACGGGCCGCGGCCCCGGCGCCGTTTGTGTCGATTTTTACCGCACGCGAGATTCGGGAAGAGCATTTGCGGTTGAAGCAAGGGCTGCGAGCAGAGAGTTAGGAGTCAGGAGTCAGGAAAAATTGTTTAAGACACTGGAATGGACGGACCAGGGAGTCCGCTTTATCGATCAGCGGAAGTTGCCGACGGAAGAGACCTACGTGACGGCGACGACCTATGAAGAGGTGGCGGAGGCGATCCGCAACATGACGGTGCGGGGCGCGCCGGCAATCGGGGTGGCCGCCGCCATGGGGATCGCGCTCGGAGTGCGGGATTCCGACGCTGACCATCTTTCGGAGCTGCGGCGCGATTTCGAGGCGATCTGCGAAGCCATCGGCGAGACGCGTCCCACGGCGGTAAACCTGTTCTGGGCGATCCGGCGCATGACGCGCAAGTTCGAAGAAGCCGGCGAGTTGCCCCTGCCGCAGCTGAAGCAGGCAATGGTGACCGAGGCGCGGCAGATGTACCTGGAAGACATCGCGGCCAATGAGGCCATGGGACGCCACGGCGCGGTGCTGCTGCCGGCCAGCGGCGGGGTGCTGACGCACTGCAACGCGGGCGCGCTGGCGACCTGCGGATACGGCACCGCGCTGGGCGTGATTCGCGCGGCGGTGGAGCAGGGGAAAAAACTGCACGTGTTCGCCGACGAGACGCGTCCGTTCCTGCAAGGCTCGCGTCTGACCGCCTGGGAGCTGATGCAGGACGGCATTCCCACCACCGTGATCTCCGACAACATGTCGGGCACGATGATGAGGCAGGGCAAGATCGGCGCGGTGGTGGTGGGAGCGGACCGGATTGCCGCCAACGGAGACGTCGCCAACAAGGTCGGCACCTATACGGTCGCCGTGCTCGCCAAAGAACACGGAATTCCCTTCTACGTGGCAGCGCCGTTTTCGACGGTCGATATGGAGACGCCGGACGGGAGCGGCATTCCCATTGAGCAGCGCGCGGCGCGCGAGATCACGCACATGGGCGACCGCCAGGTGACGCCCACGGGGGTCAAGATCGAGAACCCGGCCTTCGACGTGACCCCGCACCAGTACGTGACCGCGATCATCACCGAGCGGGGAGTCGCGCGCGCGCCCTATGAAACGGCGCTGCGAGAGCTGGCGGGCCAGAGAATTTGAAATTGGAAATTTACGATTCGAGAATTGGAAATGGAACGATGAGCCCAGGTAATTTTCAAATTTCCAATTTCCAATGTTCGGAACCGGCCCGCGGAGGAATGCGTTATTACAAGTGGGAGAGTCGCCATGCTGACATTCATCCTGTGGTGCATTCTGTTCGTGTTGTGTTGGCCGGTGGCGCTGGTAGCGCTGGTGTTGTATCCGCTGGTATGGCTGCTGCTATTGCCGTTCCGGATGGTGGGCATCGCGGTGGAAGGAGTGATGAAGCTGCTGTGGGCCATCGTCACATTGCCGGCAAGGCTGCTGAGCGCGCCGGGCAGGATTTAGAGCGGCTTCAGGGGATCTGGGGCGCTTCGGCGGGTTCGTCGCCGGCGCCGCGATAGGCGCGCAGAATGTCGGCCATGGTGAGGACGCCGACCAGGCAAAGCAGGTCGGCGCGGTGCACCACCGGCAGCAGCGGCCAGTCATAGATGTAGTGCAGCGCGGTATCGAGGGGATGATCGGGGTGCAAAATCGGCGCGCGCTGCTGCGGAAGCACCGACTGGAGAGACAAGTCGCCCTTGCCGAGACTCGCCATTTTCTTTAACTCATCGCGGCGCACGATGCTCCAACCGGAAGGCGAACGCCGCACCAGCAGGACGTCACTGGCAGCGTGCTCGGCGCGACGGTTCGCTTCCTCGACCGTAAGCTCGTCGCCGAGCAGGGTGGCGGGCGGCGGGCGCATGGCATCTTCAATGCGCACGATGGTGACTTCCCGCTCTTCTTCCATGGAAGGCAGATCGAGTCCGTCCTGGCGCGAGAGCAAATCGAAGATCGGCACCGGCTGGAGAGCGCGCGAAATCAGGTAGGCAATGGTGTTGGCGATGATCACCGGCAGGATGATGGAGTAGTTGCCGCTGACTTCCAGCACCATGAAGACCGAGGTCATGGGCGCACGCAGGAACGCCGCGAACAGCACGCCGATGCCCACCAGCGCGTAGGCCGCCGAGGACCCGTTCAATTGCGGAAAGAGGAGACGCTCCACGCCGCCGACCGCGCTTCCCAGCATGGCGCCGATAAAGAGAGTGGGAGCAAACATGCCGCCGGGCGTGCCGCTGACGAAGGAAATTGTGGTGGAGAGGATCTTCAGTCCCGCCAGAATGCCCAGCACTTGCCAGGTGAACTGGTCGTGCATGGCCTGGTCCACGTACTCGTAGCCGGACCCCATGATCTGCGGAAATCCGATGTAGCCGATGAAGCCGACCAGCAGTCCCGCCACGGCGGGCTGCAAATACTGCGTCCAGGAGGGCATCGCCTTCAGCCGCGGGCGCAGGAAGTTGATGGCCTGGGAGAACACCAGGGAGGCGAAACCGCCGACCACACCCAAGGCGGCGTAAGCGAGCAACTCGGCGGGACGAAACATCTGGAAGGCGGGAATGCGAAACAAAGGGGCAAAGCCGAGGAACCAGCGTTCCACCACCGCGCTGGCGACGGCCGAGAGCACGACCGCGCCCAGCACGCCGGCGCTCCAGCGCCCGATGACCTCCTCGATGACAAAGAGCACAGCAGAAATGGGAGCATTGAAGGCGGCGGCGAGGCCGGCGGCGGCTCCGACTGGGGCAATCAGACGCACTTTCTCGCGCGAGAGGTGCAGTCGGCGTCCCAAGGCGGAAGCAATTCCGGCGCCGATTTGCAGGGCGGGATCTTCCGGTCCGAGGGAATGCCCGGCGCCGATGGCCAGCGCCGAGCAGATGAACTTGCCGATCACGGTGCGAAAGGGAATGTAGCCGTTGTAGATGTAGAGGGCGGCCTTGGTCTGGTTGACGCCGCTGCCGCGAACGCGGGGAAAGGCCAGCATCACGATGGCGCCCACGAGAAGGCCGATGAGGGAGGGCGCCAGCAGAAGGCGCACCCCGCCGGGCGGCACCGCGGTGCCGAGCAGGTAAAGACGTGCCCAATCGATGGCGATACGGAAGCAGACCACCAGCAAACCGGAGAGCACGCCGATGACGACCGCAAGCAACAGGAAGAGGCGCTCTTCACGGAATGCCTGGCGGAAACTGCGGAAGGGAGAGAAGGCATGATTGAGCGCTTCCGCGGGCGCTTCGGGGGTGACGACCGGCATGGGATGCTCCGGCGCGCTCACGAGGCGCCCCCTTCGCGACGCTGGGCGATCAACAGCAGCGCCTGGTCCGGCGGAGAACCGGCGCCGCAAATTTTCGCGACATCGCTTTCAATGCGAAAGACCAGGTCCATGGCGGCGTCACCCTGCTCGGGATTGCGACGGAGATTACGCTGGTTGATGCTGGTCTTCAACGCAGTCCAATTCGAGAAGTCGGCCGGCAGGGGGCTGTTTCCCATGGGCTGGTCCAGCGCGATGGCGCGCGAAGAAGCACACTGCTGGAGGCGGTCGCCGGCCAGCGCGAACGCGTCCATGATTCGGCGGAAACGCTCGGCGGAGGATAGCCGTGGCTGGTAGGGGTCCATTTGCAGCACGCGTTCGGCGGTTTGCAACTGGACACTCGCCTGTGAATCGTGCGATCCGGCGGCGACAGCGTGACGCAGATAGGTACGCGCTTCGGGATACTCCCGCAGCGCGAAGGCTGCCAGGCCAGCGCCGGCGAGGGCATCGGGATGGTTGGAGTCGATGGACAAAACTTCGCGATACTCATCCAGCGCGCGGCGGTAGTCGGCGGCCTTCATCATGAGCCCGGCCACACGAAGGATGAGCGTGGGATCGCGCGGCAGATCGGCGGCCAAGGCAATCAGCTCCGCTTGCGCCTGCTGGACCTGGCGGTGGGCAAGCAGGAATTCGACCAGCTCGATGCGGACCTCGCGGCGCCGCCGCGCGGGATCCTCCTGCCAGATGCCATAAATGGCACCGTGATAGAAGCGGAGGGCGCCGGCGATGTCGTTGGTCTGAGCGGCCAGGCGGGCCAATTCCAGGTTGACCGTGCCGTTGCCCGGCTCTTCGTCCCAGAGGGCACGGAGGTAGGCTTGCGCCTGGCGGGTGCGGCCCTGGGCAGCGAGAGCTTCGGCCAGCTTCAGGCGGTACTCAAAATTATCGTGAGAATAAGCGAGAGCCGTTCTCAACCCGGCGATCGCAGGATCGAGGCGCCTGTTGCGGAGATCGTCTTGCCCCTGCTGGAACCACCGGCGGGCGAGCAACTGCTGGCGCCCGGCGTAGGCCGAGGTCATGAAGGCGGTAACGGCCCACAAGCCGACCGCCACGACAATGACGGCAGCAATGATGAGGGGCTCGCGATGGTACAGCGGGACCCGCTTGCGCCCGGCGCAGTAAGGGCAGTCGGGTTCATCGGCAGGCAGCGGCTCACGGCAGCGCGGGCAGACAGGATCGGGCGGCATCGTCCAGTTTAGATCATACTCTGGTATGTCGGAACACGATGAGTCAGCACGACAGCCTCGACGGGTCGTGCTCGTCGATGGAGCAACAAATTGATACCACCACACCGGAGCAGTCGGTCAGCCGATCTTTTGCTCTTCCGGGCGCCAGGGAAAACGACAGGCCGACTGAACGACCGGCCAGCTAGTCGGCGGCGCGCGATTCCTCCAGCTTGGCATCCAGGGTGATCTTGGCGTTGAGCAGCTTCGAAACCGGGCAGCCGCTCTTGGCATTGTCGGCCGCCTGGCGGAAGGCCTCGGGGGTGGCCCCGGGAACGCGCGCCGTGGTTTGCAGATGGACCTGGGTGATGGCGAAGCCGGACTCCAGCTTCTCCAGGGTGACGGTCGCCTCGGTGGCAATCCGCTCCGGCTTGAGGCCGGCAGCACCCAACTGCCCGGACAGCGCCATGGAGAAACATCCGGCGTGCGCGGCGGCGATCAACTCCTCGGGGTTGGTGCCCTTTTCGGCTTCGAAGCGAGTGGCAAAGGAGTAGGGAGTGTTCGACAACACTCCGCTGGCGCTCGACACGGTTCCCTTCCCGTCTTTCAGTCCACCATTCCACACTGCATTGCCTATGCGCTGCATGATTCCTCCTGTCTGAACTGCTATGGAAATTGAGCACCGGTTGCTCGTGACCGGTCTCCGTAATTCGATGCGGGGCGCAAGGAATCGACCGAAAAAGCATTGTTCGTCGGTGATTCGCTGCTAGCGGCTCGGCGGCAAGTCACTCGACCAGGTGTCGGCGACGATGAGCCACTCGCCATTGGCCTGGCGGCGCCACACCGTAAGGTACTTGCCGCGGTCCTGGTGCTTGACGCCCTCGCGCGGCACCGACATGGTATACCGCCCCACGTCGTAGGCCAGTTCACCGGAATGCTTGACGAAGGTGACCTCGTAGGTGAGTTCGCCGACCCCGTGGCTCATCGGCGTTTTCAGGTATTCGTGAATGGCGTCGCGGCCGTGAACGGCGGCATGATGCGGCGGCATGTAAACGGCATCGGGCGCATACGCCTGGATGAGCTTGTCGAGCTCGCGGGCGTTCCAGTTGCGTGCCCATTGTTCGCCAATCTGGCTGATGTGGCGCTCCACGGAATCGGTGGTAGAAGGCATGGCTGGACCTCCAAACTGCAATAGCTAAGTTTAATACGCCGCCCGGCGGCACCGCTGCGGGAGAGGTCCTCGACGGAATTTTGCGAGTCTCCACAGAATTCCCAAAAAGGCAATTCTCCAAACGAAGAATTCTAAATTCTATTGAAATTATTGAAAATTCAGTTTCAGAAGCGATTTCTGTTCGGTTATGCTTTGTCGCCCAGTTTTCCACTCTTTCCCAGGAGATTCACATGAAGACTATCGTTCGTGGTGCGATTGCCCTGCTCATGCTGCTCGGTCTGGCGGCTGGTGTGATGCCGAAAAACACAAACAACCAGAATGCCCCGGTGATGGTGGCTGGGGGCGGCGGACCTGCGCCGCTGTGCGATCCGTCGGATCCGAACTGCCGGCCGCCGATTCCTCCGGCGCGCTAGCCGCTTACCACGGTAACGCTTACCAATGTAACCTGCGGCGAACAAAAAGCTTGTCGCCAGCGGCAGGCGGAGCTATGCTCATTTCCGCCAATGTCACTGCGGATTCTCTACTACGCTTTGTGGGTCGCGCCGGTGCCGGTGTTCGCGTGCCTGGCGGTGATTATGTTTCGCCGCAAGGTGCATCGCGACATGCCGGTGTTTTTCACGTTTGCGCTGTTCCAAGTGGCAGCCTTCGCGACGGATTTTTATTTTTATCACCGCTCGCGGACTGATTATTTCTATTCGTATTGGACAACGGCGGCGGTCGGCATTGTCATTGGTTTTGGTGTTCTCTACGAAATCTTTACCGCTGTTTTCCGTCCGTTCGGCGATCTCCGCGAATTTGGCGGGGTGCTGTTCCGCTGGGCCGCGCTGGTACTTTCGGCGGCGGCGCTGCTGATGGCGGCCAGTTCAGGAACCTTTCCCGGATGGCACGTCGTCGCGGTGATCCTGAACGGAGTACGCAGCATCGAGGTGATGCAGTGTGGCCTGGTGCTGCTGATGCTGCTGTGCTCGGCCTACCTGGGCATCACACTGCGGCACCGGATTTTTGGCATCGCGCTGGGCTTCGGCGTGATTGCCGCTGTAGACCTGATCGTTGTCGCGGTGTTCGCCAATTTCGGCATGAAGTCCTATACCTTTTTCCAACTGAGTAAGATGGCAGCGTACAACGTCTCCGCATTGTTGTGGCTCGGGTACATTCATTCCGGCGAACTGGAACGCCAGCCGACCAAGCAATTCTCCCGCGCCGAGCAGTGGAATTACGCGCTGGCGACGGCGATCAACCCGGGCATCGATGCTCCTTCTCTGCCGCGGATCGAAGACACGGTGGAGCGGGTGTGGAAGCTGGCCAACGGACACTCCCGGCCGGAAAACTCGCATAGCGCCGATTAGTAGAAATCAGAACAACTGAGGAAGAAGCGGGGGCAACACCAGTTTGCAGTGGTGTTCCTGGAGGGGCGCCGAGCAGGTTGGACGGTCTGTAAGACCGTGCCGGCGGGAGCGCGCTCGGACTGAAGCGCGGCTGTGGGCCTGCCGAGGCAGTTGCGATCGCCGGTCACAGGCGGTCGTCCCACAACAACGAATATAAATCTTCGCCGGCGATTAACCGCTCCAGGGCGCGGAGTTGCGGAGGGAAATACAGCATCTGCAAACGCGGGTGGACCTGGAAGCGGGCGAGCACATCCTGAGGCAGGGCGCCGTGGATGTGCGATTCCATCAATTGAGCCAGCTGCGCATGGTCGCAAGGCAGCAGGCAAGGACGCGGCGAAACCCAGGCCAGGCGCAGCAGCACGCAAAAGAACTGGAACTCGGTGGCGGAGAATTGATCGCGCCAGCGGGGGTTAAAGGGAAAAAAGGGAAAGGGATTTCTCTCCACGACACAAACGCCCGGCCACATGGGAACCAGGGGCGGCGTACCACCTCGGGGCAAGGCAGCCTCCGGAAAAACTGCTGGGAAAACGGTGAATCGACAATGCCGCAGGTGAATGGGATTTGCAAGCAGGTTTTGGCGGCGGGAACTCAGGAAGCTATCAGCTCTCAGCTCTCAGCAGGGCGGTAGTAGGACTCGCCGGCGCAGGAGCGGCACAGGACCTGGCCGTCCTGTATCACCTCGCGGCGGAAGTTGATGCCCTCGCCACACCGGGCGCACACCACCCGCTCGCCCTTGTAGCCGGGAAATTCCTCGGGCGGTAGCTCCACGGTGACGGGCTGCACGTCGAACAGATCGGCATCCGACATTTCGCGATAGGCGAGCATCTGCTGCTGGTTCTTGTTCCCGATTTCGGGATGCATGCCGCGGGCCAGGGCCTTGGACGATTCGCGGGCGACAACGCGAAAAGCGCGGCCATTGGAAACATCGACGAAGGTGGCGGCGACCTTGCCCCAATCGCGAAATTTGAGCGCGCGCTTGCCGAGGCGGCAGCCGGTGACGACGGCGACCGCATCGGTGGCACAGCGGTCAATCTCGACGAAGGTGACCAGCCGCTTGCGGTCCTTGCCGCGCGGATCGTCGATGCCCAGCTTCTGCAAGCCAAGCATGGCCATGCGAACCCCGAGCACCTGCCCGGCGCAGAGATGGCCGTGGGCGGCTTCGGCTTCGAGCAGGTATTCGTCGAGAGATTTCATGTTGGTTATCGGTTGTCGGTTGTCGGTTATCGGTTGCCGGTTGCCGGTTGCCGGTTGCCGGGCAACGAGTGCACGCGAAACTTCGCCAGGGAATTTATTTTTCCTCGTCAGCAGGTTCGGAAGCTGCGGGCGCGAGATCGGCGGCGTGACCGCGGACATTAAACGTCAGCTTCTGGCCGCCGGCGGGCGCAAACGTCACGCGCACCGGCTGTCGCTGCCATTCGGGCGCCGAGCACTGCGAGTCGGGCGTATCGGCGTCCTTAACCGCGCCCAAATCGCGCTTCAGAATCGGCTTTTTAAGTCCCAACTGCGCCACGATGGCGTAGAGCTTGGTGCCGTCATCGGAAACCCCGCAGTAGGCAGCGTAATCACGATACCAGCTTGCCAGGGAATAAAAGGAATCGAAGTTCGGCAGGTTGAGTTGGGTGAGGCGGCCGCTCTCGCGGTCCACGAGTATCCAGCCGCCGCGCTGCCATTTCCACTTGTGGGGAGATGCCCTGGTCGGAGGGCAACCAGTCATTGAGGCGATAGGCGCGGCGGACTACGAACAGGCGCTCGGTGATGTCGTGCAAATCGCCGGTCGTAAACTCGCGCAAGCGGCCGTCGACGTACAAAGCCCGAATCTTGATGTCGAGCGCCTTGTCCTCGTCGGGGCCGGTGAACAGCTTCACCGGCATCCATTTGCCGAAGGCGAGAGCGTGCTGCCGGGGCGCAGCGGCGGCACTAAGCGTCAAGGCGAGGCAGGCCACCGCGACTAAGCAAGAAGAGCGCATACAGGATGAGCCTAGACCCGGGCGGTGGAAAATCGCAAGTTCCGCGGCATGGCGAACCACACCGGACTACAATAGGGTCATTCGGAACCTGTGGGGCCAAGATGCAACCAAAAGCAGCCCGCCTCACGTCAACTAGAAAACACA
Source organism: Terriglobia bacterium (assembly GCA_963797035.1). Taxonomy (GTDB): domain Bacteria; phylum Acidobacteriota; class Terriglobia; order Terriglobales; family Acidobacteriaceae; genus JAIQGF01. The sequence goes on from CAWCOC010000018.1 coordinate 73,042, forward strand.
TGGAATCCCCGCTGCAGCAGAAACGCGTGCCGCGCATCCTGGTGGTTGACGACAACGTGGAAAACGCGTCGCTGATGGCGCAACTGCTGCAGGCGCGCGGATACGCGGTGCGGGCGGTGCACAACGCCTTCGATGCGGAGCGGGAAATCCGCGCCCAGTTGCCCGACCTGATCCTGCTGGACGTGATCATGCCGGGCAAGTCGGGCTATGACCTGTGCCGGGAGCTGAAGGCCGAGGCCAGCACGCGGCTGATCCCGCTGGTGATGATTACCGGCTTGAGCGACCGGGAAGACAAGATCCGCGGCATCGAGGCCGGGGCCGACGATTTCCTCAACAAGCCGATTTTTCCGGAGGAGCTGTTCGCGCGGGTGCGGTCGTTGCTCAAGTTGAAGGAATACACCGACGAGATGGAGCACGCCGAAGACGTGCTGTGCACGCTGGGGCTGAGCGTGGAGGCGCGCGATCCCTACACCGAGGGCCACTGCGAGCGCCTGTCGCGCTACGCCAGCGACCTGGGGCGCCACCTGAACCTGGAAGAGGACGAGGTGACCGCGCTGCGCCGAGGTGGATATCTGCACGACCTGGGAAAAATCACGGTGCCGGACATCATCCTGAAAAAAGGCAGCGATCTCACTGCGGAAGAATGGCAAATCATGAGACAGCACCCGATTACTGGAGAAACGATTTGCCGCCCGCTGCGATCGCTGCGCATGGTGCTGCCGATCATCCGCAGCCACCACGAGCACTGGAACGGGACCGGATACCCGGACCGGCTGCGTGGCGAAGAGATCCCCCAGCTGGCGCGTATTCTGCAGGTGGTGGACGTCTACGATGCCCTGCTGACCGAGCGCCCGTACAAGCCCGCCCTGCCGCACGAGCGCGCGCTGCAAACCATGCAAGAGGAAGCGGCGGCCGGATTGTGGGACCCGAAGCTGGTGGAGGAGTTCTTCCGGATGCTGCGCAAGGCGCAGGCCGCATAGCGGGAATCGTTTCGGCTCCGGAAAGAAATCGATTATCCTGACCCGCGCACGGCCCGACCCAGAGAGCGCCCAGGTTGCGGCAAGAGTGCGGAGCGCATGAGCGGACATAAACCTCTCCCGCCGATTTTCACGGCACATCTTTTTCCCAAGCTCGAAGCCATGCTGATCGAGCTGCTGGGCTCGCTGTCGCCGGATGACTGGGACCGGCAGACGGTCTCGCCGCGCTGGAAGGTGCGAGACGTCGCGGCACACCTGCTGGACACGCAACTGCGCAAGCTTTCGCTGGCCAGGGACGGCTACGTGGCCGAACCAACTGAGATCCGCTCGGCGGAGGAGCTGGCGGAGTTGATCAACCGCCTGAACGAGGAAGGGGTACGAATGTACCGGCGGCTGAGCCCAGCGGTGCTGATCGGGTTGATGGAAGTGTCGTCAAAAGCCAGTGCCGAGTATCACCAGTCGCTCGACCCGTACGCGATGGCGCCCTTCGGAGTGAGCTGGGCAGGAGAGCAGGAGTCCTTCAACTGGTTCGATACCGCCCGTGAATTTACCGAGAGATGGCATCACCAGCAGCAGATCAGGATGGCCGTCAGCCGCCCGGGAATCATGACGCGGGAGTTGTATTACCCGGTGCTGGACTGCTTCATGCGCGGACTGCCGTTTGCCTACCGGCAGGTATCAGCCAAGCCTGGCGCACTGCTGCAATTCAATGTTGCCGGCGAATGCGGAGGAAGCTGGTATCTGCTCCGGGATGATGAGGCATGGCGACTGGTGGACCAGGGGAACGAAACAAGAACCGGCGAAGTCACCATTCCGCAGGAAATCGCGTGGCGGATCTTCACCAGGGGCATCGACCGGGAATCCGCGGCGGCGCAGACCAGCATCCGGGGAGAGCAGGCGCTGGGGCGCAAGGTGCTGGAGATGGTCACCATTGTTGCCTAGGCAGAAATCTCTTTTTGCCACTGATCCCATGCGCCACTTTGAGACGGACGGCGGATTGCGCAGCGTGCATGATCCTGCAATCATCCTGCCCAGAAAGTCTTGTCGGAAGCACCGACCGAGTCTATAATCCCGCCACTCTCCGGGGTCTTAATTCATCACTCAGAATCGCTTGGCGTCCGGCAAGGTGCGGAGCCGAATGTTTTGGAGGAGGACCGATGAAGCTGCTGCGATTTGCCGTGTTCGCGTGCCTGCTGATTTCACTTCAACTGTTCGCACAAACCCAGATTACAAGCGGTGTGATCCAGGGCACCGTGATCGACCCTTCGGGCGCGGTGGTTCCGAGAGCTTCGGTCGAGGCGCGCAATCCGGATACGAATTTCAGCCGCACGCTAACGACCGACAGCAATGGCCGGTTCGTCTTTCTCGCCATGCCCACCGGATCGTACAAGCTGACGATTTCCGCCCAGGGATTTGCCACGGTGGTGCAGGAAAACCTGAACCTCACGGTTGGGCAGGCGATTTCGCTGAACGTTCCTCTGAAAGTCTCCTCGACGGCGGAGCAAATCGTGGTGACCGACACGCCGACGCTGGACCCCACCAAAACGGAGGTGAGCAGCACGCTGGCGCCGGTCACGGTGGCCACCACGCCGGTGCTGGGGCGCAAATTTGAAGACCTGCTGACGCTGACGCCCGGCGTCGGCATCGTGCAGGGCCCGGACGGCGATGAAATCACTTTTGCCGGCCAGCGCGGCACGTTTAACAACATCAGTCTGGACGGCGGCGACTACAACAACGGGTTCTTCGGCGAGCAGATGGGCGGCCAGCGCGCCGCCATCGACATCACCATGGACGCGGTGCAGGAGTTCCAGGTGGTGGCCAGCGGGGCGAGCGCGGAATTTGGGCGCACCGCGGGCGGGGTGGTGAATGTGATCACCAAGTCCGGCACGAACAACCTGCACGGCAGCCTGTTCCACTTCCAGCGGCTGGAAGCCTTGAGCTCCGATACCTCCGACGGCAAGCCGCTCAAGAATTTCTCTCGCGAGCAATTCGGGGGCACGGTCGGCGGGCCGATCGTGAAAGACAAGATGTTCTTTTTCGGCGCCTTCGAGCAGATCATCGCGGAGTTGAGCCGTGAAAACCTGAGCACGCAACTGGGCGCGGTGCCGTGCCCGATGCAGTCGCCCACCATCGCCGCCAATGAGGCGCTCATCAACTCCAACAGCGACTGCCAGCGTCTTGCGCTGGTCAATTTCATCAACGGCAAGCTTGGTCAAAACGACGGACTGCCCGTCAACCATCCCATCCGAAATTCCAATGCGCTGGGCAAGTTCGACTGGAATGTCAGCGCACGCAACAAGCTCAGCGCCTCGTACAACTTCGACTACTCGAAGAACGAGAACCAAACGTTCGACGTGCCCACGTATGGCACCTCGGCCAACGGCACCGAAGGCCCCTCGAAGATCCAAGCCTACAATGCCAACCTGCTGACGAGCATCTCACCCACCCTGCTGAACGAGTTGCATTTCACCTACGGGCGCGAAAACCGCCCGCGAAACACCACGCCTTCCAAGATTCCTGCTGATACCGGAATCGGGTTTGCTCCCAGCTTCCGCGTGGGCAATCCCTTTTTCCTGGAGCCTTCGATTGACGAGATCTTCTGGCGCACGCAGATTCGCGACAACTTTTCGATCGTGCACGGAAACCACAACATCAAGTTCGGGGGGGAATGGATCCACAGCCGGAACACGCAAACTTTCCGTGGGTTCTTCACCGGCCGCTACCTGTTTGACAGTGTGACCGGATTCCTGCGCTTCGCGTCGCCGGCGGCCGCCGGCGGGTTCGGTCCGAGCGCCGCCTCGTGCAGCGACGGCAGCTATGTCACGCTGCCGGCGGCGTGTCCTGGCGGAACGACCTTCAGTGGCGGTCCGCTCCTGTTTTATCTGCAGGACGGCTTGCCGACCGGATTGGAGAACGTACCTCCGGGTTTCTCCGACATCAAGAACGAGGACTTCGCCCTCTTTATTCAGGACAAATGGCAGGTCACTCGCAATTTCACGCTGAATTACGGCTTGCGCTGGGAGGCGCAGATTTTTCCCGACCCGGTGATCAGCCCGTCCAAGACGGCGTACGGCCCGAACCTGAGCGACCCCCTATTCCCCTCCGATGGCACGCTGCACAGCCAGAAGAAAGAATTTCAGCCGCGCCTCGGTTTTGCGTGGGACGTGAGAGGAAATCAGAAGTCGGTGCTGCGCGCCAATGCGGGCATTTACAACGCACGCCAGAATATGCTGAGTGAGGTGAGTTCCATCACCACCAACGGGGTGCAACAGTACACCGTCTTCACCGATACCGATCTGGCACGGCAGGGCTTTACTCCTACACCGCCCGCGTGGCCGAATGCCTTCCCCATACCGGCAGCTACCGGAACCATTCCCTTCGGAGCCGGAGTCCACGTATTCGACCGGAACTACGCCAACCCGCGCATTTACACCTGGAACGTCGGATACGAGCAGGAGTTGGCTCCCAGTTTGTCGCTATACACGGATCTCACCTGGTCCAGAGGCGTGCACATCACCCGGTTCTTCAACTACAACACGGCCGGATTCTATACACCCAGTGGAACTTTCGTTCCCGGCACCACCAATGGCGCGGCCGTGGCCCCATTTCCAGCTTTGGGTGACGTTTTTGTCTTGAATAGTGACGGCAAGGCGCTCTACCGCGGCTTCACCATCGGTATGAAAAAGCGCTTCAGCCAGCATTGGCAGCTGGAATGGAACTACGTCCTCTCCGAGGACCTGGATGACGATTCCAACGAGCGCGACCCGTTCACCGACCGGCGCTTCAATCCGCGAATCCCGACGCTGGATTATCACTTCTCGGACCGCGACCAGCGCCACAAGTTCAACCTCTACAGCTACTCGGAGCTGCCGGGGAAGTTCAACCTCAACCTTCGACTGCAGGCCCATACGCCGCAGCCGATCACCGACACCGGATGTCCGATCCGCAACTGCGCCTGGAAGGACACCGCCTTCACCTCGTTCGACTGGCGCGTGTCCCGGCCGTTTAAGTTCGGCGAGAACATGGCGCTGACACCGACGGTTGAGATGTTCAATACCTTCAACAGCAAGAACTTCGTGAACCCACTGACGGCGGCGGCCCTGTTCGATTTCAGCGGCTTCCTGCGGGAAGGCGTGGGCGATCCCAGGCAGGTTCAGTTGGCGGTGAAGTTCACCTTCTGAGCTGGGCCGGAAAAACGAGGCCGCGGGCGAGGGCGCCCGCGGCGTTTTTATTGCTTTGAGCGCGAACTTCAGCCCCGGCGGGGCGCCGGGGCCTACCATTTTTTCGGGTACTACTATTTCTGCGCGGCGTAGCATATCCGCTCGTCTGCCATTTTTTCGGCCATACCATTTCCGCGCGGCCTACCATTTCCGCGAGGCCTACTATTTCTGCGCGGGCTGCCAGTTTTCGCGGCCTGCCATTTTCTTGCAGGGCGCACCCTAGCATCAGGCGACTACGCGTTTGGGCGCGAGGTCGGCATTGCGGAAGCTCACGGTAATAACGCGGCCATCGTCGGCTTCGATCTCCAGCAGGCGGCGGTCACCGCCGTCGCGTACGGTTACTCGATTCGCGGAGACAGTATGGATGACGAGGTCGTCGCGGGTCTGCCCCACGCCAATGTCGATGATGAGTTCGCGAGCCTTGACGTCAGCGCCGAAGCCATCGATCGGCATGTCGCGCTGCAAGACACTGCTCTGGCCGCCCTCCCGTAGTTCCACCGTGACCAGTACTCCGTTCAGTGCCTTGTCGAGGTCATTAAAGAAGTTCAGCCAGCGCTCGCGCGGAATGTCGCCGGGCTGCAGCAAAGCCAGCAAGTCCACGCTGGTGCGAGGCCCGCTTTCATTGCCAGAGAGAGCCCCCAGAACGGTGTCGCCGGTATAGGTCATCTCGGAGGATCCGTGGTCGTAGTAGCCGGCAGCGCCGCGCTCGCCTTGGCCGAGAGAACCCGCCAGGCGAACCTCGGCCGATCCCGGAGGAAAGGGCCCGGTAGCGGGATAGATGCCGCTGCGTCCCACCACATCGCGGCGAGCTTCGTCGGGCACAGCGGCCACGGATGTGCGCTGCTGGCGACGTCCGGCGCGCGGGCCGGGCGCCGGCTTTACGGCATCCATCAGGGTATCCAGCACGCGGGTGCGGCGCGCGCTGCGGGTCAGCAGGCCGAGGCCAAGCAAGCCGGCCACGGTGTTCAAGAAACCGGGATCGCGAATGGCGCGCGCCAGCAACGCCATGCCCAGGCCGCCCATGACCAGGCGAGTTCCGGGCGCCCAGTTCTCCTGGAACAGCTCCGGCTTGTCGCCGGGCCGCTCACCGCCGCCTTGCAACCCGGGGAAGTTTTCCGAGGAATCGTGCTCCTCGAGGCGGGCATCGACACCACGGACGCCATGGAGGTGTCGAATGGCGCGGGCGATGTGCATGGCTTCGCCGCGCAACACCGGTCCGGCGAGGACGATCCGGCCCTGGTGGGCATGCGCTTCGATGGAGCCGGGGTGGCAGGCGAGGCGGCCAAGCTTGGAGCGAACGCGGAGTTCGAGAACATCATCGGGAACGCGCTCGTGGCGGACCAGGCTCGCGGCCTCGGCGAATAGGCCCTCGGCGCGGTGTTCGAGGTCGCGGACGCCCTTGTCCACGGCATCGCCGGTCAGGTGGGCGAGACGAAACAGCTTCTGCTGCGCCATGGCGCGGCGGCGATTTCCCCGGTCGGGATCGAGCACGTACATGACGCCCGCGCCTAGGCCCATGCCGCTGATGAATGACAGTGCGGTGTTGCCGGAATCCGCTGGTTGGGAGCGATGATGGGAATGTTTCTTTTTCATAAGACCCCCAACAGTTTTCAGATGCGGAGGGCAAATTGCGAGTTTTGAGGAAAGCCGCGAAATGGAGTTGCGGCGGGAGATCACAAAGGGTTGTTACAGGTCTGGGGAGCTAGGAGGCGGCAGCGTGGCGGACAACCGTGGGCGACAGAGGAACGGCGACCACGCCCTTGCCGCGGTGGAAAGCAAGCGTCATGGTCGAGGAACACTTGGCGCAGAGCCAGAAAAACTCGATACGATGCGGCCTCTTGGCTCCCACCGCCAATTGCGGGCCATTGCCGTCGACCGAGGTGTCAATCTGGAAAAGCTTGCCGTCGCGGAGATAGTGAAACGGCTCGGTGCAGGCGGGGTTGGCGCATTTAGATAACATGGAGGCCTCCAACGTCGAGGGAAACCCGGGCCCCAGAGCGGGCGGTTTTTCAACGCCCCACGAAACCGTACGTCTCTAGGATGCACGGTTTGTGTCAGAACAGGGAAATAAAAATGTCTGGAAAACGATTCCTCAAGCCCAGAAACGTCAGACGTTCCAGTTTTGCACAAATGGTGAGGCAAATCCGGGGCGCAACAGCAAGACAGGCTCCAGGCCTACAGCATGCAGATGGCGCTTCAGGGTTTGGCGATGAGGTCGCGGTAAGAGATCAGTTCGATGCCACAATCCCGCAGTAGGGCACGTGTCTCGGGCGAAGTCAGCAGCGCCAGCTCGGCTTCGCGTGACGCAGTGAGGCCGCTCAAAGGACGTAAGGCAGCATCGCTATAGCCGGGATGGGTGACCAACTCCCAGGTGCCCTCCGGGATGCGGCGGATCAGGGCATCCAACCGGCGCCGGTTCAGAAAGCCGGTGAGGACGATGCCGACGGTACCCTGGGGGGCAACCAAGCCCTCCGCTTCGACCATGCAGCGGAACTTGTCGGCCATGGAATGAAAGACGCGCACCGCGCCATAGCGGGCGAGCATTCTCGGACGCAGAGAGACCTGCGAAAATCGGACCAGGGGTTCGGGCTCGAAGGGATTGCGCACGGCGCGAATGCCGCGCAGTTTGGCTGCCGCCAGCAACGGCCGCAAGACGTGCGGAAACAAGTGAGTGTGCTTGTGGGTATCGACGTGGGTGAGCGCAAGACCGGCGGATTGGAGCTTGGCGATTTGCGCCGACGCTTCCCGGGTGATCTCCGCGGCGGACAGGCGATGGCGCAAGGCAGCACGGGCAAAGCGCGCGAACCCCGGCCGGAAGGTCGTTCCCCGGGTGAGCGTGGGAAGCTGCGCCGGGGTGGAAACCGGCGCGAGCTGGATGAGATCGACATGACAGCCAATGGAGAGCTGCGGCAATGTCGCGGCCAGAGCAACGGCCTGCTCGAATTCGGCGCCGCTGGCCATCATGCTGGCCGAGGTGACGACGCCGCGCTGGTGGGCCTCGACAATGGCGCGGTTGACGCCCGCGGTAAGGCCAAAATCGTCGGCGTTAATGATGAGGCGCTTCACCCGCAAGCAGTGTAACCGAGGTGCGGCGCACAGGGTTTATGCGAAATCCGCGCCCATCATGGTTTTCAGCTGTCGAGTTACCAGGTCCGAAGCGTGACCTTGTCGAGCCATTCACTGATCGCGTTGGGATAGCCGGACGTGTTCGCCTGCCCATTCAGATCGATCTGGAATTGCACGCCCAACTGATCGGACCAGCCGCTGGGCAGCGGTCCGGCGCGCTGCACCGAGTTGACGGTGTAGGTGTGATCGGAGGTGATCGTGTTGCGAGAGCCGCCGTACTCGATGATGCGCACCGAATCGTACGACATGCCGCCATAGGTCATGTTGAGGCCGGGCGCCACGCGGTGCAGGTTCCAGATTACGTGGTACCACACGCCGGTAAGAAACTTCGATTGGCTCAGATTCACGCAGGGCATGCCGTACATGGGAATCCACTGACCGAGGTCCTGGCTCCAGATGTCCCACACGCCGCCGTTCTGGCCGTAGTCACATTGCGTGCCCCACATGAATTCCACCGGACCGGGCGCTCCCGCCACGTTGTTGATGAACTGAAAGGTGTCGAACTCAAACGCCTGGCCGATCTTGGTGGCGCTATTGCTGAGATAAAAGTAAAAATCAGTCTGGAACCTGGAGACGGCGTTGTTCGCTCCCAGTTCGCGAATGAACAGCGCGTCGGCCCAGGCATTGCCCTGTTCGTAGAGTTGCGTGCTCTTGCCGTCAAGCGATGGCTTCCGCTGATTGAGATACACGTTGGCGCTGATGGGCTGAGTGCCGCCGGCGCATGGCCCGGTGCAGAGTTTCCAATTGGAGTTTTGCTCGATGTTGGAATACACGGTTTGCGCCCCGGCTGTCGAACCCACAAGCAGGGCAAGGGCGAGAAGGGAGAGCTTCACATTGTTCATGGCTGGCCAGACACTCCGGATGGGTTACTGGAAAGTAAACTGGTTTGAAAGTTAACGCCAGCGAGAAATCGTCTTAGCCCAGGAACTACTGAGCCGCGCCCGCGCAGCGCCGCGACTGGTTCGCGACTGGTGGCGCCGGGAGCGTGCTAGATTGGTGCAGGCGAGCGGGCCCGTAGCTCAGCGGTTAGAGCAGTGGACTCATAATCCATTGGTCCCAGGTTCAAATCCTGGCGGGCCCACCAGCATGAGTTGATTCACGATCTGCTCTCGCCAAAAAACGCCGCTTGCAGCGAACTCCGCTCCCGCCGCGCGAGTCTCAATGTTGTGGCCCGAACTCCAAAGATCCGCGGCATTTTCCGGTTTTGGTGGAAGGTGCGCTCCAACTACTGGTTCGTTCCCGCCCTCGTCATTGGCGGTTGTGTCGGCCTCGCCTATTTAATGCTGATTTTGGACGCCACTCTCCCGCATTCCTCCGTCATTCATCTCAGTTGGGTTTACACGCGCGACCCGAACGGCGCGCGCGCCCTGCTTTCCGTCATTTCCCAATCCATGATGACCGTAGCGGGCGTGGTTTTTTCCATCACCGTCGTGGCTTTGACCATGGCTTCCAACCAGTTCGGCCCACGCGTGCTCAAGAGCTTTGCCCGCGACACCGGTAACCAGGTCGTGCTCGGTGTCTTTCTCGGAACTTTTCTCTACGGCATCCTGGTCATGCGGCGCGTCGAAGGCAGCGATGGCCACAAGTTCGTGCCCAGCTTGTCTGTCGCTTTTGGCATCTTCCTCGCCATGATCAGCGTCGCCGTGCTGGTCTATTTCATTCACCACTTCATCGTCGAAATCCAGGCCGAAACCATCGTCGCGGCTGTTACTCACGACCTTTACGCCACCATCGACCAGCTGTTTCCCGACGATATCGGCCACGGCGGCCACCAGAGGCAACCGCCACAGCCCATTCACCTCGACCATTCCGCCCTGCAGGAGGTTTGCTCCGACGATGAAGGCTTTGTCCTCAGTATCGATTCGGAGCGCGTATTGCGCCTTGCCATCGACTGCGATGCGCTCGTCCGCCTTGAGGTCAAGCCCGGCGTGTTTACTACCGACCGCACGGTGCTGGCCCGCTTCCTGGCCAAACCCGAACACCACGACCGCCTTTGCCGCGAGCTGGTCGCCTGCTTTTCCGTTGGCGCCCAGCGCACCTATGACCAGGACCTTGGCTTCGCTCTCGACCAGCTTGGCTTGATCGCCGTCCGCTCCATGTCCCCGGCTCTCAACGCCATCGGCTCAGCCGAGGACGCCATCGACTGGCTCCGCGCCGCTTTTGTCCGCCTGGGCAATCGCGATATCCCGTCCGGCTATCGCTACGACAACGGCGGCCGCCTGCGTGTGATTGCTCCCACCTGGGACCTGCACGCGGTCGTGGCCTATGTGCTCGATCCCATTCGCCAGGTTTCGCAAACCAATCCCAGCTTCATCCTTCACACCATCCGCGCCTTGGCCGAGGCCGCCGCATTAGCCCGTAATCCGGTCATGCGCGACGCCTTGTACGACCAGATTCGCCGCTTCGGCGACGCTGCCGTCGACTTCCCGCAGGAATCAGACCGGCGCAGGCTGCGCACAACCGTCGCCAGCCTGCTTCAGCAACAGCGTTCCGCATGATCGTCGGCGCGCCATCCCGGGAAGGCTTAGACTGCCGCCGCCACCCGCGGCGTCCCCGGGGCCAAGCGGCGCGGCCAGAAGCACCCCTCCGGCCAACCAAACCGTGCCAACCGCGACACGTGTCACCGCCGTCGCCTCCGCGCCTAGCTGTCCTGGCCGGCTGCTGCGGACGGAGTACCGGCTGGCGTCACACAACGATGTGATTTGCGCACTAACCGCGGCCGCACCGGGGCGGTATGATGGGCTTGGATTCTGAAAATGATTTTCAATTTCAAACGAGGCGGCATGCCAGCCAAGTCATCGATAGCCGCACTGCCCGATCTGCCGGAGGGGTGCACCGCCGTGATCGCCACGGTTGACGAGGGACTCACGGAGTTGATCGAGATAGGGTTCGTTCCGGGAGCGCAGGTGAGGCCAACCTACAGTGGCGTGGGCCAAGATCCGAGGGTCTATGAGTTGGATGGAACGCTGGTGGCGTTGCGGCGCGCTGCCGCGCGGCACGTTGGCGTCACCCTGCTGCATCCAGGCCCGAAGGAGGGTGATTGAGCGCCTCGGCTGAGTCCGTCGCCTGTTCCATCAGTGTCGGCGGACAGGTTTCTTCCCGGCCGTTGCGCACCTTGGCGCTGGTGGGCCCGCCGAACTGTGGCAAGACGACGCTGTTCAACCGCCTGACCGGGCTAAGGCAGAGGGCGGGAAATTTTCCTGGCGTCACGGTGGAACAGCACCTCGGGTATGTCGAGGTGGAAGCGGGTGAGGACATTGCCCTCATCGATTTGCCAGGTGTCTACAGCCTGACACCCCGATCCGAGGATGCGCGCGTCACCGTGGACACACTGCACGGGCGAATGCCCGGCACGCCGCGGCCGGACGGAGTGATGCTGGTCCTGGATGCCACCAACCTGGGCCGGCATTTGGCGCTGGCCGCTCAAGTGGTTGCCCTTGGCCTGCCCACCTTGGTCATTCTCAACATGGCCGATTCCCTGCGCTCGCGCGGGGGAAAAGTGGACCCGCTGGCGCTGGCGCGAGAGCTGGGCACGCCCGTGGTCCTGGCGAGTGCGTCCGAGGGTCAGGGGCTGACGCGGATTTCCCAGTTCCTGGCGTCATCACCGGCCGCTCCCGCCCCGGTGGCTTTGCCAGTGTTGCAGAATGTGCCCGCGTGCCAGGCCTGGGCAAGGCGTGTGAGCGAGTCGGCGGGTTATCGCCGCCCTTTGCCGGCCACCTGGACGCGGCGCATCGACTCCATTTGCCTGCACCGCATCGCGGGACCGGTTCTGTTCCTGCTGATCGTGATGGCCGTGTTCCAGTCCATTTTCCTGGTCGGCCAGCCGCTGTCAGATTTGCTGCAGCACGCGCTGCAGAGCGCAGGCACAATGATCGCCAGCCAGCTTCCGAGCGGGGTGGTGAAGTCGATCGTTATCGACGGCGGATGGACGGGAACGGCCGCGGTGCTGGTATTCCTGCCGCAGATCATGTTCCTGTTCCTGGTGATCGGCATCCTGGAAGATTCGGGGTACTTGGCACGCGCTGCAGTGATTGCGGACCGAACCATGGCCAAGATCGGGCTGAACGGCAAAGCCTTCATCCCTCTGCTCTCGGCCTACGCCTGTGCCGTGCCGGCTGTGATGGCAACGCGAACCATTGAGAGCAAGCGCGACCGGCTGGCGACCATCTTCATCGCTCCCTTCATGACCTGCTCGGCGAGACTGCCGGTGTACACCATGATGATCGCGGCGTTTGTGCCGAACCGGCGCATCGCCGGCGCCATGTTGGGCTGGCGAGCGGCCGCGATGCTCGGACTCTATGTGCTCGGGTTCTTCGTGGCGGTGATCACGGCACGCCTACTGAAATCATCCATCCTGAGAAGTTCCGACACGCATTTCATCCTGGAGCTGCCACCCTACCGCTGGCCGACCCCCTGGTCGCTTGCGCTACGAGTGCTGGATCGCGCCAAAGTGTTCGTAGTCCGTGCGGGGACCGTCATCCTTCTGGTCTCGTTGGTGCTGGCCATAGCGACGCATGTTCCGATCCGCCACGGTGGCGCCTCAGGAATCCAGAACAGCGCTATCGGACAGCTAGGGCATGCCATCGAACCGCTGGTTTCACCGCTGGGGCTCGACTGGAGAATTGGCATCGGCTTAGTGACCTCGGTTGCCGCCCGTGAGACCATCCTGGGCACGCTCGCCACACTTTACGGCGTGGACCCAGCTTCGCACGGACTGGAATTGCAGGCAGCGTTGCACCACGAACTCTCGCCTGCCAGCGCAGTGGCACTGCTGATCTTCTTTGCGCTTGCCATGCAGTGCGTTTCGACCATCGCGGTGGTGCGCCGCGAGACCAATAGCTGGAAGTGGCCGGCGCTGCAATTTGTCTACATGGGAGCGGTGGCCTACGCCGCTGCATATCTTGGCCACGCTGTTGTTCTCCACTTGTGGGGATAGATCCCGACTGATTGCCTTCGGCGATATGGCTCTGACCCGCTCGCATCACCTTGCTGCGCGGTGATTTGGTTGACAGCCCTGCCCGTTTTTGGGAGTATTTAACAGCTCCTGAGTAGCCGTGGGGGGAGTTCTGTTCTGTTTCCGATCGCTCGTAACATCATTCAATTTATTTACTAGATAGTAACTTCTTCCCGGTCTGCACGGTCCGTAGCGGGTCGCATTGGCGGAATGTTTTTCCGCAGCGCTGCCCGGAATGTGGAATTCAGGGCTGGTAGGAGTGTTGGTTGAGGAATCTGGGCAAATACGAGCTGTTGGGGGAGCTAGGCCGAGGTGCGTTCGGCATCGTATACCGGGCCCGGGACCCCATTATCAGCCGGATGGTGGCGCTGAAGACGATGAACACCAGCGTCTCCGACAACCCTGCCCTGCTGCAGCGCTTCTATCGCGAAGCCCAGTCCGCCGGTTCCCTGCAACATCCCAACATTGTCACTATCTTCGACATGGGTGATGAGGGAGGTACTCCGTACATCGCCATGGAACTGGTGGACGGCCAGAACCTGGACGAGGTGATCGGCAGCCGCAATCCGCTTCCTATGTCCTTGAGGGTGGGGTACGCGCTGCAAGCCTGCCGGGCCTTCGACTACGCCCACAAGCGCGGGATCATTCACCGCGACATCAAGCCGGGCAACGTGATGGTCAACAAGGACGGCGTGGTCAAGGTGGTGGACTTCGGGATTGCGCGCGTCCTGGAGAGCTCGAAGACGCAGACCGGGATGCTGATCGGGACGTTTTCCTACATGGCCCCCGAACTGTTTCACGGCGAGCACGCCAACGAGCGCTCGGATATCTGGTCCTTTGGCGTGCTGCTGTACGAACTGATCGCGTCGCGCCGGCCCTTTTGCGAAGAGACTCCCGCCGCCCTGATGCGCAGCATCTGCCAGCACGAACATCCCGCGCTGCGGGAAGCAGCGCCGGAGTGCCCGCCTGACCTGGAAGCGCTGGTGCACAAGACGCTGCAAAAGTCAGACACGGACCGCTTCCAGACGATGGAAGACGTGCTGCAGGAGTTGGACCCCATCTGCAGGCGGCTGCAGGTGGAGACGATGGCCGAGCTGCTGGCGCAAGGACAGCAACTGGCGAACCAGGGAGAGTTTGCCCCGGCGCGCGAGGTGCTGCGGCAAGCCCTGCAGGTGGAACCGACGAACCTGCAGGCCCGGCTGCTGTGCGAGAAAGTCAACGTGGAGATCAGGCGCCAGTCAGTCCGTCCCCAGGTACAGGAACTGGTGGAGAAAGCGCGGGCCCACCTGGCGGAGGGGAGGCTGCAGCAAGCCAACGTGGAAGCGGGGAATGCGCTGGACCTGGATTCTTCCTTCAGCGCCGCGCTGGAAGTGCAGCGTGAAGTGCAGCGCGAAGTGCAACGCGCGCGCATGACCAGCGAATGGCTGGACCTGCTGAAGCAGTACCTGGTCGAGGGACTGCCCGACGAAGCCGAGGCGCTGCTGGTGAAGGTGGAAGAGGCCGACCCCGCGAACCGGGAATTGCCCGGTTTGAGGCAGCAGATCCTGGAAGAGAAGGAGCGCCGGCAAAAGCAAGCGCGACTGTTCGAAGGCATGCAGCGGGCGCGTAATTACTGGTCGCGGCAGAATTACCAGGAGTGCATCGCGGTACTGACCGAGTTGCAAAAGGAATTCGGCAGCGAAGAAGAGATTGAACGGCTGCTGGAGACAGCGCGCGAAGAGCAAACCGAGCAGAACAAGCACGACCGGGTGACGCAGGCCCGCAACCTGCTGGCGGTGGAGCAGTACCAGGAATGCGTCGAGGTGTTAACCAAGCTGCAAGCCGACTTTCCCCGCGACGGTGACATCCAGAACCTGCTGGACGTGGCGCGCGCCGAGCAGGCGCAACAACAGAAGGAAAGCCGGTTAGCGGAGGCGCGGAGGTTGCTGGCCGCACAGCAGTACGATGGCTGTATTGCGCTGTTGCAGTCGCTGGGCGAGCAGTTCGACGACGACGAAGAAGTCAATCGACTGCTGGCGGCGGCGCGCGAGGGGCAGAGCGAGCACGGCAAGAAAGACAAAGTCGCTACGGCCCGGAGAATGCTGGCCGCACAACGCTATGCCGACGCCCTGGCGGTGCTGGACACGGTGCTGGCGTTGGATCCCAAGGACTCGTCGGTGCTGAGATTCCGCAGCCTGGTGGAACGAGAGCAGAAGAAGAAGGCCTCGTCCGAGGTCCTTCAGCGGGAATGGGAAGCGCTGAAAAAGCTGGTCGGCAAGAAGGCCTATCCCGACGTGGTGACCCGGGCGGAAGAACTGCTGCGGCAATTTCCGGGGGATGCCGCGCTGGTCCGGGTGGTGGAGTTCGCTCGCAAGCAGCAGGCGCAGATTGAACATGAGGCGCGCTTTCGAGAGTTCCTGGATGAAATCCAGGCGAACCTGAGCACCAACCGCTTCCCTGAAGCTGCCGCGGCGGCGCGCGCCGGTTTGGAAGCTTTTCCCAACCATTCGCAGTTCCTGGCGCTGCTGGAGCAGGCCCAGGCCCGCGAAAAGAAAGAGGTGGTGCGCAAGCTGATCGAGCAGCGGGTGAAGGAGATCAAGGTCAAGATCAACCGCGGAGAGCTGAGCCAAGCCAAGGAGATGGCGCAGGAGGCTTTGACCACGCTGGGTCCGGATACGGACGTCAACCAGTTGCTGGCGTCAGCCGAGGTGGAGTATGAGGCGCGGGAAAAGAAAAAGCGTCAGCAGCAGCAGCTGGAAACCATCCGCACCCTGCTGCAAAGCGGAAAAATCGACGAAGCTGCCACCACGCTGGACGACGCAGTGAAGAAAGGCGACTTCCACACGCTGGATCCGCGGCTTTACGAAGTGGCCGATGCGGTGGAAGCAGCCCGAAAGGCCACGTCCGTGGCTGGACCCGCGATGCTGGCGCCTGCGGAGGCGGAGCCGGCAGTGCGAGAGTACGCCCTCCTGGAACGTCCGCCGGCGCCTGCCGCGGAAACCATGGCGACGGCGAGCCCTCCTCCGGCGATGGAAGCAACGTTGGGCACCATGGCCATGGGGCCGGCGTCGGGCGGTGTGGCGGGGCAAGATCAGGCTTTGCGGCTGGTGGAAAAGCAACTGGCCACCTACCTGGGACCGGTGGCAAGGGTCGTGGTCAGGAAGGCGGCGCCTAAGGCAAAAGATAGCCGGGAGTTGTACGCGCTGCTGGCCGAACACCTGGAGCGGGAAGAGGATCGAAGGGCGTTCCTGGCGGGAAGAACGGAATCGGCTTGGATCCAGGACAGCGGCCAATCGCCGGCGGAAGCCACGATCGTGGCCGGGCCGGCGACCCCTGCCAAGCCAGAAGCCGCAGTGATGGAAATCAAGTCCGAGGAAATTGACCGAGCCGCCGCCAGGCTGGCGCGCTATGTTGGCCCGATAGCCGGCGTGTTGGCGAAACGGACAGCGCGCCGCGCCGCCGATGTGCGGGCACTCTACCTGCTGCTGGCCGACCACGTGGAGAGCAAAGCCGACCGCTCACGCTTCCTGCGCGAAGCCGGCTATCCCGAGTAGGCACCTCATTTCGGGCCTCAGGGGCTGAAGCCCGGAGCTGTTTGCAACCGCTTGCGGCGCGGCTGAAGTCGTGCCCTGACACACCGCAAGACTTTTCCGCAGCAGGCTAAAACCGCACCAGTTACGGCCCAGAGCGGCGCGGCTGAAGTCGTGCCCTGACACCTAGCAAGACTTTTTCCGCAGCCTGCTACGGCGTTTCCAACATCTTCAGCGCCTCGGCCATGCTCTTGCGCATGCGGCCGAAAGACTGCGACAAGGCTGCGATTTCGTCGTTGCCCGACAGCTGAAACCTGGGGGCATTCATGTTGCCCAGGCTGACCTCGTCGGCAATGCGGGACAGATGTTGCACCGGCCGCGTCACCAGCAGGATGAGCATGGCATTGAGCGCCAGGAAAATCAGCACGAAGACGCCGGCGAGCGAGAACATGAACCCGTTGAAGGCAGCCTTGGCGCGCTTGACCGGCAGTGCCATGGGGGCGGAGACGATCTGCGCAGTGATGACGTCATTCAACTTCCAGCCAAAGCCGTTGGCGCTGCCATAGCGTTCGATCAGGGTGCGCGGGGCGAGCTCCGGCGTGTCATGACAGGAAAGGCATTTCGGGTTGGTAACGCGCAAAGGACGCGCAATGTACAGCACCCTGCCGTTGGGCGTATCGCGCTCGCCGATCTCCTCGGTCTGGCCCGGCGTCTGGCGAAAGTAGCGGATGATATCCGCTTCCCAGTCGGTGGCGCGGTTCACGGGGTTGGTCGGGTTCAGGGTCGCTTCTTTGTAGGAGTAATCGGGAAACGTTTTGCGCAGCTGGTTGAAATACTCGTTGGCGGAGTATGCCGGGACCGACTGCGGCAGGAACGTATACTTGATCTGAGTAGAGAGCAGCGGATTGATCTGATTGGCGGTGTAAGCGCGAACGGCCAGAGCGGCCTCCATCATGATGCGCGCGTTTTCCAGGATTTCCTGCTTGGCGTTGCGCTGCAAAAGCCGGTTGCTGAAGTAGCCGACCACGACGAAACCGACGGCGAACACGAGCAGCAAAACAAGGTTGAACTTCACAATCAATTTCATAGTTACTCCCTATCCTGTCGCGAATCGGAGTTGGAGGGCGTTTTGGGCTCGTACTTCTCGGGATGCAGAATACGGTCCCATTCGGGATGCTCGCTCATATGAGCGTCCATCGCCCTGCGGAATTCGGGGTCGCTGAGCCGCGACTCAAAGCGTGCGATAAATCCTCGCCGCCAGGCAGGCTCCATGGAGAGCCAGGATTGAATCTCGGGATAAGTGACTTCATGCTGTCGCCGAGGCTCCGCCGGGCGCTTGCCGGCAAACCGGGCCAACCGTGAAGGCAAGGTATCGCGAAAATAGCGTGGCATGCCGTTGATAAAACCAGAATTGGGGCGGGAGGCAACGACGATGCCTTTGCCGGCCTGACGGGTGAAGAATTGTCCCCCCCGGGCGGAAGTCGATTCGCCGAGGCGGCCGCCCGGCCGGACCGCACCGATGGCTGCCGATCCGGACTCGACAAAGATTTCGGTCGGCGCAGCGGAGTGGAGGACGACCGATCCCGCATGCGAGGTGGCCGCCAGCAGGGGAGTGAAATAGCGGTAGGTGCCGGCATCGGCGCCGACCTCGCCTTTCATCCAGCCGCTGAGCAAGACCAGAACCACCGCGGGCACGCCGGACTTACCGCCGGCGCGACCCGGCCGGACGCTCCATAAGTAGAGGCGGCTGGAGGGCCCCAGCGCCACCACGGCGCCACCGGGAAACTCCAACTGTACGAAGCCAGGATCGGCGCTCTCCAGGATGTCTCCCTGGCGAAGGTGCATGCTTTCGGCTCCTTGCATGACCATGGCGCCGCGGATAACGCGCAGCGCGCCCTCGACCATGGTCACCGTCCCCGTCTCCTGGGACTGGACGGAGAGCGGAACGAGCAAGACCAGCAACAGCACTCGGAGAACAGGCTTCATCTTGCACCCCAATGGAGATCGCTCCAACCAACGCTGCCTAACATCGAAAGTGAGAATTGATTGCAGGGAGCGGGCTGAGTAGGGCTGGCGGCGAATTTTTCATGCCGGTATCGCTCATGTCAAGCGCAAATTTGGACAAGGGCGTCAACAACTTGGAGGCACGCGGTTTTCGTTTCGCGCACCACGTTCCCGCCGTTAAACTGCCACAGTTGCGTACCAACCAGGTGTAGGGTACATGCTGGCAGTGGACCGGCGATAAAACCATGCGAATTGTAGCGTGCTATCAGGGGAAGGAGAAGGAGTGGGAGACGCAGGAGACGCAGGTTGTCTTCGGGCGGTCCGACGAAAGATCCGCGGCCGTGCTCGACCTGGCGCCCGACCAGAAGGTGTCGCGGGCGCACGGCCGAATCTGGCAAGAAGGCGGCAGCTACTGGATCGAAGACCTCAAGAGCAAGTGGGGGACTCGCCTCAACGGCCGGGAAATCAAAGGCCGCGGAAAGCAGCAACTCCGCATCGGCGACCAGGTTGATGTGGGCAGTACCACGCTGCGGATCGAACCAGCCGGAGAGCGGGAATCGTCGAAGCAAACCAAGTACCTGGAACAAGGCACGGTTCTCCTTCCTGACACCAAGGAAACCAAGGCGCCGGTGGCGATCGCTCAAGACGTACATGCGACCCTGCAGCATGCCGTACCTGCGGAAGTGATTGGAGAGCAGGCGGCGCGTCGCCTGCGCATGGTTTGCGATCTTCCCTTGCAATTAGCAAGCAACATGAGCCGGGAAGCTCTCCTGCGGGTGATCGTCGACCGCGTGGCGGAGATGATTCCCCAGGCCAGCAGCGTGGGATTGGTGCTGCAGGACCCGAGCAGCGATGCCTTGTTGCTGAAGGCCTATCATTCTGCCGGCACTTGTTCGGTGAGTGAGACCTTGGCCCGCCGTGCGCTGGAAAGCCGCAAGGCCTTCATCTGGAAGCGGAGCGCCACCGAGCACATCAGCGGCACGCTGATGGAAGGGCCGATCGCCGCCGGGATGTATGCCCCGCTGCTCTGGCAGGATAAGGCGTTGGGGGTGATTTGCGCGGACCGCCAGGACGCGAGCGCGAGGTTTACCGAGGATGACCTGCGCATGATGGTGATGGTGGCGCAGTATGCCGCCATGACGGTGGCGAACCATGACCTGCAGGAGGCGCTGCGCCGCGAATCGGGCGTCAAGGCCAACCTGTTGCGCCAGTTCTCACCGCCGGTTGCCGACCGGCTGCTGGCGCATCGCGGAAAATTACAGCTTGGCGGCGAGCGCCGCGAAGTCACCCTGCTGTGCTCCGACATTCGCGGCTTCACCATCATGTCGATGGAGATGCAGCCGGACGAAATTCTGGCGATCTTGAATGAATACTTCGGCTACCTGGTGCCGGTGATTTTTGCCAACCACGGGATGATCGACAAGTACATCGGAGACGCCATCCTGGCCGTGTTTGGCAGCCCGGAGCCTGATCCGGCGCATCATGAGCACGCCGTAAGGGCGGCTCTAGAGATGCAGACGGTGGTGGCATGGCGAAATGCCACCCGCCGCGCTCGACGCGAACGCATGTGCGAAGTTGGCATTGGTGTTCACTGCGGGGAGGTGGTGCAGGGGTTCCTGGGCACATCGGAGCGGATGGAGTTCACCGTGATTGGCGACGCGGTGAACCGGACTTCCCGCTACACGGCGGCGGCCAAGGGCGACCAAATCCTGATCAGTCCGGAGGTCCATGAGCGCGTCTGGAAATTGGTGGAGGCGGAAGCGACCACCATCCAGGCAAAACACGAAGGCGAAATGCCGGCCTATAGCGTACTGAGTCTGAAGCCGGGGCGACAAAGTGGTGGGGCGCCCAAGGCTGCACGCCCAAGCGACACTTCCAGAACCAACCGCGCCTGATCGCGAACCGGAATTGTACCGGTAAGAAACGGCAAGGGGCCTGCCGGTGCAGACCCCGCGTGCCCACTAAGGAGGAAATCCCCAGAAACCATGAGCTCCCGGAAATCTCATGCTGTAAATATCAAGAAGCGACCGGGCCGACAACTTACCAAGGTAACGGCAGCTATTTAGAGCCCGTTTTCAGGGTCCAGGAGGCTCCGCCGTCGGGCGTCATCCAGATCTGGCCATCGCGTGTAACTACCCAGCCATGTTGAAGATCGGTGAAGGCGATCCGCACAATATCGGTGTGGAGCGTCTGCCCGTTCCAGGTTGGGGAGACCGCTGTCCAGCTCTGCCCGGCATTGGCGGAGTGGTATAAACCGCCCGCATCGCCGCCGGTCCAGATGCTGTCGCCATAGACCGCCACCACCCGAAGCTGCGTCCGGGCTGGGACCGGCACGGCTGCCCATTGCTTGCCGCCATCGATGGAGTGCTGCAGTGTGCCGGCACCCGTGACGGACCAGATGGGCCCAAAGGTCGCCGCCGGCACAGCGGCTTCGCTCGCGTTGGTTGCGGCTGTGGCATTGGGCTGTGCAGCCGGGAGCGAGCTCGGCAAGGCGTTGGAAACGACTGAGGTCTGGAATGCGCTCTGCCCAAGGGCGCCCGGAACAGCGGGACGGCTCTGTGCGGCGATGGCCGGATCAAATTGAGCTCCGCCTGAAGGAATTGCCGCCGGGGCTGCCTTGGCCACTTCGGGCGCGGCCGGTCGCGACGGTGAGCGACGTGGCGCAGTGGGTTGAACCAAGATTGCCGGCGGCGGAGTAACTTGCGCAGTGTTGGTCGCCGACGTCGCCGGCTGAACCATGGCCGCGGAAGCAGCCGGACGGGGAGTGGTCTGATTGATGCGCCCGATCCAAACCGCGCTCAACGCCATGGCGGCGACGACCGCCACACCTGCCCAGCGCAGAGAAGCCCAGGCAAACCAGCCGCGATGCGCGGCCACCGGTTGCACAGCGGGGCCGAGTTCCAGCTCAGGCGCAATCATGGCGACCACGCGGTTGCATTCGGCACAGCCGGCCAGGTGATTGAACAATTGCTGGCGATGACTCTTTACGAGCGTGCCCTCGACAAATGCGGTCAGAACGCCGGAGTCAGGATGGTCTCCAGCAGTCGCGATGCGGCCCAGGCGCCGCCGAGCGACCTCGGGGAACTCGCCCATATTCTTGCCTTCATCAGCGGTCATGTTCGCCCTTTTCCTTATCGTTCTGCCTAGAAGACGGGAAAGTGGGGGAATCTTGCAAATTTTCTTGCAGGCGGGCCCGCACATTGGTTTGCAGGTCGCGCACATCGGTCTCGAAGGCTTCGTCGGCCTGGCGGCGGCTCATCCCCCGGCGCATCAGGCCGCGAAGTATTTGTTTTCTTATATTTACGGTTATTTTCTGGATCCGGCGGCTGACCGTGGATTCGTGCAACTGCAGCACCCGCGCCAGCTCCGCCAAAGTGCGGTCATGAAGAAAGAAAGAGGCAAGGATGAACCGCTCCTCGGCATCCAAGGCGCTCAAGGCTTCATCGGTCGCCTGTTCCAGCCGCGGATCGACCACCGGGGCAGCTGCCGGCGGCGGGGCTTCGAGCTGCATGCCCAGCTCCGATTCCTCCTCCAGACTGACCAGGCGACGCTGGCTGCGATAGCGGTCGATGAACGAGCGGGCCATGATGGTGCGCAGCCACCCCTCGAGCGAGCCGTATCCCATGTAGGAGTTCAGAGGGGAAATAGCATGGCTGCCGGCGCCACACAGCTCCGCATAGAGGGAATCCGCCAATTCACGCCCCAGCGCGTCATCCTTGGCAATGGCAATTCCCCCGTCATAGAGCGGCTCGCGATAGCGTCCCATGAAAACTTCCCACGCCAACTCGTTTCCGGCGGCGCAAGCCCGGGCCAATACCAGTTCCTGGACATGTACCGAAACGAGAAACTCTCGGATTCGGGAATTTTCTTCACCCGGTTGCAGGTACTTTTGCAGCGTTTCCGCGAGCATGGCGGAAAATGTCTGCATGGTAAAGCCGAAGCGCGCGGCATCGGCGGCGGTAAACAGCTCGAGAAGGAGCTGGTCGAAGCCGGCCAGGCGACTGAGAAAAGGAGTCGTGCCGGCTGCCGCAGCCCGGTCGAGTTCGTTCTCGGAGGTGGGTTTGGGGGTCCCGGTCATGCCCAGTCCCGATGGTATCAATATTTTTTGCAAAATTGATGATCTCCGTCGTCTCCTGTACAGCAGGCGTGGATAAGACCTATGGCGAAACGAAGGATGTGCGAAGATAGGCTGGGAACGACGAGCGCGGCCAAAGTTCGGTTGGTTGGATGGGGATCCTCCTTGCTGGACGAAGCCGGCTCGTCGCCCCTGTCGTTGCGTGATAACGCCCTGCACACCTGGGAAACCACTCCCATAAAGCCGGCCAGCCATGGCCGCAACGAGGGCGGGCTGTACCCCGGCATCGCACAGGTGATGGCCTGCAATAACCGGCGGCACCAGCCGCGGCTGTCGCAGGCGGCGGAAATCCGCATCCGGCAATTTTCATGCGAAGTGGGCGGAACCACCTGGGGTGAGATTAAGAACCTGAGTCGCGGCGGCCTGTGCGTTGCCAGCCGGGTGCCGCTGTGTCGCTCCTCGGTGGTGCAGTGCGAAATCGGCGTGCCCAGCATGATGTATGCGATTCCCGCGCTGATGCAGGTTGTGTGGGTGGAGGAGATCGGGCCGTCGGAGTACGAAGTGGGGCTGCGTTACTTGTTTTAGGAAAATCGCGGGCGCTCTCGCGAAAAGTGCCGAGGGGCGCAAGGGGAGGAGGGAGGGCCTACCGGATCGATCGATTGTCCCCATGCGCTGCCGGCATGGGAAGCATCTCGCAAATGGGGCAGCCGCGCAATTCCCTAACTCATCTAGTCCGGCGAGTTAATTCGTTTCTGCCGGCGGAGGTGCGGTCAAAGGATATATACCAAACCGTTGCGATACTCGGCGCCGTGACGCCGCTCGACCCAGCGGACTTGGGCCATGGTGGGGATCTTGACCGGGGCGTCGGAGACAGTAACGTCGCAGCGGACGACAGAGGAATAGGTAAGCGGCTTGGCCGTGGACAGGCAAATCCCGGTGTCGCTCACGTTGCGGCTGACGCCGCCGATGAGCTCGGGGTTCGTCGCTTCCTGCTGCGACGACATTTCCTGAACCATGACAGTGACGTTGAATGGATACCGGGTGGCGACGCGCCTCTCATCAGAATCGCGCTTAGGTTTCATTTTGAGCTCACCGCGACGCAACGACATCAGATTGTGGTTGTCTTACCTGCGATAGCAAAGCCGCACCCAGTCCCGCGCAAGATCGTTCCCAACATTACAGACGCTGATCCGATCCCGTCAATACGCTGAATGAACTAGTCAGCTCGGCTAATTACGTCCCTTCAAAAAAGCGGAACCTGCAGACGGGCCAGCGGTTAATCACATCGGCGCCGGGATGGCGCCCCGGTGGGGGGCGCAGCGGCAGGCGCAGACTGCTGTGGAAAACAGGCGGGAAACAGGCGCAGATCAGCGTTCGTGCTGAATGAAGGTGACCTTGTTGATCTCCTGTAACGTGGTGATGCCGGCCCTCACCTTCTCGATGGCCGATTCGCGCAGGAAATGCATTCCTTCCTCGCGGGCGGCGCGGCGGATTTCCGAGGTGGGCTTGCGCTCCAGGATCATCTCCCGGATGCGGTCGCTCAGCTCCAGCAGTTCGCTGATCGCGGTGCGGCCACGGAAACCGGCGCCGGCGCACTCGATGCAGCCCTCGCCTTCGTAGAACGGCACCCCGCCCCACAGCTTCGGGTCCAGCCCGCTGGCCTCCAGCACGTCCGCCGGATAGTGCAGCGGCTTCTTGCAGCTGTCGCAGATGATCCGCACCAGCCGCTGCGCCAGAATGCAGTTCAGCGCGGAGACGAAGTTGTAGGGCTCCACTCCCATGTTCAGAAAGCGGCCCAGCACGTCGACCACGTTGTTGGCGTGCACCGTGGTGAACACCAGGTGTCCGGTCAAGGCCGACTGGATGGCGATCTGCGCCGTCTCGGTGTCGCGGATTTCGCCCACCATGATCTTGTCCGGATCGTGGCGCAAAATCGAGCGCAGCCCGCGGGCAAAGGTCAGCCCCTTTTTCTCGTTCACCGGAATCTGGGTGATGCCCCGCACCTGGTACTCGACCGGGTCCTCGATGGTGATGATCTTGTCTTCGTCGGTCTTGACCTCGTTGAGCGCGGCATAGAGTGTCGTCGTCTTGCCCGAGCCGGTCGGCCCGGTCACCAGCACCATGCCGTAGGGCTCGCTGATGTAGCGCCGGAAGCGGCGCAGCGTGATCTCGTCAAAGCCCACCACGTCGAGGTTGAGCTGGTGAAACTTCTCGCTCATCGACTCCTTGTCCAGCACCCGGAGCACCGCGTCCTCGCCGTGGATCGAGGGCATGATGGAGACGCGGAAGTCGATGAAGCGACCGAGGTAGCGCACCCGGAAACGCCCGTCCTGCGGCACCCGGCGCTCGCTGATGTCGAGCTCGCTCATCACCTTGATGCGCGACAGGATGGTGGAGTGGTGGTCCTTGCCGATGGGCGCCATGGCCTGCTGCAGCACGCCGTCGATGCGGTACTTGATCTGCACCGAGTCGTCGCGGGTCTCGATGTGAATGTCCGAGGCGCGGCGCTGCAGGGCAGTGAAGATGGTGGTATCGACCAGCCGGATGATGGGCGAAATGTCGCCCTCGGCCGAGGTCAGCCGCTCGATCGAAATGTTCTCGTCGCCGCCCTCTTCCTCGCCTTGCACCACGTCCAGGGTGAAGCCCTCGCTGGCCTCTTCCAGCACGCGCTGCGACTGCTCGGTCTTTTTCAGCAGGTCGCTGATCTGCGACAGCGTGGCCACCCGGGTGCGAATCCGCTTGTGCAGCAGCGAGCCGATCTCGTCGATCATCATCAGCTGCGAGGGATCGGCCATGGCGATGGCGAGGGACCCGTCGCCCAGCTCTTCCACCGGCACAAAGTTGAAGCGGAACATCAGCTCCACCGGCACCTTGCGCATCAGATCGTGCTGGATGTGATGATTGCGCAAATCCAGAAACTCGCAGCGGTAACGTTCTGCGAGGGAGCGCGCCGTGGCTTCTTCGTTGGAAGGAGCAACAAAGAGCGCGGGTCGAAACGGGGACTCAACAACTCGGACCGTGGAATCTGCCA
Organism: Terriglobia bacterium; assembly: GCA_963797035.1. Classification (GTDB taxonomy): domain Bacteria; phylum Acidobacteriota; class Terriglobia; order Terriglobales; family Acidobacteriaceae; genus JAIQGF01. The sequence goes on from CAWCOC010000018.1 coordinate 98,938, forward strand.
TGCGTTCGTCACCCAAATGCGATTCGAAGTCTGATCGTGCGTGTCGCTTGATCCGTCGCGCCTGCGGCGCAAGGAGCGGTCAGCAGCGAAAGCTCTAGGTACCTCGAACCCCTTCCAGATCGCGATAACGGTACGATTCAACGGGCGTGGTCCCGGCGACGCGTCCAATCAGGCCGGCGCGCGTGCTGACGCCCATCTTGGTCATGACCGAGTGCAGGAAGGCCTTCACGGTGTTGGGGCTGATGCTCATCTCGGTTGCGATCTCCTTGCTGGTCAGACCGCGCAAAAGATGTCCCATGGCTTCGCGCTCGCGGGTGGTCAGGTTGTATTTCTTGGAGATGCCGTAGAGGGTGACTTCGGGCGAGGAAGCCCGCTCCAGGAGAATGGCGGTGGTGCCCTTGCTCATGCCGGTCATGTCGAGGCAATGGCTGGTGCAGACATAGCGCCGACGACCAGAGATGAACTCCGCAACTGTCCTGGCCTGGGGCACGCCACGCAGCAGATGCATGGGGACCTTGCCGTTGACCAATTCGTTGAGTTGCCGACCTTTTCCCGGCTTGCCTGGATAAGCCAGGATTCGCATGGCCTCGATATTGGAGGCAATCAGATCTTTTTGGGGACCGAGAAGCAGCAGCCCAGGCATCGACATTGCTGGAGCTCGGCCATCGGAATAACGCTGCGGTGCCATAGTTTTATCCTTCCCGTGTTCGGAATCGTGCCTCAGGAGCCCTGACCGATTACGAGGGCCGGAGCACCGCTCAGCGCCACCCCGTTTGCAACCGAGCGCCTGGTCAGCGCGCTCTCCCTCTACTGCGTTACCTGGCCCGTACTGCAGGTCCGAGATCACTGGACCGTCAATTGGATCGTGCCGCCGAAGGAGGGCGTGGTGAAGCCCACGGGCTGCGCGACGGAAATGTTGGCGACGCCAAGCGACTGGAGTTGCAAGGTGAAGGCCGTAGTGCTGCCGCCGCCCGCAATGTTGAAGGGGCTGCCCAGCACCGCCGCCGCAGGACTATCGCTGCCCACGGGGATTGACGGCGATAGGCCGCCGCGCACTTGCTGCACCAGGCTGGGGACACCACTGGAATTCAGCACCATGGCGTACATGGTCAATCCTTGAGTGCCCTGGGCCAGCGGCACGCTGAACGGGTTGCCCACGTTGTTGTTGCCGGCGAGCACGAAGGCGGATGGCGCCAGCGTTACCGTGGTCAGCGTGGAGGAATACCCGGCCGCGGAGGCCTGCAACTGCACCGTGCCCGCCCCGCCCAGTGCCTGAACGTAGTACTGCGGGAAGCCGCTGCCGTTCAGGCCATTGCCCGGCAGGATGAGCAGTTGAATGCTCGCCGAACCCACTGCCGTGGGCGAGGTTGACAGCAACACGTTGTTCGGATCGAGGCTGGTGACGGTGACCATGACGCCATTCTGCGTCGCGGCCTCCAGGGAACCGGTCGCTTGCACCTCAAGGTTCTGGCCAATGGTGGAGATCGGCATACGCAGGGTCACTGCCGGCTGATGGACAGTGACATTGATCTGACCGCCGACCGCCGGGGTAGCGTATCCGGCCGGCTCAACCACGCTGAGCACCGTGCTGCATGGCGCGTTACTGCAGGCCGGCAGGAAGTACATCTCGGTGTTGACGGTGTCGCCGCCGTGGAAGGTAATCGGGCTGTTGAGGATGGTCCCCGAACTCGGCGTACCGCTGGTGACGCCGACCGATTCGTTGCGTCCCGGGCGCAACTGTCCGCCGTTGGATACCGGCCGCCCACCGGAATCGAGCTGATAGAGCGCGATCGCCAGGTTGGTGGCGTCGGAGGTGGTCGAGGTGGAGAAGTCGCCAGTGCCGTTCGGACCGTTCAGAATAAACGCGGACGGGCTGAGTGCCACATTGGCGGTACCGTTGGAATAGCCGGAAGCGGTGGCCGTGAGAGTGACGACGCCGCTATTGGCCAGGGCCTGGACATAGAACGCAGGCAGAGTGGTGGAGCCGGCGGGGACCTGCAGGTTGATGGTGGAGGCGCCCACCACCGCCGGATCGGTGGTCAGCAGCACCTTACTCGCATCGCCGCTGGTGAGGTTGACCGTCAGCGCGCTGGAAGACGAGCGGTTCAGTTGTCCAGCACCCACAATCTGCTGGTTGAAGCCGACCGTAATCGGGCTGAGGCTGATGGCCGGCGTGATGACAGTCGCGGTGAGTTGCGTACCGGCTGCCGGGGTGTTGTAACCAGATGGCTGCGTAACGTGGAGCAACGTGGCGCCGGAAGCCACCGGAGTAAAGGTAACGGCGGCGCTGCTGCTCGCTCCGGCGGACACAACCGCGGGGCTGGTAACCGTGCCAACCGAGGTGGTGCCGGAGATGACCGGAACGCTGGCCGAAATGCCTCCGCGCAGTACCGCGCTGGTGGACAAAACGTTACCCGCCGCATCCAACTGCACCATATTGGCGGTCAGAGGCGTGGTGGTGCCAAGCGTTGAAGTGAAATTCACGCCGGCGCCGCCGGGACCGTTGAGCTGGAAGCCGGATGGCGTCATGGTGATGACACCGGTCCCGGTCTGGTAGCCGATGGCGCTGACGGTGATGTTCGCCGTACCCGAAGAGCCCAACACCTGCACCCAGAAGCCGGGGAAGCCGAAGTCACCGACTCTGCCCTTTCCAGGCGCGATGGTGGCGGTGAAGCTGGCCGTACCCACCGTAGTTCCGGCGGGATCGATAGCCGTCGGCACCAGCAGGACTTTGCTGGGATCGCTGCTCGCGATGGTGACGGTCAACGGAGTCGGGGACGTGATGTCGAGCGATCCGATGGCGGTCGCTTCCTGGTCCTTGCCCAAGCTCAGCGAATTCAGGCTGAAGTGACCGCGATAGAAACCAGTGCCGCTGACCGTGATCGTCTTCGCCGGCAGCACCGAGTTGTCGAAGGCGCTCTTGGCAGCGATGGTCAAGGTCGCGGTGCGCGTCCCCTGATCGCTCGGAGTGAACTGCAGACTCAGGTTAAGGCTGCCACCGCTCTTGGTCACGGTGACCGGCGGGGTGGTCACGACTGCAAAGTCGCTGGCATTGGCGCCGCTCAGGGTAAGCCCGGTGATGACCATGTCAGCGGTGCCGCTGTTGGTCACCGTGATCGATGCCGGCGAACTGGTGGTCCGCACGAGCTGTTGCGTCGTGAACGTCAGCTGCGTGTCGGGCGCGTAGGCCGGATTCGGTGTTGGCGGAATGCCGGTGCCGGAGACATTAACGTCGTGCTGTCCCAGGGGGGTGTTGTCGGAGAAGCGCAGGATGGCAGACTCGGCCGAAGCGATCGAGGGCTGGAAGATCACATGCAACACCAGGCCCTGGCCCGCCGGAATGGTCTGCGGGAACGTAGTGCCTCCCTGGAAGCTGAAGTCGGGGCCGTTGGAACCGGTCCTGGCGACACTGCTGATCACCAGATCGGCCTGTCCCGGGTTGTTGATGGTCAGGTCCATAGCCGAGCTGGCAAAGCCTACCGTGGTGTTCGGGAACGAAAGGCTGGTGGGCGACGGACTGAAGCTCGGCACCGGGATTCCCGTGCCGCTCAGGGCCGCGGAGTGCGGGCTTCCGGCCGCGTTGTCGGTGATGACGAGCGAGGCGGAGCGGGCGTTGGGGCCGGTCGGAGTAAAGGTGAGCGAGATCTGGGCGGTGCCGCCATTGGCAGCCACGGTGATGGGAGCCTGAGGAGTCGCAACCGTGGTGGTTGCGAAATCAGGGGCGTTGGTGCCGCTGAGCGACAGCCCGGTGATCTGCATCGGCGCGGTGCCGGTGTTGGTCACGGTAAGGGTTTGTGCCGCACTGGTGGAACCGACATTGGTGTTCGGGAAGTTGACCGCGGCCAGAGTTCCCATGACTGGCGCAATGCTGGTGCCGCTGAGTCCGAGCGTGTGCGGGCTGCCGACACCGTTGTCGGTGAAGGTCAGCGTAGCGGTCTCGCCCGCCGACCCGCTGGGCGTAAAGATCACGCTCAGCTGCGCCGTACCACCGTTCTTGGCAACGACGATGGGGAACGTGGGCGCCGCCGGGCTGAACGCGAAGTCACCCGCGTTGGCGCCGGAGAAGGCGATGGCGCTAACGCTCAGGTCGGCGCCGCCGGAGTTGGTGATGGTGAAAATCTGCGGCGCACTCGACGTGCCCTTCAACTGCGAGGCAAAGGTCAGGGTAGGCGTCGGGGTGGTGGCGAAATGCGGCGCAACGCCGGTACCGTTCAGCGTCACCGCCTGCGGGCTGGCATTGCTGGTGATGTTGAGCGTGGCAGTCTCGGCGCCCTCCGGAGTCTTGCTGGGCGTGAAGATCAGCGGGACCGTCGTGGTCCCGTTGGGCGCGATGGTGATCGGGTTGAGCTGCGTCGGCTTGGTGAAGCTGCCCGGGAAGGCAAAGTCGGCGAAGTTGGTGCCGCTGATGCTGAGATCGGAAATCTGCAACGTGCCCAGGCCGGTGTTGGTAATGGTGACCGTCATCGGGCTGCTCGGACTGTTGAGCAGCTGATTGCCGAACTGGACCGGGCTGGGACTGGCGCTGACACCGGGTACAACGCCGGTTCCGGTCACCGAAACGGTGTGGACACCCTGCACGGTGTTATCGGTCAAGGTGAGGGTCGCCGTTTCGGCAGCCGCGGTTGTCGGCTTGAAGGTCATGGTGACGATCGCGTTGTTGCCGGCGGCAATGTTGAGCGGCGCCGGCGGAGAGAAGGTGAAGTCGGCGGCGTTGGCGCCCGACAGCCCCATGGCACTCACCGTCAGTGCGGCCGTACCGTTGTTGCTGATGGTGACCTGGATCGGGTTGCTGGTGAAGTTGACCGTCTGGTTGCCGAAGGCGACAGGACTCGGGTTGATGTTGATGAGCGGCGCGATGCCATTGCCGTTCAGCGTAACCGTGTGCGGGCTGCCGGACGCGTTATCGGTGATGTTGATCGTGGCAGTACGCGCACCGGAGTTGGCGGGCGTGAAGGTCAGGTTGACGGTGGCATTGGCGCCCGCGGCGATATCAATGGGCGTGGCCGTGATCACGGTGAATTCCGTCGAGTTCGTCCCCGTAATCGAGAGGCTCGAGATGTGCAGGTTGGCCGTGCCGTTGTTGGTAATGGTGAGCGGCGTGGCGGCGCTGGTGGTCTTCGCCAGGGTATCGGCAAAGCTCAACGGCGAAGGCGTCGCGCTGAAGCTGGGAGAGGTGGCGGTGCCGGTGAGCGCCACGGTGTACGCTCCGGTGCTGTCGTTGATGGTCAACGTAGCGGAGCGCGAGCCGGCGCCACCAGCCGCTTGTGGCGCGAAGGTGACGCTGACTTGCCGGCTCTGACCGAACGCCGTCAGCGTTCCGGGCGTCGCCGTCGCGGTGAAGTCGGCGCTGTTGGCGCCGGAGACCGCCACGCTGTTCAGCGTGAGGCTGCCGGTTGCGCCGGCGGGATAAGCAAACGTGACCGCCTGCGCGACACTGGTCGAGCCGATCGCCTGGCCCGCGAAGGTCAACGACGTCGGGCTGATGTTGGAGACCGCGCCCGTGCCGTTCAGGTTCACGGAGTGTGGGCTGCCGGGAGCGTTGTCGGTGATACTGAGCACGCCGGAGCGCGCGCCCGCAGCGCCGGGGGTAAAGGTCAGGTTGATGGTCGCGGTGCCGCCCGGAATGATGCCATTGATCGGCGCGACCGTGGTGGTAGCGAAATCACCGGCATTCGCGCCAGAAATCGTGATGGCGCTGATGTTGAGGTTGCCGGTGGCGTCGGCCGGGTTCGTCACCGTGACCGCTACCACAGAACTGGTGGTGCCCACGATCTGGTTAAACGTAACCGGAGTCGGGGTGAACGTCGGCTGTTTCGGCTGCGTGCCGGTGCCGTTGAGCGTCACGCTATGCGGGCTGTTGGCGGCGTTATCGGTAATGCTCAGCGTCGCCGTTCTGGGACCCGCCGCACCCGGAGTAAACAGCATCGGGATGGTGGTATTCCCGTTGGCGGCGATGGTGATGGGGTTGGCCTGGCTTGGCTGTGTGAAGCCGGCTCCGAAGGGGAAGTCGGCGGCGTTGGCGCCGCCGATGCTCAACCCGCTGATCGTCAAATTCACATTGCCCGTGTTGGTAATGGTGAGCGAGGCGGGCGCGCTGGTGGCCGGGACCGTGATCAGCTGGTTGCCGAAGTTCAGCGGGCTGGGATTGAGGCCGATGATGGCGGCGTTCCCGACGCCCGCCAGCGACACCGCCGTCGGGCTGCTCGGCGCGTTGCTGGTGATGGTCAAGGCGCCGGTGCGGTTTCCGACCTGCGCCGGCGTGAAGGTGAGGTTGACGTTGGCGTTCAGGCCGGGAGCGATATCCAGCGGCGCGGCCGTGGTCACCGCGAACTCGGCTGAGTTAGTTGTGATCGACAGGGCCGAGATGTGCAGAGTCGCCGTACCGCTGTTGGTAATCGTGATGGAACTGTTGCCGGTGGTGCTCACCGATTGCGCCGCGAAGGTGAGGCTGGCGGGCGCACCGATGCCAGGCTGCGTGCCCGTACCGCTGAGGTTCACCACCTGCGGCGCACCCGCGTCGTTGGTGATGGTCAGGGTGGCGGCGCGGCTGCCGGTCGCCTTGGGAGTGAAGACAAGGTTGATGGCGGCGGTGCCGTTGTTGGCGGCCACCGTGACCGGCAAGCCGGTGGTGATGGTGAAGTCAGCAGGGCTGGCGCCGCCCAGAGTAAGCGCGGAGATGGTCAGCAGCGAATTGCCGGTGTTGGTCACCGTGATGGGCAGGGCGCTGCTGGGCGTGTTGATGACCTGGTTGCCGAACGCCAGCGGGCTGGGGTTCAGGCTGATGCCCGGCTGCAGACCGAGGCCGGTCAAGTTAACCGTCGCCGGTCCGCTCAGGGCATCGCTGGTAAGGGTCAGCGTCGCCGGGTGAGATCCACGCGTGGTCGGCTTGAAGTTGACGTGCAAAGTGATGGAATTGCCGGCCGCGATGGAGCCCGGAGGCACAGTGTCGATCAGGTAATTGGTCGTATCGGAAAGAACCGCGCTGGCAATGGTCAGGGGCGCGGTTCCGCTGTTGGTCACCGTGATTGGCACCGCGCTGCTGACGCTGCCCACCAGCGTGTCGGGCAGTGCCACCGGCGAGGTCGGAACCGAAATGTCAGGCGCAATGCTGCGGCCGGACAGGCTGATGGTGTAGGTGCCGGCGTCGTAGACAATGGCCAGGCTCTCTGACTTGTTGCCCACACTCGTCGGCGAGAAGGTCAGGCTGAGGTTGGCAAAGCCGCCCGCCGCGATGGTGATGGGCGCAGCCGGGCTGGCCGCGAACTCGGCGGAGCTCGGCGTCAGGCTGGCGATATGCAGGTCCGCCGTGCCGGTGTTGGTGATCTTCACTACCTGCGGCGCGCTGGTGGTGTGGATGAGCTGATCGCCGAAGGCAATGCTGTTCTTGTCGGCGCTGATGCCCGGCGCCGTTCCGGTACCGCTCAGCGCAACCGTTTCAGCGTTGGCGCTGGCATTGTCGATGATGGTGAGCGTGGCCGCGCGGCCGCCCGGCAAGCTGGGCTTGAAGGTCACGGAGAGTTGCACCGAAGCGTTCGGAGCCAGGGACTGCGGCGTGTTCGGCGTGACCGCGAAATCGCCGGGATTCGTGCCGGTGATGCTGATGCTGGAGATGGTCAGCGTGCCGCCGGTGGTGCTCTTGTTGGTGACGGTGACGATCTGGGGCGCGCTGGTGGTCGGCGGCGTTACCGTCACGTTGCCGAAAGTCAGCGTCGAAGGCGTGATCTGACTGACGGGTACGCCGCCCGTGCCGCTGAGCGTGATGGCCGCCGGAGCGCCGGCATCGTGCCCGATGTTCAGGGTCGCGGAGCGAGATCCGCCCGCCGAGGGCGTAAATGTCACGTTAATCGTGGTGGTCGCACCGGCCGGCACCGCCACCGGCAGAGAGGCATGGGTGCTGTCGAAATCGCCGGCGTTGGCGCCGGTGATGGTGATGCTGGAAATGTGCAGCGTTCCCTCGCCGGTGTTGGTAATGATGACCGGAGTCGAGTCGCTGGTGGTGTTGACGGTCTGCGTGCCAAAGTTGAGGCTGCTGTGATCGGCGCTGAAGCCCGGCGATGCCGCCGTGATGCGCACCGTGCTGGGCACACTGATCAGGATTCCGTCGGTGACGATCAACTGGGCGACATAATCACCCGCAACATCGGCCTGGAATACCGGGTTGGACTCGTCAACCGGCGTCAGGGATGCAGTGCTTCCGGCGGGCTTGTAAAGGAATGCCCAGGAGTAGGTCAGCGAGCTGTTGTCGCCATCGTGCGAATTGCTTCCGTCCAGTTGCACGATGTCGCCGACGTTGACGTCCTGGTGCGGCCCGGCGTTCGCCGCGGGGCCAGGATTGTCGGTGGTGAGGACAACGGTGGCGGTAGCGCTGTTGTTCTTGCTGTCGGTGACCGTGAGCTGAGCGATGTAGGTGCCAAGCTGGTCGGCGGTCAGAGTGGGCTTCACCGAGCAGGCGCCCGGCCCGGCGTTGGCCAGGGTCGCGGTGCTGCCCGCCGGCTGCGTGATCAAAGCCCAGAAACAGGTGACCGGGTCACCGTCAGGATTGAGGGACGCGCTGCCATCCAGCTGTACCGCCTGACCTACCTGAATTTTCTGGTTGGGACCGGCGCTGGCGGTGGGCGGCGTCTGCTGCGTGCTGATCAGGACGGTGTCCGATGAGGTGTTGCCGTTCCCGTCGTTGACCGTAAGTTTCAGAACGTAGTCGCCCGCCAGGTCCGGGGTGAAAGTCGGCGCCGGCGCGTTCGGGTTCGACAAGGACGCCGCCGCGTTGCTGCCCTGCGGCACGGAGACGAAGCTCCACAAATAAGTGAGGCTGTTGCCGTCGGCATCGCTGGACGTGCTGCCGTCGAGCTGGACCTTGGCGCCGGCGGTCACGAACTGGTTCGGACCCGCATCGGCGATGGGCACGGTGGTGTCGGTGGAGATCAGGACCCAGTTGGCCGAAGTTCTGCCGTTGTTGTCGGTGATCGCGAGTTGCACCAGGTAGGTGCCCGGCATGTCGACATTGAAGCTGGGGCGAACGGCGGTGCCGTCGGCAATCGCGGTGGTGCTGCCGTCGGGCGCGCTCAATAAAGACCACTCGTAGCTGAGCAGAGGATTGGAGGTATTCGAAATCGTTTTGCCATTGGCGGCGCTGGTTGCAGCTGCAGCCTGGGAACTCGAGCCGCTGCCGTCCAGGTGCGCGGTGCTTCCTACCGTCACCTTCTGCGAGATGCCGGCATTGACTTCCGGCGCGTCATGCTGTGGAACAACAAAGGTCGCGGTGGACGGATGGTTACCAGTCATGACAACCACAAACCGCGGGCCCGGCGCAGCGGTGGCGTCAAACTGGAGCTGCGCGGTGGCGGTCGTGGGGCTGGTTACTGTGACCGTTCCAAAGGCGCCGGCAACACCAGTCGAGGTTGCGTCGAGTACCGCGGCGCCAGGGCCGAAATTGGCGACGGTCGCGTCTTGCAGAAAGTTGGTATCGGTGCCGGTGATGGTGACGCTGACGGTGGCCGGGAAAGTGTTCGAAAGCAGACTATCAGGGCTGATGGCAACCGAGGCGTCGGCTGGTTGCACCGGTCCCTGCAAAACGCCGGTGCCAACCAGCGCGATCACCTGGGAACTGCCGGAGGCATTGTCGGTAATTGTCAACGACCCAGTGCGGGCGCCGGTAACGGTTGGCGTGAACGCGACACTGAGCGGAACACTCCTTCCGGCGCCCACCGTCATCGACGTGGTCCCGGAGTATGAAAAATCGCCGGAGGCGCTGATGTTCGAGATGACCAGATCGCCGTCGCCGGTGTTGGTGAGCACGAGGGTTTTCACCGCGCTCTTGTTGCTGACGCCTTGCGTCCCGAACTGCAGCGTGCTGCTGTTCGCGCTGACCAGCGGTGCGGTGCCACGCCCGCTGAGCGAAACCGGATGCGGGCTGCCACTGGCGTTGTCGGTGATCGACAAGGTTGCGCTGCGCGCGCCCGGGGCTGCGGGCTTGAACAACACGGTAACCGTGAGGCTGCTGTTGGCAACCACCGTAACCGGGAATGCCGGCGGGTTCTTGAGCGAGAAATCGGCCGTATTCGACAGCGAAATCGCGCTGATGACGAGATTGGCATTCCCGCTGTTGGTGATGATTACGTCCTGCGACTGGGTTGTCGCAGGGTTCACCAACTGGTCCGCGAACGTGATCGCCGACGGCTTAACCGCAAAACTCGGCGATTGAGCTCCCGGCGTAGATGGCGCTGCTGCGCCACCGCCTCCGCCGCACGAGGTGAACGTAATGCTGAAAACCAGGACGCACAGCAGCAGCCAAGTCGATGCCGACCATTTCATGATTTTGGATTCCTCAGCCGACCAGGTGTGGGAGGGAGACACCCGGGCATCCTTCAGGTAAACCGCACCCGGGATGATGCAATCCCGCTTCCAAAGCGCGGATTGGCGACTCGGGGTGTGCCTGTTACACCAACTTTGCACTTCGCTGTGTGTAGAGATCGGTAAACGTTCGGCGTCGTTTCAAGTCCTGCGCCGCGCTCCCCAAAGGTGTTGGTGTCGGTAGGTTGCGTGGATTTGGGCTGCCCATGGTGGGGGCATTTTGATTTTCCGAAAACGCTGCACGAGAAAAGTCACTCTTGCAGGAAGCCGGCACGATCGAATTTCGCCGTCGTATCGTGTTTCGACGGATCGCCTGTGCATGCAATTGCACACCAAAGGGAAATCTCTTAGGTTTAGCCGAGCCGTCTAACCCTGACGTTCAGGTGAGCTTTCCAGGGACTGGGGGCGCTCATGCCACTGAATGACTAGTCGACGGGACTAGTACACAGGTTGAGGAGTCGGCGGAAGCGCCGGCCGTGATCTTGCGTGGCTTGTCAACAATGCAGTAGACATGCGCCTTCGAACGTGCGGCCGTCCGGAACGCGGCAGGACCGGCAGCGTGGGCGCAACCGCGCCCCGCTGAGGCGATCTCCAGCAAAACGGAAGTAGCCGACTGGCCTAATTGACAACCCGGGCACCCGAGGGCAAAGCCACTCTCGCGACCACTCTATGATCGCCCAAGAATATTGCGGACTAAGCGGGAGGTTTAACCGCGGGGTTAATCAGTGGCCGGCAGTGGGTGGAGGGGTGAGCGGAATGGCGCCCGCCATCGGGGGAACCGGTGGATACGAGGGTTTGAAGCCGCCCTGGATCAACTGCATCAGGTTCCAGGGATACAGCTTTCCAAGATTCGGATCGATTCCCGGCGGAAGTTGCGGCAGGCCGATGGCGCCCTTGGGAACAGCGCCCGGATCGTTGGGGACCTGAAAAGCCGGTCCACTTAAGCCCGAACCGGCGCCGTTCGCCGGCAAGGCGGAGCTGGCCGTTTCCGGGAAACTGGGCAGCGATCCGGTATCGGCGACCGCCTGAGCGATCCCCGGGTAGAGCGCCCACATTGAACTGGGAACGCCCGGCGGCAGCGCGGGCAGACGCTTGATCATTTCAGCGTCCACTTCGGGCCGTTGAGCCGTCCGGTCGTATCGGGAGTCGTCGGAAGCCAGGGCCAGCCTGGCGGCGTCGTCCTTTTTCTTCTGCTCTGCCAGCTTCTTCAAATCATCCGCCGACAGGACGACGGCGGCCCGGCGTTCGGTGAGTGCAACGCCCACCAAGCCTCCCGACCCATCCGCTTTGGCAATGAGACGCGAATTAAACGGAAGACCATCGAGCAGGTCCGAAAGCACACGGGCAGGCTGACCGGGACCGAGCGTGGCGAATACCGGAAGCGCGCTGGCAGATCCCGGCATGGTGGTCTCAATGCCGGTGGCGTGGCTGATGGCGTTCAGCACCTGCCGCAGCGAGCAGCCCTGGGAAGAAACAATCAGCTGCCCCGCCCGCAAGGTCGCGACGCGCTGATCGCACTGCGGCGCGAGTACTTCGGAGGCGCGGAGGCTGGCTGCAATCAGCAGCACCGCGAACATCACCCGCAAGCAACGGCCTGCCACGATAGCCATTAGAGTATTCCCCGGCACGGCGCGCCGCCCAGAAGAGGACCGGGATGGACGCTCTCCGGCCCCCTGCTCAGGCACACTCGCCACAGCTGCAGTCAACCACTCGGCGGCAAGGAATTCAAGTCTCCGGTCGAACTAACCCGCGCGGTTAATCGCGCGAGCGTGTGACCGCGCTCTCCGCTCTAATCCTTCCGACTAGGCGCTCGGGTTGCTGCCTTTGGGCTAGCGGCATTGGTTAAGACCTCTGGAGAATTGTCAACTCCCCCTTTGCGGCGCAATCTCGTAAACGTTTGGACCGTGCTGCTCCTCCCATCACTGGAACAAACCACTCAAGGAGGATCCCCAAAATGAAGAAACTGGTTGTTGTTCTTGGGCTCCTGCTGCTGATGTCCACAGTTCCGGCATTTGCGCAGGGAAGCTACTTTGTCGACTACTACTCCAACAACCTCAACCCACTGGCCGCCGATCAGGTGATCCGCGCCATCAACACCGGTACCTATGGAACGCCGCTGACCAGCATTGGCCAGAACGGTGGCACGCCTGGAACCGGCGACATCTGCGAAAACGTCTACGTGTTCGACAACAACCAGGAAATGATTTCCTGCTGCGCTTGCCGTCTGACCCCCGATGAGCTGTCTTCGGCGGAAGTCGGCGCCCAACTGACCAATCATGCCCTGACCGGGACCGCTCCGGTGGCCGGCGTCGTGAAACTTCTCTTCACGCTTCCGAATGCTGCCAACGGTCCGACCGGTTGCCGAGCTGAGACACTCGTCGGAGCTCTGGCGGACTCTTCGGCTGCGGTTTTCGGAACTCACCTTCAGGCTGAGCCTCCGTCATCGCCGAGCAGCCTGTTCGTGACCGAGACCGAGAAGCTCCCGCAGGCTCTGTCGGCTGCGGAATATGCCTTCCTGCCGAACGCTTGCTCGTTCGTGCGTTACCTCGGCAGCGGCGCCCCGGGTACCTGCAGCTGCACCGCCGGCCTGGGTTCGCGGTAATAGGGACACGTAGCAATGTGGGTTGCTGATTAGCGTCACGGGTCGCGTGCCGAGTGGAATGCCGCTTGGCACGCGCTTTTGCCCGAAACATCCGCTGGGGTAAGGGCGGAGAGAGAACGGCAAGGTGGGGGCGATTGGAAAAAGCAATCAGGACGGCACACACGATGCCAGGTCCTGGCAGACAGCAATGCAGCAGTTGATGGGCTGTGCCGACAAAAGAGCCGCTCAAGCGGCCGAAAACCGGAAACAGTTTCGTAGTTCGCAACTTAACGCCTTCCCCCGCCACGCAGTACAAACCGGCGCCAGTTGGCGCAGGAAAACAACCGAGGAGTGACACGATGCAATTGGCAACTAGAATCACACGTTTTGCTCTGTGCCTGGCGATACTGGCGACCATGGGGATGGCTTCGGCCCAGAACTCATCGGACGTAGTGACGGAAATCAACGGCGAAAAGGTCACACGCGCCCAACTTCACGACCAGGAAGCCGGCTCGCTGCTGCAACCGCGGTATGACTTTTACCAGGCCGAGCAAAAGGCGCTCAACAACCTGATCGCCCGCCGCCTGCTGGAAAAGGAAGCGGCGCGGCAGAAGCTCACGGTCGAAGAACTGCTGAAGCGCGACGTCGACAGCAAGGTGAAAGACCTGACCGAAGAGCAGCTGCGCACGGTCTACGATGTCATCAGTCCCAAGGAACCGTTTGAGGCCACCCGCGCCAAGATCCTGGACTCGGTGCACTCACAGCGCGTCCAGAAAGCCCGCCTGGCCTACATTGAAAGCCTGCGCGAAAAAAGCGACGTGCTGGTGCTGCTGGCGCCGCCGCGCGCCGACTTCGCAGTCGGCGACTCGCCGCGAATCGGCCCCGCCGACGCCCCGGTGCAGTTGGTCGAGTTCGCCGATTATGAGTGCCCGTATTGCATCAAAGTGCAACCCGACCTGAAGAAGCTGACCGCCGAGTTCGGCGACAAGGTCAGCTTCGTGTTCAAAGACTTCCCACTTCCCATGCATGCTCACTCGCAAAAGGCGGCGGAAGCCGCGCGCTGCGCTCTGGTCCAGAACAAGTTCTGGGAATATCACGATCGGCTGTTTTCCAGCACGCAAATCGATGAGCCCGCGTTAAAGCAGTTCGCGACCGACCTCAAGCTCGACGTGACCAAATTCACCGCTTGCCTGGACTCCGGCCAGCAAACCGCGGCGGTGCAGAAGGACGCCACGGAAGCGCAGAAGATCGGCCTCAACGGTACTCCCAGCTTTTTCCTGAACGGACGCTTCTTCACTGGCGCGCTGCAATACCAGGACCTGCGCCAGATGGTGCTGCAGGAATTGTCTGCCAAGAACAAAGACAAGGACAAAGACAAATCCATCGCCGCGAAACAGGGACAGTAACCAGAGGCGAGACCGCAGTACGCGAAGGGAGGAAATGATGTACAGGAAAACGGCATGGATGGGATGGCTGGCGGCGGCGCTGTGCGCCGCCAGCATGGGCGCATGGGGCCAGACCCCGAGCCAAACGATGAAGATGGAAGCAGTGCAGGCGACCGCACCTCCGCCGGCCAAACCGGCAGTTCCGGGAGCCGCGGAAGTCGCCGCGTTAAAGCAGAAGGCCACGGCCGGGGACCTGGCGTCGCAGAAATCGCTGGGCGAGATCTACGCCCTTGGCCGGGGCGTTCCGCGGAGCATGTCGGACGCGGCGAAGTGGTTCCTGAAGGCCGCCGAGCAGGGCGATGTCCCGTCGCAGTTAAAGATCGGGCTCATGTACATGGCGGGCTTCGGGGTGGCGGCCAATCCTCCGCAGGGAATTGCCTGGTACAAGAAAGCCGCGGACCAGGGCAATGTCGATGCGATGTTGCGATTGGCCAACCTGTATGAGACAGGCCAGCAGGTTCCGGTCAGCGGCCGTGAATCTCTGGACTGGTACACCAAGGCAGCTCAAGCGGGAAGCGTCGAAGCGGAACTCCGCCTCGGCTACGTGTACCGCGATGGGCTGGCCAATATTCAACACGACTACCAGGAAGCGCTGACGTGGTTTCGCAAGGCAGCGCTGCATGGCAGTGGAGAAGCCGAGTTCAACGTTGGCTACATGTATCAACAGGGACTCGGTGTGGTTGCGAGCGTCGACCAGGCTGCCGATTGGTATTCGAAGGCAGCACAAGATGGCTATTCGGCAGCGTCGGCTGCCCTTCGCCATCTGCAAAGGTAGTTGCAGTTTGCCCTCCCCCCGGCGGGGATTGGCGTGGGTATCCGGCCCAGATGAGTGGCCCGCGCCTCCCCAGTTGGAACTAGGGCAGTAGGCACCGCGAACCATCCGGCGGACCGCCGCCAGGTTCGCGGGGCCCTCTCTGGTCTCAGCAACTGCACTGGGTCCGCTGGCTCGTCGTCCGGGAGGACTCGTGGCCGTGCGGATAAAGACGTTGTTGCTTTGGAATTTGCAACGAGTTGCCTTCGGCGCCTTGTTGGCCGTTGGCCTGCTCCTGCCTGCGCTGTCGGGTTTCACCTCGAGCTCCAGCACAGGTCCGGCTTCCAATGCGGGAGCGCCGCAACTGGTTCCGGTGGGGGCCACCGTCCGGTTGGACGGCAGCCGCTCCACCAATGCCGGCGGCGGGCCGCTCACCTACCTGTGGTCGTTTGTTTCCCGCCCCGCCTCCAGCGCCGCCGCGCTGAACAATCCGACGGCCCCGGTCGCCAGCTTTTCCGTCGATCAGCCCGGCGCCTATGTCGTGCAGCTGGCCGTCAGCGACGGCACCACGGTCTCCAACAGCCAGGTGACAATCGCGACCGACGTCACCCCGCCCATCGCCGATGCCGGTCCCGGCCAGGTGGTGGTCGCCGGCGCCGTCGTTCACCTGAACGGCAGCGCCTCCAGCGACCCGGACGGCGATCGTCTCAGCTTTCAGTGGAGCCTGGTTTCGCTCCCTGCCGGCAGCCAGACTTCCATCTCCGACCCGGCCGCCGTGGCTCCCACCTTCGTCGCCGACCTGGCCGGCACCTACGTCGCGCAGCTGGTGGTCTCCGACACGCACGGCAACAGCTCCAGCGCCAGCGTCAGCATCAGCACCCAGGATCTGCCGCCGCTGGCCAACGCCGGAGCGGCCCAGTTGGTGGCCGTCGGCAACACCGTCCAGCTCAACGCCGCCGCTTCTTCCGATCCCGGCGGCGATCCTCTGACTTATTCCTGGAGCTGGCTGTCGGTGCCCGCCGGCAGCGCCGCCGCGCTCAGCTCGGCCACGGCCGTGAACCCGACCTTCGTCGCCGACCTGGCCGGAACCTACGTCGTGCAGCTGGCAGTGAGCGACACGCACGGCAACTCGTCGCTGGCAACGGTGGAAGTCGCGACCGACAGCATTCCCCCGCTAGCCAATGCGGGAGCGGCGCAGACCGTTGCCCCGGGCGCCAACGTGCTGCTGAACGGCGCCGCATCCAACGACGCCGGCGGCGCGCCGCTCACCTACACCTGGACCCTGCTGTTCAAGCCGGCCGCCAGTTCGGCGGCGCTCGTGAACGCTACCTCCCCGAGCAGCTCGTTCGTCGCCGACAAGCCAGGTCAGTACCTGGCGCAGCTGGTGGTGTCCAACGGCCTCAACGCCAGCCTTGCGGCCACCGTGCTGACCACGGCGGCGGCCAGCGGCCCCAATCTCGTCCTTTCCCCCAGCACGCTGAATTTCGGCAACCAGCCCGTCGGCATCACCAGCAATCAGAAGGGAGTGACGATTACCAACACCGGAACCACCTCGGTGCAAATCACCAGCTTCCTTTTGTCGGGATTTAATGCGCGCGAGTTCAGTTTGCGCGCGGCAGGGTTTCCGCTGACGGTGCCGCCCAATGGCTCCGTCGTCCTGTCGATCACTTTCACTCCCGGCGCGGAGGGCACGCGCTCGGCAAACATCGCTTTCTATGACAGCACCGGCGGATTCCCGCACGGCATCGCTCTGCTCGGGAGCGGCGGGACCAGTGCGCCGATGGTCCAACTGACGCCGCAAAGCATCACTTTCGCCGATCAGTCGGTCGGGACCAGCAGCGCGTCGAGGTCCATCGCCGTAACCAATATCGGCAACGCGAACCTGCAGATCACCGGCTTGACCATCGGCGGCAGTGATTTCGCGTTCGCGCCCTCGTTTGCGCCGCCCACTGCGGCTTCGCCGATCAACCTTGCCGCCAACGCATCCACCAGCTTCCCGGTGATATTCAAGCCGACCACCACCGGCCAGCGCTCCGCCAACCTGTCGATG
The DNA here is from genome assembly GCA_963797035.1 of Terriglobia bacterium. Lineage (GTDB taxonomy): Bacteria > Acidobacteriota > Terriglobia > Terriglobales > Acidobacteriaceae > JAIQGF01. The sequence continues at coordinate 116,115 of CAWCOC010000018.1, forward strand.
ACCGACAACGCCGGCGACAGCCCGCAATTGGCTCCGCTCAGCGGCACCGGGACGCCGGCGCAACTGTCATCCATTACCGTCACCCCGTCCAGCATCACCTTCCCCGACCAGACGGTGGGCAACAGCAGCGCTCCCTCTTCGATCACGGTGACCAACAACACCACCGGCGCTCTCCAGATTACAAGCCTGACCTTCTCCGGCGCCAATGTCGCCGACTTCTCCACCACCTCGACCGCACCCGTGAACCTGCCGGCTAACGGCGGCGCGGCGCTCATCCCGGTGACCTTCAAGCCGTCCGCTACCGGTGCCCGCTCCGCCACCCTCACCATCGCCGACAACAGCGGCGGCAGCCCCCATAGCGTCAGCTTGAGCGGCAACGGCGCCGGCAATACCCCTCCACCGGGCATTTCCGTCAGCCCCAACTCGCTTGATTTCCAGAGCCAGGCTGTCGGCGTGTCAAGCAGCCCGCTGCCGATCACCGTCACCAACGGCAACAGCACCAGCGCGAGCATTTCCCTTTCCATGGCGGGAGTTAATTCCAGCGAGTTCTCGATCAAAACCGCGCGCTCCTTCTCCGTCGCCGCGGGCGGAACCGGCACCATCAGCGTGGTGTTCACGCCACAGGCCGCCGGCGCTCGCTCGGCTCTGATCATCGTCGGCGACGACACTGGCGCCGGGGGCCATTACGTCACCCTGACCGGCACAATCGTCAGCAATGTTCCGACGGTTCAGCTCTCACCCGTGCCCCTTGCATTTGGTGATCAAGCGACCGGCACCAGCAGCGCGTCGAAGTTATTGACCGTGACCAACACCGGATCGGCCAATCTGCAGATTACCGGCGTTGCCATTGGCGGCGCGAACAGCGGCGACTTCGCATTTGCGCCGACATTTACTCCGCCCACTCCGGCCGTGCCGATTAATGTTGCCGCCAACGCCTCGACCACGATCCCGGTGGTGTTCAAGCCAACTACAACCGGCCCGCGCTCCGCCAGCCTGATGGTCACCGACAATGCCGGCAACAGCCCGCAGTCGGCAGCGCTCACCGGCAACGGCACCTCCGGCCCACCGGCACCGGTCACCGTCACCCCGGCCAGCATCACGTTTTCCGATCAGACGGTGGGCAACAGCAGCGCTCCCTCTTCGATCACGGTGACCAACAACACCACGGGCGCGCTGCAGGTTACCGGCCTGGCATTCTCCGGCGCCAATGCCGGCGATTTCTCCACCCCCTCGACCGCGCCCCTGGCCCTGCCGGCCAACGGCGGCACGGCCATCGTTCCTGTGACCTTCAAGCCGTCCGCGACCGGCGCGCGCTCCGCCACGCTCACCATCGCCGACAACAGCGGTGGCAACGCTCATAGTGTTTCTCTGTCCGGCAACGGCAACCCGCCGACCGGAATTAGCGTCACCCCCAACCCGCTCGATTTCCATAGCCAGACGGTGGGCGTATCCAGCAGCCCGATGCAGATCATCGTCACCAACGGCAACAGCACCAGCGCTGGCATTTCCCTCTCCCTGGCGGGAGTCAACTCCAGCGAATTTTCCGTCAAGAGCGCGCGCTCCTTCTCCGTCGCCGCCGGAGGGAGCGGCAGCATCAGCGTGGTGTTCACCCCGCAGGCCACCGGCGCTCGCTCCGCTCTGATCATCGTCGGCGACGACACCGGCGGCCCGGGCCATTACGTCACCCTGCAAGGCACAGGCGGAACCAGCCTGCCCGCGGTTCAGCTCGTACCTGCGCCGCTGGCGTTTGGCGATCAAGCGGTCGGGGCCAGCAGCACGCCACGCGCGCTGACCGTCACCAACACAGGCAATGCGAACCTGCAGATTACCGGCGTCGCCATCGGCGGCACCAACAGCGGCGACTTCGCATTCGCCTCCACATTCACGCCGCCCTCTCCGGCCGTGCCGATTAACGTTGCCGCCAACGCCTCCACCACGATCCCGGTGATCTTTACTCCGACGGCCACCAACGGTCGCGCTGCCGCATTGATGATCACCGACAATGCCAGTGACAGCCCACAATCGGCGGCGCTCACCGGCAACGGCACCGGCCAACCACAGCCAGTTACCGTCAACCCGTCCAGCATCACATTCCCCGATCAGACGGTCGGCAACAGCAGCCCCGCCTCCGCGATCACCGTGACCAACAACACCACCGGCGCGTTGCAGATTACCGGCCTGACCTTCTCCGGCGCCAATGCCGGCGATTTCTCCACCGCCTCGACCGCACCCGTGGTTCTGCCGGCGAACGGCGGCACGGTCATCGTCCCGGTGACTTTCAAGCCTTCGGCTGCCGGCGCGCGTTCCGCCAGCCTGACGATCGGCGACAACAGCGGCGGCAGCGCCCATAACGTGAGCCTGAGCGGCAACGGCGCCCTCGGCACGGGACTGTCCGTCACCCCGGCAACGCTCGATTTCCATAACCAGACCCTCAACGTGACCAGCAGCCCGCTGCCGGTGACCGTGAAGAACATTGGCGGCACCACGGTGAGTGTGACTGGAGTGCTAATGGTCGGCGTCAACGGAAGCGATTTCTCGACGACCGGCGCGCGGTCTTTCTCCCTCGCGCCTGGCGCGACTTCCGTCCTCAACATCCTGTTTACTCCGAAAGACATGGGAGCGCGTTCCGCCACGCTCATCGTCAGCGACGACACCGGAGGCCAGGGACACTCGGTGGGGCTGACGGGTACGGGGGTGACGGCTACTGCAGGCATCAAATTGGACCCGTCTCTGGGGTTGTCATTTGCCAACCAGCAGGTGGGCACGACCAGCGCGCCCATGCAAGTGACGGTTACGAACACCGGCACGGCGCCGCTGCAAATCAGTGGATTGTCGTTTAGTGGAGTGAACGCGGGTGATTTCGCGCTGTCGTCATCGTTCGTGCTGGGCACGACGTACCCGATCACAGTGGCGGCCAATAGCAGCACGATGATTCCCGTGGTGTTCAAGCCGACCGCGAAAGATCCTCGCACCGCAAACCTTTTGATTGCCGACAATGCCGATGGCAGCCCACACCCGGTTGAACTGCACGGAACAGGTGTGACCGCAATCGTTGCATCGAATCCAAATCCTCTCGATTTCCAGAATCAGACCCTGGGGACCACGAGCAACGCCATTACCCTCACAGTGACCAACAACGGCAATGCGCCGCTGCAGATCACCGGGCTGAGCTTTGGAGGAACGAACGCCGGCGATTTCCTCTTTCCGGCAAACTTCACGCTGCCCACGGCGGCCGCCCCGATCACGGTGGCCATCAAGGCGGCACGACCACCATTCCCATTCAGTTCAAGCCGGGTGACACTGGGTCACGTCAGGGAAAGCTGCTGCTCACGGACAATGCACTCGATACACCTCAGTCGGTTTCGCTGATCGGCAATGGCGTCGGGCCGAAGGTTGTGATCAGTCCCAGCCCGCTCGCTTTCGGCTCACAGGCTCCGAACATAGCCAGCGCACCGCTGCCGTTCTCGATCACCAATACCGGCAACGCTGACCTGCAGATTACCTCGATAACATTTGGGGGAACCAATGCGGCGGAGTTCTCGTTCCCCGCGAACTTCACTCCACCCACTGCCGCAGCGCCCCTGGTGGTAGCTGCCAACAGCGCAGCCAATCTGAGCGTGATTTTCACCCCCAGCGGTTTGGGGCCGAGGTCGGCGACCCTCAGCTTTGCCGACAATGCGACGACCAGCCCACAAACGCTTCCCTTGTCGGGCACAGGCAATGGACCGACGGGGACGCTGAGCACCCACAGCATCCTGTTCCCCAACCAGGGCAAGAATACGACCAGTTCGCCAATCACGGTGACGATCACGAATACGGGAACGGCGCCCCTGAACATCACCGGCTTCACCTTCACGGGTACGAATGCCTCGGACTTTGCGACCACCGCGGTGCCGGGCACAGTGCAGGTGAATGGGTCGATGAATATCCCAATAACGTTTACTCCATCCGATCTCGGCGCGCGGAGCGCAAATCTGCAGATCGCAGACAACGCAGCCGACACTCCGCAAGTCGTAACGCTCAGCGGCACCGGCGTGAACGCCCCGATCTTTAGAGTCACTCCGTCACCCCTGCTATTCCCAGATCCGCAACAAGGCGGCGTGCCCAGTTCGCCGTTGCTATTGACCGTCAGCAATCCCGGGACCGCCGACCTGGTGCTGAACGGCATCACCATCTCGGGCGCGAATCCGGGAGATTTCAGCTTCTCCATCGCCGGCGGCGGCAGCTTCCCGCAGACGGTTTCGCCCAATGGCTCCCTGGGTGTCAATGTTGTCTTTACGCCGAGCGGCGGTGACCTTCGTTCCGCAAACCTCCAGTTCTCCGACAATGCGATTGGCAGTCCGCATTCGGTGTCAGTCAGCGGCACCGGGATTGCATCGCTACCAACCTGCGTCCTCAGTCCAACCAGCCTCCAGTTCCAGGCTCAGCCGGTGAATACCACCAGCTTGCCGCTCACCGTCACCTGCACCAACACCGGCCAGAGTGACCTGGAAGTGACCAGCGTGTCGTTCAGCGGCTCCGCTGCCTCGGAATTCGCGGTAACGCCGAACGCCAACTTCCTAGTGAGGAGAAATGGTGGAATCGCGACGTTGAGCGTTACCTTCACCCCAACGGCGCAGACGAATCGCACGGCGACCATGTTGATCGTCAGTAACGCCGCGAATTCGCCGCAAGGCGTGCCGGTGTCGGGCAGCGGTCGAGGCCAAGGCCAGATCAGCCTCTCCGGATTGAGCCTGGGCAAGAACCTGCAAACGCTGGCCACCGGTTCGCTGGACGTCGCGCCCAGCAGCCCGCTCACGGTGACCATTACCAGCAGCGATCCGACCAAGGTCTTATTGGTTTCCTCAGCGACCGATCCCAATGGAACGACGCAAGGCGCGGCCCAGATTACGGGCACGGTGCCGGCCGGCCAGGGGAAATTCGGCTTCGGGTTCCCGGGATTCTGGGTGCAGGGACTGGCCTCGTCGGGCTCGGCGCAGATCACGATCAGCGCACCCGGTTATCAGCCGGCCAGCGCGACCGCGACACTGACGCCCTCCGGCTTTATTTTGAACAGCCCCTCGGGGGCGGGCGCGAGTTTCAACGCCGTGGTGGGCGTCAACTCCAACTTAAGTGTGAGCCCGGTGCAATTGGATGGCGCCGGAAACATCGTGTCCACCAGCCAGGTGCTACGCGGCGGAATCAGCGCGAGCGTCGACGTGACTGCCGGACCACCGTCGGTGGGCGTGATCGGAAATAGTCCTGCCGTCCTGCAAGGAGGGTCCGCCTCCAGCAGCACCGTCCTGTTCCAGCCGCTGAGTGTTGGCAGCAGCACGATCAGCATTTCGCAGCCGAGCGGATACAGCACGCCGGCGGTCGATACGCAACTCACCGCGACCGTCAAGTCGCCGGTCCTGGCCTTGAATTCGGCATCCCTCGGGTATAACCAGCAAGCGCCTGGCGCCGGCCAACTGACGCCCCCTTCGAGCCCGGTGACGGTGACGGTCACGAGCTCGGATCCGTCGAAGGTGCTGCTATCGTTGAGCCCGACGGCTGTGGGCAGCGGCAGTGTCATGTTGTCGGTTCCCGCCAACACGTCCGCGCTGCCCCAGTTCTATCTGCAGGGCCTGGCCTCCTCCGGGCAGGTTACGTTGACGGCCACCGCCCCGGGTTATACCAACGGCACCAGCAGTGTCGGGCTGACGCCCTCGGCTTTCATTCTGAATGGTCCCAACGGGACTGCGAACTTCACTACGACTACGTTTTCAGGCGCCACCAACCTGTCGCTTTCCCTCTGGCAACTGGATACGGCATCGCGGCCGTTTTCAGGAGGGCAGTTGCGGCCCGGCCGGTCGGAATCCATCAGCGTGACGAGCAGCACGCCGAGCACGGGCGCGATTGTCGGCAGCCCGGCCGCCTTCAACGGGGGCGACGTGTCGAACAACAACCTGGCGTTTGACCCGGCGACGAACTGCATCACGCCGTGCACCACCACGCTGAACGTGGTGCAACCGGCGGGGTACGGTACGCCCGCTTCCGGAGGACAAATCGGGGTCACGGTCACGGCGCCGGCCATCACCCTGCGCATTAATGAACCCACCATCGGCAACAACCTTGAAGTTCAAGCCACGGGATCGCTCGACGGGCCTTCGCCCACCGATCTGCAGGTGACCATCACCAGCGACAATCCGAGTGTGTGGCTCTCGACCTCGCCGTTCACGCCGGGGGCACAAACCCTGAATCTGACGGTTCCGGCCGGCAGCGGAGTCAATGCGATTGGATTCCCTGCCTACTACATCCAGGCGCTCGCCAGCTCCGGTACCGCGCACCTCACGATCAGCGCTCCCGGGTACTTGACCACGACCAGTTCGGTCACGCTGGCGCCCTCGGCCCTGGTGCTCTCCGGCCCCAACGGCGTGGGTGCGAATTTCGGGACCTTACTGACCAATGGCAGTGTGGGCTTGCAGGTGATCGCCGTGGTCCTGGATTCCACGGGTTCGCCCTCGCAGATCTTGCAGCAGGTACGCGGAGGCCTGTCACCTTCGGTGACGGTGACCAGCGACAGCCCGGCCGCCGTTGTCTCCGGCAGCCCGCTGACCATTGCTGCCGGAACTTCCAGCGGCAGCGTAACTCTGCAACTGCAAGCCAAGGGTACGGCGAATATCTCGGCGACTACGCCGCCGGGATTTACCACGCCGGCCTTTGGCACTCACTTGACGGCGCAGATTAATTAGTCAGGTGCCGACCCTGAACCGCTTGTTCGATTGACGTGTTGTAGGTGTACAAGGGAGGGATGCGTCGCGGAGGTGGTCGATTGCGCCGTAAAGGGTTGTGGGTCGCAGCACTGGGGATCTGCGTTGCTCTCCTGGTTGGGCAGGCGAGCAGTGAAGTCCTGGACAAGCTCTTTCTCAACAGCACTGTCCTGATTTCCTATAGCGTCACCGCGCCTCCCCATTCGGCGTCCGATACAAAGCTGCCGGCCAAGCCGGCCCAACCCGTGGGCGTCCTGAATGGAACGGGCTTCCTGCTATTCGGCGACCTGGGTGTGGCCAAGGGCACGGTGTACCTGATCACCAACCGGCACGTGCTTCCTCCCGAAGGCGCGCGGAAAGAGATCCAGATCAGGGTGGTGGTGCGACTGGGTGACGGCACTACCAAGATCGACGAAATCTCGGTCCCCATCGTCGGCAGCAACGGCAAATACCTGCCGACCGTGCGCGTCCACAAGGATCCGGCAACCGACGTGGCCGCGGTGAACATTGGCACCGCCGCGTTCGGCTCCCGCTTCAGCCTGCTGGTGGAGGCCATCAAGACGGGCAAGTATTTGAACCCGTCGATGCTGCTGACCACGGAACGAATGCGCACCGCAAATGTCGGCGTGGGAACGCCGGTCTACATCCTCGGATATCCGGCGGCGATTTTTGATCCGCGGAATGTTTCCCCGGTCTTGCGCGTCGGGGTGATCTCCACCGACCCCCAGGAAGGTTTTAACTTCAATCCCGAACTCCGCCAAACCATGGGTTTCCCGGAGCACATGAACGGATTCCTGCTGGATGCGAACATCTATCCCGGATCAAGTGGGAGCCTGGTTGTTCTCGCACCCGAAAACTGCGGTTGCAGCAAGGACGCCGCGCCACAGCGTACCTACATCCTGGGCATCGTCAGCGGTTCCATTCCGATTTTCGACGCGTCGCTTCACGCCTACTCCCGGATTGGATTGGGCATGGTGTATTCGGCCGATACGATTCGTGAGGTCCTGGACAGCTTTCGCCGGTAACCGGCGCCCGCCAGCGCAGAATCTGTTTTGAGCCCAAAAAAAGCAATTGGCTGGGCAGGAGGATCCCCATCCACCACCCAGCCAATAGGTCTTGTAACGGTTCGCTCTTCTGAGGGCCCCTTTGCAGCCTGTGGCTGCTATTTCGTCCCTCTATAGGTAAGACGGAAAGGGCACCAAAGCTTGCAAAAAATCTTAAAGAAAATTTTGGTTGATTTTGAGGGCGCCGCGGAGCTGCGGGTGTCAACTTGAGACAGGTTTTCAGAGGACTGCTGCAGGTTAGCTTTTACGGTGTAACCACAATCGACTGCGGGCTGGCGCCGGCGGTGGCTGTGCCTACGCTCTTCAGGGCGCCGCTGCTGATGCTGTAGATCGAGATTGTGCCTGCTCCCGAGTTGATCGCGTACAGGTAGGAACCCGCCGAATCCACAACGATGTCTGTCGGCCCGGTACCGGCGGCGAAGGGCGCTCCGGTAATGATCGTGAGCGAGCCATCGCTGGCAATGGTGTAGGCGGAAACGTTGTCAGAGCTCTGGTTAGCGGTGAACACATACTTGCCATTGGGGTCGGTTGTCACCGCCCTGGGAGCGCCGCCCGCGGGAATCAGGCCCGAACTGATCAGCCACAAGTCGCCGTCGCTGGCGCTGATGGCGTAGTTACACAAACCCGAATTTCCATCGGCCACGAAGGCAAAGCGCGCGGTCGGCGAAAACGCAATATCCATGGCGGCGGCACAGGGCTGCGCGGCCACAGTGTGCAGTGCAGTCAGAGAGCCGTCGCTGCCGATGCCGAAAACCTGGACACCGGAAAGTCCCAGCGCGACGTAGAGAAATCGCCCGGTTGGATCCACGTGGGCGCGCAGCGGCTTGGCTGCCAGCGCAAAGGTGGATCCAAGTGCCGTCAATGCTCCCGTCTTGCTGTTCACCTTGTAGGCGGAAACATCGTTGGATCCGCCGTTGGCGACGAACACGAAGCGCGCTTGCGGGTCCACGGCGACGGCGGCCGGGGAGCTGCCCGTGGCAAACGGCGAACCCGCAATCGCGGTGAGGACGCCGGTGCTGCTATCGATCGTGAACCCCGATACTCCTCCGCCCTGGCTGGCCACGAACAGGTATTTTCCCGCAGCGTCGATGCCCACGGAGTTAGGCCCCGTACCGGCCCCGAATGGCGAATTCGCGGTTGCGGATACCCCTCCGGTTGAGCTGTCGAGGACATAGGCTGAGACCGTACCTGCCGCGCCATTGGCAACATAGGCGAACTTCGCGGGGACCGCAGTGCTGGCGGCGGTGGTGGACGTGGTGTCCGTTGTCTGCTGCCAAAAACCATGACCACCGCAGCTCAGCAAAACGCCGGCAAGGGCTGCGGTCAGGAAACGAATTTGCCAACACCACCGCATAATAGGCTTCTCTCGCTGTTAATTGCACTCCTTACACCACTTCGCGGCACCGGAATCGGTTGGAAACAACCATTCGACGGCAATCGACGCGCTCGCCGGCCTAGGCGAAGATGAAACCTGTTGCACATGAAACGGAACTCTCGTGGCTTTTCACCCCTCCTGCACCGTCATTCCTGCGCCGCCTATGTTGGCGTAAACAGGTTGCTTATTACCAAAGTACCCAGATCGCAACTGCCTGAAAATGTGCATACAGTTGCTCTTTCTCCGCAACAGGCCATGCGTTTTTTGCCTAAACCTTTGGACTAGCCGAAGCGGTGGCACCGGCCTTGCACCTTGCCGGGGTGCAATCGGTGGTCTCCAAGACACCGGAGGGAGTAACGATGCGCCCTGCTTTACGTTCTTTCGCGGTTGTCGGCTGTCTTCTTATGCTCAGCTGTCTTGCCGCGGCAGACCTGGTGAACAATTCTTCAACCGGGCTCTCCGCGCCATCCGGCACCATCACATTCGACTCCCAAGCTGGCTTTTATGACGGATATCTGGTCAGCACCGAATACCAGGCGCTGGGCGCAACCTTCTCCGGGTTCGGCTGGGACAACTCGGACCTGGGCCAAACCGGCTCGCTGGGCTTTTCCGGCGGCGATCTGGTGAATGGCTTTACGGGGTTTCCGGGGCAAATACCCTCCGGCTCCGTGCCCATGACCATTAACTTCGTTCTTGGCCCGGTCAGCGCTGCTACCTTTGCCGCCGTCGACAGCGGCGGCCAGTACATGGTGGAGGCGTACCTGGGTAGCGCGCTGGTAGAAAGCTTCCTCGCCACCATCGGCGCCAATCCCGGCGCATACTTCGGGTTCACCAACGAAGCGGGATTCGACTCCATCACAATCACCGCGCTTGGTCAGTCGTCGATTTCGATCGACAATCTGCAGTACACCCTTGCCCCAATTAACAACGGCGGCAGCGGTGACCCGGGGACTGGTGGTACTGGTGATAATGGCAACCCACCTCCGGTAGAAGTTCCCGAGCCTGCCAGCCTGGCCTTAATCAGCTCCGGGCTGGTGCTGGTGGCCCTGCGCCGGCGATTCGCGCTGCGGGCGCCGCGTTAGCGCACAGGCCAGCCTGACTACTCACCCGGGGTAGAACAACTGCAGCTACCCCGGCCGCTGCCCAGGTAGCGCACGAACAAACAACTGCTCGACAGAAAATTGGCCTCGTCAGGCCCGAGCGGTACAACCGGCAGGGGAGCCTCGGTAACGAACGTCGAATTGCCGCTTACTTCCAAGTGAGTGCCGAATCCGGTGGCCAGGGTAGCGTCCGAATACGCGAAGGGCGAAATCGGAGTGCAACCGGTCGTCGGGGCTTGCAGCAACAGGATCTTGACCACGCCCGCAGCCGGAACTGCGCCGGTCAACGTACTACTGGTTAACTGGGCACCCACCCGGGCGCTCAGCAATCCGTTGGGAGTGATCCGGCAGGAACAACAAGCCACCATGGCCTGGTCGGCGTCGTAGACGTAGATGTTGGCGCAGATGTCGCCTTTTCCTGGCACCCCATTCGGACCCCAACCGAGGCTGTCCAGCGGCGTGCCGTTCACGCCAACATTGATGATGCGCAGCAACTGGTCCGCTGCAGCCCCCGGACCCCGGTTGCCGGAATAACGGGCCACCATGCAAGTTTGCGGCGGAGGCGTTTGCGCCAGCAGCGTCGGACAAGCCATCAACGCCACAAAGGCAACAACAGCCCATCGCAGCCTTCTCGAGGCTGTTCCCGCATACGGACGGCGGGTTACCGGGGCACTCAAAGCGCACGGCTCCACAGCTTTAGTGTGCGCGAGGACCCGGCAGCAAACAATTCTCCTGATTGGTTAAGCGGGCGGTCTAGGCCATCCGGACTAACCCGTTCGGTTAGTCCACTTGCAGTCTGTCCAAATTGCCCGCTTTGCGGCACCCTGTAGCTTCCTCCCCGCTGCGCTACTGTGCCAAACCTTCGACGCATGGATTTCGACTGGAGGGGCGAACTGTCCCAGGCGGATTCTCGCCTGCGGCGGTACGTGGGCTTCGCGGTCCTGGGGCTTGTCCTGCTGTATGCCTTGCTGGCCGGGCTGCGCACCGTTACCGAGGCCGATACCGGATGGCAATTGGCCAGCGGACGATACATTTTCCAGCACCATCAGCTTCCTGCCACCGACGTCCTTTCGTATACCGAACACGGGCAGGCCTGGATTTATCCTCCGCTCTCCGAGCTGATTCTCTACCTTATTTATGCGTTGGGCGGATTTGCCGCCCTGTCGTGGATGAATGCCGCGGCCTGTGCCGCCACCATTGGACTTGGGTTGTGGGCAGAGACCGGAACCGCCGCTGCCCTGCTGGCCATCCTCGCCATTCCCAAGATCGCGTACCGGACCGCTCCCCGCGCCGACGTATTTACGACCGTGCTGTTCGCCGCCCTACTCGTCGTCCTCTGGCGGCATTACCAAGGCCGGGCCGCGCACCTGTGGTTAGTCCCATTGATTTTTCTGGTCTGGGCTAACACGCACCTGGGCTTCATCGCGGGTTTCGCCCTGTTGATCGCGTATGCGGGGATGGAACTGGCCGAGTTCCTGGTTGCCGAGCGTCGCCCGGGGGCAAGCCGCCGGCTGAGGTCCGCACTGCCCTGGCTGATCGCGGCCTTCCCCATCACACTCTGTAATCCATGGGGCTGGGGAGTCTACGGCGCGCTGCTTCGACAGGAGCGGGACATGGCGGCGCAACAAAACGTGATCGCCGAGTGGCGCCATGTTCCGCTCAACGCGAGCACTCTCGCCGAAGCGCTGCAATGGCGAAATCCCAACAGCGGTTATTTCTGGCTGCTGGCGCTCACCCTGGTTGCGGCTGCGGTCGCGCTGAAACGCCGGCACGTTGGCCCGGCAGCATTGCTGTTGGGCGCGGCGTTTCTGTCGCTGCGCCACATCCGCTTCCAAGGCTTGTTTGCGACGGTCGCAATGGTAGTGGCAGCGCCGTTCCTGGCAGCCCTGTTCGCGCCGCGCGGCGAAGCGGTTCAGAAGACCCGGGCACAGCGACGCCGGGAAATTGTCCGCGCCCGAGAGCCTCTGCTGGCGCGCTACCGGCCCATGCTCGTGGCCGCCGCTTTGCTGATGTGCACGCTCCTGCTCGGGTTTCGCGACTACGACTTGATTACGCAGCGCGCGTATATCGCCGCAGGTGACGTCAATCTGTTTGGCGCTGGTCTCTCCACCTGGTATCCAGAACGAGCGGCCGACTTTGTTCTCCGCGGGAAGTTGCCGCGCAACATCTTCCATGACTACAACCTTGGTGGGTTTCTTGCCTTCCGCCTGGGGCCCGAGTATCCGGACTACATTGATGGCCGCGCCATTCCCTTCCGCGACTTGATGGCGGAGCAACGCGCATTGATGGTGGAATCGCCGGATTCGCCGGCGTGGAAGCAGGAGGCCGATCAGCGGGGCATCAACACCTTAATGTTCTCGCTGGCGCGCTACTGGGGGCTGCCCGGATCCACACTGCGCCAGTTCTGCTCCAGCCACTCCTGGACGCCGGTGTACCTGGATGAGGTCGCCATCGTGCTGGTACGCAATCGGCCGGAAAACCAGGCTTTGATCCAACGGCTCGGGGTGGACTGTCAGAAAGTGAAGTTCGATCCGCCGACCGCCTTGACCGCGGCCAATTCTACCCGCGACCGCGCCGAACTGTTCAACTTCTACGCCCATGCGGGTTCAATTCTGTTCAAGCTGTCGCGCCTCCCCGAAGCAGAAGTCGAGATCGATCGCGCCATCCAGATGTTTCCCGAAGAGCCGTTCCTGCACCAGATCCGCGGACAGATCTACCAGGCGAAAGCACAGCCCGTGGACGCCGAACGCGAGTATCTCGAATCGGTGCGCCTGAAACCGGCAGAAGCCACCTGGTATACGCTGGCCATGCTTTATTCCTCGGAACGCCGGTACGATGATGCGGCACACGCGCTGCAGCAGGCGGCGGAGTTGTCGGTCCACCCCAGCCAGTACTACCTTTCGCTGGGCGAACTTTACGTTTCCATCCGCCAGCCGCAGAAGGCGCTCAGCGCGTTCGATGCCGCGGCTGAAAATTCCGATTTTGAATCCCCCGAAATCAAGGCGCGGCTCGAATCGCAGATTGCTCAAGGGCGCGCGCAGGCTTGGACCAGCGCGCCGGCAGCACCGTGACCGGTCGCAAGATTGCGCTTTGAACAGCTGTCAAAAATTGCTGTCCGAGGATTCGTGACTTATGGGCTCGGTTTCCGGAACCAAGGCGCCGTCGCAACGAGCGGTACTGGTCAAAGAAAAGAGGCAGGCGCGCCTGCGTCACGCTCGGCGCGACCCCCGGGTATGGCGCTACCTGGTCTCGCTGTGCGAAGCACTCATCCTGCTGGTGGTGGCTTGGCAGTTGTACCGGCACGCGCTGGAAATCCGCCCGATGGTGGCGGCCGGCTTTCAGTTTGACTACGAGGAAGGCAACATTCTGAATGCCCTGTCGCGCATCGTGCATGGCCTCTCGCCGTATCCTGATCCGCACGGTTATCCCAACGTTCTGAACCCGTACGGCCCGGTTGCGTATTACCTGCTCGCTGTTCCCGTGAAAATCCTGGGACTGTCGTTCACCGGTCCGCGGTTGGTGATCGTGGTGTCGGTGCTCGTGATCTGCGTTTTTGTCGCACTGATGATTGCGCGCACGACTGGGTCCCCTGTTGTGGGGCTGGTGTTCGGATTCATGTACGGAACCTTCGGACTGGTGCGCGACTGGAGCGCCATTCTGCGCATTGATTTCCTGGCTCTGGCGCTGACGACTGCGGGACTTTACTTCTTTAGCCGTACGCAGGCACTGCCTACCGCCGATCACGGGCCTGGGAAAGGACCTTCCCCGAATGAGGCCCGGCACGATATTTCGCCGTCGACCAGCCGGGTCTTTACCGAGCTGAATTACTGGCTGGCAAGCATCCTGTTTACGGCCGCCATTTTCACCAAGCCCAACTGCGTTGCGGCTCCGGCTGCATGCCTGGTTTTCCTTCTGCTTGGCCGGCGCTGGCGCGAAGCTCTGCGGTTCTGCGCCATGGGGGTAGGGCTGTGCGCAGCATCGCTGGCCACGGTGTGGGCGGCAACCCACGGCGCGATTGTTACCCATCTCTTCTTCTCGCATCCCGATCCATTCTCCTGGTCTGCCTACACCGGACGATTAGTGCAACTGCCCGCGATGTTCGCACCGCTGCTGGTCCTCGCTGTGGTGGCTTTCGTCGCAGAATTGATTCGCAAGCAGCTTTCACTGGGATCAATCTGGCTGATTCTCTCCACCGCGACGGCGGTAACCGCCGGCAAGCTGGGATCGAACTGGAACCACTTCCTGGAGTGGCCAATCGCGTTGTGCATCTGCGCCGGGATGGGCTGGACGATGGTCACCCGCCTTCGGCCGCGGGCTCTGGCGGCGGCTCTGGCGATGGTCGCCACGCTCTGGCTCGCGCTCAACTTGCTGGCGCAAAAGCAGAGCAAGAATTATTTCGCCCAGGCCGGTGGCTGCCCCGCCGCCTACCAATTTGTGCGTTCGCAGCCGGGAGACCGTATCCTGTCGGAGAATGTGGGGGCACTGGTGCTGGGCGGGAAAACTGTGTGGGTATCGAATCTGTTCGTTTACAACCAGCTGATCGAGAACGCAGGCTGGAAGGACGCCGGCATGAAACCGATGCTCGATTCGCGCTCCTTTGACCTGGTGGTTGCGAGCCGCAATTTTCTCGGCAACAAGAACTACGCGCTGCTGGGCGCGGACAGGTTCTCTCCCGAGGCCATCCAGGCGCTGGCCCAAAATTATCACGCTGTCGCGACCTTCGAATGTAAGGACGCGGCCTTCATGTTCGCGCCGAACCGGTAACAGCGCGCCTCCAATCTGGCACTAATCTTCGGCGCCGGGATGCGACATTTCGACTGCTTTGCGGGTTACAATCCCAGACATGCGTTTCCGGGCCGGAATCCTGTTTGTGCTTTGCGCCGCGGCTTGGGCGCAATCCGTTCCCAAAGAATCGCAACCGAGCGCTGCCGTTCTCGACCAGTTCAAGGAATGCGCCCAGAAGCGCACACCGGCAACCTGCGGGGTGGAGAAGCACGCCCTGAAAGAGGCGCAGCGCCAGTTCGCCCGTGGCCTGAAGCTGCAGAAGCAAGGCAAAGCCGCGGAAGCGTTCTCCGCCATCGAATCGGCCTCCACGCTGGTACCGCGCAACCTGGAGTACGCCACCGCGCGCGAGGTGCTTCGCCAGAAAATCGTCTATGACCGCGTGCAGAACGGCAACGCGCTTTTGCTGGAGCACAAGGAGAAGGCCGCCACGACCGAGTTCCGCGAGGCCTTGAAGCTTGACCCCGAGAATACCTTCGCTCTGCAGCGATTGCAGGATTCAACCTCGGTCAAGCCGCCGGCGAGCGCGCGCGGCATTCAGGTGGTGGAAGATCCTGGCGAACTGCGTATCGAACCCCGCACCGACGTTCACGGCAGTTATCATTTTCGCGGCGATACGCGCGCCCTCTACGAGACGATCGGCGCCACCTTCGGCTTGACGGCGAAATTCGATGAGTCGGTAACTCCGCGCCAGGTGCGGTTCGACGTGGAAGACGTGGATTACTGGACCGCGATGCGCCTGGCCGGCGTGATGACCAGGACATTTGTCGCTCCGCTCTCCGCCCATGAATTCCTGGTCGCGGCCGACAACGTGCAAAATCGGGCGCAATTCGAGCGGATGGCGTTGCGTTCCTTTTATATTCCGGGCGCCACCACACCCCAGGAACTCACCGACCTGGTGAACCTGCTGCGGACGGTGTTTGAAATCCGGCACATTACTTCGCAACCGGCCACCTCCACCGTGACGGTGCGCGCACCGCGCCGCATCCTGGATGCGGCCACGCTGTTCATGGAATCGCTCGACACCGCGCGCCCGCAGGTGATGCTCGAGTTCCAGGTGTTCCAGATCAGCAGCTCACTCACGCGCAGCATGGGAGTCAGCCTGCCGCTGCAATGGCAGACATTTAACCTGGGCGCCTCGACGCTGGCCTTGTTGGGCCAGTCGAATGTCCAGGACCTCATCAACCAGCTCATCGCCTCCGGCGGCATCAACCAGGCCGACAACACTGCGGTGGCCGCGCTGCTGGCGCAATTGCAGTCGCAATCACAAAATCCGCTGTTGCAGCAGCCCTTCGCGACCTTCGGTGGGGGGCAGACGCTGACGGCCGTTCCCTTTCCGCCCGCCTCGGTCAATTTTTCGCACAGTGAATCGCTGGTCACCAGCATCCAGCACATGACGCTGCGCGCCTCTCACGGTATCGCGGCCACCATGCGCATTGGCGAGCGCTTCCCCATCCTGAATGCGACCTTCTCGCCTATCTACAACACGCCCGCGATTGCGCAGGTGATTCAGAACAACAGTTACATCGCGCCGTTTCCCTCATTCAGCTATGAAGATCTTGGGCTGATCGTCAAAGCGACGCCGCGGATTTATCCCAACGGCGACGTGCGGCTGGAGTTGCACGTGGAAATCCGCGCTCTGGGGTCGCAGTCCTTCAACGGCGTGCCGTTTATCAGCAACCGCGCGTATACCGGGACGCTGCTGGTGAAAGATGGCGAATCGGGCGTGGTCGCGGGCATGCTCGACCATTCCGAGATGAACTCGCTGACGGGAATTCCGGGCATCGTGCACTTGCCGCTGCTTGGCGCCGCCACTTCCAGTCATGGCAAGCAGGTTAACAACACCGAACTGCTGGTGCTGATCACTCCTCACCTGACCAGCACGCGCGAACCGGGTCCGCCGCTGATCACGATTCCCAGCTCATAAGAATCGCGTCAGTCGGCTGCGCCCGCGCCTGCCTGGTTGATCCGGCTCTCCACGGCCTGGCGAAAATCGCAGTTCACCAGTTCGCCGATGCGCTCGATGGTGATATCGGCGGGCGGAAAGCCGCTGACCACTTTTTCATCGAGTGCGTAGTGGCCTTGCCGCGGGAAGACGGTGGTGACGCGGTCGCCCCAGGCTTTCTTGACGGCGGTCAGGATGCGAATCTTGTCGTCGACCAGAACGTAATGATCGGCAGGATAGCGTTCCACCACGTCGTCCAGTTCATATTCCTTGTGGACATAAATCAGGATGGCGCCTTCAAAGGCGTCAAACAGGCCGGAGCGGCGGATTTTGCGCGGCTGAAACACAACGTCGCCGTCGGAGAGAATGACCGGCTTGCCGAACTGCTTGACGTGCTCCACCGCATCCAGTGAGTTCGGGAACAGGCGGTTGGCGAACGGATAATCGATCAGGAATTGCGACACCGTCAGCAGGTGGGGATCGCGAGGATAGGCGGCGCGGTAGTGCTGCAGGGCGCCAAGGTAATCGGCATAGCCGAGTTCCGCGCGCAGCTCCTCGAACACGGCCCAATAGCGTTGCTGCCGCTCATGCCCGACCTCGCGCTCGAGATGACGCTTCAGGTCGGCGGAGACATGGTCATTGTCGAGCAGCGTGTTGTCGACGTCGAACAGGAAAACAACGTTGTTAGGCATGACTAAACTCCTCGACAGACCAAATCGCAACCACCCTCGGTGAACCGCTGGAACCGGGCTCAGGCCACCGTGACATCGGGGCTGAGATAAACATCCTGAATCGCGTGGAGCAATTCGATGCCTTCCTTCATGGGCCGTTGAAACGCCTTGCGGCCGGAAATCAGACCCATACCGCCGGCCCGCTTGTTGATGACCGCGGTGGTGACGGCTTCGCTGAAATCGTTGGCGCCGGAAGCGCCGCCGCTGTTGATCAACCCCGCGCGCCCCATGTAGCAGTTCGCCACCTGGTAGCGGCAGAGGTCGATGGGGTGATCGGTCGTCAGCTCGGTGTAGATGCGGTTGTCGAGCTTGCCATAGGAGGAATCGCCGGTGTTCAGCGCTTTGAAGCCGGCATTATTCTCCGGAAGCTTCTGCTTGATGATGTCCGCCTGGATGGTGACCCCGAGGTGATTGGCCTGGCCGGTCAGGTCCGATGCCAAGTGATAATCCTTGTCCTTCTTGAATGCCGGGTTGCGCAGGTAACACCAGAGCACGGTCGCCATGCCGAGTTCGTGAGCGCGGGCGAAGGCCTGGGCAATCTCGATGATCTGGCGCGTTGCGCCGTCGGAACCGAAATAGATGGTAGCGCCCACCGCGGCTGCGCCCATGTCGTACGCCTGCTCAACCGTGCCGAACAGGATCTGCTCGAACTTGTTGGGATAGGTGAGCAGCTCGTTGTGGTTGATCTTCACGATGAACGGGATATGGTGCGCGTACTTGCGCGCCACGATCCCGAGCACGCCGTAGGTGGAGGCCACCGCGTTGCATCCCGCTTCCACGGCCAGCTTCACGATGTTCTCGGCGTCGAAGTAGTCGGGGTTCTTGGCGAAGCTGGCGCCGGCCGAATGCTCAATGCCTTGGTCCACCGGAAGAATGGAAACGTATCCAGTTCCGCCGAGGCGCCCGTGTTCAATGATGCGTTGCAGGTTGGCGAGCACGCGAGGAGTGCGGTTGGAGGCGGCAAACACGCGGTCCACGAAGTCGGGACCGGGCAGGTGCAGCCGCTCCTTGGGAATGCGCGGATTGCTGAAGCCAAGCAGCGTGTCCGCTGCCTTGCCGAGATAATGTTCGATGGAAGTGACCTTCGGTGCAGTCGCCATAAGAGCTCCTATCCTGTGGCTGCGATCTTTGTCGAAATCCTGGTGTTGCGGTCCAGCAGGCCGGCGGCGGTTTCGTCCACCAGCCACAACAGCGTTCCATTCGTCGGCCGGATCAACTGCGACGGCAATTGTGCAGGTTCGTGCGGCCCTTCCAGCACCGCTTTCAGGGGCTCGGCTTTGTCCTTGCCATGCGCCATGAACATCACGAAAGCGGCATTGTTGAGCACGGGCGCAGTCATGGTGATCCGCTCGGTAAAAAACTTCCCCACCCAATTGGAGGTGACCAGCCGCTTGGTTTCTTGCAGCGCCTTGGTGCCGGGGAACATCGAGGCGGTGTGCCCGTCGGGCCCCATGCCGAGCATGACCAGGTCAAACCTGGGTAGCTGGCCCGCCGACAGATGGAAGAATTCGCGCAGCTCCTGCTCGTATTCCGCGGCTGCCTTGTCCGCATCCTTGTACTCGCCCTTGATGCGAAATACCTGCGAAGCGGCGATGGGCGCCTTGGAGAGCATGGCCTCAGATGCCATGCGGTAATTGCTGTCAGCGTGGTCGGGCGGCACGTGGCGTTCGTCGCCAAAAAAGAAAGCGATCTGCTTCCAGGGGACGCGCGCTTGCAGGTCGTGGTCGGAGACGAGCAGCGTCAACAAAGCCTTCGGTGTCGACCCTCCTGAGAGCGCGACCGTGAACCTACCGTTCTTCTCGACAGCCTGGTTGGCATGGGAGACGAACAGTTCGGCGGCGGCCCGGGCAAGCGCCGCGGCATCAGGAACGATTTGTAGTCTGAAATCCACGCTCACTGTCCAGTCAATCGCCCGCGGCAGCCAGCGCCTTGCGCTGCGTCTCGGTATGCCACAACCGAAAACCGCCTTCGCACGCATTTTCGTTGTCGCCGGCAAAGGCATCGGGCGGCATTTTCTTGAGCCGCTTGGCGTTGCCGCCCCCCAGCACAACGTAATCTGCCTGCAAGGCGGACTTGAGCTGTGCCACCACCTCGTGCACGCCCTTGATCCACTTCTTTTCTCCCATCTTCTTCAAGGCGCGGGCGCCGACGTGCTCTTCGAACGTGCGTCCGTGGCGATAGGGCAAGTGGGCCAGCTCCATGGGCTCCAGCACGCCATCCACAATCAAGGCCGAGCCCAGGCCCGTGCCCAATCCGAGAAACAGCATGCGGCCACCCCGATAGCTGCCGAGCGCCTGCATGGCGGCGTCGTTAATGATCTTGACGGGGCAGCCGAACGCTTTCGCGAAGTCGAACCCGACCCAGCCCTTGCCGAGGTTGGCGGGATCATGCACCGGCTTGCCATGCAGCACCGGCCCGGGATAGCCCATGGAGACGGCGGCATAATTCCAGCCGGCGGTGGCCTCGCGCACCGCTTTCACCATTTTCTTGGGCGTCATCGCAGGCCCGGAAGGAATCTTGATCGCTTCCAGATGTCCGGTGCCGTAGACCTTGAGGTTGGTCCCGCCGATGTCGATCACTAGGATTTTCATACCTTACCTACCACGGCGATTTTCGCCGGATGTGTAACCGGGGTGGTGCGGTCGCAGCCGAATTTCTGGAGAAGGCGGACCACCAGCGCGGTCCAGCCGGTCTGATGGCTGGCGCCACACCCGCGGCCATTGTCGCCGTGAAAATATTCGTTAAATACAACCAGGTCGCGCCAATTCGGATCGGTGGCGTACCGTTCCTGCTCACCGTGGCACGCGCGCCGTCCTTGCCGATCGGGAAGAAAGATCTGCACCAGCCGGCGAGAGATCTCGCCTGCGGCCTCCCCCAGGTTCATGGTGCGGCCGGAGCCGACCGGCACCTCGACCATAAAGCTGTCACCGTAGAAGTGGTGGTAGCGCTGCAGCGCTTCCACCAAAAGATAGTTCACCGGAAACCAGACCGGGCCCCGCCAATTGGAATTGCCGCCGAACACCGAGGTGGTAGATTCGCCGGGAGTGTACTGGGCGCGGAGGTCGCCGTCCGCGGTGTGCAGCACGCAGGGGTGCTCGCGGTGCGCCGCCGACATGGCGCGAATCCCGTAGGGCGAAAGGAACTCGCGCTCGTCGAACATGTACTTCAACACACGCTCCAACCGCTGGCGCGAAGGAATGGCCAGCAGCCTGCGCCCGGTGCCGCCATTTTTTCCTCGGACGCCGTAGGCGATCTGCTGGCCGAGGTCCGGCCGGTTCTTCAGGAACCAATTCATGCGCTGCTTGAAGCCCGGCAGCCGGTCGATGACGTGGTCTTCCAATACCTCGACTGCAAACAGGGTGACCAATCCCACCATGGAGCGGGCGCGCACCGGTTCGCTGTGGCCGTACATCTCCACGCCGTCGTAGTAGAAGCCATCCTGCTCGTCCCATAAGCCGGTGCCGCGGAAATTGTTCATGGCGTCGGCGATGGCCACGAAGTGCTCGAAGAACTTCGAGGCGATATCTTCGTAAGCCGGGTTTTCCATCGCCAGCTCCAGAGACATCGCCAGCATGGTAAGGCAGTAAAACGCCATCCAGGCGGTGCCGTCGGCCTGGGCATAAGTCACGCCCGGCGGCGGCGGGCTGGAACGGTCAAACAGGCTGATGTTGTCGAAGCCCAGGAATCCGCCGGCAAACAGGTTGCGCCCGCTGTGGTCTTCGCAGTTGACCCACCAAGTGAAGTTCAGCAGGAGCTTTTGCAGCGCACGCTCCAGGAAGACACGGTCGCGTTCGCCGCGACGCCCGGTCATCTTATATATGCGCCAGCAGGCCCAGGCATGCACCGGCGGGTTCACGTCGTCCAGGGCGAACTCATAAGCAGGGAGCTGCCCATTGGGGTGCATGTACCACTCGCGCAAAAACAAAATGGCCTGGCTCTTGGCCAGCTCCGGATCCACTTCCGCGAGGGTGACAAGTTGGAAGGCATGGTCCCACGACGCGAACCAGGGAAACTCCCACTTGTCGGGGACAATCATCACGTCGCGACAGTGCAGGTGCGGCCAGCGGACGTTGCGGTGGTTCTTACGCTCCTCCGAAGGCTTGGGCTGCGTTGGGTCGCCATCGAACCAGGCAGGAATGATGTACTCGTAGAACTGCTTGGACCAGAGCAGGCTGCCATAAGCCTGGCGAGCGACGCGGCCAGTCTCCTCGTTGACGGCCCCCGCCAGCTTCGCCGCATAAAACTCATCGGCCTCTCGAATGCGTAAGTCGAATATGCAGTTGAATTCTTCGCCGAGCGGTTCAGCAGGCGCCTCGTCCTGCGAATAGAGGCGCAATTGAACGGAACATTCGCCGCCTGCCGGCACCCGGAGTCGATAATGGGCGGCCGCCTTGGTGCCGGTTCCCGCCGGGTTCACCGCTTCCTGCATGCCGTGAACGATGTACTCGTGAAAGGCATCCTTGACGAAAGCAGTGGGGTTCGGCGAGCCAAACAGCCGGGTGGCGTTGGTTTCGTTGTCGGTAAAGAGCAGCTCGGGAAATTCGCCGCCGGGTCCCATACCGGCGACCAGCGACATGTTGCCGAGAGTCGCGTGGACAACGTCCAGCCGGTTGCGATTCGCGCGCGTGATGCTCGGCTTACCCTGGTAATCCTCGTCCATGCGGCCCCACGACCAGCTGTTGCGGAGCCACAACGTCGGCAGCAGGTGCAGCATGGCCGCGTCCGGCCCGCGATTGCAGGCGGTAATGCGGATCAGGGTGTCGTTGGGTCCACCTTTGGCGTATTCGACGAAAACATCGAAGTAGCGGCCATCGTCAAAGATTCCGGTATCCAGCAGCTCGTATTCGGGGTCCTCGAACCCCCGCCGACGATTTTCCGAAACCAGCTGGGCGTAGGGAAATTCGCCCTGCGGATACTTGTACAGCGCCTTCTGATAGGAGTGGCTGGGCGTTCCATCAAGATAGAAATAGCACTCCTTGACGTCTTCGCCGTGGTTGCCCTCGCTGTTGGTCAGGCCGAACAGCCGCTCCTTGAGGATGGGATCTTTGCCGTTCCACAGCGCGGGCGCGAAGCACAGGCGGCACTCGCGGTCGCACCATCCCAGCAGTCCGTCCTCGCCCCAGCGATAGGCGCGGCTGCGAGCGTGGTCGTGCGGGAAGTAGTCCCAGCAGGTGTGGTAGGCAGAGTAGTCCTCCCGAACGGTTGCCCACTGGCGCTCCGGCAAGTACGGTCCCCAGCGCTTCCAGTTTTTCTCGCGCGCGTGGTCCTGCGCCAGGCGCAGGGTTTCGGCGAGGCCGTCCTCAAGCGGCCGCTGCGGCTGCTTCCTCAATTTGCCTCCATTCCCGTCCATCTTTGCCGATCAGCGCGTTGGCCGCGTCGGGCCCCCACGTTCCCGCCGCATAGTTGGGGAAATGTCCCGGTAACGCCTTCCAGACTTCCTGGATCGGCTCGATCACGCTCCAGCCGGTTTCCACCATGTCGGCGCGCTGGAACAAGGTCTGATCACCCATCATGCAGTCGTGCAGCAGGCGCTCATACCCGGTCGCTGCCTGGGCGTGGAACTCGCGCGCGTAATCGAAGTCCATGTTGACCTGGCCGATGTTCATCACCGGTCCGGGAATCTTGGCCCCCATCTGGATGGTGATCCCTTCCTGCGGCTGAATGTGGACCAACAGCCGGTTCGCCTGCAGGTGGTTGACCGACGTGTTGCGGAACAGCACAAACGGGGTGCGCCGGAAATGGATGGCGATTTCCGTCACCCGCTTGGGCATTCGTTTGCCGGTCCGCAGGTAGAAGGGAACGTCAGCCCAGCGCCAGTTATCGATCATGAACTTGAGCGCGACGAACGTCTCCGTGTTGGAGTCGGGGGCAACATCGGGCTCCTCGCGGTACCCGGGCATCACCAGGCCGCGCGAAGACGGCCCGTACTGCCCTCGCACCATCTTGGTCAGCACTTCCTCCGGCGACGGCGGCTGGATGGCGCGAAGCACCTCCGCCTGCTTGTCGCGGACCGCGTCGGCTTCAAATGAAATCGGCGGTTCCATCGCCACCAGTGACATGAGCTGAAACAGGTGGTTGGGGACCATGTCGCGCAGCGCGCCCGAAGTCTCGTAGTAACCGCCACGATGCTCCACGCCGACGGTTTCCGCCGCCGTGATCTGCACATGATCGATCAGGTTGCGGTTCCATAGCGGCTCGGCAATGCTGTTGCTGAACCGGAACACCAACAGGTTCTGCACCGTTTCTTTGCCGAGATAATGGTCAATCCGGTAAATCTGCTTTTCGTGCAGGACTTCTTTGATGTCCTTGTTGAGCTGGCGGGCGGATTGCAAGTCGCGGCCGAACGGTTTCTCGATCACCACCCGGCTGTACTTGCCCTTTTCTTCCTTGGCCAATCCCGCCGCCCCCAGCTGCCGGACCACTTCGGCGAAAAACTTCGGGCCCACCGCCAGGTAGTAAAAGCGGTTGCCCTGCGTGCCGTGGTCCTTTTCCACTTCCGCCATCTTCGCGCCCAGGCGCTGATAACCAGCCGGATCCGAGAAATCCCCCTGCACGTAGTGAATTCGCTCCAGGAACCAGTCCCAGACGTGCGGATCCACCGGGTTGGTGGCGAGGGCTTTCATGTCCTGCGTGAGCTGGTCGCGAAAACTCTCCGTGGTGGCGCTCTGGTAGGCGTAGCCGACAATGGCGAACTGGCGCGGCAACAGATTGGCGGCCGCCAGGTTGTAAAGCGAAGGCAGCAGCTTGCGCTTGGTGAGGTCGCCGCTGGCGCCAAAAATCACCATGGTGCAGGGATCCGCGCCGCGCCCTGGTTGCGAGAAATTCTGGTCCATAGTTGTTGTTCCTTCCGACCGCGGGTGCAAAACTTGGTTGGTTTACGCCACCGCCGACTTGTCCTTGTTCTTTTCCTTCTCCAGGTGTCCTCCAAACTGGAAGCGCATGGCGGACAGCAGCTTGTTGGCAAAGGTCCCGTTGCCGCGCGAGCTGAAACGCTCGTAGAGCGAAGTAGTAAGCACGGGCGCGGGAGTGCCCTCGTCGATGGCAGCCAGAATGGTCCAGCGGCCCTCGCCGGAATCGGAAACTTCTCCCGAGAACTTGGCCAGGTCGGGCTGCTCAATCAGCGCGGCAGCGGTCAGGTCGAGCAGCCAGGAGGCCACCACGCTCCCGCGACGCCACACCTCGGCGATGTCGGGCAGGTTGAAGTCATACTGGTAGTGCTCGGGACTCCGCAGCGGCGTGGTTTCGGCATCGACCGTCTGCTTCTGCTTCCCGGCGTTGGCGTGCTTCAGGATGTCCAGGCCTTCGGCATAGGCGGCCATCAAACCGTACTCGATGCCGTTATGGACCATCTTCACAAAGTGGCCGCCGCCGACCGGACCGCAGTGCAGGTAACCCTCTTCGGCCGTGCCCGCCACTTTTTCGCGACCGGCGGTGCGGGAAACGTCGCCGCGTCCGGGCGCCAGCGTCTTGAAGACGGGATCCAGCCGCTGCACGGCAGTTTTCGAACCGCCGATCATCATGCAATATCCGCGCTCCAGGCCCCACACCCCGCCGCTGGTGCCGACGTCGACGTAGTGGACGCCTGCCGGCTCCAGTTCCTTGGCGCGGCGAATGTCGTCGATGTAGTAGGAGTTTCCGCCATCGATCACGATGTCGTCCTTCTGCAGCCGCGACGCAAGCTCCTTGAGCGTTCCATCCACCACCGCGGCGGGCAGCATCAGCCACACCGCGCGCGGAGCTTTCAGCTTGCGGATGAAATCATCCAGGGAAGTAGCGCCCACGGCGCCCTCGCCGGCCAATTGCTTGACGTTGCCAACATTCGCGTCAAATACCACGCACTCGTGTCCACCCCGGATCAGGCGGCGAACCATGTTGGCGCCCATTCTGCCGAGTCCGATCATTCCGATTTGCATGTCGAAATTGCTCCTTCTTGAAATTTCGCTACGTTGTGCTTACTTGAGCGCCTGTTTCACCGCCGCCGCCAGGGTGGCTAGCCCCGCGCCGACATTGGAACCCAGATGGACTCGCAAGGCGCGCCGGCCGCGGTCGGCCAGCACCTGGAAATCGCCGCGCGCCTGCGCCGCCTTCACCACGCCAAACGTGTACTTCTGTCCGGGAACCGGCAGGTCCTTGGCATCGTCACAGGTGATCTGCAGGAACACGCCGCTGTTGGGGCCGCCTTTGTAAGCTTGCCCGGTGGAATGCAGGAAGCGCGGTCCAAAGCCGAGACAGGTGGCCACACGCTTGGCATCGCGCACGTCGTGCCGGATGCCCTGCAGAGCGTCCTCGTGCGTCTGGTTCATCTCGATGAACGCGAGCAGCGCGAAATAATCCCCGGCTATGGTGCGGTCAAGATGCGCCTTCAGGTAGCCGGCCAGGGATTGCTGCTTGGCCGACTTCTTCAGCGCCTCCGCATTCTTCGGATCGGTGTAGAGCCGCACTCCCTCGCCCTCGAACAGCGGGCTCTCCGCCGGCAGGCTGCCCTGCTGCTCGTATTCCGACGTCAGCTTGCGAGTGGCGACTTTGGCGGCTTCGACATCGGGCTGATCGAATGGGTTGATCCCGATCACCGATCCCGCCACCGCGGTCGCGATCTCCCAGCGGAAGAATTCCTCGCCCACGCTGTACGCTTCCGCCACGGCGATGCGCACCACCGGCTGCCCGGCTTTTTCCAGTGCTTCGATGGCCGCGTCCTGTGCCTTGTCCGGCGCCCCGTCAAGCCGCAGGTAGGCGAAGACACGATCATTGCCGTACACCTCGGGCTTGCCGAGGTGTTCGCGGTCCACCGGGACCAGCCCTTTACCGATCTTGCCGGTCGACTCGGCGATCAACTGCTCGAGCCATGCGCCGAGATCGTGAATGCCCGGCGAGGTCACGATCGTCACTTTGTCGCGACCGCTAGCCCCCAGCGTGCCCAGGACCGCACCCAGCACCACCCCGGGATTCTCCTCTACCGGTACCGTCGCGCCGCAGGCGTGCACCATTTCTTCCGTCGCGCCGAGGAAATGCGGCATGTCGACGCCCATGATCGCGGCCGGCACCATGCCGAAATCGGACAGCGCCGAATAGCGCCCGCCGATGCTCTTCAGGCCATAGAAGATGTGGCGGAAGCGATCGCTCTCTGCCACGCGCTGCATGTTCGAGCCCGGATCGGTAATCGCGATGAACCGGTTGCTGGCTTCGGCGGCGCCCAATTCCTTCTTGGCGCGTTCGAAGAAGTACTGCTTGAAAATGTTGGGCTCCAGCGTTCCGCCGGACTTGCTCGACACGATGAAAATCGTGCTCTTGTAGTCGATTCGGCTCTCGATCGTCTTGATTTGCGCCGGATCGGTGGAGTCCAGCACGTGCAACTCCGGCGAACCAGCGATCTTGCCGAAGGTCATGCGCATGACCTCGGGGCACAGGCTCGATCCGCCCATCCCCAGCAACAGGGCATGTTTGTATCCCGCGGCCTTCACCTCTTCGGAGACACCCTTCAGGTGCTGGATGTGCGCGAGCTGGTCGTCGCTGATTCCCATCCACCCGAGCCAGCTAGCTTCATCGGTCCCGGTCCACAGCGAGGTATCGCCGCGCCACAACCGCCGCGCCTTCTCCTTCTTTTTCCAGTCATCGATGGTGGCGCACACCGCGTTGTTGAGCTCGGCCGGCATCTTGTACGTCTGCCGGTTGATCTTGACGGTCTCATGCGTCTCCAAGCGGCGTCCGGTGGACTTCAGCAGCTGAGCGAACGCGGTGTCGAACTGCTGGATGCCTTCCACCAGCAGTTTGTCGGTGACCTCCTTCATGGAGATCCCCACTTTGGCCAGCCCGTCCATGGTGGCCAGCGCGCCTTCCAGGTCTTCGGTCAAGCTCTTGCGCAAGTTGCCGTGCTCGCGGAAGGCGTTGAAGGTGGCGGGCGGAATGGTGTTGACCGTGTCGGCGCCGATCAGCTCCTCGACGTAGATGACATCGCGATACGCCGGATTCTTAGTGCTGGTGCTCGCCCACAGCAAGCGCTGGCTCTGCGCCCCGCGCGCCGCAAGCTGCTTCCAGCGCGTGCTGCTGTAGATTTCGCGCGAGCGCTGGTAGGTGATCTTGGCGTTGGCGATGGCGATCTTGCCCAGCAAGCCGGTCAGCCGCGAGCGCTCGCCCGCGTCGGTGGCGGCTTTGATCTTGGCGCCCAGCAGCGCATCGATCGCGGAATCAATCCGGCTGATGAAGAAGCTGGCCACGCTGGCAATGTTCTTCACCTCCTGCCCGCTCGCCTGGCGCTCTTCCAGCCCGCGGATGAACGCCTCCGCCACCTGTTCGTAAGCCGACTGCGCGAACAGCAAAGTGACGTTCACGTTGATTCCTTCACTGATGAGCTGGCGAACAGCTGGGATCCCCTCCGGGGTCGCCGGCACCTTGATCATCACGTTGGGCCGGCCGACCGTCTTCCACAGCCGCCGCGCCTCGTCGAGCGTGCCTTCGGTGTCGTGCGCCAGCGTGGGCGAAACTTCCAGGCTGACGTAGCCGTCGTGCGCCTTGGAGCTGTCGTAGATGGGGCGCATGATATCGGCGGCATCGCGCACGTCGCGGACCGCGATTTCTTCGTACACCGCCTTGGCGTCAAGGTCGCGAAATTGTGGCGACGTCAGAATGTCCTGGTAATCGGTGCTGCCGACGATGGCCTTCTCGAAGATCGAAGGGTTGGAGGTGACGCCCCGCAAGCCGTCTTCGTCCACCAGCCGGCCGAGTTCGCCGCTGGTCAGCAGGCTGCGGCGAATGAAATCCAGCCACACGGACTGTCCGTAGCCGAGCAAGCTCTTGAGCGGATTGCTGGGATAGTCTTTGGCAACTGCGCTAGTCATGATCGTGTGCTCTTTCCCGCCAGCGCTTGAGGCTGGCCGCTATACCGCTTCTCGATCGCGGCGACTTTGTCGAGGCGCCGGAGGTGACGCTCCTCGTGGCTGCACTGCGCACCCACGTAGGCGCGAACCAATTCGCGGGCCATTTCTTCGCCGATCACTCTGCCTCCCAGGACCAGCACGTTCATGTGATCGTGCTCCACCCCCTGGTGGGCCGAATATGTGTCGTGACATAAACCGGCACGTGCGCCGGGAATCTTGTTGGCGGCCACCGAAGCGCCTACGCCGCTGCCGCAAATCAGCACGCCGCGCTCGTTCTTGCCTTGCAGCACGGAGTTGACAACTTTTTCAGCGTAATCCGGGTAATCCACAGGATCGGTGTTGTACGTTCCTACGTCGTCCACCTCATGGCCAAGCTCGGCCAGGAATTTGCGGACGCATTCCTTCAGTGGAAAGCCGGCATGATCCGATCCTACGCAAATCCGCATGACGCTAGCTCCTCTTCTTCTTCAATTGCGCTTTGGCGGCGGCGACAACGTGCTCCTTAGTGAACCCGAACTCCTGCTGCAGGACCTTCAACGGGGCCGAAGCGCCGAAGGTCTTCATGCCGCAGATTTCTCCGGTCAGGCCAGTGTAGCGCGCCCAGCCCATGGTGGAGGCTTGCTCCACCGCCACCCGCTCCGTTACCGACGGCGGCAACACACTATCGCGATATTCCTGCGTCTGCTGCTCGAACAGCTCCCATGAAGGCATGCTCACCACGCGGGCGCGAACGCCTTCCGACTTGAGCTGCTCAAATGCCGAAACCGCCAGCCCGACCTCGCTGCCGGTCGCCATCAGGATCACCTCCGGAGTTCCGGGAGCGGCATCGGCCAACACATACGCGCCCTTGGCGACTCCCGCCGCCGAGGCAAATTTGGTGCGGTCCAGCGTTGGGCAGTTCTGCCGCGATAGGATCAGCGCCACCGGTTGGCGCTTCATGCTGAGAATTATCTTCCAGGATTCGGCCACTTCATTGGCATCGCCCGGGCGGAGGACCACCAGGTGGGGGATGGCACGCAGCGATACCAAGTGCTCGATCGGTTGGTGGGTTGGCCCGTCCTCGCCGACCCCGATGGAATCGTGGGTGAAGATGTGGGTGACCGGGATCTCCATGATCGCGCTCAAGCGCACCGCGCCCCGTTCGTAGTCGCTGAAAATCAGGAACTGGGAACCGAACGGCCTCAGCTTCGAAAGCGCCAGACCGTTGAGAATGGATCCCATGGCGTGCTCGCGCACTCCGAAGTGCAGGTTCCTGCCCGCGTAACTGCCGGCCTGGAAATCGCCCGCTCCATCGAAGGTGAGGCGGGTCTTGGTGGAGGGCGACAAGTCCGCCGATCCGCCAACCAGCCACGGAATGCTCGGCGCCACCGCATTCAACACCTTCGCCGAAGACTCGCGCCCGGCGAAACCCTTGGCGTCAGCCGGGAACACCGGCACGCTCTTCTCCCAGCCACTGGGCAGATCGCGGCGTTGCATCTGCTGGATTTCATCGGCCAGCTGCGGAAATGCTTTGGCGTATTCCTTGAATTTGTTTTCCCACTGCTGGCGCAGTTCCCGCCCGCGCTTCCCAATGCCTTGATTGAAGTGCTCATAGACCCCGTCCGGCACCAGGAACTTGGCATCTTCCGGCCATCCGTAAGCCTTCTTCGTCAGCTTGACTTCCTCGTCACCCAAGGGCTCGCCGTGCGCGGCCGGCGTGTCCTGGCGATTGGGAGAACCGTAGCCGATGTGGCTTTCGACAATCACCATCGTCGGCCGGTCGCTGGTTGTCTTGGCTGCCTGAAGAGCGCCCTCGATGGCGCCGAGGTTATTGGCATCGCCGACCCGCAGCACGTTCCAGCCGTAGGCGGCAAAGCGCGCGCCCACGTCTTCCGTGAATGCAACTTTGGTCGGGCCTTCAATGGTGATTTTGTTGTTGTCGTAAATCCAGCAAAGGTTGCTGAGCTTCAAGTGAGCGGCCAGCGAGGCGGCTTCGCTGGAGACGCCTTCCATCATGCAGCCATCCCCGCACACGCTGTAAATGCGGTAATCGAAGATGTCGAAGCCGGGGCGGTTATAGCGCGCAGCGAGCCACTTGCCCGCGATCGCCATGCCCACGCTGGTCGCAACTCCTTGGCCCAGCGGGCCGGTGGTCGTCTCCACGCCCGAGGTCCAGCGGTATTCCGGGTGCCCGGCAGCGCGGCTGCCGAACTGGCGGAAGTTCCGGATGTCGTCCAGCGACACGCTGGGCCGGCCGAGAATTTCGTAGTCCGGATCCACCGCCTTGGTCCCCACCAGATGCAGGATGGAGTACAGCAGCATCGAGGCATGTCCGGCCGACAGCACGAAGCGGTCTCGGTTGGGCCAGATCGGTTCCTCGGGATCGAAGCGCAGGATGCGCTGCCACAGCGCGTAAACGGTGGGCGCCATGCCCATCGGTGTTCCGGGATGTCCCGAGTTGGCTTGCTGGATGGCATCAATCGCCAGCGTGCGGATGGTATTGACGCACAACTCATCGATGTTGACGGCGGTGACTGCAACGTTTGCCATACTTCCCCCACAAGAAGTTGCTAAAGCACTGGGTGCAACGGCCGCATCTTCCCTATTGATTCACCGGCCAGCGCAACGTTCGCGCTGAATGCTTCTAAGCGGAACTCTTCATCGCCGAACGCCTGGTTGCCAGATCGCTGAACACCTGGCCGAAGGCCGGCACACTGGTCTTGAGCAAATCGAAATCACTCTTCGAGACCAGCAGCACGTCCATGCGGGTGCGGGCGCGGATGGTCGCGTTGCGGCTGGTATCGGACAGCACCGCCATCTCGCCGAAGTAATCGCCGGCGCCCAAGGTGGCAACGGTGGACTGCGCTCCGTCGCACTCTTGCAATACCTCGCATTCACCCGCCTCGATGATGTAAACCTTGTCCCCCACGTCGCCCTGGTAGAACACCACTTCTCCCGCCTCGAAGTGCTGCTTGCAGATGCCGCCCTCGATCGCCGTCCTGACTTCCACCAGGTCCGGCGGAAACAGCACCGAAAGCACCCAGTCCATCAGAATGCGGACTTTGCGATTCAGGGTCGGCATCTTCATCAGGTAGATGGTCCGCCAGAAGCACCATGCCGGAAACCCCGACAGACGTATTCCCATCACTTCTGCCACCGCCGAGTAGTGGCCGAGCGATCCCATTTTGCCCAGGCCCTCGAAGGCAAACACGCACTTCTCTCCACCATGAATGCTTGCGGCGATGTTCTGCGCCGCGGTCGTGGCTTCGCGGATGGCGTGCTGCGCCGTCGGCGGAACTGCGTGACCTGACTTGGTGGTGATGGCAGCGCAGTCGCCCAGCGCCCACACCTCGCCTTCGTAACCGGCCAATTCCAGGTTGCCATTCACCAGCAGCCGGCCCTTTTCGTAGGTGCAATCCATCTTCTGCAGCACGGGAGGTATCTGCGACGGGACCGTCGAGACCACGGTCTTGGTGGGGACCTCGATCTTGGAGCCGAAAATCGCCTTCTCCGAGGTCGCGGCCACCAGGCGGTCGTTCAGCAGGATTTCCACTCCACGCTTGGTCAGCAGCTTGTGGGCGAATTCAGCCAGGCGGGGCGCCATTTCCGGCAGGATGCGATCTCCGGAATGGACCAGCAGGCAGCGATGCTTTTCCGAACGCAGCCGCGGAAAACGACGCTTGACTTCGCGAACGAAATCGTTGAGTTCCGCGATCACCTCGACGCCGGAGAACCCTCCTCCGGCCACCACAAAGGTCAGCAGCTTGCTTCGGGTTTCCGCATCCGCCTCGACCTCGGCTTCTTCCAAAACGTTAATCACGTGGTTGCGCAGCGCCATCGCGTCAGCCAGGTTCCGGAACGGCCGCGCGTGCTCCAGCATGCCGGGCATGCCGGTAAACTTGGTGGTGCTGCCCAGGGCGATCACCAGGTAGTCATAGGCGAGCTCCAGCTTGCGCGGGCGGAATCCCGGGCTCACGGTGACTACTTTCTTTTTCAGGTCGATGGCCTCGACTTCGCGCATCACCAACTCCGTGCGCGAACACAATTCACGGATGGGCGCCACCACATCGGTCAAGCCGATCGCACCCGAAATGACCTCGGGAATCATCGGCTGGTACACCCAATAATTCTCGCGGTTCACCAGGCTGATGGAAGCCTCGTCGGGCTTGAGAAGCTTCTCCAGGTGTCGCGCCGTGTACACCCCGGCAAAGCCACCCCCCAGAATCAGAATACGTTTTTCCCCAGCGCGCATCGTCCCCACACTTTCGCTACGCGTCGTGCCGTAATAGCGGCGCAGCCTACCCCACGTGGGCTGCGTCGATCGAGCTCATTAAAATTCGCCTCCGGCGAACTGCGTCTGAGAACGCCACTTCGCCGGAGACTGTACCAGCTGTCACATCCGCGGCCGCGAACCTACTTCTTCAACGAGCGGACATGCGCAATCACGTTGTCGACATCGGCTGCGCTCAACCCGGCGGGCGGCTTCATCTTGCCTTTGCCCTGGGTAATGATTTTTTTCAGGTCGGCATCGCTCATCTTCTGCACTTCCTCTGAGCCCAACGGCTGAATCGTCGTATTGAGCGCTTTCGCCATGCCGGCATTGCCTTCGCCGGAGG
Organism: Terriglobia bacterium; assembly: GCA_963797035.1. Lineage (GTDB taxonomy): Bacteria > Acidobacteriota > Terriglobia > Terriglobales > Acidobacteriaceae > JAIQGF01. Next base: position 149,309 of record CAWCOC010000018.1, read on the forward strand.
CGCCGTGGCACATTTTGCACTTCTTGTCGTAAACGGCCTTCCCGGCTGCGGCATCCGCGGCCAGCGCCGGCGTGATGGCCATCAACATCAGGATCAGCACCACTGCGGTGAAACGTAACGCGTACTTGCTCATAGTCCGCTCTCCTCCGTGAGTTGAACAGCTTACTGGCCCGCGGCCTTCTGCATGGCCCGTTCGTTGACGGTCTTCATGATGTCTTCGCGCGTCGAAGGCATCAGGTTGACCATGGTAAGAAAATTCTGTTTCCCCAGCACCGCCACCTTGGTTTCGCAGGTGGCGCGCACCGTGGCGTTGCGCGGGTGACTGGTGATCAGCGCCATCTCGCCGAAGTATTGCCCTTGCGAGAGTTTGGCCACCGATTTGGCTTCCGCGCCCTTGCCCATCACCACTTCCACTTCCCCGCTGTGAATGAAGTAGGCGCAGTCGCCCGGGTCCCCCTGCTCAAACACCGTCTGGCCGGGGTGGAAGGTCGCGTAATCAAACAAGCTGTGGCTGCGCAGGAACTTCCACGCCAGCACGCCGATCAAGATCGCCAGGGCCAGTACCACCAGCGCGGGCGCGATGACGGAAAATACAAACAGCGTTCCGCCCGTCGTATTCAACAGGAACTGCAGACCCATCCCGTAGGCCACCAGCGCCAGCACCTGGGCCACTACCAGCAGGCGCCGGGTGAGCTTCGGGTCGGCTTCGATTCTCCCCAATTTGCTTGCGACGTTGAGATTCATGGCCTAGCTGCCCCCCCTACGTTGTGCGCGGGGTTGGTCGCGCCGTGACACTGGAGACAACTGGTCTCGCCCGAAAATAAGGACGCTTTGAAATCGTCATGAACCCCCAGCCACTTGACGGATTCAGCATGGCACTTCAGGCAATCGGTGTTGGGATACGGATGCCGGATCTTGATCGGCAGCTTGAATGTGCGGGTATAGTACACCCATACGTCGTGCATTCCCTCTTTTTTTGCCTGGACGGTGCCGAACAGCCCGTACGACGTATGGCAGACATAGCACTGGTCATCCGGAATGTAGCGGTTCTTGTAGTGCAGCGCCGCCAGGCTTTCGCTCTTCGGGTCCTTCATGTCGGTGACAAAGGATTTCATCGTCAGGTGGCACGATTCGCAGAATTGCACCCGCTCCGCGCGCTCGAACACCAGCACCGTGCCCACGCCGGAGGAAACCACGGGCAGAATTCCTACTCCCAGGGCCAGCACCCCCCAGGACACCGCTCCCACCGTGCGTCCACGATAGCGCACCAGCGAGTAGAGGACGACCGCGATGCCGATCACGATTACAGCCGCCAGCAGGCGCGCGCCGAAGTGTTCCACCGGGTCCTGTTGAAATTTCGAGCTCTCCTGCGCGCGCAACCACACCGGCGCGAGCATGAATGCCGCCACCCGAAGAAAGCGCCTTGTCTTAAACCGCATCATCCCACCGCCCTGGTGCTTATGTCGGAACACGACATTTGAAAGCGGACAGATTATAAACCGCGAATTCCCACATCCGTGCTACCGAATCCTGCTGGTATGACATTCGGCGCAAGTATTCTGGAACGTATGGCACGTCAGGCAGCTGCGCTCGTTCAGCATGGCCAGCCGCGCGTGCGCCCCGCCCTTGAACAGCGCCAGCGGAACATGGCTTCGAGGTAATTCGTTGTGGCACCGGCTGCAATAGTCGGTGGCGTGACAGGTGGCGCAGGTTTCGCGATCGATGGCGGCGTACTTGCCGTGCACGTCATCGCGCCAACGCGCGGTGTGCGAAGCCGGCCGCATCACCACGTGACACGACAGGCACTGGACGCTCGACGCCGACGACGCCGAATTCTTCACCACCACATTCGTGTGGCAGACGAAGCACTTGGCGCCTTCGGCGGATGCCTCCGCCTGGTGGTGCTGGCGAAAATTCTCGGTGTGGAACGCAGGTTTGACCCAGCGCGTGTGGCTGCCCGGCGTCGGACCCGCGGGTTTGTCCACGTGGCAGCTCTGGCAATTGGTCAGGCGGAACTGCGAGGCCATCGTCTTCTGCATGTCGTGGCACTGCACGCAGTCCACCATTTTGGGTAGCGAAAGGTCCGCCAGCCCTTTGCTCCTGAGAACATCGGCGTGGCAGGTCAAGCAGTTCAGCCGAGATTCCTCGCGATGCTTAAAGTGCGCGACGTGCGAGAACTTCAGGTCCGCATACTTGCCGGTGACGACCTCCTGCGCGATGCTGCGGCCCTGGCCCGTCGAGCCCGGGTTTTCGATTTCCTCCGGGTTATGGCAGGTGCGGCAATCGGCGGTGGTCGAGGCCGCGCTTAATTGCGGCTTCATCCCCGGCTTGGAGTGGCACGACGAACACTCAGCATGCGCGGGAATTGTGCCGTAAGCGCCCTGCGCGTCGAACTTGTGGCAGAACGTGCAGTCGCCCCGGAAACCGCTGTGGGAATCCACCCGCGCCTTTGGATCTACGTGCTTGGCGTGCGAGAACTCCGTGAGGATTGAGCGGGCTCCCCTATATCGAGGGAATGGCCGAAGGTCTTCCGGGCTGGTGGGAGGAAAAGCCGAATGACATTGTTCGCAGATCTTCTTGTTCAGGTTGTCGCCAAACGCGTCCGAGTGACAGGCCATGCACTGATCGTGGCCCGGCCTCTGGAACACCACCGAGCCTTCCTTCACCGGCACATGACACGTGCTGCAATCGAAGCCCAGGCCCTTAGCGTGGAAGGCGTGCAGGTAAAAAGGCGCTTCCGCCGCCGGGGCGGCAGCAGCTTCTGTCTTCGCCTGGGTGGGCTTTTCTTCCTGCGGCGAAGCAGCGCGCACCTGCATCCACAGGCAAAACACCGCGCCCATCCACATCGCCGTAAATAACAACCGCCGCCAGCCGCGAGTCATGTTCAATATTTCCAATTCACGCCCATCCGAAAGACTTGCGCATTCTTGATACTCGGTCTCCAGACAAAGTAGTCGGTGTCGAGTGAGTAGTCGAAATAAAGCCGGGTATGTTGGTCCAACCGGACCGCCGCATTGCCCAGCCAGCCTTTATCCCAGGCATTGCTGAGAAGGAAGAACTGGTCTTGGAACTGAATGCGGCGCAGAAACCCGCCTCCCCTCACGCTCAATCTGCCCTCGGCGAAGCTCTTGCCCAGTTGCAGGCTCAGATCCTGGATCTTGGTTTCACCCGCGGCAGAGACGTCGTCAAAGGAAGCGGAAGGGACTGGATTCTTCCGGTCCGAATCGCGTTCGTGGTACTCAAGAAAAGTTTCGATTCGCCTCCAGGGGAACACCTGCGCATCGATGCGGTAATCCTGGAACGAAGTGTCGAACGGTCCCTGATCCCGGTCGTCATTCAGCCGCCGGATCCACAGCGTGCCTCCCAATCGCAGCCGCGGGGTGATCGCCCGGTGCAGATCGATGGTGAATTGGCTATAGGGCGACAGCGGACCCAGGTAGAGCCGCTGCAGCGTGTTGTACGGATCGAGATCGCGGGCGTTGTAGGTGTAATCGTAAAAATAGTCTTTGTTGGTCAGCTTCTGGAAAAAGCCCAGGCGCAGCGTGGTCTTGCCGTTGCTCGGCGACCACATGCCGCTGGCGCTGAAGTCCACCGCGCTGCCGCCCACCATTTTGAAGTAGCTGTTGAATAGCCAGTCCTTCGGCAGGCGCTGCCGGTAGCTGAATATGTGGCTTCCCTTCACATAGAAGAGCCCGGAGTACTCCAGGCTCGCGCTGCCCAGGCGATAGACGAAATCGACGCCGCCGATGGCGCGCTGATCGGGATCGCTGTAATAGGTGAACCTCCGTCCGCCAAAGATGGTGACGGAGTACTTCGGGCGGTTACGGGTGAAAGAAAGGCCATCGAGCGAGGCCAGTTCCGCGCCGTACACGTATTGCCGTCCCAGCCGCAACGTCGATCCCGAGAAAAATCCGTCTCCCGGTTTTCCGTTCACTTCAATGTAGCCGGTCTGCAGCTCGAACTTGCGGTTGCCGGTGAAGGTATTCAGGATGTCCTGACCTGGGGAGCCAAGGTTGACGTGCGACAGGTCAGTGCGATAGCGCATCGAGAAATCGGTGTTCACCCGGTCCGAGCCCCAGCCACGCGTTCCGAAGTTCAGAAAACTGTAAAGCTCATTCGTGCTGGGCTGAAACACCGAGGGATCCCCAAAGCCGGCGGGATTAAACGCTGTTCCTGGCGGAGCATTGATCACGCCGGTCAGGGTTGGCTGACCGCTGAAGTCGGTTTGCGTGCGCCAGTATTCGGTCCTGGTTTCGAAATAAAAATGATTGATGAAATCGAGCGCCGCCCCGGTATGCCCGGGCACCTGGGGCGCCGAGAGCGCGACGTCGGGGTGCTCGGCGGGCACGGCATTCTGCAAGACTGTCCCCCATGCGTCCGCGATGGCGGGCGCTGCCGGCGCCGGGGCAGCCGCGGGCTGCTGCGCTGCCGGTGCCGGGGCGGTCGCGGGCTGTTGCGCTGCCGAAGCCGCGACCAGGACCAGCGACACTCCGATGCAGTACAGCCTCTTGCGAAATGGCAACGCCAGACCTCGCATATATACCGTCAACTGCGGTTGCTGATGTCCCAACGGCTGCTGCTTACTTGCGAACACTCAACGTCTGGATCCGGGCCTGCGCCAGCGCGATCCTCCAAGGGTAGGTATCGCTGTGCCACTGCGTCGCCAGCACATAAGCCTGGAGTGCGCTCTTCTCATTCGCCGCCATGCCGAGCTCTTCGTAAATCTCCGCCAGTTCCCAGTGAACGTGCGCGTTATTGGCCTGGTCGGCGGTTTGCGCGATGAAGGTCGCCGTCACCGGCGACAACGCCAGCTCCGCCTGGAATGCCTGGATTGCGCTCTGGAACGCAGCATTCTTAGCGGTCGGATCGGACGTATTCTCCGCCTTGAACTTGTAGACCTCGCCGATCAGCGCGCTGGTGTCCAGCCGCAGTGGATCGATTTGCAAGACTTCCTGGAAGAGTGCGATCGCCCGGTCGGGATCGCTCTCGCGCAACAGGTGCCCAAGCCGTAGCCGCACTGTGAACATGCACGGAGGCGGAGTCAGCGTGCTCGGCAGCGCTCCGTTTACAAAACTCGCCGACGTAACCAGCTGGCAGGTGCCGTTCTGCAAGCTGTTGCCCGCCAGGGCCGTTTCGTAATCAGCAATTGCACCCGCCTCGTCTTCCAGGTCGTCCTGCTTGTGGATGCCGCGTTGCAGGAACTCCCAGAAGTTCTTCGGCGTCGTGATCTGCAGGTATTCCCAGGTCACCTTACCCTCGAAGTAAAACGGGTTCGGGATCGGATAATACGGGTTTGTCGTCTGATACAAATCCTGCGCGGAGGCTCCCCCCGCCGCGGCGGCGACCACGAACAATGTGACAAGCATCGATCTCAGGCATCGCATGAAATTACGGCTCCAGGGTGACCGTGAAATCGGCGGACGCAATGGAACGAATGTTCCTCAGGAACGAGTCGATCACGCCCTCGTTCAGCAGTTGCAAGCTGTGACCGGCGGGTCCGTTGGGACCCGTGGTGGCTGCCAGAAAACGCATGAACAGCGGCGGAAAGTGCTCGAAATTCACCTGCGCATGCACATGCAGCGGGCCTTTCAGCGTGACGCCAAGCTCCGCCAGCTCCGCCGCCGTCGGCAGATTGATCTCGTAGTTGAACTGGGTGGGGCGAAGCGGCGCCAGTGCCCGATAGTTATCCACCGAATTCGCCAATCCCGCGCTGAACGTCTCCTCAAAGTGCGGCTTGGTCGCGATGATCGGGTTGCCGCCGGCATCCGTTCTTCCCACCGCCTCGCCCGGCAGGATGATCTTGGTCAATTCGTTGCGGAACAGCACCAAGCCCTCTTGCGCGCCGGTGTAGACGCGAGCGTCCGGGCCGTTGTCCGGACCGGACTCGAACACCAGGTTCAAATGGCCGTTATTCGTCGTGCCCGGCGTGTAGGTCGCGGTGTGATGTCCGGGGTCCACGACCGCGTGCACGTGCTCGATATCTTCATCGTCGAGGTTGCCGTCGGGCGCCACCTCGCCGGTCTGCGGATGCGGCTTGTCCACTACGTAACCGGATTGATAGAGCAGGAAACCATTGTCATCCTTAACCGTCAGCTCGACGTAGGCCGTGCGCTCCTGCGAGAACCCGGCCGGGAAACGATGCCCCGTCAGCGCAACCGCCTCCAGCCGAACTGTGAGCGGCTCCGTCAATTTTGCCGTGGCATCCGTCTTACCCAGGTCGAGGCGCACCGACTGCTTCATCAAGGCTTCGCGGCGGGTCTCCAGCGCATTGGGAATGCCATGCGAATCGGTGCCCGCCTCGAATGGGTCTGGATAGGTGCTGCCCAGACGGTCCCTCAACTCCTGGACTGACAGAAGCGGCACATCGATCCCGGTAAAATAATGGCTCACGACCTTGCGCTGCGGCAGAGGCGCGTTGCCGTCGGTCGAAACGCCAGGGACTGCGGCTAAGTCAGTCGCGAATACGCCTGGTGTTGCGCTGGTTATTGTCAGGTCCCCGACTTTGTAAGTGGAGTTGCCGCCGAACGGGAACTGCGACATATGGCAATCCTGGCAGCGCACCACTTTCCCGAACGGGTTGCTGGTGCTGTTGTACGGCCCGGTTTGCCATTCCGTGCTCAAATTCTCCAGCCGGAAGTACTTTACTTTTTCGCCGCCGGAATTGATGTTGTGCTCTTCGGCGGTCAGGTTGTTGTTCGGCACCCGCACGTCGTGGCAGGCATTGCAGAACGCTGCGCTGCGCAGGAAATTGATCTTCGCCGGATCGTTGCTGGCGACGTGAAAATTGCCTTTCACTGCCACCGGCTGCGTGAACGGCCCCACCTTCTCGACGGTCTCGTTCAGGATCAGGCTCATGTTGGCGAAGCCATCGCGCTGGAAGCTGCGGTTGATGTCCGGGCCGCCCACGTTGTGGCAAACATCGCAGGTGATGCCTGCGGCTCCCAGCGAAGGTTGCGCTCCCGCCGGGGGATACCCCCCGATTTGGGCCGGGATGATCTGTTTGCCCGAGGAATCCACCAGGTGGTAGTCGCGCAAGGGACGCAGCAGTTCCGGCAGGAAGCTTGTGCCCAGCCCCGGCAACTGGGGAACCTCGCGCTGGTTGGGGTCATTGCCCAAGCGTTCCACCGCCGCGTCGTGGCAGCTGAAGCAGAAGCCGGCCTGCACTTGGCGCGTTTCCGTCAGCAGCGGTGTCGTAAACATGTTGCTGTTCAGCACCACGCCATCGGGCAACACAACCGTGCTGTCGGGATATACCGGGCGCAGCAATCCGCCACTCACCAGGTTCGAGGCGGCCTCCAGGCCATTGAACAGCGGGCTCACGTTGCGATAGCCGGACTTCACCGAGCTGCGCAATTCGTCATATTGCCGTTGATGGCAGGGCAGGCAGTTGGTCGGCGGCTGTAGCGTCTGCGCCTTGAACACCGGGGTCACCGTGTTCGAGGTGGGAGTAACATCCTGCAGCGTGGTGGTTTGCCCCGCACCGCAGCCTGCCTGCGACAAGGCAATGGCGACGATGCACAACAGCGAACAGCCAAGGAAGTGGCGTGGCATAAGAATTTGAAGGACGGCTGACAAGACCCCACAAAAGGTTCGCAGGGTATAGCACGTCATACATCGCCGGACAATTGACTAGGTAGTAAACACTCTTCCCGCCTGAATCAGAAAAGCCACGAAAAAACAGGGCTCCGGCCCATCATTTCGCCTGTGGAAAACTTCTGCAAAATTTTGCTGAGAAGGAAGTCCGAGGACTCCGAATTGCGCCACCGGCGCGGGACACCGCCGAATCACGCCGAAACAATTTTCTGTTGCAGGTCCTCGGCCGCTTGTGCCAGGTTCTCCCTGGTCCCCAAGTCTCGCCAGTAATACTCGTCGGCGCGAAAGCCGGCAATGGTCTCGCCGGCGCCTGCCAGCCGGAGATAGCAGTTGACGATTGAGAAAATGCCCTTTTCCACCATCTTGCTGAATAGTTGAGGCGAAATCACGTGGATGCCGGAAAACGCCAGCGCCTGGGACTGCGCGACCGGCCGAACCAATTCAGGCGGCGCATCGCCCCCGCTGCTCCGGCCGCAGAGATGGCTCTGCTCTTCAAAGAGAAGATAGCGCGAGGTTTTTCGCTCCTGCACCGCCAGCGTAGCCAGCGCCTGCGATTCCCGATGAAACTGCACCATTCGGTCCAAATCGATGGTGCTGATCACATCGACGTTGTGCACAATGAACGGCTCGTCAGAGTCGGATCCTTCCAGGAAAAACCAGCTGGCCTTTTTCAGCCCGCCACCCGTGTCCAGCAATTCCGGTTCGTGCGAGACAGCAACCTGCATCCCGAAATTATCGTTCGTCTTCAGATAGTCGGCGACCAGATCCGCGAAGTGGTGGGTGTTGACGATGACGTCCCGTATCCCGAACCGTTGCAGGCGCGAGAGCGTGATCTCCAGCAGGGTCCGGCCGGCAATTTCCACCAGGGCCTTGGGCCGGTCGTTGGTCAGCGGCCGCAAACGCGTGCCCAGCCCCGCCGCCAGGACCATGGCTTTCATTCGCCCGTGTTCTCCAATGCCAGGTGCCGCACCACGACATCCAGGCCGTTCTTGGCCCGCAGATGTTTCCCCAATTGTTCGGCCAGGTACACCGACCGATGCCGGCCTCCGGTGCAACCGAATGAGACCATCAGGCTCTTGAATCCGCGCCGTTGGTAGTCGCTGACGCTGGCATCCACCAGGGCCGTCGCGTTGGCCAGGAATTTGTGCGCGCTCTCCTGTTGTTCCAGGTATTCGACCACGGGCGCGTCCTTGCCCGTCAACGCGCGGAAACGCTGGTCGCGCCCCGGGTTGGGGATGCTGCGCGCATCGAACACGAACCCGCCGCCGTGGCCGGTGTCATCCTTGGGCAGGCCCACATGAAACGAGAAGCTGAAAATGCGCACCACCAGGTTCTTGGAACCCGACGCGATCGTCTGCAGCTGCTCCGAACCCAGCATGCTTTGAAACGCCTTGGTCAGCGCCGGGATGGCGATGGGCAACTTAGTGTTGTGCAGCAGCCAGCGCAGGTTATTCAGCGCATAGGGCACGCTCTGCAGGAAATGAGGCTTGCGTTCGTAGAATCCACGAAAACCGTAGGCCCCCAGCGCCTGCATGATGCGGATATAAACGTACGCATAGTAGTGCTCCATAAACGCGTCGCGGCTTAGATCAACATACTTGCTCAGCGCCTGCAGGTACTCGCTCAGCAGCGATTGGCGCAGTTCCGCAGGCAAGTCGGCCTTGGCGTCGTACAACAGCGAGGCAATGTCGTAGTGCAGGGCCCCTTTGCGTCCGCCCTGGTAGTCGAGAAACCAGGGCTCGCCATCGAGCAGCATGATGTTGCGGGACTGAAAATCGCGGTACAGAAAATAGTCGCGGTTGGCGCTCAACAGGAATTTTGTCAGCCTGCCAAAATCGTCCTCCAGCGCCTGCTCGCTGAACGGAATACCGGCCAACCGCAGGAAATAGTACTTGAAGTAATTCAAGTCCCAGGCGATGGACTGGCGATCGAAGCTGCCGCGTGGGTAGCAGTGCTTGTAATTCAGATCGCGTCCGGCCTCCACCTGGAACCGCGGCAGCGCGGCCACCGCTTTTCGATATGCCTGCACCGCCTCCGCAGCGATGTTGTCGCCGCTGCGATGATCGGACAGAAACTGGAACAATGTGGTATCGCCGAGGTCTTGTTCCAGGTAAGCGCCGCGGCTCAGATCTTCCGCGTAAATCTCCGGCACCGGAAGCTTGTGCTTGCGGAAATGCCGGGAGAATTCCAGGAAGGCTGCGTTCTCCTCGCGAACGTCATACAAGATCCCGATCGCGCTGGCTTTTTCGTTGGAAAGCCGGATAATGCGGCGCCCGGAGCCGCCAAGTTGTCCCTGCAGCGGCTGCACTCGCGTTACCGGCGAGTGGAAGTGCTTTTCAAAAAGCTGGTCGAGAATGTCCATGGGATACGCCGGCCGGCGACTTGGTCTCCAGCAATCGCCAACCGCGAGTATGAATCTCAATGAACGATAAAGATATCACCGGAACGCGATCCGGTGACGCGAAGGGACAGACTAAACCGGGGCGACGAATTCTTCCTGCGATTCCGTGGTCAGTGGGACCAGCACGGCTTCGGCGGCGGATCGCCGCCCAAACATCAGCCCTAACAGGGCGGGCGTGATCAAGGTAGTAGCCAGCACCAGCACCACGACCTGCACGTAAATGCCGCGCGAGATCACGCCGGCGGCGAAGCCGATGCTGGCGGTAATCAAGCCAACTTCTCCGCGCGGAATCATGCCTACTCCGACGATGATGGAGTTCCGCGCGCCGAAACCGGTGGCCAGCGCTCCTGCGGCACATCCAAGAATCTTGCCCGCAACCGCCACCAGCACCAGCACGAAGAAGAAGCCCAGGTGTCCGCCCAAGTCTCTCGCATCCACCTGCAGTCCGATGGAAACGAAGAACACCGGCCCGAAGAAGGCCTGGCACATCGCGCGCACGGAGTCGACGATGGCCGTGCGTGCCGGCGTGGCAGCGACAAACACTCCCGCCAGGTACGAGCCGGTAATGGGCGCCATTCCACCCAAATATCCCGCGAAAAAGGCGGACAGAAACGCCAGGGCCAGCGCCGCCGCGAACGCGGTGTGATTCTCGCTCGTCGGTTGCATGCGTTGGAGAACCAGCCGCACCAGTCGCGGGCCCAGCAGGAAGGCCGCCGCCAGGAAGAGCGCCATGCGCGCCACCGGCACAGTCGCGCTGGCCAATCCGGAAGGTGCGTTCGCCGTGCCCGACCCGATAGCGATCACCACCGAGAGAACAATCAGGCCGAGCACGTCGTCAATCACCGCCGCGCCGAGGATCGTGGAACCCGCACGGGAGCGCAGCTTCCCCAGGTCGAGAAGGGTCTGGGCCGTGATGGTTACGCTCGTGGCCGTGAGCACAGTCCCGATGAAAATTGATTCCCGCCACCCCATCCCGGCCATGCGCGACACCATGGCTCCGCCCACCAGTGGCAACAGGACACCACCCGTCGCGGAAGCGGAGGCGGAGCCGAGGCTTTTCCGCAGCAGTGCAACGTCGGTTTCCAGCCCGGCGAGGAACATGAGCACCACAACGCCCAGTTCCGCCAGCACTTGAAACACCGCGGGCAGCAGCGATGGATTGGCTCCGGCGGAGGAAGAGAACCATGAAATATGCCATGCGTTCAGCAGGGTGGGGCCCAGCACGACCCCGGCTGCCAGTTCGCCGAGCACCAGCGGCAAGCTGAAGCGAGATCCCAAGTGGGCCATCACCTTGGCAAAAAAAATCAGGACGGCGATGAACAGCAGGCATTGCAGCGATGCGTCCATCGACTCTCCGATCAGTTTCGGTTGCGCTTCGCCTTCAGAACCGCCGTGGTGAGCACCGCGGCGGCGCAACCCAGCAACACCGGCAGCGGAGGCGCGCCGAAGCGCACCGTGAGTACGCCGCCGATCAACACGGCAAACGCCAGCGCGACGCGCTCATGTTTCAAGTTGGTGACCAATTTCAGCAGCATGCGATGTCAATTCCTCCGCTGTATCAGGAACTCAGTGCAAGTGCAGGACAAGCGCCGCAATCAGGGCAGCCGTGCCGCTGCCCGCAATCCACAGCGCGGAGCGGCTGAACGCCTTGTTGAACCATGGACGGGCGATGCCGTGGTGCTCGCGCTGCCGTTCATGCCGGAGCAGTTGCGCGATCAGTCTGCGTTCCTCCAGCGTCTCGGCGCACGACAGCGCCCGCCGCGCTAACTCGTACCCTTTCGCCGGAACGCGTAGCGTGAAGTACAGCTGCGCCAGCTTGAATTGCGCGTGAAAGCTCCCCGGTTCAAGATCGGAGGCCCGCGTCAAGTGATCGATCGCGGGATAAATTTGGCTGGTCATGGCGTACGCCACCCCGAGCGCGACGTGTACGTCGGGATGGTTGGGGGCGTGTTCCAGCGCGGCATTTAGCGCCAGCACGGCCGCAGCAGGTTCTCCCACGTTGAGTTGCTCCAGCCCTTCGCGAAAGTGCGGCAGCGCTTGCGCTGGAACCTTGGCGCAGTGCGGCGCCAGTTCCATCGGACCCTCGTACTTTTCGTAATTGTCCCTCATGTTCACCGTGTTCCTCCTCACCTAGAGCGCGGCAACGCCGCGTTCGTCGTTGCGGATGCGGATCACCTCTTCCACCCGGGAAAGAAAAATCTTCCCGTCGCCGATCTTGCCGCTGCGCGCGGTCTGGATGATGGTGTCCACCGTCGGATCGACCATGTTGTCCGGCAATACCAGCTCGATCTTGATTTTGGGGATCAGGTCCACGCTGTACTCGCGCCCGCGGTAGGTTTCGGTGTGGCCCTTTTGACGCCCGTGCCCGCGGACCTCGGAAACCGTCATGCCTTCGATTCCGAGTTGATGAAGCGCGTCTTTCACGGATTCGAACCGGTTCATTTGGACGATAGCTTCAACTTTCACCATTGCATTTCCCTCCCTGCTGCGCTGACTGCACCATGGAATCGGCCGGAGCGTTGGTTCACGTCCCCGGCCGGCCGCATCAATCGCCGCTCCCGTACGAGGGCGCGACCGCGGGTATGGTTTTGAACGCCGGCGACATTTCTGGTGGCGCCGTCGTGGTGCGTTGCATCTTCAGCACGAACTCCGGATAGCCAAGAGAACCCATCTCCGGAATGTCCAGGCCCTCCAACTCCGCCTCCGCCGATACCCGCTGCCCCACCAGCCATTCCACCAGCACGTTGAAGGCGAAGGAGAGGCTGAAGACGAAGCCCACCAGCGTGGCAACGCCCAACAGTTGAGCGATCAGTTGTGAGGGATCGCCATAGAACAGGCCGCGGACTGAACCATTGACGCCGTTCCAGCCTCCGCCATAGTTGGAGGTGCCATCGGCGAACAGTCCCACCGAGATCACGCCCCAGATGCCATTAATTCCGTGGACCGAGATGGCGCCGACCGGGTCGTCGATCTTGGCCGTGCGCTCGAAGAATTCGCAACTCAGGCACACCAGCACGCCCGCGATCAGTCCGATGATGGCGGCGCCCGTCGTGTTCACAAATCCGGAAGGGGCCGTAATCGCCACCAGGCCGGCGAGCAGTCCATTCGCGGTCATCGAAGCGTCCGGCTTGCCATAGCGGCGCCACATATAAAAGATGGCGCCGAATGATCCGGTACAGCCGGCCAGCATGGTATTGACCGCCACCGTCGCGATGCGCAGGTTTCCATTGCCGGAAGCGCCCAGCGTGCTGCCCGGATTAAAACCGAACCACCCGAACGCGAGGATGAAACACCCGGCGAGCACGATCACCATGTCGTGGCCGGGCATCGCATTCGGTGAACCATCGCGGTTGTACTTCCCGATGCGCGGTCCGATCACGATGGCTGCGGCCAGCGCCGTGATCCCCCCGACCGCATGCACCACTCCCGATCCGGCAAAATCAACGTAGCCGTGACCCAAGCCATAGTTCGTTCCCAGCGTCGACAGCCATCCTCCGCCCCAGGCCCAATTGGCGAACAGCGGATACGTGATGGCGCCCATCAGCACCGAGCAGATCGCGAAGGCGGCAAACTTCCAGCGTTCCGCCGCCGAGCCGGTCACGATGGTCAGCGCCGTATCCATGAAAACCATCTGGAAGAGGAACAGGACCATCACCCCGACGTCGTAGGTGGCGCCCTTCAGAAAGAACCCGCTGGTCCCGAACAATCCCCAGCTCTTGCCCAGAATGTTGATGGCAAATTCGTGGGTCAGCGGCGCCGTGCCGCCCAGGTTCACCACGCCACCCACGCCACCCATCTGGATGGCAAATCCGCACACCCAGTAAGCGAACAGGCCGAAGCCGTACACCATGAAATTCATCATCATGGTGTGGTTGGCGTTCTTGGCGCGGCACAGTCCGGTCTCCACGAACGCGAATCCGGCTTGCATGAACATGACCAGAAAGCCCGCGATCAGCGTCCACGTAAAGTTGATCGCCACCTTGTTCTGTCCGGCCTGGTTGGCCAGATCGGCCAGCGTAAGTCCGGCCTTGGCATCGCCTACGGCAACATCCGTGGCCGTGCCCGTCTTGTCGCCCGCCGGGTCACCTTTGGCGAGATCGGCGGCGCTCGGGGTCGCCACGTCTTTGATCACGGTCGAGCCTGCCAGCGCCGGCGCCGGCGCTGTCTCAGCCCCAACCGCCATGCCAGTCAGCAGCAGGGCCACTGCAACGTTCACTGCGAGTCGCATCACTCTCATGCTCGTTCTCCTGAAGATCTCTTCCTCTACTGCTTCCAGATTGCGTGCTTCATGTACGCCGGGTTGAGCATCCCCAGGATGGCAAAGCCGCACATGGTGATGCCGAGCAGACAAAGCCCCAGCCGGATGCTGCTGGAGGCGGTGAGCGCCAGTCCGGCCAGCGGTACCAGCCAGCCCAGAAGCGCGATGACGATTGCGAGTAGTTTCATTGCTGTCTCCTTCTTCCGTTTAGCTCTGGTCGGTAACTTCCAGCCGCTTGATGCGATGGGCCACTGCCATGGCCTGGACGATCAGGCCGAAACCGGCCACCGCCACGACGATCCCCACGCCGGGGTGGCTCGCGCGGGTCATCAACCCCGCCGGCAGAAGCGTGAACCCGATGAGAAACGCTCCCAGACTGCTTGCTTGTTTCCGATTCGCTGCCATCGTCGGTTCTCCTTGAAAATTGGTCCGGGTGTGCGGCGCGGCTGCTGGCCTTCGGGGTTTGATTTACCGCGCCGCCATCCCGGATATAGGCTGTCCCCGAAAACAGCCTCCTTTACTGCCTCCACCAACCCTGCTTCACGGTCCCGAGAATGCCGGCAATAAACATCCCCGCTCCCAACAGGCAGAGAAACACGCGCGAAGCTACATCGTGCGCCGTCATTCCTTCCTCTCCTGGGAGTCGAACGAGTACACCAGGCCGGCTGCCATCGTGTTCTGTCCCAAAACCGGCGTCGTGCCCTTGGTGAAGACCGGTCGGTTGGAAACGTCACGGCGGAATTCCAGTCTGGTGATCAGGTGGTGCGCGACGATGCGCTGGAATGTGCCCGTGAATTCGTTCAAGTGCTGCGTCGTTCCGGTCGTGAAGCCATCGTGATCGTTGTAGTACTCGTAGCGCGTGGCCATCGAGTAACGGTCGTTAAATGCATACTTGACGTAGCCTGCGATGCCGGTCCAAAACACCGGCGTGGGAATTCCCACCACGCGATCGCCACGGCCATAGTCGAAATTCAAGCTCGTGGTCAGCCGCGTGGTCGGCGAGTAACTCACCACCGTGTCGCTCACCTGCCGCCAGTGGGCATTTGTACCCGCCGTTTCCGGGCCGAACATGTAGCCTTGCGCCAGGCTGACCTTCTTCGTCGGGTTCCAGCCGAAGGTCACGCCATAGGTCTTGCCGGTGTTGTTGTCGTAGATATCGTTCCAGCCGTTCACCAGGAAGCCGGTCACCGAGTACTTGTCGTTGAAGGAGTACTTGGCGCGCAGCCCATAGTGGTAGTACGGGATGGCGTAGCTGAACAGCAGGCCGCGCGAGTAGTTGAAGTTGTCCTTGGTCTCGATCACCTCGGCGCCGAGCGGCGTCACGAATTTACCGACATCCACCTGCAGGCCCTTTCCAATGGGCGCCAGGTAGGAGAGGTACGCTTCCTTCAGGTATTGCGCGAAGCCCAGCCCAGCTGGGTCGGTTGAGTTCACCGCATTCATCGCCTGTCCGAAGCCCAAGCCGAGGTGGTAACCCAGGCGGCTGTTGGTCGGGTCCGGAGGCTTGTCGAAGTTCAGTTCGATCAGGTTCAACGCGAACTGGTTCGAAGGACCGTCAAAGGAGCGCAGCGTGTTGGTCTGCGACTGCGGTTGGTTGAAGTTGTAGCCATAATACGTGTCGACGAACCCGCTGAGCGTTGCGCCGCCCAGCAATAACGCGGCGCCGGCCGGCGCGCTGCTCGCTTGCGCAGGCAGGGCCGCCGCGGATGCCGGAGCTGCCGCCGGCGCCGCAGTCTGCGCCTGTTTCAACGCCGTCACCTCCGCCCGCAAGCTGACCAGTTCTTTTTCCATCTCTTGAACCCGCTGCATCAGTTCCGCCGGCTTTTCGTCGGCCATGTTGGCTTGAGCCTTTACGCTTAACGGGGCCGTGACCACCGCGACCAGTGCTGCCAGAGCGCCCAGTTGCAACCACTTCATGGGAGAAACTCTCTTTCCCCCCGCAGTACGCGTGCAATTCGATTGTCAGAATTTCTCGCGAACCAAACGACCAGCGAGAGGAAAGTAGCTGCTGGTTGCGATCGCAGTCCAATGCATACTTCCGGTGACAGGCATCGGATTTACTTTTACAAAAGAAATTTATGGCGACGATAAGTGGAAGTTTGTCCGGGCGGCGCGCGCTGGACTCGATTTATATCGTGCAACGAGGCATCTTCACATCGCTCCAAGCTCGTCTTTGCGCCGGTGAAATCTGTTCGCGACGCGGCTGCACCCGCCATGCGAGTCGCTGAAACCGGCCGGCCAGCGTGCCGCCCGAGGGCGCGATTGGGCGGTCGCCGCCGCGGTCATCACGGGCCGGTTTTTTCATCGCATGCATCGAAAATTTGCATTCGCGGTGCGCCGCCGCTCCGCTCTATAGTCTCTCTCAGCATGCTTCGATTGGCCTCAGCTGTCGGCGCCGCACCAACCGCGATTGCGGGAATTCCGCGGCGCATGGCGGCTGCGGGCGGGTAATCATCCACAAGACCAACCCCGAACCCACCGCCGGCACAGCGGTGGGTTTTTTGTTGAATCTATCCGGCGGCAATGCGCCGCGCTCACAGGATCGGACTTATGCCAGCCACTTCGCAATACATCTGGATGAACGGCAAGATGCTCCGTTTTGAAGATGCGACCGTGCACTTCATGACCCCCGCCTTGCACTATGGCATCGGGGTGTTCGAAGGCATCCGTTGCTACTCCACCGCCACCGGGCCGGCCATCTTTCGGCTCCACGAGCACATGCGGCGGCTGTTTGACTCGGCGCGTGTGCTCGGCTTTCGCGACCTGCCCTTCACGATCGAGCAGATGACCGAAGCGGTGAAGGAAACGGTCGCCGCCAATGGTTTTCCTGAGTGCTACATCCGGCCGCTCATCTACCTGGCCGAGGGCGGCTGGAACCTGACGCTCGACAGCGGTGTGGCGCACGCCGCCATCGCGGTATGGAAGTGGGAAGCGTATCTCGGCGAAAACGCGCTCGAGCGTGGCGTGCGCGCCAACGTCTCCTCCTTCACCCGCCATCACTCCAACGTGATGATGACCAAGGCGAAGGTCTCGGGCAACTACGCCAATTCCGTGCTCGCCCGCACCGAGTCGCTGCGCCTCGGGTTCGAAGAAGCGATCATGCTCGACCCGCAAGGCTACGTCGCCGAGTGCACTGGCGAAAATATTTTTCTGGTGCGGCGAGGCGCGCTCTACACTCCGCCATCCGCCGCCATCCTGGAAGGCATCACGCGCGACAGCCTCATGGTGCTGGCCCGCGCTCTTGGACTCAAAGTGGTGGAGGAGCCGATCTCGCGCGACCAGCTCTACATTGCCGACGAGGTGTTCGTCTGCGGCACCGCCGCCGAGGTGATCGCGCTGCGCGAAATCGACGGCCGCACCATTGGCACGGGAAAGGCCGGCCCGGTCACGCGCCTGTTGCAGCGCGAATTTAGCGACGCCGTCCATGGCCGGCATTCGTTGTCGAAACTATGGCTGGAGCCGGTTCCGCTCGATAATCCGGGTGCCGGCGAAGCGCTGCCCTTCAGCAAGCAACTCACATCGGATCCCGGCGTGGAAGCGCAAACCCAGGGCGACTGACGGCGCCTCAGCGGTTGTCTTTGCACGAGGGTACAAACTTCAAGGCGGCGGAATTGATGCAGTGCCGCATCCCGGTGGGCGCCGGGCCGTCCGGAAACACGTGCCCGAGGTGCGCTTCGCACCGTGCACAGCGCGCTTCCGTCCGCGACATGCCGAAGCTGCCGTCGGTCACCGTCCCGATGCTCTCCTCTTTGACCGGCGCGTAAAAGCTTGGCCAGCCCGTGCCCGAGTCAAATTTCGTCTCCGAGCTATACAGAGGTTCGCCGCAACAGACACAGGCATAGGTTCCCTTCTCCTTGCTGTTCCAGTATTCGCCGGTGAACGCTCGCTCGGTGCCATGTTCCCGTGTGACGTGATACTGCTCCGGCGAAAGTTGCTTCCGCCATTCGGCGTCAGGTTTTTCAATCTTCGTTACCATATCTTTATGGATGCCTTCAGGTGCGAGTTGGGAACAATAATGAAAGCATTGAATCCGTTGCGCGCTCGCCATCTCCA
This sequence comes from Terriglobia bacterium, assembly GCA_963797035.1. Taxonomy (GTDB): domain Bacteria; phylum Acidobacteriota; class Terriglobia; order Terriglobales; family Acidobacteriaceae; genus JAIQGF01. The sequence continues at coordinate 167,614 of CAWCOC010000018.1, forward strand.
ATACTTGAGGTGTCTCATGGCCGACGTCGTCTACACATCGAACATAAAGATCGAACGCAAATCGGGACCCTTGCGCGTGGCACAGCTTCCTGGCGAGTCCCAACCGGTCAGCTTCAGCGTGCACGGTGATATTGCCAAGCATTACGGGATTGACATCGCCCGGCTTAAGGAATCGCACGCCGCCACCATCGACTACGTGGTCGCCGCGCTCGGCGGTTGAATGCTCGGCACCTTTGCCGGTGCGCTGGATGCGCGCCAAATCGATGCCAAGAACGGCCGCCTGACGGCGGATGTTAAAGGTGAAATCGAATCCGACGAAGGCGTGCTGGTGATTCGCCGCGTCCATGTACGTTTCCTGCTTAAGGCGGGTGAAACTGTGCGTGAGACGGTGGAGCGAGTGCATTCCGTTTACAAGGAAAAATGCCCGGTCTATCGCACCCTGCAGCCGGCCATGGCGATCACATCGGCTTTCGAACTAGTGCCCGACGCCTAGTCGCTATCTCATACATCGTTTTGGGTAGGACACGGCTTCAATTGATTTGGGAAGGGCACGGCTTCAATTGGTTTGGGTAGGGCACGGCCTCAGCCGTGCGGCTCCGGCCCGCCAAAAATGGGGGCTTTAGCCCCTGAGGGAAACCGAGTTTTACCTTGAGTCGGCCTCCTGCACTACCGGTGCGCGGTCGCCGAACGGCCATTCTTTTCGCCTCATGGATCGCACCATGTACACCACGATGCCGGCCACCAGGATAATCACCGCGTAGCGAACTTCTTTCAGAAAGTGTTTTCTTTCGACCAGCACAAACAGGAATCCCGCCGTCGCCAGCAGCGCGGGCACGGGATACAGCCACATACGAAACGGCCGCGGCAGGTCAGGGCGACGCATGCGCAGCACGATTACGCCCACCGTCTGGAACAGGAACTGGATCATGATTCGAATCACCACCAGCGCGGCGATGATGTCGACCAGCCTTAGAAAACACGCCGCGCTGGCCACTGCCCCCATCACCAGCATCGAGACGTAAGGGAATTTTCCCTTCGGATGCACGCGCCCGAAGACCCGGAAGTAATTGCCGTCGAGCGCCGCCGCATAGGGAACGCGCGAGTAGCCCAGGAGCAGCGAAAATACCGAGGCGAAGGCGGTCCACATGATCAGCACCGTGACCACGCGCGCCGCCCACGGGCCGTAAATCCGCTCCATGAATGTGGACGCCACGTAAAAGCGTGTCCCGGAATGCGTTGCCAGTTGCAATTCCTGCCAAGGCAGCACGCCCAGGATGCTGATGTTCATCACCACGTACAGGCAGGCGACCAGCACAATCGACAGCAGCAGCGCGCGCGGGATGGTCCGGCCCGGGTCTTTCACCTCCCCGCCGAGAAAGCAAATGTTGTAGTAGCCCCAATAATCGTAAGTTGCCACCAGCATGGCCGAGCCCAATCCCAGGAAAAATTCATGGCTCAGGTGAAACGCGCCTGGCGGAAAGCTGAACGCGCGCGCCGCACTGAAGTGAGTCAGGCCGGCGAAGATGATCCAGGCGACGGTCCCGATCACGCCGATCCAAAGCAGGCGCGAGATCCACCCGATCACCGTGATTTTGCGGTAGAGCAACAGAACGGCCGCGAGCACCGCGGCGATCGCGACAAAGGTTCCCGCCGTCACCACCACGCGCGCTTCCAGCGGTCCGAGCAGCGGCAGCATCACCCGAAAGTCGTGGCCGGCCAGCGTGCGCTCCAGCGTCGGCCAGTAATAACTTCCGTACTGCGCCAGGCCGATGCACCCCGACGCGATCGACAGCGGCGCGCTGAACGAAAGTTGCCAGATAAAAAGAAACGAGAGCAGCCGACCCAGCCGCTTCGGGCCGTAAATTTCCTTCAGGTAGCGATACGATCCGCCGGAGCCCGGCAGCGCGGCGCCCAGTTCGGCCCACACCAGGCCGTCGCACATGGCGAAGAACGCGCCGAGCACCCAGCCCAGCATCGCCTGCGGGCCGCCCATGGCGCTTACGATCAGCGGCATGGTGATGAACGGCCCCACGCCGATCATGTCGATCATGTTCAGCGCGGTGGCGTTGACCAGCCCGACTCCGCGGATCAACTCACGTTCATTTTCCATGTCCGGTTGCGTCGCCGGCCGTCACCTTTGACCGCAAGTTGTCGACCATCCTCTCTCGGAACCCACGAGTATAAAGAAGATGCCGGGCAATCAAGAAGTGCTTCAGATTCAAGCTTGCAGCCGGCCGGTGTAGATGGCCATGCCAACCACGGCATCCACTTGCATCTGGTCCAGCGCGTCGATTTCTTCCTGGGAGCGGATGCCGCCGGCTACGATCAGCCGGCGCGACGTTGCGCGCCGCAGCTCGCGTACCACATCGAATGGAATGCCTTGCAACAGGCCTTCGCTCTCGATGTGGGTGTAGAGGAATCCGCCGCAGTAGGGCTCCACTTCACCCAGCATCGTGACCGGGCTCACGGCCACAAGTTCACGCCACCCGCGTACCGCGACCTTGCCGCCGCGCGCGTCGAGGGCCGCGATCACCCGCTCCGCTCCCACGGCTCGCTCCAGATCCGCGGCGAATGCGAGGTTCGCCTTGTTTTCCTGCAGCAGTGCCGAGCCGACGATAATCTTGCGCGCCCCCGCGGCCAACACGTCCTGCGCCGCCTGCACGCTGCGAATTCCGCCGCCCACCTGGCAGGGCAGGCGCGCTGTGAAGCGCTCCAGTAAATCGCGGTTGCTACCCTTTCCCATCGCCGCGTCCAGGTCAATCAACTGCACAGTCGCATACTTAGCGAAGCGCTCGATCCAGTAGTCGAAATCGGTAAACTCCAGCGCTTTCCGCTCTCCCTGCACCAACTGGACGATCTTTCCGTCCATCAGATCAATGGAAGGAATCAGCACGGGAACCTCACCGCGATCGAGGCATCCCGGAGCTCCTGTTTGAGCTGGCGAATGTCGTGGATTCCGAAGTGGAAAATCGACGCGGCCAGTGCGGCATCGGCACGGCCCTTGTGAAACACCTCCACAAAATGCGCCACGCACCCCGCGCCGCCCGACGCAATCACCGGGATCGAGACCGCCGCTTCGACGTTTGCCGTCAGTTCGCAATCGAAGCCGGCGCGTGTGCCGTCGCGGTCCATGGACGTGAGCAGGATTTCTCCCGTCCCGCGCTGTTCCGCCTCGCGCGCCCACTCCACCGCCGTCCGGTCCACCGGTGTCCGTCCGCCTGATACATAGACCTGGTGATCGCCGTCACCATTCCACTTGGCATCGATCGCGACCACCACCGCCTGTGACCCGAACCGGCTGGCAATCTCTGTGATCAGCTCTGGCCGTCGGATGGCGGCGGAGTTAATGGCGATTTTGTCCGCGCCGGCATCGAACACTGCCGACGCCTCCTCCAATGATCCGATGCCGCCTCCGACCATGAACGGTACGAACAGCTCCCGCGCCGTCCGCTTCACCGTCTCCAGCAGCGTGCGCCGGTGCTGGTGCGTAGCGGTGATGTCCAGCAGGACAACTTCGTCCGCTCCCCCGGCGGCATGAGCAGCCGCCAGCTCCGCCGGGTCGCCCGCATCGCGCAAGCTCACAAACTGCGTGCCCTTCACCACTCGGCCGCCGTCCACGTCCAGGCAGGCGATGATTCGCTTGGTCAGCATTGCAGGAAGTTCTCCAGCAGCCGCAGCCCCGCGGCTGCCGATTTTTCCGGGTGAAACTGCACTCCGAAGATATTGTCCCGCTCGATCACCGCTGCGAATTCGCCGCCATATTCCGTGCGCCCCACGGCGCCCTCGCACGCGGGCGCGCGATACGAGTGCGTGTAGTAAACGAAGAATTCCCCATCGACATCCCGCAGCAAGCGCGAGTCAGCCGTGCAACGCACCGTATTCCACCCCACGTGCGGCGCCTTCACGCCCGCCGGAAATCGCGCGCATGTGCCCCGGAACGCCCCCAGCCCGCGGACGCCCGCCGCCTCTTCGCTGCCCTCGAACAACCATTGCATGCCGACGCAGATCCCGAGGAACGGCACTCCCCGACCGATCGCCTCACCGATTGCTTCGCGCACCCCCGATTCCGTGAGCGCCGACGTGGCGGCGAAGTTTCCGACTCCGGGCAGCACTAGCCGCGACGCCCTCGCCACCATGTCCGGATCGCCGGTGATCTCGGTCACACACCCGAGGTGCGTAAACGCCTTCTGCACCGACGCCAGGTTCCCCGCCTTGTAATCGACAATGGTGATCACAGCAATCCCTTCGTGCTCGGCAGCATGCGCCGCAGCCGCGCGTCCCGCGAACAGGCCACCCGCAGCGCCCTGGCGAACGCCTTGAAGAGCGCCTCGATCTTGTGATGGCTGGAGCGCCCGTACATCACCTTCAGGTGGACGTTGGCGCGAGCGCCGCGCGCAAATCCGTCAAAGAAGTCCTGCACCAGCTCCGCTTGCAGGTCGCCTACCAGCCGCGTCCGCACCTTCGTCTCCACCACGGCATGCGAACGCCCGCCGATATCCACCGCCGCCAGGCCCAGTGTTTCGTCCATCGGCATCAGAAAATACCCGGCGCGCCAGATGCCGCGCTTGTTTCCCAACGCCGCATGGAAGGCCTCGCCGAGCGCAATTCCCGCGTCCTCCACCGTGTGGTGCTGGTCCACGTCCAGATCACCCGCGGCCGTCAGCTCCAGGTCAAAACCGCCATGCCGCGCGAACAGCTCCAGCATGTGATCCAGGAAGCGGATTCCGGTGGACACGCGATAGCGCCCTTTGCCGTCCAGCCGCAAGACGATTCGGATGTCGGTTTCATTCGTCTTGCGATGCAGCCGCGCCGTCCTCATGCCGGCACCTCCATCGATTGCCTGTGCTGCCGTGCGAAGTCGCGCAGCGCTGCTATCAAACGATCGGTGTGCGCATCCGTACCCACGGTGATGCGCACGCATCCGGCACAGCCCGGGTCGTGGTTGCGGTCGCGTACCAGGATGCCCCCGCGCCGCATCTCCGATACGAACGCCTCGCGCAACGCGCCGAACTGCGCCAGCACGAAGTTTGCCTGGCTCGGGCAGTATGGAATTCCCAGCGCGCGCAGTTCGTCTTCCAGCCGTGCGCGTCCGCGCTGGACGCCTTCCACGTAGCTGCGCACATACTCGCCATCGTCCAGCGCCGCCGGCAAGCACTCGAGCGCCACTCCATTCACGTTGTACGGCGATGCAATGCGACGCACGAACTCCATCTGTGTTGCCGGCCCGGCCAGCACCCCCACTCGCAGTCCTGCCATGCCATAGGCCTTCGAAAATGTTCGCGCGATGAACAGGTTGCTGCGCCGTCCGACATCTCCCACAAGGCTCTGCCCGTAGAAATCGAAGTACGCTTCGTCAATCAATACCGCGGCATCTCGCGCCCGGTCGGCGACCGCCAGCAACTCCTCCGCCGCCGCAACCGTGCCCGTGGGGTTGTTCGGGTTGGCTATGGCGACAAGCCGCGTGCGCGGCGAAACTCGCGCCAGGACGTTTTCCGAAGGAAACCGGAATGCCTCGCCTGCCGTCACGCTCGCCACCGTCGCGCCTGTTGCCGAGGCGCACACTTCGTACATGCCGAACGTCGGCACCACGATGATCGCCTCGTCGGCGGCTTGCAAATACGTCTCGCACAGCAGGTGGATGGCCTCATCCACGCCATTGGTCAGCAGCACTTCTTGCTGCGACCGGCCGAGCCATTCGGCGGCGACCCGCTCCACGGGATCGCGTTCCGGGTAACGGGTCAGTTGTTCAGCCGTGATGCCGCGCAGCCGCTCCAACACGCGCGGCGAGCACGCTTCTGTATTCTCGTTGAAGTCCAGCCGCAGGCCGGTACGTCCTCCGAGCGGCGGGTGATACGGCTTGACGCGGCTGATGGCATCCGCCGGCTTAAGCATGGGCGCACCTCGCGCGCACCGATTGCGCGTGCGCCACCAATCCTTCGGCCGTGGCCAGCGTCGTCACCACGCGGGCAGCGCGCTCCAGTCCGGCCCGCGAGACCTCCTGCACCGTGATGACCTTCACGAAATCCATCACGCTGAGCCCGCCCCGGAACCGGGCCGACCCCCCGGTCGGCAGCACATGATTCGGACCGCTGCCGTAATCGCCGTATGCCTGCGGCGAATATTCGCCGACGAACACTGAACCTGCATTGGTGATCCGCACTACATCTTCGCGTGACACCGAGATGTGCTCGGCGGCGATGGCGTTGGCGATCTCCAGCGCTTCTTCGTGCGACGCCGCCAGCAGGATCCGCCCGTTTTTCCGCAGGGATTCTTCGGCCGTCCGATTGCCGCGCGCCAGGCGCCGCGTCGCTTCTTTAACCGCGTGCGCCAGCCTCTCCGATGACGTGATGAAGACCGCCAGGGCCTCAGCATCGTGTTCCGCCTGCGCCACCAGGTCGGCGGCAATAAACTCCGCACTTCCCTCCTCGCTCACGATCACCACTTCCGTCGGGCCGGCCAGCATGTCGATGGAGCAATCGAACGCCACCAGCTTTTTTGCCGCGGTCACATAGCTGTTTCCCGGCCCCACAATTTTGCTCACCCGCGGCATACTTTGAGTTCCGTACGCCAGCGCCGCAATCGCCTGGGCACCTCCAACCCGGAAGAAATGTTCCACCCCCAGCAGCGCCGCCGCCGCCAGGGTCTCCTGCGCCGGACGTGGCGACACCACCGCGATGCGCGGCACGCCCGCCACCTGCGCCGGAATCACTGTCATCAGCAGCGATGAGGGCAGCGGGTAACGGCCGCCCGGGACGTAACAGCCCACCGAGTCCAGTGGCCGGATCTCCTGTCCCACGGAAACTCCTGCCTGGATCTCGCGCCTGAATCTGCGCGGCATCTGCCACTCGCAGAACTGTCGGATGTTTCGCGCCGCCGTCTGCAGGGCGGCGCGAAATTCCGGCGCCACCGCCCGCAGCGCCTGCCTCATCTCTTCGGCCGCCACCCGCAGGTCCGCGCGCTTCGGCAGGCCATCCCAGCGTTCAGCATAGGTTCGCAGGGCCGCGTCACCACGGCGGCGGATATCCGTCACAATGCGTTGTGCCGACGTTCCAACCGCCGCCTGCCCGGAAGCGGCGCGCCCGGCAATGCGTTCCGCTTCCGCCTTCAGCTTGCGCCCGCGCACCGTCCGCATCAGACCACCACCTTGTTGAGGGGGTACTCGACAATGCCCTGCGCGTTCGCTGCCTTCAGCTTCGGAATCACCTCGCGGACCACCGCCTCCTCGATGATGGTGTTCACCGCGACCCATTCGTCGTCGGCGAGCGCGGAGATCGTCGGCCGCTTCAACGCCGGCAGCACCGCCAGCACTCCCGCCAGGTCCGCCTTCTGCACATTGAGCATCAGGCCGACGCGTCCTTGCGCCGAGATTGCTCCGCACAGCATGAGCGCGATGTTCTGGATCTTCTGCCGCTTGGCATCGTCCTGCCACGCCGCGGTGTTGGCGATCAACTGCGTGTTCGATTCCAGTACCGTGTCCAGGATCCTCAGCCGGTTCGCGCGCAATGAACTCCCGGTCTCGGTCACCTCCACGATTGCGTCGGCCAGCATCGGCGGCTTCACCTCGGTCGCGCCCCAAGAGAATTCGACCTTCACCGGAATTCCGCGCGCTTGAAAATAGCTGCGCGTCACATTCACCAACTCGGTCGCGATAATGCAATCCTTCAGGTCCTCGGCGCACCGGTACGGCGAATCTTCTGGCGCGGCCAGCACCCATCGCACTTTGCCGCGGCTCTGCTTGGCGTACACCAGGTCGGCAACCGTCATCACCTGCAGTCCGCTTTCCACTACCCAATCGCGTCCCGTCAACCCGGCGTCGAGCGCGCCATGTTCGACGTAGCGCGCCATCTCTTGCGCGCGGATCAGCATGCATTCGATCTCGGGATCGTCGGTGGCAGGAAAATACGAGCGCCCGCTGGCGTAGATCTTGAAGCCCGCGCGGTCGAACAACTGGATGGTCGCCTCCTGCAGGCTGCCTTTGGGAATTCCCAGCCGGAGTTTCATCGCGCACCGCCTTCCGTTGCCAGCGGCAGGGGCCGGGTGAAGCACGACCGCGTGCCTTCGTGGCAGACCTTGCCTTCGCCCTCCACCTGCACCCGTACCAGCACCGAATCTTGGTCACAATCGGTAGTGAGCGCCGTCACCTTCAGGCGGTTGCCGGAGGTTTCCCCTTTCATCCACAGTTTTCCGCGGGTGCGGCTGAAGAAGGTCGCGTAGCCGGAATCCACGGTCCTGCGCAGCGCCTCCCGGTTCATGAACCCCAGCATCAGGACCTCGCCGCTGGCTTCATCCTGCACAATCGCCGGCGCCAGGCCCTGCATCTTGTCGAAATCGATTTCCACCATGGCCTCCTCGCAAAAACAAAAAGCCCGCCGGCGTGGTGCCAGCGGGCTCGATCTTAAGGATTGCTGCTTGCTTAGGCGCAAACCTCCGCTGGCACGTTGTCGCCGTGGTGATGGTGGTGATGGCGATGGGTCAGCGGAGTCATATTCGTCACAATCATACGTGATGCGGCGCGCCTGTCAAATCAAAACCGCGGCGCCGGACAAAGTTGCGTGATTCGCGTCACAGCTCCCACGTTCACCGATTCACCGACCAGCTTGCCCCGCCGTCGTCGGTCGTCCAACGCTCGCCCGTGGCGGTGGTCAGGGTCCCACGGCGCGGGTCGGTGAATTCGACGCGCACAATGTCGGCGTCGAGCCTGGCGTCGCCGGCTTTCACGGTCACTCGATCCCAGGTCCACCCGCTGTCGGCAGAATGATAAAGCGCCCCGCCTGAACCGCCTGCCCAGATGTCGCTGCCAACGGTGGAAAACGAGCGCAGTGTCGCCTGCGGTGTCGCGACGCGCACCAGGTGCCAACTCCGTCCCGCATCGGTGGAGCGCTCCAGCGCGCCGTCGGTGGAAAGCCTCCAGTGCGGCGTCACGCTGAGAGCGGTTTTCATCAGGGGTCCGGCCGTGGCCGCAGGTGCACCGGATGCAATCGAACCGCCTGTGACTCCGGCTCTGGCACTTGGTTTGCTGGCGCGCTGGGTAGCTCTTGGGCTACTCACGATATCCAGATCGGACCGCCGCTCATCCTGCGATTTCGCTTGCTGCGTCTGCAAAGCGCCGGCCTGCCCGACTACCTCCACCGATTCGTTGGCGCGCCCAACCTGCGGCGCTGGTTCAGGCGCTTGCTGCGGCTTCTGTTCCGCCGCCACGATGCCACCAGACATACTTGCACGGTCGGCGGATCGGATGTGATCTGGGAGCCTCTGCTCGCCATGGATGGATTCGCCTTGCTGCTGCAGTTTCGCTGTCCCCGCCGCGGAGTACGATTGCTTCATCGCTTCGGCTTGCCTTGGCTCGTTGACCTGCGCCAGCTTTTTGTCGCCCTGCGGAGCCGCAGGCGAAGCGCCGGCCAATTCACTGGATGGCGCTTTCTTCTTGCCCGCAACTTTGTCGTTGACCAAGCGTTCCGCCTTCGCCTGCTGATCGCGACTTGCCGCCAAATCTTTTTCCGGAGCGCGGGCGGCCCGCGTCTCCATTCGGCCGCTGACAACCGGAGCCTGCTTGTTCAGCGCCGCGGAAGTTGTGGGCTGCTTCGCTGACTCCGCCGCCGGAGCGGACGCTGCGCTGTTCGCTGCTGCTTGTTTCCCCGCTTGTGATTCCTCGACTAGCGCGGCACCGCTGCCGGTCGGTGCCTCCACCGGACGCCGCGAACTCTCAATCAACACAGCCGCTGCCACCACCACGACGGCTGCACCGACTCCCGCCCAGCGCAGCATGGACCACCGCAGCCATCGCGCGCCCGCGGAAGCCGGGACCGGCTGCGCGCTGCCGCTCTCCGGCATCGCCAGCGCCAGTGTCTCTCGGCACGCGGCACACGTTCCCAGGTGCAGCAGCACCTGTTCTCGTTCGCGCTTGGTCAGCCCGCCCTCGCTGAACGCGGCCAGCAGGTTCGGGTCCGGATGATCTCCCCAACCCGCCTGCGTCATCCGTTGCCGCACGAATTTTGGTACGTCGCTCATCTCACTCCAATTCGTTGCCGCCGGCACGCTCGCTTCCACCGGAGAACGGCGGCGACAATGTTTCTTGCGCCAGCCGCGCGCGCACATTGACCTGGAGATCGCGCACGTCCGCCTCCAGCGCCTCGTCCGCTTGTCGCGTGCTCATGCCGCGCGCCGTCAGGCCGCTGCGAATCCGTTTGCGCAGGCCGGCGGTGACCTTCTCCACTTTGCGGCTCACTGTCGATTCGTGCACTCCCAGCATGCGTCCGATCTCGGCCAGCTTCCGCCCATCCAGAAAATACGCCGCCAACACAAATCGATCCTCCGCGCTCAACTGCGCCAGCGCTTCATCGGTGGCAGCTTCCACGCGCGCATCCACCGCAACGCTTGCGATCGGTGCTTCCGCCGCGAACTGCACTCCTGCTTCCTCTTTTTCTTCCAGGCTCACCAGCCGCCGCTGGCCGCGATAGCGGTTGACGAATTCCTGCGCCAGCACCGTGCGCAGCCATCCTTCCAGCGAACCACGCCCGGTGTACCACTCCAGCTTCGACACCCGCCGCCCGTCGCGCGCGGTCGTGCCATAAAGATTGGCATAAAGCGAGTCGGCCAATTCGCGTCCGGTCGCGTCATCTTTGGCGATAGCCGAAGCGGCCTCATACAGCTTTTCGCGAAATTTGGTCAGGAAATCCTGCCACGCCAGCTCGTGACCTGCGGCACACGCCCGTGCCAGCGCCAGCTCTTCCACGCGCAGCATCGTCAGCAGGGCGCGCGTTTCTTCCGCGGTGGCGGCAGCCGGCAGGTACTTGGCGGCGATGGTTTCCAGCACGCGCTCGAATTCCGCCGGCGCGATCCCGTATCTCGCGGCGCCGCTTCGCGCAAACAATTCTGAGCATAGCTCCTCCATGCCGGCCAGCCTCGCCCGCGCCGCGACGGATTGAGTGCTCCCGCTCATCACGATGGCTGATGGTAACAAATCATCGCCCGCCGCGTTATGCGCTCCAGTGCTCATTTTTCCTGCAAGAACCTGCCCGTCCTGCCGTTCTTCCTTCGAGCCGGAGCCGGCAGCTCACCAGCTCAGCTCCAGCCAAGGAGAACGCCCATGGTCCGCAAACTTGCGATCTTTATTTTCGCCCTGGTGACCGCCGCCTTTGCCGGCGACCTGCGTCCCGCCTACAAAGTCCTAGCGCCCATCAGTCACGGCAACCTCACCATCTTTCCAGTGGTTGCCTCCAGCACGCGCGACACCTCCGAGTTCCTGACCCTCGACGAAGGTCTGCGCTCCGGCGACGTCATCGTCACCGAGGCCGGACGCATTCAGCCTCTCATGCGTCGCGGCGTGCGTCCTCTTCCCCGCGGCGGTGGCGAAGTCAATCGCCTGGTGCTGGTCAACAACTCCAATCGACCGCTGCTGTTGCTGGCCGGCGAGATTGTCACCGGAGGCAAGCAGGACCGCGTCATTGGCAAGGACCGCCTCGTCCCCGCCCACAGCGATCCCATCGATCTCAGCGTCTTCTGCGTCGAGCCCGGCCGCTGGACCGAGGTCAGCAGCAATTTCAAGGGCATGTCTTCGCAGATGGCGCAACCGAGCGTGCGCTCCAAGGCCATGGCCGACAAGGACCAGCAGAAGGTCTGGAACTCCGTGCGTTCAGCCCAGGAATCTGTCGCTTTAGCCGCGCCCGGTGCAGTGGGAGGCGAAATTCGCGGCACTTCTTCTTACGCGCGCGTCATGGAGAACACCGAGGTCAAAAAGCAGGTGGACGAAATCGCCGCTCCCGTGCAGCGCGACTACCAGGGCCTGATCCGCGATCTTCGCGCGCGCAACGCGGTGGGCGTGGTTGCCGCCGTCGGCGGGAGGATCATCTGGGCCGATGTCTTCGCCAGCACCTCTCTGCTGGAAAAATATTGGCCCAAGCTGGTGCGCTCTTACGCCGCGGAAGCCTACATCGTGCGTAGCTCGTCATTCGCCAAACCGGACGCCCGCGCCGCCCAGGACTTCCTCGACAATCTCGAGGGCCGGCGCCAGGTGTCGGAGGTCGAGCCCGGCGTCTTCCGTCAAACCGAAATTTCCGGCGATGGCTTCAAGGTCTTCGAACTGACCTCGCTGCTGCCGAAGACCGGCTTCGACCTCCACCTCGCCAAGGCGGCGGAATGACGCGGGGGTGGTGGTTGGAATGCACTTTGTAGGCCCCGGCGCCCTCGCCGGGGCTGCCATGTTCATCGCTGCAAATCACAGTTGTCGCGGGCGCCCCCGCCCGCGACACCGAGAACCGAACACCGTAAACCGATAACCAATATTTGCAACCTTTCTCTCACCACATCTTCTAAATCGATTGTCAGGAGGAATCATGTCGGAACTCGCAAGCCTCACCTGTGTGCCCTGCCGCGGCGGCGTCCCGGCGCTCAAGGGAAACGATCTGGAGCAACTCAAGCGCAAGCTGCCCGGGTGGGAAGTGGTCAACGAGCACCATCTTCACAAGGCGTTCACCTTCCCCGATTTCGTGCAGGCACTCGCCTTCGTCAACCGCGTCGGCGACCTTGCCGAGCAACAAGGCCATCATCCCGACATCCTGCTCACCTGGGGCAAGGCCGAAATCACAATTTGGACGCACAAGATCGACGGCCTGACGGAGAGCGACTTCATCCTTGCCGCCAAAATCGACCAGCTCTACAAATAGTTCGAAGTGCCTTGAGCCTCAAACGTGCCCGTTCCCGCCTGATTTCTGTCGCGCCTTCACCGCGCGCCGCAGGCTGGGCAGCAGCGTCTCGTAATATTGCAGCACTGCCTCCACGCGCTTTGGTTCCGACCGCATCGCCAGCAGCTTCTGCTTGAAATCCAGGTCGAACGGCATGGTTCCCGCTACCAGGAACGAGAGGTCTTTCTCGTCAGGCGGTGGGGTTTCCGCCGCGGCCCCCAGCAAGGTGAGGGCCTCCGCGTGCACTTCCATGAGCCGCTCGTTGTATTCCTTTGCCGGCGGTTCAGGATCGTCCGTGAAGTAGACCACCTCGCCGCGATAGAAGCTCCGCTCGGTGTTGATGTCCATCACCTCGAACCGATCCCGCCCTTCGGCGACGATGTCCACCCGCCCGTCCTCGTACTGCTTGGTGACGGCCACAATGTCGGCGGTGCAGCCCACGCTGGCCACGCCCTGCTCGGTGGCGCGCACCACGCCGAACCTTTCCTTCGAATGCAATAGCTCGCCGATCATCTCCTTGTAGCGCGGCTCGAAAATGTGCAGCGGCATCGCCACGTTGGGGAACAACACCACGTCGAGCGGGAACAACGGAAGCAACTGGCTCACCGCTGCATTGTATCGAATCACGACACGATCACGCCCGCCGCCCAACCCGACTGCGATACCATGGAAGCAGGCAAGCCATGGTCAAGGTCCTTCTCATCTCGACCTACGAACTCGGCCGCCAGCCCTTCGGAGTCGCCTCCCCGGCGGCCTGGCTGCGCGCCGCCGGAGCCGAGGTCTACTGCCTCGATCTCTCGCAGCAAGCCCTCGATGAAGAGCAGGTCCGCTCGGCCGCCCTGATCGCCTTCTATCTCCCCATGCACACCGCCACGCGCATCGCGCTCAGCGCGATCCGCAAAGTGCGCGCCCTCAATCCCTCGGCCCAACTCTGCGCTTATGGCCTGTACGCCCCGCTCAACGCGGCGCTTCTGCGCCAGGCCGGAGTCGGCGCGATCTTCGGCGGTGAATTCGAACCCGCTCTCGCCGCCGCCGCGCGCGCGCTTGTCCACAACGGCCGCCGCCTTCCTTTACAAGAAGGGCCCGACATTTCGCTCGACCGACTTCAATTCCTCGCCCCGGACCGCGCCGGCCTGCCTGCGCTCTCGAAATATGCGCGGCTGGTTCTGCCCGACGGTGAGCGTCGTACCGTCGGCTACACCGAGGCCAGCCGTGGCTGCAAGCACCTCTGCCGCCACTGCCCTGTCGTCCCGGTCTACGAAGGAAAGTTTCGTATCGTGCAACGACATATTGTGCTCGAAGACATTCGCCGCCAAGTCGCTGCCGGCGCCGAACACATCACCTTCGGCGACCCCGACTTCTTCAACGGCATCACCCACGCCCTGGACCTGGTGCGCTCCCTGCACTCCGAATTTCCGCGCCTCACCTACGACGCCACCATCAAGGTCGAACACCTGCTGCAGCACGCCCAGCATCTCTCCGTGCTGCGCGAGACCGGCTGCGCCTTCGTCACCACCGCCGTCGAGTCGCTCGACGATCGAGTGCTCTCGCTCCTCGACAAAGGCCATACGCGCGCCGATTTCATTCGCCTCGTCTCGCTGTTTCGCGACGCACAACTGACCCTGGCGCCGACCTTTGTCGCCTTCACGCCTTGGATCACCTTCGCAGGCTATGCCGACCTGCTGGACACCATTGCCGCTCTTGACCTGGTTGAAAATGTCAGTCCGGTGCAGCTTGCCATCCGGCTGTTGATTCCCGCCGGCTCGCGCCTGCTGGAACTTCCCGCGATGCGCGACTTGCTGGGTCCCTTCGACCCGGCTGCGCTCAGCTATCGCTGGGACCATCCTGATCCGCGAGTCGACCATCTCCAGCGCGAGGTGGAGCGCCGCGTGCAGGCGCTCACCGCCGCCGGTCACGGCCGCCGCTCCATCTTCGAGCACGTGCGCAGCCTGCTTCGGAACTTCGATGATCCTGCCGCATCCCGCCTGCCGCTGCCTCCTGCCGTCGCATCACGCGCCACTGTGCCCTATCTCACCGAGCCCTGGTACTGTTGAGCCGAGCCCACCACGGGGCAGTTGGCCCCGTTCTGAAATCCCTTGAGCGCGTGGGTACCTCTCAGAGCTTCCCTTCTGTAACTTCCCGCGTCGCGCTTCATCCCATAGCATGAAGGTGCTACTATCAGATCAAGTTGTGGGGAAGCCATGCTGATCAAAAAGTCGGAAGGGATTCGCTCGTCGGAAATCACCAGCAAGAGGCTGTATTTCGACCGGCGCAAGTTTCTGTCGGGCGCGGCGGCGCTGGCTGGCGCGGCCGCCATGGGAGCGGCTTTCCCGCTGGCCGCCGAGGCCGGCGACAAGCTTCCTGGCGTGGTGAAAGGCCCGTTCAGCACCAACGAGAAGCAGACGCCGTTCAAGGACATCACCAACTACAACAACTATTACGAATTCTCCACCGACAAGTACGAGCCCGCGGGACTGTCCAAGAGCTTGCGCACGCGCCCGTGGACGGTGAAGGTCGACGGCATGGTGCAGAAGCCCAAGACCTACGACATTGATTCCCTGCTCAAGCTGGCCACGCTGGAAGACCGCGTCTATCGCCACCGCTGCGTGGAAGGCTGGTCGATGGTGATTCCCTGGGTCGGCTACTCGCTGAACAAGCTGATCAGCCAGGTGCAGCCGCTGGGTAGCGCCAAGTACGTGGAGTTCACCACGCTCGACGATCCCGGGCAAATGCCGGGAATCCGCCAGCACGTGCTCGACTGGCCTTACACCGAGGGCCTGCGCCTGGACGAAGCCAATCATCCGCTCACGCTGCTGGTCTTCGGTTTGTACGGCGAGGTGCTGCCCAACCAGAATGGCGCGCCCATGCGCGTGCACATACCCTGGAAGTACGGATTCAAGAGCGGCAAGTCGATCGTGCGCATCCGCTTCACCGACAAGCAGCCGGCGACGGCGTGGAACAAGGCCGCGCCCAATGAATACGGCTTTTACTCGAACGTGAATCCGAATGTGGACCATCCGCGCTGGAGCCAGGCCAAGGAGCGCCGCATCGGCGAGTTCTTCAAGCGACCGACGCTGATGTTCAACGGTTATGGAGACCAGGTCGCGTCGCTGTACGCGGGAATGGACCTGAAAAAATATTTCTGACGCGTTCATGTTTCGCGTTTCGTTTCGCTCTGCTCGCGACAACGTGAAACCTGAAACGCGAAACGTGAAACCTGAAACCTGAAACCTTGAAGCTGAAATTTCTCAAAGTCGCTCTCTTCCTCGCCGCTCTCGTTCCCCTGGCACGTCTGGGATGGAAGGCCTACCAGCAAATGCTGGGGGCCAATCCCATCGAGGTCATCACCCACTCCACCGGCGATTGGACGCTGATTTTCCTGATGCTGACGCTCAGCATCACGCCGCTGCGCAAGCTCACCGGCCAGCCCTGGCTGATCCGCTTCCGGCGCATGCTCGGCCTGTTCGCTTTTTTCTACGCCTGCCTGCACTTCACCACCTACATCTGGCTGGACAAGTTTTTCGATGTCCACGAGATGTTGAAGGACATCGGCAAGCGCAAGTTCATCACCGTGGGCTTCACCGCCTTCGTGCTGCTGATTCCGCTGGCCGCCACTTCGACAGCGTTCATGATCCGCCGCCTGGGCAAGCGCTGGACGAAGCTGCATCGCCTCATCTACGTCAGCGCGCTGGCGGGCGTGATTCACTACTGGTGGCTGGTGAAGGCCGACGTCACCAAGCCGAGGTACTACGCCCTCGTGCTGGCCGTGCTGCTCGGATACCGGATCATCGCCGCCCAGCGCAAGAAGGCGGCAGCAGCTATCGGGGCGAACGTGGCTCGCCATCCCGAAGTCGTGGCGGGAGATTAATTTTTCGCCACGGCGTACTGCTTGCTGACGAATCCTCGTTTGCGTTCGCTCAGTGCAGGTTCTCGAAATACTCTGGTCGGCAGGAATTCGTAATCTGAACCTCCACGACGGAGCAGCGGGAATCGGAGCCAACGATCTTTCGCACCTGCGATTCGGCCACCCAATTCATCTCCATGCGATTGTATACGTGCTGCTTGTCTGCATTCAGACCAAATGCCTCACGCACCCGCGAGCGGAGCGCCAGTTTCTCGCGCAACGACCGCGCGTAATCAGGCAATTGAAAGACCAGCACGCCGCCGGCCCTCAGGACGCGAATAAATTCTCTGAGATATGCCTGGGTCAGCTGCGGGTCGATGTGTTGCAGCACGATAGTGGAGTAGATGAAATCGAAGCTTCCATCCTCGAACAGGGCGAGGTTCGGCTGCGTATTGCGTTGGTACGCGCATTTTTCACCTACGCGATTAAACTGCTTCGCCAGTTCCACCATACGAGCCGAGATGTCGATGCCGACGCACGCTGCGAATTGCCGTCCGAGTGCTTGCGTCAGCCGGCCGACGCCACAACCGAAGTCAAGCGCGCGCCCAGTCTTATTGACGCTGATGTTGCGCGAATGGAGATGCGTGAGCGCCGTGTGCGTTTTGGCAGTTCCCGCTCGTACTCGATCGGCCGGCGTGGTGACGAGGGTACGCCACACGTCAGCCAGCAAGGTTTTAGCGCGCCTGATTCGGCGCATTGGTATCCGCAAGCTGATGCGGTATGGCTTGGGCCGACGCACCGTGCAGAAGATCGCGCGTCGTCACCTGATCAGGGCTTCGGCGCTCGCCGAGTACGAAAGCATGATCCAGCGGTACGTGACTAAACGCAAGGCAGTGTAAGCGGTAACGCTGGGCTATCTCTTCTTACGGTTGAGGATCTCCCGAGCGGTGATCTTCGCCAGCCCGAGAACGATGCCCGAATTCGTCATTACCGCGTCAGGCCAGTGCTTTTCCGCAGCTTTTCGGAGTAGGGCAAAATCGTCTTCTGTCATCTTCACATTGACCAACAACAAGTTTCCGCAATTGGGGTGGTGCGTTCTGTGGAGCGCGGCTTTTGTTTTCCTTCAAGTCAGTAGGAGTGCGTGAATTCCTGCTTGGGGTGTGCGGTTTCTCCTTTAAGCTCCAGGAATTTCTTCCGCGTCAGCACATCGTGCGAACCGAACCACAAGGTCACGGCGTCCTCGATCGTGGCGCCCGGCAGGCTGGCGGGCCGCAGGTCGGCGGGCGTCTCCACCCGGAGCGCGCCCGTCACTTCGCCGATCACGCGTTGCAGCTTCTCCGCTTCCGCTGGCGCGATCTTCATGAACTCGATGCCCATGCCGAAGTTGGGCTGCGAATTTTTCACCACGCCTTCCACCCGGATGGTGTGACGGTTGATGGCCAGCTCCACGCGGACTGCGGTACCCAGCCGCAACGGCGACATGATCTCGACGTAGCAGCCGCCCAAGCTGACTTCATTGACCCGCGCGTCGATGGCCAAATCGGTCTCCGGCTCCCAGATGCGGACCGCCCCGGAACAGCTGGAGCGCGCATAGCGCCGGCGCTCCTCCTGCCGGCGATCGGGCTTGATGCGCTCCGCGATCGCGGCGCTCACGTCGAAGGGGTCCGCCGGCGCCTTGCTGTCCACGGCGGGAGCCTCATAGGTATCGGCGCGCGGATCGGACTCGCAGGCAAAGCCGGGCGGCAGACGGTCGGCAAACAGGAAGTTCGCGTCCTCCAGGCATTCCAGGCCGGTCAATCCCTGCTCGACGGTTCCGTTTTGCCCGATCCAGGCGACGCGGTAACGCGCGCTGTGCTGCTTGTACTTGATCTGGACCAGGTCGCCGCGCTGGCCCCGCAGGCAGCTGACGCCGCGAAGACGCACGCCCCGCGCGCTGATCTCCACCGTGGTCGCGCTCTGGCTGAACGGGTTGCCGTTGGTGTCCAGACCGGAGACGGTCACCGGAAGCGCGATCTGGAACCGCTTGTAGCTGCGTCGACCCATGGAATCATTTCGGTTATGCCGGCTGGTGTAATTCTTTTCGCCGGATTGGGCAAAGGGACAACCGGTTACTTTCGTTACGATGCAGGTCCGCGCGGTGTGATGACTATCACTGCGCAGGCGTTTCGTGCTGTGGTTACATGTTAGTATCCCCGCGCGAGGGCCGTTACCTACCCCCTCCCCCCGGAATTCGAGGGGAATCCGCCAACCGCACACGATTAGAATCGGCGATCCGTGGTTTCGAGGCGCTTGGCACCAATTGCCGACCCGCAGACGATTTGTTTGTCAGTGAGAGCTTGGACCTAACCGCCGCGAGCAACGGTGCAGGAAGTTCCGTATACCCCTCTCGCTGCGCGATTTTCTGGCCGTTGCTAAGCGCCCAGTCAATAAACTCCGCCAGCGCCTTGGCCCGCACCGGATTGGCCGCTTGGACCGGGAGATACAACCAAGTCAAGCTGGCGAGAGGATAGGACTCGAGACCGCCCGCATTGGTGAGCGAGACCGAGAAGCTGTCTGAGATTGAGCTCTTTTTGTTTTGGCAAGCGGCCAGCAGTGACGCAGTCGAGGCACGGACGTACTGTCCAGCCGGATTCTGAACCGCACCGTACTTGATGGCTGTCTTAATGGCGTAATTCAGTTCGACGTACCCGATTGTGCCGCCCTCGCTGCTGACCTTTTTCGCCATATCAATGCTGCGTTCAGTAGGCACACCCACCGGCCATTTCGGGGAGGCATTTCTGCCCACCTGGGCACGAAACCGCGGGCTTACTTTGGACAGGTAGTCAGAAAAAATGTAATTCGATCCCTTGCCTGGCGCTCGATAAACGACTTTGATCGCGACATTCGGCAGATCGATGCCGGGGTTGAGGCGTGCCAGTCTGGGATCATTCCACATCCTGATTTCTCCGAGATAGATCTCGGCCAGCACCTTTCCAGAAAAACGTAACGTTTCGTGGACTCCGGCGAGATTGTAGATGGGCACGATCGCGACCAGCGCCGTTGGAACCAATTTCAGATTCATATCGCCGAGTTCTTTCGCGCTCAACTGAACTTCGCCAGCGCCAAAGTCACCACTGCCGTGCGCAATCGTTTGAATGCTTTCACTGGTCCCGATTGCCAGATATCGAATCTGCACGCGCGAGTTGCGTTTGTTGAATTCGTCACTCCATGTTGTGTACAGCTGCTGGGGGACGGTGGAACCAGATCCCACCAGCATGATTGTCTCCTGCGCCCGAACCGTCGGAACAAGGAAAAGCCCAATGGCGGCTGCGACAAGGCATGCAAAGAGCCTGATGTAAGTCCTAGCCTGATTCATGAGCGATAGTCCTTCTACACGAAAGCTCGTATGGATACTGGATTTCCGCCAGTGCTCAATTAAGTGGGCACGACAGAGGCCAAATGCGCGCGCGGCGATAAGTGCTTTAATTGCAAAGAGGACAACGGTTGCAGACGAGAAATCCCGGTCCCTAGGGTCTACGATTCGACATTCAGTCCAGATTCCAGACGGCGCGGCCCGCATTGTGGCGTGTGACGGGCATAGCGGAAGGTATGTGCGACGGCGTGCAATGCCATATTTGAGCAGCTGAAAGCGGAGTTTTCAGAGCGGTGCGGCTATCGGCGTGGCATAGGAACGCCAAAACCAGTCGGCGACTCGTTAGCCCGTAACTTCCTGTTCCACCTGTGTCAGCAATCCGGTCAATTCATTGCTCATGCGCGCCACCCTCTCGAACTCGTGCTCGGCCCCCTTCACATCGCCCGAAGTCTTCATTTTCAAGATACGGCGGACCAGTGAATGCAACTCTGCGTGGGTTTGCTCAAGTTCCCTCATGGAAGGTTTATGTCCGTATTTCTCCAGACCTTCCGAGTAGAGCCACCTGCCCAATTGGCAATGTTTGTGGGATTCCGCTTCCGCTTCGGACATTGTGCTACGACCGTTGAGAAGCGATCCGAGTCTAATTTTCCAGTCCAAGTGCTTCGAACGCGCAAGCGCAAAGTCGAGCGTCGGCATTACCATCTCCAAATCGGATGAGAAATTAACCGCGATTGCGGCCCCGGCGTGCGCACAAGCTCTCATTGCCAGGTGATTGTAAGTTCGGAAGAGAGGACCTCCTGCCCGATAGGAACAGTAAAGTTCAGCTCGATCAGGTTCGCACCGGAGATCTCCAGGGCCTTGCGATAGAACCCGCGGATGCAGTACTCCACGATGCTGTGCGCCTTTCGGAAGCCGATATATCTGATCGTGGCACGGTGATCTTCGACCTCAGGCACGATCTTGACGCCTCTGAAATAGGTTTCGTGCACGGCGGAGATGCGAGCGATCACGAACCTAGGGGACCGAATCTTGACGAACATCTTGTAGACGCCACGGAGCTGAGACTCAATGATTTGTTCGGAGCGCTTGGCCAGCACTTCGCGATCGCCATTGGCTGTTTGCCGTACGTCAACTTCAAGGAATTCGGCGAAGGCGTCCAGCGGATACCATTCGCAGAAGAGAATCGGCGATTCGAAGACTTTTCTAGATTCGGCGCTCAGGCTCTTGATGATATTGGAGAGTTGCGATACTCCCTCGCGCTCCCTGATTGCAGCAAGCGCATCAAGAACACCCTGCCCTTAATATCTGCCAAGATTCTCCTCGCGACAACACCGGACGGAGCAAGACGAATACCAATCCTGGCAGTATCATGCAAGTCCTTGGAAATGAGGTGAAAGTAGAAGATCGGCTACAAGTGATGAGTCTAACGCTCTCGTCCACATTCTGGAAATGAATGCACTCGCTCGGACGAAGCTCCTCATGAGTCCGACTCCCGCGTGACGTGCCCCCATCTTTAGTATTGAGGCTGGATGCGATTCGGCCACGCCCGCATCGCTCTGGAGAGAGCCTTTCCGCACACAGCGTGCCGAGCCCACTTCGTACACTCTACAGATGTTCGAATGATTCAGCGCGGAGGAGGAGCGAGCCTCGCGCAAATCTTTACTGCCTCTCACACGCAACCCAGCCGCGACGATGTCAACAGAGCCAAATGGGTTCTAGTCCAGGTAGCTATGTGTTTACGAGCTGGCCAATTTGGTGCCGTACGAAGGTGTTCCAGGCGTCGTGATACGTGAACAAGGCAGGCTTTGTTTCTCGAGCCAACAGATAAGACGCCTCCTGCTTTTGTTCATTGATAAGTAAATGCAGCGCCCGGAAATAGCTAGAGAGGTAACGCGCGCGCGTGTCCTTAACAGCGGCAAGTAGTTGCTCTTCAGCCGGTGAGTCGCAGAGCCCCACAAGCTTGCTGAGTATTTCCGAAATCTTACGGGTGTTTCCATTTCTAATTATCATGAGTTGGCTGATCAAACGTTTATCGTGCAAATGCGGTATTTCCATATTGATGCTGGTGTTCCTAGCTGAATACCAAAAGGCTTCTTGCGCCAACTGCAGCTTGGCCCAACTCGTTGCCGGTGCCCCAGTCTTCGCATCGGAGCGCTTTGCACTTTCGCTGTGCGCTCTTTCGGCAAAGTCGCCGGGAGTTAGAGGTTCGGAGAAATAGTACCCTTGAAATGCGTCGCAATTATGCGCGCGGAGAAACAACAGTTCGTCTTCCTTCTCCACACCTTCGGCAACAACTTTGAGGTTTAGACCCTTTGCCATGCTGATAATCGTACTTGTAATCGCGGCATCATCCGCATTCTCAGTTATGTTTTTCACAAATGACCGGTCTATCTTCAGTTTATGTACTGGGAATTGTCTCAGGTAGCTGAGGCTGGAATATCCTGTGCCGAAGTCGTCGAGAGACAGCTTCACGCCCACTTTTCTCAACTCCTGCAAAACGGAAAGCGTCGTCTCTTTGCTAGAGAATAGGACTCCCTCAGTTAGCTCCAGTTCCAGGTATTGCGGAGCGAGGGCAGAGTTGGTCAGCACTCTTCTGACTAAGTTGAGAAAGCCCCCCTGGCGAAACTGCACAGCGGACACGTTCACCGAAACCGGCACTGCAGGAAGTCCTTGGTCTTGCCACTGCCGAGCCTGCACACAGGCCGTTTCGAGCACCCATTCTCCAATAGGGATGATCATGCCGCTATTCTCTGCAATGAATATGAACCTCTCGGGTGGGATGAGACCTAACTGCGGGTGGCGCCAGCGGAGGAGGGCTTCTGCCCCCGTGATTTGTCCTGTGGCAATATCTACCTGTGGTTGATACATTAGGAAAAGTTCGTTCTTATCCAAAGCTACTCGCAAGCCGTTTTCCAACGCCATGCGCTCCACGGCTTCAGCATTCATCTCATCCGTGAAGAACTTGAAATTGTTCCGTCCATGGTCCTTGGCCGTATACAACGCTGTATCCGCGTTCTTAAAGAGGGTTCCAGCATCCCTGCCGTGGTCGGGAAACACACTGATACCGACGCTGCAAGAAACACGTAGCAATTGGCCCTGAACGACGAACTCGGCAGTCATGATCTTCAAAACGCGATCGGCTGCGACTGCCATGTCAGCTGCAGTCCTCACCCCGGTGAGGACGACGACAAACTCGTCCCCACCAAACCGTGCTACGGTGTCTTGTTCACGCGACCACTTTCTCAAACGATCGGCCACCTCCCTTAGGACAAGATCACCGATCGAATGCCCCAGCGAATCGTTGATGGTCTTGAAGTGGTCAAGATCAAGGAACAGTAGACCAACTTTTTCTCCGCTCCGGCGGGCACTGGCTAGCGCCTGACCTAGTCGATCCTGCAAAAGAGTCCGATTTGCCAAGCCGGTGACGGAATCGTAGTAGGCCAAACGCTGCACCTGCTCCTCGGCAGTCTTGCGCTCCGTGATGTCCTGTACCGTGCCTTCGTGACGCGTTACCGTACCGTTCGGATCGCGCACTGCGCGCAGGTTCGCCATGAACCACCTCTTGCTGCGATCTCTGCGATGAACCTCTAACTCTACGTTGTGGATCACTCCATATTCTTCCAGCCGGCGCGAAATTTCATCGAGTTTGGCAGGGTTCACAAAAAGTTGGCGCGCATCGGAAACCTCTTTCATCAGCTGTTCCGGCGAATCGTAACCGTGAAGGTGGGCCATTGCTGGATTGGCGCTGATGATGCGGCCATCTGGCGTGGCTTGGAAGATCCCGATGACCGCATCTTCCACCATCGCGCGGTACTTCTCCTCGGCGCGTGTTAATGCCTCCTCGATTGCCTTGCGCCTCGTGACATCCTGCTTGATGGCCACAAAGTGCGTGATCTGACCGCGGTGGGTGCGGACCGGTGTTATGGTCATTTCTTCTTCGTAAAGGCTTCCGTCTTTCCGCCGGTTCGTGATCTCGCCGCGCCAAACTTCTCCCGACGTAATGGTCTTCCAAAGGCTCGCATAGAATGAAGTGGCATGTTTGCCCGATTGGAGTAACCGGGGAGTCTGTCCACGAGCTTCTTCTGCGCTGTAACCAGTTAGGCGAACGAATGCGGAGTTTACCCAGATAATGGTGCCGCCCGCGTCGGTAATTACGATCGCGTTGGCCGCCGCTTCAAGCGCTGCCGCCAACAAAATCACGCGGCTTTCCGACATCTTAGGCTCCTCCTGCAGAAGGTCAGCTTCGGCTTGTAACGGATCAACCACGGCGAGACAAAACCTCTCATCGGGTAACTGTCGGCTTTCGATCACGTTAGTCATGAATTTCATATGTGGTCATGCACCGGACCAGCCGAATCAAAGGCATCAAAAGCACGCACTTCAATTGGCTCGCTGGTGATTTTGCAATTACTCGGCCATACGCACCCTTATGCCGGTTCGAGGCAGGCGGTATTAACTACGGCGGCTGCAATGAGTTAGGGTATGCGTCGCAAGATCGAGGTTATTAACGGCTGGGGTAGCGACCACATCGTGGACGAACGACGTGTCTAGATTCTGGACGGATGCCGTGCAGGTGGCGACTAAGCTCAGGGGTGAACGTGCTGCTATTTCTACCCGCAAATTGACATCAAATAGGATCGAGGCAGTGCGACTCCCGATGCTGCCGGAGGCCACGGTCGGTTCATACACCGACGACAAATGAGCTCACTTTCGAGGCAGAGTGCAAACCTCACCCCGACCAGCGCTCGTTCGAGTTGTGGACGTTGGCCACAAGTCACAAAACATGCAGAGTCACTGAGATGAGGCTACCACCTGTTTCTTCCAGATTACGTTTCGCTGATTGTTGATCCGAAGTGCGTTGGGCTCCGCTATGTCATGCAGAAAGACAATCTCGTGCTCTCCATCAACATCGGTTCCGCGAATTGTATAAACGGCGCGATTTCCTTTGCGATGGACGCTGATGCTGGTTATTCGTTGTATGGTGGGTGCCTTTCCCGGGCCAATTCCAAACGCAATAAATTCCTTGTCAAGTCTCAAATAGCGGTCCATGTAGGTAGGAGAATCAGTCGTCCACACGCCAAGCAGGTTGCGGGCAAGCTCTTTGTTCTGCGACAGCAGCCTAGACAGGCGGCGATAACGAAGAGAAAGAGGATAAGGCTAAGACTTCGTCTCATGGTTTACTCCACACATGCGGTTACGCTGGGGGTTGAGCCGCCCCAGTTTTCCTGCTACGGGAACTTTCTCGGAGTCTGGGGCCACATGCGCAGGAAGACTTCGATGAGTCCCGGGTCG
>CAWCOC010000019.1:0-42178 GCA_963797035.1 Terriglobia bacterium
TACCATTTCTGTTCATGCCCGTCCGTAGAGCGTCCCGGCACGCCGGGAAGGTCGATGGTTCGAGTCCATTCGGGCCTACCATTAGCAGGCTGCGGAAAAAGTCCTGCTGTGTATCAGGGCACGACTTCTGTCGTGCCGCAAGTTGGGTTCAAATAGGTCCGGGCTTCAGCCCCTGAGGTCCGAAATCAGGGCTGAACAGCGCTCGTGGAATGCTGGCTCAGGAGTTGCCGCGCCCTCTCAACATCGTTTGGGAGGAGGTCCGCCGGCACCGGGACGCGAGCCACCGACACCATATACCTGGCACAAAGCGTCTTGTCGCCTAAGCAATAGCTCGATTTCATCAGGCTGGCGACGGCTGGCATCTTGGCCATGTGGCCGGTGAAGAACGGACATACTGCCAGCTTCTCGCAATCCGCCATAATCACCTTCCTCGGGCCATCCGCCGAAAAGCGACTTGCCACAATGGAGGCCCCGGATAACGACGTTAGTCAATCCTCCTCCATCGTTCAGTGACTCCTATCACGACCGCTCGTGAGGGTAACGAGCTTCTTACCCACTTTCGTCGCCTCGGAATCTGCGCCTGAACATGGTTGCGGCCACACTCACTGCGCAGGAGCAGCTTAGGTTTCAAGAGGAATTGTGAAGTAGAACACTGATCCGCGCCCTAACTGGCTGGTCACGCCGACCTTTCCGCCGTGAGCTTCCACAATCGCTTTGACAATCGCGAGTCCCATCCCCGTCCCCTGCACCGACCGCTGGCCCCGACCACGGTAAAATTTTTCAAAGATCATTCCCTGCTCGAAGCTGTCGATGCCCGGGCCGCGGTCGGCCACACTGATCTTGAGGCTACGGTCGCTGACTTCTGCAGTCACCACAATCGGCGTTCCCGCCGGCGCGTACTTGGCCGCGTTATCCAGTAAGTGCGCGATCACTTCCTGAACTCGCCTGATATCCATGCGCGCCTTCGGCAGCTGGTCGGGCACATTGACTTCCAGGCGATGCTCCTTCAGAGCGCGGTTGCACTCTTCCAGCGCACCCTCCATGGCCTCGCGGATGTCGTGCGGCTGGAACTGCAGCTCGACTTGATGAGCGTCCAGTTGCGCCATTTCGGCGGCTTCCCCGATCAGCCGGTTCAATCGCTCGCCTTCCTCATTGATTACCGTAAGTAGTTCTCTACGCCCGGCGTCGTTCAGTTGGTCATCTGAAATCAGGGTCTTGGCTGATGCCAGGATCGAGGTCAGCGGAGTGCGGAATTCATGCGTGACAGAATCGAGCAGTGCGGTTCTCAGCTTCTCGCTTTCGCGCGCTGCTTCCGCGCGGCCCAGCTGTTCGACAGCGCGCGCATGTTCCACGGCAATCGCGATCAGACTTCCGATCGGCTCCAGGGTCTCGCGCGAAAACGAGCCTCCGACCACCCCTACTGCCCCGACGGCGCGCACCCCGATTCGCAGAGGAACGAAGTATCTGCCGGCGGCTTCGTCGGAAGTCGGCTCCCCGCGCGCAGCCGTGGCGCGCAGCGCTTCGCCATCAATCATGCCCTGGGCAGCAAGATCGGAATAGTACGTTTTCGGGCCATCTACCAGATACATTGCGGCGGCCGTCACATCAAAAGCTTCCACAACGTAAGCGGGAATGGCGTTCAGCAGTTCAAGAATATTGTCGATTGCCAGCAGATTTTGACTGAACGAGTAAAGCCGTTCGACATCATGGCGGCGCCGGTTCGCATTCAACGCCTCCTTGCGAGCACGATCTGACAGGTGGCTCGCGATCATCGCCGTGATCAGAAAAGCCGCGAGCGCGATCCAGTTTTCGACATCTGCAATCGTGAATGTCCCCACCGGGGGAAGAAAGAAAAAGTTGTAAGCGAGCGTGGCGAGGATCGCCGTGAACACCGCTGTCCCCAGACCCCACGCCGCCGAGATCATGAGAACGGCCAGCAGCAACGTAAACCCGACCGTGGCTGGGTTCACGTGAACAAATTTGGAAAAAACGCCCGCAATTGCGGCCACCGCCACCGCGCTGCCCGTAAACCGCAGTACCGAGCTACGCCACCGCTTGTTCACCGCCGAGATTGTAAACTCATTCGACACCTGCTGCGAGATTGGACGAGAATATGCACGTGCCCACGAAAACGCCTGAGCAATGGCTGGAGGAAACTGCGCCAACCAAGAAGCACGGCATTTTCAAGCTCTTTCTGGGATACGCCCCCGGCGTGGGCAAGACGTACAACATGCTCAGCGAGGGCATCCGTCGTCATAGCCGGGGCGAGGATATAGTCATCGGCATCGTGGAAACACATGGCCGGTCCGGGATCGCCCAACTGGCATCCCGTCTCCAAGCTGTGCCGCGAAGGCAGCTCACTTACAAAGGCACGATATTCGAAGAAATGGATATCGATGCCGTCCTCTCACGCCGCCCGGCCGTGGCGCTGGTCGATGAGTTGGCTCATACCAACATCGAGGGCAGCAGGAATGCGAAGCGGCACCAAGACGTCATGGAATTGCTGGATGCCAACATTGACGTGCTCTCGACCATGAACGTGCAGCACATCGAAAGCGTCACGCCGTTGGTCCAGCGAATCACCGGGGTCGTGGTCCGGGAAACCGTTCCCGACCTGGTCATGCAACGCGTCGATGAAATTGTGCTCGCGGATTTGACCCCCGAGGCCCTGCACGCGCGCATGCGCCGCGGCGACATTTATCCCCTCGAAAGAGCGGAGCGGGCGCTCTCGCATTTCTTTCGTCCCGGCAACCTGCTCGCGTTGCGGGAACTCGCCCTACGCCAGGTTGGGCAGGTGGTTGACCGCAGCTTGGAGTCTTACCTGGAGAAGGAGCACATTGACCAGCTTGCTCCGGTCACGGAAAGGATTGGTGTGGGCATCAGTTCCAATCCCGCCGCGCAATACCTGATTGCTCGGGCCGCCCGCATGGCGGAGCGCGCTGGCGGCGAACTTTTCGTCATCTACATCGATATTGGCGCGGACGATGTCCCTCAGAACAAACGAACGCTGGCTGAAAACATACGCTTTGCCGAGCACCTGGGAGCCAAAATCGTCACCCTGAAAGGTAAGAGCGTGGCGGAGGAAATGGCAAGCATCGTCCGTGAGAAACATATAACGCAGGTCGTCTTGGGCCGATCAGCTCAGAAGGGATGGAGGAAATACCTCTACCTGTCCGCCTTACATAAATTTCTCCGCGATGCGCCTCCCGTCGATATCCACATCGTCACCCAGGAAGCGCGATGAATCGAATGCCCCCTCCAGAGCAACGGCGGATTCTGGTGGTGGATGACGAGCCGCAGATTACTCGTGTGTTGCGTACCACTCTTTCAAGCCATGGCTACACCATCCGCACCGCCGGGGATGGCGACGAGGCGCTGGAGGTCATGCGCGAATGGACGCCTGACTTGTTGATCACGGATCTGGCAATGCCCAACATGGAGGGGCTCGAGTTGTGCCGGCGGGTGCGCGCCAAATCGGCGATCCCGATCATCGTGCTTTCGGTGCGCGGTGAGGAAAAGACGAAAATCGAGGCGCTGGATGCCGGCGTCGACGATTACGTGACCAAGCCTTTCGGGCCCAAAGAATTGTTGGCGAGGGTACGAGCCCTGTTGCGCCGGGCGGGCATGCCGCCGGTTACGCGAGAAACGACCACCATTGAGATTGGAGATTTCGTGATCGACCTGCAAACGCGGCGCGTCACGGTTCGTGGACGCGAGGTCCATCTTAGCCCCAAGGAATTTGAACTGGTGCTCTATTGGGCGCAGCATCCCAACAAGGTGATCACCCACCGGACGCTGCTGGCGGCAGTTTGGGCAGATACCGCGACCGCACAAGCCGACCACCTCCGCGTTTTTGTGAACCACCTCAGGAAGAAGCTGGAACCCGAAGACGGTTCCCTACGCTACATCATTACCGAACCCTGGGTAGGTTATCGTTTCGAACCCGGCGATTAGCCTCACACGACCGGCGCCTGACGTTCGTCGTTATTTCACGTTGGACGCCGATTGCGATTTCATGGGATACGTGGCATCCAGTTCCAGGTTCAACTCCAAAACATTCACCCGTGCTTCTCCCAGAAATCCTAATTGGCGGCCTGTGGTGTGTTTCGCAACCAAATTGCGCACATCGTTCTCGCTGATTCTGCGCTCTTTGGCAATGCGCGGTACCTGAAATTCAGCGGCCGCCGGCGTAATTTCGGGGTCGAAGCCAGATGCGGAACTGGTCACCAGATCCACCGGCACCGGTTTGCCTGGATTTTCCGACTCGAGAGTCGCCGTGTCGCCCTTCACACGGTCAATCAGCTTTTGATTGGTGGGCCCAAGATTTGAACCGCCCGAATTCGCGGCGTCGTGGCCATTGCCAGCCGCCGATGGTCGTGAGTGGAAATAGACGGGGGAGGAAAATCCCTGCCCGATGATGCGAGATCCTACTGCCACTCCACCGCGCCGAATCAATTGCCCATTGGCCTTATCATGGAACAGAACTTGGGCCATTCCGGTGACCACCAGCGGATAAATCAGTCCGAGCAGGATTGTGGTGGCAATCGTCATCCCTACCGCTGTCAGCAAATTCTTCTTCATCACGGACCTCTACGCGAGTCCAACCCGCGTGATCAGCATG
The DNA here is from genome assembly GCA_963797035.1 of Terriglobia bacterium. Lineage (GTDB taxonomy): Bacteria > Acidobacteriota > Terriglobia > Terriglobales > Acidobacteriaceae > JAIQGF01. The sequence continues at coordinate 4,622 of CAWCOC010000019.1, forward strand.
TCAATCAACTTGATCCCAATAAACGGCACGGCGATTCCGCCGAAGCCATAAATCAGTAAGTTGTTTCGCAGCAGCGCAGCCGCGCCGAGCGGACGATATTTGACGCCCCGAAGCGCCAGCGGAATCAGCGCGATGATGATCAGCGCATTGAAGATCACCGCCGAGAGCACCGCCGAACCCGGCGTCCGCAGATGCATGATGTTCAATGCATTCAGTACAGGAAAGGTTCCCGCAAACATTGCCGGAATGATCGCGAAGTATTTGGCCACGTCGTTGGCAATAGAAAACGTGGTCAGCGCACCGCGGGTCATCAGCAATTGTTTGCCGATTTCCACCACCTCGATCAGCTTCGTCGGATTCGAATCCAGGTCCACCATGTTGCCGGCTTCCTTGGCGGCCTGCGTTCCGGTGTTCATGGCCACTCCGACATCGGCCTGGGCCAGGGCCGGAGCATCATTGGTTCCGTCGCCCGTCATGGCAACGAGTTTTCCTTGCGCTTGCTCCTTTCGGATCAGGTCCATTTTGTCTTTCGGGGTGGCCTGCGCCAAGAAATCGTCGACGCCGGCCTCATGCGCAATCGCGGCGGCGGTGAGCGGGTTATCGCCCGTTATCATGACCGTCTTAATGCCCATCGTGCGTAGCTGCGAGAAGCGCTCCTTCATCCCACCCTTGACGATGTCTTTCAGTTCAATGACACCAAGCGCACCACGGGTTTTCTCCGCTACCACCAGCGGCGTCCCGCCATTTCGTGCGATCTGTTCAACTTTCGCTTTCACCTCAACCGGCAGTCTTGCGCCATTGCGTTCCAGGTACTTCTCAATGGCATCGGCGGCGCCCTTGCGAATTTCGAAGCCGTTCATGTTCACGCCCGACATCCGCGTTTGCGCGCTGAACGGAACAAATTGCGCTTCGTGCTGACCCAACTCGCGTCCCCGCAGTCCGTACTTCTGTTTCGCAAGCACCACGATGGAACGGCCCTCCGGAGTTTCATCGGGAAGCGAGGAAAGCTGCGCTGCGCTCGCCATTTCCTCGGCACTTACGCCGGGCGCCGGCGCAAATTCGACGGCTTGACGGTTCCCGAGAGTGATCGTCCCTGTCTTATCCAAGAGCAGGGTGTTGACGTCGCCGGCCGCTTCCACAGCGCGCCCCGACATGGCGAGTACGTTGTGCTGAATCAGCCGATCCATGCCGGCGATTCCGATGGCCGAGAGCAGCCCGCCAATGGTCGTCGGAATCAGGCAGACCAGCAGCGAAACCAGGACAAATACCGTCTGCGGCGACCCGGAATAGATGGCGAACGGCTGCAGCGTGACCACCGCGAGAAGAAAAACAATCGTCAAGCCCGCCAGCAGGATGTTGAGCGCGATCTCGTTCGGGGTCTTCTGCCGCTCCGCGCCTTCAACCAAGGCGATCATGCGATCAAGAAAGGTCTCGCCCGGATTGGACGTGATCTTGACTTTGACTTGATCGGAGAGCACGCGAGTTCCTCCGGTGACAGCGGACCTGTCGCCACCGGATTCGCGAATCACCGGGGCGGACTCACCGGTTATGGCCGACTCGTCGACGGAGGCGACGCCTTCCACGATCTCGCCGTCACCCGGAATCAACTCCCCTGCTGAGACCAGCACGAGGTCGCCGCTTCTCAGCTTGGAACCCGGAACGGTTTCCGTCCTGCCATCCGGCAGCAGGCGGTTTGCCATGGTTTCGGCCCGCGCCTTCCGCAGGGAATCAGCCTGGGCCTTTCCACGGCCTTCCGCCATGGCTTCGGCGAAATTCGCGAATAACACAGTGAACCACAGCCAAAGCGTGATCTGCAGGTTAAAGCCGAACTGCGTCCGATCTCTGAACAACAGGACGGTTGTGATTACGGCGCCTACTTCCACTACGAACATGACAGGATTCCCCATCATGCGGCGCGGGTTCAGCTTCACCAGCGAGTCCAGAATCGCGCGGCGAACGATTCTCCATTCCCAGACCGCTTTCGACCGCGGTTTTGGATAAACCGGCTCCTTGCTTGATTTCGGTTCACTCTTGCGGACCGCTTGCGACAGCGGCTTGCCTTTCAGGTTGGTCACCATAGAATCCTCGTACTCAGAACGTCTTCCCTGCCGCCATCAGCAGGTGCTCAAGAATTGGGCCCAGGCTCAGCGCCGGGAAAAAGGTCAACGCGCCGACGATAATGATCGTGCCCGTCAGCAGCGTGCTGAACAGGGGGGTCGTCACCGGGAACGTGCCCAGCGAAGGGGGGACAGCTTTCTTGCGAGCCAGATTGCCGGCAATCGCCAGCATCGGAATGATCATCAGGAACCGGCCGATCAACATCGTGAAAGCACCGGAAACGTTGTACCAGGGCGTGTTCGTCGTCAATCCGGCGAAGGCGGAGCCGTTGTTAGCGGCCTGCGAGGTAAACGCGTACAAGATCTCGCTCAACCCGTGTGGACCCGGGTTGAGGATGCTGAACGTGCCGAACGTAGACACGGCGGAGATGGCGGCGAACACCAGAATCACCAGCGGGAATACCAGCGTTGTTAGCATCGCCATCTTCACGTCATAGGCTTCGATCTTCTTGCCGAGATACTCCGGCGTGCGGCCGACCATCAGGCCGGCGATGAAGACGGCCAGGACCACGTAAATCAGAATGCCGTACATCCCGGCGCCGACACCGCCGAAAATCGTTTCACTCAGCATCATGTTGACCAGCGGGACCATGCCGCCGATGGCGGTGAAGGAATCGTGCCAGCCGTTGATCGCGCCGCAGCTTGCATCGGTTGTAACCGTAGCCCACAAAGCCGTGTTTGCGATGCCAAAGCGGACTTCTTTGCCTTCCATGTTCCCGCCCGGCTGCAATGCCGTCACGTGTTGATTTACAGCCGCTGGAAACAATGGATTGCCCCGCGCTTCCGCCCAGTATGCGGTGGTCACGCCCGCCAGAAACAGCACGGCCATACAGCCCCAGACCGCCCAGCCGTGCCGCTGCGATCCCGTCATCCGCCCTAAGGTGTAGGTCAGACCCGACCCGAGAGAGAAGATCGCCACCAACTCAATCAGATTGCTGAGCGGGGTAGGGTTCTCGTACGGATGCGAGCTGTTGGAGTTGAAGAAACCGCCGCCGTTGGTCCCCAACTCCTTGATGATTTCCTGCGAAGCCACCGGGCCCTGCGCGATGGTTTGCGTGGTCACGGTATCCATGGCCTGCTTGCCGTCGGGACCCATGACGGGCTTCCCATTGGCGTCCACCTTGGGCGCCTGCATGGGCTCGACCAGCTTGACAGTGTCGTAGGACTTCAGGTTTTGCGGTACGCCTTGCCATACCAGCACGAGCGCACCGATGACGCAGATCGGCATCAGCACCCACAGATTGCAGCGCACCAGGTCCACCCAGAAATTCCCGATCGTCTTCATCTCGCGGCGCGCAATGCCGCGGATGAACGCGATCGCCAAAATGATTCCAACCGCCGCTGACATGAAATTGTGGTAGGCAAGACCCGCCATCTGCGTCAGATAGCTCATGGTGGTCTCGCCGCCATAGTTCTGCCAGTTCGTGTTCGTGGTGAACGAGGCGGCGGTGTGAAAAGCCAGAGGCGCCGGAGACACGCCGCCGAACTTCTGCGGGTTGAACGGCAGAAAGCCCTGCAGGCGCTCGATCGCGTACAGCAAGAGCATGGAAACGGCGCTGAACAGCAGCATGGAAACTGCGTATTCTTTCCAATCCATTTCCCGTTCTTCATCCACGCCCGTTAGGCGATAGATGAGCCGCTCCAACGGTCGCAGCACCGGGTCCAGGAAGGTCCGCTCTCGATTGAAGACCCGGGCCATGAATACGCCCAGCGGCTTTGTCACTGCCAGGACCAGCAGGAAGAAAACAGCGATTTGCAACCAGCCATTGGCGGTCATATCAGAACTTCTCCGGTCTCAGCATCGCGTACGTCAGGTAAATCCCGACCAGGATGCTGACCACAAGCATGCTCAACGACTCGACACTCATAACGTCCTCTCTTACTTCACCCGCTCGCAGAACTGGGCGTAACCAATCGCCACGAGGAAGAACGCGATCGTTGCCGCCACAAAGATGAGATCTTGCATTTTTAGACTCCTGACGCCGTCACTGACCGAAACATAGGGCACTTCTCAGAAAATGAATCCCAGTTGAGCCACCCCGCGGAGCTGGTTGCGCTCCGTACCCGCGGGCCCGAACGCGAAACCTGTTGTAGAGTCGATCGCCCGAACCAAGGAGAGATCGCCGCGCACAAAGAAGCGCTTTTGCTGAAACGTAGGCGTGACCGTGAGCGACCAGGCTCCGCTGCCCGGCCCATATAACAGGTTGACGGATTGCACCGCCGCGCTTCCCATGCTGGTGATGTATTCCCCGCGTCCCGCGAGCGACAAGCCGTGCTTAAACCCCCGGCTCAGCAGGAGTGCGCCGCCCCAGGTCGACGCGCCCTTCCCAACCCCAATCTTCGTGTTGGTGGGCACGTCACTCGCCTGAATATAGGGCTGTAGGATCCAGTTCCCTTTTGAATATGTGTAAATGACCGCGTACACCGTGCTGTTGTTCTGCACAGGTGTCGCCGGCTTTTGAAAGACTGTCTGTCCCAAATTCCCCATGCCCGCAAACGTCACGCTGTGAGGTCCGTTCGCGTACGTCAACGAGCCGCTCAGCCATGAGTAGCGGTTGGAGTAGTACCCGTCATTCCAACTGAACGAAGCGGTGAACTTACCGAAGGTCTGATTCAGTTGAATTCCGCGGTTGATGGCATTCTCCTGGCTCCACAGCAGCCCCCGCTCGATATTCATGTTCTGAAAGTCAAACGTGTACTCCGCACCCATCAGCGTGGGCAGTGCGCCAATCATGATCGAAGAAGTTTTCGTCCGCGCCAACTTTAGGTAGGCGACCGGCACTGGACCGTAAAGGTCCGTGATTGCTTTGTCGGTCGCAAGAAAGGGCGTTCCCAACGACAGGATGTTGTAAGGACCTGCCTGGACGTAGAACTGCCACCAGCCGTCGGCTTTCTGAATGAAGACTTGGCCGTCACTCAAGGCCGCTTGCTTGTTGTCATCACCGCTGACGTGATTTCCCTGGACCAAGCCGGTCCCGCTGGCTACTCCGTTCAGGTTGAGCTTGCCGAGAGGTCCAGCATCGAACGTTATGGGCGGGCCCTCGCGCAGCGGCCCTACGATGGCCGGTGTAGCTAGGGGGCTCGGCTCCGAAGCTGCTGCGGCTGCGCCGCTGTCCGCTGACACGTGCGTTGACGGACCCTGCTGGTTCACCTCGGTTCCCGTTCCGGCCGCTGCCGATTGCGCCAGCAGCCGCGTGGACGCCGCCAACAGGAGCAGCGTCAGGAGCCACAATAATCTCCAGACTCTCGCAGGCTGCGTTGATATAACCACATTGGGACCTGCATTGCTCACGTCGTACTTGCGATCTAGCTTCATTTCACGTGCCTTCGGTGACCGCCGATGTTCTCTTCCACATCTGTTCTAGCGTTGCCATGTGCCAATCTTCGACCCAATTGACCGCAACTTTTCAACGTGCATTTCTGCCTTCGCAGCGCGGGTCAAGATTTCCACGACATGCTTGGAATGCGGGGCATCCTCCTGGCAGAGCGCGATAAGAAAACGGATCAAGAACGCCACCCCGAGAATGCAAATCGTGGCGATCAGAACCATTGCCATTAAGACCACCTCCAATCTGCATGCGCCGGTCGCGCGATCACTCAATGGATTGGACAACAGGCAGCCTTAACGTTGAATAAACGGTTCCTTAAAAAACCGTTAACAAAACTCTGATTAACTATGCGTTTTGAAAGGGGCGGCCTTCAGGCAGTCCGTAATGGCTGCGAAAGAAAAGCGGCTTTAGCCGCTGAGGTGCCTCAACGCACTTGATCAGAGTTTCCTTAACAATTGCTCGATTTTGCAGTGTTGCGCGGTCGCGCTTTGGCAGCTTTCGCGGGTCGTCGTCAGCGCCGCCGGCTATCGAGGTGAGGTCAAGCAATAGGGATCACCCGCCGCGCGCTTCGCAAACGGACATCCCGTCTTCGGCAGCAACCTGAAATGAAATTATCGTCCGGAGTGTCTGCGCGCGATCTGGCGTAGCGCAGAGTCGAATACGCTCTCCATGCCGCGCAGGTATTTTTCGGGCCGGCGATTGGCCAGGCGCAGCTTGGCTTCCGCCGCATCGAACCAGCGAGGCGTGCGGTGCGATTCCGCCGGCAGCGTGGCACGCTTCACTTCCAGCAAGAAGGCAACCACCGTCACTTCCTTCGAGCCCAAGCCGCGCAGGGACTCCTTCCGGTGCAGGTACTTTCCAACCGGACGCGGATCCACCTTGCCCTGCACGCCGCCTTCTTCAAACGCCTCCAGCGCAGCGACCTCGGAGAGCGTGAGCCCCTCCTCCAACCGGCCCTTGGGGAATGTCCAACGTCCGCTGCTGGTGCGCACCAGCAGGAAACGAGTCGAGCCCTCGTGGTGTCGATAACAGACGGCGGCAACTTGCAGGGTTGTCCTTTGCCGGGCGCCGATTCGGCCTCGAAGCTTGCGCATTGGCTCCTCGCTGAACCAGGGGTGATGGCCGGAGACAGCATATGACAAGTTTGTTAATGCACGATGAATAATGCACCAAAAACAGTGCGTCTCGGAATCCGGAAGGTCAACCGCTTTGGAGTGCGCCGCGGCTAGGAATGAGCGGCCTTGGCGAGAGCGCGTCTCGCCCTTGGGGACGGCGCGGGGCGAATCAGGATCGGGATTCCCTCGGCCACTTCGAACAGGTGGCGGGCGGCGGCCAGTTCGGCGGAGGAATCGCCCAGCAAATCCAGCTCGTCGACAAACACGGTCAGCGTGTTCTCCACGGTGCGCACCTGCACGCTGCTTCCCGCCGTGGGCTGCACCCGATCCAGCCCTTCCGCCAGCCGAAGGATACCCGCCAGCCGCATCACCTGCCGTTGCAGCGAGCCAGGCAGCCGGGAAAAATCCTGGTCGGCGCGGGAGGGCAAAGGTCCGCGGCAATAGCGGGAAACCAGCCGGACCAGGCGCATCTCCTGGTCGCTCCAGCCAACCGGCGCCGGAAGCTTGTCCAGACGGCGCTTTGGCCTTTTCTTTGCTTTGCGTCCGCCCACGCTATGCAGCAGCGCCGCAGATCGCAACCAGACGGTGGCGCGCCGCTCGAATGGCCACTCCAGTTCACGACGGAGCCCGCGCCAGAGCCTGCTGGCGGTCCGCGCCACGCGACGCGAGTGCGCCGGATCGGGATCGAGCGCGCGCGACCAGGATTGCAGCTTGGCATTCACCGCCAGCGATAGTTCGCGCCCGCGGGGAAGGCCCTGCCGCCACTCGCTCCACAGGGATGCGGGACCCGTGGTTCTGGCCAGGTACTCGGTCACGCGTTGCGAACGCTCCGCCTGGATGCGCGCGGTCAACGGCGCAGCGTCGGAGGGGACAGGTTGGCAGCGCGCAATCTCCAGCAAGAGCACGTCGAAATCATGCGCCTCGCCCAGCAGGTCCTGCATGCGCTTCAGGTCCTTGCTCCAGCGCCGGTGGTGAGCGGGAAGAAAGTTCTCCACGGTGTAGCGGAAGCGCTTGATGCCAATGCGCAGTTGATGGAGATCGCCGGCTTGGAGCGTGCGGGTGGCCGTCTCGTGCAAGTGGCAGGCGTCGGCCCAGCGTTCGAGCGCCAGGTACTGAAAGACGCGGCTTCCCAATGGGATCTTGCGGGCGCGCGCATCCAGGTCATGCGCGAGCTTCAGCCATCGCTTGGCGTTAAATTCCTTCAGCGCCAGGAGCGCCGCCTCCTTCTGCTCCGCTTCGCGGGCCGAGAGCGCCGCCGCCAGGCGGGCGCGCAGCGGATCATCCTCGCCGGCAAGCTGCGATACCCAGCCCTGCATCACTTGCGTATCCCGCAGGTCACCCAGGGCGGAAAACAGCGGCTTGGCAAGGGCGCGAAACCGCTTCCAGCCCGGCGCCGGATCGATGCTGCGAAGCCCCTCGGCAATGGAGCGGCAGCGTCGGATGGCGACCCGCAAGTCGTGGACGGGATCAGCCTCCAGGCTGTGGCCCACGCGACTCAACTCGCTGACGGCGCGCTCCGCCCAGTGCAGCAGGCCCACACGCCGGCCCCGGACTCGACTGCGTCCCGTGGTGGATCGTGCGGTTCGCGGCGCGCGGGAACTCATGAGAGGCATTCCTCGTCATTCAAGCACAAACCCGCAGTCGTGGCCGCGCGATCTTCAAGTTGACAGATGAATTCGCCGCCAGTTTAGGTATCATTATGGTCTGCGTCCCGATTGATCCCCTATGTCAACCAAGAGTTTGACGGTTCGCAAAGCGCCGGAGATTCGCCAGCCCGAGGACAAAATTGTGTCCATTCAGTCCGCCGACCTGGACCATCCCGGGCTGTACATCAACCGCGAACTCAGCCTGCTGGCCTTTCAAAAGCGCGTCCTGGAGGAAGCAGTCGACGCTTCCAATCCCCTGCTGGAGCGAGTGCGATTTCTATCGATCGTAGGCTCCAATCTCGACGAATTTTTTATGGTCCGGGTGGCCGGGTTGATGCGCCAGATCGAGTCCGGCACGGTCGAGGTCGGCGCCGATGGCATGACCCCCGCCGAGCAACTCGATGCCATTCGCCCCGAGGTTGGCGCCTTGCTGGGAAGCGCGCAGCGCTGCCTGCACCGGCAACTGCTCCTGGCGTTGCAACGGGAAGGAATCTATTTTCTCGATTCTGCGGAACTGAACAGCCGCCAGCGCGCCAAGGCCGACAAATATTTTTCCGACGTCGTTTTTCCCGTGCTGACTCCCCTCGCCTTCGATCCCGGAAGGCCCTTCCCCCACATCTCCAATCTCAGCGTCAACCTGGCGGTCTTGATTCGCGACAGCAACGGCGAGGAGCACTTCGCGCGCGTGAAAGTCCCCGACAGCTTGCCGCAAATCATCCCGGTGGATCGCGCCGCCCGCAAGAACGAGACGGGCAAATCGCAGGCGTTCATCTGGCTGGAGGACCTGATCGCCTCCAACCTGGAAGCGCTGTTCCCGGGGATGGAAATCCTGGAATCGCACGCCTTTCACGTCACCCGCGATGCCGACATCGAAATCCAGGAACTGGAGGCCGGCGACCTGCTGGAGACTACCGAAGAAGGGCTGCGACAACGCCGCTTTGGCGACGTCGTCCGGCTGCAGGTGGGCGTCGGCATTCCACAGCACATCCTGAAGATCCTGATCAGCAATCTGGAAGTGGACCGCAAGAGCGTCTACCGGTTGAAAGGCCGGCTGTCGTTGTCCCGGCTGAAGCACCTGGCCGACGTCGACCGGCCTGACCTGAAGTGGCCGAACTTTGCCGGCAGCGTTCCTCCGCCGCTGGAGAGCGAAGCTGAGGATGAAGACATTTTCGCCGCCATGCGGCGGCGCGACATCCTGCTCCACCATCCCTTCGATTCATTCAACCCGGTCATCGACCTGCTGACCAAGGGCGCGCACGATCCGGCGGCGCTGGCCATCAAGATGACGCTCTACCGCGTGGGGCGCAATTCTCCCGTGGTGCAACAACTGCTGGAAGCAATCGCGGAAGAGACCCAGGTGGCGGCGCTGGTGGAGTTGAAAGCCCGGTTTGACGAAGAGAGCAACATCGAATGGGCGAAGGCGCTGGAAAAACAGGGCGGGCACGTGGTCTACGGATTGCCCGGGCTGAAGGTGCACGCCAAGGCGGCGTTGATCGTGCGCAACGAGGGCGACCAGATCCGCCGTTATGTCCACTTGGGGACCGGCAACTACAACCCGACCACGGCGCACCTGTACACCGACATTGGGCTATTGACCTCCGATGAAGACATCGGCGCCGACGTCACCGACCTGTTTAACTACCTCACCGGCTACTCGGCGAAAAAGGATTACCGCAAACTCTTCGTGGCGCCCATTAACTTGCGCAGCCGCTTTGAAGAGCTGGTGCGCAGAGAAATTCGGCACCAGGCCACCAGCGGCAACGGTCACATCATCCTGAAAATGAATTCGCTGACCGATGCCAAGATGATTCGCCTGCTCTATGAAGCGTCGCAGGCCGGGGTGAAGCTCGACCTGCTGGTGCGCGGCATGTGCTCGCTGCGTCCCGGTTTTCCGAACGTCAGCGAGAATATTCGCGTCATCAGCATCGTCGGACGTTTTCTCGAGCACAGCCGGATCTATTATTTTCACAACGGTGGGCACGAGACCATCTACGCCGGCAGCGCCGACCTGATGACGCGCAATCTCAATCGCCGCGTGGAAATTCTGTTTCCCATCGAAGACCACAGGCTGGTGCGGCACTTGCGCGACCGGGTACTCGAGCTTTATCTGCAGGACAACGTGAAGGCCCGCGAAATGCTGGTCGATGGCACCTATGTGCGCCGGACACCTGGTCCCGGGGCGCCCGCGATCAATGCGCAGGAAGAACTGCTGAAGCGCCGCCTGGGCTCGAACGGAAGACGGTGATTCCTGTCAAACCGCCGTCCCGGCCACCCGCTCGCGGAAGTATTTTTTCCAACTCTCCGGCAGGGCGGCGACGCCTTGGACCCGCTGCAATACGGCCCGATCTTCACTTGCAATTGCTTTGGCGACATAAAGTCGAGTGATCTCGGAAACCGGAATGGCGTTTGCGTCGCGGGCAAGTAGCCTGATCTCGTCGCCGGCGCCGACTTCTCCCTCGCGGGTGACGGCCAAATAGAAACCCGATCGTCCGCTGGCCAGGAACCGCTTCACCATGTCATCGGCCTGGAACCGGATACCGAGTTTGTAGCAAGGAATGCGCGGCTGTGTCACCATCACCGCCGCGGAACCGACGCTGAATTGATCGCCCAGGTGGGTTGAATCTTCCAGCAGTCCTTCGCTGGTGAAATTTTCTCCAAACATGCCCATGGGCAGGTCCCGGCCCAGTTCCTTCCTCCAGTATTCGTAGTGTTCGACGGGATAGCAGTACACCGCCTTGTACTCTCCTCCATGCACGGCCAGGTCAGCCTGGCGATCTCCATCCAGATTGAGTTTGCGTAGCGCGATGCGGCCCTCGACCGGATGCTTGTAAATTGCGGTTGTCACTTCTCTTCCGTGCGACATCACTTCGACCGGCGTGCCGACATTGACCGAAATCAGCTTCATGCCGAAAGGTCCTTTCCGTCCCAGATGCGAGTAAGTCTGAGATTCGCGGGCGCGAAAAAGGATGCGATGATACCGAAACCCGGAACTTCCGCGTATATCAAAGCAGGCATTTGCGCCCGCGAAGTCCTATCCCCGTGCTCACGCTGGTGCTTGTGCTTGCGGCCTACGCAGCTTGGAAGCTCTAGTTGTCCGCGTCGCGTCAGGGCCGAGACCGTCTGTCCAGCCCTTCCTTTCAACCAGAGTTGGCTAGTAGAATGTTAGCCGCCGGAAGCTACGGAGCGTTCGCTCGTGCTTCGATGTTTTCTTCCTGGCTCAGCCAAATTCCGTTATGCTCCCCCTCCGCAGCCCCGGGCTCCGCCTGGCCATTGCCGCTTCCATCCTGCTGGCACTCTCGCCGCTGGCCGCAGCTCAACAGTCCGACGCGGCAATCAAGGGTCCGGTCTCCATCGGCATCCTGGTAGACAACTCGGTAATCGACAAGGGCGGAGCCGGCGCGGTTCGTGGCGCGTTGCGGACTTTCCTCCGTTCTCTGCGTCCGCCCGACGAGTATGCGGTCTTCACCCTTTCCGACAGCTTTCGGGTGGCGCAGGAATTCACCAAGGACGCGGCCCTGGCCGATGAACCGCTTCGCGACCTCCAGCCCGCCGAGGGCGGCGCCTTGTACGATGGAATCATTTCCGCCGTGCACTACGTCTCCCAGCGAGCGAAAAATCAACGCAAGGCGCTGCTGATTTTCAGCTCGGGCGAAGCCAACGGCGGCCGTGCCGGGCTGAGCGATACTATGTACGCCGCGCAAACCGCCGGTGTGCAGGTCTTCACCGTCGCCGTCCCGGGCGGAGGCGGACGATCGTGGAACTTGGAGCAGTTGGCGGCGCGCACCAGCGGGGCCTCTTACCTTCCCCTGCAGCAATCGGACTTGAGTTCGGTCTCGCAAATCGCGGCGCGGCAAATGATTGGACCGCCGCTGCCCCCGGAGAAACCCAAGCCCGTCGTTGCCCCCAAGCCGCTGGCTGGATATGCCGAACTGGTGGTGCACAGGATCGCCGTCGACGCCAACGATGACACCGCCGACTTCCTGCCTGGTGACAATATTTCCGTGCAAAAGGCCCTCGTGGCCTCGCTTGCACAAAAGGAAATTTTCCCCAGCATCACCGATGCCACGGAAGCACCGCCGAACGCTGCCCCGTCCCCAGACATTCCGCCCCAAACCAGGCTGGAACTGGTGGGCACCATCGTGGAATACCGGCGTGGCAGCCAATTCAAGCGCAGTACCGTGGGATGGCTGGGCAGCGGCGCGGCCCGCCTGCGGATTGCCTTCGCCCTCCGCGATGTCGCGACCGGAAAGACCGTGCTGGCGCTGGAGGAATTAGCTTCAGGCTCCTCCAGCATCCTGAGCGGCAGCAATGAAGAGAATCAGAACCAGGCCACCAGCCGCCTGATCAGCAACCTGATCAGAGACCTGCAACGCAACCGCTAGTCTCTCCGCGGCGCGCTCCCGCGAATCGGATGTCGCCATCCGCCTGCGGTGTGTACAATCGCGGCGTGAAAAAGCTCATTTTCGCCGTCTTCCTGCTGTTCGCACTCCCCCTGCTGGCCGCCCCCAAAACCATGCGGCTGGATTACTACCACACCGGCAACGACCACCAGGAGACCTTCTCGCTCGATCGCGTCGTCATCGAGCCGGCGCCCTGGCCCGGCGATCCGCGCAAAGCCATCGACGACACCAATCTCGGCAAGTATTTCTTTGAGGTCCGCGAGCGCGCCACCAACCGCGTGGTCTACTCGCGCGGCTTTGCTTCCATCTTTGGCGAATGGGAACAAACCGAGGAAGCCAAGCAGATGAACCGCACCTTCTCCGAGTCGCTGCGCTTCCCCGCTCCCAGCGCCCCGGTCCAGGTCACGCTGATGAAGCGCGACGCCAACAACGCCTTCCGCGAAGTCTGGTCCACCGTGGTCGATCCCGGCGACCACTTTATCGACACCTCGCTGCCGCCTTCCCCTGGCCCGCTGATGACCCTGCAGAAATCAGGCGACCCAGTCGGCAAAGTTGATTTCCTCATCCTCGGCGACGGCTACACCGCGGCCGAGTTGCCCAAGTTCGAAAAGGACGCGCGCCGCCTCACCGAGATTCTCTTCTCCACCTCGCCGTTCAAGGAGCACCGCGCCGATTTCAACGTCTGGGCGCTATGTCCCCCCTCGGCGGAGTCCGGCATCTCGCGGCCCTCCACCGGGATTCATCACCGTACCCCGGTGGGCGCCACCTACGACGCCTTTGGCTCGGAGCGCTACGTTCTGACCTTCGATAATCGCCGCTTCCGCGATATCGCGTCCTTCGCGCCGTATGAATTTGTCGAAATCCTGGTGAATGGCGCCACTTACGGTGGCGGCGGCATCTTCAATCTCTACAGCACTGTGGCGGCCGACAGCCTCTGGTCGCCTTATGTCTTCGTGCACGAATTCGGGCATCACTTCGCCGGACTGGCGGATGAGTACTACACCTCCGATGTCTCCTACCTGCCGCCGACGCATCGCGTGGAGCCGTGGGAACCCAACGTGACCGCCCTGCTCGATCCTGCGGAGCTGAAATGGAAAGACCTGGTTTCGCCCGGCACGCCGGTTCCTACGCCGTGGAGCAAGCAGGCTTTCGAGGCCTACGAGCGCGATATCCAGGCCCGCCGCCGCGAGATCCGCAAGCAGCGCCGGCCGGAATCGGAGATGGACGCCCTCTTCACCGAAGAGAAGACGCAGGAAGACCAGTTGCTCGCCTCCGACAAGTACTCCGGCAAAGTGGGTGCATTCGAAGGCGCTAACTACGAGGCTAAGGGCTACTACCGCCCGCAGGAGAACTGCATCATGTTCACGCGCCACGACGCCTTTTGCGCCGTATGCCGCCGGGCTATCGAACGCATCATCGCCCTGTACACCTAATTGCCGTCTTAAAGAAGTCAAACAAGGCTGCCATCAAAAAAGGCTGCCATCAAAAAAGAATGTCATCAGATAAGGCTGCCATCAAATAAGAATGTCATCCTGAGCGAGGTTCAACGCGCCGCGCTTTTCCGCGCGTTGTGACCGAGTCGAAGGACCCCGCGCTGATTCGCAGCTCCTCCGCCATTTACAGGCATTTCAATAACCGAACTCAGCGCCTTGCATTCTCCGCCCCACCCGGTGACAATCAAACCGTGCCTGAAACTCCCATCTTCACGCGCGGCGCCCTCGTGCTGGTCTCGCTCAACACGCCGCGAGAGAAATTCTGGGGGATGGTCCTGGAGTTGACCACGGCCGGGCTCGGCATCCGCGGAATGGACCTGAACTCCTTCGACGACTTCGCCCGCCTGGTACGCGAGGGCGAACCGGCCGCCGCCAGCGCCGTGTTCTTTCCCATGCATCGCATCGAGCGCATCGAACTGGACACGCGCAACGGCGCCATCCCGTCGCTGGCCGAGCGCTTCGAATCCAAAAGCGGACGCGATTGCGCTGATGTCCTGGGCCTGAACGAAATCTCCGCGGAGCGCCGGCCTTAAATGCTTCGCCAACTTTTCACCGCGCCCAACCAGCTCACGCTCCTGCGGCTGATCTTCATTCCCTTCATCATCATCAACATCGTGGACAACCACCACCGCTGGGCGCTGGTCCTGCTGGTGATTGCCGGGCTCAGCGATGGCCTCGACGGCCTGCTGGCTCGCGTCCTGCACCAGCAGACCAAGCTCGGCCAATATCTCGATCCCATCGCCGACAAGCTGTTGCTGAGCACCTTGTTCCTGGTGCTCTCCATCCTGCACCGTATCCCGTGGAAGTACACCGTGCTGGTGTTCAGCCGCGACCTGTGCATCCTGCTCACCTGCGCCGTGCTCTACGCCACTACTTCGATCCGCGATTTCCGTCCCAGCATCTTCGGCAAGATCAACACCGGGGCGCAGGTGGCCACCATCTTCTTTGTCCTGCTCTCCGAGGTAGACACCACCTTCTGGGTCTTCTTCTGCCGCAAGGTGGGCCTGATCTCCACCTTTGTGTTCACCCTGGTCTCAGGCATCCACTACGTCTTTCTGATCGGCCAGCGCATCCGCGCCTATGAACGCAGCGGACGAACCGCGTCGGCGCATTGAAACCAACCCGCCCGATGTTCTTACCCCTCTGACGACATCTCCTTCGAGGTGATTTCGTACTTGAAGTTATCGGGATCCAGGCTGTCGAGCCGGCCCTCGGCGGTTTCCGCCTGCGGATACATGAGGAAGCCGACCGGCGCCCCGCTCGATCCCGGCAGCGCCACATCGTGGGAGAAGTTGTAGGCCATCCAGTTCATCTCCCAGGATCCGAAGAGCCGCGCCCGCGCCTTTTTCACCATGTCGTCGTTCAAGGGACGATTCCCCGGTGGTTCTTCCAGGACCACCTTGCGCACATCCGCCGGATCCACCGGCACCCAGCCATAACCGGAGAGATAGACTTCGGCGCGGCAGTGCTGTGCCTTGGTCACCTTCTCCGACGATGCGCCCAGGCTCTTGTAGCCCAACTCCGACTTGGCCACCCGGATGCCGTAGACATCACGCGCCGGCAGGCCCACGGCCCGCGCCATGCCGACGTAGAGCGCGTTGAGGTCGGCGCATTTGCCGCCCAGGTCCTTGGTCTCCAGCATGAAGCGAATGTCTCCCAGGCCGCAGCCGCGGGTCTTGGGATTGCGGAAGGTGTTCTCCACAATCCATTCGTAGATGGCGCGCGCCTTCTCGACGTCCGTCTCCGCTCCCCCCACCGCTTCCATCGCCGTGGTCTTCACGATGCCGTCGGTCGGGACCAGCTTGGTCGGCCGCAGGAAGTACTCCAGCTCCCGCCGGTCCTTCTTGGGCGCATGACCGGGCTGCGACAGGTCCACCGCGTAGTTCCGCAGCGCAATCCGGCTGGTTACATGCAACACGGGCTTCACCCCGGCCGGGAACGTCGCCGCCACGATCCCCAGCGCCTCTTCTTTAATCTCGACCATCTTTGCGCTGCCGCCCTCGGCCGCGGACTTGTTGGAGAACGTCTTCTGGAATGGCGTGTTCCGGATAAGAGCTGCCGGCATCCACACCCGCGTCACTCCCGAAGGTTTCAGCACTTCCACCCGCGTGGATACCTCGAAATGGCGCCAGGCTTGCGATGTGGAGGGAGCAGGGGATTCCGCAAACAGGCGCCCGGCCTTGGGGAGCGCCAGGGTTGCACAGGCAAGCCCAGTGGACCGTAGGAAGTCACGACGCTGCATAAATTCACTCCTTATTACTGTGTTCCATCCTGGCGTGATGCCGGGCCCTTCCTAGCGGCGCCATGGATCGGGCAGCTCACGCGCTACGCGTGGTGTAAGGTGAACGCGCAAACCACCGGCGGGCGTTCTAGGAAGGGCCGACTCAAGTGGAGTCGCGGTGCTATCCCCCACATGGGCACATAGGATGCCTGCAGCGGGACGAAGTTTCAACCGTTTTTCGACTTCCGCGCGAGAACGGTTGACCCGATTTTCGCGCAACCCTACAATCGATGTTCTTCATCCCGATCGACCAAAAATGCCACGCTTTTTTAATACTTTGACCGGCCGCGTCGAAGACTTCCAGCCGCTGGAAGACAACCTGGTCCGCATGTACGCCTGCGGGCCCACGGTCTACGACTACGGCCACATCGGCAACTTTCGCACCTTCATCTTCGTGGACCTGCTGCGGCGGTTCCTGCGGCAAAGCGGCTACCAGCTGAAGCACGCGATGAACATCACCGACGTGGACGACAAGATCATCCGCAACGCCGCCCAGCAGGGCGTCAACGTTCAGGAATACACCCGGAAATACGAGAAGGCATTCCTGGAGGATTCCAGCTTTCTCAATATCGAAAAGCCGGAGATCCTGGTGCGCGCCACCGATCACATTCCACAAATGGCGGAGTTCATCCGCAAACTGGAGGCCAGCGGCCACGCCTATCGCACCGACGACGGCTCCTATTACTTCCGCATCGCCGCCTTCTCCGGTTACGGCAAGCTCTCGAAAAAGGATTTTGGCGGCATGAAGGAAGGC
Organism: Terriglobia bacterium; assembly: GCA_963797035.1. Taxonomy (GTDB): domain Bacteria; phylum Acidobacteriota; class Terriglobia; order Terriglobales; family Acidobacteriaceae; genus JAIQGF01. The sequence continues at coordinate 21,757 of CAWCOC010000019.1, forward strand.
GCTCGCGTTGACGTCGACGAGTATGACAAGGACAACGCCCGCGACTTCGCCCTGTGGAAGGCGCCCAAACCCGGCGAGGCCTTCTGGCAGACCGAAATCGGGCCGGGACGTCCGGGCTGGCACATCGAGTGCTCCACCATGTCCATGCAGTACCTGGGGCAGACCTTCGATATCCACCTCGGCGGCGAGGACCTGATTTTCCCGCACCACGAGAACGAGATCGCACAGTCGGAATCGCTGACCGGAAAAATGTTTGCGCGCTTCTGGATGCATGCGCGCTTCCTCCTGGTGGAAGGCGAGAAGATGTCGAAGTCGCTCGGCAACTTCTACACCGTCCGCGACCTCATCCTGAAGGGCCACAAGCCGTCCTCGATACGGTACCTGCTGAGCGACGTCCCCTTCCGCAAGCAGCTCAACTTCACCTTCGACGGCCTGAAGTCAGCGGCCCAGTCGGTGGAGCGCCTGCGCAATTTCAAGCTGCGGCTGGAAACGGCGCAGTTCCCCGCCGGCAGCAATCCGGCGCTCACCCAACTTGCCCACGCGACCGTGGAGAAGATGAAGGCCTCGCTGGCCGACGATTTGAATACCGCCGAGGCCAAGGGCGCCATGTTCGATATGGTGCGTGAGGCAAATTCCGCCGCCGACGGCGGGCATTTGCGGGCGGACGACGCCCTTCCTTTGCTGGACGCCCTGAATTCCTTTGACGAGATCTTCGCCGTCATGACCGACAATGACGCCGAAAAAATTCGTCGCGTCATGGAGTGGGCCAAAGAGGAAGGCCGCATTCAGGAGGCCAGCGAGCAGACCATCGAGGTCTCCAAGGCAGACGAATTGAGCGTCGCCAAGATCGAAGAGCTGATAGCGCTACGCAACGCCGCCAAGAAGTCCCGTAATTTCGCGCGCGCCGACGAGATCAGGAGAGAGCTGGCCAGCGCCGGCATCATCCTGGAAGACACCAAGGACGGCGTCCGCTGGAAGAAAAAGTAACGGTGCAGCGGCTCGACCCGGCCTCGCTGGCGCACTGACCAACCCAAGCGCCTACCACTTACAGAGGGCCGCTCGTAGATCGGCCTACAGCCTTCCAAGCGTAGCTTAACCGACAACCGTTAAGGAAACTCTGATTAACTATGCGTTTTGAAAGGGACGGCCTTCAGGCCGTCCGTAATGGCTGCGAAAGAAAAGCGGCTTTAGCCGCTGAGGTGGTCATCAACGCACTTGATCAGAGCTTCCTTAACCGATATTCCCCACCGCCTTGGCGCGCGTCCGGTGCTTGCGCAGGGCTTCGCGGTGTTCGTGCTTGAGGTCGAGGAACTGCACTCCGACGCGCCGTCCCAGCTGGTACTGCACCAGGACGCGCACGATAATCAGCGGGTCCTCGGCGTGCGTCCGATAGTGCAGGACGGCTTCGCTGTCGACCGGCAGTTGCGCGTCCGTCAGAAACGACATCCCGTCCTCGCTGACGTCGAACGATTCCGCCCCAAACACCTGATCGCCGGCCTGGCAGTGGATCTCGCACCGAATCGGCCACCGTTCCGACGCTCTGATTCCCGGCATAACTCCTCCACCGTGGCGGGCAAGCATATTCCATTTCCGCAACGAATCAAACCACCACGGTGAGACGGCGCACAGAGAAACGGAAAACTAACCTCGCTGTCTCGGTGCCTCCGTGGTGACCAGGTTACGGTTTTCGCCCGTGCAACTTGATCGATGCAATCGCGTTGGCCGCAGCCTCGACGATCGGATCGCTGCCGCAACAACCGCTGGGCGCCACTGATTCCGCCAGCTTCTTGCCATGTGCGATTTGCGGGACGGCCAGGTCGGTCAGGCCCGCATCCAGCGCCATCCGCACGTAGTCGCTCATCATGCTGGCGCCCGCGATGCAGCCCACGTACGCGCTCACGCTTTTGGCAACGTCGTTCGGCAATTCCTGCAGCAGCACCAGGTCGCTGACCGCGATGCGTCCCCCGGGCTTGAGCACGCGCGCGATTTCGCGAAACACCGCCGGCTTGTCCACGCTCAGGTTGATCACGCAGTTGCTGATCACCAGGTCCACCGAGGAATCTTCCAGCGGCAGCTTCTCGATGAAGCCTTTGCGAAATTCCACGTTGGCGGCGCCCAGTTTTTCCGCGTTGGCGCGCGCCTGCGCCAGCATGTCGTCGGTCATGTCCACGCCGATCACGCGCCCGCTGGGGCCGACGCGCCGCCACGCCAGGAAGGCGTCGAAACCCGCGCCCGACCCGAGGTCAAGCACGGTCATGCCCTCGCGAATCTCCGCCAGGGCCAGCGGGTTGCCGCAGCCCAGCCCGAGATTGGCCTGGCCGGCCAGGGCAAGGTCTTCGGCCGAGTAGCCGATCGATTGCGCCAGCTGCGACGTGTTCGCGCAACCGCATCCGGATTGCTCGCCGCGCGCCACCGCGCCGTAATGCTCCTTCACCGCATCCTGAATTTTGATGGCCATTGTCCTTATCCTTTCAATTGAATTCGCGTGCTCGGGCGTGGAACACAGCACCCGCTCGACTCCAACGCCTGATTGATCTCCTGCAACATCCGCAGCACCTCGGCGCGGCGGGTCTCGGGAAAAGCTTCGGCCACGGTGTGGGCGCGCTCGCGCATGATCTGGTCAAGGCGGCGGCGCGCCTTGCGCCCGTCGGCGGTGATCTCCACGATAGCGGCGCGGCCGTCCTCGCGAGCCCCGCGAACTCGCCGCACCATGCCCTGCTTTTCCAGCTTCTCAATGACGCGGGTCATGGCGCTGGGCGTAATGCGCGACGCCGCCGCCAGGTCCGTCAAGCGCGCCCCTTCCTGCGCCACCAGGATGCGCAGGATAGCGGTCTGCCGCGGCGTCATGCCCTCGCAGCAGATCTCGTCGGGACCCACGCACACCAGCGCGCGCTCCAGGCGCTCCAACTGGTCCCACCAGGCGTCGATCAGATGCTGATTGCTCACAGAAACGAAGCTACGCCGAACTACTTGCATGAGTCAAGCAAATTATTTGGGGCGCAATCGAGGCCGATCGGGTCCCGAGGATCCGTTCAGGTCCTGCGCGCACACCACTACCCTGCGGATGGAAAGCGTGGCAAGTGGGAGGGTTCTCCTAGGCGTCCGTACCGGTGGATCGCTCTTCGATCGCCATGTCTTTGAACTCACTGGCTTCGAAGATGTCCCCGCATTCGAGGCACTCGACAAATTCCGAGTCCTCCTCGCGGGCCACGATCCGCACTCGCGGATGTTCACACTTGTCCATGCTCATGCTCGGCAGGGGAGGCTTGGCGGGTGGTAGAGGCTGGTTTGAATTCATAAATCCGGTCGGTACCCGGAAATGTTGGGTATTTTAGACCGCTCTTAAGGCTTGTCAAGAACTACCCGCGGTTTCCGGTGGTTACTCTGGAGTCCTTCGGTACCCAGGGGTGGAACTAGGATGATGGTCCTTGACGGGGGGATGGCGAAAGCGGCCACAAATACCTGCGGCGGCAAGCGGCTACTCCGCTGCGGAAGAACCGGCGCCGGCCCGGGCTGCGGTCATGGTTACGCGCCCGGCCTGCGGCATGGGATAAATGCCTTCCTGGCGTGATTTCCCTATGCCAATGCGGAGTACCTGCTCGGGCCGGAACTTGTTCAGTCCGCGGCTGGCGCTGAGCACGGCAGTTTCGAAAGTGGCTCGTCCGGTAATTGCCGTCTCAATATAAAGATAGTTATCCGAGTGTTGCGCCTCGCGGACTCCGACGTAGGCGTGCCCCGGCACCAGGATCACCACCGGGTCCATCCCCAGGTTTTCGAACAGCGAAGCGTACAGCACCGCCCCATCGATGCAGTTGGCCGAGACCTGGCGCAGCGATTCGCGCGGAAACCGCACCCGCTCAGAGACATCGAGATGCTGTCCAAAGGTCGTCGAGCTCTTCACATAAGAGATGCCGTGCTCCTGCAGCGCCCGATAGATGGCGCGCGCCTGCTCGTAAGTGGAATGCACCTGCGCGGCCGTGTTCTTCCACGGCTCGTATCCCGGCAGCCGCCGGCCGGGCATGAATTCCTTGGCGCGGCTCAGGATTTCCCCCACCTGCGCGTCGTGCGGCGTCACCCAGGCAGCGATGAAGGGCGCGTACCTGAACTGCGGTCCCCAGTACATGTCTTCCGCCGCCCGCAAGCGCACCGGGACCGTCTCGGTGTACTGCACCTGCCCATCCAAGCTCGTGGAGGTCACCACCGCCGTGGCGGGCACGATCTCGCGATTGGCGAACAGGCGCGGCAGGAAGGTCGGCGCAAACACCACGGTGCGCGAATCTCCCGGCGCCACCTCCACCACCTGGATTTCCTGGTCGCTCCAGCCCGGCACCTGCACCGTGATCCGGTTCTTCAGCCGTTCCCTGGTGGTATTCAGGATGCGCACCGTCACCGTTCCCTGCTTGCGGTTCCGGGGTTTCTGCAGCGATGCGTAGTTGGCGAACGCAGGGAAAATCTCGCCGTCCAGGCCGGCCTGCACCGCGTACACGGGCTCCAGGGTGGTGGCGATTGCCTCCGCGGCCGGAGGCGGCTCCAGCGGCTTGTCGGTTTTGAGGCGGCTGGCGGCAATCGGAACCAGGGCCGCCGCCCCTAGGAGCAGGCCAAGCCCCACCACGGACAGACGGATTCTCGGCTGCAATGGCATTGACTCTAAGGGTATTGTACGCCTTGTAATAGACAATCGGCCATTGACCTTAGCCGCGCTTGGCCCGGGTTAGTACCCGATAACCAGCCTCCATCTCCGCCGTCTAACCTCCATGAAAACCCTGCTGGGGCTTTTGTTCCTACTCTCGTTGACATCCCTCGCTTTCTCCCAGGACAGCCGTATGCAAGCGCCCAATCGCCAGGACGGGTGGGCAACCTCGGACGCCGCCTCGGCGGGATTGGACACGGCCAAGTTCCAGGCCCTGGAGTCGGCCGTAGCCTCGGGCGAACTGAAAAAGATCGGCAGCGTGCTCGTCGCCCGCCACGGCAAGCTCGTCTACGAAGCTTATTTCGATGGCGACGCCGCGACGCTGCGCAACGTCCGCTCGGCCTCCAAGACCGTCACTAGCGTGCTGGTGGGTATCGCGATTGATAGGAAACAGCTTGCCGGTCTGCAGGCCACCATCCTTCCCTTCTTCCCCGACAAGCAGCCGCTGCAACATCCCGACCCGCGCAAGCAGAAGATCACGGTGGAAGACTTTCTCACCATGAGCTCGCTGCTGGAGTGCGACGATCAGAACAATTTCTCGCGCGGTAATGAAGAGCGTATGTACCTCATCGAGGACTGGGTGAAGTTCACGCTCGACTTGCCGATTAAGGGCTTCGCACCGTGGGCGACAAAGCCCCAAGAATCGCCTTACGGCCGGAGCTTCAGCTATTGCACCGCGGGAGTCACCACGCTGGGTGCCGTGATCGAACGGGCGACCCATACCAAGCTGGCCGAGTTCGCTGAGAAAAATCTGTTCGCTCCGCTGGGAATCGAACACGTCAAATGGCCGTACTCACCGCTGGGACTGGCGCAAGGCGGTGGCGGCCTCGAATTGGACAGCCGCGATTACCTCAAACTTGGGCAACTGTACCTCAATGGCGGGACCTGGAATGGCAAACGCCTGGTCTCCGCGGACTGGGTCAAAACGTCTCTCAGACCTCACCTCCAGACCGACGACGAAAACGTTCTCTATGGCTACCTCTGGTGGCTGCGGACTTTCCCCGCCGGCGGGCGGCAGCTCTCGGCTCAGCTGATGCAGGGTAACGGCGGAAATAAGGTCGCCATAATTCCCGACCTTGACATGGTTGTAGTGATCACCAGCACCAACTACAACACCCGCGGCATGCATCAGCAGACCGACAAGATTCTGACTGATTACATCCTGGCGGCGGTTAAGCCGTAGCCGGATTCACCAAAATCCGACCAAATTTATCGCCAATATGTAACCATTTAATACGCTGTGGTTTACGCTCCACCCCAGCTATTCACCGTTCCCTGTTTTGTGTTGCTTTCCGATTGCTAAGGCATCTAAAATATATGTGCGACTGATTTGGTCGGAGATTTAAGGAGTTAGCGAGCGCGTGCTGAAGCTGACCAAGAAAGCTGATTACGGTCTGATCGCCATGCGCTATTTGGCGGAGAACGGCACCGCGTCGGCCAGCGCCAAGGACATTGCCGAGGCGCACGGAATTCCGCCGGAGCTGCTGGCCAAGATCCTGCAAAAGCTGGTCAAGGCCAGGCTGCTGACCTCGCATCATGGGACCAACGGCGGCTACCTGCTGGCGCGAGACGCGCGCACGATTTCCGCTCTCGAGGTCATCAAGGCCATCGAGGGGCCGTTGTTTTTGACCTCGTGCGTGACCACGCGCGGTGAATGCGGACACACCAGCCGCTGCACGGTGCGTGAGCCGTTGCGCCGGGTCAGCCAGAGTATTGAAGAGGTTTTGAGCAAGATCAACATGGGCGACATGGATGAGGGAGCTGCCTCCACCCTGCCGCCGGAGGAACTAGTGACCTTGTCATAGCGTGCAGCCTTCAGCTTTCAGCTCGGACCCCGGTTGAGCTGAAAGCTGAGAGCTGGTAGCTGACGGCCTTTATGGAGATTCCAATGAGCAACGAGCAGACGAGCAACAACGGTCACGGTGAGGTGAAGCTGCCCATTTACATGGACAATCACGCCACCACGCCGGTGGACCCGCGGGTCCTGGAAGAAATGATGCCCTACTTCACCGACAAGTTCGGCAACGCGGCCAGCCGCAATCACGTTTTCGGCTGGGTTGCCGAAGAAGCGGTCGAACAGGCGCGCGAGCGCATTGCCAAGCTGGTGGGCGCTTCCACCAAGGAAATCATCTTTACCTCCGGCGCCACCGAAAGCGACAACCTCGCCATCAAGGGCGTGGCCGAGATGTACCGCGAGAAGGGCAACCACATCATCACCGCGGTCACCGAGCACAAGGCGGTCTTGGACACCGGCAAGCGGCTGGAAAAATACGGCTTCCGCGTCACCTACATGCCGGTGCAGAAAGACGGCCTGGTTGACTTGGACGACCTGAAGCGCGCCATGGACGAGAAGACCATCCTGGTCACGCTGATGGCCGCCAACAACGAAATCGGTGTGCTCCAGCCGATCGCGGAAATCGGCAAGCTCTGTCACGAGCGCGGCGTGCTGTTCCACAGCGACGCCACCCAGGCCGTGGGCAAGATTCCCATCGACGTGCAGAAGATGAACATCGATCTCATGTCCATCTCGGCGCACAAGATGTACGGGCCCAAGGGCGTGGGCGCGCTGTACGTGCGCCGCAAGAATCCGCGCGTGCAGGTTTCGCCCATCATCGATGGCGGCGGACACGAGCGCGGCATGCGCAGCGGCACCTTGAACGTCCCCGGCATCGTCGGGCTGGGCAAGGCTTGCGCCATCTGCCACGAAGAGATGCCGCAGGAGAGCAAGCGTCTGTCCGGGTTGCGCGACCGCCTCAAGGACAAGCTCATGAGCGGGCTGGACGAGGTTTACCTCAACGGCTCCATGGAGCACCGCCTGCCCAACAACCTGAACATCAGCTTCGCTTACGTGGAAGGCGAGTCGTTGCTGATGGGCATCAACGACATCGCGGTTTCCAGCGGTTCGGCGTGCACCTCGGCGACGCTGGAGCCATCTTATGTATTGAAGGCCCTCGGTACCGGCGACGACCTGGCGCACAGCTCCATTCGCTTCGGCATTGGCCGCTTCAACACCCAGGCCGAAGTCGATTACGTGGCCGATCGCCTCATCGAAGTCGTGCGGCGGCTCCGCGAGCTCTCGCCGCTCTACGAGATGGCCAAGGAAGGCATCGATCTGAAGTCGGTCAGTTGGGCAGCCGAAGGATAGCTGCGCAAGGCTGTCAGCTCAACCGGTTTTGCTGAAAGCTGAGAGCTGACGTTCGGAGTTTCAAGTTTAGGAGACGTCAAACAATGGCATACAGCGACAAGGTACTGGACCACTACACCAACCCGCGCAACGTCGGCTCCATGGACAAGAACAGCACCGCCGTCGGCACCGGCCTGGTGGGCGCGCCGGAGTGCGGCGACGTCATGAAGCTGCAAATCCAGGTCAACCCACAAACCAAGGTGATCGAGGACGCCAAGTTCAAGACCTTCGGTTGCGGATCGGCCATCGCTTCCTCTTCGCTGGCCACCGAGTGGGTGAAGGGCAAGACCGTGGACGAAGCGATGGCCATCAAAAACACCGACATCGTCCGCGAGCTTTCGCTGCCGCCGGTGAAGATCCACTGCTCGGTGCTGGCCGAGGACGCCATCCGCGCCGCTATCGGCGATTGGAAGAAGAAGAACGGCGTGGCCGCGGCCCCGGCCGAGGCGCACGCGCCACTGGCCAAGGCGGGCGACTAATTGGAGAATGTGTGGCCCGGGTCTTCGACCCGGGATCGCGGGTCGAAGACCCGCCACACAATCGGCGATACTATGTCGACCATGACCGATAAACCGGCTGAGCAGGCGGCGACCCAAACCGCATCGCCCGCTGGCGCGGCATCACCCGCGCCCGCGGCGACGTCCGCTGCGCCCGCGCGTGGCATTCAGGTCACCGAGCGCGCGCTGGTGAAGATCAAAGCGGCGATGCAGAAGGAAGGCATCTCGCCCGAGCAGGGCGGGCTACGCCTGGGCGTACAGGGCGGCGGCTGCTCCGGCCTGACCTACAATATCCGCTTCGATTCGCAGCCGCGCGAGCGCGATCGCATCTTCCAGTTCGGCGACGTGCGCGTGTTCGTCGATCCCAAGTCGTTCATCTACCTGCACGGCATGACCCTGGATTACCAGGAAACGCTGATGCAGCAGAGTTTCGTGTTCGTGAACCCGAACGCCAGCAAGTCCTGCGGCTGCGGCACGTCGTTTAGTTAAGCAGCACGGCAATTAGCGATTAGCAATTAGCTGCAGCCCGCCACTAATTGCTAATCGCTAACTTGCGAATGGGGATGAGTAGATCGTGAAGTCGGAAGGCGTCGAAAGTCCCGTAGGGACGCACGCTGGTAGCCCAGGACGGCAGTCCTGGGGCTAGGACAACAGATCTCGTCCCGTAGGGACGACGCGAGGCTGCACACAAACACATGAGCACCTCAAACAAACCCGAATCCGCGCTGCAGATGTTCGACGAAGGCGCCATCACCCACGCCTGCTGGTCGTGCGGCGACATGCGCGCCGCCCACTTCTGCGATTCGTGCGGCAAGTTGCAGCCCGCCATGCCGGCCGATTACTTCACCTTCTTCGGCCTGCCGCGAAAATTGAACATCGACACCCAGTCCCTGGAACGCGAGTTCTACAAGCTGAGCCGCAAGTTGCATCCTGACCTGTACGCGCGCGCCACCGGCCAGGAACAGGAATGGAGCCTGGAAAAAAGTTCGCAGCTCAACGACGCCTACCGCACCCTGCGCGACCCCATCCAGCGCACCGCGTACCTGCTGAAGCTGGAAGGCGTGCAGATGGAGGAACAATCCAAGGCCGCAACCGAGAAGGCTCGGCAGACCGGCGAAGAAAAAAAACAGGTGATCCCGCCTGAGCTGCTGGAGGAAGTTTTCGAATTGAACATGCAGTTGGAAGAAGCTCGCATGAATAAAAAGCTGGGCGAGCCCGACTCTGCCCTGCTGCGCGAGGTGGAAGCCACCCGCAACGACCTCCAGGCCAAGCACGACGCCCTCATGGACGAGTTGCGCGGCTACTGGAATGAGTGGGACGCGCTCCCCGAGACCTCCGAGGAAGCACAACGCAAGCCGGTGCGCGACAAGATGGTCGGCCTGCTGAACCGGCGCAGCTACATTCGGAATTTGGTGAGAGACGTCAACGAGGTTTTGGAAAGTTAGCATGAACACAGGTACACACGGATCAGCAAAATACGGTTTGAAGTCCGTTGATCTGTGTTCATCAGTGTTCATCAGTGGCTAATTTGGATTTTCATGGCTGAAGAACGCGTCGTCGGAATCGATCTCGGAACCACGAACTCGCTGGTGGCGTTCATGGGGGCAGACGGCACGCCCCAGGTCATCCCCGGCGAAGATGGGTCGAACCTCGTCCCCTCGCTGGTGGCGCTCGATCCTCGCGGCCAGATCATTGTCGGCAACCCGGCGCGCAAGTACCTGATCGAGACCTCGGAGCGCGCGGTCTACTCCATTAAGCGGCTGATGGGTCGCGGCCTCGAGGACATCCAGGAAGAGCTGAAGCTGTTCCCGTTCCGTGTCGCCGAAGACCTGCAGCCGGGCGAAGTGCTGCGCATCAAGCTCGCAGATAAAGATTACACCCCGCCGGAAATTTCCGCCTTCATCCTGCGTCAGCTCAAGCGCAACGCCGAACGTTATTTCGGCGCGCCGGTCAAGAAGGCGGTCATCACCGTCCCGGCGTACTTCAACGACGCGCAACGCCAGGCCACCAAAGACGCCGGACGCATCGCCGGCTTGGAAGTCCTGCGCCTGGTGAACGAGCCCACCGCGGCCGCGCTCGCCTACGGCCTGGACAAGCAGCGCAACGGCGTGGTCGCTGTCTACGACCTCGGCGGCGGCACCTTCGACATCTCCATCCTGCGCCTGCACGACGGCATCTTCGAGGTCATCTCCACCGCCGGCGACACCCACCTCGGCGGCGACGATCTCGACAACCTGCTCATCACCATCGCGCTCGACGATATCCGCGGCGACATGGGTCTCGATTACCGGCGCAACGCGGAGGTCGTGCAAGCGGTGCGCAAGTCGGTCATCGACGCCAAGATCGCGCTCTCCTCGAACCAGAGAACCGCCATCGAGGTCGCGCTTCCCGAGGGCAGGCACTATCAGCGCGAAATTACCCGCGAGCAGTTCGAAGTCCTCGTCGAGCCCATCCTGCAGCGCACCGTCGGCCCGGTGAAGCAGGCGATCAAGGACGCGGCGCTCACGCCGGGGCAGATCAACGAGGTCGCGCTGGTTGGCGGCTCCACTCGGATTCCCCGCGTGCACACCATCGTCAAGGAATTGTTCCAGCGCGAGCCGCACTCGGAGTTGAATCCCGACGAGGTGGTCGCGCTCGGCGCCGCCGTGCAAGCCAACATTCTCGGCGGCGGTTCGGAAGCTACCAAGGACATGTTGCTGCTCGATGTCACCCCGCTCTCGCTGGGCATCGAGGCGCTGGGCGGCGTGGTCGCCAAGATCATCCATCGCAACTCCACCATCCCCGCCTCCGCCACCGAGCACTTCACTACCGGCGTCGAGGGCCAGACCAATGTCGCCATCCACGTGCTACAAGGCGAACGCGAGCTAGCCAAGGACAACCGCTCGCTCGCCCGCTTCGACCTGAAGGGCATTCCGCCCATGCCCGCCGGCTTGCCGCGCATTGAGGTGCGTTTCCTGATCGACGCCAACGGCATCCTGCACGTCTCGGCGCGCGAGCAGCGCAGCGGTAAGGAAGCGGAAATTTCCGTGCAGCCCAGCTACGGCCTCACCGACGACCAGGTCGAAAACATGATCCTGGAGTCATTCGACTTCGCGGAAGAGGATTTTCGCCAGCGCCAACTGATCGAGGCGCGCAACGAGGCCACCACCATCCTGTCCGCGCTGGAAAAGGGCAAGCTCAGCCCGGCGTGGCAGCAGCTTACCTCCGATGAGCGCAAGCGGATTGCCAAGCAGGAAAAGGCGCTGCGCGCGGTCATGGAGCAGGACGATCACCACGCCGTCCGCTCCGCCATTGAAGCGCTCAACCAGGGCACCATGCGCCTGGCTGAGCTGATGATGGATTCCGCCGTCTCGTCGGCGCTGAAGGGCAAGACCATGGACGAGGCCAATGTCGGCGAAGGGCCGGCAGCGCCCCATCCCATTGCGCCCGCCGAAATCAAGAGCGGACGCTGATACCGAGGGTTTATGGCTGAAGAAAAAACGCAAGGAACCGGAGCCGCAACCGTGGATGCGCCCGACGCCAACACCGTCAAGGTCACGTTCTTGCCGGAAGGCAAGACGGTGGAGTTCGAACTCGGCAAGCTGCCTTACAAGGACCATGGCAAGCCCGAGTCGCTGCTCGACGTCGCGCTCAACCACAAGGTTTTCCTCGACCACGCCTGCGGCGGCAACTGCGCCTGCACCACCTGCCATGTGCAGGTGCTCAAGGGCGCCGAGCTGCTCAGCGAAATGGACGACGATGAGGCCGACCGCCTCGATATGGCTGCCGACCTGCAACTCAACTCCCGTCTCGGCTGCCAGTGCATCGTCACCAAGCCCGGCGAGATCGTCGTTCACGTGCCCGAGTGGAACCGGAACTACGTCTCGGAGCACCCCGAGGGCGAGGAACACTGAATGGATTGGGTGATGCGGTGATCGGCCAATCGGGCGATCGAATCTTCAGTGTTCACCCGATCATCCGATCACCCGGTTGAAGCTCAACCGATCCAAATTTAGAGAGACGCTTATGCCCACCGACCTGCACTGGGAAGACGCCGAAGACATCGGCATCCTGCTCGCCGAAAAATTTCCCGACATCAACCCGCTCGAGGTGCGCTTCACTGACCTGCACCGCATGGTCACCGAGCTGCCCACCTTCGTCGACGATGCCGGCAAGTCCACCGAAGGCAAGCTCGAATCCATCCAGATGGCCTGGAACGAAGAGTACGAAGACAGAAAATAGCCGCCGCTTGTACCTGGGCGTCCCGCCCGCCTGCACGCGCAATCGCGGTTTTTCTGCCCGTTTGACCCCCGCTTCTTCGAGCAACTCGCGGTTTCCCGCCCCCTGTTATCTGCAATGGTAGAGCTACGTCCTTAGTTACCTATCCTTCCGCGCCCGGGACTACGACAATACACCCTGCTGGTTTTCACTCCCATGAGCACTTATCCCGCTGAAGTCGGAGTCCAGGTGGCCACCGTCGTCCAGATTGAAATCGCCGCTCTGCGGCGCGACCTGGCCGCCAAACAGCTTGCCGGCGACCGCGCGCTCGCCCTGATCGTTGAGCGCATGCTCAACCTGACCGGCGCCTCCGGCGCGGCCGTTGCCTTGGCCCGTGAAACGGAGATGGTGTGCCGGGCCAGTGCCGGCGACGCTCCCAGCGTCGGGGCGTGCATCGACCCCAACTCTGGACTCTCTTTTGAATGTCTGCGCACCGCCAGGCTGGTGCGCTGCGACGACACCGAAACCGATTCCCGCGCCGACCGCTCCGTCTGCCGCAGTCTGCAGCTGCGCTCCATCATGATCGTGCCGATCATGCGCCAGGGCCGGGCCGAGGGCGTGCTGGAGGTGTTTTCTCCGCGGCCTTACGCCTTCGAATCCGGCGACGAACTCATCCTCGACCAGCTTGCCGATCTCGTCGCGGAAATCGCGCTTGGCAAGGCCACCGGCGCCACTGGGCAGGACCACATCGCGGTCAAGCCCGCCGAACAAGAGGCTGCCGCATCGCCGGCCATCGCCCGCCAGAGTTCCGGCAAACCGGTGGCTCCCCAATCTCTGCCGCCGGCGGTGAAGATTGTGCCTCAAGCTGCGCCCGCGTCGCCGGCCGGACCTCTCGCCTGGCTCTCCACCGCCAAGATTGTGTCCAGTGCCGCCGCCGGACTTCGTGAGCAGCTTTTTTCATCCAGGACCAGGACCGCTGGCGCCGGCGTCCTGCTGGTTGTGCTCTCGCTCGGCGCCTGGCAAGGCTTGCGTTCCAAAACTCCGACCGGCAACCAGGGCCCGCAGCTCACGCCCCTGGCCGCCGCTGCGGTTGCTCCTGCGGTCAGTGAACCGCCCCCCGTTGTTGTGCGAGAGTCATTGAAGGTGAAACCGATCGTCATCGCGGACCGGCCGGCAAAAAAGCCGCCAACGCCCATCACCCTGAGGTCGCCGGAAGTTGCCGCTGCTCCTTCGCCCATCATGGCCTTTGCCCGGCCCGCCGAGGAAGGTTCCTCCATCTCGAACCTGCTCAGCGCCCCGGTCGCGACGCCGCAGCTTGATCCCGCCAGCATTTCCCATGTCAGCGGCGGCAAACTGCTGACCAAGGTCGCTCCCGTCTACCCGCGCTCCCTCGCGCAGGGCATGCAGGGCCAAGTCGTGCTCAAGGCCACTGTCAACCGCAAAGGGCAAGTTTCCAAGGTAAGCCTGGTGCGTGGACCGGCCGTGCTGGCACACGCCGCAATCGCGGCCATTCTGCGCTGGCGCTACGAGCCGTTTCTCCTCGACGGCGCTCCTGTCGAGGTGGAGAACGAGATCGTCGTTGACTTCACGCTCCCGGGCCAATAACCGCTTCACATTTTCTTCAATCGCCCGGCTCGCGAAAACGGCGTAACCGGACTGCTGCCGCCAGGCATGCCGCGGTAATTGCCAGCCCGATCCACAGCCCGGAACTGATCAGGAACCTTCCCGGGGTCAGATAGGTCATCGGATCCGTGGGAAAGGTGCCCGGCATGGGAAACGCCTCCATGCCTCCGCCCGCCAGCCGCCGCGCCAGCAGGTCCAGAAAGTGTGTGGTGTTGAACGCGACCTTCTCCAGGTAACAGAGCGCGATCGGCGGCACCAACGCCCACACGAAGGGCGCGCGCCGCGCCCAGGCCGAGACCAGCAGCAGCCAGGCGTAAAACGGCGCGTGCCAAAGCGCGTGCACCGTCACCAAGTGGTAGAGCAGCAGCAGGAGCATTCGGGGGAACGACATCTGCGCCCACAATGCCGCCGCACTCTGCCCGCTGCCTGCCAGTACTGCGCTGCTCAGCAGCAACATGAGGAACTGCAGCACGGCAGTGACCGCCAACGTCAGCAGCGGCAGGACCACCAGCGGAATGCTCGCCTTCGCCAGCACCGTGATGACATCGGAAACCGGCAGCGACTTCCAGAACAGTACGCTGCGGTCGCGACGCTCTCCGTAGAGTGCGTCAAGACAGTAAAACGCGCCCACCACCATGGCGGTCAGCATCAGCAGTCCGGCTGCGATGTCGTAAGGGACGGCCAGCACGGCGCGCTGCTTCACCGGATCGAGCGCCGCCGCGTTCCTCATCTTCTCCGGTAACCGCACTGCGCTGATCGCGAAGCCCAGCAGGTAGATGCCGGCCGCCGCCACGGGCGCAAGATAGATGGAGCGGTTCTCCCACAATTCTCGCCGCACGGACCAGTAGAAGCGCCGCGCCACTGAGATTTCCGCCGGCGCGCTCGTCTGGTTCTGGAGGAGCGACTCCGGCAGGGCGTTGGTTTGCGTGCTCATCGCGTCGCTCCTTGCGCCTGGCCAGGCTGGCTGCCTACCACGGCCACGAATAAATCGGACAGGCTCGGCGTGCGCACCTCGCCCAGCGCCGCCAGCCGCTCGCGCTCGATTCCTTCGAACAGCAGGATGCTGCGGCCGATCGCCTGCCTCTCGTGCAACGGCTCGAGCGCCCGCGCCGCGCCGAGCTTCTCCGGATTCACCAGCACCTCCCGGTACTGCCCTTCCACCTCTTCCATGCTGCGATAAAAGACAATGCGCCCGCGATCGATGAACATTACGTCGGTGAGAACATGCTCCACCTCTTCCACCTGGTGCGTCGTCACCACGATGGTGCGATTGCGATCGTAGTAATCGTTGAGCAACGAATCGTAAAACTGCTTGCGATAGAGGATGTCCAACCCCAGCGTGGGTTCGTCCAGCACCAGCAGCTTGGCGTCGATCGCCATTACCAGCGCCAAGTGCAGTTGGGTCACCATCCCCTTCGACAATTCCCTGACTTTGCTCTCGCGCCGGATGGTGGTTCGGGCAAGAAAACCCTCCGCTTTCGCTCGATCGAACCGCGGATGTACCCCGGCGACATACTCCAGCGCCTGCGAGACCCGGATCCAGCGCGGCAGCACCGCCACGTCGGCGATGAAGCAGACATCGCGCATCAACTGGTCGCGCGCGCTCCAGGGATCGCGTCCCAGCACCCGCAGTTCACCCTGGTAGCGCGTCAGGCCGAGAATCGCGTACAGCGCCGTGGTCTTGCCGGCGCCGTTGGGACCGATCAGTCCCAGGATGCGGCCCGCTTCCACCCGCAGATCGACTCCGTCCAGCGCGACGGTTGTGCCGAAGGCCTTGCGCAGGCCCCGCGCTTCGATGCATGCCATGGCCTCAGCTCTCCTCTTCGTGGGAATTCGATTCGGCCGGTTCTGGCGCCGCGGCATCCAGCTGGCCGGCTGCGCGTCCAGGAGATCTTCCGCCTTCAGGCCGAGCCGCTGGATGGTTGCGTAAATCCGCGGCCACTCTTCGCCGAGAAACTTCTGCCTCTCACCCTTCAATAACAAGTCGCGCGCCCCGGCATTGATGAACATGCCGCGCCCCCGCCGCGCCTCCACCAGCCCATCGTCCACCAGTTGCTGATAACCCCTCAGGACCGTGAGTGGGTTCACCCGGTATTCCGCCGCGACGTGGCGCACCGAGGGCAGCGGATCGCCTTCCTTCAGTACTCCCTCCAGGATCATCGCGACCACGCGGTCGCGAAGCTGGCGGTAAATCGGCTGGCTGTCGTTCCACTCACGGTCCATCGGGTTTACCAGGAATGCCCGCCCGTCATTTTGCACCCAGGCTTGCCGTGGTTGTACCGGCGGCCGGCCGCCGCAGGTCAAAGTGCGCGTGCAGCGGCTTGTCGCCCGGCATCAGGTAGATCCAGTCCTCGGTGTGGTGGTTGGCGTCGATCACGGTGAACACGGCATGGTACATGTGTCCAAACTTGTTGCTGCCCGAAAGATCGACGAAATCGAATTCCACCTTCTTGCCCTGCTCCGAGTTCCGTGCCACCATCCGCGGCCGGTTGCCGGCGTCGCAATAGTGCAGCAGCGTGAGGTGGTCGTCGGCCAGATAGAACATCGTCACCGGATGGTCGTACTTGGCCGCATCCAGCGGCGTTCCCGCTTCCTGCATCTCGTGCACCAGCGCGTTCCCGCGTGAGGTCACGCGCATCGAGATGTGCACCGGCTTGCCGTCCGACATCTGCGGCATCGGCGGAATCCAGCGTCACCGGGCCTTCCCACTCTCCCGCCAGGGTCTTCATCGTGTCGAAGGAAATCTGCGCCTCGGACTTCGGCGCGGACGACTTTTGCATGTCGGCGTGCCCTTGCGCAAAACCCACGCTGGCAAACGACCACAGAACTATAGGCAGCACGAAACGAAGGGATTTCATTTTCATTCTCCTTGGAAGGTTTTCTGCTCCAGCCGCGCGGCCACTGGCCTACTGAAGCGGCTGTCGGCACTTCACGAGAGTTATAGTGTTATACATGACTATAACAGTCAAGCTATTTCTCACTTATGTTTCCCCTGAGCGTGATTGCCGCTGAATGTAAGTTATTGATGGGATTTAAGTTATACTACGAAATGACATTTTACAGCCTGGCAACCAAGTCTTGCGCTGCCTACGAGGAGTCACGAACCGGCTGAGGCTTTCCAGCCACTGCTCCTTGGAAACCGGCTTTACTAGGTAATCGCTGGTGCCGAGAATGAAGCCGAGTTCCCGGCCAACTGCACCGCCTGCTCGGCCAAAGCCGCGGTCACGATCTCGTAATCCGCCGCCAACGAGGTGCGCAGCAACTCCAGCATAGCGCCACCGGCGACGGCGGCCCCGGAAACGTCCTGCTGCGTCCCGCGCATCAGCAGCGAGTCCATTGGATCAAGCTGTGCGAAAAGAATGTCTTTTATTGGAAATGCTGTGAATAGAAGAATGAAGCGAAGTGTTTAATATTGAAAACTGGTTCCGTGCTGTATACTGCGCCGCAGGAGAACGGGATGAGCAAGTCCGGTCCCCGGGCTACCCAGACAGTAGAGAGTGAGTATTTTTCGGCCGTGGCGCGGCAGCTGGCGCCTACGGCCTCATCAACCCGCCGCGCGCGTGCTGGCGCTCATGTACTTGGCGCACGGCCCACAAATGGACATCACCGCGGCGGACATGGCCCAGATCCTGGGCGTTTCGCGCGCCACCATCGGCAATGCCCTGGCGGAGCTGGAATCGGGCAGCCTGGTGGTGCGCAGCACCGCGCCCGGCTCCAAGCGCGCGCATTATCGCACCTTCCGCGACGCCTGGGATTTCTACCATGCCGTGTTACAGCAGCGGCGGCTGCGCGCCGTTGACCAGTCCCTCCACCTGCTGCGCCAGCACTGGCGCAAAAAGCGCCCGCCAAAACCCAGGAAGGCGCGCTGGCCGACCGCACCAAGGCGCTGATGCACAACGCCGGCCGAATCCGGCGCTGGATGGACGCTCTCACCGACCTCACGCGCGACGAGCTGGAAAAATTCTTCGGCATGACTCCCGATCAGATCCGTCGCTGCATCGGCTCGGAATAAAGCTCGCCTCGCCCTGCGCTTCCGGGCTGCTGACCGGAAAACCTCGTTCCCAATCCAGCGATTGCTTCTAGGTAAAGATCGGTAGCAACCCTGCCGCACGATGCCGCACCTCAACTTACAGAGGCAGAGACTCGGTTCCGAGGTGAACTATGTTGTGGCTTATTTTCGCGATCCTGCTGGTGGCCTGGATTCTCGGCTTGGTAGGCACCTACACCATCGGAGCGTGGCTGTGGGTGCTGCTGGTTGCGGCCATCATCGTGTTGATCATCCAGCTCGCCACAGGACGCCGAGTGGCCTGAAGCAGCCCGATCCTCGCGCAAAATAAAACTACTTGCTGGCGGCTGCGGCCGGCGTTGGGGTTTGAGTCTCCACGCTGGCCTCACGCAGGAACTTGGCGGCTTCTTCCGGCGGCGTCGGATTGATGTAAAAGCCGGTTCCCCACTCGAAGCCCACGCGGTCTTGGTCAGCTTGGGCATGAATTCGATGTGCCAGTGATAGTGCTCATTGAACGGGTCCTGCACCGGCGAGGTGTGGATCACCAGGTTGTAGGCCGGATTTTCCAGCACGTTGTGCGCCTTGGCGAGCAGGCTCTTCAGCGCCCGCGCCAGGTCTTCGAACATCGCGGAGGAGGGATTCTCGAAGGCTGATTCGTGGCGCTTCGGCAGGATCCAGGTTTCAAAGGGGAAGCGCGGGGCGTAGGGGGCGAGGGTGACAAACTGCTCGTTTTCGCCGACGATGCGAATCCCGTTCTCCAGTTCCTGGCGGATGACGTCGCAAAAGACGCAGCGCTCCTTGTAAATGTAGTACTGCTTGGCGCCTTCCAACTCCTCGACCACCTGCTTGGGAAGAATGGGCAGCGCAATCAGCTGCGAGTGCGGATGCTCCAGCGACGCGCCCGCGGCTTCGCCGTGGTTCTTGAAGATCAGGATGTACTTGAAGCGCTTGTCCTGCTTGAGATCGAGGATGCGGTCGCGGAAGGCCCAGAGGCTGTCTTCGACGCGGCGGTCCTTCATGGTGGCCAGGCTGGCGGCGTGATCGGGAGTTTCGATGATCACCTCGTTCGCGCCGATGCCGTTCATGCGGTCGAACATTCCTGCAGCGCGGCGGTTGAGGTTGCCCTCGATGCCCAGCGCCGGAAACTTGTTGGGCACCACGCGCGCCATTTTCCAGTCCGGCGAGTCTTTGGCCGGCGGCGGAGCCCACGCCGTTGGGATTGGGGCGGTCGCCGAGAATCTCGGGCGGCGTCTTGCTCTCGTTGCCGTAGCAGAAGGGGCAGAATCCGCCCTTGAGCTTATTCTGCTCGCGGGCAAAGTCGGTCGGGCGCTTGGCGCGGTCGGTGGAAATAATCACCCAGCGACCCACAATGGGATCTTTTCTCAGTTCTGGCGATGGGGCGCTTCCCCAAGAATGATGATGAATACAATATTACGGCATTGGGAAGGCATTTTTGAATAGGGTGATATCCGGAGATTTCGCATCGGTGTCATAGTAGATACTGACGATGTCAAAGCGCGCCAGGGGAGCGGCGGGCACGCGGCCGCGGAAGTCGCGGGCCACGGCCAGCAGGTCGTGGCGTTTTTCCCGGTCGACGGCGGCTTCGGCGGGCGCAATGGCGCGCGTGGAGCGGGACTTGACCTCGATGAAGCAGAGCACATCGCCATCCCAGCCGACCATGTCCAACTCGCCGCGATGGCGCGGTGAACACCACCATTCGCGCCACGATGGCATAACCTTGACGGCGCAGATAGAAGATAAGCGTCGTCCTCGCCGCGCTTACCGGTAAGCAGGTGTGACGGCAATTGCGCTGGATTGTCACGGCCAACGCCGGCGGCAATGCGGTCGAGAGCGTGAGCGAGTTTTTGTACGAGGGTTCCGTTCATAAGCGGGCGCGCGGCCTAGTAACTTAAGAGGTATTAACAACCACTCGCGGGTGTTGCATACCCCCTCCCCCTCCCCGAACCTGGGATCAACAACTTAGGCCTGGGTAACCCGGGGAATGCGCCGGTTACACGGGAGCGGCGATGTGTACCGCGAAGGCAACATTAGCGGCCTCGGAGCGGGGGCTAAGGATAACCAGGCAAGCAACAGGCGGGCTGGAGGTCAAAGACACGACCACCTCCTGCGCAAGCTGCGCACAAAATCAGGCTAGCGGGTTGTCAAGCGTTTGTCTGTGATTGGGGCGGATAAATTTTCGAGGCGCCTTCCCTAATTGGGAAAGA
>CAWCOC010000020.1:0-48487 GCA_963797035.1 Terriglobia bacterium
TTGCTAAACCGTTGTACGGGCTAACACCTGTACCGGGGGTTCGAATCCCCCCTCTCCGCCAGTTCTTTACGCTGCCAAGAGCTTACATACCCCTGCACCACCCACCCAGAGCCAATTCGCGGCCGAGCTTTCAGGAACCCGCTTCCTAGTTGGGAAGCGCGTCTTCACGCCAGGGCGCTCAATCTGTCGAACGGAGCTGATGTGTCCTGCCTGCGAAACAGAGCTCTGGGACAAATCTCACATGAGCTCAGGTGTGCTCCAGATTTGTTGCACAGCATGAAATCGTTCTCTGCCTACGTGTTTGCGGCCGTTTTGTTCGCGGTGTGCAGCGGTTGTGGTGGCGCGTCGATCGACCACTCTCCATTGGCAAACAAATGGGCTTCCGCTAGCCGGCGTACTCGGAGATGGCATCCACCCATCCCCGGACGGATATAAGAGGATGAGTTAGGTGTTACAGAAGCAATTGCCTTGAGCTCAACGCCAGTTCAGCTTGCCTGCTTGCTACCGGACCGCCCGCCCGTTGCGCTCTTCCTTCAACTTCACGAACCACAGATAAATCTCATCCACCCGCCGGATGTCCTCTGCCAGGACAGGCCCATCGGCATACCTGTGGACGTCCTGCTCACTGTGGCGTTGCCGCAGCGCAGCGACGACCTGGTAGAGCTCGTCGACCTTGGAATGCATGATGCGAAGATCGGCGACAAGTCGAACTTCTTCGATATCGAGAGAACGATCCTCGATTTGGGAAGGTGGGAGTTTGCGGCGCGCAATCATGCGAGAATTATATGCGAGAAGGACCTTCGCCTGGGTTGCGGCACCCGCCAGTGAACTTCGATTTGTGAGTGCCGGATTTTCCGCTTAGCCCGCCAGTACCCCTTCGGCAGCGGCGACCGGCGACTTGCTGAGCACGTCCATGGCGGCGGCCACTCCGCCTGCCTTGTGGGGAACGCCGGCCGCGCGCAGACCCATCTCCACGCCGGAAAGCGTGCCCATGAGCATCAGGTCATTGAAGTCGCCGAGATGGCCGATGCGGAACACCTTGCCCTTGAGTTTGCCGAGCCCGGCTCCCAGCGACATGTCGTACTTCTCGAGCGTGATCCGGCGGAACGCGTCGGCATCGTGTCCCTGCGGCATGAGCACGGCGGTCACCGCGCTGGAATATTCCCGCGGATCGAGCGCCAGGTTCTCCAATCCCCAGGCTTCGACAGCGGCGCGGGTGGCGGCGCCATGCCGGATGTGCCGGGCGAAGACATTCGCCAGCCCTTCCTCATGCAGCATGGCAATGGCTTCCTTCAGGCCATAGAGCAGCGTGGTCGCCGGCGTGTAGGGGAAGTACCCGCTCGCGTTGTCTTTGAGCATCGCCTCCCAATCCCAGTAGGAGCGGCTGAGGCGCGCAGTTTTGTTGGCGGCCAGCGCTTTTTCGGAGATGGAGTTGAACGCCAGGCCCGGCGGGAGCATCAGGCCTTTTTGCGAACCGGAGACCACCACGTCCACCTGCCACTCGTCCTGGTTGAGTTCCACGGAGGCGAGGGAGGAAACAGCGTCGATCATGAGCAGCGCGGGATGTCCGGCGGCGTTGATGGCCTTGCGCACCCCGGCAATGCGGTTGGTCACGCCGGTAGATGTTTCGTTGTGCACTAGCATGACCGCCTTGAAGGCGTGCGCGCCGTCTTCGCGCAGTCGACGCTCGATGTCGGCGGGAACGACGCCGTGGCGCCAGTCACCGGAAACGAATTCCACGTCCAGCCCATGCCGGCGTGCCACCTGCTGCCACAAAGTGGCGAACTGCCCAGTTTCGTGCATCAGGACCCGGTCGCCCGGCGAGAGCGTGTTGACGATGGCGGCTTCCCATCCGCCGCTGCCGGAGGAGGGAAAAATAATGACATGTCCGGAATTACGGAAGATGGACTTCATGCCCTCGAGGACGTCCTTGCCGAGGTGGGCAAAGTCGGGGCCGCGATGGTCCATGACGGCCTTGTGCATGGCGCGCTGAATGCGGTCCGGAACGTTGGTGGGGCCGGGGATCTGCAGGAAGTGGCGGCCGGGACGATAAGACATGGGATCCCTCCCTAGCGATAATTTCGATGCATGTCGAAGCCTCTATTGCGACACAGCAGGGCCCAATTTTCAAGTGCGGGAATCACATGCCAGCGCCGATTGCAGCACGCGGGCAACATGCACGGCCCCCCGGCCCGCGCCGGCTTCGATCTGGTGACGGCAACTGGTCCCGTCGGCAACGATGAGCGCATCCGCAGGCGCCTGGCGCACCGCCGGCAAAAGGCTGCGCTCCGCCATCTTCATCGAGACTTCATAATGCTCTTTCTCGTAGCCGAACGCGCCCGCCATGCCGCAGCAACTCGATTCAATCACCTTGACGGAGAGATTGGGAACCAGCGCCAGCGCGCTGACTACGGCGGGCATGGCGCCAAACGCTTTCTGATGGCAGTGCCCGTGGAGAAAAGCCTCGCGCGGGCCGTCATCGCGCAGGTTGAGTTTCAGGTTGCCTTGCGCGACTTCTTGCGCGACGAACTCTTCGAACAAGAACGATTGCGTCGCGATGGCATCCACGGCGTCGCTCTTGAGGATGGCTTTCATTTCGTCGCGAAAGGTAAGCAGGCAGGAGGGCTCGATTCCGACGATGGGCACGCCGCGCTGAGCGTAGGGGCCGAGCGCGGTAAGCACGCGCGAAAGCTCTTCCCGCGCCGGTTCCACCAGCCCAGCGCTGAGAAATGTCCGCCCGCAGCAGAGTGGACGCCCGTGGTTGGGCTCAACCACGTTGTAACCGGCGGCAGTAAGCACGGCGCGAGCGGCGTGGGCGTTTTCGGGTTCGAAGTAGCGGCTGAAGCAGTCCACAAACAGCACGACTTCCCTGCCAGGGTTCGCACCACCTTGTTTGCCCGATTCCGGCAACGGTTGGGCAACCGGGCATGAGTAAACATCGCTCCGCCACTCGGGCAGCTTGCGGCGGGCGCTCAGGCCGGTGAATTTCTCCGACAATGCCGCCAAGACCCCACCCCAGCCGGCGCGGCGCCGCCTGGGGACCCCGATGCCGGGGATCGAGTTGCGCAAATTCATCAGTGGCGCAAGCCGGCTGGCGAGGGGCGCGTAACGCGGCAGGTAAGCAGTCAGCCGGGTACGCCGCGAGACCCCCTTGCGCTGATGCCACTGGTGCAGGAACTCGATTTTCATGCGCGCCATGTCCACCCCGGTGGGACATTCGCGGCGGCACGCCTTGCATCCCACGCACAGGTCCATGGTCTCTTTCATGGCGTCGGAAGTGAAAGCGTCGGGGCCGACCTGGCCACTGAGGGCGAGCCGCAGACTATTGGCGCGCCCGCGGGTCACGTCTTTTTCATCGCGAGTCGCGATATAGGATGGGCACATGACCCCTGCGTCAAGTTTGCGGCAGGTGCCGTTGTTGTTGCACATCTCGGCCGCGCCGAGCAGGCCGCCCCAGTCTGACCAATCGAGGACAGTCTCGATGCGCTTCGGCCCGTAGGCGGGTTTGTAGCGGAACAGGCTGCGATCGTCCATGCGCGGCGCGCGCACGATCCTGCCGGGATTGAATAGGCCGGCCGGATCGAAAGCGTCCTTGACGGATTCAAAAGCGCGCACCAGGCGCTCGCCGAACATCTGCTCATGAAATTCCGAGCGGGTGATTCCGTCGCCGTGCTCGCTGGAGTGCGACCCCTTGTATTCGCGGACCATGGCGAAGGCTTCCTCGGCGATTTGCCGCATCTTCTTAATATCCGCCGGGTTCTTCATGTTAAGCACAGGGCGAATGTGCAGGCAGCCGACGGAAGCATGCGCGTACAGCGTGCCGCTGGTGCCATGTTTGCGGAAGACGTTGGTCAGCCGGTCGGTGTATTCGGCGAGGTTGTCGAGCGGGACGGCGCAGTCTTCGATGAAGGAGACGGGTTTGCCGTCGCCTTTCATCGACATCATGATATTGAGCCCGGCCTTGCGGACGTCGGCAAGCTCGCCCTGGGTTTTATTGTCGATGGCGCGCACCACGGAGTTAGGAAAGCCGTGGTCGGCGAGCAGCTCTTCCAACTTGCCGATGGAATCGATCAGTGGCGCCTGCTCATCTCCGGCAAATTCCACGAACAGCAGGGCGGCAGGCCGACCGCGAACCATGCGATCGATCGTCGGCCGAAACGCGGCGATGGCGTGGGCCAACTCGAGCATGGTCCGGTCCAGCAGCTCGACCGCCGAGGGATTGAGCTCCACGATGTGGCGCACCATGTCCATGGAATCGTAGAAGCGGTCGAAGTGGCAGACGGCCTGCACCTTGTGCTTGGGAATGCGGTGCAGCTGAAGCTTGATCCTGGTGAAAAATCCGAGCGTGCCCTCGGAGCCGACCAGGATCTTCGCCAGGTTCAGCGGCGCGGCATCCATCATGTACAGGTTGTAGCCGCCCACTTTGCGCATCAGCTTGGGAACGCGCTCTGCGATCTCCTGGGCATGGTTGCGATAGAGGGCGCGCATGGAGTCGGCGAGCTGACGTACCCGCGCCGGCGTTCCATTTGCGCTTTCCGGTACTTCTCCAACCACGCAGCGCGACCCATCGGCAAGGATGGTTTCGATCTCCAGGACGTTGTGCACCATGATTCCGTACTTGATGGAGCGGGCGCCGGCGGAGTTATTGCCGGTCATGCCGCCGATAGTGGCGCAATTGGAAGTGGAGACATCCACCGGGAAATACCAGCCACTCGACTTCAGCTTGCTGTTCAGGTGATCGAGCACGATGCCGGGCTGCACGACGGCGGTGCCGCCATCGCTGTCGAGTTCCAGCAGTTGATCCAAATGTCGCGAGGTATCGAGAACCAGGGCTTGGTTCACCGTCTGGCCGCACTGGGAACTGCCGGCGCCGCGCGGCAGGATGGGAAATCCCTCTTCGCGCGCGATTCCAATCGCGGCTTCGACATCCGCGACATCGCGCGGCAGGGCCACGCCAATGGGCTCGATCTGGTAAATGGAAGCGTCGGTGGAATAGCGCCCGCGCGTGAATTGGTCGAACAGGACTTCGCCGCGCAACGCCTGGCGCAGGCGGGCGGCGAGCGCGGGATCGCCAATCCGGTTGCCCACGGCGTCACCTCAAAGCCGCTGCGAAGTAGCAACGGTAGCAGAGCAGCATAGCAAGAAATCCCTTGCCTGCTGCGGCAAAGAGGCAGATTATACGTGGCTCCCCAGCAGGTGATCAGGCAGTCCCAGGCGATCGTCGCCAGGAAGTTCGTAGCCGCGAGGTAGTCGGATTAGCGTTCCGGCTGCTGTTACTCCCCAGGCGGCGGATTGGCCGGCGGCGCCGGCTTCGCGGGGGTTACCGGCGTCGGCGGAATCGGGTTGTAGAACCCCAGCGCCTCCGCCGGAGGCATCACTCCCTTCGCGCCAGATTCGACCCTGGCCGCCTTCACCGCTTGGATCTTGCCCACGTACAGGTTTGCAAGATGGTCGTACCGCACCTGCACGTTCGGCAGCCAGTACGGCCGGCTCTCCTTCAGCCACAGGTCAGAATAGAATTTTTCCGCGCGGGTGGTGGCGTCTCGCAAGTCCTGCAGGCGCCCGTTGGTTGCGCTGATCTGCGCGAAATCGCGATTGATACGCGAGCGCGTCGCTGGGCTCTCTCTCACCCCAGTCGGCGCGGCTTCCTGCTGCGCCTGCAGCGCATCGCGATAGTAGCGGTTGATCTCGTCGGCAAACTGGACCTTCATGCCCAGCAGATCCAGCCGCATGCCGGCCACCACCATGTAGTCGAGCGTGTCGGCGTGCAGGTGCGCTTTACCGGCGTCCTGGTAGAGGGCGACCAGTGCATCCTCCGCCGCCAGGCGCACTTCGTGCATCACCGGCAGCGTGCGTCCCACCAGGCGTGCGCCTTCCGGCGTGAACGGATCCAGCCAGAACAGATCGTTCATCGCCGCGCCGGCGCCGGCCTGTTTGAGCAATGCGTTGGTTTTGTTCAGATTCAGGATGGCATCGCGGAACGTGTGGTCCCCATAATTGCGGTAGAAGGCCCAGTCGTAGTCGGCCAGGACTTTATTGATATCGACCTCGCCGGGCTGCCAGGCGGCGGCTGCGCCCAGCACCAGCGCGGGCCAGGTGGAGCCAAAGAATGCCTCGCCATCATCGTCCCACGTGGTATTCAACATTCCAATCGCGCCCAGTTTCTGGCCGTCGCGCACGAAATTGCGCACGTTGACGAACGCCACCTCGAAGTCCGGCCAGATGTGGTTCCAGGAACTCGATCCCGGAGAAACAAAGACGTCGAGGCCGTGATCGCGGAACGGCTTGATCTTCGAGGTGAAATCGGGGCGCGGATTGTAGTCCCAGGCGTTGGCAATCAGGTCCTTGGGCAGAATGCCGAGCAGTTGCGGATATTTCTCCGCAACGTCGCCCCAGAACAGCAGCCGCTTGTGGTACGGCTTCATCAGGTTGTAGAGCCTGACGATGCCGTCCAGGTACACCTTCCCGAGTCCTTCCTGCTCGGCCAGCGCCCGGGTGCGACCCTGGCCAAGCTCGAAGGTTTCATCCGCCCCAATGTGAAACAGCGGAGAGGGGAACACCTGCACCAACTCGGAGAACATGCTGCGCACAAATTCGAAGCTCCTGGGATTGGTCGGTGTAATCACGTGCCCGTGCGGCGTTTCGGCAATGTCCTGGTAAATCTCGTACTTGAGCACGTGATGCAGGTGTCCGAAGGGCTCCTGTTCAGGCATGACCGTCACGTGATAACGGCTCGCGTAGGTGACCAGTTCCTTCACCTGCTCCGGCGTAATGGCTGCCTCGTGCGGCGCCACCAGCGGCTGGCTGGCATAGTCGAACACGTGTTCCATGTACAGCGAGAACAGGTTCATCTTGTACTCGGCCAGTGTGCGTACTTCCTTTTTCATGTAATCGAGCGTGGGAATGGGCCCGCGGCTGATGTCGTCGTGCGCGCCGCGCCAGCGCATCGCCGGCCAGTCGCGGATCGCGACCGCCGGCACGCCGAGCTTCTTGGAATCCGCCTCCGTCGGCAGCAGCAATTGCCGCAAGGTCTGCGCGCCATAGAACACTCCTGAGGCGGTGCGGCCGACAATCAGGATGCCCAATGGCGTTGCGTCGAGCACGTAGCCCTCCTCGTCGTCGGGAACTTGCAGTTTGGCGGCGTGCAGCCGTCGTGCAATTCCGGGCTCATCGCTGCGCGCCAGGTAAATCAGTCCTGAGGAGGGCGCAGCGCCGGTGGTAATGCGCAGCTTGCGCCCGGTTGCGTTCTCGACCTCTGCGACGATGGCTTCGGCCGCCACCCGATCTTCTGCCGCGTGCCTCTTCCCCACCACGATGCGCGTGGATGCACCGACTTTGAATGTGCCGCGGTTGCGCTGCACCTCGCGCGGCTGCGGAATCAGCCTCAACTCCTCCACCCCAGTCGGCGCGGCGCCGCCTGGGGACCCCGGCTCCTGCGCTGCACTCAGCGGCACTAGTGCGCACAGCAGCAACAACATTGCGAATGATTTATGCATGACGCTTCCCGAGAATCGAGGGGCAATGGTATACCGGGCCGCGAATCTTAACGCCCGCCCAATCCCGCGGCGACCCGATGGAACGCAGAAAAATAGGGCCTGCGCGAGGCAGGCCCTTCGGCGTTCCGCCAACTCGAGCTAGAAGTTCAACTTCATCGCCAGTTGCACGATGCGCGGATCGCGCGTCGAGCTGACTGTGTTGTACGACGACACTGCCAGGCTGGTCGAAGAACAGCAGATCGGGTTGGTGTGGTTGAAGGTATTGAAGGTCTCCAGCCGGAACTGGCCGGTAAAGGCTTCGGTGAACTTGATGTTCTTAAACAGCGCTAAATCCGTGTTCCAGAAACCCGGAGCTCGGATTGCGCCAGGACGTTCGCTGGGAAGGTCCGTCTGGGTTGCGCTGGGAGCGGCAAACGCCCCGGCGTTGAACCAATTGTTGTATGCATGCAGCGCGTTGCTGTTGGGATCGCCCACCTGGTTGACGCGGCAGCCGACCGGGGTAGCTCCAAAGCACGCCGAACCGATCGCGTCGATGCAGTTGGCGCCGGTCCCGAAGCAAGTCGCGTTGCCGATGAAGGCGGTCAACGGCAGTCCGGTCTGGAAGGTCTGTACGCCGGACACCTGCCATCCGCCCAGAACGTGCCCAGCCACACCCTGCTGGCTGCGCATCCACGGCAACTCCCAAACGAAATTCGCCGTCAGCACATGGCGGCGGTCCGCAACCGTGGGGCCGTAGTTGTTGATGAACGCCGTGGGCGCTTGCGGCAGTGCGCTGGCGCCGGTCGAGCGGTCGGCCGGATCGGTGGTCAGCCCATGCGACCAAGTGTAGGCGACACCGATCAGCGAGCTGCCGCTGAACCGCTTGTTCACCTGCACCTGCAGCGAGTTGTAGTTGGAGGTGTAAATGTCCGCAAAGCCAACCGCCGGGCCGTACCCCACGAACGGCCGCAGCACATTCAGCTTGGTGGTGGATGCACTGGAGTTCACAATCGGGCTGGCCCCGAAGTCCACGCCATTGGCCGCAATCGGTCACCGGTCCGGCAAAGCACTTCGCCGTCGGCGTGCAATTCCGGTAGGCAAACGGAGCCGGCTGATTGAAGTCGGTTATGCCCGGCAGGTGGATCCCGTTGTTGCCGTAATACCCGACATCCACGAACCAAGTATTGGTCAGTTGCCGCTGCACGTCTAGGCTCCACTGCTGCGTATACGGTGACTTGTATTCGATCGGCATGCGCGCCTGGATGGTAAACGGCGTGGTTGTGCTGAGGACCGTAGTTGCCCCAGTCGGACTCGCGAAGCTGCTGCGCGTGATGCTGAGGTTGGTCAGAAATCCCTGGCTCAAGCCGACGTTCAGCTCGGGATTTCCGAACTCCAGCCCGTTGTCATAGAACATGCCCCAACCCATGCGTACCGAGGTGCGTCCATCGCCGAACGGGTCCCAGGCAATGCCCAGCCGCCCGGCAATCGCCCGGTTGAATTCCTTGCCCACCTTGCTGCCGTAGGGCGACTTGGCGCCGACGAAGCCATGGAAGTTCGGCGGGTTGGCAAAGATCAGCCCATTCAGCGGCGAGTAGTTGGGATTGCAGGTGCTGGCCGTGGGCACGCCATTCACCAGGCTCACGTCCATGGCGCCGCTGGAGGTGATGCACGGCGCCTTCGCCGGGATCGTAAGCCGCGGGATCGAAGTTCACCAGCCGGCTGCTGCCGCCCGGACCGCTGGCGTCGGTCGGCTGGCGGAAGAAGGAGTGGCGAATTCCATAGGTGACGGTGAAGTTGGGCCGTACCCGCCAGGTGTCCTGGGCGTAGTACTCGAACTGGTTGTCGAAAATGTTAGCGGTCACATCCAGCGAGGCCTGCGAGAACGCCGAGTTCTGGCCGAGCAGGAAGTTCGCGTACGCCTGTTCGAACGAGAATGGGCAAGTACCGCCGGCAGCGCCAGTGCCGGTGCAAACCGGAGAACCGCCGAACATCGTGGTTGCGTCCGGCGCCCTCGTCGCGTCGAACGAGAACGAACCGTTGTTGCTGCCGCTCAGTTGGTTCTCATGCTTGTTGTAGTGGTAGAAGATCGCGCCGAACTTCAGGGTGTGCGTGCCGTGGACCACGGCCACGTTTCCATAGATCGTGTGATTGACGTTGACGTCGTTGTAGGGGCCAAACGAGTCGATCGTGCTGCTGCCAGTGCTCGTGAACGCCCCCCCGGTGAAGGCAAGCGCCGGAACGCGGCCGAGAACATTGGCGAAGGGCAACAAGCTCCCGAGTGCATTCTTGATGTCCGGCGAGTTCGAAAAGTTCTCCGCGCCGGTGACGGTGTTCAGGAGCGCGCCATAGGAGTAACGATAGCCGCCGTCGATCAGCAGGTGCGGGTTGAGAGCCAGGGTCGCCGCAATGTTGTACTGATGCCCTGGCGCGTTGGTGGCCGTGCTGGTGATACCGGGGACGACGAGGTTTCGAAACAGTCCTCCCGCCTCGGTGGTCGGGTTGCTGTCGCGCAGGATCTTGCCGTTGAGGCTCAGCTTCGGGCCGAAGACGTGATCGATCTTCACCATATCTTCGCGGAAATTGAAAATCCCGGGAATGGTGCCGATATAGTTGAAGGGGTTGGCCGTGGTGGCCGCATTGGGCGTCGGGAACAGGGAGAAGATGTCTTTCACGTAGGCCGCGGAAACCGGGTCCCAGGCGGTGGAAGGGATGCTGGTGCCGTAAGCCTGGCAGTCGCCGGGCGTGCCGCCGACGTTGGCCCACTGGGTGCAAACCACGTGATTAAATTGCCCGTTGACCATTCCCGAGTAGGGCACCGTGATCGCCGGCGGATTGACGGCAGTAATAATGCGGCGCGCCTCCTCGGAAACGAAGAAGAACGTCTTGTCACGCTGCTTGTAAATCCCCGGAATGTAAACCGGGCCGCCCAGGGTGCCGCCAAAATCGTTGTACCGCAACTTGGGTTTTTGCACGATCGGAACGGCGCGCTTGTTGAAGAAGCTGTTGGCATTCAGCGCATCGTTGCGGAAAAACTCGTACACTCCGCCGTGCAGGCTGCTGGTGCCGGAACGGGTGATGGCGTTGATCTGCGCGCCGGCCGAACGCCCGGACTCGGCATCGTAGACGCCACGCACCACGCGGAATTCGGCGATCGAATCCACGCTCGGAAACGACAGCAGCGTCAGGTTGGAGCCTCGGTCGATATTGTCGGCGCCATCCACCATGATGTTGTTCTGTTCACGCCGGCCGCCATTCACTTGAATGGTGACCAGGTTGGTGCCCAGCGGCGCCGTGGCGCCGGGGAAAAACGATGCATTGCCGGAGTTCGACGTTCCCGGGACCGTGAAGACCAGCTCCAGGAAGTTGCGGTTTACCAGCGAGAGTTCGCGGATCTGGGTCCCGGTAACCACGCCGGTGGCGACCGCGCTCTGCAGGTTCACCTGCTCCGCGGCGGCCATCACGCTCACCACCTGGTCCGACGTGCCCACCTTCAGCGCGGGCGATACCGTCAGCTTGTCATTGACGCTGAGGCTGATTCCGGTCTGCCGGTATGTCTGAAAGCCGGACGCCTCCACGCTGACGGAATAATGTCCGATCGTCAAACCGGGAGCCGAGTACGCACCCGCGCTTCCCGTGGTGAGGGTACGCACAACCACGTTCTTGTCGGTGTCGGTGATCTTCACGGTGGCATTGGGGACGACGGCGCCGCTTGGGTCTGTCACCGTCCCGGCAATCGAGCCTGTAGTCTCCTGCGCCCACGCCCCGCAGCACAGCAGCGCGACGAGCAGGCACACGGACGTGATTCTGAGAAACATAATTCCTCCACCCTCTCCTCGGTTCGAGAGCCCTGAGCGAATCGTTGACTTTCTATCCGCGCCGGGAACAGTCCCGAACCCCTGATCGGAACACGGCGCATGGTGGACAAAGCGTCGGCAATTCTACGACAGGAAGGGTTGGTTTCTGTAAGCGAAAATTCACCGAAGAGTGACATGGCAGGCTCTCCCGCCGCCGGGCGGTTCATTCCGGGGACGAGCTGCTTGACTAGGAGAGGGTGGGACCGGGCGGCGGAGAAGTCGGTGGCCACCAGGATGGTTGCCCGGGAGACGGGCATTGCCTGCGATGCCATGCGAAGGTCCCATGTGGGCAGCGATTCAGCCTAAAGCGAAGCCGCACACGCGGCAGCGATCGAGGTCACAGGGGGCTCATTCGTGGGCGTTGGGCAGCCAGCGCAGCATGCGGTTTTGCGCCGTGTTCACGCCCAGGTTGAGCAGGATGCCGATCGCGCCCGCCAGCATGACTGCGGCATAGGCCTCGGGAATACGGTAGGTGGCCTGGTACTCGTAAATGGCGCGGCCCAGGCCGTGCTCGCCCAGTCCGACAAACATCTCCACCGCGATCACCAGCACCATGGAGTAGGACGCGGCGGTACGAATGCCGTCGAAGATATTGGGCAGCGCCTCGTAGACGAGGATTTCGGTGATGGTCTCGTAAGCGCTGAGTTCGAACAGCTTGGCCTGGTAGAGACGGCGCTTGTTGGCCAGCGTGGCGCCGGTCACGGTGTTGACCAGGATGACCAGCAGACTGGGATAGGCGGCCAGGGCCACGATGGAGCTCTCGCCCACTCCGACCAGGATGAGGAAAAGCGGGAACAGGGCGGAAGCCGGGATGGAGCGCAGGGCGTGCAGGGGCCCTTCCACCATGTGGTACCAGCGCTTGCGGTATCCGAGAAACAGGCCCAGCGGGATGCCCGCCGCGCCCGCAATCGCCAGCGCGGCGAAAACGCGGGCCAGAGTGAGGGCCACGTCGCTGAACATGCGCTCGCGAAAAATGCGGCCCACGGCGCGCAGCACGCTCCAGGGCGCCGGGAGCACGATCGGGTCCACCAACCGGAACCCGGCCACCAGGGCCCAGATCGCCACCAGCAGCGCCAGGGGCGCCAGCACTCGCGTCGGCTTTCCGAGCGGTTGGGCCAGTCTACGCACGCTACACCAGCCCGTCGCGGATGCACGCAAGCAGCGCTTTTTCCATGGCGTCATAATCGATGGCGCCGCGCTGCCGCGGGTGTGGGCTCTTGAATTCCAGATCAGAAATAACGCGCACCGGGCGGTCGCCGATGATGACGTAGCGCATGCCGATGGCGAGCGCGTCGCTCACGTTGTGCGTAATCAGCACCACGGTCATGCCGTCTTTGGTGGCGAGTTCATGCAGAGCGTGCCCGATGTTGGTTTTGACGTCGCGATCCAGCGCCGAAAAAGGCTCGTCGAGAATCACCAGTCCCGGACGCCAGGAAAGGCAGCGCGCCAGCGCCAGGCGCTGCAGCTCGCCGCCGGAGATCTGCGCCGGCAGCGAGTCCAGCACGGTGTCCAGCCGGAACAACGCCGCCAGGTAGCCGACGCGCGCGCGGCTCTCCGGCTCGTTCCACTGCAATTTTTCCAGGGGATACTCCAGGTTCCGGCGCACCGTTTGCCAGGGGAAGATGCTGTTCATGGGGTGCTGGTCCATGTAGACCACGTCGGCGCGGCGGGAAAATTGTGGCGACCATTCGATGCGTCCGGCGGTCGGTCCGATAATGCGGGCCATCATCTTTCCCAGCGTGCTCTTGCCGCATCCGCTGGCGCCCATCACCGCCACCACCGAACCGGTTTCGATCGTCAGCTCGAATCCCGAGTAAAGCGAGCGCGAACCATTCGGCGCGGCACAATACGAGAAGTCCACGCCGCGCATGCGCAGCGCGGGTTCCCCCGGCACGGGTTCCTCAGCGCGTTTCGTCGATAAGACGGTGAGCATCGATTCTCTCGGGTATCTCTCCGATTTCGTACAGCAGGTCAATGAAGCGCTGCAAAATTGCCGTATCCACCGTGTTCGACAGCGTAATGTCGGCCGCGTTCACCCGCGCCGCCATCTCCGGCGTCATGCGGGTAAATCGCGGCAACAAGGACGTCGCCTGCCGCGGGTGCGAAGCCACGTAAGCGATCGCCTCCTGCATCACGGTGGTGGCGCGTGCGCCCGTTTCCGGATGCGCGCGCTCAAAGTCCCGCGCAATCACCGACACGCCCACCGGGCACGGATCGATCAGCTCCGCGTACACCGAATTCGAAATCGCGCGGTAGCGTCCCGGTTCGGCAGTCAGGATCAGCGGGTCATAGGAAAATAGCGCATCCACCGCGCCCGCTTCCAGGGCCGCCACCTGCGCCGATGCCGGCAACTGGATGAACAGGATGTGGTCCGCGTCCACGCCGTTGCGCCGCAGGAATGCGCTCACCAGCCGCGTCGCCGAAGTGCCGGGAAACACGCCAACTTTTTTTCCCTGCAAGTCCCGCAGGCTTTGCACCCCGGAGGATGATTTGACGACCAGGCGATAGGTGGAGTTCTCGCGCCGCATGCGGCTGTGGGAAAACACGCGAAACTTTCCCGGGTGCTGGATCTCCAGGTGCAGCAGCGGCACCAGCGAAACCGCCGGCAGCACGTCCACTTGGCCCGCCACCAGCCCGCTCACCATGTCGTTACTGCTGCTGAACGACACGACCTCCGCCTGCAGGTGATGACTCTGGAACATGCGCTGCTCCTGCGCCACGAAAACCGGCAGGCTCGCCAGCATCGGCGGGTAGGCGATGCGCACGCGGTCGTTCTTGCGCGCGCTGAGCCGCGCGGCAGCGGCCAGGATGATGACCAACCCGGCGACGGCGGCGATGTACGCTATGGTTTTGCGTTTCACTCTGCCGCCTAGGTGTAGCCGGCGGAGGTCTCGGCCACCGCCGACCGCCGCTGTGCCAGCTTCTGTTTTCGCCGCGCCAGCCTTGCTTCCAGGCGTTGCAGCCGGGCGCGCCCGTCGGCGGTGCGGACGGCCACCGCCTCCACGTTCAACAGGAAGTAAGGCAGTTTTTTCCGGATCTCGTCGAGAAACGGCTTGAACTTGGCGAACACGCAGTACATCTCGCCGCTGCAGTCATAAAACAATTCTTCATGCAGGGCGCCGCGCAGCACCATGCTGGCCGCCATCTCCCAGTAGCTGGTCACCTGGCGCATCCAGGTATTTTCGCGGCTGGGATAATTGCGCGCCAGGCGGAGGACATCTTCGGCGCTCTCCGGCCAGAAATCGGCGGAGATAAAGTTGCGCGCCGCGCGCATGGCGTGCTCGCGTCGCAGCTCATATAAATAAAGGACCACTTGCGCGTCGCCGGTGGTGGCCGCCGGCGCGCTCAGTTGTCGTCTTACCGGGCTCTTACTGTTCATAGTTCCCGCTTGCCGGTCAATGTCCTCCAAAGAGCGCGAAGTAGGCGTCTTCTCCGATCCACTCCGCGACATGGGCCCGGGTCTCCTCGACGAACTGCAGGCGCCCATCGAATTCGTGGGCGACCACCCGCTGGTCCTGCCCGTCGTAGTAGCGGAGGGCGAAGCGATCGGCGGCGACCCTCACCAGGTCGATCGGCTTGGCATCGTCGAAGTCCAGGCCGAGGCGGTGCAGCAGGTCGTCGATGCCGAGCTCTTCGCCGCCGATGGCGAGCGTCTGGGTGCCGCTGCCCAGGGGGCCAAAGCGGCTTTCGATCAGAGCTCGCCCCCTGGATCGGTCTGCTGCCTCGCTGGTTTCAGCCATGAAAACCAATTCAGCCACTGATCAACACAGATGAACACAGATGAAATCAATTCTGATCAGCGTTCAGCTGTGTCGATCTGTGGCTAATCCAAAACTTCCTAAATCTGCCGGCTGGAGCTTCCCCAGCCACTCGACCATGGACTGCGACGACTTCCGGGTTGAACTTCAATTCGCCGTGGTTGAACCAGCGCGGCAGGTAGCGGATGAATCCGTTCTCGTGCTGCACGTCGGGCCGGATGTCGCGCGTGATGTGGCGGACCTCGGCTTGCGGCAACGCCGCCTTCAGTCCGGCGGCGCCGTTCATGATGGCGGGAATATCGCGCTCGGCATAGAGGATGAGGCAGGGGCGCGTGTGGCCCTCGACCGGCCCCAGCTCTTCCAGCAACTTCACGACGTAACCGGGATAGGGCTCGCGCACGCCGGGACTGGGAAAATTCTCGAACATCCACTTCCCCTGGGGCGACATTTCGGTGATCACCGAGGGTGAAATGGCGACCATGCAATCGGCGGAGGAGGCGAGGGCCAGCCGCCCGCCCAGGCTCAGGCCGATGGCGGCGGTGCGTCCATAGCGGCGCAGGTAGTCCAGGGCGCTCTCGACTTCCTGCGCCATCTCGCTCCCGATGGCGGCCTGGTTTTCCCCGTGACCGCAATTATCGATGGCCAGCGCCGCCCAGCCTTGTTCCGCCAGGGCGGCGGCCAGTCCGAGCATGTGTTCCTTGGTTCCGCCGTAAGGATGCAGCAGGAGCGCGCCGCCGCGGACCGCACTGGGGGCCAGCAGGAATCCGGGAATGGGATGATCCGCGCTGCCCAGGTTCACTCGTTCGAAGTTCATGCTCGGCTGCCTCGCTGGTTTCAGCCATGAAAAGCAATTCAGCCACTGATCAACACAGATGAACACAGATGAAATCAATTCTGATCAGGGTTCATCTGGGTCGAACTGTGGCGAATACAAAACTTGCTAAATCTTTTGCGGCTCCGGGTTTTTTTCCAGCGCGGCCAAACGGAGGCGCAGCGCCTTGTCGCGCTCCCAGCGCGCGGTTACATCCTGGACGATGGCCGCCGCGCCGAGCACCGCGCCCTCCTCCGACCGCACCAGCACAATGGTGAACTCGATGGAAATTCGCGTGCCGTCTTTGCGCAAGGCCGGCACCGCCAGCACGTCGCGTCCGTATTTCGTGATTCCGGTCTGCATCACCCGCGCGTAACCCTCGTTGTGCCGGGCACGCTGGCGATCCGGAATGATCATCTCCATGGATTGGCCGACCGCCTCGGCGGCGCGATAGCCGAACATGGCCTCGGCGCCGGAATTCCACAGCCGGATGATGCCGCGTTGGTCGGCAAAGATGATTCCGGCCTGGGAATCCTCGACGATCCGTTCGCAGAGCCGGGAATGGACCATGGTGGAAAGCAATTCTGCCACGTGTACCCCTCGTCCGCCGCTGGTTGGCGGCGATGAAGAAGCGGTGAACACCAGGGCCGGACCCGCACCCTCCCCCTACATGGAACGGTGCGAGGCGACGCAGCCCTGGTGCTCGCCGATCGGCAGGAGCGCCGACTTCGCGCTGAGCCCGCCTGCGTTGGATGCTGTGTGCTTAATCTCCCGCCGACTAAGCACTGTGCGCTGCGATCTTGGCTGCCGCCTTGACCGCATCTTTCTCACGCAACACCCGCCGCAACAACTTGCCCGTCGGCGTACGGGGCAATTCCGCAACCACTTCGACATCGCGCGGCATTTTGTAGGTCGCAATCCGGCCGCGGCAGAACTCGATCAACTCCTCCGACGTCACCTGGACCCCGGGCTTGAGCACCACGAAGGCTTTCGCGATCTGGCCGCGGACTTCATCGGGGACCCCGATCACGGCCGCCTCCGCCACTGCCGGATGTTCATTGAGCGTGACCTCAATTTCTTCCGGGCCGATGCGGTACGCCGAACTCTTGATCACGTCGTCTTCGCGGGACACGAACCAGAAGTATCCCTCTTCGTCGACGTAGACGTAATCCCCGGCGCGGTTCCAGCCGTCGGGCGAGACCGCGTGTTTCTGCTTTTCGAGATCGCGCCAGTAGATGGTGCCGGTGGGACCGCGCGCCATGAAGTGGCCGGAGTTGCCGGGCTTGGTTTCCTGCCCGTTTTCGTCCACCACTTTGAGCTCGTAGCCCGGGACCGCCTGTCCGAAGGAACCCGGCCTGGCCTTGAGGCTGACCACGTTGGAAGCGAACACGTACATCATTTCCGTCGTGCCCAGGCCTTCGAAGATGTCGCCGCCGAACTTCTTCTTCCAGGCATGGTAAGTGGCCGCGGTCAGGCTTTCGCCGCCGCCGGTGCAGATGCGCAGCGTGCTGAGATCGTATTTCTTCTCCGCATCGGGAACCTGCAGCATTTTGCGATAGGCGGTCGGCGCCAGCGAGAGCACGCTGATCTTGTGCTTGGCGATGGTGTCGAAGACCTTTTCCGGATCGAATTTCGAAATCAGCGATGCCGCCGCGCCGAAGCGGAACGGAATCGTGGCGAAGGTCGAGTAGCCGGCGCCGAAGGCCAGCGGGGCGGTCCCGCCGATCACGTCATTCTCCGTCACCCGCCAGCCGTACTTGCCGAACGAGTCCGGGATGATGAGCAATTCTTCGACAAAGTGGACCGTGCCCTTGGGCCGTCCGGTGGTGCCGGAGGTGTAGAGCAGGATGCCGAGGTCCTGGCGCTGGCGCCGTACCGGATCCAGGGATGAGCTCCCGGATTGTAAAAGCTCGCTGTACGGCAGGAAGCCCTTGGCCTTCAGCTCTGCGGGTTCGCCGCCGATCACGATGATGTTCTCGACGGTTTTCAGGTTTTCGCGGGCCGCTTCCAGTTCGCCCAGCAGCGCGGCATGCACCACGATGGCCACCGCTTCGGAGTCGTTGGCCACGTGCGCGATTTCCGCGCGCGAGAACAACGGCGACGTCGGGGTCATTACCGCTCCCAGTTTCAGCACCGCGAAGTTGGTGACCAGCGCGGGCGGAATGTTGGGAGTGCGTAGAATCACGCGGTCGCCCTCGTTCACGCCGAGTGTGCGCAGCGCGTTGCCCAGCTTGTTGGCCTGGGCCAGCAACTGCGCGTAGCTGATGCGCTGATCGTCGAACAGAATGGCGGTGCGGTCGCCCCGGCCGGCCGCGACCGCTTTGTCCAGCAACTCCTCGGTCGTGTTCAGCCGGTCGGGGTACGACGCAAACTCCGGCAGCGTATAAATACGCGTCGGCCAGTGCTCGCGAGGAGGCAAATAGGGATGATCCGACATGGTTTCCTCCTCGTTTAGTGCGCCGCCACGGCGACGGCCTTGTGTTCAGCCAGCAAGTCTTCCAGCGCCTGCTCCACCCGGATGGTGCCACGCTTGGCATCGGTGCGGGGGAAAGCCTGCGTCGGATAGCGGTCGCCTTCGAACACCAGGAGCGCCGGTACGGTGGTCCCGAAATCGTCGACCAGCGCGCCCTTGGCGCCGAACACCGGGCGCACGGTCGCGTCCGGACCGCTGACCGACTTGTGATAGATCGGGAAGCGGTCTTTCACCGTGGTCACGTCCACCGCCTTGGCGTCCACGCCCGCAGCTTGCAGCGCTTTCACCAGGTCCTGGGCCTTGTTGTTGTCGCAGGGGAAAAGCTCGCCGGACTTCTGTTTGCTGCTGTAGTAAAACTCGACGCGCTTGCTTCCCTTGGCGGCCGTGGCGCTGGCGGTAGCCGTCGCCACCGCCGGGTCCGGCGGTACGTAGGCTTTCCCGCAATCCTTGAAGAATTCGCATTCCGACCAGGCCTGCAGCGTGATGGCCAGGGTGAACGGCCACTCCCGCTTCATGCATTTGCCGAGATACGCCTTCTGAATATTGGGATCCAGTGCCGGGCGCATATGGGTACAGCGGACACAGAGCGATTCAGCGTTGTAATGCATATGCCCTCCGTTTCTCACTTCGCCCGGGCAACCATGAATTTTGCGCGGCTGCCGACGATGTCGTTTTTGGTGAGCGGATAGCCCGCGATGATGTTGCCGCGGACGTTCCGCTGAATGGCTTTCGGTTTGCAAACGGTTTCCTTCTGCGCCTTGGGAGCGGGGCGAGTGAGCCCCGGACCCGAGATGCCCTCGTAAGCCTGCGTCTCGGCGAATCCGGGCAGCAGGTCGGCTTTACCCGACCCCTCGGCCGGCGCGCTGACGCACGCTCCGTTGGAGGTCTCCAGCCGCCAGATTTTCTTGCACCCGGCGCACTGGGTCGTCCCCTTGAAATTCCAGAAGGGGTAGGGATCCAGGAAATTCTTAGTCTTACAGCTCGGGCAAGTCAGCAGCATGGCTCCTCCTAGATGCACTCCTGGTCTTCCAGCCGCTTGATGTCCTCCGGAGAGAGACCGGCCAGTTTGCCCAGGATCATTTCGTTGTCTGCGCCTACGGGTTTCAAGGCCCACTTCAATCGCGGCGGCGTGGCCGACATCTTGTACCCCGGCCCCTGGTGCAGCAGGTCGCCGTAGTAGGGGTCGTCCAGCCAACGCACCGCCCCGCGCTGCTGCCAGTGAGGATGGGTCGCAACCTCCTTGGCATTCCACACCGGCTGGTTGAGAACCTTGGCCTTGTCGAGAATGTTGGCGACATCTTCCTTGGTCTTGTCCGCCGCCCACTTCTCCAGGAACGGATAAATCTCCATCTGCGCTTCCGCCTTCACGCGCGCCTCGGCCGTGGCGTACTTGGCGGCCAGATTGCCGTCACCCACGGTCTTGCACAAACGCGCGAAGTCTTCGTCGCTGCTGGCGCTGATCAGGATGTAGCCTTCCTCGTTCTCCTGCGGATTGTCCGAGTTCGGGTACGAACTCTTGCCGCACTTGATGATCCCGTGCACGCAGAGTTGCGTGTCCCAGGTGCCCCAGCGCTCGCGGGTGATGCCATGGCGGCCGTAGAGCGGCAGCGCGTACTCCAGCTGCCGGGTGACGCCGTGCACCTGTGAGTACTCGATGAAGTTGCCGGTGCCGGAGATCTTGTCGCGGTAATACAACGACGCCAGGATCTGCACCGCGCCCATCATCCCGCCCCAGTAATCGGCGAGCCAGATGGTGTGCTTGGCCGGCGAACCACCTTGGAACTCGGCCTTGCCGGTCATCCCGAAGTTGCCGCCCTGCGACTGTCCGAGAATGTCGTACGAAGCGCGGACGCGCCCCGGACCCCAGCCGCCGAATCCGCCCAGCCACTGGTAAACCAGCCGTGGGTTGATGGCGCTCAACTGCCGGTAGCCGATGTTCCAGCGGTCAAACGTTCCCGGACGATAGTTCTCCACGAAGACATCCGATTTGGCCGCCAGCTTTTTGACCAGGCTCTGGCCTTCCGGCCGGTGGAAATCGATCGAGCAGAAATATTCGTTCGGATTCGCGCCCAGGAAGCCCAGGCCGGTGCCGCGCTCGGGAACATATTTCGAGAGCGGGTAAAGGAACGGTTCGTTGAACGGCGTGGTGTGGCGCATGGCCTCACCGCGACGCGGAGCTTCGATCTTGATGACCTCGGCTCCCAGTTCCGCCAGGTACGAGGCGCAAGACGGACCCAGAATGTACTGCGTACAGGACAGCACGCGGATGCCCTTCAGTGCTTCAGGCTTGGCGAACTCCCCCTTCGGGTCGAAGGTCTTGCGGCAAAACTCCTCGAAACTGATTTGCGGGGTGTTGGAAACAGCAGTATCAGTTGCCATGTTTTTTCCTCCGCCTAAATGACGTTCGCCTGTTTGAGCCGCGCGAAGTCTTCACTGGTGAAGCCAAGCAGCCGGCGGTATGTGTCCTGGTTGTCGTAGCCGGTGGGACGTCCCATCCACTTCAGCCGGCCCGGTGTCTTTTCCTGCTGGAAAGGCGTGGTCCCGTACAGAATCTTCCCGTAGTGCGAGGATTCCGTCTCGGCCACGTGGCCGCGATACTTGAAGTGCGGGTACTCGGCCACTTCGTTGACGTAGAGCACGCCGCCGGAGGCGACTTGCTGCTTGGAGAGCTTCCTTTCCGCGTCGCTGCGGGAGTTGTCCTTCAGCCACTCGCCCAGCATGGTGTAAGTCTTGATCTGCTGGTTCATGGCCAACCGATCGGCCACTTCGCGAAGGTGCGGATCGCCCAGGATGTCATCTTCGACCGCCGGGTGCTCGTCGCCGACCACCCGCCAGATGCGATACCACAGCCGATCGTGGCCGCCCCCCACCATCATGTAGCCGTCCTTGCACGGATTGACGGCGTAAATGTTGATCGCCAGGTCCCAGTTGCCGAAACGCGGCCGGATGCTGCCATCCATGCCGTACCACGCCCAGGAGTAGTCCAGGATGCGGATGATCGCTTCCGCCGCGGTCGCTTCGATGAACTGCCCCTCGCCGGACACCATCTCGCGGTAGTACAGCGCCGCCAGGATGCCCATCGCCGCCTGCGTTCCGCCCACGTGATCGGCCATCCACAGCGCCGAACGCATCGGCGTGCCGCCGAATTCCTTGGGATCGCCGGTGCCGTGGCAGAAACCGCAGGCCGCCTGCGCCACCGGTTCCAGCATTCCCGGCTTGTCCTTGTGCGGGCCCCATTGTCCGAGTTGGCCCACCCAGCAATAGATCAACTTGGGATTGATCTCCTTCATCTGCCGGTAGCCGATGCCCAGGGCATCGCGGTGGCCCGGCGGATCGTTTTCAATGATCACGTCGGAGTGCACCGCCAGCTTCTTGAAGATTTCCCTTCCCTCTTCGGTTTCCAGGTTGAGCGTGACCGACGTCTTGTTGCGCATCTCGTGCAGGAAGTGTGCGCCGACCTTTTCGCCCGACTCCTTGTCCTCGAACATGTACTCTTTTCTGCCGAAGGGAGTCAGCTGCCGCAGTGGGTCGCCGCCCGGAGGTTCCACCTGGATGACCTCCGCGCCCAGTTCGGAGAGCATGGAGGAGCACCAGTGGCCGATCATCATTCGCGTGCTGGTGTCCAAAACCCGCAAGCGCGACAGCGCCTCCGGTTTCTCAAAGGCGTGCGACTGTCGGCAAATCGATTCAAGAAACAGTGGATAATCCTTCGCCTGATCGCTCAAACCGGCGTAGACCTCCTCCGGTTTGGGAATCGGCACCGCCGGCCAGGGTGTGACCTTGTTGTCGCTGCTCATTCTTATTCTCCTCGGCGTCCTTGCATCTCATCCGCTCGGACGCGTGATGTTGCGATGACCTTCACTGGCGTTCTATCGAAGGACTGCTTTGCACCTGCCCGCCAGCGCTTTCCTCCACCTCCGAACTTAGGGGCCCATTTCCTTCCTCCGCCTCACCAACTCAGGCGCGCCGCCAGTTGCAGGCGCCGCGTCGATGCCGCCGCGTTGTACGAACCGAAGCTGGAACTCGAGAGGGTCCGCCAGTTGTCGCCCTGGGCAGTGAGGAACGGATCGTTGAACACGTTGTAGGCTTCCGCCCGTAGCTGCAGCGTCAGTGGCGCCGACCCCAGGAAACCGCTCTCCCGCAGGACGATCTCCTTGAACAGCGACCAGTCGAAATTGAGCAGATGGTTCATGCGAATGGTGTTGCGTCCGCACGTCCCGTCGTTTCCCAGCAGCGGCTGGGTATACGCAAAATTGCTGCTGTTCGGCGCCCCGTTGATGCCCCGCAGGCTGGGCGCGGGAATGGTCGCCGCGTTGCCAAAAATGAAGCCGTTGCCCGCCGCATCGCAGTCGGGCCGAGTGTTGTCCGCGCCGGTGGGTATGAAGTTCCCGTCCAGGTTCACGTCGGGGATGCCGCGCCTCGCACCTGCCAGCAGGGTTGCCGGGATGCCGGTCTGCCACATGTTCACCGACTGGAAACTCCAGCCGTCCAATATCGTCTTCGGCGCTCCGCGAAAACTCCGGAAGAACGGAATCCGCCAAATGCCGGTGACCAGCACGCGATGGGAGATGTCGAAGTTCGAGACCGCGCGCTCCGCCCGCGGACGGTTCGCATCCTGCGCAAAGCTGTTGTCGTTGGCCTGGATGGTGGGGCTGAAATCGGATGCGTCATCGATCGACTTCGACCAGGTGTACGAAGCCTGGAACTGCAGCCCGTGCGAGAACTGCTTCTTCCATTCCGCCTGCAATGAGTGATAAAGGGAGCTTCCGCCCGCCTCGTGCAGGTTCACCTGGTCAAACCGCGGATCCAGCCGCAGGTTGCCGCTTCCGTTCTCGCCTCCGGCTGCGGCCTGGAATTGCGCCAGGCGCGCCACTTCGTCGGCCACGCTGGTGGCCGGCGCGGGACGAACCTGCAGCGGGTTGATGGCCACCAGCCGGGTTAACTGCGTGCCCTTCGTACCTACGTAGCCGATGGTGACTACCGAGTTCGCCGGCATCTGCCGCTCGATTCCCAAGCTGAACTGCTGCACGTAAGGATTGACAAGCTGGGGATCGCTGGTGGTGACGCTCTTGAAATTCGTCAGCGCGCCAAAGCCGCCCAGTTGCGCTTGCGTCTGCGCCTGCACCAGCGCCGTGCCGCTCAGCAGGTTCTGGAAACTGTTGTTGCCCGCTATCTGGCAGCTGGGCGCGCCAAAGGTTACGCAGGACAGGGTCGGACTGTAGTTAAAGGGCGGCACCGCCCGCGACGCAGCCAGCGGGCTGAAGGTGAAGGAATCCCAATAAATACCGTAGCCGCCGCGCACCACCAGCT
This sequence comes from Terriglobia bacterium, assembly GCA_963797035.1. Lineage (GTDB taxonomy): Bacteria > Acidobacteriota > Terriglobia > Terriglobales > Acidobacteriaceae > JAIQGF01. The sequence continues at coordinate 23,682 of CAWCOC010000020.1, forward strand.
TGCCTCCACCCGGGTTCCAGGCAAACCCCACGCGCGGCGCCAGGTTCAGCGGGTTGGCTGCAATCGCATTTCCGCCCAGGCGGAAGCTGCCCAGGGCCCCCGTGCCCGCCACGCCAATCGTGCCCGTGCTCCGCGGATCGAGAATCGAAGTGTTCGCGCCGGCGTCGCTGAGCGCGCCTTGCACCTCCCAGCGCAGCCCGGCGTTGAGGGTCAACGTCGGCCGGACCTTCCAATCGTCCTGCAGGAAAAATCCATAGAGTCCGGTGCGGAAGCCGCGGTCCGTGTCGCCGAACAGCTGCGTCCACGTGCTCGGGTGTCCCGCCAAAAACTGGTTCAACGACGCGAACGTAAACACCCCCCGGCTGTTGGTGGCATTCGCCGAGTTGTCCTGGATCTTGCGCAGGTCCACGCCCACTCGCGTGACGTGTCGACCGCGGACGTGGCTGAGAATGTCGTTCACCTGGAAGACGTTGAAGATGCGGCTTGCCGGCACCGACTGCAGCGCCCCGAAATTCACCAGTCCGCTGATCAGGAAACGCGGCGTGTCCAGCCCGTTTTGCGGACGGCCCTGGGCGACCGAGCGCCCGTAGGCCAGCCGCAGCTCGTTGACCGTGTTCGCGCTCAGCGCGTAGGTGTCGCTGAGGTTCGCATTGCGCATTTCGAAGTGGTTGTCCACGTCGAAGCCGCGCAACGTATTCTGCGAAGGAAAGCGCGCCACAAAGGAAGCCGTCCCCTGCAGGTAGCGCGCCGAGAGGCGATGCGCCGAGCTCAGCTGCTGGTCTGCCTTGGTGACGAATTGATAGTTGTTTACCGGCGACGGCACCTGCACCGCCACCGTTCCGATCAGGGGATTGCCCTTGGAGTCCGGCCCGGTGGCCGCCGGCAGGTAGCGGTTCATCAGCTCGGTGATGGCCGGATCGGTGGCCTGCGCCCGCGCCAGCGCGCTGGGTACGTTGGCCAGCGTGGTGAAGCTGCCGCCGCGGGTTTTCCGCCCTTCATAGCCGCCAAATAGGAACGTGCGGTCCTTGACCAGGGGGCCGCCCAAGGTCACGCCATAGATGTTCTGCTTGAGAGGTGACGCCTGGCCGGTCTGGTCGAAGTAGTCGCGGGCGTTGAACGCGTCGTTCTGGACAAAATCGTAGGCCGTGCCGTGCAGGGAGTTGGTCCCGCTCTTGGTGACCATGATCACTTGCGCGTTCGATTTCACGCCATACTCGGCCGAGAAGTTGCTGGTCAGGACCTTCAGCTCTTGCAGCATGTCGGGCGTAATCGCCTGCATGCCGGGAGCGAAGCCGCCCGCCTCCCAGTCATTGGCGTCGGTATAGTCCAATTGCACCGAGGTGGCGCGCGCCCGTCCGCCGTTGGCGGCAATCAGGCCCGACTGCACCCCCAGCACGATCACGAACGAGCCGCCGCCGCCAAATGTCGAGCCGCCGCGAGGGTTGTTGGTCGGCGATACCCCCGGGCCCAGCTGCACCGTGGAAATCATGTTGCGCCCCACGCTGGGCAAGTTCGCCAGCTCCGCCTCGGTGCGGGTGATGTCGCGTTGCGCATCGGAGCGCGTCGGGGCCGCCGCCTCGCTGGCCGTCACCTCGATGGTGGTGCGGGTTTCGCTGACCGGCAGCGCGAAGTTGTGCGTCACCGTCTGATCGCTGCTCATCACCAGGTCCACCGCGCGCCTGGCCAGCCGCGGCGCCTCCGCCGACAGCAGGTAGCGGCCGGGCGGCAGCGCGAAGAATACGAAGTAACCGTCGCGCCCCGTCACAAAAGTGCTGGCGGCATTGGTGGCGCGGCTCACCAGCCGGACCGTGGCCCCGGCGAGTACCGCACCGGTCGCATCCGTCACCGTGCCCTCCACTCGTCCGACGGTGTATTGCGCCCGTGCGCAAGGCACCTCGACCAGGGTGACCAACGCGAGCGTCATCGCCGCCAATCTCGTCGCTCGTGTAAGTCGGGGCACGATCAAATCTCCATTCTTTGCGGAACTGGCGCGTCTTGCGACGCGCCAGCCATCCAGGTTCATGACCACCACAGCGGCGGGTACCCCACCTCCACCCGAAGGCGGAGGTAGGCCTCGCCGGCTTCAGCCTCGAGCCGGTACCGCCGCGGCCTTCAGCCCTTCTTCCGCCGTCACGCTCGGACGCTTGGCAAGCATCTCGCACACCAGCGCCACTGCAGCCAGCACACCCGCCGTGAAGAAGGCGGCGTGATAGTTGTGGTACTTGTCGTAGAGCATGCCCCCGATTCGCCCGCCCAGCAGGCCGGCCACGCCCCACGCCGTGAACAGCATCCCGTAGTTGATGCCCACGTTCTTCGTGCCCCAGAAGTCGGCAGCCGTCGAAGCGTTCACCGAAAGCTGCGTCCCGTAGCACCAATAAACGATGTACAGCATCACAAACAGCGCCACCACGTTGCCGCCAACCGCATAGAGCAGCGGCATGCACACCATGGAGATGGCGATCATCAGTCGCAAGACGTTCAGCCGTCCCAGTTTGTCCGACATCCAGCCGGAGAAAATGCGGCCCATCGCATTGCCCGCTGCCCCCACCACCAGCCCGAATGCGGCCAGTGTGGTGCTGGGAATTCCCACGCTCTTGGCGAACGGCACCAGTTGGCTGATCACCATCAGTCCGGCCGCGCAGCCCAGCGCGTATGCCACCCACATCAGATAAAAGGCGGGCGTGCGCAGCACTTCGCTCGGAGTGAAGTCGTAGGTGGTGGCCGCCGCCTTGGCCGTCGCCGGCGCCGGAGTCCAGCCCGCGGGCCGGTAACCGGTGGGCGGGTTCTTCAGCAGGAACGCACCCACCATGGTCATCACGAAGAAGACCACGCCCAGGATCTGGAAGGTGGTGCGCCAGCCGTAGGCCGGAATCAGATAGCTGGCCGCCAGCGGACCAAAGATCGCCGACCCGCCGCCATATCCCGCCACCGCCAAGCCCACCGCCAGGCCGCGCCGGTCCGGAAACCACTTCGACATCACGGGAATCGGGGTCGCGTAACCGAAGCCGTTACCCAGCCCTCCGAGCACCCCCAGGAAGATGTAGAACTTGTTGAGACTGTCGGCGTAAGCGCAGAGGAAGAACCCCAGGCTCACCAGAATGGCGCCGGTCAGGGAAATCTTGAACGGACCCAGTTTGTCCTGCAGCCTGCCGGCCACAATGAAGGTCAGCGCGAAGACCACCACCGCGATGATGAATACCGTGGAGGTTTCCGCGCGTTTCCATTTGAATTCTTTTTCCAGCGGGGCGACGAACACGCTCCATGCGTACAGCGAGCCCAGGGCGAGGTTCATCGAGAGCCCGCCTACGACGCGCCACCACCGGCTGATTCCGTCCTGTTGATTTGGCATAGCTGAATCTCCTTCGTGAAGTGCTGTGGGTCATGGCCTGGACCTTCCGGCGCCGCCTGCCGGGCAGGCGGATGGCGGGTCGGCGGGACGCTTGACTTCTAGCGAACGTTCGCTCGATTTCGGCGTGCCCCGAGACCGCCTGCCGAGGCAGGCACGGCTCGGCTACCTTATCGGGCGTTGCGTATGCGCAGGGCGCACAGGAAGTCTTCGTCTGCGGCGGTCAGCTCCAGCGGCTCGGCGCTCCATGCCTCGTGCATTCCCGTCCGCGTGCCGATCACGAGCAGCGCTTCCGACCGCGCTTCGCAAACGACAGTGCTTTCCGGATTGCAACGTGACAACATCGCGATGAGCTCCCGGACCGTCATCTCGCCTGAAATCCCTTGCTGCGATCGAGAAGGTCGCTTGCGCTCCCTCCCGCGGGCTTTCTGCCGACAAACCTGCCGGTATACGAGAAACAGGAAAACCGTTACCGTGCCAGCGCGCGGTCGGCGGGCGCTCCTACAGGGCCTTTCATCCGTCGGCGCCGGCGCTGCATCGTCGAGTTACGATCGAACGTTCACTCGATGATGGAACGCGATACTCTACCTAGATGAAGCACCCGTCAGTGATATGCATCACGTATCTGAGTGACATTCGCGGAGGGCAACTGGCGCCCCGGAAGCGGCTGCGCAGTGAAAATTCAGGATTCTTCTTCGCGATTGGGGCTCGCGCCACGCGGCCGCTCCATGGCCTGCTCCGGCTTGTCGAGGGTCAGGTCGTACAGGCACAACGCCATCACCATGCTCGCCACCGGTTGCCATGCGGCCAAGATGAGGATCCACGGATCCACGCGCGCTCACCCCAGTGCTGCGCATCTCAAGCACCGCCGCGGCGGAAAGCAGCGGGACCCAGCGAAGGTGCAGCCAACTGCTAACATTTGATGGCACGAAAGAGCTGGGTCGGGCCTACTGCCCGGCCAGTCGCTCCAGCGCTGCCCGGTTGTGGATCAGCAGAACCGAGCCTTCCAGGACGGCCACGCCCATGGCACGGAACTCAACCAGCTTGCGCCAAACCGTCTCGCGCGACATCCCGATCGCCTGCGCAATCTCGTTCTGCGTGAACGGCAATTGCACCCGCAACCCGGCCCGGGTATTGGTGCCGATGGTGGACACTTGCAGCAGCAACCGGGCCAGCTTCTGGCTGGCCGAGTGCGCGACATGCACGTCGCGCACCGTCTCGTACGCCTCGCTGCAATACCGCCCCAGGCTCTGGGCCGCGTGCCGGCACACCTCATCGTTCTCCGCCAGCAGCCGCCGGAAATCTTCCGCCCGCACAAACACGATGTGCGAGGGCTGCACCGTTTCCGCATCGAATTCCTGCGGCGTTAGTCCGATGCAGGCGTGCATGCCCAGCACTTCGCCCGGGCCCGCCAGCTTCACGATCATGGAGGCGCCGTTCACGCCCTCGGTGCACAGCTTCACTTTGCCGGCGCACACCACGTGAATGCCCGCCGCCTTCTGGCCGGCGGAAAACAGGATGGTCGCCTTGGGAACAACGTTCGCGACCTTCAGACTGTCAAGCAGGGAGAGCAGGGCATGCGGCAGCGCGCAGAAAAAATTTTCCCGCCGCAACGTGCACGTGACGCAGCTCTCGACGAGCTCCAGACCGTAGGGAGAACGCATAGCTACCTCCCCGGCACGGTCGGACGAGCCGGTCACCTGTCGCTAGCTTTGAACCGCGAACGTACCACATAAAAAACCGCGCGCACCAAAAAAATTTACGGATGAGGGTGTCCCGGCGCAAACAGAACACCCCATCCTAAGAAAGAGAGCGGCCGGCCAACCACGCCTTCCGCTCCCGCGGTAGCGCCAAATTCACGGTTGCAGGGCGGCTCCCACCGTGAGCACCGGGCAGCAAGCTTCGCAGGTAACGCGATACGCCACGCCACCGCCCAGGTGCTTGGTCAATGCCGCCGGCCGCTTCACTCCCAGCACGATCATGTCCGCATCCCGTGCTGCGACGCGCAGGATGGTTTCTGCCGGCGACCCGAACTGCACCAGCAATTCCGGCTCTCGCCACAACGCCGTGCCCGGCGGCACGAGTTGGCGCAGCTGTTGCTCGCCGCTGGCAACTTCGTCGTAAGGATTGCTGCCCGGCCGTCCCTCGGTTCCCGGCTCCCGCAAAATCACTCCCGGTTCGCGAGCCACGTGCAACAGCGTAAGCCGGGCGTGGTTCTCTTCCGCCAGCCACAGCGCATAGGGCAAGCCATGCGCCGATTCCGGACCGAAATCGGTGGCATACAGGATGTGCTGCAGCTTCAGGTTTCCCGCGCCGCGCGTCACGTGCGGCCCGGTGGTCAGGACCGGGCATGTCGCCGTGCGGAAAACCTCCTCCGCCACCGAGCCCAGCAGGAATTTGCCGATGCCGGTCCGACCCTGCGTTCCCAGTACGATCAGGTCAATGGCCCGGCTTCTGGCCAGCTCGGTCAGGACTTCATCCACTTCACCCTCCTGCACGATCTCGGTGTGGGTGATGTTCTGGAATCCTTCTGCCAGGTGCGCCAGCTTGTGCTGCGCGCTGCTGCGGATCCGTTCCGGGTCCGGCTCCGAAGCCTCGATGAAGGGCATATGCGGCAGCACGTTCACCACGTGCAGCTTGCTTCCGTAGCGATGCGCCATGCCCAGCGCATACTGGACTGCCGAGTCGGCGCAGCCCGAAAAGTCCGTCGCGACCAGGATGTTCTTGAATGTAATGCGAGTTGGAGCACTCACCGTTGCCATAGCACAACCTCCTCCTCGGCGGAGGCGGTGGGTGCGGTTTCCCCCGCCCGCACCCACCGACCCGGCTTCTTCTTGCTGGCCCGGGCCGGCGAAGCGCGGGTCTTCGCCGTGGGCCCGGGCGCCTGGCGCTCACACCTCTTCCAGTTCTTCTTCCATTGCCTGTGTGACCTGGTGATTGAATTCGGTCACCGGCAAATGCTGGCTCGCGAATTCGCTCTGGCATGCCGTGCAGCGCACGCCGCTCTCGAAAATCTGCCATGTCTGGTTGCCGCAACTGCAGGTGTACTGGTCATTCATAAGAAATTCCTCCATGCCCTACGCGGGCCCGCTCTGCCCCGGGTTGGGAAGGGCGGGTGTGATCGCTGTCTCCATCTCGGCGATCGCTTGGCGGTTCCCGCCGCGCGATCTTCGAGGGGCAATGCGCGTGTGCTTGTTGAGCTGGATGGGGACTCGATGCGTGGAGATCCGAGGTTCCATACCTCCCCCTCGTGAGGCAAAACCGGTTCAGGGCGAAGGATCGGGGGGCCGCCGCACAGCGGCCGGCGCAGCAGTTTGTTTTCGCTTCTGCGCGGGGTCGGCAAGCAGTATGTTTTCACCGCTCCGCTTCAGGGCCATTCTTCCTCCCGGCGTACACTCCGGCAGTGACCTGGGTCACGGCTGCGCGTGTCTGCCTCCCGTTTCGGCCCGGGCAGCGGGCAAGACCTCTCCGGGTCACTCATCCCGGGAACTTGCAAAGCGATTGACTCGTATCCTTACCCTAGCGCCTAATAAAGCTGGGGTGTCTTTCCCGACCTGCATGAAGATCCGGCGATCTTCCATCTTTCGCGAGCCCGCCACCATTGCGCTGGAAAGCCTGTGGGCGCACAAGCTGCGCTCGTTTCTCACCCTGCTCGGGGTCATCATTGCGGTCACCGCGCTCATTGGAGTGGTGTCGGCGGTCAACGGATTGAACACCTACGTTGCCGAGCGCCTCGCCAACTTCGGGGTCAACGTCTTTTATGTCGCCCGCTTTCCCATCATTACCAACGCCAAGGATTTCCTGGAAGCGCGCCGTCACAATCGCAAGCTCGACATCGACGATTACGAGTACCTGCGCACTCACATGGTGCTGGCCGAGCAGGTCGGGGCCCAGGACTGGCGCACCATGGACGTTCGCTCCGGCAATCAGAACATTGACGACGTCACCATTCGCGGCGCCACCGCCAACATCATCGATCTCTCCACCGACAAGATTGCCCGCGGACGCTTTTTCAGCGAGACCGAGTACGAGCACCGCGTCTCGGTCGCCGTCATTGGCAACGACCTCGCCGAGCGCTTCTTCTCCACCGTGGACCCGCTGGGCAAGACCATCCTGGTCGGCGGCGTTCCCTTTCAGGTCATCGGCGTAGCCGAAAAGAACGGCACTGCCTTTGGCCAGAGCCAGGACAATTTTGTCTATGTCCCCCTCACCGCGCTGCTGAAATCCTGGGGACAGCAAGGCCCCGACGCCTCCGGCCTCTGGGTCGCCATCAAGTCCAGCTCTCCCGCCGTCATGGAGCAGGCCAAGGACCAGGCGCGCGCTTTCATGCGCGCCCGGCGCCATCAGGCCTTCCACGAAAAGGACTACTTCGGCATCATCTCCAGCGAATCGGTCACCGGGCTGTGGAACCAGATTTTCGGGGGACTGGCGAACGCTTCCATCGGCATCGTCTCCATCTTCCTGGTGATCGGCGGCGTCGTCATCATGAACATCATGCTCGCCTCGGTCACCGAGCGTACCCACGAGATCGGCTTGCGCAAATCGGTCGGTGCGCGTCGCCGCGATATTCTCATGCAGTTCGTGGTCGAAGCTTCGGTCATGGCCGCCACCGGCGGAATCTGCGGAGTGCTGCTGGCGGTGCTGGTTACGCAGATCGTCCGCGCCCTGACCGCCATGCCGATGCGCACCCCGCTGAGCGTGGTGTTCTTCTCCTTGACCGTGTCCACCGTTGTGGGACTGTTTTTCGGTCTGTGGCCCGCGATTAAAGCCGCCAAGCTCGACCCGGTGGTCGCGCTTCGCGCCGAGTTGTAACTGGAATCACCATGCCCTTGCTGACAACATCGAAGCGTCAGAGCCTGCTCGAGAACGTGATCATGGCCCTGGACACGCTGCGCAACAACAAGCTGCGATCCGGGCTCACGCTGATCAGCATCATGGTCGCGGTCGCCACCCTCATCGCGGTGGTCGCGCTGCTCATGGGTCTGGACCGCAACATCCAGGAATCCATCCAGGGCTATGGCACCAACACCGCCTTTTTCTCGCATTTGGCCACCGGGCCCCACTTCGGCCGGCTCACCAAGGAAGAGCGCACTCGCAAGCCGCTCAGCTACGACGATTACGTGGCCGTCCGCCAATCCTGCCAGTCCTGCATCCACGTCACCGTCTCCTTATTCAATGACGAGCGCATCAACACCGCGCGCTACCAGGGCCAGGAGGTTACCGGGCTCGACTTTCGCGGCGCCACCGGCGAGTTCTTCTCCGTCTACGCCAACGCCATCGTCGCCCAAGGCCGCGCCTTCACCGAACCGGAGAACCTGCACCACCGCGAGGTCGCGGTCATCGGCGCCGACGTGGCCACCGGCCTCTACCCGGGCATGAACCCGATTGGCAAGCCGGTCAGCGTCGGCGGCCACGAATTCCAGGTGTTGGGTGTCTTCGAAAAACCCAAGGGCGGCCTCGGCGGCCCCGACAACAGCGATCGCCGCCTGGTCATTCCCTACTGGACGTTTCACAAGTACTATCCCAACGCCAAGACCCACGGCATTCGCATCGAAGCCGCCGAAGGCAAGCTGGATGTCGCCATTGACGAGACCCGCGTCGCCCTGCGGCGCAGCCGCCGCGTCATGTTCGACAAGCGTGACGACTTCGAATTCGCCACCTCCGAGTCCCTCATCCGCGACTTCCACAACATTGTCGGCATGGTGGCCCTGGCCATCATTGTGATCGCTTCCGTCGGCATGATGATTGGCGGAGTCGGCGTCATGAACATCATGCTGGTCAGCGTCACCGAACGCACCCGCGAAATCGGCGTGCGCAAAGCCATGGGGGCGCGGCGCCGCGACATCATCTGGCAGTTTCTTACCGAGGCCATGGTCATGGCGGCCACCGGCGGCCTCGTCGGCATTCTCGTCGGATACATCATCAGCGGCGCCGTGCACATGATCGTGCCCAGCCTGCCTACCTTTGTTCCCATCTGGGCGGTGCTGTCCAGCTTCACCGTCGCCACCAGCGTCGGGCTGTTTTTCGGCATGTACCCCGCGGTCAAGGCCGCGCGCATGGATCCCGTCGTCGCCTTGCGCTACGAGTAGCTCGTCTTCGACGACTCTTGGCCCTGTTCCACGTACTCGGTACCCCGTACTCCGCTCTGCCTCTACAACTTTCTTCTATTGCCGGGGTTTGTTTTGACAAGGGATACGCAGGGTTTCCGTGGCGCATCCTAATAGTCTGATCTGCCGCGTCGGACTCCATTTCGGCGCATTGGCAGTCCAACAAGGAGCACCGATGACCAAAGCACGTACCGCATTCGCCGTCGCAATTGTGCTTGCGCTTGCCTTGCCTCTCACCGTGGCGGCACAAAGCGAAGCGCCGCCGGCGCAGCCGCAGGGCCAGATGGGCCAGATGGGCGGCCATCAGCACATGGGTCGCATGGGCGGCCCCCCCAGTCCCGAGCAGCGCCTCGAACGCCTCTCCACCATGTTGAACCTCACCGACGATCAGAAGGCCAAGATCAAGCCGGTCCTGGAAGAGCAATCCACGGCCATGCAGAATCTCCGGAAAGACACTTCGATGTCGCCCCAGGATCGTCACAACAAGATGCGTGAAATTCACGACAACACCAGCAGCCAGATCCGTGCTGTGCTCACCTCCGAACAACAGGCCAAGCTTGATTCCATGAAGAAGCAGGGCTATGGACGTGGCCGGGGCATGAGCCCAGGCATGGGCCAGGGCCAAGGCATGGGCCAGGGCATGGGCACGCAAAGCAACACTCAGCAGAAGCCGCCTCAGCAGTAACGGGCCGGCAGAGCTGACCTTCTACTTGGACTCTGGTTGTTCCGCTAACATCAGGAATTTTTACGCAGGCCCCGGTGCCCCGCCGGGGCTTCACTTTGCCGCCTGAAGCTTGCAGCCTTTTGCGGCATCCAATCGGCATGTCCGAACAACAAACAGCTGTTTTTGGTGGCGGATGCTTCTGGTGCCTGGAGGCGGTCTTTGATCGCGTTACCGGCGTCAAGGCGGTGGAGTCCGGCTATATGGGCGGACGCCGCGAGAATCCCACCTACGACCAGGTTTGCAGCGGCGCCACCGGGCACGTTGAAGTGGTACGCCTCACCTTCGATCCGGCGCAGGTCAGCTACCGCGATCTGCTCGACATCTTTTTCACCATCCACGATCCAACTACCCTGAACCGCCAGGGCAACGATGTCGGCACGCAGTATCGCTCTGTCATCTTCTACGCCTCTAACGAGCAGCGCCGCCAGGCCGAGCAGGCCATCGCCGACCTCACCGCTGCGCACGCCTTTCCCAGTCCCATTGTCACTGCCGTCGAGCCGGCCACGAACTTCTACCAGGCGGAGGACTACCATCAGCAGTACTACGCCGGAAATTCTTCGGCGCCGTACTGCCAATACGTAATTGCCCCCAAGCTGAAGAAATTTGAACAGAAATTCGCGCAGAAGAAGTCCGCCAGCTAATCGCGGACGAAATCACCGATAGCCGACAACTGATAGCTGAAAGCTGAAAAAACTAAGAGTCCCGAGGTGGTGTCCGCCCCATTCTCCTCGACCAGCAGCTTGCTTTAGACCCTCGCTGACCTGCTCTCGTCACTTCCTTGCGGGTCGCGACGCGCGATCTATCGAGCTTGGGCTCCGGGCTTGCTACCAACCGGAAAAACCGGACTGACGCCTCGGGACTCTATCCTGCTCTTGACCTGGCTTTCCTGTTCCCCTCGACCAGCGCTTTGCTATAGACCCTTGCCTCGCCTTCTGTCCTTTTCGCCTCGAGAGCGCGGACAGTGACTTGGCTCGAGCCCCGGACGCCGCACCAACCGGGTAAACTTCAGAAACGGCCAAAGAACGAGTGTCTTTTTACTCTGCTCTTTTGTTATGTCAATAGCTTTCACCGTCCATTTATCTCCTGCATTTTCAATCGAGTGCAGCCCATCCACAGCCCCGTGCCGAAGAATGGTGCACCCCTCGCAATCCCCTGGGAAGTCCACTTACGCCAGCCGCTTGGCTCGTGGTTTTGTCAGCCACTGGCGATTCGCGAGTCTCACCCGGCGCACCCGCGGTCGAATGTGCAAAACGGAGGCAAAACCGCACTAGTCGCGCTCATCTCATTTTCATATCACCGCGTACATAGGGGCAGCCGCCCTCGGCTGCCCACGCCTCGGCTGCGGTTCGCAAACTTTCGTGGCTATGGCGATGCTTTGCTGGTATGCTGCAACCCACCCCGCCGGAGAGATCACATGAAATTACCCCTTGCTCTAGTGATTTTTGCCTTGGTGTTGCCGATGATGGCGCAAACCAAGACTTCGGAATGCGTCGATGCCTCCACGCTCCAGGAGAAGCATCAGCACGGAGGCATCGTCGGCGGGGCGCAGAAGGTGTTGGCCATGCCCAGCACAACCGTGGACGCGCCGGACAACACCAATGTGTGTCCGTTGACCGCGCACCAGAAGCTGACCGTTTGGGTGAAGCGCAGCTACTCCCCCACCAACTTGCTGGCGGCCGGGTTCAATGCCGCCATCTGGCAAGCCACGGATTCCGATCCGCGCGACCGTGGTTATGGCCAGGGCTGGGATGCCTATGGCGCGCGCTACGGCGCCTCACTGGCCACCGCCGAATCGACGCACTTCTTCCAGTCATTCCTGCTGCCGTCCATTTTCAAGCAGGATCCACGCTATTTCCGCAAGCGGAGCGGCGGCTTCGGCAGCCGCTTCATGTACTCCATCTCGCGCGTGCTGGTCACCCGCACCGACGCCGGACACCAGGCTTTTAATGTCAGCGCAGTCGGCGGGGCGCTCGGCTCAACTGCCCTGGCCAACCTCTATCTTCCCAAGTACGATCAGGATGCTGGCCGCAATGCGGTCTTTTTTGGGTTGAGCATGGCCAATACCGCGGGCTGGAACCTGTGGAGCGAGTTCGGCCCGGACATCTGGCACAAGCTGCGCGGCAAGAACAAGGACTGAACCACGTAGAGGCAGCCGCCCTCGGCTGCCTCCACCCTCGCATCCCCCCGTAAGCGACGCACTAACAAAACACGTAGGGGCAGCCGCCCTCGGCTGCCCCCTAAGCTCGCAGAGTTTACGCCACGCGCGACTCGCCCTGCCGGCAGCAGGTCGCGCAGCGGCCGCGGATTTCCTCCAGGTTCTGCCGCACGTTTTCCTGGAACGTATGCCAGCGCGCGCTCGGTGGCGCCGACCCGAACACCGGCGCCTCTTCGTCCTCCGCGCGCGTGGGATGTAGCGTGAGCTCATCGCCAGTCGGATTGCCCGGGACCGTCATTGGCGCCCCCACCCCGGGGAACTTCCCGGAAATCCGCCTTGGAAACAAGTCGGCGCCGGTCACAATCCGTTCGCCCGCTTCGCTCGACGGTTCTGCCTCCAGGTCCTCATCGGGCGTGAGGTTGCGGTCCGAGCCTTGGCGATGCTGGACCGGCCCTTCGTCCCACTTCTGCTTGTACTCCGCCAGCAACCGCTCTTCCTGCGCTTTCCAAGCCTTGCGATGCTCTTCCTCATGCTCGCGCCATTTCTTCTCGTCCTTGAGCACGGTCTCGTCGAAGCGGGGAAGGTGTTGTAATTCGGCGGCGGTGATATCGGTCTCGAAATCTTCTTCGTCAGCCAGGGAACGGTAGATATGGTTGGAAGGCACCAGCACCTTGCGGTCACGGCCCGCGTCGACTACTAGGTAACGAATCTCGCCCGAGCCGTGGTCGAAAACAACGTCTTTCACCTTGCCGATTTTCTGGTTATCGGCAGAATAAAGGTTCGCGCCGCGGATATCGTCCGCCTCGGCGGCAAAGTGATACTCGTCCAGCATCGCGTAGTGCGCCATAGATCACCCCGCGTAGTCAGATGCGGGGCGCCTGAAAGGCGTGGTCTTCAGAGTGCTGCCGGCGGGCCCTCGATCTTGGCTCACACCGCGTTGGGATATGCGATCTTCTGCCGCTCGTAAATTTCCCGCACCCGCGCCAGCGTGTCGATCGCCGCCGGCGATTTGTCGGGCCGCAGCCGCAGGATGCGCGGGAAGCGCAGCGCAAACCCGCTGTCGTGCCGGTCTGACCGCATCACCGCGTTAAACGCTACTTCCAGCACGATGGCAGGTTCCACCTCCCGCCAGTAGCCGTGGTCCACGATGGTGTGCGCCAGGTACCACTCCGTCATTTCCGCGATTTCCTTGTCGGTCAGACCGGAATACGCCTTGCCGACATTCACCAGGCGCTCGCCGTCGCGCACCGCAAACGTGTAGTCGCTGAGCACGCCGGCGCGCTTGCCGTGTCCCCACTCAACCGCGGTGACCACCACATCCAGCGCAGCCAGTTCCCGCTTCAGCTTCAGCCACGACTTGCCCCGGCGGCCCGGGGTGTAGACCGAATTCAGGTCCTTGATCATCAAGCCTTCATTGCCGCGGGCCTGCGCCGCGTCGAACAACTCGTTCAAGTGGCCGGCTGAGGTAGCGCGCAGCACCGGCGCGCGGATGGCGGCGATGTGCTGGTGATCATCCTGCTCGATGGCCGGCTCGAATTCAAACCTCCCCTGCGCGTCGCGAATGCGCTCCCGATGCCGGCGACTGGCGCCGCTGAAGATGCCGTCCAGCAGCGCGTGCCGCTCGCGCAGCGGCCGTTCGATCACCAGCCCGCCGCCGGTGTACAGCACGTCGAAGGCGATATAGCAGACGGGAACCTCCCGCATCATCTTCTCGGTCACGATTTTTCGCCCCAGGCGCTTTTGCAGCTCGGAAAACGGCAGCGCGCGCCCCTGCCGCCAGGCGACGATTTCACCGTCGAGAATCACGTTGTCCGCAAAATCCGACAACGGTCCCACGAGTTCGGGAAACGCCCCCGTAATGTCATCCAGCGTCCGCGAGAACAAACGGATCCGGCTTTCCTGAAGCCTGTCGCCTGAAGCCTGAAGCCTTCCAACATGGGCCTGCGCCCGAATGCCGTCGTACTTGTCCTCGATGGCGGCATCGGTGAAGTACTCGAAGGCCTCCGCCGCGCTTTCCACTGGGCTGGCCAGCATGAATCCCAGCGGATGAAACAGCCGCATGGCGGCTTCGCCCAATCGATGTGCCGCCGCCAGCCGCAATGTTTCTCCGATATCGCCCAGCAGCATGTTGGCCCTTTGCACGTCGGCCGCGGGTGCTTCGTAGGCCTTCGCGATCGCCTCTTCCACCAGGCTCTCCTTCAGCCCAATGCGCAACTCACCGGTAATGATCTTCACCAGGTACTTGGCTTCCAGCGGCGTGGCCAGTTGCAGCAATTCGCGCAACAGTAGTGCCTTGGCGGCGGGACCTCGCAAGGCCGCAAGCTGCCGGAAGCAGCGCTCCACCTCCAGCACGTTCAGCCCGTTCGCATCCTTGTCGCTCCCAGGGCCGGAGCGGCGCGGCGAAATAGTTCGTTGTTTCGGCAGAATCGAAGTCAATATCTCGCAGGCGGCGCTGCCAAGGTCTCCATGGCGCCGATACGCCCCCGTCAGCTCGGCATCGCTCTTTTCAGAGAGGTCCTGCAGGACCTGCCACAGTAGCGCGCCGCCCACCTGCAGCGTGGTCTCCTCCCAGGCGGGAAAGGCTCGGCCGGAGAGAAACACCGCCGACACCGCCGCTTCCGGAATCGTTCGCGAGCGAAGGTATTCGCCGAGAATGGCCGTTTTCTCGTTCTTCCTGGTCGTGCCGATAATGGCTTCAGCGGCTGTGGCAAGCCGGCGCATGCACTACATTCGATGCTCTCACCGCCGGAGAATCAACGCTTTCTCACCAATCACGTAGGGCAGCCGCCCTCGGCTGCCCAGGCCTGTCCCTATCCGGGTGACGTAGGGGCAGCCGCCCTCGGCTGCCCAGGCCCTATACCTATCCGAAGGTTTAGGCCCGTTTGACACGCCCGCTCCAGGACGCTAACCTTTCTATACCCCCGGAACTTGCATCCAATAGGCAAAGACAGGACTGCGGTAAACAGCTGATGGCGATGTGTGGCTACATTCGGAAGATGGCGCGCTTCCTGGCGGCAGTGCAACTGTTGCCCGCGCTCGAAAGCGGTGAAGAAACCCTGGTCGGCGGCCAGGCCGTGCTCGAAGGCGTCATGATGCGCTCGCCCCATGCGTGGGGAATCTGCGTCCGCCGCGCCGACGGTTCCATTGCCTCGCATTCGGAGCCCTTGGAGCGCCCCTCGGAAAAGCACAAGTGGATGGCATGGCCCATCGTGCGTGGCGTGGTCACGCTCGGCCAGGCCATGGGCCTGGGCTTCCGCGCCCTGCGTTTTTCCGCCAACGTCGCGCTCGACGAAATGCCCGCCGGCAAAGACGGCAAGAAGATCGAAATTAACGGTTGGGTTGCGGCGCTCAATATCCTGTTCTCCATCGGCTTCTTCATCTTCATGTACAAGTTCCTGCCGCTGGTGGCCACCACCGAGTTGAAGCAGCACGTTTCGCCGGTGTTCGGCAATCAGATCGTCTTCAACGTGGTCGACGGCATCATCCGCCTCGGCTTGTTCTTGGCCTTCATCTGGATGACCTCGCTGTGGGCTGACCTGCGCCGCGTTTACCAGTACCACGGCGCGGAACATAAAACCGTCTTCGCCTTCGAAGCCCGTGACCCGCTCACGCCGGCGGCCGTCCAGAAATATGTCACCTGGCATCCGCGCTGCGGCACCAGCTTCCTGATGACCGTGATGCTGATTTCCATCGCGGTCTACACCGCCATCCCGGTGCACACCTTCGCCTCGCGCTTCGCCATCCGCATTGCCTTGCTGCCGGTGATCGCCGGGCTTTCCTACGAGATCATCCGCTTCGCCGCCAAGCACCGCGGCTCGCTGTTCGCCATCATGACCGCTCCCGGCCTCTGGTTGCAGCGCATCACCACCCAGCCTCCCGCCGACGACCAGGTCGAGTGCGCCATCGGCGCCCTCAACCACGCCATGGAACTGGAAGCGCAGCGCGGCGGAGAACTCGTGATAGCGTAGCCTGCGGTCGACGGTCTACGGTCGACGGCAGTAGGCATCGGTGTTTTTCACTTCCTCGGAGAAGCCACATATCATGAGCAGCAATTATCAGGATTTACGTGTTTGGCAGCAGGCAATATGGAGTGAGCCAGATCCGCAGGGCAGGGGTTTCCGTCGCGAGCAACATCGCCGAAGGCAAAGGGCACCGCTCGGATCGGGAGTTCTTGCATTTCCTGTACCACGCGCGAGGCTCGCTGTTTGAGGTCGAAACTCAGATTTTGTTGTCTCACCAGCTACAATACATTTCAGAGGCAGAGATTACGGAAGCCAAGCAGTTGATCACGCCGGTGGCACGGAGTCTAACCGGTTTGATTAATTCTCTGGATCATCAACCTGCCACTGCTGTGACCACGGCATGAGCTGCGTCGCCCGCAGGCCGTAGACCGTCGACCGTCGACCAAAGACATGTTTGATCGCCTTTCACAAATCGAAGCTCGCTACGAGGAGCTCACCAAGTCGCTGGCCTCGCCGGAGATCATGCAGGATACCGGCAAATATCAAAAGGCCGCCAAGGCGCACAGCGAAATTGCGCCTGTGGTCGAGAAGTACCGCGAGTACAAGGACCTGAACAAAGGCATTGCCGAAACCCGCGAGATGCTCGCCCAGGAGTCCGACTCTGAAATGAAGCAGATGGCCGAGGACGAGCTGCAATCGCTCGAGCAGCGTCTCGCCCAGGTGGAACTCGACTTGAAGGTCCTGCTCATCCCCAAGGACCCCAACGACGAGAAAAACGTCATCCTGGAAATCCGCGCCGGCACCGGCGGTGACGAGGCCTCGCTGTTTGCCGCCGAACTGTTCCGCATGTACTCGCGCTACGCCGAAGGCAATCGCTGGAAGGTCGAAGTGCTGTCTTCCTCGGAGTCCGGCGTCGGCGGCGTGAAGGAAGTCATCGCCATGATCGAAGGACGCGGCGCCTACTCCAAGCTCAAATACGAAGGCGGCGTCCACCGCGTGCAGCGCGTTCCCGAAACCGAGCAGCAAGGCCGCGTGCACACCTCGGCCGTCACCGTCGCGGTCATGCCCGAAGCCGAGGACGTAGACGTCAAAATCGATGCCAAGGACCTTCGCATCGACACCTTCTGCTCCTCCGGTCCCGGCGGCCAGTCGGTGAACACCACCTATTCCGCGGTGCGCATCACCCACATCCCGACCAATACCGTGGTCAGCTGCCAGGACGAAAAATCGCAGATTAAGAACCGCGAGAAGGGCATGCGCGTGCTGCGCTCCCGGCTCTACGAAATGGAGCGCGAAAAGCAGCAAGCCGCGCTCGCCAAGGAACGTCGCGCCATGGTCGGCACCGGCGACCGCAGCGAAAAAATCCGCACCTACAACTTCCCGCAGAACCGCGTCACCGACCACCGCATCGGGCTAAGTGTCCATCAGTTGGCCGAGTTCATGGACGGTAAGCTCCAGCCTTTTGTCGAAGCGCTATCTACGCATTTTCAAGCCGAACGACTCAAACGTCCACCCGAAGAGGACGACGGTGACGCGTCTGCAGTGCCCGCGTAGCTGCAAGAGCCTCATGAGAAGTTTTCCTTCCTTGACTTTCGATCCGCGTTAATCAGTGTTGATCAGTGGCCAGTTCTTCCCTTCATGCCCTCTGTGGTTAAATCTCCCCGCATGCAGTTGAAACAAACCCTGCGCGACGCCATCTCCCTGCTCGAGCAAAACCATGTCGGCTCCCCCCGCATGAACGCCGAAGTCCTGCTCATGTTCGTCCTCGGCTGCGATCGCGCCTATCTCTACGCCCATCCCGAGCGCGAACTTACCCCCGACGAACAAACCCGCTACGAGGAAGCCCTCGAGCAACGCGCTCGCGGCATTCCCTCGCAATACATCACCGGGCACCAGGAATTCTGGGGGCTGGACTTCATCGTCGGCCCGGCTGTCCTCATCCCGCGTCCGGAAACCGAGCACCTGGTGGAGGCTGTGCTCGACCTCTGCCGCAACCTGGGTGGCCCACTCTTGTCGCGGCCGGGTTTCCTGCGACAGGGTGGGGGTGTTCCACGCATCGTCGACGTCGGCACCGGCTCCGGCTGTGTTGCCCTGGCGCTCGCCTCCGAGCTGCCGCAGGCCGAAGTTCACGCCACTGAAATTTCTCGCCGACGCCCTGGAAATCGCGCGTGCCAATGCTGCGCGCCTCGGTCTCGATCGCCGCGTCACCTTCCATTGCACCGACCTGCTCCTCGGCCTCGCCGGACCATTCGACATCGTCGCCTCCAACCCGCCCTACGTCGGCGACGGCGAGTACGACAAAGTGCAACTCGAAGTGCGCAAGTTCGAACCGCACAGCGCGGTCTTCGCCGGCCCTGATGGTCTCAACATCATTCGCCGACTTGCTCCGCAAGCTCGCTCCCTGCTCAAGCCCGGCGGCATTCTCGCCATGGAAATCGGCTACTCGCAAGATGCTGCGGTGCGTGACGTGCTGCGCGATTGGCAAGACGTTCGCACCGTTCCCGACCTGCAGGGGATTCCTCGCGTCATCCTCGGCCGCAAAATCTCATAAAGCCCCTAGGCTAAATGGTCACGTTTGTCCCTCTTTTCATCCCACAACACGGGAACAAAACCGCCCGCCGTGAGCACTCATTGCACTACTGACGGCATCCAGATGCCGCAAGAGAGCACAGTGGAGTCATACAAAATCCCCCATCTCCCTCGTTTTCCTATAGTTAACAACTCGTTAACGCGCCTGCGAGTGGTACGCGTCTTGCGACAGGAGCTTTTGCTGGATCACGGCATCCGTCTTGCTTCGGGGACTCTGTGTCCTCCTCGCACGCCGGATTCCGGCAGCTCAGGAACGGTTAACGGCAAGGGTTTCGGCGCGTGGACGGAGCCGCACTCTCAGCACCGTAAGGCGAACAGATGCGAGGCGGCGGAAAGGTATTGTTTCTTTCAAGATTGATAACTGATCTGACAACGTGAAGTGCTCCATTGCCATCTGAAATGAGCAGCCACTGCACTCTCGCGTTGGTGGTAGCCGGGGAATCGGCGGCAGGCAGGCGATGCTCGCCTTATTCCGCGGACATATTTTCAGACCACGATGCTGGCCGCGGGCGAGCGGGTATTTTGCGCTTTTCCGTATTTAGGGGCCGGAGGGGCCAAATAGGATTCAGGGTGCTGAAGTCGCGCGGGCCTTCCACACAATCCGTTCGGCAGTATGGCGCAGAAATTAGATCGCGCGTGCACGGTTCGTACGCGCCTACGAGGTGCACGTGGATGTAAGGGCCATTATTCTCGTCGGTAACCGCGGAGAAGCCGCCGCTCACACAGACGAGAGCTTTGCTGGATCGCCCCTGGCCGCGCACAGCCTGCTGGGAAAACCGGCGGTCGCCCGCTACGTCGAGCGGCTGCAGTCACAACGAATCGGCGCCATTTCTGTCGTCAGCGAATGGCCCGCAGCCGTTGCGGACTTCCGCTTCTCCGTTCCGTGGATCGAAGCCCCCAGCGGCCAGCTCTGGCGCGCGGCCGAGAACGCTTTCAGCGACATGGCGCAAGCCGGTGCTGAAGCCGTGCTCGTCGTCCGCATGGGCGGCTACGCCGAAATTGATGCCGACGAATTCCTTCAGCGCCACCTCGATGGTCGCGCCCACGTCACCCGCGCCGTGGATGTCCTCGGCGCCCAACTCGACATGTTCATGATTAATGCTTCGCGCCGCAACGATGCTGCTTACCTGTTCCGTCATGACTTGCAGCAGACGCGCTCCGAATGCGGCAAGTGGGTCTTTCGCGGCTACTACAACCCGCTGGCCGGCGCCGCCGATCTTCGCGCGCTGGCGGTCGACGGCCTCATGCAGCGCGCGCAAGTCCATCCCTGTGGTGTCGAGGTGCGTCCCGGCGTGTGGGCCGACCGCAGCGCGCGCATCGAGCGCCGCGCCCGCATCCTTGCCCCCGCGTATATCGGCAGCCATGCCCGCATTCGCGCCGGCGCGGTCATTACCCGCTGTGGCGTGGTCGAGCATCATGCCGAAGTCGACTGCGGCACGGTGATCGAAAATTCCAGCGTGCTGCCTTACACCTACCTGGGTCCGGGTCTGGACGTCGCGCATTCCGTCGCCGGCGGCAGCCGGCTGCTCCACCTGCAACGCGGTGTCGAGGTCGAGATCGCCGATCCCAAGTTGATGAACATTCGCTCCCCACACGCGTCGCTGCGGGCGGTGGCGAGCGCCGCCTCTCTGGCTTCGTTCCTTCCGCTGCAGATTGTCCGCGGATTGTTCGCGACGTCCCATCGCGAGCAGCCTAAGGAATTTCCCGCCGCCGTTAAGACCCCCTCGGCGGCCATCAACACCCCGGCCGGGTTTGAAGCTTCTTCGGAGGCGTCGTTCCCCGCGAATCTGGCTGTGGCGAGGAGATATGGAGACCAATAGGCCCGTTGTACTGAAGCGCATCCCGGACCGCATGAACCTGAAGCAGGCGCGCGCATTTTGCCGGGAGATTGAGCCGATTCTCAATTCGGATCGGCCCCAGCTCGTCTTCGATTGTTCGCATGTCAGCCAGATTGACGCTGCCGGCGTCGAAATGCTGCTGCGCTGCCTGGCCGACGTAGTCAAGCGCGATGGCGACGTCAAGCTGGCCGCCCTTTCGCCGCAAATGGCGGTGGTGCTGGAAATGACCCGCACCGACCGGCTCTTCGAAATCTACGAGACTTCCAGTGATGCGGTGCTCAGCTTCAGCCGCTTCCTGCCGTCCTCCCTCAGAAATCCGGCGTTGTTGACCATGCCGCCCAGCCCGCAACTTGCTCCTATGGAGCCGGCATCCGCCGAGGGAGCTGCCGCGACCGATCTTGCTGCGTAGAAATTCTTATGGCAGATCTCGGAATGATCGCGGCTGCTCCGCCCCGCCAGAGCTGGCGAGAGAAGCTGGCCGGCCTCCGGACGCAGCCGGGCACGCATTCCCGCCTGCTGGGCGGAAGTTTGATCATGCTGGTGGGCTCCGGCGTGGTCAGCATTCTGAATTTTGCCTATAACGTTGCCGTCGCCCGTTTGCTGGGACCGGCCGAATTTGGTCACGCCGCCGTTGCCATCACCCTGCTGATGCTGGTTTCGGCGCTCACGCTCTCGTTCCAACTGGTATGCGCCAAGCTGGTGGCGCGCAACCACTCGCTGCAGTCCAAGGCGGCGGTCTACCAGCTTCTGCTGCGCCGCTCCTGGCAGGTCGGGCTGGCGCTCGGCGCCCTGTTGATGCTCGCCAGCTCTCCGGTGGCGCATTACCTGAATCTGCCGTCCGCGTGGATGATCGCCGTGCTCGCGCTCGGTTTTGCCTTCTATGTGCCCGTGGGCGCGCGCCGTGGCGGCATGCAGGGCATGTGCGCCTTCCGCCGGCTCGCCTCCAGCTACGTCATCGAAGCGCTGCTGAAGTTCACCGGCGCGCTGCTGCTGGTCGAGTTCGGCATGGGTGCGCTGGGCGCCATCACCGCCATTTCACTCTCCGTCATTTGCGCCTATTTCCTGCCGGTCCCGTCGGAATTGAAAATCAGCACCGGTCTCCGCGTCGCAGCCTCCATCGGCGAGGCGGTGCAGGCCGTTGTTTTCTTCGTCGGCCAGGTCATCATCAGCAATTGCGACATCGTGCTGGTCAAGCATTTCTTCCGCCCGGAAACCGCCGGCTTATACGCGGCCGTCGCGCTGGTCGGACGCGTGGTCTATTTCGCCTCCTGGATGGTCGTCAGCGCCATGTTTCCCATCTCCGCCGGGGCGCGTCCGGATGAAGGAAGCAAGTCCATCCTGGCGGTTCCCGTCGCCTTCGTCGTTGCCATCTCCAGCGCCTTCGTCGCCCTGATGGCGCTCGCGCCCGACTTCGTGCTTCGCCTCGTCTTCGGCCCGCATTTCACCAACGGCCACTCGGTCGACGGTTTGCTCGCCCTCTATGCCGCCATGGCCGGCGTCTATTCGCTCAGCGTGGTGCTCATCACCTACGAGATGTCGCGCAAAGTCGCCAACACCGGCTGGCTGCAGCTGGTGGTTGCCTTGGCCATCGTGATCGGTATTTTGGTGTTCCACGCAACCCTGCACCAGGTTGTGCTTGTCCAACTGGTATCGATGGCAGCGCTGCTGGTGCTGGTCGCCCTCATCCCGCTGTTGCGGCGCAGCCGGCCCGCGGTGCTACAGGAGGCGGCGTGATCAAGCTGCGCCCGGTATCGGAGGACCAGGTCGTGCTGGAATTTTTGCGCAACGAATTCCATCACCACGACTTCGACCGCGACCGCCGGCGCTTTACCGACGTGGTCGAACATCCCGACGTCTCCGATCCATGCCAGAACCAGGTCCGGCGTTCGCTCTTCTACCGCCGCCGCGGGCACATGTGGAACCAGTTGCCGCGCGATACCAGGTGGTGGCATGTCGCACTCGAGGAGCCTGATCTCGACCGGCTGTGCGTGCTGGCGCGCACTCACTGGCGCAAGATCGGCGGCGGTAATTGCCGGTTGCGCCATGTCGTCGAGCGGATTCGCCTTCACGACTTCCGTGGCGTGCGCATCGTCGGCGGCACCGCCCACGGCGGAATTGAAATCTCCGATGTAGGCGCCAAGGTCGACGCCATTCGCGCCTTCAGCGAGTCCCTTCGCAACCAGGACGATCGCAGCGCCGTGGTGCTTATCGGCATTGATGACCTGAAGCCGGTCACCATTCTCGAAGGCAATCATCGCCTCACCGCCGCGCTGCTGGCGTCGCCGGTGCTGTTGAAAAAACAGTATTGCGTATTTTTCGGAGCGTCGCCGGCGATGGCGCGCTGCTGCTGGTACGGCACGCCGACCGTCGCCAACCAGCTTCGTTACGCCGTCAATCGTCTCCGGCATTTTGGTAATCCGGAGGCGCGCATAGTTCACGGAGCGGCCGAATTCATGCCGCCCAACGATGGTGCTGCGCTTGTTCCGGCGCACCAGAACACCGGGCCCAAATAGTTCCGAACCCAAGGAGTTCCCCGATGAAGTCGAAATTCTCCAAGTGGTCCCCGCAATGGCCGTGCTGCTGCTGTTCGCCATGCTCGGCGGTCCGCAGTTGGCCATGGCACAATCCAGCCGTCCTTCTTCAGCGTTCAACCGCCCGAGAACCCAATGCCCCAGACCACGACCGATCGCACCGGCACCACTGAGCCGCCCGCGGCATTGCCGGAAGCGCCGCAATCGCAGCAGGCGGTGGGAAACTCGGCCCTGCCCCAGGACGCGCAGCAGGATCAGTCGCAGCAGAAAAGGGAACAAGCTCCGGTGGGCGCTGCGGCCGCTGAAAAGGGCGTGACTGCGGGCGGCGCCGCGTCCAAACCCGCGGGCAACGCCATCGCCCCCGCCAAGCAGCGTCAGGTGCGCTCGCTGCTCATCAAGATCGGCTTGATTGCTGCCGGCGGCGCCGCCCTGGGCGCGGTTTATGCCCTGAGCCGTGGCACCTCCAGCACGCCTAGGCTCGGGACGCTAACCGCTGTGTCTTAACCTGTTTTGAAGGGCCGCGGGTTTAGCCCCGCATGGAAGCGCCGTGTTGATCAACCCTGATCGGAGTGTGCGCGATTGATCGGAATGTGCGCGATTCAAATGAGCCGCAGAGCGGCAACATTCGTTAGCCCGCGGCAGCGGTGGGTGACTCAAACCAAACAAGAACAGCGCCAGCGGCGCGGCACGCTATGAAACCGTTCCTCGTTTCCTTTTCCGGCATGGATGGCGCCGGAAAGAGCACTCAGATCGACGCCCTGCGCGCTTTCCTCGAAGCGCGTGGCCTGCGCACGCGCCTGTTCGCCTTCTGGGACGACTCGTCGTGCTCTCCCGCTACCGCGAAGGCTTCGTCCACAAGGTGTTCAAGAGCGAGCGCGGCATCGGCTCGCCCGAAAGGCCCGTCAACCGCCGCGACAAAAATGTTCGTGGCTGGCATGTCGACCTCGCCCGTCACGGGCTCTATCTGCTCGACGCCATCAACCTTCGCCTTGTGATTGCAAAGGCTGCGCATGAGGTCGTGCGTGGAACCCTGATTCAACCCGCCTTGAGCCTGGCGCCTCGGGCCTTGCTCCTGACGTGATCATCATGGATCGCTACATCCACGACGAACTCGCCAACCTGTCGCTCTCCAATCCGATCACCCGCGCCTTCATCCGCCTCGTAGCCGCCGTCTCGCCCACCCCCGATGTCGCCTATGTGCTCGACGCCGACCCCGTAAAAGCCCGCGCCCGCAAGCCCGAATATCCCCTCGATTTTCTCCGTACCTGCCGCGACAGCTATCACCGCTTGGCCGGCATGATGGGGATGACCGTGATCCGCCCTCGTCAATTCCTGACGCCACCCGCGCTATTGAGCAGGCGTTTATAGGAGCGTGGGGAAAGACGGGCCCATGCCCCTCCGACAACCTGCGCCGGATCCCCCTCTGCCTCTCGCTGGTTAAGCCGCTCGATTTGAAACACGGCGGAAGCGCCATCGGCCTTGTGCCTTGCGCCTTGTGCCTCGCGCCTTGCCGAAAGCGACGCTCTCGATGTTCCTCGGGAAGGGCACGGCTTC
>CAWCOC010000021.1:0-97059 GCA_963797035.1 Terriglobia bacterium
AACCTGAGCCGCGGCGTCACCATTCTTAATTGCGGACAACAATGCACCGCCGACGAGTTTCTCGGCCTTGGAGGTGTCGCCCTCAAGAAAAGCCACGATGCCCAGTTCGCCTGATGCACGTGATTCCCATTGCGCGTCGTGTAGCTCGCGGGCAGTCTGGAGAGTCAGCTCCCATGCCGCTCGGCAGGACGCCAGATTGACGTTCAAATCCGTATATCCCTTCGCAGTGAGGCAGAACAGCCGCAGCTTGGGTCGTTTTGAACAATTGGGTTTTCCAGGTCGGCAGCCAGCATTTCGGAGACCTGCGCAAATGGCATGGATTCAGCCTGGCTGCGAATCCTGCCGACTCTGGCGTGGATCGTCGCTTTCGCATCGCCGCTCTGGGTCGCCAGAAGTTCCGCCTTTGCGTAGAACGGCGCGGCTGCGGGCCAATTTCCAAGCCATGCGAGGTGGTCGGCCTCAGCAATCAGCTGTTCGGGGTCTGCGCTTGTGATCGCGGAAGACGTAGAGGTCTCGCGTGACCAAGTTGGCAGACGGATCGAAATCAGACGGGACGCGACAGAGGCAAGGATTCGGCCTCGCCACCCTGAGCGCGAGGCTGTCTGCTTTGGTTTGGTTATCTGGATCGGCTGCACAAATCGGAGGCCCCGGCTGACTCAACAGTGAGGTCATACTTACCGAGAGAGAACGGTCGCAAATCAACCCGCGTTTTGAGCTGCACAACGTGCTCGATAAGTGTGCTTGTGCCACTTGTGACCAGAGAACGTTTGGCCCAGACCGCAGAGAGACTTCGTAAGCCCCCTCCTCACTTCCGATCGGTAGTTGAATGTTTAGCTCCAGCGTTTCCTGCGGAACTTGAATTTCACGCTTGGCCGGTTCCCCGCCCGTACCGCGTATTGGTGACGCGCTGCTGAGATCGATACTGAATGCAGAGTATGCAGTCGGATTCGTCCAGATCTCGCGAAGATCAGAACAACAGCAGCACACAACAGTACAAGGGCAGCGGCAGTTGCCCAGATCAATCGCGCTCGTCTGATGTGCCAATGGCGACCCAGACGCCCGAAAAACCGAGGCGTAGGCTCGCTCTTTGTTGTTGAAGCAGTACCGCGTATCGTTCGTAGCACGGCGAGCAGCATGAGATGTGCTCAGTAACACCTGCATTCGCTTGAGTCGGCTGCTCTGCGAGCTGCTGCAATTCCTGGTCAGCAGGGCAGCCCGAGCGCGCCGGATTCGGAAACGCGTCGCGCAGATACGAATCTGCGAACCGCAAAAGTTCGCCGTTGTTAGACCGCGGTTTCATTATCGAGCCTGTGTTTCCAGGTCTCCCTTCATTGCTCAATCTCTCAGTCCGAGCCTCTTTCGGACACGCTGGAGGGCCTGACTAAAGCGCGACTCGGCGGCGTGCGCCGAAATTCCATGAACCTTACCGATTTCCTTCCACGAAAACCCCTGGATACGGCGGTAGAGCATGTCACGGGTCGCCGGATCGCACTGCGTGAGGAACTCGTCCAACAGCCTCTTGGACTCCAAATCAGTAGATACGGACCGACCGCTCGAATGCCTCGGGAGAGAATCTGCCAGGAGCAGGTCTCTTCGCGCCGATTTGTTCAATCTTCGGATGAATGCCCGAAATAGATAGGCATGCAAGTCGCGGATTGGAATCTCATTTCGCCGCTGTTTGGTTCGCAACGCCCGAGAGACGGCGGCCGCGGATTCTTCCAGGAGATTCGTCGCCATCGCTGGATCGACGAGTATCTTTTCCGCATGTTTGACCGCCCTTTCGCCGATTTCTTCCGCGGCAGTGAGCACGGCAGGATCAATCGTTCTTCCGAGTCGATCTACCGGACTAAGACGAAATGAGCCCTCGGATCGATTTTGTCCCGCCATGGTGAATATCCGAGTCTCGCAAGACACCAGTCTCGTTCAGTTCACGCCGGCCGCCATCCCCGGGCAGACAGCACTACGTTTCTACCTGTAAGAGGGCTCGTTTCCGAGAAACCTCAAAAGAAATCCTCCCCCCTTTGTCGCACGAGTTCCTAAGTAGATGCTGCACGGCATGAAACGGTGCCGCTCGGATTTTCCGCCTTAGTTGGAGCCTCGTTTGGGGCTCCGGGAGTCCGCCTATAATGCCCGGCGACGGTATGGCTATTCCGCCCCCTGGTCCATCGGCTCCCATCTGTCGCGAGCGCGTGGTCAGCGTCCAGCGGCAGCAGGATCCGGCTACATGTGTGTTGGCCGACCAAGGCAAGCTGCGCTTGTCACGCTTTCTCGCGAGTTACGTCGCCAGCGGCGATGAAATTACATTTCCCATCCCCACGGCACAAGCAATTGGGGCAGAAATTTTCATCGCGAAGGAGACCCCGTCCGGCGCCATCCCTTCTCTGTACCAGGCGCAGATCGGCTACGTCACCCAGCCCAAACCGGATAAACGTAATCAGCTCTTCGTTTCCGCCGAGGTCCGCCAAGGAACGCTTGGCATCTCCTCGATTTTTCTGCCCTGTGAGATCTTGCGCGATTACTTCTACCGCCTGCTGCAACGCGATGATCAAGCCGAACGCACGACGTTTTACGACCTGTTGCGCATCCCCATGAGTGCCTCGCCTGCAGAGCTTCGGGTGGCTTTCAAACTGCGCGATCTGGAACTCAAAGTCGCCGGCGCTCCGCGCAGCGAACAGGTAGCCCTGGAACGCGCTTTCAACATCGTTGGCCAGCCGGAATTGCGCGCCGCGTACGATGCCCTCCTGGCCGATTCCGAGGCCCCCGCGGTGTTTCCTTACGGCGGCTTTGGCTCACTTTTGGTCGCAGGCGAGCGCTCGCGCGATGGGCAGACGTTCTTCGCGCGTCGCATCCTGACGTTCTCTCCGGAGTGCCGGCGCCGGCGATTCCACGCGACGCTACGCAAGTGTGAGTTTTACGACGGGCTGGCGTTGTGCCGCGACGTGCGCCGCAAGCTTGAGTTGTGGCTCGACCCTGCGCTCCTGCACACGGCTTGGAAACCTACCTGGAATCAGTGGAAACATCTGCTAGGAACCAAGATGGAGGTCGACGGCACGTTCGTGCCCAGCGGCAAGTACCGCAAACGCCGCGGCCAATGGGAACTCGTTACTTGGGAAACGGCCTTGCCGAGCCGCCTGGAGATCAAGCTAGCAGCCGATTTCGAGCAGCAGGTGGAAGCCGCGAAGGCGACATATCACCGGTTCGGGCAGTACGCGGACGCCTTTGAACAGATTCGCTTACTTCTGGAATACCGCGCGATCGAGAAATCGGAGCTGGCAAGAATCTGTTCACCGCTGCGCTTGCCTGGGGATTTCGACCTCGCGCAGATCAACTGGCGACCGGACTACGATCCCTTCTTCTATCACCAACTGGCCCGCCGCGCCCGGCGCACATACCTATTCCGGGATGAATACGTCTTCGATCTTGAGAAGGCTGTCGTCGTTGAGACCCCACAATTGGGGCACGCCACGTACGTATTCGCAATGCCCCGGAGCATGGAGACCTTCCTAGCCATCTACACTAAGACCACAAAAGACGACATCCGGCGCAATCGGAATAACGCCTCCGAGAGGCTGAAATTCTTTGGGCGAGTGATTCACGGCACCAATCCCAGAGCCTGGCTCAAAGAAGTGCAGCAGCGTGTGGGCGAGAGGATGGACCATGCAGCCACGCTGCTTGTGGCGTAAATCCAGCAGCGGGTCGGCCACAGGCTGCTTTTCACGGCAGCTCCCAGTCTGGACCGAAACGCCTTTATCTGGCACTGCAAACGAGTCCGTTCCGACAGTCAAAATGCGATCGGTGAAAAAACGCCGTTAGCTAATCTCGACCTGCGAAAATCTTGGCGGTCGCCCAGCGCTGCACGCTGGGGCCTGCAGCACACTGATCGACCAAGGCCTTCCTGCCGTTAGTTCCCTTTTCAGAATGACTCCCGCGCAGATCCAACCATGTCTACGTGCCGTGCGCCGTTACCGCGTTTGACGCTGGTGCGATTTGCGGCTAAACACCAACGCTGGCGGGCAGAACTGCCTCTCGTAGTGGCGCACAAGATCGAGAATCGATCAACCGCACCATGAAAAACCGTGCCGTGAAGCGCACAGCGCTAGAAGCACTCGCAGTCATACCCGCCATTTCCGAAGGTAAAGAGTCTCGGGCGCCCTGCTATCGGAAATCGGTCCGACGCCCTGCTTGACCCGGTCCGTTGAGCGACTCGGCCGCGAACAAGGAGACCTAGAATGTCGAAGCCCAGCAGCAATACGCTGAAGCAGTTCCCGATTCCTGAACTCGTCGATACGCGCCGGGCCGCCGAAATCCTAGGCCGCTCAACCGCCACACTCAAACGGTGGCGCTGTGAAGGGACTGGGCCCAGTTGGATAGAAATCGAGGGCAGGGTTAGCTATGATGTAGCCGTTCTTCTCGAGTACATCAGGAAGAACACGCGAACGCCTTCCGTGCGGGCAATGCTGGAGGACGCGCGTGGAATTGCTTAGGAAGAAAGGCTCGAAGTTCTACTGGTACGACTTCACGGTCGCCGGCCGTCGTTACCGAGGATCAACCAAGGAGAGCAACCGAAACCGGGCCGGTTCGATTGCTGCCATCAAGCTGGCGCAAGTCACTGAAGGCAAGGACCCACTGCTGCGAAAAGCTCCTAGGCTTGTTGAGTTCTCGGAGCGATTTCTGGAGTGGGTCAAGGGGTCGAAATTGGAGCCCAAGAGCAGGGCCTATTACCGCGACGGTTGGCGGCTCCTGGCTGCAACCTCGCTCGCGGGCATGCGCTTGGACCAGATCACAGCGGAGGATATCGACAAAATCGACTTTGCCAGCGCCGCCGCCAACACCAATTGCGCCCTGCGCACGCTGCGCCGCATGCTACATAAGGCGGAAGAATGGAAGCTGGCGCGCAGCGCTGCCAAAATCAAGCTGTTCAAGGAATACGGCCGAACCTTGCGGCTTGACGACACAGCGGAGGAGAAGCTCTTGCAGGCCGCCGACAACCTGGTCGAGAGCGGTAGCTGGAAGCCCATACTGAAGCTGCTTTTCCGGGACATCATCATGCTGATGCGAGACACAGGAATGCGGAACGAGCGAGAGCTCTACCGCGTGCGCATCGAAAACATCAACTGGACCGACAAAATCATCTTTGTGCCTGACAGCAAGACCCCCGACGGCAGGCGAATGGTCCCGATGAGCGATCGAGTCGTTTCCCTGTTGCGGACCCGCTGCGGCACAAAGCGCGAGGGATGGGTTTTCCCATCCAAGCGCTCGCGCTCCGGCCATCTCACCACGATGGCAAAGCGGTTTCGTGAGGCCCGCGTCCAAGCCGGACTTCCCAAAGACCTGGTGTTGTATTGCGGACGGCACGACTACGGCACGCGGGTTTTAAAGAAAACCGGAAATCTGGCTGCCGTCATGAAGACCATGGGGCACAAGGATGTGAAGACCGCCATGCAGTATCAGCATCCCGAACTGGAGATCGTTCGTGCCGCACTGAACCAGACGGGCTCAGCAACGGAACCAGGAGCGTAGTGGTCGAAGAATTTTACGGCACATTTTACGGCACAGCCGGAAATAGCAACCCCGGTAAGTGATTGAAAAGGTGGTGAGCGCGGAAGGAATCGAACCTTCAACCTACTGATTAAGAGTCAGTTGCTCTGCCAGTTGAGCTACGCGCCCGGATGGCGGACGAAGTGCGAACAATTGCGGCACTTGGAGTGTAACACAGCGATGCGTGCTGTCTTCAACGGCTGCGCCATTGCGCCCGGTGCATTCTATCCAACGCGGTCCGGGCCGGCTTCAACTGGCGCATGGCACTCGGCGGCTGTACATGGATGGCGCAGCCGCTCATGGGACCAGATGAAGCCCGGCTTCGACGCTTCGGCCCATTCGAATCTTCGGCTCATAAGAACGGCCGTTCCGTCACAAGGGTATATTTCGGCTCCATTTTGGGCAGTCCACCGTCGACGTGGCGAGTGGCTGCTGCATCTAAGTGCACGATCCTCTTCTGCGCGCCACGCGGAGCCAAGATGAGTCGCTGGATAGTCTTCGATCAACCGACTGCGGACATGGTGGAGTCAAGCACCGGCATTCGGCCTGAAGTGCGAGGCGATGCAACGGCCGACGCGGTCGTGGAACTGGCGCTGAACTCCCCGACCGCGCTGGCGGTTCTGCCAGACGAACAACCGGGAAACGCTGTGCTGATGCGCGTGACGCGGCCGCAGCCAGGCAGGCGATCGTCCCCGCCACGAACCACCTCGAACCTGGCGCCCGCTGGGTTTCTTGGGCTATCTGACGGGATTGACATGGTAAGCGAGCCGGAACAGCCGGTGAAATGGTGGCAGAGAATCCTGGATTAGGACAGCACGCCCTTCACCGGATAAACCCTAAAGGGCAGCGTCGCCGCTGCCCTTGGGGAACCCGTTGTTGTCGAATGTCAGCCCGGTGTCAGGTCAGAACACGAACGCCAGGCCGCCGCGTACGGCGCGTGCCGACTGCACCAGGTACACGGTACGCCCATCTCGTCCGACCACCGGAACGTAGCCTTGCGCCAGCAGGTTTCGCAGATCTACCAGCGCTTCCATCTTGGCCGGCAGGAAGCCGGTTCCGGGAATCGGTTGGCGAATGAAGACGTTCCAATACGGGTCCATCTGCCCGGGGGAACAATCGAACATGTCCACCGGAGTAAGCGACTTCTGGTTTGCCGCGCGATACGAGGTTGCCCAGCGCGTGTGTGTGCGCGGCAGGTCGCCGGCAAGCTTGACGCCGAGCGAATGACGCCACTCCTGGTGAATCGCCGAGTGTACCTGGTTCAAGGCCACGCCGCTGGTCGCCAGGTCGAGCACGCCGCCCCACGAGTAGTTCACCGTGGCGGTCAATTCCGGCGCGAATTTCTGCTCCACCACGACGCGAACGCCGTCAGTCCGGAGCTGCCCGGCGTTGTAGGTAAACGTCTCGGAATACAGGTCAGGGAGCAAGCCGGCCAAGGGACCGTCGAGATCGCCCGCCCCGGTCAATGCCGTATTGCGAACCGAGTCGGAGTAGCCCGCCACTTGCAGGCTGGTGTGGCGATGGCGGTGCGACACCGCAACTTCCTGGTGCCGCGCGCGCTCCAGCACCGCTCCCCGGTCGGTCATGGAAACGCGGGGACCGGATTCCAAAACATCTCCGAGCGAGGCATCGAAGCCGCGCGAGGCCGCCATGTTGGGCTCGGCGCTGGCGTAGCGGTACTCCACCACGGTATCGGGCGACAAGTGCGCGGCCACGGAGCCATACGGCTTCAGCGCACTGGCTCGGCTCAGGAACTGGACCGTCTGATATTCGGTCCCAAACTGCAGATCGACAAAATCAGCCAGCGCAATCGAATCCGACAAGCGCAACGACATCGCCTGCAGTGCCGGCATGCGCGGGTTGAGGTCAGGATTGGCAAAGCGACGCAGGGTAAGGGCCAGCTCCGGGTGTGAACCGTCGCCCAGCTTCTGCGCATACGCGGCCCGAATCACGCCATTCTGCGGACCCGCACCGGAGCCGACGTTGCCCTTCACGGACAGCAGGCCGGCGTCAAACAAGGATTTTTGGAAGTTGAAATGTGTGCTGACCTCGCTGGCACTGCCAAAGCCTTCGGCATCGCTGCCGGCAACAAACGCCACCCCGCCCTTCATCGCCGGGTGCTCGCCGTTGGTCTTGGAGACCATCACCGCGCCGTTGCCCGTGACGCGAAGGATCGGACGGTTCGCCGCCGAACGCAGCGTCCACTTCCAACCATCATCATCCGCATTGCCCGGGCGCTGCGGCAGCAGTTGCACCGCCTCGAACAGCGTGCTCAGGGTCACGTTCACCAGAACGCTGGCGCCTGCCTTGAGCGCCACATTTTCCCGCAGGGAAGGCAAAAACGACGGCGCCGTGACCCGCACCTGGTAGGTCCCGGGCAGCAGTCCCTCGGCGCTATAAAACCCGCGGCCATCGGTGAACACTCTCACCGCGTGCATCGCGCTGGAAAACACGTCCACGGCCGCGCCCATCTGCGGCACGCCGGCGGTACTCCGAACCACCCCGGTGATGGTGCCCGGTTTCCCGGCAGCCGATGCAGGAAGCGCAAGCGCCAGCAGGATCATTAGCCATCCAAGCTTTCGGCCCATGAGCACCTCCATCGTGAATTTGCGGCCTGTTTCTTACCGCGGCTACTCGACGGCGAATTTCGCCGTCGATTTCAGGTTTTGCTTCGAGATCTGGTCGTTCACCTTGATCGTAATCTGATAGTTACCCGGCGGAACGTCACGCAGGGGAAGCGATTTTTCCAGCGTCACCTGCTCGCCCACGTTGCCCAACTGGTGGGTCGTTTCGGCCAGTTGCACAATCGGCTTTTGCGTCGCCAGGTTCACCACTTCGTAGGAAATGTCGGCCGACGGCTTGTGCGTCTGTTGATCGATTCCCAGGTTGTAAACCTGCATCCAGAAGTTGACCTTCTGGTCGCGCTTGAACATGGCGGGTTGGCCGTTAGAGGGTTCCACCCGCGGGCGAACCTTGGTATCGCCGATTACAAAGTTGCCGGCGCCCACGCTCTTGGTGGCGACCTTCTGCATCTCGTCGGCGACGATCAGGCTGGAGGAGGCAAGCTTGTCCTCGTTGTACTCCGGCACGAGGATGCCGCGGCTCCAGGTGCCAACCTTATCGCCGTTCACGTCCTTGCACACGATGTCCACGCGATAGCGTCCCGGGCGCAGGGGCAGCGCCTTCCAGTAGACGTGGCTGTTATCCAACACCTTGGGCAACAGTTCGTCGGGCAGGCCATCGGTAACCGTGTCCTCAAAGGTCTGGGCGATGCGCCCGGTCAAGGTGGTCACCCGCCCAAAGATGTTCAGCGCCATTCGCTGCACGCCATCCTTGCCCGACCAGGTAACATCCTTGTTCTTGACCTGCACCGTAATCGGAACCAGGACCGTATCCGAGGTCACCTTAACGAAATCCGCGCGCACATCGAACGGCAGGAAATTCATGCTGATCTTGTGCGAGACCACCTCTTCCAGGTCCTTGAACTTCACTGCCGGAGGACGGTTTAGCTTGGCGAACTGCTCCAGGCGGTCGAACTGCTTGGATTGCAGGTCCTGATTGAACGGGCCGCTCCCCAGGCGCTCGATGCTGCCATTGGTAAACCGAGAGGCCTTGTCCGCCATGCCCATTTCCTCGTACATGGTGAGCCCGGCGCCGGGCACATGCAGCAGCGCGTCTTTCTCCGAGCGGTCCATGGACATGTGATATTCGCCGCACATGCAGGGATCGACGAACTCGATTATCACCTCTTGCCCGACACTCTCCAGGTAGCGGTAACGCCAGGTTTCAAAGGGGAAGGTCGAGGTCTGGCCGCCGCCTTCCTCCTGCGGCCGCTGGTAGAAACCGCCGCTGGGGTGGGCTTCAATTTCGTCCGGCTTGCCGTACATGACGTAAATCCGCCCGCGGTCGGTTTTCCACCCGGGAACGCCGGAAGCAAAATGTTCGTTGGCGTATGCAATGCGCCGGTAGTGGTCTTCCTTGTATTCGTTTTCGGCGGTGTCGGGGGTGGGGTCGCGGCGCAGCCAGAACTGCTCGATGAACTGATCGCGCTCCTCGTCGTTGGACAACTGCTTGAACGCGGCGCGTTCTTCATCCGTAATGATCCAGCGCACGTCCTCGTCCAGCCACCGTTTGTAGGTCTTGCTGAGCTCGGTCTTGAGCGCCTTTTTCTGCTCCCTCTGTTGCTTTTCGGTCAGGGGACGCTTGAGAGGATCTTGCTGCCCGGTCTGGTCCTGGGAGGCGGCGGGGTCATGGGAGCTCTTTTTACTGCTCTTATCGCTCTGCGCGAACGCGGCGCTCGTGGACCATAAAGAGCAAGCCAAACCCAACGCCAAAACACGAACCCATACATCATTCAACGACATCGACTGTGGACTCCTCACCAAACAATTCGGGCGCTTAAATTCTATGTTGTCGCTCTCTTTAAAGCAAGGACGCAACCCCCGGTTCTTTTGTGATACA
Organism: Terriglobia bacterium; assembly: GCA_963797035.1. GTDB lineage: Bacteria > Acidobacteriota > Terriglobia > Terriglobales > Acidobacteriaceae > JAIQGF01. The sequence continues at coordinate 10,000 of CAWCOC010000021.1, forward strand.
CCCCTGTATGTGCTGAGTTGCCAATGTCTTCCAGGCACACGCGACGTCGCTGTTCATCCCCGGAAGATCGCGCTTCGGCGCAATACCTGAAGCAGCCCACGCCGCAGATTCACTATAATGAGTTTGGTACCCTGAAATCTCACGACGGCACTGAAACGACGCGGATGATGTTAAGCCGGGAACTTCCGGCCAGGTCCGCACGTATGGAACAATAGGCGGGCATGGTCGCGGGGTGTGCCGTTTCGTGCTGCCGGCGATGAGCGAGGACACGAGTGAAGACTGGAAAAAAGATTGCGATTGCAGGCGGGGGCCTGCTGCTGCTGGCGGCGATTGTCGGTTTCACCGTCCACGAGAGCGGCAAGGGCGTGGTGGTGGTGCAGACTGGCAAAGTCACGCGCGCGGATTTAACCTCGATTGTCAGCGCCTCCGGGGAAATCAAGCCCAAGACCTACGTTAATATCGGCGCCAACGGATACGGCAAGATCACCAAGTTGTATGTGCACGAAGGCGAGATGGTCAAGAAAGGACAGTTGCTGGCCAAGCTGGACTACGTGCAGTCTGCCGCCGATGTCGCCGCCATGCAGGCGCAACTGGCAGCCTCCAAGACCGACTACACGGCTTCGGAGGCCATGCTGAAAAGCGCGCAATCGGACCTGGACAAGGCGCGCGCCGACTACGACCGCGCCAAGCTCGATTATCAGCGCGGCGAGGGCCTGTACGGCGCGGCCCTGATACCCAAGCAGGATTTCGATACGCGCAAAGCGGCCTTCGACGGGGCCGACGCCGCCGTTGCCTCCGCGCGCGCCCGCATCGCGCAAGCCAAGGCGCAGGCCGCTTCTAATCAGGAGCGCATCCGGCAAGTGCAAGCGCAGTTGACGCACGCCAGCGACGTGCTCAGCAAGACCGAGTACGAATCGCCCTACGACGGGATTGTCAGCAATCTCCCGGTCCGCGAGGGAGAGACGGTCATTATGGGCATCCAGAGTTCACCCGGCAGCCTGCTGATGACGGTGTCGGACATGTCGGTGGTGACCGCCGAGGTCATGGTCGACGAGACCGATATCGTCAACGTGAAGCTGGGGCAAAAGACGGAAGTCACCATCGACGCTATCCCGAAAAAGAAATTCGAGGGAGAGGTCACCGAGATCGGCAACAACGCGGTAGTGCGCTCCACCGGCTTGGCGACCACGCAAAGCACTACCGGCAGCCAGGAAGCCAAGGATTTCAAGGTGGTCGTGACCATTAAGGACCCGCCGCCGAACCTGCGGCCGGGCCTATCCACCACCGCCAAAATCACCACCGCAACGCGCAGCAACGCGGTCACCATCCCGATTCAGGCACTCACCGTGCGGCAAAAACGGGACCTCGAGACCAAGCCCAAAAAAGGCACGGTGCAGGCGGCTTCCCCCACGCCGAATTCCCAGGACAAGGACGAACTCCAGGGCGTGTTCGTGGTGCGCAACAAGAAGGCCGAGTTCGTCAAGGTGGAGACCGGGATCTCGGGTACGACCGACATCGAGGTGACCGCCGGATTGCAGCCCGGAGACGAGATCGTGACCGGCAGTTACAAAGTACTGCGCTCGCTGCGGAATGGCGCCTCCGTGAAGATCGACAATACCGCGCCTAAAAAAGAGGAAGAAAAGTCCTAACCTGGGGACGATTGGATCGTCCAAAGTAATGTGGGGAGGTTTTTCAGCCCGCCACACCGGCTGAACAGACCAAGAGACCGACAGACTGAGAGACACAACCATGGCCACAGAGGTCGCCAGCGTATCCGAACCGTTAGTCGCCCCTCCGGAGGGGTGCATCATTTGCACCGAGGACCTGTGGAAGACCTACGACATGGGGTCCGAGCAGCAGGTGCACGCGTTGCGAGGCGTAAACCTGCGCATCGAGCGCAATGAGTATGTCGCCATCATGGGTCCCTCGGGCTCGGGGAAGTCCACGCTGATGAACCTGATCGGCTGCCTCGACACTCCCAGCAAGGGGCGCTATTGGCTGAATAACCAGCTGGTGAGCGAACTGGACGACGATGAACTGGCGCGGATTCGCAATAAGGAAATCGGCTTCGTCTTCCAGACTTTCAACCTGCTGGCGCGGGCCACGTCACTGCACAACGTCGAGCTGCCGCTGATCTACGCCGGCGTACCCGCCGAGGAACGCATCGAGCGCGCCAAGGAATCGCTGAGGTCGGTCGGCATGGAATCGCGCATGATGCACAAGCCCAACGAGCTTTCCGGCGGGCAGCGCCAGCGCGTCGCCATTGCCCGCGCCCTGGTGAACCGCCCCTCCATCCTACTGGCCGACGAACCCACCGGGAACCTGGACTCGCAAACCGGCAATGAAATCATGGCGCTGTTCGACCGTCTCCACGCGCAGGGCAACACCATCGTGTTGGTGACCCACGAACACGACATTTCCGAGTACGCGCATCGCGTGATCAACCTGAAGGATGGCCTGATCTCCGGCGACGTGCGCAAACCGCGGTAGCCGCCAAATTCGTCACTGCGCCTGTCCCGCTCTTGCCCCGGCTGCCTCGGCACGGCCTGACGCGCGACTCGGAACCAGGCTTCCGGCCTAACGGCAACCGCCGGTTTTGTTGTACTCTGGCCAGTACCGGGACATTCGCATGCGCCGCCGCCTCTTGCTTTTCATCCTGCTTACCAGCACCGCCTCGATTGCGCAGTTTCCCATCCACGGCGTTCCGCAGCGCATTGCCTCTCGCAACGCCGTCAGCAACTACTGCCGCATGGATTATGAAGGCTCGCGCCTGCGGAAAGATTCGTGGGCGCGCATGAAGTCGCTGACCACGTGGAAGGACAACCCCGACTGGCAAGGATTCACCGTCGTATCGCACTACGACCTGGTGGTGGCCGACGACGGTCTCCGGTCCGCGACGGTCGTAGTGAAATACGTCGTGCTCGGCCGCTTTGAGCGCGGCCTGGGTTATGCGGCGGAGCCTGGCACAGAAGAGGTCACCTTTCGTCTCAAGGACGTGGACGGCGATTGGAAGATCGACGATGTCGATCCCATCATCACCCCGCACATCTCCAAGGCCCGCGCCCTTGCCTGGCTGAAGACTAGCTTGGCGGCGGAGAAGGACGCGGCCAACAAAATCGCCTTGGAAAAAGCGCTCATGGCACTGGCGCCTAGATGATCCTGAACAATCAGAAATGAAAAAGCCTCCGATTCCGGAGGCTTTCGCTGATGGCTGATCGCTGAGGGCTGGACTACTGCGTCACCCCCGCAGCCGGTTTATCGGGCGCGACCGTGGTCTTCACAAAGAAGCTGTGGTCGTACAGGTTACGGTACATGCGTCCGGCAATTTCTGCCGCCTTCGGGCCGAAGGTTGGACGGCCGCCCTCCAGGAAGACGACGACGGCGATCCTGCCCACGGACGTGTTGGCGAAGGAAGCAAACCACCCAAAACGCGTGCCATTCTTGGAGCAGGTGCCGGTCTTGCCGAGCACTTCTTCTTCACTGAAATTCCAGCGCACGCTTTGCGCGGTCCCATACTGAACCGCCGCCGCCATGCCGGGTGAAACCTCCGGAATCAGTGGCCCGATGTCGAGATAGCGCTTCACCCGCGGTTCAAAGGTCGCAACTTCTTCCGCCGTGGAAGGATGCTGCAGGTAATAGAGCGTACCGCCGTTGGCGATGGCGGAAACCAAGGCGCCCAGTTGCAGCGGCGTCATGGAGATGCTCTCGCCGAAGGAGCACATTTTGCCCACGCCGCCCAGCCGAGGAGCAAGTTCCTCGCTCGGGAAAACGCCAAGATGTTCGCCCTCGATATTCCATCCCGCAAGCTCGCCCAGACCGAACTGGTGGGCGTAGTAGCTGACCTTTTCGAACCCCATCTTGCGACCCAGCGTTTCGAAGTAGGCGTTGTTGGAGTGGGCCAGCGCCTGCGTCAGATCGATGCGAGTGCGCCGCCCGAGCTGAATCTTGGTCTGCCGGGTGACCACGTTTTCGCTCAACGCCGCCAGCGCCACGGCCACTTTGATGGTCGAGCAGGGCTCGCCGCCCTCCGACAGCGCCATCTTCTGGTTCACCATGGCGAGGATGCGCCCGCTGTTGGGATCGATGGCGACCACGGTCCCGTTGTGGTTGCCCAGCGCGTCAATGGCGGCCGCGCGCACCAAGGGATCTTCGCCGGCCGCGACGTCATCCGTAGTTTGGTCTTCGCTCACGAACGAAGAGGCAACATAACGCTCGGCGTAGCGGTTGCGCCTTAAGCGGTGCCCGTTCACCCAAACGTACTTGCTCGGGCGCCGATGGCGCCGCTTGCGGCTGATCTTCTTTTGGGTTCTTTGACTTTCCACCACCGATTTTGACTTGGAAGTCTTGCGCGGGGTGGAAACCGTAGCTGCCGCGGCGCTCAAAGCCAGCAGCACTACGCATACCGTGATGAGAACAACCTGGACTGCTAACTTGCCCTTAGTCTTGTGCATGAATGTCCAAGGTCCGTCGATTGCCAGAGTGTTCCCGCCTGGATATGCCAGGACGCGGAGCGCGCGCCGCATACAAAAAGTCCGGCAGGAACTAAGGGATAGTATGGGAGTTCTGGGTCCAATTTCAATCCCAAACTGCTCCTTGCAGAGCACTTCCTGAGGCTTCCACCACGTTGCGATGCAGAGACTTACGCCGGAGTTGTGGCTGGACAGCGACTTCCGTAACAGAGTGTTTCCGGGCGCTTTTCCACAGGGGAACCAGATTCAGCAATGCCTAGGGGCGCTATGTAAACGATCCAGGGACTTTTTTCAACGCGCTGCGCAGTTCCAGGTTCGTGACCAGGCGATGCAGGTAGGTGGGATGGAGACCCAGGAGGCGAGCGGCATGGCTCAGGGTGCGGTCCGACTTGCCAATCGCATCAGTTTCGAGCAGCGTCTCGGTCAAGGCAGCGCAGTTCCCCGCCACGAAGGGAACCGTCGGCGCGCTGGCTGCTCTCGGTGAATCGTGTGTGCCACCAGTTCTCCCGGTGCCGCTCTCGCTTTGATCTTGTTGACCAAGGTGCTTGCTTCACCTGACGCCTTCCGCGCTGTGCCGATGCGGTGTACTATTCCGCGCAACTCAAACGTGAAAAAGGAACCGCTGCCAATGTCGGGCAACAACCCCGAGACCTCTCCCGATACCCCGCGACCCGTCCGCCAGGACCGGATTGCCATCAGTCTTCAACTCGAAGTCTCGGGCGTGGACCTGGGAGGCAGAGAGTTCGTGGGCGAAGCGCAGACCAAGCTGGTGAGCCGAAACGGCGCGGCCATTGTCATCAACCGATCTTTGGCGCCGGAGCAGACTCTTACGGTGAAGCGCCTGGGCGCCCACCCTGAGGCCGAGGTAGTCGTAATCGGTCATATCGGTCGCGAGACCGGCGGCAACGTCTACGGCGTGGCCCTGGTGGACCCTTCAGTGAATATCTGGGGCATCGACTTCCCCGGCGATGAGAACGACCAGGCCGTGGTCAAGCTGCTGTTGGAGTGCCCCTTCTGTCACACCCGCCAGATCGTGATCCTGCACAGCTTCGAATTGAACGTATTGGACTCCACCCGGAAGCTTTCCCGCCACTGTCCCAAGTGCAATGAAATGACGTGGTGGAGGAGGTCGGCCTACAACATCAGCACCGAGCCTGCTCCCGCCTCGGTTGAGGTTACCTCCAGGAATCCCAATCTCCTCTCGGTCGAGAAAGCCCCCGCCAACCGGAGAAAACACTCACGGCTGAAAGTCAAAATGAAGGGATGCATCCTGTTCGCCGGCCAGGAGACGCCGATCGAGGTGGAGGACATGTCGCGGGGTGGGGTTCGCTTTTGCTCGCCACGGGAGTTTGCGGCCGGCCTGCTGGTGCGCGCCGCCATTCCCTACAATCCTGGGGCCGCCAACATCTTCGTCTCGGCCAAGATCTGCTGGAGCAAGTCTCTCCCCAACAATCGCTGGGAATACGGCCTGAAGTATGAGGCCCTGAAATACGTGAAGGATTGAGCCCGCCGCTGTCGCCTGGCAACTTGCAAATCACGATCTAAATTTGCATACTCCAGCAGCCTATGCGCGAAACCGCGATTGCGCCAGGACTCAGTTCCGGCGGCGGGCAAGCGCCGGGCGGAAGGACTGTGCCTCCGCCCGGCCGTGGTGCCGGGGATTGGTGGGGCGGTCTGGCAGCCATGCTGGTCGCGCTGCCTTCGGCGATCGCGTTCGGCGTCTCCATCTATGCGCCCCTGGGGGCAAGCTACGCATCGCAAGGCGCGATTGCCGGCATCCTGGGAACAACCGCGCTGGGTATGGTTGCCGCCGCGTTCGGAGGAACCCGGCGACTGATCACCGCACCCTGCGCTCCCGCGGTGGCCGTGTTATCGGCATTCGCGATCGAGATGACCAGGGCGGGCGTGGCGCCCACATCGGCGCTGGTGCTCCTGGCGCTCGCCGCGCTGCTGTGCGGCTTGCTGCAGATCGGCTTCGGACTCATCGGCTTGGGAAAGCTGATCAAGTACATGCCTTACCCGGTGGTGAGCGGCTACCTGAGCGGCGTAGGGCTAGTCATTATCGTCAGCCAGGTGCCCAACTTTCTCGGCGTACCCCACCACTACCAGTTCTGGCAGGGATTGCTGGCTCCGCCGCTGTGGAAGTGGCAGAGCATCGGGGTGGGCGCCCTCACGGTTGCAGTGATGTCGCTGGCGCCCCGGGTCACTAAGAAAGTGCCGGCGGCGATTCTCGCCCTGGGCTTCGGCATGCTCGCCTATTTCCTCTTCGGACTGGCGGATCGTTCCTTGCTGTCGCTGGCCGGGAACCGGTTCGTGGTCGGCCCCTTGACGCAATCGAACATCGGCTTCGTGTCAACCGTCGCATCCCGCTGGCGCGCGTTCAGCGCCTTTAACCCACAGCAACTTTCCCTGGTGATCACGCCCGCCCTCACGCTGGCGGTCTTGCTCTCCATCGACACCTTGAAGACCTGCGTTGTGCTGGACACGCTGACCCGCAGCCGTCACAACTCCAATCGTGAACTGATCGGGCAAGGCCTGGGCAACCTGGCTTCCATGGCCGTGGGCGGCATGCCGGGTTCCGGGCAGATGGGCGCCACGCTGGTGAACATATCGAGTGGCGGGCAGTCACGGCTCGGGGGAGTGATCGAGGGTGGGCTAGCGCTGCTGGCGTTCCTGATCTTTGGCGGCCTGATCGCATGGATACCGATCGCCGCGCTGGCCGGCATTTTGATCGTGGTCGGGGTCCGCATGTTCGATCGTCACAGTCTGAGGCTGCTGCGCTCGCGCTCCACCCTGCTGGACTTTGTGGTGATCGCTACCGTGGTCGTGGTGGCCCAAACCGTGGGCCTGATCGCCGCCTCGGGAGTGGGCATCGGCCTGGCCATCCTGCTCTTTATCCGGGAGCAGATTGGGGGCGCGGTGGTGCGCCGCAAGTCCTTCGGTAACGAGAGTTTTTCCAAGCAAATGCGGCAACCGGAGGAGATGGCGATCCTGGAAACGAGAGGCGAACGGACGGCGATCTTCGAATTGCAAGGCAGCCTGTTTTTCGGAACGGCCGACCAGCTTTATACCGAACTCGAAAAGGAAATGAACCAGCGGGACTACCTCGTGCTCGATATGCGACGAGTGCAGTCGGTGGACCTTTCGGCGGCGCACATGCTGGAGCAGATCGAAGACATGATGTCGGAACGCAACGGGGCGGTGATCTTCAGCCACATGCCATCGAAAGTGCCGAGCGGCCAGGACATGCGAGCGTACTTTGGCCAGATGGGCCTGACCCGCAAGGAACGACACGCCAGAGTTTTCGCTCACTTGGACGAGGCGCTGGAGTGGATTGAAGACCGAATCCTGGCGGAGGCGCACCTGAAGCATGCGGAAGAAAAACCGCTCGATATTCGCCACATGGAGATGTTCCGGCAACGCCAGGAGGAAACGCTGGCAGCGCTGGAGGCGGCAACCGAGGTGCGGGCCTACCAAGCCGGGCAGAAGATTTTTTCGCATGGCGATTCCAGCGACGAACTGTACTTCATCCGCCAAGGCTCGGTCCGCATCCTGATGCCGCTGAGCGGCAGACCAGCCCATCACCTGGCGACCTTTGGGAGAGGAGACTTCTTTGGAGAGCTGGCATTCATGGACCGCGCGCCGCGCTCGGCGGATGCGGTAGCGCACACGGACGTTGAACTCTACGTGTTGACTCGGGAGCGCTTCACCGCGCTCAGCCAGGAACACCGGATGCTGGCGTTGAACTTGCTGGAAGCGATCGCGACCGCCATGGCCTTGCGCCTGCGGCGCACCGATACCGAGCTTCGCTACTTGAAAGAGTCGTAGGCCGCCACAATCGCGGCTTCCAGCAAGGGCCGCAGCAAATCAGACTTGCTCGCTGCGCTTGCGAATAAACGCCGGCACGTCCAGGTCATCTTCCTCGTAATTGGTCTTCACCGTGCTCTTCACGTCGGCGATGGATGTGGTCTCGCGCTGCGGAGCGGGCGGCCGCTGCGGGGCTGGCGGCGCCGGCTCTTCCGGCTTCGCCGCCTCGACGTGCACCTCCGGCGGAGGCTCGGCCATGCGGGCATCGGCTCGCGGCGCGACATAGGCCGACGCACTGCGCGCCTGCGAAATGGCGGCCGCGGCCGCTGATATCGCGCGCTCGTGGCGTTGGACGTGGTGCTCCGACCGGAACCCGGTGGCGATGACCGTGATCTTGACTTCGTCCTTCATCTTCTCGTCCAGCACGGCGCCGAAGATGATATTGGCGTCCTCGTGGGCCGCGCTCTGGATAATGGTGGAGGCCTCGTTCACCTCCGCCAGCTTCAGCGAACTTGACCCCGTGACGTTGATGAGGATGCCGCGCGCGCCGTCAATGGCGCCGGCTTCCAGCAGCGGCGAGGCGATAGCGCGCTGGGCGACGGCGGCAGCGCGATGCTCGCCCTTGGCGGTGGCCGTGCCCATGACGGCATACCCCATTCCCGCCATGATCGCCTTCACGTCGGCGAAGTCGCGGTTGATGATGCCGGGAATGGTGATGATGTCGGAAATTCCCTGCACCGCCTGGCGCAGGATGTCGTCGGCCACCCGGAACGACTCGAAAAATCCCGCGTTCTGCGCTACCGCCAGCAGCTTCTCGTTCGGAATCACGATCATGGTGTCCACGGAGTCGAGCAGCTCCTGCAGACCACGCTCCGCCTGCGCCATGCGGCGCTTGCCCTCGAAGCCGAAGGGCTTGGTGATCACCGCCACCGTCAGCGCTCCCATCTCGCTGGCCAGGGAGGCAATGATGGGCGCGGCGCCGGTGCCGGTGCCGCCGCCGAGGCCGGCGGTGACAAACACCATGTCGGCGCCTTCCAGCGCTTCGATGATCTTATCGGCATCTTCCAGCGCTGCCTTGCGCCCGACATCGGGATTGGCTCCGGCCCCCAGGCCGTTCGTCAGCTTGACCCCGAGCTGAATACGCACCGGGGCGCGCGACATCTCCAGCGCCTGCAGATCGGTGTTGGCGGTCATGAACTCGACCCCCTCCAGGTGGGCGTCGATCATGCGGTTGACCGCGTTGCCGCCGCCGCCGCCCACGCCGATCACCTTGATCTTGGCCTGGTTGCGCGCGTCTTCGTTGAATTGAATGCGGATGCCTTCTGTCTTATCGCTCATATCGGTTCTCGGTTGTCGGTTTTCGGTTCTCGGTTTTCGGTGAATCGGTGACTGCTCTCATTACGCTCCCCGCCGCGCGAAGAGCGACTTCAGTTTGGCTCCCAGGCCGTCGCCGCCATGGGGACCATGCGCCAGCCGGGCGCGATATCCGTAGAGCACCATGCCGATGGCGGTGGCGAATTCGGGCTCGGCTAGCGCGGCCGGCAACTTGGCAATCGGAGAAGGGGATGCCACCCGCGCCGGCTTACGCAGCACCGATTCGGCGATCTCCGTCAGGTTCGGCAGCCGCGCCCCACCCCCGGTGAGCACCATGCCGGCGGTACAAAATTCCAGCACGCCGGCCTGGCGGAGATGATCGCGCAGCAGCTCGCAAAGCTCGCGCGCCCGCGGTTCCAGCACTTCTCCCAGCAAGCGCTGCGACATCAGCCGCGAAGGACGGTCGCCCACGCTGGTGACTTCAATTTCGTTGGCCTCGGGAATTCGCGTCACCATGGCACAGCCAAAATGTCGCTTGATCTTCTCGGCATCGGCGAGCGGGGTGCGCAGGCCGACGGCCACGTCGTTGGTGAAATGATCGCCGCCGATGGGCACCACCCCGGTATGCGCCACCGCGCCATCATGGAAGACGACGACGTCGGTCGAGCCGGCGCCGATATCGGCCACGCAAGCTCCCAGCTCACGCTCGTCGCTGCGCAGAACGGAGTCCGCGCAGGCCAGCGCTTCGAAGATCGTGTCGTCCACGTGGACACCGGCGCGGTTCAGGGCGGTGACCACGTTCTGGGTGGAGGTAGCGGCGGCGGTGACGACGTGAACTTTGACCTCGAGCTTGCTGGCCACCATGCCGGCAGGCTCGTGAATGCCGGGCTGGTCGTCGAGGATGAATTCCTGCGGCAGCAAGTGCAAAACCTGGCGGTCGGCGGGCAAGGCGATGGCGCGGGCCCGTTCCACCGCCTGGCGAATGTCTTCGCGGGTAATCTCACGCGCCTTGGAGCCGAGGCTGATTCCCCCTTGGCTATTGACGCCGCGGATATGCGCGCCGGCTACGCCCACCAGCGCATGCTCAATGGGCGCGCCGCAGGCGTCCTCGGCATCCTGTACCGCCTTCTGGATGGAAGTGACGGTGCGGTCCAGGTCCACGATGACGCCCTTGCGAAAACCGCGCGTCTCAATCATGCCGTGGCCGCAATAGCGCAGCCCGGTGTCAGTCATCTCCGCCACCAGCGCCACCGTCTTGGCGCTGCCGACATCGATCGCGGTAAATAGATTCTGGTTCTGCTTGCCCATGGGCCCCGAAGGAATTTGTAATTGGTAATTTGTAATTTGCAATCTCTTGAGCTGTTGAGGCACGCCGACCTTGGCAAATCACAAATTGCAAATTACAAATTGCAAATTACAAATCCAATTCACCGCCTTCCCTTCCCTTTCGCTCTTGCAGATTTGACCCCTGCCCTGGCCGCGGGCACGCGTTGCGCGACATTGTTCTCGTCCGGGTTCACGATCACCTGGCGGTCGTAGCGCAAATCCACCGAGCGCACCTTCTGGAACTGCTGGCGCCACTCCTGGATGTGGGCCACGTAGACCTTGAACCGCTCCAGGTATTCGGACGCTCCCAGGTGCACCAGGACTTCTCCATTGGGATCGGCCACCGTGACCTTCACGTCCTCGGGATCGGAGAGGTCCACGTCGCTGAGGTCGTGAGCATAGTTGGCGCCGCCGGAATCGAGGTCACGGACCAGTTGCGCATAAATCTTCATCCGCGCCGCGCGGGTGGAGAGCGGTTCGGACGCGCCCATGCCCACAATCACCGGAAAGGAATACTTGCGGGCCGCCCCCGCCGGCAGGTCCATCACCACCCCAAGCGCATCAATGAGCGCGATCTTGGACCCGATCTGCACGAAAGCAAACGGAGTACGCTCGCGAATGTCGATCCTCAGGCGATTGGGCAGCAGGCGCATGACCGAAGCGCTTTCCACCCAGGGGATTTCCTCGAGCTGCTTCTTGCGCTCCGCCAGCGGGATGAAAAAAACATTGCGCCCGATATCGCCGCCCAAGACGTCCAGGACCTGGGCGCGGCTGACGTGGCTGATGCCGCTGATTTCGAGCTGGTCGCTGGAGTCGACCCGGAAGCGCCAGGATTGTGAGCCGTAGCGATAGGTGGTGAGCGCGATCGCGGCCGCGATGCCGGTGATAGCGACCACCACCAGCGCAATCTTCAGGCGGTTGGCTGCTTTGCGCGGCAGCGGCCCGCGACGCACCGAAACCCGCTTCTGCGCGCGCAGAAAGGCGGGCTCCTCCTCCGTTTCGAGGTCCAGCAGCCGGGAGTCAAGGGGCCCGTCAGGATCGTCTCTTGCGGGGACGGCGGCGCGGGATATACCTGGATCGTCCGGAATCAGGGGACCGTTATTCCGTGGCATGAAGTGAATGAGATCGTCGCGTAATCGCCGTGACGCAACTATAACTTTTTTTTCGCGGAATGCGGAGAGGGAAATTGCAGTAGCCGGAGGTCGGTGATCAGCCTTAGAACGACTTAGAGAACGGTGAACAGCGGAGCAGGGCGATCGCAGGCGGTCTGCAATTTCAAAGCCTGCGACTTGCCGGCGTCGCGCGATTGCCGGGCCTGCTCGGCACGCTGCACCAGGCGCAGGGCAGAATCGGTGTCGCCGACGGCCGTCTTGTACAGGGCCGCGGCAAACAGAAGCTGGGGATTGCTGACCGTGATGGTTGGCGGTGGTACCAGCGCCACTGCCATGCTGATGATGAGCCCGGTGATAATTGCTTTCATTTGCCACCCCTGCGCTTACATACATACAGACGGCGCAGAGGGCGGTTCGTTAGTGGCGGCCGCAATTTTTTCCGATTCCGAGTTCCTCATCACTCCGGAACGCCGGCCCGGGCGCAGGATTGCTGGAGCGCCTCCAGCATCTGCGGACCCAACTGCGAGACGCTTCCGGCTCCAAGGGTGAGAATCATGTCCCCGGGGCGGGCGACCGCGATGGCAGCGTGAATGGCGTCGCCGAACGACGCCGCATAAACCACCAGCCGGTTTCCCTGCTCCACCATGCGCGTGGCCAGCACTTGCGCCGTCACCCCCGGAATCGGCGGCTCGCTGGCCGGGTAGATATCAAGAAGGAAGAGCGAGTCGGCGTCGCGGAAGGCGCCGGCAAATTCGTGCATCAGCGCACGGGTGCGGGTATAGCGATGCGGCTGGAAGATCACGTGAATGCGCCCGAATCCGCACTGGCGCGCGGCGGCCAGGGTGGCGCGGATTTCGGTCGGATGGTGTCCGTAATCGTCGATCACGCTGACCCCGCCGGCCTGGCCGCGCAACTGGAAACGACGGTCCACGCCGCGGAATTCGGCGAGCGCGGCGCGGATATCGTCCACCCGAACATCGAGCCCGATTCCTACCGCGATGGCGGCGGTGGCGTTCAGCACGTTGTGCGCGCCGGGCACATGAAGCTGGAAGTCACCGAGAGATTTCTCATGATAGTGGACTGTGAACTGGCTCATGGGAACTTCCCCACCCTGTCCCAAACCCGGGCGCGACAAGGGTGGGCCACCCGCGAGAGCTTCCGACGACTTGATGTGGAAGTCAGAACCGTCGCGGGTGCCATAGGTAACGACGCGGCGGCGCACGCGCGGGAGCAGCGCGCGCAGCTCGTCATCATCATTGCAGGCCACCACCATGCCGTAGAACGGCACCCGGTCCATGAACTCGATGAACGTCTCGCGGATGTCGTCCATGTCGCGGTAGCAATCCATGTGCTCGCGGTCAATGTTGGTGACCACGGCGAGGATGGGCGAAAGCTTGAGAAACGAGCGGTCACTCTCGTCGGCTTCGGCAACAAGGTATTGCGATTTTCCCAGGCGCGCGTTAGACCCCATGGCATCCACACGGCCGCCGACAACGACCGTGGGATCGAGTCCGCCGGCGGCGAGCACGGCGGCAATCATCGAGGTGGTGGTGGTCTTACCGTGCATGCCGGCGATTGCGATGCCATACTTCAGGCGCATCAGTTCGGCCAGCATCTCGGCGCGCGGGATCACCGGAATGTGCGCCGCGCGCGCCGCCGCAAGCTCGGGATTCTCGGGACGGACCGCCGAGCTGATGACGACCACCTCGGCGCCGGTGATGTTCTGGTCGCGGTGACCTTCAAAAATGAGCGCGCCCAGCGAAGCCAGCCGCTCCGTCACCGCGGACGGCTTCAAGTCTGAGCCGGAAACCTTATAGCCCAGGTTGAGCAGGACCTCGGCGATACCGCTCATGCCGATGCCACCGATGCCGACAAAGTGCACGCGCTGGATTTTGGCAAACATTGAAAGAAATGCTTAACCACTGATTCTCACTGATGAACACAGATTAAGACAAATTGTCCGATCAGTAAAAATCAGTGTTGATCAGTGGCTTGATTTTCCGGCGGCGCCCGCGAGTTTCGCCGCCAGCCGCGCAATTGCCCCGGCGGCATCCGGATGCGCCAGCCGGTGGGCTGCCATGCCCATCGCCCGCAGGCGCGCGGGATCGTTCAGCAGTTGACCCGCGGTTTCTCCCAGGCGCTGCGGCGTCAGCTCCGCTTCCGGGATCAGCACAGCCGCGTTCTTCGTCGCCAGCGCCTCGGCATTGCGGCGCTGATGGTCGTCAGCCGCGCGCGGAAAGGGCACAAGAATGGCCGGCTTCCCCGCCGCCGCGATCTCCGCCACCGTACTCGCGCCGGAACGGCAAATCACCAGGTCGGCGCGCGCGAAGGCCTCCGGCATGTCTTGAATAAAGGGAGAAACCTCCACCGGAATGCCGGCGCGAAGATAGTCGGCTTGCGCCTCGGTGTAATCGCGCTCCCCGGTCTGATGGATGATGCACAGGCCCGGAACGCGCTCCCGCAGCGCAGGCAAGGCCTCGATCAGCGCTCGATTCAGCGCATGCGCGCCCTGGCTGCCGCCGAACAGCAGCAAGGTCGGAGCTGCGCCGTCCGTGCGCGGCGGAATGTCAAAGAAAGCGCGGCGTACCGGGATGCCGGTCACCAGGCAGCGGCCAAACCACCGGCAGGTTTCGGGGAACATGACCGCCGCCGCGGAAATCATGGGAGCCACCACGCGATTGGCGAAGCCGGGGACCAGGTTAGGCTCAAATGCAATGGTTGGCACGCTGCTGAGCGCGGCCGCCAGCATCGCCGGACCGGATGCATAACCGCCAACTCCGACGACCACATCCGGGCGAAACTCGCGCAGCACTTGCGAGGCAGCAAACACCGCGCGGGGCAGGGCGAACAGGGTCTTCAGCCGCGTGATGACGCTCACGTTCTTCAACTGGCCAACGTCAATCAGCTTCAGCGAAAACCCCGCCGCGGGGACAAGCCGGGTCTCGATGCCGCGGGAGGTGCCGACAAAAATGACCTCGGCGCCAAATTTGTCGCGCAGTTCCTGGGCGATGGCCAGCGCGGGAATCACGTGTCCGCCGGTTCCGCCGCCTGCCAGGATCGCGCGCATGAGAACCCAACCTACCACAGAGACACGGAGGCACGGAGGCAAACAGGGATTTGCTTTCTATGTTCCGGTGTGCAGATGGCCCAGCAAAACCGAGATCCCTCGCTGCGCTCGGGATGGCTAGGGAACGACGCCTCTGCCTTCCTGTCATCCCAAACGAAGCGAGGGATCCTGGTGTTTTCCGAAGTAGAGCGAGAGGTTTGTCAGTCCGTCTGCTGAGTAATGTTCAGCAGCACTCCGACGCTGGCCAGGCTGACAAACAATGAGGAGCCTCCATAGGAGATGAAGGGCAGCGGAATTCCCTTGGTCGGCGCCATGCCCAGGACCACGCTGATATTGAACAGCGCCTGGATGCCCACCATGGCGGCAATGCCGGTAGCCAGGTAGCGCGCAAACACGTCGCTGGTGATGGCGGCGGCGCGGATGGAACGATAAATAAAAATCGCGAACAGCGCCACCACCAGGGCCGCGCCCAGCAAGCCAAGCTCCTCGGCGGTGACGGCGAAGATGAAGTCGGTGTGCGGCTCGGGAAGATAGAACAGCTTCTGCTTGCCTTCCATCAGTCCGAGCCCGGTGAGCCCGCCGGTGCCGACCGCGATCAGCGACTGGATGATGTGGAAGCCGCGTCCCTGCGGGTCGGAGTACGGATCAAGGAAGGCCAGGATGCGCTGGTACCGCCAGGGCACGCGCACGATGAAAACATAAAAGAAGAGCGGCAGCGGCGCCAGCGCGTAAGCGTAGTACTTCAGGTTCAACCCGGCGACAAACAGGACGACGGCGCTGATGGCGGCACAGGCCAGCGCGGTGCCCAGGTCGGGCTGGAGCAGGATGAGCCCCGACATCACCAGCGCGGGAGCAATCGCCGGCGCCAGGGTGTTGCGCCAGTCATCCATCGACTTGCTGCGTGTTTCCAGAAAATACGCGAGAAACAGGATCAGCGTCGGCTTGGCCAGTTCGGAAGGCTGGAACGAGAACAAGCCGAGTTTGATCCAGCGATGCGTATTGTGAGATCGGTCGAGGAAGAACACCAGGATCAGCAGCAGGGTGGTGACCGCCATGAGCGAGAAAACCACCGCCGGATGCCGATAGCGGCGATAGTCCAGACGCATCCCGCCCAACATGGCGGCGAATCCCGCCAGCGCCCAGCCGAACTGCCGCAAGACGAAGTGATAGGGCGAGCCGAATCGGTCCTTAGCCACCACCGCCGAGGCGCTGAACACCATGATCAGGCCAATGAACACCAGGATCAGCGTGACCGTGAACAGGGTTTTGTCGACGCTGACGCGTTTGGCCATGGAAACCAGCAATTAGCGATTAGCAATTAGCAATTAGCCAAATGCGACTCGCATGAATGATCAGATGAGTTGTAGCACTGGGGATCGCGATGCGGGGTTACTCTGCTGGTACCGAAAGTGAATTCTTAAAGCGACAAAGCACGCTCATTGCTAATTGCTAATCGCTAATTGCTAATTGCTTGTTTTTTCTCCGCCAGCGCCTGCACCAACTCCTTGAACACGCGGCCGCGGTGCTCATAGCTTTGGAACTGGTCGAAGCTGGCACAGGCGGGCGCAAGCAGGACAACATCGCCGGCTATGGCGGATTCAAAAGCGCGGCGGACGGCGACCGCGAGAGTTTCCGCATGCAGAACTTCGGCAGCGCCGGCGATTTCGCTTTCAATCTTGGAAGCGGCTGCCCCGATGGTATAGACGCGCTTCACCCGTTCCCGCAGCAGCGGGTTCAGCACCGTGTAGGGTGAGCCTTTGTCTTTGCCGCCAAGAATGATGTGGATGTTCCCGGGAAACGATTCCAGCGCCTTGATGGTGGCGTCAACGTTGGTCGCTTTGGAGTCGTTGTAGAACTGCACGCCGTTGATGGTGGTTACGAATTCCAGGCGGTGCTCGACTGCCTTGAATTCCTTGACCGCGGCCCGGATGCGGTGCGGCTCGCAAGGGATGATCATGCCGATGCACACCGCCGCCAGCACGTTTTCCAGGTTGTGGGCGCCCTTCAACGGGACCTCGGAAACCGGCATGATCTCGTGCTCGCCGGAGTGGTCGCGGTGGAAGATGCGTCCGTCGCGCACGAACGCGCCCGGTTCCACCTCTTGCTTGCGGCTGAACCGGCGCACCTGCGCCTTGATCCCGTCCACCATGCGCGCGGCTTGCTCGTCGTCGGCATTCAGGACGGCGTAATCGGAGGGACCCTGGTTTTCAAAAATGCGCTTCTTCGCCGCCAGGTACCCCTCAAAGCTGCCGTGACGGTCGAGATGGTCCGGCGTGACGTTCAGCACCACCGCGATTTCCGGATGAAAGGTCTGAATGGTCTCGAGCTGAAAGCTGGAAACTTCCAGCACGTTGTAGGTGTCGTCCGTCGCCTCGGCAACCAGCGAGATGGCGGCGGTGCCGATATTGCCGCCCACCTGCGACTCGTAGCCGCCCCAGGCGATGACGTCGCCGGCAAGAGCCGTGGTGGTGGTTTTGCCGTTGGAGCCGGTGATGGCGACGATGTGTCCCTTCAAAAACCGCGACGCCAGCTCAATTTCGCCGATAACGGGAATACCCATGGCACGGGCCTGCGCCAACTGCGGAACGTTGGTCGGCACGCCCGGGCTGACGACGATCAGGTCCTGCTGGCGGAAGGTGCGCTCGCCGTGGCCCCCGGTCTCGACCGTCACCCCGAGGTCCAGCAGGGTGCGAATGTCGGCGCGCAGATCGTCTTCGGCCTTCGCCTCCGATGCGGTGACGCGCGCGCCGCGCTGATGCAGGAACTGGGCCGACGCAACCCCGGACTTGCCCAGCCCCACCACCAGCACGCGCTTGCCTTTTACCTCAATCGGTTCTGCCATGAGTCGCTGATCCCGAGCGAAGCAAGATTGTCGCATATCCGGCGGACGGTAGTCCGAACTCAGGAGTCAGGAGTCAGGGGCCAGTGGTCAGGAGTCAGTGGTCAGGGTCAGTGGTCAAGGAGCTGGGGGAAGCAATCGTCTTCGATGGGGGAGTGGACTAGCGGGTCAGCGCAGTTTCAGGGTAGTCAGGGCGAAGAGCGCGAACACCAGCGAAGCAATCCAGAAGCGCACGATGATCTTCGACTCGGACCAGCCGAGCAGCTCGAAATGGTGGTGCAGCGGCGCCATCTTGAAGATGCGTTTCTTGCGCAATTTGTACGAGCCCACCTGCAGGATGACCGACACGGCTTCAATTACGAATACCCCGCCGATGAACGGCAGCAGCAGCTCCTGCTTGATGATCACCGCCACCGTTCCAATGGCGCCGCCCAGCGCCAGCGAGCCGACGTCTCCCATGAAGACCTCGGCGGGATGGGCGTTATACCAGAGGAATCCGATGGCCGAGCCCACCATGGCGCCGCAGAAGATGGTCAGCTCACCCACTTGCGGCATGCGCTGCAGTTCAAGGTAGTCGGAAAATGTGGCGTGGCCGCTCACGTAAGTCAACACCGTCAGGGCGCCGGCCGCAATCACTGTACAGCCGATCGCCAGTCCATCAAGGCCATCCGTCAGGTTCACGGCGTTGCTGGAGCCGACGATCACCAACACTACGAATGCGATGAACGGCAGGAACGCGATCGGCCACAGATGCGGCTGCCCGGCAAAGGCCGCAAACACCAAATCGGGTCGGAAATTCTTGAAAAACGGCACCATCAGGTGCGTCGAATACTGGCCCTTCGCCTGCAGCAAAATCAGCGACACGGCTACCACCACGCTCACCAGCACTTGCAGCATCAGCTTGCTGCGGCCGGTCAGGCCGAGATTGCGCTGGTTCACCACCTTCAGGTAATCGTCGGCAAAGCCGATTCCCCCGAAGGCCGCGGCGGCAAACACTGCCAGCCAGACATATTTATTCGTCAGGTCGGCCCACAGCAGCGTGGGAATGATGATGGCGATGACGATCAGCAACCCGCCCATGGTCGGCGTGCCCGCTTTTTTCTGGTGCGCCTTCGGGCCTTCCTCGCGAATGTACTGCGAAATCTGGAACTCGCGCAGCTTGCGTACGATGGCCGGACCCACGATCAATCCCATGAACAAGGCGGTCAGGCTGGCAAAAGCGGTGCGGAAAGTCAGGTACCGGAAGATGCGAAAGGGAGAAAAGTAGCGGAACAGTACCTGATAAAGAAGCCAGTAGAGCAAAAAGCTCTCCCTTCCATTGAGCGGAAACTTTGCTACAGGATACAGCAGAGGCGCTGTGGGTTAGAAGTTGCGGATGCTGGTACGACGCCTAGCGGCAGTCTGGTCCGGGGCAGGAGAAAGCTAGAGTCGAGGATACGACCGGCTGCGGTCCACCGCGGACGAATTCTCAGGTCGTCGCCGCGGTCTTTGCGGTCCACGCTTCCAGCGCCCTCTCCAGCTTCACCCCTCGCGAAGCCTTGAGCAACACGACATCGCCGGGACGGACCTCGCGCGCCAGCCACTCGCCGGCCAGTTCCGGCGTATCCACGAACTCGGCGCGCCTACCCGCTTCGGCGGCAGCGTCCACCATCTTGCGGGCGGCGCCACGGACGCCGAGCACGATGTCGATCTTCTTTTCCGCCATGTGAGCGCCGGAGCGGCGGTGGAACTCGTCGGTGGAGGTTCCCAGTTCCAGCATCTCTCCCGCCACCACAATGCGGCGGCCCCCATCGCCCACCGGCATCCCCGCCAGCGCATCCACCACCGAATCGAGCGCGCGCGGGTTGGAGTTATAGCAATCGTTGATCACGGTGGCGCCCTCCACCATCATCACTTGGCCGCGCTTGTCCGACGCCGTCAACAGCGCCACGCCCGCTGCCGCGTCCTCCAGGGTGAGCCCGCTCACCAGCGCCACCGCCATCGCCGCCAGGGCGTTGTAGACATTGTGGCGCCCAATCAGCGCCAGCTTGGCGTGCGCGCGCGCCGCGCCGGCCACCACATCAAACTCCGAGCCTTCCGCGCCCGTCTCTCGAACTTTCTCCGCCCGAAGGTCGGCCGGATGCTGGATGCCGAAGGTGATGACCCGCCCTGCAAAATCCCGCCCAAACTGCGACACATACTCGTCATCCGCATTCAGCACCGCCGTGCCCGTGGCGGGCAGCGCTTGAATCAGCTCATACTTGGCGCGGGCGATGTCGGCAACGGAATTGAAAAATCCGAGATGCACCGGCGCCACGCAGGTCACCACCCCCACGTTGGGCTCGCACAGCGCCGCCAGCGCCCGGATTTCGCCCGCATGGTTCATGCCCAGTTCCACCACCGCCAGCTCATGCTCCGGCTCCAGGCGCAGCAACTGCAGCGGAAGTCCGTAGTGATTGTTGAGGTTTCCCTCCGACTTGAGGACCCGGAATTTTGCCGAGAGCAGCCGTGCGGCCGCTTCCTTGGTCGTGGTCTTGCCCGCGGACCCGGTGATGGCAATCACCGTCTTGTTCCACATGAGGCGCACGGCATGGCCGAGTTTTTGCAGCGCCTCCAGCGTGTCGGGAACCGCGAGGATGCGGCCCTGCTCGCCGAAGCGCGCGGCCTGGCTGTCGAGCACCACGGCTGCGACCGCGCCCCCATCCAGGGCGGCGTTCACGTAATCGTGCCCGTCCAGATTCTCTCCGCGAATGGCAAAAAACAGCTCACCCGGCTGCATCGTTCGCGTGTCAATGGAATAACCGGTCGCTACGGCATCGCGGTTGGTGCCGTGCACCGTTCCGCCGGTGAGTTCGGCAATGCGTCCGAGGGGAAGCCTCATTCGGTCTCTCCAGCCTGCGCTGGTCCTGGCTTGCGGTAACCGGCCGCGTGCAGCGCGGCACACGCGACCTCGACATCGTCAAACGGATGCGCGCCCTGGCGAGTAATCTGCACTTTTTCGTGCCCCTTGCCCGCGATCAGCACGATATCGCCCGGCGCCGCCTTCTCGACGGCCATGGTGATCGCCTTCGTTCGATCGGATTCGACCACGAATGGAGTCTTGCTGCGCTCCAATCCTGGCAGCACGTCATGGATGATCGCCATGGGCTCCTCGCTGCGTGGATTGTCAGAGGTGAGAATCACGTAATCGCTGCCCCGCCCCGCGGCCTCACCCATCAGCGGACGCTTGGCGCGATCGCGGTCGCCGCCGCAGCCGAAGACTGTGATCACCCTTCCGCGTGAAACAAATTCGCGGGCCAGCGATGTCAGATTGCGCAAGGCGTCATCGGTGTGCGCATAATCCACCACCACCGTAAACGGCTGGCCGGCATCCACGCGCTCGAAGCGTCCGGGCACGCGAGCCAGCCGCTCAATGCCGCTGGCGATGGCTTCCGGCGCGCACTTCCGCGCCAAGGCCGCGGCCGCGGCAGCCAGGATGTTGTAGACATTCACGCGTCCGATCAAGGGCGACCACAGCGGAACCGTGCGCTCCGGCGTCACCAGGTCGAAGCGCGTGCCATTCATTCCGACATCAACTTTGTCGGCGTGAAAATCGCCTTGCTCCACGCCGTAGGTCAGCAACTGCGACCGCGACTTGCTGAACTTTGCCAGTTTCTTTCCGTATTCGTCTTCGACGTTGACCACCGCAACCCGCGGCGGATCGGTGCCGACGCCCTCGAACAGCGCGCGCTTGGCGGCGAAGTAGTCGTCAAAGTCTTTGTGGTAATCGAGGTGGTCGCGCGTCAGGTTGGTAAAGACGGCTACGTCGTAAGGGATCCCGAAAACCCGTTGCTGCGCCAGCGCGTGCGAGGAGACCTCCATCACCGATTCGGTGGCGCCGTTGCGCAGCGCCTCGGCCAGCATCTGGTTCAGCTCCAGCGGCTCCGGCGTGGTGTGCGGCGCGGGCAGGACCTTGCCCGCCACATGGTATTCGACAGTCCCAACCAGCGCGGTCTTGCGCCCGGCCGCTTGCAGGATTGATTCCAACAGGAACGACGTCGTGGTCTTGCCGTTGGTTCCGGTGATGCCGCTGTTGGCCAGCTTTTCCGCGGGGCGCTTATAGAAATTGGCGCTCAGGCGGGCCAGCGCGCGGCGTCCGTGCGGCACCTGCGCCCAGGCGACCTCGCCCTTAGGCTCGATCTTGACCTCGTCGCTCACCACGGCAACCGCGCCGGCAGCCAGCGCGGCGTCGATGTAGCGGTTGCCGTCGGTGGCTTCACCCCTCATGGCGACAAAGCACCATCCCGGCTGCACCCGGCGGGAATCGTAGTCGAGGCCGGCGATCTCCGGATTGCCGCGCTGGAAGAGGAACTCCGCCCCGTCAAGAAGCTGCTGGAACTTCATTACAACGATTTAACCACAGAGGACACCAAGGAAAATATTGGCCTCTCATGCTCCGGCCGGCAAGAGGCGGGCGGCCCACCGTAGCCGGTTTGGCTAGGGCAGCGATTTTCCGTGTCGTGCCCTCGAGGCTGCGGCCGACCCTTGCGCCGAAGGGGGCAGAATTTCCTCGCGTTCGGTCTCAAAAAATGTTCCTGGTCGCCCGCGCTTAGCCCTGGCGGCTAGGCTCACTGAACTAACGCCTTTGCACAATTGTTAAAGCACTCCTCCTGGTGCAGCCTGTGAAGGGGTTGCACCCTCCTTCCGTCCATCCTTCCGAGGGAAGAGGCGCGCTCCCGCAAGGAGGATCCCCAATGAAAAAACTGCTCGTGGTGCTTGGCCTTCTGCTGCTCGCGTCGACCCTTCCCGCGTTCGCGCAAGTCGCGGTAGGAGGCTACTTCGTCGACTACTATGCCAACAACATCAACCCGCTGGTTGCCGACCAGGTGATCCGCGCCATCAACGTCGGGACCTTGGGCTCGCCGCTCGACAGCATCGGGCAAGGTCCTGGTGGTGTGCCCGGAACGGGCGACATTTGTCAGAATGTCTACGTGTTCGACAACAACCAGGAGATGATCGCCTGCTGCGCTTGCCGCCTGACGCCGAACGAACTGTCGTCGGCGGCGGTTGGCGCGCAGTTGACCAATCATGCTTTGACCGGGACTGCTCCGGTCGCCGGCGTCGTTAAGCTCGTTTTCAACCTGCCGCAGCCACAAAACGGGCCGACCGGCTGCAGAGCCGAGACCACCATCCTGGCGGCTGCCGGCGGCGACGGAATCATCATCGCTGACGAAAATCCCTTGGCCGCGGTGTTCGGAACTCACCTTCAGGCTGAACCGCCGACCTCGACTACCAGCTTGTTTGTGACTGAAACTGAAAAACTGCCCCAGTACTTGGAGGCGCGGGAAGCGCAGTTCTTGCCGTATGCCTGCTCGTTTGTGCGATACCTGGGCAGCGGCACACCCGGGACCTGCAGCTGCGACGCTGGACAGGCAGCGCGGTAACTGGATTCACCGCGAGCGGAATGGCCCACCTTAGCCGGTCTTGCTAGGGTGGGGATTTTTCTGTCTGTTTTCCTCAGCGCGCAAAGCGGACTGCCACGCGGGTTCCGCTAGGCACTCGTGTTCCCGCGGCCGGAGATTGCTCGCGGGCGACACCGCTGCCCATGGCTTCGATCTCCAAGCTGGAATCTTCCGCGGCCTCGATGGCGGCGCGCAGCGTCTTCCCGGCAAACGACGGCACGGTTACTCCGCCGCCAACGTCCACGACAACGGTTCCGCCTGCCGGATGCTCTTCGATCGCACTTGTGTGGCACGGGTCTGCGACCCGTGCACGTGGATCAACCCCCCGCGCCACGCAGTCTTCCGCAGGCTGAGTTGGCGGGGCAGGAGTCTTCGAGGTCAGTGCGACGGACGCAACTTTCGGCGCCGCGGCGCCGCCCGCGATCGCCGGGGCCGGCTTCGGCTGCTGCGGCTCCGGCGCGGCCGCCACCTCCAGACCACCGCCCAGGCGATCGGACGAGTCTTCGTTCAAGTCTTCGTCTTTGACCGCCGCCCGCCACTGCAGGCGCTTGTCGTTCTTGATCTCGGCATCGTGCGGCACGTTCAGGTAGGCCAACACCTGCTGCGCCACGCGCGTGAACACCGGCGCCGAAACCTGGCCGCCCTGGTGCAGTCCGACGGGAGAGTCCAGGCTGACCACAATCGTCAGCGCGGGATTGTTCACCGGCGCGAAGCCGGCGAAGGTCGCCACGTACTTGCTACGCGAATAGGTCCCGGTGTTGGGATCGACCTTCTGCGCGGTGCCGGTCTTGCCGGCGGAAGTGTAGCCGTCCAGGATGGCGCGCCGCCCGGTGCCAAACAGCACCACGCCTTCCAGCATCTTCTTCATCTGCACGGCGGTCAGGGTTGAAATCACGCGATGCTGCGGAGGGCGCTGGAAGGTGACCGTCTGCGGCGTCGTGCGCGGCGGCAGCACGCCGGCGACGATGCGCGGCGGCGTGTACACGCCGTCGTTGGCAATCGAGGACACCATTGACGCCAACTGCAATGCGGTCACCCCGATTTCCTGGCCGATCGACATGGCCCCGATGGAGACCTTCGACCAGCGGTTCACCGGCTTGGTCATCCCCCGGGTTTCGCCGGGCAGCTCAATTCCGGTCTGCTGCCCGAAGCCGAAGCCCCGGATGTAGCTGTAGAGGCGCTGGTCGCCTACGCGCATGCCGACCTTGACGGCGGCCACGTCGCTGGAATGGGCCAGCGCGTCCTTGATCGGCACCACGCCCATCTTGTGCAGGTCGTGGATGCGGATGCCGCCGACGTTGATCACGCCGCCCTGGCAGTCGATCGGGTCCTCCGGTTGCACCAACTTTTCTTCGACCGCGGAGGAGTAGGTGACGATCTTGAACACCGACCCGGGCTCGTAGATGTCGCTGACTGCCCGGTTTTTCAGCGCGGCCGTGGGCGCGTCCTTGTAGATGTTGGGATTGAAGGTCGGGCGGTTGGCGAGCGCCAGAATTTCGCCGGTGCGCGGGTTCTGCACCACGATTGTGCCCGCCTCGGCGCGGGTGTTGTGCATCGCCTGCTCCAGTTCCTTCTCGACGATGTATTGGATTTTCTCGTCGACGGTAAGGACAACGTTGTCCCCCGGATCGGGCTGGCGCTCGACGCGGCCGAACCACTTGCGGCGCGCGTCCATGGTGATCAGCATCTTGCCGGGCGTGCCCTGCAAGCGCGAATCGAACTCGTGCTCGATGCCGCCCAGCCCTTCATCGTCCAATCCGACGTAGCCGATGGTCTGCGCCGCCAGTTCGCGCTTGGGATAGAAGCGCTTGGGTTCCTTTTGGAAGTAGATTCCGCGCAGGTTCATGGCCCGGATGCGCTGGCTGGCGTCGGCGTCCACCTTGCGCGCGATCCAGGCAAAGGAGTGCGACGCCTTCAGCCGCGCCACCATCTCCCGCGGATCGCTGCGCAAGACGCGCGCCAGCAGGTTCGCGGTGTTTTCCGGGTCGGGAATTTCGCTGGGCACGGCGAACACCGAGTCCACCGTGATCGACATGGCGAGTTCGTGGCCGTTGCGGTCGTAGATGATGCCGCGCCGCGCCGCCACCGGAATCGTGCGCTGTTGCTGGCGTTGGGCGCGTTGCACCCAGTCGCCGTAGCGCAGAATTTGCAATTGCACCAGGCGCAGGCCGATGAACCCGCACCACAGGAACAGGACGCCGCCGAGCAGGTAGAGCCGTTTCTTGGGATCGTCAAGGAACCTAGCTACCGCCACGGGCGTCCACCTGTTACAGCTTCACAAGAAAGGTTTCGCGTTTCGAGTTTCACGTTATCACAACCGTCCAAACCGGCTCGACAAGGTGAAACGTGAAACTCGAAACCTGACTACGGTATGGAAACCACTGCGACATCGGCGCGCGCCATCACCGGCACTCCCGGGTCCTTGGCGCTGGGCTCGATGCGCACCACTTGTCCGGCCAAGGGCGTCTGCAGGCCCATCTGCCGCGCCAGCGCGTCAATGCGCTGCGGGTCCCGGAGGGAGGCTTCTTCCAAACGCAACGCGCGATTGGTTTCCACCAGGCTGTCGCGCTGCGATTTCGCCGCCTCAATGTGATACCCGTACTCGATGGCGCTGAAATGCTGCCAGGCATAAAACATGACCAGCACGAACAGCACCGCCAGCGCGCCGGCGAAATGCGTCATTTCGCGGCTGCGCTGGGTGTCGGCGACGCGCACCAGTCGCGAGTTGTCGATGGCCTTGGTGAAGTAAACCTCGGGCGTGCCGCTCCAGCTGCGGCGGCTGGTCCAGACCTGCGGTGTCGTGGCCCCGGCTGCCATTACGCCACCCCCATCATCATCGGCTGGGAGTCGGTCGCCTGGTAGAAGAAGCGCGAAGCCAGCAGCTCGTCTTCACGCCCCGAAACATTTGCCGAATCCTGCGCATGATCTTCGACCCGCGCCACCATTTCCATCAATTCGCTGATCACTGTGCCGGTGTACATCCCGCACCTCCCTTGCCGCTGACCTCTGAAATCCTTCCCGGGACGGCATCGAAAGGAAGGATTTGTTAGTGGAACTACTCATTCGCCCTAATCAGAGAGGCGACGCCGTCCCGGAAATCTAAAAGTGCCGTGCTGGCCATTGGCTCGCCCTCTAATTATGTCGTGATACGATGTTATTCACATTTCCCACAACTTTTTCCACCGCCCGCAGCCGCGCGCTGCGCGACCGCGGGTTCTGCTCGACCTCGTCTTCCCTCGCGGTCACCGGCTTTTTCGTCAGCAGCCGGTAGAGGCCGCGCTGCGCGCCGTCCCGGAACGCATCCTTCACCATCCGGTCTTCCAGCGAGTGGAAGCTGATGATCACCAGCCGTCCGCCTTCCCGGAGCAACCCGGACGCGATCTTCAGCAGCGCCCGCAAGTCGTCCAGTTCGCGGTTTACGAAGATCCGGAGAGCCTGAAAGGTCTGTGTCGCAGGATGAATTCGCCCGGGTTTCATTGGTCCGGCCGCGCCCGCTACGACCTCCGCCAACTGCTTCGAGGTTCGTACCGGCCGCGACCGGACAATGGCTCTGGCGATTCTCCGCGACCTCCTTTCCTCACCGAATTCGTAAATCAAATCAGCAAGCTCGCGCTCGCTGAGCTGGTTTACCGCTTGTTCGGCAGTCATCGGGGCGCCCGGATCCATGCGCATGTCGAGCGCGCCCTCCGCCTGAAAGCTGAAGCCTCGCGCCGCGTCCGCCAGCTGCAACGAGCTCAAGCCCAGGTCCGCCAGGATTCCGTCGGCTCCGTTCTCACCGACAAACTCTCGCGACCCGGGCGAACGATGCGTTCATCAGCTCCACCTCCGGCCAGTTCGTTGCCGATCCGGCCGGCGGCTGCAGCCGCTCGCGTGCGATAGCCAGCGCCTTCGGGTCTTTATCGAGCCCAATCAAACGACCCAGTGGGCCGAGGCGTCTTGCGAGCTCGAAACTGTGCCCGCCCAGCCCCACCGTGGCGTCGATATAGGTCCCGCCAGGCTTGACTGCCAGAAATTCGATCGCTTCTTTTAAAAGAACTGAAACATGGCCAACTCGCTGTTCCCGACTGCCATGTCCGCCCCTGGGGGCGTGTTCCTCTTGCCCATCCACCGCTAAATGCCCAAGTCGTCCAGGTTCTTCGTGTCATCGGCCGTAAAGGGTTCTTCGACTTCCTTGCGGACCGCTTCGTCGTTCCGAACTTCCAGGTGATTCAAAAAGCCCATGACCGCCACGTCGCCCTTCAATTCCGCCGCATCGCGCAACAACTGCGGCAGCAACAGGCGCCCCTGGGCGTCCATCTCGACTGCCTGACCCCAATAGTTGGTGTGGGTCAGAAACTTTTTCTTCGTAGGATTGAAATTGGAGAGCGTCGCCAGCTTCTGCTCGATCCGCTCCCATTCCTCGAAGGGATATATCTGGGCAACCTTGCCATCCAGCGACGTGATGTAGAATCGGGCGGCATATTTCTCGTCGATCACGCGCTTGAATTCGGCCGGCATCTTGAGCCGTCCCTTTTCGTCGACGCGGGTTGGGTGATTGCCGCGAAACATTCGGTCGATTCCGTTTCCGGGCTGCGATTCCGGCAGCCACGGAGGTCAAAACGGTCACCAACTGCTCAAATTCGGGTTCGTCAGGGTCGAGTTGGGGGATTTTCTCGATCATTCCACTGGCGCCATCATTTCGGCGCCGGCTACCCATAACGAGCCAACTTCTAACCACTTTTAACCACTTTCGACCACATCCTACGCCTAAGTGATTGCTTGTCAACAGTAATTTTATAGGTCCTCGGAACCGTCGGACATGTCCTGTGGAAATTTCTAGGCCTTGGTGTTACCGCAGGAGTACACACAAGCAGTGGGGTTTACTTTCCTGGTTCAACCGCCGCGTCATCGAAACCAATGAAATGATGGATTTCTTCGAAACGTCGCAGGTGGTAAACGCAGGCGTGGAGCGCAGTTTCCGCTTTTTTGCCGACCCTGCCAACCTGCCTCGCATCAGCCCACCAGCGTCGGCGGCGCGTCTTATCCGCCTGAAACTGGTCTCACCTGCCGGGGAAAACGGCCTTGCGGGCGTGGGTTCTGAAATCGAAATTTCGGTGCGGCTGGTACCGCCGCTGCCCTTCCGTGGCCGCTGGCTGGCCCGAATTACGGAATTCGAGTTTGGAAAATTTTTTCGTGACGTGCAGGTGAGAGGGCCCTTCAAGATTTGGGACCACCGGCACTCATTCGACGCAAGCGGAGCGGGAACCGTGATTCGCGACACCGTGCAGTATGAAGTTGGCTGGGGCAAGCTGGGCGACGCAGTGAATGCGATATTCGTGCGCCGCGCATTAGAGAAGATGTTCGCCTACCGGCACCGCGCCGCCGAACGGCTGCACTCGCAACCAGCCTGAAAAGGGCTTCTAGGCTTGCCGGCTGCGGTCCACGATGTCCTGACCAACAGTCCTCTTGGCGGCCTCATCGAAGGCTTTCTGGCTGGCTTCGCGCCCGATCTCACCGGCACGTTCCCTCCCCACTTGCACCACGTCCGCTAATTTTTCTTCTCCCTGTTGCATGAGCTGCCGGCGCGTTTCTTCGCCTGACGCGGGCGCAATCAACAATCCCAAGCCATAACCGAGGCCGAGTCCCAGCAGAAATCGAAGCATGAGCTCCTCCGCGTAATTCCGTACTTCTACCGATGCCGGCTGCAGGCCAGGGTTTGCCGGCCGCCGCATCGATGCTTGACCCGGCTTCCCTGCCCGCTATACTTGCCCGTTCCCTTGAACCACGAATCCTGTCCAGGAGTACCCGAATCTAAATGAAAAGCATCGCTATCTTTCTGTTCCTGATATCCATGACAGCATCTCCGACCAGCACACCCGCAGTAGCCGCCGATAAGGTCGACAGTCCGAAGCCGCCCGTGGCCAAGGCAATTCCCAAGGACGTCACGGTTCATGGCGACCACCGAACCGACAACTATTTCTGGCTGCGTGACAAGCAGAATCCCGACGTGGCCGCTTACCTGAACGCCGAAAACGCCTACGCCGACGCGGTCATGAATGGCACCGAGGGCCTGCAGACGGCCCTCTACCAGGAGATGCTCGGGCACATCAAGCAGACCGACGTGCAGGTCCCCTATCGCGAAGGCGCTTTCTGGTACTACTCGCGCACCGAAGAAGGCAAGCAGTACCCGATCTACTGCCGCAAAGCCGGAACGCTGGAGGCGCCCGAACAGATCACGCTCGACGTGAACCAACTCGCCAAGGGAGAGAAATTCATGTCCCTGGGCGCACTCTCGGTCAGCAACGATGCCAACCTGCTGGCCTACTCCACCGACAACACCGGCTTCCGGCAATACAAGCTGCACGTCAAGGATCTGCGCACCGGGGCGGTGGTGAAAGACGTCGCCGAAAAAGTCGGTTCCGTCGCCTGGGCCGCCGATAACAAGACACTCTTTTACACGGTGGAAGACGCCGCCAAGCGACACTATCGCCTGTACCGTCACGTGCTCGGCTCGGGCAAGCCCGATGACCTGGTCTACGAAGAGAAGGACGAGCGCTTCAACGTCGGCGTACAGCGCACGCGCAGCCGCAAGTACATCCTGCTGGAGATCGGCAGCCACACCACGTCGGAGATGCGCTTCCTGCCGGCCGACCAGCCCACCGGCGAGTTCAAGCTCATCAGCCCGCGCCGGCAGGACCACGAGTATTACGTCGACGACCACGGCGACCAATTCCTGATCCGCACCAACGACCACGGACGCAATTTCCGGCTGGTGACGGCGCCTATCAGCGACCCCGGCGAGAAGAACTGGAAAGAGCTGGTACCACACCGGCCGGCGGTCATGCTGAGCAACATCGATGTGTTTCGAGACTTTTACGTGCGGGTGGAGCGCGAGAACGCGCTGCCTCACCTGACACTCGTGGATTTCAAGACCGGCGCTACTCATCGCATCGAATTTCCGGAGCCGGTTTACTCCGCGTCTCCGAACAACAATCGCGAATACGAGACCAAGCTGTACCGCTACGGCTACCAGTCCATGGTCACGCCGAGTTCGGTCTTCGACTACGACCTCGAGAAGCGTACGTCGAAGCTGCTCAAGCAGATTGAAGTGCCGGGATACGATCCGACGCAGTACGCCACCGAGCGGCTCTGGGCGACGGCGAAGGACGGAACGAAAATTCCGGTCTCGATCGTGTACCGCAAGGATTTCAAGCGCGACGGCACGCACCCCATGTTCCTGACCGGTTATGGATCCTATGGCATCTCGATCCCGGTCGGGTTCAACTCCAACGCTTTGCCGCTGCTGGATCGCGGCTTCGCGTATGCCATCGCGCACGTCCGCGGTGGCGGCGACATGGGCAAGCCCTGGCACGATGCCGGCAGAATGTTCAACAAGAAAAACACCTTCACCGACTTCATCGATTGCGCCGAGTACCTGGTCGCCAACCGGTACACGTCGAAAGAGAAGCTGGTGGTGCAGGGCGGCAGCGCCGGCGGCCTGCTGATGGGCGCCGTCACCAACCTGCGACCCGATCTGTTCCACATCGTGATCGCGAAGGTGCCGTTCGTCGACGTGGTGAACACCATGCTGGACGCATCGCTGCCGCTGACGGTTGGGGAATATGAGGAGTGGGGAAATCCCAACAAGCCGGACGAGTACAAATACATCCGCAGCTATTCGCCGTACGACAACCTGGAGAAGAAGGCCTATCCGACCATCCTGGTGAAGACTTCCTTCAACGACAGCCAGGTCTTCTACCATGAGCCGGCGAAGTACGTGGCCAAGCTGCGCACCCTGAAGACCGACAGCAACCCGCTGGTATTCAAGATCAACATGGCCGCGGGCCACGGCGGCAGCAGCGGCCGCTACGATTACCTGAAGGAAATTGCCTTCGATTACGCCTTCGTGCTCTCGCAGATGGGAATGGAAAAACCGGCGCAGGCGGGAAAATAAGAACAATCGGACCACAGATCAACACTGATGAACACAGATCGGACTTCTTGCTTCTGATCTGTGTTCATCCGTGTAAATCTGTGGCTAAATTCATTTCACAGCGTTCTCCAGCGCGGCCGCGGCTTCGGCGATCACCTTGGCTTCGTTTTCCAGCACTTGCCCGGCGCGTACGATCTGCTCATCCGCCTGCTTCCATTGTTTCTGCTCGATCGCTTCCCGCACCCCGGGAATGGTCTTTACGCCATAGCCGGTGTAATACCCGGGCGCGTAAATCTGGTGCCGGTACCATGGCCGGTTCGGCAGCCCGTCGGGCAACGTCATGGCGCGTTCGCTTTTGATGACGGCCGCGTTCACCGGCGCCAGCGGACCAGGCGCCGCGCCGCCATTTTGCCGCGCCCGATGCAGGGCCGCGCTGTACCGCTCCGAGCTGCGCTGCAGCGCGTCCAGGCCGTTCTGCAGCGGCGCAAAATTCAGGTACGGCGGCACGGCTTCCTTCCCTGGCGGAACATAAGGCTTGCGCGGGTCAGCGGTGGCGGTAAACACTCCCTCTTCGATCTCGCGATTGCGCTCCACGATCTTGCTGCGCTCCTCGGCGGCCAGGCGTTGCAATTCCTCGACATAGGTTTTGATCGCGGTGGTGAAGTTGGCGAAGTTAAACGGCAGCAGCTCGGCGTCGGCCAAGCGCATCATCGCCGTGCCGCCGGTCTGCGCCAGCGCGCGCGCGTAGACAAAGTCCGTGTCCGAGAAGTGCGTGTACCAGTAGAAGTCGTCGTAGATGGAGTGGTAAATCCCGCCTTCGTCCTCGCCCTGGTAGCCGATGTCCAGTGAAGCAATCCCCAGGTGATCGAGAAAGACGGTGTAATCGGAGCCCGACCCCAGAGCGTCCAGGTGCAACACGCCTTTGCTGCGGAGCTCCTCCACCGCCTGTTCCGACGACCGCGACCGTCGGCTGCGCCGCTGCGTCTGATCTTGCTTTTCGGTTGCGCGCTTCATTCGCAGGAGCTGAAGCCGCTTCCACACCGAAATGTTTTTCTCCGGGTCGGTGATGTCGCGCGCCACGTCATTCAGAAACTGTTCCAGGGTATGCGATCCGATCAGCATCAGGTAGCCTCGGCCGTTGCCGTCAGAGTTGATGTACGCAACCGCGTGTTGCCGCAATTCCTGCGCGTGCGCCTCCGCCCATTCCGTCGAGCCCAGCAGGCCCGGTTCCTCGCCGTCCCAGGCGGCATAGATCAAGGTCCGCTTCGGCCTCCAGCCTTGCTTCAGCAGTTCGCTGATGCCGCGCATCTCTTCCATCTCGCCGACCAGTCCGGAAATCGGGTCTTCCGCTCCGTTTACCCAGCCATCATGATGATTGCCGCGCAGCACCCATTCGTCGGGATATTTCGAGCCCGGAATGCGCACGATGACGTCGTTCACCGGCTTGCGGTCCCAGTTCGATTTCACCACCAGGTGCACCTTCGATGCGCCCGGCCCGACGTGGTAGGTAAAAGGCAGCGAGCCGCGCCAGTTCTCCGGCGCCACCGGCCCGGTCAAATTTTCCAGCAGGGGCGTCGCGTCGGCGTATGAGATCGGCAGCACCGGAATTTTTGTCAGGGTCTTCACTTCAGTCAGCGGCAGGCGTTTCTCCTCCGGCGTCGCGCCCACTCCGGGGGTAAGCGGATCGCCCGGATAGGTCGGCATGTCCATCACGCTGCCACGCTGCACGCCGTCCTTGGGGCGAAACGGCCCTTGGGGGAAGACGTCGCCTTCGCGATATCCGTCGTCGCCCGGGTCGGAGTAGATGATGCAGCCCACCGCTCCGTGCTCGGCCGCGACTTTGGGCTTGATCCCGCGCCACGACTGCCCATAACGCGCGATCACGATCGCGCCTTTCACCGAGATGCCGAGCCGCTCCAGTTGCTCATAGTCGGCGGGCACGCCGTAATTGACGTACACCAGCGGAGCGGTCACGTCGCCGTCGGCGGAGTACGCGTTGTAGGTGGGAAGCTGCTCGGCGTGCTGGTTGCTGGTGGGATCACCAGAAACGGTTGGCTCCTGCAGCTTGGCCGTGAACTTCACCGGCTCCAGCAATTCGACCACGCGCTGTTTCGGCGTCGGAAACAATACTTCAAAAGTTTCGATGTGAGCGTCCAGTCCCCATGACTTGAACGTGGTCAGCAGCCACTGCGCGTTTTCCTGGTCGTAGGGCGAACCCACGTGGTGAGGCCGCGCCGACAGCCGCTGCATGTAGTCGCGCGCGCGGCCGGGTTCGGGGATAGCGCGGAACTTCGTTTCCCACTCCCGTTCGGTGCCCGCATCGGCGTCCGAGTAGCCGCGCATGTGCTGACCCGGCCCCTGGGGCTGGTCCGGTTCGGCATTGGGCACCGGCGCCTGCAGCGTGCTCGCGGGCACACTGCCCTGCGGCGCCTGCGACCGGGCTGCTACCACCAGCAACAACGCGCACAGAACCACGGCTAGACGTCGCATGAATCCTCCGCTTGACGAAAAAAGGTCGCGCCACGACCTACCCTTGGGCCGTGCGCTCACAGAACCGCGAATTATAAAGCATGGACCGCGGCGTCGATCAGCTGGCTAGTCTTCCGCGTGTTGCGCGCCTCGACCGCACCTGCTCGAAGGTGCACTGGCGCGGCTCCTTGTCGGGACGCCAGCGGAGGAATTTCGTTCCATGGCGGAATCGTCCCTGGGAGAAATAGTCGAAGGAAACCTCGCACACCAGCTTGGGTTTCAGCGGCTCCCACTCTCCGCTGCGCTCCGTGCTCCAGCGGCTGGGTCCGCCCGGCGCTCGCCCGGTGAATCCGCTGCCGCCGCGCAAGGGCTCCACCACCTTCTTCAGCTTGGCGCGCTCCTCGGCCTTGAAGCTGGAGGTAAACCCGATGTGGTCGAGCAGCCCCTCCTCGTTGTACAGCCCCAGCAGCAGCGAGCCGACGGCGCCTCCCTTGGAGGCATAGCGGAATCCGCCGACCACGCAATCCGCGGTGCGTATTTTCTTGATCTTCACCATTGCTCGGCGCGTGCCGGATGCATACGCCTCGCCGGCACGCTTGGCGACCACGCCATCGAAGCCGCTTCCCTGCAGTTCCTTCATCCAGCGCTCGGCCTGCTTGAGGTCCGTGGTCGCCGGCGAAAGCTGGACCGACTCGTCGTGGCGGCCAAGCGACTTGATAAAGCACTCCAGTTCCGGTCGTCGCTCGCACAATGGGCGATTGTCCAGCCGGTTCCCGCGCTCATCAACCAGCAGATCGAAGGTGAGATACGACGCCGGAGTTTCCTTTGCCAATCTGCGCACCCGGCTCTCCGCCGGATGAATTCGCATCAGCAGGTCGTCGAACGATGGCTGGTCATCGATAAAAATGACGATCTCGCCGTCGAGCACGAACTGCCGCGGCTTTAATCTCCGGAATGCTTCTACCAGCTCCGGAAAATATCGTCCCAGCGGCTGCCCCGCCTTCGACTGCAGCACCACTTCGTCATCGCGGCGGAACACCAGGCAACGGAAGCCATCCCACTTCGGCTCGTAGATCCATCCCTCGCCGCTGGGAATTTCCTTCACCAGCTTGGCTTCCATGGGAGGAAACGGGGGCTGGACAGGCAGCTTGACGCGCGGGAAAGGCTGCTGCAATTTCTCGGCGGGAATGGCGGCTTCGGCGACGCGACCCTTTTTACGTGGCACCTGGGGTTAGATGCGCATTCGCTACTCATACACGATACTTCCATAAGCCGGGCAACTCAGAACTCGCAACCGCACTTGTTATACTGACGCGCTTATGCTGGCCGACATCCTGGAAAAAGGGCGCGCGCTGACGGACGAAGCGCTGGAGAGGTTGCTGCCTGCGGCCACGCAGTATCCCGTCTCCATCCACCAGGCGATGAGGCATAGCGTCTTTGCCGGCGGCAAACGCCTGCGCCCCATCCTCTGCATCGAGGCCGCCCGCATGATCGGCGGTCTTCTACCCCTGGGGATCGAAGCGCTCGGCGCCGCGCTGGAGATGCTGCACACCTATTCGCTCATCCACGACGATCTTCCCGCGCTCGATAATGACGACCTGCGCCGCGGCCGCCCCACCTGTCATAAGGCCTTTGGCGAGGCCATCGCCATCCTCGCCGGTGACGCGCTGCAAACCCAGGCCTACGAAGTTCTGTCGCGTATCTCCTGCCCGGCGGAAGCCCGGGTCCGCATTATCGAACAGATTGCGCACGCCACCGGCACCTGCGAAGGCATGATCGGCGGCCAGGTAATGGATCTTGAGGCCGAACACCAGAACCCCGATGCCGAGACCCTGGAGTACATTCACCGCTCCAAGACCGCCGCGCTGATCACCGCCAGCGTAGTCAGCGGCGGCATCTATGCGGGCGCTGGAGAGGCTGACGTCGCCAGGCTGCGCTCGTTCGGGTTGAAGGCCGGCCTGGCCTTTCAGATCGCCGACGATATCCTGGACGTCACGCAGTCTTCCGAGCAGTTGGGCAAGACCGCGGGCAAGGACACTGCGGCCGAGAAAGCTACCTACCCGGCGCTGTACGGCATTCAAGAATCGGAGCGCAAGGCCGCGGACCTGGTGAACACCGGCTGCGCGCAGCTCGATTCCTTTGGCGAGCGCGCCGGCACGCTGAAAGAACTGGCGCGCTTCCTGGTGGAAAGAAAGAAATAACCACAGACGCAACAGAGATCACGGCGGCGGGTTTCGTTTGCGCGTTTGCGCCTTGCGCCTTGCGCTTGAGCCTCGCACCCCGTGTGGTATACCGTAACCAGCTTCCGGTGATTCCCTGATGGCAGATCACTCCCACGTTTCTTCGCCCGCCAACAACGTTCTCGAATCGCGGGTGGACGCCACCTCAGCGCGATTCGAGAAAAACATGCGCGCCATGGCCGACCTGGTCGCCAGCCTCCATAACGAGGAAGAAAAAATCCGCGAAGGTGGCGGCGCCAAGGCCATCGAGTCGCAACACAAGAAGGGCCGGCTCACGGCGCGCGAGCGCCTTGCGCTGCTGCTCGACAGCGGCAACGATTTCTTCGAACTCGGCGCCTACGCCGCCTTCGGCATGTATGAAGAGTGGGGCGGCGCTCCGGCGGCCGGAGTCATTACCGGCCTGGGCCGCATTCACAGCCGGCTGGTGATGCTCATCGTCAACGATGCCACGGTGAAGGCGGGCGCCTTTTTTCCATGACCTCGAAGAAGGTCATCCGCGCCCAGAACATCGCCATCGAAAACCGCATTCCGACCATCTACCTGGTCGACTCGGCCGGCGTCTTCCTGCCTTTGCAGGAGGACGTCTTCCCCGATACCGACGATTTTGGCCGCGTCTTCCGCAACAACGCCGTCATGACCGCCATGGGCATTCCGCAGATTGCCGCCATCATGGGCATGTGCGTCGCCGGCGGCGGCTATCTGCCGGTGATGTGCGACAACGTCCTGATGACCGACGGCAGCGGCCTGTTTCTCGCCGGCCCGGCGCTGGTGCAGGCCGCCATTGGACAGAAGGTGGATGCCGAATCGCTCGGCGGCGCCGCCATGCATTCCGCCATCAGCGGCACCATCGACTATCACGAGCCCAACGATGAAGCCTGCCTGGCACGCATCCGCTCGCTGGTCGACAAAATGGGCTACCGCCGCCTCTCCCCTTACGACCGCAAGAAACCGGAGCCGCCGCTCCACGCCGCCGAGGAAGTTTACGGGATTTACGAATCCGATCCGGCGCGCCCCTACGACATGAAGGAGATCATCGCGCGCATCGTCGACGGCAGCCGCTTCGACGAGTACAAGGCCGAGTACGGCAAGACCGTGATCTGCGGCTATGCGCGCATCGGCGGCTTCGCCGTCGGCATTGTCGCCAACCAGAAGCAGCACCAGCAGCAGACCGACGAGTCGGGCCACAAGCGCGTGGAGTTTGGCGGCGTCATCTACACCGAATCGGCGGAAAAGGCGGCGCGCTTCATCATGGACTGCAACCAGAACCTGGTGCCGCTGGTCTTCCTGCACGACGTCAATGGCTTTATGGTAGGGCGCGATGCCGAGTGGAGCGGGATCATCAAGGCGGGCGCCAAGATGGTGAACGCCGTCTCCAACTCTGTGGTGCCAAAGATCACGGTGATTCTGGGCGGTTCCTTCGGCGCCGGTCACTATGCCATGTGCGGCAAAGCCTATGATCCCCGCTTCCTGTTCGCCTGGCCGACGGCGCGCTACGCCGTGATGGCTGGAGAATCGGCGGCGGGAACGCTGGTGGAAATCAAGATCCGGCAACTGGAGCGCGGCGGCAAGCAATTGAGCGACGACGAGAAAAAAGAGCTCTACGATTCGGTGAAGCGGACCTACGACGAGCAGACTGATCCGCGCTACGGCGCCGCCCGCCTGTGGATCGACAAGATCATCGACCCGCTGGAGACCCGCGACGCTATCACCCGCGCCCTGGAAGCCGCCGCGCTGAACCCGGATGTGCCGGAGTTCAAGGTGGGCGTGCTGCAAACATAGGTGCGAGTTGCGAGTTGTGATTTTGCGAGTGTGGCACACGCGCCCTCGCGTGTGCGTATTGCGCTGTGGATTCATGCAAATGACGAACACCTGATCGGGTGATGGAAAAAGACTTGCCACTGATTCGCACGGATGAACACTGATGAGAAGAGGAGATCGGTATTATTTGGTGTTTATCTGTGTTGATCTGTGTTCATCAGTGGCGATATTTCCGGTTGATGTCCCATGACCGACAACCTGAGACTCATCGAATGTCCCCGCGACGCCTGGCAAGGCCTGCCGCGCCAGGTCCCCACCGAGGTCAAGGCTGCCTACCTGCGCGCCCTCATCGGCGCCGGCTTCAAGCATATTGACGCGGTCAGCTTCGTCTCGCCCAAGGCCGTGCCGCAGATGGCCGACTCCGAAGAGGTGCTCAAGCAGATCGACCCGCCCGACGACGTCGAGATCATCGGCATCGTGGTCAACGAAAAAGGCGCGGACCGCGCCGTCACCACCCAGGCCGTGCACACCCTCGGGTTTCCCTATTCCATCTCGCCCACCTTCCTCGAAAAAAATCAGCGCCAGACGCTGGAAGACGCCTACGACACCCTGGAAAAAATCAAGGAGAAGGCCGACAACGCCGGCCTCGACACCGTGGTCTACATCTCCATGGCGTTCGGAAATCCCTATCAGGACCCGTGGAGCGCCGACGAAGTTCTCGAAGCCGTGGACCTGATCGAAAAGACCGGCACGCGCTCCATTTCGCTTGCCGACACCGTCGGCCTCGCTAGCCCCGAGCAGATTCGCGACCTCACCGCCGCCGTGCTCGCCCAGTACGATTACCTCGACATCGGCGTCCACCTGCACAGCCGTCCCGCCGAGGCCGTGGGACAAAATTCTCGCCGCCTATGACGCCGGCATCCGTCGTTTCGATTTCGCCATCGGCGGCCTGGGTGGCTGCCCCTTCGCCCAGGACGATCTGGTGGGCAACATTCCCACAGAGAAAGTCCTGGAAGCCCTCGCCCAGCGCGGCGCCGGCGCTCCCTTCCGCAAGCCGCTGGACAATGTCATCCGCATGAACGCCGATATCGCGCAAAACACAGCTATTAGCGATTAGCCATTAGCTATGTCGCTGCGTGCCATTGGCTTCGCGTGCAATTTCCCCGGCAATGCATCCGCCTGCCGTCAGGCTGCGTTAGTTGCTAATCGCTAATTGCTAATAGCTAATAGCTTCTGCGATGATCACCGGTTCGCGTCTCACCACGATGCCTTACAACACACTCACGCTCGCCCACGAAGATCGCGTCGCGCTCATCACCCTCAACCGTCCCGAGAAGCGCAACGCCGTCAGCTTCCAACTGCTCTCCGACTTGCTAGCCGCGCTCGACGAGGTGGAACGCTCTCGCGCGCAGGTGCTCATCATCACCGGCGCGGGCAAAGCCTTCTGCGCCGGGCTCGACCTGGACGAACTCCAGGGACTGCTCGGCAAGACGCACGAAGAGAACCTGAAAGACTCCGCTTTCATGGCGCAAATGTTCCGTCGCATCTACGAATTTCCCCTGCCGACCATCGCCGCCGTCAACGGCGCCGCCATCGCCGGCGGCACCGGCATCGCCACCATGTGCGACTTCACGCTCGCCGTTCCGGAAGCCAAGTTCGGTTACACCGAAGTGAAGATCGGCTTCATTCCCGCCCTGGTCTCCTCCATCCTCGTCTGGCAGGTGGGACACAAGATCGCGCGCGACCTGCTGATGACCGGCCGCCTGTTCGACGCCGCCGAGGCGCACCGCTACGGACTGGTCAACGAAGTCGTCGCGCCCGAGAAGCTGCTGGAGCGCGCCCGCGAGTTGGCGGCGCAGTTGCTCGAGCTCTCGCCCTCGTCGGTGCGCCTGACCAAGAAGCTGATCAATGGATTCCTCCAGCGCGCGCTCGACGAACAGATCCAGCAGGCGATCGAAGACAACGCCCGCATCCGCACCACCGCCGATTTTCGCGAGGGCGTAACGGCGTTCCTGGAGAAACGTAAGCCGAAGTGGAGACGTTGAAATTAAGAATGAAGAATTAAGAATGAAGAATTGTCAGAGATGGAATTCCGAGGGAGAGAGCATTCTTCATTCTGAATTCTTAATTCTTCATTCGCCGAGACAAGAAGCAGCTCCAAACCGCGCGTCAGACTTGAACTGAAGCGAATTGTGGTGAATGAAACGACAATCCGCGTCCGTTA
The DNA here is from genome assembly GCA_963797035.1 of Terriglobia bacterium. GTDB lineage: Bacteria > Acidobacteriota > Terriglobia > Terriglobales > Acidobacteriaceae > JAIQGF01. Next base: position 49,957 of record CAWCOC010000021.1, read on the forward strand.
CGCCGAGACCGACCAGATGGGCGTCGTCTATCATTCCAATTACTTCATCTGGTTTGAGGTCGGCCGCGTGGAACTGTTGCGCCAGCTCGGCTTCACCTACAAGGAAATGGAAAGCCAGGACCAATGCTTCATCGCCGTGGTGGACGCGCGTTGCCGCTATCGCGCCCCGGCGCGGTACGATGATGAGATCATCATCCGCACGCATTTGAAAAACGCGCGCGAGTCGCTCATCCACTTCGCCTACCAGGCGGTCCGGGCCGGGGATGGTACCTTGTTGGCGGAGGGCGAGACCACGCACATTGTCACCGACACGAACTTGAACAAGCGCCCGTTGCCGGACAAATATCAGCAGGCTTTCCATCGGGCGGTGAAAAGCAGCGATTAGCAATTAGCGTTTAGCTGCAATTCCGCCTCGGCTTTGCTAATCGCTAATTGCTAATTGCTAATTGCTAAACATGAGAGCACTTCACATCAACGGCTCCGAACTATCGCTCGATGAACTGCGCGAGGCCGTCTACGAGCGGCGCCCGGTGCTGCTCGATCCCGACGCGCGCCTGCGCGTGCAGGCGGCGCGCGCCGTCGTCGAAGACGTGGTCGAGGGCAACCGTCTCGCTTACGCGGTCACCACCGGCGTCGGCAAACTCGCCGACGTCCGCATCGCACCCGACCAGATTCGCGAACTCCAGGTCAACCTGCTGCGCTCGCACGCCGCCGGTGTGGGCGAGCCGCTCAGCGAGCCCGAAGTTCGCGCCATGATGCTGTTACGCGCCAATTCTCTCGCCAAGGGAAATTCCGGCGTGCGCCCCCAGGTGATCGACCTGCTCTGCGAGATGCTCAATCGCGGCGTGCATCCCGTGGTCCCCTCCCAGGGCAGCGTGGGCGCCAGCGGCGACCTTGCACCCCTGGCTCATCTCGCACTGGTGCTGATCGGCGAAGGCGAGGCCTGGCACTCCGACCCCAAGGCCAAACGTCCGCGCCGCGCCGGCGATCCCCTGGCCCGCCGCTATTCCGGCCGCGAAGCGCTCAAGCGCGCCGACATCAAGCCGCTGAAGCTGGAAGCCAAGGAAGCTATTTCGCTGATCAACGGCACGCAAGCCATGGTTGCCGTGGGCGCGCTGTCGCTGCTGATAGCGCGCGCCCTGGTTGATTCGGCCGACGTCATCGGCGCCATGTCCGCCGATGCGTTGCGCGGCACCGACGTGGCCTTCGACGAGCGCATCCAGCACGTTCGCCCGCACACCGGGCAGATGCACAGCGCCGCCAACCTGCGCCGCATGCTGGAAGGCAGCGCCATTCGCGAGTCACACCGCGAGTGCGGACGCGTGCAGGACGCCTACTCGCTGCGCTGCATGCCGCAGGTCCACGGCGCCGTGCGCGACGCCCTCACTTACTGCGCGCAAGTCCTGGAAGTGGAAATGAACTCCGCCGTCGACAATCCGCTGGTCTTCGTCGCGCCCAAGCAGGTCGGTACGGCGCCATCGTCGCAGCCGCACGGCGACATCATCTCCGGCGGCAACTTCCATGGCGAACCGGTGGCCTTCGCGCTCGATTTCCTCGCCATCGCGCTCAGCGCGCTGGCCGGAATCTCCGAGCGCCGCATCGAGCGCCTGGTGAACCCCGCGCTCAACGAGGGCCTGCCGCCGTTCCTCGCCAACGGCGCGGGCTTGAACTCCGGCTTCATGATGGCGCAGGTGACCGCCGCCGCCCTGGTCAGCGAGAACAAGGTGCTGGCGCACCCGGCCTCCGTCGATTCCATCACCACTTCGGGCAACAAGGAAGATTACGTTTCCATGGGCATGACCGGCGCCGTCAAGCTCAAGAAAATTGTCGCCAACGCCCTCAACGTGCTCGCCATCGAAGCCATCGCTGCCGCGCAGGCCTTGGATTTTCTCGCCCCCCTAAAGCCCGGCAAGCGCGCCCAGCAGGCAGTGGCGGCCATTCGCGCCGTCTGTTCGCCTTTAGACCACGATCGCAGCCTTGCCCCGGATTTCGCGCGCGTCGCTGACGTGCTCAAGAGCGGCGAAATCGCCGCCGTGCTGCGCTAGAAATCTGGCAAGGCAGGCTCAACTTCAATCTTCCCTTACTCTTCGGTCCTCAATCGGCGTAGGTCACTTCCGCCTTGCCCTTGACGATGTGGTGCAGGGTCGAGGTTTCGACGGCATAAACCTGGACCGTGGCCGCGGTGTGCGCCAGGTGTTGGATCATATCGTTGATGCGCTTGAACTCCCGGTGATGAAAGTCGTCGGCGTCCGCCTTGCTCTTCCAGAAGCTCATGGCCAGCACCTGGTCGGCGTCGTGATCGGCGATCAGCACGATTTCGTCGATGAACCCAGGATGCGACTGCAGAATGCCGAGCACGTTCTCATGCAGGCTGCGGCACAACTCCTTGGCCTTGCCCGGCTTGGTCTTGATCTCGACAACGCGGGTAATCATGGCGGTTTCTCCTTCGCGCTCGGCAGCGCGACACTGTGGGCCTGATGAAAGGCCTGATGAACGGACCCTATGGTCGCATAACCCAGGCATAAACCGGTCCTTCGCGGCTTTTTCGTGGGCCGGCCAGTCGCAAGCAGAGTGCCGAAATGGGAGCGGCCGGTGGAGGCTTCTACCCTGTCCCTTGTCACTGGCGTGGCACCAAATGAAACACCTCCCTCCCGGCAGCTTCTGCTCACCCCTGCAACCGTTAGTAAGGGAGTTATTCCTCTGAAAGATAACCTGGTTTTCCAAGCTGTAGCCGGACAGCACCGCTGTACCCACATTGGCTAGAAAACTGCCTTTTTTGAGGGAATTGCAGCCGTACTGCCTGGACCGATGCCGCCTTAGTCACGGTTTAACAGAGAGTTAACAATTGCGGCATTGGCAATTCGGCTGCTACCCAGATATTGCCGAACACTTCTGCGGAAGTAATTCCGGTCGGCACGATGCGCAACTGATTCCCCCTGGGCCCCTATGCGGATTTGTCTGGTCACAGCCTTTCCTCCGAGCACGCAGCGAATCAATGAATACGGCCTTCATTTAGCCACTCAGGCCCGCAACCGGCATGCCGAGGTCATCGTGCTGGCCGATCAGTATTCTCCCCGCCTGCCGGAGCTCGATGGCTTCCAGGTCAGGCGCTGCTGGGGGTTCAACAGCCTGGCCACGCCCTGGCGCCTGCTGGCCGCCGCCCGGGAACTGAAGCCCGACGTAGTGTGGTTCAACCTGGTTTACTCCACCTTCGGCGACCAGCCGCTGGCCGCCTTTGTTGGGCTGTGCGCCCCGCTGCTGCTGCGGCTCTGCGGATTTCGCACCCACGTCACCCTGCACCACCTGATGGAAAACGTGGAATTGCGGCACGCCGATATCCGCTTTCCCGGGCTGTACCTGTGGGCCGGGACCCTGGCCACGCGCGCCTTGCTCAAAGCGCACAAGGTTTCGGTGCTGCTGGAGATGTACCGCGACACGCTGATGAAGCGCTATGGGGCCACTAACATCAACGTGCACCGCCACGGCATCCTCGGCGCCCTGCCTGGTCCACCCGATTTTGCTCAGCGCGAGGACGAGTTCCGGGTACTGGCCTTCGGCAAGTTCGGACGATACAAGCGCCTGGAAGTCATGCTCGACGCCTGGCCCGCGGTGCGTCAGCAAGTTCCCAACGCCCGGCTCATCGTCGCCGGTCAGGACCATCCCAACCGCGTCGGCTACATGGCGGGCCTGGCCCGTCAGCACCAGCATGATCCCAGCATCCAGTTTCTCGGATACCTGCCGGAAGACGGCATTGGCGGCGTCTTCAGCCGCTGCAGCGTCGCCGTGCTGCCCTACTCCTCCTCCGGGGGACCCAGCGGCGTGGCCCACCAGGCCGCGCAATACGGGCTGCCGCTGATCGGCTCCTCCATCGGCGACATCGTCAACGTCTGTACCGAAGAAAACCTTGCCATCGATTACTACCGCACCGACGATTCGCTCGATCTCGCCCGGAAACTGGTTGCTCTGGCGCGCGATCCCGAACGCCGGCGTCGCATGGCGGAGCAGAACTACGCGGCGGCCATGGCCATGACCATGCCCGCCATTGTGGCCCAGTACTTGGCCGATTTTGATAAAGGCGAAAAAGAAATGATCGAGCAGCCATACGCGGCGCTGCCGGAAGACAAGAGGGCGGCAGCATGAAGGGGCGGATCCGTTACAGCATCGTTATCCCGGCGTTCAACGAGGAGCGCCGCATTGGGGCCACGCTCGACCACATCATGAAGCATGTGGCGGAGCGCAACGTTCGCGCCGAGATCATTGTCGTCGACGATGGTTCCACCGACCGCACCGCCGACGTCGTCCTGTTGTATCGACGCAGGTCCTATCGCATCAAGTTGCTGCGCATCCGGCACCAGGGCAAGGGTTCCGCCGTGCGCCGCGGAGTGCTGGCGGCCCACGGGCAGTTCATCTTCCTTTGCGATGCCGACATGCACGAGGGATTCGGCGAATACGAGAAATTGGAAGCCGCCTTGCTCGCCGGCGCCGACATCGCCATCGGCTCCCGCTGGATTGAACATAGCGACTCGGTCGATACCCAACCGCTTTATCGCCGCGCCAGCAGCCGGATCTTCAACCTGTGCACGCAGCGCCTGCTGGGCTTGCGCTTTCACGACACGCAATGCGGCCTCAAGGCCTTCGCCCGCGACGCCGCCAAACACCTGTTCACCTACCAGAGCATCGACGGGTGGGGTTTCGATCCCGAATTGCTTTTCGTCGCCGCCCGTCTTGGTTACCAGGTGGCGGAAGTGCCCATCCAGCTGACCCACGATTACAGCAGCTCCAAGTTTCGCCCGGTGCAAGACGGGTTCGTCACCTTCAAAGAGCTGTTCCAGATCCTGTGGCGCGACCTGCTGGGAAGCTATCCTCGTCCGATGCCGGCGCCCGCGGTGGTGGCCACCGCCGCGGCGGTGTCGGCGGCCGATGCTACCAGCCTTACTCCGATCGCGCAAACCGGCGGACGCGAAGCTGCCTGACTCAGCTCATGAAGCGACTCATCGTGAATGCCGACGACTTCGGCATGACCTCCGGAGTGAATCGCGCGGTGGCGGAAGCCCACCAGCTCGGAGTGGTCACCTCCACGTCTTTGATGGCCACCGGCGAAGCCTTCCAACCCGCGCTCGAGCTGGCAGGTCAACATGGCTTCGACTTGGGATGCCACGTCCTCCTGCTGGATGGAGTGCCGCTGCTTGCCGCCGATCAGATCCCCCGGCTGGCGACGCGCGCCTCCGATGGCGCTTGCCGCTTCCGCTACAGCTTGGGACAACTGATCCGCGCCGCCACCACCGGCCATCTGCCGGCCGAAGAGATTGCCCGCGAAGCTTCCGCCCAGATCGCCAGGATCCAACAGGCCGGCTTTGCCGTCTCCCACGTCGATACCCACAAGCACGTCCACGTCTTTCCGGAAGTTTTTCGGCCGCTGCTGCGGGCGGCGGCAGCCCGCGGCGTCCGCGCCATGCGCAACCCTTTTGAACCGCCGCAGGCCATGGCCTGGACCGACGTCCTGTTCCGCCCCGCCCTTTGGTCTCGCTATCTGCCGGTCAGGACGCTGCGCGTGTTCGCCGCCGAATTTCAAAGCCAGGCCGCATGGCACGGCATCTTCACCCCCGACGGGACGATCGGAATCACCTTGACGGGCTTCTTAAACGAACCCCTGTTGCTGGATTTGCTGGGGCGGCTTCCCGACGGCACCTGGGAGCTGTGCTGCCATCCCGCGCACGAGGATGATCGCTGGCTCGCCCTGGGAACGCGGCCGGGAGCCGGGCAGCGCGAGTTGCGCTTGCTGGCCTCACCCGCGCTGCGCCGCCGCGTTCAGGCGATGGGGATCGATTTGATTTCCTACGGGGACTTGCAGGCGGAACCGCAGAGCGCGACCGCATAAGCCATTGGGGACGCCGCCGCAAAATAAACACGGGTGTTCCAGGTGGAATATCGTGCCAAACCCTGGGACGAACGGCGGCTACTCTCCGCCCGCCCGCTCCCGCGAAGGCGCGTAATATCCGGCACGGGCCTGCACGCGATAGTCCTTGTCGACGGTCTTCACTTCCACCTTGCGATAGCTTCCGTCGCGCTTGTTGTTGGTGGGGGTATAGCCGATGCTGTACTGGCTGCGCAATTCGGCGGCCACCTGGTCGAAGGCCGCCTTCAATTTCTCCGGCTTGTTGCCGACCTCGATCACCCGGCCGCCGGTTTCCTGGCACATCTTTTTCATGTCGTGATCGCCGGAGTATCCGAAGCCGCCGTAGAAGCCGCGGTCGGCGATCATCAACACGTACACCATGGTGTCTGCCTTCTGGGCGGCTTCAATGGCGTCGCGCATCCTGGTCTGGCTGCCCTGGTCCTCGCCGTCGGTGAGCAGGATCATCGCCTTGCGGCCGACCTCCTTGCCCAGCTTCTCGGCGGAGGCTAAATAGACGGCATCATAAAGCAAGGTGCCGCGAGGATTGCTGTTCGGGATGGGACCTCCGCCCAGGCCGGGAATGCCGCCGCCGCCGCCGTTGATGCGGGCGCGGTTCATGCCGGCGCGCAGGTCGCGCGCGTCGTTGGTGAAGTCCTGCAGCAGGTCAACATTCACGTCGAAGCCGATCACGAAGGCCAGGTCTTTTTCGTGCAGCACTTCTCGCAAGAAAGCTGAGCCGACCTCCTTCTCGATGGGCAGCACGCGCTCCTGGCTCACGCTGCTGTCGATCAGGAGTCCCAGGGTCAGCGGCTGATTGGCCTCGGCCGAAAAATACTTGATCGTCTGCGGCTTGCCATCCTCGAGGATCTGGAACTGGTCCTTGTTGAGACTGGAGATCAGCAGGCCATGCTTGTCCTTGACGTTGAAGAACACGTTGACGACGTTGACGTCAACCTTGAAGGTCTGGAGGGAATCGTCGTGTCCGCGCTGCGCATCGGCTTCCTGCGCCACCGCGGTCCCAACCAGGCACAACAGGACCACTACCGCACTTAATTGTTTGTGGAGGGATCGGAACATACACTTCTCTGAGCCTTTCCGGCTCGCTTGGGTTTATTCTAACGCAGTACTCACTACGATTAGAGCAGCGCTCGACCGGAATGTTGCTGCCGGCTGGTAAATTAAGATGATGAAGGCAGGCAAATGTCGCAGTAAAAATGTCGCGGCTGCCCTGGTGGCGCTGCTGGCGGCCGGACTCGCCCTGGCACAACAAACCCCGCCGGCCGGGCAAACCGGCATTCCCGATGCGCCCTCGGCCAGCCGCCCGGCCGAGAAGTTTCCCTCCGCCAATGAGACGGTTACGCCGCCTCCCCCGCCTTCGCCGGAGATCACCACCGTGCCTCCGGGCAGTGCTCCGGAATCGGGCAGCGACCGCGACCGGCTGTTCACCCTCACCACGGACGTGAACTTCGTGGTCGTTCCGGTCACGGTGAAGGACGGTTCGGGTCACCTGGTGGAAGGATTGTCGCGGCAGAATTTCCGCGTGCTGGAAGACGGGGTGGAGCAGCACATGACCTTTTTCACCAGCGATCCGTTTCCGCTGACCGCGGCGGTGGTGATCGATCTCGGCATCCCCGACGTGGAATTCCGCAAGGTCCGCGATTCCCTGCCGGCGCTGGTCGGCGCCTTCGGGCAGTTCGACGAGGTCGGCCTTTATACCTTCGGCAGCACGGTGCAGAAGGTGCAGGACTTCACCCCGTCATCCGGCAACAAGGTCAGCCAAGCGATGGACAGGATCCGAAAGAAAGCGTCGGGACGCACCGGAGGCGCGCCGGTTGTGGGCGGACCCTTCGGTTATCCGGCGGGAACGGTCAACGGACGCAACATCGACCCGGGAGTCAATCCCACGCCCACCTACACCGGGCAGCGCGAAGCCAAGGTGCTGAACGACGCCGTGCTGCAGGCGGCGCTGGATTTGTCGCGCAGCAGCCCGACCCGCCGCAAGGTGATCTTCGTAATCAGCGACGGCACCGAATACCGCTCCTCGGCGAGCTACGGCGAGGTGATGAAGGTGCTGCTGACCAACCAGATTTCGGTGTATGCGGTGGGGGTGGGCACAGCCGGCATTCCCGGATACGGCCAGGCGCAGAAAATCCATATTCCGAAGACCGGGCTCTACGGCAACATCCTTCCCAACTACGCCAACGCCACCGGGGGAGAGGTGTTCAGCGAATTCACCTCGTCGGCGATCGAGCAGGCGTACAGCCGCCTGACCGAGGAGGCGCGCAACCAGTACACCATCGGTTACACCACCCGGGCCACCCCGTCCAGCAAGTATCGGGACGTGGAAGTGCGGGTGGACCGGCCGGGGTTGAAGGTGACGGCGAAGCAGGGATATTACCCGCTGCCGCCGCAGCGCTCGACGCGGTAAGCCTTGCATTCGGCGGCTGGCGCTGTGATATAAACGATTTTTCCCAGCTGTAGATAGGAATTCGCGGCGCGTCGCGGGAGTGCCCTGCGATGCGCCCGACAAAAGGGGCCGACTTGAGTTTCATCAATTTTGCAGCGCGAGAGATCAACTGCAAGATCGTCTATTACGGGGCCGGCCTGGGTGGCAAAACCACCAACCTGCAATACATCTTCGACAAGACCTCCGACCAGCAGAGGGGAAAGATGATTTCCCTGGCGACGGAGACCGATCGCACCCTGTTTTTCGATTTTCTGCCGCTCGACCTGGGCACAGTTCGCGGCTTCAAGACCCGCTTCCACCTTTATACCGTGCCCGGGCAGGTCTTCTATGACGCCAGCCGCAAGCTCATCCTGCGCGGCGTGGACGGCGTGGTGTTTGTCGCCGACTCGCAGGAAGAGCGCATGGATGCCAACGTGGAAGCCTTGGACAACCTGCGCGACAACATGAAAGAGCACGGCTACGATGTCACTAAAATTCCCTACGTGCTGCAGTTGAACAAGCGCGACCTGCCCAACGTGCTGCCGGTCACCGACTTGAAGAAAGAGCTGGCGAGGCACAACGAACCGGTTTTGGAAGCCGTGGCCTGCCAGGGCCTCGGCGTCTTTGAAACCCTGAAGGAAGTGGCGCGCCAGGTGCTGATCGAGTTGAAGAAAGGCTAGCGGCCGATCTGATCCCCGCAGCGCTTCTCCACCGTGATCTCGGTTCCATCCTAGTCTCGGGACTCTGCGGATCTCGCCGCTCCGTGCCCCAGCGCATGTAACCCAACTCTCCGTGCGATCCAGTTTCCCACGCGGCTGAGGTCGGCCGGATCAATAAATAGGACATAGGCCGAGAGCACGGTCCACTGGAACAGCGGAATGTTCAGCGAATACTCCATCCAGAGATGGAACAACACCCCCACGCCCAGCACGTAATAGCGCAGTTCCTTCACCCAGATCAGAACACCCAGCGAGAATTCCAGCGCCAGCGCCGACCAGCTTCCCAGCTTCAACACCCAGGGATGGAACAGCGCCGAGGGCACCGGAAAGCGCCGGAACTGGTCGAGATGGTAGACATAAAACAGCGCTGTTCCCTGCACCCAGGGCGCTCCTTTCAGCTTCCAGATAAAGGCCACGAAGTACAGCAGCGACAGCTCCAACTGGATCATGCGCTGTGCCCATGGACTTCGCGGCCGCGGCTGGGCGGGATCCTTGCCCCGCCGCACCCGCAGCCAGTGGTCAAGCGAAAGCGCGGCGCCTGCCGGAGCGAAGATGAGGAAGAATCCCGCCAGGCGGAGAAAGGTGTCTCCGCTGTTGGTGATGTAGAGGTTTCTCTGCTGGATGGAAGTCAGGAACAGAAACACCAGCACGCTGTTCAGGCGGGTCAGAAATCCCGTGGTCAGCAGGATGGCCGATGCCAGGAAAACCCAGAACATCGCCTCGATCCAAGCATCGCTGCGCGGAAGGATGGAGAACAGGTTCAAGCGCACGCCGGGGGCAAGGCTGGCTACGGTCGCCGGGCTCACCCAGCCATGCACTCCGAACCAGGCGAGCCAGTCAGACCGCAGCAGCACCAGGGTGGCGACCACCAGCAGCCCGTAGAGGATCCGAAACAGCGCGATCGGCACCGGCGATTGTTCGGCAAAAAAGAATTCGTTCCACGCCCTGAACAGCGGCCGCACTGTCATTGCAAGTCCTCCGGCCTTACCCCGTAGCCGAGCAGCACATGCTGCTCCCAGGGCTCGGGCGCATAGGAACCATCGTTGCGGGGCACGATGAAGGAATAGTGCTGGATGAGGAGGACGGTCTTCACCGGATTGGCGGGAGTGCTGTTCAGGCGGGCAATATAGCGCGCGGCATCCGGCAGCAGGGCTTCGTTGTCTTCAGTTTGAAGACTGTCGGCAAATTTTCGGTAGCGCTCCTTGAAATACTTCTGTGTCAGGCCAAGTTCTTCCATCCTGGGCAGCGTCCATGTCTTTCTTGAGCCGTCCTGGTAAATCAGCACCGCGTCGATGTAGGTATTAGCGCTTTTCGGCAGGGGAGCAAACATGTCCCAGGATTGAAACAGCCCCGACCAGAGCAAATACGGTTGCACCAGGTTTCTGCAGAGCGAAACCAGGGGGATATCGACAGGCATGACCCAGCACCCGATGGCCAGCAGGTGAAAAACCAGGAAAAGATTAATGGCGATGTACTTGACCTTGCCGCGCTTGGGCGATGCGGGACGCGTTTGGTTGCCGGTGTCGTCAACCGATGGTTTGGCTTTACTGGTTTTAGGGAAGGCGGATGGCATCCGGCAACTGCTTCTCCGTGAAGCGTCCCATCAGATTATGAAATTCCTGGCGAGAAGCGCAACCGCACGGGAGCGAGGTTTGTCCCGGACCGTCACCTCCGTAATCACTCACGCTGCCCGTTGGTTGCGCCCTACTGGCCCATGCGAAACGTTTTCAGCATGTGCTCAAACGTTGGGCGCAGGCGGGAGAAGTCGTTCTCCGGGGCGACAAACACCATCGACACGATGGCGCCGTTGCCGCCGGGCAGGGTGATCAGCCAATCGTGTTCCTCCAGCGGCCGGCCGTCAGAACCGGCGAGCGGCGATTGTCCGAGCAGGTCAACCGACCGTCCCAGCACACCGTTCACCGTGATCTTCTGGAACCTGCCGGCCACGCGCATGCCGGGGTTCTGCTGCTGGAGACTGGAGATCAACTGCTGGGTTGCGTCGTCGAGGTTGCCGGCATTCTGCGGCTGAAATGGTCCGGCAATCATGCCGTACGCAAGTCCATTCTGCGAAACGCCCGCCTGCGGCGCAATCGTGACCGACCCGGACTGCTGGTCCTGCCCGGTCTGCCAGTTGCTCGGATAGTCGATGGAGAACGGTCCGTTGAACTGCTGGAAGTCGCCGCTGGGCATGACCTCTGATGAGGGCACTCGGCCCGCGGGCTCGGGCGCGGTCTGCACCCCGCCGGGACCGCTGACGTTGTGGATTTGACCGTTCTTGGCCATCTGCTGGATCTGCTCCGCGGTATAGGCGCGGATGCGGCTCGCTTCCTGCTTCACCTGCACGAACTGCGTCGAGTTCTCGCGGTAGTGGCGCCGCGGCCAGTTCGCAACCTCGCTCCTCACCGCCTGCACGCGGTTGCCGGGATCGGGGTGGTCGCTGAGGAATTGCGGCCCGCCGCTGCCTCCCTGCTGCGTCAGTTTCTGGAAGAATTCCGCCAGCCGGACAGGGTTGTAGCCGGCCTTGTACATGATGATGGCGCCCACGGCGTCGGCCTGGGCTTCGTCGGCGCGCGAGTACTTCATGCTGAGCACGCCGGCGCCCAGTTGCGCGCCCATGTTGGCCAGCGCGCCGGCGGTGCCGCCGAGCACCGCGCCCAGGATGCCGCCGATGATCTGCCCCGCCGCCTGCGTGGTTCCCTGCTTGCGCATGCCCTTGATGGAATGCTGCATGTAGACGTGCGCCATCTCGTGCGCAATCACGCCCGCCAGTTCAGCTTCGTTATCGGCGGCCAGGATGGTGCCCACGTTCACAAAGACGGGACCGCCGGGCAGCGCGAAGGCATTGATCTCTTTCTGCTGCACGACATGGAACTGGTACGGCCAGTTGTACTGCTCAGGAATCACCGCCTGCAACCGCTGCCCCAGCGACTGCACGTAACGGGTAAGCTCATTACTGTCGGAGAGCACCGGCATCTGCTTGTAAACTTCGCCGACCGCCTGCTGGCCGAGTTGGATCTGTTGGTCCCTTGGGGCAGCCAGCCCCGGATCGGGCAGGACAGGCTCATTGCCCACCGCAGCCAGCATCCATGCCGGGCAAGCGATCAGAAAGACAAGAACAAGCGCAACCGCTCGTGTAAATCCTGAAGCAAGTCTCACAAATTCCTCACAGGCAGCAGCGTACGCCGCCGGGCGATCCAGTCCTAAGGGAACTAACAAATTAGATGCCAAGGAGTCGCGCGCGTTTGCAAAAAGCGCGCCGGAGCCGCGGTCATGCCTTGGCCCGCAGCAGCTCCTCGATGTCGCCCAGGCGGTCCGCGAGCAGGTTGAGTTTGTGCGCCAGTCCCTGGATTTCTCGGTGCGCGCGGCGGTTGACGTCGTAATCGAGTTCGCCGCGCAGCCGGTCTTTCTTGTCCTGCCGGTTCTGGCTCATCATGATGACCGGCGCCTGGATGGCGGCCAGCATGGAGAGAAACAGGTTCAACAGGATGAAAGGATAAGCGTCCCAGGACCGGTTGCGCAGGGCGACGTTGGCGCCGATCCAGGCCGCCAGCACGAGACCAAAGACAATGATGAACGTCCAGGATCCGCCGAAGGATGCCACGCTATCGGCAATGCTCTCGCCCAGGGTCACATGCTCTTCGATGACCTCGTTCGGGTGGCGATTAGCGCGGACCCGCACCAGTTGCTGCGAGGCATGGAACTGGTGTCCGAGCACGGAGAGCATATCCATGCCGGCATGGGGCTTGCGCTGCAGCAGCACCAGAATGTCGTTGCGGTCCACCTCGATGCAGACCGCCTGATCGGTAGCGACGGCATCGGTCTGATGAGGCGTCTGCTCCAGCATGGAGGCGAAGCCGAAGAACTCGCCGGGCGCGGGCTCATCCACCACCACTTCCTGCCCATCCTCGTCAATGGTGACAACCTGCACCGTGCCCGAGACCAGGACGTAGCCGCGACCCCCGCTGTCGCCGCGCTTGTAGATTCTCTGGCGCGGAGCATACGACTTCATTTCAGTTTGTCCGGCGAGAACGGCGGCTTCGTCGTCGTCGAGCAGTGAAAACAACGGGACCTGCTTCAACACGGCGGGATCACAGGGCATGGCGGCTCTCCTCACACCTGGTGGTTTGCTGTGAGAGTTTAACCGAGACGCAACAGCCGGGAATATGCCCAAAAAAAGTGCCGCGGCGACCCGCGGCACTTCACTGCTCTGCCAGCAGCGCTACTTTTCGCCCAGGCTGCCGGGGGCGCCCACCTCGCGCCGCGCGCCCGCACGGGTAACGCGGACCGCCGCCGCCGGGGTGACGAACTCCGGCCCGTACTTCTCCAGCAAAACCGGGACCAGGGCGCCTTCCGCTTCCTTCACGAAGACCATGCGTCCCTCGGAGTTCATGTCGATGCGGACAAAGTCGCCCAGCTTCACCTGCCCGGTGGCAACCAGGTTGGCCAGCGGGAACACGACGAAGCGCTCGATGGCGCGCTTCAAGTGACGGGCGCCGTACTTGGGATCGGTGCCTTCTCGCAACAGGAACTGTTTCACCTTGGGGGTGCAGGAAAACACGAACTGGTTGTTGCCTGTGGCCTGCAGGATGCGCTGCTGCACCATGCCGAGCTCGATTTCCAGGATCTGCTCCAGGTGTTCGGGCCGCAGCGTGCGGAAAACCACCACCTTGTCGATGCGGTTCATGAATTCGGGCGAGAACTTGCGGCGCGCCGCTTCCACCGCGCTGCGGTCGATCTTCTCGTCGAACTTGTTGTCGATCTCAATCGGCTTCTGGGCGAACCCCATGCCGCCCATCATCAGCTCGGTCATTTCCCCGGCCCCGAGGTTGGAGGTCATGAAGATCATGCAACTCGACATGTCCACCCGCCGGTTGTCGCCCAGGGTCAGCGTCGCCTTGTCAAGAATGCCGAGCAGCAACTGCCAGAGCGCGTCGGAGGCCTTCTCGATTTCGTCGAACAACAACAAGGAGAGCTTCAGCTTTTCCGTGTGCCACTGGTTGAGCGCTTCCTGCGTGAGCAGTGGGTGCGTCTCGCGGTGGCCCAGGTATCCCGGGGGAGAGCCGATGAGCTTGGCAATCTCGTGGGAATGCTGGAATTCGGCGCAATCGATCTTGATGCAAGCGCGTGCGTCGCCGAACAGCGATTCTGCCACCGACTCCACTACCCGGGTCTTGCCCGAGCCGGTGGGCCCGAGGAAGAGCAGGTTCCCGATGGGCCGCCCCGGCGGGTTCAGGCCGGCGAGGAACATCTGGTAGATTTCGGCGACTTTTTCCACCGCAACGTTCTGGCCCACAATCTTGCGGCGGATCGCGTTTTCAAAGTCCTGCGCGTCGCCACTGCGACGGCTCGGATCGAGGGTTGCATTGATGCCGGTTTTCATAATCCCCAGCTTTCAAGGGGCCCCTGTCCCCTCTCGCAGGAGAGGCGACTTAGGCATGAGATGGGAGAAGCTGCACTGGAGTTGTTTCATGCGGAAAAGGTGATGCGCCGCGCCAGTGTCGTCTTCTCGAACCCCACGCTTCATTAGATGCAGCAAAGTGGGCGGAAAAATCAGGGTACGCGGAAGGAGTGCGCAGAAAAGTGCAGCATCTCGCGGCCCCAAATCGACGTCTAATGCCGTTCGGTTTTCCACAGGGCACGTCCCTCCGTAACCGACCAGTACACAAGAGAAAAGCCGCCAGCGAAAAATCCCGTGCTACGCTTTTTTCGCACCCAGCACATTGGAAACAAACCATGTCCAGGTCAGCCCGTTTCATTGTTGGCGGCGTTGCTGCGGTTGTCTTAGCCGCGATGATCTTTTCGGCAAGCGCACGTACCACCAGTCGCTCCAGCCATCCGCCCAAAGCCAAAGCGCCTGCCCCCACGCCCACCGCAACCGCTCCCGCGGCGACGGAGGCTTCCGCGCCGGTCGCGCCGCCGGGAACCGTCCTGCACGTGGTCGCCAAGGGCGAACTACTGCCCCATGTGATCCGGAAATACTGGGCATCCAGCGCTTACATGACGCACTCGGAGATGGAAGCCGCGATACGCCAGCGCAACACCGGCATCAAGGGAATTTCCCTCAAGCCGGGCGAGACCCTCATCATCCCCGGAATGGAAGGTCCGATTACCCAGCAACCCATCCCGGTGGAGCGCAACTACGAAGTACGGGCGATCTACCTCACCGGCGTCATGGCGGGCAGCGTCAACGGCATGAAGCTGGTGCAACGCTGGCGCGAAGCTGGCGGCAACGCCGTGGTGTTTGACGTCAAGGACAGCGACGGCATCGTCAATATCCCATTCCAGCACCCGCTGAATACCGGCGGGCCGCATCCTTATATACCGAACCTGCCCAAGCTGACTCGCTGGCTGCACCAGCAGGGCATGCACGCCATCGCCCGGATTGCGATCTTTCGCGACGAGAAGCTGGTAACGCAGCATCCCGAGCTGGCAGTGCAATCGCGCGCCCACCGGCAGGCCTGGCGTGAAAACGGCAAGCTGGTGTGGACCGACCCCTCCAAGCCCGAGGTGCAGCAGTACAACATCGCGCTCGCCCGGCAGGCCGCGCTCGACGGCGTAGACGAGGTGCAGTTCGACTACGTCCGCTTCCCCGCCGAGGGCGACCAGAAAGACGCCAGCTTCTACTTTGATTCCCATCCCCTGCACCGGGCGGCCAAAGGCGCCGACGGCAAGGAGATGGCGGCGCCGCCCACGCAGCGCAGCGAAGTGGTCACCGACTTCCTGTCGAAGGCTTATGGCGAACTGCACCCCATGAAGGTCCTGTTCTCGCTCGATGTGTTTGGCGTGATGGCCTGGCAGCGCTCGATCGACCTGTCGCATACCGGCCAGGACATCCCGCAGATGGCCAAGTACTGCGACGTGCTGTCGCCCATGATCTATCCCTCGCACTTCTTCGGCATGGACGGCTACAAGGTCCCGGGCGACGCGCCGGAGCATTTCATCTCCGAATCCATGGAGCGCTTTCAGAAGATCACAAAAGACAGCGGGGTGGTGCTGCGTCCCTGGCTGCAAGCCTTCGGCTGGAAGACCCCCAGCTATTCGCCCCAGTACGTCGAGACCCAGGTGAAGGTGGCGAAGCAGAACGGCGGCATCGGCTTCCTGTTCTGGAACGCGCGCAACGACTACAGCAAGCCTTTCTCCGCCATGCCCGACATGCGGCGTAACCCGCAGTTCATCCGCGGCGACGAACTGCCCGTGGTCAAGAAGGTCAGCGATCCGGAAAAACCGGTCGTCACCGCCACCCCTGCGAAAAGCTGAAGCGCGCTTGTCCATCGCTTGCGGGACCGCCGGACTCGTGTGAGCTCGCAGGATTTCCGTGGGAGCGCCGGGGCTTTAATGGTGGGAGCGCCGGGCTTTAGCCCGGCGAAACCGTCGCCTCAAATTCAAAGGGCTTTAGCCCTGGCGGCGCCGGATCAAGTTCGATCCCCAAGGCTACGGATGAATATGGATATTCTCCGGGGCTTTTCACGAATCCCGCTCGCACCGGATTTTTCCAGATGTATTGCCGATGATGGTCGTAATCTTCTGCGTCCTTGATGCGATGCTCATTAAACCCCGTAGACCAAATCACCAAGTTCGATCCCATTTCCTTCTTCACGCGATAAGAAAACCCGCCCTTGATGAACTGGACGGCGCGCTCCAGAGGAATGTCGTAATTGGGTGTGATAATCACGTGGAAATGATCCGGCATGAGCACGAATTCATGGAGAAGAAATTTGCCTGCGCGACGATAGTCCTCCTTTGCGGGATATTGGAACCAGTGGTTGGTTCTTGCGCAAGTCCATCCCTCACTCCTGCTTGTGATCGTGTTTTTCCCTGCCGTCGCAGCGAACTACCTCGGCTATAATGAGTTGTAACACTGCGCGTACTTTACGCATTCTGTAAGCCGATTTCGCCTGTCTGCCGGCAGGCGGACCTGCGCCCGGCAAACGGTTCGCGGCAGCGCCAATAGCGATTGGCAGTGGTTCGAGCAGGCGGCGGTATGTCCCGCGAAGGAGACCCAAATGGCCATTCAGAAGACCGAGAAAATCTGGCACAACGGCAAACTGATTCCCTGGGACGAAGCCAACATCCACGTGATGTCGCACGTGGTGAACTATGGCTCGTCGGTGTTTGAGGGGATCCGCTGCTACGCCCAGCCCAAAGGGCCGGCGATTTTCCGCGCGCAGGAACACATGCAACGGCTCATGGACTCGGCGAAAATCTACCGCATGGAGTTCGAGTACACGCGCGACGAGTTGGTCAGCGCCATGCTGGAGCTAGTCGCCGTCAACAACGTCTCGCCCTGCTACATCCGGCCCCTGGTCCTGCGTGGCTACGGCGAAGCGGGCGTGAACCCGTTCAAATCTCCGATCGAGGTTTACATCGTCAATTATCCGTGGGGAAAATATCTTGGATCGAGCGATGAGGGCGTCGACGTCTGCGTCTCTTCCTGGACGCGCATCGCGCCCAACACTCTGCCGGCCATGTCCAAGAGCGGCGCCAACTACATGAACTCGCAGCTCATCAAGATGGAGGCCATCCTCAACGGCTACGTCGAAGGCATCGCCCTGGACACCAACGGCTATGTCAGCGAAGGCTCGGGCGAGAACCTGTTCGTGGTGCGCCAGGGAAACCTGTACACCGCGCCGCTGGGCAACTCGGTGCTGCCCGGAATCACGCGCGATTCCGTCATCCGCATTGCCAAGGACCTGCGCATCACGGTGGTTGAGCAACCCATGCCGCGCGAGATGCTCTACATTGCCGAAGAGGTATTTTTCTCCGGCACCGCCGCGGAAATCACTCCCATCCGCTCGGTCGATAAGATCACCGTCGGCAAGGGCGTCATCGGGCCCTGCACCAAGGCCATCCAGAAGGAGTTTTACGGGATCATCAACGGCACCGAACCCGACCGCTACCACTGGCTCACGCCCGTGCCGGTGAAGAACAGCAC
Organism: Terriglobia bacterium; assembly: GCA_963797035.1. Taxonomy (GTDB): domain Bacteria; phylum Acidobacteriota; class Terriglobia; order Terriglobales; family Acidobacteriaceae; genus JAIQGF01. The sequence continues at coordinate 67,950 of CAWCOC010000021.1, forward strand.
CCGGCAGCCGGTGACCGTGTAGTTTCCGCTTCGATTTCAGGGACCGAGAGCCGGGGCCATGCGCTCCGGCTTTCGTTTCCCACCAGGAGTTACGCCATGGCCGTCAGCACCCAATCCGCCGTCACGCCGGAATTCGTCCTCGCTTATCGCGAACTCATTCTCTCCACCATGGTGGCCGAATCGCGGGCGACCAGGAAAGTGATCGCCGGCATTCCCGAGGACCAAAAAAGCTATCGGCCCGATCCCAAGGCGCGCAATGCGCATGAACTGGCCTGGCACATCGCCTGTGAGGACGTCGAGTTCCTGAACAAGATTGCGGACATGAAGATCGCCATGACGACCCCGCCGCCCGCTCCGGCCACCATCGCCGAGGTCCTGCGCTGGTACGAGGAAAATTTTCCCAAGGCGATTCAGCGGGTGCGCGAGATGACGCCCGAACAGCTCATGACCCCGGTGCCCTTCTTCGGCTTCCGGGCGGAGCCTCTGTTCCAATACCTGATCCTGCTGAACAACCACAGCGTGCACCATCGCGGGCAGCTCTCCACCTATCTGCGTCCCATGCGGTCCAAGGTGCCCAGCATCTACGGTGGCAGCGCCGACGAGCCATTTCAGGGCTGATTTGCAGCGCTGCGGGGCCCGCGCCGGGCCGCAATTCGCCAATCTTTAGCCCGGAAGACGGAAGCCTACCAGTACCTTGAGCCCTGCCTGGTTCCGTGATAGGTTCGGCCTCACCAGCAAGATTCCAGGAAGTTTGCATGCAAATTGACGATCTGTTGCGCACCGCCATGGACCGGAAAGCGTCCGACTTGCACCTGAAGGTGGGCAACTACCCGCACGTGCGAATCGACGGTGAACTGGTCCCGCTCGCCGACCAAACGCGCGTTTCCGCCGAAGACATGCTCGGCATGGCCTTCAGCATGATGTCCAACCGGCAGAAGCAGAAATTCAAGGAGAACGCCGAACTCGACATGGCCTACGGCGTCGCCGGCCTGGGACGCTTCCGCGTCAACGTCTTCCAGCAACGCGGCAACGTCGGCCTGGTGCTGCGCGTCATTCCCACCAAGATCCGCCCGCTCGACGAACTCTACATGCCGAAGATCGTGGAGCAGATCTGCGACATGCCGCGCGGCCTGGTGCTGGTCACCGGCGTCACCGGTTCCGGTAAATCAACCACCCTGGCGGCGATGGTCGACAAGATCAATTCCACGCGGCCGGAACACATCATCACCATCGAGGATCCCATCGAGTTCCTGCACCGCGACAAAAAAGGATTCGTCAACCAGCGCGAAGTCGAAGTCGATACGCCCTCGTTCTCCTCCGCCCTGCGCGCCAGCCTGCGCCAGGACCCGGACGTGATCCTGGTGGGCGAAATGCGCGACCTGGAAACCATCGCCACCGCGCTGCACGCCGCCGAAACCGGACACATGGTGTTTTCCACCCTGCACACGCTGGACGCGGTGGAAACCATCAACCGCATCATTTCCGTCTTCCCGCCGCCGGAACAGAAACAGATCCGCTTGCAATTGGCGGCCACGCTGCGCGCCGTCATCAGCCAGCGCCTGGTGCGCCGCAGCGACAGTTCCGGCCGCGTGCCCGCGGTCGAGGTGCTGATCTCCACCGCCTACGTGCGCGAGTGCATCATCGTGCCGGAAAAAACGCGCGCCATTAAGGAAGCGCTGGCTCAGGGCACCTCGCAATATGGCATGCAGACCTTCGATCAGTCGTTGTACGACCTCTACACCCACGGGCTGATCGCCTACGAAACGGCGCTGGAGAATGCCTCCAACCCAGACGACTTCAAGCTGCGCGTGCAAGGCATCAACAGCACCGCCGACCAGGCCCGCGACGAGATGTCGGCGGGCAGAGCAGGTTTCGGAAGGTAGACTCTTACCCGTCAGGCTCGGGCCGCCCGAATTGGGCGGCCTTTCTATTTGGCATTTTGTATTGCCCTGCGATGCCGGCCTTGAGTTTTGATACCTTAGCCGCACATGGCATTCCCACGCGGCAGAAAACTCGACAACGAGGCGGAGCTCTACGAGTACGCCGTGGGCGCGCTGGCGCGCCGCATGCGCTCGGTGGCGGAATTGAAACGCCTGCTGCGGCGGCGGGTGGAATCCGACGAACTCGGGCTAACCCTGGTCGAGCTGGTGATTGCCAAACTCAAGGAACAGCGCTACCTGAATGACGCGCAGTACGCCGCCACCTACTCATCCCTGCGCCGCGCCAACGAGAAGTTCGGCCGGCGGCGCGTGATCACCGAACTGAAATCGCGCGGCGTGCACTCCGAAGTGATCGATAAGGCCGTCGCCGGCGCCTACGAGAATGTGAACGAAGAGGCGCTGGCGCGCGCGTACCTGCGCCGCAAGCGCATTCACCAGCCCGCAGACCAAAAGCAAGCGGCCCGCGTTTTCCGTAGCCTGGTCCGCGCCGGCTTTGGCACCCGCACCATCATCACGATCCTGAAGAAGTGGGACGTCGACGACGAAGTCCTGACGCCCTGGAAACGGAAGAGCAGCCATGAACCTGGTCAACGCGTTCGCCGGCAAGCCCAGGCGCCCGACCGACTCCGAGCTTGCGACGGCCCTGGGCGCCAGCAAGGCGCTGTGGGACGAACTTGTGGCCGACCTGGCGAAACAACACAAGCTCGCGCGCGAGTGGAATTCCTATTCCAAGAAAGCGGGCTGGTCGCTGCGCTTGAAGCGCGGCGACCGCAACATCGTGTACCTTGCACCCTTCCAGGGCTGCTTTCGCGCTTCTTTTGCGCTCGGCGATCGCGCGCTCCAAGCCGCACGCAGCAGCGGCCTGCCCGAGCCCATCCTGAAGCTGCTCGATTCAGCGAAGCGCTATGCGGAAGGGACCGCGGTCCGCCTCGACGTCAACGCGCCCCAGGACCTCGCCGTCGTGAAAAAACTTGCCGCCATCAAGCTGGAGCACTGATCCTGCCGCTTTGAACGAACCCATATCACCACCGAGGCACTGAGGCACGGAAACCGAACTCAAATCGCTTTTCCTCTGTGTCTCCGTGTCTCCGTGTTTGTGGTTCCGGCCCCAACGGCCCGGAATGCGAGTGTTAAAATGAGCATTCCCATGCTCACCGGCAATGAAATCCGGCGCAGGTTCCTGGACTATTTTGTCCAGCGCGGGCACAAGGAGGTGCACTCCTCCTCGCTGGTTCCCGCCAATGATCCCACCCTGCTGTTCACCAACGCGGGCATGAACCAGTTCAAGGACGTGTTCCTGGGGCTGGAAAAGCGCGAGTACAACCGCGCCACCACCTCGCAGAAGTGCGTGCGCGCCGGCGGCAAACACAACGACCTGGAAAACGTCGGCTTCACCAATCGCCACCACACCTTCTTCGAGATGCTGGGCAATTTTTCCTTTGGCGACTACTTCAAGCGCGAGGCCATCGCCTACGCCTGGGAGCTGATCACTTCGCCCGATTGGTACGCGATTCCGAAAGACAAGCTGTTCGCCACCATCTTCAAAGGCGAAGGCGGCGTTCCGCGCGACGAAGAGGCGTACAACTTCTGGCGCGAGCAGGGCGTGCCGAAAGATCGCATCTACGAATTCGGCCTGAAGGACAATTTCTGGCAGATGGGCGACACCGGCCCCTGCGGGCCGTGCAGCGAGATCCACTACGACATGGGCCCCGAGGCTAGCGACCAGGGACACACCGACTGCCAGTTCGGTTGCGAGTGCGGGCGCTATGTCGAAATCTGGAACCTGGTATTCATGCAGTTCGACCGCGACGCCGGCGGCATCCTGAACCCGCTGCCCAAGCCCTCAATTGACACCGGCATGGGCCTGGAGCGGATCACGGCAGTGCTGCAGGGCGTGCTCTCGAATTACGACACTGACCTGTTCAAGCCCTTAATCAAGCGCGCGGCGGAACTGTGCGGCGTGGATGCCGAGAAGGAACTCAAGGCGGAGAGCGGCGGGCGCAATGCGGCGTCGCTGCGCGTGATCGCCGACCACGCGCGCGCCACCACCTTCCTGATCTCCGACGGCGTGTTGCCATCAAACGAAGGCCGCGGCTACGTGCTGCGCAAGATCCTGCGCCGCGCCATCCGCCACGGCCGCCTGCTCGGGCAGAAGAAGCCGTTCCTGAACCAGATGGTGCACGCGGTGTGCGACCAGATGAAGAACGCATACCCACAGCTAGCGATGAATCTTGTGGAGGCTAACGTTGTGCGGGCCGAAGAAGTGCGCTTTGCGCATACGCTGGATCTAGGGCTGCGCAAGTTGGATGACCTTATCGGCGAAGTCGTCATGCAGAAATGGAACGAGTGGCGTGAACTCTTCAGATCACTCGGAATTGACAAGCCGGAGCATGATTTCCTCCGGGACGTAGGCGATCAGAGGATCACATTTAGCTTGGATGCCGCTGTAGCGGAAATCCGCAGAGCATATCCACAACCGATCGCCAACGCGCTAGAGGAAAAATTCCAGGAAATTGGCAGCCGACCTCGCGTGCTATCAGGCAGAAGGCGTTCCAAGCTCTATGATACCTTCGGCCTGCCGCTCGACTTCATCATTGACGCTGCACGAGACGTTAATGTTCAGTTCGACCAGGATGGCTTCGACCGCGCCATGTCCGAGCAGCGCACGCGCGCGCAGGCCTCGTGGAAAGGCGCGGCCAAGCAGACCGCAAACCCGGCTTACCAGCAGCTTCCGCACAGCACCTTCGAAGGCTATCGCCAGACCGAATCCAGCGGCTGCGAAGTGCTGGCGCTCATCCGCCACGGGCAGGGCGTCCAGGAACTAAAAAAAGGCGAGCAGGGCGAGGTCATCCTCGACCACACGCCGTTCTACGCCGAATCCGGCGGGCAGGTTGCCGATCGCGGACTTCTCTATTCGCCCGGCCGCACCATGGTGGTCGCCGAAGTCGAGGCCGTCTATTACCCGGTGCAGGGTGTCCGCGCGCACCAGGTGGTCGCGCGCGAGGATCTGCGAGTCGGCGATCGCGTCGATGCCGTGGTCGACACCGAAAAGCGCTGGGCCACCATGCGCCATCACACCGCTACCCACCTGCTGCATGCCGGCTTGCGCCAGGTGCTGGGCACGCACGTGAAGCAGGCGGGTTCGCTGGTCTCGCCCGGACGCCTGCGCTTCGACTTTTCCCACTTCGTCGGCGTCGAGGACGAGGAACTCCAGGACATCGAGGACATCGTCAACCGGGAAGTGCTGCGCAACCAGAAGGTGGAAGTCATCGAGGACGTTCCCATCGACGTCGCCGTCAACGAATATCATGCGATGGCGCTCTTCGGCGAAAAGTACGGCGAGAAGGTGCGGGTGATCAAGATCGGCGATTTCTCCACCGAGCTTTGCGGTGGCACCCACACCAACGCCACCGGCGAGATCGGCCTGATCAAGGTGCTCGACGAGGGCAGCGTGTCGGCGGGCGTGCGCCGCGTGGAGGCCGTCGCCGGCGAAAGTTCGCTGCGCCACTTCCGCGCCGATCACCAACTGGAGCACGTGGCGCGCACCCTGGTGCGCTCGGCCGAAGCCGGAAGGCTCGCTGGCCACCGCGCTGCGGCATGAAATTATTTCTCGCGAAGACGAGATCAAGAAGCTGCGCAAGGAACTGGAGCAGGCGCGCATGAAGTCGGCCTCGGCGGGCACCGCTTCCATCGAAGACAAGGTCCGCGTGGTGAACGGCGTGAAGGTACTGGCGCATCGCGTCGATAACCTGGAGCGGTCGCAGCTTCGCACCCTGGTCGATAACCTGCGCCAGAAGCTGGGTTCCGGCGTTGTGGTGGTGGGCTCCGCCTCTGACGGCACGGTCGCGCTGGTCGCCGGCGTCACCAAGGACCTGACCGCGCGCGTGCAGGCCGGGAAGGTGATTGGCGCAGTCGCCGAAAAGGTCGGCGGCAAAGGCGGTGGCCGTCCTGATCTTGCCGAAGCCGGCGGCAAGGATCCCGCCGCGTTGGACGACGCGCTGGGCAGCGTCTATTCGGTGGTCGAATCCCTGCTGAAGTAGCCGTAAGCAAAAAATCGGCCACTGATTCACGCAGATGAACACAGATATTTCAATTCTGTTTTTCGATCCGTGTGAATCAGTGTGAATCAGTGGCTCACTTGATTGCCGCCACCATCCTCCCGCCCAGCGGCGCCTCCAGCGTGTGCTTCTGCCGCACGTATTGCTCCAGCACCTCGGAGACCAGCACCCCGTCGTCCTTCTGCGGCTTCACCTTCAAAAACGTCTGGTAATGGTCCCCGCCGGTGGCGAGAAAGCTGTTGGTCACCAGCATGTAATTGCGCGCCTCATCCAGCGGCGCGTCTCCCACGCGCACCGAAACCAGGCGGTGATGCTCCGGCCGGCCCAGGTCATAGGTGAGGCGCAAGCCCGACACTTGCATCATGCCGACCTTCAGCGTCAGCGATTGCTCCAGCAACTCCCGCAGTTGCGCCCCGGTCACGCTCATGGTGACCAGCGAGTTGATGAACGGCGCCGCGGTGATCACCTGGTTCCGCGTAATGGGTCCGGCCGGAATATCGCCGCGAATGCCGCCGGCATTTTCCAGCGCGATCTGCGCCCCGGTCTTCCAGCGCATGGCGTCGGCAATCACGTCGCCCAGCGCCGACTCCCCGTTGTATTCGCGGTTCAGCGCCACCGCCGTCGTCCCCAACACCTCGCCACCCAAGCGGTTCGACTCCGCCACCCACCGCGCCACCACCTGCTTTACTTCCGGAGGAGCAGGAAATACGCCGGGCATCACCCGCACCAGGCTGCCGCTGTGCGCGAGTACATGGTGTGCCTGCTGATCGTAGGTCAGCTTCAACACCCCGAGGGTAGTACCGCGCCCGTAGGTCTGTACCACGATGCTGTGGTTCTTCGGGCCCACCCAGGGCACCTCGATGCCGCGATGCGCGTGGCCGCCGACAAACACGTCAATCCCCGGGACCGCTTCCACGGTGCGTTTGTCGGCGTCGAAGTTACGCTGCACTTCCGGATGCGCCTCGGCGTCTTCCTGCATCGGGCCGGTTTCACCCTGGTGCGCCAGCACCACCACCAGGTCCGCCTGCTTGCGCAGGTCGGGCACGAGCTTCTGCAGGACCGGAATCGGATCGCGCACATCGAGCGTCTCCCAGGTGATCGCCGCCGTGGAGGGCATGGCATCCACCCCGAAGATCCCGATCACCGCCACCCGAATGCCGTTCTTCTCCACGATCGCGTAGGGCTTGGCGAACGGCCGCCCGTCCTTGTAGAAAATGTTGGCGGCCAGCACTGGAAAAGGCTCTTCGGCGGCGTAGTCGCGGGCGCGGTCGATGCCGTAGTCGAACTCGTGATTGCCATAACAAACCGCGTCGTAGTGAATCGCCTTGAACATCTCGATCAGCGCCCGGCCGCGGCTCAAATACGAAATCGCCTGCCCGGTGAACAGGTCTCCGCTGTCGAACAGGAAAGCGTTGGGCTCGGTGCGGCGCATCATCTCCACCCATCCGGCGAACGCGCGCACTCCGCCGATCATCGGCTGGTCCACCAGCCAGGTGGCTTTCATGGGCTCGACCGCAGCATGGAAATCGTTGGAGTACAGGATGGTGACCGTTACCGGCGCGGCCGCCGGAGCACGCATCGGGCACACCGCACACGCCAGCACCAGGATGGCGAGCAGCCTGAATTTTCTAGACATCTGGGGAATCTATGGCCGCGCTGCTGGTTCCGTCAAGCGCCGGGCCGCAGATCCCGAGAAGAATTCAGAACGCCTCCGCAGCCTGGTCTGCCGCCGCGTTCTCCTCGTGCATGTACACGGTACGGATCGGGAACGGGATGTTGATGCCCTCCTGCGCGTACCGCTTCTGCAAGCGCTTGATGAACTCGTGCTTGATCAGGTATTGGTCGGTAAATTCCTTTCCGCGCAGGATCACCGAGAAGTTGATGCTGGAATCCGCAAACGTGTGGTAACGGATGAAGGGATGGTTGTCCGGCACGCCTCCGGTGACGTCCTTCATCACCTCGGTCGCCACCTCCACCGTCACGCGCTCCACTTTTTCCAGGTCGCTGTCGTAGCTGACCCCCACCTGCACCAGCACCGACATTTCCTTCTCCGGCATGTAGTAATTGGTCGTGATGGTGGAAGCCAGCTTCGCATTGGGAATCAGGATGGCGTTGTTGGCCAGGGCGCGTACCACGGTATTGCGCCAGCGAATATCGCTGACGTAGCCTTCCTCGCCGCTCGCCAGCTTGATGTAGTCGCCCAGCCTCACCTGCCGCGAAGCCAGAATCTGGATGCCGGCAAACAGGTTGCTCAGCGTGTCCTGCAGCGCCAGGGCCACCGCCAGGCCGCCGACCCCCAACGCGGTCAGGATCGGGGTGATGGAAACCCCGAGCGTGTCCAGGATGACCAGCGCGCCGCAGATCACAATAACCAGCGTGGTCAGGTTGCGCAGGATGCTGGAGGAAGTGATCAGGCCTTCGGTTTTCAGCGAGTACAGCGTCACCAGGGTGGCGGCGATTCGTGCCGCCACCAGCGTCAGTGAACCCAGGAAGAGCACCAGGATGGTGTGCTCCACCAGTCGGTCCCACCGCACCGGCAAATCGGCGTTGTTGACCGCCAGGGAGGCGCCGGCCAGGAAGCACCACAGCAGGGGCATGCGGCGGAAGGCAGCCAGGATCAGGTCGTCGGCCTCCCAGCGCGTCTTCTTCACCAGGCGAACCAGGTAGGCGACCACCGTTTTCTCAATAATTAAACCCGCCAGCAACCCGGCGATCAGGTAGATGACCGGCGCCATCCACGGCCATTTCGCGAACACCTCTTTTACTTGCTGCGTCCATCCCGCGGCGATCAGGCTGCTCAAGCAAGACATTGCAAAAGGGTAAGGGAGGGAGCAGGCGAATGCAAAACCATAGTGGCACTGTCGCCGTTTCCGGACCCCTAACCGGAAGTCTAGGTCCTTTGGTCTATGGCAATCCCGGCCCGCACGCTCTCGTGCCGTTTTTATCGGCGAATTCCCGCTGTTCACCCCCCAGATACCCGTCCAGCATTGGATTGAATGGCCCGGTTGCGCGTGTCATAATCGCCCCACTCTGGAAAGATTTTCTCCGCCGGGCAGGGCGTTGCCGGCTAGCCAGCGGGCGCCGGTGACCGTGGTAGGTGTAGCGCGGAGGAGTTTGTGGCCCCGCGCAGAAGGACACGATGCCTAAACACCTGCACCAGCCCGTGCAGCTCCGCTTGTCGGCGCTGCTGACCGCACTGGCCATGAGCCTGTCGGCTCTGCCTGCTTATTCCTCACAAGCTTCGGGCGAACCCGGGCGCGCTGCCGCGACGGTAACGCAAGCGGGTGGCATCACCTCGGTCGAGGAGAATGGGCGCATGGTGTATGTAAACAGCGAAGCTCCGTCGCCGTCAGCGCCTCAGCTCAAGCCTCGCGCCAGCTCCCGCCACAGCGTGCTGGTGTACTGGAGCAACCGGGAGCACCGGTGGAAGCCGGTGCCGGCGCCCAGCCCTTCCGCCATGCGCGCGGCGCGCACCGCCGCCGCCGACGTGCGTGGCTATGTCGCCTCCCAGCCGCGGACTTCCGATGAATCTTCCGCCCTCTCCAATCCCAACTATACCGGCCTGGCGCGCGGCTACCGGGTCAGCGCCGGCGAGATTGATGCCGCCATCGAGCAAGCGGCCGCCAAGCACGGCGTCGACCCCAACCTGGTGCGCGCGCTGGTCAAAGTGGAGTCCAATTTCAATCCCAATGCCGTGTCCAACAAGGGCGCCATGGGACTGATGCAGCTGATGCCGCGCACCGCCAGCGGCCTGCGGGTAAGTAACCCCTTCGATCCGCAGCAAAACGTCGATGCCGGCGTGCGTCACCTGAAGCAGCTGCTCAACAATTTTGGCGGCGACGTGCGCTTGTCTTTGGCCGCCTACAACGCCGGTGAAGGCGCGGTAAAGCGCAATGGTGGCGTGCCCCACTACGCCGAAACTCAGAATTATGTAAAACGTATCACCGATCTTTATTCGAACAAGTCTGGAACCAAGGGCTTGGTATTTGCGCCCAATAGCCCACCGGTGCACATCTACCGCGGGGAAGACGGCGTGCTACGCATGAGCAACACGGAGTAGGCGATCTTTGCCGGTCGGGCGGGCGGACCCGAATTCAGGGTTCCTCGACCGCCGGAACACGGGTCCGAAGTTGGTGTTTAGCTGGAGTAGGCCGCGGACGTCCTCCGCGGGGACGGCCCAGAACTTGACCAGGAACCGCCCAAGCCGCGCTCTCAAAGTTCTCGCGCTGATCGCCATCAGCGCCGCGTTCGTCCTGCCGGCCGCTGCCGGCCGCACCGTCGCGCAGAAAAAGCAGGCCGCCCGCAGCCAGTTCGAAGTTGCGGAGCGCATGCGCGAGGCGCTCAATGGCCGGGTCACCTCGGAGCGCTCCCGCCGCGACTACCACCGCGTGATCGAGGCCTATCGCGCCGTCTACTACACCGCCCCTTCCTCCAACAAGGCCGACGCCAGCGTGGTTGCCGTCGCCGAACTCCTGGCCGAGTCTGGACGCCAGTTCCACGATCCGAAGACGCTGCACAGTGCCATTGAACAGTACGAATTCCTGCGCCGCGAGTATCCCGGCAGCCGCTTCCGCGTCGAAGGGCTATTCACCATCGCGGAAATCTACCGCGACGATCTCGACGACCCGGCGGCGGCCCGCAAGACCTTCGAAGAATTCCTGCAGCGCTATCCCCACAGCGAGCTTGCTTCCGACGCGCGCGACGCCATCAAGGACCTCGACCAGCCGGATGCGGAAGCGTCCAAGCCGAAATCAACCCATCTGGCCCGGGCTGCGAAGCAGGATTCGCCGGAGCCCAAGCCCGCCGTCCTGGTCACCGGGATCCGCCACTGGTCCACCCCCGACTACACCCGCGTCGCCGTCGACTTGCAGGATGCGGTGGACTTCCAGTTTGGCCGTATTCCCAATCCCGACCGCGTCTTCTTCGACTTGCACGGTACCCACCTGTCCTCGACCCTGAAGGGCAAGTCGTTCGACGTGGAAGACGGGTTCCTGCACAAAATTCGCGTCGCGCAGTACCAACGGCACGAAACCCGCATTGTGCTCGAACTCGACGATGTCGCTGAATACAACGCTTTCCTGCTGCCGAATCCTTACCGGCTGATCATCGATATCCACGGCAAACATCCGCAGAAGATGGCCAAGTCGGCGGCCTCCGCGCCGCTCGAAGCCGAAAAGAAGCAGGCGAAATCCGCCGCTCCCGTCGAGGTGGTTCAGCCCGGGCCCCCAGCCGATAAGAAGCGCGAAGCGGCGGTCAACGCCACTGACTCCGCGAATGACAAATCAACCCGCGACGCCACGTTCGCCGAGCTGAGCGACAAGGTCGCCAAGCCGAATCCGCCCGACGCCGCGCCCAAGGCCAGGAACACTGAGAGCGATGCGAAGCCTGCCGTCAAGCGCGCCAAACAAGCTCCAGCCGCTTCCAGCAAGCGCGGCAAGACCGCGGTTGCCACCAAGTCCATTGAGCCCGTGCGCGGCCACGAAGCGCAGCCCACCGCCAAGGGCGAACGCTCCCTCATCCGCGCGCTCGGGCTGAAGATCGGTCGCATCGTCGTCGACGCCGGCCATGGCGGCCACGACACCGGCACCATCGGTCCCAACGGCCTGCTGGAAAAAGACCTGGTGCTCGATGTCGCCCTGCGCTTAGGCAAGCTGCTGGAGTCGCGCATGGGCGCCGAGGTGGTCTATACCCGCGACGACGACACCTTCGTACCGCTGGAAACGCGCACCGCCATTGCCAATCAGAACGAGGCCGATCTTTTCATCTCCATTCATGCCAACTCCAGCAGCGACCCCTCGGCGCGCGGCATCGAGACCTACTACTTGAACTTCACCACCTCGGCGGACTCCCTGGAGGTGGCAGCGCGCGAAAACGCGGTCTCGGAAAAATCCATCCACGAATTGCAGGACCTGGTGAAGAAGATCGCGCTCAAGGACAAGATCGAGGAATCGCGCGAGTTTGCCGTCGACGTGCAGCAGGCGCTCTACGGCGGGTTGGCCAACCGCGGCCTCCGCAATCGCGGCGTCAAGAAAGCGCCGTTCATCGTTCTGATCGGCGCCAACATGCCCTCCATCCTGGCGGAGATCTCCTTCGTCAGCAATCCCGCCGATGCCAGAAAACTCAGAACGCCCGAATACCGGCAGAAGATTGCCGAATCGCTCTTTCGCGGGACCGCCAAGTACGTGGGCGGGTTGAGCGGCGTCAAGGTAGCTTCCAGAGCGCCGGTGCCGGTTTCCTCGGCCCGAACTCCGCGCTCGCCGGCCTCAGCTTCCGATAACGAATAGTCATCCCCAGGTCACCCTTGCTCCTGCTGGAAACTTTCCCTACCCCTCTGTAGTCTAATAAGTACGGCCCAAATGCCTTCCTTGTGTCGATGAAACGCATTCTCCCAATCTTGCTGCTTTTTGCATTCTTGCCGGCGCTGGCGGCCGCCAAGCCTGACCAAACCAGGCTGCTGCCCGAGGCGTTTGCCGGATGGCAGCTGGCCGCGCCCCTCCATCACAGCGCCAACCCCGCCGACGCCGACAAGGTCAATCCTGACTTGCTCAAGGAATTCGGCTTCGACGATTTCCGCGACGCCACCTACCACAAGGGCGATCGCAAACTTGAAATCAAGGCCATCCGCTTTGCCGATGCCAGCGGCGCCTATGGCGGATTTACTTTCTACCGCTCGCCGGAGATGCTGTCGGAAAAAATCGGTGACCAGGCGGCTTCGGCCAACGAGCGCGTCTTGTTCTATCGAGGCAATGTCCTGGTGCAGGCGGTGTTCGACCGCGTGACTCCCATGTCGGCGGCGGAGCTGCGCGAGCTGGCCGGCGATCTTCCTGTGCCCAGCGGCAACGCGCGCAATCTGCCGACGCTTCCCCTCTATCTGCCCCGTCAAGGCTATGTCCGTAACACCGTCAGGTACGTGGTCGGCCCGCTGGGACTGGCCACCATCAACTCTCCGATACCAGGCACCGAAGTGGACTTCGCGCGCGGCGCTGAGATCGCCCAAGCTCAATACGATTCCGGCCAGGGCACGGCGACGATGACGCTGATTTCCTATCCCACGCCGCAGATCGCCGCCGAACGGCTTCGCGCGGTTGACCAGGGGCACCCGCAAAGCCAGGATTCCACCGCTCCCACCTTTCTCACCCGGCGCAGCGGTCCGCTGGTCGCGATTGTGACCGGCGCCATCACTCCGCGCGAGGCAAAATCGCTGCTCGCTTCCGTCAACTACGACCCCGAGGTCACCTGGAATCAGCGCACCGGACTATCGCCGCACGATAACGTGGGCTCGCTGCTGGTCGGCGTGGTCGTGCTCACCGGAGTCATTCTCGGCCTCATGCTGGTCGCGGGGATTGCTTTCGGCGGCATTCGAATCGTGGCCAAGCGGCTGTTTCCCGACCGCGTCTTCGACCGCTCGCAGGATGTCGAGATCATCGAATTGCACCTGAAGTGAGCTTCCCAAAGCGGGAACCAATTCCAGAGCCTTGCACTTAACCCGCTGATTCGATAGGACTTTTACGCCAAGACCGGCCGAAACGGGTGATTTCCACCTCGTCGCAGGTATTTTTTATAATGATGTAACTTATTGAAAATACAGGGATTTAATTTGGAAAAAATCCTTGACACCCATTTTCCCCGCTCATAAGATTCCGCCAGAAAAAGTTTCTGACGGTGCTTACCCTCCGTAAGGAACTATTCTCCCTTGAAGAAGAGGCCGCCCGAGTTGCCGGGTGGCCTCTTCGTTTTGCGCATTAGCTCTTAGCTGTTAGCTTTTAGCTCTTAGCTGCTTCGCGTGATAAAGGAAGGCTTATCCTCGTTGCGCGCACGGTTCGCACCGTGATCGTCCAACAGACTCTATGTCATGAGAAGCGGTCAGAAGTTCAGCGCAACGGGAGGCGGCGGCGAAATCTCAAAGGCTGCAGGCAGAACGGTGTGAGGACGGTCAAGCTAAAAGCTAATCGCTAATCGCTTCTTCTGGAGCCGACGATCGGACTTGAACCGATGACCTGTCGATTACGAATCGACTGCTCTACCAACTGAGCTACGTCGGCCCACCTCGATTCTAACGGCGAGCACCGCGGGCGTAAAGGGTTCATCCATCCTTTCCGCAAACTCAGTTCATCAGCGCTTCATCGCAACGCCGCGGCGGCGGCGAAATCTCGAAGGCAGGAGGCAGAACGCCGTCAGGACGGTCATGCTAAGAGCTAAAAGCTAAGAGCTTCTTACCAACGTTACCAACCACTCCACAGGACATGTACGCTTGAGCGCCGGCAGCCCGCTGCTGCTGGATTTCGCTCGTGACATACTGACTACGGAAGAACGGGAACATCCCAGCATTGGCATTCCGAGTTATTAACAATTGAGGAAAACTTTCCCCTTGCGTTCGCTGGGGACGGTTTTCATAATGAGCGAATCGTAGCCGTTTAAGCAACCGAACCCAGTGCACCGTTACCGTCGGACGGACGTAATTCGCATCCTGCGCATCACGGCGCGACAATTGGTCCAGTGGCAAAAAGCCGGACTGGTCGCGATCGCGGACAGCTATTCCTTTTTCGACCTCCTGCAGATGAAGAAAATTCGTGACCTGCGCGCCAAGCGGGTGCGCTCGGCCGTCATCCGCGAATCCCTGCAAGCCATGCTCAAGCAGGTTGCCGGCATGGAGAATCCCCTGCTCGAAGCCGGCACCTTCTCCACCGGGACCCGGGTGGCGTTCCGCCATGAAGGGCACGCGCTGGAACCCACCAGCGGGCAGTTCGTCATGGACTTCAATCCTGGCGATCGCGTGGTGCCCGCTAACGTGAAGAGCATGCACGCCGCCGAGACCACCAGCGAGTACTTCGCCCGCGGCGTCGCCCTGGAGGAGGATCCCCGCTCGCATGCCGAGGCCATCGCCGCCTACCGCAAGGTGATCGAACTCGATTCCGGCCACGCCGCCGCCTACATCAATCTCGGTACCCTGTATTACAACCGCCAGGACTATGTCCGCGCCGAGTCGCACTATCGCAAGGCGGTGGAAGTCGACCCCCGCTACGCCCTCGCCTATTTCGATCTCGGGAACGTGCTCGACGAGACTGGCCGGGTCGGCGACGCCATCAAGGCTTACAAAACGGCGCTGCAACTGGCGCCCACCTACGCCGATGCGCACTACAACCTGGCGCTCGCCTACGAGAAGACCCGGCAGCCCAGGGCGGCCCTGCCCCACTGGCGCGCCTATGTCCGACTGGACGGCTCCGGCCCCTGGGCAACTCACGCCAAGAACCAGATCCGGCGCATTCTGGATAACGAGGGACTCAAAGTCGTCTACAGGAAGAAAAAATACTAGGCCCAAAAACGGTTACAATTGTCGCGTACGAGTTATCCTCCCCCTACCGTGCCGAGCAAGTAAGTAGTGGCTGAACTGCGGCATGCAAGTGTTAGCATTCGAAGCGTTTCTCCGTTCTTCATTGGACGCAGCACAAGTATTTATTCAAGGTATAAAGGTCAACGCATGTCGGGACAAAGAAAAAAACGGCTGGGGGAAGTCCTTCGCGAGCGCAAGCGCGTGAAGGTGGAAGAATTGGAACAGGCGCTCGTCGAACAGAAGGAAATGGGCGGCGGCTCCGGGCTGCTGGGCGAACTCCTGTTAACGCGCGGCTTTGTCGGCAAAGAGGACCTCGTCTCCGCTCTCGAAGAGGTGACGAAGTTCCAGTACGTGGATGCGCGCTTTGCCACGGTCGAGAAGGCCGTCCTCAAACTCGTCCCGCGCCAGGCGGCGGAAAAATACCTGATGTTGCCGCTGGTGCGTGAAGGCCGCCGCATCGTGGCCGTCATGGCCGAACCGCAGAACCTCAAATCGCTCGATGAGCTGCGCTTCATTACCGGCATGGACGTCATCCCGCGGCTCGGCTTCCGCACTGAAATTGAGGAAGCCATCCGGAAATGCTACGAGGAGATCGAGGCCACCGTCGAAGTCGCCCCCAAGATCCCCATCCCCTTCATCGATCAGGTGGACGTCTCCGACATGCAGTTCTTCACCGCCAGCTCCAGCGAACGGAACAAGGCGGCGATGGAAGAGTTCGAGGCCGAGCTGCGCAATGAAAAGACCCCGGCGGTGCGCCTGGTCTCGGCCATCCTGTCGGCGGCAGCCACCAAGAAGGCCAGCGACATTCACATCGAGCCCCAGCCCCTGGGGACGGTGGTGCGCATCCGCGTAGACGGTGTGCTCCGCGAATTGACCCATATTCCGAGCGAGCTGACCTCGTTCCTGGTCTCGCGCATCAAGATTCTCTCCGACATGGACATTTCCGAGCGCCGCGTCCCCCAGGACGGACGCTTCCTGGTGCAGATCGGCAACAGTCATCTTGACTTGCGCGTCTCCACCCTGCCCACGCATGCCGGCGAAAAAGTCGTCATGCGGTTGCTGGATCCCACGGCCAGCCGCGTCGGCTTCGAAAAGCTCGGCCTGGCCACCGACAATGCCGCCGCGCTCAGCAGCGTCCTGCAAATGCCTCAAGGTATGCTGCTGGTCACCGGCCCCACCGGCTCCGGCAAGAGCACATCGCTGTACGCCTGCCTGAACGTGTTGCGGTCACCGTCGGTCAACATCATCACCGTCGAGGACCCGATCGAATACCGCATCGAAGACATCAACCAGGTCCAGGTCAATCCCAAGGCCGGCTTGAGCTTCTCCGGATGCCTGCGCTCCATGTTGCGGCAGGACCCCAACGTCATCATGGTGGGCGAAATTCGCGACCAGGAGACCGCCGAAATCGCGCTGCAAGCGGCCCAGACCGGACACCTGGTGCTTTCCACCTTGCACACCAACGACAGCATTGCCGCCATCACCCGCCTGCTCGACCTCAACGTGCCCTCGTTCCTGATTTCCGCTTCGGTCACCGCCGTCATCGCCCAGCGCCTGGTGCGCAAGCTGTGCACCTGCCGCGATATGGCGCCCATGACCGAAGACCACGCCTCGCGCCTGCTGGCGGCCGGCATCGTCGATTTCGACAGCAACGCTTACGTTCCGGTGGGCTGCGCCGAATGCGATAACTCCGGCTACAAGGGCCGGGTCGGCATCTACGAACTCCTGATGCTCGATGAACAGATCCGCTCTGCCGTTCGTTCCGGCGCCCGCGACGAGGAAATTCGCAACCTGGCGCGCAGCGGCGGCATGCGCCTGATGCAGGAAGATGCCCTCGAGAAAGTGAAGCAGGGCATCACCACCATGGAAGAGGTCCTCCGAGTTGTGCCCTTCGATAGCGCGGTTTCCGTGCGCTGCCGGAATTGCGGCCGGGCCCTGGCGCCTGCGTTCCTGTTCTGTCCTTACTGCGGCGCCGGCACTCGCCAGGTCGCCGCTCCCATCGCTCGCAAGCGCGCCGAAGGAGCCCCGGCATGAGTACTGGATCACGGCCCCATCCCATCCCCAACCGGGAGTTCGACCGCTGGGCGACCTATCGTGGGCTCACTATCGTCTATGAGGGCCGCAGTGAATTGATCGAAGTTCGCGCTCCCGACATCAGCCCGCGCGGCATGTTCATTCACATTCCGCAACACTTCCCCGAGGGCGCCGTCCTCAAGCTCGAGTTCCGCTTGAGCCGCTCCGGCCAGGACATCCACGCCCGCGCCGAGGTCCGCTATTGCCTCCCCGGCGTCGGCATTGGCGTGGAATTTATCGAGATTTCCGAGGACGACCAGCTGGCCATCGCCGACGAGATCGATAGCCTCATGGGCAACGGCCAGGCCTAGCCCCGCGCTATTCTGGAAGCGAAACTGCCCCCCTCCGGGGCAGTTTTCTTATTGGTAGCTGAACAAGCCGGTTTGCCTGGAACGCCTAGTTCCGCTTTTCGTATTGGCAACCGTATTCGCCGCGAGTGTCGGGCGCCTTGGCGCGCACCTTGACCCGCGCGATGCGTGCCGGCGTGAACACGTTGGCGCCGCCTTCGGTATACGGCACCGCGATCTCCACGTAGGCCCGCGGCTGGTAATCGACATAACTGTAGAACGAGACCCCTCCGCGCGAGACGTCGATCACGTCGACCACATCCTCCGCCGCCCCCAGCCGCTTGATGCACGCCCGCGTCCGCTTCATCGCCAGGCGATGGTGTTTGCGGTCGTTGCGCGTGCGCTTGCCTGGTTCCTGGGTCGACGTTTTCTCGATCGTGACCCCGGAGGCCACCGCATCCGGCTCCGCCAGCAGCACCGGAATCTGCCACAGCGTCTCGTCGCCGCAACGCGGGCAATGACGGCTGACCACCCGCACGCTCTCCAGCACCATCATCTCCACCTCGGTCAACTCGAACACCTGCTGGGTCACGCAACGGCCGCATTCCAGCACCGTGCGCCCCACCCCGCCCTCCGGCTCGGCCGCCGGAAACTCCACTCGCCAGAAAGACGCGCCTGAGGTATCCAGAAACGCGATTCCGTACGCGATCTCGTCGTCCCGGATCCCCATCGCGCCCACAATCCGCGCGTTCGCCACGTTCGGTCCGTGCAGCAGGCGAATATGGCTTCCCGTGGGCAGCGACACTCCGCAGACCATCAGCCCGCCATCGCGGGTGATGACCTCGGTCCGCGCCTGTTCGGTGAATTTGCGGCCGGAAGTGTCCGTGCCAGCGATCGACAGCCGGATCGCGTAGTGCACACGATGGCTGGCTCGGTTCTCAGCTGCGGTAGCTGTGCCAGGTGCTGGCTGAGACATTTTCTCGGTTCCCTCCGCTGCTCCGGCAACGACGCCTTGGCATCGGGTGAATCCCCCGGCCTGGATCGTTTGTGCAGATGATGATGGTTGCGTTCACCGCAAGAATACCCCGAAGCCAAACAGACTTCCAGTAACGTCCTTGACGCTCCACCACTTTAGTAACTTCCGCCTTTGTACGGCGCCGCCGCCGCGGCACACGCTTCCTCTCGCCCCGGCTCGCCTTGGCCCGGGGCTGCTTCGCCGGCGCGGCTCAACCCACTCCGCCTGGTTTGACCTCACCAGATCCTGTCGTGCTCTCGCGCCTGCGGGGCGCGCTCCGCCAGGGTGGCAAAGCGCAGGATCTGGGGCCGCACCAGCCGCGCGAAGTCCTCGTACGCCAGCCGCATCACTTCATCGTGCGAGCCGGCATTGAACGCGATCCGCGCCTGCGTCGCCACGCTTTGGTCGACGAAAACTTCCATGCCATACAGGTTTCCGAACGGCGGCATGGCGCCGGCATCGCAGTCGGGAAACTGCTGCTTGAATTCCACTTCGCTGGCCAGGCGCAGCGAACGCGCTCCGCTGGCCGTGTGCAGCGCCGTGATGTCCACCCGCCGCGACGACGCTACCACCGCCATCGCCAATTGCCCGTCGCGGTTCACCATCACGACTTTTGCCAATTCCTCCGGCGTCACGTGCGAGGACGACGCCGTCAGCTGTGCCGTGTAGGTCACCGGATGATGGATCAATTCGTATTTGATTTCATTGCGATCGAGGAAGGCTTTCAGTTTCGGGCAGGGCATAGATACCTCCCGCACTATCCGTCACCACCATGCTCCACCCGCGCCGCCGCCGTGGCGCAATTTTGTTGTCCTCGACGAACCATGCTTTCCCAAATTGGTCAGAAGGTCGCCGTGCGCTTCGCGCGAAGCCCACTGACGGCCTTCTACTTTGCAATGATGGAATGGATGGTGGACCTGGTCGGGATCGAACCGACGACCTCTTCCATGCCATGGAAGCGCGCTCCCAGCTGCGCCACAGGCCCACTCGTGGAAGGACTTGCAACCCTCCTTGGCGCAACTTTGTTGTCCTGGCGAAGCAATGCCTTCCCAAATTGGTCAGGATCACAGACGTTCTGCTCGAGCATAGCGCCGACTTCCGCGCTGGCCCATCCGTCACATCAAGGGGACCCCTAGATTCAGTTTTTAAGGAAATTTTAGTTTGAGGAGATTTTGGTGGACCCGGTCGGGATCGAACCGACGACCTCCCCGGCAAAGCCGGGGCGCGCGATTTACACGCATGGTGAAAACTTGGTGGACCTGGTCGGGATCGAACCGACGACCTCTTCCATGCCATGCTGTTCACGTGGCGGCCGGTCATTGGTTTTCAACCACTTACGAACCGGGATATTGGGCGGAAACGGTATGTTCGGCGCGATTTCCGGCCAATTTCCGGCCAAAAAATCTGACGAAAGGAGACGAGCTGCATGGGCGGGGGTTCAACGTGGCCGATCTCCTTGGACCTCGCGAAAGAGAATCAATCAAGCACCCATCGCATTGGATTTCTCAGTGATCTCGGCTGCGCGTGCCGTCGCAGAAAAGCCAATAATCAGGTTGTCCGCGATCTTGAGAAGCGAGGTGTCCCACCTGAACCGGTCGCCGTGTGCAAGCCACTCATTCGTTTTGGCAACGAAGAGCGGCTCCTGGATGAGGGGATAGAAAAATCCGTCTAACATCTGCTTTAGCTTCGTCCATTCTTCGTTCAATCCATTCGTGACCTGCTTGTTCCGGAATAAGAACGTCAGTGTGTACTCGCGGTCAACGGGCGGAATCAGGTTCGGAAGTAAGTGCGCAAGCACTTTTGAGTTGCCCACGAGCGAAGTCCCGCTTGCCATGCAGCGAATTCCGCAAAACACGTTCCTGAGGCTGTTCCAGTCTGCGTCTGCAAGTTCGCTCGGCTTCTTGCCCTGAAGCTGAAGTGCCTCTGACCGGATGCCGTTCAGCGATGATTGGAATTCATCGAATTCGCGCATCTTCGAGCCGCCTGAGCCCATGCGATGCATCCCCCACGCTGCAAGCATGGCGTAGGCGCACTCGGCAAATCGATCAAAGAGCTGCTCACGGCCAGCTTTGAGGCTCTGGACGTGAAAATAGAGGCTCGGTCCACCAAAAATCTCCTTCGCATAGTAGGCGGCGTGAGCTTCGTTCAACCCCGCGAGGGATCTCCGCCCTTTGTTGGCCGAAATTTGGAATTCGAGGTGCTCTGTGCATCCGAAGCCTCCTGCCTCTTCAGGTGCAATCCTAGCGCGATAGCCACGCGTTCAGTACAAACTCTTGTCATTCACCACCAACGCAACTCCCGTTCGCGATCTAAGACTGATGCCGGTTTCTCGGTGATGAACGGATCGAACCGATCAGCCTGCTGATTCGCCCACGCAATCCACTCATTGTATTGCGGCTGCTTCTCCTGGGCCCGCGTCGATGTCTTCTCGGCGTAAACCGCAATGAACTTGCGTACCCGTTCGGCCTTCTCCCAATTTTCCATCCATTGATTGAGCTCCTCCAGCTTTTTCTTTTCCGTTTCGATCAATTCGCGGAGCTTCAGGCTTTCCTGTTGTCGCTGCCGCCGCTCCTCCTCCCGCTTCTTGCTCTCCTCTTCATGTCGCCGCATCACAATTGCTGTGCGAATCAGTCCTGATACAAAGTCAGGAATCAAATCTTCGACGCGCTGGGTCTTGCCGTCCGCCCATCTCCTCCGTAGGCCCTCGGACGGCCACACCTCCGAACGAATCACCAGTGCTAAAGCAGCAGTCGGCTCATAAGCCACTTTCCGGTCATAGTCCCAACGGCTTGTCGGATTTGGGACTCGCGGCTTCTGGGTGATAACAGACCGAATTACCTCTTCAACCCCGAAGGCTACGCGCTGGCCATTTATGCAAGCGACAGTTTCTCCTTCGTTTGACAGCTCGACGCCGAAATTCTGTTTTTCGAGGACCGACAAGACCTCGCTCATCACATGCAATGCGCGGTCGAGAGCTGACGCCGTTACGCTCACATCCAGACCGCCCGGTTCCGCAGGTAGCAGGACGCCCTGTTCATTCTTTCGGCTTCGACTGCGGAGGCGGCTCGCGGTTTGACGAATTAGAACGTGCGGCTGCGCTGGTTCCGTGCGTTCCGCCGACGGCTTCAACGCTCCCGAAGAAAGCAGTTGATCGACGGCGGCGAACTCCGGATCGGATGCCGTCGTTGCCCTGTGCTCACTAGCCGTGGAGCGATACACGGCCGGAACATTCTGCAGTTTCGGGAGAGGAGGCTTCTTGGCACCCCTGTGTCCGTGCGCCAGTTTCGCCCAGTACCCGCGACCCGGCATCGGAACCGACAATTTCCGACACACCTTCCCAAGCGCAACTGCCGAGACGCCGTATTCCTGCGCTACTTTGGTCAGTGGTTTTTCCCAAACTTTTTGATACAGCTCATCGCGATCATATTTCAGTGACATTGTTAGCCTCCGGCAGCCCGACGAGCGCCATGCAGGGCTGGCGCGTTGTGCTAATTTGAAGACACGCCCTCTCATTTAACAGAATCGAACGTGCTTGCGATATCGACTCGCGACGCAGATGACAACGCTCGGAGCTGTTCAAATTAGAGGGTTACAAGCGGAGCATGGATTTGTGACCTTTATTTGAGCCGCACGAATCTGGGATCGAATAAGGGTCACGTTTTGGGATAGCGACTCATTTGGGAGCCAGAATCTACATCCGGGTTGTCGGTTAAACGGGCACAGCCCGGTTCGCCGAAAGCTCTCAGTGGCGGGGCATTGCTGTTTGATTTCGGTGAGTGACCGTACGAAAGGCTGCAAAGAAGGCGGAGACGTCCGCCGCCGGACAGCAGTGTTGCATCATCTAGTTGTTGCTTCGTTCGATTTCAAATGGTTTCCCGACAAAATGGCCCGATTCAGGGAATGAATCTTCGTAGCCGATCCAGGTGACTTCGTAGCCACCGAGGGCCGACAAAACTCGTACGATGGTCGGCCCTGCGTCCGGGGTGGCTTGATCCTTGAAGTCCGCAATCGCATCACCGATGGTGAGAAGCCGTTTCCAATAACGACTCGGGCACTTGTCCTGCAATAGCATCTCCCATCGGTTGCGTTGTTCTCCAGTTTCGGAACCGCCTGGAGCGATAATCGTTACAAAGGAATTCAGAAACAGTTCGACCGGATCTGAATTCTTCAGGCTAGCGATTGATTGCTCCAGTTGTGCTCCGACTCCGGAATCATCATCGCTATACATCTCACATGGCTGGAATCCCAGAGCAAGGAAATCGTTATAAAACCTGTGGTGCTGCAGTTCATTGTCCAGAATTTCGAGTACTCGGCTGATAAAAGGCTCCTTTGGGCCGACACGGAACGCGGTACAGTACTGCCTGTAACCATCCAGTTTCAGCTTCGCATGAAGTAGTTCATGCGCCAAAGAAGCTTCGGGGCGGGCGGTTGGAGCGTAGAAGATAGTCGTCTGGCCGCCACTCGTCTTTGAATGCCAATAACCGTCTTTACTGGCTTCCCACGTTATCGCGTTTCGGCGTGCGACGTTGTCGTATAGCTCTGCCGGGCTGGCACACTGCGGAACTTGGCGACCAATTCCTCAATATTCACAATGTGCTCTCTCCCTCATGCGCCGTCGTAGAACCACTGCGTTGGAATCCGCGCACGGTTCGTCGTTCGACCCCGCGACGATTTTGCGGACGACCTCAATGACGTTGGAAGTATCTATGGCCGATGGACAATGCCGACTGAATCAAATACCCGCTCGACAAAGGGTCGAAGGCATTGTGCGGGATCGTCGCCCTCCCTAATAGCGCCTTCGACTTCGATTACTTGTTGCATGCACGGACCCTTTTTCAAGTAGCTGTTCTCGCGGATCAAATATTTGCCCTTGAACCCTTCCATGCCGGCGATCGAGCGGTACGGGGGTGGCACTCCTTCCTTTTTTAAGAAGTCGCAACACTTTACAAGGCTCTGAACGAATGCGTCCTCATCCAACATCAACCAGTCTTCCGCACGCGCGAATCTTGTGTATTCCCAGAATCTCGCCGGAGTTGAAGCCCAGACGACAGCATCGGCTTCGCTCGGCCGAGCAATGATCGGATACGCGCCACACCCATCTTCGCCGCGAATCAATCCGATGCTACCAGCGCCAGCGCTGATGAGTCGCGACGCACAGATCTGCAAGATCGACTGTTGAATTGTCCCCGTCAGCCAATTCTGTTCGTTTCCAGCCATCGGCATAAGACGAAGCCACAATGCCGAGCCATCCAACAAGAATGTCTCCGTTGGTTTTGCGCCCAGCATCGTCGAAATAGTATTCGTGTTGACACCAAGTGGGTCGCCCTGTGCCCGGAATCTTGCTCTTCCGAATAAGGGCTGCTTCTCTGGAAACGGAGGCGGTGCTGGTGGTTTCGGTAATCTTCCGCGAAACTCATCGCTTCGCAAAATGTCACGTAACGCACGAGCCAACTCGCCGACCAGCGCAGATCTTACGTTCTTTCGGCTCTCATCGTCTGCCTGCTCGGGTAACGAGTACTGTATGGGTCGGCGCAAATGGGCCAAATCGAAAGGCAGTTTGGATGCGTCCCCATATACGGTGTTCATTACAGGAACAATTTGGTTATAGCCTAGGGACCGCAGAGCCCACCCGTATTCAATCAGCACGTTCGGATTCGGCGTTGGCCGACCGTCTGCGCGTGTTCCGACAAAGGTCAAATCCGGCACGAATATCGACGCTTCACTGATTTTTTTCAGAATCGTCTCGAAGATGGGCGGACTGCCAGGTATTCCCATCCTATCCTTATCAAACGCAAGACCTTCGCGAATTGCTTCCTCAAGGTTCGCATCCCCAACAGTCTGCTGTATCGCTTTCTTTAAAGAGTTCTCGATGAAGTTGCGGCACGCGGCCACATCGTCTTGCCACGAGTAAAAGACGGTGAACGCCATCACATCCCCTTCCTTCAACGTTGCGACGTTCGCGGTACCTAACCGCGCCTAATCGGGACGGTATCGGTGTTGTACTCAAGTCACGCCGGTAACCATTGCAGCCAGTCTAGCTTGTCAGGAGAGTGTCATCTTACGAACGATTCGGGAGTGCCGAAAAGCTCGTTTCCCTCGCAGCGCGATTGGCGGCCATGGATGAAAAACGTCGTTCAGCCATCGTTAATTCCTGCAAATAGATTCATTGTCTACGACAACGCGAGGGAGTGCTCCCGTCCCTTTTCCCAGGCAGCCATGACTCCTTCGCCGATTTCGCGGAAGTCGGGATGCTCTTTGATGTAGGAGCGTGCGTCATTCGCCGTGTCGGACATCGCGTCCGAGATGCGCTGGAGAATCTGTCGAACTCTGGACGGGCTGCCCTGCATGCGTGTCTCTCCCAGTCTGCGGAGCGCCTTGGCATTCGGCCATGCCGTCGTGCCGTTCAGCGTGAGCGCCATGCTGTCTTTGGGCAGGTACACGGCGGTGGTGACCACATCGAACACCGGCGCGAGGCGCGCTTCACCTAGCACATCGTCATAAACGATACCGAAGTTCTTCAAATGTGCATCGCCGTTTCGCAGCGCACAATTCAAGGCGATGAGCGTGAACAGCTTTTCGAGGTCGGTAAGCAGCTCAGTGGAATATGAGAAATCCGCGAAACGCTTCATCACGGATGTTTCGTAGCTGCCGCGATACTTTTCGTCCGTTCGTCGCGCATTCAGAACACAAAAATCTTCAAAGCCCCGGTACGTCCCATCGGCGCGCAGATCGAATCGGTCAACGACCAACGCCATTCCATCCTCGGCTAACCGATATGGCGGCACATCCAGCGCGCAGCGCTGCGCGACCTGCAAACAGAAATGCTCGTTGGCCGCGAGCTGCGGAAATTCATTCGCGTCCCAAAACTTGACGATGTGGGTCGCACCTTTGTGACTCGGAGACGTTCGACCTCGCACTCGATTTCGCGTTTCGGCCAGGACAGCAGATGCAGACTCGTCGCGCACCAGCACCTTCGGCTGGACTCCGCTGATGCCGGAATAAACAGCAAACTTCTCGATGAGATAACGGAACAGGTCGCCACCGCCGCGCCGGCTGGCAAGAATCTCGTCCACCGACTGGAATGGGACCTCTTCCTGCAACTGCTCTTTCTCGCCGGTGTAACGGATGCGTCCGACCTGTGAGCGGCCGACAATCCCCAGCAAGTCAAGATCATCAAATGTTCCCGTGGCTTTCGCGAACGCAAGCCGCAGTCGTTCGCGCAAGACGCCTTCGGGTAGATTCATCTCAAAGATAGGAGGCAAGCCGAACGGCACCTCCCATGATGGCAGACGCACCGGCATCGTGACAGAGACGGCGCGCTCCGCGCTCACGGCGGGCAGATAGGCGAACGCACTACCGCGATCGCGCAGCCGGTCAAGCAGGCCCGCTTCAGCGCCGTCTGTCCAGACCTTGATCATCGCGGTCCTCACTCAGGAGTTCGTCGAGAGTTGGCCTCTTCGGTTTTGCGTCTTGAACTCGCAGCTCCAGGCCAAGCACGGCAAGGATTTTGCTGACCTTGGAAAACCCAAGCTCGCCCGAGCGCCCGTTCTCCAAGGCGTCAAGCGTGGCGCGGCTGACCCCAGCTTTGCGAGCCAGCTCGATCTGGCTAAGTCGAGCTGCTTTTCTCCTGCTGGCAATCTCCGAACCGATGGCGGCGAGCGTCAACATGTGCATAATATACTAGTCACTAATGGCAATATCAAGCATAAGGACTAATATATTAGGCGCTAGGGCCCACATCTCAGCCTGTCCCATGGGCGACCTGGGACAATTTTCGCCGTTGATCGGCGATTTGTTCGCGGCGATTCGTCGGTGCGTTGGCTGCGATTTTTTTGCGACTGCCGAGAGGAGACGGGCTGCGTGGGCGGCGGATCAAGCAGTAGTCGCAAAATCAGAGTTCTTTTGCCTGAATCAAGGAACGGTCTACAACAATTCCACGAAGGCATCTGGTCGTTGTGTCATGATGTGACAAAACTATTTTTCATTGAACTTTATTGGCGCTCGCCCTTGCCCTTTTTGGTGCGTGCGCTGAGCGAGACACGCGAGATCGATGAGCCTTACCAAGTCAAAACAGCGGATCGCCGACCACGGAGAGGTCTTCACTCCGGTGTGGATGGTCGAGGCGATGCTTGACCTCGTCAAGGACGAGTGCGAGCGGATTGACTCCCGATTTCTGGAACCGGCATGTGGGAACGGGAACTTCCTTGTCCGCATCCTGCAGCGAAAGCTCGCAGCCGTCGAGCTCAAGTTCCGGAAATCCGCCTTTGAGAAGCAGCACTACGCGCTGCTCGCTCTGATGTGCACCTACGGGATTGAGCTGTTGGCGGATAACATCGCCGAATGCCGCGCAAATATGCTGGAGATCCTCGCCGACTACTTGACCCTTAAAGACTCGGATGACTTTTACCGGGCCGCGTCTTACGTGCTGTCGCAGAACCTCGTCCATGGTGACGCCATGACGATGCGCACGAGCGATGGCGGACCAATCACCTTTGCCGAGTGGGGCTACATCGGCAAGGGAAAGTTCCAGCGCCGCGATTTTCGCTTGGACGCCCTCACCCAAATGTCGGCCCTATCAGAGAAGGGCGCGCTATTCGCGCACTTGGGCAAGCAGGACATCTTCACACCGACCAGGACGCACCCGCCGATGTCGGTGCGCGAGCTTGCTCACGCGGCGTTTACTGATGCGACGAAGGAAGCTGTATGAGCGCAAAGGCAGGCTTTGCGCTACAAGGCCGTAACCCGGACGTACTGACGTGCATTGCGAACCTCTCGAATGACGAGGTGTTCACGCCGCCCGAGTTCGCCAACCGGATGCTGGACACGCTTGCCGAGGCGTGGGCAGCTGACAATGGCGGCGCGGACATCTGGGCGGACACGACTGTGCGCTTCCTCGACCCGTGCACGAAATCCGGAGTATTTCTCCGCGAGATCACCAGCCGCCTCACCAAAGGTCTGGCAGACCAGATCCCAGACCTCGAAAAGCGCGTTGATCACATCGTGACTAAGCAAGTGTACGGTATCGGTATCACGCATCTCACGAGCCTGCTGGCACGCCGAAGCGTGTACTGCTCGAAGCACGCCCAGGGCAAGCACTCCGTCGCCAAGTCGTTCACCAGCGATGCAGGCAATATCTCGTTCGAGCGCACCGAGCACACTTGGGTTGATGGCAACTGCAGTTACTGCGGCGCCAGCAAGAGTGCGCTTGATCGCGGCGAAGATCTCGAAACCCACGCTTATGCGTTCATTCATGCCGACGATATTCAGGCCCGAGTTTCCGAGCTATTTGGGGGCATTATGCAGTTCGACGTGGTCATTGGCAACCCGCCGTACCAGTTGGATGACGGCGGATTTGGCGCGAGTGCCATCCCCATCTACGACAGATTCGTGGAGCAAGCGAAAGCACTTGAGCCGCGTTTCTTGACGATGGTCATCCCGTCTCGCTGGCTTTTCGGTGGGCGCGGCCTGGATGAATTTGCGGAAGGCGATGCTCACCGACAACCGGATCAGAAAACTCGTTGATTATCCGGACAGTCGGCAGGTTTTTCCGAGCGTAGATGTTGCCGGGGGGAATCTGTTACTTCCTGTGGGACCGAGATAACCCTGGCGATTGTCGTATTGTTGAATTTGATCACGGGATGAAATCGTCAGAAGCCGTGCGTCCACTGCTAGAAAAAGGTGCTGAAGTATTCATTCGGAGTAACCGCGCGCTTCCAATTCTGCGGAAAGTGATGCTAGTGGAGAGTGGTTCAGAGTCTCTGTCTCTCCCCGCAGAGAAGCGCTTCGAGAGGCAGGTCAGTTCGCAGAAGCCCTTTGGATTGCGGACCTTGATGAGGGGGTCGGCGAAGAGGTCGTCCAAGCACGACGTCATTGTCCTCCAAAGTGGAGGCCGGGGGTGGACGTGGAGGTCCGAAGTAACATGTGGCCAGGATCTGATTGATAAGTAGAAGGTCTTCACATCAAAGTCATCCTCGGAGCACGCTGGTCAGGTTGACAAGAACGGCCAACGGCGTGTGCTCTCGCTGTCCGGCGTCCTCCCACCTGGCTCTGTGGTAACCGAGACCTACATTCTGCTTGGCGCTTACGACACTGAGAACGAAGCGCGAAACTGCTTTTCTTATGTGGTCACTAGGCTCTTTCGGTTTCTCATCGCTGTTCGCTCATCTGCGCAAGACCTTGCGCGCTCGACTTACTCATTCGTGCCGATCCAAGACTTCTCGAAGGCGTGGACAGGAGCAGAAGCTGTACGCCAAGTACGGGCTCACAAGTGGCGAAATTGCTTTTATCGAAGAGTTGATCCGGCCGATGGAAATGGACGATGAGTAAGACCATTGATGAAATCCTGGTACCCAAGCCAGAAGTCCGGCCGCGCATCTACGCCTACTCAATTGACGACGCCGCACACC
>CAWCOC010000022.1:0-71733 GCA_963797035.1 Terriglobia bacterium
ACGGCCATTCTTCTCAATAATTTACCACACAGAACCGGTGATCCAACTGACTTTTTGGCAGTTGTCCCCTGTAGGATCACTCACTTGGTCCCAACGCTTCGTGCTACACCGTACTCCGCCGAAGCACGCCGTCCCCGCAAGAGTCCCTACACAGAAGATGCCGTGGGGTGAACGTTGTGTCAAGCGCCCCGCATTTTGCTTGACACAGCGAAGCTTGTGACATTTGCGGTTGTCATAACGTCAACTTGAATACGCCATTCTCGTATGGCACACCCGCTTGGGTTCCCAGACGACGGACTCTCGAGGTGGGAGCGAGCTCGCGACCTCTGCCGGACGCCAACAATATTATGGTAATGCATTGAAAACTGGCGATACGGGTGGCGCTGAACGCCGGTTTCGGAGTACTCGGAAACAACTATTGGACCATAAATGTTCTTCCAGTCAACGCAACGGCTCTTAAGAACTTCCAGGGCGCGGTCCTCGGCGGACTAGGTTCCTTCGGCGGTGCGGGTCGTGAACTCGTACCACAACAAATTGTGAATTATTCTTCCTAAACAGCTTCACGACTCTTTCGGAGCGCGTGGCAGCTGCATATGGCCGTTTGGTAGCCGCCGCGCACTTCGTCAGTCGTCCACGCCGCGCACCGTCCAACACCGATAAGCTTCAAACTGTCGGTTCGATGCAGAGCTGGTTGCGACCTGTCTTAATGAAAATTGGCCCGCACCTACAAAACGAATGCTGCGCGGTACACTGGCTATTCGGAGCGCAAAGCTTCAATCGGATCGAGGTAGGCCGCTCTTCGCGCGGGATAGTAGCCAAAGCTGACTCCGACCAGCGCTGAGAAAAAAACCGCAAGCAATACCGCGCCCGGTCCGACGGATGTCGCCCAGCCCGCCAAGCGCGAGATGAGGGCTGAAGCACTGATCCCGAACACGATTCCAACCACTCCGCCGGCGATCGACAGCGTAACTGCCTCCACCAGAAACTGGTTGAGGATATCGTGCGTTTTGGCGCCCAGGGCTTGCCGCAACCCGATCTCGCGCGTCCGCTCCCGGACCGAAATCAGCATGATGTTCATGATGCCGATGCCACCCACGACCAAAGAAATGGAAGCGACCGCCGCGAGCATGATCGCCATGATGCGCGAAGACGCCTCCTGCGCGGCGAAAAGCTCTTCCAAATTACGGATCGAGAAGTCGTCGGCTTCGGCCGGCTGCAGATGATGGCGTTGCCGGAGCAGGGCCTGCGCCTCTTCCTGCGCCGCCGGAATCTGAGCGCCGGATTTCGCCTGCATCATGATGGTGTCCACGGCGTCTGCATTGGCCTGCTTGCTGCCGATCACTTTCCGCTTGGCGCTGGAAATCGGAAGCAGAATGACATCGTCCTGATCCTGTCCCTGGGAGGACTGGCCCTTGGCAGTGAGCACGCCGACGACGATGAAGGGCACGTTCTTGATGCGAATCGTTTGGCCGATTGGGTCGGCGTCGCCGAACAGATTATTCACCGGCGTCCTTCCGAGCACAGCCACCTTGTTCGCCGAATCGATGTCCTGCTGCGTAAACTCGGCCCCGTCAGCAACCGAGAGTTCGCGGATTGTCAAGTAGTCGGGAGTAACGCCATAAACGCTCGTCGCCCAGTTATTGTTCCCGTAAACCACCTGGGCGCTGCCTCGCACCAAGGGTGCGGCAAGGGCGACGTCCGGACACTGCGCCACAAGTTCCTTCGCGTCCGTTTCCGACAGCGTAACCGCATTGCCGCTGCCCAAATGCACCCCTGAGCTGCTCGTGCTACCTGGCACAACGATGATGATGTTGCTGCCGATGCTCGCGATCTGCTGCTGAATACGCTGGGTGGCGCCTGAGCCTATGGCCACCGTTGCGATCACGGACGCGACCCCAATCACGATGCCCAGCATGGTGAGCGCGGAGCGGAGCTTGTTCATCTGCAGGGCTCGGAAGGCGATCCGTATAGATGACTTGAATCGTTTCATTGCGTCATCTCGACGGGTATGCGTACTGCAGCCCGATTCTCCCCGGCCTTCGGGGGGTGAACGACAGGCTCATCGCTGACGATGCGCCCATCGCGAAAGCCGATGATGCGGTCGGCGTACGCGGCGATCTCATCGGAGTGCGTGACCAAAACGATGGTGATGCCTTGAGTGCGATTCAGTGCCTGGAAAATACCCATAATGTCGGCGCTGTTATGCGAGTCCAGCGCGCCGGTGGGTTCGTCGGCAAGAAGAATTTCCGGCTTGTTGATCAGAGCGCGCGCGATGGCCACTCGCTGTTGCTGGCCGCCCGAGAGCTGGGTGGGGAAGTTTCCCTCCCGGTTGGCCAGGCCGACGGCGGCCAGCACACGTTGGCCCTGTTCGTCCCCATTCGGCGTATCAACATTCGCGTAAAGTAGCGGCAGTTCTACATTCTCCAACGCGTTCATGCGGGGAAGCAGGTTGAAATTCTGAAAAATGAAGCCAATCTTCTGGTTCCGTATCTCAGCGAGCTGGTCGCGATCCAGGCTTTCGACCGGGATGCCGTCGAGCAGGTAGCGGCCTGAGGTCGGCCGGTCGAGGCAACCCAAAAGGTTCATGAAAGTCGATTTGCCCGAACCGGACTCGCCCATGACCGCCACAAAGGTGCCGCGCTCAATGGTGACCGTGATCCCCTGCAGAGCGTTCACCGTCACTTCCCCCAGCAAGTAAGTCTTGGTAAGGTCGCGGACGTCGATAAGTGGTGGCACTAGAAGCTCCTCAGAATCCAGGCCCGCGGCGCCCGCCGCTGGCGCCAGGCGCCGAGGTGGTAGTCGTCGTCGCGGCGGCTGTACCGGTGGTAAATCTCACCACGACCATTTCTCCCGCTTTCAAATCTCCCGCTGTGACCGCGGTGGACTTGCCATCCGATATCCCAAACGTGACCGGGACAGCTTTGAGCTTGCCTCCCGATAGCACATAAATCTGTTGTTTACCGGCGGGGACGGGTGTAGATGGGAGGCCGACCTGCGTCAACACTGCCGCTGAGGGATGGACCCGCAGGACGGCATTCGGCACCTTGAGCGCGTCATCCAGCTTGGTTGTCAGGATGCGGGCATTGGCCGTCATCCCGGGGAAAAGTTTGAGATCGGGATTCGAAACCGCGATCACGACATCGTAGGTAACCACGTTTTGTGCGCTGATGGGCGCCTTACGGATGTTGGTAACCAGGCCTTGGAATGTGGTCCCGGGATAGGCATCCACCGTGAATGTGGCTTTCTGGCCGGCGATGATATTCCCGACATCCGACTCGTCTACATTGGTATCGAGTTGCATTTTTGTCAGGTCTTGCGCGATCTCGAAGATGGTAGGCGCGGCAAACGATGCGGCCACGGTCTGGCCGACATCCATGCGGCGGGCGATCACCGTACCATCGACGGGAGCGGTGATCTGGGTGTGTTCGAGATTGATCTTGGCCTGCTGGAGAACTGCTTGTGCCTGGCGCTCCTGGGCTTGCGCTGAACCCAACTGGGCTTGCGCCACGCTGACCTGAGCTTCCGCCGACTGGATCGTCTGCTTGGACGCTTCAATCTGCGATTGGTCGGCCGCTACTAGGGCTTCGGCGGCGTCCAGGGCCGCCTTGGCCGAGTCGTGATCCTGCCGGGAAGCAATTCCGTCACTGAAAAGAGCGTCCATCCGTTGCCACTGCGTGGTTGCGTTGAGCGCGTTGGCGCGGTCCTTGGCTAAGCCGGCCTCCACGCCTTTTTCGCTCGCGATCGTCCCGGCAAGATCTGCCTTCGCCTTCACCACCTGTGCCCCTGCCGTAATGACCGCAGAGTGGACCGAGCCCAGTGCTGCCTGGGCCTGATCGACCTGCGTCTGGAAGACTTGAGGATCAATCAGGGCGACGAGCTGCCCTTTGGTTACCTTGGTGTTGAAGTCCGCGTAGAGCGCTTTGATGTTGCCGGATACCTGGCTGCCGACCTGCACATCGACCACCGCGTTGACCGTGCCGGTGGCCGTGACGCTGGCCTGCATCAGTCCCCGCTCTGCCGCCACCGTGTCATAGTGAATCGCGTTCTGCGAATGCGCCCGCCACAGTTGCACGATCGCGGCCACTACGAAGACAAGGCCGATGGCCAATGCCCACTTGGCCCAATTGTGACGCGTGCTTTGCCGGATGGGGATGGAGCGAGCGGCGACCGGCTGTGGTGCAAGCGGCTCAACATAGACTTGCGCCACCGGATCTACTGCTGCTGCGACCATAAGTCACGATTCCTTCTTCTGCCCGAGAAGACTGAACCCCGCCGCCGATTAATGGGCTCGTTGGGACACGGATTCTTCCGCCGTCAGCGCAGTGACTCCAAGTTTAGAACTGTCGAGAGGACGGCGCCCAGGATGCTGTAGTTGCCGCCCGAATACCGGCCATATTGATAACGATTGTTGTAGCCATCTTCAAAGCCGCGGCTGAACCCCTCGCGAAAGTAGTAGTTGTAATCGGCCTGATCAACGTAATAGCCGTCATAACCGTAGTTCGCGTCCTGATAGGCATAAAGGTCCTGATAGCGGGACGCCCAGCGATCCTGCCGTGCTGCCACCCCGGCGCGGAAGCCTTCCGCATAGCCGTAGTTCACGGC
Organism: Terriglobia bacterium; assembly: GCA_963797035.1. Taxonomy (GTDB): domain Bacteria; phylum Acidobacteriota; class Terriglobia; order Terriglobales; family Acidobacteriaceae; genus JAIQGF01. The sequence continues at coordinate 4,603 of CAWCOC010000022.1, forward strand.
AGAACGGAGCGACCTGGCGCCGTACTCATTGATCTCGTAGTAGCTGCCGCCGCGACTGTAGCGATAGATCGGGGCGGTGTAGTAATACGGATCGTTGTTGTAGTCGTGATCGCGCTGGAGAGCTACTCGCTGCTGCCGCAGGCGCGCTACATAATTCTCCTGGAAGCGGTAACTCGCCATATGGTTCTGTTGCTGTAGCTGGGCGCCGAACTGTACGCCCGCCTTCTGCTGCGAGTCCAGGTGCTGACGATACTGGACTACGCTCTGCTGCTGCTGCGCAATGAGCTGCTGCTGGCGCGCTTGCGGAAGACGGGCCTGCTGTTGCTGTCCGCGCTGTTGCTGGCCGCGCTGCTGCTCCTGCTGCGCCTTCTGTTGCTGCTGCTGCGCTTGCTGTTGCTGGCCGCGTTGCTGCGACGCCTTCTCCTGCTGCGCTTGCGCCTGCTGATTTTGCTTCTGTTTTTGCTGTGACGCCTTCTGCTGCTGCGCCTGCTGATTTTGTTTCTGTTGCTGCTGGTCCTTCTGCTGCTGTGCCTTCTGTTGTTGCGCCTGCTGCTGCTGGCCGCGCTGCTGCTGTGCCTGCTGCGCCTGCTGATTTTGCTTCTGTTGCTGCTGGTCCTTCTGCTGCTGTGCTTTCTGTTGTTGAGCCTGCTGTTGCTGGCCGCGCTGCTGCTGTGCCTGCTGCGCCTGCTGATTTTGCTTCTGTTGCTGCTGGTCCTTCTGCTGCTGTGCTTTCTGTTGTTGAGCCTGCTGTTGCTGGCCGCGCTGCTGCTGTGCCTGCTGTGCCTGCTGATTTTGCTTCTGTTGCTGCTGCGGTCCTGTTGTTGCTGTCTGCTGCTGTGCCTGCGCCTGTTGATTTTGTTTCTGCTGCTGCGCCCGCTGTTGCTGCTCAGGCTTAGCTTGCGGTGCGGCTTTCTGTTCGTGTTGCTGCTGTGCCGGCTTGGCTTGGTCTTGCTTTTCTGAATTGCCCTGCTTTTCGCCCTGCTGTGCGTATACAGGCGCTGCAATCCCGAGAAGTAAGAACAGAGATAATGCGGTGCCGATCATTCCAACTGGTTTCATTTGTCTGTGCTCCATTTCAGATGTCTGCGCCTTCTTCGGCGCGAAGTGTGGTTGGTTGACCCTCCACTCCTTGCTTTATCCTGCTCGCCGGAAAAGGTCGGCGGTATCCGCGAGATACATCTCAGGTTAGCGACAGCCGGGCGCCCAGTCTGAGCAAAAACGCTCACAGCCACGCAGTGGGGTCATCGACCTGAAGCACGCCTTCGTCCGAGTGGAGTGCGCTCCCCAAGGGACCTGGTTCGTCGGGGCGAAGCAGCCGAGACTGTTTCTTGTCATTTCCGCCTTGTGAGCTCTATTGAACAGCGGCGCTTACTGGTTTGCGGGTACAGTCGGCGATGAGACGAAGTGGCGCGCGTTTACTTCTCGGTTTACCGTCGACCGATGCCTCGGCGCCAGGAATTGGACGTATGCCAAATACACACATTTCTATTTTGGATCGAAAAGCATTTCTCAAGAAGATTGGCCCTCGAAAGACCGGCCGGGAGTACGGAAACAACGATGCCATCTTCGCGCAGGGTGATGTGGCGGATTCGATGTTCTACATCGAAAGCGGAAACGTGAAGCTCACGGTTCTGTCGAAGCGTGGCAAGAAGGCAGTCGTTGCTATTTTGCGGCAAGGCGATTTCTTTGGCGAGGGCTGCCTTGCCATTCGAGCCGTGCGGATGTCCACCGCGACGGCGATTCATCAGTCGAGGATTTCGCGAGTCACTAAGCCCACCCTGATTAGCATCCTTCGTGAAGACCCGGCGTTTGCCAAGCTCTTCATCTCGCATCTGCTGTTTCGCATCGGCCGAATCGAAGAAGACTTCGTCGACCAACTTTTCAATTCCAGTGAAAAACGGCTCGCCCGAACCCTCTGGCTACTGGCAAGCTTTGGAAAGTCGTCAAAGGGGGAACCCGCAATTCTGAAGGTCAACCAGGGAACTCTCGCCGACATGATCGGGACTACCCGTTCGAGGGTGAGTTTCTTTATGAACCGGTTCAGGAAGATGGGCCTGATCAATTACAACGGCAGCTTGCACGTGCACAGAACGCTGCTGGCCTTCCTTGACCAAGTATAAGCCGAAGCGTAACGAGTTACCTCACAAGCCAGTTCCAGCCCAACCAACTCTCGCCGGCCTGGATGTGGGGCTCCCGCCTTGAACCCATTCGCGTTCTCGTTGGCCGCCCCGTTCCGCAGAATGCGCTGAGGAGGGGGCAGGCTGCCCTCTTGGGCGCCATTTAGACGAGCCTCCAGCTTTGCGCCGTTGTCGCGGACAGCGGCGCCTGGACGGCAGTCTATTTCGAGGACAAGTTAGTGCCGGTCCCGGTCGTCATCCGGATGTTCGTGTCGCCACTTCCAGTATTCCGACTGCTGTTTAGCCTTCAGCTTGGAGAATTCCCGATGGCTCCAGCGCTTGGTTTCCAGCCATTTTTGGTAGGCATGGTCTTCGCGGTCGTCCCAGCTACGGCACTCCCTGCGGTCGCGGTCGTAGTATCCCCGCTTGTCTTTTTCCTGGCAGTTAGGTTCCTTATTCTTGGCCTGGAGGCCCACGGGCGCAATCATGGCCGCACCCAGCAGAAACGAAACCAGATACCGATGCAGTCGCTGCATGGATCTCTCCTTAAGCGGGACTCAACTGTTTTGATCCGCTGCTCCCGTTTGTACGTCACCCAGATGGGCAGGACTGTACACTTTTGCACACTTCAGCGATTTCGTGCGCCGGTGGTCCGAGGGCACGCGCTCCGCAAGTTTCAGTAGCCGCGACCGCCGCCGCCGCTCTTCTTGGGCTTCGCCTCATTAACCGTGAGAGGACTGTCCGCCAGAATCCTTGCCGTTCAATCCTGTGATGGCGGTTGCGCCTTCCGCGTCGTTTGTCATCTCGACAAATCCGAATCCGCGCGAGCGGCCAGTGTCCCGATCGGTTACTAGCGAAACACTCTCCACCACACCGAACGGCGCAAACATTCCCCGCAGATCACTTTCGGTGGCAGAAAACGTGAGATTACCAACGTAAAGTCTCTTCACAATTCCCTCTCGAATGTTCCGACACTCTGTCCGCCTGCCTTCAACACTTCAGTCTTGCTTTGCAGCGCGCGGACTTTGTCTTTGATATCGCGAATCTCTTGAAACAGGTGAGTCGATTCTCGTAGTGCTGCGGTTCTCTGCCCCACGTCCACGAGGTGCCGCCCTAAAAGGCTGACGACATGTTTCGTATGTTGCTCCAGCAGCCCGAGGTCTTCCTCGAGTTGGGCCAAGTCGATATGATCCTTTTCTCTCATTGCTGAAAAATCCTCGCCCAGTTTGCCGTCCACCCGCGCGCTCATCCGCGCTCGACCCCTGCGCATTTTCTGGTATTCAGAATCGAACTTGTTTCCAACCGCCCAGGCGCGGGTCAGGCAGCGACCATGGATTCCAGCGCCACGCGATTGTGGATGATCAGAGTCGCACCGATCTGCTCGATGAGGCGTCTTTTCTTGAAGTCCGCCATGGCGCGGCTCACCGTCTCGCGAGACGTACCGATCATCTGCGCGATATCTTCGTGAGTCAAACACAGCCTCATACGGCCGTGCTGTTGGAATCCGCCATTGTCCATCCGTTCCACCAGCAACCTCGCCAGCCTGCTGCTGGCGGAATCGCTCAGGAAAAGGTTGCGCACCTCACGGCAGGTGGAACTGTATTCATTGCTCACCTTTTGTGCCAGCCACAACGCCAACTCATTATGCTTTTGCATCAGGCGCCGGACATCGGAGTGCCGGATAAGGCTGACCTCGCACGCCTCCAACGTTTCCGCCGTCGCCTCGCATTCGCCGCCAGACAACGATGCGCTGATTCCGACCACTCCTCCGGGCCCAACCATCCGCAGAATCAGGGTCTTGCCCTGGCGAGAAGATACCGAGAGCTTCACCAGTCCGCGCACAATCACGAAGATGCCACGGGAAGCCTGCCCCTCGCGGAACAGCACGGCATTGGGTGGGTAGTTCGCAGTGAATTCCAGCGATTCAAGTTTCTTGGCCAAGGACGCCGGCAAATCATGGAAGACGCTGCGGATCGCCTGATTGCTGTCGCTCATCGTCGCGGTCGCCATGTTGACCTTCCACGTCGGAGAATTTCACGTACTGGCGTGCCACCGGGGCACGAGCGCAACCCACAAAACTTTGCGGGTTTTCGCATTAGCTCGATCGTACCCCAGCGCTGAAGCATAAAATGGTCAATTTTGCACAGTGTGTAGCCGGGCAATGGCCGGATACTGAATGGAACTCTCCGCTGCCGAGGGCCGGTTTGTTCTCAAGACTGGCGTGTGAGGCGCAGCCAACTGTGAGCGAATTGATATGTCAGAGCGCAACGGTGACAGGTCGAGATTCGGACGCGAGCGCAGGAAAAAGATCTTTCGTCGGAAACGTAATCGCGAGTTGTGCACGGCGCCAGGTAACCCGGGACCTCGAACGGCGCTATCTCGAACAAGAGTGACTTTCGCCCGTAAGCCGCGCGAAGAGGCCTAATGAACATTCTCGATTTCTCAGAGACCACCATGGCGGAGCGCACTATTCCGCCTTTTCTCTGGACTTCAAAACCGGACTTTACCCGCGCACAGTTCAGCAAGAATGAACGCGTTCACACTGAATCCCGCTGCAACCATTGCGGCTTCAGAATTACAGCGGCCGATTCCGAGAGATTCGACATCGAGGAGCAGGAGCATGCATCCGCTTGCAGAGGATCGCTGACTGAATGACGACTATGGATTGCCTGATGGAGCGCCCAAGAACTGACTTGCAAGAGCACCAGATTGCGTGTTCTGCCGCGATCGGGGCCGAAATTGCGAAAGCTGCAGAACCGCGCCGGTGTTTTCTGTGACCCGGTGCGTCCAGGGGAATCTAGGGCAAAGTAATTAACGCAGGTCTAAGGCAGAAGCTTAGTATTGGCAGGTGATGATTCCAACGATTGATTCGAACGCTGAGACCACCAACTCTTCCTCGACCACGGGACCTGCCAGGATTCCTGCCAAAGTCAAGGGTCCAATTCGCTGTCACAATTGTCAGTTGAAGTGCCGCGATGCCGAGCACTACCTGAGCCACAAGTGTAAACCTGCGCCGTCTCCCAGGTGCTCGCCGTATCCTACGATGGAGTCCTTAAACAATCGAAATTAGCGACCGGGCCGTCCCCCGAACCTGCTACATGCTCACGTAGACCAGTTGCCCGATTTGCAGTGTTTTCAGTTCGTCCGCGAATGCGTCAAGGGTAAGCACGGCTCGCCCCGCATCGCTGTCGGGATTGGGAAGCCGGCCATTGCGCGCCTTGAATGCCTTGACGGTCGCGTACAGCCTCTCCAGCTCGTCGATTGCCGCTTGCAGCTTGGAATTCGTCATTTGTCTCCCTTCGCCGTGGCACCAGTCGCCGGCGCATGCGAGAGCGGCGGATACAACAGACCCCGCCCTTTACATTCTTTGCAGCTTCGCCCATACATCAAACCGACGCCGTCGCAACGAGGGCACGTCACCACGTGGGTTTTCAGAGGAGGCAGGTTTTCCGCGAGGCAGTAGGTCACGCCCTCGTAGGTCACGTCCTTGTCGCTCATTTCGTTGCGTACCTTTCCAGGGCGTGCGTCGTCTCGCACGATCAGAGAAGAAACACGAGCATACCGCCCAGGATCATTGCGCCGGCGATGATCAGGAACGCTACATTCTGACCCGGCTGCCAGCCGCCTGCGTCTCTGCTGCTCTTGAAGTTCTCCATGATGCGCACCTGCGAGAATCGTACCCCCCCGCCAATGCACGGACTGTTCAATCTTGCTCAGTCCACAAACAGCGGGCATGTGCAGGTCGGTGAGCAACACGTCAAAGTTCCTTTTTACCGATCTGGCGAAGAGCATCGGTCACGCTTGCGGCTGTGACCACCTCAAACTGGTTAAGCTCCAGGATCTGCGCTAACGTGGTGCGCACGGTGTCATTGTCGTCCACCAGCAATATTCGCGGCAGCGCATCGGAAAACCTCAGTTTGGTACAGAGTATCGTCGGGCCACATCGTGCACTGTGCGCTTTTGCACACCTATGAAAATCCGCATGATATAAAAGGTCCACTGGGACCAAGCGAGATTGGCTTCAGGAGTGTTGTGATGCCGCGTGCCAAACCAAAAGCCGTTCGCTCCTGCCTGGCCAAGGCCCCGACCGGAATCCAAGGACTGGATGAAGTCACAGGCGGAGGCCTGCCAAAGGGCCGTGTCACGCTGGTGTGTGGCAGCGCAGGGTGCGGCAAGAGCTTGCTCGCGATGGAATTCCTGGTGCACGGCGCGATTCGATACGGCGAGCCCGGCGTGTGCATGGACTTCGAGGAAACCGAGACGAAGTTGGCGGCCAACGTGGCATCGCTGGGTTTTAATTTGCGGGACCTTGCCAAACGCAAGAAGCTGTTGGTGGACTACGTTGCCGTTGAGCGAAGCGAGATTGCTGAGTCGGGAGAATACAACCTGGAGGGCCTTTTCATCCGCCTGGCCCACGCGGTCAAAGCAATCAAAGCCAAGCGCGTTGTACTCGACAGCATCGAGGCACTTTTTTCCGGCTTAACCGACGACACGATCTTACGAGCGGAACTCCGACGGCTGTTTCACTGGCTGGAAGACCACAAGCTTACGGCAGTGGTGACCGGGGAAGCAGGAGTGCACACGCTGACGCGTCACGGCTTGGAGGAATACATCGCCGACTGCGTGATCGCGCTGGATCACCGGGTTACAGACCAGATTTCCACGCGGCGGATGCGAGTGGTCAAGTACCGGGGTACTGCCCACGGGACCGACGAGTACCCGTTCCTGATCGATCGCGAGGGCATCTCGGTGCTGCCGATCACCTCGCTGGCACTTGCCCACAAAGCGTCGATGGATCGCGTTTCAACGGGAATTCCCGCCTTGGACGAGATGATGGAAGGCAAGGGGTTCTTTCGTGGGAGCAGTGTACTGGTGACGGGCACGTCGGGAGCCGGGAAGTCGAGCGTGGCGGCGAGCTTCACCAGCGCCGCCTGCGCCCGCGGCGAAAACTGCTTGTATTTCGCTTTTGAGGAGTCTCCCAGCCAGATTCTCCGTAACATGCGCTCCGTCGGCATTGACCTGGAGCCGTGGGCAAGAAAGCGCTTATTGACATTTCCGCGCGATGCGGCCAACCAGCATCGGCCTGGAAGGACACCTGGCTGTTATTCACAAAATGATTGGCGAACTTCGACCTAGCGTCGTGGTCATCGATCCGATCACGAACTTGGTTTCTGTCTCGGGCATGTACGACGTGAAATCGATGCTGATGCGCCTGGTGGATTTTCTTAAGGTGGAACAGATCACATCGATGTTCACGAATCTCACGTTCGCAGGAGACCCGCAGGAGAGAACTGCCGCGGCTGTCTCCTCGCTCATGGACACCTGGATCGTGTTGCGGGACAGCAAACCCAATGGACGACCAAGACGCGAGCTTTACGTTCTGAAATCCCGCGGCATGGCACATTCACGCGTGGTTCGCGAGCTAATCGTGAGCAACCGCGGCATGGAATTGGGCAGCGTGCTGAAGGACGCCGTTGCCTCCACGCCGGTTATGGCGTCAGCCGCAGGCGAGTAGCAAGCTTCATCGCGACCAGACACTGAGCACCGACATGAAAAAGAAGAGTTCGGCAATCAAGCCCCGACCTGCCAAGAGGAACAGGAATGACTTTTGGCGATTGCGGCTTTACATAGCGGGCCATACGCCGAATTCAATTGCGGCGATCGCCAACCTCAAGCACATATGCGAGGACCAATTGCGAGGCAAGTATCGTATTGAAGTGATCGATTTGCTGAAGAAGCCGCAACTGGCCAAGGGCGATCAGATCATCGCCATTCCGACCCTGGTGAGAAGGCTTCCGCCGCCGGTCAAGAAAATCATTGGTAACCTCTCCAAGACCGAGAGTGTCGTTGTGGGGTTGGATCTTCAACCGCTGCGCTGAAGTAAGGGTTCCCTTAGCAGATGTCAAACAAGCGAGCGCGTTCCCGTAGCCGAGCCCTCCCAGGAGGGCTGCCCGGAAGACCCGGTGCGTCCAATGGAGATCGCGGAAGCCGCCCATCTCCTCGCAAGTCGCGATCAGCCACGCCACCGGGTCAGCAAAAGCAACTCCTCGCCCGACTAAAGACGGCGGAGGATACGCTCGGCGCCATTCGTTCCGGCGAAGTGGATGCTTTGATGGTTTCCGGCCGTCAGGGACCGAAGCTGGTTACCCTTAGCGGTGGAGAACCCGCCTACCGCATCCTGGTGGAGGCCATGAGCGAAGGCGCGGCGACTTTGTCGCGGAATGGCGCGGTGCTCTACTGTAATCGCAGGTTTGCAGACCTGATTCGCCAGCCACAAGGAAGTGTTATCGGGACCGCGGTGCAGTCGCTGATTAACGAAACGGAGCGAGACAGATTCGAAGTTCTGCTGGCAGAGGCCCAGAAGAGGGTTGCCAAAGGTGAATTCAACCTGCGCCGAAGGGATAGAAGCCAGGTCCCCGTAAATTTGTCGTTGAACCGGTTTCCTGGATACGGGGGCCACGCGCTGGGCATGGTGGTAACCGATCTGACCCAACAAAAACGGAAGCAGGTCGCGGAAATCAAGCAGGCCGAAGCGATGCACCGGCTTCTCCTGGAACGCGCGTTTTCGGCGCAAGAGGACGAAAGGCGCCGGATTGCGCGCGAGTTGCATGACGAAGCCGGCCAGTTGCTGACCTCTCTTTTGGTCGGCCTGCGTACCCTGGAAGACTCTGTGAAGACAGCAAGTGCTAAAGCACAAGGGCATCGGCTGCGCACAATCGCCGCCCGAGCGATGGAAGAGATAGGACGACTCGCGCGCGGGCTTCACCCAACCGTGCTGGACGACCATGGCCTGACGGTGGCGCTGGGCCGATACGTTGCCGAGTATTCAAAAGCCCACAAGATAGCCGTCCATCTCACGCCAGGTGGGATTGATCTCAGCGACCTGCCGCAAGAGGTTCAGATCAGGTTGTACCGTATTTTGCAGGAAGCCCTGACCAACGTAGCTAGACACGCGCGAGCCAAGAAGGTGAGCATCATGTTCACGCGTTCGGCCTCGTCCTTGAAACTCGCAGTTACCGATGACGGACGTGGCTTTGACGCAGAAGCGGTGGCAGCTACCTCGCACCGGCTGGGAATTCAGGGCATGCGGGAAAGAGCGGCCATGATGGGAGGAACGATCAGTTTCACGTCCCTTGGAAAAGGGACCGGGGTCCTGGTGGAGATTCCACTTCAGTGGGGGTCGGGGGGGGTAGGCAATGGCGGCGAGAACGCAAAAGATTAGGGTCATGATCGCGGATGATCACGCCATTCTCCGCGCCGGGCTGAAAATGCTCGTCAACGCCCAAGCCGATATGGAAGTTGTTTCCGAAGCTCCCAATGGAGAAAAGGCCCTGCAAGCGGCACGGGAAACAAAACCGGATGTCGCATTACTGGACCTGACGATGCCGGGAATCGGTGGCATGAGGGCGCTGCAAGAGATGACACGAAGCTGCCGCAAGTCGCGGGTGCTCGTCCTCACCATGCACGATGACCCAGCGTACTTGCGATCGGTATTGGCCGCTGGCGCCTCCGGCTACCTGTTGAAACGCACCGTGGATGCGGAACTACTGGTGGCCATCCGCGCAGTACATCGGGGAGGAACCTACGTGGACCCGAGCCTGGCCGATGTTCTTGTCCAGGACGTGCTCGGGAAAAGAGGCAAGAAAGCGGGCCGCAAGCGGCCGGTAAATATCCTTAGCGAGCGTGAGCAGCAGGTGCTGAAATTTGTGGCGCAGGGATTCAGCAGTCCACAAATCGCCAAGCGGATTTTTGTGAGTGTGAAAACCGTGGAAACGTATCGTGCTCGCATCGCCGAAAAGCTCGAGCTTCGGACGCGCGATGAGGTGGTGCGGTATGCCGTCCGAATGGGTTTATTAGCCACAAACTCGCTGGAGAGCTGAACGGGCAGCTCGGCCAGGCAAGCGTCAATTAACGCCGTACTTGTCAGGGATTCCCCGACAAGACCCTCCATATCTAGCAACACCCCCGATACCGCCCCAACCAGAGTAGCGGCACACTGTCTGGCAGAGTCTCGAAGTGTCGCCCGTGCCTTTGTTGGACAGTGGCTCAACCAACCAGCAATTTGGAGAACAGCACGATGAGCACGTTAGCAAATGCCGCAAGCGCCCGGGCCCCGACTTCCGGAACGGCTACGTTTCGGCGCAACTCGATTTCAGGAATCGCGTTGGTTCAGCGCAGGAAAAAGCTGAATGCGAGTTTTGACCCTGAAGCCTTTCTGGCCCAGGCCGGAATCGGCAGAACGGTCGTCGAGTTGGGAAAAGATGAATCCGTGTTTTCACAAGGCGAACCTGCCGACGCCATCTTTTACATTCAGAAAGGCAGGGTGAAGCTCACCGTCGTCTCCCACCAGGGGAAGGAAGCGACCATCGCCCTGCTGGGAGCGCAAGAATTCCTGGGAGAAGACTGCATCATTTCGAATCACCCCGCGCGCATGGCCACGGCGACCGCAATTACGCCCTGCACGATTCTCAGGATCCACAAAGCGGAGATGGTGCGGGCCCTACACCAGGAGCACGCGTTGTCCGACCTGTTTGTGGCGTTTCTTCTCACGCGCAATGCTCGCATCCAGGAAGACCTGGTCGACCACCTTTTCAATTCCAGCGAGAAGCGCCTGGCCCGGATTCTCTTGCTGCTGGCTCACTTTGGCAAACCCGGCAAGCCCGAAACCATGATTCCTAAAATCAGCCAGGAAACCTTGGCCGAGATGATCGGCACAACTCGCTCAAGGGTCAGTTTCTTCATGAATCGTTTCCGCAAACTGGGATTTATTGATTACAACGGCAACTCCACGGATGTGCACAGTTCGCTTCTCAACGTCATCCTGCACGATTGAGTTGCGCACAACAAACTTCCGCTGGAGGAGCAAGGATCAGAGGCCATGTCTGGACGTTCCCCCAAGCATCACGTCCTGGTAGTTGACGATGAGGCAATCATTCGCGAAAGCCTCTCCATGTTATTCATATCCAAGGGCTACGAGGTCAGTACGGCCAAAGATGGTTTCGACGCACTTCTGCTGTTGAGAAAGGCGACCCCTGACCTGGTCACGTCAGACCTAAACATGCCGAATATGTCGGGATTCGAGTTCCTCTCGGTACTGCGCCGCCGATTTCCGCAGATTCCGGTGGTTGCGATCAGTGGCGCGTATGAGTGCGGGGAGTCCATTCCCGGCGGAATCATTGCCGACGGATTCTACGCCAAGGGCCAGCACCATCCCGAAGCGCTCCTGGCCACGGTCGCCGACCTGATTCGAACTTCCGCAGCGCGGGCAAATGCTCATCAGCAGCAATCGGCTCCGGTCTGGATCCCGCGCAATGGAAAAGACTCCAACGGAGTGCCGTTCATCGTGGTGACCTGTACCGAGTGCCTGCGGTCGTTTCCGCTGAGTGTGGCGGAAGAAACTCGTCCGGAGATCCGGGAAACGCCGTGCCTGTTCTGCCCGAACACGGTCCGTTACATCATTGATTTTTCTTTGTCGGTCGCATCGCCGGACAAAAGGCATCCGGAAGGCATTGGAATTCCACTACAGCGAGGCTCGGCAAAAGCATAGTCGGAGGATATGGAACGCTCGTAATTGGGCAGAGTCATGTATGATTGGTGAAGTTGTGCAATATTGCACACTCGCCGTATCCGCTAAGAGTGGCGATTATGCTTTCCCACAGCTCCTGCCGCTGGATTGAACGTAGCGGCGGCCCTGCCTTTTGAAGAAGCGGCGTTTCGAGGCGCCGCAGTTCGAGAAGTCAGCAAATTCAGCTCTGGCTGCGCTTCCGGTCCGTGGGCCGACGGTCGCAGCCTTTCCAGCCAATCAATGAAGGAGAACGGCACGATGACTACTAACCAGGCTGCGGAACGCGCGCAAGTTGTTAAATCTAGATTAGCCTTGATAAAGCCTAGGCACGCGCACAATGGGTTCGATCCCGCGGCATTTCTTGCGACCGCTGGGCTGGGCCGCACGCTCGTGAAATTGAAGACAAGACAGGTCCTGTTTTCGCAAGGCGAGCCGGCTGATGCCATTTTCTACATCCAAAAAGGCCGTATGAGGCTTACCGTCGTTTCCAAGCGGGGCAAGGAAGCAACCATCGCTATGCTGGGCGCCGGAGAATTCATTGGTGAATCATGTATCGCTGCTGCGCATGCAGTTCGCCTGACCACCGCCGCCGCGATTGCGGACTGCGACGTACTTAGGATCGCGCGGGAAGACATGGTTCGCGTTCTACACGAGGAGCACGCATTTTCCGATGTGTTCGTCAGCTTTCTTCTGGCGCGAAACGCTCGCATCCAGGCCGACCTGGTCGACCACCTTTTTAACTCCAGCGAGAAGCGACTGGCGCGGATTCTCTTGCTGCTGGCGCAGTTCGGCAAGGATTCGAAGCCAGAAACGGTGATCCCGAAAATCAGCCAGGAAACGCTGGCGGAAATGATCGGCACCACCCGGTCACGCGTCAGTTTCTTCATGAATCGCTTTCGGACCATGGGCTTCATTAAATACAGCGCCGGCGCGATGCAGATTCACGGTTCCCTGTTGAACGTCGTCCTGCACGATTGAGTTGAGCGCAAGAAAATCTGCCCGGGCGGAGTGGCGTGTTTCAGGGCGCCGGTGTTTCCGTCCTGCCGGGTATCAGCCGGAACTTTTCTTCGACGACGAACCTAACCTGCGCATTGCAGTGAATGCACTCCAAGGTGCGAAGCTCGCGAAGCGCCCGGTCATTCTCCTCCGCGGGTATGGAGAAGGAGCGCAAGCAATCGGTGCAGGTGATTACGTAGTAGGCTCCATTGCGGGGAACCCAGACCGGCGCTCTGTCTTTCTTGATTGCCGGGCGCGGCGGAGCATCACCCAGCAACTTCGCAATTGTTGCAAACAGTTCCTTGGACGAATGCGGCTTGGGAAGGAAGGCATCCGCGAGCACGCCCAGCTCTTCGTCGGCGGGCTGGAACTCCCCGCTTATGGCAATGGTTGGGACTTGAGGGAATCGCCTGCGGACGACGGAGAGCAACTCGAAGCCCGACATGTTGGGCATCTTCAGGTCGGTGAGAATCAGGTCTGGTAGCGCTCCTCGCATTTGTGCCAATGCATCAAAACCGTCGTTTGCAACACGGACTTCATACCCCTCCATGGAGAGTGACGTCTGCAACAAGTCTCTGATGGAAGGCTCATCGTCGACGACGAGGAGGCGATAGAGGAAGTTCGCCACGGTACACCGCCTTCAGTTTAACCCGGAATTTCCTGTCCAATCTCGAAAACGGCAAGCACTGTACGGCGGTCAATTCTGACCAGCTTTTCCAACACAGGTCGGGTCAAATGGCAGTTGGATTCGGCCGGCTAGAATTACGTCCGCAAGCCAGGAAGGCAAGCAATGAACGGTATTCGTTGTGTGGCGATCACTCTCATCGGTTTCGCACTCTTTACAACCTGCAGCGTCGCGCAAGAGCTATCCAGCTACCGCGATTTCCGGTTCGGAGCGAGCCTGGACTCGATACTCCGCCGGACTGATATGACCACGGCTGAGGCTAAGACGGTCCACAGCCGACCGGCGTTGATTCAGGAACTGGAGTGGCGGATCCGGCCATCATTGGACGGCTCACCGCAAACCGACTCGGTCAAAGTGATTGTGTTCAGCTTCTACAACGACCAACTGTTTCGAATTGCGGTCAACTACAACCGCGAGAGGACGGAAGGGCTGACAGACCGAGATATGATCGAAAGTATTTCGGCGAAGTACGGCGTTGCCACCAGGCCGCCGAGGACCGTAACCTTTTCGTCGTCGCAACTCTATAACGAAAATGAAAAGGTCATAGCCTGCTGGGAAGATGCGCAGTACTCGTTTGACCTTTTTCGCTCCAACTACGAGCCGACGTTTGGCATGGTCGCATTTTCCAAGCGACTGGATGTTCTGGCCCGGGCTGCTGTCGCCAAAGCGATTCGACAAGATGAACAAGAGGCGCCCGCACGGCTCAAGCAGCAAGCTGAGCAGAGCCGCATTGCCCAGCAAAAAGCCAGGATCTCGAACAAAATTACGTTTCGCCCTTAAGCAGCCGGAGCAGGCTAATGAGCATCCTCGATTTCGCTTCGAGCACAGCAGCCGAGGGCAACACACCATCCCCTGCTTGGAGTTTAAGACCGGACTTTACGCGCGCACTATTCAGCAGGAATGGACGTGTTCATACTGAATCACGCTCCAACCAGTGCGGTTTCAGAATCACAGCGACGACTTCCGACAGCTTCGACGCCGAGGAACAAGAACATGCACGCACTTGCAGAGGGTCGGAGGCCGAATGAGGACTCTTGGGCAGATTTGGACACAGCAGAAAGGCAGCTTCGATTCTGCTCATGCTCCGCGCAGCAGGCACGGAGGTCAGCAGAAAGAGCATTCGAAGAAGAAAACACAATGTCGACAATCGCGAAAATGGTGAAGGATTCCAAGAGGCTACTCCTGGCCGTCTACCTGTCCAGGGGCGAGTTGAAGCCGCAGTTTCCCACTCTGGGATCTCAGAGGATGTGTCCCAATTGCGGGCGGATCACGTCACGCTCCAAAGCAGCTTGCCTGGAGTGTGGCAAGGCGCTGACCGCCTAAACCGAGTAAGGCATGCAAGGGGGTGCCGCGAATGTGCCGGGAGGCAGACACGCTGGCCAGAGGTCGTCATGACCCATCACGAGAGGAACAGTTCCATGGAATCCATGAAAAGCGATAAGACGGCAAACACGGATACCGCGCCTCCCGCATCGACACTGAGCGTTGCGGAACGCCGGTTCATATGGCTACGCAGACAACATCCCAAGATGAGCCGCGACGCGTGTCGACGCTGGGCGTTCGGTCGCTAGTGCCTCGTTTCTAACGCTTCGTTACAATGCCTGACCTTGCGAGCAAAGGGACCTGCCCCTAGGTCGATCCCTTTTTGGTTAGGCGGCCCGCGCTCCGGCGGTCGCGAAAAGAGTCACGCCATGCCGTATATGATCCCGTATTATCACTCTGGACTTCTAGCTAAATTCCGCTGTACCGATTGCGATTGGACCTACAGGATCCAACAAGAACCGGGGTCAGCCACCGCCGCTCCCGACGAAGAGAAAAAAGCGAAGGAATTGTACAGGGCTCACCGTTGCTCCGAGTTTTCAACTAAAATGGCGAAGAAATAGTTCACAAAGCTCGCGAGTGACTGACCATTAACGCCAGGAAGGCCATTGGCCGTCTCGTGTTTGCCGGCGTGACTTGACAAGCCGGCCAAACGGGGCTAGTGTAGTAAGTGAGCGATCACCTCTTTTCACTCTTTCAGGTCTCCTGAACTAAGTCAGCCCATCTGAAGTTCCTCCCCTTAGATCACCGCAACCTCAGGAGGTTGATATGTTTGCTCGCAGCTTGTCCCGTTGGGACCCTTTCCGTGAACTTCCCACGCAAAGCGACCGCATGACCCGTCTTTTCCGTGAGTTGTACAGCCCCGAAGGCCCGCAGGAGACTGTGACGACCACCAGTTTCGCACCGCCAGTGGACGTTTACGAAGACGAACACAACATCATCCTGAAGATTGAAGTCCCGGGCATCGACGAAAAAGACATCGATGTCCGCATGGAGAGCAACACCCTCACCATCCACGGCGAGCGCAAGTTCGAAAAGGAAGAGAAAGAGGAGAACTTCCGTCGCGTGGAGCGGATGTACGGAAGCTTCACTCGCTCGTTCACGCTGCCCAGTTCTGTTGATGCAGAACACGTCAGCGCTTCCTACGACAAGGGGATGCTGAAGATCAATTTGGCGAAGAAGGCCGAAGCCAAACCCAAGCAAATCAAGGTCAACGTTGGCCCAATGACCATTGAAGCCAAGGGCCAAGTCAAGGCTGCCTAAGAACCAGCGTTGCAAAATGGGCAGTGACCGAATGGGAGGCGGCTGAGATCGGCCCCTCCCTCTCCATGTCATCTGAGGCACCCTTCGCCGTTGCCCTGGCGCAACCTTCGTTCTAGGGACCTGCGGGTTCAGCTCGCTTATCCGAAAGCGGCGGAAACAAGCTCGCGAAGCGCCCGGTCGTTGCGACCCAGCATCGCCGCGAACCGCCGCCAATTCAGTTGTCCCCCGATGTGCCAAGAATCCAACGTCGCTGTTCACTTTTGCTCAGTTGCAGACCGTTGGATATGTCAGTCTGGAGTAGAGGAGGTCTGAGAACATGCTTGGCTTGGCAGAAAAACCCCTGTTTGAGCTGGAAAGCTTGGCCCAGGAGCAACGGGCAATGATCTCACGCGATCCCCAGCACTCCCAGGCTGAACTTGGGGACGTTGAATGGGAAATCGAAAAGCGGCTTTGGCGAACAGATGCGCGGCCCGATTCAAACAAGCAGGTTGCGAAAGACGCCTCCCAGCGCGCTGAACAGAAATGATGCGCACGCAATCGCGGGCCGCGAGAACTTTAATGGGGGACCGCCGGTGTGCACATGGAATACTCCGCAGATTCGAGCGATCTGTCGATGACGGGCGCTGCGTTCGTGCGTTCCGCTTTGACCCTGCTGCTCCTCGCATGCATGGGTCTTCAACTTCGCGCGACGGCACAATCGCAACCTGTTGGTGCTCCCCTGAGCACAGAACAGGTGGTGCAAAACCTGGTGCGCATGAACGCCGAACGTGCGCAGCAGCTGCTTGGATATCAGGGAAAGAGAATTTATCGCCTCGAATACCACGGCTTCCCTGGCGCGCGCAACGCGGAGATGGTCGTGGAGGTGAGATACCAATCGCCCGGAACCAAGGAATTCACCATCCAATCTGAAACCGGTTCCAAGCTGATCATTGACCACGTATTCAAGAAGCTGTTGCGCGCCGAGCAAGAGGCGCTCGAAGCCGAGAATCAGCGGCGCACTGCTCTTAATGAAGAGAACTACGTCTTTACGCTGCTGGATTACGTAGTCACCTCTGCCGGCTCACGTTACGTTCTTTCGGTCGAGCCCAGGAGGAAGGACAAGTTCCTCTATGCCGGGCGAATCTGGGTTGATGGGAAGGACTACGCCGTGGTACGGATTGAAGCCGAGCCGGCGAAAAACCCTTCCTTCTGGACCAAAGACACAAAACTCGAACACCGCTACGTCAAGGTAAATGACTTCTGGCTGCCGGCTCATAACCATAGCCTCACCACGGTTCGGCTCGGCGGCCGCGCTGATTTGACCATCCAGTACATGGACTACCAGGTCACGCCCGCGAGTCTGCCGGGCAGTCCCGACAATGCTGCGCTGCGCTGAAAGATATTGCTTGCGTTCGAGCTATTTTGCTCAGCAGCCCTTGTAACACGCGTGTGATTCTGTCAGATGAGTCTTGCAACCGCGGGTGCGCCCAAAATCCATTTGGCCGTGCTTTCAGCGTGACATCCATGGTCAGGATCGAGACAAATGTTCATCGTCCGTGAATATGCCGCTTGTGTACTCGTGGCCTTGCTCGCAGCAACGCTCTTCCTGGCAGTTTGCGGGATCTTCCTTGCGCTCAAGGCGGGGTGCCGAGTCGCTGCAAGAACTTTAGTTCGGGCACAAAAATTAACAATAGCAACGCTGGAGCGCAGAAGGGCCGAATTACGAGACCGGAGCGCCGCGCCGGCGATGCCACAACGGGAGGCATGCAATGAAGCCATTGCTTTGGATCGGAATCGTCATTTTCGTGTTGGGTATCGCATCTTTCTTCGTGCCGTTTCCCCAAAATGAAAGACAAACATTGCACGCAGGAGGAATGTCGATGGGTATAGAAACAACCCACAGCCAGACCCTGCCTGCAACGGCGAGCGTGGTCATGATGGTCGGGGGCTTGATGATGGCGGTAGCAGGTGGCCTGCTTCGCAAAGGCAAAGCATGACGTCCATCGCGGCGTCTGCATCGTTGGTGACGACCGCTGCCTGCGCTCTCATCCGCGGAGATGAATCGTGCACCGTGAGCTTTTTTGCTCAGACAGCCAAAACGACAGCTGGTAGCGTTGCTGGGATTGGTAAAGGTTCTCGGAAGGAAATGAAATGCTGTTAACCATTTTGATCGTCGTCCTGCTTCTGATGATGGTGGGGGCGCTCCCCCGATGGAATCACAGCCGCTCGTGGGGTTACTTCCCGAGCAGCGGGCTGGGGCTGGTGCTGGTCATCGTGGTTGTTTTGCTGCTAGTAGGTCGCCTCTAGGGACCAGGCCGCAGGTTCCCAAGGCTGCCTGATGGTACGGCCGGCGGAAGCGATCCAGGGGCAGAGCGCCGTCCTCCGCTAACTGAGGCATCGACCCTAGCGGTTGCAGGATCTTTCGGGCCGCGATCTCCGCGGCACGTAACCTTTTTCCTCAACACACCAACTTGTGCCGCACCCGGTTCGAATGACTGGAACGCCAGCGAGAACTGACCGGCAGATTGTCGCAAGGAACGAAGGAGAATTGCCACTATGAAAAAGCTCATGTTGCTTGTCGTGGTTCTGAGCCTGGGCTGCCTGTCTTGGGCAGGGACGGCTCGCCAGGATGCCGTCGATCGCCTTGATAACGCAACCACCGTGCTGCACGAAATCATGCAGGCGCCGGACAACGGCATTCCGGAAGAGGTACTGGAGAATGCCAAGTGTGTCGCCGTTGTACCGCACCTGATGAAGGGCGGGTTCATCGTCGGAGCTGAGCATGGCAAGGGTGTGGCCACGTGCCGCACGGCGAACGGCTGGAGCGCACCAGCGTTTATCACGATCTCGGGTGGAAGTTTCGGATTCCAGATCGGGATCGAAGGCGTGGATCTCGTCATGATCATTCAGCACGAGAATGGTATGCAGAAGCTGCTCTCCAGCGGCTTCAAACTCGGAGCAGATGCGTCAGTCGCGGCGGGACCGGTGGGGCGGCATGCATCGGCGGGCACGAGCTGGAAGCTGGATGCCGAGGTTCTGACCTACTCGCGCACCAAGGGTGCGTTCGCTGGCGTCGCATTGGACGGAGCGTCGGTCCGTCAAGACGACGATTCCACTCGCGCCATGTATGGCAGGAAAATCACCACGCGAACCGCGTTGACGGGGAAGGTCGCTGCGCCGCGCGCAGCCCATGCGTTCCTCAATGCAGTCCGGGGTGCCAAGGGCCAGGCCGTCGCGAAGGCTGACTAGTAAGTATCGCAACTGTGAGCCCGCTGGCTTGTTCCAGCGGGCATACGAAATGAACTCCATAGTTCGGTGCCCATGAGCACTGGAGACAAGTATGCTTTGGACAATCTTTGTAATCCTGATGATTCTGTGGCTTCTCGGCTTCAGCTTCCATGTAGCCGGAGGCCTGGTGCACATCCTGCTGGTCGTGGCAGTTGTGGTGCTGATCTTCAACTTACTGAGCGGACGGCGGAGCGCAGCGTGACCCCGGCCAACGGCCGCGGAATTCGCGAACCCGGATAACGACTTTTCCCGCGGAAGCAAGGTCGTTATGGAGGCACATGCTGGAGGCGTCTGGGACCGGGAAGAAACGCAGCGCTGCCGATTGGTAAGGAGAAGTTATGAAAGTGCAAAGAGCAGCATTTGTGTTCATGTTGATAGTGTTTGGTCTGGTCGCGCCGTCGTTTGCCCAGACGGTGAAGACCGATTATGACCGCAATGCAGATTTCAGCCGGTACAAGACCTATTCGTGGACAACAGTAGAAACGGCAAGTCCGCTATGGGTCGATCGCATCAAGGCCGCGGTGAATATCGAGCTGGCGGGCAAGGGCTGGACGCAGGTGGCGAAGGCTGGCGATGTTTCGATCGCGGCGGTGGAGACCACGCGCGAGCACTTAGCTACCGAGACTTATTCCGGCGGCTTTGAGAACTCGCGATGGGATTGGACGAACTCCGGACACGACTATGTTGTCAAGCGGGAACAGGTCGGCACCCTGGTTGTCAGTTTATTCGACAACAATACCAACAAGCTGGTGTGGCGCGGTTCGTCCGCCAATACGCTGTCAAACAAGTCGAAGAAGAACATCAAGCATTTTGAAAACGGAGTGCAGGAGTTGTTCGAGCACTTTCCGCCAAAGGCGAACGACTGATCGGCAAGGAATTGAGGTGTCGTATGGTTGGGACACTGGTATTAGTGCTGCTCGCGATGTGGGTGGGGGCTATCGCGGTTCTCGTTAACGTAGATCTAGCCGATAGATTCCTCTGGGTCCCCGTACTTCTTGTGCTGACGGGTGTGTTCGCTTCCATGTTGCCGCTGATAATGTCGTCCAACATCGCCCTGGTCACGAATGCGGCCACCCTGATTCTTTTCATCCTCTCAGTGCAAATGTTTAGGCCGAGGCGCCGGCTGCGCATCAGTGTCGTGAGACAAAGCAGCCGGTGACAGCGGCGGGCCAAGAATCATCATGGTCAATTGTGAGCAGCGCTCAGTACTAGCAACGTTGAAACTAACGATGCAGAGTTCCTCAAAAGGAGATTAAGAAATGAAGATCGTAAAAGTCCTCGTGGCATCGCTCATGGCTTTCGGGGTGTCCGCACTGGCCATGCCGCCTCCCGCGCAGGCGCAGACGCAACCCAGTTACGCCGACCAGGCGATTCAACAACCCACAACGATGACGGTCGTGGCCATGGATCCGACGCCCACTTTCCGGGTGACGGTAATCAGCCGGACGATTCAGGCGGTGAACTATCGCCATCGCAGCGGAGCGACGACGCTGGGATTCAAGGGCACGGAGTTGATGCCCGATGCTCACGCCCAAGCCAGAGTGAACGGCAAGAAGGGCTACAATGCGATCGAGGTCGAATTTCATGGAATGGAGAAACCCACCAGTTTCGGAAGCGAGTATCTGACTTACGTCCTGTGGGCAATTACGCCGGAGGGACGGTCAGTGAACCTGGGCGAAATACTGGTGAGTGGCGGGAGCAGCAAACTGGATGTCACGACCGACCTTCAGGCATTCGCACTGCTCGTCACCGCGGAACCTTATTATGCGGTGCGGCGTCCCAGCAACGTGGTCGTGCTCGAAAATGTGGTTCGCGAAGATACGGTGGGAACTACCCAGCCGGTAAATGCTAAATATGAGCTTCTGGAACGGGGTGGCTATGTCCCCACGGGGTACACATTCGACCAGGTGGCTCTGAATGCCAGGTTGCCGTTAGAATTTTTTGAGGCGCGCAACGCGCTGCGCATCGCTCAGGTAGCCGGGGCCGAGAAGTACGCCAGTTCCAGCTATGAGCATGCCGTCCAACTGATGAACCAGGCAGATGGATACGCCACCAGGAAAGAAATTGACAAGAAGCCGCTGATTTCAGTGTCGCGCGAAGCGGTGCAGACGGCCGAAGACGCCCGCGAGATTTCAGTGAAGCGCATCGAAGCCGAGCGCATCGATGCCGAAGCCATGGCGGCGGCCGATCGCGAAGCCAAAGCCAAGGCTCAGACCTCTATCGCCGAAGCCAACACCGCCGACGCGATCCGCGCACGTGAGGAAGCCGAGCGCCAGAAGCGCCAGGCCGAGGCGGACGCCCTCCTGCAGCAGCAGGCCTCGCAGGCTGAAGCAGATCGCAATCGCGCCGCCGCAGCCGCCGCCGCTGCCTCCGCGGATGAGCAACTCCAGCAATCCCTGCGCGAAAAGAAGGAACTTCGCGCTCAATTGCTACTGCAATTCAACACCATCCTCGAGACTCGCGACACCGCTCGCGGGCTGGTCGTCAACATGTCTGACGTTCTCTTCGACACGGGCAAACAAGCATTGCGTCCGGCGGCGCGTGAAAAGCTGGCGAAGATCAGCGGCATCATGCTCGCCTATCCCGGCCTCAAGCTGGGCATCGAAGGCAACACCGACAGCGTCGGAGGCGACGTGTACAACCAGGGCCTATCGGAAAGACGTGCGGAATCGGTCAGGGGCTATCTTGCGGAGCAAGGGATTCCTGCATCCTCGATGACAGCAGTGGGTCACGGCAAAACCCAGCCCATTGCGTCCAACGACACCGCCGATGGACGTCAGCAGAATCGACGTGTCGAGTTGGTAGTATCTGGCGAAGTGATCGGAACCACGATCGGTGAGCTGCGGATGCAGCCCACCGCACTTCCCCAGCCTCGGTAACCGAAGCGCTACCACGCTCGGTAATCCGCATATGGAGCCGGCCGCTCGCGGCCGGCTCTTCCTGTTCTTAGACGGACTGCGGTCGCGGGTGCGAATTTGCGGGATAACGTGGTCATTAGTGTACAGACAGCCCGCTTCTCCGCTTCTAACATCGGATGAGAAAAAAGGCGCAACTGCGAACAAGGTGGAGGTCAAGGATCATGCCTTTAATTCAACTAGTGGAAGTCCTGATCGTGGTGGGTGTTTTACTGTGGCTGGTAAATCGATTCGTTCCAATGGCAGCGTCCATCAAGTCGATTTTGAACGCCGTTGTAGTTATTGGCGTGGTCCTGTGGCTTTTGAATGTCTTTGGACTCTTTCATTCCCTCTCCAGGATTCACATTGGGAAAGGCTGAAATAGCCTGAGGACTGACGCGCTGGGACGGACTCGCCGGATAGCACCCGTTTTTCCCGGGGTCGCGCCAGATGTGAAACTCGCCGGCATAAGCCTGTTTAAAGCTACGGTTACCGGATGAGCCAGCTCCAGCACTACCAGGATCTCGAGTGGAGCAATTTATGACCTCTCCAGTAGTGAATCTGCAGGTGACCGCCAGCATACCGATTGACTGCGATTTTTGGCCGAAACTGATGGCTGGAAGGGACTCTGCAAGAGTCCGTTAGCCACGGTCCGTGGCCGTAGTTTCGAAGATGCCCAAAAAAACATGGCAACCGAATTACAAGTGCATATCGAAGGAATCCTGCGTGCGCATCCCAAGCGAAATGCGCGACGAGTTGCCTGAGTCGGGATAAACGCTTGAGCCAGGTGGCGGCACGACCTTCCGGCTCAGCCTCTTGAAAGAGCATATGCTGCGAATACGCAAATGGCACCGTGAGGCATTGCCCCCGAGTGCGACGGAGCTGGAGCCTCGTGCTGCCACTTGGTTCAAGCGTAAGCCGGCGGGCACCCTGGTGGCAGCCCGGCAATTTCGTCGCACCCACACAGTTGGGCTGCGCTGGGTGCTTCGCATTGTAATCGGCACGACCGGCGTGGTTGGCGTGCTTGCAGCCTTTGTTCTCCTCATGGGACTTCATTACGTCTATTTTGACAGGGATAGTCTGCCTGACATCGAGCCGCTCATCCGTTTTGAGTTTGCCGCTATTGGACACGTCTACGACACCAACGGACAGCCGCTGATCGAGCTGGCAAAAGAGCACCGCCAGATTGTGCGATATGCGGACATTCCTCCGGTTGTCCGCAATGCGATTCTTGCCGCCGAGGATAAGAACTTCTTCTCCCACGGCGGAGTCGACTATTCCAGAATCCCCCGGGTGCTGAGCAAGGTGAGGATTGGGACGCTGCTGACGCGCATTACACGGCTCGGGCGGCCAGACAAAGCCGATAGCCTTGTCATGTTGCGGCAGGGAGGCTCAACCATCTCACAGCAGCTTGTGCGGGCCTATTTTCTGCGGAATCTCACCGATGGAGAAAATAGCAACGAGCTTCGGCCGGGCGCGCTTTCGTATGTGATCGGCGCGCGCAGCGCCAAGAAGCTGGTTCGGAAACTCGAGGAAATCCGGCTGTCGGTGTGGATGGAACACAAGATGCAAGAGCGTTTCGGTTCGAAACGCCGTGCCAAGGAAGAAATTCTGGCCCGCTATGCCAGCTTTCTTTACATGGAAAATGGGCAGTACGGGTTTAAGGCGGCTGCGGAATACTATTTTGGGCGTACGCTCGCCAGCTTCACCGTGGCCGATGCTGACAAGGCAGCCTTGCTGGCGGGAATCGCAAAATCGCCTCGTGTCTACGCCCCCAGTGCCCAGGACGTCGAGAAAATCCTACATCGGAGAAACCAGATCCTTGGCCTCATGGTGAAGCGCAGTTTTATATCCAAGGAGAACGCACAAGCGGCCGAACAGCACCCCATCCTGGTGGTTGCGCCGGGCAAAGACAATATGCCGCAGGCGCCAGCCGTCATTGAAAGCGTTCTCAGGGAGCTGAAAAGCCGCGACAGCGAATTCAGCGTTCAAAACTTGCTCCTGGGACGTATCCAGGTTTACTCCACCGTGGATTCCCGCGTGCAGCACATTGTTAACCAGGCGCTGGAGCACGGTCTCTTGATGTATGAGAAGAGGCACCCGAGCGCAAGAGGGGAAATCCAAGGCTCCGTCGTCGTGCTGAGGAACCGTAATGCAAGTGTCCTCGCCGAAAGCGGAGGACGCGAATTCTACCAAAGGCGTTCCAACTCATACAGCGACTTCAATCGTGTTACGGAATCCATGCGGCAACCCGGGTCCGCCATGAAACCCTTCGTCTATCTCGCTGCTTTTCGCCAGGGGACATTCGACCTTGAAAGTATGGTTCCCGACGAACCCATTAGCGTGCCCAACCGAGGTAAGCAGCCTACGAAATGGATCGCAAATTACGACGGCCAATTCAAGGGCATGATTTCCCTACGCGAGGCGCTCGCCGAATCCCGGAATGCGGTCGCCATCTGGATAACAACGCAGATTGGGATCGAAAACGTGCTGCAAGCGTCGCGCAGTTTGGGAATTCGGACACCCTTGCAGCCGTATGCCACCACGGCATTGGGCGCATCCGAAGTGAGCTTGTTGGAGCTGGCGAATGCCTACCGCACGATAGCATCGGGCACTCTCGCCGAGCCTCATGTGATCCAGAAAATTCTTCGCGAATCGGGGAAGGTGGCCTTGGACAATGAACAGGGATGGCCGCAGACCAATGTGAACGACAGTGCGCTAGTGCTCATTCAGGAAGGGCTGCGCGGTGTCGTGCGCATGCCGACCGGCACGGCACACTCGCTTGACTCGCACGGATTTCCGGTAGCGGTGATGGGTAAGACAGGAACGACAAATAACTTCAGGGATGCATTGTTCGTGGGCTCCACTTACGGCCCCCAAGGAATCACGGTCGCTGTCCGCATCGGCTTTGACGACAACCGATCCCTCGGACAAAAAGAAACCGGCGGCAGGGTCGCGCTTCCAGTGTTCAAAGAAATCATGCTCAATATCTACGGCAAGAAGCTGGCAGGGCGGGTGCCGGAGTTTCCACCTGAGATGGAACAGAGCATCAGCACCTATCTGAATTCCGGCCCGGCCGAAACAAGCACAGTCGCAGACGCTTCTCTCCAGGGAATGTTCAACTCGGGAGGGCTGCAGGTTCGATCTGCCAACACGACGGCACATTCTCCCTGCATGTCCCGACAGCGCGGCGCGGCAGTCCTCCCCCTCGAACATTCCCGTGTACTCACGAACGACGATCTCTCACGCGAGTCTATCCTGAGTACATGTCAGCCCTGACAACGAAGATTGCTCCTGAACGTTTCTTCCCGCAATGATGGTCAATTCTGACCAGTTTTCCCGGGACAGGTCGGCTTAAATAAAACTGCCAGAGCTGTCCTCAATGCCGGCAGCAACGGCCGCTGGAGTGCACAATTGACGGACGTAATGGCTGATCTTACCTCGGGCGTAACCGCTGGCGCATGCACCTGAAGAAAACCGGGTCGAGAGCTTGGATGGGCGCTGCGAAGAGGCTGGAGACTCGGAATTCGCACTTTTGGGCCTGTTGTCAATACCAAGGAGACATGAATGTTGTCACAAGAGAGTGCACCGTTGAGAGGACCGTTGGCCCGGCTCAAGGTGCGTACGCTGGTGCTGGAAGAAAAACTTGCGGCGACGCTGCACTTGACATCCAGCGCTTCGCTTCCAAGCCGGATCGCAGTGATCGGAAATTATCTACCGAGACAGTGTGGAATCGCGACTTTCACGACCGACTTATGCGATGCCCTCGGCGCAGAGTACGGCACAGCTCAACTGTTGGCAGTGCCGGTCAACGACCCCGGTTCGCAGTACAGTTACCCCGCACGCGTCCGTTTCGAGCTCATGGAGGGTGACCCGTCGTCCTATGACGACGCCGCTGACTTTCTGAACTTCAGCAATGCTGACTTGGTTTCTCTTCAGCATGAGTACGGTATCTTTGGCGGCGCGGCGGGCAGCCACATCCTACGGCTGCTGCGGCGCCTGAAGATGCCGGTGGTGACGACTCTACATACGGTTCTCCGCGAGCCAGACGCCCATCAACGAATTGTCATGGACGAAATTGCCGCGCTCTCCGACCGTCTCATTGTCATGAGCGAGCATTCCTCGCGCTTCCTGCAAGAGGTCTACCGTATTTCGGAGAAGAAGATCGACCTCATTCCTCACGGTATTCCCGACTTGCCCTTTGGAGATCCCAACTACTACAAGGACTCCTCAGGAACGGAAGGAAAGGCCGTGCTACTCACGTTCGGACTATTGTCGCCGAACAAGGGGATCGAAAGCGTGATAGAAGCCCTGCCGCGCATCGTTGCCCAACATCCCGAGGCCGTCTACGTAATCGCGGGCGCTACCCATCCGCATATCCGGCGTCGCGAAGGGGACCAATATCGGCTTCAATTGCAGGCCCTGGCGAGAAAGCTCGGGGTCGAACGCAACTTGATATTCCACAACCGGTTCGTCAGCCCTGAGGAGATGGCCCAATTCGTTGGGTCGGCCGATATTTACATCACCCCTTATCGCCACGAGGCGCAAGCCGTATCTGGTACATTGGCGTATGCATTAGGCGCGGGTAAGGCGATCATTTCGACCCCATACTGGCACGCCACCGAACTGCTGGATGATGGCCGCGGGGTTCTGGTCCCGTTCGCGGACTCAAGTGCGATTGCAACTGCTGCAATTGATCTCCTGGACAACGAAGCGCCCCGTCATGCCATGCGTAAGCGCGCTTATCTCTACGCGCGCGACATGGTGTGGAATAAAGTCGCCCTGTCTTACATGAGCACCTTCGTACGCGCCCGTTCTGACCGCATGCGCACTCCGCGGATCGCGTTCTCGGATTTGAATGCGGAAAGAACGCTAGACAGATTGCCAGCGGTAAAGCTGGATCACCTGCATCGGATGACCGATCACACCGGACTTTTGCAGCATGCAGTATTTTCAGTGCCAAACTATCGGGAAGGCTACACGACCGACGACAATGCTCGCGCCTTGATCGTGGCCGTCCTGATGGAGCAGCTTGGCATGACGGCGGTGTCGGAGTCGGCCAAGTTGGCATCGTGCTATCTGGCATTTCTATGGCACGCATTCAATCCGGCGACCGGCCGGTTTAGAAATTTTCTGAGCTATGAGCGCCAGTGGCACGAAGCCGAGGGATCGGAAGACAGCCATGGACGCGCGTTGTGGGCATTGGGAACTGTCCTGGGACGCTCCAAGGCCCCAGGTTTAAGGGGCACTGCGGGCCGGCTCTTTGAATCCGCCCTCCCTGCAATTCGCGCCTTCAGCAGTCCCCGTGCGTGGGCCTTTGCTACGCTCGGGTTGCAGGAATACCTCGACTGCTTCCCGGGCGACAGAGCGGCCCTTCAGACCAGAGACGAGATGGCTAACCGGCTGCTTGATATTTACACTACTAGCCGCTCGCCGGCGTGGAACTGGTTTGAAGATGTCCTCGCCTATTCCAACCCCCGGTTGCCGCAGGCTCTCCTGGCTTGCGCTTCTCGCACCGCAGACAAAGCGATGCTGATGGCCGGTCTGGAATCGCTGGATTGGTCTCTGAAAATTCAGCGTTGCGAAACAAAAGGGCACTTTGTGCCCATCGGATCACAGGGTTTTTACCGCAAAGGCGGCGAAAAAGCCCGCTTCGATCAGCAACCTGTCGAGGCCGGCGCTGCCGTATCTGCATGCCTGCAAGCTTTTCACGCGACCGGAGACCAGCGTTGGATCAAGGATGCGTGGTCTGCATTCAACTGGTTCCTGGGCGACAATGACCTGCAAATCGTCCTCTACGATTCCAGCACCGGCGGGTGCCGCGACGGGTTGCACCCCGACCGTGCCAACGAGAACCAGGGAGCGGAGTCCACTCTATCGTTCCTGATGGCGCTCTTGGAGATGCGTCTGCTGGAAGACGCGGACATACCGAGAATCAACTACGAAGTCGTAGCCGGCTCGGCCCGCCTCGATCGCAAACTCTTGGAGATCCAATGAGCGCCGGCAAGAATCATAACGAGCCACTGCTTCATCGCCACCCCTCGAACCCGATTCTGACGAGTAAAGACTGGCCATACCCGTTTCAGGAGCGAGAGGATGGCGTGTACGTCGAGTGTCGAGCCGTTTCGCTGACGCGTGACGTGCCATTCGGGTTGGGATGGGTGATCGAACCGATCATTCAGAAATTACCCAAGGAGTCGCTGATCAACACTCTCCGGGCTACCCGCCTGGCGCTGCAAGGCCGCCGTGAGGCAGCCGCTAATCCGTGATTGCGGTCCGTCTTCTTCACCTCGGCAGGCCTCGACGGCGCGCCGAATCCTGCGGGCAGCAACGGTTCTGAATCATCATGATTGCCGTCACGCTCGCTGTTCTGTGCTTGTGGTTCGTGGCGCGGCTGCCCCGAACGCGGATGAACTACCGAGAGCGTAGACCAGTTCCGCTCATGCTGCGGAGCCACGCATTTTTGGGTTGGCCCATTCCCTGCGAAGCTGCAGCGATTGCAAAATGTGGGAACGAGTGACGACGCCCACAACCTTACCATCGATCGTGACCGGCAGTTGGTTCACGTCTTCCCTGGCCATGGTCTCCAAGGCTTCAGTTGCTGGCATTTCCGGCGAGACGAAGTGGATCTTGCTTGCTGGCCGCATCGCATCCCTGACGCGCTTCTGCGGCCACATCTCGGATTCGATCGCCCGAACGTCTTGCGGTGTGATCAACCCCACCATGCGGTCTTGGTCGAGGACGAGAGAACAGCGCCTTCCGGTCCGCAGGATGTCGTGAACGAATTGGTCGAGAGGCAGGTCGGGCGAGACCGATGGGCAATCGCTCGACATTAGGTCGCGCACGCGCAATCCTGCCAGCAGTGTGCCCATCTGCGACTGCAGGTAGCTTGCGCCGGCAGCCTGCAACAAGAACCAGCCGATGAAGGCAATCCACAGCGCTCCGATTCCCGCTCCGCTGAAAAAGCGGAACACTCCGTAACCGATGAACAGCATAGCCACGAACTGCCCGATTCGGGCCGCAATCAGGGTCGACCGCCGTGCGTCGTTCGTGATCCACCAGACGATCGCGCGCAGCACTCGTCCGCCGTCGAGGGGAAAGCCGGGAATCATGTTGAAGGCGCCCAGCATGAGATTGATGTACCCAAGCCACACAAGAACTGCCAATCCGGGCGCCGCCGGCGTGCTTCCAGGCAGCCACCCGAAGGCCCATGCGACGGCCAGCAGCGCCAGTCCCAATACTCCGCTCGTGATGGGCCCAATAATTCCCATCCAGAATTCCGTACTGGGCTTCGAGGGCTCTCCCTCGATCTGCGCCATGCCGCCGAGGAGGAAGAGGGTGATCTTATGGATGGGAATGCCGCGCGCCTTGGCCACCAGCGCATGCGACAATTCGTGGGCGAAGAGCCCGGCAAAAAACAGCACGCCCGTGACCACGGCAGCCGTCCAGATCACCGTCTCGCCCCAGGATGGGTTCGTGGCGTGAAACTGGGCAGCCAGAGAAAATGTAATTAGCAGGGCGATTATGAACCAGCTGTAGTGGAGTCCCAGTTCCACTCCGAACACGGTGGCCAGCTTGATCTGCGATTTCATGGTGATCCTCCAGGCAAAGACGACATCAACGCTGGATATAACCTTGGCTTTGGCCGTGTCCCCTTCGATATTGCGCTCACTGTGGCAAAAACCTGAAATGAACGCCGCTGGTACGCGCACTTTAGAGCTTCTGGACCGTGCATCTGCATCCTACGCCGGTTTTGACGCGGCCTCAGCACCGAGCCTATCCGAGAGCATACTGCTTTCCGTTTTTCCTCCGTCTGCTGTGACAAGGGCGCCCGCCAGAAGCCCTTGCCGATAGATCGCCAACATTTCCTGACGGCTCTACAATCTCACTCGCGAAGAACTTACTTCGTTGGAGGTCTGCATGAGTACTGCACCTGCCCCTGCAACTCAGCTCTTCAAATCGCCAGGTCTCGTTTACCAAGAGGCCTACGAGGGGCGGCAATTCGACGCGGTCTACTTTGCGATGCTGATCTTCGCCTGTCTGATCGCGCTGATGGGCCTCTTGCTGAATAGCCCGGCAGTGATCATCGGCGCCATGCTCATCTCGCCACTGATGGGGCCAATCCTTGCATGCGGCTTAGCGCTTACGACTGCCGAGTGGTCACTCGGCACAAAGTCTGTGCGAAACCTGGTGCTGAGCGTCGCCGAGGTCGTACTGATCGCCACGATTGCCACACACCTGTCGCCCCTGCGGGAAGCGACGCCGGAAATTCTGGCTCGACCAATCCAAACCTGATGGACTTGCTAATCGCGTTTTTCTCAGGTCTGGCGGGAACAGTGGCCCTCGCCTCCCGGAAAACCGCCTTCACCATCTTGCCTGGTGTGGCGATTGCGACGGCAGTCATGCCGCCGCTTGCCACCGTGGGTTATGGCATCGGCACCAGGCAGTGGACGGTCGCCAGCGGCGCCTTCATGTTGTTCTTCACCAACTTCACCGCTATCGTGCTCAGCGCCAGCCTCGTTTTCCTGCTGATCGGGGTTCGACCGCAAATTGCACGGCTGGGACAAGAACATCACTCGCTCATCCGCTGGCGCATCGCCATTGCTGGAGCCGTTTTGTTGGTCACTTCAATTCCTCTTATGCGGACATTGATGCATGCGGCGGAGCAGGCCAACATACGCGGCCAAGTGCAAGATACGCTGAAGCGAAGCATGCAGTCTCATGCTGACCGCCAGTTGGATTCGGTCAGCGTCGAACTGCTCAAGGGAACGGTGGCAGTGGGCGCCTCAGTCCAGACAGCGCAATACATGGAACCAACAGACATCGAGCAGCTCCGGTCGGCCATGGAGAAGCGGATCGGCTTGCCGGTTCGTCTGCAGGTGCAGCAGCTTCAATTGGCGTCCAGACCTGCCAGCACAGAGCAAGTGATCCGCGATTTTATTGCCGCGGGGCTGGTCCGACCCGCGACGGTCGTGAAACTCCTTATTTAGACGACCGTCCCGGATGTCCCACCTGTACCCGTTGTCCCTCCGCGAGAGTCAACTGCCGCGCTGTGTCAGGCTGCCCGAGGGGAAGATCCCTTCAGTCGTGGCTCTCTGAGCATTCGGTTATAGACCGCTGAGAACACTGCACCGCCTACCGCTCCGTCCAGCACTGCGTACGCAGTCCCGACAGCGACATCCTTTACATTTGGGCGCGCGTGGTATCCCGGATAAATGGACGCAACAACTTCCAAAAACCTTTTGCCATAGCCAGGTTTGACTATGTTCGCCAGCCCGACTGTCAACACGGCTCCTCCCCACAAAAGGCCCGACGTAACCGCTATTGCTCGAAGGTTCATCTTCATTGACTTCTCCTTACTGCCTGGCGAGTGCCCTATGAATTATCAGATGCAGATTCTCATCGGAAACCCGCATCCAGGCGCGGCGATACTACGTTATGAGGCCGGGCACCATTGCTTCACCTCGTCGGAGGATATGCCTGGAGGTAGAAGTATGCGGACGCCAGCTCTTCTTTTGTGAAATACGGCAACGGCGGCATTCGATCACCGCCCATCATCATCATCATTCCGGAAGATCCGTATTGCACCTGGTCAATGACCGAGCTCAGCGAGTGATCATCGGGCAGGCTGGCGAGGGAGGGAATGATCCCCCGCATCATCATCATGCGTCCACCGCCGGGGCCGGTTGCATCGTGACAGGTGTGGCAGTTCCCCTTAATCACCTGCTCGCCCACGTGGGCGACGGATTCACTGACCACGGCGGCATGCTCTTTGCCCGGAACTCCCGCAAGCTTGCCCAAATATGCAAGCAAAGCCGCGACTTCGTCCGGCCGCAGATAACTGAAGGCAGGCATTTTCTCGCCGCCGTTCTGCAACCGGTCGCGAATCGCCTTCTCTGCTTCGGCGGCCATTTGCGCCGCCATTTCTTCGCTGATCGGTGCATCTCTGGCCTCCATCCGGCGTCGGATCAAGGCAGGAAGGGTGCCCTGAACCGGTCCGATCAGCGAGTGGATTTCCGGCGGCGCCCCCTCTCCCTCCGGGCCGTGGCAACTTCGACAATCGATGCGGTACAGGCCCGGCACCCGTCAGTTGGAACTGCTCGCCGCCTGCGCCAGATTGCTGGCCGATTTCGGGTTCACGGCGCGCAGTGGCGGGAATGATACTGCTTCCGCCCATCTGACCCATACGAGTGCCAGACATTGTGATCCCCAGATGCTTCAGCCAGCTTGCACCCTGTACCGGCGTCAGAGCCGAAGGTCGCGGGCCGGGATCGCTCAGCCCGCCAGGTGCCGACGCCGCTCGTTTGCAAGCCGTGCTCAGACCGGCCACGGCAATAAGGACCAAGGCCCATTTGCTCAAGGTGAGCCCCCTTTACCGCCGAGATTGTAAAACGCGTACTTTGCGCAGCATCTCGGCTTTGCCGGCGCCCGAGACCATGAATGCCACGTTGCGCGTGGCGTTAATCACGACCGGCGGCCATCAGCCGTTTCCCGCGCTCTCGATCGTCTGCGAACAACTGTCGAAGTTGGACGTCCTTGCTCTTCTCGTAATCCGCCTGAAAGCTGCACCAGGCCTGCGTATCCACCGGCCGCTGTGCCGCCGTCCCCTTCGGCTCTGCCATTTGTCAGATCCTCTCTCCCGCTACTTCAGCGCTTTGCTCTTTGGTTTCGATCAAGTCCAACAGTTCAGAGTACAGGCGATTGGCCGGGCCAGAGTGGTCACTTTTGCTCGGAAAAATGGCAGCTCAATTGTTAACGTCGAATTCCCAGGGACAAAGAGGAATTATGATGCGCGTGGGAATCGCCGCGACCATGGAGGGTTTGCCTTGAAAGGGCAGGTGGCAGAGTCGCTGCGCGCCTCGGGTTACGAGGCCGTGGACTTCGGCGCACATCAACTAAACCCGGGAGATGATTAACCCGATTCCATCATCCCCCTGGCCAGGGCCGTCGCCGCAGGGGAGGTTGACCGCGGAGTGGCGTTATGCGGCAGCGGCGTGGGAGCATCCATCGCCGCGAACAAAGTTGCCGGTGTGCGTGCCGGGCGCATCCATGATGTTTTCTCCGCCCACCAGGGCGTCGAAGATGACGACGTGAATGTCTTTTGTTTGGGCGGACAAGTGATCGGGCCTGCGCTTGCCTGGGAACTGGTCGAGAATTATGCAATGGCGAAACGAGGTGCCCTCAAGGTCACAGTGATCGGCGTCGCCTTCCCGAAGTGGAGTCTGGAGCGTCTGCGCAAACACGTGATGTGCATCGACGGGAGGATCCCTATTTTATTCGCTCTTCGGCTTACTGCTCAGCCCGACTATTACCGGCGCCCTAAATGAACCCTGAAGTGGCATTCAGTGTTCCTCAGTAACCGGGAATCATGCGCACGTCAGGCACCCGACGATTTCGACGATATGAGCAAAATTGAGCAGACGGAGACGCCTAGTACTCTGAGAATGGATTAAATCGTTTCCAGCCGGGAGAAAACGCAAACCGATCACAACATAAAGCCATGACCTCTACCATGGCTCTACCAGGTAAATAAGGAAATTCAAGATGAAAAAATCGTTGATTTTGACCGCAACACTTCTGCTTGCCGCCTGTGTGGCGTTTGCGCAGAGTTCGACCAACTCCGGAGACCAGAGCTCTTCGCAGCCCGGGCACTCAATGCGCACCCAGAGCTCAACCAGCAGTTCAACAACCTCGGGAAAGTCAGGCAGCACCCTTGAAACCCTTCGTGGATGTCTGAGCAGAGAAGGAACAGACTACATTCTGACCACAATCGGTCCTAACCAAGAGCGTTATGAAATCACGGGCGGAACGTCCAAACTGGCGGCGCAGGTCGGCCACGAAGTTTCCATTACAGGAAATGTGCAGAACACAGGATCGACGGCAGCCGGTTGGAACAGCACCCATGGCAGCATGATGGGCAACGGCCAAGGCGGCAACAACCAGGGCGGCATGATGGGCAACGGCCAGGGCGGCAACAACCAGGGCGGCATGATGGGTAGCGGCCAAGGCGGCAACAACCAGGGCGGCATGATGGGCAACGGCCAGGGCGGCAACAACCAGGGCGGCATGATGAACACGACTCCCGCGGGCACGATCTTGCTGAAAAACTTTAAGCATATTTCCACCAGCTGCAAGCCAAGCTAATCCACGGAAGGTGCAAGCAGCACCAGGGGCGGAGTAGCTGACTTTAGCGACAAGAAACTAATCCGGGTGGATGGACTGAAAGATTGGGACCGGGTTTCTTCAAATGGTCCTCAGTGCCGCGCTGTGCGAACGCTTCAGCTCGCGCGGCGAAGGCGACTTCGCCGACAAGGTATTGTCCGCCCTTCGTTACCAGTTTGGTGGCCATGAGGAAAAGGCGGCCGCCAATACTCATCATCGGTGTCGACCCTACAAGCGCCGCAGTTGGGGGCCGAAAGTGTCTGACGCGCTCATCGCTTCGGACGGCCATTGGCACAACCCCAGCCCTAAGGAAGCATTTTTCTCTCCTAGACAGAACAGTGCGGCGGTGGTGTGGGCATCTGCGTTCAGAACGGGCAAGAAACACGGGCGCGCCAGGCTCATCAGCCGGATGATGAAAGCAACCCAAAAACTCCACGAAATGCGGCGGCTGAGGCGTACCTGCGCGGCATCGAGCGACGCATCACCTCCGGGCTGAATCCAGATGTCGGCTCGGTGGCTTCGCTGTTCGTCAGCCGCTGGGACGTCGCGGTAGCGGACAGGGTACCCGAGGTGCTGCACAACCAGCTCGGCATCGCCATAGCCGGGCAAACTCATGAGAGCTACTGCCGTTTGCTCGACTCGCCGCGCTGGAAACGCACCTTCAATTCCGGAGCCCGGGCCCAGCGCCTCCTATGGGCCAGTACCGGGGCTAATCACCCCAAAGCTTCCGACATCCTTTACATCATGGGCCTCGCCGCACCCTTCACCGTCAACACGATGCCCGAGGCCGCGTTGAAAGCCTTCGCCGACCATGGGGATATTTGCGAGACTGCCCCCGCATGCCGACGAGGTGCTGGCCAAGTTCGCCAAGGCCGGCATTGACATTGACGCCTTGGGCACTCAACTTCTGAAAGAAGGAACCGGGTCGTTCGTCAAGTCCTGGAACGAACTGATGCAGTGCATTGTGTCCAAGAGCGAGACACTTAAAGCCGCTTGAGTCCGAAAGAAGGAGTACGAGAATGATATCTGCGGCCCCCATCCTTCATCCTCCCACAATGGAGACCTTACTTCGAGAGCAGTTTGCGGATAGATTTCAATTCCCGCCGGCGTTTCGCGGTGGTCTTGGGATATGCCATCTTAAGGTCATTGAACGCATCAAGGACAATTTGGGAAACAATCAGCCGGGCATTCTCCTTGTCGTCGGCGGGAACGACGTACCAGGGCGCGTGATGGGTGCTGGTCGCGTTCAGGCAGGCCTCATAAGCCTGCATGTAATGCTTCCAGTATTTCCTCTCGTGAATGTCCGAGAGGCTGAATTTCCAGTTCTTGTCCGGCTCATCAATGCGCTCGAGGAATCGCTTTCGCTGTTCCTCCTTCGACAGGTGGAGAAAAAACTTGATGATCCGCGTTCCGTTGCGATAGAGATGGCTCTCCAGATCCACGATGGAACGATACCGCTCCTCCCAGATGGTTTTCTCGTCGCGCAACTCTTCCGGAAGTCCCTGGCCGCGGAGAATCTCCGGATGCACGCGAACGACCAGCACTTCCTCATAGTAGGAACGATTGAATATGCCGATCCGTCCGCGTTCGGGCAGACGGCACGTCGTGCGCCAGAGAAAATCATGTTCCAGTTCCTCGGCGCTCGGCTGTTTGAAACTGAAAACCTGGCAGCCTTGCGGATTGACGCCGGACATGACGTGCCGGATGGCGCCGTCCTTGCCGGCGGCGTCCATCCCCTGAAAAATCAGCAGCAACGCATAGCGGTCGGACGCGTAGTGAAGGCGTTGCAGCGAACTCAACTCCTCAACGTGTTCTTCCAGGAGTTTTTGATACTGCTTCTTCGACTTGCAAAAGGGCTTCACAATCGTCGGCCACTCGCTGAGTTTGACCTTTTTTCCGGGCAGCACACGGAAATCCTTTGAATTGATTTTCATTTTCATCCCTTCGGCGTCACGAGCTGCGCTGGTGGCGCGTCGGACTCATGGGGCTCAGGAGGACATTGACGTAGCCTTCATCTGTCCCGCCTCATCTTTCCGAATCTCGCGCTCCGCCTCCAGCCAGTCTTGATCTGCCTGGCCTTCGCGGCGGCCTCGCTGCTCGTAGAGTTCATAGGCCCGCGTGGCGATCTGCGGCCCAAGGTCGAGCGGCTTCCTGGCCAACAACGGGGCTTTCGTCGGATCAAAAATCCGATAGGCGAGCAGTTTCACGCGGTCATTCACCAGGAACCAAGCCAGAGCATAGCCCCAAACGAACAGTGCCCAGCCCCAGCCGAGGGGTGTCATAAACAGCCCATAAACCGCGATCAGCGTCGCCACGATTTGCGTGCCGAGCACGGCCACCCATAGAATCCGCGCGGGGCGTATGGACCAGAACGGGCCGCGCGTGCGCGTCAGGAAAATCGTCAGATGTCCGGCCACGGACAGCTTCAAATACATCAGCGTCTGGATGTGCGCGCGGTCGAGGTGAAAGACGCGCTCGCCAAGATAAAACAGGCCAAACGCGGCCACGACCCCGATGACGCCCAGCACCGTGGAGATCCCCAGCACCAGGCGCATGTTCCAGGCCTCGGGCTTGTCCTTGTAATGAACGTTGTCATAGGCGATGGACAGGATGGCGCCGTCGTTGAGCAACGCCAGCATCACGATCATCACCGCGGTCACCGGATAGAAGTTGAACACCAGGATCGCCAGCGTCATGAACAACAGCACGCGCAGCGTTTCGGCGATGCGGTAGATCGCGTAGCTGTTCATCCGCTGGAAGATGCGCCGGCTCTCCTTGATCGCGTCGATGATCACCGACAGGCCGGACGCCAGCAGCACGATGGACGCCGCCGCGCGCGCCGCGTCCGTCGCGCCGGAAACGGCGATGCCGCAGTCGGCTTTCTTCAGCGCGGGGGCGTCGTTCACCCCGTCGCCGGTCATGCCGACGATGTGGCCGCGCTGCTGCAGGACATCCACAATGTGGAACTTGTGTTCGGGAAATACCTGGGCGAAACCGTCCGCCTTTTCGATGGACTCCGCCGACTGCGCCGTCTCGTGATGCTTGGTGTCGCCCAATCCGCTGGCATCCAGGATGTTCGTGCCCAGCCCCAGTTGTCGGGCGGTTTCCCGGGCGATGGCCATTTGATCGCCCGTCACCATCTTGACGTTCACGCCCATCTGCCGGGCGCTCGCGATGGTTGCTTTGGCCTGCTCGCGCGGCGGATCGAACAATGGCAGCACGCCAACAAACTGCCACTTGCCTTCCTGATCTGCCCGGGCCACGCCCAACGAACGGAAGCCGCGCGCCGCAAATTCATTGACGGCTTTCTCGACGGCGGGCTTTACCTCGCCGGCATTGGCCGACATCTCCAGAATCACCTGCGGCGCTCCCTTGGCCACATTGAACTGTTTTCCGTCCGCGGCTTTGACGGTGGCTTCGGTGCGCTTATGCACCGGGTCGAACGGCTGGAAATGGAGCACCTGATAGCCCTTCAAGGCTTGATCGTTCTTCAGGCCGCCGATCACGGCCAGGTCGATGGTGTCCTTGTCTTCCGCGCGCGAAGCCAGCGCGGCGCAGAGAATGACCTGGTCGGCAGGAATATTGTTCACGCTGAACGGATCGCCCAGCGTCAGCTTGTTCTGGGTCAGGGTGCCGGTCTTGTCCGAGCACAGCACGTCCACGCCCGGCCAGTTCCTCGATGGCCGCCAGCCGGGTCACGATCGCTTCTTTTTTCGCCAGCAGGCGCGCGCCGACCGCCATGGTCACCGACAGCACCGTGGGCATCGCCACGGGAATCGCGGCCACAGTCAGCACCAGGGCGAACTGCAGCGTGGTGAGGATCGGGTCGCCGCGGAAGAGCGCGACGGTAATAATCACCGCCACCAGAGCCACCGCGAGGATGATCAGGTAATCGCCAATCTTCAGCACGGCGCGCTGGAAATGGCTGACGGTGTGCGCCTCCTGCACCAGTTGCGCGGTCTTGCCGAAGTAGGTGTTCGCACCGGTGGCATACACCATCGCGTCGATTTCGCCCTGGCGGATGATCGACCCGAAAACACCGCCTCGCCGGGTTTGCGCGTGGCGGGCAACGATTCGCCCGTCAACGCGGACTGATCCACCTCCACCGGGTCGCCCTCCAGCAAGCGCGCATCCGCCGGCACGATGTCGCCCAGGCGCACGCGGATGACGTCGCCCGGCACCAACTCACGCGCCGCCGGGGTGGTCCACTTCCCATCACGTTTCACCCTGGCCTTGATCGCCAGCTTGGCCTTCAGAGCGGCGATGGCGTTGCCCGCCTGGTGTTCTTCCCAGAATCCGACCACGGCGTTGGAAACAAGCAAAAGGAGGATGATGAAGAAGTCCGGCCAGTGCCGGACCACGCCCGACAGAATCACCGCCGCCTTCGATCATCCACGGGATGGGACCCCAAAAATAGGTGAGGAATTTCAGGAACGGATTGGTCTTCTTTTCTTCAATCTCGTTAGGCCCATATTGCGTCAGCCGTTTCTGCGCCTCGGCTTGGCTGAGGCCGTCCGGCGACGACCCCAATTTTTTCTCCACTTCCGGCAGGGACAGGGATTTCAGATCGTCCTTCGCATTGGGCTTCGCTCCCGGCTTCGATTCGGGAGCCTTGGGCTGGTCGGCGTTGGGTTCGTAGTGGTACAGACTCTTGCGTGTTCATTCGGGGTTGCTCCACTTCCAGTTCCGGATCTCCGGCAGGTCTTCGCCGTATTTGTCGATGTATTGCTTGTGCTCGATCAGCTTGTCCTTGAGCTGCTGCTTCAGGTAGATGCCCTTGTCGCCGGTCTGCGGCAGGCGGTCGATGGCGTCCATCACGAGGTGGAAGCGGTCCAGATCGTTCAGCACCGTCATGTCGAAGGGCGTGGTGATGGTGCCCTCTTCCTTGTAGCCGCGGACGTGGATGTTGTCGTGGTTGGTGCGGCGGTAGGTCAGCCGGTGGATCAACCACGGGTAGGCATGGAAGGCGAAGATGACCGGCTTGTCCTTGGTGAAGAGCTCGTCGAAATCCATGTCGCTCAACCCGTGCGGGTGCTCGGTTTGCGGCTGCAGCTTCATGAGGTCGACGACGTTGACCACGCGGATTTTCAGGTCGGGCAGATGCTCGCGCATGATGGAGACGGCGGCGAGCGTCTCCAGCGTGGGCACGTCGCCACAGCAGGCCATGACCACGTCGGGCGCAACGCCCTGGTCGTTGCTGGCCCACTGCCAGATGCCGATGCCCTCGGTGCAGTGCTTGACGGCGGCGTCCATCGTCAGCCACTGCGGCGCCGGGTGTTTGCCCGCGATCACGACGTTGACGTAATGGCGGCTGCGCAGGCAGTGGTCCATCACCGACAGCAGGCAGTTTGCATCCGGCGGAAGGTAAACCCGCACGACCTCGGCCTTCTTGTTCACGACGTGGTCGATGAAACCGGGATCCTGGTGCGTGAAGCCGTTGTGATCCTGGCGCCAGACATGCGAGGCCAGCAGGTAGTTTAGCGAGGCGATCTTCCGCCGCCACGGCAGGTGCGACGTGACCTTCAGCCACTTGGCGTGCTGGTTGAACATCGAATCGACGATGTGGATGAACGCCTCGTAGCAGTTGAAGAGTCCATGCCGCCCGGTGAGCAGGTAGCCCTCGAGCCAGCCCTCGCATTGGTGCTCGCTGAGCATTTCCATCACGCGCCCGGTGGGCGCGAGAAATTCGTCGTTCGGCACGGTCGCGGCGTCCCATTGGCGTTTGGTCACTTCAAAGAGGGCTTCCAGGCCGTTGGAGAGCGTCTCGTCAGGGCCAAAGACCCGGAAATTCCGCTGCTCGCTGTTCAGCTTCGCCACATCGCGCAGGAAACGCCCGAGCACATGCGTGTCGCCGATGCCGCGCACCCCCGGCGAGGGCACGTCGACCGCGTAGTCGCGGAAATCCGGCATCCGCAGGTCGCGCAGCAGAATGCCGCCGTTGGCGTGGGGATTCGCGCCCATGCGTCGTTCGCCCTTGGGCGCAAGTTCGGCCAGCTCCGGTTTCAGGCGGCCCTGCTCATCGAAGAGTTCCTCCGGCCGGTAGCTCCTCAGCCAGTCTTCCAACAGCTTGAGGTGTTCGGGATGGGTGGCCGGGTCGGAGAGCGGCACCTGGTGCGCACGGAAGGTGCCTTCAATCTGCAGGCCATCGACCACCTTCGGCCCCGTCCAGCCCTTGGGTGAATTGAGGACGATCATCGGCCAGCGCGGACGCGCGAGGTTGCCGTGGACGCGGGCGTCCTGCTGGATTTTTTTGATCTGCTCCACCGCCGTGTCGAGCGTCGCGGCCATGGCCTCATGCATCAGCTCGGGCTCGTGACCCTCGACGAAGTAGGGCGTCCACCCGTAGCCGCGGAGCAACTGTTCCAATTCCTCGTGCGCGATGCGGGCGAGGACGGTCGGGTTGGAGATCTTGTAGCCGTTGAGATGCAGGATCGGCAGCACCGCGCCGTCGGTGGCCGGATCGAGAAACTTGTTGGAATGCCACGCCGTGGCCAGCGGCCCGGTTTCCGCCTCGCCATCGCCGACGACGCAGGCGACGACGAGATCGGGATTGTCGAACACCGCCCCGAACGAATGGCTGAGCGAATAGCCCAGCTCGCCGCCCTCGTGGATCGAGCCCGGGCACTCCGGCGATGCGTGGCTGGGAATTCCTCCGGGAAACGAAAACTGAATAAAGAGCTTCCGAAGCCCGGCCTCATCCTGGCTGATGTTGGGATAGATCTCGCTGTACGTGCCCTCGAGATAGGTGTTGCCCACGACGGCCGGGCCGCCGTGCCCGGGGCCGGAGACGTAAATCATGTCGAGGTCGTATTTCTTGATGACCCGGTTCAAGTGCACGTAAATGAAGTTCTGCCCGGGGGTCGTGCCCCAGTGTCCCAGC
The DNA here is from genome assembly GCA_963797035.1 of Terriglobia bacterium. Lineage (GTDB taxonomy): Bacteria > Acidobacteriota > Terriglobia > Terriglobales > Acidobacteriaceae > JAIQGF01. The sequence continues at coordinate 45,752 of CAWCOC010000022.1, forward strand.
AGCATGTGCTTCACATCCGCGAGCGTCAGCGGCCGCTTCAGCAGCGGATTGTCGTAGAGATAAATCTGGCCGACCGACAGATAGTTGGCGGCGCGCCAGTAGGCATCCATCTTGTGGAGCAGTTCCGGGGAAAGAGTTTTTGTCTTCATGATTCAATTTTCCTTTTTCAGTAATGTTTTGGTCAAGAACCTTCTTCGCTTGTTGCGGCTGACAGACCTCGAAGATCAGGCATTCACGTTCGATCTCCACGCCTTTCTTCGCTATGCTCTCTTTGAGGTTATGAACCGGCATAACCCCAAAGTGATTGGCCTGGACGGCGGCCTGCAAGGCAACCGCAGCTTGACTCACGGTCTTGTCAGTGGATAATTTGACCAGCATAGGTTTCCTTTCATGCGCAACAGTTCACTTCGCATGCGGTTCGCGAAACGAACGATCATTTTTTGGACAGCTTGGTAATCGCGACGACTAGCAGGCCACCACCAGTACGCCGATCACCGTCCAAATCCACATCCCTCCGCCCATCCAGCCATTCATCCATCCTTGTCCATGATTCATTACAAGCCTTCTTTCGTTGCGCTCGGAGAACCCTGCATATTGAGCCCGGCAATTGTGTACTGTCCTGAAAAACGTACGGAAGCGATAGCGTCGAAGGAAATGGGTACCCACATGCCGCTAAGATCCGCGAACTGCAAAGTGATATGAATGCTCTTGATCCAAAAGGAGGGGCTCTTGGCCGGTATTCCTTCCAGCCGGCGGATTCGGAAAGTGCTGGCATCTACCCAGATCTGCCCGCGAAAAAGGTACTTCTCCCGGCGTTTCGGGAGGAGCCCCAAAACATACTCATCACCGGCGCCGAGGTTTTCTTGTCGAAGAAAAACGAAGTCGTAATTTGTCCGACTGATCTCACTCTCCTTCGTTTTCGCCGCCATCTCGGTTTCTTGATCCAAAATCTCGCGGACCATTTTTACTCCCCTCGACTTCCCTCGCGTCTGCGTGATCTTGTATGTCTGCGTGTCGGGTGGAACGAAACTGATCTGTGCCATAACGACGGAGGTGGGTTGCTTATCATCGCCGTGGAAGACTTTATATTTTCGCGTTACCTCATGTAGCCGAGACCGAGCTGGGTTCTGGTGCTCGACGTCTTCCACACGCTGCAGGATCAGATTCAGGTCGGGAGACTTGGCTTGGGCTATGGCGGAAGGCAACGGCGCCGATGAACCGACTGTCACCAGGAAAATGAAAACTGGCAACCAGAATTTTGGCGTAGTTGCCGCAGTACTTTCTGCTTTGTGAGCCAGGGCTTGGCTGTGCGCATAGTTCGTTTGTTGAGAAGCCCAAAAATCGTCAAAGGGACTAGAATTTGCGGAGGGCGAATTCCCTCCGGCATGCGTACTATCTATCTTGTTCGTCTCCACGGCGATTTTCTCCGTCAATCGGAAGACCCAAGACGCGGCACACCGTGCTCGCGATCATCCGTTCTTCGTCCGTGCGAATGACGCGGACCGCAACCCGGCTGGCCGCCGCGGAAATCACGCCCTCATTGGCCGCGTTTCGCTTTTCTTCGAGTTCGATTCCAAGGAATCCCAGCCCATCGCAAATCCGGGCGCGGACCGTGGGCGCGTTCTCTCCGATGCCGCCAGCGAACACCAGCGTGTCCAGTCCGCCCAACGCCGCCGCGAATGCGCCGATCCATTTCTTGACCTGATAGCAAAACAGCGCGACCGCTTCAGCCGCCCGCACGTCCTGCGTTTCGCGCTCCAGCAAGTCGCGCATGTCGGAACTGGTTTCGGATATGCCGAGCAGCCCGGACTGGAAATTGACCATCTCGTTGAATTGCTTCGCGCTCATTTTTTCAGTGCGCGCCAGATACCAAACCAGTCCGGGATCGAGATCGCCGGAGCGGGTGCTCATCGGCACCCCGGCGGTCGGGGTGAAACTCATGCTCGTGTCCACGGATTTGCCGTCACGCACCGCCGCCAGGCTCGCGCCATTGCCGAGGTGGGCGAGGATGACCCGGCCTTGTGCCGCTTCCGCTCCGGCCAGGCGGGCCAGTTCTCCCATGAGAAACGCATACGACAACCCGTGAAACCCGTACCGCCGCACCCCCTGCGCTTCGTAGCGGCGCGGGATCGGCAACAACCGGGCCACGCGCGGCAGGTCATGGTGAAAAGCCGTGTCGAAACACGCCACTTGGGGCAGGTCAGGAAATCGGCGATGAAACGCCTCGGTCAACAGGATCTCCTCCGGCAGATGCTCAGGATCGAATGGACTGAGCCGGTGCAGCTCCTCAACCATTTCCGCAGTGATTCGCTGCGGCTTGCTAGTACTTCGGCCCGCCATGCACCACGCGATGCCCCACCGCGGTCAATGCGTCACGCCCGCTGCGTTCCTCGATCCAATCCATCAGAGCGCCCACCGCCGCCGTGTGGTCCGGCGCCGTCACTGACCGCGAAAAGTTGTCCGCCTGGTTCAAGCCTTTCACCCGCAAGGTGGCCTCCGGCAGTCCAATCCGCTCAATCCCGCCCTCCAGAATCCGTCGGAGCGAGTCACCGGCCTCGAACAGCGCGAACTTGATGCTCGACGAGCCGCCATTGATCGTCAGGATGCGTGGGTTAGCTGGTTTCATGGCTGGACTCCTTCGTCATTCTGCAATCCGAACGAAGCCAGTTTCGCGCACGTGGACCTGTAATCCGTGTGAAGAATGCTTCGAATCCCCAAACCTTCCGCGATCTGGACGAACATCGGGGTGTTTTCGATATAGACGATCCTGCCGGGCGGGCGCCTGGGCGATGTCCAGCGCAAGCCGAAAGATGTCCGCGTCCGGCTTGCGGACGTGGACGAAGCAGGAGGAAACAAAAGAATCCACAAACTCGTCCAGCTTGAACTTGCCGAATCCGATACGCATTCAGTTCGCGCGCTTCGTTGCTGACCACGACGATCTTCAATCCGTACCTTGCCTTGAGCTTGCGGACCAACTCGATCATCTCGGGGTAAGGTTTCGATTGCGCGAACATGAAACGCCGGAACTGAGCCCGGGTGAACGGTCGCTTTTTGTAGAAGACCACCCGGCCCAAATATTCTTCCAGCGTGAGCTTTCCCTCCTCGTAGGTGGCGAAGGTCAGGTGATGCCGCTCCTCCATCTCGGCCCACTTCAGCTTAAAGCTCGTCGCCGCCCGTTTGCGGGCATGATGATCCCACCCGTCGGTGAGCAGGACACCGCCGTAATCGCGGTAGCGAAGGGGTCGAGGAGAAGTCTGTTGAAATTGAAACGATGTCCTTCGCTGGGTTCGTAAGGGCCATCCACGCGGTAAGCATAGAGTTGACCGGGCCCGATCCCCTCCACCCAAACGTGCCATACGTCGCCGGTGCGGTTGCGCGCTGAATCCAGATCGATTGCCCGGGCGGGCACTGCGTCTTCGGGATGGTCGAACAACTCCAGTCGAACCCGGCTGGCGTCACGGCTGAAAATGGCGAAATTAACCCCTCCCCCCTTTCCAAGGTCCCCAAAGGCAGAGGAGAGCCCGCCCGAATGTCAGCGCGCTCGGAGATCTCCGAAATGTAATCTTGCAGCTCGCGTTGGGGTGTTTTCATCATCGTTGCCATAGGATTCGAGCAGTTTCCAGCGGAGCCGCCACCCCGGAGCGCTGAGGTATCATTCGCGCCGTGTAGTCTCTCGCTGGACGTGCAGTGGGTACCGTCGCGCGATAGACGCAGCCGCCGCGGGATGCCTCAGGTAGCGGTCGCGCTTGTTTCATTTCCACCCGTACGGGATCGCCGCCTTTGATTCCGTCTGCATAAAGCTCAACTCGCACCGCATTCGGGTCGAGATCGTTGAGAAAGATTTCGACTTCAAACACGTGGTGGTCCGCGTTGGTTTCGACCCGCAAGTCTCCGAAGCGCAACGAGCCCCACTTCCGATCCACCGCATGCTGCCAATCGACCACTTGCCTGCCCACTGCGCCTTTGTTCGCTGCATGTCGACTCCGCCACGCTGAAGCTCCTTCACCGCTTGATCCGCTTCTGTATGCGTGCGAAATATCGCAACAACCGAATTTACTTTGGGCATTTCTTCGTCTCCTCGGCGACTTACCGTCATTCTCGGAACGTCAACCTAACTCCCACACCGAATTCTGACACCGCGCTACCAGGAATAGTGTTCCCTATTGCACAGTGTCCGTGGAGAATGCACGCGCCCTCATGACATGTCACACGATCAATCTCGTCAACGAAGTCCGCCAGAGAGGCATCACCAAAGGAGCTGCCTTCCGGGCCCCGTCGATCATCCCGCGATTTGGAGCCACGGAAAGGGTTTGGCGCGCCGAAGCTCCGCTGAATGCCAGTTACGGGAGCAGTGGTACGATAAAGAAAAATGCAGCGCCCTTATGCTGCTGCCCCGCGAGTCTCTCACCGTTAGTTGGAACGTAGTGCGAGCCGGCGCTGTTGCGTCGCTCGCTCGACGACCCGCACTAGTCCTTCCGGCAGCTCGCTCTTCATCACGTATTCATCCACTAACCACAGGATCCGCTCCGGCATTTCGGAGTACGCTGAAGCAATATGATCGGCAGGCTGGGGAACCGCTGCTTGACCAGGTAGGCGGATGCTTCTGCGTCCATGCCTTCCTCTTTGTACTCCAGAAGAACTGCCGCCACTGGCGTCTCCTCCAATAGCTTCAGCGCCGTATAGCCGTTCGATGCGATCTTGACGCAATAATCATGAGATTCAAGAGTCGCCTTGCGAACCTCCAACACCGGTGGGCGGTCGTCTAATGTCAAGCAGCGTCATCGTCCATGCACTGGATCGGCAGTGCCTCGTCTTGCGCCACAATGATGCGGGCGGCTTCGGGCAAATTGCTGCGCGCCCATTGGCAAGCGGGGCAGTCAGCCGAGCAGGCCGTACCGCTAGCGTTTAGTTCATGTCTATATGGACTCAACAATGGGCCGGTATACGGTTCCATGCTCCAATTGTGCAGCTCTACTGACCATAAAGTCTGTGCAAAACAGATCACTACGCGATCCGCACCGTCCCGCTGACCGCAGCCCGTTTCCGCATTTGCCGGATTGCTAGTGCCGACCACCGGCATTGGCGTTGAGAGAAAATGACCCCACGATTCGGAAGGGGCGCCGAGAGCGTATCGCTGCCCGCCGTATTGACCGAGAGCGAGCTGAATGTCGCACCTGTTCCAGCGACAGTCGAGACCGGCCCCCACCTGCTTGCTGTGCCCGTTTCCGCTAAAGCCGAGCGTCATCGGCACTCCGCCGATATTCTGACCATTCTCTGTTACCGAGACTACCGGGGCGGGGCTGACCGCCTGATTCACGCTGCCGCCGTACTGGGGCTGTTGAACTGCACTGACTGATAGTTGGTCTGCACCGCGCCAGCGTCCACGCACGGCGCATTGGTGATTAATAGCCCGTATAGGCGGTGTTCGTGTTCGGGTAGCCACGCTGGTCTGTAGTGACACCAGATTGGAGGTTAGCTTTGTGCAGGCTGTCACTGCTTTGCTGCGGCAGTCGCCCGAGCCGCTGAACTCGACCTCGAACTCGTGCGCTTTGCTGTGGCGCGGTCCTTACATCCTTGTGCCCCATGGCGTTCATCACGGACGCCAACTTTCCTGGTCTGCTTCGAACTCGCGCGCCGCAGTTGTCCCGGCCGCAGTGTCGGATGATTTCAGCCGCCGGCAAGTCTGTCACGCTCGGTTCCGAACATAGCACTATCCGCCCTATCCGCTACTCAGGCAGGAACTCTTGCTGCAATTTGAGCGAGGTGGTTGCAGGGTCGCTATGCTCACGATCTGGCGGGTGGGGGATTGGGGAAAGAAGAAGCTGGTTCGCATCTGACAGGCTGAGACCACCGGGAACGGCGCGGAAATTGGATCGAACCTCGTATTGGCGTTTATTAATTGTCTTGAAGAAAATCAGACGCCCTGACAATTGGATATTGAGCAAAGCAGTCTTCCATTGTGCGGGTCCGACCTGAACGCGCCCAACTTCGATTGTGCCGCCATTGTCGATGTGCCCGAAGATCCCCCAACCAAATTGCACACTATTTATGAGGTGGCCAGAGAGTTTTGCCAAGCGTTGCTGTTGCGGATCGATCAGAACTGTTCCGGCAAGGCTGTGCACGACCCGGGCTTCGTAATTAGGGGGTTCATAGCTGGGATCGGGGCGGAATTTGAGTCTCACACAATTGCCATCAACGCCATCGTAGTCGTAGAGAAATGCTTGCGGCATCGCCCGCATGAGGATCTCCAGCATCTGCTCGTCATCGTCATATTGCTGCTTGAGCTTCGCCTGTTGGCTGGTATCGTGCAAGAGGCGGTCGATACGCGCGTTGTCCTGCTGCCGCTGGTCCGGGGTCAACGGTACGCCGTCCCGGGCTAGTACTCGGTAGACGGGACCGTTCTTGGTTTCCACCTGCTCTTCCGTAAGCGATTGGTTTCCCTCCCGCTTCTCGATCGCATACATCCATTTGAGCTGCTGCACGCGGTCCTTGAGCTCATTCGCTACCATGGCATGAATGAGTTCGCCGGCAGGCACCACGGATCTTTGATCTTGAGCAAGGGCAGCCGTAGAGACTACCAACGCGAGTGCGATTACGAGGCGGTGTAAATTCATCGGGCCTAGAAGATTATCGAGGCGCACGGTCGTCGCTCTGTGGGGATGCTTCCAGCGTCCTGGCGGCGGTCGCCTCTGGAACCGCCAATCTCAGCAAGGCAATGTTGCTGAGCGCCTTATTCCAGTCTTCGGGTTCCTTCTTCGCGAAAACCGGAATACTCGCGGTGCTGTAGAAGTCTAAGATGTTCGCCCGCAGCTCCGGTGTTATGTTGGCAAACTTACGGTCTGCCAGCTTGTCCAACAGCTTGGCATAGGCTTCATCGGTCAACCCATACTCCCCGGCTACGGTCGGCTTGCCAGTATCAAAGTCCGTGTCTGCCAGAGAAAGCTTGCCCGCCTTGAAGTCCCGAAGATAGATCCCATATTGCGCGACGGTGGCGTTGACACTCTTCAGGTACAGCGTCTCAGTTTCCGGGCTTGGCATCTTGAAGCCGATCGCCTTGAAGGGGCCGATTTTGGGCACGAGCCTGAAAAGTACGGAGATTATCCGGGCTCCAGGTCCCGGTTTTTGATAGCCCTTTCCCCACTCCTTCTCATAATCCGTACGCTTCAAGTTGTAGAGAAACTTCCTTTTGGCGAAAGTTGGATCCTCTTTGACCAACTCGTTCTTCTTGAGCAGGAGCGCGACGCGGGTCATTTCAGGTATGACGCTGCTGATGGAGCGACGAAACGTGCCGATGGACAAATCGACGCTGCTGAAGACGTTTTTCAGTTCAATTCCATAGGTCTTCAGGAAGGCCCGTTCCAGCACTGGTTTCGAGACCTGAAACCCGATGAAGTTGTGGTACGAATCGGAGGTGTAGCGCTGCTTGGCGACTTGGACGACATCAAAACCGAACTCCGTCTGGATGTGGGCTTTCCTGTCCTCGGCAAAGGTGACCCGGGATCCATATTTGGCCTTCAGTTTAGGAAACCGCTCCGCGACGGCAGCGTTCACTGCCGGATGCCCAGTGATGTCGGCGGTGTAATGCGCCAATGCTCCCAAGGCGAATGCGTATTCATTGACGTCGGTCGCCTCGGAAAGCAGCGCTTGAACAAAATCCCCGCTCCGAACGTAGTGCACCAAATCGCTGAAGAACCGGTTGCCGAACGGATAATAACCCATATCCTGGATCAGGGATCCGCCGTACGCATAACTATGCGCCACGCGCAAATCCTCTTCCGTTGCGCCGGGGTATTTTTCCAGCAAGAGGGGTTTCAGCTGTTCGTCCCAAAGCAGATCAACAATCTGTTCATGCGTCAGAATGGAATACCCGCTGCACGCCTGGGGCACGGTGAAGACAAGCAGTACTAAGACCAGCAATGTGCCAATGGCATGTCGCACGAATAGATGCTAGCTGAGAGTGCGCCCCGGAGTCTGTTCCAAATTGCTCAATCCGAACGATTATCAAAAGCTGAAGGCCTCCGCTTTGTTAAGCCGCATGAACGATTGCCAGCCTACCTCTCGAGCGTAGGAACCTTTCTTAACTTCTGTTCGTAAATGGTCAAAAGGAGGCAGTAAATCACATCTGCTACCGCTTAAGCTGAAATGTGAGATGGCACACATGAAACGACTTGGAGTCATCAGCGCGGCGGTACTCTTCTGTCTTGTCGGAAGCACTGCTCCTGCCTACGCTCAGCAGGGTCAACAGGACACAAAGCGGACCCAGCACGAAGCGCAAGCCAAGCCCGAAAGGCGGAAGAGAAACAAACAGGCTAAGGCCAAAGAAAAGCGGCCGGAGCAAGCGCAGCAGCGGCGCCTGGCAGAGGAATACGATTTGAAATCCGATCTGGCAGGCATCGATCCATCTTTTGCCGGCTATCGGGAATTGCGCAAGGCGCTTCTGAGATACATGCGGCTGGCAAAAGAGGACAATGGGGAAAAGCTGCCCATGCCGACGGACATGGGGTACCCCGGGCCGCCCTACCCTGGGTTTATCCGCTTGACTCAATTGCTTCGCCTGCTGGGTGATCTCCCCGACGACTACTCCGCGGTTGACGCACGTTCGCAAGCTTACGATCCTGCATTACTGCAGGCCGTTCGGCACTTTCAGGAGCGTCATGGCCTTTCTGCAACCCGATATCTGAATACCGAGACTATAGAGCAGTTGAACATTCCGCTGAGTTACCGCGTCAAGCAAATACGCCTGACTCTGGAAGGTTACCACTGGCCGCGCAGCGACGTCCCGCAAGCAACCATTGTCGTCAACATCCCGGCATTGCGTCTCTACGCGTTCAACGATGAAGGGAAGGTCGCGCTCAGCATGAAGGTGGACGTGGGCGACGATTTCAAGGAGAGCCGCACGCCGGTGCTGGCAGGTAGCCTCGAATACCTGGTCTTCCGCCCCTATTGGGATGTGCCGCTCTCAATTCAGAAGGTGGATTTCGTCCCCTTTGTCGCCCAATATCCCGGCTACCTCGCAGAACACCATTTTGATTTCACAACGACCACGGGGCAGAGTGTCGGCCATGGCGTGGTCACAAAAGAAGTGCTGGCCGAGCTGCGTGCGGGAAGACTTCACATCCGGCAGCGCCCCGGTTCCGACAACCCTATGGGAATGGTCAAGTTCATTTTCCCGAATCGCTATAACGTGTATCTCCACGACATTCCCGAGCGGGAGTTCCAATTCCTGCTTGGGGAGAGAGTCGTCAGCCACGGCTGCGTTCACGTGGAAAGGCCTGCCGAATTGGCGGCCTGGGTGTTGCGCAACCAACCAGAGTGGACTTTGGAGCGAGTGCAGCAGGCAATGCACAACGGGCAAAACAACGTGACGGTGAGGCTTGCAAAGCCGCTGCCCGTGCAGATTGTTTATTCAACCGTTTCCGCCGAAGAAGACGGCGACATTCATTTCTATGCCGATATCTACGGCTACGACGCCGCCCGCATGCAGGTCCTGGCCCAGCAGCTCCTGGCCAAGGGTGTGGCCATAGCCGAAGTGAAACTAAAGTGAGGGAAAGGTCAGCGTCTCGGAGTAAACCCCGGCGGCGACATCATGATCCATGGACTGCCACCTGAATATTCCTGGGTAGGGCGGAAGCATCTGCTTTCCGACTGGACCGAAGGTTGCATCGCCGTGACCGACTCGGAAATCGAGGAGATCTGGGAATTGGTTCCAGACGGAACACTGTCGAGGTCCGAAGTAGCCATCAGAGATCCCGATTCCGACAGTGCCATTCAAAGCTCAGGAATTTCGAATTCCCGTCCACACTCGACGCATACCTGGTACGTGCGGCCTTGAAGAGTGAATACGCGGCCGAGTTGGTGGTGACAGTGGCCAAACAAAGATTCGAACATGTACCGTAGCGCTGCCTTCATAAACCGGGCATCCTCTCGAGAGCAATCACGGGAATAGAGAATGTCATCTGGAGATTTGCAAGTCTGAGCCGGACTGCTCACGGGATGGTTATTGGCAAGCTGTGCTCGCTGGCGATGATGAGCAAAAGGCTGAACTATTCGGAGCGCAGGGCTTCAATCGGATCGATTATGGATTCGGACATGCCTGCCCGGCTCTCCAGGGCATTCGATCGACACCAACGCGCTGATCAGTTACCGACGATCGGTGCTGGAGCCACAGCCGTCAACGACCGATTCCCGAGACAAAAGCCCCTGCGCGAATACGAAAGCAATGCGAGCTCGGTCGGTGCCTCCATGGTGTGGGAACTCGATTTCTGGGGCAAGTACCGCCGGGCCACGGAAGCAGCGCGCGCCAATCTGCTGGCAACCGAGTGGGCACATCGTGCAGTCACGAACACACTGGTAAGTAATGTTGCCGCCTCGTATTTCCAGCTTCGTGCGTACGACCTTCAGCTTGAGATCTCGCGCCGCACCCTGGGTTCGCGCCAGGAATCGCTGCAGCTTACTCGGACGCTGGCAGATGGTGGGGTCGGCACCATGCTCGATGTGCGACAGGCGGAACAACTGGTCGCCGTTGCCGCTGAGAGCATACCCGACCTGGAACGGCGCATCCAGCAACAGGAGAACTTCATCAGCACGCTTCTGGGCAATAATCCCGGTCCGATTGCACGTGGAATGAAGCTCACGGAGCAGCCGCACCTGCCGGAGGTCCCGGCTGGAATACCCTCCCGCCTTCTCGAGCGGCGGCCCGATATCCGCGCTGCTGAAGCACAGTTGATGGCAGCCAATGCTCAAATCGGGGTCGCCAAGGCAGCCTATTTTCCGCAAATCACACTGACCGCGAACAGCGGATTCCAGAGCTCGGCGCTCACCAGCCTCTTTACCGGCCCAGCCGGCTTCTGGAACTTCGGTGGTTCACTCGCACAGCCTATTTTTACCGGCGGCAGAATCAAATCGCGCGTGCGCTTGAGCGAGGCGCGGCAAAAGGAGATGGTGCTGACCTATCAGCAGACGATCCAGCAGGCGTTTCGTGGCGTCTCCGACGCGCTCGTGGGATATCAAAAGAGTCATGAGTTCCGGCAACATCAGGAGGAACTGGTGCTTGCGGCCCAAGATGCGGCGCGAATTTCGGAGCTGCGCTACCGCGGCGGCGCCAGCAGCTATCTGGAGGTGCTAACCAATGAAACCAATGCCTTCGATGCAGAACTCGGGTTGGCGCAGGCGCGGTTAAATGAACTTACGAGTCTGGTTGAGATTTACAGAAATCTTGGTGGCGGCTGGCAACTGTAAGTACAGTTGCAATGCGCAAGCGGATATGCCTGCCCCTATGCGCCGCTGGACCGCACGGCCGCGACCTTTGCTTGCCACGGCTGCCGTGTTTCTTGCCGTTATTGCGACGCTTTATGGTTTGCTGTGGATGTACGACGTGCGTTCGCCGAATTCGCAAGTGGAACTGGGCTTCAACTACCAGCACAGCGAGCAGTATGACGAGAAGACGCACTCCATCCTTGTCAATGATGTGGCGAAGGACAGCCCGGCGGAGCGGGCCGGGCTGCGCGCAGGCGACCGCATCATTGCGGTCAATGGGCAAATGCTCACGACCTCTGCCCCGTATGACCAGGCCTACACCCGTGGCCGGCCGGGCGACCCCGTGGAATTTACCCTGGCGCGCCCCGGCGAGCCGTTGCCGGTGGTGATCCATGGAATCTTCCGGGTTCGTCCGTCGGTGGAAGCCCAGGAGGGGCTGGCGAAGAGTACCGCGCAGCAAATCCTCTCCTCCTTTCCGCCGCCGTTTCCTATGACATTCCCGGACCGTCCAGTGGAACTCTGAAACAAATCTTCAGAAGCTGGTCCACTGACACGATCATTTACGTCCGCAGCGCTCCTCCAGTGAATGTGGTCTCGGGAATGAACCCCTTCCCAGGTACTGCCTTGTCAGGAGCTAACAGCGCGCAGCGCCCGGATATCGTTCCCGGCGTGCCGTTCTATCTGAATCCGTCAGGCGCGCCCGGAGGCAAGGTCATCAACCGCGCCGCCTTCAGCACGCCTGTGCCTGCCACCGCACAAGGCAATCTCGGGCGCAATGCCCTCCGCGGCTTCGGCGCTACACAGTGGGACATCACCCTGCGCCGCCAGTTTCGCTTTACCGAGAAACTTGGCCTTCAGTCCCGAGCCGATTTCTTCAACCTCCTCAATCACCCCAACTTCGGCAGCCCGATCAACTTCCTCACTTCGCCCCAATTCGGCCAGTCCACACAGATGCTCAACAACTACCTCGGCTCCGGCGGCCAGTCCGGCGGCCTCAACCCCCTCTACCAGATCGGCGGCCCGCGCTCCATCCAACTGGCGCTCAAGCTACAGTTTTGAACAGCTACAATCCGGCGTTGGTCCTCTACGATGCGGACTCCAACCACATCATCGTGGCGCGTGGCGGCGAGCGAAGGGTGGAAATTCTTCGATGCAAGTTGGCAGAACCGCGCCAACGGGATACTTCGTACCCGATTTGAACAAACTTTTTTTCGCCGTGCCCCCCGCGCGGCGAACGCAGCAAGCCGAGGTGCTTGTCTTCGACACGAAGTAGCAATCGGCTGCTCGCCCTATCCTGCTTCTAAGAAAGTCGATGGGAAGCTACACTCGTCGTGATGTCACACCGTCCATGGAATGAAAGCTACGCTTCGGGACAGCTGCCCTGGGATACCGGACAGCCAGAGCCCCTGCTCGTCGAGTTCGTCACTTCCGGCGGGGTCTCTCCAGCCCGGACACTTGAGATTGGCGCGGGTACCGGCACAAATGCAATTTGGCTGGCCGAACGGGGCTTCGATGTACTCGGAGTTGATGTCTCGCCGCTCGCCATCGAACAGGCCCGCGCCAAAATGAAGGGCCGCGATCTGCGCTGCCGCTTCGCTGCATTGGACTTTCTCTCGGCGACTCCTCCTGACGGTCCGTTCCGGTTCGTGTTCGACCGTGGTTGCTTTCACGTCTTCGATGAACCAGGAGAGAGACAGCGCTTTGCCGCGCAAGTCGCTGCCACACTGGAACCCGGCGGCTTATGGCTGAGCTTGATCGGCAGCACCGAAGGTCCGCCCCGCGATGTCGGTCCGCCGCGCCGCTCCGCACGGGAAATTGCGCTCGCCATCGAGCCCGCGCTGGGAATCGTAGAATTGCGCTCCGCTGAGTTCCACAACGACGCAAAGGCGTGGTTCTGCATATCGCGCCAGCGCACCATCCCAGCGCAACCATCCACGCGACACGAATAGGCGGGTTGCTTTTGGTGCACAACAGCACGTAAGCGGCACGCGGTGCCGCGCAAGCCACTGCAAAGCGAAAAGGTTCAAGATCTCAATTGCCGGAAGCAACGAGTGCGAGAGCTCTTTGCCGAACTGTTTGAGGAGTCGTGCCCGTGCACCAGAAACGGTAGCCCTCGCTCTGTCTGGTTGCCACCTCCCTGTCGTTTCATACCCCAGGAAATTTCGTGGCACGTTTTGGGGCACAGTTCGCCTGACGACCAAAGCGCGCTCAAGGACGTCGGCAAGGTGCAGGTATTTGACGCCAGGCCACCATTCGCCGAACGGGCTTTGCTTGAGTCTGGAACCATTATTAACCATGTGAATCTTGCTAACAACCTTAAGGCAGCGCTCGCTGTCGCAAAACAAATCGGCAGCTGTGAGAGCCGTTCGAACTTGGGCGCCATGCCCAAAGAGCCTATTTGGAATCATTGCGGAATCAAGCTCATACCCTTGGGGGAGTTCCCTGACAGTGACCGTTCGCCAGTTGTTTGGATTTCACAGCGGTCGATATCACCCAATAGACTTTCTTCCTCCCGGCGTCGTCGACTCAGACTGGAGAAGAAAGAAAGATGAAGCGACGCAGATACCAATATGGATGTTTAACCAAGAAAAACAACAGGCTCAGTGAAGACGTTTGGCAGTTTCGTTTTTACGAAACTACGCCGGAAGGCCACCGATGCCGGAGGTCAACAAGCCTGGGGACAGTTGCACAGTATCCAACAAAAACAGACGCCCTGCGCGTGATCGAGCCACTTCGCCTCCGACTGAATCTGCATCATCGACTAGGAAGACCCGTGTCAGTCGGTGCTCTGGTGGATCGCTATGTTGAACACGAATTGCCGGAACGGCGACACTCCACACAACAATCTCATTCGTCGGCTCTGAACCGCTGGATTCGCCCTTATTGGGGCGACTATCTGCTGGAGCAGGTCAAGCCGGTTGCTGTCGAAGAGTGGCTGCGCTCACTTGCCTTGGCACCGAAGACCAAGGTCAATCTTCGCAGCCTGTTTCACCTTATTTATGAGCATGCCCGGCGGTGGGAACTGACCGATCGCAATCCCATAGACCTGGTGCGACAGCGCGGCGGCCGCAGATGCATACCGCGCGTGCTAACACCTGGTGAGATCCGCCTCCTTCTGGAGCAACTGGCCGAGCCATACCACACCATGGTTCTGGTTGCGGCATGTCTTGGCCTCCGCGCCAGCGAAATCATGGGCCTGCAGTGGGGGGACTTCAACTGGGAAGATCTCACGGTCCTGATACGGCGGGGAGTAGTAAACGGCAGGGCTGGAGATACCAAGACCGAAGCCTCCCGTCGACCACTTCCCATCGATCCGCGTCTTGTCCTCCCTCTGCAGGAACTCCGGAAGTGCAGTTTGCACGCCGGCCCGCAGGACTGGGTCTTCGCTAATCGCGCCGGCCGACCGCGAGCACAGCAAAACATTTTGCAGCGCCATCTGAGGTCGGCAGCGGTGCGGGCTGGAATCGGGAAGATCGGCTGGCATACGTTTCGACACTCGTACTCGACGTTGCTGCGAGCCGCAGGTGCCGATATCAAGGTGCACCAAGAATTGCTACGGCACTCGACCATCCAGAGCACGATGAACATCTACACCCAGGCAGTCTCAGAGCAGAAGCGTGCCGCGAACAGCATTGTGGTAGCAATTCTGCTCAATGAAATTGCCTCGGAAAACCACCCTCCCGCTAATGGGAGCTAAAAGGAACTAAGCACACGACCGTTGGGCCTCATGCGATCATATTCAAGTGATTGTTTTTGTGGAGCTTGAGGTTGGTTGCGGGGGGTGGATTTGAACCACCGACCTTTGGGTTATGAGCCCAACGAGCTACCAGACTGCTCCACCCCGCATTCCGATCATAACAACCGGAGCCGCAGGGGTCAATGTGCCGATGGCGCGCCACGATGAAATGCCGCGCTCCGACTTGCTGCGACAGACAGGAGCCCAATTTGGGAGTTTGCGCGATCGCCCGCGGCTCCCCCTGAAACACGACAATGCGTGTCAACATTGGTCCCGAATTTCAATCTTGAGATTTGTAATTTGCGCACTGGAACTCGCGGCGGAAGGTCAGGCGGCACTACCGGCGCCGGCGGCTTGGGCCGGCGATGCCTGCGCTTGCGGCAGGAAGATCGAGAAACAGGTGCCGCTGCGTCCTGGCTGCCGCCCGCTGTAAACCCGGATCGAGCCGCCATGTTTTTCCACGATGCCCTGGCTCACCCACAATCCCAGGCCGGTCCCCTTCTGGCCCTTGGTGGTAAAGAAAGGCTCGAAAATTCTTTGGCAATACTCCGGACGGATGCCAGGCCCGTTGTCGGCGAACACCACGCGCACGCCGCTCCGCCGCGGATCGTGCCAATCGGACGAGCTATAGACGTGGATGCTCACGCGCCCGCCTTCGCCTACGGCATCGAGCGCGTTCAGCAGCAGGTTGGAGAATACCTGCCGCATCTCGCCGGGATAAATGTCGATCGGCGGCACCGGCTCGTATTTTTTCTCGACCACGGCGCCGCTGTTGCGAATTCGCCGCCCGTAAAGCTCGAGGACGCTGTTCAGCAATTCCGTGATCTGCACCGGCACAGACTTGGATGATTCGCGATAAAACCCCAGCATTTGGCGGGTGATGTGCGCCATGCGCGAGAGTTCATCCTGCGCCAGCCGCGCATACTGGCGCACGTTCTCGTCCACGTCCGGGGCGTTCTGGATCAGGTAAATAAGGTTGGTCACCGCCGCCATCGGATTGTTGATCTCGTGCGCAATCGACGCCGCCAGCCGGCCGGTGGTGGCCAGCCGTTCGCTGGTCCGCAGGGCGGCCTCCGCCTGGCGCCGTTCGGTGATGTCGACAATCAATCCTCGCAGCTGACGTACCCGGCCGCTGTCGTCGCGCAACACGTAGACAATCATGCGCAGCCACAGCAGGCGCCCGGCGGAGGTCACGGCGCGATATTCGCAATCGTTGTCGCCGTCGGCTGCGGGATGCTGCAGCAGGGTGAGTACGCGCTCGCGGTCCTCGGCGTAGATGTGCCGCATCCATTCCTCGCTGTCCACCCATTGTTCCGGCGGAAGGCCGAGCATGTGTTCGGCGCGCCGGCTGACAAAGGTGAAATGCCCGTTGGGCTCCGCTTCCCACACAATGGCTTCCAGGCCTTCTACCAGGTCGTGAAATCGGCGCCGTGCCGCCTCCGCCTCGATGCGCGCCGCCTGCTCCATCAGCAGCTGCTTGCGCGCCGTGATGTCGCGAGAATGGATCACCACCCCGGCCACTCCGGGCTCGTGCAGCAGGTTCTTCCCCACGCACTCCAGCGTGCGCCACGAACCGTCCTTGGCCCGAAACCGCAGCTCGACCGGAGGCGAAGTCGCTCCCGGCTTGCCCACTCCCGATTGAAATTTGGCTGCTACTCGCGGCAGGTCCTCCGGACGTATGAACATGAAGACGTTTTGCCCCACCAACTCACCCGCCGCATAGCCCAGATCACGCTGCAGCGAAGGGCTCTGATAGCGCACCACGCCACCGGCGTCGAGGATGGTGACAATGTCGGAGGTGTTCTCGATCAGAAGACGAAAGTGCTCTTCGCGGTGGCGAAGCTGCTGCTCGGCGCGCCGGCGCTTGTCGCTCAGCGAGCTGACCAGGACCGCGATCGCCGCAAACACGCCCAATCGAATGACGTCGGAGAATGCCGTCGGCAAAATATGCGACGGGTGGGGCGGAATAAAGTAGCTGTTGATGATGACCACGGTAATGGCGGTGGCCAGCAATCCCGGCCCCAATCCCGCATAGAGCGCCGAAAGAACCACGGCCGCCAAGGCCAACGCGCCCGGGTTCTGCGTCCGCATCGGGTAGATTGCCCACGTGATGCCGAAGGCCAGCGCCACCACGACAACCGCAAATCCGTAGCGGAAAAGAAGCGAACTGCGACGCGACGCGAACCACGCTCGCGCCCTTGCCCACGCCTGCTTGCCGGCTAGGAAAGCCATGGAGGCCTCGGCGCCGGCTGCGCATCCAGCGGATCAACCTGGCCGATTGGGATAATACTCAGCAAGAAATTCCCTGCATCCAACAATCGCCACATTATATCCGAGGTTGCAGCTAATAACCCCGGGCCTTGTCCACGAGGTTAAGCAGCGGCGCACCGCTCGTGAACCGCCTCAAATTATCCGAGAACAACGCATAATGGCGCTCCCAGAGTTTGTCGGTGAGCGCGGCGGTGTGCGGCGTGATCAGGATGCGGTCGTTGTTCCACAGCGGAGAATCGGATGGGAGCGGTTCTTTTTCAAAGACGTCCAGGGCAGCCCCGGCAATCTCTCCCTCCGCCAGCGCGTCAAGCAGCGCCACTTGGTCAATGAGCGCGCCGCGGCTCACGTTGATCAGGTAGGCATCGCGCCTCATCTGCCTTAACCGGGTGCGGTCCATCAGGCCACGCGTGCGCGGCGTAAGCGGCGCGGCCAGCACAACATAATCCGACACACGAAGCATTTCCTCTAACTGCTCGGAAGCTAAGATCTTCGAAACGGACTCATCACCTTGTCTTTCACCATGCTCGCGTACGGCAACCACTTTCAGGCCGAGTGCGGCGGCCCGCCTTGCGGTTTCCCGGCCGATGCTCCCCAACCCGACCAGCCCCAGCGTCGCGCCCGTTACTTCGCGTGGACGCGGCGACTCGCGCCACATCTGCTCCTGCGCCCAGGTGCGCGTTTGCTGGTACCGGAAGGCGGACGGCAGGCGCTTTGCCAGCGCGAGCACCAGCGCGATCACGTGTTCGGCGACTACCGGCCCGTGCACGTCGCGCGCGTTCGTTACCACCACGTTGCTGGCTACAATTTCCGGAATCATCAAGGCGTGCACGGCGGCCGCAGGGGAATGGATCCAGCGCAGCTTGCGGGCGCAGCGGAACTGCTCGGGACGCAGCGACCAGGTGAGCGCAACGTCAGCCTCGCGCAGGTCGTCTTCGATGTTGCCGTACTCCTTGCGCTGCACGATCTCGAAGCCCGGAAAATCCTGCCGCAGACGTTCGGCAAACCAGGCGGGCGCCTGCCAAAGTTCGAATGGGTGGTAAACCACTAGCAGGATCTTAGTCATCGGGTGATCGGCTCATCGGGTCATCGGGTCATCCGGGAATTCCGCTAGTCGTCGCGCTCGACCCAAAGGATGATCTTCAGCTGGTTTTTGACCCTGCTCTAGCAGTTTGCTGTGACGCTGCAAAAATCGCCAACAATTGGTTCGCCTCGGCGATAAGGTCGCTCAGTAAATCTTGTCGAACGATGCCGTTGTCGGCCAAGCATTCGAGCCAGAACAAAGACTCGTCGGTCTCTTCGACTACAATTCCGATCTTGGCCACAAACTCTGCGCGCGAACGCGCCCGCCCAGCCGCTCGATAGTTCGCTGCAACCGCTGTTCCGGAGCGTAACAATTGTTTGCCAATTATTTGAGCTTCGGTAGTTCGCGGCAAAGACTGAAATAGCCGAATGATTCTGTAAGCAAACTGTTTCGTGCGATTTCTGAGTTCCTCTTGTGGCGATGCCATTTCCGCACCTTTCAGATTTCGAGATTCAGGTCACCCGATGACCCGATCACCCGGTGGCCCGATCCTGAGGTCCTTGCCCGTCATGTCCTTCGGCTGCGGGATCCCGAGCAGTCCCAGGATGGTCGGTGAGATGTCTTGGAGCGCCCCGTCCTGGCGCAGTCCGAAGCTCTTCCCTGCTTCGCTGATCACGATGAGCGGCACCGGATTGGTGGTATGTGCGGTGTGCGGGCCGCCGGTGGCCGGATCGATCATCATTTCGGCGTTGCCGTGATCGGCGGTCACAATGATTGCTCCGCCCTTCTGCCGGACTGCGCGATAGACTTCGCTGAGGCACGCGTCCACGGTCTCCACCGCCTTGATGGTCGGCGGAATTTTGCCCGAGTGCCCAACCATGTCGGCATTGGCAAAGTTGACGATGATCACGTCAAACGCGCCTTTTTCCACCGCCTTCACCACGGTCTCGGCGATTCCCGGCGCGCTCATCTCCGGCTTCAGATCGTAGGTCGCTACTTTGGGCGACGGTACCAGGGCGCGCTCTTCGCCCGAGAAGGGCTGCTCCACCCCGCCATTGAAGAAATAGGTGACATGCGCATACTTCTCGGTCTCGGCCACTCGCAGGTTGCGCAGGCTCAGGTTCGCCATCACGTTGGCCAGGATGTTGTGCAACTCCTCCGGCGGGACCACGTAAGGCAGCGTGAACGCCTTGTCATACCGCGTCATGCAGACATACTTCAGGTTCTTCGGCGCTTCGCCGCGCGGGATGGTGGCATCGAGCGCCTCGGCGTCGGGAAGTTCGCGGCCGCCGTTGGGCGCAAGCCCGCTCTCGCGTGCCAGGCAGCGCGTGATCTGCCGCGCCCGGTCGGCGCGAAAGTTGAACATGATGCATGCATCGTCATCGCGGATGGTGGCCAGCGGTTCGCCGCGATTGTCGGTCACCACGAACGGAACGATGAACTCGTCGGTCACGTCCCGGTTGTACGACTCTTTCACTCCTTGCACGGGATCAATGTAGCGGCCGCCCTCGGCGTTGCCTTTCACCATGGCGTCGAAGGCCTTGGCCTCGCGCTCCCAACGCTTGTCGCGATCCATGGCGTAGTAGCGGCCCTCGACCGATGCCACTTTGCCGACTCCGTACTCGCGCATTTTCTGTTGCAGCTCCGCCAGGTAGCCGGCGCCGCTGGTCGGCATGGTGTCGCGGCCGTCCATGAAGCAGTGCACGAACACGCGCTCCACTCCGTTCTGCTTGGCCATGCGCAGCAGCGCGTACAGGTGCGTGTTCATGGAGTGCACGCCGCCGTCGGAAAGCAGGCCGAACATGTGCAGCCGGCGGCCGCCCGTGCGCGCGTGCTTCATCGCGTCCATGAGGACGGGATTGGTAAAGAAATCGCCCTTCTCGATCATCAGGTCGATGCGCGTGATGTCCATGTAGACCACGCGTCCGGCGCCGATGTTCAGATGGCCGACCTCGCTGTTGCCCATCTGCCCATCCGGCAGGCCGACAAAGCGTCCGCTGGTGTGGATCAGCGTGTTCGGATAATCCGCGAGCAGCTTGTCATAGGTGGGCTTGCGCGCCAACGAAATCGCGTTCGCCTTCGACGGCGGCGCGTAGCCCCAGCCATCGAGGATGATGAGGACGAGTGGTTTGGGTCTGTTCATCAGCTGTCAGCTCTCAGCTATCAACTTTCAAATACTGGAGCGCGAACCGCGGCAGCGCCCAAGAAATTGTATTTCCATACCGGAATCACTACGCTCCCGCCCCGCCCGCAATCTCTCCGTGATAGTTCAGCGCCTCCAGGCCGAGGAATCGCGCGCCGTCGCCCAGCTCTTCTTCGATCCGCAGCAGCTGGTTGTACTTGGCGATCCGATCGGTGCGCGACGCCGACCCCGTCTTGATCTGGCCCGCGCCGGTCGCCACTGCCAGGTCGGCGATGAATGCGTCCTCGGTTTCGCCCGACCGATGCGAGATCACGCAGCTGTAGTTGTTGCGCCGCGCCAGGTCAATCGCGTCCAGCGTCTCGCTCACCGTGCCGATCTGGTTCACCTTGATGAGGATGGAATTTGCCACGCCCAGGTCGATGCCGCGCTCCAGCCGGTCAACATTGGTGACGAACACGTCGTCCCCCACCAGTTGGATCCGGTCGCCCAGCTCCTTGGTCAGCGCCGCCCAGCCCTCCCAGTCATCCTCGGCCAGCCCATCTTCGAGCGAGACAATGGGATACTCCCGCGCCCACTTCGCCCAGAAGCGCACCATGTCGTCGGAGCTGTGCTCAGATTTATCGGATTTCTTGAACACGTACTTGCCGCTCTGGTAGAACTCGCTGGCCGCCGGATCGATCGCGATGGCGATGTCCTCGCCGGCGCGGTAGCCGGCCTGCGTGATCGCCTCCAGCACC
Source organism: Terriglobia bacterium (assembly GCA_963797035.1). Lineage (GTDB taxonomy): Bacteria > Acidobacteriota > Terriglobia > Terriglobales > Acidobacteriaceae > JAIQGF01. The sequence goes on from CAWCOC010000022.1 coordinate 66,916, forward strand.
ACTTCGATCGCCTCCACGTTCGACTTCAGCGACGGCGCGAAGCCACCTTCGTCGCCTACCGCCGTGTTGTAGCCGCGCTTCTTGAGCACCCCCTTCAGCGTGTGGAAGGTCTCGACTCCCCAGCGCAGGGCCTCGTCAAAATCCTCGGCGCCCACCGGCATCACCATGAATTCCTGGAAGTCCACGTTGTTGTCGGCGTGGGCGCCGCCGTTCAGGATGTTCATCATCGGGCACGGCAGGATATTGGCGTTCAACCCGCCCAGGTAGCGATAGAGCGGCAACTTGAAGGCCTCGGCCGCCGCGCGCGCGCACGCCATCGATACGGCCAGCACCGCGTTGGCACCCAGGCGTCCCTTGTTGTCAGTGCCGTCCAGTTCCATCATCTTGCTGTCAATGGTCTGCTGCTCGGCGGCGTCCATGTTGGCCAGCGCGTCGGCGATCTCGGTGTTCACGTTTTCTACCGCCTTCAGCACTCCCTTGCCCTGGTAGAAATCTTGATCGCCATCGCGCAACTCCACCGCTTCGTGCTCGCCGGTGGAGGCGCCGCTGGGAACGATGGCCCGGCCCATTGCCCCGCCGGAAAGCCACACTTCGGCTTCGACCGTGGGATTGCCGCGCGAATCCAGCACCTGCCGCCCGCGAATTTCAGAAATATTCGTCATCGATGATTCCTCCGTCGGATAAAACTCCGGCGTACCCGGAACACGCTCCGGGTCGTATTCCGGACGCGAACCTTCTCGCGTGAACGAGAGTCGCCGCCCCGTCAGGTAACCCGTGCCCGCATACGTCTTCGCCATGTCTTCCCGAAACTGCCGATTATAAGCGGTCGATGCTCATCGGTCGATGGCCCTCCGCCAGGCTTGCCCGCCCGGTACTCTCCTGATTCAGAACCTCGGCGGTTATTGTTCGCCCGTTTTCGCTCGTCTACAGTCGCGATTGATGGCGCGACACAGCACTACGCTCAACGTCGGGGACCGCGCGCCGGATTTCTCCCTCCCCTCGGCCAATTCCATGGGCGAGGTATCGCTCCGCGGATTGCTGGCCCAGGGCGCGGTAGTGGTGGAATTCCTGCGTGGCACCTGGTGACCGAACTGCGTCAAGCGCATGGCTCAGGTTGAGCCGATCAAAAATCAGATCGCGGAACTGGGGGCATCGCTGGTGTATATCGCGGCCGAGAAGCGCAGCGGAGTGTTCCACCCGGAGAAGTATTTCGCGGAGCATCCCATCTCGTTTCCTTTCCTGCTCGATGAAGACCGCCGCGTCACCAAGGCCTACGGGGTGCATCACGCCATCGGGCTCGACGCGCTCGACATCGCCCGCCCAGCCACTTTCGTCGTCGCAGGCGACGGCAAACTCCGCATGATCTACGTCGGCATGGACCAGCGCGACCGCATGCCGCTGCAAGCAATTCTCGAACTGCTCCGGACTATCCCCAAGGAGGAACAATGACGAAGTACCTGGCACTGCTGCTCTGCCTCGGAATCGCGATTCCTACGGCGGCACAAATATCCGACAAACCGGAGCGTGAGGCGCTCGTGCCGGCCGCGTCCGCAACCTCGAACCTGGCCCCGGCGCTGCCCTCCGGGACCGCCGTCAAGATGAGGCTGGAAACCGCCATCTCCACCCGCTCCAACAAAGTCGGCGACCGCTTTTCCGGCATTGTCTTTGAGGCGGTCACCATGAACGGCCGCACCATTATTCCAGTGGGCGCGACGATAGAGGGACGGATTGCGCGCGCTTCCGAGCACCGCCGCATCCGCGGCACGCCCACCATCGATCTGCGCCCCGACACCATCGTGCTGCCCAACGGCAACCACTACTCCTTCAGCGCGGTGGTGGTCGATACTGACGCGCGCCCTGACGTGGACGTGGACGATGAAGGCCGCCTCAAGGGCCGCGGCCACGACGGACGCGATTGGAAGGAAACCGGCATCGCCGCGGGCGCGGGCGCGCTCACTGGCGGCCTGATTGCCGGTCCGCACGGCATGCTCATCGGTGCCGGCGTGGGCGCAACCGCCTCGGTGGTGCATTGGCTCATCAAGCCGCGCTCGGCCGAACTGATTGGCGGAACCGAGATTACGGTCGAGTTGACGCGGCCCATGTACTTGAGCGCTGCCGGCAGCGGCGGACAATAACGCAATTACAATGGGTGCGGCGGGTGCCCCGGTCTAGCCCGAGTTTGGCTGGGCCGGGCGCTTGCGCGGTACTCATGCGATTTCCTGCGACCATCTTCGCCGCTCTCCTGCTGGCGCTCGTCGCCTGCAACCAGGAATCTTATTCCCGCTCCAACAGCGGCTTTTCTTCGCTCGACAAAAAACTTCTATACGATTTTCGCAACCCGCAACCTGCTACCTACCCTCAGCCGCCGGGCAACCTCAAATTGCCTCCCGGTACTACCTTCATCGGCAGCTATGACCTGAACGGCGACAAAAAGCAAAAATACTTGCTGCAGGCCCTAACCATCGGCACTGCGGGACGGCAGATCAAAACCGCGCGCCTGGTGGAGTTCGACAAGCAAAATCTGGTGACCGCCGAGGATTTCGGCGAAGTCTACGACGACGCCTGCACCCCCACCGGCGGCTCGCTCAGCGCCCGCGTAATTTACTTCTTGCCGCCGCCGGCGGGCCAGAAAGCCCGCTTCATCGTGGAACTTTACGACGCGCCCTGCCCTGCCAAGGGTCAGCCGCCGCAGTGGACGCGCGTGGGCGCGAAATAAGCTTCAGCTGAACGCGCTGTAATTCATGGCGCCGGCCGACATCTCGTCTTCCGAGATCACCGCCAGGTCCATCGTGCCCTCCACCGGCAACGCGTCCACCGGAAGCTTGTCGCGCCACAGGCTGATGCGCAGGTGCAGGGTATGACCCAGCCCGGCGCCGATCAGCGCCAGCGGAATCTGGAACTCCAGGTTCTTATACAGCGTTACGCGCACCGTGTTGTTATAGGGCACGCCGGAACCGGCGATCGCCTCCTCCGAATCCGCCGGACGCAGCTGCCACGACTTAAGAGCGCGTTCCACAACTTTCATTTCCAGCCGCAGCGATGTCGGCGCGCTCTCGGTCACCAGCTTGCGCATTCCGCTGCCGGCGGAAGCGCCTGCTACTTCCGCCAGACCGCTGCGCTCACAGGTCACAATCAGGTCAAAGTCCTCCTGGGGAATTGCGCCGATGAAGTCCAGGCGCCCATACAAAAAATCCTCGTCGATGCCGGCATAAATGGCGTCCATCAGGAAGACTTTGCCATGCATGGCGCCGGCCCGGCGATCGGCGGTATACATCGCGGCGCCGATCCAATCGAAGTAGCGCGTAAAGTCGGCGCGCACCCGCGGATGGATGTACGCCGTCTGCGCCGCGAACACCGGGCGCGCCACTCCGCCAGCGATGGCGTGCGCCAGGTAGGCCGGCGGAGCCGCCCCCAGCGTCGTGTAGACATTGGAAAGATGCTTGCGATACAGCTCGTCGAAGTCGCGGTCGTTCACCGAATGATGCTCCGGCCCATACCACCAGTTCCAGTCACTGCCTTCCGCGATCAGGATCTCCTCCAGCGCCAGCTTTCGTTGTTCCGGCGGCGCCAGCGGCGCAGCCTGCGCGTAGAAGGCGCGCGCCGCTGCCAGGTAGTCCCAGGCCTTGTTGTCCTCGGCTGCTCCAATCCAGACATCGAAGTTGGCGTTGATCCACGAACCCGGCACCAGCGATTCCAGCCGCGGCGCGTCGCCGTGGCGTTCCACCGCCTCGCTCACCGTCACCGCCTCCAGCGAGGCATCGTTTTGCAGCGCGTCGTACACCCGCCGCAGGAATTCGCGGCCTGAGAGCGAGTAGTATTCCCACGCGTTCTCGCCATCCAGGATGATCGAGATCAGCGCGTCCTTTCCCTGCTGTAGCACCGGCGCCGCTGCCTGCCTGGCGCTCTGCACGAAGTGGCGGGCGGCTTCCTCTGCCTTCATTCCGGAGTACACGAAGCCGATCAGGTCTGAGAGCGTGTGATCGCGGAACACCAGGTTCATCCGCGTCTCGCCCTTCTCGTAAACGTAGGGCGCATACAGTCGCTCGGGTCCTCCGGGCGCAAGCTGGCCATGGCCGTCGCGCGCGAAGTTAAACCCCAGCGTGCGGCCGAGCACCCCTTCATCGGTGGCCATCCAGCGGACCCCGCACTGGCTCGCGATCTCCAGCACCTGCTCCGAGACGCTGCCTTCCGAGGGCCACACTCCCACTGGCCGCGCGCCGAAGATGCGCTGCTGCTGGTCGAGTCCGCGCAGCAGTTGTTCGCGCGCGTCCTCCGGCTGGCGATAGGGATGCTGCGGCAGGTGCAGCCCGGGATGCGAAACCGCCCCCTGGTCGGTGTCGCACACCAGCGGCAGGATCGGATGGTAGAAGGGCGAGGTTGAAATTTCGATACCGCCGCGCTTGGTTGCCGCCGCGTAGGCGGGAAGAATGGCCGCCATGATTTCGCGCTGCTTGGCGGTGACAAACTCCTGGTCCTCGCGCGAAAACTTGCGGCCTTTGTTCACCAGCGCCGCCACTTCCGGCTGCTCCAGGAAAAATTCGTCAAACCAGGCGAGCTGCGACAGCACTTGCAGATCGGTGTAATCCTGCGCCTGGAACATGCGCTCGGCCCGCCCGCGTCCTGGCCGGCGCCGCGAAACATCTCCCACAATTCGCGGTAGCGCGGATAACGGCCGATCATCTGCGTGGGATTGGCCTGAAAAAGGTAGTCGAGCGCGAAACGCCGCTGCTCGCGCGAAAGTTCCGCGGCCGGCAGGGTGGCGACTTGCAAAAATGGATCGTCCGCGGTGCCGGCGACATAATCCTCGATCTGCGCCAC
>CAWCOC010000023.1:0-31508 GCA_963797035.1 Terriglobia bacterium
TGAGCCCAACGAGCTACCAGACTGCTCCACCCCGCATTCCGATCATAACAACCGGAGCCGCAGGGGTCAATGTGCCGATGGCGCGCCACGATGAAATGCCGCGCTCCGACTTGCTGCGACAGACAGGAGCCCAATTTGGGAGTTTGCGCGATCGCCCGCGGCTCCCCCTGAAACACGACAATGCGTGTCAACATTGGTCCCGAATTTCAATCTTGAGATTTGTAATTTGCGCACTGGAACTCGCGGCGGAAGGTCAGGCGGCACTACCGGCGCCGGCGGCTTGGGCCGGCGATGCCTGCGCTTGCGGCAGGAAGATGAGAAAAGGTGCCGCTCGTCCTGGCTGCCGCCCGCTGTAAACCCGGATCGAGCCGCCATGTTTTTCCACGATGCCCTGGCTCACCCACAATCCCAGAGCAACTCGCCTTCCGCCCTGGTAAAGAAAGGCTCGAAAAATGCTTTGGCAATACTCCGGACAGATGCCAGCCCCCGTTGTCGGCGAACACCACCGCGCACGCCGCTGCCGCGGCGGATCGTGCCAATCGGACGAGCTATAGACGTGGATGCTCGCGCCGCCTTCGCCTACCGGCATCGAGCGCGTTCAGCAGCAGGTTGGAGAATACCTGCCGCATCTCGCCGGGATAAATGTCGATCGGCGGCACCGGCTCGTATTTTTTCTCGACCACGGCGGCGCTGTTGCGAATTCGCCGCCAGTAAAGCTCGAGGACGCTGTTCAGCAATTCCGTGATCTGCACCGGCACGACTTGGATGATCGCGATAAAACCCAGCATTTGGCGGTGATGTGCGCCATGCGCGAGAGTTCATCCTGCGCCAGCCGCGCATACTGGCGCACGTTCTCGTCCACGTCCGGGGCGTTCTGGATCAGGTAAATAAGGTTCGTCACCGCCGCCATCGGATTGTTGATCTCGTCGCAATCGACGCCGCCAGCCGGCCGGTGGTGGCCAGCCGTTCGCTGGTCCACAGGGCGACCTGCACCTGGCGCCGTTCGGTGATGTCGACAATCAATCCTCGCAGCTGACGTACCCGGCCGCTGTCGTCGCGCAACACGTAGACAATCATGCGCAGCCACAGCAGGCGCCCGGCGGAGGTCACGGCGCGATATTCGCAATCATTGTCGCCGTCGGCTGCGGGATGCTGCAGCAGGGTGAGTACGCGCTCGCGGTCCTCGGCGTAGATGTGCCGCATCCATTCCTCGCTGTCCACCCATTGTTCCGGCGGAAGGCCGAGCATGTGTTCGGCGCGCCGGCTGACAAAGGTGAAATGCCCGTTGGGCTCCGCTTCCCACACAATGGCTTCCAGGCCTTCTACCAGGTCGTGAAATCGGCGCCGTGCCGCCTCCGCCTCGATGCGCGCCGCCTGCTCCATCAGCAGCTGCTTGCGCGCCGTGATGTCGCGAGAATGGATCACCACCCCGGCCACTCCGGGCTCGTGCAGCAGGTTCTTCCCCACGCACTCCAGCGTGCGCCACGAACCGTCCTTGGCCCGAAACCGCAGCTCGACCGGAGGCGAAGTCGCTCCCGGCTTGCCCACTCCCGATTGAAATTTGGCTGCTACTCGCGGCAAATCCTCCGGACGTATGAACATGAAGACGTTCTGCCCCACCAGTTCGCCCGCCGCATACCCTAGATCACGCTGCAACGAAGGGCTCTGGTAGCGGACCACGCCATCGGCGTCGAGGATGGTGACAATGTCGGAGGTGTTCTCGATCAGAAGGCGAAAGTGCTCTTCGCGGTGGCGAAGCTGCTGCTCGGCGCGCCGGCGCTTGTCGCTCAGCGAGCTGACCAGGACCGCGATCGCCGCAAACACGCCCAATCGAATGACGTCGGAGAATGCCGTCGGCAAAATATGCGACGGGTGGGGCGGAATAAAGTAGCTGTTGATGATGACCACGGTAATGGCGGTGGCCAGCAATCCCGGCCCCAATCCCGCATAGAGCGCCGAAAGAACCACGGCCGCCAAGGCCAACGCGCCCGGGTTCTGCGTCCGCATCGGGTAGATTGCCCACGTGATGCCGAAGGCCAGCGCCACCACGACAACCGCAAATCCGTAGCGGAAAAGAAGCGAACTGCGACGCGACGCGAACCACGCTCGCGTCCTTGCCCACGCCTGCTTGCCGGCTAGGAAAGCCATGCAGGCCTCGGCGCCGGTTTCGGCTCCAGCGGATCAACCTGGCCGATTGGGATAATACTCAGCAAGAAATTCCCTGCATCCAACAATCGCCACATTATAACCGAGGTTGCAGCTAATAACCCCGGGCCTTGTCCACGAGGTTAAGCAGCGGCGCACCGCTCGTGAACCGCCTCAAATTATCCGAGAACAACGCGTAATGGCGCTCCCAGAGTTTGTCGGTGAGCGCGGCGGTGTGCGGCGTGATCAGGATGCGGTCGTTGTTCCACAGCGGAGAATCGGATGGGAGCGGTTCTTTTTCAAAGACGTCCAGGGCAGCCCCGGCAATCTCTCCCTCCGCCAGCGCGTCAAGCAGCGCCACTTGGTCAATGAGCGCGCCGCGGCTCACGTTGATCAGGTAGGCATCGCGCCTCATCTGCCTTAACCGGGTGCGGTCCATCATGCCACGCGTGCGCGGCGTAAGCGGCGCGGCCAGCACAACATAATCCGACACACGAAGCATTTCCTCTAACTGCTCGGAAGCTAAGATCTTCGAAACGGACTCATCACCTTGTCTTTCACCATGCTCGCGTACGGCAACCACTTTCAGGCCGAGTGCGGCGGCCCGCCTTGCGGTTTCCCGGCCGATGCTCCCCAACCCGACCAGCCCCAGCGTCGCGCCCGTTACTTCGCGTGGACGCGGCGACTCGCGCCACATCTGCTCCTGCGCCCAGGTGCGCGTTTGCTGGTACCGGAAGGCGGACGGCAGGCGCTTTGCCAGCGCGAGCACCAGCGCGATCACGTGTTCGGCGACTACCGGCCCGTGCACGTCGCGCGCGTTCGTTACCACCACGTTGCTGGCTACAATTTCCGGAATCATCAAGGCGTGCACGGCGGCCGCAGGGGAATGGATCCAGCGCAACTTGCGGGCGCAGCGGAACTGCTCGGGACGCAGCGACCAGGTGAGCGCAACGTCAGCCTCGCGCAGGTCGTCTTCGATATTGCCGTACTCCTTGCGCTGCACGATCTCGAAACTCGGAAAATCCTGCCGTAGACGTTCGGCAAACCAGGCGGGCGCCTGCCAAAGTTCGAATGGGTGGTAAACCACTAGCAGGATCTTAGTCATCGGGTGATCGGCTCATCGGGTCATCGGGTCATCCGGGAATTCCGCTAGTCGTCGCGCTCGACCCAAAGGATGATCTTCAGCTGGTTTTTGACCCTGCTCTAGCAGTTTGCTGTGACGCTGCAAAAATCGCCAACAATTGGTTCGCCTCGGCGATAAGGTCGCTCAGTAAATCTTGTCGCACGATGCCGTTGTCGGCCAAGCATTCGAGCCAGAACAAAGACTCGTCGGTCTCTTCGACTACAATTCCGATCTTGGCCACAAACTCTGCGCGCGAACGCGCCCGCCCAGCCGCTCGATAGTTCGCTGCAACCGCTGTTCCGGAGCGTAACAATTGTTTGCCAATTATTTGAGCTTCGGTAGTTCGCGGCAAAGACTGAAATAGCCGAATGATTCTGTAAGCAAACTGTTTCGTGCGATTTCTGAGTTCCTCTTGTAGCGATGCCATTTCCGCACCTTTCAGATTTCGAGATTCAGGTCACCCGATGACCCGATCACCCGGTGGCCCGATCCTGAGGTCCTTGCCCGTCATGTCCTTCGGCTGCGGGATCCCGAGCAGTCCCAGGATGGTCGGTGAGATGTCTTGGAGCGCCCCGTCCTGGCGCAGTCCGAAGCTCTTCCCTGCTTCGCTGATCACGATGAGCGGCACAGGATTGGTGGTGTGCGCGGTGTGCGGGCCGCCGGTGGCCGGGTCGATCATCATTTCGGCGTTGCCGTGATCGGCGGTCACAATGATTGCTCCGCCCTTCTGCCGCACCGCGCGATAGACTTCGTTGAGGCACGCGTCCACGGTTTCCACCGCCTTGATGGTCGGCGGAATTTTGCCCGAGTGCCCAACCATGTCGGCATTGGCAAAGTTGACGATGATCACGTCAAACGCGCCTTTTTCCACCGCCTTCACCACGGTCTCGGCGATTCCCGGCGCGCTCATCTCGGGTTTCAGATCGTAAGTCGCGACTTTAGGCGACTGCACCAGCGCGCGCTCTTCTCCGGCAAACGGCTGTTCCACCCCGCCGTTGAAGAAATAGGTGACGTGCGCGTACTTCTCGGTCTCGGCCACTCGCAGGTTGCGCAGGCTCAGGTTCGCCATCACGTTGGCCAGGATGTTGTGCAACTCCTCCGGCGGCACCACGTAAGGCAGCGTGAACGCCTTGTCATACCTCGTCATGCAGACGTACTTCAGGTTCTTCGGCGCCTCGTTGCGCGGGATGGTGGCATCGAGCGCCTCGGCGTCGGGAAGTTCGCGCCCGCCGTTAGGCGCAAGCCCGCTCTCGCGTGCCAGGCAGCGCGTGATCTGCCGCGCCCGGTCGGCGCGAAAGTTGAACATGATGCATGCATCGTCATCGCGGATGGTGGCCAGCGGTTCGCCGCGATTGTCGGTCACCACGAAGGGAACTATGAACTCGTCGGTCACGCCGCGGTTGTACGACTCCTTCACCCCTTGCACGGGATCAATGTAGCGGCCACCCTCGGCGTTGCCTTTCACCATCGCATCGAACGCCTTGGCCTCGCGCTCCCAGCGCTTGTCGCGGTCCATGGCGTAGTAGCGGCCCTCGACCGAAGCCACTTTGCCGACTCCGTACTCGCGCATTTTCTGTTGCAGCTCCGCCAGGTAGCCGGCGCCGCTCGTCGGCATGGTGTCGCGGCCATCCATGAAGCAGTGCACGAGCACGCGCTCCACGCCGTTCTGCTTGGCCATGCGCAGCAGCGCGTACAGGTGCGTGTTCATGGAGTGCACGCCGCCGTCGGAAAGCAGGCCGAATAGGTGCAGCCTTCGGCCACCGGAGCGGGCGTGCTTCATCGCGTCCATGAGGACGGGATTGGTAAAGAAATCGCCCTTCTCGATCATCAGGTCGATGCGCGTGATGTCCATGTAGACCACGCGTCCGGCGCCGATGTTCAGATGGCCGACCTCGCTGTTGCCCATCTGCCCATCCGGCAGGCCGACAAAGCGTCCGCTGGTGTGGATCAGGGTATTCGGATAATCCGCGAGCAGCTTGTCATAGGTGGGCTTGCGCGCCAGCGAAATCGCGTTCGCCTTCGATGGCGGCGCGTAGCCCCAGCCGTCGAGAATGATGAGGACGAGAGGTTTGGGTCTGTTAGCCATCAGCCATCAGCTCTCAGCTATCAACTTTCAAATACTGGAGCGCGAACCGCGGCAGCGCCCAAGAAATTGTATTTCCATACCGGAATCACTACGCTCCCGCCCCGCCCGCAATCTCTCCGTGATAGTTCAGCGCCTCCAGGCCGAGGAATCGCGCGCCGTCGCCCAGCTCTTCTTCGATCCGCAGCAGCTGGTTGTACTTGGCGATCCGATCGGTGCGCGACGCCGACCCGGTCTTGATCTGGCCCGCGCCGGTCGCCACTGCCAGGTCGGCGATGAATGCGTCCTCGGTTTCGCCCGACCGATGCGAGATCACGCAGCTGTAGTTGTTGCGCCGCGCCAGGTCAATCGCGTCCAGCGTCTCGCTCACCGTGCCGATCTGGTTCACCTTGATGAGGATGGAATTTGCCACGCCCAGGTCGATGCCGCGCTCCAGCCGGTCAACATTGGTGACGAACACGTCGTCCCCCACCAGTTGGATCCGGTCGCCCAGCTCCTTGGTCAGCGCCGCCCAGCCCTCCCAGTCATCCTCGGCCAGCCCATCTTCGAGCGAGACAATGGGATACTCCCGCGCCCACTTCGCCCAGAAGCGCACCATGTCGTCGGAGCTGTGCTCAGATTTATCGGATTTCTTGAACACGTACTTGCCGCTCTGGTAGAACTCGCTGGCCGCCGGATCGATCGCGATGGCGATGTCCTCGCCGGCGCGGTAGCCGGCCTGCGTGATCGCCTCCAGCACCACTTCGATCGCCTCCACGTTCGACTTCAGCGACGGCGCGAAGCCACCTTCGTCGCCTACCGCCGTGTTGTAGCCGCGCTTCTTGAGCACCCCCTTCAGCGTGTGGAAGGTCTCGACTCCCCAGCGCAGGGCCTCGTCAAAATCCTCGGCGCCCACCGGCATCACCATGAATTCCTGGAAGTCCACGTTGTTGTCGGCGTGGGCGCCGCCGTTCAGGATGTTCATCATCGGGCACGGCAGGATATTGGCGTTCAACCCGCCCAGGTAGCGATAGAGCGGCAACTTGAAGGCCTCGGCCGCCGCGCGCGCGCACGCCATCGATACGGCCAGCACCGCGTTGGCACCCAGGCGGCCCTTGTTGTCGGTGCCGTCCAGTTCCATCATCTTGCTGTCAATGGTCTGCTGCTCGGCGGCGTCCATGTTGGCCAGCGCGTCGGCGATCTCGGTGTTCACGTTTTCTACCGCCTTCAGCACTCCTTTGCCCTGGTAGAAATCCTGATCGCCATCGCGCAACTCCACCGCTTCGTGCTCGCCGGTGGAGGCGCCGCTGGGAACGATGGCCCGGCCCATTGCCCCGCCGGAAAGCCACACTTCGGCTTCGACCGTGGGATTGCCGCGCGAATCCAGCACCTGCCGCCCGCGAATTTCAGAAATATTCGTCATCGATGATTCCTCCGTCGGATAAAACTCCGGCGTACCCGGAACACGCTCCGGGTCGTATTCCGGACGCGAACCTTCTCGCGTGAACGAGAGTCGCCGCCCCGTCAGGTAACCCGTGCCCGCATACGTCTTCGCCATGTCTTCCCGAAACTGCCGATTATAAGCGGTCGATGCTCATCGGTCGATGGCCCTCCGCCAGGCTTGCCCGCCCGGTACTCTCCTGATTCAGAACCTCGGCGGTTATTGTTCGCCCGTTTTCGCTCGTCTACAGTCGCGATTGATGGCGCGACACAGCACTACGCTCAACGTCGGGGACCGCGCGCCGGATTTCTCCCTCCCCTCGGCCAATTCCATGGGCGAGGTATCGCTCCGCGGATTGCTGGCCCAGGGCGCGGTAGTGGTGGAATTCCTGCGTGGCACCTGGTGACCGAACTGCGTCAAGCGCATGGCTCAGGTTGAGCCGATCAAAAATCAGATCGCGGAACTGGGGGCATCGCTGGTGTATATCGCGGCCGAGAAGCGCAGCGGAGTGTTCCACCCGGAGAAGTATTTCGCGGAGCATCCCATCTCGTTTCCTTTCCTGCTCGATGAAGACCGCCGCGTCACCAAGGCCTACGGGGTGCATCACGCCATCGGGCTCGACGCGCTCGACATCGCCCGCCCAGCCACTTTCCTCGTCGCAGGCGACGGCAAACTCCGCATGATCTACGTCGGCATGGACCAGCGCGACCGCATGCCGCTGCAAGCAATTCTCGAACTGCTCCGGACTATCCCCAAGGAGGAACAATGACGAAGTACCTGGCACTGCTGCTCTGCCTCGGAATCGCGATTCCTACGGCGGCACAAATATCCGACAAACCGGAGCGCGATGCGCTCGTGCCGGCCGCGTCCGCAACCTCGAACCTGGCCCCGGCGCTGCCCTCCGGGACCGCCGTCAAGATGAGGCTGGAAACCGCCATCTCCACCCGCTCCAACAAAGTCGGCGACCGCTTTTCCGGCATTGTCTTTGAGGCGGTCACCATGAACGGCCGCACCATTATTCCAGTGGGCGCGACGATAGAGGGACGGATTGCGCGCGCTTCCGAGCACCGCCGCATCCGCGGCACGCCCACCATCGATCTGCGCCCCGACACCATCGTGCTGCCCAACGGCAACCACTACTCCTTCAGCGCGGTGGTGGTCGATACTGACGCGCGCCCTGACGTGGACGTGGACGATGAAGGCCGCCTCAAGGGCCGCGGCCACGACGGACGCGATTGGAAGGAAACCGGCATCGCCGCGGGCGCGGGCGCGCTCACTGGCGGCCTGATTGCCGGTCCGCACGGCATGCTCATCGGTGCCGGCGTGGGCGCAACCGCCTCGGTGGTGCATTGGCTCATCAAGCCGCGCTCGGCCGAACTGATTGGCGGAACCGAGATTACGGTCGAGTTGACGCGGCCCATGTACTTGAGCGCTGCCGGCAGCGGCGGACAATAACGCAATTACAATGGGTGCGGCGGGTGCCCCGGTCTAGCCCGAGTTTGGCTGGGCCGGGCGCTTGCGCGGTACTCATGCGATTTCCTGCGACCATCTTCGCCGCTCTCCTGCTGGCGCTCGTCGCCTGCAACCAGGAATCTTATTCCCGCTCCAACAGCGGCTTTTCTTCGCTCGACAAAAAACTTCTATACGATTTTCGCAACCCGCAACCTGCTACCTACCCTCAGCCGCCGGGCAACCTCAAATTGCCTCCCGGTACTACCTTCATCGGCAGCTATGACCTGAACGGCGACAAAAAGCAAAAATACTTGCTGCAGGCCCTAACCATCGGCACTGCGGGACGGCAGATCAAAACCGCGCGCCTGGTGGAGTTCGACAAGCAAAATCTGGTGACCGCCGAGGATTTCGGCGAAGTCTACGACGACGCCTGCACCCCCACCGGCGGCTCGCTCAGCGCCCGCGTAATTTACTTCTTGCCGCCGCCGGCGGGCCAGAAAGCCCGCTTCATCGTGGAACTTTACGACGCGCCCTGCCCTGCCAAGGGTCAGCCGCCGCAGTGGACGCGCGTGGGCGCGAAATAAGCTTCAGCTGAACGCGCTGTAATTCATGGCGCCGGCCGACATCTCGTCTTCCGAGATCACCGCCAGGTCCATCGTGCCCTCCACCGGCAACGCGTCCACCGGAAGCTTGTCGCGCCACAGGCTGATGCGCAGGTGCAGGGTATGACCCAGCCCGGCGCCGATCAGCGCCAGCGGAATCTGGAACTCCAGGTTCTTATACAGCGTTACGCGCACCGTGTTGTTATAGGGCACGCCGGAACCGGCGATCGCCTCCTCCGAATCCGCCGGACGCAGCTGCCACGACTTAAGAGCGCGTTCCACAACTTTCATTTCCAGCCGCAGCGATGTCGGCGCGCTCTCGGTCACCAGCTTGCGCATTCCGCTGCCGGCGGAAGCGCCTGCTACTTCCGCCAGACCGCTGCGCTCACAGGTCACAATCAGGTCAAAGTCCTCCTGGGGAATTGCGCCGATGAAGTCCAGGCGCCCATACAAAAAATCCTCGTCGATGCCGGCATAAATGGCGTCCATCAGGAAGACTTTGCCATGCATGGCGCCGGCCCGGCGATCGGCGGTATACATCGCGGCGCCGATCCAATCGAAGTAGCGCGTAAAGTCGGCGCGCACCCGCGGATGGATGTACGCCGTCTGCGCCGCGAACACCGGGCGCGCCACTCCGCCAGCGATGGCGTGCGCCAGGTAGGCCGGCGGAGCCGCCCCCAGCGTCGTGTAGACATTGGAAAGATGCTTGCGATACAGCTCGTCGAAGTCGCGGTCGTTCACCGAATGATGCTCCGGCCCATACCACCAGTTCCAGTCACTGCCTTCCGCGATCAGGATCTCCTCCAGCGCCAGCTTTCGTTGTTCCGGCGGCGCCAGCGGCGCAGCCTGCGCGTAGAAGGCGCGCGCCGCTGCCAGGTAGTCCCAGGCCTTGTTGTCCTCGGCTGCTCCAATCCAGACATCGAAGTTGGCGTTGATCCACGAACCCGGCACCAGCGATTCCAGCCGCGGCGCGTCGCCGTGGCGTTCCACCGCCTCGCTCACCGTCACCGCCTCCAGCGAGGCATCGTTTTGCAGCGCGTCGTACACCCGCCGCAGGAATTCGCGGCCTGAGAGCGAGTAGTATTCCCACGCGTTCTCGCCATCCAGGATGATCGAGATCAGCGCGTCCTTTCCCTGCTGTAGCACCGGCGCCGCTGCCTGCCTGGCGCTCTGCACGAAGTGGCGGGCGGCTTCCTCTGCCTTCATTCCGGAGTACACGAAGCCGATCAGGTCTGAGAGCGTGTGATCGCGGAACACCAGGTTCATCCGCGTCTCGCCCTTCTCGTAAACGTAGGGCGCATACAGTCGCTCGGGTCCTCCGGGCGCAAGCTGGCCATGGCCGTCGCGCGCGAAGTTAAACCCCAGCGTGCGGCCGAGCACCCCTTCATCGGTGGCCATCCAGCGGACCCCGCACTGGCTCGCGATCTCCAGCACCTGCTCCGAGACGCTGCCTTCCGAGGGCCACACTCCCACTGGCCGCGCGCCGAAGATGCGCTGCTGCTGGTCGAGTCCGCGCAGCAGTTGTTCGCGCGCGTCCTCCGGCTGGCGATAGGGATGCTGCGGCAGGTGCAGCCCGGGATGCGAAACCGCCCCCTGGTCGGTGTCGCACACCAGCGGCAGGATCGGATGGTAGAAGGGCGAGGTTGAAATTTCGATACCGCCGCGCTTGGTTGCCGCCGCGTAGGCGGGAAGAATGGCCGCCATGATTTCGCGCTGCTTGGCGGTGACAAACTCCTGGTCCTCGCGCGAAAACTTGCGGCCTTTGTTCACCAGCGCCGCCACTTCCGGCTGCTCCAGGAAAAATTCGTCAAACCAGGCGAGCTGCGACAGCACTTGCAGATCGGTGTAATCCTGCGCCTGGAACATGCGCTCGGCCCGCCCTGCGTCCTGGCCGGCGCCGCGAAACATCTCCCACAATTCGCGGTAGCGCGGATAACGGCCGATCATCTGCGTGGGATTGGCCTGAAAAAGGTAGTCGAGCGCGAAACGCCGCTGCTCGCGCGAAAGTTCCGCGGCCGGCAGGGTGGCGACTTGCAAAAATGGATCGTCCGCGGTGCCGGCGACATAATCCTCGATCTGCGCCACCAACGACGGCACCAGGTTAAAGGTCTGGTGCACGTTGGGAAATTCCTCCAGCAGCTTCACCATGCCGTAATAGTCTTTCAGCCCGTGCATCCGCACCCAGGGCAGGCGGTACTCTCCGCTGACCAGGTCCTTGTAGAACGGCTGGTGCATGTGCCAGAGAATTGCGATGCGCAGCGTCGCCATGAGTAAGCTGCCGGGATGAATCCGGGAAAGCAAGTAAGAGTAATGCAGGCGAGGCGGCGCTGGCAAAACATCGTGCTAGACTGGGCCCGTGGGCCGCGTAAACACAGGCGATTGATGCGCATCCTGACCCGCTACATTCTTGGCGAAGTGCTCAGCCACGCTCTCATCGGCGTGGCCGTGTTCACCTTCGTGATTTTCCTGCGGGACTTGGAGCGCATCCTGGAACTGGTGGTGCGCAACAGCGCGCCCCTGCCCAGCGTCGCCGAGATTTTTTTCCTCACCATGCCGGGCGCGCTCACCGTCACCATTCCCATGGCGGTGCTGGTGGGAATCCTGATCGGCTTGAGCCGACTGGCTGCCGACAGCGAAGTCACCGCCATGCGCGCCAGCGGCATCGGTCCGGGCACCTTCGTCCGCATCCTGGCCATCTTCGTGGTCATCGCCTGGCTGTTGGCACTGGGCAACAACCTGTTCATCGCGCCGCGCTCGGCCCGCGCCCTCGCCCGCCTGCAAAACAAGCTCAAGAGCAGCCAGATCTCGTTCGAGATCCAGCCGCGCGTCTTTTACGAGGACTTCAAGAACCTGGTGCTCTACGTCCAGGACGCCAGCAGCGCCCAGGGCGCCGCGCTCTGGAAGGGCATCTTCGTGGCCGACATCAGCAATCCCTCCGCGCCCAAGATCACCCTGTCGCAGTCGGGGGTCGCCGTCAGCGAGGGACCGGATAAATTGCGCTTGCACCTGCTCAACGGGTCGCAGCACGAGACCGCCCCGCGGCACCCCGAGGAATACGCCATCTCCACCTTCACCGAATCCGACATACCCATTCAGCTTCCGGCGCCGCAGAACTCGCCCAGCATCGTCACCTCGGCAGCCGAAACCAGCACTTCGGCTTTGTTGCAGCGCATGTCCGACCATGGCCCTGCCGGCCGGCCCTACGCCATCGAATTCCATCGCCGCCTGGCGCTTCCCACCGCCTGCCTGGTGCTGGCGCTGGTCGGCATTCCCCTCGGGCTGTCAGCCAAGAAGGGCGGCAAGAGCACCGGCTTCGTGCTCACCATCGGCCTGGTATTCCTCTATTACTTTTTCTCTCTCGCCGGGTTGTCTATGGCTCGCCAGGGCAAGATCGGCGCCGGAGCGGGCCTATGGCTGGGCAACATCGTCTTCTTTATCGGCGGAATTTTCCTCTTGTGGCGCTCGGAGCGCATGCCGATCAACATGTTTTCCATCCGCCACGCCTGGGCGGAACTGGTCAAACGCTTCAAGCCACGGGTCACCGCCAGGGAGGGCGAAGGCGGGGCCTTCGAACGCGCCGCGAACCGCAAGCGTGTGTTCAGCGCTCGCTTCCCGCTGATCATTGACGACTACATCCTGCGCGACTTCTTCCTCTACCTCGGCCTGATCCTCGGCACCTTCCTCATGCTGCTCACGGTGTTCACCTTTTTCGAACTGCTGGGCGACATCGTCCGCAACCGCGTGCCCCTGGTCGTCGTCGGCCAGTACCTCCTGTACGTCACACCCTACTTCGTCTACAACATCACCCACATCAGCGTACTGCTCGCCGTGCTGGTCACCTTCGGCCTGATGCAGAAGTCCAACGAGATCACCGCCATGAAGGCCACCGGCATCAGCATTTACCGCGTCATCCTGCCGGTGATGGTGATCGCCGCCGTGCTCGCCACCGGCTTGTTTTTCTTCGAACAGTTCAATCTTCCCCACTTCAACAAGCGGCAGGACGCGCTCCGCAACCAGATCAAGGGCAAGCCGGCGCAGACCTATCTCCGCCCTGACCGCAAGTGGATCTTCGGCCAGCATTCCGACATTTATTACTACGAGTTTTTCGACGCCGAGAGCAATCGCTTCGGCAGCATTTCCATCTTCGAGTTCGACCCCAAGACCTTTGCGCTGAACAAGCGCATCTACGCCGCCCGTGCTCACTGGTCCGATTCGCTGCAGAAGTGGGTCTTCGAACAAGGCTGGACGCGCTCCTTCCGCGGCTCCGCCATCGAGGGCTACCATCCCTTCGACGTCGAAACCTTTGCCGAGCTGCGCGAGCCCCCCGGCTATTTCAAGAAGGAAGTGAAGCAGTCGTCGGAGATGAGTTACGAGGAGCTGAAGAACTACATCCACGACCTGCAGCAGAGCGGATTCGACGTGGTCAGGCTGCGGGTGCAATTGCAGAAGAAGTTCGCCTTCCCCATCATCACCTTCGTCATGGCCATGCTGGCGGTGCCGTTTGCGCTCTCCGCCGGACGCCGCGGCGCGCTCGCCGGTGTGGCCACTGCCATCGGCATTGCGATGGTCTATTTCATCGTCTCGGGCCTGTTCGAGGCCATGGGCAACACCAATCAGCTTCCAGCAACCCTCGCCGCCTGGTCTCCCGATCTGCTGTTCGCGCTTGCCGGCGGCTACATGATTTTAAAGGTGCCGACGTAGCTAGGTCTGGCGCGATATTGACTTCTGATTTCCTCCGTCCCACGCAGGAGGAGGCAGTTTATGGAGACAAGCAAATACGAAGTCCGGGTAGAGGGGCGTATCGAAATGCATCTGATGGGCGGATATACGAAAGTTGCAATAAAGCTCGGGGGAATTCTGACCATTGATGTGAAGACCGACGAAATTGCCCCTCATTTGCGCGGGTTGGGAACAAGGGTACTCGTCATCAGCAAGCCGTCGGAAACCGTGCATACGATGCCGTCAGGCGACAGAGCTTACGGATTCGATAAGACTGTGGTAACTGACTTCGCAGAAAACATCCAACTCGGCTGGATTCCTGTAGCTGAGTGACAGCACAGATTGTAGAAGGATGACATCTCCCTGCTAGCTGTTCGCCTTCTTCCACATTTCCGCCAAATTGCTCAGATCCTCTGCCGCGGCATCGCTCACAATGAAGTACCGCAACCCGGCATTGCTCCATGATTCGACATTGAACGCGCGCGCGCGCCACTCCTTCTCCGCCGCGGGTAACAAGCGCCCGATCTCGCCCTGGTCCTGGAAGATGAGAATGGACATGCGATGCTTCCGCCAATCGCAGATCAGGTGGGCCCCCGGCGCGCCATCCACATACACCATGCGCCCGCCCACCAGCGTGTACCCGGTCCCGGCCAGCTCCGGCGGATTAAACGTAAACGGCAGCTTGCCCGCAAACCACGGCTTCACCGTGTGCCGGTCGCTGGACACAACGTCCACCGGCGACGCGCTGGCCAGCGCCGTCACGTGCCGGTCCACCACGCCGGCAATCAATCGATCGCGCGCCGCCGTGCGCGACGGCAACACGATCGCCAACCCCAAACCGATCACTACCACGGCCGCCAGCGCCAGCCCGACTGCCCACTGCCACGCCGGATGCGATGGCTTGCCCGCGATCTGCCGGCGCACTCGCGCGCGCAACTCCGGCGACGCCGTGTAGCGCTTGCCCGCCACGGCGGTCACGCGCTTCTGCTGCATGATCTGCACCATCTCCGCCGTGCACGCCGGGCAGCCCGAAAGATGCTCCGCCATGGAGCGCATGATTTCCGCCGGAAGCTCCGCGTCCGCATAAGCGTCGAGTTTGGTTTGCCACGCTTCGCAGCTCATATCTTCTTTCTAACGTTTGCCCGCTGTCCTCTTCTGCTCATAGCCGGATTCGATCAACTTCTGCCGCGCCGCTTTGCGCGCCCGCGCCAGCCGCGACATCACCGTCCCCATGGGAATGCTCAACGTCTCGGAAATTTCCTGGTACGACATTTCTTCCACGTCGGCCAGCAGCAGCACCTCGCGAAATACCACCGGCAGCGCCTCGATCGCCTGCTGCAGCGCCTCGCCCAGGTCGTAGGTGATCGCCAGCGTCTCCGGCGTATGCGACGAGATCGGCAGCAGCCGGTCTTCGTCCCCGGGTTCCAGCACGTCGGTCATCGTGCTCGCCAGCCCGGTGCGCGAGGTCAGGAACGTGTTGCGCAGGATCTTGAACATCCAGGCGCGAAAATTCGTTCCCGTTCGAAACGAGGCAAAGCCCCGCAGCGCCTTGGCGTACGTCTCCTGCACCAGGTCCTCGGCCTGATGCCGGTCCTGCGCCAGCCAGTGCGCGAAGTTATAAAGCGAATCGAACAAAGGCAGCGCCAGTGCTTCGAACTCCGCGTTGTTGCCGCTATCCCGCAAGCTCCACACCTGTGCTAACCGTGAGGCCCGGATTTTATTCCACGAATTATTTTTCCGCCCAGGGAATAAACCGCCGCCTCCCTGGTTTTCCACGCCGAACCCCAATTGGGAGGGACGCATGAAAGACTTCGACCGCCGCTCGTTCCTGAAGATTTCTGGCGCCGCGCTCGGCATCGGCGTGCTCTACCAGGTCGCGCCGCTGGCCTCCGCCGAGGCCTCCGAGACCTTCCGCTTGCTTGGACGCCACAGCGGAGAAGCGGTTACACCTTTTTCCTTCGTCCAACTCAGCGATGCGCACGTCGGCTTCAACGGCCCGCCCGACCCGCTCGGCACCAAGGCCTTCGAGCGCGCGGTGGAGATGGTCAATGCCCTGCCGCATCAACCCGACCTCGTCCTTTTCACCGGCGACCTGACCCACGACTCCGAGGACAAGGACGTACACGCCAAGCGCATGGCGAACTTCCGCGAGATTGCCGGCCGCCTGAAGACCAAGAAGCTGATGTGCGTGCCCGGCGAGCACGATGCCGGACTCGACGGCGGCGCCCTCTTCCGCGATAACTTCGGGCCCAGCAACTATTCCTTTGACCATCGCGGCGTGCACTTCATCGCCCTCGATAACGTCTCCCGCGCCAAGCCCGAGGTCGGCGCCGAGCAGCTGGCCTGGATGAAGAAAGACCTGGCGCGCTTCTCCAAATCGGCGCCCATCGTGGTTTTCACTCATCGCCCGCTGTTTGACCTGAAACCGGAGTGGGAGTGGTTCACCAGCGACGGCGACGAGGTAACCAACGCGCTCGCGCCTTACGAAAACGTCACCGTGCTCTACGGCCACATCCACCGCGACGACGAGCACCATGAAGGCCACATCAACCACTACGCCGCGCGCTCGCTCATCTTTGCTTTCCCTGAGCCTACCGCGCCGGCCAAGAAGCCTTACCCCTTCGACAAGGAACAGCCGTTCAAGCATCTCGGGATCCGCGTGGTCAGCGCCGAGCCCAAGCAACCGATCGCCGTTCACGACGTGGAACTCACGCTGCGCGAGTATTCCGGACTCAACGGCATCCAGCAAATTTTGAAGACGCCCACGCTCTAGGAGAGAGTCATGCGTTCCCAAGCCCGACGAATCACGCTCGCTGTCCTGCTCGCCCTGGCCGTCATCGCGCTGGCGCCGCATCACACCCGCGCCCAGGAACCCAGGGTCATCAACATCGCCGCCAAGCGCTTCGAGTTCACCCCCAACGTCATCACCCTCAAGCAAGGCGAACCGGTGAAGTTGCTGCTCACCTCCAGCGACGTCACTCACGGCTTCTTCCTCAAGCCGCTGAAGATCGACGAGATCATCGTGCCCGGCAAGACCACCGAGGTCAACGTCACGCCGCAGGTCACGGGCACGTTCCTGCTCATCTGCGACCACTTCTGCGGCGTCAACCACGGCAACATGAACATGAAAGTGATCGTGGAGTAGCCATGCGAAATAGTGGGTGGCCCACCCTAGCCCGCCTTTGGGTAGGGTGGGGTTTTCGAATGCCAGTGCTGCTCGGTTCTCTCCTTGCTCTCACTGCCTGCAGCGTCAGCCCGCCCGGACGCGTCGAAACCGCGCTCATCACCGGCATCAAGCGACGTCTAACCGTCCGTGGCGCCAAGGACCACAACCCCCTGCCG
Source organism: Terriglobia bacterium (assembly GCA_963797035.1). Taxonomy (GTDB): domain Bacteria; phylum Acidobacteriota; class Terriglobia; order Terriglobales; family Acidobacteriaceae; genus JAIQGF01. The sequence goes on from CAWCOC010000023.1 coordinate 16,887, forward strand.
CCGACCGACGAGAACATCCGCCGCGGCCAGCAGGCTTTCTCCTCCTACTGCGCCGCCTGCCACGGACTCGACGGTCAGGCGACCGGCGTGCCCTTCGCCGCCGCCATGTCGCCGCCCGTCCCGCAATTGAATTCCCCTTCGGTGCAGGCCTACACCGATGGCCAGCTCAAGTGGGTTATCACTCACGGCCTCAGCCCCTCCGGCATGCCCGCCTCCAGGGGCATCCTGCACGACGAGGAAGTCTGGGCCATCGTCACCTACCTCCGCCACCTCCCGCCCAAGGGCAGCTTGGGCGAGCCCGCAATGTACAGCGGCGATCCCGTCCCTCGGCGCTAAGAATTTTCGAAGGCTGTCATCCCAATTTTCCAAGGCTGTCATCCCGAGCGAGGGCGCAGCCCGAGTCGAGGGACCCCTACCCTCTCCGCAGAACTCTGCTGCCAGAAGGCATTGCTACTCAATCCGCGGCGTACTAACTGCACCACAGGCTGCTAAAATCTCATCTATATCTCACCCATGCTGAAGCAACTCCGACCGCTGTTTCCGTACATGAACAAATACCGCCGCGGCTATGTACTCGGCGGGCTCACGGTGTTGCTCAACAACGGGATTTGGATTCTCGGACCTCTGGCCATCCGCGGCGCCGTCAACGATCTCTGGAGCTGGCACGACGGCAAGCTCCCCGGCAGCGTCATGCCCCACAAGCTGCTGATGTGGGCCTTGGCGCTGGTGGCCATTGTCACCGCCAAGGGCGTCTTCCAGTTCCTGACCCGCTGGATCATGATCGGCATCTCGCGCGACATCGAATTCGACTTGCGCAACGATCTCTTCCGCCATCTCGAGCGCCTCTCCTACTCTTACTACCAGCGCATGCGCACCGGCGACATCATGGCGCGCGCCACCAACGACCTCAACGCCGTGCGCAACCTGCTCGGCCCCGGCATCATGTACACCGCCAACACCCTGGTGCTGAGCGCCTTTGCGCTGGCCATCATGATCAGCATCAGCCCCAGGCTGACGCTCTACACTTACGCGCCTTTGCCCTTCCTCAGCATCGTGGTGCAATACTTCGGCCGCCGCATTCACGAGCGCTTCGAGCGCATCCAGGCCAGCTTTTCCGACATCTCCGCCCGCGCCCAGGAAAATTTCTCCGGCGCGCGCATCGTCCGCGCTTTTGCCCAGGAAGAGGCCGAGATCGCCAGCTTCGAGACCGCCAACCAGGAATACATCCGCCGCAGCTTGAGATTGATTCGCCTGATGGGCATGCTGTGGCCGACCCTGGAATTCGTGCTCGGACTCGCCGTGGTGCTCGTCCTCTGGCTTGGCGGACGCGAAGTGCTGCACGGCCACATCAATATCGGCAGCTTCGTCGCCTTCAACACCTACATGGTGCAGCTCACCTGGCCGATCATCGCCCTCGGCTGGGTGATCAACATCTTCCAGCGCGGCACCGCGTCGCTGCTGCGCATCCAGGAAATTTTCGAGCACAAGCCTGAGGTCGCCGACGTTCCCGCCGCGGTTGGAATGCGCTCGCCCTCGAGCGCCGACGGTGATGGAGATCTCTCCAAACTTCTGCCCATCCGCGGCGAGCTGGAATTCCGCAAGCTCAGCTTCAGCTACAACGGAACCAAGGTGCTGAAGGACGTCAATCTGAAAATTCCCGCCGGCAGCAGCCTCGCCATCGTCGGCCCCACGGGCTCGGGAAAATCCACCCTTGTCAGCCTGGTTCCCCGCGTCTACGACGCGCCGGAGGGGACTCTGCTGCTCGATGGCCGCCCCATCCGCGAATATCCTCTCGCCTGGCTGCGCCGCAACATCGGCTTCGTGCCCCAGGAAACATTCCTCTTCAGCGATACCGTCCGGGAGAACATCGCCTTCGGCGTGGAGGCCGCCAGCGACCAGGAGATCGCGCAGGCCGCCGAGGGCGCCAACATCGCGCTCGATATCAACGCCTTTCCGGAAAAGTACAACACCACCGTGGGCGAACGCGGCATCACCCTCTCCGGCGGACAGAAGCAGCGCACGGCCATCGCCCGCGCCCTGGTCCGCGAGCCGCGCATCATGGTGCTCGACGACGCGCTCTCCAGCGTCGATACCTACACCGAAGAAAAAATCCTCAACCACCTGCGCGACGTCATGCGCGGCCGCACCACCATCTTCATCTCGCACCGCGTCTCCACCGTGCGCGCCGCCGACCGCATTGCCGTCCTGTTCGACGGCCGCATCGTCGAGTTGGGCACGCACGAGGAACTGCTCGCCCTCAACGGTTATTACACCGACCTTTACAACAAGCAGTTGCTCGAGGAAGAACTGGAAACTGTTTAGGTTTTTTGTCGAGTGCTTTGGGGGGAAGTGCGGACCTCCCAGGAGCGAATCCGCCAGGCGGTGCTCATCTTCCTGTCGATCAGTGCTTATCGCATCAGCTTCTTCAGCGCGCCCCGCGCCTTCTCCACCTCGGGCAGCGGCGCCCTCGCGCCCTCGAAATGCGAGAGGAAGGATTGGTATTCGTCGATGGCCTGCTGCGATCTTCCCGTCGCCTCGTACACCTGGCCGAGGTAGTAGCGGGCGAGAATGGAATACAGCGGCACCTGCCGCAGCATCGCGCCAAAGTCGCCGGTCGCCGGTATCCTGCTCTCCACAATGACGCGCTGCAAGCCGCGCTCGGCCGTGGCGTAGTCCCCCAGGAGCAGGCTGCCTCTCGCCTTCACGAACAACACCCCCGGCGCGGTGAGACGGGGCAACCGGTCCGCCGCGGCCAGAACAGCTCGGCCGTCATTGCGCGCCAGGGCGCCGAGCGCCTGCCGGAAAGCGCGCTGCTGTTCGATGTAGGTGGGCGAGACCCAGCTGTGCGTGGCCGCGTATTGCTGGAGCGTGTGGTCTCCGGCAGATTCATTGCCGCCTGCCGCCTCCAGGACTGCGACCGCCGGCAACTCATCGCCATGCAACTTCTGCTGCCGGGCAAAGGAGAGCGCGACCGCGGTTTTTCCCGAATGCATAGCTACGGAAGCCATCGATTGCAGGGCGTCGGCCGCGGTGGAGTCCTGCCCCGCTCCCGCGAGTTGCGCAACCGCCTTGCGGTAGTTGGCCAGGGCGCCCTCCACGTCGCCGCGCGTCTGCTGTCGCTGCGCCTGCAGGATCGGCAACGAGAGCTTGGTGATGGCCTTCGTGTGCTGCTCATATTCCTGCAGGGCGGCGTCGGCCAGCGCGTACTTGCCCTGGTCTCCGTACACCCAACTCAGCTTCAGGTACTCCTGGTAATCCTGGAAGTCCGGTGTAAGCTCCAGCGCCTTGCGGTAGGCGGCAAGGCCTTCATCGTCTCGCCCGAGCTTGAACAGAATGTCGCCGCGCGTGTCCCACGGATTCGGGTCCTTGGGCCGCACCGCCATGTATTCATCATTGGCCCGCAGGGCCGCCGGGAGGTCGCCGACGTTAGCGTAACCGTAGCCGAGAATGTTGAGCAGGTTCTCGTCCTTGGGATCGAGCGCCAGCCCATCGCGCAATATTTTCACCGCCCGCTCATTCTCATCCACCAGGTGCAGCACCACTCCCAGCCTGGCGCGCGATTCCGTATCGCGCGGAAATTCGCTGACGATCGTTTCCAAACCGCGGACCAGACCTTCCAAGTCCTTCCCCCGCCGGGTCTGCGATGTCTGGAACAGCAGTTGCTCGTGGCGCGGCAGCCGCGACTGCAGCTTCTCCACCTGCTGCCCAAACTCGTCCGCTTTGCGCAGGTCTCCGACAAACAGGTAATTGAACGAGAGCTGGAGGTAGGCCAGCGCAAACTGCGGGTCCAGCCGCACGGCCTCCGTCAACTCGCGGATCGCGTCGTGATTCATGTAACGCTGTCCGTATTCCACCCCGAGTTGGTAATGGCGGTAGGCCTCGACATTCGAGGTCAAGGTCTGTTCCACCATCGGGGCGCTGACCCCAGCGCCGCCGCCCTGCGCGAAACGTCCGGCAATGTTGGCGGTCAGCGAGTCCACCATTCCGAAGATGCTCTGTAGGTTCTCCCCGTCCAGTTTTTCCGATTCCAGGATCTGCCCCGACTGCGTGTCCTGCACGCGTACATCAAGCCGCAACCGCGTCGGCCCGACCTTCAGCAGCGCGCCGGTGATGAACGCGTCCGCCCCGATATCGCGCGCCACCGCTTGCGCCACCGCCGGATCGATCTCACCCGCTCCCTTCTTTCCCAGCCGTTGCAGCGAGCTTTGTACGCGCTCGGTGGAGAGCACATCCAACCCCTTCGTCTGCGCCAGGTTCGTGGTGAGCATCTCCGAGAAGCCGCGGTCCAGCCAGTTGAGCGAGGGATCTTGCGACAGGTTGCTGAAGTAGAGCACCGCCAAAGCCTTCCGGCCCGCGCCTCCCGCCCGCGCCGGACTTTGCCTTTTGCCGAACCACCAGAATGCGCCCGCCGCTGCCAGGGCCAATACCACCACGGCTGCAATCGACGCCAACACCAATTTCCTGGGAGCACGTGTCGGCCCGGCCGCCGGTTGTGCGGCGCTGATGTGAGCGCTGCTTCCGGCGCGCGTTGCGCCCGTACCCTCGGCCGGCTCTTGCTCCACCATCACGGCATGGCGGTTGGAATCCGTGTCGCGCTTCAGCCGTTGCAAGTCGGCCCGCATGTCCGAGGCAGTCTGGTAGCGCATGCGCGCATCTTTTTCCAGCGCCTTGTTGATCAATTCTTCCAGCTTCGGAGGAACATCCGGATTGAGCCGCACCGGCGCGGTTGGGGCCTTGTGCAGGATGGCATCGAACACCGCGGCGCTGGTATCGCCGCGAAATGGAATCGTTCCCGTCACCGTCTCGTAGAGCACCGCGCCGAAGGAAAAAAGGTCGGTGCGGTGATCGAGTTCCTTGCCCAGCGCTTGCTCCGGCGACATGTACGCCACCGTGCCGAGCGCCGTCCCCGGACTCGTCAGGTGCTCTTCCGCCGCCGCCATCACCGCCGTGGCCTCCGCCCCGCTCGAGGAAACCATCGCCGGCTGCTGTTTGGCGGCCACTTTCGCCAGGCCGAAGTCCAGCACCTTGGCGTGGCCACGCGCCGTCACAAAAATATTGGCCGGCTTGATGTCGCGGTGAATGATCCCCTGGGCGTGGGCTGCATCCAGCGCGTCGGCAATCTGGATTCCTAGCTCCAGCACCCGCTCCACGTCCAAGGCCCTGCCCGTGATCAAGTGTTTGAGCGTGCTTCCGTCCAAGTACTCCATCACAATGAACGGCTGCTGCTCATGCGAGCCAATCTCGTGGATGGTGCAGATGTTCGGGTGGTTGAGCGCCGAGGCGGCGTACGCCTCGCGCCGGAATCGCTCCAGCATCGCGGCGTCGTTCGTCACGTTTTCCGGCAGGAATTTCAGCGCCACGTGGCGAGGCAGGTTCAGGTCCTCGGCTTCGAACACTACTCCCATGCCGCCGCCGCCCAGGCGCCGCAGTACCTTGTAATGCGAGATGGTTTGGCCGATCACCGAAGCAAAAGAGTGGAAAGATGAGTTGCGACATCCTATGTTGCTCAGCCGCCGTCAGTCAACCCGCGATCAGGCTTCCCGGCGGCTGTAAACTGAATCTCTGCCGTGGGGCGGGCTGAGAGCTGCCACCTGACAGCCGAGAACTGCTTGATGAAACGCCTGGTCACTCCGGAGCTCATGGACAACGACGCGGCCACTCCCGCCGAAGTCCAGCAAACACTGGCCGACCTGCGGCGCATCAACCGCTGGTTCGGCGGCATCCGCACGACGCGCCACATGCTGGAGAAAGTGATCGCTCGAAGCCCAGCGCACGGCGCCTTCACCGTTCTCGACGTCGGCGCTGGTTCCGGCGACGTCTCCCTCAGCGCCGCCCGCCAGCTCCGCCCGCGCGCCCGGATCGAAGTCACGCTCATGGACCGCATGACGGCCCATCTGCCGCGCAACGGCACTGCTGAAGTCGCCGGCGACGCGCTCTCCCTGCCCTTTCTCGACGGCAGCTTTGACCTCGTCACCTGTTCCCTGCTCGTCCATCACTTCGAGCGCGAGCAGATTGTGCGCTTCATCAACCAGGCCGTACGCGTCGCCCGCATCGCGGTCCTGCTCAATGACCTTCGCCGCGAACCAATTCACCTCGCCCTCATGTACGCCGGCTATCCCCTGTTTGGCCGCCTCACCATGCATGACGGCCTCGCTTCCGTGCGTCGCGCCTACACGCCCCGGGAACTCGCAGCCATTGTTCGCGACAGCAACGCCGCTTCGGTGGAGATCGAGAACCACTACCTGTATCGAATGGGAATTATCGTCTGGAAAAGCCTGCAGCCCGCAGCCTGAAGCCTGCTTCAGCGCACCACAATCACTTCGCGCACGTTATCGCGGGCAAGGAAGAACTTCAGCGACGCGAATTCGCGGAAAAGATTCTCGATGTGGCGGTTGTTGAACACCCTCTGCAGGCGAAATGCGGACGAGCTGTTGCGTACCGTCGGCTGCAATTGCAGCGTGTCGTTGCTCACGATGTGATAGCGGTAGTGCGCCGCATCGGGGCCGGCGTCGCGGGTATGGAAAAACGCCAGCAGGATTCCTCCGGGCTTCATCAGCGCGCACAGCCGTTCCACCACCGGCTTCACCAGCAGCTCCGGCAGGTAGTCGGGCACATCCCAGGCCAGCACGGCATCGAACTTCTGGCCCTGGTACGCCAGGCTTTCGCGCAGGAATTTCGCCGCATCCACCGTTGGCTTTCCATCTTCCCCCAGCACCTGCAACAGCGGATCGTGGGCCGCTTCCAGCAGGTCCTCGGTACAGACCATGTGGCCCATGCCGGTGAGCCGCGAGATGTTGGTTGCTGAGGTGCATCCCAGGTCGAGAATGCACAGCCCTTCCTGCCCGGCAATGGATTTGGAAAACTCGTTCAGCCCACTCGACCGCCGGTTCACGCGGGCGGCAGAGGCCTGTTGAGGACTTTCACTTCCGGAAGCTCCGCCGCCGAAGATTGATCGGAAAAGATTTTGCGTCACCGAACCCATGCCATAACTTCTTTGGAGTTGCTTGGCTCATTTTGCTCCGCCGTGGGCCAAAGCGCAATGCGCCCCTTACCTCTTCGGCTCCACCAGCGAGCCCTGCGCTCCCGGGGCGCTCACCGCCGCCGCGGTTACCACTGGCTTCGACTCCAACTTGACTTCAGGCTTGGGCTCTTCCCGCTGGATATCAATCGTGCCCTTGAAAAAGGCGCCTTCCTCGATGATCACTCGCTGGGTGATGATGTTGCCCATATGGATTGCCGATTGCTTCAGCTCCACCCGCTCGGCTTGAATGTTTCCGTCCACTTTGCCATGGATCACCACATCCTTCGCCCGCGTATGGGCCCTTACCCGGCCGTGCGGGCCCACCGTCAGGTGATGGCCCCGCAGCTCCACGCTGCCCTCTACTTCGCCATCCAGGTAGAGGTCCTCGCTGCCTGACAACTCGCCTTTCACCACCACGGACTTTCCGATATGGGCCAATTCGTTCATAGGTTTCGGCGTTTCCACGGGACCTACCTCCTTGGGATTGAAACCGATAGCCAGCGTGTGAATCTTATCCTCGAGTACTTCTGCCATCCTCGCCTGCTGACAGCTGAATCGGCCGCCGTCTTTCCGACGTGGCCGGACACGGGAAGCACCGGCGCAGGCTGTAACCGAGAGAAGCTGCAGCAGACTATATTCTAACCGCGGCAAACGCGGCAATCTGCTTTTTCGCCGGTGTTCCCCAGCTCTTACCCCGGATCTGCCTCCGCAATCACCATGGTCACAGGGGCTTTGACTCTTTTCTTCCCAGCTTTTCGCGGATGAATTCCGGTACCGCCGTGCACAGGGATGGCATTGCGGGGTAATTATTTAGTACACAATACCAGGCAGCTCTCGCCTCCCTCCGGGGAGGCCATGGAAGTGCCACGAAATCAATTACTTCCCTCCCATCCTGAAGCCATTTCCGCAGCTCTGCTTTGGCCAGCTCCGTGCTGCTACCGGTGATGTCGGCCCGTTCGGACTGTCGTGCTGACGGGTGGAGCCGAAAACCAGGGGAACAGCGGCTACACTCTTCAACTCGACTTAAACCAATGGGACTGCCTTTTCCGCTCGGGCCGACGATTTTCAGCCTGTATACGCATCCTCCTTCGCAAGACCAGCACCCGTGCTGGTCCTTTTTTTTGCAACCCGCCGCCGGCAACTTCCTTGCCTAAACTATGCAACGGAGTTGCTCTTGTTTTCGTCTAATGTGTATTACGATTGCCTGCAAAGGACATGATGGGGACCCTGGATAGGCGAAGCGAATTCGTTTTGAGCATCGCGGCATTTCTGCTCATCGCCGCATTTTCCTGGGCACAGCAGCCGCCGGCGCCCAATCTGCCCGCCAATCCCTCCGACCTGGTGCGCCGCGCCGTCACCAACGAGAACCGGCCGGAGAGCGACAAGACTCACTACATGTTCCGGCTGATCAAGAAGAAGGGCGACCGCACGGAAACCCGCGAGATGATCGAAACCGACCAGGGCGTCATCGGCCGCTTGCTGCTCGTCAACGGCCGGCCGCTCAGTCCCGAGGATCGCGAGAAAGAGGACAAGCGCCTGCAGCGCCTGGTCACCGACCCGCAGCAACTTGCCCAGAAAATCAAAAGCCAGAAGGAAGACGACCGCCGCACCCGCAACATGGTCGCCGCCCTGCCGGACGCTTTCACTTACCAGTATGCCGGGACAACGAACGAAGAACCTTGGGGCGAACTCGTCAACCTCAGCTTCAAGCCGAATCCCAACTTTGATCCGCCCCAGCGCGAGACCATGGTTTACCGCGGCATGGAAGGCACCATGGCCATTGCCGTTCCCGCCAACCACATTGCCAAGATCCAGGCCAAACTTTTCCGCGACGTCAACTTCGGCTGGGGAATTCTCGGCCACCTCGATCAGGGCGGCCAGTTTGTCGTCGAGCAGAAGCCGGTCGAGGGCACCAACGGCGCCCACTGGGAACCCAGCCACATGGTCCTGCAATTCACCGGCAAGGCGCTGATCTTTAAGACCATCAAGATCAACGACGACGAGACCACCATCGACTATCGCCCCGTCCACGACATGACCGTCGCCCAGGCAATCGATCTGCTGAAGAAGCATGACGGCGAAATCGCCCAGAATAACGGCAGCGGATCGAAGTAAGAAATAGGTTTGTCATCCCGAGCGAGGCGTCGCCGCGACGCCGAGTCGAGGGACCCCGGGTCTGCCCGCGCTACCTGAAATGCAAAAGGGCGTTTCAATAACCGACTACCTCAACTCTTCCTTCCGCACCGTCAGCTTCTCGATCAAGTCCTCTTTCACCCGGTAGCCCGTACCCGGCTTGTCCGGCGCCCGGATCATTCCCTCTCGCGAGACTTCCACCTCGGGCTCGATAATGTCTTCCTTCCAATATCGCTTCGAAGCCGAAACATCCCCCGGCAGCCGGAAGTTTTCCAGCGTCGAGAGCGCGATGTTGTGCGCCCGCCCGATGCCCGTCTCCAGCATGCCGCCGCACCACACCGGCACCCCGTGTGCACTGCACACGTCGTTGATCCACAGCGCCTCCCGGAATCCGCCCACTCTTCCCACCTTGATGTTGATGATCCGGCATGCCCCGAGTGCCAGCGCGGCCGCGGCATCGCGCCCATGCCGTATCGATTCGTCCAGGCAGATGGCCGTCCTGATCTCCTTTTGCAGCTTGGCATGGAAGAAAAAGTCGTCATTCCACAGCGGCTGCTCCATCATCAGCAGGTTGAATTCGTCGAAGCGCTTCAAGTGCTCGATATCGTCCACGCGATAGGCGGAGTTGGCATCGCAGCTCAGCAGGATCTCCGGCCAGCGCCGGCGAATCTTGCCCAGCACCTCCAAGTCCCAGCCCGGCTTCACCTTCACCTTGATTCGCCGGTACCCCGCCGCCAATTCGGTCTCCACCTTTTCCAGCAACTGCTCCACCGAATCCTGGATCCCGATCGACACGCCGCACTCGATTTCGCGCCGCGTCCCGCCCAGCAGCTTCCACAACGGCACGCCCTTTTCTTCCGCCTCCGCCGCCCACAGCGCGTTCTCGATTGCCGCCTTCGCCATGCGATGTCCCTTGACCGGACCCAATAGGTCGCGGCACTCGCCCGCTCTTTCGATTTTCTTTCCCAACACCGCCGGCGCCAGGAAGTGCGCAATCGTCACCCACGCCGAGTCCACCCACTCGCTGCTGTAATACGGATTCTCTCCTGCCACGCATTCGCCCCACGCATTCATCCCGCCGCCGTGGAGCGTCACCAGCAGGATCACGCGCTCCGTCGTGCGCCCGAAGCTGGTCTCAAAAAAATGCACCAGCGGCATCCGGATCTCGCGCAGCGTAATGGCTTCAATCTTCAAAGTTTGCACCGAAACAACTTCGGATTTTCACCAAGATCAACCCAGCGTCATCCCGAGCGCAGCGAGGGAGCTGCTTTAATCACCACTCCAATCACTACCCTCCGTATCCCCAGCTCTCGTCCCACTTTCCCAACAAGAACGATCCGTTGCCTTCTTCATCGCGCTTGTAGCCTAGCGTCGCCAAGCCACGCGAGAAAGCCGACATCAGCAGTCCCCGGTTGCGCTCCTGCACCTGCGCCGCTTTGCCCCGGTCCGCCTCGTTCGCCTTCCAGTCGTAGATCTCTTCCGGCACCGTCACCGTCTCCTCGACTTGAAAGGCCGGCAGTTTCCCGTTACCCATCAGCGCTTCCACCCGCTTCGAGCGCAGCCACCACTCCGCCACCAGCCGGTCGGTTGGCAAGCCTCCCTGCAGCGGCGAGAACGACACCCCGTACTGGTTGATGTTGTAGCGGCGCGCCACCGCGCCCAGCCGCTCCAGGTTCAGGTACGCGTTCTTGATCTCCAGCGGATCGAAGGTCCACTCGATCAGCTCGAACCCGCGCGCCAGCGCGTCCTCCCGCTGGTAAAGCTTGATCCGCCGTCCCACGCCGCTGTTGCGATAGTTCAGCTGGACGGCCAGCATGTGCGAATGCAGGTAGGCATGCCCGCCGCGCATCCCCGGAATTCCCAGCGCGAACCCCACCAGCTCGTTGCCGTCGAAGGCGCCCAGCACCTGCCCCCCGATCTTCTGCGCCACCGTGAACAGGCGCAGGGGAATCAGTTCGGCGTCGCTGAAGCCCCACACCTCTTTCTGCAGCTCGACGCACGCCATCAGCTCGCCCGCGCCCTCGCAGCGCCGCACCACGATATCCGCCCGCGCTACGGCGTCCGTTCCTGCTGCTTCGACTCCTGCCATACCGACTCCATCTCCTCCAGCGTGGCCTCCGGCAGCTTGCGCCCGCGTTCACGCATGCGCTCTTCCATCCACTGGAACCGCCGCCGGAATTTGCGGTTGGTCTTGCGCAGCGCCGATTCCGGGTCCAGGCACAGGTACCGCGCAACGTTCACCAGCACGAACAGCAGATCGCCGACTTCGTCCTCCAACCGTGCCCGCAACTCCTCCGGGATGTGCAGCCCGCTGGCCCCCGCCACTCCGCGCTGCGGCGGACGCGGCCCCGGCGCCGGGTACTCCTTCAACTCCTGGCGCAGCTCTTCTGTCTCTTCATGCAGCTTCTCGAACAGCCCCCCGATCTCCGGCCACTCGAAGCCGACGTGCGCCGCCCGCGAACTCAGCTTGAACGCCTCCATCAGCGCCGGCACTCTCGACGACACCCCCGCCAGCACCGACTCATTGATCGGCTCCGCGTCCGCCGTGTGCCCAGGTCTAGCCTGGGTTTGGCCAGGCTGGGGATTTTCTTCCGCCGGGTGGCCCACCCTTTCGCCCGGTTTTGGCGAAGGGTGGGTGTTCTCCAAACGCTTCTTCTTCTCCTCCGCCTTGATCGCCTCCCAGTTGCGCAGCACGTCACCCGCGGTCTCCGCTTTCACGTCGCCAAACACATGCGGATGCCGGTTCACCAGCTTGGTCGACAGCCGCTCCAGCACGTCATCAATCCCGAACCGCCCCTCCTCCTGCGACATCTCGGCATAGAACAGCACCTGCAGCAGCAGGTCGCCCAGCTCTCCTTCCAGCTCGTCCCAGTCGCGATTGTCGATCGCCTCCAGGACCTCGTAGGCCTCTTCCAGCGTAAAGGGCTTGATGGAATCGAAGGTCTGCTCGCGGTCCCACGGGCATCCGCCCGGGGCCCGCAGCCGCGCCATGATCTCGACCGCTCGCTCAAAACGTTCGCCTGTAGTTGGCATCGCTCTTAATCTAAATTGCCCGCCACCAGAAATCCAATGTGCGCGTGGTTCTCGGTTGTCGGTTTTCGGTTTTCGGTTCGCCGGAGGCCCCGGTCTAGCCTGGGTTTGGCTAGGCCGGGGTTTTGCGGATGGTCATCCCAGGAATTTAGCTAACGTGGGTCATGCGCCGAAGGTGCCGCGGAACAGGTGGATCATGTCGGCGAAAGCCAGGTCGGCGCTTTCCGCATCGTAGCGCGGGCCTTCGTCGCGCATGAAGGCGTGCTCCGCCGGGTAGAGTTTTACCTGGTGCTTCACGCCCGCTTGCTGGAGCGCGGCCCGGATTTTCTCCCGTCCCTCCCGGGGTACGTGCGGATCGGCTTCGCCAAAAATCATCAGCAGTTGGCCGCTGATTTGCCGCGAGCGTTGCAGCGAGCCGGCATCGGCGTCCTTGCCCAGCTTCCCATCGTGAATGCCCGTGCCATAGAAGCAAACCGTGGCCCGGACCTCGGACTGCAGGGCGGCACGGAACGAGAGATGTCCGCCAATGCAGAAGCCGGCGGCGCCCAGCTTGCCGCGATCGACCAGCGGATGCTGCGCCAGGAAGTCCAGCACGGCGCGGCAGTCGCGGTCGATCTCCGCGACGGTGGTTTTGGCTGCGTCTTCCAGGCCGCGCGTGCGTCCGGCATCGTCGAAGGCCAGCGCCGTTCCCGGCGGCTCCAGCCGGTGATAAATCTCCGGCGCCGCAACCACGAACCCGTATCCCGCCAGCCGCACGCAGGCGCGCAGCATCGGCCCCGTCAGTTGAAAGATATCCGAATAGAAAATGATCCCCGGGAACTTGCCGCTCCCATTGGGCGCCGCCACGAACATGCGCAGCGGCGAACCATCAACCGCGATCTCGGAATATTTCGTGCTTACGACCAAAGGCTCCTCCGTACAACTGCACGCCCGTTTGAGCTCTCCAGGATTTTACCTTGTCGATCACTAACTTCCGCGGGGCCAACGCAATCGTGAAACCATTCGCCGCAAAACGCGTCTCATAACACAGGGGTGTCACGCTTATGTCCATGCGCTTGGCAGGATGTTTCCTGATTCTGGGATGCGCGATTCTTCTGGCCGCATGCACCGCCAGTGCCGCTCCCAAGATGCCGATTCCGCCGGCGACGTCAGACGTGCCGCTGGCTTCCGCCCCGGGAAAACAGACAGCCGTGTTTGCCGGTGGCTGTTTTTGGGGGACGCAGGCGGTCTTTGAACGGGTGAAGGGCGTCATCCACACCACTGCCGGATATGCCGGCGGCACGGCGAAAACTGCGACTTACGACCAGGTGACCACGGAAACGACCGGACATGCGGAGTCCGTCGAGGTGGTCTACGATCCCTCCAAAATCACCTACGGCCAGTTGTTGCGCATCTTCTTTTCGGTTGCTCACGATCCGACGCAGCTCAACCGCCAGGAACCCGACGTGGGCACCTCGTATCGCTCGGCAATCTTTTACGTCAATGACGATCAGAAGCGGATTGCAGACTCCTACATCGCGCAACTCGACCAGGCCAAAGTGTTTCCGGGAAAAATCGTCACCCAAGTGACGCCGCTCAAAGGCTTTTACCGCGCCGAGGACTACCACCAGGATTATGCGCTCCACCACCCCAACAATCCCTACATTCAGGTGTGCGACCGGCCGAAGATCAGCGCGCTGAAGCAGCAATTTCCTGAGCTGTTTGTCGACTATGAAGGACGGCACTGAGACGGCAAGGGCATGCGTCAGCGCCTGACGCGCTCGCGCGGCATTCTGATCGGTGACGTGGCCCGCTTGCTGCTCGCTCGCCGAGGCTTCGGCGCGTTCTTGCCCTTGAGATTGAGCGCCACGGCGGCGCGGATCAGGCCCTTCAAGGCCAGCTCATCGATCTTGTCGCCTTCGTGGATGTCGATGGCGCGCCTGAGGTTCCCCTCGAGGCTGGAGTTGAACAGACCGGAAGAGTCTTTCAACGCAGCTCCCTTGGCAAATGTCATCTTGACGACATTCTTGTAGGTCTCTCCCGTGCACACGATGCCGCCGTGAGACCAGACAGGCGTTCCAGGATTCGTGGGCTTCACCCACTTCCACTCTTCGACGATCTCGGGGTCCGCCGCGCGTACGATGGCGCGCACTCTCGCCAGCGTCTTCCCGCGCCAGTCGCCAAGTTCCTTGATCTTCGCGTCGAGCAATGCCGAGGCGGATTTCATCGAGACCGACCCTTTCATGTTAGGTTTTCAACGCTCGCAGCTAATTTAGCTGCGCTCAGGGATGCAGGAGAAACGCCAAGCGCAGAGCAAGCTGGTGAACTGCGTGTTGCGCAACGGAAAGGCACTGGCCTAACCCGCGCTCAATTTCGCTTTTGGCCAGTTCCTTACAAGTACTTGGAAGAAAATGGCGGGGACGACGAGACTCGAACTCGCGACCTCTGCCGTGACAGGG
>CAWCOC010000024.1:0-72765 GCA_963797035.1 Terriglobia bacterium
TGAAGGTCTACAAGGGCAAGGGCTGCGGGGTGTGCAACAACACCGGCTACAAGGGGCGTTGCGGCCTGTACGAGGTGATGGAAATCGACGACGAGATTCGGGAATTGATCCTGGTGGGAGCTTCGGCCGTGGAGTTGAAGAAAAAGGCGGTGGAGCGCGGCATGCTCACGCTGCGCAGAAGCGGCCTGATCAAGGCCATGGCGGGAGCGACGACGCTGGAAGAAGTGGCCAGGGAAACGGTGCATTGAAGCAGTGGCTAGTGGGTAGTGGATAGTGGCTAGAACAATCGGAGCGGAAATTCGACTATGGCAGTCACACTAAGCGATCTCCTGAAGAAGTTGCTGGAACTGAGCGGCAGCGACCTGCACATCACCACCAACTCGCCGCCGCAAATCCGGGTCCACGGGCATCTGCAGCCGCTGGACATGCCGCCGCTGACGCCGGCCGAAACCAAGGCGCTGGCCTACAGCGTGATGACCGACGCGCAGAAGCACCGCTTCGAAGAAGACCTGGAGCTGGACTTCTCCTTCGGCATGAAAGGGCTGGCGCGCTTCCGCGCCAACATCTTCAACCAGCGCGGCGCCGCCGGGGCGGTGTTCCGCGTGATCCCGTTTGAGATCAAGTCGTTCAACCAATTGAACCTGCCGCCGATTGTGGCCAAGCTGTGCGAAAAGCCGCGCGGCCTGATCCTGGTGACCGGACCGACCGGCTCCGGCAAGTCCACGACGCTGGCGGCCATGCTCGACAAGATCAACACCGACCGCCACGACCACATCATCACCATCGAAGACCCGATCGAGTTCGTGCACCAGCACAAGAATTGCCTGGTGAACCAGCGCGAAGTGCATGCCGACACCAAGTCGTTCACCGCCGCGCTGCGGGCCGCGCTGCGCGAAGACCCGGACGTGGTGCTGATCGGCGAAATGCGCGATCTGGAGACGATTGAATCGGCGCTGCGCATCGCCGAGACGGGGCACCTCACCTTCGGCACCTTGCACACCAATTCGGCGGCTTCCACGATTAACCGCGTGATCGACGTGTTCCCATCGCACCAGCAATCGCAGATTCGCGCCCAGCTCTCGCTGGTGCTGGAAGGGATCATGTGCCAGTCGCTGCTGCCCAAGATCGGCGGCCAGGGTCGCGCCATGGCGATGGAGATCCTGATTCCCAACGCCGCCGTGCGCAACCTGATCCGCGAAGACAAGATCCACCAGATTTACTCCTCCATGCAGTCGGGCCAGGACAAGTTCGGCATGCAGACGTTCAACCAGTCCCTGGCGACGCTGTACATGAACAAGCAGATCACGCTGGAGACGGCGTTGCAGCGCTCCTCCATGCCGGACGAGTTGCAGGAAATGATCAACCGCGGCGCCGGCGTAGCCAAGGCGGGAACGGTGGCCGCGGGGGCCAACAAGAGGTAAGGGACCCAGTTGGATCGGCCGGGGACGCCCGGCCGCAAGACAGATGGACCGACACACCAAGTGAGGGCAACATGCCAGTTTTCACATTTTCAGGCAAGAACCCGGCCGGCGAAAAAGTTTCCGGCGAGCGGGTTTCGGAAAACAAGCAGGTGTTGAAGGCGGCGCTCACCCGCGAACGCATCACCGACACCACCATCAAGGAGAAGGGCAAGGAATTCGTGATGCCCACCTTCGGCTCCGGCAAGGTGGCCACCAAAGACATCGCGATCTTCTTTCGCCAGTTCTCGGTGATGATCGATGCCGGACTGCCGCTGGTGCAGTGCCTGGAGATCCTGGCCAGCAACCAGGAAAACGTGGCATTCCAGAAGGCGCTGACCGGGGTGCGGCAGACGGTGGAAGGCGGCGCCACGCTCTCCAACGCGATGCGCGCCTGGCCGAAGATCTTCGACGACCTTACCACCAACATGATCGAGGCGGGCGAAACCGGCGGTATTCTCGACACCATTCTGCAGCGCCTTGCGACCTACGTGGAAAAGGCCGTGAAGCTGCGCTCGGCGGTGAAGTCGGCCTTGATCTACCCGGTCTCGGTGGTCAGCATCGCGGTGCTGATCGTGGGCGCGCTGCTGAAGTTCGTGGTGCCCATCTTCGCCAACCTGTTCGCCGGCCTGGGCGTCGAATTGCCCGCTCCGACGCGCTTCGTCATGAACCTGAGCGCGTTCGTCAGCAGCTTCTGGTGGGTGTTGTTCGCCGGCATCATCGCGCTGTTCATTGGCGTCCGGCAGGTCCGCAAGCATCCCAAGGGCCGCTTCATGTGGGACAACATGATGCTCCATCTGCCGATCTTCGGGATGGTGCTGCGCAAGATCGCGGTGGCGCGCTTCACCCGCACGCTGGGCACGCTGATCACCTCCGGCGTTCCCATCCTGGAGGGCCTCAGCATCACGGCGCGCACCTCGGGCAACGCGGTGCTGGAAGAGTCGCTGATGAAGGTGCGCAAGGCGATTGAAGAAGGGCGCACCATCGTGGACCCGCTGAAGGAATGTGGCGTCTTCCCCAACATGGTGACGCAGATGATCGGCGTGGGCGAGGCGACCGGCGCCATGGACGCCATGCTGCAGAAGATCGCCGACTTCTACGAGGACGAAGTGGACGCGGCCACCAAGGACATGCTGACCCTGCTGGAACCGGTGATGATCTCGTTCCTGGGCGTGGCCGTGGGCGGCATCGTGATCTCGCTGTACATGCCGCTGTTCTCCATGATCTCCAAGCTGTCGGGGGGCTAGAAACGGTCGATGGCTGACGGCCGATGGTCGATGGCCTTATAACGCGGGGCAGCCGAGGGCGGCTGCCCCTACGCAATCCCCGGGCGTGGCAGGTAGGTTGCGAGGGGTGAATGGCGAACGTGTAATGAGCGAGCAGTTCAAGGATCGAGGCTGGCTGGTCTGGCTGGGCAAGGTGAGGATCATCATCATCACCTTCGTCTTCGGCATCGAATATGCCGTCGCCGTCCTGACGCCCACCAACCTTCCCAAGACGCTGTTCGTGATCGCCATCCTGCTGTGGTACACGCTGTCGGTCTTCTACCTGCTGCTGCTTTCGGTTTGGAACGACGCCCGCATCCAGCCGCGCCTGCAAATCCTGACCGACCTGTGCATGGCCGCCGCCGTCGTCTATCTGACGGGCGGCATCGACAGCTCGTTCAACTTCCTGTACCCGCTGATCATCATCGTCGCTGCCATCCTGTTCTCGCGGGCGTGGACTTTCCTGATCGCCTCGCTGGCCTTCATCGTCTCCGGCGCCATCCTGGAGCTGTCGTACTTTGACCTGCTGCGCTCCTACTCGGTGAACCGGCCGGACCTGCGCAGCCTGCAAGCCAGCATCTTCATCAACCTGTTCGCCTATGCCGCCATCGCCTACCTGGCCAGCCAGCTGAGCACGAAGCTGCGCCAGGCCGACGTGCGCTTGCGCGAGCAGAGCGGCGAGTTGGAAAACCTGCAGGCGCTGCACGAGAACATCGTCAACTGCATCAGCGGCGGGCTGATCACCACCGGCATGGACGGCAAGGTGCGGCTGATCAACGTCGCCGGGCAACGCTTGCTGGAACGCCAGGAGAGCGAAGTGGTCGGCCGCGGGGTGGAGCAGCTGTTCCTGGACCAGTTGCCGGAGCCGGGGCCGGTGGCGGTGCGCTGCGAGGTGCGTTCGGCCACGCCGTTTGCCCGCACCAAGACCTTCGCGGTCAGCCGCACGGTGCTGGAAGTGCCCGACCGCGGCGCCGTCGGCTATGTCTACTCGCTCGACGATTTGACCGAGATCCGGCGCCTGGAGCGGGAAGTGCGCCTGCGCGATCGCATGGCGGCCGTGGGACGCATGGCGGCGGCCATCGCGCACGAGATTCGCAATCCGCTGTCGTCCATCGCCGGCTCGGTGAAAGTGCTGGCCGACGTCTCGGTGCACGACCAGGAGCAGAAGACGCTGGTGGACATCGTGACCCGCGAATCGGAGCGGCTGAACACCATCGTCAGCGACTTCCTTACCTACTCGCGCGAGAAACAGTACGAGTTCACCACCCAGGACCTGGTGCCGCTGTTGGAAGACACGCTCACCCTGCTGCAGAACCGCGCCCAGCCGGGCGCGCCGCTGCAGATCGTGCGGCGCTTCGAGGTGGCGTGCGCGCCTTCGCAGATCGACGGCGACCGCATCAAGCAGGTGTTCTGGAACATCTGCGACAACGCGGTGCGCGCCATGCGCGAGGGCGGCACCCTGACGGTGACACTGCGGCCGCACGAGGGAAATTGGCTGATCGCCTTCAGCGATACCGGGCACGGCATGCGCGGCCCGGAAATGGAAAAAATATTCGAGCCGTTCCAGTCGGGATTCGATGGCGGCACCGGGCTGGGGCTGGCGATCGTCTACCAGGTTGTGCAGGCCCACGAAGGCAAGGTTTCGGTGACCTCCAAGCTGGGGCAGGGAACGGTGTTTACGGTGCAATTGAAACAGGCCGCGGCGGCCGCCATCGGGTTCATCAGGCCGGCCGCGGCAAAGGGGGCCCGTGGGTAACGTATTGGTGGTGGACGACGAGCGTTCGATTTGCGAGTTGCTGGACATCGCGCTGCGCAAGGACGGCCATAAAGTTGAGACCGTGCAGTCGGGCGATCATGCCAAGCGCAAGGTCAACGCCGCGCTGTTCGACGTGATCGTCACCGACATCAAGATGCCCAACACGAACGGCATCGAGGTGCTGCGCTACGCGCACACGGTGTCGCCCGATACGGCGGTGGTGCTGATCACCGCGGTGGACGATCTGGACGCGGCAGTGCAGGCGGTGAAGGCGGGCGGCGCCTTCGATTACATCCGCAAAGGTCCGGCGCTGGTGGAGGACGTGAAATTCGCCATCGGTAAGGCCATGGACAAGCTGTCGCTGCGCCGCCAGAACCTGGCTTACAAGCGCGACGCGGCCAGCCGCAACTCGCTGGACAACCTGGTCGGGGTGAGCCCGGCGATCGAAAAGCTGAAGCACACCATCCGCACCATTGCGCCCACCAACAGCACGGTGCTGATCCACGGCGAAAGCGGCACCGGCAAGGAGCTGGTGGCGCGCGCCGTCCATGCCTGCTCCACCCGCGCCGGCTTGCCCTTCCTGCCCGCCAACTGCGGCGCCTTTACCGAAACCCTGCTGGAAAGCGAACTGTTCGGATACTTGAAGGGGTCGTTCACCGGCGCCAACCAGAACCGGCGCGGATTGTTCGAGGAGGCCAACGGCGGCACCGTCTTTCTGGACGAGATCAGCGAGATGAGCATCGGCATGCAGGTAAAGCTGCTGCGCGTGCTGCAGGAAAACACCGTGCGCCCGCTGGGATCGGCGTCGGAAACCCCGGTCGACGTGCGGGTGATCGCCGCCACCAACCGCAACCTGGAGCGCGCTACCTCGGAGGGCAATTTCCGCGAAGACCTCTACTATCGCTTGAGCGTGATTCCCATCCATGTTCCCCCGCTGCGCGAACGCTGCGAAGACATTCCCATGCTGGCCAACCACTTCCTGAAGAAGTACGCGCCGGAGGCGGGCAAGAGCATCCTGCGCATTGCGCCCGATTCGTTGCAGGCGCTGACCACCTACGAGTGGCCGGGGAACGTGCGGCAACTGGAGAACACCATCGAGCGCGCGGTCGCCTTGTGCACCGGGAACGAGCTGCAGGTGGAACTGCCGGTGGAGCGGGTGCGCACCCGCGCCGCCGCCGCGGGCGCCGAGGGGGTGGCGGCCACGGTCTCGATCCCACCGGATGGAATCGACATGGAAGGCTACGTCGCCGACCTGGAAATGGCGATGATCCAGACCGCGTTGAAGCAGTGCAACGGGGTGCAGACCCGGGCCGCCGAGATGTTAAAGCTTTCCTATAGGTCTTTCCGGCATCTGCTGAAAAAATACGATCTTTAGATCGATTTGGCTCGTGTGAGTTTTACCGTCGCACCCGGCTTTCCGCCCGGGGCTTATTTTCTTCGCCCGCTGCGCGGCTGGATAACGCGCGGGTGTGAAATCCCTATCGAAGCGGCAGATTCGTGCCGTCGCTACGGGAGTCGGGTTGATGTCCGAGGAAGGCTGACCCAGGACTGCCGTCCTGGGCTACCAGCGGTCGTCCCTACGGGACTACTAGGAACCCTGGGCTACCAGCGGTCGTCCCTGCGGGACTACTAGGAACGAGGAGGGACTGCGATGAAATACTACGCGATCATCGAAGTGGACATCACGGATCCGGGATGGGTGGCGGAGTATGCCAGGAATGTCACGCGGCTGGTGGAGCGGCGCGGAGGGCGCTATCTGACCCGCACGTCCGCGGTGGAGAAAATCGAAGGTCAGCGAAAGGCGCCGCAGATTGTGGTGCTGATGGAATGGCCATCCAAGGAAGCCGCCATCGCCTTCTACCAGTCGGAGGAATACCGTCCCTATCGGCAAAGCCGATTACAAGGCGCGTGCAACGAGTTCCTCCTGGTGCGGGGCGAAGATGTTGCGAATATGGCGCGGATTGATTCGTGAGTTTGCTGATCCTGCGCCGCTGGTTGGTTGGCGTGAGATCGGCATAACGTGACTAGCCGGTTTGCGGCAAGAACCTGCCTTTGAAGGCCACCGGGTCATCTTGCCGGTCTGAAGTGCCATCCAAATTTGGGGAACGAGTCCACAGCTCCGTAGCAAGAAGGAGAAGTTTGTGAGAAGTGACGGTACGATTGGCGCAATCGAGCGGCAGGAGTGGATGAAGCCGGCGGAGGAGACAATCCAGAAGCTGCTGCACAGAATTTTTACGACCGGGGGCCGGCGTGGACAGAAGGTGAAGAATTTTCTCAACGGCACCTGGGTAGGACACCCGCTGCACGTAATTTTGACTGACATTCCGATCGGCGCGTGGACGACCGCGATCGCGTTCGATGCCATAGCCGGAATCAGCAACCGAAGGGAATTCGAAGTTGCCGCCGATGCGGCCATTGCCATTGGGCTCGCCGGAGCGGTCGGCGCGGCCGCAACCGGCCTCACTGACTGGCAGGATATCGACCCGCCCGCCCGCCGTATTGGCCTGGTTCACGGTTTGATGAACCTCGGCAGCGCAGCCCTGTTCGCGAGCTCGCTCATCGCTCGCCGGCGACATTCGCGAGCGATGGGGCGGAATCTCGCCGCCATGGGATACGCCGTCTCCATGGCGGCCGCTCGACTGGGTGGGAACCTGGTCTATGGTCGGGGAATTGGTGTTGACCATGCATCGTCGGAGGGCCTGCCCGCCGACTTTACTCCTGTATTCGACAATTCTGACTTGCCGGAAGACCAACCTGTACGCGCCCGGCACAACGGCGCTCCAATCCTGCTGGTGCGTCGTGGCCAACAAATTTTTGCGCTCGCTGAAACCTGCTCACATCTGGGTGGACCACTCGCGGAGGGCAAACTGGAGCACGACGTAATTGAGTGCCCATGGCATGGATCAAGATTTTCGATCCAGGATGGACGCGTAGTCGGAGGTCCTGCCGTGCATCCGCAGCCGTGCTTGGAAACCCGCATTCGTGACGGCAAAATCGAAGTCCGCCGGTCCGATTGCAGCTCAGCCACGAGTGGATCGTCGAGGAGACGCGCAAGAAACGCCGCCTGAGCTTACCGGCTGGATGATTGCAGAGAGAGGAATCCTAGGCCTGAGCGACGCCGATCAGGCCATCGATCTCCTCGGCGATGGCCAACCGGTCAGCCTCGGCGATGTCGATGAACTCGACGCCGATGCCGACGCCGGAGAGGCAATAGCGAACTTCGGCGCGCGCGTGGATGTCCAGCCCGGAGCGGCCCAGGCGGAACTCCAGCTTGAGCACCGAGCCTTCGGGAAAGTGCTGCGCGAGGTGGATAAACATGCCGCGCGGGCTGAGGTCGGGCGCGCGAACTTCGATCAGCTTGCTGCTGCCCTCATACTTGATGTTGAGCCCCCGATAGGCAGCCCAGCGGCCCAAGTCGCGGTTGAGAATGACGTGCTGTCCCGTTTCGGTGCTCATGCCGGGCGCTCCTTTGTGAGCGGCGATGGGAGCGGTCATACCAGGCTTCCACTGCCGAGGCTATCTTAAGGTGCTTTGCGGGCAGCATATGCTGGCGTTTGTGGTGCGACAATTCCCCCAATCGGCTAGCCTGGGAGCCAGTTTCAAGATGGGATAGATCGGTTGGCCGGCAGGGGGTGGGGCTCATCCAGCGCCGTCATAATCAAAGCGCTTCCGCCGCAGCGTCAGATTCTAGCAGGCTGTTGAAAAACGCAAGACAGCAGGTTCCTCGCGGGCTGAAGCCGCTCGGAATGGCACAACGAAAGGGGTTGTTCGGCGCGGCTGAAGAGGCGCCCTTTCAAAACGAGGGTTAAAGAGAGTTTTTCAGCAGCCTGCTAGTCCCCTTGTTTTCCCTGCTTTAACTGCTGCTTCCAGCCGAGCACGCGGGCCTTGTTGCCTTCGGCTTCGGCTTCCGGGACCATGCCCTTCTTCTGGTAGAGAATGGACAGGGAAGTGTGGGCGAGCACGTCATCGGGATCGAGTTGCGCGATGCGGTTGGCAGTTTCGATGGCTTCCTCGAGCCGGTTCAGATCCTGGTAGGCGCGTGAAAGGCCGTGCATCGCCTCGGTGAAAGTAGGATCGGCGGCGATAGACTGCTGGTAGGCCGCGACCGCCTCCTCGTGGCGCCCTTCGGCGTAGAGATCGAGCGCGTGGTAGTAGTGGTCTTCGGCGGTCTGGCGGGGGTCGGGCATGGCCAACAGTCTTTCAGTCTATCGGTCGATCAGTCAATCGGTTCGGAATTGGCGATCGACACGTCTGAACCCTGTAACTGATAGACCGATGGATCGACCGACCGATAGACTGAGAACCTGAGTACTGACAACTACCATGTGGTACCTCCTCCGATTCCTGTGGAACGCGACCCGCGGCCATCACCTGGCGCCGTGGCGCAGTCCGTACCTGCGCTGGCGGATTGAGACCTACACCGGAGTGAAGATGACCGACATCGGGTTTCTGGAATTTGTCGGATTCACCTGGAAGGAGCGGGCGGAGCTGTTTCGATTCCTGCAGTGGACCGCGGAGATGGAGCGCTATGCGCGGCCTAAACCGAAGAATCCATAGTTTCAGTTTCAAGTTTCAGTTTCGAGTTGGAGTGTCCACCAGAGACTCGGCCAGTCCATGCACGATGCGTTTAATCTCGCTTGCCTGCTCTAACACGCGTTGCGCATCGTTGGCATTCACCAAGCTGAGCCGTTGTGCGATCAGCAATTGTGTTTCAAGCTCAAGCAGCGACCCTCTCGCATGACCCAGGAACTGCCGGAACTCTCCATGTGACATCCGCCCTTGACCTTCCGCGATATTGCTAGGCACCGAAACAGCCGCGCGGCGCATTTGGCTTACAAGCCCATAAACCTCTTCCTTCGGAAAACCTGAGGTGATGCGATAAATGCTCTCGACCAGATCCATGGATTTTTGCCATGCGATCAAATCCCGATATGAATGGGCCACAAGCTCTCCTTGCAGTACTCGCTTGAAACTGAAACTTGAAACTGAAACTACGGAACGTCACCGCCCCGATCTGGGCGCTTTCAAACAGCACCCCGACATCGGCGCCTTTGCCGGCGCCGACTATCTGCGCCGCCGAACCGCGATGGCTCGCGATTTCCAGGAATCCCATGGAGTTCAGCAGCACGAATACCTCGCCCGGCGTGCCCTCGGCATAGGACCGCGTCATCTTGCTGATTTCATGCTTAGCGATCAGCACCTTAAACGGCGGCGGCTCGGGGGCGAACAGTTGCGGCAAATCGGGGGGCGTGATGTTGGTGATCAGGTTGCCGAATTTATCCGTCTTCAACACGATTCCCTTGAGCAGCTTGTCGTTCACCGGTTTGGGCCGCGGGGCGGCGAAGCGCACGTAGTCGCCGATCTCGTCGCCGAGTTTCGCCGCCTCCACACCCTTGCTCAGCCATCCCGCCACGGCGCTGAAAATATCGCGGCCATGAAAGGTGCTGCTCACCGGCTCGAGGAAATAGTGTGACGCGGTGATATGGCGCACGGAAATGCGTTCCTCCCGGTCGTAGACGAACGACAGCACGCCGTTATCGGGCGCGACGAACGTGTGCTTCTCGGTGGTGACCAGCAGCGGGCGCCGCGTGGTGCCGACTCCCGGGTCTACCACTACCAGGTGCACCGTCCCGGGTGGGAAGTACTTGTAGGCCTGCACGATGGTGAGCGCGCCGTCGAGCACATCGAAGGACTGCACCGCGTTGCAGATGTCGATGATCTGCGCCGCCGGATTGATGTTCAGGATGACACCCTTCATGGTGCCGACGTAGTGGTCATTGAATCCGAAGTCGGTGGTGAACGTGATCAGGCGCTGGGGCATAGAAGCTCTTAGCTCTTAGCTTTTAGCTGTTAGCCGTTGGCTTGTCAATTAGCGCGGGGAGTTCGGAGGACGGCGATTTCTTTGCGTCATCCCGAGCGGAGCGAGGGATCTGTTGCGAATACGAACGGCACTGGCGGCGACTCCAGCAGATTCCTCGCTGCGCTCGGAATGACGCCGGCAGAAATGGGGCGTCATCGCTGAGAGCTGAGAGCTGAGAGCTGAGAGCTGACAGCTAAAAGCTAAAAGCTAAAAGCTAAAAGCTAAAAGCTATTCAATCCTGATGCTGCCGGACCCGGTGCGAAGGTCGAGGTGAAATCCGCCGCCGTTCACGGTCCCGCGGAGATCGTGTTTTCCCGTTGCGCCTTGCGCGGTGAGCTGGCGATCGGTGTGAATGCTGCCCGAACTGGTGTGCGCGTTCAAGTAGAAGGCGGCCTGTGCGGGCAGGCGCACCACAATTCCGCCCGAGCCAGTGCTCATGCTCCAATCGCCGGTGGGCTGGCCCGCCAGTTCGATGGCGCCGCTGCCGGTGTGGGCGCGCACCGCGCCGCGCACGTCATTCACGCGGATGCTGCCCGATCCGGTCTGGAAATCAAGGTCGGCGCCATCCATGCCGGCGCCATCGGCATAGCTGTTGCCGCGTCCACCCGGGGCGCCGCCGCCCGCGGCGCCGATCCCATCGCCACGAATGGTCCCGCTACCGGTGCGGGCGCGCACCGAGCCGTGCAGTTGGCTCAACGTAATGCTCCCTGAACCGGTATTGGCGCGCACCTGGCCCGCAATGCCAGTCACGCGCAGCGCGCCGGACCCGCTGCTGATCTCCGCCGGCCCGGAAACGCCCGATATCTCCTGGCTTCCGGACCCGGTTTTCGAAACCAGCTTGGTCTCCGGCGGGACCACCAGTTCGTAGCTGATGGAAACGTTGCTGTGCCGCAGGCTCTCGCCCAGGTGCCCAATCCGCACCATGTTGCCGGTCTGTTCGATCGGCGGATTGGCGACGATCGTCTTCATCGCCTCTTCCGGTTCGCCGCCGCCGCAAAAGCCGATGCAGAATCCAGTGCGCACCGTGCCATGGACGCTGATCGTGCCCGGCGCGCCGCTGCGCACCGTGATGCTGCCGGATCCGGTCACCACCTCCAGGTCCACCGGGCCGCTGACTTTCAAAGTGCGATCGAAGCTCGCCTCGTCCGCCAGCAGCGGCAGGGCACAGAGCAGGAGCACGAGGGTAAGACGAAGCAAGGGCTTCATTGAGACCTCTTTCTTCAGGCGCAAGGCACAAGGCACAAGGATCAGGACTCAGGAGTACGCCATAGAGTAGCTGCACACAACAAATGCATAGGTCCTTCGCTGCGCTCAGGATGACATTCCTTCGGAATTTGTGTAGGTCCTTCGCTGCGCTCCGGATGACAGGCTTCTGGGGAATGGGATTCAGCCTTGCGCCTTGTGCCTGATGCCTTGAAACCAGGAACCCTGAACCCTGGAGCCTGGAGCCTGGAGCCTGAAGCCTTGTGCCTGAAGCCCGCCGTTTGATGTCTGGGAATCCCCCAGTCTGGAGGGGTCCTGGGGGATCCCGTCAGTGCCGCACCCGTGTTACTGCAGCACCACCTGGTCGCCTTCCTTGAGACCTCCCAGCACTTCCGCCTTCGCTCCGTTGGAGATCCCAAGTTTTACGGCGACTTTTTTCTTGCCGTCCTTGGCGTTGGAGTCAGGAATTTCCACCGACGCCTTCTTGTCCTTGTCGTACAACACCGCGCCTTCCGGGATGCGCAGCACGTTCTTGTGTTCTTCCAGGATGATTTCCGCGTTGGCGGTCATGGCCGCCTTCAGCTCGCCGCCGGGGTTGTTGATGGAAACCCGCACCTCGAAGGTGGTGACGTTGTCTTTCTCCACGCCCATGGGCGAAATCTTGGTGACCTTGCCGGTGAAGCTCTTGTCCTTGAACGATTCCACCTTGATGCGCGCCGGCTGTCCGAGATAGACCTTGCCGATATCGCTCTCGTCGACCTTGCCTTTGACGTAGACCTCGCTGGTGTCGCCTTCGGTCATGACCAGGGTAGCGGTTGAGCCCATCACCAGGATGGAGCTGACCGCGTTGCCGATCTCCACGTCGCGCGACAGAATGATGCCGTCAATGGGCGCGGTGATGGTGTAATAGGTGTACTGCTCTTCCAGTTGCGAGAGCGTGGCGCGCGCCTGCGCCACCTGCGCCTCCGCCTGCTTTTCTTTTGCTTTCAATACCCCAAGCTGCGCCTGCGCCACCTGCTGCTTGTTGACCGCCAGTTCGTAGTTCTTCTGCGCGTCGTCCAGTTGCGACTGCGAAACCACCCCGTCCTTGGCCATGCTGACGGCGCGTTGGTAGGCCCGCTTGAGCAACGGGACGTCGGGGCTGATGGCGTCCACCTTGGCGCGCTCATAGTCGGCGGCGGCCGCGCGGTCGCTGGCCTCGGCCGCTTCAAACTGCGCTTTCGCCTGCCGTACCTGCGCCTCGATCTCCACTTTGTCGAGTTCCACCAGCACCGTGCCGGCCTTCACTGTCTGCCCGGCATCGACGTTCCACTTCTTGACGATGCCGCTGGCCTTGGACTTGATTTCAACCTTAATGATGGGCTCGATCTTGCCGGTGGCCACCACGCTTTTGGCCAAATCGCCGCGGTCCACCTTGGCCAGCTTGGAGGAGTCGATCTTGGTCCCACCGCGAGTGAAGGCGACCACGCCGAACACGATGACCAGGACCCCCAGGATCGACCCGCCGATATAAAGCCAGCGCTTCTTCTTTTTCTTACCATTGCCGTTCGCCATTACGCCTCCTCGCCTGGCCTCGCCCTACCACGGGGCGACGCACAGGGATGCACAGCCCCTATGATCATCATTACGCATCGCGTGCGGTTTTGGTTCCCAATATCGTTTTCAATTCACGCCCCTGGGACGAACTGCGACCAAATTGGTATGAACCGCAAGACCTGCTCATTGCCTTTGTCTTAGACACCGCTCGTTCAAAAAGGAAAGCAGCGAAACAGCAGGCTTCAGGCTGCAGGCGCACGGCTGCAGGCTCCAGGCTCAAGGTAATGTGGTGAAGTATTAACGAGTAAAAAGCTGCAGGGTATTTCAATAAGAACTGAGGGAAAATAACGGCGGACCAACGGTGAACTTGAAAATGAGCTCCTTTATTGTGGCCGTATGCCTGCGGCCAGAAGCCCGAACCCTGGAGCCCGAAGCCTGCAGCCTGAAGCCTGCACTCAGCAGCCTACTGTAAAATTCCCAGAATGGCCGGATACGTGCTTTTGCGGGTATTTGGCGTGGTGCTGCTGGTGGCGGCCAATGCCTTCTTTGTGGCGGCGGAGTTTGCCCTGGTCAGCGTGCGCGATACACGCATCCAGCAACTGATCGACGCCCACCGGGTGGGCGCGCGTACCGTCCGCAAGCTGCATGAGCGTATGGACGAGCTGCTCAGCGCCGTCCAGTTGGGGGTCACACTGGCCAGCCTGGGCCTGGGCTGGGTCGGCGAACCTACGCTGGCCGCCTTAATCCAGATGGCAATGGGCGGCGGAGACCACCCCACCATCGTGGCTCACACCGTGGCCGTGGCCCTGGCCTTCATCCTTATTACTTACCTGCACGTGGTGCTGGGCGAGGTGGTGCCGAAATCGGTGACGCTGCAGCGCCCCGACCGCGTCGCGCTTGCCGTGGCCGCGCCCATGGATTTCTTCATGACCGTGGCGCGGCCCTTCCTGCGCATCATCAGCGCCTCCGCCCGCTTCGTGCTGCGCCGCTTCGGGGCCCATGAAATCCGCTCCTCCGTGGTCCATTCGCCGGAAGAGCTGAAGCTGATCGTGGAAGCTTCGCGACGCTTCGGCATCGTCCCCCAGGTGGAGCAGGAGATGATGATGCGCGCCCTCGAGCTGGGCGAAATTACGGTCCGCCAGGTCATGGTCCCGCGTCCCGGTATTTTCTCCTTGCCCGCCGACATGCCGCTGGAACAGGCGCTGGCTCGCGTGGTGGAGGAGATGCACTCGCGCGTGCCCGTCTACGATTCGCAGCGCGGCCCGGAACACATCATCGGCCTGCTCTACAGCAAGGACCTGACGCGCTGGATGCGCCTGCGCTACACCAAGTCTGCCGACGATCCCGCCGCCCCGCGACTGGCGCGCATGCTGGTGCGCGACATCATGCGCGACGTGCTGGTGGTGCCCGAAACCAAGCCGCTCACCGACCTGCTGGTCGAGTTCCGCCAGCGCAAGCGCCACCTGGCGGTGGTGGTGGATGAATTCGGCTCCACCTCAGGGGTCATCACGGTGGAAGATGTGCTCGAACAACTGGTGGGGGAGATCGAAGACGAGTTCGACATCGCCCCGCAACCGCTGCCCGCCGGCGCCACCAGCATGGAACTGGATGGCGCGGTCAATATTCGCGACCTGGAAACCCTGTATCACGTGACTCTGCCCTCGGACCAGGGTTTCGAAACCCTGGCCGGCTTCATGCTGGCGCAGTTCCAACGCATTCCCAAGCCGGGCGACACGTTCGAATTCGAGGGCCGGCGCTATACCGTCAAAGCCATGGACGCCCGCCGTATTACCCGCGTGCTCATCGAGGCAGTCGAGCAACCGCGGCAAGTTGGGAAGGCGGGAGACTGAGGAAATTGACGAATTGACGAATTGAAGAATTGAAGAATTAATGAATTCGCGTGTTCGCCCGGCCATTCGGGTAAATTCTTTAATTCGTAAATTCTTCAATTCGGCAATTCGTAATTCGGCAATTGGTAAATCAGAGATGTTCCGCTTTCTCGCAACTCGCGTTCTCTACACCCTGCCGGTCGTCTGGCTGGTGGTTTCCATCGTCTTCTTTCTGATCCACCTGGTTCCCGGCGATCCCATCCAGCAGATGCTGGGGGAGAGCGCCGCTGCCGCCGATATCCAGGCGGCGCGGCACGCCTACGGTCTCGACCTGCCGATCAGCCGGCAATACCTGAATTACTGGAAGGGCGTGGCGCACGGCGATCTCGGGCAATCGCTGCGCTTCAACGCCGACGTGGGCAGCCTGATTGTCGAACGCTATCCGTTCACGCTGAAGCTGACGCTGGCCTCGCTGCTGGTGGCGCTGGCGCTTTCCATTCCGGCCGGCGTGCGCTCGGCGCGGCGGCGCAATCGCTGGGACGACCGCGCCATCAGCTTCGTCAGCCTGTGGGGGCTGTCGTTTCCCAACTTCGCCCTCGGCCCGGTGCTGATCTTGTTTTTCGCCGTCAAACTAGGGTGGCTGCCGGTCTCGGGCAGCGGGACGCTGGCCCACCTGGTGCTGCCGGCCATCACCATGGGCGGCGCCCTAGCAGCGATCCTGACCCGCATGGTGCGCACCTCGATGCTGGAAGAACTAGGCCAGGACTACATCCGCACCGCGCGCGCCAAGGGACTGCCCGAGAGCACCGTGGTCTACCGCCATGCGCTGCGGAATGCCATGGTGCCGGTGCTGACCGTGATCGGCCTGCAATTCGGCGCGCTGCTGGCGGGCGCGATTGTCACCGAGACCATCTTCTCCTGGCCCGGCATTGGCCGCCTGACCATCCAGGCAATCAACACGCGGGATTACTACCTGGTGCAGGGCTGCATCCTGGCGATTGGATTGACCTATGTGGCGGTGAACTTTGTGACGGACTTGTTGTACTCGGCGTTTAACCCGAGGATCAGGCAGTAGGTGGGCCTGTTCACACCGATTATGGACCTCGGGGGATGCAAATGAAGGCACTCGCATGGTTCGTAGTGGGTTTGCTTTGTGTCTTTGCTTCGCAGGGGCAACAAGCATCCAGCCCAACACCTTATGAAGTCGATGAGGCCTACCGCGTATACAACGCGATCCTGGCGGATGACAAATCCTTCGTGACCGCGACGGGCACGCAGGTAATTCGACAGGAAACCGCGTGGGCCGAGGGCGTTTCGTGTGTGCCTGCGGAACTCGCCAATAAATTCCGCGATGCGATCACAGACCTCAACATTGTGAACAACACGCGATGGAGTTTGCAGCGAAGCTTCAACATTGCAAAGGCGTATGAGATTGTTGGTAGTGACACACTTCATGATTTGTTCAACAACGATGGAAGTGGTTGGGGTCGTTTTTACGAGCGGTACCCGAACTCCAGCGGAATCATCGCGTTTTCCCCCTGAGGCCCGAAATGAGGGCTGAAAACGTGCATCACCTCTTGGCTTGATCGAGCACAACCACCGAGATGCCCTTGTTGCCGCGCCCGAGATCGGAATCCAGTTTTAACTGCGGTTGTTTTTGCAGCAGCGCCCAGCTGCGCTCGTCGGAGATGCGCCAGTCCTCGCCGGCAATGAAGGCGCGAATTTCTCCGGCGCGGACGCGCTGCATCAGCTCCGCCTGCGCGGCGCTGCGGATGGCGCCGCCTTCTCCCGACGACCCGTAGCCATGGATGATCTTCATCGCGGAAAAGCCCTCGGCTCGCGCCGTGCGCAGCGCGTCGGCCAGGCGCGACAGCGCCAACGGGACGGTGGGCATGTCGTGTTCCAGGTTGACCAGCTTCAACGCCGACTTCTGTCTCTTCACCCGCAACTCCCCCCTCTCGTTTATCATGTCTGCCAGTTATGAGCATGAAGGAAATTGCCGGTTGGGTACTCAACGTCTGTAACGCCAGCGGCGTGCAGTTTGCCGATTGCCGGGTCGTGGACGAGAGGCAGCGCGGGCTCGCCACCAAGAACGGCAAGGTCGGACACGTGGCCGACAGCCAGTCGTTGGGCATTGGCATTCGCGTGCTGGCCGACGGCGCCTGGGGCTTCGCCGCCACCGAGGACTTGACGCGCGAAGGCGTCCAGATCACGGCCGGGCAGGCGGTGGAGATCGCGCGTGCCTCAGCCAGGGTGAAGCAGCACGACGTGCGGCTCGCGCCCGAGAAGCCTTATGTCGACGACTGGACCAGCGCTTACCAGATCGATCCGTTCAGCATTTCGGTGGAGCAAAACCTCGACTTGCTGATGAAGATTGATGCCGAGCTGCGCGCGGTGAAGGGCATTACGCTGGCGGAAACCAACATGAATTTCCGCCGCTACGAGCAGTGGTATTACTCCTCCGACGGCGCCGATATTCACCAGGTGAAGTACACCACCGGCGCCGGCTACGCGGCATTTTCCTTTGCCGGCTCGGAAATCCATAAGCGGTCCTATCCGACTTCCTTCGGCGGGCAATGGCAGGACAAGGGATACGAGTTGATTCACGAACTGAAGCTGCTGCAGAACGCGCGCCGCATCGCCGAGGAGTGCGCGGCGTTGCACCAGGCCGAGCAGTGTCCGGAAGGGAAGTTCGACATCATCCTCGATTCCTCGCAGCTCGGGCTGCAGATCCACGAATCGGTCGGACACCCGATTGAGCTCGACCGCGTGCTCGGCATGGAGGCCAATTTTGCCGGCACCTCGTTTCTGACCATCGACAAGCTGCGCAAGCTGAAGTACGGCAGCGACCTGGTGAACGTGGTGGCCGACGCGCGTCCCGAGCACGGCCCCGGACTGGGCACATTCAAGTACGACGACGAGGGTGTGCCTGCGCAATGCACTCCGATTATCAGCAACGGGCTGTTCACCGGATACCTTACATCGCGGGAGACGGCGGCGATGGTCGGCCTGCAGCGCTCGGGCGGCACGGTACGCGGCGAAGGCTGGAATCGCCTGCCCATGATTCGCATGACCAATGTCAGCATCCTGCCGGGCGAAAAAAAGCTCAGCCCGGAAGAGCTGATTGCCTCCACCGACCACGGAATTTTCTTTCAGACCAACCGCTCCTGGTCGATTGACGACAAGCGCTACAACTTCCAGTTCGGCACCGAGATTGGCTGGGAAATCAAGGGCGGCAAGCTGGGGCGGATGCTGAAGAACCCGTCCTATTCCGGCATCACCACCGAGTTCTGGAATTCGATGGACGCCATCTGCTCGCGCGAACATTGGACGCTGTGGGGCACGCCCAACTGCGGCAAGGGCCAGCCGCAGCAGGTGATGGGCACCGGGCATGGCGCCAGCCCGGCGCGCTTCCGCGGCGTGAGGGTCGGGACCGCCTACAAAGGAAATTGACTGCAGGCTTCGGGCTTCAGGCTTCAGGCTTCAGGCGACGGAAAAGGCTTCAGGCTTCAGGCTCCAGGCAATATGGTTAAAGTGCAGGAAGTGGAAGCATCATGGGTGCGGCGAGCGGAGGCGTCTGGGGCCGCGCACTCCGGCGCGCTCAAGGCCGTCGCCGTGGTGCTGATCTTTATTTATTACCCGCTAATCACCCTGCGCGCGCCCATTGTTGACCCCGACATCTGGTGGCACATGCGGACCGGGGAATGGATCCTTGCTCATCACCAGTTTCCCCGCACTGATCCGTTCTCGGTGACCGGAGCAGGGAAACCATGGGTGGCCTACAGTTGGTCGTTCGAACTGTTGGTCCACGAGATCGGCAAGACCTGGGACCTGGCCGGGCTGTCGGCATTCAGGATCGTGATGTGGCTGGCGGCGACATGGGCTTTCTACCACCTGATGAGGAAGCTGGTTCCGTCGTTCTGGCCGGCCGCGGCGTTGACCGCGCTGGGCAGCTTTGTCATGGTGCGCGCCTTTGGGCCCAGGCCGGGCCCGCTCACCGTCCTGTTCTTCCTTCTTGAGTTGATTGTCCTGTTAGACGCAGACAGAACCGGGCGATCAGGAAAACTGTGGCTGTTGCCGCTGCTGCTTTGTGTATGGGCGAATGTGCACGTGCAGTTCGTGTACGGCTTGTTTATCCTCGGGCTGTTCTGTCTTGACCCGATCCTGAATCGCGTACTGCATTACGCACCGGAGCGCGAGGGCAGGATTCCGAATCGCTTGCTGTGGCTCATCCTGGCGCTGTGCACGGCGGCGACCTTTGTGAACCCTTACGGCTGGAGCGTGTACAGGGTGCTGGTGGAATACGCGCGGCAACCGCGGCTGGCGAAATATGTCGGGGAGACGAATCCGCTGCCGTTCGACCAGGCCAGCGACTACCTGGCGGTGCTGCTGGCGCTGGGCGCGGCCTTTGCGCTGGGCAGAAGCCGGCGCGTGCGGCCGCTGTGGGTGTTGTTGCTGGTCTGGGCGGCAATCTCGGCATTCCGGGCGCAGCGCGATATCTGGGTGCTGGCGATCATCGGCTGCATCGTGATTGCAGCGCGGCTGAGGTCCGGCGATGGCGCGATGGAGCCGCTCGGACGGCGCGCTCGCCTGGCCGCGGTGGCGTGCATTCTGGCCATCCTGGTGGTTGGGTATCAACGTTTTGCTCCGACCAGCCGGCAGCAGTTGTCCTACGTGGCCGACCGGTTGCCCCTGGGGTCGGTGGCCTACATTCGCGAGCACCATCTGCCGGGGCCGATTTTTAACAACTTCGATTGGGGCGGATTTCTGATCTATGCCTTGCCGGAGATGCCGGTCGCGGTGGACGGGCGCACCAACGTGCACGGTCAGGACGAACTAGGCCGCTCGTTTGCCACCTGGAACGGCATGCCCGGCTGGGAGTTGGACCCGCTGCTGGTGAAGGCGAACCTGGTGATCGCGAGTCCGGATTTTGCCCTGACGCAACTGCTTCGGAAGGATGCCCGTTTCCAAGCGGTATTTGAAGACGGGGTCTCGGTGTTGTTTCAGAGGAAGGAGTCAGGAGTCAGTGCGATGAACTGACTCCTGACTCCTGCCTCCTGATTTGAGGAAAAATCGTGCTGACGAAAGACAAAGCGCAAGACACCTTTGATCGCGCCAAGAAATTCGCGACCGCCGACGAAATCGAGCTGCTGATTTCCGGCGGGCGCAACGCCCTCACTCGCTTCGCCAACAACACCATTCATCAGAATGTGGCGGAAGAAAACTACGTCCTTTCCATACGGGCGGTGTTCGACGGCCGCACGGCGCGCGCCACCACCAACCGCTTCGATGACGAGAGCATCCGCCGCTGCGTGAAGGCGAGCGAGGACCTGGCGCGCGTGCAGGCTAAGGATTCCGACCTGCTGCCGGTCGCGGGCCCCGAGTCGTACGGCGCTGGTCCGCAAGTAGGACGTGCGTTCTTCGAGACCGCGAGCATCACTCCCGCCGACCGCGCCGAAGGCGTAGGCAGGATCGTGCAGGTCGCGCGCCGCGAAAACCTGACCACGGCGGGAATTTACGCGACCTCGGAATCGGTGGAAGCGGTGCTGAACTCGCGCGGCTTATGCGCCTACCACACCCAAACCTCGGCGGAGATTTCCGTCACCATGCTGGCCAAGGATTCCTCCGGATGGCAGAAGGCGAACTCGCCCGACGTGCGCAACCTGGACGCGGTTGCGCTGGCGGAAACTGCCGCCCGCAAGGCGCGAGAGTCGGCCGCGCCCCAGGAACTGGCGCCGGGCAAACACACCGCCATCCTGGAACCGGCGGCGGTGCTGGACCTGTGCGGGTTCATCTTCTGGGACTGGGGCGGGCAAGCGATCCTGGACGAGCGCTCGTTTCTCAACAACCGCATCGCGACCAAGCTGTTCGGCGAGAACGTCACCATCTTCGACGACGTCTATCATCCGCTGCAATCGGGGGCGCCGTTCGATGGCGAAGGTGTGCGCCGGCAGCGCGTACCGCTGGTGGAGAACGGAGTACCCAAGCGTCTGGTTTACGCGCGCGCCACCGCGGAGAAGATGAAGCAGTCGCCGCAGGCCGGCAAGGTGGGTCCGGTGGAGGTGACCGGGCACGGCCTGCCGCTGCCCAACGAGATCGGCGAAATTCCGCTCAACATTGTTTTCGCGCCGCCGGCGCAGCCGAAAACGGTGGAGCAGATGGTGGCCGGCACCGAGCGCGGGGTGCTGATCACGCGGCTGTGGTACATCCGGGAAGTCGACCCTTACGAAAAAATTCTGACCGGCATGACGCGCGATGGAACGTTCTATGTCGAGGGCGGCAAGGTGCGGCACGGCATTCGAAATTTCCGCTTTAACGAGAGCGTCATCGAGATGCTGGCCAGCGTGGAGGAGATGGGCGAGCCGGTGCGCGCCAGCGGGGAAGAATCGTTTGACATGGTGGTGCCGCCGATGAAGGTAAAGGGATTTAACTTTACCGAGGTGACCAAGTTCTAGTCGCCGGGGCTACATCAACCGCACCTCCAGTGGTAACCTCGGCGGTGACTTAAGCCCTTTAATACTTAAGTAACTTTAACTTAGAGTGGAGCAGGTATAATCTACCGCCTCAGTGAACAACCAAGTGACATCAACGGAACTAAGAACTGCTGTCAGATTCCCGCTCAGGCTCCCCATCGCCATCACGACTTCAGGCGAAGAACTCCAGGCGGAAACGCAAGACATCTCGGCCGGCGGCGTGTTGTTTCATCTGCAGTCGGAAATGACGATCGGATCGCCGATCGAATTCTGCATTTCCATGCCGGCAGCCGTGTTGGGCGCATCCACCGATGTACTGGTAACCGGTCTAGGACGCGTGGTACGTTGTAGCCGCGAAGGCGAACGCCGTGCCGTTGCTGCCGTGATCGACGAGTACCGGTTCGAGCGTCGCCAGTAAGATCGCAGATCTCCTGGGGGAGCCAACACATGGCCAGCCGGCTGGCCAAAGTAGAGTCGGGTTCTCAGCCCACCACGACCGGCAACGGCCCGCCGATTCGTGTCATCATCGCTGATTCCCAAGCTATTTTTCGCGTCGGCATCCGCAAAGTGCTGGCCGTGGAAGACGACCTGCGAGTCGTGGCGCAGGCGGAGACCCTGGCGCAAGCGCTCAGTGCGGTGGCCAAGTTTCCCGCCGACGTGCTGCTGTTCGAGTCCCGCATCGCGCCCAATCCGCCGGAAGCGGCGGCGGAAATCCTCAAGCACGCGCCCAACCTGAAGTTGATCGTCATCACCCCCGAGGCGGATGCCGACCAGACGGTGGAGTACCTGCGCCGCGGAGTGCGCGGCATCGTCACCCGTGCCATTGCTCCCGACCTGCTGCTGCGCTGCGTGCGCAAGGTGGCCGAGGGCGAGACCTGGCTGGACAATCGCGGCGTCAACTGGGTCATCGAAGCCTACCGCGCCCAGGCCACACAGCTGACCGCGCCCCGTCCCAAGAATCTGCTGAGCACCAAGGAGCTGCTGATCGTCTCCTGCGTGTCGCAAGGCATGCGCAACAAGGAGATCGCCCAGCAGGTCGGCACCACCGAGCAGGTGATCAAGAATTATCTGCGCAAGGTCTACGACAAGCTGGGAGTCTCCGATCGCCTCGAACTTGCGCTGTACTGCATTCATCATCGCCTGATGGAGAAAAACGGCGCCGCTCCCGCCCCCGAAGCGGCAGCCGCCCAGGCCGCCGCAAAGAGCAGCAACTAGCCGCGTTCGTCACCCCGCGTTGTGCTTTCCACTGCGCCAACGTTTTTCGCCCGCGTCGTTCTGATAGAATCCGCTGTTTGCGCATCCACCTGGAAACCATCTGTGTACCCGCAGCGGAGGAGGACCATGAAAGGCGACGCCAAAGTCATCGCAGTGCTCCAGGAAGTGCTGAAAGCGGAGTTGACGGCCATCAACCAATATTTTCTTCACGCTGAAATGTGCGAAAACTGGACCTATTACAAGCTGGCGGAGATCACGCGCAAGGAATCCATCGAGGAGATGACGCACGCCGAGAAGTGCATCGAGCGCCTTCTCTACCTCGATGGCACGCCGAACATGAGCGACTACTTCAAGATCAACGTCGGCGCCAACATCGAACAGCAACTCAAGAACGACCTGCAACTGGAATATGACGCGGTGAAGCGCCTGAACGACGGCATCAAGACCTGCGAGGCGGCCAACGACCACGGCTCGCGCGAGCTGCTGAAAATGATCCTGGTCGACGAAGAGCACCACATTGATTGGCTCGAGGGCCAACTGCACGCGATCAAGGAAATGGGGATCCAGAACTACCTCAGCCAGCAGATGGGGGAGAAGAAAGGCGAATAGATTGTCGAAATGAGGGATCGAGGAATTTACAAACCGATCGCCGCTCGGGAGAATTCGTCGATTCGTAAATTCTAGAATTCGTAAATGCCGCACCTCAGCTTCCGAGGGCGGCCCAGTACGTTAAAATAAGAGCGCTGTCCCGCCTTGGCAGTGTCTCCGGAGAGATGGCCGAGTGGCTGAAGGCGCACGCTTGGAAAGCGTGTATAGGGGAAACTCTATCGAGGGTTCGAATCCCTCTCTCTCCGCCAGCATCCTCCTTTCCGCCAACCTCCTCCTAAATCGGCGACTTTCCCGCACAACTCCGTGCTCGCGCTGTACGCGGAAACCCAGAATGACTGGCCATGGACAGCGGCTTAGGTTGACAATACCTGCATGCGCCTTTTACTGGACATGAAATCGCGCTCGTCCGTCATTCTTGCCTTTGGCTTCGGGACGCTGGTGATTTTGATTGCGGTGCTCGGTTTTGGCGCGATCCGGCGCGCGCGCGCGATCTACAACGAGATGGAGACGACGCAGCAGACCTATCTCGATGCGGAGTCTTTCCGGCGCGATATTGCCGCCGACATGTACCTGGCCGACATTCTGGTGCGCGATTACCTGCTCGATCCTTCTCCGCGCAGCGCGCCGGAGCACCGCCAGCAACTGCTCGAGATCCGCAACTCGCTGCAAGGCAGGATGGACTTGCTGGCGCAGCGCATGGGAGAAAGCGATACCCGCGGCCTGGCCCGCCTGCAAACCGAGGTGCAGGCGTACTGGGACTCGTTGGACCCGATTTTTGAGTGGACCGCGCAGGAGAAGGCGGCGCTGAGCTGGTCGTTCCTCCGGCACAAGGTGCTGCCGCGGCGCAAGGCGGTGATGGACCTGGCGCGCGAGGTGGCGAAGCTGAACCAGGAAAACCTGGACAAAGAGCGCCAGCGAATCCGCCAAAGCCAGGACGTGCTGAACAGTTTTCTTCTGAAGATGATGGGTTTCGCCCTCAGCCTGGGCACGGTGGTGGCGCTGGTCACCACCTATCGCGTGGCCACCCTGGAGCGCCGCCATGACGAGCAGACGCGCCGCATCGAGGAAGCGGAAAACAACATGCGCCGTCTCTCGCGGCGGCTGGTGCAGGCGCAGGAGGTGGAGCGCAAATCGCTCTCTCGTGAACTGCACGATGAAGTCGGCCAGATGCTGACTGCCCTGGGCATCGAGGTGGCCAATCTCCACGCCATGAGGGGCTCCGGGGAAGACGTGTTCCGCACCCGCGTCGAGGACATCAAGCGGCTGAACACCGATGCCATGCGCGCCATCCGCGACCTGGCCATGGGGTTGCGTCCCTCCATGCTCGACGACCTCGGGCTGGCGCCGGCGCTGGAGTGGCAGGGACGCGAGTTCTCGCGCCATACCGGCGTGCCCGCCGTGATCACCGTGGATGAATCGCTGGACGATTTGGCGGACACCCATCGCACCTGCATCTATCGCGTGGTGCAGGAAGCCCTCACAAACTGTGCCAAGCACGCCAAGGCGCACCATGTGCTGGTGTTGGTGAAGGCAAGCGCCGATTCGGTGGAGACAATCATTCAAGACGACGGGGTGGGCTTTGCTCCCGATTCGCGCTCGGCCGGATTAGGCCTGCTGGGGATTGAGGAGCGCGTGCAAGAATTGGGAGGAACTCTCCACATGATTTCGCAACCGGGGAGGGGGACAACCCTGCGCGTCCAGATCCCGGTCAAGCGGGGAGAGGCAAAATGGGCAAAATCCGTATCCTGATCGTCGACGATCACGGCATTGTCCGAAAAGGGCTGCGCCTTCAACTGGAGCAGCGCGAGCAGTTCGAGGTCCTGGGCGAGGCCAGCGATGGGCGCGAAGCGGTCCGCATGACGGAGGAACTCGCGCCCGATGTCGTCATCATGGACATCGCCATGCCCAACCTGAACGGCATTGACGCCGCGGCGCAGATGGTCAAGCGCAATCCCGACATCAAGGTCATCATTCTCAGCATGCACTCCGATGAAAGCTACCTCACACGGGCCTTGACGGCGGGCGTCAAAGGCTACCTGCTGAAGGAAAGCGCCGACCTGGATTTGCTTCGCGCGGTGCAGGCGGTGGCCCAGGGCAAGGTATTTTTCAGCCCGGCCATCGCCAACACGTTGCTGGAAGATTACATGCGCCAAATGCAGCAACGCGGGCTGAAGGATTCCTACGAGCTGCTGACCGACCGCGAGAAAGAAATCCTGCAACTGCTGGCCGAGGGCAAGACGAACAAGGAAGTCGCGACCACCCTGGACCTGAGCACCTACACGGTGGAAACCCATCGTACGCACATCATGCAGAAGCTGAATCTTCACAGTTCGGCGGAGATCGTGCTGTACGCAGTGCGAAAAAAGATCATTTCCTGACCAGACAGGGCCCTTAAATACCCTCATTTCGGCCTCGTAATACCCTCCTGACTGTATTCCTCCCGGCAGCGGTCACCGGCATACTGACAATGTCGTAGCGAGCTCAAACCTGGGTCGCTGCACACGTCGGATCGCGGCCGTTCCTGAGTGGGAAGAAATCTCCTCGTACCGCGGGACTAGATGCGCGAACCAGTCCTGGTCTGATTCGCAGCCACGCGGACCCAGCAGAAACGGCCGCCCTACCCGATGTGAATCCACGCAAAGGAGTTACCGATGAGTACTGCTGCTGCGCCCAGGAGTGTCGCTGTGCGGAGATCGGCCTCTGAAATGTTTTTCGAGCAGCTGAGCCAGTCCGGAAGTCGGCTGCTGCTCTTGGACTACGACGGAACCATTGCCCCGTTCACCGCCAACCGTCACCGCGCATTGCCCTATCCCACGGTCCCGGAGCTGATCGATTGCATCATGAGCACCTGCCGGACCTCGGTGATCATGATCAGCGGCCGCTCGGCGCGGGAAATTCCGCCGCTTCTCGGCCTGAATCCTCACCCGGAAATCTGGGGCACCTACGGTATCGAGCGGCTGCGCGCCGACGGCCAATATTCCTTGGG
The DNA here is from genome assembly GCA_963797035.1 of Terriglobia bacterium. Classification (GTDB taxonomy): domain Bacteria; phylum Acidobacteriota; class Terriglobia; order Terriglobales; family Acidobacteriaceae; genus JAIQGF01. Next base: position 26,190 of record CAWCOC010000024.1, read on the forward strand.
GCAACTGCGCGACGACGCGCAACGCGCCTTGGTGAAGGCGGACCTCTGGCTGCAACAGGAGCCGGGCCTGGAGCGGCTGATCGAAATGAAGCCGGGCGCTCTCGCGGTCCACTGGAGAGGCCTGAATCCAACCGAAGTGGAAGAGGTGAAAGCGGCCGCCTATCGTGCCTTGTCGCCGTTCGCCTCCACCGATCTGCTGCTTTCGGAATTCGACGGCGGGTTGGAGCTGCGTCCCCGCACCTGCGGCAAGGCCGATGTGGTGCGGGCGGTCCTGGCGGAATACGAGGCCGATCCGGCGGTTGCCTACCTGGGCGACGACACCACCGACGAGGATGCGTTTCGCGCCTTGAACGGGCGCGGCCTGACCGTGCTGGTGCGGCCCAAGTATCGCTTCACGGCCGCCCAGAAATGGATCCGGCCGCCGGAGGAGCTGATTGCTTTCTTGACTGACTGGGTCCGGGCCTGCGGCGGTGACATGTGAGCAGCTCCCGGCGTCTGATCGTGGTGTCGAACCGGCTGCCGGTCACCATCGAGGCTGAGGGCAGCGGTTATCGCCTGCAGCCTAGCAGTGGAGGGCTGGTCAGCGCCCTGCGTCCGGTGTTGCGCGACGACAGCTGCTGGATCGGTTGGGCGGGTAGCGAAGCTGTCCATGCCCACCAGTACCTGCTGCAGAGCGATTCCACCCGCTCCCTGGTCCCGGTGTTCTTGACGGCCGCGGAGAAAGCCTGTTTTTACCACGGCTGCTGCAACGAGATCATCTGGCCTCTGTTCCACGATCTGCAATCGCGCTGCAACTTTGATCCCGCGTATTGGGACGTGTACTGCCAGGTCACCGAGAAATTCGCCGATGCGGTGGAGCGGACGGCCCGCCGCGATGACTTCGTCTGGGTGCACGACTACCACCTGATGCTGCTGGCGGAAGCTTTGCGCGAGCGGGAATCGAGGCTGACGCTCGCCTATTTCCACCACATTCCTTTTCCGGCGCCCGACATCTTCGAGAAGCTGCCGTGGCGCAAGGAAATTCTTCGCGGGCTGTTGCACTTCAACACCGTCGGCTTCCAGACGGCGCGCGACCGCCGGAACTTCATCGCCTCGCTGCGCCGCTGCCTGGGAGAGGTCGAGATCAAGCGCCTGGGCGAACGCATGCTGGTGACTGCCGAAGGCCTGTGCACCCTGGTGGGGATCTTCCCCGTCAGTGTTGATTTTCAGCAATTCACCGAGCTGGCGCTTGACCCGGCGATTGCGGCCGGTGCGAGCCAGATCCAGGCTGGAATCAACGGCGAACAAATCGTCCTCGGCGTCGACCGCCTGGACTATACCAAGGGCATTCCCGAGCGGCTGCTCGCCTTCCGCAACCTGCTGGAGGTCAACCGCGATTTGCACCGCCGGCTGACCCTGGTGCAGGTGGTGGTCCCGAGCCGCGAAGAAATTCCAAAATACAAGGAGCTGAAGCTCACCATCGAAAGACTGGTGAGCGAGATCAACGGCGAATACGGCTCTCCCGGCTGGACCCCGGTCGTGTACCTGCACCGCTGCCTCTCCCGGCGAGAGCTGGTCGCCTACTATCGGGCCGCCGACATCGCCCTGGTCACGCCTTTGCGGGACGGAATGAACCTGGTGGCGAAGGAGTTTTGCGCATCCCGGCAGGATAACGGAGGGGTCCTGGTGTTGAGCGAATTCGCGGGAGCCGCCCGGGAGCTGAAGTGCGGGGCCTTGCTGGTGAATCCCTACGATACCGAAGGCGTCGCATCCGCCATCTACCGCGGCTTCCGAATGAGCGGACGGGAACAGAGGGTGCGCATGCAGAGGATGCGGCGCTGGATTCAGCGTCACGACGTCTTCCGCTGGTGCGAATCCTTCTGTTCACAATCGATTCCGTTTCATAGCAGCCCGGCGCCCGCGGTCCGCATTGAAGCCGAACAGCCGGCGTCGTGGGCGGCTTCGGCCGCGGATTGAGAATGATGTCGCCGTCCAATGCTGTCCTGGGATGAAAACGAGTTCCGAGTACGCGAAGCATACTTTGACCTGGCTGCTGATGGCGGGCGTGGTGTTGGTGTTTTTTTCCCCGATCGTGCAACTGGAGCCCACCGCACTGCGCGCGGCGCGCATGGCCTCGGCGGTGATGCTGTCGTTCATGACCGCGGCGGCGGCGGTGGCTGCCCCCAGCGGGTCGGCGGCGGCGTTCCGCTTTATCGCTCCGCACTCTTACGCGGCGTGCCCAATTTCCATCATCGACCTCGATTGCGCCCGCCTCTGCTAGGCCCCGGCCTGGTGCTCACCCAGACATTGCGCGGCATGAATACAACTCGTCTCATGCGTGGAAACGCACAAATCTCGACGAAATAGCGGCCCGAATGGCTGCGCGGCGGCGTCACCGCCGCAAGGAGATTCGCTTGAAAAGCCGAAGAATGATCCTGCTGACAGAACCCGCCAAGAACCGCCTGGAGCACCTGCTGGAATCCGCACGGCGCTTCATGCATCCGGAACCTGCGCACTTGAGCGAACTGGAGGAAGCCCTGGATTCGGCCGAAACCATTGCGCCAGGCGAAATGCCGGCCGACGTTGTCACCGTGAACTCCACCGTCTGTATCACCGACATGGACTCCCACGACCAGAAGGTCTTCACCCTGGTTTTTCCGCGCGAGGCCAATTATTCGGAGAACAAGATTTCCGTACTCGCGCCACTCGGAGCAGCGTTGCTCGGGTATCGCCCCGGCGACATTGTTCGGGCGCAGGTTCCGGGCGGCCGTCGCCGCCTGAAGGTCGACAACGTGTCGTTGCCATCAAGCCAGCCGAGCGCCGCCTGAACTTGCCCAGCGGGGAATGACGTGGAGGTACAAACCGAAAGAGGCACACAGGGAAACCAGGAATGACAAGATTTGTTTTGTGTGTTGGACGCAAGATCCCGCGCGCGGATTCGCTGGAATCGTTGGATGCTGGATTGTTGATCGAATGGGTAAAGTCCGTCGGCGACGCGGAAAAACGGCTGCGGCAAGGCTACGACGTCTTGTTGCTCGACAGCTGCGGTGATCGCGCCGCGGAGGCTGAGCTTGCCAGCCGCGTCAAAGTCAGGGCGCCGGAGACAAAAGTCGCATGGGTGTGCCGAAATTCAGAAGGCGCCGAGGTCGCCGGTGCCGTGATCCGCGCAGCTACCGGAGGGGACCTGGTCGCGGGTTTGCGGCACATCCTCGGCGATTCTTGAGCCAGCACCCTAACTTTCCTCACAACGCAGACGGCGGTTTCGGAATCACCTTACCCGTGGCTGCGCGCTGATGACGCTCCTGCTCGTGTTCGCGATCACCCTGGTGCTGGCCGTCCTGGTTTCCGGACTGGCGCAGCGCACCGTCCTTTCCACCGCGGTATTGTTCCTGGTTGCGGGCGTGCTGGTCGGGTCCGGGTGGTTCGGTCACATGCCGGAACCGAACGAGCGGCTGCTGGAGCGCGTGGCGGAGCTGGCGCTGTTCAGCGTTCTGTTCACGGACGGCATGCGCACCGGCGGCATCCACGAGATTCGCCGATTGTGGCGCCTGCCGGGACGAGCGCTGTTGATCGGCATGCCGCTGACCATCGCCGGCATCGCGCTGCTGGCGCGTTTTCTGGTGAATCTGTCCTGGCCGGAAGCCTTCCTGCTGGGCGCGGCCCTCAGTCCCACCGACCCGGTGTTTGTCTCCGCTATTTTTTCCATTGAAGCTGTTCCTGCACGAATCAAACATGTGCTCAACCTGGAGAGCGGGCTGAACGACGGCTTGGCGCTGCCGATCGTGGTGTTGTTGCTCGGGCTAATCAAACGCAATGGACCAAGCCTTGGCACCATCGGCTTCGAGTTGGCGCTGGGCATCGCGGTGGGCGTGATCATCCCCTGGGTGGGCATTCGGCTTGAGGAGAGCCGGTTTTTTCAGGCTGTGGGCCTGTTTCAACCACTCAATGCATTTGCCATCGGGCTGCTGGTGCTCGCAGTCTCCTATATCAGCACCGCGAACTTGTTTCTTGCCGCCTTTGCGGCAGGGGTGAGTGTCGCCACCTTCAGCGCGTCCGTCCGCGAATCGTTCGAGCAGTTCGGCGAGCTCGTAACCGAGCTGCTGAAGCTTGCGGCGCTCTTGTTGTTTGGCGCGCTGATCGCACCGCATCTGTTTTCGCCCTTGCCGGGCTGGCAGTACGTGTTTGCGGTGCTGGCCCTGTTTGCGGTAAGGCCGGTGGCGATCTGGCTCTCGCTTGTCCGCACCGAGCTGGGGCGAGGCGAAGTGCTAACGGTGGGATGGTTCGGTCCGAAGGGCTTCGCCTCGGTGGTGTATGGCCTGATGATCCTGCACGCTGGATTCCAGCACATGGCGCACTTGATTGCGCTGGTGATCGCGGGCTCCATCCTGGTGTATTCATCCACCGACATCCTGATTGGCCGCTGGTTCCAGGACCGGCACGACCGCGAAGCCAAACAAGTGCAGGAGCAACAGCGCCGAGCCGTATGATGTTGGCCTGAACGTTGCTCAAGGAGTGAGCCAATGCGCAACCGCTTGATTCTCTGGCTGGTCTTACTGCTGGTGGGATTTTTGGCCGGCTTTGTCCCGCAATACCGCAAGGCACAGCGGGCCAATGCGGAGCTGGCTTCTGTGAAGCAGGACCTCAGCGGCTGCCAGGCTGCTCAACGCCTGTCGCAGCTGCGCGATTCCGCCGCCCTGATGTATCTGGAAACAACCCAGAAGAACTTTGGCCTGGCCGGCGAGCATGCGGCGCAATTTTTCGATGGAGCTCGCCAGATGGCGGAGCAAACCGCGGACCCGGCATTGCGCGCTACCCTGCAAGATCTGGCAAAGTCGCGGGACACAGTTATCACGGCCCTGGCGAAGGGCGATCCCGCGGTCGTGCCGGAGCTGCAGGCCGTGTTGACGAAAACCGAGCGCGACGTGAAGCGGTGAAGCGCGCATCCAAGATAGAAGTTATTTGAAAGGACAAGACATCATGAACACCAAAGCTGCCGCATTGACCGGATCAATCCTGTGGGGCGGATCCGTACTCCTGGTAGGCCTGATGAACTTAAAGAGCGAGCGTTATGGCCGCGAGTTCCTGCGGGTCCTGGCGTCGATTTATCCGGGATATTCCGCCCGTCGGAACGGGCGACAGGTTGCACTCGCTGCACTGCTGGCCGCGGCCGACGGCGCCATCGGCGGCGCAATTACGGCGACGCTGTACGGCAAAATGCTCGACGCATCGGAGCGGCGCCGCCGCGAGCTCCGGGCCGCATAAAGCGCGGCCAAACACTGCCGTCCAGCGGCGGGGCCGGGTTCACGGCGGATTACTGTTTCTGCGCTTCCTTGAACTCCGCCCACACGCCGGTGTGGCCCCAGTACATCCTCATGTTGCACTGCCGCTCGGCAACGTGGCCGAGGTAAATGGTGAAGCGGGTGAGCGGCTGTCCAAGTTTGCCGGCTCCCAGGGTGACGCTGCCAATCTGCTGGGCCGATGGCGAACCTTCGGACTTTGCCACGGGCCGCTTGATGATGAGCTTCCACTGTTCCTCGTCGGGCACCGGGTACAACTCGTAAGCGCCCACCGGAATGTTGACGCTGTCTAAGGTCACGTCGGCGGTGGTGAATAGCAGGATGGGCTGGCCGCCCGGCTTCCACTCGTGTCCCCAGGGGACGATTTTGCCGAAGGGCTCCTTTCCCTTGGAGTCGGGCCGCAGGTAGCGGACGCTGATCTGTTTGCCGTCGGCAAACGAGCAGCTGACGGTGGACTCCTTGTCCTGCTGAGCTATTCCACTTGCTGTGGCCGCCAAGATGAACAGCAGCACCGCGAGCCGATGGGTCGTCATATGGCAAGCTCCTTTCTGGCAATTGCCGGAGGAATCCAAGCGCGTGAACCTTGCACGATGTTTGCCTGGTTCCGGCGCACGGAAGCTGACGCGCGCCCCCGGAGAACCCTCCATAGTAGGACATGGGCCATCCCGGAGAACAGACCCATTTCGAGCCGGCAACCAAATGCGCTGAGCGCGCGCGCCGCCATGCAGGCCTTAATGTCGAAGCGTTCACGATCTGGCGGCGGGGTCAGCCGCCGCTTGAGGTTGTCTGACGGGTGGCCAGACGGGTGGATCAGAGGGATCGTAATTGGGGGAGTTGAATTCAGCGGCGAATTCCTCTTCGGTCATGGGCATCTGCAGCGAATCGAGCAACTGCTTGATCCAGGGTATGGCGTCGAACCGCGGAGCCGGAGTGAGCCGGTTGCCGGTGACGGGGGCGCTAGAGGTGGGCGATGAAAATCGCGGTCAGCGACCGGGGCCGTCGGAGCAGAAACAGCTCACATTATTTCCATAACACAGGTGTCAAGGGGAAAGCTGTGATTTCGGGGGAATTATTTTGGGGCTGGTTCCGAAATGGGAACGATCTGTCGCACCTTCGCCTCGGTTCAGGCCAAGCTGGGGCCATTGTCTTTTGCCCGGCACGCGGGTTGGAGTCCGAAAGGACGGAAGAGACCCACATTTGCCAGAAGCGGCAAATGTGCGCCACCCGCCGAGTCGAGGTTAGCTTCGTCCATTCTGATGAGAGGATTTCGTATCAATCAAAAACTACTTCGGCCAGCGCGTTACATGCAGCACATGCCTCACCGGGCTAAAGCCCGATTGATTTCGGCTTGTTTCGCCGGGCTGAAGCCCGACGCTCCCACCGGAGTCGCGGTCGAGGGCGGCCGGGCTAACATCCGCCTGAAGCCCGAAGCCAGAAGCCCGAAGCCGGAAGCCGGAAGCCTGAAGCCTGCAGCCTGAAGCCTGAAGCCCGAAGCCTGCAGCCTGCAGCCTACTGTCTAGCGCCCCGCGCCCGGTGCGCAGTATGATGGAAGCACCATGAATCTTGGCTTACCGGAGATGATCTTCATTTTTCTGCTGGCCCTGCTGATTTTTGGGCCGCGGAAGCTGCCGGAAATCGGACGGCAGATCGGGAAAGCCATGGCCGAATTCAAGAAGGCGAGCAACGAGTTCAAGGCGCAGATCGAAGGCGAGATGCGCAACCTGGAACTGGAAGAACTCGCCAAGGAAGCGGCCAAGCACCCCCCGGAGCCGCAGATCCTGCCGCCGGAAGGCAGCGTGCCGACCGAGATCTCGGCAGCGGCGGTGGCGGGGCACGACCCGGATGCGGGATTAAGCGGAGCTTCAGTAGATCCCCACCCTTCGCCAAACCCGGGCGAAAGGGTGGGCCACCCGGCCGCGCTCGACGCCCCCTCGTTCGATTTTCCTCCGCCCGAGGTCGCCCAAGATCTCCCGGCCGAGGGCGGCCGGGCTACACCCGCGCCTGACGCGCCCACAGATTTCCCGGCCGAGGGCGGCCGGGCTACACCCGAACAGGCCAAGGCTGCCGATGTCTGAATTCATTCCGGCTGCGGCGCGGCAGGCCGTCACCGACAAAATGACCAGCATGAGTTTCCTCGAGCATTTGGAGGAGCTCCGCCGCCGCATCATCTGGTCGCTGGTGTTCGTGGCCGCCGGGTTCGGCATCTGCTTCGGCTTCGCGGAAAAAATCTACGCCGTCATGCAAGTGCCGATCATGCAGGCGCTGCGCAACCATCATCTCGAGCAGAAGCTGGTCTACCTGAACCCGACCGAGCCCTTCAACATGTATCTGAAGGTCGGGTTCATCGCCGGGCTGTTCGTGGCCTCGCCCTTCGTGCTCTACCAGGTGTGGGCGTTCATCGCGCCCGGCCTGTACCGCCACGAGAAGCGCTACGTCACGCCGTTCATGTTCTTCTCGGTGGGGCTGTTTATCGCCGGCGGAGTGTTCGGATACAAGATGGTGTACCCGGCGGCGCTGGACTTCCTGATCAACTACGGCGCGCAATTTCAGCCGATGATCACGATCGGGGAATATACCGACCTGTTTCTGACCATCATCGTGGGACTGGGCATTATCTTCGAGATGCCGATCCTGGTGTTCTTCCTGTCGCTGATGGGAGTGGTGAGCGCGGGATGGATGTGGCGAAACCTGCGCTACTCGGTTTTGGTGATCTTCATCATTGCGGCCATCGTGACCCCGACCACCGACATTTTGAACATGTGCCTGTTCGCGGCGCCCATGGTGGTGCTGTACGTGGTGAGCATCTTCATCGCGTGGCTGGTCAGCCCGGCGCGCAGAAGGGCGAGGAAGGCAAAGGAAGCCGAAGGATAGAGGCTGGGGGCTAGGGGCTAGGAGTCGGGAGTCAGGAGTCAGGGGTCAGGAGTCAGTAGTCAGTAGTCAGGGTTAGCCGCTCATGGTTAGTAACGGTGAGCAGCGGACCCGACGACCAAGGACCGAAGACCGACGACCATTAAGGAAACTCTGATCAAGTGGGTTGAGGCACCTCAGCGGCTAAAGCCGCTTTTCTTTCGCAGCCATTAGGGACGGCCTGAAGGCCGTCCCTTTCAAAACGCATAGTTAATCAGAGTTTCCTTAACCGGGTTCTCTCGTAAATTATTGATAATGGCGAGCGGATGTCCTACGCTGAGCACCGCATGGAATCGGGGAGCGCGAAACCTGAGGTGGTAGAGGGCTCGCAGGCCGAGCTGGACCGCAGGGCACTGAGGTCGTTGCTGGAATATGTGCGCTCGGAGACGCGCTCCGACGGCTGCGCCGCGGCGCTGAACGATGGAACCGCGGTGGTGGCGCAAGCCAGCACCGGCATCGCTCCCCAGGTCGGCGCGATTCTGGATCCCAACTCCGGCCTTTCGGGCCAGTGCCTGCGCAGCGGCGTGGTGGTGCACTGCCCGAACACGGCGTCGGACCCGCGCACTGATCCGGAAGCCTGCCGGCAGATGGGAATCGCCTCGGTGCTGGTGGTCCCGATCCTGGTGGACGGAGCCACGGTGGGCATCCTGGAGGCCTTCTCCTCGCAGCCTGATAATTTTCTGGAAGGCGACACGGCGGCGATGCAGCGCGTGGCCGACTTGATCGGGGCGCTGATCTACAGAAAATAGTTTCTAGTTCTGGTTGGTAGGGAAACGCGCTCGGGGCGAGCGCGCTCCAAGGTCACACGCGAGGGCGGGTGTGCCACACAACCTCGAAGTTTTCAGCTACTGCAATTCCGGCGGCAGAACGCAGATGTCGGGAAGATTGCGGTAGCGCTCGGCGTAGTCCATGCCGTAGCCCACCACGAACTCATCGGGAATGACGAAGCCGACGTAATCGGCCTGGACGGGCTCAATGCGGCGGCAGGCCTTGTCGAGCAGCACCGCCACTTTGAGAGCGCGAGGCTGGTGAGCGAGAAACAGCTTGCGCAGGAATCCCATGGTGAGGCCGGTATCGAGAATGTCTTCGACGATGATGACATTCTTGTCGGCCATGGAGGAATCGACGTCCTTGTTCATCCTGACTTCGCCGCTGGTCCTGGTGCCGGCGCCGTAGCTGGCGACGCTGATGAAGTCGAAGGTGGCGTCGAGGGCGACCTGGCGAGCGAGGTCGCCGAGAAAAATGGAGGCGCCCTTGAGCACGCCGACGAAGATGATGGACTGGCCGGCGAAGTCGCGGGTGATCTGCTCCGCCATTTCGCGGACGCGGTGCGCGATCTGGTCGCGAGTGAACAGGACTTTCAGCTGCGGAGTCACGGCAGTGGAGGATGGCATGAGTGGCTATTACAACAAAACCAATTCCGATTGTCGATTGCTGATTGTCGATTTTCAAGTTCGCAGCTGAGTGTGGGGAACGGCGCGCGAAGAGAGTCGGCGATTAAAACGCCTTTTCAGCAGCGGTGGAGCGACGAGCAGTCGTGGGGTCCTTCGACTTGGGCGTTCGCCCTCGCTCAGGATGACAGCAGATTGAAGAATGAAGATTGAAGAATGAAGAATGCGCGGGCGAGGTCGCCCGCGTCACATGCCCGAGTTCGAGGGCGAACGCGGTCCAACTGCACACGCGAGGCGCGTGTGCCACACCAAGACTTTGCGCTCGGGGGCGAGCGCGGTCCAACGCTACCCCAGCCGAGGGCGGCTGGGGCTACGCGAGGGCTGGGGCTAATGCATGCGGGCTGGTAAGATTCTTGGGCTTCGATTGCATCCGATAAGGCAGAAAGGCGGCCATCATGGATTTGCATGGCGCAAAGCTGACGTGGCTGGGACACGCGACGTTCCGGCTGGAGACGGGCGGCAAGACCATCCTGATCGATCCCTGGGTGATGGGGAACCCGGCGTGCCCGGAGAGCGAGAAAAAGCTGAAGCAAGTGGACGCGATGCTGTGCACGCACGGACACTTCGATCACATCGGGGACGCGGTAACCATCGCCAAACAGCACAACCCGGTGGTGGTGGGGATTTTCGAGCTGGCGACATGGATGCAGAAGAAAGGCGCGAAACAGATTGCTCCCATGAACAAGGGCGGTTCGCAGGAGGTGGCCGGGGTGAAGGTGACGATGGTGCACGCCGATCACTCCTGCGGCATCCAGGAGGATGATGGGTCGATCATCTATGGCGGCGAGGCGTGCGGCTACGTCATCGAACTGGCGAGCGGGCTGAAGTTGTATCACGCCGGCGACACCAACGTGTTCGGCGACATGCGCATCATCCACGAGCTGTATCACCCGGAGATCGTGATGCTGCCGATCGGAGATTTGTTCACCATGTCGCCGCTGGAGGCGAGCTACGCCTGCAGCTTGCTGCGACCGAGGACGGTGATCCCGATTCATTGGGGCACGTTTCCGGCGCTGAAGGGCACGCCGCAGGAGTTGAAGAAGCTGGTGGGCGACATGGGGTGCGAGGTGATGACGATGAAACCGGGTCAGACGATGGGATGATCGGGCGATGGGATGATCGGATGATCGAGTGAGCGAACCAGGGCAGAAAGGAACCGTATGACGAAACTGAACCGGCCGTCGTGGGCGATGGGGGGCATTACCGGCGAAGCGGTGGACGAATACATCTACTCGCTGCTGCCGGACAGCGATCCGGTGCTGCGGGAGATGGAAGAAGAGGCAGCCAAGCGGAAGATCCCGATTGTGGGGCCGGCGGTAGGCCGGCTGTTTTACCTGCTGGCGAAGCTGAGCGGGGCGCGACGGGTGTTCGAAATGGGATCGGCGATCGGATATTCCACCATCTGGTGGGCGCTCGGGGTGGGCGAAGAAGGGCACGTGGTTTACAGCGACGGCGATTCCAACAAGGCGGTGGAGGCGTACAAGAATTTCGAGCGCGCCGGAGTGGAGAAGCGGATCGAGATCAAGGTGGGGGACGCGCTGGAGTTGCTGTCGGAGCAGAACCTGGAGCCGTTCGACATCATCTTCAACGACGTGGACAAGGAAGACTATCCCAAGGTATTCCGGCTGGCGGTGCCGCGCATTCGCAAAGGCGGGCTGTTCGTGAGCGACAACGTGCTGTGGAGCGGGCGGGTGGTCGATCCGGAGACGCGCACCGATTCGACGCGCGCGATCCTGGAGTTCAATCGCCTGCTGTACAGCTCGAAGGAATTGTTTCCGACCATTTTGCCGCTGCGGGACGGAGTGGCGGTGGCGCTGAAACAGTGATTAGCAATTAGCAATTAGCGATTAGCGATCCCAGGGGAATCAGGAGTCAGGAGTTTAGGGGCCTAGCTGCTCGAGTGCGGCGCGGATGGGATCGTCGGCGAGGAGGTTCACCAGGCCGATGCGCAGCGCTTCCCGGGCGTGAAGTTTCTCCGCCTCAATCATCATTTGCAAGGCGCGGGCCTTTCCGACCAGGCGCGGCAGCCGTTGTGTGCCGCCCCATCCGGTAATCAGGCCAAGGGCGGCGCCGCGGTGTCCGAAGACGGCGTGCGGCGAGGCGATGCGGCGATGGCAGGCCAGCGCCAGGTCGAGTCCGCCGCCCATGCAGTAGCCGGAGACGGCCGCGATGACGGGAGCAGGGAAGCCGGCGATGGCATTCATGAGCGATTGGCCCATGTGGGAGAACTGCGTAGGCCGCAGGTCCGGTGAGGGCGATGATTTCTTCCAGCTCCGCGCCGGCGGAGAAAAATTTGTGGTTGCCGGCGACGATGAGCGGCCGCGGCTGGAGAGCGAGCTCGCGCACCGAGTCGGTGAGGAGGAGAACGCAGGCGCGAGTGAGGCGGTTGGTGCCATCAGGGGAAGTGAGGCGGAGGACGGTGGCGGTGGCGTGCGGTTCGAGTTGGAAGTAGTCGGGCAAGCAATTAGCAATTGGCGATTAGCAATTAGCTACCAGAGAACGATACAGAGTGTAGGCAGTTCACCGCCCAATGGCTAATTGCGAATCGCTAATCGCTTTATTACGTGCTGGCGGGTATGCCGCGGGGTTTCACGTTCTGGCGGATGAACTGGATGATTTCGTCCATGGGGGTGCCGGGTTGGAAGATGCCGGCGACGCCTTGCTGCTTGAGCGCGGGGACGTCCTGGTCGGGAATGATGCCGCCCACCAGCACGAGCACGTCGTCCATCTGGTTGTGCTTGAGCAGCTCCATGACGCGCGGCACGATGGCATTGTGGGCGCCGGAGAGAATGGAGAGGCCGATGACGTCGACGTCTTCCTGCAGCGAGGCGTTGACGATCATCTCCGGAGTCTGCCGCAGGCCGGTGTAGATGACCTCCATGCCGGCGTCGCGCAGGGCGCGGGCGATGACCTTGGCGCCACGGTCGTGGCCGTCCAGGCCGGGCTTGGCGACGAGGACACGGATTTTGCGCTCGGCGGGCATGCGACAAGCTATTTAAACACAGAGGCGGGGATTTTAACCACGAAGGACACGAAGGAACACGAAGGCGGGCCGGAATGGGAAGAAATTGAAGATTGCAGATTGAAGAATGGGGAATGACGGGGCCGCGGGCGAGGGCGCCCGCGCCACATGGATCGCGGAGGAGCCCAAGGTGGTCCCGGCGAGGCGCCGGGACCCACGATTGGTGAGGAAGCGGCGCGGTTCCCTTTAGCGTCGCTCAGTTCTTTCAACTCCCGCTTCCGCCTCGCGAACGTCTTGCACGCTTTGCTGTTGTGTTTCTCGGTGTCCTCTGTGGCCGGCGCTTGGGTGATGGAGGCTTCGGCTCGCGCTGGTCGGCGGAGCGCCACAGGTACCAGCAGGCGAGGGAGCGATAGGGCTTCCACTTCTCGGCGAATTTCAGAATCTGCTTGGGCTTGGGGATCTTGCGTTTGCGGTAGTGGCGGCAGATGGCCATGTTGATGCCGAGGTCGACGGTGGGCATGACGTCGAGGCGTCCCAGGGCAAAGATAAGGAACATCTGCGCCGACCAGACGCCAACGCCCTTGACGCGGGTTAGATGGGCGATGACTTCGTCGTCCGACATGGCGGGCAGGCTGGCGAAATCGACTTCGCGCGAGATCGATTTGTGCGCGAGGTCGCGAAGGTAGCCGAGCTTCTGGCGGGAGAGGCCGCAGGCGCGCATCTGCTCCTCGGTGAGGGCGAGGACGGATTCGGGGGTGATGGCGAAGCCGCCGTAAAGGGAACGCTCGGTGTCCTGTCCATGGACGGCCAGTTCGCAGGCGTTCTGCAGGCGCTGGTAGATGGTGCGGGCGGCGGCGCCGGCCAGTTGCTGGAAGACGATGGCGCGCGCCATGGCTTCAAAAGTGGCGGGCCGGCGTTCGAACTTGTATGGGCCAATGCGAGCGATGATCGAGGCCATGACGGGATCGCATTTTTTCAGGTGGTTGATGCCCTTGCGCATGAAAACAGTTTCAAGTTTCTGGTTGCAAGTTGCAAGGGGGAGGGATTGGAGAGCGAGTAAAAAGATGTAAAGCGGCGGCTAGGGGCCAGAGTTGGGAAGCGTTTCAGTGGGAGGAGCGGCCACCGACCACGGCCAGGACCACGCCGCCGGCGATGATGGCGATGGAAGCAGGGAGGGGAATGCGCTCGGAGGTTTGGGTCTGGACGCCGATTTTGGCATCGCCAACCTGAATTCCGCTGCTGTGCTGGTGGGGAAGGCCGACAAAGAGGGAGACGATGCCGAGGATGATGAGGATGACGCCGACGATGAGCAGAGCGCGCATATGGTGAAGTGAGATGCGGGTTGGGGATGAGGTGCTGCTCGCGGAGGTGCGCCCTCCAATGACAGGTTCCTAGTTGTTAACTCGCAGGCGCCTGGTGGTGAACTCGCGGTGAACGCGGGCGGGGGCGCCCGCGTCACATGCACGCGCTCGGGGCGAGCGCGGTCCAACGGCACAAGCGGGGCCGCGTGTGCCACACGAATTTACTCGCAGAAGATGCGCACTTTCTTCCCGTCCCCCTTGTCGACGTCGAGATCGAGTTGTTTCAGGACCTCCATATTCTCATCCTTGCCGAAGCCGGTGTGGAAGCGGACTTTATCGAGGTCGATGCCGCGCTCCTTGAGCTTGTCGGAGAGCCCGGTCGGGAGAATGCCGACCAGCGACATGCCGGCACGGGCGAAGGCCAGCGGCATGCGAATGTTGACCGGCTTGCGTCCCGGTTCCTCGACCTGGATACGCAGGTAGCGGACGGGCTTGGTGTCGGGATCGGTGGATTCCGGCTGACTGCTGTTGGCGGCGGGAGAGGCGGCAAGCTTCTCCAGCAGTTTTTCAGCATCGGCAGAGGTAATCTTGCTTTCGGCAAGCATGTCCAGGACTTTGCGGGATTCAAGCGACATAGCACTTTCCTTTCAGTTCAGTCGTTCCAGGGCTTCCTCGGCGGTGATCTCACCACGCGCGAGTTGCTCTAGGACATAGAGGTTGGGGGTGGGCGCCTCGAAGGTTTTGTCGAGGGAGGCGGAGATGGCGTTCAGCCGGTTCTTGATCGTGGGATAGCTGACATCGAACAGCTCTTCCATTTTCTTGATGGAGCCGTGGTGGCGGACGAAGGCGATAACGAAAGCCTGATCGTCTGGGGAGAGGCGGCCCAGTGCCGGGACTTCAAATTCGCCTTCCAAGGACATGCGGCAGTTCGGGCAGGCCATGCGGTTGACCGCCATGGGCTGCTTGCATTCGGGGCAGGTTGCGTTGGAGATATTCACGTGTGTCTTTCAAGAACAGGAGGATGGTAGGGCTAGCGTATTTATTTTGTCAATAGTAAAATTAATTAACTTAATTAAATAACTTAAATGGCGTAATAAACTGAAGATTGCAGAATGAAGATTGAAGATTGGTGCCGCGCCGCTGGCGCT
This sequence comes from Terriglobia bacterium, assembly GCA_963797035.1. Classification (GTDB taxonomy): domain Bacteria; phylum Acidobacteriota; class Terriglobia; order Terriglobales; family Acidobacteriaceae; genus JAIQGF01. Next base: position 41,235 of record CAWCOC010000024.1, read on the forward strand.
CGGGTTTGGCGGAGGGCGTTTACCCACCGCTGCCACGGTAGGCTAACGAATGGCGCCCCTCCGCGGCTGGCGTGAGTTCACCAGAGCATACGCTCCAGTTCCGATTCTGTGGGCGACGGCAAACATCCGAGACGGCACGGCGTTCCGTTACATCTCTCGACGACCTCCAGTCGCACCGGGTTCGGGCAACGGCGCCTAGCCATGTTGTTTCTTGCGAAAAAGATTTCATTAACTTCGCCCTGTGAACTTCCGACCAGAGCCGAGGATCGAGTTTCATCAATACCAGAAACAGTGAAGAACCCGAGGAACGCATGACGTTGTTGTTGGTTTTTCAATGCACAATCGATCACCGCGTCAGCGTACACCCCGTTCTTCGTACGGCCGCAATCGGTGCTCCCGGTTTCTGCGCGAAGGCGTGCGGCCAATACTAGCCGGGGCGGAACGTCCGAATGCAGCACGGCATACCTGTACCACGCCCACAGTGCAAGGAGGATGACTGCAACGGCGGCAATGAACACCTTCGTTCGCATTGCACCACCAAAGATAATGACACCGCCTGGCGATCTCGTGTTCCAGAACAAAAAGGCCCGGCCAGAGCCACGCCTCAATCTGCAATCTTCAATCTGAAATTTGCGATTACGTGATGCTGGCTTCTTCGTAGGTGCCATAGACGTCGCGGAGGGCGTCGCAGATTTCGCCGACGGTGGCGTAGGCGCGAACCGCGTCGATGATGAAGGGCATGGTGTTGGCGTCGGAGACGGCGCCATCGGGTTTGACTTGCGGCTCCCGGGCGGCGGCTTTTTTCAGGGCATCGAGCGAGCGGCGGACTTGGTCGTTGCTGCGGCGGGCACGCAGTTTGTTGAGTTTTTCTGACTGGTGGAGGGCGACGGATTCGCCGATGTAGAGGATCTCGGGCGACTCTTCCTGGATGGCGAACTCGTTCACACCGACAATGACCTTCTCACGCTTTTCCGCCGCCCGCTGGTACTGGTAGCTGGCCTCGGCGATTTCCTTTTGCGGATAGCCGCGCTCGATGGCCTTGACCATGCCGCCCATGGCGTCCATTTTTTCGAAATAGTCGAAGGCGCCCTGTTCCATGTCGAGGGTGAGGCGCTCCAGGAAATACGAGCCGCCGAGGGGGTCGATGGTCTGGGTGACGCCGGATTCATAGGCGATGATCTGCTGGGTGCGCAAGGCGATGCGGGCGGCATCGGCGGTAGGCAAGGCGAGGGCTTCGTCGTAGGCATCGGTATGCAGCGACTGGGTGCCGCCCAGCACCGCGGCCAGGGCCTGGAGGGCGACGCGCGCGATGTTATTCATGGGCTGCTGCGCGGTGAGCGAGACGCCAGCGGTCTGGGTGTGGAAGCGCAGCAGGCGGGTGCGGTCCTGCTGGGCGCCGAAGCGGTCCTTCATCAGGCGGTACCAGACTTTGCGGGCGGCGCGGTACTTGGCCAGCTCCTCGAAGAAATCGCTATGCGCGTTGAAGAAGAAGCTGAGGCGGGGGCCGAACTCGTCGACATCGAGGCCGCGGCGGCGCGCCCACTCCACGTACTCAACGCCGTCGTAAACGGTGAAGGCCAGTTCCTGGAGCGCGGTGGAGCCGGCTTCGCGGATGTGGTAGCCGCTGATGGAGATGGTGTTGAAGCGGGGCGTGAACTTGGAGCCGAATTCAAAGGTGTCGATCACCAGGCGCATGCTGGGCGCGGGCGGATAGATGTATTCCTTCTGCGCGATGTATTCCTTGAGGATGTCGTTCTGGATGGTGCCGGAGATTTTCTTCCAGTCGGCCTTCTGCTTTTCGGCGACGACCAGGTACATGGCCCACAGCACGGAGGCGGGCGAATTGATGGTCATGGAGGTGGTGACGTTTTCCAGGTCGATGCCGTTGAAGAGGATCTCCATGTCCTCAAGGGAATCGATGGCGACGCCGCACTTGCCGACCTCGCCCTCGCTCATGAGGTGGTCGGAGTCGTAGCCCATCAGGGTGGGGAGATCGAAGGCGACGGAGAGCCCGGTGCCGCCGTGGGTGAGCAGGTACTTGTAGCGCTCGTTGGTCTCCTCCGGCGAGGCGAAGCCGGAGAACTGGCGCATGGTGTAAAGCTTGCCGCGATAGCCGGTGGCGTGAATGCCGCGAGTGTAAGGCGGCTGGCCGGGATAGCCGAGATAGGAGTCATATTTCCAGTCTTGGGGCAGGTCGGCCTGGGTATAGAGGCGGCGAACGGGGTAGCCGGAGATGGTGGTGTAGCGGGCGCGGCCGTGCTCGTCGAGGTTGGTGCCGGTGGGCGCGCCAATGGGCTTCTCGGGATTTTTTTCCAGGGTGCGGGCGAGAGTGGTTTCAGCCCACTGCTTTTCGGAGTCGGAGGGATGGCGGCCTTCGAAGACATCGGCCACGGGAGATTCGGCAACCTGCTTGTTGGTGCGCTTTTCGTCAGCCATGATGTCGTCGAAGCAAACCGCTCATCATATAGAGATGCGCCGGGTGGCTGCAACGGCCACTCATGCGCGGGCCAGCGAAAGCAGGCAGAGGGGCTAAGGAATTTCCTGAAAACTGCAACAGTTTGCAGGTCGCAGAGGCGGCTCACCCGCCCCTGGGCGGGCTAGGTGGCGTGATCTCAGCTACTTGCGAAAGTGCAATGTGGCTCTCCGGTTGCGACGTAGAGATCTGCCTGCAGCAAGGCGGGAGGCAGACATGGACAGTTTCCTGCGACGAGAGAAGGAGCTGCTGAGAGAGCGGTGGACGCAGGTAATCGTGTTGCTGACCTGCCTGCTGATGATCCTGCTGGTAAGCCAGCAGGGGGGCACGATCGAGACGCAGAAAAACCTGATCCGGGTGTTGTGGGACGATAGCAAGCAGTTGAACAGCATCCGCGTCCAGGACCTGGCGAAGAAGCGCGATCAAAAGTCGGCGGAGCCGCAAAAAGGCAACCCCGAGCAGAAGCCGCAGGAGGACAAAGCGGCGCCGCAGCCGGCGCCCAACGGCAAGCGTCCGGTGCAAACCGAGAAGCCGATGCGAGTGTTGCACCAGATCTGAACTGAGGTTGTCGGTTAACGGTTATCGGTTGTCGGTTTTTCCCGCCCGAGTTCCCACGCCTTGGCGTATTTCCAACTTACATAGGCCGAGTGGTAGAGGTGCAGCAGCAGACCCTCGCGTCCGTCGAGGAAGCCGAGGCGGAAAAAATAGCTGTAGATGAAAGTCGCGATGGGATTGAGAACGATGTTGAGGAGGTCGAAGGCGCGCCGGCGCGTGGTGGCGAGGTGCTCGGCCTGCATGGATGAGTAGCTGTTCATGTGAGCGATGTAGGCGCGCAGGGTGGGATAGGCGTAGTGCAGGATGGCGTGCTGCAGGTTCGCAGTGGGTCCGTTGACGCGAATGGTGGGGTGAGCGCCGTGTTCGATCCACTGGCCGGCGCCGCGGCGGATGAGGCGGAGCTTGCGGTCGGGATAGAAGCCGCCGTGGCGGATCCAACGGTTGAGGAAGAAATTCTTGCGAGGGATGAAGTAGGCGACAGGAGCGGACGCGGCGAGTGACATGCGTGCTTCTTCCAGAGCCAGTGTTCGTTCGATAGTCGCAAGGCTGTCGCCTGGTGATCTGTCAGGAGCCGGCGGACCGTAGAGAAGGACGGTTCGTATTTCCTCGACACACTCCGGTTCCAAGGGTTCGTCGGCGTCGAGGGAGAGGACCCAGTCACCGGCCGCCTTTTCCATGGCGGAATTTTTTTGCGCGGCGAAGCCTTTCCAGGATTCGGAGAAGATTTTCGCGCCGTGCTGGCGGGCGATGTCGAGGGTGCGGTCGGTGGAGCCGGAATCGACGATGATGAGCTCGCCGCCGAGGGCGCGCAGCAGAGCCTGCACGCTTTCCAGGGTGCGCGGAAGGTTTGCTTCTTCGTTCAGCGTGATGATGGCGATAGAGAGGGACACGGGGGAATTGTAGATTGAACAATGAAGAATATGAATTTGTAGAGCGTCAGCAGTTATTGAAATGCCTGTTGATGGCGCGGGTGCTGCGAGCTGACGTGAGGTCCTTCGACTCGGGCGTGCGCCCTCGCTCAGGATGACAAACCTTGCATCAACGCTGCTCAGGATGACAAACTTACGCCAACTCCTCTGACCTCTGACTCCTGACCCCTGACTCCTGCTTTACTTCAGCTCCGGCGGGGTGGGTTTTTCGGCGGGAGGTTGCTGTGCCGGCGGCTGACCGACGGGTCCGCTGGGCTGCTGCGGCAGCGGCTGACCCGATTGTCCGGTGGGTTGCGTCATGATCGGCGGCGCCTGCGGGTTCTGGCTTCGCGGAACGATACCGGGGACCGTGGGGGGCTTTTTCACCTGGGCAGTTTCGGCGTCCATGATGTCAATGCCGAGGCGGGTGAGGGTGAGGCCGGTGGCGCGGTCCACTTCCACGCGGGATTTTTCGTAGGCGGCGCGCGCCGACACCAGGTTCGATTCCGCCTGCGCCAGGTCGCGTTGCGCCTGGAGCACGTTGTAATTGGTGGAGGCGCCAAGGAGATACTTCTTCTGTTCGGCGTCGAGGCTCTCGGCGGCCAGCTTGGCCCCGGCCTGGGCAGCGTCGACGCGTGCCCGGTTCTGCTGCAGCGCGAACTGCGCGTTGCGCACTTCGATGCGAATCTGGTTGGAGAGCTGCTGCAGACGCATCTGCGCCTGGCTGTATTCCAGTTCGGAGCGGACCTGGTCGGCCTGCGCGCTACGGTTGCGGAGGGGAATGGTGAGGGAGACGCCGACGCCTTTGTCGGGGCCGGTGGAGTCGAACAGATTGCTGAAGGTTGAACCGTAGCCGCCGGTCAGGATTGGGGACCCGGAGGCGATGCTGGCGGCGGTTGGTACGCCGCCCAGAGCGCTGGCGCCGTAGAAGGCGAACAGGTCCATGGAGGGAAGCAAGGCGCTGCGCGCCGCTTTCTTGGTGATATCGCGGTTAGTGAGGTCGATGCGCGACTGCGCCAGCTCCCAGCGGTGGGAGAGCGCGTCGTTGATCATGTCCTGGATGGGCGTGACCGGCTCGGCGGCGGGCACCGACATGGTGTCGGTGGGAATGACGTCGGCCGCGGAAAGCACCGGGTCCTGCAGGTTGCGGGCGAGGGCGTTCTTGGTGAGCAACTGCTGCAACTGCAGCGCCGTCTGGCTGATGATCAGGTCCTGCTTGGCGGAGGCGACGGCGCTCTGGGAGCGCACCGTTTCGATGGGGGCAAGGGTGCCGATCTGCACCTGCTTCTCGGTGTCGGCGAGAAGCTGGTTGGCCAGGCCGAGCGAACGCTCCTTGACGCGCACATCTTCATAGGCATTCACCAGGTCCCAGTAGATGTTCTGGACTTGGGTAACGGTGGAGATGACCTGGCCGCGGAAGGCGACGTCGGTGATCTCGCGGTTATTTTTGGCGGTGCGGATGAAACGGAGGTTAGGGGCGAGGCCGAAGCCCTGCAGCAGGTGCTGGCTGATGGTGAGGCGGAAACTGGAGCCCAGAACCGGGTTCAAGAAGGTCCGAGTACTGTTGGTGGTAACGCGGGAGTTGTTGAACCCCACGCTCATGTTGGTGCCGGTAGCAAATCCCTGGTTATAGGAGAAGTTGGCGCTGCCGGTATTCTGGTTGAGACTGGGAACGCCGGCGACGACGATGTTGGACTGCGGGGTCACGGCGCGCTCGATTTGCAGGGTGCCGGAGAGGAATGGGTCGAAGGACGGCACGGCGGGGCCGACGCCGGTGGTGGAAGTGACCAAGCCGCCGGTGCCGGTGCCGGCGCCGCCGGCCGCGCTGGAAGTGCCTCCGGCGCCCGCACCGGAAGCGCCGGTGCCGAAGCCGCCGACGCCGCCGCCGGGAGTTCCCTGGACAATGCCGGTACTGACGCCGCGCGCGGCCTGGCCTGCCTTGGTGCGCAGAATGTCGGTGTCGGCGATGTTGAGGTTGTAGCGCGCAATGGCGAGGTCGAGGTTGTTTTCCAGGGCCAGGGTGATGGCATCGTCGAGCGACAGCATCAGCTTGCCGTTCTGGATGAGTTGGTCTATGCGGGGGCTGTTGCTGAAGTTCGGCGCCGGCACGCTACGCCCCTGGTACGGGGCGATAGGGTTGGGAAAGGGCGATTTGCCCTTGGTATAGTCCGCCTGCTGAGCCGAGGCGGGCAAAGCCAGCAGGGCCACCGCCGCTAAAGAGACCAGATTGCCGCGACACAGAAACAAAGACCTCAAAGACATGCGCTTCTCTCCCGTCCGTCGTACAACGCCTATGCGATAGACTGCGTCGGATTGCGATCGTCACCACGTATTACGCAATTGCCCTGCCGCCGGTTCAAAAAACCGGCAGGCGGGAAGGACCGCGGCTGCTGAGTTGCGGAAACGCACTAGTATAGCCGAGCAGCCTGCGTCGATAGCATTGGCAATGAGTAAAGAACTGTAAAAACCCGGGGCGCGATAATCAGTTGCAAGCGGTTGACATGCGAAATTTCAAGCTCACTGTCGCCTACGATGGCGCCGACTTTCATGGTTGGCAGGTGCAGCCGGGACATCGCACCATCCAGGGCGCTCTGGCCGAGGCGCTGCTGCGGATTACGGGGGAGACCGTGCTGCCGCAAGGCTCGGGGCGCACCGATGCCGGAGTGCATGCGCTGGCGCAGGTAGCGTCGTGCGAACTGGCTTCGGCGATTCCCGCGGGCAACCTGGTAGTGGCGCTGAATGACCTCCTGCCGGCGTCGATCCGGGTGCTGCAGGCGGAAGATGCGCCGCCCGATTTTCATGCGCGCAAATCGGCGCGGGGGAAAACCTATCGATATCGCATTTACCGCGGCGATGTCTGCCCGCCATTGCTGGCGCGCTACGTGTATCACCACCCGTACCCGCTGGATGAGGAAGCGATGATGGCGGCGGCCGGGGAAGTGCTCGGCGAGCATGATTTCACCTCGTTTGCGGCGGTGGACCCGGAGAAGCGGGAGGAGGATTGGCAGCAACTCGACACGGACAGCACGAGGTCAAAGACCCGTGCCACACAAACCTGTGCCACACAAACCTGTGCCACACGGATGTTCGAAGGTGCGCACGATTTCGACTTCGAAATGGGAACGCGCGGGGGAGGAGTTCGTCTACACGGTGCGAGGCAACGGGTTCCTGCACCACATGGTGCGCAACCTGGTGGGGACCTTTCTGCTGGTGGGGAAAGGCTCGTTGAAAGCACGGGACCTGGCGCGAATCCTGGAGGCGGGCGAGCGCTCGGCAAATCCTGGAGCAACCGCGCCGGCGGGCGGGCTGTACCTGGTGAGTGTGGAGTATTGACGATTTCGTTCCGGGAAGTCAGAAGTAAGAATTAAGAATTAAGAAGTCAGAACCGGGAACGATGAAATTAAAATCAAAGGGTTCTTCCTTCTGACTTCTTACTTCTGACTTGGACATGGCGACCGAACCACAAATCGTAGCCCGGCGAATTGCGGCCGTGAACCCGGCGAGCGGGGAGACGCTTGGCGAATTTGAGTGCGCCGGCGAGGCCGAAGTGATGGCCGCGGTGGAGCGGGCGCGCAAAGCCCAGCCGGCCTGGGAAGCGGCCGGAGTGCAGCATCGAGTGCGCGTGATCCGGAGATTCCAGGAGGGCCTGCACGCAAGCAAGGAGCCGGTGGCGCGACTGATCACGCAGGAAGCCGGCAAACCTTACGTGGAGGCGCTGCTGAACGAGGTGCTGGTGGCGCTGGATGCGGCGCGGTTCTGTGCCGAGCAGGCCCCGTTTTCGCTGGGTCCCGAGCCGGTGCCGCACGGCAACCCGATCATGAAGGCCAAGGCCGGATATTTGCTGCGGCGCGCGCACGGAGTGGTGGGCATTATCTCGCCGTGGAATTTTCCGTTCTCCACGCCGGCGGGCGAGGCCGTGGCCGCGCTGGTGATGGGCAACGCGGTGGTATTGAAGCCCTCGGAGTTGACGCCGCTCAGCGCGCTGGAATTGCAAAAGCTGCTGACCGCGGCCGGGTTGCCGGAGGGAGTCTTCCAGGTGGTGGTGGGAGACGGCGCGACGGGCGCGACGCTGATCGCGTCGGCGATCGATAAGCTGGTGTTCACCGGAAGCGTGGCCACGGGACGCCGGGTCGCGGAGGCGTGCGGGCGGAGATTGCTGCCGGTGGTACTGGAGCTGGGCGGCAAGGATCCGATGCTGGTGCTGGACGACGCCGACCTGGAGGTGGCGGCCAGCGGCGCGGTGTGGGGAGCGTTCGTCAATGCCGGGCAGGCGTGCCTGTCGGTGGAGCGCTGCTACGTGCATCGCAGCCTGCACGATCGCTTTGTCGAGCTGTGCGTGGAGAAGACGCGCAAGCTGAAGGTGGGCAACGGCGCCGATCCGCAGACCGAGATCGGGCCAATGATTCACGAGCGTCAGCTGCGGATTGTGGAAGAGCAGGTGAACGATGCGGTCGCTCACGGTGCGCGCGTGCTGGTGGGCGGGAGGCGAATGACGGAGTTGGGCGTGAATTTCTGGGCGCCGACGGTGATGGCGGGAGTGGAACACTCGATGCGCATCATGCGCGAGGAGACATTCGGGCCGGTGCTGCCGATCATGGCATTCGAGAACGACGAGGAGGCGGTCTCGCTGGCCAATGACTCCGAGTTCGGGCTGGCCGCCAGCGTGTGGACGCGCAACCGGCGCCGTGGCGAACAACTGGCGGCGCGCATCACGGCGGGAACGGTGCTGGTGAACGACGCGGTGATCGGGTTCGGCATCAGCGAGGCCCCGCACGGCGGCGTGAAGTGCAGCGGCATTGGGCGCACGCACGGGAAGGTGGGGCTGGAAGAGATGGCATGGGTGCAATACCTGGATTCAGACCGCCTGCCGAGGATGAAGAAAACCTGGTGGTACGGCTACGGGCCGGAGTTTGCCCGCCAGATGGAAGCCTTCACCGACTGGCTGTTCGCGCCTGGCCTGGGGGCGCGGATGCGGGGCGCGGTAAGGGCGTCGCGGGCGCTGTGGCGGCGGAAGGTGTGAGGATTTCAGGATTCGAGTTGAAATGCCTTGTGGCTGATCTGGAAGTGCAAGCGGGTGTGGGGTCCTTCGACTCGGGCGTGCGCCCTCGCTCAGGATGACAGGAACTCGGGCGTGCGCCCTGGCTCAGGATGACAATTCTCTTGATTCGGCGAGGAGTGGAGCTCGCCCCGAATGAAATGCACAGATCCTTCGCTACGCTCAGGATGACAGCTGGTCAGGATGGCGCAGGATCGCGGGCGAGGGCGCGTGACAGCTGCAAAACCAATAACTTACTTCCTTAAGGGCACTTTCCCCAGTAAAATAGCGGGTTAGCCAAATCCATTTGCAATTTTAGCGGGGTACTTGTCCTTGGCCACCACCACGAACCTGCCGCAACTCGCGAAACACAAAATCAAGATCAAGAAGCCCGGCCAGCGTGCCTGCAACGAGAAGGACGAGAAGAACAAGTTGTGCGGCGGGCACCTGAAGCGCTGGTTTTATTCCAGCGACGTGCTGGAAAAAGCCTGCGGCGATGTGGAGCAGGCGCTGGGAGCGAACGCGGAAGTCTACCGCTGCGAGCATTGCCGCATGCTGTACCTGCCCAATGCGCAGGATCCGAGCGGCATCAATGTGGCGGGGCGGGGACAGATTTCGACCTTCGGGTTGACGCTGCCGCCGAAAGATGGGAAGTAGGAAGCAATTAGCAGTTAGCAATTAGCAATTAGCTAAAACAGATTCCTCCCTTCGCTGCGCTTCGTGTCGGAATGAACGGCGGGAGTGATGGGCGGACAAGCGCGGATGCGGAGGGGTAGCGTCAGCAGCTAACGGCTAATCGCTAATTGCTAATCGCTTTCCTTGCGCATCTAAGCTCATGAGCGTGAAAGCAACCGACCTGATTTACGACTGGAACAACATGCCTGGGCCGGAGTCCAAGCCGGGCGGGCCGGTGTTGCTGAATGACGAGTCGCTGCGCGACGGGCTGCAATCGCCCTCGGTGCGCGATCCCTCGGTCCCGGAAAAAATCGAAATCCTCCACCTGATGGAGGCGCTGGGCATCAACTCGCTGGACATCGGACTGCCGGGCGCGGGGCCGCGCGCGGTGGAGCACGCCACGGCGCTGGCGCGCGAGATTGTCCACCACAAGATGAAGATCAAGGCGAACTGCGCGGCGCGGACGCACGAGAACGACATCCGACCGATCGCCGAGATCACGCAAAAAACCGGGCTGGAAATCGAGGCCGCGACCTTCATCGGCTCCAGCCCGATCCGCCGCTACACCGAGGGTTGGAGCGACGATTTTCTGCTCCAGACCACGGAAAAAGCGGTGAAGTACGCGGTGTCGCTCGGCCTGCCCGTGATGTACGTGACCGAGGACACCACCCGGTGCGACCCGGAGACGGTGAAGAAGCTGTACACGGCGGCGATCAATTGCGGGGCGCGGGCCATCGTAATTTGCGACACCTGCGGGCACGCGACGCCGATGGGCGCGCTGCACCTGGTGCGCTACATCGTCAAGGAAGTGGTGGTTCCCTCGGGCATGATGATCCGCGTGGACTGGCACGGACACTGCGACCGGGGCATGGCGCTGGCGAATTCGCTGGCCGCGCTGATGGGCGGGGCGCATTGCGTGCACGCCTGCGGGCTGGGCATCGGCGAGCGGGTCGGCAACACGCAGATGGACCAGATGCTGGTGAACCTGAAGCTGATGGGGGTGACGCCGTGGGAAGACCAGGACCTCTCCCGGCTGAAGGACTATTGCCTGGCGATCGCGCGCGCCACCGGATTGCCCATCCCGCGCAATTATCCGGTGGTGGGCGACGATGCTTACCGCACCGGGACCGGGGTGCACGCCGCGGCAGTGATCAAGGCGTACAAGAAAAACGACATCGAGCTGGCCAACAACGTGTATTCCGGCGTGCCGGCGCACTACTTCGGGCTGGAGCAGATCATCGAGATCGGGCCGATGAGCGGGAAGTCGAACATCATTTTCTGGCTGGAACGCCACGGGCTGGAGCCGGCGCACGAGGTGGTGGAGCGCATCTATCAACGCGCCAAGATGTCGGACCGCATGCTCACCGAAAATGAGATCCTGGAGTGCTGCCAGCCGGCGCCCGGGTTGCAGATTGCAGATTGAAGATTGCAGAAGCAAGTGTCAAGCGGGCAAGCCGCAAGGAAATGTTCCGAGCTGCCATCTATGGAAGCCGGAATTGAAATGCCTTTTCGTGTCGCGAGTGCTGCAAACGGGCAAGGGGTCCTTCGACTCGGGCGTGCGCCCTCGCTCAGGATGACAGCAGTGAATTGAAGATTGTAAATTGAAGAGGGCCGGCTGCCCGAGCGCCCGGCTGGGCGAGTTGGACCTTCCGCTCTGCCTGAAATGCCAGACGCTTCCTTGCAGGTTTAGGGTAAACTCCATGGTTTGCTCATGGCGAAACTGCCTTCAGCCGCGGAGTCGCGCGCGTCGCTCAACGGAGCGGCGCAGCAAGTGGCGCGCGTGGCGGGGCTGGCGCCGGTGGAAGCCGCCGCTGCCTGGTTTCTGGCGCACGAAGAGCTACTGATCGAAAGACAGTTGGAGGTCACCCGAATCGCCGCGCCGCCGTTCGGCGAAGCAGCGCGGGCGCAGTGGCTGGCCGCGCGTTTTCGCGAACTGGGGCTCGAGGACGTCCACGTGGACGGGATCGGCAACGTGATCGGCATCCGGCCGGGATGCCAGCGGCAGAGCGAGGCGAAGTTCCTTGCCATCACCGCGCACATCGATACCGTGTTTCCCGCCGGCACGGGGGCGAGCATCCGGCGCGAGGGCAACCGGCTTTACGGGCCGGGCGTTTCCGATAACAGCGCGGGGATCACGGCGCTGCTGGCGCTGGCCGGGGCGATGGGCCACGCCGACATTGGCACGGAGTGGCCGCTGGTGTTCGTCGGCAACGTGGGAGAAGAAGGGGAAGGCGACGTGCGCGGCATGCGCTACCTGTTCGCCGAGCCGCGCTGGCGGGACGCGATCGAGGCGACGCTGGTGCTGGACGGCGCCGGGACCGACACCATCGTGACCGAAGCGCTGGGCAGCAAGCGCTTCCTGGTAACGATCTTCGGGCCGGGGGGACACTCCTGGAGCGACTTCGGGACCGCCAACCCTATCGTGGTGCTGGCGCGCGCCATTGACCAGTTCGCGCACACGCCGGTTCCTGCCTCGCCAAAAACTACGTTCAACGTCGGGGTGATCAGCGGCGGCACCTCGGTGAACTCGATCCCGGAGTCGGCGACGATCAAGGTGGACATCCGCTCGGCGGCCGGGGAGCAGGTGGAGAGATTGGAGCGCGCGCTGCGCGAATCCATCGAGCGCGCCGTCGCGCAGGAGCCGCGCACCACGTTCGGCGGGCGCTCGCATAGCGGATTGGCGGCCGACATCAAGGTGATCGGCAGCCGTCCGGCGGCGCGCCTCAGCGCCGACAGCCGGATGCTGGCGGTGATCCAGGCGGTGGACATGCTGCTGGACAACAACGCCCGGCTGCAACGCGCCTCGACCGACGCCAACATCCCGCTCTCCCAGGGACGCGACGCGCTGGCGATTGGCGCCGGGGGCGCCGGCGGCGGCGCGCACACGCTGCACGAGTGGTACGACCCCACGGGACGCGATCTCGGGTTGCGGCGCATCCTGCTGACCGCGCTTGCCGTGGCGGGAGTCCAGGAATGAAACTAGCCGCTGTGCTTCTAGTCTTTTTATTTCTTGCAATGAACCTGCCAGCGCAAACCAGCAAAGTCGAAGCTCCTGACCAGATCTTCATCAACGGCGACATCTACATCGGCGCGGAGGAAGGCTTTGGCGGCGCGGCGGCGAAAGTTTATCCCCGCGCGCAGGCGATGGCGGTGCGCAACGGGCGCATTACCGCGGTCGGGAGCACGGAGGCCATCCGGAAGCTCAAGCACGGGCACACCCGGGTGATCGACCTGGGCGGACGCTTCGTGATGCCGGGGTTTAACGATGCACATCTGCACCTGGCCAACGGCGGCTTTGAGATGCTGAACGTCGAGTTGTCGGGAATCAAGTCGCTGGAGGAGATGAAGGCGCGGATTGCCGAGCGGGTGAAGAGCGCCGGGCCGGGCGAGTGGATTCAGGGCCGGGGCTGGGACGATACCAAGTGGGCGGAGCAGAAAATTCCGACGCGCCAGGACCTGGACGCGGTGACCGGCGATCATCCGGCGCTGTTCATCCGCACCGACGGCCACATGCTGGTGGCGAATACGGCGGCGATGCGAGCGGCGGGAATCACGAAAGAGACGCCGGATCCGTCGGGAGGGCGGATTGACCGCGACGCGAACGGAGAGCCTTCGGGAGGCTTCCGCGAGACAGCACAGAATTTAATACGGAGCAAAGTGCCGCCGCCGACGCTGGCGCAACGCCGTCGGGGAGCGGAGTTGGCGCTGCAGGAAGCGGCACGGTATGGGCTGACCTCGGCGCAGGACAATTCGCAGTGGGAAGATTTTCTTACCTACGCCGACCTGGAAAACGAAGGCAAGCTGACGCTGCGCATCACGGAGTGGCTGCCGTTTCCGCAGCCGCTGAACATCCTGGAGCAGCATCGCGTGTTCCATTCGCCGCAGGACCCGATGCTGCACACCGGGATGCTGAAGGGCTTCATGGACGGATCGATCGGATCGCATACGGCGGCCATGCTGGCGCCCTACAGCGACGAGCCGAAGAATTCCGGCCTGCCGCAGTTTGAGCAGGCGAGGCTGGATCAACTGGCGGCGCAACGCGCGGCAGCGGGCTTCCAGATGGGGTTCCATGCCATCGGCGACGCGGGCGTGGCGATGGCGCTCGAGGCCTTTGCGCAGGCCGAACGCTACGTGGAAGAAAAGAACCCGAACGCGCCGCAGTTGCGACAGCCGGGCGGGTTCCGCTTCCGCGTGGAGCACGCGCAGGTGGTGGCGCCGGAGGACTTCGCGCGCTTCCGCCGGCTGAAGGTGATCGCCTCCATGCAGCCCAACCACTTGCTGACCGACATGAACTGGGCGATGGCGCGCATCGGGCCCGAGCGCGCGAAACACTCCTATGCCTGGGCGGAGTTCTTAAAGAACAGCGTCGTACTGGCGTTCGGCACCGATTACCCGGTGGAACCCATCACGCCGTTTCGCGGCCTCTATGCGGCGGTGACGCGCAAGAACGAGGCCGGCACCAAGGAGTACGTGCCGGAGCAGAAGATCTCGATTGACCAGGCGATCGCCGCCTATACCACCGGCGCGGCGTACGCGGAATTTGCCGAGTCGGAGAAGGGAAGGCTGGCGCCGGGATTCCTGGCGGACTTCGTGGTGCTGGATCGCGATATCACCAAGGTTGCTCCGGCGGAAATTTTGCAGACGAAAGTGTTGCGGACGGTGGTGGGCGGGAAGACGGTGTACGAAGCGAAGTAGGGACACTGTGGATCTGGCTTCAGGCTACAGGAAAAACGACACGGTCTGAAGCCTGGCGTCTGTACTTTAGATCAACCTTTAGATCGACCTTTCGCGGGCGAGGGCGCCCGCGAAATAGACATTTGTCATTGGCCGGGCGCAGCCCCGGCGAGGGCGCCGGGGCCCACCAGTGCAAGTGTAAGTTGAAAGCGCAGGCGAGGGCGCGTGTGCCACACATCCGCTTAGCCGCCGGCGAGAACGCCGGCGGCCCATCGGTACATGCTATCTATGGCTAGCGCCCGCATGGCAATCTCGGATCGAATGAGAATTAAGCCGTGCCTTCCCGCGGTGACATGACGGCGGGTCGCCCGTCTAACAGAACATGCCTAAGCTGATCGTCGTGTCTTATTGCTCGGCGGTTGTGGTACCGCGGTGCGCCGCACAGGCCGCTCCAGGAACAGCCCATCCTCCTAGCCCTGAGCTGAAGTTTGACATTCACGCCGTCGACCCCTCGGCCGACGCGTGCGCGGATTTTTACGATTACGCGTGCGGCGACTGGCGGAGGGGCCATCCCATCCCGGCGAACCGTTCCTACACGGCCGTATTCCAGCAGATGCGGCAAGTCAACGACGCGCGGGTGAGGGACATCCTGGCACAGGCGGCCGAAGCTAGTCGCGCACGGAGCAAGTCCGAGCAGCAGATTGGCGACTACTACGCTTCGTGCATTGATACGGCAACGATCAAGAAGAAGGGGTTGGACCCGCTCCGGGCCGAGTTAAAGCGAATTGACGCGGTGAAATCGGCCGACAACCTGGCGGAGGAGATCGGGCGACTTCACCGCATTGGCACGGACCCGCTGTTTTCGCTGAGTCCCGATCAGCGGCTCGAAGACGCTACCCAGGTGATCGCCTACCTGGACCAGAGCGGTTTGAACCTGCCCGAAGTGAGCTACTACACGTCAGACGAAGCCGCAATGCTGGAGGCCCGGAAGGGTTATCGAGCGCACCTGGAAGCAGTTTTGAGGATGCTGGGACAGGATGGGAAACAGGCAGCGGCCGCGGCGCAGGACGTCTTGCGCGTCGAGACCGCGCTGGCAAAGTCGGCGCTCACTCCGCTGCAGCGTCGCGACCGGCGCGCCTGGTACCACGAGATGACGCTCGAAGACCTGGAGAAGTTGGCGCCGTCGTTCCGCTGGAAGCGCTACTTTGCGGCCGCCGGAGCGCCGGCGGAGGGCACGCTGAATGTGGCCGTGCCGGCATACATGCGAGCGATCGAAGAGCTGGTGAAGAGCACGCCGCTGCCGGCTTGGCGCAATTACCTGCGCTGGCAACTGACGCGCCTGGCGACACCGGCATTGCCCGCACGATTTCGCGATGCCGAATTCGATTTTTACAGCAAAAGTCTGCGCGGCATGAAAGAGCCATTGCCGCGGCCGGAGCAGTGCGGATCGCTGACCAGCCGCGACCTGGGCGAAGCGGTGGGGCAGGTGTTCGTCCAGCGCTACTTCCCGCCGGAAACCAAGCAGCGCGTACTGGAAATGGTTGCGCAGGTGCGCCGGTCGATGGAGCAGGACATCCGGCAGACTTCCTGGATGAGCCCGAGCACCCGGCAGGAGGCGCTACGCAAGCTGGAAATGCTGCGGGTGATGATTGGATACCCGGAGCGGTGGCGCGATTATTCGCAACTGGAGATCCGGCGGGGCGATGCGGTGGGCAACGCGTTTCGCGCCCAGGAACATGAATTCCAGCGACTGATGGCGAAGATCGGCAAGCCGGTGGACCGTGAGGAGTTCTACGAATTGCCGCAAGGGGTGGAAGGCTACCACGATAATCCGCTGAACGTGGTGGTCTTTACCGCGGGAATTTTGCAGCCGCCGTTTTTCGACCCGCGCATGGACGATGCCATCAGCTACGGCCTGGCCGGCGCGGTGATCGGGCATGAGATTTCGCACGCCTTCGATGACAAGGGGCACCTGTTCGACGGCGCCGGCAACCTGCGAAACTGGTGGACCGCGGAGGATGCCAGCCATTACGAGCAACGCGCCGCCTGCTTTGTGCGGCAGTACTCCCGCTACACGGCGGTGGGCGATCTCAAGGTGAACGGCGAACTCACGCTGGGCGAAAACATCGCCGACAACGGCGGCCTGCAACTTGCCTGGCGCGCCTTCGAGAGCGAGCACCCGGAGGGCGGCGAACCGATTGACGGGTATACGCCGGAACAGCGATTCTACCTTGCCTGGGCGCAGTGGCGCTGCATGAACGTGACCGATAAGACGGCTGCCATTTGGGCGCGCAGCGATCCCCATGCTCCCGCCCGATGGCGGGTGAATGGCGTGGTCAGCAACATGCCGGGGTTTGCGAAGGCGTACCACTGCAAAACCCGCGATGCGATGGCCAGCCAGGAGCCATGCCGCGTATGGTGACGCTGTTCCGGCGTGCCGTAGAAGAATGAAGAATGAAGCCGCGGTTCGCTGTGAAATATCTATTTATGGGCTGGAGAAAACATGAAGGGTATGCGCCATTCTGACGATGCCGGCAGCGCGCTGCGGCTGTTCATCTACAAACATTTTATCGATCGCGGAGGGGCGCCGAAGGTGAGCGAGATGGCGGCCGGACTCGGTGAATCGACAACGACGATCCGTCGCGCACTGCAACGGCTTGCGGCAACCCACGCATTTCTGCTGCAGGATGATGGCGAACTTTGGCGCGCCGCGCCGTTCTCCGCCGTTCCCACCACGTTTCCGGTGCGGACCGGGAATCGGCAATGGTGGGGCAACTGCATCTGGGACGCGCTGGGCATTCCCGCCATGCTGGGGCGGGACGCCGTGATCAATACCTCCTGCGGGTGCTGCAATCACCGCATTGTCCTGGAGGTCAGGAACGGGAAGCTGAGGGCGCCGGCGGGAGTGATCCACTTCGCCGTGCCGGCGCGTCACTGGTACGACGACGTCGTCTTCACCTGAAAGACCATGCTCCTGTTCCAGTCGGAACAGCATGTCGACCGCTGGTGCGCACAGTGGAAGCGTCCGCGCGGCGGGATGATCACCATGGCGCAGGGATGGAAGCTTGCGCGGGAGTGGTATGGGGACCGGCTGCGTCCCGAGTGGCGTCCGAAAACTTTGCCGGAGTCGCGGGAGGCGCTGGCGAGGATCGGCCTGACTGGGAATTTCTGGAAGCTGGAAGAGCCGAAGCGCAAGAAGGCGAGGTAGCGATGGAGCAACCGCCGGCATATCGCAAACCGGGGGCGGTGGAGCGTGTGTTCAATCACATATTCGGCGTGCTGGTCGGGCTTGGGTTGGGCATGCGGCACAACTACCTGCTGCAGGTGCGCGGGCGCAAGAGCGGGAAGATTTATGCCAATCCGGTCGATCTTCTCGAACGGGACGGCAAGCGATACCTGGTGGCGCCGCGTGGGCGCACGCAGTGGGTGCGCAACGCGGAGGCAGCGGGCGAGGTGACGCTGAAACGCGGCAGCTTCCGCCAGACGTTTCGCCTGCGAGCGCTGGCCGACGCGGAAAAGCCCGAGATCCTGAAAGCGTACCTGGATTCGTTCAAGACGACAGTGCAGCGGTATTTTCCGGTTGCAGCGGGGTCGCCAGCGGATGCGTTCGCCGGAGTGGCGAAGGATTACCCGGTGTTTGAGTTGATGCAGGCTGCGATTTGGTCAGGGAAAGAAAGCAGCCCCGGCGAGGCGCCGGGGCCTACCAATTCTTAGTTGATCTTGTTCCTGGTTGATCGTGCGCTCGAGCCGGCACGCTATGGCAAAGCACACGCGAGGCGCGTGTGCCACACGCGTGTGCCACACACGTGTGCCGCACGGGTCAGAATCATCGTTTCGGCTCGTAGAACTTGCCGTTGACCTCGGTTCCCATGACGGCGAAGTCGCAGCTCGATTTCTCCAGGGGATCGGTTTTGAAGGTGAAGCCAATGGAGGGCACGCGCATGGTCGCCTCCAATTGCGCGCTGGCCTTGTGACCTTCGAAGCGGAACTGGCGCCTCGGGTCGTCATAGTTGACAGGTTCATCCAGCGCTTTAAACACCAGCTTGAAATCCATGAAAGCAGGCGTGGTCTCGGCATCCATGGCGGGCCAGCGCGGCTGGTCGATGATGGCAACGTTGGTCATCTGCAAGGTCGCGGTTTTCCCATCGGGGCTGAAGACGAGACCGCTGGCCGGTACCGGGGTAACCCAGTACAGTCCTTCCGGCGAGATGGGCGGATGGAAATCGTGGATCTGGTTGGCAGGGACCGCCGGTCCCTTGAAGACGGTGAGTCAAGTGTGGGAGAAGATGGCTTGGTGGGCCTTGCGGGCCGCCCAGTATTCTCCCGCCATGTAGCTGTAGTCGGTGGTGGGATTGCCCCAGGCGAGGCGGTTGCCCTGGTTATCGGTGCCCATGCCGTGAAAACCGGCGCAGCGTGCCAGCTTGCCGCTGAAGTGGAAGATGTTGGATAGCTCGACGTTGGCCATCGGGCTCTGGTTGTGGTTGCCGTTCTTGTCGAGCCAGGGAATGGGATAGGGACAGGAGCCGCCGTTGGACGGCATGTGGTCCTGGGGAATGGGAGGAGCGCAACTCTCCGGGGAGGATTGCGCGTGCAGCGCGAGATTCGGCAGCGAAGCCGCGGCGGCCGAGACCAGGCCGAGCTTGAGCAAGTGGCGGCGGTTGAGTTCTGAGTTTCGATTGTTAGCCACAGAACCTCCTTACGGTTCTAAAGGGAACATCCCGGGGATTGTAGCGGATGTGAGTGATGGCGGGGCGCGGGGAAGGTTAAATACATCGCAAAGCGAGATGCTTGAGGACTTGCAGCCGCGGGCGAGGGCGCCCGCAGCGGTTGAGATTCCGGGTGAGAGATAAGGGAGCCCCGGCGAGGGCGCCGGGGCCTACCAAAGAAATAGAACAGGCCGAAGGCGCCGGGGCCTACCAAAGTTAGGCAAAGTATTGCCAGTTAGTCAAAGTATTGGCGTGCCAGCACACGCTGGGCGGTTAGAAATTGTCGCTTGGCGGTGGGTTGCGCTCGAAGTCGCGCACGAATTCCACCAGCGAGCGGACCGCGATTCCCGACGGGCCTTTGGCGATCCAGGCCTTGCTGTCCTCTTCCCAGGCGGTGCCGGCGATGTCGAGGTGCATCCAGGGAGTTTCGTCGACAAATTCCTTGAGGAACATGGCGGCGGTGATGGCGCCGCCCCAGCGTCCGCCGGTGTTCTTGATGTCGGCGATGTTGCTCTTGATGAGTTCCTGGTAGTCGGCATCGACGGGGAGGCGCCACATTTTTTCTCCGGCGCGTTCGAGCGCGCCCCGGAAGCGCTCCCACATGGCGTCGTTGTTGGTGAAGACGCCGGCGTTGACGTATCCGAGGGCGACCACGCAGGCGCCGGTGAGGGTGGCAGCGTCGACCAGGTGAGTGGCGCCGAGCTGGCGGGCGTAATAGAGGCCGTCGGCGAGCACCAGCCGGCCTTCGGCGTCGGTGTTGATGATCTCGATGGACTTGCCGGACATGGCGATTTGCACGTCGCCCGGCTTCTGGGCTTTGCCGGAGGGCATGTTTTCGCTGGCGCAGACCACGCAAATGACGCGGACCCTGGGCTTGAGCAACGCGATGGCGCGAATGGAGCCCAGCATGGCGGCGCCGCCGGCCATGTCGTACTTCATTTTTTCCATGCCGTCGGCGGGCTTGATGGAGATGCCGCCGGTGTCGAAGGTAATGCCCTTGCCGACCAGCCCGATGACGGGCGTAGCGGGAGCGTCCTTCGGTTCGTAGCGCACCACGATGAGGGCGGGCGGTTCGTCGGAGCCTTGGGCGACGCTCCAGAATGCGCCCATCTTCAGCTCTTTGATCTTGTCGGCGCCGTAGGTTTCGATTTTGAGTTCGGGCAGGTTGAGCGATTCGACCATGCGGCGCGCGTGCTCGGCCATCATGGTGGGAGTCATGCGATTGCCGGGCTCGTTGACCAGCTCGCGGGTGAAATTCTGCGACTCGCCCAGGATGCGTCCTTGCTCGACGGCGGCGCGAAGGCCGGGCTCGGTATCCCCACCCGTCGAAGTTACGATGGTTAGTTCGTCGATGCGCTGGTCCTTGCGGTCGCTGCGGTACTTGTCGGGATCGAAATTGCCGACGAAGGCGCCTTCCACCACGGCCTTCACGGCGTCGGCCGCGCCGGTGGGCAGCGGCGACAGGACAAAAGCGAAGCTGCGGATGGACTTCGGCTTGAGGAAGCGGACGGCCGTGCCGGCGAGCTTGCGCAGCTCAAAAGCGGAAAAATTTCTGGCCTTGCCGCCGCCGACCAAAAGCAGGCGCTTCGCCTTGATGCCGGCGGGACGATGGAGCATGACGGTCTCGAAGATCTTGCCCGAGACTTCGCCGCTGGAGATGAGGTCGGCGGCCGCATCCGTGAGTGCCTTTTCCGTGGTGGCCGGGCGGGCATCGGGCTTGTCCTTATCGCCGTGATCGAGGACGGGGAGGACAAGACACTCGGTTTCGAGTTGCGCGGGAGAGGAGAACGAGAGCTTGGTATTCATAAGTTTTCGGTCGTCGGTCGTTAGTCGTTGGTCATTGGTCAATGGTAACTGCAGCGTTCTAATTGAACCGTGACACGATGAGAGCGGGTTCTAAGTTTTTCGCGAGCGGGCCACGGCCTCGCGGGCCTCGCGGTCGGCGGTGCGTCGGCGCTCGGTTTCGCGCTTGTCCCAGAGCTGTTTGCCCTTGGCGAGCGCCATCTCTACTTTGATTCGGCCCTTCTTGAAGTACATGCGCGTGGGAATCAGGGTCATGCCTTTTTGCTGGGTCTTGCCGATCAGCTTGCGCAACTCGGCGGCATGGACCAGTAATTTGCGGGTACGGGTGGGCTCGTGATTGAAGATGTTGCCGTGTTCATAATGACCGATATGGGCATTCAGCAGCCAGAGCTCGCCGTCCTTCACCAAGCCGTAGGCATCCTTGAGGTTGGCGCGGCCGGCGCGAACCGATTTGACCTCGGTGCCGGTGAGGACCACGCCGGCCTCGAACTTGTCGGTGAGGAAGTAGTTATGGGAAGCGGCGCGGTTGACGGTGGCATCGCGCAGGCCGGCGGGGATGGGGTCGCGGCGCGGGTTCTTTTCCGGGTTGGGCCGCGTGGGATGTGCCGCCTGCCGCGCCATGAAATTTGCACAACCTCCGGCAACGAAACTTTTATGCTAGCACGGCGTTTGCATTCGAGGTGCCTCGCCGCCAAACCCTCGCACCGCGACCAAAGCCGGATGCTATAATTTCGACTCTCATGCATCTGCTTCAGCAACAAAGTTTTCAGCAGACCTTGAGGGCCGGCGCGCAGTTCCGGCGCGTCGCCACCGCATTGCTGCTGGTGCTGACCCTCGCGCTCCCCGCTTCCGCCGACAAAGCCAAAGGTCTTTATAACAAAGGCCAGGATGCCGAGGCCCGGCAGCATTGGGAGCAAGCCTACGAATTCTATAAACAAGCCTACGATTTGAAGCCCAAGGAACTGCGCTACCGGGCGTCCTTCGAGCGCTCGCGCTTTCAGGCGGCGGCGGCGCACGTGCACCGCGGGCGGCAACTGCGGGACAACGGAGATTTGCAGGCGGCGCTGGCGGAATTCATGCACGCGGCGCAGATCGATCCGTCCCTGGATGTCTCGCAGCAGGAAATCCGGCGCACGCGCGAGATGCTGGAACAGGCCCAGCCAAAGGGGCAGGGGCCGCAGTCGCGCATGACCGACCTGGGCCGAATGGCAGCGGAGGCGGAAGGACCGGCGGAGCTGAAAGCGATCTCCAACGTCCCGATCACGATCCGCCAGACCGACGACAGCAAGAACGTGTATACCGCCATCGGGAAATTGGCCGGCATCAACGTGCTGTTCGATCCGGATTATGTCTCGCGGCGCATCACCATCGATCTGAACAACGTTTCCCTCAGCCAGGCGCTGGAAATCGTGTCGCTGGAATCGAAGACGTTCTGGCGGGCGGTGACGCCGAACACGATTTTCGTGGCCGCCGACACCAAGGCGAAGCGCAACGAGATCGAACAGAACGTGGTCAAAACGTTCTACTTGTCGAACCTGGCGCAGACCACCGAAATCCAGGACATTGTGAACACGCTGCGCACGGTGGTGGAGATCACGCGCGTGATTTCGCTGGCGACGCAGAACGCGATCGTGATCCGGGGAACCCCGGACCAGGTGGCGCTGGCGGAAAAGCTGGTGAACGACCTGGATAAGGCGCGGCCCGAGGTGGTGGTGGACATCGCGGTGATGCAGGTGAGCCGCGACAAGATGCGCAACCTGGGGATTTCGCCGCCAACGTCAGCCAACATCCAGCTGCAACCGAACTTGACCAGTACGACGGGAAGCACTACCACCGGAACCACAACCACCACCGGCACGACCACCGGCACGAGCAATGCAGTTACGCTGAACAAGTTGGCGAACCTGACCTCGAACGATTTCTTAGTGACGATTCCGGGCGCGACGGCGAATTTCCTGTTTACCGACAGCGATACTAAGATCATCCAGAATCCGCAGATCCGCGCGCTCGATGGGCAAAAGGCCACGCTGAAGATCGGCGATCGCGTTCCGGTAGCCACCGGTTCGTTCCAGCCCGGCATCGGCGGGGTGGGCATCAACCCGCTGGTCAACACGCAATTCCAGTACATCGACGTGGGCGTGAACATTGACGTGCAGCCCACGGTGCACGCGTCGGGCGAAGTGACCCTGAAGCTGACGATGGAAGTTTCGTCGGTGAGTTCGCACGTCAGCATCGGCGGCATCGACCAGCCGGTGATCGGGCAAAGGCGCGTGGAGCACACTATCCGGCTGAAGGATGGCGAGGCCAGCCTGATGGGCGGGATGCTGGAAGAGGACATGCTGAAGAGCGTCAATGGCTATCCGTTCCTCTCGCAGGTGCCGCTGTTGAAATACCTGTTCTCGTCGCAGAACACGGAGCGCCGGACCAACGAAATCGTGTTCGTGCTGGTTCCGCACGTCATTCGCGGTCACGAAGTGACCGCCGCCAACCTCAGGGCGATTGATGTGGGCACGGCCAACGCCATCGAACTGCGGCGCAAGTCGCCCTCGCCGTCGAGCAACGGAAACGGCACAGGCGCGGCGCATGCCGCACCGGCACAAGCTCCGGGTCAGGCGCCGGTTGCGCCCATCACTCCGGCGCCGCAAATGCCGCCGGTTCCGGCGACGCAACCCGGGGTTCCGGCCCAGCCGTCTCCGGCCGGGACTGCGATTTTAAGTTTCGAGCCGCCGCAGGTCAGCCAGCCGGTGGGATCCACCTTCGCCGTGAATGTGACGGTGAGCGGCGCGCAGAACCTGTACTCGATCCCGATCCAGCTCAGCTACGATTCGAAGTCGCTGCAGTTGATCAATGTGTCGAACGGCAATTTCCTGTCGCGCGACGGGCAACCGGTGGTGATCGTGCACCGTGAAGACGCGCCCGGCGTGGAGCAAATCTCGGCAACCCGGCCGCCGGGTTCGGGAGGAGTCTCGGGGCAGGGTTCGGTGTTTACCCTGACGTTCATGGCCAAGGCGCCGGGACAATCCACGCTCAGCATTACCAAGGCGGGCGCTCGCGATCCCGCGATGCAGCCGGTGCAGGTGACTCCGGGCCGGGCAATGGTGAGCGTGAAGTAATCGGGTGAACTGGCGATCGGGTGAACGGGTGATCTGGGTAAACAGCGGGCTGGGCGGCGCAGGGTCGTTTACAATAGCAAGAATCGAATCTATCCGCGAGAGTTGTGTCTTTTGCATATTCCTGAGAAGAAGAACGTGGGACTGCGCGGGCGAAGATGGTGTGGGCAGCGCGGCCTGACCCTGGTGGAGTTGATTGTCGCGATCACTATCCTGGCAATCCTGACGGGAGCGGCGATCCCGATCGCGCGCGTGAAAATCCGGCGCGAAAAAGAGCATAACCTGCGGCAGGCGCTGTGGGAAATCCGCGACGGCATCGACCGCTACAAGGACGCCGCCGACCGCGGCGCGTTTCAGGTGAAGCTGGGGACCGAAGGCTATCCGCCGGACCTGGAGACCCTGGTGAATGGCGTGGATGTGGGCGGCAAGAAAGTCCGGTTCCTGCGGCGAATCCCCATCGATCCCATGACCGGCAAGGACGATTGGGGCAAGCGCTGCATGAAGGACGACGTTGATTCCCAGTCGTGGTGCGGTGACAACGTGTTCGACGTGTACACCCAATCGACGGGCACGGGGCTGGATGGCACGAAGTATTCCGAATGGTAATTTGTAATTTGCAATTTGTAATTTGAGTGCGCTGAGCGAATGAGATTAGGACGCAAATCGCGGGGGTTCACCATCATCGAGCTGATGGTGGTGATCAGCATTATCCTGATCCTGGTCTCGATTGCTGTTCCCATCTATCACCAGACCATCCTGCGAGCCAAGGAAGCGGTGCTGCGTCAGGACTTGTTTGCCATGCGGCAGGCCATCGACCAGCATACGATGGACAAGGCGAAAGCGCCCCAGTCGCTGCAAGACCTGGTGCAGGCAGGTTACTTGCGCGAGATTCCGAAGGACCCGATCACCAATTCACGCGACACCTGGCAGGTGGTGCAGGAAGATGTGCTGGAGAGCGTGGACCAGAACGAGCCCGGCATTACCGACGTGCACAGTGGATCGACCCTGACGGGCACCGACGGAACCGCGTATAACACCTGGTGAATCTCCCGATTTGTAATTTGCAATTTGTAATTTGCAATTTCCATCCCAGCCAGCCTCGTTATCTCCGCTGTCGATAAGCCGCCCGCGGTTGAACGTTACAGGCCGCAAGGAATACCATTCTTCTCTATGCCGGTGGAGACGCAAATCAACCAGAGCACGTATGTTCCGGTGAAGGCGCCGCGCGGGACGCAGATTTCCTGCCAGGGATGGCCGCAGGAAGCAGCCATGCGCATGCTGATGAACAACCTGGACGAAGAGGTGGGCGAGCGTCCGCGCGACCTGGTGGTTTATGGCGGCACAGGGCGGGCGGCGCGCAGCTGGGCGTGCTTTCACGCCATCGTGCGGTCGCTGAAATCGCTGGCAAATGACGAGACGCTGCTGGTGCAATCGGGCAAGCCGGTGGGAATTTTCAAGACCCATGAATACGCGCCGCGGGTGCTGATCGCCAATTCCAACCTGGTGGGGCACTGGTCGAACTGGGAGAAGTTTCGCGAGCTGGAGCACGCCGGGCTGATGATGTACGGCCAGATGACGGCGGGATCGTGGATTTATATCGGGTCGCAGGGAATTATCCAGGGCACGTTCGAAACGTTCGCGGCGGCGGGAGAAAAGAGTTTCGGCGGCGAACTGGAAGGGAAGCTGATCGTTTCCGGCGGCATGGGCGGCATGGGTGGAGCGCAGCCGCTGGCCGCCACGATGACGGGCGCGGCGTTCCTGGGAATTGACGTAGACCCGGAGCGAATCAAGAAGCGGCTGAAGACCGGCTACTGCGACTTCATGGTCACCTCACTCGACGAGGCGTTGCGCATCCTGAAAAACGCGGTGCGCAAGAAAGAGAATGTCTCGGTTGGGCTGGTGGGAAATTGCGCCGACATTGTTCCTGAGTTGGCGGCGCGCGGCGTGGTGCCCGACATCCTGACCGATCAGACCAGCGCGCACGATCCGCTGAACGGATACATCCCGCAGGGCCTGACGGTGGAGCAGGCGGCGGAGTTGCGGACGCGCGATCCCCAGGGCTACCAGGAGCGCTCGCTGGATTCGATCGCGCGGCACGTGGAAGGCATGCTGGCGCTGCAGAAAATGGGCGCGGTCACCTTCGACTACGGAAACAACATCCGGACCTTCGCCTTCGAGCACGGCGTGAAGAACGCCTACGATTTTCCGGGATTCGTGCCCGCGTACATCCGTCCGCTGTTCTGCGAGGGACGCGGCCCGTTCCGCTGGGTGGCGCTGAGCGGGGAAGCCAGCGACATTCACGCCACCGACGAGCTGGTGCTGGAGCTGTTTCCCGACAACCGGATTCTGTCGCGCTGGATCAATCTGGCCCGGAAGCGGATCAAGTTCCAGGGACTTCCGGCGCGGATTTGCTGGCTGGGCTATGGTGAGCGTGCGCAGTTCGGGCTGGCGATCAACGAACTGGTGAAGAAAGGGAAGATCAAGGCGCCAATCGTGATCGGGCGCGATCACCTGGACACCGGTTCGGTGGCCTCGCCCTTCCGCGAGACCGAGGGAATGAAGGACGGCTCGGACGCGGTGGCCGACTGGCCGCTGCTGAACGCGATGCTGAACACGGCCAGCGGCGCAAGCTGGGTGTCGATCCACAACGGCGGCGGCGTGGGCATCGGATACTCGCAGCACGCGGGGCAGGTCACCGTCGCCGACGGCACCGACGCGATGGCCAAGCGCATCGAACGCGTGTTGACTAACGATCCGGGAATCGGCGTGGCGCGGCACGTGGATGCGGGATACCAAGAGGCGATTGATTTTGCGCGGCGCAGGGAGTTCAAGATCCCCATGCGCGCAGAAGGGAAGCAGCCATGACGGCAACAGCGACGGCAGCGGGCGGAGCGGCGCTCACCTATAGCGAGCTTCTGAACCACGACGAGCAGGAAACTGAGCAGTGGCGCGAGTGGTTCCGCCGGCATCCGGACGCGCTCGACATGAAGATGGAGCTGGCCATGCAGCACGATGTTCGCGGCGTGCTGTTTCACATCTTCATCGTGGAGCTGCGCTACGGAGAACGTCTGCTGGAGCAACCGGAGACGGCCAACGAGGCGCTGCCCAAGCACACGGTGGACGATCTATTCGCCATCGGGGATGCGGCGCGCAAGAAGTTTCGCGAGTTCATGGCGCGGGCGACCGAGGCCGACTGGAACAAGGTAATCAGCTTCAAGACGCTGTCGATCGGCGCGACGACGGCGAGCAAGAGAAAGTGCTTCGTGCACGCGCTGCTGCACGGGATGCGGCATTGGGCGCAAATGGCGACGGCGCTGCGGCAGCGCGGCAGCCAGGCGGAGTGGCATCACGACTTCATGTTCAGCAAGGCGATGGAATAGATGCCGGCATTGCTGCTGACCAACATCGGCCAGCTCCTCACCTTGCAAGGGCCGCCGGGGCCGCGCCGCGGGCGCGAACTGGGCGAGATTGGATTGCTGGAAGACGCCGCCGTGCTGTGCCATGGCGGCAAAATCGTTTCCGCCGGCAAGCGGCGCGACGCGCAGCGAGATTCCTGGCTGCAATCCCACAAGAAAAAAGTGGAGGAGATCGATTGCCGCGGAGGCGTGGTGCTGCCGGGATTCGTGGATTCACACACCCATCCGGCTTTCGCGGCGCCGCGCCTGGTGGATTTCGAAAAGCGCATTGCCGGCGCGAGCTACGAGCAGATCGCGGAAGCGGGCGGCGGGATTCGCTCCAGCGTGGAGGGCGTGCGGAAGCTGGGCCGCGCGGCGCTGGCGGGAAAAATTTTGCCGGCGTTGAACGAGATGGCGGCGCAAGGCACCACCACGGTGGAAGCGAAGTCGGGCTACGGGCTGAGCCTGGAAGCGGAATTGAAGTCGCTGGAGGCGATCCGCGAAGCCTCGCGGCGGTGGCCGGGCACGGTGGTGGCGACCCTGCTGGGAGCGCACGCACTGCCGGCCGAGTATGCCGACCGCCGCCTGGAGTACGTCCGCGTGGTGTGCGAGGAGATGATTCCGCAGGCGGCGCGACGAAAGCTGGCGCAATTTGTGGATGTTTTCGTGGAGCGCGGAGCGTTCACCGAGGCGGAAGCGGCGCTGATTTTCAAATCGGCGCTGGCGCACCGGCTGGACACGCGGGTCCACGTGGGACAGCTATCGCCGCCGAGCGAGGGATTTCTGCCGTCGCTGGTGAATGCAGCGGAGCCCGCATCGCTCGACCATATGGACCATGTCTCGGAGCGGGACATCAGGGAACTGGCAAAGCGGGATACGGTGGCAACATTGCTGCCGGGCTCGAATTATTTTCTTGGCATGAACCGCTACCCATCCGCGCGCAAGCTGATTGACGCGGGGGTGCCGGTGGCGCTGGCCACGGATTACAATCCCGGCAGTTCGCCCGCCAGCAATATGCAGTTCGTGCTCTCGCTGGCCTGCACGCAGATGAAGATGACGCCGGCGGAGGCGATCGCCGCCGCGACCATCAATGGCGCGCACGCGCTACGCCTGGCGGAGGGCAAGGGAAGCGTGGAGGCGGGCAAGGATGCGGACCTGGCGGTGTTCGGGGTGCAGGACTATCGCGAGATCGCCTACTGGTTCGGCTCCAATTTGTGCGGGATGACCATGGCGCAAGGACAAATCATTTAAGCTGAGAGTTCCTTCTTGGGAGGCACGATGAAACGGTTGTTGATTGTGATGGCGCTGTTGTTGCTGATGGCCGGTGTGGGCAATGCGCAGAGGCTGCCCGGCGACGTGGTCCCCAACCATTACCAGATCACGCTGGCGCCGGACCTGAAGAGCGCGACCTTCGCGGGCGAGGAGAAGATTGAGGTCCGGTTACTGAAGCCGCTGACGAACATCGTGCTCAATGCGGCCGAGATCAAGTTCGGTGACGTGACTGTTACCTCGGGTTCGTCGACACAAACGGCCAAGGTGACCACCGACGAAAAAGCGGAGATGGCAACCTTGGCGCTGGCCAATGCCGTGCCCGCCGGGGCGGCCAGCATTCACATCAAGTTCACCGGCACGCTGAACGATCAACTCCGCGGCTTCTATCTTAGCCAGACCAAGCGCCGCAACTACGCGGTCACGCAGTTTGAAGCCACCGATGCGCGGCGGGCGTTTCCCTCCTTTGACGAGCCGGCGATGAAGGCGACCTTCGACCTGAGCGCAGTGGTCAACGCGGGGGATACCGGGATTTCCAACGGCGCAATTGTTTCCGATACGCCGGGTCCGGGCGAGGGCAAGCACACACTGAAGTTCGCCACGTCGCCGAAGATGTCCACTTACCTGGTGGCACTCGAGGTGGGCGACTTCCAGTGCGTGGAGGGAACTGCCGACGGAACGCCGATTCGCGTCTGCGCCACCCCCGACAAGAAGGACATGGGCAAGTTCGCGCTGCTATCGGCGGAAAACATTCTGAAGTTCTACAACCGGTATTACGGCATCAAGTACCCATTCCACAAGCTGGACCTGGTGGCGCTGCCCGATTTCGGCGCCGGCGCCATGGAAAACACTGCGGACATCACGTATCGCGAGGAAGTGCTGCTGGCCGACGACCGAACCGCCAGTCTGGGGCAACTCAAAGCAATCGGTGGAGTGACCGCGCACGAAATGGCGCACCAGTGGTTTGGCGATCTGGTCACGATGCAATGGTGGGACGACATCTGGCTCAATGAAGGCTTCGCGACCTGGATGACCAACAAGCCGCTGGCCGCGTGGAAACCGGAATGGAACATCTGGCCGCCACAGGGCCCGCTGAGCGTGGACGCGTTGAAGTCCACCCGCCCCATCCACGCGCCCGGCAGCGAGGCCAAGACCCCGGCGCAGATCGGAACGTTGTTTGATGGCATCGCCTATGGAAAAACCGCGGCCGTGCTGCGCATGCTGGAAAGCTGGCTGGGCGAGGAACCGTTCCGCCAGGGAGTGAACCAGTACCTGGAGCAACACGCCTACGGCAACACTCGCGCCGCAGATTTTTGGAACGCGATGGCAAAGGCTTCCGGTAAGCCGGTCGACAAGGTGATGCCGACCTGGGTGGAGCAGGCGGGCGCGCCCATGGTTAGCGTGCAGGCGCAATGCACGAGAAACCAGACGTCGGTTGAGCTCTCACAGACGCGCTTCTTCAATGACCCGGAACTGCTGAAGGCGGGCAGCCCCGAGTTGTGGCAGATTCCGGTGTGCATCAAGTCGGCGGATGCGAAGGCGCCGCGCTGCGAGCTGATGACGCAGAAGCAGCAGGCGTTCAAGTTAAATGGCTGCTCGCCGTGGGTATTCGTGAACGCCGGCGGCCAGGGATATTACTGGTCGGCGTACAGTCCGGAACTGACGACGAAGCTGGCGGAATCAGCCGAGCAGGTCTTGACGCCACAAGAGCGTGTTTCGCTGCTCAATGACGAGTGGGCGCTGGTCCGCGGCGCGCAGCATCCGATCTCGCAATATCTGGACCTGGCGCAGGGCATGCGCAGCGACGCCACAAGACAGGTGGTGCAGCAGATCGCGGAGCGGGTGGCGATCATCTCCGACGACCTGGTGGAGAAGAGCGATCGCGAAGCCTATCGCGCCTGGGTGCGCAATCAGTTCCGCCCGATGCTGAACCAGCTCGGCTGGAGTGCCAAGCCGGGCGACAGCGACGACGTCAAGAGCATCCGCAGAACCATCATCGATGCGCTGGGCTACAGCGGGCGCGACCGGGAAGTCCTGCGGCGGGCCTCGGAGATGGCGCAGCAGTACATGAAGGATCCCGCCTCGGTGGACCCGAACCTGGGCGGCCTGTCACTGCAACTGGCGGCCCTCGATGGCGATGCGAAGCTCTACGACGCATACGAGCAACACATGTCGCAGGCCAAGTCGCCGCAGGAACTCTACGCTTACATGGAGGCTTTGACCCGCTTTCCGCAACCCGAACTGGCGCGGCGGACGCTGGCGATGATGTTGTCGCCGAAGATCAGGGCCCAGGACATGTTCCGCGGAATGGGCGGCTTGCTGGAAAATCCACAGACACGCGAACTGGCCTGGGACTATTTCAAATCGCACTGGCCGGAGATCGACAAAAAGATCGGCAGCACGTTCAGCTTCGGATTCGGCGGGCTGGCAGCCGCCTTCTGCAGCGAGCAGGCCAAGCAGGATGTGCAACAGTGGTTCGCGCAGCATCCTGATCCCGGTGGGCCGCGCGCGTTGCGCCAGGGACTGGAGCGGCTCGATACCTGCGTACGCGTGCGCAACACCCAGGGTGCGAAGCTGGCGTCGTGGCTGAAGCAGAACTCCGGGGCGGCGGCGCAGTAACGTTGCAACTGCGGAAGCTTGACGCGGGACCACAAGCCGGCCTGCAACCGTGCCGCGGCGCGGGCGAGGGCACCCGCGCCACAAGAGTTGGGTGACGCGCCGTGGTGCGCGACAGCTCCGCTTTTGTCGAAGGGATTTGAGCGATTCGGGTGGGGATTGTTACAATGAGCATTCCGGATGCTGATCCAAAGCGGCGTTGACCGCTACTTCCCTGCAAACTCCGGAAACGAGCGTGGCCAGGTAGCTCAGATGGTAGAGCGCAGCCCTGAAAAGGCTGGCGTCGGCGGTTCGATTCCGTCCCTGGCCACC